>OZ245766.1:1180000-6097878 GCA_965227495.1 Chryseolinea sp. | reverse complement strand
AATTGTACCTTCAATGACTTTGGAATTAATCCCGTCAATATTTCTTCCTGATCGGGTTGGTAGATATAATCAACCGGGTTAGAGTTTACCGTTGTTGATTTCGGAGGGAGAATCGGAAGGAATTGTTCGGTGCGTAAAATTTGGGTAGCAACATTTTTAAATTCGTTGTACACAATCTCTACCTTATCATACTTTCCAGCACGGTATGCATCGACAATATATTCTGAAACTTTAGAAGCGCTTTCGAAAGAGAGTCTTCCAAAAAGATCGGAGAACCCACTCGCCATTTTTAATTTACGCTTTCCAAAAACTTCAAACGCTTTGCGTCCAATCGGGAGAACGGTAACATTACCTTTGCTTTCCTGCTCAGAATATTGCTCTGCGATCAATCTACCAACACCCTTAAAAACATTACTGTTAAACGAACCGCAAAGTCCGCGATCCGAACTTACCACAACAATCAAAATATTTTTCTCTTCACGAACCTGGCTGTACCAGTTATCACCATCACCCGATGTTTGTGCAGCCGAAAGGTTTTGCAGCATCTCATTGAGCTTAGTAGCAAAAGGACGAATCTGTGTGATGCGCTCTTGTGACTTACGCAACTTCGCAGCCGCAACCATCTTCATGGCTTTGGTGATTTGCTGTGTACTCACAACTGATGTAATTCTACTCTTTACTTCCTTTAAGCTCGGCATACTGGTATGCTATATAAATTGATCGTGAATCGTTATACATTTACTACACTGCGTACTTCTTCGATAAGTCAAGTGCAGTTGCCTTCAAGATGGCAACATCACCATCTTCAAATTTACCGGCACGGAAATTATCCAATACTTTAGGATTCGTAGCGCGCAAAAGTCCTAAGAATTCTTTTTCAAATTCTCTTACTCTTACAACGGGTACGGTATCCATAAATCCACGAGTTGAAGCCGTGATAATCGCTACTTGCTCTTCTACTGGAACTGGAGCAAACTGTGCTTGCTTTAATATCTCAGTATTTCTTCTTCCGCGTTCGATCGTCAATTTCGTTGCCGCATCAAGATCAGAACCGAATTTAGAGAACGCCTCCAATTCACGGAACTGTGCCTGATCCAACTTCAACGTACCCGCAACTTTCTTCATTGACTTGATCTGTGCAGACCCTCCTACGCGTGATACCGAAATACCTACGTTAATCGCGGGACGGATACCCGAGTTGAACAAGTTCGTCTCCAGGAATATCTGACCGTCAGTAATTGAAATTACGTTTGTTGGAATATAGGCTGATACGTCACCTGCTTGTGTTTCAATAATTGGAAGAGCCGTTAATGATCCACCACCTTTCACCAAATGTTTGATCGATTCAGGAAGGTCATTCATGTTCTTAGCGATACCATCGTTGTTGATGATTTTCGCAGCTCTTTCAAGCAAACGAGAGTGAAGATAAAATACGTCACCAGGATATGCTTCACGTCCAGGAGGTCTTCTTAACAACAAAGACACTTCGCGGTAAGCAACGGCTTGCTTTGACAAATCATCATAAACCACCAATGCTGGTCTACCGGTGTCACGGAAAAATTCTCCAATCGCTGCACCTGTAAAAGGAGCAAAGAATTGTAGTGGCGCTGGATCCGCTGCAGATGCAGAAACAATTACAGTATAAGGAGAAGCACCAGCCTTTTCAAATTCAGCTGCAACGCTTGCTACAGTTGAAGCCTTCTGGCCGATGGCTACATAGATACAAAATACAGGTTGTCCTTTTTCGTAGAATTCTTTTTGATTGATGATGGTATCAATCGCCACAGCAGTCTTACCTGTCTGACGATCACCAATGATCAATTCGCGCTGACCACGACCAACAGGGATCATTGAGTCAATCGCTTTGATACCAGTTTGAAGCGGCTCATTTACAGGCTGACGGAAAATTACTCCGGGAGCCTTTCTTTCCAATGGCATTTCGTAAAGCTGTCCGCTGATTGGGCCTTTACCATCGATCGGCTCACCAAGTGTATCCACCACGCGGCCTAACATGCCATCACCTACTTTAATCGAAGCGATCTTACCAGTACGCTTTACCGTATCGCCTTCGCGGATACCTTTTGAGTCACCCAGTAATACGGCTCCTACGTTGTCTTCTTCCAGGTTAAGTACAAGGGCTCTAAGTCCGTTTTCAAACTCCAACAACTCACCGGCTTGTGCTTGTGTAAGTCCATAGATACGTGCCACACCGTCACCAACGGCTAATACAGTTCCTACTTCTTCCAGTTGTGCTTCCGTGCGTGATTGTGAAAGTTGTTCGCGTAAAATCGCGGATACTTCTTCTGCTCTTATTTCTGCCATGATATCGTTTATTATTCGAGAGTTATATTCTTAAAATTCTTTGATGTATGGGTTCTGACTGAAGTTCACACGAAGTGATTTCAGCTTGTTTTTAATAGACGCATCGATTTGTTTGTCTCCTACATTCAACACAAAACCACCAATCATTTCTTTATCAATCTTCTCAATTAATTCGATTGACTCGCGACTGGTTAACGTCTTGGCCATTTTTTCGAATTCAGCTTTCAATGCCGGATCAAGTTTGGTTGTAGTGGTAACCGTTGCTTTACTTACATTCTTAAATTTGTTGTAAGCGTTATGAAATTCTTTCGCGATGCCCGGCAATAGAGGTTCACGATTCTTCTGAGTAATAATATCGAAGATTGATAAGGTAAGCGCATTCACTTTGCCCTTGAAAATAGTCTGAAGAATTTCGCGTTTCTTATCGTGCTTGATAATCGGACTGTTCAACATCAACACGAAGTCGTGATTGCTTTCACAAACAGCAGAGAACATCAGCATGTCGCTGTGCACTTGATCCAATACCTTCTTCTCTACTGCGAGGTCAAGAAGTGCTTTTACATAACGCGAAGCTGCCCGTATGTCTGCCATCTTAGTTGATCTTTACGTCTTTGATGTAACCTTCAACCAATTCTTTCTGTGCGCTGTCGTTCGCTAAATTCTTCTTCATCAGCTTTTCAGCAATATCCAAAGAGAACATTGCTACTTGAATTTTCACTTCCTTCAAAGCGGCTTGTTTCTCGATGTTAATTGCAGCACGAGCATCTGTAATAATTTTATCCGCTGCTTTCTTTGCTTCGCCTACTGCTTCATCTCTCAAACGATTAGAAGCTTCACGCGCTTGTGCCAACATCTTATCACGTTCTTCTCGCGCTTCTTTCAATAACTTCTCATTATCTGATTTCAGTTGTGACATCTCGAGACGCGCTTTCTCAGCGGTATCAAGAGCACTTTGAATAGATTGCTCTCTTTCTTTTAAAGAAGCTAAAATTGGTTTCCATGCCAGTGCTTTTAGCAGGAAGAATAATCCTACGAAAATGATTAATTGCCAAATAATTAATCCTGTGCCGGGGGTGAGAAGTTCCATGATCTATATAATATTAATCTGGTGTAGTTTCAATAAAAAAAGAAACCTGCCCGGCCAATTGCCTAGAGCAGGTTTCAAAGACTTTTAAGCTAAAGTCCAAATGAGCAAGCAAATAACGAGTGCGAAAAGTGCAGCAACCTCGATAAGAGCAGCGATGATAAGCATCGCACCCTGAATCTTACCAGAAGCTTCAGGCTGACGAGCCATACCTTCCATGGCAGAACCACCGATTTTACCAATACCAATTCCTGCGCCAATTGCAGCAAGACCGGCACCGATACCTGCACCCATAACTGCTAAACTCATGTCCAATAAAAGTGCTAATAACATAGTGTTATATATTTAAGTGAAACAAACCCCACCACGATCTTCATCGCGATAAGGAAATCTTTATTCTATTAATGATGCTCATGTTCTTCTGTTGCCATCCCAATGTAAAGGGAAGTAAACAGCGTGAATACATAAGCCTGAATTCCGGCTACTAATAATTCAATAAGATTAATGAAGAGAACGATCAGGCTTGAAATGAAACCTATCGTAACGCTTTGAAATATAAATGCTAGGCTGATCAAACTTAACAACACAATGTGACCCGCTGTGATGGCTACAAATAAACGAACCGTAAGTGAAATAGGCTTGGTGAAGACTCCTACGATTTCTACAGGAAGAATTATCCATCTCAATACTAATGGAACCCCTGGTGTCCAAAAGATGTGACCCCAGTACGCCTTGTTGCCATTCACGTTTGTAATAATAAATGTAAGCACAGCGAGAACGAGTGTTACCGCTATATTACCCGTTAGATTGGCAGCCCCTGGAAGTAATCCTAATAAGTTACCGAAGAGGATAAAGAAAAATAAGGTAAGTAGATAGGGCAAAAACTTCTCGTATTTGTGACCTATGTTTGGCTTTACTATTTCATCACGAACAAAAACAATAATGGGTTCGATGAAGGATTGGATTCCGGTCGGTGCAGCTCCCTTATTCTTTTTATATCCTTTTGCCACAGCCATAAATACAAGCACCATCAATGTGGCGTTGATTAACAGCATGGCAACATTTTTAGTAATTGAAATATCCAAAACAGCTTTACCCGAATCGGCTAATGTAATGTGATTGTGTTCGAGTTTGTAGCCATTATAGTCAACTACATTATGGTGCTCACCATAAAAGTTGTGAGAAGAGAAGATATCAAGACCTTTTTCAGAAGAATAAACAATTACCGGAAGATAGATTGTGCCATAGTGACCATCCCATAAATGCCAGATATGATCATCTACTACGTGGTGAAGAATTACCTCACTCGCATTGAAGGCTTTTTCTTCAGCAGGATGCGCTTCTGCAGGCTCTTGCTCGGCAGCAAAAAGACCCATTGGAAGGGCGCAAAGCAGTATGATAAGAACTGAGGAAATTCGCTTTAAAGAGCTGAGAAACACGGTCATTCGGGCTTATTTCAAGGTTTTTAAAATCCGAGCGCAAAGGTATTAATTCCACCCCCAGAAAAAAATCTTTTAAAAATTTTTTGCCCTATTTAAGCAGTATGATCGCGATTGGTTTTTTGAAACAGAAAGGCAATTTCAAGTGCCGTAAAAATGAAATAGCAGATCAGGAAAAAGACCATATTATATGCTGCTCCAGACCGATCTTTCAGAACAATAAAAAAGGCATACGCACCAAATGCCAAAATTTTTACTACCATCATTAAAAGGTAGAGTTGCACAAAGGTCTCAGGCTTGTGAATGCGATACAGGTAGCGAAACATTAATCCCGTGCCGAAGGTGATGAAAAACAGAGTTGGGTAGAAGAAGCTGGGAAGTTTTGCAATCCACAACAGCTCGTGCGCCATCCAAGTCAAGCTTCCAATAAGCAAGGCAGAAGCTAGAAGCACAACAAAAAAACGAATCACGGATTGTCTTGCTTTATCGATTTATATACCTGATACATCATTCCGCCAAAAGCTGAAAACCCAAACAAAAGCATGAAGGCCGGAAATTTAAGCGTGAGGTAGTTATCTAATAGATAGCCAAGCCAGCCCATCAAAAACATAGCAGCCAATAACTGAATGGCAAGGCTGCTATACTTTAAATAGCTGTTGCTGGTATTAGATGGTTTTAGCTTCTTGTTCTGGGAGGGATCTGCTGAGGCCATTATCGCCTATTTTTATATCCTTAATGGTTGCTCCCATTTTACAACTTCCGTTGAAAACAGCTCCAGGTTCTACTACCAATTTGCCTGTGATAATATCGCCATTAACAACCGCTGTCGCTTTGAGCACTAATAATTCAGCAACTTCTAATTTGCCTTTTACTTCGCCTTCAATATCTGCATTTAATGCAATGATGTTTCCCTGTACATGTGATGAGTGACCCAGCGCAACTTTCGATTTCGATTTTACATTGCCCGTTACCTTACCTTCAATGCGTATGTTGCCGTAGGTTTCGATATTGCCTTCAAGGAAAGTTCCCTTTCCAATGGTGTTGCTTGAGTTGCTAATCTCTTCCGCTGCGCGTTTTTGTTCTTTCGTGTTCAGCATGACGTTTCTGGTTTAAAAGGTTACGAATTCTTCCGGATTAAGCGAGTTGCCGTTGAACCACAATTCAAAGTGAAGATGTGGACCATTGGTGAGTTCCCCGCTATTGCCAACTATAGAAATGATTTCGCCTCCGCTCACAAAAGTACCAACTTTTTTCATGAGTTGTGCATTGTGCTTGTAAGAGGAGATCAGATTGCCCCGATGTTGCACCATAATGACGTATCCAGAGTCTTGTGTCCACGATGAGAATATCACCGTTCCATCCGCAATACATTTTATAGGCTCGTTTACTTTGGAAACAATATCAACACCGAGATGACCTTTCTTTACATTATAGGAATCCGAGACAAATCCAGTAAGAGGAGAATAAAAAAAAGTCTCCTGCAATTCGCGATACTTTGAATTGGTAAGCGTGATTAATGATAAATCTGATTTCTCAAATTCTTTGCGAAAAGTCGAATCCTTCTTTGTTGGTTTTAGGTTCGTTGGCTTTGCTAAAACCTGACCTTCTCCTCCCTTAATTCCCTCTGATGGATTTTGTATTGCGCCTGTATCACCACTTAAAATTTGTTGCAGATTGAGAATGAACTGACTCTTTTGTTCATCGGCTATACTAAGCGAATCCACTCGTTGTCCAAGTGCAAGCAATTGCTGGTTTAACACCATTTGTTCATACTTTGGATCAAACCATTTTTCGAGCACGGTTTTCACCATAAACAGACTGAGCACAAAAATGGTGGCAAACAGAATAACTGAAAAAAGAATTACTTTCGAGTAGGTAAACCCAGCGCTGGTTTTTTCAGCAAAGTTCTCTTCATTGCGGATGATAAGCTGATACCGCGTGGTTAACCAATTTGATACTGTTTTTTTTGGTTTCAATATATTCCGCTTTTTTGCACAAAATTAGATATTCTGGCTTACGAAAATATGGAATGTAGGTTTTTTGCGTTTTACCTTGACAAATCGAATTAGCTTGAAAAGCTGCTGTACATTCATTGTTATCTTGTTTTTTCTCGTCATGTTAAACGGATGTTCATCCGAAAAAAAAACATGGACGAGCAAGGCATATCATAATACCACTTCACACTTCAATGGATATTACTATGCCAATGAGGAAATCCGGAAAATTGAAACTACAATTTGGTCGAGTCTTCGAGATGACTACAACAAAATCCTTCGACTTTATCCTGCACTTGATTCAGGGCTTGCGAAAGGTTATGATAAAGAAGTACAAGAGGCTGTAAAGATGGCTTCGATTGCCATTCAACGCCACCCCAACAGCAAGTGGGTTGATGATGCCTATATTCTCGTGGGTAAAGCAAGGCTATACAGCTTAGATTGGGGCAATGCTATTCAAACGTTCAAGTTTGTGAATGGGAAAAGTAAAGATCCGGACGCAAGACACCTCGCCATCATAACACTTATCCGCACATTTACAGAGCATAAAGAATACAACAATGCACAAGCAGCCATCGACTTTCTCCAAAAAGAAGAGCTAAGTAAGGCTAATCAAAAATATCTCGCTCTTGAAAAAGCCTATCTGTATCAAGTGTTGCAAGATTATGATAACATGGTGCGTAACCTGACAACAGCTACACCTCTGCTTCGAAAAAAAGACAGGCCCGGAAGAATTTATTTTATCATTGGACAGGTTTATCAAAAATTAGGGTTCGAAGCTGAAGCGTATAACTTCTATAAAAAATGTTTAAGTACTAACCCTGAGTACGAAGTAGATTTTTACGCACGGCTTTATTTAGCACAGGTAACAGAAATTTCGAGAAGCCGAAGTGTGAACACGGCACGCAAGTCTTTTAAGAAATTACTGAAAGACTCTAAGAATAAAGAGTTCAAGGACAAAATCTATTATGAGATGGGTATGTTCGAACTCAAACAAAAAAATATTAAGGAAGCCATCGGTTATTTAAATACTTCCGTTCGGGAGGGTAACAACAAACTCATCGATGGCGAGGCATATCTTCGATTAGGTCAGATTTATTATGACACCCTTAAAAATTATGAATTATCGCAAGCGTACTATGACAGCGCAATAACATCCTTGCCAAAAGATTTTGAAGGTTATGCTGCTATTAAAGCCAGGCAAGAAGTACTAAACGAGTTTGTAAAACATCTGAAAACCATTCAATGGCAGGATAGTTTGCTGAGAATGTCAACCCTTGATTCTACATCGTTACGCAGTCAAATTGATTCAGCTTTTGCTGCTCGGAAAAAACTTGCTGACAGCAAAGAAGGAAAAAAGAAAAAGAAGCGCATTAATCGTATTGAGATTGAAGCCTCAAATAACAATGCGTTTGCCTCAGACAATGAAGATGGCACAACAGAGGAGTCTGTAGATTGGTACTTTGGAAATCCTTCTACTATGTCGTTGGGTCAAACTGAATTTGCGCGAATATGGGGTTCGGTTCCTTTGGAAGATAATTGGAGACGTTCTTTACGATCCGCCTCTACGAATGCCATTTCACGAACTAATGGTGCGCTTGCAAACTCTACCAATGATAAGCCAGAAGAGGTAGCACCAAAAGTAGCTGCTGATCCCGCAAAGGCTGAATATGCCCGGCTTATTTTAGAAATTCCATACACAGATGCAGCAAAAAAAGAATCGCTCAAAAAAATTGAAGATGCCTATTTCAGTCTTGGGGATATTTATCATTTCAAATTGTTTGAAACCGATAACGCAATATCATCTTATACAAAATTACTTAGTCGCTTTCCTAAAACAGAATACGAGCCGGAAGTACTGTACAAGCTTTATTTAATTTATAAAGACACTGATTTGGCAAAGGCAAATCAATATGCCGATCTGCTTAAGGGGAAATACCCTGAGACTACCTACGCTAAGATATTGGTTAACCCCAATTTTCTCGAAGAGTCAAGCCAGGCTCTTGAAAAGCAAAAACAGATTTACAAGATTGCTTACGATTATTTTCTTGAGGGTGATTACAAATCTTGCGAAGAAAAATTAAATGAAGCGATGGCGTTGGGCGAAACTGTTTTCACACCCAACATGAAGCTTCTCACCATTTTGCTCATTGGCAAAACGCAAGACATTGATCATTATCAGCTGGCGCTTAGTCAATTCATCAAAGATAATCCAGAGGGTGATGTTTCTGATTATGCCAAAAAATTGTTGGACGCATCGCGCAACTTGATTAGTAGAGAGGAAAAGGAAAAAGGCATTCAATATATCCGATCACTTGAAGAACCTCATTATTTTGTGATCGTTCACAAGAAGAGCGAAAACCTGGGCGACCTTGCATCTGCAACGCTTGAAAAATTCAACAAGGCAAATTTTAATGACTTGAAACTTAAAACAAGCAATCTGGTTTTAAACGATGAATATACCTTAACCTTTGTTGCTGACTTGCCCCGAATAAGTTATGCAGTGGAGTATATGATGACGTTCAACGAAAAGCTTGCTACTTTTACCGAACTTCGAAACCATAAATTCAATAGTTTTGTAATTACGAAGGACAATTTCGATATATTTTATAGAACTAAAGGTCTCGATGAGTACATCCAATTCTTTGAAAAAAACTATCCTACAGAAAATCAATAATATCTTTCTATTCCAAAAACCGTGGTTTGGAAAAATTGTAAAAGGAATTTGGATCGTTTTCCTTTCTCTTGCTGTCGGCTTCCCTCTTTATGTTTACTCCGTTAAGATTGATCTCTTTGGACTATTCGGAGGAATGCCCAGTCTCAAGACTATTGAAAATCCGGAAAATGATTTGTCCTCAGAGCTCATCTCTTCCGATGGGGTTTCACTTGGCCGTTATTTCCGATTTAACAGAAGTCAGGTTACGTATGAGCATCTATCTCCCGATCTGGTTAATACATTAATATTATCAGAAGATCACCGCTTTTATGATCACTCTGGTATGGACTTCTGGGCCTATGTACGAGTACTTTGGGGTATTGTAAAATTAAATCCGGAAGGTGGTGGTAGTACCATCACACAACAGCTTGCAAAAAATCTCTTCACAAAAAATCAAGAATTCAGTCTGGACGGACCGATTGCAAAATTAGGAAGTCTGCCTGCTCGTGTTATTCAAAAAACAAAAGAATGGATTATCTCCGTTACATTGGAACGTAATTTCACAAAAGAAGAAATCATTGCCATGTATCTGAACACAACAGAGTTCAGTAGTAATGCTTACGGAATAAAAGTTGCCGCAGAAACATATTTTGATACATCAACTGATAGTTTAAATGTTCTTCAATCAGCTGTATTGGTAGGAATGCTTCAGAACCCATCGTTCTACAATCCACAACGTCATCCTGAAAATGCTCTTACAAAACGAAATGAAGTGCTGAACAAATTACTCAAACATCAATATATATCGCGAGCAGAGTACGACTCCATCAAAGTATTGCCTATTGCGTTGAGCTTTCAGGTACAAAATCAAAATAAAGGGCTTGCAACTTATTTCAGAAGAGAAATGCAAAACGACTTGATGTTGTGGTGCAAGGAACACGGCTACGATCTTTGGGAGTCGGGTCTTAAAATCTACACCACTGTAGATAGTCGAATGCAACGCTATGCTGAAGAAGCAATGGAAGAAAGTATGAGGCCACAACAAAAATCATTTGACGATCATTGGAAAGGAAAAAATCCATGGATAGATGAACACTGGAACGAAATAAAAGGATTTCTTCAATCGCGCATTAAACAAACAGACGCTTATCGAAATCTTGTTCGAAAGTATGGTGAGGGTGATGATTCAGTTAAAATCATGCTCAACTTAAAAAAACAAATGACCGTATTCTCATGGAAGGGTGATCGTGATACTTTATTTAGTTCGATGGATTCTCTCAATTACTACAAGCGTTTTCTTCAAGCTGGTTTTATGTCAATGGATGCACAGACGGGTGCAATCAAAGCTTGGGTTGGTGGAATCAATCACAAATATTTTAAGTACGATCATGTTCGTCAAGGCACGCGTCAACCCGGTTCTGCATTCAAGCCATTTGTGTATGGTACAGCAATGGAAACAGAATATAGTCCTTGTCAAAAATTTCAAGATGTTTCACCAACATTTGATGTGCCTGGTGGAACGTGGAGTCCACCAAATGCGGAAGGCGACCGAGGTACTGGTGTTTGGTTAACCCTTCGACAAGCAATGGCACAATCAAAGAATTCAATTACAGCACAAGTACTTCAGCGCGTAGGCGCAGAAAATGTAGTAGGCTTTGCAAAGCGTGTTGGAATTAGAAGCCCGCTTGATGCTGTGCCTGCTCTTTGTTTAGGAGTAAGCGATGTTTCGCTTTATGAAATTGTAGGCGCTTACAGCACGTTTGTTAATGAAGGAATACACACACAACCATATTATCTCACGCGCATCGAGGATAAGAATGGAAATGTCATTGAGAATTTTGTTCCTAAAACTCAACAGGCCATTAGCGAACAAACCGCATACAAGATGGTATATATGTTAATGGGTGGTGTGCAGGAAGAAGGAGGAACATCTCGTGGATTAAGTCACGAAGTTAAACTTGATAATGAAATAGGAGGAAAGACGGGAACAACGAATAATGCTTCTGATGGTTGGTACATGGGCATTACACACAATCTCGTTTCAGGCGCATGGGTTGGTGGTGATGAACGCAGCATTCATTATAAACAATGGGACTTGGGCCAGGGATCAAAAACAGCCCGCCCAATATGGGATAAGTTTATGCGCAAGGTCTATGCAGATGCAACGCTTGAATATAAAAAGGGAAGGTTTAAACAACCTGCGAACTTAGATATCAAACTTGATTGCTCCAGTTACGAAGTGCCTACTGATTCAACGGGAGTTACTGATACGCAGGATTGGAATCCAAATTAACTCAATACTTATTTTATGCATGACCTGCTTAAAGAGGTCGTTCAACGCTTGCCCGAGTCTCCTGGCATTTATCGATACTACAATGATATCGATGAGCTTATCTATGTTGGCAAAGCAAAGAATATTAAGAAAAGAGTAACCAGTTATTTTAATAAGAACACAGGCGTAAATCGTAAAACGTTAAAACTTGTCTCGGAAATAAAGCGAATTGAATTTACGGTTGCGAACACAGAGTTTGATGCACTTCTTCTTGAAAATAATTTCATCAAGCAAAATCAGCCTAAGTATAATATTCTATTAAAAGATGACAAGACCTTTCCATACATCTGCATATTAAAAGAACCCTTTCCAAGAATTATTTATACCCGAAAATACATACCCAAGCAAGGAGAATACTTTGGCCCTTACTCCAGCGTGGTCGCAATGAAAAACGTGTTGGAGCTTGCACGAAAATTGTATTCGATCCGAACATGTAATCTTCTATTAAATCAAAATAATATTCAGCAGAAAAAATTTAAAGTCTGTCTTGAGTATCATTTAGGAAATTGCAAAGGCCCCTGCGAAGGACTTCAGGATGAAAAATCATATCTCGAAGAAATTGCCCAAGCACGAAATATCCTCAAAGGAAATATCAATGTAGTTATCCAATACTTCTCTTCAGAAATGAAAACGGCTGCCGAGAATCTGGAGTTTGAAAAGGCTCAGCGCTACAAACTAAAGCTAGAAACGTTGGATCGCTTCCAGGCAAAGTCTCTTGTTGTAAATCGTGATCTTACTAATATTGATGTCTTTACCATTAGCAGTTTGCCTGAATATGCTTATGTCAATTACCTGCAGATCAAAGAAGGTTCTATTATATTTTCAAAAACGGTTGAAGTAAAAAAGAAATTAGATGAACCTGATGATGAACTCTTGAGTCTTGCCGTGCAGGAATTGCGCGATCAGGTAAAAAGTAGTCATAAAATAGTTTTCAGCAATATTCCAATTTCAATTCTTGAAGACGGAATCGAAAATACCATTCCTCAAATTGGAGATAAAAAGAAGTTGGTTGCGCTGTCCATCAAGAATGCGCTTGAGTTACGGAAAGAGCGGGAACTCTTTCGAGAAGGAAAAAAATCAAAGCAGAAAGAAACGCTGCTCATTCTTCAAAAGGATATGCAACTACCCACACTTCCTTCAATTATCGAATGCTTCGACAATTCTAATTTACAAGGAACAATACCCGTAGCATCGATGGTGAGATTTGTGGATGGTAAATCTGACAGAAAAGGATACAGACATTTCAACATCAAAACGGTTGAAGGCCCAAATGATTTCGCTTCTATGAAGGAAATTGTTGGGCGCAGATATAAAAGGATTTTAGAAGAAGCAGGCACTCTTCCTGATTTGATTATTGTCGATGGAGGAAAGGGACAGCTCAGCAGTGCATGTGAAGCACTGAAGGAATTAAATATTTATGGCCAAATCCCTATTGCAGGCATTGCCAAAAGACTAGAAGAAATCTACTATCCTGAAGATCCATTGCCTTTGCATATCAATAAAAAATCTCCTGGTTTACTCTTGCTACAACAGATTCGGGATGAAGCCCATCGATTTGCCATTACCTTTCACAGACAGAAAAGAAGCAAAGGTCAAATAACAACTGAACTCGATGGCTTAGAGGGGATCGGTAAAAAAACTGCAGAGAAACTATTAAAGGAATTTAAGTCGGTCAAGAAAATTAAAGAGGCTCCCTTGGAAGAACTTGAGAAACTAGTTGGCAAGAAAAAGGCATTGAGTTTAAAGGGTATGGAATAAAAAAGGAGGCTTAAAGCCTCCTTTTTTATTTGAATATTTTTGGATATTAGAATTCCCAGAGGTTGTGCTCTTTCTCCATTAACTTCATCTCTTCCCACTCTCTAGCCCAAACACCTTCTTGATAAGGACGTCCGTTGCCTGAGTATGTATCCTGAAGAGTTTCGTCATCTGGATTTTGAGTTTTGTAAATGCTACCATGGAATAGACGAAGTAAGAATGCGTCACCAAAGTTTTTATTCTGAGCAGTATTTTGGCGGTTAAACCAAACTGCCTTTTGAATATTATTTCTGAACAGCTTTTCTAAATCCTTATACTTAAACCAGCCTAATGAAATATCCAAAGTCGTCTGAGTTTTTGCTCCAGGGATAATTAACTCGATCGCTTGAATATCATAATAAAGTCTTGATCTGCGTTTGTCGAAAATAATATCTTCCATTAAATGTGCTGTACTAATATCAGCAATCAAGTATTCAGTTCCGCTACCACTTCTGGTAACAGCCCAGTTCTCACTTACGTCTGCAGGTGTTGCACCCCGACTATCCTGTACAGCACGATAGTTTTTACCGTTATAGGCAATGATATCATCTGTTATGTAATCCGCTGCTGGATCCCAATTCGGGTAAGTTTGAGCTTGTTCTTGAACCAACGCACTTAAAAAGTCCTCCTTAGACATTTTAGTAGTAAGCGAATCACTACTGTAAACATCAGTCAATTCTCCTGACTTAACAGCTTCAATGACAAGCTTGCTTATCTCGCCATTCTTAGCAAAGAAGCCTTTGTTTTGCTTTTCCCGAAGGTCAATGTTTCTCCAAACCCTAACCTTGTAATGTTGCTCATACAAAGCAATTGGATTAAGGGAGTTTGGATTGTATTGAACCTCCAAATCCATAACCTCCTGGGCAAAAACAGCCGAGGTAAAAATGGTCAACGCTACTGCTAAAAATGACTTTTTCATAGTCTAGTTTATCTGAATGAATATGATTCCGCTTGAACCTTTAATATCTACTTTCTCTTCTTCGTCTTTAAAGTTTCTTCTCGAAACTTCTTTGATCTCAACTACAATCTTATCACCAGGTCTTGCTTGTCCAATCCACGCTCGAAGATCAGGATTCTCGTTAGTCCCTCTTAAGCTTTGAACACTTGCTGTCCCACGACCAAGAGCAATATCCGCCTTCTTAATTCTATATCTCGCATCCTTTGGAACTTCTTGCTTGAAATTTTCCTCTGGCACCGCTTTGATTGTTAAATTACCAAGTTGATTTGCCTTGATACCAGTACGCAAATCTACAGGAGTAGAACCAACGTAGGCGATGTACTTAGGCTCCGGGATGTTCTTCACATCAAATGGCTGGTCACCTAATTTAGTACCCGCATTACTTACTGAAACCGAAATTTTTCTTTGCTTTGGAATAATAGTCACCATTCCAGCTTTTGCACCCTTAATGATTTCAGCACTTGTAGCTGAGAATGAAGGGTTATAATTTGAACCTAAAGCTGGCACTTCTATATTAACTGTATTTCCACAATTCATATAAAGAGTTGGCGCGTTCCCCGTTGTTACTCGAATAATCGGTTGAGCCACATAATATTCTATTAAGTCTTCAAAGTCTTGTCCCTTAACCGTAATCTTTGCCTTAAAGGACTTCTTTGCTATACCTAATGCATCATATCCTCCTCCTTGAGCTGTGAATTCAACCTTACCCATTTTTACACCACTCTTATCCTCAATGATTGGAAGTTTAGCACCATCCTTAAAGAATTCTGATGAAAGCGCTGTTGAGGAACCTGTTAAAAACATTTCCGCTTCATATTTAGCACCTGCTGCTACAGTTGAAGACTTCGCTCTAACCATTGGAATAAACTTATCCAACTGAATTCTGCTAGCGCCAGCATCAGCAGATAATTTATCAAGTGCTCTGGCCTCATGCTCCAGAACCTCAGTTTCATGTTGTGTAACAGATGCTAAGGCCGCAATAACAGGTGTATTTTCAAATGTAAATTCTAAGAAACTCTTTCTTACGTGATCCTTATCTGATGCAAAAACAGGGATATCCTTGGGAGCTTTTGCTATTTTAGACAATGGGGGATCAATTTTCGTCCACTCATTTACCTGTGTAACATAATCGTTTAGCAACTTTTCGTAAGCTTTACCTTCGGGTGATTTTGCATCAATCATCATGGTAGCGACTTTCGAACTATGGTCATTGATCAATTTGTCATCTACTTTATCAGTACCCGACTTTTTCATCATGGCTTTTTTCAATTCTTCGATAGAAGCAATTGTCTTCTTTGTAAGGTCACGAACCTTTTGAGCATTTTCTTTTGCTGTCACCACATTTGGAGTAGTGCTTTCTCCAGCGTCCTTTATTATTGATTGAAGAATGCTGTCACTTTTCTTGTCACCTTCTCTGATCAAGCCATTAAGCGTCTCATTAATGATTGCAAATTTTTCAAGAACCGCGTTGCTTACCTGAAGCGCAAGGAGCGCAGTAAGAACGAGATACATCATGCCTATCATTTTCTGACGCGGGGTTTCTTTTCCACCTGCCATGATTCTTTTCTTTTAGTTTTTATTGAACGATGAAAATGAAATTCTAGTATTAATTAAGCTTGTCCGCCACCTTTCATGGCTGTAAGCATACTGCCATAAACCTTGTTTAGAGCACTAAGATTATCAGAAAGCTTACCAAGTTCAGTTGTAAACTTAGTTGTATTGTCACCAACCTTAGATAAACCTTGCATCGCGCCAGTAAGGCTTTCATAGAATTTATTCATGTTCTTCACATGACTATCAGCATCTTTCAACTCCATTTCATAAACCGAGTTCAAAGCAGCCAAATTCTTAGTTACCTTCTGAACTTGAGAGTGGTATTCACCAGCATCCTTTGATGCGTCTGACATACTTGATACAGCTTTAATTGCTACATCATATGATTTATTCATTTCAAGAAGTTGTGTTGATGCCTTCTTAACGTTGGCAGCATACTCTGTAGTGGCTACACCTGCATCAGACAATGTGTTCATCTTCTTAGCGGATTCTGCAAGATTGTTTAAGCCTTTACCCAAGCTATCTAGAAGCTCTGGTCCTATTTTAGCTTTTTCCAAAGAAGCATCTAGCTGTTGAGTAATCGATGCGCCTGTTTTATTTGAAAGACGTGTCGCGACAGTAGGAGCTTCATAATCTTCACCAAGTTCAGGATAAACTTTAGACCAATCCGGATCCTGATGAGCTGGCTCAAAAGCACTCAAGAAGAAAATAACGGCTTCTGTTGATAAGCCTATAAACAACATTTCGTCAGCACCTTCGAAATGGAGAATTTTAAACAATGCTCCGATAATTACGACTGCTGCACCAATACCATAAACCTTTGGCATTATGGTCTTGTAGAGAAGTTCAACAAATCCGCCTTTTTTCTTGCTCATTTTTATAATGGTTTAAATTTAGCCTTTGATAATATTTAAAGATAAGTAGAGTTTTCAATTATTAAAATTCCTGACCAGATGAGCGGCCCAGGTGAGTCAATGCACAACGGAAACCAATATAGGCACGAGTTGAGTCCTTAAACTCGTAGGTACGTGTTCCAGTCTCAAGATAATAGGCAACATCTTTCCAAGATCCTCCTCTTACCACTTTCTTAGGTGGCACTTTTGCATTGTATCTACTGCTTTCAGGATTTGTTCTTTCGTCAATGTATTGAGGATTTAAATCCCAAACCGTTGGAACAGATGCAGGGTTAAAGTCATCTAAACACCACTCAGAAACATTACCTGACATATCGTATAGTCCATAGTCATTAGGGAAATAAGACATCACCTCAGCTGTGTATGCAAATCCGTCATCGTAAAAATTACCACGACCAGGCTTAAAGTTTGCTAACATACATCCCTTTGAATTTCTGATGTACGGATTTCCCCAAGGATACTTTGCCATATCGCGACCACCACGTGCTGAATATTCCCATTCTGCTTCAGATGGAAGGCGAAACTCAGGCATTGGAAAGTCTCCCACACTCTTGCGGAAATCATTCAAGTAAGCTGTTCTCCATTTTCCAAAGAAAACAGCAGCGTCCCAGTTAACACCAACCACCGGATAGTTATCATAACCTGGATGCCAGTAGTAATAATCTTGGATTGGATCACCCATGTGATGGGCGAAATCTTTTACCCATGAAGTTGTATCTGGATAATATTTCTGACGGAACGTCTCAGCATCTACAGTTTCAAAACCTTCAATGCTTCCATTTTCAACTAGAAAGAAATTAGTGAACTGTCTGTATTCATTATTTGTAATCTCAGTATCATCCATAAAGAATGAACCAATCGTAACCTGCTTGTTAAAGTTAATCTGGGTAGACGCAGGATCTTCATCGGCTTGGCCCATGTGAAATGTTCCAGCGGGGATCGGCACCATTCCGTAAGGAATGGTCATTACCCAACCTTCACGGCCAGGAACACCCACTAACTCACCCTGATCATTGCCTCCTTTACCTCCGCCCATGCCGAGTAAACCACAAGCACTCACCGCAGCACCTGCCAGGATTAAGAGTAATTTTGAAGAAATCGATTTATTCATAACTTTTTTACGAGTTTGTCCTGCTAAAAATTTTTGAGCTTCGAAAGTTAAGGCTATTCACCTTAATTTTCAGAGATACGAATACCAAATTGAATAAAATCTTAAAAAAACCAAAATCATTTACCGGTTAGTGCCTATACCGAGGGGTTCGAACGACTTTTTTGCCGCTACCCGGATTCACCGGTAACTCATAACTCAGCATTAACTCCCACGATAAAAATTGCTTGGCATCTTTGTCAATCAAAACGAAGTCAAAAGAAGAGCCTAAACGAAGTGACCTATCCTTCATAAAAGCATATCCAAGCAATAAACTGGCAGCTTCTGATTGTCTAAACGCTAAACCTCCCCAAAGCTTGTCTTTATAATATGCTATTGTACTTAGATCAAATTGAGTTTTGTTAAAATCGGATCTAACGGCTGTTGAAAACAGAACCTTAAGATCAAAATTCATCTCATAAAAGTAACCTGCTGTTGCATTAAGATGGGTTGCTAAAGCATTTCTTGTTTTATCTGTGCCGAAGTCAAATTCAGAGCGCAACAAATGATTCACCCCAACACCTACATAATATTTTTCAGCTCGAAAGAATGCGCCAACTCCAAGATCGGGACGGATTTGAGATGCTTTATCTTTTGGTATTTCCGGATCATTTGGATGCAGTGCTCTGTATGCCTTTGCATTAATGGATTGGGAGTATATCCCGGCCTTCAGACCCAAACTGAGCTTCGCGTCTTTAATACCAATATGGTAGGCATACATACCTTGTACCTCCAAATTGTTTTGCGGTCCCAACTTATCGTTCATCACGTAGGCACCAAAGCCACTTCTTAACTTGAACATTGGTGTTGTAAAATTTACCATCTGTGTTGATGGTGCACCCCCATCGTCAAAGCTAGCCTGGTAGCCTTGCCATTGGGTACGATGAATTGCAGTAAGCTTAGTAACACCTTCAACACCAGCAAATGCCGGTGTAACGTAAAGGTTGTTAAACATGTATTGAGTGAAGAGTGCGTCTTGCTGAGCAAAAACACCCACACTCAAAAGTGTTAACAATAGGGTATAAAAAGTCCTTTTCAGCATTGAGTTTAAAAAATAGAATTTAAAGTAAACGTTTTTTTAGGACACAATCAACAATTGTGATTAAAGTGTTGTAAAAAATATTACATTCTAAGATTCAATGAATGAAGTAGTTATTTGATTCCGTTAGCTCTCTTTATATATAATTCAAGCGCACCCGTCATAGAAGGAGCATTAGGAAGCGGGGCTTCAATGTCTAGAATTAAGCCTGCATCACGCACCGCTTTAGCTGTTGTCGGGCCAAATGCAGCAAGTCTCGTGTTGTTCTGTCTGAATTCTGGGAAGTTTACTGAAAGCGAATTTATTCCAGAAGGACTGAAGAATGCAAGGATATCATAGAACACCTCTTTTAGATCAGAAAGATCGGCCGCAACAGTATGATAAATTATTCCTTCGGTATAATTAAAACCCCCATCCCTTAAAAAATCAGGAATATCATTCTTGCGAATATCGGAACATGGGAAAAGATATTTTTCGTTCTTATGCTTCTTCAATATCTCCAACAGATCTTGAGCTGTCTTCAATCCGGTAAAGATTTTTCGCTTGCGAATAACGATATACTTCTGAAGGTAATTTGATGTTTGTTCAGAGATACAAAAGTATTTCATATCCGCTGGCATTTCTATTTTGAGTTCCTGGCAGATGTGAAAAAAATGATCTACTGCATTTCGACTCGTGAAGATGATAGCCGTATGTTGGAGAATATCAATTTTTTGCTTTCTGAATTCTTTAACCGGAACAGGCTCCACTTGAATGAATGGCCTGAAATCAATTTTAAGATTATACTTTTCAGCAAGTTTTAAATAAGGAGAGTTTGGATCAGCGGGGGCTTCTTGGGTAACCAGAATACTCTTCACTTTGCGCATCCTGTCTGTAACAATTTCACTCATATCAACACGTAACGAATTCAGGCTTATTAATAAAGTAAGTTAATCGTTAATAGAAAGGGGATCAATTCTGTGGCACAAAGGTAGGAAAATAAATGAAACATTGATCGGCTATTGCGTGTCATCAATTTTAAAAAAATTAAAACCATCCACACTACAAGAATCCAGGCAACAAAAACAAATAGGGTGGCTAAAAAACCTTTTCCCTGCCCATGACCAATAAAATAGGTGAAGAGAATTACGGTAAGCGTTCCAAAAGTTACCAACAGCAGCCTTACCCAATTAAAAAAATGAATTCCCATCAAATCGGTGTATCCAAATAAAAAGGTGGCGACAAGTACAATCAATATCTTAAAAAAGAAAAATCCCAGTATAATCAGACTCAGCTGAAGCCATTGCACCAGAGCAGAAGAAAATGTATCAGCATAAAATGTTGTGGCAATAGAATATTCGGTTGGTATAAAATGAAAGATGATAATGAGGTAATAGCCAATTATCAAGCTGCAAAAACAATAGAATAGGATGCTCGTACTGCTTGTAATACGCGAGTACACTTGCTTGTCATCACCCTCGCGAAGGGAAAATATTTTAGTAACAGAAAAATAATCTGTAGCCAGTTTAGGATTGAGTTGGATGATAACAATCAACATCATTAAAAGAATGAGTACTCCAACGATAGCAAAATCCCGAAACGATGAGAATGAAATGGGGAGTAAATCGGACGATGATACTACCTTATGGGACAAAATTCCTGTGGTTAACCCTCCATCAACACTATTTTCCTGATGAACCCCTATAAGTAAATCTGGTGTATTCACTAATGATTGAAGGCTATCAATTGATACGACTATTTTTGTTTCAGACGGATAAATTAGTTGAGCATTGACGAATAGAGCAAATGTTTCTGGGCTTTCTATTATCAAGCTATCCCCCGAAAACTTAGAAACATCTAACCAAAAATAAATAGTCCTTGCCTCTTCCTCGTTTTCATTGAAGGGCTTGTATGCATCGTTCTCGTAAATCAACCACTCGTTACGAAAATCCTTTTTCAACGTAAGCTCCTGAGCTTGTGACGTAATGACAAGGGACAAAAAAAAGAAAATGAATGCTTTCGTAGAAATAAGTCGCGTCATGTGGGTGCAAAAATATCAGAATATGGGCTTATATCCGAAATGCAATTAAGTTTGTCGGCAATATGGCTGGTCTTTATTTACATATTCCGTTTTGCAAGCAGGCTTGTCATTACTGTGATTTCCATTTTAGTACCAATCAGGAGAAAAAGTTGGAGATGATCCATGCCTTTATACGGGAAATCGAGCTTCAAAAAGATTATTTGAATGGTGAGTCTATAAACACCATCTATTTTGGTGGCGGAACTCCTTCTCTATTAACACCTGAAGAGTTGAGATTATTGATGGATGGCATCCTAAAATATTTTTCTGTGTCTCCGTCAACTGAAATTACCCTGGAAGCTAATCCGGACGATCTGACAAAAGAAAAACTGCTTCAACTAAAAGAGTTGGGCATAAACCGACTGAGCATCGGCATTCAGTCTTTCGATGATGAGGTGTTGCAGTTTCTGAACAGGGCCCATGATTCAACGACAGCGGAAAAATGCGTTGAACTGGCACGTAACGCTGGCTTTGATAATATCAGCATCGATTTAATCTACGCTATTCCAAATCAGGACCACACGGCCTGGACAAAAAATATTGAACATGCCTTAGTTTTGAAACCGAATCACATTTCTTCTTACTCGCTAACCATCGAAGAGAAAACTGCCTTTGGTCGCTGGGCGGCTAGTGGGAAACTAAAAGTAATGGATGATGAGTTTGCGGCAGCTCAACTTATTTTGTTGGTTGATAAGCTTGAAGAGAAAGGATTTGAACAATATGAAGTTTCAAACTTTGCCTTGCCTAATTTTCAATCACAGCACAATAGCAGTTATTGGAGACAACAAAAGTATCTGGGCATTGGTCCAAGTGCTCACTCTTATAATGGGGTAAGCCGGCAGTTTAATATCAGCAACAATCATCTTTATCTTAAATCGATCCAAGAGAATAGTATTCCGGCAACGTTAGAGGTACTAACACAAGCCGAAATGATAAATGATTATTTGTTGACAACTTTGCGCACTTCCTGGGGTGCCAACCTGAGAACCCTTGAAGAGAATTTCAATTATAATTTAATGATTGAGCATGAATTGTACATTAAATCATTAGCCGCAAAAGGGTTAGCTCAAATTGAAAATGGAATTCTTATTTTAACAAAAGCAGGAAAATTGTTTGCTGACAAAATCGCTTCGGATTTATTTGTGATCAATCCGTGATCGCTAAAAGAAGTTTTGTATTTTTCGTTTCCGTTATAACGCATGAAATCAAAAGAAGAAAAGAAAGTATACATGTTGCTCAAGTCTGTGATCTTTCATTATCACGGCTTGGATGACGCTGAGAAAAAAGATCTCGACAAAACTGCTGATGAACTGGATGCTCATGAAGAATATAAATGGGCATTGGACTTTGTTGCCGAAGATTACATTACAGCCTTTGATCGCGCCCGCGATTATTTAAATGACATCATTGGTGATTATCCAAAAGATAAAAGGATTGAACTTGTCAACATGGTGTGGCAAGCCAACAACTTAAAAGGGTATGTTACCGAAATGGAAGCTACCGCGATGCTTAAACTTGCAAAGGACTGGAACGTACAAAAAGAACTAATCGAGTTAGTGCTTAAGTAAGCATATGATTTGTTGCAGAGTTCTATAGGCTCATCATATCCTTAAACTTCGCAGCCTGCCTTCTGCTTACCTCTACTTTATCACCACCTTTCAATCTCACCATCAGTCCACCATTAAACCACGGCTCTATTGCTTCTACCCAACTGAGGTTTACAATGTGTTTCCTGCTTGCCCGAAAGAAAGCACGTTCATCTAATTTCTCATCCAGAGCATTTAATGATTTGTGAATCATTGGACGGTTGGTGTCAAAATAAACCTTAATGTAATTACCATCTGATTCGAAGAGTCTCACATTAGTTAGACTCACAAACCAGCAACGCTCACCATCCTTGACAAAAACCTGATCATTTAATCCTAATTTCTTTTCAGGACCACGGATAGCTGCCAACTTAGCACGCTCTTTATCAGCAAGCTTCAATATACTTTCTGCTAAACGTTCCGGTTGAATGGGCTTCAATAAATAATCGAGCGCATTTACTTCAAACGCTTTTAATGCGAACTCATCATAGGCTGTTGTAAAAATGACAAGCGGAACAGAATCCAATTCTTCCAATAACTGAAACCCGGTTTTGCCAGGCATTTGAATATCCAGGAACAAAAGATCAGGGTTAAGATCGTTCACCAACTGTATTGCTTCTTCAGCATTCATTGCCTCTCCCACCACTTCAATGCTGGGGTGCTCTTCTAACAACTTCATTAGTTCTTTGCGCGCCAGGCGCTCATCATCCACGATTAATGCTCTCATTGGTGTAGTGTTGAGGTATAATTATTTCAGTCAGTACAAAATTATCGCTTTCGTTTATAATCTTAAAGGAAGCTTCATCTCCATAAATTAATTTCAATCGTTGAATGGTATTTTCAAGTCCAAGACCCGATTTGCTTTTCTTTGAGCCGTTAACCAAATGCCCGCTGTTTCGGATTTGTATTTTCAGTTGGCCATTATTTACATACGTCTTTACTTGTACGACACCACCTTGGGTAAGTTTAGAAACCCCATGTTTTATTCCGTTTTCAACCAGTGTTTGAATCATCAATGGTGGCACTAAAAATTTTTGTGATTCCGGATGAATATCAAACTCCGTTCTCAGTCTTTCTTCGAAGCGAATACTCTCCAGGCCAAGGTAATCCTTTACAATTTTTAATTCATCATCAAAATTGGTCAATCCTTTTTTATCGGAAGCAAGGGAGCTTCTGAGAATATTGGAAAGTTGGTTGATGGCTTGTTTTGATTTTGTAGGATTCTCGTCCACCAGTGCACGGATACTATTTAGTGCGTTAAAAATAAAATGTGGGTTTAACTGCGATTTCAAATTGTTCAATTCGATCTCAATCATGGAAGCTTCGTACTTCAACGACTTACTATATTGATCAAAATAGTGATAGGTAAAGTAAAGTACAGACCAAAGAAAAAATATGACCGTATAGACAGATGTGAATCCAAGAATACGTTCAGTATTAAAAGCTATGAGCGGATCGAAAATGCCGAGTAGAAAACTCATGGGCAAGCGCAAAAAATAAGTGAGCAACCCCAAAGCAAAAACGCTTAATAAAATGCGTGGAATTAATTTTAGCATATTCAAAAAAAGCCACTTCCAGCGCTTCAAAAAGTAACGAAATCCATGTGTTACCATCAGGCAAAGAAAACCCTCAAATAAAAAAAAGATAATACGTTTCGGGTTAACATTTCCGGAAGCCACACCGCTGGATACAATCTGAACAATGGCATAAAGCAGCCATCCTCCGATTTGTAACGACCAATATATCCGCAGCTTGTTTCTCATTTGCTTTGGGCAAAATTACGGAAACCGATGAATGCTACGGCTGATTTTATTTGGATGGTTATAAGAACTTAAACTGAAGCACATACAGAAAGATAAGCCCTGTGCTGATAATCAATGCCCAGGTAATAATGACCAATGTCTTTTTATATTGAATCAAGCGTGGTTCTAATGCCAATGTATTGGATATAAACGCAGATCCCGCTATAGAATACAACAGTGCCTCTAACCAATCCTGCTTCACCATGTAGTAAATGCCCACTCCTAAAAAAATCACTCCGAAAAGATATTGTCGTGTATGTGCATTCATAATATTGTCTGGAAGTGCAACCAGCACCTTCTTTACTTTGATGGGTTTAATTCAATTCTGCTTTTAAAAACTTACCTGTGTAGCTGGTGGAACTTTTTGCTATTTCTTCCGGAGTTCCGTGCGCAATAATGTATCCTCCTTTTTCTCCACCTTCAGGGCCAAGGTCTACCACATAGTCAGCTGATTTGATTACATCCATGTTATGTTCTATCACCAATACTGTGTTCCCTTTATCCACCAGCTTCTGCAAAACATCCAACAAGTGAGCAATGTCCTGAAAGTGAAGGCCCGTTGTCGGTTCATCCAAAATGTAAAATGTTTTCCCGGTATCGCGTTTTGATAATTCAGTAGCGAGTTTTACACGTTGTGCTTCACCACCTGACAAGGTAGTTGCGTGTTGACCGAGTGATATGTATCCTAATCCAACTTCACTGAGGGTTTGAATCTTTCTTAAAATCTTTGGTTGGTTTTCAAAGAATGTAACAGCTTCTTCCACCGTCATATCCAAAACATCTGAAATGGATTTCCCTTTGAAGCGCACTTCTAATGTTTCACGATTATAGCGTTTGGCTTTACAGGTCTCACATGGCACATGTACATCCGGAAGAAATTCCATTTCGATTAATCGAAGTCCGGCACCCTCACACGTTTCACATCTTCCTCCTTTAACATTGAAAGAGAAGCGACCGGTCTTATATCCTCTGATTTTTGCTTCGGGAAGTTGGGCGAACAAATCACGAATGTCGGTGAAAGCACCCGTGTACGTTGCCGGATTGGAGCGTGGTGTTCTACCGATCGGGGATTGATCAACCTCAATTACCTTATCCAACTTTTCAAGTCCTTCTACTTTTTTATGTTCAAGTGGTTCTGTTCTTGAATTGTAAAAATGTTTGTTCAGAATCGGAAAAAGTGTTTCATGAATGAGTGTTGATTTTCCACTACCTGAAACACCTGTAATACATGTAAGCGTTGCTAACGGAATTTGCAGATCAACATTTTTTAAATTGTTTCCGTTTGCACCCGTCAATATGATTTTCTCACCAGTCCCTTTTCTGCGTTCGCCTGAAGTGTTTATACCTATTTTCCCACTGAGGTATTTTGATGTGGTGCTATTCCCTTTTAAAAAAGTAGCGGGTTCCCCTTCAGCAACTACATGTCCTCCGTGTCTACCTGCTCCCGGACCAATATCAAGAATGTAATCTGACTCGAGCATCATGTCTTTGTCGTGCTCTACTACAATTACTGAATTGCCCAGGTCTCTAAGATCTTTTAAAGCTTTTATTAGTTTAACATTATCGCGTGCATGAAGACCAATGCTGGGTTCATCTAGAATGTAAAGCACACCAACAAGTTGAGTACCTATTTGTGTTGCAAGTCTGATTCGTTGTGACTCACCTCCACTTAATGTTCGGATTGGGCGATTGAGATTTAAATAATCCAACCCAACATCCAACAAAAAGCCAATACGCTTTCTGATTTCTTTTAATACCTCTACAGCAATGATGCGCTGCTTTTCATTCAGGCGATTTTCTAATCCTTCAAACCATTTCTTCAGCGCTACGATATCCAGCACGGCTAACTCTGCGATGTTTTTATTGTCGAGTTTAAAATGGAGCGATTCTTTCTTTAGTCGCGCACCGTTACAGTCCGGACAAACTTTTACAACTGTGAAATCTTCGGCCCATTTCTTTAGTGCTTCAGACCCTTCATCGCGTTGCTTCTCTAAGAAATTAATGATCCCTTCAAACTTTGTATTCCATTCTGTGCCTGGATATTTAACTGAAGGCACAGCCACCGGTTCATCATCTCCATATAACAAGGAATGAAGAACTTCTTTTGGGATGTCTTTTATCGGTGTGCTTAGGGTAAGCTTCTCACGTTTGAGTATCGCTTCAATCTTTTTGAAAATCCAGATGTCGCGATATTCTCCCAGAGGCAAAATTCCTCCACGACTAATGCTTAGTTTTTTATCGGGGATAACCGATTGTTCTGTAATCTCTTCAATTTGTCCAAGACCATTACAGGTTGGGCAAGCACCATAAGGTGAGTTAAATGAAAAACTATTGGGCGCTGGTTCATCATATGCCAACCCTGTTTTTGGGTCCATCAAAAATTTAGAGAAGTGATGCACATTTCCGTTTTCTTCCATGGCCATGATAACACCCTTACCTTCTTTCAATGCCTTGTTGATGGATTGACCAATGCGTGCGCGATCTTTTACATCGGCCACAATGCGATCGACTACAACTTCTATATCATGAATTTTATATCGATCGAGTTGCATCTTGGCGGTGATTTCTTGCACCTCGCCATCCACACGGACTTTTGTAAATCCTGATTTTCTGATCTGAACAAACAATTCGCGATAGTGACCTTTTCTTCCCTTCACGATTGGCGCAAGTAGAATTAATTTTTTATCGCGGAAGTTTTGAAGCAACGAATCCAGAATCTGATCTTCTGATTGGCGGATCATCCGTTCGCCAGTTAAATAAGAAAACGCTTCGCCAGCGCGCGCAAATAACAAGCGCATGAAATCATAAATCTCCGTTACCGTACCTACTGTTGATCTTGGATTGCGTGAAGTGGTTTTTTGTTCAATCGAAATAACCGGGCTTAGTCCATTGATCTTATCTACATCGGGTCGCTCCAGATTACCCATAAAGCTTCTGGCGTAAGCCGAGAAACTTTCCATATACCTACGCTGTCCTTCCGCATAAATGGTGTCGAATGCAAGTGAAGATTTTCCGCTTCCGCTGATGCCGGTAATAACTACAAGCTTGTTGCGCGGGAACTTAACGCTGATGTTTTTAAGATTGTGCTCGCGGGCACCAATTACTTCGATATTATCATGACCAGTCTGGTCTTTTACTTTCTTTGCTGCTGTTGCGTTGGCCATGCCTGAATTATAAGAAGGAATACAAAAATGAACGGCATTAAGTTGCTGTACAACTAAAAAATAAAATAGTAGGGAAGAATCTTTTGGTCTTAAAAGGCAAAGCTAAGATTTAGCAGGACAGATTGGATATTACCTGTTCCTTCAAATAACAATTGATAGGTTTTATCTTTCAATTGAAATCCTTGAGTCTGTTTGGTTTGAGGATCAACAACCCAATATTCATTTACCCCAAAACGTTCATACAATTCCTTTTTCTTCACCAGATCGTGATCTTTATTTCCTGGGGAAAGAACCTCCACAATAAAATCCGGCACACCGTGGAAATGGCCGTTCGGATTTAGATCCCCCCTGTTATTATTTAATATAACGACTATATCCGGCTGAACTGCATTTGCGACCTCATCAAGATATATATCAAAAGGTGCAATGATTACATCTCCTCTTTTATGATCTTCTATCGTTTCACTTAATTTTCTAAAAATTGATTGCAAAACTTTTTGATGGTTTGTAACGAGTGAAGGTGACATATAAATAACATTTTCTATTAATTCTGCCAACGTGCCCTCAGGAAGGTTTTTGTAAACCTCCATGATTGTTCTGGGCGGTGATTCAATCAAGGATTTCATTTCAATAAAGATACGAACAAATTCAGTTTTATTAAGGCATCTCCTTCCCCATCACCACCTTCAACATCTCAAACCAATCCTGCATATCCATTTTAATATCGATAGCCTTTGCACTTTCGATTATGCGTTCAGGTTTTGTAGTACCTATTACCGGAAAGATCCGGGATGGATGACGCAGTAACCAGGCTAACGAAAGTTGTGACTGAGTTGCCTTATACTGTACCGCTTTCGAAAACAAATCCCCTTTACCTTCACTCACCAATTTACCTCCGCCCAAAGGAGACCAGGCCATTGGAGAAACTTTATGTTTCATCAATACATCAAGACCTCCATCAAACAAAGGATCAATACATGACAATGAAATTTCAAGTTGATTGGTGACGAGCGGAAACGACATGTAAGATTGCAACATTTCAAACTGCGTTGGTGTAAAATTGGAAACACCAAAGTGCAACACCTTTCCGCTTTGCTTCAACAAACCAAAAGCTTCAGCAACTTCTACCGGATTTAATAATGGATCAGGGCGATGAATCAACAACAAATCAATATGATCCGTATTCAACATCTTCAACGAATTTTCTGCTGCCCAGAGAATATGTTCCTTTGAAGTATCATAATGTTTGACCCAAGTATTGGGACGCTTCGCTGATTTGAATTTAATACCACACTTCGTTACCAACTCCATTTGATTACGAAGCGAGGGATTTTTCTTCAATACATTTCCGAAAATTTCTTCGTTGCTGTGATCGCCATAAATGTCGGCATGATCAAATGTGGTGATACCAACCGAAAGCGAGGCATCAATTAATTTTTCAATCTCTGTTTCGGGTAAATTCCAGCGCCAGGCACCGCTTATGATACGAGAAAGTATTGGACCTGATGGATGAAGCGCACTGTGTTCCATAAATATTGGGTTAATGTAAAAGTCTTTTGCTTTCGAATGATAAAACAAAGATGCAATGATAGGACAACTCGCCTACATTCGATTCACAAATCTTAAAAATCGAAGTTCATACTTTAACCCAGAATTGGAAACAGGTATGTAAAATCACTGACAACAATCAATAATAATAATCGGGATTTTTATAACACCGAGATTTCGGTGCGCAGGCCTTTCCTTGTTGCTTTAATAAACTGCATTCTGTTTGGCTGAACGGTAACTTTAATTAGGCCTTTTGCTTCAAGATCCTGCTTTACCTGAAGTAAGCACCATGAGTAATCTCTTCCAAGCGTTAACGATAATGTGTTTCGCGCCTCCTCTATCAGTTCTTGTATTTCAATGGTCTCTTTTTCCTGCAAAAGTGAAAAAATGAAGGAGCTTACTGCTTCATAATCCTTCCTCAATATTTTAGCTCCCCTTCTTCCGTTTTCACGCCACATCACAATTTCTGAATTCTCCATGCTTATAACGTTTCATATATAAGACTGGCAACTCCGGTTTTTCCCTTAATTGATAGTGTGAAATTTTATAGATTAAGAATCTATTATCAGCAAATCACTCAAATAATGGTGTCAATTACTTCTTGCGCGACACGCTCTGCGGAAAGTAAAGCACCATTAATTGTTCCGGCATCTCCACTTGCATCAGTGGCTTCTCCGGCAAAGAAAAGTTTTTCACTTACCGGTGTTGAGAGACTAACACGATCTTGATTTGTGCCTCCTGTTTTTATGTATGATGTTCCACCTTTTATAAAGGGCTCTTTCGTCCAATCTTGAATTATGGTGACCATGTTATTGCCATCATCTCTGCGAATATTCTGTGTTGCTTTTCCACTAAAGATCGAATCCAACTCTTCGAGAACAACCGGAATCATTCCACCTCCAAGTGCCGAAAGTTGTTCTGCCTTTGGTCCGGCAATCGTGATGTTCATGGTTTTGGTATACTGACTTCTACCAATACCGGTATTAAAATATTCTGGCGCTTGCGTTCCTCCATATAGAAAACCTGAAGAAGCTTCCCAGAAGTTTGCTTTATACTCAAACACCAATCGAATGCATGCATCCATGCCCATTCGCGAAAGTGCAGTAGTTTTTGCTGATGGAAGACCAGGAGAAAAAACAACATCACTTGCTTTGAGTATGGATATCGGAACGGCAACAATTACTTTATCTACTTCCTGAGAGAATGGCTCACCATTTTGCAAACCGGTTAACAGAATTTTTTTACCTGTATAATTTATACTCTGAATTACGGTGTTCAACTCTACATTGGGAACAATAGCACTGAACCGTGAGTTAAGGGCATCTTCCATTGGATTTTGCTTTAACGTAAGTTGAGTAGCATTTCTTGTTCGTAATGATGCTGCTTCACTTAAGGCAGTAATACCCAGTCTTTCATTTGATGTTCCGCTTGAATTACCTAACCACGAATTTAAAATGGCATGCACGCGCGCATTGATGGATTGATTTTGAATCGCTTGCTGCATGGATACATTCCCTCCTGAATACGAAGCAAGTTGATCTACAAAATTTTTTGCTGCAATAAAGTCAGCATCAACACTAGCGGTTGGCCCTTCCGTGAAAACATCATCCAAAAAATAATTGTCTGTGCCTAATGTACTGGATTGAACGGTTGGGATTTTTAGTTCATTAACAATTTTTGCCCATACCGAATCACTTCCCATAATTCGCTCAGCACCTAACTCTGTAGGGAAATCATTATTCGGAAAATCGGTCGGATCAAATAAAAGTGCATCCGTTGCCAAATCATTTTGACGCAAGTTTTTTATTCTTCCGCCAACACGACCTGATGCTTCAAATACCTTTACGCTAATTCCTTTCGCTTGTAAAATATCAGCCGCATACAAACCGGCAGCACCTGCTCCAATGATGGCAACAATTCCATCATACTGAATGGCAGGCTTCGGATCAAAGTCTTTGCATGAACTTAACCACGAAGGCAAAATCAATCCTGCTGAAACTCCAAATCCAATTTGTTGTATGGCTTTTCTTCTGTTCACTGTTCTTTATTTTTGGGAAAGATAAGTATCGCTCGACTTTTAGGAAAATATAAACGATTTTCGATGAATGAATGCGTTTGAGCGACCCCAAATAAAAAAAGTGGCTGTTATTGGCCCGGAGTGTACTGGCAAATCAGAGCTTTCCAAGTTTCTGGCGGAACATTTCAAGACTGAATATGTTCCCGAATATGCGCGCGCATACATTGATCGATTAGTTCATCCATACGTAGAAGCTGATTTATTAAAAATTGCACATGGCCAATTACGTCTCGAAGACGAGAACTTAATTGATAGCAATCGGTTTATGGTGTGTGATACAAACTTATACGTGATTAAAATCTGGAGTGAGTTTAAATTCGGTTCATGCGATCAGGAAATTCTCAACACCATTGCCACGCGAAAATATGATCTATACTTATTAACCAATGTTGACCTCCCTTGGCAGGATGATCCTCAACGCGAACATCCAACTAAGCGCGAAGAGCTTTATCAACTCTATTTGAATGAAATGAAAAATCAATCGACACCTTTTGTAGAAATAAAGGGCGAACGCGAGCAACGCAGGAAAACGGCTATTGAAGCCATCGAGAAAACGTTATTGCGTTAACATGCCAGACGAAAAAAATTCTTCAGTAAGCGGACCTTACGCTTCTCTTCAGTTAAAAGATTTTAGACTTTTTATTTTGGCGCGCACATGTGTGGTGTTGGCCACACAAATCCAGGCAACGGTAGTGGGTTGGCAGATCTATGAAATCACACATGATGCTTTGTCCCTTGGATTAATAGGAATGGCCGAAGCGATACCTGCCATTACTGTGTCGCTTTATGCTGGACATGTCGTAGATATAATAGAGCGGAAGAAGATTCTCCTCATTACTGTTTTTATTTTATTGTTTTGTTCTGCATCGCTTTTATTCTTCACTACTACACCTGGAAATTTTGTCTTGGCCTATGGAGCAATTCCTATTTACTCCATCATCTTCATCAGTGGAATTGCACGCGGGTTTTTATCACCTGCCAATTTTTCGTTCATGCCACAACTCGTCCCGCGGCATCTCTATGCTAACGCGGTTTCATTGAACAGCACGTTCTGGCAAGCTTCTTCGATTGGCGGGCCAATGCTTGCCGGATTTATCTATGCTTTTTATGGCATTACTGTTTCATATTTAGTGGACACCTTGTTGGTGAGCGCTGGTTTATTTTTCTATTTCTCCCTTCCACGCAAACCAATACCACCTGCTTCTGACGAACAGGGTATTGTTGAAAAAATTAAAGCGGGATTGAAATTCGTTTTCAAAAATGAAATTGTACTCAGTGCTATTACCTTAGATTTATTCGCAGTGCTTTTTGGAGGTGCAGTTGCTTTGCTTCCCATATTTGCCGCTGATATATTAAAAGTTGGTCCTGAAGGTTTGGGGATGTTGCGCGCTGCACCGGGCATTGGTGCTGTTCTCATGGCATTATACATTACGCATAATCCTATTCAGAAAAATATCGGCAACATTCTATTACTATCTGTTGCTGGCTTTGGCCTTTGCATGATTGGCTTTGGGTTGTCTTCCAACTTTTGGTTATCGTTGGTTGTGTTGATGATGAGTGGAGGGTTTGATAGTGTAAGTGTAATTGTGCGTAGCACTTTGATTCATACCCAAACACCAGAGAACATGAAGGGTCGCGTATCAGCAGTGAACAGTATTTTTATTGGCTCATCGAATGAGATTGGTATGTTTGAATCAGGTGTAGCGGCACGATTGATGGGTGTTGTTCCCTCTGTTATTTTTGGTGGATGTATGACCTTGCTTGTGGTTGGTGTTACCAGTCGCGTTTCAAAATCACTTAGAGCACTTCAACGAGTTCAGTAACTTTTATAAGACATCATGGAAATATCAATCAACACACCTGCGCTTTTATTTCCTGCCATTACCTTGTTGATGCTGGCCTATACCAATCGGTTTCTTGGGCTGGCATCATTGATCCGTAACCTTCATGTGAAGTACAAACAAATTCAGGAAGATCGCGAAAAGATACGCGCTCAAATTACAAACCTTCGAAGAAGGTTAATGTTGGTAAAGTACATGCAAGCCAGTGGCATAATAAGCTTCTTCTTTTGTGTGCTCTGTATGTTTACATTTTACATTGAACAACAAACCTGGGCCTTCGGACTTTTTGGATTGAGTTTGTTGTTCTTACTATTATCCCTTGCTCTTTCGTTGAATGAAATTTTCATTAGCACACGTGCGCTTGAAATTGAGTTAAAGGATATGGCAGAAGAGTAAATATTTTGCCACTGCGATTATTTATTGTTATTAAACTTTAAGGCCGTTGATTGCAATTCTACTCTTTCTATAAAATCCAAACTCATTGCTATTCACGTTTTAGAAATCCAGATTAATCACTCCATGTTGTTTAGAATTTAGTAGGTCGCTCCTAAATATCCCTTTTTTAAGGGAGAAGAAAGTCATTCCCTTCTTTCATTTTTACATCAGCAAATTTCAACGCACAATAATTGAAGAGATAAAAAATGCCTTCATGCAAGTACGCAGTTGGTAAAGAGTGTATTGTGCAAAAGAATAGATCGCCTCTTATTGAAGATCTCAATGTATAGGAAGTAAACAACAGACTTAAACAATAATCAAACACAAACAACATGAAAAAAATTATTAGTTGCGCATTAATCTGCACGCTTCTGTCGTTCATCAGTTGCGTAGAGGAAGCAGCCCTCACTGAACTAACGGTAAGTACCGATACGCCATCCAATATTACAGACGAGGATGCAACCTTGGGAGGCGATATTGTGATCGAAGGAGAGAGTGCAATAATCAGCAAAGGCATTTGCATTGGCCTAGCCGCCAATCCTACTATTGATGATGCGAACAATTTTGTAGATGAGTTAGGAAGTGGGATAGGAGCTTTTACGGATAACTATTCTGGTTTTGATCCAAGCACAACGTATCACGTAAGAGCATACGCCATCAACAGCAATGGAACATTTTATGGTGAAGACCGGGCCTTTACAACATTAGAAGCAACAGGATGTCCGGTTGTGAATGTAACGTCTGATATTTCATCGCCTACAACATGGACAGCAGGTAATGTGTATGTTATCCAAAACTATATTTCAGTAACCTCTACGCTTACGATACAACCTGGCACGGTTATCAAATTGGACGCGGGTCGACTTCGTGTGGATGGTTCCGGAAAAATTCTGGCCACCGGAACTGCAGCCAACAGAATTGTATTTACATCGCTTTTTGACGATACCTACTGTGGCGATACGAACGGTGATGGTAGTGCGACCACACCAACAAAAGGAGATTGGATAAGCATTTATCTAAATGGTGGCACCGGCAATACTTTTAAATACTGTGACTTTTTATATGCCGGCAAAAATGATGGTGCCTATAACAACTGTGTTTATATCAGCGTAGCCGGAACTTCTTTTGAATTTGATAACTGCACGTTTGCAAACACGCTATCCGGTTCAAATTCCAATGCATTTGTGTTTCATGGAGGTTATTATATGATAGATGCTACCGTATCTAAATTTACGAACAACGCATTTTACAATAACGACAGACCGATATTCATTGACATCTATTACAATTTCAGCACAACCAATATTTTCCACAATCCTGCTAACGCAAGTCAAAAAAATACCCGAAATGGTATTTGGTTACAAAATGACACCAACCAGGGTGCCACAATAACCTTTGGTGTTACGGAAGTGCCTTATGTTATCTCCGCCTTTTTTAATGGTGGTGGAAGTGGTGCTAGTGACGTAGTGAACATCAATGCGAATGTGATTCTTAAATTTGCTGATGCCAGTGCTGGAATTTCAAAAAGCGCCAGCAGATCAGTAACATTGAACGCCTCCGCTGTTTTAACCTCAATAAAAGATGATACCAAGGGTGGCGACACAAACGGTGACGGAAATGCATCCTCTCCGGCAACAGGAGATTGGGATGGGTTTTACAATTATAATGGTACAAGTTGGATAACAGGTGCCAACATCTTCTTTGCAAAAACCCACTGATCGATTATTTGAATATCAAAACCGGAAAATCAAATCCGTATTTTCTCTCGGGCTGATCTTTATCTCAAAAATAAAAGCATCTCAGTTTACGCTGAGATGCTTTTATTTTTGAATAGTCTTCTGACTATAACTTGGTTCTATCCAATTCCGGTATCCGATCAAAAAGCTTGATGGCTTGTAATAAAATCTCATTGGTCTCATTTATTACTGGATAGTAGCCTTCATTGCTCCAAATTTTTCTTGCGACTTGAGCTTTAATGTGAATCTGAAATAGTTTTTTGCGCTGGCTTAATTCTTTGCGATCTGGCTTTACACCGTTGCGTTCTCCAACCTTTATTAAGTCTGCCAGCATCTGATCGCTCACTACAAATTGATTTAAGAAATTCTCAAAACCTTTCTTCTCTAACACCTCTTTGTTTTTCTGAGCAAATCCAAATGTATACTCGTAAATAGAGATAGACGTATAAAGTGCATTTAAATAATGACTGTTCAATGTGGTGTCAAGGGGTACAAAATAGTCTGGCATAATACCTCCTCCACCATACACAGTTCTTCCGTTTTGTGTTTTGTATTTTAACGAATCGTTAAACTTAATACTATCGGAATGGAAAAACTCGCCATGATTATATCGGCTGATGATATCTTGTCCGTACGCATCTTCATCTTCGTATGGTTTTTGAATCGATCTTCCGCTTGGTGTATAGTAGCGGGATATGGTGAGGCGAAGTTCTGATCCATCACTTAAATCGAATGGCGATTGAACAAGTCCTTTACCAAAACTTCTACGACCAACAATTAATGCGCGATCATTATCTTGTAGTGCCCCTGCTAATATTTCAGATGCTGATGCACTTCCTTCATTCACCAAAATGATCAAGTCACCTTTTTCAAATTCACCTTTCGCGGTTGACATTGCATCGGAATCATACTTCTTGTCTTTGCCATGAGTGAATACAATTTTTTTATCAGCCTCTAAAAAATCATCGGCCATGTCAATCGCGATGTTCATGTAGCCGCCCGGGTTTCCCTGAAGATCAAGCACGAGTTTCTTCATGCCTTTCTCTTTCAATTTTTTCATTGACTGCTGAAACTCATCATAGGTAGTGGCGGCAAAACGATTTACTTTGATGTAACCGATTTCCTTATCAATCATATAAGCCACATCAACAGAGAATTGAGGAATTTTATCCCGAATAATGGTGTATTCAATCTCTTTGTTCTGACGCAACATGGTCACCTTTACTTCAGAACCTTTCGGACCTTTCAATGCTTTCATTACATCAGGCGATGTAACACCAACACCTGCCATGTTCTTACCATCAACAACAATAATCTTGTCGCCTGACTGAATGCCCAGTGCTTCTGAAGGTCCTCCACTAAGGGGTGATACAACTGTGATGGTATCGTTAAAAATATTAAACTCAATGCCAATGCCTTCGAAGTTTCCACGAAGATCTTCATTTGCAGCAAGGCGTTCAGAGGCGGGTATATAAGAAGAGTGCGGATCAAGCTTGTTAAGCATGGTCTGAATTGCTTCATCCACGAGCAAGCTTGTATTTACTGTATCTACATAGTCGTCTTGCAATTGAGTTAGTACATCACGAAGCTTTTGTACATCCTTCCCAACTTCACTCGAACTTTTTTTGGTATTGAAGGTAGCTCCTATAAAAATTCCGGCTGCCAGGCCCAAACACAATACCAAAGGCAATTTTATCTGATTACTCGTATTCTCTCTTTCACTCATAAAGCAACATTAGTAAAACTATAACGAAGTGCGAAAATAATGGTTAGAATGAAAATTCGGCTGAATGGAGGAATAAAGTAGGTACGAGGTACGAATTCTGAGGTACAAATAATCGTGCCTTAAAATTTGTACCTCGTCCATATTAGTAATCCAAGTGCTCCCTTGATAGTAATTTAACCCTTTCTTATTTGTTTTTCTTGCAGAGAAAATGGGGGACTATGCCCATTTTTTACTTTATCTTTACCTGAGGCATGAGTCGCGAAGCATTAAAAGATAGGCGTATTTCGGATCTGGTGGATGAAAATTACATTCACGCATACGTGCTATTCTATTTTGGCATTCATTTCTACGAATATTCTTCCCTTACCTTAACGGAAGTGTGTGAGCAACGCGGATTAAAAGTAGCTCGCGTGGTCAGTGAGCTGGAGTCGCCTATTCATTTACAAGAAGCTGATCTCCCACTGGTTTCATATCCGATCGATCTCATCATCGAATATTTGAAGCACGCACATTTTCTTTTTATCAAACACAAACTTCCCTACATATCACGATTGGTTGAAACATTTAAGGCCAAGCATGCTGATTATATCTCAGTAGAGCGCGATTTGAAAATTGTTCTTCCGCTTTTTGTTGAAGATTTCATTGAACACATCTATGAAGAAGAGGATAGACTCTTTGGTTTTATCCAGGCGCTTGAACGCGCATCTAAAAACCAATATCGTACAACGAGTTTGTATTATCTGCTAGAGAAAAACTCTGTGCAGAAATTCGCCATGGAACACGAAGTGCATGACGATGAAATGGAAGGCATTCGAAGAATTACAAAGGATTATGCGCTAACACTTGATGCACCTCTTCATGTTAAGGTATTGTATAACGAACTGAAGAGTTTTGAGAAAAGTCTGATCACTCACGCCCGCATTGAAAACGAAATACTCTTTCCTAAAGCCATGGCATTAGAGCACAATGTTCGCCAAGCATTTTTTGAAAAATCGAAACACAATTGATGCTGGAAGACGCATCACCAATTAATTTTACCGCTCTGAATTTTTAACATGGGAAGAATACTTGCCGTTGATTATGGCCTTAAGCGAACGGGTCTTGCTGTAACTGATCCTCTTCGAATTATTGCCACGGCTTTAGATACGGTACCTACCATTGATCTTCTCAAATACCTTACTACCTATCTTCAAAAAGAATCTGTTGATGAGTTTGTTGTCGGTATGCCGAAAACGTTAATGAATCAGGACTCTGAAATCGCACCACAGGTAAGAGCTTTTATTGAAGTGTTGAAAAAAACTTTTCCAGACAAACCCATTCACTTGGCGGATGAGCGCTTCACTTCCCGCATGGCCATGCGCACCATGATTGATGGCGGAATGAAAAAGAAAGACCGTCAGGTAAAAGGTAATGTCGATAAGATTAGTGCAACGATTATTCTTCAGTCGTTCCTTGGTAGTTAGTTGTTTGTGTTAATATTAGAATAGTGCAATACTTCATTTCAAGTGCAGCTAACTTCAAACCTTGAACTTGGAACCTTGAACTTTTACCAGATAACCCTAACTTTACGCCATGATTTATCCTATCGTAATGTATGGCGACCCGGTGCTGAGGCAACGTGCAAAAGAAATCAAAGTGGGTTCTGATATTCAGCAGTTAATTGATGATATGTTCGAGACCATGCACGGTGCCAGCGGCATTGGTTTAGCGGCTCCACAAATTGGCAAAGACATCAGGTTGTTTGTAGTGGACGGAACTATTCTGGACGAAGAGCCCGAAATGCACGACTTCAAAAAAACATTTATCAACGCGCAGATCACTGAAGAGACCGGAACTCCGTGGGAATTTGAAGAAGGATGCTTGAGCATCCCGAACATCCGCGAAAAAATTTCGCGCAAATCCAAGTTGAAAATTATCTACTACGATGAGAACTGGAACAAGCACGAGGAAGAATACGATGGTATGAAAGCCCGCATCATCCAGCACGAATACGATCACATTGAAGGCAAAATGTTTGTAGACTACCTTACACCGTTAAAGAAAAGATTATTGAAAGGTAAGTTGGCTGATATCTCAAAGGGGAAAGTAGATACGGAATACAGAATTGTTGCTCCGTTAAAGAAATAAATTTCATGCAAATTCAATCGCGGCTTCCGGATGTGGGCACATCAATCTTTGCTATCATGTCCGGCATGGCGAATGAATATGGGGCTATCAATTTATCACAAGGCTTTCCTGATTTTAATATTGATCCAAAAATTATTGAGCTGGTTCATCAGAACATGCTGAAGGGCAACAATCAATATGCACCAATGCCAGGTGTGCCTGCATTGCGAAATGTAATTGCTGATGTTGTTTTCAATACCTATCAGCATCGCGTTAATCCGGATACAGACATTACGATAACTGCTGGAGCAACGCAAGCCATCTTTGCTATCATTTCTGCTTTTGTTAATACGGGAAATGAAGTAATTGTATTTGATCCGGCTTACGATTCATACAATCCGGCCATTCGTCTGAACGGAGGGATTCCCATTCATATCAACTTACAGCATCCTGATTTTTCAATTGATTGGAATTATGTGCGAACAAAAATTTCATCACGCACAAAAATGATCATGATCAACACACCACACAATCCGAGTGGCGCAGTGTTGAAGGAGAGTGATTTAAAAGAGTTGGAGAAAATTGCATTGGAGTTTAATCTCATTGTGTTAAGTGATGAGGTGTATGAGCGATTAATTTTTGATAATGTCGTTCATCAAAGTGCGTTGCGTTTCCCGGCATTGGCTGCTCAAACGCTTGCTGTTTTTTCGTTTGGTAAAACATTTCATGCCACGGGTTGGAAAGTGGGATATGTAGTGGCCCCTGAATATCTCACGCGTGAAGTACGCAAGGCTCATCAGTTTATGGTGTTCAGTGTAAACACACCCGTGCAGCACGCTTTCGCGGAATACATGAAAACCCCCGACCATTATTTGTCTCTGGGGAATTTCTACCAGCGAAAACGCGATTTCTTTCTCGATCAAATTAAAGGTTCATCCTTTGAGCCTTTACCCTGTGGCGGTTCCTATTTCCAGTTGCTTTCATATCGCGGTATTTCAGCAAAACCAGATCTGGAAATGGCGGAAGAACTCACCAAAAAATTAAAAGTAGCCTCTATTCCCATTTCCGTTTTTTATCAGGACAAATCCGACCACCACGTATTGCGTTTTTGCTTTGCCAAAAAAGAAGAAACCCTCGAAAAGGCGTGTGAGATACTCAGAAAGCTATAATCCCTCCATTCTTAAATTCTCAACATTTTTTCTCTAGTCAAAGTCGCATCCATTGCGTTTCTTTGCGACCGAATCACAGGTAGTATGCAAGACTTAAAAATCACTTTAATCCAGTCGGATCTTCATTGGGAGGACCCAGAGGCCAATTTGTCGATGTTCGAAGAGAAAATCTGGCAAGCAGGAACCTCCACGGATGTGATTATTTTGCCTGAAATGTTCACCACAGGCTTCACCATGTCGGCCTCAAAAATGGCTGAGCACATGAACATGCGCACCTTTAAATGGATGCGGCAAATGGCCGATCAGACCGGTGCATTAATACTGGGAAGCTACATCACTACCGTTCACGATCGCTATTACAACCGTTTGCTTTGGATGGAACCAGGAGGTGCATTCAAAACCTACGACAAGCGCCACCTTTTTAGAATGGCTGGCGAGCATAAAACTTTTTCGGCTGGCGAGAGCCCTCTAATTGCTACTTGGAAAGGCTGGAAAATCTGTCCTTTGATATGTTATGATTTGCGTTTTCCGGTATGGAGTCGCAATACATGGGACCCGTCTTCTAAAAAACTGGCTTACGATTTATTGATCTACGTAGCCAACTGGCCAACAACCCGCATCGATGCGTGGGATACTCTATTGAAAGCACGCGCCATTGAAAACTTAAGTTACGTGGCTGCTGTTAACCGAATCGGTCAGGATGGAAATGGTGTTGAACACAATGGACACTCTTCTATTATCGGTCCGAAAGGCGATACAATATTTACAAACGAAGGTGCAGAGATGGTGAAGACTATTGACCTGAATGCAAATGCCCTTAACTCTTTCCGCGATCGCTTCCCTGCCTACATTGATGGCGATGACTTCAGCATTGAGGCAGAACAGTATGAGGAAAGCGATTATTTAGAAGGCTTAGGATAACCAATCTATTAAAACTTCAACGTATACCCGACCGAGATAATATTTCGGTCGTCTTTGTTTTTGGGCTTCACGTTCACCTCCGTTAAATACATATACATCAACTTTACACTGTTCTTCTTATTGAAGTCATATTCAAATCCACCCGCGTATCGATTCTCATCCACCTCTTGTACATCGCCACTAAAGCGATAGAAAAATTCGAAGTACACAAATGAGCTTAGCTTCTTGGTGATATCGTACTTCAGCTGGCTTTTATTCCGAAAGTATTTCTGAGGAGTGACCTTATCAACAGGAGCATCAATAAGATATTGATTATAGTATCCTGCTCTATTGCTAATCGTAAAACTGTTCATGTTAAGATCACCGATGCTGAATTTTTTGAATTTGTATTTTCCCGTTACGTATAGAGAAACACGATGCCCCTTGCTAAACTCTGAGAGTTCATCATACTGTCTGCCTCCATATCGGTAACTCACGCTTGCAGAAAGGTATTTGTTGAATTTCCAATCGGCTTCTATTTGTCCAAAAATGCTGCGAAGGCGCGAAATATCATTATCAAATCGTGCTTCTACGCTAAGACCAAGCGTTAAGCGTTCGGTAATATCGGTCTCTGCCTGAAAGCCTGTCCATAATTGATTGTCAGTGGTCTGTGCATGAGCACCTACAACCACAAAAGAAAAAATTAAAAGTAAAATTCGCTTTCTCATTTCTCGTAATAGTAAACCTTGATTCGTGCAGTGTCCTTTAAAAAGTCGATCGATTCAATTTCAATTTTATGAATATCGAGGCCGGTTCTGTTTTTTAAATCTTCCATTAATGCTCCATGATTTACCGGCTTTATGTTCTGAATGTTTTCGTATTGAATAATCTGCACCATTTCATTTTTAATCAACAGATTTCCATCGAGCGCATATACGAAGGCAACAATGAAAAGATTGAGCAGCGCAATTTCAATGTAAGTACCCTTGCTTACAGAAGTGATTAACCCCAATGCAATAACCACAAACAAATACGTCATGTCTTTGGGTGAGATGTTCTCTGTGCGATAACGCAGTAGAGAGAAAACCGCAAACAATCCAAAAGCCGCGCCAAACGACAGCTCTACTTTGTTGAGCATGTAGGTGAGTACATAAATAATGAGGTTGAATAAAAAGAAGGTAAAAAAGAAATCTTTCTTCTTGTAGATCTTGTGATATACTAATCGAACCAAAATCAACATCGTTACTAAATCGATCAGGAGCCTGATTAAAAAGCTCTCCGTTAAAAGATGGTTCATTTCAAATTCCATGCTGTGTTCCGTTTTTATTCATAATCTTTTCAATCGCCAGTAATTTCATTCTAAAATTATTTTGTTTCAGTTCAGGATGCAAATGCGCTATCCCCATAACGTATTTACTAATTGACATTTTACGAATCTTATTTTGCTTGGCAACAGCGTCAAAAGAAGAAGGCCTGTTAGAATCATGCTTCACTTCAATAAGCGCCAGCCCATTATAGATCATACTACGCTCAGTGTTTCGAACAGTGATATTGAAATCAACCGTCATCCGTTCTTCCTGATTTGGAGAAAGCAATGTTATGCGATTGAAATCACACGACAAAGTTGTTCGAAGGGAGCCAACATCAGGCGGTACAAATTGATGAAGAAGATCGTTTGCCTCTATAGATAATGTTTCTTGTAGACCTATGTGCGGGATACGTTGCTTTACCGTTCTATTCTTATTTACTTTTTGTTTTATCTCAAAGAACACGGTGTTAGAGCTGACGTATTCCCGCAAGCGCACTTTACATCTGTTCCCCTTCTTATCGTGATGATGGAGATAGAAGCTCAAACGATCATCATCAAAATATAAATTTTTATAAGGCTGTATGCCGGAGCCTTCAACACTCAGAACCTGATAGGTAGTTTCGAGCTGCGTTAGCAGTGAGGGTAATCCTGATTGATGGAGTGCAAATTTTGTATCGACACGATCTTGCAAATGCTCCTTGCCCAATGACGGTAAATCAATAGTTGTAAAACGACTCAGATCGATTTCGAATGCGTTGATGTGGGATTCCAAATAGATTAGCGCTTTATCATTTTACTGGTATATACATATTGACCCTGCTGAGTAAGTCGCAAGAGATACACGCCAGGCTCAATAGCGGTTTCATTAAATTGAAGCCTATGACTCTCTTTGTGATCAAACGAGTGGTTCATGCTCACTACTTTTCTCCCCAGCATATCCATTATTTCAACACTCACTGTAGTTGGTTTATCTGCCAGATATTGAATAATAATTTCTTCTTTAAAGGGATTGGGATAGCTGTTAAAGCTAACGCTTAATTCATCTTCATTCACCGCGGTTGGATTGTATTCAGGGAAGCTATCATCCAGCCAAATCATTCTATCCGTTACCCAACTTTTAAGCCATTCCACTTCTTCGCTATAGGTATTCCCTACATAATAGTTAGGCCAGATATATTGCCCGAGCACATTCCATTTTTGAAAGTTTCTTGTTTTCGATTCATTAAGAGCAGTCGCTACTGAATCAATGTATTCATGAATAACAGAAGTCTGGAATTTATCATTTCGCAAGCCTGCCCATCGTCCACCAAGTCTGTCGCGGAATGATTCATCTGTTAAGAGTCGGTCCCACCAAAATGGAATAAGCCAGTAGTCACCGTTACATACATCATTGAAGTCATAAGCAAATCCTGGAGTGGAACCTGTTGTGCAGTAGTCTGCATTACCAAAGCCGAGATTAAAATCCCAAAGGGGGCCCATCGCGAGTTTACCACCATCCGAATCTTTTTGTTTGTGCATAAAGGTGCTTAGGCGATACCCATCCACATTCTTCGAAACCTCCTGAACAATAAGAAAATCAATGAACGATCCAACATCAATGTATTTACCATATCCCACTGAAGGATCTTTATAGTTTGGTCCATTCAGTGCAGATTCAAAAGAATGAACATAATTCTGGATGTAGTTTTTTTGCGCTGGAACAATTTCGTCAAACTTAGGATACTCGTATTGAAAATAGATTTGCTGATCGCCACTGCGGTTTGGTGGCGGGATTGATGACACAAAACCTTCTCCACTATTCCCGGAAGATTTATCAACCTTAATAATATATCCTCCGGTTAGATCATCACCACTTGTCTCGTCTGGATTGAGCTTAGCTATATCCAATCTGTTTTCATCGCGCTTAATTTTTTCGACTAAGGTGTAAATACCCATGTAGCTGTTATTCAAAATCACTTCACAAAAACGCGTGCGAGGAGCGTAGCGCCCCATATCGCGGCCAAGTTTGTAAGCCAAAGCATCGCGCATTAATGATTTGTCATTGTATGGACCAAACAAAACCCAGTCTTCCTCTTCAGGCATGCCGAGCAAAGAAACACCAACACCATTTCCGTTGGCATCACGAAGTTCTATAGCATATTGTTTTTTCTCAAACCCTTGTGAAGACGAGCCGCGAATTTCAATTCCAATTTTTCCATCATAGTTATTGGCAACATCCGAAGTGTTGTTTCGAACGCCAGCACCATTGAAGATTACCTTCATTGTTGCTGTAATTTTTGGCTCATCTGGAATGTCAGCTCCGGCTGTGCTGATTTTGATAATGGGTAGATTCGATGAGGTAAGGGTTTGGCCATGACTCCCAAGCACCACAAGCATCAAAAAAACAGTTAACCCAGACTTCATATAAGAAACAAAAAGTTAAAGTTAACCCGATGGTTTGCATTCTAAAACTAAGGAACCCGTTAAAAAGAAAAGAATATGAATCATTTCAATCGATTTCCAGGCACACTTTCAAACCTGCTTAAACAAACTTGGCACAAGCTCCTTTTTTGATACTTTTGCACCTCCATCGAAAAACCGAAAACCACCATGGCCAACCGCAAGATTACCAGAGCATTGATCTCCGTTTTTTATAAAGATAATCTGGAGCCAATTGTACATGCGTTGGGCAAACAAGGTGTTGAGTTTGTATCAACTGGTGGCACACAAGAGTTTATCGAGAAGTTAGGGTATGCTGTTACGCCTGTTGAAAAACTCACAGGATTCCCTTCTATTTTTGGTGGACGAGTTAAAACGCTTCATCCTGCGGTCTTCGGAGGTATCCTTTATAGAAGAGAAGATGACGGTGATGTAAAGCAAGCACAAGAGTTTGGAATCGGGCCGATTGATTTAGTGATTGTTGATCTCTATCCCTTCGAAGAGACCGTAGCAAAAGGCGGAAGCGAAGAAGATGTAATTGAAAAGATTGATATTGGTGGTATTGCATTGATCCGTGGCGCCTCCAAAAATTTTAATGATGTACTCATCGTCTCTTCGCGAAATCAGTATGAAGAAGTACATCAGTTATTGGTTTCAAAAAACTGTTCAACTGATTTAGCTGATCGTAAGAAGTTTGCCGCTATGGCCTTTGATGTTACATCTCACTATGATGGTGCCATCTTCTCGTATTTTAATCAAGAGTTTCAATTCCCAATTTTCAAAAAGAGTTTTCAAAACGGAAAGACATTGCGCTATGGCGAGAACCCGCATCAAAAGGGAGTTTACTTTGGTGATCTCGATGGCTTGTTCGAACAATTGAATGGCAAAGAACTTTCATATAATAACCTTGTTGATGTTGATGCAGCCGTAAACCTTGTAAAAGAATTTGAAGGCGAAACCGCTTTCGTCATCATCAAACACACCAATGCTTGTGGAGTAGCAACTGCTTCAACTGTAAAAGAAGCTTACCTAAAAGCATTTCAAGCCGATACACTTTCTGCTTTTGGTGGCGTATTGTCTACCAATAAAACAATTGACCTCGCAGCAGCTGAAGAGATTAACAAGTTGTTCTTCGAAATAATAATTGCTCCAGCATATGAACCTAATGCTTTGGAATTGTTGAAGAGCAAGAAGAACCGCATGCTTATGCTTCAGAAAAAAGGACTTAATGAAACGAAGCAATACAAGAGCATCTTGAACGGTGTGATCGAGCAAGATCTCGACCTTAAGACAGACTCTAAGCAAGATTTGAAGGTGGTGACCAAACGCGCACCTTCATCTTCAGAGGTGGAAGCACTTCTTTTCGCCAGCAAAATTTGCAAGCACACAAAATCAAATACCATTATTCTGGCTGTTGAAGGTCAACTACTGGCCAGTGGTGTTGGTCAAACATCACGCGTAGATGCCTTGAAGCAGGCCATTGAGAAAGCTGATGCTTTCGGGTTCAGTTTGAAAGATGCTGTTATGGCTTCTGATGCTTTCTTCCCATTTCCTGATTGTGTTGAGATCGCCCACCAGCATGGCATTCGTTCGGTGATTCAACCCGGTGGATCAGTGAAAGACCAAGACTCGATCGCTTTCTGTGATGGACATGACATGGGTATGGTCTTTACTGGAATTCGTCACTTCAAGCACTAAGCTACTTGGCGAGTCAAGCGGATTTTTAAATCCTTCACCAACCGATTGGCTGTTCATTTTTTCTGACTGGCAAAAATTTTACATTTTTGAGTCGGCTCGTATTATTTTGGTAAATTAAGTGCAACTTTACAGGTGGCATTTTTTAGTAACTCAACGCGAGCATTTTTAAACTACAGGTAACACATATACATGGGATTTTTTGACTTCTTCTCCAGCGACATTGCCATAGATCTTGGCACCGCGAACACCCTCATCATTTATAAAGATAAGATCGTTGTTGATGAGCCATCGATCATTGCGATCGACAAGGCCGCCAACAAAGTTTTGGCCATTGGCCGAGAGGCCATGCAAATGCATGAGAAGACGCACGATTACATCAAGACCATTCGTCCTTTGAAAGAAGGTGTGATTGCCGACTTTCAGGCTGCCGAAATGATGATTCGTGGTTTGATCAAAATGATTGACACAGGCAAACGCCTCTTTCCACCATCGTACCGTATGGTGATTTGTATTCCATCAGGAATTACCGAAGTAGAAAAACGAGCCGTGCGCGATTCGGCTGAGCACGCTGGCGCCAAAGAAGTATATATGATTTACGAACCGATTGCTGCGGCCATCGGAACAGGCATCGACATTGAGCAGCCTATCGGAAATATGATTGTGGATATTGGAGGAGGTACAACGGATATCGCTGTGATTGCTTTATCGGGTATCGTCTGCGATCAATCCATTCGTGTTGCCGGTGATACTTTTAACAGAGACATTCTTGATTATATGAGACGCCAGCATAATCTATTGATTGGCGAACGCTCAGCGGAAAGAGTGAAGATTGAGGTAGGTTCTGCTTTAACAGAATTAGACGAAGGTCCGGATGATTACGAAATCAGAGGGCGTGATCTAATGACGGGTATTCCAAAAACCATCAAGATTTCATATTCAGAAATTGCTTTCGCGCTGGATAAATCTGTTTCGAAATTAGAAGAGGCCGTGTTAAAAGCACTGGAAACTTCACCTCCGGAATTATCTGCTGATATTTATGAGCGTGGCATTTACTTAACGGGTGGTGGTGCATTGCTTCGAGGCTTGGACAAACGCCTGGCATTGAAAACAAAATTGCCAATTCACGTAGCCGATGATCCGCTTCGTGCTGTTGTGCGCGGAACTGGCGCTACGTTGAAAAATATAGAAAAATTCCGTGCGGTATTGATGACATAATTCATGGAGAGGTTATTTCTCTTTGTCTACGCCAATCGCGCTTTCTTTACTTTTTTGTTGTTGGAATTATTTTGCGCCTGGATGATTGTGGAGAACAATCGCTATCAAGGTGCCAAGTTTTTTAATTCATCCAATCGCTTTATTGCCGAGACTAATAATGTCTCACAGGGTGTGCGTGAATATTTTCAATTGCGCGAAATTAACAGAACACTCGCAGAAGAGAATGCAAGCCTCCGTAACCTGCTTCAAAAAGAAAATCAAATCATCACAAAGGTTGATTCCATTGCCCTCAAGGACACAACAATGGTTAATCGTTTTGTTTTTACAAGTGCAAAAGTTGTAAACAATTCGGTTGGTCGTTTCACCAACTTCATTACCCTTGATAAAGGTATCGATGAGGGAGTAGAACCCGGCATGGCTGTTATCAGCTCTTCTGGTGTTGTTGGAAAAGTAAAGACCGTTTCAAATCATTACAGTGTTGTTACTTCCATATTGAACGTTGATGTGATGACTTCTGCAGTATTGAAGCGTACAGGACATTTTGGAACGATTCAGTGGGATGGTAAAAATCCGTATATCATTAATTTAAAATACATACCCCGACATGTAAAACCCGTTGTTGGTGACACTGTAGTAACGTCAGGGTTCAATGCAGTTTTCCCGCAAGGCATTATGATCGGTGTTGTTTCTGAAGTAAAACTTCGGGACGAAGAACTCTTCAATGATTTGAAAGTAAAACTAGCACAGGATTTTCGTAAACTTTCCTATGTTACTATTGTAAAGAGCACGTTGAAGCATGAGCAAGATTCTATCGAGCAAAGCGTAAATCAGATCATACGATGATGAACCGCGTTAACATCTTGCAAGTCGTAAGTTTTTTCATTTACCTTTTCTATCAGGTACTTGTTCTTCAAAACGTGGTGCTCTTTCATACCGCTTTCTGTTTTCTTTATGTTGCGTACCTTTTGCTATTGCCGGTTGAAACCAATCCGCTGATCTTGATGGGCATTGGCTTTGTGATGGGCTTTACGGTAGATTTATTTTATGAGAGCATCGGTCTTCATGCCTTTGCCTGTGTGATGGTAATGTATGTAAGAAATTATTGGCTGGGTTCTATTACACCACAAGGCGGCTACGACAACAATGCTGTGCCGTCCATGCAACTTGCCGGCATACAATGGTTCTCCGTTTATGTTATGCCTCTGATTTTTCTTCATCATCTGGTTTTGTTTTTTGCTGAGGCTGGAGGCCTTAGTATGTTTTGGTTTACGTTTCTGAAAGCAGTGGCGAGCACTTTTTTTACAACACTGGCGTTACTCATTGCACAGTTTCTGTTTCCAAATAGAAGACGTTAACTTTCGTATGCCTTAGAAAAGATTACGCGTTTAGCAAAGTGAAATGAACGAAGGTCGCAAAGAAGTTATTCAAATTGTATTTCTGTTGATCGGGATTATTTTCCTGTTCAAGTTATTTTTCATTCAGGTTGTTGACGATCGTTACAAAAACCTGGCAGATGGAAACGCTATTCGTAAGGAAATTCAATATCCAGTACGCGGAATAATTACCGATCGAAATGGAAAATTAATTGTGTATAACAATCCGGAGTATGATTTGATGATTGTTTTACACGAAGTGCATTCATTTGACAGCACACGGTTTACTACAGTATTTGATCTAACACCTGCCGCGCTTCGTGGATTGTTTAAAGACTTTTATAAAGAGATCAGGAATAAAAAAGCAAATTCCCTTCAGCCTTATCCTTTTCTTCGGCAACTATCCAATTTTGATTTAGCCAAAATACAAGATCACGTTGATGAGTTTCCCGGGTTTTACATTCAGGCCAGAAGCACACGAGCCTATGCTTCAAAAGCTGCAGCGAATGTATTGGGCTATGTAAGCGAAATTTCAAAAGGGCAATTGGATGGTGATAAGACTACGATTTATCGCCAAGGAGATTACATAGGACAAAGCGGTGTTGAAAAATATTATGAAGAATACCTTCGCGGACAACGCGGTGTAAAGTTCTTCATGCGGAATAAAGACGGTGTAATTAAGGGTTCATTTGATGATGGAGCAGCCGATACGCTTTCCATACCGGGTCAGGATCTCACATCAACATTGGATTTGGATTTACAGGAATATGGCGAATACTTAATGGCAGGGAAAGCTGGAAGTATCATTGCCATTGAACCTACTTCTGGTGAAATATTAGCCATGATTTCAGGGCCATCCTATGATCCAACCTTACTTACCGGAAAAAACTACAGCTCTAATTTTGTGCTGATCAATACCGACACGCTTAAGCCACTGTTCACAAGACCTTTGATGGCTCAGTATAGACCGGGCTCCATTTTTAAAGTTGCTCAGGCAATGGTAGCCTTACAAGAAAAGGTCATTACACCGGAAACACGCTTTCGATGCGATCGCTCTATCATTAATTGTCATGGTCCACATTCAAATGAAGACCTCAGAGGTGCCATTACGAATTCATGCAATCCATACTTCTGGAATGTGTTGAAGAGAATGTTGAACCAAGGCAAATCCGACAATCCTTTCGATGATACGCGAGTAGGTTTGACCGAATGGGATAGGCACATTTCAAGTTTTGGTTTTGGTAAACCTCTAGGTATCGATCTCCCCAATGAAAAAGGTGGCCTTGTTCCAAGCCCTGCGTATTATGATCGAGCTTATGGTGGACGGCCATGGAAGTTTTCAAATATTTATTCCATCGCTATCGGTGAAGGTGAAAATTTAGTAGTGCCTTTACAAATGGCAAATTTTGCAGCCACCATTGCCAACAGAGGTTATTACATTACGCCACACATGGTAAAGTCGATTGGTAAAAGCGGCAAACCATTATCGCCTTACCTTGAAAAACATTTTACCACCATTGACTCAATAAATTTTAGGATAGCGGTCGATGCAATGGAGCGTGTTGTAATGGAAGGAACAGGGCAATATCGTGCACAATTAAAAGATGTTATTGTTTGTGGCAAAACCGGATCCGTTCAAAATGAGCCGCGACCTGATCATTCTGTTTTCATTGCCTTCGCTCCAAAGGTCAATCCTAAAATTGCAGTGTCAGTTTATGTGGAGTTTTCAGGACAAGGAGCAAGAGCTGCGGCTTCTATCGCGAGTCTTATGATTGAGAAATATTTATACGGCACAACCAAGCGTCCTCAAATTGAAGCGTATGTGTTGCGTGGTAAGTTTTTAGATTAGTAATGCATTCATAAAAATAAGTAAACGCCTTGCGTCAGGAAGCAATTATATCGAACAAAGTTGACTGGGTAACTGTAATGCTATATGGGGTTATGGTTCTATGGGGTTGGCTTAATATTTATTCCGCTACCTATGATGCTAACCAATCCATCTTTGATTTGACCATCAACTCCGGTCGGCAGATGATGTTCATCATTACGTCATTTGTACTCATCTCTGCCATACTCATTATTGATATGCGTTTTTACGAAACGTTTGCCTATGTAATTTTTGGTGCGGTGATGTTTCTTTTATTGCTGGTGCCCTTCATCGGTAAAGAGGTAGGAGGAAACCGTGCATGGATAGGCATAGGTTCTTTCGGTGTTCAGCCCTCAGAGTTTGCCAAATTTGCAACGGCATTGGCAGCCGCCAAGTTTATTGGCTCCGTTGGTTTTAAGATGGATCAGTTACGAAATCAGATTATTCTGTTTGGAATAATCGGAGCTCCTATCCTTCTCATCTTACTGCAGAAGGATTATGGAACTGCGATGGTGTTCCTGGTATTCGTTTTGGTTTATTATCGCGAAGGTATGTCACCCTTCTTATTGCTCGTGGGCCTTGGTGTTGCCATTATCTTTATCCTCACCTTGTTAGTAGAAAACAATTGGATCCTATATGGCATCATTGCTCTTGCATGGGGAATTGTGATATTCTTCAATCGCAAAAAAAAACTTAAACGAATGGCGGTTATCACCCTAGGAGCATTCGTTCTGGTCGGAACTATTTTTAGTGTGGATGTTATTTTTAGTAAGCTGGAAGATCATCATCAAAAAAGAGTTATGGTGTTGATCAATCCAGAGTTGGATCAATTAGGTGCAGGATATCACGTCTACCAATCGAAAGTAGCGATTGGTAGTGGTGGCTTTATGGGCAAAGGATTTTTAGAAGGTACTCAAACCAAGTTGAAATTTGTTCCGGAACAATACACTGATTTTATTTTCTGTACCATTGGCGAAGAGCAAGGATGGATCGGAAGCATTCTGATCATTGTACTCTTTATGGCATTGTTGCTTCGTGTTGTTTTTCTTGCTGAAAGACAAAAGAATCGATTCGCCAGAGTATATGGATATAGCGTGGCTTGTATTTTCTTCTTTCACTTTGCCACCAACATTGCTATGACGATTGGGTTGTTTCCTGTAATTGGCATTCCGCTTCCCTTCTTTAGTTATGGTGGCTCATCTCTTTGGGCGTTCACCATACTGCTGTTTATCTTACTCAAGCTTGATGCACATCGGATGCAGGTGCTTCAGAGAATTTAGAGGAAGTGAATTGTTGATTTGAAAAACGAAATTACTTACGAAGCATTACGCCATTAACTTCTCAATTAATCCATCAACACTAATACCTTCTGCTTCAGCTTTGAAATTTCGCACGATGCGATGGCGCAATACTGGTTTAGCGATAGCCTGAACATCTTCAATATCGGGTGAGTATTTGCCATTGAGAATAGCATTGCATTTCGATCCCAATACTAAATACTGCGAGGCACGAGGGCCGGCTCCCCACTCTAAATAATCATTAGCAACGGACGAGCTCCCGACAACACCAGGTCTTGTTTTGTTTGCCAGGGTTACAGCATACTCTACAACATTATCGGCTATCGGTACTCTTCTTACAAGTTGTTGGAAGTAAGAGATCTCCTCACCTGTCAGAATTTTATCAACTCTTTTCGGTTCTGCTGATGTTGTGCTTTTTACTACCTCTACTTCGTCTTTAAACGAAGGATAGGTAAGTAAAATATTAAACATAAAACGGTCGAGCTGCGCTTCAGGTAATGGGTAAGTACCTTCTTGTTCGATTGGGTTCTGCGTAGCTAAAACAAAAAATGGTCTGGGTAAATTATAGTGTTCGCCTGCAATGGTTACACCATACTCTTGCATGGCTTCCAATAAGGCCGCTTGTGTTTTAGGAGGAGTACGGTTAATCTCATCAGCCAAAATAATGTTTGCAAACACAGGACCCTTCACAAATTTGAAATTGCGTTCCTTGTCCATCGTCTCTGCACCTACGATATCAGAAGGCATTAAATCAGGAGTAAACTGAATGCGCTTGAACTGAAGATCGAGAGAGGTTGCAATAGTTTGTACCAGGAGCGTCTTCGCCAATCCTGGAACACCCACAAGCAATGAATGCCCCTGACAAAAAATTCCGGTGAGCACCTGACGCACCACATCGTTTTGTCCAATGACTACTTTTGAAATTTCTGATGAAAGATTTTTGTAGGCTGAAGCCAAGGCTTGCGCGGCTTCTACATCCGAAGAAAATTTAGTCATGTATCACTCGTCTAATATTCCACAATAATCATACGTCTTATCAATGTTAATGAAAACATCTTTACGAGCTTTCGAGAACCATTTTTGAAGAATCTTATCTTTCTTTTCGTTTAAGGCAGCGGCCTGGATACGAGTCCAATCGTCTGCTAATGATGCCTCGTGCGGTTTAATCTTTGATTTATAATAAATGATCCGCATGGCACTCTTTCCTTCATCGGTTCGATAGAAAAGCGGTTCTGAAATATCACCAACCTTCATGGAATCAAGCTTAAAGTAAATCACTGGATCTAATTCCTCAACGGAAACCTGCATACTCTCATCGGAACCCGTAAAGAAACCTCCATTACCTTTTGTCGGAACATCGTCTGAATATTCCTTTGCTGCTTTTTGAAATGACATTTTATCCGGACCGATAAGGGTACGTATGCTGTCGAGAAAATGCGCTGCATCTTTTAAATCACTAGCTGAAGGCTGAGGCGAAATGAGAATATGACGCGAGTTATATTCATTACCTCTGCGTTCAATCAACTGCATAATATGGAATCCAAACTGCGTTTCAAAAGGCATGGATATTTCATTCGGCTTCAACCTAAAAGCCATTCCTTCAAACTCGGAAACCATGCTACCGCGTGAGGCCCAGTTCAAATTCCCACCGGTATTTTTTGCCGATGGCTCATCCGAATATTTTTTTGCAAGAGTTCCAAAATCTTCTCCTGCTAAAATTCGCTCGCGAATCTCAACCAATTGTTTACGTGTAATCTCCTTCTGTTCCTTCCCTACTTTTGACAGCTTTACAATTTGTGCAGCCTCTACCGCAGCGGAGAAATAAGGAAGACTATCCTTCGGAATTTTATTAAAAAATTTCCTCACATCTGAAGGTGTAATCACCACATCTTTGGTAATCTCATCTTGCATTTTGCGCACCACCATTTGCTCTCTTTCCTGATCGCGAATTTCCAAGCGTATTTGCTCCAGTGTTTTGCCATACTTTGCTTCAAGTTCATCGGCCGTAACGCCAGACTGCGCAATGATCATCTCCATTTTGCGATCTGTATACGAATCAACCTCGGCATCCAGAACAATAACCGAATCGATCTCGGCCTTTGCCATCATGAGTTTATTGCGAACGAGCATGGCAATATACTGGCAGCGAATTTCCTGACCAGCTGCACCTCCATTGGTAAGGTAATCCTGGTATGCCCTTTCCAAATCAGATTTCAAAACAATGTAATTATCGACCTTGGCGATAATCTCATCCACCACAAATCCTTCATTTTCCTGCGCTGTCGAATGCATAGCAACTGCCAGCATTCCAACAAGAAGACAGGTTGCTTTCAGGTTATTTAAAAACCTCAAATTCTTTTTTCTCCACTGCATAATTATACACTTCATCTTCCAACTGTTTGGCCAATTCTACTTTACGCTTATTTAAAATTATGTTTCGTATATCTTTTTTTACAAACTCCAGAGGAGATGTATTATCCGAAATACGATACTCATCTACTTTAAAGAAATATAAAAACCCTTCATCTGATGTTTCATAATATGGTCTGGTTTTTAAGAACTGAATCTTATTTGGAATTTCAATTAAGGGTGAGTTTTGAACCAATTCATCAAACACCATCCATGAAGAATCCGAAATATGATATGCCGATGAAAAACTAAGGCAATATGATTTTAATTCCTTCACTTCTTTCTCACGCTTTGAAAAAATCAGTTCCCTTATCTTCCCCGTGCGAGGCGCGTTCTTTGGTACTTTTAAGAATGTTGCCTTTACGATGTTTTGTTTTAAAATAAAGTTGTCGATGTTGTCTTTGTAGTACCGATCAATTTCTTCATTCGCTATAGCAGTATCTAAATTCTGCTTGACGTAGAAGGTTTGATACTCGTACGCAATAATGCTAAATCGGTAATCCAAAATCTTACGTTCTACCTCCGCTTCATTAATATCAATTTTACGGGCAGCTTCCTGAATGAGCAATTGCTTCCGAATCCAGCTTCCAACATAAGCCTCGGCACGGGCAGTACTATCAGCCGGGGCGGTTCCTAGGGGAGTTATACCCACAAGTTCATCCCTGTAAAGGTAAGCTTCGTTTGCTCTCGCAACGGGTTGCCGAACTTCTCCGTTGCTGGTATGATCATTTTTCATTTTTATCAAGTCACAGCTTGATATACCTAAAAACAAGCATGCCGTTAGGGACAGGCTAAACCAACCCTTTCGCAAAACTGACTTATTGTGGCTGTAAAAGCTGATCCAATATTTGCTGCTTGCCTTTCTCATTTACCTTAACCTCGTACTTCTTCTTTAATTGGGCGATCCAGTTTTGTTCCAAAAAGGTCTGATAATCGGAGATTATGCCCGATCGTGCTTCTTCAAACGACATATCGCCCGCAGGCAGTATATCGATTAGCCGCGCAAGGTAATACATTCCATTATTTTCCGATGGATATATGCCCTTTGCCCATGTCACTTTCTGTAAAGCTGGTTTTTCACCGGGTTTATAAAATCCTGTCTCGACTTTAAGCTTATTGACCGATACAAATTCCTGTATTTTCTTTTCATCACCCTCCTCAAGAAGGGCCTTCAATGAACCTTCAAAACCCTTGTCCTTGGAAGAGTATAGAGCCGCTTTTACCCGTTCATTGGCTTGGTAGTTTGCTTTGTGAGAATTGAAATAGGCAACCTGGCCAACTGAATCATCTGAGGCCTTGTTCCAAACCTCCTTCTCCATAATTTCAAAGAGCAAGATACCTTCGTAGTATTCTCTCAACAGAAAGCCATACTCAGGATTCTCTCGCATTATTTTCTCTTCCTCCATTTGCATGATGCTGGCGTCTACAAAATTGTTGTAGAGCTGCTCCAAATATTTTGATGGAGGTTGGCTGGTAGGTTTCTGGTTCTTTTGAACATACGTCAGAAAACTCTTCGTGCTAAAACTCTTATCCTTTAACGTGAAGAGAATCTCTTTTTCAGGATAGGTTGGCATCTTCCATTTTCCCTTCTGAAGGCTAGAGTCTCCCAATGCGAATACTTTTGTTTTTAGGGTTTGGGTTTCTTTCCAATCATAGGTATGTCTCAGTTTAGCCTGCAGAACTTGCTTTGATAGTTGGGTTCGTTCGTCACGATTAACACGATTTTTTAATGAAGCTGACATTTCTTCCAACGAAGGCACTGGAATTTTTCTTTCCAATCGCACAATGTGCCAACCATATTGGGTTTGAAACGGATCTGAAACTTCTCCTGGTTTATTGAGGGAGAATGCAACGCGTTCAAATTCAGGTACACTTTCCATCGTACGAACACCAAACGGTTTTAATCTTCCTCCCGTGTTTTTCGTGCTCGGGTCTTCTGAATATTGTTTGCATAACTCATCCCATGACATACCGCCTTGTGATTGTTCATAAATAGTAAAGATGGTGTTCTTCGCTTTTTCGTTATCACTGCCCTCTGTTGTTCGGATCATAATGTGTGAAACTTCTACTTCGCCACGTGCTGGCTTTCGATCCATTACTTTTATAATGTGATAACCAAAGCGCGTTCGCACCGGCTGGCTCACTTCTCCTACTTTGGTTTTGTAAGTCGCTACTTCAAATGGGTAAACCATTTGCATGGCTGTAAAATATCCAAGATTACCTTGATTGGTTTTAGCCGATGGATCTTCCGACAATTTTTCTGCTAATGCTCCAAAATCCTCACCAGCCAAAACTCTATTCCGAATCGCACTAATTTTTGTGTAGGCCGCAAGTGTATCTGCAGATGATGCATCTGGTTTTAGATTGATAAGAATATGCGATGCGTTTATTTCTTCCAGCAAATTGTTGTAGGTAAGTTTTACCAAACTGTCAGTAAGCTTTGCGTCTGGCAGGTAGGGCTTACGCAGTTCTTCTTTGTAGGATGAATATTCTTTTATAAAAGCACGGGTTGTATCCATGCCTCGTTTTCTTGCTTCCGTTACCTTTAATTTGAAGTTGATAAATAAATCCAAATACTCGTTTATCTTCTCCTTAGTGAAATCATCTTTCTTGTTTTGATGATTCTTTTTATAGAGATAGAGAAACTCATCACCATAGGTAGCAACTCCATCAACCTTAAAAACAGTTGGCGACTTACTTTCTGCTGGTTTTGATTTTTTCTTTTGAGCGATACCTGACGTAACGATGATGCTGCAAAGCAACAGCAGCATGATATTTTTAAACATAAGCTTTCGGATATTTGTAATTATGTAAAGTGAACGTTTTTGATGAGGCGACAAATACTTTTGTCCATCAGTTTTTGATATTCAATTTTATCCATGATGGATTTTACAAGGCGTATGCCTAACCCGCCTTTTCTCTTTTCGTGAATAATGTTGTCTAAAGTAGGTTCAGCAAACTGGTTAATGTCAAACACTGTTCCATCATCAATAATCTCAAACACAAGGGGGTTATTCTTTTCAACTGCAATTTGCAGTTCAAACAAATCATCCGGGTTGCAGTGATGTGCATGAATCATCAGATTGGAACACATCTCATCCAGCGCCAGCACAATTTCGCTGATGTCAATTTCCGAAACGCCATGCGCTTTCAGCGAAGTCCGGATAAAATCTCGAACGCCCTTAAGGTTCTCAATGCTGCAACCAACTCTATACTTATAGACCATTTACCATTTGCTTAGCCTGAACTTTATCACTCGCAATTTCCAGGAGCTCGTTAAGCCCCAGAATACTAAAGGTATTTGCCACTTTATCACTCATTCCGAATAGCACCATTTTAATGCCCCGGTCCTTACATTCCTCTATGTATGACATAAAAACACCAAGACCAGCTGATGAAATATACTCGAGCGCACTGCAATCAATTAAAATTTTGGAGTAGCCTTCTCCAACACTTTTCGCAATGGTCAAGTCCAGTTCAATTGAAGAACTCGCATCTATTTCACCTACAACCATAATGAAGTCGATGCCGTCTTCTTGTAGTCTTTTGATGCTGATCATAGTTTTAACGTTTTATAAAAGTTTATGTTAACCTACTGCTTGTTCTATTTGAACTTCACAATCATGGTCGTGTAATCGTCATTAATATTCTCTGTACCCGAAAACTCGTACAGGCGTTTGATCAGATGATCCTGCATCTCTTTTGGAGATGTTTGCGTTACTTCACTAATCACTTCTGAAAGTCTTTCGTAACCGAATTCTTCGTTCCTCGCATCTTTGGCTTCCGTAATACCATCCGTATACAGAACCATCACATCTCCCTTCTTATATTCAAATTCGTTTGCCTGAATAAAATTGCTATAGCTTTTATTCCGAACCATACCTAAGGCCACACCCTTATCTTTAAAATATTCAATCGATTTCTTTTCGGTGCAGTAGTATAACACGGGGCAATGACCTGCCCGTGCGTATTTTATTTTACGAGTTTGTGTGTTGATGATAAAGAAGGTGGCTGAAATAAATGATCCGCGCTCGAGGCAATACACCAGGGCTTGATTCGCCTGCAGCATAAAGTCATCGGGTTCAATATCGCGTTGTGCGAGGCTATGAAAAATACCTTTCATTTGCGACATATGAAAAGCTGCCGTAGTTCCCTTCCCAGATACATCTGCAATGATGAGACAAACCAAATGATCGTTGATGCGAAGGGTATCGTAATAGTCACCTCCAACCTCATCTGCTGATTCTGAAAAAGCGCTGATGTCAAAATCATTATCTTTTTCAAGTAGCTGAGGGAGCAGACTTTTTTGAACCGTCTTGGCAATCTTTAATTCTTCCTTATAGCGTTCATTCTGAAGCGCCTCTTCCATTAATCGGAAATTCTCAATGGAGATGCCTGCCTGATTGGCAAATGTAGAGACGATCTTTGTCATCTCTTTTGTAAATCCATCGGGCAATTCTTTGAGCAAAGCAAGTGTTCCAATATTTGCCCCCTTTACATAAATTGGGAATGCAAGAATGGAACGGTAACGAGAGCCTTTTAGTGAAGCCAGATGTTTGGAAAGGTTTCTTGTTTTATCGCTCCCCTGATCTAATACACCTCTTACATGGTGCTCATTAAGATGGTTTACAATTTCATGAGCCTCCTTGTCGCTAATCCTATACGCAAATACATTTTGTTTATCTCCTGAGATTTCCAACCATCCTGCATCCGCAAAGACCGTACTCACTGAAGTTTCCAATAGAATATTATAAACACTTTGTTCACTTTGTTCAGTCTGAATTGATTGACTGATACGTTGAAAATTTACAACCTCCTCCAGCTTTTGTTCGAACACAGAAGTGGTTGGCAAGTTGAATAAGATAACGAGGAACGAAAAAATACTGTAGAGTCCGACAAAAACAATGAGGGATAAAATGAAAATATGGATTTTATAATCGGTAAAGTTTTTAGACGAGGACGCAATTACCTCAGAGATTGAACTGTTGGTGTAAACGATATACAGCAGATAAAAAATAGTGAGCAATAGCAATAGTAAGCTTGTCCATTTCTGACGAAAGTTTAAATACGCTACCCATTTTAAGTTCCCGGAAAGAATTAATCCAAGCACAATAAATACCGTCAGCAATGTGCCAAAAACCCAATTAATAACTGGAAGCTTAAGACTATTGTAGGCTAAGGATAAAAGCAGGCCTACCTCAAAGACTGCCCAGATGCGCAGCAACCATTTCGATTTTTGATAGAGGATAAGACGCTTCCATACTGTAAAAGTCATGATGAGAAAACTCACCATTAGACCAAGATTGATTAAATAAACCAAATCCTGATAAACCACATTTCGAGTCAATGCTGTGCTGCCCAGCAAATTCTCGATGAGCCTAAGCATTAGTGAGATTACGGTTGCCACTAATCCTGTTGCAAATACCTTCCACAGCAAATCAACAAAGCTCAATACCTCATCTCGTTCAATCTTGAGCTTGTAATAATAGAATAGGGTTATAATAAAGAGGTTTAGTATAACACCCGGAAGCCAGGCTGGTATTTCGGCTTTAATATTACTGACCGAACTTAAAACAATGGAAATATCCGTAAGCACAAGCGACAGCCAGGTAATAACACCTACTGTGAAAAGTAAACGTATGATCGCTTTATTGCGCATGCTTGAGTTAAGACCAAAAAAAGCCAATCAGAGGTATGATTGGCTTTGCAATGATAGGGAAAACCTACTAAATTATTTCCTACTATAATTCGGAGCTTCCCTTGTTATTGTAACATCGTGAGGATGGCTTTCATTTACTCCAGCTGCTGTTATTTTTACAAACTTGGCTAGCTTTAATTTTTCAATGTTTTTGGCACCACAATACCCCATTCCAGCCCTTAGTCCACCAACAAGCTGATAAAGTACCTCTGATACTGCTCCTTTAAATGCCACACGGCCAGATATACCTTCAGGAACCAGTTTCTTAATATCATCTTCTACATCCTGAAAATACCTATCTTTTGATCCGTCTTCCATAGCCTCAAGTGAGCCCATACCACGGTAAGATTTGAATTTCCTTCCTTCATAAATAATCATTTCGCCAGGGGCTTCTTCTGTTCCTGCCAACAATGATCCGACCATGATACTATCGGCTCCAGCTGCAATGGCCTTCACTACATCACCTGAAAACCGTATACCTCCATCGGCAATGACTGTAACATTAGAACCCTTCAAAGCTTTTGATGCCTCGTATACTGCCGATAATTGAGGAAGCCCAACTCCTGCAACGATACGTGTAGTACAAATGCTACCAGGACCAACGCCCACTTTCACAGCATCGGCACCTACTTTGGCCAACGCTTTAGCGGCTTCGCCTGTGGCGATGTTCCCTACAACTAAATCCAACTCAGGATATTTTTTCTTAACCATTTTTGCCGCCTCAATCACACCTTTTGAGTGACCGTGCGCTGTATCGATACTAATAATATCAACTCCCGCTGCTTTCAATGCATCGATGCGATCAAGAATATCTGGCGTAACACCAACGGCTGCACCTACGCATAATCTTCCAAATTTATCCTGACAAGCTGTGGGCTTATTTCGTTTTTTCTGTATGTCTTTAAATGTGATTAGTCCAATGAGTTTGCCTTTCTTATTGACAATTGGCAATTTCTCAATTTTATATTTTTTTAATGTTCCTTCTGCCTGCTCCAATGTAATGCCTTCTGATGCAGTGATCAGATTGTCTTTCGTCATGATTTTTTCAACAGACACATTCATGTCTTTTTGAAAACGCAAATCACGGTTGGTGATGATCCCCAAAAGCTTACCATTTCCATCGACCACTGGAATACCTCCGATTTTAAACTCGCGCATAATTTTTTCGGCATCAGCTACAGTCGAGTTAATACTTAGCGTTACCGGATCGAGAATTAATCCACTTTGTGAGCGTTTTACTTTCCTAACCTGTTCGGCTTGCAAGACAATCTTCATATTCTTATGAATGAACCCAAGCCCACCTTCCATCGCCATACCTATTGCCATTTCGGCTTCGGTCACGGTATCCATCGCAGCGGACAAGACGGGAATGTTTAACCTGATTTTTTGGGTCAACCTGCTGGTGGTGTCCACATTGCGGGGAAGAATGTCGGAATAGGCAGGAACAAGAAGCACATCATCATAGGTGAGGGCTTCGTAGAGGAATTTGGAATTATCGAGTGGCATGGCAAATATGATTACGATTCATTATTTGCCGGGTAAAATTAGAGCTAATTATTCAATTATCAATGTCACGATCTCAACTTAACAATAGAAACATCTTCGCATTAGCACATTGGCCATTTGCACATTACTTTTGTTCTGATAAACCTTAGTTATGAAGAATTTATTTTTTTCGATTGCGCTCTTTTTTTTAGCAGCCACCGCCTTCGCTCAGGTCCAAACTGGTAAAGCTTCTTTCTACGCTGATAAGTTTGATGGCAAGCCAACCGCCAGTGGTCAGAAATACCGACATACTAAATTAACAGGTGCACACAAAACTCTTCCATTCGGCACGAAAGTGCGCATTACGAATTTGTCAAATAATGAATCGGTTGAAGTTACGATTAACGACAGAGGCCCGTACGTGGAGGATCGCATAATCGATCTATCAAAAGCTGCTGCAGAAAAATTAGGGTTTGTAAATCAGGGTTTAGCGGATGTAAAGTTGGAGGTTATCGACCCGGGCGATGGCAAAACCAGCGATCCCGGAAGAACAATTGACAACGTATCGGTAGACGAGAAAGAGTTTTATGAATTTAAAATTGAACGATTTAATCCAAAAGGATTCGCTGTTCAGGTAGGCACATATCAGGAATTAGTAAATCTTATGCGGCTTTCTGACAACTTGAAAAGTTCGTATCAGAAACAAGTTAGCGTGCAGGTTAAAATTATAAATGGAGTAAAGTATTATAGTCTGTTGCTAGGTCAATTTTCTTCACATGAAAAGGCTGAAGCATTTCGATTAGAATTAATCAAAAAATTTCCCGGTTCTTTCATTATTGAATTCGATCGATTATAAATCATTTCACCACCAATGGAAATTGCCGGTTACATCGCCTCCATTTGTATTGGATTGGTCTTGGGAATTTTAGGTGGTGGCGGTTCGATTCTTTCCATTCCTATTTTAGTCTACCTTTTTCACATTGATGCGGTCTTAGCATCAGCCTATTCGCTTTTTATTGTTGGCTTTACAAGTCTCGTGGGAGCCGTTCCAAAATACAAAGAGCATTTAGTCAACATCAAGACTGGTATTCTGTTTGGAATCCCTTCTATCCTTACCATTTTTGCCACTCGCAAATGGATTGTTCCTGTAATCCCCGACATCCTTTGGCAAACTGATTCCTTTGTTTTCACAAAACGTTTTTTGATTCTGGGGTTGTTCGCTGTACTTATGATTCTGGCATCCATATCGATGATTCGTGGACGCAAGGAAATTCACAATGACAATCATCGCTTTCGCGTTGTCTGGGTTTCGATTGAAGGTATCCTGATTGGTTTGCTAACGGGAATAGTAGGTGCCGGTGGAGGATTCCTCATCATTCCAGCATTGGTATTATTAACAGGCCTGCCTTTCAAGACCGCTGTAGGAACTTCTCTTTTTATTATTGCTGTTAATTCCCTCTCTGGATTTTTGGGGGACATTTTTAACTACCCCATTGATTGGATTTTTCTTCTGTCCATCACTGCATTGGCAGTTGTCGGGGTTATTCTGGGCAACGTGCTTTCCAAAAAAATCCATGGAGATAAACTTCGTGTGTTTTTTGGTTGGTTTGTTTTAATAACGGGTATCTGGATTCTTATAAAAGAACTATTGCATGTTTAAACGACACAAGTCTTCTGTTCCATCAACATACTTTCAATTTACCTTATGCCCATTTCGATTTCTTATCGTGGAAGGCTCCTTTAAACTCTGGATTTTCTTTTCTTTTCTGCTCATCAATTTCGCGGGCCATGGCTTGGGCCTCTTCAAAAGGAGTCTTAGTGATTACTAAATCAGCAGGTAATTCTTTGAATGGAATTTTCTTTCGAATCAAATCCTGAATTTTCAGAATATGATAATGCTCTGCAATAGTAGCGAAGGTAATTGCCTTGCCTACTTCAGCAGCACGACCTGTTCTGCCAATGCGGTGTACATAATCTTCATATAAAATCGGCACATCGAAATTGATAACGTGCGATACCTTTGTAATATCAAGACCACGCGCTGTCACATCGGTTGAAACCAACACACGAACTTTGCCTTCCTTAAAATCATTCACGGCATTCATGCGTGTGTTCTGTCCTTTGTTTGAGTGGATCACACGCACCTCACCAACTCTTAGTCCTTTTAAATAATCCGAAATATCATTCGCCACATCTTTTGTTCGTGTAAAAATCATCACGCGATTCAATGCTTCATCACGCAATAGGAATTCCAAGAAATTAATTTTCGTGCGCGTGTTTGGCAATTCGTAGAGCTCTTGTTCTACCTGCACAGCGGTTGTTGCCGGGGGTGTAATAGCAATCTTAATCGGGAACTCTAAAAACTCAGCAGAGAGTCTTTCAACCTTTGCAGGGAACGTTGCAGAGAAGAGCATATTCTGTCGCTTACGCGGAAGGACTTCCAAAATCTTTCTAACCTGTGGCATAAAACCCATGTCCATAATACGATCGGCCTCATCAAGCACCATCGTTTTAATTAACTTGGTGGGCAGTGCACCTTGCAAATAAATTTCCATAAAGCGGCCGGGTGTGGCAACAATAATATCTACACCCTTTTCAATCATTTCGATTTGAACTTTTGCGCCAACGCCTCCATATAATGTAGCGATTCGTATGTCAGTATATTTTGCCAGTTGTTGCGCGTGCTCAGCCAACTGAATAACAAGCTCTTTTGTTGGTCCGAAAATAACGGCTCTTGGTTCTACGCCTTGAGCATATTTAACTTTCATTAAGAGCGGCAACATGTAGGCTGCAGTCTTACCGGTTCCGGTCTGGGCAATTCCGATCACCTCTTGTCCTCCCAAGAGAACAGGAATACATCTTTGCTGAATGTCGGTTGGAGTAGTAAATCCAAGGTCAGCTACAGCCTGCAATAGCTGTTTATTCAGATTAAAATTTTCGAAAGATGCGATCGCTGACACGTAAGGCTTTAATTTTAGGGGATGGAATCAATATTGATAACGAACGCAAATATAGTCAATGAAGGCAAGGTCTTTACGGCCGATATGTTTATCAGCAACCAGCGCATCGAAGCGATTGGTCCTAATCTATCATCCCGCAAGGCAAACAAGGTAATTGATGCAAAAGGAAATCTTTTGCTTCCAGGTGCAATTGATGACCAAGTGCACTTTCGTGAGCCTGGCCTTACACACAAAGGAACTATCTTCTCCGAATCAAGAGCAGCTGTTGCCGGTGGTGTTACCAGTTTCATGGAGATGCCCAACACCAATCCTCCGGCTTTTACACAACAACTTTTAGAAGATAAATATCAGATTGCAGCGCATACATCTTTGGCAAATCACTCCTTCTTCATCGGTGCTTCAAATGATAATCTAGATGAGGTAATGAAGACGGATTTGAAAAAAGTATGTGGTCTTAAAATTTTTATGGGTTCCTCCACGGGAAATTTATTAGTGGATGATCCCAAAACATTGGAAGGATTTTTCTCCCGATTCCCATCACTTATTGCATCGCATTGTGAAGACGAACCTACTATTCGGCAAAACTTAATTGATTTTAAAGAGCGATTAGGCGAAGATGTTCCAATGGAAAATCACCCCTTGATTCGAAGCGCTGAAGCGTGTTATAAATCATCATCGTTTGCTGTTTCACTTGCAAAAAAACATGGAACTCGTTTACACATTCTTCATATTTCAACCGCTAAAGAGACTGGACTTTTTCAAAACAACATTCCACTTGAACAGAAAAAAATTACGGCAGAAGCCTGCATCCATCATCTGTGGTTTAATGATGCCGACTACAAAAGATTAGGCACCCGCATCAAGTGGAATCCAGCGATCAAGACCAAAGAAGATCAGGCTGAAATTTTCAAGGCTGTACTCGATGATCGCATTGATGTGATTGCAACCGATCACGCTCCGCATACGAAGGATGAAAAAAATAATACTTATTTCAATGCACCTTCTGGCGGACCACTGGTTCAACACAGTGTGGTAGCCATGCTTGAATTTTATCATCAGAAGAAAATCAGCCTTGAGAAAATTGTTCAAAAGATGAGCCATAACCCAGCGATTTTGTTTCAGATTTCAAAACGTGGGTTTATTCGAGAAGGGTATTTCGCTGATTTAGTGTTGGTGGATCCAAACAAGCCATGGACCGTTGGAAAAGAAAACATTATATCAAAATGCGGGTGGTCGCCTCTTGAAGGTGTTACTTTTCAGTCATCTATTACCCACACTATTATCTCTGGACATCTGGCCTATGCTGATGGAAAATTTAATGAAAGTGCAATGGGCCAGCGACTTACTTTCGACAGGGCATAAAAAAACCCTCAGGTTTTGAGGGTTTTGGGGTGAATGACGGGACTCGAACCCGCGACCTCCAGAATCACAATCTAGCATTCTAACCAACTGAACTACATCCACCGTGTTCCTTCTAAAACTTCTAAAAGGACTGCAAAGTTAGCCAGGGCAGTTTAATTTGCAAACGAAGATGTTGAATAAGCTTTAAATCAAAAGTTGGATCATAATCAAGATTGACATCCGACTTTTTTACCGTTATGTTTAATATATGATCAGCTGGTTTGATTATAAGAAACTTCCGCTTGAGCAAAAGATCGATTTGCTCTACACGCAAGGGACATTCGTGATGTCCATTCGCTACTATGGATACAAAGTAAATCTCTACTTATTTGAGAATTACTACCTCGAAGTTTTTGTAAATCACAAGCATTCGTCCATTGAAAAAATTTCAGCACTGGGGGTGCACAATAAGCGAATGCAATTTTATTCCGACCAAATCCGGCTACCCTGCGATTTGTTACAAAAAAAAGGCTCCTAATTAGGAGCCTTTTTTTCTATTCTTAGATCTGAAGTCTATGCTGTTGCTGCAGCAGACTCTTCAAATTTTTGTGATATTCTTAGCGTAACAGTCTTCTTGGCTTTGTAGCCACAGTAACCGCACTGAAAATGCTTCATGATTTGTCCTTCTTCAGTAACCGTAGGGAGTGTGATGATTTCTTCTTTCACCACTTTAAAAGTCTGATAGTTACACTCAGGGCACTGAAGTGCATGTAAGTGGCCAGAGTAACGTTCGATTTTTATGTAACCAGTCTCTTCATCTTTCCACACATCGTAGTCAATGGAGAATACGTTTTCTTCCGCCTGCATACCTTCATCAAGATAAGAGTCTTCTTCATCTTCACTCAAAAGCTTCATGGCCTTACCTGTCTTTGGAGAAATTCTAGGTTGGTAGCGAAGTGCCTTCAACCGTTTCTCGATAAAGAATGGGTAGTAAAACTTAAGCAGGTTCTGAACGATGAGGGCAACGATCATACCCATCGCGAACGTGATAAAGAATCGAACGAAAATCAGCAATGTGGTGAGTGTTACGATATTGGAGTTGGCATAAAAGCATCCTCCAACAATCAAAATAATGGCGGCAATCCATAACGTTTTGATTTCGCTCTTGTTGATGTAATCGTACTTGGTCTTTGCATCACCTAACGTAGCTAAACGTATAACGTGATATAAAACAATCAAAATAGAAATAGCCCAGGCTGCATAAGCAATGTTTTTGGCCATTCCGTTCCAAGAATCAAATTGATGTGGATCTACTATTTCGTCCATGTTATTGGTTGGTTATTTTAATCCTCTAAGCAAATATAAAATCCTGTTTCAATTTAACCTAACAAGTAGGAGTACAGAATCGCCTAAAGCTACACATTTTAATATGTTTTTAATAAACCGAATACGTTTTCTGCGCATCAATTAGCTCACAAAGGAACGAACGATGTTTGCGCAAGCTTCAGGATTTTCAAACATACCCATGTGAGCGACATGTTTTAGGATATGGACATCTGGTGATTCACATTGTTCCGCTTGTTTCATTATTGAATTCACCGGTATTCCTGCATCTGCTTCACCAGCAAGGAATAAGATGGGTATTTTTAATTTTTTCAAAACGGAAGTCCGGTCAGGTCTGTTGCGCATGGCAAGTGTATAGCCCTCCACTGCATTGTGAGCAGACTGCTCAGCAATTTCGCGAACTTTATTAATTGCCTTGTGATTTTGATCTGCAAAAAGTGGTGGAATAAAATTGGAAGTAAAAGCCAACACTCCATTTTTACCTATAAAGTCAACGACTTTTAGTCGTGATTCTTTTTTCTCTGCTGAATCCGCAAGAGCGGTCGAGTGAAATAAGCCTAATCCAGAAAATAATTCTGGCCTCTTCTCCACCATGGCCAAGGCTATATATCCACCAAGTGAATGTCCAATGAGAGTAGCTCCTGAAATCTTTTCCGATGAAAGCAAGCTTAATAATAAGTCTGCAATCTGGTCAATTGTAAAAGGTAATTGGGGTAATGGACTTTTGCCAAAACCTGGAAGATCAACTGTGATTACTTTATTAGTGGCAGAGAGTAGAGGGACGAAATCATCCCATACGGTTTGGTTCATCGGAAAGCCATGTAACAAAATAATGGGTTTGCCTTGACCGTATTGCTTAAAAGAAAGAGAAGACATTAAACAGGTTTGGCAACTGGCTCTAACATTTCAATAACTGCACGTTCAATACCATCAGCATCAAATCCGCATTCGCGATGTAATTCAAATTGCTCTCCATGTTCTACAATCCGATCGGGAATACCCAGACGTCTTACTTCTGCCTGATATTGGTTGTCGGCCATAAATTCAAGAATGGCACTACCGACACCACCTTGTAAACATCCATCTTCAACCGTAATTACTTTTTTGAAGTTCGAGAAAATATCATGGAGCATTTCTTCATCGAGCGGTTTAACAAAACGTAAATCGTAATGAGCAATTTGAATGTTTTGTTTCTCTAACCGATCACAAACTTCAGTTGCGTAATTTCCAATATGTCCGATTGTAAGAATAGCCAAGTCATCTCCTGAACGAAGTTTACGACCTGTTCCGATTTTAATTTCTTTCATCTCCGTCTTCCAATTTGGCATTACACCCTGACCTCGTGGATAGCGAATGGAAAACGCTTTCTCTTTTCTAGGCAATTGTGCTGTAAACATCAAATCGCGAAGTTCGGCTTCGTTCATCGGTGATGCCACAATCATATTCGGAAGACATCTGAAATACGCTAAGTCGTATGCACCGTGGTGCGTTGGCCCATCAGCACCAGCAAAGCCCGCTCGATCTAGACAGAAATTAACCGGCAAATTCTGAATACACACATCGTGAATTACCTGATCGTAAGCACGCTGCATGAATGAGCTATAAATGTTGCAAAAAGGTATTAGACCTTGGGTAGCCAAACCAGCAGAGAATGTGACAGCATGTTGTTCGGCTATTCCCACATCAAAAGCACGATCAGGCATCTCCTTCATCATGATATTTAGGGAAGAACCAGAAGGCATGGCGGGTGTAATACCCATGATTTTATCATTTGCTTTCGCTAACTCGACTAAAGTTTGCCCGAATACGTCTTGGTATTTGGGTGCCTGCGGCTTTTCGTAAGACTTCTTATGTATTTCGCCCGTGATCTTATCAAACGTTCCAGGGGCGTGCCAGGTGGTAGCATTCCCTGCCTCAGCCGGAGCATATCCCTTTCCTTTTACGGTTATGCAATGCAGAATTTTCGGACCCTTGATGTTTTTCAGGTCATTGAAAATTGTGACGAGGTGATTCACATCATGACCATCTACTGGACCAAAATAGCGAAGGTTCAACGACTCAAATAAATTACTCTGACTCAACAAAGTTGCCTTGATACCATTCTCAACTTTTGATACAATCTCCTGCGCACTTTTTCCAAACATGGAAAGTTTGCCGAGCAACTTCCACACATCGTCTTTTAATTTATTGTAGGTGCGTGATGTAGTAATGTCGGTTAAATAATCTTTCAGCGCACCAACATTAGGGTCGATGGCCATGCAATTATCATTTAGAATAATGAGGATGTTCGAGTCGGCAACACCTGCGTGGTTCATCGCTTCGAAAGCCATACCGCCAGTCAAAGCACCATCACCGATAACGGCAATGTGTTGTTTTCCTTCAAGCTTTAAATAGTTAGAGGCAACCGACATTCCAAGGGCGGCCGAGATTGAAGTAGATGAGTGTCCAACTCCAAAGGTATCGTATTCACTTTCTTTTCTTTTCGGGAAACCAGAGATTCCTCCATACATTCTATTCGTATGAAACTCTTCTTTGCGACCCGTTAAAATTTTATGTCCATAAGCCTGATGACCAACATCCCAAACCAATTGATCATTGGGTGTATCAAATACATAGTGCAATGCCACTGTCATCTCAACTACGCCTAAGCTGGCACCAAAGTGCCCACCATAGACGGATACATTATCAATGATGAATTGTCGCAGTTCATCACAAAGTTGGACCAGTTGAGCCTGATCCAATTTCTTAATATCCTGTGGGGAATTGATCTGCGATAGAAGTTTTCCGGGTGTAATTAACATGGGGTCGGTGGTGTCAACAATCCTTAAACAAGCTTGGAAGGTAACTGTTTACCTTCACCTTTTCAATATACCTTCTCACAACCATTTTCTTCGCTTCCCTCTACGAAAAGCATAGGAAACATGGATTTCTGAGCCGATTGAAAGGCAAAATTAGTATTTCTATTGGGAAGAAGGTTTTTGCCGGATTATAAATAAATTTGCCCCTCGCTTATGACTACACAACAGGAAGATTTTGAGATAAAACTGCCCCTTTTCGAAGGACCGTTTGATTTATTGCTTTTTTTCATCGAACGCGATGAATTGGACATTTATGACATTCCGATCTCTAAGATTGCCAACGATTTCCTGGATTACATTAAGCACTTGGAGGTACTCAATATTGAAGTAGCCAGCGAATTTATTTTGGTAGCGGCAACCTTGATGCGCATCAAATCAAAAATGCTTTTACCAAGGCCTCAACTCGATGAGAAGGGTAATGAAATTGATCCTCGTGAAGAACTGATCAAACACTTATTAGAGTATAAGAAATACAAATCGGTTGTTGAAGGTTTTCATCGTCTGGAAGAAGATGAGTTGATGAAGGAGAAGCGTGGTAACTTAATGAAAGAGTTGCGTGCTCTTGCTGAAAGTACCAACGTGGAAGCCGAACTTCAAGACGTTACCATCTTTAAATTGATGGGCGTTTTCGAAAAAGTAATGAAACGCTTCGATGCAGAGAAGAACAAACCCGTGCATCAGGTTATTCAATATCCGTACACGATAGAAGCTCAAAAAAAATACATAGTAGATGAACTCAATAACAAACCACGGGTTTCGTTTACTGAATTGTTGGAAACATACCCCACGCGCATCGGAGTGATTTTTAATTTCCTTGCGATTTTAGAAATGCTGGCTTACCAGGTAATCTCTATTCAAGTAGGCGAAGGTTTTAATAATTTCTGGATTGCTAAAATAGAAACAGCAGAAGCTATTCTTTAAGCATACAAATCATCCTTATCAGCAGTGGCCACTTCCAAAAAGAAGCTGGCCACTTTTGTTGTAACGGCTTTAAAATATTTCTCTCCTTTTTCGGCTGATGCTTTTCTTGGATCACCCACACCGGTGTCTTTCGTTACCTTCATCCACTTTCTTTCTGCCCAGGCCCAGCCTTCGCGAATGGCTGCGATGCGAAATTTCTTTGCTCCTCCATCACCTGCTTCCGATAAAGGTCGAACCAATTCCGGTTTCAAATGCATAATGACACTGGTTTCCATTTCACCTGCGTGATCATCTTTGTTCTCAAAAAAATCTTTCTGATCAACGGCCTGATACCAATTGCATTGGCATAGAAACATCGAAGGAAATTGCAAACCCAATTCGCGAATCATGGTTTTAAAATCATTTCCTCCGTGACTGTTTAGAATTATCAGTTTATAAATTTCATGTCGGTTTAATACATCCACTACATCACGCAACACTAGTAATTGTGTTGATGGATTCATGTTCATGTCGAGCTTCACATCAAACTGACCGGTGTTTACGCCAAACGGAATTACGGGTAGCACAATTACTTTTCCTCCCTTATCCCACGCAATCCGTGCTGCCTCTGCTGCTACATAATCCGCTTCTATAATATCCGTTCCATAAGGCAAATGATAGTTGTGTGCTTCGCACGCTCCCCATGGAAGAATAGCAACATCAAAAGATGAATCTTTAATGGTCTTCCAATTATTTTCGGCAAGTATGTATGGGCGCATGGTGAAATGTTGTTAATGGAGAATCAAATTACAGATTACATGTAAGTCTTTCTCAATACCTATGTTAATCTATTGGGGTAGGGCTATTCGATAAGTCTTTCCACTTTTTACAGTGAGTTTCTCAGCACGTAACCATGGATTGTGAAGTTTCAACAGTTTATAGTTTGATCTGTTAGCTTTAGCAAAAGCTACAAAGTCATTTATTGTTTCAGTTACCTCAACGTAACGCAAAGCTTCTTCTTTGTATAAATTTTTGTTGTCAATTCTAAAACCATATTTCAGTGGGTGCTCTATAATTTCTTTAATGGCCATGATGCGAAATACATAGCGTGAGGTTTCATCATTCAGATAGAGATCATAAAAATATTTCTCCTGCTGATCATTCATCGCCCGTTGCAGACCCGCCATACCTCTGTTATACGATGCCGCAACCAGCGTCCAGCTTCCGAATTTTGAATATGCTTTTGTTAAATATTTACACGCTGCTTCGGTTGACTTAAGAGGATCGTATCGTTCATCTACCTCTGCCGTTATTTCGAGACCGTACTCCCTCCCCGAATCACCTAAAATCTGCCAATATCCAACAGCATCTTTTGGCGACCTCACATTGATAAGATTGCTCTCCACCAGTGGCAGGTATTTAAAATCTTCTGGAATTTCATGTTGATCTAAAATTTTCTGCATTTGTGGAAGCCAACGATTAGCACGTTTCAATAAAAACAAGGTATTGCTGTGCAGATATGAATTGATCTGAAGCTCTTTATCAAGTCGTTCTCTTACATCCGGAATATCGAGTGGTGCTGATTCACCTGCAAAGGAAACTTCCTCTGGAATATCATATGCAATAGCTGCCAGAAAAGCCGGATCGGGGACTACAGATGTATCCGATACTGTCCTTTCTCCAACCAAATCTTTCCCTGGCCATTGACTATATGCGATGTAACCCAGCAATATGACGATGACGGATACAGATAATAAATTCGATGTCTTCTTCATATTCTTCTTTATACTAAAACTAGAAATTCGGTGACAATAAATATTTTGAATAAAATTCGTCAATCACCTTTACGGCTTCTTCAGGTGTATCAACCAAGCTGAAGAGTTCATCGTCATTTTCACCGATCATTCCTTCACTCACTAAAACTTTCATAAACCAGTCGATCAATCCCCTCCAGAATTTCCTTCCAACCAACACGATTGGAAAACGACCGATCTTTTTTGTTTGGATCAATGTAAGCGCTTCGGTCATCTCATCCAGTGTTCCAAAACCTCCAGGCATAACAATAAACCCTTGTGAATATTTCATGAACATTACTTTGCGAACAAAAAAGTAATCGAACGTAATGAGTTTATCCGGATCGATGTAAATATTTCCTTTTTGTTCGTGCGGAAGATAAATGTTAAGCCCTACTGATTTACCTTTTGCGCGGTGCGCTCCTCTATTACCTGCCTCCATTATCCCCGGACCTCCTCCTGTTACTACACCATAACCTTGCTGCACCAATTCGTAGGCAATTTCTTCTGCCATTTTATAATACGGACTTGTCGATTTCACTCGTGCAGAACCAAAGATGGTAACACATGGACCAATCTTCGCGAGCTTTTCAAACCCCTCCACAAATTCACTCATCACTTTAAAAATTACCCAGCTGTCGGAGCTTTTAATCTCTGCCCAATCTTTATCCTTAAATGCTTTGCGGATACGATTTTCCTCCTCCATTTCTGCTTGCGTCATAACATCTGCAATCTTTTTCTTTTTGGCTTTCATATCTTTTTACATTATCCTTTACAACTAATATACAAGGTAGAAACGAAAAGCAAAGAAATGAGTATATCTGTTTCAATGTTGTTTCTAATGCGCGTAATAGCCTCTCCCAGGTCCTCTCTGAATGGAGAGTGATGACAAAATCTATGACTTTCTCCTACATTAGTTGTGGTTTGCTTTTTAAATTTCTCTTTCCTGGTCTGTAAAAGAAAGTACGTTCGTGGAGTTTAGAAACGACATTAATGAAAATGTATTTTGAATGCAGTTTTAATTCCTGATTAACAAATCGCGAAGCGCTTTGTCTAAACTATCAAACTGAAAAGAAAAACCCGCTTGTTGAATTTTCGATGCTGATACTTTGCTACCACCGAGAACAATGTTAGCCATCTCTCCAATGATTATTTTCAGAACAAAGCCCGGAATTGGCGGAAGGAGCATTGGCCTATTCAACACTTTTGCAATTGCCCGAGTCAGTGCACGATTTGTTATCGGGTGAATACCAACTCCATTATATGCACCTCGCATGTTTTTATCATCCACCGCTTTGCAAAACATGGCACACAAATCATCAATATGTATCCAACTCAGGTATTGATTGCCTGAACCTAAAGGCGATCCAACAAAAAGTTTTATGGGTAGCATCATTTCTTTTAATGCTCCGCCCTTTTCACTCAACACTATTCCTATTCTTATTTTTACTACGCGTATGCTGAGTGATTCAATTTTATTTACCTCTTCTTCCCACTGCCTTGTTACGTTTGCCAGATAATCCATTCCAGCCGGACTGTCTTCAGTTAATTCATCACTACTCATAAAACCATAATATCCTATGGCCGAAGCCGAGATAACCGTTGTTACCTGATGATTACCTTTCTTTAAAACATCAAATAGTAATTGTGTTGATCGCGTGCGGCTCTCTAAAATTTCTTGCTTGCGTTTTGCTGTCCATCGTTTGTCTGCTACACCAGCTCCTGCCAGATGGATAATAGTGTCAATACCCTGAAGTGCACCTTCATCCATTTGATGCTGATCAACATCCCATGTGAATGATTTTACGCCTCCACTTTTTTTGCTTCGGCCCAAGTGCGTAACGTGATACCCCTTTTGCTGCAGCATCTCGGTTAATCGAGTTCCAATAAGTCCGGATGCACCGGTGATGAGAATATTATTCATTGATTTTTAAAATATAACGTTACGCTATTTGGTCTTTCTTCGTGGCGAAAGAAGAAATGGGTCATAAGGACACCAAGTCACAAAGATTCATAAAGAAAAATTAAGAGTAATTCATTATTTGCTTAACATCTGTGAGGAATAGTTGATTCAGCAGATTCTAGTTTCGTTCTTTGCAATACCAAAACAATATTACTAAACATGAAGTCCACTAAAAAGTTTACGTTACTGCTTGTTGCTCTTTTCATATCCTTGCTTGCTCTCGGACAAACCGTGAAAGTAAAAAAAGAAAATGCCCGAATAAAAGGAGAAAATATTGAAGGATTTGAAATTGAATTTGAAGGTACATACGCGGATGTAAATGCTTCTTTTGTTAAGTACCTTAAAACCATTGGTAAAGTAAAACAGAGTGGTAGCGAAATTACCATTAACGAGCCTACATTGAACATCACCAACTACAGTGTTCCTGTCTTAGCCACAACAAAAGAGAAAGGAAAAAACACGGCAGCATGGATTGGAATAAAGTTATCAGACTGGCCAGTTGAAAGTGTTGATAAAGTAAATAAGGACTTAGAGAAATTACTTTATGAATTTGGTGTGAAATTCTATCGCGACAAAATTCAGGTTCAGGTTGATGAATCTGTTCGCGCTTCGCAAGCCGTGGAAAAGCAACAACAAAAATTGGCTAACCAAAACAAAGACCTTAACACTAAACTTGAAGATAATAAGCGTGAGAAAATTCAGTTGGATAAATCGATCGAGAATAACAAGCTGGAGTATGAAGCTCTTCTTAAGAAAATTGAAAAGAATAAACACGATCAGGATTCCATTGGCATTGCAGGTGAGCAAATTAAGAAAGTGATCGAAATGCATAAGGTGAGACAGAATAAGGTGAATTAGAATTCATATGTTCTGCAATTAATATTCACTATCCTTTAAACAATATCCCTGCATGGCTATACTATTTCGGCTAAATGTTACCTTTATTTAATATTGAGAATCCGTATGCGTCATAGAAAATCATCAATCACCCTGTCGTTATCACTTCTTTTCATTCTGGTTTTGAGCTCTGTTAGCAAAGGGCAAACGGTTGACGAGTCTTTCAAAAATAACATAAAGACTTTTAGCTATTTAGGTAATATCAAAACTGTTGCAGTGCAACCTGATAATAAAATTCTTATTGGAGGAGAAAGACCTTCGTTTGATGGCCTTAAAGGGAATGCGCTTACGCGACTAAATTCTGACGGATCGTTCGATCAGGCCTTTGATGCCTCCACGACTCTTAAAAGTCCTTGGGATCTTATTACAAAAGTACTCCTTCAACCAGATGGTAAAATTCTAGTGGGGGGTAGATTCATACGAACATCATCAGAAAACAAAACAGTATTAGTAGGATTATTCCGGTTAAACAATGACGGAAGTCGTGATGAAGGGTTCCAAGCCAATCTGTCTGAGTTTTGGAACGTAAAGAGTTTTGACATACAGTCTGATGGTAAAATAGTAGTGGGATGGGAGCAGGGAGAATCGATAGGTAATAATGGATATGGTCGATCTAAAATGACTCGGTTAAATGCCGATGGAAGTATTGACAATACTTTCAACTGTGGCATGGACACGAATGCCTTAATGATTCAGGAAGTAAAAGTTCAACCCGATGGAAGGGTGCTTGCCGGGAGCTTTGCAATAGACTACACTGACAAGGGAATTCTTAAAAGATTTAACCCAGATGGTTCTGAAGACAACCTTTTTAATTCAGGAGTAGAAATAATCGGTGCTGAAATAAAGGACATCTCTCTTTTATCAAATGGTGATATCCTTATCAGCGGAAGCTTTGATACTTGCAATGGAGTAGGGCGCGATGATATTGCCAAATTAAGTTCTGATGGTCAGCTAAAAAATGATTTTAGTTCTAACTATTCAGAAAGTGTTACCGCGATAGAAGATCACGTTGTACTTGCTAACGGCAAAATTCTCATGATTGGAACTTTTTTGTATACATTGGCTGGTGAAGCAAAGCACGGAAGGTTTATTCAGTTGAATAATGATGGAAGTTTAGATCTAAATTTTCTTGAAACTTCACGGTTAAACGGCAGCTCTACAGGTTCTTTTTCAGATCTTCACATTGACAATTATGGTAAGTTGCTGGTTGTTGGTGGATACGTTCTGGATAATGTTTACTGTGGATTAATATCCCGATTAAATACAGACACTTCACTCGATTTTTCCTTTAACATACTTCCTAGCCCTCAGAGTTATGGAATTGTTTATGCCGTAGCCGTTCAAGAAGATGGAAAAATTATTATTGGTGGAAACTTTCATTATGTGGACAACAAGAGGCGTAATCACGTTGCCCGATTAAATTTTGATGGGAGCCTTGATGAAACTTTTACTCCCGGCACTGGAACTAGCAGTGGCGTTTATTCCATTCTTATTCAACCTGACGGAAAAATAGTAGTAGCTGGTAACTTCGATTTTTTCAATCAACAGAAAGCAAACAACATTGTAAGATTAAATGCAGATGGAAGTATTGATGAAAGTTTTTCATATCCTTTAAAGGATTTTGACTACTTCAGTACTATGGCCATTCAGTCTGATGGCAAAATCATACTCAAAGGACTTTCGCCCACTAGCAACGGAAAAATAATAAGGATAAATGCAGAAGGAAGTGTTGATGAATCGTTTAGCTGTCCTTCATCCTATGCTGGTACTGGTGATGAAAGTAAAGATGGATCAATGTTCCCGTTAGCTATTCAACCTGATGGAAAAATCGTTACAGAAAACAAACGGTTTAATATCGATGGAAGTTTAGATTCTGACTTTCATCCTAAAGAACACACCTACTTTGTTGCCTTGGAATCCAGCAACAAAATATTAATGCGAGGTGGGCTTTTTGGACTGGGTTCTGAAGGGGGCGATGGATTGCATCGAATTAACTTAGATGGATCGATTGACGCTATTTTTAAAGATGTTGAAGAAGACGAAATCAGCACTATTTTTATCCAGCGCAATAAAAAAATAATCACCAGTAGAAATCCAGAATCTTTTGCCTCCAGCCCTTCTTCGAGCAGATTAAACAGTGATGGCACAATCGATACCAGTTTTCATGCAGATAATATTATACCACACAGTCGATATGCTATTGTTGAACAAACGCCTGAGTTAATATTGACAGCCGGTTACCCTCTGAATCCATATGATGTTCCTTACACCAATATTCTTGGCTCTTTAACAAGAATACGAATCACTCCTCAATCACCACAATCCATCATCTCTCCAGAAATACAACCTTTAGCTTACAATGACAGCCCGTTAACAGTTGATCTGAATTTTTTAGCGAGCTCTAACCTAGAAGTCTCGCTGGAAGTCGTTGGTGGACCAGCAAGCATCAGTGACGGTAAACTTGTCATTACAGGAACCGGGATCATAACCTTAAGAGCTACACAAATTGGCAATGATGAGTATTTTGCCGCTGAGCCCTTTCTTCAAACTATTTATGTAAAGAGAAATCAAGAAATAGATTTCTCTCCCATAGAAGATAAAGTCTACAGTGGAAGCGCTTTACAAATTAACCTATTAGCATCCTCGAGTTCAGGACTTAATGTTGACTTTGAATTAGCTTCAGGTCCGGGTGCCATCACAGGTAGCACTCTTACAATTAATGAACCTGGACCTGTTACAATAAAGGGCAAACAAGGGGGCAATGATTTGTTTTTTTCGGCACCGGACGCAATTCAGACTTTTTGCATTGATCCTCCAAAGCCATCCATTGCAATTAATGGCACCACTTTATTATCCAGTAGCCCATCCAATAACCAATGGTTCCGAAATGGCATTCTAATACCCGGAGCAACTCAACCTTCCATTGATTTTACCGAACCTGGAGATTACTCGGTACAAGTATCGGTTGATAAATGTAGTTCAGATTTTAGTGCAGGTTATTTGATTACTGATATTGAAGAGAGTAAGAATTTGTTTCTACGTACATACCCGAATCCAGCTAAAAACATTCTATCCGTTGAGTTGCTCTATATCCAAGCAAAGGATGGAGCAATTAGTCTGTACGATTTCTCGGGCAAAAAAGTTCTCACAAAAAAAATACAAATCAAGAATTCTGCGTTTAAAGATGACCTTCAGATTGAATCTCTTCCTAAAGGTGCATATATATTAGAAATCATCTTGCCAAATATTTCAGTTAGTCGAAAAATTATTATTGAATAGCACGATATACTGTACAATTTCAGTCCGTTCTAAAGTTTTTTATCTATCAATTAGCTCCCACCTCAATTTCATTTAGGTAAAGAATTTATTTCTAAAACTGATTAATCTTAATAAACGACCAACAACAATCTCAAAATTATAAGCTTGGAAAAAATCAATCTGAAATCGAGTAAGTCGAGAGGAAAATTATTCTAATCTTATCGAATCGAATTCGCTATCTCTCCATTTTCTTTCCTCCACATCAAAGGTGAATCGATCATCTGGAAATTCGATAAATTTATCTTTTTGAAATTTGTTGATTTACATTGCCAGGTAATTTCTTACCATCGGCTTGTGGTGTAGTTACATTTTCGTTTTCCAACTTCTACTATCCTTATCATAGAAAGTCCGGTCATCCGGAAATTCAATGTATTGATCACCTTTATTTTTTGAGTAATAAGGTTCAAGCGATTCTCCCTTTATTAGCAAATCAAATAAGTATAAACTTCTTGACTTTACGTCTGTCGGGGTCATTTTCCATGTGCGGAAAATTTCTTCGTACTCAATTAACTCACCTTTGTCATTTAATTTAAATCTACCTGCAGTTGCATGTCTCTTTTCTGTAAGGCTTGGAGCAGGTTGAGTGATCAGAAAATAAAAATAATCGTCTTGAGTTGTGTATGCTTCCAAAAAACAAACCTTGGCTTTCTCTTGATAGTATTTATCATTAGAGGCTTTAAATATATCTGAAGGTAACACTCCTTCAGGAGGTTTAGCAACATAACGTAAAATTGAAGTAACGACAGCATTCTTTTCCTTTGCCGTCAGATAGGAGTCAGGATTATAATCTTTAGTCTTATTACACGCCACCAGATAAAGACTTAAAAAAAAGAACACTTTGATTCTTGTTTGCATTTGCATGATTTAGAAGGGTAAAAATAAAAAAGACTTACCAAGGTGGTAAGTCTTTTTTTACAAATTAAGATTTATAAGCCTAGTACGCTTTGTTCAAAGGTTGAAATTCCGCCCAACCATCAGTCCAGTCAGTAGCACCAAAGGCACCTCTAAATGTTCCGGTTGTGGTGAAGAATGCATTGCCATTGAATTTTGCATTTGCATAATCAGCACCTGTTGAAAGTGTACCTGAAGCTACCGCAAAGTTTGGTGTTGGATACGCACCAATTAAGTTGCTACCAAAGAATAAGGTAGAAGTGATACCTAAATCTGTGTAAGGATTAATTGAATTGGCAGGAGTTCCTGGATTTGGTGACCAGCCTGCTGCCCCCGTTGGATTAATTACTGTGTTTCCGTTATCTGTCCAATATGTACTCACAACAGTTGCATCGCCTGTTCCGATGTTCGTTGCAAAGGCAGCATTGTTTTGAGTTGTTGTTGAGCCAATCACAGTTGTGTTTGGAGAGGCCAATACGTTAAATTTATGAACTCCCGCACCAGCAGTAAGGTTGTCTAAAGTACCTTGATCGTCAACTCTAACGCCTACCGGGAACCCAGCAAAGAATGAGTTGAAAATAGAGATCGCAGTTCTTCTTCTGATGTGGATTGCATTTCTATTGTTACCCGAAATAGAACGTGCTGAAGTTCCTGCTCCTCCTAAACCAGTAGTAAAATCACGAGCTCCTAAAACCGTTATGTTAGAGAAGATGGCACGTGTACAACCTGCTTGAGTTGTACCATCACAAACTCCAGCGATTGTATTTCCATTCGCCTGGTTATCACTTTCAAATGAGTTTGACTCAGATTGATCAGCATACGTTGGATAGCGAACCACTAGACCGTATTGTACATTTCCACCAAATCCAAAATCAGTATCAAAATCATCATCCCATGTTCCAAATGAAATTAAATTTTTAGCGTTTACTGTTCCGCCAAACCATTCAAATCCATCATCTCCACCAAATGAAGCCTGAACATTGTTTATCGTTGTTCCATTTCCTACACCGCCCATTGTTAAGCTGTTGGTTTCGTTGTTTGGTGTAAGCTCAATACCTGCGTATTCAATACGTACATAAGTAAGCGTTCCGCTATTTTCTGTTGCATTGCTTGACGGAGTTCCGTTATCAGGAGCACCAACAGCTGTACCATAAGGAACTGCAGGGCTAATACCTTCAATTGATGGTTTAGATGCTTGATTTACAAACGCATTACCAAGAAGAATAACTCCACCCCAGTCTCCACGATCACGTGCACCAGCAGCTTGATTTGAAGTAAACACAACAGGAGATGCGGCAGTACCATTGGCTACCAATTTCCCACCTGGCTTCACGACAAGAGTACCTTTCGTTACTTTATCACCTTTGATAACGACACCTGCAGGAATGGTTAATGTAACACCGCTTTCAACAAATACTTGTCCTTTCAATAAGTACGAAGTGCCTGATAATAATTCACGATTCGCTGCAATGCTTCCAGTTAATTGAACAACAGGATCTCCAACCGTGATTACTAAAGTAACCGGAGAGGAAGACAAGTTATTATTATCTGTTGCTGTTATTACTACTGGTATAGTAGAACCAACTACTGCATTAGCAGGAATTAAAATTTCAACATCTTGCTCAACAGAAGCTTGCCCTGCCAAAGTAATAGTTTGAGTAGCTCCACCTGACAATACTATTTGTTTTGCTCCACCCGGTGCTGTAACTGACACACCAACTGTAACCGTTGCACCCGGTACATCTTGTGCAGTTGTTGGATCTACTGTTACAGTTGGGGCAGAAGGTGTCGCTTCGTCACCATCACATGCGACAAAACCTAGTACCGTGCATATAAACAGCAGGTTTAAGATTTTTTTCATAATTTCTTTATTTAGTTATTTAAATATGCTCAAAGTTATACCCCTGTATTTCTTAAAAAGCGATATAGCCTTTATCAAATTGTTATGAGTAGTTTACTCACAGTTAACATAAGGGTTGCCAACCTCAACCGGATTCAATAAAAAGCCTCTTCAAAATCTTATGTATAAGATCTTGAAGAGGCTTTTACTATGTTATTCTTTTAATCTTTGAATAGTTTCCAATTAACTGATAAAGAAACCTGTTGACCTGTTTGATATCCTCTTACAGACTGATCAATATCGTTGTCAATTTCTTGATCTGCGTTATCATCCTGATAAAATCTATACTTCGCGTTCAGGATATTGCTAACACTCAATTTCAATTCTGTTTTACCAAATGTTTTCGAAACTTGTGCATCCACTGTATTTCTTGGTAATTCAAACCAAGAAGGTAAAACTAAGCTTCCAACGGCTTCGATTCTTTTACCAAATACATTATAGGCCACGTTTGCAGAAAAACCTTTTTCGTCTGCGTAATATAAAGCTGCATTTATTACATATGGAGATTGACCCTGTAGTGCTCTTTTGTTTATCTGAAAATTATAGGAGTCATCGATATTAACTTCACTTTTAATCAAAGATGCATTTATGTTAACACTGGTGTTATGAAAGAATTTAGCAACGGACAAACTCGCTAATGATTTTTTAATTTCTAACTCCACGCCATAACTATAAGCCTCAGGCGCATTTTGATACGAAAAGTTCTGGCCTAGTCCTCCAAAGTTTTCTAACCTCTTTTCAATGGGATTTTTAAAACTTTTATAGAATGTACCTATGCTTATCATTTCACCAGCATTTGGATACATTTCCCAACGTAAATCAATGTTGTCAATGCTCGCGGTTTGTAAATTAGGATTACCTATAGCATTTGCATCTAACTCAAATTGATAGTATAAAAATGGCGCTAGTTCTCTAAATTCTGGTCGATTTATAGTTCTGCTATAAGCAGCCCTTATTAAAGAACGTTCGGATAGATTATATGCAACATTTAGAAATGGCAAAGGAGAGGTGATGGTATTGTTAACCTTAATCGGAGAAAGATCATCTTGAGAAGTTAGCTTCTGAATGTTATGCTCTAATCTAAAACCTGCCGTTACATCAAATTTCCCCGCTGGAATATATCCCGAAACATAAGCAGCCGTGTATAAATTTTCGCCTGTGTATTGATTGGTAGGTCTATAGGTTTCTCCGATAGAGAATCCCGGTTCGAAATTAGCATCATTTATTCCGTTCGAAAACATATTTTCAGAATTGAAAATCACGTTCAACGGAAGCTGTGCATAAGAAGCCGGGTCTACATTAAATATTCCAGGAATAGAGTAGGTAACATATCTCGCTTGAAATTCTCTTGTCTTTTTCTCAACATAATAACCTGCTTTTAAAATAGGTGTTCTCTTGACTTCAGCATCTCCAAATTTTTTCTGAAAGTTAAAGGCGTTTGAAAATCCTTGATCCGTTAATTCGGAATAAAATCTTCCAGCATCATTGAGACTTGTTGTGGACAATAGCATTTCATAAGGGTCATCTGTGCCTTGCTCTCTCACTCTTCTGTATCGTCTGTAGTCTGGTTCGTTTCGATTTATGTAGTTCATACCAAACAACACTGAATAGGTAGTTGATTCGTCAGCCGATTTAAAAACACCTTGAAGCTGGCCGGTATAAATCATTCGCGATAAATACCTATAGGCACCGTTAAATTGATCTTTCCCAACTTGTTCATAATAATTTTGTCCAGATCTCAACCAGGTCTGGTTCTCTCCAATCTGAACGAGAAGATTCTTGAACTCAATTTTTGACCTTTGTCCAATATTAAAATTCCAGTTATGAACGAGGTTGATTTTATTTTCTTTAGAAGAATAATTGTCCTTAAACTTGAATTGAAAAATCGGATCTTCGTTAGGAACATCGCGCACTTCATTATAGCGAGCAAAGTCAATATTGGAGTGCTGATAACTTGTAGAATATCCCAATGAAGTCAGATTGCTGGCTTTCATTTTACCAATATTGATGTTGCGCGCAATACTAAAATTGAAGCCGTAATCGATGGGTGCTTTTTTGGTGGAATAATCAAACGTATTTTCCAATGACTTACCAGCATCTTCTCTAAGCTTGGAATCCGGAGATGATCCTGCCAAGGCAAGAGTAGATGGAAAGCCATTGGGTAATGAGCGATCTCCATTGTCGAATCCTAAAAAATCGGTAGAGCTTCCTTTGCTTTGGTTGTAATCTTTAAACGTTGTGCCATGCCTGTAACCAATGCTAAACCCTGCGCTCACGTATTCTTCATCAGATGCATTCTTTGTTACCATCTGAATAACGCCACCAGCAAAATCACCCGGTAGTTCAGCTGAACCTGATTTATAAATAAGAAGTTGGTCGAGAGCGTTTGCCGGAACCAAATCAAAAGAGAAAGATCTTTTTTCAATTTCAGTACTCGGTGCAATTGCACCATTAATCATCACCTGGTTATAGCGTTCTGGTATACCTCTAACCATTATGAATCTGTTATCTACTATTGTAATACCCGGCACACGCTGTGCAACCTGGGCAACATCTTTGTCTGGAAGCCTGACCATTTGCTGGGCCGAGATTCCACTCACAACAAGTTTACTATCGCGAATGGAAGATAGCATTGCAAAGTCTGTACTGATTTCACGCGTTCCTTGAACTACAACTTCTTGTAGCTCTTGAGAATCTTCCATCATGGCAACATTGATTTCTGAAATCTTAGCTGACTCTACAACAACATCAGGAATAACATGTGTCTTATACGTTATGAAAGAGATAGAGAGATTATAGGTACCTGGTTTTACATTAGGTATAGAGAATTTTCCTTCAAAATCAGTTGCTGATCCAATCGTGGTTCCTTGTATGACTACGTTCGCACCAACAATAGCCTCTTGTGTATTAGAATCAGTGATTTTTCCTTTGATTGTTCCCGTTTGCGCAAAAACGCTTCCTGTAAACAGGATAAAAGAGAACAATATGAATACTCTGCTCAACATAAAATTTTTATTTGCTGCAAAGGTCAGGCTCCAATATTACCTGATAGGGATGTGGCTGTTACCAAATTGTTAAGGAGCGTAATACTGCTAACAGTTGTTATTGATTCTATTTGAACGTTTTTGTGTTTGTTGGTGATTATCAATCACTTTCAATTGTTTGGTCTTAACATTTGATACATCATTTTTTAATAGCCATAACGCGCAGATAACAGAAGATTATTTCTGTTTCATTAGAGGAAACAAAATTTGATCAATAAAAAAGCCCACGACTTTAAATCGTGGGCCTTTTCAAATTCATTTTGTAAGTGGTGCCACTCTATGCTATTTACTAATTGGAATTTTGTTGAGGATGACTTTAATGATATCAGCCGTCTTTACATTGTCTGCTTCGGCTTCGTAGTTGAGAATGATGCGATGGTTCATCACATCTAATGCTACTTCTTTAATATCTTCTGGCAATACGTAGTCGCGACCTTGCATGTAGGCGAGTGCTTTAGCTGATAAATTCAAATTGATACTTGCACGGGGCGAAGCACCAAATTGAATGTATTGGGCCTGCTCATTTAGTTTATACTCCAACGGCTTACGGGTAGCATAGACCAGTTCAATTATATATCGCTCTAACGAATCCGAAATTTTTACCTTGTTCACCTGATCACGAATACCGAAAATATCTTCTTTGCTCAGAACTGTATTCACTGTAAAATCAAATTTCATGTTTGAAATCCTGCGCATGATTTCAATCTCCTGATCTTTGGTTGGATAATCCACAAACACCTTCATCATGAAACGATCGACCTGTGCTTCCGGTAACGAATATGTTCCTTCCTGATCAACCGGGTTTTGTGTCGCCAACACTAAGAATGGTCGATCAAGTTTAAAAGTAGTTTCACCAATGGTCACTTGCTTCTCTTGCATCGACTCCAGCAAAGCAGATTGTACTTTAGCAGGGGAGCGGTTGATCTCATCCGCCAAAATAATGTTGGCGAAAATGGGGCCTTTCTTTACTTCAAACTTTCCTTCCTTCTGATTGTAAATCATCGTTCCGATTAAATCGGATGGCAACAAGTCAGGGGTAAATTGAATGCGTTGAAAATCCAAATGAAGTACCTGTGCCAGCGTACTTACAGTAAGAGTTTTGGCGAGACCCGGTACACCTTCCAACAACATGTGGCCGTTGGTAAATAGACCAATCAACAAACGGTTCACCATATACTCCTGGCCTACGACAACTTTGGCCATCTCTGTATAAACCTGCTTTATTTTTTCTTTGTGCGCTTCGTGCTTGTCAACAGCAACTTCTTCCATGATCCAGTTCTTTTAAAATCAGCCAAAAATAATGCAATTCCTGACAATTTAGGTTGTGTTATTCCGTGAATGGCAGTGAGAATATGAGTTAAAACACAACTACTTTCGCACCCCTTGGGTTAGTAATGTAAGCATTGATGAGGTTCTGGACTGTTCGCGTTTCGAAACCTGTCTTTACAAATTGACGGGCTGATTCAAAATCGGAAATGGATGCATCGTTATCAAAAAATCCAAAGCCTACATAGGTGCCCTTATCAACCAGAACGAGTGATTGCTCATCATTATTTCTTCCCTTGCCAATAATGGCTGCGGTTTCACCCACTTCTTTGAAGGTTCGAATAGCTTTCTCAATTCGCTTATTGTATTTTTTAACAGGCTCTAAACTCATGCAAGCCCCATGACATTCGCCAGCCTGATAATCGAAACATAATCCTTTTGAAACCTGGAGGCCACTTAGTTTAGGACAAAGCTCAAAATCGCGAACCTTCTCCCACAAAAAACTCCATGCTTCACTTTTTGTACTAAAGCGTACTAAAGGTCGTGAACCACGGGTTACTACATTCACAGAAAACCGGAGATAACCATTGCGATCTTCATAATCAAAAATACCCCACTCTTCCACTTTGAATTTCTGTGCCTGGTTATACTTCGGCCACAATCTTCTGATCTCTTGTGATTCTAAAATCAATGCGATAAGCTCATTGCCCGTAAGTTCAAATGTGATGTGATGAATTTCGTTTCTGATTTTCGAGCGACTCCATTCACGAGCATCTCCGGTAAAATGTCCGGCAATTCTTTTTTTAATGTTGATGGCCTTGCCTACATAAATTACCTGACTATAAGCATTCAGAAAATAATAAACACCTGCCTTTGCAGGCAAACGATCAAATTCCTCCTTCGGTAAATTCGGTGGAAGAATTGTTTCGCCTGAATTTCGTTTGAGCGCTTTAATGATATAACTATCATTATCACGCCTCAACAGCAGATCAAATATTTTTACGGTTGCAGCAGCATCCCCACTTGCGCGATGTCGATCTGGAATTTGAATACCTAAACTTTCGGAAAGACTTCCCAAACTATAGGACCGAAGACCTGGAATAATTTTTCGACTCAACCGAACTGTACATAATTTCTTCGATTGAAAATTAATACCAACTTGTTCAAATTCTTTTTTCAAAAAAGAATAATCGAAGTGAGCATTGTGTGCAACAAAAACTTTTCCGTCAAGGCGTTTGAAAATATCTTGAGCTACTTCTTCAAAAGACGGGGCATCCAACACCATTTCGGTTGTTATCCCTGTTAAGCCAGTAATGTAGTATGGAATTTCCCTTCCTGGGTTGATCAGCGTTTGGTATGTTTCCGTAAGCTGCATTCCATCATGATGATAAATGGCAATCTCCGTAATGCGATGATTCGCTGCATACCCTCCTGTCGTCTCAATATCTACAATCGCATACATGTATCACCCGTCTTTGCCGCAAGTTAAAGCACCGACAAAACAATTGAAGGAACTTATCCACTTTTTCTTTTCCCCACAGATTCATTGATTTTCAACTTAAAGAATTGCCAGAATCAGTGAATCTGTGGCCATTGGAATGTGGAACCAAAATCTTTTTTCCGTTTCTATTAAACTTTAGTATTTTCAAATATTAGTTAGCCATAATTTTATGAAAAGCCTCACCACGAAACTGGGCGTAGTGGGCATCATGTTATTCAGTTGTGCATCATTAAACGCCCAAATCTTTACTGTTCAATCTGGAAAATGGAGTTCACCCTCCACATGGTCAAGCGGAATTGTTCCTGATTCCACTGCAGAATCGATCACTGTCAATCATAACATCACACTACCTGCTGATACTCTACTGAAGGTCGATCAACTTACCTTAAATGATACCTTAATAATCGAAGCTGGCTCAACACTCATGCTCAGTAATGGACTAACGAAAGTTCCGGATCTGCAAATTATAGCAGGTGGGCTCAAAGTATATGGCAGACTGGTATGCCTTGACAGTACTACCACATCCGGAACAACGGCAGAGAATACTTTCTTCTATGATGGCTCAACGTATGAGCATCGCTTCTTTAGTGTGGCCGGAACACCTCTTGTTGCCACGTGGAGCATTAATTCGAATCTTGAGATAACAGGTTATAGAAGCACCAAAACTTTGAGTAATGTTTTATGGAGTCAATCGTTTGGTAACGTTATCTACAATTGTCCTAATCAAGTATCTCCAATTGAATTGGCCGGTAGATTAAAAGAGATTAAGGGAAATTTTTTAATAAAAAATACCAATGCCAGTTATCTTCGCTTCTCGTTAGATGCCAGCAACTCCACCACAATAACTATTGGAAGTGATTTGATCATTGAGGGAAGATCTCGCGTATGGTTTAGTCGCGCTGCCACAACATCTGTTTTCGTGGGCGGTAATTTTAAAATCCTTTCCACTGCTACAGCTAACTCTTATGTCACCACCACTGGAAACGGAGACATCAATGTAGAAGGTAATTTTGAAATGAACACCACATCTGCTCTGCGTTTTGCATCGGCAACAGCAAGTGGGCGAGGGACCCTTCGTGTAAAACAAAACTTTATATTCAATTCGGGTACCATTGATGTTACTAGTGGTGGAGATGGATTAGGCATAATCGAACTTAACGGATCATCCCTTCAATCGTTTACAAGTTTAGGATCTTGGACAACCGGTGTTAATTTACTTATCAATAATAATGAAGGTGTACAAATACAACCTAATTCAAAAGTTGAAGGCAATGTAATTGTAGGACCTACTGGAAAATTAATACTGCCTGAAACAAATTTCATTCTTCATGGTAATCTTATTGTGCAGAACGGAGGTTCAATAAAATCAAATCCAGGAACATTAACCCTGGCAGGATCAGTAAATCAATCTCTCGCGATGGCAGGAGATTCATTACATCATATTTCCATCAATAAATCTTCTGGCACATCTGTCGCTTTTTCAAATCGTGCAAAACTGAGCGGAACACTATCCATTCTCTCAACCAACACCACTGTATTTTCAAATGGAAATTTAACTCTCCTGTCTTCAGGTGATAATGGGAATGCAGATGCCTCAATTAATACTTTGCCAACAGGATCATCCATTTCAGGAAATGTAAATGTGCAACGCTATATGAGCGGAGAAGGAAGAATGTACCGATACATATCAAGTCCTGTAAACAATGCTTCTATTGATTCATTGATGGATGACTTCCCAATTACAGGAACGTTTGATGATCCCAGCACTGGTCCCGGAATTCGCCCGAGCAGTCCTTCATTTTTTTATTACGATGAAACTCTTTCAGGCAGTCTTGGGTGGATCGCTTATCCTTCCGCTGGATCTTCTTCAGAAAATTTTCTGGATGTGGGCAGAGGTTATAGTGCATTCATTCGCGAACCTTCAAGTGCCACTACATGGGATGTAAACGGAAATATAAATCAGGGTGATATTATTCTCCCTACTACATTTACTGATACGGGCAATCCAGCAAATGATGGATGGAATTTGGTAGGTAATCCTTATCCATCATCTATCCATTGGAGTGTGGCGAGTGGCTGGGATAAAACTCACATTGATGATGGAATTGTTGTGCGGGATAATGGCAGTGGTAATTTTTTGTATTGGGATGGAGCGGTGGGAAGTCTCGGTAGTGGTTGTATTGCAAAGGGTCAGTCATTTTGGATTAAGACAAACGCTCTGAATCCATTATTAAGAATAAAAGAAACTGCCAAGACATCTGTTCCAACAATTTTTTATCGAAAGAAAATTTCTGAACCAGATTACCTTGAGATAAGTATTCAAACAAAAGACCATGCTGACAAAACCTATCTCCGACTTCGCGATTGTGCACTCAATGAATACGATTCATTGGATGTTGTAAAGTTCCCAAATGACTTTATAAATCTCTGCTTTGAAGAAAGTAAAACTCCTTTGGCTATCTCAGCAATCGATCACATAGATTGTTCGAAGTCTTATCCATTAAATTTATCCTTTTCAAAAAAGAGTGACAACTCATTTGTTCGTTCTCCCATTGGAGAGTATACCATTGCGACAAATGCTTTTGGTTTATTTGTGAATAATGAAATTGTGCTTCATGATAATTTCACAAGCACAGACACAAATATTGCAACCGCTGAATACGCATTTGCCATAACCCAAGACTCTGCTTCGTTTAAGAACAATCGGTTCAGTTTGTATTTCAATTCACCAGCACTTAAAGATTCTGTGTCGATTTCCTCTGATTCATTCATATGCGATACATCCCCTTTTTATAAAATAGAATTGAAGAACATTCAGGAAAATAGCCGATATAAAATATTCCTGGGCGATCGGGTGATTGATTCGAGCCTTACTCAACAAGATGATAGCGTATCGTTTGAAATTGCAACAGGGGAACTGAATGATGAACTAACGACTATCACTGTAGATGCAAACAATCTATGCCACTCTAAACAAATTAAAGAGTTTAATGTGTGGAAACAATTAACGCATCTTCCAAACCTAATCGCTGAAACTGCATGCAATAGTAAAACAACAACACTCCGTATTGAAAATACCAAAGATGCCCTTGCTTTTAATTGGTATGATCACAATCACAACTTGATTGCACAAACACAAGACTCAAGTCTTGTTGTGCCCATCGAAAAGCCAATGACATTTTACGCCTCCTCTATTTTTGATTATGGATGCACCAGCAATCTATCTTCTGCTCATGCCGATGTTACACAGTATGATGTTCCAATCATTACTGAAGATAATGGACTTTTAATCTCTAATCATTCAACAGGAAATCAATGGTATTTAAATGGAGAAGAAATTAACGGGGCAAATCAATCAGTTTTAGAACCGTTGACCTCAGGAAATTATTCTTTAATTATAACCTATAATGGTTGCATCGATTCCGCGTCCTATCATTTCATACATCAAGACGAGACACTTCATGTTTTTCCAAATCCTGTTGAGACTGAAATACATATTGTTGCTCCGAAAGGTGAAGAAATTTTAAAGCTGGAGGTATTCAATACCTCAGGTCAAGTGATACAACTATTCTTGGTCAAGCATCGGACGAAAGCAGATACATTAACAATGAACAATCTTACTTCAGGAATTTACTCATTGAATGTGATCACAACAAAAAAACAATACAGAAGAAGGATTTTAAAAAAGTAAGATCAAACACTCTCCGTTACAAAAACACGCTTTACTCGCTCACTTGTGCTGGTAAGAATTTCATATGCAATGGTGTTTATCTTTTTTGCGATTTCGCGGATCGGTAATGCATTTCCGAATACAATTGCTTCGTCACCTTCTTGGGCATCTAATCCCGTGATATCCACCATCGTCATATCCATGCATACATTACCTATAACATGAGCTCGTTGTCCATTTATCAATACAACGCCTTTACCATTGCTGAAGGCTCGACTAAAACCATCTGCATATCCTATGGCTAGCGTAGCCAGCGTCATATCTTTCTCGGCTAGACCTTTCCTACTATAGCCAATGCTTTCACCAGCTTTTATTTTTTTGATTTGTGATATAATTGTTTTCAAAGTGGCCACCGGTTTGAGCTGATCAAAATCATGAAGGGTTGGATTAACTCCATAGAGACCAATACCTAACCGAACCATATCAAATTGAAGCTCTGGTAAACGCAAGATGCCCGGAGAATTTAAAATGTGGTAATCTGGTTTGTATCCAATAGCTTCTGAAATATTGTCGCTCCATTGCTTAAAGCGATTGGCTTGATCCTTTGAAAATGTGTCATGCTCCGATTCATCTGCTCCTGCTAAGTGAGTAAAAATGGAAGCTACGCGAAGGTGTGGATTTACTTTAAGTAGTTCGATCAACTGATCAACATCACTTTCTTCAAAACCAAGCCGGTGCATACCGGTATCTAATTTCAAATGAACAACACACGCCTTACCTTGAAGGTAATGTAACAATGAACGTAAAATACTGAAACTATAAATTTCAGGCTCAAGGTTATAAGCAAGAAGCTGTTCGAAACTTTCTTCCGATGGATTCATGACCATGATCGGAAGTGTAATATTATTTTTTCGCAGTTCAACACCTTCATCAGCATATGCCACACCAAGGTAATCGGCTTTATGATATTGAAGTAAATTCCCTATCTCAATGCTGCCACTGCCGTACGCAAAAGCTTTTACCATCACCATTAATTTGGTAGTGGGTTTCAATCGTGATTTAAAAAAATTCAAGTTGTGAATTAATGAATCCAAATCTATCTCCATCACTGTGCCATGCACTTTGCGCTGAAGCTTGTGTATAATTTTTTCGAATTGAAACGAACGTGCTCCCTTCACCAGAATTACCTCCTGCTGAAATTCATCGAACGGAAATTGCTCTAAAAAATCCTGAGTTGAGGCGTAGAAATATCCCGATTCAAAAAGCTTTTCATATCGACTAAGAACAGGTCCTATTCCAACAAAGTGTAACACATTACTTCTGCTCACCAACTTTTTTATCTTCTCAACCAATTCTTTTTCTTCAAGACCCGATTCCAATACATCGGATAGAATGAGGCTCTTCTTTGTCTTTTGTTGATTGCCCAAAAAATGTAAGCCAATCTCAAGTCCGCCAAGATCATTGTTGTAGGTATCATCAATGAGTTGACATTGGTTAATGCCTTCCTTTAATTCAAGCCTCATATGAACAGACCGTAGGTTCTCAATGCGATTCTGAATTTGTTCAATTGAATACCCAAGCTTGAGCATCAAGGCCAAACAATGGAAACAATTTTCGATGGATGCTTTATCTGTAAAGGGCAGGTTGATTGATGTCCGCTCACCTTTATAGGTAATCGAATGGGATTTCCCTTTTTGCTGGACGTAAACGTCATCTGTTGGATGTTGCCCCCAGGAAAAAGTTACCAGGGATAATTTTTTGATTTCTCTTTCTATCTCTTGATAGTCGCTGCAATAAATTATAAAATCAACATGGTTGAAAAGTTTTAGTTTCTCCTGGATTTTTTCTTGTCGTGATGTAAAACCCTCATCATGGGCAGAGCCAATATTGGTGAAGATTCCGATTGTGGGTTGTATAACCTTGTTCAGTTTTTCCATTTCACCTGAACGCGAAATGCCCGCTTCAAAAATTCCGAGTTGATGCTGAGGTTGAAGCTGCCAAACCGATAACGGTACACCAACTTGTGAATTATAACTGCCTGGATTTTTCGAGATAACTTTATCCACTGAAAGAAGTTGATAAAGCCATTCTTTAACAATGGTCTTTCCATTACTTCCTGTAATGCCAATAACCGGAATATTGAATTGTGTACGATGAAATGCTACAACCCTTTGCAAAGCTTCTACAGAAGAACGTACCTGAAGAATACAAGCACCTTTAAGTTCATCTATTTTTTCAACGGCATGCTCGACAACAAAAAGCCGGATTCCTTTCTTGTATAATTCTTGAATATAGAGATGTCCATCGTGGCGATCCCCTTTAATCGCGAAGAAAAGTGTGCCTTCATCAGCAGTTGCTTTTCTGCTATCAATCGAAAGGACTTTGATCAAACTATTTCCTGCAGCGGCAACGGTTTTGCCATTTGTAATTTCTTCCAGTTGTTTGAAATACATCATCAATATAGGCGCGAGCCGTTGGGCACTTTTTTATCAACACTACACAAAACAACATGGCCTTGTTCATCCGGGAAACCGGTAACTAAAACTTCCGAAATAAAATTGGCAATCTGTCGTGGCGCAAAATTAACAACACAAATTACTTGCTTACCTATCAATTCTTCAGGCTGATAATGTTGCGTTATCTGAGCACTCGACTTTTTTATACCTAATTCACCAAGTTCCACCCAAAGTTTGATCGCTGGTTTTTTTGCCTCCGGAAAAGGTTCGGCTTTAATGATTGTTCCAGCCCTTAAATCGACTTTTAAAAATGTATCAAAGGTTAATTCCATGTTAACAATTCGGATATGAACAATTTAAGAAGGCATTAAAATGTAAAATAGCGCACATCTAACGAATTTCGATTAAGGATTTTGTTAAAAAAATGGCAATAGTCCTTTAATTCTGTACTTTTCAGAAACAAATACTATTTATTTGCCGTTTAGAATGTTTCGAGATTACGTATGAAGCCTAAACTTATTCGAATCTTATTCTCCTTCTCCCTGACAGCTTTTTCGCTTGTAAGTGTCGGGCAGTCATATGCACAGGATACTAGTCCGGCTGATGCATATGAAAATAATGATGAAAAAGACCGCGAACCAATTTTTTCCGAGCAACTTGATCAACACCACAAGCCCCAGCCTTCTCCACTTTTAAAAGATTCTGCTGCCTCAATCCAAAAAATAACTGTGCAGCGCCCTGCTAAACCCACAACTGAAAATACAAAGCCCGAGTCAAAACAATCTTCAGACGACTCCATTTTATCCTTCAATTTCCTCTATTACATCATCCAGAAGTATAAACTTCAGGATATTGTAGATTAATCCTCACCTAAGTTTTACAATTGCTATATTGCAACCTTGTTGCAATACTTTGAAGTCAATTTTCACTCTTATTCTGTTGATTTCCACAGGCCTTTTTGATTTGAAGGCTCAGGAATCTTGTTTTTTTACCCTTTCGGGGAAAATATCGTCAACTTCAGGTGAATCACTCCCTGGTGCCACTATTTCTTTGTTGGATCTTAATACTGGCGAAATAGCAGGTGCTGATGGCTTATTTAAAATCCAAAATCTTTGCAAGCGCAAGTACAGAATCGAAGTAAAATATGTGGGGTATGAGGATAAAATTATTGTCTTAAAAATTGAGAATTCAATTGAGATTGAAGTTGCCTTAACGGAGAGTAATCAGATGCTGGAGGAAGTTGTTATTGCCGATCAATTTCAGGGAGTAGAACAAAATCAAACGGCAAGCGCATTATCGGGAACGGCATTAGAACAGACAAAGGGAATGTCCCTTGGTGAATCATTGAAAGAACTTTCAGGTGTTTCCAGCATACAAACCGGGCCGGCTATTTTCAAGCCGGTAATTCACGGAGTACACAGCCAACGGATTTTAATATTGAACAATGGAATTCGTCAGGAAGGACAACAATGGGGTGCCGAACACGCTCCTGAAATTGATCCATTCATTGCCTCAAACATTGTTGTGATAAAAGATGCTGGCGCAATTAAATATGGAACTGATGCATTGGGTGGCGTAGTGATTGTTAATCCACCAGAATTACCAACCACAAATACCTTAGGTGGAGAATTGAATTTAATTGGTCAATCAAACGGGCGATCAGGAACAGTTTCGGGAACACTGGAAGGTGGTGCAAAAAAATTCAAAGGTTTTGGATGGCGTGTTCAGGGAACCGGAAAAAAATCAGGAGACTTTCATGCGCCTGATTACATCTTGTCAAACACTGGCTATAATGAATTGAATTATTCATTAACAACGGGTTATCATAAAGAAGATGTAGGTATCGAACTATTCTACAGTCACTTCAAAACAGAAATTGGAATTTTGCGAGGTTCTTCCGTTGAGACTGTAGATGATCTTAAAAACGCACTAGAGAGAGAACCACCTGCATACACCAAAGATTTTACCTATGATCTTATCAATCCACATCAAGAGGTTAAGCATGACTTATTAAAACTAAATGCACACAAACGTGTGGGCAATAATGAATACACGATTCAATACGGACTGCAAATAAACAGGCGCAAAGAGTTTGATGTTCGTAAAGGAAAACTGTACGACATTCCTTCTATCAATTTACAATTAATTACGCACACGCTTGATCTCGAATGGGAAAAGAGCAAAGAAAAAACAGTTCGTTGTATTGGCATTAACGGTATGCTTCAGGATAATAATAACATTGATGGTACCTACCGCATTCCTTTTATTCCAAACTTCAACAGCACAACACTCGGAGTGTATGGCATTCAGAAAGTCAATCTGAAAAAATGGATTTTAGATGGAGGTATTCGATATGATTACAGGTATTCAAATGTTGCAGGATATGATTTCAAAAACGCATTGTATCGGAGCACCCTGAAGTTTCACAATGCAAGTTTGACCGTTGGAGCAAATCGAAAGATTCGTAGGAATGGAATGTATATTACTTCGCTTGCCAGCGCATGGCGTCCTCCGCATGTAGCAGAGCTCTATAGTTTTGGTCGTCATCAAAGTGCTGCGGCTGTAGAATACGGTTTGTTACTGGATGACAGCACAAAAATTGTTGAAATCAACAACTCAAATTTTAGAAATGAAAAAGCCCTGAAGTGGGTCAACACCTATCAATATAACGCGGATAAACTTCTGTTAGAAGCAACTGCCTACTACAACTACATTTTTAATTACATCTACCTCAAACCAACGGGTGTAACGACAACCTTCACTGGCCCAACTCCTTACTTTCGATACAGGCAAACCGATGCTTCCTTTTTAGGATTTGATTTTTCATTAAGCTATCAAGTAATTAAAAAAGTAAAACTTAGTGCAAAAACTTCATTGCTTCGTGCTGCGGATGAAAGGAATAATACCTACTTATATTTCATTCCTTCCAATCGATTCGAAATGAATATTCGATTCGAAGAACCGCAGCTTAAAAAATGGAGATCGTTTTATGTAGAATCAAAAGTGAAATATACAGGTAAACAAAATCGCGCTCCTGCTAGGAAAAGCATAGATGAAATTATTCAGGCTGAACAAGCAGGGGAAACCTTGCCTCCTTTTGATTTTGCCTCAGCACCAAATGGTTATTTTCTTTGGAATGTTAACATGGGTATTTCCTGTCCGATCAAAAAATCGAAGATGGATTTTAAAATAAGTGTTACCAATCTTCTAAACACCAGCTATCGCGAATACACCAATCGCATGCGATACTATGCTGATGACATAGGCCGCAATATTTCATTGGCCGTGAAGTACAGTTTCTAACTTCTTTTTCATAAACGAATTGAAAATTCAATTAAAGATCTATATTTGCAACTATGTTGCATTAACAAATATACTTATGAACAACCTCCCTATCAGAAAAGCAAAACAAGTTGGCTGCATTTTAGGCTTGATTTCGTTGGGTTTACTATCGAGCTGTAGCAATGACGATCCTATAAAACAAGATGTGCCTGAGTTTATCTCAAGTGTGAAACTAATTTTTACTCCAGTAGGTGGTGGTACTGCTGTATCTGCAACTGCGACTGATCCTGATGGTTTTGGTTCAGGAGGCATCACAATAGACCATCCAATTAGTTTAGTGAAGAATGTTAGTTATACTCTAACCTTTGAAATTCTGAACAACCTGGCAGTGCCAACAGATCCTGAATATAATATTGGAAATGAAATAGAAGAAGAGGGTGTTGAACATCAGTTTTTCTTTTCATGGACCAATACTGTTTTCTCCAATCCAACAGGCAATGGAAACATTGACAATCGAAGTGATCCACTAAATTATAACGATGAAGACGCAAACGGATTACCTATTGGCTTAGTAACCTCTTGGACTGCTACAGATGTAGCCTCCTCCGGAACATTCAAAATATTACTTAAACATCAACCTGATCTTAAATCCAATACGACTACATCAAGTGATGGAGAAACCGATATTGATCTGACTTTTGATATTACAGTGGAGTAAAAACTATTCCATCATCACACAATAAAAAACCCCGAGATCATTCGGGGTTTTTTATTTATGCTTCTTTCTTAACGAGAAATTGTTCTAAGTCTTTTAGTTTCAAGATTCCTTCGTAATAGGCCTTGCCAAAAATTACGGCAAAGATTCCCATATCGTTCAGTCGTTTAATATCATCCACACCGCGAACACCACCACTGGCCAACACACAAATTTCCGGGAAGGCATCAATTATCTCCTGATAAAATCCGAAGGCTGGTCCTTCTAACACTCCATCGCGTGAAACATCTGTGGACTTTACATATTTTAACCCGCGCGAATAGAAATACTCAACATGTTCGAACAACGTGAGCGCTGTCTTTTGCTGCCAGCCCCTAAACAAAAGTTCTTTCGATTTAATATCTACCACATCCGCGCCAAGCGTCATCTTCTCACGTCCGTAGGATACAATCCACGAAGCAAAAAGTTCGGGATTAGTAATGGCAAGACTGGAAGCGGTAATGTATGCTGCTCCATACTCGTATGCCTTGCTGATGTCTCCATCGGTAGAGATGCCTCCGGTAAAATCAATTTTAAGATCGGTATGCCCTGCGAGGGTTTCCAATACATGCCAATTAACTGGGCTGCCTTTTTCAGCACCATCTAAATCAACTAAATGAACCACTTCTATGCCGTGATCTGCAAAACGTCTGGCAAGGTCTAGCGGATTTTCATCGTACGCTTTTTCACTAGACTGATCGCCCTTCCGCATCTTTACTACCTTACCTTTTCGAATCGCGATAGAAGGAATTACCTGGATCATAAATGAATTGTATATGAATTAATTGTCAAGCTAAGGTACACTGCAAACCCGAAAAACCTGATGGACTCACAAAAAATCTGAAAATATTTCCCTTCCAATTTGCGAAGTTAGAGCCACGAGGCCGAATTTGAATGATGGAATTAAAATTGTAGATCGTAAATTGTGCTTCGTAGATTCTTCTAATTTCAGATACTTATGAAAAAAATCGTTTCACTTAGTCTTCTCTTGATTGTTACCGTTACCGCATCCTTTTCTCAAGCTAAAACCAGAAGACTTCCCAGTTCGATCAATCACCCTTCTCTAAACTTATATGCACCGTACATTAGCCATGATGGAAATGCGTTACTTTTTATATCGGATAGTGGTGAAGACGGTGCGCTCACATTGAACTATACTTCCCGCGAAAATGATTGGTCTCCTCCCTCAGTCATTCCTAAAACTATCAATCACCGAATTACCTTTCTTCGTGGATATGGTTTGAGTGCCGATGGAAAGAGAATGTATTACTCCTCTGCAAAATCGCCTACTATTGGAGGCTATGATATCTTTACCAGCGAGTTGAGAGGAACTGTCTGGGCAGATCCTCAAAATTTATTATTACCTATTAATTCGAAATTACATGAGGCGTGTCCTTCTTTTACTACAGATGGAAATGCTATTTATTTTATGCGCTGCGGAAAGATGGATCAGAATAGCGCAAGTGACTGCAAAATTTTTCGGTCGAAGAAAAAACCAAACGGACAATGGGAAGACCCTGAAGAATTACCATCCCCCATCAACACGGGTAATTCTCAAGCACCACGCATCATGGCCGATGGAGAAACGTTGATTTTTTCTTCCAACAAAATGGCCAGTACAAAAGGTGGTATGGATTTATATCAAACTAAATATACGAATGGTGTTTGGAGTGAGCCTGTTGCATTAGATTACATTAACACCGAGAAAGACGATCAATACATTAGTGTAGCCGCCTTAGGCAGATATTTATTAAGAGACGTTCCAAACGCTAGAAATATAAATGAGTTGGTCGAATTTCTTATTCCTACTGAACTTCGTCCTCGTGGAATGATGAAGGTTGAGGGCCGTATTACAGATGCAAACAATGCAGCCGCAGCCGCTTACATTTCAGTGATGGACTTGAATACAAATAAACGCGTTTACACAGGAAGACCTTCAACAGATGGAACGTATCTTCTTTATTTAATGGAAGGTTCTAAGTATGAAATGTCCATCGATCCGGAACAAAGTAATATGACGTATTACTCAAGACAATTTGATTTGCGAAGTGATAAAATTCCGCAACGCGAAAAAGTAAACGTTACATTAAAAACACCAATGCCTGGAGATGAAATGCCGTTGGATCTCGTAAAGTTTGAACCGAACTCAAGCAAACTCGAAGCCTCATCCGATACTGAACTTAAAAGATTAGTACGATTGGCAAAGGCGAACCCTGCACTCAAGTTTGAAATACAAGTATTACTGAGTGGCTATGAAGAAGATTCAACTCAGACAAGTCCGGATTTAACCGAAATGGTAATCGATTCGATCTTAACTCAGTTTGATGACATCGATACACTTGGTCAATTATACAAACGCGACACAATGATGGTGCGTACACGCTATCATAATGATCGCACACTTCAACAATCACAAGCCATCATTACCTATTTAAATTCGCAAGGCATTGAGACAACGCGACTCACTTATTTTGGAAATGCCATTGAAGCGGTGATACCCGAAAATAAAAAGTTAACGATTAAAGCGGTTGCCCGATAGAAGGTTTTAAAATGTAATGGGCACGGCAACCAGTGTTTTGTCCCAGATGAAAACCATCTCGGCTTCCTCACCGGTTTTCTCAAATGAAATCGTAAATTGTTCAAATTCGCGCTCTTGCTTTACTGAGTGAACCACAACTTGCAATGCATCCTTATCGGGTGTGCGGTTTGCTTCACCATCCGAGTTAATTCCCCACTGGCCAACCTCTGTATTAAAAATAATCGTCCATGTCTCTTCCTCCGGTATGGTCCAAAGGGTGTACTTCCCGGCCCTCAAATTCTTACCATCAATCAGAATATCTTTGTTTGTTTCAAATAGGGTAGCCTCGTTGGCACCTGTGCGCCAAACTTTTCCAAAAGGCACAAGACCTCCAAATATTTCGCGGCCTTTTTTATAGGGTCGATTATATTGAACCTTAATTTTTAAATCGCCTTGAGCAAACGAAACGCTCTCTTCAGGACTAAATGATTTGGCTTGCTTGTTCATAAAAAACCGGGTTGCAACACCAAGCAGGATGATAATGACTATAGCAATTCCTGAAAAAATGAGAAACTTCTTCATATATGTTTATGTAATATGGGCTCGCGACAAGTTAATTATCCTAAAACAAATTTCGGTTCTTTCTGCAAAAATTATGGAATTGAACCTATTTTTACCCCTCTTAAATAACAATGACTATGGATTTATCTTGGTGGCCATTCTGGGTCGTTATCGCGCTGTTCGTTCTTGCTATTATTAGCCCTTGGGTTATCCCAAATAAAATGGTCAGCAAAAACAAACACGACAATAAATTCTAAGTTCACCCTTGCTTAACAGCCAATGAGCATTTGTGTTTTCTGTGGCTCTGCAACAGGTAACGACAAGATCTTCGCAGATGCTGCACGGAAGCTTGGTATTTTACTCGCCAGCAGAGGTATTACACTTATTTATGGTGGTGCTGATGTTGGGTTGATGGGTATTTTGGCTGATACCGTATTAGAGCATCATGGAAAAGTGATTGGTGTAATCCCAGGTTTCTTAATGAACCGTGAGGTTGGCCATAAAAATCTTACCCAATTGGAAGTTGTCGCCTCAATGCATGAAAGGAAAAAACGCATGGCAGATATTTCTGATGCCTTCATAGCGATACCAGGTGGCTGGGGAACACTTGACGAGTTAGCCGAAATTTTAACATGGAAACAACTTGGTTTAATTCAACAACCTGTTGGAATATTAAACGTCAACCATTTTTTTGATCCGCTCTTGCAACAAATGCGTTTGATGGAGGAGACCGGTTTCTTGAAACCTGCCTACCTTGATTTTTTGAAGGTGAGCACCTCACCAGAGGAACTTGTTAATCTGATGATCCCGCAATAAGGGTGATGGCACACTCTCTGAAAATTGTCTTATCTTGACGATGATCGAAGATGTTTATGTATCGAAAAATTCTGGTTCTGGTTCTTTTATGTTTCTACACTGCTATTATTTGCGGACAACCATTAGGATTTTCTTTAGCGAATGGTAGAAAGAAGGTTCAGATTCCGATCGAGATTTACAGTAACCTTATTGTTGTTCCGGTTGTCTTGAACAATGCACTACCCTTAAAATTCATTTTAGATACAGGTGTTCGAACTACCATTCTCACCCAAAAAGCATTTACTGATATCCTAAATCTCCAGTACTCCCGAAAGTACACCATATCCGGAGCAGGCGGTGTAAATCTAATCGATGCTTACATTACAAATAATGTTTCGCTCGGCCTGCCCGGAGTTGAAAGTCATGGACATGCGATGCTGGTTCTGGAAGAGGATTACCTTGAATTACGCAACTACCTTGGTACTGATGTTCATGGAATATTGGGCTACGAATTATTCAGTCGTTTCATTGTAGATGTTGATTACGAAAAGAGGCTGCTTACGCTTATTGTTCCTGATAAGGTTCGTAAGTATAAAAAGTTTAAATCCATTCCTATAAAAATAGAAGATACAAAGCCCTATCTCATCACCACCATTATATTAGAAGATGGCACTACCCTAAGCGCAAAGTTATTGGTCGATACGGGTGCCAGTCATGCGTTGATGCTTGATCCTTCCTCTGACGAACGCCTTCATGTGCCTGAGTTAACAATTAGTTCAATGATTGGCAGAGGTTTAGGGGGTGAAATTTTTGGAAAAATTGGTCGCGTTAAAAACATGCAATTAGGTGAGTATTCTTTGAACAATGTGGTTGCTAATTTTCCTGATCCAAACAGTTATTTTGATAGTTTAAAGGTTGGCAAAATTTTTAGAAACGGATCAATCGGTGGAGAAGTATTGAGTCGGTTTCACATGGTTTACAACTTCCCGGAAGAAAAAATATTCTTCAAAAAGAATTCATCATACAAGAAAGGGTTTCATCACAACTTAAGTGGTCTTACCATAAAAGCGAAAGGTGCAAGACTCAACATCTTTGAAATAACTGAAGTGCGGGAACAATCTTCAGCACAGAAAGCAGGACTACAGCCAGGAGATATTATCGAAAGCGTAAATGGTTTGACGCTTCAATATTTAAGCCTGAGTCTGGTGAATGGTCTCTTGAATAACAAACCCGGTAAAAAAGTAAAAGTAGAAGTGAATCGAAAGGGAACAAGATTAAAGACCAATTTGATTTTGGCAGATCAGATCTAGGGCGAGTTTATCGTTATTTGAATTTGTAAATGTTCTATCGGCCTACCAACTTTGTAAGCTGTTCTTTTCTCTTTTGATACGCGTTATACAAATACGCTTGCGTTCTGCGAAATTTAAGTGAGTTGCGAAACATCGTATAAATTCCTTCTGACGATAAATTTTGTTTCAATAAATAATCCAATATGCCTGTAGCACCAAAGGCCTCTTCATAATTGGACGATTTTAATAAGGTAATTGGAATATTCCTTGTCTTATTATTTGCTTCTAATGCCTGGATGGTCAATGCCATCTCCGTTCTGCCAATATTGTCATCGATCAAAATAAAATGAGGTTGAAAATGCAGAAGTCTCTGCAAAATACCTTGCAAATCGAAAGCAATCTCAGTAATGATCTTTTGACCTCTTACGTGATTGAGTTTTTCCAGTATGGAACTCAACTCAATTGGGTTATTACCAACCAATAGAATATTCATTGGTTTACTTGAATTTTGTTTTTGAATAATTGCTTCCATTGCCAACAGAGTTATTAGTAGACGTTATATTAACGTAAAAGGTTGGGTTGCAAGATTTGTTCCAACACAAAATATTTGTTTTTGAAACGAATCCTTGCACTAACTTTCTCAAATCAAGAGATTCATTACCGATATGAAGCAAATTGTAATAATTGGGGGAGGGTTAGGAGGTTTGGTTGCTTCTATCCGATTAGCAAAGGCTGGAATTCACTCCACTGTGATTGAGAAAAAGTCATACCCCTTCCATCGGGTTTGCGGAGAATATATTTCAAACGAAACTATCCCCTATTTAAAATCACTCGATTTATTTCCGCAACAATTTGCACCACCTTCCATCACTCGGTTTTTACTTTCGTCTGTCAATGGAAAAAGTGAAACGATGGATCTTGATCTCGGAGGATTTGGTATTAGTCGATACGTATTTGATAATTTCTTATATGAAAAAGCCAGAGCTCTGGGTGTCACGTTTTTCTTGAATACAGAAGTAGACGATGCTACTTTTTCCAACAACACATTTCAAATTAAAACACAATCCAAAAATCTGGAAGCTGATGTTGTGCTGGGGAGTTTTGGTAAACGATCAAAACTTGATGTCCTGCTAAACCGAAGTTTTATTCAGAAACGTTCACCTTATTTAGGTGTAAAGTATCATCTCAAAACCTCTCACCCGGAAGACCTTATTGCTCTGCATAATTTTGATGGAGGATATTGTGGCATGAGTAACATTGAAGATGGTAAAACAACGTTATGTTATCTAACCCACCGTGATAATCTTCGTCAATACAAAAACATCACAGAGATGGAAGAGAATATTCTCTTTAAAAACCCTTTGATTAAATCAGCTTTCACTCATTCTGAATTTCTTTTTGACAAGCCCGAAACGATTAACGAAATATCATTCGAAACTAAATCACCTATCGAAAATCACATGTTAATGGTAGGGGATTCTGCCGGGATGATTACACCTCTCTGCGGAAATGGAATGGCCATGGCTATTCATGCTTCCAAACTAGCAAGCGAATTGATCATTGAACATGTAAACAATTCAATTTCACGCGAAGAAATGGAAGGAAGGTATGCTAACCAGTGGCAAGAAAACTTTGGGAGGCGCCTTTGGAGAGGGCGACAAATACAGAAGTTATTTGGAAGTCCGTTCGCATCTAACATTGCCATAAACTTAGCCATTCACATAAAGCCAATTGCTAATGGCATTATGCGAAGTACTCACGGTGACGGCTTCTAATGTAAATGTCGTTTTAGAATTCAAGCTGAATGCCTATCTTAACTTATCATTAACCTTAGTATCATGAAGAACGAAAATACCAGAAGAGAATTTTTACGCTCATTAGGGCTTATCAGCGTAAGCGCGGCAGCAGGCTCCGCTTTTTTATCGGCCTGCGGAAGCAAGTCAACCTCCGACAACAAAGTTGATTCTACTGCAATTGTATCGGCAACACCGAAAGAATTATTCTTTAAAATTTCATTAGCAGAATGGTCATTACATAAATCCCTATTTGATAAAAAACTGGATCACCTTGATTTTCCTGCACGAGCAAAAAATGATTTCGGCATTTCGGCTGTAGAATATGTCAATCAGTTTTTCATGGACAAAGCAAAAGATCAAACGTATTTGACCGAACTAAAAAAACGCTGTGATGATCTCGGGGTAAGAAGTGTTCTCATCATGTGTGATAATGAAGGAGCTTTGGGAGATCTTGATTCAAAACTGCGCAAAAAAGCCGTTGAGAATCATTACAAGTGGGCAGAGGCTGCGAAATTTTTAGGATGCCATGCTATCCGTGTAAATTCTTTTGGGGTTGGCACAAGAGAAGAAGTTGCAAAAGCTGCAACAGACGGACTTCATTCACTATCTGAGTTTGCCAAAGGAATTGATATTAATGTAATCGTAGAAAACCATGGTGGATATTCATCCGATGGACAATGGCTCAGCGGAGTGATCAGTGGCACAGGCATGGCCAACTGCGGAATATTACCTGACTTTGGAAATTTCTGTGTGAGACGCGAGAAAAATGATATGTGGGATTCGCCTTGTGTAGAAATGTATGACCGCTACAAAGGCACAACTGAAATGATGCCGTATGCAAAAGGCGTAAGTGCAAAGGCATACGACTTCGATGAGCAAGGCAACTGCATTGAAACTGATTATACAAAGATGTTACCAATCGTTAAAGCAGCGGGTTATACCGGCCATATAGGAATTGAATATGAGGGAAGTAAGCTCAGCGAAGACGATGGCATTCGAGCCACTAAAGCACTACTGGAAAAAGTAGGCATGTCAATCTCATAGCATTGGGATAGCCTGTTTAACCAAGAGCCTGAAGAATATGTGATGAATCTAAAAACAGGTAAATAAAAAAGGTATTCAAACAGGTGGCTGAAATAAAGTTAAGCCACATCGTATAGGTGTGGTTTGCTTTTGTTTCATCTTTCAAGACTTTGATGAACCAAAGGAAAAAGAACATTACCACCGGAAGCATAGCCGTTAAAAATACCAGCGCATAGTGAAGTGAAAACACGGTATAGAAATAATAGACAAAGGCTGCGCTCACAAACGCAAAAATGCCACCTACAAAATAAAACGTTCCTCGAATGCCGAGCATCCTGCTAAAGGTTTGGTCGCCACGTTTTCCGTCTTCTTCATGTTGATAAATTTGCGTCATGGGATATGTTCCCAACAATAAAAAAGTAGCAAGCAAACCCGGAATTAATACTGAAGATTGGACTGCCTGTTCAATGGGCAAACCACTAACGCCTACATAACACATCATGAACGTAAAGAGCCCTTGAAACAAACTCACAATAATCCATCCGGCAATTGGATATTTCTTCAATCGGATACTTGGATGACTATAGGCTTTGGAAACTAAACCATATACCAACAACATAATAGAAAACGTAAGGCTGAGTTTAATATAACCCAATACAATAGCAATGGCATCAAACGTAAGGGACAGAAAAAATAGTCCACGATTTACAGGCGGTGGGTTTTTTAATCCCCCAATACTTTTTTCATCCTTATCAAAATAACTATTGTACCCATTGCTGGCAGGGTACAGAAAAAAATGAACAATCAGGAAGGTCCATAACAAAGTTTTCTCAGTTATGTTTGGAGAAACGGAAAGTGAAAACAAAAATACAGGCAGCAAAAAGTAAGAGAAGGGGATGCGCAGGTGAAGCCAGGATGAAGATGAAAACATGTTTTACTCCTTTTTTGAAACTAATGTAGGCTTTTTTGGATTAGCTAGTTGTTATCCGTTAATTGTTACTGGTTAACCCATCTGCAAATCAAATGACACAGACCTTGAATGGCTAATCAATAACAGATAAGTACAAATGAGTTTCATTACGGCTTTCGGAACAGCCAATCCATCACATCAGTTTAGTCAGGCGGCTTTGGCCGATTTTATGGTGCGCAGTATGCAACTAAATAATGATAATGAACGGAAACTTCGCACCATCTTCAGAGCAACCGGAATTGAAAGTCGCTATTCGGTCTTAGCCGATTATGGAAAATCAAAAGACTTTGAGTTTTATCCCAACACTCAAAACTTCGAACCCTTTCCTTCAACTCAAAAAAGATTAGAAGCTTTTCGCGATCACGCTTTGCCGCTAAGCCTGGCTGCGATTGAAAAGATGAAGGCATCTTCTTCAATTGATCTTCAAAAAATCACACACCTTATTGTTGTAAGCTGCACGGGTATGTATGCTCCGGGTCTTGATATTGACATCATTAAATCACTTCAATTACCCACGACTACCCAGCGCACCTGCATTACCTTTATGGGTTGTTATGCTGCGTTTAATGCGTTGAAGGTTGCTGATGCGTATTGTAAGTCAGATGCAAATTCAAAAGTGCTTATCGTTTGTACAGAGCTTTGCAGTTTACACTTTCAAAAAGAGCCAACAGAAAATAATTTGTTAGCCAATGCTTTATTTGCCGATGGCTCAGCTGCTGTATTTGTAGAAGCACAAAGTGAACAGGCCATAAAATTATCACTCGAACATTTTCACAATGATCTTGCACCAGAAGGTGAACACGATATGGCCTGGAGTGTTGGCGATCTTGGTTTTGAAATGAAACTATCTGCTTATGTTCCCGGCATTATTCAATCCGGTATTCAGCAGTTGACAAACTCTCTGTTGAAAAAGATCTCAAAAGAATTACCAGACATCAAATATGTTGCTGTTCATCCCGGAGGAAAAAAAATTGTTGAGGTAATTGAACAACAATTAAGTTTAAGCAAAGAACAAAATAGACACGCCCTTGATGTGCTGAGGCATTATGGTAACATGTCATCGCCTACCGTTTTGTTTGTGTTGAATGAAATCTTTAAAAATTTATCACGTGCTGATGATGGCGAAAGAATTCTGAGTCTGGCATTTGGCCCGGGGCTTACCTTAGAAAGTATGGTACTCAAAATTCATTCAGCCCATGCCTGATTTTTCTAAGCGATCAGAAGGTATCGAGATCATGGATGACCTTCAATGCTCAGGCGAAGTAGTTGATCAAACGCTTCGGGAGCTTGAAATAATCAATACCTGGCTTGGTGGAAATCAGGTAACGATCAACGGCATTGGAAAACTTTTTGAACAAATTCATTCATCAGAAGAAATTACGATTATCGATGTAGGGTGTGGTGGTGGTGATATGCTTCGATTGATTGATCTGTGGGGAAAAAAGAAAAACAAAAAAGTAAAGCTCATCGGCATTGATGCCAATCCAAACATCATTGCCTTTGCAAAAAATAATCTAAAAGATTTACCCCACATTGAGTTCAAGGCGATTGATATCTTCTCTCATGAGTTTCAATCCATTAAGTGCGACATCGTTATTGGTACCCTTTTTTTTCATCATTTCTCACAACAACAGTTGAGTTCGTTCTTTACGGTATTAAAACAACAAGTTCGTGTTGGTGTTGTCATCAATGACATTCATCGTCACACATTAGCATACCATTCCATCAAGATGTTGACAAGTTTGTTTTCAAAATCGGCAATGGTAAAGTTTGATGCACCGCTTTCTGTATTGCGCGCGTTTACAAAAAATGAATTGAACGAAATGCTTTCACATGCTGAAATAAGAAATTATACCATTCAATGGAAATGGGCTTTTCGTTGGCAAGTGCTCATCCGAATGTAGCGCAATTCGTTGCGGGCTCATCTTTTAAGCATCATTCTCTATTCTGGCACAATTTTTATTAATTTTAAGCACAACATCTTAATCTATTATGAAAATCACACACGCATTTGTTTTCATATCCTTCCTCGTACTAACAGCTTGTTCATCGGGCATTTTAGGTAAGAAAGTAAAAGAGCCATTTCAAGGGAATGCTTATGAATCGAATAATCGATTCTGGAGAGGCACAGGTAAAGGCACAAGTTCGCAAGATAACATCGCACGTGGCAAAGCTGACATTGATGCAAAAGCTCAATTAGGTGGACAGGTTAATACAACCATGAAACAAGTTGCCGATCAATATCTCGGACAAACCGAAAACGAAAAAGCAGCCGATGTTGCCGATAAATTTCAAAGTCTCGTTCGTCAAACGATGAATACCAATATTTCAGATTTGCGAAAGATGGATGAGAAAAAGTTTTACAATGAGAAGACCAAAGAATATACAGTATTCATTGCCTACGAAATAAAAAAGAATGCGATGCTACGCTTCATGAAAAAGCAAGCTAGAACCGATAAGACCATTGACGAACGTCAACGCGAAGTGATTGAAAAGATCATTGATGAAGAAATTGAAAAGGCTGACGAAGCCGATAAAGAAGATTAAGATTTTATTTTTCAGGTTAAATTCGCAAAAGCCTTACTCACCACTGAGTAGGGCTTTTTGTTTTTAATTCGTGACGCGATTCTCTTCAGCAAGAAATTCTAAAATACTACCTTGCCGCCATTATGTCTTTGTTCATCTCCTCCATCAATTCCGGAAGTAATGCCAATTGCTATTATGTAGGCAACCTGAAGGAGGCTGTGCTAATCGATGCAGGCGTTTCATGTCGCGAAACCGAAACACGAATGAATCGACTTGGCCTGTCGATGAAGAGAGTAAAAGCCATTTTTATTTCGCACGAGCATGGCGATCATATTGCAGGTTTGCGATCCCTCATCAAAAAATATCCAGTCCCCGTTTACATTACTCCCGAAACGATGAGAGAAGGAAAGGTAAGTCTGAGAGAAAGTCTTGCTCATACTTTTCTTCCACACGAACCTATTTCTATTGGAGAGCTTACTATTACCCCATTCCCAAAGTTTCATGATGCAAGCGATCCTCACAGCTTCATTGTGGAACATCATCAAGTAAAAGTGGGTGTCATTACAGATATTGGAATTGCTTGCGAAAATGTAACGCGATATTTCAAACAATGTCATGCTGCATTTTTGGAATCGAATTATGATGAGCATATGTTGGAAACAGGCAGGTATCCGTTCGCACTAAAAAATCGCATTCGTGGAGGTAAGGGGCACATATCAAACAGACAAGCGTGGGAGCTTTTCAGTAATCATGCTCCGTCTTTTATGAGTCATTTAATTTTGTCTCACTTATCATTTCACAACAACACGCCTTCCATTGTTCAGAATTTATTCAAACAACACTCTGGAAATACGGAGATTATAATCGCTTCGAGAAAAGAGGCTTCAGAAGTTTATCATATTGAAAATACATCGGCCCCTTTCAATAATAGAACAAAGCCAGCATTAGCTTCTCAGCTCACTTTATTTTCATAGTCATATTTAATAAATTTATTTCACGCAAAGGCGCTAAGATTACATACCAAGAACGCGAAGCGAAATACGTTAAGATTTACTAGTAGGGATTTCTTTGCGGGATTAGCTTCGCGTCTTTGCGTGAAAGTTTTACTTCATCAAGCAAACAAAAAACAAGCACAACTTTACTCTCTTTCATCTCTTGATTTTAAAGGTTGAAAAGTTACCTTTAAAGAACTAAGTACCGATAATGAAAAAATTCTTTTTAGTAATCATCATAATCTATTTCGCGAAAGCTGTCATGGCGCAACCCGGAACAGAGATTTATATGTTTGATTTGAAATTGAAAAAAGATAAGATTACGATTTCGAATCCAACACGAGTAACCAATCATCCGGGCTATGATAGTCAACCGTTCTTTCATCCAGAGAAATCAATTTTGTATTACGCCTCCGCGGATACTTCCGGAAGAACGGATATTCTCACTTATAACTATCAAACAAAAGAGTCAAAGAAATTTACCTCTACATCCGAACGTGAATATTCTCCCACAGTAACGCCTGACAAAAAATTTGTTTCGTGCATCATTCAACGCGATGATAGCAAACAGGATTTAGGAAAGTATCCAATCGATGGCGGCAGTGCGATTACCGTTATCAACAATCTTACGGTAGGATATCATGGATGGCTCGATGAAAGTACCGTGATTGTATTTGTTCTGGGCGAGCCTCAAACTTTGAGATTATATAATGTAGAAACCGGGAAAGATCTTTTCGTGGCCGATAGTATAGGAAGATCAATACATCTTATTCCAAAAACAAAAACAATCAGCTTCGTTGATAAATCGTCTCCGAACAAATGGCTCATTAAACGAGTAAAGACTATTGACACAATTGACGTGCTCATTGAAGCGCTCCCTAATCGTGAAGACCTTGCATGGACAAACGATGGAAGAATCGTGATGAGTGATGGTGAGGATTTTTTCTATTCCGATCCTGACAAAAGCAAAGAATGGAAATTAATTGAAGTGAGCAGTGGATCACTTCAATTAAAAGGTATTTCTAGATTGGCAATTAATCCATCAGGAAATAAAATAGCGATTGTAATGAGTGAGTAATTAACCGCTCACAGAATAACAATCAACTCGTCTTTGTTTTTCAACTTCATTTTTTACCTTGGGTATTAACCGTAAATCCGGTTTTCTTACCTCGAATCTAAACTAGTAAATGATGAAACATAAATTTTTTACATTCTTCTTTGCCGTGGCTGCTTGCTCCGTCTTCGCACAGTCGGCAAAAACGAAAGTCAATCCGAACAAAACGGCTACTATTCAATCAATAGAGAAACATGAGCAAGAGCTCATCAAATTAAGCGATGAAATCTGGGCGTATGCTGAAACAGCATTGAAGGAATATAAGTCAGCGAAAGCATTAGCTGATTATGCAGAAGCTCAAGGCTTCATTGTGAAACGCGGAGTAGCGGGTATGCCCACCGCTTTTACAGCGGAGTTTGGATCGGGCAAACCTGTGATCGGTATTATGGGTGAGTTCGATGCATTACCAGGCATTTCACAAAAAGCAATGCCAACAAAAGAAGCACTTGTTCCTGATGCTGGTGGTCACGGTTGCGGACATAATTTATTTGGTGCAGGAAGTCTGGGTGCAGCTGTGGCCATTAAAGAATTAATGCAACAAGGAAAATTAAAAGGCACCATTCGTTTTTATGGAACGCCTGCGGAAGAATCTGTGGGTGGAAAAATCTATATGGCCCGAGAGGGACTTTTCAACGATATAGATGTCTGCCTAGATTGGCATCCAGATGTTGAGATAAGTGCAAATATGGAAAGCTCTCAGGCTATGGTTGATTTTGTTGTAGAATTTAAAGGCAAAGCAGCACACGCTGCAGCTGATCCCTGGAATGGACGAAGTGCTGTTGATGGATTGGAAGCCTTTACGCATGGCGTAAACATGTTACGTGAACACGTTAAACCTAGTGTGAGAATGCACTATGCCATTATGAAAGGTGGTGATGTTCCCAACGTTGTTCCTGAATATGCTAAGGTGTGGATGTGGGTTCGCGATTCGAAACGTACTGGAGTAGAAGATGTTTTTGCTCGCGTAAAAGAAATCGCTAAAGGAGCTGGAGAAATTGCAGGAGTAGAAGCAAAAGTAACAATACAAACAGGGGACTACGAACTACTTGTGAATAAAAAGGGCGCAGAGGCCCTACAGAAAAATTTAGAAATACTCGGCCCAATAACATATACCCCAGAAGAAATTGCATTCGCAAAAAAAATTCAGGAAGTCCAGGGTGGAAAACAAACCGGATTAAATGGGAAAATCAATTTGCTAAAAACGACTAAAGAGGATCCTGCAGGAGGATCTACCGATGTTGGTGATATCAGCTGGATTGTTCCAGAGATTACTGTATTAGTTACGACAGCTCCGGCAAATACCGCTTGGCATGGGTGGTCCGTTGTGGCATGCGGTGGAATGTCAATTGGTCATAAAGGAATGCTGTTCGCAGCGAAATCACTTGCTATGACCATGGTTGACTTATTTGAGAACCCACAGCTTCGTACCGACATCCGAAAAGAATTTGATGAACGCAAGGACGGACATGTTTACAAATCCTATTTGCCAGATGGACCCCCTCCTATTCCTACTGAGAAATAGAAAATAAAAATTGAGAGATAGAATTTAATTCCAATTGGGTTCCAAAAGATTAGAACCCAATTGGAATTTCTTTTGATTGACTACTCCACAAAAAGCACCAACCCTTTTAAATACTCTCCTTCCGGATGAAAGATCGAAACCGGATGATCGGCTGGCTGGGTGAGAAGGTGTAATACTTTTATTTGTCGTTTAGCCTGAATGGCTGCGGACACTATGGTATCATAAAAAAGTTGTCGGTCTACCACTTGCGAGCACGAGAAAGTAAAAATAATTCCGCCCGGCTTAATCACACGCATGGCTTCTGCATTCAATCGTTGATATCCACGAACAGCTTGGTGACGTGCATCGCGATGTTTTGCAAAAGCTGGTGGATCTAAAATGATTACATCGTATGCATCCTGTTTGTCTTTCAAAAAATCAAAGGTGTCTTCCGCATAACTTGCATGTGTATTCGCATTGAAACCATTTAACTCAATATTCTTTCGGGTAAGCACAATCGCTTTTTCAGAAGCATCAACAGAATGAACTAATGAAGCGTTGGCTTGCAAGGCATACACAGAAAATCCTCCGGTATAACAAAATGTATTCAATACTTTTTTACCGGATGAAAAGTTGCCCAGCAGTTTTCTATTCTCGCGTTGATCTAAAAAGAATCCAGTCTTCTGACCTTCCTCCCAATCGATAAAAAATTTATTACCATGCTCAACCACAACGTGTGGCACAACTCCCATTCCGAAAAGATATTCGTCTTGCTGTGCATCGCGAACTTTTCCTGGTAATGTAGATTGACTTTTATAATAAACTGCTTTCAGTTTTTCGCCAAACAATTCATGCAACGCTTGAGTAATGTTTTTTCGATCCTCGTGCATACCGACTGAGTGTGCTTGCATGATGGCAACACCATCATACCAATCGATAATCAATCCGGGCAATCCATCACCTTCGCCATGAATCAATCGAAAGGCATTGGTTTGTGGGGAAGGTAGGCTTGTACTATTTCGTAGTTGCAGAGCCTGCCTCAGTTTTGCTTTCCAAAAATTTTCATCCGGTAGCGTATCCCCAAACGATAGCAAGCGCACTGCGATACTGCCGTTTTGATAATGTCCGAAACCCAATACCTTATTTTTTGCACTCTTTACTTCTACCCAACAGCCATCGATTACTTGTCCATCTAACGTTTGGATCGCACCCGAAAAAATCCAGGGATGAAAACGTTCAATCGAAAACTCTTTGCCTGACTTGAGTGTAATCTTCCCCTGAATTGTCATTTCAATATTTACTTTCCGCAAAAGTATCCAAAAAAGGTGTACCAATGAGGTATTCCAAATGAGTACTACTCCCAAACCTTGAACATAAAATAATTATATTCGCTTAAATCCATCCCACATGCAGCAATCCGATCTTACTTCAATCTTTTTACCAATTGCACTAGGAATTATCATGCTCGGTCTCGGGCTTTCGCTTGCAGTGGATGATTTCAAACGCGTTGCGAAATATCCAAAGGCGATGACCATCGCGCTGATTTGCCAAATGGTGTTACTGCCTATTCTTTGTTTTTCGCTTGCCGAATTGTTTGGACTAAGTCCCTTGTTGGCAGTGGGACTAATGTTGTTGGCAGCTTCTCCCGGTGGAGCAACTGCGAATTTGTATAGTCATTTGTCTAACGGTGACGTGGCGCTAAACATTACCCTTACTGCTGTAAACAGTGTGCTTACTCTTTTTACCCTTCCGCTAATCGTCAACTTTTCTCTCGGCTATTTCTTAGATTCAGACCAATTTGTACCAATGCAATTTAAGAAAGTAGTAGAGGTGTTTGCCATTGTATTATTGCCGGTAAGTATTGGCATGATTCTAAAAAGTAAATCACCTTCCTTTGCTGCCCACATGGACAAACCCGTAAAAATTCTTTCGGCCATTTTACTTTTGCTTATCATTCTTTCTGTCACTATTCGAGAGCACCGTGTACTCATTGAGTATGCAAGTGAACTTGGCTTACCTATTTTTCTTTTTAATGTATTGAGTATGGCAGTCGGTTATTATGTTCCGCAGTTTTTTAATGTGGAAAAGAAACAAGCCATCGCCATTGGTATGGAGATTGGCATACACAATGGAACGTTGGCAATCTTTATTGCCTTAAACGTATTGAATAACTCTGCCATGTCAGTACCTCCGGCACTTTACAGTTTGCTCATGTTTTTTACTGCGGCAATTTTTGGATTTCTGGTCAGTAGAAAAAGGACTAAGGTATAAACAGTAGTAGAGCACCCACTATTGTGAAGGCTATGACATTTTTAACAATTGTCGCTGTGTCCAGTCTCCTTATTTCACTTTTGCAAAGCTATAGGGAATAACCTTTCCATCACCTTCTATGGCAGCTTCTATAAAATCCTGATTGTTCTTCCGGATCAGTTTATATCGAATGGCTTTTGGAAAATCATGTTCAGGATTTTCTGCCAGAAATTTATCAGCATTGTACTGTGTGATTTTAAACTTAACAGGCGCTGGATTTTCAGCGACATCCGAAATGTAAAAAAAGAAAGGTTCTTCAAACTTTATGAAAAGCTTCTCCATCACAGTAGTGTCGCCTTCTTTGATTCGGTATGAGAGACCTTCTAATGTTTTTTTATCAGCTGCAATCTTCCACTCTTCAAAAACATTTTTTTCGGTGAGCTTCCATTTGCCTACCAGCCATCCAAACTCTTTTTGTTGCGCCTGGCTGTGCTGCCAACCAATCAAAAACAAAATGAGTAAAAATGGAAATCGAAAATAAGGTCTGGCCATTCCGAAAGTTAAGGCTTTTACCTGAACAGCAAATACCCCAAATGGTGTCTTGCGAAAACCTAATCCGATCAGAAATCGTATTAAAGTGTACTCAAAACAGAATGACAGTGGGCGTTGAAAAAATGACAGAATTCCTTTCTCTAAAAATGACAAATTTTCTATCGGCACAAGCCTTGTCTGGTTTTTGCTAAAACACAAAAAATTTTAATATTTGAAAACTATGAAAAATTTTGGATCTCTTTTCTTGGCGGCTGTATTGGGTAGCATTTGCACCCTTGCCGTATTTCAATGGTTAGACAAAAAAGAAAACAGTGTAAAGCTGGAATACCTCGCAGGTACACCTGCTACAAAAGTTGCCTACTCTGTAAATGAGAATGGTGAAGTAGTGCCTCTTGATTTTACGGATGCTGCCGAAAAAGTAATGCCTGCAGTGGTCTACATTCAATCCACTCAGGATGGAGGCGGGGGTGAAGAGCAGGCGCAGTCAAATGATTTGTTCAAAGAGTTCTTTGGACCTCAGGCCCCACAAGGTCCTCGTCAAAGTTCTGGCTCCGGAGTAATTATTAATGAAGGCGGATACATTGTAACCAACAACCACGTAGTGCAAGGTGCTGATATTGTTGAAGTGACTTTACATGATAATAGAACCTTTAAAGCAGAGGTAGTTGGTACTGATCCCGACACGGATTTGGCGGTAATAAAAATCAGCGAAAAAGGTTTGCCTTCTTTACCGTTTGTTGATTCTGATCAATCAAAAGTCGGTGAATGGGTTTTGGCTGTTGGCAATCCTTTCAATTTAACTTCTACTGTAACCGCTGGTATTATCAGTGCAAAAGGAAGAAGCATCAATATTTTAAATCGTAACACGAAAGAAGGTAACTCAGCAATAGAATCCTTCATTCAAACTGATGCTGCAATCAATCCTGGAAACAGTGGTGGTGCATTGGTGAATCTGAATGGTGGTTTGCTTGGCATCAACACAGCGATTGCAAGCCCAACAGGTTCATATTCTGGTTATGGCTTCGCAGTACCTTCCAACATCGTTAATAAGATTGTAGAAGACCTCATTAAGTTTGGAACTGTACAACGTGGCTGGTTGGGAGTGAGCATCCAAAACGTGAACAGTACCCTTGTTAAAGAGCAGGAGTTAGCCGTTAACGAAGGCGCTTACATTGGTGGGTTTGCTGAAAAGAGTTCTGCAAAGGATGCAGGCTTAAAGGAAGGTGATGTGATTGTAAAAATTGATGAAGTTCCTATCAAAACCAACACAGCTTTGACAGAAGCCATTGGCCGTCATCGCCCGGGCGATAAGGTAAATGTAGTAGTGAATCGTAAAGGAAAAGAACTGACTATTCCGGTAACGTTAAAAAGTCGCGATGGAAAGACAGGAGTTGTTAAAGCGGAAGAAAGAGATGCTTTTGCTGCCCTCGGATTAGAATTAGAAGAGGTAGATGGAAAATTGCTGAAAAAATTAGATATTGACAACGGTGTTCGGGTAAAGGAGCTTGGCAATGGCAAACCAGCGAAATATACTGACATACGCGAAGGGTTTATCATTACTAAAGTGAACGATACACCCGTTAAGAACGTTAATGAACTTACCGAGCTATTAAAGAAAAAGAAACAAGGTGATTTAATTATTCTCTCCGGTACCTATGAAGATTTTCCAAGAGAATTTAACTATGCTTTCAGGATGTAATAAATTCATAAATTCAACTATGAGGAGATTGTTTAGAAAGGGCGAGCGAGTACGCAGCAAGATTGATGGAAAAGTGATGGAGGTTTTAAAGTACATCAAAAACAATTTTGTAGAAGTAAAATCATTTGATCTCGAAAAGAAAGAGATCAGGATTAACAAGATAAAAGAAGACAAGCTCTCAAGAGCTGCTTAGAAAAGTTAATTGTTATCCGTTAATGGTTAAATGGATCTTGAGTAGATCCAGGGCTGAATAATGTTTTTATTTAGCCCTGGATCTATTTTGTTTATAATGGATAGATCTCCATAAATTTTCTTAATTCAAAATGAACCGTCTGCAATCAATTCTGTTAATCCTGCAAATTCGATAAATTCTGTTTTACCTTTGGCTTCAGTTAAATTTCCTTGCTATCAAAAAATTTGAAATTCCTGCGTACTACCGGTCCGCTATCACCGGAAAAATAAAAGAATCTCGAAGAGTTAAAGATCTGCGCAAGCAAGACTTTACACCTACGTTGTTAGATTTTGGTCCCGTTCACTTTTTCATCGCGCGTCATTTTGGTTTTTGTTATGGTGTTGAAAACGCGATTGAAATAAGTTATAAAGCCATTGAAGAAAATCCTGATAAGCGCGTATTTCTTTTGAGTCAGATGATTCACAATCAGGAGGTGAATCAAGATCTTCAGAGTCGTGGCATTAAGTTTATAATGGATACAGATGGAACACAGTTTATCCCCTGGAGTGAATTAACAAAAGATGATGTCGTAATTATTCCCGCATTTGGAACAACATTAGAAACTGAACATCTCTTGATGGATAAAGGGATAGAAGTTCAAAAATACAATACAACGTGTCCCTTTGTTGAAAAAGTTTGGAATCGCTCTGAGAAATTAGGCACGGATGACTTCACCGTTATTATCCATGGCAAACCAAAGCATGAAGAGACACGTGCGACTTTCTCACACAGCTCAAAAGGAGCACCCTCCATAATCGTTCGCGATATGAACGATGCGCATCGGCTCGGTGAATACATTGTAGGGGGGAAATCAATTAATAATTTCTTTAAAGAGTTTGAAGGACAATTTTCTAAAAACTTTGATCCATCAAAAGATCTCAAGCGTGTTGGTGTAGTAAATCAAACCACGATGCTTGCTACTGAGACCCAGGCCATCGCAGATTATTTTAAACAATTGATGTCAGCACAGTATGGCGCTGATGAAATCAAAAGGCATTTTGCTGATACGCGTGATACATTGTGTTATGCAACGAATGATAATCAAGACGCAACGTATAAACTGTTGGAGACTGATGCTGACTTAGCCATTGTTGTTGGAGGATATAATAGTTCGAATACCTCTCACCTGGTGGAATTGTGCGAACGAAAATTCCCTACCTATTTTATCAATTCAGAGAACGAGATTATTTCAAACAAGGAGATTCGGCATTTCAATTATCATCGGAAGGAGAAAATCATAACAGAGAATTATCTGCCGATAAAAAATCCGGTCAAAATTATCTTAACAAGCGGAGCATCATGCCCGGATACTTTAGTGGACCGAGTGTTGCTCCGATTGTTGGATTTCTTTGATGGCTCTAAAAAAGTGGAAGAACTATTGAAGGAATTCTGATTCTTAAAGCAATTGGTTAAGATTAGGCCTTTGCCTTTTTCTTACCGTCATCTACTTTTTTACCGCTTTTATGCTCGCCTAGAATGATCACATCTTTTGTGTTCTCATATTGCTTGGCCGCTTGCATCATGGCTTCGTGTGTGTCGCGGATAACGATTATGCCTGCTTTAGCGCCTTTATTACGCAATTCGAGATAAAAACCATCTTTCTTTTTCTTCGGTAATATTGGGGGTCTTCCCATGATTGTGTGTTTTTAAGTTAAAATCGCCTCTTTTGACTTGTCGACAGCAATACAACAGCTAAAGGCTTGAATTCGTTTCGGGCCGCAAGATCGCTAAATCTTTTGACTTTACCCGCCTGTTTTTTTGAAAGGTGAGAATTAGTGCTTAAATGGAGCCTTTTAAAAAGTTAATATGATTTCTTCAGAATAACGTGTGGGGGTTTTGTGAGATCGCCATTAAAGATTCTCTAAGTAAATTATTAGTGTCTTCATAAAGTGGCACATTAAATTAAATGAAGAGGAGCTGCTACGATCTACATTCATTGCAGATGCACGAATTGTGAATAACATTTCATATTGAAATAGCGGTCGTGCATTTAGAATCAACTATTTTTTACGCTTTCTTTCCGTGCTAGATAGAGCCACCTTCCACTAATATAGACTCAACGATAAGTTCCTGATCGGCTGTATTACCTTCGATGTAATCCATCATTCTCGTATAGGCCAACTTCCCTAATTTATAACCACTCGTTTCAACATACGTAATTTCCGGCCAGTATAATTTGGGGAAGAAGCCATTACTTAAGGTGATAACCGAAACATCATCTGGTACTTTTAACTTCAATTGTTCGAGCGCTTTCATGGCACCAATTAGAATCTCATCACTCATACAGAAGATCGCATCGGGTTTTACCTCGGATGAAAAAACTTCATGGGTCTTGGTTCGCGATTCTTCAGTATCACCAACATGAGCAATCATTATTTCTGATGGTGTACTTGCAAAAACTTTTTGATATTCATTCAATCTTCTTTGGGTTATCGATAGATGTATATCTCCAAAAAGCGACAAGATTCTTTTCTTGTTTTTATTCTTCAATACATTCGCTGCAAGATTAGCTGCATGTGCATCGGCAAGACAAACTTTGTTACAATCATTTTGCGATGGAACTTTATCAAAGAAAATTACGGGAACTTCCTTCTCTTTCAGTTTTTGAAAATCAGTGATGTCTTCCGTAAACGTAGAGAGACATGCGAATACTCCAGACACACGATTCTGCTTACAAAGTTTAATATTCTCTATTTCCTGATCAGGATCATCGCTGGATTGTAAAATGAAAAGTGCGTATCCCGTCTTTCGTGCTTCCTCCTCAATGGATGCTATGAACGAATCATAAAAGAACCCCGAAATAGTTGGAACAATTACACCAAAAATATGGGTGTTGTTTGTGCGCAAGCCAACCGCTAAAGTGTTGGGTTCATAGTCCAATTTCTTTGCAAGTTCAAGCACGCGTTGCTTCGTTACTTCTGAAATATCCTGATGGTTTTTAAGCGCACGAGAAACCGTTGAGGGGCTTAGCTTCAGTATTTTCGAAATCTCAAATATGGTGGTGCTGGGTTTCATTCAGGTTTTTGGAATTACTTAAATGTAGAAATTTTTAATTTCAATCCGTCAACTTCAGAAAGCCAAGATAAGATGCTGTTACCTATCTTGCATACCTGATTTACGTCAATGAAAAATCTATCTCTCATTCTACTTACCTATCTGTTCTTTACAATCCAAACAACCGCACAAGAGTTGCCTACTGATTCTGTTAAACAACTTGATGAATTTGTCATTAACGCTTATCAATATAATCGTCCTCTATCCGAAGTACCGCTCGCGATTGGTTTAGTTGGAGAAAAGGAACTTAACCGTTTTGGTACCTCTTCTCTTGTCCCCATTATTAACTCTATTCCAGGGGTTCGGATGGAAGAAAGGTCTCCAGGGAGTTATCGTCTTTCTATTCGCGGCAGTACAATGCGTTCTCCATTTGGTGTACGTAATGTAAAAGTGTATTGGAATGATCTGCCTTTCACCGATCCGGGAGGGAATACTTATCTGAATCTATTGGACTTCAGTTCACTTCAACAAATTGAAATAGCAAAAGGACCTGGCGCAAGTCTTTATGGGGCAGGAACAGGTGGTGTGATGTTGATGAAGAATTCTGTGTTGAAGAAAAATTGTGTTGAAGCTTCAGCACTTGCCGGAAGTTTTGGTCTGTTTCGTTACAGCCTGCAAGGGAGTGCTCATTCAGATGGAGCTGATGTTAGATTATTGTATGCGCATCAGCAAGCTGACGGATATCGCACACAAACTAAAATGACAAGAGATGTCTTGCAAGGCGAAATAAATTTTGATGGGGGCAAGAGGAATTCTCTCGGAGTTAACTTTTTGTACGCTGACTTATTTTATCAAACACCAGGGGGATTAACAAAAGCTCAGTATGATACTCTTCCGAGTCAGGCACGACCAGCAGGTGGTCCAAATCCAAGTGCTGAGGCACAGCAAGCGGCAGTCTATAACAAAACGTTTTACACAGGCTTTAATCACACCTACTATTGGAGTGATCGGTGGTCAACTAAAACTGGATTGTACGGATCGCTCACCCAATTTGAAAATCCTACCATCCGAAATTATGAACGAAGAACAGAGCAAAGCATCGGTGCTCGAACCAACACCAGCTTTCAGTTTGATAAGGGTAAATTAAATTTTGGAGCAGAGTATCAACATGGTTTTTCTCCTGTAAAAGTCTATGCGAACAATCAGGGTCAATCGGGTGCTTTGCAGAATGATGATGAGTTGACATCGACTACCTATTTTATTTTCGCTCAAAGCGAATTCTATTTGCCACAGCAATTCTTTCTTACGGTTGGTGCCAGTCTCAATAAAGCAGATATTCAATTCACGCGACTCTCTGATGTTCCTAATATAAAGGATGACCGAAATTTTGATGCGGTATTTTCACCACGTGTTGCATTACTCAAAAAACTGAATCGGCATTTTTCAGCCTATGGAACATTCTCTCAAGGGTACTCTCCACCAACCTTGGAAGAGCTCTATCCTTCCAATGCTGTTTTCAATCAACAGTTAAATCCTGAGAAAGGAAATAATGTTGAGCTCGGCTTTCGCGGAAACCTGCTAACTAATCAACTTACATTTGATGTTGCAGCATATAACTTCAACCTTAAAGAGACCATTGTAATTAGAAGAGAAGCGGATGGCGCTGAATATTTTGTGAATGCAGGAAGCACAACTCAAATGGGATTGGAAGTTCAACTTGCGTGGATGCCTCAACTTCAAGAAAACTCTCAGCTATCGAATTTCAAAGTATGGACAAACGTTACCTTAAACGATTATCAGTTTAAAGATTATGCAAAGGATACGATTAGTTATACTGGCAATACTTTAACAGGAGTTGCTCCAAAGATTTATGTAGCGGGCCTTGATCTATCTTTTCGCTTTGGGGTCTATACAAACATTACCTTCAATCACACCGATGCCATTCCATTGAACGATGCCAATACTGATTATGCACGTGCTTACAATCTTTTAGGAGGAAGATTGGGTTATCGCAAATCGTGGAGCAATTTCTCGCTTGATCTGTTTGCTGGTGTTGATAATGCACTGAATGAAAGATATAGTTTAGGTAACGACTTAAATGCAATCGGCAAACGCTACTTCAATGCTGCGCCAACGATTAACTATTATAGTGGGGTGAAGGTTGGGTTCGGTAAATAACCGAATCAGTCAATAGCGCTATTGCTTCCACTGCAACGTATTAATCAAATGCATAATGTCTTTCTTCATATAAGCAATCGCAGGCGCCAGAGAATCATTCGCAACTTTAGTATCGAAGTATAGTGCACCGCGCAGAAAGTTTTTAGAGGAGTCTGTCATCGTAAATTGAAATTGGCTTGGCACTTCACCTTCCAACTCGGCAATCACGGCAGCTTTTCCATCGGGAGTTTTGATGATTACTTCATCAATAGCGTAGGCTTTAATCTGGTGCTTGGCCGTTAACGTGTAAGAGTCATCCGAATATTCTTGCAATAATTTTTTACTGCCATTCAGATCATGATAGGTAACGTGTATGTTGGCCTTCAAATCAGGGTAATACAATTCAATCCAAAACCGCTCGTTGATTCGCGATGTATCGCGCAATAGTTTTGCGTGTTTGGAGTATTCAAAAAAATACGGAAGCGTATCGGGTAAGGATTGATATTCAGGCTCGGGCAAAACCAATCGGTTATAACCCAGTGGCTTTGGTAGATAATCGCGCGAACAAGATGCAACGATTACAAGCGTAATAATGAAAATTGTTCGCAGGCGATTATCCATAAGCAATAGACCAAGAGCTATGCTCTGGTCGCGCAGTAAATTCGTAAATGAAAAATTAGAAAGGTAAATCGTCTGTAGAAGAATGCATCGGAGGAGTTGAGCTTCCTTGCTCCGCCATTGGTCTCTCTTGAGAATATTCGGAATTTCCAGAACCTCCACCACTTCCTCCTTTTGTTGAAAGCATGGTCATATTATCGCCAATCACTTCTGTTGTGTAGCGCGTAACACCATCTTTTTCCCATGAGCGTGTGCGCATTTTTCCTTCTATATAAAGCATGTCACCTTTGTGAACATACTTTTGTGTGATCTCTGCAAGTCCACGCCACAGCACAATGTTGTGCCAGTCGGTAATTTCTTTTTTCTCACCCGTAGTTTTATCCTTATACGTTTCTGAAGTAGCCATGCTAAAGTTTGCAACGACTGCTCCATTTTCTAAATTTCTCACTTCCGGTTCTTTTCCGACACGGCCAACGAGTATTACTTTGTTTACACCTGACATAACTTTAAGATTTTAGATTGAAAATTTATTTTCGATTGACATTTCAAAAATACCATTCTTAGTTCAACTATAAAAGGTGATGGTCATGCAGAAAGCGACTAATTAAAACCGGCTTTGGCAATTCTGCAATTTGCTTAGGCGAATAGAATTTTAATTTCTTTTTCAATGCAGCTGAAATTTCATCAAATGGCAAAATGATGAATCTAGCTGTGATAATCTGATGACTCAGAATGTGTTTGTAGCTTTCTGAAATTTCGGGCTTCGATTTTTTGGCCGTCCATTTCACATCCTCACTCAAAATCTTTTCAATCTTAACAGCCTTCTTTTTTTCTATGAGGGGGAAATCATACAATCCATGCCATATACCTTTTTGATCACGGATCGTCATGGCAAGTGATTTTCCCTTGCGAACCACCAGATAATAAAAGAACCTTTTTTGAGACGCTTTGGATTTTACCTTGACAGGAAGATCATTCACAACATTCTTTTGAAACGCAAAGCAGGACGTTTTAAAAATACACTCCTCACATGTCGGGCTCTTCGGTGTGCAGTACGTTGCTCCAAACTCCATCATCGCCTGATTGTGTAAATCAGGGCTCTTCTGACTGATTAGCTCATTCGCGACTTGAGTAAAGTGTTTTTTTCCTTCTGGTCTATTGATCTCCAACTCTATTCCAAAAACTCGCGACAATACCCGAAATACATTTCCATCTACAACGGCTACGGGCTCTTTATAAGAAAAGGAAGCAATTGCTGCAGCCGTATACTCTCCAATGCCGGGAAGTTTAAGAAGTTCAGAATAAGTCCCGGGAAATGATCCATTATATAAGCGCACCACTTCTTTTGCACACTTATGCAAATTCCTCGCACGCGTGTAATAACCCAAACCTTGCCACAATCGCAGCACTTCTTGCTCTGACGCAGCTGCCAAAGCAGCCACCGAGGGAAATTTTTCAACGAACTTCAGGTAATAAGGCATACCTTGAACAACACGCGTTTGCTGAAGGATAATTTCCGACAACCAGATCCGATACGGGTCTTTTGTCTCCCTCCAGGGAAGTGAACGCTTATTTAATTGGTACCACTCAACGACTTTATCAGAGAAATATCGTTTATCCATCTACTTGATTATCAGATTTTTTCAATATTCATTTTTAATTCTGGATGTGGCACATAAATTTGCCATCCCAATTTTTTACTACCGAAGAATTCGACTAAAAAAATAGTACAGTGACGAAAGCCGACATTATTAACGAAATCGCAGAAAAGACCGGAGTTGACAAAGCTGATGTAACCGCTTCGGTTGAAGCCTTCTTTAGCGTAGTGAAAAACTCCATGGCCAGTGGCAACAACCTCTACATTCGAGGCTTTGGAAGTTTTATCAACAAAAAGAGAAAGAAAAAGATCGCACGGAACATTTCCAGAAACACCGCATTGGTTATTGATGAACATTATGTTCCGAGCTTTAAGCCTGCCAAGATTTTTGTGAATAAGATCAAGAATAGCGAAAAAGTAAAGCAAACTGCTGATAAATAATCTTGGGCTTTAAACATCGGTTGAATTGAAATGTTCAATTGATGGAAATGCTCTTCTCCCTTCATGCTCAAAACCAGAATTTTACTCATTGCCGTAAGCGCCCTCGTTATCTGGCTGATCTTTCTACTCCCAAAAGTAGTGGTGGAAAATGATAGCGAAATGGCGACCCAGGCGAAAGACTCTGTCCGGAAGCAAACGGCCATCCACAATGACGTTCCGGCTGAATTAACCAAGTCCATTCAAAATATTCGGGCTCAGTACCTTGAGAGCTCGGAAAAAGAAAAAAATGCTATCTTTGCCGACTCTTTAGCAAACCTGTACCAGCAAGCGGGCAAATTTGACAGCGCAGCATGGTTTGAAGAAGAGGCATCGAAGTTCTTTAACACTACTGAAAGTTGGATCAACACGGGCGACCGCTATTATGAGGCCTTTACTTTTGCTATCGATCAAGACAAGCAAAAGCAATTGGCCGAGAAAGCGCAGCAGTTTTACAAAAAGGTATTGGAGGCAAATCCAAAAAACCTGGATGTAAAAACGAAGATGGCCATGACCTATGTAAGCTCGGCTAACCCGATGCAAGGCATAGTAATGCTACGCGAAGTCATCGCAGCTGATCCAAAGAATGAACTGGCGCTCTTTAACCTGGGCATGCTCTCGATACAGTCTGGTCAATATGACAAGGCTGTTGAGCGATTGGAGGAATTGATTGAACTCTATCCCAACAATACCCAAGGTCAGCTTCTGCTCGGCATTGCCTACATGAACACAGGCGACAAGGCAAAAGCAAAAGCGCAATTTGAAAAAGTGAAACAGATGGAGAAGGATCCTGCGGTGCAAGCCACAGTCGATTCGTATCTGAAGGATTTAAAATAATTGTTCAACAAACTGAAAACTGGAGACGCGCTCTCAATCAAGAGCAAATTAACAGACTAAGAAAAACCAAAGCATTTTATGCCAAGCGGAAAGAAGAGAAAGAAACACAAAATGGCAACGCACAAGCGCAAGAAGCGTCTTCGTAAGAACAGACACAAGAAGAAGTAATCCTTTCGGGATTATGTCTGTTCAATCAGACTGTACACATCTTTTTACTATTTAATTTTTAGCGTTTTGAGTAACGAACTTATCATTAGTGCAACTCAAGATGGATGTCGTATAGCTCTTCTAAAAGACAAGACGCTCGTAGAATTCCACAACGATGAGGATGGGAGCAAATTCAGCGTAGGCGAAATTTATCTGGGCACTGTTAAAAAGGTAGTTCAGGGACTCAATGCAGCATTCATTGATGTCGGCTACGAAAAAGATGCGTTCCTCCATTACCTGGATCTCGGCCCGCAGTTCGGTTCACTTCAAAAGTTTACCAAACTGGTTCGCGGCAAAAAGATCATGGGTGGGAAACTAGACAAATTTCACTCCGAACCGGAAATAGACAAGCATGGGAAAATCACCCAGCAGGTGTCTAAAGGTCAACTGATCCCGGTTCAGATTGTTAAAGAGCCAATTTCAACAAAAGGGCCTCGATTATCCTGCGAGTTATCCTTAGCCGGGAGATACCTGGTTTTGGTACCATTTTCGAACGTAGTCAGCGTTTCAAGAAAGATCACGAGCGGTGATGAACGCAAGCGACTGCTTCGCCTTATCCAATCCATCAAACCCGAAAACTTTGGTGTCATTATTCGTACCGTTGCCGAAGGCAAAGAGGTAGCCGAATTAGATCGTGACCTGCGCACGATGGTGACCACCTGGGAAGAAGGTATGACGCGAATGGTTACGGCCAATCCGCGTGACAAAGTCATCGGAGAACTCAGCAAAACCTCATCGTTATTACGCGATATGTTGAACGAATCATTCGACAACATTCATGTAGACGACAAAAAGATATTTGAAGAGGTAAGAGCCTACATCCATACCAATGCTCCGGACAAGGAGAAGATTGTAAAGATGTATTCTGGCAAAGCCAAGATATTCGAGCATTATGGCATCGAACGTCAAATAAAATCGGCCTTCGGACAAACCGTTAGTTTAAAGGCAGGTGGCTACCTTATCATTGAGCATACTGAAGCGCTTCATGTTATCGATGTTAACAGCGGTAACAAATCGAATCGTGAAGAGAATCAAGAAACAACTGCGCTCTCTGTAAACATCGAAGCGGCAAAAGAGATTGCCCGCCAGTTGCGCCTTCGCGATATGGGTGGAATCATTGTGGTGGATTTCATCGACATGAAAAACCCCGAGAACAAAAAGCTCATCCATAAGATCATGAAGGATGAGATGGAGGAAGACAAGGCGAAATCGACTGTCCTTCCGCTCTCGAAGTTTGGATTGATGCAAATTACCCGCGAGCGTGTTCGTCCTCAGATGAACATTGTAACGAAGGAAGTTTGTCCGGCATGTAATGGCACCGGAAAAATCCTGGCTTCTATTTTAGTAACCGATCAGATTGAGAAAAACATAGAACATCTTTTTGCGAAGCAAAACGAGAAAAGTTTAGTGCTGGCACTTCACCCTTATGTTCAGGCATTCTTTACGAAAGGACTTATTTCGCAACGCGTTAAGTGGTTCTTTAAATACAAGCGTTGGGTTAATTTGATTGTTGACTCATCAATGGGAATTACTGAATTCAAATTTCTGAATAAGGAAGGCGAAGAGATTCAGTTGAATGCCTAGAAGAAATAGCGCAAAAAAAAAGAAGGCTGACTTTACAAAGTCAGCCTTCTTTTTAAACACAATTCCTGCTTCCTAAGAGTCCCCGAGGTTCGAGGCTGCGGAGAACAAAAGACTTAGGAAGAGTGGATGCAAACCGCTACTCCTTCATAATTCTGAATGATTTTGATCCCTTGAATGTCCTGATTTCAACGAGATAAATTCCTGATTGAAGCGAACTCAAATCCAGGTTTTTATCACTCCAATCACAATACATGGATTTGCCAAGAATATCTTTAACAACAATATTTAATATTGGTATGTTATAGTTTAGATTAACAGGCCCTTGTGTTGGATTTGGAAATAGGTATGAATTCGTTAACGGATTTTCTACTGCTGTGACCTCTGATTCACATAAATCGGGTTCATTATTTAATTCATAATAGTATAAGGTTTGATCACCAGACTCGTTGTATTGTTTAAGAATCATGTTATTTCCGACAGCTAAGAAACCATAATTATATCCGGGTAAATCCATCAGCTTTCGTGTACATACTCCATCGGTCTTCCACAATTGATCAATTTTGCTACCCGGATCATACCCAAGCCAATAAAGTGAGTTATTTATAACTTTCATCTGCTTTTGATATGGAGTTGATTGACCCACACGAACCGTTCCTTCTAATGTGCCATCACTTTTCCATAACCCAATCAATAAAGTGGAATCTTCTTCCGTGAAATAAAATTGATCTTTATAAGGGAACGCCAGAAAATTTAGGCCCTTACCTCTATGCAGTTTTTTGTTGCTTGTCTGATCACCATCGTCTTTGCTCATCCAAACTTCAGTTTCGCTATTGACAATCGTTAAATAAAATATTTTGTCTTTTACATGGGTATAGTTAAATGGACCTGAGAAACCTTCGGCTGAAGGGTCGAATAGAAATGATGTTCCTTCAGTCGTTCCATCTGTTCTAAAAACCGATAACCCTGCGTCCGTTGTTCCGCCAGTAAAATACAGATATCCATTAATCTCATGGAATCCAAAAACTAAATTATCACAGGATCCATCACATATTTTGGCAACCGGGTAAGTGCCTTCAGTTGTACCATCTGTGCGCCAAAGATGGCGGTTTGTTCCATCAAATGAAGTCAAATAGCATATTCCATTCAAGAAGTATAATTCTTGACGAATGTTACTTCCCACAACTCCTTCATTAATACCTTTCAGAAATACAGTACCTTCAGGCGTGCCATTAGTCTTCCAAAGTTGAAAACTATTCGACCCTGTGGCTGATGCAATAATTACTTCATCTCCCTGAATTGAAAAGTACTGAAAGCGAGTTTCGTTCGTAGGAAAAAAGGATGTGGTTCCTTCAATAGTTCCATCGCTAAACCACAATGAATTTTTGAACTCATTCTCTATTTGACAGGTGAAAATTAGTTTTGTTTCCGTTTTTTTTAAGTTATGCAAGTAGATTGCAGGGCTATCCGTAATTCGAAATGTACCAGTACCTGTCCCGTCCGATCTCCATAACTCCATTCCATAATCTACATCTGAAGCGAAGAAATAAAGCACTTCATTAAAAATGACATATTCAGTAGGTGATGAATCCTGGAGGCCAGGACTAATGTCTTTTAAAAGAACAGTTCCTGCAGGTGTTCCATCTGTCTTCCACAACTCATATCCATGCTCAGTATCGTATCCTTGAAAATAGTAATTGCCTTGAAAATAAATTCCATCCTGAATATACGATTTCATCGCAATGAGAACATCTACTTGAATTTGCGCATTTAACTGGAAACAAAATAAACACAGAGAACATAGGAGCAGAAAAAATCTCATTAGGTCATTGGAAATAAAAGCCACTTAAAAATAAGTAATTTTTTGAAACCTCACCTTGAGATGGGTATTACTGAATTCAAATTCTTGAATAAAGAAGGTGAAGAGATTCAGTTGAATGCTTAGGAGTTTTGGGTTAACCGTTAATGGTTAATAGTGAAAGACACATTAAATAAAGAAGGAGGCTGACGTTATCGCGTCAGCCTTCTTCTTTATAAATTCTTCTTCTCGAAATTAGTTTGACGAAATGAATCGTTAAGGATTATCAAAAATCATTTCGGTGTCACCAAACCCGCGAAAGTCTGACGAACAATTTTGCCATTCTGAACGATGAACGAATCGGTGCAGTAAGCAAACTTCAGTTTTGGAGTATCGGCCTCCCAAACAATGTAAGCAACATCTTTCACCACCACACTCTTGTTCATTTTGAAAACAATTGAATCTTTCGGCAATACAGAGAAAGCGAAAACAAAATTGTCGCGAATTTCAGCAAGACCTTTATAGGTCTTGTCGGGAGTAATTAATACTGACTCTTCGGTGTAATCCGCCAGTGTAGCGTCTAGGTCATTGGCAAGAAAAGATTTCATGTGATGATCCAGTACGGATTGAGTCGTTCCCTCATCAATGGAAGAGACCTGCTCAACTTTGGCTTTGTCTGCGCAAGCCATTACGAACATCAAAATCACAATAGATAGAATGACTTTTTTCATAGCACGTTTGTTTAGGATATTCAAGAATTAAATTTCTAAGACGATCACCGGCCGATTTACAAATTAGTTATTGGACTCTTCTGCATAGAATCCGTTTTCTCTTCTTAAGCCATCACGATGAAATTACTTTTTACTAATTCAATCCTCTTTCTTTAATGTAATTAAATACTCCGCCAAATCAATGAGTTCCTGTTCACTCATGGATGATTGAAGATTGGAAGGCATAAGCGAACTTTCAACTTTTGTGCGCGTGTCAATGTTTTCTTTTGCTACGGTTTGATGATTGCTCATGTATTGCAACTCTACCTTGTCTTCCGTTTCCGAAACAATTCTGCCAAAGGCTGATGAACCATCTTTTAATTTTAGTCGATAACCTTCAAAACCAAAACTAATTCCCTGATCCGGAAATAAAATCGAAGTGTAAAGCGCTTCTTTCGGAAGTTTGTCACCAATCTCCGATAACTCTGGACCAAAGTTTACACCTTCGCCCTTTGCTTTATGGCAATTGCTACACACGGTTTTAAAAACTTCCTTTCCTTTGATTGCATCTCCGTTCTTCTCAACCAGCACAGCGATTGGAGAAAGTGTTGAACCTTCTTTGTTTCCAGGCAACTTCAAATATGGAGCAACTTCATCACGTAACGTAGAGCGCCATGCCGTTTGAAAAACTCCTCCTACAGCTGTATGTAAATCGGCAGGTATTTTATTTTCCTTTGTTAACACCATTAGTCTGTCTTCCGATTCCCACGGGCCACCAAATGTTTTCACAGCAAGTTTACGGAGCTCAATATCCTTTGTCGTGTCGAGCATAAGGTTCTCCATCATGGAAATTGCTTTTGCATTATACATCTGCGGCCACAATACTTTTATCATAGCTTGTGCTTCATCCTTGTTGGTTCCAAATAATTTGCTTTCGATCAATTCTGTTTTATTCCAGCGCAATAAGGTAAACATCGATTCTTTTCCAGTTGCGCTATCGGGATAATGAATGGAAAGCTGAAGTAAATCGTTGGCGCGATCTTGTAAGTTGAATGAAGAAATCAACTCGACAAATTCAATCTTGTCTTTATATTGATTGAGCACATTATTCAACGCTACTTTAAGTTGAGGTGTCATCTTCAACTTCGAAGCATCCATATGCTTCAACGCAAATAGCACTTTGCTTCCTTTTGTTTGTTGAACCAATTGAGCCAGGATGGTCTGCTTAGAAGGATCCATTTGAAAATCGAATGAGCGATAGTACCGAAGCATCTCCTGCTCGTTAGATGATTTAATTAATTCGGCCATCAGTGGCATCGAAGCTTTGCTTCTGCTCCTCCACACGATATCACGATTCGCTGGTGTGTTCCAATCCTTTCCAACCTTAGTTTTCCATGCTACAAAATATAAATCCCAATTTCCTTCAGCACTAATACCTAATGCCTCTAAATACCAACGGTCTTTGCCATCATATTGCAAAGCAAGTTGAGTCCATAATGCAGCCGCTTTCTCAGAATTATTCCCACGCAAAGCAAGCGCCACTTCTCTTCTCACTTGTGGTGATGGATCGCTCGCTAATTTTTCAGCAATAGGTAATACATCTTTTTTTAATTCACGCACCACACGAATCCCCGTAATGCGGATGTTTGCATCCTTATCTTCAAGGGCTTGTTGAATGTAGGTGTCACTTTTATTTTCTAATCGAGCCAACAACCACAAGGCTTGCGCACGATTCCTGTCATTTGATGAAGTCCATAATTTTTGTAAAGCAGGCTCTGCTTTATCTCCCATCGCAGCCAATGCATTCCATCCGCGGAAGCGTGAGGCTGTGTTGGGATTGAGTAATGCAGCGATAGCACCATCAACCGTTGATACATCACTTGGCGAAATTGTATATCCTGATTTTGGTGGAGCTACTCTGTAAATTCTTCCGCGATCAAGATCTCCAACCTGGTGTCCTCCAACACCTGGATCATACCAATCCGCAACGAAGAGTGAACCATCAGGAGCCACCGCTACATCAATCGGGCGAAACCATTGATCTTTTTGCCCTTCTAAAATATTAACGATGGTTGCCTTATAACCAGCACCATCGTTTTCAACCGGGTAAGAACGCACAACGTTGTGCCCGGGCTCTGCGTGGATCATTTGTCCTTTAAATATTTCTGGTAAGAGTGAACCTTCATACACGGTTATTCCGGCAGGTGAACCAGAACCAGTTTGTAAAATATTGGGTACAACTCCCGGATCATTCAAATGCCAATGACGAAACGGAATTTCTTTTTCCATATTGGTTCTCCGTGTGCCCCAGCTTGCTCCTGTCATCTCATCGCGATAGCCATAATTACCAAACTCCATTACATAGTTGATGCGTGTGCCTTTATTTCCGTCATCATCGTTATCGGATTGCCAGAGTGTTCCGAAAGGATCGACCGCTACTTCAAAATTATTTCTGAAATTATTGCCGAGTACCTCTACGTTCGAACCATCTACATTCGATCTCATTACCATGCCTTCGCGAAATGGTTTTCCATTCGTTACTACTTTATGTCCATGAACATCGACAACGGTATCGCCTGCAGCAGTGAGAAGAGATTTACCTTCATTACCGAAATTAAAATACAATCGTCCATCAGGACCGAATACAAAAGTGTGCATACCATGATCATGCTGTTCGCCATGAAGGCCTTTAAAGAAAATTTCTTTTGAATCGGGAACGTCATCACCGTTTGCATCGGTAAACACAAATACATTTGGGCTGCACGATACAATTACCTTGTCGCCAAGAAGGGAAATACCTAAGGCTGAGTTTATATCTGTTCCCTGATAAAACACTGTGCTTTTATCTGCTTTGCCATCGCCATCTGTGTCTTCCAGAATCATAATGCGATCACCTTCTTTCTTCTCCGGATTCTTTGCGTTGATCTGATTGCGATAGTTGTACGCTTCGCAGACCCAAACTCGACCGCGTTCGTCAATAGCAATGTTGGTAGGATTGGTAAACATCGGCTCGGAAGCAAACAAGGTTACTTCAAGACCATCATAGACTTTCAGATCGGCTAGTGAATGCTCTGGTGAATGCTCATCATTCGATGTGTTTTTAGAGCATGAAATGAATACGCTGATTAGAAGGACGGCAAGGGTTGCCTGACGAAAATAGGTTGACATAGTCTGGTTGTAAGAAGGAAAGGTACACAAGCATTCACTTATTGTCAATCTTACTATATCTTCAAAACCTATTGAACATCACTAATATCAAATCTCCCCTGTGTCACAGTGATTGTATCTTTACAATCTATGCTAGAAGCCGTGAACTCAAATGTGCCCGCAATTATTTTTGAAGCATTGGTTACATCAAACTTTAACAATTTGACATTACCACTAATTGCCGTTCTATAACTACATGAAGGTATCTTCTTATACTCAGTATAATCAAGAAGGAAAATAGAATCGCTTAAATCGTAAACTTTTCCAACCTGCAAGGTTGGCTTATCTCGTATTGATAGAATTAGGTTTTGCTTCGTTGAAGAATTGCCAGAATAAATAACAATTCGAGCGACATCTGTTGCTGTTTGAAGTTCTGCGTATAACCCGTTTCCATAACCAGATACTCCTTCATTAAGAAATAATTTTCCATTGACCAAACAACCAAATGTTCCTTTGCCTTCGGCAGTAATGGGAGGAAGTTCGGGTTCATTGTTGAACAAGTCACATGAACTGAAGAAGAGCAATGCAGCAATGGAGAGAACGGTGAAGAAGATTTTCATGAGCTAACGATATTTAGTTTTCTACATACTACCGTTCTTTTTTCTCTTTCGTCAAATCAGAAATCAGGCTATTGAAGAGTGACATGATGAGACTAAATGCTAATGCCCACCAGAATCCATGCACTGAAAAACCATCAACAAAATAATCGACCATCAAAATAATAATGGCATTGATGGCGAGTAAGAATAGTCCCAAGGTAAAGATCGTGATGGGAATGGTGAGGATAACGAGAATCGGTTTCACTACAACATTGGCAATTGAAATGAGTGCAGCTACCAACAAAGCATAACCATAATGTTCAACATGAACACCGCCTGAAAGAAGGTAGGATGTTGCAAACACTGCTAAGCCAGAAAGAAAAAATCGGACAATACCATTCATGTTTTTTGTATTTAAAATTCGTGTTTGCCACTAAGTCTCAAAGACGCAAAGAAGTCACAAAGGTTTCCAACGTCAACCACAGCCCAGGTTCTTTTTCAGATTTCGTTCGGGTAAGCCTCCAAAATTAAATGAGTCGTCTGATGGATCGGAAGCAACAGGAGGTATTTGTTGAGGCGGCTTTACTTTATCGTCCTTTATTTCTTTCTTTTTCGGTCTTTGCTTCTTCCCCATAGTTCAAACTTCAGCAAAAAAGTAAACATCTTCTAACCTTTGAAATCTGATGTAAATCATTGTTTGGGTGCTGAACCACCTCTATATTTGCCTTGTTTAAAATTAATCTAAATAAGTTGAGATGAGCGGAGGCGCAAAAAATGTAGCTCAAATGCAGCCAGGAGAGGTAGCTATTGTCTCCGGGTTTAGCGATGAGTACTTGTCGGTAAAGCTCATGGAAATGGGTTGTCTGCCCGGTTCTGCAGTTCGGTTCAATTTCACAGCACCTTTCGGTGACCCGGTTTGTATCAGCGTTTCAGGCTATGAATTATCGCTGCGCCTGGAAGAGGCGGCCACCATTTCAATTCTCAATTAATGGCAGTTACCCATCGGCCTAAAATTGCCCTCCTCGGAAACCCTAATTCGGGTAAGTCGTCTTTGTTCAATCACCTTACGGGATTAAATCAGAAGATTGGAAATTTCCCTGGAGTAACGGTCGAAAAAAAATCAGGCTTTTGTTCATTACCTGATGGCTCTACGGCAGAGATCATAGACTTACCCGGCATTTATAGTATTTACCCCCGAAGTCTTGACGAGAAAATTGTAGCAGAAGTATTACTCGATCACCATTCACCATCAACACCTGAGAAGATTGTAGTGATAGCTGATGCGACCAACTTGAAGCGTGGCTTCTTGTTACTCACGCAGATTATTGACCTTGGTCTTCCGACTATACTAGCATTGAACATGATGGATCTGGTTGCGAAAGCCGGCATCAGTTATGATTTCATTTCACTCTCTAAAAAACTAGGTGTTCCTGTCGTACCCATAAATGCCCGCAATGGTATTGGTTTAGATGCGTTGAAAGAATTGCTGATCAAACCTCTGGCTCTTCCTGCAAAACCCGTATTCACTATTTGGAAGGAGGCAGAAAGTCCAATAAGAGAATTGCGCTCAGCCCTTGGTTTAGATAATGATTATGAAGCGTATCAATTTTTAGAACAACCCGGATCGCTCAAATTTTTATCTGCTGAAAAGAAAAATCTTGTGAATTCTATCCGATCCAGCTATGCATTCTTTCCGGGAAAATTTCAAGGAGCAGAAACCATTTTACGCTATAGTTTCATTCAGGATCTGCTCAATAGTGTTACCTTAAAAAATACAGACAACTCCTGGAAAAAATATTCAAGTCAACTCGATAAAATTTTAACACACAAAATCGGAGGCTACCTTATTTTCTTCGGAATTCTCTTCCTGATCTTCCAATCCATTTTTGCGTGGGCCACGGTGCCGATGGATTTTATTGATAGTTTATTTGCACAGATCAGTTCATCACTTTCATCTATCCTGCCTGATGGACCACTTACGCGATTAGTCACCGAAGGATTGATACCTGGCATTGGAGGTATTCTGATTTTCGTTCCGCAGATTGCTATTCTGTTTGCATTCATATCCATTCTCGAAGAATCCGGCTACATGGCGCGTGTCGTTTTCCTGATGGATAAAGTGATGCGCAAATTCGGTTTGAATGGTAAAAGCGTTGTGCCGCTTATGTCGGGCGTTGCTTGTGCAATACCGGCTATAATGGCAACTCGAACCATTGACAATTGGAAGGAGCGTATCATCACGATTATGGTGACTCCTTTAATGAGTTGTTCTGCAAGACTTCCTGTATTTACTATTCTCATCGCACTCATCGTACCCGACCAGAAAGCACTTGGCTTTTTCAACTTACAAGGTCTTGCGCTAATGGGATTGTATTTGCTTGGCTTTGTGGCTGCTCTTGGTTCAGCATGGGTAATGAACCTCCTCATTCGTGTAAAGGAAAGAAGCTTCCTGATGATGGAACTTCCTACCTATCGTGTTCCAAAATGGTCGAACGTAGGCTTCACGATTTTAGAGAAGACAAAAGCGTTTGTGTGGGAAGCTGGTAAAGTTATTCTCGCCATCTCCGTTATTCTTTGGGTACTAGCAAGTTACGGTCCGGGTGATTCTATCCATAATGCACGAGAAGCGGTACAGGAACAATCAAAAAACCTCCGGTTGACTGAACAAGGCTTTGAAGATCGAGTTGCTGCATACAAGCTTGAGCATTCGTATGCCGGCATTATTGGTAAAGGTATTGAGCCTGTAATTAAACCACTTGGTTTTGATTGGAAGATTGGCATAGCGCTGATTACATCATTTGCTGCGCGCGAAGTTTTTGTTGGAACGATGGCCACCATTTATAGCATTGGAAGCGTAAATGAAGACGATGCCGCTACAATTAAGGAACGCATGAGCGAAGAAGTAAATCCTGAAACAGGAGGTCCTCGGTTTACACCAGCAGTTGGTTTTTCCTTACTTGTATTCTATACATTTGCCATGCAGTGCATGAGTACAATTGCCGTTGTGTATCGCGAAACAAAAGGTTGGAAGTGGCCCATGATTCAACTTGTGTACATGACAGCACTTGCCTACCTGTCTGCTTTTGCAGTCTTTCAAATTTTTTCTTAGAGATAGACCGTTAGCGTGAAGAATACTTATATTTAAGTTCACTCTTCATTGTTATGAACAAAAATTATCAACTCGGCTTATTGTATTTAGTGCATCTTTTGGTGAGTGCCGATGGTGTTGTAGATGAAAAAGAAATGGCCGCGCTTCAAAAAATAAGGGAGCATGCAAAAGTGAATGACTCTACTTTTCGTGAGTTTGAGTTAACCGTTAAAGAGAAAAAAGAACGGGATATTTATCAGACCGGAATTGATATGATCAATCAATGTACGGACAAAGAGAAAGCCGATGCTTTTGTTATTCTGTATAAACTATCGGAGGTAGATGGAAGAGTTCATGTTAAAGAGGTAAGACTCTTGTTATATTCCATTAAAATGGCAGGCATTGAATTCGATGATGTCGTGAACCTATCTAAAGCTACCCCTTCATTCTTCTAGGCATTTCCAACATTGTTCTCCCCTTACCTGTACAATTTCTATCTGCGAGCTTCGTAGCATTCAGTTTAGTACTTGTAGCCTTCAATAAAAAACCGAAATTGCGAACTCAAAATCCTTCACTTTGAATTCATCCTTTCACCATCACTTTAAACTCGGTATTCTGGGCGGGGGCCAGCTTGGTCGTATGCTCATTCAGTCCGGCATTGATTTCAATATCCCCTTTCGTGTGCTTGATCCCGATGCACACGCACCCTGTTCTACCTTATGTGAATTTCATCACGGCAAGCTTACCGATTTTGACACAGTAATGAAGTTTGGTGCTGGCTGCGATATCATTACTATTGAAATCGAAAATGTAAATACGGCTGCACTGAAAGAGTTAGTGAAGCAAGGAAAGAAAGTTTTCCCACAACCTGAAGTCATTGAACTCATTCAGGATAAACGCACTCAAAAGATTTTCTTCCGCGACAGCGGAATACCTACTGCTGATTTCATCTTGGTCGAAAATGCAGCAGGTGTAAAACATAACATCAATTTCTTCCCCGCTGTAAACAAACTCGGTCGCGAAGGATATGATGGCCGTGGCGTACAAATATTGCAAACAGAGGCTGATGCCGATAAAGCCTTTGATGCACCTGGAATACTTGAGAAGAAAATTGATTTCGAAAAAGAAATTGCTGTAATCGTAGCCCGAAATTCAAACGGAGAAGTGAAAACTTTTCCATCCGTTGAAATGGTTTTTCATCCGATTCAAAATCTGGTTGAATACCTTTTTGCACCTGCACAACTTCTTCAAAATATTTTAGAAGAGGCCGATCGTATCGCCCGCAAGATCATTCAAGACTTAGACATGGTCGGAATTTTGGCCGTTGAAATGTTTGTTACAAAAGATGGTAAGGTATTGGTCAATGAAATTGCTCCTCGTCCTCATAACAGCGGACACCAAACCATCGAAGCAAATACTACCTCTCAATATGAGCAGCACTTGCGCTCAATCTTAAATCTTCCTTTAGGTGATACTAGTCTCTTACTCCCCAGTGCAATGGTGAACCTATTAGGCGAACCGGGCTATGAAGGAGAAGCGAAGTACACTGGCTTTGAAGAGGTGATGAAGATAAACGGAGTGCATGTGCATCTGTACGGTAAGCGAATTACTAAACCCTTCCGAAAAATGGGTCACGTCACAATTGTTGATGCTGATATAGAGAGTTTGAAAAAGAAAGCCAACTTTGTAAAGCAAACCTTAAACATAATCGCCTGATATGAGCAAACCTGAAGTTGGTATTATCATGGGCAGTGATTCTGATCTTAAGATCATGAAAGAAGCAGCGCTGATTCTGGACGAGCTACAAGTACAATACGAGCTCACCGTTGTGTCAGCTCATCGCACGCCCCTTCGAATGGTTGAGTATGCCCAGTCAGCCCGAGGCAGGGGCATTAAGGTAATTATTGCAGGAGCCGGAGGTGCAGCACATTTACCAGGTATGGTAGCTTCTCTTACTTCATTACCTGTTATTGGTGTCCCCGTAAAATCATCCAACTCGATTGATGGCTGGGATTCGGTTCTTTCTATTTTACAAATGCCAGGTGGAGTGCCTGTGGCAACAGTTGCGCTAGATGGAGCACGTAATGCCGGGATATTGGCTGCTCAGATTTTAGGCACGACCGATAGCGCTCTGGCCCAACGCCTTGATGCTTTCAAAGATTCTCTCAAAAAGAAGGTGGAATCTGTCGCCAAAAACATCGAATCGAAAGGCTGGAAAGACATTTGAAATAATAGTCTTCATCGATATTCTAAAAATCACTAATTTCATCGGATATTATACCCCATGAACACAAACGTAAAAGGTTGGCTAAAAGAGTATCTCGAGTTCCGCAAGGATCTTCTGAAAGATGTCGTTGCTGGTCAAACTAAGAAATCCTCGCATCCTGAACATGCTCTGTACCGCATTATTCAGCCCACAGGTCTCATGTATGGACAATCTGTAGGGGAACTTGATGTTCCAGGTCAGGAATCATGGACAGAAAAGGACAGAATGAAGGTTTTGTTAGCTGAGAGCCTTATTAGCAGTTCACTTTTGTTCTATGATAAACCGGTAAACTCACCAGAAGAGTTTTCAAAGGTGGTGTTGCAGACCCTGGATAGTATCGGTAATTTCTACAACAATATCTTTCCTGAGCTTGCCACCCCAACTAAAACGTTATTCGGAGGCAGAAAATCGCCCATCGAATTAGCTGAAAAAATACTTGATAAGCGAATCGATTTTACGGATACATATGCCGGAAATTTCTGGACCTACTTTTTTCACAACAGTTTATTATTCCTTGATATTTTCATCTACGGTCAATGGATACACACTAATGCGGATCGAATAGTTGCCGATTTCTTCCGATATGAACGCGATGAATTACGGTTCTCGGTAGTGAAAGTAATATCCGCAGCCTCACACGCGAATAGAGAAATAGCTCATGAAGAAAGGAAGTTATTTGAATTCTTTATTCAGAGCACAGACCTCTCACCTGATCGCAAAAGAGAAGCCCTAAGAATTTTTGAAGAGGGAATTTCTGTGGAGGATATCAATCTACCTTCTGAGAATTCCTGGATCTTGAAAAAGTTCTTCCTTGAAATGGCCATCCTTACTATTTGGTCGGATAAGATTATCGATCAGACTGAACTTGATTTCTTAAGACGCTTCTGTCACTACTTGAATTTCTCGGATGAGGATCTTGATCATAGCTTGGTGGCAATAGAAGGTTTTGTTTTAGAGCATTGGTCACAACTGGAATACCTGCAAAACAAAAAGAATTACAACGAAGTAAGCGACATGTTTATCAAACGTGTTTCTCGCATTGCCGAGAAAAACAAAACACGCTTAATGAAAGGTATTCAGGAAAATGAAACTGTTCTTAACCTGTTAAGAAAGGCTAGGTTTAATGAACTTACATTGGACGAAAAGGAATACGTTCGCATTGAACTTATCCAATTACTGAAGTCTATACCAACGCTGGTTATCGTGTCAATGCCTCAGCACTTTTTAACACTTCCCATTTTATTGAAGATTCTTCCTAAAAATTTATTTGCTGACGGAGTAGACGCTAACTAAGCGATGACTTAGTTACAACGTCCTGATCAGCTAACACCCCAGCAAATTGAGAATTGTCATAATCCTTCATTCCAAATAAAAAAATAGTCAGCCATTCAGCTGACTATTTTTTTATAGCCATTCGTTCAATCTAATGATGGAGAAACATCCCAATTGTATTGGTCTCTCATTTCTCTTAACTTATCCATAGCGGTTGCCGAAGGCGGCCCTGTAAAACTATTTATCCCTGATGGAGTGTAGTCCATTCTCAGGTCAGCGTTTCCATATTTTATAGTAAACATTTTTGTGTTTGAATACAGTGAGTTTATGATACCATCAATCGCTTCTGTTGATATATTGGGGCAATTTTCAAAAGCAATATGTTCTAATTTCTTGGTTACTGGGAGTTTGATCGTAGTAATGTTTGTATTGATAAAGGTGAGCCATTGTAAGTTTTTATTGGACGAAAAATCGAGAGTTGTTGGGCCCTGTTGAGACATTTGGAATCCGGTAAGAGAAGGCAGGCGAGTCAAGTCGAGGCTTTCAAGTGAGCCTTGGCCTGGCAGAATTTGGATCTCCGTTATTTTATTTAGATCGCCATACATCTGAATAGTATATGTTCCGGGAGACTCATAATTATGATTGATTGTGGTGCTTCCTTCGAGGTCTGGAATTCTGATATAATCCGCTTCACGTCCATCTCCATAGTCAATAGTAAGAAATGCTATTTCATTAAATGGTAGATGCAGGTCCACGCCTAAATTATAGGAGCCGTTGTCGTCCATATCTGTCACCGTAGCCGTCATCGTCAAGATCGGAGTTAATACAACTGTTAGGGGTTGAGATGCCAGTCGTTCTATAAGTTCATTATAGGTAAAGAAGTTTTCGGTGTAAGGAACATAACCCTCCTTCTTAATTGACATACTGCAAATTTTATCTGGGTCTGGTTTAAAAGGTACTACATTCATTTTGGCACCCAGTTGAATAATCTGAAGGGTGTCGGCTCTTTCAAAATCCCACCCGTCAATGATATAGGCTTTAGCAGATACCAATTTTAATTCACCATTATTGGGCGCAAAGACTGAAATTCTCAAGGGTCTGACAATATTGATATCAAATGAAGCGTATCCAAAAGCTTCTGGCGGACTGGATTGAACATCTATCACTTCAATATCTACGTTGGACACTTTATCTCGAACCACATAAAAATTATATGGAAGCGGAGTACTAACGGCACCGGCAAGCGGTGAACCATTGCGCGGAGTAGCATATAGAATTTCTGAGTCTTCATTCACCAGTAAAAAATCAGTAATCTTATAGTTACCCTGAACAAGTTCTATAGGCTCTGTCATATAAGTACCGCTGATGTTGAGAATCCGAATTCGATGATGATCAAGTATGACATTCCCATTAGGTTTGGTTACGCTGATAATCAGTGACAGTCCAGAAGGAAGTCCGGCCGAACGGCCACCATCATCTGAATCAGATTTAAGCGCGAGGTTAAATTGAATTTTTTCGGGTTTTAAATTTTCTGATTCATCATCAGCACAGGTTTGCAGCAGAAAGGCGAATGGCAAAGCCAACAGTAAAAGACTTAATCTTTTCATAGAAAGGTTTTTTTTAGTTGTGAAAAGTGATTGTGGTAAAAGAGGAACTAAGTGAAGAGGTGTGATACACAATGGATAAGTAAGGATCATTCAAAACCCTTACCAGCAGAGAGCAATTGCGCAACAATGGTTAATTGTAGCAAAGAAGTGTACCAAATGTAATTTCTTTCAAGTGCATTTAAAAGCCAAGAGTCCTTAATTTAATAAGGCTGAAAATTCCCGAAAAAGAAGAAATACATCCTACTTTCATTGTTAAAATCAATCACAACATCGGTATGGCTAGGATGGGCAACATTTTTAACACTTCCTATCTTGCTTAAGATTCTTCCTAAAAATCTATAGGATGACGGAGAGACCGCGAATTGCTTGGGCACGCTTCCTAATTGCAAGCTGTGAATAGCACCGCAGCTGCTTGTTATTCCTCTTTCGCTTCTGCCTTGCGTGGTACGATAACAGAGAAAATAATAGATAGCGTGAGTGTTGCAATGATCACAGAGAACGATACATAAGCATTGAGTTCGATGTCCCAAATCTCAAGAAGCATCTTGGCTCCAATGAAAAAGAGGATGATGGAAAGACCTTTTTGTAATAAGTAAAACTTATCAATAATACCTGCCAGCAGAAAGAACATTGCCCGCAAGCCCATTACTGCAAAAATGTTTGATGTGTAAATCAAAAATTCATTTTGTGTAATGGCAAAAGCTGCAGGTATTGAATCGACAGCAAAAATCAAATCGGTTGTTTCAATTAAAATAATGACGAGGAACAGCGGTGTAAATAACCACTTGCCATTTTCCTTCACTAAAAAACTAGAGCCATGATCCTTGTCCGTCATGGGTAAATATTTTTTACAGAGTTTTAATACAGGATTTTTCTCCGGCTCGATCTGCTCATCGCCATCTTCAAAATAAATCCGGATACCCGAATACAGAAGAAAAACTCCGAAGATGTAAAGCAGCCAACTGAAATGGTGAATTAGAATGGCCCCTACAAAAATGAAAATTCCGCGAAAAAACATCGCCCCTAATATTCCCCAGAAAAGAGTCTTATGATAATACTCCTCCTTAACCTGAAAATATTTTAGCAGCAGTAGAATAACAAAAATATTATCAACGGATAAGGCATACTCTGTGAGGTAGGCCGAAAAATATTGAACTGCTCCATCCGCTCCACTCTCGTCATATTTATAAATAAAAAAACCGAAGAGGGTCGATATAAAAACCCAGAACATGGATTGGTATAGTGCTGACTTAGTCGTGATTTTATGCGCTTTTTTATGAAAAAGCCCAAGATCGAGAATAAGAAAAACGAGGATAATGATACCGAAAACTCCAAATAGGATCGTTTCGGTTTCGCTTCCGTTACTGAAAAGTTTGAAGAGAAGTATGTTAGAGGAGGATAACAATGAGGGTCTTATTTCCGGTTAAAAAAGTGCTTAAATATCAAAATCGTCAATGAATTTAATAGGCGCGATCTCAAAACTACGAATATATTTCAATCTCAAAAACCTGTGCGCTGACTTTATGATTCTTAGCCCATAAAAGGAACCCAAACCTTTAAAATTAAGAACACCGTTCACAAATACCCTGGATCAGAAGATTTACTTCATTTGCCTTGTATCCTTTTGGGAGCTTTACCTGAGGAACGTCAATGTTCAGGCAATTTGTTTGGCCACACGTGATACACTTAAAGTGGACATGGTCATGATGATGCCCTGTTAGCGTACACGCTTCATTGCAAAGGGCATATTTGAGGCTTCCTTCATCGTCAAGGACTTTGTGGATTAACCCTTTATCAAGAAAAGTCTTAAGTGTTCTGTAAACAGTTACCCGGTCTAACTCATCCGTGATTTCCTTTTCAATATCTCCATGGGAAAGGGCATAATTCTTCTTTAAAAAAAGATGAATGATTTGCTGGCGCGTAGGGGTAGATCGAAGGGTAAAATTTTTAAGTAAAATTTCGGATGATGCATTCATAACCTATTGCAATTGCAGCTTAAGCAAGTTACTATAAATACCATTATCCAACTGGGTAAGTTCCGCATGCGATCCAGTTTCAGCCATTCTCCCTTCTTTGATAACGAAAATTCGATCCACTTTTTTGATTGTACTAAGTCTATGCGCAATGATAATTGTCGTACGATTCTCCATCAGCGTCTCCAATGCTTGTTGCACCAATACCTCAGACTCAACATCCAAGGAACTGGTTGCTTCATCCAGAATTAGGATGGCCGGGTTTTTCAGAATTGCACGAGCGATAGCAATACGTTGACGCTGACCACCAGAAAGCTTTACACCACGATCACCTACTATTGTTTCGAATTTTTCTGGGAAACGTTCAATAAATTCTAATGCATTTGCCTGATGAGCCGCTCGATAAATTTCCTCTTGACTAGCACCCGGCTTTCCATACGCAATATTTTCTTTAATCGTTCCTCCAAATAACATTACTTCCTGTGGCACGATGCCTATATTTTTGCGGTACGCCTTCAGATTATATTGTGTGATCGATTGTCCATCAACTTGAATCGTTCCTTGGTTAATGGGGTAAAAGCGCATCAGCAAATTAATGATAGTTGATTTGCCCGAACCACTTTGACCAATCAGCGCTACTTTTTCGCCAGCCTCTACTTTAAAATTCAGGTTATCAAGCACTGTAAACTCCGGACGTGTCGAATAGGAGAAGGAAACATTATGAAAATGTATGTCACCCTTTAAGTGGGTATTCTCTGTTGTAGCCGGTTCCGATTCATCTGCTTCCCGAAGAATCTCAAGCAGTCGCTCAGATGCACCTATTGATCTTTGAAGTTGTGTGTAAATATCACCAAGGCCTGCTATTGAGGCACCAATAAAAGAGGTGTAGAGGACAAACGAAAATAATTCTCCTGTTGTAATGGTTCCGTTCTGAACAAGCAACGCACCATACCATCCTACGGAAACTATTCCTCCAAAGACAGCGAAAATGATAAACGAAATGAACAATCCGCGAAAGCGCGCGGTGCGAATTGCCACTTTAACTACCTCACTTAATGTATTGGTGTATCGCTTTGTTTCAAAAACCTCATTCGTAAAAGCTTTCACCACCGCGATAGATTGAAGCGATTCTTCCGCTACAACATTTGCTTCAGCCAGTTTATCTTGTGTTTTTCTGGATAGCTTTCGAATATATTTTCCAAAGACTAAAGCTAAGACGATCAACACCGGAAACGTAAGCAACATAAATGTTGAAAGATTAGGCACGAGGTAAAAGATCACAGCGGTGCCCAATACAAAGGTGATAAGCTGTCTCAAAAATTCTGCAAGGGTGAAGGCAAACATATCCGACAACGTACCAACGTCTGATGTTATTCGACTCATTAATTCTCCCACCCTGCGATTGTCAAAATAACTCAATGGAAGCCATACTATTTTTTGATAGAGTGCTTTGCGAACATCTGCCAGCGATCGTTCACTTACTATTGAAAAAGTATAGACACGAATAAAGGAGAAAATTCCCTGCACAAATAAAATTCCCAACAACGCCAGGGCCACTCCGGTGATTGATGTAAAAAAGGGAACCGGTTTCCCAGACGCTACATCCAAAAGCTTACCGGCCAGATATGGAAAAGCCAGCAGCATCACACTCGACAATACCAGGCAAATTAATCCTGCAACAAACCACACCTTGTAGGGCATGGCAAACCTGAAAATACCTAATAGTTCTTTGAGGCTGTTTTTGTTGATCGGCCTTTTGTCTTCTTCCCGCAATGCCTCCCCCCCACTTCTCTTCGCCATGTGTTGCTTACTTTGTTAAGGTGACGGATGAACTGATTTTATATTGAACAGAATCACCGATAAACATTTTCTGTCCGCCTGTTATAGAATATGAGGTAAGGATCATGCTGTCCTTTACTGGTTGAAATTCCATAATTAAAACCTTGCCGGTTTTGTTCATCATATTTAGTTCTCTGTATTCCCCCTCTATTCTTCGAATTTTATTGATTGAATTCTGGTAATAGATTTTTAAATATTCGATTGGCAAATTCTTTTTCTCATCCTCTGGCAAACTGCTTTTGATCGCAAAGGTTTTAACCGACAAATTACTTTTTGTGTCGGGCAGGTTTTCGATGGAGTATGAATTTCGGTTGATCGGTTTATTGATTATATCCAACACATTAAAAATTTCCAGCTCGTTTTTCCACGCTAAAGTATCCTTTGGCGTAAAGGATGCCGAGCCACTGGAATCTCCTAATGAAGAAGTCTTGTTAAGTTCAGCACGATGAGCGGTCAGATATTTTACCTGGGCGCTTGTCAAACTATCCATATCAAATAAACTGACGGTTGACTTTTGTTTATTTGAACACGAAAATAAAACGATGGCAAGTAAAAGGATTGCACCAAATGTATTTCTCATTTATTCACTTCTAAAAAAGACGGTTTTATTCAAGCTTGCCTTTCTATTTTTCAACCAAAACAGTTCCTGTCATTTGTGAAGGTATAGCAACACCCATTAAAGTGAGAATAGTTGGGGCAAGATCTCCCAACTTTCCATCCTTCAGTTTCCCTTTGTATTCATCATCCACAAGAATACACGGAACCAGGTTTGTTGTGTGCGCTGTATTTGGTGATCCATCATCGTTGATCATCATATCTGCATTGCCGTGATCAGCAATGATGATAGTCGCATATCCGTTTTTCAATGCAGCTTCCGTTACCTTTTGCGCACATGCATCAACGGTTTCGCAGGCTTTCACAACGGCTTCAAATACCCCTGTGTGTCCCACCATATCCGGGTTTGCAAAATTTAAACAGATGAAGTCTGCCTCTTTCTTATCTAATTCAGGAATGATCTTGTCTTTAATATCATTCGCACTCATCTCTGGTGCAAGATCATAGGTAGCCACTTTTGGTGATGGGCAAAGAATTCTGGATTCACCTTTGAAAACTTCTTCTCTTCCTCCCGAAAAGAAAAATGTTACGTGTGGATACTTCTCTGACTCCGCAATTCGAATCTGTTTCTTACCAACACTCGACACAACTTCACCTAATGTTTTTTCCAGATTATCTTTATCAAAGATGAGTTTCACATCCTTGAAGGTATCATCGTAGTTCGTTAGCGTAATGTAGTAGAGTGGCATTTTTTTCATGCCATTTTGAGGGAAATCTTGTTGGGTGAGCGCTTCCGTTATTTCTCTTCCACGATCCGTTCTGAAATTAAAACACAACACCACATCGCCTTCTTTAATGGTAGCAACGGGTTGATTGTTTTCTGTAACCACAATTGGTTTGATAAACTCATCGGTTACATTATTGTCGTATGATTGTTGAATGGACTTCAAGGCATCCGTTGATTTTTCACCAACGCCATTTACCATTACATCATACGCTAGCTTCACGCGTTCCCATCGTTTGTCGCGATCCATCGAATAATATCTTCCAATTACTGTCGCTAGTTTCCCACTTGTCTTGTTGAGGTGATCGATAATTTCTTTTACATAAGCATATCCGCCCTTCGGGTCAGTATCACGACCATCGGTAAAAGCATGGATGAATAAATTTTTTATTCCGTTGTTATGCGCAATGGTAATCAGACCTTTCAAATGTTCGGTATGTGCATGTACACCTCCATCGGAAACCAAGCCCATGTAGTGAACGCTTTTGTTATTCTTTTTCGCGTAAGCAAATGCATCTAGCAATACTGGATTTGAATCAAGTTCTTTGTCTTCAATTGCCTTGTTAACACGAACCAAATCCTGATAAACCACACGACCAGCTCCAATGTTCATGTGTCCCACTTCCGAGTTCCCCATTTGACCTGCTGGCAAACCCACCGCCAATCCAGATGCTTCTAATTTGCTATGCGGGTATTTGGTATATAATGAATTTACAAAAGGAGTTTTTGCTTTGTCGATTGCTGAGGCAGCTTTATTGGTGGCGATGCCCCAGCCATCCAAAATCATGAGTAACACTTTCTTGTTCATGGAAATAATTTATTTGGCTTCTGGTTAATTAACAGGGCGTAAATATAGTCAGGTTTGAAGGATTAGCGGATTGCAAGTGTATTCAATCCAGTAATCGATTGCACCTCATCCAATAGCAATTATATTTCTTTACCTTTATACAATGGCATAATTTTGGCCGACTATTAAGTTCGTTATGAAAGGAACCAGATACATCATTTTAGCCGTGTTTACAGCCTGTGCTCTAGTTAGCATTGATTCAATTGCCCAGACCGATGTTGTTAATGAGGTGAAAGAGACCATTAAGGCGGGCAGCGCCAAGGAGCTGGCGAATTATCTTAATCCAACCATTGATGTAACGATCGATAATACGGTTCAAACCTACAGCAAGGCGCAGGCAGAGTTTGTATTTCGTGACTTCTTCAAGCAACATCCAGCAACAGAATTTAATATAATTCATCAAGGCTCATCAAAGGGTGGACAACCCTTCGCCATTGGCCAATACAAGAGCGGAACAGATACATACCGTGTTTTTATGAAAATAAAGACCGTGAGCAACAAGCAGCTCGTTCATGAAATTTCTTTCGTGAAAGAATAAGCACCAGTTTCTGAAATTTAATCGGCTTCATCTGGCTTATGTGATGGAGTGCCTTCTATTTTTGCACCGTGCAACCAGCTTACATAACAGCCGAATTTCTTGATCACTTCATTTCTTCTGCCCTTGTGGAAGATGTTGGGGATGGGGATCATTCCTCGCTCGCTTCTATTCCTAAAGAGACAAAAAGCCGCGCCCGATTACTTATAAAGGATAATGGCATATTGGCAGGTATCGCACTGGCAGAAAAAATTTTCCGTCATGTTGATAAAGAATTAGTAGTGAACGTTCTTCTTGGCGATGGCACAACCGTTAAAAAAGGAGATGTTGCCTTTACTGTTGAGGGTTCAGCTCAATCGATTCTCACCTCTGAACGTTTGGTGTTGAATTGCATGCAACGAATGAGCGCCATTGCGACCAAAACTAATTACCTCACTTCTTTAGTTGGCGGAACAAAAGCAAAACTACTGGATACACGGAAAACGACACCCAACTTCCGTCTGCTCGAAAAATGGGCTGTTTTCATTGGGGGAGGTACAAATCATCGCATTGGGCTTTTTGATATGATCATGCTGAAAGACAATCATATTGATATGGCAGGAGGCATCGAACAGGCAATCATTCGAACAAAAGATTATCTTCGCGCCACGAATCGAAAATTGAAAATTGAAATCGAAACGCGCAATCTTCAGGAAGTGAAGGAGGTATTGAGAGTGGGTGGAGTTGACATCATTATGCTGGACAATATGAAGCTGGCAGAAATGAAAGAGGCAGTGAAATTAATTGATGGAAAATTCGTCACAGAGGCAAGTGGTGGCATTACGGAAGAAACCATTGGAAGTGTGGCCGAGTGTGGCGTTGATTTTATTTCGGTCGGTGCACTTACACATTCTGTGATCAGCCTTGATTTAAGTCTGAAAGCATTTTAAGTTTCTCTACAGTAAAAATTTAAAGAGTAAAAATTGATTTAAGAATTGATATGATTGTACGGACGAAAAATTACAAACTAGATAAGAAGACCTACATTAGTCTGGCACTGAAAAGTATATTGAAAAAGCAAGGATGGATTGCTGCACTAGCTGCTCTTGCATTATGTCTCTGCTACGCAATACCAGGTCTCGCAAGTATTTGGTGGTTCATTGGTGCTTTTATTGGTCTTGGTCTTTATTTGCTTTTTTGGTGGATTCAGTTTTATGGAGTAACCCAACTTGATCAGGGCAAAATGCTTTTCGAGAAATTCTCCTATGAAATCAGCAGTCAGCAAATTTTGATGAAGATCAATCCACGTGAAGGAATGCCGATGAAGTGGGATCAGATTCAAAGTGCAGCAATAGGCAAAGACTTTTTTGTCTTGTATGTAAACAAAGCTCAGATGATCTACTGGCCATTCAAAATTTTCAATTCTGAAAACGAGCGCAAGTTTGTGACGTCAATATTGAAAACGAAAGGCTTTATTAAATAAGACTTTAAAGAACGTAAGAGGCCCGATAAATATTTATCGGGCCTCTTACGTTACATTCTAGTTACTGTTCACTTCACTTCCAGCTTATGGAATTAGAAGAAGCCAAACAAAAGATATTTCGCTATTGTGCCTATCAGGAGCGCTGCCATTCAGAGGTGCGGAATAAGCTCTATGAATATGGACTTTATCGGCCGGATATTGACAACGTCATTTCGTTTCTTATCACAGAAGGTTTTCTGAATGAAGAGCGATTCGCCAAAGCATATGCCGGAGGGAAGTTTCGGATTAAGCAATGGGGGAAATTAAAAATCCAACTTGAGCTTGAACTAAGAGGATTAACTAAAAACTGCATCAAAATCGGAATGAAAGAAATTGATGAAGCGGATTACACTAAAACCTTAGGAGAACTCATCCGCAAAAAACAATCGCAACTTGATGAAGAGAATGTTTTTGTCTTGCGCGATAAAATTGCGCAGTATGTAATCCAAAAAGGGTATGAGCCTGAATTGGTTTGGAACACCATAAAATCAGTTATTCCGAAGTGAGGAAATAAATGTACGAAGTACAAGGAACGAGGTACAATTTAAATATCGTAATCCAATTTGCTGCCAGAGACCAAATTGTACCTCGTACCTTTTTCCTATTACCTCGTTTTGCCGATTATCAACATCCATCTACTCTTATCAAAAGCCCATCAAATAAATTAGAATAATCCCCTATAATTGTAGATTGTTCTGATTTGTATTTCTAAACGATGACCGAATTTCAGCTCTATTTCGACTTAGGCAAAGACCACATTCTGGATTATAAGAATGGGTATGATCACATCTTATTTGTGATTGCATTATGCGCCTTATATCTATCGCGCGATTGGAAACAAGTTCTTATTCTTGTTACCGCCTTTACGATTGGCCATTCCATTACATTGGCTTTATCAACATTGCACATCGTAAATGTAAAAGCGGATTTAATTGAGTTTTTGATTCCACTAACCATTTTTATCACTGCCGTTTCAAACTTGTTTAAAAACGAAAACAATTTGTCTGGCAAAAACATACAGATCAATTATTACTACGCTGCTTTCTTTGGCCTGATTCATGGTCTTGGATTTTCAAATTACCTTCGAAGCATTCTTGGTAAAGACAAAAGTATTTTCACGCAACTCCTTTCTTTTAATCTTGGATTGGAGTTTGGGCAATTAGTAATTGTCGGCATTTTTATGATCGCAAGTTTTATTCTCGTTGATCTTTGCAACATCAACCGAAGAGACTGGAAGATGGTGATCTCTTCTGCCATCGCTGGCATTGCACTTATTTTAATGAAGGATAATATGTATTGGATCGATTAAACATTGTAACCATTTTCTATGAAACGTTTTTGCATTCTGGCTTTCTCGATCATTTCGATCGCTTCAACCGCTCAACAATCACCGACACCTACAACTACACCAAAGTGGCAAGGCAAGTTTGAACAACTTGGTCAAACCTTACCAACGCCAAATGAATATCGTACAGGTTCGGGTGCGCCTGGACCAAAGTACTGGCAACAAAAAGCAGATTATGTAATTAGTGTTGAGTTAAATGATGCGAACCAAACCGTAACAGGTTCTGAAATCATTACCTATACGAACAATTCACCCGAAACATTAAAATACCTTTGGCTTCAACTCGATCAAAACAATCAGGCGAAAGATAACAATACTGCGAAAGTAAGAACCAATACACTGGTTGATTCTTCATCAACCAGAACCATTGGTGGTTCCCTCAACTTATATGACTTCGATGGCGGATTTAAAATCAAATCGATAAAGGATGTAAGTGGTAAAGCTTTACCGTATACAATCAATTACACGATGATGCGTGTTGATTTACCCCAGGCTTTAGCACCAGGTCAAAAATATTCCTTCAACATTGAATGGAGCTACAACATCAACGATGGTATGACAGCGCGTGAGCGGACTATGTTTGAATATTTTCCGGAGGATGGAAACTATTCGTATGTAATCGCACAATGGTTTCCGCGCATGTGTGTGTATGATGATGTGAACGGTTGGCAGAATAAACAATTTTTAGGACAAGGTGAGTTTGCTCTTCCTTTCGGAGATTACAAAGTAAAAATTACTGTACCTGCAGATCATATCGTAGGTGCAACTGGAGTATTACAAAATCCAAAAGATGTTTTATCGGCAACCGAGGCACAACGCTTTGAACAAGCTAAAACCAGTTTCGATAAGCCTGTGATTATTGTTACGCAAGAAGAAGCAGTCCAAAAAGAGAAAACAAAATCAAATCAAAAGAAAACCTGGGAGTTTCACGCAACCAATGTGCGCGATTTTGCTTTTGCTACCTCACGCAAATTTATCTGGGACGCACAAGCTGTGAAGATTGGAAACAAAACTCCACTGGCGATGTCCTATTATCCAAAGGAAGGAAATCCATTATGGGAGAAAGAATCAACTCTTGCTATAAAGAATACGCTTGAAGTGTATTCACGCATGACACTGGATTATCCTTATCCCGTTGCTATTTCTGTTCATGCTGCTGATCAGGGCATGGAGTATCCAATGATTTGTTTCAACCGTGGAAGACCAAATAAAGATGGAACCTTCAGTGTACAAAAACGCCTAAGTATGATTGGTGTAATTGTACACGAAGTCGGTCACAACTTTTTCCCGATGATCATCAACAATGACGAACGTCAATGGTCATGGATGGATGAAGGAATAAATTCATTTGTACAGCTCGTTACTGAATTGGAGCGATATCCAAAAGATGAATGGAGTCGTGGTCTTCCTGAAAAATTAGTTGGCTACATGAAAGGTGACAAAAATTTACAACGCCCGCTCATGACAAACTCTGAACAGGTTGTTCAGTTTGGTGCAGAGCAATATCAAAAAGCAGCAACGGGTTTATTCATGCTACGCGAGACCATTATGGGTAAAGAACTTTTTGATAAATCATTTAAAGAATATGCAAACCGCTGGGCGTTTAAACATCCTATGCCTGCTGATTTTTTCCGCACCATGGAAGATGCTTCCGCTGTTGACCTGGATTGGTTCTGGAAAGGTTGGTTCTACACAACCGACAATTGTGATCAATCTATTGATCAGGTAAAGTGGTTCACGCTGCGCAAGGAAACCTTGGATCCTGAAAAGAAAGAAGTAACGACTACCAAGGGCGATCTTTCTGCAAAAGCAAGCGAAAAGACGTTTGATAATTTTAACAATGGTCCAGAACCATTCACAGTAGTACCAACTGATCCGCGTTTCAAAGGAGAATTTTTAAGCAATGTTGATGATAAGGCAATCATCAATAATCTGAAAGACAAAAATCTGTATGAAATTACATTATCTAATAAAGGAGGTTTAGTTTTACCGGTCATTATTGAATGGACTTTTAAAGATGGATCAAAAGAAACTGAACGTATTCCGGCTGAAGTGTGGCGCATCAATGAAAGTAAAATCACGAAAGTGTTTGTGAAAACAAAAGAAGTGACAAGCATTGTTCTCGATCCAAACCATGAATTAACCGATATCAACACACAAGATAACGTCTTCCCAAAACCAGCAGAATCCACAACAAAGTTTGATGACTTTAAAAAGAAGAACTAGGCCGGCCTCATCCCCACCACTTCTCTGGTGGAGAAGGGAGGCTTGAAGCTTTGAAATTTCTGTAACACATAACAAGTAATCATTAACCTAAAAATAGATCAACTCGAATTATGAAACGTACGTACACCTTACTCTGCGTCCTTCTGCTAGCGCTGAATGTTGCAGCACAAACTCCAACGCCACCCTGGAAAGGAAAATTTGAACAACTTGGTGAAACCTTACCAACACCCAATACCTATCGCAGCGGTTCTGGTGCGCCAGGCCCAAATTATTGGCAACAACGGGCTGATTATGTTATCAACGTAGAGATTGATGATACCAATCAATTATTGAAAGGATCAGAAACCATTACGTATTTTAACAATGCACCGGAGTCATTAGGTTTTTTATGGCTTCAACTTGATCAGAATTTATTTGCTGAAGGTAACATGACTGATCAAAGTAGAACCGGTTCCGTTCGCGATTCCGTTCCGGCAGCTTTTCTTAACCGGGTATCCGGCATAAAGGATTCTGATTATAAAGGTGGATACACCATTGCATCCATCAAGGATGCATCCGGAAAAAAACTTCCTTACATCATCAATCATACGATGATGCGAATTGATCTTCCTGCTCCATTAAAGACAGGAGAAAAATTTACGTTCTCTATTGACTGGAGTTACACGGAATACAATCGTCAGGTATTTGATCGCGGGCGCGGTGGTTATGAATTTTTTCCGGAAGATGGAAATTTCGTTTACACTTTTGCTCAGTGGTTTCCACGCATGTGTGTATTCGATGATTATGAAGGATGGCAGAACAAACAATTTCTTGGTTTAGGCGAGTTTGCTTTGACATTCGGAAATTATCGCGTTCGCATTACTGTACCATCCGATCATATTGTTGGAGCAACCGGTTCAATTCAAAATCCAAAAGATGTATTGAGTAAAGAGCAATTGGATCGTTATGAAAAAGCGAAGAAATCCTTCGATCAACCTGTGGTGATTGTTTCTCAGGAAGAAGCTACACAAAAAGAAAAAACAAAATTAACGACAAAGAAGACCTGGGAGTTTTATGCAGAGAACGTACGCGACTTTGCTTTTGCAACATCACGTAAATTTATATGGGATGCGCAAGCGGTGAAGGTTGGTGACAAAACTCCAATGGCCATGTCATTGTATCCAAAAGAAGCTAATCCACTTTGGGGTAAAGAATCAACCCGCGCAGTTAAGAATGCGTTAGAAGTTTATTCATCTCGTACGATTGATTATCCATATCCCGTTGCATACTCTGTTCACACGGCTGATCAGGGTATGGAGTATCCGATGATCTGTTTCAATGGTGGTCGTCCGAACAAAGATGGAACGTATTCTCAGCAAACTCTTCTTGGAACGATTCACGTAATTGTTCACGAAGTAGGACATAACTTTTTCCCAATGATTATCAACAGCGATGAACGTCAGTGGACATGGATGGACGAAGGATTAAATTCTTTCCTTGATAAAGAAACCATACAAGAGCGCTATCCGGAATTGAACTACTTGCGTGGAACTCCGAAGACCATTACGTCTTACATGAAAGGTGATAAGAGTCAGATGCGTCCTGTCATGTCCATGTCGGATAATATTCGCGGAAGTGAATTTGGAAACAACGGTTACTCAAAACCTTCTGCTGCCTTAACCTTGCTTCGCGAAACTGTTATGGGCAAAGAATTATTTGATAAAGCCTTTAAAGAATATGCACAGCGCTGGGCTTTCAAACAACCTAAGCCTGCAGACTTTTTCCGTACCATGGAAGATGCATCGGCTGTTGATTTGGATTGGTTCTGGAGAGGATGGTTCTACACAACGGACAATGTAGATGTGGAAGTGGAGGATGTGAAGTGGTTTACATTGCGTTCAGAAAAACTAGATCCTGAAAAGAAAAATGTAAAGGTAAAATCAGGTGATCTTTCTGCATCAACAGAGGGTAAGGCGAATAGTGATTTCAGCAATGGTCCGCAAGAATTTACAGTGACCAACACTCCTGACCAATTCTATGGTGAATTCAAAAGTCGTATTGATGATAATGCTGTTCGTCAAAAGCTGGCGGGTAAAAACATCTACCAGGTTAAATTTAAAAACGTGGGTGGTTTAGTTACACCGCTTGTTATTGAATGGACTTTTAAGGATGGATCAAAAGAAATTGAACGCATCCCAGCTGAAATCTGGAGAATTAATGAAACGCAAGTGACGAAGGTATTTGTTAAGGATAAAGAAGTAACAAACATTGTACTCGATCCAAATTTTGAACTTGGTGATGTAGAATTAACAAACAATGCGTTCCCGAAGAAAGCGGGTGATTCAAAGTTTGACCAGTTTAAGAAAGGTAACTAATACCAAAAAATTGAAGCAAATCACAAAAAAGCCAACCGCTAAATAGCGGTTGGCTTTTTTGTTTTATCCTGCGATATTGAGGACATAATCTTATTAACCATGAAATCACTATACCTCTCTTCACTGGCGCTGCTCATTTGCTTTGCAGCTTCGGCTCAGGAACAAAAGAAATGGCAGGGAAAGTTTGAACAACTCGACCAAATGCTGCCCACTCCAAATGAATATAGATCTGGTTCAGGAGCACCCGGATCAAAGTATTGGCAAAACCGTGCCGACTACATTATCGATGCAGAAATTGACGAGCCCTCCAACAAATTAAAAGGCAAGGAGACCATTACCTATTTTAACAATTCACCAGAGTCACTAAAATATTTGTGGCTTCAACTGGATCAGAACATTAACAAAAAGAACAACGAAGATTTTGGAGAGGCTTATGTAAATCTAACGGGTGGATTAAGAGATTCAATTCCTACACTTCACATGGAGTACATGGTGAGATCAGTTGAGTTTGAGGCGGGATACACCATTGAATCCGTAACCGACAAAACCGGGAAAGGTCTTCCGATTACCATCAACAATACAATGATGCGAATTGATCTCCCAACCCCCATCAAACCAAATGAATCGTATACTTTTTCTGTATCCTGGTTTTATCCGATAACCGATCGAAGCAGCTTCTTGCTTTCACGAGAAGGGTATGAACATTTTCCGGAAGACAATAACAATGTTTATCTCATTGCACATTGGTTCCCACGCATGTGTGTGTTCGATGATTATGAAGGCTGGCAGAACAAACAGTTTCAACGTCTTGGAGAATTTGCACTTGAGTTTGGTACCTACAAGATCAACTTAACAGTTCCTTCCGATCACATCATCGGATCAACAGGAGCATTGCTGAATGCAAAAGAAGTTTTGACAGCAAAAGAGTTGGAGCGTTTCGAAAAGGCTAAGACTTCATTTGATAAACCCGTTATTATCGTAACGGAAGAAGAAGCCCGAGTAAAAGAAAAAACAAAAGCGACTACTAAAAAAACCTGGCGCTTCCAGGCGGATAATGTTCGCGATGTTGCTTTTGCGAGTTCACGCAAATTTATATGGGATGCGCAAGCTGTAAAACTTCCAACGAACACTGTATTGGCAATGTCTTTCTATCCAAAAGAAGGATTACCGGTTTGGTCAGAAGAATCTACTAAGGCAGTGAAGAATGCATTAGAGGTGTATTCGAAATACACTTTTGATTATCCTTATCCGGTGGCTATATCGGTCAACACTTCTAATATCGGTATGGAATTTCCGATGATCAGTTTCAACGGTGGTCGGCCAACGAAAGAAGGGAAGATGAGCGATCAATCAAAGGCGGGTATGATCGGAACAATCGTGCATGAAGTAGGACACAATTATTTTCCGATGATCGTAAGCTCAGACGAACGTCAATGGATGTGGATGGATGAAGGGTTAAATACATTTCTTCAAACCCGCACTGAAACAGAACGATATCCTGCATTTCATCATACAACACCAAAAGATATTGTGCCTTACATGAAGGGTAATAAAAGTATTATGCGGCCCGTGATGACTACTTCTGATAATGAAAGATTAAATGCATTTGGTGCAAACTATTATCAAAAGCCAACGGTGGCGTTGACCTTATTGCGCGAAACGATTATGGGTCCGGAGTTATTTGATAAAGCTTTTAAAGAATATTCAAACCGGTGGATGTACAAACATCCACGTCCTGCTGACTTCTTCCGCACACTCGAAGACGCATCTGCAGTAGACCTTGATTGGTTTTGGCGCGGATGGTTTTATGGAACCGATAACGTAGATGTATCCGTAGAAGAAGTAAAATGGTTTAAGCTCCGATCACAACAAACTGATCCGGAGAAGAAAGATGTAAAAGTAAAAACCGGAGATTTAGCATCAGAGAAAAGCGCTGGAGCAGCAACCGATTTTAGCAAAGGTCCACAAGAATTTACTGTGACCAATACACCTGAACAATTCTATGGAGAATTTAAAAGTAGAATTGATGACAATGCAGTTCGTCAAAAACTTGAAGGTAAAAATATCTATCAGATCAAATTCAAAAACGTAGGCGGTCTTGTTACACCTCTTGTTATTGAATGGACTTTCAAAGACGGATCAAAAGAGGTTGAAAGAATCCCAGCAGAAGTATGGAGGATAAATGAAAATGAAATCACGAAGGTATTCGTGAAAGAAAAAGAAGTGGTGAACATTTTACTTGATCCGAATTTTGAGTTGGCCGATATAGAAACTACAAACAATGTTTTTCCAAAGAAACCAGTTGAAACAAAGTTTGATCAGTTTAAGAAAACAAACTAGAATCAATTTGTAATACTGAGAAGTCCAGGTGATTAAACATCTGGACTTTTTTTATTCATTACTTCCTTCAAACAAATGAAGCTTGTGTAAAAACCGATGCACAATTGGCGATAAGAAAACGGCAACTGTACTAAGAAAGGCAACACCACTAAAGATGGCATAAAGGGAAGCAAACCATTTGGCTCCATCATTTTTCATGGCATCGATTGGTCCCATGCCTGTTAAAATCATTGAAGCATTCAGAAGAGAATCAAGCCAAGGCAACTCATTAAAGTAATGATATCCAATTACACCAATGCCCAAAGAAAAACCTAGCAGTAAAAAGGAGAACCATGCATACCGAAGTACACGGTTGTAAAATTGTTTGCGAGGAAGAAGTGGCCTGGAGTGATGTTCGAATGACATTGTTTTACATTAAGCTTTAAATATTTTCAAGGGTTCAGGTTTTTCTCAATTCAACGTGTTTAAGAAAATTACTTCAAACTAAAATTTTTCCGTACTCCATATATAAAAACACCCAACATAACTACACAAAGTGCGATGGCGGCATTGGCTATCATCAACTCGTTCTGTTTCCATCGCAAATAAATTCCGCCAAGTGCCCAGATAACCACCAAGACAAAAGCGGCTGAATGATATTGTAAACTAATATAAAACGCAAGTAAGGCTGCTACAACCATCATTATGACGGTCCATATTTCAGGTGCAATTCCAAAGCCTGTCCACGAAATGGAAACCAGCCAAGCTGAAACATTGGCAATGGTAGCCACACAAATCCAGGCGAAATAAAGTGTGAAAGGAAGAACTACTAATACATATTCTTTTTTTGTGCCGAATGCTGCCTGTTGAATCTGGAGGAAAATAGAAGTGAGTGTCAGGAGTATTATTAACATAACTACCACTGAGAAGCCCGGATGTAAATAGTGCCACAATAAAATCCAACAGGCATTAAGCATACAGGTTAGAATAAAAGTTGGGAGTAATTTACTTACACGTACATCCTTTGTTGTCCATGAAAAAATAACAAAACCAATTTGAAGTAAATAGAGAACTGACCAAATGGAAAATGTAATGCCAGCCGGTGTGAACAAACTGGGATAGAGATTGGATACTTCACCAGTGTTAAGTCCATTGATCGGTAATATGTTAGCAAGTGCATTTACCAACAATGTGATTGCAAAGGCAAGTGTAGCAGAAATTTTTAGCATCATGGAATGAATGTTTAGCAATTACAACAACAAATCCACACTGAAGAAGTTTTCTATTGCTGAGAAAAAACCTTCCCTACCTTTTCAAGATCAACATTTCCTCCTGTGAGAATAATGCCAACACGTTTGCCTTTGAATTTTTCTTTTGCTTTCATAACTGCTGCAAGCGGAACTGCACAAGAAGGTTCAACGATTATTTTCATACGTTCCCAAATCAATCGCATAGCCGAAATTATTTCGGGATCAGTTACCGTGATTACCTCTTTTACATTGTCGCGAATAATTGGGAATGTTTTGTCACCTAATGAAGTAAGTAATCCATCAGCAATAGAGTTTGATTGAGAGGGTTCGATCTTTCCACTTTGCATGGAACGATAGGTATCGTCTGCTCCTTCAGGTTCTGCTGCAATTACAATTGTTTTTGGAGAAAAGTATTTTGTGGCTAAAGCTGTTCCGCTTAATAATCCTCCACCGCCTACTGGCACAACGATGATATCAAGATTTGGTATTTCTTCAAACAGTTCTTTTGCTGCGGTTCCTTGTCCTGCGATTACATCGTAGTTATTAAAAGGATGTATTTCACTTGCTCCAGTTTTCTTCACAACCTCTGCCAATGTTGATTCTCTTGAAGGTAGGTTTGGTTCACACTCAAAAATTTCTCCACCGTATCCACGCACACCGCGTTTTTTAATTTCTGGAGCCGTGTGTGGCATCACGATGAAGGATTTCGTACCCAGAATTTGAGCAGCTCTTGCAATAGCTTGTGCATGGTTACCCGATGAATGTGTAACAATTCCCTTTGCTCGCGCTTCCGGTGATAATAACAATGAAGCATTCATTGCCCCACGTGCTTTGAATGCACCTACCTTCTGAAAATTTTCACACTTAAAAAACAATGTGCATCCTGCCATCTCATCCACACCTGCCGATGTCATAACCGGTGTGCGATGCACATAGGATTCTATTCTTTCGTGTGCTTTTTCAATGTCTTGCTTCGTAACCATAAAATTTTATCAGTGGGCTTCAAGCCAATTTAAGCCCACCCCTACCTCAACTTCCATTGGCACTTCAAGATGAACGGCATGCTTCATCAGGTTCACAATGTTTTCTTTTACCTTATCTACTTCACTCTTGTGAACATCAAAAACCAATTCATCATGCACTTGCATGGTCATTTTTGATTTGAGTTTTTCTTTTTCCATCCAGCGATGAATGTTCACCATAGCAATTTTAATAATGTCGGCTGCGCTTCCTTGTATAGGTGCGTTGATGGCGTTGCGTTCAGCAAATCCTCTCGTGGTTTGATTGCGTGAATTGATGTCGCGCAAATACCTACGTCTTCCTAAAATCGTTTCTACATATTCTTTTTCACGGGCAGTATTAATAGAATCATCCATGTAACGCTTGATCGCTGCAAACTCCGTGAAATACGATTGAATAATTTCAGCCGCTTCAGTTCTTGAAATACCTAAGTTCTGCGATAATCCAAAAGCAGTGCTTCCATATAAAATTCCAAAGTTCACTTCCTTGGCTTTGCGTCTCATATCAGCGGTAACGCTGGCTAATTCTACTTTAAAAACTTTTGCCGCTGTTGTAGTGTGAATGTCTCGTCCATTGCGAAAGGCTTCGATCATGGTTTCGTCTTTTGCGAATGATGCCGCAATGCGCAATTCGATCTGGGAATAATCGGCAGACATAAAAAGATAATCGTCACCGCGCGAGACAAATGCTTTTCGAATCAATCTACCTTTCTCCGTACGAATCGGAATGTTCTGCAGGTTTGGGTTGTTGGAACTCAATCTTCCGGTAGCCGCAACGGCCTGACGATAATCCGTATGAATTCTTCCATCCGTTTTGCTAATCATTCGCGGAAGCGCATCTACATAGGTAGAGCGAAGCTTTTCATATTCGCGATAGTCTAAAATTTTCTTTGCGATGGCATGCTCTGTCAAACCCTGCAGTACATCTTCTCCTGTAGCGTATTGTCCTGTCTTTGTCTTTTTAGGTTTATCTATCAACTTCATTTTATCGAACAACACTTCACCTAATTGTTTTGGTGAACCAATATTAAATTCAGTGCCCGCCAGTTTGAAAATTTCTTTTTGCACATTGTCGCTATCTACTTTTAACTCTTCCGACATTTTAGCAAGTGCTTGTACATCTACCTTCACCCCTTCAAATTCCATTGCAGCCAGTACGGTTACTAATGGCATTTCTGTATCCGACATCAATTTAACATGTCGTCTGCGTTCGAGTTCGGGTAATAGTTTGTTGCGTAGTTGGAATAAATGATCGGCACGTTCGCAGAGTCGTTCTTTTACATCGGCATGATCCTTATGGAAAAGATCATATTGCAAATATTGTTGACACAAGATTTCGAGATCGTGAGCCGCTTCAGGTTCAATCAGATAATGAGCCAACATCACATCAAACATTTGTCCTTTCAATTCAACACCAGCCTTCTTCAATGCCAGCATCGTGCCTTTTATATTATGTCCAACTTTTGAAATGGAATTATTTTCCAATACTGACTTTAGAGCATCATCAACTTTTCCGTCACTGCATAAAACAAAGTAGGCTTCATTTTCTTTGAACGAAAACGCAAGACCTTTCAAATGAAAATCAAAATTCGGAAGTTCATCCGTAAGACAATCAATTGAAAAATACGTTTGAGATTGCAAGTTCTTTACCAGTGCCTTAAGGTCTTTATCATTATCTACCTGAAGATATTGAACCTCTTTTGACGATCTGTTCTTTCTCTCTCCTGTTGGTATCTCTGTTGATTCATTAGTTTGGCCAAACATGGAGAGTTGAGAACTCTGCGCAGCTTGTGGCGCTGCGGCTGCAGGCGATCCTGCTTCAGCAAAAGCGCGCGCTGCAATAGTCTTAAATTCTAGTGCATCAAAAATAGGCTTGAGCACTTCTACATTTGGGCCAGAATATTCAAGATCTTTTTCATCAAATGCAACCGGAACGTCAATCACAATCGTGGCCAGTTTTTTCGACAACAGAGCCTGATCTCCATACTGCTTCACCAATTCTTTTTGTCTTCCCTTTAAATTATCAGCATTAGCAATAATATTTTCAATCGATCCGTATTGTTTCAATAACACTGCAGCAGTCTTTGGTCCGAAACCAGGAATGCCTGGAATATTATCAGATGAATCACCCTGCAACCCGAGCATATCGATTACCTGATTCACATTTTCAATGTCCCACTTTTCGCACACTTCTTTTGGGCCCATGATATCCACACCACTTCCTAAATATGCCGGCTTATATAGCCAGACATTTTCTTTTACAATTTGTCCATAATCTTTATCGGGTGTCATCATATAAACATCAAAGCCTTGTGTTGCGGCTTGCGTGGCCAACGTTCCGATGATATCATCGGCTTCATATCCATCCAATTCTAAAATTGGAATATTAAAGCCTCGAATGATTTCTTTTACTTTCGGAACCCCACTTCTAATGTCTTCCGGAGTTTCTTGTCGGTTGGCTTTGTATTCGCTGAAGATCTCATCACGAAATGTTTTAGCAGCCGTATCGAATGCAATGCCAATGTGTGTTGGTTTTTGTTTTTGTAAGACCTCGAGCAAGGTATTGGTAAAACCAAACGGCACGGAGGTGTTGATGCCTTTTGAATTGATCCGTGGTGTCTTAGCAAACGCAAAATGCGCACGGTAAATCAAGGCGTAGGCATCGAGAAGGAATAGTTTTTTGTTTGATTGGCTCATGACGCAACTTAGGAATTGCTGTTGACAAACGAATGCAAAAAGATTACTTTTAGAGAATGCGAAAGGAAGAAGTCAACCATTTTGATGGCTTTCTTTTCGTTATCAGTTGATCATAAAGATTCCCCTCGAAAATTTTTGACGACCACCTAACTATCAATCCGTGAGCACAGCTTCATCGCCTTTAGAGAGATTTTTCCATTGGGAGAAATCAACCGCCCAAAACATCTTTTTCCGACAGCCCATAAATAATGATTGGAAAACCTGGACCTATCAGCAAGCCGGAAAAGAAATTCGGGCAATAGCCGGGGCGCTTTCCGCATTGCCACCAAAATCGAAAGTAGCCATACTTTCAAAAAATTGCGCCCACTGGATTATGGCCGACCTGGCCATCATGACGGCCGGTCATATTTCTGTTCCCTTATACGCCAATAGTTCTGCAGCTTCCATTAAACAAATTCTGGAACACAGTGAGTCGGCTGCCATTTTTGTAGGTAAACTGGATGATTATGAAACTCAGAAAAAAGGTATTCCGGATTCGGTTCAAAAAATAAGTGCATCGATGTATGGAATTCATGAAGGTCTTCTTTGGGAGGAAGTCATTGAAACTCATAAGCCATTAACACACGCTGTTGAACGCAATGCAGAGGAGTTGCTCACCATTATGTACACTTCGGGAACAACTGGAAAGCCAAAAGGTGTAATGTTTAATTCGAAAGCATTTGATCATACCACCGACATTCTGATTAAGTATTTGCACAAGTGGGAAACTCTTCCAAAACATCCACGGCTTTTTTCTTATCTCCCGCTTTGTCATATCGCAGAGCGCAACCTGACTGAAATGTTAGCGCTTTATACAGGCGCCAACATTTCATTTGTTGAATCTCTTGAATCGTTTGGTCGCGACCTCGCTTCTGTTCAACCTGATTTATTTTTTGGCGTGCCTCGTATCTGGGCAAAATTTCAGGAGAAGGTTCTGGAAAAAATGCCACAGAAAAAACTCGATACACTTTTAAAAATTCCAATCATCAGTGGCATTGTGAAGAAGAGCATCACAAAAAAATTAGGCCTTTCTAAAGCGGGGTTGAAAGGAACGGCAGCCGCACCTATTCCGGTTTCATTATTAAAGTGGTTTGATTCATTGGGTATTCGCTTGCGCGAAATTTACGGCATGACAGAAAACTGCGCGCTGTCGCATTCAAATCAAAAAGAGATTCGGTTTGGTACTGTGGGGCAGGCGATGGAAACAGTAGAAGTTAAATTTTCTGACGATCATGAAATTTTGACCCGCCACGTTGCGCTGATGTTGGGCTATTATAAAGAGCCCGCGATGACCGCAGAAGTTATGACTGCGGATGGATTTTTACGAACAGGTGATCAAGGACAATTGGATAAGGATGGATTTCTTACGATAACAGGTCGCGTGAAAGATTTATTCAAAACGGATAAAGGAAAATACATTTCGCCAGCTCCGATCGAAATGAAGTTGATGAACAACAGCAACATTGAACAAGTCTGTGTTGTCGGTATGGGTATCCCCCAACCTATTGCATTAGTGAATTTATCGGCAGCAGGAAAAGCAAAAAGCAAAGAAGAAATTATGCTGAGCCTTTCTGCATCAATACAAGAAATAAATCCAACACTTGAACATTATGAACATTTGAAAAAAGTGGTTGTGATGAAAGAAGAATGGACTATCAACAATGGATTGATGACACCTACGATGAAAGTGAAGCGCAATGAAGTGGAGAAAATACATTTGCCTAAATATCCAGCATGGTATGCTCAAAGCCAGGCTGTGATTTGGGAGTAAATGGAAAGGTTGGGTTAGCGCTTTATCTTCTTATCTATCCACGTGCCTACTGCGTCAGCAAGTATTGGCATAATCTCTTTTTTACCTGCTTTAAATGAATGATCAGCTCCATCGATCTTTACTAACGTTGCTAACCGAAGAGAAGCACATACTTTTACGATCAGATCATATGAGGCTAATGTGTCTTTGTTACCTTGAAGAAAAAGCATAGGCACTCCTACACTTTTAAGATGTTCGGCTCTGTCTGTCGATGGCTTTCCGGGTTGGTGAAGGGGAAATCCAAAAAAGATAATTCCTTTTACTTCGATGGCTGGCTTGGTCGCCAGGTATTGTGAACTCATTCTTCCTCCAAAAGATTTACCTGCTACAAATAATGGAAGAGAAGGAAAAAGCTTTTGTGCCTTGATGATTGCTGCTTCAATGGTTTTTTGTGCTACTGCCGGTGAGTCCGGTCTTCCTTTTTTATTTTCCATAAACGGAAAATTGAATCGAAGCGTGGCAATGTTTTTTTCGGCAAGTAATTTTGAAATGGTGATCATGAAATCATGATTCATTCCCGCTCCAGCGCCATGTGCCAATGGAACAACAGCCACGGGTTTTTCTGGTGTCATCAATACGGCAGAAACTTTTCCAATCTCTGAAGAAACTTGCAGGACTAGTGATCGGGTCTTCATAATTTAACTGTATTTCTTTTCGCAGTAAATTTGTCATATGCTTCTTCTCCGTCAAAGCAATTTGCCCCACGCTTAGTTATGAATTTTGCTTTAAGCCATGCATGAAGTTGACTTGTGGTTTTATCAAAGTGCGCAGATTTGTCCTTCACGCTTCCTTTGTCAAGATATTGGTTACAAAAATTTATGTAATACAAAAGACCATAACCCATCATTACAAAAGGAGCTGTCAGTTGTATTATTTCATCCCTTCTCCAAATCCCTTCTTTTAAATATACTCCATTATCATCGGTCAGTTTTATATAGCTTGTAGTGTCAAGTTCATTAGCCGAAAAATAGAAGTTCAGATATCCATGATTGGCTGTTATTATTTGCATTGCTTTGTCAAAAGAAACTTTTTCAAATCTTCTTTTATTTTCCGGATGTTCCCAAAACCAACAGTAAACATTTAACTTCAAGTCGAAGAATATGACTTGTAAAAAATCCTTTAAGTTGTTACCTGACCAATAGCTTGTCAATTCCTTGAACTTATATTTAATGTTCGGGTTCTCACAAAAAGTAATTGGGTTTTCAATTAGTTCGTTGGTTGGTGAATAATCAATATCAATTGAAATTGGTCTTGATACTTTTTTGCATTTTGTACAAGTTGTTACAACTCCAATTTCCCTTATGTCATCAGTGTCTTGTCTCGGTGTATACCTGAACTGAATAAAAAAGAATTCGTTTTTACAACTACATTTATTCTTTTTAGGATAATTGTTTTGGATCAGGTCATACCAATAATCTATGCTGTCAAGGATAAGATAGTTTTCGTCATTTTTAGTTGTTAAAAGTCCAACTCCTTCGTCTTTAAGCAAACGAACCTTAAATTCATTTGCCCCATTTTCTGTCGATATATTTTTAGTTATTTCTTGTTTCATGGTGTCTGTGTATGTCTGCTGTCAACGCTAGTGGTTGCTATCAACGCTCTTTGACAAAATACCAGTCCTCGTGTCCATACATTTTTTCTTTCCCATAATATGCTTCAGTCCCATAGATCAATGTGTCTTCGGTCAGTTTAATAATAAGAATGTTCTTAACATTAGGTAAACTGTTGCTTACGTTCATTCCATTGTACTCCGTCATTTTGAGTCCAAATTTTGTTGAGTCTTCATTGAATTCCCAAAGTCCTTTTCCTTTTAAATTATACATGATCTCCTCAAATGTCCCGTCTTTCTTGAATTCAATTCTCTTTCCCATTTCCTTGTCAATTGGTTTCACTTTCGTGTCACCATTTTTTTTAAATCCAACTTGTCTCCAACTGCGACAAAATAAGTCACTCCGTCCGTGATCATTGTCAGACGAAACCAATGTTGTTAGAAGGAAAATAATGTATGTAAGTAGTCTCATATCTCAATTGTAACTTGCGCACAACAATTGTATACATGCAATATTGCTTATACTCCTTAATTGTTGCATTCCAAATTTAGCATTTTAAATATGCAATGAGATATGAAGACCGTGATTGATTAATCTTGTTGGTCTTGCATAAGAACGGGTGATCACTCTTGAACTAAGTTCCAATCATAAGACGGAACGGAAATAACTTCCGCCCCAGCGAAGGGCTGTTCTTCTCCACTTTAAATAATATAATAACTTTCGTTCATTTCTTTATTTGGTTTCAAATCATGTCTAACAATTCTCAGACCCTCTTCTTTGTCACTCTCCTCTATTCTCTGTCTTAATTCATTGATTGTGTTACACTCAGCTTCTGTCAAATAGAATTCTACGCTATTGAAGAAGTCCATAATTCGATTAAACATTCTTCGGTGATTTTTTTCATTACTATTTAAGTTTTTTAAGCTCTCAATCGCTTCTGAAATCAATGAATGTTTGATCTGCGGCTTTAAAGTTGGAATAAGGTTTATCATTCCATCCTCAGATATTATTACAATAACAGTTGGATGATTCTTTCCAAAATGCTCATAGTATCGTACAGCGGAATTGAATCTTGCTCCTCTTGATGAATCTCCTTTGTCAGTCGCTATTCCATCAAGAATAACTCCAATAGCGTGGCATACTGAATCTCTGTCCAAAAGCAAACATCCATCAATAGAAGTGATTTGCTGAATTATCCCTGATGTTAGCTTTAATGGCCTCAATGAGAAACTCTGTTTACCTAATCTGTCCGCTTCACCTTTCGCGTTATCCGATATTACAAGCATTGTCCCATGCTTTTGCTTAGTTGCCTGAATTGTAATGTCCCAAAGATCGTCCAGCTGATTTTTGTCAACTTGCGTAAAGATTCGCTTTAAATCCGCGTAGAATTTATCTCTGTCAATTTTTTCCTTTGGAATATTTGGTTGTCTATACTCCACAACCATCATTGTGTTGTTGTCATGCAAAATTTCCCATTTATAATGACTTATGAAATTTATAATAAACAGCGACTCATCTTTAGGATTATATTTTCCGGTCTGTTCTCCAAGTCCATAAATCAATGCAGAGTCTGAAATGATAAGAGAACTATCATTTGAAAGCTCTAAAAACTTTCTCACTTTCCGAAAGTCTCTAATTTTAATTGGTTCTATTAATTGAAGTGTGAAGCGAATATTAGGATGATCTTTTCTTACTATTGCCATTTTGCCTAAGCCCTCAGCACCTTCATACTTTAAGGAAGAAATAGTATTACAAGAATCATAAAGCCCATGAAGTCCTTCAAAGTTTCCTCCTGCTTGTGATATTGAATACATAAACTGCTTTGCAGATTCTCTTATTAGTTCATCAGCTGGCCTTTCTATCCCCATCGTATTATTCGGGTCTTTAAGTGAAATAGCTGATTCTTTTAAATATATATCAATAGCACTTTCAATAAATGAACGACTCATGTGAAACCTGTTATTCCATTTAGTCTTGGTAAGTGAGTAATATTTATTAATTGCCTCTTTTTCTATTTCAAGAACAACAAATACAAGGAATCCATCAACATAGGTCGGATAAGAGATGAACTTGTCGGTACTTCCGTAAAGGTCCTCTCTTTTGAGAATTTTACTTATGGCTTCAGTAAATGCTTTGTTACTAATTCGTTTATCGTGATTTTCTTGAGCTATTGGATGTGAGTGAAGTATTCGTCTTTCCTCGTCCACTTTCTCAAGTTCTTGTGCAAGTTTTTTGATTTCTGAAAATGAATCAACTGAGTATCCACAGTCTTCTGGTTCAACACAAATTGGATGTCTGTCGTTTCTATCATCAACTAAAATTCCAAGAAGGAAAACTGTCGGGTTAAGGTTAGAGTCGATTTGCTTGAATAAACTTTCAGCAGAAACTTGAAGGGAGATTTGAACGTGTTGTTGATATCCCCACATAAAAAGGTCAATTACATTTTCCATTTAATGTCCGATCATTTTAGTTCGTGAATTGTCCGAGAAGAGTTGCTGCCAACGTTTGGCTATAAGGCGGTACATCGAAATATAAAAATTAATCATCCAATGTGTCGCCATGACTTATGGCTTTTGTTAGCAACAATTTTCTATTCAATTTTTAAGAGTCTTAGAATTTCTTTTTCATACTTGGCATATGATGCTCTGCCCAGCTGCATCATTTTTTCTAGTTTTTTCAAATTATACTCAAACATATTTGTCCCGTGCTTAGGTTCTGGAAAAGAGTCACTAATCCTTAACATATCTAAGTTTGGAAACAGTAATTTGGAAACAATGGTGTTGCTATTTGTGCTAGCATTTAAGACCCTCTCAAAAAAATTAAATATTCCTATTCTTTTTAAAATTCTGGAAATTATCCCTGATGTATTTTCTATATAATGCCCTACGCCAACATTTAAAAGGTGAATATTCTGCTCATGAACTCCGAGTGATTTATACGCATCAATCATTGAATATAAGGTTGAATTGTTTGCAATAAAACCTCCATCAACAACTTCAATATCTCCATGATTTTCCGTTTTAATTTTCATTTTATTGAAAAATGGATAGGCTGCGCATGAACAACGGACAGCAGTTTCAATTGTACAGTCAAAGCCCGGCTTGAAAGATTGCTTCATTCCATGAGCTTGTTGAATACTCGTCTTAAAAATCAATGGCATTTGAGTATCAAAATTCAAAGCTACAATCCCTATGTCAGTCTTAAAGGCATCAAATTTACTATCGCCAAATATTTCTTTCGCTTCTTTTTCTAATGCTTTACTTTTTCCCGATTTACTTCTGCTTTTCATTATTTTAGGAATGAGTTTTAAGTAAAGAGATTCTATCTCGTCTATCTTATATCCCAATCCAATTAAAGCAGTAATTATTGAACCGGTGCTTGTACCATAAATTAGATCAAATGACTCGCATAGCGGCTTACCAAGTTTCAACTCGAGTTCTTTTAGAACACCTAAGGTATAAACACCTTTAGAGCCTCCTCCGTCTAATACCAATATGTTCATATGCTTATCTGTCATTGAAACTCATTCCACAATTTAATCAATTGAGTTCTAAAGTTTTTAAAATCAGCTATGTTCCACTGTTGCTTTGAATTACCAAATAAGTACCGTTGCCTATTTTGGCATACTAAACTTTCCAATTGTGTATCAGAATAATTGTGAAATGTTTTTAGAGCAGCTAGAACTCGTAAATTGTAGGTGTTATTTTGAAAATCGCTGTCTGGCATATTGAACATTAGTCCCTCAATGAAATAGGAAGGTGCAAGAGAATTTGTAATTGTTCCATTATTCACTAGTCTAGCCCTTATGTTCTTTATGATTCTAATTGTTGGCTTGTAGTTAGAATTGCAACTTTGATTTTTTGAAGCCCCATTGTCAAAATGTAGTTTAGGAAAATTGACGACTTCTTCATTTGTTTCATTTGTCCAGAAAACGATTCCTTTAGCGTAATTGGAAGTATTCGTTTTGCTGAAACTTCGATATTCTCGATACTCAGCACAGCAAATAACATCACAGTCTAATCTTCCAGAGTTTGCAAGTACCTTAATTGAATTATTGCCAACCTTAACATATGCTTCTCCATAGTAGCTCTTTAATTTTTTTATAACAGCCTCCTTAAAAGAAGCCAGTGAATATTTCCCATCCGAATAATATTCATTGAAAGCAGTTAATTGTTCCTGTGGCAAATCTTGCTTATTTGAGTAAAACACAGAGCTGAACTCAATAACTACATCCACGTCACTATCACCTCGAATATTTGTGAAATTACGATATGAACCTTGTAAGTATATATCAAACTGGACATCATCGTTCCAATTATGTCCCTCAATACAAGTTTTAATAGAGTTGTATGTTGTAGCGGATGAAATTGTCGCTCCTTGGTTTGACCAAGTTTGCAATTGCGCTTCAGGTATTGCCATAGTGTCTAAAATTGTTGCTAACTACCGGATATATGCCACTGCCCAATCCCACAACAAACGAATCCTCCAATCACCCGCAACGCTGTAGCTGTTCCTGAATCTAAAATCCGTTTATTTCAACATATTTCAAAGTCACATCTCATTAGAGTCCATGAAAAATGTATCTTTCATTATGGAAGCGCGGCACATTCTGTTGCCATCTATTCACTGCTCTCAATCCTCCTTTTCTAACGTGTTCTCCACTCTAGCTCCACTTGTTGTGCATTGGTCGTCCATTCTTTAAAGGTGAATGTTACTTCTGGCTTCATCCTTCTGAACTCCATGCAGATGCTGTGGTGATGATTACGGATGCTGCTGGTGTAAAGCGGGAGCATTGTTTACTTGCGGCTTAGTGTTTGAAGTTTCGAGTTTAAAGTTCGGCACATATACGAAATACGAACTCCCTCAGAAGGCGTAATGGATTACCTTGCTGAGGGAGTACTTCAGTATTTGAAGCTTTCGAAAAAAATCTACTTCAATCTTGCCTTAAAGAAAGCGAGTGTATTTTGATAAGCATCTTTTGCTGCCACTTCGTTATACGTGCCCATGGCATTGCTTGGGTTTGCAAAAGCGTGATCCGTGTCGTAAGGCTTGGTAGTCAAGTTCTTTCCAGCGGCTTTCATGTTTGCTTCAAACTTGTCTGTCATTTCTTTGTTGATCCACTTATCCTGAGTGGGCCAAATGTTCAGCACATCGCAGTTAAGTGTTTTTAATTTTTCTACATCATCAACCGGCATTCCATAATAAATGACACATGCTGCTCCCTGCTTCCCGGCATTTAAAGTCGCCAGGAGAGATTGACCTCCACCGAAGCACCAGCCAATGGTTCCAATCTTTGCGCTCTTACCCGCAAATTCAATCGCGCCTTTCACAATTACATCACCTCGATCTTGTTTAAAACCTTGCATGTATTTTTGCGCGTCTTCACGAGTGGTGGCTACATTACCATCATACAAATCGATAGCCAATACATTTACGTTACCTAAGTCTTTGTACAAATCTTCAGACTGACGTTTGATGTTATCATTCAATCCCCACCATTCCTGAAATACAAAAATCCAGTTGTTGGTTTTTTTCTTGGCCATGATTACGTAACCATTGCCGTCTTTACCATCTGAACATTTAAAGGTGATCATCTTTCCACCTTCTTCACTAATGTGAACATAGGCACGTGGCAATGAATGTGCAGCGTTGAATGATTTGTTGGAAGCGAAGAGCGCAAACTTATCTGTGGATGAGGTATGACATACGGTGATGCCATCTTGAGCAAAGCCCATCCCTGTAAAGAACAGACTAGCTACTAGTAAAATGATTTTTTTCATAAGGTTTGATTTAGATATAGGACGATGACTTTAAGAGTTGAAGTCAAAGAACATTGGAAGTTCTTAAAATGTTTCGAATCGTCCTACAAATACCTCAATCAATAGCGAACTACTCTTTCCATTGTCCGCGGATCACACGATCATAGGTAATGAAATCGGTGTTGATCGGTTCAAATCCTTTTTGACGAAGTAACATGGCAATTTGTGCTCGGTGATAGGATGAGTGATTCACTAAGTGAATCATAATCGTTTCTACATTATTAATATAAGGATCGCCTGTATAGTTATTATAGCTCAACTCGCGATTAAAATCATCTGTGCTCTCTACAAATTCCAACCATTGCTTTCCGACATTCTCAGCCATATCAAAAAGCTGATCGAGTGTATATTCTCCCCAAAGTTTTACCTGAGCAGGAGGTAAACCCTTAATGCGATGAAGCCAAAGAAACTGAGCCGCTACAATATGCCCCATGATGGTGAGGATTTTTTCATCACTCACATTTTGTTCTTTTATCTTATTGAGCACGCGCTTGTTCGACCAATAATTGTACTGATAGAGTTTTAAGAAATACGATTTCATGATGATCAGTAAGGGGTTTTAAATGGAAGCGCAAGTTATCATTATTGAGAAAAATTCACTGGCATTTTAGAAGCATCAAAAATTATTTTGAGACTACCGAATGTCAGTATGCTGATCCAACATCCAACCTGTCAAACTTAGTCGCTCACGATTTGCCAATAATACTTCATGTTCAAGTTGATCGCTGCGAAAACAAATTAATCGTCCGGCAACCGGAAGAAAATCCTTTGATCCATCGGGAAGGTAAATGCGAAGTTGTCCACCATGCTCTTCTTTCCAATCGTGATTCAAATAACAGATAACGGATAACTTTCGATGATCATCTTTTTTAAACTGATCAAGGTGCCGTTTGTAAAATGATCCTGCCGGATAAATGGTCATGTGTACTTCGTAGTCTTTCAAACTGAGGTATAAACTCTGATTGAGAAATAGGGTGAGATCATTCAATCGATCGAGATAAACTTTTACGGAAGGAGGAGCCGTATTTTTATCCAGCCACTGAATGTAATCACCGCGAATGGATTCATTTATTTGAAGCTGCTGATTCTTGCCAATGCCAGCCTTCTTGAATTGAGCAAGACCATTTTTAAAAGTGTCAAGATTTAGAAGGTCATCAACCTCTTTTTGGGTTAGAAACTGATCCACCACTGCATAACCCTCTTCAGCGAGTCCATCGGCAATTGCATTAAAAACTGAATCCATGTAACAAATTTAGAAATAGAATGTCTATACTTGGAGAGACCGGGAATTAAAAGTTAATGGTTAAATGTTAATCGTGACCATTCTCCGTTTTAAGATGGAAGATCTCAATGAAGCAAGAATGATTAATTGATAAAACAATGACGGATTACAATACATATAGTAACAATCAAATGTCAACAAAGAGCGATAACAGTTTCTCCCCTGGCAAAACCGCCATGTCCCTTTTTGCATTTCTTATTCTGTCAACACTACTCACTGGTTGTGGACCAAAAGAGAAAATAGAACTGAGACAAATTAAAGATGTTGTTGTGGATGGCACTACAGAGCCTATGCTAAAAGCACAAGCCATTTTCTATAATCCGAACAACATGAGAATGAAACTCAAACGGATTAATGTAGACATTTATGTGAATGAAAAAAAAGTAGCGAATATTAATCAGGAGTTGAAAATGCTCATTCCGGCAAAGGATCAGTTCACCATTCCGCTTGAAGTAAAGCTGGCTATGAAAGAACTTGGTTTAATGGATACCATACTCGGTTTTCTGGGTGGAAAAAAATTCAATGTGCGCTATGAAGGCAGCATCCGACTGAGTTATCACGGACTACCCATCCGGGTTCCGGTGCATTATAAAGACGAAATCCGCATACGGTTCTAAAGAGCTGCTCGCTTTCATTTCTGATGATTACCTTTCAACTACCAAACGTCTATCGATTATGGAAGGTGAACCTCATCAGCAGTCATCGGAAGAAACCATTGCGCTATTAAAAAAACAGATTGACGAACTCACTCGCGAGAAACAGCAAATCATTAGTCTTGTCTCGCATGATATTAAAGCTCCCCTGAATCGCGTATTTGCATTGGTTCAGCTTATACAAATGGAGGGTGAGAATCTAACAGAAGATCAACTCGATTACCTTACTAAAATGCATCTCGTTGTGGCGGATGGTTTAGCTATGATTCGCAACCTCGTAGACTATCGGAACATAGAATATAAACGCATTGAAATTATTCCGGAAGAAATGGATATTGTTCAGGTAATGAAACAAGTTGTTCGCAATTTTTCCACGCTGGCCGAAAAAAAGAGAATTGAACTTGAACTTCAGGCGCCTGATTCGCTGATGATTCAATCCGACAATCATTGCATTCTCCGTTCATTCGAAAATCTTATTTCAAACGGGCTTAAGTTTTCAAAGGAAGGTAAGAAGGTATTCATTAAAATGCACGGTAATGATAATGGCGCAACAGTATCAGTTCAGGATGAGGCCGGAGGTTTTACGCAGGATGATTTGAAAAAAATGTATGGCAAGTTTCAAAAACTTTCTGCTTTGCCAACAGCGGGAGAAAGCACCACAGGTTTAGGATTGCTTATTATCAAATTGATGTTGAAAAAAGTAAAAGGAGAAATTCATTGTGAAACAACGGAAGGAGTGGGCAGTGTATTTACGATCACGCTTCCGCGGAGCATCAGTTAAACAAATAGTATTCGTCTTCTTTGCCTTCCAGAATAGCAACTAAAGAGTCAATTACATTTTCATCTTTTATTACATAATCACGAACACCCTGTTTGATGAAATTCAGCACCATGTTTCCATCATCTATTGAACTCATAACGATGCATTTGTTTTCTTCTTTAAGCTGAGGCAATAACGCCTGATATAACTCAAGGCCACTCATGCCCGGAAGTTTGTAATCGATAATCATGGCATCGGGCACTATTTTCTGAGCCACCGGTAAACACGCTTCCGCTGATGAAAACCAGGTAATCTTATAAGCAGTATTTCGCCCTAATGTCTTCTGGATAAATTCAGCATAAACAGAATCGTCCTCGATGAGGTAGATGATCATGGTACATGATTTTTAGCATTGCAATATAACACGTTGAACTTTTTGCGCTGTGTTATTTTCTGAATGTTTTTGTCCGATCGCAAAGCCGCTCGTATAAAAAGGAACTGTTTGTGATGAACGAACTCGTATCTTCAATTCTCAATTTTCCACCTATGAAAATATCGAAGGTCCTGCTCATCGCAATGCTGGCAATCGGTCTGCAGTGCACAACACCAACAAAGCAATCCACGAAAGTGAAGTTCTCAGTTTCATTCACGAAGGAAATGAGTGATGCAGCACAAGACGGCAGGTTGTTGCTCTTGCTGGCAACCAATGAAAAGTCAGAGCCAAGATTTCAAATCAATGATGGCCTCACTACACAATTGGTTTTTGGTGTGGACGTAGAGGGAATGAAACCAGGACAAGAAATTACTTTTGATGAAACTGCATTTGGTTTTCCGAAGCGAAGCCTAAACGATATTCCTACTGGCGACTATTTTGTACAAGCCCTCATCAACCGATATGAAACATTCAATTTAAAAACCGGACAGAGTGTTAAGCTTCCTCCCGATCAAGGTGAAGGACAACATTGGGAAAGCAAGCCCGGAAATTTTTATAGCAAACCGATTAAGGTAACTATCGATCTGACAAAAGATCAAAACGTCTCGCTGGTGATGGATCAAAAGATTGTCCCTATTGCTGAGCCAAAAGACACCAAGTATATCAAGCACATCAAAATCCAAAGCAAACTGTTGACTGAGTTTTGGGGTAAACCCATGTTTCTGGGTGCTCATATATTGATTCCTGAAGGTTTTGATGAACATCCAAATGCACATTATCCACTCATGATTAATCATGGACACTTCCCTGATGACTTCGGTGGGTTTAGTGAAACACCTCCTGATCCAAAGATGGATACAACAGATTATATCGCGCGCTTTGATATTTTTGGATACAACAAATTTCAAAAACAGGAAGCATACAATTTCTATAAACAATGGACGAGCAAAAATTTTCCTCGCTTCCTGATCATCGAGATACAACATGCGAATCCATACTATGACGATTCCTACGCAGTGAACTCTGCAAACTTAGGTCCTTATGGTGATGCTATCATGCATGAACTTGTTCCGGAAATTGAAAAACAATTTCGGGGCATAGGTGAAGGATGGGCGCGCTTTACGTATGGAGGATCAACCGGAGGATGGGAAGCATTGGCCGTTCAAATGTTTTATCCAGATGAGTTTAATGGATGCTTCGCGGCCTGTCCTGACCCCGTTGATTTTCGTGCTTACAGTTTAGTGGATATCTACAAAGACAAAAATGCATATTGGTATGACAGCGAATTCAAAAAATTGCCAAAGCCAGCACATCGAAATTACCTCGGACAGATTCAGTCCACGGTTGAAGAAAGTAATCACTTTGAATTAGCCCTTGGCACAAAGAGTCGATCAGGACAACAGTGGGATATTTGGGAAGCGGTGTATTCTCCTCAAGGTGAAGATGGATATCCGAAAAGAATATTTGATAAAATGACGGGTGATATCGATCCTGCTGTAGCAAACTATTGGAAAGAACATTATGATTTGCGCTACATCCTCGAACGCGATTGGAAAACACTCGGTCCAAAGCTGCAAGGTAAAATTCATATCTTCTGTGGGGATATGGATAATTATTATTTGAATAACGCAGTATACTTGATGGAAGATTTTCTAAAGAAGACCAACAATCCGTTTTATAAAGGTGAAGTAGATTATGGTGATCGTGCTGAGCATTGCTGGAATGGCGATCATGAAAATCCCAATTACATCTCACGCTTGCGATATAACACTATGTATTTACCGAGAATCTTAAAACGTATTCAGGAAAGTGCTCCTAAGAATGCAGATGTTAAGAGTTGGAGATACTAAAGTTCCAAGTTCAAGGTTTAATGTTGAAAGTTGAATTCTTCATCTCTTGAAATACTTGATCTTCCGTTCTGTCGTCTTTTAATATTTCATCATACGTCATTCCTTTAAAGTCCATTAAATATTCAACCATCAATCTACCTTTATAGTAGATTGATGGCACAAAGTGTTCTTCACTCACTTCAACAAAGCCATCACTTGAATTATTTTCCAGTCCAATGAATCTTTTGATTTCATCAGACAAACTATAATCCTTGTCTTTTAATTTAGCTTGACGCGAAATGTATTCGGGGTAGCCTTCTAATTTCCAATAGGGTGGATGATTGAGTTGATTCATATTCCAAAGACCCAGCTTACTTGCCTGAAGACAGTGGACCATTTCATGGGCCAGGAGCTCAGTAAGATTCATCTTACTTCTCGGACCAAAAGCTTTATTGTTCTCAATATCAACTCTTACTTTAAAAACAATATTTCCTGCCGTTGCTCTTGCCGCAGGGCCTTTACCTTGTAAATCTTCTATTTGATTGTATATATTATCAAGGCTTAGGAAAATATCATATTGATAATCCTTGTCTTGCAGTTCACTTTGCTCAACAAGATTGTAAGCATTCTTTAAGATGACTTCTATATTCTTATCAACCACTTGATCTGAATAAACATTGAATTTTTTGTATTCCAGTTTGTGTGCAAACAAGGGTTGAGGAAACAAGAAGATGGTTACTAATCCGGAGAATAAAACAAAGAAGGTCAATAAGGAAAATCCGATCGTTCTTTTGATAATCCTTTTCATAGCAATGATGGTTTAGGTTTACAATGACAACAAAATGAATACTGTATTTACCTCCTAACTCATGGATGGTTTTATTCATTCGTAGTCAGTTTCCTAAAATAATTACGGATTGGCTGAAATCTTTTGGATTGCTTGCGGGAACTGGACTTGGTAAAGGCTTTGCTTACTTATAAACCCATTCCAAAAAGGCCAGTATAAAAGCAGACGATAATCGCCACCGCGATACCTGCTATTAGTATGATTTTTCTACTGCGTAACATGTTCTTTTCTTATTGTGACTATCAGACACCAAAAGTATAACAGAGGTTGCTTGGGCTAAAAAATTAGTTATCGAAGTGGTAAAAAAGCAAGCCGAAGTGTTTCATTTCCATAATCAATTGAGATGACCATGCGACATCAAAAGTATTCAAAATCAACGGATAGGGAGATTGTTTAAAAAGAACGGCCATGCAAATTCTCAAATTTGCATGGCCGTGATAAATGTGTCGTCTGGCTATTCGATTACCTTCTCGAAAATCTTTCCAGACTTCTTGTTCTTCAATATCAATTTCTTTGCGCCATAATGCGTCATTTCTTCTTTTACTAAATAATGATCTGCATCAAATTCAGTAAGATGATTGTCCTTTGATAAGCCTGTCTTCCCTCTCCAAACATCAAGTTTTACTGGCTCCCATAATTTTGTCTTGGCTGATTTGTAAGCAGCATCCAAAACAGCATTCACAACATAACCATCGTAGAATGTTTCTTTTGGTTGAACTCCTTTTTCAATTGATTGAAACATATCGGTAAACATGTGATTGTATCCCAATTCATTTACCTCATCCCCGACAGGGAACAACCAGCCTTTATCACTCTCCGCTTTTTCAGCAACATAGTTTGCCGCTTTGCCCGTTGTGAACATTTCAAAACCGGTGCGCAAGAAACTGTTTATCCAAATGGTACCTTCTGTTCCCATAACTTCATCACGTAAATCGAGACCACCGCGGAATGTCCAACTTACTTCAAATTGTGCCATCGCTCCATTCTCATATTTGATCAGGGCAATGCCGTGATCTTCTGCATCAATCGGTTTCACTTGTGTGTCTGCCCAGCACATTACCTCCACTGGAAGAATATCTTTGCCTATATAACTGCGCGTGATCTCGACACAATGACAACCAAGATCAAGCATACATCCACCACCTGCTTTTTCAATATCCCAAAACCAATCGCTGTGCGGACCAGGATGTGTCTCGCGCGACTTCGCCCAGAGAATTCTTCCGAGCGCTCCATTCTTTACACTTTCATGGGCTTTGATAAATTTTGGTGTGTACACCAGGTCTTCTAAATAGCCATTGAAGATACCTGCTTTTTCCACGGCCTTCAACATGCGCAATGCTTCTTCGGCATTTCGTGCTAATGGCTTAGTCGTGATCACTGCCTTCTTATGTTTACAACAAAGCATTACTGCCTCCTCATGTAAGTTGTTAGGCAAAGCAATACACACGACATCAACATCCGGACGACTGATGGATTCTTCCATCACAGTCGTTACATGTGCAGTGTTATAATCTTTTGCAAATTGTGCTGCGCTCTCTTGTCTGCGCGAGTAGATGCTTACAATTTTATCTTTGCTGCGTTGTCCTTGAATAGAGTCAGCATAAAATCTTCCGATAAAACCGGAACCAAGCATGGCGATGTTCATAGGTAAAAATAGTTATGAGTTGACTGGTTGTATTTTTTTGTCTTTGAAGAATAAAATGAAAAGAAAAAGTACAACAGCAGCAATACCCGCAGGCACTAACCAGACGTTGGTCCAGTTGGTAATAGCCGGATCACCAGCTGTATATAAATCTTTCACCTTGCCACTAATAATCGAACCAATAAACATTCCTACACCATAGGTAGCCAATGAAATCAATCCTTGTGCTTGTGATTTAATTTTCTCACCTGCTTTCTTATCCGTATAAATCATTCCTGTTACAAAGAAAAAGTCGTAGCATACTCCGTGAAGAAGAATAGCGGCATACAACATCCACGCTGATGAATCGGCTGTGCCATATCCAAAAAATACAAATCGAATGATCCAGGCGAAAAGACCAATGATCAGAATTTTCTTCACTCCAAATTTCTGATAGGCAAAGGGCAGTAGCAACATAAAGATGACTTCCGAAGCTTGCCCCAATGACATTTTGTTTTCAATGTTAAAACCATTTGGGTCTGCCGATGGAAATGCAACTTTATATGCATCGGTTAATGATGGGTTGGCCCAAGCATAATAAAATGACAATGGTATACATATTAAGATAGAGGAGATGAAGAAAATACTAAATGACCGATCCTTAAAAAGAACAAAAGCATCTTTCCCTATGATCTGAGTAAAACTTGCAGGCCCCTTTGATGTGGGCGGAGTATTGGGAAGAAAAAAAGCGAGTACTCCTAAAAGAGCAGAGGCAAGCATTGAAATCTGGAAAATGGTAACCTTGTCACCTACCCCCATAAATCCAATGATATTTCCTACAACAATCCAGGCCAATGTTCCGAAAACGCGAATGGCCGGAAATTCTTTTTCTGGATTAGTCATTTGTTGCATCGCGATGGAGCTCGTCAATGCAATGGTCGGTGTGAACGTAAAGCAATACACCATCATCACCCAAAAAAATTTATCAGCATCCGTAATGGAGATGAGAATAAACAACGTGCCGGCACCGAGCAGATTTAAAACACCCAGTACCTTTTGCGCTGCAAAAAAACGATCAGCCAACATGCCGACAAAAAATGGTGCAGCAATCATGGCAATTGAAAATGCTGCGTACACACTCCCCACCTGGTCACCTGTAGCGTGAAGCTGGTTTGTTAGATACTTGCTCATCTGTCCATACCAAGCTCCCCAAATGAAGAACTGTAGGAACATCATAACTGAAAGTTGTGATCGCAAAAGTGGCTTCATAGGCAGGTGAGTAGGTAAGAAAGATACACGGAGGAATGGTAGACTAAAAACCGTTGACGTAATTTATTCACCACCAGATTAGCGCATCCTCTACTTGACCTTCACTTCCTTCTCCCAACCTGTTTCCTTCAGCGCGGGATCGTTTTCTTTCTTTAGAAAATCCGCCTTTGATAATGATTCCGCTTGCCAATTCAGAATGGCATCATCCGGAACTATATCAACCGGTGTTTTCCACGATGTAGACGTCTCTGCATAGGCAAGATTCGACTGTGAAGAATAGCATGAAATAATAGACCATCTCGGACGATCAGAAAGATTCGCTTCTGAACGATGCAATAAATTACTATGAAAAATAAGAGCATCACCGGCCTCAAGTTCGCAGTAAACCAATTCCATGGTTTGCAAGGCGTTGTTCACCATGGTCATATCTGCCCCAACTTGTTCTCCGGCAAAACCGTGATTAACCCGGCCAAGTTTATGTGAACCCTTAATAACTTGTAAGCATCCATTTTGTCTGTTGGCTTCCGTGAGCGCTACCATCACACTGATCAACTGATCAGGAAACATGAATTGATTCTTATACCAATACCCATAATCCTGATGCCATTCCCAAGCACCACCAACGCGTGGTTCTTTCTGCATGAGCTTAGAATGAAAATGGCAAATGGGAGAATCGCTATCGAGTAAAGGTTTGATCGCATTTATCATTCGTTCACTTCGTGTCATATATCCAAACACATCGTTACCCGGAGTGAACCACAGAGAAAGTTTTGTTTTCTTTCCGGCTTGATCATTGAGATCGAGAGCATTCTTGCGCATGGCATCATCTTCCAACGCGGTACTGTACATTTTATCGGTCTCTGCTTTACTGAAAAAACTTTTCAGTACGACATATCCATCCTTTTCGAAATCGGAAATTTGGCGAGGTGTTAATGAGAAGCTCATATTCCTGAATTTAGATATTCTAAATATCGGAAGTGCTAAACTGTTTTCCTCAACAATTCAGCTTTTTTAAGCTTGTGTTTTATTAATGGCGAGAAAGTAACTAGGATTGGCGTTCAATCAGGTTTTCGGCAAAGCCCTTCAGTATTTCCTTTCCATTTGGTGAGGATAGTTTTTCCAATTGGCTAAATCCTTTTGCAAAATATTGATTGATCTTTTTTTCTGTTAGCGAAGGAATGTTTAGCGAATCGAAAATTTCTTTCACGGCATTTACCTTCTCCTGCTTTTTGAATTTCTTTTCCGAAAGCCAAAGGCTTAATTCTTTCTTTTCTTTACCCGTTGCTTTCTCAAGAGCTTTAATGAGCAAGAACGTTTTTTTGTTGGCAATGATATCACCACCCACCTGCTTACCAAATTTTTTTGGATCAGCATATGCATCTAACAAATCATCTTTCAATTGAAATCCGATTCCAATGTTTGTTCCGAATTCGCGAAGTGCTTTTCGATCATCTGTAGAAGCATCAGCAAGAATAGCTCCCATCTCAAGACTAAAGCCTAAAAGAACAGCAGTCTTCTGCCTGATCATGTTAATGTATTGCGCTTCAGTAACAACATCTTTTGTTTCAAACTCCATGTCCCACTGTTGTCCTTCACAAACTTCGGTTGCGCATTTATTAAACGATGTTACCACCGTTTTGAATTTTTCTGCAGGTAAGCCCAACAACATGTCATACACTTTTACTTGCATGACATCCCCAGAAAGAATAGCGGTGTTTACATTCCATTTCTCATGCACCGTTACATTTCCTCTGCGAAGAGGAGCATTGTCCATGATGTCATCATGCATTAAGGTAAAGTTGTGAAAAGCTTCTACGGCAACTGCATAGGGCACAATTGTTTTTACATCTTGTTTAAATAATGAATAAGAAAGTAGCGTGAGCATGGGGCGCATTCGCTTGCCCCCGATGTTCATTAGATATCGAATCGGTTCGTAAAGAGAGAAGGGTTCTTTTCCGTATTTGTGTTTTTTTATTTCTAGGTCGATGTATTGTTGATATTTTGAAATCATTGTCTGGAGCAGGATTTATGGGATTTTAGAATTAACAGGATTGGGGGGTGAATGTTTATTGGAGGTTGGATTGAATCTCGGATTGAAGATTAGTTTGTATTGCAAACTTACGGCTCCGAAGTTTATTAGTAAGCCTTTTGGGTAATTATATGCGACTACATAATTCTTGGCTTGGGCGAGGTGAGCATCTTCCAGAGTGATGACTGCTTTAAGTTCTACAATTACTTTATTCTCCACGATAAAATCGGCTCTGCGTGTTCCTACCTTATGATCTTCGTAAAAAATGTCCTGCTCTATTTCTCTTCCAAAATTTAACCCTGCTCTTTCAAATTCAATTTTCAAGCACCTCTGATAGATTACTTCTTGAAATCCATTCCCTAAAGTGTTATGCACCTTCATCGCACAACCAATAATTATATAAGTAATTGGATCCTGCTCTATCATTTAAAAAGTTTTATGACAACGGTCAAACACAAAAATCCTGTCCATCCTAAAATCCTACAAATCCTGTTCAGCGCTTTTTCTTCTTATCTTTTCGTCCTCCCTTTGATCCACCCTTGCGTTCATTTTGTCGGCTCATCTCGAGGAAACTTTTTTGTGGTTTGAATTTTTCAAAGTCCGATGATGGTTCGGGTTGATCAGCAAAAACAAGATCTATCAATCGTTTATCGATATCGGTTTTTTTAACGCGTACATCAAAGCGATCTCCCAGCGTGAATATCTTTTTGTTCTTGCGGCCTATTATGCGGTAATTCTTTTCATCGAATTCATAAAAATCATCCGTCATGTCGGACATGCGGATCATGCCTTCGCATTTTGTTTCGATGATCTCAATGTAGATACCCCATTCCGTTACTCCGGATACAAGTCCAGCATAAACTTTCTTCTCGGCAGAAGCCATGAACTCTACTTGTTTGTATTTAATAGAAGCACGCTCAGCATCGGCTGCGCGTTTTTCTCGTTCGGAGGAATGAAGACATTTTTCTTCGTATTCATTTTTATTGAGATGCTTTCCTTCATCCAGATAATGCTGGAGCATTCTATGCACCATCATATCCGGATATCTTCGGATAGGGGAAGTAAAATGGGTGTAGTGTTGGAACGCCAAACCAAAATGTCCTTTCACTTCTGTGGAATATTTTGCTTTCGCCATCGTGCGAATCGCCAACTGTTCCAGAATATTTTGTTCTGGCTTACCTTCAATATCGCTCATCAATTTATTTAATGAACCTGAAATGGAGGCATCATCGATATTCATCTTATGACCGAACTGTCGGGCGAACACAGAAAATTTCTGTACTTTTTCCGGATCAGGTAAATCGTGGATACGATACACGAATGTGTTTTTTTCTTTCGCTTTTTTGAGATTATAAATGAATGTAGCTACCTGCTTATTGGCCAACAGCATAAACTCTTCGATCAGTTTATGCGCATCTTTTCTTATTTTCGGAATGACCGCCAACGGCTTTCCTTTTTCATCAAGCTTAAACTTGACTTCTGTGGTTTCGAAGTTTACGGCTCCTTTTCTGAAACGATCTTTGCGCAGCGTTTTCGCCATGTTGTTTAGCAAACGAAGTTCATCTGCTAATACACCTTTGCCTTCATCCAAAATTAACTGTGCATCTTCATAACTAAACCGAACGTCAGAATGAATGATGGTGCGACCAAACCATTCTTTCTTGATGTTTCCATTTTCATCCATTTCAAAAACAGCTGCAAAAGTCAGCTTGTCTTCATGTGGACGAAGTGAACACAATCCGTTTGAAAGTCTTTCAGGCAACATGGGAATAGTGCGATCGACAAGGTAAACGGATGTAGCACGATCAAATGCTTCTACATCCAGTGCCGAGTTCGGTGTTACATAATGTGTAACATCAGCAATGTGAACTCCAATTTCATGAAGACCATTTTCTAGTTTGCGATACGAGATGGCATCATCAAAATCTTTCGCATCTTCCGGATCGATTGTAAATGTTGTAATCTCGCGGAAGTCCCATCGCTTCTTTATTTCATCTTTTGTAATGGCTTCCGGAATCTTCTGTGATTCTTCTTCTATCTTTTCAGTGAATCGAAAAGGTAAATCAAACTCGGCCATGATCGAATGAATCTCTGCTTCATTCTCTCCCGCTTTACCTAATACCTCAATAACTTTTGCCTCTGGTTTCTTATCGAAATCTCCCCAGGAAGTTACTTCTACAACTACCTTATCACCTGTGCGGGCATCTTTAGTGTTTTCAAGATAGACGAAAAAGTCCTGATGAATTTTTCTATGGTCGGCAACAACAAATGCAAAGGTTTTCGAGACTTCGATTTTACCAGCAAAGCGCGTTCTGTTTCGTTTTACAATTTCAGTAACTCGTCCTTCCTGATGCTCTCCGTGTCGGGTTGATAGTATGTTGAGTTTAACGGTGTCACCATCTACGGCAGAGCCAAGATTTCGTGGTGCGATATAAATATCCGGAATATCTTTACCCAGCCTTACGTAGGCAAAACGTGAACTTACGTGATCAACAATTCCAGTCAGTTGTTCCGATGTTGATTCGTTTCCGGAATACGTTCCATCCTCTGATGGTTTCAACAATCCATCCTCTTCGAGTTTATCGAAGATTTGCCCGGCCATTTTGATGTCGTCTTTTTTCTTGAGGGTTAATTTCTTAATAATGTATTTAAAGGAAATTTCTTTGCCAGCACTCTGATCGATCAATTTGCGAATGGCTGATGTTAATACTGCCCGTTGATCAGGACCTTGTTTCTTTTTATCGTATGATTTTTTGTTTTTGCTCATAAAATAGGGGATTCAAAATATGTTCCCTTTTGTTTGTTTTAAAATAATGTGATGGATGAATTGACGAGTGATTTCAGATTTTAAAAAATTGACTTTAGTCAGTCACTCGGAAGGTAGTTTCCATACGGTGCTACAATCGCTTTCAAGTTAACCAAAATCTTTTGGTTATAGTTTAATCTGCATGTTGAATAATGATGGGTTGGCCAACTTCTATCCTCCTCAATTTTAAATACAACTGCGCCAATACTTCCACATCTCGCACGCAATAGTCTTTAATCTTTTCGAGGTTTTTTTCTTTATAGTAGGCGGCATTTACCTGGCTTCCGTCCATATCGCTTTTGCTGGAAGGTATATTGAAAATGGCAGTCAGTAAATCGAGTGAGGTGTAATGTTTGTAGTCACCAAACTTCCACATCTCCATCGTGTCAAGATGCGCTACCTCCCAGGGTTTCTTGCCCATTAAATTTAATATGGAGGGAATATTCACTTCATTTACCAACATTCTCCGGCAGAGGTAAGGAAAATCAAATTCCTTTCCGTTGTGTGCGCAAAGTCGTACAGCATTGTTATTTCGTATTTCAATAGTCGTACTAAATGCAGTCAAAAGCTTCTTCTCATCATCACCATGAAATGCTTTCGTTTTTAACACCAACTCTCCGTTTTCATTTTCAATAAACTTACCGATCACAATGCATACTATTTTTCCGAACTCCGCGTAAATACCCGCTCGCTCATTATAAATTTCTTCATCCGATTGCTGAGGATCTTTCTTGAAGAAACTGGCTTTGCGCGACCAGTGTGCTTTAAGTCTTTCATCCAATGCACTGTAGTCATAAACATTGGCCACGGTTTCAATGTCGAGGAAGAGGATGTCTTTGAGTTCGTTGATCATATACATCGGGTTAAGTTTTTTGCCACAAACCGGCCGGCAGGGGCACGAGGGGCACTAAGGTTCACTAAGTTGATTTAAAGTTTGGGTTAGTAACAATTGTCATTTAGTATTATTGAAACTTCCTTATTGCCAATATAAGTTTGTGTTTTCCAACGGATTGATTTTACAAGCATCCATTTTCTTCATGCTCCTTGTTGTTCGCCACCATTTTTGATACGCCTGATATGCCAATTCCATAGTATCAACATCATTTGGATTTCGTTCAAACGTTTTACTGCTTTTCTTCATCAGATAAGGAGTTTGAGAAGGGAATTTTTCAAACCATGGATTAATCAAGTTTTTCTGCTCATTAATTCGTATTGACTCAACAAGCCACAAACTCAATATTCCAAGATAACAACTGTCCAGAGAAGTGGAGGATATTCCATTGCGGGGAAACTTGGTGATTTTCGTCTGACCATTCCCTATCTCCAATAAACTTGAGATGTCATACCAGCTCAATGCTGGCATCATACTTCCCTGCTCAGGCTGATAATGATTTGAAGCCAGAAGTTGGATCAACGTATCGATTTGGTAATGAGGCGTCATCTTTTCGTAAACCGAAATCAGATGTAATGAATCAGAGGTCAGGTATAAAATTATTTCGTTGTCTGTTGGCTTTATGTTTCTAGAGGATTCTGGTCTTTTATTTTCCAAATCAAAATATCCGTAGTATTTAGTCTTTGAAGCAATAACCTCGCCTAATGAACGATCATTAAAAGCAAATGAAAAATTACATTTCCCTGTTGAGTCTGTATTGCCAGTTTTCGAGTTCACATCAACATCATTAACCAGGTTTAATTTTACTATTGCGTTACCGATAGGGTTGTTCTTCTTTTTATCAATCACTGTCACTGTGATATGTTTTTTCATTTCTTTTTGGGTGCTTTTACAGGAGGTTAAACCTATTAACAGCACCAGAAGAATGTGACTTTTCATTTGACTCATCGTGATAGTAAGTTATAATTATGCCCAACTTCTGTTACTAAAGTAATAAGAACTGCAAACAAGCCAAAGCATTAGAGTTAAATTCCAATTGTCATCGGACTAAAATCCTCTTACAAAAGTTTTTCAATAACTACGCATCTGCTTAAATTTATAGGAAATCTGTTGAGAACTCTGGAAGTAATGAACACAAAGTGACGATGGATAGAATCTTGTCAGAACTCTCCAGCTACAAAATTTTACTGTGACAAAGTAACCTCTAGACTAAATCAACCCTATTGAATAAAAGAATATTTAAGTTCATAATTGAGATCATTGCACTATATGTTGCTTGTTCCCTATATGCATTCCTTTTAAGCAGATGTATTGAACTGGTAAGAAATTCGTTTCCGACATTATGGCTTTTAATTTTACCCTTGGAAATATTTGGTTTAATTCTTATTCTCTACTTCAATGATTTTGTCCGATGGTTAAAACTTTTTTTATACTCAATAATTGGCTTGTCTCTTACAAGTGTGCTAACCACCTTATGTTTTAAGCTGTGCGATAGCGAATACGACCATACATCATCTTCTTTCGTTCTCACTATTACTATTTTAATTTTCTGTGCGGGTTTGGCCTTAGCTCTTTTAATAAAAAAGAGAGTTGCCTATTCGGATATTTTAGTGGCTTTTGCTACTATGATAACTTTTGAAATCGCTACCAGAAGGGAGTTTCTTAGTATTGTAATTTTATTAAACAAATTGTTCCCATTGAACTATTGACAAGTTACAATTGCAGTTAATTCCAAAAAACTTATGGATTAATTCCGCATGTAGTTGTGGGATTAATTAGTAATTTTTTAATGGTTGTGGTGGGCTAAAGGTTACGAATGCAACACACCTTCCATCTCTAATTCTTTAATAAACGAAATGTGCTCTTCGCGAATAGAATCAGGTACAAAAAGAAAACGTTTATCGAAAATCTGCGAGCCAATATAATAGCTTACCCAATACTCATTGTTAAGATGAAAAACGGCCGGATCGATGGGTTCAATTAAAGAAGTGCTCTTGGCTGGAATGGTATTTAAAAAATGACGGAGAATAGAAGTGCGTTGCTCTTCTCCATCTTTCAAACCGTAACCGGTACTGGCCACTAGTGTATTTTCAATTTCAAAATCGTTGTTGTTGATTAAATAAACTTGCCATTCCTCTTTTTCTCCAATGCTTTTCTTTCTCGCGATAGCAAGCGTCACGTTTTTCACTTCCGGTATTTTAATGTCTTTGATCATTGTTTTTACTCCATTATTTTTAGATGGAAAGTTTCACGCAAAGGCACAAAGGTTGAACAGCCAAGAACGCAAAGAAATCGAATAAGAAATCAATTTGTATGTAGAATTTCTTTGCGGTATTTTCTTTGTGCCTTTGCGTGAACTGCCTTTATCTATACTCTGCAATCTCCATTTCAAAAAGTCGCGCGAAATGTCTTTTCAGGATGTTGGATACCTTTTCAAAATCTTGTGGCACTCCCAATTCTTTTGCCAGTGAAGTTACAGCTTTGTCTTTAATTCCACAGGGCACAATGTAATCGAAGTAATTCAAATCGGTGTTAATGTTCAATGCAAAACCATGCATGGTGACCCAACGACTTGTCTTTACTCCCAATGCACAAATTTTTCTGGCTTTGATCTTATTTTCGAAATCAATCCACACACCAGTAAGGCCAGCAATTCTTCCTGCCTGAATGTTGAAATCGTTCAGCGTTGCAATAATTGATTCCTCCAACAACCGCATGTATTGATGAATATCGGTGAAGAAATTTTCCAGATCGATTACCGGATAACCTACTATCTGCCCAGGTCCATGATAGGTAATGTCTCCTCCACGGTTGCTGTGATAATACGTTGCTCCTTTCATCTTCAGCATTTCTTCCTGCAAAAGGAGATTATTGGCATCACCACTTTTACCTAGTGTAAATACATGAGGATGCTCGCAAAAGAGTAAATAGTTATTCGTTAGTTGTTGTTCGTTAATCGGACGATCTCTGTTTCCTGATTTAACTGCTAATGTTTGCTGAAACAATTCGGTTTGATAATCCCACGCTTCTTTATAATCGATCAGGCCGAGATTTCTGAATTCTGTTTTTTTGTTGATGTTACTGTTCAAATCAGAAATTGGCTTGATTGATTCTTTCGGTTGGATTCATAATGTAGGTTAACAAGGATTGATCCTTCATTAGTTCAACAACACGAAAACCCTTGTAAGCAGTTCCCCAGTTTCCGCCAAAATGTGAATCGAACATGTAGGGAATATGTTCGACCATTCGAACACCGTCTTCTTCGTGCTCATGTCCATGAAATATGCCACGGATATTTTTATAGGACTTTACCAATTCGAAAAATGCTGGAGTATCAACCGCCCACTTGGTCCACATCGCTTGAGGAATATGAAGAAATAGAAAAACATTCTTTTTGTCTTTAAACTCCTCCAACTTGGTTTTAAGCCAAACCAAATCAGGACTTAAAAACTCTCCCTTTTCATTGGATGTATCACCAAGCAAGAGCACATTCTTACCTATTACAACATCATGATTCAGTGGCATTCCGAAAACTTCATTCCAAAAGTCACTGCTTACATTATCATGATTTCCCCGCGTTACATAATATTTTACAGGAAGCGTATCGAGTAATTTTTTTGCTGGCAAAAGAAAATCTTTCCCATCGTGAACAATGTCACCGTTGATCACACAAAAATCGATTGGGCTTTGATTGTGGAAAGCAGTGATGTTCTTGACAATAGTGGTGTAGTTCAAATCAAACTCCGTCCCTGCCTGCCCATAATGTCCATCCGATGCTACAACAAAACGAAGGATAGATTTCTTTTTCAATGACTCCGCCTGTGCCGATGTGAGCGACAAGACGTTACCCCCCATCAGCACCAATGATGCTGCTGAAATATTTTTTATAAATTCTCTACGGGATAAGCTCATAGGTGAAAGATTAAAGTTGCCACGAATGCACGAATAAATACCATTCGTGCATTCGTGGCTATTTCGATTTCAACAATTCTGCTTTCAAATTCGGTATCGACTCAGACTGATCCGGATCAACTCCGTTTTCTTTAGCGAGGTAAAATGAAATCCAATCGGTAAGGTGAATGAGGTAATAGTATTGCTCCAGCAATGAAGCACCTTCACCAATTACATCAATCATCGGATTTGATTTCTTTTCAAAAATCTCACGACAAATTTCCATGCGCTTTTCAACGCGTTCGTGATCGTGATCCGAATACAAATAAATCGCCTGCATCATTGGCATCAGATTTTCCGGGAAACGCCATCCTTCTAATTCGTTGTGATTCATTTCCGGAAAGGTATTGACATGCGCCATCTGCTTTGCATTCTCATTCAATTGCTGTTGAAAACGTAAAGCCACTGCGTGCAGACGATAATCACAATAAATAACCGGAAGCTTTCCTTTCAACTTTTTTGCAATGAGTTCAGCTTCCGATTGAATTCCCTTTTCGCCACGATCCAAAAAACTGATCGCGTTCTCTGTTTCTTTTATAAAAGCAGCACCAATTAAATTGGTGTGATACAATACATACATTAACGCGATGATATTATACCCAAGCATCGCGCGTGGATTATCCGAACCGGGTGGCAGTTGAATGTAATGAAGGTTGTATTCTTTACAGATGTCGAGTAGCTTTCCGCCAGAAGCTATTGCGATAACTTGAGCACGTTTCAGCAACGCTTTGTTCATAGCCGAAACAGTTTCTTCTGCATCGCCACTATAAGATGCGGCAATGAATAAGGTATGCGGACTAACAAACTGTGCAATGTTATAACTCTTGCAAACGATAATCGGGATCGGTATTCTTCCAAACGTAAGCGACTCCACCAAATTGGCCGCGATGCCCGAACCACCCATGCCAGCAATCACAATGTTTCGAATGTCACTACCCGGTCGATCGAGGTCGAGTGATTGTCCGATTTTTAGTGCATCTGCTAGCTGAAGGGTAAATCCTTCAATGTATTTCTTAGTGGTCGACATATTTGTAACTTCGATTTCAAAGGTAGAATTTAATTGTGAGCGATAAAATCAAAACCGGAGCCAAGGGCGAAAATCTCGCTGCTGAATTTCTGAAAGCAAAAGGATTTGAAATTGTGGAGCGAAATTACCGCTTCAAACACGCAGAGATCGATCTCATTGTTCAACGTGAAAACTGGTTGATCTTCGTTGAAGTAAAAACCAGAACCTCCACATCTTATGGACAACCAGAAGAGTTTGTTGACTATTCAAAAGGTCGAAAAATGTTTGAGGCCGCTGAAGAATATATTTTTACTACGGACTGGCAAGGCCACATTCGTTTTGATATTGTATCGGTTAAACTAGGCTACAAGCCAGAGATTGTTCATTTTGAAGATGCTATCAACTGAAAAAATTCAGGAATCCATCTGACGCGCTGATCCTGCATTTCAAAATCTCACAGATTTAGTAGTTTTGACCCCGACCCCTTAAACCAACCTATCTTACATGGAATTTTTTCTGTTGCTAGCGCTCATCATTATCCTGGTGCTTATCGTTACCCTTAAAAATAGTTTAACCTCCAAAATAGAATTGCTTCATCACAAGATGGATTTTCTTAGCGAAGAACTTAAAAGAAGGACCAGCCTAAAGGAAGAAGTCAGGAAAGAAGAAATAAAAGTTGAAAAGAAATCAACACTCGAAGAAATTGCAATGCAACATAAGGCACCCGTTATAATACCGGAGCCTATAAAACCCAAAGAACCGGTTCTGCCTGTATTCCCAACTGAAAAGAAAGAGGAAGTTAAAAAGCCAGAACCAACACATGTTTATCCTGAAAACAGACCTCCTGTTTCACGACCTGTACCATCACCCCCTCCCATTATCGCTGAACCCAAACCACCGCAGCCTGGATTTTTTGAACGCAACCCTGACCTCGAAAAATTTATCGGTGAAAATCTCGCCAATAAAATTGGTATTGGAATTTTAGTATTGGGTATAGGCTTCTTTGTTAAGTATGCTATCGATCAGGATTGGATCAACGAAATCGGTCGTGTCTTTATCGGAATTTTATGTGGTGGAATTTTATTGGGGGTTGCGCATCGTTTACGAAAAACGTTTACGGCCTTTAGTTCAGTGTTAGTGGGCGGTGGAATTGCCGTATTGTATTTAACTATTGCTATTGCCTTTCACGAGTATAAAATCTTCAATCAAACCGCTGCATTTTTACTGATGCTCGGCATCACCAGTTTTGCCGTGGTGTTATCACTGGGATACAATCGTATTGAGTTAGCGGTTCTTTCTATTCTCGGTGGTTTTGCTTCTCCGTTTATGGTGAGCACTGGCGAAGGAAATTATGTTGTGCTCTTTACCTACATCCTCATTCTTGATTCCGGTATGTTGGTACTGGCCTATTTTAAAAAGTGGAATCTGGTTACTATTATTTGCTACGCACTAACCATTTTACTTTTTGGTTCGTGGATGAGCACAAAGTTTGATGGAGAGAATTCTTCGATGATTGTTGGTGCATTAATTTTTGCAACCCTATTCTATCTGATATTCTTTGCCATGAATATTGTGAACAACATAAAAGAGCGTTTGGCATTTAAGGGGATAGAGATCAGCATCCTGTTGAGCAATACTTTCTTTTATTATGGAGCTGGTATGGTGATTTTAGATAATCCCATTGGTGAGAATTTTAAAGGATTGTTCACTGCCGCTTTGGGTATTTTCAATTTCATCTTTGCTTATGCGCTATACAAAAACAATCGTGTTGATAAAAATCTTGTGTTTCTCTTAATCGGACTTGTGCTTACCTTCATCAGTCTTGCTGCACCAGTTCAACTAGAAGGAAACTACATTACTCTTTTCTGGTCTGCTGAAACCGTTTTGCTGCTTTGGTTATCTCAGAAATCAGGCATTCGTTTAATGAAGCTAGCATCCCTCTTAATCATGGGACTCATGGTTATTAGTCTCATTATGGATTGGAGTCAGATATACATTGATGCGGACGACTTGAATCTGACAATCCTGTTGAACAAAGGATACATAACCAGTTTATTCGCTCTTGCTTCAATCGCTGCTACCGTTTACTTACTTAAAAATGAAGACAGGGAAGAGGACGAAGAATCAGTACACCTTTATAAAATGTTGTTGCTGTTTGCTGGCGTTCTTTTGCTTTACGCTTCACAGTTTCTGGAACTGAGGCATCAGCTCTTTCATCATGGATTTGAATACAGCACTCAAAATATTATCATCGGTACATACAATATGTTATTTGTTTTAGGATTGTTATTGTGTGAAAGGAGATGGATCAGCAATCAACAAATTAAAGAAGTCTTTTCGTTTTGGGGAATTGCGGCAATGTTGGCATATCTGTTTTACTATCACAATCAAACTGTCTCAGTTCGAAATGATTTTCTTTTTAATGGTATTCCTATAACCGGATTTATTTTCCATTACCTGTTGATTGGTATTCTAATCCTGATCTCAATTATCAGTTTGAAAAAAATACAAACCCTTGACGAGTTCAATAAGAGTACCTTTTATGCATATTCATGGTTCTACGTATTCTTCTTTGTGTTTTTAGCCAGTGCCGAATTAGATCACATTATAATGCTTATATCAGGAGCAACCAGTGAATCGATGGAGCATACCTTAACCCAAAATCACAAAATTGGATATCCTATTTTATGGGGCATAACTTCTTTTCTCTTAATTGCTATTGGATTGAAGACGAAGAAAAAGCATTTGCGTATAATAGCCCTTACTCTTTTTCTGATTACGATTCTAAAACTTTTCACTTTGGATATTCGAGGAATATCAGAAGGTGGAAAAATTGCAGCGTTTATTTCGCTGGGTGTTTTATTGCTTGTCGTTTCCTTTATGTATCAACGCTTAAAGAAGATTTTATTGGCAGATGAGCCTGTTCGAAACGAAACTGAAAAAGAAAATCCACTATGAGACCATTTTTAGTTTCAATATTTCTTGTCGCTTCAACACTTACCTTCAGTCAGCAGTTTAAAGGCGAAGCTTCTTTACCTGCCGTAGAGGTAGATAGATTCTATAAAATAGTTATTTCACCTGAAGTAAGTCCATACTTTAATACCCGGTTTTCTAACATCAGAATCTACGACCAACAAAATGCTGAAGTGCCTTATTTGTTTCAGAAAGAATCTCCGTCCTATTACTCTGAAAAGTTTAAGGAGTATGAGATTGTTGAAAGAAAACAAGAGAAGAATTGCTGTACATCATTAATGCTTCGAAATCCCAGCGGTCAGGCCATCAACAACATCAGTCTGTCCATTAAGAATGCTGAGGTTACAAAACACGCCACGCTTTTAGGCAGCGATGACAAAGAAAATTGGTTTGCCCTAAAACAGCATTTTGTTTTGTCCTCACTTAATAATCAGAACAAAACTTCTGAAATTAAGATCGTTGATTTTCCACTAAGCAACTACGTTTATTACCTGCTACAGATAGAAGACTCCACCAGTGCACCAATCAATATTCTGAGTGCCGGGTATTACGAGATGCAATCGGAAGATGGCAAGTATTCACAAAATTATTCTCTTCATTTCATAAAGTCCGACAGTGCAAAACAAAAAAGAACATACATCAAAATTTCATTCGACACTACCCAGGTTGTTGACAAGCTTGTTGTATCACTGGCTGGTCAGCCTTACTTTCTTCGCAAAGCAACTCTTTACAGCAAAGAGGAAAGGAAAAATAAAAAAGGTGAAACAGAATTTTACTATAATCACCTTTATGATTTCGAGTTGAGCTCAAAACAAATTTCAATTCTCAATTTACCTGGCATTAAAGTAAGTGAGCTTTTAATAATTGTTGAGAACGAGGATAATCCTTCGTTGGACATTGCCTCACTGAAAACATTTCAACTCAACCGGTATTTAACTTCATGGTTAAAGAAAGAGAACAGTTATACTATAAAAATAGGAAGTGAGGAACTTCAATCACCATCCTATGATCTTGCATTCTTTCAGGATAAAATTCCAGATCAATCGCCTCAACTTTCAATCGGATCAGTTACAATCTTCAAAGAGAAAGCGCCCGAAATAAGCACTACGATTTTTACAAGCACGTCCGTTATTTGGATCGCGATTATTTTGGTGATTATAGTACTGGGACTTCTGTCTGTTAAGTTGATTAAAGAGACAAACGCTGCTAAAAACAAGATTGATTTTTAAGGTATTGAAGCCGTTAAAAATTACTGCGCCATCTTATTATTCCGATAAATCTCTTTGCCCTTGTCGTTCCATTCCGCTTTAATGTAAGGCATCAGTTCTTTATCAAACGGTTCTTTGCTGTAGGCTATAATTTTCTTTCGTTTCCCATTCGGATAATATTCGGTCCAATCGCCCACTTTTTCATCCCACTTATATTCGCCTTGCACTGCGAGCTGTCCGTTGTCATGAAAGAAATAGTAGTACCCTTCTTTTTCACCGTACTCAATCGGTGTCATTTCTTTCATGTGTTTTCGCTCCTGCGGATCGTAATAACTTACTGTGGATTCACGAGGCCAGCCACGATAGTACTTTTCCTTATTGACCAATATGCTATCGCGATTGTATTCAAGCCATCTGCCGTGCCTAGTGCCTTTATAGTAAATCCCTTTCATTAAGATATTCGCCCCTTGTCTTTTTTCATACGGGCCATGAAGCAGAACTCCTTTTGCCGGATCAAACGTTGAGGTTCTTCGAATTTCTTTGCGGGTAAAATCAAACCAATAAATATCACGCACAAAAGCCTGGGGCTTATCTGGTTTCTTCAGGTAAAAAAAAGTCTCGTATGTAACCCGATCACCAAATCCTTTGCGGGTAAATCCTTTCTTTGTCTTTATTCCGTAAAAGACTTTCTTCTTTACCTTCTTCTTTTTGGGTTCTTCTTTCTCCTCCTCCTTTTTAAAATCGAGTGTTACAGGGGTGTCAATTGAAAATTGCTCATCGGGCTTTTCATCTTGCGCACTTGTCAATAAAGGTGCCGCAAGCAAACCAGCAAGAAGGATGAGGTAATTCCATTTCATAGTAAGAGTAAACGACTGATTGAACAATGTATTGTAAAAATAGAAAAAGCAGCGTCAAAAATGAATACAGAACCGCAAAGGCGCAGAGGAACGCAGAGTAAATACCAATTTGTGTTTTTGTGAGTTTTATTATCGACCCATTAAATCCTCTGCGAAACTCTGCGCCCTTTGCGGTTATCCTGTACTTGTTGTAATTCGCAAGCTTATCACAATCTTTAAAATTATGATAGTTAAAAAACTGGCCGTTCCACTCATCAACGACAAGCTCTTGCTCCAAGCTGAGCATTGTTATGTAGCAACTGCTGCGATTTCAGAAGCTGGTTTCGATTTTATAAGAAGTCGCATACCTCCTAAATGTAAGATGGAAATTGTTACAGGGTTAGATGCGCTAACATCGCCTCAGGTATTGAGAAGAATCTGGAGAAATTATCAAGACCGCATATCACTCAATATTTTCACGCGAAATTTCTTTCACGCCAACGTCTATATTTTCGATTTGCCTTATAGAAAAACAGTTGCCTTTGTTGGGTCTGGGAATTTTACACTTGACGGAATAAAGGATGCCGAGGAAATATTTTATAAGGTTACTGATGTAAAAGAGATCGAAGCTTTGAAATCGTGGTTCACGGGTTACTATGAATTCTCTGAACCATTAACCGAAACCATCCTTCAGGAATATGAATTAATATTTCCTTTGTTGAAGCAGCGAGACATTGCATCACGAAAAGAGAAAAAACAATTCATTGAATTAACCACCGCTGGATTTAATTGGGATGCGATCAAATTCAAAAATCAGTTTTTCAAAAAAGAAGATTACCTGGTGTTTTCAAACAGCAAGGCGATTTTAAACACATCTGAAATTCAAACTGAAAGAGCTGCTGTTCAAAAAAAGCTTTTGCAATTACATGAATCCATTAAAGAGCATGTACACAAATTAAAACTTCGTGAGGATAGTGACCTCAACAGCATAGTAAGCAGTCTTGATCTAGGGCATCACATAGATTACAAACTTTCTTCGATGTGGATTGCTTACGGAAGAACGGAGGCCGAGCTCAACAAATACTATCCCCAAGCCAAGCTGAACAACTTCATTAATCTTCAGATTGTCATGCAGCAAAAAGAAGTCGGCATTTGGTTAATGATGGGGAAGTCGCGTGGTGGTAAAGAAGATCGGGAGTTTTTCAAACAACACATGATTGACGAAGAATATCGAAATACATTCTTCAAACTTCTTGCTGGGCTGGGAATTGGTTATTGGATTGAAATTGCGGGCGATAAAATCAACGTTGAGACTTTTCAAACTGCTGATTCTCTTTGGGAATTTACGAAGTCAGATGATTGGCTGTATTATGATTTCATAATTGGAAGAATGTATTCTCCAGGAGAGTTTGACTTGAGTACGGATACCATCATACTGACGGTTACAAAAGATTTTGAAAAGCTAGTTTCACTTTATCGGCATATGAAAGATTCGTCTTTCGAAAAAGTGAAATAGTACTTGGCAATCTTTTTACACAATTTATTACCTCCACCTAAAATAAAAAAGTCGTGCCTCATTATTTCAGAAGGCACGACTCCTTGAATTTTATAAACCTACTAACTTACTAATTCTACACTTCGTTTGATGAAACTAGTCAAGTCTGCACCCGTCAACATGTTTTGTGAAAGTAGAGCAAGATCATAAGCCTGCTTCGCCAATTTAATTTTCTGCTCTTCCGTTTCCGCTTTGATTACTTTCTGAACAATACTGTGATTTGCATTGATGGCCACATTATAGTTATCCGGCATCGAACCCATAAAGGCATAGCCTCCTCCACCCATCTTCGCCATGTCTTTCATTCTGCGCATGAATTCGCTCATGGTAACGACCACAGGTAATTCATCTGTTGCCATCGACTCTACAGCCACCATCATGTTTTTATTGTTGATCGCTTTCTCGAAAATACCTTTCACCAACTCTTGTTCTTCGGTAGAAAGTACACTTTCAATCTTTTCGTCTTTATCGATCAGCTTCTCTGCCGTTTCGCTATCAACACGTTTTATCTGTGTTCCTTCTAATTTCTGTTCTAACGTGTTGATGAAATGATTATCCAATACACCATCTAGCACAATGACATCATACGCTTTGTTTTTCGCTGCCTGAATGAAACTGTCTTGCTTGCCTAAATCAGAAGTATAAACGTAAACCAAATGTTTGTCTTTATCTGTTTGATTTGGCGTTACGTGTGTTTTGTATTCTTCAAGTGTAAAATATTTTTTCTCTGTGTTTTTCAACAGCACAAAGTCTTTTGCCTTATCATAAAACTTCTCATCGCTGATGATACCGTATTTTACAAAAATTCCAATGTCATCCCACTTCTTCTCGAACTCAACACGATCTTTCTTAAACATGTCTGCAAGTTTATCAGCCACTTTCTTTGTAATGTGTTGGCTGATCTTCTTTACACTTGCATCGCTTTGCAAATAACTACGCGAAACATTCAATGGAATGTCTGGTGAATCAAGTACACCGTGTAACAACATTAAGAAGTCAGGTACTACATCTTTTACCTCATCGGTAATAAATACCTGGCGACTGTATAATTGGATTTTGTTTTTCTGTACTTCGAAATCATTCTTCACTTTCGGGAAGTATAATATTCCCGTAAGGTTAAATGGATAGTCTACATTAAGGTGAATCCAGAACAATGGATCTTCTGAGTATGGATAAAGTTCTTTGTAGAAATTTAAATAATCTTCATCCTTCAATTCGTTTGGAGACTTTGCCCAGAGTGGTGAAGGGTTATTGATAATACGATCAACCGTTACTGATTTTGTTTTTGGTTTACCTTCCGCATCAACACCATCATCTTCACTTGATTCTTCAGTACCAAACTTAATTTCTACCGGAAGGAACTTGCAGTATTTTTCAAGGATGCCTTTCAAACGCCATTCGTCTAAAAATTCTTCTGAGTCAGCATTGACATGAAGAATAACATCGGAACCACGACTATCTTTTGTTGCAGGAGAAAGTTCAAATTCAGTTGACCCATCACACTCCCAACGAGCGGCTTCTGATTCTCCTACCTTATAGGAACGGGAAATGATTTCAACTTTATCAGCCACCATAAAAGCGGAGTAAAAACCGAGTCCGAATTTTCCGATAATGTCTTTAGCATCCCCCTTATCTTTGAATTTCTCTACGAATTCCGTTGCGCCAGAGAACGCAATTTGATTAATGTATTTTTTAATCTCTTCACCCGTCATTCCAAGACCGCGATCACTCACCGTAATGGTTTTCTTTTCCTTATCGAATTTCACTTCAATTTTAAGATCGCCCAGCTCACCATCAAACTCGCCCATTGAGGCAAGTTTTTTCAGTTTCTGGGTCGCATCTACTGCATTGGATACCAACTCCCGCAAAAAGATTTCGTGGTCGGAATAGAGGAATTTCTTGATGATAGGAAAAATATTCTCGGTATGAATCGAGATGTTGCCTTTTTCTTGCGTTGCTGCTGCCATAGTGGTTCGTTTCTGTATTTTTAATGGGGAATACGGTATTATTCCTTAGGTCGACACGACTTTCAAAAGCTGTTCCAACTCGTTCTTTCTGACAGGTTGGCATAAAGAATTATAAAAAACTTTCTGGTTTCTATACTTTTCGCTTACATTCAGTGTCTATTTGATCAGTTATCAAAATGGATCAGTTATGAAAACAAAAATACTAGCCGCCATCGTTTCAATGGCAACCTTAATGGTGTCGTGCAGCACAGATGACACGCAACTCAAAACCAGTTATCTGGAACTACCTGCTACTCTAGATCAATATGGTTTGTCAGTAAGCGATCAGATTCCAACACTAGGGAGAGTGTTATTTTATGACAAGCAACTATCCGTTAATAATTCGGTTTCCTGTGCCTCGTGTCACAAACAATCGCTTGGCTTTGCTGATAATGCACGCTTTAGTAAAGGATTTGAAAATCGCGTTACCTCCCGAAATTCGATGCCCATTCAAAACCTAAACGCCTTTAATTCTGGTGGCATCTTTTTCCCAAGTGATAGTGGCTTTATTAATATCCCACGTGATGGTGGTATCATCGGATCAAGCCCAAGTTTATTTTGGGACGGGCGTGAGCATAATTTACGCTCTATGGTTCTTCGCCCAATCGCAAATCATGTTGAGATGGGAATTTCTGATTTAAATAAGCTGGCAGACAAGTTGGAGACGGTGCCCTATTACAAGGATTTGTTTTTTAAAGCCTACGGAACAGAGGAGATAACGGTAGAAAGAATTTCAGATGCCCTTAGCTACTTTTTAGAAAGTATCAATTCGAACCAAACCAAGTTTGATAAATCGAGAAATGGAGAAGCTCAACTTTCTAGTCTCGAGAGACAGGGTGAGATATTATTTAGCGATACCTATGATTGCAATGCATGTCACCAGGTCCAAGACCCGGTTGGGTATGTATTTGCTGGAACGTTTGCCAACATTGGTTTAGATCCTGTCTATGCTGATGGGGGTCTTGAACAAGTAACAAATAATTCATTTGATGCGGGCAAGTTTAAAATCCCATCCTTGCGAAATGTAGCCTTAACCGCACCCTATATGCACGATGGTCGTTTTGCAAGTTTGGATTCCGTGATTGAACATTACAGTGTGGGACTTGAAGACAATGCTAATCTTGATTTCCGTCTTCGCAGTAATACTGGCGCACCGTTGCGTCTCAATATTTCGCAAAATGATAAACGAGCAATTATTGCATTTCTGAATACACTGACTGATTATACCATGATAACCGATTCGAAATTCTCTAACCCGTTTAAAGCGAAGTAAGCATGGTATTCAAATTCTGGGGTAGCGTTGTGATTCTATTTTGTAGTTCCGTAGTTTTTGCACAACAAGACAGTACTAGCAAAACGGTAAATCACTATGTTGGAGTTCAGGCGAATCAATTAATAAAACAGTTATTTAATTTAAGCAACTCCACTTCAACCGTTAATAACCCCTATCTATTAGTTTATGCTGTCAATTCTACTACAACGGGATGGGGACTAAATGTAGGACTTGGTTACACATACAATCAAATTAAAAATGGAGATGCATTCAATAGACTGGAAACGAATATCAACAACTATTTTTTCCGAGTTGGGGTTGAGAAGAAAACAAACCTCGGGAAAAAATGGATTTTAAGTGGTGGCTTTGATATTACTAACGACAATCAAAAGAACAACACAAAAAATATTAGCACCGGCTCTACTATTGAAACGGAAACTAAATCAAAAGGCTGGGGTTTTGGCCCACGTGCTACTTTGAATTATAAAATCACCAATCGCATTTTATTGGCTACTGAATGCACCTATTATTTTCGAGCTGGGGAAACCAGTACAAAGATCACCTCATCTTTCTCTGCTCCCGAAGAACGATCGGATGATTCCAAGCAATTTTTATTTACAGTTCCGGCTGTTTTAATATTGATTGTGAAATTCTAATCTGGCTTTACTTACCGAAGTCTTTCTGAATCGCGAACCAATTTCTCATCTCTTCGAATAAATCGATTCGCTACAAGATTGCAGACTACTGCAATACCCGGAATCCACAATCCCATTCCATAATTACCGCCCTTGTACGTTTGAAACATTTGGTTAGCAAAAAATACTGCCGATCCAATGGTCGCGGTCATAAAGAGTGAGTTCAGCGCCCCTAATTTCATTTGCAGAAGCCTGTCTTTAAACTTTCTTATTTCCACAAATGCAAGTGTAGCCGCTGCAATCGCTAAAATGGCGGTTACTGAATATGGAAAGTATGCTGTGGTTTTTACACCGTTTTCTATCGAACTATAGTGAAGGGCATAAAGCGCATGCGATTTTCCGGAGGTGTCCTGATAACTCCAGATCGGAAGAAAAATAGTTGCTATTAAACTTAGAATAGCGATTGCCAGAAAAACAGTTTGAATTCTTTGCCACATGTTGAGGTTGCGTTAACTTGGTGGTAAAAGTAAAAAGAAAATAATTGCTTCTGTTGCGTTATATGGCTAACGGATTTAAAATTCATTTTCATTCAACAAAAAATTAATTCGTTCTTTGAAGCGAATTTCCATATCCAGATGAAAGCAGCCTACATTGTTGATATTCTTCGAACACCCATCGGTAAGTATGGAGGTGCGCTTGCTTCTGTAAGACCCGATGATCTTGCCGCTCTTGCTATTAAAAAATTATTGGAACGTAATGCTTCCATCGATCCAAAAAGTATTGAAGATGTTATTCTGGGTGCTGCAAATCAATCGGGTGAAGACAATCGAAATGTAGCGCGTATGGCATTGCTTCTTGCCGGACTTCCTGTTGAAGTCGGTGGTGTTACGGTAAACCGGCTTTGTGCTTCAGGTTTACAAGCGGTTATGGATGCTTCCCGTGCTGTAATGAATGGCGATGGAGACATATACATTGCAGGTGGAGTCGAGAGCATGAGTCGGGCGCCATTTGTTTTACCGAAAGCTAATGAACCTTTCTCGCGTTCAGCCGAAATGTATGATACTACGCTGGGCTGGCGGTTTATCAATTCAAAATTATCTGCTTTGTATCATCCGTATTCAATGGGAGAAACCGCTGAGAATGTTGCTTCAAAATGGAAAATCAGTCGTGAAGAACAAGATGCATTCGCACATCAATCCCAATTAAAATATCAACATGCTTTTGCCTCCGGAAATTTTATGAGTGAAATCGTTCCTGTATTAGTTCAACAAAAAAGTGAAATGCTTTTGGTTGATAAAGATGAACATCCAAGGATAACTTCTTTAGAAAAGCTAGCTACCCTAAAACCAGCATTCAAAAATGATGGTAGTGTAACGGCAGGAAACTCTTCCGGCATTAATGACGGAGCGGCCGCTTGCTTGATTGTTAGCGAAGATGCATTGAAGACATTTAATCTGAAGCCGATGGCGCGAATTGTATCCATGGCCATTGCAGGAGTTGATCCAGCGTACATGGGTGTTGGTCCTATTCCAGCAACACAAAAAGCATTAAAGCGTGCACGACTAAAAGTAAAAGATATTGACTTGATTGAATTGAACGAGGCATTTGCCTCTCAATCTCTGGCTTGCATTCAGGATCTCGAACTAGATTCTGAACGTGTTAATGTAAATGGAGGAGCAATTGCTCTCGGTCATCCACTGGGTTGCAGTGGTGTACGCATTAGTGCAACGTTAATTCATGAAATGCAAAAGAGAAAAGTGAAGTATGGATTAGCAACGATGTGTATCGGTGTTGGACAGGGAGCGGCTATTATGTATGAAGGTCTGATATAAACTTTATTCTAAAACTGCCTCTATCTCAATCATGCCCCGCTTCTTCTTCGAAATAGTCTACAATGGAAAAAATTATGCAGGTTGGCAAAGTCAGGCCAATGCAACGGGTGTGCAAGCCGTTGTTGAATCGACCATGTCGAAAATGTTTCGGGAAGAAATTAAAATTGTGGGTAGCGGACGAACAGATACAGGTGTCCATTGTGAGCAGCAGTTCTTTCATGTTGATATCGAAAAAGAGTTCGATGCGCAGAACATCATCCAAAAACTTAACTCCTTTCTACCAAGAGATATTTCTATTTTATCCATTCATCCTGTAAAGGCTGATGCAAGCGCTCGCTATAATGCTGTGGAGCGATCATACCGTTATAGCATCACACGGAAGAAAAATCCATTTCTTGAAGGTCTCGCCTGGCATTATTTTAAACCTGCGGATGTGCGAACCATGAACCAGGCCGCTGCGTTACTACGAGGCGAACACGACTTTGAATGTTTCAGCAAGGTAAAAACAGATGTAAATCACTTTCTTTGTACCATTAAAAAAGCAGAGTGGAAGGAAGAGGGTAGCAATCTTGAATTTACCATCACAGCAAACCGGTTTCTACGGGGTATGGTACGCGCCATCGTTGGAACCTTGTTGGATGTAGGCAGTGGAAAAACATCGATGAAAGAATTTCAACAAATACTTGAAAGTCGCGATAGAAAAAAAGCGGGTGCAAATGTTCCGCCTTACGGATTGTATTTAACACATGTGAAATATCCATCGAATACCTTCATTAAATAATAACCAGCAACGATCAGCGCAATTGTGGAGAAAGAAAAAGTAAGCAGCGGAAACATTATTGATTGGTCGGTACTCAAGCGGCTAATGACATTCGTTAAACCGTATAATGGACGTTTTATAATCGTTGTAATTTTAACTGTATTGCTTGGTGTTTTAGCACCAACCCGCCCTTACTTAGTTCAGTACACACTTGATCATGATGTGGCCTTTGGAAATTATGATGGCATGGTAAAGATGATGATCATCTTGCTCGGCCTCCTCGTCTTTCAATCCATTGCACAATACATACACACTTACTTGTCAGGTTGGCTTGGTCAACAAGTTATCCGGGATATACGGGCGCGACTCTATGAGCACATTATTAATTTGAGACTGCGGTTCTTTGACAAAACCCCCATTGGTCGTTTAGTAACCCGAACCATTTCAGATGTAGAAACATTATCCGATGTTTTTAGTGAAGGTATTGCCGCGATGGCTGGCGATCTTTTACAAATTGTTTTCCTTTTAGGATTTATGTTCTATCAGAATTGGCGATTGGCCTTATTAAGTCTGTCTACTATTCCCTTGTTGCTGATTAGTACCTATGTTTTTAAAGAAAAAATCAAAGTTGCTTTTAGTGATGTGCGCAATGCCGTAGCCAATTTGAATACGTTTGTTCAGGAGCACATCAGTGGCATGAACATCGTCCAGATTTTTGGAAGCGAGAAAAGGGAGTTCGAAAAATTTAATGAGATCAATGAAGAGCATAAGCAAGCCAATTTGCGCTCCGTTTTATACTACTCCATTTATTATCCCGTTGCCGAACTCATTGCTGCTGCAGGTATTGGTTTATTGGTTTGGTATGGAGCAAGGGCGGTAATGAATTTTGAAGAAACCGGTATTACAATCGGTACACTCATCGCCTTCATTATGTTTATCCAAATGTTCTTTCGACCTATCCGAATGATTGCCGATCGATACAATACTTTGCAAATGGGTATTGTGAGTTCTTCGCGCATCATGAATTTGCTGGATGAAAAGGAAAACGTTCAACTCAACGGATCACATAAACCTGACCATATTAATGGAGCCGTTCAATTTGATCACGTTTGGTTTGCCTACAACGATGAAAACTATGTGTTAAAGGATGTTACCATCGATATCAAACCCGGAGAAACCGTTGCGCTTGTTGGTGCAACAGGTGCTGGTAAATCATCCATCATTAATTTACTGAACCGCTTTTACGAAATCAATAAGGGTATTATTCGCGTTGATGGTGTTGACTTAAAAGAATACGACCTTGGCAACCTTCGTAAAAATGTTGGTGTTGTCTTGCAAGATGTTTTTCTTTTCTCTGATTCAATCTTAAACAACATCACATTAGGCAATAAAGAAGTTACCGAAGAAATGGTTTGGCATGCTGCTGATTTAGTTGGTGCTAAAAAATTCATTGAACGATTACCCGGGAAACTTCACTACAATGTAATGGAGAGAGGTTCAACACTTTCAGTTGGCCAGCGTCAACTCATTTCCTTCATTCGTGCCATGGTGTATGATCCTAAAATTTTAGTGTTGGACGAAGCTACCTCATCGGTTGATAGTGAAACAGAGCAAATGATTCAAAACGCCATTGAAAAAATGATGAGTGGCCGTACCTGTATTGTTATTGCTCACCGTCTGTCTACTATTCAAAAAGCCAATAAAATTATGGTGTTGGATCATGGCGAAATAAAAGAAAGCGGACGTCATGATGAGCTCCTCATTAAAGACGGCTTTTACGCCCAACTCCATAAGATGCAGTATAAAGAGTTGGTTTGATCCTATTCACGGTCAATACATTAGCTTCATCATTCTGAACCATGCAAAAGCTTTATATTTGCTTCAATGCAAGGTTCGAAAACCCTCTTATTGATCATTTTCTGCGCACTCGGTGCAAATGAGTTGCTTGCTCAACCTGGGCACAACACTGGTAAGAGCATGTATACCCGAACACGTTATAATTATTCCTCAACACGCGTCAGGGGAGCAAAAGCCAAAACCATTTGTCCGGTATTTCAAAACAGCAGGTATCCGTATTTTGGATTGGGTGTAAAGCTGGGTGATCCTTTTGCAGCAACTTTTAAATACTACCCAAACAAACATATCGGAGTGGTTGTCGATTTTGGAAAAGCATCGAGCGGATTGTATAATCGATATTTTCGGGAACAATTTGAAAGCTATCAACAGCCCGATACACTATCACCAGGAGCTAGTGTAAATTACTTAACACATAAAGTAAAATCTGATTTTGTTGGCGAGGCAAAGCTCCTGTATCAAATCGATGCTAAAAAGATTTCGGACGGACTCCAGTTTTATGTAGGCCTTGGTTTTGAATGGAAGCGAACTGCCCTGGATTATGATTATTTGTACGAAACAGATCCACTTTTAGGTGATGCAGAGAATCGTCCAGGAAGAATTTCCGTGTCGCGTTTTACAATGGGGCCCCAAGCTGTAGTCGGCATTGAATATTCCTACTTTCAATTGCCAATCTCCGCATTTATGGAGTTAGAATATTTTGTAGACGTCTATAAAGATCCCGGATGGAGCCGCACACAAGGTGGCGTGGGACTGCGATATATTTTCTGATGCTGTGTTGAGTATTCCTTTACTTAATCAATAGCCGCTGGCCAATCCTGATAACTTTCTTTTTTGAATCGCCTTCACTTTTTGCACATACGATTTTTTAACCGAGGCCTCCATTTTACTTTCCTGAAGTGTGAGTAAAATGATGGTAGAGAATTCATCAATTCGCGGAGACTGATAGCGCATAATAGCTTGATCTAAATGGGAAATAGCCAACTGAATTTCTTGATGATTATATGCATCAATGGCGAGATTGTAATACATCAATCCCAACATCTGATCCAAATCTACTACGTTGAATAAATTAAAATTATACGCGTACAATACTTTGTCGTTGTCCTTTTGCATTAACTCATTCTGCTTGTACGTTGACAATCTCTTTTCAACTTGAGCTGGATTACTGATAAAACCATTTAAAGGATCAGTAGTCTCTAAAAGAATGGTTCCTTGTTCCGTTTTTGCCAGAAGAAAAATATGATAGTTGGTCTCTACAACTTTATAATCAATTTGAAAACGATCCAGTAACAAAGCATAGAGTGCCGTTGCTGTAAGACAGTTGTACGTTCCGTCATCCACTAAATCAGTAAAGGTGCAATACTGTTTGTAGTGCTTTAAAAATTTCCGATGCGTTTGATTAAAGGTATACTGAAGAAATTCGCTTTCCTTTTTAAAGGATTGTTTTTTGGATTCTAATTTCTGAACGAAGCTTTCAAGTGCTCTCGTGGATACGGATTTCGATTTATCAGTGGATACATATTGTTCTATGTATTGATTGAATGTATTGTCAGCATACGATCTCCTTTCCTCTTGCGCAGAAACAACAAGGGGCAGACAAAAAAGAAACAAGATCAATACTTTCAACCTCACGTTACCGGAATGTTAAGCAGATGTCTATCAAAATTAACATTTCGATAACATTGAATCAATGACTTAACAATTTGGTAACATTAGGCCAAGTAAGTCCCTTTACATACCTTTATTTCATGAGTACAACAATCCAGGAAAAAACGGCCTCCACTTCACTAGAAAGCACTTTTGAGGCCCAAAAGAGCAATTTTTTCAACCTTAGAAAAGAGCCCGTACAGAAGCGAAAAGAGAGGCTTAAAAACCTTCGAAACTGGATTCATGCTAATCGAAACGCCATCCATGAAGCGATGTATAACGACTTTCGCAAGCCCGCAGTAGAGGTTGATGGTGTCGAACTTTTTCACGTGCTCAATGAAATTAAATATGCAACTGATAGCCTGGATCAATGGATTCGGCCAACAAAAGTAGATGCTCCATTGACGATGTTTGGAACACGTTCCTGGATTCAATACGAAGCGCGTGGAGTTTGTTTAATTATTTCTCCATGGAATTATCCTTTCAGTCTTTGTATCGGCCCATTGGTTTCTGCATTGTCGGCTGGAAATAGTGTGATCATAAAACCATCTGAAATGACACCTCACGTTTCATCTCTCATCAAAAAAATGGTGGACGAAATTTTTGAACCTCAAGTCGTTTCTGTTTTTGAGGGTGATGCTACGCTATCTCAACGCTTGCTCAAACTTCCATTCGATCATATTTTCTTTACCGGAAGTCCTGCTATTGGAAAGGTAGTAATGAAAGCTGCAGCTGAAAATTTGACCTCTGTTACATTGGAATTAGGAGGCAAATCACCCAGCATCATTACTGATTCAGCACGCATTGAAGAAGCTGCACAAAGAACAGCAGTGGCCAAGTTCATCAACAATGGCCAAACCTGCATTGCGCCCGATTATATTTTGGTAGATGAGAAAGTTGTTGAAAAATTTACCTCCGCCTTAATTGAACAAACGAAAAAACTTTTCGCTACTTCGGAAGGATCGTTTGAAGAATCAAACAGCTATTGCCGTATTGTAAATGAAAAGCATTTCGTGCGCCTTAATGAATTAATAAAAGATGCACTCAATTCAGGAGCAAAAATAGAATTTGGTGGTAATGTAAATCCATCAACCAATTTCATTCATCCCATGCTTCTCTCACACGTTCAACTCAACAGTCGTGTGATGCAGGAAGAAATTTTCGGACCGGTTCTTCCCATTATTTCATACAAAAATCTGGATGAGGCTATCAACATCATTCATTCTAAACCCAAGGCTTTGGCGCTGTACATATACTCAACAAGCAAAAAGGTGCAGGAAAAAATATTGCATGAAACTACAGCCGGAGCTGTTTGCATAAATGATTCAGCCATTCATTTTCTACATCACGGACTGCCTTTTGGAGGAGTAAATAACAGCGGTATTGGAAAATCGCATGGACATTTCGGATTTTTAGCGTTCTCCAATGAAAAGCCGGTTTTGAAACAAAAACGAGGACTTACATCGGTCAAAGCGTTTTATCCGCCCTATACCAATCTTTCCAAAAAATTGATGGATTGGTTTCTGAAATTATTTTAATGATTACCTGTATTAGCAGTCGGTGAAGGCACAATAATTCACCTCTCCATTTCGTAGTTTTGGGATTGAAATCTATTTTCTAAAAACCGAACTCAAATGAAAAAAGCACTGAAGTGGACGTTGATTGTAGTGGGTGGTTTGTTTGTTGTTATAATTGCTGCTGCCTTAATTATTCCTGTCGTTTTTAAAGACGATATTAAAAAAGCAATTGATGATCAATTGGCAACAGCCGTTAATGCCGATGTGGTATTCGATATCGAAAAATTTAATCTTACCCTTTTTAAGAATTTCCCAAACATCACTGTACAAATGGGCGACCTTGGTGTAGTTAACCGCGAACCCTTTGCTGGTGATATTCTCTTTGCCGTAGAAGATTTTGAAGTAGAGGTAAATCTGAAAGACATTCTTTTTGGTGATCAGCTTCGCGTGAAAGGTATTACCATGGTACGTCCGGTGATCAATGTAAAAGTGCTAGCCGATGGAAGAGCGAACTATGATATTGCTGTGCCATCAACCGATACCGTTACAACCACTGAAGAATCTTCTGATTTTTCGTTTGGTATTGATCATTGGGAAATTATCAATGGCGATGTTACCTATGATGATAAGTCCCTTCCATTTTTACTTTCATTAAAAGGATTGAACCACAGTGGCAGCGGAGATTTTACCCAAGATGTATTTGACTTAACAACGCATACAACTGCCGATTCTCTTACAACTGAATACGATGGTGTGGCTTACTTATCAAATAAGAAAGTGGAGATGGATATGGTCATTTCCATCAGCGAAGAATACTCGAAATATACCTTCAAGGAAAACAGTGTGAAGCTGAATGACTTCGCCATGGGCTTTGATGGTTCCTTTAAAATGAATGAGAAAGATTATGGTATGGACATTTCGTTTAAGAGTCCGGATAATTCATTCAAAAGTTTATTGTCGCTTGTTCCCGGAATTTACACCCAGGGTTTCTCCAACATTGAAACAAAAGGTGACTTGGCATTTAATGGTTTTGTGAAAGGAACTTACAGTGACACGCAAATGCCCGCGTTTAATGTAGCGCTGAAAGTGACAGATGCAATGTTCAAATATCCCGACTTGCCTACCGCCATCAATAACATCAACATGGATCTGTTGATTGATAATAAAGATGGCATCATCGATAACACCATTATTGATTTAAAGAAACTGCATCTTGACTTTGGAAATAATCCGGTTGATGCGCATGCTCTTATCACGAAAATGTATCCTACACAATTAGATGCCAACATCTCAGCTAAACTTAATCTTGCTGAGCTCAGCCAAATGTTTCCGCTGGAAGGACTTGACATGAAAGGAAACTATGCTCTTAATCTTACAGCAAAAGGCGTGTATGACAGCCTTAAGAAAACCATTCCATCAATCGATGCGACTATGTCATTGGCAAATGGATATGTAAAGTCTTCTGAGTTTCCGTTGCCACTTCATGATTTAGCGTTCACCTCCACCATTAAAAACACGAGTGGAAAAATGGCCGAGACGTTTATTACGGTTAAAGATCTTGGTGTGGAACTTGATAACGAAAAGTTTACAGCTGAACTATTATTAGAAAATCTGGATGACTACACCTGGGATTTAAAAGCAAAAGGCGGAATTGACATCGAAAAAATGACAAAGATTTTTCCTGTCGATGGAATGACATTAACCGGAAAAGTAAATGCTGACTTACAGACGAAAGGAAGATATTCAGATGTAGAAGCAGAGCGTTACGACAAACTTCCGACCAGCGGAACGGCATCCTTAAAGGATTTTACTTACAAGGCTAGCGACTTACCTTATGCGGTAAGAATTTCGCAAGCGTCAATGGTTTTTGATCCGAAGAAGATTGATTTGCAAAAAATGGATGGTACCATTGGCAAAAGTGATTTCCATGTGAACGGTTCTGTATTCAACTATCTGGGGTATGCTTTAGGAAAAAACGAAACCATAAAAGGTGCTGTCAACTTCAATTCAACGATGTTCGATCTCAATGAATTCATGACCGACACCGAAGAGATCACAGCGGAAGACACAACTACCTATAGCGTAATACCTGTTCCCAAAGACATTGACTTCCTGTTAAAGTCATCCATCAAAACTGTGAAGATGATGGACCTTACAATGACCAATGCCTCAGGTGATGTGATTGTAAAAGATGGAGTAGCAAACCTAAATGGATTGAAGTTTAATATGCTGGGCGGTTCGTTCTCGGTAAGTGGAACCTATAACACAAAGGATCTTGCACATCCTAAATATGATTTCGGATTAAAGATTGAAAATGCATCTATAAAAGAAACAGCGCATGCCTCCTCTATTGTTCAATCATACGCTCCCATTGCCGGATTGATGAGCGGAAATTATTCTACCGACTTCAAACTCAGTGGTGAATTACTTCAAAACATGATGCCGAATTTGGGCACTGTTAATGCCGGAGGACTTATTAAAATCGCTCAGGCTGCATTGAAAGATTCGAAGTTGGTATCTGGAATTACATCGCTTACTAAATTGGACAACACCGATCAGGTAACATTAAAAGATGTACTTCTGAATGCTGCCATCAAAGATGGCAAGTTGAGTGTAAAACCTTTTGATGTAAAGTTTGGCGAGTACGTAACAAACATTGCCGGTAGCACAAGCCTGGATGGGTCACTTGACTATAAACTAAAAATGGATGTGCCCGCAGGTAAGTTGGGTGCTGAATACAATAGTTTCATAGCTAAATACAGTGGTACAAAGAATGATCCCAATGCAAAAATACCCGTTTCGATTGGTCTTGGAGGAAATTATAAAAATCCATCTACTAAGTTGTTGATGGATGATCAGAAACAACAAGCGCAGGAAGCAGCAACAAACGCAGCGAAACAAGAGGGAACAAAGGCAATTGAGAAAGCCGTAAAAGGAACCGATGCTGAAAAAATTGTAGGTGGTTTATTGGGCACCAATAAAAAAGACACCGTAAAAACTGATAGCACTAAAACGGCAACCCCTTCGGAAGACCTGACCAAAAAAGCAGCAGAAGATGCAACGAAAAAAATACAGAATCTGCTGAAGAAGAAAAAGAAGAATTAAAAAACAAAAAGCGTCCCGCACTAATGCGGGACGCTTTTTTTGTACCCAGGACGGGACTTGAACCCGTACAACCTTGCGATCACAGGATTTTAAGTCCTGCGTGTCTACCAATTCCACCACCCGGGCATTGTTCTTTTAAACGTTAACGATCTTGGTCCGATCGTTCTCATCTAAATTAAAAAAGTGTGAGTTTAGAGTCTCACACTTTTTGTTTGTGGTTAACTACTAAGAGTTAACTCTTACTGAGCGGGAAACGAGACTCGAACTCGCGACCCCGACCTTGGCAAGGTCGTGCTCTACCAACTGAGCTACTCCCGCTTTTTCCTTCTACATTTCTGTAAAGGGAGTGCAAATTTAGCGAGTGTTTCTAAAAATGCAAGTTTCTACAAAAAATGCTGTGACCCCTCAGGGACTCGAACCCTGGACCTACTGATTAAGAGTCAGTAGCTCTAACCAGCTGAGCTAAGGAGTCTGAATTTTTGCGCAATCTAGGCCGATTTCTGAACTTCTTCAAACTCTTGTCTCAGTTCGCGGGCATGTTCTTTATTTTTTGAAAACTTTATATGATTCGGCACACCTTTCAAATCCCAGATCAAACCTGTCCATGAAAGGACTTTGAGTGTATACCAGGTAATATCAATCTCCCACCAGAAGAATCCCTGGCGCGAAGCCGTTTCATAATAATGATGGTTATTATGCCAGCCCTCACCCAATGTAATTAGCGCAAGCCATAAGCTATTCTTGGATTCTTCTCCTGTCTCGTATCGCTGCTTACCGAACTTGTGCATAATTGAATTTATCGAGAACGTACCGTGATATAAAATCACCGTGCTCAAAAAGAACCCAACAAATAAGGTAGAGAATCCAGCAGTTGTGAACATGGTAAGGATACTTCCTCCATTTACAATTCCACCCAAAGCCATTACAAAAACAGCCAGTGATGTAGGTGCCACGAGATAATGTTTATTCAACCAAACCAGTTCAGGATACTTGGCATAGTCCCCTATTACTTTATAATCTGTTTCTTTAAAATCTGGACCGATGATCCAGCCAATATGAGAATACCAGAATCCATAAATTTTCATTGAATGCGGATCAGCTGGTGTATCACTATGGCGATGATGATGACGGTGATGAGCTGCCCACCACAATGCACCTTTCTGAGCAGAGGTTTGCGCCATGAAGGCAATTACAAACTGAAACCAACGTGAAGTTTTATATGACTTATGTGCAAAATAGCGGTGATAGCCACCCGTAACCCAAAACATCCGAACCACATACAGCACAGCACAGACAATCCAATCAAATAATGTTGCACCAGTATAAATAGCAGCAAGTGGCATTAAATGTATAAGAGCAAAAGCAATCTCCTGTTTGAGGATTGGTTTGTTCCGTGTTTCCGGGTTAAGTACTGTTGAACTCATGATCGTAATGTATTAGCGCCACATTCTTTCTAACCACAAAGTTAACGTATTCATTTCAAAACCGCTGTTTTACTGTAATCCTTTCACAGCCAAACAAGTGTGTGGTAGTTCAAAAGTTTTCAATTAATGGTACATGCCCAAATCAATCTTTCGGTTTTGGTGTTATCTTGCTAAGATTTTTAACAATGAGTCACGCCAAAACCATAGCACTTTACCAGCCCATGCTTCACAGCATTGCTTATAACCTTGTGCGGTGTAAGGAAGACGCTGAAGATATCGTTCAGGAGACCTTCATTAAATGGCTTAGCATCGATCAACAGAAGATTGAAAACACAAAGGCTTACTTAATTAAAGCCGTTACCAATAATTGTCTTAATCACCTCTCTTCGCTTCATAAAAAGAAGGAAGAATACCTGGAAAACGTTTCTGAAGTAATCAAAAATTTCAAAGAGACGAATTTGGCTCACCTTGATCTGGATGTTAATCTATCGGCCGCTTTTAAGGTATTAATGACTAAGCTCGAACCTCTGGAACGTGCCGTATACGTACTAAAAGAGGTTTTTGATTACGAATACGATGAATTGCAACATACTCTTGACAAGAAGAAAGATCATTGTCGTCAGTTGTTTAGTCGTGCGAAAAAGAAATTAAGCGAAGAGACTTCCAAAATAAATTTCGAACTGCCTGACAGCTCCTCTCTCATCGAGAGTTTTAAAAAAGCGTGTCACCTGGGCAATGCTACAGAACTGGTCTCAGAGCTCAAAAAAGACATCTCTACACCAAATCAAAAAAATATTTAAAATTTATTACCGGATTTGTCACAAATCGCGGTTGACTTTGTCTTACAGAAAAATGCCTGCTTAAAACCGGGTGTTCATTAAAGTTAAACCTACAACCTGGAGCTAAACATGGCAGTAATCTTAACATTCTTTATAGCGCACTGGTATTTGTCGCTATTCTTTCAAACTTTCTTTTTACATCGCTATGCCTCTCACAAGGCGTTTACGATGAATAAAACCACGGAGAAAGTATTTTACATTTTAACCTGGTTTTTCCAAGGACCTAATTATTTAAGTCCTTATGGATATGGTGTGATGCACCGTATGCACCACGCTTTCGCGGATACAGAAAACGATCCACATTCACCAAAATATGACGAGACCGTTTTTAAAATGATGTGGAAAACCAAAACGATTTACTCGGACATAGCAAACAAGATTCTCGTACCGGAGGCACGTTTCACTGATGGCGTTCCGCAATGGGAAGCGTTTGATAAATTCGCTCGCTCATGGGCATCACGCATTTTCTGGGGTGTTCTTTACACCGCAGTATACTGGCAGTTTGCTACCGTATGGTATTTATGGTTGCTTCTTCCTCTTCAGTTTTTGATGAGCCCAATTCACGGTGCAGTAATCAACTGGTTTGCGCACAAGTATGGCTACAGAAACTTTGAAGTAGGCGATACTTCCAGAAACTTCTTACCAGTTGATTTTTTAATGATGGGCGAGAGCTATCACAACAATCACCATAAGAATGGCAATCGCGCAAATTTCGGTGGTGTTCGCTGGCACGAGATCGACCCGACTTATCAGGTTATTAAAGTGTTGAACAAATTGAATATCATTCAAATTGTGAAGACAAAAGAACTGACAGTAGAGCGAGTGCAGAAAGCTGCTTAAGCGCGATAGAAAACTTATTGAAAAGCCTCGGATCATTCCGGGGCTTTTTTGTTTGCCAGAATTCACAATTAACCACAGAGAACGCTGAGATTCGCAGAGGATTTTGTTAAAGCTACAATTTGATTTTACTGTATTAACTCTGCATTCCTCTGCGCCCTCCGCGGTTTAAACCTTCTAAGTCGGATCTTCAAAACCCCGATATTGATTCTTCAGTAATAAGCGGTAATTTGCAAGGTAATTCTCAGCATGTTGATGTTAACATTGAACATCTCAGCCAAAAATCAATTTATAGTATAGTAAATAATTCAACGCTTGACATTTCACGATTTTAATTTTGACGAAAAGCTATTGGAGGGCTTAACGTCCATGGGGTACACAAATCCAACACCCATTCAACAAGAAGCCATACCCATCATTCTTCGAAACAAAGATTTGATTGCCTGCGCCCAAACCGGTACAGGTAAAACTGCGGCTTATCTATTGCCGATATTGAATAACATCATGCACGCTGAAACGCGTCACCTTAATACATTGATCATTGCACCCACGCGCGAGTTGGCCCAACAGATCGATCAACAAATTGAAGGCTTTGGTTATTTCATTGGTGTGAGTTCGATTTCGATTTACGGAGGTGGTGATGGGGCAACCTGGGATCAACAACGCAAAGCATTGGAGTCTGGTGCTGATGTTATTATTGCTACACCCGGAAGATTGATTGCTTTATTGGCTACTGGAAAAATTGTATTGGATCATCTTGAACACTTAGTACTTGATGAAGCAGACCGTATGCTGGATATGGGCTTCTACGATGACATCGTAAAAATCATAGGCTATTTACCGAAGGACAGACAAACGCTTTTATTCTCGGCTACCATGCCACCAAAAATTCGCGCTCTGGCGAATAAGATTCTAAATCAACCCGAAGAAGTTACTCTTTCCATTGCTAAACCTGCAGCTGGAATTTTACAACAAGCCTATGTTGTATACGATACACAAAAACCTGCCCTCATCAAGCATGTATTAAAAACACATGAATGGAACAGCGTAATAGTATTTGCCTCCACCAAAGAAATGGTGAAGAAACTCGATACTGATTTTCAACGTGCCGGATTAAAAGCACAAGCCTTTCATTCGGATCTCGATCAACCCGCACGCGAAACTCTTTTGCGCGCGTTCAAGAACAAACAAGTAAACATGTTGATTGGTACCGATGTACTCTCACGCGGTATTGATGTTGAGGGTATCAGCATGGTAATTAATTATGATGTGCCGCCCGATCCGGAAGATTATGTTCACCGTGTTGGTCGCACAGCCCGTGCTGAAACTACAGGTACAGCAATCACCTTCATCAATGAAAAAGATCAGCACAAATTTCTAAGCATCGAAACACTCATTGGAAATGAGATTCCAAAACTACCGTTGCCTGAAGCACTTGGTGAAGGACCTGTTTACGATCCTCGTGCGAAACGTAAAAGCAGTGGACCACCGAGGAATGGCGGTGGACCTCAGAGAAAGAATTTTAGTAGAGGAAGAAGGTAGAACCCATTCTTCCTCATCTGAAAATCGCTACTCATTCTTCAACGAATCAATCGGATTAAATATCGCTGCTTTTATCGATTGATAGCTTACCGTAACAAGCGCCAGAAGCAACACCATCGCGCCAGCCAAAATAAATACTCCAGCGTTTAACGGAATTCTATATTCAAAGGCGTTCAGCCATTTGTGCATTACATACCATGCCAGCGGGCAAGCCAACACAAAAGCAATTGCTACTTGTCTGGTGAACGAAAGCGAAACCATCAAAAACAGATTCAACGAACCTGCTCCCAATATTTTTCTGATCCCCAGTTCTTTGGTTTTGCGCTCCACATAATAATTTGCCAAGCCCAAAAGTCCAAGACATGCAACCAGAATGCTTAGTGCTCCTGCCATTTGGAAAATCATACCGGCTTTTTTCTCTGATACATAAAAGTTGTTCAATTGCTCGGATAGAAAATGATATTCAATAGGTGTCTCTGGATCAAACTTTGCGTGAACCTTAGTCGCTCCATCAATCAAAGCTTGCGCATCACCCGATACTTTTATTGAAAAGTAGTCAATGCTTTGAATGGGATTGTTGCGATACCCAATAATGATCGGAGCAATTTTTTGATGCAGCGACTGGAAGTTAAAATCTTTCAACACGCCAATGACATTCACATTCCAAGAGCCTCTTCGCGTATTGATGCGCAACACCGTTCCAATTGGGTTCTTCAAATTCATGGCTTCAACCGCTGAAGCATTAATCAAAACATTCATGGAGTCTGCATTACCGCTTCCGGAGAAAAAGCTTCCTGCATTAAGTTGAAGCTGATAGGTTTTTAACATGTCCTCATCGAATCCCATGAAATAGGTTTCAAGTGAATCACTTTTTGCATTGCCTTCATTGGAGTTTTTGACATACACCTCGCGAATGTTTTTCCATTCACCTGGTACTCGAGAAGAAACGGCTACGTGTTGCACACCGGCAAGTTTTGAGAATTCATTCTTCATAGCTTGAAACTGATTTCGCACCGTGCCACTATTGATATCGATGATCATCATTTGATCCTTATTAAAACCAATATCTTTTGTCTGAATGAAATTAATCTGATTGCCAATCACCAGCGTGGAAACAATCAACACAATGGTAATCATGAACTGAAACACCACGAGTGAAGTACGGAGGTTGAATTTGCTTTTTGCAAATACCGACTGACCTTTTAAGGTAGCAACTGGTTTCAGTTTTGATAAATAAAACGCAGGATAACTTCCGGCTATTACACCGATGATCAGCGTGATCAGAAGAAGTGCCGGCATAAAATCGCCTATCGTTTGAAGCGAAAGGTCAAAATGTTTTCCAGTAATGGAATTGAAGAATGGGAAACACAAGTCCATCATTACGATGGCCAAAAGCATAGAGACTAGTGTAATCACAAAAGCTTCTGTTAAAAATTGAACGATGAGTTGCGTTTTAAAAGCGCCTGCTACTTTTCGAATACCAATTTCTTTGGAGCGCGAAGCGGCTTTCGATGTCGTTAAGTTGATGTAATTAATCGCAGCGATAATTAACAAGAAGACCGCCATGCTGGAAAAGATGTACACATACGAAAGCTGACCGTGCTCCTGCTCAGCGCCCGATTGAATATCAGCCGAGTGTAAATAAATATCCTTGATGGGTTGAAACGTGGTGAGTTGAAATTCTGCATCAGAACCCCAATGTTTCTTCATTAACTCAGGCATCTTTGACTCTAATCCTTTAACTGACTTTCCATCATCCAACACCACATAAGTAAAAGCACCGAAGTCTTGCCAGTCATTTAGGTACGTATTCCATTCTTCATTTTCACTGACATTGGAGAACAGCAAGTCAAATTGTAAATGTGAGTTCACAGGAATGTCTTTGATGATTCCGGTTACTTTAACTAAACCCACTTCCTGCAGATTCATAGTCTTGCCGAGTGCGTTCTCGTCACCAAAGTATTTTTTTGCCATCGACTGTGGCAGTACTACAGAAAAGGGTTGACTAAGTGCGGTTGCTTTATCGCCCGCTATAAATTCAAAATCAAAAACATTAAAGAAATTAGCGTCACCAGTCGTGAACCAGTTGCGCTCGCTGTATTTTTCCTGACCAATCTCGACAACCACCTGACCAGAGAACTTATGCAGGCGCACCATCTCCTTCACTTCCGGAAAAGAGTTTACCAACTCCGGACCAATAGGTGGAACTGTAACACCATAGGTACGAGTGTTGTCTGGAATGGATTTATCAGTGGTGAGTATTCTATAAGTCCTGTCTGACTTTTGGTGAAAAGAATCGTATGACAATTCATTGCTTACATACGTGTACAACATCGTGCTAAACGAAATGCCTAACACAAGGCCGAGTACATTAATGAAGGTGAATGCTTTGTTTCGGATCAGCGACCGAATGGCGATTTTAAAATAGCTGCGTATCATAGGAGAGGTTTGAAAACCCTCTCCTACGATATTCATGCCACAGGAAATTCGTTGATTTTGATTTAGAATGTAGATCCTGAAAAGAGTTCCTGTTCAAAATCAATCAAAAATGTTCGTTATCGATCGGGTTTAGATGTCGCCTTTCTCTAGCAAATCTTTCATGCACCCAATCACAGAGGTCCAGTTCTTTATTGAATGATCACGTATTTCCTCTGTCTTACAATTTTCTTGTGTTACTGTGAAGGTTGTTATGCCGCCTCCCTTTTCATTGAGAGCATAAGTTATATCCTGATAATTTTCAGGCAGATCTGCGTTCCCGGAAAAATTACTCCAATAATTATACTTGAAGATTTTTCCTTTCTCGATCTGCAATATTGTTCCCTTGTCTTCATACGCTTTACCCTCCCACTCACCAGTGAACTTAATTGAACTTCCCACCTTCCAATCGGAAGTAGTCTTGGTACCAAAGAGGTACTTGGCAATTTTTTCAGGATTTACCAATGCATCCCAAACACTTGAAATGGGTGCTTTGATGTCCATCGATACTTCACATATGATGTCTGTTGTCATTTGATTGTTGTTTAGTTTTTTCTGTTGTTTTAATAAGATCAATCCTCCAACTCCGAACAGGCAAAGCCACAATCATGCAAAAGCTTTTGTGCCATAGCTGGATGTATTGATCGCGATTTAATTCTCAATATTTTATCGCAATCATCTAAGGCAAAATTCCATTGCCCGTTACCCGCAAGAGCATCGAGCGAAGGTTTCAATCGTTGAATACCTTCTTTACTCTCTACCGATGTTTTGAAAACCAGAACTTCCATTTTAAAAATATAAAATTGAAAACCATGCGATGATGGCAACCAACACACCTGCTAAAAGCAGTAACCACCTTCGCTGAGAAAGTTTAATTAACGCCAAGTTGAATTTGAGTAACATTTGCTTCAGGAGATGTAAAGTCCGCATTGATGTAGAGTTCACGATTTGTTCCAAGCGGTTGTAATCCATTCTCGGCAACGAACTGCATAATCTTGCCATAGCTCTGAGGGATGGAATCCCATCCTCCTTCATGAATAAGGCTCACACATTTATAATTGTCTGTACGTTTGAAATGAAATTTTCCATCGTATTCATCAACCACTTGTGCCACAGGTAAAGCAACTTCAAGTGTAAACGATTTGGTTTCATCACCGGTGAATCCGAAGTAATGCCAGTGCACAGGACCGGCTACATGCAGATCAAGACGAACGGCTTCCTTAAAAAGATCCTTCGCAATGGGAATAAATTGCGATAACTCGCTCACTTTTGTTTCAGCACGATAAAACAAAAAGTTGATTGGTTTTACTTCTTTGATTTGGGGTTGCATAGTGTTTTTAATTTTATGCTAAGTAACGTTCACCCCATGACAGCCCTATGGCAGTAGAAAAAACTATTTTTAAAATATTTTTGGAAGGAGTGACAACCCTATGTCAGCAGTCAGCATTTAGATTGCCTTGTTGCTAAGTTTTTTGCTCCGGAGGAGCAACCTCTTTGTAGAATCAGATTAAAGTTAGACCAACTGGCTCCAGCGGAGCCACCTATTGTTTCGAGAGATCCTGGATAATTTTAAATTGATGTAAAAAAACAAATGCCATCAGGTGGCTCCGCTGGAGCCAGATAAAAATGGTCAATGATATAGCTACAAAGAGGTTGCTCCTCCGGAGCAAAACTTGTGTCTCACAAGAAATTGTTATTGGATTATTATTTTGATACTGATACCCTCTGATCCAGAGCCGCTTTGGAGTAATGGTTGTATAGATTTTCTGTAATCTCAGCCAGTTTCATTTTTAATTCATCCGGACTTTCTACGGTGACTTTTGCGCCAAACATTAATAGCCAGTTTGCCATGTAGTCAATACTATCAATCATAAACTCGGCACGCATGCGATCGCCCAGGTCTTCTTGTGAAACACAACCATATAATGACCTGCTGCGAATGGCTGATTTATCAAATGTGATGAATGCCCGTGTGAGATTTTGATTCGTTTGAAAAACGGAGTTGAAATATTCCTGAAGCGAAGTTTCGCTACGGGCTTCGTAAACTTCTTGTGTATTTGTCAGTGCCATAATACGATCGGCCCGAAAATTTCGATAGCCATTACGAAGTCGGCACCAGCCAATAAGGTGCCAGGTCATGCTGTAATAAAACATGCCCATAGGTTCAACGCATCGTTGTGTTATTTCTTCCTCGGCATCGCTGTAATCAATTTTTAAAACCTGACGTTTGCCAATGGCGCGTTGAATCTCTGTTAGAAAGTGATCCGGAAAATCTTTTTCATCGCGATGCTCATACCTTGATCGCAGAAAAACTTCGATGTGCGGATCGAGGTTTTCCAAATGATCTTTTTCAACTTCACTAAGCACTGCTTTTATTTTATGTAACGCAGAATCAAACGCAGCACGAACGGATTTATCCGCCATTTTATCAACAAGCTTTCCGGCTAACATCATAGCACTCGCTTCATCTTGTGTGAACATAACGGGTGGTAGATGATATCCATCGACAATAAAATATCCCTTGCCTGCTTCTGAGCCAACTGGAACTCCGGCTTCCATTAACGATTTTACATCGCGATAAACCGTGCGCAGACTGATTTCAAAACGCTTCGCAATTTCATCTGCCTTCACCACTCGTTTGGTTTGCAGATGAATAAGAATAGCCGTAAGTCGGTCAATGCGATTCATGCTTCGAAGATAGTACATCGAAACAAATTAGGATATTCAAATGCAGAATAGTCTAGCCTTTCGCGAGCACGGCCATCGCTGCATTGTGGCCAGGAATTCCACTAACACCTCCGCCACGCTTAGCACCTGCACCACAAATAAATATTCTGGGATCATCCGTCTCAACACCCCAACCTGGCGCTTCTCCATCTTCCCTAAATGGAAAATTTAAATCGCGGTGAAAAATATTTCCTCTTGGTAAGCCAATCGCCTTTTCAATATCCAATGGGGTTTTTACTTCTATGGCCAACTCACCATTAGCAGATTGGGCAAGGACGGATTCAATTGGATCAATTAAATATTCATTGAGTGATCGTAAAGCAGAGTCGAGTGCTGCCTTTCTTTGTTGATCATGATTGTTGTCAAAAAGGCTAGCGGGTGTATGAAGGCCGAAGAGTGTCATGGTATGATACCCTTCACTTTGTAATTGAGGACTAAGAATGCTTGGGTCTGTGAGTGTGTGACAGTAAATTTCCAAAGGAAGTCGCGAAGGTATTTTACCTGCTTGTGCTTCTTTATATGCTAACTCCAACTGATCAAAACTTTCATTAACGTGAAATGTTCCGACAAAAGCTTCACGCGGATCGATTCCTGATTTAAGTCGAGGTAATTGCTTTAGCAACATATTAATTTTCAATTGCGACCCATCCAAACTCGTAGGTGGAGTTTTGCCACGCAATTTTGCTAACACCTGTGGGGCCGCATTAGAAAGTAAATACTCAGCAGTAATCGAATCCCCATCCGTTAGTGTAACACAAACTTCTTTCCCATCCGATTCTACTTTCGCTACACAACTATTCAATGAAATGGAAACACCCGATGACGTGGCAACGCGTTCCAATTCTTTCACCAAAGCGCCCATGCCTCCTGTCGGAACTTTCCATTCACCCGTTCCATTTCCGATTAAGTGATAGAGAAAACATTTATTGGCTTGCATTGAAAATGCTGAAACAAAAGTTCCAATGAGTGCATCGGTGAGTACTACACCTCTCGCGATATCATTGTTAAAAGTTTTGGTGATGATCTCCCCTATTGGATTTTCGATCATGTAATCCCACACATGATCAATACCAATCTCTGCTTTCAATTCTGATCGGGTTGGCAAAGGCTTGAGCATGGAAGGTGCCATGCGTTGGGCAAAGTCGAATATCTCACCGTAAAAATTTTGCCACGCTTTTGCTTCACCATTTCCATCGAGCGCATGAAAGGATGACGATGTTCTTTCATCCCAAATGCGTGAAACAAATAAGCCCTGATCCGTTCCCTGTTTGTTGAATGGAGTGTAACTCGCTACGCTTCTCGATGTAGTTTTAAAATTAAGCCCTAGATCCCGAACGATCTGATCTGGCAATAAAGAAACGAGATAAGAATAACGCGATAAGCGTGCATCAAAATCAGGGAAGGCGCGAACACTTGTGGTAGCACCCCCTATTTCAGAATTTGCTTCAAGGATCAAAACGCTTTTTCCAGCCTTTGCCAGATAAGAAGCTGCAATCAGTCCGTTGTGTCCTGCACCGATAATAATGATGTCATATTTCTTTGCGCTCATTCTTCACTGCAGGTTTTAGTCCTGCAATTAAATAATTCTACGAAAAGAAAAATCGTTGCAAGGCGGCCCTCCACAATAATTCCGTTGACTTAAATTAAGAATACACTTCGAAATCGATTGTGTTAAAGAATTGAGCCTAAGATTTTTTTGGTAAATCTATTAGGCTCGGATGCGGTAAGAGACAGAATAACCTACCAACTGGTTACGGAATCGCGTATCAGCTGATTGAATTGACATTCTATAAAAAAGTCTTGGCTATACCAATAAAAATAAAAAAGCCTGTGCTGATATTCTATCAACACAGGCGAAATAATCATTCAATGGTTGGATCTTAAAACCCTTTTATAATCTCCGTAAACTCTCTCGACTTCAACGAAGCACCACCAACTAATCCCCCATCAACATCCGGGCAAGAGAAAAGTTCTTTCGCGTTTGCTGCGTTTACACTTCCTCCATAAAGAATCGATATAGAATCTGCAACGGTTTGTCCGTACTTTGCTGCAAGGTGTTTGCGGATAACGGCATGCATATCTTGTGCTTGCTGTGAGCTGGCGGTTTTGCCTGTGCCGATTGCCCAAACTGGTTCGTAAGCAATTACTACTTTCTGAAGACTGGCTGCATCCAAATGAAAAAGACTTTCTTCAACTTGTTTCTTTACCAATGCTTCGTGTCCATTGCTTTCGCGAACTTCCAATAGTTCGCCACAGCAGAAGATAGGGGATAATCCATTCTTCAAGGCTATGTCAACTTTCTTTGCTAACAACGCTCCGTTTTCACCAAAATATTGTCTGCGTTCGCTATGGCCAAGGATTACATATGGAATACCAATTGATTTCAACATCGGTGCTGAAGTTTCGCCTGTGTAAGCTCCTGCTTCATGCTCGCTGCAGTTTTGTGCTCCAATCGAAATACGAGAATTGCTACCTACTAAATTTTTGATTGCCACTAAGTATGGAAAAGGTGTACAGAAAATAACATAAGTATCGCCTTTTACTTCATCGGCTACCATGCCCATAATTTCAGAAGCCAGAATGTTTGCTTCTTCCAGGGTCTTGTTCATCTTCCAGTTGCCGGCTACAATTTTCTTACGCATAATTCAGGTTGGTTTTAATTGGGGGTTAAAGATAGTGAAGGTGGGGAATCTGTTGCAGCGTGTTTTGGTAAAACTTGCTGGTAATCAGTATTCGGTAATCGGAGAATGAGAACTTCCTTAAAAGTTACGGATTACTGATCACTGATTACCTTGATGGTTTAATTAGTTGGATAACCTTTTTACGCATTGCGAATGAGATTTCGTAATCCCTCACCTCCTCTGTGGTTTATAATTCGATTCTTTGAAGAGTTTTTGAGCGTTATCGAATTCCATTATTTTTGGCAGTGAAATATCACCATGCGTTTCAGCATATTGGTTGACGATGCGCCAGCCTACCCATTGTCCAATACGGCCTGGGCACTTTTCTCCTACTTGGATAGTAACGGGTCGCTCACCAAGATAATCTCTCTTTAATTCCTGACTCGTGGAGAACAAAACCTGATCTTCAATGAAACGCGCCCAAATTAAATCTTCATTTTTTCGTGAGCCTTTTATCTCTTCGGGTGTGTACCAAATTAAAACACTGTCGGGCACGCAGGGCAACATGTGTTTGGCGAAGTAAAATGATTTGCCATACGCTACCATATCAGCAAGAACGGTTTTGTCGGATGGATTAGTTTTGTTGAAACGATCACTGATGCCATAGATCAACATGCACGATGGAACAATGTCATTCGGATCGTACTTGCGCATTAAGTAATCATAGACTTTCGGTCTGTATTTTCCTTCTTTACCTAAATAAAAATCGAGGCTTATAATAATGAGAGAATCACTTACCAACATATCATTGCCTAAAAGTCCGGAGACAACGGTTTGAATTTTGGGTGGATAAAATCCTGGATAGTAATGCGCAATGTTTTTGAAAGCTTGCTCAAATTCACTTTTCAGAGATGATAAATCACCAAAGACTTGTTTGGTTTCTCGCAGCAAAGTATCGAGATGAGGATTGTTGAAGCGATTGTAAAGTTCGTTTATAAAAACAGAATCATCCGGAAACTCTGATCTTCTGAAAATGTAATCGCGAATAACGGGCTGGCGTGTAAGAAAAGCTACCAATTCATCTCTTGATTCTACATTGATAAGAGAATCCTGAAACTGCTCAATGGTAATATTCATTTTTATATCCGATGTCTCCGGAATAAAAACACATGCCTCTTCATCTTTCGTACATCCCGAAAGGAAAAGAACAGACACTAATACTATGAAAAGAAAACGCATAGAAAAATTTAACGCGAAGATCGGATTATTTACCTGATGCCAAAACGTTACTACCCCGATAAAATTATTTGCTTTCGAAAGTGAGTTTATCAGATGATTTTTCAGCAGTAAGTCGAAGACTACGCACGGTACCTCGAACCGTAACGTGCACCAGATTCGATTGGTCATTGTGTATCTCCATGAGGGTATCGTTCGAAACCGAAATGGTTTTCAGTTTCTTTACATTCGTTACCTCTATGTAAAAAATGAATGCCTCACCTTCAATCTCATGACCAAGATATGCTACCTTCTGAGGTTTGCCTTCTAATGAAATCTTGAGATGATTTTTCAAATATTCGGTCATCATTTGGTCTACTGTGAGGCCTTTAGGGTGAATAATGTCCAACTCAGGCTGGTTGAATTGCTTGCGCAGCGTTGTTTCCAGATCGTCAGCAAAAACACGCATCATGATTTCTAATCGCTTTTCCTTCTCGTCAAATTCAATTTCCGTCACCGTTACGTGAAGAGGGTGAAAGGAAACAAGCGAAAGCAAACAGGCCAGAAGTATTTTCATAGAACAAATTTAGTGGATACGATATGATTTACGAGGTACGATTATTTGTGCGGCTGTTCAATCCCTTTAAACCGCAGAGGCGCGAAGACGCAGAGTTAATGTAGCGAGATAGACAAAGCCTCCCCCTAATCTTGGCGTCTTCGCGCCTCTGCGGTTCACTTCGACTTCTGTTTTCAATCAGAAATTCCCACCTTTGCCCAACGAAAAATCATCCGCAACCATTGAATTCTGATCGCTACACCCAACGCGGAGTTTCCGCATCCAAAGAAGATGTTCATCAGGCCATCAGCAAACTCGACAAAGGTTTGTTTCCGAAAGCCTTCTGCAAAATTGTGCCAGATTATTTGGGTAACGATCCTGCCTATTGCACGGTAATGCATGCCGATGGTGCCGGAACAAAATCATCGCTTGCCTACATCTATTGGAAAGAGACAGGCGATCTTTCGGTGTGGAAAGGTATTGCACAAGATGCCATCATCATGAACATTGATGATCTTCTGTGTGTAGGCGCAACCGAAAACATTTTATTATCCTCCACCATCGGTCGAAATAAAAATCGTGTACCAGGTGAAGTGATCTCTGCTATTATCAATGGAACAGAAGAAGTATTGGCGATGCTTCGTCAGCACGGACTTAATATTATCAGCACGGGTGGAGAGACTGCCGATCTTGGTGATTTGGTACGCACTATCGCTGTTGATAGCACCGTGGTTTGTAGAATGAAACGCAGCGAGGTAATTGATAACAGTCGCATACAAGTGGGTGATGTCATTGTTGGATTAGCATCGTATGGAAAAGCATCTTATGAAGATGAATACAATGGTGGTATGGGCAGCAACGGATTGACTTCTGCTCGTCATGATGTATTTCATAAAGAGTATGCAGCAAAATATCCTGAATCATATGATCAAGGTGTTCCCGATGAACTTGTGTATTCAGGGAGATATAAAGTAAGTGACACCATTGCCGGAGCAGATGTAAATGTTGGCAAGCTGGTACTTTCACCAACACGCACCTATGCTCCTATTATCGTTAGTCTGTTAAAAAATATGCGCAGTGAAATTCATGGCATGGTGCATTGCAGTGGTGGTGCACAAACTAAAGTGATGCACTTTATTGACAATCTCCATATCATTAAAGACAATCTATTTGATATACCTCCTCTTTTTGATTTGATCCAGGAACAAAGCGGAACGGATTGGAAAGAGATGTATAAAGTCTTCAACATGGGTCATCGCATGGAGATTTATGTAAATGAGAGACAGGCGAAGGAAATCATCTCACTTTCCCAACAATTCAATGTTGATGCAAAAATCATCGGACGAGTAGAAGCCTCTGATGCGAAGCAAGTTACCGTTGTGAGTTCGAAAGGAAAGTTTGTGTATAACTAGTTCTTCATACAAAATCTCTTCCTGCCATTCTTTAATCAATAGGAAATTTCGAAACTTCTCGAATTGCTTATTATTTATCGAAGTTACCTCCCATCATGCAGGCTTACAGGTGTTTGCAATATTTTTTTTGACACTTGTACGTGCTGTTTCGAACAAAGATTAATGTAAGTAAGCTTTTCACATTAAAAATGCTGTGTTGAAGTACATCTAATGTCCGCTATTTACTCTTTTGAGGAACCCGAGAGAGATTTCTAACGGATATGGTAATCGATGTTTAAACTATGTTGAACATACATTTTTTCCTTTTTAATCAGCTTTCTGACCCAAAATAGGTCACCCGGGTTGTAGAAACGAACTATGGTTTCATCATGAGTGTAAGTTTTAACACGCATTTCGGGTAATTAATATCTTCTTAAAGGCAAATTTTGTCCTACAAAAAAACACCTTTATGAAAAAGAAGATTTACTACGCACTATGCCTGGGTCTGCTCAGCATAGCCACACCATCCTTTTCGCAGGATACAGAAGTAAAGCCAGAGGACGACTTATATGTGCTCTCGCTTGAGGAATTAATGAACACACCCATTAGCTCTGCTTCAAAGAAAAAAGAAACGTTGTTTGACGCACCATTATCTAGCTATACCATCACCCGTTCTGACATTGACAAAGCCGGTTCCACAAGTATTATGGAAGCTATGCGTCTTGCTCCTGGCGTTATTGTCCGCGAACAAGCGAATGGCATGTATGACATTCACATTCGTGGAATGGAAAACCTAGACAGAACGAATGGTACATTCTTAAAGACCAATTCGTACACACTGGTTATGATTGATAACCGTCCGGTTTTTAATCATGGTTTGGGTGGTACAAACTGGGAATCTCTTTCTATTGACATCAATGATGTTGAGCGTATTGAGATTGTACGCGGTCCTTCATCACCATTATTTGGTCCGAACGCTGTAACAGGTGTAATCAACATCATTACAAAACGAATGGATGATTCTAAAACATTGGTAAATGCTAATGTGCAAGCAGGTACACTTGGTACCACTATTGCCAACGCAAGTGTTGGGAAAAGCTTTGGCAAGTTTAGCGCAATTGTTTCAGCAAATGTTCAGGATAGAAACAGAGTTGACAGTAAATACTATCAAGAAGCCACTGGACAATATTTGGAATTAGATCAATACATCACCGATCCTGCTGAACGTGCATTTAAATATCCAGATCCATCCAGATCATTAAACAAATGGGGTGTAAACGGCTTTTTAAATTATAAGGCCTCCGATGATGTGTCTATTGATTTATCGGTTTCACATCAGGAGGCTTCTTTTCAAAAAATCTGGATTACAAATCCATTGAATGATGGAACAACCGAGAATACAACTGCAAACTTAAGCGCTAAGATTTACGGTTTGAATTTTAGAGCATCCTATTTAAAAGGATACAACTATGACTATAGAGACGATGCTCCACATGCTGAGTATGATTTTACTGTAGCAGATGTAGTAGCCGATTACGATATTAAAATGGGTGATAAGTATACCTTAACTCCTGGTCTTAGTTACCAAACTGTTACGTTTGACGATCGTGATTACACAAATCTAAGTCAAGGAATAGTTGGTTTGTTTAATGCATCAAATACCATTACAACCATTGCTGCATACCTTCGTGCTGATCTTAACTTCACAGAGAAACTTCGTGTGTTGGCAGGGTTCCGTGCCGATAAGTTTTCTGATCCTGACAAGACTTATCCTGCTTACGAATTGGCTACAACCTATAAAATCAATTCAAAGAATCTGATCAGGGGTGCCGTAACGCGTTCAAACAGTGGTTCATTTGTAGGGTATAACTTTCTTAACATTGGCGGTGGACAACTTGGTAATACAAATCTAGAATTGTTTACGCTGGACATGATTGAGATTGGATTCCGTTCACAGCTCACTGAATCATTGCAATTGGATATTGACATGTTCCAACAAACTGGTAAAAATCTTACCGCAATAGTGCAGACACAGGTGCCAGCTCCTCTTCCTCAACAGTTTCAAAACACCCCTACAACTGCGCAACAAATTGGAACAACCATTTCGTTAAACTTCGTACCAAACGATAAGATTCAACTTAAGCCGTTCTTCACTTTCCAAAAAACAGAAACCAAGGATTTGCCATCTGTATACTTGGATCCTACTGTAATTCCTGGGCTTGTTACCTATAGCGATAGCAAACACAGATATACACCTGGTTCATATGGTGGTTTCTATTTCAACTATAAGCCAACATCAAAATTCAATATCAATCTAAGCGGCTATTATTTCACCAAGCAAAATCAATATGATGGATCGCAATATAACAGCGATGGTACCATTAAAGAGCCTCAATATTCCCTTGGTCAGATCAAAGGCAAGTTCTTGATGAATGCTAAGGTATCTTATGAAATAGTGAAAAATCTTAATGTGTTTATCAATGCTCGTAATCTCTTCGCTTCAAGCTCAAGAGAGTTTTATGCGGCAGATCAAACCGCTGGTCTTTACACAGGTGGTTTAACCTATAACTTATTGAAATAAAAACTTATTGTTTTTAAATTGAAAAGGGACGCCTTGGGTGTCCCTTTTTTTATGCCTTGTTTTCACGCAAAATTAAATCGCATGGATTTTAAAAGCTCTTGATTTGCACGGACTTCATTTCTTATCTTTCTAAGGAACAAAGAATATGACATTCGATTACATAATCATCGGGGCGGGAAGTGCCGGTTGCGTATTGGCAAATCGGTTGAGTGAAGATCCTTCAACAACGGTATTGCTTTTAGAAGCTGGTGGTCGCGACACTAAAATGGAAATCCATATTCCTGGTGGTTACATGAAACTCCATCACAGCACTGTGGATTGGAATAATCATTATACTGTGCCTCAGCCTTTTTTGCAGAACAGAAAAATTTATCATCCGCGCGGAAAGGTATTGGGTGGCTGTAGTTCAACAAATGCCATGGCTTATGTTCGTGGGCACAAAGAAGACTATAATCATTGGGCTTCGTTGGGCAATGAAGGCTGGGGCTATGATGATGTGCTTCCGTATTTCAAAAAATCAGAACACAACGAGCAGTATGAAGACGAATATCATGCCCATGGTGGCGAACAGAATGTAACGCAATCGTATTGGTATCATAATCCCATTGGTGAAGCGTTCATACAATCCTGCATTGAAAAAGGTATTCCACACAACGAAGACTTTAATGGATTGAAGCAAGAAGGCGTGGGCCATCTTCAATACACGATGAAAGATGCTAAGCGCATGAGTGCGGCACAAGCGTTTCTGGTTCCCATTTTATCTCGAAAAAATCTGACTATTATTACGGGCGCGCATTCGCGGAAAATAATTATCGAGAAAGACGAAGCAAAAGGTGTTGAGTTCTCAGATAAGGGAAAAACCATTCAACAAGCCTTTGTTAAAAAAGAAGTTATTCTTTCTGCAGGTACATTTGCTTCACCTCAGCTGCTCATGTTATCCGGCATTGGTTCGGCAGAAGATTTAAAACGCGTAAATATTCCGATTAAAAAAGAATTGGAGGGTGTTGGAAAAAATCTTCAGGATCATCTCTTCTATCCGGTAAGTAGCTTGTGTAAAAAGCCTGTCAGCAATAATCATTACCTTCCTCTACATAGGCAACTAATTGAGATTGGTCGCTATTTGCTTTTCAAAAAAGGTCCGCTCACTGTTGGTCCATTAGAAGCAAATGCTTTTTTAAAGTCCTCTCCTGAATTAGATCGGCCCGATGTACAGTTTCAATTTACACCGACTCATCCCGGAGACGATTACACAACCAACATCTTTGATCTCAACTCCTTTCCGCATACAGATGGTTATACCATATTGCCAACGCAAATAAGACCGAAGAGCAGGGGGATTGTTACAATTGCTTCTACCGATCCGATGGAAGCGCCTGTTATCGATCCAAAATATTTATCAGAAGAAGAAGATCGAAAAATAATGGTGCGCGCTGCTCGTATTGCACTGGATGTATTGGAAGCAAATGCTTTTAGAGAATATAGACTGCGAACACATTGTCCTGCAAAACGAAATAGTGACGATGATTTATTAGAACACATTCAGCGCAGTGCAGAGTGTGTTTATCATCCGGTCGGCACGTGTAAAATGGGAGTTGATGAGCTTGCTGTTGTTGATCATCAGTTACGCGTTCGGGGTATTGGAAAACTTCGTGTGGCAGATGCTTCAGTAATGCCTACCATTTCGAGTGGCAATACCAATGCACCAACAATTATGATTGCTGAAAAAGCTGCGGATATGATTCGGTATGCTTAACTCTTTTAGGATTCCCTACCATTGGGAGCGCGTAAACACTTTCACGCAAAGGCGCTAAGTCAATGCCGCAAAGGACGCTAAGAAATTAACTATAAAAACTGAATTCAGCTTTATTACAATCTCTTTGCGTTCTTGGTATTTAAACCTTTGCGTCATTGCGTGAAAGTATTTTAGTGCTGATTACTTAATTGATGCGTAACTCCACTTTCATTCCCTTAAGCTGATTGAGAAGCGCTTGTTGCCACGTTAAGTCAGCATCCCATTTATTTCCTAAGAACACATTACCCGAATCAATGTGCTTGAAATAAAATTTGAATACAGGCGTATCGGTTGGAATGTTTTTCAATTGCTGCTGTCCGTCTGCATACGTAACAGAGACTAATGCACTTTCTGATTTACTCATATCATATCCTAACAATCTTTTCGCAACACCATCCCGAACATATACATAACACAGAACATATAAACTGCCTTGCTTGCGCAACTCCTTTTCAGGGATACCCGGTTCTGTCAGTTTATATTTCAATGGATAATTGGCTACAAAAATCTCTTCAAGTTGTTTATCGATGGTAGCGTCACCCGTTTTCGGTACCGCCAATGGATCTACCTTTAAGTCAGAGGCAAAGAATTCATTGCGTCTTCCTAAAATCGGATTGACGGGAAAATCCGTTTCGGGAACATCATTAATCAGTAAGTTTTGTTTCTTCTGCTGATTCGCAGCCGTACGGTACAATTCTTTCAATGCTTCTGTTAGAACTTTATTACTGACTGACCACGCGTTTTGCTGTTTCTCAATAACACTTTCTTTTTTGTTGAACGTGGTGACCGAAAGACGAAAACCATTTTCTTCCTTTTCAATGAAGACAATATTGCTGGCATCCCGATCCTCTAAGTACTTCGCAAAAGTTTTAGTAACATCATGACTGGCTATTACTTTGTCCAACTCAAAGTAGACGACTACATCAATGCCTGTGCGTTGAAAAGATTTCTGAACATCTTCCAATTCTTTTGCCGTCATCGTGTAGGTGTAAAATGCAACTGAGCGGGTGCTCAAAAGCTTTTCGGGTAACCCTCCTTTCAGATTGAGTTGTTCAACCCATTCTTTTGGATTAATGGAAACTTGAGCCATCGAATGGGTGAACGAAAGTGTAATAACAAAGACAAGAAGGCGCAAAGTCAACATTTTAAATACAGATATCATGGATTGAAGAACGAATGTAAAGATGATTCTATTTTAAATTCCAACAAAAAAACCCATTTCATCCTTCTTCACCGGATAGGTAATCAAATCGCGACAGTCCGAATCGCACGCTTTGCCCGATTGAAGATCAAATCGATAGCCATGCCACGGGCAAACAATCTCACCCAGATAGTTAATTTTTCCTTTACTAAGTGATTCTCCATTGTGAGGGCATGCATCCTGAACTGCAAAGAAAGTATCGTTGTGCAACGACAAACAAATGAGCTTGCCATGAAGGATCAATAACTGCGGTTTACCCGAAATTAATCGTTGTCTGGCTTCCGCTTCACTTGAAAATATTTTTATCCACTCCATATTTTGAAGTCTCAAGTTAATGAAAGTACTGCACACCTTTATTTGCCCTGTATTTTGCCATTTAAAAAAAACCGAATGAATTACCGACACATCAGGATGAATCTTTCCTTATAATCTGATTAACTTTCACTACGATACGGAAAATGAAAACATTGATCCCCAAAAAGATTCTCATCCTTGGTCTTCTTGCACTTTGCATCAGTGTTGTGTCTGTTATCTTCATCAACAATCAAAACAAGGTTGACTTCAATACAGAGGTAAAACCCATCTTCAACAAGAAATGTATTACCTGCCACGGAGGTGTAAAGCGCGAGGGTGGTTTTAGTTTATTGTTTCGCAAAGATGCTTTAGAGAAAAACGAATCAGGAAAAGTAGCCATTGTTCCAGGTGATGCAGCTCACAGTGAAATGATCCGGAGAATTCTTTCCAACGATCCCGAAGAACGTATGCCGCATAAAGGGCAAGCTCTGGACGAAGAAGAAATTTCCATTTTAAAAAACTGGATTGATCAAGGTGCTGAATGGGGAAATCATTGGGCTTATGTAAAGGTTGCACCGCCAGCTTTGCGAACTATGAAAGCCGACTTAGGTGATAATACGGCATGGGGAAACAATGCAATTGATAGCTACATCTTAGAGAAACTAGAAGATCAAAAATTAAACCCTTCACCTGAAGCAGAAAAGTCCATGGTACTAAGAAGAGTCAGTCTTGATTTGATTGGTCTTCCGGCTCCCGAATCCCTTCGTGATCAGTTCATGAAAAGCAATGATCCCAAAGCGTATGAAATATTGGTTGATTCATTGTTGGCATTACCTCAATTCGGTGAACGCTGGACATCCATGTGGTTGGATCTCGCGCGCTATGCTGATACAAAAGGATATGAGCGTGATGATAGTCGTTCAATCTGGCGTTATCGCGATTGGTTGATCAAGGCTTTTAACAATGATATGCCGTACAATCAGTTTTTAACTGAACAACTCGCTGGCGATTTACTTCCCAACCCAACGGATGATCAATACATAGCAACTGCTTTTCATCGCAACACAATGACGAACGATGAGGGAGGAACGGAAAACGAAGAGTTCAGAACTGCGGCTGTGTTGGATCGTGTGAATGCAACATGGGAAGGTTTAATGGGAACTACCTTTGCGTGTGTTCAATGCCACAGTCATCCATACGATCCGTTCCGTCACGAAGAGTACTACAAATTTATGGCCTTCTTCAATAACACGCGCGATGAAGATACCTATGATGACTATCCGCTATTGCGTCATTTTTCACCAGAAGATGAAGCCTCATTAACTCCTATCAAAAAGTGGATTGAAAAAAATGCTTCTTCAGAAAAAGCGAAAGAAGTCAATACGTTTTTAAAAACATGGCAGCCGGCTGTTAATTCATTACTGGCAGATCAATTTGTTAACAGCGAGTTATCGGATACCAAATGGCTCATCTTCCGAAATCATACGCAATGCCGTTTGCAGAATGTTGACCTCAATGGGAAGAATGAATTAATCTTTCGCGCGATCACAATGGTAAAAGGAGGAGCATGGACCATTCATTTGGATAAACCAGACGGACCTGTTCTCAAAACTATTTCCATCGATCAAAAAACAGAGGGATGGAAGATTCATCGTGTTGATTTCGATCGACAAGAAGGTGTACACGATCTTTTCTTTACCTATGAAAATTCCAATCTCAAAAATGCGGAGGCCAGTGGCATCATGTTCGATTGGTTGTACTTCACACCTTCATTTCCTGGAAAAGAGAAAGAAGGTTATACCAACATCTACAATCAATATTGGTCTCTCTTAACAAAAGATGTCCCGGGCACACCCATCATGATGGAAAATCCGGAAAGTATGCATCGAACATCAAATGTGTTTGAGCGTGGCAATTGGTTAGTGAAAGGTGAAGAAGTAAATGCTGATGTTCCAGCATCATTAAATCCAATGCCATCGGGCGCATCTCACAATCGACTTGGTCTTGCACAATGGATGACGAGTGAAGATAACCCGCTCACTTCACGTACGATGGTCAATCGAATTTGGGAACAACTCTTTGGAACGGGTCTGGCCGAAACATTGGAAGATCTCGGAACGCAAGGTCTGCCACCAACACATCGCGAGCTGCTGGATTATCTATCCTGGAACTACATGCACGATTGGAAATGGAGCACAAAAAGACTGATGAAAGAAATTGTGATGTCGGCTACCTATCGGCAAGATTCAAGAGTAACAGAAGAGATGTTGGCGAAAGATGCTGCCAATAAATTTTATGCTCGCGCGCCACGTGTACGTTTGTCGGCCGAACAAGTGCGTGATCAAAGTCTTTCCGTAAGCGGACTGCTCAGCAAGAAAATGTTTGGACCAAGCGTAATGCCCTATCAACCCGGTGGCATTTGGCTATCCCCCTGGAACGGACAAAATTGGAAAAAGAGTGAAGGTGAAGATCAACATCGGAGAGCATTGTATACCTATTGGAAACGAACCGCTCCATATCCATCGATGATGTCATTTGATGGTGCTGCACGCGAAGTTTGTACATCAAGAAGGATACGCACGAACACTCCACTGCAAGCATTGGTTACATTAAACGATTCTGCCTTTGTAGAAATCGCACGAAGTTTTGCCCATCGCATGAAAAGCGGTGGCCCAACCCTTGATGAACAATTGAATAAAGGTTATCAACTTGCTTTTGGTCATACCATTTCAAATGATCAGAAAATGGTTTGGAAAAAGTTTTACGCCAATACATTAGTGGCGATGAAACAAGATCACAAGCAAGCTCAGAAAGTATTGGTAGAGGAGAAAGGTGATGAAGAAACAGCAGCCCTGGTTGTTGTTGCCAATGCTATTCTCAATCTTGATGAATTTATAACAAAGAATTAGAATTGATTTCGATCAATGAAGAAAAAATACATCCATAATCTTCAGCAACAGGCATCACAAGAAGCTTTGCGATTTATTACGCGCAGGCATTTCTTAACTCAATGCACAACCGGCCTTGGTGCTATGGCGTTGGGCTCGTTTATTGGTGGATGTGGATCATCTCCCGAACAAAACTTCACTTCACTTTTTGATGCACAAAATCCATTAGCACCAAAATCACCACACTTTCCAGGTAAAGTACGCTCTGTTATTTACCTCCACATGGCAGGTGCTCCGTCACAACTTGAACTCTTTGATTATAAACCTGCGCTTCAAAAATTAGATGGACTGGATTGTCCGCAATCCTTACTCGAAGGAAAAAAGTTTGCCTTCATTCGGGGAGTGCCTAAAATGATGGGACCTCAAGCTTCTTTTTCTCAGCATGGAGAATCGCGCTCTTGGATTTCAGAACATCTTCCGCATATGTCAAGTGTGGCTGATGAGTTTACTTTTTTGAAAGGAGTTCAAACCGATCAGTTCAATCATGCTCCCGCGCAATTGTTGATGCATTCCGGTAGTCCTCGGTTAGGTAGGCCAAGTATGGGTGCATGGGTGACGTATGGATTGGGAACAGAGAACAGCAATCTTCCAGGATTTGTCGTGCTTACATCAGGTGGAAAAAATCCGGATGCAGGAAAAAGTGTTTGGGGTAGTGGTTTTCTTCCATCGGTTTATCAGGGTGTGCAATGTCGATCAGAGGGTGATCCTGTTTTATTCATAAATGATCCTGAAGGATATAATCGCGACATGCGAAAAGCTTCCATCGATGCCATCAACGAAGTCAATAAATTAGAATACCAGGAATTTAAAGATCCTGAAATTCTTTCGCGCATTTCACAATATGAAATGGCATTTCGCATGCAGATGTCGGTGCCTGAAGTAATGGACATTCACAAGGAGCCCGAATACATTCATCAGATGTATGGCACTGAACCCGGTAAGGAAAGTTTTGCAAACAACGCACTGCTTGCCCGCAAGCTGGTAGAGAATGGTGTGCGCTTTGTTCAGCTTTTCGATTGGGGTTGGGATAGTCATGGTACTGATGCCAGTCTCGCGATTGATGTTGGACTTATTAATAAATGTCGACAAGTTGATAAAGCAACAACTGCATTAATTCTGGATTTGAAACAACGTGGATTATTAGAAGAGACATTAATTGTTTGGGGTGGAGAGTTTGGTCGCACGCCTATGCAGGAAAACAGGGAAGGAAAAAAGAATCCATTCAAAGGAAGAGATCATCACACGGAAGCCTTTACAATACTCATGGCCGGTGGTGGATTAAAACGTGGATTTACCTATGGTGAAACGGATGAAATCGGCTATGCAGCGATTGATGGAAAAGTAACGCCTTTTGATATTCAAGCCACCATCCTTCAACAACTTGGATTTAATCACGAAAAATTAATCTATCCTTATCAAGGCAGACCATTCCGGTTAACTGATGTTCATGGAAGAGTGATTAAAGAAATTTTAACTTGACAAACCTTAAACAGAAAAACTTCTTGAACCTTCGCGTCTTTGAGCCTTTCTGGCAAAAGATTACTGATCAACCTATCTCGTACTAATGAATTTCAGCAGACGACAATTTATTCAAACCTCCTCCACGCTTACCACCGGATTACTTCTTAACGCTATGGACTCTTTTGCAAAACCATTAACCACACAAAACGCTTCAGCTTTTTCCATGCTCGTCTTTGCAACGAATTGGGGATTTGCCGGAAGCACAGAAGAGTATTGTGCTCGTGTAAAACAAGATGGGTATGATGGCATCGAAACATGGTACCCTACTGATGCTGCTGAACGAGAGAAACTTTTTGCAGCACTTACGAAGCACGGATTGAAAGTTGGATTCTTAGTGGGTGGTTCCGATAGTGATTACCAAAAACATCTTGTTCAATTTCAAACGAATCTCTCCGCTGCTGCAACATTAAAACCGGTTTATATTAATTGTCATTCAGGGAAAGATTTCTTTTCGTTCGAACAAAATAAAAATTTCATCGACTACAGTACTAAAGTTTCGCGCGAACAAAATGTTCCGATCTATCATGAAACGCATCGTAGTCGAATTCTCTATTCAGCGCCAGTTGCGCGAACGTTCATGGAAAAAATTCCAGAGCTTCGGTTGACGCTTGATATTTCACATTGGTGTAATGTGCATGAATCCTATTTAAGTGATCAGGCAGAAACTGTTAAGCTTGCCTTGGGTCGAACTGACCATATCCATGCTCGCATCGGTCATCCGGAAGGACCACAAGTAAACGATCCACGCGCTCCTGAATGGAGTGATGCATTAAAAGCACATTTCGCCTGGTGGGATGCAGTCGTTGAACAAAAGAAAAAAGAGGGCAAGCTCATTACGTTCCTCACAGAGTTTGGTCCAGTAGATTACATGCCTGCACTTCCTTACACACGCCAACCTGTCGCGAATCAGTGGGAGATTAATGTGCACATGATGCAGGTGTTACGAAAAAGATACGCATAATCTTATCTTGCCATTGTGACTGCATTGATCGGAAGACTTCATCCATTACTTGTCCACTTACCTATTGGTATTTTAGTATTGGCCATTTTATTAGATTGGTTATCGCGCAAGCGGTTTGAATTACTTCGTCCCGCTGTTCGTGTTTCACTACTAATCGGAGCTTCAATGGCGGTGTTGTCTTGCATCACAGGATACATGTTGTCATTGCAAGATGATTACAAAGCCGATATTTTATCGTGGCATCTTGCGATGGGCATTTCTACAGCAATCATTTCAATCGGATTGTTTTTGTTGTTTGATTCACACTCCCCCGTGTTGAAGAAATTTTATGATGGCGGAATAATAACGTTACTCATTGTTATTTCCATCACCGGGCATTTGGGGGGAAGTCTGACACATGGAGCCAATTACCTTACTGAAGTTTTGCCCTCGCCAATTAAAGATTGGTTTGTAAAAAATGATTCTGAGCAAATTGCCATTGTAAATGCACAGGAGGCATTGATTTACAAAGACATTATCAAACCTGTTTTAGAAGAGAAGTGTTATTCATGTCATGGCGAAACAAAGCAAAAAGGATCGTTGAGGTTAGATTTACCTGAAGCCATTTTAAAAGGCGGAAAAAAAGGAAAGACGATTGTCTTGCAAAAACCATTTGATAGCGAAATGATCAAACGCATTTACCTGCCAATGAATAATGAGCATCACATGCCACCAAAGGAACGAAGTCAGATAACGCCTGCCGAAGTACAATTACTTCAATGGTGGATTAGTGAAGAAGCATCGTTCGATAAAAAGGTAAATCAGATTGCACAGCCTGAGACTATAAAATCAATTCTGAAAGGACTTGAAGATGAAAATGAAAATTCATTTTTCACCAATCTTGATATTCCAGATGTTGTCATCCGTAAAGTCTCTGACTCACTTATTCAAAAATTGCGCAACAAAAACATTGCGGTAGTTCCAGTTAGTAAAGAAAGTTATTACCTCTCTGTTAGTTTTGCTGCTCTTCCAACGGCAACAGATGAAGATATCCGTTTACTTGAACCTCTTGGGAAAAATATTATCTGGCTAAAGGTAGGAAGCACAAAAATTACGGACAAAGCTCTTCATCAAATTGGCTCATTCGAAAACCTGAGGCGTTTAAGTTTAGATCATACTGCCATTAGCGATAATGGAATAAATGAAATCAAAAATCTGAAACAACTTCAATACCTTAATCTGGTTGGCACACCCATTTCAATAAAAGGTATTCTGTCATTAGAATCACTTACTAATTTAAAAACACTTTATGTTTATCAGTCTGCTTTGAAGAAAGAAGACTGGTCTACGCTAAAGAGTAAGCTTCCCAATGTAACACTGGATTCTGGAGGATACCATGTTCCTTCCCTGGCTACAGACACTGTCATTGTAAAGCCAAAACTCTAATACATCAAATTCTTCAAGTACGTTTTCACTATTCTTGAACACTAGCCTGTTCGTAACTGCACAGTAGTTCTTCACGAAGTTCTATTTTTTGCTTCAGAACTACGATTTTGAAGCTGGCACTTAGATTGAGCCTTCCAAACAATATTCAAAATATATTATGCGTTAAAACCAGCATGCAGAAACTAACTTCCTTCTTCTGGATGTGTTCCGGGTCTGACATTAATCTTCTTAAAAAATGTCCAACCGAAACCAGTAAGTACACTGGTATTGGTGCTACTATTTTCTTTACGGGATTGTTTGCCGCTCTTTCAGGAGGGTACGCGCTCTATACCATCTTTGACAACATCTGGTATGCGATTGCATTTGGAATTCTTTGGGGCTTATTGATTTTTAATCTCGATCGATACATCGTTTCCAGTATGCGCAAAGAAGGAAAACTTGGTCGCGAGTTGCTCATGGCAACACCTCGTATTCTGCTTGCCATTCTTGTTTCCATTGTCATTGCAAAACCATTGGAGTTAAAAATATTTGAAAAGGAGATTCAGCCCGAATTGATTGTGATGGAACAGCAAGCGTATGCAAAACAGGAAGCTGAATTAAAATCTCGTTTCACTCCATCTAGTGATAGTTTGAAGGCAGAAATTGAAGGTCTCAAAGCAGAGGTAGGGATAAAAACAGCAAAGCGAGATGAACTTTTACGAATTGCTCAACAAGAAGCCGATGGTACAGGTGGAAGCAAACGCAAGAATCTTGGACCTATTTATAAAGTAAAAAAATCGGATGCCTTAACAGCCGATGGTGAACTGAGCCTGCTTTCCACAAGAAACGAATTACGCATTCAGGCTCTTGAAAAAAGAGTCTCGAAAAATGATTCAATTATGCTGGGTGAACTAACCTCGCTTGAAAAAACCAAAGTGAATGGTTTGGCTGCTCGCATTGAAGCCATCGATCGATTAACGCAACAAAGCAGTGCCATTGCCTGGGCCCATTGGTTTATCATTTTGCTATTCATTGCGCTTGAAACAGCACCCGTTTTTGTAAAATTAATTTCTTCGAAAGGTCCTTATGACAATCTCTTAAAAATAGAAGAGCATACCTTTTCAAGTCGAGAGACGGAAGAGCTGGCGCGCATCAATGCAGAAACGAAGGAACGAACATCTTCACTACCTATTCATGAAAGAACTTTTGTGCAAGAGCGGTTGGATGCGGCTTTGAAATCGTAAAGAGGTGTTATAAAACTATTCGTTCTTAATTTTAGCCGTAATCATTAGTTCAAAAGCATTACCGGCATATTTACCTTTCTCATCTCCTCCATAAATTTTGGTTATGATCTGCACTTTATCCCTGATGTTTAGTCCTACATTATAAATACCGAACAAATCATTTTCATCCGCTCTAAATGTAGAGCCTAATAATATCCATTTTTGCAATTCACAAATTGCGTTAACATCTAAAAACCAGTTTCCATTGAAATTTGTTTTATAGGATAACGAAGGTGTGAACTTTAACCATTCTCTAAACCTAAAGTCATTCATGACATAGACATTAAACGTTCTCGTGTTAGGCGCCAACCAACCATCGCCATTATTATGATTGGATTGTAATAAATTGATTGAGTTCGCACTTATATAGAAGTTCTTAATTTGATAAAGAACGCCTAAATCAAAATCAAAATTTGATGAGGTTGAACTGCCTTCTATAATAGAGACCCAGTAATCATCCGAATCCATAATCACTAAACCAGAATAATCAATGTTCTGTCTTTTATACTTTAGGGCTGTACCAAGACTTAATTTACCTTCTGAGCCTACGTTAAATTGATAGTTATAGAGGACGCTCATTTTCGTGTCAGTGAAGTATCCTGTTTTACTATTCGAAAATATAAAACCAATTCCACTGTTAATTCCTGCAATTTTATTGCTATACGAAAGCTGAGCTGTTGTACCAAATTTAGGATTATCCAAATAACTTTGAATTTGAAGATCGAAATTTTGCTCATTAATGAGCCCCGCAAAAGCAGGATTCATGGTCTTTAAATTATAGACGTATTGATCAAAAGATGTGTTTTGTGCAAATGAAAAATGGGATGCACAAAAAAGTATTAGAAATAGTTTTTTCACGAGATCAGATTATCTAAAAATGTAAAAAATAGAAATTTGCAGTGCGTTGTTATATATGGTTACGCTCTCATAGGCAGAAGCATTTGACAAGCCAAACACATAACGACCTTCCAGACCAATATTTTCATTCACCATAAATCCGATTCCGGATGTAAGGGATAAATCAATATTATTCAATTCGCTTGTTATGTTTACTTTACTCCTATTGTTTCCAAGGCCAACCTGATTAGCATTAAACAACACACTGACTTGAGGTCCAAAATCAAAGAAAAAATCCTGATAATTATATTTAAACAACAGAGGAAGTGTGAAGTACCTCATATTACATCTAACTTTTTTAAGATTGTATCCCTGATCAGAATAAACCAATTCCGGTTGAAATGTCCATGTATTGCTTATTTTTAAGTATCCCACAATACCCACATGATATCCAATCCTTTTTTTGCTTCCCTCAATGTCACTACGACCAATACCCGATGAATTAAGCCCGCCCTTAACACCAAAGTTTCGAAGTTGGGCGTGGCAAAAACTTGAGCTTAAAATGATTAGAAAGAATAGCAGCGTTTGCTTCAATCGCATAAACGGAATATTTGAATCGCAATATTGAAAACAAAAGATTTCTTAATCAACTCTGTGCTCGAATATGTTCTTTTAAATTTCTTTTGCCTCTCCATCTGAATAATCAATTATTCTAACGTTCAGCATGGTGGATAACTCACGGAGTTTTGCAAGGACATCTTTCTTATTGTCTTTTGTGAGCAAGTGGATCTTTTCTTCGTCTGAAAATTTGAGGTATGCATCGTAAACTTCTTTTCGAATTGTGGTGGTTGCCACATGCATGTTCATGTTTTGACTTACTCTGTTTTTCTTAATGAATACATATTCTATGCGATCGAACTTCCCTTTATCCCCGCTTTTTAATCCTAAAATCCATACATAATCATGGAATATTTTTTTGTCAAAATCTATCATTAAGCGATAGTGGGTGCTAAAGACTATTGTACCACCTAAAATCAGAATCAACCCGCCAATGATATTTGATGCAAGAAGTACCAATCCTACAAGAGAAAAAATTACACCCACAATGATTACTGTGGTTGAAAAATATCCTGCGGTTTTAAAATCAAATTTTGTCATTATACTAAAAGGAATTAAAGAATCATTTTTTCCTACAGAAAGATAGTATTTCCGATTGTACTAAACCAAGTGCATTCATTTGATTCAGGTAAGGCTAAGTCGATAATTGTTTTCAAATCTCGCGATGTTATCTTTACTTTTTACTTTCTTCAATGCGCGACCGTCTTTTTATTTTTCTAAAACTCTTCGGCTTCTGGATGCTTGTGATGGCCGTGGTTCGTATCTGCTTTCTGGTCTACAATTACGATCTGAGTTCCTCCCTTACAGCAAAAGAAATTATACTGTCAATGGTTTACGGCTTAAAAATGGATTTAAGTATGACCGGTTATGCCATGGCATTAACTGGTTTACTTCTTACAGTTTCTGTTTTTTTTCAAGGCCGATGGGTTGCGTATAGTGTCAGCACCTTTACTTTTCTATTTCTGATCATGTGCATTCTCATTGTCATCATCGATATGGAGCTTTATCGACATTGGGGTTTTCGTATGAACACAACTCCCTTGTTTTATATGGGCTCAGAAGCAATAGGGAGCATTAATAGTTGGGTCGCGATTAAGACATTATTTATTGGAGTTATACTTTGTGCAACGTTCATCTGGTTGTATCTCAAAACTATTGCTCCCTTGTTGCGAAATTTAAAAGTCGCAGAAAGGAAAGTCATGTTTGTTTTGCTGCCGATTACATTATCAATGTTCCTTTTCATTCGCGGAAGCATTAGCGTTTCCAACATGAACACCGGCTTCGTTTATTTTCATAAAACAAAAATGTATGCGAATCATGCAGCGATAAACGTGATCTGGAATTTCTTTAAGAGTGTGGCAAGTGATTCGCTGATTGAATATCCGGAGAATTTTTTCGACCAATCGTTAACCGAAAAATATTATGGAGAACTGCATCAGAAGCAGGATTCTACTTTTAAAATTCTGAACACCACGAAACCAAATGTCGTTCTCATCATCGTAGAAAGTTTTACCGCTGATGTACTTGAGCCCCTGGGTGGAGTTCCTAAGATCTGCCCGCGACTTAATGCTTTATGTAGCGAAGGTATTTTGTTCGACAATTTTTACTGCAGTGGCGATCGAACCGATAAAGGAATTGTCAGTATACTCAGTGCCTATCCTGCTCAACCGAATTCTTCCATCATTAAATATCCTCAGAAGAGTCAGCGTCTTTCGTTTTTGAATAGAGACATGATGGCGCTTGGCTACAACACTTCTTTTACCTATGGAGGTGATGCCGACTTTGCCAATTTTCGTTCCTTTCTCACTGCCTCAGGTTTTGGAAACATTACCGAGACAGATGATTTTGATGACGATTTGAATACTTCAAAATGGGGCGTGCATGATGGTTTTATGTTGGAGCGTGCGCTTGAAGAAATTGATACGGCTCATAAGCCTTATTTCAAAGTCATTCTCACACAAAGCAGTCATGAACCATTTGATGTTCCGATGAAACCCTTTTTGCCTGCAACGAGCGATGAAAATGTATTTTTAAATTCTTTCCACTACACAGACAGCTGTCTTGGATCATTCATTGATGTACTGAAGTCAAAAACAGAATGGAAAAACACAATACTTCTGATTACCGGAGATCATGGGCATGTTCATCCGCGCAATAAACCCTTGCAAACTAAAGAACGGTTTCATGTTCCTTTCTTATTGTTGGGAGGTGCGCTGTTGAAAGATTCAGTGATCCATACCATTGGTAATCAAACTGACATTGCCAATACATTATTAGCGCAGCTTGGCAAAACAGATGATGCTTTTGTATTTAGTAATGATTTGTTCAGCCCGAATTACAATCAACATGCAGCATTCTTCTTCACTGATGGCTATGGGTTTGTTTTACCCAATAGATTTTTAGTGTATGATAACATCGGGAAGCAGTTCATGAAAAAAGAAAATACAAGTTCTCATGATGAAGAGCTAAGCAAAGCGTATCAACAGAAATTGTATAGTGACTTTAATAAGAGATAACTAAAAGCTACCACGAATCACTCGAACCTCCGCCACCGAAGCCGCCTCCTCCACCAAAGTCGGAACCACCGCCTCCGCCACCCCATGAACCGGAGCTACCACCAAATCCTCTTCCTAACAAAGCACCCGCTGCTGCTGCAGTCCAATAACCACCTCCACCGCCTCCTCCACCCTTTCTATTGCGCGATGAAATAATGATGATCGCGATAATAATTAAAATGGTAAATAAGGGTGAACTCTTCTTCGATCTTCTACGAGTTTGTTGTACAGGTTCTTCATTTACATATTCCCCTTTAATGGCTTGGATGACGGCCATTACTCCAACTCTCACACCGGTATCAAAATCTCCCTGGCGAAAGTATGGAGCCATTTCGTTTCTGTTAATTCGGCTTGAAAGTGCATCTGTTAAAACTCCTTCTAATCCATAACCTGTTTCAATGCGCATCTTCTTATCATTGATTGAGATAAGCATCAACACACCATTATCTTTTTTCTTTTGTCCGATTTGCCATTTCTCTGCTACGCGCAATGAAAAATCTTCCATCGATTCACCCTCTAATGAAGGTATAATCAACACCGCGATTTGATTAGAAGTAGAATCGCGTTCAGCTTTTAATATGGATTCAATTTCAGCTTTGGTCGAGGGAGACAATACGTTGGCTTGGTCGTGCACCCACTGACCACCGTGTTCAGGCAAAGCAACTTGCGCTTGCGCAGTAATCGTTATTGCTAAAAAGAAAATCACGAAACGAAATACCATAATCGGGTATGAAAGAAAGTGTTGGGCTGTTTGCATTAGTCTATTCTCAAATCGTCAGTCAATTCATTAACATCGTCTTCTGCTTTCAGGAAACCATTTTCAAATAATATTTCCCCGCATTTCTTTATAGACGCTTCAAGACCCTCCACTATTTTTCCGTTTCGGATGCTCGTCACCAAATCAGTCACCATTTTATCCCAGATTTTTTGCTCAACAACTTTGCTGATACCTTTGTCGGCCACCACCATTACCTCTCGTTCGAAGAAGGAAATAAAAATCATAATGCCGGTTCGTTGCTTGGTATTAAAAACTTCCTCCTCCAGAAAAGCACACTCCGCACGTTGCTTTGTAGCATTGTCTAAGTGCTGGCGGCTAACCAAAATTCTTTTTAGTGGCGAAGAAATACTCGGAAGTAACGCACCAATCATTCCACCCACAGTAGCCAAAAAGAAGATAAAAACAGGATCATAGAATAATGCATTCTCAGTATCGGTAAGAATGTACCGATCTAGCAATACCATGATAAAGAAGGTAATGGAAGCTCCTAAAATTCCGCCTTTATAATTGGCTATGGAGTAATAGCCGCTGCGCTCGACAATAACCGGAACAATTTCTCCCGAAATAGTATTCTCCGCCTTATTAACAGCCGCTTTTATTCGCTCCAGGTCGCTATCGGTAAATCTCTTTTTCAGGTTCATGGCAATAGTTTATGTTCAAAGATACCAAGGCACAGGGATAAAAACAGAAAGCACAAACATTATTGAAGCTGACGCAAATAAAGTTGGATTGTATTCTCCAATCCAAGATAAAGCGCATCACAAATAAGAGCGTGCCCAATCGAAACTTCGTCCAGGTGAGGTAGGCTTTGTTTCAGGAATTTTAGGTTATGTAGATCAAGGTCGTGACCAGCATTAATTCCCAATCCCGCTTCATGCGCAACTTTTGCACTTTCAATGTAAGGCTTAACGGCTATGTTTCTATTCACTAAGAATTCTACAGCGTACGGTTCGGTATACAATTCAATCCGATCGGTACCAAGCTTAGCAGCCGCTTCCACCATGCGAGGTAATGGATCAACAAACAGAGAAATCCGCACATGGCTTTTCTTTAATTCATCAATTATTTCCTTCAACAATGAAGCATGCTTGATTGTGTCCCATCCGGCATTGGATGTAATGGCATCTGGAGCATCCGGTACAAGCGTTGCCTGCTCTGGTTTTACCTCGCGAACCAATTTCAAATAGCGGTCATCCGGATAACCTTCAATGTTAAATTCTGTAGTCACCACCTTCTTCAATTGAAGAACATCATCATACCGAATGTGTCTTTCGTCAGGACGGGGATGTACTGTAATACCTTGCGCGCCAAACCGCTCGCACTCCAGCGCGGTTTTGACTACGTCCGGATTATTTCCTCCACGTGCATTTCGGAGTGTGGCAATTTTATTAATATTGACGCTAAGACGAGTCACTGAATTATGGGTTAGCTTATGTTAAACTGTTTGGCAGTCGATTTGGTTTCTGAATACAACGTTAAATAAAAACACCATGAGCTTAAAACAACAAATTGATACTGACATCAAAAATGCGATGTTGGCACGAAACAAAGAAGAGCTGGAAGCCCTAAGGAGTATAAAGTCACTCATCTTATTGGCCGAAACCGAAAAAGGAGTGGTAGCCGAGGTGTCTGGTGACGTGGAAAATAAACTGTTGATGAAGGCCGCCAAGCAGCGTAAAGAATCCGCTGACATCTTTCAGCAACAAGGACGCAAAGATCTGGCGGACAAAGAACTTGTTCAGTTGGAGGTCATCAACCGCTACTTACCGAAACAACTCTCGGAAGGGGAGATTGAAGCTGCCGTTAAAAAAATCATTGAACAAGTCGGTGCAAAGGGTCCACAAGATATGGGCAAAGTAATGGGCACCGCGACTAAATCACTGGCTGGTCAAGCGGATGGAAAAGTCATTTCAGAATTGGTTAAGAAGCTCTTGGCAAATTAGCATCTCAATCAATAATTTTTATTCCCTTTTTGAATCGCCCGCGTTATTGAAGTCACAACTTCATCAAGCGCATCGGCCGATTTTTTTAAATGGTCAACACATTCTTGTGATTCAGGGGTTTGAGGTAATTTGTCTATCAAATTAACAACACCCAGAATGCTGGCCAATGGACTTCTTAATTTATGCGCATTGATAAAAGCATATTCTTCAAGTGCCGCATTTTTCTTTTCCAGTTCTTCTGTTCTTTTTTTCACCAACTCCTCAAGGTGCTCATTCATATGTTGTATCTCACTCGACTGAGCTTGTAATTCTTCTGACTGCGCCTCAATCTCTTCGTTTCGCATTTGCAGTTCTTTCGTTCTTTCATCTACTTTCAATTGCAGAAGATGTCCTTCTCGCTGCAGTTTCCTTTCTCTGTATTGGATGTAGAGATAAATAGAAGAGATAGAAAAGACTGCAGCAAGAGAGTAAAACCAAATCTGTTGCCAGAATGGACGGTCAATCACAAACTCAATCTTTACTTCTTTGGCGTTTTGAAAATCATTAGAGTCCGATGCGCGAAGAAGAAATGTGTATTGACCAGGTGGAAGTCTCGAGTAGGTGACTTCTAAATTTTTACTGCTGATCCAATCCCTATCAAAATTTTCAAGTTTGTATTGATAGTTCAGCTTTTGTGGATTCTGATACCAAAATCCTAAATAGTTAATGGTAATATCATTGTCATCATACGCCAGGCTAACATTATCAATTGTATTGAAAATCTTGTTCCCCGCTTTCAGTTTTTGAATGAACGGATTTGGTTTACTTTCTCCAATTGTTGCACTGGCCGGTTTATATTGTATAATTCCATTCTCTGTTCCAATAAATATTTCTCCGCTCAAGCTCTGAGTAATGGCGTTTAGATTTCCTTTCCTATTTAAGATGCCGATTTCATCTCCAAAGAATTGGATCCTATTGGTCGCGACATCAAAAATTTCCATACCCAGGTCATGTACTCCAACAACGTTTCCAAACGAGTTTGTACCAAGACTATACAAATTGTTATATCGCAACCTATTTACTGGAGCAAATTTGCCTTGTGAAAATTTATAGAGACCTTCCCTTTGCACATTCGCCCAAATGGAATGCTCACCATCTTCAGTAAAACCGTAGACAACTTTTGGTTTCTCCCCCAGTCTAAAATGATGAATACCTTCCTGATCTAGCATATCAATATCATATCCGTCTGTTGCAAACCAAGTCCGGTTTTTACTATCGAGGAAAACCTGATAGATATAATCCGAGGAAAGGCCTTCTTTACTTCCGATATTTTTTATTTCAAATTGATTGCCGTTGAGTTTAATTTGAGTTGCTCCTTCAAGTGTTGCAAACCATATTTCATTTCCCTTGCTGCAGATGCTGAGTATGTTTCCATTCCGCAATTCATTTTTAAAATAATGTATCACCTCACCCTTTGTGTTGAGGTGCCACGCTCCATTACCAAAAGTTCCAGCCCAAATTGTGCCCAGGCTATCGGCATGTAAACTGATTACGGGTGAATTTATAAGCGGAACCTGTTTTAATTTTTCTACATCGTATGAATTACCTTCTTTATTCATTTTGAATAATCCATCGCTGTTCGAAAACCAAATGTTGTCTTCGTGATCAACGGTGATGGCAATAATATTTTGGTCTATGCCTGATCCTAGTTTTTCGAAGAATGAAATTTCAGTCCCAGGAGTTCGCATCAATCCCGATTTGCTACCCATCCAAATACCACCTTCACGATCGATCAACAATGCGTGAGCAGAACCATCGGTTGCAAATTTTTGAACTCGATGTTGAGAATCAATCAACACGACACCTTTTTGGTCAGACGAAATCCACACTTGATCTTGTTTTACTATTAGATCGGTAATTGTTCCGTAAGGCCATTCCATGGGAACGGATGTGAATTTCTTTTCAGATGGGTTATATTCAATAACTCCTGCATCGTGGGTACCTAACCAAATTGATTTGGCATTTTTGAATTTTATTTTTCTAACAATGTTATCGGGTAGACCTTGTTTCTGATTGATAACGTGTATCTCGACTTTATCCTCTTTTAGCTCACAAACAGCAATACCTCTATCGGTACCTGCCCAAATTTTTTCATCGGAAAATTCTTCAAGGTCATAAACGTATAAGTCAGGCATTCCATTTTCTTCATCTAATCGGTATAACCTGTTATTCTTAAAATAATACAAACCATCGTTTAATGTAGAAAACCAAAGGACTCCATTCTTGTCGAAAAGTATATCTGAAATTTCTTTCGTTGCATCTCCTTCCGGAGTTATAAATTTTTTTAAGTCACTATCCTCAAGATAGGAGAGTTGGCCAGAGGAATGTCCCATCCAAATCCTTCCAATTGAGTCTTGTGTAATTGCTGTTACATGCGTGTCAAGTAAGCTGTCTTGAGAAGTGAAATGCGAAAATGAAAAGCCATCAAACTTATAAAGTCCGTCATCCGTGCCTAGCCAAATGAATCCATCACTATCCTGAAACAAAACGTTGATGTCAACTTTTTCATTTTTATCGGGAAGAGTAAGTTTTTGAAAAAAAGGTACTTGTCCGAAAGTCAGATGAGAAAGTGCAAAGAGTATTAAAAAAATGCTGGTAATTCTCATGGTGAAGAAATGCTATTTTAAAACCATAGTTGCCGTAAAGATCACTTCGATTTCAGTTGCAATTTTTTGACCTACAATTTTAGGAATGGTAATGTCGTGATCAGACAACGGTAGATTAAATTTTGAAGTAATGGATACTTTTGTTCCGCTCACAGTCAGGCTGCTTTTAATTATTCTCGTTTGCTTCACTCCGTGTATGTCTAACTCGCCCTTTGCTCTAACATCATAGGTTCCATCCTTTGTTAAATCCAGGTCTTCAATAATTTTTCCGGAAAATGATGCTGTTGGGAAACGTTCACTTTCCAAATACTTTTCATTAAAATGCACCCTTTGGAGTTCGCTATTAAAGCCTTTAAAAGAAATAATCCTGACTGAAAAAGCGAACTTGTTGGTAGCTGGCTCAATCAAGCCCTGAACTTGATCTGAAGAAGCTTTGATTACTTCCAGTTCTGCATTTGATGTAAATTGAATTAGAGCTTTCTCAACGGTTAATCTTTGTTGAGCTAGTGACGAGTAAAAACTGAATAAAGCTACGAGTGAAACAAAAATCCACTTCTTCATGCTCCAAATTAAGGATTATTTTAATTGAAATATATCCTAGCTTCAGCAGAGCACCCGTTAATTTACTGACTACTAAAAATAAAACCCCAAACTTGCGCCCGGGGTTTTACTCAGTTTAGATTAAAGCTTCTTAGAACGGATACTCTCCTTTTTCAATCACGTAGTTCGCTACCCTTCTACGTGCTTCCTTTAAATTTACCGGATCAATCTTAGTGAAACGCTTCAAGCCCATCAGCATTAAGCGAAGTTCATCGCCCTCAGCAAATGAAGTTATTGCAGATCTTCCGGCTGATGCTGCCTTTTCGATAGCATAATGCAAATAGATAATGGCCATTTCTTTTTGGATCTCACATGCTTTTTCACCGCGCAGGCCAATCAGTTTTTCAACACGTAGTAACGTTGACTCTGCTACATATGCTTCGATAAGCATATCTGCCAAATTCATCAACACTTCCTGCTCATCCGATAGTTTCATCATGAACTTTTGAACGGCTGCACCAGCGGCCATAAGCCCGGCCTTCTTCAGGTTGCGAAGAGCCTTCTTCTCTTTTGCGAAAAGTGCTGTGTCTTCATCTGCACCAAAATCAGGAATAGACATGAGGTCTTTTTGAACGGCCATTGCCGGAGTCATTAGATCAAGCGTTCCCTTCATGGCACGCTTCATCAACATATCAATTGTCAAAAGACGATTAATTTCATTTGTTCCTTCAAAAATTCTATTGATACGAGCATCACGATAAGCACGGTCCATTGGTCCTTCTGCTGAGAAACCCATACCTCCATAAATTTGTACGCCTTCATCCACAGTATAATCCAATACTTCGGATCCGTGCACTTTTAAGATCGCGCACTCAATCGCATATTCCTCCAGTGATTTTAATCTCGCCTTTCCAGATTCCATTCCACCTGCAACTAACGCATCATAAGCATCATCAATATTTTGACCTGCACGATAGTGAGCAGACTCTGACGCAAATATGAGCGTAGCCATTTCAGCGATCTTGTGTTTGATCGCACCAAAGTTTGAAATGGAGGTTCCGAATTGCTTACGTTCTTTTGAATAGTTCACCGCTTTTGACATGGCGAACTTACTTCCTCCAACAGCACCAGATCCTAATTTTATACGACCGATGTTTAATACATTCACAGCGATCTTAAAACCATTCTCACGTTCAGATAACATATTTTCAACAGGCACTTTACAGTCGTTGAAAAATATTTGACGAGTAGAAGATCCTTTAATACCCATCTTCTTTTCTTCCTCATTCATGGTAATGCCCCCAAATCCTTTCTCAACGATAAAAGCGGTAAGGTTTTTATCGCTCTCTATTTTTGCGAACACTATCATGATGTCAGCGAAACCACCATTTGTGATCCACATTTTTTGTCCGGTGATCAGGTAGTGCTTGCCATCAGGTGTAAGTACCGCTTTTGTTTTTCCGCTGTTCGCATCTGAACCAGAATCTGGTTCGGTTAAACAATAGCTGGCTTTCCATTCACCGGTAGCTAGTTTCGGAACGTACTTCTTTTTTTGTTCTTCGTTACCGTAATATAAAATTGGAAGCGTACCAATACCCGTGTGTGCACCATAGGCTACTGCAAATGAATGTGCGCCACCCAATACCTCAGCCACCAACATGGTTGTATTAAACGACATACCGAAACCACCTAAACTTTCGGGAACCGATGTACCAAGCAAACCAAGTGCACCTGCCTTGTCTAACAACGAAGGCATTAACTTCGGATCTTTCATCGAATCGATTTCATCCAGGCGTGGAGTAATTTCCTGCTTGATAAAATCCAAACATGTTTGTGCGATCATCTTCTGTTCCTCATTCCATTCTTCCGGAATAAAAATTTCGTGTGCTTCTGTTTCGCGGATTAGGAATTCTCCTCCTTTAAGTGCGCTTTTGGTTTCTACTGTCGCTGCCATATCTCTTTAAATTTTTAGTCTTTTTTTAACAATGAAATCTTTTATAATAACTCATAAATGCCTGCAACTCCTTGCCCTCCGCCAACACATGCAGTCACCATACCATACTTCTTATTTTGTCTGCGAAGTTCATTGAAGAGTTGCACAGATAAGCGTGCTCCGGACGATCCGAGAGGATGTCCAACTGCAATCGCACCTCCGTTTACATTTAGTTTTGATCTATCTATTCCAAGTTCTTTCACTACCGCTAGTGATTGTGCTGCAAAAGCTTCGTTTAATTCAAACAAATCGATGTCCTGAAGTTTTAAGTCTGCTATTTTTAGTGCTTTTGGAATTGCTGCAACAGGTCCAATACCCATGATGCGTGGATCAACTCCTGCTGCCGCATAACTTACCATCCGCGCAATTGGTTTTAGATTCAATTGCTTTACCATTCGTTCACTCATTACGGCAACGAATGCTGCGCCATCAGAAGTTTGAGATGAGTTACCTGCTGTTACTGATCCTCCCACTGCAAAAACGGGTTTCAATTTTGACAAACCTTCAACAGTTGTGTCTGCACGAATACCTTCATCTTGATTAACAATGTATTCCCGCGTTTTCTTTTTCATGTTTTCGTCAACATAAACTTCCTTCACTGTGATCGGAACAACTTCCGCTGTAAACTTTCCAGCTTTCCAGGCGGCCGCTGCTTTCATGTGCGACTCGTATGAAAACTGATCTTGCTCTTCACGCGTAACATTGTATTGTTTTGAAACTTCCTCCGCTGTTAAACCCATACTGGTGTAGTATGTAGGGTTATCTTTTGCAATGGTATAGTTAAGCGCTGTTTTAAAACCCATTACTGGTACCATCGACATGGATTCAGTTCCTCCTGCAATAATCACATCGGCTTGACCGGCATGAATGCGTGCACTTGCAATGGCTATTGCCTCTACGCCTGATCCGCAGTAACGGTTGATCACCATACCAGGCGCATCTAGACCAAGAGCAAGAAGAGAAATCATTCTTCCCATCTGCATACCTTGTTCTGCTTCCGGAACGGCATTACCAACGATGAGATCATCGACCATTTTATTTTCCAGTCCTGGAATAGACTTCACCAAATGTTTGATCACGTCCGAAGCAAGATCATCTGGTCTTGTAAAACGAAAGCCTCCTTTTTTTGCTTTGCCAACTGCTGTTCTGAAACCTGCTACTATATATGCGTTCATAATATTAAGTATTGAGTTCTGAGTGATTATTAATTTCGAAGAGGTTTGCCTCCTGTTAGTATTGCCTGAATTCTTTCCAGTGTTTTCTTTTCACCAGTCAGAGATAAGAATGCTTCGCGTTCTAAGTCGAGAAGATATTGTTCGGAAACTTCTTGCGGTGAAGTAAGATCTCCTCCGCACATGATGTTGGCAATCCACTTCGCCACTTTTGCATCGTGTTGCGAAATGTATTTACCCATCAGCATACCTTGAAGTCCGGCAAGGAATAATGCCTGACCTGTACGCCCTTGAACTTTAATATTCTTGGCTTGCTGGGGCATGGTATAACCCGCATCCGCTAATTCAATCACCGCTTCTTTTGCATCTGCAATCTGGCGGTCTTTGTTCATGGACACACGATCCAATTTTTTCAGGATACCCAGTTCGCGAGCTTCTTCTGCTGATGTGGCAACCTTTGCTGTTGCGATAGTCATGAATGCATTTTGAAGTGCGTTCAACTCAACATCGCCTTCCTCGAGTGCATCGCTGACACGTTTTGTAAATTCTTTTGTTCCTCCTCCACCTGGGATAAGTCCTACTCCAACTTCAACTAAGCCAATGTAGGTTTCTGCTGCCGCTTGGGCGATGTCAGCATGCAAAGTCATTTCACAACCTCCACCTAATGTTCTTCCTTGTGGTGCTACTGCTACCGGAACGGAAGAATAGCGAATACGCATCACTGAATTTTGGAATGCCTTTATCATAAAATCGATCTCATCATAATCTTGTTCGATCGCATACATAAAGACAAGACCGAGATTCGCACCGAGTGAAAAATCTGCGCCTTGATGTCCAATGACTAAGCCTCTATAATCTTTTTCAGCAAGGTCGATGGCTTTGTTCATGCCCTCTATCACGCTGCTTCCAAGGGTATAACTTTTTGAATGCCAACCGAAGTTTAGAACACCATCACCTAAGTAAATAATTTTTGAATCTGCATTCTTCCATACAATGTTCTCACTCTTGTTTTCAAGAATGATGAAGCTTTCCCTTCCGGGGATCGACTTGTATGTCTTTGTGGGTATGTCGTAATATTTTTTCTGACCGCCTTCAACTTTGTAGAATGATTTATTGCCAGAAGCAATCATATCATAAACCCATTGATTCGGTTTATATCCTGCTGCTTCCATCAACGGAATACTTTTTTCTAATCCTACAGCATCCCAGGTTTCGAATGGACCGAGTTCCCAACCAAAGCCTCCACTTACAGCATCATCTATTCTGAAAAGCTCATCGCTGATTTCGGGAATTCTATTTGTTACATATTGAAATAACCCGAAGAAGGCATCGCGATAAAAATCACCAGCCTTATCTTTTCCGGCCAACAATACCTTAAATCTGTCTTTCAGATTATCGATTGTCTTGGTTGATTCAAGTGTAGCAAATTTTGCTTTTGCTTTTGGCTTGTATTCAAACGTCTTTAAATCTAGTGTTAGAATTTCTGTTTCGCCTTTTGCATTCTTGGTTTTCTTATAAAAACCCTGGCCTGTCTTATCACCCAGCCATTTGTTCTGTTCCAGCTTGGTTACAACATCGTTGAGTTTAAAGATTTCGCGAGCCTCATCATTTACGAGACCTGCATAAAGGTTATTTGCAACTTTTGCTAATGTATCAAGACCAACAACATCGGATGTTCTGAACGTTGCTGACTTCGGTCGGCCGATAACCGGACCTGTAAGTTTATCGATCTCATCCACGTTCATATCAAACTTGTTCATGGAGTCGATCACTTTCAACAAACCATAAATACCTACTCGGTTTCCGATGAAGGCTGGTGTGTCTTTACATAAAACAGTTGTCTTCCCTAAGAAAAGATCACCATAGTGCATGAGGAATTTTGTAACGGCCGCATCGGTCTTCGTTGTTGGAATAATCTCCAACAGTTTTAGATATCGCGGAGGATTAAAGAAGTGCGTTCCGGCAAAATGCTTTTGAAAATCTTCGCTGCGGCCTTCAGCCATTAAATGTATCGGTATGCCAGATGTATTTGAGGTAATGAGTGTACCTGGTGTTCTGTATTTTTCTACTTCGGCATATACTTTCTTCTTGATATCGAGATTCTCTACCACAACCTCAATAGTCCAGTCCACATTTTTTATTTTGGACATATCATCCGCAAAATTTCCCAGCTTGACACGCGAAGCAAATTTTTTGCTGAATAAAGAAGCTGGGTTTGCTTTTAACGTTGCATCAAACGCTGCATTTACGATTCGGTTTTTTACTGCGGGGTGATCTAACGCCAATCCTTTTTTCTTTTCTTCTTCTGTTAATTCATTTGGCGCGATGTCCAGCAGCAAAACGTCAACTCCAATGTTGGCGAAGTGACAAGCGATGCGCGAGCCCATAATACCTGATCCTAATACAGCGACTTTGCGAATGGTTCTATTCATAATGCGTTGGTCATTTTTGGTTTGTCGGTGCTGGAGTTTTTCAAATCATGAATAACCAACAACGATCAACCAAGTTAACTATATGATTTTTCGTTAATGTTATTTTTCTCGACTACCTGGTTAATATTTTGAAGCACTTCAAAAAAGACCGCCAGTTTTTGACTGCTGACCTGCTCACGCACACTTTCATTAAAAGTCAAGACAGTATTTCGTGCTTTTTCTTTTTTATCCCTTCCTTCTTTCGTCAATAAAATTCTTACTGAGCGCTTATCGTTTTTATCCGATTCACGATAGATCAACCCTTTCTCTTCCATTGACTTGAGCAAACGCGTTAAGCTTCTTGCTTCGAGGCCCATCATGGGTGCAATCTTCGTTGCCGGTGTTCCCTCTTCGCTGTTAATGTTCAGCAAAACAAACCCCATTGACATGGTAGCATCATATTTTTGCGCCTGCTGATTATACATCCGCGCGATGGCATGCCAGGCTGTGCGAAGGTTGTGATCGACTGTTTCTTCCTTTTTCATTCCGTTTCAAACGATGACGAAAGTAGAAAAAAAATGTTATGCGTGCATACTAGTTCAATAAAAATTTATTTTTTTTAGAAAGAATTCTCTCTGCATCCCTCCAGACTTAATTATTCAAGGCCTTAACGAAGGCGATTTCTGTGAATTGGGAATAGTCAGAATTCTTACGATGGCTTTGCAAACTTGTCGCTACCAGCTTGACTAAGATTGAATGGGGAAGGTTCAATTTATCAACTCCATCCCGGTATGTATAAAGGAACCAGATTCTTCTTTGGTTTGCATGCCTGGCTTAACTAATTCTGAGTAACCTTCTTCCGCTTAAAGTACCATTCTCCTGCAGCGTGAAAAACAAAAATGAGGAGAAAGGCATATCGGGAAAGTGTAACTGAAACAGATGTAAGAACGATGCTTAAAATGAAAAACAGGGGCACAATTAAAGCGCGAACCATGATCCATCTCGATTGCATTTTACCAAACGTTTCCATCAGATTCTCTTGTGTTATAATTTTTCGGATGTACAGAAACATAAATATGCCTATAGCTGAAACATTCGCGCAATAAAAGTTGAATGCTTCATTAGATAAAGCGTAGTTGGAATACAAGGCTGTACTGAAGGGCATGAGTACCACAAACAAAAGAAGCCAAAGGTTAATCCAAAGAAGGCTATTGGACATCTCTTTCAAATGCTTTGAAATTTGTAAGTGAGCTCGCCAAAAAAGAGCTGTTACAAAAAAGCTGATGAAGAAGCCTATTAAATTGGGAATACGAGATTCTAAAATGCCATCAATACCGAAAGTCCTTACATCGTCAGTGGTCGGTAATTTTATTTCAAGTACCAACAAGGTAATGGCAATGGCAAAAATGGCATCACTGAAATATAAAACTCTATCGGTTGGAAATTTTGTTTCAACTGTTGCCATTATTTAACGCTAGGAGTGATTGTAATTCGATTATGTCTGTTTCGAATATGGGAAAGTTTATTCAATTGCCATCACATTGTGAATAGTTCAAAATAAATTTTTCCCAATTGGTGCAACCTGCTCTGATCGGCAGGCGTCTAATACCTAAATCACTTAGGTAATAAGACAATTATGCATTCCTCTGAATTATTAAAAGGCACGCTTCAAACCATCGTTTTAAAAGTTTTAAAAGATAACGGCAAAATGTATGGTTACGAAATTACCCAGCGAGTCAAAGAGTTATCGCTCGGCAGTATTCTATTAACTGAGGGCGCGCTGTATCCCACGCTTCACAGATTGGAGGGAGAAGGACTATTAAAAACAGAAACCGTAATGCTCGGAAAGCGCATTCGAAAATATTATACGATTACAACCGAAGGCAAAGCTTCCGTGAAAGAACGGGTGAGTGAATTTGTCGATTTCATAAGGACTATGGGAAATGTATTACAAGTTGAAATGAATTAAGCTTGAATCTTTCTGACGACCATATCGCCTACATCATTAAAGATCTGAACTATCGTGGCATTGTGCTGGATGGTTTTCAGGATGAAATGATTGATCACGTTTGTTCGGCCGTTGAATGCGAGATGGAAAAAGGAAACCGTTTTATCGATGCCTATCACGAAGTATTAAAATCATTTGGTCATACAGCCGGCCTTCGGCAAACACAAAAGCAAACACTACAAGTAGAAAATCAAAAGACTAAAATCATGCTAAAAAATTACCTCACCATCGCCCTCCGAAATCTGCGCAAGCAAGGTTTTTATTCCTTCATCAACATCGCTGGTCTTGCTGTTGGTGTTGCCGCGTGTCTTGTTATTGTGTTATTCATTCTCGATGAACTTAGCTACGACAAATACAATGTAAAAGCCGATCGCATTTATCGGGTTAACAATGAAATCAAGTTCGGAGGAAATCATTATCGAATGACGTATAGCTCTGCTCCAATAGCACACGCATTGCAGCAAGACTATCCTGAAATTGAAGCTGCCGTGCGCTTTAGAAGTTATGGTTCTTATTTAGTGAAGACAAATGAAGCTTCTGAAAATATAAAGGAGCAACATGTAATGTGGACCGACAGTACGTTTTTTAAAATCTTTTCTGTCAACGTATTAGAAGGTGATGCTAACACAGCATTGAAGGAGCCTGCCAGCATTGCCATCAGTAAAAAAACTGCTAACAAATATTTTCCGAATGGAAATGCATTGGGGCAATCGATGATTCTTGACAACAAATACAACGCTAAGGTAACAGCAGTCTTTGAGGACATTCCTTCAGCATCTCATTTTCATTTTGATATTCTAATTGCTTTGGTGGGTGATTGGCCTGCAGCAGTCGAAGCCCAGTCGACTGTTTTTCTAAGCAATAATTTTCCCACCTATTTATTATTCAAAGAAGGAACGGATGCAAAAGCTTTTGAAGCAAAGCTTCCCGGTTTTTTAGCAAAGTATGTTGGTCCGCAGATTGCCCAATTACTGGGTCCTGATTTTACAATGGATAAATTCAAAGAATCTGGAAACAAGTACGAAGCAACTCTCACTCCTCTAACGGATATTCACTTACATTCTGATTTAACTGGCGAGTTCGAACCGAATGGAAGTATTACTTACGTTTATCTTCTTTCTACCATCGCTATTTTTATCCTCGCCATTGCTTGTATTAATTTTATGAACCTGTCTACAGCGCGGTCCAGTAACCGTGCTAAAGAAGTTGGTGTTCGAAAAGTAATGGGTTCGTTGCGATCACATTTAGTGCGTCAGTTTTTAACTGAATCTTCTCTGATCACTCTTTTCTCTTTTGTTCTTGCATTGGGTTTGGCGTATCTATTCCTCCCAGTCTTTAACTCACTTTCACTCAAACAACTTCACTTGCCAGTAACGAGTGGACTCTTCTATTTACTACTCCTGGGGGCAGCACTTTTTGTGGGGCTTCTTGCAGGAGTTTATCCATCATTTTTCTTATCGGCCTTTAAGCCTGTAAATGTTTTGAAGGGTAATGTAGCATTGGGTATGAAAAGTGGTTTCATTCGAAGCGCACTTGTTGTTTTTCAATTTGTGATTTCCATTTTTCTCATCATCGGTGCCTTTACGGTTAACCGTCAGTTGAATTACATTCAGAATAAAAAGTTGGGCTTTGAAAAAGATCAGGTAATTATTATTCATGATGCGTATGCTCTACGTCCAAAGGCACAAGCGTTCAAAGACGAGGTCCTTAAATTAAGTACGATAGAGAGTGGTTCTGTTTCTGGTTTTCTTCCTGTAGATGGTGCCGATAGCTGGCGTAACGACAATACTTTTTGGAAAGAAGGAAATCAACCGATAGTTGAAAATTTAGTGAGTCTTCAAAACTGGACTGTGGACCACGACTATATCAAAACTTTTGGAATGAAGATTAAGCTAGGCCGGGGATTCTCAAATGAGTTTCCTTCAGACTCCTCAGCGGTCGTTCTTAATGAAGCGGGCGTTTTGCAGTTTGGATTGGGTGATGATCCTATCGGAAAAAAGATCAGCACCTTTGACGGTCAAAAACCAGATGGTTCACCCGATCCCGATAAGGTAAAGATGTGGACGGTTATTGGAGTGATGGACAATTTTCATTTTTCATCATTGAAATCGAGCATTACATCTCTTGGGCTCTTTCTGCAAAAAAGTGATGGCAGTGTTTCGTTCCGATTCAAGGCTAGCGATACACAGGGTATAATTAAATCGATCGAAAAAATATGGAAGGAATTAGCGCCAGGTCAACCTTTTCAATATTCTTTTTTGGATGAGGATTTTGGTCGAATGTATTCCGCGGAACAGCGCCTTGGAAAAATTTTCGGAATCTTTGCCGGCTTTGCTATTCTAATTGCTTGTCTCGGTTTATTTGCGCTTACAGCCTTTACTGCAGAGCAACGCACAAAAGAAATTGGAATCCGAAAAGTATTAGGTGCATCGCTTAACAGCATTGTTCTTCTTCTCTCAAAAGAATTTGGCAAACTGATCATCATTGCGTTTGCGTTGGCCGCACCTATCTCATGGTTTGCTGTTGACTGGTGGTTGAAGGGCTATACCTACAAAGTGGAGATCGGAATTTTTGTCTATCTCCTCGCTGGACTCATCTCGTTTGCAATTGCCTGGATTACGATGGGATATCAATCAATCCGCGCGGCAACTTCTGATCCGGTAAAATCTTTGAGAAGTGAATAGTGTTTTTATGTTCGCTTTTTATTTCTCCCGGCTCGACCCAAATATTTAAAAGCATCTACCATTAAAAAGGTGCCGGTAATGCCGGTTACTCCGCCTGTTACAAGGAGGGTTTTTCCGAGGTCTTCATTCTGACCAAGGATCAATCCACCGGCAATAGTAACAGCATACCCAAGGGTTGCAACAGCAATACCGCGTTTGAATTTATTTTGTGAAGTGGTAAGATTAATTTGAATGTTATCGACATCGGCCCGGAGTGAAAGAATTTCTTTTTTCAACGAATCCAGATTTTGCTGTTGGGCATTTGTGAAGTTTGAAAATAGAACGAGAATAAAAACGACTGCGAAAATTTTTTTCATAGCGGATACTTTATAACCTTAATTAGTGATTGAGCCAATTTTTAAAATCTTGTGCACGGTCTCGGCTTACTGCAAGTTCGTGTTCACAGGGTTGATTGAGTTTCACTTCTAATCGTGTACTGATTAAACCTTTTACCTCTGCAATACTGTCAACACTCAAAATGAATTTTCTGCTGATTCTGAAAAAGGCTTTTGGATTAAGTGCGTTTTCCAATTCCTCCAGGGTGTGATCGATGAGGTATTTTCGGTTTTCTTTTTTACTGACCAAAAAGGCAGTCTTACCATCCGCAAAAAAATAAGCAATATCATCGGTTTGCTTAAACTGAAGTTTGTTCCCCGATTTGATGATAAAACGCTCTTTGTAGGTATTCTTATTTTTTGCCAGCAATGCTTTCAGTTCAGTAAGATCTTCTGATGTTAGTGAGGCGGGTACAGATATTTTCCTGAACTTCTCGATTGCACAATTAAGATCGCTTTGCTGAAAGGGTTTTAGCAGATAATCAATGCTGTGAACTTTAAATGCCTGAATGGCATATTGGTCGAATGCGGTGGTGAATATTATGGGAGTATCAATTTTTACTTTATCAAAAATTTCAAAACTTTTCCCATCGGCCAACTGAATGTCAAGCAAAAGCAGATCTGTTTTTTTTCCACTCCGAAAAAACGTAACAGCATCCTCCACGCTATCGATCAGATCGACAACTTCAATCCCTGGCTCACACGTTCTTAACAAATGTTGAAGCCGTTCTGCGGCCAGTGGTTCATCTTCAACGATAAGTACTTTCATACAATGGATAATTGAAGCAGTGGTATTGATACTTTAAATTCCTGTTCTGTCTTTTCGATTTTTACTTTTTCGTCACTTAGAAACTCATAGCGGCTTTGAATGTTTTGCAAACCCACTTGGGTGCTTTCTTCTTTTGTTTCTTTTTCCTGAAGATTGTTGGCGATCACAATAAAACCGTTCCTTGAAAAAATTCGAATACTAAGTGGGTTTTTTCTGGAAACTACATTGTGCTTGATTGCATTCTCAATTAGCATTTGCAAAACAGCGGGTGCCACATATTGATCTTCGCTTTCGCGATCAATTTTATTTTCGATCACAATATTTTCGCCAAATCTGATCTTTAATAAAAATAAATACGATTCAATAAATCCCAGCTCATCTTTCAATAGAACAACTTTCTTCTCCTGGTTATACAACAGGTAACGGTAAACATTAGAAAGCTGTGCAATAAATTTCGAGGACGTGTCGGCATCTTTATACACCAGCGAAGACAATACATTAAAGCAGTTAAATAAAAAGTGAGGATTAATTTGATTGCGAAGTGCTTCAAACTGTGCTTCTATTGAAATCTTTTTTAATTGTTCGGCCTCAAGCTGCGACTTCTTTAGCTTGTTCATAAAATATACAATGGCGTTCACACAGTTCAAAAAAAGATTAACCCGAAAACCAAACGCCAGCAGAAGTTTTAGATGAGTGAAATTGAAAACGATGGGCATACCCAAAGCCAGGTACACAAAAGCAAGAGAAAGAACAGAGACCAACACCACGTTGACCATACTCATAAAAAAAAGTACAAACAAAGGATGTATTCCGATGGGGCTTATTTTGTTAATGTTTTTTTCAACAAGCCTGTTCAATTCCCAAACCCCCAGCACCACCAAACTAAGTGCTCCAAAAAGTTGAATGGATAAAATTTTAAAATCAAAAAAGGAGTCGCCTACCGTGAACAGAATATTCAAATACGAATAGACTGATAAAAGAAAAATATAAAGAAAGCGGTAGCGGTTAGAAAACACGTTTACAATTGTTCAGTTTTTCTATACTTCAAAAAGCAAAGGCCCCACGAGTTCGTGGGGCTTTTACTCGTATTTATAGTTTATGATATTTTAAGGAAGCAATACTTTATCAATCACATGGATAACCCCATTAGTGGCCGAAATGTTTGCTGCTGTTACGGTCGATGGATCGGATGCTGATCCGTCAACCGTTACTGTTGAGCCGATTCCAAAAGTTACAGTTTTAGGAGCTTCTGCTTTAGCTGTGGTTAAAACCTGATTGTTGGTTAAGTTGATGGAGTAACCGGCAGCTGGCACAACGTGATATAACAAGACTTGCGTCAGTGTAGTTAAACTCAACGGGGTTGAGCTGGCATTTGACGTGCTGATGTAATCTATTACCTGTGCTTCTGTTAAATCAGGATTATTAAAGAAAGCCGCTGAACGCAGTAAGGCAAGAAAAGCATCATCAGTTGGAGCAAAAACTGTAAACGGCCCATTTCCTTGCAGTGTAGTGATCAATTCAGCTTTCGTTAATGCCGCAGCCAGTATCCCAAAATTAGGGGCATTGGCAGCTGATGTTGCCACTTCGACAACATTTCCAACAGGAGGTGTTAACACAGCATCAATGATGTGTATTACCCCATTAGAGGCGTCTACATCCGCAGTCACTACCCGGGCATTGTTTATCGTAACGCTTGAGCCTGTTTTGGTAACAAAAGCTTTATTGTTAGCACTTCGTGCTGTTGTAACGGCAGTAGTTCCTGTAGCAATATCAGTTGCTTTTATTTCACTGCCAGCAATAACATGAAAGGTTAACAAGTCAGCTGCTGCTGATGAGCTTAATCCATTTACCGCTGTAATCGCAGCCGCTTCACTAGCCACACCCAAATAAGTAATGAAGGCTGCATCAGTTGGTGCAAAAACCGTTATCGGTGTAGTGCCACTCAGCACATTTGTTACACCAGACCCGGCTTTTAATGCTGCTGCTTCCAGAATATCGAAGTCAGCATTGGCTACTGCAATTTGCAATACGTTTTGCTCTTCAGGTGTTGAATTTTCGTCATCATCATCACAGTTTATTGCTGTGAACACAGTAGCAGTCATGAGTAAAGCTGACAAGAATTTTGTCAGCATGTGTTTAAATTTTTTTTGATTTTTTGTTTTCATATCGGTTTTTTAAGGTTGATTATTTTATCAACCCTTATAACCTGAAAAGTATGAAGTGGATTTTGCGCTCTGGAGTAGAGCGAAGGTATTAAGGTGTGAAGGGCGTAGTTTTAAGGGTGATTAAAACTGAGGTTGAGTTTCCGGGGTTAAGAAATCACCACGAAGAAAACGAAATCTTTTTCTCGCCTCGGCAGCATGAACGCTGCCGGGGTAGGCTGTTAGAAAATCGCGATAGACCTCCATTGCTTTTTCTTTATTGTGCAATTGATTCTCGTAGATATCACCTTGCAGGAAATATGCATCGTCAGACAAAATATCTTCGGGATAGTCATCTCTGATTTTTTGAAGCAGAGCAATAGATTGATCGAAATCGCCCTGTTTCATTCTAATGTTGGCCTCGAGCCAGTATACATCATCCAGTATTGTTTGATTAGAAATATTCACAAAGGTTGAATCTGCGGTTTCCACCAATCCTTGTTTTAGCAATTCTATTTTCTTTAGTGCCTCACTGGCTTTGTTTTGATACAACAACAATTCTATTGCTGAATATTCTTTTAAAGCCTCACCGATCGAATCGATCATTATATTCTCCTTTATCAAGATGCTTAAATCAAGTGCATCGTTTGCAATTTCGCGAGTTGTCGCTTGTTTTAAAATATCAAGATGTTCTTGTGCCAGTCGAAAGTCGCCACGGTAGTACGATAATTTTGCATTTTTTAATTTTGCTTCATATCCCAGGGGGTTTTCTTTTTGCATTTTTTCAACCTGTGAGTAAAGCAGTGTTGATTCCCATGGTTCATTCTTCAGAAGGTAAATATCACCGAGGTCTATTTTCGATTTTGATTTTAAATATTGGGATGTTCTTCCATTCGAAATCAAGGAAGATAAGATTGAAATAGCGGTATCCTTTTGATCAAGATAATAAGCGAAAAGCAAGGCTTCGCTTCTCGCAGCTTCCAATGAATTTCCGTTTTCAGGATGTTGTTTTATAAAACTTTTATAATCTTGAACCAGAAGTTTTACTGAGTCTTTTTTTACTGGAAAACTTTTTTTCACACGCGCTTCTCGTGTGTGAATTAATCCAAGTTGTGCCTGTAAGTAATTTTGACTCTCGGTATATTCACGAATAATGTACCGGTAAATTTTTGTGGCATTATAGAAATCTTCATTGTCCAAAGCTACTCGTGCAACTTCCATGCTTCGTTCTCCTTCGCGTTTGTAGCGCTTGTCGTAAGCTCTTGCCTGAACAAATGCAGAAGAGAAATTTTTCTGTTGGAGGTTAACCCAAATCAATAAATCAGAATATACTTCAACATCGGGATATTGCTGCACCTTGTCGAAGAGAAGTTTCTCAAGACTCTCCAACTCATCTGGTTTTGTTAGCAAGGCCTGCATTACATTTTTTACATACTGAATATTGGCCGCGTTTTGTGTTACATAGCTCAAATATTCATTTACCATTGCATCTCGGCTACCTTGAATGCGATAGAGCATTGCGAGATCAAGACAGAACAAATATGGATTTCCTAAAACTTGGCGGCTTTGCGTAAGAGCCAGAATTCCATAGTCGACTAGTGACTTTGGCATAAAATAATCGGAGATCATTTTAATTCGCTGAACACTAGTTTTATTTTCAGCAATTACGTCTTTGAAAATTTTATCGGCCTTGTTTAAATCACCAGCACGGATGTAGATTAATCCGGCATCAAGCCTGCATTGCAAGTTGTCTGGCTCTTTGCGTAATATTTTTTTAACGTATGCATGGGCTTCATCATAATTTCCTAAGTCTAAGAGGACGTTAAGGTAGTTATTATAAATGAAAGGATTGTTAACATCGGACTTCGCGAGGTCGCTAAAAATTTCGCGCGCTTTTTTTTTATCGCCTTTTAAAACATACTCATTTGCAAGTTGAATGTCGGTTTCATTTTGTGCCGCAGCTTTTGTAATCGTCATTAAAAGTAATGTACACACACACACAGCCTTTAATGTATTTATATTATATATTATTTTATAATAGTAATTAGGCATGTTGATATGTTGATAAACTTTCACGCTTTTTCCTGTGTATAGGTTGTGGAAGTTATGCATTTTTTAAATTCTTATTTATCAATATGTTATATAGTTTGTTCACAATCTATTTCAATGTGGAGCATTTGCTTGTGTACACCTTTAGAAATGTATCGTGTTGGTAAAGTTACTTCTATGAACATGATTACGACCGTTTGGGTTTTTGTAAGAGGATTTGGATTATAAGTGCTAGTTCTCCTCATTGTATGCACATTGTTTTAATACTTTATCAACAGTGGACCAAGTTCAAAATTTGCTCTCAAACTGATAATGGTGCTTAGTTTTTCATTTTTGTAGAAGGTGATTATCTCTGGTTCTTGCCTTAAATAAAAATTTCCTGGTGTCCATATTTTATTTTTATCGCTGTCTATAACTAGACGGATTATATAATCTCCTGGGTATAGGTCTTCGAAGGCGATTTTTTTTTCGTTGTATTTTGCCTGAACTAAAGAGAAATCTTTTTTCAGAAGTTGAACTATAAAATTTGATTCGATGGTCTCAATGTTCACGAAAATTATTCCGGTCTGATCTAGTTTTGTTGGTTTTAGGGTTTCCTTTATTTCTTTAGTGCTATCAGATTCAATACTTATAAAACTGCCTTTACCTATGAAAAGTTGGTTTTCTATAGTTTGTTTTGGCTGAGTTGTTTTTTCTATTGGTTGTGTTTTTTGAGTATTTGATTCTTTAAGTTTTGGATCAGTTTTTTGTTCTTTAATTAGAAGTGATTTGTCAAATTTCTTTTCTATGTGTGCTATGCCTCTTATTGTGTCGATTGATAGATCTTCTTTGTGGAAATTTATTATTTTAAGAGAATCAATTTTAAAAAAGATGCTATCGAAATTGATTTGAAATATTGGCTTATTAAAAATTAAACTCCCTATTATAAGACCCTTGGTCTCTATTATTCTGAAGTCTTTGGTTTTAAAATCTAGTTTTTCTGGTTTGGTGTTTTGTTTATTGAATTTAACATATATCAAGGTATCTATACTGTTTCCTACACTATCTCTTAAATTTAACTCTATTGAAGCACTGTCTTTTTCAATTAATGAATTGTAAATTTTTATACTCGCGTTGTCATCACCAAGCGTTGAGTAGGGTATTAGTTCATCTGATTTTATTTTGTACGCAACAATGCTTTTTGTGGTTTTTATATTGAAGTATGTGTTGTAAGGTCTGGCGCTTGATATTTTAAGTTTGCGTGTATCTAGTTTAATAAGAGGTATGTTAATTTTTTTTACGTTAGATTTAAGTGTGATGGAGTCACCCAAAAACCCATAGGCTTCTGACTTGCTGTCAGCAATAAGGTTTCTGCTTTTGTCGTCAATAGCGTAGATATAATATTTTCCTGGTTTTAAATTTTCAATTATGAACTTTCCAGTTTTGTCAGACTTGGTTATGTAGACAGCTTTATGTTTAAAAATGTCGAAAGTGTCCTGTTGAAATAGAGCGACAGTAATGTCTTTCAATTCTTTGGATGTGAGTAGATCGGTTACTTGTCCTTCTATTGAAAGCGAATCTATGTAGTTGCCAGTACTGAAGGCAAGTTTTAAGTTTCTCGCAGGATTTTGTTCGTTCAGATCTACAATTGCATCTCGAAAACTAAATGTATATGTCGTACTGTCTTTTAGTTTTTGTTCAAGTTTTAGTGTTACTGTTTTTTTGTTGAATTCAATTTTATAATCTTTTCCAATATCTGGAGTTACGATAATTTGTTCTTTTTGATTTTTAAGGCTAATATTTTCAGAGAAGATGAGTTGAATTTCTTTTCCGTCATAGTTAAGAGATTCTTTCTCTGGAATCGATTTTATGAGAACGGGTGGGATGGTGTCTTTAGGTCCTCCAGTAGGTGATGTTGTTTTTGCGCAGCACATTAGAAAGAGAGGATAGATGAACCAATGAAGTGCTGTGAATCTTCTCATTTTTTGATGATGTAAATTAAACTTGAATACTCTCCGGTTTTTCTTGCTTTCCAGTTTGATTTCATGCCATTGATGACGGCATTAATATAACCGATCATGGTTGTTTTATTCTTCGATTTATATTTTTCGCTTAAGAGACTAACATAGTATGAATCTAATTTCATACCACGAATATCAATCAGACTCAATTTGTTTTTATTCAACACTTTTTTCATCGTGCCTGAAGAAAAATGCCAAAGATGACGTGGAACATCAAAGCCTGCCCAATGATTTTTATAATATTGTCCATCAAAGCTTTTATAGTTGGGAACAGCAATTAACAGAATTCCGTCATCGGCTATTTTCGATTTTAATTTCTGAATTACTTCCTCGAAATTGGGAACGTGTTCTAACACATGCCACATCGTTATGATGTTAAATTTTTGACCCTCTAAGCTCTCTATTGATTCCTGTATTTTAGTTTGGTTTGTTTCGGACGATTTAGCTCTTGCAGTTTCAGATGGTTCAACTCCTGAAATTGTAAAGCCTGCATCTTTACAGGACTTTAAAAATTCGCCTGTCCCACATCCATAGTCGAGGATGCTAATCTTAGTGTGATTAGAATAGTATTTTAACACTAGATTGACTTTCCATTGAAGCGTAAATCTTCTTGCCAGGAGGTAAATTCTGTCCAATAGAGTTGTCGCCTTGTTAGAGTGTGATATGTAATTGTCTGAAAGATAGTAGTCGCCAAGTTTGCTATCGTCTGGCCGAGGAGATGTTAACGTAAAATCACAGTGTGTACATTTAATGATCTTGAATGTTTCATGTGAAACAGTATTGTCTATACAAGATGTTAGTGGTAAGAATTGTGATTCTTCACAAACAGGACAAAAATTTATCGTCATCATTTGCCCATGTAAACAGTTAACACAGATAGATCAGCTGGAGACACGCCACTTATTCTTGACGCTTGCCCAAGCGTTTCTGGTTTTACTTTTTTAAGCTTTTCGCGCGCTTCGATAGAGAGAGTCTTAATTCCATCATAGTTGAAATCGGAACGTATTTTATAGTTTTCTAATGTTACCATTTTCTCCACTAGTTTCTGTTCACGATCAATGTAACTCTCATACTTTATATCAATCTCTGCCTGGTCTAATTCTTCTTGAGAATAAACTGAAAGCATTGAGTTTAGCTGAGCATCAATCTTTTTTAATTCCTGAATACCTATCTCTGGCCTTCTCAACAAATGAAGTGTATTCACCTTCTCTTTAATGGATGAGGTGTTTAATTCTTCAAGTCCGTGATTTACAATTTCGGGCTCCACTTTATATTTCGATAGTAGCGCAACCAAAGAATTGATGTTGCTCTTTTTCTTTTCAAGAGTTTCTAATCTATCCTGACTTGCTAGTCCTATTTTATGACCCAGTTCTGTTAGTCGTATGTCAGCATTATCCTGCCGAAGAAGAATTCTATACTCTGCTCTTGAGGTAAACATTCTATAGGGTTCTTGGGTACCCTTGTTTATGAGGTCGTCTATTAACACACCAATGTAAGCTTCAGATCTTTTGAGGATGAAAGGCTCTTTATTGTGGACTTTATTATGAGCATTTATTCCGGCCATTAATCCCTGACATGCCGCTTCTTCATATCCTGTAGTACCATTAATTTGACCCGCAAAGTACAGATTATCAATACGTTGAGTCTCCAACGAGCTATTTAGTTGGGTGGGCGGAAAAAAATCATATTCAATGGCGTATCCTGGCCGAAACATCTTGGCTTTTTCAAATCCAGGAATCTTTACAAGGGCTTGTTGTTGTATGTCCTCAGGCAAGGAGGTCGAGAACCCATTGACATATATCTCAACAGTATTCCATCCTTCTGGCTCTACAAATATTTGATGACGGTTTCTTTCAGCGAACCGGTTTATCTTGTCTTCAATGGATGGACAGTACCTTGGTCCAATACCTTTAATTCTTCCTTGAAACATGGGTGACTTTTCAAACCCCTTTTTAAGCTCACCATGTACGTCTTCATTGGTATATGTAATCCAGCAGCTAAGTTGTTTAGTAAGTTGTTTGGTATCAGTGAATGAAAACCTGGATGGGTTTTCATCACCGAATTGCTCTTCCATTTTTGAATAGTCCAGACTTCTTCCATCTACTCGGGGTGGTGTACCAGTTTTCATTCGTCCGGACTCAAATCCGAGGTGCACAAGTTGCTCGGTTAGGCCCGTTGCTTCTTTCTCTGCTGTTCTCCCGCCCCCAAAGCTCTTTTCACCAATGTGGATTTTCCCATTAAGGAAGGTCCCATTAGTTAATACTACTGATTTCGATTTTATCTCAAGTCCTAAGTTTGTCTTTACTCCTGTAGCCCTGCCATCCTTAACAAGGATTTCTTTTACCATCTCTTGCCAAAAATCAATGTTTTTGGTTTGCTCTAATGTGTTTCGCCATTCTTCAGAGAACCGCATTCTATCATTTTGACTTCTTGGACTCCACATTGCAGGCCCTTTAGATCTATTGAGCATTCTAAATTGAAGCATCGACTTGTCAGAAATTATACCTGATTGTCCCCCAAGAGCATCAATTTCCCTAACTATCTGACCTTTTGCCACTCCGCCCATTGCCGGATTACAAGACATCTGGGCAATGGTGTTCATGTTCATTGTTACCATAAGAACTTTAGATCCCATATTCGCGGCCGCTGCTGCAGCCTCACAGCCGGCATGTCCCGCACCAACCACAATTACATCATACTCAGGAAACATATATGCCCATATTTATTTGAATCGTTTAGGTTTCACGTGGAACAAAAAACTTTCCCACAAAAGAATCCACATTTCCACAATTGGATTCACATTTAGGAAACTAAGGTTTCACGTGGAACTAGCGCAAAGATAAGTAAGCATCTTCTTTTCTGCGCATGATGCTTTTTTTGTTTGCGGTTTTATCTGAATACCCAATGAGATGTAGAACACCATGAATAATTACCCTGTGAAGCTCATTATCTACTTCTTTCTTGAATTTATGGGCGTTATCCATTACCCTGTCAATGCTTATGAATATGTCACCACATATGAGACCCTCCTCTTCACTTGTGTCAAACGTAATAATGTCTGTAAAGGTATTGTGTTGGAGATAATCAATATTCATCTGGAGAAGATGATTGTCTGAACAGAATATGAAATTCAGTTCCCCTGTTGTTTTTTCTTCTGCTTTAATTGAGTCTTTTACCCAAGATATTGTCTTTCTAGAATTCTTTAGTTTGAAATCAATACCCTCGCAAAAGAATTGAATAGAGGCCTTAGGCATTCATATAAAAGCTTAATTCAACGATTCTGCCATTTTCTTTGAAGTTTACCTCATCTGAAAGATGCTTCATTAAGAAGATACCCCTTCCTCCTGGTTTCTCTAAATTCTCTGGTGCTGTTGGATCTGGCAGATTTTGATAATCAAAACCTGAACCCTCATCCTTAACTATAAACTGAATAAGGTTTTCGTGAAGTGAAAGACTTAGAAACACATTCTTTGATTTGTTTCCTCCGTTTCCGTGTTTTATGGCATTATTTACGGCCTCAGTCACAGCAATCATAATATTTCCATAAATATCATCGTCAAGCTGGTATCGCTCTTTTGCATTGTCAATAAAGCTTTCAATCATGCGAATGTTTTCGGTGATAGAAGGTACCTGGATACTGATCGTGTTCATTAGTTGAAAGTATATTTATTGATTGCCAATTCTCTTAAAATATTCACTGACCTCTTTTTTGTAATACGGATATAATTTTGGTGGAACTGTCTTTAGCAATTCTACTTCTTTTTCTTTTAGGCGCAAATATTCTTCAAAGGCCTTTGGTATTTCTTTATCATAATCTTTTGCCGTTTCTCCTTTTCTTTCCTCTTCCTGGTCTTGTTCACGAAGTGATTTCTCTGTTTCTAACATTCTGGTAAGAATATCTTGTTGGCGTTTAATTAACTGATCAGTAATCTGCTTGTTAACCAGATCCATTTCAGTTTGTTCCATTTTTGAAGGTAAATCGCCACCAGGCATTTTCCCATCTTTCATTTTGTTCTGCATCTCTTGGAGGGCCTTTCTAATCCTCTCCTGCTCCGCAGCCATTTCCGCCAACTCTTCGGATAATTCTCTACCGCCTTTTCCACCTTTTTTAAGATCTTCTATTTTTTGATTCAGATTTTTTTGAAGTTGACTCAAGCTAGGCTTCTGACCTTTTTTCTTTCCTTTGGAGGACGATGGTTTTGCATTGGCCATCATCTGCATCATCATATCAAAGTGATCGTCCAATAACAACGCGAGGTTATTAATAGAGGTCATGCTAAGTTGCATTTCGTTTGATGCCTGTGGCCTTCTTCTTTCCTTATTGGCATCTATTACATTATCAATGTGTTCATTAAGCTCGCCTACCTCTTTGGTAACAATAGATCCCATGAATACATCCTTCTTTGAAAGCGCTAACAAACTGTCTTCCAATACTTTAACATCATCTTTCAGTTTCAATTGCTGTTGTGCAAGGGTATTGAATCGAGGATCATTTTGCGCTAAATCACCAAACGATTTTAAAAGACTCTCCTGATCGTATGATATTTTTACCAATCCATGAATAATCTGGCGGAGCATTTCGAGATTTTGCATATCAATTTCCATTTCCATAGAATTTTGAGCTCCCTCCATTTGCTCTTGCATTTTTTGCATTTTCTGAACAGCTTTCTGTTGAGCCTCTTTAGATTTTGAAGGACTGTTTTGTTTTAATTGATCTTCACTTTCTTTTTGATCTTGTTGAACCTCATCAGTATTTTCTTTGTCAGGCAGTTCATCATTTTTCTCCAGCTCTTCCCCAAGCTTCTTAAGCTCTTCAATTTTTTCTGTTGTTTTCTGGAAATCATTCTTAAGCTGTTCTTGTTCTTTTGCTAACTCCTGACTTTCAGTTTTTTTCTCCTCGCCAGGTTTGTTGCTTTTGTCTTCCCCTTTATCTGACTTCTCTACATTATTCTTATTATCATTTTTATCAGAAGAATTTTCTTTTTCTAAAGACTCAGTCTTCTCCATTAATGCTTTTTGATCTTCAATTTCCTTCTTGATATCCTGAATGGTTTGATCAAACTTAGATTCGTATTGTAGTTCTTTATATAGCTCAAGCATCCGCTCCAATTCTTTTTCCAGGTTCGATGTTTTTTGGTCAAGCTTATCTAACAGCTTCTGAATTTGTGATGTGTCTTTGTTTTCATTAAGTAACTTTTGAAGTTCTTCAAATAGCTTCTTTGTTTCCTCATCCAAAAGTTCCTCCATTAATTTTTGAACCTGCTCTGCCTTTTCACGAATGCGTTCATCTCGTTCTGTAAATGCTTCTTTTTTTTCCTCCAGTAATTTGTTCTGAGCTTTTAACTCTTCTAACATTTGATTTAAACTTTCTTTTTGCTGAACAATGTCTTCGAGCATTTTTTTGTCTTGCCAATCCAGTGTTTGTTTTCCTTTTAGTTTCTGCGCAGCTTGTTCAATCTGATCCTGAAGTTTATTTGCCTTAGCGCTGCTCTTGTCTAATTTTTGCTCAGCCTGTGCTTGCGATCGATTAATGTCGGCAACAAGATTATCCTTTGTGGGAATAAGAAAAGTATAGGTAGAAGTCTTGGTTGATTTCCTTCCATTTACGCCATCATTATCCCACACTTGTAAATAATATTCTAATTGATTTCCAGCATCAAGGTTGAGCGAATCGAGAGGCCAGTTATAAAAGAAATTTTGTTGAAGTTGATTTTTGCCAAAAGGAATATTTGTTGATCCGGAAGAAACTTCTTTTTGGTTTTCATCTCGAATACGGAAGTGTAGTGAAAGTTGACTGATTCCATAATCGTCACCAATACTTCCTCCTAACATAATACGTTTGTATAAAACTGAATCCTTCAGATTGCTTACGCTGATTTGAGGAAATAGATCTTTTATAACATCAATTCGATAAGCGATCTTCTCCTTATTTTTACTCTTATCGTTTTCCAGAATGATTTCATAATTATCCGGATTCCGAAACTCACTTTTGAAAGTAAAAAACTGGTTTTGAGATTCATAAAAATCTTTTAGACCTGGATCGGATGACAATTGAAAATGAACAGCATTTGCATTTTTTGTATTTAGCTCCCAGGTAACTGTTGTTCCTTCTGGTATCTCGATATTGCCTGTGTTATGAAGCAATTCATTTTTTCTGCTTAGATATGCTGGGAAATCAAGGGCAATTTCAAGCCCATTCAGTTCGGGGCGATTCGCAAGTGTTACATGGTATATATCGGAATAGAATCCAGCGGCTTCTAGCTGAAAATCAAAACCCGTTTGAATATTTTCAAATACATATTGAAACTCCCCTTTGATTGAGCTCAACATTTTTAGACGAAGATTTCCTGTAATTAAATAAACATCTTGTGGTAAGGCTTCGCCTGTCAAAATTAGGTTAAGAGGAAAAGCTTCATTATAAAAAGCGAGAAGAGATTCATTTTCAATTACAAAATTGAAAGGCGCTTGCGGAGAATATTGACGATTAAAATGGACAAGCCTCTCAGTGCTTTTTATAATTACATTTTTGTTGATGATCAAAAGAGAAAGAATAATAGCAACAGGAATAATGAGATACTTTAAATATTTTCTGTTGAGATTGATGTCAATGAATGAATCAAAAGAAAGAGGTTGAAATTCTAATGATTTCTGTTGAATGCTGGCAAACGTTAGAGTTGAGCTGGATTTAGAAGATGAAAGCTGAATAAGATTAAGCAGTCTGTCTTTTACAGAGGGCAGAGAATTTCCGATAATCTTGGCACTTTCTTCCTCTGTTAGACCTCGTTTTGTAAACCACCACAGAAGAGGTTCTTTCAAGAAATTGTAAAGACACCAACTAGCAATTGTTATGAACGAAAAGAAAATAATAAAACGAGCCCACGGTCCTAGCCAAAGATTGTATTCGACAAGCGTGGCAATTAGAAAATAACTGACAAGAATGGCGAGCGTTAGAATTGCTCCCTTCACAAATAGATTGAAGTAGTACTTTCGTTTGAAAGACCGGATTTTCTTTTCAATGTCCGTTGCTACCTCATCCATATTCACCCATTACATACGATCAAAACGCAATATGATACACCAAAGTTGAAGCCGTTCGAAGATAGTAGCTAATCAACGCAACAACAAAAAATTTAATACATCCCATTGGGAAAGTTCCTCACGAAAGATCACCCGACAAAGACCAAGTAAATTCCTTCTCAAAATATTCGATCACCAGCATTTTCAAGAGCTTCTCTTGCTCCAGTAAATCAAAATGGGGCAATTTTTTGATCAATTTCCAATGCGGCCAGCCGTCTTTATCCAACCCCTCAAGTTCGTAATAGCCAGAAAGACTGAGAACCTTACAAATACCTATGTGCATTAGATCTTGTTTCTCTTCTTTCTCGAAATACTTCCTTCCTTGGCCCAGTTCCTGAACTCCAATAAGAAAGAGGACAGCATTAAGATCCTTAGGTTTTTTGCCTATGAGTTTTTCGAGGGCTGCAAGTAAAGAAGCCCAAGATTTTTCGTGTTCAAGATCGCGCTTAAACATTTTGAAGCTCCTCCCAATATTCAAATGCTCTTCGCAAATGCGGAACCACGATAGTTCCACCTACTAAAGTAGCAACACCCATTGCCTCATGCACCTCCTCAGTCGAAAATCCCACCTTCTTACAATTTCCAAGATGATACCGCACGCAATCATCGCAACGCAAAACCAGTGAGCATGTGAGCCCAATCAATTCTTTTGACTTTATGTCTAAATGTCCCTCTGCATAGGCATTCGTATCCAGATTAAAAATACGTTTGATAATCAGGCTGTCCGAAGCCATTATCTTCTCGTTCATTTTACCTCGATAAGCATTGAAGTCTTCTACCATTCCCATATATCTGATGCTTTTATTATTTTTAAAATACAGTTGTCAGCAAATATATTTCTAAAAGATGAATACTACTCTCATTGAAATTCTCAAAGACTTCTCTTCGCTCTTTTTCCCCAATTATTGTCTTGCCTGCAATAACACATTAGTGAAAGGAGAAGAGATAGTGTGTACCTCATGCATGACAGAGATGCCTCAAACCGATTATCATTTATACCGCGAGAACACATTGCAAACAAGATTGGTACTGCGTATTCCTGTTGTTTACGCTGTGGCTCTTTTCAAATTTGCGAAGAGTAGTCGAGTACAGCATCTGCTACACAATCTGAAATATAAAAATCATCCAGAAATTGGAGTGATGCTCGGTAAGGTTTATGCTACAAGGTTGTTAGATTCTGGTTTTTCACATGAGTTTGATCTTATTCTTCCTGTGCCGCTACACGAATCACGAAAGAGAAAAAGAGGATATAATCAAAGCGCCAAGTTTGCAGAGGGACTTTCAAAAAAAATGAGCATTCCCTTCTCGGACACATTATTGACCAGAGCCAGAAATACTCAAACCCAAACACGGAAGACAAAGCTTAATCGCTGGCAAAATGTAAGTGATGTTTTTCTGATAAAAGCCAATGGCACAATTAAAGATAAACACATTTTATTAGTTGATGATGTAATTACAACCGGAGCAACCATAGAAGCGTGCGGACAGACATTGTTAGAAAATGGGTGTAGAAAATTAAGCATAGCTTGTTTGGCAGAGGCCTAAAACAAAAAACCCCGGCTATTGCCAGGGTTTCTGTTATATCGAAGGTTTGAATTAATAGTTCGAACCAGCTTTAATCATCGCGCAGCGGAAACCAACAGTTGCAGTTGCTGAATCCTGATCTAAGTATCTCCTTGTTCCAGGTGACATCCAATAAGCGACATCTTTCCATGATCCTCCTTTGTAAACGCGGGCACGATCTGTAACTAAAGAAGTGAAGCTTTCTGGATTCTTTTCGAAATCGCTATTATATCCAGAGTTTGTTCCGGATGCAGGGTCTAAGAAACCATCTCTACGGATTGGGTTAAGATCATCAAAATCCTGGTATGACATCGGACGATAAATATCCTGAACCCACTCACTCACGTTACCAGCCATGTTGTATAAGCCATAATCGTTTGGAGGGAATTCATATATGTAAGAGGTAATTAATGCTCCATCATTTAAACGACCAGCAATACCGGCATAGTCACCACGACCACGTTTAAAGTTTGCTAACATAAAGCCCATTTCTTTTCCGTAAGGATTACGAACAGCGTGACCATCCCAAGGATAGATACGTTGGTGGGTTTGCATTTCTTCTAACCACTGAGTTCCAATAAGTGCTTGCGCTGCATATTCCCACTCTGCTTCGGTAGGTAAACGGTAAGCCGGTACAACAATACCAGACTCCAACGGAATACGACCATCACTTTCTGCATAGTCTTCACCAGCATCTTCTGCCAGCTTAATGTTTACAGCACGAGTTCTCCAAACAGCATACTTGCTAGCTTGGCTCCAGGTAATTCCGACAACCGGGAAGTAACGGAATCCAGGATAACGTAAGTAGTGTTCTACATAAGGATCGTTGAACGCTAACTTACCAACCCAAACAGTAGTATCTGGCAATGCTGCCTGATACGCTTCTTGAGAAGAGTCCTTAGCGAGATAGTGCATATATTCCAACCAGTGTATGTTGGCTATTTCAGTTTCATCCATAAAGAAAGATGCTACTGAAACCGTTCTTTCAATGTTATCGCGAGAAGACATAACATCTTCTTCGAATGAACCCATAATGGCACGGCCACCTTCAATGAAAACCATATTAGGAGCTTCCGGTTGGCCTTCGTAAGGGTTCACCATAAAACCACCTTGATCTTCATCGTTGTAAGCTAAGCCTGTGGCTGAACTAAGTTGACCCGGATTTTGAGCAGTAGGTTTTCCACCACCACCAAACGAAAAACAGGCAGTCAGGGCTACCGATCCGCCCACGACATACAAGAGACTCCTGAAAAAATACTTCATTTCATTTTCGAGTTTAAATCAAATGCTAATTAAACAGATAATCGCATGTTTTCCAAGCAGTCGCAGTTTTATTGGTAAATCTACGATAGAAGGTTTGCAAGCACTTTAAGTAACGATTTACTTCCGTTACTATTGTTTCGGGAAAGTATCATCCAGTTTTGGGAAGTTGAAATACAAGTAATGCAGATTATCCTACATTTTTGGGGGATAAGGCGACTGGCATAGAATTGTAATAGCATATGGGAAAATACAAAGTCCCATGTTTACGCTCGATGATTTTAGAGTAATGCCTTTCGAAAAAAAATGTGATGTCATTACATTTCAAGGAAGTTATTTGCTTCAACGCTCACTAGGCGATTGTAAGGTTTTCTTGTATTCCTTTGAAGGTTTCTACATTGAGGTGTTTTATTCCCCTAAATATCAAAAAGTGTTGATGATAAATGCTTTTGATAAATCTATTGGCCTTGCTCCTTACCTGGATATGATTTCGTTGGAGGATTTACTTTCCAAGCCAACCATCTGAGTCAGGAATTCAATAGCAGCATCAACGGTTTTTATTTCTTCAATGATAAGCATGGCTTTGCCTGCAGAGTCTTTCATCTTACACTGACGTTGATGTTTTTTGATGAAACTTAAAATCTGACCAAAGATTTCAGAACTAAAATATTGGTCTTTGGTGCTGACGAAGAACGCTCTTACCTTTTCATTCTTTAGACTCAATTTTTCAAAACCAAGTCGCTCCCCCAACCAGCGTAGGCGAACGGAATTTACCAGTTCCTCTACTGATGCCGGTAATGGTCCAAAACGATCGCGCACTTCTTCTGAGAATTCATTCAGCTGTTTTTCATCCTTGATATTATCAAGACGAGAGTAAAGTTGAAGGCGTTCACTGATGTTGTTGACATAGGTTTCAGGAATGAGAATTTCAAGATCGGTTTCAATTACACAATCTTGAACAATGAGTTTTGCTTTTTCTGAAAGCTCTTCACTAAACAACTCTTTGAAATCAGTTTCTTTTAATTCCTGAATAGCATCATCCAAAATTTTATGATAGGTATCAAAACCCAGATCGGTTATAAAACCCGTTTGCTCACCACCCAATAAATTTCCAGCTCCACGAATATCAAGATCGCGCATAGCAACTTTAAATCCATCACCTAACTCAGAGAATTCTTCTAATGCAGCAAGACGCTTTCGCGAATCGCTTGTGAGTAAAGACGCTGGAGGTGTGAGTAAATAGCAAAATGCTTTTTTATTAGATCGACCAACACGACCCCGCATTTGATGTAAATCAGAAAGACCAAACATGTGGGCCGAATTAATCATAATGGTGTTGGCATTCGGAATATCGAGACCCGACTCAATAATGTTTGTTGAAACTAATACATCATATTCGCCATCGATAAACTTCACCATTACTTTCTCCAGCTTGTCACCGTCCATCTGTCCATGCGCAATTCCAATTCTTGAATCAGGAACAAGTTTGTAAATGGTGTTGGCAACAGATTCAATATCGCTTACGCGATTGTGAACAAAGAAAACCTGGCCACCTCTTCTTAGTTCATAACTGATGGCATCACGAACAAGGATTTCATTGAATGTATGAAGTTCCGTGGTAACCGGTTGTCGGTTTGGTGGTGGCGTGGATATAATGCTCAAATCGCGTGCACCCATTAAAGAGAAATGTAATGTTCGTGGAATTGGAGTTGCAGTTAATGTTAGTACATCAACATTCACTTTTAATTCTTTCAACCGATCTTTTACTTTCACTCCAAACTTCTGCTCTTCATCAATAATCAAAAGACCAAGATCTTTGAATTCAATATCCTTACTCACCACGCGATGGGTTCCGATAAGAATATTAACCTTCCCATTTTTTACATCAACTAAAATTTCTTTGATCTCTTTTTCTGTTTTGAAACGCGAGACGTATTCAATATTAACGGGGAAATTTGATAACCGCTCACTAAATGTACGGTGATGTTGCATCGCCAATATTGTTGTAGGCACAAGTACAGCAACTTGCTTTCCTTCGGTTGCTGCTTTGAAAGCTGCACGAACGGCAACTTCTGTTTTTCCAAAACCAACATCACCGCATACTAACCGATCCATCGGATGAGGCTGTTGCATGTCACGTTTTACATCTTCGGTTGCTCGCCCCTGGTCGGGAGTATCTTCATACATAAAAGAAGATTCCAACTCGGCTTGTAAAAAGCCATCCGGTTGATAGGCAAACCCGGGAGCAGATTTTCGCTTCGCATAAAGCGCAATCAATTCTTTTGCAATGTCTTTAACCCGTTTCTTAGCTTTCGACTTTTTGTTTTCCCACTCAGTCGTTCCGAGTTTACTGATGGCAGGAACCGCGCCATCACGACCGGAATATTTTGAAATTTTATGTAATGCGTGAATGCTGACGTAAAGCAGATCATCATCCTTGTACACTAATCGAATGGCTTCCTGCTCTCGGCCATTTACTTCCTTTTTTTCAAGACCCGCAAACTTGGCGATACCAAAATCAATGTGCGTCACAAAATCTCCGGGCTGAAGCATCTGGAGATCGCGAAGTGTAAGCGCTTTTGATTTGGTGAATTTTTCTTTTGCTCGATAACGATGGAATCGTTCAAAAATCTGATGATCTGTATAACAAACAATCTTTGAGGTCTGATCAACAAAACCACTTCGCAAAGCAAAATCGAGTGGTTGAAATTGAATTTGTGAATCAATTTCTTCGAAAATTCCTTTTAGCCTTTCGGTTTGTTTGGGCATATCGGCAGCAATAAAATTGCTGAATCCTTGCATCTGCTGATCGTGAAGGTTTTGCGCAAGTAGTTCAAAATTTTTATTGAACGATGGTTGAGCCGAAGACTGAAACTCAAATGTCTTTGAATCTTTTAACGCAAAGCGACTTCCAAACTCAATGCGTGAAAACTTTGAGGAGTCTCGTATAAACGAGTCACCATCGTCAAACAATTTTTCCGGGGAAGAAATGATCTGTGTGTTGCTCGACTTTAGAATGATATCAAACGAAGAAGAAGCTTTTTCAAAACTCTTTTCAATCAGATCAACCGTAAGCTGAAAATCCTTGAACCACAACTTCGTATCCGGAGAAACAAAATCAAGAAGAGATTGACGTTCTTCCTGCATCAACTTTGACTGTACGTTTGGAATGATGTTTACCTTTTGAAGCTCATCAACTGAAAGCTGAGAGCCGGGATCAAACGTTCGAATACTATCTACCTCGGCACCGAAAAGCTCGATGCGATATGGAATTTCGTAAGCAAAAGAAAAAATATCGATAATGCCTCCACGAATGGCAAACTGACCCGCTTCGTAAACGAAATCTGTTTTTTCGAAATCGTAATTGTGAAGAAATTCTTCCAGAAAGGAAATGTCTAGTTTCTCTTTCAGGTTGATGGTAAAGGTATTGGTGGCAAGTGATCGTTTTGTAATCACCTTCTCGCTTAGAGCATCGGGATAGGTAACGATAATTTCAGAGGAAGTTTTGTTAGCAAGCTTGTTCAACACCTCTGCCCTCATTAAGATGTTGGCATTCTCTATTTCTTCAAATTCATAAGGTCTCTTATATGACATAGGGAACAAGAAAATTTCCCGATCCAATAGATTCTGAATGTCATTCTGAAAATAGGAGGCCTCTTCACGATCTTGTAAAACAACAATGTAATCGTGCGGATGAATTTTAAAAGTAGCAGCCAGAATAAGTGCATCGAGACTTCCCGAAAGGCCTTTGATGCGAATGTTGGATGGAGGAGACGCTTTGATTCCTGCGGCTACGGTCTTTATCAAACCATCCGCGCGATAAATACTTAAGAAATCAGCCGCCTTCAACGTTCTAATCGATTATCCAGTAAACAGGCTTTCACTAAAGACTGTAATAAAGGGCGCAAAGATAACGGAGGATTTGCCCCCGCTTGCAGATGCTGCAAAAAAAAATTCTGTTAATTTTCGACATGATTTTTCTGCGATCACTCTTTCTCTACATAAGCATACTTTCAATTACCTTTCTGTTTATAGGATTATACAAACCCTGGATGATGTTGTGGTGGCAGAATGTGCAGAACAGAAGAGGCGTGATAAAATTATATGGTGGGATTGCCTTATTCAGTTATGGAGTATATTGGCTCATGTTTTTTATACTATGAAAAGAATGGGACTAATTGCATTTATGATATTCGAAGTAAGCATACTGCTTGGCTGTGGCGCCTCAATGGATAAGAAAGCGGAAAAGATGGAACTTCAGGCACCAAATGATTTGCCGAACATGGTCATTTCATTATTGGATGGATCACAAATACATGGAAAGAAGCTGGGAGGCAAAACTGTTTTGATTTTGTTTTTCCCCGATTGCGATCATTGCCAACGCGAAGCCGCTCAAATTCAAAAGCACATTGCAAGTTTTAGAGGCTACACACTCTATTTTCTAACAACAGCTCCAAAACAAGAAGCAGAGAAGTTTGCAGTAGACTATAAACTCAACAGTATTAAAAATGTGAAGTTTGGAATCATAACAGTGAATGATGTACTATCAAATTTTGGGGCAGTCGCTACACCATCGCTTTACATTTATTCCAGCGATCATAAGCTTGTACAAAAGTTTAATGGCGAAACTCAAATGGATGCCATCTTGAAATACATTAAATAGTATCCAAGGTTCGACTTAAGAACGAAATCGAGAGGCCACAACCAAAAACTTTGTTTTCATTCCAGAGAATCCAATTAAGAATTTTTCACCGCCATCCTTCAAGCCAGTTTTCTTTTTTAGCTCTTCAATGCTCAATGGATAATTCCGTGTGGTGATGTTTGCTTTTCCTTCCGGAAAAAACTCTTTCAACGTTTTCGGATCAGCCTTTACAAAAGCTTCAACTTTAAATATCCTTCCGGGAAATTTTTCAACAAGTTGATCAGATGTATAAAGATGTGTGCTCGGATGAAGCTTGCCTATTTTGAACTCATTGCCAATTGTTTTGAAAGCACCCGCTTTTAAGATGGATGCATTGGGTTCATACAAATAGGAAAGTGGTTCGGAGAATGAAGCTTCTATTGAACGTTCACCCGAAAACAGAAATGAAAAAGAATCAATCCGATTGCTGGATAAAATATTCGAGGCCACAATTTTCGGTTCTCCTGTAAAATTCTTCATACAGAGAAAAAGAACCTCTTTGCATTCATTATCAACCGAAACCACGAATACCTTTTGAACGAATTTCAATTCTTTTAAACCTTGTTGAATATCAAACAGAGGCGAGGCTTTGATTAACAAGTAATCCGCTTTTTCAAAAATTACTTCTTGTAATTGAATGATATTGGGTTCGCAATCACTAAGTGAATATACTTTTTGATTTCCGGCAGCCCTGCGACTTGGATCGATATAAGCAAAATCAAAAGTATGTTCGGGCTTTGCTAGAAACGCTTCTGCTGTTGTATTGTGGTATTTAATACTATCCGCGCCAAGCTGTTGATGATTGTGTTTTGAAATTTCTAGAAGACTTTCGTTTTGCTCTACATACAGGACCTCTTTGAAGACTTTACTGAAGAAATAGCTATCCACACCAAAACCTCCCGTCAGATCAACCAGATTTTTGTTTTTTAACTCTTCATCTTGTTGAGAGAAGATTGAAGCTTTGTACTTCGCAGTTTGTTCAGACGAACTTTGTTCTACATTAACTCCCGGAGGATAAGCAATACCTTTTGTGTGATATAAAGTTGGAAGTTTTTCTTTTGCCTTTCTCCTTCCGTTCAGTTGATCAGCAATAATATTGGAAGCAACACCGTGAATGAGTTTGTGTTTCAGCACGAGTTGTTTCACATCATCATTTTCGTGTTGATGAATGAACGATTGAACATCGGAAGAAAGCAAATCGCGGAGCGATATCATTTCTTTAAAGATAATGAGTCTTTATGATGGATTAGAATATTGCGGATGTAAACAAAAATGCCCATGCCTTGTGCAACTAACAAAACCGGATCAAGCCGATACGAGGCATAAGTTAGAATCTGGACAGAGGCAATTGTGCTGATAATCCAAAAACCCAAAGGAAGTATAGATGTTTTATGCTTTTCAGAATAGTACCATTGGTATACAAATCGAAGATTCAACATCAATTGCCCGATTGCACCTACAATAATAATGGGACTAGTTAAATCGGTTTTAGCAAATATGGATTGGAAATTATGATGATCTCCCAGAAACATCCAAGCAAAGGCGAACACGGGAAGTAATAACAAGAGGACACGAAGGGCAACGGGTATTTTCACCCAATCGTTTTTTAGCTGAAGGTTACGAACGTAAATAAAAAAAGATAGTGTTTGCCCCAGGATGATAATAACATCATCGCGGAAAATGCCATAGATTAGGAAAAGAAACGAAGCCACGAGACTCAGCTGCCAGAAAATAGTTGGCGAAACGACCTTGCCTGCTTTTTCAGAATAATACCACTGAACTATCAATCGCGCACCAAAAAGGGATTGGGCAAAAAACCCGAGTCCGTATATCCAATACTTTTCTAAAAATTCCATTAGGGCGCAAAGATGTAAGGATTTATGGAATTGGTGTTTATGCTACTGTTAAAAATCAGGGATAAGGAAATAGCCCGATAATAATTCAAATCTTCATTTAGATTTGGCGTATGCAATTCGATTTAGTTGTTATTGGTGGAGGTGCGGCAGGATTCTTCGGGGCCATTCAGGCAGCGGAGATGAAACCGGGTTTGAAGGTTCTTATCCTTGAAAAATCGACCAAGCTTTTGGCGAAAGTGAGAATATCTGGTGGAGGTCGGTGTAATGTCACTCACAGTTGCTTTGAGCCTATTGCATTGGCGCATCATTATCCAAGAGGCGAAAAGCCCTTAAAGAATCTCTTTCAGGTTTTTCAAGCAAAAGAAACCGTGACTTGGTTTGCAACGAAAGGTGTTCAGCTCAAGACAGAAGAAGATGGGAGAATGTTTCCCATCACGAATAATTCAGAAACAATAATTGATTGTTTTCTCGAGCAAGCGAAGCGATTGAAAATAAAAATCGAAATAAGTAAAGGTGTTACTTCAATAGAAGCTAAGGAAAAAGGATTCAATATTACCTGCCAGCAATGTGATGTAATCAATACAAAAAAAATTCTAATTGCCACCGGAGGAAATCCAAATCGACAAGGCTATGAATGGATGTCTAACTTAAACCATACCATTATAGATCCAATACCTTCTCTCTTTACCTTTAATGACACTGAGAAAAAATTCAACGACCTGATGGGTGTAGCTGTTCCAACAGCGGAAGTACGAATTGCAGGAACAAAATTTTCGCAAGTTGGTCCTGTGCTTATCACTCATTGGGGATTGAGTGGTCCGGCAGTCATTAAACTTTCAGCTTGGGCTGCCACTTATCTTCATGAAAAGCAATATCAGTTCACAGCACTGGTCAGCTGGATAGGTTCAGTAAAAGAAGAAGCACTTCGTGCACAACTGGCAGAACAGAAAAGTAAAAGAGGAAAACAAAAAGTGATTTCGAATCCATTGTTTTCACTGCCTCAGCGCTTGTGGTTAAGATTGTGTGAGCTTTCTGAAATAGAAGAAGTAAAAATTTGGGCTGAGCTTCCGCAGAAAAATATCAACAAGCTCGTGGAGTTCATGATTCGTTGTCCCTTTCTGATAAAGGGAAAGACAACGTTTAAAGAAGAGTTTGTTACCTGTGGTGGTGTAGATGTTGGTGAGATTAATCTTGAGACAATGGAAAGCAAAAAGGTGAAGAACCTATTCTTCGCGGGCGAAGTACTCAACATTGATGGCGAAACCGGAGGCTTTAATTTTCAGGCAGCATGGACAACGGCTCATGTAGCAGCAAAAGGAATTACAATCTGAAAACCTTACCTCTTAAAGGGGTTGATAATTGATCATAATCTTCACTACTTTGGTCGGGAATTGCATGGAGAAAAAATCAGCATCAACGAAGCTTTATTTCATTGGTATTATTCCACCGAATAATAGTTATGATGAGGCATGCCAACTCAAGCACTATTTTAAAGAACATTTTAAAAGCAAAGCATCGCTAAATTCTCCCCCTCACATTACATTACACATGCCTTTTCAATGGAAGGAGGAAAAGGAAGGGGACTTGATTCAAAGTCTCGAACAATTCTCTTCTGCGATAAAAACATTTGATCTTCAACTATCTAACTTCGGAAGCTTTCCTCCCAGAGTTATTTTTATCCAGGTTATTCAAAACAATGCCCTTAGCGAATTGCATAGATTATTGTATCGCTTTGCCAAACGCGAACTGAATCTGTTCAATGCGAACTATAAAGATCTTCCATTCCATCCCCACATTACGCTTGCGTTTCGCGATTTGAAGAAACCGATGTTTATAAAGGCCTGGGAGGAATTTCAAACCAAAGAATTTCATGGGGAGTTTAATGTTGACCGGTTTACTTTGTTAAAACACAACGGTAGGGTGTGGGAAAAATATCAGGAGTTTAAACTGGCAGAGCATTAATGGAATGAGAAATTAAACAAACGAAACGTTTTTTGTTAATCGGAAGATTTTCTCCTAATTTGAACATCAAGAATAGAGCAACGTAGTGTTTTTAGGTAGAGCGTTACCATCATTTTATTTATAGCCATAAATTTCCCATTGATATGATCCCAACAAGATTTAGACAAATTTTTCAAACCGTATTCAGTTTTCTTTTTCTACTATCCTGCTCCGCTGTCTTGCAGAATTGTTCTGGCGATGATCCGAAAGAGGAGCCAAATGAAAAGGAAACAATCAACGGAGTTAACATTACCATTTGGGCTCCTGGCAGTGGTGGCATTGAACCCTATTATGATCTCATTTTAACAGACGATGATGAAGATGGAACATTTGAGCCTGATGAAGCTTACCCTACGATTACCTTTCCAACCAATACTACTTTTGAAGTTTACACATCTTTCTTCGACAAACACACTGAAATTGAAAATGAAAAAGATGATCACTTGCTTTGCTTCGTTGCAACAAATGGCGTTGTCGATGTTGATTACAAAGACGAAGATTCAAACAGCTTACCTCTTGGTATTTCTACAGAATGGGTAACAGGAGCAAATGAGGCAAGCGGTCAATTAACAATTTCATTACAACATCAGCCGGGAACAAAGACAGGTAACTGTCCTGGCTCCGGTGTAGTTGATTTTGAATTGGTTATTCCGGTTGAAGTAGAAAAATAAAGTTAAATAGGAGTATAGCTAATGGCTTAATGTTACCTTTCCTGATGGCTATTGTAAAAGATCAATTATAAAAATCATCCTATCTAAAATCAGTTAATTGTTGCATCCGCTGTTGTGAATATTCGCGCGTAACTTTTATGGTATCATCCGAGCTGAGGTATTTTTTATAGTAAGCGATAGCCGATGATTTATCCTTATAGAACTGGTCGTAATTTCTGGCCAGATGATAAAGTAGAATATCGGATTTGGAATTTTCGTATGCAGCTTTATAATAGTGTATTGCATTTTTGAAATCTCCCATGCTCTCATAACTTAAAGCAAGTTGAGTATAATAGGTTTCGATATTATTTGAAATGCCAGCTTCGATTGCCTTGTTCAGATACACGATGGCGCTATCGGGATTATTGAGCTGTTGATAGGAAGCACCGATATAATAATAGATCCAATCTGCTTCAGCGCCTGATTCTAACAAATAATTCATACATGAAATAACCTCGTTATGTTTATCCAATTGAAAATAACTGATTCCTAATAGTCTTGCGCTAGTGGCGGTTGTATCGGAATGAAGAAGAAGTTCATTTACATTGCTAATTACACTTTTATATTTCTTTTCACCGAGCTGCGCTTTTGCAAGCAAAAGTTTCAGTTGAGGATGTTGAATTGTCTTTAACGCATTCATTAGGATTGTATCAGCCATCCCATATGCTTCGCTTTCAAGAAGAAGGTTCGCTAACGAGGTATACGCTTCAAAATCACGCGGATTCAAGTCAATCGTTCTTAGATAATAAGCCATCGCATAAACAGCTTCGCCACTTTGTACTAATAGAGAAGCATATTGTTTACAGTAAAAACTGTTTGTTGTATCAGCAGACATGAGCTTCTGATAAAGCTCTTTTGCTAAATCGTAATGACCTGCTCGCGAGTACAATTGACCGAGCTGATTAAAAGCACTTGTATTCGTTGAGTCTGTTTTTACAACCTTCTCATAAGCTTCAATTGCTTGCTGATAATTTCCTAGCCGGGAATGACAATAACCTTTGCGTTGAATGATCTCAATATTGAGAGTGTCTGGTGATTGTTCCAAAACGGCCAGCGCTTTTTCAAATTGATAACTATTGATGATTCTGTCAGCCTCTTTTAAAATTTCAGTATTCTCAGGAACCACTTGCCCGAATACTGAAACAGAAGCGACTAAAGCCAAAGAAATAAAAACGAGTCTCATGGAAATTGGATGAAGTGAAACAAAACACACCAGTCACTAAAATATAAAAGATAAAGCAGTCAAACAATGTAGCTTACTTCTCGCAAAAAGATCCCTTGGCTATGTAAAGGCTTTTGATAGACAATTCCATTAATGATTCCTGTACGCCAGGATCCTTTTCAAAGAGTTCGCTTGACACACTTCCTTTCATAATTAAAATTCCGCCATCGTGTTCTCCAAAGGTTCCTTCGGCTATTACATTTCCAGTAGCATTGAGTTGTTTAATGTATTCGTCATGTCGATAAATAATCTGCGTATAAGTAGATGCTGTAAACTTGGAAATGGTCGCTGTGAATCGAACGAAAGAATACATTGTCATTTCATAAGGCTCGCTTACTTTACAGACGCCCCCTATTCTTGGCGTAAAGGGAAGCAATTCAATGTTCCATCGATTGGCTTGTATACCAGGGTCGGTGCTTAACCATTCCCTAGCTTCATCAACCGAAGTGGTATTGAGAATAAAAATTCCTCCCCCACCTTCAAATGGGCCGGCTGCAACTAACTTACCTTCTTTGGCTAAGCGATTAATATTGGCCATGTGACCTTCCATTATTTTGTCGAGTTGCTCTTTGGGCAATGCCACATTTTCTTTTTTGTGAAGAAAAACGAATGTGTATTGCTTTTGCGCAAAGAGAGAGGTAGAAAGCAGAAACAACAGAAGGGTTAACAATTTCATGGTCTGTCAATTTAGAAGAAAGTGCTTCAGTTTTATCAAGGTAATTTCTTTCTGACTTTAGCGCAAGCGATCAGCTTTGTGTGGAAGTAATAAATCCTAAAAACTGTTAATGCACTAACTTCACACTATCATCTGATTTGTTTTCTTTGCACCGTGAAAATTCTGATCCTTCATCAACACTTCAATACGCCTCAAAGGGGAGGAGCCATTCGCTCTTACTATCTGGCAAAAGCGTTGGTTGATAAAGGTATTGAAACCATCGTTATTTCAGGTCATAATGAGAAACACTACAAGCATGAAAACATTGAAGGTATCGATGTTCATTTTCTTCCGATAGCCTACGACAACCGATTTGGATTTTGGAAAAGAAGCTTTTCGTTTGTGCGTTACATTTTAAGTTCAGTGAAGTTGGCTCGTCAATTTAAAGATGTGTCAATCTGTTACGCAATCTCTGTTCCCCTCACCATTGGCTTAGCTGCGCGTTGGATAAAGTTGCGGTATAAAATTCCTTACATCTTTGAAGTGGGTGATTTATGGCCCGATGCTCCCATACAAATGGGATTTGTAGAGAATTATTTCTTCAAACAAGTCCTCTATCAACTGGAATCCTCTATTTATCGCGATGCCGAATCGATTGTCGCCCTATCACCCATGATAAAATCTGTCATTGAAAAGAAGGTGAAAAATAAAACGATTCACCTGATACCGAACATGGCCGATACAAATTTTTATAAACCAGAAACCAAACCAACAGCAGTAGAACGAAAATTTGGCGTGGAGGGAAAGTTTGTTGTTTCCTACATTGGAGCTGCAGGCGTAGCGAATGGATTGGATTATTTTCTGGAATGTGCACGAGCAAGTTTAAGACGCAGACAAAATATTCACTTTCTGATGTGCGGAGACGGAGCTGTTTTAGCCCGGCTAAAAGACACTGCACAACGTTCTAATCTCTCCAATTTGACTTTTCTGGAATTTCAAAATCGCGATGGCGTGCAAGAGATTATGAGCATAACCGATGCTGCATTTGTTTGCTATAAACCGGTACCAATTCTCGAAACCGGTTCTCCGAATAAATATTTCGATGGCCTGGCTGCAGGAAAACTAATTGTCGCAAACTTTGGTGGATGGATTAAAGAAGAGATTGAATCAAATCATTGCGGTATTTATGTTCACCCCAATCAACCTACTGATTTTGCCAACAAGATTGAAGCATTCTTAGACGACAGTGAGCATCTTCTAAAATATCAGCAAGCGTCACGATTATTAGCAGAATCAAAATATGCTCGTAAAAAATTAAGTGAGCGTTTTGTCAACATCTTTTGATATCGCGGAAGGGATTTAGTTCGAAGAACTAAAGACAACATTGATTTTGGTATAGTACACAGTTGTAACTCCCTCAAAGCCCGAATCTGTTCCAACAATAAGCCATAATTCTCCAAGTGCGCTACTCCGCACGATAAAAGGAGTGCCCTGACTAGAATTAGTTCGTGTGATGAGATTGTATTCAGCGGACTCAACCGCGATGTTACCTATCACTTTCATGTCATCACCATCAGTACTTTGGTTTCCCTTGTCAATATTCAGGCGATAATTGTTTCCATCTACAATCTTCTTAGGCTCGATGATAGAAGCACCAGCCTTTACGTAAACACTTTCTCCAGGAGCACCACCAACACCAACATTATTTTCTTCAGCGTTTGAAGCCAGCTCTACTTCAAAAACCACAGTGTAATCTGTGTTGGGTTGAAGCCCATTAATCTTCTTTTTAATAAACATGAATAAATCATCACTGTGATTATTGCCGGAAAGCATGATGGATTTTTGCACAGGGCTTAGATTTTCTGGCCTATTGGTGTGTTCAAAGCGGAGTTCATAAAAACTGGAATCGTCAACGCCAATGGGATAATCAGCAAAATCGCCATCCCATCCTTGCAGATCAATACTAAAATCGGATGAATTGGAAAAAATAGAAAAACCAAGGCCATCCTCAAAACTACACCCGGATGTGAATACTAAAATAATAATACAAAATGCAATACGCTTCTTCATTTCTCTTTCCTTTCAATATGCATAGACACTCTTTTTAAACATAAAGTTGCAAACTTTTATCCCCATTGTGTGGGTTTAAAGCCAAGTTAAAATGTACTTATTTTAAACCACAATTTTTTAGAAACGGATTCCTTATCTTCATCAAAACATTTCACTATGAGGCTTTTTCTCCTTCTTCCTTTTGTTGTCTTCGTATCGTGCAAAGAAATTACATATAGGGAAACTCAGCCAAAAGGTAAAAAATCACTTACCGAAATACCATCCTCCTTACGTGGAAATTATTTACTTATTGATGATAATGGCATTGATAAAGATACACTCGTCATTGGCAATACGGGTTATCGTACAAAGGGAGGTGCAGTTGATGAAGGAGTTTTAGGCGATAGCCTTGTACTCAAAAAGTATAAAGGCTATTATTTTTTAAACATAAATCAGAGGCCCGAATGGGCGCTTCGAATAATTAAGCAAGAAAAAAATGGAGACCTCTCGTTCATGTCGATGGATGATAAAGACTTCAATACGTTTGTCAACACACTGGCAAAAGAAATACAGATTGACTCAACAGAAACAACAAACGAGAAATTATATCAGATTGACCCTACACCCAAACAACTTGTTGGGCTAATCAAGAAAAAGTATTTTGGACAGGTAACACGGATTAAGAAGATCGATTAATCTTTTTGTTCTGACTTCATTTTTTCCAGAATTTTCTTTCGGCCTTTGTTCACTTTTCTGCCATGGATAAGCATAACAGGAGTGTATAGAAAATAGGTAAAGCCCGAAAACATTCCGACATATGCAAAGTCTCTTAAAACAATTGCTACAAAGGTTGACAGCAAGGGAATGGAAGCCATTAATAAATTTGCTCGCATGCTCGCACGAGTATCATAACGCTCAATATCATTGAGGTCCAGTTCATCGGCATGTCGTAATGCATATAGATACATTAACATCAGCATAATAAAAACACTTGTGGCACCAGTTCCGTAGATGATCATCAAGTCACCAAAGTCCTTAGCAGAAATCATCCCTGCCAATTCGTTCAATAATTCTTTCTGATCAAACAGATAAGCAATTGGAAAAAGAACAAGCTTCGTAAGAAACTTAAGCGGGTAAACGTAGAAAAGAACAATCACCAAAAACATAGTATTTAGCACGATTACCTTTCCACTTCTCATTCCGTAACGGAAATAGAAAACAAAATGCTCGTGCCAAATCAAAAGAATGAGAGTAATGCACAAACAGAATGGAATGACGTCCCAGACAAATCGTTTGATTTGTACAAAATTAGTAGGAGGTGATGTTGATATTAGCAACAAGGTAATGGCCAGTGCGAACACAGCATCACTAAAATTTTCAAGACGACCCGGTTCTTCTCCGCGAAAGCGAAATTCCTGATTAAGGCCGAGGTAGTGTTTCTTTATAGACTCCCGAATCATGATGATAGGTTAAGCTCTACTAAAATACAAAACACATTTAGAATTAAGACTCTGTAGAGTCTTGTTCAGGATTGATTTTCTCCGGTTTGTTTACGGCAATAAAAGGAGAAGCTTGTTGATGAAGACGAATGGCCTTACGTGCTAATACAAACCCAACGATGAGTGATGCAATCGCTCCAATCCAAATACCCGGAATGTAAGAGATGAACCAGAAGTAGTCATAAGCACCATGAAAAATAGTAGGAGTGATAAGCGCTGCCAGACTAAGATAAAGTTGATTTTGATGCGAGAATTTGGCTTTGCCCAGGAAGAAACCCATTAACACGGCAAAAGTTGCATGAGCAGGAACGGCTGTGAACATGCGCAAGAAGCCGGTAGTGTAACCATATTCAAATACATAGATGATATTTTCAAGCGTTGCAAAACCCATGCTCACCATTACGGCATAAACAATTCCATCAAAGGGTTCATTGAAATTTTTATTGTTAAAAAGAATAAAGCGGATGAAGATGAATTTACTAAACTCTTCTACCAATGCTACCTTAAAGAATGCATTTGCAAATTGCTCAACCACATCGTCTTCGCGAGTAAGGAAAAAAGCATTTACAGGATAAGAAAGCATGAGCGTAACGGCAATGCTAAAAATACCATAGAGAAAACTGATCATTAGCAGACTAAGAGGCTCGCGTTCGTGCTTGTCCTTTAAATAAATGTAGAGCGCGATGGCTGCACCAGGAGCTAGGGCAAGTGCGAGAAGAAACATATTGGATTATTTCTCGAAAAGGTAAACATCTCCAATCACAATTGAAAACGAAAGACTACTCGAGAACTTCCTCGATTTGCTCCATTTTTTGTTCCGTGAATTTACCCGATGTGGCGTAGAGAATTTTTCCTTCTGCATCGAGCACAAAAAAGTATGGAATGTCTTTCTTTTCGAAATCAAGCGCTTCTTTATAAGGCTTTAGTTCTCCTTTATAAAACAGGATGAAGGGAAGTAATTGTGGATCGATATTCTTGATGGCTTTTCGTTTAGCCGTGCCTGTTGCTGCTGCGTTTACACCGGTGAACATCGGAATGAAATAGACATTTACATCATATCCAAAACCAGACATTAGTCCGTTTGTTTTTTGAATAAATTTTTGAAACACAGGTTGAAACCAGCTGTTTAATTCATCTTCTGATTTTTTTGAATACGCTAGTCCAATTAACGTGTATTTTCCAGCCACATCTTTTGGCAACATCACCTTTTTATCTTCTACATTCTCGGCTTCCATATCAGGGAAAGTTTTACCGATTACTTGTGCCTGAGAAACAAGTGTTGTTACAAAGAGAATTGTTGAAAGAAGTATGTATCGTTTCATGGTATGAAATTTAGATCAGCTTAAGACAATTATAACTCTTTTATTAAGCCCTGATATTACTCTTAAGTAACCATACCATTATTCCACCCATGTCATTTTCTCTGCCAATGGTCGTCTTCTTCCTTCGGGCAATGTGTTTTTAACATGGCCAACATGAAAAAAACCTAGAAGCTTATCATCCTTGCCTAGCCCAAAAAGCTCTTTCGCTTCCTCGAAATAGGTAATTCCACCTGTACTTAAATATCCGCCAATGCCATAGGCAGTGGCCGTGAGATACATGTTTTCAACAGCACAAAAGACAGCACCAATCTCTTCAACTTCAGGTACTGATTTCTTTTCATCACGCTTCATGCCAATCACAATAATGTGTGATGATAACGAAGGCTTCGTTAATAAATTTTGATAACGATCTTCTTTGTACGATCCGTCAGCAGTTGTTAGTCGCTTGTATAAATCAGATTGAAGTGTTGCAAGTTTTTTTAAACCCTCGCCAGTATAAACTACAAATCTCCATGGCTCAGTAAGTTTGTGTGTTGGTGCCCAGTTGGCATTTTCGAGCATTTGTTTTACGATGGCATCGTCAACCTTCTCGCCAGTATATTGATTTTGAAAGACTGATCTGCGATTGCGTATTAACTCGTTCACCTTATTAGCTTCCATCATTGTTCGTTAATTTTTTTTAAATTTATGCAAACAATAAGTGGATGAAGAAAGCTATTGGGATTGTTTTCGTTTTCTTTTTGCTGACATTCTTTTCTTGTGCACCAGTGTATGTGCCCAATACTCGTAATGCTGCACTTTTTCGAGGGGCTGGTGAATTTCAAAGCTCAATACATTTTGGAGAAGGCATTGATGCACAGGGTGCTGTTTCGATTACCAATCACATTGGCTTGATGGGGAATTATAATTATGTAAACCGCAATACTTCTGAGCAGAGTGCCGAGGATAAGTATGTAAAACATAAATTCTGGGAAGCGGCTGTTGGCTATTACGAGAACACAGGTAAAATCTGCTATGAAATTTTCGGAGGATATGGAAGAGGTGAAGGATCATCTTACGGAAATTATTACTGGTTTAGTCCTGACGATGTACTTGCAAAGGGAACCTATGGAAGATTTTTTGTTCAACCCTCTATTGGTTCGAATAACAATATCTTTAACTGGATTGTGTCCACGCGCATAAGCTACGTGGACTTTGAAAAATTTACCTACGGCACTCAGGTTGCTACCTACAATAGTCCTGTTTTGTTTTTTGAGCCGGCTTTTACAGGACGAATCAATTTTGGACAAAGTCCAATCTATTCACAATTTCAAACAGGGTTTTCCCTTACAACTCAAGGTGACACTGTTTTTGATTACCAACCTTTTCAGCTTTCCTTCGGTCTTGGTCTGCGTTTAGGAGGTAAACCAAAGGCAACTGTTCAACAACCGTAACTATTTCGGAAACTGACTTGCATCAATGTTTGGAATCACTTTCAGAGCATTTTTGTAATAGATTTTTTTCAACACATCATCGGATAAGTCCAATCCATACATTCTCCAAAATGCGTGATAGCGTTTGTGATAAGGAAAGTAATCATCCGCTGTTTCCAATACTCTGAAATAAGTAGCATATTCTTCAGGCACCCAGGAATCTTTTCCGAACATAACTCTGTCCTGGTATTTTGTTAGAAATGCTTTTGCAGCTCGCGGTTGTCTTCCGAGTTCAGCGATCACGGCTCCAATCTCAGTATACATGTTTGGAAATTTATCCATCAACTCACCGAGTTTTTTCAGATCACTTCCATACCAACCCAAGTGAGCATTGATAAACTTTGTTTTCGGATGTTTTTTGAAAAGGTTATGCTGTTCTGCAATTACGGTTTCCCATTTAACAGAATCCGTATCATGTCTTCTGCCCGGATGTAATTTTAATTCTAGCCAGCGCTCATTCTCCTTATCGATAGGTTGCCAGAATTGTTTTGGATCTGCGGAGTGAATCAACACGGGTATACCAAGCTCTCCGCATTTTTCCCAGATCGGATCAATGCGTGGATCATCAATGTGTATTCGTCTTCCTTTGTTGTCAACATTGAACAATCCCAGATTTTTATAAATCTTTAAACCGTTAGCTCCCTTCTTTACATCATCTTCCAATTGTTTCAGCATTCTACCTTGCCATTCCGGATCGTCAATCGCGGCAAAGTCCATGTTGGTGAAAACAATGAAGCGCTTGGGCCGACTCTTCTTTACATTCTCTAAAGTTTTATCAAGGTATTCTGTGCTGCCTCTACCTCGTCCACTCAAGTTTACCATCACCGCCATGTTGAGATTGTCCATTATTTTGGTGAGCTCAGTCAGGTCTTGCGTTGGCATATTCCATTGATGATTGTGGACATCAATAAATGGAAACTTTGCGCGTGTAAGAGGATGTTCCGGTGCAACCAATGTGGATGGTGGATCATACTCTTCAAAATCCATTTTTAAATCGAGCGCTTTTTCCTGGGCGAATGCAGAAGCCACAGTAATGGCAAAAGCAGAGATGACGAATAATTTCTTCACAGTTCGATGATTTATTTGGGAAGATACGCGGTTTGCCATCATACGGTTTGTAATTTTTTTTAAGCGGGTTAAACCTTATGCATGTCCCGGCATCTAAGCATCAAATTCTTCAATATGAAAAAGTTGATCATGATTGCCGTCCTTAGTTTGATTGGTGTATTTGGTTCTCTTCAGGCACAAGTCGTAAGAATACGTCCTGTTGCAAAAATATCAGTTCGTCCGGCTTGTCCAGTTCGGGGACATGTTTGGGTAAATGATTCCTGGAAATGGAATCATCGCACAAATAGCTATGTATTTGTAAATGGTTATTGGGCAAATCCGAGAAGAAGAGGTTCTCTTTGGATTGACGGACATTGGCGTCAATCGCGATCTGGTTGGAGGTATGTTCCCGGACATTGGGCTTAGTTGGTTTTTAATGTTCATATATTTTATGGTGGTTTGAACCTCGCTCGTAATAGCGAGGTTTTTTTTGATCTAAGTATTATGATTTGAATACTTTAGGTAATTGGATTCATCATCGATGTTGAGCAACCCCATTTTCTTTTTAACTTGGCTCGTGAATAATCCCAACAAATGAAAAAACTTTTGTTTCTCTTTTTACCGTTCGTTCTTTTCATAGCGCAAGCACAAGATCAACAACTTGATGGCGCCAGAAAAAAAATGAAGGCAAATGATTTTGCAGGAGCGAAAGCAGACTTAACAAAAATTATTGAAGGCAATGCAAAGAATAAACTTGCACTTAATCTTCGTGGAGAAGCCCGTTTTGGGTTGAATGATTTTTATGGTGCTGTTGGCGATTGTACATCGGCACTTGAAATAGACTCAACTTTTGCGGAAGCCTGGAACAATCGTGGCAAAGCAAAGATGGCCTTAGCGGATGATGATGGAGCCATCAGCGATTTTGGAAAAGCCATTAAGTTCAATGCCAAATTAGCAGAAGCATATACTAATCGCGGCCTCGCAAAATATAACATTGAAGATTTGCAAGGAGCATACTTTGATTTCTCAAAAGCATTGGAGCTTGGTCCTGCCGATGCGGATAAGTATTTCAATCGTGGCTTGGTGAAGGCAGAATTAGGAGAGTTTGTAAGCGCCATTGATGATTATTCGAAAGCCATTGACTTTGATAAGACGGATGCCGACCTCTATAACTATCGCGGTGTGGCACACTATAATGTAGGGAACATAGATCAGGCCATTGCTGATTACAATGAGTCAATCAAGCTTGATCCAAAAGACGGACAGAAATTTGAAAACCGCGCATTGGCTCGCAGTACTAAGGAGGATACAAAAGGCTCACTTGAAGATTATACGAAGGCGATTGAACTTGTGCCTGATGAACCCGAAATCTACAACTTGCGAGGTGTTGTAAAATACACCTTAGAAGATTTCGATGGCGCCATTGCTGATTACACCAAGGCAATTGAACTGGATCCAACAAACCCAGTGTATTTTGATAACCGTGCGTTAAGCAAAACGGAGAAAGAAGATTATGCAGGAGCGGTAGAAGATTACACGTCTTCCATCGCTTTATACCCAACCGATCCCGAAACATTTTATCAACGCGCTCTGGTAAAACTCAGCATGAACAATATGTATGATGCTTGCCTTGATCTTAAAACTGCTGATGATATGGGATTGGCAGAAGCAAAAGCAGCAATAAAAAAGAACTGCAAGTAACAACCTTTGTGTTCCTTCGTGACTTAGAGTCTTCGTGGCAAAAAGATATCCCAACTACATATCGAAAATAGAATCAGGGAAATGAAGATAGCGATCATACTAAATGGCATTTCCCTTGAAAAAGAAAAGTTCTACAAAAAAAGCCTGCCCCAACTTACTTCGCTATTTATAGTTGAAGTTTTTGAAACGGAAACAACCAATGATGCTGTCTCCCTGGCATCAAAAGCAGTAGATAAACAATTTGATATTATACTTGCGGCCGGTGGCGATGGAACACTTCATCAGGTTTTAAATGGAGTTCTCCTGGGACGCGAACAAAACACGAACCTACCTTTGCTTGGTGTTATTCCTATCGGAACTGGAAATGATTTTGCCCGATCTATTCATGTAGGAAAAGATGTTGATCAGTTGATTCGTTTACTTCAAAACCCAAACCCGAAGCAAGTTGATATCGGAAAAGTAATCTACACCTCAATTACTAACGAAAAGGAAGAACGCTATTTTATCAATGTTGCAGATCTTGGAATGGGTCCTGAGGTGGTGAAAAAAGTAATGTCTGGAGGCAGGACATTTGGCTCAAGTCTATCCTATTACTTTGCCATTCTCTCTACCTTTTTGAATTATAAGGTTATGAACGTTAATGCAATAGCCGATGAATGGAAATGGCATGGCAAGTTGCGTACAATGGCCATTGCTAATGGAAACTACTATGGCCACGGAATGAACATCGCACCCGATGCATTGCCAAACGACAAGGTGTTTGACGTTTTCATCGCAGGTGATGTATCAGCACTATTTTTCATGTTAAAGTCAAATTTGCTGAAGCAGGGAAAAAAGGTAATTCATCCGGAAGTATTGTATCGTAAAGCAACATCCATTGAATTATCGTCCGAATCACCTTGTGCTATCGAAGCCGATGGCGAAATTTTAGGATTGTTGCCAGCGCGAATTGAAATGATGAAGCAGACGATGAACTTTTTGTACTGAAACTCATTATACTATGTATTTAAAACTTCAACACCTTTACGATCAACTGGAAGCAGATCGGAAAATATTGCTTGCGAAAGTTGGACTTATTCCGGATGAAAAATTCAATCGACAACCCTCACCAGGAAAATGGTCGCTTGGAGAAGTCTTGTCTCATATTGTTGCAGCCGAGCATGGATCAACGGGTTACATGAAGAAAAAATCCCTTGGTATTGATCAAGTGGATAATTCTGGAATTGTGGAGTCATTGAAAATTGGAGTACTCATCATATCACAGCGTCTTCCGCTTCTAAAATTTAAAGCACCCAAAATTGTACTGGATCACACGCCACAGTTTCATTCGGCCGAATCAATCACCAGACAATGGGATGAAGTTAGGAGCGACCTTAAAATCTTTCTTGAAAAAATAGAGGATAAGAATCTCCGGAAGAAGATCTATAAACATCCGATTGCCGGTCGGTTAGATGTTGTACAGGCCGTTACCTTTTATCGAGAGCATATCATTCACCACTCACCACAGATCAAACGCCTTTTACATCAGCCTTAAGCTCGTTAAACGATTGTTTCATTTTCCTGAATAAGCCTTAATATCTTGTAGCTCAATTTCGAATCCCATGAAGAAACTCTTTATCGCAGCAATCTGCTTTGTTCAGTTGTTAACCGTATCGGCTCAGCAAAAATTATTAAGTCCAAAAGAGTTTTTGGGTTATGAATTGGGAGATCGATTTACGCGACACTATAAAGTAGTTGAATATTTTAAGCATGTAGCTGATGTGATGCCCAACATCGAATACACTCAATATGGAGAAACCTATGAGCACAGACCTTTAACGTATGCCGTAATTACATCAACAGAAAACTTTAAAAACATCGAACAAATTCGTCTTGACAATTTACGCAGAACGGGATTAGTGGAAGGTACAGCTAATACCGATAAAAAAAGTATTGTTTGGTTGAGTTATAACGTTCACGGTAACGAGTCATGCAGCATGGAAGCTGCCATGTGGACTCTCTATGAATTGGCAAATACCAATAATCCCAAAACTCAGGAATGGTTAAAGAACACCGTGGTGATAATGGATCCATGCATCAACCCAGATGGTCGCGATCGTTATGCTAACTTTTATAATCAATATTTTAATCTTCCCGCCAACGCAGCAAGTGATGCAAAAGAACATCGTGAACCATGGCCAGGAGGAAGACCGAACCATTACCTATTTGATTTGAATCGCGATTGGGCTTGGCTTCAGCAGCAAGAATCACAGCAGCGCTTAAAAATTTACAATGAATGGATGCCACAGGTGCATGTTGATTTTCATGAACAAGGCTACGACAATGAATACTTCTTTGCTCCTGCTGCGGAACCTTTTCACGAAGTGATTTCTCCCTGGCAGCGTGAGTTTCAAATCAAGATCGGAAAAAACAATGCTAAATATTTTGACGAACAAGGTTGGTTGTATTTCACAAAAGAAGTTTACGACCTTTATTATCCAAGCTATGGCGACACGTATCCAACCTATAGCGGTGCTGTAGGTATGACATACGAACAAGGAGGAAGCGGTTTTGGTGGATTGTCAATCACCACACGCGAAGGTGAACCTTTAACTTTGAAAGATCGGTTAACCCATCATCATACAACCGGAATGTCAACCATTGAAGTTACTTCGCAAAATTCTGCGAAAGTCGTTGAAGAGTTTGAAAAGTACTTTCGTGAAAATAACAATAATCCAACAGCTCCTTTTAAAACCTATGTAATTAAAGGAGATAACAATCGCGATAAAATTAACCAACTGACATCCTGGATGGACAAACACGCCATCAAATATGGTCATCCATCAGCTGGCAAGTCAACCAAGGGTTTTGATTATCAAACGCAGACGACTAATACATTTAACCTAACCACGGACGATATTGTTGTCAACATATATCAACCAAAGTCAAGGTTTATTACAACGTTGTTCGATCCACTTTCTAAAATTCCCGATTCACTTACCTATGATATCACAGCTTGGAATTTGATGTATGCAAATAATTTAAAAGCCTATGCGCTGAATGAACGCATTAATGTGGGCAAAGCATTTCAAAATAAACAGGCAGACAATTCAACGGTAGCAGCGAAACCCTATGCTTATATTTTTAATTATCAGGGTGTAAAGGATGTAGCGTTTTTATCAGCCTTAATGAAGAAGGGAATTAAGGTGAGATCTGCCTCAAAAGCATTTGCAGTTAATGGTCAGTCATTTGATGCGGGTACATTATTCGTAACAAGAAGATATAATGAAAGCATCCCTGACTTTGATGCGGTTATTCAATCAATAGCAAAAGATGCCGACCGAAAAATATACACTACTACGACAGGGTTTGTCGATAGCGGAAAAGATATTGGCTCAAGCGATGTTCGTTTATTAAAAGCACCGAAGGTAGCAGTCTTGATTGGTGAACAAACTTCTTCACTTTCAACAGGAGAGATCTGGCATTTCTTTGAACAACAAATTCAATATCCCATTACGCAAATCGGTACGGATTATTTTCGAACTGTGGATTTGAAAAAATATGATGTGCTGGTTGTGCCCGAAGGAAACTACAGGCTTTTTGATGAAGGTATACTTGAGTCTGTGTCTACCTGGGTTTCAGGGGGAGGTAAACTAATTGTTATTGCCAATGCACTTAACGCATTTGCAGACAAAAAAGGATTTGCTTTAAAGGTCTATGCAACGGAAGACGAAAAAACAGAAGCTGAAAAGAAAGAAAAGGAGTTGAAACAGAAAGATGCATTAACACATTATGAAGATGTTGAACGCAAACAACTTTCAAGTACTATTTCGGGCGCTATCTATAAGGTAACGTTAGACAAATCACATCCCCTCACTTTCGGGTTAAACGGATCGTACTACACACTAAAGACTAATGAACTTCGCTACGGTTTCTTAGAAGAAGCATTGAATGTAGGAGTTCTAAAGGGAAAAATTAAACCCGTTCAAGGTTTTGCCGGAAATATGATCAACAAGAAAATGGAAAACAGTTTGGTCTTCGGTGTAGAAGAAAAAGGTCAAGGCTCAATAGTTTACCTGGTAGATAACCCACTTTTCCGTTGCTTCTGGGAAAGCGGTAAAATGGTTTTCGCGAATGCCGTCTTTATAGTAGGCCAGTAAATACAATTAATAAAAAAGGCCCTTGATTTTAAATCAAGGGCCTTTTTTATTTGTTGGTAAGAACTTGTGTTCGTTTAATTATTTCTGGTGCAGGCTTCTCGTCAGCACTGATTTTATAAATATTATGATACCAGCGCTCGTAATCTTTATACTGTAAACAACTGGTAAGCACCTTTTCTCCAATCAGAATTTTTATAAAAAGATCTTTGTGGATAGTTTGCAATAGCAGCTCTTGCTGCACGATGGGCAGTTCGTTCAATTGAACGTACGTGATTCCTTTAAAATTTTTGGCCGGGATTTTCATTTACCAACTTTGTCTTTAATTACACATCAGATAGATTTTGTAACCTAAGGTTTAAATCCATTTTAAAGTTACAAAAGAAATTCTTGTTGAAGGTATCGATTCATGGTCATATTGTTGATTTTTGTTTAACATGAGCGTTTTTATTGATGGCTGGATTTTTTGATACACCAATTGAGTTTTTAAAAGGCGTTGGCCCGCAACGAGCGGTACTTTTCAATAAGGAACTCAACATCTTTACATTCGGTGATTTTATTCAGCATTATCCTTTTCGGTACGAAGATCGAACGACATTTTATAAAATAAATGAGTTAAACGATGAACAACCGTATGTTCAGATAAAAGCATTCATCACGCGAAGAGAACTCGTTGGTGAAGGCTTTAAAAAAAGATTGGTTGTTCATGTTACAGACAACACTGGCGAACTGGAGTTAGTTTGGTTTCAGGGAATAAACTGGATAAGCGAAAAGTTAAAACCTGGTGTTGAATATGTAGTGTTTGGCAAACCAAGTCGGTTTGGTAGTAAACTCAGCATTGCACATCCGGAAATAGAATTAATTTCTGCACAAAAAGAGCAGGGAGGATTTCTTCAGCCTGTTTATTCCCTCACAGATAAACTTCGTGCCCGACACCTGGATAGCAAGAGTATTTCCAAATTAATGAAGGAGCTCTTGTCCTTATCAAAAGACAAAATAAGGGAGACGTTGCCACAAACATTGTTGTTGTCAGAAAAGCTCTTGTCAAAGAAAGAATCGTTGTTCAACATTCACTTTCCACAACAGCAAGAAGGATTGACAAAAGCAATTGATCGCTTAAAATTTGAGGAGCTATTTTACATTCAGTTGCGCTTAATCAAAATGAAGATTGTCCGAAAGGATAAATTCAAAGGACAAATTTTTCAGGACCCTTCCCTGCTTACGACATTCTATAATGAGCATTTACCTTTCGCACTCACGGATGCGCAAAAGAAAGTGATCAAAGAAATTTATGCTGATCTCAAATCCGGCAAGCAAATGAATCGATTGCTACAGGGTGATGTTGGTAGCGGTAAAACCATTGTCGGTTTTATATGTATGTTGGTGGTCATCGGCAGCGGAGCACAAACAGCGTTGATGGCCCCTACAGAAATTCTTGCCCAGCAACACTTTGCCAACTTAAAACGATATGCCGATAAAATGAATATTTCGATTGCCTTGCTAACGGGTTCTTCAAAAAAGAAAGCGCGAACGGAAATGCATGAGCAATTGAGAAATGGAACATTAAAAATTTTGATCGGCACCCATGCCTTGTTGGAAGAAGAAGTTCAGTTTCAAAATCTCGGGCTAGCCATTGTAGATGAACAACATCGGTTTGGAGTAGCACAGCGTTCAAAGCTTTGGCAAAAGAATGCTAACGTTTATCCGCATGTATTGGTAATGACGGCAACTCCAATACCCCGCACATTGGCCATGACTTTATATGGTGACTTAGATGTTTCAACCATCGATCAACTTCCTTCTGGAAGAAAACCAATCAAAACACTTCATAAGTTTGATTCACATCGGCTTCAAGTCAATCAATTTCTACGTGATCAAATTGCTGTGGGCCGACAGGTTTATATGGTGTATCCATTAATTGATGAATCTGAAAAATTGGATCTCAAACATTTAATGGATGGATACGAAAGTGTATGCCGCGCTTTTCCGGACGTGGCTGTGAGCATTGTTCATGGCAAGATGAAACCCGAAGCTAAAGAGTATGAGATGGCACGCTTTGTAAAAGGCGAAACAAAAATTATGGTGGCCACTACCGTTATTGAAGTAGGTGTTGATGTACCGAACGCATCTGTAATGGTAATTGAAAACGCTGAACGATTTGGTCTTTCACAGTTGCATCAGCTTCGTGGTAGGGTGGGGCGTGGTGCTGAACAGTCGTTTTGTATTTTGATTTCGAATATTAAACTCAGTGCTGATTCGAAAGTGCGCATCAGCACGATGGTAAGAACCACAAATGGTTTTGATATTGCCGAAACGGATTTGAAACTTCGCGGCCCCGGAGATTTAATGGGCACGCAACAAAGCGGAGTATTGGATTTATTGATAGCCGATCTTGGTAAAGATGGTGAGATATTAAAAAAGGCACGCGAGGTGGCGATCAGTATTCTGGAAGCCGATCCTACATTAGAAAAACCGGAGAATAGCCTGATTCGATTACAGATCGAATCCATGCGAAAGAGCACAGTCAACTGGAGCCGGATCAGCTAATCCATTAGTTTAAAAGCGAATCATTCGCTAAATTTGAAGACAGGAGCTTTTGCATGCGCACTATTTTTTTAACTTTTTTCCTGCTCGGTTTTTTTAATCTTTTCAGTCAAACCGGCAATTACTTTTTGTCCCATTTCTCGCCAAGCGAAGAACGGTTCGACAATGTTTGTTTTGACATGGTTCAGGACGAACAAGGTCTTATGTATTTCGCCACGCGGAGCGGAGTGATTGAGTTTGACGGACGCAACTGGAACCTTATTGGTGGAAGCGGAGCCGTCTATTCTTTACAGATTAATAATCAAAACAAAATTTATTGGTCAGGCGTATCGGGCTATGGTATTATTGATTTTAATAACCAGGGTTTTCACGAGCTCAAAACGCTCTCCTCCACAAAGAGCAATGACTTCTTACAAAGCCTGACGGCAAAGGAAAAAACATTCTTCCTTTCTGATGAAGCCATTGATATTATTGACGGCAATCAAAAACTGGAAACGTCCATCAAGGCAACGAAAGAGTCGGGATCATTTGCCAGCATCTTTGAATTGTTTGGTAGTGTGTATGTCAACATGCAGAATTCAGGCATTCAGAAAATTGAAAAGAATAAACTCATCCCATCTAACCTGGGGTTTGCTTCTGACGATGAAGTTATCTTTTCGTGTGGCATGCAAAATTATTACCTCATAGGCCTCGCTAACAATAAAGTCTATCTGTGTGGGGAAGATTTAAAGCCCCGCGAAATCAAATTGGAGGATCAGGCTTACGCAGATGCAAGTGTAGTAGTAAGCGGTACATGGGTAAACCGTGATCTTTTTGTGTTAGGTACTTTGCGTGGAGGTATGCTTTTTATACATACAGCAACGGGTAAAACACAGGAGATCATTAACTATTCGTCTGGTTTGCCAGATAATGAAGTGTATGCACTCATGAGCGACAAGAGTCAAAGTATTTGGGCTGCTCACGAATATGGATTTACGCGCGTTGCTCCTTTTATGCCCTTTCGATCGTTCAGTCATTATCCAGGAATCCAAGGAAATTTATTGTGCGCACATTCATATCAAAATCAAGTTTATGCAGGGACTTCATTGGGTCTTTTTCGATTAGAGAATGAGGAGCTTTACGATGAGATCACCTATTATGTAGATGTAGAAATCACGCCAGCGAAAACAGTAAAAAACAAAAAACAAGATGTGAAGCAGGCTCCTGCAGAAGAGATCAAGCCAGCAGCACAAGAAGTAGAATCAAAGCGAAAAGGATTTTTAAGCTTTTTAAAAAGGAATAGAAACAAATCAAAAGAGCAGCCTAACGAATCCACTGCGAGTACCTCACCAGTACCAAGCTCGTCAGCACAAAATGAAAAAAGCAGTCCTATAACCAAGCCAGAATACAAACGCATCAAGAAGACGGAGCGTGTTTTGCGTGCATCAAATTATATATTTAAAAAAGTACAAGGCATTGACGCAAAAGTAAATCAGTTATTAGAAGTAAACGGACAATTAGTAGCGGCTGGACTTGGTGGCGTTTTTAGTATTGATGGATTAACGAGCAAACCAATTCTAGAAGAGCCAATTCGATTTGCCTTTGGTGCCAACGCAAAGAATTTATTATTGGTATCCACCTATGCTGATAAGGTTCACACTTTTGAAAGTACCAATCAGGGATGGCAAAATCGGGCATTGTTAAATGAAGTTGACGACCAGGTACATTATATTTTCGAAGGGCAATTAAATGAAATTTGGCTATGTGGCCTTGATCAGATTTATCGTTTTGATGTTTCATCGCCCGAACAAAACATCCTTGAAACAATTCCTTTTAACAATCCAAACTTCGATGAAGTGGTTGGAATACGCTGGAACAATGAAATTGCAGTTGCCAATACAAAAGGCTTTTATCGGTTCGACCGAAAGAATAAGAAATTCAATTCAATTGATACGCTTGGCAAACCCAATCAATACTTTGCCACGAAGGATAACATCTGGTATCGAAACGCTCATCGATGGAATGTAATTGGTCAATCAAAAGACCAAAGCAACCTTCAACTATTAAATTTATTTCAGGATCTGCGGTTTGTTACATCTGATCAAACATCCGATAACCTTTGGCTAATCACCAGTGATAACGAACTCTATAAGTTTTTTGGTGAGAAGCTAACCCCTTATGAATCTGGCTACCCTTTAATGCTAAAAACGATACGCAATGGGATTGAAAAATTTGGAAGTACCAAGCAATTGAAAGTCGATCAGCAAAGAAGTGCACTTACGTTTGAAGTAATACAACCTGATTACATTACATCACAGTCTATTGAGTATCGTTACAAATTAAAGGGTCTTGCAAAGGATTGGTCTGATTGGTCGAGTGCCAATAACATTGTTGATTTCCCCTATTTACCTGCAGGCGATTATAGTTTGCTCGTAGAAGCTAAAGATATTTTTGGCAAAGTGCTCGACATAAAACCAGTTGCCTTTGAAGTGCTTCCACCATATTGGAAACGCCCTTGGTTTTATGCGATGGAGTTTGTGGTGTTCGCATCATTGGTGCTACTGTCATTTCGCTTTAGCACACGCTATCACTTTGTGAGTCGAGTATTGTCTTTGCTCACAATCATCATGCTGATTCAGTTTATCCAAACGGTAGCAACCGAGGTATTCGAAACGCGTGCGAGTCCCGTGATGGACTTTTTCCTACAGGTGTGTGTGGCGTTGATAATTTTACCTGCAGAGGGATTTTTGCGCGGAGTCATGATGAGATCAGTTGATCCAAAGGGAATTATTCAACGATTTGTTCCACGCAAGTCAGAAACAGAAGAGACTAAAAATCAAGACGAATAGTAATTTTTAGTAATTTCACTCCAAACCCTCTATTCATTATGAACTTAAAAATCCTCATACCTTTTGCTCTTGTCAGTGGTCTGCTTTTGTCTTGTGGAAAATCAAAAACAGAAGCCCCTACACCATATGAAAATCCGTCAGCAGAAGGATTTGATTTAGCACATTCTGACCCTGCAGCTGTTGAACTTGCAGATAGCGTTATGTCAGCAATGGGAGGAAGGAAAAGTTGGGATGAAACCCGATTCATCTCTTGGAATTCTGGTGATGCTCGAAATCTCTCTTGGGATAAAGAACTTGATCGGGTTAGAATTGAATCGTTGAAAGACAGCACCACGTATCTTTTGAATACAAAGACATTGGAAGGAAGGATTCAGATAAATGGACAGGAGCTTACGAATCCGGATTCAGTCAAGAAAAAATTAGCACAAGCAAAAAGTATTTGGGTAAATGATTCTTATTGGCTAGTCATGCCTTTTAAATTAAAGGACAGTGGTGTTACTTTGAAATATTTAGGAGAGGATACTTTGAAAACAGGAGGACGTTGCAACGTGTTGGAATTAACGTTTGCCAATGCTGAGGCTAAACCACAATACAAATACAATGTATTTGTGGATATCAAAGACAACCTTGTTAAGCAATGGGCATATTACAGCGAGGCGAGTAGAGAAACAGCGGATTGGATTAAGTCATGGGACAATTATCAAACCTATGGCAAGATTTTATTATCGACTGATCGCTCTGAAGGAGGAGGTCCCAAAAATGTTAAAGTACACGAAACGCTTGATGATAAACTTTTTCAGGAGTTCTAAACTCCTGCTGATCCGTATGCTGAATGGTGCCGAAAGATAAAAAGACGAAGAAAGAAAAATTAAGCGAGCAGCACTTTCGGGCATTAATCGAAAATGCACATGATGGAATTGTCCTGTATGATTCAGAGGGAAAAATTATATTCTATTCAGCCAGTGCAAAAAAAATTGCCGGCTATTCGGAAAAGGAAGCGCTCGGTAAAGTAGGTACATACTTTGCGCATCCGGATTCACTTGAGGAAACAAAAAAGGTTTTTAAGGAATTACTCAAGAATCCCGGGAAAAGCATAACGCTTGTTCAACAGCTTAGACATAAGAAAGGACATTATTTTTGGATAGAATCAATACTGACTAACTTTCTACATAAGCCAGACATCAATGGCATTGTTTCAAACTTTCGTGACATCTCTGAAAAAAAGGAGGCCGAAGAAAAGGAAAGAGAAACCCAAATTCTCTTGCAGTCTATCAATGAGAACATGACCGAGGGACTATTCATGGGAATGATTGGCGGTACATTTAAATATGCAAATCACGCTTTTCTTGAACTAAGTGGTTATAGCTCACTTAAAGAGTTAAAGAAAGTTTTACCAAAAGACCTTTATGTTCGCGATGAAGACCGGATTGGAATTCTTCAGGAATTAGCAAAGGCTGGCGCCTCAAGAAATCAAGTAGTTGAATTTAGACGAAAGAACGGAACTACCTATTGGACATCCATTAGCATGAGTTTTCTAAAAAACCAACCTAACTATTATGTTGGTACCGTTCGCAACATTACAAAAGAGAGAGAGCTTGCCCGGAAAGAAGCGGCATCGAAAACCTTTTTAAACAACATAATCAACACTGTTGCGGCACCTATTTTTGTAAAAGATAAAAATCACAAGTGGGTTGAATTTAATAATTCATTCTCTGCCTTTATTAGTCGCTCACGCGAAGAGTTGATTGGCAAAAGTGATTATGATTTTCTTCCGATTAATCAGGCAAAAATTTTCTGGAAGAGTGACAATGAGGTATTGCGAACGGGTAAACTTTCCATTAGCGAAGAACAGATTACTGTAAATGAGCGGACTAAACATATGCTCACCACAAAAACAAGGTATGTAGACGAACACGGACAATGTTTTGTTATAGGCTGCATCATTGAAATAACGGCTATTAAAAAGAGTGAGGAGGAAATAAATAAAATCAACGCGAATCTTCAGGGTATTATGGAGAGCACAAAAGAATCCATTTATGCTGTCGATAATCATTTTCAATACCTCTCCTTTAATGATAATCATAAGAAGGTCATGAAAGATCTGTATAAGGCAAACATTAAAGTTGGAACCAATAAATTGTCTTGCTTTAATGGAGCAGAGGATGCAACGTGGGTTAAGCAGGAACTGTCAAAAGCATTGCGCGGTGAACACTTTATTTCTCTTCATAAATTAGAATATCCAAAGTTCACTGGATTTATTGAAACAACATTTAATCCGATTCGCGATCAATCGAATAATGTAAAAGGTGTAGCTGTCTTTGTAAAAGATGTTACCGAACGCAGAGACTTTGAGGAGAAACTAAAAAATCTGAACGATGCCTTGGTTGAACAAAATGCACAACTGGCTTCGCGCGAAAATGAATTAAGAGCAACATTAGAGGAATTGTCCGAACGAAATTTTGAGTTGGATCAACTGATGTATAAAACATCTCACGATTTGCGTTCGCCCCTCAGTTCTATTATGGGTTTGGTGAATCTGGCCAACCTCGATAAGGAAGAAAAAAATTTCCACCATTATCTTGATAAGATTGAAGGGCGAATTAAAAAGCTGGATGAATTTATCAAGTCCATGCTTACCTATGCCAAGGTAAATCGAACGGAGGTTGTGCATTCCGTAATTAAGCTGGACGATATCGCCATGAACTGCATGCGTGAACTTGAATACCTCGACAACTTCAAAAAGATAAAATTCGATTTTAAAATCAAAGGAGAGGATATTCCCTTTCGGGGAGATGAGCAACGGATTGGAATTATTTTTGGCAACATTATCTCTAACGCTTACAAATATTTTAACCCGGAGGTGAAAAGCTTCTTAAAAGTGAGAATCAATGTAAATGCCAGACGTGCAAATATTGAAATCAGTGACAATGGAATCGGTATACGTGCGGAGCACCTGGGCAAAATCTTCAATATGTTTTATCGGGCGACTGATCGTTCACAGGGTTCGGGTCTTGGTATGTACATTGTTAAGCAAGCGATCGAAAAATGTGGGGGGGAAATCGGTATTGAAAGTACCTACGGTGAAGGAACGCATATCAGCATCAGCTTACCAAATGGTTAATTCGTAACTCCAGTCATTCTTCCTTATTTTTGACTATGACAAAACCAGATCTACCAAACGTTCCCACATTTTACATGACCTATGTAAAACTTGTGAAAGATTCAGACCTGCTTGATGCCATGAGAGAATCAGGCAAAGCTACCTTGAACCTTGTCCGTTCTATTCCTGAAGCAAAAGGAGATTTTCGATATCAACCCGAAAAATGGAGCATCAAAGAATTGCTCTGCCACATGATAGATGCCGAACGCATTTTTGCCTATCGCGCTCTGCGCTTTTCGCGAAATGATAAAACACCTTTGTCTGGTTTTGAAGAGCAAGATTATGCTCCACAAGCCAATGCACATAATCGAAGTATAGAAAGTATTGCAAATGAAATGGAGCATGTCCGTTTAACTTCCATTGATCTATATTCCAGCTTCTCGGATGAAATGCTTTCACGAACCGGTAAAGCGAACAACACTGAAATATCAGTAGTAAATCTGGGCTTCATAATTTCCGGACATGAGACACACCACAGGAATGTATTGCTTGAGCGCTACCTAAATGTATAATTGATGCGCATACTTTTATTTGCACTCCTAACTTTTGTTTTTCTTTCTTCTTGCTCCCCTATTTCAAAAAAGGCGCTTACCAAAACATTTAAGCAGACCGAAAAGAAATTTCAAGATCACACAGGGTTTGTCTTGTATGATCCGCAGGAAAAGAAAACGATTTATGAGTTTAACAGCAATAAGTATTTTACACCTGCATCCAACACAAAAATCTTTACACTCTTTGCCTCGTTGAATATTATTGGAGATTCTATTCCGGGAATCAAATACATTCAACGAAATGATTCATTGATCTTCTGGGGAACGGGCGATCCTACATTCTTGTATAAGAATACCTTTACCAATGACCGGATTTATTCCTTCCTGACATCAGCCAAACAAAACCTTTATTTCTCTTCTGATAATTTCAAAACCACAGCTTTTGGCACAGGCTGGGCGTGGGATGATTATAATGATTACTATTCTGCAGAGCGGTTTTCATTTCCTGTTTATGGAAATATCTTTTCGGTTAAAACAGCAAGCAAAAAAGTAAGGATCACTCCCGATTACTTCTCTACCTACCTACATGTCGGTGAACCTCGCGAAAAACCAGAGATAATTCGAAGTTATTACTCCAACAACTTCGAATATTATCCATCTGCTAAATCGGGTGAGTGGGATATTCCTTTTAGAATAGAGCCAACATTCATTGCCGAGTTATTAACCGACACGCTAAAGCGGAAAGTTCAAAACATCTTGCAACCAATTTCTGCAGAGACAAAAATTATTTACAGCGTTCCGGTTGATAGTGTTTACAAAGTAATGATGCAGGAAAGCGACAACATGATGGCGGAACAGCTTCTATTGATTTGTGCCGGATTAGTAAGCGATACATTGCAACCTGAAATAGCAATCGATTATGTGCAGAAGAGATTCTTTGCAGATCTCACGGATAAACCCGTATGGGTTGATGGCTCCGGATTATCCCGCTTCAATCTTTTCACTCCGCGAAGCATTGTGCAGGTGTGGGATAAATTGTATCACCTCGTTCCAAGAGAACGACTCTTTCCACTGCTTGCTACGGGTGGTGTGAACGGAACATTAAAAAACTGGTTTAAAGCAGAGAAGCCTTACATATTCGGGAAGACAGGCTCTTTGAGTAATAATCATTGTTTGAGTGGTTATCTCGTAACCAAAAAAGGGAAGACGCTGATTTTCTCATTTATGAATAGTAACTACACAACGCCAACATCGCCCATTCGAAAAAACATGCAGGAAATTTTGAACTTGATTTATGAGAAATATTAGTCTGAGAAAAACAGGAGCTTTATTTTTAACTTTACTCCTTACATCCACTTTTGCAAAAGCGCAATCCAGCGATAGTCTTGATATCAAAATCGGGCAAATGATCTTGATTGGTTTTGCAGGTACTTCAGTTGACTCTGCTGTGCTAAGTGAAATTCAGAAGGGTAAGGTGGGCTCCATCATTATTTTCGAAAAGAACATTCCGAAAACAAATTCATTTGTTGCGTTAAAGAAAATTAATTGGACATATCAACAAGCTGCTAAGATACCGTTGTTTATTTCCATCGATCAGGAAGGCGGAAAAGTAAATCGGTTAAAAGACAAATACGGTTTTCCAAAATCGATCACCGCTTTCGAGATGGGTAAAAATGCTTCACTTGATTCGGTTCGGTTTTACAGTGAGGCAACGGCCTCTACATTAATAGGACTAGGCATCAATGTAAACTTCGCTCCAGATGTGGACTTAATCGCCAACCTTAATAATCCCGTGATTGTAAAACATGGTCGCGCATTTTCTGCAAGTGAAGATACGGTGATCATCATGGCCAAAGAGGTAATTAAGAAGCATCGCGAGAAAGGTGTAATAACAGCGCTTAAACATTTTCCAGGACATGGAAGCTCGCAAGCAGATACCCATCTCGGAATTGCGGATGTTACCAATACCTGGACTGAGCGCGAACTGAAACCCTATCAATCACTTATCGATTCGGGATATGCAGACGCTGTTATGACGTCACATATTGTGAATATGAAATTAGATTCGAGCGGTAACCCCGGAACGTTGTCGTATAATATTCTTACGGGTATGCTTCGTAATAAACTGCACTTTAACGGTGTGATTTTTACTGATGATATGCAGATGCATGCCATCACCGAGCATTATGGTTTGGAGGAAGCCATTCGACTGGCAATTAATGGAGGAGTAGACATCATGACCTTTTCAAATAACATTCAGGGGAGTGATGTACGAACGGTAGATCGCGTTCACGAGATTATTAAGAAAATGGTTCAAGATGGCGTGATCAAAAAAGAGCGCATTGATGAATCCTTCAAACGGATTATGAAATTGAAAGCGCGTTTGCAAAACCCGATTGATTACCAACAACAGTTTGAAAGAGCAGAGCAGCAGATTATTCAATTGCAACTTCAGTTAAAGGCACAAGAGCAATTGGAGAAGGCAAAACAAGAAGCAGAAAAATCAAAGAAGAAATCGAAAAAGAAGAAAAAATAGTCAGTCTTTAATAGCCACAAATGCACGAATGATTAGTGCCTTTTATTCGTGCATTCGTGGCGAACCACTTGTCGTGTAATACTAAATGAATCCGTTTACGATTTCACCCGCCAAACAAAATCAAGTACCTATCCTCATTAGTGTACCCCATTGCGGCATTAATTTTCCAGATGAATTAAAAGATCAATACAAATCCAGTCTTACTTCATCACCAGACGATACGGATTGGTTTGTGGACAAACTTTATGACTTTGCTCCTTCTATGGGCATGACGATGATCTCAGCAGTTTACAGTCGCTGGGTAATTGATTTGAATCGCGATCCAAAAAGCAAACCGCTTTACAGTGATGGAAGAATTATTACTGGCCTTTGCCCAGCAACAAATTTCTTAGGTGAACCTTTATATAATGATGAACGCGCGGCCGTAGACGAAAAAGAAGTAAGCAGACGACTTGATCAATACTATTTGCCATACCATGCAAAAGTTCAGCAGTTGCTAAATGAGTTGAAAGCAAAGTTTGGAAAGGTATTGCTATGGGATTGCCACTCAATACGACAATATGTACCCACCATTCACAATCAAAAATTTCCGGATTTGATTTTGGGCGATGCCGATGGAACTTCTTCCGATGCTTTGTTGAGTGAAATAGTATTGAAGAATTTTAAAGCAACTCAATATTCTCTTCAACATAACAATCCCTTTAAAGGAGGAACGATCACACGTCATTTTGGAAAGCCATCCGAAAATCAACATGCCCTTCAGCTCGAAATGACAAAAGTGAATTACATGGATGATGCTGAAAAAATGTATGATGAGAAGCGAGCGGAAAAAATGCGGGAGGTGTTGAAAAGTGTTTTTGAAAACCTGATCACGCAATTGAAAAAACAATGAACAACTTAAAACATTTCTCTTTCAAAGCACTTCTCCAGGATGAAGGTTGGATTTCACCAGCATTTGTAGGTATTGATGAGAAAGGAGTTGTTCAATACCTATCAAAAAATGCTCCGGCTCAATCTGTTGCCGTGGAGGCAGTTCAAGGATTAGCATTGCCTGGTTTTCAGAATGCGCACTCACATGCTTTTCAATTTGCTATGGCAGGTCATGCAGAAAAGCATACGCCTGGAACGGCTGATGATTTCTGGAGTTGGCGTGAAGCCATGTACAACTGTGCATTGAGCATGGATCCTGATCAAATGGAATCTGTTGCTACAATGCTCTATGCAGAGATGCTTCGTAAAGGATACACGCATGTAGCTGAGTTTCATTATTTGCATCACGACAAACACGGAAACCATTATTCGAATTTAGCAGAGATGGGTGAGCGTTTGGTTTCTGCTGCTAAGACAGCGGGTATTAAAATTGCACTGGTTCCTGTATTTTATCAGAAAGGGAACTTTGGTGTAGATGCTTATCCGAAACAACGAAGATTTATTTCGAAAACAGTAGATGATTATTTACAGTTGCTTGATGACTCTGCTAACGTAGTGTTGAATCAGAATCACGCACGATTGGGTTTTGGAGTTCACTCACTGCGCGCTGTAAATGCAGACGATATTATAAGAACATTTGAAGCCGGACCAAAAAACATTCCATTTCATTTACACGCAGCCGAACAATTAAAAGAAATTAAAGACTGTGTTGATTTTTTAAAGCAACGACCTGTAGAATGGCTGCTTAATAATCTCCCGGTGGATAGCAGATTTCATCTTGTTCATTGCACCCACATGGAGAGCGATGAAGTAAAACGATTGGCGAAGAGTGGAGCAAGTGCAGTTTTATGTCCGGGCACAGAAGGAAATTTAGGCGATGGAATATTTAAGTTAAGTGAGTTTGCAAAAGAAGGCGGCCATTGGTCAATCGGTACCGACAGTCACATTAATTTAAATCCGTTGGAAGATTTGCGTTGGTTGGATTACGCACAACGCTTCACCACACACAAGCGCAATACCTTTGATGATGGCGCCAAAGTGTTAATCAGCAAGACCATTCACGCGGGAAGAAAAGCAATGGGTGTTGAACAACAAGCATTCTTTGAAATAGGTAAGCCGCTTGATGCTGTGGTGTACAACGCTAAATCGCCATTGCTGATGCAAGCTGATTTAAAAAACACATTACCTGCTATTCTCTATACTTCTGATTCTTCTGATATTCTTGGAACATTGGTGAATGGAAAGTGGATCGTAAAAGACCAACAGCATATCCGCGCAGAAGAAATTCGGAACATGATTTAGTAAAGGAACTTTTTCAAATGGAATTTATTCGTGGCAATGCTATTTAAGACTTGTTGCCACGAATGCACGAATAACGCTTGTTCAGGTAAGTAATTTATTTCGTGTAAATATGTTATTTCCCTGCGTTATAAATACTCATTAAAAAGGCCTTACTGATTTTTGTCGCAGCCGTTTCACAGAGATGACCTTGTCCTTCAGCGGCATCAACGCCTTGACCTTTACTGGGGCATGATGTCGTTGAGCGATACTTATTACAAATACCCCAAATGCCATCCCAACCACAAGCTCCGTTGTCGGACTCAGCTTCCTGAAAATCAAAAACCACGTCCTGGCTTTTGAAATTATCTTTCATCCAATTACCTACTTCTGTTCTGGCTGTATTTTGGTCGCCAGCGGTTACTAAGTAAACAAGCGGAGGCGTGATGTGAACAAATCTTAATCCCGGTACTTCGATGCGTAAATCGTCTATCAGTTTTTTGTAAGCAACTTTTACTTCTTCCATATTCTCACCAGAGATATCTGCATAACCGAATTTAAAAATAGCAATTTTGATAATCGACTTGTGTTTGAGCGCATTGGCTTTGAATTCACTTATTTTTTCAAACGGATTTCCATTCGATGCGCTGAACACATTACCGCTAAGTCCTTTGTTTGGTGATTCATTGAGATCAAAATATTCAAATTTGAATCCGTTGTTGTTGGCACCATCTTCTAGATCAGCACCAACCGACTGATGCATAAAAATGGTATTCCATCCTTTAATTCTGTTTTTTTCTTCACTGCTTAAATTGTCCCATGCAGTAATGCCCGATGAATTAACAATGCCGGGCTGGCCTTCGCCCAGTTCAGTTTCTCCGAGAGGATTGCCATTGTTATTGGGATTGATTTCATCAGATGATGAACAACTGATTAAAATCAGCATTACAAAACAAGTAGTGATTGCGCTGAGTTTTCTGTATTTGATTTTCATAATTGATGTTACTTAGTTACAATTCTCTAATCGAAGCATTGCAAATTCCAGAAGGCCGCCCTGCTCTCTTACGGAATAACCAGCCAATAATAATTTGCCATCTTTTTGTAAGAGGAGATCGTTAATACCACTGTTTTCACCTCCCATTATCGTTACCAGCTTCCCATCTTTATCGAAGGTATTGTCCAACGTTCCGTTTGTGTTAAACCTAGCAATGGCAGAATGAAACAAACCACCCATCCCGAGTTCATGTCCATAGCCTCCAATAATTATTTTACCTTTATTGTCAACCGCGATGGCATAGGCTTTACTGCTTCCTTGTCCATCAAAATTGGTAATGGTATAACCAGAACTTCCGAATGTGGTATCGAGTGAACCATTGGAGTTGTATCGCAATACAATCATGCTACCATCGGAATGTCCTGTGACAACAATTTTTCCATTTGCATCTAAGGCAACCGCCTCGGCAAACACATAACTATTCTTAAGGGTAATTACTTTTCCATTGCTACCAAAAGAATTATCCAACGTTCCGTTTGAATTCAGCCGAAGAAGTGCTGCAGCAAATTCACCTGTTGTGGTGTTGGTTGTTCTACCTGCTATGACAATTTTTCCATCGGCTTGTAACACGGCATCATGGCCGAAATCATTGAGGTTATCAAAAGGAATAACCGTTTTTCCTTCTGTTCCAAAACTGGCGTCAACTGTACCGTTTGCATTGAAACGTGCTGCGGAAAATTCAAAACTAGAGCCGCCATACGCTTCACCGATTGCTATTATTTTGCCATCCGGCTGTAAGAGTACTTTTTTAATTGACGATCCGATTCCTTCTCCAAAGGATAGAATGTGTTTTCCGTCTTCACTAAAGCTGTTATCAAATTGCCCATTCGGCAAAAACCGGGCAATGGCATAACTTCCGTTGGCGCTGCCAGCAATCACAATATTTTCATTTGCATCCAGTAAAGCGGTGTAGCAAAATTCATAGATTGATCCAAATCCTGTTTTTAGAATTCCTGTGCCATTGAAATCAGTATCCAATGCGCCATTGCTTAAACGCCTTGTTACGAAAACTGTATTGGCTTCGAATGCTTGTGGGGATTTATAACCAACGCCAATAATTTTATTATCACTTCGCAATGCAAGTGCTGTGTATTCAACATGGTATTCTAGAGATGAATATACTTTACCGTTGGTACCGAAGGTATTATCTACTGGACATGCGGTGCCACCAGAACCCGATGTGGTGTAAGTAAACAAACTACTCTCTGCTACTTTTCCGTTAACCGTCAGTTTTATTTTCCCACTGCCAGCATCTGTCGGGATTTTGATGGTAAGCTGCGTGATGGTTGCTTCTGTCACAGAACACTCTTTACCATTTAGTGTAACAAGATTGCTTGCAAGTGTGCTACTAAAGCCGGAACCTGTGATGACTACTATGGTTTCTGCTGTGCCACTTTCGGGACTGATGCCAGTTATAGCAACGAGCTCTTCTTTTTTAGGCTCGTCATTATTGCTGCAAGACTGAAACAGAAATAGTGAACTTACAGTCAAAGCAAATAAGCTCACCGTTTTGATAAAACATTTCATAAAATAGAATTTAGAGAGGGTCTGAAGTTTATTATTCAAATACAATTTTTCTGATGCGATGATTTTGAGAATCAGCGATGATGATATTACCATCGCGATCAATAGCAACTCCGGAGGGTCCGTTAAAGCGGGCAATAGTACTAGCACCATCAGCATAGCCAAAGTCGCCTGTTATAGTACTTACCTCACCGTTTTTTATGATTCGGATTTTATGATTTCCGGCATCAGCAACTACCACTGTGCTATCGTTTCTATTAAAACAGATACCCGTTGGCTGAGCAAACCTTGACGTTTCAGCTGCACCATCAGCAAATCCACTATTGAATTGACCAACCGGACCACTTCCGCCTATGGTGGTAACTTCTGAAGAAGCAGAGATACTTCTTATTCTATGATTAAATTGATCAGCGATGTAGATTCTGTTATCATCATCAATGGCTACTCCGGTGGGATAATAGAAGTATGCCTCGGTTCCAATACCATCAGCAAACGCACCTCCATTATTTTGAAAGTCTCCTTTCCCTGCTAAAGTTGTTACGACACCATTCGGAGTAACTTTTCGAATACGGTTGTTTAGATAATCAGACACGATGTAGTTGCCATTACGATCGATCGCAATACCATACGGAACATTAAACTTTGCAGCATCCTGATTACCATCCGCATAACCCGTAGTGCTGCCTGCTATTGTGCTTACAATACCTTGTGGAGTAATTTTTCTGATTTTATCATTGAAGGCATCTGTCAGAATGATATTCTGATTCTCATCGATAACAATGCCGGTTGGGAGATTGAACTTTGCACTCAATGCACTGCCATCGGCAAAACCTTTTTCACTTCCGGCAAACGTGCTTACCATACCAGAGGGTAAAATTTTTCTGATTTTTTGATTGCCTTGATCAGCTACATAAATGTTTCCGCTTGTGTCAATGGCTACTGTTATCGGAGTTTTGAATTGAGCTTCAGTGCCCATGCCATCTTTAAAACCAGGCAGACTGCCAGCAAGGGTTGTCACATTTACTTCCGTGTATTCGTACTTAAAAACAGGTGTGAAGATTACTTTGCCATTGGTTTCTATTTTGATTTTTCCAGAACCAGCTCCTGCCGGAATAATAATGGTGAGCATTTCTCCAAAAGCATCGGTAACCGTGCACACCTTTCCGTTTAGCGTAACCTCATTATTGGAAGGCACAAGGTTGAACCCTGTACCAACAATTTTAACAATCGTATTTTTAGGTCCGCTATCGGGCGTGATTTCAATTACACTCAGTTCTGTTGATGTATCTGTTGGGTCATCCGGATTGTTGCACGAATTGAACATTAATGTCAAGAGAGTCATGCCGATAACACATCCAAAAACAGAGAATGATCTGAAAAATTTCATGGCTAAAAAGTATTGTGGCCAAAACTATCATCTCCCATCATCACGTTCAGTTAAACTAGCTTAACAACAGTTTAAATAGACCAACGACAAGAATCCACCAGACTCATTATCTTTGTTTGAACTGATTACGGGATTATTAATTACCGATTACGGAAAGAATGCAAACACCAGTTTCCTGTATAATTGTTGATGACGATGAGGTAGACAGACTCACCACTATTTCGTTTGTGCGTAAGTATCCATTTTTAAAGATTGATGGTGTTTACGCTTCCGCAGAAGCGGCCATAGAGGGTTTGAAAACTTTGCATCCCGAGGTTTTGTTTTTGGATATTGATATGGCCGGAATTTCGGGCTTGGAACTTCGGGCAAAGTTGATGCACATTCCTGGATGTATTTTTATTACCGCCTACCCGGACTATGCTGTTGAAAGTTTTGAAAAAGATGCGCTTGACTTTTTGGTGAAACCCGTGAAGGCTGATCGATTTGAAAAAGCCATGAAGCGTCTGGAAGATTTTTTAGTTGTTCGAAACAAAGCCGCCCTTCTCGATGATGCATTGGGCGGCGATACCATTGTTATTAAAGAAGGACACGAAAAAATAAAGATTCACCTGCATGATGTGATTTACCTGGAAGCATTAAAAGATTATACCCGCATTGTTACAGAGGCAAAAAAGTATTGTGTGCTTTCTTCGCTAGGAAATTTGTTAAAGGAGAATGCGTTTCAATCTTTTGTGAGGATTCATAGAAGTTATGCGGTTCAGACAAAATATATAGCACGGATTACTACTTCGTATGTAGCCATTCGCGAGCATGAACTTCCCATCGGCCGTAGCTATCAGGAAAGCTTAAGTAAAATATTGAACCCATACGAATGATCAATACTTTGATGTTGGGTAAAAAGTTTGGTGTTGCCTGTGGCTTGCTGACGATTGCATTCTGGACTACAGCAACAAGTGCCTTTTCGCAAGACCAGAAGGTGGTAGACTCCCTTGCACAAAATCTTTCAGTGGCCCAACAGGATTCGAATAAGGTAAAGACTTTTCTGAATCTTGCGCGCCTTTACTATCAGACTAATCCAGATAGTTTTTTTCTATGTACACATCAGGCACTTGATTTGGCGCGGAAAATTGAATGGCCGAGAGGAATTGCTAACAGCACGAACAACATCGGCCTGCTATTGAGCGATACCGGTAATCATCAACTTGCAATTACCTATCTGGAAGAAAGTCTTCTCATTAACCGGGAAATTGGCGCGAAGCTGAACATCATTAATAACCTCACCAACATCGGCAGGATTTACTATCGCCAAGGTGATTTTGTAAAATCGTCAGATTATTTTTTTGATGCGCTGGAGATAGCGGAAGCGATCAATAACCATGAGAAGATTGCCATGATCGGAACCAATCTAACCGCTACTTTTTGCAGCGAAAAGGATTGGGTGAAAGGAGAAAAATATGCACGGCTTACGTTACATCACAGTGAACTGGCGAATGCTCCTATTCATTCGTTCAAGTCATACATTGCCTTGGGAGAAATCAGGGCAGAGCAATTCGATACACTGGGTGCAAAAAGTTTTTTTGAAAGTGCATTAGAGGTTTGCCAAAAGAACGACTTTAAACTGCTGTCGGCAGAAGCCCTGAGTAATCTCGCCAGGATCGAGAGCAATTACGACACCGCACTGGCGACTATATTGAAAGCAAGAAAGATACTTGATGAGCTGAGTCCAAACTCATTGAACTCCGTAATGAATTTAGAAGCGCTGGGTGTTCTTTATCTTAACCTTTATCAATCGCGATCATCTGCTGCTGGACGAAAAGTATTTCTTCAAAAGGCTGAGTATTACCTTCAAGAAAAAGTACGAAGATGTTCCGAACTAAATTATACAGAGGCGTTGGCGTTGGGTTTGAATCAATTGGTAAAAGTACAGGAGTTAAAAGGTGACTTCAAACTTGCTCACCAATACAGCAACCAATACCATGCTATCAACGATTCACTTTACTCTCAGGAAAGCAAAAATAAAATTGCCACTATTGAAGGCCAGCGTGAAGTGGCTTTGCGCGATAAAGAGATTGAGCTGAATAAGGTAGCTCTTTCGGCACAACGAAAACAAAACATTGGATTAACGCTGGGGCTTGGTCTTGTTTTTATTATTGGAATTCTTTTATACCGACAAAATCGAATCCGCAAAAGAACAAATGCTGAGTTAGTTCACCTTAACAATCAACTTGACGAAGCAAACAAAGTAAAAGCCAAATTCTTCGCTATACTGAGCCATGATTTAAGAAGCCCTTTGGCGCGACTGATTAATTTCCTTCATCTCCAAAAAGAAGCACCTGATTTATTGACGGGACAACAAGCGACAGTTCATCAACAAAAGATTGTGACATCAGCAGAAGCCTTACTGGAAAATATGGAGACTGTATTGCTGTGGGGCAAAGGGCAGATGGTGGATTTTAAACCAGTCAAAAAAAAGATATTCATAGTGAATCTTTTCAAACAGATCGAAGTAGCATTTAAAGATTATGAAAATATTCAACTGTCCTTTTCAGATACAGAAAAGATAGAAATCATTACGGATGAAAATTATCTCTTCACAATTATGCAGAATCTTACAGCGAATGCGACCAAAGCTTTGGATGGAACGACTGATGGTTCAATACGATGGAAAGCAGAGAAACAAAATGATGGTAGAGTTACGCTATCCATAACGGATAATGGTCCAGGATTAAGCGAGGATCAGAGAGATAAACTTCTCAACGGACAAGAAATTACAGGTAACAAAAATGGTTTTGGTTTTCACATCATACGCGATTTGACAAAAGCCATTGAGTGCACAATTGAAGTTGAATCCGAATTAGGTAGCGGTACTACCTTCCTATTACATTGCTAACATGCAATGATATCTCTGTGGCTGAATTTCAACCACGGAGATAATCACAAAAAATTTTAGCCTAACGGACTACTTCACTATAAATTTCTTTACCGAAATCTTTTTGCCGTTATGTTGTTGCACTACATACACTCCTGCCTTCATGTTATCAACCGTTAAACTTTCGTTTACCTGTTTTTCCAAAATTGATTTTCCTGCCATGTCAAGAATAGTAATGGTAGATGGTTCGGATACTCGGATGGTTATTGTACCTGCTGCAGGGTTTGGATAGACTGCTAACTCACCACTTTCTATTACCGATTCGATTGTCTCGTCCGACTCAGAGCCAGCCGATCTTCCATTTGATAGTGAGCTACCCGAACCTGTACCCCATGTAAAGGCTTCCCATCCTCCAATTGTCGTTCGTGAACATGTCATGGCAATGGTTCCGTTCTCAGATGAAATATATCGGCCATTATTTCCGCGAAGTGAAATTTTCCCATCGGCATTGACAATCCAGTCAAACTTTTCCCAATCACCAAAAGTGGTTCGGCTGCAGCTAATAGAAGCCGCTCCATTTTCAGATGACACATATTTACTCTGACTACGCAACGCTACTTTTCCTCCACCAGCATCAACCACTGTAAATTGCTCCCACCCACCCACAGTCGCACGATTGCATCGCATTGCCTGAGTTCCGTTTTCTGATGATGCATATTGATTGTTACTGCCTCTCAGCCAAATTGTTTGTCCGATTGGTGCAGTCGGTGTTGCAGTTCCGGAGCAACCGGTTGTCCAAGGCGCAGGATTGCGCGCTATTACTGCGGCAATGGTATTCGTGTTCTTAATGTTGTTTGCAAACTTAATGTTCTCAAGAACACTTGCCATTACAGAAACACCATCGGTTGGATAGGCGCCACCAATTCGCATCATCGCAGCATTCTCTCCTACATCGTGACGTTTGTAGGTCCAATGCGCCCAGCCAATTCCCCACTCTTCCATCCAGGTAATGTTCTGTCGCAACCAATCGTTGTTGTTCTCTCCGGTCTCGCCAACAAACACAGGTACGTTGTGACGGGTTCTGAACTCCGTAAGGTTAATCATGCGATTGATTTGATTTGGATTCGGATCTCTAACCCAATCATCCGATGCATTGATCCAATACCGATGCGCATTATAAATCAATCCCCAGTTTGGTGAGAAGGTGTATGGCTCCATGTAATCATAATTATTACCCCAACCGTTTCCTTCGATCATGATAATGTGATTATCACCCTGACCGCGAATCGTGGTGATGAGTCTTTGAAATAAATCATGAATAACCTGGTTGTTCGGAACTTGATTGGGTTCATTGATCAAGTCATACCAAGCGATTCTTCCTTCGTTTTTGTAACGGGCAGAAATCTTTTCCCAAAACTTGTTCGTAACATCTTTAAACACTTGCTGATTCCAAAGATCATTCGCATAGAAGAGATCGGAAATATTTTGATCGGCACCTTGTCCGCCTGGTGCTGCATGTAAATCCAGAATCACATACATACTATTAGCAGCACACCAGCTTAACACGTTATTGATCATTTTAAAGCCTTCGGTGTTTTGATCGGTGAAGAGTGTATTGTTATTAAGTGCCGTTTGTAAGCTTGCCTTGTAAGCATCGTGGTTTGCAATGTTTCGGATTACACTGTTTCGTACAGACCGTTGTGATGTAGTCAAGAATAACTCATAATGTAGTGGCAATCGAATGGAGTTGAACCCTAATGATGCGATGTAATCAATATCTGCTTTCGTGATAAAGTTGTTCCGCCAGCTTTGGTAGAATGCTTCTACTTGTGCTTCGGTTTGTCCGGCATCATAGTAACGCTTTTTCATTTTCCACTGGCAGTTCGCCAGGTTTCCATTTTGTGGATTGAGCATGTACCCTTCCTGAATTGCCCAGTCGCCCAGGTTCATGGAACGAAGAATTACATTTTGTCCGGCAGCGTTTCGAACCTGTTGACCTACCGTTGACAGGAAACAGTTTTGAGCATTTGATAACTGTGGCATGAAGAAGCACAGCATCGAGAAGGCCATTAAAATTGAAAGAGCGAATGAACGTGAAGGCCGTTTTTGTCTCACGTCAATGCTACTAAAAGGAGTAGAGTTTTTCATGGGTACTGGTTTTTAGGTGTCTGATCGATTAATGCAATCGTTTGCAAGACAAATGTATTCGCAGCCCAAGTTTTCCAACCGAAAGCATCTACACTTCAAACACTTCACCATCCGATCCTTACCACGTCACGCACTCGTCAGTGTATTGTACAGCGCTGAAAGCCAGCGCACTAAAGACTATCGGGCTTGTATTTTGGAGTCAGAAAAACACGAAAAACTTCGTGACAGACGGCCCAATTTTGGTGGTCGGCTACTTAAACCTTAAGTCAATTTTAAAAATGATTGATTTCTCATCGCATCGCCACCACAACGGGCTTGCGAAATACATTTACCTCACCGTTTGAATTAAACACTTCGAACAACACCATATAATATCCAGCGCGAGCTTTATTGCCATCGTCTCGATCACCATCCCAACGAAAGAAACCTTCTGTGCCAAGCACCTCATTATTCGCGAGTTGTTTAATGAGATGTCCCTGTGAGTCAAAGATTTTAATGTTCGCCACATATCCGCCCTGATCAAACTGAAATTGTATTTGCGTAAAATTAGGTTGACCATCTATAGGAATAAAAGCTTTTGGCTCAACCGTCACAGCCTCATCTTGCAATGCCTGCTCTCTTGCATTTGAATTGACATAACCAGGAGTTGCATAACCAACCATTGAACTGGCCGATTTCCAATTCTGTGATTGTTGTGAAGGCGAATCAAATGACACACGTTCTAATGAAACACCTTCTTCATCTTTTACAAAAACCGAATGCCATGTTTTAATGTATTGAAGATTATCTAATAGATTTCCATCTTCCTCAGTGAGTGCAACAGAACCTTCGTCATCGCTAAGACTTGGCAGAGAAGAAACATTCAGAAATTTTTCTTCATGCGCGTTTACATATTCACCTTTCAATACATTTCCATTTTCCGTTATGGCGAGATGTGTATTTGGTTTAAGTAAGATGTTTTCTGTAGCGATGATTTTAGTGTTCAACAAAACACCGTCTTCTATATTTGACAGTGACCAATCTTTGATGTTGAAGAATTTGGAAGATGTATTCACGATCTCCACAAAGTCAACTCCTGTTGGTCTCGGATTAAAAAGGATCTCGTTAATCACTACATCCATTGGGTCAGCCTGCTCGGGTAAACCAAACTCATAAGAATTAAAATCGTGTTGAATTACATTATGATTGCAGTCACGAACATGTTGAATGCTAATAGTATAAAGAGTCTTTGCTAATAAGGAATCAACGTGGACATTAATTTCTTTTAAGGAAGCATCAACAAATGAAACAGCAGTAATTTTTGTTTCTGGATGAATCTGAAAACTTGTAGACAAAGGAATCTCATTTTCCAATTTCTCATTGAATTTTAAACGCAATACAGTTGATGAAAGCGGAATAGCCGAAAGTAATTTTGGACCGATAAGATCAGGCTTGTTTGCAAAGACTGAGTTTTGAATTCCTGGTGATCCACCATTCGGATTTTCCGAAGCAATCCAGTTTTCATTTTCTCCACACGGATTTGACGGATCAATTAACTCCAGCGACCAACCTCCTTCTTTCTTGTCATCATCCAAATACCAATCTTCAGAATAGTTTACAGAATCCAATGTCAATCCCGTTGAACTTCGAATGGCCAAAGGATCGCTATCATTATTAAGCGTTGGGAAGTTAGAAAGACCGTGAACATCTCCGAAGGAAGAGAAATCATTGATACTTGTTGTCGGTGCTAAAATTAAATAACGACCAGGTAAAAGAATTTTTGAAGAAAAAGACGCTGACGAACTTCCGTCCGTCAATACCCAACCTGTAAGATCAATGGCATGCTCACTTCGATTGAAGACTTCAATGTATTCAGCATTTGGTAATTTTATCTGGGGAGATGGATCAGCAAAAATCTCAGTGATGATGACATCTTTATGGGATACAGGAAAGCTTTCAAAATAGAGAAAGGGTTTTACAACAGTGACCATTTCATTCCCGGCTAAATCTTTTATGCGTGAAAGGGTAAGCGTATTTTCAACTCCATTTGGAAAACCCTGTGCAAAAGAGAGTCGAATCGTTTTTCTATCAGCCTGAAGAATTACTGAACTGGGATTGCCTAAACCATTCGATGCTATATAGTTTTCTAATGCTTCAGAGGAAATTGTATCTACCTTCTCTGAAAAAATCAATTCAATTTCTGTAGATGAAACAATCGTTAAAGAGGTAATGGTTGGAGGAGTTGAATCAACAACTGGATTTCCTGTAACAACAATATCATCGATATAAAATTTATCAGATCGTGTGGCGGTGTAATTGCAAAACAATCCGAAGAAAATAGACGACAGATAAGTGGCATCGAGAGCAATACCTTCAGATGTGTAAGTTCCCGTAAGGCCAACATCCGAAAACAATTCCCAATTACCGGACGCATCTCGTGTTACTTTGACTTGCGTTGATGACGCAGGAAGATTTAAACGTCCATCGAGACCATCGATAATCTTTGTTCGAGTCGTTCCGTTTTGGCGATACAAACTAATCTCATCCGCTGTGTTGCCAAGCATTACATAATATCCATTGAGCGAACCAGAAACATTCGCGCTGTCTGAAACCAGGTAAACTCGAATGTAATTCGAGCTTGAGGGATTGAATCCCAAGGTCACAACAAATTCCCAAGAGGCATCATTAATGGCTTCAGAGGCAGTGGATAGATATGCTTTATCTGCAATAGCCGGTGCTTGCAACTTCAACTGATTAGCCGAAACTATGAATTTACTGTCGTTACCAACCCAATATGGGTTAGCGGTAAAATCGCCATCAGAGAAATTATCGGTGAACTGGGCGAACGATTGTTGGGTTAATGAGAGGATTGAAAACGCTACAACTATTTTCAGTGCTAACGATTTCAGAATACAAACTCTGCATATTTCTTTGAGAGACAACATAGGCACAACGGGAAAATATTACTTTTGCAATTCTAAATTAACAAAAAAATGAAACTCGCAGTAGTAGGTGCCACCGGACTTGTTGGCCAGGAAATCCTCAAAGTGCTTGAGGAAAGAAGTTTTCCATTTGACGAACTCTATTTGATCGCGTCAGCAGCATCGGCTGGCCGAAAATATACCTTTAAGGGAAAGGAATACACCGTTATTACAATTGAAGAAGGCGTAAAGCTTGCACCAGATGTGGCGATTTTCTCTGCTGGTGGAGGTACATCATTGGACTGGGCTCCAAAGTTTGCAGCCGTTGGTACAATTGTAATCGACAACTCTTCAGCGTGGAGAATGGATCCTACCAAGAAATTGGTTGTTCCAGAAATCAACGCTAATCAACTTACCATTGATGACAAGATCATCGCGAATCCGAATTGCTCAACCATTCAAATGGTGATGGCATTGGCTCCGCTACACAAACGCTATAAAATCAAACGTATAGTTGTTTCTACTTACCAGTCTGTAACCGGAACAGGTAAGGATGCGGTTACGCAAATGATGAATGAGCGCAAAGGTGTTGATGGTCCGAAAGTATATCCTCACCCAATTGATATGAACGTATTGCCTCATATCGATTCATTCCTTGACAATGGTTACACCAAAGAGGAAATGAAGATGGTGAATGAGACGCGCAAAATTTTGAATGATAACAGCATTAAAGTAACGGCTACTACAGTTCGCATTCCTTCTATCGGAGGACACTCTGAAGCAGTTAACGTTGAGTTCGCTGAAGATTTCAACCTGAGCGAGATCAGAACAATATTGGCTAACACGCCAGGGGTTATTGTTCAGGATGATCCGAAAAACAACATCTATCCGATGCCAATCAATGCACACAATCGTGACGAAGTTTTTGTTGGAAGAATCCGCAGAGACGAATCACAAGAGAATACACTAAACATGTGGATTGTTGCTGACAACTTGCGCAAAGGCGCTGCAACCAATGCAGTTCAAATTGCAGAATTTATCTTAGAGAAAAGTTTGGTTTACTAAACCAAATTCGATTTCATAAAAAAAGCCTCCCGATAGCTATCGGGAGGCTTTTTTGTTTTAATGCGTTTCCGTTGGTCGTATTAGTTTTTTATCGAGCCAATGAAGCAGACCGAGAAAGAATATTCCAAAGATGATCAATCCTTTAAAGGAGCTAAGGCCATTCAAGAAGCCCATATCGAATTTAAAATCGGTCATGAAAATGGCAACAACGGATGCGATTAGCATAACAAAGATGCCAAGACCAAACCAAAAATATTCTCTGAAGGTGCTTTTCGAATTTTGTTTCTTCATGGCCATACCAACTACTTTGTCAGCAAAGGATGATGACAAAGGAAATTCAGGCTCATGCTTTAATGCATTAAATACAGTTTGATAAGCCTTTACATCCAGCTCATCACCTTCTGGATTTTTTCCTGCTTCCAGATTGCGTTGTAATTCTTCTTCGTAGCGATTCATAATACTTCTTCTTTACCAAGATGGTGTTTTACTTTATCTTTCAACAAATTCCGGGCACGGAAAAGATAATTCTTAACAGTGCCCTCTGGCATTCCGGTCACTTCACCAATTTCCGGATAACTCATCCCATCAAGGTGGAATAAAGTTAACACGATTTTGTATTGAGGTGGCAATTGATCAACCAGCTTTAATACAAATCCATCCAAATCACTTTCTTCTAAAACTGACTCCGGATTTTCTTCTTCAACAAAATACGCACTGAAACTATCTTCTTCCGGAATATCAGTCAGCAACATTTTGTTTTTGCGTATCTGATTAATGGCATGACGATAGGCGATTGTGGCAATCCAGGTGGACAATTTTGACTTAAAACTAAACTCGGAGAGCTTTTCATAAACCTTCAAAAACACATCCTGACACAGTTCTTCACTTTCTTCCTTGTTTTTTACCACACGCCCGATCATGTGAGCCACAAGTCTTTCATGCTGCTTAATAAGCAACCTGAAAGCCTGCATATTTCCTTCCAAAATGTTAGAAACAAGGGCTCTATCATCCATCATCGAATCGTTAGACAATGCTTTTCTATTAGATGTTGCAGGAAGTTATAGATAATTTGATTTTGAGTTTAATATGAATTGCCCTTGTTTAACGCACGGAGGGCTGTAAGTAGCAAAATACATTCCACGCAAAGACGCAAAAGTTAAAATACCAAGTTAGCAAAGACGGTTTTACATGCTTTGCGTCCTTTGAGGATTCTCTTTGCGCCTTTGCGTGGATGGATTTCAAGTCGACTAAACTTTTTTCACGATCACTGCAACATCTTGCCAAAATCTCTTGTCATACGCCCCAAACAAACAGAAACTTTAAAACGAACGAATATGAACCACGAGTTAAAAGATGTATTAATGCCCCTCAGTGTTATCGGAACCTTGGGTGCATCCGTTTACTTTTTCGCAAAAGTGATGACTGACTATATTCTAAAAAAGAAAATGATTGAAAAAGGATTTGTAAACGATGATACACAAGCCATTTTCAAAAGCCATTCTGTAAGTGAAGGTAAATTTCCTTCTCTGAAGTGGGGCTTGCTAACCTTCTTCGCTGGTCTTTCGCTCATCATAATGGAATACGTTCCAGTAAGTCCTGAATCACCTTTGCCGTATGGATTATTCACAGTAGCAGTTTCATTGGGCTTCCTGATTTATTATTTCATAGTGAAGCAGAACGCGGAGAATAATAAGTAACAGCTCGGAAGAAGTATTATAAAAAGTAATGGAAGTTACCGGTTGCAAGCCTCCGGCTACCGGTAACTCCCGTCTTACCTCAGGTAAGCACACATCATCATCTATCATACAATTTATTAACAACCCTCGTCATGTTCCGTAACTATCTCAAAACTGCTATGCGCAATTTGCTGCGCCACCGCTTCTTTTCCTTCATCAATATTTTTGGATTGGCTGTGGCCATGACTCTTTCCATGGTAATCATCATGTTAGTGGCTGATCAGATGATGTATGATCGCCACAACACCAAACGCGATCGCATTTATCGTGTCAATTCCATTCCACTCGGTTCGCAAGGCGAAGAGATGAATGAAACGGCCACGACTTCACTTCCTCTTCGCGATGAGATGATGGATAATTATACGGGCATTGAAAAAAGTACGCGCATCGTTCGTGGTTTCGGCAACATGTGGTTAGAAATAGAACAGGATGTTAACATACCCATTGTAGGGTTCTTTGTCGACCCAGAGATGCTGGACATTTTTGAATATGAGTTGGAATATGGAAATCCAAAAACGGCTTTGGTGGAACCCTATTCGGTTGTCCTTACACACAAGGCTGCAAAGAAATTATTCAAACAGGAAAATCCAGTTGGTGAAACCTTTAAGGTAGGAGATGAAGGACCATATAAAGTGACTGGCATTTTAAAAGACAAAGAGCAAAAATCACATATTCTATTTGATGCAGTAGCGAGTTTGAGTACGGTGAGAAGTTTGGAGGCGCAAGGTAAACGCACAAAGGGTGGTCTTGATGATTGGTATAACGCCTGGCAAGGATGGATTTATATTTTAGTGGAAGACGGCAAATCAATTGATGACATTCTGCCTCAACTCGCTAAGACAGAACAAAAACATTATTCAAAATTACCCAACCCGGACACGGATCATAAACTAAAATATAAGATCCAGCCGCTGATGAGCATTACACCTGGTCCATTTATTAACAACCCGATTGGTCCATTTTTACCGTGGATCTTTGTTTACTTTTTTATTGGATTGGCAGGTGTGGTAATGCTCACATCCTGTTTCAACTTCACCAACTTATCAATCGCGCGATCGCTTACCCGTGCCCGTGAAATCGGTGTGCGTAAAGTTACCGGTGCCATGCGTTGGCAAGTATTTGTACAGTTTTTATCAGAATCGATTTTGGTAGCTCTTATAGCATTGGTAGCGGCCGTTGGATTGTTGATCGCTATGAAACCATTGATGATGAAGCTGAGTTTTGCACGAATGATGAAATGGGATCTCGAAGCAAACTATTTTGTTTTTGGTGTATTTTTTGTTTTTGCCATTGTGGTTGGAATTCTGGCCGGAATTTTTCCTGCCGTTGTACTCAGTCGCTTTCAACCGATAAAAGTATTAAAAGGCTTAGGTACTATGAAGCTTTTCTCCAACATTGGGTTACGCAAAACATTGTTGGTAATGCAGTTTACCTTCTCCCTTATTTTCATTCTTTCGGTAGTAGTGGTCTTCAATCAATTACAATTATTTCTGCGTGCCGACCATGGTTTTTCGATGGAAAATAAAATCGTGGTGAATCTTGGCAGCACTTCTGCGGAAGCACTAAAAACAGAATTAATAAAGTATAACAATATCGAAAGCGTAAGTGCTTCATCACACGTTCCTGCTGCAGGTTCCAGTTATGGTGAAGACTATAAGCGGAACTTAGAAGATAAAGACTGGTCGATATTGTATTACTTCTCAACGGATGAAGATTATCTCAAGAATCTTGATCTGAATTTAGTAGCGGGTCGATATTATGATGCAAGTGTCGGAGCGTCAAACAAAAACTTCATCGTATTGAATGAAAGAGCAGTTGAGGCATTTCATTTTGCATCGCCTCTCGAAGCTATCGGGCAAGAAATTATTTTGAAGACCGACTCTTCGCGTAAACAAATTATTGGCGTAGTGAAAGATTACAACCATCAGATGCTGGTGGATAAATTAGACCCGATGGCATTGATTTATAATCCTGAACAATATGAAATTCTTCAGGTGAAGTACACCGGCAGCTTTGAAGACGCAGGAAAAAGCGTGGAGGCAGCCTGGGGCAAAACCAATCCCGGACTTCAGGTTGATTACAAAGATTTTTATGGAGAAGTGCATAAAATCTACGACATCTTCTTTGGTGACCTCGTAAGCATTCTCAGCGTCATTTCAATTCTGGCAATTACCATCTCATGCTTGGGTCTTTTAGGGATGGCTACTTATGCAACCGAAACACGCATCAAAGAAATTTCCATTCGTAAAGTGTTGGGCAGCAGCAATGCCTCGTTGATTTATCTTTTATCAAAAGGTTTTGTTGTGATTTTAGTAATCGCCATTGTGATCGCAGTTCCTGCTGCATACTTCATCAACAATTTGTGGTTGGAGCAATTGGCATATCATGTTGAAGTGGATGGTAAAACCATTGCCATCGGAGTGATTATGCTTATTGTTTTTGGTGTACTAACCATTGGTTCACAAACGTGGCGTGCCACCTACATTAAACCGGTGGATAATTTGAAGAATGATTAAGGACTTTTCCGACAGCCGTTAAATCAGCTTTTCTTTCCGACTACTATCGGAGGAAAAGCTGATTTTTTATTTCACCTCGTGTGAGAATTACTTCATTATGCTAGCCTTCTAAGGTATTAAAGTTTGCAACTTTGAATAGAGGATCACTCTATGAAAGACAATTTAAAGGTGATTAACTACACCCCTCAGAATTACCTATCATTATCCTCCTCCAACCCTTTATAATTCAACTTTGAATCCTATTTTTGACCCTTCTTTAAAACACCTTGCACCATGAAACGCGATAAAGCCATCTTCGACCTTATTGACAAAGAAAGAGAACGCCAGGAAACCGGCATCGAGCTCATTGCTTCTGAAAATTTCACCTCTTTACAGGTAATGAAGGCTCAGGGAACTGTGCTTACCAATAAATATGCTGAGGGCCTTCCTGGCAAACGCTATTATGGTGGCTGCGAAGTGGTGGATGAAATAGAGCAACTGGCTATCGATCGTGCGAAAGAGCTTTTTGGAGCGGAATGGGCTAACGTACAGCCTCACTCAGGCGCTCAGGCCAATGCTGCCGTTATGTTGGCGTGCTTAAAGCCGGGCGATAAGATTTTAGGTTTTGACCTTTCTCACGGTGGTCACTTAACTCATGGTTCTCCTGTAAACTTTTCGGGCAAATTGTATCAACCTACCTTCTATGGTGTTGAAAAGGAAACGGGTACCATCGACTTTGATAAAGTAATTCAAACGGCTCAGCGCGAAAAACCAAAGATGATCATCTGCGGAGCATCAGCATACAGTCGTGATTGGGATTATAAAAAATTGAGAGAAGCAGCTGACAGCGTTGGAGCTTTGTTACTGGCGGATATTTCTCACCCTGCAGGTTTAATTGCCCGTGGATTGCTGGCCGATCCAATGGAACATTGCCATATTGTAACGACCACTACCCACAAAACACTTCGTGGTCCACGTGGAGGGATGATTATGGTAGGCAAGAACATCGATAACCCTTGGGGATTGAAGACTCCAAAAGGTGAGCTTCGTAAAATTTCATCGGTATTAGATTCAGGTGTATTCCCAGGAACACAAGGCGGACCATTAGAACATGTTATTGCCGCTAAGGCAGTATCATTCCAAGAGGCATTGTCGGATGAATACATGGAATACATTATCCAGGTTTCGAAGAATGCAAAAGTGATGGCAGAGTCGTTCCTGGAGAGAGGATATAAAATTATTTCAGGCGGTACAGACAATCACTTAATGTTGATTGATCTTCGGTCGAAAAACCTTACGGGTAAACAAGCAGAAGAAGGATTGATTCAGGCGGATATTACCATCAACAAAAACATGGTTCCGTTTGATACACAATCTCCATTCGTTACGTCTGGTATGCGCGTTGGAACACCAGCGATTACAACTCGCGGCTTCAAAGAAAAAGACGTAGTGAAGGTGGTTGAATTGATTGATGAAGCTCTTCAAAAACCAGAAGACGCTAAGCACTTAAAATCAGTTAAGAAGAAAGTAAACAGATTGATGACGAAGTTTCCATTGTATTAATTTGATCATCAACGACAGGACGAAATAGTGTAAAGTCAACTGCAGATAAACAAAACGGAAGATGCCATTAGACCAGGATACAGTAGAAGAAAATGGAGAGAAAGGTGAAATGAGTTTTCTCGATCACCTCGAAGAATTGAGATGGCATTTAATACGTTCCGTGATTGCTATGGTTGTTTTTACAGTCATTGCTTTTATTGAAGTACGGTGGATATTCTCCAACATTATTTTAGCGCCTGCTAAATCAGACTTCTTTACCTGGAGAGTGTTGTGCAAGCTGGGGAATGCTATCAACAAACCCGATTTATGTATCGCAGACATACCACTCGAACTACAGAGTCGTTTTATGACTGGTCAGTTTACGATTACCATTATTGCCGCTTTTGTAATCGGATTAATTTTTGCCTTTCCCTATGTGATTTGGGAAGTATGGCGCTTCGTAAAGCCAGGCCTTCACAAAAAGGAACAGAATAGTTCAACCGGTGTTGTATTGATCGTTTCATTTTTGTTTGCGCTGGGCATTTCATTTGGCTACTATGTAATTGCTCCGTTGATGGTATACATCATGGTTAATTACCGGATCAGTGATCTTATCGTCAATCAATTCGATATCACCTCGTATGTATCTACATTCGTTACCTTGGTCTTTGGAAGTGGATTGCTGTTTCAACTTCCAGTAGTAATTTATTTCCTTTCGAAGTTTGGTATCGTATCTCCTGCATTTTTAAGAAAGTATAGAAAGCACGCTATCGTTGTAATCTTAGTCGTAGCCGCGATTATTACGCCACCAGACCCACTCAGTCAGATTTTGATTACGATTCCATTGTACATGCTTTTTGAAATCAGTATCTTAATCTCGGCAAACGTAGAACGCAATCGCAAGAAGCGTGAAGCAGAAGAAGAACGTCTTGAACAACAACAAAGATCTTCACAATGAAAATAGCAATCGGCAGTGACCACGCAGGGTTTGAATATAAAGAAGCGCTTCGCACTTGGCTTCTGAAGAATGGTTACGAACTAAAGGATTTTGGAACATACTCAGCTGAATCGGCAGACTATGCTGACTTCGCGCATCCTGTTTCATTAGCCGTTGAGAAGAAAGAATTTGATTTTGGAATTTTGGTTTGTGGCAGCGCAAATGGTGTTGCCATTACTGCCAATAAGCATCAAGGTATTCGCGCTGCTATTTGCTGGACAGATGAATTGGCTTCTTTGGCACGTCAGCATAATGACGCAAATATTGTTTGCATACCCGCGCGCTTCATTTCACTTGAGCTTGCAGAAAAAATAACGAATACCTTCCTTCATGCTTCCTTCGAAGGAGGGAGACATGCAAAACGCGTGGATAAAATCAGTTGCTAGATTTCGATTTAACTTTCTCGTAGTAGATCCCTTTTCTCACATACATTTTCTTTAACTCGGGAATGCGTGCGAGGAAAGGTTTCAGCAAATCATCTTTGTCGCGAATCAAATCGGGTTGATCTTCTTTTATTCCGCGATACACTTCTACAACATTTTCATAATAGTCGGCACTGGCGAAAATATCTTTCGATAGGGACCAGTTTACAAATGGCGTTGCAGACGTATTGTCTTTATAGATTTCAATATTGTCGTCTAATACTAAAATACGTTTGTCTTCAATAACGGATTTACTTCCCGGAACGCGCAGCATACTGTAATCTACATTCTCGATCTTGTTGTACCGGGCTAAGTAACTTACACTAACGATGCTAATTAAAAGTGCCCATAAACTAATCTCTGCCAATCTTCTTCTTCGTATCAGCAAGAAGTAATGTGCCATGAAAAAACTAAAGCCAGGAATAAGGGTGATAAAGTTTTGTGGACGAAGATCCTTAGCATATAACACCTGCAAAAACGAAAACACCATCCAGACAAACATGGCTTGCACAAGTTGTGATTGATATTTTGTAAAACGCGCTTCACGGTTTAACATCACCAATGAAATGAGCAGGAAGAAAAGCGGAATAGCACTCAACCAAAAAACACTCTTAGCTGAAATAAGATGAACGGATGAGAAATCCAGGTTGGGCAGGTAATAGTATTTCCAAACATCGCTCACACCGCCAACCAGATAATACATACTCACCATGAATAGGTGAGGGAGCAAAAATCCAACGATCATTAAAAAGAATTTTCGCGGAGGTGTGCGGGTAAACAAAATCAGAATGACAATCGCGCCAATCAAATAGATGATGTATGAAAAGACAAACAGTGTTGAAAGACTGATGAATAATCCAAGCTTCAAAATGGTTTGATCTCGCTGCTCTCGGAATTCAATTTCTTTTATGAGCTTGTTTAACCCGAGCAACACAAAACCAAATCCAATCAACTCTGGTGTAAGCAAGAAAGTGTCAAAAGAAAAAAAGAAGAGGATCGCAAAGAGCAAGGAAGGGAGGTATGTATTTTCTGCAAAGGCTTTTTTCTCCACGAGTATCATTCCAAAGAAACCAGCCTGAAGAAAGATAACAATGAAAGCAAGAATATATCGGGCGATCAGGGAACGGCCAAACACCAGGCTCATGAGCGCATTAAACCATCCGGCCAAGGGTCCGGTAGAATCAATGATTCCGGTATAAAGCACATTTCCGTCCAGTATTTTCTCACCTATCAAAAAGCTTTTCAGTTCGGGATAGGTAAGTCCGCCCATATGGATAAACTGTGGCAGGCACAATAGAAATAGAATGAGCAATAGACCCAGCAGTCGGTAAGGATCGTTTATTCGAAAGTAGCGTAGCAAATGAAAAGCGTTATAAGGCCACAAATTAGCTCGCTTTTTATAATTGCCAATGGTTCATTGCGAATTCAATGTCGTTAAGTTAAGCTTCCTAACATCCTCTCTTCCGGAGAGGAATATAAGATGAGGCCATAAATAAAGGCTTAACTTAATGACATTCATTGCTAATTGTTGATTGTTACAGGATATTTGCAGCACCATGGGCAGCACACGACAACAGAAATATTCGAAACTGATACAGAAAGAACTCAGCGAAATCTTTCAGCGCGATAAGCGCGGCATTCTTGACAATACGTTTATGTCGATAGCAGAAGTGCGCATGAGTCCCGACTTGGGTGTAGCCAAAATTTATTTGAGCATGTTGCTGGCGAAGGATAAGGAAAAAACACTGGAACGAATCAATGCCAACAAAGGCGAAATTCGTAAGGCATTAGGTAATTCCATTGGCAAACAAGTGCGCATTATCCCAGAATTGATTTTCTATATAGACAATGTAGAAGAGAATGCCACAAAGATGGATGACCTTATCAAGAACCTGCATATTCCACCGACCAAAGAAGCCAAGTAATCCTTAAATCCAATATCGCTTTTGAATTTACCCTTCTTCATCGCCAGGCGTTATTTGCTCTCTAAACGGAAGAAGAATTTCATCAACGTTATTTCTATTATATCTGTAATAGCCGTAAGCATCATTACAACAGCCATTATTGTTGTTCTTTCCGTTTTCAACGGGCTGGAAGAATTGCTGCACACCCTTAACAATTCATTCGATCCAGAAATAAAAATTGAAGCTGCCCTTGGTAAATCTTTTGTTTCATCGCCTCAATTAATTGATAAAATTAAAAGTGTTAAAGGAGTTGATATTGTTACTGAGGTTATTGAAGATTATGCTTATGTACGCTATCGCGATGCCAACCAATTAATAACATTGAAAGGTGTTAGCGATAATTTCATTACTCAGAACAGAATCCCGAAAGAGAACATCGTGGAAGGAGAATTAAAACTCAGGGAAGGCGATGTAAATTATGCTCTAGTTGGAAGAGGAATTAAATATGCTCTCTCGATTGCCACTGGAGAGAATCTGTATCCGCTCCAGGTGTATTACATTAAGAATGTAAAAGCCACATCACTTGATCCGTCATCGCTTTATTCGAAGAAGAACATTTTACCAGCAGGTGTTTTTTCTATCATTCAGAATTTTGACGATAACTATGTAATCGTTCCATTAAACTTTGCGCAGGAGCTGCTCAATTATGGTGACAAGAGAACTGCACTTGAAATTAAAACAACGAGTGGTGCAAACATTTATGCAGTAGAGACAGAAATCCAAAAAATTATTGGCAACGACTTTAGAGTTTTGAACAATGAAGAGCAGCACGAAGACATTTATCGTGTTCTGAAACTGGAGAAACTAGTGGCATCACTTTCTGCCGTGCTGTTGTTGATTATTGGTTCAATCAATATCTATTTCAACTTAATGATGCTTGCCCTAGATAAGAAGAAAGACATTTCAATCCTCTCCTCTTTAGGCGCCAGCGAGTCTCTTTTGAAGAAGATTTTCATAGCCGAGGGCTTACTTATTGCCGGGATTGGCACTTTTTCAGGGCTGGCCACAGCTGCCATTACCCTTTTTATTCAACAAAAATTTGGCTTGGTCTCAATGGGAATGGCTTCAGCTGTAATGGATGGCTATCCCGTTAAAATGGTGCTTTCTGACTTTATTTACGTGTTATTTCTAATGACTGTTATAACAGTGATTATCTCCTTTAGGCCAGCTGTGCTGGCTTCGCGTTTTGCTTCCGTGCGAAACCTGTAAGATCGATGTACCATATTCATTGAAAAAAGTGCGCTTTTCTAAAGCAGAATCCGTAATTTTCGTATTCCGTCCTTACAAAAAGGCCGTTTTTTAAATGAAAGTCTCTGCTTCACAACCGTTTCAAATAATTTATTCGCTGTACCAGCACGAATATCAAGGCTTCGTTTTCGAGTCTTACATTGTTCATTTGGACGAAAAAGGAAGACTTACTTATCAACATCAAAACATTTCCTCTAAAAATGCCCGCGAGTTTTCAAAAGGATTGGATGATCGTGATTTTGAACTGATTGAAATTATGGATCAGATGCAAGCGGAAGTATTGGTGAAAAAGTTTTCACCCAAATTTATGAAGCCCGATGAATTTTTTGCCAAGATTTATGACAAAGCGAAGGGCAACGAATTGATTCAGGAGCAGATTGATGATTACATGGAAAAGCGCAGAGCGAAAGTTCTGGAGAAACTTAAAGGAAAGACGCTTTACGAAATGGGCAACGATGGTGAGCCCACCTGGAGAAAGATCGAAGTGCTTGATAAGAAGACCACTGTGCAATTTCATTTCATGCGATCAAATGAAAACACGAATTACTTTCCTACTCTACATTATCAAGGCAAGAAATTAGATCTTCCGAATACAACTGCTTATTTGATTTGCAAGAGTCCGGCATGGATGGTGTTGAATGGGAAACTTTACGGCTTTGAAAAATATGTTGATGGAAAAAAACTGGTTCCATTCCTCAGCAAAAAATTTGTAGTCATTCCGAAGAATGTAGAGGAAACATACTACAATCGTTTTGTGGCACCGCTCATTGCATCATTTGATGATGTGGAGGCCAATGGTTTTGAGATTAACAAGACTACGTACGATCCCCATCCGATACTGACATTATCAGAACTGCACACATCACAAACAGAAGTTGCTCCAAGCTTATTTGAATCAGGGGTGCCAGCAGAAGATACAAGTGACAGCGCAGGTAAAATTGTTTTCGATCTTTCGTTCCGTTACGGGAAACACATCTTCCGTGGTGATAACATTGGTCAGGTAAGTGTAACACTTGAAAAGCAGGGTAACGATGGATATGTATTTCATCGCATCACACGCCATACTGATGAAGAGAAGAGCTTTTTACACACGTTGCAAAAGTTAGGATTACCTACAAAAGGTTTTCGTGTGGCCATTCCGAAGTCGGAAGCTTTTTCGTGGTTGAATGAAAATCGTGTCAACTTATTGAACCTGGGCTTTGAAGTAAGTCAACCTGAAAGTCGTGATAAAAAATATTTTGTTGGTAAGGCGGTAATCGAAGTTGAAGTAAAAGAGAGCATTGATTGGTTTGACATTCATGCGAAGATTCGCTTTGGTGAATTTGAAATACCATTTAAGGAATTGAGAAAGCTCATCATGCGAAAGAAGGTAGAGTTTAAATTACCGAATGGAGAGATTGCCATTATTCCAGAGGCTTGGCTAACAAAATATGCGGATCTATTTGCATTGAGCGAGACAGAGGGGGCAAACGAGAAAACGGTTTTGCGCAAGCATCATCTCAACTTGGTAAAGGAATTGGAAGATGGAAATCTTGCCAAAGTACACATCAGTGAAAAGATGAGATCACTGAGTTCGTTTAGCGGTATCAAAAATTATGCTTTGCCTGCCGGCTTTAATGGAGCACTTCGCCCCTATCAAAAGGCGGGATACAATTGGCTTCGCTTTTTAAATGAATATAGATTAGGAGGTTGTCTTGCGGATGACATGGGTCTTGGTAAAACTGTGCAGACGCTCACCATGCTTCAGGCTGAAAAAGAAAGTGGTTCAGGAGCATCCTTGCTGATTATGCCAACTTCGTTAATTTACAACTGGGAGATGGAAGCGAGCAAGTTTACACCGGAATTAAAAATTCTGAATTATACAGGCACGCTTCGGAACAAAGACATTAAGCGATTTGAAAAATATGATCTCGTGCTTACCTCCTATGGTATTGCGCGACTTGATATAGAATTGCTACAACAGTATTATTTCAATTACATTATTCTGGACGAGTCTCAGGTAATTAAAAACCCGACTTCGAATATTGCCAAAGCCGTTCGCGAATTAAAATCGCGACACAAGCTTGTGCTCACAGGTACACCTATTGAAAATACGACCATGGATTTGTGGTCGCAAATGTCGTTTATCAATACAGGTATTTTAGGAACACAAACGTATTTTAGAAACGAATATCAAAATCCAATTGAGAAGAAGGGTGATGAATCGCGCTCAAAGAAATTGCACGCTATCATCAAGCCCTTTATTCTGCGAAGACATAAGTCACAAGTAGCAACAGAACTTCCTGAGAAAGTAGAGAACATTCAGTACTGTACGATGACTACTGACCAGGAGAAGAAATACGAAGAAGTAAAAACACATTATCGCGAAAAGATATTCAAGCTTATTGAGCAGGAAGGATTGGGCAATAGCCGCTTCATGATTTTGGAAGGCTTAACAAAATTGCGTCAGCTGGCCAACCACCCAAGAATGGTAGAGCAAGGATATAATGGTGATTCAGGTAAGCTCGATGACATAACACACATGTTGGAGAATGCCATTGCAGAGGGACACAAGGTTTTGATTTTTAGTCAGTTTGTAAAACATCTTGATTTAGTGAAGCAATATCTCAAAACAAATAAAATTGACTTTACCTATATTGATGGATCAAGCACCGACCGAAAGGATCAGGTAGAGCGATTTAACAAAGACGCAAACCTGAAAGTATTTTTGATTTCAATTAAAGCTGGAGGTTTAGGTCTCAACCTTACCGAAGCGGATTATGTATTTATACTTGATCCATGGTGGAACCCTGCAGTTGAGGCACAAGCAGTCGATCGCGCTCACCGTATTGGACAGAAGAAAAAAGTATTCAGTTATAAATTCATTACACGAAATACAGTAGAAGAAAAAATACTTACGCTTCAGCAACGCAAGCTTAAACTTTCGATGGATTTAATTTCCACAGAGGAAAGTTTCATGAAGCAGTTAACACGCGAAGACATTGAGCAGATGTTAATGTAATTCAAGCCTTCCGAAATATTAACTACTCTTTTGCTCACCGGTTGCACGAAAAAAGTGCAAGGCTGATGACTTTCTCATTCAATTAAGATTGCCCCATCTATCTTCTTTTGGATAAAACGCGCGGATGAACAAAGCCATTTCATAGAACTTTTGTAGGCGCGCGTTCAAATGCAAGAATGGCGGAGCTGCCCAAAGCAGCTCCGCCATTCTTGCATTTGTTAACTCGTAAGCCAATCCTGCGAATCGCAGGATTGGCTTACGAGTTTTTTGTTGCGCGGCCTACATATGAATATCTGTGCTTCGATCTTTCCGCGCACAAGCAAATATTTCAATCCGTTCGAAGATCAAGCAACTCCCGAAATCTCTGACAATTACTTGATCTATTCGAAGGGCTCTTAATTACTTCAAACTTTCCAAAAGCTTTTCCAAACTAATCCAGTAGATATTTTCCGAACCATTGGATGCACTGTTATAAGTCTTTAACAATTCCGGATACGTAACAGGGTTGTCGTAAGAAGATTTTAATGTGTGTCGGGAGCTGGAAAAGAAGAAGGATTTTTTATCCGGACTAATGTAGGGGCAGTAATCAAGCTTCTTGGTGTTTAACATCCTGATGTTTTTAGCAGGTTGCCATTTGCCTTCAGCATTTTTTATGCTTACATATAAATCACCACCACCAGTATCGTCTTTTCTTCCGTAGGAAGTGAAGAATATCATTTTTTCATCGAGGGAAACAAAAGCATTAAACTCATAGAGTTTTGAATTCACAGCAGTATCAAGAGCAATCGGATCGGTGTAGGAACCATTCTTAAATTCAGCGATGTAAATATCTTCCTTGCCAATTCCTTTTGTGTAGGCTGCCGTGAAATATAAATTTCCGGAACTTCCTGTTGAAGGATAAAATTCATCAGCTTCGGTATTGATAGGAGAACCCATATTTTTAGGCTCGCTCCATTTGCCATTTACTTTTTCAACATACCAGATGTCATAGTCTTTTGTGGTTGATCCTGTGGTTGGCCTGTTCGAACTGAAAAACAATTTTTTTCCATCAGCGCTAAATGCAGGCTCAAGGTCACTGAATTTTCCGGAGAATGAAACTACTTCTGGCGCTGACCATTTTGTGCTATTTATTTTGCGTTTGAAAACAATGGTGGAAAAAGCATTCTGGTTGGCGAGTAAGGTATAATACATTTCGTTACCATCGGGCGATATCGCCATGTCGCGTTCACTGATGTTTGTGCTTACTTCACCTTCCATAAAGAGAGCAGGAGAAGAAGGGGCATCCGGAAACTGCGCATATAAATTCAAAACTGAAATTGTGAGGAGGAGTGTAAAGATTGATTTGATCATAGCGATTAGAGTTTACTCAAACGGCTTTCAAATTAGTGAAATGCAAACACCCCATTTGGGGTATTTTTTATACTGGATTGACGGTTTCTCCTTGATGCGCAACATGCCGTTTCTTCCATCGGTTGTGCGACCATAGCCAGCCAGCCGGTTCTTCAATAATGCGCTTCTCAACTGCACGAACATAATTCTCCACCACGTTATCACTATCTTTTGCATAAGGCGGCTCGCCTATAGTCACTAAGGTACATTCATAATATCCTCTTCTTACTTTCGTGATAACTGCATAGATGGCTGGAAATTGTGTTAGCTGTGCCATGTGCTGGCATCCATAAAAGAAAACGGTTTCCTGATTTAAAAAAGTAGTATGGTATTTTTTATCTCTGCCATAGCCTGGATACTGATCGGCCACAATGGCGATGCCTCGCTTTTTTTCTTTGCGTTTTAGAATTTCACGCGCCACCCGATCGCGTTGAATCGGATATGCACCAAAGCGTGTTCGCGCTTCCTGCATGACATCATCAAAAAAATTATTGTTCACCGATTGATATACAAAATCAATTTCTACGGGCAACGTAAAACTTCCGGAAACCAATAGCCATTCCCAATTAAACTGATGCGATGAGAGAAGAAGGATGGATTGATTTTTTGCTTTATAATGATCGATGAGTTCGGGATTTTTATACCTCATTCTCCTGGCAAGTTCCTTTTTTGTAATGGTGAGAAGCTTCAGCGATTCAACAGCATAATCACATAGGTTTTTATAAAATGCTTTTTCAATTTGATGAAGTTCAGTGATTGATTTTTGAGGAAAAGCATTTCGAAGATTTTTTTGCACCATTTTTCTTCGATAGTGAATAACGCGATATCCAATAAAAAACAAAAAATCAGAAAGTCCATACAGTAACCAAAAGGGACAACGGGACAATAGGCGGATTAAAAACATAGTTCGTTCATTCAAAAGCCACTAACAAATGTAGTGGCTTTTGAGTTTCCGAATGAATATTAAAGAATGCTTTTAGACATCAGGTTTTGCTTAAGAAAACGATTTTGGTATTATCGGCTTTGTTCATGCTTCGATAAAACTCAATAAGCTCAGCATACGATTCGGGCGGGAACTCTCCCTTGTTCATTTTCACCTTTCGGATGTATAGAAGGTTATCCTGATCAAGTTGGAAAGTGGCTTCATATTCACCAAAGCGGTTTTTAAGCTTAATCGGTGTTGGTAAAAATTCAGGATAGATACCTTCTGGCAAATGATAACGGATGGTATCAAAATCAGTGTAGGTCATCTTCCGCACCACATTGGTCTTTCTGTCTGCCACTTTTTCAGGAATGTAAGTTGAACGGTTCATTAAGTTCGGTGTTATAAAAACACGTTTACCACTAACCGTTGCAAAGCGATTTAAGGTGAGATCGAGATCGACAATAGCAGTAGGTATTTTGTCTTTAATGTTTGTCATTTTAAAGGCCGCAACATCAAACACAGGAATGCCCGTGTTTTTTTGGACCCACTTCTTTTGATCGTCATATTGATCGGTTACAATAAAATTAAGATTGTTGTTCTCATACTGAATACCTGAATAATGTGTTTTCACTTTCGCACTGGCATTACCCGTAAGCTGAACCATCACATCAGCAGTTCTGGACTGAACATTTTGCTCTGCTGAGTAGTGAATGGTATTTACAACCTTAGCACCATTCTCAGTAATCATCAAAGCTTCCCGATCACCCGTAAAGGTTCCCATGTAACCAAATGGATTGGTTTGACTGGTGCACTCTAACCACAAGGTATCACGGCCATTAGGCACTGCAGCAATGGCATGATTGAATTGGGAACTAGGGAAATCTTTTCTCATTCCAGCGGCACCCTCACCCGCACGGATAAGAATGTAATTTGCCTTTACACCAACCTCCTTTAGCATAGCAACCATATAATTCGAAAGAGCCTTACAATCCCCATAACCAGTCTGATCAACCACAGAGGCCTCAAAAGGTTGAAACCCGCCTATGCCCAACTGGATGCTGACATATCGTGTTTTGTTTTGCATGTATTCGTAGAGAGCTTTTACTTTCTCTTCAGGTGTTTTAAGATTAGCGGTTAGCTGTCTTATTTTTTGTTTTGTTTCTTCAGGGAGAATATTTCTGTCTTTATTCAACGTTCCAATCCATTGTCCGAAGTCATCCCAAGAGGTCATGTTTCCAACATAACTGTCGTACTCGAATTTTGTTGGAGCAGCTATAATTTGAGCAACTACATCTTCTCTTTTAGAAAGAGGCTCAAATTTTATAGGCTTCAGATTTTTGAAGTCCCATGATGCAGTCTCTATTCCATCTTTTTTGGTGATCGTAGGATTCTCTGTTATGTTGGGTGTTTTATAGCGCGGTTTTAATGCTTCGGGATAGACTAATGCATAGGAAAAATGCTGACTGGAAACCTTTTCTTGCGATATCAAAGCGGATCCTTGAATATGAAAGAGAAACTTGTACTCAATCTCGTATTCAAATTCGATGGTGTAAGGATAACTTCCCTGTGAAAGATCAATGTGCTTGAGCCTGTTGTCGCTGTATAAACTAAAGCCATCATACGAACTTTGATCATAGATATCACTACTCTTTAGTCGTTTGATGGACTCTCCGCTGGCATCATAAACAGCTCCTTTAAACATCGTAACCTTACTCAGTTTATCGTAACCAATTGTTTCTTCAGCATAGTCCTTCCCGTTTTCATTGAGTATTGTAGCAACAAAATAAACGTGAACCATCGCCTTGCTCTGCGAGAGGATGGTAAACGTCATTTGATCTTCGCGGATCACAACATTTACATCTTTTTTCAATTCCTCCGGAATAGCACTTACCGGATATTTAGGATCACCCGCTTTTGCATAAAGCGTAATGGTTGTGAAAATAATGATGGCTAAATTTCTCATACTATTTTTTCTTTAAAACAATTTGTTCAGCCTCTTTCGCTACTACTTGATTATAAAATTCACGCAGGGTTGGATAGTCAGTCTGAACAAAGAGTGTTCGGTTTATTTGAAAGCTACTGGTTATGCTTACTAAGTTTCCAGTCTGGGTAGCGTTGTATAAATATTTTGCAGCATTTCCAGCTAGCATAAACACTTTGCTCTGGGGAAGTTCATCAATAGCAAATCCTTCAGGTAAAGTAATACGGCATGAATAAATTACTTCCTGTATGCTTCCATAATCCACGGGATATTCACGACTTTCAGAAGTAAAGGGGTTCTTTTCCATTTGCGCCATAACAAATGGATTTAAATAAATAACGTCTCCTGCAAGCGAGGTATGCTCGTTAATTTGAACTTCATGAATTTCTTTTGCTGCCTTATCTATTTCTTTCATGTTCTGAAACTCACTTTTCTCTACTTGCCAGTTGGCCTTGGTGCCTAAAAAGTCTTTCACGTATTCCTCTTCTCCGTCATCAAAATAATCATCACGCATTTCTAACGCATCATAACCTTCGCGGTTAATATTCAACTTGCCTTTTAACTCGCCCTCCGGACTCAATGCTAAATCAGTACTGTAAACGGTTCTGGATTTTGTTTTGGTGTCGAGGGCTATCCATCCTGAATTTTTATTTGAAACAATGAGGCCCTCACCATTCAAACAACGTTCTGGTAATACGCCTACGGGTATATATTTTTCTGTAGCATCTAAAAATATGGGCTTGCCATCTACACGAACAACACAGACTACATAATTAAGCTGTTCTGCCATTGGATAGGACTTTCGGATAAAACCATGGCTTCTGGTGCTTAATAGAACCATATCAACATCAAAGCCTGCCTTCTCTAGCATGGATGCCAAGGTTATGTTAATGTCGGCTGCGGTACCCTTTTTTGTCTCTAAAACTTTTTTAATGTTGTCTACATATTTGTCTTGCTCTCCATCCCACTCTATAGTTTGCTTAACATAGGAATGGATAGCTTCTATTTTTTGCATCGGTTCTGTTTTCCCTGCAATGACCTCCTCTACTGTTTTCTTTAAGAAGTTAGAACCGGTGACGGCTTTGTAAAAACTTTCAGACTCAAGCAGTTCTTTTGTAAGCTTTTCCCATGAGCCCATAATTTCCTGAGTGGGACGACCTGGGAAATTAACATACGCTAAGGCAAAATTTATTTTGGAAACGTAGTCGTCCTCACTGGTCATATATGGCTCTACTTTGAAAGCAGGCACGTTCTTCATTACCCAGTGGTGACCTTTGTCGGTAGCGAGGCTTTTCACCTCGTAAGTTGTCGGTGCTAAATATCCTTGCATGTACTTCTCCATCTCAAAGAAGTCAGGAATATTCGCCCAGTATTCAGAATGACGAACAGGAATAGTTCGTTGAAATTGCCAGTTGGGAAAGTTAGTCCAGAAGTCAGACATTACAGTATAGGAGTATTCGAGAATACTGCCTTCTTTAACATTTGGGAAAGTAAATTTTTGAAGATTAAAGTTGCGATTAAATTTTTCTTTAAATATCCCGCTCTTATCCATTTTGGTCTCAACAACTTTTCCGTTTTCAAGATTATAAGTAACAGCCTTTAAGTTGGAAACTTTTTCTTCTGTAGATCCGGAATGATAGAGTTGAATCCCAATGTCAGCCGCGTTCAAACCCTCCTTTCTTAAAATCTTAATTCTCACGTGACGTTCGTAGTTAAGGGTTACATTTATGCTGCTGATAGAAACATATGCTTTACCAAAATCGGTAAGCACAACGGCCGCAGCTGAGGTATCTTTATCATATTGTGTCATGGTTAGATCTTCCATGGGAATATCACCAAACTTAATTGGTGATTTTTGTCCAAAGACGGTAAGGGTGCACGCCATAAAGGCGAAAAACAGTAACTTATTCATGGGTTTGGTTTACGTTAAACGATTCGGCTAATAAAATAGCAAAGCAATATGTAATCTTCAAATAAAGGCAAAGCTATTTAAATTACAATGATCCTTTTCAGGAATAAGAGGTAACACTAAAGATTGCTTAATTTTGAAGTTAATTTTATACCCTTGGCAAAATCCCGATCTGTTTTTTACTGCCAGAGTTGTGGCTATGAGTCCGCAAAATGGCTTGGCAAATGCCCATCGTGTGAAGCGTGGAATACGTTTGCCGAGGAGGTTGTAAACAAAGAAGAGACCAACAAAAATGAATGGCGACAGGAGTCATCGCGCGCAAAAAACAATAAGGCTAAAACACTGGATGAAGTTGAATCCTCTTCTGAAATCAGAATAAATGCCGGAGACGAAGAGCTTAACAGAGTGTTGGGTGGAGGTATTGTTCCAGGATCGCTTGTCTTGATTGGCGGGGAGCCTGGCATTGGAAAGTCAACGCTGATGTTGCAGATTGGTCTTCAACTAAAAAAACAAAAAGTATTATATGTATCAGGAGAAGAGAGCGACCAGCAAATAAAAATGCGTGCTGAGCGATTGGGAAATACTTCGAAGAGTTTTTTCATCCTTACCGAGACAAATACAAAAAACATTTTCCTTTCCATAGAATCGCTTCAACCCAACCTTGTTATAATTGATTCTATACAGACTCTTCACTCAGGTGTTTTAGATTCTACCGCAGGAAGTATTGGACAGGTTCGTCAATGCGCAGGTGAACTAATGAAATTTGCAAAGGAAACCAATACACCTGTGTTTTTAATCGGACATATAACAAAAGATGGTGTGCTTGCCGGGCCAAAGGTGTTGGAGCATATGGTTGATACTGTACTTCAATTTGAAGGAGACAGGCATTTAGCCTATCGTATTTTGCGCACAACAAAGAATCGATTTGGATCAACATCTGAGATTGGCATTTATGAAATGTTGGGCACAGGCTTGCGCGAAGTTTCGAATCCATCTGAAATTTTAATCTCACAAAAAGATGGTCATCTCAGCGGTGTTACTATTGGCGCAACCATTGAAGGTAACAGACCCCTCCTGATAGAGATCCAATCATTGGTAAGCCCGGCATCGTATGGAACACCACAACGTACTCCAACTGGATTTGATCAGAAACGCCTGAACATGTTGCTGGCTGTTTTAGAAAAACGTTGCGGATTTAAAATGGGAACGCAAGATGTATTCTTAAACATGGCCGGTGGAATTAAGGTAGAAGATCCGGCAATTGATCTTGCTATTTGTATATCCTTGATATCATCCATGGAAGAGATTTCAATTTCAGATAAAATTTGTTTTGCGGCTGAAGTGGGACTAGGTGGTGAATTGCGGGCAGTGAATAGAATCGATCAACGTATTTCGGAGGCCGAAAAATTAGGCTTTCAGGAAATATACATTTCGCGCCACAGTCAAAAGTCATTGGACTTAAGCAAAGCAAAAATTAAGGTGAAGACCTTTGGAAAAATTACTGAGGTGTTTCAGGATTTGTTTGGCTAACTTTAAAGGTGAACCTCATATTTTATGGAAAGCTTTTTTACTGAGACGCTCGGAATTTCGCCAGCTGCTTTTAGTTACTTTTTTTTGCCGCTATTAATTTTCCTTGCGCGCATCACTGATGTGTCGATTAACACAATACGAATTATTTATGTGCTGGGAGGACGAAGAGCGACAGCCACCATACTGGGTTTTTTTGAATCGTTCATCTGGTTGATGGCCATTCGTCAAATCTTTGAACACCTCGACAATTGGATTTGTTACGTGGCTTATCCGGGGGGATTCGCCATGGGAATTTTTGTTGGAATGATTATCGAAGAACGTATTGCTTACGGTAAAGTAATCGTTCGGATTATCACCAGAAGAGATGTGAAAGAATTGATCGGATACCTTAACACCATGAAAAACAGATATACACATGTTGATGCCCAGGGACCCGATGGACATGAGAATTTAGTCTTTACCGTATTAGAGCGTGAGCGTTTGGAAGAACTGCTGAGTAAGTTGAAAGAGATTTTGCCGTCAGCTTTTTATACAGTGGAGAAAGTAAATCGTGCAGCAGAAAGCGGAGCGATTGTAGAAGAGACCAACAAGTGGCGATTAATTTCCTGGTTGAGCAATATTAGAAGAGAATAACGAGCAACTGACTATTCATTCAGTGAATACTCTTCATTTCTCAATTCGTTTTTATTACCCGAAATACTTTTTGAGACAATCCCTTCGATCCAATTAGAAGTACATAAACTCCAGGCGGAACACTTCGCAGATCAAGAGTATCTTCTTTGAAATTTTTCTTTTCTAAAATTAACTGACCGTTTACCGACAATAATTTTATCGTTTTGATTTTATATCCATCACTTTCTATTTTCAAAAAATCTTTTGTGGGATTGGGATAAACATTTAGAGTTAGCGCTTCACTTCCGACTCCAAGAACAATTTCAAGGCCAGGGATCTCAATATCTTTTGTATAAAACAGGTAGCCAGAATCCTTACTGAATTTACCAGACCTGTATTGACCACGAACAACAATAGCATATGGATTATCACGAAGTAACTCAGCAGAAGAAGTTACACTAACAACACCCACTTTTATATTTTGTATACCGTGCGTAGAATCATAAGATGTAAAAGAAAATGAATTGTCGTGACCCGATAATTCTGAGAAGGCTTCCAATGATGTTACTTCTGAGTCTTCTGCAAAAACTTTGAAGGTATAGGTGTCTTCGCTGGGAATATAAATCCTGTTGTTTTCATCCAAATCACGATTGTCGGAAATAGTGCCACTAAAGTCAGCATCCTCTAAAATGATTTGAAAATCACGAATTACATATCCTACTATATGATCATCTTGGATTTGATATAGCTTAACAGCAAAGCCATATTCACCGGGTCGACTAAACTCCTCAAATTGAGTGTCCCAACTAATCAATCCATTGAACTGATTAATCGTAAAGGTGTCTGGCAGTTTATACACTAGAACATCTTGATCAACTTCCATTTTGGGTGTTGCTACTTCATAGAGTAGTTGGTAATTATTGCTATCTACCGCAGCCATAGAGTAGGGCAAATCACCTTGCGAAGTCCATAGAAAAAGTGGTTCGGTAAGAAAATTTGGGGAAGAATATGCCTTATTGGTAAAAGGGTCAAGTGTAAACGAAGATTCAAGATAGAATGGAGTGTCAACAGAGCTTTGAAAATTAATAATTCCCGCATTGCGATTTTGTTCACGATAACTTACTATATATCTACCGGCTCCTGCATAAGTATGTTGTACTGTATACGTTGCCTGAGCAACTCCACGAGCTGCATCAATTATGGTATATGTTGAGCCAATTACATCTTTCCCCGGACCAATTTCAGGTACTAAAACTCTGGCTGTACCATCACCAAAATCCAATAAGTCGCCCTCCTCAAATTTTGTTCCTCCAAAAAGGACAGAAGTTCCATTTGTGTTGGTATATACTGTAATAGTAATTCTACAAGTAAGGCTTGTTTTACCAAGTTGTTTTATGCTGATGTGCCCGCCTCGCAGGTGAGTTGCTGAAGCAGCAGTGTTGATTAATAAGAGAGCTAGCGCACAAAAAATTATTCTTTTCATACTACACAATTGATTGGGTTAGGTCCTGAAATATTATTCTAAGATATTGATTTTTCTATGTTGAGCCGAGCTGAATGATTTTTTACTAAAGTTTTAACGCTTGACTAACATACGTTTAGTTCCAGCTAATTCAGGTGTTATCCTTCTGCCAGCATTTTTAAAATATCTTCAACGTATTCGCGTGTGTTGAAAAGTCGAGGGACCTTGTTTTGTCCACCTAATTTACCTCTTCGCTTCATCCAATTATAAAACGTTCCTTCCTCTACGCTATGAATTTTGGGAAGCACAAGAGCAAGGTCATGTGCCCGCTTGGCATCATAATCTGAATTTACACTGCGAAGGGTTTCATCCAATACACGTGTAAACTCTTCAAGATTTTTTGGTTTTACACTGAATTCAATAATCCATTCATGTCCGCCTTTTTTTCGCGCTTCAAGATAAATGGGTGCAGCAGTAAAATTTTGGATAACGGCATCTGTATGCTCGCATGCTATGGTGATAGCCGTCTCAGCATTTTCTACAATGACCTCTTCACCAAAAGCATTGATAAAATGTTTGGTGCGCCCCGAAATTTTTATTCGATAAGGACTAAGAGAAGTAAATTTGATGGTGTCGCCAATATTATATCTCCACAAACCCGCATTGGTAGAAATGAGCATCACATAATTTTTTTCAAGCTCAACATCAGCAAGACGGATTGCTTTTACATTTTCGCTTTCAACTTCTTCTGCCGGAATAAATTCATAAAAGATTCCATAGTCCAGCATCAATAAAAGTTCATTGGAATCTTTCTGATCTTGAATACCAAAAAATCCTTCACTCGCATTATAGGTTTCCCAATAGCGCATACCGTCACTTGGAATAAGCGTTTTGAATACATTTCGATAAGGAGCAAATGAAACGGCTCCATGAAAAAAAACTTCCAGGTTGGGCCATACTTCGAGGATGTTTTTCTTTTTCTGCATATCAATAATTTTCTGCAGCAATAGAATAGTCCATGTAGGCACCCCTGCCATATTGGTTACATTATCGCTAACGGTTTCGCGGGCCATCTTTTCCATTTTTTCTTCCCAATTTCCCATCAGCGCAGTTTCTAAGCTTGGCGTTCTGATAAGCTGAGCCCATATGGGAAGATTCTGTAAAATAACGGCTGAAACATCTCCATAATACGATGTAGCGCTCGGATCAAATTCGTTTATCTGATGACTGCCACCAATCGTCAAACCCTTTCCGTCAAAAATTTTTGTGTCGGGATAATTATTGACATACATCGACAATAAATCCTTGCCGCCCTTCATGTGACAATCTTCCAAAGCTTCCATTGAAACAGGAATAAACTTGCTTCGCGCATTTGTTGTGCCGGATGATTTTGAAAACCATTTGACCTCTGAAGGCCAGAGAATATTTTGTTCGCCTGTCATTAAGCGCTCAATATAGGGATACATTTTTTCGTAGGTATGTATCGGTACTCGCTCGCGAAATTGTTCGTATGATGTAATGCTTTCGAACCCATACCGTCTGCCAAATTCAGTATAACGCGAATTCAGTACAAGCTTTTTGAAAAGCTCATCCTGAACTTCGTTGGGATATTTAATGAAGAGCTCAATCTGATGAATGCGCTGCTTCATTACCCACGTTAAAATTGAATTGATTAACCCCATTTGCAAAAACCCATGTACTCAAAAATAAGAAAGTTGTTGGGATTTAAGCTGATATACTGAATTGAGACAGCGCATAAGTATGAGAGCTGGCATTCATTTTCAAATCTTCAAATTGAAGGATTTTCAAATCATGCGTCCTTCCAGTTGTCGTTGTCTTCCAGTGTCACTTTGGCTCTGCGTAATTCGAAATTCTGGCCAAGGTACACCTTGCGCACTTGTGGGTCGTTAGCAAGTTCTTCTGCCGTTCCTGCTTTAAATAATTTTCCATCGACCATAAGGTAGGCACGATCCGTAATAGATAAAGTTTCATCAACATTGTGATCGGTAATAAGAATACCGATGTTTTTGCGCTTCAACTTTGAAACAATGCCTTGTATTTCTTCTACAGCAATTGGATCGACTCCGGCAAAGGGTTCATCTAATAAAACGAAATTAGGGTCAACTGCTAAGGCTCGTGCAATTTCAGTTCGTCTGCGTTCACCACCGGACAAAGACATTCCTAAATTCTTACGCACTTTTTGCAAACTGAATTCTTCAATAAGCATATCTGTTTTTTCTTTACGCTGCTGCTTGCCCATGTTGCGCATTTCTAAAACAGACAAAATATTTTCTTCTACTGTAAGCTTTCTAAAAACAGAGGCCTCTTGAGCAAGATAACCAACACCTTTGCGCGCTCTTTGATACATCGGTAAAGCAGTGATGTCTTCATCATCTAAATAAATATGTCCTTCATTCGGTTTAATCAAACCAACAATCATATAAAAAGATGTTGTTTTGCCAGCTCCATTCGGTCCCAGCAATCCAACAATTTCACCTTGACCAACCTGAACAGAGACGTGATCTACCACCGTTCGTGATTTGTATTTCTTTACCAGGTTTTCTGCGCGCAATATCATTGCTATAAAAATTTAATGTCCTTCATCCTCAATTGGATTGACGTTGTTCCATTGAATGTATTTTCTTCGATGGTAAATACCATTTTAAAATATTCTCCTTTCGAAAGCCTGTTATAGTGTTCGATCATGTCGAACCCTATTACTTGAAAAACCTGGTCACTTCCATTTTGCCCGCCAAGAAATTTTAAATGCCGATCCTTAAAAGCACTCAAGGCATTGGAAACAAACACTTGATCGGCTACAAAAACCGGGCGCTGATTTTCAGGACCAAAGGGTGCCATCTGCTTCAACACATTCAGAAACTTTACATTGATTGAATTAAAGTGAAGCGGTATATCGATATCCACCACTGGCACGAGCATGTCTTCTGTTATTGTAGAGGATACAACTTCTTCAAACTTGCGCTGAAACTCTTCAACATTTGAAATATCAAGAGTGAGACCTGCTGCGTATTTATGTCCTCCAAATTTTTCGAGGAGGTCGCTGCATTCTAGTATTGCATTGTAAAGATCAAAACCATTTACACTTCGTGCCGAGCCTGTAACCTTATTGTTTGATTCAGTAAGGATTACCGTGGGTCTATAATACTTTTCAATACATCGTGAAGCAACAATACCAATAACGCCTTTGTGCCAGGTGTTCTTGAATAACACCGTTGACTTTGCTGAGCGAAGAGTTTCGCTTCCCTCTATCATGGCAATGGCCTCTTCTGTTATATCCGAATCAAACTGTTTACGCACTTCATTCTTTACATTCACTTTTTCAGCGAGTGCATTAGCTGCTTCTTCCGTTTTGGCAATCAATAAATCAACCGCTGCACGCCCATGTGCCACACGCCCCGCAGCATTGATACGAGGCCCTAGAGTAAAAACAATACTGGATATGTCGAGATCATTTCGAATGGCAGCAATTTCTTTGAGTGCCTTTAATCCCGGCATCGGGTCTTCATTTAATTTCTTCAGCCCGAAATAAGCAAGGGTTCTGTTCTCTCCGGTGATCGGAACGATATCGGATGCAATGCTTACCGCTACCAGATCCAAATATTGGTAAACTTCTTTTTCATCCCTGTGGCTTCTGGCGTATGCCTGAATGAGTTTAAAACCTAAGCCACAACCGCTAAGCTCTGTGTATGGATAAAAGCAATCTTTGCGTTTCGGATCAAGTACTGCAACGGCATCAGGAATATTATCGTCTGGCAAGTGATGATCGCAGATGATAAAGTCGATACCTTTTCTTTTGGCAACCTGCACAAGCTCCGTTGATTTTATCCCACAATCCAGTGCGATAATGAGCGAGTATTGATTGGCTTCTGCCCACTCAATTCCAGCAAGAGAAACGCCATAGCCTTCCACTTGCCGATCGGGAATATAAATTTCACATTGAGAATAAAACGATTGGAGATAACTAATTACCAATGCGACAGAAGTTGTTCCATCCACATCGTAATCACCGTAGATTAGAATTTTTTCGTTGCTATCAATTGCTTTCTTTAGGCGATCCACAGCGCGATCCATGTCCTTCATTAAAAAAGGATCATGCAAATGATCTAATAAGGGGCGGAAGAAATATTTAGCAGTTTCAAAATCGCTGATGCCGCGTTGAATTAAAATGGTAGAGAGTGACGGATTAATGTTTAGAGCATTTGAGAGTTGCTCAATTTTTTCGCGTTCCGGAATTTCCCTTACGAGCCAACGCTTTTCCATGTTTTAGTTTGCTTCGAATTTAGTACTTCCGGGAAGTCCGGTAATGCCACTTTTATTTTCCAAACCGGGTTCCCCATCCTTTCCATTTTTTCTAGAAGGACCTAACCCCGCTGAACCATGATAGCCAACTCTTCCACTGGGTCCTGACAATCCACCGATATTTTTTACTATTATCTTACTGCCTATCCATTTATTAGCAGCAGGTGTTTTTTTACTGTTCAACGTTAATGAACCACCATTACCACCATTACCTCCTTGCGCGGCATTACCTCCGTTTGACCCGTTTCCACCAGTACAGTGAACAGTGCCCGGACTTCCACCACCACCCATGCCGCCATTGCCTCCACGTCCTCCCTTACCACCCGAGAGATCAACAATTAGGTGGCCCTTAATTTTGATAGTTTCAAGGTACAGAAAAAGATTAACGCCATACATTCCATCCAAGCCTTTCGATCCATCCTTTCCTGGAGAACCATCAAGGCATGGTCCAGATGGAGTAATGCCCGGCTTTCCATCTCTTCCAGGTTTTCCATTTTCTCCACGTCCATCTATGGTGCAGTGATTACCAAAGATGGCTACCTGAGCCCGCACAAAATTATCTCGCTTGAGCTTATTGAGAACGAGGGTTGATGAATCCATCATAATGAGGGTATCGGCAACTAAAATGTCAGATTGATCCAATACATATTTCTCCCCTGATTTAATGACGAGTTTGCTTATACGAACCTGAGCCAGAAGAGAACTGGTGGATAGAATAAAAAGGAAGAGTAGTAACAAACGGGACATATTCACAAAAATAAGCGAGGAAGGGACTTTAGAAAATTTAGTTTATTAACTCATTAATCATGCCGTATTAAACACAAAAGCCCCGCTTTTCTGCGGGGCTTTCTGACTAATGTTAAGTAAAATTACTTTGTTCCTTCAGCTGGTTTTTCGTTTACCACGCCTTCCAATACATCTTTAATATCAACGCGCTGACCGTCTTTGAAAGGAACGATCCAGGCATCTTTTACGCCCATGTCGCGCATGTATTTTTTGAAAATATCGGCTTCCCAATAATCGCGGAAGATACCGATGGTAATTTTTTGTGGTTCACCTTCTTTTGCTTCTCCGCCAAAGTTGGGGTTGTTGTCAAAGTACTTCGCAAGGTCTTTATTTTTAAAAGCACCTACTTGTACTTTAAAGACAACACCTTTAGAGAAATCCATTGTATTAACAACAGGAGTTTCTTTCAATTGTGCGAGCTCCGCTTTTGCCGTAGTGAGTTGACCGCGCATTTGAGAAAGCTGGTCTTCAAGCTCTGCAATCTTTGCGTTTTTATCGCTGACAGTCGACTGCATTTCAGTAACCTTAGCGTTCAAGGTAGATACCGTATTATCGGCAGCTTGCTTGTCTTCTGTAAGTTGCTTTAGGTTGGTTGGGTTCTTTGAATATTCTTTTGCTTTCTTTTTCCACTCCTTCTTTTCCTTTTTAGAAAGTTGGGCAAAACTCGATGTTGATGCTGCGATCAACGCGAGGCAGAAGAATAGTATGATTCCTTTTTTCATTCTCAGGTTGGTTAAAATCATTTTAAAGGTACAAATATTTTATAAATATGTTAAGTCTCGAAAGCTTCTATAAACTACCTACCATCTTTTCGGGCCTAACCCACTCGTCAAATTGCGCAGAAGTGAGGAGGCCAAGTTCGACTGCGGCTTCGCGCAATGTCTTATTTTCCTTGTGCGCCTTCTTGGCAATCTTCGCTGCGTTTTCATAACCGATATGTGTGTTCAAGGCGGTTACTAACATCAAAGAATTCTCCATGTGGAGTTTAATAATTGGAAGGTTTGGCTCAATGCCATCAGCACATTTCTCTGTAAACGAAACACAGGCATCACCAATTAATCTTGCCGACTGTAAAACATTTGCTGCAATGACTGGCTTAAATACATTGAGTTCAAAGTGACCGTTTGATCCACCAATGGAGACGGCAACATCATTCCCCATCACCTGAGCGCACACCATAGTAAGCGCTTCCGGCTGCGTTGGATTTACCTTGCCTGGCATAATGGATGAGCCGGGCTCGTTATCTGGAATGATGATTTCACCGATACCGCAGCGCGGGCCAGAGCTTAACATGCGAATGTCGTTCGCTATTTTCATTAATGAAACCGCTGATCTTTTTAATGCGCCCGATAATTCTACCATGGCATCGTGAGCAGCGAGGGCTTCAAATTTGTTTGGAGCAGTGATGAAAGGATAGCCAGTAAGATCGGCTATTTTTTTCGCGACCAATACATCATAACCTTTCGGTGTATTAAGACCTGTGCCAACAGCAGTTCCACCAAGAGCAAGTTCTCGAACAACTTCCAACGCATTTTTAAGTGCACGCATGCTGTTGTCTAACTGCTGTACATAACCTGAAAACTCCTGACCTAATGTAAGGGGTGTTGCATCCATGAAATGAGTACGACCCGTTTTTACTATAGTATTAAATTCTGTTGCTTTCTTGGCTAATGCATCGCGTAACTTTTTCATACCCGGCAAAGTAATTTCAGCAACCTGCTTGTAAGCTGCAATGTGCATGGCCGTAGGGAATGTATCGTTCGATGATTGTGATTTATTCACATCGTCATTCGGATGAAGCACTTTTTTTTCATCTGATAACTTACCGCCACTGATAACATGGGCTCGATAGGCCACTACCTCGTTGACATTCATGTTACTTTGAGTACCTGATCCCGTTTGCCAGATTACCAACGGAAATTCACCATCGAGTGATCCGGTTAAAATCTCATCACACACTTTAGCGATAAGATCTTTTTTATCAGCCGCTAAAACACCAAGTTCATGATTGGCTTGTGCTGCAGCTTTCTTTAGATAAGCAAAAGCATAGATGATTTCTTTGGGCATACTGGCCTCAGGACCAATCTTAAAATTATTTCGAGAGCGTTCGGTTTGTGCACCCCAGTATTTGTCGGATGGCACTTGTACTTCGCCCATGGTGTCTTTTTCAATGCGGTAGTTCATACTCTTTGTAGTTTGTGGCAAAAATAGAAAAACGTTAAAAAGAAAGATGCCCTGAAGAAGGGCATCTTATTTATTTCTTTAGCTGAAGAGGTCAATTTCCATCGCTCTTAAAATACTTATCCTCATCATCCACCTCTTCTTGTTCAATACCTTTTGGCATTACGCCCACTTCAAGAATTTTGAATTCGGTACGTCTGTTCTTTTGACGTCCATCCGGATTGTCGGTTCCGTCTGGGTTCGTGTTGCGCGCGATGGGTTTCGATTCTCCATATCCTTTTGCTACCAAACGATCAGGAGAAATACCATGCTGCACCAAGTATCGCACTGCTGATTCAGCTCTTCTTTGTGAAAGTTGAAGGTTGTAGGCCTCATCATCAACGCTATCGGTGTGTGAGCTTAACTCAATCTTAATTTCAGGATTGTCGATAAGCTGTTGGAGTAACTTGTCGAGTTCTTTTGCAGCATCTTCCCGAATATCCGACTTGTTATAGTTGTAGTAAATGTTTTCAAGCGGAAATACTTTGTTCATTACAATTTTATCCAACACCAAAATAGTATCCAGTGTAATGTTGGTAAGCAATTCTTTTAAGGTAGAAGGATCGATAGATTTTCCCTTCATGGTATAAGGTTGTCTTTTTACAAGATATCCATCGGATTCACCCAGCATATTATAGCTTTCATTTTCATATACCCGGAATAAAAACTTACCATCATTTCCGGTTACGAAGTCTTGCATAATTTCGCCCTTCTCATCTAACATGGTAACTTTTGTGTTCGCTAAAAGCTGAAGTTTTCCATCATCACCAGGTGTATAGGTAATGCCTTGCAAGTAGTAGTTGATAACTTTTAGGTTTGGATCTTCATTGATGAAGGTGTAGATATCATCATCTCCCTTTCCGCCTTCGCGATTGGAAGTAAAGAATCCACGATCAGGTTTAAACAGAAAAATCCCGAAATCATCGCCAGTAGAATTGACAGGTTGGCCTAAGTTTTCAATAGATGTTTTTCCGTTTGCACGCTTTATTACAAAAATATCTAAGCCACCAAAACCCGGATGAGTATCGGAAGAAAAATAAAGCTTGGCATCTTCTGCAACATAAGGGAACGACTCATCACCCGGAGTATTGATTTCCGGACCTAGGTTTTTAACTTTTGAGAATCTGCCACGAGTGTCCATCTGAGCGGAGTAGATGTCTGTACCGCCATATCCACCTTTTCTGTTTGAAGCAAAATAAAGTGTTCTTCCATCCTGACTAAATGCAGGAGACGAATCCCAGCTTCTATTCATAGCTTCTGGATCCAGTGGACCCTTTATTACAGTGTTGATATTGATAGGAATTGGTTCTGTCCATTCGTTGTTGCGAAAACGTGAAATGTATAAGTCGACATCAAAGTCAAGACCTTTTTTCTTTTCTGTATTTCCTTTGGCAAAAACCATAGTCTTGCCATCGGGGGTGAACGTAATGCACCCTTCATTTCTAATTTCATCGTTGATGATGGCTGGAAGCTTAGCGATGGTTGCCACATCTACATTCGCTCCGCGTGAAGCTGCTTTATAAAGATCGCTGTAAGGTGTACCCGTAGCTTCATAAATCTTGCTGTTTGATCGAGAGGAGGTAAAATAGATTTCATTGTTCAGAAATACAGGGGAGTATTCACTGAATGGAGTATTGATTGTCTCCAAGTTCTTTACTTTATAATAGCTGGGCTTCTCATTTAACTTAGTGATGTAATCAATACCATTGATAGCAGCACGTGATCGGTCTTTCAATCCGTTAATAGCAGTGTTGGACGCTAACTCTTCAAGCTCTTTTTTTGCTTCTTCGTATTTGCCATTTGCCTTAAGAGATTCGGCATAGTAAAACTGAATAGAATCTTTGTTAATACCACGTCCTCCCGCCTTTGCATAGTAAGCTTCAGCTTCTTTTGTTCGGTTCGATAGACGATATGATTCGGCAATAAAATAATTGGAACGAGCGGAGGTATTGGTATTGCTACTATTGGCTAGTTTCTTAAACTGGTCGATGGAGTTTTGGTACTTGCCAGAGTTAAATGACTTAATCGCTTTTTTCTCTGCGCTGCACGAGACAAGCAAAATCACGATAATCAACAAAGAAAAAATCTTTCCGCTCATAACGTTTTAAAATGTTGCTAAAGCTACAAAATAAAGTTGTTCAATGCGCCACCGTTTCATGGGGTAAATACCGCTTCAGCCAAGACGCTTTTGCCGGTATAAGCCATGCTGTATCCAATTGACTTTTTTCCGCTATCAAATTTTGGAACATCAATGTATCGGCATTCCAATCACCATTTGATAAACTGTTTTTCAATGTACTGATGTTTAGTGTGAGGACATCGTCTACATTTTTAAAAGCTACCTCACTTCGATCAAAGAAATCAACCTGCAATGCATGACCAACTTCTTTTAATGTCCTTACTGAACTATCAATCGAACAACCACTTGCTGCATTAATACCTTCGTTTGCAGCAAGGATAACAAAGCGATAGAAGCGAATATCGAAAGAAGCGTGCATCGGCTGTCCGTGAACCATCCAGTTTTCTGTAAACGTTTTTAGGGTTTCGGATAGTATAGCAACAGACTTGGAATCTAATTTTTTATTCGCCTGGTAGATCCAGATTCTGGAATAGTCGGGCAATGATTGAAATGGAACAAACATATTTAGTTCTTTATGACTTAGTCTCACAAGGAGCCAAGCGAAGCGTGTATCAGATTAAACCTTGGGCTTCGGCAATAAGTTCTGCCAGGTCCTTAACATTTACCTGTCCTTCGCGCTCTTTGTTTTTCACGCCATCACTCATCATGGTCATGCAAAATGGACAGGCAACAGCAATTGTTGTTGCTCCGGTTGCAAGGGCCTCTTCAGCACGCTCGATGTTGATGTCTTTATTCCCCTTCTCAGGTTCCTTGAACATTTGTGCACCACCCGCTCCACAACATAAACCTGTTGTTTTGCAGCGTTTCATTTCAACCAGATCAGCGTCCAGTTTTTCGAGAACGGCACGCGGTGCTTCGTAAATATTATTGGCTCTCCCTAAGTAGCAGGAGTCGTGATACGTAATTTTTTTCCCTTTGAATGAACCACCTTCTTTCAAAACGATTTTTCCGTCACTGATGAGTTGTTGTAAAAAGGTAGAGTGATGGATTACTTCATAATTTCCACCCAATTCCGGGTATTCATTTTTGATCGTATTAAAACAATGCGGACAAGCCGTGATAATTTTTTTAACACCATATCCATTCATTACCTGAATGTTGCTCATCGCCTGCATTTGAAAAAGAAATTCGTTACCTGCTCTCCTTGCCGGATCACCCGTGCAGGTTTCCTCGGTACCAAGCACAGCAAACTTTGTCCCAACAGCTTCCAGGATTTTTACAAAGGCTTTTGTTACACGTTTGGCACGATCATCAAACGAACCGGCACAGCCTACCCAAAACAATACTTCGGGAGTTTCTCCTTTTGATGTAAGCTCGGCCAGGGTTGGAACATTCATAAAAGACAATTTAAGATTTACGATTTGTGAAGTATGATTTTAATATGATGTAATAATGCTTTCTTCAATTTATTTAGAAGAATCACTTGCCCAGTTAAACCGATCAGCAGGAGAAAATTTCCACGGAGCAAAACTGGTTTCAATGTTTTGAAACATGCTGTTCCATTGCGCAGGCGAACCTGATTCTTCCATTGCAACATATCGTCTTAACTCAACAATAATTTCCAATGGGTTAATCATGATTGGACACGCCTCAACGCAGGCGTTACAACTCGTACAGGCATTAATTTCTTCTTTAGTAATGTAATCGCCAAGTAAAGCTTTTCCATCCGCTAGTCCTGCTCCTCCAATGGCTACGCTGTTCCCAACTTCCTCCATACGATCACGCGTATCCATCATGATCTTGCGAGGAGAAAGTTTTTTCCCTGTGAGATTCGCTGGACACTCGGAAGTACATCGTCCACATTCTGTACATGAATAGGCAGCAAGTAAGTTATTCCACGAGAGATCATTTACATCTTTCGCGCCAAAGCGTCCAGGTTCTACAGCAGGAGTAACATTTGCATCAGTAAGACCAAGCATCGACTTCACTTCGTTGGTTACAACAGGCATGTTGTTGATGTGTCCTTTCATTTCCAGCTTGGCATAATAAGTATTTAGAAATGCCATAAAAATGTGGAGGTGCTTGGAGTAGGTTATGTAAATAGAAAAACCAAAAATACCGATGATGTGAAACCACCAGGCAAAGCGCTCGATGATGACTAGCTTTGAAGTGCTAAGATTTTCAAATAATGGAATGAGATTCGAACTAAAGAATAGAGAACCTGTTGCTGCATAATGTTCATCGCGTCCTTGTAGAATTTGATCAGATGCATTCATGATCATGATGGCGCACATCAAAATAATTTCAGTAAACAAAATTAAATTAGCATCTAATCTTGGCCATAAAGTCATCTCGGCAGACCAGAATCTTTTAAGTCGCAATACATTTCTTCGGATCAACATCACGACACACGCCAGCAAAACGGCAATGGCGAGAAATTCGAAGATGTTCATCAATACATTATAAAATCCTCCAAGGAATGGAGCAAAAATCCGGTGCGTTCCTGCGACTCCATCGATCACAAATTCGAGTACCTCGAGATTGATAACTAAGAATCCAACATAAATGAAAAGGTGAAGGATGGCAGGAATAAATCGCTTGAACATTTTCTTCTGCCCGAAGGCCACCATCATCATATTTTGAAGACGCTCTGACTTACGATCATTAATGGTATTGGCTTTTCCGAGATTAATATTCGCGCGAATGCGAATTACACGTTTACGAATGAAAAAGGTGGCAACGCCAAGAGTAACAAGAAAGAGTAATTGTTGAATCATAGTATTTCGAATCGCTAAAACTACATCATATTTAAAAACTAATAAATCTGCACGCAGTTTTGCATGGCATATAAATTTACATACTTTTGTGCCTCATTTTTCGGTGATGTAGCTCAGTTGGTAGAGCAAAGGACTGAAAATCCTTGTGTCGGGGGTTCAATTCCCTCCATCACCACTCAAAGACCTCCCTTGCTGGAGGTTTTTTTGTGCCTGCTTAAGAGGATTTTTAGCACATCCTTAGAGAGGGAATGGATTTCCAACCCCATACAGTTAAAAAAAACTCCTTCTGCTAAAGAAAGAGTTTTTAATGATTCATATAAAATTAGCGGCCCTACTTGTAGTGCTTCAGCATTACAATTTCCTCGCGCTTCAAAAAACGCCACTGCCCACGACTTAAATCTTTTTTATCGAGGCCAGCATAAACTGAGCGATCGAGCTTCACCACTTCATACTGAAGTGACTCAAAAATTCTGCGCACTACACGGTTCCATCCGATATGCAATTCAATGCCTACGGTTTTTTTATCTTCTGATATAATAGCAAGATCATCTACCATTGCGCGACCTTCCTCTAGGCGAACGCCTTCTAAGATAGTTTGAAAGTCTGCTTTGGTGAGGGGGCGATCAAGCTCGGCTTTATAAATTTTCTTGGCCTTGTATGAAGGGTGCATCAGCTTGTCCGCTAAGTCACCATCATTTGTGAGCAACAATAAACCGGTTGTATTTCTATCTAATCTACCTACAGGATATACACGTTCTTTCACAGAGCTTCCTAAAATGTGCATTACTGTATTTCGCTCTTGAGGATCGGCTGTTGTAGTTAAAAAACCTTTCGGTTTATTCATTAAGATATAGACAGGCTTTTCTGCAGTAAGCACTTTATTTTCGTGACGAACTTCATCTGTCATATTTACTTTGTAGCCTAACTCAGTAATGGTTGTTCCATTTACCGAAATCAGTCCCATTTCAATCAGCTTATCCGCTTCTCTTCGTGAGCAAACACCACTGTTTGAAATAAATCGGTTTAATCTGATTTTGCCATCACCAGGTGCTGATGTTTCAGGATTGTCTAACCGGCCTTTATCTGTTCTATCTGATTTAAAAACTTTTTCCTTACGGAAGAATCCAGTCTTGCCTTCAGCATTTTCTTCTCTTCTCTTATAAGTACGTTTAACCGGCTCATCTTTTTGGAACGAAGAACCTCCTACACGTTTCTTAGGATAGGAAGGTGCGTCTTTATCAAACCGTGGTTTACGCGAATCAGATTTGCTGAAAGGTTTTTTATCGGAAGGTGAACTCTTATCGAAAGCCGGTTTGCGCGAATCAAATTTTTTAAATGGTTTTTCAAACGATGAATCGCCCCCTTTTTTTGTAAAACCTGAACCTCCTCTGCTACCTTTTTGAGGAGTTTCAAACTCGCCCTTTTCGTAATCAGGTTTGCGTGTGTCGTATTTAGGATCGAATCTCTTAAATGCTTTTTCGCTTTTGCTTAGGTATTTTCCATCACCACTTCTTTCAGGCTTCTTAAAAGGTTTGTCACTATCAGATGATGGTGGAGAGAATGCCTTCTTAGTTCCAAAGGATGGCTTACCGTATGTTGGTTTTCCAGAAGAATCTTTTCTATCGAATTTTTTATAAGGTCCAGATGAAGACGAACGAGGACCTCCTGAAGATTTTTTAGCTCTACCGAATGAGCTATCATCACTCGGTTTCCCAAAGGATTTACCTCCTGGCTTACTTGATTTTTTGAAAGGCTTGTCTGTGGATCTTTTTCCACCCGATCTACCGGCTGAATCTGGACGTGACGTTGACGTTCTGCGTCCTTTTGATGGACCGGTTGAATTAGATCTGGGCATCTGTGTCTTTTAATTCGGGATTTTCCCCGATCGTATTGATTTCTCCTGTAAAGTCTTTTGGAGTAGGAAGCTCCATTAAATCATTTATACCAAAATACTCCATGAACTTTGGAGTAGTGCCGTATAACATTGGTCTACCTATGGTTTCTGCTTTGCCGGTAATCTCTATCAATCCTTTATCTACTAATTTTTGAACAGCATAATCGCAGTTTACACCACGGATGTTTTCAATTTCTGTTTTTGAAATCGGCTGCTTGTAGGCAATAATGGAAAGTGTTTCCATTGCTGAAGTTGACAATCTCTTTTTTGATTGTTGCTTCAACATAATACCTATGCTGGCTTGATACGCTGGCTTGGTTAGGAACTGATAACCTCCCGCTGTTTTAAACAATTGGAAGGCAAACTCTTCACCTACAAACTTCTCTTCTAAGCGTTGAATTGCACCCGTGATATCTTCTTCCGGAACATCGGCATTAAACATTTCTGATAAGCAGGATTTGATATCGGTCGTTTTGATCGGACTTGGCGAGCAAAAGATAAGGGCTTCAATATGGTTCTGTAAGAAATCCAAGGTGATGATAATTATAGGTGAAGGAAGATAAGCAATCGCGTCTCAACGAACTAATACAGGAAGGATATAATCCTTAATCTTTCTGCATCATTTTCGCCTCGATAGACTGAGTGGTGTGCGGCACAGCAATCAATCTGTCTTTCGGAATTAATTTTCCGGTTACAGAGCAAATGCCATACGTACCGTTCTTAATTCGGATCAGTGCGTTCTCTAAGTTTTGAATAAATTTCTGCTGACGGCCTGCTAATTGGCTGAGGTTTTCTTTCTCAGCTGTTTCAGCACCATCTTCTAATACTTTGGTATTCCCACCTGATGTTGCATCAGTTCCCTCATCATTTGCACGATTGAGAGTGTCTTTTAGAATATGATATTCTTCACGAGCCTTGCCTAATTTTCCGTTGATTAATGTTTCGAATTCTTTCAACTCACCTTCAGAGTAACGCGTTCTTTCATCCTTTGCAGAAGGAGCGTTAGCTTGTTTATGGGCTATCGGACGTTGATTCAGGATAGGAAAAATATTCAACTGCGGAGGCGCTGGTTTCTTAACTACAGGTGCAGCTACTTTAGCCACCACTTCTTTCTCTACTTTCTTCACTACTGGCTTTTCTATTTTTTTCGGTGCAATTACTTTCTTGGGAGCCGCTACTTTTTTAGGTGCTGCTTTTTTTGCTACTGCTTTTTTTACAACCACCTTCTTTGCTACTGGTTTTTTAGGAGCAGGCTTCTTGGCAGCTTTTTTAGGTGCTACCTTTTTAGCAGTTGGTTTCTTTGCTTTAGCAGGTGCCTTCTTTGCTTTCGCAACCACTTTCTTTGAACTTGCCTTTTTATTCTTAGCCATAGTAGTTTCTGTGTTTGATAAAAGATGCGCAAAATTATGCGCTCGCCCACGAAAACAAAAAATATTAATGAATTAATTCCCAAAGCCCCGTTCTAACCATATTTGCCTAATTTTAAAGTCAACGAGCCAGCTAAATGAAGATCATTTTGCTCCCGGCAGTAGTGTGGTTTGTTTTTACCTGCTCCGAGGAGGACTCAATGTAGCGCAACAATGCAATCATTTATTTAGAAGGCTGGGGGCTTAGAGAAGGACAGTGATTGTCTAAAATCGTTTCTTTCTGTTAAAAAAAATCCCTTACTTATCCCCGAGAATGAAAACATGGAGATTAGAATAAAAGAAGAAGGTAACTTTAAGTATGTCGATGAAGGGCAGGGCAGAGTGCTGTTGTTACTACATGGTTTGTTTGGTGCACTCAGTAATTGGGAAGGTGTTGTCAGTCGCTTCTCTAAAAACTTTCGGGTCATTATACCCATGCTCCCAATTTATGAGATGCCTATTCGTGAAGCAGGATTAGAAGGGTTAAGAAAGTTTGTAGAGGATTTTGTGGCTCAGAAAAAACTGGAGGACATGATTATTATGGGCAATAGTTTAGGTGGACATATTGCTTTGATTTACACCCTTAAAAATCCTGACAAGGTAAAGAAGCTTATCCTTACAGGAAGCTCTGGTTTGTTTGAGGATTCAATGGGCGGCTCTTATCCGAAACGAGGTAACTACGAATATATTCGCGAACGCGTGTCGTACACATTCTATGATCCGAATGTTGCTACAAAAGAATTGATTGATGAGGTTTTTGAGATAACGAATAGCATTCCAAAGTGTCTTCGTATTGTGGCCATTGCTAAATCGGCACAGCGCCACAATATGGCCGATGAGATACCCAGTATTACTGCGCCTACATTGTTGGTTTGGGGATTGAATGATACGATTACACCTCCTTTGGTAGCACACGAATTTAATCGCCTCATACCAAATTCCGAATTAAAATTTATCGACAAGTGCTGCCATGCACCCATGATGGAGCACCCTGAGAAATTCAATGAACTTGTAGAAGATTTTCTGGTTATTTAATAAAGCAATAGCGTGATAGCAGAGGACTTAATTAACCACATGATTCCCCCACTGAAGGGAACAGACGATGCTCATAAAGCCATTGTCTGGATGGAAGAGTTTCGCTGCAGCTTTATGCCTGTTGTGCAGGATGATAAATTACTTGGATTTATTTCCGAAGAAATAATTCTTGAAACGAATGACATTGAGCAGTTGGTAAAAGATTTTAATCTGGTCGGCCTAAACTGCTATGTTCATCTTGACACGCACTTTTACGACATATTGAAGGTAGCGGCTGATCACAAGCTTCAAATGGTCGCTGTGTTGAACGAAGATCAAACTTATGCGGGTATAATTACAGTTCAAGATACACTTACATCATTCGCTCAAACTGCAGCGGTTCAATTACCAGGAGGTATTTTAGTGTTGTCAATGAATCATGTTGATTATTCACTAGCAGAAATAGCGCGTTTAGTGGAGGAGAATCATGCAAAAATTTTAAGTAGTATAGTGAAAGAAGATCCCCTTGACACAGCTAAACTAAGGTTAACATTGAAGATAAATCAGGTTGACCTTTCGCGTATTGTGGCGACATTGGAACGATTTAACTACAGAGTAATCGGTCGATATCAGGAGACCAAGCCCAGAGGAGATGAGCAAGATCGCATCGATATGTTGCTCCGCTACCTCGATATTTAATTAATATCCTTTCATTGTGCTTTGGCACTTCCCTACTATCTTTAATCGTCATCAGACTGAAATAAAAGCCTAACAAATTCTGAATGAAAGTAGCTGTACACGGTAAAGAGTTTAAGCGTCAGTCAGCGGCTTTCATTGCTCATATATTTGAAATCCTGGCACGACAGAAGGCAGAGATAATAGTCTCATCAGCTTTTAGTAAGTTTCTTAAAAACCCACTATTCAAAAAAATAAAATTCAAAACGTACGAGCCTGGCCATGCTTTTAAAGATGTTGGTCTGTTTATAAGCATTGGTGGTGATGGCACTTTATTGGAATCCATTACACACATAGGGTTATTTCAAACCCCTATTTTGGGTATCAATACAGGTAGGCTTGGATTCCTGGCCACAATAAGCCAGGAAGAAACTGACCGGGTTTTGGAAAGCGTTTTTGATGGTAATTACTCGTTGGATAAGCGAGCCGTACTCAGACTTCAGTCGAATAAAGAAATTTTTGGCAAACTGAATTTCGCACTCAATGATTTTACGGTGATGAAAAAGGATACTTCATCCATGATTACTATCCATACATTCATAGATGGAGAATTTTTAAATTCCTATTGGGCTGATGGCATTATTGTATCAACACCAACAGGGTCCACTGGCTATTCGTTAAGCTGTGGAGGCCCTTTGATTTTTCCGCGTTCCGGAAATTTTGTGATTACACCAGTGAGTCCACACACACTCACTGTTCGTCCAATTGTTGTATCCGATAGTTCTGAAATTACCTTTCAAATAGAAGGAAGAAGTAAGCGTTTTCTGGTTTCACTCGATTCCAGAATTGCTTCTGTGGACTCTAACATAAAGTTGAAATTAACTAAAGCTGATTTTAAGGTGAACCTTATTCAGCTGGAAGATCATCACTATTTCAAGACTTTGCGACAAAAGTTGAACTGGGGCTTGGACATACGTAATTGATTTTTAGTACATTTGTAGTTCACTGATTTTTAACTACTTATTTCTATTGAAATGAGAAAGACTCTGTATCTCTTCCTGGCCTTTGTTATCTTATTAACAGCCAATGATTCGTTTGCCCAAATGAATCGCAAAAGCATAAAGAAAAATAACAGACGAATTTCCAGCTATCGTGGAAGAAAGCAAGGATTCAGCCCAAACAATAGATACAACGCAGTAGGGATTTCCCTCAGCGCCTTGAATTACTATGGTGATCTTTCACCAAAGGCTGGTATTCTCAGCACAGATATCTCCTTTACAAGACCTGCGATCGGCATTTCTTTTTCTCATCGTTTTGGTCCACGATATGCGCTCACTGGAACTTTCATGTATGGAACGCTTAAAGGTTCAGATGCTGAATCAGCTGATGCATCGGATTTGGATAACGGAATTTACAGATCGAGAAGAAATCTTTCTTTTAGAAATCGAATCAAAGAGCTTTCAGTTGTTGCAAGTTTTGATCTTTTTGAAAACATGTCAACCTATATTAGCCGTGTAAAATGGACTCCATATGTTTATTTAGGAGTTGCTGGTTTTCTTCATAACCCACAGGCACAAGTACCAGACTTTGCTGTAGATGGTGTTACCCCTTTACCGGGTGCAGGCAATTGGGTAAATCTTCGTGATTACGGCACAGAAGGTCAAAATGCGGATTTGCTTCCGACTGATGCCAACTATGGAATTAAGGAATATAAATTATTACAGATTGCTATACCAGGAGGTATTGGGGTTCGTTTTAGAGTAAATGAAGTGATTGATGTGGCTGCTGAGTTTGGCTTCCGTTATACCTTTACTGATTATCTGGATGATGTCAGTAAGAACTTTGTGGATCTTGGGGTGTTTGGTGGCGACAAAGTCGCAGAAGCACTGTCATATAGGACCAATGAACTAGGAGCACCTGTAACCCCAACCACATATACTTTAAGGAATAGTGCTACTTCATACACCGTAGAGTCGGGTTACGGTCAAGAACATCTTGACAATGTAAGAGGAGATAAGAAGAACAAAGATATTTACATGGTGACGACCTTTAAGGTCACATACATCTTAGGTAAAACATTTCACAGGGCTAAGTTCAGATAATGACTTTCTCATCCTTTAAAAAAGTAGTCCTAATTCTTATTTATGGTTTGATCTTTCAACAAGTTCAAGCTCAACGCTCTGAGGTGGGCTTTGGCTTAGGTACATTTACCTATACAGGCGACTTGGTCAGAAACTATAATTTCAGATTTTCAAAGCCTGCGGCCACCGTTTTTTATCGCGCAAACATTAACCGTGTGGTAAGCTTTAGAACGTCCATAACGGCTGGAAAAATCGGAGCTTCAGAGAAACCAATTGATCCATTTGCTTCTCAGCGAAACGCATCCTTCAACTTATTTCTACTCGAGGCATCGGGTGTAGCAGAGTATCACTTTTTAAATTGGCGTGAAACTAAACGATTTGTTCGATTTACCCCTTACGCTTTTGCAGGCGTGGGCCTGTTTGGTTTTTCGGGCAATATTCAGAAAACGAAAGAGTATAGTAATATACAATTCGCTGTACCCTTTGGCATCGGTCTGAAGTATGTTTACAATCCAAAATGGTATTTCTCTTTGGAGGCTGGTGTACGCAAAACCTTTTTCGATTATCTGGATAACGTTTCAGAGGGGGACATCTCCAGTAAGAATTACCAATCCGGGAACCCCAACGATAATGACTCTTACTATTTTATTGGCATTACTATTACTCGTGCATTTTATGACATTCCCTGCCCAAAAAACCCATACAAGTAAGCCGATTTTTTATCCCCAGTGCTAATTCATTATTAACCCACACTTTTTGCTAGTTTTGCACCCCTGTGGCCTCTTTAAAGGAACATATTGACCCCCAAAATTTACCACGTCATATTGCCGTCATCATGGATGGTAATGGGCGATGGGCAAAGAAGAAGGGAGCATTGCGGATTTTTGGTCATCGCAACGCCATTCAAGCTGTAAAAGATGTTACAGAGGGCTGTGCTGAATTAGGTGTTGAATATTTAACGCTCTATGCTTTCTCAACGGAAAATTGGGGAAGGCCAAAGGAGGAAGTTGATGGCCTAATGGAGTTGCTTGTGAGCACAATCAAAAGCGAAATAAAAACGCTCATGGACAATCAGGTGAAGCTGATTACCATTGGGGATACCACTCACCTACCTTCAAATTGTCAAGACAATTTGAGTTGGGCCATGAACGAAACCAAGGCAAACAAGAAACTGGTGCTAACATTAGCCCTTAGCTATAGCGGACGTTGGGAAATTGCACAAGCCGCCAAGAAGCTTGCGCAGGATGTAAAAAATGGCAAGGTTCAGGAAGAAGCTATAAATGAGAGCTTATTTGAGAACTATTTGCAGACTTCAGGCATCCCAGATCCGGGATTGTTGATCAGAACCAGTGGGGAATTACGGATTAGTAACTTTCTGCTTTGGCAGATTGCCTATACAGAGTTATTTATAACCCCTACTCTCTGGCCTGATTTCAGGAAAGAACATTTATATGAAGCGATTTGGTCCTATCAACAGCGCGAACGCAGATTTGGAAAAACAAGTGAACAATTGAACCCGGTAAGTTGATGAGAAGAGTTTTATTCATAGTTATTCTCCTGTGTATTTCATTCAGTGGTTGGTCACAGTTTAGAAGAAATCGTGATCGTGTAGCGGGAGATAATTCGCTTAACTATGCGAAGCCAGCGGAATATTATATAGCGGGCATTGAAGTCACAGGCTTGAATGTACTGGATAAAAATGCCATGGTGTCGTTAACCGGTTTAAAGGTTGGCGATAAAATTAAAATACCTGGTGACGCAATCTCCAATGCGATTCGAAGCCTTTGGAAACACGGATTAGTTGGCGATGCAACCATAAGTGTTAGCAAGATTGAAGGAGAAAGTGTTTTCCTCACCATTTTACTTTCTGAACGACCTCGCCTTACAGGATTTTATTTTACGGGAATTGGGAAATCGCAAGAGACAAGTCTAAAAGAAGACTTAAAACTAATTCGCGGAAAAATTGTGAATGATGCATTAGTACGGAACACCGAACTTGCTGTTAAAAAACATTTCGAGAAAAAAGGATTTCTTAACACTGAAGTAAAAATTACACAAGACCGTGACAGTATTAATCAGGATGGAATAAAATTAAAAATTGTTGTTAACCCAAAATCGAAAGTTAAGATTAATCAAATCACTTTTAATGGGAGCAAAGCCATTCCACCTTCCAAGCTTAAATCGAAAATGAAAAAAACGCATGAGCGTCCTCGCTTTGTGTTGCACAGAACCATTATGAAGTATGTGTTTTCATTCAACCCAAAAGAATATTTCGATTCAAGTTATACTGTAGGCTGGCCTCAGGTAGTAGAGTTTTTGCACGATAACGTAAAGCCTAATGTTTTTGGGGGATCAAAGTTCATCAAAGCCGAATACGAAGCGGATAAGCAAAAGGTCATCGAGTATTATAATTCCAAAGGTTACCGTGATGCTGTCATCGTTTCGGATTCTATTTATGCCTTCAACGATCAAATGATTAACATTGATTTTAAAATAGATGAAGGTCCTAAATACTATTTCCGCAACATCATTTGGACCGGTAACTTTATCTATTCCGATAAACAACTCAATTCGGTTTTAGGCATTAGCAAAGGAGACGTTTACAATAATGAGCAGATTCAGAAAAAACTTTCTTTCAACCCGAAAGGGCTTGACATTAGTGGTCTGTACATGGACGATGGATATCTTTTCTTCCGCATCAATCCCATTGAAGTTGCCGTAACAGGCGATTCGATTGATGTAGAGATGCGAATTTTTGAAGGCGAACAGGCAACAATCGATGAGGTTACCATAACGGGGAATGATCGAACTAGCGACCACGTTATCCGAAGAGAACTCAGTACCATCCCTGGACAAAAATTCAGAAGATCAGATATTATTAGAACCCAACAGAAACTTGGACAGCTTGGTTATTTTGCTCCTGATAAAGTAGGTCAAAATCTACAACCAAACCCGGCTAAGGGTACTGTAGACATTGAGTGGCAGGTGGAGGAACAATCGAACGATCAGGTCGAACTTTCTGGTGGATGGGGAGGTTACTATGGTTTCGTAGGAACATTAGGCCTTACGTTTAATAACTTCTCGGTAAGAAATATTCCACATTTTGAAAAGTGGAAGCCACTGCCAGTTGGTGACGGACAACGCCTTTCGCTTCGTATGCAGGCAAATGGAAAATCTTTTCAGAGTTATAGCTTCTCATTTACAGAGCCTTGGTTTGGTGGAAGAAAGCCGCATTCTCTAAGTGTAAGCTATGTTCGGTCATTGTCTCGATATACGAGCTCCACCTCAACGAGCTATAATGATTTAAACTCTGGCTTAACTGCGGACAACTTTACGGTTGGTCTGGGTCGTTTATTGGAGTGGCCCGATAATTACTTTACGCTTACCAATTCTCTTTCGTATGAGATATATTCAATAACGAATCTCACCCAGTACCAAAGTCAAATTGGATGTATTACATGTAAATCGCGTGCGATAACATTCAATACAACATTGTCAAGAAATAGCATCGATAACCAAATGTACCCCACACAAGGTTCTACTATTTCATTGAGCTTAACCCTCACGCCTCCTTACTCTGCCTTTAATAACATCGATTATGATCAGGCATCGCTTGAAGAGATGAACAGATGGCAGGAGTATCATAAGTGGATGTTTGATGCTAAATACTACCTGGCTTTAGATAGTAAAAAGAAGTTGGTACTTGAAGCAAAGGCACATTTTGGATTTATTGGAACCTATAGTAAGGATATTCCTCAAGGGCCTTTCCAACGCTTTGTTATGGGTGGTAGCGGATTAGCTGGAGGATTCAATTCATTCGTTTTGGGTAAAGATATTATTGGCTTGCGCGGGTATGAGGATAACTCGATTACACCTCCTGCCTATCAGCCCGGAAACGGTCAACAGCAGTTGGGTGGTGTAGCATATGAAAAGATTGGTCTTGAACTTCGATATCCGGTTTCCACTGGCAATGCCGCAACTATTTACGGCCTTGTTTTCACAGAGGCAGGAAACAATTGGGGAAATAATAGCGACTTTAATCCGTTTAAAGTTTATCGATCGGCTGGTTTTGGTGCCCGTATCTTCATGCCTGCATTTGGTTTAATTGGATTAAACTGGGCATATGGTTTTGACACGGTACCTTTGAATGGCAGAGGCTCAATCAGCGGATCGCAATTCCACTTTACAATTGGTCAGCAAATCAGATAATATGAGGGTTTGTTTAATTACATTTTTTTTTCTCATTTTCGGCCTGAATTTTGTCAACGCTCAAAGGTTCGGATACATTGACACGGATTTTATCCTTAAAAAAATGCCAGACTATAGTAAGGCGCAGGATGAAATAAGTCAGCTATCAGAAGCTTGGGAGAAGGAAATTCAGGGAATGGCAAAGAAGATTGAGGCTCAGTACAGTTCACTTCAAGCCGAGCAAGTGTTGTTAACGGAAGCCATGCGTAAAGAACGCACGGAAGCCATTCAAAAAAAAGAGGCGGAGTTAAAGGAGTATCAAAAGAAAGTATTTGGGTTTGGCGGTTTGTTTTTTTTGAAGAAACAGGAGTTGATCAAACCCATACAAGACAAAGTATGGGATGCAGTGGATAAGGTAGCAAAGCAAAACAACCTTGCCATTGTGTTTGATAAAGCAGGAGAGTTAGTAATGATTTACACTGACCCGCGCTTTGATTACACCGACTTTGTTTTAGATGAGCTCGGGCTAGGCGATCCGAATGATAAGGTTAAAAACTAAATTGATTAAATAAATAGTGATGAGAAAACTTGTATTACTTGCTGTGTTCGGATTAATAACATTCGCTTCACAAGCCCAAACGGCAACGAAAGTAGGATACGCTGATGCAAATTATATACTCAGCCAAATGCCAGAAGCCAAACAAATAGATGCTGAATTGAAATCATTAGAGACTCAATTAAAAACTCAACTTGATGCCAAAGTTAAAAGGTTTCAGACGGAATTGGCTGACTATCAAAAAAACGGACAAACCATGATTGATGCCGTTCGTCAGAACACGGAACGAGAATTGACTCAGCAACAACAGAATATTGAGAAGCTTCAACAAGATGCTCAAACCACCATCCAGAATAAATCGAATCAATTGATGACTCCTGTTTACGAAAAGATAGGAAAGGCAATTGAAGCGGTAGCAAAAGAAAATGCTTTCTCATTCATTCTTAACCAACAAATTGGTGGAATGGATGTCATTCTTTATGGTGATGAGAAATTAGATATCTCTGATCTGGTCTTAAAACATATGGGTGTAACAGTAGTACCAGCACCAGCTCCAACAGCAACCACACCTAAGTAATCTTTATTGATTTACAATGAAAAGCCTCATTCACGTGAGGCTTTTTTTATTTGTAAAAGCGTATAGTAATTATGAATTCTTTTTTCTTGAGATAAAATTAGATTCTGTGATCCATTCTTAACTTGTATAACCAATCCTGCCAATTCTAAAATACAGGTATATGATTAAACCTCCTTTTTTAAAACGTGGCGACAAGACTGGAATAGTAGCCCCAGGCCGAAAAGTAAAGCCCAGCGATATTGAGGCTTCTATCGATTTCTTTGAAGCCTGGGAACTTCAAGTTGTATTGGCGAAAAACCTATTTAGCAATGATCATTCTTACTTAGCCGGAACTGACTCACAGCGTCTTTATGATCTTCAGTCCATGATGGATGATACTTCTATTCGTGCCATCATTTGTGCACGAGGAGGCTACGGATCAACTCGAATCTTGGATCAACTTGATTTCAATTCTTTTCTTAAAAGTCCAAAGTGGGTTGCTGGCTTTAGTGACATCACTGCATTTCATTTAAAACTTTCCAAAATTAATGTTGCGAGTGTTCATGGCACAATGCCCATTTTGTTTTCGAAAAAGGAATCAGCAGAATCAATAGAGAGTTTACGAAGAATACTATTTGGCGAACCTCAGCATTTTTTGGTTGAACAACACCAGTTAAATCAAAGGGGCAGGGGGATTGGACAATTGATTGGAGGAAATCTCTCTTTGTTAACAGACTCTATCGGCACTGCCAATGAGCTTGATACGAATGGAAAAATTTTAGTCATTGAAGAGGTAGATGAATATTTGTACAAGATTGATCGAATGATGATTCAGCTGAAGCGAGCCGGTAAGCTTAATAACCTAAATGGGTTAATTATTGGTCACATGACCGATGTAAAAGATACGGAATTGAAATTTGGAGAACGTATGGAAGACATTATTCGGAACCACACTTCATCATTTCAATTTCCAATCGCTTTTAATTTTCCAATCGGTCATGAAAATCCAAATCTGGCTTGGATATATGGTGCGGTTGCACAACTTGATGTTACTGAGCAAAACAGCAGCCTTAGTTACTTATAATACGTAATAATTAAATTAGGTATTTGATAAAGGCATAACAGCCTAATGCCAGCAAGATGTATCCTGGAATTTTCTTTATGCGATGGCTCTGCTGAAACTCAGATACAATGCGCTGCGCGAGGTAGGCAAATAACATAAAGACTGCGAGTGCGCCAAGGGATGCTCCCAACAGATAGCAATGAAGGCTTAGCGTTGACGAGAGGTCTATCCAATGCTGGCCTCGTAGATAAGCCGTTGTGCCTACCCAAAAAGGTAATGCAAGTGGATTAAGAATGCCAAGCAAAATACCTCTCCGAAAACCACTCGATTTGAATTTCTCCCCTAAGTCTGTTGGCTTGTTAGCGGACCATAATGTAAGCGCACCAACAGATAGCATAATAATAGCGGTGATCAATTGGATATTATCAGTGATGACGGGGGACGAAGTGATGAGGTCCTCAAACTTGACAGCAAGCCAGGCGTATGGATATTCAACAATGGAGGCGGCAATTCCAAAGCGCCACGCTGTGGTAATTTTTTTATCAAGACCAAGTTGAATGATGCTTAAGTTAAGTGTACCTGGCGGAATGGTTCCAATGAAGCTAAAAGATAACGAAAGAAGGAAAGCGGTAATGGCGCCCATGGCATCAAGATAGCAAAAGTTTTGGAGGCGCTAGAGTAGGATTATGCCACGGTTTGTGTAGAGGTCTTAAATTTTTTATAATATACTTTTCCGTCTTTTATCGTAGTGTATTTTTCACCAAGTTTTATATTTTCCTGGGCAATCAGAAAAATATTTCTCCAATGTGTAAATAAAACTCCAAGCGCTTTTCGAAGGGAATAGCCCGGCTGATAAATATGTGCTGGTTCAGCTCCACAGCCATTCAATTCCATTACTTTAATATTGCCATGATATAAATCTTCAACAGTGTTGCAACGCAAATCATATCGGCCAAAATAGAAGCCATCAATTTGTTTGCTGATGAGGTCAAAGGTTTCGGATAATTTATCATTGATGAGATGAGAACCATCTAGAAACATAGTACCTAAACAATGATTACCGATCGATACTAATTCAAAGACTTTCCCTTTTTCAAGAACGTTCTCAAGTTGATTTTGATAGGTAATTTTCAAATTGTTCCATTGCAACTTAGCGCGGTCTTTTTGAAGAATTAAGTCTTTTAAGGTTGAAGCTCCATCACCGATTACGTGCAACATCTCTTTCATCACAACAGAGTTTACCCGTCCTTTTTCATCTTGAGGAAATCGTGTATAGAAAACGCCAAACTCCAGTGGCAAATCAACAAACTCCTGGATAAGAAAAGCGAAAGGAAGTTGAGTGAGGTAAAGATCAATATCACTTTCTGATTTTATTCTCTTCACCATAAAACCACGCTCGCCCAAGTCGGGTTTGAAAATAACAGGTAATTGAAATCCGTTTTCTGAAAGAGCCTTCAAGACCTCCTGTTTTGAAGGCTTTGCTTGAATCAGAATTGTCTTAGGAATGTATTGGGGTGGAATTTTTTTCAGGACTTCGTATTTCGATTCGCCAAACATTCCACCCATGGTAATTCCCGGATTGGACGCAGTGAAGAAAAGAATAGTTCGCGATCGTAATGAAAGCCAAGCGAAGTAAATGAACAATGGAAATTGCACTATGCCGAAAGGCCAGTACTCCCAACTCGTTAGCTTAATGTAGAAATTACTTCGGGTTATTTTCTTAAGGATAAACATTCATGCAACGTTCGGAAAATTAATGATGCGCTGCGACTGTTTTTTCTTTGTGACGAACGGTGGATGCGGCAATTCCAAAATCGGAAGGTAGTGTAATGTAGCGCGCCACTTCGCGAATGCCAATTTTCATAATGGCCATGTGGTGAACAGCATGTTCAATGTTGTAAACTAATTCGCGGGTTGCTGTTGTGTCAATAGTAATAAAGTCTTCGGAATGTAAATCATAACCAACCTCCAACTTCAGTGATCTTTCTTTCAGATTACTAACAAAATGGGCAATTCGATTGATGGATGAAAGGGCAATGAACTTATCACTCTCTATTAATTTATCATGAGCGCGTTTATCGTAGTTGATCAGACCGCTCTCAAATCCATTTTCAAAACAAATAAAAAACTCAAGGGTATGACGGAGGTGTTGTCCAATGGTAGAATTTCCCAACGCTTCAGAAGGCTTTACAAAATCGTTCTCCTCAATTTGATTGACAAGATCAGCCAGTTGGCTAAGAGTATGGGCACATGCTTTTGATAAATTCATAGAAGGGGTAGTATTCAAAGATAAATTAAAATCAGGTTTTTGAAAACCATATTTACAGTATGGTCTTTTTCCAGTTCTTATCGCCCGACTCAAGGAGTTTTTTCTCGTTTTTATTCCATTCCTCAAGGGTATTATTCCCCCAGAAGTTATAAAATAAGTAGAGCCTCCCATTCAGAATTTTATAAGTCTCCGGATCGACCTTTACCTTTTCACCACTTTCCCCCATGGCATAAGCACACCATCCCCCAAATTGCGGCTCATAAAGTGAAGGCTTACTTTTAAATTTATTCAGGTTCGTCTGCGATGAAAACTGATAAACAATCCCTTCGTATGAAAGTTTTAATTCTTCCTTTCCCTCGGTTGGTTTTCCATCGAAATAACTCACGGGGTCATAGCCTTCAAGGGCTATGTTCTTTTTTACATTGAAATGTTTTTTTCGTTGTTCAGTGCTTTGACTAAAACCCTGAACCATAATGAAAGAGATGAATAATACAGAGAGTAGCTTTTTCATATTGCTTAAATACGATGTAACTACAAAGATGGATTTAACTCTCTGAAAGGTTTGTCGCCAGTATTACAAATCGCGTACTAACCACTTCAGGATTATAAACCAGACCTCATTGACTTTATATCACGACATCAACCTGTTTTCTCAGAATATCATCCAAAGTTTCACGTTCGCGAATAAGTTTGGCCTCCCCATTGATGACCAATATTTCTGCTGGTCTGAACCTGGAATTGTAGTTTGACGCCATAGAGAAACCGTAGGCCCCTGCGTTTTTGAATGCAAGGATATCTCCTTCTTTTACCTCATTCAGTTCCCGGTCTGAACCAAAAGTATCGGTCTCGCAGATGTAGCCGACAACGGTGTATACTTTCTTATTCCCGTTTGGATTAGAAATATTTACAATGTGATGATAAGCATCGTACATCATGGGTCTGATCAAATGATTCAAACCAGAGTTGACCGTTACAAACGTAATGGCAGGAGTTTCCTTCACAATACTTGCGGTTGTGAGAAATGTTCCAGACTCGCTTACAATAAATTTTCCAGGCTCAATCCAAAGCTCAAGCTTTCTTCCGTAGGATTGACAGAATACCTTGAACGCTTCCGTTAATTTTTTCCCAAGCTCCAAAACATTCGTCACTATATCTCCTTCTTTGTATGCTACTTTATAACCACTACCGAAATCTATGAAGGTAAGATCAGGAAAATGTTTAGCCGTATCAAATAATACCTGTGCTGTTTTTAAAAACGCTTCTGTTTCTTTTATGTCAGAACCCGTGTGGATGTGTAACCCCTTGATGTGAATTTTATGATGATCAACAACTTCTTTAATCTGCTCGAGTTGAAGAATAGAAATTCCAAATTTTGAATTGCTATGACCTGTTGAAATTTTAATGTTTCCACCGGCCATTATGTTTGGATTGAGTCGAATCCCGCAAGGATAATTACTTCCGTATTTCTCACCAAACTTTTGTAACACCGAAAGATTATCAAGGTTGATAGAGAAGCCTAGGGCAACACCTTCTTCAATTTCAGAAAAATCGACACCACTGGGGGTGAATAAAATTTCGGACGAAGTGAAGCCTGCTCTCAAAGCAAGTTGTGCCTCCTGAGGTGAAACCACTTCAATACCTACACCTTGTTTGCGAATAAACTTTAAGACGGAAATATTGGTTAACGCCTTGGCGGCATATTTGATCTTAAGGTCGGCACCTGTATACGCTTGCTTTAATGTATTGATCTGATCTGCAATTTTGTTGCTATCGTAAACATAAAGCGGTGTGCCAAATTGCTGAGCCAGCTGTATAACGCTTAATCCTTGAATGGTGTAGACTCCTTTTGTTTGTTCCATGCGAAATTAAAAGCATCAAATATACCGAGCGTATAGTTAATTCTGACTTCTTAATTCTTAATTCTATTTTTGCCCTATGAAACTATTCTCTCGCGAATACGGTGAAGGCCAGCCGTTGATTATTCTTCATGGTTTATTTGGCTCCTGTGATAACTGGTTAACCCAAGCCAAGCTCTTAGCACCGCATTACAAAGTATTCACCATTGATCAGCGGAATCATGGACTCTCACCTCATAGTGATGACTTTGATTATACATTTATGGCTGCCGATCTTTTGGAATTTGTAGAGGATCACAACATCGATCGCCCTACTATAATTGGCCATTCGATGGGCGGAAAGGCCGCCATGAATTTTGCACTCGCTCATCCTGATAAACTTGACAAACTGATTGTCGTAGACATTGCCCCTCGAGCATACAATCTTGAGCACTACACAATAGCTGAAGGATTAAATGCTATTGACCTCTCTGCATTGACATCACGCAACGAGGCGGATGTAGCACTTTCGCAATATGTACCCGAAGCCGATGTGCGTCAGTTCCTTCTGAAGAATTTACAGCGAAAGCCTGAAGGTGGGTTTTCCTGGAAGATAAATTTGAAAGTGATTAGTGAGAAGTTAGGTAATGTAGGTGTTGATTTGCAATACAACGGAACATTCGAAGGACCAACACTTTTCATTCGAGGCAAGCGGTCCAACTATGTAAAGGATACTGATTGGACACACATCACGGAAGTTTTTCCATCGGCAGCATTAGAGACCATGGATACAGGCCATTGGGTTCAGGCAGAGAAGCCACAAGAGTTTGTGGATGTGGTAAGTAGATGGTTGAATAAATTGTGAATAAGTCGTTCCGCCACTTGGAGAAGTGGCACGATTAGGCATAAAAAAACCCCACCAGTTCTGGCAGGGCCTCTCTATTTGCAAGCAGAGAGTTTATCTTTTATTTACCGAAATCAACCGTTGGTGCTTTTTCAGAACCTTCAGCAGCTTCGAAGTATCCTTTCGCCTGGAAGCCATACATATTGGCTAGCATGTTCGAAGGAAAACGTTTGATGTATACATTGTATGGTTGTACCACCTCGTTAAATCGTGTACGAGCAACAGCAATTCTGTTTTCTGTTCCTTCTAATTGAGCTTGTAAGTCAAGGAAGTTTTGATTGGCTTTTAAGTCTGGATAGTTCTCAGCAACAACTAACAAACGACTTAAAGCTGAACTCACACCGTTTTGAGCTTGTTGAAATTGCGCCAAAGCTTGTGGTGTAATATTGCTTGGATCAATTTTTACTTGCGTTGCACTTGCTCTTGCTTCGATAACTTTGGTAAGCGTCTCTTGCTCGAAGTTAGCATACCCTTTAACTGTATTAACAAGGTTTGGAATCAAATCCGCCCTGCGCTGATATTGTGTTTCTACTTGTGCCCATTCTTTTGGAATAGCTTCTGATAATTCGACCATTTTATTATAACGGCCTGCGAAAAAGCTGTAGAGTATAAAACCGACTACAACAACGACTCCTAAAATGATTAATCCTTTTTTCATGTGTTTTTAATTGTTAATCAAAAGTAACAAAATTTAAGATGTGAACGTGGCAAGTTAGGGGTGGTTGCCAAAAGAAGAAAAATTTAGCATTACTTTTTGGTTCATGAACTTCCAGCTATTTACGGCCTTCTAATGAATTCAACCACAATGCAACATAAGTTCCTTTCGGATCATATTTTTTCACCTGACTTTCCGTATTGAAATATCGGTCTTCATGCGGATCATTACCTACTCCTGCAATGTAGGCCCAATTGAGCCAGTTGCTGGCAACGTCATAATCAATCAACTGGCTTTCAAACCAGCTTGCACCCCATGTCCAGTCTACTTTCAAATCATGAACCAGATAGCTGGCAACGTTTTGTCGTCCGCGGTTCGACATAAAACCAGTAAGTAAAAGTTCTTGCATGTTAGCGTCTATAAACGGAACACCCGTTTTTCCGATTTTCCATTTTTCAAATGCATCTTTGTCTTTATTCAGAATCTTTTTTGGTTTTCGAATTCCATTAAGATTAAATATTTTATTTCCGTATTTCTTAGCGGCAAACCGAAAGTAATCGCGCCACAGTAATTCAAACATAAGCCAGTACGTTGAATCGTTTTTTACACGCTCGGTTTCATATCGTTTCACTTCCGAATAAATAACACGGGGTGAAATGCAACCCAACGAAAGCCAGGGAGAAAGTTTAGTGGAATAATCTGCGCCAATTAATTCATTGCGTGTCGTCTTATAACTTTTTAGTAGATCTTTTTCCCAGAAATATTCCTTCACTCTTTTTTTGGCTTCATCTTCTCCGCCTGAAAAATGTAAGACACTTCGATTATCCGATATCGTAGACGGGATGCCCAAGTCTTTTAGTGTAGGGATTTCATTTATTTCCATCTCTTTTCGATATGGAATTCTTTCTGGTTTCGGAAAGGGCTTCCGAATGTGTGCATCTTGTTCTATCTCTTTACGAAAGAGTGTGAAGGTATCGGGCAAGTGTTGAATGGGCCATGGAATATCTTCAAGATGATAAAGCGTATTCTGCCAAAATAATTCCAACGGCACACCTTGAAGAGAGAGTTGATTTTCAATATTATTTTGAACACTTAATTCTTCTTGAGTGACTTCCCGGTTAGTGTAAACAGCCGAAAGTTTTAACGTCTGTACTAATGCTGGAATAATATTTTCAGGCAATCCACGAAACACGTGTAATTCGGCACCGAGTAATTCGAGACTTACCCGAAGATTGGAAACACTTTCAATTAAAAACCGAGTGCGGAAAGATCCGGTTTTTGTAAAACCTAGATTCTGCGGAGCAAAGGTCCGGTCATCAAAAATGTAAATAGGTAAGACGAAATCGGCTTTGACGCAGGCTTTAAACAACGCCTCATGATCTTCTACTCGCAGTTCGCTTTTGAACCAAACCAAAATACGCTTCTCGTTTATGCGTATTAAAACAGGCTAAGAGAAGTTTAGTTTTGGAAATCAATAGTGATAGCATCACTATTGAAAAGCAAGATTACAATTGCGAAGTTTCCATCATTCTCTCGGCACTATCAGCAATGCGCAGTTGTTCGATAAACTCATCTATTTCACCATTCATCACTGCTGGTAAATTATGTTGAGTATATCCAATGCGATGATCGGTTACCCGGCTCTGTGGATAATTGTAGGTTCTGATTTTTTCTGAACGATCACCCGTCCGAACAATAGACTTCCTGGCACTACTGATCTCTGATTGTTGTTTGGTGTATTCCATTTCAAACAACTTTGTCTGCAGCATTTTTAGTGCACGTTCACGGTTGCCATGTTGAGACCGTTCCACCTGACAGGTAATTACAATCCCCGAAGGCTTGTGTGTCAACTGTACTTTCGTTTCTACTTTGTTTACGTTCTGTCCACCCGCACCACCAGAACGTGAGGTCTGGTATTCCAAATCAGCGGGATTAATAACAATGGATACATCATCCACTTCGGGCATTACGACAACAGATGCTGCTGAAGTATGTACCCTTCCCATCTGTTCAGTTTCGGGTACCCGTTGAACGCGATGTACGCCCGATTCAAATTTTAATAATCCATACACGTTCTCGCCACTAACGCTGCAAATCACTTCTTTGTACCCGCCAGCAGTTCCTTCAGTAACATCAAGGATAGACATTTTAAGACCCACCCGGTCGCAATAACGTTGATACATTCTCCAAAGATCTCCGGCAAAAATAGCAGCTTCATCACCCCCTGTTCCGGCCCTGATTTCCAGCATCACATCTTTATCATCGTTCGGATCTTTTGGAATCAGTAATTCTTTGATTTCGGTATCGAGTTTTTCAATGCGTGGCTCTACCTCGTCAATTTCCATTTTGGCCATTTCGCGTAGCTCTTCATCCTTTTCCTGCTCCAAAACGTCTTTGGCCTGGCGGAGGTGATGTTTCGCTTCTTTCAACTGATTGTATTTCAATACAATTTTCTCCAGATCGCGATATTCCTTGCTGAGCTGGGAAAACCGCTTCATATCCTTCATGGTATCGGGTTGGCCCAATAACTGCCCTACTTCTTCAAAGCGAAGCTTAATGTCTTCTAATTTCTCGGTCATACTTAAAAAATGAACGGGCAAAGGTAATAAAAAGTCAACGGTCGAGTGTCAATAAAATGAGACCAACCTGAACGAAGAAACAAGAATCTTATCTGGAATTAGGAATTTGGAATGAACGATTTGAAATTTGACCCATGAAAAAAATAGCCCTGATTACTTTAGTCGCCCTGATGTCATGTGGAGGATCGTTGTCCGATGAGCAGCGCAAACGTCTTCATGACGGAATGGAGCAGCAGAAAATTGTAAAGATAAATGACTCTGAAATTGTTTCGGCTGCTTTGGAACAAGGTCGTGCATTTTATAGTGCAATGGGAAAGCTGTCATTCGATCCAATTAAAACAGACTCCATGGAGCGCGTTTATGGAGTAAAGGTAATTCAGCTTGATATTAATTCTGCGAATGCGAAGGAAATGGAAAAACAATTGCTGGATGCCTATATATCGGCAGCAGCCACAGGAGACATGCCGGATAACATTCAGAAAATTCGCAAATCAAATGAAGATGATTATGATTCGTTGATTTACTCTAAACCGATTGTTGTAACAAAAGATGGAGTAGAAAATGTAACGGGTGTTTGGAATATCTATCTAGCGAAGAAGCAGGTTATTCTTACGGTCAGCAAAAAATAATTAATTACATTCTCCTTTTGTCCAACTTACAACGCCAGCGGCTTTTGCAAAGCATTCATTTGCATAGGTAACATTGTTGCAGCCACATACATAATCAAGGTGTTCGGGGCAGGCTGCAATTTCTCCCCACTTTTTCGGATCAATGCAGTCAGAAGTTGTTTTATTAATGTCATCATTCTCGCATGATGAACTTAGAATAAATAGTATGAAAAGAAGTTTCTTCATAATCCTATAAACACATCATATTCCGATTTGGTTGTAATCGTTCATACTTTATATCGCCAACAATCGATAAGATGATCGTTAACCAGACCGCAAGCTTGCATGTGGGCATAAATTACCGTGCTGCCAACAAATTTAAATCCGCGTTTGATCAAATCTTTGCTCAAGGCATCTGATTCTTTTGTTGTGGGAGGTACTTCACTCAATGATTTTCTTTTATTGACGATAGGCTTGCCACCGACAAAACCCCAGATGTATTGATTGAAAGTGCCAAACTCTTTTTGTACTTCAAGAAAACGTTTTGCATTATTTACTGCAGCATTCACTTTTAATTTATTGCGAACAATGCCGGGGTCCTGAAGAATTTTTTCAATGCGTGCTTCTGTGAATCGTGCTACTTTCTTGGGATCAAAATCAGCAAAATTTTTTCGATAACCTTCACGCTTTTTTAAAATCGTAGCCCAGCTTAACCCCGCTTGGGCGCCTTCTAAAATCAGAAATTCAAAATGTTTACTATCATCATGAACAGGTACTCCCCATTCTTCATCATGGTATTGAATGTATTGATCAAACTTCAGGCACCAGCCGCAGCGGATTTTTTCTTTCATTCAATTAGAAGTAAGGCGTTAGACAAAAGACGTTAGATTCAAATCCAACATTCATTTGCTCATCATCAGCATTTGAGCTAAGTTAGTAACAGATGATTTAGGATTTATTCATTGCCTTGAATTTTCTTTGTGTTCCTTCGTGACCTTGTGTCTTTGTGGCGTAATTACGTTTGTCACCAAGTCTCTAAGACGCAAAGAAGTCACTAAGGTGCATCACCTGGATTATTAACTCTTAAATTTAATTTTACCGACCATTATACCCTAACCTTATTACATCATGAAGAAATTTTTCATCCTTGCCTTGATCTGCGCATTCACTTCATCTTCAATTGCACAGAAAGTGGATTACGATAAAAAATTGAAAGAGCTTGGCGTAGAGCTTTTTGTTCCCGGAAAACCAATTGCCAATTATGTGAAGGCAGTTCGCACAGGTAATCTTCTTTTTCTAGCCGGCCATGGACCAACAAAAGCTGATGGCACAAACATCCAAGGTAAACTTGGAAAAGACATGACTTTAGAGCAAGGCTATATGGCAGCGCGCCAAACTGCCATATCATTGTTATCAACATTAAAAGCAGAACTTGGCGATCTCAACAAAGTGAAGCGTATTGTGAAAGTGACAGGCTGGGTAAACTGCGAGCCTGATTTTGGAGATCAACCAAAAGTAATCAATGGTTGTTCTGATTTGTTAGTATCAGTCTTCGGAACAAAAGGAATGCATGCTCGTGCGGCTCTTGGTGCAAACGCATTGCCTTTAGGGATGCCGGTTGAGGTGGAGATAATTGTTGAATTAGAAGAGTAATCAGTAAGAGGTAATCGGTGATCAGTAATTGCAATCAGTTTCTACTTCATCCATTCAAAAACTGTATAGTGCGATCCATCCATTCCCATTGCTTCATATACTTTTAAAGCCCGAGTATTTGTTTTGTCGCAGTAAAGGCGAAGCCCGAGTAAATTCGGATCGGCATTGATCATTCGGACTACATTATCGTACATCATTTTGAAAATACCTTTCTGCCTGTAATTCTCCACTACGTAAACTGATTGTAACCACCAGATTAACCCATTGCGCCAGTCACTCCACTCGTAGGTAATAAGATGGCATCCGATTATTTCAGCTCCATCTTCTACTACATAGTAAATGCCTTTGGCAGGATCATCAAACATCGCTTGCAGACCCGCGCGAAGAGTAGTTCCATCTAACTTCACACCTTCTGATTCATAAGCAAGCCGTTGTTGGAAATCAACTAAAATGGAAAGATCCTTTTGTTTTGCTTCTCTGATCGAAACCATAATCTTATTGCAAGGCTTGTTTAATATCGTTTATCAAATCCGAAACGTCTTCAATACCCACGGAGAACCGAACGAGATTATCAGTTACCCCAATGACAGCGCGTTCTTCAGCGTTCATTTTTGAATGGGAAGTTCGAACCGGAGAAGTAACAGTAGACTCAACTCCACCTAAACTAATGGCGCGTTTAATCAATTGAAGTTTCCCCATGAAGACATGCGCATCACCCTTTACTTCAAATGAAAGCATGCCACCAAAGCCACCGGGCATCTGAGCTTTCGCGATAGCATGATCGGGATGACTTGGTAATCCTGGATAATAGACCTTACCTATTCGAGAATCCGATTGAAGGTATTCGGCAATAGCTTGAGCATTTTGATTTTGCTGACGAACGCGCAGCACAATGGTCTTCAAACTTCTTTCAACAAGCCAGCAGGTATGGGCATCGAGCGAACCTCCAAAATGAATAGCGCTCTCCCAGATTTTTTGTATTAAAGTTTTTGAAGCGACTACGGCACCGCAGCAAATGTCGCTGTGACCACCAATGTATTTGGTACCACTATGGGCAACGATATCAATACCTAGATCAATCGGGTTTTGATTTACAGGGGAAGCGAAGGTGTTGTCGATAATGGTAATCAATCCATGTTTCTTAGCGATATCCGCAACGGCTTTAATGTCTGTAATTTTTAAAGTAGGGTTAGAGGGTGTCTCGATATAGATTACACGGGTGTTCGATTGAATAGCCTTTTCAAAATTCTTTGGGTCTGATCCATCCACCAGGGTATACTCCATTCCGAAGCGTGGCAATTCATTTACCACAGCATGGAAGGTGCCTCCATACAAATCATTTTGGAAAATGGCATTGTCACCCTTCTTCATCATTGCAAAGATAGAGGTGAGTATAGCCGCCATGCCCGAACTCATAATCAAACCATCTTCCCCGTTTTCAAGAGCAGCTATCTTCTCTGCAACTGCTTTTTGATTTGGGGTATTGAAGTAGCGTGGATAGAGCGATGTAGGTACCCCTTCATAATCGTAGGCGGAAGATGGGAAGATAGGAGTTACTGTTCCATTAAATTGGGAGTCACCGGGAGACCCAACGTGAACACTCTGGGTAAGTTTTGAAAGGATTTTGTTTTTCATCAGGAGAATTTCGGAATGAGGCAAATATAAGCTTAGCGTCTGAAAAAAATCATTTGAAAAATAAGATCCAGATAGCCCGATGTATCTTGGCTTTATAGGGGCGTTTTTCCTATAATTACTCGTTGAACTTGATCAATTACCTATAAATTTTTTATTATGGCAGACGGAGCAAAAATTTCGAAAAAGAAAGCGATTGAACTTGTAAAGAAATTTAAAGCCAATCATCCAAAATCCACCAACTCGGTATCGTATGATGCAAGTCTTGTTCAAGACTTACTCAACATTCCTAACTGTGTAACCGTGCGCATTCATTTGGCTGAAACGGAAGAAAAAATAACAACGATGGTGTTGGTAGCAGTTGATAAAGATGGGAATGCAATTTTGCCCGAAACAGAGGAACAATCTGAGGATGCAGCCGAAGCTCCCTTTATTTTAAATGATGGAAAACGTTGCCCTCCCCAATGTTCGCCAGGCGAATTATAACAGTTTAAAATAGTGGATTTAATACCGTACTTTGTTTCAGTCTATGCTCAGCAATTTGGTAGTCTTTTAATTGCTGTACTGGGATTGCTTTATTTCTCCAAAAGAGAAAAGGCTATCTTGATTTTAGGCTTTTATGGATTAAACAGTGTACTATTTGAAATAATTAATTTTGCTATTGACAGCAATAGTAATATTGTGGGTGATATCTACACTCTTGCAGAGGCTTTAATTCTACTTTATTTTTTTTATACACTCTTCAACTCTTCCAAGACAAAAGTATTCGTTATCGCTCTAGCGATCTTGTATTGTGTTCTCTATTTGGTATTCATGATTGGTAATTGGCAACAGATGCACAGTGACATACGAATGCTTCGTGATGTGCTGCTGATTGGTTGTTCAATACTTTATTTTTATTTTTTAATGACGGATATGCCCACCACAGCCATTACCGATTATCCTATGTTTTGGATTGTAGCAGCCTTTATTTTCTTTTTTGCCGGTACGTTTGTGTTGTCAATGTCTCTGGATTATTTAGTCAATGTGTTAAAGGATGATATGCGTTACTTGTGGCCTGCACGGAATTTTTTCCGCTTCTTCTTCTGCCTGGTTGTGTCGTATGGTTTATGGCTGGATTTACGTTTAGTGAAAATGAAACAACCGATTCAATACTAAATTAAATGGAGGGCAGCTACCAAGGTTTTTTTTTGATTGCAGTAGGTACAGTGGTTATGCTACTGCTCGTATCGGCCATTATTCTGTTCATGGTTTTCTACCAAAAAAAAATGATACAGGAGCAGGTGAAACGGCAGAAACTCGAGTTGGAATATCAGCAAAAAATGATGGTTGCTGCACTTGATTCTCAGGAAAACGAACGCAGACGAGTGGCAGGTGATCTCCACGATAGTATTGGAGCAATGCTGTCGGCAATACGACTCGGGCTCATTACGATGGGTAAACAAATGCCAAACCCATCCGGTATTAATGATGCAAAGGAAATGCTTGATGAAACGATTGGATCTGTACGCAGAATCAGTCGTGATTTAATGCCTTCTACATTAGAGAAATTCGGATTGGCGCATGCGTTGAAAGAACTCTGCGATCGCTTTCAATCAACGTCACAATTACCGATTCAATATCAGGAACAGGGCGAGGTACAGACAATCGATACAAAGAGAGAATTAATGATATTCAGAATTGTTCAGGAGCTTCTGAACAATGCTATTAAACATGCAAAGGCCTCTGTTATTTTAGTTACACTTCAATCTGCGGATACATTTCAAATTGTGGTAGAAGATGATGGGGTAGGATTTGATTTTGATGAGCAACACTCCTCTACTAAAAGTGAAAAAGGCCTGGGACTTTTTAATATTGAAAACAGAGCAAGACTGTTACATGCCACGCTTGAGTTTGATAAAGAAAGAAAGAAAGGTACGCGCATAACATTAACAGTTCCTTATGAAGCAGTCGTATAGTGTTTACATCGCAGATGACCATACACTTTTTCGCAAGGCGATGGTTAACCTTATCAGAACCTTTGAGAAAGTCAACGAAATAAAGGACGCTGAAAACGGGAAAGAGCTTATAAACCTAATTAGGCAGGAAGCCCCAGATGTAGCCATCATCGATTTGCAAATGCCCATCATGGACGGTACTGAAGCCAGTGAACTGATCCTTCAAAAATACCCTGACGTTAAAATCATAATCCTCACTATGCACGATAGCGAGAAGTACATTCTCCACATGATGGAAATGGGAGTACATGCGTTTTTGCTGAAGAACACTGAGCCTGATGAATTGGAAAAAGCAATCTACTCGGTAGCCGAAAAAGATTTCTATCACAATGATCTCGTTGCTTCTGTTCTTCGAAAGAACGTAAAGGAAAAGAAGGCTAGTAAGCGTCCTGTATTTCTTCAAAGCGAGTTGTCCGACCGCGAGAAGGAGGTACTTGAACTCATTTGTGGCGAACTCACCATGAAGGAGATTGGCCAAAAATTATTCTTAAGTGAAAATACTGTGCGCAATCATCGTGTAAATATTATGGAGAAAGTAGGTGTCAACAACATTGTTGGCTTGATTAAATATGCCTACGAGATCGGATTACTTAATTAGTCCCTCAAAATCGAGGTAGTATAATTCTACCATTTTAGTAGTACAATTCTACTAGTGATTTATTGAATAAAGCCTGGGACTTTCCTCTTTTCAACCTCAATTCAAAACATCCTGTAAAAGCCCCTATGCAGGTCACTGAAGGGCATCAAACTCATTACAGAGATTCTGCGAACTTTCAGAAAAGGTTTTAAGGGAATAATGTTTAACCCCGTACTTCTTGGTTTAATGAAAATACTTGTGGTACACAGGCAGAAAGAAACCGTTGATCAAATTAAGTCATTGCTCGGCAGCTGCAATCCCGTTGTTTTGCATGCAGTTACAGGTTTGGATGGGCTCCTCACCTCTCGGGTCGAACGTTTCGATCTGATAATCTGCGGCACTGACCTGCCTGTGGTCACAGGTTTTGAACTTGTTCGGTCTATTCGAACAAATTCGGTAAACCGTGACACCCCTGTTATTTTCCTATCGGATATAGTTGATCACAAAACACAACACTTGGGTAATGCTCTGGGCGTTGCCGGAATGCTGGCCATGAAAGATGTAGATGGCATGCTGGCGGGCATTGTCAGCGATCGTGTTAGAACGGAACCAGATAAGATTTGGAAGGATCTGCTGTCCAATCCATCTCAGAATTAACTTAATCTTGTGATGGAAAATCCCTTTCCATCTTCCAATCAAAGAATCTTAAGTTAGAATAGTTGGCTCTTTCTACAGATCCCAAACTCACCCGGGCATCAGCCCGGAGTGAGGTGGGTTTATTCTAAAGCAAGTAGATCTGATAAGTTGGCGCATCACAGGTTTGGCTATTTGATCAGAAATATTACCTCCGTGTTTTATTTATGTTAATACGTATCTAATTCCTTGAACCTCAGGCTATCAATTAGCGTTATTTGTAGAAGGAATAACAACCACTACTGTTATGACAACCACTACAAAAAAAATTCAGATTCTGGAGAACCTGGATTCCCTTAATCAAAATCAGGCAGATGATGTTTTGAAGTACATCAAAAACCTGGTGACATCGCGCGATGAAGATTCGTACAAGAATTTTAAACGCGAGGCGTTAAAGGAAATTCGCCAGGCACTTAGAAAGAATCGGAAGATTAATCTTTCATTCTAGCGGCAAAATAGCTTCGGATTTCAAGGTGTTTCCACGGCACCTTATAGGAATGCTTTCCCCTTTTATTTTCGTTGATTGCTTCTCCTTTACTAATTGAACTTTACATAGTTCTCCCACTTTTCAATCACATCTTTAAAGTCCTTTGGTAACTCGGATTCAAACTGTAAGAATTTTTTGGTTGCAGGATGAATAAAGCCAAGTGTTTTTGCATGCAATGCTTGTCGTGGAATTATTTCAAAACAATTTTCAATAAACTGTTTGTACTTCGTAAAGACAGTACCCTTTTGAATTTGATCTCCTCCATACATAGCATCATTAAACAATGCATGGCCAATGTATTTCATGTGTGCACGAATTTGATGTGTGCGGCCCGTTTCAAGTTTACATTCTACCAGCGAAACATAACGAAGATCTTGCAGCACTTTATAATGTGTTACGGCATGACGGCCCATATCGCCTTCTGGAAATGCTACCGTTACTCTTCTGTCTTTGAGACTTCGGCCAACATGAACACGAATGGTACCTTGTGGTGGCTCTGGGATGCCCCATGCCAAAGCCCAGTATGTTCGTTCGATTGAATGATCATAAAATTGCTTTGCTAAATGGGTAAGGGTGTGCTCATCTTTTGCAATCACCAATAAACCAGAAGTATCCTTATCAATGCGATGCACTAATCCTGGACGACCATTATTGCCAGGGAGTTCTGGAAGATTTTGGAAGTGATAGGTAAGCGCATTGACTAATGTGCCACTCCAATTTTGGTGAGCAGGATGGACCACCATGCCTGCAGATTTGTTCACTACAAGAAGATGCTGATCTTCATAAATAATGGTTAATGGAATATTTTCCGGAAGAACTTCTGTATCACGTGGAGGCTCAGGAAAAGAAACCGTAAGAATATCATGAGGATGAACTTTATAATTGGGTTTGATGGATTTGTCGTTAACCTTTACAAAGCCTTCGTGTATTCCATTCTGAATTTTAGTACGTGTCACATTGGGTAAGCGGGCCATCAAAAACTTATCGATACGAATCAGTCCCTGCTTCGCATCTGCTACAATTCGATGGTGTTCGAACAATTCATCGTCCTCTTGTTCTGCGTCTTCTGTCTGCATCATTTTCTTTATTGGGCAAAAGTAGGCGAAGATTGGTTTTTATGTTACTTAAAGAATCCTTTATTTCGCCACCTCAAAAGATCTCTTTTATTATGAAATTGAATTTCTGGATACTGGCATTAATACTGATGGCTTGTTCAGCAAAAAATGAAAAGAAAAACTCTGCCGATTTTCTTGCTGGCGAAATCGTGGGTGAACTTACATTGAAAGAATTAGAGGAAGCCTCTGGACTGGTTGCGAGTCAGGCTAATCCAGGATATTTCTGGACAGTAAACGATAGTGAAAATGGAGCCGATGTCTTTTTGGTTGATCAGAAAATGGGTATCAAACTTACATGCAAACTAAGTGGCAAAACAAACCGCGACTGGGAAGATGTTGCCATAGGTTACGATCCTCAAACGAAAAGGAACTACATCTATGTTGCTGAAATTGGAGATAACAATGCGAAGTATCTTAATAAAATGATGTATCGTTTTGAAGAACCGATAAAAGGCGACTCAAGTGTATTGACAATAAATCAAGAACAAATTCAACAGATTGTTTTTCAATTGCCGGAAGGAGCAAAAGATACAGAAGCCATAATGATCGATCCTTTGGCACATGACATTTACATTATCTCAAAGCGTGAAATGCCCGTGCATGTTTATCGTTTAGCGTATCCCCAATCTATACTGGATACATTAGTTGCAGAGAGTGTTACGACACTGCCGTTCACACAAGTAACGGCTGCTGATTTTTCATTGGATGGAACAGAGTTACTGATTAAAAATTATGACTCTATTTATTACTTTAGCCGCGACACCATTCAAACAGTTGCTCAAATGCTGACTAATCGTCCAAAGGTATTGAACTACATACCCGAACCCCAAGGAGAGTCTATTGCATGGGCGCTTGATGGTTCTGGATACTATACGGTAAGCGAAAAAGTAGTTGGACAGAAATCGAATTTGCTTTTTTATAAGCGTAAGTAAACAGTGTACATTAATCCCAAATTCCTTCATCGGGAATTATTTCCAATACATTCCCTTCCGGATCTTCAAAGTAGAAGGATTCTTTTCCGCTTGTCCAGACTACTTCATCTGTAATTTTTATTCCTTTTGATTTAATTTCCTGTTTCGCCTTTTCATAATCTGATATCGGAACTTCAAAAGCGAAGTGTTGCCTACCTCCACCAAAGTGAGCTGGTGGACTTTTCTTTTTTCTTGAATCTTCCGGATTGAAAAGCAATAAAACAGAACGGCCAACTCGTAGAAATAAATGTTTGTGTGCAACATAATTAATGACGGGTAATTCTAATACGTCATGATAAAAGACCTTTGCTCTTTCCAAATCAGAAATGTAAAGACACGTTTCTTTTATCTTGATGAAGTTCATGAGCAGAGCGCTTTTTTCAATGCATTGCACTCATCCCATATCTCATGGAGAATTTCTGATGCAGGTTTTATAGCATTAATGGCTGCGGCTATTTGTCCAATCTCTAATTCGCCTTCAATCATATCGCCTTCGAAAATTCCTTTCTTCGCTCTGCGTTTTCCTAAGAGTTCATCTAATTCTTCTTTGGTTGCTCCACGAAGTTCAGCTTGTTGAATGTCCTGATAAAATTTATTCTTGATCAACCGCACAGGTGTGAGTTGCTTCATGGTAAGGATAGTATCGCCCTCATTCAAATCAATAATCTTCTTCTTAAAATTTTCGTGTGCCGAAGATTCTAAACTTGCAGCAAAACGACTACCGACCTGAACACCATCCGCACCTAATGCTTGAGCTGCCAACATACCTCTTCCGGTTGCAATGCCTCCGGCTGCCATCAAAGGAATAGAGATTGCATCGCGCACCATTGGTATGAGAACAAATGTGGTGGTTTCCTCTCGACCATTGTGGCCACCAGCTTCAAATCCTTCAGCTACGACTGCATCCACTCCCGCCTGTTCTGCTTTTTTTGCAAACTTCACACTGGATACAACATGAACAACCCTAATGCCTTTGTCTTTCAACATGCCAGTCCAGGTTAAAGGATTACCCGCAGACGTGAAAACAATTTTAACACCTTCATCAACGATTATCTTCATAATCTTATCGATCTCAGGATAGAGAAGCGGAACATTCACAGCAAAGGGATTATCTGTAGCGGTCTGGCATTTCCGAATGTGTTCAGCTAAAACTTCAGGATGCATGGAGCCTGCTCCAATCATCCCCAGGCCACCAGCATTACTCACCGCAGATGCCAATTTCCAGCCACTGCACCACACCATACCGGCTTGGATAATAGGGATTTTAATATTGAATAATTGATTAATTGAGTTGCCAGAAATGTCCATATTGAATTTAAATGAAGCGATTAATTAATACGGTTTTTACGTTAATGTTCTGAATATCTGAAATATATAATAAATGCATGTTGAGCCACTTGATTTTTTGAGGTAATAAAGTTGTCCACAAAGAATTGATTTAAAAAAATCAACTTAACTAGTTGATAATATGTATATTAACTCATCATATTCTAGTAATGTGGACAACAGCATAAATTTGTGGAAATCTTTTTTGGCAAATAACCTTGCTTTATAACTAGATGAATTTTAAGGTTTTCTATACTTGCAACAAATTGCAAAAGACGTGACATTGAGTCTATTCTGTTGAGATTTTTTGAACTGAAAATACCTTTCTGCGTTGAGATTCTAATCATGAACAAACTCCTGCTAATTATTCTCTTTACCGTATCAATTCAGCAAACCCGAGCGCAACAAATTCGAGTAATTAAGTTTCCTGAGCTTCAGGAAATTATTCACTCTAGCTCGTCTTCGATTCAAGTCATTAATTTTTGGGCAACCTGGTGCGCGCCTTGTGTAAAAGAGTTACCGCTCTTCGAAAAGTTGAATGCGGAGAACAAGGAAAGTATTAAGATTACATTGATCAATCTCGATTTTGCTGATAAGTTGGATCGAGTTAAAGCCTTTGTGGATAGAAAGAAGATGACGGCCGATATCTTATTGTTGGATGAAATTGACTATAACCAATGGATTGATAAAGTGGATAAACATTGGGGTGGCGCGATTCCTGCTACCTTGGTGATTAATCCTCAAAACGGAAAGCGAAAGTTTATTGAGCGCGAATTGGAAGAAGGTGAACTTGAAATGTTAATTGAAGAAGTGAAGTAAAAGCACAAAAATGTAAGCTATGAAAACATTAAAAGTATATTCTCTCCTTGTGGTCTGTGTTGTGGCATTTACTGCCGGAACCAAAATAAATAATTATGAAGTGGGTGATGCTGTTTCCGACTTTAAATTGAAGAATGTTGATGGCAAAATGGTTTCGCTTTCCGATTATGAATCGTCAAAAGGTGTAATTATTATTTTCGATTGCAACACTTGCCCTTATTCTAAAGCCTATAATGAAAGAATCGTGGCACTAAATACAAAGTATGCACCACAGGGCTTTCCCGTAATTACCATTAACCCCAATAATGCTGATGCATCCCCAGGAGATTCTTATGAAAGAATGATTTCGTTAGCAAAAGAAAAGCACTATACCTTCCCTTACTTGTATGACCCAACACAGCAGGCTACAAAAGCATTTGGGGCATCAAATACACCACATGCATTTGTGTTGAAAAATGACGAGGATGCATTCAAGGTAGCGTATATGGGAGCAATCGATAATAATGTTCGCGATGCAAGTACAGCAGATAAAAAATACATTGAGGAGGCTGTAAATGCTTTATTGGCAGGTAATGCTGTTGCTACACCAAAAACAAAAGCAATTGGTTGTGGAATTAAGTGGAAGAAATAATCAACATTGTTTAGATAACTATTCTCTCTTTAAGGATTCAAAATAAGTGAATTGTATTTTGGATTTGCAATTTGAATTCTCCCCCCGAACAAGAGAAAGGTAACCGCACCAAAAAAAGGTTCCACTAACCATCACTTAAATTCTCTCCATTTAAAACTAAAGTCTCTGATTTTGTTATCCATGGCACGGAGGTTGCGTTAATAGTTGAAACGCAGCGTTATGAGAGCCCTCATTTTTTTATTTCTGATCACTTCTGCTTACACTTCTTTCGGTTACGATTCAGGTATCGCTGTTCAATCTGAAAAGGGAACAAATATGCATGTCTATGTGAATGGTAAGTTGTACAATAAGAAACCTGAAAAATTTGTAAGAGTGAGGAGCACACAAGGTTTATTTCATCTCGAGGTAAAAGTGTTGAACCCATGGAACAAAGAATGGTACATGGTGAGAAAAGATATTCGGGTAGAAAAAGGATTCGAGTTTCAATACAAAATTGTTTTCGTAAATCGACTGAAACCTACCTTAGTTGAGATTCGGAAATATCCTGTGTATACAAGGTATTTTCTTAATCCAAGCCTTTACAACAGGCATCCGGTTTCGTAATTAAATTTTTCTTGAGCGGGTAATTAATACAACAACCACTACGATCGCGATGGTAATGAAGAAGCCGCTGCCAAAAAAAGCAAAGGGCCAATGGATATGAAAGTTCCAATCGAAAAGCCAACCGAATATTGCTCCAAAGATTCCAACGATAGCTCCGAAAACTCCGGCCACTAGTCCAATGGCAGCACCAAATAATCCTGCGATTAAGCCGAAAATTCCACCTGCTATTCCAATCCAGATCGGAAATGTAAAAATCAAAAGAGCGATTAATAATACAGACGAAGTTGAACTGCGCGATCCCATAGATTTTGTTTTGTCAACTCATACCAAAATGTATGCTGAATTTGGAATGGCTTCTATTTGCGCAGAATGATTGATTCTTTAAAAGAGCGAATCAGAAACTGTTGAAAAGTGAACAGTCTTTTTTCTAAAAATGTACACTACGATTAATGCTCCTTCTGATAATGCTCGCGCAAAATATCTTCAGCAAAATCGTTAGTAAGATCACGTACTGTAGTATGAACGTGATTGGCATTAGTCTGAGTATTGTCGTATTCAATGAGCAACATCGGTCCTTGAATGCGATAGTAATGGCCAGCACCCGCTGATAAACTTCCTGCCCATGCGAAGGATAAGTTTTCAATTCCGGCCTTTTGTATTTTGTCCATTAGCTTCTTTGAAAACCCCAGCGCATAATTACTAACATAAACATCAAGCAACTGCATCAGCACGCGTTGTTGTTCTTTTGTTAAGCTGTTATATGAAATTCCTGCGGGTCTTAGCAACTCCGCTTTTCTTTTGTTTCCGGTAATAATTTCCGGAAGAGCCGTTTCGGAAAAAATGGCTTTTGTTTTTTGATCTTGTGTAAGAGAATTAACAAGTGCAAAACCCAACTCGGTTTCTTGCTTTAAAATCTGCTTACCCTTTTCTTCACCAATTGGAACAATACCCGGGTTGCTTCCGAAAAATGAAGGTGTTGAAGAAATAAGCTCTCCTTTGTCTACTGCAAAGTTGACGGCAAAGTGATGTCCTTCAATACGCCATGCCCAGGGTTTTTGATCGGATGGAGTTCCAAAAAAGACGAAGTAATAATTTAACGGGTCGCGATAATTATCCTCCGCACTTCTTTTCTCTACTTCTTTAAGAATTGTTTCTAAGGCCATAATTTCTGTAGCCTTTTTATAACCCACTTCGCTGAGAAAAGTATTTAACAATGACAATGCAGCCTGCCGCTGTTCGATGGTTAGAAGCTTAAAGCAAGCGCCTTCTCTTTTTTCACGAGGAACAAAATAAAAATTATAACGCTCAGCATCGTCTAGTGAAAAGACGGCTTTCACCTTTGTCTTTTCATCAAGAGTAGAAAGAAAACCATTGGCGCGCAAAACCAATTTGGATGATTGAGCGCAAGTAATGGATGTTGAGAAAAGAAGGATGAGAATGGTTGTTTTCATATCACACAAGATAAGAGGTATGAAAGGTAATCTGCTTAAAACCTTAGGAAAATTTAAACATGGGACCCAAATCAATAAGTATCAAATGACTTTTCTTTTCAAATCAGCAAAAATCATTTCGGCATGAACACGCGAGTTCTCGATAAACCACTTGTTGGTTTTTAATCCACCGCACACCACACCTGCCAAATATAAATTAGGTACATTGGTCTCCATTGTCTCATCACTATAAACAGGAGTATGAAACTCATCGTTGTGAAATTGTATTCCACATCGTTTCATAAAATCAAAGGGAGGTTGGTAGCCTGTCATGGCCAACACAAAATCATTTTCTAATGTAACATTACCCTCTGGTGTTTTGATTTCAACTGCAGTTGGTGTGATGCGGATAATGCTTGAATTAAAATACGCTTTTATAGAGGCTTCTTTTATTCGGTTTTCTATATCGGGCTTAACCCAATATTTTACGCTGTCGCGGATGCCGTCTTCACGGATTACCATCGTTACTTCTGCATCTTTTCGCCATGTTTCAAGCGCCACATCAACAGCAGAATTAGCAGCACCAACAACGACTATCTTTTGTGCGAAGTAAGGATGGGGCTCGTCATAATAGTGCTTTACTTTTGGCAAATCTTCACCGGGTACATTTAGCAAGTATGGTAAATCATAAAACCCAAGAGCAATGATGATGGACTTCGCTGTATAATTTCCTTTTGAAGTAGATACATAATGAAATTGATCCTCTGTATGAACAGCCGTTACTTCTTCATAGAGTTTCACTTCAAGTTTCCAGGATGAACAAACTCTGCGATAATATTCCAACGCTTCACTTCGATTAGGCTTTGGGCCATGTGAAATGAAGGGAACTTCGCCAATTTCTAATCGATCGGATGTAGAAAAGAATGTCATGTTAAGCGGGTAGTGATAAATGGAATTTACCAAACATCCTTTATCAATAATGGCATATCGAAGTCCGGCTTTCTTTGCTTCAATGCCACATGCTAATCCAATGGGCCCAGCTCCAACAATTAAGACATCATAATTTATTTCCATCATTTTTAATCTTTTATACCTGCACTCAACTCAAAAATAGAACTTATTCTATGCATTAAGACATGCGGAGGTTGCATTGTTGTAGATATCATTAGATCCAGAAGAGGTGAAATCATTTCACATCTTCTGGATTTATAATGTGATTAGATAACATCTTTTTTTCTTACGAACCGTTAGTCTCATATTTGTTTTTTATGACAACCTCTTCCAAGCATCCAAGCAACTTCATCAGCGGTATTGTAATTTGCTTGCTGGGCGCCATCTGCTTTTCATCAAAAGCCATCTTTGTTAAAGCCGCTTATCGCGATACACCCGTTGATGCAGTTACATTATTAGCCCTAAGGATGCTTTTCTCTCTTCCATTCTTTATTCTCTCGGCTTACATCTCATCGAGAAAGACAGATAATGTAAAATTTACGATCAAACAATGGCTTGGTGTTGCTGTTGTTGGTTGCCTTGGATATTATGTAAGTAGCTTACTGGATTTTCTGGGATTGCAATACATCTCTGCAGGCATTGAGCGATTGGTGTTGTTCATTTATCCAACATTGGTACTGCTAATGTCGGCTTTGCTATTTAAGGTGAAAATCAAAAATCAACAATGGCTTGCTCTGATCATTACCTATGTGGGATTGTGCATTGCTTTTTGGGGAGAGGTAAATACAACCATCAATGCGAGTGATTTTTACAAAGGCTCTATTCTTATTTTTATCTGTGCCATTACCTACGCGATGTACATTGTTGGCAGCGGAAGGTTAATTCCTTCGCTTGGTGCTGCAAAGTTTAATAGTTATGCCATGAGTTTTGCTGGTGTAGCGGTGCTTATTCATTTTTCTATTTCAAATTCCAACTCGCTTTTGCACTTACCCACAACAGTTTATGTGTATAGTTTCTTAATGGCCGTCTTGGCTACTGTCATTCCATCGTATTTAGTAGCAGAAGGGATCAAGCGCATCGGTTCTGATAATGCCGCCATTGTAGGAAGCATCGGCCCAGTCTCCACCATATTACAAGCCTACTTAATATTGGATGAACCCATCCGCGCACTTCAAGTAGCGGGAACTGTTTTTATTTTGATTGGTATCTTAATGATTACAAGAAAAAATAAAAAGGAAATAGTTGCTGAGTAACTAGCATAACTTAACTCCAATCTTAAAAACTTCTCTTTGTGGCCCTTAGTGACTTTGTGGCTTCGTGGCGAGTTGTCCTTGCCACAAAGTCTCCAAGACACAAAGTTGCTCTAATCAATTCATCGCTCTGCTTTTTTTAATCCGTATAGATCGGTACTTTAGAATAATCAATACAATAACATGAACAGAAAATTAATCTTGTCACTCGCACTGCTTGTATTTACAAGCGCCTCTTTCGCGCAAATAAAACTTTTCAACGGAAAAGACTTGACCGGATGGAAAATCCATGGCACCGAGAAATGGTTTGTTGAAAACGGAGAATTGATTTGCGAGAGCGGACCCGATAAGCAGTACGGCTACCTCGTTTCCGATAAAGAGTTTACCAATTTTGAATTGACCGTTGATTTCAAACAAGAATCGAATGGAAACAGTGGTGTGTTCTTTCATTGTTCAATTGAAGGAACCAAAATTGCCGGATGGCAAGCCGAAGTAGCTCCAATGAATATGCATACAGGGGGAATTTATGAATCGTACGGAAGAGGATGGTTGATTCAACCAGAAGCTAATGCTGAAAAGAAATTAAAAGAAGGCGATTGGAATACTATGGTTGTACGCGTAGAGGGAAAGAAGGTAACAACATTTCTCAATGGTGCTCCGATGATTACATTATTAGACGATAAGATTGGTGAATCGCACGGAAAGATTGCCCTTCAAATTCACGATGGAGGTGGTGTGAAAGTGCGCTGGCGCAACATTCAATTGAAAGAATTGTAGGAAGTCAGTGAATTAGTGCGCTCTTCTAATTCCCTGCTTGAATACCTAAGCCATCTATCAAATACGGTTTTTTATTTTCAAACTTTAATGTGAAGGTGCCTTTTAGTTGGGCAGCATTCATTACCATTTCAACTTTATCACCTGTAGTCTTTAGTGATGTAATTTTACCATCACCAAAATCATCATGAAGACGGGCAAACATAGCGACTTTGGCTTCGAGGTTGTTGGCTTCACTGGTTTCTTCTGAGACGGTTGTTCCATCGTTACTGTCCGTTTCTACTACTTTCGCTTTCATGTTCTTGTTTATAAAAGCTTCAGTAAAATTTTCCTTTATAAACTTCTTCCATTGCTCTTTATCATTAAGCCCAATTACGCGCACCATTTCTCTTGCTCTGCTTTCCATTATTTTTTCCATGGATTCCTGCGCGGATACTTGAAAGGACAATGCACTTATGATAAGAATTGAAAATAGGTATTTCATAAAGTATGAGTTTAGCATTTGAAATCAGATCCCGAAGAAAAGCAATTAGTTTGTCTTCCAATGTTAATTAAGGTTAACGGACACTTTAATAAGGCTCGTCCTACTAATACTCCGATCAAACAGGTCGATTGCATCCTTTAATTTCGGCTAGTAATAGATTGGTTTTTTGCATTAAAAGATTGATGCGTTGCATTTCACGCCTTTCCGAGTTGCATTATTTCCTCAGATAAGGCGAATAAGTATGAGGCAGTTGCAAAAAACGCAAATTGTTTAGAAAACTGCCTTTTTAGAATGATTTCATGCCAAAATCAATTCCTTGAAACGCAAAGAATGAAACCAAAAGCCGCATTTCAGCCTATACTTTTGAATCATAATCAACAGGAGAGATATGAAAAAATATGTGTTACTGACAGCCAAAGACCAGATCAATCTTGACAGTCTCGCTGTTGGACATGAGTATGTTGTCTCCCAACCTTTTGATTGGAAAGACCTTCAAATGTTGATTCAACGCTTTATGAATCGCAGAGTAAGTCAGAAAAGTATTGACGAACAAGTTGAATATAAGCCGAAGAAAATAGCAGTAGCATCGGTCAATGAACTTCTCATGCAGCGCATCATGAAAGTGGTGGAAGAGAATATGACGAAAGCAGACTTTTCGGTAGATGTATTTGCGAAAGAAGTGGGAATGAGCACAGCGCAACTTTACAGAAAAGTTACTGCACTAACCGGATACGCTCCGAATGATTTTATGCGACACATGCGATTACAGCGTGCGGCCGATTTGCTAATGCAAAAGGCTGGCAATGTATCAGAGATAGGATACCAGGTAGGGTTTAACAACCTCTCCTATTTCTCTAAATGCTTTAAAGAAAAATTTGGAACACTTCCTTCATCGTTTTTGGGCTCCCGTTGTGGCGATTTAAAGTGAGGTAAATAAAAGTTGGCTGCTACGTTTCTACAGGTCAGAGTTACCGGTCTCCGGTGCTCTGATCTTTTAAAGAAAAGACGACCTCTTCAAAAAAAACAAAATCAAAAAGTAAGATGTTCCAGGAGTTAAAATAAAGAATGAAATTGAACGGATGCGAGTATGAAAAATTTAACCAAAATTCAGAGCGAGATTTTAGTGACTGTACTGTTAAATATCCCATTGGTAATAGTGATCATCATTCTCTTCATTAAAGCAATGCGATCTTAAGATAATAGATGTTGGCCCTCTATTTCCCGATCAGAGCTACCGGTCTATGGTGCTCTGATTTTTTTTGTGATAGGATTAAATCGTTCTCCCTTCCTTCACTACTATCCCAGAACCCTCAGCAAGGAATACAGATTTGGGTATTTCATTTTTCAAAAAAGTGAAGTTAGGACCATATGTATTTTCAAAGTCAACTTCAATAGCATAGTCTTTGGTTTTATATACATCCCATTTGGGATGTTCAACTTCATATTCAGAAGTCTTAGTGTCTTTTACTTTCGTATATCCCCAATAATGTTCCGTTATGAATTCTTCTTCGCTTCCTTCTTCAATTTTATAATGTTCTAGCCCTGTTCGTACCTTAAAAGAATTCCATGTTTTCTTCTTCCACTTATACTCAACGGTTAATGATTCATCATTTCTATACCATGCGTGTGCCATTGGCATCGTTTCATAATTCTCATTGTAAATAGTGTTGGCAACAAATGAGAGTGCTGGTTTTGGAACAATCTCTTTAATAAAAACGACTCCACGTCTCCATTCACCGTTTTCTTTGTAGCGCACATAGAATCTTAAATTCACCTCTTCGAAATGAACATGAAAGGGAATCTTTAACCCCAGGACTTTTGTATCCTGAAACATAAACCCAACCAGGCTTACATAACATGTGTCCTTCCAAAGATCAATTTCTGTTTTATAAGGCAAATAAGGCTCGAGAACTTTTCTATCAACAGAATAATTAGCCATTGCTAATTTTCTCCATTCGGCCTGTAAGAAGACTTTCGTCATTAATTCTAAAGTACAGACAACATTCCATTATTGGAAAGCAAAACGAAGAACAATCAGAACGATTATTCCTCCATGTATGTGTATGGTGGGCTCAAACTCAGTAATCGTCACACAAAAACCTATACCTGTTTCTCAGGCAAGCTTTTCGCGTAGCTTAAAATGTTGAGGATAGCAGAAGGTGGCGGCTCTAAAGCTGCATCGTCCATTTCTTTATGCAGGGAGATGAGGTCGAGGTAAAGGGCTTGCAACGCATTGTCGCAGATCAGGGCCTTATCAATCTCCTTCGTCTCCGCCTCCGAAGTCTCGTGGTATATATACCTGATCAAGTCCGTTTGTGTAAAAGTTTTTATCATAGGCTTTATGTTGGATCATTTTCTTGCGCAGGTTTATCAATGCATATCGCATTCTTCCAAGCGCAGTATTAATGCTCACACCAGTGCGCTCCGCAATTTCCTGGAAGCTCATCTGTAGGTAGTGGCGCATAATCAGCACTTGTTTTTGTTCGGTAGGTAGTTCTTTAATCAAATCGCGCAGGCGTCCACGCGTATCTTTTTGGGTTTGCTTCGTTTCAAATGACTCTTCTGCAAATTGCATGGAGTTGAACAACCGGCTTCCGTCCTCTAAAACGATCTCCGGGTGTCTTTTATTTTTCCGGAAGTGATCTATTGCAAGATTATGTGCAATACGACAAATCCAGGGCAAAAATTTGCCTTCTTCATTATATCTGCCACCACGGATGGTATTGATGGCCTTAATAAAGGTGTCTTGTAAAAGATCTTGTGCAGTATATCGATCCTTAACAATCAGATATATAGCGGTGTAGACTTTGGACTTATGACGGTGTAGTAGCGTTTCAAAAGCTGCTTCGTTACCGTTTTCGTATTGTGACACTAATTCGCTGTCACTGGTTTTCTTGTCGATCATTCGGACTCACATTTAGGTAACGTAGAGGTCTCAGTCGATAATTGTCGGGGGTTTGTGAATGATTTAGAATGAAAAGATAGAGAGATTCTTGAAAGACGCAAAAAAAATTTAAAAATTTCTTGCCTTCCATACAATTTCTTTAGCTATTTGCTCGCAAATCCAGTGTTACGTTTGTGTATGGCAATCAGCAAGAAAAAAATTATTAAAAGTTTAGACAGTCTAAGCGAAGATTTGAAAGATTTAGTGCGCACGCAGTATCCAGCCGGGTATGATGCCAGCATTACGCGCATCAGCAACGGAAAAAAGGAACCGCTTTTTGTATTTCCACTGGAAACAGACGATGCCACCTATTTGGTTAAAGTGCCTGTAACCAAAAACAGCAGCGGAGGCTACGATGTAGACGATGTTGAAGAGGATGAAAAGGATGATGTGGTGGCAAAAGATGATGACTTCGGCACAGGTGATGATGTTGAAGCTGATGCAGGTAGCGATGATGACGATTACGAAGGTGGTGGCGGAAAAAGCCGCGAAGCCAGTTACGATCCGGACTTTGATAGTTAGTAGGTAATAAATTCAAATTTTAATCAAGTAACATGAACACCATCTGCAAGGATGGTGTTTTTGTTTTTAGCATTTCTTCGTGAACCTTCGTGACCTGGTGTCTTTGTGGCTGAATGTTCTTCTTGCCACGAAGACACCAGGTCACGAAGAAATCACAAAGACTGATTAATTGAAAACTGCTTATCATTTCACTTTTTGTTGAAAGCCAAACATTGTTACTTTGAACTCCTTAAAATCTTCTTCAGTGATTAACACCTCTCCAGCCATCATGGGCGATATCAACATAGACGACCTCGATCCAAAAGAATACATCATTATTAAACGCGCACGGGTTAACAATCTGAAGAACCTGAGCGTAGCTATTCCCCGAAATAAGATGGTGGTCATCACCGGACTTTCAGGTTCAGGTAAATCGTCTTTGGCTTTCGATACGCTTTTCGCGGAAGGTCAACGGATGTATGTAGAGAGCTTGAGCTCATACGCACGCCAGTTCTTGGGCCGGATGGAAAAGCCGGAAGTGGATTACATTAGAGGTGTATCACCTGCTATCGCCATCGAACAAAAGGTGAACACGAGAAATCCTCGATCCACTGTTGGCACATCAACTGAGATTTATGATTATCTGAAATTACTTTTCGCCAGGATAGGTAAAACCTATTCGCCCATCAGTGGAAAGGAAGTAAAGAGTGATACCGTAACATCGGTAGTGGATTCATTAAATAAATTAAAGGCAGGCACACGTGTGATGATTGCTTGTCCGCTGCAGATAAAAAAAGGACGCAAGCTGAATGATGAATTGAATTTGCTGTTGAGCAAAGGGTTCGCGCGAATTCTGATTGATGGTGAAGTGAAATTTATAGAAGAGCTGATTAACCCATCAACAGATAAAACAGAAGGAAAGGTAGCGGCAAAGAAAAAAGCACCTGTAAAAAAAGTTAAAGATCCTGATGTTGAATACGAGGTATTGATTGATCGTGCCAGCATTAATGCGGAAGATGAAGATACTACCTTCCGACTTTCAGATTCAGTTCAAACCGCTTTTTTCGAAGGCGAAGGGTATTGCACTGTGCATGCAGAAGGTCATGGCAAACTAAATTTCTCTGATCGTTTTGAGTTAGATGGTATGACGTTCACGGAACCATCCATTAATTTCTTCAGCTTCAACAATCCTTTTGGAGCGTGTCAAACCTGTGAAGGTTTTGGAAAAGTATTGGGTATTGATGAAGACTTAGTGGTTCCTGATAAATCACTTTCGGTTTATGAAGGTGCCATTGCGCCATGGCGAAGTGAAACCATGGGTGAATGGCAAAAGCCGTTGTTGAAGAACGGAATCAAGTTTGATTTTCCGATTCACCGGCCATACAATGAACTTACTAAAGCACAACAGGATTTGTTGTGGAATGGCAATTCATATTTTGAAGGCATCTGGAGTTTTTTCAAATATCTCGAATCCAAACTACATAAGATTCAATATCGTGTTTTGTTATCGCGCTATCGTGGAAGAACAAACTGCCCGGATTGCAAGGGAAGTCGTCTACGCAAAGATGCTCAGTATGTAAAAATTGCAGATAAATCCATTACCGATTTAGTGCTACTCCCCATTGAAGATGCACTTGCCTTCTTTCAACACGTAAAACTTCCGGAGTACGAAAAGAAAATTTCAGATCGCATACTTACTGAAATTACTTCGCGATTAGAATACATGGATAAAGTAGGTCTTGGATACCTTACCTTAAACCGATTGACTTCAACGCTTTCGGGTGGTGAATATCAACGCATCAAATTAGCAACATCATTGGGAAGTGCACTGGTTGGTTCAATGTATATTCTGGATGAACCAAGTATTGGATTACATCCAAAAGATACCGATCGTATGATTGGTGTGTTAAAATCATTACGTGATCTTGGCAACACCGTTATCATCGTTGAGCACGAAGAAGAAATTATGCGCGCGGCCGATCAGATTATCGACATTGGTCCGGATGCCGGAAGTCATGGTGGCGAATTGGTATTTCAGGGAACGATAAAAGATGTGAATGGAAAAGTACAATCACACACGACTGATTACTTAACAGGCAAAGAAAAAATTGCGTGGCCGGATAAAAGACGCAAGTGGAAAGATGGAATTACGATAGTTGGTGCCCGTGAAAACAATTTGAAAAACCTGACTGTGAAAATCCCGATGGGTGCATTCACAGTAGTTACAGGCGTAAGTGGTTCTGGCAAATCAACATTGATAAAAAAAATTCTGTATCCAGCGGTTGGTCGCATGAATGGATCTGTGGGGGAGACACCTGGAAAATACGATAAGTTAGAAGGCGACTTTGCCAAAGTAACACAAGTAGAATTTGTTGATCAGAACCCGATTGGAAAATCATCGCGATCGAATCCAATCAGTTATGTAAAAGGATATGACGCAATACGTCAGCTGTTTGCAGATCAGCCGCTTTCAAAAACACGTGGTTATAAACCCTCTCATTTTTCATTCAACGTAGAAGGAGGTAGATGTGAAACGTGTGAAGGAGAAGGAGAGATCAGAGTAGAAATGCAGTTTATGGCCGATATCTTTTTGAAATGCGAGAGCTGTCATGGCAAACGCTTCAAGCAAGAAGTGCTGGAAGTAGAACACAATGGAAAAAACATTGCTGATATTCTAGACATGACTGTTGAAGAAGGGTTGTCATTCTTCGCAGACAAAAAAACCATTCACGATAAAATTCTTCCAATGAATGATGTAGGTCTTGGTTATGTAAAACTCGGACAATCATCAAACTCATTAAGCGGAGGGGAGGCGCAGCGCGTTAAACTTGCATCCTTCCTCGGAAAAAATTCTCATGAAGGTCACATCCTTTTCATCTTTGATGAACCCACAACAGGCCTTCATTTCCACGACATTTCCAAATTGCTAAAGGCGATGAATGCATTGGTAGATGAGGGTCACTCAGTAGTAGTAATCGAACACAACCTTGATGTCATCAAATGTGCCGATTGGATTATTGATCTTGGCCCCGAAGGCGGAGAGAAAAAGGGAGGTACATTAATGTTTGAAGGTACACCTGAAGACATGGTGAAGAAGGGTAAGGGTTATACTGCGGAGTTTTTAAAGGAAAGAGTGGTTCGTTAATGAATTAATTCGGTGATGAGTTAATCTGAAGATTGTTACTTCAAACTCATTATCAAATTACCGCCTACACTCCATCAACAAATTACCGAATCATCACATTCGTAAATCACTCATCATTCGATTGCACTCCATCACAAGATCTCTTCATCACCGAATTAATTAAATTCCCTACCTACTTTCTAAAATAAACGATAACTTAATAGGTCAATGCTTAACTGCTAACCTATGTCCATCAAAGTCGCGATCCGCCATCAAATGTTTTATGAGTATGATCGCTCTGTAAACTTGTCTCCTCACACATTTCGATTAAGACCGGCTCCTCATTGTCGCACTCCAATTCTTTCGTACTCACTAAAGATTAAGCCGTATAATCATTTTATCAATTGGCAGCAAGATCCGTTTGGCAATATGCTGGCACGCGTTGTCTTTCCGGAGAAAACAACCAAGCTTCATTTTGAAGTAGAAGTGATTGCCGATATGATTGTCATCAATCCGTTTGATTTCTTTGTTGAAAAATACGCTGATGATTTTCCATTTGCCTATGATAATCAACTCAAGAAAGAATTGCTTCCTTATTTTGAAGTAACCGAGAATGGTCCGTTGCTCCAGCAATGGGTTAAGCAAATCGATATTTCCCAACCAAAAAGCATCATTAACTTTTTGGTTGAGTTAAACCAAATGGTTTGGAGGAACACACAATACACGGTTCGATTGGAACCGGGCGTTCAGACGTGTGAACAAACTCTGGGTTTGAAAAGTGGTTCATGCCGTGACTCAGGTTGGTTGTTAGTTCAAGTACTTCGTCATCTTGGTTTAGCTGCCCGATTTGCTTCGGGATATTTAATTCAATTAAAGGCTGATCAAAAAGCACTTGATGGTCCATCGGGAACCGAACAAGATTTTACAGATCTTCATGCGTGGGCCGAAGTATTTATTCCCGGTGCAGGTTGGGTAGGTCTTGATCCTACCTCCGGATTATTTGCAGGTGAAGGACACATTCCACTTTGTTGTACTCCTGATCCAGTGAGTGCAGCTCCTGTTACTGGTCTTTCAGATGTTTGTAATGTAACCTTCAATTTCAAAAATGAAGTTGTTCGTATACATGAAGATCCCCGCGTAACAAAACCATACACTGAAGAGCAATGGGCGTCTATCATGGCCCTTGGAAATAAGGTAGATGAAGATTTTCAACGTGGTGATATTCGATTAACCATGGGAGGCGAGCCCACCTTTGTTTCTGTTGATGACATGGAAGCGAAAGAATGGAACACAGGTGCTGATGGTCCGCATAAAAGAAAACTCGGAGCAGATCTGATCAAAAGACTAAAAAATGTTTTTGCTCCGAAGGGATACATACATAAAGGGCAAGGTAAGTGGTATCCGGGAGAGCCGCTGCCACGCTGGCAATACTCCGCTTACTGGCGAAACGATGGACAAGCCATTTGGAAAAATGATGCATTGCTCGACATCGATGATACTGCATCTCGTTATACAATTGAAGATGCAAAGAGATTAACGCTAGAGCTCACGAAGTTTTTAAATATTCCACAAGACCATATTCATCCTGCCATGGAGGATGTGTTTTATTTTTTGTGGGAAGAAAACAAAGTGCCTGTCAATGTTGATCCGTACAAAGCAAATCTGAATGATCCGCTAGAGCGACAGAAGTTAGCGGAGCTCTTAACGAAAGGATTAGGTAATCCGGTGGGGTATGTTATTCCGATGGAATGGAATCACTGGAACAACAGATGGATTTCATGCGCGTGGCCATTTCGAAATAACCAACTTGTTCTTGTTCCAGGTAATTCTCCAATTGGTTTGCGACTTCCATTAAAGTCACTGGCCTACATCAGTGAAACGAAAGAACAACGCAAAGTTGAGCGCAGCACATTTGAATCACTCCCTGCGTTGGAAAACTATCAAACGAAAGTCGGACTTCGTTATTCGTTACCAATTGCTGCAGAGAATTTGCCAAAGGAATTTTATCAAGAACCCTATCCTGAAGTTGAGGAAGAGGATGATGAAAAACCGAAAGTAAAAAAGAAGCCTGAAGAAAAATATGAACCTGTCTTTGAAGTCTTTACTATCAAAACAGCCTTGTGTATTGAAGTGCGTGATGGAAAGATTTATTTCTTCATGCCGCCACTTACCTATGTTGAGCATTACTTCGATTTGCTTGCATCCATTGAAGCTGCTGCTGAGAAATTAAATCTGAAAGTAATTATCGAGGGATATGAACCACCGCATGATAATCGTGTAACGAAACTTTCTCTTTCACCAGATCCTGGTGTTTTGGAAGTAAATGTTCATCCTGCAAAGAGTTGGAAAGAGATTGTGAACAACTATGATATTCTTTTTGAGCAAGCGCGACTCAGCAGACTGAGTACAGAGAAATTTAATCTGGATGGCAAACACACAGGAACAGGTGGAGGTAATCACATTACGATAGGAGGAATCACTCCTTCCGATAGTCCATTGTTGAGGAGACCGGATTTACTGCGAAGCCTGATTACCTATTGGCAACACCATCCTGGATTGTCATATTTATTCTCTTCTTCATTTGTCGGGCCAACCAGTCAGGCTCCGCGTGTAGATGAAGGACGACAAGAGATGTTGTATGAATTGGAAATTGCCTTCAGTCAGATTCCTGAGAAAGGAGATGTTCCGTTTTGGATGGTAGATCGAATTTTCAGAAATCTTTTGATTGACATAACAGGTAACACACACCGCGCAGAATTTTGCATTGATAAATTATATTCTCCAGATAGTTCAACAGGTCGTTTGGGGATTCTGGAGTTCAGGGGTTTTGATATGCCTCCGAATAAACAGATGTGTATTGTTCAGTTGTTGTTGATTCGCTCCATCGTTGCCATGTTCTGGCAGAAGCCGTACAAACATAAGCTCACCCGATGGGGAACGGAGTTGTATGATAAGTTCATGTTACCACATTACGTTCAACAAGACTTAGCTGAAGTAACACGCGATCTTCAGGAAGCAGGTTATCCTTTCCAACTCGATTGGCTCGAAACATTTTTTGAATTCCGTTTTCCTCTCTATGGAAAGATTACCATTCTGGATATGGAGTTGCTCGTGCGCATGGGCATTGAACCCTGGCATGTGTTGGGGGAAGAATCTTCGAGTGCAGGCACATCCCGTTTTGTTGATTCATCTGTAGAGCGCGTTGAAATTAAAGTGAGAAACTTTAACAATGAGCGTTACATGATCACGTGTAACGGAGTGCCAGTTCCTTTGCAAACAACGTTAATAAAAGGTGAATATGTTGCCGGAGTTCGCTACCGCGCATGGACTCCTCCATCAGCGTTGCATCCTACTTTAGGCAAAGATGTTCCATTGGTTTTTGATGTGGTTGATACATGGAATCATCGCGCTATTGGCGGATGTACTTACCATGTTGCGCATCCAGGCGGAAGAAATTATGATACCTTCCCGGTGAATTCGTACGAAGCGGAAGGCAGAAGGATCAGTCGATTCTGGACCCAAGGTCATACACAGGGCGCCATTACACCTTTGGAAAACTTCAGCACGGTGTCTCGCTATTTAGAACCGAATCAAATTCCGAAAAATTTTGATCCGCCTCCATTAAAAATAAGTCCGGAATATCCTCGTACTTTAGACCTTCGACAATTCTAAAATTGATAGCCACGAATGCACGAATGAGTTTTTAATTCGCATTCGTGGCAAAAACCATCGAACATTAATGAGTAACGGATTTCAAAACATATCACTCAACAACTTAACAGCAGGCTACCTCTCTGATCAAAAGGTAATAGACGAATGCTTCAATCAGAATGAGCAAGCGAAAGATTCCTGGAAACAGTTGTTGACGAATATTGAAAACCTGGGAACAGCTGAACTAAAAAACCGGCAGCAGGAATTACTGAAGATTCTTCAGGAAAATGGTGTTACCTATAATGTGTATGGCGACACAAGCGGACTCAATCGTCCGTGGTTATTGGATGCTGTACCACTTGTCATTTCTGCTGCTGAATGGAGAGGCGTAGAACGCGGTATGAAGCAGCGTGCTTACGTGCTCAACAAATTATTAGAAGATCTTTATGGTGACAGAATACTTCTTAAGAAAGGAATTATTCCTCCCGAATTAATTTATTCGCATCCTGGATTTTTACGTCCATGCGATAAAATAAAATTACCGGGTGAGTATCAACTCACAATGTATTCTGCTGATCTTTCACGGGGCCCTGATGGAAAAGTGTGGGTGATTAAAGATCGTGCGCAAGCACCTTCAGGAATGGGTTATGCATTGGAGAACAGAAGTGCACTGAGTCGTGTGATACCGGAATTGTTTCAACAACATCAAGTTGCCAAGCTCGGTGGATTCTTTAGCAGTATGATGCAGGCCCTGATACAAATTGCGCCTCAGGGAAAAGAACATCCACGGATTGTGTTGCTTACACCTGGTCCGCGTAATGAGACGTATTTTGAACACGCCTTTCTTGCATCGTATCTCGGTATCACATTAGTGCAAGGTGAAGACCTTATCATGCGCGATAGTTTTGTCTGGATAAAAACGGTTGAAGGTCTTGAGAAGGTAGATGTTATTTTGCGCAGAGTAGATGATGCCTTTTGTGATCCTCTTGAACTGCGTGAAGATTCTCAACTTGGTATACCAGGCTTGTTACAAGCGGTTCGAAAGGGAAATGTTGCCATCGCCAATCCGCTTGGCAGTAGCATTCTTGAGAACACAGGTTTGATGGCATTCCTTCATGGCGCCTTCAAATATTTTCTTGATGAAGATCCAATCATCCCGATGATTGCGACATGGTGGTGCGGACAAAAAAAGGAAATGGATTATGTGCTCGAACATCTTGACACGCTTGTCATAAAAGATATTGAACGCGTGAGTGGTTTTAAAACGGTGATGGGAAGTCGCCTTTCGAAAGCGCAAAAAGAAGAATTGATCCGGAAAATAAAGTTTGAACCGTTTCGATATGTAGGGCAGGAAGAAGTTGAGTTCTCAACATCACCTGTATTTACAAAAGAAAAATTAGAACCACGATTTACAGTACTTCGCTCCTATCTCGTAGCGAACAAGACCGGATACGAAATGATGCGTGGAGGTTTAACACGTTGTTCTCCGGAAAGAGGAAGTTTCCTGGTTTCAAATCAGGATGGGGGTATTTCAAAAGATACGTGGGTTGAAGCTACTTTCACAAAGACAGACTCACATGCTAATGCGCGGCAGTCGGCAGATATGAAACGAAAGGCTGTGTTGCCAAGTCGCGCGGCAGAAAATTTATTTTGGGTTGGCCGATATACACAGAGAGTTGTTCGCACCTCTCGATTTATAAGAATCGTATTGAGAAACCTCACGCAGAAAAACTACATCTACGGGGGAAATGATTCTGAATCATTAAAAATTTTACTGCAGACCGTAACCCATATCACCGATACCTATCCCGGATTTGTTGAAGATGCCGAAGAGGAGATGAAAAATCCACTACCGGAAATTCATCAACTGATTTGTAACCCAGAACGCGCAGGAAGTATTCTCTTCACATTAAGCAATCTGCTGAAGTCGATGTATGCAGCACGCGATCGATGGACAGTTGATAGCTGGCGAATTATTGACGACATCGAAAATGTAAAAAGAAGAATTGCTGTTTTAGAACCGGATGGAATTAGACATGCATTCTCTTTGCTTGATCAACTAGCAGGTGGTTTGCTTTCCTTCTCCGAGATGACAAGACAAAGTATGTATCGCAGCGATGGACGGATAATGTATCGCATGGGACAACTCATTGAGGAAATCTTAATGGAGCTTGCGCAATACAAATCTATTTTGTCTAATGATTATGAAGAGAGTGTCGAGTTTCAGTTGTTAGAGGCCTTACTGTTAAGCAATCAAAATCTTTCTTCGTATCGATCAGTGTATAGAACCTCTCTTAACGTTTCGCCTACCATCGACCTTTTGTTTTTGAATGGACAAAATCCAACCTCTATATTTTCGCAGCTAGAAGGATTGCTAAAATACTCCAGAAGCCTTGCGCAAAAAGATAATGGCACAAATGATAATGAGATTTCGCGACTTGTATTTGAATGTTATTCTCAGGTGAGGCTGATGAATATCGATGCATTAATTGAAGTAGACAAGGAAACAAATTATAGAAAAGCATTTGACGAGTTTTGCACGACACTGCAGAAACAGATTTTAAATTTATCCGCCAAGTTGAGCGCAAACTATTTCAGTCACTCCACCTATCAGCAACAAGGAAGTAAAGATGGATTTCAATTTGAAGTATAATCATGCTTTATAAAATCCGACATATAACCGAATATAAATATCAGGACACGGTAAGTACAGGTCATAACCGATTGTGCTTAGTTCCCATCAATCTCCCCGAACAGCAATGTATTTCATGTGACATTAAGATATCGCCAACACCGGATGAACTTACATATCGCACAGATTTTTTTGGAAATACCTTATTGTTCATTTCGATATATAAGGAACATTCACAGCTGGAAATTATTTCAGACAGTGTAATTGACATAAACAATCGCATCAATGCTGATCGTGCTTTTACTTCATATGTTTTATGGAGAGATGTTAAAGAGCAAGTAGCATTGAACGGAGAAACGTATGCAGACGTGATGCAATACACATTACCATCAAATCACGTTCCGTACAGCGAAGAGATTAAAAAATTTGCAGAGGATTGTTTCCCCGAAGATGCCACATTGTGGAGTGGCTGCCAGGCATTGATGCAAAAGATATTTAAGTCGATAGAATTTAAGCCTGGCTTTACGACCGTAAACACTCCTGTTGAATCCGTACTTAAATCTCGCAAAGGAGTTTGCCAGGATTTTGCTCATCTGATGATTGCATGCTTGCGTAATCTGGGATTGCCTGCACGATATGTAAGTGGATACATTGAAACCCTTCCGCCTCCCGGAAAAGTAAAACTCGTTGGATCAGATGCATCGCATGCATGGGTAGCCGTATTCTTTCCTGAAATTGGTTGGGTCGAGTTTGATCCTACCAATAACTTGTTACCATCCTACAAACACATTACCGTTGCCTTTGGTCGTGATTACTTTGATGTGGCTCCGATTAAAGGAATCATCTTCAGTTCGGGTAAACAGAATATTGTGGTGAAGGTGGATGTGAATAAAGTAAACTGAAATTTTTAACCGCAGAGGGCGCGGAGTTTCGCAGAGAATTTTCTCAGTCGAAAAAACAGTTCAATCCCACCGAGACTATTCAGTATTAAGAAGTATTTACTCTGCGTTTCTCTGCGCCCTCTGCGGTTAATTAACACATCATCGAATTAATCACTTCCCAATCTTCTCATACGAAGTAATAATACCTTTGATAAGAGAAGAACTAAACCCGCGATGCTCCATCTCATTTAATCCGGCAATGGTACAACCCTTTGGTGTTGTTACTTTATCAATCTCTTCTTCCGGATGACGATTGCCTCTTAATAATAATTCAGCCGCACCATTCACAGTTTGTGCAGCAATCAGACTAGCAGTCTTTGCATCGAAACCAATTTCAATTCCACCTTGTGTTGCTGCGCGAATAAAGCGAAGTGCGTAAGCAATGCCACAAGCACCAAGAACAGTTGCAGCATCCATTAATTTTTCATCGATAGGTACGGTGATCCCGAGTTGATCAAACAATTCTGTTACATAGCTAATCTGCGCTGGTGTTGCACCACTATGACAAATACAGGTTACCGATTCTTGTATTGCAATAGCAGTGTTAGGCATCGCCCGGAAAATAGGTACTCCGTGGTCAACGATAGCAGCAAGGTCTTTCACTAAAATACCCGTCACCACACTAATGACGATGTGCTTGGATGCATCAAAATTTTCTTTCAATCCTTCCAACACTTCCTTTACATTGTAAGGCTTCAGCGCAACAATAATGACATTGCTATTTTGAATCGCTTCTTTATTATTACTCGTGGTGTTTACACCAACCGCTTTTAAATGTTGAAGTGCATCCAGGTTTCTTTTCGTAACCGTAATATTCTCCGCTGCAACAAACTCACTTTTTAACAATCCTTCTGCAATCGCTGCTCCTAAATTTCCGCCACCGATAATGGCAATCTTTGAATTCTTCATTTACTTACTTTTTTAATTTCCCTTGACGGGATGTCATTTATTTTTTTCTGTTATTCACTTTGAATATCGTTCTCACAAACGGCTACAGCAATTTTTGAATCGGCTGTTCCATAATAAAGAAACCATTTTCCTTTAAAGAAAACCAAACCTTCAGAGAAGGTAACTTTGTTAACTAAACCTGCTAACTCATAATCTTTCTCAGGTTGTATAAACGGCACGTTGAGTTGATATAACATTTTTGAAGGATCATTCTTGTCCATCAAAGCTTGCCCACCGCTATACATTTCAATTCCTTCTCCTGATGTTTTTTTGCGTGCCCCATTGTATACTACGAGGATACCATGCTTTGTTAAAATGGGTGGAGGTCCAGCTTCTACTAATCCATTATCAAACAAAGAAGTTTCTGTTCGTTTGTGAATCACAGTTAAAGGCTGACCTTTTTCATCTTCCAACATTTTCCAATGAATCAAGTCATCCGAATTAGCAAGCATGATTCCTTCGCCATAATACATCCAATACTTATTGTTGATTTTAGCGGCAATCAATTTCCCATTCTTCTTTTCGCAAACAATTGCTCCCGATTTAGACCAACTGTCTTTATACTTATCATCACCAAAAACAAGTCCATGCTTTTGCCAGCTCAGAAGGTCTTTAGACGATGCGATGCAAAGTCTCGCGATCTTTCCATCGTACGCAGTGTAGGTCATGATATACGTACCCGTTGAATCTTCTACAATGCGCGGATCTTCACATCCACCCATCCATTCATATTTTTTCATGAAATCTTCATCCGGATAAAATACAGGCTGAGGTAAACGTGTAAAATGAATTCCATCCGTACTCTCCGCTAATCCTAAACGCGAAGTACCCGTTACTGCCTTTACGGTATCTTCAGCACGATACACTAAAAAGATTTTGTCGCCACGCACAATGGCAGAAGGATTGTAAACGTCATGCGCCTCCCAATGAACGTCATGTTTCCAAACCGGGCATTTGAAAACAGTATTTGCATTTGATGTTAAGATTGGATTAACGGAGTCTACTTTAACAAAAGGAAACAATGCCCAATCTGTACTATCAATAGACTGACTTGTTGATTCGGCAGAATCATTCTTCTGTTGTGTGCATGATGCTATTAATGCCGTAACACCAATTGCTATGATGGATTGTATTATACCTTGTTTTGAAAACATAAATTCTGTTTGAAGGTGTCATTGTAAAAATACAGTATTTGAGATTCAATGTTGTTTTCTTATCCCTTTGAGTAAAAGATATTCTTGAACTTCGGAAATACTTTTGCGTACTTCACGCACAGGAGCCTACATCATTCAAAAACACAATGGAATTACTTTTTAAACCATGGCCATGGTACATAGCCGGGCCTATTATCGGCCTTACTGTTCCAGCCTTACTGTTGTTAGGCAATAAGCAGTTTGGCATCTCATCCACACTTCGTCAGATTTGTGCAGCATGCTTTCCCGCCAATATTTCCTTTTTGAAATATGACTGGAAAGCCGATCAATGGAATCTCTTCTTTGTAGCGGGAGTTTTAATGGGTGGCTTTCTTGGCGGATATGTATTGGCCAATCCAAATCCTGTTGATGTTTCTGATGCAACGTTAGAATTATTTTCTTCTTATGGACTTCAAGAAATGAAGGGACTTTTACCGGAAGAACTTTTTAATTGGAATGAACTTGCAACCATCAGAGGATTTATACTCATGATAGTCGGAGGATTCATGGTTGGTTTTGGTACACGATATGCACGAGGCTGTACATCAGGTCATGGCATTTTTGGATTGTCTGCGTTGCAATGGCCATCGTTACTCGCTACGATTTCTTTTTTTATCGGTGGAATTTTGATCAGCCATTTTGTTCTTCCTTACATCTTAGCACTTTGATATCATGAAGAATTTAAAATATTTAATTGTTGGAGTTGTTTTTGGATTTGCACTCACTAAGGGTGAAGCCATATCCTGGTATCGCATGCAGGAGATGTTTTATTTCCAGGGGTTTCATATGTACGGAATCTTTATGACGGCTGTACCGGTTGGTGCATTAAGCATCTGGCTCATTCGAAAATTTGGAATCAGAACAATGGGGGGAGAGCATATTGGAGAAATAATAAAGCCGTATCATCATGGAGTAATTTTTGGTGGATTGATTTTTGGATTTGGATGGGCGCTTACGGGCGCATGCCCCGGACCGTTGTACGCTCAAATTGGCGCAGGTTATTTAGTCACCATCATCACCTTTCTGTCGGCTTTATTAGGTACGTGGGTATTTGCTTTACTGAAGCCTTACTTACCCGACTAATTTGGTTGACTATTTCGCTTCGGCTTCTAATTCTTTCAAATTGTTCTTGAGCAGGTCAAGCCATTTGAAATATGTTTTCTTGTAGTAAAAGTGATTTCCAATCAACGTAATGATCGTCATCACGGCACATGCTATTACCTCTGTGTTTAAAGGGAAGCTTCTGTGAAGAAAGGCTTCTGATCCTATGTTGACTACTACATAAAACATCAAAGGCAATAAAAAAAGATAAAGGAGTGTTGATAAAATATACCAGCGATTAAATCTCCTGATGGCTTTCGCAATAGCATTGCGAATATTATTTGAATCAACAATGTCGAAGATCTTTACCTTTTCGTAGTACACCCACAGAACACCAATGGCATAAAATGCAAGCACACCAAAAACAGGCAGCGCATTCTCAAGGTTCTGAAATTTCTCTGGAAAAAGAATAAAGAAACTGATGTTCGCAGCAAGCATGATAAAAAGAAGAATCATAACGTTTCGGGTAAACTTCCACCAGTAGATTGTATTTTCATTTAACTTATTAACGGTATTTGATATTTTCATAGTAATTGTGTTTACATGATCGGAATGCGGTTTTTCCTTGCGTTCATCTTCAAGGTATTTGTTCCATGTTGTTTTAAATTCATCAAGCTCCATAGTTCAAAACGTTTACAGTAGTCTTCAGCTTCGTTTTTATTTGATTGATTTTAAAACCAATGTTTGATTCGGTCATGCCCATTACTTCTGCCATCTCACGGTAGCTGTGATCTTCCATGTATAACACCATGATCGCTTTCTCCACATTCGAAAGCTTTTCAATAGCTCTCATCATCAATTCAAAATTTTCGTCTTTCGGATCGTTAATTGTATTGGGTATTTGCAGCGCATCGTTATCAATAGTTTGTTGTTCGGGTTTTTTCTTTTCATTTCGAAGTCGCGTTATGGCAGTGTTTAGGGCCACACGATACATCCATGTCGACACTTTCGAATCTCTTTTAAAAGAAGGAAAGGATTGCCATAATTGGAGTAGAATGTCCTGAAACAAATCTTGCTCGTCATCACACGAACGGCAGTACATTTTGCATACCTTGAAAATGATGCGTTCGTGTTCACTGATACAAGCGATAAATTCTTCCTTCAAGGTTGTTGGTTTTCTTATTAGTCGCGAAAATGTGAAGAAACTTAGAACGTTAAGTTAAATTTTTTTCGATTGCTTTTTAATTTGATTTGGGATCACCCAATATAGTAGACTGTGATTTAAAATTTATCCATTCGATTAAGAACGTCCCCTATTTCCGCTTTCAGAGATTATGTGCGAAAGATGAATTGCATTTTTTATCGAGATGGCAGGCGCACATTTAAAAAGCATGAATTACCGAGCCGCTTTTTGCGGCTCGGTAATTCATGCTTTGGCTAGCTTTTCAGCCCAATCCTGCTACAAGCAGGATTGGGCTGAAAAGTATTTATCGCGCGGACTACATATTTACTGATTCGCAGACTTAATATTCCGCGCAGATGCACTCCTCAGCTAAACTATGGAAATGCTTCAATCGGTTTGGAACTCACCACACTATTCGACTGATTACTCAATTAACTGTGAATGATTTTAGACTATCATTGCCCCTTAATAAAAAAGCCTGCAGGTTAGAATCTTACTCTAAACCTGCAGGCTCAGTTAATTTTAATAAATCTTAAATCGCTTTTAGTGCAGCATCATAGTCAGGCTCCTGACCTATTGTAGGAACAATCTCAGTGTGCTTTACCTTTCCTTGGGCATCAATCACAACAATGGCACGGGCAAGAAGACCAGCCATACCCCCATCAATCATTTCAACGCCATAATTTTTAGAGAAATCTTTATTCTTGAAATCAGAGAGCGTTACCACATTGCTAATACCTTCTGCTCCACAAAAACGTTTGAATGCAAAGGGTAAATCTTTTGAAATACAAAGTACTACCGTGTTGCTTAAACCCGAGGCACGCGTGTTGAACTCACGAACAGAAAGCGCGCATACACGTGTATCGATACTTGGAAAAATATTCAGTACAATGTTTTTGCCTGCAAAGTCTTTTGAACTTGCATCTTTTAAATCGTTTCCGGTTAACGTGAATTCAGGAGCGGAAGTGCCAACAGCAGGAAGATTACCATTCGTGTTTACTGTGTTTTCGCCAAGTTTAGTTTGTGCCATTTAAATATTTTTTGGTTTTAAATTGCTAAGGTAACAGAATAAGATTCCTGAATGTTCACATCTGTCAATCTAAAGTGACAATCATTTCTAAAGCGATAATTGATTTCCATGAATGGCTATTATATATGTTATTCCTCATGTACATTGAGTAATATTTTACCGAAACTATGAGGCGATTCTATACCATTTTTTTGTGCACAATAGCGGTTCCAGCAAGCGCACAAGTTAGTCCGAAGTTACAGGCAAAGATTGATTTGCAGGCAAAAGAAATGGAGAGTAAGGTAATCGAGTGGCGCAGACACATGCATCAATATCCTGAACTATCAAATCGCGAAACGAAAACAGCGGCTTATGTAGCAGAGCATTTAAAATCCTTAGACATCGAAATACAAACCGGTGTTGCCAAGACAGGCGTTGTCGGATTATTAAAAGGTGGTAAGCCAGGACCAGTAATCGCTTTGCGCGCGGACATGGATGCTCTTCCGGTAACAGAGCGCAATAACCTGGCTTTCGCATCAAAAGAAAAAACAACATTCAATGGACAAGAGACTGGTGTGATGCATGCTTGTGGACATGACTCGCACGTGGCGATATTAATGGCAGTTGCTGAGATACTTTCAAAAAATAAAAGTGAATTGAAAGGCACAGTGAAATTTATTTTTCAACCGGCAGAAGAAGGTCCTCCAGTCGGTGAAGAAGGTGGTGCCGGTTTAATGGTGAGAGAAGGTGTACTTGAAAATCCGAAAGTAGATGTGATTTTCGGAATGCACATTCAATCCATTTCTCCATTGGGAAGAATTACGTATCGCCCTGCCGGAATGATGGCTGCTTCAGATTGGTTTACTATTAAAGTAAAAGGAAAACAATCGCATGGAGCAGCTCCATGGATGGGCATCGATCCCATTGTGGTGAGCGCACAAATTATTTTAGGACTTCAAACCATTGTAAGTCGTCAAACGGATTTAACAAACGAAGCGGCTGTAATATCGGTGGGAAAGATAAATGCAGGTATTCGTGAAAATATTATTCCGGAAGAGGCGATTATGGGCGGAACGATTCGCACGCTGGATCCAGACATGCAAAAGAAGATTCATGAAAAAATAAAGTTAACGGCAACTAATATTGCCGAGAGTGCTGGAGCAACAGCAGAAGTCATTATAGATAGCAAAACTCCCGTTACCTATAACGATATTGCGCTTACAGAAAAGATGGTAGCGAGCTTGCAAAAAGCTGCGGGAGCAGAAAATGTAGTTCGTATTCATGCTGTAACCGGTGCAGAAGATTTTGCTTACTTTCAGCAAAAGGTGCCGGGGTTTTTCTTTTTCGTTGGCGCTATGCCACCGGATCAGGATCCAAACAAAGTGCCAGCCCATCACACACCCGATTTTATGATTGATGAGCGTGGATTTATAACAGGCCTGAGAGCCATGTTAGATGTTACCTTAGATTACATGTATATGCCAAAGAATTAAATTTAATTTTTAATCGTGCCGTCACTCGAAGTGGTGGCGCTACTACTGATTATTTTTACCTTCGCATTCTCAAAAGAGATGCATGCAACAAAAACCAAAACATATTGCCATCTGTGGAAACATCGGATCTGGTAAAACCACATTAGCGGAGAAACTTTCAAAACATTATGGATGGAATGCGTTGTTTGAATCGGTCGATCACAATCCTTATTTGCGCGATTTTTATGGCGACATGACGCGTTGGGCATTTCACTTGCAGATTTATTTTTTGAACAGTCGCTTTAGCCAGGTAAATGATATCCGCGAAAGCGAAAGAACAACCATCCAGGACAGAACCATTTATGAAGATGCTTTCATCTTCGCAGCGAATCTGCACAAGAGCGGTCACATGAGCGAACGCGATTATCAGAGTTATCTCGAAATTTTTAACTCGATGATCAACTTTGTAAAACCTCCCGATATTTTAATCTATCTGAAAGCAGATATACCTAAACTTGTTCAACAAATTGAAAAACGCGGACGTGATTTTGAGTATGCCATACGATTGGATTATTTGAGAAACCTGAACGAGCATTACGAAAACTGGATTGGTAGTTACAAGCTAGGCAAGCTTTTGATTATTGATGTCAACAATCTTGATTTTGTAGAACGTATTGAGGACTTCTCTTTTATAGTGAGTCGAATTGATCTGGAGTTAAATAACCTTTTTAGTAATTAACTATATCCTCTAAATTTTAGAGTACGAGCATTTCGTGCTATTCATTAGCTTCGTCATAAATCTGCACAGTGATTCATTTCCTTTCTTTTTCATTTACAGCGTTTGATCTATTTATCATCTACCTGGTAGCCCTGTTTATTGGCATGGCCAAGACAGGTATGCATGGCACAGGTACATTAGCAGTTCCGCTTCTTGCATTAGTTTTTGGAGGGCAATCTTCCAGCGGGATTCTTCTTCCCATACTTTGTCTCGCAGATGTGCTGGGTGTTTGGTATTACCATCGTCACGCTTCTTGGGAACATTTAAAAAAATTATTTCCGGGGGCAGCATTGGGGACTGTGCTTGGAACTGTTGTTGGTGGAATCATTGACGATCATGTTTTTAAAATTATAATGGTGGTCATTATTGTGATCAGTGTTGGCATCATGCTTTGGCTAGAGCGTGGTCACAAAGAAGATGTGCCCGATTACAAATGGTTTGCAGGATTAACAGGAGTTGCCGGAGGATTTACATCGATGGTTGGAAATCTTGCAGGCTCAGTAATGGCGGTTTATTTCTTATCGATGCGTTTGCCTAAAAATTCATTCATTGGCACAACGGCTTGGTTCTTTATGGTGATCAATTGGTTTAAAATTCCATTTCACGTTTTTGCGTGGCACACCATAACACTCGATACATTCTTACTTGATCTAACAACACTCCCGGCCATTGCAATTGGCGCTTATCTTGGAGTAGTAATTGTGAAAAAACTAAATGAAAAAACATTCCGCTGGTTTATTATTGGAATGACTTTGGTTGCGGCTGTATTTATGTTGCGATAACTAAAGATCAGGTGATCTTCCCTGAAGTCCACCGGTGTGGATCGCAAGAATTGTTGATCCTGGTTTGAAATAGTTTTTCTGAATCAAATCAAAAACTCCAAACATCATCTTACCGGTATACACTTGTTCAAGTAGTATGCGATGTTGTGTTTCAAACGAACGTATAAAATCAAGAAGAGATTGAGTTTGTTTTCCGTATCCACCGAAGTGGTAATTCGTTTCGATTCTCCAGTTTGATTTATCTGTGCCTACATATTGCTCAACTTCTTGTTTGAGAAAATCACCACTTTTCAATGACGAAAATCCAATGATTTGCTTTTGAGTATCCAATCCGGAAATCAATCCTGCTAATGTTCCGCCTGTTCCGACCGGACAGCATAAGTAATCGAAATCAATGTCAAATTGTTTTGAAAGCTCAGCAATGCCTTTGACAGCAAGTTCGTTACTTCCTCCTTCAGGGATCATGTAAAAATCTCCGAAAGTATTCTGAAGGTGTTCAATGAACTCAGGACTATCCTTTGTACGATATGTTTCGCGATCAACATAATGAAGGTACATATTCATCTTCGATGCAAAAGCTATTGTAGTATTAAGGGGTAGTGTCTCTTCACCTCGAATGATGCCGATACTCTTCATATTCAATTCGTGAGCAGCGGCAGCAGTTGCATAAATGTGATTAGAAAAGGCTCCGCCAAAGGTGAGGATAGTTTTCTTTCCTAGCTGTTCAGCTTCTTCGAGATTGTATTTCAGCTTCCACCATTTGTTTCCTGTAACAAATGAATGATTTAAATCCTCACGCTTAATCAATAGCCGCACCTTTGCCTCTTTGAGAGTAGCATGTTGTATTTCCTGAATGGGTGTTGGAATATAGTTGAGCAAAGTTTTCGGATAAGACGTTCTACAAAACTAACTCAAAGCACAATACTTCGTGAACCCTTGTGCCTTCGTGTATTGTGGCTGATTACTCTTCGCCACAAAGACACACAAATGTTACTGAATATGATTAACTAATTATTTTAGTTTATTATCTAAAATAATTAGTTTTGAATATATCATGGAAGAGGATTATTTCAAAGGTAGAGGAGCTCAAATCAAATCAGAAAACAAATTTCTGAAGGCACAGTATGTTACAGATCATATTGAAGGTCTTGATGAGGCCTTGCTTTCGGCACCTACAACACAAATCTTTTACGAGCAAGCAAAGAAGGTGGTCAATAAAGTGACGAGCCCGGATTTGGGTATGATGTATTCACTCAATCCCTACCAAGGTTGTGAACATGGATGTATTTATTGTTATGCACGAAACACCCACGAGTATTGGGGTTTTAGTGCCGGTCTTGACTTTGAAAGTAAAATCATCGTCAAAAAAAATGCCCCCTCTTTATTAGAGAAATGTATTCTGCATCCAAGTTGGCAACCTGTGCCCATTAGCCTGAGTGGCAATACAGATTGTTATCAACCCATAGAACGAAAATTAGAAATCACTCGAGGGCTCCTAAAAATCTTTGCACAATACCGCCATCCGGTTAGCATGATTACCAAGAACAGTTTGATTCTGCGCGATTTGGATTTGCTTAAGGATCTGGCCAGTGACAATCTGGTTCACGTTTATATTTCCATCACAACCTTAGATGAAGATCTGCGCAGAAAGATGGAACCGCGAACAGCCAGTGCGATCAAGAGACTTCAAACCGTTGAGACATTGGCAAAGGCGGGAATACCTGTTGGTGTAATGAATGCCCCAATCATTCCGGGATTAAATCATCATGAGATTCCTCATGTATTAAAAGCAGCTGCAGATCATGGTGCACAAAATGTTGGAATGACCATCGTGCGATTAAATGGTTCGATCGGAAATATTTTTGAAGATTGGCTGCGAAAAAATTTTCCTGATCGATTTGAAAAAGTATGGCATCAGATCAGCGACATGCACGGGGGGAATGTAAATGACTCACAGTTTGGAAGACGCATGCACGGTGAAGGAAACTTTGCAGATTCTATTCATCAACTTTATCGGGCATCAAAGAAAAAATATTTTCAGGGAAGAACGATGCCAGCATACGATCTTACGAAATTTAGAAGAGGCGGTAATTTGAGTTTGTTCTAAAATGTTTGACTCATTTAGAACAAACTCAAATTAGATTATTTCTTAGCGAAGTGTTTGTAGAATGCCACAATCGTTTCAATACCCAACAAGAAATTTTTAATGCCATAATGCTCATTCGGAGAATGGATTGCATCGCTATCAAGACCAAAGCCCATCAATACCGTATCAAGTCCAAGTTCTTTTTTGAAGAGCGCAACAATCGGAATGCTTCCACCATCACGTGTTGGAATTGGTGTCTTTCCCCATACTTCCTCAAATGCACTACTCGCAGCTTTGTATGCTGTTGAATCTGTAGGTGTCACTGCGGGTTCACCTCCATGGTGTGCTATCACTTTTACTTTGACTGATTTTGGTGCAAGGGATTCAAAATGCTTTGTGAATAGAGCAGTGATCTCAGAGCTGATCTGATTCGGAACTAATCGCATCGAAATTTTGGCATGTGCTTTTGAAGGAAGAACAGTCTTCGCTCCTTCACCTGTATAGCCACCCCAAATTCCATTGACATCCAGTGTTGGTCTGATGCCAGTGCGCTCTACCGTTGTGTATCCCTTCTCACCTTTGATGTCATCAATATCCAAATCCTTTTTATAATGATTCAAATCGAATGGAGCTTTGTTAATGGCTTCGCGTTGTGCTGCGGTTAGCTCGGCAACTTTATCGTAAAATCCGGGAATGGTTACGCGTCCGTTTTCATCGTGCAAAGAATCAATCATATCGCACAACGTATTTATCGGATTGGCAACAGCTCCGCCATAAACGCCAGAATGTAAATCGCGGTTCGGGCCAGTCACTTCCACTTCCATGTAGCTCAAGCCCCGTAATCCGGTTGTAATGGATGGATGATCTAATGATATGATAGAGGTATCCGAAATCAGAATTATATCTGCTTTCAATTTTGCTTTGTTTTCTTTTACGAAGGTTCCAAGATTGTCTGAGCCAACTTCTTCTTCGCCTTCTACCATGAACTTTACATTGCAGGGAAGAAGATTCAGTTTCATCATGGCTTCAAAAGCTTTCACGTGCATGTACACCTGACCCTTATCATCACACGATCCACGCGCAAAAATTTTATCATCTTTTACAACAGGCTCGAATGGAGGAGAGTCCCACAAGTTCAAAGGATCAGCAGGTTGAACATCATAATGTCCATAAACGAGAACGGTAGGTAAGGTAGGATTGATTATTTTTTCTGCATAGACAATCGGGTGTCCTTTTGTCTCGCATATCTCTACACGATCGACTCCGGCAGCTGTGAATTTTTCTTTTAAATATTCAGCTGCTTTGCGCACATCACCTTTATGACGACTATCAGCGCTGACTGAGGGAATTCGAAGCCAATCGAAAAGTTCGGAGAGGAAACGATCTTTGTTTGATGCAATATAATTTTTAACCATAGGTAAATGAGATAAGGTGCGCAAATTAGTGGAAGGGGATTTAACGGACAACACGTAAAGAAAACTATCAAAGTCGATTTTTAGAATCCATCGTCTTCTTTCTTTTTCTCTTCTTCTGTATCCTTCTTCTTCTCGGCTGTAGAGCCTTCGTTAAGATCGTAAGGAACATCAATGCCATAATACGTTTTACGGAATCTATTGATAAAGGCAAGCGTCTCATCATCACTGCCTGGAATGAAAGCTACTTCTCCTACTTTGGCCTTGCTTGCATTGGTCTTCTTGGAAATAACACCATTCAATTCGGAGTTGGATGATTGAATCATGAGGCGGTTGTCCTCAAAACCGAAATAATACCAGGCTTCCGGTGATGCTTTTATGAACACATGAAGTACAGGTGCTCCGTCTTCGGTTTTCCGAACTTCCATAAAACCTTCGAACGAGCCATTAATGTCTGTGCGTCCGATGTTTGACATACCCAATGTTCCTTCGCTATAAAACGCTTTTTGTTTTGGAGACCATTTCAGGTTTACATTCGAAAAGACCAATGGCTTGGCGAGTTGTGGTATGGTACCGAGCGAAACATAACCTTGCAGACTTTTTTGTTCATAATCTTTTACGGCACGCTCGCCAATGATGTCGGCAATTTTATATAGTAATTCAGTTTGATCACCCAGACCCTCATCGGCACCTTCGTTTTTAATTACATCGGCAATTTGTTTTGCCATCAAATCAAAAGCCTGAACCGGAACATTGCTATCAATCATCACGAACGAATTCATTTTGATTTCATTGGTTTCCATATTGCCTTGCCCGATGGCTGATGCGGTTACATTAAAATCTTTGCCGCCTTTAAAAAGATTGATTGGGCCTTCGAAACGCACCTGCATGGTTTCGTCTTTGTAGGCGAATACTTTTCCGGAGAGTTTATTGCCTGCGGCCTTTTCACGATCCTCAATTTTAAATTCGCTCGAGGCCGTGTCGTAGTATAATGTTCCACTCGGTTGATAGAAATCTTCATCATCCTCATTTTTTTTATCGTTAATGAACGTGATGTAGAGATCATTGTCGTTTGAGCCAACATGAAGACCAGCATTCACGCGCTTGCCTTCTTCTGTGACGGCTTTATCAAAATCAATAAGCACTTCCGTTTCGTCTCCACTTTGTTCGTAGCGAATCCACGTGTTATAATTTTTTATCTTCTTGATGTCAAGCTTTACATAACCTTCAAGCTGCAATGCGGGTCGTGTTGCATACATTGTCATGTCACCCTTATAATACATGCCCGCTCCAAGAACTAGATTCGCTTTATCGATTACCGATCCGGTACCTACGGTCTGCATTGTGGCGAGGGATGAGTTCTTGCGAGATGATCTTTTTGATTCGTCTGTATTAACAATAGGTTCTAAATGAAAATCGGTCATTTTGATAGCGAACGTGTCACTGAGCAAGTTTACATATTGATAGGTTGCATATCCGGTAAATTGCTTTCGCGAAATAACATCTACAACACCTTCTGTTAACCGGTGATATCCATTTAAGGTATCCAATACAATGGTTGTATTTTTTAACGTTCCGATTTTTGCATTTTCTAAAATCAATACCTCATTATTCTCAGGTGTGATCTTGGCATCAGCAACGATAATGTAGGGTATACCACTTACTTTTAATTGCAGTGTCTTTAAATCATACTCAGCACGTTCAGCATTGAAGCGCAACGAGTCAAGGTCTTTACGTGTGGTGTAGAAATATGAATTCTCTATGGGTACATCCGGGTCTTTGCTCATGGAGATTTTCTGAGCATTTAAATCCCACCGCATTTTAGGTATTGATGTTTTAAACTGCGCGAATGGAAAATCGATAGCAGCAGTACCTTCTACTTCAGGACTGATGTCTGCATAGTTTTGTTCAAGGTTAAACTTTAAGCGAATGTCATTACCAGAGAGCAATGGCTTTGTAGGATCGGGAGAATTTACTTTGAATCGTGCGTGACGTGCTCCAAATTCTTTTTCTGTAAAACTCATGTTGCGCGAAATCAATTCAGTACCTCGCGTCTCTAATTTACCAGCACCGGCAACGCCTTCTTTTGAAATAGTAACTGTGCCCTGCATCTGCGCAGTCGAATCATAGAAGTTAAAGGGTGCTTTAATGTTTTTCAACTTCATCTGATCCTTCTTGGGATACCACTTCATGTCAAAGTCGGTCAGCGAAGCTTGCGGAAAGGCAATGGCTCCAAATTGTTTCGCTGAAATTTTAGCATTCGTTCCTTTGGCTAAAACAGAATCGGGATAGAAAATAAAATCAGAAGATTGAACAGTAGCTGCCAGATAATCAATTTGGCCGGTTCCTCTCAAACCACGATTGTTCATCGTGAGTCCACCTTTTATATTAGCGTCACCCTTGTACAGCTGATATCCCCCTTTCGGAATGAGGTGATCAAAGCCAAGCGATTTATCGGGCATGGTATGCAACTTCTCTTTAAAGTTGGGGAACATACCACTGGACACAAACATACCATCGAAGTTAATGGAGCTTGGATCAGCGTCATTTAAACTATCGAGTTTAAATGGAGGTACTACAAAAAACATTGATCGGTCGTATGCACCGCTCAGTACTTCTTCACGATCAAAATAGATTGCACCACCCGTTGTAGCATCCAGTCGTGGATAGTTTGGTATTTTACTTTTCCCCGATTTGTTATTGGCTTTACTAATAAACAATGTGCCTGAAGACTTAGATACATCACCCAAACCTCCGGCAGCAGCTGCAGTAGAGTCAGCACCTACCATCGAGTTGTTTACTTTTCTTCTAATATTTTGACCCTTTGAATTTTTCTCGGTTACATAGAAATTTATGGAGTCGATGTGAGTTAATGCGATGAAGAAGCTATCATATTTCAGTGTAAATCCTTTTCCACTAATCTCAAAGTTTCCGGCATTGATAGTACCATCAAATTTAATGTCGCGATTTTGGAGAATGGTAATGATGCTGCTATCCGGTGCAATGCGCACGTTCAACGAGTCACTCACTTTAAATTCTTCAACGCCCCGAACAGTCAAATAACCTTCTTTAAAATTTAATGTGGCGTTGGGCAAACTATCAATTACAGAATGTATTTTAAGATTGTCATAATCCATCTCGCTGAGATTTGCCTTGTACACCGTGATGGCTTTTTCCTTCACATGAATACCATCTGTTTTGGGATTATAAATAATCATTCCTTTCTCACTCAGAAACTGAACAGCTAATTTTATCTCGCGATAATCTTTGCCCGAAAATGTAGTCAGGTCACCTGTATACAAATCGCGAGTTTTATTTTTGAGGCAATATTTGGCAATGAGGGCAAGTGGATGAAAACTAAATCCTTCGCCTTTCATCAATCGAAAATCTTCAGGATCATAAAAGTCTACCGATTCAAAAATAACCGGAACGGTATTTCTATTTCCATCGGTGACGATATTCAAGCTATCTGAAAACAAATCCCAGTTAATTACATCGGCAGCAAAATCAATATTAAAAAAAGTAGCCGAGTACGGAGTATGCTTCATCAGGCCTTTTTCTTTTTGAATGTAAAGTCGTTGCGTACTGTCGGCACCAAAGAAATACTTTATCCGAACAGACGGATGAATGATGGAATCATTTTGCTGAGCAATGTTGATCATCGCTCTATTCGCAGCAATGGTTGAATCATTAAATTGAAAATCGGCAGAACGCGCTGTGAACTTTTTCTCACTGTTATGTGAAACTTCAAGTGTTGACAAATCGCCAGAGACATTGGCACTGGAGATTTTATTTCCAGTCAACGAAAATCCACCTCTGAACGAAACATTTTCATCACCAATACCTTGAAGGCGAAGACTGCTTTGAAACGATTTAAATCGCGGATAGCTCGAGGCAACGGAATCTTTTCGGGCTTCCGATTTGAACTCAAATGTACCCGGAACAAAACCTGGCGTTTTACCTACATAGGTAAGCTTCACTAAATCAGATTTTAATTCAGCCTTAGCTGCATTGAAATGATATGCTGCAAAAGTGCAGTACACACTATCTGGATTGAGTCCCGCTGAAGCCCAATCGAAGCGGCCTTCATCTCCAACGAATGTATTATCGCGAAGCGACATACTTCCTTTGGTGCTTTTAAGTGTTACCGAATCAAACCGGGTAACGAACGTTAAGCTTACACGATTGAATCGAATAACGGGTCCACTTAATTCTGGTTGAGGAGGAGGATTTGCCCAAAGAGGAGCATCAACATATATGGAATCGACAGGGGCTGGTTCATCCCAGGAACTGTCATCTTCTACTGGTTCTTCTGTTGTCTGTGTGGTTGTGTCAACGTAGTCAACTGCTATTGGAGGAGCTATGTAGTCGAACGTGTAGTCATCATCACTGGCAAATAGCCGGAATGTTTTTTCATAATGCAAGGCATGATGTTCGAAAAAGGAACGACAATTTTGAAAAAATGAATTAGCCTTTGCGCTGTTTTCGTTTTCAATAACTAAGCCGGCAACCCGAAGAAAGGCCGTTACCTTTGAATCGTCTGCCTTTTCTATGGTTATCGCATTTGTGATGGCTCCAACATAATTTACAAGGGAGGGTTTCGTACCAAATTTTTTCTTGCGCATTAACCGCACCTGTTTTTGAATACTATTTTGGTTGTTGATGCCAATACCTTGATTACCCCAAATGGCTACGAATGATGCCCCAATAGCGGAGGCATCTACATTCCGTGTGTTTTCCAAAACAATTCGCACGCTGTCCGGGAAACTAATTAATGCACTGGGTACATCAGGTTTCTTCTGTGCTACAATAGTTGTGGCACTGAATAGAAAGGCGATGAAAAAAATGGCCGTTGGTTGTTTCACAAAATCTAAAACCTTGAAATTCGTAAATAATGCGTAAATAAGCTAAATGATACCTTTCTTAAACGATGATGAGCGACTATTCCTGTTTTTTTAGCGAAGTTTTTTCAATGAAAAGGTATGATTCTTTATGCGATTGATTTATTTCCGTGCTCCAATAATTCTAACGAGATTTCCAGCATTGAATCATGAACTTTTCTTTTGATGACCAAAGGCAAATTATACCTTATTCCAACCATCATAGCAGACGATACACAAACCCTTGTTATACCGGCACAGGTTCGTGAAGCCTTGCCAGGTATTCATTATTTCCTTGTAGAAGATGTACGCACAGCGAGAAGGTATTTGAGCAGCTTAAAAATTTACGATTCTATTGAGAGTCTTCAAATAGAAGTTTTGGATAAGGATACCGTATTCAACCAACTAGAGGCCTTGTTTGCACCCGTGTTGAACGGTCAAAATATTGGTATTCTTTCTGAGTCAGGATGCCCGGGTGTTGCAGATCCGGGTGCATTGGCGGTAAGATTTGCGCATCAACATCAAATCGATGTTATTCCATTGGTGGGGCCATCCTCCATCCTCTTGTCGCTAATGGCCTCTGGACTAAATGGACAGCATTTTGCATTTCATGGATATTTACCAATTGAAACAAAAGAAAGCGGAAAGGCTATAAAAGAATTTGAAAGAGAATCGAAGCAAAAAAATCAGACTCAAATTTTTATTGAGACGCCATACCGCAACAACAATGTATTTAATGTGCTTAAAACGAATCTCGGAGATAACACACTTTTATGTGTAGCATCGGATATTACGGGGGCAAACGAGTTCATTAAAACCCAATCCATTAAAAAATGGAAGGAAGGCCAATTTGAATGGAAGAAGGTGCCCACTGTTTTTTTATTCCTGGCTTCCTGAATGCCATCGAAACATTTTTGTTTTAAACAATTCAATCTAAATTTGCGCCCTTGAGTTTTTAATCATACCATAAACAAAGACAAGAAAACATGCCTTATTTATTTACATCTGAGTCCGTTTCGGAAGGTCACCCAGACAAAGTAGCTGATCAAATTTCTGACGCGCTCATCGATTACTTTTTAGCCTATGATCCTTCTTCCAAAGTGGCTTGCGAAACGCTGGTAACCACTGGACAAGTAGTGTTGGCAGGAGAAGTAAAATCAGAAGCGTATTTGGATGTTCAGGATATTGCACGCGAAGTAATCCGTAAAATCGGATACACGAAAAGCGAATACATGTTCGAAGCAGATTCATGTGGTATTCTTTCTGCTATCCACGAACAATCACCTGATATTAATCAGGGGGTTGAACGTAAAAAGAAAGAAGATCAGGGAGCGGGTGATCAGGGTATGATGTTTGGTTATGCCACTAGCGAAACCGACAATTACATGCCTTTGCCGCTAGAGTTAGCACATCTTTTACTACGCGAATTATCCACTATTCGCAAAGAAGGAAAGGTAATGAAGTATCTTCGTCCGGATGCGAAATCACAAGTAACCATTGAATATACTGACGACAACAAGCCCGGCCGTGTTGATACAATCGTAATCTCTACTCAACATGATGATTTTGCAAAAGATGCCATCATGTTAAAGCAGATTAAAGATGATGTTATCAATATTGTTGTTCCCCGCATAAAGAAGAAACTTCCAAAACGTGTTCAAAAACTTTTTGGATCAGACATTAAATACCATGTTAACCCAACCGGAAAATTTGTAATCGGGGGTCCGCATGGTGATACTGGTTTAACTGGCCGTAAGATTATTGTCGATACATATGGTGGGAAAGGTGCACACGGTGGAGGTGCATTCTCCGGAAAAGATCCTTCCAAAGTAGATCGTTCAGCTGCATACGCAACACGTCACGTTGCCAAAAACCTGGTTGCAGCAGGTGTTTGTGATGAGGTACTTGTACAGGTAGCTTACGCTATTGGTGTAGCACAGCCAGTTGGGTTATATGTAAACACATACGGCACGGCAAAAGTGAATGTGAGCGATGGAGAAATTGCAAAACGTGTTTCTAAGATATTTGATATGCGTCCTTACTTCATCGAAGAACGTTTCAATTTAAGAACACCAATCTATTCTGAAACTGCCGCCTATGGACACATGGGTCGTGAGCCACAGATTGTTGAGAAGACATTCAACAAAGGAAAGAAGACAGAGAAGAAAGTGAAAGTGGAGTTGTTTCCTTGGGAAAAACTTAACTATGTAGATCAGGTTAAGAAAGCATTCAAAATTAAGTAATAAAAAAGGGCTCTGAAAAGAGCCCTTTTTTATTTGGGTTAAACCCTCGCCTCACTCAGCTTTGCTTTAAATTTTGTGAGCTGCATCCTTAAAGCATCCGTTGCAAGGTCGGTCGCTTCTTCAAATGAACGTGCCTTTTCAGTTGCAAACATTTGTGTGCCCGGCACACGAAGTTTTATTTCTACCGTTTTATTTTCTGCACCTTCATTATTAATTCTGAGAAAAACCTCCCCATCAACTAATCGATCATAAAATGTTTCCAGTTTATCGAGTTTCTTTTGAATGAAATCAATCAATTTGCGATCAGCATCGAAATGGATGGAATGAACTTGTAACTTCATAAGCGTAAAAATTTAAGTTGAACATTAAACTGATCTGGTTTGTAGTGCTACAGGCCAGCAAGAGAGGTAATCATTTTTTCATAGGGCTACATTTCGTTTTAGGATCCATTTATGCTTTCGGGTGGGCCTGATCAAATACTTTTTTTAATTTCTCCATTGAATTATGCGTGTACACTTGTGTTGCAGCAAGACTGCTATGGCCCAGTAAATCTTTGACAGCATTTATCTCAGCGCCTTTGTTTAGCAAGTGTGTTGCATAGGTATGACGTAAAACATGGGGACTTTTTCTTTCGGAAGTTGTATTCTCACTGAGGTATTTTTTTACTATGCGATACACCATCATCGGGTAGCAAGGCTTGCCATTGTTGGCAACAAATAAAAATCCATGATTCAACTTCACCACTTCTTTGTTTCTGATTTCCCGATAGCTTTCTATAATAGGAACGATACTGGATGCAAAAGGGATAACTCTTTCTTTGTTTCTTTTCCCTAATACTTTAATTGTTCTGTTCCTCAGATCAATTTGATTTTCCTTCAGATGAATAAGTTCAGAAAGACGAATGCCTGTAGCATAGAAAAGCTCCAGTATTAATTTATCTCTCCAGCCTTCAAGGGAATTGGCAAACACTACTTTATCAAGCATGTTTACCATGTCTCCTTCCTTAACAAACGCGGGAAGTTTTTTCTTGGTCTTCAGAGCAGAGATTTTCAACATCGGATCTAGACTGATGACTTCTTTCTTCATCAGAAATTTATAGAACGATCGCAAGCATGCCATCTTTCGATTAACAGAGCGCGGATCAACATCGTGTTCTACCAATTCAATAATCCACGAACGAATAATACTATAGGGAGCTTTCTCGATTAATTCATCGGGATATGTCTTTTCAAGAAAATCAGAAAATTGCAGGAGGTCGTTCTGATAGGCCGTAATTGTGTTAGGACTAACACGCTTTTCAAACTGAAGATAATTCAGAAAGGATTTTATCATTTGCTTCTACACCAAATCCACAGTAGAAGCAATGTAAAAAAATAATCCTCTCTTGGAAACACCAAAAGAGGATATGTTGATAGAATGAGGATATTTTGTGAACAACCCTTTACAGGGATTCACAAATACTATTTAGGATTCGCTTCGTTTAAACGTTGCTGGCCTACGTAAGTAGCGTGGATGATTTCTTGTCTTCTGCGGATAGAAGGCTTGGTAAATGAAGTTCTGGAACGCAATTCTTTCAAAACACCTGTTTTTTCAAACTTCTTCTTGAAGCGTTTCAAGGCTTTGTCGATTGATTCGTTCTCTTTTACGTTGATGATTAACATAGTTCTTAATTAGGGTCGCAAATATAGCGCAAGAGCAACCAATTTTCCAAGATTACTTTAAAATAGCTCGTGCAATAACGAGTTTTTGAATTTCTGACGTGCCCTCACCTATCGTGCAAAGCTTGGCATCACGGTAGAATTTCTCTGCCGGAAAGTCTTTTATGTAGCCATATCCACCAAAAATTTGCAGGGACTCATTGGCTGCCTCAACAGCAATTTCCGATGCGTATAGCTTCGCCATAGCCGATTCCTTGGTTACATCCTTCCCATTATTTTTAAGTTCACCAGCGCGATATACAAGCAGGCTGGCAGCTTCGATTTTAGTAGCCATATCTGCCAATTTGAAACTAATACCCTGAAATTTAGAAATGGGTTGGTTGAATTGATGACGCTCTTTAGAATAGTTCAAAGCCGCTTCATAGGCACCCATTGCAATACCAAGACTTAATGCAGCAATAGATATTCGTCCACCGTCTAACACTTTCATAGATTGGATAAAGCCTTCGCCTTCTTTTCCCAGCATTTGAGATTTATGAACACGACAGTCTGAAAAGATTAACTCAGCAGTTTCTGAGGCCCGCATGCCCAGTTTATTTTCTTTTTTTCCAGAAGAGAATCCTGGAGTTCCTTTTTCAATGATGAATGCTGTCATTCCATGAGAATCGCCAACCTCACCTGTCCGAACAATTACTACAGCCACATTGCCAGATCTTCCATGAGTGATAAAATTCTTTGCACCGTTGATTACATAATGGTCTCCGTCCTTAACCGCTACAGTTTTCATGTTACCAGCATCAGAACCGGTATTCGGTTCAGTTAACCCCCAAGCCCCTATCCATGCGGCTGTTGCTAACTTGGGTAAATAATTATTCTTCTGTTCTTCCGATCCAAATTGAAGGATATGGTTTGTGCAAAGTGAGTTATGCGCAGCCATTGAGAGCCCTATCGATCCATCTATTTTTGATATACCAACGAGTGCTGTAATGTATTCTAAGTATCCCAAACCTGCTCCTCCATATTCTTCGGGTACCAGAATACCCATTAATCCAAGATCGCCCATCTTTTTAAAGAGAGCAACGGGGAACTCTTGCGACTCATCCCATATCATGATGTTGGGCAAAATCTCCTTTGTGCCAAAATCAGATACCATTTTGGCAATCATGTTTTGATTTTCGGTTTTTTCGAATGACAGCAAACCAACTTGTTCGTCCATTAATTTCATAGAGAAAGTATTTTGAGTTGCAATATTAAGGGATTAAACTGAAATAATAACGAATGTTAGTTTGTGTGATGTGAATTATATTTAGGTAAGTATTTTAGCCCTAATCGACTTTTTAGGATTTGCATGAGTTGAAAAGCATTATTTTCGCAACTTCTAAAAAACCATAAACATGAAAATAGCTGTAGTTGGCACTGGCTATGTTGGTCTTGTTACTGGAACCTGCTTCGCGGAGACAGGAAACACGGTAACCTGCATTGATATAGACAAGGAGAAAGTAAAGAAGCTTCAATCCGGAAAAATCACAATCTATGAACCTGGGCTCGAGCAGTTGTTCGAGCGAAATGTAAAACAGGAAAGACTTTTTTTCACCACAAACCTTGAAGAAGGTATTCGCGATGCAAAAGTTATTTTTCTTGCTTTACCTACACCTCCCGGTGAAGATGGTTCTGCTGATTTAAAATATATCCTTAAAGTCTCTGATGATTTGGGATCGTTATTGAAAGACTATACCGTTGTTGTGGATAAAAGTACAGTGCCAGTAGGTACAGCGGATAAAGTAAGAGACAGAATATCGGCTCATGCTAAAGTTGTCTTTGATGTTGTGTCTAATCCTGAATTTTTGCGTGAAGGTGTAGCAGTTGAAGATTTTATGAAACCGGAGCGTGTGGTTATCGGAACCAGCTCACCACAAGCACGTAAAGTAATGGAGACTTTATATGCACCGTTCGTTCGTCAGGGGAATCCCTTAGTTTTTATGGATGAGCGTTCTGCGGAATTAACCAAGTATGCAGCCAATGCTTTTCTCGCAACGAAGATTTCGTTTATGAATGAGATCGCCAATCTATGCGAAATGGTTGGAGCGGATGTCGACTCGGTGCGCAAAGGAATTGGCACTGATAGCAGGATTGGTAAGCGCTTTCTCTTTCCCGGTATTGGATATGGAGGTAGTTGCTTTCCAAAAGATGTACAAGCTCTTGCTAAATCTTCAGATGACGCCAAGTATGATTTCAAAATTCTAAAAGCAGTAATGGATGTTAATGCTTTGCAGAAAACGAAACTCATCCCTCACATCAAGAAGTTTTTTAATGGCAACTTAAAAGGCAAAACGATTGCCATGTGGGGATTGTCTTTCAAGCCCCATACGGACGATATTCGAGAAGCACCATCTCTTTATAACATTGAAGAATTATTGGCCGAAGGTGTTATCATTAAGGCTCACGACCCGGAAGGAGCTGAGAATGTTAAAAAATTAATGGGCGATAAGATTCAGTATTGCGATACACCATACGAATCAGCTGAAAACGCAGACGCAATTTTTATTGCTACAGAGTGGCCCGAGTTTCGAACACCAGACTTCGAAAGACTCTCGTCTATTGTAAAACAAAAGGTAATTTTTGACGGAAGAAATCTTTATGATCTTGAAGCCATGAAAGAACTTGGGTATTCATATTTTAGTATTGGAAGGGAGGTAGTCAATGGCTAAGCAACGCGTTTTAATTACAGGAGGTGCAGGATTCCTGGGCTCGCATTTATGCGATCGGTTTTTGAAAGAAGGCTTTCATGTTATCGCAATGGATAATTTGATAACGGGTGATCTTCGAAACATCGAACATCTTTTCAAGCAGGAATCATTTGAGTTCTACCATCAGGATGTCTCTACATATGTGCACATACCAGGGGACCTTCATTACATCCTTCATTTTGCGTCACCAGCAAGTCCTATCGATTATCTTAAAATTCCGATTCAGACCCTTAAGGTGTCTTCCTTAGGAACACACAATCTACTCGGCTTAGCACGCGCTAAGAAAGCTCGCATACTGGTCGCATCAACATCAGAAGTGTATGGTGATCCATTGGTACATCCACAAGTAGAGGAATATTATGGTAATGTAAATCCGATTGGTCCTCGTGGAGTTTACGATGAAGCCAAGCGTTTTCAAGAGGCCATTACAATGGCCTATCATACATACCATAACGTAGAAACAAGAATCATTAGAATATTTAATACCTATGGCCCGCGTATGCGACTGAATGATGGTCGTGTATTACCAGCCTTTATTGGTCAAGCATTGCGTGGAGAAGACCTTACCATTTTCGGTGATGGTTCTCAAACGCGTTCATTTTGCTATGTAGATGATGAGGTGGATGGCATTTATAAATTATTAATGTCCAACTATCACCTGCCAGTCAACATCGGAAATCCAGATGAGATTAGTATTCTGGATTTTGCACAGGAGATTGTTAAGCTTACGGGAACAACTCAGAAGGTAATTTGTAAACCTTTGCCTCAGGATGATCCGAAACAGCGCAAACCGGACATTACAAAAGCAAGGGAAATACTGGGATGGGAACCTAAAGTATCCCGTTCGGAGGGCTTGAAAATCACGTACGAATACTTTAAATCATTGCCGAAGGAAGTCCTCTTCCAGAGAGACCATAAGAACTTCGAAAATTATATTCGATAAATTATTCTCATGACGAACAGAAAAATTATCATTACGGGTGGAGCAGGTTTTATTGGTTCACATGTGGTGCGTCTGTTTGTTACCAAATATCCTGCGTACGAAATTATTAATGTTGATAAGCTAACGTACGCAGGAAATCTTGAGAATCTCAAGGACATTGAGAAGAACAAAAATTACCATTTTGAAAAGGGCGATATACTGGATGTAGAATTCTTGAATGGAGTTTTCAAAAAGTATAATGTAGATGGCGTCATTCACCTAGCAGCCGAATCGCATGTGGATCGCTCCCTCCATAATCCGGCAGAGTTTGCCATGACCAACATCATCGGCACTATTAATTTGTTGCGTTCTGCTTATGCATTTTGGAATGGAAACTTTACGGATAAGTTTTTCTATCACATCTCTACGGATGAAGTGTACGGATCAGTAGATCACGGTTCATATTTCACGGAAGAATCGCAGATCGATCCACAATCTCCATACTCTGCTTCAAAGGCAAGCAGTGATCACTTTGTTCAGGCGTTTCATAACAGCTATGGTTTGCCAACAGCAATTAGTCGTTGCTCTAACAATTACGGACCATATCATTTTCCTGAAAAATTAATCCCGTTGATGATCAATAACATCATTCAACAGAAACCACTTCCTGTTTATGGAAAGGGCGAAAATATTCGCGATTGGCTATTTGTAGAAGATCATGCAGCAGCTATTGATGCTATCTTCCATACCGGAAAAGCAGGGGAGGTTTATAATATTGGTGGTAATAACGAATGGACGAATATTGATTTAGTAAAGTTCCTTTGTCACATCATGGATCAGAAACTAGGAAGGGCGGAAGGAACCTCTGCCGAGTTGATAACATTTGTAAAAGACAGACCTGGACACGACTTGCGCTATGCGATCGATCCCTCCAAACTCATTAGCGAAACAGGCTGGCGCCCAGCCGTTACTTTTGAAATTGGATTAGAAAAAACAGTTGATTGGTATCTTGCTAATTCAACGTGGCTTAAACACGTTACTTCAGGAGAGTACCTGAAGTATTACGAATCCATGTACCATTAAGTGTTTAGGGTTGAGCATGGAAGTATTCAGGTAAGGAAGTCTTGTTACCTTTGCATCACTAGAATAAAATATCAATACACATGAAAGGCATTATTCTCGCAGGCGGCTCTGGTACGCGATTACATCCGTTAACGATCGCAGTGAGCAAACAACTCATGCCGGTGTATGATAAGCCAATGATTTATTATCCGTTATCCGTGTTAATGATGGCGGGCATCAATGAAATCCTCATCATTTCCACGCCTCATGACATGCCATCGTTTAAAAAATTGTTGGGTGATGGAAAATCTATCGGCTGTTCATTTACCTATGAAATTCAACCCAGTCCGGATGGACTTGCACAAGCCTTTGTGATAGGCGAAAAATTTATTGGCAAGGATAAGGTAGCCTTAATTTTAGGCGATAATATCTTTTATGGATCTGGAATTCAGAAGGTATTGCAATCTAATGTAGACCCCGATGGTGGTGTTGTGTTTGCCTATCATGTAACAGATCCGGAACGTTATGGTGTAGTTGAATTCGATTCAAATAAAAAAGCAATTTCCATCGAAGAGAAGCCGGCAAAACCAAAGTCAAATTATGCTGTGCCTGGATTATATTTTTATGATAACGAAGTAGTGTCTATCGCAAAGTCATTGAAGCCAAGCGTACGCGGGGAGCTTGAAATAACCGATGTAAACAATACGTACTTGAAGCGCGGTAAATTAACAGTTGCCCCCATGGGCAGAGGAACCGCGTGGCTCGATACAGGAACGTTTGATTCATTAATGCAGGCCTCAAACTTTGTTCAGGTAATTGAACAACGTCAAGGTCTGAAGGTTGGATGTATTGAAGAGGTAGCCTATCGCATGGGCTTTATTACAAAAGACCAACTGGCATTACTTGCCAAGCCCCTTGAAAAAAGTGGCTATGGCGCCTATCTCAAAAATTTGCCTGAGTAAACTTAATTGGTCCTACTTCAATTTTGAAAGATTAAATTCAAAATACATCATTCTCAAAACCAAGTTTGAGTGAGGTAAATGTCCGGTAAGAGTTGTGCGATTTCTACAGAAATCACTCGCTCTTCCTACCCAAATTTTGCGTTCGACTAAAAAAATTCTATTTTTGCCTCACTTTTGTGGAAGATTCTTCGAGGGGACGAATAAGTCCCCTCTTTGTTTTTAGAGTTTTTTGGATGGAAATAGCTGAGGAGATACGGAAAATTGCAGAAAGCAAGCTTGCTGACACAAGCCATTTTGTAGTGGACGTGATCGCTTCGCTCACGAAATCCCCACGAAGAATTATGGTAATCCTGGATGGTGACAATAGTATAACCATCGATGATTGCGCTAACCTGAGCCGTGAACTTTCAGGTGTGTTGGAAGAAAACGGATTGGCAGGCGAAAACTATTTGTTAGAAGTTTCGACCCCAGGCCTTGATCATCCCCTGAAACTAAAGCGCCAGTATAAAAAGAATATCGGCCGGAGTGTAAAAGTGAAGCTTCTGGACAAGCAGGTTGAAGGTAAACTGACCGAGGTAACAGAAGAAAGCATTACGCTAAGTCAGGAGATCGGAAAAGGGAAGAAGAAGGAAATACAAACTGTAGCAATACAGTTTTCAGAAATCGAAAAAACTTTTGTGTTAGTAAGTTTCAAATAAACAGTACCATGGATGCACATGAATTAATTCAGTCGTTTGCTGAATTCGCGAAGCAAAAAAACATCGATCGTCCTACCATGATCAGGATCTTGGAAGATGTATTTCGCAACATGATAAAAAAGAGATTTGGTTCGGATGAGAAATTCGACATCATCATTAACTCGGATAAGGGAGATTTGGAAATCTATCGCTTCCGTGAAATTGTTGACGATGATTCAGAAGACATTTGGGATTTCGATAAGATAACCCTTACCGATGCCAAGAAGATTGAGCCTGATTTTGAAGTGGGTGAAGAAGTATCCGAACAGATCTACATTGAGGATTTTGGACGCAGAGCAGTAACAACGGCTCGTCAGACATTAATTCAAAAAGTGAAGGATCTTGAAAAAGATTTGATCTATCAAAAATATAAAGACCTCGTAGGTGAAATCATTGCTGGTGAAGTGTACCAGGTGTTGAGTCGCGAAGTATTGTTAACCGATGCTGAAGGAAATGAAATCGCTATACCAAGAAGCGAACAAATCCAGAAGGATCGCTACCGCAAAGGAGAAAATGTTCGTGCGGTTGTGCATAAAGTTGAAATGGTAAATGGTAATCCAAAAATCATTTTGTCTCGAACCTCGCCTGTTTTTATGGAACGTTTGTTCGAACAGGAAGTACCGGAAGTAGATGATGGATTAATTACCATTAAGAAAGTAGTTCGCGAACCAGGAGAGCGTGCAAAGGTTGCTGTCGAATCATACGATGATCGTATCGATCCTGTTGGAGCTTGCGTAGGTATGAAGGGTTCACGTATTCACGCTATCGTGCGTGAATTGCAAAATGAAAACATTGACGTTATCAACTTCACGGAAAATCTTGAGCTCTTTATTCAACGAGCATTAAGTCCTGCGAAAGTGGTATCGATAAAAGTAAATAAGGAAAGTGGTCGTGTGGCAGTTTATTTAAAGCCCGATCAGGTTTCGCTTGCTATTGGTAAGGGAGGACTGAACATCAAGCTTGCAAGCCGGTTAGTCGGTTATGAAATTGATGTATTCCGTGAATTAGCAGAAGGACAAGAAGAGGAGGATGTTGACTTGAGCGAATTCTCAGATGAGATTGAAGCATGGGTGATCACCGAATTGAAACGTATCGGTTTAGATACAGCCAAGAGTGTATTGGCATTGTCGAATGAAGAATTAGTAAGACGCACGGATTTGGAAGAAGAAACAGTAGAGAATGTATTTGCTGTGTTGCGCAAGGAGTTTGAATAGAAGGTAGCGTGATGAATTAAGGGATCTAACGTTAAGATCACGTTAAATTCAGGAGCACTGCCGAAATTGATTTTAAAGTCGTTAAAAAACAGGGATATTTGAGTATGTCAGAGGAAAAATTGATAAGGCTGAGTCAGGCGGCAAGAAAGCTCAATGTGGGCCACAACACCATCTTGGACTTTCTGCATAAGAAAGGTTTTGAGGTGGAGAATAACCCCAATGCTAAGCTTACGCCCGAGCACATCACCTTGCTATCGAAAGAATTTGCATCCTCTGCAACAGAAAAACTGGAAGCCTCTGGTTTGTCTATTGGCACAAAACACGTTGACCTAAAGGTTGCTGAACCAGAAATCGAAGTGGCAAAAAAGCGCCTCGATGAAGAAGAAAGCATCATGATTAAAAACTTAGGATCTTCTCCCAAGGTAAAAGAAGAACCGAAAACAGAAAAGGTAGCACCTGAAAAGGCGAAACTTGATGGTATAAAAGTTCTGGGTAAAATTGAGTTAGAGAAAAAGCCAGCGACAAAAGTAGCAGCAGAAACAAAGACCGAGAAGAAAGAAGAACCGGAAAAGAAAACAGAGAAAGCGAAAAAGGTAGAGGAGATAAAAGTTGAAGAAATTGTTGCTCCGGTTGCAGAAATTAAAACCGAAAAGACAGTTGTTCCTCCAACCGTGGTTGAGCCAATAACAGAAAAATTACCCGAGCAAGAACTGATCAAAGCAAAAGCGGATCGTCTTCAAGGCTTGAAAGTATTGGATCGGATTGAATTGCCTGCTGATAAAGAAAAGAAAGCCCCTGTAGCTTCTTCCGATATACGCAAAGACAACTCAGGCAAGAGACCAAGAAAACGAATTGCAGGTCCAGATAATCCAAATCAAGGACAGCAACGTCCAAACAGTGGAGGTCAGCAAGGTGGAGGACAAGGACAACGTCCGCAGCAAAATGCACAACCACAACGCGGAAGGACAGGGCCACCAGCGCGTGTTCAAAAGGCAGAGCCAACTGAAAAAGAAATTCAGGATCAGATCAAAGCGACACTTGCTAAGTTAAGCGGTGGAACGAAGAAGGCAACCGGTGCCAAATACAGAAGAGAAAGACGTCAGGCGAATACGGAAGCACAAGAACAACAGATGCTTCAGGATCAGGAGTCATCAAAGGTATTGAAGGCAGCAGAATTTATTTCTGCTAACGACTTAGCTTCGATGATGGATGTTTCGGTTAACGATGTAATCTCAACCTGTTTAAGTTTAGGCATGTTCGTTTCGATCAATCAACGCTTAGACGCAGAAGCAATCACGGTTATTGCCGATGAGTTTGGCTTTGAAGTTCAATTCACTTCAGCTGATGATGAAGCCAGCATTGAAGACAATAAAGACAATGAAGAAGATTTACTTCCACGGGCACCGATTGTAACAATCATGGGTCACGTAGATCACGGTAAAACTTCCTTGCTCGATTATATTCGAAATACAAAAGTAACGGCATCAGAAGCCGGAGGGATCACGCAGCACATTGGTGCATATGATGTAATCACAAAGAGCGGACATAAAATTGCATTCCTCGATACACCAGGTCACGAAGCCTTTACGGCTATGCGTGCTCGCGGTGCCAAGTTGACGGATATCGCGATCATCGTTGTTGCGGCTGATGATGATGTAATGCCTCAAACAAAAGAAGCGATTAACCACGCACAAGTTGCTGGTGTTCCGATCGTGATTGCGATCAACAAGATTGATAAGCCAGGTGCGAATCCTCAGAAAATACGCGAGTCGCTTTCCAAGCAGAATATTCTTGTTGAGGATTGGGGTGGAAAGTATCAGGTTCAGGAAATTTCTGCGAAGTCTGGCGTAGGTATTGAAGACTTACTTGAAAAGGTATTGTTAGAGGCTGAGATATTAAACCTGAAAGCGAATCCAAATAGAAATGCGTCTGGTTCAATCATTGAAGCATCATTGGATAAAGGTCGTGGTTATACAACTACTATCATGGTGCAGAATGGTACTTTGAAAGTTGGTGATGTGATGTTAGCCGGTGCAAACTATGGTCGTGTTAAGGCGATGTTCGATGACCTTGGAAAGAAAGTTTCAGAAGTAGGTCCATCAACAGCCGTTCAGATTTTAGGGTTAGATGGCGCGCCACAAGCAGGTGAGAAGTTTACCGTAATGGAAACCGATCGCGAAGCACGCGAAATGGCAACGAAGAGGAGTCAATTATTGCGCGAGCAAAGTATACGTACGAAGAAACACATTACACTGGATGAAATCGGAAGACGCTTGGCGATCGGAAGTTTCAAACAATTGAATGTGATTGTGAAAGGTGATGTGGATGGTTCGGTTGAAGCATTATCCGATTCATTATTGAAATTATCAACACCAGAAGTTCAGGTGGCAATCATTCACCGTGGTGTTGGTCAGATTTCTGAGTCCGATGTATTGTTGGCTTCAGCATCTGATGCTATCATCTTAGGATTCCAGGTTCGACCTTCTACAGCGGCACGTAAGGTAGCCGATAACGAAGAAATTGAAATCCGTCTATACTCAATCATCTACGATGCGATTGATGAAGTGAAGGCCGCGATGGAAGGTATGTTGGCGCCTCAAACTGAAGAAGTGATTGTGGGTAACGTTGATGTACGTGAAGTATTTAAGGTTACGAAAGTTGGAACCATTGCAGGATGTATGGTGACTGATGGTTCAATTAAACGTAGTAATCCGATCCGCCTTATACGCGATGGTATTGTAATCTATACCGGTAAAATTGGCTCATTGAAACGTCATAAAGATGACGCATCAGAAGTGAGAACAGGTTTCGATTGTGGTATTCGCATCGATGGATTCAACGACATGCAGATTGGCGATACAATCGAAAGTTACGAACAACGCGAAGTGAAGAGAACGCTTTAAGTTCTGTGAAACACATAAAAGGAAAGCCTGATCGATTGATCAGGCTTTTTTGTTTTCGTCTGAATCGGTAAACAAGAAATTGAGACCCCAGACCTGCAGATTGTCGAGTTTAAAACCTTGTCATTTGTTGGACTTCGATTTTACTTTGGTCTTCGCGGGAATTAAGCTAAATTGTCTATAGCTTGATCACATGAAGAACAATCTCATCTTTATTTTTCTTCTACTTTCTGCATTGCCTGGTGTTTCGCAAAGCGCGAAGGAATTTTTAAAAAACGGGGATCAACAATACGAGGCAAAGGATTACATCAATGCACTGAAGACATTTAAGGATGGACTCAAAGGTTACCCTGAAGATGCGAGACTGAATTTAAAAGCAGGGTTAACCTATCTCTCACTTCCCAATAAATCAGAATCACTACTTTATCTTCAAAAGGCATTTACATTAGATTCTTCCGTTGACGAAAACATTTATTATTACTTAGGCTTATCCTACCAAAGCAACAAGCAATACAAAAGTGCCGAGCGATTTTTTGAAGAGCATAAGCTGAGGAATAAAAAGCAAACCGCTTTCATGGATAAGAAAATCCGTCAGAGTCAGTTTGCAGATTCGTTGACGCGCATCCCAACGAATGTTGTTGTTGAGAATGTAGGTAAATCCATTAACTCTGCTTTTCATGAATATTCTCCATTGGTTTCAGCTGATGGCAATACCATGATTTTTACGTCCAACCGACCAGATGAAAATGCAGGTAGCGCCTTTACTAAATTCGAAGACATTTATATTTCCAAGCGCATGAACGGTGAGTGGAGCAAACCGGAAAAGATCAGTCCGAACATCAACATTAAATTCAATGATGCTGCAGCTTCGCTTTCGCCTGATGGAAAAACATTGGTGCTGTATTATGAATATGGTGGAGGAGATATTTATGTATCGAAATCCGATGGCAGTGGATGGACTACGCCAACGCCTTTAAATAAAAATATTAACACCCCAACCTTCTGGGAGACTTCCGCTTTTCTAACGAATGATGGTCAGAAACTTTACTTCACGAGCAATCGCCCGGGAGGATTAGGCAATCTTGATATTTATGTGAGTGAAATGGAACAAACTGGTGATTGGGGAAAGGCAAATAATCTCGGACCTACCATTAACACAGAAGGAAGAGAAGATTCACCTGTTGTGGATCCGGATGGGACGACACTTTATTTTTCATCTGATGGACATCCAACCATGGGAGGAATGGATATTTTTAAAAGCGAGTTTAAAGATGGCGCTTGGCAGAAGCCTGTTAATATGGGTTATCCAGTAAATTCGATTGAAGATGATAGCTTCTTTGCTTTCTCGCAAGACAAAAGAAGAGCGTACTTTTCCACGATGCGTGAAGAGGGTAATGCCGAGATTTATACACTCACGTTTATCGAACCCGAAAAAGAAATTGCACAAGTCATTGCCCAGCAAGAGCAAGTAGACCCACCCAAACTAAACACTGTAATACCTCCTGTTGAAATAGCCGATGGAAAGAGAGCAATTAAAGAATCTCAAGATGATTATGTGATCAGTCAAACAAGTCCTGCTTCAACAGAATCAAAAATGGCAGCGCGAAAGTTTTTATTCTTTGACATTGGAAAAGATGAATTGAATACTACATCATTATCGAAGGTGGATGATATTCTAAAATTCTTAAGAAATGATCTTACATCTAATGTTCTCATTGAAGGACATACGGATAATACAGGAAGCGATTTACTCAACATGGCGCTTTCTATAAAACGCGCAAATGCATTAGCAAAATATTTAACAAGAAATGAAATTGATCCAAGACGGATTACACTGAAAGCATACGGATCGAAAAGACCTTTAGTTTCTAATGATGATGAGTTGGAGGGCAGAGAAATTAATAGGAGGATAGAGATTTCCTTTAGTCAGCCAATAGTTGTGAAATTAAATAAGGGGTCATCAAGATTGGCGAGTACGAATGGGCTTCACCATTGATTGATGTTAATCCCATTCCTTATTGACAAACAAACACTATTTCAATTGCAACAACAACGCGGCCCATGTTTCTTTTTCATCGCGTCTAACTTCTTGTAATCCTAATGGATTGGCTTCTCTTAATAAATCAGCAATGTCACTTGTATAAAAACCACTCAGCAATAACAATCCGTTTGGCTGAAGAAGATTTTTGTAGAGCTCCATTTCATCAAGCAATACATTCTTGTTGATGTTGGCGAGAATGATATCAAACTTACCTTCAAATGTAAAGTCGCTGAGTTTGCCAAGTTGTTGATGAACAATGTTGCTGCTTCCATTCACTTCAATATTTTCTTTTCCATTTGATACACTCCACTCATCAATATCAAACGCTTCTACTTCGAGTGCACCAAGTTTAGCAGCCATCACGGAAAGAATAGAGGTGCCACAACCAGCATCCATCACGCGCTTGTTTTTGTGATCGATGTCCAATTGGTTCTTAATCATCAAATAGGTTGTTTGGTGATGACCTGTGCCAAACGACATCTTCGGTGTGATGATGATTTCGTAAGGATATTTTTTTTCAATCTTGTGAAAATCAGCGCGGATCAGGCAGCGATCGTCTACAATGATGGGTTCATAATTTTTTTCCCATTCTTCGTTCCAATTTTGTTTTTCAATGCGATCCTGATAAAAAACCAAAGGTGTATGCTGTGTGTATTTTTCTTTAATGGATTGAAGAAGTTCCTTATTGTAATTTTCTTTTTCTACATAGGCTTCAAAACCATCATCCGTTTCCATGAAGGTATCAAAACCTACCTCACCAATTTCGGCCATGAGGATTTCTGAAAATTCAGCATCGCAGATTACTTTTAGACGGGAATAGTACATAATGAGTAAAGTGAATTTCAGTTTTAAGCTATTCTGTTTTGCAATTTATTCGTGCATTCGGGGCAACAAACGAAATCAATAGCTACGAATGCACGAATATATTTATAAGCAATTATTTCTTCAATACGGATAGAACTTCATTCAACTTCAGTAAAGCTTCCACTGGACTGATTGTATTGATGTCTACCTTCTGCAACATATCCTGAATTTCATTGAAGCGCGGATCAGACTCAAACAAACTCAATTGCGGAATGGGCTTCGGCACATCCTGCATTTTTTTTGTCCCTTCATTTTTGTGTTTTTCTTTTTCAAGAAAATGAAGAATTTCATTTGCACGTAACACCACCTTGTTAGGCATACCTGCGAGTTGTGCTACATGTATTCCAAAGCTGTGTTCGCTACCACCCTCTTTCAGCTTGCGCATGAAGATGATTTTGTTACCAATTTCTTTTACAGATACGTTCACATTTTTAACCCGCACTAAATCTTCCGCTAATTGATTTAACTCGTGATAGTGTGTAGCAAAAAGCGTTTTGGGTTTGAAATCTTTATGATTGTGTAAGTGCTCTACAATCGCCCACGCAATGGAAACACCATCATAGGTACTTGTTCCTCTTCCAATCTCATCCATCAAAATCAAAGACCGGTTGCTCAAATTGTTGAGGATGCTAGCCGTCTCTGTCATCTCCACCATAAAGGTAGATTCACCTCGTGAAAGGTTATCGGAAGCACCAACACGCGTGAAGACTTTATCGATGATACCAAGAGACGCTGCATCAGCAGGTACAAAACTTCCCATCTGCGCCATCAAAACAATTAATGCAGTTTGTCTTAGTAAGGCCGATTTACCAGCCATGTTCGGACCGGTGATAATGAGAATTTGTTGTTGATCGCTATCCAATAGAATATCATTGGGCACATAGGTTTCACCAACCGGTAATTGTTTTTCGATTACCGGATGCCGTCCCGCTTTAATATCCAATATAAATGAGTCATTGATCTCAGGCTTCGCATATTTGTTTGCCCGTGCTGTGAAAGCAAACGAAAGCAAGCAATCAAGTTGAGCAAGAACTCGTGCGTTCTGTTGAATCTGCGGAATAAAATCAGCAGCATGAAGAACGAGTGCATTGAATATGCGTTGCTCAATCACCACGAGTTTATCTTCTGCATGAAGAATTTTCTCTTCATAGACTTTTAGTTCTTCGGTAATGTATCGTTCAGCATTCACTAAAGTCTGCTTGCGAATCCAATCGTTTGGAACTTTATCTTTATTCGCATTGCTCACTTCGAGATAATATCCAAAAACTTTGTTGTATGAAATCTTAAGTGAGTTAATACCCGTGCGTTCAACTTCTCGTTTTTGAATTTGAAGAAGGTAATCTTTTCCGGAGAAGGCTATTTTTTGTAATTCATCCAACTCAGTATCAATACCAGGCTTAATGATATTTCCCTGGTTGCTGGCAATAGAAACATCTTCACGAAGTTCTCGCTCAATTTTTTCTAATAGAAATTCGCATGGATGTAATTGATCTCCTAATTTTTTTAACTCTGCTGAAGCATGAGCACTCAACAATGCTTTGATCGGCTGAACACAAAGCATGGAACGTTTTAAACTCAACATCTCCCGTGGATTAATTCGGTTGACAGCCACTTTTGATATCAATCGTTCGAGATCAGCAATATGTTTTAAAGAGGATGTAATCTTTTCAGCGAGAGTTGAATCAGTGAAAAATGTATCAACCACTAATAGACGTTCATCAATGGCCGCTTTCTCTTTCAGTGGAAGAATCATCCATTTGCGCAATTGGCGGGAGCCCATCGGTGTTACGGTGTGATCTAGAATATCCAACAATGGAACACCGCCTTCATTTTGTGAACTAACAATTTCAAGATTGCGAATGGTGAACTTATCGAGCCACACAAATTTGTCTTCATCAATTCGTGAAATTGAAGTGATGTGTGAAGTGTCTTTGTGTTCGGTGTCATCTAGATAATGTAGAATGCCACCGGCTGCAATAATGGCTTCACCCAATCCTTCGATACCAAAGCCTTTGAGTGAAGCGGTTTTAAATTGATTGGTTAGCTTTTCATACGCAAAATCAAAACCATATACCCATTCATCTAATGCAAAGATGTTGTACTCATCACTGAAAAGTTTTTCAAAATGAGCACGACTCTGCTTGCTATAAATTATTTCCGAGGGAGAGAAACCCTGAATGAGTTTAGAGACATAATACTCACTTCCTTGTGCAGCATAAAACTCACCGGTAGAAAGATCAAGAAAGGAAACACCGACTACATTCTTGTTGATGTAGACCGAAGCAAGGAAATTATTTTGCTTGCGCTCCAATACGTTATCATTGTATGCTAAACCCGGTGTAACGAGTTCAGTCACCCCACGCTTTACAATACCTTTTACAAAACGAGGATCTTCAAGCTGATCGCAAATGGCAACCCGTTTACCGGCACGAACAAGTTTAGGTAAATAGGTATCAAGTGAATGATGGGGAAACCCAGCCAGTTCAATTTCAGATGAAGAACCGGCCCCGCGTTTGGTCAAGGTAATGTCTAAAATCTTGCTTGCCGTAATGGCATCTTGTCCGAAAGTCTCGTAAAAATCACCTACACGAAAAAGTAACAATGCACCCGGATAGCGGGTCTTGATGGCATTGTATTGCTTCATTAACGGGGTTTCAACAGATGTTTTCGTTTCGGCCATGGTGAACAAAGATAGAAAAGTCCGGAGTGAGCAGAGACCGGATAAAGTCTTTTGTCAGTCTTTTTTCGGAAAATTTTAGGTGGCTGTAATAGTTTCGAATCTTATGTTACTTATTGGAAAATCGATATCGTTATGAATGCAAAATGGAAGAAAATGCTGGTTTATGTAATGGTGGTTTCAGTTATGTTCTGTGCAGGCTTTGGTGCTACGACCATCCTTCTTAAACTTGTTCAGTAGCGCATACGCGAATAACCAGACACTGCCTAACCTACTAAATTGATGCTATGATTGCATTGAAGAATTGTGACCATAAGACTAGTCTGACCTAACGAATGGCACAACACCTGGAGAAGGAATTTACGAACCAGATAGATCAGAACAGAGGGATTATCTATAAGGTAATCCGCCTGTATGTTCATCATGAAGACGATGAGAAAGATCTCTTTCAGGAGATTTTATTTCAGGCGTGGAGATCGTACCCGCGGTTTCTGGGCCAGTCTAAATTTTCTACATGGCTATATCGTGTTGCGCTCAACACGGTTCTGACTTTTAAGAGAAGAATAAAATTAGTAGAGCCGCACGAAGACATGAGTCGGTTTAATGCCGTTTCCGCGCACGGAAACAGAAATGAAGAGAGCGAAGCGCTTTACGTTGCCATTCGGATGCTAAATGAAATTGATCGCATGATCGTTACCCTGCATCTTGATGGATATGAAAATGAAGAGATTGCTGATATCACCGGGATAACAAAAAACAACACAGCCGTTAAACTTCATCGTATCAAAGAAACATTAACAAAGAAACTCAACGCAATTTAGAAATGGATTTACAAGAAGCGTGGAAAAATTTAGATCGTGAAAAACTTTCCAAACCCGTGAAGGGTGAGGTAGAAATACGAACAGAATCGAAACACCCGGTACAAAAACTCATCGCGTCTTTTCGGTATGCTTTGGGATTTATCGTTCTGTTTGAGGTGATCTTTATATATCTCTTCATCATCATTCCGCAACCCGTAGTGAAAATTTTTCTGGCGCTTATGATTGTTATTTACGCATTGGGTTTTGCTGTAAACTATAAGACACTCCGAAAAATTGAAAGTCACTTTGTGTTGGATTCAAATTTTAAAGACTCGCTCCAAGTGATTTATGAAAGTACGAAGACCTCCTTGGCTTTTCAGCGCAGAGCATGGATTTTCATTTACCCCCTGGCTGGCACAACGGGTTTTCTGCTCGGTCTGTCGATCAGCACAGATGTTGTTGAGATGATGCAGAAGTCGAAAAATATTATCGCGTTGATCATTACCCTTGCCATTGTGACGCCTCTGGGATATTACATTGCGATTTGGATGGAGAATTTGAGTTATGGGAAGTATTTGATTCAACTGGAGACTTTGTTAGCGGAACTTAATCAGGCAGAATAGATTGAAAAATCAAAACGCATTTACATTACGTTGGCAGCAATGAATGGTTATTTTTGCCCATGCAAAAACTAAAGCTGCAAGAACTCGGTCGAATGTCCGTTGATGAATTTAAAGAAGCTGGTAAAATTCCGGTTTGCATTGTACTCGACAATGTGCGCAGCTTACATAATGTAGGTTCAGCTTTTCGAACGGCAGATGCATTTCGCATTGAGAAAATTTTTCTTACTGGAATTACTGGCCAGCCACCGCATCGTGAAATTCAAAAGACTGCTTTGGGAGCAACGGAATCAGTGGAGTGGCAATATGTTGAACACACGAAAGATGTACTGCTCGAATTAAAAGCAAAAGGATACGCCATCGTCATCATAGAACAAACAACAAAGAGCAAACCCCTTCATGAATTTGTACCAAAGGAAAACGAAAAGTATTGTTTGGTTTTTGGAAATGAAGTGGATGGCGTAAGCGAAGAAGCGTTAGCAGAAGCCGATTTAGCAATTGAAATTCCTCAACTCGGAACGAAGCATTCGTTAAATGTTTCTGTCTGTTTGGGTATTGTGGTGTGGGAGATTTTTAGAAAGATGAGATTTTGAAAGAATTTCAGAAAGGCAACAAGCGATTACATTTTAATATTCAATTTCAACTTTGCTAACACCCTTCTCAATAAGATCCACACTTATCTCGTTTTGTTCTGATTTTTCCGTTGTGTTAAAAATGGTGTATCTGATTCTTAATTTGTTTACATGGTAGTAAACGAATTTTTCCTGAAGAACAGTATCCATGGGGCTCACACTATAATAGCGTGAGAGTAGTGGTTCAATTAAACTTATTGACGGTGACATTTGGGTAATCAGACTAACGCTTATTGAATCTTTATTTAGAACATTCGCTTTTTTTATTTTTAATTCAAATTCAGCAGACGTACCCATCTTTAGATTATCAGCATTTGACTCAATTGTGTTTATGGTTTTCGGCAAGGTTTTAAAGCAAGGGTAATTTGAGCACCAGGTCTGTAAATAGCCTGTCTTTGAAACCAATAAATCATATGAATCAAAATCACCGAGATCTGTTTTTTTGATTTTAATATTAAACTCTCCTGATGAATTCGTTATGGCGCTGTCCAAAATGGGACCGGGAAAATAAATCGAATTAGGGAATAGTTTGCTGATGGACAACTTCACTTTCGCGTTTTCAATATTTTCGCCTGTTTGAATATTTTGAACAGTGCCACTGAATAAAACAAATGCTTCATCAGTTGTTTCGTCCTCTTTACAAGTTACAGCTAACAGTATAACGAGTGACAATAGAAGTTGTCTGATTAATGTATTCATTGCATTTAATTTTCAGTTCATCTAACGCGCTTCATTTTGAAAATCAATCAACCATTGCGATATAAAATCTATGGATGGAACGTGATAAAAAAATCAACTTAATTCTCCAACACCCTCAACACCACTCTACGATTTAATCTATGCGCTTCAGGTGTATTATCGCGCGACAATGGAGCGGAACCTCCGAAGGCTTTTGTTTTAACCCGTTGTTTGTGCACACCCTTTGAAATCAAATAATCACGCACAGCATCAACACGATTTTGAGAAAGTTTCATGTTTGCTTTTGGATCGCCACCATAATCAGTATGACCTTCGAGCTGAATAACCATACCCGGATATTCCTTCATCATATTTACCACAATATCTAATTCAGGGTACGACTCTGAATTGATCCTCGATTTGTTGACTTCAAAAATCAAATTATCAAGGCGCATTACATTACCTACTTCGTGTTTCTTACCGGTGCCCAAAGTAGCGGCAGTAAGTTCAATATCTTTTACAACACGTTTGCTGGCATTTGCCTCAGCCGGATCAATCATGTATTTCGCAGTGCTAAAGCCTGGTGCTTCAACAATGATGGAATACTTTTCATTGTCAAACAGGGGGAATGAATACGTGCTGTTGTTCATTGAGCCAATACGATTGCCATAGGGCAAACTCTCATAGGTAATTCGCGCACTCACTAATTCTTTTGTGGCTGCGTTTAATACCTTGCCTTCTGCGTAAATCAAACTGTCTGCCGGCTGTGCAACAGCGAACGAAACAATAAAACAAAAAATGAAGAGTAGTTTAAAAAATGTTTTGGTCATAGGGGTTTGTATTACATTTTCAAAATTTTGAATTCAACCCTGCGATTCTTTCTCCTGCCTTCTTTATTTTCGTTTGCTTCTACTGGTTTTGTTTCTCCATAGTATACAACGCTCATGCGATCAGCGGCAATGCCTTTACCGGAGAAATATTTCATTACGGATTTTGCTCTGCGTTCTGAGAGACCTAAGTTATAATCTTCCGGACCGGTAGCATCAGTATGTCCTGCAATTTCAATTTGCATCGCAGCTTTCTCGTTCATGAGTTTTACTACGCGATCTAATTCAGGGAATGATTCAGGCTTTAATACTGCTTTATCAAAATCAAAGAATACATTGTTGAGTACGATCGTAACGTTCTCCTGAACTGTAGCAACTTCGATTGGCTGAAGTTGGAAATCTTCATGATCTATAACCTGATCTGCTTTTACATTTCTCAAATCCAAATTCTGACTTTCAGACATTTTACCATTGGCCTCTGCGCGAATGCCATACATATAACCTCCAGGTAAGCGTATTTCGTATTCACCTGTTTCAGGATTAGATTGAGAGATGCCCATTTCCTTTCCATCCGGCAAGCGCTCGTAAATAATTTTAGCACCTATTGGTTTGCCTGTAGTCTTGTCAATAATTTTTCCGCGTACAGTAACCCAAGGTTCAGGATTGCGAACGATGGGCAATTTCACACGGAAGATGTCAGTGTTGGTTTCACTTATACCTTTCGAGTAATAAGCATATTCACTTGATGCGGGAATGTTGAAAAATAAATCTTCTAATGGTGAATTGATTTCGGGACCAAGGTTTTCTGGGTCTGACCAACTTGTCCAGGTATCATCTAATCTTCTTGAGACATAGATATCACTTCCACCATAACCACTAAAGCCTTTTGATGAATAGTATAAAGTCTTATCATCAGATGCCAGGAAAGGTGCGGACTCCTCGCCTGCTGAGTTCACTACATTTCCAAGGTTAACGGGTTCAGTCCATGTGCTGTCGTCTTTCATAAAACTGACATAGAGATCACGATCTCCTTCAGAGTCTTCACGTTCAACAGAAAGGATTAATGTTTTACGATTATTGGTTAAGAAATAATTCGCTTTCTCATTGAAGTTGTAATCGTTGGCAATGTTGAGCGCTACAGGTCTAGACCACTCTCCACCTACGTTCGAGCTAATGGAAACGCCCGCTGTCATTTTTACAATATCTCCTGTTTTTCCCTTGTAATCATACTTGTTCCCTAACACCATGATGGCCGATTTTCCATCAGGTGTTACTGCGGATATTGTATTCACAAAATTGGGTCCTGAATTATTGAATTTTGATCCCATGTTTTGCGCCAGTTTCCAATGACCGGATGAATCCAGTTCAGAATACCAGATATCTTCTTTGTCGTTAACACCACCGATATTATCCGGGTGATTTTTTCTACTGAAATACAAAACCTTTCCATCCGGTGATAGCAAAGGATTCAACTCACTGTAATCACTGTTTACATTTTTATCGAGTGCTTCAATTAAAATTCCGGAAGCAAGCAATTGAAGTTTTGGAATGTCTGCGATGATGGGATAATTGGAATCTGAAATTGCTACGGCATCAATTCCAAAATAATCAGGTACAGCACCGCCATCAAATTCTATTTTAACGGCTGCAACCTTGTAGGGAGTCATTTCGGATAAAAGTACGAGCATCCTTCCCTTTAAAGGTTTTGCCATTGGGCTTAGAGTATGCGCTACATATTCGGTTCCGGCCTCATCATAAACTAATACGCGATAGATCGCACTGGGATTATGAGATTCAGCAATAGCTATTTGGCGGATGGTAATTGGATTAGCAAAACCGAGTTTCAACCACTCTTTTCGCTTTGGTTTATCAGGAGCCCACGCATTCGGGTTTTGTCCTCCAGCGGGCATTACATTGGGTTTGCCCAAGGCTTGCTGCGCGGAGTACTGAACAGGGGTAAGCTCTGAAGAGAAGCCTAATACTTTGGAAGCCCATTGAACGACCTGAGCGTTAGAATTAAGAGAAAAGCAAACCAATAAGAGGGAGGAGAGTAGAAATCGCTTCATGCACAGCTTCGATTTAGAATTAGAGTTTAAACTTAGCTAAAAAAATTAAAACGGGCCGGAAACAGTACATCAAAACGAAAGAAATAGTCTTGACGGAAGGAGCGTCATTTCACAATCAAAACACTATTCGAGAGAATGTTTGTTAAAGAGTAGAAAACCGATGTGAAGTAAAACACCGAATTGATTCTCTGAATCATCATAATAGTTGGCGCTTAATGCCACAGGTCCAACCACAGAATGGAAAACGAGGGTTGTTGCTCCTGCAAAAAATACAGTTTTGAAATCACGACTTACAGATGCTTCCTGATTTACCTGCTGGATATAATCGAACGGCTTAAATACATATCCTTCAATTCGAATATCAAACTTTGGTAAGATGGTGAAGACATTGCGCATGCCACCCGCTATGTAATTGAATGATCTGAAGTTTTGCAAGATCAAAGTAGGACTGTCTTGCATGGGCGAAAAAGCTGGAGCATTGATAATGGTTCCAAAGTAATTTTGAAAAACAGGTTGATTAGAAAAAACGGCTTCAACATAATATCCCGGTTTGTAAACACCAGATCCGAAATAATGCTCTGCGGTAGCTCTTGCTCTAAACCACTGATGAGAGGCTTCCACTGGTTCAGTTGCAATAGACGTAGTTCCGGGGGTAAAGATTTCGCGGAGATGAAAGTAATCAGCGCCAACCGCAAAAGCTCTGCCGTGAGAAGCGTACTGCTTTCGATTTAAGGTATTAGCCGAAAACAAAAAGCCTGTTTTAAAGCCTTTCAGCTTTAACTTGTCAAGCACATCGGTGCTGATAAAGACATCTCCATTAATGTACCGATCGAAGGTATTAAACACCTCGAAACCCAAAACACTTTTAAAAAAATTACCAGCCGGAAATCCGAGATGAAGTGCATACCTTCTGATAATTCGTTTTAGAACGGTGGGTTGCGTAGACGAGGACACCTGATTGAGCACGTCATCATTTTGCAAATAGTTCTTGCTATCATAGGATACATACGGCTCAAGGTAAAATTGATGAGGAAAATCAACGCGCACTTTGGCCACTGCCATTTTATAAAAATTACCGGTTTGAAAACCAAGGTAAGCATGTGTTAACGTGCGGTTGAAGCGAAAGAAATTAAGCCCGAGATAGAGATTACTTACATCACGTGTTGCCATTACACCACCGAAGTCAACCTGAAAATTTTGTTGAGGTCTCTTGGAAAGTTGAAGCGTAAATCGTTTTGTATTCTTATTGAATAAAATATTCGGATACGTATTACTAAAGTATTCTTCAGAGACTAATTTAAAATACCCTTCCTTGATCTGACTATAGAAAAGTGTTCCCGGATTTCGCTTTGTTTTAAACATTCGCCTTAGATAGCCGCGATTATTGGCGGTGAAATGTTTAAAACTCAATCCATCAAATAAAAAAGGATAACTCTTATTATTAAAATTATTTCGCTCAACGGCAACATCATCACAAGTTTTACGCACAGCAATTTTTTGTTTGATCTCGGGCATTTGCCGAATCGTCTGCGCGTAACCACTGTCCACCATCGCTTTCACTTTGGCGAAATCATAAACACCGAGACCACTCAGATTGGGTTGAATGTAAACACCGGTAGATGGAATTCGGGTTGGGTCGGATTTGTCCAGCAACATAAAAATCAGCGAACGTGAAATCAGTTTTTCATCTTTCCCATAGGGATATTCATTGTAGATTTTGGAAGATACGTTAGAACCAATGATGATATCCGGATTAAATTCCTTTTGTAGAATGTCGACTGGAAAATTATTGTATACACCGCCATCAAAAAGATATCTTCCGTCCACGCGAATTGGTCCATAAAAGTAGGGGACACTTTGCGTTGCACGCAAGGCATCACTTAATTGACCTTTGGAAAGAACGACTTCGTGCTGTGTGAAAATGTCAGACGTCACCACACGAAAAGGTATGAATAGACTGTCGAAATTATTATTCGAGATAGCTGCTGCTTGAGCCATTTTTTCGGCTAGTCCGAAATTTAGTGACACATCTCTTGCTATGTTGGTATTGAATTGAAAGTTAAGAGTTGAATCAAGTTCAAGGTTGAGTTTGATGAATTGTGGTGAATCATCACTACGATGGTAAAAAGAATTGAAGCCAGGTTCCGGTGTTCCATTGATTAGCCGAAGAAATTCTGGGGAGAGTACGAGTTGTTCAATTTGTTCAGGGCTCATGCCAGCAGCATAGCATCCCCCCACAATACCACCCATGGATGTACCGACAATGTAGTTAACAGGAATTTCATTTTCTTCCAGCGCCTTTAATACACCCACGTGCGCAAGACCTTTGGCTCCACCACCACTAAACACCAAGCCCACCTTTTGCGCGTGCGCAGAAAGCGAGATTATACTAAGAAACAAAAATGTATAGAGGGACTTCATACAGTAAAATACATCACCTGATCTTTAACAGAAAAAGGTAAAGAAAAGTGTGCGATCTTTCTAAGAAGCCGAAAGAAAAAGATTACAACGAGGCGATTGGCTCTTGAATCGGAGGTGGGAATGAAATTTTATCGAGCTTTTGCATCAACTCAACTTTCACTTTATCAAACGATTCCAGATGTGTTTTCTTGATGGGTTGTGATGGAGGAAGTTCAACTTTCAACGCATCCACCTGAACACCATTGCGCCAGAAGCGATAGCATAAATGAGGGCCCGTTGCAAGACCAGTGCTACCTACGTAACCAATTGTTTGACCTTGTTTTACGCGCGTACCGGCACGAACACCATCTGCGATGCGCGACATGTGAAGGTATTGTGTGGTGTATGTTCCATTATGATGGATCTTCACATAGTTTCCGTTGTTCGATTTGTATTGTGCTTCTTCTACGAGCCCATCACCGACTGAACGAATCGGAGTTCCGGGCGCTGCAGCAAAGTCAGTTCCTAAATGTGCCTTCCATCTTTTTTGTACAGGATGAAAGCGATTTAAATTGTACCGTGAGCTAATGCGTGTAAATTCAATCGGATATTTTAATAAAGCCTTGCGCAAACTTTTTCCTTCTTCATCGAAGTAATCAATGCCTTCGCCCTGATCAAATGGGAAAGCGTAATACGGACTTGATACATGCTCAAAATAAATAGCATTGATTTGTCTGATGCCTACAGATTGTCCTTCTACCTGTGCTTCATCATACATTAATTTAAACTTATCGCCTTTTTGAAGACGTTGAAAATCAACCTGCCATCCAAAAATATCCACAAACTTGTTTGTTAGTTCGTGCGAGATGCCCAGCTCTTCAATAGTCTCCGATAAATTCGATTTAATTTCTCCGACAATAGTTTTTTCAACAATAATAACATCGCGTTTACATACCTCTACCCACAGCGAATCTTCAAATCGAAATACAATGTAATCGATTTGGTTTGGTTCATACACTAATGCTTTCGCTGTTTGTAGGGAGTCTTGTCCACAGATGAGTGTGTATTTTTTATTGGGAGCGATTTTACGAACATCAAATACGCTGCGCGAAAGTTGAGATACCTGGTGAATAAGTTTGGCAGGAACATTATAGGCTTCCAGAATATCTCCCAACACTTCATTGCGTTTGATCTTGTCTTCAATCACCGTAAAATCATCGACCACCATGCCATACAAAACCTGAGGTTCTTTTGGAAGAGGATTAATGCTTTGGGTAGAATCCATTACAGCCTCCTGATACTCCATCGGGACTAAAAAGAATTTGTTAAGCGCGATTATTCCAATGGCGATGATGACGATACTCACTAAACTAATCCAGCGTTTCTGCATGTTACATGTTGCGTTAGCCCGAAGGCATGTTCAAAAAGTCAAGCGGCAAAGATAACAAGTTTAAAAAATCAGGCATCGCCTGTAAGGCCGCATTAACTCAAATATATCACCTTTCACCTTAAAAAAGCAACTCATGTACTGATTTTCATGTTCTGGTGATTTAAGGAAAATAGCTTGATTAGATGGTCAAGCACAAGCACACTCGTTTTTTTATTTAGTGAAGCTTCCTAATAATTTCCAATGTAGAAGGTAAGCTACCAAGTGTAAGGATAAATTGGTAATAAGCTTAGAATAGCTTTTCTACTAAAGTGTTCCCCCTTTTAATCACGTTCATATCAGATGTGCGAAAGAAGAATTGCACTTCATAGTCAAATTGCAGGCGCGCATTTTAAAATCACGAATGCCCAATCCGCTACGAGCGGATTGGGCATTCGTGATTTTTAAAGCTCAATAACATAATGCTGCTACAAGCAGCATTATGTTATTGAGCTTCTTCTTGCGCGGACTGCGCATTGAATGCAGGACAGTACTTGTATTCCACTCAGGAGCACGAAATGACTTTCATTGGCTGGATTGAAAGGGTTGTAATAATTCTTTTTGTAAATCAAAAAACCAATAACGGATCACTTTGATTTTTCAATTGCACATTGAAAACTTGTGGTATGTGATTTCAACCCAAAGATTATCTATACAAGCTCTTATACTTTGCTTTCCCTTCATCTAAAAATTTCGCGAAAGACTTTGGATTTTTTTCATAACCGAAAGGAGAAACGAGTACCCGTTCATCTTCGCCTACCAACACATAAAATGGTTGAGCATTGTTATTAAGATTTGTGATTTGTAAATCGGCATTTTGTTTACCAATCGTCTTCTTCACTTTGCTATCGTATTTTGAAGTGTACCAATCTGCTTCCGGCAATTCGGTTTTGTCATCTACATATAAGGCTACGACTACATAATCATTTTGCAATCTTTTCAATACTTCAGGATCAGACCAAACAACTGATTCCATCTCTCTGCAATTCGTGCAACCATGTCCGGTGAAATCAATAAATAACGGCTTGCCCTGTTGTCGTGCACAGGTAAGTGCCTGGTCGTAATCGAAATATCCGTTCAAGCCATGCGGCAAGTGAAGAAACTCTGCGTATTTAGGTTCATCACAAATGGCCGTTGAATTCTTTCCGCTTGAAATCGCGGCTAGATTAAAATCATGTGTATAGAGCGGAGGCAAGTACCCCGCTAATGCTTTTAGCGGAGCGCCCCACATACCGGGCACTAAATAAACAACAAAGGTAAAAGCTAATGTTGCGAGTGATAGGCGAACGATGCTTACCGTCTTGTCGTCTGCATCTTTGCCTGTATCACCAGAAAGACGGAATCCTTTCATCAGGTAAATGCCAATCAAGGTTGTGATCACTATCCAAATCGCAATGTTGATCTCGCGATCTAAAATCCTCCAATGGAAAGCTTGATCTGCAATACTTAAAAATTTAAACGCGAGCGCAATTTCAATAAAGCCTAAAACGACCTTCACTGCATTAAGCCATCCACCAGATTTAGGTAATGAGCTTAACCAACCTGGAAAAAAAGCGAACAATGTAAAGGGAATGGCAAAGGCTAGAGAGAAAGCAAACATGCCAATGACTGGTTTAATAAATTCTCCACCTGCAGAAGAAACTAAGATGCTTCCTACCAGTGGGCCAGTGCAAGAAAATGAAACCAGCACCAATGTAAACGCCATAAAGAAAACACCAATCAATCCACCCTTTTCCGATTGTTGATCTACTTTGTTGATGAAGGTTCCGGGCAACGTAATTTCAAATAGCCCGAGGAATGATAAACCAAAAACAATAAAGACAGCAAAGAAAATAAGATTGGGCAACCACTCTGTTGAAAGATGATTCGCTGTTTCAGGACCCATAAGCGGAGCAAGTGCTGCGCCAATCAAAGTATAAATTAAAATTATAGAAAGACCGTAAACCAATGCAAGTGATTTTGATTTTCCCTGTCCTGTAAAGAAACTTACCGTCATCGGCATCATCGGGAAAACACAAGGGGTTAGCAATGCCGCAAGACCAGCAATGAAAGAGAGTAAAAAGAAGCCCAACAATGAATTCTGTTTTGGATCTGCTTTGATAATGGAAGGATCTAAAATCGGCCCTTTGTTTTCGCCATACTCTTTCTTTGCTGTCGATTGAGTTTTGTTTGTTAGGGTATCAACCGGGATAGGTTGCACGACAGAAGCTTGTTCTATTTTTTGTTCAGTGACTTTGCTTTCGTTTTTTTTACTTCCACCGTCCACTACTTTTAGTGAGTTGAAAATAAAATCACCATCGATTAAAACACACGTAAAATCAACATCGGAACAGGCTTGACCATCGTACTTGCCCAATATGGTAAGATCAGCAGACAGTACTTTTATTTTTTGTCTGAACTCACCAGTGTGATTAAAAATAAGAACATCACAGTCGAAGACTTTTTCGTGTTTTGATTCTGGATTAATCGCTCTTAAATCACCGATTAACGCATAGCTTTTATGTTTTAAAAATGAAATGGTTAAGGGTATGGGTCCGCAATCTTCACTGAAGCGACCCGCTTCTATAAGCGAATATAGATGCCAGCTTTTGTCGATGGTCGCCATTATTGATAACTCAATTTCATCGCCAACCTTTATGGTTTGTGTTGGATTCTTTGCAACCAATTTAGCCGGTTGAAGTACTTGTGCCGAAGCAATAGAAGAAAAGACAATGAATACGAAAATAAAGGCAATACTCTTGAACATAATATAGAATTTCAATGCTAAAGTTTACAAAGATAATGGTTTGTCAATAGTAGCTCTTATTAGGCTAACTCCGCAAGACTAACTATCAACTAACAATGATCAACTAATTTCTGTTTCATCTAATTGATTTTGCTTTTCGTACAGATCTTTATAGAGTCCATCATGTGCAATCAATTGTTCGTGACTTCCTTCTTCTTTTACTACACCATCCATCAAAACAATTATTTTATTGGCAAGCTTGGCAGACGAAACGCGGTGCGAAATAATAATGGTAGTACGTCCTTCCATAATCCGCTTCATGCTATTGAGAATATTGTTTTCAGTTTTGGTATCAACCGCTGAAAGGACGTCATCCAGCATTAATATTTTCGGTTCGCGTACAATGGCGCGCGCAATAGAAACGCGTTGCTTTTGTCCTCCAGATAATGTAATACCTCTCTCTCCTACACGAGTTTGAAAACCTTGCGGAAAGCCCTTAATGTTTTCATAGACATCGGCATCTTTCGCAGCCTGATAAATTTTATCCTCATCCAGTTGCTTAATGCCAAAGCCAATGTTGTTGAATATGGTATCACTGAAAAGAAAAACATCTTGAGGAACATAACCGATCTGGCTTCTCAATGAAGTTAAGTTGTAGTGACTAATTGGAATGTCGTCAATGAAAATCTCCCCATCACGGGCATCATATAAGCGCGAAACCAAATTAGCAACGGTGCTTTTGCCAGAACCAGTGGTTCCAATGATGGCAAGCGATTCTCCTTTTTGAATGGTAAAGGAAATATTTTTTAATGCTTTAATGCCTGTATCCGGATAAGTGAAGCCTACATTCTTAAATTGAATCTTACCAACAATGTCATGATCGAGATTTTTCTCGGAAATAATATTGGTTTGTGTTTTTAGAAATTCGTTGATGCGTTTCTGCGAGGCTTCAGCGCGTTGAACCAAGCTACTCGTCCAACCCAGCGATGCAACGGGCCAGGTAAGCAAGTTGACGTAGATGATGAACTCAGCGATATTCCCAAAGGTAAGGTTGCCATTAATTACTTCAGTGCTTCCGGCATACACTGTTAAAATGGTGCTGATACCAATCAACGCCATGATGATCGGAAAAAACAGCGATTGCACTTTGGTAAGTTTTAATGACTGCTTTTTGTATTGCTCTGTTTCAATATTGAATTTGGAGATCGACTCTAATTCGCGATTGAAAGATTTAATTACGCGTATTCCACTGAAGGCTTCCTGAACAAAGGTGGATAGTTTGGATTGACTCTTCTGGATTTCTTCCGATCGCCTTTCCATTTTATTGTTCACCAAAAAAATGCTGATCGACAAGATCGGCAATGGACTAAGTGCATACCAGGTTAAGGTAGGACTGATCCAGAACATATAGGGAACAAGAGTAAGAAAAAGCGTAAAGAGTGTTAATCCGTACATAATACTGGGACCAAGGTACATCCGCACTCGACCCACATCTTCTGAAATGCGGTTCATCAAATCGCCTGTATTGTTTCTTCTGTAAAAACTGAGCGGCAATGTTTGATAGTGCTCGAATACTTCATTCTTCAAATCATATTCAATTAAGCGCGACATTACAATGAGTGTCTGGCGCACGAAATACAAAAAGACTCCGCGCAACACTGCCATCAGTAAAATCAATCCGGCATAAATCAAAATACCGTAAGCAAAAACGCTGAAGAAATTATCCTGAAGGTTGGTTCCTGAAAAAGATTGGTAAATGCGAATATTATCTACTACCAAATCAATGGAGTAACGCACCAACTGAGCCGGTATAATTTGAAAGAAGTTGGAAATAATGACGAAGAGGGTTCCTAAAATTAAATGCCACTTGTACTTGAGCAGGTATTTATTAAGGTATTTAAGTTCTTTCACGTGTTAATATTTTATTTTAATGGACACGTGCCTGCCTGTCGGCAGACAGGGAATTCGCCACATTAACCATAAACATTTGGGGAAATCGTAAGTAAAGGCTCATTTCATACAGAGAATATTAACCGACTTAGGCTAAAACGAAATATTATTCCAATCGTTCACTGTCCTGCTGCTTTGTTTTTTTGAGGCCTCAAATTACAGCAAACAAACTAAACGCACGGAGGATTTATAAAAATCAATTTATATGTGGGCCCGGTTAGCTAAACCAAACCGGATATTTTACTTTTGTGCCCAAGTTTAATACGACCAGTAGTTCTTTATCATGCTCAACAGAAGAAGCCTTAGAGTGAAAGTAATGCAAAGCCTTTTTGCGTTACAGCAGTGCAAAGATGCCAATTACGAATTGTGTCTGGAGAAAATCAGCGATTCCTTCCAGCCCGATTTAAACTCGATGGAGGTGCAGGACAAAACCCAGCTTGCTCTGGAGAAGAAACAGGCCACTAAATTGTTTGAAAATGCCTTTCTTAAGGCTGAAACATCTGTTGATCATGAAACCCTCAAAATAAAAAAGGTGGTGAATGATTGTTTCATTCAATACGCCAACCAATCCAAGAAAGACACTTCCTTTTTTGCCAAAAACCTGGTAAGCGAAGTAGAGAAAATCTACGACCAATACATTTCTGTATTAAGCCTTGTGCCCGCATTGGCCGAAGTTGCTGAAACTGATAAAAAAATCAGTCACAAAAATTTCTCTGACAATGCCTGGGTGCATGGCATTCGTGAAAGCGAACTACTTAAGAAAGATGCGTTGAAATTAGGCCGCCATTGGCAAGATAAAGCCGACAGAGTTAAGGCATGGTTCCGTGATGTTTTGCGTACAGATGCAGAGTATATCGCATACAATGAAAAGAAAAATCCAACGTTGGAGGAGCAGAAGAAATTCATCAACCATCTTTTCAAAAAAGTGATTTTAGGGAAGACCGTGATCAATGATTTCTTTGAAGAAGAGGTATTGCGCTGGGCAGAAGACAAAGACATTGTGAAAGGCATGGTTGAGAAGACGGTGAAGTCGTATGAACCTGAGTCGAAGCAAGTACTTACATTACATATGCTTTCCATGAATTGGGAAGACGATAAGAATTTTATCGAGCGCTTGTTCCAAACCGGTTCTCATCTTGATCCGAAATTCAAAGAATTGATTGCCAACAACACACGCAATTGGGAGGTAGACCGATTACCATTAACCGATCGCATTATTTTGGAGATGGCCATTGCAGAATTGTTGGAGTTCCCCAACATCCCTGTTAAGGTTTCAATAAATGAATATATTGAACTCGCCAAAAATTACAGTACGCCAAAGAGTCGCCAGTTCATCAACGGTATTTTAGATGTAATTGCGAAGGAACTGAAAGAGAGCGGCTCTATGAAAAAGAGTGGAAGAGGATTAATTGACAATAAATAATCGAAATTCGATAAGCGGAGCATTGTCAATTTCAATGATTTGTTAAAAATTGTTAAAATTTTGAATTTGCATCCCAACACACTTTAATTTGAAAGTTTATGAGCAAGAAAAGCGGTAGCACACTCATGGCATTTATAGCTGGCGCGGCAGCCGGTGCTATTTTGGGAATCCTATATGCCCCCGACAAAGGCTCAAATACACGCGAAAAGTTGTCTTTTCAGCTTGATAAATACCGTGGTTTGCTACAAGAATTGATTAATGACTTCGTTTCAGGCAAGGAAACACCCCTTACTACTGAAGCCAAATCACAAGGGCAAAAGGTAGTAGATGAAGCAAAAGGCAAGGCCGAGCAATTGCTTTTTGATGTTGATGAATTATTGGAACAGATTCGTGGCAAGAAAGGTTAAAGAGCCAAGTACATTCGGACAAAGGAAAATAAAGTAAGAAAACAGAACAACATAATATAATACGAGAGACTATGAAGACGATGAAGGGAATACTTTTAATGACTGCAGTGGTGGCCTTTGTAGCAATAGGCTGCAACAACCGCGATTCAGAAAAAAAGATTGCACAATTGGAAGCCAGACTTCAGGAATTGGAAGGTAAAAAGGCCGCTGCGCCAACACCTGCCGTTACACCTGAAGCTCCAGCAGTTGAAGAAAAACCTACAGGTCCAATACCGGCAATGGAATTTGAAACCATTGACCATGATTTTGGAACCATAAAGGAGGGTGATGTTGTAGAGTACATCTACAAATTTAAAAACACAGGTGAGGCTCCATTAATCATTCAAAATGCGCAAGGTTCATGTGGATGTACCGTACCAGAATGGTCGAAGGAACCAGTACCCGTTGGTGGAACGGGCATTATAAAAGCGAAGTTTGACAGCAACGGAAAGCCAAACACGCAAAACAAAACCGTTACGGTAACAGCGAATACCTGGCCTAAACAAACCGTATTGCGCTTCAAAGCAATGGTATTGCCAAAAGCCTCTGTACCAGACAACGGCCCGGTTAAATAAGTATTCAGTAACAAAACAATAACGCAACATCCCAATCTGCTTCACGGTAGATTGGGATGTTTATTTTAATAACTTTGCCATCCTAAAATTTAATTTGATTATGTATTCAATCTTAGCACAAGCACAAGCATCAAACCCATGGATGCAATTCGTTATTTTCGGTGGTATCATCGTAGTATTTTATTTCTTTATGATCCGCCCGCAACAAAAGAAGGCAAAAGACGCAAAGAAATTTTCGGATGACATTAAAAAGGGTGATTATGTTGTTACCATTGGTGGTGCACATGGCTATGTAGCCGAACTGGAAGGCGATACATTTGTTTTGGAGGTAGAAAAAGGTGGTCGCATTCGCTTCAACAAATCGGCTATTTCAGCGGACGCTACGAAGGCCGCAGCTACTAAAAAATAGTTAGCGCTTGTCTGAATTGTCGATAGGAAATTGATTTGTACATTTTACTTTTTGTGAATGGGATTTTTCAAATCGATATTCAACTTACTTCGCTTCAACAAAAAAAACTGGAAGGCCGTGGTGCTGTGTGTATTCGCAGCCACGGTCTTTTGGTTTTTTAATGCTCTTAATAAAAACTACACCACCAACATCAGCTTTCCATTGGCGTTTGATTACAACGACAATGTTTACATTCCCATTCGTCCCTTACCCAATGAGGTAAAGATTAATGTTACCGGCCTGGGGTGGAATCTCTTTCGAAGAAGTACAGGATTAAAAGTTCCGCCCCTCATTATCCCACTCGAACATCCGGAACAAATACGAAAAATTGTAGGCAGCACGTTGCCAGCATTTTTTGCGAATCAATTGGATGGATTCGAAATCAATTTCATTTTAACAGACACATTGCACATCGCGATTGAGCATAAGATGCAACGCAAAGTCAAGCTTCATCTGGACACTCCTTCCATACTTTTTCGTAAAGGATTTGGAATAAGCAGTGCCCCCATCGTATCACCTGATTCGATTTATATTGAAGGTCCGATTACATTAATCGATGCATTGTCGCTTCCTGTAAACCTCAAAATTTTGCAGCGCAATATTGATGAGGATTTTGCAGACGATGTAGAGGTTAAATTTTTAAATCAGGAACTGATCAAACGAAATCCTCCAACAGTATCGGTGCGATTTAAAGTGGATAAACTGATTGAGATAACCGACTCAGTTGATCTTAAGATTGTGAATGCAACGATGTCATCTCGACCCTACATCGAAATGAAACAATGGATATGCACTTATGCAATCCCCGAAAAACTAATGAAACAATATAGGGCAGATTCTGTCCATGCTGTTGTGGATTTAAAAGATTTTAAACGTGGAGAAATAAAAGTGCTCCCTGTTTTACAAGGTATTCCTCCGTTTACTCACGTCATCAAAGCTGACTCTGTGCTTGTAAAATTCTAGCGCATGAAAACTCCTTATCAAGTTGGTATTACCGGAGGAATTGGATCAGGTAAAAGCCTCGTGTGTAAGATTTTTCAATGCCTTGGAATTCCCATATACGATGCAGACAGCCATGCGAAAGCATTAATGACCACCGATGGAATACTCATATCCAACATCCAAAAAGAATTCGGACACTTGTCTTATAATGCTGATGGTTCGGTGAATAGAAACTATCTCGGTGAGACTGTTTTTAATGATCCGGAGAAGCTGAAGAAACTGAATAATTTGGTTCATCCGAGAGTAAAAGAAGATTACGTAATGTGGGTGAAGAACAATGATCATCATCCGTATGTTTTAAAGGAAGCTGCACTTTTGTTTGAGGCGGGTTCGAATAAAGAGCTTGATAAAATCATTGTGGTGCACGCACCGGAAGATCTTCGTATAAAGCGAGTGTTATCGCGTGATGCACATCGCACAGAAGAACTGGTGAAAGACATCATGAAGAATCAAATGGCTGAAAAGGAAAAATTGAACCGTACCGATTTTATTCTTTACAATGATGAGAACCAATTGTTAATTCCGCAGGTTCTTGAACTGCACCAGAAGCTCATCGCGAACAAAGCCTGACTCCATCACGCGCTTTTCTTCGCGCGGCATTATCACAGAGGTAGAAAGTAGACCATTACGAATACATGAATAAGAAAATCATCACCATCATTGCTTTAGTAGGCGTTATTGTTTTATTGGCCTTGCCTAAATTACATTTGTTCAGTGATGATAAAGCATCGGCTACAGTTACCCCAACACAAGCTGCTGGTAAACTTCCTATTGAAGTGCAGCTTGTTAAATCAGGTGCGCTCGACAATAAACTTGTGGTTACAGGTTCAGTACTGGCGAATGAATCCCTCGAATTGACAAGTGAAGAGTCGGGTAAGATTACAGGGCTCTACTTTAAGGAAGGTAAGCGTGTGAAGAAAGGCGAGTTGTTGCTGCAGATTAATGATGAAGAAATTCGTGCACAATTAGAGAAGGAGAAATACAATCAAAAGTTAAATCAGGATATTGAGAACAGACAGCGCAAGTTGTTAGAGAAAGACGCCATCAGTCAGGAAGAATATGATAATGCGTTGAATCGACTGAATACCAACACTGCGGATCTTAAACTTCTCGAAGCGCAATTAGATAAAACTCAAATCATTGCACCATTCGATGGTGTTATAGGATTACGTTACATTAGTGATGGAGCATACATCACACCGAGTACAATAGTTGCCACTCTATATAATATCAGTCCTGCTAAGATTGAATTTGCTGTGCCAGGCCGTTATAGCACGCAAGTAAGACCTGGGCAAAAAATTCTTTTCACAATCGAAAATGATACTCAGGATTTTGAAGGAGAGGTATACGCTATCGAACCTCGAATTGATCCAACAACACGCACATTAAAAATTCGCGCCATTGCTGAAAACTCAAAGGGTCTTTTGTTACCCGGTCAGTTTGTGAAAGTAGGTTTGATCTTGTCCTCGGTAAGCAATGCAATATTGGTTCCCACTGAGGCCGTGATTCCGGATCTTAACAACCATAAAGTTTTTATTATAGAGGGAGGCAAAGCAAAAGAAGTGAAAGTCGAAACCGGTATGCGTACCGAAACAAACCTTGAAATCACTTCTGGATTAAAGCCTGGAGATTCACTTATTACGACAGGTATTCTTCAGCTTCGTGAAGGTATGGCTGTTCAGGTAACAAAGGTGAATAGTGTTGACAAATAGTGACAAGCGACAAGCTTGTAAAGCATAGTTTAAAGAGGCGTAGCAAAAATCATAATTCGTAAATTTAAAATCGGCATGGCTAGTTTATCCACCATAAGTATTAACCGTCCGGTGCTGGCGATTGTAATGTCGCTGGTCATTATTCTTTTTGGCGTTATTGGATTTTCATTCTTAGGGGTGCGCGAATTCCCAAGCGTTGATCCTCCTATCATTACAGTTTCAACAAATTATGTTGGTGCCAATGCCGATGTAATTGAATCACAAATTACTGAACCGCTCGAAGAAGCGGTAAATGGTATTCCAGGTATTCGCGGAATTACCTCCACGAGCCGTGAAGGACGAAGCAACATCACAGTAGAATTTGAGCTGGGTGTTGATTTGGAAACTGCAGCGAATGATGTACGCGATAAAGTATCAGGTGCATTAAGTCGACTTCCACCGGATGTTGATCCACCCGTTGTAGAAAAGGCAGATGCCGATTCAAGCCCGATTATTTTTATGACTATTCAGAGTGATAAGCGCGATCCGCTCGAACTCTCGAAGTTTGCTGAAAATGTTTTCAAGGAAAGAATTCAAACTATACCGGGTGTAAGCTCTGTGGGAATCTGGGGACAGAAGCGCTACTCGATGCGCTTATGGATGGATCCGATTAAACTCGCATCCTTAAAGCTTGCACCATCCGATGTATTGCAAGCCGTGAATCGTGAAAACGTAGAGCTTCCGTCAGGTCGTGTCGAAGGACAAAGCACGGAACTTACCGTGCGCACTATGGGTAGACTCAGCACCGTAGAAGATTTTGATAATCTTATTGTAAAGGAAGATGGCGATCAGGTAGTACGTTTCAAAGACATTGGTCATGCACAGCTCTATCCTGAAAATGATCGTACGATATTGCGAAGAGATGGTGTACCTGGTGTTGCTATTGCTGTTGTTGCTCAACCAGGAGCAAATAACATTGACATATCGGAACGACTCAATAAAAAAATTGAACAGATCAAACGCGATTTGCCCGAGGACATTGAATACACGATGAGCTATGATTCAACAGAATACATTCGTGCTTCTATTTTTGAAGTGGAAGAAACCATCATCATCGCCTTTTGTTTAGTACTGGCGATCATCTTTCTCTTTTTGCGCGACTGGCGCACAACGATTATTCCAATTGCAACCATTCCTATTTCTCTTATCGGCTCCTTCTTTTTTATGTACCTCTTGGGGTTTACGATTAATGTGCTTACACTTTTAGGAATAGTGTTGGCCATTGGTCTTGTGGTAGATGACGCCATCGTAGTATTGGAAAATATTTATGTAAAAATTGAAGAAGGTGAAGAACCAAAAGAAGCAGCTCGAAAGGGTTCAATTGAAATTTATTTTGCCGTCATCTCTACAACGGTAGCGGTTATTGCCGTTTTCCTTCCGGTGATTTTTCTTCAAGGACTTACAGGCAGATTGTTTCGGGAATTCGGATTGGTAGTAGCGAGCGCAGTAGCAATTAGTGCATTCGTATCGCTTACACTCACGCCAATGATGAGTGCCACTATTTTGAAGAGAAGAGAAAAGCACAATTGGTTTTACAATAAGACGGAACCCTTCTTTGTAAAGCTTACAGAAGGTTATTCAAAATCATTAGCAGGTTTTATGAAGATGCGCTGGATGGCCTTTGTCATCATTGCGACTTCGGTTGGTTTGATTTATCTCTTTTTTATAATTCTTCCTTCCGAACTTACCCCTATGGAAGATCGAAGCGAATTCAGATTGCAGGCACAAGCACCTGAAGGTGCTACTTTCGAATACATGGATGGATACATAAAAGAGCTGACCGAATTCATCAACAAAGAAGTTCCTGAACGTGCTGGTATGGTTAGCGTGACAGCCCCAGGCTCTGGCGGTTCAGCGGCTAACACAGGCTTTGTGCGTGTTATTCTGAAAGATCCGGTTGACCGTACCAGAACTCAACAAGAAATTGTAGACGATGTTACTGGAAAAGTTCGCAAATACAGTGGTGTCAGAACATCAATTACGCAGGCACAAACCATTGGTGATCGAAGGGGAGGATTTCCGGTTCAGTTTGTAATTCAAGCGCCAGAGATTGACAAACTGAAAAAAGTATTGCCTGAGTTTATGTTAAAGGTGTCACAAAGTCCAAAGTTTGGCTTTGTGGATCTTGATTTGAAATTTAATAAACCTGAAATCAATATTTCAATCGATCGTGACAAAGCGAGAAACTTAGGCGTGAACATTATTGACATCTCACAAACGCTTCAACTTGGTTTGAGTGGCGCACGATTTGGATATTTTATTATGGATGGTAAGCAGTATCAAATCATCGGACAAGTAGAACGGGCCGATCGTGACGAGCCGTTGGATTTGAAAACACTTTATGTAAAAAACAAACGAGGAGAATTAATTCAACTCGATAATCTTGTTACCATGGAGGAACAAAGCAGACCGCCACAACTATATCGCTTCAACCGATATTCATCGGCAAAGGTAGGCGCACAGTTGGCAAAAGGTGTTGCATTGGGAGAGGGAATAGAAGAAATGGAACGCATTGCCAGCGAAGTGTTGGATGAAACCTATACGACCAGTTTAGATGGGGCTTCGCGTGAGTTCACAGAAAGTTCTTCAAGCATTTATTTAGCACTGTTAATTGCACTTGCCATTATTTATTTAATACTCGCAGGTCAGTTCGAAAGTTTTAAAGATCCACTCATCATTATGTTTACCGTACCACTCGCTGTAGCAGGAGCACTATTGTCTCTTTGGTACTTCGATCAAACATTAAATATTTTTAGTAAGATCGGTATTATCATGTTGATTGGATTGGTAACAAAGAATGGAATTCTGATTGTTGAGTTTGCTAACCAGCGCAAGGAACAAGGTCTAAAAGTAATGGATGCTGTAATTGGTGCTGCGGAGTCACGCTTCCGCCCGATTATTATGACAAGTCTTGCAACGATGCTGGGGATATTACCAATTGCCTTAGCCCTCGGAGCCGGATCAGAAAGCCGCGTGTCAATGGGTATTGCTGTAATTGGAGGAATGGCTTTTGCAACGGTGCTTACACTTTTTGTAATCCCGGCTATCTATTCTTATTTCAGCGGAAAAGAAGGTAGAGTTCATATTGATTAAAGCACATTTTACACATACCGATTTTTAGTTGAATGGAATATCACACAAGGTTTGATAAAAGAAGCATGACAAGAGTTTTAGGAATTGTTTTTTTTGCACTGTTATCACAAGCTGCATTTTCGCAGGAAGCATTAACGTTGACGCGTGCCATTGAACTGGGACTTAAAAACAATTTCGATATCCAGATTACAAAACAGAATATTGATATCGCAGCAAACAATAATAATTGGGGTCAGGCAGGGCGATACCCAACCATCAACTTGAGTCTGAACCAAAACAACAATGTTATTCAACGAAAGCCAGCCAACCCTTTCGCAGTTGCTGGTCAAAACATAAATGACAACCTCATTGGTCAACTCGATATTCAGTTTACATTGTTTCGTGGGTTTGCCATTAGCGTTACCAAGGATCAGCTCCAGCGACTAGAAGAAATCAGTCATGGCAATTCTACTTTTGTAATGGAGACTACGCTGCAGAGTATTATCCTCGCGTATTATCAAGCGTTGCTGGACAAAGAGAATTTAAATGTACTGCGCATCAACCGTGGATTTTCAAAAGAACGATACGAGTTTGTACGCTTGCGCAAGTCGCTCGGAGGAGCGATTACCTTCGATGTGTTGCAAGAACAAAACAATTATCTTACGGATTCAGCCAATGTATTGCAACAAGAGATCCGCTATGCCAACACGTTGCGCAGTCTTAACTTGTTGTTGAGTGATAGTATTAATCGAACCTATGTCTTAACGGATTCACTTCACTTTGTTGATCAGGCATATGTGTATGATGATTTAAGATCGACCATGGAGCGATCGAATACGAATTTGCACAACCAATTTGTGAATCAGGAAATTTTGCGGAACACAACGCGGCTACAGCAATCCAATTTATATCCATCACTTGTTTTGAATGTGGGAGGGAATGGGAGTTTGGATCAGTTAAACGCTGACTTCCGATCATCGACCAACGCGCTAACGAGTACGGTAGGATATGTAGATGGAGATTTAAGTCAGCCAGTGTATAACTATCAATCCACGCTTACGAATCAGACATTGACTGGAAATTCGTATGGAGCATACGCAAACCTTAGCCTTCGCTGGACTTTATTTAATGGTGGACAAATAAGAAGGTCAGTTGAGAATGCAAAGATCAACGAGAAGATTGGGTTGCTTTCAATCGATCAATTAAAACTTTCGTTGGAATATGATTTGCTTTCAACATTTGATTTATACAATCTTCGCAGACAGCTCGTTGCTATCACGGTTGAAAAAATGAAAGCAGCCCAACTGAATTTAACGTTGGCAAATGAACGCTATAAAAACGGAGCACTCAGCGCTATCGACTTGCGCATCGTTCAGGAAAATTATCGAAACGCTGCCCTTGAAAAATATTTAGCGCTTTATAGTGTGCTGGCTGCACAAACGAATCTCATTCGCCTGACGGGCGGCATGTTGGAAAGGGCAATTGATTAAACTTTCTATTAGAAAATTCAATTTCACGCAAAGACGCCAAGCCTTAAGCCCAAGCTCGCGAAGAAAGGCCCATAAGAATACATCAATTTGTTTTTGGAATTGCTTTCCGATCTTTGCTTAATTTGCTTAGCGCCTTAGCGTGAATGTATTTTATTTAGAAATGATAGTGCATTAATTACTATGAAAGTCAAACAATATCCCGATTACGCCACGCTATCCCGCGCAACAGCTGACTTAATTGTAGAATACATTAACTCAAAACGTGATTCAATCATTTGTCTTGCATCAGGCCATACACCCCGAGGCGTGTTCGAATGTTTAGTCGAAGATGTGAAATCAAATCGTCTTGATATAAGTGAATGTATTTTTGTTAGTCTTGATGAATGGATTGGCGTAGCGGCATCTCAAAAGGGATCGTGTCGAGAGATGATGGACGTGGATTTTTTCAATCCTCTTCAAATACCTTCATCACAAATTAAATTCTTCAATGGATTAACTGATGATCTTGAATTGCAAGTCAGGAGTATGAATACATTTATTGAATCGCATGATGGACTGGATATTATGTTAGTGGGTATTGGAACCAATGGACACATTGCGATGAATGAACCTGGCACATCTTTTAACATGGATGCACACATCAGTACATTGGCAGAAGAAACAAAAAAGGTTGGGCAGAAATATTTTCCGGGATCAACCAGACTGGACAAAGGCATTACCTTAGGACTGAAACACTTTCGTGAAGCGAAGTTACCTATACTGATGGCGAACGGAGAAAAGAAAACGGATATCATACAAAAAACTCTTTCTTCTCCGGCCGTTGAATTATTACCTTCAAGCATTGTCCATTTAATTTCTCATGGCTACATTATGTTAGATAATTTAGCTGCGAATAAACGGAACTGATTACAAAATCACCTTAGCATTTTCTCTGTTGTTTTCATTACTTTAAGTGAAATCGATATATCAACATCGTTTGATACACCCATCCATCTTGAAAGTCGGTGTTTAATTGCTTTCGATCATCGCCAAAATATGACAGCGGTAATCCAAAAGAAATTTTATCATTCTCATCATACACCCGATAGAATCGACCAATCGAGTATCCAGCTTTCGTTTGGATTGTTACGCTTTTCGAGAGATTAAATTTTAAGTATCCAAACAGTTCAGTGGTTGATCGGTGGACGTATCCATTGCTTCCGTCACTTGTAATTTTTGTTAGGTAATACGTTCTTACTTGTCCGAAAAAATTCATGCCTATGGCCACCCTCTTCAGGATCGAATAGTTAACATCAGCCATAATAGGCATCGTTACATTTGCTTCAAACTTTTTATTTGGACTGATGTAATATAATCCGAGCAAGGGAACGAACCACGGCCCAAACAATTCACCATTTGCGTAAAGGCCCACTTTGTAATTCAAGCTTTCGTTCTTGCTATATTTTAACAACACGAATCCTCCCAATTGAAAATCTTTCTTTGTAATGTGATGAAAGTCTGAGGCGATTTTGGGGACGAAAACGTACGTACCTGACCATTTTGCAGAATGGACTTTATTAAATCCAATTTTCAGACTAATGGATGAAAACGTTTCTAAATCCCCATCTTCAAAAAGTTTGGTTCGTATTCGTTCATAAATAAAACCTGTAATGAAATTTGTTTTGCTATTGATTGCAATGGGTAAGGTAGTTTCTAAATCGAGCTCTTCAACACGTGTACTTTTACTACTGTTCTCAAAATTATTTCGTGATGTGTTATTGTAATTGAGCTTTACAATATCGACATACTTTTGGGCCAACAGGGTTTGTGTGAGTAACAAAAGAGGCAGAGCGAATTGAATTATTAAATTTGATCGTCTTGTTTTCATTTGAATCATCTTAATGAAAAGGAAGTGTATTTGTCAACTCTTAGCAGAACGGGCTCACTCTGAATAGCAGATTCACCCAAAACACTGAAAGAATCGAAAGCGAAATCCAAAGTAGATTTAGTGGATCATGCATTGGCAGGCCACTAAAATAAATTAGCAAAGCACAACTAAGTGTAAGCCGAAAGGTTTCAGATGAACACAGCCATTCCTTCGACTCCATGATGCCACTCCAGTTGATGATCATATGCCAGAGGAGAAAACTTCCGATCCATCGCTCGGTATTGCTCCAGGGAGAAGAGGGGTTGATAACCATCATCATTAGCGCAACACCCAGTATAATGTGAATGATAAGGTAAGGCTTTGCACCTGTAAACATGGTGGTAGCAAAGCGAACTTGATTTTGTTCAGTCACTTCCTGGAGAGGTGGCTTAGGTGGTAAACCTTGTGGTCTCCAGCCTAATGGCATAAACCAGATTTTAAATTTGTCAATCCAATGTGGTGCCGCAGCGACATCCTTCCAAAGCAATTGGTAATAGTGAAAATTAATCGTAATCGGATTCCAGGTTTTTGGGGGATTGTACATTCCATAAAGTACCTTCTCTTCTTCTTCTGCATACGAACCAAACAAGCGATCCCAGATAATCAGAAATTCACCATAATTTTTATCAAGATACACGAAGTTGATACCGTGATGAACGCGATGATGGGAAGGTGTAGTAAAAATAAATTCAATCCAGCGCCAAAGTTTTGGAATAAACTCGGTATGATGTAAAAATGAAATGAAAAGGTGAAGACCAGTCATTGCATAGATATCAATGGGCCTGAAACCAATGATGGTGAGTGGCCAAAAGAACATAAAAGAGAATAGGCGTTGGGTAACACTGGCTCGCAGCGCTACAAAGAAATTCATTTCTTCTGCTGAATGATGAGGAGAGTGCGCTGCCCACATGATGTTGATCTGGTGACCCCAACGGTGCACCCAATAGAAAATAAAATCGATGCCGAGAAGCAGTAACACAAACGTGAAGGCATTCATTTTTATCGTATCGATTAATCGATAGTTTTCCCAAAGCCACCCGTAAACAACGTAAACCCCGGCCGCCACAAGAACATTCATTGTTTGATTTCCGAGGGCTGTACCAAAGTTGGCCACTGCCTCCTGAAAACGGATGTACTTCTTTTTATAATACCAGCACAATGCCATTTCAATTAAGATGAAACCTAGGGCGATGGGTGTTAGCAGAGCATAGATGTTTGAGTTCATAACCAATAGTATTAATGATGTTGATTAATCTTATCGATACCTATTGAATGGATTTTTTTACCGGAAGAGTGAGACAAATACCCGTGTTAAAATTAAGGCGATGTTGAGGGAAATTCGGATCAGTAACGTTGTTCGAAAGTTGAATCTGAGATTGAAACTTAAGACCCTTCCATCCTGCCCGAATGGTGAAACAAGGTTCTACCAGAAAATAGGACGTGCCCAATTCAATTTCTGGATTTTGATCATACTTTAATAAAGCAAGTCGCATGGAGAATGCTACGCCAAAATAGTCCGATGAATATGCAATGGAGGGCTGAACAAAAAGGCGCTTAAAGTTCACGGATGAATTGACCGTATATGACGGATCATATTCATCTATGTAACGGTTTTTGAATTCGCCAACGCCCAATCCTCCGTATGCCTCAACAACAAGTTTGTTTCTATGAAATGGCTTAAAATAGCCGGCACCGAACTCAATGAGATTAGTTTTTTGATGCCTGTAACCCAATGAATATGATCCTTCATCTTCTGTGGACTGCGCTTTGAAACCGTTTACCATAATAGCAAAATGTTTTCCGGCTGCATAAGCACTTTGAATTTCGAATCCTTCTATAGGATTTTCTCCCGTGCCGTCACTCACAATCGAATAAGCAGCAGAAACCCGCACTTCGTTTTTCTCTTTGAACATGGGAACATTGTGTGCAGTCGGAGCATAGTAAAGAGAGTAGCACCCACTCAGGCAGGTTACCATGATGATGGAAAGGAGAAGGTTTAAAATGCCTGGAGGTTTCATGTTTGTAGATTTTGTTCTTTTTAAAACCAAGTCAAACATAATCCCGCTAAGAAGCTTCTGTATTTCAAACTTCGAAGCGAGGAAAAGAGAATATTGCAGAAAACGAATGCAAGCGTTCCCTCGTTGTTTACCCTTGGGATTATTGCAAATGCCACAACTTTGACGTAGTATTAATTGCATTTATTGAAAACCCTAGCCCAATCGTAAATGACCACCTCAGACAGCATACAAAGCGCTTTTTTGGAAGAGGTAAAAAAAAGATTACCTGCCAATCTTTCGTTTGTCGATGAACTTGCGGAAATTCTTAGCATTAGCCGGGACAGTGCCTACCGCAGAATACGTGGTGAGACAGTGCTATCGTTGGATGAGGCAAAAAAATTGTGTGGACGCTACGGAGTTTCGGTTGATTCGTTGTTCACACCCACCTCGAACATGGTTCCCTTTATGGACCGGTCCCCGTCAGTCAACTATACGCTTGATCAATGGTTGACCTCTATTTTTAAGAACGTTGAAATGCTAACTGAAATTACCTATGCCGCGAAAGACATTCCCATCTTTCACTATTTGCGCCATCCGGAATTGGCAGCTTTTAAAATGTTTTTCTGGCAGAAGACCATCATTGAAAATGCGGAATTCAAAACACTTGCTTTTGAACAAGATGTAATAAGCAAAGAAATGATTCAGTTGGGCAATCGGATATGGACGCGTTATGCTTCCATTCCAAGTGTTGAAATATGGGCGATTGAAGCCATCAACAATACGTTGAAACAAATAGAATTCTATCAGGAGTGCAGCTTTTTTGCTAATTCAAAACAAGCCACTCAGTTGTGTGATTACCTTATTGAGTTGATGCGTACCGTACAAGCCGAGGCAGCAAACGCTAAAAAATTGGATGGTAGTACTTTCAATTTATATCAGAACGAAATATTGATGTCAGATAATACGATTTGTGCAAGATCGGGTGATAAGCGCCTGGCATACATTAACTACAACACGATTAGTCTGCTGATTACACAGCACGAATTGTTTTGCGAAAAAACGGAACAATATCTATACAGTTTGATCAAACACTCCACGTTGATTAGTGGAACGGCAGAAAAAGAACGGATTAAGTTCTTTACCAAAATGACGAATAGAATTGAGGATTTTAAGAAGTCGCTCTAATCGCAGCTAACTAAATTTTTTAGTAATCAGTATTCAGTGATCAGTTTAACCGAATACCGATTACCATTTTCTAAACCGTCATAATCTCAACTTCTTTTTTCTTAAGAAGGGTATCAATGCGACTCATGAAATCGTCCGTCATTTTTTGAACAGTACCTTCGGCATTTTTGATATCATCCTCTGAAGCGCCTTTGATTTTCTTTAACTGTTCGTTGGTTTCTTTGCGAATATTACGAATGCTGATTCGGCCCTGCTCACCTTCTTGATTCGCCTGCTTCACTAACTGCTTTCGTCTTTCTTCCGTTAACATTGGAATGTTAATGATGATTTGTTGTCCATCATTTTGCGGATTGAGTCCCAGGTTTGCATTGATAATGGTGCGCTCAATTTCACTTATGATATTTTTTTCCCAGGGTTTGATAAAAAGAGTTCGTGCATCAGGCGCAGTGATCGATGATACTTGTTGCAACGGACTCATGGCGCCATAATAGGAAACAAGTAAACCATCTAACATGGAGGGATTTGCTTTTCCAGCTCTGATTTTGGTTAGCTCATGTCCTAAATGGTTGAGCCCCTTGGTCATTAATTCGTTGGCTTCGTCAAGGTATAGTTCAATTTCTTCCATACGGTATTAGCGATTTGGATTTTAATGTATTCAAAAAAAATATTTATAGAAAAATAATTAGCTGATCAATGTTCCGGCCTCTTCACCATTCGCTACCTTCAGCAAGTTCCCTTTTTTATTCATATCGAAAACAATAATCGGAAGTTTGTTTTCCTGGCAAAGTGTAAAGGCAGTCATATCCATGATGTTCAGATTTTTTTCATATGCTTCCTGAAATGAAAGCGTAGTGTATCGAACAGCATCCGGAAATTTCTCAGGATCTTTTGTATACACACCGTCCACGCGAGTTCCTTTTAATACGATGTCGGCTTGTACTTCAATGGCGCGAAGACTGGCGGTTGAATCCGTAGTGAAATAGGGATTACCAATACCGGCTCCAAAAATTACAATCCTTCCTTTTTCTAAGTGACGAATGGCTCTGCGTCTGATGAAGGGTTCACATACTTGCTCCATCTTTATCCCGGCCATCAAGCGAGTGTAAACTCCATGGCGTTCAAGCGCACCTTGCAAGGCCATCGCATTAATAACCGTTGCCAACATTCCCATATAATCACCCTGAACCCGGTCGATACCGAGAGCCTCGGCTTGTCCACCACGGAAAATATTTCCACCGCCAATAACAATGGCTAGTTCAACACCTTGTTCTTTAACTGCTTTTATTTCCTCACAATATTGATCCAAGACATTCGGATCGATATTGGTAGTCTTGGATGACCCTTGTAGCGACTCACCGCTAAGCTTGAGAACAATGCGTTTGTATTTCATCAGATCAGGTTAAAATCTTGCAAAGATGTTTACTATTTCGTCAGGATTCAAGGTTTTTGACGAAGCAAAAATGCGTTAATGGCTTTTTTTTATTTCTTCGGATGAGAAAATCAGAATTCAATCAGCACCTGACTTTTTTCTACACTATCTCCCTTCTTTACCTTCACCGATTTCACAATTCCTTCGCCAGGAGATTTGATGATGTTCTCCATCTTCATGGCTTCGAGAATCAACAGCACATCATTTACTTTTACAGCATCACCTTCTTTTACTTTCAGGTCGATGATCAGACCTGGCATGGGAGCCTTGACATTATTTACTTTGCTTGCTGCCTGCGAATTCATTCCCATTTTTTCGAGCAGCAAATCAAATTTGTCTTTCAGTTCAACCGGATAGGTTCTTCCGTTAATTTTAATGACACATGTTTTAGTGGCCGATTCTACCTTCACCACTTCTGCACGATAACTTTTTTGTTGATGAAGGATATGGAAATAACCATCCGAGATTTTTGACAGATCCCATTGAAACATTTCTCCGTTGACAATGAAGTCATCCGACTGTTGCTCAACCTCAAACGACTTGCTATTTACGATCGCTTTATACATGCTTCAAAAATAGAGTATCTGTGTGGAATGTAATGAGTTGGAGGTTAAAAGTTATTTGATTTGTCGACCGTCAACAGTCGACTGTTGACCGTGGTCTGTGGACAAATCGTTTGTATTAAAAATTATCTGCTACCTTTACGTTGTCGAAAGACAAAGGGGTGCCAAATATAACGGGCTGAGATTATACCCATAGAACCTGATGCCGGTAATGCGGACGAAGGGAGGCAAGTAAACACGTAAGTAAGGTACATTCCCCGATGTGCCTGCGGGTTTAAACTTTTTAAAAACAATGTTCAAATCAATCATCGTAGCATGTGCAATGCTGCTGCCTGCGCGCGTTGCTGCGCAGGAATTTTCCATTGCGGGAACCGTAAAGGATGGAAAAAGTAATCAGGTACTGGCCGGTGCTTCCGTTCAGTTAGAAAACCTGCCTACCGGCAAGGCAGGTTCAAATCGCGCTGAAGTAACCGATGCGTTCGGGAAATTTCAGATCGGAAAATTGTCGGAAGGAAAGTATGTACTGATCGTTCGCTTTATTGGCTATCAGGAAAAGAGAGAAGAAATTTCGTTAACATCGAATTCAGACCTGACCATAGCAATGGATGAATCTGTTCAAATTACAGATGAGGTGGTGGTGTATGCTACACGGGCAAATGAGAAAACGCCAACCACATTTACCAATGTAAGTGGTAAAACTTTGCAGTCGCAAAACTTTGGACAAGACATGCCAATGCTTCTGAATTGGACACCTTCACTCGTTACGACTTCAGATGCTGGAGCTGGTGTTGGGTACACGGGTTTGCGTATCCGTGGAAGCGATGCCACACGCATCAATGTTACCATCAACGGCATTCCATACAACGATAGTGAATCACAAGGAACGTATTGGGTTGATATTCCAGATGTTGCTTCATCGACACAAAGTGTACAAATACAACGGGGCGTAGGTACGTCAACGAATGGCGCTGGTGCTTTTGGTGGAAGTGTTAATGTGCAAACTATTTCACAACAATCAGATCCGTATGCTGAAGCAATAACCGCTGTCGGATCATTTAATACACAACGCTATACTTTAAAAATCGGAACAGGATTGATTGGAGGTAAGTGGTCGTTTGATGGACGCGTATCCAAAATTAAATCGGATGGATACATTGATCGTGCATCCTCTGATCTTGGATCCTATTATTTAAGTGGAGGATATTATGGCGCTAAAACCATTATCAAAGCAATCGTTTTTGGTGGTACAGAGAAAACGTATCAATCGTGGAATGGCAATGACGCTGAAACGATGAAGACCAACCGCACTTTCAATTCTGCGGGAGCATTGTATGATGAAAACTGGAGTGTAACCGGATACTATGACAATGAAGTGGACGATTACAAACAAGATCATTACCAACTCCACCTTACTCAAAAGTTTAGTGAGTATTGGAACGCCAACCTTTCCCTTCACTATACCTATGGCCGAGGTTATTATGAGCAATACAAACAGGCTCGCGAGTTTGCAGACTACGGACTTGATAATGTAGTGTTGAAAGACACAACACTTACCTCAAGCGATTTTATTGTTCGCAAATGGCTTGACAACAAGTTTTATGGAACTACTTTTTCTGTAAATTATGAAAAAGAAAAAGTAGGACTTTCTATTGGCGGAGCGTATAATCAGTATGCAAATGCGCGTCACTTCGGTGAAATTATCTGGGCACAATATTCTTCCAATGCAGCAATTCGTCATACTTATTACGATGGAGAATCACAAAAGAACGATGGAAACATCTATGCAAAATTGAACTATGCAGCAACAAGTGCCTTGAATGCTTTTGTGGATTTACAATATCGATATGTAGATTATAAAACAGCGGGCATAGACGATGACCTGGCACCATACGACTTTCACGATACCTTTAGTTTCTTTAATCCAAAAGCTGGTTTGAGTTATTCATTACCGGGTGGTAATGTTTTGTATGCTTCTTATGCAGTAGCTAATCGCGAGCCTAATCGCACGGACTATACAGAAGGAGTAGCGAAACCAAAATCGGAAAAATTGAATAATTTGGAAACAGGCTGGAGAAAAAACTCTTCCAATCTTCAACTAGAGGTAAATTATTATTTGATGAACTACACGAACCAACTCGTGTTAACTGGCGCCATTGATGGCATAGGCAATCCAATTCGCGCCAATGTTGGCAAGAGTGTTCGAATGGGGATTGAAGGATCAGCCACTTTTCGATTTTCCAATCGCTGGAGTTGGAATGTAAATGCTACGCTTAGCCGAAATACAAACAAAGATTTTGTGTTTGAAGAAAACAATGCAACTGTAACTCGAAACACAGCTATCATTCTTTCACCAAATGTAATCGCTGGAAGTCAGCTAACATGGACTGCCTTTAAGGGTTTTCAAACTACTCTCTTAACCAAATATGTAGGTAAGCAATACCTAGACAATACTGAAAACGAAGCGCTTACACTTGATCGGTATTTCATTAATGACATCCGATTCAATTATTCTTTCTCATTGAAAGGAATAAAATCATTGGGCTTCAGTTTGTTGTTGAATAATGTATTGGATGTGAAATACTCATCGAATGGTTACGGCTATGATGGCGTGCCGTATTTCTTCCCTCAAGCCGGAAGAAATTTCATGGCCATGATTTCACTGAAGATTTGATTTTCGTATTATAAGAAATACAGTTCACGCAAAGTCGCAAAGGTTAGAAGAACAAAGAGCGCAAAGAAAAACGCAAAGAGAGATTATCGCAGTAACTCTTTGCGTCCTTGGCGGCATTTCCTTTGCGCCTTTGTGTGAATAATTTCTCGTTGGGCTATCAACTCTGATTGTGAGAATTGAACTAAACCTCTTCCCATGTATCATTTCTAACTATATGCTCGTTACTTTTGTCAATAACCGTCATGACGAGAGCCAAAACAAAAAAGAGAAATTTTATCGAAGCAGTGCTGAAACTCACACGCTTTGGCAATCTCACCATTATTGGTTTGGCGCAATACTTTACGGCAGCATTTCTGATTGACAAAAGTATTGTATTTGACTTTGAGTTATTCCTGTTATCCTGTTCTACTATTTTAATTGCTGCCGCGGGCTATATCATTAATGATTACTATGATGTAAAGATCGACTTCATCAATAAACCAGAACGTGTTGTTATTGGCCGAAGCATTGCGAGGCGATATGCCATTTTGTTTCATGTGGCATTGTCGTTTTTAGGTATTTTAATAGGGGCATATCTGTCTTTGAGAGTCGGTGCTCTCAACATACTTTCTGTGTTTTTGCTTTGGCTATACTCCAATAATTTGAAACGACTACCCATCATTGGTAATGTAGCGGTTGCTTTTCTTACAGGGCTTTCTATATACATGGTGGAGGTTTACTACCGAACCGGAAACTCGTTGATCTTAATCTATTCCAGTTTTGCATTTTTCATGACATTGATTCGTGAGATCATAAAAGACATGGAAGACTTGAAGGGCGACAATACCTTTGGTTGTAAGACGCTTCCCATCATCTGGGGTATTCGCAAAACGAAGCTGGTGATCTATATTATTCTGGCAGTTTTCTCTATTACCGTTCTGGTGCTTAACTACTTTTACGTGGGCTTGTCTATTTACTACTTCCTTCTTTGCCTGTTTATCCCGTTGCTAATTTTACTCCTGCGCCTGATTCGTGCCGATCGAATGAAGGACTTTGCGTGGCTGAGTACCTTCAGTAAGGTAATTATGTTGCTTGGCATTCTCAGTATGGCCTTTCTATAGCTATGTCCTTTTTTGATATGAAAGTTTCGAAATCGATTTCGAAAAAAAATACTTCAATAGATACGAGCATGGACAACCTCCTTCACCTGAATTGATAAATTTGCTATAACGCAACCAGCACTATGATCAATACCTTTCAAAAGTCGGTGTCTACCCGATACCACATTTACAACAGTTTGTTCCTGAACTTGCCCTATACAGGCATCTACAGAACCGGAACATTGTTGCCATTACTTCAGCAGCATTGTGAAGATGGTTTTGGAAGCGGTAAAGATCCCAAAACGATTATCCGGAATTTCTTTCGCGATTATGCACCCAAGGCAACGCAACAAGAGCAATTCGATTTGCTCTTCAGCTTTATTCAATATGCCGAGCGACAAGTAGTATTGTTTGATTCGATTGAAGATGCGGCTTTCGAAGAAATAAATGATTTGAACGGCAAAGGAACGGTGTCCGCGCTTTTGCTGCGCACATCTTCGGAAGATAAGAGAGAGGCTCTAAAGAAAAAGCTGCAAGACTTCAGTGTTCGCGTTGTACTCACTGCTCACCCGACACAATTTTATCCAGGCACTGTTTTGGCCATTATCAATGATTTGGAAGATGCCATTCGCGATAGCCGACTAGAGCATATCAATTTATTATTGCGTCAATTAGGCAAGACTGCCTTTATCAATAAAGAGAAGCCAACACCTTTTGACGAAGCCATTAGTTTGTGCTGGTTTCTGGAAAATGTATTTTACCAGGTAATTCCGGACATCATCGGTAAGTTGATCAACGGCCTTGAAATGACACCAGAAGAATGGACCAATTTTGATTTGATCAAGATCGGCTTTTGGCCAGGGGGAGATCGTGATGGTAATCCTTTTGTCACTCATGAAATCACATTACAGGTTGCACAGCGTTTGCAACAAACATTGTTGAAGTGCTACTACAAAGACATTCGCTTTTTAAAGAGACGCCTCACGTTTAAAGGTGTCGAAGACATTATGGCACGTGTTGAACATAAAGTCTATCCAATTGCTTTTGGTGGCGGGTTCGGAGAAATATACGAAGGTCCAGAGGAGTTGCTTAAGGATTTGAATGAAGTGCGCGAGGTATTGATCCGCGATCATAAAGGATTATTTCTCGATTTGCTCGATGCCTTTATTCTGAAAGTAAAAATCTTCGGATTCTATTTTGCCAGTATGGACATCCGTCAGGATAGTCGCAAGCATGCTTATGTGTGGGAGAATATTTTAACGCAGCTTCAGGCAAAGAATAAAAAACTTAAAGACTTTGATCAGCTTTCGAATCGGGAGAAAATTGACACACTGCTGTCATTGAAATTCAAACCATCATCGTTTAAGTTTGAGGATCCTTTTATTTCCGAGTTGATCGGAAGCATGGATGCCATCGGTCAGATTCAGGAACAAAATGGAGTGCAAGGATGTCAACGTTACATTATCAGTAACTGCCAATCGGCATTGGACATTGTGCGCGTTTATCAACTTGCAAAACTAATATTAGGTAAAGGAGAAACACTTCCTCTCGATATCGTTCCACTGTTTGAAACGATCGATGATCTTGCCAACTCCGCTGATATTATGCGCGAGCTTTACAGCATACCAGAATATACAAGGCATTTAAAAACACGCGGAGGCAGGCAACCTATTATGTTGGGGTTCTCCGATGGAACAAAAGACGGAGGATACCTTCGTGCGAACTGGTCAATCTTCTGCGCAAAAGAAACGCTCACTCAAATATCCCGCGAAAGCGATGTCGTTGCCGTCTTCTTTGATGGACGCGGTGGCCCACCGGCACGCGGAGGTGGAAACACGCATGACTTCTATGCATCCTTGGGCGATACGATTGAAGATAAAGAAGTTCAGATTACGATTCAAGGTCAGACCATTAGTTCAAATTTTGGAAAGCCAGCATCGTGTATTTATAATTTAGAGCAATTGCTATCGGCTGGTGTGGAGAATGAAGTGTTTAGTAGCACGAACCCGCAGATGAGCAAGAAGGAAAAAACATTACTTGAATCATTGGCACAAGAAGGACATCGCTCCTACTTAAACCTGAAGCAAGATCCGAAGTTTGTTCCCTACTTAGAGAAGATTACACCCCTTGCTTATTTTGGTGATACCAATATTGGTTCACGTCCGGTAAAACGCAGTGGTGGCGGAGGATTGAAGTTTGAAGATTTGCGTGCTATTCCGTTTGTAGGATCGTGGGCCCAAATGAAACAGAACATTCCGGGTTTCTATGGAGTGGGTAGTGCGTTGCAAGCATTGAAGAAAAAAGGTAAGATGGGAGAATTAAAAGAGCTGTTCAATCAATCGTTGTTTTTCCGCACATTGTTGAGCAACAGTATGATGTCGCTCACTAAATCCTATTATCCTGCAACAGCTTACTTGGCGAAAGATAAAGAGTTTGGAACATTCTGGAAGAAGATGCATGCTGAGTACAAATTATCAGTGTCCATGATTTTAGAAGTTTCTGGATTGCATGAATTAATGGAGAACAATCCGGTTAACCGCGATTCTGTAAAACTCCGCGAACGCATTGTGCTTCCTCTTATTACAACGCAGCAATATGCATTGCAACAACTGCGCAACATGAGTGCCAACGATAAAGCATTTGAAAAGCACTATCGCAAACTGGTGCTTCGCTGTATGTTTGGTATCATCAATGCCGCCCGAAATTCGGCCTAGGTAGTGTTAGGAACTTCCAATTTGCTTTAGGGGCTGGGTGGTTAAGAAAGATAAGTTTAAAGAAATTGAAAAGAAAAGCTCACTAAACCAGTGAGCTTTTTTATCTTTCGGCCAAAATCATTGGCTATTATTTATGAGAGCGGTTGGTCTGTCGATATCCTTATTTTTCCTCTTACCGTTGTGCCTATTTGGTCAGACGACTAAGGATGGTTTTATTATAGTAAATAACGGACAGTTTAAGTATGGCAGCATTCAAATCGGGAATATTGACAGTCAGTATTCTGAATGCTTATTTAAGGAATCTTCCAAATCAGAATTTAAGAAGTACACATCGAATGAGATTGAAGGATATGGTGTAATTAATGAAAGTAAATTCGTTACAAGGCAAATTGAGATTGATTCGGAATTACAAAAAATATTTTTGAAGATTGAGTTTGAGGGACTCGTTAAATTATATTCCTATCGCGACAGAATGTTTGCAGAGGAAAATTCATTCGTTGAATTATTGGAAGCGAACGATGCGTTTAAGAATAGCTTGTCGGATTTAATGAAGTCTTGTAAAAATACTGCTTCAGCGATAAGACGTTCTGGGTTTACTACAAAAAGTATCACTTCATTACTAAAGCGATATGACCAGTGTTCTAAAACCAATTTTGAGTTGCCCAAAAGAATTAATGTCAATTTCGAAGCTGTTGCCGGAGTTGAATACAACTCTACCCAATTAACCAGCCATGTTCCGTTATTCTATTTTGCAAATGTTCAGAATCTGAAAGATAAGACTCTTCTTAGCACTGGACTCAGGGTGCAAATATCATCATCCCGGATAAAGTCTTTGTCTTTGTGTACTGGACTGTATTATTATCAGCAGCAGTTTTATCTTCTTTCAACGTCACAGGCGAACGCATCCATAATTGATAAGGTGAATTTCAATTTCAATGAATTCGTTGTTCCAATAAATTTGCAATACGGTTCAGTTAATGAGAAAAAGAAACTTCGCCCATATGTAAGAGGAGGTATTTCTATTCCTTTTGTTACAAACTCATCCCTCACATTAGACCATTCTGAGGAAACAAATAATGTGGTTTATCTTGATCAGTACGATGTTATGAAATCGTTTAAAGAATCCATCCAGATTGATTTAGCGGGTGGACTTAATTTTAATGTGTCTAAGAAAATAAGATCATTTGCCGAGCTCCATTTTAATACGGGCAGCGGTAAGATTATCACCAACCTTTCAGACACTCAATCGATTGAGAGCAAGAGCAAGCGATTTAATATAGTAGTAGGTTTACGATTTTAGAAAGTAGATGAAGCAAAAATGGTTTAATATTTTTTTTCTGATTGCAATACTGATTTCATGTATTGATGAAGAAGAAATTGATCGCAGCTATCCGACAATAGTAACAAATCCGGTTACAGAGATTTTACCTTCTGGAGCTACGTTCTCAGGCAAAATTGAATCCTCATCATTAAACGAAATTTCTGAGTATGGTTTTGTATGGGGGCAGGATGATAAACTCTTGCCTGAAAATTCTTTCTCACTTAAATTCGGTAAGCCCCTGACCAATATTATTACGACTAAAATCAAGTCATCGTTAGTTGCGCAAAAAATATATTATGCACGCTTTTATATTAAGACTGACGACAAGACCATTTATGGAAATCTTGTCACGTTTAAGAGTCTGGGAAGTGAAGGGCCAATTATAACGGCTCTTAGCCCGCCTTCAGGTGTTTTGGGTGATACCGTAATCATACGCGGAAGAAATTTTGTTGCACAGGAAGAAAAGAATGTGGTGAAGTTTGGTTCTCAGGAAGTTTCTATTCTGTCACTAACCGATAGTACTATTTCAGTAATTGTTCCAGGAGATTTATCTCTCGATTCAGAGCATGTTAATGTATCGGTGAGTATAGAAGGGAATGTTGCAAATTCTCCTGAACCCTTTACGTTAATACTTTCAAAAATCATTCCCGTGATCACTTCGGTTGCTCCCATAAATATAAAGGCGTGTGATACGGTTCTGGTTGTTGGTAAAAACTTTACATCCAGTTCAAATCTTTTGAAAGTATTTCTTCAAAATAATGAAGAAGCAACTCTTATTAAGGCAACAGATGATTCTGTCATGTTTTCAGTTAAACTTTTACCGCCCAATGATTTTGGTTTTACAATTAAGACTGGAAGATTTGATGTAAAGAGTGAAAAGGATTTTACAGAACTGAGACCTGAATTTATTTCCGTTTCTCCCTTGACTCATGAGCCAGGAGGAGTTATGACAATCGCTGTCAAAAATTTTCCAACTTGTTTTCCTGTGGTTGTTTCAGCATATGGGTATAATGTTGATGTTGTTTCGACAACAGAGAATGAAGTAAAGATAAAGCTTAGTGATGGCTGCAGTTATCCTTGGGATATCAACATTGGATTTGGCGCAACGTATTATGATTATTTCTTAATAACACCACCCATTCCCCCTAAACCATTAACGATTTTTTCAGTTGAACCGAATCATGGCGCGGTAGGTCAGGAAGTTGTTATACATGGCGAAGGTTTTCGATTTCTTCAGGAAGATTATACCTATTTTCTAAACATAACAAGTTACACTGAAAATGAAATCAGAGGAACTGTTAAGGAAATATACATGTGGACTAACGAAATTGATGTATCGGTTTATGCGTGTGGTCGTTTTGCAACACTTGAAAAAGGATTTGAATATGACCCTCCGGTAATTTTGGATTTCAATCCGAAAATCATAACAACGGCTGAGCAATTGATTACCATTGAAGGTCAAAATTTTAGCACGGTAAGCAACAATTTAATTTCTTTTAATAATTCATCCATTCAACAGTATGAAGCGGTTTCTCTGGATGGTAGCCACATTACAGTTCCAGCAAGTGTTATAATTACTGACCCATTCATCGAAATGAAGTTCAGTACACCAATTACAGTTAGAACACAAATGGGGACAGAAGTCACATCGTCAACTAACTTAGTTGTAGATCATGAAGGCCCTTGGGCAAAGCTTAATGATTTTCCCAGCACGGAGAGGTATTTTCCGATAAGTTTCACTATTGCAGGTAAAGGGTATGTTGGTTTAGGAGTTGGACCACGTTATAGCCCAACCAGAGATCTTTGGGAATTTGAACCTTCAACAGAAACTTGGACTAGAAAAGCTGATTTCCCTGGAGCCTATGAAGCAGAATTACCAGATGCCTCGGTAGCGAATGGAAAGGCTTATGTTATGGTACTGGGAGGAGGAGAGCTTTGGGAATACGATCCTTCACTTAATAGCTGGACACAAAGGACTGCTTTCCCAGGTCTTGCATCAAGTTATAAGTTAATGATTGGAATTAACAATAAAATCTATGTTGGAGGAGGCTACTATGAAGGTTCTTCAAATGAGTTTTGGGAGTATGATCCTTTGATTGATACCTGGACTCGAAAGGCGAACATTCCAGGAGAATTATCCAGTCGAAGTCTTTTTTACGAAGTTGATGGAAAAGGTTATGCCTATTACACCCCGACTGCAAATCAAAAAACGCGGCTAGCTTATGATCCAATTGCAGACAGTTGGTCAAGTTCCCAGGTTCCCAATTTTAACGAAGCCTCACCTTGGCAAGTCTTAAAATTTGATGATTACACTATTGTGCTTGGAGGAACTTATTATGATCAAGGAAATATAATGTATAAGATCGTTCCAGGAAATGATTCCTTAATTCCAATTCCTTATGCTGGACAAAGAAGAGGCGCAGCAGCGGGTTTTTCCATTGGCAAAACCGGATATATTGGACTTGGATCTTATGCAGTGATCCTGAAAGATTTATGGAAGTTTGTTCCTGAAAAATTCTAATTATAGATTTTTTTAGAATGACTATAAATTCAAAAGCCTTGAGCAAATGATTTTATTGTAGCTTGGATTAGATTTAGATTTCAAATCCCACAAACAAGTTTATTTTTTCTTCAGCATACATTCCTTTCCGGTCAGATCGTTGAATAAGCACATTCAACAAGAAATTTTAGCGACCCACATTTTTCCTGGCTATATTCATTCATAAAAGAATGGGACACTTCTTCAACATCATTATTTTATTAGGTGCGCTGCAAGGACTCATAATCAGCGCATTGCTTTTTTTTAAGAAAGAAAGAACACACGCCAACCGGATTCTGGCGATTCTTATCCTGATTATCTCCATGGCTTGCTTCAACATTTACCTCATGGAAATCGGAGCAAGATATTCGAATAGTTTTTGGGCCGCGATCGAGGTGTATGTTCCGCTAATATTAGCCATGCCCATCGGCCCTCTTATCTTTTTTTATACGAAGGCAAATCTTAACTCAACTTTTAGAATAAACGATACTGATAGCATTCATTTCTATCCCTTGATTCTGGATGTTATTCCAAACATCGCTTTTATTCTTTTCGCAATTGGACTATGGATGGGTTTTTTATCTGAAGAGGACCAAACAAAATGGCGATACTTTACTGATGAATACAATACCTACATAGATATTCCGCGATGGATTTCAATTTCAATATATGTTCTGTTAGCAAAAAGGGAGATTGGTCGCATTGATTTGAATAATAATGAAGGTCGGAGATCACTTGTGTGGCCGAAGCAATTTGTGTTAGTCTTTCTAATCTTTCAACTCATTTGGTTGCTTCATCTTATTCCATACGTGATTCCTGGAGTGAGTAATTCACTGTTGAATTTAGTCGGTTGGTATCCGATCTATATTCCGCTAGCAGTGATGGTGTATTGGTTGGGTATTAACGGATATCTGGTTAGTCAGACAAAACCGAAAGAGACATCCGTCAACAAACCATTGGTTTTGTCTGGCGATGTAGTAAATCAAACCAAAAATATTTTGCGTCAGGCGATGGAGGATGAGAAGCTTTTTCTAGATCCATCGTTTAATCTGACAGCATTAGTTCATCATACTGGTATTCAGCAAAAAATTATTTCGACTGTGCTGAATCAGCATCTTAGTAAAAGCTTTAATGATTTTGTGAATGAGTATCGTGTGATCGAAGTCAAAAAGAAATTAGTGGAGTCAGAATACAATCACTTAACCATTACCGGAATTGCACTGGAATGCGGCTTTAATTCACAATCCACTTTTCAAAGAACTTTTAAACAGATGGTTGGTCAGTCGCCAAGAGAATTTCAGTCAAAGCATCTTGCATCAACTCAAAAAATAACCACAAAGACTGCTCAAATCTAGATTTGAGAGGATTTTAATTCAGGTCAATTGTTTCTTGCAAGAAAAATTCAACAATGAAGATTTCTTTCCTACCCTTTCTGTTTTGGTTAACACTTTCTCCGTTTGTTTCATGGACTCAAATAAAGCAAGAGCAAAGGATTGACTCCCTATTCACTAATTGGCAAGTAAAGGAAAGTCCAGGTGGTGTGATAGCGGTACTTCAAAATGGAAATGTAATCTATAAAAAAGCTTTTGGTCTGGCGGATATTGATAAGAATATTAAGAACTCGCCAGAACTAAAATATGATCTCGCTTCCGTTGCCAAACAGTTTACAGCATTTTGCATTGCCCTCCTGGATGAACAAGGTACACTCTCGGTTGATGACGATCTAAGAAAATACTATCCTGAATTTCAATATCCCGAGGGAATAAAGATCAAGAATTTATTGGATCACACCAGTGGCATTCGCGAAGCATATGTATTGGCCATGCTTTCCGGAAAAATGAATTTGAAAGGAGAGGTTCCTAAAAAGTACAACACGAAAGAATTCTTGCTGCAGGTCTTGTCCAAGGAAAGAGATCTCAACTTTAGAACGGGTGATGAATTAGCCTACACCAACGTGAATTACATTTTGCTGGGTGACATTGTGGAACGAGTAAGTAAGAAGCCACTTTATGTTTTTGCCGACAGTGCTATTTTCAAACCGCTCGGCATGAACAATACCGTTTTTAGATACAAACAAAAGATGGAGATTGATGGTGAAGCTTCAGGGTATTATCAAAAGAATAAAAAATTTAAGAAAGGAAAAGCTTTCGGTGGCATTTTGGGTGATCATAATTTGCTCAGTACGATTGATGATCTTATTAAGTGGGAGTTAAACTTTTATAATAATCAATTAGGGAAACAAAATCAGCAGTTGATTGATAAGGTCTATACGAGCAGCAAACTGAATAATGGCGAACTCACTCATTACGCTTATGGACTCTGGACAAATGATTATCGCGGACTCAAACAAATTAATCATGGTGGGGATGATGGTCGGCATACCTCCTTCATTTTAAAGTTTCCCGAAAAGCAACTTGATATAATTGTACTAGCGAACTCCTATCGCTATAACGATACTGAAGATAAGGCTTATAGTATTGCCAATATTATTTTGGAGGATTTTCTTACAAAACCTATTGAATCAAATGAGACTGCAGATATCATATTCCCTTTGGTAGAAGAGTTAAAACCAAAAATAGGATTGTATACAAGAGTAACAAAAGATGGATTAGCGCAACTTCGTAAAGTAAGTTTTAGTGATAGTAGTTTATACATCAGTGCTGGTTATTATGGGAAGGGTATTAAATTATCGGCTACAGAGCAAAACCATTTTAAGGCAACCTTAGGCAATGGCAATCGCATTCAATTCCAGTTTCAAAGTGATTCCGCTCAATTAACATTGAAAGAAATATTTGGTGAGAAGGTTGGCTATTTTAAAAGAACGAAAGAATTCAAACCAGTATTCACAGACTTTTTAGGATCGTATGTAAACGAGAGCACAGGAGCAAAGTTGAAAGTGAAGAAAAAGAAGAATGGAATTGTAGCGCGAAAAGGTATTATCAAATTTCCATTACTTGTATTTGATCGCGATCAATTCTTCGCTTTCCAACACGATGCTCTTTTTATTTTTGAACGCGATGCATCCGGTAAAGTCATTCGCCTGAAAGCAAACGCTAAGGACTTCAGAAACTTTATCTTCACCCGACAACCACATTAGATTTTTCGGATCAAATTGAAAAAAGCTTGACAAACATTTAAAAATTCGTTTATTTGCTTAACAAAACATAAGGATATATAAAGTATAAGGATATGGCAAAGGAATATTTAGGGGAATTCGAAGAGTTGATTTTAACTATGGTGGCTGCTTTGCAAGAAGATGCGTACGGTGCCGCCATCTCGGAAGAAATTGAAACGCGCTTAAAACGTGAAGTAAACCTGAGCGCTGTGCACGTAACACTTTATCGCCTGGAAGATAAAGGACTCATCAAGTCGAGCATGGGAGGAGGAACAAATGAAAGAGGCGGAAGGCGAAAAAGAATTTTTACCATTACCAGTGCAGGCATGTCGATGTTGCGTGCGATGAAAGAAGCAAGAATTGATTTATGGAAGCTGGTGCCACAATTGAAAATAGGATAGTCTCGTCTTTCATCCATTACAGCAAATTAACCACGTGTTTTAATTATGATTAGTAAGTTCATTTCAGTGCTTTTTGTGTGTTTGATTTCTTTTTCGGTATTGCAGGGACAAAACACACTTTCAGCAAACCCCGACAGTGTTGTTTTTCACACTGAAGACATTATTTTATTTTGGAAAGTTTTTGATGAATCCAAACCAAAGTTCGATGCAGAGGTTCTTCAAACGAATTATTTGGATGCAGGAAGCCCTGGCTTGAAAGGCTTCATTAAAATGAGAATTGAAAGTGGGAATAACCTAAGCAAAACGATAAAAAACAACCTGGAGTATTACCAGCAAATTCGCGAGAGTTCGCTTACGATTAACAATCGTAAAACAAGAATGCGCGAATACTTTTTCAATTTGAAAAAGATTTATCCAACTGCTGTTTTCCCCGATGTATATTTTGTGATTGGCGCAAAAAATTCTGGAGGTACTACATTTCGCGATGGCCTGATTATCGGAGCCGAAATGTTTGGCAAAGAAACCGAAACATTCAAACCTCGAGTAGACATTGAGACAGTTGAGTTGATCGTACTACATGAACTGATACACTACCAACAAAATTATATTACGAACAATGCATTGCTCGCGCAAAGCATCCGGGAGGGTTCTGCCGACTTTATTTGTGAATTAGCTGCAGGCAATCATCCCAATACAGCCATACACGATTATGGTAACAACCACACGTCAGAGTTGTGGACTGAATTTTCACAAAAGATGCACGGTACGGACTGGACACCGTGGTTGTATTATGCAAGAGATAAATCCAGACCTGCGGATCTTGGCTACTGGATGGGTTACAAAATTGTAAAAGCTTACTACGATAAAATGACAGATAAAACTCAAGCTGTTCATGATATTCTGAACATACAAGACTTCAACAAGTTTTTGACCCACAGTGGTTATACCGGACAATGAAATAGTGCTAAACACAACGAACTGATAAGACTTTGAAAAATTCAAACAATTTTTTTGCCATTCGTTTGTTGCGAGCCTTTTGCCCGGCTCACCTTGCGGAAGAAATTGAAGGGGATTTGCTGCAAAAATATGAACGCGACTTGAAAAAATTCGGTGAGCAAAAATCAAAACGCAGACTGCTCTGGAATGCTGTTCGATTTTTCAGGCCAGGAATTTTTTTGCGAAATAAAAATGTATTAACCCTAATGCCTTTATATATGCTGATAAATTATTTCAAAATTGCTTTGCGGATCATGCAGCGGAATAAAGGCTATTCCATGATCAATATTTTCGGTCTTGCTTTGGGGATGACCGGTGCTATCCTTCTTGGTTTGTGGATATCACGAGAATTTAGTTACGATCAATTCCATACAGATAAGGAACGAATTTATAAAGCCTGGAATCGTACAAAATCACAAGGTGAATGGCAGTGCTGGGATATGACACCTCGTATATTGGCACCGACTCTTGCTTCTGATTTTTCTTCTGTAGAATCGGCAGTGAGTTTATCCTACTATAATGACTCGTATTTGTTTTCCGTTGGTGATGTACGCATCATGAAAAACAATGCCTCATTTGCTGACCCTGAATTTCTCACCATGTTTTCATTCCCCCTCATAAAGGGTGATGCAAAGAAAGCATTAGGTAATGCTAACTCCATTGTGTTGACGGAAAGTTTTGCGCGAAAACTATTTGGAGATAAAGAACCGTTTGGTGAAAGTCTAACCATTTCACAGGCAGAATACAACATTCCATTTATTGTAACTGGAATTTTGCAAGACCTTCCTTCCAACACCGATTTCCATTTTGAATTTCTTATTCCCTGGCAATTCATTGAAAGCAACTATGGAAAGGATACGGAGTGGAACAACAATTCAGTGAGCTCGTATGTGAAAATAAAAGAGGGCGCATCTTTCGAAACATTAAATCAAGAGATTAAAAACATTAAGAAAAAGAATACAAAGGGAGGTGATGAGACAGAAATATTTCTATATCCGATTACTAAAATGCATCTCTATTCACGGTTTGAAAATGGAGTAGCGGTTGGTGGTCGAATCGAGATCATGCGGATGCTCGGTATTTTAGGTATTTGTCTCGTTGTCATCGCGTGCATCAACTTTATTAATTTAAGCACAGCGCGTGCAGCCAGAAGATCGAAAGAAGTTGCTGTGCGAAAAGTGACTGGAGCATTTCGATATTCACTTGTTGTTCAATTTTTATGTGAGTCCGTATTGGTTGCCTTCGGTGCAGGTGTTATATCGTTGCTAGCCGTTTATCTCGCGCTGCCATTTTTTAATACGTTGGTGCAACAGCAGCTTGTGTTGAATTTAACTGACTATGCTTTTTGGGCATTCGCTGTTGCTGCTATCGCCTTTATTGGATTAATGGCAGGAAGCTATCCTGCATTTTATTTGTCATCATTTCAACCAGTTCGCATCTTAAAAGGATCACCGATTATTTCGAACAGCAGAAATGTATTTCGGTCCTTGCTGGTGATATTTCAATTTGGATTTGCGCTTACGCTGATCACCTCAACAATTGTGATTTATCAGCAAACTACCTATTTGCAAAATAGAGAATCTGGTTACGCTAAAAATAATCTCGTATATCAGTTTATGACGGGCGACCTCATTAAAAATTTTCAAGCTTATAAAAATGAATTGATTGAGTCTGGGGTGGCAGTTTCTGTAACAAAGACAAGTTCCCCCATCACGGAAAGACTAAGCAATACTTCTGGAATGAAATGGAACGGAAAAGATCCAGAGAACAAAGCAGTAGTAGAACGATTCTATGTAGACGAAAATATTTCCACAACAGCAGGCATTAAAATCCTGAAAGGCAGAGATATGGATCTTGAAAAATATCCATCAGATTCTACAGCGGTGTTGTTGAATGAATCGGCTGTGAAAATGATGGGTTTTAATGAGCCACTTAGTGAAATAATTGAAGACAATGGTATTCCATGGCATGTTGTAGGCGTTGTTCAGGATTTTGTTTTCACTTCGCCTTATAAAAAAGTAGAGCCGATTGTACTAATGGGAAGCAAGGGTGAGGACAATGGTATGTTTGGGGTGATTCATATCCGACTCAATCCCGATCAAACAACAAAAAAGAATTTAGCAACGATTGCCAAAGCCTTTTCAAAATACAATCCGGAGTATCCATTTGAATATCATTTTGTGGATGTGGAGTATGCGCGAAAGTTTGCCAACGTTGAAACAACACTCACCATCACTTCCTTATTCAGTGGCATTGCCATCTTCATCGGTTGCCTTGGATTATTTGGGCTGTCTACCTATATGGTTGAGGCACGCGTGAAAGAAATTGGTATTCGCAAAGTAATGGGTGGATCGGTATTCAACATTATTCGACTATTGAGTGCTCACTCACTGAAGCCTATTGCGTGGGGTATATTGTTGTTTAGCCCAGGCGCGTGGTGGGCTATGAGCTGGTGGCTTCAATCTTTTGAATACCGGATTTCATTTTCGGTCTGGGTAATCGTGTTAGCAGCAGCGTCTATTCTTTTGCTCGCATTGCTAACCATTGCGCTTCAGATTTATAAGGCTGCACGTGTCAATCCAATAAAGAGTTTAAGAACAGAATAAACCACTCTGAATTTTTTCAAGAGAAAGAATGAAAGAAGAAAGGGATACTATACCAACGAAAGCTGCATTGCAATTCCTCTCATGGTTTTGCCCGGATCATCTCTATGAAGAAATTGAAGGTGATCTCATTCAAAAATTCAATCGAGATGTAAGAACGGTTGGAGAGCGAAGAGCGAAACGAAAATTGATCTGGAATACCATTCGCTTTTTTAGACCTGGAATTATTTTACGAAACACATTTTCATATTCATTAATTAATACCATTATGCTTCGAAATTACTTTACCATCGCCTTTCGAAATGTTCTGAAAAACAAAGTGTTTTCAGCCATCAATATTTTTGGACTGGGTATTGGATTGGCATCATGCCTGCTCATCTTTCAATTTGTGAGTTTTGAATTGAGTTATGATTTATTCAATGAAAAATTAGATCGTACCTATCGTGTTACGAATGACCGATTCCAAAACGGAAAGTTAATTCAGCACGGCACCATCATGTATCCGACTATCGGTCCGACAATGGCCAAAGATTATCCGGAGATTGAAATGTATACGCGGTTAATGCCCGCGGGTGATCTGAATGTTAAGATCGATGATAAGATTTTCAAAGGCGAGAATTCACATTTTGTAGATGAACACTTCCTTTCTGTTTTCAGTTTTCCGATGCTAGCCGGTGAGGCACGTACGGCTTTGAAAGATCGCTACACCATGGTGTTAACTGAAAATACGGCGATTAAGTATTTTGGAGTTCCAGATAAAAATTATTCAAGTGTAATCGGGAAAGTGGTGTATTGGGGTTTAGATACTCAGCCTTATAAAATAACAGGAGTATGTACGAATGTCCCTGAGAATTCCCATATACAATTTGATGCGTTGGTTTCATATGCAACACTAATCAGTCCGGAAAATCATGGAGCTGATGATAGCTGGACGTGGTCAGACATGCGTCATTACCTTGTACTGAAACCAGGCATTGACCACAAATCACTTGAAGCTAAGTTTCCTGATTTCAGTCAACGGTATTTTCAAGGTGATAAGGTTTCTGGAAGTGTAGAGAAGTTTTATCTCCAGCCCATGAAGAGAGCCCATTTATATTCAGACTATGAATATGATATTGCAAAGATTGCCAGTGGCAAGGCCGTTTGGGCGATGGTAATTGTTGCTGCGTTTGTTCTGCTCATTGCATGGATCAACTACATCAACCTCACAACATCGCGCGCGCTTGATCGTGCGAAAGAAGTGGGCTTGCGAAAAGTGATGGGTGCCTTGAGATCACAACTCATCAAACAGTTTTTATTTGAGTCTATCTTGATTAGTTTTTTTGCTTTTGTGACTGCGCTCGTCATCGTATTAATTTCTCAATCATCATTCAACGAAATGATTAATGGCAATCTTTCGTGGTGGAAAGTGCTGTCGGAAATGAATACGTCCACTACTTTGATTTTAGTTTCTATAATGGTTACGGGCGTTTTATTATCTGGTTTTTATCCAGCATTTGTTCTATCATCGTATCAACCTGTTACCGTACTAAAAGGTAAATTTCAACGATCTTCTCGCGGGCAGTTTTTAAGAAAATCGTTGGTGGTATTTCAATTCACTTCATCGGCCGCGTTAATTACCGGAACACTTATCGTATCAAAGCAATTAAAGTTCATGAACGATGCTGACCTGGGAATGAATATTCACAACACCTTGATTGTGCAGGCACCTGAACGCACCTCATGGGACTCGACCTTTATTCAGCGTGTAGAATCTTATAAACATGAGCTAACACAAATCAAAGGAGTTGTAAGTGCGGCAACTTCCTGGAGACTTCCGGGCGACCGATTGGGAAGGAGCTTTGGCATCCGATTAAGTGATCAACCTTCTGACGCACATTTTACTATGAGTAACCTGGGAGCTGATCATAATTTCTTTGATACCTATGGCATAACAGTACTCGCTGGCAGAAAATTTCTGCCGACCGATCACCGTGAAGACTTCGATAAAATTGAAGTTGTGATCTTGAATCTCAATGCCATTAAACTTCTTGGAATAGACAGCCCACAAAATGCGATAGGGAGACAAATTATTTGGGGAGATGACACGAGGAAAATTACGATTGTGGGAGTGGTAAATGATTTTCACCAACAGTCATTGAAGCGGCCTATGGAGCCCATGATTTTTGGTCCTGCCTATAGTACATACTCATCTACTTCAATTAAACTGGAAAATTTGGATAAAGAAAAAACGCAAAAAGTTATTGCCGATGTGCAGGCAACCTATCTAAAATTTTTCCCTGACAATGCATTTGAGTACAGCTTTCTGGAAGACAGGTTTAAACGTCAATACAACGATGACAATCGTTTTGGAAAAGTAATCAGTGTATTTACTGTACTCGCCATTATCATTTCATGTCTCGGTCTTGTGGGATTATCATCGTACACGGCTATGCAGCGAACAAAAGAAATTGGTATTCGAAAAGTATTAGGGGCATCGCTTTTCAGTATTGTAACACTGCTCTCCAGTGGCTTTATAAAATTGGTATTACTCGCAACGCTTCTTGCTTTGCCTATTGCCTATATCGCTGCAGAGAACTGGCTTGAGGGATATGCCTATAAAATTACTCCGGGTGTTTTGATTTTTGCATTACCCGTGATTTTGATTTTACTCATTGCAGCTTTTACAATGAGTTTTCAAGTATTGAGAACAGCCAAGACCAATCCTGCGGACACATTGAAATATGAGTAGTGAAAAATTAATGGCTTATGTGTTTCGGTTTCTTCAATGGTTCTGCCCGGATCATTTATATGAAGAAATTGAAGGTGATCTCATTCAGAAATTTAATAGAGATGTAAAAGCATTTGGAGAGAAGAAAGCAAAGAGGAGATTAATTTGGAATGCCGTTCGTTTTTTTAGGCCGGGAATTGTGTTGAGAAATAATTTTTATCCAAAATTTAATGATGCGATCATGCTGAGAAAAAATTTGATTCTTGCCTTCCGTCAGATTAGAAAAAACTGGTCTTTTTCGGCCATCAATATTTTCGGCTTATCTATTGGCATGGCAGCATGCCTGCTTATTTTTAAATACGCTTTTTTTGAAATGAATTATGACAAGCAATTTCAAAAGAATATTTATCGCGTTGGCACTATCTCTTATGAGAATGGCCTGGAACAATATAGAACGACCATCACTCCAGCCCCCACAGCGCCAACAATAAAGGAAAAGTTTCCAGAAGTTCTGGAGGCCACAAGACTGATTTCAACGAGCAGCTGGTTTAATTGCACATTAGCCTATGAAGAAGGTGAGACAATAACGATCTTCAATGAAAATAAAGGTTTTTATTTTGTTGATCCGTCCTTCATCTCCATGTTCGATATTTCTTTGCTGGAGGGTAACAAGGAGTCGCTTCAAAAACCATATTCCATCGTACTTTCAGCTTCAGCAAAAGAAAAATATTTTGGAGGTAAAGATGCCATTGGAAAAACGTTAAGGTTGCGTGGTAGCTTTCAAACCCACGACTATACCGTTACAGGTATAATGCAGGATTTTCTACTCAATTCTCATTTAGACGTTAACATTATTGCTTCGATCAGTTCATTAGCAACAGATCCATTCGACACGAATACCTATGTTCAACTTTTATCAGGAACAAATGCTGAAACATTAACACAAAAAATTAATGAACTTGCAGCCAGGATGATTCCGATTGTAAACAAGACAGAAACAAAATTTCTACTTGAACCCATTGCCGACATTCACTTACATAGCGATTTGCAAGATCAGCCAAAGCCATCCGGCAGTGCAATGTCTGTCTATTTTTTGATGTTGGTAGCAGGTATTGTTCTCATTATTGCCTGGTTTAATTACGTCAATCTCACTTCATCCCGTTCTCTGACAAGGGCGAGAGAAGTAGGAATCCGGAAAGTCAGTGGCGCAACTCGGGGCCAAATCATCTTTCAGTTTCTAACGGAAACTTTTGTGTTAAATACTATTAGTGTAATCCTAGCCATTTTGCTAGTCTATTTCCTTTCAAATAATTTCTATGAGTGGATCGGTGTGCCTGGAGTCTATCATTCTTTATTTGCACTTAACCTAAATGATGAAACCATCATTCTCTTATTATTATTTTTTGGAGGTGTGGTATTATCGGGTCTTTTCCCTGCACAATTTATTTCTGTGTTCGCACCGATAAAAGTATTGAAAGGAAAATGGAGGATGAATACTTCCGGTTTTTCTTTCCGAAAGACAGCTGTGGTTTTTCAATTTAGCTGTGCCATTGCACTGGCTATTACCGTTTTTGTCTTTCAACAGCAATTTCAATTCATGAAGGAACAATTTCTTGGTATTGATATTAAAAAGTCGATTGTTCTAAAGGCGCCTTCTAATGTTGACTCCACTTATCTTATGAAGCTTGCAGGATTTAAAAATCAGCTGCAATCATTGGCGATTATACATTCGATCACGACTTCTACGGATGTGCCTGGGAATATGATGGGTACTGGTTGGAAAGGATCCATAAATAGAACAATGGATGGTCCTTCTTTAGAATTTGGAATTAATGTGATTGATCCTGATTTTATCCAATCCTATCAGATCAAGTTGTTAGCAGGAAGAAACTTTCACGAAAAAGATTTTCCGATTGGAAGTTTTGGTGACAAAACGGAACCCGTTATCATAAATCGCAGGGCTTCAGAATTACTCACCTATGCAAAACCTGATGATGCCATTGGCGGAACAGTTTACTGGGGAGAAAGTAAATGTTTAATCGTAGGTGTGTTGGAGGAATTTCACCAGGAGTCTCTCAAGAAGGCTATTCAACCAATGCTTTACACTGCTAATATGGGTCCATCCATGACACTGAAGCTGACAGCGGGGGCGGATGAAAAAATTTCGGTAACAATCAATCAGATCCAACAATCATGGGACACTTATTTTCCTGACAATGCCTTCGATTATTTTTTTCTTGAAGATAATTTCAATAAACAATATGAAGCCGATGAGCGATTAACCAGGTTGTTTAATCTTTTTTGTCTGTTAGCGCTGACTATTTCCTGCTTAGGTATTTTCGCACTATCATTATTTTCAATCCATCAACGAACGAAAGAGATCAGCATTCGCAAAGTATTGGGAGCCTCTTCTATTCATTTGATCAGAATTCTTACGAATGAATATATCCTCCTTATTCTCATTGCCTCAGTAGTAGCGCTTCCACTTTCTTATTGGGGTATTAATCAATGGCTGAAGGAGTTTGCTTTTCATATAGAGGTAAGCGTGTGGTTTTTCATTCTTCCGGTTATTTTGATTTTGATAATAGCCTTGTTGACCGTTGGAACGCAAACCCTAAAAGTGGTAATCAAAAACCCGACTGATAGTTTAAAGCATGAGTAAAAATAAAGCTATTGATTGGTGCTTTCGTTTTCTTCGATGGTTCTGTCCCGATCATCTCTACGAAGAAATTGAAGGCGATCTTATTCAAAAATTTAATAGAGATGCAAAGGCATTTGGAGAGAAGACTGCAAAGAGAAGATTGATTTGGAATGCTGTTCGGTTTTTTAGGCCGGGGATTATATTAAGAAATAAATTTTCAGTTGAGTTAAATCAAATGCCCATGTTTCAGAACTACCTTAAAACAACATATCGCCACCTGCTGAAAAACAAAATCAACTTTGCATTCAAACTGGGTGGTCTTACATTGGCATTGTTCAGTTTTCTTGTCATTGCTATTTATGTTTCTTTTCAGCTGTCATTTGATCGCTATCATGAAGACTATGAAAATGTTTATCGGGTGAACTCAGAGTGGAGAGAAAATGGAGACATGGCGAAGTATGCAATTGCTCCAACCGGAGTTGGACCGGGATTGAAGGAAGAGTTTCCTGAAGTTAAATCATTCGCAAGGGTGGGATTCCCTAGTAAATATCAAATCAAGTACAACAATAAGCTTTTTAGGTCGGAAGGAATTACAGAAGCGGACACTTCAGTCTTTGAATTGTTAACGTTTAAATTTTTGAAAGGAGATAAGCATTCACTGAATCAACCAAACTCTATTGTTTTAACAGAGTCAATGGCGAAGGTGATTTTTGGTGATGAGGATCCTATGAATAAATCATTGTCGTTTGTGGACCGATCCAACAAAATCTTTGAAGTGTCGGGCATCATAGAAGATGTACCAAGCAATTCACATTTAGAAATAAAAGCGTTGCTACCCATTGGAGCTTTAGGCGATGACCAGGACATACCAATGGATGGATGGAGAATAGGCGTTGATGGATCATCAAGTTTATATCTGCGATTCAATGATGAGACTAAGGCAAATGAGTTTGTTGCCAAGTCAGTGCCCTTTATACGAAAACACCTTACTAAAAGCGAAGATGGTCTTGAAAAAGAATACGCAATTTCACTAACAGCAATCAAAGACATCTATCTGACACCAAGTATTTATACTGAATTTTGTGCCAAGGGAAATGTTGTTTATGTGTATGTCTTTTCGTCTCTCGCACTATTTCTACTGGTCATTGCGAGTATAAATTACATCAACCTTTCCATTGCTGACTTTCATAATCGGAATAAAGAAATTGGAGTACGAAAAGTGTTAGGAGCCAGGAAGAAGCAAATTGCTTTTCAGGTTATCGTAGAGGCTTGTCTTATTTGTTTTTCAGGACTTATTTTAAGCATAGCATTACTATACTTTTTATTTCCACAGGTATTACAATTACTTGATGACCATCTTAGCTTGGCTATGTTGTTTGATACTCGTGTCATGGCTTTGATCGGCTTGACGATGTCGTTGCTCATTATTTTCTCTACAGCATATCCAGCGTATCAACTTGCTGTCAATAACCCAATCAATGATTTGAAATCGGGAAGTGGTTTAGGGAAAAATGCTTCTGTCAGTAAAATACTTTTATTAGCTCAGTTTACAATTTCCATTATTTGTATCAGTGCTACGATCATAGTAGGCCAGCAAATTAAATTCATTCAAGCAAAAAACCCGGGCTACGACCGGCACAATATGATTGTTGTGTATACACCCGATCGTTTTCCATCAGAGAAAATTCCTGTGATTAAAGAGGAGTTTAAAAAGCTACCGGGTATCGAAGCTGTTTCGTATTCTACTTTTCGTATTGCTGGTGCCGGATACTATCGGGATTGGTATCGAGTTGAGATAGGTGGTGAAATGAAACGGATGATGCTTAATGAAGTTTTTTTTGATCATGATTTTTTCAAGGCCACTGGTATACCAATGGTAGCAGGACGATCATTCGATCCAAATAATGCTACAGATTCACATGCAGCTTTTATTATAAATGAGACTGCGGTGCGTGAGTTTGGTTGGGATGATGCTATTGGTAAAAGAATAAATTATGGCTATGATGAGACCGAAGGAGAGAAATGGGAAGGTACAGTTGTGGGAGTAGTGAAAGATTTTAATGTTTATTCACTTCATAAGAAGATTGAGCCTTTGGTTATGCGCTTACCGTGGTCCGATTGGCCTGGTCAGTGTATTCACATAAAAATTAATGGACCGTTAGAGCAAACAGTAGCTTCCATCAAAAAGAAGTATGAAGAAATACTACCCGATTTTATTCTTGATTATAGTGTGATTGAAGATTTGTATAACAACCAGTATCAAGGAGAGAAAAAGGCATTCACAGCACTTCAAATGAGCACATGGATTATTGTACTGATTTCATCCCTAGGAATTTTCTCGCTTTCCATTTACATGTCAGCAAGGAGAATGAAAGAATTTGGTATTCGGAAAGTATTGGGCGCCACAGCTCGTCAGATATCACTCTTGCACGTAAGTCACTTTGTTAAGATTGCGTGTCTGGCAAATGTAGTTTCGTTGCCGATTGCATATTGGCTGATGAAGGAATGGTTGGATAAGTTTGCCTATCGAACGGAACTTGGCAGTTTCGTATTTCTGTTGGTAACGGCAATTTCACTTTTACTTGTGATTGCATCTGCAGGGTATTCTTCATGGAAAGCAGGACGCATGAATCCTGTGGATGTAATAAAGATTCAGTAAAAATTAATTTGTTGATTTCGCCAACGGGTGTTGTAAGTAGATAAGCAACAAGGGTAACAGAAAGAAAGGTAATTCAATCAGAACACCTTTCAGATCTTTTGCTTTTAGAAACTGAACCATGATGAATAAAATCATAGCAGCGGTAATGAGGTTTCCCCAGACAAAAGTTTGTGGAAACAACAAGAACGCAGTGGCAATTAATCCAATTACACCAAGAATTTGAATGCCGGTTTTATTAATATTCCATTTGCCAAACATCTCAATCATTTCCGGTTTTGCAAGAGCCATGGCCATGCCGTGTTTGATGCCCATGTAAAGAGAGAATAGAATAAGAACACCACTAAGAATTCGAACGAATGTTTCCATAACCTTTGATTTAAAACTATTCAGTTAAGGTACATATAATAATAGAATCATTAAAGAGTAACCACCGCTCTACTTTTGATATGAAACCGCAGCTTTAATTTTCCCAAAATTCGGAATGTTGAAAAGAACTAAAGCAGCAATGATAATAAAGTAGCCAACGATTTGAATCGAACTAATGGTCTCTTTAAAAACCACAAATGCAATTGAGAAATTAAGCAGCGGATTGATATACATTAAAATTCCAATGGTTGCTGAATTGATTTTATTAAGAGCAAAGAGATTAAGGAATAGAGGAAACACGGTAAAGAATACAGCAATGCTTATGATGATGGCATAGAACTCAGTGGCCACCGGTACGGAATGAATAAGTTGACCGTAGAAGAAATTCAAAATCAGAAATGAAAAAAGAACCTGAATACCCAGCATCACCATACGATCGAACCCTTGATTTCTCCTTTGTGTGATGAGATACAAAGCATAGGTAAACGCAGTTAAAAAACTATAACCCAATTCAAGCGTTGAGTTAATACCCATTAAAATACAACTCACGGCACAAAGTGCTACGGCAGTCCATTGAAGTTTAGTCAATCGCTCTTTGATCAATACATAGCCTAACACAGCGGTGATGACTGGACAAATTAAATATGAGAAGGAAGCTGTTTTGATATTAACATTATTAACAATGTAAATGAAGGTAAGCCAGTTCACGGTGAGTAGTGCACCGCCAGCAAGAGTGAGTACAATTACTTCTCTTCGTTTTGTTTTTTCTAATCCGTTAAAAAATGTCCAATCCTTTTTGATGTCTTTTCTTTTGAAACCAAAAACAATGATCAATAAAATAAGAGCCGAAAACAGAATTCTGAAATAGAGAATTTCTCCAGCGGAAAATTCTTTTAAAGCTCGCAACGGGATGGAGAAGAACCCCCAGATTGCAAAAGCAGAAATGGCAGCAGCGTAATGTTTATTCATCGTAGTAGTGTAGTTGACACTTGATTTGGTTCGGTAACTAAATCAAAGCTAAAGTAGGTAAACCGTCATTATGCTTTGAAAGTTCGGGGAGAAATTCTCTTCGTAAACTATTTTCGTAAGGAGGACATCCCAGCATAATCTTGTTTCATTTAAATCGATTGTGTCTTACAATATATTGATCTATTGGGCGTATTAATCAGGCAACGGTAGAGGGGAGGATAGTCGATTACCTACATCATTATTCAAAATGAACCTCATACCTAAACATCTGCGTCTTTGGATTCTATTCCTATTGATCCCGTTAACGGGATATAGCCAGGTAAGTAAGAAAATTCGGGAATACGATCGGTTGTTTCAATTTTCACTATTACCCGGAATAGGTACCAACGGAATTTACAGTGCCTCCTTTCGAAATCGTTTTTCATTGAATCTCTTTGGCGGCATATCAGCAGGCAATCGCATATTGGAGATTGGTCTTATCTCAAATGTTAACATTAAGAACTCAACGGGTATACAAATCGCTGGCATTGCGAACATTATTGGCACGAATGCTTTTGTTAACCTTTCGCAGTCAGAGGAAAGAGAGCTGATCATCAAAGAAGGATTCAAATCAGATAGTAAGGGTATTCAATTTGCAGGTTTACTAAACTATGTTCGTGACAATGCGACAGGTATTCAATTCGCTGGAGGATTTAATCTTATTGGCTATGATTTTAAGGGAACACAATTCGCAGGGATAGGTAACGTAGTAGGTGAGCAAGGACAAGGTTTGCAGCTCGCAGGTTTGTTTAACATAGCCCATGAATCAATGGGAGGATTTCAAGTCACTACACTTTTCAATTACACGCATGGTCGGTTCGCGGGTTTACAGCTTGCGCTTATTAATAAGAACGGTTCAATGGATGGGAGAAAATCAACACCACCGACAAGGGCAAGAAGTCTGCAGCTCGGACTTTTGAATATGAGCAAAGAGATGGATGGTGTGCAAATTGGATTAATCAACTTTGGGGGTAAACCACGCGGTGTTCAAATTGGTTTGATTAATTTTTTCAAAAAATATGGATCGAAGGAAAATGTAAGAATGAGTACTCCCATTGGGCTGTTGAATATTGGTTCAAGAGGTTCTGTCTTTCGACTTTATTACAATGAACTATTCACAACAAATGCTGAGTACACCACTGGAAATTGTTTGAACTGCAGTTGGGTGATGGGATCGGAAATGCCGTACAACGACAACTACAAAATCTACAATCAAAATGCGTTGATTGTAGGATACGATCATTGGCTTCAAACCTGGGGCTTCGGCTGGGGCTTTGAAAGAATAATGTACAATAAAGTATCCATGGAGCCCCGCCCGGAAAACGAAAGTAGGATGATCAGTTATGGTATTCGGTTTTTGCACCTCAACAAGGAAATGAACATTGACAAAGACTTTAATCTGTTAAGCAAACTTCACGTTGAGTATGGAAAAAGATGGAAAGGCAAGCGGTATTTTTTTGTGAGTGCTTCCATCAATTATTTCTTAATGGAACAGGAAGGATCGATTAAAGATTATCACATCCGCAGTGTTGTTATAGACTCAGGAAAACTATTTGACTTTGATGGCTTCTTCTGGCCAGGCTATGCTATTGGACTTCAGATTTAAAAATTTCACTTCACGTTTCGTATTGAGCTCATTCCAGCAACTTATCTGCACTTGTACGAATCGTAGAATTCTCTCCGGCTCAATCCACTGATGGGACATAACTTTTGCTCCGGAGGAGCAACCTGATTCGGAATAATAGGTGGGTCCTCTGGAGCCAGATATTCTGCCGTTTTCTTATTTCTACAAGTAGGTTGCTCCTCTGGAGCAAAGTCTATCAAAGATGTGTGAACTGAGATAAACCGGAGAGCATTATTTGTAATTAGTAATAGAAAATAGTACGAGACCACTACTCGATTAACGAACAACCACTAACCATTAAAGAATTATCCAAGCACATCCTTCAAAACTTGCACCGACCTAATCTCTCCAAGATTATCAACATGATCGGCATAAAACCGAAGCAAGAGATCAAGCACTTTTCTGCGAAGTATGTTTGTCATGGGAATGATTGCATCGTATTCACTGGATACAAGTTGCTCCACAATCATTTCCGTTTCGATATCTGCAGGTCTTCCTCCTACCACTTCATTTACCTGATGCGCACCAAAGCCTAATAAGCGACTGAGTTTCAACATAAAAATCAAATGAAAATTTTCTACGCTTGTTGAAAGATTATCCAGTGATATTAATGAGTCAACCAGGAAGTCACTTAACTCTTGCGCGTGACTTTCTTCTTTGACTGTCTTGTTCATAATTTCATTGATGAACATAGCAACCGCTGACTTCCGTACATCCTGATAAAGTGTTTGATAGGGATGAAAGCATTTTATTTCCTTTATGCGATTGATGTGCGCATGCTCACGATAATACACTACCATGTCAAGCAAGGTGAGCGGCTGATATAATGCGATTTTGCTTTTTGCTGATTTAGTGCGAACACCATTTACAATATATGCTTGCAATCCGAAGAGTTCGGTGAAGATGTTTACAATGATGGATGTCTCTCCATATTTTGTAAACCTGAAAACAATGCCGCGTGTTTTGTGTAACAAGAGTAAATGTTTCTATTTTTCTTTAGTAAGAAAATGACGAATGATTTTTATTACAAAGTAAAAAGCCAAAACAACAAAAATCAGAAATATGAGAATAATGTGAAATGGAACTATCGTGGTATGCCATCCGGGAATTATAGATGAAGCAAAATCAAGTGGATAAGTACCAAAGACGTTAACAATAAAACATACAACGAGTGTAACGATTGACAATAGAATAAATGCTCTTTCCTTTTTACTGAATTTCATTTGTGTATTTTTTTAGACCAAACGTTACTCAATCACAGCAATCTTCCCAACTGCATTTTCCCCACCATCCTCTGTTGCACTAAATACAATGTACATCCCGGTGGCGGCATGACTGCCATTGTAGTCGCGAACATTCCAGGTCGCTGTGCCACCATTCGCTTTTGTTTGCCAGATTAATTTTCCACTAATGTCCGTTATCTTTACGATGGCATCATTTGCTAAACCGCTAATACCAACCGTTCCAGTAAACTCTGATGTAACTGGATTTGGAAATATTTTTACAGATTCAAATTTGTTTGTGCTTGCTGTGGCATCAGATCGATACGAGATAACACCTTTATCTGTAGAAAAGAATACTTCTCCGGTTTTGTCATCAATCTCAATTGCACGAATTACATTGGAGAGCAGCGGACTGTTTTCTGCTGTGAAATTATGAATGAGCATTTCTCCAGTCGCATCGAAAAGCCAAACACCTCGTTCAGTGCCCATCCATTTCCTGTTTCCACCATCAACAGCAAGCGCTGTTACCTTATCATCCTTTAACAAAAACCGGTTTTCAAAAATGGGTTTGATAGCATTGACACCCGGAGTAAATAAATCGAATGGATCGAAAAAATAAGCAACACCTATATCCGTACCAACCCAAACATAGCCATCACGATCCATTGCGATCGATCGAACATTTCTGCTCGGCAATCCTCCTGATCCTGCAACTTCAGTGAGGTAGACTGATTTGTTTTCTTCTTTGTTGAAAACAATAATGCCACCACCCTGATCTGGATTAGCGATCATCCACACTTGATTGTAAACATCAACAGCTAATTCAGTTGGATATTTTGAAGCATTTGCCACAAATGAAAATGATTCCCACGTATTGTCAGGCTTTAAAAGATGAAGCGATTGGGTTGCTCCATAATTTGCGACCCACAGTCCGTCTGATGAAGACTCGATCGAAGTTATGTTTACAAAATCACCCGGAGGATTTAAATTGATCAATGGACTATTACTTTCGTCATATCGTTGCACTACACCTTGACTATTTCGTGACTCAATACCATAACCGAATGAAGAAGTGAAAGTGAATTCATTGTTAATAGAGAAATCAATATCTGTAATATCTAACATGGTTGATGACTGCGTTGTCCACAAACCTCGTTCAAGTAAATCGTAATCACCTTTTTTCCCTAATGCTGCAAATGAATTATTGAATCCGCCTCCGACTCCATACAATATACCGTCATGAAAATTCATTCGAGATGTTTGTGTATTGGCCGGTCCGTTTGGTAAATATGTTTCGAAACTTCCTGTACGATCGGAAACTAATCCATGTTCTCCATCGCCTATCCAAAGTTTTCCATTTCCATCTTCTGTTGCCATAAACGGAGAAGAAATTAAATCAGATTGAATTTGTGTAAGCGTATTACCTGTAGATAATTCCCAAAGTTCATCAGTTGTAGCAATGAATAGATTATTTGATGATCCGTTGAGCGATTGAAATGAAATGCCTTGAAGAAAAGATTCTAGCGTCCAATTAGCACCAGTGAAGTGATAGATGCCAGATGTATTGATGGCCGCATAAACTTTTGCGTTGCTTGTCGCAACCGATTTGATACTTCCACTAAACGCGCCTGAATTGAATCGACTCCATTTATTGAAGTCCAATAAATTGTCGTTTAAGTTTCCTGCAATCACACCCTTTTCAGTAGCAAGAAAAATACTATCGTTTAAAAATGTGCTTTGAAAAATTTTAAGTGTTCCACCCGTGGCACCTAAATCACGCCAGGTTTCTTTTACTTCCTGCTGGGTAATATCAAAGACAACCACACCATAGTCTGTCGACAGGTAGGCAAAAGAATTTCGAAATGAAATATGATTGATTCGTTTCGATCCGGGAATGGTTTCTGAATTTTTTAATCGATCGAAATTAGTAATGACATTTTCATCAAGGATATCAAGATTCCCGTCACCATAAGCGATCAATACTTTTTTTGTTAATGGATCAGCACTGATATAGGTAATGCCAGAGGAACTTAATCCGTCTAGCTTAGAGTAGCCCGTTAAACTATTATCCTCAGCATTAAAAATCATCACGCCATTTTCAGCTGCGCCATAAACATGTGTGTTGGCTAACGCTACACTATGAATGGATTGAAAAGAAATGTGAGCCCGCCAGGTATCAATTGGAATATTTTCCTGGGCTTCAGCGATATTCAGTAAAAAAAAAGAAAGCAAAACCCCATAAAACAAATAACAGACACACCGACTTATCAAATTCATCATTTTATAAAGAGACAATCTGCGCATTGAATAATCGATCATTAACCATTAAAATTATTTCCCCCGACTTTTCATTCCATCCTGAAACGCTTTTCGGCTTCGTGCCTCGTATTCATTCTTTTCGCCTAGCATTACCTGTTGCTCATTCTGGCTTAATCTAAAAGAGAACGAAGCAAGCTCACCGGTTTGTGCACAGATGGCGTGAACTTTTGTGACAAATTCAGCGACCGCCAAAAGATTCGGCATCGGACCGAACGGTCTGCCTTCATAATCCATATCGAGCCCCGCTACTATTACGCGCTTTCCCTGATTCGCGAGGGTATTACAGATCTCTACAATGGCCTCATCAAAAAACTGTGCTTCATCAATACCCACTACGTCACAATCGCCTGCTAATAATAGAATATCATTTGCGAATTGAACTGGGGTAGAACGAATGGAATTTTCATTATGTGAAACCACTTGTTCATTATGATAGCGCTTATCTATTGAGGGTTTAAAGATTTCTACCTTTTGTTTGGCTATGAGCGCACGATTAAGTCTGCGGATGAGTTCTTCGGTTTTGCCTGAGAACATACAACCACTAATCACTTCAATCCAGCCTGCGCGCCCCGAAGAAGATTTGCCCCCAAGATTTGGTTCAATAAACATGGCTCAAAATTAAGAGACTTTAAACAATAGACATGGATTTTCAGACATAGGTACCAGCATTATTCGGAATACTGAAGATGAGGGAGTTTGCAATCATCGGGCACTGAAATAACAATATCACCCAATACAATCGCCTGACATGCCAGACGTTCATTGTCTTGAAGAAGGTCTTGCTCCCGATATCGCTCCTCGGCCTTGGTTAAGGGTGCAATATGATCAGCACCATTAATAACCTTAAAGCGACAAGTGGTACACCGGCCTTTTCCCCCGCAGGCGTGCATCCAGTCGAGCTGGTGAAGACCGAACTGGATAAGTGCAGGCTTGGAAAAATCCTGAACAACAATTTCACGGGCGTTAAGATTTTGAATGGTGATTTTTGCCATGGTATTGGTACCTACCTTTTATCGCTGACTGTGGACATTGATGAATATGCATTAACTTTAGGCGACAATTACGTCATTCATAATATTGATCACCACATGGACGAAAAGATAAGTCTCGAAGCAATTGCCCTCTATGCCGATGCCTATGCCGACAAGGTATTAAAAAAATTTTTCGCTTCGAAAGACAAGATCACTGGTAAAGAAATTTTATCGCTCTGCAATATTCAGCAAGCCAATCTTTTCATTATCCGCGAGTTGTTTAAGACCTGGAAGGAAGACACCAAGAAATTTAAAAGCCCGTACTTTGATTTTGAGCATCCCGATGTAAAGGAAGCATTAGAGAATTTTATGGGCACGCTCTCAAACAATATTTCCATTGATCAATTGCATTTTGCCCCGCTGCTGAAGAAGGCCGTTAGCCAAACGCTTTTGATCATCTTCGATCCATACGATTTCTTCTCCATGATCGTCACCGGGAAAAATAACAAACTGGAAGTGGCACCTTTTCGCGAAGAGATAAAATATTTAAAAGTAAATAAAGAGCCGCTGGAGAGAATGTTGCAGAAGCTGGAGGAAAAGGGGGTTAAAGAGATTTCGGGTAATGAAGCGTTTGCGATTTTAGATCAGATATTGGAAGAGGTAAATTTCAATCCGGAAGATGTAGATGAATACATTGAAAAATTCTCTTCCGTTTCTCCATTGCAACCTAATCGCTTTTATGTTTCGAAGGATGAAGAGACTGCACCCCTTGTGATGCCGGAATTAAAACCTGAAGTAAAAGCTCCTGAAGTAAAAATCAAGGAATCTGCACCTGCACCTCCGCTTATTACGCCAAGACCGGAACCAGTAGCCGCTCAACCTGTGAAGCAAGCTGCACCATTAATCACTGAATCATCGAATCGTGAACCGAAGCCTAGTGTTGTTGCTAACTTTCAAAAAATCGGGAAGATTAAAGACAGCCTGACCATCAATCAGAAATTCATGTTCACCAAAGTATTGTTCCATGGCGACTTTGAATTGTTTAGCAAGGCCATTGATCACTTAGACAGGCAGGATAATATGAAAGCTGCACTTCGTTACATTGATGATGAACACGCTTCCTCATGGGATCGTGACAGCGAAGAGTTTCATGAGTTTATGGAATTGGTAGAGAGAAGGTTTGTCTAAGCTCCAACTATTGTGTTTCGATTTATTGTGCGTTCGTTAAACTTATTTTGCAAGACCTGTATCCTTGATTGCAAGTTTGTAGTAGGCATCTATTTGAATACCAATCCATCCATAAACAGTATCTGATTTTTGAATTATTCTATAGGCTAAATATTGATCGGCTTCTTGCCACAAATTGTTTTTTACTTCAGGTGTTTCAGTCCATTCAGGAGTATAGCTACTCAGAAGTGCTTTGTCAGAATGAGCATTTGTGAAATCCGATAGATTGAACCATTCTAAATTTTCATCGATCAAATCATTTTGTTGTTTAGGACTATTGCAGATTTCAACAATCTTATCATCTCCAATGTCAGAAATTTTACAGCCTTCTGATGGAGTAACAAAAGCCTTTGGGTGCCCTACTCCATAAAACGAGTAAAATTTGATATCATCGAACCCATCTAAATCCAAATCAAGTAGTAACTCTCCAGAGTATGAACTTGTTGGGAAGTTGTCAGTCACATAATTTGTCAAAACTATTTGGGCAGGGGGTGTAAAGTTTTGATATAAAACTTCGGTATCTTTTTGTCCAGCTTTTATAAAATTGTCTCTATTGATTAGCTCTTCGTTCGTGCTGCATCCTGACAATGAAATGGTAAGCGCTAAAACCAAAGAGACTTGCTTAACAATTTTATCCATAGATCTTAAGTGTTGAATGTTTTTTTAACTTGAAGTATAATTAGCAACCATAGGAATCTTACTTATTCACCCGTATACCAATCGACTGGAATGATTTTCCATGGATGAGCACATTGAGCTCTTTCTGCATCTTCATAATCTCGTCTAACGGTAGTCCTAGTTCGGTGTGATAAATTTTATAGATCAATTCCCACTCTTCTTTATCCATAAAGCCATCGGAGTTGGCAATGACACTTAACCAGGCAAGGCATCGGATTTGTTTTTTCTTGTCCAGTTTTTTCAACCCTGTGATACATTCAGCCAGTATTTTTGCGCCATCTTTTGTTTTCAACCCCTCCATCTGCGTCTTAAAGCTGGCTTCATCAATACCTTCAATCTTCAGCATCTCCTTGCCAAAGGAGAGCTCCTTTTCATTCACATTATCATCGGCCAATACTAAAAGATGATACAGGCCGGTGAGTGTTGCTTTATAGTCCATGTTAATACGATGCGTCTTACAACCTAGTGGTAATGTGTTGTTGTAAAAATATACAAAACACCTGAACTAAGAATTTTGCTTCCGCATTTTAGTTCAATCTTTTTTGCTGTCAGTATTAATCTTATCCATATTCTTCCGAATGTTTTCTTTCACTGCTTTTGGAAGGTACTTTTTCTTGCCGGGGCGTGGACAATCCCATTCGGCAAGCGAAACATTTTGAATCGTTACACGAGGATCTTTACTGCGTTGATAGTTTTCTGCAGTGGTTTGCTCCTGATTGGCCCTTGCTGAAAATGCATTTGACCTGTAGTGCGTGCGAAGCCTGGCTTCCTTAATTTTGGGGCAGGGTATTCTGCCCATCTGACAAGCTGAGCACAAAAGAAGAAGTAAAATAATCCATCGAACCTGAGTCTTCATAATGGTCATTTCTAAGGTGAAATCTCAATTTACATGTAATAGAACGATTTTTTGAATGTGATAATTTCAATGTTTAAGGTAATATTATTCTGTCAAAAGAGCCATATCCACTTCGTATTATTGCTTTCATAATAACCCCATTTTATTCAGGTTGTTATAGTAGTGTCGTTTACTTAAGCCTTACTTTATCGCCTCACCTCGTTCCTCTCCGGAGGAGAGCATGTCAGTGGAGCTTAAGTAACCGACATTGGTTGTTATAGCAATTTGTTGCGCTACCTTTGCCCCTTATTAATTGAATATGAAGGATTTTAAGAAATACTATATCATTCCCGCTCCTCCCGAGGAGGTTTATCTGGCCCTTACCCTTGCCGCCACTATTCAGTTATGGTCAGGCGATCAGGCTGAAATGTCCGCTGAACCCGGAACAGAATTTTCGCTGTGGGATGGAAGTATTGTAGGAAAAAATCTGGAGTTTGAACCCGGTAAAAAAATTGTTCAAGAGTGGTATTTTGGTGATGAGTCTGTTGAGCATGAAAAATCAATTGTCACCATTAAACTTCATCCTGATGCACAAGGCACTTCTGTGGAGTTAAAACACATCAACATTCCGGATGAGGCTTATGAGGATATTGTTGACGGCTGGAATGACATCTACTTCGGTTCGCTGCGAGAGTTCTACGAATAATATCGGTGGCTGCCCGCCCGGTTAAATGAAATCGTCTTCAGGTAAAATCGAAGACTAGCTCTTTTTCAAAAATTCTGTTCGCAGTACAATGCTCGATCCGTTGATGCGGCAATCCACCTCATCTTCATTGTCTGTAAGTTTAATTTTCTTTACAACGGTCCCACGCTTTAAATTGAGCGAAGAGCCCTTTACTTTAAGATCTTTAATCAGGGTTACTGAGTCACCATCATTTAATACATTCCCGTTGCTGTCTTTTACTTCCATATCGATTTTACTTTGAGCGCAAGGTACAGGAATGTTAAGAGTTAATGAAAATGTAAACTAAACTACCATCCTCTTTCAGAGAATCTAGCGGTTGAACGATTGACCTTCAGGAAATTAATCGGATATTGAATTGTGTGATCCTAGAAGGGATTTATTCTTTTTCTTTCAAATTTCTATTTGACCACCTCTGGATTTTATCGTATCAGTAATATCCAACACTTAATGCAATACTCTGATGAACTTAATTTAATTGAAAAGGCTCAGCGTGGCGATAGCCAGGCCTTTCGGAAATTAGTTGAGATGCATCGGCTCTTTGCGTATTCGGTAGCATTTCGGTTTACGGGTAATGCTCCCGATGCAGAGGATATTACGCAAGAGGTATTTATCAAGCTATGGAGAAACTTAGGAAAGTATAAGCAAGGTATAAAACTGACAACGTGGTTATATCAAATCATCACAAATCACTGTCTCGACTATTTGAAATCGGCATCAAGGAAAAATCAAATGAAGCATGTGGAGATGAAATTGAGCAGACAAATAACAGATGAGTCGAATCACGGTCAACAAGTGGAAGATCGTGAATTGCTTCATATTGTCACTGACCTGGCAAAACAACTAACGCCCAAGCAACAAACTGTTTTTGTTTTGCGTGATCTCGAAGGACTTTCGGTTGATGAGGTATGTAAAATATTGGACATGTCTGCTGAGAAAATGAAAAGCAATCTCTATTACGCCAGACAAAAAATAAGGGAGGACTTGACACTGTACTACAAGGAATTGACTAAAACGACAGTATTATGAATTGTAAAAAGGCGCATCAGCAAATTCATTTATTTAAAGAATTAGCAAGTGAAGAACAAGAGGCAGTTCTTCACCACATTAGTGAATGCGAACAATGTAGGGAACTGGCCGAATCGATGAAGGTTATGAATACTGTACTCAGTCGCATTTCAGGAATATCAGTTGAGCCGTTGCATTCTTCTCGGTTGACGAATAAAATTATGTCTGAGATAAGTAAATCCAATACTCAATCTTTCAATTTACTCGAGTGGATTTTAAGCTACATCGAATTGAGGCAAGTGAAATTGATTATGGCCGGAATATCCGTAATACTATTTTCTTTATTTGCACTTGAGCAAATACGACCTCCTGTAAAGGCAAATCAATATTCTTCTAACTCAAATTTTAACTCTGCAATCCTCAACACCAGAAATTTTCAAAATCAATTAAGTAGTTATAAAGCAAAAGAAAAAAGTAAAAGGATAAAGGCATGTAGAAATTTGTTCAGTAAGCCTCAATTAAGTGTTGCCTGCTTGCGCGAAAAGAATGCGCATTTTAAAACTTTGTAAATAATAATTAAATAGAATGACCCTATGAATATGAAAGCGAATTGGATAGTTGTCCTTGGAGTTGGCATGATGGTTCTCTCATCATGCGAAAGACCGATGACCTTAGCGACAAAAGTTTACGAGGATGGAACATTTGATAAAACAATAGCCTTTGAAAAAGCTGATTCTTCTATTGTTCAACAGAATGTATTTGGAATTAATGCTCAGCATGGATGGTCTGCTTCCATGAAAGAATTACCAGGTGAGAAGAAAGACAATAATGACAGGTTTTACATTGTTTTTAATAAACACTTCAATTCACTTGAAGAGATGAACGCTGAATTGAATTCTTCATCGGATACTCTTTTTCAAATAAAATCTACCTTTGAAAAAGAATTCAAATGGTTTTACACCTACATCCGATACACCGAGACCTTTGCGCCCATCAATCGGTTCAAGATGCTTCCCATAACCGATTACATTAATAAAGAAGACTATCAGTTTATCGAACGGTTACCCAGTGAAGGGAGCAGTATCTCAAAAGCAGACAGTGTTTTTTTACAAACACTAAATCAAAAAATTGTTGATCAGTACGGCAACATGGCAATTTTCAATGAACAATATGATATTCTAATCAGACTGCTAAAAAAGAATAATATGGAGGCACGTTGGTTTGATACATTGGCACGCAAAAGAGAGTACATCTATAATCATATTGACAAAATGAAAGGTGATCAGAGTTTGGCAATGGAGATGGCAGATTCATTGCAAATCCCATTACCCCGTGAAAAAGCTATGAGAGATGCTGCTGAGCTTTCGAAAGATTTCAATAGCAGATTAGGTTTTATGGGCTTTGCCAAAGACGGCAAGTATAGTAATGGAATAGAGATGCCGTGGCGAGTTGTTGAAACAAATGCTGATTCAGTTTCAGGAAATAAATTGTTCTGGCACCCCGTGGTTACGAAGTTTTTGGTTACAGAGTATGTAATGTATGCAGAGTCTAGAAAGTTAAACATCTGGATTGTTGTTGTCTCGGCTGCTTTTCTCTTATTGACTTTCTTTGCCTTCCTTCGTAAACGTAAGCGAAATAACCAGAAGCCATGATAACTTGAGTCTTTTTCAAGAATGTTTCACAAGCATTCTGCAAATACGCGATTGGCTAATCACGATATTTAATTGGTTAATTCACCGATTGTAAATTAATGTTAGGAAGACACTTCTAACTTTTACTATCTTTAAAAATTAACCAGACTTCAGAATGAAACGCTTCAACAACATTATTTTTCTCTCACTTTCGTGCATGATCACAACGTTGCTTTTTAGTAGTTGTGAACAAAAGGTAACAGATAAAAGAATCAAACAAATGGACCCAGCTTTAACGGCATCCATTGCAAAATCCATCGAGGCAACTGTTACTCCTCAACTCGCAGAAGGACTTAATCTTAAGCTGTGGGGAATTGATTCATTAGTAGCAGATCCTGTTTCGATCGATATTGATGATCAGGGAAGAATATATTATACCCGAACCAATCGCCAGAAAAATTCAGAGTTTGATATTCGCGGACACCAGGATTGGGAAATCGAATCCATTCAACTTACCAATATCGAAGAGAAGCGTGCCTTTCTTCATCGCATTTTGTCTCCTGAAAATAGTAAGAAAAACGAATGGCTTGCTGATGTAAATGGTGATGGTTCTCACGATTGGAAAGACATGACCGTTGAGAAAGAACATGTATATAGAGTGGAAGATACTTCAGGCGATGGCGTGGCTGATAAATCACAATTAGTTGTAGACGATTTTCATGATGAAGTAACGGATGCTGCAGGTGGTGTTTTAAAGTATGGAAATGATCTGTTTGTTGACATTGGTCCTGATTTGTGGCGCGTCCAGGAAAATAAAGATGGCATTGCAGAGAAGACCACTTCAATCTCTCATGGTTATGGAATTCATATTGGTTTCAGCGGACATGGTATGTCGGGTATTGAAGTGGGGCCAGAAGGAAAAATTTATTGGCAGATTGGTGATATCGGATTTAGTGGGGTTGGTCCTGATGGACAAAAATGGGAACATCCCAACAGTGGTGTAATCGTTCGATCTAATCCGGATGGAAGTGACTTCGAAGTATTTGCTTATGGAAATAGAAACACACACGAGTTTGTTTTTGATGAATATGGAAATTTGATCAGCGAGGATAATGATGGCGATCATCCGGGAGAAAGTGAACGCATTGTATATGTAGTAAATGGTGCTGACATTGGATGGAGAACCAACTGGCAGTTTGGGAAATATCGTGACCCTGATAACAATACGTATAAAGTTTGGATGGATGAGAAGATGTATATACCACGCTTCGAAGGACAGGCAGCTTACATCTTACCAACAATTAAGAATTTTGTAAACGGGCCAACGGGAATGTTGTACAATCCAGGAACAGCATTGAGTGATGAATACAAGAATTCATTTTTCATTGCAGAGTTTGTAGGTAATCCAACACAATCCGGTATTCATTCTTTTAAACTAAAACCAAAAGGAGCATCATTTGATTTTGTGGAATCGAAAAGAATTCTCGGAGGAGTTTTGGCAACAGGTATAGACTTTGGCCCTGATGGCGCATTGTATTTAGCCGATTGGATTGAAGGTTGGGGAACAAAAGATCATGGGCGCATTTGGAAATTGGATGTAAACAATCCGAATGTAGAGGAACGCAAGCGTACTCAGGAATTATTAGGAGCTGATTTTTCAAGCTATGACGATGATAAGGTAGGCGAACAATTAAAAAACCCTGACATGCGCGTGCGACAAAAAGCACAATTCGAATTAGTTGCGCGAGGTGACAAAGGACTGGATGTTCTTACGAAATACAGTTTGCAAAAGGAAAATCAATTGGCACGGGTCCACGCCATCTGGGGAATCAGCCAGTTTGCGAGAAAAGATTTGAAGCATGCACAATTGATGTTGCCTTTGTTATCAGACAGCGATCCTGAAATTCGTGCACAAGCAGCCAGGTGGATTGGTGATGTGCGATACAAAGAGGCGGGTGATAAATTAATTCCTTTATTGAAAGACGAATTTAGTCGAGTGCGATTCTTTGCAGCTGAAGCATTGGGCAGAATTGCATACGAACCCGCTATCAATCCAATTGTTGAATTAATACAAAGCAATAACGATGTAGATGAATACATTCGCCACGCTGCAAGTTTGGCGTTAGCACGAATTGGAAAACCAGAACCTGTCATTGCTTTGTCTACCAATTCATCTCGTGCTGTACGTATTGCTGCAGTGGTTGCTTTAAGAAGAATGCAAAATCCGGGTATCAAAATTTTTCTGAATGATGCTGATGAGTTTGTGGTAACTGAGGCAGCGCGTGCCATCAATGATGATCTCTCTATTAAAGATGCATTACCAGCTTTAGGTAATGCTTTGAGCAATTACAGTTTTACGAATGAAGCGTTTGTAAGAAGAGCTATCAATGCAAACTTGCGAGTGGGCACGGATGAGGCCATGCAAAATCTTTTGAACTATACACAACATGAAGGTAGTCCAAAAGCCATGCGTGCAGAAGCGATTGATGCATTAAGCACATGGGCAAAACCATCGGTGCTTGATCGTGTTGATGGACGTTATCGTGGGGTGATCACACGTGATCTTGCAGGAGTACAGAACAAATCAACCGATGTGTTGATTCAGTTATTGTCAAATAAGGAATCAGAGGTACGTCTTCACGCAGCAAAAGCTTCGGGCAAACTAAAAATTGAAAAAGCTTCATCTCAATTGCTGACTCGTTTGAAAACCGATCCAACACCTGAGGTTCGGGTTGAAGCACTCAATGCCCTTGCTGTATTAAAAGGTAAGCAGATCGATGTTGCCATTAAAGTTGCACTAGCTGATAAAGAAAAAAGTGTTCGTGTGGTTGGCCTTGATTTACTGGCCACCATGGACATTCCAAAAGAACTCATGGCTTCTTTACTCACAGATGTTATAAATACTCGAACAACAGAGGAGAAGCAAGCAGCGATTACGACCTTAGGTACATTGCCTTTGCAATACTCAGAAAAAACTTTTGATCAATTGCTTACTAAACTGGAAGCAAAAAAACTTCCCGCAGAAGTTCAGCTTGAACTTGCAGATGCAATTGATAGCACACACTCAAAAACATTAATCGATCGATTTAAAAAATTGAGCAGCAATTCTTCACCGGATTCTTTGAAAGCAGCATACGCTGGAGCTTTAATGGGAGGTGATCCAAGACGTGGAGGACAGATTTTCTGGAGTCATCAAACAGCACAGTGTATTCGCTGTCATTCATTTGATGATTATGGTGGTTCAGCTGGCCCGAGACTTAACGGAGTTGCAAGTAGATTGACACGTGAACAAATTCTCGAAGCACTTATTGAACCCAGCGTTCGAATTGCTCCGCGCTTTGGTAGTGTTACATTAGAATTGCAGAACAACAAAAAGATAAGCGGTATTCTTCAGGAAGAAAAACCAAATGGTTTTGTGTTGAAGATTGGCGATAAGCCAGACACATTGATTCTTAAAACAGATGTTGTTAAGCGAATTAACTCAACTTCAAGTATGCCTCCTATGATTTACCTTCTAACGAAAAAGGAAATTCGCGATGTTGTCAGCTTCCTGGCAACATTGAAAGAGGATAAGTAATTTGAAATGACATTATAATGATTCTGGAAAAGGAGAGCAATATGAGATGTTGCTCTCCTTTTTTGTTGATTATCAAGAGTCGAATAATTTCACAAGAGCTCAGAACAACGGTGACACAATATCAACTGTGTTGTAAATTATGTCCGCAGGCGAACGTATCGTAATCACTATCGAACTGCCGGATCTCTCTCAGACTCTGTTTTCGATGTTTTTCCGGGTGGCTTAGTGTTTGTATATCATGCGTTCATTAACCTGAGTTCTATGATGATTCGAAACTATTTCATTACCTCTCTCCGAAATCTGGCGAGAGAAAAAACAAACACCATTATCAATATAGCAGGTCTTACCCTGGGCATTACAGGAAGCCTTGTCCTTTTCCTCATGGTAAAGCATGGAACTAGTTATGACACATATCATACAAAAAAGGATCGTATTTACAGAGTGGTAACAAAATCAAAAGGCAACGATGGTTATAATTTCACTCAAGGTATTCCGGTTGCTTTGCCCGAAGCATTTAAAAATGATTTTGCCGAAGCAGAAGAGGTAGCGTTTACATCATTTCAGAGAGGTAGTTTAATCACCATCACACAAGCGAATGGACAAGTAAAAAAATACGAAGAAGGAAAAGGCCTGGTATTTACGGAGCCTTCCTTTCTCAAAATCTTTGATCGTAAAATACTCATTGGTTCTGCTGATAAAGGACTGGATGATCCTAATGAAGCAATCATCTCTAAAAAGTGGGCACTGAAATATTTTGGTGAAGAAGATGTTATCAACGAACTCATAACCTACAATAACACTGAATACAAGATTGCCGCAGTAATGGAAGATTTTCCAACCAATACCGATTTGCCGTTTGATCTCATGTTGTCGAGCATTACTATAAAAAAACAATTAGATGAAAGAGGTTGGGGAGGTATTTCGGACACAGACAATTGTTACGTTCTTTTGAAGGATGATAAGTCTGTTGCCAACATTGAGGCACGCATGGAAGCCTTTGTAAAAACACACATCGGTAATGGTGATAAAGACATTCCTGAGAATACTTTTATCATGCAGCCACTAGCCGATCTTCATTCGGATACGCGCTTCGCTAATTACAACAAGAAATTACCAAAGGCTGCACAGATTGGTTTTGGAGTGATTGGTGTTTTTCTATTAATATCGGCTTGCATCAATTTTATAAACCTCACCACGGCAGAAGCGATCAAGCGCACGCGCGAAGTTGGTATTCGTAAAGTATTAGGAAGTACCCGCAAGCAATTGATCTTTAAATTTATGGGAGAGGCTTTTTTAGTGACCATCATCGCACTAACCCTATCGCTTGCTGTTGCACAAGTTCTCATGGGCTTTATGAATTCGTTCATGGAACTTTCATTGACACTGAACCTCACGGATATTAAAGTATGGGGTTTTCTTGGTTTGCTCACCGTCATTGTAACATTAATTGCTGGATTGTATCCTGCCATTGTTGTCTCTGCATTTAAGCCAGCACTTGCTATTCGAAATCAGATTAGCAGTAATCGTTCTGCTGGGTATACGATGAGAAGAGGATTGGTAGTGTTACAGTTTTTCATTTCGCAATTCTTTATAATTGGTACAATCGTTCTTACGCAACAAATGGATTACATGCATACGCTAGACATTGGTTTTGCTAAAGATGCAATCATAACCATTCCCATCCCAGAGCACGAAGAGCCCATTGGACAAAATGGTTCCAGCAAAATGCGAACCTTGAAGAATGAAATTTTGAGATTGTCAAATGTAGAAAAAGCGAGTCTTAATTATGCACCACCTTCTTTCAATGCAGTCGTAGGCACTGGCTTTAGTATGGTTGGAAGTGCAGAGGAATATGATACACAAGTAAAACCAGTAGATGGAGATTATTTGGGTTTGTATAATATTAAACTTTTATCGGGAGAGACACTAACGGATCTGGACACAGCAACAGGCCTTGTTGTCAATGAGAAATTGGTGAAGATGGCAGGCTTTTCCAGCAACGATGAAATTGTAGGCAAGGAAATTTCGTTTTGGGGAAAACAATTGACCGTGAAAGGAGTTGTGAAGGATTTTAATACTCAATCGCTTGAGAAAGCTATTGAACCAGTTGTTATGTTAAATAATATAGGGGATTACAAAAGTCTTTCAATCAAATTAAATCCATCTGAAATGCAAGAGACGATTAAACTTGTTCAGGTGAAATGGGAAGCTGCTTATCCGGAATATATCTTCAGTTATAAATTTGTTGACGAACAGATTAGCGACTTATACAGAGGTGAGCGTAAGATATCAATCTTGCTTAATGTATTCTCCTTCATTGCCATTTTTATTGGTTGCCTTGGTTTATTCGGACTCGTCACGTTTATGGCAAATCAAAAAACAAAGGAGATTGGTGTTCGCAAAGTATTGGGTGCTTCTGTGCAAAGTATACTCTTCCTGTTCTCAAAAGAATTTGGGAAACTCATTGTTATAGGCTTTGTGCTGGCTGCACCTGCAGCAGGATTTTTGATGCACATGGTGCTGCAGGAATTCGCTTATAAGATTGAATTAGGACCCATGATATTTTTGACAGGCCTCTTCATCACGTTCTGTATTGCTTTTGTTACGGTGGGGTATCGATCGTTTAGGGCATCTACTGTAAATCCTGTGCAATCCTTGCGGTCGGAATAGAATTTCGGTAATGGATCAATTGATAATGAATCTTACTCTTTGAATTTGAGTCAATCTTCTTACTTTTGATAACAACCAAATCATTATGAAGACAAGAATTTTCTTTTTCATTTGCATGCTAATCGCATCCACTGTAATAACTGGCTTTATGTTTATCAAATCAAATCAGGTAAAACACATTGTTATCTTTAAGTATAAGGAGAAAGCTACTCCTGAACAGATTGAAACAGTAACACAGGCATTTAAAGCTCTGAAAGTAAAAATTCCAGGAATCGTTTCATTTGAATACGGAGTGAACAACAGTCCCGAAAATTTGAACAAAGGATTTACACATGCTTATTTGCTCACGTTTAAAGATGCTGCTTCGCGCGATGCATACCTTCCACATCCGGAGCATAAAAAATTTGGTGAGTTATTAGGTAAACTAGATGTGCTTGAAGAACCATTCGTTGTTGATTTTCAGGTAACGGAATAATATATTCAATGTCATTCAATCCTCCAAAACAACAATTCAATTGTTGTTTTGGAGGATTGTTATTTTCTCACCTCTCCAATTGTGTTTTATTATCCCCGCCTGCCTGCCAAGAGCACCTTCCATATCCGACTTGTTGTATCTAAATAATTGATGTGGCCTTTCACCTTTGAATTATGTAGATTGCTCTAACCACTTTTGCTTGCGTTTGATCTGAAGCAGTGAGGAGCAGAAGATAGTCTTTAAAAATCTGATCGTGTTGGAATCGCACATTCTTAATTTCTGACTATAGAACCAATCCCTTTTCAAAGTATGAAAACCAAAAAGAAAAGTTCAACACGTTCCATTAACCGAAGAAAGTTTATTGGAGGCATGACAACAGCAGCACTTGCTTTCACCATAGTTCCAAGACATGTTTTGGGAGGAAATGATTTTGTTGCTCCAAGCGATAAATTAACGCTCGCTTACATTGGCACCGGTACGCAAGGGCTTCGCGAAATGGTGCCACTGCTTTCCGCTCCCCAGGTTCAAATCGTTGCCATTTGCGATCCGAACAAAGAAGCCGTTGGTTATCGTGATTGGGGCAAAGAGTATTTACGAAATCAAATACGCGAAGCTATCAAAGAAGCCAACTGGAATCCGGGAGGAGACAATGTCATTCCGGGTGGCAGAGATAATGGAAAGCAAGTTGTTGATGCATATTATGCTAACGTTCGAGCGACAGAAAAATTTAAAGGTTGTTCCGCTTACGCTGACTTTCGCGAGATGTTTGAGAAGGAAAAAGATTTGAATGCTGTTAAGATTATGACACCCGATCATTTGCATGGACTGATTGCCATGGCAGCTTTAAAACGTGGCAAACACGTCACCATGCACAAGCCTATTTCCAATCGATTGATGGAAGGAAAGCAGGTAATTGAGATGGCAAAAAAATCGAATGCAACGACCCACCTGATTGCCTGGGATTCAAATGGATCGATGGATACCATTATGGAATGGATCAACAGTGGTGCGATTGGTACATTAAAAGAAGTACACAACTGGACTAACCGACCTGTGTGGCCGCAGTATGCTACATTACCTACTGAAACTATGCCAGTACCTAAGGGACTTAATTGGGATTTATGGCTGGGCCCTGAACATGAAAGACCGTATCATTCCAATTATACGAACATGGTATTCCGTGGATGGTATGATTTCGGTGGGGGATCAATGGCGGATATGGGACACTATAGTTTGTGGACCGTCTTCAACGCTTTGCAGTTAGATGCACCTACTATCATTGAACCAAACTTAAGCCATGTGTGTGGATTGAATGGAGACGTTCCGTTCCGTGTGAAGAATGATTTTTCATTTCCAATGTCAAGTCAGGTTCGTTTTAAATTTCCTGCCAAGGGATCAAGGCCAGCGGTTGATCTTTGCTGGTATGATGGAGGTATGAGACCACCTGCACCTGAAGAGTTGTACAAACAAAATAAAGAAATGCCACCAGAGGGAATGATGTTTATCGGAGACCAAGGAAAAATTCTGGCAGGCTTTCATGCAGGTAATCCACAAATTATTTCAGGCAAACGCACAGGTGAGTCCAAAAAAGATGTTGAGCAAGAAGATACGCCTGAGCAATATATACCGAAGAAATTTATAGAAGGCTGTCTGTCGGGGAAACAATGTCCGGGAAGTTTACGAGATGCCTGGCCGCTTACTGAAGCTATTAACTTGTATGCTGTTGCTTTGCGCACAGGCAAGACATTGTACTATGATGCTGCCTCGATGAAAATCACCAACATACCCGATGCTAACAAATATCTTTCGAGAGAATATCGTAAAGGCTGGGAACCATCCACTATTTAATTAACAAAAAAAAACATCATGAACAACCTGACACGAAGAGAATTTATTTACAAAGGCGCAGCAGGTCTTGCCCTTACTACAGCAATCATCCCATCTTTTTTGCAAGCGAAAAATCTTTCCCCAGTTAAAGGTCCCATCGGTTTTCAAAGCTGGGTGATACGGGAGGAACTCGCAAAAGATTTTGCAGGCACATTAAAAACGATGGCAGGATTGGGATATCAAAGTTTAGAAATGTGTTCACCTCCAGGATATTCAAAATATGGTTTTGGCCCGCTTGAGAATTTAAAGGCCGGAGAGATGAAGAAAATCATTAATGGAGCCGGCATGACCTGCGTGAGTTGCCATTATGGATTTGACGAATTAAAAGAGCATGGTCAGGAGCGAATGGATTTTGCTAAAGAACTGGGGCTTTCGCAAATGATATTATCCGCTTTTGGTTTGCCTGAAAATGCTACGCTAAGTGATTGGAAAAAATCGGCAGATGAATTGAATAAAATTGGAGAGCTGGCAAAAAAGAACGGAATACAAATGGGTTATCACAACCATAACATGGAGTTTGAAAAACTCGAAGGCCAAATAATTTACGATGTATTACTTCAACAACTTGATCCTGCTATAATCAAAATGCAATTTCAAGTGTGGGTTATTATTGCCGGCTATAAAGCAGCTGACTACTTCAGAAAATATCCAGGCCGTTTTATTTCAGCTCACTTGTCGGATTGGTCTGGCGTAGGTGAAGATCAGGTAGCCCTTGGAAAAGGTAAGGTAGATTGGAAAGAATTTTTTGATGCTGCGAAGACCGGTGGTTTGAAAAACTTTTTTGTTGAAATGGATAACATGGCAATACTAAAAGACAGTGTTCCGTATCTGAAAAGTCTAAAGTAAAATACAGACGATTAAAATTAAAGATTAGATAAAATGAATTCCAGAGGAATAGAGGAGATGAAAATCATTTCACCTCTTCTGTTCCATCAGGATATTTTGCAAACCGACTCTTTTCTCTTGGATGAACATGCTCGTAACTAGGCCAAGGCCATCCGCCAAAATGTGTTATTTGATATTCATTCATCGCTTGCTGAATCTCAATTTGTGTATTCATTACAAACGGTCCGTATTGTGCAACGGGTTCGCTGATCGGCTTACCTTGTAACAAGAGCAGAGAGCTTTCAGTATCACCATTTTTTAAAATGACTTCTTTATCAGCGTGGAGTTCAATGGCCTGATGTGATGTGAAATTCTTTTCTGCAACTTCGATTGAAGCCCCTTCATAGAAATAAAGCGAACGATTTACTCCAGAAGAAGCAATAGGTAATTTCCATTGTGCACCGGCTTCTATCTTAATCGTCCAGATGGCTACTTCGTTGTTAGTATCCGCTGCCCATGAATTAGGAGCAGGATTTGGTGCTTTTACGTTTTCTATTTTTCCCGCGATGACGCGCACGCTTGTAGTTTTTCCATTCGAGTCTTTTGCAGTGTACATTGGAATAGTATCATTCCACAACATAGCAAAATGAGGAGCTGCGAACTTATTAGCTTTCGGTAAGTTGAGCCAGATTTGAAAGAGTTCTAATGGATTGTCTTTCTCTTTATTCAACAACGGAAACATCTCACAATGCTGAACACCTTTACCGGCAGTCATCCATTGCACATCACCAAAACCAAAACGCCCTGCTGCACCCAGTGAGTCGGAATGATCAACAAGACCTTTCGTGACAACAGTTACCGTTTCAAATCCACGGTGCGGGTGGGCAGGAAAGCCTGGCACCTTTTCACCATGATACATACGCCACTTTTGATTTGGCGAAAAATCTTGTCCGATGTTGCGACCGGCAAGCGATTCGTCAGGCCCCATTACATCGTTTCCTTTTGGATAAAAATCTTCGTGATGAACACAAAAGAGAAATGGATCTTGTGTTTGCCAAGGGAATCCAAGGGGTTTGATTGCCTTAATTGCGGTATTGCTCATATGTAATGACAAGAATAATGATGTTGTTTGATAAACCGAAAGGAGAAGTAAAAAGTTTAATTCATTGAGCCGATTCGCGAATTAATAAAAGGGCCTGAGTTATATATTTGATACCTTAGTACCTTCACCAAATAAAAGTGTAAGCAACATATGATTCAAATGGATTCAATGCATAATAAAGGATTCAAATTTTGGATGCTGAAGAAGGCCAACCTGATTTTCCTTGCGTTGCTTTTATCACTTCAATTTTCAGCTCAAGCGCAACTTTCTAAAATCGAAAAGAAAATTGCGGCATCTGTTGATATCAATAATAAGGAAGCTGTAAAATTTTTGGAACAAGTAGTTAACATCAACAGTGGTTCTTTGAATTTTGATGGGGTATATAAAGTCGGTAAGATTTTCAAATCAAAATTTGATGCCCTTGGATTCACAACAAAATGGGTAGATGGAAAACCTTTTGGACGTGCAGGACATTTAGTAGCACAACACTATGGCAAAGGAAAAACCCTCTTACTCATTGGACATCTTGATACTGTTTTTGAATTAGAAAGTCCTTTTCAGCAATTTAAAATGCTGAATGATTCAATGGCTTCCGGTCCTGGCGTGGGAGACATGAAAGGTGGAGATGTTGTTATAGTTCAATCCATAACCGCATTACGCGATGCTGGATTGTTGAAAGACATGAACATTATTGTAGTGATGACAGGTGATGAGGAATTAAGCGGCAGCCCATTAGATCTTGCACGCAAGGATTTAATTCAAGCTGCAAGAGACGCAGATATCGCCATTGGTTTTGAAGATGGATCCGGAAATCCAAAAACGGCTGTTGTTTCACGAAGAAGTTCTTCAGGTTGGGAATTGACAGTTAGTGGAACACCGGCTCATTCGTCCCAACTTTTTACAGAAAAAGTAGGAGCAGGCGCAATCTATGAAGCTGCACGAATCTTAAATCGATTTTATATTGAGCTTTCACCAGAGCCCAACTTAACATTCAATCCTGGAATGATTCTCGGTGGAAATCGTGTTGAATACAATGAAGAAATAAGTGGAGGCAATGCTACTGGCAAAGATAACATTGTGGCAAAGGAAGTTGTAGTAACAGGCGATATTCGGGCGATGTCTCCTGAGCAACTAAGGAAAGCACAAAACATAATGAAAGCAATTGTGGCGGAAAATCTTCAGGCTACCTCTGCTCAAATCACATTTGATCTTGGTTATCCCCCCTTAGCTCCATCTGCTGGAAATAATCAATTGTTAAAAATGTTTGATCAGGTAAGCAGAGATCTTGGATTCGGAAATGTGATTGCGGTGAATCCTCGCGATGCCGGTGCTGCTGATATTTCGTTTACGGCCGCTTATGTTGATATGGCAATGGATGGATTAGGGTTGGGAAGCAGTGGCGGCCACACCGTCAATGAAGTTGCCAATTTACGAACGTTACCTATGCAAACTAAGCGTGCAGCTGTGCTTATGTATAGATTGACGCATGAAAAGTAGGGATGAAATAGTAGTAAAAAATTCAACAAAACATTTGTGATTACATTTCAGAAACACTGATCACAGGATTGCCTTTGGTAAAGTAACATTAAATGTGCTGCCCTTCTCCAATTCGGTATCTACAGAAATGGTTCCTTTGATTTTTTCGAGCGTTTCTTTTACGATATAAAGCCCAAGACCAGAGCCATCTGATTTTTCATAACCCTGAAAAAACATTTCAAATATTTTTGCCACATAATCGGGATGAATGCCAATGCCGTTATCTTCTATTGATATATTGACATGCGTTGCATTGTTATGCGCATGAATTTTGATAAAAGAATCAGTCTTCGCGTGATCTCTATACTTAAAGGCATTGGAAAGCAGGTTGCCCAGTAAAATCTGCATACGCGTTGGATCGCTTTGTATGGTTAGCTCATTTGGCACATTTACTTCCAGTTTTATTTTTTCAGCTCCCGGATAGAATTGAAGGTTCTCAAGTACATCGTTAATAAAACTTTTGATGTTTACTTCTCCAATGTTTAAGGGCAATCTTTAATTTCGCGAATAGTCAGAAATGTCTTTGATAAATTTATCCAATCGAATCAATCGCCCTTCCATCATAGTGAGGTATGATTTTATTTCAACAGGATCATTTGTGTATTTCGTCAGGTTGATTAATCCTCTTAGCGAACTGATGGGTGATCGTAAATCATGAGACGTGCTGTATACAAAACGATCCAGCTCTTTATTTACTTTTATAAGCTCTCCGTTCTTCTGATTCAAATCAGTTTCATTTTTACGCAATGAATTTTCAGAATAATAATTGAGGGTTACCAGAAAGTAAACTACCAGCACACTGGTAACAGATGTAACAAGTAGATTAATCGTTAGGTTGACGCTTATGTATTCAGGAGTATAAATTCGCCTGGGAATAATGTGCAGTTCAAAAACTACGGAGGAAAATATTAATATCGTAGTAAACGCTATTAATACTAAAGATGTCCTTCGATGTTCAAACCCAAAACCGGCAATCGTAACGATGTAACACAGAATGAAAAGGAAACCAACTCCAATTTCGATAGGCTCTAGTATTGAAAAAGAGAAGACGATAATATCTCCCGCAATAACCAAAAGTACTTTTGCCCAATAGTGATATCCTTTCCTGTTTAAAATAAAGCTTAGTAACGCGAGAAGAGCACCCCCAAGTTGTAAATACCATGAATCAAAAATGCCATTCTGAAGATCAATAACCAGGTAGAGCAGGCAGATAAAAATCGTAAGCAGGCTGAGCTGTGCCGTTAGCACGACTAATTTATAATCTGCAAATGCAAGTACGGGCTGATTTTTGCCGAGCAGGAAATTTTGAGTTGGGCGATGGAATTGCGTCATAGCATAACGAACCGGTAGCCAAAGTAGAAATAATTTTCAAATGACGCACGATGAGGGAACCGCTGCACCTTGGCCTTTTACATTAGCGGATGAAAAAGGTTCATTTTTGAGCATTAACTGCTTTTTTATGATTTAATGAAATACGATCCATTCAATGCGATTCGGTTCAAATGAGCAAATCAATCTTTAATAGAGCGATTATTTTGCTTTTGATTTCACTAGAGACACTGAGTTCAAAGGAAAATGGCATCACTATCTTTTATTAACTTAGTTTGACTTTTACCAGAACTACGAAACGAATAATGAAGAGCAAATCAACACCCAAAACAGATAAAACGATGGATGATTTTCTTCAGGGGAAATCGAGCCATACACTTGCGTTGTTCCATCATTTCATCGAACAATATCATGCGATAGGAAAAATTACAATACATCCTGCTAAGACCATGATTGGAATAGCAACACCGCGTAAACGCATTGCCTACATTACCCAACTCGGAAAAGATTTCATCCACGTGGTTTTACCTTTCGAAAAACCGTATCCAGAAAATTTATGCTTTCAAAAGATTGCTCCGGTGCCGGGTGATGCAAAACAATTTAACCATCACCTTAGAATGTATGCTAAGGAAGACTTGAACAAAGAGGTGATTGGCTATATGAAGTTAGCATACATATTGGGCAATTAAAACTGTTTTGTTGATTTTGACGAACCAATTGCCATACAACGTTCACGGTCTGGTTTCTTTGAAATGATTAGCTCAATCATTATCTTTTCATCTGCCGATTGCTTGATCTTAACGAAAAGTCGGCAGCTTTTCTTAATGGATCCCTATGAAAAGTCTTTTAGTAGCATTAATTTTTTTTGCTGCTCTCCCTGTATTTAGTCAACATGAAGTTCGCTTCGAACGAATTTCTGTAGAAGACGGACTTTCACAATCGTCTGTTAAATCCCTCGTTCAGGATAAATACGGTTATCTCTGGGTTGCCACTCTTGACGGACTCAATAAATATGACGGCAATAAGTTCTATACGTTTCAGCATGATAGTAAGAACCTAAACACGATTCCCAGAAACGATATTCATAGACTGTTTATCGATAAGACTCAAAATCTTTGGGTCTCCACTTCTGGCAACTTAAGTCGTTTTGTTTCAGAGAAAAATAGCTTCGTAAACTATCCTGTAGTATTGGAGGGAAGGGTGGATACTAATTTCGTTGTGAATGATTTGGATCAGGAATCTGACAGCATATTGATACTGAGTTCGAATTCAGGTATTTGGAATTTTAATCTTCTAACAGGGCACTTTTCGCGAAAAGCGAATCTGGAGAATTTTGACGATCAAGTTGTTCAAAGTTATTTCAACAATGATAGTGAAGATACATGGCTTGTTACCAAGTATGCAATTTATGTGCGCTACTCAACTGAAACGAAATTCACCACGGTATTAAATCCTTCGTTAAGAATTTCTTTCCATTACGTGGAAAGCACCCACGAAATTTATGTGCAGACCAGGGAGTCTCTCCGAAAATTTGACTATGAACGAAACCAGTTTATAACACTCTTCACTTTTCCAGCCGGTGATGATGTTGATGAAGATCAAATGCGAATTCTGAAGTTGACCAATGGTGAGTTGTGGGTCATGCGAAAGGAGGTACGTGTTTTTGATTCTTCGGATCGTTACGTGAAAACACTTCGGTATATATCTCAAAATCCATTTACATTGTCGAGTGATTATCTGGCTTGTATTTTTGAGACAAAGGATGGTGTAGTCTGGATTGGCTCTAACGGATTAGGCCTTAACAAATACAGTCCGCAGTTTTCTGTGTTTAATTATTTCGGAAGCTTCCCGGGCGCCCCCATATCGTTATCCAATAATTTTGTTACTTCCGTAATTACAAAGGATGACAATGAAATATATGTTTCTACATTGGATGGACTGGATATTCTTAACCTGAAGATGAATGACACAAAACATTATGAAGTCATTTCAAAGAACGGGCAAAAGACACGTATCAACAGAATGTTATTCAACCCTACTGGTGGATTGTGGATCGCAAGCTCAAAAGGTTTAAGGAAGTGGAACGGAAAAGAAATTCTCTTTACGGGTATTCCTCTCCTGGATGATCCGAAAACTTCAGTGACTGATTTACTTTACCTTTCTCCAGAGGAACTTCTTGTTGCCACAACCCATGGTATTATACTTCTAAATACGCAGACAAATCAAATTAAACGATTAACCGAAGCGGGCACATTGACGATGCAACTTCTTGGCGATGTTTTATGGACGGAAAGTTACACACACATTCTTCAACTAAATACCAATACGTACCAGACCATTCGCGATTTCGGGAACAACGCAGCAGATTCCAGCAGTCTTCCCAACGCTTTGATTAAGAGTTTTTACCATGACTCTGAAGGTAAGGTATGGATTGGTACTTCAGGCGGTGGGCTTTCCTTGTATGATGAAAAAAATTTCAGATTCAGGAATTTTACAGAAAAGCATGGATTACCAAACGAAGTCATTTATGGAATACAGGAAGATCGTGCAAACAATTTGTGGTTAAGCACCAACAAAGGAATTGCCGTATTTAATACGAATGAATTGCGCTGCATACGAAATTTTAATACAAGCCATGGATTGCAGGGAAATGAATTCAATACGAATGCTTATTATCAATCGCCCTCTGGTAAAATGTATTTTGGTGGTGTTCATGGCCTAACTGCATTTCGTCCTGAAGAAGCATTGCAAATAGAAAGCGAAATACCACAATGCATCATAACAGGTTTGTTCATCAATGGTGACCGGACAGATCAAACGACCAATCAACAATCGCTTGGTCAGATTATTCAGAATAAAAAAATGGAGCTGACTTGGAGCGAACGAAATTTTGGTATTGAAGTAAGTAGTCTTGGTTTTTCATACCCTGCTTATACTTCTTATCAGTACATGCTGCAAGGTTATGATGATTCATGGACTCTTATTGAGAACGAACGAAGGGTGCAATTCACTAACATACCACCTGGTAATTATACTCTGCATGTTAAAGCTGCTAATTCATTTGGTGAATGGGAGAAAGAAGGATTGTTAGTAGCTATAAACATTAAAGCTCCAGTGTGGAGAACATATTGGTTTCTATCCGTTGTAGCTGGATTTATTCTCAGCAGTATATACCTGGCTTATCAGTGGAGAACGCGCACATTACGAAACCGAGCAAAGGTGCTTACCCAGCTGGTGGAAGAACGAACGAGAAGACTTCAAATTCAACAGGAAGAAATTGCTGCGCAAAATGAAGAGCTATCAGCGCAATCAGAATCGATGGAACATCGAAATATTGAATTGGAAAATATCAAAACAACTTTGGAGCAACGTGTTGAGGAAAGAACGACTGTATTGCAAAAGTTAAATGAAGAGCTAATCGATCAAAATACACAACTGGAACAATTCGCCTTTATCACGGCTCACAATATTCGCGGACCTGTTGCCCGCATTAAAGGATTGGTTAATCTTCTTCACACTGGAGATGAAAATTTAGTTGATTTGTTAACGGCAAGTGTTAATAATCTCGATGAAGTAATTTCGGACTTGAGTAGTGTGTTAAGCATTCGGAAGGGGCTTGGTAATTTGGCCGAACGAGTAGAGTTAAAATCACAACTACAGTTAACCATAAAAATGCTGACAGATGAAATTACAAAGGTTGGGGGTGACGTGAATATAAATCAATTTCAAAAAGTATATGTAGATGGTCTACGTCCGTACATCCACAGTATTTTCTACAACCTCATTCACAATGCTTTAAAATATTCCAGTCCTGATAGACCTGTTCACATTGTATGCTCAACTGTTATTTCGGATGAGCGACTAAAAATTATCGTGGAGGATAACGGTATTGGCATTGACATGCGGTATGCTAAAGGTAAAATTTTTAAACTATATCAACGCTTTCATCCGGAGGTAGCGGGCAAGGGCTTTGGCCTTTTCCTGACATTAACACAAGTTGAGGCAATGGGTGGAAGTATTGCTGTTGAGAGTAAACTAAATGAAGGAACGCGGTTTATAATTGATTTACCCGTTAGTAAGAATAAAAAAACGAATCGATCACATCAGGATGAATAATGATCCCACATGCGCTTCCACTTTCTGCGCTGATTGGGATTAAAGGCATCCCAGATTTCCTGACTTCTTTGTTGTAAATATTGATTGGCTTTTGATTGAAGCGCTGAACGATCAGACGTTCCTTCCTGTGCAGTCTTATAAATGCTCTGGTAAAACTCCAGATTTATTTTTTCGATTTTTTCCCGCTGACCTGCATTGAGTTTTAGCTCATGTTTCCAGAGGAGAGGATCATACAACACAACACTTTTGTTTTCATTAGAACCCTGCTGTGCATTGGCTACAGAGCATACCGTCAGGCACAGGAACAGGCTGCCTAAGAATTTCGATATGCTAGCGTTGTGATTTAAGTGTTTCATGATACGATACTATTCATTTTAAAGAAAATACATTCTCTCAACAAACGCCATAGTGCAGGCAAATTGTGTAGATCACGAGCGGTTTTTTATCGATTAAAGTTGAATTATTGTTGAGCGCCTGTTATATGGAGCAAAGTTAGAGCTTCTTTTATATTCTCACAGTATGCATCCGTTTGCATACTGAAATTTAATTTGAATGGATATATTTGAAGGCAATGGACAGCTTATAAAAAAAATCAGGCCGCATTTCTGCGGCCCAATCCCTACCTACCTGTGATCCAGATTTTATTGAGCCGTTACGTTTCCGTCATTCAGGTTCACCAGAAACGTTTCGCTTTTAATTTTCAACTTTGCCGTATCATTTCCATTAAATTCAACCGTGCCTGAGTATTTAAATGAACCCTTTGAGGAAACCGAGCCTTGGAGTAAAAAGGAAGATGATCCGCTTGTGATCGTATGTGTTGATTTATCAATCTCAACGGCAGTAAGCGTAATCTCAATGCTGCTGCTACCAGTCTTCTTCTCACCTTCTTTAATTTCAAATGAACCACTTCTCTTATAAATGCCATCCAGTACAAAATGATCATCCGATTCTTCAAGCCCTGTAAGTGCCAGTTCACTCAAGCCTGAATGCTCAAAAGCCAACTTAGGTCCATCAAAATTTCCATTGTATGTTAAGGCCACCGTAATATTATCGGGTAGCTCTTCAGTGTTGCAATTTAATCTGAACGTGTAGTTGAAATCATAACTCCATGTAATAGCGCCTCCCACCGGACTTGCGCCAGATAAATCGATTGTTTGAGAAACACCACACGTAGCAATTCTTCCATTAGCATTTTCTTCCAGAATATCTTCAGATTTGCTGGCGCTTTCTTTTGATACAAAATAAACACCTGCTGAATTGGATGCGAATGAAGATCCTACCATCACCGCTGCTTCTTCTGATGAAATGGCATTGGGGACATCTGCGTCATCGTCTTTACAGGCCACGAACACAGTTAACATTGATGCAAGTATCCAAATACTTTTTTTCATAGGGAATCTGTTTGTTTCCGGCATAACGGCAACAACTTTACCAATGCTCACGGGATCCCGATGAGTTAACAGATAGGGGTATAAGATTTACTTTTGAAGGGATAGTTGGTATACTAAAGAAGGACAGAGATGCTCCAAGAATGCGAATGAATTTCCACACTCACATTATATCCTACACAAAGTTGTGGAGAATCAAGGTTAAATAATTCGCACAAGAAAATTGTGGAATACAGCATTGTTTGCTCTGAGTCTAATTAGCTTTTAGAAATGAAATAATCTTATCATTTACTTCAGAGGACTTTTCCATGTGAGGTAAATGAGCCGCATCATCAATAGGCATAAAGTCTACACGCAATATTTTTCGAAGGGAATCACTTGAACTGAAAGGCGTGGTGTTATCTTCTTTTCCCCAGATTAAGATAATCGGTTTATTTAGTGAATCCAGTGCGCGATAAGTGGCTCTTACTTCATCTGGTTCTTTATAGTGAAAGCGTGTAGAGATTAATGCATTTCGAAAACCTGTATACTTCATTTGTACTTTATACTGATCACCCCACGTTGGAAACTGATCAGGATATTTTAAATCGGTCCATTGACCATTAACAACATCATCAGGTGAGAGTGCCATAAGATAACGCATCACACTTTCTGGAAACGGAAGTTTCACCGGGCCTGCATCCGGATACACTGGATCTACTAAAACAACTTTATTAATCATTGCTGAATTGTGTACTACAAAATCAGAAACCACAGGTCCGCCAAAAGAGAGACCTGCAATGGCATGAACAGTTGATATGTTAATCGCAGCAAGTAATTCAGATAACTGTTTTCGATATAAGGAAGCCTCATATACTTTTTCAGGTCGATCAGAAAAACCACGACCAAATTCATCGTAGCGAAGTACTCTGAATCCCGCGTTTGTCAGTCGCACAAACGTACTGTCCCAAATGTAATAGGGAACACTGAACCCATGCACCAGCACTACTACTTTTCCACTATCAGGTCCGGCCAATTCATAATGTGTAATGCCATCGGATAGTTGAACAAAACTTCCAGTAACATTTTTACGAGCGCCTTCATCGAGTGTAAGAAGTTCTGTGTTTGCATTGTGATACAAGATGTATCCAACGAGAACTCCGAGCGCAAGTAATGAGATCAGAGAAAGCAGAAAGATTTTAAGATATTTCATTTCTATAAATGTAGGATGTGATGAGTGAATCAAAATTAAGGTATCTGGAACAATAATTTTGCGATTCTGAAAGAATAGAAGTGAGATAAACTAGTATCGAATAATAGCAATAACCTTGTAGAGAAGGGGTACAGAATATCGTAACGATTTCAAGGTGTATTTAATAGCAGTGCATACAACGGAATGCTCTATGAAAGAAAAACTCTAAGAATGAAGAGAATGCTAAAACATCCTCTTCATTCTTAGAGTGTATAAAATAAAGGCTGGGATCTATTTATAAGATAGCTTCACATTACCGGATGTAGACAGGTTTACCGGAATGCCGCCTCCATTTGATTTCCCCACGATAACATTCTCATCGGATCGACCAGAAAAATTAGTTAAGGGAATATCAAGCGATTCTCCTTTTATATCGAGATCAAGACCAAGATTGCCCGGAATGGTTACAGCAATATTTCCGTCACCGGTTCTCACGGTTAGTTCTTTCGCTAATGCAAGCATGTTTCCGGATACATTACCATCAGAGGTACTGGCACTCAGTGATCCTGAAATGTTTTCAAATAGGATGTCGCCATCAGAAGTTTTAGCAATGGTGTTTCCAGAAATATTGTTCAAAGCAAGGTTGCCGTCACTGCTTCCAATTTTGGTATCGCCTTTAACATTATCGATTTCTATATTTCCATCGCTGGTTTTTACCTCCACCGAACCGGTTACGTTATCAACTTTAATATTGCCATCCGATGTTGAAGCAACTACAGAACCCTGAATGTTAATAATATCTACATTGCCATCACTTGTTTTGCATTTCTGATCTTTTGTAAATCCTTTAATGGAGACATTGCCATCAGAGGTGCGTAACTCATTGGCGCTTTCCTTTGGTAATTGCAATCGGAAGTTGACCACCATTTTATCTTTCCAACTGAATTTGTTGTATTCCTCCTTATACTTTACCACAATGCTTAAACTGCTATTCACTTGAATGACTTCTAATGTAATTTCTTTCTCAAGTTCAGCGCGGCTGATGTTTAGCACTTTGTTGTTCTTGGTTACGATATAAAAAACTTCTGCTTTTTGCCCCTCGACAGCAATCGCTTCAATGTTTCCATCGGAGGAAGAAACAGTTACTTGAGCTGGACTGGTGAGTTTAAAACTTTCTGAAAATGAATACTTAGCTTCCTGTGCGTACGATAGGGTGGAGAAAAGTAAGATAAAGCTGACGAATGCGATGGTGGGTTTCATAGTTTGGGATTTATCCATTATAGACGCCATCCGATGCAGACAGGTTGCATGATTTGGAATACTTATTTCCAATGGATAGATTAGAATAGCCATTATACTTTCCTCAATTTGAAATACAGTGCAGTTAATGATTTAGAACTCACCATAAAATGAAGTAGTTTTCCTGAAAACAAGTTCATGGCACAAACCATTTCACGAGAGGAAATTCTAAAAATTAGCCCTGTGCCCTATCATTCCATTCGCGATACATTGAAGACAGGCGATCTGGTATTTTGTTCTGGTAATTATTTTTTCTCGCGTATCATCCAGCGTTTTACAAAATCCATGTGGAGTCATGTCGGTATTGTGTACTATGATGTGGCCCTTGACCGAATGTTAATTCTGGAAAGTGAAAAATTATACGGAGTACGAATTGCACCATTGTCGAAATACATAAAGGATTACCACGGCAAAAATAAACCATACAAAGGCCTCATCTCGATTGCTCGTATGGAAAGCGAATTGAATCTGGAAGAAATAAAAAAAGGAATTTGTTATGGAATGGATGAATTGACAAAACCGTATGACGATGCTGAAATTCTCAAGATTGCATTTCGAATACTCTTCAAGATTGGCAGAAGGGTTAACGACAGAAAATATATTTGCTCCGAACTGGTTCAAGTTTGCTATAAACGAATGGGCATTGTGTTTAACTATCGCAACAAAATTATTAGTCCGGATGATATTTGGAGAGATGAGAGATTGATGATGAAGTACAGAATTCTTTAGCATGAGTGGAAATGGCATTACTACTCACATTCCGATAATCGTACAAATTCAAAAAATGACTTTATCTTTAGCTAGCTGAAACTACAGATATGAAAACCCTTCTCATCATTATTCCTTTTACAAGTACATCAATTAGTGTTCTTGATCTATAGCCAGAGAAAATGATTGAATCCAAAATCCAGATTCCTTCTCGCGATGGCCTTTTGCTTGATTCCATTTTATTAGAAGCGGAATCAAATCCTAAAGGAGTTGTTCAGCTTGCCGGTGGCACAGGCATTAAAAAAGAATTCTACCTCAACTTTGCACGATACCTTAACGAGCAAGGTTATCACGTATTGCTATTTGACTATCGTGGTATCGGAGGATCGAAGCCAAAATCTTTGCGGGGTTTCAAAGCTTTGAATCACGAATGGGGTCAGAAAGATATGGCCGCTATTCTGGATTGGTTAACCCAGCGATACAACAATCTGCCAAAGTTTTTAATTGGTCACAGTGCAGGCGGGCAGCAGTTGGGGATGATGAATAACCATCATCAATTTTCGAAAGCTCTTCTGATTTCAAGTTCTACCGGGTATTGGAAATGGCTGGCATCACCCTATAGATATTTTACACTTTTTATTTGGCATGGACTCGCACCTGTCTTGCTTTCCACGGTTGGGTACTTACCTGCCAGTTGGTTTGGATTAGGAGAGGACTTGCCGAAAGGGGTGGCAGCTGAATGGAGAAGCTGGTGCCTGAACAAGGACTACTTTGGAAAGTATTTTGGCACCACCATTCCAAAGCAATTTTTCAACGAAGTGAAAATCCCATTGCATTTTATCTTTCCAGAGGATGACACCATAGCCACGGATCGTACTGTTCAGTCATTACGTGGTTTTTATTCGGAAGCTTCTACTTCTGTAGAGAAAATAATGTTAAGCGACCACAAACTGCAACAAATAGGTCATCTTGGATTCTTCTCACGCAAAATGAAAGATAAATTGTGGAATAAGGCTGTGACTTTTTTAGAAGAGAACTAAGATGTTAAATATTTTCTGTTGCCACGAATGCACGAATAAAAAGCCACGAGCAATTTGGTATTTAATCAGCGCGATCTGCGTGTACTCAATCTGCGAAATCTGCGGGAAAATGTATTTAACCCTTACTAACCTTCACTAAGCACTATTCACTCACCGAAGAATTGATGGAATAGTCTCTGTCAACATTTCTTTACCTGCTTTATCATAGTAAACGCAGGTCATCTTCGACATATCTACTATCCACTTCTCTACACCTAGCTTTGAACTAATGCCACAAAAGCTTAGGTAATCGGTTTTGCCTTGCTGATGTTCTTTTAGGTCTTTTTGAAATTGATGCTTATTGCTTTCATCAGCGATACGTAGCGGAGGATATTTTGCATTGGATTGTATTTTAAAATCACCATCACCTTCATATAATACATGTCCATCTGTTACAAAACTCTCATACCGTTTAACCCCGAGCACAATAAGTTCTTGAATGTATGCAGGAAAATCGGCCCCGGATTTTACTTTGGCATGTGCTTGTTTGATTTGATTAATATTGAACATAATTTTTTTTGGTTTTGAATTATGATTCAAAGTTCAGGTAAAGAGAAACGGGGTGATTGTAAAAAATCGTTTTTCTAAGTTTTTGAATTAAAAAACTTCTCTGGTGTGTCGCCTGTAAAATTTTTAAACTCCTTAATAAAATGAGCCTGATCATAAAAACCGGCTTCATTGCCCAGCTCCGTCAATGAGGATGTTGGGGTGTATTGTTGAAGAATATTTTTTAATCGCACAATAGAAGCAAACTTTTTAGGGGATATTCCAACCGCCTGACGAAATCGCTTCTCCAGCGGACTTTGACTGAGGTGTAGTTGTTCTATCAGCTCCTTCATCCGGATGGTGCCTTTGCTTTTATGAATAAGAGCGAGAGCTGCCAATATGAGTTTATCTGGTTCAGCGGGAGATATCCGGCTAATCAGAAATTTTTCAACAACTTCTATTCTTTTAACATTTGTTTTGGCTTCGCATAAATGATCTTCAAAAGAGAGAAGCTCAGAGCGAAGCATGAAGTTGTCAAGTGAGACACTTTCGCGAAAGAGTTCGTGCAACGGCCGTTTGAAGAAAGGTAGCGCGCCAGCCTCTTTGAAGAAAACTAAAACCGTTCCAATATCCGCTGAACTTTTAAATACTTTGAAGTGATCGGCCAAACCAGAAACACCGGAAGCACGTAAGGGAGTTTCATTTTGATTCTGAAGATACGTGAGCTTACCTCTGTATTGAAAACCAATCACCAAACCCGTATCTGGCAAAACCTTGTAGGTTCTTTCATCAGAAGATTCATGAATGGAAAATGACTTCACAAATGGTTTTAAAAGATCACATGGTATGTAGGTTTCTGATTTCATTTTGTGATCTTAGAAATCTGCAGGAAAAGATATTCGAATTCTGCTATTGAATTTTAAACTTAGCTCCTTCAGTAATCCCCTTCCATGTATCCGTGCGGAAAGGTGAAGCCGGAAATCCTTCTTTGTTATATAAGTTTGCATCTTCCGGATTATCAGCCCACGCGTAACGAACTGATGCAGGATTTGAAATTCCTTCAGCGGAAACAACTACATCATTACCATCAATCCATGCTTTAGCATATTTGAATTTTTGATCTGCGCCCGCCACTTCAAAACCTTTCACATAACCATATTTGTCTTTTGCCATAAGTCCACTGCCTGTTTCAGTGAAACTTAATCGAACGGTGTTGCCTTCTACTTTCATCGACTTATACATCGGACCACTGAAAACATTATTTTGCTGATACACTTTGTTGAGCGCAACTGCCGCCAATCGTTTCCCTACATCTTGTTTGTTTCGTGGATGAATATCCGTAGGATTACCTATATCCGTTGTCACTGCCATACCCGTGTTGGGTAAGGAAAGCGTTGAGGTTTGGGCTTCGCGTAATTCGGCCCAGTAGCTACCGTGCTCAGTAGTACCGTTGTTTGAATTAAAGTTTGCCAGCTGAACGAAGTAAAATGGAAAATCACCTTGCTTAAAATGATTGCGCCAATCCTGAATCATCAATGGAAATGCAGTACGATATTGATATGCTCTTCCGGCATTTGATTCACCCTGATACCATATCGCTCCTCCAATACCATAGTTAAAAATCGGATTGAGCATAGCATTAAATAATAAGGTTGGATAATCATTCGGACCCACTGAACTATTACCACTCAATGAACTTTCAATATTAAATGACCAGTTGCCAGCTAGTGAAATGACGATACCAGATGATGTAGTGAGTTTTACATCGCCAGCATCACCATAGATGCCACCACCGCCACCGGTGTCTTCTACTCGCACAGCAATTACGTTTCTGCCTTCCTTCAATACACCAGCTGGTATTTTATATTTTCGTTTATCATCGTAGCGGTTTTTCGTTGCACCAACCAAAACACCATTCACAAAACTTTCATCGGAGTCATCAATCTTTGCTAACTCCAACGTTGCTTCTTTGCCAGCATCGGCTGCTCCAATGGTAACTACTTTTCGAAACCACACTACGCCATCGAAGTCAGCAAGTCCTTGTGATTCCCACGTATTTGGAAGCGGCATGGTCTTCCACGCATTGTCATTGTAGTCACCACGATTCCATCTGTCAACATCTTTTGCTGGAAAGTTTATACCCATCTCCGTTAATTTTTTTAGCATGACTTCTTGTTTCTGCTTTGACAGAGCTTCCAGATCAACTTTAGGCATAGCAGCTATCATATCCTTGAACTCCGGGTTTTGAGCGAAGGCTTCATAGCTTGTCCACGTTTCAGAATGTGTTCCTCCCCATGAAGTATGAATGAGTCCGATGGGAATGTTTAATTTTTGATATAATTCACGCGCAAAGAAATAACCGACAGCTGTAAAGTTTCCTGCAGTTTCGGGGGAACAAACATTCCAATTTCCACCTTTCACATCGTCTTCCGGTTTTGTTGAAACGGATTTTGTTACCTCGAAGTGACGAATGGAAGGAAACGATGCATTCTTAATTTCTTCTTCGGCATTATTTGAACTGCGAAGAGGCCACTCCATATTTGATTGACCCGAACATACCCAAACCTCACCAATTAAAATATTCGAAAGTGTAATTGTGTTTTTCCCTTTGATCACCAGTTGAAAAGGACCACCCGCCACTTCAGGTGAAAGGACAACAATCCATTTACCCAGTTTATCTGCTTTTGTTGATTTGGATTGTTTGTTGAATTGAACGCTCACCTTTTCATTCGCATCTGCCCAGCCCCATATGGTGATGTTTTTATTTCGTTGCAACACCATGTTATCGCCCAGAATTTTTGGAAGACGGATATTTCCAACGACCTGAAGCGATAGGAAGAAAGAGAGGAATACGATGATTAGTTTTTTCATAGGAGTGTGCGTATTACGGGTTGTAAGGATTAACCAAAGATAACATGGAGATTGGAAATACACCCAGCACAGGAAATGTTTTCCCGCAGATGGCGCAGATTTAAGGGCACGAAGATTTCGCAGATTAACACAATTGCTCGTAACATAGGAATTCGGTATTAATCAGCGTGATCAGCGTTGTATTCGATCTGCGAAATCTGCGGGAAAATGTATTTGAGTTTACTGAAGCCTGTAGTTGCTTCTTAATAAATTGATGAGTGTGCCAAATTTATCTGCTAACGTATAAACCCTTGTTGCTTATTTTCTGAAGTGAAAAGGAATCAGAGCCTCCTGTTTTGGTTACTCTGATTCTTGATCAGAACAGATTAATTCTTTTTCTTTTTCTGCTGGCCTGGAGCATAGGGCTTTGCCGATTGACTGCCTGTAGTTTTTTTCACCTGACCGGGAGCACTACCTGATTTACCGGGTGAAGAATTATGCATGTGTATCTGCGCGCAACCTGCACCCAATATTATGGTAAGTGATACCATGATGACACCAATTGTTTTTGCAAAGCTGCGTGTTCTGAAATACATGTTTTAAATTTTGTTAAAGCTAGGCCTTTAACCCCCACTTGCCGCACCTTAAATTGAACATTTCTTACATGTGAAGAAATAAGCCAATATCGAATTTAAATTCCACGCAAAAATGTGGTTGAAATTTTTTCTTCGACTTTATCAACCAAACAAAAACTCAATATCATCTCTCGAAAGCGTTTTCACAAAACCAGCATCTTCCTGTATCAGATCATCTGCCAGCATCTTCTTTCGTTCCTGCAGCTGCAGAATTTTTTCTTCCACACTATCTTTGCAAATCATTTTGTAAGCAAACACTTTTCGTTTTTGTCCGATGCGGTGAGCACGATCTATTGCTTGTTGTTCTGCAGCAGGATTCCACCAGGGATCGACAATGTATACATAATCAGCTGTGGTAAGATTCAAACCCACACCTCCTGCTTTGAGCGAAATGAGAAACGCCTTTACACTTTCATCTTCCTGAAACTTAGCGACCTGCTCTTTTCGTTTATTTAATGGAGTGCTTCCATCTAAATAACAATAACTAATTCCAGCCTTTTCAAATTCTGCCTGGATAAGGTGAAGCATTTGTGTGAATTGTGAGAATACTAAAAGTTTATGATTACCAGCATTTTCTTTCACCTCACGTGTTAACTCATTAATTTTTACAGAACTGTCCTGCATTTCTTCACTGCTGTTAATCAATGCCGGGTGATCACAAATCTGTCGGAGCCTTAACAATCCTTCCAATACATCAAGTCCTGATTTGGAAATACCTTCTTCATCAATTTTCTTAAGCAACTTGGTTTTATACCCATCGCGATATTGATTGTACAACTTACGTTGTTCTGCTTCCATGGTACACCACAACACCGATATCGTTTTATCTGGAAGATCTTTCGCTACTTGTTCTTTGGTGCGCCTGAGTGTAAAAGGGTGCACTAACTTTTTAAGATGCTGCGCTTTTTCTTTGCTGCCAAACTTATCAATAGGAATTGCGAACTCACGATTGAAGAATTCGCGATTACCTAACTGACCGGGATTGAGAAAGGTAAATTGAGAATACAAATCCAAGGTATTGTTTTGAACTGGAGTACCACTCAAAATAATTCTATTAACAGACCGAAGTTGTTGCACGGCTCGTGTAACTCGTGCATCCGGATTTTTAATCGCCTGACTTTCATCGAGGATAATGTATTGCCATAATACATTTGATAATTCTTCCAGATCATTACGCACAACACCGTATGAAGTGAGCACAATATCATACTCTTCAACATGTGTTTCACTGAACTCGCGCTGCGTTCCGTAGTAGGTGTAAAATTTCAACGAAGGACAGAACTTTTGCAATTCACTTTCCCAATTAAAAATCAAGGAGGTAGGACAAACAACAAGTTGTGTACTTCCCGGATACTTTTCTTTTAGATATTGGAGAAACGAAATGGTTTGTAAAGTCTTTCCAAGTCCCATGTCATCGGCAAGACAACCGCCCCAACCGAGTTCATCTAGTGCCTGCAACCAATGAAATCCGGATAGTTGATAGGGACGAAGGGATGCTTTGATTTCTGACGAGAGCGGGACTTTTTCAATACTATCATACTCCAACAACTGTCGCTTGCGCGTTGCGATTTCTTTTTTCGAATCGCTATCAAGATTATCAAGAATGTCTTCTAGTAGCGTGAAGTGGACTTTGCTCACTCTCAACACGCCATGATCTTCTTTCCCCGTGCGAAGTAGTAAACTGTATTGCTTAATCCATTCTTCAGGAATATGACCGAGCGTTCCATCTTCCAGCATGATGGTATCTTGCCAATTGAGAATAGCAAGACGAATTTCTTTTAACGGCACTTCCTGATCACCCCATTGAACTGTGACTTTCAAATCAAACGAATCTGCATTTGATGTTACGGCAATTGAAAACTTTGGAACGTGTGTGGTATAGCGGAATTTTTTTAGATCCGGTAATCCATGTATGGCATAACCTTGCTCGCTTACTTTTCGCATCATGCCAATGAACCATCCTTTCTTCATCACATCGGAGAAAGGAAGGTAGTAGTATGCGTTATTGCGTTGGTTAGAAAAAGAGGGATGTAGTGTGCGTAAATATTCGTGCAGTTTCTTTTCTTCTTCTTTGTCGCGCTGCACAATTTTTAAAAGATTGCCTTGCTCCGTCACCAGGTTTTCTTCCTGGTTGTATTCTGTTATTGCTTCATTATACATAAACTCAGCGCGAATCATCAGGTTGGATTCATTCAACTCGCTCAACCAAACGCGTGACTGCACGGATTGACTTACTAATACAATGTTTAGTTTATTACTGATGTCTACTTTATATTTTCCTAACCACGGTAATATGTATTTCTTAACAACCTCCATTTTCAACGACAACGGAAATTTCAAATCGCCATTCGCAAACATCTCGAAGATCGCGAGTGAGTCTGCATCAGGAGGAAGGTAGAGCATATTCTCTTTTGCAAGAAGCACGCCTCTGCCCAGGTTTAACTTTGAAGGTTTTCCATCGAGCAATAAAATGAGTTTGATTACAATGGCATCTTGTTCAAGCTCAACAGCAAAACGAATTTCAGCAGGTTGTTTTCCAAGTTTGATATTCTCTTGGGCGTAATTATTAAAGCGACCGGATTTGAGAATGAAGAGATGTGGCTGATCAATAAGCCGGGGCCAGATCTTGTGCAATAAGTTTACGTAATGCTTGCGAATGTTTTTCAACTCGCGCACCGAGCTGTGCGTCCAGGAGCCGGTGTTGGCATTGCGAATAAATTTATTCCCAGTGCCCGTCATCCACTTCAGAATTTTGTTGTCTGAAAACTGGAGGAAGTCATTGTAGAAATCGTTATCCAGCGGTTGTAGATAGGCCAGCGCGATATCGGCTTGTAGTGAAATTCTTTTATACTCGAATGCGGTATGACGTTTATAAATCAGTATCGGCTCAAGATCGAAGCTGGTGGAGCGGCTGGAAGCGAAGTTGAAGAGAAAACCTATTTCATAATCAATGACAGTACCTTTCGGTAAAGTGGGTCTTGTAGGTTCCTTGGGTGCAACACTCTCTAAATCAAACAGCATGAATTCCTTTCTCCAATTTTGGCGTGCAATATAGGATAACGAAAAGTTATTTTCCCGCAGATTTCGCAGATCTGTGAGTGCAAAGCATTGAATGTCTGCAGAGAAATGTTTTTGTGCAACAAGCACAAATTAAAATACACTATACAATTCCGGATCGGTATTAATCCGCGTGATCAGCGGGTATTCAATCTGTGCAATCTGCGGGAAAGTGCATTTAATTCATCCTATTCACTTTCCGAAAGATACTTTTAGAAATATCGTCACTATTGAAATTAACGAGCAGTCCCAGTTTTAAACCAGAAAGCTTGAGATAGGTAATTACTTGTTTGTGATGCACTTCCAGCAAAGCCTCAACCGATTTTATTTCAATAACCACCTTATCTTCAACAAGCATATCGATACGATATCCAACATCGACTTTAATTGTCTCGTAAACCATTGGCAAAGCAACCTGAGTTTTTACATTTAGCCCGGCTTTAATCAACTCAAAACCAAGTGCAGCTTCATAAGCTGATTCCAACAATCCGGGACCAAGATTATTATAGACTTTGAAAATACATCCCCGAATAGCAAATGAAATTTCATTCTCTTCCATGGCAACTGAAATAGCGCACAACATATTTACTCTCACTAAATTAATACTTTCCCGCAGATTACGCAGATCAAAAGGCACGCAGATCTGTGAGTGCAAACGTTCATGTATCTGCACAGAAATACGATTGCTCATAAAGAGAAAGTTAAAGTGCACCATAACATCAGTGCTCGGTTTTAATCCGGGCGATCTGCGTGTACTCAATCTGCGTAATCTGCGGAAAAGTGCATTTGAATTCTACTGCACCCAATCCAAATAAACCGGAGTTGCACTAGTGTAGTCTTCCAGCACTTTCGTAAGGATATCAGAATAACCATCACTTTGATAAGCTTCTGTGCCAAGGTATACTCCTTTGATTTGATAAACCTGGTTCTCTAATGTTCCATACAAAAGAACTTCATGCTCAGCGTTAAATGCAGGTGTGTTCATTCGTTCTTCGCCCCATTCATATAGGTAATAGAAACCATAACTCTGAACACAAGCAATCTTTGCCAATCCATCATCGAATGGATCGTTGTAGCCAACTAAAAAGTTTCCAGTGTTATCGTAAAAATCAATGTAGTCAAATGCATCACTACCAAAACTTATATTCTCATCATCCATGTTTTCATTAATGGAATAAAATCTCAAACGCGTTTGATTCTCACCATAGTACTGTGTAAAATAACCCTGATCACCAATGCTGTTCATGGAGAATGATTTAACCTCATCCCAGGGATGGTGACTATTCGGTTGAATAATTTCAAGGACTTCGCCATACGTCATAACTTCTCTATCGGAGAGCATGTATAAGGTCATGCGGTCCTTTGCCCAATCCATTTGATCGATATAAGCGTATTGCGTTAAAGTCTCAATCACTTCACCATTGTCGGCACGAATGATAACCGGATGACCATCGTGATTCTGATACGCAATCTGTGTTCGGTCGAATGATAATTTAACATGAGTCTTCACTTCATCGGGTGTTTGAGTAAGTCTTTTTGGAAGACTATCCAGACGACTGAAATAATAAACATCATTGTCTATGATGGCCACTACATTTTTCACTTTGTGAAAAGGATCTCTTTCTAATACCAATTCATCTACTGCCTGATGAACTTCTTCTTTGGAAAGAAAAGGAGATTCAGTAGAGCATCCGCTCCAAAGCGCGATCAATACAACAGCAGCAATTGCCTTTATTTTTAACGTTCTCATTTAGAAATAAAAATTTAGAGATAAGCCGGGTGTATAAAAATGATAGAACAATCCTGTGTTTTCGTTGTAATTCATTGAATCCGAATCGGTGTCGCCAGCCTGAATGATACCGGAATAGTTTATAAATGGAGTAACACTAAATCGCTCGGTGATTTTATATTCCAGTCCTGCTTTTGTTGTAAGGGCGCCCCACCCTACTATTTCCGTTGAGCTGTCGGATGCACCAAAGGTATCCCAGTACTCGATCGTTCGCATACCAAATAAAAATCCTAAACCAACTCCCAGTTTGAAGGAAAGTCTTTCTTTCACTATCGGAAAACCAAAATCCACTGTCGCTCTGAAATTCATCATTCGAAAGGGACTAAATACTGCTGACCCAATCCCTACGCCATCTACTCCTCCTTTATCGACAACATAATATAAAGTATCAGCCAATGGAGCGAATGAGGTGTAACCCACAGACACTCCGCTTTCTACCGTTATCCTGCTATCGCTGATACGGGAATAGTTAACCTGAACACCCATGCTTGGTTTGTAGCTCCATGCGAGCTTGCCAAGTGGTACATTCAGTTCAGGTGAAATGGATATTCGATTATCCTGTGCACTAGCCGCACCAAAATAGGATAGGGCAACCAGTAAGGCAATGATGTGTTTCTTCATAGAACAACTTACAACTGTGGGTATAGATTTTATAATTCTCGAAAAATAGGGTAATTGATGGAGACGGACAAAAGCAAAGGATACAATTAATCGTTATTGCCACGAATGCACGAATTTTTTTCCCGCAGATTACGCAGATCAAAAGGCACGCAGATCGCGCAGATCTGTGAGTGCAAACTTTTAAATGTCTACAAGAAATATCGTTGTTAAAAAAGGAAAGTTAAAATGCACAATAACATCCGTGCCTGGTATTAAATCTGCGCGATCTGCGTGTACTCAATCAGCGCGATCTGCGGGAAAGTACATTTAATTCATCCTGTTAACCTTTCTGAAAATGCTTTTAGAAATATCATCACAGTTAAAATTGACAAGCAGCCCAAGCTTCAAACCCGAAAGTTTAAGATAAGTAATCACTTGCTTATGATGCACTTCCAACAAAGCCTCAACTGATTTTATTTCAATCACCACTCTATCTTCAATCAGCATATCAATACGATATCCGACATCGACTTTAACCGTCTCATAAACCATCGGCAAAGCAACCTGAGTTTTTACATTTAGCCCGGCTTTAATCAACTCAAAACCGAGAGCGGCTTCATAGGCCGATTCCAACAATCCTGGACCAAGATTATTATAGACTTTGAAAATACATCCCCGAATAGCAAATGAAATTTCATTTTCTTCCATAACAATAGAAATAATGTACAACATGATTTTACTCTCACTAAATTAATACTTTCAGAATTTTTTCCCGCAGATCTCGCAGATCAAAAGGCACGCAGATTTTCGCAGATCTGTGACTGCAAACATTAAAGTGACTGCAGAGAAATATTATTACTCGTAAAACCTAAATTAAAATGCACTGTAAAATTCGAGCCCGGCATTAAATCAGCGCGATCTGCGTGCATTCAATCTGCGAGATCTGCGGGAAAATGTATTTTTGTATTATGAAGAAAAAAGAATGCCCCTCCTGCGCCATGGAGATTGACGCGAAAAGCAAAACATGCCCGATTTGTCAATACGAATTTCCTTCACAAAACCATTGGTTTAAGTGGCTGGCCATTGTGCTCGTTATTCTTTTTCTTTTGAAATTGATATTCTAAATAAAAAAGATCCGGCCATTACTGACCGGATCTTTTCAAAAAATCCTCATTCAATTTTATCAAACACAAAAACCGCACGAGGATCAACTACCTTCTCAGATGCTGACACCTGCGAAATGGGTTAGTGTTACTACGTTTGATAAAATCTGCTTGGGACTAGACATTTGTACCTCCTTTCTTTAAATAAAACATAAACAGCGCGCGGGTTTCAACAAAAGGTTAAATACCTGATCGATGTTGATAACGGACGTTATCATAGACCAAACGCTTGAAGAATGAAAATGGTTTAGACTGTGGCAAAATAAACGTGGCTATCAAGATTAAGTGGGGATTTTCCAGCTGAGTAAAAAGGCGGATAGATCTCTGATGCCTAAGATATTGGACCAATGAGATTGGAATTAAGAGTAATTCATTTTGTTAACTTTTTAATAGTTGTGAAGTACAAATAACATGTGCATTTGTATTTAAATGTTATTTTTTTGAGCTGGGCTTAATTTAAACAAGACTACATATGTAACAAGTTGTTTTCTAGTTGATGGGAAAAATCATTATTCTTCAATGATTTTTCCGTTTTCTTCCACTCTTAATGTAAGCCATTCATAGCTTCCTGATTCAACCACTTTTTGGATGCTTTTTTGAATTTTAGAATTTTCTTTACTCTTTTCATCTTTATCAAGAATTACCAAATTCTTTATAGTGGAGTCGCCTACATTATTATTCATCCCATTGAAGACGAGAAAGTCAACTGGATGAAAGATTACTTTAGCATCGTTTGGATTAAGATTGTTAGGGCTAAAAATCTTATCTATTTTTTCAATTTGTTTGTCAGCTTCTGTTCTTCCAGATTCTCTTGCAATAATTTTAGCCTGTTCAATCTTCTCAAGTAACTTTTCTTCCAATTGATCAAGGAGGAAAATCTCTTTATCTATTGACTCTTTCCAGTCAGCGTCATATTTTGATTTTTGATATAATTTACAATCACTTAGTCTAAATATTTCCTCACACGAATTACAAACACCAAATATTTGACGTAAGGCTGAATAGAAATTAATAATTTCTTTTTCCACTTTAATATTTTTTGAATTCTACTTTACCTTCTGAAATGACATTCTTTATTTCACGTTGCTTCTTACTTAATTTTGAAGCTCCTGTCTTAATATCAACAAAAAATATTTTATCAACATGATTTTTATTAGAGAGTCCTTCAAATATTATGTAATCAATAGGATCGAATAGAGAGCGACAATCATTATGACTAAATCTGAATGCATCTAAAGTTGGTGCAATTCTTTCTAAAATGAACCCAATATTTATTGCCTTGGCTCCAGTTTGGGACTTTGTAGCGCCTATATCTTTGATTTTTCTTAAAGCCTCTTTTTTAGCTTTGATTAGCTCCAATTGTTGTTTGTAAATGTCCAAAGCTTCTGGGGTGAAGTTGTCACCTTCAAAAAGGTCGGTTAACTTTAAGTTAATCTCCTCACCACAGCATGGACATTCTGCAAAGAATTTTCCTTTTCTTAAAGTTGAAATAATTTCGTGAGATTTAATATTACTCATACGCAGAGACTATTTATATTTTAACTATGATTTCTAACACCTTTTCTTCGAAATACTTTAAATCTTTGTCATTAACTTTTTCGGCTGGAATTCCTTTCTGACCTGGATGCGAAATCATATTAAAATTTCTTCTATTGTAGAATTTGTCAATTATGAGCTGGTCGTTTAAACTCAGACCTTTAGCCTTTTCAATTACTGTCTTAACTGTTGCATTGTCTTGTAATTCGAACTTAGTTTTACAAATTTCATGAAAAATATTATGAAAATTATTGAATGCTAAGTCCCATTTTTTCTGTCTACGATGCAAAACATAATGTTTAAGTTGATCTGCTATTGCCTTATTATTCGCAAATTCCTTTACAAGTAGCTTTATTACCCCTTGATAACCACTTTTATTGTTGAATAAATATCCAGTGTGATATACTGATGATTGAGTGTATTCATTAGTGATTCTTTGAAATATTGCATTGTTATCTAACTCGTAATAGTCTTCGCCTTGTTTCACGACACCAGATAACAAAAGCAAATATTTTCCATAATTGTCAGTTTCTATGATCTCTTTGTTTGCTTTAATTAATTTGTTGATGAATTTTTTATCATATGTACTTTGAGCGTACAGTACATGAAGAATATGCAAATGTCTTTTATCTTCCGCCTTAAAATAGTCTAAAAAGAATTGCTCAAGAATTTTAATGAAAAGATAATCTTCGCCCTTCTTAAGGAAGTATAAAACAATTAACATGTTTATGTAATCTACAGTAAGGTCAATTTCGAGATTTTTAATTGCATTACTTAGTATGAGGGTATTTTCAGGCTTCAATAGATATTTTTGGAACACTTCATTATCATAAATTACCTTCATTAGTTCTCGATCATCTTTGGAAATGTTGAAATCAAACTCGCCATTTTCTGGAAATTTGAACTTCTTAAGTATATCTATAAATCTTTTAAATATTTCATCAACTTTGGGTTTAGATTTCTTAACCTCCCCATCTTGTGGTTCAACTTCCTCCTTTTTTTTAGCACTATTTTCTGTATCACTCAGTTCTATGCCAGAAATTGATTTTCTATTTTCTTCAATAAAGATTTTCTTTTCATTTTCATCAACAATGTACTTTCTTACAGTTTTAGATGGGTTTATTGAAAGACCTAGATTATTCAAGAACCAATTTATTATCTTTGACTCGACCTCAAGTAGTTGACGATAAATCTCACTTGCATGTTCTTCGTCTTCATTTTCAAACACTATAGTTATATCATCGACATAACGCACCATTCCTTTGAATTTCAGATTCGACCCTTGGCATAATTTTTCAACCTCCATGTCAAAAGGCACTAAATATAGATAGCCTAAATAGTCACTCACGAAGTTTTTCCTGCCTTGAGGGATTGAGAACCTTCTGCACATTAACGCTTCAAAAAAGAATTCCATAACTAAGGAAGAGTCTTCGTCAAGTTTATTTTTTGATAAGGTAGTTTTGTTTGAGTATTGATAGAGTAGATCAATTAACTTTTCATGAACTATTGATTCAAAGTACTGGGTTAGATCTAGTTGTAGTAGTCCGCAATTGGGTGTAATTATCTCTTCTATTTTAGCTTGATACTTATTAAACTCATTTTTGTAATTATTTCTCACCATCCATTTGTCCTTTTCAGATTTTGATGATGAGTTAAGATTGAATTTTGTAGGATAAAATGGGAAAATGGATTTTTTGTTAAAATTAAGCGTACTTATCACTTCATTGCATGTATCAACGAATGTTAAGCCAATTGCATTAAATAGGATCATTGAGAAAACGGAAAAGAATCGATACTCCCTAACACCAGTAGATTTTTTTGGAATGGTTACAACATCACAAGAATGAAGCTCAGGTAAACCGTATACTAATTCGGATTTAATAAATTTATCGTAGTATGATTTTACTTGTGCTTCTGACAAGTTTAAAAGATGCACTTTTATTAGGCGAAAATTAACATCAGCTATATTCTCAGTCTCTTTACAGTAGTCGTAACATATTTTGTATGCATTGAGAAATCTATCTTGGGTAACAATTTTTCCTAAGTCGCTCATACTAACTTTTTGTTTTAATATTCTTATGTTAAAGAAGTATCAATTTTTAAATTGCCCAACCTCAACTCATAAAGGGAACAATCCTCCACACCAAGGGAAAAGTATTAGTGCAGATGTATTTATAATTTATACTCATCAAAGATAAACTATATAAGAATTCGAATGGGGGTAACCCGTTATAGTCTACTATTAGCACATCTCATGTTCTCGTTCATTCACTTTGCACAACAGAATATTTCAGGAAGGTAGAGAGAAAATCTAACACTTTAGAATTGAGTTGGCATTATTCTATTCGTTCAAAATAAAAAAGGGCCGCACAAACATGCGACCCTTAACTGAAGTTATTATGGGAAAATAAAACTTAGAACACGTGTTCTTGCGTAACCACTTTACCGGAAGTTTCTTTTGTGACGAAGTTTATTCGATCACCATATTCTTAAACACCATCTTTCTCTTAAAACTTAAAAGCTCCAGGTTATCAAAATATTTGTTTACCCATTTTGAACCCTCCTCCAAAAATGGATTGAATTGAGCATCTGGTGAATTCAGCCATTCACGAAAATTGAAGTGATCGAAGAGACGAATAAACTCGGTTAAGTATATATCGGCTTCACGTTTAAAATCAAAGCCTTTAATCACGAGCATGTTTTCATCGTTGCCCGTAGTGGAGGGTTGTGAAAAATTGGCCGAGCCCACTACAATTTTGGGCGACTGGCCTAGTGGATCAATGATTAAGATTTTGTTGTGCACAAAATCGGTGCCTCCGTAGAATAGACTGCCCGCTGATTTTTCTGCCAACCATTGATCCACTGGGTTTTTAATGTAAGCGCCAACTGCAATATCCAAATCTCGGTCGTTCGCGTTGAATTTATTGTTGCCTTTGTCTACAATGATGTAACGAGGAAAATCTTTATCAGCATTAAAGGCATCCTGAAAACGTTGATCGATGTTGAACGGAAAAATTCCACAGGCCATTTCATTAGCACCTTCAGCTAACTCGGCATATACATCGAGCATTCCAAAGGACTTGCGCGGGCTGAAGAATACCGAGATAGAATTTTCCGCTAGCTGATTAGTGGGGATATCGTCTTGCAGCTTCATTACTTCGGCTACCAGGTCTTTACGGGTGGGATCATCTTTGAGGGCGTTCCAAAAGGCCAAGTATTTTTCGGCAATAGTTTTGTCCTTTACAACGTGGCCCGTGTTGCATTGTCCGAAAACTCCTTTCTCTGAAATATTGGTTGAGCCTGTCCATACTCTGGTACATGTACCTTTTGATGTGCAATGCACCAAAAATTTATTGTGTGGTATTTTTGCTTTCGTGCGCCATCCTTTCACCAGGCGCGTGATGCCTACTGATTTTACAGCGGCTCTGTTGTCTTCTCCGTATTGCTTGCCATCAATTACTAATGAGACAATCACGCCCCGTTTGCTCGCCTCTTTTAATAGTTGCAACGTGCGCGGCTCATGAAATTCATAGAAGGCTCCGTAGAGAAACTCTCCCTTCTTTGCACTTTCGATGTACGTTTTCAATCCTTCAAATAACCCACGCGAAAGCCATTGGAGTGCCCGCTCTTTCGTAGCCTTATCCATAGCAGATATTTTTCCGGGTGGAAAATGTTCGGAGTAGGATTGACTGCCAGAGACACCTCGATTAAAGTAAACGCCCTGTTTGTTATTCCACTCATTTTCGGCCGTAACTTTTATTTCAGTAGGCGCACCATAAGATAGTTGAGCGGCACTACTACCTAATACCGGTGTGATTTTAAACGTATAATTCACCCCGGGAGTAAGGGTAAAATCTTTCCACATGAAGCTCTGTATGGGGTGCAGGTGTGAAGGATATTTTTGTCCCTTGACGGGATCTGGTATAATACTTTGAAAACATTTTTGTCCTTGCAGCCAAATGCGTTTACCTGTCTTCTCATCTTTTCGCTCAATGGCAAAGCCGAGAAGGTTTTGTGGTTTGTTTTTAAAATCAAAAGAAAGCACAGCAGTGTGTGTGCCAGCCACGGCATACACTTCTAGATCAGAGTTGATGGATCGATTTCGCATACATGTTTTTTTTAAGGTATTATATATTACGCTTTTGGTGATGACTTCTCTTACATCTTTTCATCCATGAGCATTTCTTTTAGTTGTTTCTTAGTCATTACATAAGCTTCAATTCATTCTTTGGATTTATCTCCGAATATTCCGCCAAAGCGTGTGAGTAGAGTTACTATTCCGGTGATTGCTGTAGCCCAGGCGCTAAGACTGCTTAACATTCCTTGCTGTGACAGACCAATAAAAGTGATCAGACCAAGCAAGGTTAGTATAAGACCAATTTGAACGGTGTGCCATGTGCCGCCACTGCGTAACTCTTTCTCCATTTTAAGCTCTTCGCCTTCTTTTACTACTGATAAAATGAAATTATTAAAACTACGATTCATAATTCGAAGAGAGTCATTCATTGTGAGCATTCCGGTTTGCAGCAATCCACGAATCACTTTCAGGTTTCTGAAGTTTACAAAACGATCGTTGGCAAGGTCATGCAACAAAAATTTTTCAGCATTGGAGAAAGAATTCCATAAAGATTGATAATAATTTTCTGCCCGTTCTTCAACCTGCAAAACAAGCTCTTCTTTTTGTCTATAATTAAACTCCCCGCTTTGGTCTATACTTGCTTTTAATTGAGGCAAGTAATTTCCATGATTGATCTCTGAATTTATAAACCATTGTGCGTGGGTTAGTTTTTGACTTGTTTCGGGTATAGTAAGGGTCTGATAGTATATGGTAAATCCACTCAATAAATTTTTCCAATAGCGGACTGCTTGTTTATACTCCCGATATTCAGTCTTGTCTTTTTCAGGATTTAGTTCAGCCATCATGCTGTCATAAAAATCAAAGATTACGGAAGGCTGTACGCACGAAAGAATGATGATGTGATTACGAGTATGACTTACGGCATAGTTCAGCAGCTGGAGTTTTTGTTCGTTCATACTGTGACTGTTGATTCCATGTTCAAAATGTTCGAATACAATGGTTTCACTTTCAGTAATCCGATAGGGAGGATTACGAAGATTGATCCTGCATTCTTTTGGAATATTATCCGGTATCAACTTGGTTTTACCAGAATAAGGAAGTCCTATAATGATAGCTCTTTCTGCCAGTTTCCATTCTGTTTCAAGAGCCTCTACTGAATCCTGGTCAAGCCACTCCAAACCAAAAATATGTTTTACGGCAAAACGTAAAACACGGAAGATTACGAAGAGGGCGATAAGGCAAACGATTAACATGAATGGCCAGTAATCACCTTTGAAAAAAGAATGATGCGGTATAGATGTTGCCAGCTGTATTTTCTTCCCTCCATAGGTTTTATAATTAAGCCGGATTGAATCGCTGGAATTCCAATACCACAAAGTATCAGAAGGTGTAGGAAAAATTGCCTGCCTGACGTCTCCCATCACTCCCCCAAAAAGCGGATCGGAGAGAAAGAGCAATTCATCGTAATTTGAATTAGGTTTCGGTAAGATGATTTTTGGATTTTGTGTCAATACAAACTCTTTAGTAGATCCTAAGTAATTTCCAAGTGTTTCCGTTTTAGCATCTTTAGGATTGGATAATTTAGCGTTCCGGATTTCTGATATTTTCGTTTCCCTGCTCACGCTGTTTCTTGCCGACTCTAACAACAAGTATCTTTTCCAGATGGTATTTTCTGTGTGAAAAGCATTTTTATAGAAATACGCTGGAGCCATTAAGCTGACCAGGACAAGCCACAATCCGAGCGAGACACGATAGGTTTGTGGAAAATCCAAACGGGAAGAACCCAAAAGTTTAATGGAGGTTATTTTTATAACCCATGTTTCAGGGAATACTTTATAGGTTGTCAAAGCAACACCAATCCAAAAGATTTGTGTAAGGATAACCCACGCTACTTTGCAACTGTCCAGATACTGCAGGCCAAAAAGATTCAGAACGATGACCAGAACGATACTACACAAAACAAAAGGATGAGCCAGCAGACACCACCATTTCGTTCGATTTTTTTTCTCTTTTTCAAAAAGAATGAACTCGCGCCTGAATAGAGTAAAATGAAAAACGAGGATGTAAATCGGGAGTAAGATAAAACACAGGCTCAACCATCGATGGTGTGTAAAGAAGAAGAGCATTGTCATAAAAAGGAGTACAATGAATAGAAATAGAATAGATCTTCGGTACTTCACTGAGGGTGTCATTAAATTAATGCCTTCTACGGTGAGAAGATCGCCATCCATTTTTGGTCTGAGCCAGCTTAAAAAGAAACGCTTGATGCGTAACCTTGTGGGTCGATAGGTGCAGACAAATAGCAGTAGTAGATGAACTCCAATTACACCAAACATAAAAGTGGTATAAATGGATGCTTGTCCCACTGAAAAATTCCATGGCTTTCGGTAGTAATCCATGTCATAAAAAATGACCAGCGAAAGTGGAATCCCCTTTAAAGGCATTACATAGCCACGCTTTGTTTTTTCTTTGTATTTAAAAAAGAGAGCAACACTATCCCTACCCAGTATGGCTGACTTAAGCAACTCGGCATTTCGGGTTTCTTCAAATAAATTTTCCTGGTGATTCAGTTTCGTATCGGAGTGAAACCAAACCGTACCTGCATTATTATCATCGTCATCATCATTGTTGTTGTCGAGGTTGCTATCGACAATACAAAAACCGTAGCCCGGAGGCAAAAGAGTTTCCATTACACTACCAAACCGCGTAATCAATGCCTGAACTCTGTAGTTCTTATGATTGACAGGGATTGAAACACCTACTTCATTCTTTCCACTGCTCCACGAACGGAGCGATTGCATAGCAAACCGATTATTTTTAGGTTCATTTTTGGACTTCAGATACCAAAGATTTGAAGTATCATCATGGGCATCTTTGAAATATTTCCGATTTTTTAAACTGGTGAATTTGTTTTTATAGGTACTTCGTATATCATCAGGATCATTCCTTATGGAATAAAGCTCATCTCCTTTTTCATCAATCCAGAGGGCCGCTGTATAAGTAGAATACGGCATTTCTTTTATCTTTTTTTTCAACGAATCTGTACTCACGCTTAATGCCCATTTCAGCGTTGTTGTGTCTTTCGTTTCGGTATCACTTTCTTCCGTCAGTTTGTTAAATGTGGACTCTGGAAAAAGAAGATTGGTGTTTTTTTCAAACCAGTTGAGTTGAGAAACAGTTAATGCTAATTCAGACTCAAATGAAGTGCATATTTTATTTCCAATTGTTCTGAGATTTTTATCTTGTTCTCTGTGTCCGCCAAGATTATCGCTTGAAAATAAAATCAAGAGCGTAATGACAGAAGCCCCGATTATGATTGAGAAACCTGTGAACCATACATTTATAATTTGAAGCCGCTCAACAGAACTCATCACTAACAGCTTTATGATGGGCATGGAAAGCAGAATAGCAATAATTAGAAAAGCCAAAAGGAGTCCTACAAAAAGTTCGACATGGCGACTTTGACTCGTAAAATTGGACTTTTCTGTGAACCCACATAATAGCCAATCTTCATCACGATCGAATGCTAAAAGGTGTGCAAAGAGTTTATATTCTGAGCCCTGGATCGTAACATCAAATTCTTTTGCTGAATGAAACCCAGCCCCAATGGTAAATAAACTATCCAGTTCTGCTAGTCGCAATTCGTTGGTGAAGGTCTGGTATCCAATGCACGCAGTACCTAAATTTGACTCCGTTGTTTTTTTTTCTGTTTTTTTATTTGAGGATTCAAGGTGACCGATACGCTTCTTTATTTTTATAATTGCAAATTCCTCAAAGCTGTTCGTGAGATTAATTTCCTGAGATTTTAGAAATGCATTATTGGCAATGGATTGAGAAAATATATTGGGGTTTGAACTTGAGTTTGCGGAATAGTCGAAGCTTGTAAAGTATTCTAAAAATGATTGCAGATCTTTAAGTTCGGTGTCGGATTCAGATAATGTCATACTGATATAGACACTATCCGAAAAATTTAATCTTCTTTTCTGATAACTACTGTCGGAGGAAAGATACACATTCCTTCCAGCCTGTTCTTCCTTAACGTTAAAGGTTCGAAATTCTTCGAGAGGATCATCCGCTTCGAAAATTTTTTTAGATAATAAATTGAGTGAGAATCTAAATTTTTGAATGGAGTTCCCCCTGGCTTCAACTATGTTTTTTGCTATTCTTCTCAAAGATCTAAACCTGCTTTCAACAAGTTCTTTCTCATTGCCGGCTACATACACAAAAAAATATAAGTAAAACACCAGGCCGATCAACCCACTAACAAAAAGAGCCACCCAGAATTTTTTGTTAAGACGAAATTTTTTCATGGTAATCGAATTTAGATTTGGTGCCAAGTACACCTCTATCCTTTCTCATCTTCTTAAACCACTTTACATTTCTGATGAGCCTATGAGCAGATCTTGCGTAATGACCACGGCTCCTGTATCTATGGAAACTATTCTTTCCAGTTATCAAGATTTATCTCCAGTGAGAAATTTGCCACTGACCTTGAAGTAAGCATCAGAAGTCATTCTGCCGGCAAAGCCATCGATTCGAACATGAAGGCCTATACTATTCAAAAGCTTTTGCAATTCTTCAGCCTGCGCACTAAACTTCTTTGGTGCGAAGCTTACTTTATTACCTATTAATTTAATTTGAGAGACTGTATCCAATTCACCCATTATGGCAATCTGTTTCTCGCTCATTCTGCGAAGCAAGACCGCTGCACCACATTGCTTTGAAACAGCATTCGGATTGAATACACCATCTTGAACAAACTTTCCTTTGTTGTATTGATTGGAGAAACTCCACAAATAAGGCGAGTTAATACCTTGCGGCCTGTACCCGAATCCGTTGTACCGTTCAAATTGAAACAAGATGCCTGAGATACTCCAATCAGCCCATTTATCCAGCGATTTTAGCTGCAACGCATCCACTGCACTGACTTCCCAGGTAAATGGAGGACTACCAATCTTTGGCCGGTTGGCCGGTACCTGGACGGTTTTTGCTGTGAGTGGATCACCGTTGTGCAAGTGCGTTTTGAAATTCGTGCTGCCCTCGAGATGGTGAATTATGCCTGTATAATACCAGGGAATCTTAAGAGCAGATTCAATTGTTTCATAACGCTTTCGATTTGCCAAAATGATTTGTATCGATCGATCAACTTCGTGAAATTTTTCTGGTTTGATGACAGCACTATTGAATAGCTGTTTGTATTCAGATTCTAGTTGGGGGGTGAGGGTTGCCATGAAATTTACTTTTTAGGTTTTGTAAACAGGTTAAACATCGGAATGTCAACGGCAAGAAATATTGACCAACGATAACCATTGAGCAATTCATTTTTGAACTGACCAGGATTCGCGGTGTCAGGAATATTTACGGATCTTAGTTGAGGTCCCATTTGCCAGCCATAACCAATGGATATTGGAACTTTTGGAATTCCATAGATGAAATAGATACCTGGTGCGAAAATATTTTCGAGTTTAATTTCAGGCAGTTGTTCAGTGGAATCGTTTTTTAGTCTAAAACTTGCAACAGCACCTAAGTCAATTAAAGAAGTAAATAGACTTGCAGATCCGCCTTTGAAAGGAAAATTAATTTTTGTACTAAACGCGATTCCGATAGGAGCCGATATCCCCCATACACTACTCCACCCTGCTTTACTTATTCCTGCAGGATCGCTTTGAAGGTACTCATTACCCCAGTGCGTACCCAGGTAGGCATTAATAGAAATATTAAAAGGTGTTTGCCTTTTAATTGAGGCACTTCCCGCAGGTAGAGAAACTGCTGTGATCGCTTCCTTAACTTGATCTGAACTTTCAGCACTTGCCACTTGAGCTGCGAATGTGGCATACTTCAAGATTCTTAGATTCTGATCTGAAATGTCGGATGTTAGATTTATTAATTTTTCAAGCCTTACAATCTTAGCGGTATCGGTAGAATTTTTTTTCTTCTCACTCTTAATTTCGGAAAGAGCCTTTTCTTTGTCGATAGCAACTACCTCTTTCTCAAAGATCTCTTGAAAAATCAAGAATAGATTAAAGGCTCCTGAGGAATAGTTTTTTTGATTTACGTCCACAAACAGATCACCAGCTTTGCGAGCAATGGTGAAGTACTTTCCTTTTTCTTTTGTCCAGGGTAAACCCTTTAAATCTGGGAAATCCGAAAGTGATTCAAGCAAGTCCAGGCTAGATGTATAAAAAGCGTAATAGTCCTGATAACCTGCTCTTGCTTCTAGGTTTTTATTCTTTTCACGAATGGTCTTCAGGTATATTTCTGTCTGCTCAGCTTTAAAAGCCAAAGTTTCAAGGTATATTTTATAATTGGACTTTAGTTTGGTAAATCCGTCATGTAAATCCTTTAGGATGAGTTTTAATGACTTATCACCACCATCAATTGTAAAGGAGATATCGTCTGCTTTTTGATAAATTAAACCCAGATAAATTTTAAAAATCGTCTCATCCTTAAAAAGTAACTTCAGTGAGTCGGGACTAATCCAATATCGATCATCATCTCTTGATCGAATCGATTGAGAGAAAAGATTGAGTGTTTGAAAAGCAGGTTTGAGGTTGGGATCAATAACATTAAGGCTATCTTGGTCGGCAAGATCTTTAATAATATCTCCAGGATGTTTACCATCATGGATTGCCTGTGCAACGAGAAGAGCATTATTAAGAAGGACTTTTAATTTTGGATGCTCATTAAAGAATGCATTATACTTTGGAAGGTCCATAGCCTTTTTCAAATCCGGTATAATTAAACTTAAGTCCTTTTGAAAAGCTTCACGAAGAGTGCTGAGATAAGCAGAGTAGTTGTAAATTTCTGAATCTATACTTTGAAGCCATAAAAATGTATTCGGGAAAAGCGTCTTCAGTTCTTCTTGCTTATCAAGCTCTTTCTTGAATTTCTGAAAGAACGAAATTGATAATTCCTCTTTTGCTCTTTCCACTAAAAATTTGGCCAACCCATCAGCAATTGTTGTGACATTGAGGCCACCGATACCAGAGGTAAGTTTGCTATAGACACCCGAGACTCCTCCAAGACCTGCAGCTGCTCCGGGGTCAACAAATGGATCAAGAAATGGATTCGAAGCATCACTCCTTTTGTATTTATAGATGTCAAATATTCCCTTTATTTTTTTTGATTGTTCTGCATTTATCGCTTCTATTTTCCCTGTAACAGGATTAATAAAGCTTTTTAAAAGAAGAGCATCGTAATAAGCACTTTGTGCATATCCGCTAAGATTTATAATTAACAGAAGAAACAGAATGGTTTTTTTTTTCATAATTTAATTGGCATAGATTTTAACACAGGGTATACAAAAGAATTATCGGTCTTTGTTTCCACTAGATTGCTTAGTTTTAATTTAGCATCTGTCAGATTTAATTGGCGATTCATTCCCCGCATGATGCATATTAAACCGGCAATAAACGGTGTTGCCATACTAGTACCAGTGAGCGAATCATATGGTGTAATACTGCTGGGAAATGTGGAAAGGATTTGCTCACCGGGAGAGCATATACTCAGGCCTTTGTATCGCTTCGTGAATGTTGAGATTTCGAATCGGTCGTTGCATGAACCTACTGAAATAGTGTGTGGATTGGTTGCCGGGAAATCACCAGTGTTTGATTGTTGATTCTCAATGTTCCCAATAGCACTTACAAATATTTTACCCTTTCCGGTGGCCTCTTCAATTAGTTTAGCTATTTCTGGATTCGACTCTGGAATTCCTGCAGAAATGGAAATTATATCTGAATTTCCTACTGCCCATTTAATTGCATCTTTAAGTACTTCTTCATTGATTCCAAATCCTCGCATTGAAAATATTTTACCAACATTCAATTTGGCCTCAGGAGCAACTCCGAATATTTTGACTTTTCCTCTACCTGCAATTATCCCTGCACAATGGGTTCCGTGTCCATCGAAATCCATGACATCTTCTCCGGGTCTTATGAAATTCTCTTTTTTGTCAATAGCCTCCTGTAAGTCAGCGTGGTTAAAATCAATACCACTATCCAGTATGGCAACTCTAATACCCTCACCTTTACTTTTTTTCCACAATTGAGCTATTTGAAAAAATTTGATCCAATAGTTAGCCGTGTTGCTTAAACCTTGCACTTCTGAGAGGAGCCTTAAATCTGTTGTAGCTTTTGCATCAACGCCCCCACTCCACACATAAAATCCTCTATCTGTTTTGTACCATTTATTATTCGTTGGTGTTACAGCTTCACCTTCCACTTCTTCTAATACTTCAATAACATCATTGGGATTGAGGGGGTGGGGCAATGGAGTGTTTCGTGTGCTAGGCCACAAGCGTTTATTAATTCTCGAAATAACCTTGGCTCTCATTACGCTATGGCTGGTGTATCAGTGTTCGATTTTGAATCATTATTTTTATCCTGATTATCCGTTGGTTTTTTACCAGCAGAACGGAGATCAACCAACTTGTTTAAAATGTCATACCAAAAAGGGGCACCGAGGGAAACGGAAAAAGCCGTGATCAGCCATCCCAGTATTGAGATATTCTCCCAACCTTTCGTGCTGCAAAGAAAATTTTCCCATTTCTCATCCTCCCAGCCAATTGGCAATTTTAATTTCTTTAAATCCATCATGTCAGCTTCTATGGCTTTCAGTAGTTGCTTTACAGAGCTACTATCATTAGTCTTTAATCGAGCTGCGGTTTCAGGATTGTTTATCATTTTCTCGGCCGCGTCTGCAACTTTTGCTGTTTCTTCAGGATTGTCGTAGAAGTATCGGATTAACTTGATTGAATCTACATTCAGAGCTATTGTGACAATGAACGAAAAGATCAAAACCGATTTCTGTGCGTTCTTTTTAAAAGTACCCGCATTACGATCCATGGCTTGTTCAAACCATCGCTCCAATCGTTCACGAAAACTTTCCAAGCTACCATATGATTCACTATGTATTTGGAGCAAAACTCTTCTTATCCGCTTGGGCAACAATTCTGATTTAGCGATTGATTGAGAGATCGATTGAAAATCGAAAGGTTCCTTCAATAGCTCATCAGTGCCTTCACCTGCCATCTCTTTCTTCTCATTCTCTCTCTTCTCATTCTCTCTCTCTACCTTGTCTTCAGAGCTATAATGAATTTCATCAAACAGAGCACTTACGAAAACTTCTTTCGGTATGTAGGATGATGATTTACCTTCTTGTGTGAGGCCGTCAATAATAATATTGTTCCAGAGTTTTTCTCCAAGCTTCTTTTCACTTCCATTGTTAAAGGTGTCATAGATCCATTTCTTCAAATTTTCAGATCGTTCTTCTCTCCATCGTGCCTTAATTTCCTGAAGTGAAACGCAAAGAAGACTGAGCAGAAAATACACGAATGTAATTCCGATGATAAGATCAAGTATTTGAAAAGCTCCCATAATTTTCACTTAAAAAAATCGCCTACTCTTCTTCGGATTTTCGGCTGGTTCCCTTTTTCATAGCGAGCATATATCCCAATTGATTAAAGATTTATTCGCGCTGAATATGGACTGAACTTACCTGAACTAATATTGCCATACGACAATGAACTAGAGGGCGGAAGTATTAAAACAGTAAATGGTGTGAGTTGTAGAGAATGTGGGGCAGAACGTCCTGCAACAATTGTTCGCAGGTCTTTTTAGTAAAATTTATTTTGTAAAAGCTAATGATGAACGGTGCTTACTGCGGGATCCACGAAGCAATTAAAGAGTGCTTCATGATTAATACAGTGGCTATTTATCGCTTTGGTTATTGGAATCTAATCGTATGTGTAAGGCGCCAGAGGTTTCAACGTATAGAATAGTCCTCCATTGTTTTCGTTAAGGTGTTTAGCAAAAAATCTTTGTCGTTGGACCCTAAGTCTGATTTTGATATCCAATCTTTTAGAGGCTTATATTCCCAGTCCCTAATTGGATTTTTTATGTTTAAGTTCTTTTTAAGAGTAGAAAAAACCGACTCGTACTCCTTTTTGCTGATCCGGTTTGCGGCAGTGATAAGATATAGTGTAAGTAGATAGTCGTGTTTTCCTATTGCGGTTTTTAGATCCAGTGCTGGGGCAGATTTGAAGAGTGATTCAACTTTTGTGCTCTGATTGTTTTTGATATAGGATTCAGCCAGATCCAGGTAGACAGAATAGTTATTGTTCTTTAGGGCCAATGATTTTTCTAAATAAAGTACAGCAGAATCGTTTTTGTTTAGTGAAGTAAAAATGTTACCCAATTTATAGAGCACCTCTTTGTCATCAGGATTTTGTTTCAGGTAGTCTTGATAATATCGAACGGCCTCCATTCCAGTTTCATAATCCAGGTTGTTTAAATAAAACTGAACACCAATATCTTCCCCTTGGGTTCTCAGTGTTTCACTCGTAAAATAATTTTGTTTTATTTTGACATTGATTAGTTCCCTGCCCTCTTTGAATCGTTTTTGTTTGTTATAGATTAACAGGAGCAGATCATTAACAGTTTTATCTTCATAATATAGCACCGACTCCTTAGCGTATCGTAAGGCTTCATCATATTTGGCGGCAGTGTAATAATTTCTGGCGATTTCATAATATGCATTGCCGATTTCAACTTTGATGTCTGGATATTCATCTTTTGCATGATCATAGACATAGGTAAAATGCTCTATGGCTTTTTCATAGCCCTTGTTGTAATAGTAAGCTAACCCAAGCCAATATTGATTTTCCATAGGCCAATACGTGATGGATTCGACTGGTTTTTTGGTTAACGACTTTTCCAGAAATTTTATGGCAGGATCGTATTCTGTCTGCCTAACGAATGATCTACCTATTAAAAAATTGATCTCACCTACAGCATCATTAAAATCAGGATCGAGAGCAATGGCATTCTTGTAAGCCTCAAGAGCTTTGTCGTATTTTTTTACGGATTCAAAAATGACAGCCTTGAGAGTGTAATAATTTGCCCTTCTTTTTTTATCTCCATCATATTGAATGGCTTTATCAAAATTTGCAATTGCTTCTTCACTTCTTTTTTGGAACATCCGCACTACAGCCAGGACGAGATGACCGCGATAGTATTGAGGATTTTGCTCAACAGCTTTATTTGCGAGAAAAAGGGCTCTAAAGTAATCTCCCGTATCGTTGTAGTTCAAGGCTTCATCTAGTAATTGATCTGTTTTTCTCTCCGCGTTGTTCATTAAGAATTGTATATTCTCCTGAATCAATGATTTGTCTTTGGCAATTAGAAATTTTAACAGATCATTTATGTCCTTTTGTAGTGGAATGAGGTAGCCCATTTCAGAATAGAAATCCAGGACTACATCGTGTAACTTTATTTCTGTCTTTTGGCCCTGTATGACAAGCGTTGGTTTTACAAGAAAGGTATTCTCTATCTTTTCAAATTTAGCCCGAAGTAAAAAATCTGCCGTCAGTGAATCCAGGACTGTGATTGGATTTTTTTCTTTGAAGGAATATGTTCGTGTTGAATCCCATGGAATGAATTTGGCGTTTATGTTAAGGCTATCCAATTCATTAAATTCAAACATGAGTTCGGCCACCTGCTCTTTGTCTGTTTTTGTTTTGCCTGCTTTGGTTGTCTCTGCTATTATTCCGTAACGCAAGCTATTCCCTGTTTCTTCAATTTTAATCTTTTTCGATTGAGTTATCCGTTTATCAATGTTGTCAATTAATTGCGAAAAAGCTTTATAGGGATCTGCTTTTGACCCGTAGGCAAGGGGCAGGTAGTTCACATTTTCAACATCATCGGGAGTTCGTACATCAAAGTCCAAAGTCAACTGATTTCGTGCCGATACAATGCCATTCAGAATATAACTGTTTTTGTCAATTCTTCGATTTTTGTTTTTCAATACGACTTTTCCATCTTCAATGGTTTGAATAAATTCATAAGGGATGATTCTCAGATTAGGTTTGGCGGATATCCCATACGCGATAACATCTGGGATTTTGTATTGATTGCTGTCATAAGCACCGGAAGCGTATATGGTCAATTTTTCGAAATAAATGTCTTGCCCTATTGAGACATTCCATGCCAGAATATACAAGAAACCCAGAAAAAAAATTGTTTTCATATTTGCGTATATAAAATCAGTCAGTTGGAGCGGATTATACCCTTGCCTTTTAATCCGTTTATTACTTTTTCAGAGTACGCTTTTTTAAACGGCTCATCACACATTTCGCGCTTCTTACATTCAAGTCTGTCATTTTCAGGAAGTAAACTACCCCTTCCGTTGAGATGTGCATGTATGCTTAGTACTTCTTTGCCATTGAGGCTTAAATCGTTGGTTACAATACAACATTCAACACTAGGAGCGTCCTCTAGATATGCAACATAGAATTTACTCACTAATAGAGGATTTCTCCTAAAGAAGGATACAAGTTCCTTCTTCAGCTCGGCCATTTCATCTGGAGAGAGTTTATTTTGAGACCCCTGAGCAGGAGTAAATTTGAGATATATTAAAGCACTCTTCATTACCTTTTTGTCACTATAATGTCTTTGGAAATAGATCAATTCATCGACCACCCACTGAGTCCACATGTCAATTTTAAGCTCTTCGTCACTGAAAGTGAAAGTAAAGAAACTAGGTGCAATGCTGTTGCTCTCTATGACATCAGTCTTCCTTTTTAATTTACTGACTGGATAAACGTATAACTGAATTCTGGTTTTGGAATATTCTTTTTTCAAATCGCACCATACAATGTAGTCAGCACCCTTGAGATAGTTTTCGAACTCGATATTCTCCAAAGTTGTCAGTATCGGAATGGGATTAGCTGTAAAGAAAGGTTTGCTTTCATCATCTTTAACCTTAGTAAGGGAGCGCCTAAATCCCCTATCTACTAACTCAGCTGTTCTGGAACATTCTTTTTCGAATCCGGCATTTGAATAGTAGAACACAGGAACCTGAGAAAAGCAATGTGATACTGTGCTAAAAAGTATTAATACTAATAATTTCGAAGAGTGTTCCATTTTCATGGCTTATTTTAATTTTAAGGAGCACAAAATTCCGCCTCGTAACTTGTTAGGGATGTATGGTGCCAATTGAATCCCGATAGTTTAAACTCAGCTGCTAATTTTTCATATTGATAGCAGATTTTTTCTCGTTGTTCTCCTGAAAATGAACTTTTAAGCTCTTGAAATAACTTCAAATACCGTTTAAATACAGTAAGCTCTCTAGCATCTTCCTCATTGCCAATCCTCTTGGTAAGTAATCCAAACGACTTAGTTATTTCAGTAAATGATGAATCAGCTTCGATTTTTGATAATTTGCGAAATACCTTTGCTGTTAGATCAACAGTTGCCTCTTCATCCCCCGACTCCATAAAGTATAGAAGTATTGGGATCGAGTTGTAATTGTAATACGTCAACATTGTAGCGGCCCGAAGCCTTGTTTCGCTATCCTTCTCGCTGTTTATAAGTGAAATCATTTCCGAGTTAAGTTGAAATCTATAGCGTGCTGATCTCTCTTTAAAGTAGTTTGCAATCGGGTTCATCACTTGGAAGCTGGCAATCATTAACGCGAGAATATAGCCCAAGAAAGAGTTGGCAGTGAGCAGCTTGCTCCATTTCTTATTTTTTTCCTTTACCTCATAATCAAACCGGAGGTGCTTTATCTCTAGATAAAGTTTCTCGATTTCTGCATCCGTCATAACTTTTTCATTTGAAGGATAATTTCAGCGTATTGAAAGGCCAAACTTTAGTTTATTAGAAACCCGATCCCCTTCAATAATCTCCTTAGTGATAAAATACTTAAGGTTAGAGATTTCTTCGTGTTGCATTATACACTGAACCTACCCAAACAGATGATGCGGTGGCAGCACAATCTAGAGGACGGATAGATTAAAATAGAAAATGGCTTGTCTAGAGCGGAATGTGGCTCGATTGATTGGAGATTAATCTTTCAAAGACGTATGACATTTCCATAATCCAACGGAGTAGAAAATGTAGGTGATGATGTTGATGATGTTATTCAGAAACCAAATCTTCTGCGAAAGTAGCGTGTTGAGAAATCCCATAATGAAGAACGTACAAAAGCAATAAAAAAATATACCCAACAAAATCCAGAAAATCGGATTTTTATCTAAGGTAGTGTCCTGTTCTACAATTTGAAGTAAGATAAACCCAGCAAGAAAAGCAACGCTCACTTCATAAAAGGGGTCGAACACCTGGCCTGGAGAAGTGTTCATTTTACCTGACCTTATAATCATTAACAAAAGCCAAAAAAGTGGAGTGACAATCAGTAAACTCTTAGATATACGTTTAAGTAGCTTTACTGAAGTGTTATTGTAAGTCAACCAAAGAAAAAAGCAAGCCTCTACAAGTGAGTAACCATTTAAAATATCCCGCAGATGATAGCTATTTGAAGTTCCCCGCAAGCAATACATGGTAATATCCGTGAATAGACCCACCACCAGAAAAAAGACAAACAGCCGAAATTGAAATCCGGCTGCTTTGAAATGTATTAGTCCAATCATCAACGGAATAGTAATTCCCCAGATTGAGATTAGCTGAATAATTTCTGAAAATTTTGTCAAATCTGATTATTAATTATAAGGTGGGGGAGGCACAGATTTTTCTAAGATTAACGCATCAGCTGTGCCTATTTTAGTAATATTTTTTCCAGCGGCAGTAACCGCCACAAGTACAATGCGAATTCTATTCGGTTTTTCTTTGTCATCAAACGCAAAGTAATATCTCACAAAGCCATTGGCTCCGGCCTGATCAACGAATCTTTTTAAATCTCTGGTTGAATTCTCTTCAAAAATACTGAAAGGATACTTATTGTATTTTACACCCTGGCTATCGCGCATTGTATTCATTAAGGAATCAAAACTTGAAATGTAACGTTGCGCCAAAGCATTCGCAATTGGGATTGAGACATTGTTTGTAATTGAATGACGCTCTATATATCGTTCTATCTCTGTTGGAGTATTATGAGTTCCATTCGTGTCTTTGAATGGTATCTGAGGCCTTGAAAGTTTTGAGCTTGTCGGATGAATTGGAAGATTAGCAGAATCGTATTTTTTCAATTGTTCAAGGGCTAAGAATAATTCGGGTTTAGCGCCTCCTTTAAAACAGAACCACAATATTATTGCGCTGCTATCTGGATGAAGTTGAAACAATTTTGCCGGGAATGTTCCGCCCAGGGTATAAGTGGATGGAATTTTCTTAAGAACAGGTTGGTTCAGAATGCCCGAAACAAGTATGCCAGCCTCTTTAATTGGAATGGATTCTGTTGGGGGCTGATCGCGGGGAATCATCAAATTTACCAGCAAAAAAAATAGAAAAGTTTTCGATATCATATTTTCGATAGTTTAAGGTTAGGTATTTTTAAATTAGACTGTTATACCATAAATCTAAATGTACCGTGACCTTTCCCGCTTTTCCCAAATACTCTTGTCAACTGATACTGCGCCTCTCTTGGTGATGAGATCGTTATCGAGTAAGAACTGCCCGGAGTTCCCTTCACAAACCAATGTACAATGTATTCTGAATCATATTCCAGCTCCATAGTAAGTGTGTCACTGTTTTGGATGATCACATTATTATCCAGATACAACCATAAAGAACCGTTGCTAACAAACGTTGAAGCCACTAATTTCGCCATGTAACTTTCTTTAAACTTCATTGCCAAACTATAGCACATTAAGTAATAGCAACAGCATGAAGCAGTAGATGGAAGTAATGACACAGCGACCGGCAAAAGTCCAACAGAATCTGGTTCAGCTTCTTTTCAACACATGAAGAAATTCTTCTTTTCTTCTTCTGCTTACATCGATCTGCGAACCATCCAGCATTTTTACAATTCCACCTTCGCCTTTCGTGTACTCAATGATATATTCCATGTTAATTAAATGCGAATTATGTACACGATAGAACCGATAGTCACTCAGCATTTGCTCACAATCTTTCAGTGTCTTCGATACAATGATCTTTCGTTTATCAGTAGTAAAGAAAGTAGTGTAGGTATTGTCTGACTCACATCGGATAATATCTTTTACCGTTACGAAAATAAATCCGGTAAGCGTGGGTAGTGCAATTTTAGTATGCTCAGCTTTTGTTATTTGAATGTTTTCCAACAATGCCTGTATGTGAATTGAAGTTTCCTTCCCCGATTTCTTTTGCTTGAATTTATCCACAGCCAATTTTAATTCTTCCTTCACGACCGGTTTCACTAAATAATCAACTGCGGATAATCGAAAAGCTTTTACAGCGTATTCTTCGAACGAAGTTGTAAAAATGATTTCGAAGGGAATCTGCTGGAGTGAGTTCAATAAATCGAAAGACGTATCGGGAGGCAGGAGAACATCCATAAAAACAAGGTCTGGCTTTGTACTGGCCAGTAACTGTATGCTTTCCGGAATGGAAGATGCTATTCCGATTATTTTGAGTTCAGGGAAATCTTCTTCAATCAGATGTGAAAGCATTTCCTGCTGATGCTTCTCGTCTTCAATAATGACAACTGAGTAGGTCATGGTGATTATTCTTCAAAAGGTAAGATCAAAACAATCCGCGTTCCTTCTTTGGGTGATGGATCAAGCATACAGTCTTCCATTTTAAAATCGGCTTTCGTTTTATAAATCTGGCTCACTACTTCTAACCGGTCTTTGATCAATGCCATCCCCATTGATGTTTTTTTAATAGTAAGCGATGCATTGTCACTTTTTTTCGCATTGCGTCTACCATTATCTTCCAGTAAGCATTGAATCATCTCATTTTCCTTACTGATGACGATTTTTATTTTTCCTCCTGTGCCTCTATGACTTAAACCATGCCATATTGAATTTTCTACAAAAGGCTGCATCATCATAGGCGGAATAAGTATGGATTCTAAGTCCTGAATTGAATTCGTGATTATTTCAAAATCAAAAGCATGTTGCATGCGCAATTGCTCCAACTCCATATAGAGTTTTAATACTTCAAGATCATCGGCAAGGCTAACCATTCGTGAAGAAGAAGACTCCAGTACATAGCGGATCAATTGTGAAAACTTAATCAGATATTCACCCGCCTGTTTTATATCATGCTGATGCATGTAATGATGAATGGAGTTGAGGCAGTTAAAAATAAAGTGAGGGTTGATTTGTGCTCGTAACGCCTTCATCTCGACTTCAGAGATGTTCAGTTTTAATTCGGTTTCTTTTTGTTTGAAGAAGGCTTCGCGCTTCGCGCGGTAAAAAATGAAAACGATAAAGGAAAAGGCTACCACTACAGGAATCAGACTGTAAAGAAGTGTCTTTTGAACCTGGTCGTTTTCCCGATCCAGAATAGCCGTTGCACTGGTGGACATTTCTTGTTGAGCAAATAGAATCCATCCAAACGGTGCTTGCATTATCTGTGGCGTTGATTCACAGACGTGATAGACAATCGACTCTAAATTAACGCTAACGACCATAGTTTTTGATTGGCTAAAAAGTTACTACTTTCTATTGGATTAATCCCAGTCCAACATTAACTTTTTGAGAAGTGCTCTGATTTCTGCATACCGTAAATAACAGTTGTCGGCCGATCACCCAGTTGAAAGCGTTTTAATTGTATTTTTACAATCGGCATTACGCCAAACTTAGAAAGCATGAATCAACCGAACCCTCTTCGAAAAGTAAACGTAACACGGTATGTCACACCGTTACGGGAGGGAGGATCTTTGCCCGCAATCGTTGAAGCAGATGATCAGTTTTTATACGTACTGAAGTTTCATGGTGCTGGCCAGGGAAGTAAAGCCCTCATTGCTGAATTAATTGGAGGAGAGATTGCCCGCGCGCTTGGGTTTCGTATACCTGAAATTGTATTCGCACATCTGGATATCGCCTTTGGCCGCATTGAGGGTGATGAAGAAATTCAAGACCTGCTGAAGGCAAGTGTGGGTCTTAATCTTGGATTACATTATCTCTCGGGTGCCATCACATTCGATCCGCTCGCAACAAAAGTGGACGCAACATTGGCGTCTCAAATTGTTTGGCTTGATTCATTATTATTAAATGTTGATCGCACCGCACGCAACACCAACATGCTGTGGTGGAATAAAGAACTTTGGCTTATCGATCACGGTGCATCACTTTATTTTCATCACTCGTGGAAAGACTGGCAACAACCACAGCGACCTTTTCCGAAAATAAAGGATCACGTATTGTTGTACATGGCAAGTGAAATGACACAGGTAGATAAAGTTTTTCGTTCCATTCTTACTGCTGAACGAATTAATTCTATTGTTTCGCTGATTCCGGAAGAATGGTTGAGAGATAGTGCATTTGCATCAAGCGAAGAAAACAGAAAAGCTTATGCACAATTTTTAGAAACACGAATTGCCAATGCTGATTTTTTTGTAAACGAAGCACAACATGCAAGAGAATCAATTATTTGAATACGCTGTCATCCGGGTGGTGCCGAAGGTAGAACGCGAAGAGTTTCTCAACGTGGGTGTGATCGTATTGTGCGCGAAACAGAAATTTCTCAGATCCCGAATCGAATTGAACGAAGCGCGGCTTCTTGCATTATGCAGTGAAGTAGAAATCGATAATCTTAAAAAATATATCCGTTCGTTCGAACTCATCTGCGAAGGCGGACCACAAGGTGGACCCATTGGTTTGCTATCAATGCCGGAACGTTTTCGATGGCTTACATCAACGCGCAGCACCATTGTACAAACTTCGAAAGTGCATCCGGGTTTGTGTACTGATGCAAATGAAATGTTGGAAAGATTGTTTACGCAACTGGTTGGGTAAAAGAATATTTGCAAGGCATGGTCACTGTAAAAGTGCTTCCTTTACCTTTTTCCGAGGTTACCTGAATGGCTCCCCCTAATTTTTCAACAGCTTCTTTTACAAGATAAAGCCCAAGACCCGAGCCACTCGATTTTGTTGAGGCTCTGTAGAACATCGAAAAAATCTTTTCATGATGATGAGGTTCAATACCTTCTCCATTATCTTCAATGCTGATCATAATATTATTGTCAATTTGCTTTGCAGCAATGCACACCATCGGATCTGTTTTGGTATGATCACTATATTTGATTGCATTCGAGACGAGGTTATTTAAAATAATACATAACCTCATATTATCGGTATTGATTTCAATATCGGTCGGCATATCCAAATCAATTTTGATGCGTTCGGCACCTGAAGAGTATTCAATATCTTTTATGGCTTGTTGAATTAATGAATGAATGTTAACGCGCTGTATAATAATCTCAGCCTTTGTGTTTTTTGAATAGTCGAGAATTTCCTTCAACACTTCATCGAGCTTATCGATTCGCTCGCGCATCATGTTGTGATATTGTTTGAGTTCTTCAGGATCGTTGGAAAGATCGGCAAGATTAATAAGTCCGAGTACAGAACTTAAAGGTGCACGTAAATCGTGTGAGGTGCTGTAGATGAAGCGATCAAGCTCCTCATTTGTTTTCAATAACTCAAGATTTTTTTTCTGTGTTTCAAGTTCCTGATTGCGCAAAGAATTTTCAGTGGCTGTGTTTACACTCACCAGGAAATACACCACCAAAACAGAGAAGCCACACACCACCAATAAATTTTTGAAGAATGTTTCCATCATGTATTCCGGGCTGAGGATCACGGATGGGAGTATTGATACAGTACCATATCGCGCAAATAATAATAGAAAGATGGAAAGTCCGACAAAGAAGAAAGCCTTCCCACGTTCTTCCAATCCGAAGACCGCCAGAGCGATTATGCAATTGGCTATATAATATTGGAATGGCCCCGGTATGATAGGCTTAACGGATGTGTAGGTAAAAATTAACAGGTTTCCGGAGATCAGAAGAATGGTTTTGGCCATTGAGTAAAATCCTGACCGGTTGAGCCAAAAGCAAGCCACCATTACTCCCAGAAAAATAAAATAAGGTATGAGAAACGGATTGTGCTTGACAATAAGATTGGTAATTACATAATAGAGTACCATCACAATCCAGATCATGATGCTGAGCGCAGTTAAGAGTGCTCGCTTTTGATCAGACAACGAAAGTCTGTGAGTATCGCCTAGGAGTAATGCGCTAACTTTTTGCATGAGCTAATTCAAAAATAGAATTTATCACCTAACCTTCCTAGACTTTATAATCTGTGGTGTAATTTTTATTAAGCGTGTTAATCTTTTAATTGAGGCTTTCTTGAAATATAAGAAACCAGCACAAGGTCTTGTTCAAACCTCGCGCTGGTTCACGTCACTATTCCAACACCACACTTTCTCTCTTCGGATATTTTACTTCGTATTGAAGTACAAGTTCCTTTTGCTGCTGAGGTTCCAATATTTGCTGCCAGGTAAGCTTGCCCGTTTTCGAATCGAGCAAAGCACCAGTAAGCTCCAAAGGATTTACACTGATATCACTGTTTACGGCAACGGGTAATTGATCGAACAAAGTGAGTTTGATGGGTTGTGATTTTTTATTCTTCACCACAATTTTGAAGCCTCGTGTTTCGGTCTGGTTCGAACCGATGGCGCGTCTGCGATTAAACTGATCTGCCTTGGTCCTGGCAATTACAATATTTTTATCGCGACCCAATGAAATGGATAAGGTATCGGTAAGCGCTTTTGCATTGAGAATACTTCGACCGATATAGGCATCTTCGAAATACAGATTGGCTTCGCCTTCCAATAAATTGTATTGATCCCACTGCACAATGCGCGCCATCAGAAAGGCGTCCTTATCAATTTTTGGAACGGCATAATATTCATAGTCTGCAGGTATGTCATATTGATTCAGATCAACCATCAACTTTTCTCCATCCGACTTTATGGAGTATGGTTCCTTCACTTCGATTTCAACGGTAGTTTGATTTTCGATGAAGGTGGTGATGAGAGGTTGAGCTTTTTGGCTGTAAGAACTTATTCCTCTAATCCGAATGTTTGATACTGACGACACTCCTGCAACACGGCCAGAAGCATATCCACCTACTACTACTTCCTGAAGTGCTGAAACATCGGGGGCTAGTGTTACATTCATATCGGACTTGGTTACAACAAACTCCTGACTGTTATATCCAACGAAAGAAAATACTAATGTTGAATTTGGTCCTGGCAATGTAAGGGAGTAACCTCCATGTGCATCCGTAACAGTTCCTATCGTGGATCCTTTCACAACAATATTGACACCCGGAATGGCTTCACCATTTTCATCAACAACTCTGCCTTTTACAGAACCCGTGTTATTACTTCCCATAAAAGAATATTTATCGGTAATGGTGTAGCGCGCGTAGTTTAGCAGCCAAGGTTTAATTTCCGGAGCAAGTCCACTTTGATTGGGTGTTCCGTTGGAAAATCGAAGCTTTACATTTTTCCATTCTACACCCGTGTTTTGAAATACTTCGGCTTTATACGTTAGCTCCAGCGGACTGTTAATATTCTTCACGCGAATATCATACTTCGGAAACCATCCTGCATTGCTCACCAAATAGGTAACGGAGAATTTACCCTGCGTTGCTTTGTCAGCGCGAACACGAATCTCAATTTCACCGGTAGGTAATATTTTCCGATCGTGTTGTTCTTTGAGTTGTTTTGATAACTGTGCCTGATCTTCTTTTTTCAATGCGATGTTTTTTCGAATGCGAATCTCTTCTTCTTTGATTCGCGAAAGCTCTGCTTCGAAGAAATCCATTGCTTGTTTTAATTGAACAATGGTGGCGCCTGCGTTTTGTCCCCCTAACTTTTTATTTTCATCGAGTAGACTTTGTTTTTCATGCAATACAGCAAGACGTGCATTCTCTTGTTCAATCTTGCTCTCCAATACTTCGTTTATTTTTTTTAGGCTGTCGATGGCATGATCTTTCTTCACCACATCGAGGTAATTGAGTTTGTGATTGACGGACAGAATGGTGAAATCACCATCGGCTTTTACTTGAATACTCTTCTCGTCAATAAATGGAGAGAGTCCTTTAATGAGCAATAACGATTTCTCTGGTGGAATGCTGACGGAGCCACTTTCGAAAAGTTGGGCACCATCCAGAAACACCGTTACTTCTTTCAAATCTGTTTTCAGTTCTCTCTCTTTCAGATTCTGTCCGAACGATGTGAAGACAATGAGGAGAGCAGGTAGTAGTAATGTAGTTTTCATAGGCTTTGGAGTTTCCTATGAGATGCCGGGTTGGAAGGTATTCCATAAAAATCAAAACGATTTTTTTTGAATAGTCTAAATGGTCTTGGAATAAACCAGCAAGCTAAGTCCGACAAAGAAGAATAAGAACATGATATACAATAGTGGTTTGGTACCCTTTGGTGCCGACTGAAATTCTTTCCAGATAAATACTCCCCAGATAGCGGCAACCAACACTGCTCCTTGTCCCAAGCCATACGATATGGCAGGGCCAGCTTTGCCAGATGCAATGATGCTAAAGGACATGCCGATACACCAAATGACGCCACCTAAAATTCCAGTAAGGTGATTTTTGAAACTTCCGTTGAAATACTGTTTGTAAGTTACAGCCGATCCTTGCACAGGTTTGCGCATCAGAATAGTATTGAATAAAAAATTACTGATGAAGATTCCAATTGAAAAAACAACAATGGAAGTATACGGTGTTAGTTTGCCGGATTCAGGTATGGAGAAATTATATACCATACCCTTTACAACAAAACCATAAAACTGCGCCATTAAAACGCCAGCAAGAATAGAGATCAGTAAACCTTTCGAAGAAACGTTTTGAGAATTTCCAGTAAGTTTTCGGTAAGCAATGGCATTGGCAATAATACCCATTGCAATAAGAGCAACACCTATAAAAATCAACGTTGGATTTCCGGAAGGTGATGTTCTGTAGTTATCGATAACACCCCAGATCAATGCAATGCCAATACCCACTGGAAATGCAACAGACATTCCCGCGATTGCGATTGCCGCAATCAATAATATATTCGCAAGATTAAAAATGACACCACCAATGAACGCTGATTGCAAACTTTGATTGTCGGCTTGTTGAATGTCTGTGAGAAAACCTCTTCCCTGTTCGCCAAAACTTCCCAAGGTAAAGGCGAACAAAAGTGACATCATTAAAATGCCGATAACATAATCCCAATAAAATAATTCGAAGCGCCACGAACTTGCAGCCAGTTTTTGTGTGTTGGCCCATGAGCCCCAGCACAACATGGTGATAACGCAAAAGGAGACAGCGATGTAATAGCTTTCGATGATAAACATATATTCGTCTGGTCTAAAAGTTAATTAATCTTCTAATGACGAGAGAGATCACCAGGCTTATCCGAATAAATGATCACTTCATCCAGGCGGATATTTTGTTTGTCACTTGGGTTGAGCAATTTTATTCTTACCTGGTGTTTTTGTTTCGGTAACTTATACTTCCAGAATAAATCATATTTGCGGGTGGTGAAATTGGCAGGGAGTTCTGACGTCTCCACAAGATTTCCGTCTATATAGACTTCAGCTTTTGTAATGACATCGGAAGAAGAATTCCATTGTGCTGACTCGCCACTGATCGCAAAACCAATTCCATCAAATTCAAATTTGTATTCATCCTTCAAATTTCTGCCTACGTGTATTTTTAGAATTGGAAAATGTCCTTCGAAGCTTTGCTCAAATTTTACAGGTAAGGGTTGTTGTACTTTAATCATCACATTACCGCCTTCAACTTTTCCACCATTGCGCTGAATATTCTGTAATGCATGTTTGTATCCAATCTCATACACATCATTTAATGACATGGTGGTGTACTTAAAATCAAGTGACTCTGCTTGAGCTAAACCTTGTTTCCAGTAGGCTGGGATTTTGTCATATCCCAATAACGCACCCAGAATTCCTCCGGCAGATGATGGATTGCAATCTGAGTCCTGACCCGCTCGCGTGCTGATCTCTAATGTTTTGGTGAAGTCACCATTTCCATACAGTAAGCCCATCACAACGTATGCTGAGTTTACTGTTGCATCAATATTAAAAGGAACAAAAACGCCATCCGGACAACCAATATCTTCTGTCCATTTTTTCTCAATTTCAAACCACGTTTCTTTCCAATCGTTTGGATATTGCTTGTGCCATTGAATAACATCAGTGATTACTTTGTGAAATCGACTTTGTGAAGGAATGGTTTTCAGTGCTTCATTTACCACATACTGAATATCATTTGAAGTAAAGGCTAATGTATACATCGCGCTCATGTAAACACCACCATACCAGCCATCACCATAGTTCATGATGTGACCAATCTTATCACTAATTGCTGAAGATGTGTTTGGCATGCCGGGCGACATCAATCCTGCAAAATCAGATTCGATTTGATAATCAATACAATCCGCATGTGGATTATTTTCCCATTGTCCGGATTGCGGAGCCGAAATTCCGTGTAGGATATTATAACGCCCGGCCTGATTGGCATGCCACAACATGTATCCGGCATTGGCATAAGCATTGGCAAAATCTTCAACCGGTGCATCCAATCCTTTTTTCTCAAAGACCTCCACGAAGGTGAGATCCATGTACACATCGTCATACAGACCGGCATTGTTTTCCATGGTGTTCTTAAGATAACCATCATACCATTTAATCGGAACATAATCCTGAATCATTGTTCCATTGAATTTGAATTCGGTTGGTCCACCAAACGTTACACCAATAGTTTGTCCGGCCCATCCACCTTTTATTTTGTCTTTTAATACTTCCTGTGAAAGTGTGAGCATTCCATTGAGCACAGGAGTCTTTATATCTTTCTTTTCTTGTGCACAAGCAACAATAAAGAGAAAGGTGCAGCTGAGTAGGAATACGTTGCGCATAGTGTTAATTGATAGTAGAAGAATTAGAGATTTCAATTCGATACGGTGCTGAATTTTGTGCTCCCATTTTTGTTACAGAAATGGCCGCTGCCTGATTGGCAAATTCAACAGCATCTTGCAGATCGTTACCTTCAGCAATAGCAACCGCGAGCGCTCCGTTAAAAACATCACCCGCGGCAGTAGTGTCAATTGCTTTTACGAAGGGTGCTGGAATAAATTTTTCACAGCCATCACAAATCAGATAAGCACCTCGTGATCCTAATGTGATGGCAACATTTTTAACGCCTCTTTCGTTAATTTTCTTTGCCGCTTTTTTGATAGAGGCATCGTCTGTTATTTTTATTCCGGAAAGAATTTCCGCTTCTGATTCGTTGGGTGTGATGAGGAATAAAGTTTTATAAATTTCCGCAGGCAACGACATAGCCGGTGCAGGATTGAGGATTACTTTTTTTCCTTGTTGAGCGAAGAGTTGCGCGGCAAGCAACAAGGTTGGAATTGGGATCTCCAATTGCATTAGCAGAATATCGTGTTGTTCAATTTCCTTTTTCACTTTCATCAGATCTTCCGGCATAAGGAATGCATTGGCACCTTGTGCAACTACAATGGTGTTTTCGCCTTTTGCGTCAACGGTAATGAGTGCAACGCCTGATGCATGTTCAGAATCTTCGACAATGAAATCTGTTCGAATACCTTCTTTGCTGAATTGTTGAAAAGCTTGCTTTCCAAAAATGTCGTTGCCGATTTTTGTAATAAAGGTAACTTGGCCACATAATCGGGCTGCAGCAACTGCTTGATTAGCACCTTTGCCTCCAGCGAACATAAAAAATTCCCCACCCAAAATCGTTTGACCCGGCAATGGAAACTTCTCTGTTTTAATGACCATGTCAGTATTGGAACTGCCAATGACGATGATGGATTGAGGATGCATTGCTTAAGCTCTTGTGTGCTCATTCAGAAGATGAACCAGATCCATTCGATATTTGTCTGGTTGCCATTCTTCATGAGATGAATTGTGCATTAATTTAATTCAATTTTTAAAGTTATTCTTTGTTTGAGGAGGTATTTCTACAAGTTCATTATATTTCAACCTAATTATATAGACTTCATGAAATTTCTAATTGCGCTCTTTCTTGTTATCAGTACCCAGGCTTTTTCACAAACGGATGATGCCAAACTTGTCGAAATCAAAAAGTTTCAGGATGAATTAAATAAGGAATACAAAAACAAAGAGACTTCTCCACTGGATGCCAAGACAAGAAAACATTTCAAAACGCATACTTTTTTTAATGTTGACTTGAAGTATCGAATTACTGCAACGCTTCGCATTTCTGAGCCTGAACCATTTTTTCAAATGAAGACATCCTCTCTGGCAACTCGTCAGTACCGTGTATATGGAATACTTGAGTTTACGTTGGAAGATCGAAAATTTGAAATCCCGGTTTATCAATCGCAGCAGTTGATGGCAAGAAAGGGTTTTGAAGATTACCTCTTTTTCCCATTCACGGATTTAACAACCGGGGAACAAACATATGCCGGAGGAAGATACATTGATCTACGAATACCAAAGGAAGGCAATACTATTGTGATTGATTTTAACCAGGCTTACAATCCATATTGTGCATACAAAACAAAGATGCAGTATTCTTGTCCGGTTGTTCCTGCTGAAAATAATCTGGATATTAAAATTCCTGCTGGAATTATGCACACTGCTAAAAAATAGCCAACAGAATTGCCGTGTGACTTCGGATTTTTTACACCTTAAGTGATCTCAGGAAAACTTCAGCTATTTCTTCTACATGAGGTGTTGTGTGAATCTGCAGCATCGATTTTATAAAGTAAGCTGAATAGAATGAAAGATCTTCATTGAGTTGATCAGGTTTCCAGATGGGAAAACATTTTAATAAATGATAACATGCATCACGTACATCAAAAACAAGAATCGGATTCATGCCATCGCCCGATTCACCCGGACAATATAGAAACACAGGAAAATCAAAAAGACCTGCATCTCGCAAAGCCGGAATCAGATTCGAATCAAAATATTCATACTTGACCACGCTTGTCTCCAGTTTTAATTCCACTAAACGCTTTTGCACAATTGCCATCTTGTCAAACATTGTTTTGAGCGGAATATGTTCAGAAGAAAACAATTCGATGTAGAACCACTGGTGAGACGCCAGATGTAAAAACTCAAGCGCAGATTTTCCAATGGTAAGTTTATAATCAAAAAAAGAATACCCGGGAACAAAATAGCCTGGATAGAAATATCGCAGCTTCAGATTTTTGCAATGCTCTATTTTCGCATAGATTAAATATTTCCCAAGGCTATACTTTTTATACTCCGGATCATAGAAGGAAGAAATTCCGGCAGCACTCGTTTCTCCAATATCAAAAAAACCACAGGCGATTAACCGATCACCATCATGCACAGTTATTTCATAGGTATTATAGATAGTATCGTGCGAATCATTTCTGCCAAAGAGAAGATGACTGAGGGATTCGGAAGGCTGGAAAGGAAGTGATTGTTTATACTTTATATAGAGTTCTTCCTTGTCTTCTGTAAGCTCCGCTGGCTTGATTGTAGTTCGGAAGACAGCATTTCGCTTAAACAATTTTATTTGTGTGCTGTCGCTTGATAAATCGTTCAGTATAATTCGCAGCCAAATGGCACTGTATAATTGGTCTTTGAAGTGAAGAAAATTCGTGGTAAAAATGGTTTGCCCCATTCTGAACCAACCTTGCTCAAGATAGAGGTCGAGATCGTCAGGCGACAAATATTCAGGCGTGTGAGCTTGTGCAAACATTATTCGTAATATACTTTTTCTGTTTGTGATTTGCTCGTCTGCTGTATTTTCTTCTGAACAGTTTTAAGTTTATTAAGATTGTCGGAAAAATTGCACGATGTGCCGAAGAGGACTTAATAAACTATTTCGTATTTGAAATTTAACTTCTGAATAAAATGTATTGATGCGGTTGTTGTTATTATTTTGACGAAGCGGTATTCAGCCCATCAGCCATCTTTATAGCCTCATAAAAGTCAATAACACCACCACTTTTTGAGAGTGTACTGAATTTTACTTTACTCCTTTCTTTACTGATAAGATCAGGTATTAACACTTTTAATTTTCCCATTTTATGAGATGATTCCAGTAAGATTTGAATGACATCTTTCGGTGTTAATTCGGGATGATAGGATAAAAGCAAGGCTGCTATACCCGAAACAACAGGCGCAGCTAAACTGGTACCATCATTCATGCTATAGGTATTACTGCTATCCAATGAAATGATATTGGTGCCTGGTGCAAAAATGTCTACATGATGTTGACCATAATTTGAAAAGATTGCAACAGCCTCATCACCCACGATCATTCCCGAGGCGCCAACATTGATCCAATTTGAGGATTCCGTTTTATCTAAGTATTGATCACTCGGATAGTTTTCAGCTGTGTCAATATCTTTCCCATTATTGCCAGAAGCATGGACAATTAATACATTCTTCTGTTCAGCCAGTTTAACCGCTTCATCAACAAATTTCTTTTCAGGCGAAAATGCTTTTCCAAAACTCATATTGATAATATCAGCACCGTTGTTAACTGCATACAAAATAGCTAATGCAACATCCTTGTCTCGTTCATCGCCCCGAGGTGTAGATCGTATCGCCATGATTTTCACTTCTGATGCAATGCCATTTGTTCCAATGTTATTATTTCGAATGGCTGCGATTATTCCGGCAACGGAGGTTCCATGGTTAGAACGCGGACCCTTAACGTCAGCATTCCCGTAGTTTCTGTCATTTATATTGGTTGGGTCGTCATTGATGACACCTCTTGCATCAAATTTTGTATTTAAAAATTTATCAAGATAGTCACTATTATTTTTCTTTATTTCAGACAACATGTGTTCTGTAAATCCTCCCTTGTATTTGGCGCTTAGAAATTCTTTTGCTCGCAATACCTCAGCGGGAGCATCAGAGGAGATCGCATCAAGATCCTGCAAAGCATGAACATCAATTTTGGCATTCCGCTTGATTACAGATTTGGCATTATTATAAACTTCTTCGAATTTCCGGATATTCTCTTTTTCAGTTAATCTTTTACTTAACTCTTTCTCATACATTTCTTTAGCGCGCTCATAACTTTCTGTGGGAACTCCCGATTTATAAATTCGGGTGAACTCCATATTTTCATACATGATGTTTTCCCCCTTTGCATTACCGATAAAGTTCCACCCATGGATATCATCAATGTATCCGTTTTGATCATCATCTACATTGTTGTTTGGAATTTCATCTTCGTTAACCCAGATCTTTCCTTGCAAATCATCATGGTAGATGTCAACACCCCCATCAATGACAGCAACTATAATCGTTTTCTTAACCGGCCTGCTCTGGAGTAATTCTTTATATGCTTTGTCGACCTGAGTTCCGAGAACATCACCGTTGCCGTGATCCAAATTATACCAGTTCAGATACTTCTGATCAAGTTTGTCCACAGCAGTCGCTTGGGCGAATAGGAGATTCGGTATTACGACTAGAATGGAGATTGCTGCAAACTTCAGAACCATAGATCAAGGTGGTTTTTTCTGTTGGCAACTTATGCATTTCAAAGCTGAAAATAAATAGCCATTAGCCTATTCGCTGCTTTAAATTCGCTCGGCTTTATAACCCACTTTCTCTAAGGCAAGCTTTACTTCCTTTTCTTTTCCGTCATCTTTTATGGTAAGAACTTTTGCAGGATTCGTAATATCAACCTGCCAGTTGTCAGCACCGACCGCTTCATTTAATCCGGGAGTTACTTTAGCGATACAAGCATCGCATTTGATGTTGGTTTTGAATTTTATTGATTCCATAAAATGTGTTTTAAAACTATGGTTTGATTTTATATTAGAATTAAATTTTCGTTGCTCGTAAGCGTAAACTATTGCTGACGACACTTACTGAACTCAACGCCATTGCAGCTCCGGCTATCATCGGATTAAGCAGAAATCCGTTGATGGGGAATAATATTCCTGCAGCAATGGGAATACCAATTACATTATAAATAAAGGCCCAGAATAAGTTCTGATGAATGGCCTTTACGGTTTTCGTTGAGAGATTCAATGCCTTCGGAATGAGTTGAAGATCAGAAGTAATCAGCGTCATTTTTGCAACATCGATCGCAATATCAGAGCCTTTACCCATGGCAATACTGATATCGGCTTGGGCAAGGGCCTGTGAATCATTAATACCATCGCCCACCATAGCCACTACCTTACCATCACGTTGAAGAGATTTTATAAAGTCTGCCTTTTCCGATGGAAGCACTCCGGCCTTATAATGATTAAGGCCCACTTGTTTTGAGACAGCACTTGCTGTGTTTTCATTGTCGCCTGTAAGCATGTACACTTCAATGCCTTTGCTTTGTAAGGATTCAATCGCAGCTTTTGATGTTGCTTTTATTTTATCTGCGATGGCAATGATGGCAATTACATTTTTGTCATATCCAAAATAAACAACGGTTTTCGCCTCTTGTTGTAAACGAACAGCATCAGTCTCCAAGTGATTTGGCAGGATGAGATTATTTTCGTCTATCAATTTTTTATTACCTACATAAAAAACTTTGTCATCAAGAAAGGCTTTCACACCTTTCCCAGTGATGCTTTCGAATTTCCCGATTGAAGTTCCCTGAATATTTTCTTCTTTCAGTTTATTTACAACCGCTTCTGCTAATGGATGTTCTGACTGTGATTCTATTGTGTATAAAATATTTTTAAAGGAAGTGTTATTTTTTTCACTGCTCCAAACCATGTTTGTCACAACTGGTTTGCCTTCTGTAATTGTTCCCGTCTTATCCAGAATAATGGCGTTCACTTTATGCGCAAGCTCAAGACTTTCGGCATCTTTGATTAAAATATTATTTTCAGCACCTTTTCCAACGCCTACCATGATGGCAGTTGGTGTGGCCAACCCAAGTGCACACGGACAGGCGATAACGAGTACGGTTACGGATGTAAGTAGTGCGTGTGTAAAAGCATTTTCTCCACCAACAATCATCCAGACTGTAAAGGTTAGAATCGAAATACCTAAAACAACCGGAACGAAGATACCTGCTATTTTATCAACTAACTTCTGCACAGGGGCTTTACTTCCTTGCGCTTCTTGTACCATCTTAATAATATGAGCAAGTATGGTATCGCCTCCAACTTTCTTTGCTTCAAACTGGAAACTTCCTTTTTGATTCACGGTTCCGGCAAATACTTTTTCTCCTGATTTCTTTTCTATGGCAATCGGTTCTCCTGAAATCATGCTTTCATCAACGAACGAAGATCCTGATGTCACAATTCCATCCACCGGAATTTTTTCTCCAGGTCGAACAACAATAACATGCCCTACCTGAATGGCAGCAATAGGAAGTTCTCGTTCAACACCATCCACAACTGCCCGAACGGTTTTGGGTTGTAAGCCCATTAATTTTTTTATGGCAGAGGATGTATTTGATTTTGCACGCTCTTCTAATAGCTTACCTAGTGATATGAAGGCAATGACTACTGCAGCCGCTTCATAATACACATGGGGATGTACGCCTCTTGCATGCCAGAACGCTGGAAAGAATGTATTGAAGGCGCTAAACAAAAAAGCAATACCAGTAGAGAGTGCTACCAACGTATCCATGTTCGCCATTCCATGTTTTGCTTGCTTCCAGGCGTTGATGAAAAAATTTCTTCCAAAATAAAAGACAACAGGTGCTGTGAGAACAAACGATATGTAATTGCCAAAAGGCAAATCCATAAAAAACATTCCGAGGATAACGACAGGAACAGAAAGAATCGATGACCAGATGGTTCGTGCTTTTACTTCCTGATAAAATTTATGTTGTGACTCTTCTTTTATGGCTTGCGGATTTTCTACATCCACAACCAAATCATAACCGATGGAACGCACTGCCTTTTGAAGATCGATTGGTTTGGCAATTTCTTCATTGTATTCAACCCAAGCCGATTGATTCGCAAAGTTTACGCCAGCATCTTTAACTCCAGCTGTCGATTTTAGCATCGACTCTACACTAACTGCGCACGCAGCACAACTCATTTCCAGAACTGGAAAAGTTTGCTTCACGATTTTAGTGGTGGATATTGTAGCAGTATTCATTTTGATTTATGTTCTACTACAAAGAACGAGTAATGCCCTTGATTGGTGCTTATATAATAACGGGAAAGAGTTATAGAATTTTCACGATACTGAATCAATCGGCTTTCTGCCGTGATCAATGGATCTTGACTTCTTGAGCTCGGATGGTGTAAGCCCGGTAACCTTTTTAAACTGACTGGATAAATGAGCAACACTGCTGTAGCCTAAATTATCTGCAATCTCGCTGAGGTTTAATTCATCATAAAACAACAGTTCTTTTACACGCTCGATTTTTTGTCGGATAATGTATTGCTCCAACGTAATTCCTTCAACAGATGAGAACAAAGAGCTGAGGTAATTGTAATCATGATTCAAGGTTTCGGCTAGAATGGTTGACCAGTTGAATTTGCGATCCTTTTTATCAGCATGATGAATCATGTTGATCACTTTGCTTTTAATGGACTCAATCAATCTTGCCTTGCGATCGTCCATGCGTTCGAAGCCAAGATGTAATAAAGACGAGTCTAGCTGATTGAGGATATCTTGAGAAAGATGATCTTCTTTTAAAATCACTTCGCCTAATGAAACCTTCTCGGGATGTAACCCGAGTTTTTCAAGTTCCTGGTTCACTACTAAGACGCAGCGATTGCAGACCATGTTTTTGATGTAGAGTGTCATAACCCATCATCCTCAAATTGTTTTTCCAAGGGGATATGCCTTTCTAAATCCTCCAGAATTTGCTTGTCGATTGGCGTTTCCTTAATCACATTGTAATTCTCCCAAAACGTTTTATCGTATGGATAATCCTGATACTCCAAGCCATAGTTCTTCATTTTTTCAGTTGGTCCAATCCGGTCTGTTGTGTTGGGGTGAATGTCATTGATCAACAAGTGTTGAATTAATTCCGTTTCAAATTTTAGTGTATTTGTTTTTTCATCGAACCATTTTTCGGTGGAGCTTACGGTGATGTAATTCAGATACATCTTTCCTTCGAAGCGTTTGAAGTCGATCGTTTTTTTATAACCAATAAATTTACTGACCAATCCTTTGCGTCTGGCCAACTCATCACCCGGTGTACTGATTTCAAAGTCAAGTCGAATGATGGCAAAATCTTCCTTGTCAATAAAAATCTTGAGATGGAAATCCTGTGCGTTCGAAATAACAAAAACCTCATGTCCGTTATAATGGGAGTCAGGCTCACGTTTCATCAACTCAAAAAACTCCTCCTTGGCATCTAACTGACGGTATCGGATATTATTGTGCAACAATAAGTCTTCTAATAAATTTTGCTGTCCGAAATATTGGGTGAATTTATTTTCGTACCCTAAACTTTTTCTCACTTCAATTAATTTCACGCGCTCTTTCAGGCGTGATTTATTTCGTGGCTCTTTGTAATCGTCATCATAAATTTTTACTGCAGCTTCCAGCAACGATATGTATGAGCCACCCACTTTCTTTAGATCGCGGTAAAATCCATTCATCATGTAGGGCTTCATCGGAAAGTTATCCTGAATATGAGCCCAGGCCTTTCTTAAAATTTCACCACCATTAAGCGAATCTAATACCACAACTTCCTCTAACACAGTGGTTGACTGATCCATCAGAATTATTTGGTCTTTCACTTCGAGTAAACTCCAGACAGGAGCCTCAAATCTTTCGTAGCCCAGCATGCTGATTACTAAAATTTCGTTCCGGTACTCATCGGGAATATGAAAATCAAACTCACCTTGTGCGTTGGATATCGTGCCAATCGGTTTTGTTTTCAATCCGATAGAAGCAAAAGGCAACGGTTCACCTGTTATGCGGTCCTTTAATTTAGCAGACACGGTAATTTTCTGCGCCAGCGCATTAACGCTCAGAAAGAGAAACAAAAGAATGAATAGGCGCATGGTCTCGAAATAATGATCAATATCCCTATTTATGATGTCCTTTCAAATGCGATGCAAGATTATCCCCTAAATTGAAGTTTTAACGCTATTAACTCATGCACATCGGTTTTCTTTATCATTGTGTAATTTTATTGCTCAACTTTCAGGCTTGAAATTTATTGAAGACATACCGCGTATTTGGAAACGAGCCTACATGTGGCTGTGTTTGTGGTATGCTTTGAACTATGGTGTGGGTACTTTTATTGAGTGGAGACTTGAAACGCCCTACACGTATATTTTCTGGAATAACCTCTATCTCCTGGAGGCTCTTTGTATTCTGATTGTCGCCATCTTTTTCTATGCCAATTGGCTTTTCAAGTTCAATCTATACCTTCAGGTTGCAGGACATTTTTTGGGTGCAATGGTGCATTTTCTCATCATGGGTTCGCTTTCGTATTATTTGGAAAGTTATGTTGAAGGATATATAGGCTGGGATTACTGGAAAGCCCATTTGATGGGCTTGTTAAAGTGGGAAGGACTTCACTTTCATGATCAATACATTATTACAGTGGGGATGTATTATGTGATTCGATACTTCCAAAGTCAGCAGAAACAGGAGAAGGAAAAGAGCGAACTCACACTAAAGAACAGAGAGATGCAAATCTCCTTGTTGAAATCGCAGATCAATCCGCATTTTCTATTCAATACTTTGAACTCAATCAACATGTTGATTGGTTCGAGCAAAGAGCAAGCAAGAAAAGTAATTACACAGTTATCGGATATCTTTCGATACGCGTTGGATTCGCATAGCGATCAAATGGTGCGTCTCATTCACGAGTTGGATTTCATCGACAGTTATATGCGTATTCAACAAGTCCGCTTTGGCGACCGGTTGAAATACATTAAGCAAGTCGATTTTTCGTGCATGAGCGTGATGATACCACCCATGATTCTGCAGCCACTTGTTGAGAATTCAGTAAAGTATGGCATTGCACCAAAAGAAGATGGAGGGACCATTATACTGACCGTAAAACGGTTTAATAGCATGATCTTTTTTGAGGTAAAAGATGATGGTATGGGATCAAATGCCAAAAAAGTAATGGATGGAAACTCAAGTGGTGTTGGGGTGAAGAATACAGATGAGCGATTACGTAGTATATTTGGTCCAGGTTCGGGGCTTCGCATCCGTTCGAATGAATGGGGATATTCCGTTAGTTTCTTTGTGCCCATTGATGAACCTGCTACTGAAGAAGATTTTTTAACTGAAGAATTAAATAGCAAAGCGGTATGAACATAACCTGTATTATAATTGACGATGAAAAATTAGCACGCGATCTTCTGCAAGAATATGTGCAGCAAATGCCAAACCTCCAGGTGATAGGCGAATGTGGCAAAGGCAAAGAAGCGGTTGAAGCAATTGATCGTTTAAAACCAGATCTTATTTTCCTCGATGTGCAAATGCCTGGTATGAATGGCTTTGATGTATTGGATGAAATTACACATGATCCTTATGTAATTTTTTGTACAGCATACGATCAATATGCAATTAAAGCATTTGAAAAAAATGCAGTTGATTATATTCTGAAACCCTTGGACCAAGAACGTTTCAAATTGGGAGTAGAGCGCGCCATTAATCGCATGAAGGTTGAGCAAAATAATGTTGGCGAATTGTTGCGCAACCTTAAAACAGAAAATAAAACATCCTACGATTCACACATATTCGTTCAGAAGTCAGAGAAGCTTCTTAATCTTCCAGTTGAAGAGATTGTGTATTTAGAAGCATCAGGCGATTACACCATTCTTTCTACGAAAGCTGATCAATTTGTAAGTTCTTCCGGGATTGGTAAGCTGGAAGAAATTTTGAATCCGGAAATTTTTATTCGCGTTCACCGCAGCACGATTATCAACATCAACAACCTAAAGGAGATTGAAAAACACTTTAATGGTGGGATGGTAGTGAAGATGCTGAATGGAAAAAGCTTTCCAGTGAGCAGAACGTATGCGAAACTTATTCGTAAGAAGGTAGTTTAGCAGCATCACCCTCATATTGAATCACCACCGTTTTTCCATGCGATTTTAAAATGGTGGTGATTTTTTCTTCCAGACTTTTCTTTGAATCCTCAATAAAAGAAGCTTGCTCGGCAAACTTTCGTGCGTTCACCATAAAGGCGTTCACTGCCAGAGAGCGATCTTGTGTGTTGACCCAATTCCATAACCCGCTTTCATCTTCGAACTTCAGATCGCCAAGCGATTCGATGGATAATATCTGTGGCTGAGGTAAGATTACGCGCGCACTTGTTTCATCGATTACAATATTGAATTTTTTCCGCAAGTCGAATCCCACTTTCGCATCCAGTGTTCCTGTAATGTTGATGGTCTTTTCGCTGTGCAACCATTTGTTTTTCCAGGCATATTGATACTGAAATTTCTGTGATAGTGTAGCCAACTCTAAAATGGAAGCTTGCTGTTGAATGACAATGGTATTGCCTATTGAAATTTCAGGTGTGAACTGAAGCGCATCGCCAATGTCTTTACCTATTTGTTTGGCACCATCGTATGTTTGTTTTGCGAGTCTTGCTGGTATCACGACAAGTAATACATAACCTGCAACGCTGGCCGTGATAAGTAGAATAATAACGAGTATGATTTTTCGATTAGAGAACATATTGAATCAGAGAATAAAAAGTAGGTTGAAGATACAACACGTTTTTGAATTGTGATTTCTATTTCTTCGGCAACGCGAAACGCATTCTCACTTTTACTTTACTTTGCCTTACTTCATCACCACGTTTTGTAGCCGACCATCCAGGACCTTGTTTGATCAGACGAATAACTTCTTCGTCACAGCCATAACCTAAACTACGCAACACCTTAAAATCATTCAGTGATCCAGTTGTTTCCACGGTGAATTGAATGGTTACTCTTCCTTCAATTTTATTATTGAGTGCTACCTCGGGATAGCGTAGATTCTTTTCTAAATATTGCTTGTATGCTTTTCGTCCACCCAGTGGTGCAGCGAATTCAGTATTGATAACTTCTTCTTCCTTGCCCTCATCATTTTCCGAATAGCCTACCACCACTACTTCACTCAATTGAGAAACGTCCTCGCTCATTTGCGCATCCAATTGACTTAATAAACTCGCATCCAACTCGGTGCTGAGAAGGCCAATAAAGGAAAAGACCAATTCATCTTGTTGGTCGTTTAGGGAAATTTCATAATTACCTTCCGCGTCTGTTACAGTTCCGATGTTTGTTCCTTTGATAAATACATTTACGCCAGGCAAGGCACTACCGTCTTCCATGGATGATACATGCCCCCTAACAATGCGTACATTATTAGCAACTAACTTTTCTGCATTGATATCACTAATCTTGAAGAACCCATCTTGCGCGCCAGCAGCTTTTTTCTTTGAATCTTTCGCTTCCTCTTCTTTTGCTTCTAGCTTTTTTGCACGTGAAGAAACAACATCGTCAGCCTGTTCTGCCGTTGCTACTTGTACTTCTTCTTCTGCGCTTCTTGTAGCTCTATCTCTTTCTCCTTCTCCTTCTGCTGTAGCAACATCCACATCGGCTGATGATTGTTGTGAAGCTACAGTAGCGGGTTCAGCAACAGCAGATGGTTTTTCTGCCGGAGGTATTCTGACCGGGGCAGGTATTGATACTTTTGGTTTTGATTCAGCTAGCGCTAATGATTGTTTCGGTTGCTCAATTGAATCAAGAAGAGGAGATTGATCTTTTTGTTCTGAAGATGCTGGTGATGGTTTTGACTCTACCTTATTTTCAGCAAGTTGTTCAGGCCTATTATCCTTTATGATATTCAGAATAACGAAAGTAGAAACAGCAATCAGTGCTAATCCGGCAGCAATTCGTAAAGACCAATTCCACAATGGAATTATTTTTTTGGATTGGTCTGTTCGTTTATCAATCAACATCTGAAGATCATGCACATCGCTTTCAAATGTGTCTGCATTTATTTCGCTCGCACCTTCAAGAGCATCCGCCAGGAAAGGATCGCTTAACGCTTTCTTTTCGAGCGCATGCATCTCCGAAGGAGTAAGTTCTCCCTTGAGGTATCGTTCAATATCGTTTTTCAGATCATTCATTTCGATCCATACACAACTTCAAATTGCGTTTTCCATTTTGAATATAACTCTTCACTTTGGTGTCGTCATAACCCGTTACCTGTATTATTTCTTTGTAGCATTTCTGCTGCAAATAAAAGAGATCAACACAGGCTCTTTGCTCAATATTAAGCGTGCCCATGCACTTCTCTAATTTGCTCAGATTGGCTTCCAGATCAATCTCTTCTTCTTGATGCACAGTCCCATCACTTTCCATAAGAAATGGCGAGATTTCCTCGAAATTTTTGCCCTTTCGGGATCGTAGCTGCATTAAACAGTGATTTCGGGCGGTTGTATAGAGCCAACTTTTAAAATGGATTACCTCGTGTTCTCTTAAGGTAATGACCAGTTTCTCAAAAATCTGCATGACAGCATCCCGGCTTTCTTCACGGTCTTTCAGATATTTTAAACACGCTCCGTAGACCATAGACATGTACCGACTATACAGTTCACCCAGCACATCCAGTTCTCCTTTCGCTTTGTAGCGCAAAAGAAGATCGCGGTCTTCAACAGCTTTATAAGGACTAGGCTCTGGCATGCGACAGAAAAATAGAAAAAAATTTCTGCAATGCTTATGGAATCTTTTGGTTGAATGAATCTCATGAACAAACAAAAAATAATCACCATGAAAAAGTCAATGTGGATTTTAGCGGCCCTCCTGATGTTCTCGGTTGGGTTTCGCGTGCCTGAAGGCAGAACGATAACCGGTAAAGTAACTGCAACATCGGATGGTAGTGCCTTACCCGGTGTAAATGTTGTCATTAAAGGTTCAAGTAAAGGAACAACGACCGATGTCTCGGGAAACTACAGCATTACTATTCCATCACAGAACGGCACACTGGTCTTTAGTTTCATTGGTTATGTTTCGCAAGAGGTAAAGGTTGGAACGAGTGATATCTTAAATGTTGTGTTGAATGAAGATACTAACTCGTTAAGTGAAGTTGTTGTAATTGGATATGCCACACAGACGAGAAGAGATGTAACGGGGAGCGTTGCTACTGTCAAGTCAAGAAAAGAAAAGAGAGCAGCAGGCGCCCCAGCAGAATCAAAAGCAACCTATGATATGGTCTATGCTCAACCCACAATTGAGTACGAACAACAACAATGGAATACCGAAGAGTACGATGGCATTTCAGAAAATATTTTTCATGAAGCGTTACGCAACCCGCTTTCTACATTTTCAATTGATGTAGATGCTGCATCCTACAGCAACATGCGAAGGTTTATTAGCAATGGACAACAACCTCCAAAAGATGCCGTGCGCATTGAAGAGATGGTAAATTATTTTGACTACGATTATGCTCAGCCAAAGGGAGAAGATCCATTTGCCGTGATCACTGAGATATCAACCGCTCCTTGGAATTCGAATCACAGATTAGTGCACATTGGCTTACAAGGAAAAATAATTCCAACCGAAAATCTTCCGGCATCTAACCTGGTATTTCTAATCGATGTATCGGGTTCGATGAGTGATCCTAACAAATTGCCATTGTTAAAATCTTCACTTGCTATGTTGGTTGAACAATTGCGCGAACAAGATCATGTATCCATGGTAGTGTATGCCGGTGCTGCGGGACTGGTATTAGAACCCACATCAGGTGCAAACAAAAAAGAAATCCTTGCAGCCTTAGATCGTTTGGAAGCGGGAGGCTCAACTGCCGGTGGTGCCGGAATAAAATTAGCGTACGATGTGGCAAAACAACATTTCAAAAAGGGAGGAAATAATCGTGTGATCTTAGCTACTGATGGTGACTTTAACATTGGCGAGTCAAGCAATGGAGGCATGGAAAGATTGATTGAGGAGAAAAGAAAAGAAGGTGTGTTCTTAACGGTGTTGGGCTATGGAATGGGTAACTACAAAGATTCGAAAATGGAAATCCTTGCCGATAAAGGAAACGGAAACTATGCCTACATCGATGGTATTGGCGAAGCCCGAAAAGTATTAGTAAATGAATTTGGAGGAACACTTTTCACCATTGCAAAAGATGTAAAACTTCAAATCGAATTTAATCCCGCTAAGGTAAGGGCCTATCGTTTGATTGGTTATGAAAACCGAATGCTGAAGAGCGAAGACTTTAACAACGATAAAAAGGATGCAGGCGAATTAGGATCAGGTCATACTGTAACGGCTTTGTATGAAATCATTCCGGTAGGCGTAGAAAGTGAGTTCTCAAAAATCGATGACTTGAAATATCAAGCCAATAAGGTTGAAAAAATTGCCTCCACAACAAATGAATTAATGACGATCAAACTTCGGTACAAAAAACCCGATGAAGACGTGAGTAAATTAATTGTTCATCCACTGATTGATAGCAATGTAGCCTTGTCAAAAACATCAGATAATTTCCGCTGGTCGGCATCAGTGGCTGCCTTTGGAATGTTGCTGCGCGATTCTGAATACTGCAAAGATTATTCGTACGATAAAGTCGTTCAGCTAGCGCAGGCATCACGTGGTGAAGACAAAGAAGGATACCGTATCGAGTTTATTAACATGGTAAAATCGATGGGTCTGTTAGCTCGTAAATGATAAAGGAGAGGGGTGTGGTTGGTTGTCCTGCGGATGAGGGTCTGCAGGACTTTTTTATTACGTCACGCCTTTCCCTCTGTGTGTCTCTGTGAAAAACTCTGTGCCCTCTGTGGTAAAAACTATCACCACAGAGAACACGGAGGAATGCGCACAGAGAAATCACAGAGACTTTAATAAAACCGAAATCATAAAATCCTTCAAATCGGTTTTGATAACCTTATACCTTCTTCTTACTTTTACCCGACATGGAAGAAGAAGTCCCTCGCAATTCATACTCAGACAAACAAAAGCAGGATATATTCGACAACGAATTTATGCCGCACATCAACGCGATGTATAATTTCGCCTATCGGCTAACCTTAGACCGCGATGATGCCAAAGATCTCCTACAGGATACCTATTTAAAGGCGTTTCGTTTCATTAACTCATTTCAGCAAGGAACTAATGCAAAGGCATGGCTGTTCCGCATTTTGAAGAATAGCTTCATTAACGACTACCGCAAAAAAACCAAGGAACCAAACAAGGTAGACTATCAGGAGGTAGAAAGTTATTACAACTCAGAAGATGTTGACAGGCAAATAACGCCCGATCTGCGTGTGGAGGCGCTAAAAGATATGATCGGTGATGAGATTTCCAATGCCCTCAACTCACTTGACGTAGACTTCAGAACAGTAATTATATTGTGTGACCTGGAAGGATTTAAGTACGAGGAGATGGCCAAGATACTGGACATCCCCATTGGAACCGTACGGAGTCGCCTGCACAGAGCACGCAACCTGCTGAAAGAAAAACTAAGTGAATACGCAAAACAAATGGGTTATAATAATGCCTAAGCTATGAGCAATCCTGACCAGAATAACATGAAGAAGAATTGTTCGAATCAACGCGAGTGCCTGGAAATGCTCCAGTTGATTCTAGATGGTGAAGCGACACCCGAACAAAAAGCAAATTTCAAATCGCACGTAGATGAATGCATGCCGTGCTTTCAACATTATCACTTCGACCAGGCTATCAAGGAGCTTTTGAAACTGAAGTGTACCCATGATGCGCCAACGGATTTGATCACCAGCATCAAGAATAAAATAAGCGCAGCGGGATAATGGCGGGCAAGGCACTTATTTTTTCTGCTCCTTCCGGCTCCGGCAAAACAACACTTGTTAAACACCTCCTTTCCACCAACCCCGATCTGGGGTTTTCTATTTCTGCTTCCACCCGCGATAAGCGCGGCCGCATTGAACAGAATGGAAAAGATTATTACTTCCTAACCCCCGAAGACTTCAAAAAGAAAATAGATGGAGATGAATTCATCGAATGGGAAGAAGTATATGAAGGTAATTTTTATGGCACTTTAAAATCAGAGATCGAACGACTTTGGTCTGAAGGCAAGAATGTAATTTTTGATGTTGATGTAAAAGGAGGACTAAGCCTGAAGAAATATTTTGGAGATAAAGCGTTAGCCATATTTGTAAAGGTACCTTCACTAGAAGTTTTGAAAGAACGATTAAAAGATAGAGGTACAGAATCAGAAGAGAGTCTATCGCGCAGACTCTTTAAGGCACAATTCGAAATGTCGTTTCAAGACAAGTTTGATGTTATCCTGGTAAACGAAACCCTTGAGAAATCATTAGCCGAAGCGCAGCAGTTGTATAATGATTTTAAGAAGAAAGATTAATCCAATTACTAAATTTGGATTGGATAGTATTACTCTAGTGATTTCTCTGTGCCTCCGCGTCTTTGCGGTAAAATATAATATATGAAGATCGGTTTATTCTTCGGCTCCTTCAATCCCATCCACATCGGACATTTGATTATTGCCAACATCATGGCCGAGACCACTGATTTAAAGAAGGTATGGTTTGTCGTGTCTCCCCAAAATCCATTCAAACCCAGCAAAGGACTTTTGCATGAATTTGATCGATACGATATGGTGCGTCAGGCCATCCACGATCATTATAAATTAGAGGTAAGCGATGTGGAATTTCATCTTACCAAACCGAGTTACACCATTCATACACTCGTTCATCTACACGAAAAACATCCCGATAAGGAATTCAAAATTATCATGGGAGAAGACAACCTGCCGGCCTTCACAAAGTGGAAAAACCATGAGCGCATTCTGGAAGATTATGGACTTTATGTTTATCCCCGACCACACACGCAACCTTCCGAACTAAAACAGCATCATAGCGTTAAAATGGTCGAAGCGCCTATGCTTGATATTTCAGCAACATTTATCCGGAACTGCATCAGAAAAAACCAATCTATTCGTTATCTGGTGCCGGATGTGGTAGAAGAAATAATCCGGGCAAAAGGCTTCTACAAGGATTAAGATCAACCCAAAACCCTTTTCGCTTGACCCCTCACTACAAATTTGTTTTCGTTAGCATCTTCATTGCATTTGGCTTTTCGTCATACGCCACAGGTATTCGAGGCAATATTAAAGACGAAACCAACGCCCCATTACCCTATGCATCCATTTTTGTAAAGCAGACCGGCTCCGGTTCTACTTCCAATGTAAATGGAGATTATGAAATCACATTACCTCCTGGCAGATACGAATTGGTCTATCAATATCTCGGCTATCAAACAGAAGTACGCATCATCGATGTGAAGACTGATTTTGAAATCGTGAATGTAGTAATGAAAGTACAACCCACCATATTGCAGACTTTTGTTGTTGATGGAAACAATGAAGATCCGGCATACACGATCATGCGCAAGGCCATCGCGAAAGCAAAATATCACACGCAACAATTGGATGGATATTCAGGCAGAGTGTATATCAAGGGTGTTGGTAAACTAAAAGATTATCCATGGCTCGCTAAGAAAGCTTTAGAGAAAGAGGGGATTAAGAAGAATAGCGTTTTTGTTACAGAGTCAGTGAGTGAAATAAAGTATACTCGTCCGAATAAAGTAGAGGAAAAAGTAATCTCCATTCGAAGTGATGGCAAAGACAATAACACTTCTCCCAATCAATACATCACTGGAAGTTTCTATGAGCCTGAAGTTGTTGAAACCATTTCTCCATTATCGCCTAAGGCTTTTTCGTATTATACATTTGAATATCAGGGAACATTTAAAGATCGTGATTATGATGTGAGTCGCATTAAAGTTACACCACGATCAAAAGGCGATAATGTAATAGAGGGTATGCTTTATCTCGTTGAAGATTGGTGGAGCATACACAGTTTTGATTTTACCACAACACGGTCGGGTGTAACGGTTCATCTTAAATCAGTTTGTGCGCCCATTGAAGATAAAGTATGGATGCCGGTGACACATCAGTTTAATATCAACGGTAAGTTTTTCGGTTTTGATTTTGAGTACAATTATTTCGCCACCACCAGCGATTATAAAATTAAGCTCAATCCGAAAATATATGTGGAGCCTAAGAAGATGGAGGTGATTGATGAAAAGAAGGAGCCCGAACAAGCCAAACAAATTCAACAGAAACAAGTTAAGCCAAAAGGAAAGGAAGATAAGACTGCGCAACTTCAGGAGCGCCTGGCTTCAGGAAAGGAAATCACAAACAAAGAATTAAAATCGTTGGTGAAAGAATATGAAAAGGAGGAGCAGAAAAAGCAAAAAGAGCCCGAGGTGATTTCAGAAGTGACTTTTAAAATTGACAGTGGCGCCTATAAAAAAGATTCTCTTTACTGGACCAACATCCGACCGATACCTTTAACTACTGAAGAAGTAAAGGGCTACGAAAAGATGGATAGCCTAAGTGTAGTAGAAAGAAAGAAAGAAGCAGGCGATACATTAAAGGCATCCAAGCACAAGGGCTTTCAACCGTGGGACGTTATAATTGGTGATAGTTACAAGACAGGTAAACATTCCAATTTTAAAATTCATACACTCATGGGTGGTTTCAATACAGTGGATGGCTGGAATTTGATTCATAAGCTTTCTTGGGGAACCATTTTGCAAGACACCAACAAAACACGCCTCACCCTTTCGCCTACGTTCCGGTATGCGTTTTCAAGGGAAGTATTTTCTGGGCATTTGAATTTTAAAATGCGCAACAAAAAGTATACGTTCGAAGCCGTTGGTGGCCGATATATAAAACAGTATAATATGGATGAACCGATTCATCCTATTGTAAATGTTTTCACAACTCTTTTTATGGAAAAGAACCTGATGAAAATTTACGAACGAGAATTTATTGATCTGTCATACACCCGAAATATCAATTTGTTTTTGACGGTTCGCGCAACGGCTTCCTGGGCGCAGCGCAGAGAACTCTTTAATAATTCAGATTTTAAATTAATCAACTGGAAAAGTGTAGAAGGATATACTGAAAACAGACCCGTAAACGATGAATTGACGTCAACCGAATTTCCATTAAATCAGGCTATGATTGCATCTGTGGGTGTAACAACTCGCCCGTGGTTAAAGTATAGAATCCGAAATAATCGGAAAATGGAAATCCATAATTCATCACCAACATTTTTATTCGATTATAGAAAAGGATTTAACAATGTGTTGGGCAGTGACGTTGATTTCGATCAGGTTGAGTTGGGTGTACGTCATCAATTTAGCTTAGGTATTCGCGGCAAGCTTGATTTCAATTTGCGTGGAGGATTGTTTTTGAATTCAAACAAGATGTATTTCACCGACTATAAACATTTCCTGGGAAATCAAACGCCATTTGTGACAACCGATCCTGTCGGAAGTTTCCGGTTATTGGATTATTATAAATTCAGTACATCTGACAAATATTTTTCTGGCAACGTGCATTATCAATTTAGGAAATTTCTTGTTACCAATATTTTGTTAGTGCGCATGGCTGGCATTCATGAAAATATTTTTGTGAACTACCTTGCTTCGCCTACGTCTAAAAATTATACAGAGGTAGGATATACCATCGATGGCATATTCCGCATTTTCAGATTGGAAGCAGCAGCAGCTTTTCAAGACGGCAAGTATTTGAACTATGGTGTTCGGATTGGTATTGCTTCTAACATCGGTGTTAACTTTTCTGATAACTGAGTCCTGGTTAATGGTTAATAGTTAAGGGTCAATTATACTACGATTAACCTTTAACTATTAACTGATAACCACTTCCGCTTCGTAAATTGCCTCATGCAAATCAATCTGGAAGAATTCCTTCAACTCCGTCATCAGCTTCCTGTTGTTGATGTGCGCTCGGAAGGTGAATTTCAGGAAGGGCACATTCACTCCGCTCTCAATATTCCGTTACTCAATAATGAAGAACGCATTGCTGTAGGTACAGACTACAAACAAAAAGGCCAGGCTGAAGCAATCAAGACGGGCTTTCGTTTAGTGGGTCCACGACTTCACGATATTATTATTAATGCACAGCAGATTAGCAATGAAATAATTGTGCATTGCTGGCGAGGAGGAATGCGATCATCCAACTTTTGTCAGTTTGTTGGGATGGCAGGCGTGAAGACGCATCAACTCAAAGGTGGTTATAAAGTATATCGACAACATGCCGTTGAGTCGTTTGCAAAACCTTTTCAATTTCTTGTGGTTGGCGGTTATACTGGCAGCGGGAAAAGTGAAATTCTTCAGGCGCTTTCACGGAGAGGAGAACAGATAATTGATTTGGAAGGATTAGCAAATCACAAAGGTTCTGCCTTTGGTGGATTGATGATGCCGGCACAACCCACAACCGAACAATTTCAAAACGAATTGTTCGAAGAAATTGCAAAATTTGATCTCAACAAACGAATCTGGATTGAAGACGAATCAATCGCCATTGGAAAGATTTTTCTTCCCCAGGATTTATGGCGGACGATGCGAATGAGTGCAGTTGTAGAAGTAAAAGTTGATAAGCCAATCCGCATACAGCGATTAGTGAATGAATATGGAGCAGCAGATAAAGATGATTTCCTTCAAGCGATGATAAACGTTACGAACAAATTAGGAGGACAACATTTTAACAATGCCAAAGAAAAATTAATGGAGAATGATATGTATTCCACCATTGATATTTTGCTGACGTATTATGACAAGGCCTACCTTCGTGGATTAGAAAAGAAAAAACACAGAATAAAATTGGAATCATCATGGGATGGAATTTCATCTGGTGATTTTGCCCAGGAATTAATTACACAAGCGAATACACTTCGCATCACAGCCTAAAAATGGAAAAGATTAAACTTACTCAATACAGTCATGGAGCAGGGTGTGGATGTAAAATTTCTCCAGCCGTACTGGACAAGATGCTTCACTCCGATTTGCCCAAAGCGTTGTTCCCAAATTTATTGGTCGGTAATGAGTCGAAAGACGATGCCGCTGTATTTGATCTTGGTGATGGAACGTGCATTGTAAGCACAACGGATTTCTTTATGCCCATTGTAGATGATCCTTTTACATTCGGTGCCATTGCATCGGTGAATGCCATCAGTGATATCTATGCCATGGGAGGAGAACCGTTGATGGCCATTGCTATTTTAGGCTGGCCGATTAATAAAATCGCACCTGAGATTGCAAAAGAAGTATTAGAAGGGAGTCGCAAAGTTTGTGCTGATGCAAAAATACCTTTGGCAGGTGGACACAGCATTGATTGTCCGGAGCCCGTGTTTGGTCTAGCCGTTACCGGAAAATTGAAAAAGGAAAATCTAAAACGAAATGATACGGCTCGCGAAGGATCAGTTTTGTATCTCACCAAATCATTGGGCATTGGCATCATCACGACAGCACAGAAGAAAGGTATTGTTGAAGAGCAGCATTATCAGCAAGCAGTTCAATCGATGTTGACTTTGAATACATTCGGTGCGCTTGTTGGAAAACTAAATTATGTAAGCGCGATGACGGATGTTACCGGTTTCGGATTGCTTGGACATTTAGCGGAAGTGTGTGAAGGTAGTGGACTCTCAGCCGAGATTAGTTTTAATGCTGTTCCAAAATTTGATTTTCTTCATCACTACATCCAGCAAAAAAGTATGCCGGGCGGCACCACACGCAATTGGGAAAGTTATGGAATGCACGTGAGCACGATCAGCGATGATCAAAAAGCAATTCTGGCCGACCCACAAACCAGTGGAGGATTGTTAGTAGCCGTGGATGAAAACAAGACCGATGAATTCGAAAATCTTGCGCAAGAACAAGGAATGAAACTCTCACCTTTCGGGAAATTGGTAAAACGCAAAGCAAAATTGATTGAAGTCATATAGACTTCTTTAGACAATAGGTGGTCGGGACTTATATCAAAAATCATTAGGCTGAGCTAACACTTGAATTCACATTGAACCATAGATAATATTCCAATCTGTAAGCCTTCATTCTCCAAAATGTGGTACTTTCTCAAGATACCGCTCATCAAACATGTAGAAACAAGCTAATAGGCGTTCGCCTAATTCATTATTCTTCTTACTTTTGGCCGATTATCTTTAACCTAACCTTAAGCGAAAATACATGAGTTTATTTATTAAGAAGCCAATAGCTCAGCTAATGGCACAAGGCGCAGATTCTGACAAAGGACTGAAGCGAACCCTGGGCGCAGGAAATTTGATTGCCCTGGGTGTGGGTGCGATTATCGGTGCCGGATTATTTGTGAGAACAGCAGCAGCAGCAGGCGAAGCCGCAGGTCCAGCTGTAGTATTATCCTTTGTTGTAGCCGCCATTGGTTGTGCCTTCGCAGGATTGTGTTATGCTGAATTTGCTTCCATGATACCCATTGCCGGAAGTGCTTACACCTATGCTTATGCAACGATGGGCGAATTTGTTGCCTGGATTATTGGGTGGGCTCTTGTATTAGAATATGCTTTGGCATCGGCCACGGTTTCCATTGCCTGGAGTGAATACCTGAATAAATTATTGGGCGGCTATATACCCTATGAATGGTGTCACTCTCCTTTTGAAGCATCCGCTTCGGGCGCTCATGGTATTATGAATTTACCTGCACTTTTCATTTTGCTCATTCTTACACTTGTTCTTATTAAAGGAACACAAGAGTCAGCAACGCTAAATGCCATTATTGTATTTATAAAGGTGGCCATTGTATTATTGTTCATTGCTATCGGATGGCACTTCATTAACCCAGAGAACTACCAACCTTTCTTTATTCCGGAAGGAACTGCAGGTCACGAAAATTGGAATGAGTGGGGTTGGGGTGGAGTGTTTGGCGGAGCCGCCATTGTATTCTTTGCCTTTATCGGTTTTGATGCCGTATCAACAGCAGCACAGGAAGCGAAGAATCCAAAACGCGATATGCCAATTGGTATTCTTGGTTCGCTCATTGTATGTACCATTTTATACATTCTCTTTTCATATGTATTAACCGGTGTAGCACCATGGCATGAATTTAAAACCGCAGGCAAGGAAGCGTCAGTTGCTTATGCGATTGATACGTACATGCATGGATACGGTTGGTTGTCGACATTAATTTCAGTGGCGATCCTGGCGGGTTTCTCTTCCGTGATATTGGTAATGTTAATGGGTCAGTCTCGTGTGTTCTATTCCATGTCGAACGATGGATTAGTGCCGAAAGTATTTTCCGAATTGCATCCTAAATTCCGCACGCCATACAAATCAAACATGATCTTGTTCATTTTTGTTGGTTTGTTTGCTGCGTTCATACCGGGCGATGTAGCCGGTGACTTAACCAGCTTTGGAACACTCTTCGCGTTTGTGTTAGTCTGTGCGGGAGTATGGGTAATGCGTGTGAAGAATCCGGAGTTAGTTCGTCCATTCGCCACACCGTTGGTTCCTCTTATTCCGATCTTGGGTATGTTAGTATGCGGTGCGTTGATCGCTTCCCTTGATGCCGATACATTAAAGATTGCCTTTGGCTGGATGGCCTTTGGTTTGGTTGTGTATTTTGGATATGGAAGAGCGCATAGCTATTTGGGTAACGGTAAGAAGTAATTGGTTTTAAAAATAGAATGAAAGGCATCTCTAAACTTTAGAGATGCCTTTTCTTTTTATGGAGGATTGATTAGAATGTTAGAGTTGAACCCTACTTTAGGGGTTAAACAATAAGTAGGCAGATTTAGCTTTTATTAAATCAATTTTAAGTGTGATTCAGTAAGCCAAGAAATGAAAAATAGAAAAGCTTTATTACTGGTAATCATCATCTTGTTACCATTGACAAGTTACGCAAGTGGGAGTGAATTTATTCCTTGGTTTTTGATAGAATTTTTAGTTTTGATTGTTTTCTTGATAACGCTTATCTTTTTAAGAATCAATTGGGTAGGTAAGATTTTGCTAGCCTTTATTTTTGTATTCATCGAGTATGTGACACTAGAACTCTTTGATAGCCTTCCTTATACTGAAAACCAACTATTAATAAACAGCATCTCCATACTTTCACCAACTCTGGTCATTTCTATTTCATATTTCATAATAAGATCAAGATTCAGAAAGATAGATTGACGCCTTAATAAACTTAGTCCTGCCTTTGTTGCTGTTCTTAACCAACAAACATCCGGACTGGAGCAAGCGAATAAAAACTTCACTTACTTAAAATGAATAATACAACAATCAGGTTTTTTTATTGGACATCATTTGCCCTATCTGTAATTATAATACCATTAAACTTTGGCCTTGGGCTAATAGTTATGGGAATAGTAATTCTACCAGCATTGATTTTACATTTAACTATTGGCCTGAGTTTAAATAGGATTAAAAATCATAATACATTAATAATTGTATCCGCGGTCAACCTTTTGACATTTGCATTAATACGACCGGATGGAGTTCACGCACTTACTGATAACGGATTAAGTTCACTTCTTGGGATTTTTGGAATATATGCGGGATATAATTATGAGTATGAAAACTACTTTTCTATTGCATCTTTAATTCTTCTGATACTTCAAGTCATTGTTGACTTGATATTATTGAAAATAAAAAAGGCAAATGAATGATGTCTTATCTGTGCGCTCTCAATAGAGAAAAGATAAATTCTTTTTCAGAATTTCTATCACATGCCACCAAACTCAAATTATCTCATCAACCCTAATCCACTTCATACCTGCAGCTTCAGCAGCCTGCACACCAGGAATGCCATCTTCAAACACCATGCACTTTGATGGATCAACACCCAAATCTTGCGCAGCTTTCAAAAAAGGATCGGGATGTGGTTTGCCCTTTGGCGTTTCACCTGCACATATTATAACATCAATCAGATCGAGAAGACCTAAGACAGAAAGTGTTTGAGAGACGGTTGCGCGGGTACTACCCGTAACGACTCCAATTTTTATACGGCCATTATTTTTCTTTAAATGTTCACAGACAAAATAAACCGGTTTCGTTTGAGCAACATACTTCTTTATGAAGATCGCGGATTTTTCCGCAGAGAATGATTCTGGTAAGACTACATTATACCGTTTGCTTATTTCTTTAGCCACTAATACCGTTGGCCATCCGGCTGTTTCGTGAATAATATTGGTATCGAGATCAATTCCATAATTCGCTGCTACTTCCTGGTAAGCAAGTTTATGGGCCAACATGTTATCGGCCAGGGTTCCGTCACAATCGTATAGGAAAGCATGATAATCACCCTCGGTTAACTGGTCAAGTTTTTTTAATTTTTCAATTTCAATCGTATTCATCGCAGATTTTAAGTAATCATTTTAGTGTTGGGTAAAAATGAGAATTCTTTAATCATAAAAAAATCCAATGATATAATTGATTTGATCTTAACCTCCCTTGGTTCTTCATCAACAAGCACGTGTTGTAACTAAACTAAGCTGAGAGCAAATGTTTTACTATTTTTAGGCATAGGTAAAAAAAATAAAGTTATAAGCGACTCAAAAATAAGCATACATGTTGGCGAAGAAGGTAGACATCAACTTGTCATGGCAGAATGTTTAAATTGAATTCATGGAGATTAAGATAAAGGGGAAACAAATACTGCAAATCGGTCCGGCATGGCTGCTTCGAAAATTATCCAATCGTCAGTTTTTAATGGTGGGTGCTGTGGTTGTTGGATTGTGGGCCGGCCTTACTGCTGTCTTGTTAAAGGTATCTGTACATTATTTGCAAGGAATGTTGGTTTCCTGGGGGGGACATTACAATTGGATATATTTTATTTCACCAACATTAGGTATTTTATCAACCTATCTCTTTGTTCATTTTATCTTAAATGGTGAATTGCTAAAGGGAACATCGCACGTTCTTTTTGCCATTGCAAAAAATTCATCCTTTCTTCCGCGCAAGGAGGTTTTTACTCACGTAGCAACAAGTGCATTGACTGTAGGCATGGGAGGATCCGCAGGATTGGAATCCCCGATTGTACAAACAGGCTCTGCTATCGGTTCTACATTTGCATCGTTCTTTCCGCTTGGCTATCGCGATCGAACATTGCTGCTGGCTTGTGGCGCTGCTGCTGGAATCGCTACCGCTTTCAATGCACCCATTGCAGGTGTTTTGTTTGCGTTGGAAGTCCTCATCGTTGATATCAGTATTTCGGCATTCATACCTTTACTTATTGCAGGCGCCACAGGAGCACTATGTTCCAAAATTATTCTGGCCGATGGAATCTTACTTTCCTTTAAGCAGGTGAGTGATTTTAATTACCACAATGTTCCATACTATATTTTACTTGGAATTATATGTGGCTTCCTTTCCGTTTTTTATTTGCGGTCATCCCTTCGAACAGAAGCTGTTTTAGAAAAAGTTTTTAAACGATCATTCCCGAAATTAGTACTGTGCTGCACCTTGTTAGGTGGTCTAATCATGATTTTACCGGCTTTGTTCGGAGAAGGTTACACATCGATTATCGCATTGGCAAACCACAGACCAGATCAACTTTTTGAAGGCAGCTTATTTCAAGATTTCATTACACAAACACAGTGGGGTCTTGGATTGGCAATACTTGTCGTTGGTTTTGTAAAAGTATTTGCCGTTTCGTTTACATTAAATGCCGGAGGTAATGGAGGAAATTTTGCTCCTGCTTTGCTTGTTGGCGCATGTCTTGGATTCGCTTTTTCTTTTTTGCTCAACGTTTTTGGATTAACCAATTTACCAACCTCTAATTTTTGTTTAGTTGCAATGGCGGGCGTGCTAACCGGAATTTTTCACGCACCATTGATGGCAGTCTTTTTGATTGCTGAAATTACCGGAGGTTATGATTTAATGATACCACTGATGATCGTCTCGGCACTAAGTACCGCGGTGTCACGATATTTAAATCCACATTCGTTAGATGAAGAAAAATTAAAGCAGACAGATCGATTAATTACTTTTAACAAAGATGCCCACGTTCTTTCAGAGCTTACAGTGGAAGGGTTTATCGAAAAAGATTTTGTTACTGTTCAGAAAAGTTCAAGTCTACGAACACTTGTAGATGCAGTAGCGCATTCCAAAAGAAGCATTTTTCCGATTGTAGACGATGACAATCGTTTTGTAGGAATTATAATTCTGGAGGATATACGCGAAATCATGTTCAACACGTCATTGTATGATTCGGTTTTGGTCAGTCAGTTGATGCAAAAGCCAGTAGTCACAGTAAAAACAGAAGATGATATGAGCACGGTAATGGAAAAATTTGATAAAAGTGGAGCGTGGAATATTCCAGTTCTGAATGATGGAATGTATGTTGGGTTCATTTCGAAGTCCAGAATATTTTCAAATTACCGTGACAAGCTGCGAAGAAATGAGTAGCAATAAATTTGGCGATCACTTCGCGTTCTTTCCCAATGTACATTGCTAAAGAACGCAGGTAGTGAATGAGTGGAGCTGTTGGGAGGTGCCAAACTCTGGTTTCTTCATTCACCAAAAATTCAACTTCCCAAAATCTAATTTTTTCACTAAATTTCATAAGCACAATAAAGCTTGCGTTATGAGATACACCCTTACAATTTTCTTGTTTATGCTTTGTCTGGTTTCAAAAGGCCAGAAATTTGAATTGGGAACAGGTTATGTCTTTTCTGTTCCCCGCGGCTCGATGCAAAGTAATATCCAGTATGCCAATGGCTTTAATATCGATTTTCATTTTACACCGGGTGAAAAACGGTATTCCTTCGGCATGGAGATGAATGTTAATATGTATGGCCATGATAAAACACGGCAAACCTATATCCTGGACGATGGCAGTTCAGCACCCATGGATATTATTGTGAATAATAATTTTTATAATGTAATGCTGACAGGTCGTTATTTTTTAATGAATGGAAAAATCAAACCCTTTATTACGGGCAAGGTAGGATACTCTTTTTTTAACACCGATTTAAGCATTTATGATCCGGATGATATGGATCATTGTGAGCCAGTAGAAAATAATGTATTGAGCAGGGACGGAACAATAATTTTTTCAGCCGGAGCAGGATTGCGTTGGGAATTACTACCCAAGAAAACCCCCGGTTTACTTTTCATGAACCTGGCCGCTAATTATTCCGCTGGCGGAAAAGTTAATTATATGAATGTGGATGGACCAAGCCATAGCCATACGGCTCATACCTCTGATGTGTATGTGAAGTTTATCAACACACAAACTCAAATCGTGCATGACCATCACGTTGGTAACGTGTATTCAAGCCCGCTTGAGTTAATGGATTTTCGGTTAAGTGTTTCAATAATGTTGGGTAGACGATAATATTTCGTTCAACATTCTATTGTTCTACAAAATCTAAATCTTTTCCATACGATTCCTTCGTGTAGAGCACTGAAATAAATCCGATTACCATAATGATGGCTCCTGTAACCCAGGCGGCAGTAACGTAATCATTGAACACATCCTGATGACGAAGTGCCTGAAACAACAACAAGATCAATGGAAGAAATCCGCGGACGAGGTTAGGTATGGAGATGGCAGCTGTTGCGCGAAGGTTTGTTCCAAACTGTTCGGCACTCATGGTAATGTAAACCACAGAGATCCCTGAACCAAAACCTAATCCCATGCAAAGCAGATACATGTTGAATGCATTGCCACCACCCCGCAGAACAAAAAACAATATCATGAAAATGGCGGTGATGCTGTAATAAATCACCAATGTTTTCTTTCGGCTTTTAATGTAGTTGCTGAGAAATCCAGCTCCCATATCGCCAAACACAAGTGCCGTGTATTGTAACATCAACGCTTTGGGTTGATCGAATCCGGATATGCCAAATTGTTTGGCGAACTCATCGGAAAAGGAAATGAGTACACCAATGATGTACCACACAGGGAGGCCAATGAGAATGCAACGGAGGTATCGAAAAAATCGCTCACTATTATTTAGGATCATCATAAAATTTCCCATGGGCACCTGCACTTCCTTTGTCTTGTCGTACATCCTGCTCTCTAACACGCTTACACGAAGGAACAAAAGACAAATACCCATACCACCTCCGATATAATAACATAGGCGCCAGTCTTCACCACTCAGCATGTGAACATAGTAAGCCGTGATGGTACCCATCACTCCACTGGTGGCGATGATCGCAGCGGCAAGTCCGCGTTTTTCTTTTGGTAATAGTTCACTCGTTAAGGTAATGCTAGCGCCCAACTCACCAGCTAACCCGAGGCCTGCAATAAACCGGAGCCAGGTATATTGCTCAACATTGGTAACGAACCCATTAGCAATGGTGGCGAGCGAGTACAGGAGAATGGAACCAAACAATACACTCTTCCTTCCTTTCTTATCACCTAGTATTCCCCAGGCAATACCACCGATGGTAAGCCCAATCATTTGCCAACTGACAATATGTTCACCAACCGTTTTCATTGCATCTTCTGCAACGCCCAGATCATGAAAGCTCGATCTGCGCACGATGCTAAAAAGTAATAGGTCATAGATGTCGACAAAGAAACCTAATGCACCGATAATGACAGGAAGAGATAAGAGACCGTAGGTTTTGGTTGGAATGGATTCTTTCAATGCTGATGAATTAATTTAAGATATCAAAGTAAAGATATCGGAACAAGTTTCTCTTTGTTTCAGGAATAAAAGTTAAGGACTGAATTAGGTATTACCAGGTCGTTCATAAATAAAATATAATTAGTAAATAAAGATTCAGTTGTAACGCTCGTTTTTTTCCACTCGAAAAAAAGTTGTTCCTATGCATTTATAAAGTTGTTACTTTGGTTTAAGACTTCAGGAAAATTGACATAGGAGGCAGTGATTAATGGATGGTAGCATGCAACAAGTAGTAAAGAAAATTTTACTGGTAGAAGATGAAGCTGGAGTGGCATCCTTCATAAAAAAAGGATTGACCGAAGAGGGCTACGAAGTGAGTATAACATTTGATGGAACCAGCGGTTTACAAATGGCACTTGGCAATCATTTTGACCTCATCATTCTGGATATTATGCTGCCTGGTATGAATGGCTTGGATGTCTGTCGCTCCATTCGCAAACAAAATAAAAATCTACCTATCCTGTTTCTCACAGCATTAGGCACCTCCGAAAACATTGTATTAGGGCTGGAAACAGAAGCCGATGATTATCTGATTAAGCCTTTTAAATTTATTGAATTACTCGCTCGCATACGCTCGCTTTTGCGAAGGGTGGATCACACCATCCAAGCGCCTGTACTGGTTCTGGAAGATGTATATCAAATTGCTGATTTAGTATTGAACGACTACACCAAAACGGTTAAACGAGGAGATCGTGTGTTGTCACTTACCTCTACTGAATACAGGTTGCTTTTGTTATTTTTAAAAAATCCAAAGCGGGTTTTTTCACGTCTTGAAATATTAGAACAAGTATGGAGTGTGGACTTTGATATGGGTACCAACGTAGTAGATGTTTACGTGAATTACCTCCGAAAAAAAATTGACAAGGATATGTCAAATAAGCTAATTCATACCGTCATCGGAATGGGATATGTATTGAAAGAATCAGATGAGGACACAAACTAAAATCGCGATTATATTCTTCCTGGTTTCACTTTCAGCAATTATCCTGTTGAGTGCCAGTGTTTATTTTTTTGTTATACGGTATTCGTTTACAGATTTTTATAAGCGTCTGGAAATACGAGGTGTTGTAACGGCCAAGGCAGAATTAGATAATGAAGAGGCGAGCTTGTCGGTATTGCAGGAAGTGCGTAGGATGCACCTGGAGAAACTTCCGGAAGAGAAAGAGCACTTCTTTGAAATCGTACCGGGCAAAAACTTTGAGAAGGAAGCTATTCAGCTTAATCTGCCATTATCTTTTTTTGAAACCGTTATTGAAACCGGTGAAGCAACATATCAATATAACAACACTTTCTTTACGGGGATCAAATACGAAGGGAAGAAGGGAGCTTATGTTGTAATTGTATCGGCTGATAATTATTACAACTCGCATCATATTACCTATTTGCGAAACATCTTTTTAATCGGAATTATAATTGCCTCCGTTTTCGCACTTTCTATCTCTATAGTTTTCTCCAAGCATATTTTCACACCCGTAAAAGAAATTAATGATCGGGTAAAAGAAATCAGCTCGCAAAGCCTTCACCTTCGGCTGGAATCGAGTAAAGTGAATGATGAAATCAGTGCATTGGAAACTACGTTTAACAATATGCTTGATCGACTAGAAACCGCATTTGAAACGCAGAATAATTTTATCAGCAACGCTTCGCATGAATTAAGTACACCTCTTACAACGATTATTGGAGAAGCGGATGTTACACTTTCAAAAGACCGACAACCGAACGAATATGTTGAATCCATCAAAATAATTCAAACAGAAGCCGAACGGCTCGAAAAAATTACACGATCACTTCTATTCTTAGCGCAAACCGGCTTCACAGGTCAAGTCCAGAAGTATGACAAGATCAGAACCGATCAGCTCTTGTGGGATGTAAAAAATACAATAGATAAAATTAATCCCAAAAATAAAGTGCAGCTCAATCTTAGCCTCATGCCCGATAGTCCTGAAAAGCTGAAAATTAAAGGCAATGAACAATTGTTATTGTTAGCGATTAGTAATATCGTAATCAATGCATGCAAGTATTCCAACAATCAACTCGTTACAATTTCCATCGGTACATCGCACGATAAAGTTATCATAGTTGTAAAAGATCAAGGCATTGGCATACCAGAAGGGGAATTGAAATTTATTTACGATCCCTTCTTTCGCGCTTCCAATACTAAAGATTATGAAGGCTATGGTATCGGACTTCCCCTTACCCGAAATATTGTAAAACTACACAATGGAGAAATTATGGTATCCTCGAAAGTAAATGAGGGCACTACAGTGCAACTTACTTTTCCGATTGGCCATTACGAAATCTGATGTATATCAGTAATGAAAAATTCCTGAAAGTAGATTAGTCCTTTTTCCTTTCGTTAGGTAATAATCACAACCGCTTCTGGAGTGTATAATCCGTTTAAACTGCGATTATACATTTCAACATTCTTATCTCATTTTAATCTCGCTCTTAAATCGCTTTAATGCGCGATCTGTAGCATTGTTAAAGTTTAAAAGGCAATGCTATGACAAAAACAATACTCATTCCTACCGATTTTTCGATTGAATCGCTCCGCCTGTTACGAGCTGCTGTTCAAACGGTAGAGACAGGCAACATTCAAGTGGTTTTCCTTCATTGTGTTTATCAGCAGAATTCCATTATTAGTTTGCTCTTCTCCTCTAAAGAATCGCTTGTTGATTCGTTGATGAATGAAGATTTTAAAAATGCCTGCCGGATTATACGTAATAAATATTCTACAGCAATACATTCTATTCGGACTGAAATATTTACCGGAACAACGCATGCTGCATTTCGAAATTTTCTTGACGGAAATGGAATTGATGAAGTGTTGATCCCTAAAAACTACACGTTACAGCAAACGAGCAAATCTAGTTTTGATCCTATGTCATACATCCGAGGTTGTAACCTTCCTACCATCGAAGTTTCGTGGAGGCAGACAGAGAGCATTCCGGAAAAAAATCAACTGGCTGAATTATTTCTAAGCGATCAAATCCTCCTTCACAAACTTTAAAAGACAAAACAATCAAGTGCGATGAATAAAACACAATTGCCTATAACAACGGTTAGTCAGCGACTCAAACTCTTCTTCACTTTTTTTGATAGTCGCTTTGAAGATCTGCATGCCCACAACTGGAAGACCACTGTTTATCGGGATTTTAGTGCTGGGTTAATTGTAGCACTTACTGCCATTCCAATGGCAATGGGATTTGCTATGGCCATGGGGCTGCGACCAGAACAAGGAATTATAGCAGGCGCGCTGGCATGTGTTATAGGACGAACATTTGGTGGATCAAAATATCAGGTGTACGGACCAACGGCCGCCTTTATTCCATTGATTGCTGCATTGATTACTAAGTACGGTGTGCAAGGTGGCGGAACAGCAGCCGAAGCGCATGGATTTTTGGTGTTGGTTTCCATTCTGGCAGGTATTGTTCTTATGATTTTAGGTTTGACTGGAATGGGTAAGTATGCGAAGCTGGTACCTAATTCTATCGTTGTGGGTTTTACAGTTGGTATTGCTATCGCAATAGCACTAACTAATTTTGAAGATATTCTCGGTATCGAAAACTTTAAAGATTCTCTGGGACAGGACGAAGAAGTAAGAGGTGGGTTTATTCATAATATCAAATTTGCTTTTAGTAATTTAAATCACATTAACATCTGGTCAGTTATAATTGGTATCGGAACGTTTGTGATCACTCGCCTTTTATTGAAGGTTTCTATTTTTATTCCTGCTCCCTTACTGGCCATAGCAGCGGCCACGGCAGTTTCTGCAACGCTGTTAAAAGATAAAGGCATTATTTTAGTTCGCGATATTTACGGTTCGATACCTAATAATTTCTTTGTATTTACAGGTCCAAGTATGCCGGCATTTTCGATGAGCGTGTTGCTGGACATACTCTATTTCGTGGTCGCTATTGTTTTTGTGTCGGGTGTTGAAAGTCTGCTTTGTTCGTCAATGGCCGATAGAATGGCAAACAATAAAAAGACACCATTCAATCCTGATAAGGAATTTTGGGGGCAAGGACTTGTTCAAATTATTACTCCTTTGGTTAATGGATTTCCATGTACCGGTGCGTTGGCTCGAACCGCTACCAGTATCAAGGCCGGTGCAATGACACCGCTGGCCGGCTATTTTAAAGCGGTGCTAAAATTATTGATGGCATTCTATCTAGCTCCTTATCTGGAAATGATTCCTATGGCGTGCATCGGTGGTATTTTACTTTGGGTAGCAAGCAATATGATTAAGGTTTCTGAAATTAAAGAAGTAAAAGGTCATGGTAAATTTGAAATGGCGATGTTGTTATACACTGCCATCATGGTGCCAGTCACCGATTTTTTGACTGGTGTTCTTTCGGCTTTGATTATCTATTTCCTAATTCAGAAAATCTATCCTAAAGTTACGCGGAAAAAAATTGTTGCACAGAATGGAAGTAGTAAAGCAGTGGTAGAAGAGCAGGAACCAATGATGGTTTAGACATACGATATGTGGGGTTAGGTTAAGAGGTACAAGTTAAAAGCTTGTGCCTTTTTTGTTCTGTTGAATTGCTAATGCTTTTATTCCGAAGCGATTGAAATCTAATGATGTTGAAGCCAAATATGAATTGACTGAAAATAATTATCTTTCATGACCTTCACAAAAAAAGAAGGTAGGTTTTATGATGTATAACCTCAATGAAGAAAACTCCATTGTCAACCAGTTTTTGGTAGAACTGCGCGATAAGAATATTCAGAAAGACCGAATGCGCTTTCGAAAAAACATGGAAAGGTTAGGGGAGATTATGGCGTATGAGATTTCAAAGAAACTCGAGTATCGAAAGGAATCTATAGAAACGCCCATGAGAAGGATGGATACTGTTGTTTTGAAAAACCAACCCGTTCTCATCACCATCTTGCGCGCGGGTCTCGTTTATTTTCAAGGCTTTGTTAATTTTTTTGATCGATCGGATAGCGGTTTTGTAGGTGCATATCGCAAGGAAGGTAAGGAAGAGATTACTGTAAATCTTGAATATCTCGCGGCTCCATCATTGGAAGGAAAGGAAGTTATATTGATTGATCCGATGTTAGCCACTGGGCGTTCTATCATCCGAACAATTCATGCTTTATTAAAACATGGTACACCTTCTCATATTCATTTGGCGGTGATGGTCTCGGCACCCGAAGGAATACAATACATTGAGGAGAATGTAAAAATACCATACACACTTTGGACCTGCGCCATCGATGAAAAACTCAATCACCAATTCTATATCATTCCCGGATTGGGTGATGCTGGTGATTTAAGTTTTGGAGATAAATTATAATGTATCTTTTGAACATGATTGATTTGAGAATGAATACATCTGGAAAAATTAAGGCAGCCGTAACTTTCATTTTCATCATTCTGTTTTATTCGTGTGGTATAAACCTGGCACATTCACAAATTGAAACCGAGCTGAGATTTAAAGTTGTAGCATTGGCAGAAAATGGCGGTCATCATATTGAATACACCAATGCTGCAAAAATCTGGCTTAACAAACTCGCGGCAGATAGTAGCTTCACTGTAGATTACATTGAGAACACAGCGAAAATAGACGAAGCCTTTTTAAATCAATACCAGCTTTTTATTCAACTTGATTTTCCTCCCTACACATGGAGTGAGAAATCGATGCATGCATTTGAAAACTATATGCAAAAAGGTAAGGGTGGATGGATTGGTTTTCATCATGCTACATTGTTAGGAGAATTTGATGGATATAGTATGTGGAAATGGTTCTCTGATTTCATGGGTGGTATTCGATTTAAAAATTACATTCCAACATTTGCTTCGGGCAATGTAAAAATTGAGGATGCAATGCATCCCTGTATGAAAGGAATACCGTCTTCTTTTCTGATTGAGAAGGAAGAGTGGTACACCTATGATAAAAGCCCAAGACCTAATGTGCATGTAATCGCTTCAGTTGATGAATCTACCTACGCTCCTGATTCAGAAATTAAGATGGGTGATCATCCTGTAATCTGGATAAATAAAAAATTTACCACCCGTAACATTTATATTTTCATGGGGCATTCACCGGATTTGTTTAAGAATAAAGAATACACATCACTTTTCCGAAATTCAATTTTCTGGGCAGCGGGAATTAACCATTAAATGAGCAACCTTTGTGATTCTTTGTGCCCTTGAGTCTTCATGGCAAAAGAACGTATGCAGTCTTTGCCACAAAGACACTAAGCCACTAAGGTGTCACGAAGCGAAATGCAATTAGTTATTTAATAAATTAGCACAATGAAAGTTACACCCAGGAAGAGTATTCCGTTTGAATTTGTTCTGGAGAATCTGGGTCGTATTGATTTCACCGTAAAAGCATTCTTTGGTTGTCATTCGATTTATCTTGGCGAAAAAATTCTATTAACACTCCGAAACAAAAAAGAGCATACCGATGACAACGGTGTTTGGATTGCTACGGAATTTGAACACCACGCCAGTCTTCAAAAATTATTTCCGAATATGAGATCGATCAAAGTGTTTGGTGGACCTTCAAGTAATTGGCAAATCCTTCCAGCAGATGCAGATGATTTTGAAGAATCTGTTCTGCTCGTATGCGAATTGATTTTAAAAAATGATCCCCGAATTGGAAAAATCCCGAAGAAGAAACGAAAATGATCAAATTAAAATTTCCTCTACTCCATGAAACACATTTTTAATCTTTAAATTAAAACTGAAAACTCTTTTCGATTCTCCTTTTACCTGCTTAAAAATGGAATAGAATATGAAAAATCTGATAAGTCTAATTTTAACTGCGGTCATACTTAATTCATGTGGTCGGCCGCAAGACAATACCGGTGGTTCGAAGATGAATAGCATGTATTACATTGCGTATAATGTTCATATCCCAGATACCACCCGTAATGATTACGAAATTTTCACAATGGAAATGGACGGGGCAAACAAAAAGAATATTACGGTGAACCCGGATGTAGCCTGGACTTATTATGCCTTCAAGAAAAGATTATTTTTTATAAGCGACCGGGATACATGCTCCCGTTGTTTCTTTTTATACGAAACCGATGCAAATGGATCAAATCCCAAAAAGGTAAGCGACCTGCAATTGGAAGATAGTTGGATGAGCAGTAGAAATAATGGTGAAGAGCTTGTGGTGACAGGAAGAAACGGAAAGAAATTGCGCCATCAACTTTTTGTAATCAACACTCAAACGGGAACATTCAGGCAGTTAACGAATGATACCACTGCGCGATATAGCGATCCTTGTTTTTCGCCTGATGGAAAACAAATAGCGTACAGTTACAAAAAGGATAAACGAGACCGGACATCCTACGAGGAATTGTATTTGATGAATGAAGACGGAACAGAAGTAACGCAGCTCACACACTATCCGGAGAATAATCCGTCAGCAAAAGAATACGGTTATAGGGCTGGTGCTGCCAAGTGGCATCCAACAGAGAATTTTATCAGCTACGTATCTCTGCAAGATGGTAGGCATAGCATTTTTGCCGTAACACCTGATGGAAAAAAGCAATGGAAGCTCACCAACACGGAATTAGCAGAAGGCTGGCACGACTGGAGTTCGGATGGCAAGTGGTTGGTGTTTAATAGTTCCGATTGGAAAGAAACGCAATACCATATTACGCTGATGAACTGGCAGACGAAAGAACAGAAGCAATTGACAGATACAACCTATACTGCCCAGCAGTCGCCTGTTTTTATTGAAAAGTGATTTGTAAGATTCCTTGATTTAAGGTGTATAAATGGGTCTATCCTACTACATCAGATCTTCAATCAGTTTTCCCAATTTTATAATTCCATCTTCAGTGCGTGGATTCATTGGTTCACCATAGCTGATGCGGAAACAATTTTTAAATTTACCTCAGGTCATAGCACTGTCTCCCGCCTCAGGACGCTGTGTCACGGTTCCACCATATCTCAGTTATGCAATAGCATCATTTACAATCTCGAGCCTGTAGCCTTTACCGTGGATATTGGTAATGCGAAGATCTGGATCAACACTTAATTTTTTTCGAAGCTTTGATATGAACATGTCAAGGCTGCGACCGGTGATAACACCCTCATCGGTCCATACTTCCTGAATGAGTTCTTCGCGCAAGGTAAGCTGCCCGATATTTCTATTGAGTAACATCAAAATTCTGCATTCCTTATCGGTCAATGAAATTGTTTCTTCGCCCATTCTCAAACTCTGAAGATTGATATCGAATATCAATCTTCCTATTGTAAGAATGGCATTGCTTTCATTTTGAATAGAAACATTCTGCTCCACCAGTGTCTTTGATTTTTTAGACCCCAGGTTTCTGCTGATCAACACAACGGCCAACAATGATAGAATACCACTGATCATCATAGCAAGTTGTGGATTCAGAACAGGTGCATCAGGAAAATCAGTAAAAGCAATTTCAATAGTGTAGCACGCTTTCGGTTGAATTCTGCCACGACAAGCTACAATGTTGTTGAGCGGAGGATTGATTTCAAAACCATAAACAATATCGGGTCTATGGCATTCGTGAACCGTAACCGTATATCTGGATAATCCTGTTTTGTCGAGAATCCGCTGAGCAATGGCCACTAATGTATCGGGTTGAAATATGAACTCGTTTTCAAATCCAAGCAGAAACACGTGGTTCGGTTTTTCGATGACCGGACGAATGATTGAAGTGGAGTCACCTGCCCGAAGAAGCAAATCGTGCCCGATGGCACGCACCGCTATATTCGCTCGTTTGGAAATCAATTCACCTTCCGACTTGTTCGTAACGAAAGCAGCTAAAAAGAAAATAGTGCAGAGTGACACTACGGCTATAGCGAAAGGTTTAAGTCCGCGGTGTTTGAAGAAGCTGTTGAAAGAATTTACATTCATTTACATTGTTTTTACAAATGGTTTACACTTGCCCGTGCCTTCGATGCGTACGTTTGATTACACAAAACCAAAGTAACTTCTTTTATGAAACATTTGAAAAAATCGTACATCCTATTGATGCTACTAACGGTAATTATTGGTTCACGGACATTTGCCCAGGGTTATTCTTCCGGTTTGAATTTAATTGATCAAACAAAAAAATCAGATCGGGCAAAAGAAGTAGTCCGACACAATGAATACATCCGTACGGGATATGAAAAGGGAATATTTTTTAGTAATCCCCTCCTGTTAAACGGAAAGCCTTTAGACTTTAATGAATTTACCATAGGATCAATAGGCGAATTGACAGTAATTAAAGGAGCAACGATAACCGGCAAAACTACGCAAGTTCCCTTTTATGTGTACTTGAGAAGAAATGGATTTAAAGTTCTGATCCCTGGCAGGGGACTACCTGAGCCCAAGCAGCTTAAAATAAGTATAATGGAGATTTTAAAACATGCAGAACAAGGAGATCACCTTGTGATTGAAGCGGTCAATAAAGAAGACGGTCCTGTAAAAACAATTTTGAAATTACTTGGTGACGGTTGCTAATATTTCATTTACCAATCTTTAAGTCTCTTTCGAATTATTTCTTTCTGCATCTATTGCTAAGCAAGCTTAAAGCGATCAGTTATAAATTTACTATTCTATTAAGTCTTTAAACACACAACCATTTGGGTTTGTTGGAATTCTTTGGTATCAAAAAAGAAAAATGATGAAACACATACACGTATATACTTTATTGATGCTTGTTTTTTTGCACTCCCTGTAAAGGACAAAACAAAACTGAAATAACACTTTTATGAAGAAGAATCATTCACCCATCTTACATCCATAGACAGAATTGTTAATCAAAGGTCCTTAATGCTTCGCAATCTAAAATGAAAGAAGATAAAGCCGGTAATCTTTGGTTCGCCTCCTGGGCTACCGAAGGACTGTCCAGATATGACGGACAAACAATATCCGCGTGAGGTAGGAAGAAGCCGTTGAAAGAATTTACGTTCATTTACATTGTTTTTACAAACGGTTTACACTTGCCCTGGCCTTCACTGCGTACGTTTGATTACACAAAACCAAAGTAACTTCTTCTATGAAACATTTGAAAAAATCGTACATCCTACTGATGCTACTAACAGTAATCATTGGTTCTTGGATATTGGCTAAGTCACAAAATTCAGACCAGGCAAAAGAATTAAAGCTGGACAATGAATACACGAGCACGGTCTATGCAGACAGTGTAAAATCCATCACTGCCAATCCGATCTCAACACATAATGTTGAAGCGGAAGTAAGCAACATCATTCTTCAATCAAATGATGGCGGACTGACCTGGCAAGACATCAGTCATGGGTTGCCTGAAAATGAACAGCCTGGAGGTTTTTTTGTAGGAGAGTCAGATCTCTATTTAGAGGTAAATGATGCACTGTATCACAGCAAGAGTAATCTTAAAACTCCTGTTTGGGAAAAAGAGAATGTTTCTGATCTAAAAAGTAAAAGTGCGTCCGCCTGGCCGCCACTTCGATTGATTTCAATCGTTCCGGAATCATGGCCTTCAACTCATTCGATGCGATCTATTTTTGAAACATCTGATGGGACAATATTCATCAGTTACGACCGCGCTCTTTACAGATCCATCGACAAAGGAAAAAACTGGAAAAAAATACAAGATCAAGGTGCGGGCGATATGGTGGAGTCAGAAGGTGTTCTCCTCGCGACAGGTACAACGGGTATTATGCGTTCGACAGATAATGGTGAAAACTGGCAATGGGTAATCAGCGAGGGTGGCGTGGGTATCGGTGTCGAACGTATCGATGGTGGATTTGCTGCCATATCGTATAATACAACAACCAAATCCAGAAGGGTACGCATTTCATTGGATAATGGAGAAACCTGGAAAGCCATTGATGAAGGGCTTGAGCCTTCTTTGTCAATTTCATCTATCAAACAAGTAGGTAAGTATCTACTGTGTGGTCATCCGGATGGTATATTCCGGTCATCCGACATGGGTAAAACCTGGACGATGGTTCATCCCTCTGTTGATAATGCGATTCCTATATTTCTTAAAGCATCGAATGTTGCTCCTGCCAAAGACAATAGAAGAGTGTTTAAGATAGATGTTTCCGGAAATGTAGTGTACGCTATAGCGAGAAATTTCGGATGCTGAAAAATGTCACGTCTTAAAATAAGTCGGCCGGTTTAATTATTAATCCTGTAAACTTATTTTAGGACGTAATACCTTTTATTACCAGAACTGGCGCAAGCGTCTCACTTGTGCCTGAAAACTCCAAGCGTCCCGCTTGTATTCAGACATTGCCAGTGATTGGGAGAAATTCAACTCCCATTATGGGATTGAATCGTGTTGATTTCTACACATCCGTTGCAAACATTCATCAGTTTAAAGCTTTACTCCAAGCCCTCACCAATTAATTATTGGTTTTTAAATGTGGCACGTTTATTCATACGCTGTAATCAACAGAACGAAGTTTGATACATTCAAACTATCCAATGTTGAAAGTAGAAATCCTTACAACGATTGAACGATGAAAAAAATAGCACATAATTTCCTAACGATTATAGCGGCAACAATGCTCACCGTTACATCGTATGCTCAAATGGCCGACAATACTGATCTGCCGATGGTAAGCGAGAAGAAGACAATCAATAATCTTCCTGAAGGCCTGGATGAACGCGTTTCGATTGCAACCGATCAACCGGTAGAATGGTCGAAGACACCGTATGGATACACGGGATCGTATAGCCTTGGTGAAACCAATTATAGGGCGACATACGACAACGAAAGCCACTACCTTGAAACCTACATGAAAATTGATTGGAATAGTTCAGAAGTGTCTTCTGTAGTGAAGCATTCTCTGCTTACAAGTTCCTATAAAGATCAAGTAGTTATGGGTTATTGGGCAAGCTCTGATCCGGATGAAAATGGTTACTACCTTGAATTAAAAGATAAAAAAGGAAAACAGTTTAACGTTTGGGCTGATAACGAAGGTAATTTTTACGACAGGCCTTACGAATACAAAATGAAAACTCCGAACGGAGGACAGTAGGTCGTTTAAAAGGCGCTGGTAAAATCCGGGTAATCCCAGAAAAGAAGACTTCATTGAGGTCTTCTTTTTATGTTTTCAATACTTTTCTTATCCGAAAAGTCTCCAATGTTTACCTTGCGACCGAATACTCTATTATGAACTTCGCTTCTTCAATTCGTTTGCTATGCGTGATAACTGTTTTAGTTGCATGCAATGATAGCACAGAAACTCCCAACTACAAATATGAAATCGCATTCCGTTATCATGCAGGCCATATGATTTTTACAGACTTACCTGTAGAGTTTTACTTTTCTACTACGCCCTTCATTGAGAACAATGGAAAGGTCTTTGTTTGGTCATTTGGTGACGGCAGCACAAGCGATAAAAGCTCAGAACATCTGTATGACAAGCCGGGCATTTATACAATCACTTTAACGAGCGAAAACAAAATATTAGCCGATACCGTGATCGAAGTTATTCCAAAACCTCCGATTATGGGGTCACCTAACTACCATGAAGAAGGCGTATTTTTCTATCAAGATGAAAATTCAAATTATGTTGTGCTCTGCAAGGATTGTTCCGAGAGTCAATTTTCCGTTGGGGTTATGACAGAACACTTTGAAATGAAGGAACTGAAACAGCTTCCTAACACACAGCATTGGTTTTTCGAATACGCTAGTACCAGCAGAAATGGTTTTCTTGTTCCAATGCCTCCAACAGCGATAGAAATTAGTAACGATGGAACATTGGTAACACAAAGTTCTATTTCGCCTGGCAATTCGTTTAGCCCAACGGATGTCTTACCGACTGAAAACGGATATAAAATTATTGGCGAAGCAAGTGGGAACGTTGTTCTTTGCGAAGTAAACCAAATCTTAGAGACACAAGTGATAAAATCCGTTAAGGTTTTTGATCCCTCTTCTATTATTCCTCATGTCTATTTTGAAGATCCGGAAGTGATCCGAATTCATCAAACGGACCAAGACAGCGTGGGATTCATGAATATGATGGTCCAAAATCTTGACGGTACCATGCTTCTTAAGCAGCTATATCCCTATGATCTTGGCATGGCTTCATTCAAATTTCAGAATGGGTACTGCCTTTTTGGTTATGATGATGAAACCTTTTCAGCGGGTGGGTATATTTACAATTTCAGCATAACAGATATCAATGGAAACATCATCTCAACAACAAAGGTTGTATTATCTACTGGAGATGACCAAGCCACTTCAGTGGGCCCACCCATTAAGTTTATTGAAAGAGGTGAGTTCATTTATGCTTTCTTCGGAACGATGCAGGTGTTGAAGTTGGCTAAAACGGGGCAGGTATTATGGCAAAAAACGTTCGCTACCACGTACGACAGATTCCGCTCAGTAATAGTAAACAAACAAAATAATTTTGTCATGATGGGGGAACATCATTATGATTCTGAAACGCATCAGTTTACAGAATCCTTCGGAGCCAGAGATATAATCTTTATTGAACTTGACGAGGATGGTAATTACTTATTTGCCAAATAAGTTTAGTGCTCATTCTTCCCTTCCTCTGACGCATGCGTCTCGCTTGTGCCCAAACATATCAAGCGTCACGCTTGACTCTTGCATCTAACAATAGATCTATTTTATATCTATACAACCAACCGTTGTACAAAACCATGATGAGGATTAATTTGTCGGTCTGACCCTTTAAGAATATCTTTTGAACCTTACGGCAAAGTCTCGTATAAGACTGCGACATACTTTTGTGTTGTTCTTAATGCTTTAACTATTGAATTATCTTCCCTCTTAAATCGTATAGCCGAAAGAATACATTTACATGAGTTGAAATAAATATACATATCTAAACCCCTTTCATATGAAACCATCCATTAAATTAATCCTGTTCATTTTATGCTTTCCTGTTGTTGTTATGGCGCAACAAAATTCAGAGGTTCTTGATCTTAAAAAACATAAGGTCGTCATACAATTCAACGATGCCGATTCTGTTTCACAAACGCGTGTGATACTTCAAGTGCAAAATCTAAAAACATCCTGGCCAAATGCTGAGATAGAAGTGGTGTGTCTGGCTGGTGGACTCGACCTGCTCATGACAGCCAACTCAAAAACCAGCAAAGCTGTAGCAGACTGGTCAGCAAAGGGGGTAATTTTTGCGGCCTGCAATAACACTATGAGAATGAGAAAAGTGAAAAAGGAAGATCTGCTTAGTCAGGCACTAGTAGTACCTGCAGCCATCGTTGAACTTTCGATAAAACAAGAAGACGGATGGGCCTACTTTCGAGGCGGCAAGTAGACTGGATGTTATAAGCGGCTCACTTGTATTCAAACGGGCACAAGCCTTGCGCCAGAGAGGTATTATATCGATTACATGCGCACTCCTCATTTTATTCTTTCGGTGCCTAATATCTTCCATTGCTTATATTTTTTATTATAATTCTTAAGCTGATTCAATAACCGCTTCAGGTCTCACCGACTGGTGCATGTGTTGTATGCCGTATTCGATACAACGTGTGCCATACTCCATTGTCGATGTATAAGGCAATCCATCGGTGAAAAGGCGAAGCGGTACGGGTTCAGGAAAGCTAGTAGTTAAATAATTTATGAAACGAGTAGTTCGAGGTTTCGAATCATCAGAGTTCTCTTCGAGTGAATCTGATGGGGAGGAAATTTATTTAGAAGATTTGGACCAGATAGCACAAGAAAAATAAAAAGGGGCTTAAAGCCCCTTTAACTAAGTCTGCCTGGACTCTTATGGCTTAAGTCGCAGTCCGATATTGTGAGCATAAGTTGTTCCGCTGGCTTTTATTTTATGATCCTTGGTCGTTGCGGTGGAATAGGAGCCACTCGTCAAATAAACTTGGATATTTGAAAGCATGCGACCGGGGCTTGTTTGCCCATCAAATGCTTCGCCCCCAGGACAGGATAAAACATAACCCGTTGGAACGTAAGCTGTAGCTGTTGCATAACCTGTACTAACTGTAATGGGTTGCGATTGAGTTGGGATGGATTCCAAAATTCCGAACCCTGGGATGTTACATGAGTATAGGGTGGTTGCAGACCCTGTATAGAAAGCAATAGTATAGGCATCGAGATCTGCCCTGCTTAAATAAATGTGGTCTTTAGACCTTGACTCCCAACCTGGAGCTTTCCAAAAACCGTCTGGCCAGGTAGGATTCCACCTGGAGGACGTAAGCAAATTTCCAGGGTAGTCTTGAGGGGTTACTACTTTTGCGCCACCACCTACAATCATTTGATCTAGCCCAATTTCAGCCCTACTATGAGGATGGGAAACCCTGTATACTTGGCGGTGTTGCGTCCATAACATTGATCGAAGCTTGCTAGGAGAAACTCCATCCAATTTTAATCCGATGGCAACAACGTTGAGTGTGTGATTATCAACGTAGTGATGATCCTTTGAGGACCCTCTCCAACCAGTCAAGGAGGGAATCGGATGTGATGCGACTAACAATGCTCCATATTCTACATTAGATGTCCATGCAGCGCCACCAACGCAAACGTAGTCAGATGAAACAGATACTTCCTTGTCGTAATGAGCTTGGGCATTATCAAATGTGCCATAAAAGTACTTGACTTGAACTTTTCCAGACCAATCTGTGAAAACAGGACTTTCAGCGTATGCGTTGATTTGTAAAGGTGTACCTACTTTACTGGTCCTTGCGTTGCCTTTTAATTCCTTATTCGACTTGGCCATAATTGCCATTTCCTGATTGTACGCTTCTAGGGCGTTAATAGCGTCTGGATGAGGTTTGAGCTCGGTTGGATCTTTAATTGGATTATTCATATTCTCTGTCTCACTTTGACATGCGAGAATACATATTGTCAAAAGTAATATGCCGATATTCTTCATGGTGTTTTGATTATGGTTTCTTTCTAACGTTTATGGACATCGCATATGTATGACCTCTACTTACCACGAGGTGATCTGTGGTCATGGCTTGCGTCTGCGTTGAACTGTAAATATTTGGGATGACGCCAAATAGCAGCCGGCCTGGCCCCTCTGTGGTAACAGCAGTCCCCCCTGGACATGTTACAACGTATCCGACAGGTGTTGTTGCAGTGGCAGTTACGGCTCCAGTTGAACCGGGAGTGAGGTATCCGCCTGGGTTAGCCCCCGAGTATCCTTTTGCTGCGATAGTCTGCAGTGTTCCAAATCCTGCTATTTCATTACCAGGGGGTAATAAGATGGCATAGGCAGTTATCTTAGCTGGGTCAAGTGCAAAGTGATCTTTGCTTTTCGCGAACCATTTATACTCTGTTAAGTTATTGGAGATTAGAGACACATCTTCTCTCGATGCACAATGGGTAAGCAAGCTACCATAATCGTTGGAACCGTTAACTACCTTGGCACCACCACCAATAACATATCTTCGGTTACCGTTGGTGTCATTAATGCCAGGTGTCGAGACCGAGGGATGCGAAATCTCGTTAGGTGAGGTTGTTTGTATTACCTCTAGTTGGCTTCGTAGTTGATTAGCTGTTAAGCCATCTACTCGTAGGCCAATGGCATAGACAGTAAGGTCATGAAAGCTAACTTTTTTATGGTCTTTGGATGATGCATACCATCCATATAGGTTTAAGTCAGGATATGTAGCAGTCAATAATGCCCCATAACCATTCTGGCTCGTTATTGCTCCTCCTCCCACGCATACATACTCACTTGAAACAGGTACATACCGGTCGGTATGCCATTGTGAATTATACCAAGTATCTCTGAAAACTTTTACGTGGACAGTGCCGGACCAATCTGACCATTCACTACCACTTTCGTAAGCAGCAGTCATTTGTGTTACACCACCGGTTGGAGATAGGTTTGTTTTTTCAATACCAGGTTTTCCCTGAGGACTACTTGAATATTCCAAAGGAATATCTTGTTCACAGGCGAACATTAAAAGCAACGGAAGTAATCTGAATACACGCATAGAATTTTTCTAGGATTAGGGTTTCTAACAATTTAAAACTTATGAAAACGGCCGTTTTTAAATACCCAAAGTATTCCATTGGTTACTCTGCACACAAAAATTACCGCTAACAATTGGACATAAACAGTATTGCCAATATCTCTTTATTATCTATCTCAAAGATATAGGTGGGTACTCATATCTGCAACCGAAGGACTAGCAAATTAATATTATAGTAAAGAGGGAGATGATCGAAATCAAAATCACCGGTCTCTGCGACTCTGATCTTGTTCAGACATTCTGATATCGTATGAAATTCGTAAATAATAATCCACCAAGTTTGAAAACCTGAATGAGTTTATGAACACCAGTCTCGCCACCACCAGAGGGTTAGACAGAAACAAAATGAACTGTTTACTGTACTTTTTGAAAATAATTATTCACTCCATCAGAAATTCCACTTCCGCCAACACCGCACATCATGATATTGTTGCAGAATAAAACCTGTCCGTTCAATTGTGGGATTAAAGGCTCAGTCGAAAAGCTAAAGTAAATGTTATACGTTCCGAGTGACCAGGTAAATTCTAAGGGAGCTACTTTATTATACGTTAAAGTTCCTGTCAAATCATCTCTGAATTCTATCTTCATTCCGGTAAGGTCATTGTCAGGAGGAATGGCATAAATGTATTCTGCATGTTTCCATTCCCATTGGCCAATAATTTTATCCCTTGTTTCTTCAAGTCCCCATGTCTGTCTATCATGACATTCAAGAATTCTTTGACTGTCATACGCTGACGTTGCAGCATCTTGGTCTGCACAACTAATTCCGATAAACAGACTAATTATCATAAAATAACTTTTCATGGTTCATATCGCTTTAAATTTCGGTTAGTCATTAGACACAATGTATTGCCAAATGGCTGGAATGTCTTTTGATTTTTTAAGAGGCTTAATCTTTAAAATTAATATTTCCTGACGTGGCGCAAGCGTCTCGCTTGTGTCTAAAAGTTTCCAAGCGTCCCGCTTGGCTGATCATTTATTTTAATATGTAAAATATTTGCATTGTATTTAATACAAGCGGGACGCTTGCATTAAAATAGGCACAAGCGAGACGCTTGCGCCAGGGGGTATTCTGAATTGAACTACAATATGTATTATCTTCCATTGCTTATATTTTTTATTATAATTCTTAAACTGATTCAATAACTGCCTTCAGAGATCTCAAGGAGTCGCGCGCAACTCCACCCACATACATACATAAGACTTGCGCCAGTGGCGAGTGACTCTGATGGGAAAAAGGATCATTCAACCCTTAAATTATCTACCGGATTTGTATTGGCAGCCTTCAGCGTTTGCGATAAAATGGTGATCATTCCCAACACTAACACAATAAACAGACTACTGCCAATCTCCACTGCTCCGATGGGAACATTGTAATATTGGGCAGTAAGCATCATCCACTCCATGAAGTATTTTACAGTTGGCACTGTGATGAGGCTTGCGATGATCATGAGTATAATAAAGTCTTTCGATAGCAGGTAGACCAGACTTTCCGATGAGGCGCCCATTACTTTCCGGATGCTTACTTCTTTTACACGGTTTTTGACAGTGAATACTACCGTGCCCAACAGTCCCAGGCAAGCGATGGTGATGGCAAGCATTCCGAAGAAGCCCCAGATCTTCACCATCACGAAATAAAATCCATACGCCTCGCGAATCTGATCAGCGTGCCAGGCCGGTAGGAACTTATCTCCTTCGCCAATCGGTTTCCAGGCGGCTTCCATTTCTGAAAAGGCCTGACTGATATGTGTTGATTCAAGATGGATATTCACATACTTGAAATGCCGGGGTTCGTATTCAAACAATACGTTTCCAATTTGCGATGACAGGTTTGCATAATTAAAATCCTTCACGATGCCGGCTACCTTCACTTCTCTCTTACCGGGCAGGATGATCACCTGGTCGATGGCTCCGTACGGATCATCAGGACTCAGTTTTTTGGCGAATACTTCATTGATCATAATCAATCGCTGATTTTCCGTTGCGTTGTCAGTGAAGTTTCTGCCGCGTAAAAGTTTCAGGCCCAGGTTGGCTATAAAGTTTTCATCCACAGACAGGGTACTCGTTTTGATTGAGTCTGAATTTTCCGTCTGTCTCACATAAAGCTCAGGCACTGCTCCCGCTCCGAGGACGTGTGACGACATCGAAATGCCCCGGGCAAAGGACAGTTTTTCAAATTCATTTTTAACCAACTGCGGGTCTGCTTGCTGCAACTCGACATTCAGTATTCCCTCTTGTTTGAAACCCAAATCATAATTAACAGAGAAACGATATTGCTGCACCATAATCACCACCACCATGATAAAGCCAAGCGACAACATAAACTGCATGGTGATCACCATTTTTCGTATCGAAAATCGTGAACTCTTTTGTGTTTGAAGCTCTTTTCCTTTCAGCGCATTCACGGGAGAAATTTTTGCAAAATGTAACGCAGGAACAATACCTGAAAAAAGACCGATAAGAAGTGCGAAGACGATAAACCCGGCATACGTACCCACCGTGGGATTCAGATCGACCAAACTGGTTTCTTCCGCAATCGCCAATACGTCATCGCGAATGATCTCAAAGAAAAAATACGACAACGTTAAGGCCAGTAACATAATGATGGTGCTTTCCAGGATAAACTGCATGAAGATTTGTTTCTTCTGCCCGCCCATTACTTTGCGTACACCGATTTCTCTTATTCGCCTGAGGGATTGGGATATCGCGAGGCTCACATAATTAGAGCAGGCCGCCAGTAGAATAATCAGGGGAAGAAACCCGTTGAGCAACATGGACTCGTAACTCCATCCACTACCGATATTGTTGTGGAGGTCGATGAAGGCGGGTACAATTTTGTCAAGCCGTTGAAGCGCGAAGGTGGCCTTGAAATCAGGGGTCTTGTATTTTGTTTTTGCGATTCCGTTCAGGAATGTTTCGATCGTAGTAGATGTAGCCTTATCCGAGAGCTGGAGATAGGTATAGGAATTGAAGAAGTTGTTCCAATGTTCTTCACCGTCCGTAAAGGAAGGTCCATGGTAAGAGGTTAATGTAGTGTATGAAACTAACGCCTCGAAAATCATGTGCGTATTCTTGGGCCTGTTCTTAAGAACACCGGTGATCATTACTTCCCCGAAAGGCTCAATGTGTGCGAGTTCACCTAAGGGATTTTTGTGTCCAAAGAGTTTCGCGGCAGCATCTTCCGTGAGCACCATCGTGTTAGGCTTGGCAAGTGCAGTGAGCGGATTGCCCTGTAGCAAAGGAAAATTAAATACGGACAGGAACTCAGGATCGGCAAAATAACCAGAGACTGGAATTTTAGTATCGCCATAACCTACTTCGTGATCGAGTGAGTTGTGAATGCGAACGACTTTTTCAACTCCGTTGAAATTATCTTTTAATAGCTGGGCAGTTCCGATAGGAGCAGAGGCATAGGAAGGATTCCGGTCCCGGTCCTGCACGTGCGTGATTACGCGGTAGATGTTCTTACGATTCGGATGGAAGTTGTCGAATTGAAATTCGAACACCACCATGGCAACGAAAAACAAACTGAGTGTCATCCCTATGGCCAGGCCAAATACGTTTACGGTGGCAAAGAATTTATTTTTTGCCAGATTGCGAACAGCAGTTTTGAAATAGTTTTTGAACATACCCGGTGTAAATTGACTGTAAGAAAAAAAGTGATACGCTGCGTCTCGCTTGCGTTTAGTCATTGCGTAGGAAAAGAGCAGGGAAGCAACGCTTCGCCAATACATAAGCTTTGCTTTCGTGACGGAGAAACGTTTTACATCTTCATAAAAAAGTTCTTCAAGGTCACCCTGAAGGTCATCAATGTGTGCATGCCTTCCATACGTGGAGTCCCTCTGGCTGTACCATCGGAGCAACTTTTCTGCAAGCCGGGGTGGTTTAGATGTGGACTTCATTTAAATGGAATGATGCGTGTGATGGATATTAGACGACAGAATGAACTGATATGTTTCTCTTTTTAAGAGGAAATATCAAAAAACTTTTACCCCATCAGAGTCATCCAGCGTCTCGCGGGAGATCCTGATCCAACACGCTTCTGGCGCAAGCGTCCCGCTTGTGCTCAAACCTATCAAGCGTCACGCTTGACTCTTGCATTCTAACAATAGATCTATTTTATATTTATTAGGAACAGCTACGGATTAATTCAGTTGATTTACATTTGATCGACTACGTCCTCTTCGTGTGGAAGATTGTTATGCAAGCGAGACGCTTGCGCCAGTGGGGCATCAAGCTTCATGCCTGCATTAGAGGGCGACTCTTAGATTTTATTATATTTATATGTCAATATTTATATCTGCAATAAATAAACTTTCAATATTGACATTTAAAAGGCCATCGAAATAGATCATTCCGAAAGTTTTATCACATCTATTTATTGGAAATACTTTAGTTGATCATACAAACTTCTAGAAGCTAAATGGTTGTCAAAATATTAAAAGCAGGTAACGGAGACTCGGTAATTATTAGTTGGAGTGATGGTTCTCAAAGAAACCTGCTCGTAGATGGAGGCCACAACTTCAATACATATCAACAAAACCTTTATCCATCCTTACTAGGAATATTGAATTCTTGTCAACAGTTAGATTTAATGGTCGTAACTCATTTAGATCAAGATCACATCAAGGGTATTTTGTATTTGTTAAGGGGCATTCAATCTCCAATGAATCAATTAAATAGATTACCTATTAAGGAGATTTGGTTCAATTCAAAGTCCATAAGTAAGGAATCAACCCATAGAGAGAATTTAGACATAAGTACAGGTGATATGCTTGAACTAGAAGCGCTACTACACAAGCAAAGTTCATCCTTGTGGAACAAGCATTTGCAAGCTGGAGATATAATTAATTTTTGCGGGGCCTGTATTACAATCTTATCACCAGACTCAAATAGTCTTGGTAAGTATGTTGATAAGTATCAGTCACTTGATATCGCTGGAACTTCTTCTGACTATAATAATACTCTTGATGTTTTGATTGAAAGGGAGAGGAGATTAACGGAAAAGAATGAAGACCTTGATGTGAAACTTGAGAATGCGGTAAGCATAGCATTTCTAATTGAACATGATGGAAAATCTATTCTTCTGCTTGGAGATGCAATTCCAGAAGTAATCGATTCATCAATAGGCAATCTCGTCAGAAAAAAGGGTGTTGAGCGTTTAAAAGTTGATGCCGTTAAATTGTCACATCATGGAAGTAGACGAAGTTTGAGCAACTATTTTCTAAAGATTGTAGATACTTCAACCTATATAATTTCCACCAATGGCAAGAAATCTAATTTGCCAAACAAAGCAATTTTTGCTAAGATTTTAGCACACTCAAGTCGAGACATTTCACGTAAGATTAATTTCTACTTCAATTACGGTGAAGTTATTACTAATCTAAATTTTTCATCAACCGAATATACCTTGTTTAACTTTAATTGCTTCGGTCCTAATTATATTAACGGATACAGTCTTGAACTCTAGATTTTATGGAAGAAAATAAAAACTTCGAAATCAATAAACTAGCGATAAGAATAACAACAGAATTTGATAGATCCATTAAAGACCCCATTTGTGGGAGCGGGGTGCTTTATATTACTAGCTCACCGGAATATGATTACGTATTTACAGCCTTACATTGTCTTTTAGGAAAGCGGACCCAAGTTAATGGTGAAAATATCTATGAACAATCTTTGACAGCGATTAAGCATATAATTTTAGAAAACAATCAGGCTTATGATAACCCCAGTCTTCTGCAAAGAAGTTCAATAAACGAAATTGAACAAAATGTCCTCATTATAAGTAAACATGATTTTGCAGTAATTAAAGTTGGCAAAGACTTTGCAAAATCAATAGGCAATGTGCCGCAAATAGCAATACACACCAAAAGTAGGAAGGAAGGTAAATTTAAAATAAGTGGTTATACAGAAAAAAAGACTACAGATTTGTTACCCCTTAATCCCTCATTTAATCATGCAGATCCATTTGGAGTTTTTACTGCAACTTCTTCTGGGTTATCTGGTGAGGCTTCAATTGAATTATTAGAAGGTTATTCAGGTTCTGGAGTTTTTCTAGAATCAAAGCCCATCTTAGTCGGTATTGTAACAAAAGTGAGAGATGAGAATATTTTTGCAAACAATCTTTACATAAGAGATCTGAGCTATATAAACATACAAGAGCTTTTAAGATCAAGAGATTTAGAAGAAGTTGTTCTAATTGATAATGCTCACAAAGTAATTTATAATGATAGCACAAATGAACTTACCTTCACTTCGGCTTTCGAAATTAATGGGGTAGGTTTAAACATCTGGAAAGCCATTGAGAATACTCGGAATGATATAAAAGATGATTGGTTTCAAGATCCATTAAGATTCTACGATATTTTAAAGCCAGACTATATCTGTGATATCCTGAAAGATAATATTGTTAAAAATCAAAAATATAAACCAGGTTCCGCAAAGCAATACTTCATACCAAAAGAAGGTTTTACCACTCGAAATGCAATCCAAACCTCACTTGTCGACAGAATAGTGTTACAAGCTTCTGTTGATTTTATCGCTGAGGAGTTAGAGAAGATATTACACAATCACGTTTATTCGTACCGATACAATTTTACAGAAACTCGTAATGAGTATTTTTTTATTCATCATGTAGAACAATGGAAAAAATTACTTTATAAGATTAAAGAGCAAGTTTGTAGTGGAAATAAAATTTTAGTGGTCGTTGATATCTCTAACTACTTTGATAATATACCAATTTCTAAACTGACGATACTCCTAGGGAATTGGGTAAAAAATGCTTCACCTGAGGAGAGGGAAAAGTTAAGTGCCGCTGTTCAACTTATTGATGATATTCTTAAAAGCTGGAAGGCAAAGGATTCTGTTCAATCGGGGATACCTCAAAATAGAGACGCATCCTCCTTTCTTGCCAATATTTATTTGGCTGAGGTAGACTTAGAGTTGATACAAAAGGGATATAGCTACTACAGATACATGGATGACATTCGCTTTGTTTGTGATGATCATTTTGGTGCTCAAAAGGCCATAATGGATTTGACTGAACTTCTCGCAGGATTAGGGCTCAATATAAACGCTAGTAAGACTCATATAATAGAGTACCGTTCAGATCCATTATTAGATGAAAAATTCAAAAAGTATTTTCCGGAAGATGTGAAAATGCTTGAACAGATAGATAATCTCATTGCAACAAAACGAACTAGAGAAATTCAAATGGCTGTTACAATAACGATGAGTTATTTTGATCAAGTTCTTAAAGATGAGGAGAAGAATAAAGCATTAAACTTCAGACATTTTTCGTTTTGTATTAGTCGACTACAGCTATTTGCTCAGGTTTCAAGTCTTAGAGAATTAATCGATTTTGAAAAGATTGTAAAGATTTTAGTTCCACGGTTCAAAACTCACCCGTGGTTAACAGACGTATATTCAAAATTCTTAATGTCAATTAATTCAACATACTTCACCACAGAACTAATAGACGAAATTGGTTACCTGTTATTAGAAAAAAATAAAAATGTATACTCGTGGCAGGCTTTTCACTTGTGGAAACTCTTAGCATTCCATAAGATTAAAAGAACCAATTTACTAGAACGCGCAGGTATAGTTGTGTTTGACGAACATTCTAATTCACGGACGGCCGAAATAGCAGCTGCTACTCTGTATATATCTGCAACTGGTTACAATGAGTATGGAGCTAGACTTCTTAGATATTTTAATTCCAATCAATTTTCGGATGACTTACTTAAACGCTGCTTCGTAATAGCCTTAAGAAAAGTAAACTCAAATGAGCTAGATTTTAGGGATGATAAAGAACTACAAAGAATGCACAAAGAATTAGCAACGAATGAAGAATTTCCTCAATATGTTTCTCCTTTACCACCGTTAAAATTGAGTAAGATTTTACGAAATCTTCCAGATAAGATATCTACTTAGAATATAATTTCCATGGAACAATTTTTAATTAGCATAATTACTGCAAATCCAAAAAATGATGTTTTAAAATCTAGATTTTATGTTCTAGAAAATGATGTGGTAAAAGAATATTTAAGTCTAAACGAGTTCTGTGATGATCAAAAAACAATTGTGTCTTTTGATCTCAATTCTTTAATCAACTATCAACAAATTAACTTTGGAATTATACCCAAAAATATTATTGATATTGAACAACTAGGAAAACAGATCGAAGGTAAGCCGGAGAAATCTTTTCGCGGTAAACTACCGTCTTGGAATATCTGGAACGCAATAAAATCTTATTATGATGAGGAGTCTCTTCACGAGTTGACTACTCTTGAAAAAATTTACTTTTCAATTGATTATTCACAATTCGATTCAATAAAAATTCTTTGTGAGAAATTTCTGAAATTCTTTAAAGAAGCATATTCTAAAAATATTAACCTTCTCACAGATAAAGATGAGCATACAAGGTTTTTTTCTATTGAGAAAAAAATAGCTCAAATTACATTGCATAGAAGCTATCATGGTATAGCAATAAAAAACTCCTATCTAGCTAGGTTCATACGTGATCTAAGTGAGGAGGTGTATAGCTATAGAAATAAACTTCAGCTGGAATATTCTATTTTTTCGAGTAATGACATTAAAATAAATAAACAAGTAATCTCCGAAAGAGTAGATATTAGGGATTTGGATGAAAAGATAAGTGAGCGTGGGTTCTATTCGTTTCTTAAAACCTATAAATCCAAAGACCCGCTGATTAATTTACTTTACCAAGAAAAGAAAGCTTCACGAAATCTATCCGTTCTTTTATCAATCGGAGCACTGTCAAATAAATTTGTTTATCCTTCATATGATTCGTTTGGGACCGTTACTTCTCGAACAAAAATGTCGTCACCTAACTTTCAAATTCTTAGTAAGAAATATCGTTCGCTAATTGCTCCCTTTAAAGGGAAATGTTTAGTCTATATTGATTATTGTCAATTTGAGGCTAGCATTTTGGCACAACAAAGTAATGATCAAAAATTGATCAAATTCTGCAACGAGTCTGATGTTTATAATGAGATTTCAAGTCTAATAGGTATAGCAAGTGTTATAAAGGAGCCAGATGATCAACGAAAGTTTTCAAAGATCTTGTTCTTTAAATATTCATATGGGATGGATATTAAAAACCATCAAACACTGTTGCATGATTTCGGTTTAGCTAATTTCTCTAGCACCTTGTCTCCTCAAATTGAAAAAGTTTTTTCCGAGTTTACCGAGTTGGAAGCATTTAGGCAATCGATAACCAGTGAGGCAAAGGCCAAAGGGTTTGTGTGCACAAATCTTGGCAACTATAGGTACAAAGATGACAATGATCATCGGGCATCATGGGCTTTAAGTCAAAGAATACAAGGCACCGCTTCCTTGATTTTAAAAAAAGCAATAATCTCTGTAGTTGAATCTTACCCTGAAGTTGATTTTCTAATTCCAATGCACGATGCTGCTCTATTTCAAGTTGACATCAAACTTAAAGACAAAATGATGGCTAATATCAAGAGATGTTTCATAGAAGCCTTTCAAGGTGAATGCCCTCAAATTGTTCCCAAGGTAGCCATCAAGAATTTCCATGAATAAATGTAGTCAAAATTTCAAGTTGACTATTTGTGAATATTCCCATCTAGCCAAAGAAGGCTTGTGATTTGCCATGCCCTAGCGTAATTCTTCCATCGCGGGTCCATATTCATGCAGGATTTGTTTTTAATATACTACTCCCTTCCATTAGTCTAGCTTCCGTTTAGCTGGCTTCTGGCATTAGATGTTTGTTCATTAGTAGTTGGTTCATTAAACGAGCCTGTTGCTTCGTTGTTCGTTCATGCTTCATAAACGCCATCGTTAATGAAGGGAATTCGAATTTTACTGGCCGGCTACACGGAAGTTAGAAGCTTGGGGCACACCCCTTCGTGTGGAGTGAGATAGTGGAAACAATGGTGCACTATTTAAGTTGGGTGTAACATTGTCTCGTTCGTACGCATTTCATAGCAGGGGGATTGCTTCACTCCATCACACATCCCACGCGTCTGTTCGCAAACGCGGGCTCGGTCGGAAGTAATTCGAGTTTGCGAGTAACCGATTACCTATTAATCTGTCGGGTAATGGTTGTATCCGTAATCTTATCATCGGCTGCCAGTAGAAATGCTTTACTGATAATAACCGACAGCAAGCCATCGCCCTCAAAAGGCAAGAACACTTTTTCTTTCGACAGACGTTCTCCTCCCGGAACGATGCACAAGTATTGGTCATCGGGCTCCATCAAAATATTGCCGCTGCCCATGTGTATCTTATACGTTCTCAGTTTGCCTTTCACCACTAAAAACTTTTTATCAAACGAACATTGCGCTGCGATCTTCAGCGCTGGAATAAGAGACTGCAACACCTGGCTGCGGATCTGTGCAGACTCGGTAAGGTCACGGAAAGAATATTCGCGCCAATATGTATTTTGGAAATTGTCGCCTCCGTCTACCCATGCAGGATCATTTCCGATACTGGTTACACCCACAAACAAATCGACATCGCGCATCACTTCGCTGAACACCAGTGCCGGTACATCTTGCATGGCGATGGCTTGTGAGTCGCGCACAAAACGTACCTGGTCCGCTGTTATGTAATTGAATATGCCTGCACCATTGGTGTTGCCCTCGTTATCGTTCCATTCGGCATTCACATAAAACTCAGCAGTCATTTGCCATTGCGGTAATTTCAGATACGGAGTATTGTGTGAATCCCACGCTCCCATAAGTTGATAATGCCAGGCGCGTTGCCGACAGAGCGCTGCAAACTGATGTTGTCTTAAAACATGGGCCGCGAAACGATTGGAGTAGGTGTCCGTCCGAATCTCTGCATCGGTAACAATATACACTTCGCGATACGCTTGTTTGAAGGGCTGAACAACCTGGTTTTGTTTCAGAAAATTTCGCCATGCCACAATTTGGTCACTGGTAAATCCGATGGGATGCCACAGTTGTACAACGGTATCTTCAGAAATTTCTAAAATAGCCTCTCCTTTTACATTCACAATCGTTTCACCCAGCAGTATCCCCTGAATTTTTAAATCAGGTTGCGAGAAATGCCAGATCAATTTCGATGCAATCATCGAAGCCAGCGGATGATCCAGGTATATTGATCTCCATTGACTGTAAGTCCACTGACGCTGATTCAAGTAACTCTGTTCAAGCCTGCTCTTCACCACTGGAATTAATGCATCAATTTCGCGTACTGTATTTTTGAAAGTCTTCAGGTCTGCACCGAATTCATTTTTAATATCCGCAGGAATTGTCTTTTGTATTTTCCCATCTCGTTGCCAGGTTATGGTGTTGTCGGTTAGACTATACACCACTTTACCTAAACCGAGCGTCATACTGTATTGCTGAGCTTCAATACCAAAGTCGGGCACTGACAATTCTTCCAATGACTCCAGGGGCAAATTATTTTTATCGGCTACCTCTCTGATAATTTTGTTGATCGATTTTAAGATGGTGTTATTCTTTATTTTCATCTTAAACTTCGAAAGCCGCGAAACACCATCCTTCACCGGAAGTAAAGAGAAAGCAAACATGGCTGCCGTTCCGGTCTTGGCTGACAACGGTCCTACTCCGGGTAACTTTTTGTATGCCCAAGCCGCATAGTCATCTAATTGGACTAACAGTTCAGGTGTATTCATAAGTCCGCAACACCAGACCAGTGCCTTGATGATTTCATGGTTTTCATTCCGCAGAAAATCGAAACGCGCATTTTTCGCTTTGTGAATTTCCTGCATCATTTGTTTTATCAGCAAAAGCCACTCTTCCATTTTGGAAACAAATTGCTCCTTACCAATTTTCTCGAGCATGGGTGTAGCCTCTTTAAGCCACTTTTGTGACGGTACCGATTTGGAACCTTGCGTTTTCGCATGCGCAAACAACGGCACCCAAACTACTTTGTTGTTTTTGGATTCCTTGAGAAACGAAGCCAATACTTTACCCCAGCGATCGTGTTCACTGATCTCCAGGTTTGGATCTTCCTGCATAAGGAAAAGAATTAATTCATTTGCTTTACGCTGATCACTGGTAGAATAGTCAGTAATATCGTTAACCATGATTTGAAGCGCATTGCGCAAGGTGGGTGTAAGGCCGCTCTTACGAACCTTGCGCTCCATGGCTTCAACAAATAATAAATCGGGAGAAAAGGACGCTTGCCACGAATTCGACCGAAAACTTTTGACGAAGTTCGCGGCCTTCAAAAAATCGTCATCATTTAGCGATGTTATTTTGAATATAAAGGGAAACAACCGGATGGCATGATACCAGGTGGCATTCCAGTAATTGCCCGATCCTTTATTATCTTTTAAAAGATAGCGATACAGAAACGAAAGAAATTCTCTCTGATCATCATGGGATGCCTTCTTAAAGGTGGTGAAACTATTCAACGAAGAGTAGGCGCTAAACTGAGAATATTCGGATTCCTTTTTGCTGTTTGCCTCGCGGGCTATTTCTTCCAGCAGCTTCGGAAAATCAGTTGAAGAAAATGCAGCTTTTCCTTTTGATTCCGATTTCAAAAAGTCGAACAACCCCATATCAACCTCCTACCAATGGTGTTAGTTTTACAAAACGTACAGTAGTAGCCGGAGTGATAATCACTTCCTGCTCGAGTGTCTCTGCCTGCTTGTTGTTCACCAGAATAAAATATCCGTTTTGCATAAAGGCATGCAGTGCTACATATACTTGTTTTTCAGGATCAATTTTTTTCCGGTCTTTGAGTCGATAGCCGTTCAATGTTTTTTCTGCATCGGTTGGCTGCACAAGTCCCATAAAATACTCCGGTATCCTGGTATTGTATTCGGAAACTTCTTTTAATACACGCGCCTCGATAATTTCTTTCACCGTAACAAGCTCATGTTCGAAAGAAACATCGACACTATTGGTGACTTTACCAGTGCCCGTTGTATCCTGGATGGTTAGAGTTAGATTCATGCAACGCTTTTTGTGGTAATCTAGTCACTTTTTTAAAAATGCCAAACTTGCAGTGCAATCCACCCCCTACTCCCGCCCGCGGGGGACAGTTTAACGGGAAGGATGCTTGAGGCTTTGAGATTCGGTTAGCCGTAACTCGCCAAAGCACTTTGTTTAATTCGCGATGGTGTGCTATTTTCATAGCGTTATAAATCGTTGTACAGAACTGTCCCCCTGTTGAGGGGGTAGGGGGAGGCGCACCCGCACTCCCACCCAAACGCTCAAACACACTCGCCACAACCCAACCGTTATGCAAGCAAAAAAAGACAACCATTACCTCTACAACAAAAATCTACAACCCTTTGCCAACGCATTACGAAAGGACATGACCAAAGCCGAAGCCTGTTTGTGGAAGTACGCACTTCGCGCCAGCATGCGTAAAGGCTATGGTTTTAGAAGGCAAAGACCCGTGCTCCATTTCATTGCCGACTTCATGTGCAAAGAACTTAAACTCATCATCTAAGTAGACGGCATCACCCACACGTGACCCGAGACTATTGCAAAAGATAAAATCAAAGATGAAAAGTTAAGGGCTGCAGGATTTCACATCCTTCGCTTCGAAGACGAAGATGTACTTCAAAATATAAACCGGGTAATCGAAGAAATTGATTCCACAATTGAAATGATTGAGTTGTCCTCCTCGAAGAAAATAGTTTGAAAGAACTATGGCCACCCCCTACCCCCGCCCGCGGGGGACAGTTAACCCGCTGGAAATTCTGAGCAATCAATTCAATTCCTGAATGGGCAAATGATCTCCCACAAATCTTCCATAATGCACTTTGCTTAGCTTTCCATTTTCATCAATAATGAATTCACTGGGAATGGTGGTGGTGTGTCCATCTTGTGAAATACTTTTTTTGAAGAGCTTCTTACCCTGCATGGCTTTGGTCATAAGACCATTGAACAGGCTCTTGGTAAATTTGCCCATCGATTGCTCTATGAAATACTTTTTATACAACGTATTATCAGGATCGGCAATAAAGTGGAAGGGATATTTTTCTTCGCCAAGATATTCCTTCATCTTTTCAGGAGAGGATTCATAGACCATCAATACCGCAATGTTCTTTCTTGAAAAGGAGTCGGCTTGCTTTAATAATTGATGCGTGCGCAGATTGCATACAGGACAACCGGCATTGCGTTCAAAAGCGAGATATACTTTTTGTCCTTTAAATTTTTTGAGTTGAATGGCATTACCGGCAACATCGGTTGTGCTAAAATCCGGAGCTTGTTGATTGATGGTTAATTTCATTTTGCTTTTTAGATTGAATACCACCGCAGTAGTTTCAATCACCCGCAAAAATTAAATTGTTTTTCGAGCCTGCTCCAGGCACTTGTATTTTTGATTGTCGAAGGTGTGGGAGTTACGATATCCCATTTCTTCAATGAGCTTTTCACGTGTGGCACCACTCAGGAATGTTTTCGCCAGAAAATGATAACAATGTCTGGTGACTTTGTTGAGCATGCGTTGAATTAGATTATGCTTCACTTTGCTTTCTTCTTTTTGTTCCCAAGTCGAAAAGCTCAAGTCCTCCAGATCAAAATCATCTTCCAGTTTGGTTAACTTCTTTGCATCGCGCAAACGTTTCAGCCAAATGTTGGAAGCAACAGCAAAAATGTAGGTCTTAATAGAGGAGGTTAAAACGAAATCCTCCTTGGGTACTTTATCCAATAGTACGATGATCGTTTCCTGAAAAACATCCTTGGCATCATCTGATGTGCCACTATTTCGTTTTACAAATCGCTCAATGGTGGGATAGTAGAATGAATAGAGCAGATTATAGGCTGCGTTATTGTGGTTCTTCAGGTCAGAAACAATTTGTGCATCGTTCATATTGTTCAATTTAACCTTAATACCTGTGGATTTGGTTCAATCACCCATCAAGTTAAATTTTTTTGTGTAAGAAAATCTTGCAGAAAATTGATTGCGAGCACATTCTTGGGGCTTCGCTTAAACAAAGCAGGATCAAAAATCTCTTTTGAATTTATATAGAGTAGAAAAGTAGATGTCTGATGATTTTGTTGAGAAAAATATTTTAATACACTTCATCGCTTTATACCACCGCTCACTTTGCATCACAACACTTTATCCTGATAACTTCAATATACTTCAGGCATTCGGAAATCCAATGTTCAACAATGCTTCGTAAGTGGTGTTTATAAAACAAACAACTAAACACATTTTAATTTTATGAAAAAAGTAATTCTCTCCGTATTCGGTCTTGCATTGACGTTTGCATCATTTGCTCAATCTGTAATGGTAGGTGGCGCAGCGATGTACCCAACAAAAAACATTATTGAAAATGCCGTAAACTCAAAAGACCACACAACACTTGTTGCCGCAGTAAAAGCAGCGGGTCTTGTTGAAACGTTACAGGGCAAAGGTCCTTTCACAGTATTTGCACCAACCAATGCAGCCTTTGATAAATTGCCTGCGGGAACAGTAGAAACTCTTTTAAAGCCAGAGAACAAAGCAACATTAACATCAGTGTTAACTTACCATGTTGTTGCAGGTAAGTGGAGCGCAGCAGATGTTGCCAAATTGATAAAGGCTGGCAATGGAAAAGTAGAATTGAAAACAGTGCAAGGTGGTGTTCTCACGGCCAGCATGAGTGGCAAAGATGTAATCCTGACAGATGCAAAGGGGAACACAGCGAAAATTACAATCTTCGATGTGAACCAATCAAACGGTGTGATTCATGTGATTGATGCGGTTGTATTGCCAATGTAATTTATTTGGTGGAGTTGGTAAGCGTGAAGCCCATTGATTTTTCAATGGGCTTCTTTGTTTTAAGAGAAAGACACAATTGATTTGACTACATCATATCCTCAATCAATTTTCCCAGCTTAATAATTCCATCTTCAATTTTTGAACTCATCGGTTCACCATAGCTAATCCGAAAACAGTTTTCAAATTTACCTTGCGATGAAAAGATCGGACCCGGTGCAATACCAATATTATGTTTGAGTGCGCGCTTATGGAGTTTATAAGCATTTACTTTTTTATTCATCTCAATCCACAATACAAATCCTCCATGCGGACGCGTGATGCGTGTGTCAGCAGGAAAATGTTCGCAGATCAATTGAATGTAACGAAGCGATTGTGTGTGCAAAGCTTTTCTTAAGTGACGAAGATGTAATTCAAACCTTCCATTACTTAAAAAATTTGCTACAGCAGCTTGTGCCAATGTATTAGTGGAAACAGTATGCATCCGTTTCAACCGAATTACTTTTTCTTTAAACCTTCCGGGAATGGTCCAGCCAATGCGATAACCCGGTGCAAGTGATTTTGAAAACGAAGCGCAATGCAATACCAATCCTTTTTTATCATACGATTTACAGGTCTTCGGTCTTGTCTTTCCAAAATACAATTCACCATAAATATCGTCTTCAATCAATGGAATTTCTTTTTTTGCTAACATGTCCACCAGGCGTTTTTTGTTTTCGTCTGGCATGCAACTTCCCAACGGACTGTTGAAGTTGTTTACAAACAGGCAGGCTTTAATATCAAAACGGGGAATAGCATTCTCGAGGTAATCGAGATCAATGCCCGTGGTGGGGTCAGTAGGAATTTCAACTACTTTCAATCCATGGCTTTCCATCACCTGAAAAATGGCAAAGTAAGTCGGGCTTTCAATGGCCACAGCATCTCCGGGTTTGGTAATCGCTTTAACGCAAAGCGAAAGTGCTTCAACACAACCTGCTGTTACCACAATGTCATCTTCGTGAAATCTTCCTCCCCAATTAAATGCCTGACGTACAATTTGCTTACGAAGCCCTTCACTTCCCTGAACATGTTCATAATTTGTACAACTCGTTTTTGATTCGCGAAGCACATGCATAACCGCCTTGCTAAGCTTGGCGATTGGCAGTAATTCAACCGAAGGTGCTGCCATAGAAAAGTTAATCAACTTGGTAGAACGAAGATCATAGTAAACACTATTGATCATCTCATCTACACTTACAGGCACAGCATCATCAACCGGCTCGCTTACATTCGGTAGATCGAGAATATGTTCAGGAGAATATTTTACATAGTAACCCGATTGTGGTCGTGCTTCAATGAGTCCTTTACTCTCTAATAAGTAGTATGCCTGAAATGCAGTACTCAAACTAATGCCCTGCTCTTTACTTAGTGCACGCACAGAAAGAAGTTTGTCACCCACTTTCATTACGCGATTGTCAATCAACATTTCAATACGCTCCGCTACTTCAGCGTATTTGTGGTCTGGTCTTTCAACTAGTGTTTCCATAGAAATATGTTCAAGGTTCAAAGTTCAAGGTTCAAAGTTTAAAACGTGATGCTCGAGATTTAAGGTGAAGCAACTTGAAACTTGGAACCTGAAACCTTGAACGATTTTCTAAACTGATCTGGTCAAAATTAACAAAACTGAAACTGTTTTCCTTGCGTTTCTTCACTGAGTTTTGTATTACTTTTTCAAGCACAGCATGAAGCAGGTTGAAAAAGGAAACGTGCAAATCGAATTTGCCGCATAATTTAAAAACCCGATCACCGTGAAAGCAATATTGTGCCCTTTCGTTTTTTTATTCTGTTTGATGGCATGTTCGCCTTCATTCGCAGCATTGTTGTCTGTAGGAAATGACACCACTATCGTGAATAAAAAAGAATCACCATTTCATTTCAGGCTCACTACGCGATTGCACAGTAAGGGAATGTTTCTGTATGGCGGTCAGCTTGGCACAGACAATCCCGCGTTTGATATAAACTTCACACTTGAATACAAAAAGTGGGGATTGTTAATTTTTAAAGGGATCGATCTGAAAGATCACACCAGCGATTTCAACTTTGCATTGTTGTCGGTCTTCCGAAATTTTAAACTATCGGAGAAAATTACCTTTACCCCCTATATTGGTACTTTCTTAGAGCAACCTTATCATTTTGCTGATGAAGGCTCTGATGCAGTTTGTATTTTAATTACATCCTTCAAGTTGAGACCTCATCTCACATTCGAGCATATGGGTTTGTTTGGTAATCTGGTTTTTGAACCTCACGAAACGGACTGGGTTAATCGCTTTCGTCTTTCGTACATCGGCAAACACCTTGATGTTATTGGAACGGTTTGGCATAATAACCAGGCGTTTGACCAGTCCAGTTATGTAACAGGCGGATTGAATATTGCCTACAGTCGAATGAAAATTGCGAAGGAGATTTTTTTAAGTGTGGGTGTTACAGGGATGTCTACATTATATACCTCCAGCGAGGAAGAAAATCCTTCGAACAATCGATTGATGTTTACGCTAGCTGCGCAGTGGCTGCATTAAAAGGTTCAAAGTTCAAGGTTTCAGGTTCAAGGTTTCTATATAAGCATAGTTTGTTATTCAAGTAATGATTTCATTAGGTCACAACCTTGAACCTTTTCAAAACTGATCTGGTCAAAATACCAAAAACTGAAACTGTTTTTTTACCGTATAAATGAGAAGTTTTGAAGGATTGTTTTTAAACACCTGAAATGCTTACTCACATTTACGATTAACACTAAAAACCCTCAACAGAATTGAAAAAAGATTTACTCGCAGCCTACTTATCACTTGCAGCCATTTGTCTGATATGGGGAACTACCTATTTGGCATTGCGTATTGCTGTTCAACATTTTCCGCCCTTTCTATTTGTGCTCATTCGCCAAACGACTGCAGGATTTTTACTGGCAGGCTTCATGATTTTGATTGCTAAAGTCCAGCTTCCATCACGCGAATATATTTTTCGTCAGGCCATTGCCGGATTCTTCATGATCTCCATGGGAAATGGTTTAGTAGCGTGGGCTGAAATGTATGTGCCGAGTGGTTTGGCGGCTATCATCTGTTCGCTCATGCCGATGATCGTGATCGTTTTAAACTTAGCGGTGAATCGTGAAGAGCGACCAACGTTTCCCATAATTGCCGGAGTGCTCATCGGATTGGTGGGTATCGTTATGATTTTCAGTGAACATCTTTCTGATTTTACGAAAGTCGAATATCAAATTGGAATTGCACTGATCTTCCTGGCGGTTTTGAGCTGGGCGGCAGGAAGCGTGTGGATGAAAAAAAGAAGTGGAGAAGGTAATCCGTTTTTAAACGCAGGATTGCAAATGTTTTTTGGTGGTTTGTGGATGATTCCGTTTTCGTTTTTGTTTGATGATCTGTCAACAGTGAGTTGGTCTTCCGAAGCAGTTTACTCCCTTATCTATTTGATCATCTTCGGTTCCATCATTGCCTATGCATGCTATTCATATACACTGCGGAAATTACCAATGACGATTGTTTCATTGTATGCTTATGTGAATCCCATTGTAGCCGTGATACTCGGATGGATTATTCTCGATGAAAAACTAAATTCAAAAATCTGGTTGGCCATACTGATTACCATTGGAGGAATTTACATTGTAAATCGTGGTGCTCAACTTAGAAACGCATGGAAAGCTCAATTCAGTAAATAAGATGATGAACTCCATTTTATTTCAGACAACCGATTGGGATTCTATTCCGGCAACCAAACATTGTGGTGAATGCGGGATGGCATACTGGCGTACGTTACAGTATGAAGGTCTTCGTATCAGACTGGTAGAATATTCGAAAGGATACAAAGCCGATCATTGGTGCAAGGCAGGACACATCGTTTACTGCATTGAAGGTGAAATGATATCCGAGTTATCGGATGGAAGAACGTTCACTATTTCAAAAGGTATGAGTTACCAGGTTTCGGATAATGTAAGTCAGCATCGATCGTATTCAAAAGAAGGTGTAAAGCTTCTCATCGTTGATGGAAACTTCCTGAAGCCAAAGAGAAATGATACAGTTTTAAATCCGTGGAAGTTCTAACGAATGAAAATTATTTCATGAGCGAACAAAAAAACGATATCGAAATTTTAGCATACCAGCCTGAGCACCAACCGTGGTTTGAAAAACTAAACCGCCATTGGATTGAAAAATATTTCTGGATGGAGCCCATCGACTTTGATGTTCTACAACATCCGGAAGTTCACATCATTGGACATGGTGGTTCCATTATTATGGCGAGTTATGCTAAGGAAATTGCCGGTACGGTTGCATTGAAATATGCAGCGCCTGGAGTTTATGAATTCACCAAAATGGCAGTGGATGATAAATTCCAGGGATTAAAAATCGGGAAGGCACTTGCCTTTGCTGCAATTGATCAGGCAAAAAAACTGGGAGCTCATAAAATCATATTGTACTCTAACAGGAAGTTGGAAACGGCAATCAACTTGTATAGGAAGATTGGCTTTGTCGAAGTTCCGGTTGATGGAATTTATAAACGCAGTGATATTAAAATGGAATTGACACTCGACAAACCTGCACCAGAAGTTACAGTTCGTGTAGTCACGGAAAAAGACCTTCACGCTTTGCGAGAAGTAGCCATTCAAAGTTTTCGAGATTTACTGGAGAAGTCGAACACAGAGGAGGACATGAAACTCTACATCGACAAGAATCTCACCCATGAGCAGTTGAAGAAAGAGTTTAATGAAAAAGGGACGATTTTCTTTTTGCTGTTCGATGGTGACAAGGCAATGGCCTATTTAAAACTTCGCATTGGGTACGAACCGGAAGAATTGGTTGGCACAAATTCAATTGAAATTGAAAGACTGTATTGTATTCAGGAATATGTAGGTAAGCAAGTTGGAAAGGTGTTGATGCAAACAGCGCTTGACTATGCGAAGGAGCATCACTACGAAATCATTTGGTTAGGCGTGTGGGAACACAATCCACGAGCATACGCCTTTTATCAAAAGTGGGGATTCGAAAAATTTGGTTCACATGTTTTTATGTTAGGCACGGATGCGCAAACGGATTGGATGATGAAGAGAAACGTTTAATAGATGTAAGTGCCAGTAATGAAATTCCGTGATGCGCATATCGATGACCTTCCACGTATTGTTGAAATCTACAATTCAACGGTGGCAAGTCGAATGGTTACGGCTGATACGGAACCTGTTTCAGTAACGAGCAGATTGAATTGGTTCAACGATCATTCATCCAATAAAAGACCATTGTGGGTGATTGAAGATGAGAGTAATACTATAATCGGCTGGGTAAGCTTTCAATCTTTTTATGGAAGACCTGCCTATGATGCTACCGCAGAAATCAGCATTTACCTTGATGAGTCGGTTAGAGGAAAAGGAGTTGGAAGGAAAGTATTGGATCATGCTTTGAAGAGTTGTGAAGCGATGAATATTAAAACCGTGTTAGGTTACATCTTCTCGCACAACCAACCCAGTATAAAACTATTCGAAGCTTTTGGATTTAAGGCTTGGGGCATATTTCCAAACATCGCAGTGCTTGATGGAATTGAACGAAGTGTTACAATAGTTGGCAAGCGCCTCACAAATTAAAAACGAATTTGTCTCACTACTAATATCTAAAGACTAACGTCTAATTAACATGAATGAAGTACCCTGGTTCGAAAGAGAATTAATTTTTGGCAAGCCGGCTGAAATGCTTCCGTATTATTTAGAGCGATTGGAAGGAACCATTGTGCGCATCGAGAAAAAAGTGAAAGGCGTTGACGATGCCATTCTTTCGAAGCGATACAATGATAAGTGGAGCATCAAACAAAACATTGGTCACCTCGCAGAGGTGGATGAAGTATCAAACAAGCGATTGGATGAAATGAAGAATGGACTTGCTGCGCTTTCTCCAGCAGTGTTTGAGCCAAAAGATTATAATCCATGGCCGATTGAAAAGGTATTGGAGTATTTTAAGAATGTGCGAACATTGAACATTCAGAAATATCAATTCCTTAATGAAAATGATTTAAAAAAATCATCTCTTCATCCTCGCTTAAAAACCCAAATGACACCGGTGGACCTGGCGTGGTTTGATGCCGAGCATGACGATCATCACTTAGTTAAAATTCAGAATTTATTGCGTAGCCGATAAGCAATGCTTTGTAATGAAAAATGAAACCATCTATATCGTGGGAGCAGGCGCCATTGGCAAAGTGTTGGCTGTTTTTTTGAAGCTTCAACAAAAAAAAGTTGTGCTCATCCGTGGAAGTGTTGATCATCAGGTTTCCAAAATACAATCCTTGCAAGTTGAAATGGCTGATGCGTCATTCGATGCTTCTATAGAAGTGACCACATTAGCAAACATCGAAAAGCTAAACGGCATCGTTGTATTAACAAATAAATCGTTTGGGAATGAGGAGTTGGCCCGCGCGTTAAAACCAAAATTGAATGGATCGCCAATCGTGTTAATGCAAAATGGATTGAACATTGAGCAAAGCTTCATCGATGCAGGCTTTACTGATATTTATCGCTGTGTTCTTTTTGCTACAAGTCAACCTATTTCAGATTACACACTGCGCTTTCAGCTTGTGGCTACTTCACCCATTGGTGTGATTGAAGGAAGCAATCAAAATCTTGAAGAGATCATTGCTGAACTCAACACTCCGAATTTTCCATTCAAAGCAGAAATGGATATTCAGCCTTTGATCTGGAAGAAAACAATCTCCAACAGTGTTTTTAATTCCGTCTGCTCACTCGTTGATGTTGACAATGGAATATTCCATCGGAATGAAAAGGCACTGACCATTGCCAAGCGAGTAATTAAAGAATGTGTAGCAATCGCAAAACTTTCAGGAGTGATTCTTAAAGAGGAAGATGTTGTAGAGAACTTGTTAAAAATTAGCAAGTCATCTGATGGGCAGCTGATCTCAACCTTAGTCGACATTAAGAACAAACGCAAAACAGAAATTGACACCTTTAATTTTGCCATTACCAGCATAGCAAAAAAGTACAATCAGGAATCTCTGGCCGTTGAAACAAAACTGCTAGGGGAACTCACGAAATTAAAATCAGAATTAAATCAACAATAATGCTCACACAGACTTTACAAAAACTATACATCCGCGACCTGAACAAATTGAAACAGGAGTTGGAGCTTTATGTAAATGAGGCAGTGATTTGGAAAACAGAAAAACAAATTGCCAACTCAGCTGGAAACCTTTGCCTTCACCTGGTTGGCAATCTCAATACCTATATCGGTGCTACGCTGGGAAAGACAGGATACATTCGCAATCGCGATCTGGAATTTTCACAAAAAGATGTGGCGCGTAAAGAGTTGATTGAAAAAGTGGAAGCTACTATTCGCATGATTGAAGAAGTTTTACCAACGGTTTCAGAAGCTACTATACAACAAGAGTATCCAATATTAGTGCTGGCCGAAAAAACGACCACTGAATATTTCCTCGTTCATTTGGCCGCACATTTAGGTTATCACCTTGGTCAGGTTAATTATCACAGACGTTTGCTGGATACTATCTCTAAATAAAAAGACAATGAGCTTACAAATTAAACGATACCAGGTTGACGCTTTTGCTGATAAAATTTTCGAAGGTAATTCCGCTGTGGTTTGTCCATTAAAGGAATGGCTTTCCGATCAAGTGTTACAAAGCATCGCCATGGAAAATAATTTAGCAGAGACAGCATTTTACGTTCAGGAGCCAGAAGGTCTTCGCATTCGGTGGTTCACAACAACCACTGAGGTTCTGTTATGCGGACATGCAACTCTTGCCACCGCATTTGTTTTGTTTTTTCATGAAGGTCATGAAAGTGATACGATAAAGTTCAATTCGCTTAGCGGACCATTATCCGTAACAAAATCAGATGCACTTCTCACGTTAAACTTTCCAGTAGATGAGTTTAGCGAATCACCCGCGATGCCGGAACTTGAAAAGGCTCTTGGTGCAAAAGCTTTGCAAACCTTTAAAGGAAAAACGGATTACATGTTGGTGTTTGATAAAGAAGAGATCATTCAAAATATGATACCCGATCTTACCCAAGTTGCGAAAGTGAAAGCACGCGGCATTATTGTAACGGCCAAAGGAAATCAAGTTGATTTTGTTTCGCGATTTTTTGATCCACAATCTGGCGGAGGTGAAGATCCGGTGACAGGTTCAGCACATACAACTCTTACACCCTATTGGTCTAAGGTATTCGGAAAAACTGAACTGAATGCAAAACAACTTTCAAGAAGAGGAGGGAAGCTGCACTGCACATTATTAGGTGATCGCGTTACCATTGCTGGGACAGCAAAATTATTTTCAACAGGAACAATTTATTTGAATTAAAGACCAATGAATAAAACCCTTCACTCCGATCGCGAATTAATAAAAGATATTCTCTCGAATACACTGGTGTTGGCAAATACGTATTTCGATAAACAGGATGATCTTCCTCCGGGTAGATTCATACCGAATATTGAATTGATCGATATGCCTGAGAAAGGCGTTGGCACAAATGCATCGTTAAAGTTTTTTGAAAAGAACTTTGCTGATAAGATGACGAACAGTGCCGGCCCACGTTATTTTGGGTTTGTTACCGGAGGATCTACACCCGCTTCGGTTGCAGGTGATTGGCTCGTTAGCGCTTTTGATCAGAATGCTTGTGGAAGCAATGATTCCATCGCGCCACAAATCGAAAGACAAACGCTTCATTTCTTAAAACAACTTTTTGGTTTAGATGAAGCATATTTTGGTTCATTCGTAACGGGCGCTACCATTTCTAATTTTACAAGTCTCGCACAAGCCCGTCAGTGGGTAGGTGAACAGCAGGGTATTGATTTTAGTCAGGAGGGATTGTCGAGCGGAAAACCAATTCAGATTTTAAGTGGAACGCCACACTCCAGTATTTACAAATCGTTATCCATGCTGGGCATCGGACGAAAGTCACTTATTAAAATTGATACCTTGCCTGATCGCGAAGCCATTGATGTAGTTAAGCTTGAAGAGCATTTGAAAAATAATCCGGATCAACATTTTATCATCATTGCCAATTCAGGAACGGTGAACACTGTGGACTTTGACGATTTAGAAGCGATTGCAAAACTAAAATCGAAATATTCATTCTGGCTTCATGTTGATGCAGCCTTTGGTGGCTTTGCAGGATGCTCACCAACGTATGCTCATTATATAGAAGGAATCAATTACGCGGATAGTATTACTGTTGATGCGCACAAATGGTTGAATGTTCCGTATGATGCGGCCATGCAGTTCACACGACATAAAAATATTCAGCTCAGTGTTTTTCAAAACAGCGCAGCATATTTAGGTGATCCTGCACAAAGTCCGGATTTCTTTCACTACACACCAGAGAACTCCAGACGCTTTCGCGCATTGCCATCGTGGTTTACATTGATGGCGTATGGTAAAGAAGGTCATCGTGAAATTGTGGAAAGAAACTGTGACTGCGCAAAACTATTTGGAGCAATGATCCTCGACTCTTCTGAGTTTAAACTTCTTTCACTTGTTCGTATGAATGTAGTGTGCTTCACGTTCAATCAGGAGAATATTGATGCAAGTGCAATCGCAAAATTCTTAGCAAAGGTTAGAGACGATGGCCGTGCTTTTTTCACGCCAACAAATTATAAAGGCGTGCCTGCCATTCGAGCAGCCTTTAGCAATTGGCTTACAAGTGAAGATGATGTTCGGATAGCCATTCAGGCATTAAAAGAAAATTGTTAGTATGTATACTGCAAAAATTAATCGAAACGAAAACACGGAAGAGCTTCATGAATTTATTCATGCCAACGGCTTTGCGATTTTAGTGAGTACTGTTGAAGGTAAGCCTTGGGCTACTCATGTACCATTGCTTTTATCGCGCGATAAGAAAAAGTTACAAGGCCATATTGCAAAAGGTAATAAACAGTGGAAAGAATGGAATGCGGATACGGAAGTCCTCGCCATTTTTCAGGGAGCTCATGCCTATATTTCTTCATCGTGGTATGATCATGAAAATGTATCGACCTGGAATTATCTAGCCGTGCATGTTTATGGTAAGCTGAAAATCCAGACAGAACAGGAACTTTTAAATTCATTGAAAGAGCTTACAGATAAATATGAAAAGCAATCCGAAAAGCCTGTTTCAGTTGATCGAATGAATCCGAATTATGTGAAAAGAGAGATGCTCGGCATTGTGGGTTTTGAAATTGAGATTTCGAAGATGGAGGCTACCTACAAGCTTTCTCAAAACCGAGATGCAAAAAACCATGAAACGATTGTAACAGAACTGGAAAAGCGAGGAGATCAGGGATCGGTGTCAATTGCAACGGAAATGAAAAAAGCGGGGCATTCATAGCTAATTGTATGAACACAGATTACACATTAGAAAAAACAGCCTCGTCCTTTAGGACGGAGAACAAATAAAAACAAACTAAAAAGGCTTTATTCAAATGTAATTTTGGCTAAAGTCAAATATTTCTACTGTTTATCTTGTGACCGTAAACCGCAAATTACTGGCGAAAAATATACGTAACATTACTACCTTTAAACCTCCAAATAGCAAACAAACACACAATGACTATAACCAGCACAATTCCGATCGATCACATTGCGAAATCCAGGATCAATGAAGTTGATTTCAACAATCTGGAATTCGGTAAATACATTGCCGACCACATGGTCGTGGCCGATTTTAAAGATGGCAAATGGCATGAGCCTACCATCGTTCCTTACGGGGACATGATGATGAGCCCTGCGATGTTGTCGCTTCACTACGGGCAAGCCATCTTCGAAGGAATGAAAGCATTTTATATGAACGATGGTGCGATCAATATTTTCCGTCCGCACAAGCATCATTCACGCATGAACAATTCTCTTGCCCGTATGGTGATGCCACAAGTGAGCGAAGAGATGTTCATTCAATCGCTTCATACCTTGATTGAATTGGATAAAAAATGGATTCCAAAAACAGAAGGCTCTTCACTTTATGTTCGTCCGTTCATGTTTGCATACGAAGCACGACTTGGTGTGAAGGTTGCCGATCACTTTAAATTTATCATCATCAACAGTCCGGTGGCTGCGTATCAGGCGAAACCATATCGATTGAAAGTGGAAGATCATTATGTGCGTACCGCTGAAGGAGGAACAGGCTTTGCAAAATGTGCCGGTAACTATGGCGGTGCATTCTATCCAACACAAATTGCGCGCGAAGAGGGCTTCGATCAAATTTTGTGGACCGATCACAAAGAGCATAAATACATTGATGAAGTAGGAATGATGAACGTAATGTTCGTCATCAACGGAAAACTGGTTACCCCTAAATTAACAACTGCAATTCTGGATGGCGTGACGCGCGATTCCATCTTGACACTTGCTAAAGACATGGGCATTTCAGTTGACGAAAGAAGAGTAAGCCTTGATGAAATTGAAGAAGGGTTGAAGAACAAAACAATTTCAGAAGCTTTCGGTACCGGTACAGCTGCCGTGGTAGCTCCAATTGCTGTCATCCGAATCAAAGGTAATGATCTTGAAATTCCGGAAGCAGGCGCAGATAGTTTTCAACAACGTGTAAAACAAAAACTTCAAAACATCCGCATGGGCGCTGAGGCCGATGTGCACGGATGGAATTACATTATAAAATAGTTCAAGGTTCAAGGTTCAAAGTTCCGGGAAGCGTGGTATTGAACCTTGAACCTGAAACATTGAACCTTGAACTTTTCTCATGAAAGCCTTACTCTTCCACGGCAAAGATTATCCCATTGCCATTCAGGAAACAAAAAAACCAAAGCCCGTTAAAGACCAGGTATTAATCCGCATGCAACATGTGGCATTGAACCATCGCGACTTGTGGCTAATGAAAGAACATACTCAACATTATCCTGATGGAATTATTTTAGGTTCCGATGGATGTGGTGTGATTGAAGATGTGGGTGAAGATGCCGATACATTGTTAATCGGAATGGAAGTAATCATCAATCCTAGTTTGGAATGGGGAAGCAATCCGATTGTGCAAGGCGACAAGTTTAGAATATTAGGATTGCCTGATCACGGAACGTTCGGTGAGTACATGGTGATTTCTAAAAAATACATTTTTGAAAAGCCTGAACATTTAACTTCTGAGCAATCGGCTTCCGTTCCTTTATCTGGATTAACTGCTTATCGAGCATTGTTTTCGAAAGCAAGATTACATTCAAAGGAAAAAGTGTTGATCACGGGTATTGGTGGAGGTGCTGCTTTGTGGGTATTGCAATTTGCTGTGGCCTATCATGCAAAAGTATATGTAACGTCTGGCTCAGACGAAAAAATAGAAAAAGCAAAAGCACTCGGAGCCGTTGCTGGTTTCAACTATAAAGATCCGGAGTGGGTTGCGAAAGCAAAGAAGGAAGCTGGTGGTTTTGATATTATTATCGACAGTGCCGGTGGAGATCAGTTTGGAAAGTTAATTGATCTCGCTATGCCAGGAGGACGCATTGTAAACTTTGGAAGAACGGCAGGGAACATCACAGATATATCAACGAACATGTTGTATTGGAAGCAGATTTCCATTCACGGAACTACCATGGGAACGCGTGACGAATTTTTATCGATGATTGATTTGCTGGAGAGCCGTAATGTAAAGCCTGTGATTGATTCTGTTTTTCCATTTGAACAAATAACGGATGCATTTCAACACATGGAAAAGAGTGATCAGTTTGGGAAGATTGTTTTGAAAATGAAATAGTCATGAGCATTACCTATCGAAGTAATATTAAAATATCAGCCGATCAATTCATTGATGTGTTGAAGCGCTCTACATTATCAGAGCGAAGACCCGTTGATGATCGTGATCGGATTGAGAAGATGCTACAACATGGTAATATTATTATAACAGCATGGCAAGGTGATTTACTGATTGGAGTTTCACGGGCCCTCACTGATTTTTCATTCTGCTGCTACCTGTCGGATTTAGCAGTAGATGAAACTTTTCAGAAGCAAGGTATTGGAAAAGAATTAATCCGGTTAACGCATGAAGCTGCAGGAAGTAACGCGATGCTCATCTTACTTGCAGCACCAAAAGCAGTTGAGTATTACCCGAAGATCGGCATGGAACAATTTAAAGAGTGCTTTATAATCAAACGGAAAAATAATTAAGGATCAGTTAGTAGAATCAATATCAAACAAAGTATCACAACATGGAAAAATTTCCCCTCACCGACAAAAACCAAATCACACGTCTCCCAAAACGTGGTGAGTACGACAAAGAAGTTGTTTACAATATTTTAGATGAAGCATTAGTCTGCACACTGGCGTATGTACGCGATGGACAACCGTTCCAGATTCCAACAGGCTTTTGCCGTATGGGAAACAAAGTGTATCTCCATGGATCAGTAGGTAGTTTTTATATGCGTGAGTTAGCAGAGAAAAAACTTCCGGTATGTATTAGTGTAACCCACATCGATGGATTGGTGTTGGCGCGATCTGCTTTTCATCACTCCGTAAATTATAGATCAGTAGTTTTGTTTAGTCATGCAGAGAAAGTAACAGATCAGGCCGAACTTTATGAAGCGTTAGAAGTCTTCACCAATAAAATGCAACCGGGAAGATGGGAAGATGTGCGCAAGCCAAATGCTGGCGAATGGAAAGCCACTATGGTGATTGCGTTTAACATTGAAGATGCTTCTGCAAAGATTCGCGTAGGCGGACCAAAAGATGATGACGAAGATTATGCTTTAGACATTTGGGCAGGCGTTGTGCCATTGAAGACACAACGGTTGCCTCTTATACCCGATGATGTATTGAAAGAAGGTGTACCCGTACCTGAATATTTAAAATAGCATGTACTCCATTCACAAACATTTAACCTTCAACGTTTGGGCGAATACCAAAACAACAGAAGTGTTGCGCAATGTAGAAGATGAAATTTACTTCAGAGAAAACAAAAGCAGTTTTCCCTCTATTGCTAAAACGGTGACTCACATGTGGGGAGCACAATTCATCTGGTTAACGCGAATGCAGGGAACGAGTCTCACCACCTTTCCAAACATGAAGGAGACAGATAAAGAGATTTCATTGAATGGTCTTGTAAAATCATCAGAGGATATTCAAAAGTTTATCGAATCAAAAGATGAAGCTTTTCTGTCTTCGGCCTATGCGTATAAAAATATGAAAGGTGATCCGTTTGAAGATTCGTATGAAGAAACGTTGTTTCATGTTGTGAATCATAGCACTTATCATCGCGGACAAATTATTACCATGCTTCGCGAAGCAGGGATATCGAATGTAGTGAGCACCGATCTCATTCATTATTTGAGAACATTGAAAAAATAAAAACTTTAAACCGCACAGGGCGCAAAGAAACGCAGAGTTAAAGGCAAAAGACATTAAGGTAATTTTGTAAATGATATTCCGTAATTCATAGCTTCAACAAATCCCTATGCGAACCTCAGCGCCCTCTGCGGTTTAACTCCTTGTCCTCTAATAAAATCACAATATGAAAATAGAACATCTGGCAATCTGGGTTCGTGATCTTGAAAAGATGAAAGCATTTTATGAGAAGTACTTTCAGGCAACATCAAATGAAAAATATTTCAATCCCAAAAAGAATTTCAATTCTTACTTCCTGAGTTTTGAAGGTGAATGCCGGTTGGAGATTATGCAGATGCCGAACATTCCCGAAAATAAAAATGATGTACATCAACAAAACATGGGCTTCATTCACTTTGCGATTTACGTTGGAAGCAAAGAAAAGGTAGATACTTTAACAGAGCAACTTCGAAAAGATGGCTACGAAATCGTTGGCGAACCACGCACCACAGGCGATGGCTATTACGAAAGCGTAATCCTCGACCCAGAAAATAATCGCATAGAAATCACAAATTGATTTTTGTATCTTCGCCAGGCAGCTCGACACAAGTCTTGCTACTAACTTCTAACATCTAAAGTCTAATCACATCAATGGAACAAACGCGCAGAACTTTTCTCGCCACCACTGCAATACTCACGGCAGGTGCAGCATCGGGAATGTCACTCACAACTATGGATACAAAAGAAAAAAAACAACTTGCCCATCACGTGTTCTTCTGGTTGAAGAATCCGGGCTCTAAAGAAGATTTGGAAAAACTCATTGCCGGCTTGCGCACGCTGGCAAAAATTGAAACCATTAAAGCAATTCATATCGGTGTGCCCGCTTCAACAGAGGTACGCCCCGTGGTGGACAATAGCTACAGCGCATCAGAGCTCATGTTCTTCGATGATCTCGAAGGACAGAAAACCTACCAGGACCATCCCATCCACCAAAAGTTTATTGCCGATTGCTCGGGCTTGTGGGAGAAGGTAATTGTGTATGATGCGATGGATGTGTAGAACATCTTTACATGAATAGAGAAAAGCATTCCGATTGGGATGCTTTTTTTAATTCTTTGGAAGTATGTTTTGTCATCTTACTAATTGGGTACCCACGGATGGGATATCTTGAACAGGGTCCTCATCTTAGAATTTGGTCGCTTTTGTTTTCAAATACTTTCAGAATTTTAATTCAGCATATATATGTTCAAAGTACTATTGATTTTCATAGCACTGGTTACCACTATTGATTCAAGCGCTCAAAAAGAATATCAAAATAAGCGAAGCGCAGATCATAAAACTGTTGCCGGAACTCCAATTGCTTTAATACCTCCTGCAGATTTTACTGAAGCACAGGGCTTCCAGGGCTTTCAGCAGAAAGAAACGAATGCATCGATCATGGTGGCGGAGATACCGGGTCCTTTTTCAGAAACAACACGAGGCTTCAACGAACGCGATCTCAAAGGGCAAGGCGTAACGCTCAAAGAGAAAGAAGCCATTCGAGTGAATGGTATGGAAGGTTTCTTCATCACCACCGAACAGTATGCTTACAATACTTTGTTTGTGAAATATATTTTAACATTCGGTGATGTGAAATCAACGTTCGTCATTACGGGAATTTATCCAAAGGAATTTAAGGAACTAGACGGTGAGATAGTGAACGCATTGTATTCAATTGTATATGATCCTGCAAGCATGAGCGATCCACTCAGCGCAGTGCCGTTCAAAATCAATTCAACTAACACCAAGTTCAAATTTGCGAAACTAATGTCCGGAATGCTGCTCTATACAGTTGATGGCAAAGTTCCGACAGAATCAAAAGACAAGGCTTCGGTTGTTATCGGCCAAGCTTTTTCTAAAATTGAAACGGACAATGAAAGACTTTTTGCCCTTAACAGGCTTAGTCGCCTTCCCTATAAAATTCAGACCAGTGAAAATAAAGTAAGCGATATAGAAATTGACGGACTCCATGGGTACGAAATCGAAACGAAAGGAGTTGATTCGAAAAGTGGAGTAAACATAATACTTTATCAAGTCATGCTTTTTTCAGAAGACAGCTATTACATTTTAATTGGTGATGCAGAAGATAACTTCGAAGAAAACGTGGAGCTGTTTAAACAGCTTGCGAAATCGTTTAAAAGGACACGGTAACAAATCGGCCACAAGCAGAACGCACAGACGCTTTGTTTGCCACGTCCTAAATTAAGTTTACATTTAATGTATTGTTTTTTTCATATTTAGTGTGCCCCTCGCTGTAGGAAGTAGGTTCATGCTTCACACATGAACAGTCTATCGATAAGGAATTATAGTGTTTAAATTCATTGACTGCGCATTTTCATTTGTACACATTCATACCTAAAGAACTTCTCATGTTTTGCATTAAACGTTTTTATCTTAAAGAGAGCTTACTATGCCTCGTCCTTGTGCTTCTGGTCTATTCAAATGCTCAAGCTCAGCGCCCTAATATTATTTACATAATGACTGACGACATGGGCTATGGAGATTTAAGTGGGTATGGACGTAAAGACTACTCTACACCAAATCTGGATAAACTTGCATCGCAGGGAATAAAATTTGTCAATGCTTATTCTGCAGGCCCACTCTGCACACCAACCCGAACCGCATTCATAACCGGGCGTTATCCTGCACGAACTCCTGTCGGATTAATTGAGCCACTTACGGGTAACAAAAGCGATAGTGCTTTCGGGTTGACTTCTCAATTTCCTTCTCTTGCAACTTTAATGAAAACCGCAGGTTATCAAACTGCATTGATTGGAAAGTGGCATTTGGGTTCTCTCCCGCAACACAGTCCGGTTAAAAATGGATTTGATTATTTCTTTGGCTTCCATAGTGGAGCTGCGGATTATATATCGCATAAAGGTGATGGAGAGAAACATGATCTTTATGAAAATGATTCCCTTGTTTATCCTGGGGGCTACCTTACCGATTTGTTTTCACAAAAAGCAATTGAGTTTATAAAGAAGAAACACAGCAAACCTTTTTTTCTATCTGTTACGTATAACGCACCTCACTGGCCATGGCAAGGACCAAACGATAAACCGTATGGCGATGCGGATGATTTTAGAAGTGGTGGCTCTCCATCCATATATGCTGCAATGATGAAAAGTCTTGATGACGGTGTTGGAAGTATAATAAAGGCATTGGATGACGAGCAATTATCCAAGCAAACAATTATAATTTTTACCAACGACAATGGAGGCGAGCGATATTCAGATAACGGGGGTCTAACAAAAGCGAAAGGTACACTATGGGAAGGTGGGATAAGGGTACCAGCATTTGTAAGATGGACGGACAAGATTAAGGCGGGAGTCATTACGCAGCAGGTGGCCATTACCATGGATTGGACAGCAACTATCCTTGCAGCAGGAGGTGCAAAAGCACATACCGACTTTCCATTAGATGGTTTAGACTTAATGCCCATTTTGACCGGGAAGAAAACAAATATTGAGCGAACATTTTATTGGCGAACATTTCAGCGTAGCAAACAAAAGGCAATCCGGGATGGGAATTGGAAATATTTGAAAGATGAGAAGGGTGAATATTTATTTGATGTAGCTACTGATCCTAAAGAGTCAAATGATGTTAAAGAAAAGTATTCCGACATTTTCAATACGATGAAAGAAAAATATACTAAATGGGAACAGACCGTACTACAACCCATTCCATTATGACGTTAATTCCGTTCGCTCCTAATCGAAGAGACAGTTTCAACACCTTAAATGGTAGAATTTATGGAACCAAAAATTCAACTCCAACATCCAACTGGTAAGAAGGCCATCAGTATGGATAAAGAGAAGTACGATGTATTGAAGAAATCTATTCTCAATATCCTCAAGACAAAAGGTGAATTTACGCATACGGAAATTTTAAAAGCCGTATTGGAAGATTTTAAAAAGAATAAAATAAAGTTCGAAGGATCTATCGAATGGAATATGGAGTGGGTAAAGCTTGATTTGGAGGCGAGAAAGGAAATTAAACGAGTAAATACTTCGCCTTTAAAATTTGCTGTGGTCAAGTAGTGTGAAGGATCTAGGGTTTATAAATACCAATGGACAACTACCGAAAATATTTCGCCAATACAATCAGGAAACATTTTCCGGATCGTTCCGCTACTATGATCGCAGAGGTTGATCATCAATTTCAAATCATTTCTGTCGATACACAGTTTGCAGCCACTTCACGAAACCCAATAGACAAACGACTGGACTTTAGTTCGTATTTTCTTTCCCTCATTAAAGTATTGGATCTGCAAGGATTAGCATTTGATTCGATCCGTAAAATTTGCCTGGAAGTAGTGACTGAATATGTTAGACCAAAAAATAAAATTCAACTTTTTCTCAAGCAACTTCCTCCCAAACTCATACACACAAGACTGGCATCTGTTCTTATAAAAGCTTTTAATAAACGGGTGAGTACAAATTCAAATCCGCAAGGCTTTGTTGCTAACATCATAACGGATAAACAAGAGACATACGGATTGGGTTATGGCATTGATATTTTAGAATGCGGTATCTGCAAACTTTTCAAGAAACACAATTACGAAAAATACGCTTCCATACTTTGTGAAGTTGATGAAATAACGTCTGGCTTTGCAGGATTAAAACTTATTCGAACGGGAACAATTGCATTGGGTGCAAAGAAATGTGACTTCAGATTTAAAAAGGAAAAGTAGAATGAGCGACTCTTTGAGAAAGAGTCGCTCATTCTACTTGTTTATTCCTCACGATGATAAATGCTAACTCACTACTTTAAAATTGAAGGCGCCATTCTGAGTAGCGCCCCACACACGCAACCAAATTGGCAACACAGCTTCACTTCCGCGAGCATTAGTAATGTCACCAAGATCAAGAATATTTTCATTTCTCCAACCAAACTCATTGAGCAACACTTTTACTTTTGCTTTCGCTTCCGCATCATTTCCGCTGATAAAGTTGGTATGGTTTCCACCACCAATCATGTTTGGGTTTACCATTAACCCGCACCACATCGTATTCAGTGTCTTCACCACTTTTGCCAGCGGAAATGTTTTTTGAATTTCTTCTCCCAATGAATTGATGTTTGATAAAGAAGGAATCAGACTTGGTGGCGCACCCTTGCTGAAATCTAATGGGTTTGAAACATCAACGATAATTTTTCCATCAACTGCTGCACCCGCTTGCTTCAACGCCTCAATCGAACCATCGCCCTTCGTGCAGTTGAAAATCAGTTCACCAAATGCAGCTGCATCAGCAAATGTTCCTGTGCTTGCGCCAGATTTATGTTTGGCAACAAATCCCTTAGCCTTTTCATTGCTGGCCGTGCGCGAGCCCATCATCACGCTGTGTCCTAACTCAATTAATCTTGAACCAATGGTGTCTCCAACCATTCCTGTTCCGAATACTCCTATTTTCATTTCTTTTTTGTTTTAGTTGATAACACAAAGGTAGGCGGTCGCTTTGCCGGCCAATGGTACAAAAGTGGGGTGAACTGGTAAATTCTTAACTACTCTTACGGAATTCAATGGGTGTTACACCCGCATTCTTTTTGAAGAACTTTCCAAAATTAGCGGGATCACTGAAGTTAAGTTGATAAGCAATTTCTGCTATATCTAATTCTGTGTGCCGTATCAGAGTTTTTGCTTCTGATAGAATCCGATCGTTGATAAAGGATAATGCATTTTTTTCAGTTGCTTGTTTGATGGACTGAGAAAGATGATGCGGTGTGATGTGAAGGAGTTCAGCATACTCCTCCACCGTTCTCTTTTCAATGTAATAGTTGTTAACGAGCTGTTGAAATTTCTGAAACAGGAGTTGTTGAGGTGAAGAAAATCCACTGTTCCATTGGTTAGCGGCAATGGTAAATTCTTTTAATTGATAAAGCAATTCCAAAAAACGGAGCGCGGCTATTGTGTAGCGATTTGAATCAGTAGCGTTATACGCATCAAAGACTGCATCAAAATGCGGTTTGTATTTTTGAAAAACAGATTGGTTTATCTTAAAAAAATTAGTGTGCAGCACATTAAAGAATGGAAATTCTTTTTCGAAGTCGGGACGGAAAAATGAAAAGCATTCTTTCTTGAAATAGATAAGAAAGCCTTTTACTTTTTTATCGCGATGCCAACTGTAAATATGGCCAGGCGATTGAAAGACCAGGAACGAATCCAATTGAGATTCGCTGTTATTATCATATTGTATCGCTGTCTTGCCAGCATTCGTTATGAATGAAACAAAGTAGAAATCTTTTTTGAAAGGAGGCATTACATCCTTCGTCTGCGGATATGTATCTTCTATTCGCAAACAATAAAAAGTAGAATTAGGGGTGCGATGTTCTGAGTTAATTCCAGCTAGGAAATCGTTTATCTCTTTATACAGTGGAATTCCTTTCATTGTGGTTCTAAATCCTAAAGTAAGAAATTGTGCAGATCATACAATCTTATTGTAAAGTCACTTTTGTAAGTTGAAGAACATGAAGTTATCTAAGGAAGCAAATGATTTATTCATTTTGCAAGGGGTAGGAGATTCATGACGGTTCGTCTCCTAACAGATAAGCAATTGCTTCTTCTCGAGTATTGAAAGCTTTAAAGTTTCTATTGAATAGAAAATTGTATCCTTTCAATAATATTTTTTTGGTAGGACTCAATCCAATAAGAGCGGCTTTGTCAATTAGATGAATGATTCTTCCTGTGACGCTTTCTAAATGACGCATTACTCTTGGCGTAACAAAATTCTTTTCATTGTATATTGCCAGAACAAGCATCGGTTTGTTTTCAGCCAAACCCAATTCGGTTAACTCGCTGGCAAGTGCAATCATACCGTCCTCCTTACAGTTGGAATAATCGAGAGACCAAATCTCTTTATCGTTAATCATTAGTTTCTGAACACCGCCCATGTTATGCCTAACTTAAAGATGAATACATTACTAGTATACAAAAAAGAACGTGCTTCGTCACTATTCCTCAACGAACATTCTTTGTAAATGCATCTCAGCACTACCAATATATCATTTTAAGAAATCTATATTAAAATATTGATTCTTATTTTGAACTCTCGTCTATTAAATAGGCAATGGCTTCTTCACGCGAATCAAAAGTTTTAAAATCTCTTTTGAATAGAAGATTATATCCTCTTAGAATAATTCTTTTGGTTGGGGTTAATCCAATGATGGCCATCTTTTCAATAAGATGAATTCCTTGTTTCGTTACCTTTTCCATATGACGCATAACTTTTGGGGTAATGAAATTTTTATCATTGTATATTGAAAGTATCCGTAGGGGTTTATTTTCTGCAAGACCAAGTTCTAACAACTCGCTGGCAAGGGCTATAATCTCATGTTCTCTACAATCAGAGTAGTCGATGGATAAAATTTCCGTACCATCAATCATAAGTTTTTGAATACCACTCATTTTAGCCTAACTTAAAAGTGTATATTTTGCTATTTTACGAAAATGTCTCCTAACGATCACTATACTCACATCATCATTTGCAAGTTTAGACTGCTAATTGCTTTTGTCGTAATGCAGTGTTGCATTCAAACTGCTTTCGCTCAAATTACTACCATCGATAGTCTTCAGCATCTTGTCAATATTACTCAGGGAGAAAAAAAAGTAGATGCGCTTAATGCTCTGGCATTTAATTTAGTCCAGGTCGATTTTAAAAGAGCCCATGAGTTTATTGAAGAAGGAAAACAACTTGCTGAAGAACTTCATTATGAAAAAGGTATTTCCGAGTCAACCATTTTTCAGGGGATGTATAAAATCGATATGGGTGATATGGCAGGAGGTCTCCGTCTGATAAGATTGGGACAAGAGAAAGCCGCATTGTGCCGTAACTATGGCTGGCAAGGATATGCATTAACACAAATCGGGAACATTTATCGCGGAAAAAACCAATACGATTCCGCAAAGATTTTATACGACAAAGCCTACGTTGTTCTGAAAGACAGTCTCAACCCTTGGCATTTGGCTGTGCTTTATAAAAGCCTAAGCCGATATTATGGCCTCATGGCAAAGCCAAATCAGGAACATTCGTATCTGCTTCGTACGCTTGCCATTCGGGAGAAGTTGCACGATAAATTATTGGTTGCAGATGTCTTAACCCTTTTGGCACAATGGCATCTTAACCAACCTGATATTGAGGAAGCTAAGAAATATCTTGCCCGTGCTGAACAGTATATTGAGCAGGGAGTGGCTTCTGAAATTCAAAAAAAGATTTATTATCAAAAGGCAATACTTTTTTTTAGAGAATCAAATTACAAGGAGGCATTACGATTGCTCAATGATGTAAGCGAATTCTATATTCAGAATTCCAACTTCCACGAATACGCCAGATCGTTAATCGATATAGCAAAATTGCTGGAAGAAACAGGCAACTATGATATCAGTTTAAAAAATGCATTTGAAGCACTGAAGGTATGTGAAGAAAAGAAGTTTGTGAATGAAGCCGTGAGAGCACAGCTCGTTATTGGAACCAATTATTTCAGGATTGATCAAATTAAAGCAGCGCAGGAATTTGCTGAAACGAGCTTGAAGCTTGCAAAAAAAAATAATTTGGATACTGAAATTTCTTCAGCTTATAGTTTACAGGGCACTATTTTTAAAATGCAGAAAAAATATAGCGATGCCCTTTTCAACTATGAAAAAGCATTGGAGATAAGAAAGAAACAAGACGATCTTAAGGCTATTGCAGCCTCGTTGTCTGATATCAGTCAAATTTATGAAGCGCAAGGAAAGTTGTCACGTGCGTTGTCGCTGCAAAAAGAAAGTATTGCTATTAAAGAATCAATTCTTCATCAGAATGGCTTGGCCTGGGGATATTTTGATTTGGGCAGTATCTATACAAAACTGAAAGATTTCCAAAATGCAAAAATCTTCCTCGATAAAGCAGAAGAAAAGGCGAAGCAGATTAATTCGGGAGTAATCATGGTGAATGTATTTCAAACCCGTAGAGACTTACTTTTAGCTCAGGGGAAATTAAGTGAAGCACTAAAGTATTCGTTGCTTTACGAGCAGCTCAAAGATTCTGTTAACTCATCGACTGTCACGAATCGAGTGCTTAGCATTCAAAGTGCCTACGAACTGGATAAGAAAGATCAGCAAATAGAACTCCTCAGCAAGAGCAAGCAACTTCAGGAAGATCAGATCACTATACAAGAAAGCAGAATTCAACGGCAACAATTTTTTATTATCGCCAGCGTGTTGGGCTTAATTTTGTTAAGCGCACTGGCATACACGTTGTATAATTACTTCAAAAGAATGAGCCGGTTAAATAGAGAAATACGAGCTCAATCGGAAGAGCTTTCAAAAGTTAATACATCACTCAGTGCGCTGAATAGAGATTTAGCTGAGAAGCAAGAAGAGATACAGGCCCAATCAGAAGAACTTACGGAGGCGAACAATACATTAACAATGTTGAACATGGAGCTGGCGGAAAAGCATGAAGAAATGACCGCACAGTCAGAAGAATTATCAGAAGCGAATGCTCAATTTATTCATCTTAATAATGAACTGGCTGGCAAACAAAATGAGTTAGAAGCGCAAGCGGAAGAATTACGTGAGAGCTATGATGTTATTTCAGAGTTGAATGAGAGTCTTGAGCAAAAGGTAACGGAACGTACCCGTGAAATGAAACAAGCCTATAAGGAATTAGATACATTCTTCTATCGCTCATCTCATGATTTCAGAAGACCCCTTACCACCTTCATGGGATTGTCTGAGGTAGCGAAGATTACTGTGAAAGATCAAAATGCACTCGACCTATTCGAAAAAGTAAAAGAAACAGCAGTCAACCTGGATCGCATGTTGATTAAACTTCAATCGATTAGCGATGTTGGTGCACATCAATTTGTTTACCGCGAAGTTTCCATGCAAACCATTTTTGAAAATGCATTGGATACCTATCAGGAAGCGATTGATAATTTTGGTATTCGCGTTTCAATTAATGTAGGCCACATTAAAACATTTCTTTCCTATCCGGCTTTCTTGAAAATTATTATTGAGAACGCATTGGAGAATGCAATTCAATTCAGGGGCCGTACAGAACCAACTATTTCTTTATCGGCAATTGAGAAATATGAAGGAGTTGAAATTTCTGTTGAAGATAATGGACAAGGTGTTGAAGAGCAGTACCAGGATCGTTTGTTCGATATGTTTTTCCGCGGCAATGAACAATCGAAAGGAAATGGACTAGGTCTTTACATTGTGAAAAAAGCCGTGAGCAAATTGAGTGGGACATTGCATTTGGAAACTACTTTTAGTAAAGGCACTACTATTAGTATTTGGATTCCGTTGAAGCAAGCTAATCCGGAGTGAGATTAGTTGTTTTGGATTTGAGCCATGTGAATTATAATGTGTAATTCAATCTATCTTTTGTCTTTGTGATTTTATACCCGTGTGACTCATCACCGCCCGCAATAATCCATAGCTGAATTTTCCTTCCAGGCGCACAAATAAATCTTTCGAGTTAAAATCTTCAGGCATTTCTTTCAATGCTGATGAAATGGTTTTTACGTCTTCCTCCGTCATAAATTTGAAAATACTGATGCGACTTTCAGTTACGGCTTTTGAAAGATGGGATTCGATAGTTCCTATAGTTAAGCTTCTTTCTTTCGCGATGCTTTCAATGGAGAGTCCGCCTTCAAGAAGTTGTAAAGTAATGTCATATGTACTGGGCTCGTTGCTTTTATCTTTCTTTTTTCCTGCCACCTGTTTTGATTTTTTTCCTTTGACTGGCTTAACACCAATCTCTTTGTGAATTTCTTCCAGCAATTTTATTCGTTCGGTTGTGCGCTCTTCCGTGAGTTTGGTGAAATCAAAATGATCTCGATCTTCCAGAATTACTTCCGTGAGGTAAAGAGCTTTATCCACTTCTTCTCTTTTTTTAGAAAAAAGCTGATCAAGATCCGTTAGGCTACTAATGTATCCTTTCACCCGCTTTTGTTTTTTCATCTCTTCAAGATGACGCAAGAGTAGTCTCGTAACACGAGCAAGAACATCTTTATAGTATTCACTGCCTTTTTTGGTTCGCTCCAATAATTGAGCGTGTTGATTTTCGTGCAAGAGATTGATTAACTGCCGTCTGAACTTTGAGGTATTTTCTGATTCGGCAAGAAGTGCATCATTAATTTGCTCGAGCACAGGCTTCATCGTTTCCTCTTCAAACTCGTTGGCTTCGTTTTTGTTTTTTCGGATGTAACTGATCTCTTTGATCAACACATCAAAGTCAAATGTTTTTAAAATAAGGTGATGAATGAATTCTCGTTGTTTTGCTTTCATCACGTTAAGCAATTCAGCAGGCCGATTATTCTCTTCACTGAATGAAACAACTTGCTTGTCTGTGCTGATTACATTCGGATCGATGTGCGTTCGCAAGATCAAACCGTCTAAAGATCGCAAACGAGATAAGGCTACATATACCTGACCATCCGCAAATGCTTCACCTACATCGATGATTGCTTTATCAAATGTGAGTCCCTGACTCTTATGTACTGTAATTGCCCACGCAAGCTTAATCGGATATTGTTCGAATGAGCCAATCACTTCATCATCCAACTCCTGTGATTTTGCATTGACGGTATATTTCTTATTCTCCCAAACTTCTTTTTTCAATGTGTACAACACATGCGTTTCTGCCATCGAAACCTCTATTTCATCATCAACTATGGAAGTGACAGTTGCTAACTTTCCGTTGAAATACGCTTTACCTTCATTATCGTTTTTGGTGAACATGATTTGTGCACCTTCTTTCAACTCCAGGCGCTGTAAAACAGGATACATGCTTTCGGGAAAATCACCTTCAGTAAAGGCATCAAAAGTATAGGATGGAGTTTTTAATTCCTTCAGCGCTTTTTGATTCAGTTCATCTGCTTTGTAATTGTGCGTAGTTAGCGTAATAACTTCATGTAGATTTTTGATTTCCTCAGGAGATAGGTAATGCTTGTTTAATTCATCAATATCTTCTCGTGTGGGTTTGTTATTGCGAAGGTTATTAAGCAGGTCAATAAAAAATTCGTCACGCTGGCGGAAAATTTTATCCAGTTCGATATAAACAAAACCATCTTGTTGCAATGCTTTCGATTCAAAAAACCATGGAGTTCTATAATATGGTCTGAGTTGGGCTTCTTCTTCACGCTTTACTACTGGTGGTAGCTGATATAAATCTCCAATCAATAAAAGTTGAACACCACCAAAGCTCTGGCGAAAATTTCCCTTGGCAGCTTTCAATCGATAATCAATTGCGTCAAGTAAATCGGCCCGGAGCATGCTCACTTCATCAATCACCAACAAATCGATGGAACGCAATACTTGTTTACGAGCACTATTCAATGGATGCTTGCGTGCTAATGTATTTGGAGTGTAACAATTTCCGCTGGCATTAAAATCTTCCTTAATTGAGCTGTCGGGAAGGAACATCCCAAACGGAAAAAGAAATTGAGAGTGGACGGTAACACCGCCCGCATTCAACGCGGCAATTCCAGTTGGTGCCACCACCAAAAATTGTTTGTGTATGCGCTTCGACAGATTTTTTAAAAATGTAGTTTTCCCTGTCCCTGCTTTTCCCGTAAGAAAAATATGGCTGGCAGTACTGTTGACAAAATGAACGGCAGCGGTGATCATCTCCGTTTCCGGAAAATCATTTTCAATAGAAGAGGTCATGGCACACAATGGTTATTGGATTAAAATTAGAAAATAATTGTGTGTTGATAAAGACAGAGAAATGAAATTCCGCTTTTGATATAATACAAAGCGGGGGAAAATTATTCACGGATTTTGTCTAAAATGCGATTTAGCTCTTTCGCCTCGGTTTGCGAAATGGTTTTAGCAGAGCCTAGTAATTGTTCAGAGTCTTTGTCAATTTTCGCCAGCAATGAAAGCCCTTTGGGTGTAATGCCTATATCGACTTGCCTGCGATTGTTTTCACAAATCTCACGACTTACTAATCCTTTTATACGAAGTTTTTCAACCAGACGCGTACAGTTACTGCTCTTATCAATCATGCGACTGGTAATATCTGACAGCATCATTTTTTTTGGATGACTTCCACGAAGAATACGCAGTACATTAAATTGTTCGGGCGTAATGCCGTGCGGTTTTAAATGCGATGCATTTCGATTATATAGCCAGCCACTGGTGAACATGATGTTGATAGTAGCCTTTTGATATTCGGTGGCGAATTTTTCCTGTTTAATATCGTTTTCGAGTGACATGATGCAAAAGTACGGATGATTGTTGTAGATACAATATTTACTTTTAGAAGTATGAGCACTATCTTCGCCATTCTATGATCAAGTTCACTACGACCATTCAGAAGTTTGATAAGAAAGGAGAAAAAACCGGCTGGACGTATATTGAAATCAGCGCAGCACAGGCAAAAAAAATAAAACCTGATCATAAGGTTTCATTTCGAGTGAAGGGAAGTTTGGATGCACACGGTATTCAAAAGACTGCGATACTTCCAATGGGAGAGGGCACATTCATTTTACCAATCAATGGCGCCATGCGAAAAGCGATTGGTAAAAAGCAAGGTGACAAACTAACTGTTACCTTAGAAGAAGACGAAAGACAAATTACATTATCGTCTGATCTGATGGCGTGTTTAAAAGATGATCCTATTTCTTTAAAATTCTTTAAATCATTACCAGGATCACATCAACGCTATTATAGTAAATGGATTGAAAGCGCGAAGACCGCACAAACGAAAGCCAAGCGAATCGTACAAGCCATGGAAGGATTTACCAAGCAAAAAGGTTTTTCTGAAATGATGAGAGAGAATAAAGGAAAATAGAATTCATAATTCCTGATCTTACTTTTCTCTTATGATCAAATGGATTTAATAAAAAAAGGTTGCCACATGACAACCTTTTTTTAAAACCCACAAAAAATAAATTACTCCGGACTAACTACTGGTGCGCTACCACTGGAAGGATTGTTAAAAACCAATTCATTCGCAGGAACATCCCAGTAGCTAAGGTAGTTGTAGTTGATAAATGCATTCGTGCTCAAAAAAGGTGTGCCGGGTACATTCGATAAAACGACAGCACCTGCTCTGCCTCCTCCTTTACTTTTATCATCAATCACGCCATTTCTTCTGGCATCATAAAAACCAAGACCTCTGAACAATAACGATACTCTGCGTTCACTTCTCAATTCTTCCAGGGCTTCACCTTTTGTACTGGCAGGATTAATGTCCGCCAAATTTGCTGCTTGAAAAGTTCTCACATTGTCAATTAATCCAACACCGGTGGCGATGTTGCCTAATTGAATTTCGGCCTCTGCTCGCATCAATTCATTTTCTTCATACGAGCCTGCCATGAAATGATTATCAGCACCTGGTGTATTTGCATCAGCATATGTGAATGCATCATTTACACCATTGCCCCCGTTCACTAAATAATATCGAGTTCCAAAACCAAGACCTCTTCCTCTTATATTGACTTGCGGAGAAGGTAGCAAAGCAAAATTATTAGTGAAGCGATCATCTCCAGGTCGATAGTCCTGAATGAGCCTTTCGCTAATAAAGTAGGTAGGATCATTGGTGGTCGCAACGAGAGAATTTGAACCAAAGACATTATCCGTAAAAATTGATTCAGAGGGAGTTGCTGTGGTTTTAATAACAAAAATAGCATCGTTCGCAGCGATGCCAGCATCTGCTAAAGTCTTCAGTTGGGTCCAGTCAGCTACAGTCATGTCTGCTACACGTTTGTTCGCTAATAAATTTCTTGCTTTCATCGTGTTGATATTCCTGATCCACTCCGCTGTTGAAGGTATTCCATTTTCGTGTACACAATAGCCTGGAATGATTTTCCCCATCACTTCTTCATAATCAGTCATTGAAGTTATTTGACCCAGAGCAGCCACAGCGAGATCAAAATTCTTTGTTGCTTCAGCCAGAATTTCTGTGTTGGATACATATTCGTTATTCGTTATTGCGGGTTCGTCTAATATTAATCCTGCGATGTACATGGACCCAATTCTCGAATAAGCATATCCTTTCCAAAAATAACTCCATGCTTTTAATGTATTCTTTTTTGAATCGGCATCGCCTAAATACGTTGCAGCGTCAATATTGGCCAATAGAACATTGCAGGCATTATTCATTACATACATGTAAGTCCACTCTGGCAAAAAGTTATTGGTTGCACCGTATGCCCTATCGTTTCGTAAACGTGTTTCATACGGTTGAGAAACGCCAATGGGCATTGGGACAACGGTGTTATCATCTAATGTAAAATCAGTAGGATTATCGAGGTATTTAAAATTATTGTTTCCCCACGGCACATAGATTAAGTCTCCCATTGAATCATGCATACCATATACAATTAAATGCAAGCCATTCCCTAAACCATCGTCAATGGTATTATAGTATCCACCAAAACCATTAATATAAATTCCGCCTTTAGAGAGCGCGAGAATACCAGGTTCTGCTCTTAGCAATTCGAGAGTAGGGTTGTTCCTGTTCTTTACTTCAGCCAAATCATCTTTGCACGACAGAGCCGCAAAAGCAAATACGATTGATAGGAGATATGATATTTTTAATTTCATTTTATTCGAGTTTAAGTTCTTTTATTTTCAGAATGAAACATTTAATCCAACCTGGTATGATTTGAAGTTCGGGAAGGTCCAGAAATCCAATCCTCGTTGCGTTGCATTTTGGGGAGCAGCTGAGCCCGTTCCACCCGCTGCTGTATTCTGACTAGCTTCCGGATCAAACCCTGTGTAGTTCGTAATCGTAGCCAGATTTCTTCCGCTTAACACGAGTTGGAGCGTGTTAATTTTTTCCATGTTGAAGAATTTGGCAATGTCAAATGCTACCGAAACATTTCTTAGTCGGGCGAACGAAGAATTTTCTAAGAAGAAATCTTTTGTACCATTGCTTTCAATAGCATCATAAAAACTTCTATAATAAGCAGTCCAGGCACCAGACTCACCGTTAATGGTTAGCTCATCATCGTAGTCACGGTGTAACCCTTCTGAGTACATCCATTCCTTTGTTTGATTGTAAGTTTTTGCGCCATACACCCAGTCTATCTGGAAGGAAACATTCAGGTAGTTTTTATAAGCAAAGGTATTGGTAAACGCCATGTTGAATTTGGGTGTCGTGTTACCTAATGCGTATTTGTCGCTGGTAAACTCAACCCTTTTCGAAGTTTTATCAACCACTCTTCCCTTCACAATTTCATAATTAGCGGTCTGCGATTGATCCAGATAAAAATTTCCATCAGTATCTTTTTGATCTATACTGGTAAGCGCCTTGTATCCATATACAGTTCCTACTTGTTGACCCGGTTTCAATGTGTAGGTTCCTGCGCTGATGTAGGTAAGCGGTATATCATTGCCATCTAATGTTTTATCGACAAATGATTTTGATGTGCCAAAAACGGTGTTGAAATCCCAAGTGAGATTTGCGCTGTTGTACAGATCCATGTCCAAACTAAATTGAACTCCATTTGAAGAAAGGTCGATGTAATTGGTATAAATGGATCCTGCTCCTGACGAGATTGCAAGAGGTTGTGCCCATACAACACCTGTACTTTTTCGATTCCATACTGATACGTTGGCACTAATGTAATTAAGCCACGATCCGCTCTTGAATGGACTCACACCAAAATCAAATCCATATTCAAACTCAGCAGTTCTTTCGACTTTTAAATTTTTATTGCCTATTGTTTCAGCATCATACCAATATAAACCATCTGCAGTACCTACTTTTAATGTGGTTGTTCTTGGGTAGTGATTTGGTGTAGGGCCGGCCCAATTTTGCTGAGAACCAGTTAGGTCTCCGTTGTACACCACTGGCTGTATTCCAGCTTCACCATATGCCGCTCTGATTTTAAACTCCGGAATTGCATTTGATATTCCTTCCCAGAAGCCCAATTTTGATAACCTCAAATAACCATCTGCGCGGGGAAAAGTGAATGGTTTATTCGCTTCTCCAAATACGGAACTAAAATCCGATCTAAAACCACCCGATACAGAGGCTATATCTTTATACTCAAATCGCTGATTCAATAGGTAACCGTAGGTAATAAATTCATCGAGGTATTCAGATGAAGCATTCGAAGCCGTTTGCGCACCATTGATGTCATCGATCGGTACACCTACCGGTAAGCCGGTATAAGTAGAGTAGGTTCTATGGAATGTTGATTTTCTCCAGTCGAAGGATACTTGAGTGGTAGACGTAATAGGCAATTTCAGATTCAGATCTTTATCGAAATCTAATTTCATAATGGCTGATGCCAATGAGTTTACATTGTACTGCTGAGTATTGCTTTGCTGCAACTGGCCATTCGGAGTTGATCCACTATAATACGTATCGTTATAAGCGTAACTTTCTGTTAAGGTTTGATTTAAAGTGTTGCGGGCAAAGTTGTTGTTTGAATAGTTAAGACCAAGTTTATAATCTAATTCAAAGATTGGATTGATTTTGTAATTTAAGTTCAGTGAAGGTAGAACATCAAGGGTTTTACTGTCATACTTTTGAAATTGCTGACCATAAAGTGGATTCACACTGTTTGTACCAGCGCCACCAAATTTATAGAGATAATTCCCCTGACTATCTTTCGCTTCAAAGTCAGCAAAGGGCCATGTATAAAATGCAGCTGAAAGATAACCACCTTCTGCTCCGCCACCGGCAAAAGGACTCGATGTGTTATTAGAATAAATTAATTGTGTTGTTGATCTGAAGGTTAATCCCTTTGCTATTTCAAAACCAACGTTCGCAGTGAAATTGGTTCTGTCAAGTTGCCCTTGAATTACAGATTCTTGTTTGAGCTTTGCGATTGAGAATGCATAGTCGGAATTCTCTTTACCTCCTGAGATGGCTAAACTAGCATTTGATGTACTGGCACTATTAAATACCTGATCAACATGGTCGTACCATTGAGTATTGTTTTGATAAGGCCGTTCGTTCTTTGCGCCTGCACCATTTTCCCAATTAACGGCAGCCCAAAAACCTGGAGGTATTACTTCCAGTAAGTTTCCATCAGTATCGACCATATCACCGTTACCATCCACCGAGAAAGAATGGTTTTTGGCTTGTCGAAGATCGCCAACATTTAAGAAGCGATCGGAACTTGTTCTTACACCGAAATTTATTTTCATTTTCCCGGCTTTCCCTTTTTTTGTAAAAATTTGAATCACCCCGTTAGCTCCTTGAGCTCCATATATTGTAGCGGCAGATGCTCCCTGCACAACTTCGATTCGTTCTACATTGCTTAGATCAAGAGAGTTTAGTGCAGTGGATTGCATTTGGACTCCATCTACCATAATTAAAGGTTGTGTTCCACCAGAGAGTGTATTGATTCCTCTTAATTGAATACTCACAGGCGTTCCTGGATTTCCGGAAGCCGACATGATTTGCGCACCTGCAATTTTTCCAACGAGAGCTTGATCAATGGATGCGGATGGCAAGGCAGGTAATTTATCACCCGATACAGACTCAACTGATATTGCCAGACGTCTTTTGTCAGTTGCAACACCAACACCGGTTACAACTACTTCTGAAAGTTGTGTTACATCTAATCCTAATGATATGTCAACAACGGTTCGATCACCAATCGGAATCTCAGTTGTTTGAAGACCAATAAATGAAAACACAAGACTACCTCCGTCTGCAGGAATGGTAAGTTTGTAGTTCCCATCAGAATCAGTGACCGTGCCTGTGCTTGTTCCTTTCAAAAGCACGTTAACACCAGGTAGGGATGATCCATCCTCTGTGGCAGTCACCCTTCCGGAAACAGTTCGCTCTTGTGCTCTGGCAAAGGATGCAAAGACCAGCGCAAAGAATAATAATAGTAAAGTCTTTCTCATAATTTTTGGGATTTGTTAGAACTAAATTTTGATAAGACAATGTAACGAAACACAATAGCGATAAAATCACGCCCAATAGGGTAGTCTTAGGGTGGTTGTATTACCCCATTTGGAACACAAAAAAAATCGCAAATAATTAACGGGTCGTAACGAGCAAATACAAATGATAAATTTTAATACTGCACAACTTAATATCTACCGCAATTTACTGGATGCCTATTTCTTTTTACTTGCAGCTACTTTTTTCTTTCCTGTTTCGGTCATAGCAAAACTGCGTGTCATTTTTTTGATGTGGGCAGGATTTCGAAAACGCAAAGCACTCCAATCTTCATCAATCGCGACAGCACGAACAGGTTCGTAACCTGCGTTGCCTAATTCAGCCCAACCATTGTCGCGATTAAATTCGCACATGTATTTTTTTGAAGTTCCTTTCGGATAGACAAACCAAACAACACCATCGTCAATCATCAATGAAGCCATCTTCTTGATCAGTTCATCAAGTTCTTTTTGTTTGGTGACAAAGGCCATGAAGAATTCAACATTCTTTGCACCAGTCAGATTGGTTTTAATGGTAGTAAGAGTCTTCATCTCATCCACATCCTTCTTAAAACTTGCCGGTGCCTGAAGAATGTGAATTTGCTTTTGGTCTTTATAGTTAAGCTTTTTGAAAATGGGATTCATAGTTAGGGGTTCAAGGTTTCAGGTTCAAAGTTCGGTGTTTAAAGTTATATGGATAATGAAGGGTTCGTGAAAAATCCTTGTAGAAAATTAACTATATTTTGGTTTGATCTCAATACCTAAAGTAAGATTGCAAACAAATGGTCACCTCCTTTTGGATTACACTATTGGTCATAGCCATCGGGCTTATCCTGGTTATTGTACCCGATCAGGAGAAAAGTGTTTTCAATTTTAATAAAGATCACGGACCTTCATTGCAAGATACATTCGGATTGATATTGATTGTATTAGGCTGGAGCTTTATACTTTTCAAAATCATCTTTAATCGAAAAATGGTTCTTAAATTTATTGGTACAAGAAATATATTGTTACTAACAGCGATGATCATTGGTGGAAGTATCCTAATCGTTGGAGGTCTTAAAGCAGAGAAAGATTTGGTATTGTGGATGGGTGTTTTGTTCAGTGTATTTGCTTACAGCATCCTTCTTACTCCGGCATTTAGAAAGAGTTAAAAAGTTGATTTGAAATGATCAAAAAAGAATTTCATCAAAAAGTCGCGATCGTAACGGGAGCCGGCCAAGGTATCGGACTCGAAATCTGTCGTCAGCTTGCTGCAAGAGGTGCAAGTGTTGTTTTGAATGATATTGAAACATCACTTGCTAAAGAAGCTGCGCGTTCTATTCAAAAAGAACAGGGTATATGTATTCCGTTTGCGGGTAATGCCGCTGATGTTTCCTTCATACAAAAAATGGTAGACGAAGCCGTAAAACAATTTGGTCACGTTGATATTGCCATTGCGAATGCAGGCATTACTTTGTTTGGAGATTTCTTCGACTACAAGCCCGAAGATTTTGATAAGGTAATGAAAGTGAATTTAAGTGGAAGCTTCTTTCTAGCACAAGCGGCTTCGTTACAAATGCGCGAACAACAAAATGGTGGACGCATTCTATTTATGTCATCCGTTACCGGGCATCAGGCTCACAAAAATTTAGCGGCCTATGGCATGAGCAAAGCAGCACTTGAAATGTTGGCAAAGACACTTGTGTTGGAACTATCTCCTTATAAAATCACAGTAAATGCAATTGCACCTGGCGCTACGATGACAGAACGAACGGCACATGATCCCGAATACAAAAGTACCTGGTCACGCATCACACCAATCGGTAAGCCTGCTTCCATTCAAGACATTGCGCATGCGGCTTTATTCTTAGTTTCACCTGATGCCGGTCACATCACCGGACAAACTCTTGTCATTGATGGAGGCTGGACAAGTGTGAGTCCTTCGCCTTATTAAGAATACAACCAGAAATTATTTTATCAACTTCGGTAATTCCATCACGTATCTTACGTCATATTGCCTTGATGTTCGTTGGAAACTAATTTCGATCACATCATCAACGTTAAACTGAAAACCGAGACCTATGAATTCATCGTTTACTCAAACAGAAAAAATCACACTAGCTTCTGTTGCTTTAGGTTGCTTCTTATTACATCTTATTACAAACCTGACCGGGGCTTATGGTTTCTTTCGCGATGAACTCTATTATATTGCTTGTAGCGATCATCTTGCATTGGGATACGTAGATCAACCTCCGTTCTCCCTTTATTTATTAAAGCTCAGTCGAATGTTGTTTGGTGACAGCCTTACGGCCATCCGCATCATTCCTACATTGATGCATACCGGGACAATTGTGATTGCCGGAATGATGGTGAAAGAAATGGGAGGTAGGGCATTTGCTATTTTCTTAGCGAGTATTGCCATCGCGCTTTCCCCGATTCACTTAGGCACCGGTTCAATTTATTCTATGAACTCCATCGACACCTTTATATGGGCGCTCGCTATTTATTTCATTCTTAAAATCATTAACACGAGAGAACAATCATTCTGGATTTGGTTAGGAATTGTATTAGGTATTGGCTTGCTCAATAAAATCAGTGTCTTGTTTTTAGGCGCAGGTATTTTTGTGGGCATTGTGTTCACTAACCGTCAATGGTTTATAACACGGTGGCCGTACATCGCAGCGGGCATTGGAGTAATTTTATTTCTTCCCTACATTATATGGAACATAACAAATGATTTTGCTCACCTTGAATTTATTCACAATGCTTCTTCTGATAAATATTCAGGACTCAATGCCATGACGTTTATTCAGGATCAGCTGGTGTTTCTGAATCCAATAAGCACACCGATTTGGATTAGCGGACTACTTGCACTTTTCTTTTTTACACCACTGAAAAAATATAGAATCGTTGCCTGGATTTATGTTACTGCGTTCGTCATCCTTATTATTAATGGAACCAGTAAGGCCGAATATCTGGCGCCTGCCTATGCTAGTTTGTTTGCCGCGGCCGGAGTGTTTGTAGAAGAAAAATTAAAGAGCAAGGTTGGAACATGGGTTCGATATGCGTACATGGTCCTGCTCATCATCACCGGTATCATATTAATTCCTTTAGTCCTGCCGGTACTTCAGGTTGATAAATACATTGCGTATGCAAAAGCACTAGGTGAAGAGCCAAGTTCAAATGAAGGCAAGGAGCTTTCAGATCTTCCCCAGTTTTATGCTGACATGTTTGGCTGGAAAGAAAAGGCCAAAGATGTGGCTGCGGTTTACAATACACTTTCGGCCGATGAAAAGGCGAAGTGTGCAATCTATTCTACTAATTATGGGAGATGTGGCGCCATTGATTTTTTCGGTGAGCAATATGGACTACCAAAGTCAATCGGAGATCATAACAATTACTGGACTTGGGGCCCGCGAGATTATACGGGTTCAGTTATAATCGTGGTGGGCGGAGATCTCGAAGAACATAAAGATGACTTTGAATCGGTGACGCTGGCTGGCGTTTCGGCTTGTGATCATTGTCTGCCCTATGAAAATAATGTAAAAATTTTTATAGGCCGAGGGCTGAAGTATCCACTGAAAAGTGTCTGGGGCGCATTGAAGCATTATGATTAGGGAGCGAACCAAGAACCTTAGGTTCCTAGGAGTAATCCCAAATGAGCTTTATAGGTAAAAAAACCTTGTTGGCCAGAAAAACTTTTTTGCACAAATAAAAATCTCTCTTACATTTGCAGTCCTTAAACAAGGGAGCTTAGCTCAGCTGGTTCAAGGCATCCCGCGTTAAGGCGGGACGGTCGGTATAGAAGAAAAAATAAAGATATTGGGAGCTTAGCTCAGCTGGTTCAGAGCATCTGCCTTACAAGCAGAGGGTCGGGGGTTCGAACCCCTCAGCTCCCACAGAAAAATAGGTCTTAGAAGTTCTAAGGCCTATTTTTGTTTTAATCATGTTAGCAACATTTTACATTCTGTTTTCTCGAAGTGCCGATAAGTACTATGTCGGTCATACCACCGAGTACATTGAAGAACGTCTTAGAAAACATCTTACAAATCATGATGGCTTTACCGGAAAGTTTAAAGACTGGAAGGTAGTCTTGACTGAATCATACGATTCAAAAGAAATTGCATACAAAAGAGAGCGTGAGGTAAAGCATTGGAAAAGCAGAAAAAGAATTGAAAAATTAATAGCTGGTTCAGAGCATCCCGCCCTTTAGGCGGGAGGGTCGGGGGTTCGAACCCCTCAGCTCCCACAGAAAAATAGGTCTTAGAAGTTCTAAGGCCTATTTTTGTTTTAATCATGTTAGCAACATTTTATATTCTATTTTCTCAAAGTGCCGATAAGTACTATATAGGTCATACCACCGATCACATTGAAGAACGTCTTAGAAAACATCTTACAAATCATGATGGCTTTACCGGAAAGTTTAAAGATTGGAAGGTAGTCTTGACTGAATCATACGATTCAAAAGAAAATGCATACAAAAGAGAGCGTGAGGTAAAGCATTGGAAAAGCAGAAAAAGAATTGAAAAATTAATAGCTGGTTCAGAGCATCCCGCCCTTTAGGCGGGAGGGTCGGGGGTTCGAACCCCTCAGCTCCCACAAAAAGTCACTCTTTTGAGTGGCTTTTTTCTTTTTCAGGCAGTCGTGCCACCGCTTCAAGCGGTGGCACGACTTTAGTCACTATACAGTTTGGCTTTAGTCTCGTATTTTTGCCCAACCATTTTTTAATCTTGAAGACGCTACGAAAAGTATTATTCTACCTGTTTCTTGCAGTTGCCGTGGTTTTTATCTCGCTGGTGAGCTCTGTCTTTCTTTTTAAAGACAAAATCATCAACCAGTTTGTCCGCGAAGCCAATAAGAGTCTGAATACGCCTGTTAAAATTGGCAAGTTTGATGTCTCCATCTTCAGCCAGTTCCCTCAACTCTCTATCGTTCTTACGGATGTTTACGTGGAGGATAGTCATCCGGGAAGTTATCCGTTGCTTACTGCGAAGACCGTTTCTTTTCAACTGAATGCAATAGAAGCATGGAGCGGGTCCTACACCATAAAAGGTTTAAGAATTGTTGACAGCGAAACCAATCTGAAAATAAACGCGAAAGGTGTTAGTAATTATGATGTTGCAAAGAAGAGCGAGGATAAGGACAAAACCTCTTCTATTCATTTTGAACTTCGCGAGGTTAAACTTACGAACACGAAGGTAAATTATATTGACCGGTCAAACGATCAGGATTTTGTATTCAACAGTGAGGAGCTGCTCGCTTCTATTGTTTCGGAAAACGATTTGTATTCAATCGATGCGGTAGGTGAGCTAACCACAACAAAAATCAGTGTCAATCAAAATTTATTTTTCACAGATAAGTCGTTTCAAATAAAGAGTCAGTTGGTGTATGATGATGTGAAAAGGTCAGTTACCATTAAGCCATCTACATTAGAATTGAAAAACGCATTATTTGATGTAGAGGGAAATTACCGTTGGAAGGGGAAGAGCATTATTGATCTGCATACAAAAGGAAAAGATGCTGACATTCAAACTTTACTTTCTCTTTTTCCGGAATCGGTAGCTGATCGCGTAGAAAAATATCAGAGCAAAGGTGATGTATATTTTACTGCAAAATTAAAAGGAGAGATCAGTTCTAAAAAAAGCCCTTCGCTTTCGGTTGATTTTGGTTTTAGCGATGCTACCATTTTTCATCCGGAATATAAAACACGCATGGAGGAAGCAAGTATGCGTGGTTCATTCGCAAGCCCTGAAGTAATGAATTCTTCGAGAGGCACATTAATTTTAAAAGACATAAAAGGAAGATTGAATGGGGAGCTTTTCGAAGCAAACTTCATTCTGAACAATTTCGAAAATCCCAATGTAATCTGTGATTTTAAAGGACGCGTGGATGCTGCAGCGTTGATGAGTTTTTATCCCATTCAAAATGTAAGCGATTTATCAGGATCATTGTTAGCGGATATTTCTTTCGAAGGTGAAATTGGACTCTTAAAAAAGAAAGCGACAGCCCAACGTGTCACCACTACAGGTACAATTGATCTTCAAAGCATTAATTTCATTTACGGTGAAGATAAAACTCCTTTAAAGAACCTATCCGGAAATCTACAGTTCAACAACAACGATTTAGCGCTGAGTAATGTAACCGGTAATTTGGGCAGCAGCGATTTTGTATTGAATGGATTTTTTAAAAATGTAATTACCTTTTTGCTTTTTGAAAATCAACCGATTGGAATTGAAACCGATTTGAGATCAAACTTTTTAGATGTTGATCAACTCTTTGATCTTGCTTTCGGAAAAGCGACAGCGGGTAAAACGCAGGAATACGAATTCAAAATTTCGAAGAACATCAATTTGAATTTCAACTGCGATGTTAAAGCCATGCGCTACAAACGCTTCCATGCACAGCAACTTAAAGGAGATCTGTTGGTGAAAAGCCAGATGGCTGTGTCACGCAAAATTACTTTTAAGTCGATGGGAGGTGATATGGCAATGTCGGGAATTGTGGATGCTAATAATCCCAAAGCCATAGATGTCGTCACCACCTTTAAACTCAACAATATTAATGTAGATAGTGTCTTCTATGTTTTCAAAAACTTTGATCAGGATTTTATTGAAGATAAACACTTGAAAGGAAAAGCATTTGCCGATGTTAACCTTGAGATGACCTTGCGACCTAACCTTTCTCTATTCCAGGAAACACTCATCGGAGATATCAGTGCAACCATTAAGAATGGTGAACTGAATAATTTTGAACCGATGCAAAAGCTGAATAAGTATTTAGATGATGAAGGCTTGAGCAAACTACGCTTCTCTGATTTGAAGAACGATATTCATATCGAGAACAAAACCGTTTACATTCCGCAAATGGAAATTCGAACAAACGTAACCACTCTTAAAGTGAGCGGCACACATACATTTGATCAGCGCATTGATTACAGAATTGTAACGCCCTTAAGAAGCAGAAGAAAAATTGATCCCCTGGAAGCACAAGATGCATTAGAAGAAGAAAACGGCCAGGCGAAAATTTACCTTAAGATCACTGGCACTACAGACGATTATAAAGTTCAGTACGATACAGAGGCCGTAAAGAAAAAGATTGCCGATGGTTTAAAGAACGAGGTGAAAGAATTGAAAGATGCCTTTAAAAACAAGGGCACTAAAAAGAAAAAAGAATTGGAGTTAGAGAAGGACGAATACTTCGATTGGGAAGAGTAACGTTTTCTTCGCGTTACTCAGCAACATCTTCTACATATTCTTTATTTTCTGTAAACGTTATAATATTTCTGAACGGATCGATTACCTCCATTGTAGTAACGCCCTCCACCCAATACGACTTTCCAATCCCTGGCCTATTGTACTTGTACTTCTTATCAATCAGTTTTTTGTGAAATTCTTTTAGTCCAACAAAATTTTCGATGTAGATGTGCGCACCGGGCGAGCAATCTCCTGAATGTTCAGAAAGATGTAGCACCAAATCTCCTAACGAAACTTGCATGTAGAAAGGAGAATTGGGCTCAAGTTGATGTTGCCAATCAATTTTAAATCCAAGCCAATCGACATAATGAGCAACGGCTTTGTCATAATCGAAAATTCTGAAGATGGGTTTGGTGATAGTCATGATATGATGAGTTTAGAGATGTAGCAATTTCCCAAATCTTCTTTAATAAACTAAGTGAGTCTGTTGGTTTGAAAGGAAAATCACGATCTGATATTATAGTCTTTGCAATGGAGTTACTGTGCCTAAAAAAGCTATGCTCCTGCGCGGAATATGGTATGTACGTATCTACCCATATGTAGTCCGCACAAAGCGGAAACTCAAACCTTCAATCCTGCGGCACGCAGGATTGAAGGTTTGAGTTATTAAGTGCATGAATGAGCAACCCGCTTCGGGCGGGTAGCTCATTCATGTACTTAAATGCGCGCCTGCTCTCTGCCTATGAAATATCATTGATACTCCGCGCATCTTCACTGAACGTGGATAGAATGGGATACACTCAACTTGATGCAAAACTTTCGAAGGGATACGTCTAGACTATTTTGCAAGAGATTTATTCACTCGCCAAGAATATTCTAAATCCTCAGTAAGTTTTTCAGAAGTCTCTATAATATATATACTCCGCTCAATTGACAAAACCGACCTCATTAGTTTATTTCTTTAACAAAATAGTAACTAATAGTCCTCCCTCCCGTATATTTGTTTTACAAAACATATATAAATGGGAAAAGAATATCTGGGCGAATTCGAAGAACTAGTCCTCACCATGGTCGGAATACTACAGGAAGATGCCTACGGCAATGCCATTGTAAATGAAATTAGGGATCGCGTTGGAAGAGATTCCAATCTCAGTGCTGTGCACGTAACGCTCTATCGATTAGAAGACAAAGGTCTTGTAAAGTCAAGCATGGGCGGATCTACGAACGTTCGCGGAGGTAGGCGTAAACGAATTTTCACTGTTACCAATGCCGGACTTGCCATGCTTCGCGCCATGAAGGAAGCCCGTATGGATCTTTGGAAGTTAATTCCTCAATTGAAGATTGTAGGTAGTTAACATGCAGGAAAAAAGTACTCCACCTCGATTTGCATCTCGATTGCTTGAGTGGTTTTGCCCACCGGGTTTATTCGAAAGTATCCAAGGTGATTTATTGGAAAAGTTTGAAGAAGATAGTGAAGAGCATGGAGTTAAAAGAGCGAAGGTAAAATTTGTATGGAACGTAATCCGGTTTTTCAGACCCAGTATTATTTTGAGAAATAGATTTTCAATTGAACTGATGAGTGTAACATTACTGCTTAACTATTTCAAAATTTCATATCGCTACCTGGCGAAGCACAAAACGTTTGCTGTTGTCAATATTCTTGGATTATCATTAGGTATGGCAGCTTCGTTTCTGATTTATGAATATGTTCGATTCGAAAAAAGTTTTGACGCATTTCATGAGAATGCGCCAAATATTTATCGCATAACCACAGAATGGAATTCCAAACTAACACCTGACGACAAACGAGCAACAACTGTTCCATGGTCAGGACCAAATGTAAAAGAAGCTTTTCCGGAAGTAGTAGCGTATTCCAGGTTCGCTTCTCTTTCACCGATGACAGGCGACAACTCCGTTCGCTTCAACGACAAAAACATTTCCGAGATCAATATTTTTTTAGCCGACCCCGGATTTCTAAAAATATTTTCATTCCCGCTTTTACAAGGTAATGCTGCTTCTGCCTTAAGCAATCCACATCAAGTCATCATTACCAAATCGATTGCTGAAAAATATTTTCAAAACGAAAATCCAGTAGGTAAATCACTTGTGATTGATACTCACGGGAATTTATCAGGTAATGATTATTTGATTACGGGTGTCATTGAAAATCCTCCAGCCACCTCTCATCTTACTTTTGATTTTTTGATTTCGTATTCTTCCATGTGGGAGGGGCTAAATAATGGAAGTACCTATTGGCATTGGGACAATACTTATTGTTATGTATTGCTTCGCCCTGATGCAAATGTACAATCGCTTGAAAATAAAATCTCAGATTTGCGTGTAAAACAGTTTGGTAATGAGTTCGGTGATTGGAAAGATGAAATCAATTTTAAACTACAGCCTTTAAAAGAGATTCATCTGTACTCTTCTTTAAAAGGTGAAATCGCGATCAATGGTGACGGGCGATCTGTAAACTTTTTAATAATTGTTGGAATATTTATTCTCTTAAGCGCATACATCAATTACATTAATCTTTCAACCTCTAAAGCATTAGAGCGAAGAACTGAAATTGGAGTACGAAAAGTTGTTGGGTCAACAAAAATCCAATTAACCATCCAGCTTTTGGTTGAGTCGGTTGTCATAAATTGTTTCGCAATAGTCCTGGCAATCATTATTGCGAAAGTAAGTCAGCCCATTCTTGAAAATCTTTTTAACATTCAATGGCCAGCGTTAACACTTGCGTGGATTACACCTGAACTTCTGCTTATAATGCTGTGTGTCATTATTGCAGGAATACTTTTGTCAGCTTTCTATCCAGCCTTTGTAGTAGCATCATTCAAACCAGTTGAGGTATTAAAAGGAAGTAAGCCGATGAATATCGGAATGGGAAATCGCTGGACATTGAGACAATCTCTAACCGTCATGCAATTTATCTTCTGTATTGGCTTCAGCATTACCACATATGCTTTATATGAGCAATTGCAGTTTATGAAATCCCATGATCTGGGTATGAATATGGAGAAGGTAGTTGTTGTGAGAAGTTATGGATTCCAGTCCCATGAAAATTTTCAAAACTTCAAGACAAGATTGTCTTCCTCGTCACTGATTAATTCAGTAGCTTCTTCTTCTGCAGCACCTGGTGATGAAATTAATATGTTGGGATTAAAACCAAAAGTCAGAATAGGTGATGATGCTGAACTGAAGGAGTTAAAAGTAATTAGCGTAAGCGAAGATTTTTTCAGAACTCTTCAGATCGATTTTTTAGCAGGAAGAAATTTTGATGCTTCTTCTAAAACAGAGAATGATGCTGTTATTCTGAACGAAGCAGCAGCGCGATTATTGGCTCATGATGATCCTAAAGAAATTCTTAAACAATCGTTACACAATCTCACTGACAAGGAAAGCAGGATCGTTGGAGTTATTAAAAATTATCATCAACGTTCACTGAAAAACGGATATGAGCCCATTGTTTTCGTTCCAAATTGGGTGGAGGCTCACAATCTCGGATGGAACAAAAATTATTATTTCGTTCGACTGAATCCTACAAGCAACATTAGTGATATTCAAGGAGCGATTGGAGAAATGGAAACAGCTTGGAAGTATTCATCCTCAGAGCATCCATTCCATTACTTTTTTCTCGACAATTATTTTGATAGCCACTATAAAGCAGAGAGTACCTTTAGTTCGTTGTTTCTATTCTTCTCGTGCTTTGCTATTTTTATTTCATGTCTCGGGTTATTCGGATGGGTTGCTTATGCCACATTACAACGCACAAAAGAAATTGGGATTCGAAAAGTATTAGGTGCTTCAGTGCAAAATATTTTGATGCTATTGTCAAAGGAGTTTGTTAAACTCGTTCTGATCGCGGCAGTCGTAACGATTCCACTTCTGATATTGGGAATGCAAAATTGGCTTGAAGCATATGCCTTCAGAATTCAATTAACTCCCTGGTTGTTTGTCCTTCCATTGCTTCTGATTTTTTGCCTTGCAATAGTAACAGTGATATTGAAATCATTAAAAGTCGCCATATCCAATCCTGTAGACAGTATTCGGTATGAATGAAAATGAATTTTACCGACCGCCACATTTAGGCCTTCGATTTCTCGAATGGTTCTGTCCACCCGGATTGTATGAGGGTATTGAAGGTGATTTGGTAGAACAATTTGAAGAAGATGCTAAATCACTTGGAGTAAAAAGAGCAAAGAGAAGATTTGCATGGAGTGTTATTAAATTCTTCAGACCAGAAATTATTTTAAGAAACAAATTCAAGAATCAATTTTTCCAAACGTATATGCTGCAGAACTACATCAAAATTGCTTTCCGATCGCTGTGGCGTTCGAAGGTTCACTCGTTGATCAATGTATTTGGCCTCGGTCTTGGCATTGTGTGTTGTATTCTCATCACCTTGTTTGTAAACGATGAACTTACATTCGACAAGTTTAACAAAAAAGCAGAGCGTATTTATAGGGTCTACGCCCGCGAAAATTACGGTGAGAATCAGCAATTCTTTTATACCGTAACACCGTTTCCAATGGGACCTGCATTGAAAGAGAATTTTGAAGAGGTTGAGAGCCAGGTGCGGATTAATAAAATCGGGACACAAGTAAAAGTCGGAGATAATCTTTTCAATGAAACGCTGACCATTGCAGGACAGGATTTATTTAATGTGTTTGATTTTAAAATTCTGAAAGGTGCATCGAGTGGAGTATTAAGCAAACAAAGTCATGTCGTTATTAATGATGATCTCGCAAAAAAATATTTTGGTGATGCTGATCCCATCAATAAGATCATATCCATTCAACTCGGAGAAGTGTTTGAAGATTTTACCGTTGCAGCCGTAACAAAGGTTCCAACAAATTCAAGCATTCAATTTTACATGCTCATCTCTGATTTGAATTATCCCAAATTGTACAGCCCGCAATTGCTTACATCCATCTGGTTTGATATTAATCCTGAAACATACGTGTTGTTGCGTGAGGATGTTGATCCAACAACAGTGACCAATAAATTTCCATCTCTGTTTAAAACGCTTTTGGGCGAAGAAGATTTTAACAATAGCCACTATGAAGTTGGCTTGCAACCATTAACAACCATTCACCTTGATACAAGTTACCCGGTTGGAATAGCTGCGGTCAACAATCCAAAGTATGCATACATATTAGCAGCTATTGCATTACTCATTTTATTTGTGGCGTGCATAAACTTTGTAACACTTTCTGTTGGTCGCTCATTGAAGCGCGCAAAAGAAGTGGGTATTCGCAAAGTGGTAGGTGCTGCACGCACACAACTGATCACTCAATTTATTGGTGAAGCGGTGATTGTTACACTCATCTCAATGATCATCGGTTTAGTATTGGCAGCTGTTGGATTGCCTCTCTTTAATAACCTCTCCGGAAAACAACTCGTTCTGCCTTTCAATGTATTTATGTTCGAAGTTGTAGCGGTGTTATTACTCGTCATTGGTTTGATAGCTGGAAGTTATCCAGCCTTCATGCTCTCCGGATTTCAGCCAATCTCCATTCTCAAAGGAAGTATACAATTAGGAAGTTCAAAGCAAGGATTGAGGAAAATATTGGTAGGCGTTCAACTTATGTTTTCAATTTTTCTGATCTCCAGTACGCTAGTAATGCGCAATCAACTTTCATTTTTGCAAAATAAAAATCTGGGATTCAGCAAAGAACAACTTGCTGTTGTGCAACTTAATGTTTCGAGTGGTGGCAGAATGGCAGAACGCGTGGGCAGAGGCTTTGAAATAGCGGAACAATTTAAGGCCGAGCTTCTCAAGTTCCCTCAGGTAGCATCGACTTGCGCATCCTCGCATGATTTTGCCAATGGCAGTTGGGTAAACATCGGATTCACGGATGATAAAGGAACCTATCGCAATTTCAATATGAATTCTATTGATGATGATTATCTCTCTACACTCAAAATGGAATTAGTAGCGGGACGTAATTTTTCAGACGACAGTCCATCCGATAAGAGACGTTTCGTTATTGTAAACGAAGCGTTTGTAAAAGAATATGGCTGGACAGATGCCATCGGTAAGAAGATTCCTGGAAAGAATTTTTCTGATCATGAAATCATTGGTGTCGTTAAGGATTTTAATTTCGCTTCACTCTATACTAAAGTAGCACCCCTGGTTTTGGTTGAAGATCCAGCTATCATTCTGAAAGGAATGGAAAACATAAATGTGGATAACAACCCCATTCCAAAACTTATCATTCGCTTGAAGCCGGGCAATACCGTGGCAACGATTGAAGAGATTAAAACAGTATGGGATAAGATCACGGGAGGAGAAGAGTTTGCTTTTTCATTTGTTGATCAGGCTTTAGCGCAACAATATCGCAGTGATCAAAATCTTGGAAAGATTGTAAGCATTGCAACAACACTTGCCGTGATCATCGCCAGTCTCGGTTTGTATGGACTAGCTTCATTAGCTTTGCAAAGCCGAACGAAAGAAGTGAGCATTCGAAAAGTTATGGGAGCAACCGAAAATTCCTTGCTCTTGCTTCTGACGAAGGAATACATAATCCTCATCATACTATGTATGCTGATCTCTGTTCCTGCAACATATTATCTCATGGCCAATTGGCTTTCTTCTTTTGAGTATAGAGTGGAAATTGGATTTGGTGTTTTTGTTTTGGCAGGAGGTATCTCTTTGATTATCGCACTAGCAACAATCAGTTTTCAAACACTCAAAACCGTATGGACCAATCCGGTGAAGAGTTTGAACTATGAATAGAATTCAACCACCTAACTACGCTCTTCGATTCCTTGCCTGGTTTTGTCCACCGGGTTTGTATGAAGGTATTGAAGGCGATTTGTTGGAACAGTTTGAAGAAGATGTAAATGAACTTGGTGAGAAAAGAGCACGAAGAAAGTTTGCCTTTCGCACGATCAACTTTTTCCGTCCGTCTATCATCTTACGAAATAAGTTCTCAATAGAATTAATCAGCACCATTATGATCGCCAATTATCTAAAAGTAGCGTCACGAAATATTCAGAAGCGCAAGTTCTATTCATTCATCAATGCTTTTGGGTTAAGCATTGGCATAGCGTTTTGTGTGCTCATCTACTTATACATTCAGGATGAGCGAAGCTTCGATCAGTTTCATGCTAATAAAGATCGGATATATAGAATGGAAGGAGTTACGTTTGACACCTGGCAAAAAAAGTCGGATGATCCATATCAGCGATCAGCTTGGTTGCAAATGGGATTGAAGCAGGCATTGAAAGATGAATTACCTGAAGTTGAATTGGCAACACGTTTCTCAGGGGACAACACAGGTATTTTTAAGTTTAAGGACAAGATCTTTACAGAGAAGATAACCTATGTTGATGGCGACTTCTTCAAAATGTTTTCTTTCAAATTATTGAAAGGTAATGCCGATAAACTCTTTCAAAATAAAACAGATGTAGTGATCACTCCTGATGTGGCAGAAAAATATTTTGGTAATGAAGATCCTATTGGTAAGAGTGTATTGATTGATAGTGAAGGTGAGCATTCATATACGGTAGCGGGTATTATTGAAGCACCACCTTCTAATTCAAGTTTTGTTTTTCAGATTTTATTACCACAAGAAAACAGACCCTACTATGCTTACCAGTTAGACAAATGGACCAACTTCAACACGCCATCCTTTGTTCAGCTTCGTGCTAATTCTGATCTCACAAAATTCAAAGCGAATCTGGATAAATTAGTTGGGAAATATATGGACGGCATGAATAAAGATTGGAAGAAAGAATCAATTAATCCCATTCCGGATGATGCGAAATTTTTTGAAATGCAATTTACGCGCCTCACGGATATGCACTTGAAAAAAGAAATCAGCTGGGATAAAGTAAGTGATCCGCAATACTCTTTTATTCTGGGTGGTGTTGCTGTTTTGATTTTAATCATAGCCTGTATCAACTATATATCCCTTGCCCTCACGACTTCTGCTTCGAGAAGAACGGAAGTTGGTATTCGTAAAGTAGTGGGCGCAGTGAAGAACCAACTGATTTATCAATTTAGTTTTGAATCGATCATCATTGCTTTGGCCTCCATGATCATTGGCTTGTGTTTGGTTATTTTATTTTTACCAGCATTTAATGCATTCACGAATAAAGCGATGGAATTAACGTGGAGCAATTCACTACCGGTTATCGGTGTGAGCATGGACATTTCGATTTTTGTTGGCTTGTTGGCTGGAAGTTATCCTGCTCTTTTTCTTTCGCGATTTAAACCTGCTCTGGTTTTGAAAGGAGGATTCACTTCAAAATTACAATCCGGCTTTACGAAACCATTGGTAGTCTTGCAATTTGCACTTTCTGCTTTTCTCATCATCAGTTCAGTGATCATGTATAAGCAAATGCGTTTTGTGGCAACGAAGGATTTGGGTTATAATCAGCATCAGGTATTGGTAATGCCTACACAAAAAGGATGGAATGAAGAATCCAATAAAACGGTGCAGCAGTTTCGCGACCGCTTAAGCCAGGAGAAGGATGTAATGAGTGTGGCAGGTACAAGCATTTCATTTAATCAAGGCTGGTCCCGATCAGGTTATCGAATTAATGATGAACAAAAGTCAGCCTACATTTATGCTGTTGATCCGTTCTACCTTCCTACTTTAAATGTACAAATGGCGCTGGGAAGAAATTTTGATTCCAACATTCCTTCTGATTCCAATGCGGTTGTGGTGAATGAAGCCTTAGTAAAAGATATGGGATGGACCGATCCATTGAACTCGCATTTGAATTGGAGAAGTGACTCCATTGGTTTGGGATGCCGTGTAATTGGTGTGGTAAAAGATTATCACTTTCTGTCACTTGAGACAACCATCGAACCAATGCTTTTGAGTATGAATAAAGAATCGGCTGGTTATTTGACAAACATGCAAATAAAAATACGACCCGATAATATTCCAGCCACAATCGAGCGAATACAAAAAGCCTGGAAGGAACTTTATCCAGATCGTCCTTTCGATTATGCTTTTCTCGACCAGAATGTAGCGAGGCAATATGAAACGTATGAACGATGGATGAGCATCATGGGATTGGCAACCGGCTTTGCTATTTTAATTTCGTGTTTAGGATTATTTGGCCTTGCCGGAATTAACGCTGTGAATCGCACAAAAGAAATTGGTATTCGAAAAGTGATGGGCGCTGACTTAAAGACCATTTTTGTTTTATTGAACAAACAATTTATCTGGCTGGCAATAGTTGCTTTTTGCATTGCCTCACCACTGTCGTGGTGGTTCATAACCGAATGGTACTTAAAAGACTTTAAATTTAAAGTTCCGGTAGGATGGGAATTGTTTGCGATTAGTATGGGTGCTGGTTTGTTGTTGGCATTGGCAACGGTAAGTTATCATGCTATAAAAGCAGCCATGATCAATCCGGCTGATACATTAAAGTATGAATAGGTAAAAGGTGCAAGCATCTCGCTTGTACCTTACAATTTTCCAGCTTCCCGATGAATTAGTAAACCTCACTTTATTAAAGTGTAAATCCATAGTGTCTGGAAATATTATTCTATTGATACAATGTACTACCTTGTCATCCATTGTATCTATTCTTTTGTATGAAGCGATTGGGATTTGTAGTGTTGATAAGTTTGTTAAGTGTAAAGTTGGCAACTGCATTTGCTTCTGGTCAACAACCTAATGTGGATACACTAAAAGCACATCGCTACATCGAAGAAGCAAAAAAGAATGTTGACAAACCCCGGTTAGCCGATTCACTCGGGCATTTGGCATTTCATCTTGCCGGAAATTATTTTCCATATAAAGCCGAAAGTGCATTCGTTATTTCAACCGCTAACCTTGCATCTGATTTTGATGCTGCCAGACAATGGGCCGATACTGCAATTTTCTATTATCAAAAGAGCAACAATTATTCAGGATCTGGATATTCGTTAAGGGCTGTAGGTACAAAAGCTCAATTCACAAATAGAAATGATTTGGCCATTCGCTACCTCCTTGAAAGCGCAAGGTATTTTGATAAGGCTCACGATACGGTGATGGTGGCTCAGAATTACGTGAGCCTGTCATTATTATACCATAACAACCTTTTGGATTTTGAAAAGGGATTGCAGTATGGACATGAAGGTCTCAAGCTAATTGAAAGTCAGCATACGGAGCAATCTATACTTTTATGGAGAGCAATTAATGCCATTGCTATTAGCTATGACGATTCGCGCGAGTGGGACAAAGCTTTAGCCTACCATGAACGAAACCTTGCTTTTGATAATCCCTTTTACAAAAGTTCCACACTCAACAATCTTGGAAATACACTTCGAAAAAAAGGAGAGTTTGCCAAGGCTGAAACTTTCTTTCAGCAAAGTCTGGCACTCATTGAACCGGATGACTATTATCATTTAGCAACAGATTATCTCAACTTGGCTCAGGTCAATTCCGATTTGCAAAATATGAAGAAGGCTCTCCTTTATAATGACTCTTCTCTTTACTACGCAAACAAAAGCAACAATACCGAAAAACTCCGCGATGCTTATGAAATTGCCTATCAGCTCAATCAGAAACAAGGTAACTTCAAAAAAGCCTTTGAATATGTGAAGCACTTGATGGAAATAAAAGATTCTGTGCTGAACAAAGACAAAGCGGAAATTATTTATGAGATGGAGTCTCGCTTTCAGTCGGAGAAAAAAGAATTACAGATTGTGCAATTGCGAAATGAAACACTCGTAAAAGATTTGGAATTGCAACAGTCGCGTACCATTGTTTGGTGGGTAATCGCTTCCGTGTTGCTTGTTGGTGCGTTGATCTTTTGGTTACTCAAACGTCACCAGTTCAAACTCCGGTTTGATCGCGTAAAGGAGAACGAGGAACTTCAACGTCAGCGGTTCAGTGCTGTGATTGAAGCAGAAGAAAACGAACGTGCACGCGTGGCGAAAGATTTGCACGATGGACTCGGCCAACTTCTTTCTGCAGCAAAACTCAGTCTCACAGCAGTTACACTTCCTCCTGATGATATGCAGGGACAATTGCTCAACAACTCTATAATAGTGTTGGATCAAGCCACTCAAGAGGTGCGTTCTATTTCGCATAACCTGATGCCAGTTGCCCTTATGGAACTTGGGTTGAAGGAAGCATTGGAAGATATGATTCTTAAAATCAATGAATCGAAATTGCTGAACATAAAATTCTTAATTGAAGGAATTCATGCGCGATTGCCTGCACCGATCGAGGTAGCCGTGTATCGGATTATTCAGGAAGTAATTAATAATATGATAAAACATTCCAGGGCCGATCAGATTGAAGTGAATGTATTGGGAAAAGGCAACACACTTCATCTTTCTATTTCCGATAACGGTGTAGGCTTTGAAAAAGAAATGATAACGAAAAGCAAAGGCCTCGGCTGGAAAAGCGTTTTCTCCCGCATTGCCATGCTGAAAGGAAATATTGAAGTGGATACACAACCGGGCAAAGGCACCATCATCAACATACAATTTGCTATTGCATGAACAACACCTTAACCATTTTAGTAGCGGACGATCATAAAATTTTTGCTGAAGGCTTGGTAGCGGTCCTTCGCATAAAATTTCCGCTGGCATTATTTACGGTTGTACATTCGGGTGAAGATGCGTGGCAACACATTGAAGCAAACCCACTCTTTCAATTAGTGATTACCGACATATCCATGTCGGGCATAACAGGACTTGAACTGGCAACGCGTATCAAGCAACAACATCCCGCCATAAAAGTTCTGATACTTTCCATGCACAATGAAAGACAGATTGTGGCTGCTGCACTCGCTACCGAGGCCGAAGGTTTTTTGCTGAAGACATCCAGTGCACAGGAAGTTGCCAATGCCATTAACGATATACTCAATGACAGCACGCATTACAGCCGTGAAGTATTGCAGGTGATGCTTGATAAAATGAAAGTAGAAAAGCAATCGGTTATGCAAGATCCGCTTACAGAAAGAGAGCTGGAAATTTTAAAGCTGATTCTCGAAGAAAACAGCAATGAGCAGATGGCTGAAAAACTCTTCATCAGCAAGCGCACGGTAGAAACCCATCGCAAGCATATTATGGATAAAACAGGTTGCCGGAATTTAATTGCCCTCTACAAGTTTGCAAGTCGAAACGGATTGATCGCTCCGTAAAATCCGTATTGATACGGATATAGAATCCGTACTGGTGCCGATGTCTGCCATTTATATTCTCTTCAGTTTTGTGCTTGTAAAACACGAATACTATGGCATCAAGAAAGTTTTTACTCGCACTTACCTTCCCGATTCTATTATTGTCAGCGGCAGGCTGCGATTTACTGGATCCCAAGACTGATGTGGATGAAAGGTTAACAAATCTTACTAACGAATGGACTGTTGATACTGTTCGTGTTCGGGAATACGGTTTTTTTCCGGCTGAGCCCGTTGGTCCACTTCAGACACCGCTTGCTAGCGATACACTATTGCCGGTAATACGAATGAAGTTTACCAGCAATGGAGAATTTGAAAAAGGCACTTTGATTGAAACCAGTTTAGTGAATGGTGTAGAAGTAGAAAATGAAGTGAAATGGCGGTTGGATGATTACTTGAGATTGTACTATTATAATTCAAGTACCAATTCGTATGATATCGAAGTTATATATGATCTAGTTGAACTCTCAGATAGCAAACTTCATTTTGAACGTGATGCCCTTCTTGTTGCATCAAATGGCGCGCGTTACGGATCAATACATACCGTAAAGAAAATGCATAAGTAATTTAAAGTCATCTCTAAAAACTCCACTTATACTCCACTAATGTGAGAAGGTCAATAGAGGAATACTTTTTAGAGCTGTCCTTAGTTTCTCAATAATCTATATCAAACCAGTTTTCTGTAAAGCTGCTCTACATAAAGATCAAAAATTTCCATGAAAAAAAATCGAATACTTCCTGTTTTGCTCTTTACCTGTCTCGCCTTTTCTTCGCATGCCCAACTTGGCAAGTTTAAACTTGGCGGAAATAAAAAGGACTCCACTCAAACGAAGGAGTCTGCGCAAAGTGATTCCACTACTACCACAAAGAAAAAAGCAAAAGGTGGTAGCAACCTAATGGGTAAAATATTAGTGAAGGTAGCAAAGGTTGCCGGGTCTGTGGGGGGATCCGCCTTTGGCATGGTTGGTACCACGGATAATTTGGATGAAGTTGTAATGACGACAACCACGATGTACAACCTGCGTGACAAGTCGGTTGAGACAGCGGACATGACTTTTTTTGGTGATTGGCTTTCCGGAGGTACGATGACTTTATTTTCATTTACGCAAAGAGCAAAAGCGGGCTTCATGAAAATAAATGGAGAGGTTACAGTTGATGGTAAAAAAACCGATGGCGATAACTTTGGAATGTACACTGACTTCTCTCCACCAAATCTTAAAGCAGCAAAAAAGATTGCCATCAAATCAGCCAGCGGGCAACAAGTATCTTTTACGATTCCTGCTCCTACACAAACGTTTACCCTGGTATCTGTTAACGGTCAAAGAAATAATCCATCAGTAGATTTTTCGAAAGACGTTACGCTTGAGTTTGCGCTGGGCGAAAATTTTGATAAGAACATTCCTATGCAGATTAGCATTACGGCAAGAGTGTTGGGCATCAGCACACTTTACCCGGTTGGTTTTTTTGCACCTGCTTCTAAAGTAATTATACCGGCTGCCATTTTTAGAAATGTAGGCATCGATCCATCAAACGATAAGCTTGCCAACTACAGCAACATTTATATTGAAGTGTGGCGCTCTGAATTTGTAAAACCAATTGATCTTGTAGGAACGCTGGACATTGCTCAAGTAGCCATAATGTGTACCGATGGAAAATTAACCAATGTAATTACTGAGCCGAATGTAAACGCGGGCATCAAATATAAAGGCACAGAGAAGTTTAAAAATGGTGGAATGGACTACAACTTCTTTAAACCAAATGCTTTTTACAGCCGCCCGACTTCACAGATAAAAAAAGCAGGCGTAATGTCATTCACCATTATGGGTACTACCTATAAAGAAGGCAAAACTACTTCTTCCAGTTCTTCTTTTAGCGCGGGTGGAACTACCTACACCAGCACCACTACATCAACGGCCATTGCAACATTTCCACAGGTAGAAGATAAATTATGGGACGATGTATTGGAAGGCCTCTATGCCGATTTCACAAAAGTAATTGAGACAGAATTAAACACCACATTTGTGCCGATCAGTACTATAACCGACAGCAAGGCATACCGTGCGATTAAACCTTTTGCGCAAGAGGATGAAAATACAACGACAGAATTTCAACGCGCTTACAAGAATACAGTAGTGCTGCAAAAAGTGGTTCCTTTTTCAGCGATGGCTGGTGGTGCCACCGAGATTATGAGCGAAGCGAGAGTAAATGCACTCTTCAAGTTAGTGCTTGATGTAAAAATTGCATTTGATAGAGGAGCCCCCGTAATGATCCCAACACTTTCAGTAGAATTATTAGGTTTGCCGAACGGAGACCCGATCAACAGTAAATATGCGATGCCTACAAAATATTTTCAGGGAGAGATAGTGGGTGATGGTGTTCGATATCCAAAAGAACTTTCGAAGGAAGACATTGATAAGGTAATTCGAAAATCAAACTTGTTGGAATTATTCCAACGCAGTCTGCAAGAATTAAAAGCGAAGGAAGCCGCTAACCCGGATTATGAAAAGGCATGGGAGGCATCTTTTTATAAATAGGAAAAATTCTTTTCCACATAGAGACTAAATGAGTTGCTTGATCACTAGGAGATTGGTTTATGCTCGTCTCCTTTTTTATTGTCACCTTGAGAACAACGCACATGCGAGGATGGGCTGTAGCCGAAAGCATCATGCCCGTAGCCACGATCATACTGGAAGTCTTTTAAATGAGGATGCGAATCCAAGCTCACTTATACTAAAAGAAATTTTCACAATTTAATGAACCTCATCAGTTAATTAAGATGGAACCGTTTACGCAATTAGTACCTGTTGCGCGTTTGCGGATATACAAGGTTGATAAGTAAGTTTACTAAAAGATTAGTCAGGCATTTCTATTATTGTAGGAACCCAAATGTCAAAGACAGTAAGAATAAATGCTATGACTGAAACAATAAAACCTATAATTAAAAGTCCAAGAGTGATGTTTTTCAACTTACTATTAGAATTGCTTTTCATTCCCAAATACCAAAAGAGAATTCCTGCTAAGCCAGGAGGGTACGCAACAAACAATGCAAACAACCAACACCAAGTTATCCCAAAGAGCAAGAGCCAAAGTCCGCACAGAAATGATATTATATAAAAAATAGTAGCTTTAGTCTGCTTGCTCATTTTGTCAATCCTGTATAATTAGAAATTATTTTTGTCCGATGCTGTCGTCTTGAAATTTGTAATAACGTTTTACATGAGCAGTAGCTAGTGTAATATGTATATCGTTGTCTTCATTGCAAAGAAGCACTTTGAAAGATAGCACTTTTACCTTAAGCCAAAACCGGCCATTGCTTCTGCATTGTAGTGTGTGGTTAACTTTACTTAATCTTATTCCTCTGGCCATTCCTGTCCACTCCAAAATATATCCCATCGTCAATTAAGAGTCCATGTGAGTTACCCTCAGCATGTTTGGTGTCAACTGCTATAACCTTGTCCGAATAAAATGTTTTTATATTGTCCACTATGGTATGCCCTACAACAACTTCTCTACCTTTAAAACTGTTTAAAACTTGGTCAATAAAATTTTCATTTATCTCTTGATTAACATAGTCCCTGTTCCAAAACGGAGAATCCTTTGTGCTAAATAGGTTTTTTAAGCCTTGGTCGTTGTCAGGCAGATTTTTATATGAAGTGAAGTAGTAAGGCCTGCTTAATGTATTGATTTCTTCCAAAGTAATCTTCATCTCCAAAACAGTTTCCGATATTCCTCCGTGCACAAAAATAGTCTCGTTGATCTTTTCGATAATATTTTTTGTGGATAGCCATTTTCCTAATTCTGAATTTGGTTTGTAAAATTCTCCATATGTCCTTTCAATCAAATCTCCATTTGCAATATATTTTTTTCTAACATATCGAAAATCATCAGTCATGTTCATAATTTCGTGATTTCCAAGAATAAAATGCACATAACCACCTTTCACTATTGCTTCATGTTCCAAATGATATATTAACCATAGGCATTCGGTGACGTTTAATCCCCTGTCAAAAATGTCTCCGAGCAATACAAGATGTCCTTCTGAAAAGGTCCAAACGTATGACGAGTCCATAATTCCATTTGCAATCAGTAATTCACGAAAGACTTTAAAATTTCCTTCAATGTCAGAGATTACCATTATTCGTTTTACTCCAGAATAAGTAGTTGTCTCATTTACTAAGGAGTCCTTTAGATAGGTCGTGAAATTCCATTCCGGGTTATCTTTAAAATTGCAGTCTATGGATGCAAGTCCCTTGTCCTTTTTGTGAAATGAATCGAATGAAGGAATGATAATGGAGTCCTTTACTTCAATACATGCTATTTCCAGGGAGTCGCCTTTGTAGAATATGTATGGCCCATCATTGCTATCAACTATAATCTCATCAGCATATTCCGAGCTGTTCATTCCGGCATACTTTAATGTAAGTCCACCAGGAAAGAGCGGCCACTCTTTTACAATGCCAAAAATTGTTAACGGAAAACCAATACTATAGTATCCGATTATCAATGTCGAGACTATGATGGCGAGTCTTTTCTTCATGGTCGAATTTTAATTAGGCAATCGCATACAACAATTGTAGATAAGCAACATTGCCTATACCCCTTTATTGTTATCCCTCTAAAATAATACCATGTATTAAATTATCCTAAATAAAAAGAGTCGTCCCGATAAAGCGGGACGACTCTTAAAAAAAATAAAACATTTGTATACCTATTGAGCAGGCCCTTCCAGTTGCACCTTCACTGGTTTCTCATATCCAAATAATTCATCAAGCGTAAGCTCCTTCACCTCGCCATATTTTTGAAGATCTTTGAGGTTGAGTTTGCTGCGATCGCCTACCATTACCACATTGAATTTCTTTCCTTTGATATATTGCTTCTGGAAATTCTCAACATCATTAATGGTCATATTCTGAATTTTTTCATAAACGTCTTTGCGAACATCATGATCAATTCCTTTGCGCATAGCACTTTCATAGTTGAAAAGAATAGCAGTCTTTGTTATACGCTCGCTTTCTAATTTATTCATTAATGAATTTCGCGCTACCTCAAAGCCACCTTCTGATTTTGGAAAATTCTGAATGAGTTCAGTCATTGCTTTCATAGACTCAGCTTGTTTGTCAGCCTGCGTTCCGATGTAGCCGAAGAATTGATCGTTGTCGGTTTTCTTATCACCCAATGTATAGCTTGCAAAGGCAGCGTAGGCGAGACCTTGCGCTTCGCGCAATTCCTGAAATACAGGTGAGGCCATGCTGCCTCCAAAGTATTCATTGAACATGCGTGCTTCTGGAACCCTGTTCGCATCAAATTTCTCTCCCTTCGATAGAAATATAATTTCAGCCTGCACCATATCATAGTTCGCCCAATAGGCAGCTGGTTTGTCCATGTTCAGTTCTGCAAACTCAACCGGTGCAGGTGCGGGTAATAGTTTTTCTGGCAATAGATGATTGGTGTTGAGTGAAGCAATCAAATCCGTTTCTGATTTGGGACCGAAGTACAAAACGCGATGTTGTGTTTTAGTAAAGCCTTTAATAATGTCAACCAATTCAGCGGCCTTTACTTCGCCCAGTTCTTTATTGGTAAGCACGTTGGTAAAGGGTGACTTCGCTCCATACGTTCCGTAATTCATCAGGCCTTCCCACAAAATCGCAGACTTGTCTTTCTTGATGTCATCGCGTTTTTTGAAAATGCCATCAATCATTTTTTTAATGGCTTCATCATCGGGCTTAGGGTCTGCTAATAATTTTTCAAAAAGCTGAATGGACTGATCCATATTTTCAGTGAGACCATTAAGGTAAACGTAGGTCTGATCTTCATCTGCGAATACTCCGAAGTTGCAGCCAATCTTATAGAACTCTTTCTTCACATCTTCAGCAGTCATATCACCAGTACCTAAATATTCAAGGTACTCAACTGCTTCTTTCATTTTTGGATTGTTATTTGTGCCAACATCCGACAAATAATAAAGTGTGAACAAATCGTTCTCTGCATTTTTAGTATACAACACATCAACGTCTTTATTCATCTTCAGCTTTTTAACATCTTTGCTATAGTCTAAAAAAACAGGCTGAATTTTATCCACTTTGTTTGCCAACAGTTTTTCATGGAAAGGTGATTTCAATTCTTTATTAAGAGAGACCTTCGTGATGGAAGGCTTCGTAACTTTCTGCTGATTCTTATCTTTCCCATTGCGTTTGTACACGACAACGTAGTTGTCTTTGTAGTGGTCGTTTGCAAATTTTACAATCTCTTCCTTTGTGATCTTCTTCAAATCATCTGTTCTGGAAATGTAATCTTTCCATGGAATGTTATTCGTGAAAGCCATCACTTCATCATTCGCGCGTGACCAGTTGTATTGCGATTGATTGATAGCGTTTTTCTTTAAGTCATTAATGACCGCTTCGATTAGCCAATCATCAAATTCACCTTTCTTCAAAAGATCAATTTGCTCAAGCAATAATTTCTTCACGTCTTCCAGCGATTGACCTTCACGTGGCTTACCCGTGAAGGTATGTAATGAAAAATCATTAAGGTTATCAACATAGCTGCTAGGCTCTAAAACTTTTTGTTGCTGTTTCAAATTTAAATCAATGAGACCTGCCTGTGAGTTCGCGAGAATCATATCGGTAAGTCGTAACAATTGCGCGTCCTCAGAGTTCGTGCCCTTAAAACGGAACGCCATGTTCAACCATTCAGAATCTGGTCCATATACATCTACCTCAATTGGTTTTGTAATTTCTTCTTCGGCTATCGGCTCCCAGGCTTTTAAATCTGCGTTAGGTTCCCAGCTTCCAAACGATTTGTCGATCAATGCGATGGTTTTATCAAAATCAATATCACCACTTAAACAAATGGCAACGTTATTCGGACGATAGTATTTGTAGAAATAGTTTTTGATTTCAGTAATCGATGGATTCTTCAAGTGATCAATCGTTCCGATAACAGTTTGCGTTCCATAAGGATGTTTCTTAAATGCAGCAGAATACAAAGCTTCAAATGTTTTCCAGTAATCATTATCAAGGCTGCGATTCTTCTCTTCATAAACTGCCTCTAACTCAGTGTGAAATAAACGCGGCACAATTTGACGGAAACGATTCGATTCAATGGCTACCCAGTTTTCAACCTGGTTGGCAGGAATATCATTTACATATACTGTGCGGTCTTCCGTTGTGTAGGCATTGGTACCTTTCGCGCCAATTTCGGAAACCATTTTATCATATTCATTGGCGATCGCCAACTTTGAAGCGTCATTCGAAACCTGATCAATCAGTTTATAGTAATTCATACGCTCAACGGAATCGGTCAGCGTGCGATAATGTTCAAACATGTGTTCGATACTATCGAGATAGACTTTTTCTTTATCCCAGGCTTGTGTGCCGAAGTCAGCTGTTCCTTTAAACATGATGTGCTCAAGATAATGAGCAAGACCCGTTGCATTAGCCGGATCGAATTTTCCACCAGCTTTCACAGCAATGGAAGTCATAATACGTGGCTCAGCTTTGTACTGACTGAGATACACTTTCAAACCGTTTTTCAAGGTGTAGATCCGAACATTAAGCGGATCGTTGGTAACGTACTCATACGAAAACCCATTGCTTTCCGCAGTCTTGGTTTCATACTTACTTTCGGGCTTACAGCTTTGCAGAAAAGCGAAGCTCATTAAAACATAGAGGAGGTGTTTGACTTTCATAATAGCTATTATTTGGGGGTTGATTTAAGAAAAATAATAAGAATTAGTGGGATTGTTTGGCATGCATGATTCTTTTTGTTTGAGGTACCGAAGAATAGGATAGACGGTTAAAACGCTTGTGTAGTATTTTCAGTCTGTTGAATCAATTTTTTTGTTTGGAATATCCTCCTTTCGGGAGTTTTCAATTAATGAAAGGAGCGAAACAATTCTTAAAACAGTAGGATGATCCTAATGATCAGATTGTTTTAAATACAACCCTGTATAAAACAAAAAAGGCTCCTGATCAGGAGCCTTTTTTGTTAAAGTTAAGTTTCGATTATGCTACAACTGGCTTACCTGGTACTTGATTTTCATCTTTAGAAAAATCAACTAATACCGGAGTACCAATACACAGAGAAGAATACGTTCCGATAATTACACCAATCAACATGGCGAATGTAAATCCTTTGATTGTCTCACCTCCAAAAATGAAGAGGATTGCCAATACAAATAAGGTAGACATACCTGTGATAAGCGTACGGCTAAGCGTATCGTTCAATGCATTGTTTACTACGATAGCGGTACTCTCGTGTGCTTTCTTCAAAGACAAGAACTCACGAACACGGTCAAACACCACGACACTGTCATTAATAGAGTAACCAATTACCGTAAGAATAGCGGCTACGAAGGCCTGATCGATTTCCATTGTGAATGGCATGATACCTTCCAACAAAACGAAAAGTGAAAGTACTACCATTACAGTATGGAAAAGACTTACGACAGTACCCATTGCAAATTGCCATTTTCTAAAACGAATCAGGATGTATAAGAACATCAAGGCTACTGCAACAGCAAGCGATGTGATGGCAGATATTTTAATATCATTCGCAATGGTTGGTCCTACTTTATAGGAACTTAGTACGGATGCCTTGTTTCCAGAAATACTGTTAATTCCGGCAATCAGTTTTTGCTCTGCCTGATTAGAAGCTTCTTCAGAGTCATCATCAATTAAATAGCTGGTTGTGATTTTATACTTGTCACTGCCAAAAGTTTTCACTTCAGGAGCATCACCGAATGGTACGGCAAGCGATTCGCGAACCGCCATTGAGTTAACTGGATTTTCAAAGGCAACGATGTAAGTACGTCCACCTTTGAAGTCGACACCATAGTTAAATCCTTTTATTGATAGCATGATCATACCGGCAACGATGATCGTTCCCGAAAGAATGTAATAGATTCTGCGGTTGGCAATAAAGTTGATATTGATACTGCGGAACAAATTCTTTGACCAGCCCATTGAGAAGCTGATGTTCTTACCTCTGCGAATATAATATTCAAAAATCACGCGGGTGAAGAACACTGATGTAAAGAACGAACATAAAATACCAATGATCAACGTTACGGCAAATCCATAAATCAATCCTGAACCAAAGGCCAACAATACAAATCCTTTAATAAGCGTTGTCGCGTTTGAATCAAGGATGGCAGAGAAAGCATTTTTATAACCGGCACGGATGGAGTTCTCCAGACTTTTGCCTTGGGCCAAATCTTCCTTTACACGTTCGTTAATCAATACGTTTGCATCTACCGCGATAGCGAGTGAAAGCAGAATACCAGCAATACCAGGCAACGTAAGGGCTGAGTTGAGCGTGGCCAGAATACCCAATAAGAATATAAGGTTAAGAATTACGGCTAAGTCAGCTACCCATCCTGAAACGTTGTACACCACCAACATAAAGAAGACGATAATAAGGAACCCAACGACAATTGAGATGATACCATTGCGAATAGACTCCGCACCAAGTGTTGGTCCTACCGATGATTCTTCAACAATAGTAGTAGGAGCAGGAAGTGATCCGGCTTTCAATACGTTTGCTAAATCTTTCGCTTCTTCATCTGTGAAGCTACCCGAGATTTGAGAGTTACCATTTGGAATTTCTCCGTTTACAGAGGGCGCTGAGTAAACGGTATTGTCAAGCATGATGGCAATTCTACCCTTTGGACTTTTGCTTGAAGCTTCAGCAGTCCACTTTGCCCAAATGCGTGTGCCGGTTCCATTCATCTTCATGCTCACAGATGGTTGAGCGCGTTCATCCAGTGCTTTGCTGGCATCGGTAATTACTTCACCACTCAATCTTGATTTGCCATTGCGGCCGATGTCGAGAAAGAAAAGCTCAAGTGATTCTACGGTACCGATTTTATCAGGCTTATTTGCCCAGAATACTCTTACGTTGCGGGGCAATTTGCTGAGAATATCAGCTCTGTTGAAAATATCATTGATCTTAAATGTGTCTTTGATGTTGTAACGAAAAGCTCCAGGTATTGTGCTCAGCGAAAAGAGCGGAGATACATTTGCATTTGCCAATGAATCTAAACCTTTTGGTGCTTTCGCTTGTGTTGTATCGCTTGATACTTTTGTGCTGTCGTCCCCTAATAATGACGACAAATCTTGTGATTCAACTTTAGCCGGTTCACCATCTGCGGTTGGAGCCGCTAACGCTGCAGCAGCTTTTTGCTCCGTCACTAAAATATCGTTGATGGCGATCAATGAAGTGTTAAGCGTGCTGGGTTCTACCACATCCCAGAAATCAAGTTGTGCTACACCGGATAACAGTTTGCGTACACGCTTTGGATTATCCGCTCCTGGAATTTCAACTTGAATTCTACCCGTACCTTGCATGCGTTGAATGTTCGGTTGAGATGTTCCGAACTGATCAAGACGATTGCTAAGAATAGTGAATGAACGATCGATCGCGCTTTCAACTTCTGTCTCGATTACGCTGATTACTTTATCATCATCATCATTCGTTGCAATGCGACCACGTGTATTGGCATTTGCAAATAGAGAAGCCAAAGGCTTACCCGGATTAGCTTCGCGATAGGCTTTAATGAATAAGGTGGTGTAACTCTGGCGACTGTTCTTTACTTCTTGTGAAGCTTTTTTCAACGCTGCAACAAATGTTGGATCTTCGCTATTACCGCTAAGACTTTTGATAATGTCGACAGGAGAAACTTCAAGCGTAACGTGCATACCACCTTGTAAGTCAAGACCAAGACTTAATTCAAAGTCTTTTACTTCTTTGTAGGTGTATTGGGCTACACCGATATCATATACAGGAACATTCCATACTGAGTCGAGATACGCTTGTTTTTTGTTGATATCCACAACGCCATCTGCCCCTGTTGCAGAAGTAACGGCAGCGCGTTGCACGTTGTACGATACGTAGGTAAACGATAGGTAGAAGAAGCACAGTAAAGTAATTACTACCGCGAGAAAAATAACTAGTCCTTTGTTTTGCATATGGTTGGTTAAAAAAAATTGATTAAAATAATAAGGTGCCCGAATGATTCCATCCGGTTAGTTTGCTGAACGAAGAAATTCGTTAAGGTGCGTTGGGAGAAATGATCGTACTGAAAAGCGTTTGAAATAATTTGCCTAACGGAATCGAAACGCTGAAGTCATGTTGCTCTACTTCTTTTTCAGGGAATATAATTTCAAACAAGCAGAAGCTCTGTTGTTGAAACTCTGGATGAGTAGTAGAAGAAGGAAGTGTGCTCGAAGGAAGTGTAATATAGGCTTCGCTCTGATTGTCGGATGACTGATCTTGCTGCTGCTCAGTTTTAACTTCCTTTTTTGAAGGCTCAGGCTTTTCAAAGTAGAAAAACTGCGATACGACAATCGCCAGGGCTGTAATGATCCCGGTGATTAAGCTTATCGTACGTACTTCTCTTTGTGCTGCCATGGCGATTAAGGGCTACAAAAGTAGGGATTTGCCATTAATGTGCAAGTGTCTGAAGGGATACGTCAATTGCGCAACGAATTGGGCTTTAATCATAGAGAAACCTGCTTAAAAGATGCTATTTAATAGGTATTCTCAATTAAATAGAATACCTATTTGTTCAGATAGATCGTTTTCCCTGTCTTGGCAGATTCCCGGGCTGCTGATAAAATCTCAACCACAACCTCATTGACAGGAAAAGACGACAGATCTTTTTCTGGCTTGATGTTGCCATTGATTACTGATGATAAGTAGGAAAATATATTGGCGCGTTCCTGTTGCAGCGGTGAGAGATCAATCCAGGTTTGATTGTTAGGTTGATCGGTCGTTACATAACTCATTTTGTTTTTGCTGTTGGCAATGAGCACACCCTTTGTACCATAGACCTCTGTATCTTTTCTTCCATAAGACCAATTCCATGAAGCTTGAATAATTGCCTGACAGGTTGGATAGGTAAGAATGATACTCGCCTCGTCATCTACCTTCGGATAGATGTCGGGTTTGAGTTGTTGTGTAATCGCTGTTACTGAAATTGGTTTTTGTCCATCCATTAGCCAGGTCATAATGTCGGCACCGTAGCAACCAAAATCCGTTAACGCTCCACCACCATTTTGAATGGGATCGGTAAGCCATGCCAAAAATTCTTTACTGCATCCAATTTCTTTCGGACCCTGATGCCCATCCATGATCACTACTTTGCGAATGGTGCCTAAGCTTTTTTCTTTCTTCACCATGTCCCACATTTTTGCATGAGAGGAATACCATGTTGTTTCATAATTGGTGAGAAGATGGATGTTAAACTTTTTTACCAGCGCCTGCATTTGTTTGAGATGATCAACACTTACGGCTAATGGTTTCTCTACGACAACGTGTATTCCTTTTGGTGCGCACGTCTTCACTACTTCCAAATGTTCAAAGATGGAATTGAAAGCACATACGGCTTCTGGTTTTGTTTTTTTGATAAGTTCTTCCAGTGTTGGAAACCAAAGCGAGTCTGGAAGATTGCGTTCTTTGAGTAATCGCATCGCCAACTCTTTATTGGGTTCAGCAAATCCTACAATAAGAATGTCATCACGTTTCCCCATGTATTCAAAAACCTGGTAGACGTGGTTGTGTGTCATTCCGGCAATGCCTACGCGGATGACTTTGGCTGATACCACCAATGAAATGGAAAAGAAGAAGCCGATGAGGATGATGGAACGTTTCATATTTTTTATGAGGTACTTAGGTAATTTACGTTGAGTGGACGTTTTGTTAATTGGATTATGAATTTACCAGTAATTCTTTATTTGATATAATTTGGCGACTCGCATTCCTGCCAATACTCTATGATAATTTTTATGGTACGTTTTAAATTCTCAAAGGAATTTGGTTTGACAAAAAAACCCTGTACAGATTTGGAGTATGCATCTACAACGTGCTTTTGCTCAGCACTTGTTGAAAAGAACAAATACGGAATGCATTTTATTCGTAAATCTTCATTGGTATGAATTTTTTCTCTTAATTCTATACCATTTAACTTGGGCATGTTAATGTCTGACAGAATAAGAAAAGGTTCAATGGCTGACGTGATTAAGTAATCAAGTGCTGATTCACCATCTCCAAAAAATATTATTTCATTTTTAAAATTAAGCTCCTTAAAAACAGTGGTTAAGAGTTCCTGGTCATCCCGATCGTCTTCTATTACTACTATGGGGCCTGTTTTGTTCATGTTAGCTCAATTATACTGTAAGCTATCACATTTAATTGTAAGGTGTATTTGAGCTAACGTTTAGCTATAAAACGTATGCGTTTAAATACATACTCTTTGTTCCACGTTGCTGACGAAATTTAACAGCACACACTTTAAGAACCTACACTACAGCATATGTTTTATAGCTTTTGTTAGCAGCTGTGCCGTCACCGCTCTCTTTGTCCTCTATGGCTGTCTGCGCTCACCAAGACCTCTGCTATAATGGTCCTCGGAAATTCGTTTGCTATCTCCTTTGATCTTTCTGGCAAAAGCTTGTCGTCTTTATAGTACTCCAAAAAACTAGTCACGAAAACCGAGTCCCTTGTTATTTTATCAAGTCTACATTTCACGACTCTGATAGTGAGTCCGTCTGTTTTTTCTAATGACTCAAGATATTGTCTGTCAAACCAATTATTAAATCCATCGTCTTTTCTATGTTCGACAAACTCTATCAGCTTACCTTCAACTAAAATAGCTATCGTGTCAATAGGTATGCCACGAAAGGATCGGTTATAAAAGTCAAGATGAACAAAATCTCCTAGGTAGGATTCGTCCAGCCGGTCAACCTTTCCGTACAAAATATCAGAACCGTCCTGTCCAAGCAAAGTAGTCCAACTTATCAGTGTAATCAGAAAAGTCAATAGTTGTGTTCTCATGTTCATCTGTCCCAGGCATTGCTGCTAACGTTTATGTATAAGAAGTGGCGCTGAGCAAAAATAAAAAAATGTCCTCCTTATCAGCGCCATGGATTATACATTTTGTTGTAGGCTGGGCGTTCTACTTCACTCTTTAAAAATTAGTCCAACTTCGTTGTCAGGCCTCCATGTCCGTAATTCGTCAATCTCGTTTTCATCTTCACATTTAATTAGGAGTCCAGTGTTAGCCTTGTCTGGATTTGCTTTTCTAATTCCTTCAATCCCCGTTATTTTTCTTTTCCGTTTCTTATCAAGAGCATTGAATTCGATGAAGTCTCCAATGTAAATTACTCCTTCGTCAATATGTCCCGCTAAAACGAGTCCACGTCCCGTAATCTTAAAAGTGTCCTTAATTGTATATTTCGCTGTCACTGCTGTTGATTGACTATCTGTCCCGAACGCCTTGCCTACAACAATTGTGTATAAGCCATATGGCCTATATTTCCTTATTGTCAGAAGCCAAATTAGATTTAAGTATTCAATTTACAAAGAGGAAAGGATTCAAGGTTAACATCAGAATCATCAGCTACAAGAGGCAATTCAATTCTAGCATCCGGAATTTCTCCTAAATCACTCTTTTCTGTATTGCATATAAATTCTCTGTAGATAATAATAAAAAAAACAACTCAGCTTATCCGTTGCTTTTGTCATTTCTATTTCATAAGCTTTGTAAACATTTACGAACATCCTCCAGCTTTCTTACGAGAATTGTGATGCCTGCCTTTTTTTGCTGGAAATATAAAATTTGAATTTATGTGAAATGGTGATGACGTTCAACATTCGTGAACGATCGGAAGACTGACCTTAGCCTTGCTCATTCTTAAAAAGAAGAATGATGAATAGACTAATGTGTCAATAGTTTACACACAACGTTCACGCAAAAAGCTTGATCAAATTTTCTTATTTCTAACCTTAACCAAAACACCATGAAAAAATCTATTTTATTGCTGCTGGTGATCGTGTTCATCACCCGGTTGGGATCAGCCCAGACTGCACCCATTATGTATTCAGTTCATGAGGACATTGTCAAACCCTCAATGAATGCCAAGTACCGTGAAACAGTAAAGAAGCTGAAAGCTGCATGTGAATTGCACAAACTTAATTTTAGCTGGAATAGTGTTGCATTTGATGATGGCAGCTTTCGTCACCTTTCTCCTATAAAAGGTTTTGCGGAATTGGAAAAGAATCCGTTTGCCGATCTCGAAACGAAAATGGGCAAAGAAGCACTCGGAAAATTGTGGGCTGAATTTGACGAATGCTTAGAATCACAAAGTGACTTTGTAATGGTAACGTTGCCTCAGTTTTCCTATCTCTCGCCTACCGATGCCGATACTCACCGGGATATTATGTATTGGTATCCGTTGCCGGGCAAGGGAGCCGAAGCAGAAGCGATCTTGGCAGAGTGGAAGAAACTATATGAAACAAAAAAAACAGGAGATGGTTATCTTGTGCTGAGAGTAGCTTTTGGACGCGAGCAAATCTATTCCATTGTTTCGTGGGGAAAAGATGCTGCTGATGTAGTGGCAAAGTCGAAAAAAACCTGGGAGATAATTGGAGATGAAGGGTATAAGTTATGGTTAAGGACACTCGCTATTACAAAACGTCACTACAGCAAACGGGCAGACATGTTACCTGATTTTAGCTACACCGGACCCAAGTGAAATCAGAGGACTAAGCAGTAATGTTTTCGTAGAATTATTTTTGAAAAGACAACATTCGGATTGAAGCTCCCATTCAGCATGAAGTGGATGGGAGCTTTTTGCTTTATGAAATTGACTTTTTATATATACTGAAAAAGAAGAACGGAAGGAACCCAAAAACGCACAGAGCTGCACCCGTGAGGAGTAACGTTGTAGTCCCTGGTAAATGCAACGACTTAAATATTACCGATAAACCAATCAGAAGGGCACTTGCAAATCCCAAAATCATTTTTAGTTTTTCCGACAAAGCAATGCGAATGTTTGTCTTGAAATGATCGATGGCCATCATCGGAACATAAATAAAGGCAAAGGCAGTAAATCCATAAATTGATAATTCCCGGGCTCCAGGAAGATTCATAATACCAAAGAACCACCCACTTAGAAATGTCATGGTCGACAGCAGGCCCACGATGTACATTACTTTTTTCATAAGGATTATTTTAGTTGAGTTTAACAAGAAAACTGTTTCACGTTGAATTTCATCTAAACCATCAGGTGCCAATTCATGAAGCGCTTCGCGAAGAGCATTGTCAAAAATTTCCCCACGCTCCATCTTAATCTCGATCACACAACACAAATGATCCAGCACGTCATCGCGCAATGAATCAATGTTGATACTACTCTGATCAACATGTTTTTCAACAATTGCTATTTCATCAGGCGATAACTTCATGCAACTGGCTTATAAACGGTTAACGATAAATCAGGAAACTGATTTTTTATACATACTAAAAAAGAAGAAGGGAAGAAAACCAAAAATACATACAACCGCCCCCATGATTAATATCGTCTGGGTTCCACGCAAATGCATCAATTTAAATACTCCGGACACGCCCAGCAGAAGTGCGCAGACCAGGCCCAATATCACTTTCAGTTTTTCTGACAAGACGTGCCTGGTATTCGTTTTGAAATAGTCAATCGTCATCATGGGAACATAAATGAAAAAAAAGGCGACAGACCCATACACTTGTAATTCAAATGCTCCAGGGTAACGCATCAATCCAAAGAACCATCCGGTTACGAATGCCATTGCGGACAAGAGTCCTGCGACATACATTACTTTTTTCATAATGATAATTTTATTTGTGTTTAAGAAGAAAACATTTCACGTTTGAATTTCATTTAAACTTCATAGGTTCGGTATTCGGGGAAAACAATTCTGTTGAGGGTTGCAATAAAATCTTGCAGCTCTGCCACATAAACTGCCTTCTCTTGGTGTCCATGTTTAGTGAGGTAATAGTACTTGCGCACTCGTCCTCCTACATTCTCTTCTTTAAAAGAAAGCAGGCCATCACTCGTCATTTTTTGCAATGCCGGGTATAACGATCCATCCTTCAGCAGAATTTTTCCTTCTGACAATTCCTTTACTTTTTGCGACATCTCATAGCCGTACATTCTCTCCTGTTCTGACAGCAGTTTTAGAATAATGGCCGAAAGAGTGCCTTTTAACAGCTCTTTTGAATACATAGATCGAAGATACATAGATATATGATATATACAAATATCATTTCGGAATTTTTTCCAAAAGCCTAAAAAAAATGCCGGTCATCATGATGACCGGCATTGCTTTAGAATATTAGCTGACTATAATTCGGTGTAAGTGAATTCTTAATTGAAGCCTAGCTTATTTCGATATCATATTTATCCAAAAGACCAGCAAGTCCGCTCAATGAGAATTTGGCTTTTTTAATTCGATTCGTTTCAGGATTTATAGAATAGTTGAAGGAAGTACGAAGATCTACTTTTTCGAGAATGGTATTTTCAAAGGATGCATTCATCAAATCACAGTTGTCAAGAACTGAACTGCTTAAATCACATTCTGTAAAATCGACTTCCTGAAGTTTGGAGTTTTTAAAAATGGTCTTCTTTAGTTTTGTTCTATAAAATGAAGAATGACTGAGGTTGCAATTGTCAAAATGAACGGACAGACCGAACTCACTGCAGTTATCAAAATGCAATCCTAGCATTTTGCAGTTTTTGAAAATCACATTTTGTAATGCGGTCGTGTTTAATACCGTCATACTGAGATTACAACTATCAAATGTGCAATCAATAAATTTGATGTCGGCCAGGTTTGAATTCGAAAGATCGCAGTTTGTAAAAATGCAATGTTCGTATTCACCTTTTGCTGGTGGATCGTGAGTGAAGTCGGTTTTGTCGAAAGTTTTTTCTGTTATATATTCTAGCTTCATTTTACTATAGAATTGTTAATCATAATGTGAATATGACTGTTGTTCGAAGTTTTTTCAATCTCCGCCACATCCGCCACAACTACTACACGAACTTCCGCAACCCGAACTACATGAACTTCCGCTATCGGATGAGGAACCACTTGTGTCTCTAAGATTTGCCATTGGTATAAAGGCGGGCGATAAGATGGCGGCTCCCAATAAAAAATATTGCCAGTCCCAGCTTTTTTGATCTTCTCTTGCCGGTAATATTTCTTCTTTATAAAATCGAGGAACGGTATCGATGCAGACAAGTGTTGAAAGCCTCCATAAGAAAGTAATTACAACGATGGTCTGGACAATAAGAATCAAAGCGATTAGATCAACGGGTTTATCTCTTAAAATTCCCGTAGAGAGGCGGATAAGACCAAGCATCAATACGGTGGAAAGGATTACAAAATTCAAATAGAATAATTTTCCAAAGGATTTCGATTTAATAAAATACTTTTTGAAAGCATCCATTGAATTGGCCACCATCATGAAAATTGGTTTTTGAAGTAGCTGTTTCAGGAGTGGTGGATACGAAACCTTACCCAGATGTTTCAATGTTTCAATAATGGTAAACTCTTCAATGTTGTTTGCGGGGGCTTCCTTGTGCAGTTTGAGTTTATCGCTCTTCACGGCAATTACTCCTTCTTTTACCAGTGTATTTACATTTCCATGAACCACGTTCTGTAACTGTTGTGTCTTTAAATAAACCAGCTCAAAGGGACGCAACTGATGAATGAAGGTGTAGGGTTTAAATCCCTTAACGATCATAATAAGGTATGACTTGTTGTAAAGGTTCAGTCCGATAAAGCTCAAAAAGATCAACGCTATGTAGCCTTGTATAAAATAAGGATTATCAATGCGGGCGTAAATGGGTTTGAGTAAAAAGTAAAGAGGAGCCAATAAGGTAATGAATGAAAGAATGCCAAAAATGATAAACGTTCTGATTTTGAATTGTGATTTTGGAAGATGCAAGGCTTCATACATATCGGAGAATTCCCAAATTTCCTGAGGTTGCTCTCCGAATGTATCGATGTAAAGTTTTTTCGTTCGTTGTTTGGCTTGTTTAAATTTTTCGAAATCTTGCTTGTTGTGGGTAGAAGGAATATGCTGAATGTTCTTTCCAATGATATTGCAGAAGTCCGAATAGGATTGAGTGAAGATTAAATGTTGATGCCAAACGATGTCAATAATTTCGGAAGGCGAAACCATAAGATCGGATGTGCCTGCCAGGTACATGAATTTTTTGTATTCGGCTATAGCTTTTTGAGTGAAGTCGATTGTCCAGAAGTTTTCAGTAGCAAGTCGCGTGGAGAATCCGTATTCACTCATGGGATTGTCAAAATCGAAGGCCGCTATTTTCGTCCAGAGAGTATTATCCATAAGTAGTATGGTTGAGGGGTATGGTATGTGAAGATACACATCAGGACTAAAAGGATAAAATCCAGGAATGAATTACTCAAGCGGCTAATGGACCATCTAACATCGGCCATTTTAATTTCTTGTGTCAACGAGTTTAGAAATTTTGAATACATGGATTCTGTGATGCAGTAGTTATGAAGGGGCTTGTGTTTCTTTTTGAGAAGTCAAGTGACCACTAGTTGCCTTATTTGCGATGACTACTTTCATATTTCTCATCCAAGTTTTTCTTTAAGCTTTGTAAGACAAATTTATGCTCCTGTTCTATCCCATAAATTTCTAAAGCTTTCCAATAAAACCGTGGTCTTAGTGTTGATTCATAAGAAGTCGTCCTTGTTAAAATTGTTTCCTTCCCATTGCCCTTGAATGTATACTCAGCGTCCTTGAATTTGAACCATTGATTTCCTGTAAGATTATACTCATTAACTTTCATTCGTAAAATTTCACCTCTTTTGAATTCGGTAACTTCTGCAACAATGCGACCATTTTCAAAAAGACAAATTCTTTTTGCTCCAACACGATTATCCTCCAATTCACATTTGTAAGGTGTCGGAAGTCCCAATTGAAGTAACCATGGTTTTTCTCCATCCAATTTGTCCATTGCCTTTACTCCGTCAAAAACTTCATCACAAGAATATGGAAGTACAATGGAATTGGAAACTAGAATCAATTTGTTGTCAGGAATGAAAACGTTTTCCATCCAATTTGATATGACAAGAATAATAAGTGGAATGAATACAGTATTTAGTTGCCCTGGCCCCTTATTATTATTGTTGTAATTTTTATTTATGTACTTTCTGTATTGACTAGAAATCCAGAATCCAATCACCATTAATATTGCGATTAGAGGGAGAGCCATTGCAACGCACACCAGTCCCTCAATTCCTACAATCGCTAAGAATACAAGAGATATAATTAGCCCGATTCCTACGGAAATCAATTGGGCTTTCTTTTGTTGATTGTATGTTAAATTTCCAAGTGAAAAGCCAGCGGCAATTGGAAAAATGACAAAAAATGAAAATCCGTAATCTGCTATTTTGAAATACAGAAAAACTCCACCGCATATAAATATTATTGCCGTTATAATCCAGGGATTTATTTTAAAGTCTTTCATATTATCGGTGTAACTATTTTCATTATTTATGCTCTATCCTAAACAAGTAAACCTGCTAAAATAACCAGCGAACGCATCTGGTTACTTAAAAAGAAAGGCTAACTCTATTCTGAACAAAAAATGCATCCCATATTGGAATGCATTTTTTTAACAATATATCTTCCTGATAGAATAACACCTACTTCCCAAATGCCAAAACAACCTTCTCTATAATATCACAACACTCATGAATCTGCTCTTCATTAATAACCAATGGAGGCGCAAGACGAATAATATTTCCATGAGTCGGTTTTGCTAACAAACCATTCTTTGCAAATTCAACGCAAATGTTCCAGGCCGTTTCGCTTTCAGGTGAATCATTTATTACGATAGCATTTAATAAACCTTTGCCACGAACTAATGTAATCAGGTCTGTCTTCTTCATCATGGCTTGCATGCGCTCGCGGAAAATAATTCCCAAACGTTGCGCATTGTCCGCCAGCTTTTCGTCCTTCACAACTTGCAAGGCTTCCATGCACACAACCGCTGCCAATGGATTACCACCAAAGGTAGAACCATGTTCACCTGGTTTAATCACCAGCATAATATCATCGTCCGCTAATACCAATGAGATTGGTAACACACCACCTGATAATGCTTTTCCTAAAATTAAAACATCAGGTCGTACATTTTCGTGATCAGACGCGAGCATCTTACCTGTACGTGCAATGCCGGTCTGAATTTCGTCCATCATCAGCAATACATTATGCTTGTGGCATAACTCTTCTGCTGCTTTTAAATATCCGTCCATCGGCATGTATACCCCCGCTTCGCCTTGAATCGGCTCGATCCACAATGCACATACATTTGGATTGGCTAATGCTTTCTCTAATGCTGCAACATTATCATAATCCACAACTTCAAAGCCCGGCATAAACGGTCCGAAACCTTTGCGAGCTGAAGGATCAGTTGATGCCGATATAATTGTGGTAGTACGTCCGTGAAAATTCTTTTTCACACCCACAATAACAGCTTCGTTATCGGCAATACCTTTTTTAGTATAACCCCACTTGCGTGCAAGTTTAATGGCGGTTTCATTGGCCTCCGCACCACTGTTCATAAACAATGCTTTTTCGTATCCGAATACTTCGCATACAAATTTTTCAGCAAGCCCAAGCTTATCATTATAGAATGCGCGAGAGGTAAGCGTAAGTTCTTTGGCTTGTTCGATTAATGCATTGATGATGCGCGGATGACAGTGCCCTTGATTTACCGCGCTATAAGCCGATAGAAAATCGTAATAACGCTTCCCCTCAACATCCCACAAAAAAACACCTTCGCCCTTGCTTAATACAACCGGAAGCGGATGATAATTGTGTGCACCATATTTATCCTCTAATAAAATAGCTTCCCGGCTTGTTGTGATTGTTTCCACCATAAAATTCATGTTTTCGCTCGCATTCAATCGAGTGCAAATCTAATCAGGTTTTTCTGATTTAGCAGGGTGAAGTGTTAAGTTTCGCGATTGCGTAGCAACGGAAATGCAATAACTTTAGGCCATGGAAATTATTTTGTTAACCTTAGGATTGTTCGTTGGCTTTGCTGCTGCATGGTTTATTGCGCGTTATAAATTTACTGCGGACAATCAGTCGGGCTCTGGTGCTCTATTATTAGAGCAGGAAAAAACGAGAGCAGAACAAGAAAGAACAAAAGTGGCTTTGCTTCAGGCTGCTGAATTAAAAAATGATGTTGAAGTGCAACGCAAAACTGTATTGGAATTAAATAATAAGCTTTCAAGCACAACAGCAGATTATCGCAACCTGCAGGAAAAGTTGAACGATCAGAAAAAGGAATTGGAAAATTTGAATGAGAAATTTTCAAAAGAGTTTAAAAATCTGGCCAACGAAATTTTAGAAGAGAAGAGTAAAAAATTTACGGAGCAGAATAAAACCAACCTCAGTGAAATTCTCAATCCACTAAAAGAGAAAATCACCGAGTTTGAAAAGAAGGTAGAACAAACCAATAAAGAAAGCATTGATCGCAATTCTGCTATGCGCGAGCAGTTGGTAAATCTGAAAGAGCTCAATCAGCAAATCACAAAAGAAGCAAGCAATCTTTCAAAGGCATTGCGAGGCGAATCAAAAACTCAAGGTACCTGGGGTGAAATTCAATTGGAAGCCATTCTGGAACGTGCAGGATTGCAAAAAGACATTCACTACTTTAAAGAAAAGAATTACAAAAATGAAGAAGGTCTGAATCAACGGCTCGATTACATTATTAAATTGCCAGACGATAAATATTTAGTACTTGATTCTAAAGTTTCGTTAACGGCCTACAGCAATTATTTCAATGCGACAGATGAAGCAGAGCAGGCCAGACATTTAAAGAGCCATCTTGACAGCGTTTATTCTCATATAAAAATATTGGGTGAAAAGAATTATCAGAATTTGTATGAGATCAATCAACCCGACTATGTAATGATGTTTGTGGCCAACGAACCAGCCTTGACGATTGCTTTGAAGGAAGATATTTCGTTATACGAAAAGGCATTAGATAAAAATGTTGCGTTGGTTTCTACGGCAACATTGTTGGCGACTTTGCGAACCATCAGTTACATCTGGAAGCAAGATCTTCAAAATAAGAACGCATTGGAAATTGCGAGACAAGCAGGATCACTCTATGATAAATTCCATACCTTAATTGAAGACTTAACGAAAGTTGGAAATAATATTAAGAGTACTCAAAACAGTTATCAGGACGCGATGAATAAATTAGTAGAAGGAAAAGACAACTTAGTGCGAAAGACCGAGCGGCTCAAAGAACTTGGAGCAAAGACCACAAAGCAATTGAGTCAGCAATTGCTTGACAGAGCTGAAGAATAATTTTTAACTTTTATATTTATTGACCATTCTAAAACTACATACCTATGCAAAAATTTATTTATCTATTTCTCGTACTTGTTCTGGCATCCTGTGCCACCGTTAAAACTAAGAAAGTTGTTATTACGCCTGTAGGTGATTGGGATTACACAATAACGGGAACTCCCAATGGTGACTATGCCGGTGTGATGACCATTTCAGAAAAAGAAAATGTGTTCGCGGCTGTTATGAAGACAAGTGAGGGTGAGCTGGCCTTTACCAACATGAATTTCGATAAAGCTACTAACATCGTTACGGGAAACTTCAGTTATCAGGGAACAGACTTAGCCTTTAATGCAACACTCGCTGGAGAAGCATTGACTGGAACAATTTCTGCCGGAGGGTATGGCTTTCCATTTAAAGGAACGCGGAAGGCGAAAGTATAATTTTTAAATACATTTCACGCTAAGGCGCAAAGTTTGAAATTTAAAGTTCGCAAAGAGACGAACATGAAATGCTGAAGAGATTATGGGGATTTCTTCGCGTCCTTTGCGGCATATCTTTGCGACTTTGCGTGAATGTATTTTAGATTGGTTGTATCAATTTAGATTTCAACACATCGGGAACAGAAGCCACTTTTCGTTTTTCATAATCATAACAAACAATACCTGTCTTTCCACGTGCTACTTCTTTGCCTGTTTGCTTGTTACTCATTTTATAAATCAGATCGAAACCGTATTTATTGAAATCAGCTACTGCGATTTGAATAATAAGTTCATCTCCTAAAAACGATTCTGATTTGTAGACCACAGCTGCATCCGACATTAATTGACCAACAGATCCATCAAGGTTAAGTTCACTTTTAAAACCCATGTTTCTATAAAACAAAATGCGGGCTTCCTGAAAAAGGGTGAGCACGCTATCGTTACCCACATGTCCGCCATAGTTTAAGTCAGATGCACGAACAATAATCTCTGTTGTGAAAATAAAATCTTCGGGAAGGTCAATGTTTAATCGAGCCATTCTATTTTAATCCGTAGGTATCAATCAAATACACCAACGCAGCCATCGAGGCAGAACCAAGTTCCAATTCACGCTTGCTTACTTTGTCAAATGTATCTTGTGGTGTGTGATGATAATCGAAATAGCGTTGTGAATCGGGAAGGTATCCGATGAGAGGTACACCTTGTGGTGCAAGCGGACCGATATCGGCTCCACCACCTTCCTGATTAAAATCAGTTAATCCGTATACTTCGAGTAATGGTTTCCAGCTTTTGATTTTATTCTTGGCAACATCATTCGCGCTCATGGTAAAACCACGCGGTGTAAATCCACCTCGATCAGATTCAATGGCAGCAATGTGCTTTTCTTTTTTTAACTCTGCTTGTTTGGCGTATTCAATGCCGCCACGCAAACCATTTTCTTCATTCATATACATTACGGCACGAATGGTTCGTTTCGGTTTTATGCCAAGAATTTTATAGAGATACAATACATCCATGGCTTGCACACAACCAGCACCATCATCGTGCGCGCCTTGTGCAAGATCCCAGGAATCTAAATGTCCGCTCACTACAATAATTTCGTCTGAATATTCTGATCCTTTTATTTCGCCAATTACATTGAAGGATGGAGCGTCAGCTAAGGTAACGCAATGTGTTTCGAAATAGAATTGCAATGCGGCATCAGCCTTTAACATTTTGCTCAAAGTTTCCGCATGACGCGTTGCAATAGCAACAGCAGGAATTTGGGGAACGTTTGGTGCATAGCGCAAACCACCGGTGTGCGGATAATCTTCCAGGTTCGAACCCATCGAACGAACGACAACGCCAATAGCACCATACTTCGCGGCTTCACTAGCACCTGATCCACGTTGATCAACGGCACCACCATAAGCCGAAAATGTGCTGATCTTTGTGGGGTCCATCGGGCGATTGAAGAAAACGATTTTACCTTTTATGTTTTTCTCTCCGAGTTGTTTCAGCTCATCGAAGTTTTTTACTTCAACAATATTTGCAGAAACACCAGACGGGCCAGTTCCTACTGATCCACCAAGGGCACAAACATTCATTTCGACTGTGCCCATTTTTTTCGAATTCACTATGCGACCAATCTCTTTTTGTCCGCGAACCCAATGCGGCACCATTACAGGTTGGAGCCAAACGCTATCAGCAAAATTTTCCATTTCATGACGACTCCATTCTACACCTGCAGCTGCCCCTGGCGATCCACTTAAGCGTGAGCCCACTTTCGTAGATAAATATTCAAGCCATTGATAGGATTTACCTTCCGTTAATGCTTTATCAAAAAGTTGTTTGATGGTTGATTCATCTTGTGTTTGAGCAACGGCAACCATCAGAAAAAGGAAAAATGGAATTGTTAAAAGTATTTTTTTCATACGTTATTGAATTAGACTCGCAGATTTCAAAATATAAATGTGATGATCAGGATCTTTATCGTTTAGGATCAGAATACCTTCCATCTGAACTTGCTTCGTTACAAATTTTATTTCTGATTTCGATTCTACTTCAACCACTGTTTCTGGGCCGGCCGCACCACAGAAATAACAAAGGTTGAAAGGTAAAGATGAAAGCATAAACTTACTTTGGCCCGCTAACTCTTGCAATGGAATAATGTACCCTTTCAACATTATTTTTTGACCTTGAAGTTTTTTGAGATGCATTCCAAAAACAGGCGTCTCAACTGAATAGCCAGCTTTATCTTTTTTCTGTTGGAAGGAAACATCGGCCAATACATTCCATAGGTTTTTCTCCTGTGCTAAACCGGAAGAGAAAGTAAAAATAAGAAAGACGAAATATCGCGACATTAGGCTCCAAGTATAGCCAGAAGATCAACACTGAACCAAATACTTTACACAATCGTTTGAAATACAGTTTCAATAGAGGAATTTTGCATTCAACTTTGAACCTTTAACCTTTAACTTCGAACTTCAGCCATGGCTTTTCTATTTGAATCATTTGAAGATTGGAAAAAATATGCCAACCAGAAGAGCATGTCGCTGAGTGATATTGTGCTGGAATATGAACAAGAACAAAAGAACCGCAGCAGACAAGAAACGATGGATGGTCTTGCCAATGCTTTAGCAGTAATGAAAGATGCAGTGCGCACCGGGCTTGAAGAAGACATGACTTCGCGGTCGGGTATGATTAACAATGGAGCGAAGAAAGTATATCGTTATCCAAAGGCTGTTCTCTCAAAAGAATTTCAAAACTTAATAGCGCGTGCACTTGCAGCGAAAGAAGTGAACTCATGTATGGGCCGGGTAGTAGCGGCACCCACAGCAGGAGCCAGTGGTATTATGCCAGGTGTATTGTTTACGCTTCAGGAGATTCACAACATAGAGGATAAGAAAATTTTAGAAGCCATGTTGATTTCAGCAGGCATTGCGTTGATTATGGAACAGAAAGCTTCTATATCAGGAGCAGTGGGTGGTTGCCAGGCAGAAACAGGAACAGCAGCAGCCATGGGAGCGGGCGCGATTGTGTATTGTTTGGATGGAGATATCGATCAAATTTTTAATGCGGTTGCGATAACGGTTCAATGTATGTTGGGATTGGTGTGTGATCCCGTTGCCGGATTAGTTGAAATACCTTGCGTGGTACGCAATGCCAGTGCGGCCGCCATTGCAAATAGTTCAGCACAAATCGCATTGGCCAATGTAAGCAGCGTGATTCCGGTTGATGAAGTAATTGAAGCGATGGGAGAAATTGGCGCGAGTATGGAAACGCGCTACAAAGAGACTGCACTAGGAGGATTGGCCGCTACAAAAACAGGACAAGCTATTGCCAAGCGTGTGCTCATCCGTGATATCGAAATGTTACCAGATGAAGGTGTGAAATAAGATTTTTTTTGAAGATGGATTATTTAAAGAACGGAATATCCATTTGCTTCAGTGCATCAAAACCATAATACACTAAGCTGGTCTGAATGCCAACCCAAAACAAAGCGCTGATAAACATGTAAAGAATAATTTTTCCTTTCGGACTTCCAGACGCCACTGCGAAGATAGCTCCACCAATTGGCGATAATAGCACAGGTGTTAAGAAGGCGATTCCGGCCAAGCCATATTTTTTCCAGATGCGTGTCATTCGGGACTCAGGTGCTTCCAATTTTTGTTCCTTCTTTTTAAACCAATGAGGAAATTTTTTATGAAGCCAGTCTCCCAGAAATGCAAAGACTAATATAGTCGCCATCATGCCCGCTACGGTAGCAATCATCGTAACCACAATGGGTAGGCCCGCTGCATATCCAGCTAAGGGTCCAAAGAAAAACTTGGCCATGCTCACTAAAAATACCGGAACAACTTTTAAAACTTCTTCCCACATATATTCGAAACCATTACCGTTATTTTTTTCTCACCGAAATTTAGAATAAAGTTGTACACCGAACGAGTGTTGTATACTTACATTCAATAATACACCTTTATAATTCAACTTGTCTATGAAACTTCTTCAACAGCTTTGCAAAATCCAGGCTCCTTCCGGAAACGAAATCCGTATGAAAGAGTTTTTGCTCTCCTACATCAAAAAAGAAATGAAGAAATGGAAAGTAAAGCCGGAAGTTTTTCATGGAGACGCATTTCAGGATTGTATTATTTTAAAATTCGGCAAACCCCGCACAGCAATTTTTGCGCACATGGATAGCATCGGATTTACCGTGCGTTATTTCAATCAATTGTTGCCAATAGGCAGTCCGGATGCAGAAATGGGAACAAAGCTGGTGGGTGAAGATAGTTTAGGTGACATTGAATGTGAGTTGGAATATGATAAGGATAATCATGCCTTTTATAAATTCGGAAGAGTAATTGACCGCGGAACATCCTTAACGTACAAGATTAATTTTCGCGATACTAAATCGTACATTCAATCTGCTTACCTCGATAATAGACTTGGAGTTTACACTGCACTGAAAGTTGCAGAGAATTTAAAGGATGGAGTTATTGCATTCAGTTGCTGGGAAGAACATGGAGGAGGATCGGTACCATACCTTATTAAATTCATTTCTGAAAAGTGGAATGTAAAGCAAGCACTGGTGTCTGATATCACCTGGGTATCAGATGGTGTTGAACCGGGTAAGGGAGTTGCGATTTCGATGCGCGATAAAAATTTACCACGAAGAAGTTATGTAGATCGCATTATTGCGATTGCAAAAAAAAGAAAAATAGATTTTCAATTGGAAGTTGAAGGAATGGGATCAAGCGATGGTTGTGAACTACAAACATCACCTTATCCGATTGATTGGTGTTTCGTTGGTGCACCCGAACACTATCCACATACACCTGACGAAAAAGTACACAAGCACGATATCGATACAATGATTGAATTGTACGGTTGGTTGATGAAGGATCTTTAATCGATGAAATGAAATTATGCTGTGAGAACGTTTGCTGTGGATAACTTTCTTCCGCTTACACACTAAATGCGAACGTTGCTTCACTAGTTTTGTAGAGAATTGAATTTACAAATCATTCCTTTAGCATTCGCTGATTAGTTTCAGCAAATTAATTGCGCAATCAAACTCATTACCATATGAAACTGTCTACAAGCCGAAGAGATTTTATCAAAACAACAACCCTTGCTGGCGTTGGTTTATCCATGTTGAATTCGAACATGTTATTTGCGAAAGATAAAGAAACGAAAGTGCGTCTCGGTTTTATTGGTGTTGGCTTTCGTGGACAAGGACATCTTGAGCTTGCATTAATGCGCAATGATGTTGAAGTCGTTGCCATTTGCGATGTGCAGCAACCGATGATTGACATGAGCAAAGAGATTATAAAAAAATCTGGTAAGCCCATGCCACAAATAATATTGGATGGACCTCAAGGGTATAAAAAACTATTAGAGAATAAAGATATTGATGGGGTCATCATTGCAACGCCATGGGAATGGCACACCGTAATGTGTCTTGATGCAATGAATGCGAAAAAATATGTAGGCTGTGAAGTGATCACCGGAATGACCGTAGAAGAATGCTGGGAGCTTGTTCATACTTCTGAACGCACCGGTATGCCGTTGATGATGTTGGAAAATGTGTGCTACAGGCGTGATGTGATGGCCGTGTTGAATATGGTGCGACAAAATATATTTGGCGAACTCGTTCACTTACAAGGTGGCTATCAGCACGATTTGCGCGAAGTGAAATTCAATGATGGAAAAAAAGATCCAGGTGCTGGCGCAGAATTTGGCGAGAAAGGATTTTCTGAAGCGCAATGGCGCACACAACATTCTGTTTATCGCGATGGTGATCTTTATCCTACCCACGGCATTGGCCCCGTAGCAATGATGGCCAACATTAATCGAGGCAATCGCTTCACAGAATTAGTTTCCTATTCATCCAAGGCAAGAGGGCTTCACGACTACGTTGTGAAAACAGGAGGCGAGAATCACCCGAATGCAAAGATTGGATTTAAGTTAGGCGATGTTGTCACCACGATGATTAATTGCGCCAATGAAGAAACAATTTTACTTCAGCACGATACCAATCTTCCACGTCCGTATTCATTAGGCTTCCGCGTGCAGGGAACAAAAGGTATTTGGATGGATGTAAACAATTCAATGTACATCGAAGGACAAAGCAAACAACCTCATCATTGGGATGATGCTCAGGCATGGCTTGATAAATACGATCATCCACTTTGGAAGAAATATGGAAACGATGCAGCAGGTGCTGGTCATGGCGGCATGGATTGGTTTGTATTGCATGCTTTTGTTGAAGCCATCAAAAGAAAAACAAATACACCCCAGGATGTTTATGATGCAGTGACATGGAGCGCCATCACACCGCTTTCCGAAACGTCCATTCGTTTGGGTGGTGAAACCGTTGATTTCCCTGACTTCACGCAAGGACAATGGATGTATCGGAAAAATACCTTTGCTTTGGATGATTCATATTAACGATATGCATGAATAGACTAAAAATCATTAGCGGCTTAGCTTTCCCAATTGCTGTCTGGATTATTTCCACAAGCTTTACTATGAGGGACGAATATATTAATCCAATGGGAACGTATATTCTTGATCAAAAAACTAAAAAAGTTGGAGAAGAGGTTTACGGATATTTTGGTGAGATACAAGTTGTGAAATTGAATGAAGATAAAATTGTAATGAACTTCTCCATTTGTAAAGGAGCACCGAGCTACAATTCAGGATCTTTTCTGGATACTTTGTTTTATCAAAATAACAGAGCATTGTTTACTGATCCCGGTACTGACTCAAGTTGTGTTATAACATTTGACTTTACTGCTAAAGGTATAATGGTGAAGGAAGATAGTGATGCGGATATTTTTGGTTGTGGATTCGGATATAACGTTGTTGCTGACGGGTTTTTCAAGAAGACATCATCAAAAAGGCCAGAGATAATTGTTGAATAATAAGCCAAACGAACCTTAGTCATTTAGATCAAATCCGTATTCATTTCTTAGCATTTTTTAAATTCTTCTATCTTTGCGCTCCCAAAGTTGGTTACGGATGAAGATTAAAGAGTTAGAGTTCGAAAAATTCATTTCTGAAGCAGATGTGCAAAAGAAGGTAAAAGCCCTTGCGAAGCAAATCAACGCAGATTATAAAGACAAAACACCCGTTTTTCTTCCGATACTGAATGGGTCATTTATGTTTGCATCCGATTTAGTGAAAGAGGTTGACATACCGTGCCGCGTATCGTTTGTAAAGGTCTCTTCTTATCAGGGAACCCAAACAACCGGTCAGTTAAAATCATTAATCGGACTGGAAGAAAGTTCTTTCAATCAGGATCTGATTATCATTGAAGACATTGTCGACACCGGACTCACCCTCCAAAAAATAGTAGAAGAATTAAGAAGCCTCGGAACAAAATCCGTAGAAGTGGTTTCGCTATTGAGAAAGAAACCAGCACGCGAAAAAAACATGGAAGCGAAATATGTAGGCTTTGAAATCGAGGAAGAATTTGTAGTAGGTTATGGCCTGGACTATGATGGACTTGGCCGGAACCTAAAAGATATTTATAAGTCACGTAACTAAATCAAGCTGGTCGCATTCGCAATTCGAATTTTCATTCCCTATATTCGTCAGCTTAAATAAAATTGTAAAGCCCATTTTGTAACGTAAACTAAAAGCATTCATGATTAATCTGGTACTCTTCGGCCCTCCTGGCGCAGGCAAAGGAACACAAAGCGAAAAGCTTATTAAACAATATGGCTTTGTGCATATTTCAACAGGCGATTTGTTTCGCTGGCACACCAAGAATGATACGGATTTGGGTAAGCGTGTAAAAGAAATCATGAACAGCGGCATGCTGGTTCCGGATGAGATTACGATTGAAATGTTAAACGGAGAGATTGGCAAAAATCCGGGAGCTAAAGGGTTTCTGTTCGATGGTTTCCCCCGCACAGTGAGGCAAGCCGAAGTGTTAGATGCTTTTGCGAAATCAATAGGCACTGAAATACATCATGTCATTGCGTTGAATGTTACTGAAAAAGAAGTGCGCGAACGCATTGCAAAAAGGAGAACGATGGATAATCGTGTAGATGACGAAGAGGAAAAATTAAACAAACGTATTGAAGAGTTTTTTAACAAAACCATTCACGTGTTGCCATACTACGAAAAGCAAGGAAGGCTTGAAACCGTAAACGGAATTGGTAACGTGGATGATATTTTCAAAAGCATCTGCGCGCTGCTCGATAAGAAATAAAAATAAATAGCATGTAGGCGACTATAAAAATCGACTACGATGTTTCATAAACTAAACACACGACTTTGTCCTCAATTAACTTCATCGATTATGTAAAATTTTGCTCGCGCTCCGGGCATGGAGGCGCGGGGTATTTACACTTTATTCGAGATAAAACCACCTCGAAAGGTGGACCCGATGGAGGCGATGGTGGAAGAGGTGGACATATCATTCTAAGAGGTAATTCTCAACTCTGGACACTGCTGCATTTAAAATACAGGAAACACATTATTGCCACACCAGGTAATGCTGGCGAAGAACAAAATCGCACTGGAGCCTATGGTAAAGATGAATACATTGATGTTCCCCTTGGAACAATAGCAAAAGATGCTGAAACGGGAGAAATACGATGTGAAATTACCGAAGACGGACAAGAACATATTTTAACAAAAGGAGGTCGTGGAGGTCGCGGTAATTTATATTTCGCTACGTCTACACAACGTGCACCCCAATACGCCCAGCCAGGCGAAACAGGAATAGAAGAGTGGATTATTCTTGAATTAAAACTATTGGCTGATGTTGGCTTGGTTGGTTTCCCCAATGCAGGCAAGTCTACACTACTATCCGTAGTTTCTGCAGCAAAGCCAAAGATTGCTGACTATGCGTTTACAACACTCACACCAAATCTTGGCGTGGTAGCCTATCGCAATGATAAGTCGTTTGTCATGGCCGACATTCCCGGAATTATTGAAGGAGCATCCGAAGGCAAAGGTTTAGGTATTCGATTCTTACGACACATCGAGCGAAATTCATTGTTGCTCTTTTTAATTCCTGCTGATGCGAAAAGCATTCAGGCTGAGTATGATATATTGTTAAGTGAACTCCGCAAATTCAATCCTGAATTATTAGATAAGAAACGCATCCTTGCGATTTCTAAAACGGATATGTTGGATGATGAATTGAAAGCTGAAATGAGCCGTGAAGTTCCTACTGAATTACCTCATGTTTTTATTTCATCTCTTACCAATCAAGGTATCACGGAGTTGAAAGATCTTATTTGGAGTAACCTGCATTAATACAATAACCCCGCGACTTAAGACGTGGGCTATTGTGTCAAATACCAACAAATCCGCATTATGTCAATGGAATAACAATGCCAGTTTGGCATTGCAATACCTTTGGCAAAATTGTTGACCTTTGCCCATTATTCAAAATTTAAGCCGTTATGTCCATGGATAACATGACCAACGAAAACGAAATGAACGAAAACGAAGAAATTATTTCAGAAAATGCTCAGGAGACCGAAAACCTGTCAGCAGCAGAAACAGAGTCAGGCACACCAGAAAATAATCAGGTAAATGCATTGTTGATACTTCAAAATGAAGTGACGGCACAAAAAGATAAGTTCATCAGACTCTATTCAGAGTTTGAAAATTTCAGACGCAGAACGGCCAAAGAGAAATTAGAGATGGTGCAATCAGCCAATGAGCAACTTCTTAAAAACTTGTTACCTGTAGTCGATGATTTTGATCGTGCCGAAAAAGCACTGAAAGAAAAAAATGACAAAGACCTTGAAGGTGTTTTTCTGATTCAGAATAAATTCAAAAAAACATTGGAACAATATGGCGTGAAGGTAATGGATGTGAAACAGGGATCTGATTTCAATGCTGATCTCCATGAAGCCATCACACAAATACCAGCACCTGATGAAAAACTGAAAGGTAAAGTGGTGGATGTAGTAGAGAGTGGGTATTTACTAAACGATAAAGTAATTCGTTTTGCTAAAGTAGTAGTAGGGAGTTAATTCATACATAAAAAAATAAAGAGGATACGAGTAATCCAACCTCCAACATCAATCACGAATGAGTACAAAAAGAGATTATTACGAAATTCTGGGCGTAGCCAAATCGGCTTCTGCTGAAGAAATAAAAAAAGCATACAGAAAAGTTGCCATTCAATATCACCCCGATAAAAATCAAGGCGATAAAGCAGCAGAAGAAAAATTCAAAGAAGCAGCAGAGGCGTACGAGGTATTGAGCGATTCAACCAAGCGAACTCAATACGATCGCTTCGGACATTCACGTCCAGGTGGTGGTGGTTTTGGTGGTGGCCATAACATGAATATGGATGATATCTTCAGTCAGTTTGGAGATATTTTCGGTAGTGGTGGTAGCCCGTTTGATAGTTTCTTTGGTGGTGGAGGTAATACACGCAGTAGTGGAGGAAAGCGCCAGCGTAAAGGTTCCAACTTGCGTATCAAATTAAAGCTTACGCTTGAGGAAGTAGCCAATGGAGTTGAGAAGAAAATAAAAGTAAACCGACTGATTAAAGCAGAAGGTGTAACCTTTAAAACCTGTCAGACTTGCCAGGGTGCAGGTCAGGTGAGGAAGGTAGTCAATACTATGTTGGGTCAAATGGTATCGGCCAGTACATGCTCGGCATGTGATGGTGCAGGACAAGTTATTGATAAGCGCCCACCGGGAGTGGATAGCTCTGGGTTGATTTCAAAGGAAGAAATTATTAGTGTAAAAATTCCTGCCGGTGTAGCCGATGGTATGCAACTATCAATGGCCAATAAGGGCAATGAAGCACCGGGCGGGGTAGCAGGTGATTTGCTGATATTAGTTGAAGAACATGAAGATAAATTCTTAAAGAGAGACGGAAATAATCTCGTCTTCGATCTATATGTAAGCTTTATTGATGCTGCCATTGGAACTACGGTGGAGGTTCCTTCTGTGGGCGGAAAAGTAAAGATCAAGATTGATCCAGGCACTCAAAGCGGTAAGGTTCTTCGCCTTAGAGGCAAGGGACTAAAGGATGTTAATGGCTACGAAACAGGCGATCAGCTGATCTATATCAATGTATGGACACCTAAAAAGCTGTCATCTGAGGAAAAGGCCAAGCTTGAAAGCCTTCGCAACTCTCCAAACTTCGAACCGAGTCCAGACGCTAATGAAAAGGGATTCTTCGAAAGAATGAAGGAGGTTTTTAGCTAATATTCTTTTACAACCATTTACTCATAAGCCCGTATAACTCAAGTTACACGGGTATTTTTTTGGCTTTTTTGCCTTTTTTGCCTTAAAACTTACACATTGTAACTTAAGTAGCAGGGGTTCGTAACTATTCAACATGCAAAGAAAGATCTGGTTAACGTGTTGCGGGGTGGCGCTGGCAGGGTTGTCAATAGCTCAAATTAAGAAGCAGTTTACAGTAGAGGACTCACCTTTATGTCAGGATATAAGGTTATGCCTGAAGGCGAATAGCGGTAATTGCTATATCAAGCCGAGCCAGAATACTGAGATACTCAACGTATTCAGTAATCAAACCGAAACCGACTTCTCTCATACCTTCAGAAAAGAAGTAAAGGGAAAAACTTGCGAAGTTATTCTTGATCTCGAAGAGGTTCAGTCAGAAGGCTTGAGCCAATCGATCTCTACAAGTTTCTTTGGCTCTGCTGAAAAGGAAACGTCAGAAAAAATCTGGAAGATGTACCTTACGGATGACAAGCCTTATCTTTTAGAACTTCAATACGGACTTGGAAATGCGAATGTGGATCTTTCCGGTTTGTCAATTAAAAAGCTAAAAATCAATACGGGAAGTGCCAACGTAAACGTGGGCTATAACTCATCGATGGAAAACCAAATTGATATGGATACCTTTTTTGTAAAGGTGGATCTGGGTTCCGTAAATGTTAGAAATATCAACCTGTCTCGTACAAGAGTTGTGATGGCCGATGTGGGCTTTGGAAACATGATGCTTGATTTCAGTAACAAGCCATTAGTAAGTAATAAAATAAAAGGAAGTGTAGGTGCCGGTAATTTAGTGATCATCCTTCCGGCAAATGATACTCCCGTTCTGGTAAAAATTCATGATTCCTGGTTGTGCAGTGTTACCATGCCAGCAGGTTTAAAGAAGATTGGCGAAAATACATTTGCGAATGCAACCTATACCAAGGATGCAAAAAATGCCTTATCGTTTGATCTAGATGTTTCTATGGGCAGTATTGTTTTCAAATAAGCCTTCTAATCATCCATTCATTTTTCGATTCTCCTACCGGATCAATGCTCACACCATATTGATCTTACATTAGATACTTTCAATTATATTGCGCGATGCCAGTAATGGCAAGGCTGAATTTCAGTTATTAAACATGCGTGTATGGAAGTATCGAAAAATCCTGAGAAGAAAAGTAAGCTAACACTCTACATTATCATTGCATTGGTGATTGGTATTGCGTTGGGATTTATTCTGAACAAAAGCTATCTCAAAGAAGAAAATCAAACCCTGGTTTCGATCGATCTGAAAATAGAGAAGGTGCATACACAGCTCACACAAGTTTTGGATAGCAATAAGACAGCACAACTTCGACTAGAAAAGAAAGCACTGAATCAGGAACGGAATGCAGTAATTCAATCACGCGAGAATAAAGTAGAACCCTTTTCTTTATTGGCTGATATTTTTCTTCGCTTAATCAAAATGATTGTAGCGCCTCTTGTGTTCACTACGCTTGTAGTAGGCGTTGCAAAACTTGGTGATATAAAAGCAGTTGGACGAATTGGGGGCAAAACACTGTTGTGGTTTATTGGTGCCTCGCTTATGAGTTTATTATTAGGTATGGTACTTGTGAATATTTTCGAACCCGGCATCGCCATGAAATTACCACTGCCTGATGTTGGAGAAGATATCGGAATAGCGCACTCGGGGTTGTCTCTTAAAGAATTTTTATATCACATCTTTCCAAGTAGTGTGATAGAATCCATGGCGAAGAATGAGATTTTACAAATTGTGGTCTTCTCCCTTTTCTTCGGTGTAGCCACCGCGGCCATTGGGGAGAAAGGCCAAGTGGTCATTAAATTGATGGATGCCGTTGCTCACGTCATATTAAAAGTAACAGGGTATGTAATGTACGTTGCACCCGTGGCGGTGTTTGGGGCCATGACGGCCATCATAGCCAAACAAGGATTGAGTATTCTGAAAACCTATTCCATTTTTATAAGTGAATTTTACCTTGGCCTTTTACTTTTGTGGGTGCTATTAGCATTTGGAGGATTTGTAGTCATTGGTAAACGGATCACTACATTATTCAAGCGCATCAAGGAACCCGTTTTATTGGCATTTAGCACCAGCAGCAGTGAAGCAGCTTTTCCAAAGACCATGGAAGAGTTAGAAAAATTTGGCTGCAAGGATAAAATTGTAAGTTTTGTTTTACCACTTGGATATTCTTTCAATCTCGATGGTAGCATGATGTACATGACCTTCGCGTCACTCTTTATTGCTCAATCGTATGGAATCCATTTGCCTATCGCCACACAGATTAGTATGCTGTTGGTTTTGATGCTGACGAGTAAAGGAATTGCTGGTGTACCTCGTGCATCATTGGTTGTTATTGCCGGGACTCTGGCCACTTTCAACATTCCGGAAGCGGGCTTGGCCTTATTACTGGGCATCGATCCATTGTTGGATATGGGAAGAAGCGCAACTAATGTTGTGGGAAATAGCGTTGCTACTGCCGTGGTCAGCAAGTGGGAAAATTCCCTGGAGGACAGTGATTCCGTCTAAATTTATAAGATTCTTGTATCTCCATTAAGCCCATTCGTCATCCGGTGAACTTTAAATTCTTAAATTTGTTCCCCAATAAAATAATTCCATCATGTTGAAGCCTGCACCCAAAAATATACACCTCTACCTTGAATCGAATCCAAACCCAAACTCCATGAAGTTTGTGGCAAACGAAATATTGGTGCCCGAAGGAATGAATTTTGATTTTCCTTCCGTTGAAAGTACTGAGACTTCTCCCTTAGCGAAAGAGCTTTTCGGATACCCGTTTGTTGATCGCGTTTTTTACGCCAGCAATTTTGTGACGGTAACGAAGAAAGAAGATGTGGAGTGGCTGGAAGTTCAAAATACCATCAAGAATCACATCAAGGAATTTTTAGAATCCGGCAAGTTCATCATCGATATTCCCAAACCTGAAAATGTTTCGACTGAAGAAGAGACTGAAACCGTAAAAAAAATCAAAACGATTTTAGAAGAATACATTCGCCCTGCTGTTGAGCAAGATGGTGGTGCTATTACCTATCACTCTTTTAAAGATGGTATTGTAAAAGTACAACTACAAGGCTCTTGCAGCGGATGCCCATCTTCTATGGTAACATTAAAGGCAGGTATTGAAAATCTTTTTACCCGCATGATGCCCGGAGAAGTACTTTCTGTGGAGGCATTGGGATAATCTTTTTCAGAAAATTTTAGAATGAAAATTACGGCAGACAATAAGCTGAAGAAACTCATTGTTGTAGGTGATCGTGTTTTGATCAGACCAACCAAGCAAACGGATAAAACTGATTCTGGATTATACTTACCTCCTGGTGTTCAGGAAAAAGAAAAAATTCAGAAAGGGTATATTATTAAAGTGGGCCCTGGTTATCCATTACCGATGCCGGCTGATGAAGAAGATATGTGGAAAGGCAAAGAGGATCAGGTAAAGTATCTTCCTTTGCAAGCCCAGGAAGGCGACTTAGCAATCTTCTTACAAAAAGGAGCAATTGAAGTGCTTTACGAAAACGAAAAATATTTCATTGTTCCGCAATCTTCTATTCTGATGTTAGAACGTGAAGAAGATTTATCCTGATATAAAAATATGGCAGGTTTATCGTTCAACGTTTTGCGCAATGGAAAAAAGTATCGCCTCACTAATTTTGGTGAGAAGCATGAATTTGAGATTGAACATATTCTTGTCAATGGCGACTTCAAAGTAAAAAATCTCCTCACCTTAGAGCGCTATCATCTGAATGATCTACTTACCTATGGTAAGGGAAAAGATTTTTTGTTAGAAGATATTGAGACGTAGTTGGATTAGTCCCTGCATCCAACGACATAATAATTTCTATTATCTTTAAATCAGGTAAACAAATTATTCTTCCTCGATTTCTTTTCACATCTCTCTATGAAACAAATTATTCCTGCTACTCTTGAAGATGCTGCTGCATTAAATGCATTGGTGAACTCTGCCTATCGCGGAGAATCGGGCAAACAAGGTTGGACTACAGAAGCTGATTTAATAGAGGGTACACGAATCGATGTAGATGGAATGGTGGATATTTTAAAAGATCCGTTAGCGACCATTTTAAAATATGTAGAGAATGAAAAAATTCTGGCCTGTGTTGAGTTGATCCGCGAGGAGGGCAAACTTTATCTTGGTATGCTTACCGTTAGCCCTGTTTTGCAAGGAAAAGGTATTGGAAAAGAATTACTCCGCGCTGCCGAGCAGGAAGCTTTGAAACAAAATTATAACACGATTGTCATGCAGGTTATTTCTGTTCGACAGGAATTGATTGATTGGTATTTGCGACATGGATACATTGATACGGGGAAACGCAAACCCTTTCATTTCACAGAACCTCGTTTCGGTCAACCCAAACAACAATTGGAATTTGTGGTGTTGGAGAAGAGTGTGAAATAAAATTGTTGTTTGCTGAGAAATTACAAGATCGACTTGGGTATAACACCTCTAAACCAAACCTTAGTTCTTTTTGACCATCCGGCTTCACTGTCGGGGTTGTAAGTAATCGTTGTGCGCCAGGCATTTTCCGGTTTCATGTCTTCCTCCATGGCATTGAATAGATTCTTAGCAATTTTTAAATCATGAATAACAGCAATGCATTCTGTGTTTAAGTTTGCGCTTCTTGGATCTAAATTAAACGTCCCGATTACTGCAATCTTTTTGTCGATCACAATGGATTTGGCATGTAAGCCGAAAATGGGTTTATAATTTATTTTCTTTTGAAGAGCTCCTGTCATTATTTTAAAACGGATAGCAGCATCGGGTTTAAATTCAAAAATGTTAATTCCAATATTTAATAAGGTCTCGCGTTCGCGTTGATATCCACTGAAGGCTTCAAGATTATCAGTGGAGGATAGGCTGTTTGTCAAAATTTTAACTGTTACACCTCTTTTTATAGCATCTTGAAAAAGTTGTTGACTTAACTCTGTTGTAATTAAATAGGGTGATTGAATGCTGATGGATTCTTTAGCGCCTTTAATCAAATCAATTAATGCATTCGTAGATTCACCACCACCGCTAAGCCCATCATTACCGTTGTTTTTGCCAGGGATATCAGAAACGAATGATACACTATCAACCCAAACCAGATTTCCGGAAGCTTGCATTTTTTCAAATGTTGCGGGCATCGATTTTATTTTCTCCCGAACCTGTGGCCAAAAATTTTGGGGATTACAAGAATACTGATGCAGGTAATTGTATTTGACTTCCGTATTGAGGTTATAATCTTTTTCGTCAACAATACCCGTAACTGAAACACTCAATGGGTTATCCCAAAACTGATTGAAGGAATGTTGAATATCCTGAGAAGTTTTCCCAACAAGTAAAACATCACGATCTCTGAAATTATACTCGTGATCGTAATCAAAATATTCATCGGCAATGTTTCTTCCTCCGGTAATCACAACTTGTCCATCAACAATAAATGTTTTGTTGTGCATGCGTTGATTGAATTCCCTGAAATCGGTTGTTAATGTAAAGAGCTTTTCAGGAAGGTTCTTACCAATGTTGGCATTTGGATTGTAGATTTTGATAGAGATATTAGGATGAACATCCAGTGCTAACAAATCATCAGCGTCTGCCTCTACCATTACATCATCAACGATTACTCGTATCTTAATACCTCTGTCGGCAGCACGCAGTAAATAATCACACGCAATCAGTCCAACATTATCAGTAGAGAAAATAAAGTATTGAATGTCGATTGTCTTTTCTGCAGATTCACACAACCATGCTCTGGCGATCATAGATTCATCACCTTCTTCCAGTGAATGAACTCCGGTTTTGGTACTAACCAATTCAGATAACGGTGTTAATTGATTTGAAAGTGTAGGAGGAGCCTCACGATGAATTTGGGAACAGAAGTCTTCGCTGATAGGTGGATATTTAATTTCATCAGACGAACATCCGGATGCAAGTATGACGAATGCAATGAGTATCCATTTCATAATTTTCAATAAACACTCAATTACATTATTGATCAACGCGAGTTTCAATAATCATCCCACTGCGAACAGGTTCCCCGTCATTTTGAACGTGAGGTAGTGAGAAATAAAATGTAGTACCTTTTCCAACTGCACTTTCAAACCAAATGCGTCCACCATTTTTTTCAACAAACTCTTTACAAAGCAATAATCCCAATCCAGTACCTTTTTCCTGATGAGTCCCCTGTGTGGTTACACTGCTTAACGTGAACATTCTTTCTTTGTGTGCAGGTGGAATTCCTACACCTGTATCCGCAATAGAAAATATAATTTCATGTTCTTCACGAAAACCTTTAACGGTAATGGAGCCTTCAACACCTGTAAACTTAACCGCATTGGTAATGAGGTTGCGCATCATGGATCGAATCATATTCAAATCAGCAAAAGCATGAAGGGCAGGTAGCTGATATTCTACGCTTATTTTCTTCTGATTGATCTCCGGCTCGAATAGTACCAATGTTTCGGCAGCCACAGCAGACAAATCAATATTGGAGGGTTGATAAAGAGAACCACCCAATTGCAGCTTCGCCCATTGCAATAAGTTACTGATAAACTCATTTGTGTAAATAAGTCGAAGCTCTAACTCGTAGGCTAATTTTTTAAATTCATTTGGACTTATATCTCCTGTTTTGGCAAGCGTAAGGGCAAGCTGAAGAGAAGTTAGGGGTCCTTTAATATCATGCGAGACAATCGAGAAAAGTTTGTCTTTAATATTATTCACTTCTTCCAATCGTTCATTCTTGGATTGAATTTCTTCCGTACGTAATCTCACTTCACGTTCCAGATGTTCTTTCTCTTCTTGCTTACGCTTTAATTCTTTTTCTTGCTCTAATTGATTTTCGCTAAAGAAATTGGTCCATCGCTCACCAAGGGCGAACGAAATAAAGAGTACTTGTAGAAGAGAGCCGAGCATTAGCCCTACATAGTTTGTACTAAGGTATCCGGGAACAAGTCCAAGGCTACTCATCGAAAAAACAGTTGTCGCTAGCAGCGGTGCAATCCATGCGAGTAAATAATATAATGCAGGCTTAAACTTTTTCTTCAAGCAATACGATGCGCTGATCAGGATCAACACGCAATGCATCACCACAAAATAGTAATGATATTCAAATGAAACCTTACGGAGGTATATCAACATCAACATGGCAAAGACAATATCAAGACCCATGTTGACGAGTAAAAGATTATCTAACCACTTGCTGAAGGAACGAAGATTTAAAAATGATCGGGTTAATAATGTGGAGAACAACACAAAAGCGGGACCAGTAAAAATAGCAAAGGCGTCATTGATTCCAGGCGCTTCGGGATGCAGGTATAAAAAGTTATAACCTTGAAAGAAGGCTACAACATTGGTCATGGCCAATAGTGTAAATACATAATAGACGGTAGTCCGCTCTTGAATGGAGAAGGCCAAAAAGATCTGGTATAAAATCATGATCAGCATGGCGCCATAAAACATTCCATTAATAATCTGAATGCGATTTGACGCCTGAAAAAATCCATTGCTTTGCCAAATTGTTATTGGCACCTGAACGGATGAAACCGTTTTAACACTGAGGTAAATTGTTTTTTGTGTGCCAGGGAAAATAGAAAAAGCAAAAACGGGATTTCGGTGATGCACATCTTTTCCTGACATTGGGAAAATATCACCTGATACCTTATGCATCCAGGCAGATCCTGAATCAGGTTGTACGTAAAAATCTACCTGATCGAGTGGAGCAAAAGGAATTTCTAAAAGCCAGTCTTTATTTTGTGAGTTGTTCTTTATGTCGAGCTTAAACCAATGCACAAAACGATTAAATCCAAAGTTCGGGGAGGCAGTTGAATCGAGCGTTCTCATAGGCAATCCCATAACTTGCTCAAGCGAAAGATTTCCGGTTTTGTCAATCAGGTACTGCATTCTACCCTCTACCTCAATACGTCCTTTTTCGATAAGGTGAATCTGCTGTGCAGATGCAGCAATGCTTAAAAAGAAAAAAATACCTAACGTGAAAAATTTCATTTTCATGTATTATGCTTTAATACTGCGCGCAAATTCTTTCGCGAAGTACGTTAAAATAATATCAGCACCCGCCCGCTTTATGCTGAGCAAGGTTTCTTTCATGACACGATCACCATCAAGCCAGCCTTTTTGATCAGCCGCCTTTATCATGGCATATTCACCACTGACATTATAGGCGGCAATAGGTGACTGAAAATTCTCTTTTAACAAACTAATGATATCCAGATATGCCAATGCAGGTTTCACCATTAAGAAATCAGCGCCTTCATCTGTATCGAGTTGCGCTTCGATGAGTGCTTCTTTTCTATTGGCCGGATTCATCTGGTACGTTTTCTTGTCCCCAAACTTTGGAGCAGAATCCAACGCATCACGAAAGGGATTATAAAATCCGCTGGCGTACTTAGCGGTGTAGCTCATGATTGAGACCTCCGTAAAACCATTCTCATCCAATACTTTTCGAAGATAACCCACGCGTCCATCCATCATGTCAGATGGGCCCAGAATATCAATTCCGGTTTCGGCTTGTGCCAATGCCATCTTACCTAAGATGGCTAATGTTTCATCATTTAAAATTTTTCCATCCTTTACAAAGCCATCATGCCCGTCAGAACTGTATGGGTCCATGGCTACATCTGTCATTATACAAGCTTGTGGAAATTTTTTCTTGATCTCGCGAAGAGCCTTTAAATAGAAAAAATCCTGATCATAACTTTTTGTTGCAGTTTTATCTTTATGATGATCTTCAACAGCAGGAAAAATATCGAAAGCACGAATGCCTAAGGACAAACATTCTTCAACCTCTTTCAACATCAAATCAGTTGATAATCGGAAAATACCGGGCATAGAGCCGATTTCTATTTTTTGATTGCTGCCTTCAACCAGGAATAAAGGAAAGATAAGGTCATCGGTTGTCACCTTTGTTTCTTCTACTAATGCGCGAATGCTTTCACTCTTTCGGTTTCGTCTCGGCCTGCGGTTGATATTAAAATCAGATGACATGTATTTCTATGATTGATGGGTAAAGTTAGTGCTTCCGATACATCAAAAAAAAGGCGATCTTCACAAGGGTTAAAGTTAAAGCATTTGATAATCCAGATGAGAGTATTTCCCTTCCTTTTTATTTTAATATTCCTCCTTTCCTGTTCCCCAACCAAAGAATCGAAGCCAGCGATTTCGGAAGAGCTTGATGTGTTTTTTAATAGTCAATTTCCGTCCGATCAACCGGGTGGCGCAGTTCTCATTATGAAGAATGATAGTGTAATTTTTTCCAAAGGCTATGGCTTAGCCGATATTCAGTCAAAAGAGGTAATTACACCCAAAACACTTTTTAACCTTGGATCGATTTCAAAAACATTCGTTGCCAACGCCATTTTGATTCTTCAGGAACAAGGTAAACTTTCAGTAGAAGACAGTCTCTTCAAATATTTTCCAAACTTCAAGAACAAGGCTATTGCTCAGAAGATCAAAATCAAACATTTGCTTACGCATAGTTCGGGATTACCTGATAACAGGCAAGTAAACAGAGACACCGTATTTTATCTCACGGCAAAAGATGCTGAGAATTGGTATCCTGTAACACAAACGGATACATTGGTTTTTGAACCGGGTTCGCACTATGAATATTCAAATCCGGCATTCAATGGTCTTGCTTTAATTGTGGAACAGGTTAGTGGTATGAAGTGGCAACAGTTCATTGCTGAAAATATTTTCAAGTCTTCCAATATGATGACCAGTACCATAACCGATGGACCTAATCCTGATAAAGGAGTCGCACACGCTTATGTATTAAATCATGGCCAATGGACAGAAGATGATTATGGCGAAGAACCTACCTTTCCTGCTGCAGGCAACGGAGGTGTATGGAGTTCGGTAGAAGAACTCGCAAACTACGAACGCGCATTGAAGTCCTCGAAATTTTTAAAAGCAGAAACAATTGAAAATTCCCGAACGATCAAAATTTTTCCAAATTGGAGAGGTACTACTCCACCATTTCTGGGCTGGTCCTGGTTCATCACGCAACAAGATAGCCTTACACTCGTTGGACACTCTGGAAGTCAGGGTGGTTTTCTATCGAATTATGTTACGGTTCCTGATAAAGGAATTTTCTTCGTCATACTCTGCAATGCACCTCGCGAAGAATATGAAATGCGAAAAACCACGTCACATGTATTAGATGTTTTGAAGAAATACAATTGGTTAAAGAATGAATAGACGTAGATTTTTCTGGGCATTGTTAGTTCTTTTTGTTTGTATGAATGTCGTTGCCTATCAACATGCTTATAAGTTTACACATTTTACAAATGAAGTTTCCACCAGAACAAAAGACCCGAAAGATCTTGATGCATTTTCAAAAGTGAAACTGTTGTTTACCGGAATAGATAATCCCAAGCCTAAAAACAAAAGTCTTCCATCACAGAATTATCAAACAATCAAAATAGAGAGTACGGAGGTATTGGAATGTTGGCAGATTAAAAAACCAAACGCAAGAGGAACAATAATCATGTTTCATGGCTACGCAGGTGAGAAGTCGTCATTGTTGGAAAGAGCAGACGAATTTTTGAAACTGGGCTATCAAATTTTTCTCGTTGACTTTATGGGATCAGGCGGATCAGAAGGCGATGGAACGTCTGTCGGATTTAAAGAAGCTGAACAAGTAAAAGATTGTTTCGATTATGTATCGAACGAGGGAGAGAAAAACATTATTCTTTTTGGAACCTCTATGGGCTCAGCCGCTATTCTGAAAGCGATGGACGATTATACATTAAGCGTGCAATCCATAATTATAGAATGTCCATTCGGTTCATTATACAAAACCACAAAAGCGCGATTTAAACTTATGCATGTTCCGAGTTTCCCAATGGCAAGTATGCTGTGCTTTTGGGGTGGAGTACAAAATGGTTATTGGGCTTTTTCACACAATCCATCTGAATATGCTAAATCAGTAACATGTCCAGTGTTATTACTTTATGGAGAACAAGATAATCGTGTGAGTAAAGAAGAAACCGACTTGATATTCAAAAATTTAAAAGGGCACAAAGCGCTTAAAAAATATCCCCTAGCAGGTCACGATGTTTTTAGGGAGAGCAATCGTTCCAATTGGAAACAAGATGTATCTCAATTTCTTTACACGTCACCTTCGTGATATTGATCAACAATATGCTGGCTAATCAACTTATATAATTCAGCTACTTGTTCATCTCCTGCTAAAAACTGAAGATGTTTGTCCAGTATTTCAAAATCTCCTCTGCGTGCCGGACCGGTCTGTGCATTCTCCGGGCCAATCGTTAAACTTTTGTTGATCATTTCGGCAATCAACGGTTTGAGCCAATCAAAACTTAAGTTGTTTTCTTTCATCAACTCTTGAGCAATCAACAACATGTGGTTGGTGAAGTTGGCTGCAAACACAGCTGAAACATGCAATGCTTTTCGTTCATCTGATGTAATCTTGAAAATCTTTTTGCTGATTGCTTTCCCCATCGACTGAAGCGCTTTTTCTGTTTCGCCATTTTCACTTTCGAGAAAAATAGGGATATCTTTGAAGTCGACCTTCTTCGATTTGCTAAAGGTTTGAAGCGGGTAGAACACGCCAATGTTTGGTGTGGCTGCATAACCCAACAAACTCAAGGGTTGACTTCCGGAGGTATGAACGAGAATTGCATTTTCTGGAAGTATGATTTCCTGTGCTATTTCTTCTATTGCCTCATCACTTGTTGCAATAATGAAGATGTGAGATGTACTGGTTGAAAAATCAAGCGTAGCTTTTACATTGGCTTGGTAGAGTCGTTCGACCAGAGCCGCTGCATGTGCAGGGTTTCTGCTATATACTTCGCGAACTGCAAAATCAGTATTGTCTAATGCCGGAGCTAGATGCCATGCTAGATTTCCAGAACCAATAAAAGAAACGGTGCTTGGTTTCATATTTCCAAAGATAGAATACCTTTTACAATCCTGTCCTTGCCAGAAAGATCTTTTATGATTTCGATCTCCTGAAAATTATTGTGTTTGAAAAGATCGGCCACTTCTTTTCCAAATCGCTCGTTGATTTCAACAGCGAGTAACCCTCCTGACCTCAAAACCTTTTTCGATTTTGATGCGATGGCGTTATAAAAAATGAGCGCGTCTTCATCTTCTACGAATAATGCGATATGAGGTTCATGATCAACTACATTATTGCTCATGTCTTTCTTTTCACTCTGGGCAATGTAAGGTGGGTTGCTAACCATTACATCGAGATTCCGAAATGGAATCTCATCATTCAAAATATCCAATCGACTATACTGAACGTTAGCATCTAGCTGAGTCGTGTTTTGTTTGGCAATACGCAAAGCATCTTCACTGATGTCGATAGCAAAAACTTCTGAATCAGGGATTTCAAGTGCTAGCGAAATTGGAATACATCCACTACCAGTACCTATGTCGAGTATTTTAATTTTAGAGTCGATTTCTATGGAATGAATCGATCGATTTTTCATTTCAGAAATGATCAAACGTACCAATTCTTCTGTTTCTGGTCTGGGAATCAATACTGATGGATTAACGCTGAACTTCCTACCAAAGAAATAGGCCTCTCCAAAAATATATTGGATCGGTTCGTGTTGATTAACGCGCTTTATAACATCCGATAACTTCGCTTCTATTTTAGATGGTTCAATCTGCTTTTCAGAGAGAATATCTGTCCGGCTGAGCCCAAGAACATTTTCCAATATCTCGTATGCCATGCTGTGTTTTTCATCCTGATCTTCGTTCAGCGTTATTTGCTTAACTAAATCCTGAAACAAGGCTTTGGAATTCTTCATAGTTTACAATCTTTGCAAGTATAATCAGAATGACAAAGCACGATCACACCACAGACGAACTTTTTATGCACAGGGCACTGGAATTGGCTGCTCTTGGTTGTGGTGCTGTGAGCCCGAATCCTTTAGTAGGCTGTGTTGTTGTACATAATGGTAATATAATTGGTGAAGGATTCCATCAGCAATATGGCGGACCTCATGCTGAGGTGAATGCGATCGAATCAGTAGCCGATAAGAAGGTACTAAAAGAGAGTACGGTTTATGTAAATCTCGAACCGTGCTCGCATGTTGGTAAAACACCTCCATGTGCTGACATGTTGATTCGTCATCAGGTAAAAAAAGTTGTTGTTTCGAATCTTGATTCGAATCCACTTGTGGCAGGGGAAGGAATAAAAAAACTTCGGGCGGCTGGTATAGAGGTGGTAACAGGGATATTGGAAAAGCAAGGTCGCGAGTTCAATAAGCGTTTCTTTACCTACATTGAAAAGCAGCGTCCTTACATCATATTGAAATGGGCTGAGACAGCGGATGGTTTTATTGCCCGTGAAAATTTCGATTCGAAATGGATTAGCAACGAACATGCTCGTCAGCTTGTGCATAAATGGAGGGCTGAAGAAGATGCAGTTTTAGTAGGTAGCAAAACGGCCGCTCACGATAATCCTCAATTAAATGTGCGCGATTGGACCGGAAGAAATCCGGTTCGTATTGTAATTGATCGATTTCTAAAGCTGAGTGAACGTCTTCATCTTTTCGACAGATCACAAAAAACCATTTGCTATAATGTTTTGAAACATGAAGAGCATCCAAATCTGAGTTTAATCCGTTTAGACGAAGAAGATTTTCTAAATGCTTTGGTACACGATTTATACAAACAAAAAATTCAATCCATAATCATAGAGGGCGGAGCACATATGCTTTCTCGTTTTATTGAATTGAATTTGTGGGATGAAGCACGAACTTTTAGTTCGGAGAAAACCTTTAAGAAGGGTATTGAAGCACCTGTTCTTCACGGAACTTTAATTTCACAGGAATTGATAGTAAACGATACATTGAAAACGTATCATCCCAGGTAGTATGTAATCGAGAAGATATTCTCACTCATAAATTCTACACTTTTAAAATATGGCCGAAGAACTTATCATATCCACTGCAGCCGATAAACGCGAACGCTACGAAACACTGATTCCACAAATTGAATCACTTGTTAGTGGCGAGCCAGATCTGATTGCTAATCTTTCAAACAGTGTTGCGGCTTTAAAGCAAACCATGAACTTTTTCTGGGTGGGTTTTTACATAGTGAAAGATAATCAATTGGTACTCGGACCTTTCCAGGGACCAATCGCCTGTACCCGAATTAATTTTGGGAAAGGCGTGTGTGGGGCATCGTGGAAAGAAAAGAAAACGATCCTTGTTCCGAATGTTGATGAGTTTCCGGGTCACATTGCTTGTAGCTCTGCATCTAAATCTGAAATTGTGTTGCCGGCTTTTAAGAACAACGAAGTCGCATTGGTTCTGGATGTGGACAGTGATGTATTGAATGACTTTGACGACACGGATCATCTTGCACTTGAAAAAGTAATGCGAATCATTGAAGGTTTGTTATAATTTATTTTGCCATCTCCATCCTACATTAGCGAATGATTCAATCTGAACTGTTACCGTATTACCAAAAAAGAAGAAGAGAATTTACTGCTTTGCTGAACCAGGCAAGAAGCAAGATCAACGTAGTTTCCAACCTCCGGATTTTAGTTGCTGTTATTTTTCTTGTGGTATTCTATTTTGCAGTCTACAATGCTCCTCTTTTTTATGTTGAGATACTCTTGCTCATTCTTTTCATTGTCCTGGTGAAATGGCACACCGTATTGTTTGAAAAGAAAACACATTTGGAAAATCTGGTTAGAATAAATGAGTTGGAGTCGGAAACAGTAAAGGGAAATGATAGTAAGTTTTCAACGGGTGTTGAATTCATCAACCCCATTCATCCGTATTCTCACGATCTCGATATTTTTGGAGAAGGTTCGCTTTATCAATCCATCAATCGCTGCAATACCATTCATGGTCGCAAAGAAATGGCGCAACGACTTTCTGCTCCATTAGTTTCAGCAGAAGAGATACAGACAACACAAATGTCCGTTCAGGAGTTGGCAACGAAAACTGATTTTCGTCAACACTTCCAGGCAGCAGGAATGGAGATTGAAGAGCAACAACAGGATCGTGAACAATTGCTCGCCTGGTTAAAGCAGCCGTCCTTTCTATATTCAAAACCATTCTATAAATTTTTCCTTCCGATCTTTTCAATCATTACCGTAGCCCTGGTGATTGCGTCTTTCTTTTTTGTTGCCACAAAATCGCTTGCCATTCTATTTGCACTCACGCAGTGGGGGATGCTGGGATTTCATATCAAGAAGGTAAATGCCTTTCATGAATACATCAGTAAGAAGAAAATCATTCTTCAGAAATATGCTCACTTACTTTTTTATCTCCAGCAGGAAGAATTTTCGTCAGCGCATTTGAAGAAACTTTCTGACAGTGCGAATCAAGCGGATGTAAAAGTAAAATCACTTGCTTCTCTGGTCAGTTCGCTCAATGCCCGACTCAATGCCATGACCAATTTGGTAGTAAATAGTTTATTGTTCTACGATTTGCAATGTGTTTATCACCTGGAGAAATGGAAACATGAAAATGCAGCAAACTTAAAAACATGGCTTGAAGCAGTGTCTGAAACAGAAGTTTTATGCAGCGTTGGTACATTTAGTTTTAATCATCCCCAATTTACTTATCCGACTATTAGTCCGGAGCTGGCAATAGAAACAAAAGAATTAGGACATCCCTTAATTCTGCCGAATGAATGTGTTACCAACGATGTATTGGTTGGTAAGAATCAATCCGTGCTGATTATCACAGGAGCCAACATGGCAGGCAAGAGTACATTCCTTAGAACGATTGGCGTTAACCTTGTTCTGGCGTTAAGTGGTGCGCCTGTTTGTGCAAAAGAATTTCGATGCCCCATTATTAATATGCGTTCTGGAATGCGTACTGCGGATTCATTGAAAGATCACCAATCTTATTTTTACGCTGAACTCAATCGCCTTAAAACCATTATGGATGAATTGAGAAGTGACAAACCTTTATTCATTTTATTGGATGAAATTCTGAAAGGAACAAACTCAACCGATAAACAATCAGGTTCTATTGCTTTGGTGAAACAACTCCTTCCTCATCCTTGCCTTGCATTGATAGCTACACATGATCTTGCTCTAGGAGATTTGGAACATGAGTACCCAACAAAAATTAAGAACTTCTGTTTTGAAGCGAATATTGAAAATGATCAGCTATCATTCGATTATAAATTGAAGCCCGGTTTAGCGCAAAAAATGAATGCTACTTTTTTGATGAAGAAGATGGGAATCATTCCGGCTTAACTAGTATTTATTCTTTGTGAAGCTTCGCTCCCTTGAGTCTTCGTGGCAAAACAATAAATCAGACGAACCCAACAAAATAGAAATCAATTTGGTAATTTAATAGGCTCAATCTCAAACCTATGAATACCAACCTCAACCGCAGAAACTGGATCAAATCCTCTCTGGCGTTAACAGCAGGACTTGTTGCTACATCATCTCTTACAGAGAAATTGATGGCTGCTCCAGTCAGTCATGCTGAGAAGATGATGTTGAATCAAACTTCATCATTGCTCAATGGTGCTGTGCGATTAAATGCAAATGAAAACCCGTATGGCCCATCTGAAAAAGCGAAAGCCGCTTTACTTCAATTATTAAGCGAAAGCAATCGCTATCCGTTTGCTGCAATGGGTGAGTTTAAGAAATTGTTGGCAGCGAAAGAAGGTGTTGCTCCTGAATACATTCATCTCGGAGCAGGCTCTGGCGAATTGCTTTGTCAGACTGGTGTGGCATTTGGCTTGGAGGGAAAAAGTGTGATGTCTTCGTTTCCTACCTTCCCCATGTTGATGAATTATGCTGAGTTCATGAACGCTACGTGGCAGAAAATTAATTTGAACGATGCACTTGAGCACGATTACGAAGCAATGGCTTTTGGAATTACTTCCGATACTAAATTGATTTTTGTTTGTAATCCAAATAATCCTACCGGAACATTGGTTGATCAAATCGTGGTTGAACGCTTTTGTGAAGAAGCATCGAAGAAAGCAACTGTTTATGCCGATGAAGCCTACCTTGAATTTTTAGAACCATCACAACAACATTCCATGGTAGGATTGGTGAAGCAAGGAAAGAATGTAATCGTATCGCGTACGTTCTCAAAAATATTTGGTTTGGCAGGACTTCGCGTTGGATACATTGTAGCGCATCCGGATATGATTAAACGCCTTGCAAAATATAATGACGACTTCTCAATCAGCCAAACTTCACTTGCCGCTGCAAAGGCTTGTATTGGGGATGAAGATTTTATGAAACTCACCCGCACAAAAAATGCAGTTGCACGAAAAGTATTGACCGATTATTTAGACAATAAGAAAATCATGTACGGTAAATCGGTTACGAATTTTGTTTTCTTTCCGGCTCCAAAAGATGGGAAAACCATTCTCAAGTCCATGGAAGAAAAAGGATTTTTGATGCGCATCTGGGATTACAAAAACAGCGAGTGGTGTCGTGTGAGCATTGGTACACACGATGAGATGATGCGATTTGTAAAAGCCTTTGATGAGATTGTCTAACAGACAGACTCGAAACGTTATTCCAAAAAACTACTATGATAAAATTTGCTTACACCATCCTTTACGTCCAGGATGTAGAAAAAACGATTTCGTTTTACGAGCGTGCTTTTGGTTTGAAAAGAAAATTTATTGTTCCGGGAAACTCGTATGGTGAATTAGCTACAGGCGCTACCACGCTTTCCTTTGCTTCCATTGAACAAGCGAGCTCAAATCTCAAAGATGGTTTTACTGAGAGCAGTGCGAAAAAGAAACCGCAAGCATTTGAAATTGCTTTTACAACAGACGATGTGGAGAAAGTGTATAATCATGCTATCAAAGAAGGAGCCATTGCGGAAGCATCAGCGAAAGTCAAACCTCACGGACAAACGGTTGCTTATGTGAGAGACCTTGATGGTTTCTTAATTGAAATTTGCACACCTATAGAATAGCTTCGGGTTGATAGATGAAATGTGTTTGGGCTTAGACTGAAACTTTGTACAGCTCCGCTAATTTCGCTACAGCAAAATCAATTTCTTCGATCGTGTTGTATTTGCTAAACGAAAAACGAACAGCGCCTCGTTTTGACTCTGGATATAAGGCGCCCAATACATGCGAACCGGTTGTCGCCCCACTTGAGCATGCGCTTCCTCCCGATGCAGAAATACCTTGCAAGTCGAGATTGAAAAGTAGCATGGAGTTTTCGTCAGACTCAGGTAAGCTTACGTTCAACACTGTGTATAGACTCTTATCAAGATTCGCTGAGTCACCATTGAACATCACGCCCGGAACATGTTCTTTCAATTGTTCAATCATTCTTGATTTCAGCGAAGCAATGTGATGAACGTGCTCATCCATATCGCGATAGGCAATCTCTAATGCTTTCGCTAAGCCAATAATTCCGTAAACATTTTCTGTTCCGCCACGCATGTTGCGTTCTTGTGCCCCTCCATGAACAAAAGGCTGAATCTTTTTATCTTTTCGGATAAACATGAACCCAACACCTTTTGGTCCGTGAAATTTATGAGCAGCGGCAGTGAGGCCGTGCACTTTTATTTTGCTCAGATCGTGAACATAGTGTCCAACAGTCTGTACAGTATCCGAATGGAAATACGCTTTGTGCTCATCACACAAAGTAGCTACGCGTTCAAGGTCAAGTAAATTTCCAATTTCATTATTCGCGTGCATTAACGAAACCAATGCATGCTGATTTTCTTTCAACAGCATTTCAAGATGTGACATATCAACATGACCCTTTTCATCCAACTTCACAATATGAAGATGAATCAATCCCTTCTTTTCAAGAATATGTAATGTGTGCTCGACAGCATGATGCTCGATGGCGGAGGTAATGACGTTCTTAATTCCGTAAGTATGAATTGCAGAAGTTAAAATAGCATTGTCAGCTTCGGTTCCTCCAGAGGTAAAAATAATTTCACCAGGCGTGCAGTGCATAAGCTCTGCAATTTTCTTTCTGGCCGATTCTATAGCTGCGCGCACCTTTCTTCCGTGTGCATGCGTTGATGAGGGATTACCAAAATCCTCAAGCATGAAAGGCTTCATGGTCTCGAATACTTCCAGATCGAGTGGTGTTGTGGCTGCGTTGTCTAAATAAATTTTCATCTCAATTCTCCTTGGCACGTTGCTCCTCTAAACGATTCGCTCGTGCGATTTCTATTTTATTATAACTCTCTCTTAGTGAGGTTTATTTCTCTGCAATAATTTCTTTGATGTCAGCGATAATCTTCTTGGCCAATGTGTCGGCCTTTGTTTCCATATCGGATTCAGCATAAATGCGAATGATCGGTTCCGTATTCGACTTGCGCAAGTGAACCCACTCTTTATCAAACTCAATCTTCACACCATCAATCGAATTGATCGGTTGCTTTTTGTATTTCTTCTTCACCAACTCCAATACCTTATCAACATCAATATCGGCAGTAAGCTCAATTTTATTTTTGGAAATAATGTAGTTCGGATAAGTAGCGCGCAAGCGTGACAAACTCATGTTTGATTTTGCGAGGTGTGTGAGCAACAAGGCAATACCTACCAATGCATCACGTCCATAATGTAGTTCAGGTAAAATTATACCACCATTCCCTTCTCCACCAATGATCGCATTCGATTCCTTCATCATCGTTACTACATTCACTTCGCCAACAGCAGAAGCAAAATATTGTCCACCAGCCTTCTCCGTAACATCGCGCAAAGCACGTGTTGATGAAAGATTAGAAACGGTATTGCCTTTCTTTTTCTTGCTGGCATTCAACACGTAATCAGCAACCGCTACTAATGTGTATTCTTCTCCGAACGGAGTTCCATCTTCATTGATCAACGCCAGGCGATCAACATCCGGATCGACCACAATTCCTAAATCGTATTTTCCTTTTTTAATCTCGCGACAAATGTCGGTTAAGTTTTCAGGCAACGGTTCTGGATTGTGTGGGAATTGTCCGGTGGGTTCGCAATACATTTCCTTAACGGAAACACCTAATGCTTTCAACATCATTGGCACAGCAATACCACCCGTTGAGTTCACTGCATCTACTACTACTTTGAATCCCCTGTTTTTAATGGCATCCACATCTACCAGCGACAGTTTTAAAATCATGTCGATGTGCTTCTGAAGATAATCTGTCTTCTGTTCGTATTTACCGAGCTTGGTGACTTGCGCAAAATCGAATGCTTCGGCTTCCGCTATCTTCAATAGTTCTTCTCCATCCTTGCCCGAAATAAATTCACCTTTTTCATTTAACAATTTCAATGCATTCCATTGTGCAGGATTATGACTGGCAGTGAGAATAATTCCACCCGATGCTTTTTCTAACGGAACAGCAATTTCAACTGTAGGCGTTGTGGATAGGCCCAGGTCGATAACATCGATGCCTAAACTTTGTAGTGTAGAAGTGACCAATGCATTAACCAGCTCACCCGAAATGCGGGCATCGCGGCCAATCACTACTTTGATAGCTCCTTTTTTCTTTTTTAATAATGTGCCGTAGGCTGCGGTGAATTTTACAACATCTACCGGGGTCAGGTTTTCGCCTGGTTTACCCCCGATGGTTCCGCGAATGCCGGAAATCGACTTAATTAATGCCACTCTCTATAAGGTTTAGTAACTCGGACTGCAAAGTTAATAAGATTATGGAATGTGACGAGGGAAGAAAGCCATAGGATTTTAAGTTCATGAAATTCCAACTTGCGATGATTAGTTTCGCACAAAGAAAAGCGACCTTTGCGGACAGCTTATCTTAAAATTAAGTTTATCGATATGAAGAAAGTTCTCTCTGCCCCTGATGTAAACCGCGAAGCCAAACTGCAAGCTTTCGACCGCCTCCTTACCATTATGGATGAGCTGCGCGAGAATTGCCCGTGGGATAAAAAGCAGACTCTGGAAAGCTTGCGCCACCTCACTATTGAAGAGACGTACGAACTTTCGGATTCCATTATTGAAGGCGATTTAAAAGAAATAAAAAAAGAATTAGGTGATCTGATGCTTCACATGGTTTTCTATTCGCGCATCGCATCGGAGATCAAGGCATTTGATGTGAGCGATGTGCTAAATTCTATTTGCGATAAATTAATAGAACGCCATCCCCATGTATACAGTGATGTGATTGCAAACGATGAAGAAACCGTAAAAGCCAATTGGGAAAAAATAAAATTGAAGACCGGAAATAAATCGGTGCTGGGCGGGGTGCCTAAATCATTGCCTGCGTTGGTAAAAGCTATTCGCATACAAGACAAAGCACGCGGTGTTGGTTTTGATTGGGAAAAGAAAGAGCAAGTGTGGGAAAAGGTAGAAGAGGAAATGAGTGAGTTCAAAGCAGAATTTAATGTTAGCTCCAATGAAGCCATTAATAAAGAAAGGGCGCAAGCAGAATTTGGCGATTTACTTTTCTCGCTGGTGAACTACGCACGCTTTATCAACATCGATCCGGAAGAAGCATTGGAAAGAACCAATAAAAAATTCATTAAGCGTTTTCAATACCTTGAAACCGAATCAGCGAAAGACGGGAAGCAAATAGGGGAGATGTCGTTAGCGGAAATGGATCAATACTGGGAGAAGGCCAAGAAATTGTAGGAAATACAAATCATATTTAGAATAGTTTCTTTTTTAAATTTCAGCAGCCGGATTGTCTGAAGTCTTCAGATAAATTTTAAGGGTAAGGCCTGCTTGCAATTCACTTTGTACTTCAATCCTTCCACCCATTGCTGTTACTTGTGTTTTGACTAAATAAAGTCCAAGACCTTTTCCTTCCACATGATTATGAAAACGACTATACAATGTAAAGAGTTTATCACGGTACAGCGATAAGTCAATTCCTAATCCGTTGTCTTGAATGCATATCAAAACATAATCATTAACCAATTCGGTTTTTATTTTTACGATGGGTGTTCGCTTAGGATGACGATACTTGATTGCGTTGCTGATCAGGTTAATAAAAATGCTGTCAATATACGGGCGAATACTTTGTATGAAAGGCACAGCTGAAAAGTCGGTATAAATCATGGCATTCGTTTCTGCAATTTCTTTTTCAAGGTTAATGCGTATAAGTTTTATCTCTTCTTCAAGATTAATTTTGGTGACAACCGAGGTGTTATTTTTTTTGATTTCTAAAATCGTATTTAAATCTTTCACCACTCGATCTAATTCTCTTGTGGTTGAAATCAGGCTGCGATGAACAAAGCCCTCATCCAGCGTAACCTTGTCAGCCATTTCGAGCAATTGCCCCAGGCCTAATATTCGCGCTACAGGCGCCCTGAGGTTATGAGATGAAACGAAAGCAAACTGTTCAAGCTGTTGGTTGTACTCAATCAATTCTTGAGTGCGTTTCTCTACGTCAAGTTCCAGGTTTTCATTGCGCAACTTAATTTCGTTGTGTTGCTTTTCAATAATGGCGCGTGCTTCTTCAAGTTTTGCATTTTGTTGTCCTAACAGATCTCTTTGCGCCAGAATTTCTTCTTGCGATTGAATCAATTCTTCATTCTGGGCAGCAACTTCCTCTTGAACCTTCGCGGAGTTTTGATAGAGTTCTGAAATTTTATGAATAAGCAAAACTTGCTGACGGTCGAATATAGAAGTGATCGTAAGTATAATGAACAAAAGACCAATATGAAGCGATGAGATAAGTAGATTATTAACAGGAGCCAGAAGATGAACTGGCAACAGTGGAGTTAAATCAAAGGCCAAAAAAAACAAAATAGTGAGCAAACCGATTACACTCCATAGCCATGCTGAGCGAGGGTTTAATAGCAATAGTGCCATGATGGGAATAAGACAAACCCATCCCAATACGTAGGACAGAATTCCTTCTGAGACTAATGCTAATACAAAAATGATAGCCCAGCAGATGAAAACAAAAATATGTGATGTTACGGTGCGCGATATTCCGAAGCGTAATCCAAAAAGCTGTAGAGTGAAAATAGCGGCTGAGAAAAGCATCAGATAACGAGCAACAATAAAACCGGTGAAATAGGTATTTATCCAATATCCCAATGCAAATAAAATGGAAACAATGGCGAATTTGAGTTGAAGCCTGGCAAGAAAAAACTCCCGGTCTGTTCCGTTTTTGAAGGGCAAAAGAAAGTAATTCTCCAGACTGTTCATTTTAAAATGATATAGGTTGTTGAATTAGTTTAATTGTGATGTTCAAATCAACGCTATGGAGTAAACTCGATTCGCCCCTTGATTTTAATCAAGAACCCAAAATGAGATCATGAAGTGTAAAATCAAGCACTTAGATTCTTTGTTTTTGGATTACTTGGACTCTTGAGCAACTAAGCTACATTAAAAAATGAAAGCTTAAAATAGATATATTGCCTTCCAAACAAACATGCTCTTTTACATTGGAGATGTTCGGTACATATGTTTATTATTTGACACAATCTCATTAACACCACACTACAATGAAACTAGTTTTACTCATTATCAGCTCTGTTTTTTGTTTTCAAATTGCAGCGCATGCACAGGATCTACCAACTGATTTTCTATCAAAAGATTTCCATAAGGGACGCAGAGATCTCTTGCGCGAAAAACTACCTACTAATTCGGTTGCAGTATTTTTTGCCAATGCCATGCGCAATCGGGCTAACGATGTGGATTATGTATACCATCAGGATCCTGATTTTTTCTACCTCACAGGATATAAAGAACCAGATGCTGTTCTATTTGTTTTCAAAGACAATCAAACGGCAAACAACGGAACGCCTTACAACGAAATTATTTTTGTTCAACCTCGTGATGAGCGTGCTGAAATGTGGACCGGTCGCAGAATGGGAGATGCAGCCGTTAAGACGCAGCTTGGCCTGGATCAGTCTTTCAATAATTCTGAATTCAAAAAATACAATGTTAATTTTTCGAAGTTTGATCAGATATTATTCTTCGATTTTAAAAACGATGTGCGTGACGATGCCCGCGACTCCTCTGATCTATATGACATCATCGCGATGTTTAAAGGCAAGGTGAACTATCCTTCTAAAGACAATACCTTAAGCGTTTCGAAAGAAGTTCAAAAAAACAATCTCAATACCAAAGATCTGAATACGATTATGGGAAGTTTGAGAGGTTTTAAAACAAAAGAAGAAATGGAAATGATCCGCAAAGCGGTGAGTATTTCCTGTATGGGACAACGTGAAGTAATGAAGGCTATGAAGCCCGGTATGTCGGAGCGTGAGATTCAGGGTATACATGAATTTGTTTTCAAAAAATATCAGGCTGAAGATTTAGGATATCCGTCCATCGTTGGAGCTGGACATAACGGATGTATTCTGCATTACATTGACAATTACAAACCGAACATCACAAGTAAAGAATTAATACTGATGGATCTTGGTGCAGAGTTTCGTGGATACACCGCGGATATCACCAGGACCATTCCGGTTTCTGGGAAATTTTCTCCTGAGCAAAAACAGATTTATGAATTGGTGTTGAAAGCACAGGAAGAAGCGATGAAGGTATGTAAGCCCGGCTCTACTTTTCAGGAGCTTACTTCTGCAACGCGCACAGTAGTGAATAAAGGACTGGCAGAGTTGGGAATCATCAAAGATGAAAAAGAGAAACACATGTACTACCCACATGGATGCTGCCATCACATTGGATTAGATGTTCATGACAAAGGTCCGTATGATAAATTACAAGAGAGTATGGTGATTACGATCGAGCCTGGCATCTACATTCCCGATAATGCAAACTGCGATAAAAAATGGTGGGGAATAGCCGTTCGAATTGAAGACGATTATTTGATCACCAAAGATGGTTATGAGCATTTGTCAACTGCTGCTCCGCGCAAGGTAGAAGACATCGAAGCCTTGATGAAAGAGCCAAGTGCATTGGATGATTTTATATTACCTTCTTTGGATAAAAAGAAATAGTCTTATTTTAGATACGTATTACGAGAGACTTTTTGAATGCTTCACGTGATGCATTCAAAAAGTCTCTTTAGCTTTATTAAAAACAGACCCATTATGTACACCATTGAAAAAGTAAGTTCTAAGGAAGCACATCAATTAGTAACAACTGCCTTCGCGGAAGCGGAGAAAATAAACAAACACATTGCCATTGCCGTTGCAGGACCGGAAGGCGAATTAATTTCATTTCTACGCATGGATGGCGCGAGCCCAGCGGCTTCTAAAATTGCTCAAAATAAAGCCTACACTGCTGCGCGTGATCGAAAGACCACAAGGCAAATGGGTGAATACATGAAAGAGAAAGGTAGACCACCTGCATTCTGGGGCGATTTAGGAATAACCGGTTTTGGCGGAGGCATACCTATTATTCATAATGAGAAAATAATTGGCAGCATCGGCATTAGTGGTTTATCAGAAGATGACGATGAACGAATTGCCAATGCAGCGATTCAAGCTGTGTATGGCTCGAAGTCTTAGTCATTCACTTTTTCGGAAATTATTCGTGACGTATTGCTTCTACAGGATCAAGCTTTGAGGCTCGCAGTGCCGGGTAGGTTCCAAAAATAATTCCAACCAGCACTGAGATGATGGAGATAATGATAAATGTATTGAGTGTGTAGGCAGCCTGAAAAGGTACTTTCGTGATTGCCTTTACAATGGGAATAATAATCATGGTTGCCCCGACACCAAAGACAAGTCCTAGAAAACTTCCGAAGGCCGATACGGTAATGGATTCCGATAAAAAAAGCAGAATGATATCACGCCTGTTAGCACCTACTGCTTTGCGAATGCCAATTTCAGCGGTGCGTTCTGTAACTGAAATCAACAGTACATTCATCACACCAATTCCGCCAACTACTACCGAAATACCTACAATCAATCCCATGATGACACGAAAAAGCAAAAAGCCTCTGGCGGCTTGTTCGATGCGAAAGTCGTTGGTTTGAATTCTGAAATCAGAATCAGCTCGTTTGTAATGTTGTTTTAGCCAGGAAGAAATTTCTTCTTTTAGTATTGGTATCTCTTCTGTTTTTTCTGCTTCGAGAAGTAATTGAGGTGGAGAATCTTTAAGCTCTTGAGCCGAAAGATGTGTGATTGGAAAATATACCTTAGGTGTTTCAGTTTTGTCTAGATTCAGCACCTCCACAATTTTTAAAGATTTATTCTTATAAATAATTTCTGTACCGATGGCCTTTTCATTCGATTCAAGTTTAGCTGCTTTTACAAATGCTGTATTCACCATTGCAGTGATGACACTGTCCTGCATTTGTTCTTCGGTGAATCCCGGATGAGATCCGGAAGGTCGTGGATCCAACGAAGCACCCGCAGCAACAATGACTGCACCAACGGTTTGCCCGGATATGATAACAGCATAAGACGAAGTAGACCAAATAAAGGGTCTTGCTGATTTGCTTAATGACTTCGTGAGCTTCAGATAACTTTTGTGATCAATTGCTGCGACAGTGTCTTTGCGTAAACGAACAGAGTTAACGCTTTCATAGGCTTCACTCTGCACCATGATCGCATTCAACGAAGTAGTTTGTGTTATCTGATCGCGTGCAAATTCTTCCATGCCATCAATCAAAGAAAGAATCGAAACCAGTGCAGCGACACCGATCACAATACCTAATACAGAAAGGATGGTGTGAAAAATATTAGACCGGATGTTGGCGAAGGCTAACGCGAAGGATAGGAAGATTTTTTGGAGCATGCGAGTTGCTTAATGCATTGGAGACGTACTGGATGCTGTCTTGTTACACAAGCTACTTAAAAATTAAACCCTCAAGGCTTAGTCAATCTTGTGATTATTTTTTCATTTTCAGGAAATAGTGAAATCAACTTCTGTCGGGTAGGAAGTTCGAAATCGGCAAAATCAAATCCAGGTGCTACGGTGCATCCTACTAGTGAATAGTCATTTGGGTTTATCACTTCTGCACCAAACCAAAATCCGCCAGTAACAACGAGTTGTGGAACTTGTTCTTTTGCGAAATCATTTCCGATAATGAATTCTGAATGAATACCAGTTTCAGAAATTGTATGGAGCCGAATAGGTGAACCACTATAGAAATGCCAGATTTCATCTTGTTGAATGCGGTGAAAAGCAGAAAAAATATTAGAGGTTAACAGAAAGTAAATGCACGTAGAGTAATTTCTTTTTCCTTCATAATTAGAAGTAAGACTGTCTTCGTTGATATAATTGTCGCTTCTGTACGTTTCTCTAAAGTAACCTCCTTCCGGATGTGGTTTTAAATTTAAATGACTGATTATTTCTTCCATTGACTTCATTGCTTACAATTATATACTTTCATGCTTCTCGTCAACAAAACTAGCCGCGAATTTCTTGTTTGAGAAGAACACCAACAAGGATTATGAATTTTGATTTTGTATTCTCTCAATATTTTGAGCTACATCGTCTGCAATAATTTCTGCAAACTCTTCCGTAAGTTGGTCAAGTTCGATTTCTGTCCATGGTTGTTGGTATAACCGTTCTCGAAGTGTTACCTCTTGATTGGTAAATGTTCGGATGTGATAATAGTATTGATAGAGTTCAAACTTTAGATCCTTCCACACATTAAATGTCTTTGTACCCGCTTTGATAAAGCCTTGCAGATTTACATGGATGCCTACTTTATGCACACCTTCCTTTAAAAATTTAGCATCTAAGTCAACATTGGTCGTATAGTCATATTGCTCATTAAGGATGCGTGAAATTTTGTGGCTCTCAAATTCGTTAATGATACTTTCTAAACGTGCTTCTAGCCGTTCTTTTAGTTTGGGTATCGCTTCGGTAAATAATTCAATGATGCTTTTATTATCTCTTGCAGGCAATGATTCACCTTTCATCTGCTTGGTGAGTTCTTTTATCCTGGCAAGTTTCGCATCGAGTGGTTTTTGAGGCGTTTCTAATTCTTTTTCTAGTTCTTCCACTGTTGGCATTTGTGCTTTCAATTGCTTTGGCAACGCGTTGATCAATTCGTATTCGGCCACACCTATTGGTGATTGTATTCCTGTTAATGCATACTTAACTACTGTTTCATTGGGTGTTTTACAGAGCAACACACCAATGGTTGGTTTGTCTTCCGTACCCTTAATTTGCTGATCGATTGTGTTAATGTAGAAATTTAGTTTCCCTGCATATTCTGGCTTGAAATCCCCAACCTTCAATTCAAAAACCACAAAGCAATGCAGATTGTAATTATAAAAGAGTAAGTCCAGAAAAAAGTCATCACCATTCACAACTAAATTTTGTTGATTACCTACAAAGGCAAAACCTCTGCCGAGCTCAAGTAAAAACTTCTTAATGTGTTGAATGAGCGACTTTTCTAATTCCCGTTCGTGAATCTCCTCTTCAATGCCAAGGAAATCGAAGAGATAAGGATTTTTAAATGTTTCCCTTGCTAGATCAGACTGATATTTCGGCAGTGTAAGTTCAAAGTTGGTAATGGCTTTACCTTGACGACTGTATAAGTTACTTTCGATTTGATGAATAAGTACAGCTTTACTCCATCCATTTTGAATGCATTTCTGAACATAGAACAGTCGTTCATCCAGAGAAGGAAGTTTGTCAAGCAATATGGTATTATGAGTCCAGGGAAGCTGGCCAACGAGTTTTTCTAATTGTGCAACCAGTGGCTGCACAATTGGATTTTTCTGATATTCAACATTTTGTAATTGTGCAAGTGAAGGTTGCACAAATTGAGGGTAAGCCTCAGCAAAGGCTCGCATGTACTTTAAATTGCGAATGGAAAGACCCTTCATATCGTCAAATTCCATCTTCAGATCTGAGGCAAGTCTGTCTATAATCTTAGCACCCCACCCCATTTTTTCCTGCTGTTCCAAAATAGTCTGTCCAATTTCCCAATATACTTGAAGGAGTTGCGCATTAACTACAACAGAAGCACGAAGTCTCGCTTGTCTGATTTTTTCTTTCAGGTTCTGCAGCGTAAGACCGTAGTCTTTATCTAATTCAGAATTCATGAACAAAAATATTTAGGTAACAAAATAAAGAAATTCTGTTGTGCTTTATTCCCGAAAATGAAAAACTAAAGCGTGTCTGAAGCAACAAGCCATTTATATTTTAGCCTTAGTAATTACGTAAAGATGGAGACATAACAAGAATTATATTGGCCCTAAATGAGTTTAATCACAAGGTATTCCTTAAGGTCAAATAAAAGAAATATTACAACACCCTAGTTGGTATCTAATTTATAGATACCAACTCAATCCTTAAACTCCGAAGTAAAATGAAAATTAATATCGGGAAAATTATCCGTCACCATTTGCAACCAGGCTTTTGATTCGGCCATGAAGACAAGCTTGTCGTCTTTATCGCGGGCGATGTGGCGTTGTTTGGAGTCGATGAACTCGGCCAGCTTTTTTGGATTCTTACTACTGATCCAACATGCTTTGTAAATATGCTGAGGAACAAACTGTGCAGTGGCACTATATTCATTCTTTAAACGAAACTGAATTACTTCAAACTGTAAAGCACCGACAACACCTACTACTTTTTTCTTGCCTAACTCGTATGTAAACAACTGCGCAACGCCTTCTTCCATTAATTGAAGCAATCCTTTTTCAAGTTGTTTGGTTTTCATGGCGTCCATGTTCACCACTTCTTTAAAAATTTCAGGAGAGAAACTTGGTATGCCAGTGTACATTAACTTTTCTCCATCGGTAATGGAATCACCAATCTTTAAGTTACCGGTATCATATAAACCAACAATATCACCAGGCCATGCTTCTTCTACCGTCTCACGATCTTGCGCCATGAAGGCCGTTGCGTTTGAAAAACGAATTCCTTTTTGTTGACGAACGTGATAGTAGTTGCTTCCGCGCTCAAACTTGCCGGAGCAAATCCGCAAGAAGGCAATACGGTTTCTGTGCTTCGGATCCATGTTCGCGTGAATCTTGAAAATGAAACCGGTGAATTTTGTTTCGTCTGGTTCAATTACACGCATTGTTGTTTCGCGTGCGATTGGAGCAGGTGCAATACGAATAAAGGTGTCGAGCAATTCTTGTACACCAAAATTATTTACAGCGCTCCCAAAAAATACTGGAGCGATTTTTCCAGCTAAATAATCGTCAACTTTAAAATCAGGATAAACACCTTCGATCAATTCAACATCCGCACGAAGTTGTTTTGCATTATTCTCGCCTACATATTCATCGAGCGAGGCATCATGTATGCTACTGATCTCAATACCTTCTTCTACCGTTACCTTACTTCCTCTGAAAAGATGAAGGCTTTTTTCATACAAACTATAAACGCCCTTGAAAGTTTTCCCCATACTGATGGGCCAACTCAACGGGCGCACTTTAATATTGAGCTTCTCTTCAATTTCATCCAGCAACTCAAATGGGTCGCGACCTTCACGATCGAGTTTGTTGATAAAGCAAATCACAGGCGTGTTGCGCATACGACAAACTTCCATGAGTTTTTCGGTTTGCATCTCAACACCTTTCACACAGTCGATTACCATGATGACACTATCCACGGCAGTGAGCGTGCGATACGTGTCTTCTGCAAAATCCTGGTGACCTGGAGTATCAAGCAAATTGATCTTTACATCCTTATAATTAAAACCCATCACGGAAGTAGCCACGGAAATACCGCGTTGCTTTTCAATCTCCATCCAGTCGGAACGGGCGTGGTCTTTAATCTTGCTTGATTTTACAGCACCGGCCTTTTGAATGGCACCTCCAAACAAGAGTAATTTTTCAGTTAAAGTCGTTTTGCCAGCATCGGGGTGACTGATAATACCGAAGGTTCTTCGTTTGGCTATTTCTTGATCGAGTGTCATCTAGTGGAAGTTATCGGTATTCAGTTATCAGTAATCGGTCTTTTGGTCGTAAAGAGTATCGACCATTAACCTTTAACTATTAACTGTTCACCATGAATTCAGGGCGCAAAAGTAAGAAAAGTCTGCGCTTTGCAATTTAGAGTCGCATAGTAAATAGTAACTTGCCTGCTCAATATTTGATGGCTATGCTGAAAAGAAGATTAGGAAGAACAAATTTTAATGTAAGCGAGATAGGCTATGGCATGTGGGGCTTGGCCGGTTGGAAAGGTGTCGACAAGACAGAGATAGATGAGGCACTGGGTCGCGGAATTGAATTGGGCTGTAATTTTTTTGATACCGCCTGGGCTTATGCCGATGGTGTGAGCGAACAAATTCTAGGCAAGTTGATGCGCCAGTATGCAGGCAAACAATTTCATTTTGCCACTAAAATTCCAGCAAAGAATTTTACATGGCCATCTAAACCATCCTTTACAATTGATGAATGTTTTCCTGCATCTCATATTGTTGAGTACACCGAAAAGAGTTTAAAGAACTTACGTGTAGATCGCATCGACCTTCAGCAATTTCATGTGTGGGAAGATAGCTGGGCCGATAAAGACGAATGGAAAACTGCCGTTGATAAATTAAAGAAAGAAGGGAAGGTGCTGCATTTTGGTGTAAGCGTTAATCGCTGGGAGCCGGATAATGTATTGAATACTTTAAAGACAGGTCTTATTGATACTGTTCAGGTGATCTATAATATTTTCGATCAGGCACCGGAAGACAATCTCTTCCCGCTTTGTAAAAAACTGGACATCGGTGTCATTGCGCGAGTTCCTTTTGATGAAGGAACATTGACGGGTACTTTAACAAAAGACACCGTGTTCCCAAAAGGTGATTGGCGCGCTACTTATTTTGTTCCAGAAAACTTAATCCCGAGTGTTGAACGTGCAGATGATTTAAAACCCTGGGTTCCATCACGCATGTCGATGGCACAAATGGCGCTTAAATTTATTTTGAGTAACGATAATGTCCATACAATCATTCCAGGTATGCGCAAGGTTCGCAATGTAGAAGCCAACATGGCGACAAGTGATGGAAAGAAATTGAGTGAAGAATTATTGAAAGAGTTAAAAGACCATCGTTGGGATAGAAAACCAACCGCATGGTCGCAGTAAATTATTAGATCAATCTCTGCTCATTCAGGGCAGGGATTGATCTGTCTTTTGGATCATTATGAAAGAGCAAGTTGACAAGGATTACATTCAGACAGTCGCTTTAGTACAAAAGCCTGACGCGTCACTCCAATTCTCCTGACATTGTGGCATTTTAACCGAATAAAACCCCCTTGGCATAACCATTGAAGAGGGGAATCTGCTTACTAAACCAGGAAACTCAAACACTAAAAATATCATGGGAAAAATAATCGGAATAGACTTAGGAACTACCAACTCGTGCGTAGCCGTAATGGAAGGTAACGAGCCAGTGGTAATTGCCAATAGCGAAGGTAGAAGAACAACACCTTCCATCGTTGGGTTTTTGGATAATGGAAAAGGCGAACGCAAAGTAGGTGATCCTGCGAAGCGTCAGGCGATTACCAATCCAACCAATACCGTTTCTTCAATCAAGCGCTTCATGGGTAAGAAGTTTGATGAAGTAACGGGCGAAAAGAAAATGGTATCGTACCAAGCTGAGGCGGGTAACAACAACACTGTGCGCGTGCGCATCGGTGATCGTATGTATACGCCTCAGGAAATCTCTGCAATGATTCTTCAGAAAATGAAGAGCACTGCTGAAGATTATTTAGGTACCACAGTAACTGAAGCGGTTATTACAGTACCTGCTTATTTCAATGATGCAGAACGTCAGGCAACAAAAGAAGCCGGACAGATTGCAGGTCTTGATGTGAAACGTATCATCAATGAGCCAACAGCCGCAGCATTAGCATACGGTTTGGATAAGAAAAATCATGATATGAAAATTGCGGTGTACGACTTAGGTGGTGGTACATTCGATATTTCTGTTCTTGAATTAGGAGATGGTGTATTCGAAGTAAAATCAACCAACGGTGATGTTCACTTAGGTGGTGATGATTTCGATTTGCGCATCATGAACTGGCTTGCTGAAGAATTTAAAAGTGATGAAGGAATAGATTTGCGTAAAGACCCAATGGCACTTCAACGCTTGAAGGAAGCTTCTGAAAAAGCGAAGATTGAATTATCAAGTTCAACTGAAACAGAAGTGAACTTGCCATACGTAACATCAGTAGATGGTGTGCCAAAACACTTAGTAAAGAAATTATCTCGCGCGAAGTTCGAGCAATTAGTGGATGATTTGATTCGCAGAACACTTGATCCTTGCCGCAAGGCAGTAGAAGATTCTGGTTTCTCGGTATCTCAAATTGATGAAATCATTTTAGTTGGAGGTTCAACACGTATTCCACGCATCGTGGAAGAAGTAGAAAAATTCTTCGGCAAAAAACCTTCGAAAGGTGTTAACCCGGATGAAGTTGTTGCTATTGGTGCAGCGATACAGGGTGGTGTGTTAACCGGTGAAGTGAAAGATGTTCTCTTGTTAGATGTAACGCCACTTTCATTGGGTATTGAAACACTTGGTGGTGTGTTCACCAGATTGATTGAGTCAAACACAACGATTCCTTCAAAGAAATCAGAAGTGTTCTCAACTGCTTCGGACAACCAGCCTTCAGTAGAAATACACGTATTGCAGGGTGAACGTCAGATGGCGAAAGATAACCGTACGATTGGACGTTTCCATTTGGATGGAATTCCACCAGCGCAGCGCGGTGTGCCACAAGTTGAAGTAACATTCGATATTGATGCGAACGGTATTCTTCACGTATCGGCAAAAGATAAGGGAACAGGCAAAGAGCAGAAGATCAGAATTGAAGCTTCATCTGGATTAACGGATGCAGAAATTCAAAAGATGAAACAAGAAGCTCAAGCCAATGCTGATTCAGATAAGAAAGAGAAAGAACGTGTTGAAAAAATTAACCAGGCTGATACATTGATTTTTCAAACGGAAAAGCAAATGAAGGAATATGGTGAGAAACTTTCCGAAGGAAACAAGACGGCCATCAATAATGCTCTTGAAAAATTAAGAGCAGCACATCAGTCACAAGATGTTGCTGGCATTGATACAGCAATGGAAACATTGAACAATGCATGGCAAGCTGCTGCTTCTGAAATGTATCAGGCAGGTGGTGCAACAGGAGCACCTTCTAATGATGCAGGTGCTGCGAATAATGCTTCCGATGGTAACAATGTATCAGATGTTGAGTATGAAGAAGTAAATGACAATAAGAAATAATTTATTGTTCACATGGTTTGAAAATAGCCCTCGAAATTCGAGGGCTATTTTTTTTGTTTATACTTTGTTATTGAGAACTGTGTATTTGATAACGTGTGGCTCCGCCCGATCTGTGTTCAGTGAAGATGAGCGGAGGGACACGATTATTTCAGATATAAATTGTAGGCGCGCCTTTAATACATGAATGGCCAACTCGCTACGAGCGAGTTGGCCATTCATGTATTAACTAACTCATCAAACCACTCCTGCTTCAAGCAGGAGTGGTTTGATGAGTTTCTCTTTTGCGCGGACTGCAACTGTTGTCAAAGCTTAGGTTTTCATTCCGCGCACAAGCACTCTATTCGTTCAGGCTGAAAATCTTTTTTTGCGTAAACTATCTTGATGCAATAAGTTGCTTATCCGGTGAACAGACTAGTTGCCAACAGCAAAGTGATAGCCAATACCTTTAATCGTGATAATCTCAATAGAAGAATCTTCTTTGAAATAATCGCGAAGCTTGGTGATGTATACATCAAGATTGCGCGAATTGAAAAATGAATCATCTCCCCAGATGCGCATCAAAATATCTTTGCGATTCACAATTGTATTTTTGTTTTCTGATAATATCTGAACCAGCATGGCTTCTCTGTGCGAAAGCTTTCGCACGTTACCATCCTTTCGAAGCTCATAACGTTGTGGCACAAATTCAAAACTGCTTATAACAATAGACTCTTTCGTAATAACATTAACCTTCTTGGATAGCTGAAGTAAATTGTTAATTCGTACAATTAACTCTTCCATGCTAAAGGGTTTGCGCAGATAGTCATTTCCCCCTACTTCAAATCCTTTTACTAAATCTTCAGTTTGTGTTTTTGCCGTAACGAAAATGATGGGTATGGTTGGATTTAATTGCCGGATGCTTTGCGCCAACGAATAACCATCTTTATGGGGAAGCATAACATCGAGCACGCAGATGTCGGGGTTCATTTCTTCGAACACAGACATTACTTCGTTTCCATCGGCAACCATGCGCACATCGAAGTCGCGTACCTCTAAGCTGTCTTTTACAATTCTGCCGAGGAAAGGTTCATCTTCTACATAAAGAACACTTGACTTTTTCATTTAACTAATTCGTTTTGGTAACGTCACAACAAAACGGCTTCCTTTTCCTTCCTCACTTTCTATACTCACATCGCCACCGTGACTCTTCACTACACTTCCCACGTAGCTCAACCCAAGGCCATAGCCTTTTGTGTTGTGAACATCTCCACTGGGAACGCGAAAGAACTTTTCAAATACTTTCTTTTGGTAGGCCTTCGGAATACCTATACCATTGTCCTGAATGGAGAATGTAATCTGGTTGGAAAGGTCTTTCAACATTATTTTAATATTGGGTTTCTCAGGAGAGTATTTAATGGCGTTATCGATCAGGTTATAAAAAATGTTGGATAGATGCTCCTCGCTACCGTTGATGATAAAATCTTCTCCTTCTTTTTCAAGTGTTATGATAGCATCTTGTTTTTTAGCTACAAGCTCCATGGAGTCAATGACATTGATTACCATGCTATGCACATCAACATGTTCAAGATGCAGATCGACACCATTCTTTTCAAAGACGGAGGTCTTTAGAATTTTATCGGTCATTAAAGTAAGCCGCTTCAATTCATTTTGGGCAATCGTTAAATATTCGCTCGCACGTTTTGGATTATCCAATACATTGAAGTTTTGCAAGGCTTCAATCGCAACACTTACTGTAGCAACAGGTGTTTTGAGCTCATGCGTCATGTTGTTAATGAAATCATTCTTTATTTCCATTAAGCGTTGCTGTGATCTCAGACTTCTATAGAGCAGAACGAATGAAGAGATGGTGATGAGTGTAAGGACAAGCGCAAAAAGAATCTGTGGAATTATTTTTTTTAAGATGATAGTGTGTAAGCTTGGAAAAGCAAGTTCAAATGCACCGGAAGGAGTGAAAATAACTTTATCTGGATCAAACGTGTCATTCTCAACGGACTCCTGAAGCGGTGGTTCACTTCTGAGAACTAAAAATGGAATATTGATTCCTGATTTTGACAGACTACTTTCATACTTCTCATGGATGATCGATAATGGAATGGTATCCGCTTTTAAACGAATGGAAAAAAAACGCTGCTGTTTATCTCTGCGAATGCGAGACACAAGCGGTTTCAATGCATGAGCAAGTGAATCACCATCGTGATAGTCGTTAGAAAGGTAGACTTGAATGTTGGCAGTTGAATCCTGAAAGGTAATGGGCATGCCCGGTCGGCTTTTCCGAAATAGTATAGAGTCAGTTGTCTTTGTTGTGCGAACGATGCGGATGTTACTGGAATCGGAAGGCATCGGTTGAATGCTTTTCTGTAGCAGAGAATCATTCAATGCAAACATGGTGTTGCGAAATATGAAGCTGGTTTCTTTTTGAAAGCCATGCTCTTCATCGCGATAAACTTTCCGCAACCAAAAGAATTGAAGCGCCATTAGTAAACCAATACTGCTTATGATTAATACAATCGAAAGTGAGTTACGGCTCGTGCTCATGACTACAAAAGTACTGGGTTTCATCTCAGCATAGTCATCTTTTAACCTTAATTAACATTGCATTCAGGATCATTAACCCACTCGGGTTCGCGCGCCCCGTACATTTACGCATAGATTATTTCTAACGTGAAACTAACACTAACTATGAAACGCATCATCATACTCATCGGGGTACTCATTTCTATTACAGCAGCTCAGGTTGTTTTTGGGCAAACAGTTGAAGGTACAATCACCTACGAGACAAAAATAAATCTTCACCGCAGCTTGCCACCAGAGCGCACAGAGATGAAATCTATGCTACCGGAGTATCGTACTTCTAATGAGCAACTTTTTTTTAATGCTGAAGCCTCAATGTACAAACCTATTATTGAAGATGAGGAAGATCAATTTGAGGTAGAAGGCGGAGGTCGTAGAATGACTATGCGATTTCGTCCGCCTGCTACGGAAATATATGTAAACCAAAATTCGCTGGAAGTAATTTCAAGGCAGGAGTTTAATGGTAAAGATTATTTGATTCTGGATACCTTAAAATTATCACCCTGGAAATTCGGAACGGAAGAAAAAACGATTCAAGGATATGTTTGCAAGCAGGCGTATCGAACAGACGAAACAAGACCCGATCGGAAACAAGAGATCACGGTTTGGTACACGGATAAAATTCGTCCGTTCATTGGTCCTGAAAGATTTAACACTTTACCGGGCGCAGTTCTGGCAGTGGATATCAATAATGGGGAGCGTGTAATCGTGGCGATGAAAATTGAGTTAAAGTCATTGAAGAAGAATGATGTTGTTGTACCAACTAAAGGTCAGAAAGTTACATCAGCAGAGTTTCGTAAAATGATGGATGAACAAATGGAGAAGATGCGCGCGAATGGCGGAATGATTATTCGGAATTAAAAAGTGTATCGATCAATTCAATTAGAAACTTTCACTATCATTTTCAATTCTATCGGAATGAAAAAATTAATACTTGTATTTCTATTACTTACTAACATCGCGATTGCTCAAAAATTTTCAATCAAAGGTCAGTTGAAAGATGATAAGAGTGTTTCGTTGCCATCTGCTACAGTAATGTTATTAAGTGCGAAGGATTCATCGTTAGTTAATTTTGCCAGCAGTAATGCCGATGGATTTTTTGAAATGAAGAACATTTCACGGGGCACTTATTTGTTTAAAATAACTTATGTGGGCTTAGCAACATTCTCAAAAAAAATTGAGCCGAGCGAAAATGAAACCGTGGTGGAGTTGGGAGTCATCACGATGAAATCAAAAAATCAGGAACTGGAAGAAGTTGTTATACAGGCAGAGAAAGCTCCTGTTGTTGTTAAGCGAGATACAATTGAATTTAATGCATCTTCATTTAAGACAACTGAAAATGCGAATGTAGAAGACTTGCTTAAGAAATTACCTGGCGTTGAGGTGGCGAGTGATGGTGCAATTAAAGCACAAGGTGAACAGGTACAACGGGTAACTGTTGATGGAAAAGAATTCTTTGGCCGTGATCCAAAGCTTGCGACACGAAATCTTCCGGCTAAGGCTATTGATAAAGTTCAGGTGTTCGATAAAAAATCGGATCAAGCAACCTTTACTGGAATAGAAGATGGCCAACGAGAAAAGACAATTAATCTAGAAATGAAAGAAGAGTATCGAAAAGGAATGTTTGGTAATGTTACTGGAGGCATTGGAACTTCAGAACGATATCAAGCTAAGGTAAGCTTGAACCGTTTTCGAAAGGATAATCAACTCTCCATATTAGGTATGGCCAACAATATTAACGAACAAGGTTTTTCTATAGATGATTATTTGAATTTTAGCGGAACATCTCAACAAATGATGGGAGGTAGTGGCGGAGGAGCAAGGATTGTGATCAATTCGGGTGGAGGTAATAATGGAAGTACAAATCAAGGTGGAGCTCAAGTTAATTTTGGAAACCGAATAACAGGTATCATGTCTTCCTATGGCGGAGGAATAAATTTCAACAAAGACATCAGTAAGAAAACGACCCTAACCAGTAGCTATTTTTATAATTACCTGGATCATGCTGTTGACCAGAATCTCGATCGTGAAAACTTCATACCAAGCGGAAATACTTTTTTTAATCAACAAAGTCGGCAACGAAATTCAAATGGTAATCATCGAGTGAATCTGATTCTGGATCATAAGATTGATTCAGCCAACTCGGTTAAATTAACAACAACGTTTCTTGCCACAGAATCAGAATCCAATGTAAACAGTCAGAGCAGCACGAAGACAGAAGAAGATGTTGCACTGAATGAAAGTATCCGCGCAACGCTTTCAGATCAAAATGCACTGAACTTAAACACAAACGCTTTATTGCGCCATCGGTTTGAAAAGAAAGGAAGAACAATATCCGCCAATCTTTCATTTGGTGTTGTCGAGACAGATGTTGAGGGTAAACAAGATGCTGTCAATACCTATTACACGGATGGAACTAAAGTAGAAACACTCAATCAAAAGAATACCCAACTCACAAATAATACAAGTTATGGAGCCACAATTTCCTACACGGAACCTCTAGGTAATCGAAGGTACCTTGAAGCCAATTATAATTTCAGAGGAAACCTTAACGATGTTGATCGAAAAGTGTACGACATAATAGATGAATCCGATAGCTTGAATACACAATTGAGCAATCAGTATTCTAGCAATTATCAATATCATAGGCCTGGTGTAAACTTCAAAGTAAATCGATCGAAGTATTCATTAACCATCGGAACAGGTTTTCAAATGACGCAGCTCGATGGTCATCTGATTGCAAATGACACCAGTCTGTCAATCTCGCGGGCCTATCAAAATCTTGTTCCGGCTCTTCATTTCAATTATGACTTTGCCAATACAAAGCATTTGAATTTTGATTATGAAACGTCAGTTCAGGAACCATCGATCACTCAACTTCAACCAGTAGTTAACAACAGTGATCCATTAAATTTAACTTCGGGTAATCCTTCATTGCGTCCGGCATATCAACATAGCTGGCGTGCAAATTTTGTTTCGTTTGATCCAGGAAAGTTCATAAGCTTTTTTGCTTTTATAAATGCTACGTATACACGAAACGCCATTACTAATTCGCAAACCACTGATAGTCGAGGAGTGCGCTTAACAATACCGGTAAACGTGGATCATAACACCAGTCTGAATGGTAACGTAGCTTTTGGTTTCCCGATAACGAAACTTGGTAGTCGTTTTAATCTATCGGCAAATGTTAATCAGCAGTTTGGATTAAATGTTTTGAACATGGAACAGACCAATATATCGGTGAATGCAATTTCTTCAACACTTCGATACGATTATCACTACAAAGAAATTTTTGATTTAAACCTAAATGGTACGATAAGCCGCAACTCGACTAAGTATGAATTCAATCCGCAAAGCGATCAGCTATACTTTAACAATAATTTCAGTGCAGAGACCAACTTTTCATTTTTGAAAAATTATCAACTAAGTGCAGCGTATGAATTTCTACGATACAAGAGTCAGACGACAAGCTATGATCAGAATGTAGAGCTGCTGAACATTTCCGTTTCAAGATTCTTGTTGAAGAACAAAAGTGGCGAGCTGAAACTCTCGGTTAATAATCTGTTGAATAATAACGTTGGGGTAAGTCAAACGGCAAACGTTAATTACGTTGAGCGTCAGACCAGCAATTCCTTGGGTCGCTATTATATGGTCACGTTTATCTACGCGCTTAATAAACACATGAATCCAATGGGTATGCGCCCACGCGGTGGCATGCGGATGATGATTCGCCAATAGCAAAATTGCATAGAGTATAGAAGTGTAGACTCAGAAATAATTATATTTGAGAAGAGTCGCTTGCAGATAGACACCTCTTCTAATTTGTACATTATTATGCGTATCCTACTATTGTTTCTTATGCTAAGCATAAACGCTTCCGCACAGTATATCCCTAAGTTTGATGTTCAAGGGCACCGTGGTGCGCGCGGACTTCGACCAGAGAATACAATACCTGCCTTTTTAACAGCCCTTGATTCAGGTGTAACAACCCTGGAGTTGGATGTGGTCATCACAAAAGATAAGCAAGTAGTGGTTTCTCATGAGCCTTGGATGTCTCCCTCCATTTGCCTCGATCCAACTGGAAATGCAATTCCTGAGAAGAGCGAGAAAAAATATAACATCTATCAAATGACCTATGCTGAAGTGAAGGCATTTGATTGTGGCTCGAAGGGTAATGAAAAATTTCCGGAGCAACAGAAAATGAAAACGGTAAAGCCTTTGCTTAGCGATGTTATTATAGCGGTGGATGTCCATACGAAGAACTTCACACAATATGAAGTGGATTATAATATAGAGATCAAGAGTTCTCCGGAGGGAGATGGTAAATTTCATCCTCCTGTATCAGAGTATTCTGATATTGTCCATAAACTTCTCGATCAGTATTTGCCGTTAGAAAGAATCGTTATTCAATCTTTTGATATTCGGGTATTGAAATACTGGCATGACCGGTATCCTGAAATTCGGTTGGCATTTTTGGTGGAGAACTTAAAATCAGTTGAAGCAAATTTGAATGAGCTTGGTTTTCTCCCTTCCATTTATAGCCCATATTATAAACTGTTGACTAAAGAAAAAGTAGATTATCTCCATCAGCGAAAAGTCCGTGTCATTCCATGGACCGTAAATGAAGTTTCAGAGATGTTGTCCATAAAAGGAATGGGTGCTGATGGTTTCATCACTGATTATCCGGACCGAGCGCGAAAGATTAAATATACACTCAACATTAAGCGTTAGCAGAAATTCTGGACACAGCTGAACAAAAAATCTGCCTACATTAAATTCTAACATTTGAAATCATTATCCTTGCGGAAATTTTATCAAGCATGAGTAAGAAGTATGACGTTTATGGCATAGGTAATGCCCTTGTTGACATTGTTACAGAAGTAGATGAGGACTTCTTTGCAAAGAATGAAGTTGAAAAGGGTGTAATGACTTTAGTGGATGAAAAACGCCAGCATCATTTGATGAAGGCCATCGATATGAAGAAAAGCAAAATGGCTTGTGGAGGATCAGCAGGAAATACGATGATCGCTGTAGGGCAGTTTGGAGGAAAAAGTTTTTATTCATGCCTGGTGGCGAAGGACGAGTTAGGAAAATTCTTTATAGAAGATTTAAAGCGCAATGGTGTTGATACCAATCTGAAATATGAAAACCTGCCAGAAAACATCACGGGTAAATGTCTGGTAATGACAAGCCCGGATGCCGAGCGCACAATGAATACTTTCCTTGGAGTAAGTTCATTCTTCTCGCCAGAACAAGTTGATGAAACGGCAATCAAAGATTCGACTTATGTTTATTTAGAGGGATATCTTGTAGCTAGTCCGAAAGGATTGGAGGCGATGAAAGAAACAAAACGGTTGGCAGAAAAGAATAAAGTGGCCGTTGCTTTAACGTTTTCAGATCCAAGTATGGTAAAATATTTCTCAACCCAAATGCAAGAAATCGTTGGGGCAAGTGTAGATCTCCTTTTTTGCAATGAAGAAGAGGCCATGATCTTTACAGGAACTGACACAATTGCCGAAGCTCGTGAAAAGTTAAAAGGTGTGGCCAAGCGATTTGCGATTACTTTGGGAGCGAATGGAGCTTTAATTTTTGATGGAGATACCTTCATTAATATTGAACCATATAAAGTAAGGGCAATTGATACAAACGGAGCTGGCGATATGTTTTCAGGAGCCTTTTTATATGCGATCTCCCACGGTCATAGTTATGCAGAAGCCGGAAAATTGGCTTCCTTGGCGTCTTCCAGGGTAGTTTCTCAGTTTGGACCAAGGCTTGAACCTGCACAGGCAAAGCGGGTTATGTCTGATCTTATTTCCTAGGATTTAGGGAAAATCAGGGAAATCAGTTTGCGTAAAGTTGTAAATCCAAAAAAACCTAAGCATCTTTGCAGCCCTTAAAAATTTTAAGGTAAACGGATATTATTATGAAACGTACATTCCAACCTTCGCGCACAAAAAGAAAGAATAAGCACGGTTTCCGCGAAAGAATGGCAACAGCCAATGGTCGCAGAGTAATTGCGAATCGCAGAAAAAACGGTCGCAAGAAGCTTACTGTTTCAAGCGAAAAGACTTTAAAGCATAAATAATCCCTTTCGGGGCTTTGATTTCCCTGAAGGAGATTGATTAATTTCAGCCTCATGGGGGAGTTTACATTCCGCAAGGAAGAAAAGATTACGAAGGAAAAAAGCATACAGGAACTCTTCACCAAGGGTTCCTCTTTTTATTTATTCCCATTCAAGGTTTATTTCATGCCCAACCCTGATCCGGAATCCACATTCCATCAGGTTTTAATGTCAGTTTCAAAACGCAATTTTAAAAGGGCTGTTGACCGTAATTTGATCAAACGAAGGATGCGTGAAGCCTATCGCCTCAATAAGAATCTTTTGCCTGCTGATCGTAAATTGCAGATCGCGTATATTTATAGTGTCAAGGAGATTTTGCCATCTGTGCAAATTCACGAACGATTGGTGAAAACCTTTAAGCGTCTAGGGCATGCAGCGTAAACTAAAATGGTCGGTTATTCTTTTTGTAATCCTCATCACGGGTTTTGCTTTTCGAAAACCTGTTGAAAAATATTTCGACATCGCGAAGAGCCTCGACATTTTTGCTACCCTTTTCAAAGAAGTGAATGCATATTATGTGGATGAAGTAGAGCCACAAAAATTAATTCGGAAAGGTATTGATGGTATGTTAGAGTCACTGGATCCATACACCGATTACATTCCGGAAGAAGAGATGGAGTCGTTTCGCATCAGCACAACCGGTCAATATGGTGGTATCGGTGCGTTGATTGGCATTGTTCAAAAGAAAGTTTTAATAACACATCCGTATAGAGATTTTCCGGCTTTTAAGGCAGGCATTCATGTTGGTGATGAAATCATTTCAGTAGATGGAAAATCGGTTCAAGGAAAATCAACATCAGAGATCAGCACGATGTTAAAGGGCCAACCGAAAACGGAGGTTGAATTGAAAATCAAAAGGTATGGTCAAAGAGATACACAAGTATTTAAGATCACTCGAAACAAAATAAGCCTGAGTAATCTTGCCTATGTGGGATTGGCTGCACCAGAGATTGGATATATTAGACTCGATGATTTCACACCAGGAGCATCACGCGAAGTAGCTGATGCAGTGGTCGATTTGAAAGAGAGAGGCGCGACAAAAATAATTCTTGATCTCCGTCAAAATCCAGGAGGCTTGTTGCATGAAGCAGTCAACATCGTCAGTTTGTTTATCCCAAAAGGAAATGAAGTTGTTTCAACGAAAGGTAAAATGGAAGATTGGAACAAATCGTACACAACCTTAAACAGCCCAGTTGACACAACAATCCCGTTAGTTATTTTAGTTGGTGAAGGAAGCGCTTCGGCTTCAGAAATTGTGGCCGGATCATTACAAGATTATGATCGTGCAGTCTTAGTAGGAAGCAGGACATTTGGAAAAGGGTTGGTTCAAACAACAAGGCAATTGGCTTACAATGCTCAATTAAAGGTAACGACAGCCAAATATTTTATTCCCAGTGGCCGTTGCATTCAGGCATTGGATTATGCTCACAGAAAAGATGATGGAACAGTAAATCGTGTTGCAGATTCTTTGAAAGTCGAATTTAAAACAAAAGCTGGCCGAAGAGTTTTTGACGGTGGAGGTCTTGATCCGGATATAATTGTAGAGGATGAATATTTAGGAACGATAACTTCAGCTCTTCTTTCGGAAGGTTTGATCTTTGAGTTTGCAACGATTTATTGCTCAGAGAATCCAACAAAACCTGAATTAAAGACCTTTCAACTATCAGATAATGCATACCAAAAATTCCTGAGCTTCCTTCAAGAGAAAAAATTTTCCTACTCTACCGACCTTGATCAAAATGCGAAGCGACTTATAGACGCAGCAAAGCATGAACGCTATTATTCAGAACTTGAACCTCAGCTAAAAAGTTTGAAGGCAAAAATTGAAGCCAGTAAATCAACCGATCTAACCCGATTTAAATCCGAAATTAAACAAGCACTTGAATCCGAAATCGCATTTCATTATGAATTAAATGAAGGGCAGGCTGAAATTTCTTTGCGTGATGATAAAGCAGTGTTAGAAGCGGAACGATTATTAAGAGACTCATCTGCTTTCAGTAAAATCCTTCTCCCGAAATAATGTCTTTGATTTTATCTTTAGAAACTTCAACCAAGGTTTGTTCTGTTGCCATTCACCGTGGGCAAGACCTTCTTGCCTCTGCGGAAGTGCATATTGAACAATCACATGCTTCCAAATTAGCAGTACTTATTGATGAAGTAAAGAAGCTTGCTGACATTGAATTAAAGGAATTAAGTGCCGTAGCGATTTCTTCCGGACCCGGCTCGTATACCGGTTTGAGAATAGGCACCTCTACTGCCAAGGGACTTTGTTATGCTTTAAATATTCCATTGATCTCGATAAATACATTAGAAGTCCTTGCATATCAAATGAGCGGTTTGAATTTCAATAACTCGCTTCTTTGTCCGATGATTGATGCGAGAAGAATGGAAGTATATTGTCTTGTGACGGATGATAAATTAAATTTGATTCACCCCACTGAGGCAAAAATTATTGATGAGCATTCTTTTTTGGATTCAATGAAAAAGCAAAGCATTCTTTTCTTTGGGAATGGCGCTTCAAAATGCAGAAATGTGATAACCCATCACAATGCTCTTTTTATCAATGATATATATCCCTCTGCTAAGCAAGTTGGAGTGATGGCGTATCAGAAATTGCTGGATAACGAGGTGGAAGATGTTAGTAATGCGGAACCGTTTTATTTGAAAGAGTTTTTAATAAAGAAGCCATTGGCGAACAAAATTGCCTGATGTTTATGTTGACAGACCATGGATACTGAAGATCAAATCGTTAATAAAGTTTTAAACAGTTCACTGATTACCTTTGATCTGGAAGAATATTATCAGCCAGGCGAACGTGTATTAATAGATATCACAAATCAGTTGTACGAAGGAATTATTTTGAAGGAAAAAGATTTTAGATCTTTTATTAAGACTCATGACTGGTCAGGGTATCAGAATAAATTTGTCGCGATTACTTGTTCAGCGGATGCCATCATTCCGATTTGGGCATACATGTTAATCAGTATTGCATTAAAACCTTTCGCAAAAGAGGTAGTGTTCGGAACCATCTCTGATCTAGAAATAGAGATTTTCCGAAAAGCGCTGCAGAAAGTTGACTGGTCAGCATTTAAAAATGCCAAAGTTGTAGTGAAAGGTTGTAGCAAAGTAGAAGTTCCGGCATCTATTTATGTGGAGACAACAAATCAATTGATGAATTATGTAAGCAGTTTGATGTTTGGTGAGCCATGCAGCACTGTTCCATTGTATAAAAAAATAATAATTAAAAATATCTCAGCGTCATCATAACCTGTTAGTAATCAGGTAGCCAGATTCAGTGACTAAAGTTTCGAATTCATTTAGAGGAATATTATCATCTAAATCCTTGAGGAGATTTTTGCACTTTATGATACTTGGAGTACATTTGAGGCCCTTTTGCAAGTAGCGCAGTCGGAAAAATATTTTGAAATAGTTGTTGTAAAGTAGAATCACTTACTTTACCTTTGCACTCCGAAATTTTAGAAACGGATGTTGATCGGCAGGATTAACACTCTCACAACAAGTTGAAAAACTTCTATTAGCTTCTAAAGCTAAAACGTTCTTTGAATGAATGGATTGATAGCGGACCCGGTCCTTTAGAGCAGTGATGCTTTGAAGAGATCGAAGTTAATTCCAGAGATGGAGTTTAAATAAATTTGAGAGCAAACAGGCAATCAGACACACAATGTAGCGGATAGTTTAGCGGACCGGAAGGTTAGCAAACGAGTCAGCACGGAGAGGTTTGGAAGAGCAATCGACTAAACTAATCTTAAAAGAATTACAATGGAGAGTTTGATCCTGGCTCAGGATGAACGCTAGCGGCAGGCCTAATACATGCAAGACGAACGGTAAGAATTGTAGCAATATGATTCCAAGAGTGTCGTACGGGTGCGTAACACGTATGCAACCTACCTTGTACAGGAGTATAGCTCGGGGAAACTCGAATTAACCCTCCATAATATAATTGAGTGGCATCATTTAATTATTAAAACTACGGTGGTACAAGATGGGCATGCGTTTGATTAGCTAGTTGGCGGTGTAATGGACCACCAAGGCGATGATCAATAGGGGAACTGAGAGGTTGATCCCCCACACTGGCACTGAGATACGGGCCAGACTCCTACGGGAGGCAGCAGTAGGGAATATTGGTCAATGGATGGAAGTCTGAACCAGCCATGCCGCGTGCAGGAAGAAGGCCTTCTGGGTTGTAAACTGCTTTTGCCAAGGGATAAAAATTCCATGCGTGGAAAATTGAAGGTACTTGGTGAATAAGCACCGGCTAACTACGTGCCAGCAGCCGCGGTAATACGTAGGGTGCAAGCGTTGTCCGGATTTATTGGGTTTAAAGGGTGCGTAGGCGGCCCTGTAAGTCAGTGGTGAAATACTCCAGCTTAACTGGAGGGGTGCCATTGATACTGCAGGGCTTGAGTTAAGTTGAAGTTGGCGGAATTGACGGTGTAGCGGTGAAATGCTTAGATATCGTCAAGAACACCGATAGTGAAGACAGCTAACTAAACTTTTACTGACGCTGAGGCACGAAAGTGTGGGGATCAAACAGGATTAGATACCCTGGTAGTCCACACTGTAAACGTTGATTACTCGCTGTGTGCGATATACAGTACGCGGCCAAGCGAAAGCGATAAGTAATCCACCTGGGGAGTACGCCGGCAACGGTGAAACTCAAAGGAATTGACGGGGGTCCGCACAAGCGGTGGAGCATGTGGTTTAATTCGATGATACGCGAGGAACCTTACCTGGACTAGAATGCCCTTGACCGATCCAGAGATGGATTTTTCAGCAATGACAAGGAGCAAGGTGCTGCATGGCCGTCGTCAGCTCGTGCCGTGAGGTGTTGGGTTAAGTCCCGCAACGAGCGCAACCCCTATTTTTAGTTGCCAGCACGTAATGGTGGGGACTCTAAAAAGACTGCCTGCGCAAGCAGAGAGGAAGGAGGGGATGACGTCAGGTCATCATGGCCCTTACGTCCAGGGCTACACACGTGCTACAATGGCGTATACAACGTGTTGCCAACCAGCGATGGTGAGCCAATCACAAAAAGTACGTCTCAGTTCGGATTGCAGGCTGCAACTCGCCTGCATGAAGTTGGAATCGCTAGTAATCGCGCATCAGCAATGGCGCGGTGAATACGTTCCCGGACCTTGTACACACCGCCCGTCAAGCCATGGGAGTCGGGAGGACCTGAAGACAGTTGCTGTAAGGCGCTGTTTAGGGTTAAACTGATGACTAGGGCTAAGTCGTAACAAGGTAGCCGTACCGGAAGGTGCGGCTGGAACACCTCCTTTCTGGAACTCGCATAACTTAGGTTAGCGAGGCAAATGAAAGCCGAAAGTTCTCAAATGAAGGTCTGCTATCAATCCCATTTATTCGAATTATTGAAAAGGCTTAAAAGCAAAGGCTAAAGGCCAAAAGCTGTAAAGCCGAGGACTAACCAGTAATCACCGGTTACAAGAGAGGAGCTTTAAAGTTAAAGAAGGGCTTGTAGCTCAGGTGGTTAGAGCGCTACACTGATAATGTAGAGGTCCGTGGTTCGAGTCCACGCAGGCCCACTTAAAGTAAGGGGGATTAGCTCAGCTGGCTAGAGCGCTTGATTTGCATTCAAGAGGTCATCGGTTCGACTCCGATATTCTCCACGGAAGGAGTAAAGAAGTAAGAAAGACGAAACCAGAAGGGTTGAGTCAGAAAGTATTGAAAGGTAAACAGACGTAATCGAACGAGATTATGGACTAGTTATCACGTTGTTTTTCCCTTAACATTTTACAAAGATGAGCCATCGTTGTAGGATAAGATTGAGGAATAAGAAAGACAAAGGAGTTCATTGACATGCTGATGAAAGAGTAGTAATAAGTAGTAATGGGTGTACAATAAAATGTACATTTTATACGAGCGAGCACATAGGAAATATCCCATCTTGATGCGAATCAAGAGACGAAAAGTCGTTTAAAGAAGTAAATAAGGGCGTATGGGGGATGCCTTGGCTCTCAGAGGCGAAGAAAGACGTGATAAGCTGCGAAAAGCTGCGGGGATCCGCAAATAGGAATTGATCCGCAGATGTCTGAATGGGGCAACCCGGTATACTGAAGGTATATCACACCGCAAGGTGAGCAAACCCGGAGAACTGAAACATCTAAGTACCCGGAGGAGAAGAAAACAATCTAGTGATTGCGCAAGTAGTGGCGAGCGAACGCGTAAGAGCCCAAACCAGGTCAGTTACGGCTGCCCTGGGGTTATAGGACTACATAATCTGACTAACATGAAGTTGAACTGGGTGGGAAACCAGGCCATAGAGGGTGATAGCCCCTTAAGCGTAAGGTGTTAGAAAGAGGTAGTATCCTGAGTAGGGCGGGGTCGGAGACGCCCCGTTTGAAGTTGCCAGCACCATCTGGTAAGGCTAAATACTCCTGAGAGACCGATAGAGAACCAGTACTGTGAAGGAAAGGTGAAAAGTACTCCGAATAGGAGGGTGAAATAGAACCTGAAACCATACGCTTACAAGCGGTCGGAGCTGAGAAATTCAGTGACGGCGTGCCTTTTGCATAATGAGCCTACGAGTTACTGTCACTGGCAAGGTTAAGTGTCTGAAGACACGCAGCCGGAGCGAAAGCGAGTCTGAATAGGGCGTACAGTCAGTGGGAGTAGACGCGAAACTTTGTGATCTACCCTTGGTCAGGATGAAGTTCCGGTAACACGGGATGGAGGTCCGAACTAGTAAACGTTGAAAAGTTTTTGGATGAACTGAGGGTAGGGGTGAAAGGCTAATCAAACTGAGAAATAGCTCGTACTCCCCGAAATGCCTTTAGGGGCAGTGTGGAGGTTAAGTTTTGTACAGGTAGAGCTACCAATTGGACTAGGGGGAGTCACATCCTACCAAATCCAGATGAACTCCGAATGGTACTAAATATACTCTGCAATGAGGGCATGGGTGCTAAGGTCCGTGTCCGAGAGGGAAAGAACCCAGACCTGCAGCTAAGGTCCCAAAATCTACACTAAGTTGAACTAAGGCGGTTCAGTTGCTTAGACAGCCAGGATGTTTGCTTGGAAGCAGCAATTCATTTAAAGAGTGCGTAACAGCTCACTGGTCGAGCGACAGAGCATCGATAATAATCGGGCATCAAGTGTAGTACCGAAGCTCAGGATTTAGCAGCAATGCTAAGTGGTAGGGGAGCATTCTAACAGCGGAGAAGTCGTCTGGTAATGGACGGTGGAGCAGTTAGAAAAGCAAATGTAGGCATAAGTAACGATAAGGCAGGCGAGAAACCTGCCCACCGATAGACTAAGGGTTCCGCGGCAATGCTAATCATCCGCGGGTAAGTCGGGGCCTAAGGCGAGCCCGAAAGGGGTAGTTGATGGACAACCGGTTAATATTCCGGTACTAGCGTATTGAGCGATGGGGTGAAGGAGTAGTGACAGTTCCGCGATCTGACGAAATAGATCGTTTAAGGATGTAGGTATAGGCCTTGTAGGAAAATCCGCAGGGTTTGCTGAAATCTGAAAGTACCAGGAGGCTTCGGCCAAATGGAGTGAACGTAAGCAGACTTCCGAGAAAACCCCCTAAGCATATTGATACGGTACCCGTACCGCAAACCGACACAGGTAGTCAAGGAGAGAATCCTAAGGTGCTCGAGTGAATCATGGTTAAGGAACTAGGCAAATTAAACCTGTAACTTCGGGAAAAGGGTTGCCTCTCTTTAGCAATAAAGAAGGTCGCAGAGAAATGGCCCAGGCGACTGTTTAACAAAAACACATGGCTATGCGAAATCGAAAGATGAGGTATATGGCCTGACACCTGCCCGGTGCTGGAAGGTTAAGGGGGGACGTTAGTCGCAAGGCGAAGCGTTGAACTGAAGCCCCAGTAAACGGCGGCCGTAACTATAACGGTCCTAAGGTAGCGAAATTCCTTGTCGGGTAAGTTCCGACCTGCACGAATGGTGTAACGATCTGGGCACTGTCTCAACCATGAGCTCGGTGAAATTGTAGTCACGGTGAAGATGCCGTGTACCCGTCACGGGACGGAAAGACCCCATGCACCTTTACTATAGCTTCACATTGACATTGGGTAACTGATGTGTAGGATAGGCGGGAGGCTTTGATCCGTGGCCGCTAGGTTACGGGGAGTCAACGGTGAAATACCGCCCTTTATTTTCTTGATGTCTAATCCCTGAAAAGGGAGACAGTGTGTGGTGGGTAGTTTGACTGGGGTGGTCGCCTCCGAAAGTGTATCGGAGGCTTTCAAAGGTATGCTCAGTACGCTTGGTAACCGTACGTGGAGTGCAATAGCATAAGCATGCTTGACTGTGAGACTGACGGGTCGATCAGGAACGAAAGTTGGATATAGTGATCCGGTGGTTCTGTATGGAAGGGCCATCGCTCAAAGGATAAAAGGTACGCTGGGGATAACAGGCTGATCTCCCCCAAGAGCTCACATCGACGGGGAGGTTTGGCACCTCGATGTCGGCTCGTCACATCCTGGGGCTGGAGAAGGTCCCAAGGGTTAGGCTGTTCGCCTATTAAAGTGGCACGCGAGCTGGGTTCAGAACGTCGTGAGACAGTTCGGTCCCTATCTGTGATGGGCGCAGGAAGTTTGAGAGGATCTGACCTTAGTACGAGAGGACCGGGTTGGACCAACCGCTGGTGTACCGGTTGTGGCGTCAGCTGCATGGCCGGGTAGCTAAGTTGGGACGGGATAAGCGCTGAAAGCATCTAAGCGCGAAACCCACCTCAAGATGAGACTTCCATTGAGGGACGTCAGAGACTATGACGTTGATAGGCTGCAGGTGTAAAGGCAGAAATGTCAAAGCTGAGCAGTACTAATTACCCGAACGCTTCAAGCCCCCGCGATTTTGCAAATTGTCGCGGGGCAACAACGCACTACTATGTGCTTGCTCACATTACTAACTATTCTTTCATCATCGCATGTCAACGATATTAGACTGTGATTTATGTGATTCATATGATTTTTTATGATGAATGACAGACAAAGCAGTAAAGTGGTTCGGAGGGTTTATGGGTTGCATCAAAGCAATCACATACATCATAAGAATCACGGTAAAGAGTTTAAGGTGACTATAGCGGTGGGGATCACCTCTTCCCATTCCGAACAGAGCAGTTAAGCCCACCAGCGCTGATGGTACTAGGGTAAAACCCGGGAGAGTAAGTCGTTGCCTTTTTTTTACTTCAAAGCCCTGATGACCACAAATCATCAGGGCTTTTTTATTGACTATACTTTCGTTTGTGTTTTATAATCCTCTATTTCAAATTAATTAAGATATAGACAAACGTTAAGTGTGAAAGACTCGTGCCTGGTACAGCGATCTTTCTTTTGTGCATTAAAAAGCGCTAATTTGATTTCAAATTTTTTGAATGAGATTCTTGGTTGCCTTTTGCTTTTTATTCTCAGTCAGTTCGGTCAATTCTCAACCTGCTATTGATAGCTTATTAAATGAATTGCAAAAAACAATTGATCATAAGGAAGAGTACGTTCAGGCCAAACTGGAAAGAATAGATAACTACAAAGCGCAGACATTACAGTCTACTGATCGGTTTCGTATTTTTTTTAAAATCTACGAGGAGTACAAAACACTTAACTACGATTCAGCCTTTACCTATGCACGCAAACTCCAGGATGAAGCGTATCGCTCAAAGGATCCTTCGAAAATTGCTTTTGCAAAAGTAAAACTAGGTTTTATTCTACTTTCATCCGGCATGTTCAATGAGGCACTTGATTCACTCACGTCAATCGATAGAAATAATTTGCGAGATAGTAGCAAGAAGGAATTTTATCATGTTGTAGCAAGAACATACTTTGACTTGGTTGATTTTAATCGTGATCACTATTTTACATTGCGTTATACTCGTCTGGGAAATCTTTACGTAGACTCCGCCTTAGCTCTATGCAAGAGTAATTCCGTAGAGTATTTTTCATTGCACGCGATGAAAAACTTGAGATTGGAAAAAATAGATGATGCGCGATCTGATTTTGAATACCTACTATCAAACTTTAGGTTAACAGATTCAGAGCTTGCTATTGCCGCGAGTACCCTTGCCTATATTTATCAGCGTCAAGGGAACATAGACAAAGCAATTGAGTTTCTGATTCAAGCATCGATGGCGGATAACCGTTCTTCAACGAAGGAGACATTGGCTATTTTAAATTTAGCGGAACTACTTTACAAGAAGGGTGATGTAGTTCGTGCCTATCAGTATGTTAAGCTTGCTATGGATGATGCAAATTTTTATGGAGCAAGACATAGAAAAATTCAAGTAGCTGCAATTTTCCCCATTATTGAAGGTAATAAGTTAGACACCGTAGAGCGCCAACGTAAATTGTTGTTTGTGTATGCACTTCTGATCACCGTGTTATCTGTGATGACAATAGCCTTTGCTTTTATTATTTATAAGCAGTTTAAAAAACTGAAAGTTGCTGACGAAAAAATAAAAGAAGCTAACACTAATCTTCAGGAAACGAATAGGCTCTTGCAAGAAGTCAATACTCATTTAATGGAGGCCAACAAAATAAAAGAAGAATATATTGGTTATTACTTCAACATTAATACGGAATACATAGAGAAGATTGAAGCCTTTAAACGATCCATCGATAATAAACTATTGTTGAAGAAGTTCGATGATATTCGTTTTGTTGTGGGAAACATTAATATCAAGAAAGAGCGCGAAGAACTCTACTTTAGTTTTGATAAGGTGTTTTTGAAACTGTTCCCGGATTTTGTCACCACGTTTAACTCCTATTTCAAAGAAGATGATAAGATTGTGCTAAAAGATGGACAGCTGCTAAATACAGAGCTTCGCATCTTTGCTTTAATCCGCATGGGCATTCACGACACTGAGAAAATTGCCAAGATTCTGGATTACTCTATCAATACGATTTACAATTATAAGGCTCGTGTAAAAAGCAAATCTCTTCTTCCAAACGAAGAGTTTGAACGAAAAATCATGAGTATTCAAGCTATCTAAACTACAATCTTCTTACACTCTGTTTATATTTTTATTTTCTGACTGACTTGCTAAACCGTTGACAGCAAGCTTATTAATTGTGTGCCAGGCTATTATTTCTTTACATTTTTAGTGGGATAATTCTCCTTCATGTCTAGGTGACCTTGCTTTGTTGCAAACGATAGCAATCAATTTTGCATCGTTTGCGAAGTCAATCAATGCAAGTTATAAACCCCATCGAATGAAGGCATTTTGTATTTCCCTATCCATTTTTCTCTGCGTGTGCGTGCTCGCCAGTGCGAAAGAAAGAATCAGATCAACAGAAGTGGCGTCTCCAAATAAATCTATTAAAGTACAGGTAAAGCTAAGAGACGGCATTCCTTTTTATAGCGTTAAGCGCAACGAAGAAATAATTCTGACTGATTCAAAATTGGGTTTTGTTCTGAACGATCAACCAACCTTATCAAAAGATTTCAAAATCGTTTCTGCAAAACAATCCTCTTTCGATGAGACATGGACACAGCCATGGGGTGAAGTAAAAGAGATTCGAAATCAATACAACAGTTTAGTGGTGATTCTTGAAGAGCAGTCAGCTTTGAAACGGAAACTGTCAATTGAATTTAGAGTGTATAACGATGGTGTTGGCTTTCGGTACGAAATTCCTCAACAACCGAACTTAAAAGATTTTGTGATCATGGATGAACTCACTGAGTTTGCACTAACTCAAGATCTTGATGCGTGGTGGATTCCGGCTTATAGTGAAGACATGGATTCAGAATGTCTTTTCCGCAAAAATAAGGTAAGTGAATTGAACGAAAAGATGCACACCCCATTAACCTTAGAAGGTAACGGTTTGTATTTAAGTTTTCATGAAGCCGCGTTGATCGACTACGCTTCAATGACTCTTTTTAATCAAGGTAACAAAGTATTGAAATGTGATCTTGTGCCGTGGACAAATGGAGACCGCGTTGTGACATCAGCTCCAATGAAAACACCTTGGCGAACAATTCAAATTGCGGATAAATCTGGTGATCTGATTACATCTTATTTGATCCTCAATTTAAATGAGCCAAATAAACTAGGTGATGTATCATGGATTCAACCCGGAAAATATAATGGTATCTGGTGGGGAATGCACATCAAAACACAAACCTGGGAAGGTGGTCCAAATCACGGAGCTACTACTGCGAACATGAAGGAGCTGATCGACTTCGCCAGCAAACATAAACTTTCTGCAGTGTTGGCCGAAGGATGGAACGAAGGATGGGAGGGCGATTGGACGGTATCCGGAAATTTTAATTTCACAAAGCCATATCCAGATTATGATATCGCAGAGATAAGTCGTTATGCGAAAGAAAAAAATATTGGATTAATCGCGCATCATGAAACCGGAGGTAATGTGGCCAATTATGAACGTCAGATGGAGGATGCCTTTAAACTTTGTGAAAAATATGGCATTCATCGACTGAAGACCGGATATGTAAATCGACTACCTGCAGGCGAGCACCATCAGGGACAATTCATGGTGCGTCATTATCAAAAAGTTTTAGAGACTGCCGCACGCTACCATGTAATGCTTGATGTACATGAACCGATTAAAGACACAGGTCTTCGCAGAACGTATCCAAACATGATGACACGTGAAGGTGCCCGTGGAAATGAATATGAAGCATGGAGTTCTGGAAATCCCCCTGAACACACAACGATACTTCCCTTTACAAGATGCCTTGGTGGTCCAATGGACTACACGCCTGGCATATTTGATATTCAATTCAAAACGACAGGCACATTTCGAGTGCATACAACTCTTGCAAAGCAACTGGCATTGTACGTTGTCATCTATAGTCCAATGCACATGGCGGCTGATCTTCCGAAGAACTACGAAGGAAATCCTGCATTCAAATTCATTGAAGATGTTTCTACTGACTGGGAGACAACCAAAATACTTGATGCGCAAATTGGTAAGTATGTGACTACTGCGCGCAAGGATCGAAACAGCAGTGATTGGTATGTGGGAAGTATCACTAACGAAGAAGCAAGAATAGTTGACATCAACTTAAGTTTTCTAGCACCAGCGAAAAAATACGTAGCTGAAATTTATCAGGATGGAAAAGATGCAGATGTAATCACCAATCCACTTCCGATTGAAATAAAAAATGAGGAAGTGAATTCGAAATCAATATTGAAAATACAACTGGCAACGGGTGGCGGGGTTGCCATTCGTTTCCATGAGATCAACTAAAAAATAATGAAAATGATAAGACCATTACAAGTACTCTGTTCATTTGCATTGTTAGTAAATATTTTCGTTTGTGAAGAACTGTATGCTCAGGAACGTTTGATCTCCGGAACAGTGACAACTGCAAATACCAATGAACCTTTGCCCGGTGTTAGTATTTACAAGAAGCGAACCACCATCGGAACATTAAGTGATGCAGATGGAAAATTTCAATTAAGTGTTTCAGACTCTACAATATTAGTCTTTAGCTCGATCGGATACACGAAGAAGGAAATCAATGTCGGAGCAAGAGCGGTTATTAATATTTCATTATCAGAGGATGTTAGCTCATTGGAAGAAGTTATTGTAGTCGGATATGGAGAACAGAAACGTTCGAACATTTCGGGCGCTATCGCTAAAGTAAATGTTGGCGATATGTTAAATAAAACTCAAAACCGACTTGACAATGCTTTGCAAGGTATGGTAGCGGGTGTAACGGTTACACGCAATGGTGGAGCGCCTGGTTCTAGTCCCACAATTCATGTTCGGGGTGCCGGCTCAATTGGTGACACGCAACCTCTTTGGGTAGTTGATGGAGTGATACTCGATCCAGGGAATCACTTCGATCCGAACGATGTGGAAACAATGGAAGTATTGAAAGATGCTTCTGCATCTGCTATCTATGGTGCGCGTGCAGCTCATGGAGTTATTCTGGTAACAACAAAAAGAGGTAAAGGAGCTTTGAATGTAAATTTCAAAGCTTCTATTGGTAAACGTGATCCGATTAATCTTCCCACGCTTCTTAATAGTGCCGATTTTGTTAAATATAAAAAGGAGGGCAGGGTAAATGCCGGACAAAATCCAGAACCGTCATGGGATAATTATACAAGCGACACCAACTGGATTGATGCATTCTACAACGGAAGTGGTGTTGTTCAATCTTATAATCTCTCGGTATCCAAAGGCGATGACCGTTCTAATTTTTTCTTGTCGTTTGGAAATGATAAGGAGCAAGGTATTCTGATTGATAACAGCTACAAGCGATATAGCCTTCGATTAAATTCTGATTTCAATCTTACCAAATGGTTGAAGCTTGGAGAGAGTGTATTGCTCTCGAAAGTAAATGAGAATCCTATTGGGAATAATAATGAAAACTCTTCTGGAGGAATTCCATACCGTTCACTTCCTATCATGCCAATCTATGATGAGAACAATCCGTATGGAGGTTGGGGAAGAGCGCCCGTATATTTTCAAGGCCCAAACCCCGTAGCCACACAATATCAGCAACATGAAACAAGAACGTACAACAGACTAAACGGAAGTGTTTATCTGGAAGCCAAACCACTATCGGGACTTACGCTTCGAGGCACAGTAGGCTACAACTATACAGCCTTCCTCGGTGAAAAATTTGATGAAGCCTTTAGCTACGGATCCTTTGCAAATCCTATCGCAGCACTTACGTACAGTTCTGCTGATGACGAAACAATTATCAGCAACATTGTGGCAACTTATGAGAAACATATTGGCAAACATAACTTCAAAATTATGGGTGGTATTGAGGCGTATCAGTTTGAGACTACGCATTTTAATACTGGACGCACAAATTTTCCTATCGATGTTGCATGGAGTTTTAATTTAGGCACAGGTCCATATACAAGTACAGATCCATACAATAAAGATCTTAGTAGGATACTCTCTCAATTCGGAAGATTAAACTACAATTACAATGAGCGATACTTGTTTGAGGCGAACATACGCAGAGATGCTTCTGCCGCTAAGTTCGGGCCTTCTTATCGTCATGGATTTTTTCCATCATTTTCAGGAGCGTGGCGAATTTCTGAAGAACGATTTTTTCAAAGTATTCCTTTCATTACTAATCTAAAATTGCGTGCCAGCACCGGTAGACTTGGATCCGATAACATTCCGAGTTGGATGTTTCTGGAGACGTATACATCACAATTCTCAACCTACTCTTTTAATGCTGATGGTTCACAGAAAGTATCGGGTTTTTATATCAGCAGGTATCCCAATAAGGAAGCGCGATGGGAAGAAGTTGGTATGCATAACATCGCTCTCGATGTTAAGGCCTTTAAAGATAGGCTTAGTCTAAGTGTTGATTTCTATATCAAAGACACGCATCAGCTTCTATATGAAGTACCGTTACCTTCTTCTGTGGGTATTGCAACACACAACTTTGATCCAACAAGTCCAAAGAAAAATGTGGGTACAATGCGCAATTCAGGTGTTGATATTGATCTTAGTTACGCAACAACGATTGATAAATTCTCCATCACTATAGGAGGTAATGTGTCATTCTTGAAAAATGAAATGATCAAACTGGTTGATGGTGCATACATCACCGGAGGGAATGGTGGCGGCCAAATTGGCGGAATGACTCGTACACAAGTCGGCATGCCAATCTCCAGTTTTTATGGCTACGAAGTTCAGCAAATGCTTAACTCAACGGCTGATGTATATGCTATCAATACATGGGCACCTGATGGTCTTTACCAAGAGGCTGGTACTGGCCCTGGTGATTTTATGTACAAAGACATCAGTGGTCCGAATGGTGTGCCTGACGGTCAAGTTACGGCTGAATATGATCGCACATTTATAGGAAATCCCTGGCCAAAGATGACGTATGCTCTTAATATGTCAGCATCGTATAATGGTGTGATCGATTTGTCTTTACAGTTTCAAGGCATTCAGGGAGTTGATGTCTTTAATGCAAGCAAAGCATACAGTCGTAATTTCTTTGGTGACAGCAATACCACCACAGATATTTATGAAGCATGGACACCTGACAATCACACCAACAACCCTCGAAACATTGCAAGCGATCCTAACGGAAACTTTGGACGTCCTTCCGATTACTTTATTGAAGACGGCTCTTATCTAAAACTTAGAAATGTGCAAGTAGGATTTACGATGCCGAAAGCACAATTGGAAAAATTAAGAATACAACGACTTCGCCTTTACGTCAATGCGAACAATTTGCTCACTATTACAAAATACTCGGGGCTCGATCCGGAAATCGCAGGTTCAAATACCGGTCGCGGTGTTGACTATGGTCAGTATCCTCAGGTAAGATCATTTTCTGCCGGTCTTGAATTACAGTTTTAAAATCATAAAAGTAAATCCAATGAAAACGATAAAATTTCTTTTAGCATTTACTTTCTTGGTAGTGTTGCTTTTTAGTTGCAGCGATTTTCTAGACATCACCAATCCCAACGAATTAGACTCTGAAGGTTTTTATTCGAAGATCGACAATTTTGAGCTCGCATTGAATGGCACGTATGATGCTGTTAAAAACTTAGATCTGTTCGGGCAAACATTTTATGTACAAACATTATTGGCCCTACCTCATGAATCTGATTATTGGAATGCTCAAAACAGAAATGAGGTAACATCAACTGATGGTAATGTATATGTAGCGTGGCGTGGGTTTTATCGCATCGTTGCCAGGGCAAATGATATACTGGAGAACGCACCGAAATTCACAGCAGACTTTGCCCCATCACCTGGCGAACAAGCTGAGCTTGATAAGATTGTTGGACAAGCACATTTTTTGCGTGGCCTTGCTTACTTCCATATGGTGCGATTGTGGGGTGAAGCAACATTCGCAGTAGACAGCTCGGCATTAGCGGTACCCATCATTTTAAAAGTGGCTGGAACCACCGATGAGATGATGATACCACGATCGTCTGTAGGGAAAGTGTACAAGCAAATTATTTCAGATTTTGAAAAAGCGGAAGCAGCACTTCCTGATTCGTGGGATGCTAACAATGCAGCGCGCGTTTCAAGTTATGCTGTTAAAGGTTATTTAGGCCAGGTGTATCTCTACATGGAAAAGTATGCAGAATCTAAAACATACTTCGATGAAGTTCTGACGAATGGAAATTATTCATTAGTGCCCTTCAGTCAATACGATAATCTCTTTCAAGGTAAAAATGAATTTAGTGACGAATCACTTTGGGAAATCAACTACAGCGTTGATATGCAACAAAATATTTGGGAAAATGGATTGGGTTCTGGTATTGCACTTGTGTTAGCACCACCCGGAAGAGGATGGAGTAACTGCACACCCCATGGCGTTAACATTGAAAGGTTTGGAGCGGATCCACGTTTACAAATCTGTACCTATGCGCCAACGGATTTGGTAGCCGATGTTGATGGTAATATGTCGCCAGCAGGTGTAAGCGAATTTAATTTCACAGGCCACAGCTTCCGAAAATATGTTCCGAAAGATTATTGTGTTTATGCAACCAACCGCAACAGTGGTATTAATTATCACATGATGCGCCTGGCGGATGTGTACCTTATGTATGCTGAGGTGATGCAAGGTTTAAGCAATGATGTAGCGGCTGCAGAATACATGAACAAGATTCGCAGAAGGGCCTACGGATTTAATTCAAACACACCAACACCTTCTGTTGATTATACCGTAACCGGAACTCAACTGCGAGATTCGATTAGAGAAGAACGTTTTCGCGAACTTTTTGCTGAAGGCCATCGATGGTATGACATCGTGCGCTGGGGAATTGTAGAAGAAGAAGTTTTGAAATACAACGACAAGCGCGTTACGCAAGGTGAAATTATTTATCAGCCTAAAGATTATTACTATCCAATTCCATTGCAGGAGGTTGATAACAATACCAGCATGATTCCAAGTACGGGCTATTGATAGGTAAATAAGTATAGAACAACAGGTGTTAATTGAAATGAACAACAAGAAGATGAGAAGTGTGGCGCAGATAATATTCATAGTATCCTTTTTTTTTCTGAGTGGTTGCTCTTCTGAAGAGGTGGACAAAACCATCGTGACGAAACCGGTGAGTAAAACCAACTCAATGAAAATCTACATGCATTATATGCCGTGGTTTCAAAGCAAGCCTGTGTCAGGTTATTGGGGAAGTCATTGGAAGATGAGTAATAAAAACCCGGATAACGTAGATGTTGATGGCAAACGTGAGATCGCTTCTCACTATTACCCATTGATTGGTCCATACGATTCCAAAGATCCGGATGTAATCGAGTATCATTTGCTATTAATGAAATATGCGGGTGTAGATGGAATTCTTCTTGATTGGTACGGTTCGCACAACGTCTACGACTACAGAGTAAATCTAACAGGTTCAAACGCGGTGATTGATAAAGTAGGTGATGTGGGTCTACAGTTTGCTGTTGTATACGAAGATTACACAGCAAAGAGTGTTGAAGATCAAACCAGCAGAACTGCCATACAAGCCGCTCAGGAAGACATGGCGTATTTAGAGCAGGAATATTTTTCGAAGAAGGAACACATTACAATAGATGATGTGCCATTGTTGATGACATTCGGTCCGCGTCAATTTAAAGTATCAAGTCAATGGACGGAAATTTTTAATGGATTAACCACGAAACCAAAATTTATACCGTTGTGGAATCACTCCGGATTCGTAGGCAGCAATGGAAGCGGAGAATTTGCATGGGTTGATTTTAATGAGTCACTCAGTGAGTTAAATAGTTTTTATAACAAAGCTCACTTAGCAAACCTGATCGGATCTGCCTACCCGCGCTTTCATGATTTTTATGAAGAAGGAGGAACAGGTACCAGTTATGGTTACGTTGATTTTAATAATGGAGAAACCTTGCGCAACACATTGGTGAAAGCGCAAGATCGAAATGCAAAGTACCTCCAACTTGTTACATGGAATGATTTCGGTGAAGGCACGGTAATCGAACCAACACAGGAAGATCAATTTCTCTGTCTTGAAATAATCCAGGAGTTTACCGGTGTTACCTATGGAAAAGAAGAACTGGAATTAATTCACCAGTACTATCTCAAGAAGAAAGAACTTAAAGGTAATACTGAGGCTTCGGAAGTTTTACTGAAAATTTTTCAGCATCTCAATCTATTGGAAGTAGATCAGGCGCAGCAATTATTGGATTCTCTTTAAATCTCAATCAATAAACAACTTAATTATTAAACAACTAAAATCGATTTCTATGAAAAAGTTAATGCTCACACAATTGATGCTGCTACTCTTCGCCTCAGTATTTTTCTTTTCCTGCGGTGGTGACGATGATGGACCAACAATACTCTTGCCTAAACTAGATGGTTTGTTTGTTTTTGGAGAAAACGCCCTGGCTGAAACTCCAACGGAACCTAGCGCAAAAATGTCAGGCGCTAAGCTTGATCCAACAAAAGGTCCAGATATTAAAGATGGCGTTTATGGAAAGTATATGTATATCGGTGCCAATGGAAAACTTCAATTTGCAGAAGTTATATCGGAAGTGGGGAAAATTTATGGATCTTCTGATGCTTCAATTGTTAATGGTAAGGATGAAGGTTTTTCTGTAAATGATGATGTTATTACAGGTACTCTTGTTGAAGGAGCTGCTGCGATAGCAGTTGCCGATGAAGGTTTGTATTATGTGTTTGCGGATATGAACAGTAAGACTTTTGTGATCACGAAAGTGAAAGGACAAATGATTGGTGATGCTCTCGTTCCACTCGGTTGGGATGAAGGAACTTTATTGCCTTTAAAATCGGTATCAAAAGAGAAGACTGTTTTTGAAGGAACCAATATTCAAATGACAACAGGGTATGGATACAAATACAGATTCAATGATGGCTGGCATTCGTATACTGATACAGAGATTTCAACTTTTTCTTTTTTAGGTGTCGTCAGCTATGATGCGGCCTGGGTTGCGCAACTTGCTGACGTTGGTTTTTTTAATGAGAATATCCCAAGCTTTCACGCTGGGTATTATACAGTGGACCTTACGTATACAGAGAGTACTACAGGAGGAATAGGAATATGGACAGAAACGCTTACCAAAACCGGAGATGTTCTTGCTGATTATTCGGATTATAACATGGCGATTATTGGTGATGCAACAGCCAGTGGTAGCTTTAATGGAGACGGAACGGGTGGCTACGAACCTAAGGAACCTACCAAGGCAGGAAATGTTTATACATGGACTTGGGATAATGTAAATCTTATCCTTGATAAGGAATTTATCTTCTTAGAAGATGCTACCTGGGGCGGTTTGCAAATTGATTATTTAGGCGCGGCCGTCAGTGGTAATGCCATTACAAACACAAAGATAATAGATGCAACAGCTGCACCGGTAAACGGACCGCACCATAACTTCCACGTTCTTACCGCTGGATCGTATGATATAACATTGGTTATCGATGCTAGTACAGAGGGAAGAACAATTACCATTACAGAAAATTAACGACCTGAATAGCTAATGCGTCCTTGATCGTTAACGCGACTTTATTTTTATTGCACAAAAGCAACCTTGCAAAGGGTTGCTTTTGTCGTGGTAAGAGAACTAGTAAAAATTAGTCGTAGTAGATACCTCAATTAAGTCATTGTGTCAATAATGGTTGTGAACAAATATCTAGCCTCATGCTTTATAATAAAAAAATGATCATACTTGCAGAAGTGTAAAAAACAAAACTTGGTTATTTTTTCTATGCCTTTACTTGAAAAACAACTCATCATTAAAAAATCAAAATTGCCTGGAGCCGGAAAAGGTCTCTTTACCAAGAAGAAAATTGAAAAGGGCACTCGTATAGTAGAGTACAAAGGTAAGATCCAATCCTGGCGGGAGGTGAAACATGAGGATGGGCACAATGCTTATTTAATGTACATCAACCGAAATACGGTTATCAATGCAAAGTCGGCCATGAAAGCTTTTGCACGTTATGCTAATGATGCAAATGGTCTCACAAAAATGGAAGGACTGCGCAACAACAGCGAAAACATTAGCGAAGGAAGAAAATGTTTCATTGAAGCGAAGCGTGATATTGAAGCAGGAGAAGAAATTTTGGTTGGCTACGGACGCTGGTTCTGGTCGTTGCAACGGAAGTTGATGAAAGAAAAGCTGAAAGATAATTAATTACCGTTTTAATAATTAAACCCCTGAGCTCAAAATTGCTTTTGAACTCAAGGGTGGGGTTGGAGGAGTTTGGTTTGATTATTCGTATCGAAGCGCTTTCACAGGATTAATGACAGCGGCTTTAAAAGATCGATATCCGACAGTGAGTACAGCAATGAATAAGGTTAGCGCAAAACCGAAAAGAAAAATGCCCGGGCCTAATTCAATTTTATATTCAAAATCACTAAGGTAATTGCTCATCGTAAGCCATGCTATGGGCGCTGCAATCACAAATCCAATAGAGATCAGCAATACAAATTCCTTAGAGAACATCATCACGATGCTGGATACAGAGGCGCCCAATACTTTGCGCACGCCAATCTCTTTTGTTTTTTGATTGGCGACAAACGTAGCAAGTCCAAATAATCCGATGCAGCCAATCAGAATAGAGATGGATGTAAAGACCGTGAGTAAAACCGACATTTTCTCTTCTCCTTCATAAAACTCTTTAATGTTCTCATCTAAGAACTCATAACTGAAAATATGTTTTGGGTATGCAAACTCCCATTGCTTTTGAATATCACGAATGCTGGATTGAAAGTTTTTAGGGTTGATGCGCACAGCCATCGTGTAAAAATTCGCAATGCGATTAACTAAAACAGTAGGCTCAATTTTGTCATGCAGAGAAGTTGTGTGAAAATCTTCCACAACACCAACAACGGGATATAACTTGCGCCAAACACGAATTCGTTTTCCAATAATTTCAGCAGGATCTGCAAAACCTGCTATTCTGGTAAACTGCCTGTTAACTACATATCCGGTTGCTGTATCAAGATCAACCAATCGTTCACCAGAAAGTAATTTCAATTCAAAAAGATCAATATAATTACCATCCACCGTTTTTACATGTGTGTCTTTTCGTTGGTCGTCACGTTGACCTTCCAGAATGAAGCCAGTACTGCTAACATGCCCAGCGGAAGGTGCAGCATTACAGAGACTTACCAATTCAACACCACTCAATCTCGAAATTTCATTTTTTAAGGTGCGCATCTTACTGGAATGTCCAGCAGAATCTGGAGTGGGCAATTCCTGCTCAGGAACCGGTATTGTGATAATGGCATCTTTACGGAAGCCAAGTTCTTGAGAACGGAAGAAATTTGTCTGTGTGATAATGATGATGGTTCCAATAATTAACAATTGCGAAATTGAAAATTGAAACACTACGAGTCCCTTGCGCATAAAATGTCCGAAAGAAGATCTGCTTGACGTTTCGTTCTTCATCACCAATGCAGGTGTATATCCTGACATAATAAAAGCTGGATAGATTCCGGCCAAAAGAGATACACTCACAAACAGAGCTGATAGAAAAAGAATAAGCGAAGTATTCTCCATTAAATTGACGGAAAGTTTTAAGTCCATGAAGGAATTCAAATAACCTACCGCTAATTGTGCAATCCCAATTGATAGTACTATGGATATGAGGGTTACAAGAGCAGTTTCTCCTAGGAACTGACCCATCAATTGACCACGTGTACTCCCTAATGATTTGCGAATACCAACTTCTTTTGATCTTTTGATTGCTTCAGCCGTGGCTAGGTTAATAAAATTGATACAACCGGTTATGATCAGAAAAAAACCAATAAAGACAATAGCCATAATGCTGGTTCTGCTCATACTCCTATCGGAATACGAACCATAACGATCATCGAAATGCAGATCACTTAAAGGCTGAATGTTAAAGAGCTCTTTATCATAATTATCCTTGCCAATATATTTGTCAGTAAAGGCCGCCATTTGTTTTTCGATCGAATGAATGTCGGCACCTTCTTTTAAAAGAAAATAGCATTGATCGTTACTCGAAATTCCGCCCCAACCACGCTCTTCTGATTTCTTGCGAACGGTTTCGTAGGAAAGAAAAAGAGCGAACGGAAAATCCGTATTGTTTGGAACATCTTCTACTACCGCAGATATTTTGTAATCAACATTGTCGAATGTGAGTACCTGGCCGAGTGCACTTTCTTTTCCAAAATATTTAGTGGCCAGTGTTTGTGTGATGATGGCCTCATTCGGTTCATCCAATCCTTTTTTTGCGTCACCTGAAATAAAGGCCCGATCAAACGTCTTGAAGAAGGAAGCCTCTGTGAATACAATACCATTTTCTTCCTGATATTTTTTCGGATTCCCATCACGTTGAGGTATGGATACAAGTCCACCATATTCGTAGCGGGTAAAAACAACTTGCTCTGCATCTGGAAAATCATTTCGAAAAGCAACCGAAAGTGGAGTTGGAGTTCCGGGAGTATAAAAAGTTTCTTCGTTACCTTCTGATTGTGTCACCACACGATAGATGCGATCATACTTTGATTGAAAGGTATCGTAGCTTAAAACATGAGTAACCAACAAAAACAAAACAATGCTGCTACTGATCGCGAGCGTAAGGCCACCTATATTAAAGAACGCGCTACTGCGTTGGCGAGTCAGATTTCGGAATGCGGTTTTAATATAATTTTTAAGCATAATGTGGAGTTGAAGTTGATCTATGCTCCAAGATGAGTGCCAGTTGCGGAAAGTGGAAATGGATAGGTATTGGGGCACTTTTTGAATCCACTATGTTCGGAACTGCCCTTACTTGTTCGCTGCCGGACAGGAACGTGGTGTGGAAAGTGAAATTATTTTAGATCGAAATGCGTTAATGAAACTGAATCCATACTTTTGCATCATGCTACAGCAAATCCTTATCGGCATATTATTTCTGGGGGCCTTGGCCTATGTAGGGCGATTGATCTATAGAAGCTTTCAGGCTAAGGCTGCCTGTTCAACAGGGTGTGGCAAATGCGGAGCAGTTGATTTCGACAAAATCGAAAAGCAGATCCAACTCAAAGAGTTGAAGAACAATTGAGCCGTCCATTCTGAAATTTTATCCTCACATCATTATCGTTGTTATAAATAAAGGTAAAAGGATACCTTGAGATTAAATTATCCTTTACATGCGCATTCTATATTCACTTCTCTTTTTTGCAGTTCTGATACATGCATCTGCACAAAATCTAAAATCCGGTGGCGTTCTTAAACCCGAGCAAGCCATTGTTGATATTCGACATTATACCATTGCACTTGATGTTGATCCTGTTCAGCAATCCATCGATGGCTACACTGAAATTAATATGATTACCTCTCAGCCTACGAATGTTTTGTTATTTGATTTGGTCAATCTTCTCCCGGTAAGTAAAATCTGGGTGAATAAAAAGGAACAGACCTTTACTCATGAAAATGATCTCGTTCGAATTACAATGCCATCACCGTTGCCTGCTGGAAAAGTAATCGTTAAAATTCAATATGGTGGAAAGCCAGGCATTGCAACTCGTCCACCATGGACCGGTGGATTTACCTGGGCTAAAGATTCTACCGGAAACCCATGGATTGCCATTACCTGTCAGGGAGAAGGAGCAAAAATTTATTATCCATGTAAAGATCATCCGAGTGACGAACCAAACGAAGGCGCTGATTTAATCATTACCGTTCCGAAAGGATTATACGTTGCTGGTCCTGGCTTACTTCAAAAGACAACAACTAAAGGAAACAAGAGTACATTTCATTGGAAGACCAATTACACGATCAACAACTACAGCATTCTTTTCAACATCGGAAAATACAAAGTGGTATCACGAACCTACACTACTGTGGAGGGAAATAAAGTTCCCATGCAATTTTATGTATTGGAAGAGCATCAAAGTAAAGCAGCACATCATCTTGATTTATTTGAACAATCTGGGCGTGTGATGGAGAAATATTTTGGTGAATATCCATTTGTAAAAGAGAAGATGGCGATATGCGAGACACCTCATTTAGGAATGGAACATCAAACATTGAATGCGTATGGAAACCAATTCAGATACACTAAGGTTGGAGGAAAAGATTTTGATTGGCTGCTTCATCATGAATTTGGTCACGAATGGTGGGCGAACAAAGTGACCGATATTGACTGGGCCGATATGTGGATTCAGGAAGGTATTTGCAGTTTTGGTGATGCGTTATATACTCGCGAAGCAGAAGGCGAAGAATCATATTTGAAGCGCATGCAACAAACTGCTCGAGCCACGCAAAACAAAGTGCCCGTTGTTCAAGGAAAAGATCTTGATACGGATGTTGTTTACATAGGGGATATTTATGGAAAGGGGGCATTCTTCATGCATACGCTTCGTTATGTCATTGGAGATGAAATATTTTTCCCAACACTTAAGAAATTGGCCACCGATCCAAAATACACATATGACAATCTTGTAAACACAGACGATGTTGAAAAATTATTCAGCGCAGCTTCGAATCAAAACTTAAAACCATTATTTGATTTTTATTTGCGCACAATCAACAAACTGGAAGTTGATGTAAAACAAGTTGGTGACACAAAATATCAAATTCAATTTTTGAATTATGATGGAACGTTACCTATCGAAATCAAAACGGATGCAGGATCACAGCGGACAATGATTGACAAAAAGGGAATCACTATTACCAATTCAACCTGGCCAGTGATTGATCCGAATGTTTATTATTTGAAGAAAGTAATTCAGGAATAGTGCCCGAGGAATCTGCCACAATCAGACTCCATTATGGTAGTTAGTCCCAGAGGGACGACATATTGGTAGCCCCCGATTTTATCGGGGGCTAATTAGTTAGTTGTATTTCTGCGCCACGCTCAATATTTTATCAGAAGGAAAAGCGTCCATGGCGCATCTGCTACGCCCACACCTTCGTTCCCTCAGTACAATTTTTACAAATTTCAATTTCACTTCGGGATCGAAGCAACGATGCTCTGAACTCATTGTATTTTTCTCCTTGCCACATTTCTTCAAACGTCTGATGATTTAAATCACCCAACACAAAATGTGCATCTTTATCAAAACAACACGGCACTACTTTTCCATCCCACGTTATCACGCAACTGTGCCACATTTTCCAACAATGATTATCCAATTCGTTTTTGATTTCGAACGTGCCATCATCCTGTTTTTTATAACGCGAATATTTATCTATGGTGGGAATTAAATCCGAACCGTTTTTATAATCGTAAATCTGTGCCGTTTTTAATTTCACTTCATCCACACCAAGACGTTTAGCCCATTGATACACTTCGGGTATCTGATGCTCGTTTGGCTTCACTACCAGGAATTGAAAAATAGTGTGAGGCGTTTTCGATTTTAATTTCTTCTTCCATCGAATAATATTTTCTGCACCTTCCATTACCTTCTCTAATGAACCTCCCACTCGATACGATTGATATGTATCTTGTGTAGTACCATCAATCGAAATGATTAATCTATCAAGATTTGATTCGATGGTCGCTTTGGCCGATTCATCCTTTAAATAGTGAGCATTCGTAGAGGTCGCGGTATAAATTCCTTTTTTGGAAGCATACGCAGCCATCTCTAAAAACTGAGGATGAAGATAGGGTTCGCCTTGAAAATAAAAAGTAAGATAACTTAAGGTAGGTGCTAATTGATCGATGACATTTCGAAACAAAGACTGATCAAGCATGCCAGTTGGTCGCGTAAACGAACGCAATCCGCTTGGGCATTCCGGACAACGTAAATTACATGAGGTAGTCGGCTCGAATGAAATGCTGATGGGCATACCTTTGATGCTTGCATTTCCCGTAAGGCGCGAACGATGATAACTGTATAAAATCGATGCAGCATTGGCAGCACGTTTTACCGTAAGCTTGGAAGCGTAGTTTAGCCCGTCTTTAATGTTGCCCATTCTGCGTGCAAGATAACGTCTAAAATTTTCTGATCCGTTATTCTTTGTTCCTATCTTTCGAACGGTTATGTAAATCATTATGAGAAAATATATCGCTTTACTGCTCCTCCTTTTGCCCTATTTTATTCAGGCACAAAAGCTATCTGAACACGCAACGATATCAGTTGTTACTTTTGGACCTTACCAAGGGGAATTGTATTCCGCATTTGGACATAGTGCCTACCGGGTATATGATCCGGCTAATGGAATTAATGACATCTACAATTATGGCGTGTTTGATTTTGATCAGCCTAATTTCTATTTAAACTTCGCACGAGGCAATTCACTTTATAAACTCGGCATTTCTGACTACCCTCGTTTTAGAGATTATTACATTTATTATAATCGCTATGTTCATGAGCAAGTGTTGAACCTCACACCAGCGCAAACACAAAAAGTATTTGACTATCTGTTGTGGAATGCGTTGCCAGAAAATATGAATTATCGCTATGATTATTTTTATGATAACTGTGCCACGAAAATTCCAGCAGTTATACAAGCAGCTCTAGGTGATGCAGTTCAGTTTGATGGCTCCTACATTAAAACAAACTACAGCATCCGCGATCTTACTGATATCTATCTAAAACAACAACCCTGGGGCGATTTGGGTATTGATGTTTGTTTAGGGTTACCGATGGATAAGAAAGCAAGTCCGTATGAGTATATGTTTCTTCCAGACTATGTAGAATCTGGTTTTGATCATGCTACAATTAAGAGTGAAGCAGGTACTGTTCCTTTAGTTAAAGAGAAAACTTCCATTTACGAATCGCGCGATGAGATTGTAAAAGGACCGCCTCATCCGCTCTATGTATTTTCCGCATTTGCAGTAATTGCCATTGCATTAAGCGTGTGGGATGTAAAGCGTAAGAAAACTTCAACCTGGTTTGATGTAATCCTGTTTGGTGTTGTCGGATTGTCCGGACTTTTACTTTTCTGTTTGTGGATTCTCACCGATCATCGTGCGGCAGCGCGCAACATGAATTTACTTTGGGCACTGCCAACGCATCTTATTGTTGTCTTTGCTTTTATTAAGAACCCAAAATGGTTAACGAAATATTTCTTAATGGTCTCTATCATCACGGCATTGTTATTAGGGTTCTGGTTTTTGATTCCGCAGAAAATGAACATTGCTTTAGTGCCACTAGTGGTGGCTCTTTTGGCCAGGGCCTTTACTCAGTTTAAGGTGAGATCATTGAGAAGTTCGGAATAAAATAAAAGAGGCTGATCATGTGACCAGCCTCTTTTATTTTGATTATTAGTCTAGAGATTAAGGTACATCCTTCTTCACAACAGCATTCAACGAATTAATCCATCTCGCAATTTTTAAAGCTTCATCTTTCGGCACTTGTGGCATGGGTGCCATAGGTGTTTCGTGTTCCGGCCAGTTCTTTGGTTCGGGATTATAAATTAATTGAACGATGCGCTCGTTGCTGTATTTGCGTTTTGCGATATCAGTGAATGCCGGCCCAACCTGGCGCTTGCTGGTTTGATGACAAGCGGTACAGGTATTCTTTACTAGCAGCGGCTCAATCTCAGCATAAGTAAGTGCTTTGGTTGAAGAAGCTACTTTAACTGTTGTACTTTTTGTTGCTGCAGGTTTAGCAGTAGAAGAAGAGCGTTTAATAGTCAATTCACTCACAGGCAACTTAGACCCATCGGGGATGTTGTTTAGAGTATAGTAAGCTGTAGAGTGAAGCACAGGTAATCCATCTTTCGAACGAATGCCGGCTACGATTAATTCATGTAAATAGTATTGGCGAAGATTGTCAATAACTACACGAACTTTTAAACCATCGTCAGAAATTTTTACACCCTTTACATTAAGCTTCTCTTCATTCACCGTAGGACTTCCATACACCGGATGATATTTATAAATGTAACTCCTTCCGTTGTAGGATGCTAAATCTTCTGCTGAGTTCTTATCAACAGGATGTGTGAATTCAATTTCAAATCCATCAGGCATAGCACTCACGGTTTTCATTTCCATTGGTACTTTTCCTGTCCAAACTAAATGTTGAAAGCCTGCAGTTGCTGTTCCGGCAGAGCCCCACCCGCGATTGGTAAGCCCAACGAACATAGAGCCATCATGCCCCCAATTCATTCTCAACACACCCGATTGAAACCCGGATTTAAAATCAAAAGCTACGCCTTGAAATTCTCCTTTCACTTTCTCCATCACCACACGCATGATTTTACTTTGTCCCTGATCGCCAACAAAAACTTGTCCTGCAAAAGGCCCAAACTTTCCAGCCGTTTCATCACTAATAATTTCTGAATTTGAAATACCTAACACACCGTGCGGCAGCCAAACTGCAGGTAAGCGTACTTCAGGTAAATCATTCTTTACAGCAAAGAGGAAGTTTGGTTTTTTTTCATCGATCACATTCTCAGGCTTTACATATTGTCCCTCACGTCTGAACTTACGCTCATCTACTTTTGCAAGAAATTGTTCGGTAGTAAGTTTTACAGGAGAATTCGGTTCACCTGTCCAACGCAAACCTGCCGGATGTCCGGTGAAGCTACCTTTTGTTACGTGGAAAATTCCACCTGAACCTTGCCAGTCGCCTTGATTATCATCGTAGAAAAACTCACCGTTGATCATACCGGTTCCGCAAGGTGATCGCATACCGGTTGCCCATGGCTCCATCGTTCCATCCGGATGAATTTTCATTGTCCAACCTCTCCATGGCACACGACTTTCACCACGCCACCATTCTTCATCACCAAAGGCTACGTTACCTGTAACAAAGAAACTTCCATCGGGGGAAATCTTTGGGCCGAAAGAATATTCATGATAATGTCCTGACAACGGCCATGCATATACGGTTTCATAAACATCGGCTTTGCCATCGCCATTCTTGTCCATCAACTTGGTAAGTTCACCACGTTGAGCGACAAATAGTGCATTGTCTTGATAGGCTAATCCTAAAGCTTCATGTAAGCCAGATGCGAATAAAGTATATTCAGGAGATGTGCCATTCGCCATGTTTGCATTTTCGATCACCCAAACATCACCTCTGCGTGTGCTAAGGGCGATGCGACCATCGGGAAGTGTTGCTACTCCACCGACCTCAAGTAATACACCTTCAGGAGCAGGTACGGAAATAATTCTGTAATAGTCTTCTTCTTGTGGAGTATGTTGTGCAGAAGCGTTGATGCCAATTGAGACCATCACGCAGCAGGCAAAAATTTTATGGAATATGTTTTTCATGTTTCTTGACATTAGAAGAATGGAATTACCAGATGATGGAGTATTTTAATGAACTGTCAATCGCGATGATCAACTCTTTCTTTCCTTTTACCTCTCGGATAGTAGGCTTAGCGCCCGACACTTTAATATAATATTGTTTATCATCGATAGCGTATAAACCATTTGGCAACTCAATGATGCTCTTGCCTTCTGCAATTTTGTAGTGTAAGCCAGGTTTCGTTCCTCTGTTTTTGAGTGTCACTTCGTGAGTGATGATTCGATCGTTATCATCAGGATAAATTTTATCGGATACTTCGATACCATCGTAGGTATACAAAAACTCAGGGCGAGAGGTAGCTTCATCAATCTGATAGCCCTTGCCTTTATATAAGGTATTGCTCAACTGTGTTTCGTGTAGCATGATTGGAAACTCCGCTGTAGCAGATGATAAAAATGCAAGAGGTTCATTATTGAAAAGATATTGCACAGCGCCAAGAGGTTTGAACGATCCATCACCCCGGTCATGCCACATGGGAGTGGCATCCACAAACTTACCATGCCATACACAAACCAGGTTTCCTGATTTCAAATCATATACATAATGTGTTCCGCTTGGATCACCAACACCGATTGTATGTGTTAAGCGTTGACTGCGATCATTTTTAAAATTCAAAAACGCACGAAGTAAACGTGGCTCACTGCCTGGATTGATCAAAATAGGAGAGACTGGTTCGTCATCCGGAGGAAAAGAATTGAAGGCATTTAATGTTTGTCTATACGTTGAAGCACTTTCAACACTCAGACCCAATCGTGGAGGCATCCATGATGCATCTTTGTAATTGTAAATCTCAAATGGATAGGTTCCGGCTTTTAATGTGATTGATGATTTTTGATTTACATATCCATCAGCCCGTTGAAGGTCAGCTAATTTTTGATTGTTGAGTGTGAAAATTCCACCACCAGTAAAAGAAATTGTAAAAGCATACGTTCCATCTTCTGGAACAATGACGTTGCCAGCATAAGAAGACCCGTAACCATTTTCATTCTCCAATACTTCGCAGGTTAATTCTGTACTTGATCCGGATGCTGAAGGTTTAAGGGATGAAAAATCGGAAACGGTTTTAAAGTTTCCATAATAGGTCTTGTACGAAATGTCGCGAAGTGTGAAATTAATTTCCTTCATCAACTTGTACTGGATGTTGCGGAACGCAACTGGTCCGTGATCTCCCTGAATCATTAATGGACCAAAAGCTTTTTCATTATTTTCGATTGGGCCTCCTGTAGGTAAGGGCACTTCTACATTGTCGTGAATTTTTACGCCATTCAATTCAACCGAAACAAAACGAGCGTTAGCGATTTTCTTACCAGCGGCATCAAACCTTGGTGCGCGAAAAGAGATTTTCATTTTTTGCCAGAGACCAGGCGCTTTCGCGGGATTGCTTAGCGGAGCTTTGCCCATATAGATTTTATCTTTCTCTTGCTCCCAATTGCGATAAATTCCACCAATGTCGGAATACTTTGCGTCTTTTACTCCCCAACTATCCAGCAACTGAACTTCATAGCGGCCTTGTAAATAAATTCCGGAGTTTGATCCTTTCGGTAGCATTACTTCCAATTCCAACTCGATATCACCATGCTCGAAAGCAGAGACTAAATTGTCTTTTGTTACATTATCGTTGATGTTCAGCAAAACACCTTTACCCGTCTGGAAGGTTACAGCTTGAGGTTTAGCAGCGGTTGGCTGATCTTTTGATTTTTTATTTTTCTTTTTTGATTCTGGTGCTGCTGCTGGTTCAGCTTCATGCTCGTGAACATCAATGGTTGGATCCATTGTTACATCCCCAACAATTCGCCAGTTACCGACTTGTGGTTTAAAAGCCGACATATCTTCGAGCGTGAGCGTCTTGACTTGGGCTTGCACGGTTGCACCCGCGAGCGCCATGCCTAGAAAAAGTAAACATCGTTTGACGTATTTCATTTATGTATGGTTTATTTATTTAACAGTAATGACGGTTTGAGTTGCATTTATACTCATTGGTGGAATAGAAAGTGCGATAATGCTTTAATGCTTTTTAGAAAAGGTTTGCTAATATCGGTGTTGAAAAAGGAATACCAAAAATTGTTTTTTAAGCGGGTGAACGATCTCATATCCAACAGGAATTGCGTCTGTGAGTGTAGGACACATTCACAAGATTGGATACCTTTACAGTTCATTAATACATAAAATGAGTCTTCTTCAAAATATCAAAGTCCTTTCAGAAAAATATAGTCAGGAGGTAGTTGAACTTCGCAGGCATCTGCACCAGCATCCGGAACTTTCGTATCAGGAATTCAATACTGTAAAGTATGTTGCTAAGCAATTGCGCTCTTATGGCATTGAGCCAACAGAAGGTATTGCAACTACGGGTTTGATTGCCGAGATCAAGGGAAAAAATCCAACAAAAAAATCAATTGCCTTGCGTGCCGATATGGATGCGCTGCCGATTACAGAAGCTAACAATGTTTCGTATAAATCACAAAACCCCGGGGTGATGCATGCTTGTGGTCACGATGTACATACCTCTTCATTATTGGGGACAGCGAAAATTTTGAATGAATTAAAAAACGAGTTTGAAGGAACAGTGCGTTTGCTTTTTCAACCCGGAGAAGAAAAAAATCCAGGCGGTGCTTCCTACATGATTCGTGATGGAGCATTAGAGAATCCCAGACCAACGAATATTATTGGCCAACATGTTTTTCCATTGTTGCCGGTGGGCAAGATTGGCTTTCGTGAAGGTATGTACATGGCTAGCTGCGATGAGATTTATTTAAAGGTAATAGGTAAAGGCGGACATGGTGCTGCACCGGAATTAGCAGTTGATCCGATTGTGATTGCATCGCATATCATCATTGCATTGCAGCAAATTATCAGTCGCAATGCAAGCCCGAAGCAGCCAACGGTTTTAACATTTGGAAATATTATTGGCAAAGGCGCAACGAATATCATTCCTGATGAAGTCAACATTGCCGGAACATTTCGCGCGATGAATGAGACTTGGCGCGCATCAGCTCTTCAGAAAATTAAGAAGATGGCCGAAAGTTTAGCCGAAGGTATGGGCGGAAGATGTGAAGTAGACATTTCGCATGGCTATCCTTATCTCGAAAATAATCCTGAACTTACAAGAAGAATCAAAGCAGCAGCAGCTGATTATGTTGGAGCGGAGAATGTAGTTGATATTGACATCACCTTGGGAGCTGAGGATTTTTCATACTACTCGCAAGTGATTCCGGCATCATTTTATCGGATCGGTACGCGCAACGAAGCAAAAGGTATTACCTCGTATGTACATACGCCAACTTTTGATATTGATGAGGAGGCATTGAAAATCTCTCCCGGCTTAATGGCATGGATGGCGGTGAAGGAACTTGCATATTAATTAATTGTTAACAACTGTTGCCCAAGCCAGTCTACTGTATCTTTACCAATCTTGAACGCGATACTTGGAACCAGAACCACTTCCTAATCAACCTAAAAACCTGTGGCCCACCATCAGGCTTGCACTTTATATTTTAGGTGCATTACTGATGTTTCTGTTCTCTCTCGATCTGATGGTTTCATCCCTTCAGCATCTGGGTACATTAGCATCCGAGACAATTTTACTGGCAACATCCAATCCATTTACAGGTCTGTTCATCGGACTTCTCATAACAGCGATGTTGCAAAGCAGCTCCACCACAACTTCAATGGTTGTTGCATTGGTAGCTTCCGGATCGATTACCTTACAAAGCGCAGTTCCCATTATTATGGGAGCGAATGTAGGTACCACCATTACCAGCACGATTGTATCTTTGGGGTTTATCAGCAAGAAAAAAGAATTTAAAAGAGCAGTGGCAGCTGGAACCTATCATGCATTCTTTAATATTCTTACGGTAATTGTGTTGTTCCCTCTTGAATACTATTATGGATTTCTTTCTTCAATCTCTTCACAAATCGCCAATTATTTCTTTACTCCAAACACAGCGCAAGTTCAGAATGAAGTAACACATTTTTGGCGGGGTTTTGATCCCATCATTGAATTCTTGCAACGCATCATTCCAAGCGCATTTGTTCTCGCGTTGATAGCGCTTGCTTTATTGTTCGGATCGATATTAATTTTCAGAAGATTAATCTCCAGTTTACTGAAAGCCAAATCGCCAGAAGCATTCAGTCGATTTTTCTTTAAAAATCAATTGAAGTCATTTGCCTGGGGACTTGTTACAACAGCAGCCATTCGATCCAGTACAATCACTACATCAGTCGTTGTGCCGATTGTGGGCAAGAAAATCACGGGCATGAGACAAGCAGCACCATTTATTATGGGAGCGAATATGGGTACGACCATTACGGCATTCATTGCCGTTACGTTAAACTCGAATACCTCTGGCGCTATCAGCATTGCCATTGCACATTTCTTGTTCAACTTCATTGGTGTTTTAATATTTTTCCCAATACCCGTTTTACAAAAATTACCAATTTCATTGGCGAATGGCTTGGGGAAATTAACATTGAAATATCGTCTTGCAGGGTTGGTGTTTTTGCTGCTTACATTTTTCTTTATTCCGTTTTCACTGATTTATCTAAATCGCGACTCCAATCAATCGCTCCACCTAACGTATGAGCGAATGGATCCAGATAAGCAGAAATCATTTTTCAGAATGGAGGCTGATATAAATAAGAGAACCCAAGTTGGCAAGTGGATAGCGTTTGACGGAGCGGAAAAGAAATCGGGAGAAGAACCCCTTATTATTTATCCAGTCTCTGTGAAGAACACCACTTTGTTTGTAGGCAATCAAATGTTTTTGTTTAACCGACCCGGTTTTTGCTGGGATGGTGAAAACAAGCTTGATCGATACAAAGCGTGTGTCGATCAAATTTTGCCAACAGCCAGTTTTGCTAACAAAACCTTTGATTCGGTATTTGTATTTAAATTCAAATACATACTCACAGCGGATTCTGTTTATCACCTTTATTACATGAGTGCTCCATTAAAAATCACGCTTCAACATGAAATTGTTTCCGGTAACCAAACTGAAATACTGGAAAGTCTGGTTTCGTTTGAACAGGAATAAGGGCTAGTATATCAGCCAATTAATCCATTAACAGTTTTGGTAATCAGTATTCAGGCATCGGCTAAACCGATTACCCGCTACCGATTACTTTTTTAATCAGAGTACAAAACCACATGGCCTGAATACTAGATGAGATTCCGTTTTAAGTTAGGTAGCTGATCACGGCTTAAACTTTTCAATTCTTCTGTCTATATTGCGGAAGATGTTTTCGCACCATGTTGAAAGATTCAATCCTCAAATTATTTAAGCTCGATAACCTGGTAAGTAACCTGACGGGTTATGTTGAAACCCGAATGGAGTTGGTGAAACTCGAGGTAAAGGAAGACCTTACTAAGGCCATCGCTAAACTTTCGGTTTTTGTATTCCTCGCTTTTGCGTTTACCTTATTTCTGATGTTTATCAGCGTTGCCATTGCATTCAAAATTGGGGAGAGCGTAGGTACATTTGGAGGCTTTGCTATTGTGGCTGGTTTCTATCTTGTAACTGCATTCGTGTTATTATTTTTTCGCGATGCTATCAGCGCCAGCATTGAGAAACAGATAACGGAGATCATGAAGAAAAAAAATAAGTAATATGGAATTACTGGAGCCGAACGATTACAAACGCGAGCTGCTGAAAAAATCGGCACTGCATAAAAGCGAACTAGAAGATGAAGTAAAACAAATCTCTGATCGCACTCAAAAAGTAATTACCAATGCCCTGATCATAGGTGGCACACTTGCTGTTACTTATTTTTTGGTAAAACAATTTTCGGGTTCAAAAACAAAAGTTAAAGCCAAAGCTAAGAAGACGAAAATTGCTTCTGATGCCGTTACAGAAGAAGAGGATGATGATGAGGTAATACAATCTTCAGGTGTTCCTGCAATTGTATCACAAATCGGAACAGCATTATTAAGTCAGGCATCCGTGCTTCTATTAAGCCTTGCAAAAGAAAAACTTTCGGAATACCTCGAAGCACAAGCAGAAAAGAAAGCGAAGAATAACGCATGAGTATTTTAAAGACATTGCGCGATCGCCACAAGGAAGGCAAGAAATCAATCGCAGTGCTGATTGATCCGGATAAGGTTGAAGAATCTTCTCAGTTAATGCAATTGATTAACCTGGCCAGCGAAAATTGTGTTGATTATTTTTTTGTAGGAGGAAGTTTGGTGACGACTACAAATCTTGCTGAGGTAGTGAAGAAGATAAAGGACAATGTAAATATTCCCGTTGTGCTTTTCCCTGGCAACTCTATGCAGATCGAACCAACAGCAGATGCACTTCTTTTCTTGTCGTTGATATCAGGAAGAAATCCAGAGTTGTTGATTGGTCAGCATGTTATTTCAGCTCCCATCATTCGCAATACAAAATTAGAAGTGATTCCTACGGGATACATGCTTATAAATTCAGGACGCATTACATCGGTCGCTTACATTAGTAACACTACACCGATCCCCGATGATAAATATTCATTGGCCGCGTGTACAGCAATGGCGGGTGAAATGCTCGGACTACAATCTATTTATATGGATGCAGGCAGTGGAGCTGAAAAAGAAATTAGCGTGAAGATGATTGCTACTGTTAGAAAATCAATTAATGTTCCTCTCATTATTGGTGGAGGAATCAATACAAGTCAAAAAGCATACAATGCTTTAGAAGCAGGTGCCGATATGATTGTCATTGGCAATGCACTTGAGAAAAAACCAGAACTGCTCATCGAAATTTCAGAGAGGGTTTACGAGTGGAATCAAAGCAACTAATTCGTAAATCACCTGTAGACCTTCTTTCTAGTTACTTCAACAGCTCCCGCGAAATCACCATCTTCTGAATTTCTGTTGTGCCTTCATAGATCTGTGTGATCTTGGCATCGCGCATCAAGCGCTCAACGTGAAACTCTTTTACATATCCATAACCACCGTGAATTTGTACGGCTTCGGTTGTTACTTCTTGTGCAATCTGCGAAGCAAATAATTTTGCCATAGCTGCTGCTTTAACAAAATCTTTTTTCTGATCCTTTAACCAAGCGGCTTGGTGAACGAGTAATCTTGCTGCATCAATTTTTGTAGCCATATCAGCCAACTTAAATTGAATGGCTTGATGTTGTGAAAGGGATTTACCAAAAGCTTTTCTTTCCTTCGAATAATTCAATGCAAGTTCATACGCACCAGATGCAATGCCCAAAGCTTGTGCTGCAATACCAATACGTCCGCCATTTAATGTAGTCATGGCGAAGCTGAAACCAAATCCATCATCACCAATACGATTGGCTTTGGGAACTTTCACATCGGTAAACATTAACGAATGGGTGTCGCTTCCGCGGATTCCCATCTTGTCTTCTTTCTTACCTACAACAAAACCCGGCATACCTTTCTCTACAATCAAAGCGTTAATGCCTTTGTGTTTTTTAACTGCGTCCGTTTGGGCAATCACAAGATAAACGCTAGCAGAGTTGCCGTTGGTAATCCAGTTTTTTGTTCCGTTCAATAAATAGTGATCGCCTTTATCTTCTGCGATTGTGCGCTGGCTTGTTGCATCTGACCCGGCTTCGGGCTCGGATAAACAAAATGCCCCAATAGCCGCTCCTGTGGAAAGTCGCTTTAAATATTTTTCTTTCTGTTCTTCGGTTCCATTGCGTTCTAATCCCCAACACACAAGAGAATTGTTAACCGACATACACACTGAAGCTGAAGCATCTACTTTAGAAATTTCTTCCATCGCTAATACATAGCTTATCGTATCCATTCCACCACCGTTGTATTTTGGATCAACCATCATTCCAAGAAAGCCAAGCTCACCCATTTTTTTAATTTGCTCAGTCGGAAATTTTTGATGTGTGTCGCGTTCGATAACACCGGGTAATAATTCGGTTTGCGCAAAGTTGCGTGCGGCTTCCTGAACGGCTAAGTGCTCTTCGGTGAGTTGGAAATTCATTGTGTATCCGTTAATGATGAAGGTTAATATTTATCAATTTCTTTAGTATGTAACGCATACTTCATTTCACTTTAGATAATGATAGTAAGCTAACAAAAAAGAAGGCCTGAGTTCTAAACTCAGGCCTGCAAAATTAATGGACTCGTATTAATGATTATGCGAATCGTCTATATTTTTTAAATCGTTTGCGAACGATTAGTCGTCATTCATTCCCAAGAACATCATTACATAGTATAACAATGTTGTGATCGCACCAATTGCTGCAACTACATAGGTCATTGCTGCCCACTTCAATGAGTCTTTCGCCATATCATATTCTCCAGGAGTAACAATGTTTCTCGATTGAACCCACGCCAACGCACGTTTGCTCGCATCAAATTCCACTGGAAGCGTAATCAAGGCAAACAAAGCGAATACACTATAACATCCAATGATGATAAGAAGAGCAGTATTCCAGGGTAAAAAACCTTGTGCGAAGATTGAACCAAACATCATTGCCATAAACAAGAAGTTGATCACTTTCGCACTCACATTTTGAATGGGAACTAAAGCAGAACGAACCTCTAACATTTTATATGCTTTTGCATGTTGCACTGCGTGACCACATTCGTGGGATGCTACTGCCGTAGCAGCAGCATTGCGACCATGATAAACACCTTCGCTTAAGTTGACCGTTTTATTTGCAGGATTATAATGATCCGTCAATTCGCCATCAACGCATGTTACCTGAACATCGTTGATGCCATGGTCTGCCAGCATAAGGCGCGCAACATCTGCGCCCGTTAAATCACGAGTAAGGTGTATTTGAGAATATTCTTTGAATTTGCTTTTGAGTCGTGCACTCACCAGCCATCCAATCGCCATGAAAAAAAGACCAATTACAAGAGCTCCCATAGTTTTGTATTATTTGTTTGTTGTTTGCTAAGTCAATTTGTTACGAATATGCCTATTATCAAGCTTTGCGCCAAATCGATTTGGCTGCCAAAACGACATTGATTAAACGGGCAAATTATCCTTCAGTCTGGATAAAAAAAGAAAAACCGCCCTGCATAGCAAGACGGTTTTTAAAGGGTCTTATTTTAAAGTTTCTGTCTTAATTGATAATGGTTACCACATAAGTTCTTCTAAAGGTTGTGATGGTGATCACGTTGTCACATTCGCCATCGCCATAATCAACCGTGCGCTTGCGAGTGGAATAACCTTTAAGTTTTGTCATTTCAACTACGCCAGAGATGCGGGCAAAATTTCCCTGGGCAGCGCATGACCAGTCAGCAATAATAGGTTCAACAATAGTGTGCGTGAAAGATCTTCCGGTTGTTGAAATACCTTCAACCGATCCTGTGATTTTATAAACGTTGTTTGATGGATCGCCATCACCGTCACCTGATAACCATTCACGCGTTCTGCTTCCGTTGAATACAGTCTTATCTCCGTTAGGGAAAGAAATGGTAAGATCAGTTAACCGTTTAACAGATTGTAAGTTTCCTGCATCATTTACGGAAATGTCACGCAGTTCAATTGTTCCGGTAATACCTTTGTTGTTCACAAAAAAGTTTTCAAAAGTGATGATGCGGTTGGCAAGGCTGTCCCCAATCTCATGACTGTAGGCAATAAAAATTTTACCACTGCGCTCTCTTCCGTGAGGACCTACACATCCATCACCAAAATCGATAGTGATGATGTTATTTTCTTTGTCGTTGGTAACTACTGCACAAGAATTGGTGCGAACGCGTCCCCCTGAAGAAACTAATTCTGTTTCGTATTGATATGCAATTTCCAAAACATCATCTGTTTCATCTTCACTAACAGAAGCGGCTTCAAGAGTTTGCTCTTCCTCTGTTTCGGTTCCCTGTTGATCTGCATTATTATCGCACGACACCAGGAACATGGCTGCCATAAACATGGTAGCATACATTGATTTTAAAAGATTCGTTTTCATTTTGTTTGATTAGGTTTTGTGTTGTTTATTTTTTTTCTGAATCAAACTTTGGCCAAGTCGTATTCACTATATCGAACCATGCGTGTACTGCGCATCGCGATAATCTTTCCTGTTTTTTGAAAGACGGCTTTTAGATAGAAGTGAAAGACGAAGGTTTAATCGACCTTCGAATTTTTTTTCACCCGATAGGATGTAATAAGAAGGGAAAGAGCACCGGCAACAATCATAATGAAGGTTTGCCAGCCATGAAAAATAAAGGTAAAGGCTACTGCATCGCTTAAAGGAAGGTTGTACAAGAAAACCAATCCCTGCGGAACGAGGACATGATAGGCGCCAGTTCCACCGGGAAGTGGTGCAGCCATTGCAATAGAACCAAGAGCAAAAAGACTAAGCACTGCATGAAATCCCAATTCACTTGTTGATGTGAAGGCCATTAATACGGCATAGCTCATTGCGAAATAGAGAAACCAAATAAGAATAGAATAGGTAATGAAAAGTCCTTTATTCTTCAATTGAAAAATGGTGAGCAGTCCGCTTTTAAATCCATTCCAGAATTTTATAACACGATCAGACAACTTCTTATTTCGTTTTATGATCCACCATGCCAAAAGAAGAAGCAAACAACCACCAGCACATAAATAGAGTAATAAAAGAAATTTTGAATTGCCTGATGATGTGAAAGATAAGGTCTCTATAAATGCCAGCAACTTTTCAGCCTCGACAAAAAAACAAATAGCAATTAAGACAAGGAGACAGATCATATCAACGATTCGTTCCACCACAACGGTTCCGAAAGATATTTCTACCGGAGTTTTATCAAGCTTGTATAAATTGTAGCAGCGTGACAGTTCCCCACCTCTTGGGATAACTAAGTTAACCAGGTATCCAACCATCAAGGAAAGAAAGCTATTGGAGAGTTTTGGATGATACCCGGCAGGCTGCATGAGCATACGCCAACGTTCAGTGCGGATAATATGACTTAACATTGCAACGGCTGCCATTACTAAAAGCCAGCCTTTATTTGCAGAGTCCCATGTATGTTTAAGATAGGCCCACTTATTTTCACCGTCACCAGCAACAAGACCACGAAGTGAAAACCAGATTAGGAATGCAGTTACTCCAATGATTAATGCATACTGAATAAAAGCCTTAAGGCGTGGTGACACTGAAGAAAGTTAAAGTGAAAACGAAAGCAATCTAACTCAAGATAAACGATTATCAGGAGTAGGGAAAATTATTGTTGGCTTGAATGATTTTGCTTTTTCAAATTTCATTGAAGCGTACGATATAATAATGACAATGTCGCCCACTTGGGCTTTTCGCGCAGCGGGTCCATTCAAGCAAATCATTCCGGAGCCACGCTCGCCTTTTATTACATACGTTTCAAGACGTTCACCATTATTAATATTGACAACCGTTACTTTCTCGCCTTCAATTAAATTGGCGGCATCAATCAAGTCTTCATCAATGGCAATGCTACCAACATAATGTAATTCGGCTTGTGTAACTTTTGCGCGATGGATTTTAGATTTTAAAACTTCTATTCTCATATCTCCTCACTTCTCTAGTCTAAAAACATATTATCAATTAAACGGATCTCACCTACATAACCTGCAATGCACATTATGGGCTTATCTGACGCCTCAACGTTTTTTAACACGGTTAAGTTTTTACTATCCGTCACTTCAAAGTACTCGAGTTTGATTTCAGGCTCCGCTTCTACAATTTTTTTAACGGAATCTTTCACGGTCGAAATGCTTTCTTTATTACGAAGCATGGATTTAGCTGCAAGCAAAGCCTTGTAAAAAACAATTGCCCTCGGCCTTTGTGTGTCAGTAAGTCTTAAATTTCGCGAAGACATTGCCAATCCATCCGATTCGCGTAAGGTAGGTACTCCATGTAGTGTTAACCCAAAACGTAACTCCTCAGTCAATTTGGAAATAATGGCAAATTGTTGCCAATCCTTTTGTCCAAAATAAGCTTGAGTGGGTTGGACTATATTAAAGAGTTTAGCCACCACCAAAGCAACACCGCTGAAATGTCCAGGTCTAAACTTGCCTTCCATTACTTTATCTAAAGAGCCGAAATCAAATGTCAAGGAAGAGGGTTGACGGTACATTTCTTCATTGTCAGGGCAAAAAATCACATCGCAACCTGTTTTTTCGAGAAGGGCAGTGTCTAATGCTAATGTGCGGGGGTATTTCTGCAAATCAACGGCATTGTTGAATTGGGTTGGATTTATATATATAGAGCAGACGGTAATCTGGTTGTGGGCTTTAGATGTTTCTATTAATGCCACGTGCCCGGCATGAAGCGCACCCATAGTAGGAACTAAACCGATGGATTTGCCCGCCCGTCTGTGTTCTTCTAAGAAAGATTTTAACGGTGCTATCTGCTTGAAAATCTCCATTTTAGGCTATTCTGGCAAAAGGTGGCAAAGATATAGGGAAAACTGAATTTAGGTTGATCGTGGGGGTAATTATTTGTACTTTTGTGGCTCGATTTTCCGATCTACACAAAATTCTATTAATATGTCAAAACTCCGTATTCTTTATGTAGCCAGCGAGATCAATCCGTTTTTGCAAACATCTGAGGTAGCGGACTTTGTTCGCAAACTTCCGCAAGCCATGCAGGAAAGAGGGATGGAGATCAGGATTCTGGTTCCGCGGTTTGGGATTATCAATGAGCGCAAAAACCGATTACATGAAGTAGTAAGGCTTTCAGGGATTAACATTGCGGTGGGTGATGAAGAAAAGCCTTTAATCATTAAAGTAGCATCGATTCCAAATGCCAAGCTTCAGGTTTATTTTATTGATAACGAGGATTATTTCCACCGTAAGTCTGTTTTCCACGATAAGGAAAACCGCTTCTATGAAGACAATGACGAGCGTGCCATTTTCTTCTGTAAAGGTGTAATTGAAACCGTTCGCAAATTAGGATGGGCTCCAGATATCGTTCATTGCAATGACTGGATTACTAGTTTTATTCCCTTGTACTTGAAAACCACGTACAAGAACGACCCATTATTTAAAAATACTAAAACTGTTTTCTCAATTTACAATAATCCGTTCAACCATAAGTTCAAAGGAAACATCATGGACAAGGTGAAGATGATGGACATTGAGGACAACATGTTGGGCAATTTGAAAACAGCCGATTTTGAAGGTTTCATAAAGTTAGGCGTTGAGTTTTCGGATGCCGTTATTGCGGCCGGAGAGACAACTAAGTTGGAGGGCCTCTTCAAGAAAATAAAGGAAAAGAAAGTTGAAAATTTTGAAAATGACGAAAACGCAACCGAATCGTACTACAATCTTTATAATGAACTTATGGGTTAACCGCGTAAGGCAACTGACTATTCTGGCAGTTGCCTTATTTTTTTCTTCGTGTGTTGATGAAACAAACCTGATCGGCTTTAAACCTCCAAATTCCAAATTCGATGTGAAGTATGTTGAAATTCCACTGGATAGCAGTTTGGTGTTTCTAACAGACGAAATTTACACCGAGAACAATGGTGCTACAGGAGAAACAAACCGACTTTTGGTTGGTGTGTATGATGATCCAGCATTTGGCAAAATGAAGAGCATTGCATACGCTGAGTATTATCCCCTCTCAAAGGATAGTATTAAAAGTTTTGCGGAGTATGATGAACTGGAGCTTTTTTTACACTTTGATTATTATGTGTATGGAGAAGGCGGCATAACGGATGAAACGTATTCTATTCATGAGCTAACCGATTCACTTCCCGGCAATATTAGTTACTATAACAACACCACGTTTCCATATAATCCCACCCCGCTGGTAACTAAAGATACAGTAGTTTCTTATACCTATTTTCAAGAGCAAGCCGGAAAAAGTACAGGAAAAGATACGGTAACAATTCGCATGAAATTAAGCGATGAGCTTGGTCAACGCATTTTTAATTTTATAAAAGATGAGCGTGAGGATTTTTTAAATGATACAACGGCCAGAGCTTTTTTTAAAGGACTGGTCATCGTGCCTGGCGATGATAATAAAAAAATGGTAGGGTTTTCACCAAATGGGATGCTGCAAGGATCCAATCCAACAGCTACTTTTTCGAAAATGACCTTGCGTTATCATGAGGATACTGTAAAGAAAGCATTGAATTTTGTGTTCTATGGAAGTGTTATTGTTGATGCTAAGAAAAACCTAAGGCGGCAGATAAGGAGTTTTAATAATATTAAAGCTGATCGATCTGGTTCTGCAGAGCTGTCAGGACATCAACCGTATACTCCATTTACTCCAACCGATGACTTGCTTTATAGCCAAGAGGGCGATGGGGTAGTTACTTCTATTAATTTTGGAAATTTTTATCAATTTATTACGGACTCAATTAAAGATGGTCCTATAATTATCAACTCTGGCGAACTGGTAATCGATGGTGTTGAGCAAAATAATACACTGACACCAATAAATGCTTTCACCCTTCGTGCTTTAGAGGACGATTATCATTTTAAAACAAACAAGAACCTTAAAGACACAACTGATTTGATCTTGTACCAACTGTCTACAGGCATTCCTACATTGGATCCTCAATTTAATGTTCTTGCTGATTTAGGCTCTGCAATGATTATTCCGTATAAAGAAAATGTCTATAAAAATCACCTTACTTTATTTCTTCAGGAATTATCGAAGAAGGAAGATTCAAAAACAAGATTTAGAAATTTTGGTCTCTTTCCTGTAAGCCCTCAGCGCGGCAAATCGGTGAACCGAACACTGATAAACCGAAATAACATCAAACTTCGAATTTACTACACCTTACCAACTGTAACAGATTAATAAGCATGTGTGGAATTGTTGCCTATATCGGTCATCGCCAAGCGCAGGAAGTTATTATCAAAGGTCTAAAGCGATTGGAGTATCGCGGTTATGATAGTGCGGGTATTGCACTATTAAACGGAGGCCTTAATGTTTATAAAAAGAAAGGTAAAGTTTCAGAATTGGAAGAATACCTTAAGGGGAAAGACTTAAACAGTCACACGGGTATTGGTCACACACGCTGGGCAACGCATGGTGAACCCAATGATATCAATGCACATCCTCATTATTCGGCAACGAAGAAATTAGCCATTATTCACAATGGTATTATTGAAAATTACAACTCGTTAAAGAAAGAATTGTTGCGCAAGGGTCACACCTTCTTTAGCGAAACCGATACGGAAGTTTTCATTCACTTTATTGAAGACATTAAAGAGAATGAAAAGTGTTCTTTGGAGGAAGCTGTTCGATTAGCACTTACGAAAGTGGTTGGAGCTTACGCGATTGTAATTATATCGTTGGAAGAACCCGATCTTTTGGTTGCTGCGAGAAAAGGAAGTCCACTAGTAGTGGGTGTTGGAAAGAATGAATTTTTTTTAGCATCGGATGCTACTCCGATTGTGGAGTACACAAACGAAGTGGTGTATTTGAATGAGCAGGAAATTGCAGTAATACGTAATGGTAAACTGAGCATCACCGATACCAAAAACTTACCACTTACTCCTTACATACAAACTATTGACCTGGAATTAGAGGCCATTGAAAAAGGCGGCTTCGAACATTTCATGTTGAAAGAAATTTTCGAACAGCCTAAATCCATTCGTGATTGTATGCGTGGTCGGTTAGATTCGCAAACCGGAAGATTAATTTTAGGTGGGTTGCGTGAATACATTAACACGCTGGTGAATGCCGATCGGATTTTAATTGTAGCCTGCGGAACCTCCTGGCATGCAGGCTTGGTGGCTGAATATTTCTTTGAAGAATTTTGTCGTATACCGGTGGAGGTGGAGTACGCATCAGAATTTCGTTACCGGAATCCGGTTATTCGCGAAGGCGATGTTGTAATTGCTATTTCTCAATCTGGCGAGACAGCTGATACGTTAGCTGCCATTGAATTGGCAAAATCAAAAGGTGCTATCATTTTTGGCGTTTGTAATGTAGTGGGTTCTTCTATAGCACGTGCAACACATGCTGGCGCCTACACCCACGCTGGTCCAGAAATAGGAGTGGCAAGCACGAAAGCATTTACGGCACAGCTTACTGTGTTGAGCATGATCGCTTTGATCGTAGCACAAAAGAAAGGCAGCATCACAGAGCAAAAATTACATGAGCTTTTAGTGGAGATGGAAAACCTTCCGGATAAGGTTGAAAAAGCTTTGTTGCTTAATGATCAGATCAAAGAAATAGCCGAGACCTTTAAAGATTCCCCTAACTGTTTATACCTTGGTCGTGGATATAATTTCCCGGTTGCATTAGAAGGTGCATTGAAACTGAAAGAGATTTCCTACATCCATGCTGAAGGTTACCCTGCTGCAGAAATGAAGCACGGACCAATTGCCTTAATCGATGAAGAAATGCCGGTGGTGTTTATTGCCACCCGCGATAGTTCATACGAGAAAGTCGTTTCCAATATCCAGGAAGTGAAAGCTAGAAAGGGTCGCGTTATTTCTGTCGTAACAGAAGGCGATGAAATTATACCGAAGATGTCGGAGTTTGTTGTGGAGGTTCCTGCTGTACATGAAGCACTCATGCCGTTGGTTTCCGTTATACCATTACAACTGCTTTCGTATCACATCGCTGTAATGCGTGGATGTAATGTTGATCAGCCAAGGAATTTGGCGAAGTCAGTTACAGTCGAGTAATTAATGCAGTAAGTATTCTTTCTTCATCAACGAACAAATCTTGTAACGTTCATCGTGTGTGTCTTCGTACAAGGCTTCTAGTAATTCATAGACGTGTTTGATTCCTATACGGGCACACCATTCAAATGGTCCGTAAGGATAATTTGTGCCAAGTTTCATCGCTTTGTCAATGTCTTCGCGCGTGGCTGTTCCTTCCTGTACCGTATAGTATGCTTCGTTAATAATCATGCATACGACCCTCGGTGTCACCAACCCAACACGATCATCGACCAATAAATATTCTATTGAAAGGCTTTCACAAATCTCTTTGAGGTGCTTTTCATGTTCGGGTTTTAACAGACTTACCTCTAAAATTTTTTGATTGAGAAATGTGGGCAATCCATTGAAACCAAACACTTCTGCTTTTAGAGAATGTTCGGCTAGATTAGACAACTCAGCAAGTGAGACTTTGGCTGAATTCAAAAATACTTTTCCGTTTACTTTGTCTTTGTAGATTTCAATTTGAAAGGGCTCTTCATCAATAATAAAATCAAAAACAAGGTCATTGGTTTCTACATAACGCTCGGCCTCCCGATGATCCGTCTCAAACATGTAGGTATGAGTATCACCAAAACGTGCTCTGCATTCGTTCAAATTTTCTACTTCGCCAATGACAAGAATATTCATAGTAAATGAAGGGATTCAACAGTTGTTCTGTACTTTTGAATTCTGCTAATTTAATTTTTAAACTTCACAATCATGGCAAAATCAGTCGTTTATTCTGCAAGTGCACCAGAACCTATCGGTCCATATAGTCAGGCCATTCAGGTAGGCAATATGCTTTTTATGAGCGGTCAGGTTGCCATTCAGAAATCAACAGGAAATATCATTACCAGTTCCATTGAAGAAGAAACGGCTCAGGTAATGCAAAACCTTGCCGATGTTTTAACCGCTGCCGGAATGGATTTCTCGCACGTTGTAAAGAGCACTATTTTTCTAAAAGACATGAATAATTTTCCGAAAGTGAATGAAATTTATGGAAAGCACTTTCCTCAAAATCCTCCGGCACGCGAAACGGTTGAGGTAAGCAGATTGCCAAAAGATGTAAATGTGGAAATATCCTGCATCGCGGTAAAGTAATTCACAATTTCGGAGTTACCAATTATGATCGTCATCAGACCAAATCATAATTCGTACTTCGTAAAGTATACCTTATACCTTGCCCTATCCTTTTTTAACTTCCTTCGCCCACATATCCCGTAAAGTAACAGTTCGATTAAAAACGAGTTTGCCTGGTTTTGAATCAGCGTCAATGCAGAAATAGCCGGTGCGTAAAAACTGAAAACGATCAGCTGGTTTAGCGTTTGCTAAATCAGGTTCTGCATAAATTGTAGTCGAAGGAATGATTTCAGAATCTTTATTCAAACATCCTAAAAAATCTTCTTCGATTTGAGCTGGCTCTTCTTTGTTGAACAATCGATCATATAGGCGAACTTCAATTGGCAATGCTTCTTTAGCACTTACCCAATGAATAACACCTTTTACATTAATGCCTGATACATCCGATCCGCTTTTGCTTTCAGGAATGTATGTACATTTTAATTCGATTACTTTTCCAGTGCTATCTTTAACTACTTCTTCACACTTAATGATATAGGCGCTTTTCAATCGAACCATTTGGCCTGGCGTGAGACGGAAATATTTTTTTGCAGGGACTTCCATAAAATCATCTTGCTCAATATATAGCTCACGACTGAATGGCATATTGCGCGATCCGGATGTTGGATCTTCCGGATTATTTTCACTCGGAAGATTTTCTGATTTTCCTTCCGGATAGTTGGTGATGACAATTTTCAGCGGGTTGAACACCACCATTCTGCGTGATGCAATTTTATTCAAATGCTCACGCACGCAAAACTCCAACAACCCAATGTCAATCAGATTTTCGCGTTTCGCTATCCCGATCTTATCACAAAACTCACGAATGCTTTCAGGCGTATACCCTCTTCTTCGCATCCCACTAATAGTCGGCATGCGTGGATCATCCCAGCCTTTTACATATCCTTCGTTCACAAGCTTCAGCAATTTGCGCTTGCTCATGATGGTGTAGGTCATATTCAATCGTGCAAACTCGTATTGCTTGGAAGGATAAATCTCCAGCTTCTCAATAAACCAGTTATATAGTTCGCGATGCGGAATAAATTCTAACGTACAAATGCTGTGAGTAATGTTTTCAATGGCATCACTTTGCCCGTGAGCGAAATCATACATTGGATAAATACACCAAACATCTCCGGTGCGATGATGATGCGCATGTTTGATGCGATAGATAAGCGGATCGCGCATGTGCATATTCACATGATTCATATCTACTTTTGCGCGCAATACTTTTTCACCGTCTTTATATTTGCCAGCCTTCATGTCGCTGAACAATTTCAGATTCTCTTCAACACTCCGACTTCTAAACGGACTGTCCGTTCCGGCTTTTGTAGGCGTACCTTTTTGTATGGCTATTTCTTCGCTTGTACTATCGTCCACATAGGCCAATCCCTTATTAATGAGCAGAACAGCAAATTCATAAAGCTTTTCAAAATAATCAGAAGCATAAAGTTCCTGAGACCAATTAAAGCCTAACCACTTGATATCCTCTTTAATGCTTTCTACATATTCTGTCTCCTCAGTCACCGGATTCGTGTCATCAAAGCGAAGATTGGTTTGGCCACCATACTTTATTGCAAGTCCAAAATTGAGGCAAATGCTTTTTGCGTGCCCCATGTGGAGATAACCATTCGGTTCGGGAGGGAAACGGGTGATAATACTTTTGTATTTGCCTGCTTTCAGGTCGTTTTCTACAATCTCTTCAAGAAAGTTTAAGCTCTTCTCTTCCATCATTTTGAACTTCACATTGGACTAAGAGCGTAAAGGTATAAAGGCTTTTGGAATTGAGAGAGGATTTTATCTATGGCATTCAACTTTTCAAGGCTTTTATTATAGCCGGCAGGCTGTAAGTCTAAATCATGTTTTACCTTTACAGCGAATTTAAATACACCCGATTGCGGGGGTGATTACAAACAGAAGAAGCAACGAAAGATGAGAGAAGTACGCGTACGTTTTGCACCTAGCCCCACGGGTGCCTTGCACATTGGAGGAGTTCGAACAGCCCTTTATAATTACCTTCTTGCGCGCCAGAATAAAGGTACGATGATTCTGCGCATTGAAGACACAGACCAAAACCGGTATGTGCCGGGTGCGGAAGAATACATTATGAAATCGTTGGCTTGGGCAGGAATAAAAATTGATGAAGGAGTTGGTGTGGGCGGACCGCATGCACCGTATCGTCAATCGGAGCGAAAAGATATTTACAAGAAGTATGCGCAGCAGTTGATAGACGAAGGTAATGCATACTATGCTTTTGATACAGAACAAGAGCTTGATGAAATGCGCGAACGTTTAAAAGCTGCTGGTGTAGACAATCAGCAATACAACAGCATCACACGTTTGCAAATGCGTAATTCATTAACGCTTTCTGCTGAAGAGCTAAAAGCGTTAATGGATGCAGGAACACCGTATGTTATTCGTTTGAAAGTTCCCAAGAAAGAAGAGATTAGATTGAACGATTTGATCCGCAGTTGGGTAATGGTACATTCTTCCCAGATCGATGATAAGGTATTGATGAAAAGCGATGGTATGCCAACGTACCATTTGGCCAATGTGGTAGATGATTATTTGATGAAAATTTCACATGTCATTCGTGGTGAAGAGTGGTTGCCTTCAGCTCCATTGCATGTATTGCTTTATAAATTTTTAGGTTGGGAAAATGAAATGCCTCAGTTTGCACATTTACCATTACTATTAAAACCATCTGGTGATGGCAAACTCAGTAAGCGCGATGCAGATCAATTAGGCTTTCCAATTTTTCCACTGACCTGGAAAGATCCAATTACCAAAGAAGATGCGATTGGTTATAAAGAAGCAGGATACCTTCCGGATGCGTTGATTAACTTCCTTGCTTTCCTTGGGTGGAATCCTGGGACAACGCAAGAGCTTTTTTCGATGGATGAATTGATCCAGGCATTTTCAATTGAACGCATTGGTAAAGCCGGAACGAAATTCGATATTTTAAAAGCACAATGGTTCAACCAACAATATCTGCGCGCCAAACCCGACTCTGAATTAGCGGACTACTTATTGGAATCACTTGGAAAGGAAAACATAAGCTGCACCAAAGACAAAGCCATAAAGATTGCGCAGTTGATGAAAGAGCGTGCTACCTTCCCGAAAGATTTTTGGGAACAAGGTAAGTTTCTCTTCATTGCTCCAACTTCGTTTGATGAACAAGTGGCAAGTAAGAAATGGAATGATGAAGCTGTAAGAGTAATTTCAGCGTACAAAGATGCTCTTGCCGCACTTCCTTCTGTTGATGCAGTTGTTGCTAAAACAACATTAGAAGAAGTTACGGCTTCGTTAGGTATTGGCACTGGAAAAATTTTGCAAGCCTTGCGTCTTTCTATAACAGGTATTGGTGCTGGTCCCGACTTAATGATCAGCATGGAAATTATGGGGAAAGATGAAGTAATAAAACGAATGGCCTTTGCTCTTGAAACATTGAAAGTAAAAGTAGCTTGATGATGTACTGAGTATATTTAGAAAAACCCGATCATGAAAAAAGAAAAGAAACCTGCAGCTAAACCAAACGCCCGAGTACACAAAGATCTTCAGGGCCTGGACATCACGATCAATCAGTTTGGTGAAATAAAAGCCAACATGAACATTGAGGACATCAATGCGTTTCTCGATAAAAATGTTGATGACAAAAAACTAGCTGAACGTGATGACTATGAAGATATGAAGAAGGGTAAAAAGAAAAAGAAGTAATTTTTTTCTCCTCTTTCATTGGCTGTTTAGATCATGTTGTGTAAAATCATACCCTAATTTCTACTTCAATGTTTTTGCTTAAGATCCATAATCTTCCTCTCTTCCGGAGAGGATTGAGGTGAGGCAATTAAAAAATCCTTAAGCAAAGACATTGATTTCTGGTTCTTAACTCGTCCGTTTTTTTGTTTACTTCGTATGTAGTATTCAAAACCAATTTTAACATGGCACGATCACACGAAATTGATTACCAGATTAAAGGCGAAAGCATTCAGATTGTAGAAGTAGAACTTGATCCATCAGAGACGGTTATTGCAGAAGCGGGTGCTATGCTTTTCATGGAAGACGGCATTTCATTTGAAAGTAAAATGGGAGATGGCTCAAACCCCAGCCAGGGTCTGTTCGATAAATTATTATCAGCCGGTTCACGCATGATTACCGGGGAATCACTTTTTATTACGCACTTTACCAATCACGGAAGCAGAAAAGCAAAAGTAGGATTCTCTGCTCCTTATCCTGGAACAGTTATTCCGGTTGATCTGGCGCAAAGTCCTAACAATGAATTGATCGTGCAGAAAGATGGATTTCTTTGTGCTGCGTTTGGTACAAAGTTGTCGATTACATTTAATCGCAAATTAGGATCAGGCTTAGTTGGAGGCGAAGGTTTCATTCTTCAAAAATTACAGGGCGATGGCAAAGCTTTTGTTCATGCAGGAGGTACTGTGATCGAACGAACATTAAATAATGAAACGTTACGTGTTGATACGGGCTGTGTGGTAGCCTTTGAATCGCAAATTGATTTTGATGTACAAAGTGCAGGAGGTCTTCGCTCAATGGTATTTGGTGGTGAAGGAATTTTTCTTGCCACACTGCGCGGCACTGGAAGAGTATGGCTGCAATCTATGCCGATACGAAAACTGGTTCAAGCGCTTGCACCATATGGAAGGAATAGTGGTAAAGAAGCAAGTTCCATTTTAGGTGGCTTACTAGAAAGCTAAGGTATAAGTGTTAATGAGTCCGTTCTGGCATTGCTGTTGCGATGACGGAACGGACTTATTTTTTTATATCACCTTCTCATTCGAGCTTCCACACAAGTTCTGCATTTTCCTTTCCTTTCCTTCTCCCTTTAATAATTTCATCTGCTACTAATCGATAATTGAGAATCAAGCTAATTCTCTATTTTTGATAAATTTTAGTCTATGGCTGTATTGTTAGCAGCATGCGTTACTGCTTTTTTGGTTTCCTTCATTATATCACCGGTCATCATCAAATATTCTTTGGAGAAGAATTTGGTCGATATGCCGAGCCGAAGGAAAATCCATAAGAAGATAACACCTTCCATGGGCGGGATAGCCATTTTTCTCGGGTTCACCATCGCATCGTCCATCTGGTTGGATTTTCATCTGTGGGCAAGTCTACGCTACCTCTATGCCAGTCTTCTCATTGTATTTCTGTTAGGCGTGCGCGATGACATTGTGCCTTTGAAAGTTCTTCACAAATTATTCGGACAAGTAGTGGCGGTTGTTATTCTCATGGGTTCTTCTATTCAGATTAATTCGCTACATGGTTTTTTAGGAATACATGAGTTGCCCATCATTGCAAATTATGCACTCACTACTTTTAGTGTTATCATCATCATCAATTCTTTTAATCTGATTGATGGACTCGATGGACTTGCCGGAAGCATTGGGCTTGTTGCCCTTACTGCTTTGGGTATTTGGTTTTACCTGGCCGATGATTTTTTATTTGCGCTCCTTTGCTTTGCTATGTCCGGTGGCATTTTGGCTTTTCTATTTTTTAATTGGGAACCATCTCAAATTTTTATGGGTGATACCGGTGCGATGGTGATCGGATTATTGCTGGCGGCTTTTACCATTCACTTCATGAATGTAAACGCTGAATTACCTGTTGGTCACTCTGTTAAATTCTCAGCAACAATTGCAGCAGCAACCTGTTTTATTATAATTCCATTGTGTGACACACTGCGCATTATCATTCTCCGATTTTCAAAAAAACAATCACCTTTCACACCCGACAAAAGTCACATCCATCACGCCATTATGCGATTAGGCATGACGCATTCTAAGACGACTATTATTCTCGCTTCGGTTCATGTTTTTTTTATCACGGTAATTATTCTATTTCGCAAAGTACCGGAGATGTATGCTTTGCCCGGAGTGCTTTTATTAGCCTTAATCATGACACTAATTTTGGATCAGTTGATTTTGAAAAAACTCTCCACTAAAAATGTTGTGGATGATTCGGAGGGGAGTTAGGCGTCTTTGATGTGGAAGTAATGAAGTATTGCTTTCCAGTCGTGAGCAATTACTGACCTCTAATTTCAGTTGTACGATAATATCGGACAACTGGCCAAATCCTATCCTTCTGAAAACAAGAACTTCCTTACCAAAATCTCGGATTTGGTGTTCTTACCCCTGAGTTGGCTTATGGTGTAACTTCTTGTCTTTTTATCATGAACGTCAGTCATCTTGATAGCAAAGTGTTACCCTAAATGCGTTCACTGTTACTGTATCCTTACTGCTTTAACGTCACCTCATCCTCAGCGCCCACTTCATCAAAGGCCCACTACTCATACTCGTGATAAGCGCCATGATCACAAGAGAAACGAAAACTTTTTCGTTGATCAATCCATTTTCTAATGCCACTAAACCTAAAATAATTTCCATTGCCCCTCGGGCGTTCATACCAAAACCGGCTGCTAACGATTCTCTCCAGGTAAAGCCTCCAAGCTTTGCACCAAAACCACTTCCGATAATTTTTCCTGCAAAGGCGATTACGAGAATGACGAGCGTGAGCATCAAATCAAAGTTGGTAATGAAATTTACGCGCAAGCCAATCGAAACAAAAAATAACGGAGCGAAAATGTTATTGATAAACTGATGCACAATTTCTTTAGCGCGCTCTGAAAAATGTTCGGAGTCACCAAGGGCAATACCAATAATGAATGCTCCGAAGATGGCGTGAATGCCAATGTATTCAGTAAACGCAGCGCCCAGAAAACAAAGCGCTAATGAAATGGATAAAATACCTCCAGGCCACGCCATTTTTTTATTTATCCAGGGAAGCGTTCGGTTTAATAATCCACGGCCAATCGTCAGCATGATGACCGTAAAACCAACCGTTAGCAGCATCGTGCTTCCTAACGACATAGTGTGTCCGCCTTTTCCAATCAATCCAAGAATGACAGAGAAAATCAACCAGCCAATCACATCATCCACCATGGCAGAGGCAACAACGAGCATCCCCATTTTCGATTTAAACATGTTGAGGTCCATCAAAATGCGAACAATAACTGGCAAGGCTGTTATCGCCATGGCCGTTCCCATAAACAAAGCAAAGATGATGCGTTCGTTCCCTTCTGCTATTCCGAAGAACTCAGGAAAGAAATACGGAAATGTAAATCCGATAGCGAAGGGAATAATCAATCCGAAAAAACTGGTGGACACAGCTTGCCTGCCTTGTTGCCAAACAATATGTAAATCAACTTCAAGTCCTGCGATGAATAACAGCATCACAACCGAAACCTGTACGAGTCCGGTAAGTACAACGCGAGCCGCAGAGGCCGCAGGGTAAAGCGCTTCGAACCATTCCGGTTGAAGCATACCCAATACAGTAGGGCCCAATAAAATACCAGCAATGATTTCGCCCACAACAGCGGGTTGATTAAATTTTCGCGCAACTTCCGCGAGCATTCTACCCATGATGAGCATAATGCCGAGTTGAATCAGCAAGTGAACAACATCCGCATGACTTAATTTACCCATGAGTTTCCTCCTTTCTTGGATGAACGACTAACAGATTGCATGGCAAGTCTGCAAATAAATATTCCTGATCGTGTGTGAATACGCGATCAAACAATGAGAACCTTCTTTGTGGAGCGCCAACAATTAATAACTCCGCATTTTTGCGCTGCGCAAACTGCGACAACTCAAAGCCTGATTTGCCCGATACAAGTTTGATGTTCACTTTTAATCCTTCATGTGGAATGCGCAACAGAATTTTTTCAACATCGGTAATTTCATCCTGCACTAAACTGTGACGTAATTTGTCGTACTCCTCTTCATTACAATTCTCGGATGCCGACATGGTGAGACCGTACATTTTTATTTCACGCACAACATGGAGCCAGTTTGATTTTTCTTTCAGTCCGATATGACAAGAAGTTAAAAGAACTTCTTCCACATAAGCTGTGTCTTCGGTGTTGACTACAATATTTTTAAAAGGAACGGGAGTAATGGATGGACTGGTAAGCATGAGAACCGAACAATCGGCCTTGCGTAAAATCTTTCGGGCAATGGTACCGAGGTAGTACTGCACCATATTTTCTTTTTTCAATGCACCGGCAACCAGAAGATCGACACGTTCTTTGGTGCAAGTTTTTAGAATTCTGTCGACAGGGTTTCCCTTCTCCCATACCACTTTTAAATCCTTGTGCTGATGAAGTCCTGTGGTTTTTAGAAGTTCAGCAAGTTGCTGCTCTTCTTTTTCGCCATGTTGGCCAACGTGTATGAGAATAAGTTCAGCATTCCAGTAGTTTTTAATACGTGACGTTTCCACCAACAAGGCTTCGAGCCGCGGGGAAAAGGCGATGGCAACCGCTATTTTTCTAAAACTGAAGCGCATAGGTTTGTGGAAAGATATTCATTTTCTTCAATATCCTTAACTGGCATTTAGGTAGAAAGTGAGATATAAACGATCGACCGCCATAGGTGCAAATAAAGGATGGTGTAATTCAATCGATTTCTTACATCCATCGAATTTATTGTTCATCCATTTCCAGAAAAAAACTTGCATGCATACCCTTGTCTTTCAGATGCAAGAATGCCGCGGCCAGATGCACCTTACTTTTGTAGTGTTAAAAACCACTTGTTGACATGGGGCTGAAGAAGGGCATTCGTAATTTGATCATTGGGGGGGACAAATTCATCGAATCGTATGCAGAATACAAACAGGTAATGCTGTCCGGGCAATTTGCTTTGATTGCCATATTCATTTGCCTGATCTATTTCTTTCTTGACTTTTTTACTGGAACGTACATTACCTTACCGGTTTATGGAACGGCAATTTTCTTTTTGGTGCTTTCTGTAATTATCCATCGCCAGGGCGATCATTGCCTGGCAAATTATTTCCTTTTGCCTACTATCAATATCCTGGTTTATCTATTAGCCTCCAGCGAATCGCCCAACACGGGTATTTTTATTTACTTTTTAGTAAACAGCATTGCGGCATTTGCTGTGTTTAACTACCGTCAGCGTAAGTTATCCATTCTTTTTTCGGTGTTTACTTACATCCTGTTTCTAGCAGCATATTTTATTGATTATAGTCTCTTGCCGAAACGAGATTACAGTGAACAGATGTTACTGCTTTCGGCAGTCATCAATTTTACCTGTGCTTTGCCTGCCGGTCTTATGGCGGTTTACCTTCTCATTAGCTTGAATCACTACAATGCATCGCAGTTGGTTCAAAACAATAGCTTGCTAGTGAAAACGAATGCTGAATTGGATCGCTTTGTTTACAGCACTTCACACGATTTACGCGCACCTTTAACTTCGGTGATGGGATTAATCAGCATTGCTGAGCGCTCCGATAATATTGTGGAGGTTAAAAACTACATGAACATGATGCGCGACCGTGTGCATTCATTGGATAAGTTTATTAAGGACATTACAGATTACTCAAGAAACAATCGTCTGGAAATCAGAAGAGAAAAAGTGACGCTTTTCGATCTTGCCACCGAAGTGTGGGAAAGTTTGAAGTATTCACCCGATGCTGAAAGAATTCAATTCGTTATTGATATTCCTGCCGATTTGCAAATCGAATCAGACAAAAACAGACTTCGTGTCGTGATTAGTAATTTAATTGCCAATGCAGTTCGCTACCACGATGTTCGAAAGCTCAATCAGTTTATACGTTTAGGATTCCTGACCAACGGTGGTGTATTGTCGATTCACGTAGAAGATAACGGACAAGGCATTGCACCGGAGTACCACAATAAAATTTTTGATATGTTTTATCGCGCCAACGAAGAATCGAAAGGTTCGGGTCTTGGCTTATATATTGTTAAGGAAGCGCTTGCAAAACTTTCAGGCTCCATTCAATTGGAATCTTCACCGGGTGTTGGCTCCACCTTTATTGTAAAGCTGCCGAAGTAGAAGTAAGTTGACTCAGGCGAGAGAAACAGATATGCGGGGAAGAGGATTTTTTTTAAAGAATAATGTAAAGCTTCGTTCGAATAATGAATACAAGCAAGCATTGCTCACGGGCTACCTTTCCTTTATTAGCATAGGTATCGGTGCATTCTATATTGTGTATGATTATTTGTACGGAATGAATGATTCCGTTTTTTATTATTGCCTTTTGCTTCTGTCAGGTTTTTTTTCATGGAAAATGAATCGTGAAGGAAAACATTTTATTGCCAAGTTTATTTTACTGATGACGGGCAATATTGTCATTTTCTTATCCTCATCGAAGTCGGCTCTTCAAACGGATGCGCATTTGTTCTATTTGGTTATTTGCCTTGCAGCGTATACACTTTTTGGTTTTGAGAACAGAAAAACAGCCTTCTTTTTTTCATTAGTTTCGCTAATAGGATTTTTAATGAGTTTTGTCTTTGGCGTTTCAATTGTTCCTATCGTGCAATATTCGGATGAATATATTCACTCCAATCAGATCATTAACTTTTTATGCGTCACCATAACAACCAGTTTAATACTTTATGTTTTGGTCAAAGTTAATTTTCAATCGGAAGAAGCATTAAAGGAAAAGCAAAAAGAAATTGAATCACAGAACCAATGTCTTACCAAAGCGAATGCCGAACTTGATCAATTTGTATACAGTGCTTCGCATGATTTACGTTCGCCACTTACCTCTATACTCGGTTTAGTTACGATCGCAAAACGTTCGGAGAACCCCCGCGAAATTTTGCGTTGCCTGGATATGATTCACTCACGCGTTCATCGCCTGGATGATTTAATCAAAGACATAGTTAACTTTTCCCGTAACTCAAGAATTGATATCAATAAGCAGCCCGTAAACATTCATAATACGGTGAATGAAATTTTGGAAGACTTTAGCATTCAGGATATACAGCATGCCATCGAATTTCAGGTCAATATTCCACAAGATGTTTCCATTGAGACGGATCCAGCCCGACTGAAAATAATCCTGAGCAATTTGATAGGTAACTCCATTAAGCATCACGACAAGCGAAATCCAAATCCATTTGTATCAGTGAATTTTAATGTCAGCAACAATGGGCTAAATGCCATTACCGTTTCTGACAATGGCCCTGGCATTGCGTTGGAGTATCAAGGTAAAATTTTTGATATGTTCTATCGCGCCAATGATCGCGCAGAAGGATCGGGTCTTGGACTTTACATTGTCAAAGAAACTATTACTAAACTTTCTGGATCTATTCAATTGGAATCCTCACCCGGTAAGGGTGCGACCTTCACGGTTACACTGCCCGGCTAGTCAGCTATTTTAGGTAAGCAACTTACCGAACGGGCGTTAAGCCATACTCCATTTTCAAAAAAAACCGCGCAGCCCTCTATAGACTGTCGACTAATATTATCTTTGCCCCCTATGGCAAATCAGGACGACAATATTTTTAAAAATGTAATAGCTCACTCCAAGGAGTACGGCTTTATTTTCCCTTCCAGTGAAATTTACGATGGACTCAGCGCGGTATACGATTATGGGCAAAACGGGGCCGAACTAAAAAATAATATCAAGGAGTATTGGTGGAAATTCATGACGCTGCTCCACGATAATATTGTGGGGATCGACTCTGCCATTTTCATGCACCCCACAATTTGGAAGGCTTCCGGTCATGTGGATGCTTTTAGTGATCCGATGCTGGATAATAAAGATTCAAATAAACGCTACCGTGCCGATGTATTGATTGAAGATGCCATCAGCAAGATGGAAGATAAAATTGAGAAAGAGGTTGAGAAGGCGGCCAAGCGTTTTGGAGATTCTTTCGATCGCGAAAAATTCATCTCGACCAATCCCCGCACGATGGAGTATCAGCAAAAAATTGATGATACCAATGCGCGCATGAAAGCTGCAATGAGCAGTGCCGATATGGCTGCGATGAAACAAATCATTGTTGACTTGGATATTGCAGACCCCGTATCCGGAACTAAAAACTGGACAGATGTACGTCAATTCAATTTGATGTTCTCTACCGAAATGGGCTCGGTTGCTGAGGATGCAAACAAGATTTATTTACGTCCGGAAACGGCACAAGGTATTTTTGTTAATTTTTTGAATGTGCAAAAAACAGGAAGAATGAAAATTCCTTTCGGGATTGCACAAATCGGAAAAGCTTTCCGTAATGAAATTGTAGCGCGTCAGTTCATTTTCCGTATGCGGGAATTTGAACAAATGGAAATGCAATTCTTTGTAAAGCCAGGCGAGGAAATGAAGTGGTACGAATTCTGGAAAGAGAAACGAATGAAATGGCATCAGGCATTAGGACTTGGCGCAGAAAATTATCGTTACCACGATCACCTGAATTTAGCTCACTATGCTAATGCCGCGTGTGATATTCAATTCAATTTCCCAATAGGCTTTAAAGAATTAGAAGGTATTCACTCGCGTACTGATTTTGATTTGAGAAGCCACGAAAAATTCTCTGGAAAGAAATTACAATACTTCGATTCAGAAGAAAATAAAAACTACATTCCTTATGTAGTGGAAACGTCTGTAGGTCTTGATCGCATGTTCTTGTCCATTCTTTCGAAATCATACACTGAAGAGAAATTGGAAGACGGAAGCGAACGTGTTGTCTTGAAAATACCTGCACCACTTGCGCCAAACAAAGTGGCAATTCTTCCATTGATGAAAAAAGATGGACTTCCTGAAAAAGCAATGGAGATCATGAATGTATTGAAGTTCGATCTCAAATGTTTCTATGAAGAGAAGGATGCAATAGGTAAGCGTTACAGACGCCAGGATGCTATTGGTACTCCGTATTGTATAACAATCGATCACCAGACATTAGAAGATAATACGGTCACTATCCGTGATCGTGACACGATGAAACAAGAGCGCGTTAAAATTGAAGACGTGCGTGCGCAGTTGATTGAATCGTGTTCAATCAATAATATTCTGAGAAGAATATAGCACACGATAAGTGCCACTGTTGTTTCAGAAGAAATTGCGCTGGTTATTTCCTGCTTTAAAATCAAGATCAGAAAAAATTATGCCTGGACGCATGGCGCAACAATACGTATGTAAAGAAGTTGCTGCCTTTCCGAAATAAACTCATGAGTTCATAAAGTACTCAATGAACAGCTTTATTAAACCGAAAAATAATCCAATACCTATCTTATGAATTCAGCTTTAAACAGGAACACATTCTTTGTAAAGGAACACACTGCAATATTCAAGGCCGCAAGTAATTTCGATATCTATAATCCGGAGACGAAGGAAATTATTTTAAACTGCCGCGAAGAGAATCTTGGTTTCTTTACCAAGATGTTGCGCTTTACAGATTACAAGCGAATGACTCCTTTTAATATTGAGATCAAAACACCAGCGGGTGAAAAAATATTGACCGTAAGACGAGGTGTTTCTTTTTTTCTTTCTACGGTGGAGGTGTTGGATGAAAATGAAATTGTGATCGGTAAATTCAAACAGAAGTTTTTAAGCATTGGTGGCAAGTTTGAAGTGCTCGATGCAAGCGAGCGTTCATTATGTATGTTGAAAGGTAAATGGACAAGCTGGGATTTTCGTTTTGTTTCGAATGATGGAAAAGAGTTTGCAAGCGTTTCAAAGCAATGGGCTGGCCTTGGCAAGGAGATGTTTACCTCAGCTGATAATTATATGTTGCAGATCAGCAACGAAGTTCCGGAGAATCATCCACTACGCCAACTCATTATGGCTGCAGTAATGTGTATTGATTTTGTATTAAAAGAATAATGATTTGTTAGTATAATAAGGATTGTACCTTTGAACATTGTTGAACTTAGTCCTATTGAATATTCATGAAGTGGAATGAACTCTTGTCTTCTCAGCGCACCGGACAAAAACCGGTGACGAATACCGAGCCATCACGTAGTGCGTTTGAGCAAGATTACGACCGTATAATTTTCTCACATCCTTTTCGCAGGCTTCAGGATAAAACACAGGTTCATCCATTACCCGAACAAGATTTTGTACATACACGATTAACACACAGTCTTGAAGTTTCGAGTGTTGGTCGTTCATTAGGTAAGCGTGTAGGAGAAGAAATCTTAAAAAGACATTCAGAACTGAATTCAAATTTTTCGTTGTTTGATTTTGGTGCGATCGTAGCGGCTGCTTCATTGGCGCACGACTTGGGTAACCCTCCGTTTGGTCATGCTGGTGAAGATTCGATCTCTGATTTTTTTCTTCACCATCCGCAAGGTCAATCATTTAAAGCTTTAGTAAGTGAAGAGGAGTGGAGTGACTTGATCAAGTTTGAAGGTAATGCGCAAGGATTTCGCATTCTTAACAAAAACCAATACGGATTGAAATTGACGTTTGCTACGCTAGGAGCGTTCACAAAATATCCGTGCCCTTCATTCTTTCCTCAAAGAGATAAATCGAAACGCAGTCAGAAGAAATTTGGATTCTTCCAATCCGAAAAGGAAATTTTTAAAGAGGTAGCCAGTCAACTCGAGTTGATACAAACTTCCGACTATGTTTCCAACAGACACCCCTTGGCATTTTTAGTAGAGGCCGCTGACGATATTTGTTATAGCATTATTGATTTAGAAGATGGATGTAGTTTGGGATTGGTGAGTTATGAAGATGCACGGAGTTTATTTGAAGGGGTCCTCACAAAAAATAAATCAAAATTAGGTAAGCTGCCGCATCTAGCCAGTCAACAGGAGAAGATCGGGTACCTACGTGCTTTGGCTATTGGTGATTTAATGGACGAATGTTCTTCTTTTTTTTTAGATAACGAAGAAAATATTCTTGCCGGGAAATTTGATCAGGCATTAGCCGACCATTGCCAATCTAAAAATGGATTGAAAGAAATCATTAAAGTATCCATTGAAAAAATTTACCGCGCGCGACAAGTAGTAGAAATTGAAGCCGCTGGACATGAAGTGCTGCCTGGTTTACTGGAAGAATTTACTAAGGCTGGTTTTTATTTGATGCAGGGAACACAATCCAGAAAATATCAAAACCTGCAATTGTTGTTGCCAGAAGAAGTTCGCGCAGCGATCCTTCAACATCCAGAAAATGTCTATTTGATGTTGCGTCAAATTATCGACTTCATTTCCGGATTGACCGATCGAAATGCAATTACCTTATTCCGAAAGATTAAAGGTGTGAGTTATTAAGTGAGCAATTGACCAGTTTGTGAATTGGTGTACTACATATTTGAAGTACAATGACATTTCACGCAAAGGCGCTAAGGTTTAAATACCAAGAACGCAAAGATGTAATGGTTTCAAATTTCTTTGCGCCCTTCGCGGAATTTTGCTTTGCGTCTTTGCGTGACCGTCTTTATATCCTAAAAAATATAGTCAGTACTTAAAAAAGCTGACTCTCGATTGCGGATGATGTTGCTGATGATTTGAATGTTCTCATCCGTATTTTTAGTAGCCACAATGGTGCGAATAGAAAATACACGTAAAGCATCTGCAATGGACAAAGTACCTTCAGCAGAATCTTTTCTTCCGTTAAACGGAAATGTATCCGGCCCGCGCTGACTCTGCGCATTTAAATTGATACGACCGACTTGATTCACAAATGCATCCATAAGTTTAGCGATGCGTTTCGAATCCGTTCCAAAAATACTTACCTGTTGTCCGAAGTTGGAGTTTACTACATACTCAATCGGTTCGTTATCATCTGAGAATGATACAATCGGTACGACAGGACCAAATTGTTCTTCAGTATAAATTTTCATTTTACTATTTACCGGATAGAGTACTGCGGGATAGAAAAATGTTTCTAAGTATTCTCCACCATTTTCATTTACAATGTTGGCACCATTCTTCTTTGCATCGTCAACCAAATCGCGAAGGAAATCGACTTTACCAGGTTCAGGTAACGGAGTTAATCCAACACCACTATCCCAGGGCATGCCTGGTTTTAGTTTCTTCACCTGCTCATTAAATTTCTTTACAAAGGTTTCAATGATGGAATCGTGAACAAAAAGAATTTTTAATGCTGTGCATCGCTGTCCGTTGAACGACAGAGAACCCGTGATACATTCATTCACCGCGTTATCAATATCAGCATCGGATAAAACGATGGCAGGATTCTTTGCGTCCAATCCTAAAATGGCTTTGAGCCGATGTAATTTTGGATGAAGCTTCTTCAATTCATTTGCTCCCTTGTTCGTTCCTATAAATGCAAACACATCGATCTTACCCGTTTCCATTAATGCACCAACTGTCTCGCGACCGCGACCGTAAATAATATTAATGACACCTTTTGGAAAACTATCACGAAAAGCTTCCAGCAATGGACGAATTAACAACACACCATATTTTGCGGGTTTGAATACCACAGTGTTTCCCATCAGAAGCGCAGGTATAAGTGTGGTGAAAGTTTCATTTAACGGATAGTTATAGGGACCCATACAAAGCGCAACACCAATAGGTACACGTCTGATCTGCGCCATGAAGCCTTGTTCTTCGATTAGCTTTGCTGAAACGCGATCGAGTTCTTTATATCCTTTAATCGTATCAACAATGTAATCGCAGGTGCGATCAAATTCTTTTTCGGAATCTTTTAGTGATTTGCCAATCTCCCACATCAACAACTTTACAACCTCAGTCCGCTTCAATCGCATAGCTGCAAGAAACTTCTCTACGCATTCAATGCGTTCAGTTACACTCATCGTTGGCCAAAGCCCATGACCAAGTTCATACGCTTTTACTGCCGCATCCAATGCTTCAAGCGATTCTTTTGAAGTAAGCAAGGGAGTGCTTCCAATTGTTTTTTGAGTATAGGTATTTCCATCTCTTACGCATACCGGACTTAAAACCGGATTAAGATTTCCATGCCACAGTTTTAATTCGCCATCAATTAAATACTCACGCTGCTCAATGGCACTTGTAATTTTGTAGGGCTCAGGAATTTCATTTTCCGTTGGGAAAACAGAGGTTAAAAATGAACTCATTATGTAATCAGGGTTTGGTGGTAGATTCGTTGAGGATTGTAATGCCTGAAGAAGTTCCGATTCGGTCGGCACCTGCTTTAATTAAGGCCAGTGTTTGTTCAAGGGTTTTGATTCCGCCAGAAGCTTTAATGCCTACGTTGTGTGGAAGAAATTCTCTCATTCGTTTTACATCTTCTACTTTTGCTCCGCTGGGTGCAAAGCCGGTAGAAGTTTTTACAAAATCCGCTCCGGCATCGGCACATAGTTTACACGCCTGCTCCAGTTCGGTTTCTGAAAGATACGCAGTCTCAATGATTACTTTTACAAGCTTCTGATGATCGTGTGCGAGCTTACTGCATTTCGCTAGTTCTATTTTAGTCCAGGGTATGCCGGTTTTGAAGGAAGAGATATTCCAAACTACATCGATTTCGTCAGCACCGTTATCGATGGCGCGCTTCATTTCATCCAGCTTGGTTTCGGTCATGCTATAACCTAATGGGAAACCTGCAACCGTAACTAAAATAATTTTTTCTTTTCCGATTTCACGTAGCGCGCGCTTTACCCAAAAGGGAGGAACACAAATGCCGAGAAATTTATATTGTTTTGCTTCTTCAACAAGTTTATCGATATCACGAATAGTAAGTATTGGACTTAGATTAGTATGTTCGATACGATCAGCAATGTTCATGAAAGCAAGTTACAGCTTAGTTAACCGATACATGCGACTAAATAATATTTTTCAACACCAAATACATATATGACATTGGCGTGCTTACTACTCTGTTTTCTTATCCGGTAATGGATGTCGGAAGAGAATAAGTCCGAAGGCTATTGCAAAAACACAATAAAGAATGGCGATTGGCAAAAGTAGTGTTGGTGTATCAGGATTAGATGTTACACCTTTAATCAAAGCAAGACCTGCTATTAAATAATGGGTAAAGTTTGCCACGGCAACAGGTCGATTGTAAATACCACCAATTAAGTTTCCTTTCGACATCCAGTTGAGCATGGCATACGAAAAATAAAGAGCACCTAAAATCTGAACCATCAACGTTAAAGATTTAGTGGCTTCAATATTGACCCACTGTAAAATCTCTGCAGGCATAAACGTTAAGAGGATTCCGGCTAAACCGAGCGATATTGAACTGGCCGTCATTACAACTTTTGTATTCATTTTTAGAAAGGTAATTTAGTGTCGAGTATGATTTTCAGTTAGCTGTTTTCTTTCGCAAGCTTGTGAAAGAAAACAGCTAACTGAAAATACATATTAAAAAATTTCCAGAAAGGCTACGATGAAAGGTGCCGAGATGAGCAAGCCATCAAAGCGATCGAGAAAACCACCGTGGCCAGGAAGACTATCGCCAGAGTCCTTTATTTCGATGCTGCGTTTTAAAAGTGATTCAACAAGATCACCCAGTGTTCCACCAACAATGATGATAACACCCACAACTGCCCACTGCCAAAATGCAAGTGAATGAAAATAGTATGCGATGCCATACGTGAATACTAATGCAAGCGCAGCACCTCCAAAGAAACCTTCCCATGATTTTTTTGGTGAGACACGTTCAAATAATTTCCGCTTACCAAATAATGTTCCTGCAAAATAAGCTCCGGTGTCGCTGGCCCACAGAATAAAAAGACAACCAAAAATAATTTCAAAGTTGTATGTGCCGTTTTCAAAGGCCGCAATGTTTAGCAATGAAATGGGAACTGCTACGTAGAAAATTCCAAGAATGGTAATGGCAATATTGGTAAAGGGCTTGCGCTCAAATTTTTTATAAAGCTTAATGAGGAAGACGCATGAGATCATCGGGAAGATCAAGAAATAATACCGATATGAAATCAATTTATCTTCAATCAAAAATGAAAGCGTGAAAATCAAAAGGCCGCAAATGGTGCCAAACGTTTTGAGTGGCAGCATGCCATCCAACCCAACAAGTTTGTAAAACTCCAACAATGCGAAAAGAGCAAGGATAAAGAAAACAGCAAAGTATGACCACTCACTAAGACAAACTGCAGTAATTACTCCTGCAGAACCTGCCAGACCCGTGATAATACGTTGGGTAAGATTATTGTATTTGGATAAAGGTGAACTCACACAGTTGTCGTTAGATTTTTTTGCTGATAGAATTTTCTGAAAGTGTAAAGTAACAATGCTGTAAAGATAGCACTGAAGAGTACCGCTTGCCAAGGTGCCGACTCTGTACTTTCAATATCAATATCGATTAGCTTTTGCTGATGAAGGTATAATGCAATTACAGTAACCCCATTGTTTACGAAATGCGCAAGCATAGACAATGTTAGATTACCTGACCAATGATACAGATAGCCAAACAAAGCGCCCAACAACATGCGCGGAACAAATCCATAGAACTGCATGTGTATGCCACTGAAGATGGCCGCGGCAATCCAGATGGAGAGATGAATATTTTTTGTACCTCGAAATAATTCTTTCTGTAAAATTCCTCTGAACACAAGTTCTTCACCGATGGCAGGTAATATAGCAATCACAATAAAGGCAACAACAACTTGAGAGGTTGAATCAAAAGTTGTGAGGTAAGCTGTTAGTTCGGTAAGTTGATTCTCCATCGAACGCAATGACTCTTCCAACCCACCCAAGGCCTCCGGAAATTTGAAATTTTGATTCCACTCAATAAAGATGGAGTTCAAGCCCATGAAAACAATGACAATCAGAATCACTAATGTGAAGGGAAGAATATAAAATGGCTGTTCAAAAATCTTTTCTTCGGTCTTACTCCATCTACGAATGAAGAAAGGTATTAAGATCAATCCAAAGCATGCTCCAACACCTTGCATTACGAACAACAACATTTTTATTTCGGGATGCTGCATTGGGTTTTGCACCGCATTGGTCATGGCCATTATATTCCCAGGATAAAAGGGAGCATAAAGAAAGAGCCCGATCAGCGGACCGATCACCTGAAAACCAATTAATACAACTCCCATTGTTATGGCAATTACAGCAAAGGGCTTCGGCCTGAGTGTTTGAAAGGGGCGGTTCAATTCGTTCTCTAAATCGGTCATCTGGTCAGTTCAACTCAGCATAAGGTTAATCCACAAATACTGGTTAAATTTGCGCGCTAATATGGCAAAAATAGGTCAAATAGAACTAGGTGATTTTCCACTACTCCTCGCGCCCATGGAAGACGTGAGCGATCCGCCTTTTCGTGCCGTTTGTAAAGAGGGTGGGGCTGATTTAATGTATACAGAGTTCATTTCCTCTGAAGGCCTCATTCGAGATGCTGCCAAAAGCCGTCAGAAGCTGGATATTTTTGAATATGAGCGCCCCATTGGCATTCAGCTTTTTGGTGGTGACATCGGTAATATGGTGCAATCGGCAGAGATCGCCACTTCAGTAAACCCGGATTTGATTGATATTAATTATGGTTGTCCGGTGAAAGCCGTGGCTTGCCGCGGTGCGGGTGCTGCCTTACTTCAGGATATTCCAAAAATGGTGAGCATGACAGCTGAGATTGTAAAGGCTACCCACCTTCCGGTTACAGTTAAGACCCGTTTGGGTTGGGATGATCACACCAAAAATATTGTAGAAGTTGCCGAGCGACTCCAAGACATTGGCATCAAAGCATTAACAGTCCATGGACGAACTCGTGTCCAAATGTATAAAGGCCCTGCTGATTGGACTTTGATTGGAAAAATCAAAGAGAATCCACGCATGCATATTCCGATTTTCGGCAATGGCGATATTGATACTCCTGAAAAAGCATTGGAATATAAGAACCGTTATGGAGTTGATGGTGTAATGATTGGTCGTGCAGCAATTGGTTATCCATGGATATTCAACGAGATCAAATATTTTTTACAAACCGGAGGCAAACTCAGTGCACCGGATATGGCAGAGCGTGTTCGTGTAACCAAGAAGCATGTCGATTTTTCGATGCGATGGAAAGGTCCGCGCCTCGGAATTTTTGAAATGCGCAGACACTACACAAATTATTTTAAAGGTATTCCTGATTTTAAACCCTTCCGTACAAGGCTCGTTGAAGTTGAAACTGCAGAAGAAGTCTATGCCATACTCGATGAGGTGATTGAGACGTATGCAGGTATGTTAATATCAGTCTAGAAAAGATTATCGATTTACGAATTACGGTTAAGAATTCACACGGATGATCTGAACGTTTTACATGAATTATAAATTGTAGTCTTTAAATCGCACTTCGTAATTCAGTATGTCAGAAAAAAACCGCGCCACCTCCATTATTTTATTAATTGTTCTTTCGCTTATCTGGGGAACTTCATTCATTCTCATCAAGCAAGGATTGAAAGTATTTTCCCCCGATGAAGTAGGTGCGTTGCGCGTATCTGCTGCTACCATTTTCCTTTTGCCCTTTGCCCTATTGCGTTTTAAAGAATTGAGCAAGACGGATTACTTCAATTTGTTTATCTCCGGTATGATGGGAATTTTTATTCCTGCCTTTCTTTTTGCATTGGCTCAAACACGCATCGAAAGTTCGATTGCAGGAATACTCAACACACTCTCTCCGGTTTGGACGATGATTCTAGGTGCGATATTTTTTAGTCAACGGTTTAAGGGCTATGCCTTGCTGGGAATTGTGATCAGTTTTGGCGGAGCGGTTATTCTGGCACTATCACGATCATCCGCAACGATTAGTGGCTTTAATATTTATGCGGTGTTGATTGTATTGGCTTGTGCACTTTATGGTGCCAATCTTAACTGGTTGAAGTTTAGAGTTCACAACATTAATTCAATCACCATCACAAGTGTAGCACTTCTTCTTACCGGACCGTTCGCAATGCTTTATCTCTTTGGCTTTACTGACTTTACAACGAAACTGGTTGAAGCGCCAGGCGCATGGAAAGCTTTTGGATACATCGCAGTGTTGGCTTTGATGAGCACAGCAATTGCTAATCTTCTTTTTACCCAGCTTCTAAAAATTTCTACTCCTCTGTTCGCCAGTTCAGTTACCTACATTATGCCAATTGTAGCAGTGATGTGGGGTGTATTAGATGGTGAACAATTGTTTATCGGTCATTTCATCGGAATGATTGGGATTTTGATTGGAGTGTATCTGGCAAATAAAAAATAACAATTGGTTTTTTATTAATCCTTTTGTCTAGATGATGATAAGAGGATTATTGCTCCTCTGGAGCACAACTCATCCCAAATTGTTTTGATAACATTTATTCAGATGACTCGAATTAGTAACGTTATATCTATTCACATTTCTTTAAAGTTGAATTACATCCACAAATACATTTACTACCTTGTTCTGAATGAATAAGTTTGATACCATCATTATAGGATCAGGTGCAGGTGGATTAGCTGCCGCCATTTGCCTGGCAAGGGCAGGGCAAAAAGTTTTAGTGCTGGAGCAACACGATGTTCCGGGTGGCTGGTGTCATAGTTTCAACTTAAATGGGCAACGATTCTGTCCGGGAGTTCACTATATCGGGTTGCTTGATAAAGGACAATCTACGAGTAGACTATACGAAGGGCTAGGCGTTGCCAATGACCTAGTGTTTTTTCGAATGAATGCAAAAGGCTACGAACACTGTTGGATTGAAAATGAAAAAATTGATATGCCGGCCGGCATTGATGCATTGCACGAAAGCTTATCTGCTCGATTTCCGAAAGAAAGAAAAAGGTTAAAGAAATATTTAAAGCTTGTTCGGGATGTGAGTGATCAGATACAACTCATTCCAAAGATGAATGGCTTCTGGGATGCTGTCACCATTCCATTCAGAACAAGACACATGGGTAAGTATGGATTGTTTAGTTTAAAACGAGTAATAGACTGGCATATTAAAGATCCGATGCTCAAAGCTGTATTGAATATTCAATGTGGCGATCATGGATTACCTCCCAATCGGGCCAGTTTTCCGGTTCATTGCACGGTGATGTATCATTATTTTGATGGAGCTTTTTATCCGTATGGCGGTGGAGGTGGTATTGTTAAAGCTTTGACACAAGCTGTTAAGAAACATGGTGGTGAAATCAGAACAAAACAAAATGTTTCGAAAATCTTAATTAAGAACAATGAAGCCATTGGAGTTGAGTTATCAGGAGGTGAACAGATTTACGCGACAACCATTGTTTCAAATGCTGATCCATCCACTACCTATTTAGATTTAGTTGGCAAAGAAAATCTCAGTTCAAAACTTTTAAGAAAACTTTCAAAGACCAAATACTCGGTAACATCATTGATTCTGTTTATCACCCTGGATCTTGATGTTGCAAAAGCGGGAATGGATTCAGGAAACATTTGGATGTTAAAAGATAAAAATCTTGATACGGTGTTTCAGGAATTAACCTCTAAAGAAATAATAGAAGACGATGAATTTCCGGCTGTGTTTATTAGTTGCACAACGTTGAAAGACCCGGCAAGCTTTAATGGACGATATCACAATCTTGAGGTGGTAACATTTATTGAGTACAACAGCTTTACTGAATTTAATACGAAGGAAGATCATCATGGCGATGCGTACTTGCAATACAAGGAAAGAATCACTGAAAAACTATTGAACAGTCTTGAGAAAGTAATTCCAAACGCAAGCCAAAATATTGTGCAAATGGAACTTGGTACACCCAAGACAAACGAATATTATATTAAGAGCACCAATGGAAATGTGTATGGAACCGAAAAAACATTTAAGCAAATAGGTCCATTCTCGTTTCAAGCTAAATCTGAGATTAAGAATCTTTTCTTATGTGGAGCGAGTACGTTGTCGCATGGCGTGGGGGGAGCAACCAATTCAGGAGTGGACGCAGCGGCAAAAATTCTAAACTGCAGAGCGCAGGAATTGTTAATACCAGATGAACATCAGAACATCAGAATTTATGATGCTGAGGATTATTCATCGTGGCCTGACTGGGTTCATCAAAAAAGAAAAGTTAGAAAAGATCGTTTGGAGAGTGCCAGTGTTCCTGGTTAATAAAAGAATCTGCCAGGTGAGCATTTCAGAAATCAGCAATCATTTAATCATGTTTTGTAGCTTTGATTATGATCCAGCACATTTCTATTTCGGTAAAAGGGAAAGTGCAGGGCGTATTTTTCCGGGCTTCTACACAAGAGAAAGCAAAAGAAATTGGGATTAAAGGATTTGTGCGAAATGAGCCGGATGGTAGTGTGTATGTTGAAGCGGAAGGGAACGAAACACAACTAAGGGAATTCATTTCGTGGTGTAAGCATGGACCAAAGATGGCGAGCGTAGAAAGTTGTGTGGTGAAAGAAGGTAATGTAGTTGGCTTTACAGAATTTGTTATTCAACGGTAAGATCAATAGCCAAAACTGTTTCGATAATACAGTCAGGAGATTTGGGAGATCAAACTAGCCTATGCCTGAGCTTTTTTCAGTATCCCTTTTTGAGGATCAATCTTAACTTCAAAAAATTTGGTGATGAATGTACTGAGTCTCAGGCCAACCATCTGAGGGGTATATTCTTCCGGATAGAAAACCGTAAGTTCAAGGACTGCGCGGATGAAGTTCTCATGTTTGCAAAACTCTTTTACCCAACTTTTATAAGCCGCTTCCCATTCTTCCTGATAACGTGCACTGTCATCGCGGCCATCGAATCCAAATTCTAATTGATTATCGCCATAAAAGGTAAAGCGGAAAACACCTGCAAGTGCCAGATAGAACTCTTCGAGATGACTCATATCGGAACTACTGTGCTGCTGTACCTTTTGTGAGGTTTCGTCTGCCAAACCCAACGGATTGCAACGAAGCATATACTCTACTTTCACGAAGTCGACAAGGTACTGCAACAAAGCATCTTTCTGGGCGAGTTGCGCCTGTTCGAGAATGTAGTTTTTGTCGCGGGGAAAGAACTTTCGAATCACAGATGAAAAGTTTGACAAAGCTAAACTTTATTCGCCAGACCATCAATTTTTTCCGAAAGTCAAGCTTTCGCCTAAGCACTTATTCTTATACATTTGATCGTAAACCCAGTTTTATGAAAACGTATTTATCAATCCTCGCATTTGTCTTAGTGGTTGTAGTCAGTTCAGCCCAACAATTGAAGGTCGAAAGTAACACCATCAAAAATCAGGAAGGAAAAGACATTGAAGCCTGGGTTGCTCACCTCGATCAGGAGCCCGATGATTGCATGGAATCGTACGATGATTTTATGAAGGAGGTGCTTAGCCTTAAGGCTTCGAAGGAAAGTAAGACCATGATGATGGTAGAAAAAGTACAACTCAACGAGATGTCTGCCCTTCGCATTGATCAGCGAACTTTTTTCACTCCCGAATCGGGTGGAACGGCCGTGGCGTTTACTTTTAGTCCTGGGTATGACATTCATTTTGGGAGTAAGCTCTATTCCGATGAATTTGAAAAAGGCGAGAAGCTGGTGAAGAGTTTTGTAAAATTTCACTACAAGGATTATTACAACAAAAAGATAAAAGAGCTTCAGAAAATACTGGAAGACAAACAGGAAGAAATTACTTCAGATGAAAAGAAGATCGAAAAGAATAAGAAGTCGATGCTGGACAATAACAAGAAAATAAACAGTGGCGATTCGGATGCCGGAAAACTTAGAATCAGAAATGATGGCATGGAAAAAGAAAACATGACCATGGAAGGAGATATTGCAAAGGATAGATCGGAAATCAAATCCTTACAAGATCAACTTATAAAACTTCATGACAGTTTGAGGAAGGTAGAGGAGTTTTAATATGAAAAATCAGGACTCGTCATTGCGAACTGAAGCGTGTGTTAACGCGCAGGCGTGAAGCAATCCCCCACGTACGAAGTGCTCATTCTATAGCTTGGGGATTGCTTCATCAGTATTTTCAGTTAACCGCTGAAAGCATCCTCGCAATGACGATTGATTAATTAAAACTTATCTGCGCTAGCCGATTTAAAAGAATTAACATACGGTGCGGGAACCGCTTCACTTAGCATGGAACCTACCGGAACAGAAGGGTAGATCTCCTCGAATGTGCGCACCTCATTCATAAATACCCTTCTTGTAATTTGATGACGATTCAATTTCTCTGGATTATCTAAACCAGAGGCACCAATCAACTCTACAAAACTTTCAATCGTATGTTTGTGATAGTTGGCTACGCGAATTTTTTTATCCTCTACTACCAATCCTTTCGTGAAGTATGGATTTTGTGTTGCGACACCAGTAGGACAGGTATTCTTATTACATTCTAATGCTTGTATACAGCCCAGCGCCATCATCATCGCACGCGCACTGTTACACATATCAGCACCTAATGCAATGGCTCTTACCATTTGAAAGCCGGTTAGAATTTTTCCGGAAGCAATAATTTTAATATGCTGTTTGATATCGAAGCCTTGAAGCATGTTTGCTACAAAAGAAAGCCCATCCAGCAAAGGCATGCCGACAAAGTTTGAGAACTCGGGTGGTGCAGCTCCTGTTCCGCCCTCGCCACCGTCAACTGTAATAAAGTCTGGATAGGCATCGAGTTCTACCATGGCTTTGCAAATCGAAATAAATTCACTCTTGCGGCCAATGCATAACTTAAAACCAATTGGTTTTCCACCGGATAGTTCACGCAGCTTCTTAACGAATAATATCAACTCTTTCGGTGTAGAGAAAGCGCTGTGGAAAGGAGGCGAGTAGACTGTAGTACCAGCTTTCACACCTCGAATGGCAGCTACTTCAGGAGTATTTTTAGCAGCGGGCAAAATACCACCGTGTCCGGGTTTCGCTCCCTGTGAAAGTTTTATTTCAATCATTTTTACTTCAGGCTTCAGTGCATTTATCTTAAAGACATCCCCTGAAAAGTTTCCATTCTCATCGCGCGCACCAAAATATCCGGTACCAATTTGCCAGATAACGTCACCACCATTCTTTAAGTGATAGGGACTCAAGCCACCCTCTCCTGTATTGTGAGCAAAGCTTCCAATTTTTGCACCTGCATTCAGCGCCTCAACAGCATTACTGCTAAGAGAACCGAAACTCATGGCCGATACATTCAATAAGCTGGCGGAGTAGGGTTGTTTGCAATCTCTATTACCTACCAGGCAACGGGGGTGATGATTGATCTTGTGAAAATCAACAGGCACAATAGAATGCCCCATCCATTCGTATCCTTCGGCATATACATTAAGCTGTGTTCCGAACGGTGTAGTATCAACTTGTTTTTTCGCCCGTTGATAAATAACAGATCGATCGTTTCGATTAATTGGTGAGCCGTCTGTATCCGACTCAACAAAGTATTGCTGAATCTTTGGACGTAAATCTTCGAAGACATAACGTAATCTTCCTAACAAAGGAAAGTTTCGCTTTAAAGATTGCTTTGTTTGAACCATGTCCTCAACACCCATTACTACCAACGGTCCAACGATTAAGAAACCGAGTAGCGCCCAAGTCCAGTAGAAGGCCCAAAAAATAAGAAGCGCTGAAACAGCAAGGGAGGTAAGGATGAAGATTTTTCTCATAAGGATAAGGATGGTTATCAAATATAGTAATGTTGGAGAAATGGTTAAAGGTTAAGAGTTGAAGGTTTCAGGTTTGATTTTTCAAAAAGAGGATAAATTCAATGAAACCGCTTATTACCAGTAAAATTATAGATCAGTTTCTTTTCTTCTGACAGCTAAAACTAAAGTAAGTAGTAATCATATGAGCCGCCAAGCCGTCTGATCGTTTGTAATAAGCGTAACGCAATTCAACTTCTTTAAAATTAATGCGATGTTGTGAATGGAATGGTGCGTATCGGATTCCGATACCTGTCTTGTAACTTGTGAATCCCGACAAATCATAATCAGACGTATAGAATTGTTGGCTAATGTCGTGTTGTTTGTACGGCTTGAAATAATCTGCTTTGGTCTGTGTGTAGAGACGAATGAATGGTGTGAACGTTAACACTCGCGTAGCTTTAATTGGTGATTCAATTGAAAAAGTGTGTGCAGTAATTCCAAAATCATCCCAATAAAACCGATAGTAGGAGCGAAGTATCCAACGACTTCCTAGAAAAGAATTGAGTTGAACACCGATCGGAATTTTCAATCGGCTTTCCGGAAGATTCTCAACGCGTTCAGAATCATCTGTAAAATATACGCGATGAAAAGGTGTGGCCAATTCGCCTGATTGATATGACACACCGGGATAAATTCCCAATGCCATTCTTCGATTTATGGTTTGGTAAAGACCAAATGAGAAATTAAATGAATTACGTTTATATGAATCAAACCACTCTTTATACTGTAGCTCAACAGGATAAATTAATTTAATAGGCTTACCTCCTTCAAATCTTCCCCATCTTAAGTCATCAAAAAAAACCTGAACATTTGCTGATACTTCGCGTCTTTGATCAGCACTGACTTTGCTCCATGTTAATCCGCCACCGCGTGAAGTATAATCAGACTCAATAGAATACGCCAGATTGCCACCGATTCGATTTTGTTTGTCGCGCAGCAAGCGATTATATCCAACATTTATATGCGAACGTGCATCAACTTTTGATGCAGATGAAACTACATAGTCGATGTTGTCAGTGGATGCAGAACTGATTATATCAACACCACCATCGATGTGAATGGTATTGAATGAATCGCGTTGATGATTGATATATATCTGAGGCGAATACACTTGAAGATTTTCTGTGCCGATCCCCCCAGTTACAGCAGAGTGATTGTTGTCTTGAGTGTAGTACGAAAACAAGACTTGCACATCTGTTTCAGAGAGCACTTGTTTTTTGTAAGCGCTATCTAATCGCTGACCTACTGAGGTAAGAGATGCTGCTAATAAACCAATAATGATGTAATGCTTCTTCACACTACATCAATTACAACCACACCCACCACTGGTTTTGCTACTTCCACCTCCTGATGCACCTTCGCGATAAACCTGAACGCTCTCTTCAAAATTTCGAGCTCCGGGTTGCCCTGGTTTCATTTCATGATCATTCAGATAAACTCGTTGATATGGTTTTACAGATTCACACGATAGCGTTGCAAGTGCCGTGATAACCAAGGCTAAGTATTTCAGTAGGGTTTTATTCATGGTGGTGAGGGTTATTCCATTTCAAATATCGTGAAGTAAAAATTTTATTCCGATCATTTACAATGATTCCGTGCGTGTTCGGTAGTTGTTCAAGAAAGTGTAATCCTACCTCAACACCCATGATAGTAACGGCAGTCGCGAGCGCGTCACACAATTCCGCACTTGGACCAAAGAGGGTAACACTTTTGATGCCTTGTACAGGATGTCCTGTTTTTGGATCGATGGTGTGGGAGAAGCGAATACCGTTTCGTTCGAAGTATTGCTCATAATCACCAGAGGTTGCAACGGAAGAATTCTGAATGGGTAACCACGCTATCATTTTGGATGGATTGTTGGGGTCAGCAATACCTACTTTCCATGGAGTTCCGTCCAGTCTATTTCCCCAGGCTGTTAGATCTCCACTCGCATTGATAGCAGCATGCTTCACTCCTTTTTCTATCAGGATTTTTTTTACATGATCTGCTGCATATCCTTTTCCAATAGCACCGAACGCGATGTGCATTCCTGGTTTTGTTAAGAAGACTTCGTTCGGTTTTGATAAATCAATTTTATTGTATCCAACTACATCTAATACATTTCCGATTTGATCTTCATCAGGAAACTGAAAATCCTGACCTTTGAAATTATATAATTTCCGAAGTGCTACTGCTGAAATGTCGAAGGCTCCTTGAGTGAGTTTGGAAAGTTCAGTGCTTCGTTTGATGATAGCATAAACCTCCTCATCAACAGGAATTGATTTTATTCCCGCTGATTCATTGATCTGTGATGTTTGAGAGGAGGAGGAAAATTCAGTAAGTAAGTTCTCAATTCTCTTCACTTCAGCGATTGCTATCTCAATAAGTTCATAGCCTAATTCTTCTTTTTCTACGATGATGAATTCAAAAGACGATCCCATTAACCGGACTTGCTTTTTGCATTCACATCGCGCCTGCGAAATCATTTGGAAAGGTAGGGAGTGATCTCGTTTATAAATTCATCAGTCGATTGATTGCTGTACGACAATTTTTTTACTATAGACTTGTCGGGGCGAAGTAAAACGATTTCCGGAAATACTCCTGTTGGATTGTATTGATCAGCTAGCGCATCATTCTGCAATTGTATTTCTTTTGGTAATTTCTTTCGTTGTGGAAAATCAGCATGTATGATGACTAGATTCTTGTTCGCGAAATCTAAAAATACATTTGCAGATAGAATTTTGCTTTCTAATTGAATACAAGGTGCACACCAATCTGATCCGGAAAAAACAAGCAATACTTTTTTGTTTGTTGATGAGGCGTTTGAAAAGGCTTCGTCCGCATTTTCAAACGCCTGTGCGAGGCCAGAGGTAATTGTTAATCCAATAAGTAAAAGAATACTCAGAAAAAGTTTTGAGAGCTGATTCATTTTATGAATGAATAGAATTAACCATTAACCAATTCCTCTGTAACAACTTCCAGACCTGCTTGCTGCATTGCACCAAAACCTCCGTATATGTTAATCAGGTTTTGGAAACCGTGATTTTTCATAATGGAAATGGCGGTCATAGAACGATAACCTCCGCCACAATGAACGATGTATGGTTTGTCCTTATCCATGCCATCAAGATTTTTTGGAAAATCCGAAAGCGGCAGGAAGGTCGCATCTTTCAAATGACTTACATTCCATTCTCCGGGTTTGCGTACATCCAATACATCAATGCCTTTTTGCATTTCTGTTTTCATTTCTTCGGCTGTAATGGATTTAACGGTTTCCAGTTTTTCATCAAAACTTTTTACACCACCTTGTAAGTAGCCTGAAATCTTTTCGTAGCCAACACGCGCCAGGCGTAGAATGGTTTCGCTTTCTTTTCCGTTATCCGTTATCAATACAAGGTCTTTGCGAATGTCAATAAGTGTGCCTACCCAAACAGCAAATTGGCCATTGAGTCCGATGTTGATAGAGCCGGGTATAAATCCTTTTTCAAATTCATCAGCATTGCGCGTATCAAGAATCGTTGCACCGGCATTAACTATCTTTTTAAATTCAGCCAACGACAATGGCTTTGTGTTTTCACGGATAACATCCTCGATTGGTTCGTAGCCCATCTTGTTGATGCGTGCATCTTCAAAGAAATATTGTGGAGGAGGAAGAATGCCATCCGTTACTTTTGATATGAATTCTTCGCGACTCATATCCTTCAACGCATAGTTGAATTTCTTTTGCTCGCCAATGGTAGAGACGGTTTCCTTTCCAATATTTTTTCCACAGGCAGAACCTGGTCCATGTGCTGGATAAACAATAACCTGATCAGGCAATGTTTTAATTTTATTGGTGAGCGAATCAAACATCATACTCGCTAACTCTTGGCTGGTCATTACACCATCTAATAAGTCAGGGCGACCAACATCACCAACAAATAATGTATCTCCTGTAAAGATAGCGTGCTCTTTCCCTTCTTCATTCAATAATAAGTAGCATGATGATTCTGGCGTATGACCAGGGGTATGTAACACCCGGATTTTTAATTTACCTAACGTAAACTCTTCACCATCCTTGGCATTGTAAACTTTATATTGTGTGTTGGCCAAAGGCCCATAAACAATTGGGGCATTTACCTTTCGTGCTAGGTCAAGATGTCCCGAAACAAAATCAGCATGAAAATGTGTTTCGAAAACATATTTAATCTTGGCGTTTCTTTTTTGAGCGAGTTCGATATACGGTTCCGTTTCACGGAGCGGATCAATAATGGCTGCCTCGCCCTCTGACTCTATATAGTAAGCTGCTTCTGCCAGGCAATTTGTGTATAGTTGTTCGATGTACATGTTTCAGAATAAGTTAATAGTAATGGTTAATCGTGAATGGGTTACAGTTAATTGAGCTTTAAGACAATTAACCTTTAACCATTAACAGTTAACATTTGGTTTCAAAGTTCACAAAAATTCCATTCATTTCATTCTCCCTTCTAACTTTGCAGACGATGAAGCGTGCGAGCTGTTTTTTTGGGTGTTTATTGATCTCATTTTTTTCCACTGCTGCCCAGTACAGTGTTTTTGAGGAGAATGGAAAGGTTGGGCTTAAAAATGACCAGGGGAAGGTTTTAATACCAGCCCAACATGAGGCCTTGGGCTGGAGTGATGATACTTTTTCTACGCTTGGCGATGTTACAGGCTATAAATCCAAAGGTCGCTGGGGATTGATCAATCTGAGCAATCACCGTATTACTAAGGCTGAATTTGAGGAAATTTTTCCAGGAGATGCTTCATTAATTATTGCGAGAAAGAAATCTACTTTGTCGTTGCGCACCGTTACGGGTTGTGTATCCCTTTCGGGGAAAGAAATCATTCCCTTCGAATATGATGGTATAAAAATTTCGTCCCTTCGTGCAATTGTCTTTACTAAAATTGGTAATCAGTTTAAGTACGGACTGATTGATCTTACCAACAGAACATTGATTCCTCAGCAATACAGAAGTATTCAGCCACTTGGCTCACTTCGATATGCAATTGAAAATTTTGACAAAAAGACCGCACTATTCACAGACAATGGAAAGCAGATTACAGAATTTAACATCGATAGTATTTCTGTTTTCAAACAAAACAGGGCGATCATTTATCAGAACCTTCAGCAGGGATTGATTGATCGTGAAGGTTTGGTAAAGATTGAGGCCACCTACCGGGAAATAAAAATTAATGATGATGGGAAAGTTTATGCACGTGTCGCAAACGATTGGTCTTTTCTGAATGGAAATGCAACCGTAAAGCAGACGCTTAGAGCGGACTCAATTATTTCAATTGATAAAAACCTATATCATATTAGGACTGCCGGAAAAATCATGTTGACTGATAATCAACTTAACCCAATTACCTCAACACGTTTTGATTATATCGGCAATTTTGAAAAAGGGAAGGCTATATTTTCCTTAGATAAAAAGTTTGGTGTTGTTCGTCAAGATGGTGCGATTTTAATAGCCCCAAAGTTTGATGCATTGAAACGAGATGGTGATTTTTTTATAGCGCGAAATAAAGTAGATGGAAAAAGCGGCTGGATAGTGATGGATTCACAAGGTGCGCAACTGAGCAAGAGAGCATATGAAAACATCGGGTATTTCAATGGAAGTTTTTTTCCAGTCTTAAATCGAAATTTCTATGGAGGTATAAATTCGTTGGGTACAGAAATAATTGCATGTGCATACGATTCACTTCTTCAGGTGGATGAAGGAAATGTAGTGGTAAAGTTCCGCAATCAGTATGGAATCATTAGTTTGAAAGAAGAGTGGCTGGCTACCCCACGACCTAACAAATTAAAAATTATAGGCAAAGATCGATATCTGGAATTTGCGCCAACACAGACCTACTTAAAATCGATTGATGGAAATGTAATCTACTTTACCCAAAACAAAATTGAAGTCCGATCGGGAATGATGCTCGAATATCTTCCATCCGGAACCACTTGGGAAATTGATTTGAACGGTATTATTGTTAATCGTCAGGTTCAGCCAGAAGGCACGATTGAAAAAATCTTTCCGGAAACCGAAGGTCTTCGTGGTATTCAGAAAAATGGTCAGTATGGTTTTGTTGACTCGCGTGGAAGATTACGCATTGCTAATCGTTATGATGGCATTAAACCATTTCAACAGAACCTGGCCGCCATTAAAATTCTTGGCAAGTGGGGTTTTATTAATCCTGATGATAAAATTGCGATACAGCCAGCCTATGAAGAAGTAACTTCTTTTGAAAATGGATTTGCAATAGTAAAGCAAAAAGGATTGTATGGTTTGATTGATCTGGATGGTAAACAGATTCTGCCAACTCGATATAACCATCTTAAATTGCTACGAGATGGATACATTTTAATTGAACAACAGAATTTAGTTGGCCTGGCCGATATTCATGGTAAGGTATGGATCAATCCAAAATACCATCACCTTGATTATGTTTCCGAGGGATACGTTATTATTGAACGCGATGGAAAGTATGGTGTGATTACATTACAAGGTATTAGCACGATCCCGCTCGTCTATGATGGAATTACTTTTGATGCCTCTACTGATTCTTTTTTAGCGATGAAAAAATCATCTTGGGTAGAAATGAAATGATAAAAAAAAGCCGCATCTTTTTCGGATGCGGCTATCTCATAAATTATTTTTTGACTAATTACGAATCTTTCTTGGGTCCGCTTGAGCTTTTACCAGTGCCGGAAATAGAATTTCTCATATCCGTATCAGCTTGAACGTTTTGCATTTTATAGTAATCCATGATTCCTAAATTCCCATTTACAAAGGCAGCTGCAATGGCTTTCGGAATTTCAGCCTCTGCTTCAATTACTTTAGCACGAGCTTCTGTTGCTTTTGCCTTCATTTCCTGATCAAGGGCAACCGCCATCGCTCTGCGTTCTTCAGCTTTCGCTTCAGCAACCTTTAAATCGGCTGTAGCCTGATCGATTTGAAGTTTCGCTCCAATGTTTGCACCAACATCAACGTCAGCAATATCAATGGATAGAATTTCAAATGCTGTACCGGCATCTAATCCGCGGGATAAAACGAGTTTTGAAATTTTATCTGGGCTTTCTAATACTTCTTTGTGTGAACGAGCTGAACCGATAGAAGAAACGATACCTTCACCAACGCGGGCTAGAATGGTGTCTTCTCCAGCACCACCCACTAACTGCGCAATACTCGCGCGAACAGTAACACGAGCAATGGCAATTAATTGAATTCCATCGGCAGCCACAGCAGCCACTTTTGGTGTTGTAATTACTTTAGGATTAACTGAAATCTGTACAGCCTGAAATACATCACGACCAGCCAAGTCAATAGCAGTAGCTTGTTTGAAACTCAAGTTGATGTTTGCTTTATCGGCAGAGATAAGCGCACGAATTACATTCGGCACATTTCCCCCAGCCAGGTAATGGGTTTCCAATTCATTGGAGGTAAGATGTAGACCTGCCTTCGTTGCTGTGATGAGCGAATCAACAACGATGCGTGGTGGTACTTTACGAATGCGCATGAACATCAGTTCAAACAAACCAACTTTTACACCGGAGAATAGTGCCGTGATCCAGAGGCTAATGGGAACGAAGTATAGAAAAATGAAGAAAAAGATGATTCCTCCGAAAACGAGTAGTAATAATGGTACTGCTTCTGATTCCATATTTTTTAGTTAATAGGTTGTACGGTTATTTGATTTAATTCAATGTGAACAATTTTTACTTTCTGTCCGCGCTCTACATAATCGCCAGAAGTTTTTACCTCCATGGTTTTGTCGTTGAAGGTTGCTTTTCCGAAAGGTCGTAAAGTAGAGATCGTTATACCCTCATCGCCTACGTGAAAATCTTGGATCATTCCTTCATTCACTTTGCCAGCACTTGATGATTTGAGTGAGAAACGTGACCAGGCTCCTGATCGAAAACTATAAATCACAGTTCCTACTGTTGTTGCGATGGTGGCAAGTAGAATGTAGAAACCAACATCGCTGCCAAAATGATTGTAGCTTATGGCAATTCCTGTGATGGTAAAAATCAATCCAAGAAGACCAACCACTGTGGTTCCGGGTATAAAGATCAGTTCCACAATAATCAGGGCCAGGCCGATTAAGAGGAGTGATAAAATGATAATCCACATCAACATAAATCAGGGGAGAATGGTAAAAGTACAAATTAAACTATGATTACACTGATTTTCTGATTAGTGTGATTCAGCGAAATGGTTAAACGTTAATCGTGAATATGGGCTTTGATGTTTCATATTAAACTAAAACCCAACCCAGAATACTACCGGAAAGACCATCAACGATTAACCATGCATTAATACGCCCTCGCGAACATAACTCTTTTGGTGGATGCCTTACCCGAATAGATACAAACTCCGGCTTCTTCTTTAGCATCTAACGGAATGCAGCGAATTGTGGCCTTTGTTTCTTCTTTAATGGCGGCTTCTGTTTCAGGTGTTCCATCCCAATGGGCCATCACAAACCCGGTTTTCTCATCCAATACTTTTTTGAATTCATCGTATGAATCAACCGAAGTAATCATGTTGGTTCGGAAAGTGAGCGCACGTTGATAGATGTTTTCTTGAATTTGATCCAGAAGTTTTGGAATCGCTGTCACTACATCATCAAGCTTAATGACTTGTTTTTCTTTTGTATCTCTGCGGGCAACTTCTACTGTTCCATTTTCTAAATCGCGTGGGCCGATCGCAATGCGCACAGGTACACCTTTCAATTCCCATTCGGCAAACTTATAACCTGGTTTATAAGTATCGCGATCATCAAACTTCACGGAAAGACCCTGCTTGCGGAGCGAAGCAGAAATTTCATTAGCTTTTTCTGTCAGCTTCGCAAGATCTTCTTCACTTCTGAAAATCGGGACGATGACTACATGTATAGGAGCCAACTTAGGTGGCAATACTAATCCTTCATCATCTGAATGCGCCATAATAAGGGCACCCATCAAACGAGTACTTACACCCCATGAAGTCCCCCACACGTGATCAAGCTTACCATCTTTACCAGCGAACTTAACATCAAAAGCTTTCGCGAAATTTTGACCTAGAAAGTGAGAAGTTCCTGCTTGTAGTGCTTTTCCATCTTGCATCATCGCCTCAATACAGTAAGTGTCTAAAGCACCTGGAAATTTTTCACCTTCTGATTTTCTTCCTTTAATGACGGGTATTGCCATGAAGGTTTCTGCAAACTCAGCATAGACATCCAGCATTTGCAAAGTTTCTTTCACTGCTTCATCTGAAGTTGAATGGGCGGTATGTCCTTCTTGCCATAAAAATTCTGCTGTGCGCAAGAATAGGCGCGTGCGCATTTCCCAGCGCACTACATTTGCCCATTGATTGATAAGGATAGGTAAGTCACGATACGACTGAATCCATTTTTTATACGTACTCCAAATGATCGCCTCACTGGTTGGACGAACTACCAGCTCTTCTTCCAATTTAGCATCTGGATCAACAATAAGCTTCCCTTTATTATTTGGATCGGTTTTTAAACGATAATGTGTCACGATGGCACATTCCTTCGCAAAACCTTCAGCGTTTTTTTCTTCTGCTTCGAAAAGGCTTTTAGGTACGAATAGTGGGAAATAGGCATTGGAGTGACCCGTGTCTTTGAACATCTTGTCTAAGGCCTGCTGCATTTTCTCCCAAATGCTATAACCATATGGCTTAATAACCATGCAGCCTCTAACATCTGAGTGTTCTGCCAGGTCAGCTTTCTTCACCAGCTCATTGTACCACTGCGAATAATCTTCGCTGCGACTTGGAATTTCTTTGCCCATCCTTGGTATAATTATTGTTTAATTTAATCCGGAGGGCAAATATAATTTTACCGGAATAAATACTGGCTAAATTTTGTAGCTTTATCCAATACTTTTAAAAAGGTTTATCGTTTAGTATAAGAGATTAAAACAAAGAATCTATGAAAACCAGGATCGTGTTGCTCAGTGCTGTTTCCTCCTTTGTTGCGTTTTCCGCATTTGCACAGGCGGTTGAGAGCGATGATATGTATTTCAATAAGAAAGATCGTGTTAAGCTTAATGCTCAAAGACCTGTTGAGGAAGCCTATATCCCATATTCAAAAAACAAAGATGTTTATCAAAATACGGAGCCAGTTTATGCTAGCGCAGCTGGTTATTCGGCCCGAAATGTAAATCCTGAATTCGCAGCCCGATCAAATGCTCAAGCGGCCCAAACGGACAATCAGGACTATTTCGTTGCTAACTATCAATACAACAATGCTCCAGCTAACAACCTCGACCAGTTTAATAACAATTTGAACAATTGGTATAATAATCCAATGTATAACACGGCTTATATGGGTTCACGCTTGAATGGTTGGAGCAACCCTTACTATGGAATGTATAGTATGTACAACAGTCCATGGTACAATCCTTATTCTAATAACGGATTCTCAAGTTCATTTGGCTTTTACTTTGGTAACTCCTATAACTATGGCTGGGGAGGAAATTATAATTACTGGAATCAGCCGTATTGTGGCGGCTCTTCCTGGGGAGCGTATTATGGCTCTGGGTACGGAGGGTATAACAATTATTATAATGGCTATGGCAATTACGGTTATTGGAATTCACCAAATGTCATTATTATTAACAATGGCGAATCCTCTGGAAGAGGTGTAACATATGGCAAGCGACCTACAAGTGGTGGTGGCATCGTTTCTGGTCAACCTAATACGGGAAGAACACGAAGCAACATTGTAGCAACTAATAATGGAGGTAGTCGTCCTTCAAATACTGGTGGAAGAACAACTTCTTCTGCTTCAACTCAACAATCAGCGTACTATAACCGCTCTTGGAGAGACACTCAACAAATGCAATCGAATTACAATAATTCCAACAACTCCTCTAATCGAAATTGGAGTAGCCAACAAAACAGCTCGGCTGATTTTAATCGAACAAATAATACAAGGAGCAGTTCGTTTGATGGTGGGGGTAACAGCGGAGGAACTCGCACACAATCAGCTCCATCTACTGGATCAGGAAGTAACGGAAGAACCCGAGGCAGAGACTAATCTTCAATACCTTTTTGTGTATGTATAACCGAAGGAATAAAAATACCCTCGTAGTAATTCTATTGCTTATATCATCCATAAGCGTGGCTCAAAATTATGTGGAGGATGCATTAACCTATAGTCAAACGAAGCCTGGAGGCAGTGCACGAATTCAAGCTATTGGTGGAGCGCAGATTTCTTTGGGGGGTGACTATAGTTCGGCTCTTTCTAATCCTGCAGGTCTTGGAATGTACAACCGATCTGAATTTACTTTTACACCAGCCATCTCAGGATATAGTTCAACATCAACATATTTTGGGAATACAGATAAAGATGGAAAAACCACTTTGAACATTCCCGGAATAAGTTTGGTGATTCACGGTGCGAAAGATAAAAATGGATTTTTAGGAGGATCTTTTGGAGTAAGCATGTCTCGCGTGAATGACTTCCATGGCGCTACAACCTTTCATGGAACAAATCCAAATAATTCCATCATTGACTCTTACATAGATCAGGCAAATGGATACACAACCATTCAGTTTGACGAAAAAGAGGGATGGCAATATAATACACCTGTAGGGTTGGCATATTTTAATTATTTGATTGGAGCGAAAAGCATTTTGGATCCTCCCGGCCCGAATGATGAATATTTTACCGATGCTCCGATTGAATCAAACCAGCGCATCTCTATTCTTACAAAAGGCGCTACAAATCAATGGAGTATTTCGTACGGAGGGAATTACAAAGACATTTTGTTTTTTGGTGCAGGTATTGGAATAACATCCCTTAAGCACAAATCCCAGCGCATTTTTGATGAAACCTTTCCCGATGATCAAATTATTAATGGACATAGTTTAGAAGAGAATATTCAAACAAAAGGAACTGGTTTTAACGCAACTTTGGGATTCATTTTGAGGCCTGTAAACTTTCTGCAAATTGGTGCCTCATTTACTACACCCACGCTTTATAGTTTAACCGGATCATACGATGCATCAATGAATTCAAGCTGGAATGACTTTGATTATTTCGGATCAGGCAAACCTGCAGATTATTTAAATGAAGAATCTGCGTCCACTGATATCGTTATTTCAGAATACAGCTTCAGGGCTCCGCTTAAGTTTAGTGCAGGAGTTGCCTTTATTTCAAAATTCGGATTTATAACGGGAGATATTGAACTTTCTAATCCAGCTCAAACGAAATATACTTTTAATGATCAGGGTCAAGGTTATACTATGGACTTCACCCAGGATAACAAGGATATCAAAAGCCTATATAAGATGGCTTTGAACTATAGAATAGGTGCCGAGTACCGCTATGAAATATTTAGGGTGCGAGGTGGGTTTGGAATCCAGGGGAATGCATATCAGAAGGATTTGGGTTTAGACAATAGCATACAGAATATTAGTGGAGGAGTTGGTGTTCGTACTTCATCTTATTACATTGATTTAGCATTAATAAGTAGCTCACAAAAGAAATATTCCTATCAGCCTTATTTCCCCGGAGATAGTTTCCCTGATGAAGAGCAGCCAGTAGCAACGATTAAGAAGAATGCATTTACTGGGATGGTTACCGTAGGATTTACTTTTTAAACTGAATAGCTTCCTCTAATTTTTTAAAAGTAGGATCAACAACGATTACATGCGCTTGTTGATAGCAACTCAAGCGTGATGTTCTTAGTATTCGAAGCTTTTCATCCTTTTCTTTAGCATCTGTTGTGTTCAATAAAGGCCTGTCAGTATTTGCATGGAGTCTTTTTAAAAGAATATCAATTGATACATCCAGAAAAATACTTAAGCCTGTTTGATTAATAATATCGATACCTTGATGAAAGCATGGAGCCCCACCACCTGTTGCCATGACAAAACTTTGTTCAGTACCGGCCCATTCATGAAGAAGTTGTGATTCAACTAAACGAAAATGATCTTCGCCTTTCTCACGAAAAATACCTTTCACATCTTTTTGTTCAAGGTCTTCAATTGCCTTATCAAGATCAACGAAGTTTAATGAAAGCTTCTCTGCTAGTTGCTTACCCAATGTACTTTTACCTGAGCCCGGCATTCCGATAAGGTAAATCTTCATACTGCTCAATGTGTTAATGCAATGACATCAGAGGCTACAGGAGTGTCGTTATGATGCCACATACCTTTTACGGTGCCATCAACCCAAAGTGTAATGCCTGGATTGGATCGAACAATTGTTTTTAACACAGTAGCATCTGCAAAATAGTAAGGTACGGCCAATTGATTTTGATGACGGAACGTTTCAAATTGTTCGGAGCTCGAAGCAGTGAGAACCATCATCTCAACTTTTCCATCTAATTCTTTAATTAAAGTTCGTATCTGATCCATGTTCTCAGTGGAGGTTATGGATACATCATAGATGATGAACAATAGTTTAGCTCCTTCAAAGGTCGCAGGCGTCATATCCTCACCATCGACTGAAGAGACTGAGTAGTCAGTGATTTTTGCTTTTGTTTTGTCCTCATTCAATTGCTTAACCTCAACGTATTTGTAAAGTAAGGTATCCGTAAGGTAAGTTTTCGATTGAATCAACTCACCATCCTTTACTTGCATGAAAGTATATTCGAAAACAGGTTGTTCCTGCGGTTGCATTTGCTGAGGAATGTTGTTCCCGATTTTGTATGCCCTGAAATCAATAAAGGGTAAATGCTTTACCGCGTAAATACCAAGACCAAAACTTATCGCAGTAACAATTAGGATCACAGCATGACCTTCTTTTGTGTACAATACTGCCTGATACGTTTTACGATACCAGAACAGATGGAAGATGAAGAAGAACAAGATGATGTCTTTGATAAAGGATTGCCATGGGGTAAGCTTGATGGCATCACCAAAGCATCCGCAGTCTGTTACCTTATTGAGTATGGCTGAATAACCCGTAAGAAAAGTAAAGAAAATAATCAGTGCCAGCAAAACTTTGGTAGTGAGGCTCATTTTGTAATGTATCAACACAGCAACACCGAGTACAATCTCTAATACTATCAAGATCATGCCTAGCTCTAATGCATATGGCTTCAGTAAAAGAAAAAACGAACCAAAATCATCTGCAAATACTTCGAAGTATTCTTCCAGTTTAATTTCTGTTCCGATAGGATCATTCAACTTGATGAGCCCTGAAAAAATGAAAAGACCTCCAACAAAAAATCGGGAGAATTGATCAAAAACTTTTTGCATACTTATTTCATTAAAATCATGGCAAAGACGGCATAATTAATCATATCCTGATAATTTGCCTTTACGCCTTCACTTACTACTGTTTTACCCTGGTTATCTTCAATTTGTTTTACACGCAAGAGCTTCATTAAAATGATGTCCGTGATAGAGGTAACGCGCATGTCGCGCCAAGCTTCATTGTAATCGTGATTTTTATTTTGGAGAAGGTTGAATGTGTCAGTTACGGCTTCATCATAGGAAGATTCGAGAGCTTCAAATTTAAGATCCAGATCGGTTGATGACTCTAGCCTTATTTGCATTAAGGCGATGATGCAATAATTAATTATACCAATAAATTCGTCCTTAATGGGATCGTCAACTTTTTGCACACCTTTTTCCTGGATGCTACGAATGCGTTGGGCCTTTATAAAAATCTGATCGGTAATGGATGGCAGACGTAAGATGCGCCATGCCGTTCCGTAGTCACGGGTTTTCTTTTCGAACAGGGTTTTGCAGGTGGAAATCACTGCCTGATATTCTGCGGACGTTTTTTCGATCAAGGGAGTAAACTTTAGTTGGCAAACTTCTTAATTTGAATGCGAATTCCAGCACCATAAGAGATGAAATCTGACCTCGAAAGTAATTTTTTTTCAATAAATAAGACCCTTAATATCCGTGGGCGGCTGATCGACCTCAATTCTCCTAGGGTAATGGGCATATTGAATGTAACACCCGATAGTTTTTATGATGGCAATCGGTATACAACTGAAGCATCAATCTCCAGACAAGTTGAAAAAATGGTCAATGACGGAGCAACGTTTATTGATGTTGGAGCATACTCCTCCAGACCGGGAGCTCATGATGTCCCACAAGATGAGGAGGTGAAACGATCGGTCGAAGCAATTGAAATCATTAAAAGAAATTTCCCAAATACTCTTATTTCAATAGATACCTTCAGAAGTGAAGTAGCAAAGATTGCTGTACAAGAAGGAGCTAGTTTGGTAAATGATATTTCAGGCGGAGCTCTTGATCAGAAAATGTTTTCAACGGTTGCTCAACTTAAAGTTCCTTACATTCTTATGCACATGCGAGGAAACCCAAAGACCATGACCAAGCAAACCGAGTATTCAAATATTCTGAAAGATATAGTCGATTACTTTCATGTGAAAGTTTCTCAGCTGCATCAACTTGGGGTGAAGGATATTATAATCGATCCGGGTTTTGGTTTCTCTAAAACAGCGTTGCAAAATTTCGAGTTGCTTAATCATCTTGAGCATTTCAAAATTTTGAACAAGGCTTTGCTGGTTGGTCTGTCTCGAAAGTCTATGATTTGGAAAACACTTCAGACGAACCCTGAGGATGCACTGAATGGAACCACTTCACTCAATACAATTGCATTAGTGAAGGGGGCAAGCATACTCCGAGTTCACGATGTAAAAGAAGCGATGGAAACGATTAAGTTAGTTTCATCTCTAAAAGGAAACGCAGTGTAAGATTAATACCTTTGCAACACATGATTCTTCTTTTCAAAATAGGATTTCTGGAGGTAAGCTGGGTCGATCTGGTCGATATTGGCTTGGTGAGTGTATTGCTCTTTCAGGTTTACAAACTTATTCGTGGAAGTATTGCTGTTAATATCTTCCTGGGTATTCTCGCATTGTACTTAGTTTATCTTATCGTTCGTGCGGCACAGATGGAATTGCTCTCCAGTATTCTGGGTCAGTTTATGGGTGTAGGTGTGTTGGCCATGATTATTCTTTTTCAACCTGAGATCAGAAAGTTTTTACTGGTGATTGGAAGAGGAACAGAATTCAAAGACAATTTTTTCAAGACCATTTCAAATTGGAAGAATCAATACCATGACGATTTTGACATCCATGAAGTAATTGAAGCCACCAAAGCATTGAAGGCAACAAAAACAGGAGCAATCTTAGTTTTCTCTCGCGATACCGAATTAAAGTTTTATGCTGAAACAGGCGATGCATTAGATGCTGCGGTGAATAAAAGATTATTGCTATCCATCTTTAATAAAAATTCTCCTCTTCACGATGGTGCTGTTATCATTCATAAGGGAAGAATTAAAGCAGCACGTTGTGTATTGCCGGTAAGTGAAAATGATCACCTGCCTCCTAATTTTGGTTTGCGTCACCGTGCATCGGTTGGAATGTCTGAAAGTACCGATACTTTAGTGATGGCTATATCGGAAGAAACTGGCCGGTTAATTTTAGCGCGCAATGGCAAGTATTTGCGTGGACTAAAACTTAGGGAAGTGGAGGAAAGAATCCTGGAGTACCTGCACAATAACGAACCCGTCAATTGGGAGGCAAAGCACGAGGAGACCGATGAACCAGAGCCTTCCGTTGTTAAATAGTTTTAAAGGATTCTATTCTGAATTAAGCATTTTCAACTCGCATTAATTCCGTACAAAAGACAATTTTCAATCGAAGTAATCGGATAGGTAATCCCTTCTTTTATTGGATTTAATAAATAGTTGTAAATACAACAATTGTCTATAACTTTGTTAAGGAATTGGCCGTTTAATACTTAAAAACACGAATATGAAAACGATAATACATCCAGCTGATAGCCGCGGCAAAGCAAACCACGGATGGCTGAACTCACATCACACCTTTAGTTTCGCGAATTATTATGATCCAACCCGTATGCATTTTGGTATGCTGCGTGTGTTGAATGATGATATAGTTGATGGAGGTAAGGGATTCGGCACTCATCCACACGATAACATGGAAATCATCTCCATCCCACTTAAGGGAGATCTCGAACATAAAGATAGTATGGGTAATGTAGCGGTCATCAAACAAAATGATGTGCAGGTAATGAGTGCCGGAACGGGTATCTATCATTCAGAATACAACAAGAATGCAGATTCAAAAGTGAACTTCTTGCAGATTTGGGTTTTCCCGAAAGAGAAGAATATACAACCTCGCTATCAACAAATTAATTTCAATCCGGAAGATCGAGTGAACAAACTTCAACAAGTAGTAACACCAGTAAAAGGTGAAGATGGAGTTTGGATTAATCAGGATGCATGGTTTCATCTTGGAAACTTGAAGAAAGATTTTAAGACAGACTATTCAGTAAAGAAAAAAGGTAATGGTGTTTATGCTTTTGTGTTGGAGGGTGATGTAAAAATTAACGATCAACAACTTCACAAGCGCGATGGCTTCGGTATTTGGGATGTTGATACGTTCTCAATTATTGCCGATAGTGATGCTGAAATTTTATTAATGGATGTTCCAATGAATTAAAATAGTAACGAGTAATTAGTCTTGAGTATAGAATACTTGATCGTTTCAAAAACTCAGGACTAATGACTCGAGACTAATAACTCCTTCTCTTATGAAAAATAGAAGTGTTTCAAATATGTTGTATGCTCAGATGGTTGACATGGGTGGATTCCCTGTTCGTCAGCCATTGCCAACACAAAAGGTAGAGCAAGTTGATCCCTTTTTACTTTTACATCATGCCGATGTAAAAGCACCAATGCATGTTGAACCAGATGATGCTGGAATTGGCCCGCATCCTCATCGTGGATTCTCACCTGTTACTTTTATTTTTAAAGGTGGTGTTCATCATCGTGATAGTCGGGGAAACGACAGTACCATTTATGCCGGGGGCGCACAATGGATGAATGCCGGCATGGGAATTTTGCACAGCGAACGGCCGCCACATGATATTCATGAAATTGGTGGTCGACAAGAAATTATTCAACTATGGATCAATACACCCTCTGCTCATAAATTTGATCAACCTGCATACTTTCCACTTTCAGCAGCAGAAGCACCCACCTATGTAAGTGATGATGAAAAAGTAAAGGCCAGAATTTTTTCTGGTGAAATATTAGGCGTTAAAGGTCCGATACCTTCTCACACCGATGTGAATGCTGCGACCATCGAATTTAAAAAGGGTGGAAAGGTTTCGATTGACTTGCCAACCAGCCACAACACGTTGCTATATCTTCTTGATGGAAAATTAACACTTGAAGGTTTTGGACTTGTGGATGGATTGAATGCTATTGTTTTCAAAAAGGATGGTGATGGTATAACAATCGAAGCATTGGAAGACACCCGTGTTCTCTTGTTAAGTGGTGAACCTTTGAATGAGGAGGTTGTATCCTACGGTCCTTTTGTAATGAATACACAAACTCAAATCATGGAAGCCATGCGCGACTACCAGATGGGAAAGATGGGCGTTCTTATTGAAGAATAACTCATCTGATGATTAATCATTAAGAATATTCTGAAATTTTCAACGTGAACTCTATCGCGAAATTTCTGTTATAACCTAAATTGCTTACAATTCCACAATGGAAATAATACTTCCTATGCAAAAGTCAATACTTATTGAGGCTCCGGTTATAACTGAAATTCAAGAACGAAGAAGCAGGCGTGCCTATAGCGATACTCCCATTGAACAAGAGAAAATTGCATCCTTGTTTGAAGCGGCACGTTGGGCACCATCCAGTAACAACGAACAACCCTGGACGTACATTTATGCTACAAAGGATCAAACTGAATTGTGGTATAAACTTTTGCATGTTTTGAATCCAAGCAATCAAGTCTGGGCAGTTAATGCGCAACTCCTAATACTTAGTTTAGCGCGAAAGAATTTTATTCGAAACGATCAGCCGAATGGTTCGGCTAAATATGATCTGGGAGGAGCGAATGCTTTTCTTTCGCTTCAAGCGACACAACTGGGATTGAACGTTCATCAAATGGGAGGTTACGATCGATTGAAAGCAAAAGATGTATTGAATATTCCTGACACCTATGAATTGGGTGTGATGATGGCTATTGGTTATCCAGGTGATATTGAAATGCTGTCTGAGAATTTAAGGCAACGCGAACAAGCGCCAAGAGAGCGATATGTTCAAAGTGAGTTTGTTATGAATAAATCATTCTGATATGGTAACTGCCCTCATTGGAAAAGACCAATACAAAACGGAACTGATTACATCGGCTCATTACCTTATTGCAGATGAACCTGCAGAGAAGAACGGAACCAATCTTGGGCCCGCTCCGCACGATTTTTTATTATCTGCGCTCGCATCGTGTACTGCTATTACATTGCGAATGTATGCTGATCGAAAAAAGTGGCCGCTTGATCTGATCAAAGTAGAAGTATCCTCTGAGACCAGTAAAGAAAAAACAATTTTCAGATGTGAAATTTCGTTTGAAGGAACATTAGATGAATCACAGCGCACACGCCTTCTTGAAATTGCAAAATCATGCCCGGTGCATAAGATATTGACGAATCCAATCGAAGTTAACACGGAGTTGTTGGTTGCGAATTGATAGTTACTGTGTTATCTTAATGAACAGAAAACTATGAAAGACATTACAAAAAAGTATACCAACGGAGAGGTGACCATCGTCTGGAAGCCAAATATGTGCATTCATTCGGCTATTTGTTTTCGGGGATTGAATGATGTATTCGATCCGCAAAAGCGTCCTTGGATTACGCCAGAGAAATCGACTACTGATAAAATTATTGATCAGGTAAAAAAATGTCCATCAGGAGCGTTGAGTTATTATTTGAATCGTGATGAGTCAGAAGAAATAAAAATAGAAGCAGAGACCATTATCGAAACAATGGAGAATGGTCCGTTGCTGGTGTATGGAAATGTGACAGTGAAGGATTCAAAAGGAAATCTTACGAAGAAAAACAATGCAACTGCATTCTGTCGCTGTGGCGGATCATCTAACAAACCCTACTGTGATGGAAGCCATAAGAAGAATGGGTTTATAGGCTGATTCAATTCATTTCTGTTTGTTTCCAACGTTAGCGAAGAACATTGCTTATCGTGTTAATGTTTATTCATACGAACCGTTCAAATAGTTTTCGTTGCTAGGGAAATATATTCATGGTAATTGCTGTTAAATGATCAACCCTTTAGAAATTTGAAGGCGCATAGTTTCTAAACAGTTCTCTTTTTCTGATGAAACGAATTGTCATTTTATGCATTGTACTATTAACGAATGGCATTGCCTGGACGCAGCCTGTATTAAAGGGTCGTGTTTATGATAATTCCGGGAAGCCGCTGGACCAGGCGCACATACATTTCTTCAATCATAACAAAACAATTACTACTGATGCAAGCGGAGATTTCGCCATAAAATTACCAGCTGGTAAAGTTCGCCTTTCCATTTCGTATACAGGATTTCGGAAATTGTCGCATGAATTTTTGTTGAAGCGCGATACTTCTATTTCTTTTTTTCTTGAGACATCGGTCGAACAGTTAGATGAAGTTGTTATTTCAGCGAAACAATCGCTTCAGGCTGATCAATTTGAATCAACGCGAACGAGCACGTTTCACTTGAGCGAGAAGGAAATTAATTCCATTCCGGTGTTGGGAGGTGAGGCCGATTTAATTAAAACTATTCAACTACTTCCAGGTGTTTCAAAAGGAGTGGAAGGAAGCTCGGATCTTTTTGTTCGTGGTGGTGCTGCAGATCAGAATCTGGTGTTGTTAGATGGTGCACCTGTTTATAACACGGGCCATCTCTTCGGATTTTTATCGGTTTTCAATCCTGATATTTTACAAGGTGTTGAATCCATCAACGGTGCCTTTCCTTCATACTACGGGGGCCGCTTGTCTTCTATTTTGAATGTTACTACTAAATCGCAACCGGTTGATCGTACACATATAAGTGGCAACATCGGGTTGCTCGCTTCGCGACTGATGGTGAGTCAGCCTATCGTAAAAGATAAACTTCATATCTGGGTAGCAGGACGAAGAACGTACATCGATCAGGTGTTGAGTACTATCAACGAATCGTTGCCCTATTACTTTTACGATCTGAATACTAAAGTCAGCTTTAGACCTTCTTCACGTGATTACCTTGAGGTTTCCTACTACTCCGGACAAGATGTGTTATCCTATGCACGTGAACCAAGAGATTCTTCAAGGAACAGAAATATCACAACCGATTTTACAATCGCCAGCAATACACAAACCGCATTATGGAGAAGATCACTTTCGCCCAATGTAAACAGTGAGTTATCATTTTATAGAACTCGCTTTAATTACACGATACAAAACACATTCGAAGACAGTCGACTATTTGTGAACTCCAGTATTCGAGATTGGGGTGGCAAATGGAAATTTCAGTGGGACTCATTGCGGGGTATTTCTTTGGTTGCCGGTCTCGAAGTCATCCATCATTCAGTAAGTCCAAACATTATTAGTACCTCAGGAGAAATTTCCGAGCTACTTCCCAGCAGTGCATCAGCAGCTCAAACAAGTTTAGAGTCGAGTGTTTTTATTCAAGCTGATGGTAAGTGGAAAGATCGATGGTCGTGGAGCACGGGTTTACGATTCTCATCAGCACAAGTGGATAATCAATTTTATGTTAATCCCGAACCACGATTTGCATTGCGATATCAACTCGTACAAAATAAGGCTCTCAAAATTAGTTACTCACGCATGGCGCAATACCTTCATCGTGTATCGAGTTCAGCAATAGCTTTCCCTACCGACATCTGGTATCCGGTAACGGATAATGTAAGGCCACAAACTTCCGATCAGATTACGCTGGCTCTTCAGCAGGTCTTGCCTGGAAAAAGTATATTCATCAGTTTGGAAGGATATTATAAAAAGATGAACCGGCTTATCGGCTATCAGGAAGGTGCCAATCTTTTTCTCAATACCGAATTTGAAGAACAACTCATACAAGGTTCAGGAAAAGCGTATGGTCTTGAGATTTTAATAAAGAAAGAGTCAGGGAAGTTTACGGGGTGGATTAGCTATACACTTTCCCGTTCTGAACGACAATATGATGAGGTGAACAATGGTGAATGGTTTTTTTCTCGTTACGATCGAAGACACAACGGTGCTGTAGTAATGAATTATGAATTTATAAAGCGTTGGTCATTCTCTGCTGTGTTTGAATTTATTTCGGGTTCACGCTTCACACCAATTATCGGACAGTACATCGTGCCATCGCCTACCTTAGCCGGTGTTAATTTAATTCCGGTTTATGCGCCACTCAATTCAGTTAAACTAGCGGACACACATCGACTTGATTTGGGAATAAAATTCAGGTCGCGTCCTGAAAGAAAAATAAGAAGTGAGTGGTTTGCAGGAGTATACAATGTATATAATCGTGCAACACCCTTTGGTATAACAATCGAACCCAATACAGACGGCTCGTATCGATACGAACAACCAGGACTTTTCGGACTGTTACCTTTTGTTAGCTATGGATTTAAATTTTAACATAGTGAAATGTAGTGATATGAAAATATTGAAGCATAGTATAAGGAATGGATTCATCATGGCATGTTTTGGATTGATGATGAGCAGTTGCTTGCCCGATCCATTACCTGTTAATAATTTGCCTAAACTAGAGCCGAAGATTGTTATCTCATCCCAAATTATTCCTGATCAGGGGTTAGTAGTTCTGCTCACCCGAAGTATTGGCGCGCTGGATGCTGGAGATGATAGTGATCCGGAAGAATTACTTCAGCAAATCATGATTAATGATGCTCTCGTTACGCTGCACTATCAAAATAACATTGATACACTATCATCGCTTGGAAATGGTTTGTATGGAGGATTAACTAATGAATGGACTGAGGGCATTACCTATGAACTTCGCGCACAAGCTGAAGGGCTGCAAAATGTTAATGCGTTTGCACAATTAAAAGCATCAGTGCCTTTTGAGACAGTTAATGCCCGGTTATTTGTAAATGAATATGATTCCTTGGCGGAGGTCGATTACAGTTTACAAGATCCGGAGGGTGAAAATTTTTATATGGTGAATGTTCAGCAATTTTCTTCCACACAAGAACTTACCTCTTTACTCAATCCTAACGTTTTTACTTATTTGAAAGATGATCATGATTTTGACGGGCAACTTTTTCAAGATCAGTTTCGGGTCTTTTTTCGTGAGTTCTCGCAGGGCGATACGGTAGCAGTTTTTCTTTCGAATGTTGAAAAGGAATATTATCAATTTTGGGATCTTCGAAATGAAAATCGATACGGATTCTCTGAGCTTGCGAGTGAACCTTTGAATTATCCAACAAACGTAAATGGTGGATTAGGCTTTTTTACTTTGCAAGTATCGGATGTAAGGGTATTCGTATTAGAGTAGCGGTCGGCTTATTTTAAATTTCTGTCATTCCCAGATAAACTCCATTTGTCCACCCAAAGCCATCCTGATTTGGATACTCTCCTCCGCTTGCTTCTCCATGATCATTCCACACATCATACTTCTCGGTCATCTTGCCAGAATTTTTATAAACCGTAAGATTGGCGCGCGTCCATCGCGTTTTTATTTCTTCAGCAAGTTCATCTATTCCATAATTTAAAAGTCCACGATAAGCAATCCATTGTAATGGTGCCCATCCGTTTGGCGCATCCCATTGCTGACCGGTTGTGTTAAGCGTTGTAGAAAGACCTCCGTACTTTAAAAACTTCGATTCGATATTTTCTGCAACTGAGGCGGCTTGATCCGCAGTAGCAATTTTAAAAAATAAAGGAAACACAGCTGCTAGTGTGAGATGTTGCTTTTGTTTCTTTTCTACAAAATCATAGTCAAAGAAAAATTTCTCCTCTTCGTTCCAGCAATATTTTAAGATAGAGTTTTTTCGGTTGGCTGATTGTGATACGTAGAAAGAAGCCTTTTCATTATTTCCTGAAACCAGATAGGCATCAGCAAGGGTTTGTTCTAAATTGAACAACAAGCAATTCAGATCGACTGGAATAATATCAGTTGTGTGAATAGAAGCAAAAGAGTTTTCATCTTTAAACCAACGACTACTAAAATCCCATCCTGACTCAGCTGCAGCCCGAAGATGGCGGAAGAGTTCTTCCGGTTTTTGTTTTGATTGATGTGAAAGCTCTACATCTTCTTTGTATGCTTCTGGTCTGGGGGAATTATTCTCATCCCAATACCTATTCAATAAAGAGTTGTCGGACATTCGAACCACACGATGCTTTGCAAGGGATGTGTCAAAGCCCTGCATCCAGAATTGATATTCTTTTTCTAGTGAAGGAAGATATTTCGTCAGCACATCATTGTCCTTTTTTACATCCTTTAGTAATTGCACCATTAACGAAAAAAATGGTGGTTGCGACCTTCCAATAAAATAAGTGCGATTGCCATTTGGAATGTACCCTACCGTATCAATGAGGTATGCAAAATTATCGACCATGTTTTGAATGAGGTCGACACGATTGGATGCTCGTAAACCCAACATTGTAAAATAACTATCCCAATAATAGATCTCGCGAAAGCGACCACCCGGAACGATGTAGGGATGAGGCAGAGGAATGAGCGAGCTTATTTCATTATCAGGCTGACGGGTGAGGATATTCCAAAGTTCTTCGATGTGTTTTTTGACAGGCTTGTTTACATCGCTTTTATATCCTGTTGAATAAGCTTTGGGTAAATTAAAATTCTCTTCAATGAATTTTCGTAAATCAAAACCAGGTTGATGTTTCTTCTTACTATAATCCAGATTGATGTCCGCTAAATTTCTTTTGGGTAAACAATCGGGAAAGGTTTTCCCATCTTCCAAAATATTCTGAAGCTGAACTTCTTCAAAGAGTGAACCGAGTTCGTGAATTTGCAGTGTCATACCTTTTAAAGTTAATGTCCGCCACCCGAAGTAAACTCAATGGACGCTTCTGATTTTTTCTGAATCCTGTTAAAGAAGAATAGACAAACCAATAAGATACTTATTGGAACCAGTGAAAAATAAAAAGCGGTTTGTCCACCATAAGCTTCAAAGATGTTACCCGTTATAATTGAACCGGTTGTTCCTCCAAGTGCAGAGAAAATCACAATTAATCCTGACATTGCTCCATGCTGCCTCTTGGGAAGAGTACTTAGAATTACCGAATTGATTGCAGGATAAATCGGAGCAATGAAAAGTCCTATCAACGGAAATACAAACGCACCAAGGGGAGCATTACTCCATCCTGTCACTACTTCACTTGAATGCTGAGCCAGTGGAATAGCGACCAACACCAATATACTTGCCGACAACAAACAAATGACGAGTACAGTAAACCATTGAAGTTTTCTTAACACAACACCTGCTGCAAATCTTCCGATAGCAGTTGATGCTGCAAGTATGCTTGCCATTTGTATGCTGAGTGTAGTAGGAAGTTGAAGAACTTTACTGTTGAAGGTAGGCAGCCAACTCATAATACTTTGTTCTATGAGTACATACGTAAAGGCACTCAAAATGAAAACCATTACGAGAGGGGCAACCGCCAGCTTGAACATGTCAATAAAATCTTGCACAAAAGGTTTGGGCTCCGTTGCCTTTACGTCTGACTCATCCAATGAAGTGCTCATCAAAAGCAGGAATGCGGCTATGGCGATTCCTGCCAATAAGTAGTAGACATTAAACCATTGTGTAGATTGAGGATCGCCATCGCTGGCAAATGCGCTGAAAATAAAATATCCGGTAAGGATACCTACCATAAAAAATGATTCAATAAAATTCATGAAGCTGGCGTGATCCTTTTTGTTTTCCGTTACGATGCCAATTGTTGCATACACGGAAACTTTAATCAGTGCAAAGCAAGTACCTGTTGCAGCAAACAGAAGTTTAGTCATGGCAAAACTTGGAAGGGAAGGCATGAGTATACAAATCAGAGAAATGAATCCAAGTGCAATGAGCATTGCATTTTTGTATCCAATTCGTGTAATGTAAGAAGCTACTAAAAATGAAACGATAGCAATGCTGAGGTCCTTAAACGCTTCCAACACACTAGCTGAAGATTCTGAAACACCAAAGTTTCCCTGGACTTGAAGAATTACTGTGCCAACGCTGTTAAGGAGCATGGCAAAGACAAAGTAATTTAGGAAAAGAGACAGCTTGATTTTCCAGTTCGACATGGCGTTTGGTTTAGGTAGGCGTAAACAAATCTACTGGTTTGAAAGTACATCTTACAAACTCTTCAAGATTTAACTTTCAAAAGACCTACCTTCTTTATAACGTGCAGAGCAAAAACCTTTTTCTTTTTACGATTTTAGGATAAGAAAAGTGAAGACATGATTGGTGATACCGTTATTCTTCCTTTTTTGTTTCTGTCTTTTTATATCCGGAATTTTTACCCTTGCCTGGAGGCGAGGAAGGATCAATGGTCTGAGGAGGCGTAGGCGTTTTTACCGACTCTTGTTTTATTGGTGTTTTTGCTTTCTTTTTCATATGACTAGCATTTGTTTTTTTTAATGGAATGTTCATTCAGTTACAAAAACCATACGAGTTCAAATGCTTTAATTGGATGTAACGACTTTCTATTCAAAAACACAATTAACCCCATAGAATCTGACATGATCCAATCTTTAAAAAAATAATCAACATATTAGATTGGAAACTATTTCAACAATGTGTAGATGATAATCTTCACTTTGATATAAATAAAAACGGAGCAAAGAAATTTGCTCCGTTTTTTTTGCTCTTATTTTTTATTGCCAATCAAAAACCTACCTCTCCTAAAATCTCTGCATTTTCTATTACGTAAATCATTTGATCAGGATTAGTGCTGTTGAGTTTTAAGATGCCCTTAATTTCAATCGGCTTCTCTGAATAATTAACATTGCTTGAAGAAAATATTTCAACCACAGTTTCCGGACCCCCAACTCCACAAAAGAAACAAGCATTCAACGGCATGGAGGAGAACATAAAATGATTTCCCTTCATGCCGCTTTCAAATGGAACCATATATCCAGAAAGTATAATGGGTTTTCCATTTAGTGCTTTGACTTCGGGTGTAAATACAGGTTTATCAAAACTTCCCAATTCATCTTTCGCTTTTTCAAAGGTGATGTTGTAAAGCTTTGGCCACACTAATGATGGGAATCCTTTGTAGGTACTCTTCTGTGCAACGCTTGTTAATGGAATAAAAACAAAAAGTAAGCAAGCGATGATCAATACATCCTTTACCCGCTTTTTGTTTCTTGATTTGATAATCATCTTGTTCACAATTCCCATGTAATTCAACTCTACTCTTATTTTAGATCCTTTAGTAAAACTTCAACTGCTTTCTCCAATTGTTCATCACGGTTCTGTATAACCACATCCAAACTTTGAGCCACTTTATAATCGGGTTCAAGTTGTTGATTTTCCAGGTAATTTCCATTTTGATCTTTCACACCGACTTGTGGGATTCCAAAATAGATGGTATTGTCTTGAATTAATTCCCACCACACCGCAGTTGCTGTTCCAGGAACCGGCATGCCTACTAACTTACCTATGTTAAGAGCTTTATATGTGAATGGAAAGAAGTGAGCATCTGAATAATTACTTTCACTCATCAACACGATTGAAGGCTTATACCATTTCTTCTCAGGCTCTGTTCCAATTTTTTGTCCACGTGGTTCTAAGTCTACATATTTTTTACCACTTAGTAATGTGGCAAGATCGTCATGTAGCCACCCGCCTCCATTGAAGCGTGTATCAACAATGAGTGCTTTCTTATCGACCATTCTTCCAAGGATCTCGCTGTATGATTCACGGAAACTTTCATCATCCATTCCACGAACGTGTGTATAACCAATTTTGCCGCCTGATAATTTGTCTGTCAGATCACGCATTTTTTTCACCCAACGCTCATACAACAATTCATTTTCTGCTCCAATGCTGATCGGCTTAATGACCACATCAAGGGTTTTCTTTGCTACAACATCTTCGATGGATAATAATGTAGGCTGCCCGGCTTTTCGATTGAGAAGTTGATAGTAATTTACCGCAGGTGTCAATTCAATGCCATCAATTTTTTTGATGATCATTCCGGCTGTAATTTTTTCTTTCACCTCTTCTAATGGACCCTTGTCAATGACTTCATTGATTTTTAAACCAGTTCCAGTATAGGTATCATCAAAGAATGCACCGAGTCTTGCCGTCTTATCGCCATTCGGATCATTATAAATATATCCTGAGCCGGTGTGCGATGCGTTTAGTTCACCCAACATTTCACTCAACATTTCGGTGTAATCAAAATTGTTGTTGATGTGCGGAAGGAAACGCGCATACTCTTGCTTGTAGAAATTCCAATCTACACCATGTAGTTTTTCATTGTAGAATTTCTTTTGTACCTGGCGCCACACGTGCTCGAACATGTAGTCGCGTTCTTTTTTGAAATCAAGATTTATTTCAGCACGATAACCAATCGACTTTTGTTCATTGTTCTCAACATTGATACGAATGATATTATCTCCAGAAACGGCAAAAATAAATTTACCTTCTTTGTCCATTTGCAAACCACCTGAATAGCCTTCCAGCTTCACGAGCAGTTTGGTTTCATGATCGCGGAATTTCTGAACCCATAAATCATAACCCTTTTCAAATTTAGCGAGATAGAAAAGTTGTTCACCATCGAGTGATAGAATGGCGTCCGAAAGATCAGAAGAATTAATGGTGAGTCTTGCTTTGCGATCCTCAATGTGATCGAGATCAATTTCAACGGGTTCTATTTTGTCTTTATCTTCTTTCTTATCTTTTTCAGCCGCATCGGTCTTCTTTCCTTTTTTTGCATCATCCTTCTTTTCTTCTTTCTTTTTCTCTTCTTCTTTTTCAGCTTCTTTCAATAAGTCAAATTCTTCCTTGCTCAGTTTGAATTTATTCCAGGCATCACGTGTAAAGTACATGGCATATACATCGGCCTGCGATCCCCAGCTTGCATGACTGCGCATTCCATTCCGATCAGAGAACCAAATCATTGATTTACCTTTCTGCATCCACCGAGGTGCACCATCATTGTAACCACTGTTGGTTAAGTTAACCAATGTTTGCTTGCCTTGGGCATCAACCAATCCCGCTTCGGATGACCAGCGACCAGTGCTGTTGAAATTTACCAGGAACCATTTTCCATCGGGTGACCAATCGTACCATTGATCGCCATCGCTATAGGAGTAATTATATTTTCCATCCAATATGGTACGGCTCTGTTTGGTAGCAAGGTTGAGCACCTTCAATGTAACACGCTCTTCTAAGTACGCTACTTCTTTTCCATCAGGAGAGAATTTTGGTTGATATGTTTCTTTGTCGGATACCAGTATTGGTTCTTCTTTTAATACTGTTGACAACGCAAAAAGTTTTTCTTCAGGTCGTACTAGTTTTGTTTGGTAAAGTTTCCAACTGTTGCCTCGCTCAGATGCATAGATCAGAGATTTCCCATCCGGGCTAAAGCTAACCGAACGTTCTTGCTCTGGTGTATGGGTAATGCGTTTGGTTGTTCCATGTTCAGTAGAGGTAACGAAAATTTCTCCGCGTACAATCACGGCCACTTCTTTGCCTTCCGGTGAAATGCTAAACTCTGTTGCACCACGCATAGCTTGAAGAATGTCCGGATTTTTTTCTTTGTCTTCGGCAACGATATTAACATTTACCTTTTGTGAATTTGCTTCACCTGGTTTTCGTGTATACAATTCACCATTGAAGCTATAGCAAAGTGTTCCATCATCGGCAATGGATAAGAAACGAACAGGATGTTTTTGATGATTGGTTACAGCCGTTGCATTTTGCGGATTGTCAAGGCTCGTTTTGGCAACATTGAAATCACCAAACTGCTCCGTTAAAAAATAAATTTCTTTTTCGCCCGGAGCGAATACTGCATTTCTGTCTTCACCTTTAAAGCCACTGAGTTGAGTATGTTTTTTCTGAGCAACATCGTACAACCACACATCGCGTGTAACACTTGACTGGTGGTGTTTACGCCAGTCATCTTCATATCCTTTCCAATCGGTGAAAATTATTTTGTTCCCGTCTTTACTGATCTGGGCATCATTCGCTGTGGTTGGCTTAATCATTTTTGGTTTACCACCTTCAACCTGTACGGAGTACAGCTCATTCAAAGCACCCATTGGAAACTGAACATTACTTGCCAGATCTTCCATGTGTGTATTGTAAATCACATTCTTCCCATCAGAAGTAAAATCGGTTGGAATTTCCCAGGCAGAGTAATAGGTTAATCGTTTTGGATCGCCTCCATTGGCAGAGATAATAAAAACATCAAAGTTGCCATGACGGTTAGATGCAAAAGCAATTTGTTTTCCATCAGGCGACCAAACAGGAGAAAAGTCATAGGCATCATGAGCCGTTAGCGGGCTTGCAGTGCCTCCTGCGGTGGGCGTAATGTACAGGTCACCACGATAACTAAAGACGATTTGTTTTCCATCGGGTGAGATAGCAGGATAGCGAAGCCATAGGGCTTGTGAAAATCCTGAGAAGGAGACGAATATAATCGCGATAAGCACAAGTGTTCTTTTGAGCATAGTAAAAGGGTTTGATTGGAAAGTTAATGGGTTTTATTAAGGTTGAAAATTGAATTAATGTATACGGTAATCTTTATTTAATGGAGGCAGGAAAATTCAATATAAGACCATGATCAGAATCACACCAACGTCAGTTCGGATTCAAAAGCTCAAGACTAAATGTTGATCCTTTACCATATTCCGACTTCATGCTGATGGTACCCTGAATCTTTTCAGCCGCTTCTCTTGCAATGTATAGTCCTAATCCGGAGCCAACTGATTTTTCGTGTCCACGAAAGAACATATCGAAAATTTTACTTTGTACTTCCTGCCGGATACCCTCTCCATTATCTTCCACATCAATGATAATTGAATTTAATTTTTTGCGTGACGAGATTTTAATGTATGGACGATGGTCTGGAATATGCTTTTGATATTTCATCGCGTTGGTTAATAGGTTATTCAAAATCATTTTCACCCGAGTCTTATCATTTTTGACTTCAGACACCTCTAATCCGCTGAAATCTACATTCAAATCTGAATAGCTGTCCATGTATTTTAAGTTCTCTAAAATTTCGGTGCATAAATCTTTCAACTGAATTTGTTCTATCGTCAATGCCAATCTTTTATTCTGGGAATAATCCAGTACCTCCTTGATGAAGGTATTTAGTTTCACAACGCTGAATTCTATTTTCGAAAAATACATTTTAAAATCTTCGGGGTTGTTGCTCAGCTTACTGATGTTCACCAAACCTAAAATTGATTTAAGAGGTGCGCTTAAATCGTGAGACACGCTATAGACAAATCGATCGAGTTCCTGGTTGGCATCTTTCAATTCTTCATTTTGTTTATGCAGCCGGTCTTCTACAATTCGTAAATCGCTAATTACTCTCCCGGTAATTGTTGCAAACAGGTAAAGTAATATGGAGCCTAAAAATGTAGAGATGACAGAGTTGTCAATAAAAAAATATTCTGTATTCCAGATTTTTTGAATTAGAACAGGAATCAGGTAAGAGATAAAAAACAAGTATGCATTTCCTAAAAGCGCAACACCAAATCCAAAACGAATGGCGAAATACAAGGAGAAGAGTCCGTATAAAAACCAGAAGTTTCGAAAGGGTAGTACAAATGTTAAAACGAGGAGAACAATGAATATTACAATGATTTCAACAACATCTTTTTTTTGTAATGGATGTCGTTGCTCTTTCTCGTAGTCGCTCCTGGTAAACAGATTTACAGAATGGAAGTAAGGTGTCAGAAAATAAAGTGCGGGCAATGCAAAACTGAAATTAACAATCAGTTCACTTAACAAATCCCGGTTAAAACGTTCCCAAAATAATTCTGGCAAATATGCATGATCAGCAATATAAGCAAATTGCCATAAGGCTACTTCCAATGTGATAGGAGCGATGAGGCCAAGGCTTAAAAAAAGAATGGTTTGCTTAATATCAGGTAGCCAGGGTTTACCTCTCATTAATTTCGAAAACAAAAACCACGAAAGAAAAACAGCAAAGGCTTCAATGCCACCAAACACGGGCCACAACCACAAATTTTGAAGGTCATAAAACCAACTATTGAGTGTTCCGATAATAAACATGGAAGGAAGTACACGAGCAGGTCCCCACCAATTGATCAATACAAAAGCAATGGCTGTAGGAAGATAGAAGGCTGAATAGATTTCAGAATACTTAAACAAAAGTGATAATTGATCACCCGTCTCAATGATTAGAAAAGGTGCAATCCAGGTCCACCAAGGGAGTGAATTCGATTTGATATCGTTAAGCTTTTCTTCCATACAACGTTTATAAAAATAACTCCTTTTTTTGAATCTCTTAAGGAAATAAAAAAAGGCATCTGTTGCTAAACAGATGCCTTTAAATTCAATGTAAGGTATAGACCTAGATTGCTACTGTATCTTCCTTTTTAGCATATTCCTCCATTGGTAAACAACTGCACATTAAGTTTCTGTCACCATAAGCATTGTCTACACGACTAACGCTTGGCCAGAACTTCGCATCTTTTACATACGGAAGTGGATAGGCTGCTTTTTGTCTGCTGTATGGACGAGTCCACTCATCTGCAGTAATAACTGCTGCGGTGTGTGGAGCGTGCTTCAATACATTGTTTTCTTTATCCGCTTTACCTTCTTCTACTTCACGAATTTCATTTCTGATTTCAATCAATGCATCAACAAAGCGATCGATCTCTTCTTTCGGTTCGCTTTCGGTTGGTTCGATCATTAATGTTCCGGCAACCGGGAACGAAACCGTTGGTGCATGGAAACCATAATCCATCAAACGTTTTGCGATGTCTTCTACTTCAACACCAAACTTTTTGAAGTCGCGGCAATCCACAATCATCTCGTGAGCGCAACGGCCTTTTGTTCCGGTGTATAAAATTTTGTAGTGCCCTTCTAGTTTATTCTTAATGTAGTTGGCGTTCAAAATGGCATACTTCGTTGCATTGGTTAATCCATCACCACCCATCATGGCAATGTATGCGTATGAGATAGTCAAGATACTCGCGCTTCCCCAAGGAGCGGCCGATACAGCATGAATTGCTTTATCGCCACCAGTCTTTACAACGGCATGTCCGGGCAAATAGGCTTTCAACTTATCGTTGCAGCAGATAGGCCCCATGCCAGGTCCACCGCCACCGTGTGGAATGCAAAATGTTTTGTGCAGGTTCAAGTGACAAACATCCGCACCGATGTTGGCGGGTGATGTTAAGCCTACCTGTGCATTCATGTTGGCACCATCCATGTAAACAAGTCCGCCATTTTTGTGGATGGTCTCGCAGATTTCCATAATGGATTCTTCAAACACACCGTGAGTTGATGGATACGTTACCATCAGACACGAAAGTTTGTCTTTGTATTGTTCTGCTTTTGCTTTTAAATCAGCAACATCAATTTTTCCTTCTTCATCTGATTTTACAACAATTACTTCCATGCCTGCCATTACTGCGCTTGCCGGATTGGTTCCGTGAGCAGATGCCGGTATCAATGAAATATTTCGGTGCATATCACCACGATCCTGATGATACGCGCGTATCACCATTAAGCCAGCATACTCACCTTGTGCACCACTGTTTGGTTGAAGTGATACGGCAGTGAATCCGGTAATTTCTTTTAACCAGTTTTCTAAGTCTTTAATTAATTCCTGATATCCTAATGTTTGATCTGTTGGAGCGAAAGGATGTATGTTGCCAAGCTCTGGCCAGGTAACAGGAATCATTTCTGCTGTTGCATTTAATTTCATAGTACATGATCCCAATGAGATCATTGAGTGTACCATGGAAAGATCTTTATTTTCTAATCGCTTAATGTAACGCAGCATCTCATGCTCGGAATGATGCATATTGAAAACCGGATGCCTTAGGTAAGCTGATTTTCTGATCAACGATGCTGGCCAGCTAATCTCTTGTCCGTTTGAAGATGTGCTGGTTGCTTTTTTATTTTCTGCAGCTGCGAATATTTCAAGAATCGTCTTTACATCTTCTGATGATGATGTTTCATCAATCGAAATTCCAACATGATTTGTACTGAAAAATTTAAAGTTGACTTCGCGTTTATTGGCTTCGCGTTGAACGGCTTTTGGATCGGCAACAGCAACTTTCAATGTATCGAAGTAAAATTCATTGACTTGCTTGAAGCTGAGTGATTTCAGTCCGCTATCCAAGGCGGTTGTCAAGCCATGAATTCTTCCGGCAATTTTTTTCAATCCTTCTGGTCCGTGATACACGGCATACATACCTGCCATCACCGAAAGAAGAACCTGTGCTGTACAAATATTGGAAGTTGCTTTTTCTCTGCGAATATGCTGCTCGCGTGTTTGCAATGCCATGCGATAACCCGGATTGCCTGATGCATCAATTGAAGCACCAATAATTCTTCCCGGCATCTGACGTTTGAATTCATCTTTCGTTGCAAAGAATGCAGCATGCGGTCCACCAAAACCCATTGGCACACCGAAGCGCTGGGATGATCCAACCACAACATCCGCACCCATTTCGCCTGGTGATTTCATTAATAACAAACTCATTAAGTCTGCACCCATTACGATGAACACATCCTTTTCATGTGCAGAATAAGCAAAAGATGAATAATCTTTCACAGCGCCATCGTTGTTTGGATTTTGAATATAGACTGCAAATAGATTAGCATCCGTAATGTCTAATGTATTCACATCACCAATTACCAATTCAACACCAATAGGTGTAGCACGTGTTTTTAGCAAGTCGATAGTTTGTGGAAATGCATTCTGATCAACAAAAAACTTTGTTGCGTTTTTCTTTGATGCTTTTTTCGAAGCAAACATCAAGTGCATGGCTTCTGCGGCTGCTGTACCTTCATCTAACAATGAAGCATTGGCAATTTGCATTCCTGTAAGGTCGATAATCATCGTTTGATAATTGATCAACGCTTCCAAACGACCTTGTGCAATCTCAGCTTGATAAGGCGTGTAAGCCGTATACCAACCCGGATTCTCCAAAATATTCCGAAGGATTACTCCTGGCGTGATTGTATTGTAATAACCTGTTCCGATAAACGATTTGAAAACCTTATTCTTCGAAGCCAGCTTCTTGAAATCGTTCAGAAACTGAAACTCAGATTTGGCCGCTGGCAAATTCAAAGGGCTTTTGAGGCGGATGCTGGCAGGGATCGTTTGTTCGATAAGTTCGTCAACCGATTTGGCCTTTACCACTTTCAACATTTCTTCAGTCTGATGGGCATCCGGGCCAATGTGCCGGGTTTCAAATTTTTCGGAGTAGTGGGAATCGATTTTCATTAAAATGTTTGATTTTCAGTGTCTTAGGTCAATGAGATGCGGGCAAACAGCCGTGAGGGGGCAAAGGTAATAAAGTGGTTAGTTGTAACTTCTTAAAGAACAGAAAAAATGTGGGAATGTAGGGTCTATGTAAATAGTAAGCGGTGATCGGTAATCAGTAAATGATGAATTTCTACCATTCACCATTAACAATTCACCATTAACTCTAAACCGTTCGCTTTCTCGAAAATCCTCAACATCTTTGGCGCATTAACTTAAACTTTGAGCTATGATTAAATTAAAACATGGTGTCCTCATTGGGTTGCTTGCATCCAGCATAAACCTGATGGCGCAAGACCCGGCCGCACAGACCTACGGCAAACTCATTACGGAATCTGATTTAAAAGAAAATTTAACAATCCTGGCCTCCGATGCATTTGAAGGTCGCGAAACGGGTAAGCGCGGACAGAAAATCGCTGCAGCCTTTGTTCGTGCACACTTTGAAGACATTGGTTTGACTGGTCCTGTTGATGGCGGATATCTTCAGACAGTAGAACTATATACCAGCATTCCTGGTGAGATATATGTAAAGAGTGGAACAAGCAAATTCAACAATTTTGAAGATGTTGTTTATTATGGATCGACAGAGTCAAATGGTGAAGTAACCGTTTCAACAGTATTCGTTGGTAAAGGTCGTAAAGAAGATTTTGATCAGGTAATCGTTGAAGGAAAGGCAGTGGTAGTTTTTGTAGGAAAAGATGAGAACTTCCGTGGGCCAATCGGTATTGCGCGTGAGAAGGGAGCAAAAATTGTTTTTGTTGTGAACCCTGACCCAACGGGTTTTACAGAATTACTTTCTCAGTTTAAGGGATTTCTCTCTGGTGGATCACTTTCGGTTGACAATCCAAAGACAAAAGCTTCAAAGAACTCAGGGACATTCTTCGTGTCTACAGCAGCGGCAGCAAAGTTGATGAATACAACATTGGAGAAATTAACAAAGGCAGCAGGTGAAGACGTGAAGAAAGCAGCGTTGAAAAAAATGAAGCCAGGCACTGTCACTTACAAAACTTCAATGGATGTAAAGGTATTGAAGTCAGAGAACGTACTCGGCTTTTTGGAAGGCACGGATAAGAAGGATGAGATTGTAATAGTTACTTCACACTACGATCACATCGGTATATCAAAGACAGGAGAAGGCGATCGCATTAATAACGGTGCAGATGACGATGGATCTGGAACGGTTTCGGTAATGCAAATCGCGAAAGCATTTGCACAAGCGAAGAAAGATGGTAAAGGTCCACGCAGAAGCATATTATTCATGGCCGTAACAGGCGAGGAAAAAGGTTTGCTTGGCTCTGATTATTACACCCAACATCCCATCTTCCCTCTTGATAAAACCGTTGTGGATTTAAACATTGACATGGTGGGTCGCAGAGATCCGGAACATAAGGATAGCGCACCGTATGTATATGTGATTGGATCAGATAAACTTTCTGCTGAGTTACATACATTAAGTGAATCCGTTAATAAAGCGAACAATAATTTGATTTTTGATTATACCTATAACAGCGAAGGCCATCCGGATAGAATTTATTATCGCTCCGATCATTGGAATTTTGCAAAGAATGGCATTCCCATCATTTTCTATTTTGATGGAATTCACGAAGACTATCACAAGCCAAGTGATGAGGTAAGCAAAATTGAATTTAGTTTATTAGCGAATCGTGCTCAGACTGTTTTCTTTGCAGCATGGGAAATTGCGAATCGTGAAGGACGCATCGTAGCAGACAAGAAATAAGGTAAGTATTAGCGCTTTTAGCGGTTTGAAAATAAAAACGCCTTCGTTAGCATTAAACTAACGAAGGCGTTTTTATGATGAGTGTCTTTTGATTACTCTAAACGTAAATTTTATTCAAGTCCTTTCTCTTTCATTTTCTTAAACTCACGCACACGTCTTGTCATGGCAATTCCGAATCCGGCCATTACTACAAGTGTACCAATCCACAATACATTGATGAGTGGTTTTTCAAGAGCTTTGATTACAACCCAATCTTTTTGGCGCGTGTTGAGCCCAAGACTGAACTCACTGGTTTCAGGATGAATGTTGAGAAGGGTGATGCGTAAACCAAGATCCTTGATTTCATCAGGAATGCGGCCTACCATTTTATCGCGGATAAGGAAAACAGGTTCTGCAAAGTATGCCCCCTTCTCTCCTTGTACTTTCACTCTCGCTTTTACTGCTACATCTTTTTCAGCCAATACAACGCCATCAATTTCAAAAACACGATCAACAGACTCAAGTGTTGTTACATAATCATTGGCAAAAAACTCTTGTCCAATTTTTGTTTTCATTTCTTCGAGCTTGCTCCAGTCACTTTCTTCTTCGGGATTCATTACAGAGGTAACGTGTGTATAGAGATCGGCAGAAACTGTTCTGTAAATATCAGGTGAGGGAAGAAGACCACCCATTTCCTGATTGATTTGTGCGCGTGGGTATAGTGTGTATTTACGATCACCTTTGCGAAGTTCAATTTCATAATATGTATTCTCGCCATGAATAGAGATGGTGTCATTCGCTTTGTATGCGTGTCCTTCCACGGAGATATCATACTTAGCCACTACTTTATCTTTGTCATCGGTTAATTTCACATCACTGGTATGGATGTACCCTGAATGCTCGCGAGGCTCAAGACGTTCTCCTAAGTATTCAATATCATAACCCCACATCGTACGGGTCTCATTGACGAAGAGCAATAAATTATCGCGGTTAAATTCTTTGCTAAAATCTTTCGAGATTTGAAGACCGGTGTTGTTAAGCGAAACTACTTTTGAATAGCCGGCAGAAAACATCACACCAATCAACATCATACCAATGCCGATGTGTGCGATAGCTCCACCCGATAACCCTGGGCTTGATTTCAGCAATCCAATTAAAATTTTTGCATTTGCAAAAACAGTAAAGAGTCCTGCAAACATTAACAGGGCATAGGGTATGTTAAATACTTTTGCGATGTTGATGATTACTAATGTAGCAAGTAACGCGGCAATAAACGGAAGCGACAATTGTTGTAAAAGAACTTTCCGATCAATCTTCTTCCACCAGAAGAATTGACCAATTGCTGAAAGAATGCCGATCGCTATAGCAAACCAAATTTGAAACTTGGAATAGAATGCTGGTGCATCTGTTGGTGGTGCCAACTTCGCATCAATATTAAACCAACCAATGATTGCATTGATAACAGGAATGGAAGTTCCGGCAATTATTTGAAAGCCCATCATACAAAGTGTAGTTGCGCCAATAAAAATCCAGAACTCGCGAGAATATGTCGATGCTTCTTTTTCTGATGATGGAATATATTTCCAATGAACGATAGAAAGTAGAAGCGCTGCAACAAAGAAGAATAAAAGATAGACAAGCAATTGTCCCGAGAGACCAAGATCGGTGAAGGAGTGTACAGAGGCCTCACCTAAAATTCCGCTACGTGTTAAGAAGGTAGAGTAGAGAATGGCAATAAAGACACCTGTCACTAAAATAATAGAGGCCTTCAGTGCGGTCTCGCTATTTTTATACGTGATCATTGTGTGTATAGCAGCCACAAGAATTAACCACGGAACAAAAACAGCATTCTCAACCGGATCCCAGTTCCAGTATCCACCAAAGTTCAATGTTTCGTAAGCCCAGTATCCACCCATTAAAATTCCAAGCCCTAATATTGCACCACCAAACAAAGCCCATGGCAAAGCAGGACGAACCCAATCGCTGTATTTCCTTAACCACAAACCGGCCATGCAGTACGAAAACGGTACAACGGTAAGGGCAAAGCCCAAGAATAAGGTAGGAGGGTGAATAACCATCCAGTAATTCTGAAGCAAAGCATTTAAGCCAGTTCCATCTTTTGGAATAAATTCAGGTTGTGCCAGGAAGATAGGTGCATCATGCATCACATCACGCAGTAGAATAAAAGGAGAGCTGCCAATTTTAAAATCCAAACCAGGAATAACCACGCCTAAAATCATGGAGGCGAGAAATGCTTGCACTAGTGTAAAGACTACCATTACAGGAGCCTCCCAAAACTTATTTGTATTGATAATGATCACACCAAGTATGGCATGCCAGAACATCCACAACAAAAAGCTACCCTCTTGCCCATTCCAAAAAGTGGAAATTAAATAATACGATGGAAGTTTTCGGTCGGAGTGACTGTATGCGTAGTGGTATTCAAAGTAATGATTAGCAATAATGAGAAAAAGCGTTACACAGATACCAAGTACAGCGAGTGCGTGAATATAAAATGATGTTTTGCCATTGAGCAACCAACCGTTCTTCTTTTCTAAATCATCTGTAGTGGTTGCTTTGAAGTAATTGAATACGGTTACCAGTGCGGCAATGAATGAAGTAATAACAAAGAGATGCCCGAGATTGCCGATTAGATAATGCATGATGCGAGGTACAAATTACAAGTTATGAAGTACGAATGTTGAAATACGTATGAAAGGAGAGCACTTTGAAATTGTGAAAAGATCAGGCATTGATTTTTGTTTCCTGATATTTTGAAGGGCACTTAAGGAGAATTTTGCTGGCCTTAAAGTTTTCACCATTATAACTGCCAATCACTACTACTTTCTCAGAACGGGTGAAATCCGGAGGCATTGGTTGATTGTATTCTACGCGTTGTTCTTTGCCGTTATCATCAATCATTAAAAATGAAAATGAAACACGATCAGCGCCTTCTTCAATCCCGATTACATGCCCCTGAGTATCTTTTGGAAGTTGGCCCACCACGTGAATATCTTTTGTGTTTCCGGCAGTTGCCATGGTGTAGGCTTCGCCAAAGCTTGTGTAGGTGCTGGCATCGCCTGCTGTTGTTATGATAATGGCGATCGCTGCCCCAATAATAACAATGATAAAGATGTGTGATTTTTTCATAGTTCTCCCCACTTAAATTTCTATCCCAAAATTAACGACAAACAACCAGAATGTAAACGACCTTAACCAATCCCTTTAGGCTTGAAACAATTCGTTTAAGCTTTCAGTTTCGATTGTTTTTCACTCAACATGCTTTCAAGCTTTTTTACTTTTCTGTCGAGCATTATTAAATAGGCAATCAACCCTGCCAAAACCAACATAATAATCCCAACAACTACATAAATCTTTCCTTCCGAACGCATAGTATCGGCCATTTCAACAGTTGTTTGTGCCTGTGCGATGAAACTGAACATCATCAGCATCAAACTTAAAATACCTTTAGTCATTCTTTTCATGTTCTAATTCAAGTAATTTTTCTTCTACTGCTCTAATTCGGTATCGAAGGGAAGCAATCCACACCCCGATTAAAATCCAGCCCATTACAGCGGGGTAAAAAATCGACCGCATGCGACTATCTAAATCATAAGCATTAAAACCAGGATTCCCACCGTTACCGGGATGCATGGAACTGGTAAGTCTTGGAATGATGAAGACCAAAGGAATCATAGCAGCGAATGCGAAAATATTATACACCGAACTCAATCGGGCCCGTTGTTCTTCATTTTCAAGAGAGCCTCTTAATACGAAATAAGCGAGGTAAACTAACAAAGCGATGGCTGCACCATTTTGTTTCGGATCACCATGCCACGGTGAACCCCAGGTGTAATTTGCCCACAACATCCCTGTTACCATACCGAGTAAGCCAAATAGCAAACCAACATTTGCAAATGCTACTGACTTTCTATCGAGTTCAGGGGAAGGATTTCGGAGGTATAAAACAGCGTAGTAAACCGAGATTAAAAAAAGGAAGATCATTCCAAACCACATGGGCACGTGGAAGTATAACGCCCGGATGCTTTCATTGAGGATATTCAACCGGGGTACTTCGAAAAGCATACCACCAAGATGAACGTAAATCACCAATACAACCCCAAGAACTTTCCACCAATTATTTTTCATCGGCACATTTCAAATTAACTGCGCCAAATATAGGGGAAGAGGAGGTAAGCCAGTGCGGTGAGAATGCAATTTATTGCCAACAGGTTGAGCAGTTCATCTAAACTTGCGGCACGGTCAATTCCGTCCAAAGCATTTTTGGTGATTTTGATCGCCATTAACAAAATACCCAGCACTACTGGAAAGCTAAGTACAGCCATGAGAATATTACTGTTGTTTGCCTTTGATGCAATGCCTGAGATTAAACTCAATGCTGCCGAGAATCCAAAGGAAGTGAGAAAGAGAGTCGTAATAAAAAGAAGTGCATCCTGTATTGGATTTTCAATAAAAACAGAGAACAAGAGATACCCACCAAGCGAAAGCAGTAAGCATAAAGCCGTGTTATAGATTATTTTTGAAATAATGGTGGCTTGCGGGCTCGCCAGAGTGTACATATAGATGAAGATGCCCTTCTTTTCTCCAATAAAACTCTTGCCTACACTGTTAACGACTGAAAAAAGAATGGTGAGCCAGAATAAAGCCGACCAGGTAGCTTCTGATATTGAATTCTGCCTAAGACTAAACGTTAAATAGCAGATAAAAACCAAACTGAACAGGTAAAGACTGATTCCTGAAATGACGGATTTTCGTCTGAGTTCCAGTTTGAGTTCTTTTTGGATGAGAAGAAAAATTACATTCACTCGATTGTGATCAGTGTCAATACATTGTGCAACATGCAAGTTTATGTAAAAACGGCCCAAATTATCGTTGGCACCTAAAATTATTTAGTTTTGCTGTCCGTTTTATAATAACTTTTTAACGCCCAGATGCCTTCAGAAAAACTAGTTTTAGTCACCGGCTCAGCCGGTTTTATCGGCTTTCATCTCTCTCAAAAGCTTTGCCAGCTTGGTTACACGGTTGTCGGGCTCGACAATTTGAATGACTACTACGAAATCGGACTGAAACATTCGCGATTAGAGCAATTGAAAGCGAATGCAAACTTTACTTTCAAAGAAATTGATTTGACAGATAAGAAAGGGATCGATCAATTGTTTAATCAGTACAACTTCCCTTATGTCATCAATTTGGCAGCGCAGGCAGGTGTGCGATACTCCATCGAAAACCCATATGCGTATCTGGAAAGTAATTTGCATGGATTTCTAAATGTGCTGGAAGCATGTCGACACTTTAAAACCAAGCATCTTATTTACGCTTCTTCCAGTTCGGTGTATGGCGCGAATAAAAAGATGCCATTCTCCATTCATAATAATGTAGATCATCCGCTCTCCTTGTATGCAGCAACAAAGAAGTCGAATGAGTTGATGGCACATACCTATTCGTCTCTTTATAATTTACCAACAACAGGTTTACGTTTCTTCACGGTTTATGGTCCATACGGTCGGCCGGATATGGCATTGTTCCTTTTTACAAAAGCGATATTAGAAGGTAAACCTATTGATGTATATAATCACGGAAAGATGAGACGTGATTTTACATACGTGGCTGACATTGTGGAAAGCATTGAACGCCTCATTTCGAAAATTGCTCAACCGAATAAAAACTGGGATGGAATGGAGCCTGATCCCGCTACAAGCTTTGCACCGTATCGGATTTTTAATATTGGAAATAATCAACCTGTTGAGTTGATGCGCTTCATTGAGGTAATTGAAGAGAAACTGGGCCGCAAGGCTATTAAAAATTTATTGCCACTTCAGGATGGTGACGTACCAGCCACTTATGCGGATGTAGATGACTTAATGCGCGAAGTGGATTTTAAACCATCTACACCAATCGAAGTGGGTATTGGAAATTTTATTGATTGGTATGTAAAGTATTACAACGTTAAATTATAATCACTCATGGATAGAATAGGAATCATTGGTCTTGGATATGTAGGCTTGCCGCTCGCAGTGGAGTTTGGTAAAGTAATAGATGTTGTAGGCTTCGATATAAATAAAGAAAGAATTGAAGAGTTAAAGAAAGGTCACGATCGTACGAAAGAAGTTACAGCAGAAGAATTGAAAGCCTCTGTTAAAATGACTTTCTCCTCTGATACAACTGATTTAAAGGCCGTAAATTATTTTATTGTAACCGTTCCTACTCCGGTAGACGATTCAAAGAAACCCGATCTTCGTCCACTGGAAAGCGCAAGCAGAACAGTCGGAAGCGTTTTGAAGAAAGGAGATATTGTTATTTACGAATCAACTGTTTACCCAGGATGCACGGAAGAAATTTGTGTCCCCGTATTGGAAAAAGTAAGCGGCTTGAAATTTAATATTGATTTTTTCTGTGGCTACTCACCTGAACGTATTAATCCCGGAGACAAACTTCATCGCGTTACTACCATAAAAAAAGTAACGAGCGGAAGTACACCTGAAGTGGCAGAGAAGGTAGATCAGCTTTATCGAAAAATTATTGTTGCAGGTACACATAAAGCCTCGTCACTAAAAGTTGCTGAGGCAGCGAAAGTGATTGAGAACTCACAACGCGATGTAAACATTGCTTTTGTAAATGAGTTAGCACTCATCTTCGAACGTATCGGCATTGATACACATGAAGTGCTAGAAGCCGCAGGAACAAAATGGAATTTCCTTCCTTTCAAACCAGGATTAGTTGGTGGCCATTGTATTGGTGTTGATCCGTATTACCTAACACATAAAGCAGAAAGTCTTGGCTATCATTCAGAAGTGATTCTTTCGGGAAGAAGGATTAACGATAACATGGGTGTACATATCGCGAACCGCGTTATTAAACTCATGGCACAAAATGATTTGCCCATTAACAAAGCAGATGTATTGGTGCTTGGAATTACATTCAAAGAAAACTGCCCGGATATCCGTAACAGTAAAGTGATTGATGTAATTCGCGAACTTCAAAGCTTTGGAACAAACGTTGATATTTTTGATCCGCAAGCCGATGGAGAAGAAGTAAAACACGAATATGGATTGTCACTAATTCCAATACTTAGCAAAAAGTATCATGCTATTGTTTTAGCGGTTAATCACGATGAGTTTTCCAAATTGAATTGGAGCGCCATTCGTCAGGAGAAGACCGTTGTGTTTGATGTGAAAGGATCACTAGACAAATCAAAAATTACTGCACGCTTATAAATCTAAAATGACTCCCTCAAAAAAAATTCTTGTTACAGGCGGTGCCGGATACATTGGTTCACATACAGTCGTAGAATTAATTCAGGCCGGATATGAGCCCGTTATCATTGATGACTTTTCCAGAAGCGATCGAACGCTTGTAGAAGGTATCGAAAAGATTACAAAGCAAAAGCCCAATGTTCAGGAAGGTGATTGCAATGACAAGAGTTTTTTACAGAAAGTATTTAAGACGCAAGGCCCCTTTTCTGCTGTGATGCATTTTGCGGCTTTTAAATCGGTAGGAGAATCCGTGCATGAACCCCTTATTTATTTCAAGAATAATATTGGTTCATTGCTTACGCTACTTGAGGTAATGAAAGAGTTTCAGGTGCGCGATTTAATTTTTTCTTCATCGTGTACTGTGTATGGTCAACCCGATCACATTCCCGTAAACGAGGGTGCTCCATTCAAACGTGCAGAGTCACCGTATGGCGCAACAAAGCAAGTTTGTGAACGGATATTGGAAGATGTTTTTTCAACCGGATTCAGAATTGTTTCGCTCCGATATTTCAATCCAATAGGTGCGCACCCCAGTGCACTGATGGGTGAACTTCCAATAGGCACACCAAACAATCTGGCACCTTACATTACACAAACGGCAGCGGGCAAGCGTGACAAACTTACTGTGTTCGGAAATGATTACAATACTCCAGATGGTTCCTGCGTACGTGACTTCATTCACGTTGTTGATTTAGCCGATGCGCATGTAAAGGCAATGGAGTACCTTACAAAATTGTCGGATGAAAACACCTTGCGCATATTTAATCTTGGTACGGGCAGGGGTGTGTCGGTGTTGGAGTTGATTGAACAATTTAAACGCGTGACCGGAGTTGATGTTCCGTTCGTTATTGGTCCGCGCAGATCTGGTGATATTGAAAAAGTATATGCTGACACAACAAAAGTTAGCAACGAATTGCATTGGAAAACAAAGTATACGAGTGAAGAAGGTCTTCTTCACGCCTGGGAGTGGGAAAAAAAATTAAAGAAGTAATTCTTTACTCAACGATTGGCTCTTAGAATTTTATTGAATTTCGAATAACAGGATATGGAAAAAATAAAAATGGTTGATCTGCACTTGCAGTACCTGCGCATTAAAGCGGAGGTAGACGCAGCCATCGAACGTGTGCTCACATCAACCGCCTTTATTCAAGGTCCTGAAGTAAATCAATTTGCTGGTGCGTTGGCGAAATACACAAATTCTTCTTTTGTTATTCCGTGTGCCAACGGAACGGATGCATTACAAATTGCCATGATGGCGCTCGATTTTAAACCGGGTGACGAAATTATTTTACCGGTACATACTTACGTTGCCACAGCTGAAGTAATTGCATTGCTGGGTCTTACACCTGTCTTCATTGATGTAGACCAAAAAACATTTAACATTGAAGTAGCGCAGATTGAAGCGAAGATCACATCCAAAACAGTAGCCATTGTGCCCGTTCATTTATATGGACAATGTGCAGATATGGAACCAATACTTGCAGTGGCGAAGAAGCATAATCTTAAAGTCATTGAAGATGTAGCGCAAGCTTTGGGTGCTGTTTACACGTTTAGCGATGGAACAAAAAAGAGTGCCGGTACAATGAGTACGATTGGCACAACATCATTTTTTCCATCAAAGAATTTAGGTTGTTTTGGTGATGGTGGGGCGATGTTCACACAGGATATTGCATTGGCTGAGAAAATAAAAATGATCTCGAACCACGGTCAAAAAATAAAATATCATCATGACAGCATTGGTGTAAACAGTCGGTTAGATACATTACAAGCAGGAATCCTTTTGGCCAAGCTTAAGCATTTACCGGAATACGAACAGAGCAGAAATGATGTAGCGAATTATTATGATAAAGCACTGGCCGGGATTTCGCAAATCAAAACACCAGTCCGTTCAGAATATTCAACGCATGTCTTTCATCAATACACCATCCAAGTGGCGGAGAGAAGAGATGAATTGAAAACCTTTCTGGAGAAGAATGAAATTCCGACTATGATTTATTATCCTGTGCCATTGCACTTGCAAAAAGCATATCAACGAACTGGTTTTGGTGAAGGATCTTTTCCGGTTACGGAACAACTTTCAAAAACTGTTCTTTCGCTTCCAGTACATACGGAGATGGATGAATCGCAATTGAATTATATTTGCCAGACGATTAAAACATTTTTTCAGACATGAGTTCAGCAAAATTTTATGCGCATCCTTCTGCAATCATTGATGATGGTTGTGTTATTGGTGAGGGCACAAAAGTTTGGCACTTCTCTCATATCATGCCCAATTGTGTGATTGGTGAAAATTGTAATATCGGACAAAACGTAGTGATATCTCCTGAAGTAGTGTTGGGTAAGAATGTGAAAGTTCAAAACAACGTATCGATTTATACAGGTGTGCAGTGCGAGGATGATGTGTTTCTTGGACCATCAATGGTGTTTACCAATGTGATCAATCCACGAAGCGCTATCAACCGTAAAAACCAATATGCGAAAACACGGGTGAAGAAAGGTGCTACTATTGGAGCAAATGCTACGATTGTTTGTGGACATGATATTGGTCAGTTTGCTTTCATCGGTGCTGGTGCTGTGGTAACGAAAACGGTTCCTGATTATGCATTAGTAATGGGAAACCCTGCACGTCAAACCGGCTGGATGAGTGAGTATGGACATAAGTTATTGTTTGATAAAAATGGAGTTGCTGTTTGCCCTGAAAGTAATGAGCAATATAAATTGGAAAAAGGAAACGTAGTAAAACTATAGCAGATGAAAAACTTTGCATTGATCGGTGTTGCAGGATACATTGCCCCAAGGCATTTGCAAGCGATACGCGATACAAAAAATAATCTTGTAGCAGCGTTAGATAAATTTGATACAGTAGGTATTATTGATTCGTATTTTCCAAACGCAGACTTCTTCACCGAGTTCGAGCGGTTCGATCGTCATATTGATAAGTTAAAACGCCTCGGAACAAAGATTGATTACGTTAGTATTTGCACACCAAACTATTTACACGATTCGCATATTCGTTTTGCCCTTCGGCATCAAGCCGATGCCATCTGCGAAAAGCCATTGGTGTTGAATCCATGGAATGTGGATGCGTTACGCGAAATTGAAAAAGAGACAGGTAAAAAAGTTTTCACCATTCTTCAATTGCGTTTGCATCCCAGTATTATTGCCTTGCGCGAACAAGTATTGAACGGACCGAAAGATAAAATATACGATGTTGACTTATCCTACATTACTTCACGTGGGAATTGGTATCAGATAAGCTGGAAGGGCGATGCTTCTAAATCAGGAGGTGTGGCAACCAATATTGGTATTCATTTCTTTGATATGCTAACATGGGTCTTTGGCGGAGTGAAGAAAAATATTGTGCATCAGATGAAGGAAGATATGGCTGCTGGATATTTAGAACTTGAGCGCGGCCGGGTTCGTTGGATGTTAAGTATCAATGCAGATCATTTACCGGATGATGTGAAAGCTAAAGGTAAACGTACGTATCGTTCTCTTACAATGGAGGGACAGGAAATTGAATTCAGTGATGGCTTTACCGAACTTCACACCATGAGCTATCAACAGATAATTGATAGAAAAGGTTTTGGATTAGATGATGCATATCCATCAATTCAACTTGCCCACGATATTCGTCATGCAGAGCCTATCGGAAAAACAGGTAACTATCATCCTTATTTGAATTCGCTCTAGTTCGGAATACGAACAATATCAACAAACAACCACAATGAACGTTCCGTTTGTCGATCTTAAAATACAGTACGATTCGATTAAGGAAGAAATTCTGGAAGCGATCAATCGTGTATTTGAAGATGGAATTTTTGTTGGTGGTAAATACATTCAACAATTTGAAAAGGATTTTGCTGCTCTCCACGGAGTGAAGCATTGCATCGGAGTAGGTAATGGAACGGATGCAATTTTTATCATTTTAAAAATGCTCGGCATTGGTGCCGGAAATGAAGTCATCATACCCGCCCACAATTGGATTTCTGCTTCCGAGATGATAACCCTTACGGCTGCTCAGCCTGTTTTTATTGATAGCGACCCGACTACATTCACAATTGATGCTTCAAAGATCGAAGCAAAAATCACAAGGCGAACAAAAGCTATTTTACCTGTTCATTTATATGGACAGCCATCACGTCTTCACGAGCTTCAATCGATCTGCCAAAAGTTCAATCTGTATTTAATTGAAGATTGTGCGCAATCAGTTTTGGCTCAGGAGAATAGTAAGTATGTGGGAACATTCGGAAAAGCTTCTGCTTTTAGTTTTTATCCCAGTAAGAATTTGGGCGCCTACGGAGATGGCGGTGCAATCCTGACAAGCGATGATGATCTCGCAAAAAAAATAAGGGCCTATTCAAATCATGGCATGATAGAAAAAAATGTTCATGCAATGGAAGGTGTAAACAGTCGGTTGGATTCATTGCAGGCTGCTATCCTTTCTCTTAAACTGAAATATATTCAATCCTGGAATGAGAAGCGCATTCAACATGCTAATTTATATTCGTCACTGCTTCGGGATGTGGTATCTATCAACATACCTCATGTCCGTGAAAGTGTAAAGCATGTTTTTCATCTTTATGTAATCCGAACAGAGAAGAGAGATGCGCTGCAGAAACACCTTAGCGCAAAAGGAATTCAAACTTCAATTCATTATCCATTAGCGCTACCCTTTCTGGGACCATATAAATCAGGCAATAATAAATTAGAAGAGTTTCCGATGGCCTATCGGGATCAGCAACAAATATTATCGTTACCTCTTTATCCTGAACTTACAAACGAGCAAATTATTTTCGTTTGTAATTCGATAAAGGAATTCTTTAAGTAAATCGTAAAAGTTGCCTTAAAAAAGTGCACTAAAGAATGTGTACTTTCTTTGAAAGCATTTTTTTTCTCACACTATTGTGGAATTCTGAAATCGCTCGGGTGTGAAACATTGGATAGATGCGTCTGTCACGGAAGGATGATTCACTTTTGTATAATGTTTCGTGTTGAACTTCAGTATGCCCTTCTGCAGTAGATACCAAACGTATCCATTGAGAACCTTCGGACTTACCGTGCGACATGTAACTTAGCTTAAAAAATTTCTCGATTTCGTTTACTTCTTTTATCTCGTGTGCCACAGCCAGATTCGTCAATCCGAAAATATTCAGGTTCAGAAAAATAATCTGACCAGCTTCCATGCCTGAGTATTGATCTTCCAGGTAAGAAACTTTGTCCTGTCTTCTGCAATACCCCATTCCAAACGAAACCATATTTCCATTCCATGCTTCCGTTGGATGAATACTTTTATAGGTATTCCAAACGTCTTCGATATTTTCTTTTAGTACAAAGGATTTAAAATGGCGGGAGTACGTATTAGCATCTGATGTGTTATAACAAAGCGAACGATAGCCCTTTAAATTGACGCTTTCTGTTAACCGGTTCTCGATCAGAAATTTTTTTATTTTTTTTGATTTTATACGATGTAAATCAACCATGATAATTCGTCAGCACGTGTTTGCATGATCCGATCGAAGGTTAGGATCGTCTCATTCATTAGGTTTAATCATTCAAAATAAAACTATTTTAAACGATTAAGCCACAGAATTTTAATTTCTTTATTACATGCCCTTGTTTCAGAGAGTAATCTTAGAAATAGATTACTGACCTAGCCAACTTTTAAACGCAACGGCCTTTTCGCGACTGATGTCGATCTCGGTATTGAAAGGCGGTTTTAGTTGGACGGTAAGTCCTTTGTGTGTGGTTTTAATTCTTCCTGCAGATTGAATGTGAATGATGAACTGTCGATTAACTCGAAAGAAAACTTCAGGATTGAGCACACTCTCCACTTCATCCATGGTTTGGTTTTCGCTGATGAATTTTTCATTGTTTATTGTATGAACATAAATCAATTCTTCCTTGTGAAAGAACGCAACTTCGTTTTGCGTGATCGGTACTAGGGTATTTCGCTGCAGCGCCAGAAAGCGCTCCTTAAATTTCTTTGTGTTATTTCCCCAATTCTCAAGCAATGTTTTCAATTGATCATTCACTACGTTTTTACTGTTCAACGCTTTGTATTTCTCTAATGCCGCTGCCAGTTCTTTTGGATCGATGGGCTTCAGTAAGTAATCAATACTGTTTAATTTGAAAGCACGAATAGCATATTCATCATAGGCTGTTGTAAAGATGATGGGACACTGAAGATGTAACTTTTCAAAAATATCAAAACTGATTCCGTCCGATAATTGAATATCAGACAACACAAGATCGGGCATTGCATTTTCGCTGAACCATTTACGTGCGCGCTCAACACTACTTATCACTGCAAGTACAGTTGAATCGGGTGCTAATATCACCAGTCGATTTTGTAAATCTTTCGCAACCAGTGGTTCGTCTTCGATGATGAGGATGTTCATCGCCTTTTGTTATTATTAAAGTTCGAAATTCGGACTTCGCCAGCCCATCGGAATATCAGCCTCGTATGCATCATTCGTATTTTTAATGCGCATCTCCATTCTGCCTTCTACCAAAAATCCCAGGGATTGATATAAGGCGATTGCTTTCACATTGCTCTCGCGTGCAATTAATTCTACTTTGCCAACATCAGGTCGATTGCGTCCGATCTCTTCCAGAAAAATAGTAAAGATGGTACGTCCAATTTTCTTTCCATGAAATTGCGGATGAACAACGAGTGTTAAATCCCCTAATACATGGTCAAAAACTTTTATTCCTTTTTTATATGCATGAACCGATGCGATCAACTCTGTTTCATTATCCGGATTCTCTCCGACAATGATCAACCCAGTGGCAAGACTTTTTAGAAGAAAGTCCTTTACATAATCTTCAGTCACTTCATATTCAAGTCTGGCAATACCATTTTCTGTTCTGGCAACTGCCTTGTATAATGTAACAAGTGAATGAAGGTCATCAATGTCCGCAATTCTATAACGCATTTCTTAGTTGATTTAAGATCGAAGGGTTAAAGCAAAGGTATTTTAACAGCAAACCGGGAATCGGTGTGTTCAATGATAACAGGCTTCTCTGTTAAAAAAGAATACAATGATTTTAAGTTTTCCAAACCTTGCTTGTTCGATGTGTCCACAAGTTTACGCAATTGAAGATTATTACTCACAATCAAATAATCGCCCATCGTAAAGATTTCAATTTTCAATGGCTTATCCCGATCGGTAATATTGTGCTTCAGCGCATTTTCAATCAGAATTTGTAATGTAACCGGAACAAGGGCGCGTTCACGTATTTCATCTTGAATGGAAACTTCAATAGAGACTGCATCTTGAAATCGTGTTTCTAATAAGGAGATGTAATTTTTTATAAAGTCATACTCGGTTTGAAGACTTACAAAGTTTTTGTCTTTGTTCTGCAATACATAGCGGTACACTTTTGATAGTTGCTGAAGAAATTGTGAAGCCAGAGCTGGATTTTCAAAAATCAAACTGTTGAGTGAGGTAAGGGCATTAAAAAGAAAATGCGGATTGAGTTGGTTTTTTAAGTTATCAAACTGAACAGCTGACTTTTCTTTTTCAAGGCGTTCAGCAAGAACAAGAGAATCCTTCCATCGACCAATAAAGTAAGCGGTAAAGAAACCAAGATTAATGCCGACCGTTGCCACGATGTAGAGTACCCAGGTGGCCGCCATGAACAGCTCATCGAGCTTGAAAGGTAAAAGAGGCTCACCAAAGAAATAGATGAGCGATCGAATAAATATCCCGACTAAAGCTCCCAGTAAAAGTTGAATAATGATGCGATTGGAGAGGCTTCGTTCGAACGGATATTTTTTGTTTAGAGTAAGGTTAATCTGACGAAGCAGTTCCCACACCAGGGAAATAAGAAAAAAGGATACAACGAAAAGGGTAACTTGAAAATGGAAATCGAATTGACTGAATTTGGCAAGTCTGACTAAAAAGGCAATGACGGACATGGCAAGGATGCCACCATAAAATTGCGCGAATTCTTTTTTCGATTTGTATCCGAACATCTTTTATTGTGGCCGCAGGAGTTGCCGTTTACTTTTCTGCATACGTTTGTTTAGCCGTTCTTCCTTAATTAACTGATTAAAATTGTTTTGTGCAACATAGAATTGCTTCAGGTAAGGATTGGTAGTGTACGTGAGGTTGATGTTATTTTCCATAGCTGTAATTTTAGTTATGACAACTGTAGTGTCGTTAACCCTTACGCGTTTATTGTATTTTTTGTTCCTCATTTTACAATTTTTCCATCGCTCATTTCGACAATGCGATCAGAATTGCGGGCGAACTCCTCATCGTGAGTTACGGCAATAAACGTTTGTTTGTAGGTATGTGTGAGTTCTCTGAAAATATCAAAGACCACATGAGTATTGTATGAATCCAAGTTACCTGTTGGCTCATCACCCATAATAATGTCCGGATCATTGATCAATCCACGCGCAATTGCCACGCGCTGTTGTTGTCCACCCGAGAGTTTCATAGAGGGTTTCAGCGCGAACTCATGCATGCCCAACATTTTTAATTTATGATAGGCTCGTTCTTCAATTTCAGCTGGGGTATAACGAGCCAGTTTCAATGCCGGTATCATTACATTTTGAAGTGCCGTAAACTCAGGAAGCAAATAATGAAATTGAAATACAAACCCGATGTGCGCATTGCGAAATGCAGCTAACTCATTTTGATTTTTACCAGTCAATCGTTCTCCTGAAATTTCAAGATCACCTTCGTAATCCGTATCCATTGTAGAGAGCACATACATTAATGTTGATTTTCCACAGCCTGATTTTCCAACCAGCGAAAGAAATTCTCCCTTCTTCACTGTTAAGTCAATCTCTTTCAACACCTGAAATTTTTCAGGCTCGTAAAAGTATTTGACAATCTTATGTGTTTTTAAAACATCCATTTTTTATCTAATTCAATAATCACTCATCACAAATCCTTTCTATCCTCTCAGTATTTCAATCGGATCCAGCTTCGCAGCTTTTCGCGAAGGCATGTATCCGGCAATAGCCGTTGTCACTACACCAAACACAATACCCACGATGTAATACTTCAACTTAAAATTCACCGGAAGATGATCGATGCTTAAAATATCACCGCCATCAAATGGCGCTTTTGAAATTAAGTAGGAAAGCATGAAGCCAATTCCCAATCCCATCAGGCTTCCTATGAAGCCGATCACTAGTGATTGAATCATAAAAATTTGTTTCACATCTTTTCCCGAAAAACCCATTGCTTTCAGAATAGCGATGTCTTTCATTTTATTCATGATGGTCATGTTTAAAATATTGTAGATGCCAAAGCCGGCTACGATGAGTAATGTAATTGAGACAGAGTAGGTAAGAATGTTTCGGATAATAACACCTAGCAACATTGTGGCGTTAGCCGTTTCCCAGTCTTCCGATTTATAACCAAATGATTTTTGAAATTCTGGCGCTAATGCTTTTGCAAAATGAAAATCGTGAAGTTTGATGTTGATGTCGGTTATGTAACTTTTATCTTTTTGCAGAATGCGTTGAACGGTGGAGATGTTAGCATAACTCTTTACATTATCGATAGCCCCCATTCCCATCTGAAACAGGCCGACAATTTTTAAACTCATGGTGAATCCCTGAGGCGTAGTGATTACAACACGATCTCCGGTTTTAGCATTGAGTTTCCGGGCAAGTCCTGTTCCCATAATAATTCCATCCTGACTAATGATCAGATTCTCGATCCGACCTTCTTTCATTTTGTTTTTTAAGTCGAAGAGATTGTCTTCTTCTAAAATGTCAACACCAGAGATGGTTCCGTTAAGTTGAATCGGTCCGTAGTTATAAAATACCTGTGAGGTAAGTTGAGGTGAAGCGCCACGTACTAAAGGATTTTGCCGGATGAGGTCAGCCATTTTAAATGCATTTCGAATTTTTGGTGTTTCGTTTTTTGGTTTGGTGTGATGGGTAACGTTTACACCAGTAGGATTTACTTCTTCCAAAATGGATTGCCGATCAAGTGTAATGTCATTATAGATCCGAATATCAGCAGATGATGTCATGGCGAGATTTTCAGTCATGTCATTCAAGCCCGTCATCATACTCACCATGGCAATAAACATTCCGATGCCAAACGTAACACCCATCATCGCCACAATAGTTTGCTTGGGCTTTGCGAGTAAGTGTGTCTTTGCTATTTGGAATGTTAGTTTCACTCGTTATCTGTTAATGATTAAATACTAAATAGTTTATGTTGGAGGTTCTTTGTAACCAAATTCAAATGGATAGTGTATTCCGATTAACCATTAACGATTAACCAATAACTGCGCACTACTATCCAATCCCGATAGAATCTCCACCTCATCCAGTGTTTCAATTCCACGTGTTACTTTTATTTTCTTTTCACCATCTTCTGTTTTAATCAGAACAGAATCACCAGCAAGCAAAGCTGCTTTAGGAATGACCATCGCTTTTTCTTTTTGTTGAATGACAATGTTGGCTTCTACAGCAAGACCTGAAAAACTTCCTGGCAATGCTTCCTTGAAATAGGCGTCCACCCGAAGAGATTGTTGTTGTGCATTAACCATCGAATAGATTTTGGTAACGCTGGCTTTAAACACTTTGTCAGGATAAGCATCAATTTTTACTAGAACTTCTTGTCCAGGCTTTACGCGATGAACATCTAATTCATCAATGCTTAACTGAAGATAGAATGTGTTGTCCTGCCCAACCACTGCGATGGCCTCATTGCGTCTTATTAACTCACCTTTCTCTTTCATGGTTTTAAATACCTTACCGTTTACTTCACTGCGTACAGTATATCGACCACGCTCATCATTTGAAATCTGCAATTGACTTTTGGCATTTTGTAATTCAAGGTAGAGTTGGTTTTTTGTTTTCTGATAACGACTCTTTTGTAGAATGAAATCATTCTTCGAATTTTCATAGGTCAGTTTCATCCGATCGAAATCAACCTGTGAAGTGGCGTTACTTTTTAACAGATTTGAGTAACGAGCAGCATTAAGTGAATCGAATGACATTTTTGTTTTAGCGGATGCCACTGCAGCACCCAACTCCCGAAGTATTGGAGAATCGTTGCCCGAATTTCGAACGGCCATATCGTAATTTTCTTTTGCAAGCTGATAGCGCGATGATTGTTGATCACCTTCAATGATGAAAAGAGCCTGACCTTGTTTTACTTCTTCTCCGTCTTTCACTAATTTATCTGCCAGCGATCCATCTACCTGAGAAAATACCTGATACTCATCTTGTGCCACAACAAAACCCGATGCGTAGATGGCTTCCATCAGTGGCTTTACTTGTGGTTTTATGGCATTCTCTTTTTTACAGGCAGAGAGAAGAAATAGAATAGCGATGCAGTATCGAATGGTCATACTCGTGAATTAGTAAATGAAAATACGAAGAATCGTTTGGAAGGATTAAACCTTAATAGCGAGGTGTTAATTTAAAACAGGGAAGTGTTTTAAAAAGCTGGCGAGGTGTAATAAAAAATGCTTGTCAGATTATTGTCCGACAAGCATTTTAATAGAATTAAAACCCCGAATTAAATATTCGGCTGAGGTGTAGTTCTTAAATAAGGCTTAATGCGAGTATGTCCTTTCGGGAATTTACCTGCAATGTCTTCATCTTTAACAGCTGCGGTAATGATTACATCTTCACCTTGTTTCCAGTTGGCAGGAGTAGCAACACTAAAGCCTGCTGTCAGTTGAAGACTGTCAATCACGCGAAGGATTTCATCGAAATTTCTACCCGTTGCAGCTGGATAGGTAATCATAAGTTTCACTTTTTTATCTGGGCCGATAACAAATACAGACCGTACTGTGAATTTATCAGTGATGGCCGGGTGAACCATATCATATAGATTGGCAATTTTAAATTCAGGATCAGCAATCAACGGATAGTTGACTACTGTATTTTGGGTTTCGTTGATATCGCCAATCCATTTTACGTGCGACTCCAATGGATCAGCACTTAACGCCATTACCTTTACATTCCGTTTCGTAAATTCTCCGCGTAATTTTGCTACGGCACCAAGTTCAGTAGTACATACAGGTGTAAAATCGGCAGGGTGAGAAAACAATACTCCCCAGCCAGAGCCAAGCCATTCGTGAAAGTGAATTGTGCCTTCAGTTGTTTCGGCTGTAAAATCGGGTGCGACATCGCCTAATCGTAGTGACATATTGAAATTATTTAAGGTTGATTGATAATCAGGCTAAACTACAAAAGGAGCGAATTAGTTTACTTCCTCCCCGAGTTAATTTTTATAAACTCTATCGGATAAGTAGTTTTTCTACTTTTTCTTCTTTGCTTTGAGTTTGTTTTCGACTTTTACCATGCTTTCCAGGGTATCGGATTTCAGCATTTCAACAGTAGCATTGCGTACTTGCATAAAAGCGGCACGCACACTACAGGTATTTTCATCCTCGCATTCGTCACACGATTCGTAAAACTTATGGGTAGCGCAGGGTACTGCAGCGATTGCTCCATCAAATAATCGAACTACTTCAGCCAGGTTTACATCTGCAGGTGCTCTGCGTAAGGTGTATCCTCCGCCTTTACCTTGTTTACTTCCTAAAATGCCAGCTCGTTTTAAATCCAATAAAATGGCCTCCAAAAACTTCTTTGGAATATTACAAGCTGCCGATATATCCTTGATGAGATATTTCTCTTCGGGATCTTTGGCCATGTGCACCAGTGCATGAATGGCGTATTTACATTTCATTGATAGCATAACCGCGTCAATTTAGTAATTTACAGAGTATGAAGTGTGATTTGATAGGCAGCTTTGGTGCTATCTTTTCAACCCTTAATTTTGAAATACCTCTTTTATTATACCTGCCGAGGAGGCTCAGGGAGGAGAGCATCCCGACCCTAGTCGGGAAGGTCGTGATTCCATTCTCCTTCTCGGTTCATGGGATAAAGGAAGTGAATGTAATAGTCAATAATAAAGATTGCCGAGGTAGCTCAGGGGTAGAGCATTCCGACCCGAGGCGGGAAGGTCGTGATTCAATTCCTATTCTTGGCTATTGAAATCAAAGGGAAGTAATTTTTAGTTTCAATAATAAAGATTGCCGAGGTAGCTCAGGGGTAGAGCATCCCGACCCGAGTCGGGAAGGTCGTGATTCAATTCCTATTCTTGGCTATTGAAATCAAAGGGAAGTAATTTTATAGTTTCAATAATAAAGATTGCCGAGGTAGCTCAGGGGTAGAGCAGCTGATTCGTAATCAGCAGGTCGTGGGTTCAATTCCCATTCTCGGCTCAAAATGAATATGATTAAACTTTTAGTAATAGGATTTGGAGGTTTTTTAGGAAGCATACTGCGCTATACTGTCGGCAAATCCATCGATGGAAAATTTAATTCCTCGTTTCCATGGGGAACGCTTACCATCAATGTAGTCGGCTCCTTTATTATTGGGTTTGTCTACATGCTGGCCATGCGAAAAGCAGGCATTACAGAAAACTGGAGATTGTTTCTTGGCGCAGGCTTCTGCGGTGGCTTTACTACCTTCTCTGCTTTTGCCTGGGAGAATGTTACTTTACTCGATCACAAATTAATTGGAACTTCATTGATTTATATAAGTGCAAGTATCATTCTCGGTTTACTGGCTGTTGTTGCCGGAGGATGGGTCAGTCGTTTTTTGTAAAGCCTTTGTTAAATCTTTAAAGCTTGTTACTTTTGTCGCCCTTGTAACACACGCACACGAAATGCCCAGGTGGTGAAATTGGTAGACATGCTACTTTGAGGTGGTAGTGCCTTAACCGGTGTGCAGGTTCGAGTCCTGTCCTGGGCACAGTGAAAGTTAAATGCTAATGGTGTTTCATCATTAGCATTTAACAAGTAACAAAAACAAATGCCGAAGTGGTGAAATTGGTAGACACGCACGTTTCAGAGGCGTGTGGCGCAAGCTGTGAGGGTTCGAGTCCCTTCTTCGGCACATCATTTATATTATTTCATTCCCTCAAGAGCAAAACGCTTTCGGTTTTCTCTAGCCGCCTGCCTACTGAAGATTAATACTTTTCCACTGTTAACATTCAAAGATTAACGAAGGCTATTTTGTATTCCGATTATTTTTCAAAGAATTATTAACTTACCTGTTCAATGTGCTGTGTATACATGGTGTCATTGAAGTAAAACCTTAATTCTCTTACTAAAATGCAAAAGAATACCCTCCTTATTCTACTGTTGAGTGTTGCTTTCCATTTTTCAAACGCTCAAAGTTCTGTTGCAATCGGATCAAATACACCCAACTCCAAGGCAGTTTTGTGGCTCAATACCTCGGGTGGGCAAGGTCTTCTTCTTCCATCACTTACTTCTTCGTCCAGAATAGGAATGGCCTTAAATAGTTCGACCGAAAAAGGGATGTTGGTTTATGATAATGAGCTAGACGAAATTTTCTTTTGGAACGGATCAATCTGGGTTCAGGCTCTTGGTGGCGGTGGAGTAGAAGTAGATGGAATTGTAGGAAACGAAGTTACAAAAGTGACAACTGATCGTGGTCTTGCACTTACAGGAGCAGGCACAGCAGCCAGCCCCCTTTCCGTTGGTTTGATTGATGGAACGGTTGATCAACAAGTTTTAAAATGGAACAACGCAACTAAGAAATGGGAACTTGGAACAGTTTCCGGAACAACCTTTACAGCAGGACCCGGTATTCAAATCTCAGGTACAACCATTAACAATACAGGAGATACAGATGCAACGAATGACATCACCACAACATCAACAGCAGCAGGAGATGTAACCGGACTTTTCTCCAACTTACAAATTGCACCAGCTACTGTAACAACTACTGAGTTGGGAAATAATGCTGTAACAACTTTAAAAATTGCTGATGATGCCGTAACGGTTGCTAAGATTGGAACGGCTGGCGTAACAGATGCACTCAAAGTAATGACAACGGATGCCAGCGGAAATCCACAATGGTCGCTCGCTACTGCAGGCGGTGACATGACAAAGTCTACATACGATGCAAACACAAATAATATTGTAGATGTAGCAGAGACGGTAAATTATCCTTCACAGACAGCCAAATTTGTATTGGCCGCACCAAACGGCAGTGCAGGTGTTCCATCTTTTAGAGCAATGGTTGCTTCTGATGTTTCTTCAGGTGTATTTCCTATTGCACAAGGTGGTACCGGACTATCTACCGCACCAACAAATGGACAGTTGCCAATCGGTAACGGAACAGGTTACACATTAGCGGGTTTAACATCAGGTACAGGTATTACCGTTACACCAGGAGCCGGAAGTATTTCTGTGGCCACATCCGGAAATTTTGGTGCTCAGAATTTATCGACAACGGGAACGTTGAGTGCAGCAGGAGCAACAACTCTTGGAAATTTAAGTGGTGCCGGAACGCGCATGGTAGTGGCGAATGCAACTGGAGTGCTGAGTACGCAAGCAGTACCATCGTCCTTTAGTACCTCCAATGCAATCCCGAAAGGTAACGGTACTGGTCTCACCGCCTCCTCTATTACCGATGATGGTTCTCTCGTTAATATAACAGCAGTTTCACCAACACTCCGCCTATCAAGTACCAGTGGCACCAGTACAAGTGCTGCATCGGCATTAGAGTTTACCAACGCGATTAATGGAACCATAGGAAGTATTTCCGATACAGGCTCAAGTGACCATCTTCAAATATCATCTTTCTCGCAGGGCATTTTGTTTAACACCAATTTTGCTAACCGCATGGCCATTGATAATGCTGGGAATGTTGGTATTGGAACAATTACGCCCCAATATCCACTGGATATTCAAACTCCTTTGTCATTTTCTGCCTATGGTCTAAACCACACAGATGGTGATATTATTATGTCTACCTATGTTGGAAATGGTGTTGGTGTTATAGGAGGATCGATAGGAACACAGTCCAATCACCCCTTCTTTATATACACTAACAACTCTGGGGCAAAGCTTACGGTTTTACCAACTGGGGATATTGGTATAGGCACAACTGCCCCTACAGCTAAACTGGAAGTCAATGGTTATACAAAACTTGGTTCTTCATCTCCTGCTATTCAAACCGCGCTCTTAACGGGCACTACTGCCAGTGCAGAAGGTAGTTTGACCAATCTTTCATTTGCCGGAATTACTACCCGCGATAAAATAATTTCGATAACGGTAATGGTAGATTGGAGCGGTTCAGGTAGTGATTGGATACAACCTAATTGGGTTAACACTTCTGGTTTTTATTTTAATTGGTTGGTTAATACCACTACGGATCTGGTTGTTGTAAATCAGCTAAACAATTCTGCCGTGCCCCCTCAACGGTCAAATCAAATATTGAATAAGGCAATCAGAGCTTACATAACGTATATCCCTTAAATCAGGGATGCTTGAATCTTTAAGAGCAACTTACACGAGAAAAAAAATGGAAGCTGCCTTAAACAGACTGAATTAAAAGAAAATAATTCCTAACTTTCATGTCTATGGAAAAGGTTTTAATCGTGATGGGCTTGCTGGGCTTAGCAGAGATCAGTTGTGCCCAAATTGTAACTACCTCGAGTTCACAGCTTTCAACCACTTCTGGTTCTGAGATCTCTATTAAGACACCCTCCAATGTTACCATTGCTCAGGATATGTCCAACGCAAAGGTTGATCTTGAATTATTTGGTACTGCTCAAACCATAAGCGAAAGTCTGACCCTCCGAAAATTAACATTGTCAGGTATTGGCGATAAAACCATCAGCAAGAACCTAACCGTAACTGAAAGTATCAACTTCGCATTAGGTGTTTTGAAACCAGCTGCGTCATCAAAAATTTTATACTCCGGTTCCTTTGATGGAATTACAGGCGGAAGCGATGATTCCTATGTTGATGGATTCTTTTTCAATCAAACAAAAGGAGCACAACTTTTTCCAGTAGGTGCATCGGGTCTTGGCTATGCTCCAGCCACAATACTTAGAAGCGAAAGTCAAAATGAAATCGGCATACAGGTAGTTAACCAGTCGCCCAATTTTATTGCAGACACAGATTCAGATGTGAAGAAATTAGACAATACGCACTACTGGGAAGTAAATACGACCAACATAGCAGACATTTCTTCTTTAGTAAAACTTAGTTTAAAGGGCGTTGATCCAACGCTTGCTCTTGATGATAGCATTACCTTGTCAGTAGTGCAAGCAGATAATATTGGCGGAGTAGTAGAGGGGTTAGGTGGTGTAGATACCAATGAAGATGTTACCAGTACAAGAGATTTTACAAAAGCATTTTTAGGCGTAGGAGCTTCTAAAGAATTAATAGTTTCTGTTATTGACATTATAACACCCGGTAAAGATGGGTTCAATGATCATCTCAATATACTGCACATCGATAAATTTGAAATCCGAAAAGTAAAGCTGCTTGATCGATATGGCCTTCTTATTACGGAATGGACTGACTATGTGAACGGAGCGGCCAATGGATATGATTTTAACAGACTTAGTTCAGGTAACTATATCTGCATTGTGGAATATGGAAATCCGGATACGGGTACCAAATCAATTCAACAAATGGTGTCCGTCATCAAATATTAAACAGCGCTGCGTATGAAAAGAAATCTACTCCTTTTACCATTTGCTGTTTTACTCCTCTTTGTTTCTGCACTTCGGGCACAGGACATCCCCTTGTTTAGTCAAAAGCTTACCAATTCATTTGTTTATAATCCATCATTGGCCGGCCTTACCTACGGATCGTTAACCTATTCGTATAAGCAAAACTATTCAGGTGTAAACGGAGCTCCCAAAAATCATTTCATCAGTGTCCATACTCCCTTAGGTAATCATAAATTCGGTGTAGGCGCTAACTTTTTTCAGGAAGATGTTACGTTCTTGAGCAATCGTTATGCCTCGGCTGCTTTTGCGTATCACCTTCGGTTTGATAAGTTCACCACGCTCTCAATGGGTGTTTCCGGAGAATATAATTCTATCGGACTAAACGGTACCCCGAAAACTGGATTTGATCAGTCAGATCCCCAATATCAACTCCTTTCAAAAGGTAGATCAAACGACTTTGATTTTTCGTTTGGCATGCACTTTCAAAATCGATACCTGAAAGGCGGCATTGCGGCAAATCGATTGGCGTCCACCTGGAAAGTAGATAGTGTTAAAAATCTTACTAATTTTTATTCCAGTTTTGTTCAAGGATTAATTCCCATTCGTGGTGGTGAGGATTTACTGGAGCCCTATGTAGCATTCAGAAAAATGTCGGATGTTAATAATACCCTTGACCTGGGATTATTTTACACCTACAACGATAAGATTACTGCTGGTGTAGCAATGCGAAGCGGGAAAGTGTTAAGTGCAACGCTTGCATTTCGTCCATCAAAATATTTAATGGTGGGCCTTTCGCGTGAGTCGATTACCAGCAATGTTGGTGGATTTGTTGGAGCAGCCTATGAGTTTACGATTCGTTATGATTTTAATAATGAAAGTTATAAAGAACGTTTCCGGTCTGATTATAAATCCGCACTATCATATCGCAGAAAGACATTAAGTGGCCCCGTTGGAAAAGTAGGAGGCAGATCGCCTCAGCAATTACATCGGAAACAAAAGAAAATTGCTCCCTATTCGCCAAATAAGCGCTATCAAAATATTAAGAAGCTTGGCGTTAAGACCAGCTCTCCATCTAAAAAGTTTAACGCACAAAAACGCAAAAGGGCGAGCTACAAACGAAATGTTAAGAAAAGAAGACGCCATTAATTGTACATACAAATTTTTGACAGCACATTGTTGAAAGTAAGTTTTTTGATTGGGTAGCGTATTAGTTTGAAAGAAGTATTGAAAGAAAATTAACGGTATAGTTTATGAAAGTTTTAATCTCAGCAGTGTTATTGACCATCTCAATGACATTTGTCCAGCGTCAGGCCAATGCGCAGAATTCTTCTGTTGCCATTGGCGATGCTACACCCAAATCAAATGCTGTATTGTATTTAAAATCTCCTGGCGGTAACCAAGGGTTGATCATACCAATTGTAAGCACTCCCGGTGGTTTTGGTGAAGCGGGTATGGTTGTCTATGGCAGTGTAGATAAGAAAGTCTTTTATCATGATGGCACAGGATGGTTTCCTATTGGTACCGGATCAGGCGGAGGTAGTACATATACCTTGAGTCTTTCGGGTAATAATTTGTTACTAAGAGATGCTTCTTCAACCGTAAGTACTGTTCCGATTGCTGCGACTGCTCCAACAGCAGCCAATCAGTTATTAATGTGGGATGGTGCCAAATGGATCGCTACAACTTTTTCACAAGATGCTGCTAATGCGAATGGAGTTATTACAGTGAATGGTATAAAAGGGAAAACGTTACCTGCATTGCCATCCTCAACGCAAGCCCTTGTGTACAATGGAACAGCTTGGGTGTTTCAGGCTTTAACAGGTGGCACTGATAGTCAGGACTTAACCTTAAACGCTACTACCAACATCTTAAGTCTTCAAAATGATGCCACAACGGTTGATCTTTCTGCTTATAAGCAAACTCTTTCTGCATCAGGAACAGGTACAGCAGCCAATGGAGAAAGTTTTCCAGTGGCTCTTTCATCATCAGGAGGAACGGTTACAATAAAGGAAGGTTCGAATGTACAGATTGATCAGGCTGCTAATGTTCTTACCATTAACAGCGTTGCCGGAGGATCAGGAACCGTAACCACTGTATCTGTCGCACCAGCAAACGGTGTAAGCGGTACAGTAACAAATCCCACCACCACACCAGCCATAACAGTTTCACTTGGAGCCATTACGCCTACAAGCGTAGCAGCTACGGGAACCGTAACAGGAACGAACATCTCAGGAACGAATACAGGCGATAATGCTGTGAACACTTTGTATAGTGGTTTAGTGTCTAACGCTACACACACTGGAGATGCAACAGGAGCAACCGCTTTATTGGTTCGAGGAATCAATGGCGTATTGCTGTCAGGTTTAGGAACAGGTATATTAAAAAACACAACGGGTACGGGTGTACCTAGTATTGCTACCGGTGCAGATTTACCAGTGATGACATCCACTGTTGGTGGAGCAGTACCAACACCGCCAAACAATACTACTACATTTTTAAGAGGTGACGGAACGTTTGCGACTCCGGTAGGAGGAGGTGGAGGAACCGTAACCACTGTATCTGTCGCAACAGCGAATGGTGTAAGCGGTACAGTAACAAATCCTACTACAACACCAGCCATAACAGTTTCACTTGGAGCCATTACGCCTACGAGCGTTGCCTCTACGGGAACCGTAACAGGAACGAACATCTCAGGAACAAATACAGGCGATAATGCTGTGAACACTTTATATAGTGGATTGGTATCTAATGCGACACACACTGGAGATGCAACAGGAGCAACTGCTTTATTGGTTCGAGGAATCAATGGTGTATTGTTATCAGGTTTAGGAACAGGTATATTAAAAAACACAACGGGTACAGGTGTGCCTAGTATTGCTACCGGTGCAGATTTACCAGTGATGACATCCACTGTTGGTGGAGCCGTACCGACACCACCAAACAATACTACAACATTCTTAAGAGGTGATGGAACATTCGCGACTCCTGCAGGTGGAGGTACTCTTACAGCAGTGTCAGTAACAACCGCCAATGGATTTAGCGGAACATCTAGCGGTGGTTCAACTCCAGCCATTACATTAACTACGCCTGTAACTGGAATTCTAAAAGGTAACGGTACTTCGATGACTGCTGCCTTAAACTCTGATTTACCTGCCATGACGGCAACCGTTGGAGGAGCTGTGCCAACACCTCCAAATAACACTACAACTTTCTTGCGGGGTGATGGGACTTTCGCCACTCCGGCAGGTGGTGGAACCGTTACTGCTGTATCAGTGGCAACAGCCAATGGATTTAGCGGGTCATCAAGTGGAGGCGCTACGCCTGCATTGACTATTGTAGCGGGAGCTATAACGCCTACAAGTGTAGCGGCTACAGGAACTGTAACAGGAACTAATTTATCAGGAACGAATACTGGTGACAATGCTGTGAACACTTTATACAGCGGTTTAGTATCAAATGCTACACACACCGGAGATGCAACGGGAGCAACTGCTTTAACTGTTCGAGGAATGAATGGTGTATTGATGTCAGGTTTAGGCACTGGTATAGTTAAGAACACAACGGGTACAGGTGTACCCAGCATTGCTACGGGTGCAGACTTACCGGTGATGACAGCAACCGTTGGAGGAGCAGTACCTACACCACCAAACAATACTACTACATTTTTGAGAGGTGACGGAACGTTTGCAGCTCCTGCTGGAGGAATGACAAATCCACTAACCACAACTGGGGATATTATTTACGGAGTTGGAACTACACCCACTCGTTTGGCAGGAGCGCCTGGTGTTTTGAAATCAGCAGGTGCTGCTGCGCCAGCGTGGGGTGCTGTAAATTTGACAACTACTGACGTGACAGGAATATTACCAGTAGCCAACGGAGGGACAGGCAGAGCAACTTGGGATGGACTTTTACTCGGATCGGGTGCATCTATCAGTGATATTTCCACAGGAACTCCAGGTCAAATTCTTAGAGTATCTGGAACAACACCTTCATGGTCTGACTTTGCCGTGACATCGGCTGACATCACCGATGGAACAATAACGGGCGCTGATCTTGCAACAAATATTAATATCACAACTACCGGAAATATCACTACCAATGCTCCAGGAAATCTTTCCATTGCTGGTACATCAACATTAACCGGAGCGACAACGCTAACGAGTCTTTCTGGTGCTGGAACTAGAATGGTTGTTGCAGATCCATCTGGTTTATTGAGTACTTCGACAGTGCCAACTGTTGGCTGGGGTCTCTCTGGAAATTCTGGAACAACAATAGGAACTAACTTTATCGGTACTACCGATAACGTTGGTCTTTCATTCAAGACCAACAACTTGCAGCGAATGTATATTAACAACCTCGGCCAGACGGTAATTGATATCAATAACACAAACCCCATAGCCGCTCCAGTAAGTAATGCCATTTTAGATATCGTACCAAACGGAGCTGGAATAGGGAACATCGTATTGCGCGGAAGTTTTGCAAATCAAAGTGATCCTGTGGATATAGAGTTTAGAAACTGGGCTGGCGCTACCACTCTCGGTAAAATATACATCAACCCAAGCGCTTCCGACATGTGGTTTGATGCCAACGGAGCTACCCGACTTGCCCTTCAAAATGATGGTGATGTTGGTATAGGTACTACTAACCCAGCTCAGAAATTAGATGTTGTTGGTAATGTTAATGTAAGTTCAGCCAACACGTATATGATTGGTGCCAGCACTGTACTTAGCAACACAGGCACTGGAAATATTTTTGTTGGTGCGAACAATGGACTTTTTAATACTGCTATTAGTAACACCTTTGTTGGACAAGCAGCCGGCAGAGACAATGTTGGTGGTGGTGATAATACTTTCATAGGAAGAAATGCTGGCCTTGTTAACACTGCAGGTACTTTGAATGTAATTGTGGGCTCGGGTGCTGGTCAGGCTAGCACTGGATCTGGAAATACATTTGTTGGTTATAGAGCAGGATTCGTAAACACTTCCGGGGTGCGCAATACATTAATTGGAAGAGAAGCAGATGTTGCGACATCAGGTTTAACAAATGCAATCGCCATTGGATATCAGGCTGTAGCAGGTGCAAGTAATACTTTGGTGCTTGGTGGTACTGGCGCAAATGCCGTCAATGTAGGGATAGGAACATCTACACCTCATGCTCAACTTCAATTGGCATCTTCGGTAGACAATAGAAAAATTGTATTATACGAAGCGGTTGACAATGACCATGAATTTATTGGCTTTGGTGTGGATGGATCTGGTGCACTAAGGTATCAAACTGCTGTAAATTCAAATGACCACATTTTTTATACTGCAACAAGCGCAACGACAAGCAGTGAGTTGATGCGAATAACAGGAACTGGAAGAGTAGGCATAGGCCGCACCCCTACTACAAATCAACTTGAAATAAGTGGGAATGCATCTAAGGCAGCAGCTGGTGGTTGGTTGGCGAACTCAGACCGAAGAATTAAAACCGATATTCGGGATATCGACAATAGCTTAGAGCTTATTAAAAGTATTCGTCCTGTTAAGTACAAATACACAGAGGAGTGGAAAAGAAGAAATCCTTCCATAAAAGATCAATACTACTATAGTTTCATCGCGCAGGAATATCAGAAGATATTTCCAGAAGCCGTGCAAGGCAGTGGCGAATATCTTGATGGTGATAAGAATGAAATTCTTCAAATCGATACGCATAATGCTCAAATCGTTACGATTAAAGCAGTACAGGAGCAACAAAAAATAATTGAAACGCAACAAACTGAAATTGACAATTTGAAGAAAGAATTAGCCGAGATAAAAAACTATTTAAGCATGGAGGCGAAAGTTGTGAAGAAGAAAAAGGGAAGAAAGTAAGGGTACCGATGTCTTAATTGTTTTTGCATTTTGGAGGTGGTCGTTAACGGATAGAAGAACCAAAACCAACTTATATTATGCACACAAAAAAAATCCTCGGACAGCTGTTACTTATCGTAGTGGCTGTCATCTTATTTAACTGCAAAAAGACTCCGACTGATCTTTTCGAAGGTAGGGTCGTGAATTTTAAAAATGAAGGTCTTGAGGCAGCTGAAGTTGAAATCAATGGAAACAAAACAAAAACGGGTAAAGACGGAGCCTTTATTTTACAAATTGAAAAAAGTAAAGTCACAACCTTTGTGGTGAATGCCAGAAAAGATGGCTTCGCTACGTATTCACAAACTATTAATGCGCCTTCTAAGGATCTAACATTGCCGTTATACGAGGCGACTGTTGTTTCTGTAGACCCTACCAAAGAAATTAAAGTAACAGATGCTAACAGTAAAAACCGACCTGGCCCCAGAGCCGCGCAAGCCGATTGGACCGCAAACCCAATGGCGGCAGTGCCTTTAGTTGTGCGAAATGGTAAAATTGTTGATTTAGGATTTCCTGCAGATTTTGGTAAAGCCTTTGATTATCTGGTGAGCCGAAAACCAGGTGAAGGAATTTCCCTTACTATTCCAGCCAACTCTATCGTTAGTGCATCAAGCCAAAGTGCGCCATCCGGCAATGTAAATGTTGCTGTCTCTACTATCGATTTGTTTTCACCTAATTCTATGCCTGGTGATTATTCTGTGGTTAATGAAAATCGCGAGCGCGGTTTTCTGGTTAGCTACGGAGCCGGTTTCATTGATATTTACGATGGCAAAGAGAGGTATCAGTTAAAGAAAGGCGCTACCGCTGAAATTACAATTCCAGTAGATGCATCTCAGCTGGTTTATGGAGACTCTCTGCCACCATCAATCCCTTTATACTTGTTTGATGAGAAGGCCGGGGCTTGGGTAGATCATGGGAAAGCTAGCTTGAGTGCTGATAAGAAATCGTACACGGGAAGTATAAGTCACTTCTCTACTTTTAATGTTGATATTGAAAAGGTTACTCCGGCTTGTCTTGGATTTCAGCATACACCTGCAGTAGCTGTACCTGTTGGGTTTACCTACAATGTGGAGATACTTGCTCCTGTGGGAGGTAATATCATTCATAAAACCAGAACGGTAACTGAGCCTGGCGATTGCTTAGCCGGTGCATTAAATACTGGCGCACATGTTATACTTCGTTTACCTCCAAGCACGGATACAGGTCTTATCTTTTTTGATGCTACGAATAACCCTTTGGCCATCATTGTCACCTCAACAAGCCCTAGTTATGACCCTGCCTTTCCTCCTGCCTGCACGCCTGCCGGTTATGAAAATCCAGATGCCAGCGTCTCTTGTCCATCCGTAACATGGGATGTAATTACTAATCCATTGATTGCCGTGGGCTTAACAACAACGCTTGGTGTGAAGCAAGTAAAATGGGTTTATAGAAATTTTGTTGTTGGAAATACCTATAGAATTGTAGCAGCTGATGGAAGTTGTGTTGCCCTTAATACTACAAATGTGGGTGGTGTACAAACTGATGTTACCATTACTGGTGGACTTAAAATCGTGCAGGCTGATTTGCCTGCATTGAGCACAGGACCGTTTAAAGTCCAGGCTTTGAATGGTGCTACTATAGTAGCGGAAAGTGCTTGTGTGAATTTTTAAATTCTGGTGTTGCAATCGTATTGATTCATCATGGCGTTAAAAACTAGTTGCTTTAAAAAGGAAACAATTAGTTTTTGATTGAAATCAATTCTCTATTACCATTTGTTGAGGAGGTTCTGTATAAAATACAGAACCTTTTTTTACGGTCAATAAATGATAGGATGGTTTCATCTTTTGCGATTTTTTATGGATGAGCATCATCGGAAGCCCAACGGCAAGCCCGGTTATTGTTATGGTGGCAACACGATCATCGATTGAAGGCTTCTCTCCATTCACGATCACACTGTTGAATTGATCAATAACAAAAATACCGGCACCACCGATAACGAGTAGTCCACCAATCATATTGGCATATGAATGGCGTTTAAAATAAATCCGATCAATCTTGTGAAATGGAACGATGGTTTGATGTACCAATATCGCAGTATCGAATAGGTTATTGATATAACTCTTATGAATACCTTTCACTCCTTTTAGTGAGTAAACGAAATCATCCCCGGGGTTGAGTCGTAAAATCACCTTTTGCCTTTTCAACAACACGAGTTGTTTCTGGGCATAGGTCTGTAAACTCATACCGAAAATAAGAAGAAAGAATACGTTTCGTATGTTTAACATTATGGTTAAAGTACTAAAATAAAGAAATAGAAACGATAATGTTTAGCTGAACGAAAATTACATTCGGGGCTTCCACGGAGTTTCTTCGGCACCAAGTTCATGCGTCATCTTTCGGCTGAGCATAAAAAGATAATCCGAAAGACGGTTAAGGTATTTGATAACGAGTGGATCGATGGCTTCTTGCGAGTTTAAAGAAATCGTTAATCGTTCTGCTCTTCGGCACACGGTTCGTGCCACATGGCAAAATGATATGGATTGATGCCCACCGGGTAAAACAAAAAACTTCATCGGTGGAAGTTCTGACTCCATCAAATCCATTTCTTTTTCTAACAACAGAACATCATCTTCTAACAGAGAAGGAATTTTCACTTTTGTATTTCCTGGTTCTGTTGCCAGAATTGATCCGATGGTAAATAGCCGATCTTGAATCTCAACCAGAATATTTTTTCTTTTTGCATTCACTTCCTGATCGCGCACTAAACCAATATATGAATTCAGTTCATCTACCGTTCCATACGTATCGATGCGCAGGTCAGCTTTGGAAACGCGCTTACCTCCAAATAAAGCGGTTGTTCCGGTATCACCTGTCTTGGTATAGATTTTCATTTAAATTAGACTTTAGGTTATAGACTTAAGACATTAGATGAATACAATTTTAAAACAAGTTCGCATTAATAGCGTGTGATATAAATGTGTTTGAAAAATAAACTTATGAATGCCTTGGGAAACTGGTGGTAGGTAAAGTGTTTCTTAGTGACCCTCTGTGCCTTCGTTTCCCCGCCTACCGGCAGGCAGGTTTGTAGCGATAATACTTCCTTAAAATAAAAAACCCCAGCCATCAGACCAGGGTTTCAGTTTTCTTTTTGAAGACGGTTAGTGCGCTATCACTTCACCGCGATTTATATTTTCGTTCACGCGATCCCACTCAATCAATCCATCGCGCAAGCGAATGATCCGATGAGCGTAATGCGCAATGTCATCTTCGTGCGTTACCATGATAATGGTGTTTCCTTTATCATGAAGTTCCTGAAACAACTGCATGATACCGTATGATGTTTTGGTGTCCAGATTTCCGGTCGGCTCATCGGCCAGAATGATAGAAGGATTATTCACCAGCGCGCGGGCAATAGCAACACGCTGACGTTGTCCACCCGAAAGTTCATTTGGCTTGTGGTGATGACGATCGCCCAGGTTTACACTTTCCAGTGCGGCCATGGCCATTTCACTTCGCTCTGATTTGCTATAGCCAGCATAGATAAGTGGGAGAGCCACATTCTCTAAAGCGGAGGCACGAGGCAAAAGGTTAAAAGTTTGAAATACAAAGCCAATTTCCTTGTTGCGTACTTCTGCCAACTCATTTTCTGTCATCTCACTTACAAGGTGACCATTCAAACTATATGATCCTTGATTAGGAGTATCCAGACATCCGACAATATTCATCAGAGTGGATTTTCCGGAACCGGAAGGCCCCATAAAGGCTACATATTCGCCCTTATTAATGGTGATTGAAATGTCCTGAAGGGCGTTTACAATGTTGTCGCCCATTTTGTAGCTTCTGGCTAAGTGGCTGGTCTCAATTATTTTCATCACACAATTAGTTTACAATTCAACGCTCGAATTACAGAGATGAGTCTTAAAGTTAAAAAGTTTATTGTTCTTAACTGATGTACGGATTATTTGTTTCATCACCGGTTAAAACCCTGTTTGATTGTATCAAAAACCGCCTTCATCATTGCACTATTGATCAGACTATCCTTCCCTGATAAATGTTACACATTGCTGAATAACATCATTATCTTTTAAAATCCGGGTATGTCCCAATCCCTTAGTTTTAATCAGTCGGGCGGGCGGATAGACTTTTACTAACGCTTCGGCATGGGCAAGGCTTACTTCCTTGTCGTTTTGATCGTGGATGAGAAGCAGGTTAATGGGTTCCGGCAGATGTCGGATAAAATGCAGGGCCGTAAACTCATCGAACGGTTTACCATATTCTTTCACCATAAAACGTTTAAAGAAATCTTTGCTGGTCAGCGAACCATTGATGGCTTTTAAGTAGGTATGGATAATTTCATCGCCAATGGTGGGACTCGCAATGTTGATGAGTTTGTTAACCTTCAATCCATTCATTGCAGCAAAGAGAGCAGCACTTCCTCCAAATGAATGTGCGATAATAGCTTCCGGCACCCCAGTTTTTTTATAGATCGCTTTTAAGGTTTGCTCAAATTCAAAAACGCTGGCTTTTTTACCGGATGAATTTCCGTGTGCTGGTCCATCGAAACCAACAACTTGATAGCCCGCTGCATTTAAAGGTTTTATAAATCTTCTGAACTGTGTGGCTCGTCCGGCCCAACCATGAATCAATAGCACAGACCTGCCTTTACCCCAGGTGTAACATTGAATTTTTTCTCCTGCCGCATCCAGTGTAAATTTTTCAGCGAATGATTCTGCTTTCCTTTCTTTTTCAGGAATGGAATATCGAAGGGGTGTAAAAAATAATCGCACAAAATAACGATGAGCAAGTATGGGAATAACGCGTTCTACTTTTGGATATAACCACCGGACAATTTTTAACGGAAGGGGAGTCTTATCTCTTTTGTGGCTCATTTAAATGAAAGGTAATATTGATTTTCTGTATTCACGAAAATTAAATTCTAACCGCCAATAAAATTTTTTCTTTGCGTTCTTCACGCCAAGCTTTGCGCCTTTGCGTGAAAGTTTTTCAGCAAAGACAAAGCGTTCCTGCTAATATAGAGTAATCAATTATTTTTCGAGATTGAAAACTCAAACACGCCAGTTGTGTACTCAAATGTTTCCAGATTATAAACTCGTTCGATAAATTGAACATGATCGAATTGATCAACCAAAATGACGGTTGAACAGCGTGAACCATAATTATCTGTTTTAATAAACATAGACGACAACGCGCGCTCTCGTTCTAACGTCAAACCAGTTTGAGGTAAGTGGTTATCAGCAGCACGTTGATCATCATATAAAAATGTAAACAGATCTTCCGGATTGATTTTACTTTGCGCGAGAATAGGTTTCAGCTTCTCTTTTCCGCGTGCTACCTTCGGCCAGTTTGTGTTCAGCAAATGATTACTCAATCCATGAAGTCCTGGTTTTATTTTTTGAATGCCCTCTGCATAGTTTGAATAATAGTAAAGTTCATCAACAGTTCCATTGATTAAGTTGAAACCATTATATAGTTTACCCTGGGTAGAAATGTTCTTCAGGTATTCATCCCCGGCAATATTTCCAATCAAAAAATCAGAAACTAATTGTCCGCGTGATGGAGCTTTCGGATTTATATTTTGTGGATCACGATAGTTGGTAAGCAAGCTTATCTTTCCGGAAGTAGTCATGCCCATCCACGTACCCGATGCTTCCAAATCACGGCCACCTAAAAGTGTTGGATGATCTTTCCAATAGGAAGCTGCCGCTGTTTTGCGATTATAAAATTCATCGCGATTGGCCGCTACAATTAATTTGTATGTGGGATGATCATTAAGCGAAAGAAAAATCAAACACATCTTTGTCTGTTGATTTATGTTACTTAAAATATTCTTCTTTGTGAACCTTGGTGACTTAGTGCCTTTGTGGCTGATACTTTCTTGCCACGAAGACTCAAAGACACAAAGAAGGCACTAAGTTTATTATGACGTTGAATTTTTACCTTTAAATATTTCTAATTGCGCTGGCAATAGTTGAAATGTTTTTCGATGATACGGTGTGATTCCAAATTTCCGGATTCCATCACGATGTTTCGGAGTGGGATACCCTACATTGGTTTCCCATCCGTAACCGGGAAACTGAAAGGATAGTTTCGTCATCAATTCATCGCGATAGGTTTTTGCTAATACAGAGGCAGCCGCAATCGACAAATATTTTCCATCGCCTTTAATAATGCAGGCTGATTTAATGTTCCCGTAAGGTGTAAACCGATTACCATCAATCAATAAAAATTCGGGTCTTACAACCAGTTGATCCAATGCCAGATGCATGGCCTTGAATGACGCATTCAAAATATTAATGACATCAATTTCTTCATGACTTACCTCAGCAATCGCCCACGCCAAAGCATCTCGTTTAATGTCTGCTTCAAGTTGTTCGCGGTTTTGTTTGCTGAGTTGTTTTGAATCATTCAGTAGATCATGCTTGTAATCTTTGGGCAAAATAACCGAGGCCGCCACAACAGGCCCCGCCAAACATCCACGTCCGACTTCATCGCAGCCGGCTTCAATCAAATTAGATGTATACGATGACAGGAGCATACGCAAACTTAACAGCGAAATGATTCGATACAAAAGAATTCAATAGCTTTGAAATTGAAGTTGAGTTCTTTTTATGATTACTCAACTTCGTGCGTCCTTTGTGTCCTGGTGACTTTGTGGCAAGTATTTCAGCCACTAAGTCACCAAGGCACTAAGTTTCACAAAGCAAAACACTAAGTATGTCGAAAGAAGAAATGAAGAATCCCTGGACAACCCTTTCGGGGGAAGAGAAATATGATAACCGATGGATCAACATTACCGAGTATCAGGTGCTGAACCCGTCAGGCGGAAAAGGTATTTACGGTAAAGTTCATTTTAAGAACAAAGCCATTGGCGTAATTCCAATTGATGCAGATGGCAATACCTGGTTGGTAGGACAGTTCCGCTATACATTAAATGAATGGCATTGGGAGATATGTGAAGGTGGAGGTCCTCTTCATGAAGATCCTCTTGATGCTGCGAAGCGCGAACTCAAAGAAGAAACCGGACTCGTTGCCAATCGCTGGTCAACGTTGTTGCGCATACATACATCAAACTCCGTAACCGATGAAGAAGGTATTGTTTTTTTAGCTGAAGAATTAGTGCATGGCAAAAGCGAACTCGAGGAAACCGAAGCCGATCTCAAAGTTTGGAAACTGCCATTAAAACAAGCTGTTGAAATGGTTGTGAACGGAAAAATAACAGACAGCATCAGCATGGCAGGTTTGTTAATGGTTGCTCGTCAAAGAGGATTATAATTTTTTTTGAAATCATTTCACTACTATTTAATCCGTCAGCAACCTTGAACCTTAAACCTGGAACTTTGAACTTTCCCCAATGACTATTAAGACCCACATCAAAGAAAGTTTTCATCTCGCCTATCCTGTGATGTTGAGTAATCTCGGCCATGTGATGATAGGCGTGGTGGATAATATTATGGTCGGACATTTGGGTGCTGTTCATCTTGCAGCGGCTGGTTTGGCTACTGTAATTTTTAATGTATTGATGTTATTTGGTATCGGAGTATCATATGCGATTACTCCTTTAGTAGCAGAAGCGGATGGAGAACGCAACGACAAAAGTATAATTGAAACCTTGCGACATGGACTGGTTATTAATTTTGTGAATGGATTGATATTGGTGGGCGTTGTGTTAATAGGAAAAAATTTACTGTACCATCTTGATCAGCAGGCAGATGTTGTTGAACTCGCAATACCTTTCCTGAGCATCCTTACTTTCTCGTTAGTACCGATGTTGATTTTTCAAAGTTTCAAACAGTTTGCCGAAGGATTGTCAAACACGAAGCCAGCGTTGGTAATTATTGTACTTACCAATCTTGTTAATATCGCGTTAAACTACATGTTTATTTATGGTCATGCTGGTTTTCCTGCTATGGGTTTGATTGGTTCGGGTTGGGCTACCTTGACTTCGCGGACTTTTATGGCGTTGTCGATGGCAGCGTATATTTATTATTTGCCAGCCTTTAGAAAATACCGTGCAGGTTTTTCGATTGGAAATTATGCAAAAGAGAAGTTTAGTAAGATGCTGCACATCGGCATTCCGGCTGGTGTACAATTTATTTTTGAAGTAGCGGCATTTGACTTTTCACTGGTGATGATGGGTTGGCTTGGCGCTACAACGCAAGCAGCGCACCAAATTGCCATTAACTTAGCAACCATCAGTTACATGACAACGGCCGGTCTTGCGGCAGCTGCCACGATTCGCGTCAGTTATTTTTTAGGAAGAAAGGATTTCAAAAATTTGCGCCTGGCTTCATACACTTTATTGATTATGGCATTGGTGATGATGACAGCCTGTGCACTGGTATTTATTTTAGGACGAAATATTTTGCCTGGACTTTATGTGGAGGATAGTGAAGTACTCGCCATTGCATCTTCCCTACTTATTCTTGCCGGATTGTTTCAATTGTCGGATGGTACACAAGTGGTTTGTATTGCTGCCCTGCGCGGTTTGCAGGATGTTAAAATTCCATCGGTGTTGATTTTTATTTCGTATTGGGTGATTGGTTTGCCATTGGGATATTGGCTGGCGTTTACATTAGGGTATGGTGCGATCGGCATTTGGCTTGGGTTATCCATTGGTCTTACGCTAACAGCAATCGCGATGTTCTTGCGATTCCGTTCAATGGTAAATAAGCTAACGCAAACTGGTGAAGCTGTTCAATAATATTTAATCTGTTTCTAAATACTGCAAAATTCATCTGTCGTCCTTACAGGACTTGGTATGAAGACTCATTTAATTCTACCAAAATTTTGTCCCTCTGGGACATCAGCACTTTTTCTGCTGATGTATTTGAAGTTCCGGAGGAACGAAATTTTGGTAACAAACAAGAAAGTAAAAATAGAAGTCCTGTAGGGACGAAATATTCTTCCGCACCACATCATGAAATGCTATCTCGCATCTCTCTTTTTCCTATCTTTTGGAAAAGAATTGTATGACCGATTTCGCTAAACCCGTAAGCGCATCCCAAACCACCATCACCGAATTAATGATTCCCTCTTACGCCAACTTCGGTGGTAAGATTCACGGTGGCATTTTATTATCCCTTATGGACAAGGTAGCCTACGCATGCTCCAGTAAACATGCCGGTGCCTATTGTGTAACCGTTACGGTTGATCGTGTTGAATTTCTCGAACCCGTAGAGGTAGGCGAACTTGTTTCACTTCATGCTTCTATTAATTACGTGGGTAATAGCTCACTCATTGTTGGTATTCGTGTGGAAGCCTTAGATGTAAGAACAGGTGTTGTGAAACATACCAACTCTTCTTACTTCACCATGGTAGCCAAAGGCGATGACAACAAACCTACTACCGTTCCGAAATTAATTTTAGAAACAAAGGAAGATGTAAAGCGCTTTATCGAAGCGATGCGCTTGAAAGAAATCAGAAGCAAAGTGCGCGAGCAAATGAACGATGCGAAATCATCCATGGACATTAGTAATGCAAAAGATTTACTAAGCAAAGAGCGCTGCATTATTCACTATACTGTATAATCTATGACCAGAAAGATTTACCTGATCTTATTCGTATTTAGTTCAACGCTTTCTTTTTCACAAACGCCTCTCATCCTTTCACAGCGTGAGCAGGCGAAAGTAATGGATGCGTTATTGGAAGATCGATTAAAAAATGTTTTACCGAAACTGATGCGCAGGCAGGGTATTGACATGTGGGTAATCATGTCGCGCGAATACAATGAAGATCCGGTTATCAAAACCATGTTACCCGCCACATGGATGGCTGCAAGAAGAACGACTATGCTGGTTATCTATGATCGTGGCGGTGATAAGGAAACAGAATTTCTTGCTGTATCGCGATACGATGTAGGTAATGTTTTTAAACGCGCCTGGGATCCTGACCATCAGCCTGACCAATGGCAACAATTGGCTAAAATAATTGAGGAACGAAATCCCAGAAAGATTGCTGTTAACAAGGCAGAACATTATGGTCATGCCGATGGATTGACAGCGAACGACTATGAAAAATTAATGAAGTCACTCGATCGGAAATTTCACATTCATGTTGTCTCTGCTGAAAATCTGGCGGTGAGTTGGTTGGAAACACGCAGTGAAAAAGAAATGGTGATCTACCCACAGATCTGTAAAATTGCGCACGACATTATTCAGGAAGGATTTTCAGATCAGGTCATACAACCCGGTGTAACCACAACCGAAGATGTAGTGTGGTGGTATCGCGAACGCATTAAACAACTCAAGCTCGACACATGGTTTCACCCTTCGGTTTCTGTGCAGCGAGCTGAAGCCGATGCCATCTTCACCAAGCGGCCAACACCCATTGTTATTTTGCCAGGCGATTTATTGCACGTAGATTTTGGCATTACCTATCTGCGCCTCAACACCGACACACAACAACACGCCTACATTCTTAAACCCGGAGAAACCGATGCACCCGAATATTTAAAGAAAGCTTTAGCGCGCGGCAATAAACTGCAAGACATCCTCACCCGAAATTTTGCAATCGGTAAAACCGGAAATAAAATTTTAGAAGAATCACGCTCGCAAGCCATTAACCAGGGACTCACACCTTCTATTTACACTCACCCCATTGGCTACCACGGCCACGCAGCAGGCACGACCATTGGCATGTGGGATGCCCAGAAAGGAGTACCCTTCACCGGAGATTATCCTATGAATGCCAACACTGCGTATTCCATTGAATTAAATGTAACGGTCTATATCATTGAGTGGAAAAAAGAAATACAGATTAAGTTGGAAGAAGATGGGTTTTTCGATGAGGCTAACGGATTTCGATATATTGATGGAAGGCAGACGGAGTTGATTTTGATTCCGAAGCCGAGTAGGATTAATAAGTGATATTGGCTGTAAAGAGTATAGAAAATTTTTGGAGGTAATTATTAACTTGAAATATGGACAAGATTAATTTGACTTTTAATGAATTGTTAAGATCCTTCTTTGCGGGAGTGTGGGGCTTTGTTTGGCTGTTTTTATTGTTAGATGATAACAAAAGAAGATTTATTTATGAAAATGGATTTAAGGACATTTCATTTTTAATATTTGCTGCATTACTAACAGGAGTTGTTATTTATTCAGTTCACAGAGCTATTATTTACCCAAATCTTTACAAACTTGTTTTGACAATACTTGTTGTGATACTTAGAAAGTTAAGATGGGATGGGGATTGGTGGTTATTCATACCTTTTTATCCTTCACGAACTGAAAGATATCACGACTTTAGAAGGTGGAAAGAGAGAGGGAAAGAAAAATCAATTAGCAGCAATTTAATTGAATGGGGATCGCAGGTTCACTTTTTATACTGTTCCTCGTGGGCGCTTTTACTGGCAATCGCATTTGAAAAAGGTATTAACACTTGCGAATCTAAATTTATTGAATTGGCGTGCTGGACTCTTCTGATTACTCTGAGTGCTTCGTTTATCCATCATGTTCGTTATATGATTTATGATATTGAGACTGCTTTACATGAGAGCTAATCTCATTCACTGCGATTTAAGAAGAGTTTATGAAGTTAAAAAAAGCAATAATTATAACTGTTCTAGTAATTGGACTTGGGATACATTCTTATGCATGCAAATGCGCTGATGACAGAACTATTGCTGAATCGTTTAAAGGCTCAACTCTTGTAGTCCATGGAAGAGTAATAAGCAAAGAACTGATTTCATTTGCAGAGACGATAAGACCAAACAAAGTAAATGAAGTAAAAGAAAAGCTCAAAAACGATCAGCAGAAACCGCAAATGTTTGAATCGGACTTTATTTTCGAAATAAAACTTGAAGTAATGGAGGACTTTAAAGGAAGTAGTGTTCGTGATACAGTGACAATATATACCACAAAGAACAATGGTTCGTGTGGATATAAGTTTGAAATGGGAAAGGAGTACATAGTCTACGCATTGAAAAAATCTTTTCAATACTATCTGTTTTTAACAGAGCCAGATCGAAAGAAGGATTTTGAGAGGGAAAATACCTTCTGGACAGATACCTGTATGAGGACAGCTGATTATTATAGACCGGAAGCTGATGAATTAAGAAAATTGAAATAATAAATTAGATTGCTCTGATCTTTATTGATCAACAAAGATCAGGGCAATCATCATCCTAACGCTTTATAATTTTAATAATAGATTTCCGTTTTCCACTAGTAACGTTAATCAAATACAACCCCGAAGGAAATTCCTGCAGATCAAGTACCTCTAAACTATGATCTTCTTTCGTTGTTACATTAACCTTGCTTAAAACTTTACCACGAGCATCGCATATTTCAATTTTATAATTTCCTGCCTGAGGAATTGCAAGATTAAAGACGTCTGTTACAGGATTTGGAAATACAGAAGGTTCGGGGAGTTTTTCTGTTGAAACAGATTCGCTGGAGTTAGCCACTTGATTCGCAGAAGAGTTTTTAAAGGAGATATTTCCACAAAGTGCGGAGACATCAATTTTTTTACCTTTTGCATTAAAGGCCTGAACATCGGATACACAGGCTTCAAAGCTTTTTGAATTATCTAAAATTTTAATTGAAGCGTTGATAAGCGATGCATTTTTTTTCAGTGAAATATTTTTAACGTTCTTCCAGGTTACGAGCATGGTATTAGCATCTTCTATTTCGAATGAAACATTGGATCGAAGATGAGGATTGAACGTATGTCCTGATTTATTAAAGGCTGCCATACCTTCTGGCAATGTTACTCTAAATGAAAACGCAGCAATGTGCCTGAAGTATCTGCTCCTGATGTCTAAGTCAAGGATAGGACAAATGGGATCGCAGGCAATGACAATGTCGATTGGAAAAAATATAACTCTGGGTCGAGGGTTGAATTTAATAATCCAGAAATCATATCCTCCTCTTGAGTCTTGTGTTTTATCCCCACTGATTCCGGTTTGTGAAGCACCAACCAACAAGAAATTGTCATGGGGCATGGGTGTAATATTATAGATCGCTTCATAGAGATCTCCTCCATAAGTTTTGTCCCACAGTTTGTTTCCGGAAGCATCCATTTTCACCATCCAGAAATCCCCCCAGTCTCGTGATGGTTCTGTTTTCTCTCCGCTGATATTGGAGTATGACCAACCACCCAGCAAGAAATTACCATCCGAGGTAGGATCAATATCTCTTAAGCCATCGGCTGCATCACCTCCAAAGCGTTTATCCCAAAGTTTGTTTCCATCGGCATCCGTTTTAACAACCCAGAAATCATCCCATCCTGTTCCTCTTGAAGGTTCAGTTACATCGCCATTGATTTCAGAATCTGTTGCTCCTCCAATCAAGAACCCGCCATCAGATGTTGAGATCAGTTTTGCTGGAAGTTCATATTGATCACCTCCATAGGTTTTGTCCCAAAGTTTGTTTCCATGAGCATCTGTTTTTACAATCCAGAAATCAAATTCTCCTCTTGCGGCTTCCGTTTTTTCACCGCTTTTACTGGAGTCTGATCTGCCAGCCAGTAAGAAACCACCATCAGGTGTTACAATGATTTCAGTTAAGAGGTCAGATAAATTTCCTCCGTATCGCTTATCCCAAAGTTTATTTCCACGATGATCAATTTTCACAACCCAGAAATCATCGTCTCCTCTTGATGCTTCCGATACATCACCACTAATACCCGAGTAGGATGACCCACCTAATAAAAATCCACCATCGGGGGTTGGTGTCATGCTTAGTAAATGATCAATGTTATCTCCTCCAAAGCGTCTATCCCAAAGTTTAACTCCATTACGATTAATTTTAAGTATCCAGAAATCATCCCAACCTCTTGAAGGCTGACTTTTGTCACCACCTACTTCAGAGTCTGACCATCCACCAAGTAAAAATCCACCATCGGAAGTCGATACAACGGAACTTAAATCATCTCCTGTTTTTCCTCCGAAACGCTTGTCCCAAACTTTGTTTCCTTTCTGATTAATTTTCACAATCCAAAAGTCCATATCGCCTCGTGAAGCCTGTGATTTATCGCCACCAATGCCAGAGCTTGAAGAGCCACAGAGCAAGTAACCACCATCCGATGTTGGTATGCTGGTTGAGCAGCTTTCAAATTCACTTCCTCCAAAACGTCTGTCCCATACTTTGGTCTGGGCCTGTAATGAAGTGTAAGACGAACAGAGAATTAATAAGACGGTGGAAAATAGCACACGCCTTGTTACCGGGTTTAGTTGTTTTTTCATACGAGAGGGTTTTAATGTTGAAATGACGAAAACGTGTTTTGTAAAATTATGCTGAAGGCCAATGGGCATTAAATGATTAATGCTCTTATAAATTTATAGATTTCACATCAATGATGAAAGGATTTTAAGAATTCCTTTACGTGTGGCTATTCTGATGCGCAATGCTTCTTCCGCAACAAACAGCATGCTTCCATTGCGCATTTGAAAAACTATTCAAGTTACACGATCTTCGAAGGAAAGTTTATCTATTACCAATTCAAAATTGACCAATAAAAAAATGAAAAACAGAAAACTAATCATCGTAGCCGTTCTACTCATCATTTCGATTGGAACGTATTCCAGAATAGTATCAGACGGGAGTATACGGACAGTTGAGTTCTTATCTATTTTCGCCATCGGTGCTTTGACAGGTGTATTGTTAGCGCAGATTTTTAAAAAGACCAATTAATCATTTTGCGTTGCTTAATATGCCGGAGAGTTTTTTGTTGAACTCAGCTCGCTATGATTTACTTTAACCAAAGAAATGATTATCTAACACCAAATTAAATCAATAGCGTAAATGCCGGAAAACACGGAAGCACAAAGCCAGGAGCGTAAACCTGTTAAGACAAACTCATGGACAAAAAATATAGTGGAAGACTTAGATGCTCCTGAACTTTATTCGCCCAGGGCGATCTGGGGTTTCTCTGTGTTCTTCACGGTTATATTTGGAGCCGTTCTGTTAGCATTAAACATAGCAGACAAAAAAGCAAAAGGGATGGTGATTGGATTTGGCATACTGTACACCGCTGCGGTTATTGTTATTGTGAACTTGCTTCCTCAAACCAATTCAGGGATTGTCATTGGCTTGAATGCAGGTGGAGCGTTGATCCTGACAAAATTATTTTGGGATAAGTATGTTGGTGCAGAAACCAAATTTAGAACGAAAGCCATTTGGAAGCCGCTCATCATTTCTATTCTGATCACAATTCCATTTTTACTTGCCATTATTTACGGAGAAGATAGTTAAGCAATTAGCGCAAGTCTCCTCAATGTGTAATGTTGAATGATTTGCTGCTTTGAAATTTTTAAAGAATACATGAACGACAAAATTAAAATTACCAGCACGGAGTTGTTGTCCGATAATTGGTATACGCTGAATAAGATTACCTATCAATACCAGAATAAGGATAGCCAATGGGAAACGCATTCACGGGAAGTGTATGACAGGGGAAATGGCGCCACCATTCTTCTCTATAACACAACAACCAAAAAGATAATCCTAACCAAACAATTCAGGCTGCCCACCTATCTAAACGGAAATGAAAGTGGAATGCTCATCGAAGCGTGTGCCGGATTATTGGATAAAGACAATGCAGAAGATTGTATTCGAAAAGAAACGCAAGAAGAAACCGGTTACAAAGTTTCAAAAGTGAAAAAGATATTTGAATCGTATATGTCGCCCGGTTCCGTAACCGAGATACTCTATTTTTTCATTGCCGAGTATGACAAAGAAATGCAAGTGAGCAAAGGCGGAGGTTTAGAACAGGAACAAGAGAATATAGAAGTTCTGGAAATTGACTTCAACGAAGCTTTTAACATGATCGGCACAGGAGAAATTAAAGATGGGAAAACGATTATGCTTCTTCAGTACGCAAAAATTTACAACCTTGTATAGGTTTACAAACTTCTTAACGTTGCCATGCATATTTTTCTGAATACTGAGCGAAAGCTTCGAAGCATTTGGTGGGTTTTTATTTTTTTTCTGATGCTTGCGGCATTTGTTGTGCCGCTCATTATTCTATCGCAGCAATATTCTTTTGAAATATCAATTGCTCTGCAAGCAGTAGTCATTCTGGTGGTCTCAATTATATGCCAAAAGCTAATACGTAAATCACTTAACGAATTGCTAGGAGTATTCAATTTTGTTTGGTTTAAAGAACTCCTTATTGGAATGTTGATTGGTGCAGCATTAATGATTTTACCTGCTATGATTCTCACGGTTTTTGGTTATGTGAATTGGCAGGTAAATACTTTTTCTTTTTCAATCCTCATTTCAGGAATAGGTATTTTTTTAGCAGTAGCGGCTGCAGAGGAGTTACTGTTCAGAGGATTTATCTTTCAGCGCCTTATTCATGCTTTCGGCAAGTGGCCGGCTCAAATCATAATCGCAGGACTTTTCTTATTAACCCATCTTAATAATCCGGGCATGTCTGGAATAACAAAACAATTTGCTGTGCTCAATATTTTCATTGCTTCTATAATGTTTGGAATCGCCTACCTAAAAACAAAAAGTTTAGCGATGCCATTCGGTTTGCATTTTATGGCAAATTTTGTTCAGGGAAGTGTATTGGGTTTTGGTGTAAGCGGAGGTATAGAAGCCAGTATATTCAAACCTGTATTTACGGATGCTCCTATATGGCTCAGTGGCGGAGACTTTGGTTTAGAAGCCAGTATCTTAGGATTGGTGTTTGTAATCTTATTTACTGTTCTATTCAACTTTTGGAAACGATAACCATCGCGTGCAACTGTTCCGCTTGCTAATCAACATTTCTATTAAACCAAAGCCACTGCGTTCAGTTCAAATACATCTGCCAGCAATTCAAATGATTGTTTCCTATCTTCAGCTGAAGCAGTCATCGTAGAAATAATAATTTCATCAACATCAAACTGATGTGCCAGTTTTGTCAATTGTTCTTTTACATCTTCTTTTACTCCTGAAATAATTCTTCCGCTATTGTATTGAATGCGTTCTAACTCCATGGAAGAGAAACGATAGTTCTGTATCGTCTTGTAATCCGGAAAGGCACTGTAATTTCCTTTTTCGAATTGCACCAGGATATAATCAACATGCTTGCGCATTTGCAAAGCCTTCTCTTCCGTTTCACCACACAAAACAAAAACAGATAATAGAGCATGAGGCTTAGATAGTTGAGACGAAGGCACAAAGTTTTTGCGATACGTTTCGACAACATCAGGACGAACAAAACCATTTATAAACTTAGCGACAGCTAAACCCAAACCATACTTTGCTGCTATAGCACTACTACCACCACTTGAACTTAATATCCATTGATCAGGAATTGTAGTTGCCTGAGGTACGGCTAGAATGGCACCATGTTGTGTTGCGGCAGTGTCTCTAAAGAAATGTTGAAGGTGTCCAATCTGCTGAATGTAATCTTCTTCTTTGAAGTTATTGGAAGGATTGAGCAATGATGCAGTAATGCGATCACCACCCGGAGCACGTCCCATACCTAAATCAATCCGTCCCGGGAAAAGAGTTTCAAGCATGCGGAAATTTTCAGCCACTTTCAATGCGCTGTGGTTGGGCAACATAATTCCTCCTGAACCAATACGAATATGTTTTGTAACATCAGCCAGTTTCACCATCAGCACTTCGGGTGTTGAGCCGGCAATGAAGGATGAGTTATGATGTTCTGAAATCCAAAAGCGACTGTATCCTAACTTTTCAGCCAGTATTGCAGTTGATATGGTTTCTTGTATGGCTTCACCAACAGTATTTCCCTGACGCACAACTGACTGGTCGAGAATTCCTAATTTGAGTTTGTTCATGGCAACCCAACAAACGTAATCGTTTTACTGTTCCATAATTCAGATAAAAATTATTTATTGGAGCAGCGTTTTTTGTGAGAGGACGTTGAGTTCTTTTGGATCGCTAAAAATATTTATCTTTCAAAGTTGCTTCACATGGTTGCTGAAAACAATAGACAAATGACCAACTACTTTATCATACCCGGCCTCGGTAATTCAGGCCCCGAACATTGGCAAACATTTTTTGAAACTTTAGGCGATAATTTCCAACGCATAAATCAAAAGGAGTGGGATGCACCAACATGTAACGAATGGATTGAAACCATTGATAAGACACTTTCGGGTTATGATCTTTCAAACGTTATTTTAATCGGGCACAGTTTGGGTTGTGCTACTATTGCACATTGGGCAAAGAGGTTTAACAAAAAAATTAAAGGCGCTATGTTGGTTGCGCCAAGCGACCCGGAATCACCACTGTACACGTTTCCTTCGGAGGGATTTTCGACAATGCCTAAAGACAAAATTAATTTCAGAACCATTGTTGTGGCGAGCGCAAACGACCCATGGGTTTCATTAGACAGAGCAAAATATTTTGCAACCAACTGGGGAAGTGAGTATATAAACATCGGTAATGCAGGGCATATCAATGCGGCATCAGGTCACTATCAATGGAGGGAAGGTTTAGAAATTCTGAAGACCCTTGATTAAGATTTAAGAACGTATTTGCCAATTTTGATTTCTTTCATCAGAGCGACAGTTGCTAAAACCCTAATTGGGGTATTTTTATCGACACTGCATTAATTTATTTCAACGGCTGTCCATGCCCTTCCTGATTACGTAAATTTCATTAATTCATAAAACCGAATTATATGAAACACTATTTACGAATCGCGCTATTCATCTTCATTGCTACTGCATCCATTCATGCACAAATTCTTCCTCTTACTACTGAGCCTGATGGTGGAAATAAAAAAGCTTCTGTAGCTGAACAGATTGGAATTGTACAAATTTCAATCTCGTATAGCCGACCGGGAGTAAAAGGCAGAGAAGGTAAAATATGGAAAACAACAGTTGCTCACTATGGATTTGTTGACCTTGGACATGGCACGAGCACTGCGGCACCCTGGAGAGCAGGCGCTAATGAAAATACTACGATATCTTTTTCTCATCCTGTAAAAATTGAAGGTAAAGATTTGCCAGCCGGAACGTACGGATTCTTCATCAGTCTCGGTGAAGAAGAGAGTACCTTGATTTTTTCTAACGTTTCAAATTCGTGGGGAAGTTTTTATTATGATCCAACAGAAGATGCATTACGAGTAACGGTAAAGAGTCAATCGTTGGATAATTCTGTGGAGTGGCTGAAATACGAATTCACCAATCAAACTAACAGCTCTGCAACGATCTCTATGTCATGGGAGAAGCGACTCATTCCTTTTAAAGTAGAGGCTGATGTTCAAGCGTTACAGATTGCTGCATTCAAAAGTGATTTCAGAACAACACGGCCTTCGAATGATTATATTCAAGCCGCTAACTATTGTCTCGAAAATAATATTGAACTAGATCAAGCCCTCGCGTGGATGGACCGGGCAATCTATTTCCGCATAATGGGAGAGAAGAATTTCAGAACACTCAGTACAAAGGCTGCCGTACTTTTTAAATTGAATCGTGTGGATGAGGCTAAGAAAATAATGGACGAAGCCATTCCAATGGGAACGGTAGTGGATGTTCATCAATATGCAAGAACGCTTCTGAATGCAAAGGAAACTGAAGAGGCATTTAAAGTCTACAAATCAAACTATGCAAAGTATCCCAATGAGTTTACGACTAATGTAGGAATGGGAAGGGGATATTGCGCAAAGGGGGATTATAAAAAAGCATTAAGTTATATGAAAGTGGCGCTACCGAAGGCCCCAAATAATTTTTATAAAAATGCTGTAGAGACGATGATTAAAAATCTGGAAGAAGGAAAAGACATTAACTAGTTTCTGTATCTTGTCTTAGCGGTTTCCGCATTCTAGTAATGAGGGTATTTTAATGACAAGATCAATGGATAAAACATCACTGATAAAGTTTTTCCAGCAAACTACTCCTATTAAGGAGGAGATGGTATTCCGAATTACTGAACATTTTAAGCTGAGAGAATTTGCAAAAGGAGATTTTTTTCTCAAGGAAGGTAAGGTCAGTAATGAGTATTTATTTTTAGAAAGCGGGTACATGCGCGCCTTCTTGTTTGACACTGAGGGCAATGAAGTGACGGTTAATTTTTATTCTTCGAATACTGTAGTCTTTGAGGTCTCCTCATTTTTTCAACGCGTTCCAACCCAGGAGAACATACAATCCCTTACCGATTGCATTGGATGGGCGGTAACTTTTGAAGAGTTAAATATGCTTTTTCATTCTTTGCCCGAATTCAGGGAATTTGGCAGAGCCATGTTAGTGAAAGGATTTGTTTCATTAAAAATCAGAACACTCTCCATGATTAATAAAACGGCAGAGCAACGGTATGCCAGTTTGCTAAAATCCAATCCTGAGATATTTCAAAATGCGCCCTTAAAATTTATAGCCTCCTATTTGGGATTAACCGACACATCGCTCAGCCGAATCAGAAGAGAATTTTCGAAAAAGTAATTTCTTGTCAATTGGCAAGTTTTGTTTGCAAATGTTAAATGATTTTTGTGTCATCATTTAACCCCAAAACAAATGGCACACATTTCAATCTACGTCACTATTTTATTTATAGCCACAACATTTTTTACTGTCTGGCTATTTTATAAAGCAGCTGGTAAATCGAAAACAGTATTGTTCGCTCTTAGCGCATGGATGCTTTTGCAGGCAGTTGTTGGTTTCACTGGATTTTATCTGCAAACTCAAACAGTGCCTCCTCGTTTTGTTTTTTTAATAGTGCCAGGACTGGTCGTAATCATTTTACTATTTCTGACTAAACGAGGAAGACTCTTCATAGACTCCCTTCAAATGAAGGAACTTACACTTCTGCATACGATTCGTGTTTTTGTTGAACTTACTTTATACTGTATGTTTTCAGCAAAACTTATTCCTTTATTAATGACCTTCGAAGGAGTTAATTTTGATATTCTTTCCGGGCTCACTGCTCCTGTCATGTATTACCTGGTGTTTATTGTTAAAAAGGTTGATAAGAAATATCTGCTCGTATGGAATTTTGTATGTTTAGCACTCCTGCTGAATATTGTAACCATCGCCTTGTTATCATTGCCAACTCCCTTTCAAAAGTTGGCGTTTGAGCAACCGAATATTGGACTTGCTTATTTTCCATTTGTTTGGTTGCCTTGTGTTGTTGTTCCCATTGTTCTGTTTAGTCACCTGGTGAGTATAAGACAACTGTTAACGTTGATGCGGAAGGATAAAATTTAGGTGAGTGGAGGGATTTACTATGCAGCATCTTCTGCCTTAGGAATGTTTCTGGACATTTCGCATGAGCCCCAATCGCACAGCATTCTTATCGTAATAACTTTGATTTTGTATCGATGAAAATATTTATCTTTCAAAGCAGCTTAACTTTGGAATGAGAGCAGAGGATAAAGGCAACTCAAAATTATGGAGCAAGAGAAATCACTTCGATTATTACTTCGGCAACTCAAAGACATCCAATCTCAGGCTGACAAAATACTGACAGGTGAAAATTCAAACGAGGTAATCGAAACGTTTGCAAAGTATTCAACAGAATTAAAAGATTACATTAATAAGAATGTAGCCTCTCCCGAAATCAAATCGTATTTGAAGGAATTGCCGGAAATAAACTATTCAAGGACTGAAATAAAATTATGGCAATATTTAGTTTTACCAAGTTGGTGGATTAGTTTGTACAAGGACTATCATGCAAAGAATGAGACTATCAAGGAAATACATCATGTGAAGGGAAAATATGCTACTTTGGAATTATTAGTTAAGGGATTAGTGAATTAATGCCAACAATTTGTGAGCAACGCTTTGTAGTAAGTTATTAAAGACCATTGCAAATGAGATTCATTCTGCCCATCATAGTTGTGTCTCAATTTTTTTGTACATCCCTATGGTTTGCCGGTAACTCTATTATAACGGACATCGCAAAAGATCTTAATCTTGCACCACAGTTTTTAGCGCATATCACCAGTGCTATACAATTTGGATTTATATCGGGAACATTTGTGTTTGCTGTACTCACTATTTCAGATCGATTTTCCCCTTCAATTGTTTTTTTTATCAGCTCTATTCTTGCAGCGCTTTTTAATCTTGGAATTAGTATTCCTGGAATTGATTCAACTGAAATACTATTGTTCCGATTTTTAACTGGATTTTTTCTTGCTGGAATTTACCCTGTCGGGATGAAGATCGCATCAGATTATTATCAGGCTGGTCTTGGAAAATCATTGGGGTTTTTAGTGGGTGCATTAGTTTTGGGAACGGCATTTCCGCATTTGTTAAAAAATATAGCCATTGATTTTCATTGGAAATATGTAGTGTATGCCACTTCGGTCTTATCGGTTGCTGGCGGACTTATCATTTTTCTGTTTGTACCGAATGGGCCATATCGCAAGCGAAGTCAAAAAATAGTATTCACATCTTTCCTTGAAGGATTCAAACTTCCAAATTTTCGTGCAGCATCCTTTGGATATTTTGGACATATGTGGGAGCTCTATACCTTTTGGGCATTTGTTCCGGTGATGCTAGTGGCATATAATAATCACTCCAACACACATCTTAATGTTCCATTATTATCATTTCTAATCATTGCATCAGGCGGATTCGCTTGTGCTTTTAGCGGAATACTTTCTCAACATTTTAGTGCAAAGCGAATTGCTACAATCGCATTATGTTTATCCTGTTTGTGCTGTCTTATTTCTCCGCTTTTCTTATTCTCAAATTCTCCTGTGCTGTTAATTTGTTTCTTATTCTTTTGGGCACTTGTTGTTATTGCAGACTCACCTCTGTTTTCGACTTTAGTTGCACAAAGTGCTCCAGCAGAATCGAGGGGCACATCGCTAACTATTGTAAATTGCATAGGATTTTCAATTACTATTGTAAGCATTCAATTCATCAGTATGCTTTCTGATAAAGTAAATACTCAATACCTCTATATGTTCTTGGCCATCGGTCCAGTGTTTGGAATTATTGCTTTGCTGAAAAATAGAAACGCACAACAACCTCTTGCTCAGAAACAGGCATCCTAATTAGCATGAAAAGATTTCTAATTCATATTTCAATCTTTTGTGTCATCATATTGGTGATGGCCTTTGCATTCGATGTATTGATTTCGCATTATTTGAAACAATCCAAAACGTATGCTGCTGGTGAATATGCTACATGGAATGATGTTTATGAAGGGAAAGTAAATTCCGACATTGTTATTTCCGGTTCTTCGCGTGCCGTAGTGCAGATCGACCCCGCTATAATTCAAAAGCAATTGGGTAGAGCGTGTTATAATCTTGGAATTGATGGTAATAACATCTGGTTAGAATATTTCAGGCATCAACAACTTCTTCAACATAATGTTAAGCCTGGCTTAATTATTCAATCGCTCGATATCTTTATGCTAAGCGACAGCACGGAGATTTATAATAGCGAACAGTTCTTACCCTATATGCTATTTAATAGCGACATACAGGAGATCTACAAAAACAATGACACGTTTTCATACTTTGATTTTCATGTACCCTTGTTTCGGTACTATGGTAATCAAACCGCTATTCTTCACGCCTTTAAAATTTTATTTGAATCGCAGCAGGATTTCTTAGGTCGTAAAAGAGGATATGAAGGGCAGGATCTTTCCTGGAATAAAGATTTGTACAAGGCCAAATTAAAAATGCTTTCCTTCGAAGCACAGGTGGACAACAGCTCCCTTGATTTATTTGAAAAGTATTTGCAGGAATGTAAAGCGCAAAATATCGAACTCGTTTTTGTTTATACACCTGAATACATTGCAGGGCAGAGCTTTGTTAAGAACAGAAAAGCAATACTGGATCTTTATCTTGATTTAAGTAAAAAGTATGGCATTCCTTTCTATGATTACTCTGATGATTTAATCTCGCATACCCGGTCTTACTTTTACAATTCAGGTCATTTAAATAAAAAGGGATCAAAATTGTTTTCAAAGAAATTAGCATCTGACTTAAAAGCGAAGAAGCCGTAGAGAACACTTTGTTCTTTACGGCTTCTTCGCTACTTCTACTTAATTATCTAATGTTCAGGGAATCCTGATACAAGAAATTAAATTCAAATCGTATTACATATTTTTTCCACCAATGGAATACACAACACCCACTTGCAGAGAAACAGAACTGAAAGGTGTTCCCTGGCGAAGTTCTTGCCTCGGTTTGTCGAAGTCTGTTTGTGCAGTGTTATCAATGCTTTTTACGAATTCAATTTTCTTATAATACATTTGGGTTTGACTTAAATCATTGCTTACACCATCATCAATGGACTCGGTAAGATTACCTTCTTTTGGATAGAAAGTCATACTAGTGAAATTCACCTCAGTATAAAGTTTAAGATTGGCGCCAAGGGTCCAGTTCATTCCTACTGCTCCCTGAAAGCCTGCCGACATTCCGCCTTTATACTCCCATTTTTCTGAACCTGAACCTGTTCCGTCCGTGTCATAATAATAAGCCTCTTCACTAGTAATCTTGGGAGAGCCAAGCACAACGCCAAATCTTCCGTAAGGTGCGTGAGCTCCGCCAGTAGTGATAACAAAAGAAGGGGCTACAAATATTGCCTTTGAATTTGTGGTCGTGATGTTCTTGTCTGTGCCTCCAAGGTCGCCATTTACATAAAAACTGTAGTGATCACCAGTTTCATATTTCTTCCCAGCCAAGTAACTAATGTTCAGATCTACTCCGAAGAATTCTGAAAACATAAAACCTCCACCAGCACTAAAGTTAATTCCCGAGCCATAGGAGGCAGAAACGTTTTTTGTTTTATTCGTATTGGTGTAAAAATTACCATCGTATGAATCTGTTCGTGTTTGCATGTCTCCAACAGATTCAGTCGCAATTGGGAGAGCGTAGCCGCCTCCTGCTCGAAAGTAAACTTGGGCAGATGCTAATCCACTAAATAGAGCAAAGCTTAAAATGATGAGAGTAATTTTCTTCATAAGAATTTGAATTTTACAGTTTTGACAACCCCATAAAATTACAATAACCACAGACTTTTAACAATAGTGGATTGTGTTCAGTGATAGGAATAGTAATTACGAGTTAGCTCACATTAACTAAATAGTTTATTTTTGCGCCCGAATGAAAAAGATAATTGAATCCCGAAAGCTTCTTGGCGTTGATAAAGACGTAGAATTGAAGGAATTGAAAACTATTTACCGGAATTTTATGAAGGATTGGCATCCTGATAAATTTCAGGATAATGCCGATTCAAAGCACGAAGCCGAAGAAAAAAGCAAGGCGTGCATAGAAGCCTATCATCTTTTGGTAAGCATTGCGCCTGAAACGCACGCACAGCAATTGGAGCAATACACCGAAGTAATTACATCGTCAAAACTGATTGACTTTCTGTATAAAGCTCAAACACTTCAGATAAATTTTGCTGATGGAAGCAGCTACGAATATTTTGGACTGCCAAAAAACATTTATAACAAATTTATAAACTCCGATAACCCTGATCGCTTTGCCCGCAGGCATATTTATCACTCGTTTGTTTATAGAAAAGTGACGAAGGCTGTAATAGCATAATGTACACTGGGATTCTGAACTGAACTGATCGATACATTATCATATAATGTATCGATCAAACTCAGATCGCTTTTATCTCCATGATTTTCCGATCAAATTCATCGTTAGGCAAAATCGATTTGTTTCGAATCTTCGTTTTGTAGGCGTAGATGGTATTGACTGAGTAGTCGAGAATTCTGGCAATATCTTCTGAATCGGTAATGCCCATGCGGATGAGCGCAAAGATTCGTAACTCCGTATTAAGGAGCTGGCCTTCTTTCACTATGAACTGATCTTCACTGTTAAAATAGGAGTTGAAGGTCTTAATAAAATCAGGAAAGAGTTTCAGAAAGACTTTATCAAAGCCAAAGTATAATTCTTCACGCTCACGTTTTGCATTTATATTATTGACGATAAATTTTATGTCGTCATATTTTTTTTGAACCAGCTTTTGTTCGACCGTTTGCTTGAATGATTCAATTTTGTTCAGGTACTCTGAGTTGATAGAAAAGTAATAGCCAATGTATTCTTCTTTAATTTTATTAGCATCGGTTAGCTTATGGTTTGTTTCCTGTAAAGCGTTGTTGGTCTGCATAATTTTCAATTCAGCAGCTTTCAATTTCTTCAGTTGTCTGAAAACGACAAACACAAGGAGCAACACCAAAGCAAAAAGAACAGAGAGACCAATAGCATAACCCAGCCAAAGCTTGCGCTGCGATTCTGAATTGTTCAACTCAGCTGTGGCAATTAACGGAAGTATCGATCCAATCTCGACCATGCGTTGGCGAGCCCCGTAATACTTGGCATCTTCTAATGCTTGTTGAATAAAGATATGAGCATTGCTAACATCGCCTTGCTCGTATAAAAGTTTTGCCAAAGTATACATAGCAGCAGTTTCTTTGGTTGCTGCTCGTATGTCGGATAGCGAAGACAAAATGGTGAACTGAATTGTTTTATCAAGTTGATTCAAACCTCTATACGCCTGGCCAAGATCAAAGTAGTTTATTGCAAGCTGCGGATTGGTGAGGTTGTATAGGTGGATGAGCTCTTCAATTGTATCAATAACTTTTTGATAATTATTGATCTGTCCATTTTTACTGGCAATCAAATAGTGATGTTGATATGTATCAGGTTTGCACCATCTCAAGGCGGAATCCAAACTGCGTTGATTTAAATCGGTATAATACTTTCGGTAATGATTGTCCTTATTGTAAAGGTTAAGATCAGCATATGCTTTTCCGATAAGCCAATGGTAATTGGCTTTTGTACTGTCGTCCAGATAAGCAACGTCCACTACATTTAAGGAGTCCATCGCCTCCTTGAACATACCTGAAGATAGAAGAATAAAACTTGTTTTAATACGGGCATAACCAATGCGTGATTGATCGTCAAGTATGTATGCTGTTTCAATTAATTTTGAGGCATACTTAAAAGCGGAATCGTAGATGAATGTTTTGTATTGATGATAAAACGAGTTGTATAAATCGAACTTCTGAAGAGTTGACAATTCATTAATGCGAAATAAATCTTTGCGAAGGATGTTAATCAGATCTAGTTTTCGCTGAACGTATATATCACGCTGCGCAATCTCCTTTTTTAAAACAATTATTAAGCTGTCATTAATTCTGTTGTCGCTTATTTTTTCTGCAAGACAATACGAGCTTGATAAAAATAGAATGAATAAAAGCGAAATACCTTTCATGTGATCAAATCAAACAAGGATTTAGAATTGATAGCTCAGTAGTTTTAGAAATTCAACATCTTAATTGCAGTCAACGCAGCCTCTTCACCTTTGTTTCCCAGCTTGCCACCGGCACGATCGAAGGCTTGTTGTTTTGTGAGAGTAGTAAGCACTCCGAAAATGGTTGGTTTCTTTGTTTTTAATCCAACTTCCGTAATACCATACGCAACGGCCTGGCAGATGTAATCGAAATGGGGCGTATCGCCCTGAATAACACAGCCCAAACAAATTACGGCATGAATATCTTTTTGATCCGCCATCCACATCGCACCAAGCGATAGTTCAAATGTGCCGGGAACATTTTTTCGAATGATATTTTCTTTCTTAACACCGTGTTCCAGTAATGTTGTTATGGCACTCTGAGCAAGTGCATCGGTAATCTCATCATTCCATTCTGCCACAACGATGGCAAACTTCTTCTTCGAGAGATTTACTTCACTTTTTACTTTTCCTGATGTGAGTATTCCGGCCATGACGATAAAAGGTAAAATGCATGAGAATTTGTTCCTTAAAAAATGAACATAAAAAAGGGATAGAAAATCTATCCCTTCAAAGATACTATTTTAAGTATGCTCCATTCAAGATGGATTATATACTATGAATTGCTTTCTAACCTCGCTTTGAATTTGCGAGCGTTGTTATATTCTGAAGAATCCCAATACTGACTGATCACCTTATCGTATGCTTCCTTTGCTTTGTCGTTCTGATTTAATTTTTCGTACGCCAGAGCTTCCTTCATTAAATAGGTAGGAGAAAAGAATTTATTTGGTTTGTAGTTCGCAGCTTTGTTATAAAACTTAGCAGCGTCTTCGAACTTCTGTTCTTCCATGTATGCGTCACCCACTAAACTATAGGCGCGGGCTTGCACTAGTAAATCATTCGAACTAAAGTCTTCAAGATATAAGCGAGCTAATTCGTACTTACCTTGTTTCAAGTAGCTTGCACCTGCATAAAAGTTAGCCAGGTTGCCAGCATCAGTAACTCCGTAATCTTCTATGATGGCTAAAAAGCCAAGGTTGTTTCCATCACCATTCAAAGCCAGATTCAAACTATCAGCCTCAAAATAGTAAACGGCCTGAAACATGTCTTTTTGAGCCTGAACGTTCTGATTGCTCTTATAATACGTAAAACCAAAATAGCCCCCAACAATCAATAATACCACCAGAGCAGCGCCAATAACCGTTTTAGGGTTTTGCTCCATCCAGCTTTCCGCTATTACCAATTTTTCTTTTAGTGCTTCCGAGTTCTCGAGGAGTTCGTGTTTGTGTTCTTCCTTCTTCTTAGCCATTGTCTATGTATATTTTCCTCTCCCGATAAGCTTTGGGAGGGGGCGCAAAACTACAAATTAGATGATATTAAACAAATTGGGTCTTTTTCCCGAAAGGGGTGTAAAACAGAGACATGTCAATCCATAATAAAAGGATAGTCGGTCTGCACGTAGATATCCGTGAGCGCCTCAGATGGGTCAGGATAAGGTGATTCTTCTGCAAACTTCACGCTTTCGTCCACCTGGCCATTGATTTTCTGATCGATAACTTCAAGATCAGCTTCGGTGGCATGCTTTAGTTTCAAAATGGTTTGGCGTGTAACTTCAACCGGATCGCGTTGTTTGTAGCTTTCAACCTCATCCTTGGTTCTGTATTTCTGAGGATCAGACATGGAATGTCCTTTGTAACGATACGTTCTGAATTCCAAAAGGGTAGGACCTTCACCTGCACGTGCACGTTCTGCTGCACGGGCAACGGAAGTGTGAATATCTTCTACTTTCATTCCATCAACTGGTTCGGCTGGCATATCATATGCTTCCGCTAAAGTATAGAGTTCAGTTACATTAGAAGTACGCTGTACAGAAGTACCCATGGCATAGCCATTGTTTTCAATCACGAAAATCACGGGCAGTTTCCAAAGCATTGCCAGGTTTAATGCTTCGTGAAAAGCACCTTGGCGAACCGCACCATCACCCATGTAGCAAATACACAGATTACCGGTCTTATTATATTTTTCAGCAAAGGCAATTCCGGCACCCAGCGGTACTTGCGCACCAACAATACCATGACCTCCTATAAAGCCAACTTCTTTATCAAAAATATGCATCGAGCCACCTTTACCTTTTGTGGTGCCGGTTGCTTTGCCATAGAGTTCGGCCATGATCGCTTTCGGATCAGTACCCAATGCGAGCGGTTGTCCGTGATCGCGGTAAGCTGTTATCCACTTATCTCCTTTTCTAAGCGCTGAAGCTGCACCAGCAGCACAGGCTTCTTGTCCTATGTATAAATGACAAAAGCCCTTTATTTTCTGCATTCCATAAAGCTGACCTGCCTTCTCCTCGAACTTGCGCATCAACTGCATGCTCTCGTACCAATACAGGTACGTTTCTTTCGAGAACTGAGTATCTCCCTTTTTCGCTGCCACTGCTGGCTCATTCTTCGCTTTGGTTGTCGTAGGCATATCCCTATTTTTGAATCTGAGTTGCGAAAATAACCTCCAAACGAACATTAGCCAAACTTTCCTCAACATTCTACATGCACTTAACGCAACTACACTTACTCAACTTTAAGAATTATGAAGAGGCTAATCTTCATTTCTCTTCCAGAATCAATGTTTTGGTGGGTAAGAACGGTAGTGGAAAGACCAATTTGCTTGATGCGATTTATTATTTGTCGCTTACAAAAAGTGCGTTTTCTTCTTCCGATCATCAATGCATTCTGCACGGTCAGAATTATTTCATGGTGAAAGGCAAATTTCGGATTGACTCGAATTCAAAAGAGATTGCAAGTTCTGTTCAGATCGGTTCAAAAAAAGTCTTTTTGGAAGATGGTTCCGAATACGAAAAACTAAGTGAACACATTGGTAAATATCCGGTTGTTCTGATTGCTCCTGATGATGTTGACCTGGTAAAAGAAGGGAGTGAAATGAGACGGAAATTCTTCGACAGTATTATCTCCCAATTGGATAAACGATACCTCGAAGATCTGATGCAATACAACCATGCCTTGAAACAACGCAATAGTTTATTGAAGATGTTTTCGGAAAGGGGAAATCCGGATTGGATTATATTGGAATCGTTCGACCAGGTACTGGTGAAATTGGGCAAATCGATTTTCGAAAAGCGTGATCTCTTTGCCAAGGAATTTCTTCCTGTTTTTAAAAAGTATTTTCAATTTATCGTAGAAAATAATGAGGATACCGACCTGGAGTATCGGTCGGAATTAAAGACCAAAGATTTTGCAAAAGAACTGAATGCTACCCGCCAAAAAGATTTGGCACTTCAGCGCACCAGTTTTGGTATTCACCGCGATGATTACCAATTCTCGTTGGGAACTTCTGATTTAAAGAAGTTAGGATCGCAGGGTCAGCAGAAGTCATTCATTATTGCTTTGAAGCTGGCGCAGTTTGAAATTGTAAAAGAGCACAAGGGGTATAAACCCATACTCTTATTAGATGATATCTTCGATAAGCTGGATGATTTCAGAATTGATAGGCTTCTGGAACTTATTAAATTAGATTTGGGACAATTATTTATATCCGATGCCCGGCCCGAAAGAACAAAAGGTCTGTTGGAAAGAATCAAAGTGCCGGCAGTTGTGTTTTCAGTAAACAAAGGAAAGGTGACGCAGTATGAGCAATAAAGGCAAAAATGATTTCCAATCCGTTGGCCAGGCCATACGCGAACTTTTTAATACCTACAGACTCACTGCAAAATTTGATGAGGCGAACCTCATTGAATCTTGGGAAAGATTGGTTGGCAAACCGATCGCCAAGCGAACCAAGAAATTGTACATCCGAAACAAGGTTCTGTTTGTAGAGTTTGATTCACCAACCATGCGACACGATTTCTCTCTTCATAAATCACATATACTTGATGTGTTTAAAAAAGAATTTGGTGAAGGGGTGATCACGGAAATTATTGCGATGTGAGCTATTGCAACATTCCTGAAATTATGTCAGAGATGTGGTGTAAGGTTGCTTGTCAGGTAGTTTCGCTCATCCTTGCTGTATCCTAGCTATACCCTTGCTTGTCAGGTTTTAGTGGAGACTCCTCTTTTTACAGAGGTGATTACGAATTATTGCAATGACAACTCAATCCCCTTTTTAATTAATATCTGCGAAAATCTGGATATAAGTTTTGAAAAAGTGTAAAAGCGTATAATTTTGCACTCTCTTTTTTAAAACGCCCCTTCAAACGAAGGAAATGTTGAACGAAAAGAGTTGTTCTTTAAAGTATTAGAGGGGGAAGTACCAAAGCGGCCAACTGGGACAGACTGTAAATCTGTTGTCTTATGACTTCCAAGGTTCGAATCCTTGCTTCCCCACACCAAGCTAAGTACGAAGGCAGAAGTACGAAGTACGAATTAACCTCGTCCCTCGTAAATCGTCCCTCTTACTTAATTAAATGCGGGAGTAGCTCAGTTGGTAGAGCGATAGCCTTCCAAGCTATAGGTCGCGGGTTCGAGCCTCGTCTCCCGCTCATTGGAGCAGTATTCTGTTATGCGATAACAGGGAACGGCATTAAGCTGTTGTAGCTCAGGGGTAGAGCACTTCCTTGGTAAGGAAGAGGTCGAGAGTTCAATTCTCTTCAACAGCTCAGATTTTTATCAGGCTGTTGAGTTAAGTGAAATTTTCACCAGGGCTCAACTCAGTTGAAATTGAAGAACAGGGAGTAGCCCTGTTGTATTGAAAGATTGAAATTAAAATGAATTTCGGATTGCGGGTGTGTAGCGAACATCGAAACGTAATCAGAGATTCAAACTGCCGAAAGGCAGACCTGCCTTCCGGCAGGTAGGCGAATAACCCTTATTCGAAGGCTTATCATGTTTGGGGTGTAGTTCTTCTTTAGCGAGAAGAGCAATTAGATTATTAAACAATTTAATAAGTATACACTTTAAACTTTAAACAGGGATTTTCAAATATGGCAAAAGAAACATTCGACCGCTCGAAGCCGCACGTTAACATTGGTACTATTGGTCACGTGGATCACGGGAAGACAACGTTAACTGCAGCTATTACAAAAGTATTAGCTTCTAAAGGACTTGCATCAATGAGAGATTTCTCTTCAATTGATAATGCTCCTGAAGAAAAAGAAAGAGGTATTACTATTAACACCTCACACGTTGAGTACGCAACTGCAACTCGTCACTATGCGCACGTTGACTGTCCAGGTCACGCGGATTATGTGAAGAACATGGTTACGGGTGCTGCCCAAATGGACGGTGCTATCCTGGTAGTTGCTGCAACTGACGGACCTATGCCACAAACTCGCGAGCACATTCTTTTGGCTCGTCAGGTAGGTGTACCTGCTCTTGTAGTATTCATGAACAAAGTTGACTTGGTTGACGATGCTGAATTGTTGGATCTTGTTGAAATGGAAGTTCGTGAGTTGATGTCAGCTTACTCTTTCCCTGGCGATACTATGCCGGTGATCAGAGGTTCTGCACTTGGTGCATTGAATGGCGAACCACAATGGGTTACGAAAGTAGAAGAATTGATGGATGCTGTTGATAATTTCATTCCGATTCCAGTTCGTTTGATTGATAAAGATTTCTTGATGCCTGTAGAAGACGTGTTCTCGATCACTGGTCGTGGTACGGTTGCTACTGGTAGAATTGAAAGAGGCGTTATCAACTCAGGTGATAAGGTTCAGATCCTTGGTATGGGTGCTGAAAACTTGGAATCCACTATCACTGGTGTTGAAATGTTCCGTAAGATCCTTGACAGAGGAGAAGCTGGTGACAACGTAGGTTTGTTGCTTCGCGGTATTGAAAAAGAGCAGATTAAGAGAGGTATGGTTATTTGTAAGCCAAACTCTGTTACTCCACACGCTAAATTCAAAGCTGAAGTTTACGTATTGTCTAAAGAAGAAGGTGGTCGTCACACTCCATTCTTTAACAAATACCGCCCTCAGTTCTACTTCCGTACTACGGACGTAACTGGAGAAGTAATGCTTCCAGCGGGTGTTGAAATGATCATGCCTGGTGATAACATCTCTATCGAAGTGACTTTGATCAACAAGATTGCGATGGAAAAAGGTCTACGTTTCGCTATCCGTGAGGGTGGTCGTACAGTAGGATCTGGTCAGGTAACTGAAATTTTAGACTAAGAATCTATAAGCATAAGGTAAAAGCAGAAAGCTGGTTAATTCCACTTTCTGCTTTTTTAATTAATTGAGGTGCAGCAACTTATGACTAAGTTGTTCGTGTTTTAATAAATCTTTGTGTCTTTTTGCTCTGAGGCTTTCGGGTTTCTGCTTTTTCTTCTACATTTGCAGTCCTTTTTGAGTTAAGGAGGACGGGTGTAGCTCAAAAAGAAAAGCCCAGAAAGATGTAAGGACAACAAACGGGTGTAGTTCAAGGGTAGAATATCGGTCTCCAAAACCGCTGATGGGAGTTCGAATCTCTCCACCCGTGCTAGAATTTGGAATGTAGTAATAAGTAGAGTGATCCGAAAGGCGTCACTTAATCAAATATAGATCGATGAATAAGTTAACAACCTATATCGCTGAGTCATGGGACGAGATCAAGAATAAGGTTACTTGGTCTAAGTATAGTGAGCTTCAAGGGAGCGCAATCCTTGTTTTAGTGGCCTCGGCCATTTTTGCAGTGGTTATTGGCGCGATGGACTGGGTTTTTAAATCCGGTATTCAGTGGTTTTATAGAGAATTTTAATTCTAGAGGTAATGGGCGAGCTGAAATGGTATGTACTCAGGGTTGTCAGTGGCCAGGAAAAAAAGGTGAAAGCCTACCTGGAAACTGAGATCGAACGCTCCAAGCTGGTGGATTTTATCCCCCAGGTCATGATTCCTTCTGAAAAGGTATATGAAATGAGGAATGGTAAGAAACGGGTTAGAGAAAGAAATTTCTTCCCGGGCTACATCCTTCTTTCCGCAGATCTCTCGAACGGAGAAGCGAATCACGCAGTAAATAGTATTCCTGGCGTAATTGGTTTTCTCGGTAACAACGGCACCGGTGCTTCCAAAGATCCTGTTCCTCTTCGTCAATCAGAGGTTAACAGAATTCTCGGTAAAGTTGATGAGATTGACGAATTCGAGGTAAAACTCGATACACCATTTATTAAAGGTGAATCTGTAAAAGTAATGGATGGTCCATTCAGCGGATTTACCGGAAATGTTGAGGAGATTTTTGAAGACAAAAAGAAACTCAACGTAATGGTGAAAATTTTTGGCAGGAATACGCCAGTGGAGTTAAGTTATATGCAGGTAGAAAAGCAAGATTAAGATAACATGGCAAAGCAAATTATAGGTTATCTAAAATTACAGGTAAAAGGCGGACAAGCTAATCCGGCACCTCCAATTGGACCTGCATTGGGTTCCAAAGGTCTAAACATCATGGACTTTTGTAAGCAATTCAATGCACGTACACAGGACAAGCCAGGACAAGTATTGCCGGTTTTGATTAGCATTTACAACGACAAGTCGTTTGACTTCGTAATCAAAACCCCACCAGCTGCAATCCTGATTTTAGATGCAGCAAAAAAACAAAAAGGTTCTGCGGAACCGAACCGTGCGAAAGTTGGCGCTATCACTTGGGATCAAGTGAAGACCATCGCAGAAACCAAAATGCCTGACCTCAATGCATTCAAAGTTGAATCTGCAATGAAGATGGTAGCAGGTACTGCGCGTAGCATGGGTATCACAGTATCAGGAACTCCCCCTTGGGATAAATAATTAAAAGCATGGCGAAAATTTCTAAAAACAGAAAAGCAGTCCTTGCGAAAATCAACCTTGAGAAGGAATATTCTTTGGACGATGCATCAGGCCTTGTAAAAGATATCACTTTTGTAAAGTTTGACTCTTCAGTTGATTTGGACATCCGTTTGGGTGTAGACCCTAAGAAGTCTGATCAAATGGTTCGCGGAGTAGTTGCCTTACCTCACGGAATTGGTAAGTTAGTACGTGTACTTGTACTTTGTACACCTGACAAAGTTCAGGATGCGAAAGACGCAGGCGCAGAACACGTTGGTTTGGATGAATACATCCAAAAAATTGAAGCTGGCTGGACAGATATCGATGTGATCATCTGTACTCCAACGGTAATGGCAAAGGTAGGTAAGCTTGGAAAAGTACTTGGACCTCGCGGACTTATGCCAAATCCTAAATCAGGAACTGTTACGCTAGAAGTCGGTAAAGCGGTGAAAGAAGTAAAAGCCGGTAAAATCGACTTCAAAATTGATAAACAAGGTGTCATCCACGTAGGCATTGGTAGAGCTTCCTTCTCTGCTGATAAAATCAGAGACAATGCGATGGAGATGATTAATGTTGTTGCCAAGTTAAAACCTGCCTCTGCGAAAGGAGAATACTTTAAGAGTATTACACTTTCAACAACCATGAGTCCAGGGATCGCGATTGATCGTAGTTCAATAACTGGCGTTAAGATTTAAAGACATGACTAGAGAAGAAAAAGCAAAAATCATAGACGAGCTTTCGGATAAGTTTGCTAACAACAGTCACTTCTATATCACCGATGCTTCTGGTTTTACCGTAGCACAAGTGAATAACTTTAGAAGACTGTGCTTTAAGAGTGGTGTTGAATATCGTGTTTACAAAAACACGCTAATTCAAAAGGCACTTGAAAGACAGAAGAATGCAGATTTCTCACCTGTGTTTGGTACGTTGAAAGGTTTCTCGGGAGTAATATTCTCCAAAGAATCGGGCAACACACCAGCAAAGGTGATCAAGGAATTCCGCACGAAGATGGAAGGCAAACCTGTATTGAAAGCAGCGTCTATCAACTCCGATTTATTTATTGGAGATGACAACTTAAAAATGCTAGTAGAGCTGAAGTCTAAGAACGAGCTCATTGGCGATGTACTTGCAGCACTTCAAGCTCCTGCTAAAAATGTTATCTCTGCTCTCTTAAGCAGCAAGAATACAGTAGCGGGTCTTGTTAAGGCACTGGAAGAACGTGGTACTAAATAATTTTACTGAACTGAATTAATTAAACTTTTACGAAAATGGCTGACATCAAAGCTCTAGGAGATCAACTGGTTGAACTCACTGTTAAAGAAGTAACCGAACTTGCTTCTTACCTTAAAGAAAATTACGGAATCGAGCCTGCAGCTGCTGCTGTTGTTGCTGGTCCTGCATCTGGTGGTGGCGCTGGTGCTGCTGCTGAAGAGAAAACTAACTTTGATGTTGTGTTGAAGGCTGCTGGCCCGAACAAACTTCAAATCGTTAAGTTAGTGAAAGACCTTACTGGTCTTGGCTTGAAAGAAGCTAAGGATTTAGTAGATGGCGCTCCTAAGACTATCAAAGAAGGATTACCTAAAGACGAAGCAGAAAACTTGAAGAAACAACTCGTTGAGGCTGGTGCCGAAGTTGAGTTGAAGTAATCTTCTGCAAGACGAAGGGTACCGTCTAACACTTCGGTTAGACCCCGTTTCCGGATCAGACGATCGGAACGGGGTCTATTCCTATTTGTACCCAAACAACTGAAATTATCTAGTTCTCGTCCAGGACTTAAGAACTTAAACGTTAAATTACCTTGGCAAAGAAGACTACTACCGGTAGAATAGACTTCTCTTCAATTGAGAAAGTACTAGAATACCCCGACTTTCTGGACCTTCAACTCCAGTCGTTCAAAGATTTTTTACAGATCGAAACGCCAGCTGAAAGAAGACAAAACGAAGGCCTTTATAAGGTGTTCGCTGAAAACTTCCCCATCAGCGATTCGCGCGAAAATTTCGTTCTTGAGTTTGTTGATTACACCATCGATCCTCCTAAATACTCTGTTGACGAATGTATCGATAGAGGATTAACTTTTTCCGTTCCGTTAAAAGCCAAGTTGCGTCTTACCTGTAATGATGAAGACAACGAGGATTTTGAAACCATGGAACAGGAAGTTTTCCTTGGTAACATTCCCTACATGACCGTGAAAGGTTCTTTCGTGATCAATGGAGCGGAGCGTGTAATCGTTTCTCAATTACACCGTTCACCAGGCGTGTTCTTCGCGATGAGCAAGCACACCAATGGTACTAAACTGTACTCGGCCCGTATTATTCCTTTCAAGGGATCATGGATCGAGTTTGCTACCGATGTTAACGCAGTGATGTATGCGTACATCGACCGTAAGAAGAAATTCCCTGTAACCACATTGCTTCGTGCAATCGGTTATGGTTCAGATAAGGATATCCTTGATCTCTTCGGACTATCTGAAGAAGTAGAGGCCAACAAGAATACATTAAAGAAAACCATCGGCCGTAAACTGGCTGCCCGGGTTCTGAAGACATGGACTGAAGATTTCGTGGATGAGGATACTGGCGAAGTGGTTTCGATCGATCGTAACGAAGTGTTGTTAGAGCGTGATCACACGATCTCTGCTGAAGACGCTGATGTTATTCTTGATTCAGGTGTTAAGTCAATCATCTTACACAGAGAAGACATTAACATTACCGATTACAACATCATTTTCAACACGCTTGCTAAGGATACCTCAAACTCTGAGAAAGAAGCCGTTGAATATATCTACCGTCAGTTAAGAAATACGGAAGCTCCCGATGAACAAACCGCTCGCGATATTATCCAGAGCTTGTTCTTCAGTGAGAAACGTTATGACTTAGGTGAAGTAGGTCGTTATAGAATTAACAAGAAGTTAGGTCTTGATCTAAGCTACGATCAGCGCGTATTAACGAAAGATGACATCATCTTAATCGTGAAATACCTTATCGGCTTGATCAACTCGAAAGCAGTTGTCGATGATATCGATCACTTGTCTAACAGAAGAGTAAGAACAGTAGGTGAGCAGTTATATTCTCAGTTTGGTGTAGGTCTTGCACGTATGGCAAGAACCATCAAAGAAAGAATGAACGTTCGCGATAACGAAGATTTCAAACCCGTTGATTTGATCAACGCGCGTACGTTATCATCAGTTATCAATTCGTTCTTTGGAACCAATCAGCTTTCTCAATTCATGGATCAAACTAATCCACTGGCTGAGATTACGCACAAGAGAAGAATGTCGGCACTCGGTCCCGGTGGTCTCTCAAGAGAGCGTGCAGGTTTCGAAGTACGTGACGTACATTATACTCACTACGGTCGTCTGTGTACGATTGAAACACCAGAAGGTCCAAACATCGGTTTGATTTCTTCGCTTTGCGTTCACGCCAAAGTAAATAAGATGGGCTTCATTGAAACTCCTTATCGTTTGGTTGAAAATGGCAAGGTGAAAATTAAGGATAACGTAATTTTCTTAACGGCTGAAGAGGAAGATACCCACCACATTGCACAGGCAAAAGAAAAGCTGAAAGCAAATGGTGAGTTCGAAGACGAAAAAGTTAAGGCACGTTTTGAAGGTGACTTCCCGGTAATTGAACCGAAAGAATTGAAATACATGGACATTGCGCCTAACCAGATCGTATCGGTAGCGGCATCAATGATTCCATTCTTAGAACATGATGATGCTAACCGTGCCCTGATGGGTTCGAACATGCAACGTCAGGCTGTTCCGTTGTTAAGACCAGAAGCGCCAATTGTTGGTACTGGTCTTGAAGGACGCGTAGCATTGGATTCTCGTTCACTTATCCTTGCAGAAGGTAATGGTGTTGCTGAGTTCGTTGATGCGAAGAAAATTGTTATCAAATACGAAGTATCAGAAGAGCAGGAACTTGTTCGTTTCGATGACGAGTTCAAGACGTATAATCTGATCAAGTTCAGAAGAACGAACCAGGATACTTGCATCAACTTAACGCCTCTTGTTAAGAAGGGCGAGAAAGTTGTGAAGGGTCAGCCTTTGTGTCAGGGGTATGCAACTCAGAATGGCGAGTTAGCACTTGGACGCAACTTGCTTGTGGCATACATGCCTTGGCAAGGTTACAACTTCGAGGATGCGATTGTAATTTCTGAGAAAGTTGTTCGCGAAGACATCTACACTTCTATTCACGTTGAAGAATTTGAATTGGAAGTGCGTGATACCAAACGCGGAGAAGAAGAGTTAACATCTGAAATACCAAACGTAAGTGAAGAAGCGGTTAAGCATCTTGATGAGAATGGTATCATCCGCGTAGGAGCAGAAGTAAAAGAAGGTGATATATTAATTGGAAAGATTACTCCTAAAGGAGAGACTGATCCAACACCAGAAGAAAAATTATTGCGCGCCATCTTTGGAGACAAAGCAGGTGATGTGAAAGATGCTTCATTGAAGGCACCACCATCATTAAAAGGTGTTGTTATCGATGTGAAACTTTTCTCCAGACCAAAACGCGATAAAGATGTTCGCACGAAGTCGAAGAAGGAGTTGGATGCATTGAAGAATAAGTACAGCAAAAACCTTACTGATCTTCGTACAGAGATGATCGGCAAATTGACTCACCTGTTGAATGGCAAAACCAGCAATGGTGTGAAGCATAAGTTTGGTGATGAGTTAGTAAGCAAAGGTGTGAAGTTCACTGGTAAGGTGATTGAAAACAATCTTTTCCCTGATAAGAACATCTACCGTGATGAAAGCAACTACAACGTACCTGAAGAGGTAAACTTGATTGCTGACATTAGCTTGGAGAACTGGTCGACAGATGATCATACTAATGATTTGATTGCGCAGACAGTTAAGAACTACTTAAACAAACGCAATACTTATTCAGGTGAATTTAAGCGTGAACGCTTTACACTTGAAGTAGGTGATGAATTACCAACGGGTATCGTTCAATTGGCAAAGGTTTATGTTGCTAAGAAACGTAAGTTGAAAGTAGGAGATAAGATGGCGGGTCGTCACGGGAATAAGGGAGTTGTTGCGCGTATCGTACGTGCGGAAGACATGCCTTTCCTCGAAGACGGAACACCAGTAGACATTTGCTTGAACCCGCTGGGTGTACCTTCGCGTATGAACTTGGGTCAGATTTATGAAACTGTTCTTGCATGGGCAGGTCATAAACTGGGAAGAAAATATGCTACTCCAATTTTTGATGGAGCTTCCTTGGAGCAAGTGGATAAAGAACTTACAGAAGCAGGCTTACCGAAGTTTGGAAGAACATACTTGTATGACGGTTTAACCGGAGACAAGTTTGATCAACCGGTAACAGTTGGTATGGCATACATGCTGAAACTTGGTCACTTGGTTGATGATAAGATGCACGCACGTTCTATCGGGCCGTACTCACTCATCACGCAACAACCATTGGGTGGTAAAGCTCAATTCGGTGGTCAGCGTTTCGGAGAAATGGAGGTTTGGGCGATCGAGGCATTCGGTGCAGCACATATTCTTCAGGAGATTCTTACCATTAAGTCGGATGACGTTATTGGTCGCGCGAAAGCATACGAAGCCATTGTTAAAGGCGAAAACATGCGCAAGCCGAATATACCAGAGTCATTCAACGTATTGGTGCATGAACTCAGGGGTCTCGCACTTGAAATTACAATGGACTAACAAGTCTTGAGCCCAGAGTAGTGAATCAACTCGATTCATTACTCTGGTTCTCGATATAAGTACTAAGGACGATTTACTAAAGACTAAAAACAACAAGCATGTCTTTCAGAAAAAATAAAAAGATCAACAGCGACTTCTCCAAGATCACCATTAGTCTTGCTTCTCCAGAGTCAATTTTGGAAAGCTCACATGGTGAAGTTACACAACCGGAAACCATCAACTACAGAACTTACAAACCTGAAATGGGTGGTTTGTTCTGTGAGCGTATTTTCGGTCCTGTAAAAGACTGGGAATGTCATTGTGGTAAATACAAACGCATTCGCTACAAAGGAATTATTTGTGACCGTTGCGGTGTAGAGGTTACTGAAAAGAAAGTAAGACGCGAGCGCATGGGTCACATCGAATTGGTGGTGCCGGTTGCTCACATCTGGTATTTCCGTTCTCTACCTAACAAGATTGGATACTTGATCGGTCTTCCTACAAAGAAGCTTGATCAGATCATCTACTACGAGCGCTATGTGGTTATTCAACCAGGTGCGAAGGAAGAAGATGGTATCAACAGACTCGACTTCCTAACAGAAGAAGAATACCTTGATATTTTAGATAAACTTCCGCGCGAGAATCAATTACTTGATGACAATGATCCTAAGAAGTTCATTGCCAAGATGGGTGCTGATGCGTTGGAAATGTTATTGTCACGTACACAACTTGACCAGTTGTCATACGACTTACGTCACCAGGCAGCGACTGATACTTCTCAACAACGTAAGGCTGAAGCCTTGAAGCGTTTGAAAGTAGTTGAAGCGTTCCGTGATGCCAGAACTCGTATCGAGAACAAACCAGAATGGATGGTGATCAAGATGGTTCCTGTAATTCCACCAGAATTACGTCCACTTGTGCCGTTGGATGGTGGTCGTTTCGCTACATCTGATTTGAATGATCTTTACAGACGCGTTATTATCCGTAACAACCGTCTGAAGAGATTGATTGATATTAAAGCACCCGAAGTAATTCTCCGTAACGAGAAACGTATGCTTCAGGAAGCTGTCGATTCATTATTCGATAACTCAAGAAAAGTAAACGCAGTACGTTCCGATGGAAACCGCGCGTTGAAATCATTGAGTGATATGTTGAAAGGTAAGCAAGGACGTTTCCGTCAAAACTTACTTGGTAAGCGTGTTGACTACTCTGGTCGTTCGGTAATTGTTGTAGGACCAGAATTGAAATTGCATGAGTGCGGTTTGCCAAAAGATATGGCAGCTGAATTATTCAAGCCATTTATTATTCGCAAGCTGATCGAAAGAGGTATTGTGAAGACTGTTAAGTCTGCGAAGAAAATTGTTGACAGAAAAGATCCGGTGATCTGGGATATTTTGGAAAACGTATTGAAAGGACATCCTGTTCTTTTGAACCGTGCTCCAACGCTTCACAGATTAGGTATACAAGCTTTCCAACCAAAGTTGATCGAAGGAAAAGCAATCCAGTTACACCCGCTCGTATGTACAGCCTTTAACGCTGACTTTGACGGTGACCAGATGGCTGTTCACGTTCCACTAGGACAAGAAGCAGTTTTGGAAGCTTCGTTATTGATGCTTTCATCACACAACATCCTTAACCCTGCTAACGGTGCGCCTATTACTGTACCTTCTCAGGACATGGTGTTGGGTCTTTACTACCTAACAAAAGGAAGAAAGAGCACACCAGAACGTAATATTAAAGGCGAAGGGAAACGTTTCTTCTCAGCAGAAGAAGTAATCATCGCTTACAACGAAGGAAAATTATCGAAGCACGCTCTTATTAAAGTTCGTGCAAGCATAAAGGATAAGAAAACAGGTGAATTCTCCTATGGAGTAATCGAAACTGTTGCTGGTCGTGTTATCTTTAACCAGTACGTACCGGAAGAAGTTGGATTTGTTGATGAGTTACTAACCAAGAAGAAACTTCAGACGATTATCGCTGACGTGTTCAAATTGGCTGGTCAGGCAAAGACAGCGAAGTTCCTGGATGATATTAAAGAATTAGGATTCCAGATGGCCTATAAAGGCGGCCTTTCAATGGGCTTGGATGATGTAAAAATTCCAGCTGAGAAAGAGAAATTAGTTGCCGGTGCACAAACAGAAGTTGCGAGTGTATGGAACAACTATATGATGGGTCTTATCACGGATAACGAACGTTACAACCAGGTAATTGATATCTGGACCAGAACCAATACACTTCTTACCAACACGCTGATGAAGCAATTGGAAGAAGATGAGCAAGGGTTCAACTCGATCTATATGATGATGCACTCTGGTGCTCGTGGATCAAGAGAACAGATTCGTCAGTTAGGTGGTATGAGAGGATTGATGGCGAAGCCACAAAAGAACCTTGCCGGTTCCGTTGGTTCGATCATTGAAAACCCGATCTTATCTAACTTTAAAGAAGGACTGGATGTATTAGAGTACTTTATCTCTACACACGGTGCTCGTAAAGGTCTTGCGGATACAGCGTTAAAAACTGCTGATGCTGGTTACTTAACAAGAAGACTTGTAGACGTTGCTCAGGATCTAGTAATCACTGAAGAAGATTGCGGAACACTTCGCGGTCTGAAGGTTACTGCCTTGAAAGACAATGAAGATATCGTAGAGCCATTGAGCGAGCGTATTTTAGGTCGTGTAACAGTACACGCTATTTACGATCCATTGAATGATGAGATGATCTGTGATGCAAATCAGGAGATCACTGACGAAATTGCCAAGAAGATTGAAGAGACTAGCATTGAGGAAGTTGAGATTCGTTCTTTACTTACTTGCGAATCACAAATTGGTGGTTGTGCAAAATGTTATGGACGTAACCTGGCAACAGGTAACATGGCACAAGCCGGTGATGCAGTGGGTGTAATTGCTGCGCAATCTATCGGTGAGCCTGGAACTCAGTTGACACTTCGTACTTTCCACGTGGGTGGTACAGCTTCTAACATCGCTGTTGAAGCAAACATCAAGGCGAAGTTCAGTGGTGTACTTGAATTCGAAGGTATCCGTACCATTGATACAACGGACAAAGATGATAAGTCGGTGAAGGTCGTAATGGGCCGTACGGGTGAAATCAGAATAGTAGATGCTGAGAGAAGCAGAGTGTTGATCACGAACAACGTACCGTACGGTGCTTTCTTGAAAGTGAAAGATGGCCAGAAGGTAGAGAAGGGTGACGAGCTTTGTTTCTGGGATCCATACAACGCGGTTATTCTTTCTGAATTTGATGGGGTAATTGAATATGAGTCGATCATTGAAGGTGTTACTTTCAAAGAAGAATCAGATGAGCAGACTGGTCACCGTGAAAAAGTTATTACTGAAACACGTGATAAGACCAAGAACCCTGCTGTTGTTGTAAAAGGCAAGACAGACACGAAAGGATACAATATTCCGGTAGGAGCTCACTTAGCAGTTGATGTTGCCGAGAAAATCAAGGCAGGTCAGGTGTTGGCGAAGATTCCACGTACTATGGGCAAATCCCGAGATATTACGGGAGGTCTTCCACGAGTAACTGAATTGTTTGAAGCTCGTAATCCATCTAATCCAGCTGTGGTTAGTGAGATTGATGGAGTAGTAACATACGGTGGTATTAAACGTGGTAACAGAGAAATCTTCATTGAATCCCGTGATGGTGTTCAGAAGCGTTATTTGGTGCCATTGTCTAAGCACATCCTTGTTCAGGATAATGACTTCGTGAAAGCAGGGCAACCACTTTCAGACGGATCGATCACTCCATTGGATATTCTCTCGATCAAAGGCCCAACAGCCGTTCAGGAATATTTAGTGAATGAAATCCAGGAAGTATATCGTCTGCAAGGTGTGAAGATCAACGATAAGCACATCGAAGCGATTGTAAGTCAGATGATGCAGAAAGTTGAAATCATCGATCCGGGAGATACAAGCTTCCTGACCAATGAATATGTAGACAAACTTCAGTTCAGAGAAGATAACGACTTGATTTTAGATAAGAAGGTTGTTATTGAAGCAGGAGATTCTGTAATTCTTAAACCAGGCCAGATCATTTCGGCTCGTGAATTAAGAGACGAGAACTCAGCATTGAAGAGAAGAGATCAGAAAATAGTTGAAGTTCGTGACGCGATGCCAGCGGTTTCAAGACCAACGCTTCAGGGTATTACCCAAGCGTCCTTGAAGACTGAAAGCTGGTTGTCAGCAGCATCCTTCCAGGAAACTACGAAGGTGTTGAGCGAGGCTGCTATCCGTGGTAAGACCGATTTCTTAATGGGCTTGAAAGAGAACGTTATCGTAGGTCACAAGATACCAGCAGGTACAGGACAACGTGCATACAATGATCTATTGGTTACGCATGAAGACGAGTTAAACTCAATGACTTCGGCTACAGAGCGCAGCACTAAAGACAGAGAGCGCGAACTACACGTCTAAATTTTAGATAAGTCAATTTGGGTTGATTCTGAAAAGGATCAACCCTTTTTTATAAACGCCATGGCAGAGGAAAACAAAAAACAGCAGGCTCAAAATCAGATCAATATTGAGCTTTCGGAAGAAATCGCAGAAGGAATTTATTCCAATCTGGCGATGATTGCTCATTCCAACAGCGAGTTTGTAATTGACTTCATCAGGCTTATGCCAGGTGTGCCAAAAGCGAAGGTAAAATCCAGAATTGTAATCACTCCCGAGCATGCAAAACGCTTCCTATTGGCCCTTAAGGACAATATTGAGAAGTATGAAGCGAGTTTTGGGGCTATTAAAAGAACAGATGATATGCCCAAGTTTCCCATGAATTTTGGGGGGACTATTGGGGAGGCCTAATGGAAAAAGCCTTTAAATAGAAGGTATTACCGGGGCAACGGATTCGAAATTCTTGAAAAAGGTTTTGCTTCCCTTGTTTCTTATTATACCTTTGCAGTCCTAATTTTTGAGAGGTTTATAAAACTAGATATAAATGCCTACCATTCAACAACTTGTAAGAAAAGGCCGGACGAAATTGACATTTAAGTCAAAGTCACCCGCGCTTGATTCATGTCCTCAGCGCAGAGGTGTATGTACACGTGTGTACACAACCACACCTAAAAAGCCGAACTCAGCGATGCGTAAAGTAGCCCGCGTTCGTCTTACCAATGGAAAAGAGGTTAACGCCTATATACCTGGTGAAGGTCACAACTTACAGGAGCACTCTATCGTGTTGATCCGCGGTGGAAGAGTAAAAGATTTACCAGGGGTTCGTTATCACATCATCCGTGGTGCGTTAGATACAGCTGGTGTAAACGGCCGTAAGCAAAGCAGATCGAAATATGGTGCTAAACGTCCTAAGGCTGGAGCGGCTGCTGCTGCACCCGCAAAAGGAGCGCCTGCAAAAGCTAAGAAAAAATAATCTTTAGAAGCGATGAGAAAGTCAAAACCAAAGAAAAGATATTTACTTCCTGACCCTAAGTTTCAGGATACATTAGTAACGAAGTTCGTTAACTACCTAATGGAAGCGGGTAAGAAAAGTGTTGCCTACAGCATTTTCTATGACGCAGTAGAATTAATTGAAAAGAAAACCAGCGAGCCAGGCCTCGAAGTGTGGAAGCGTGCGATGAGCAATCTTTCGCCAGCCGTTGAAGTGAAGAGCCGCAGAGTAGGTGGTGCAACATTCCAGGTGCCAATCGAAGTTCGTCCTGAACGCAAATTGAGCTTGAGCATTAAATGGCTTATTGACTACGCCCGTCTTCGTGGCGAAAAGACCATGATGGATAAATTGGCTGCTGAAATCATCGCAGCGTCAAAAGGAGAAGGTGCTGCTATCAAGAAGAAAGACGATACACATCGTATGGCAGAGGCGAATAAAGCATTTTCACATTTCAGATTTTAATTCAGCTCCACAGCATGTCTAGAGACTTAAAATACACCAGAAACATTGGTATTGCGGCCCATATTGACGCGGGAAAAACCACGACAACAGAACGCATACTTTACTACTCTGGTGTAAATCACAAAATTGGTGAAGTGCACGATGGTGCAGCAACAATGGACTGGATGGCGCAAGAGCAGGAAAGAGGTATTACCATTACTTCTGCAGCGACTACTGTACATTGGAAATATCGTGAGAACGATTATCACATTAACATTATCGATACTCCAGGTCACGTTGACTTCACGGTTGAAGTAAACCGTTCTTTGCGAGTTCTTGATGGTTTGGTGTTCTTGTTTAGTTCGGTTGATGGTGTTGAGCCACAATCTGAAACAAACTGGCGCCTGGCGGATAACTATAAAGTTGCCCGGATTGGTTTCGTTAATAAAATGGACCGTTCTGGTGCAGACTTCTTAGATGTTTGTAAGCAAGTAAAAGAGAAGTTGGGAAGTAAAGCAGTTGCTCTTCAGTTGCCAATCGGTGCTGAAGAAAACTTCAAAGGTGTTGTTGATCTTGTAGGGAACAAAGGTATAATCTGGAATGAGCACGATAAAGGAATGACGTTCACAGAAATTCCTATTCCTGATGATATGATTGAAGAGGCTAAAGAATATCGCGAGAAACTTCTTGAAGCTGTAGCGGAAGTAGACGAAACACTTATTGAAAAATATTTCGTTGATCCAAATTCGATCTCTACAGAAGAAATATTAAAGGCATTGCGCGAAGCAACCATCAGCATGAAAATTGTTCCGATGGTGTGTGGTTCTTCATTCAAGAACAAAGGCGTTCAAACCATGCTTGACTATGTAATGGAATTGTTGCCTTCACCTTTAGATAAGGATGAAATTATCGGTATCAATCCAGATACAAACGAGCCTGTATCTATTTTACCTAATGAGAAAGAACCATTCGTAGCATTGGCTTTCAAAATTGCAACGGATCCATTCGTAGGTCGTTTGTGCTTTATTCGCGCATACTCCGGAGTATTGGAGTCAGGCTCTTACGTTTACAACACACGTACTGAGCAGAAAGAAAGAATTTCACGTGTATTCCAAATGCACGCAAATAAGCAGAACCAAATCGAACGACTGACAGTAGGTGATATTGGTGCAGTTGTTGGTTTTAAGGATATCAAAACAGGAGATACACTTTGCGATGAAAAACGTAAGGTAATTCTTGAATCAATGGTATTCCCTGAACCTGTAATTGGTTATGCAATCGAGCCAAAGAAACAAGCTGATGCCGATAAGTTAGGTATGGCGATTTCGAAATTGGTTGAAGAAGATCCAACGTTGCGCGTTAATACAGATCACGAAACGGGTCAGGTTATTCTTCGCGGAATGGGTGAATTGCACTTGGAAATTATCATCGACCGTTTGAAACGTGAGTTCAAGGTTGAGATTAATCAGGGTGCTCCTCAGGTTGCTTACAAGGAAGCGCTTACGAAGTCAGTTGAACACAAGGAAGTTTACAAGAAACAAACTGGTGGTCGTGGTAAGTTTGCTGATATCGTATTTGAAATCGGTCCCCGTGAAGAATTGGGTCCTGAAGATAAACCAGGTCTTGAATTCGTTAATGATATTGTGGGTGGTGTTATTCCTCGTGAATTTATCCCGGCAATTCAAAAAGGATTTGAGCAATCAATGGTAAACGGTTCATTAGCCGGATATCCAATTGATAACATGAAAGTTAGAATATACCATGGTTCATACCATGATGTTGACTCGGATGCGCTTTCATTTGAATTGGCAGCTCGTATAGGATTTAAAGAAGCAGCTAAGAAATGTGCTCCGCAATTATTGGAGCCTATCATGTCTGTGGAAGTAATGACACCAGATGAGTACACAGGTTCTGTAACTGGTGACTTGAACAGAAGACGTGGTGTTATGAAAGGTATGGACACGCGTTCAGGTGCCCAACTTATCAAAGCAGATGTTCCATTGAAAGAACTCTTCGGATACATCACAGATTTAAGAACACTTACTTCAGGTCGTGCATCTGCATCCCTTACATTCTCTCACTATTTCCCAGTTCCTAAGAACTTGGCTGAGAAAGTAATTGAAGACGTTAAAGGTGCAGCAGCAGTAAAATAATAAATAGGATTTAGACGATTTCCTTAACTAAACAGTATGAACCAGAAAATCAGAATAAAGTTGAAGTCTTACGATCACAACTTGGTTGACAAGTCATCCGAGAAAATCGTTAGAGCTGTAAAAGCAACGGGCGCTGTGGTTAGCGGTCCGATACCTCTTCCAACAGAGAAAGAGAAATTTACTGTGTTACGTTCTCCACACGTTAACAAAAAGGCACGTGAGCAATTTCAACTTTGTACGTTCAAGCGTTTAGTAGACATCTACTCAAACAGTGCAAAGACGGTTGATGCATTAATGAAACTTGAATTGCCAAGTGGAGTTGATGTTGAGATAAAAGTGTAACTACATTCATTTTCGAATACAAAAAAGGTCATTCCAAAGGGGATGACCTTTTTTGTTAGGAACTAAATTCAGTTCGTAACGGATCATTTGATTTTCTTTTGGGGCTTAGCTATCTCCTTAATTTTTTTTGAATTTGTGCTTAGCGTGAGCTTCATCTATCGAGTGTAATTGTTGCAGAGCGGCACTACATTAGTGTGTTCCGTTGTCATAGCACTAATCTACAGAGTCAGCATAATAACTAAAATTCTTGTTTCGTTAGTTTGGAGAAATTCTTCCATAAGTAGTGAGTTTTCAATTGTGCCCTTTGATCAAGTCTGTCATATCATTGAATGATACTATTGAGAGCTACCGTTTAAAGTTATATGCAGATCCTTGTGCTAAGATACCCTGAACATCTTCTTTTAATCTCATTACATTATAGCCTGATCATCTTGAACAACTGATAATCAAAAGCACATAGAACTCATGATCTTCTGAGTGCTGCTATGGGTTAAGCGGTCTGAGGAAGGGAGTTTATTTTATGAGAGGTATTAATAGGTCAAGGCATGGAAATGTATTATAGAACCAACTCAAAAGGGCATATGATTGTGCAGGGTAGGAGAATTTTTTTACTCTTTTGCTGGCGATTGAGTAATTATTCCGCTCCCTTATTTGATATATGGATTACGTTATTTCGATTTTGTCCGTCAATCACTTCCAACTCTTGCCATTACTTCAAAGGTTAATCATTAGCGGTTTTGGTTGAGTTGGTGAATTATCGCAAACGATGTAGAATTTGAAATTGAAAAAAGTAAAAAAAATATTTTGTGGGTCTAAAATCAACCATAAAACTTTAATTCTATCAATTTAAAACCATTGTTGGGTATAATTTTACCATGGTCATACCTTGTTTTACGTTATAAATGGACGACCATGGTTTTTTGCGGGTTAACATTTTGTTATATGTTTAGTCTGTAATTCATATAACCTAAACCTAAAAAATTACAGTATGAAGAGAGTTTTACTATTATGCTTAACAGCGGTGTTAATGCTTGCAGGCTGCGAGTTGTGGGCACAGGAACGAACGGTCTCGGGTAAAGTTACTGCATCCGAAGACGGAGCTGCTTTACCGGGCGTGAATGTTATTCTTAAAGGGACCACAGAGGGAGCAGTTACGGATGCTGACGGGAATTTCAAGTTAAATGTTCACCCAGGTGGCGGATCACTGGTTTTCTCGTTTATTGGTCTTAAGACAGAAGAAATTGAAATCGGAGATCGCTCTATTGTTAACATCTCGCTTAGCTTGGATGTTACACAGCTTTCTGAGGTTGTGGTAACAGCCTTGGGTGAGAGAAGAGAAAAGAAAGCATTGGGCTACTCAGTGCAAGAGGTGAAAGGTGATAAACTGACTTTTGCTAAATCAGTGGATGTGAACTCCTCGCTTGCGGGAAAAATTGCAGGTGTGCAATTGACAGGATCACCCAGCGCCTCCTTTGATAACGCCAATATTGTAATTCGTGGAATCAACACGCTGTCGCCTCAGGTAAGTGGTGCAAACGTAACACCAGGAACATCTAACTCCGGATTAACAAGTTTTGGAGGAACTGGAAATAATCCTTTGTACGTAATTGATGGAACACCTGCAGACGCCCAAAGCGTTATCATGGACAATGTTGAAAGTATTACAGTTTTGAAAGGTGCATCAGCTACAGCGTTGTATGGAAATAGAGCTGCAAATGGTGTTGTGGTTATTACAACCAAGCGTGGCACCAGAAACAACAAAACCAAAATTGAATTGAATTTAGGCGCAGCATTTGAAAATGTATATGTGATGCCGGAGTATCAGAATGAATATGCAGGTGGATATTCATCATCGTATACCAATATTAACGCTTTGGGTGCAGGTTATCTGGATAGTGAAGGCTTTTATATTTTCAACTATGACCCGTCAATACATCCAGCTTCATGGGCAGGGTTTCAAGGGCAACGTATGTTAGAGTATGGTGCTGATGAGAGTTGGGGTCCAAAAATAGCAGGTCAGGAGTATCGTCCCTATTATTCTTGGTATGAGGGTGATGATTTTGGCGCTACAGAATTGTTGGGTGCTCAGCCAGACAATGTTAAAAACTTTTTTGAAACAGGAGTTAATCTAAACAACACAATATCCATTAGTGGTGGAAGCGAAAAAACTGATTATCGCATTACGTACGCCAACCAACACAGAAGCCTGACGATACCAAATGCTTATCGTGATCAGAACCAGTTCGGAATCAGCGGATCGCATGATGTAAATAAAAAATTATCAATTTCGACAGACGTATTGTTTACTCATACTTATACAAAAGGTAAGCCTGTTGAGACCTATCGAAACGATGGATTAAATGTTACTCAAAACTTTAACCAATGGTTTCAACGTCAGTTAGATATTGATAGGCTTAAAAATTACAGAACACCTCAAGGTTCCCTGATTTCATGGAACATTGGAGATCCTAACAACTCTGGTAATCTCGAAGATATTCAAACCCCCCAATACTGGGATAGCCCTTATTTTGTTGTGAAAGAAAATTATTCAACCGAGACACGAAATCGGCTTACAGGCAATATTGGTGTGAATTATAAGATAACGGATATTTTTAGTGTAAGTGGTTATGCACGTCTTAATTCATCAACAGCAAGTGGTGATTTTAGAATGGCAACAGGAGGATTGCAACAGGATGATTATTCATTGTACCAGCTTTTTGACAATGAGGCAAACTATGAATTAAACTTGAACTTTAAGAAGAATTTTTCTGACATTTCATTGCATGGCTTTATTGGCTCAAACATCCGAAAAAACTCTGGTGAATATTTATTTAACAGTACAGAGGGTGGGTTGTCTTCACCAAATTACTTTGACATAGCAGCATCGATCGCCAGACCTTCTACTGTACGGACAATTAACGAAAAGGAAGTACGGAGTGTTTACGGAAAAGTTTCTGTTGGCTATAAAGATTTCTTGTTTTTAGACGGTACGTTGCGAAATGACTGGTCTTCTACGCTACCCGTAGACAACAATTCCTATTTGTACCCATCCATTTCAGGAAGCTTTGTTTTTTCTGAATTATTGCATACATCAGCGAACAGTATTTTGTCTTTTGGAAAGATCAGAGCATCCTATGCACAAGTGGGCTCTGACTTAGGGTACAATCAAGTAACGACAGCGTTAACAAATGGCAGTCTTTATGATGGAAATCCTTCTGTTGAAATTGGTAATCAGTATCGTACAGGAAATGTAAAACCGGCCTTAAGCAAATCGTGGGAGGTAGGTACTGAAGTTAAATTCTTCAATCGCATAGGTCTTGATTTTGCATATTATGTTGATAATAATATCAATCAGATTTTGAGTTTGGATTTATCAGCAACATCAGGATACTCTTCTGCCCAGATTAATGCAGGTAATATTCAGAGAAAAGGCTGGGAGGTTAGTGTTTCCGGCACACCATTCAGTAGCAAAGATTTTTCATGGGATGTAACACTGAACCTTGCGCACAACACTTCTTATGTTAAAGAATTGGCTCCTGGTTTAAATACCTATACCTATGCTACGAGTGGTGATATAAATGTTAGAGCGGATGCGGGTGAAAAGTGGGGTAATATTTATGGTAGAAAATGGAATACAAATGCTGAAGGACTGCCAATATTTTCTTCGTCAAATGGTACGATAGGCTACAGTACGAATAATCTCATTGGAAATATTCAGCCCAAACTAACAGGTGGATTATACACTACATTGAATTACAAGAATTTTGATTTATCGCTATCTTTTGATTTCCAGGATGGTGGACTATTCTATGGATTAACAAAGTTATACAATGTAGGAGCTGGACTTTCAAAGTACACAACGGGTGTTAATGACTTAGGAAATGACATTCGTGATTTCCCGACAGAGGGTGGAGGTGTACGAATTGATGGAGTATTGGCGGATCAAACACCACTGACGGTTTATGTGCCGGCAAGAAGATATTATTACACCAACCTTCAGCGTGATAGCCGTAACTTTATTTTAGATGCTTCTTATTTTAAATTAAGAGAAGTGAGATTTGGCTATACTATACCTGCTGCTATAACTTCGAAATTGGGCATGACAAAGGCCAATATTGGAATTACTATGAGTAACGTATGGTTAATTGCAGCGCCAGCTAAGAAATGGGGAATTGATCCTTCCGAAATTGAAAATTATTGGTATGAGGGAGGTCAGTTATCATCTACCAGAACTACTGGAGTTAATTTAAGAATAGTTTTTTAAATCAAATAACACTGAAAACGGTTATGAAAAATAAAACAAAATTTATTTCGGGAATGTTAGCATTTCTTCTGCTTGTTTCATGTGATCCAGGAGATTTTGGAGATCTGAATGTCGATCCTACAAAGGTATCATCGGCCAGCACAAAGGCCTTACTAACAAATTCTTTACAAAGTTTGCCTGGAACTTTTTTTGGGAATAACACCTCTAATTTTTATGTGCAGTATTTGTCGGAAGGTCCATATCCAGCGGCATCGTTATACTCTACGGTTAATTTTAGCTGGGATGCATTCTTCTACGGTCCAATGGCGAATCTTCAAACCATTATAGACTATAATAATTCAGACAGCCCGAATGCGGAACAAGGTGCAAATGGTGCGAAAGTGAATCAAATTGCTGTAGCGAAAATATTGAAAGCCTATTATTTTTGGTGGTTGACAGATCGCTATGGAGACATGCCTTACTCCCAGGCGTTGCAGGGAAGTAATAATTACTCTCCTGTATATGATGAACAGCAGGATATTTACTATGGCATTTTTGACGAGTTAACTTCAGCTGTTACGGAGTTGGATGAATCGTTGGCTGGCCCGAGTGGCGATATTCTTTTTGGTGGAGATGTTGCAAGATGGAAATTGTTTGCTAATACAATACGACTTTATGCATCACTTCGATTGATTAAAAATGATTTTGAGAAAGGAAAAACAGAATTCAATAATGCCATCGCTTCCGGTATTTTATCAAGTAATGATGATAATATTTATTATGAATATCTTTCAGGAGACCCGAATAACTATAATCCATGGTACAATAACTATTCGGTAAGCAATCGTAATGACTATGCGATCAGTACAACCATGACTTCATACATGGAGCCTCTTGACGATCCTCGACTTCCCTTGTATGGTGAAGTGTTACCATCAGGGCTTGTCAAAGGGTTGTCGTATGGATCTTCAGCGGCACGCAATATTCCTAACGCGTATAGTAGAATAGGAAATGATTTCAGAGGCGCAGGATCATCGGCCACATTATTTACATATGCACAGACACTTTTTGTTTTGGCAGAAGGTGCAAAAGTAGATTATATCACGGGTGGAGATGTTGTTGCGGAAGGATATTACCTGGATGGTATTAAAGCTTCCTTTGAACAGTATGGTGTTTATGATGCTGTTGGATATGCTGATTATGTAGCCAACCCTATTGTTGCCTATACCCCTGCTGAAGGGTTAGAAAAAATAATCGTTCAGAAATGGGCCCATCAGTATCTTAATGGCTATGAAGCGTGGGTTGATTGGAGAAGAACAGGTTTTCCTTTACTCACCCCTGCAGAAGATGGAACGATCTCTACAATCCCTAGAAGGCAAGGGTATCCTACTACTGAAAAATCGCTTAACGGGACAAACTATAATGAAGCTATTACAAGGCTCGGAACGGATAACCTGACAAGTGAAATATGGTGGGATAAATAGTGAAATTTTAACTAAAGAGGCTGTCTCAAAAGGACAGCTTCTTTTTTAGGTATACCCTTATTGTTTACGTTTTAAAAACTGTTCATAATCAGAAGGAGTATCAAGATCAACGGACCCTTCGGGAAAATCGACTAACTCAATATGACGAGGATATTGTTTGAGTAATTTCCTAGCGCCTTCTTCATCGCTCAGATTCAAAAGTTCAGGAAACAAACTCTTGTCAAATAGAACAGGAACTCCTGATGTTCCTGCATAGAAAGAAGCTACAATAGACCGCTTCGTGATTTCGTATCGACCAATAATTGATTGAATGTATTTGCTTGAGACGTGTGGCTGATCACATACTAATACGATAGCCGCATCGACATCTTCAAACTTTGTAGTGAGATGATCCATTCCGCACTTTAATGAACTGCCCATTCCGGCAGACCAGTTTGGATTGGAGACAACATCAACAGGAAAATCTTCAATCACTTCACGGTGTACATTTTCTTCAGATCCTAATACTACAATCAAAGGACTAGCTCCTGCGCGAAGTGATACCTTCACCATTTTTACCAACATAGGTTCTTCTCCAACCGATAAGAGTTGTTTGGATTGACCCATACGTGATGAAGACCCAGCTGCAAGTAAAATAACTCCGATTTTCATTTTTAAAGAATCAGTAAATTGATGATTTTACTGGTTCCATTCCATTAAACTGATAAATTCTTTGATAGAAAGCAAACAGGTTGGAGTTACTCAATAGGTAGGGCGGAAAGGAAATCTTTTTCCGAAATGGTATTGCCTTCTGATGAGTCAGTATCCACGAGTATTTTCCAGATACCATTTTCTTTTCGCAATATCACGTGGAAGCGGCCATAGAACGATCGGATTTCTCCTTTTGAGTTTATGGATGAGGTCTTATAAATGCCCACTTCAATGGCTTTTTCAGCATTCGCAATTCGTTCAGTAAATCGCAGTTCAAGCGTTCGTTTTGATCCTTGTTCTATTGATCGCTTATCACCTGCTTTTTGTTGCTTGAGGTATTCTTTCCAATCCAATATTTCTTTTGAATCGCGTGACGAACGGATGATATCTTTGGAATGAACAGCAAGAAATCCATCTGCATCGAAATTATTGAATGTCTGAATAAAGGGTTTCCAAACCTGATCATTTATCTCTTTTTGATAATCCTGTGAAAATGATGTTTCGCTAATTAGAAGCAGGACAATTTGAAAGATCAAACTTTTCATCTTTACTAGATAATACCAGACTTCTTCACATCTTCAACATTAAGAAATACTTGTTTAAAAACCTGTCCGCTTTGCGGATCGCGCTGGTGAATCGGGCCAGGTTGATATTTTAAAAATCCTCCTGAGCGATTGGAGAATTTGCTTTGTATTTCTGCAATAATGGATATAGCGATTTCATCTGGAGCTTCAGCACCAATGTCTAAACCAATGGGTGAATGAATTCGATGAAAATCTTCTTTGTTTAATTCAATACCTAGTTCTGAAAACTCCTTCAGCATTTTATCGAATCGCTTGCGCGGACCAAGTATACCGATGTACGGTGTTTCGGCACGAAGCAATTTCTTTAATACATCACGATCGTACTCATAGTTATGTGACATGAGTATACATGCCGTGTATGGAGTAATGTTAAAATCCCGATCAATAAAATCCCGATGGCAAAGTGAAAGCTTATCGGCATCTGGAAAAAAGATGGGTGCGATGTGAGCCACGCATTCATCTGTAACCATTACTTCCCATCCCAGGGATTTTGCCAACTGACTGACAGGCCGTGCATCAAAACCACCACCGAAAATAATTACTGAAACGGTAGGCTGGATGAGTTCTATAAATACCTCCGCCTCTCCTTCCTCCGTTTGATATTTTTTTGCTTCTGACTTCTTTGTTTCAAAAAGACTCAGTAAGTCATTCGTAATTATTTGCTCGAGCCGGTGATTGGAAAAGTTATGGAGTTTTGTTGAACCTGAGGTAATGAGAAACTTACTGCCAATTGATTTCTTATCCTGACCATCAAACACCGTTGCTAATGCCACTGGAGCATTCATCCGAATGATACTTTCAAAAAAGAAAACGGGATTATTATTGTCCTGAAGTTCTACGGGTTCAATGAGGACGTCAATAACACCATTGCATCCTAACCCAATACCTAAATTTTGATTGCTTTCTTCTCGTGTGTCATAGGTAACTGTCATAGGCACTTTATTCATCATGACTTGTCTTGCTTTCCGCAGTGCATCTCCTTCTAAGCAACCGCCACTGATGGAGCCAACCCATTTGCCATCATCTGTAATAAGCATTCGCGCACCAGGACTTCTATACGATGAGCCACGTACCTTCACCACGGTGGCCAATGCGGCTTTGCGCTGAGTAAAATCAACTTTCTTGCACGCTTCCAGTATGGTTTTAAACTCCTTCATAACAATACTTTAAATTCTTAAGGCCAATTTCTTAATCTACTTCACATTGACAAAACTTGCTCTTTATGCTAGGCTAATCGGTAGCTTACGAATCCGTTTACCTGTTGCAGCAAAGATCGCATTGCACAAAGCCGGAATGAAAGGAGGAACAGGAGGTTCTCCAACACCTGTTGGTCTTTCATTGCTTTCTATAATGTGTACTACCGTTTCGTATGGTGCATCCGCCATTCTTGCTACTTGATAATTATGGAAGTTCGATTGTTGTACAGCACCTTTCACTACTGTGATCTCACTTTTTAAACCAAGACTTGCGGCAAAAGCAGCGCCTCCTTCAAATTGTGATTTGATCCGCTCCGGATTTACCGGTACTCCGCAATCCACCACGTAATCTACTTTTGTGATTTTAATTTTATTGTTTGAATCCACAGTCACTTCAACAACGCAGGCAACGTAAGTAAGAAAACTTCGATGCACAGCTATTCCTTGGCCACTTCCTTTTGGTAGACTCTTTCCCCAATTGGATTTTTCTTTTGCGATTTCAATTACTTTTCTGAAGCGCGCGGTGTTCCATGGGAAGTCTTCGATCTTTTCGCCATAGTTCTGAAACTCAGGTCCCAATACTTTGGCGTCAATCATTCGATCTTCACCTAGCATGTCTAGAATGTTTTGAACGGGATCAACACCTCGAGCGTGGGCGACTTCATCAAGTGTACAACCAACGGCATAGGCATGATGAATGTTAGACACCGAGCGAAGCCATCCAATTCGAATTTTAGTTTTAGCTTCCTGTGTTTCGCAACTAATATTTTCAATGGCATACGGCAAATCAGTCATTCCCAAACTAAGCTCACCTGCACTGGGTTCAATCGCTGCAGGATTAGCAGTGCCATCAATACTTGGAAAAACAGAGCGATGCAACCACGCAGTTACCTTGTTGTTTTCATCGATACCTACTTTTAAATATTGAGCTGATGGAAAATGATAGAAGCCATGTTGAATGTCATCCTCACGTGTCCAAAGGATTTTAATTGGGGTACCTGTGTTTTTTGAAATAAGAGCAGCCTCTATGACAAAATCAGGTTTCGATTTACGGCCAAATGCACCACCTAAAAGCGTAACATTAACCGTCACTGCTTTTATATCAATATTCAAAGCCGCTGCGAGTGATTTTCTTGTGCCTTGTGGATCCTGGACAGGTGCCCACACTTCGCATGTGTTGTCATGAAAGTTAGCAACAGCACACGGTGCTTCCATTGGTGTGTGAACCAAATGAGGAACAACGTAATCCGTCTCTACTATTTTTTTTGCTTTGCTCAATGCCTGGTCAATATTTCCATTGGCTCTTCTTACCTTTCCTTTTGTCTTGGCACGCTTTAGCATATCGTTACCATATTCAAGCGAATTGTAATCAGCGTTAATTCCCTTCGCCCATGTGATCTCCAACGCTTCGCGTCCCTTTAATGCAGCCCAGGTGTTTTCCGCGACAACAACTACACCACCTAATGGCTTATTAAAGTTTGTAGGAAAGCCAGGAGCATCAATCGAGAATACTTTTATCACACCTGGAACTTTCATTGCAGCTTCCATCTTGAATGATTTCAAACCAGCACCTGCCTCAGGGTTACGTTTGATAACTGCAATTTTTGTGTTGGGAAGTTTAGTATCCAAACCAAATTTTGCTTTGCCGGTCACAATATCTTTTAAGTCGACTATGGCACTTTGCTTGGTGATGTATTTAAAATCTTTTGATTCCTTTAAAGTAATCTTGCTTTCGTCTGGAATAGGCATGGCCACTGCCTTCTCTGCCAGATAACCAAATCCGAAGGCCTTACCAGAAGTATGTACTACTTCATGATTTTGTGCTTTGCATTCCGAGACGTCTACATTCCATTCCTTGGCAGCAGCTTGTTCCAGTATCAAACGTACCGTTGCGCCTGCTTTTCGTAACGGAGTAAAAAACATCCGTAAACTATAGGAGCCATCTGTATTTTGGTCGCCATATTTTTCATCGCCAACAGCTTGTTCCACTTTTACCCGACTCCAATCGGCTTCCAGTTCATCGGCTATAACAAGAGGAAGGCTGGTGCGAATACCGGTTCCCATTTCGGATCGGTGTGCAAATAAAATAACATCACCATTTCCATTGATGTTGATGTAAACGTTTGGTGAGAATACAGTACTCGGATTCCCGGTTAATTTCTTTGATGTATCGGTGCAGCTGAATTGCATGCCTAACAACAAACCTGACACACTCATCGAAGTTGTTTTCAAAAAGTCTCTGCGACTCACTTTGAAAATTTTGTGTTCGTAGATTTCAGTTTTCATTTGGCAGTAGTGTTAGCGGCTCTCTTAATTGCTTTTCTGATTCTTTCGTACGTACCACAACGGCAAATATTTCCTGCCATTGCGGAATCAATATCGCTGTCGCTTGGGTTTGGATTTTTGTCGAGCAACGCAATGGCCGACATGATTTGTCCGGTTTGACAATAGCCGCACTGCGGAACATTTTCATCCATCCATGCTTGTTGTACAGGATGAAACTTTCCTGCTGCAGCTCCTACAGAAACACCTTCAATGGTTGTGACTTTTTTATCTCCAACAGAAGAGACAGGAGTCGAGCACGATCGAACTGAGTTTCCATCTAAGTGAACGGTGCATGCACCACACAGGGCCATGCCACACCCGAACTTTGTTCCGGTAAGATCAAGTTCATCGCGAAGAACCCAAAGCAATGGTGTGTCGGGTTCTGCATTTACAGTGAGACTCTGATTGTTGATGTTAAGGGTGTATGATGCCATGATAGGATGGGTTAGTCATCAAAGAATTAATAATTTTATTTTCGAACGGCTTTTATTTCAGCCGGTGTTGTTACATATCCTTTATTTCCAAAAGAGTGGTTAATGTAATTTAACACATCACTTACTTCAGTGTCGGTTAAATCAAATCCTGCCATCTCTCCGTTATATTGTTTTCCGTTCACCGTTATTTCACCTGAAACGCCATACAATACTTGTTGCGCTGCGCGTTTCTTATTGACTTTTAAATAATCAGAAGCTGCCAACGGAGGAAACACACCTTCAATGCCTTCTCCTTTTTCCATGTGGCATGTAATACATTGTGCTTCGTATACGGCTTTGCCCCGCTCTACACTACCCTTCAGATCAAACTTCTGTGTGAAAGAGAAAAATGAAATTGCTGTTATAATGATTACTACAGTTGCGATTATTTTTTTCATGTTTTAGTTCAAGGTTCAAAGTTCCAGGTTCCAAGTTTAACGTTTCGAGTTCAAAGTTCGATTGATCTATTGACTATCGACCATGGACTGTCTTGCTAATTTAAACTTCATTTAAGTTGAAAGGTAATTTACGAATCCGTTTTCCAGTCAAATCAAAAATGGCATTGGTCAATGCAGGCGTGAATGGAGGTAATCCAGGTTCGCCTACACCACCGGCCTTTTCTTCATTGTCGACAATATGCACTTCAATTTCTGGTGTATCCGTAATGCGTGGCATCTTGTATGTATTGAAGTTTTGCTCAAATGCTTTGCCATCTATAAAGTGAGTTGCATGTACAGTTGCTGCTCCAAGGGCCATGATAATGCTGCCTTCTACTTGTGCTTTAATGATGTCGGGATTTACATACCATCCACAATCCATCACCGCCCAGACTTTATCAATCTTCACTTTGCCATCTGGTTTCTTTGAGACCTTTACAACCTCACCAACAATACTGGAAAAGCATTCGGTGATGGCAACACCATATCCTTCATTTTTCTTTCGTGATTTCCATCCAGTAACTTCCTCTAGTTTAGTAATCAGATGTTGATAGCGTTCTTCACCTAGATGTTGTCTTCTGAAATCAAGCGGATCTTTGCTTGCCGCAACCGCTAATTCGTCAATGAAACTTTCAAAGGCAAATCCATTTGTTGATGCATACACAGAACGCCACCACATTACCGGGATAGGTACATCCAATGGAATATCGGAAAAACTATAATGTGAAATGCCGTCAAAGTAAGGTTCAAGAAATCCTTCGGTTGCACTTCCGAGATACGAATCTTTTTGTGCACCCGGCCACTGATGATCCATGTCTTGCCCGGCAATTTTTGTTTTGAATGCTGATATGCGGCCATCGCTTACACCACCGGAGCATTGATACACCATGCCCGGTCTGAAGGGTCCTTGCGTTGTATCGTCTTCGCGAGTCCATACTACTTGCACGGGAGCTTTTACTTCTTTTGAAATGACAGCGGCTTCATGCGGATAATCCATAAAGGCTTTGCGACCAAACCCACCACCGAGGAAAGTCATATTTACAATGATCTTTTCTTTCGGCAAGCCCATCAACGGACTTAATAAATCCTGCACCCAATCGGGTCCTTGTATGGGTCCCCAGATTTCAAGTTTGTCATCCTGATAGTGAGCGGTACAATTCAATGGCTCCATGCAGCTGTGCGACTCGTATGGAGTTTCATAAGTCGCTTCAATTTTCTTTTCTGATTTCTCTAACGCTCCGTTAAAATTTCCTTTTGTTCTGAATGACAATCCTTCTTTGGTTTTCAAGTCATCATTCATCCGACTGTAAAGTTGTTCCGTGCTTAAATGTTCAAAGCCAGAATCATCCCACTCTACCATCAGTACTTTTCTTCCTTGCATCGCAGCCCATAAACTATCGGCTACTACGGCAACACCTTCCCTGAACGTTGCAAACACACTCATCTTAACCGGGATGACATGTTTTACGCCAGGCACTTTTTTAGTCTCACTATCATCAAAGCTTTTTACTTTTCCCTGGAATCTTGGATTACGTTCTACTACTGCATACAACATCCCTGGAAGTTTTTTATCAAGACCAAAGATGGCAGTACCATTTGTTTTCATCGGAGTATCCTGACGAGGCAATGGCTTGCGCAGGATTTTGTATTCAGCCGACAACTTAAGCTTTACTGATTTTGGTGGCTCAAGTTTGGATGCTTCTTGCACCAACTCACCATAATGCAATTTCCTTCCAGAGGTTTTGTGAATTACATGACCATCTTCAGCATAACATTCTGTTTTGGAAACATTCCATTTTTTTGCAGCAGATTCTATTAGCATCTCGCGAGCGGTGGCACTAAGATTGAGTAATCTTTTGTATGTGCCTCTCACAGTAGAGCTACCTCCGGTAATCTGGCTTCCGTACTTTGCGTTATTCCCTTGCGCAAAAACGATGTTGACTTTGTTCAGATCAACTTCCAATTCTTCAGCAATAATCTGAGGAACAGATTGCCAGGAGCCCTGACCCATCTCGGATCGATGATTGGTAATCGTCACTTTTCCAGAGGTGTCAATAGAGATCCAGGCATTCAGATCAATGCCGATATTTTCTGCCCCATCTATCTTTATAATCTCAGCATGCTTTCCATCGGCTGACATGTGAAAGCCGAGTGTGAGTGCTGCCCCGGTGATGCCGGAGAGTTTTATAAAATTTCTTCGCGATAAATTCTTTGATGTTGATTCCATGTTGTTGGTGTTTAAGCCTCACCCGGCCCTCTCCGGGGGAGAGGGAGGAAGAGAATCTATATTATTTTGAAGAAGCTTTTTGAGTCATCAATTGTGATGCGGTTTTAATTGCCTTCCTTATCCGAGGGTAGGTACCACATCGGCAGATGTGTCCTTGCATAGCTGTATCAATATCTTTATCCGTTGGATTTGGAGTCTTTTTCAACAGTGCGGTGGCCGCCATAATTTGTCCTGATTGACAATACCCACATTGTGGAACTTGTTCTGCAATCCAGGCCTGTTGAACAGGATGTGAATTGTCTTCCGACAAACCTTCAATTGTTGTTATATTTTTACCAGCAGCGACCGAGACAGGAACGGAGCAAGACCGGATAGGATTTCCTTCAAGGTGTACTGTGCAAGCACCACATTGTGCGATGCCACAACCATACTTTGTGCCGGTTAAACCCACTGCATCGCGGATGGCCCAAAGCAGTGGCATTTTTGGGTCAACCTCCACAGTAAAGTTTTTGTTGTTGATTTTTAAGGTAAGGGAAGCCATGGGGTGAGGAATTTAAGTTGGCGATAATGAAACTTACAAAATATTCAACCAACACACCAGTGAATTTAATATTAAGGAGCAGTTCACGATGTAAGTGGACGTATTTGAATTAATTGGGATGAGTTTTGCTATTGGCTCAACGCGATCTGATGGTTAATGTTCAGAGACCTCGGTTAATCCATTGTTTCGTACAACTGATCCTGATTAAATGCGTGTTCAGAATGTGTAATTTTAATTTTTACTTTTAAGTGAGGATGTTTGAATAAAACTTTTAAGAAATGAAAACAAGAATCTATCAAATCGTTATTGTTTTGGTGAGTGTATTGGGCTCAGTAAATCTTTTTGCACAAAACACTTCATTGGAGGTAACAGTAAAAAATATAAAAGGAACAAAAGGAACCATTCGCATTGGGCTTTTCACAACAGAAGCCGACTTTTTAAAAACTGCTGTGAAAGGTAAAGTAGTAGATGCTAATGGAAGCGAAGTTAAAGTGGTTTTTGAAGATCTTCCTGCTGGTGAATATGCAGTGAGTGTCATTCACGATGAAAACGGAAATGAGAAACTCGACACAAAAGCAATGGGGATACCAAAAGAAGGATTTGCATTTGGGAACAATGCCATGGGAGCTTTTGGGCCACCATCGTTTGATAAAGCAAAGGTTAAATTAGAAGGTAAGCCTGTTCAACAAGTCATTTCGTTGAAGTATATGTAAGGGAGAGGAACGAGGAGCAAGTTGCGAAGTACGATTATTGATTAACTGTAGATGAGTCGCATTTGGAAAGTATTCTTGAAGTTTCCAGCACATCGACCAAACCGCGCTGATGTTCCCAGGTATTAAAAATATAAGTAGCGATTTCTGCGATTTCTAAATCGCTTAGGGTTGAAACTCCCTTCATCTGTTTGTTGAAGCTCTTTCCGTTTACAATCAACTCACCTTCTTTTCCGTTCTTCATAAGACAAATCACCTCTTCAAAATGATTGTCCATGAAATCAGATTTGTTTAATGGAGGATAAAGTAATCCAAGACCGGCTCCATTTTTCTGATGACAGTTGCTGCAGTTTTTTAGATACAACTGTTCTCCCTGAATAATGTATTGTTGAAACTTGGTAGATGATTCGGAAGGTTTTGAGTCTGGCTTACTTGAGCAGAAGGAGCAGAAAGTAAAAAGCAGAAAGCAGAGTATAGAAAGTTTGAAGTTTGATGTTTGAAGTTGTGAACCTCGAACTTTAAACTTTAAACTTTGAATTTTAAACTTTGAACTATTTTCCATCTTCCATCTTCAACCGTGCAATGTCAGCAAGCAATCGATTTACATCTTCTTCTTTTGTACCATCATACTTACCGCGAATTCTTTTCTTTTTATCGATCAATAAAAACGCACCGGTGTGAATGAAGCCATCGGGTTCTGTTTTGTCTTCCATCGCTGTTGCGAAATAACCAGTCTGCGCAATTTTGTAGATGTCTTCTTTCTTGCCGGTAACAAAATGCCACTTATCACTTTTCACACCGAGGCGTTCAGCAAAATCATGAAGTAATCCAACCGTGTCAAATTCCGGATCAATGCTGTGCGACAATAGCAATACATCATTTTCATTTTGTGTGGAGTCGTAAACACGAAGCATTTGTGTTTTCATAATCGGGCAGATGGTTCGGCACGATGTGAAAAAGAAATCGGCTACATAAATTTTATCTTTGAACGTATCGCCTGTAACTTCTGCGCTGTCTTGGTCAACAAATTTAAAATCACCAATGGTGTGGTATACGGTATCTGAGCCCACTACTTCACGTTCGCCAAAGATGGGTAGCGGTGCTTCTTTCTTTTGAATACAGCTGGATAATAGAAAGCTAAAAGCTAAAAGCGGAAAACAGATCGCCTTAATTCTTAAACTTTGAACTTGAAACTTTAAACCTTGAACCTTTACCCTATTCATCTTTTCTAATTTTTTTATAAACCTTAATTCCAATCATCATCAAAACACCAACAATGAGTAATCCGATAATTCCCCACACCATGCTCATGGCATCTTTCAATACAATCAAAAATACAATGCTGATCAGGAACAATGTGCCCACTTCATTCCAAACACGCATCTGCTGTGATGAATATTTAACAACATTCTTACTGAGTTGATTGTATAAAATGTGTAACGAAATGTGGTAGAGGTAAAGAAGAGACACCAATGTGAGTTTGATGTGCATGACTCCCATCTTTAACCATTCGGGCTGATTGATTAATAACGAAGTTCCCATCGCTAAAGTAATGATGGCGGATGGCCACGTAATGATGAACCACAATCGTGAGCTCATCATTTTGAGTTGCTTCAGCAAAATTGATTTTTCAGGCTCTGGTTTTTCGTGCGCCTCGATCATGTAAATAAAAAGCCGGGGTATGTAGAACAGCCCCGCAAACCAGGTGACGATAAAAATAATATGTATTGCTTTGAGATAAAGAGAAGTCATTAGGCAAAAGTCATCAGTCCAACGTCAGCGGACAATAGTTTTATCATTTTTATTGTATTGTAATGTGATCGCCAACGCGAATGGAATTATGATCTATCGCCACTAGGTTCTGGCCGAAGAGAACTTTACTCCCTTGCTTGCGATAGGTAGAGAGTGTCTTCAGTGGTTCAATACCTTTTTCAGCATTGTCTTGATTTACGGTAGTAAGTACGCACCGCGCGCAGGGCTTAACACCTACGAACCGATTTGACCCAACTGTAAAATTTCTCCATGTATCTTCTTCATGTGGCTCACCGCCTGTGAAGACCAAGTTTGGACGGAAGCGATTCATGGGCAATGTTTCTTCTAGTTTTTCATTCAGATTATCCAATGAGGCTTGACCAATGATGAGAAAGGGGTATGCATCCGCAAGACTTACTTGTTCATCGTTTACTTTATAGGTAGGATCCACAGGACGCGAGTTTCCTTCTGGAAAAAACACCAGTTTACATTTCATACCGAGTAATGCAGAGAACCATTCACTGTGTGCTGCGCTAACCTCGCAAGCTAGAACTGAATCATCCCAGATTGTTACCTTCATAAGATCGAGGGTTGAAGGAGTGGTGAAGGAAAGATGATTGGTATGATTACCGAACGTAATTTTCAATCCTTCGTTCTCAAAGCTCAACTTAAAAAGCGCCATCTGTGGATAAACGCGCTGCGTTAGAAATTGACCAGATTCATCCACCAACATCCATCTTCGATCATGCAGCAAACCTTTCTCCATTACTTTGGATTCTAGCAAGGGAATTCCACCAAGCGATTTAATAGGGTAAATCCAAATTTCACTTAGCTTTAACTCGGTCATGAACTTTTCCTTTAAATTTGAATGTTAATGGTGGATATGATTTTCTTCCGGCCTTAAAATTAGGCAGAAACAATGAACCCTCGCTACCATTAATCCATCATTAGCAATCTAAATGACAAACGCCTCTGCCCTCTGGTATTTTGAAAGTGTTAATCTCTATAATATTCTTTGTCCGCATAAGGTGAAGAAGATGGGAGACAAGCACGAATTTCTTCAATATAAGCGTGATCAGTTTGTTTATATGCCCGATGATTCAGCTACCCATATTTATATGATTGTGAATGGCCGCATAAAAGTTGGCCACTATCTGGATAACGGTGATGAAGTTGTTTCGGCAATTCTTTCGACTGGAGAACTTTTTGGTGAGCTTGCCTTGGCGGGAGAGGAGAAACGCAAAGATTTTGCACAATCCATTGAAGCCACCACTATCTGCCCGCTTACATTAGGTGAGCTTCGTGAGCTTATGTATGAAGATAAGGAGTTGAGTTTTAAAATCCTTAAGCTAATAGGACTTCGGATTATGAAGTTAGAGCGCAAGCTTGAGCTTTTGGTTTTTAAAGATGCCCGCACACGCATTGTTGAGTTCTTAAAAGACGCGGCAGCGTGGAAAGGTAAGAAGGTAGGATATGAAACATTAATACCGACACAACTCACCCATAAAGATATTGCATCACTTACTGGCACATCACGCCAAACCGTTACCACAATTTTGAATGATATGAAGGAAAAGAATCTGATCAACTTCGATCGAAAGAGAATTTTGATTCGTGATCTTGAAAAGTTAGCTTAGCTTTTCAAATTGTTTCTCTGTGTTTTTAGGAACGAATTCATTTCCATTCGTACACCTTCTTTACTTGTATTAAATCTTTCCGTAAAAGAATGCTGTATCACACATTGTTATAATGGTTGCTTTGCCCTAACGTTGCCCGGATGGTGAAGTTTAAAAAAATCATTAACTTGATTTCAACCAAACCAAAAATCTATGGACATCAAGAAATTTTTGATCGGTACGATTACAGGAGGTATTGTTTATTTCATGTTGGGCTTTATTGTCTACGCATTGCTCATGGATAGTTTCTTTGAAGCTCATTCCGGAACAGCTACTGGAGTAGAGAAGACTACAGAAATGCAATACTGGCCATTGTTTGTTGGCGATCTGGCCCAGGCAGCCTTGTTGAGTTACATCTTTATCAAGTGGGCAAACATCAAAACATTTTCTGCCGGATTATCAGCAGGTCTTGTTATTGGTTTTTTGATGACGTTGGGTCATGACTTAATTCAGTATGACACTACTAATATTATTGACCTAACCGGTACGATTGCGGAAGTGGCTGTCTATTCAATAATGACTGCAATTGTAGGTGGTGTTGTAGGAGCCGTTATCGGTATGGGATCTAAATCGTGAATAAACAAAAGACCTTTCTTCAGATCTGAAGAAAGGTCTTTTGTTTAAAGGCGATAGTATAATCTGTTACTTATATAACTCTTCATAATATTCATTCGCCATTCTACTTGAATCAAAGAAAGGAAGCACATCTTCCATACTTGCTTTCACTACCTTCAACCAATTCGCTGGTTTGTTATAGTACATTGGGATGATTTCGTTTTCCAATAAATCCAAAAGATGCTTTGCTTCAAGTTTATCTTTTGCTTCAGGCGATAATGAATCTTCTGCAGGATTAATGATGAATGAATTTTTTTCGTGCTTGGCAAATTCCGGAACCCAACCATCGGGAATAGATACGTTGACTGAACCATTCATGGCAGCCGTCATGCCCGATGTTCCTGATGCTTCATGATATAGCTTGGGATTGTTCAACCAAATATCGGATCCCTTTTTCAAGTGCCCTGATAGCCAAAGTTCATATCCTGTTACAACGGTACAGTTCGGTAACTCTTTCGTCTTCCAATAAATTTCATTAAAGAGGTTGATAGAGTTATAGTCTTCCGGATAGGGTTTACCTGCCCAAATAATCTGAATAGGGTATTCTTTATTTTGCGCAATTTTTAAGAAGCGTTGAAAATCAGACAACAAAAGATTGGCTCGCTTATATGCAGCAAATCGTCTCGCCCAAACAATGGTGAGCACATTTTCGTCAAAGAGTTTTCCGGTTTGGTTAGCCACCACCCGGAAGAGTTTTTTCTTCAACTCTTTCTTTCTTCCCGCTAAGGCATCCATGTTTTTCTCGGCCAATGCTTTGTCTAATTCATCGTCCTTCCAGTACGTTCTATTTTGTGCATTCGTAATGGCTTTGATTTCGCAAATACCTTTATAGTCTCCCCACATTTTTCTGGCAACTTCACCATGAAGTTGAGAAACACCATTGGCTACTTTAGCAAGTCGCAATGCTGTTAATGTATAATTCATTACACCATTCTCCGGATATACATATTCTTCTACCTGTTGCTGTGTAAGGCCATTAAAGAAACTCATGTTATTAAGAAGTGGCATGCTATGTTCTTCGTTGCCTGCTTTTTCAGGAGTATGGGTTGTGAAGACAACACGCTTCTTCACTTCGTTTAGGTCTTTATATTTATCTAATAAGTAAAAACACAGCGGTAAGGCATGTCCTTCGTTCATGTGATAAATCTCTGTTCTGCGATTTAATACATCCAACAACTTCGCTCCGCCAATACCAAGAAGAATGGATTGAGCAATACGGGTTGTTTCGTTTGGATCGTATAGTCGATGACTAATGGTTTGCGAGAGAAAATCATTTTCTTGAATATCAGTGCTCAGCAAAAAGAGAGGGGCAGAGTTAAACACTTCTGGCTTTAACAAGTATGCCTTAACAAAAACTTTTGCACCGTGAATGGTAATTGGAAAAACGATTCCTGTATCGGTTAGAAAAGAATAATCTTTATCGCGGAAGCTAGCTTTTAAGGTTTGATCCTGATTGCGCTCCTGATCATAATATCCTTTCTTCCAAAGAATGCCGATGCCGATGAGATTTTGTTTTAACTCGTATGCACTGCGAAGATGCGATCCTGCCAGGAAGCCAAGACCACCGCTATAAATTTTTAGCGGTTGATCAATGGCAAACTCCATTGAGAAGTACGCAACCGGTTTGGAGTATTTTTTATCGAAAGAATAAGGGAAGATTTCGTCAGCTTTTAACATGGGATAGGTTTATGCAAGTTGCCAATCTAGCAAAGAGATTGAATAGAATGAGAATCACGTAAGTATTTGAGCTGATTTTCTAAACGCAAACGATTGAAGCAGTTAAAGAAATCAGGGAAGTTTTTCAGTGTAATGGGCAAGATGAGTTAAAACATCTTGTAGGGTAGTAAAAGTAGATTGATCATTCGTCTTCCACGTGTAGGTATTCTGTCCCATGATAATTGTAATGGATACCTCTGCTTGCTTCTCAGAGATGAGATAACCGTTTCGTTCAAGTGCATTTTTTGTCCAGAGGTACTCATAACCACTTCCTATAAGATTGATAGAGATGTTGCGATGTGCTTCATGTTCTACTCTTCCCGTTTTTAAGTCGAAACCTTTGAACTGAAAAATGTGATCGAATACATCTTTCAAAACAAGATCTTCTGGAATACCGGTGATGATGTTTTTATCTCTTCCCGCTAGCCAGATTTCATCAGCCGTTTGCAAGGCTAGATCTAGCTCGTGAGTAGCAATTAAAATGGCCTTGTTCAACAAGCGAGAAAGCTGACGAAGCAGATTCATCATTTCTACCCGGTTATTCAAATCCAAATGAGCAGTGGGTTCATCCAATAATATAATAGGGGTGTCTTGTGCGAGCGCACGGGCAATCATTACCATTTGAAGTTGCCCATCGCTGAGTTCATACAATCTTTTATTAACGAGATGTTGGATGTGTACCTGTTGAATGGATTGCTGAATGATTGTTGTGTCAGCATCACTCAGTTTAATATTCCAATTCAGATAAGGATAGCGCCCAAACGAAATGAGTTCATAAACCGTCATGTTTGGCATGTTTATCCGATCGGTAAGTACTAAAGCGATCTGCTGCGACAAGGGTATTTCTTTCTTTTCTTCATTAGGGAAATACTGTATTTCGCCTGCCAATGGTTTTTGAAGTCCGGCTAATGTTCGAATCAATGTTGACTTTCCAATTCCATTTGGACCCATGAAACAGGTTAGCTTTCCTTTTTGAACCGAGAGGTTGAGATTTTGAAACAGAATATTCTCGACACGATTTGTCTTATAGCCAGTGGATAACTGATTAGTCGCGATAGCAAGTTGCATGGTATTCACTTTCTCCATACTAAATAGATAAGCGTTTTGCACGAAGAATAATCCAGATCACAACGGGTGCACCGACCAAAGCAGTAATGGCATTGATGGGCAAAACATACATACTTCCGGGAAGCTGAGCGATGATATCACAAAACAGCAGGAGTGAGGCACCCATTATAATAACAGCGGGAATAAGTATCCGGTGATTATTTGTCTTTATTAAAAGCTTAGTTAAATGCGGAACTGCTAAACCAACAAAAGCGATGGGTCCGCAAAAAGCAGTCACCGCTCCTGTGAGGATACTGGTTGAGAATATGATTAAAAATCGTGATCGCTTTATATTAATACCAAGGCTCATTGAATAATTATCGCCCAAAGCCCATGCATTCAATGCCTTTGTTGAGAATATTCCGATTACACTGCCAATGATTAGAATGCCTGTCAAAATCTGAATTTCAGTCCAGTTTAATCCGCCTAAACTTCCGAACGTCCAGAGTAAAAAGGATTGCTGCTCTTCTGCTTTGCTCAAGAACTGGAGGACGCTCACTATGGAGGAGGTAGCGGCTCCAATCATAATTCCTATTATTAACAGAGACGTGTTATCGCGCAACCGTTGAGAAAGGCCCCATATTAAAATGAATACAACAAAGGCTCCCATGCTTGATGCAATTACAATTGACCAGGAAGAAGGGGAATTTATGAAATGAATTCCCGCAACATGCCCCATAAAAACAAGTGATACCGCCAGGCTTGCACCTGAACTCAGGCCAAGTACATCTGGTCCAGCCAATGGATTTCGAAACAGGGTCTGCATTTGTAAGCCTCCAATGGAAAGTGCTCCACCCGCCAGGATGCAGGTTAGTGCTTTGGTGATTCTAAAGTCCCAAACAATGTTCGTCCATATTTCATTGGTGCTTTCGCCTTGCACGACAATAGCGAAAATCTCGGAAAGCGGGATGCTCACACTTCCGAGGGAAAGATTTACCATAAACAATGCCGCTAAAAGCGACAAGAGGAAAATCCAGCCAGAGAGGGTCTTGAATGAAGATATCGGCATATTAATCTCAGCAATGATAAGTGATTTTTATGGATGTGAATTGCTTAGCATTTGTCATAAAGGAGGTTTTTCCATCCGTGTTAGAGATACGAATGGCTTGCCTCGTTCTGTGCTGAAGCGGGCCGTCACAGTGGTTCTGAGTTGACTTTACAATAGAGATAGGGTAGGTTACGTAGGGTGAATAGAGGACGAGGGTCGCTATAAGGTCGCTATAAGGTCTCTGTAAGGTCTCTGTAAGGTCTCTATAATCTGTTAACGATTTTTGCGAATGCGGCCGGGAGACGTTTCGTAGCCTGGTCACGATATTTGAAGATACTTGAAAAATATGAGTTATAGCAAAATCAGATTTAATTATGGTGCAAGGAACATTACTGGTTTCACGTTCGCAGGACCCGCTCACCCTTTACTATATGATTGTGACACAAATGTTGGGGCTATGAGGTTCTTATGCATAACCTTAAAAGAAGGTGTTGGCACCTATTTTGAGATGCAGCGGCCGTTTTTGATACACTGTACTGATTCTTATTTAGATTGTTATAACAGAAAAGCCGATTTAAAGCTTCATAAAGTGGTTTTTGGGAAGGCAAGGACATCAATTGCCAAAAATTTTGAAACCCACGTTTGGTAACTATGCTTTAGTTCCTATCTTTGCAATCCTTTTTACGGAAAGAGTGTAGAAAGTCCTGACAAACGAGCATAAATTGGTTCAGCAATGCCTGGAATTATAGGAAAAAAAATAGGAATGACCAGCATATTCGGCCCAGATGGCGAGAATATAGCATGTACGGTGATACAAGCTGGTCCTTGTGTAGTAACACAAGTAAAAAATCAAGAAACGGATGGATACCGTTCGGTTCAACTTGCCTTCGGCGAGAAGAAAGAAAAGAATTCTACTAAGGCCGCTATCGGTCACTTCAAAAAAGCAAACACTACGCCTAAGAGAGCAGTAACTGAGTTTCGCGACTTCGGTACTGAGTATGATGGATTAGCTGAGCTTGGAAAAGAAATCAACATTCAAGATATCTTTGCTGAGGGTGACTTTATAGATGCTAAAGGAGTTTCTAAAGGACATGGTTTCCAAGGTGTTGTTAAGCGTCACAACTTTGCTGGGGTGGGTGGAGCAACACACGGTCAACATAACCGTCTTCGTGCACCGGGTTCTAATGGTAACGCGTCATTCGCAGCACGTGTTCCAAAAGGTAAGCGTCTTGCAGGCCGTATGGGTAATGACAACAAAACGTTGACTAACCTGAAGGTTGTTAAGATCATCGCAGAATCAAATGTGATTGTTATTAGTGGCTCAGTACCTGGAGCGAAAAATTCAACCGTAATTCTTGTAAAGTAATGGACGTAGCGGTATTAAAATATAGTGGCGAAAGCACTGGAAGAAAGATTAGTCTTTCGGATGCAGTGTTTGGCATAGAGCCAAACGACCACGCAATCTACCTGGACGTTAAAAGTTATTTGGCTAACCAACGCCAAGGAACTCATAAGTCTAAGCAGCGTAATGAGATTTCTGGTTCTTCTAAGAAATTAAAGAAACAGAAAGGTACTGGTGGTGCCCGTGCGGGTAACATCAAGAGTCCTTTGTTTAAAGGAGGTGGACGTGTATTCGGTCCTACACCGCGCGACTACTCTTTCAAATTGAACAAAAAAGTAAAAGATTTGGCGCGTAGATCAGCGCTCTCTTACAAATTGAAAGATAGCTCAATCTCTGTTTTAGAAGATTTCAATTTCGATTCTCCAAAGACAAAGTCATATGTAACAATGCTTAATGCATTGTCACTAGCAGACAAGAAAACGCTTCTTGTGTTGCCCGATACAAGCAAGAACGTAGTGTTGTCAGGAAGAAACATCCAGAACACGAAGATCACAACGGCAGAACAAATCAATACTTATGATTTGATGAATGCGGATACGGTGATCATTGCTGAGAGCTCCCTTACGAAAGTTCAAAACTTATTAACGAAAGAATAATGAGTGTACTGAAAAAGCCATTGGTGACAGAAAAAGTTTCTGCCCTGAATGAAAAAGGCAAGTACGGTTTCATTGTAGATACTGCTGCTAACAAAGTAGAGATCAAGAAAGCCGTAGAAAAGAAATATGGTGTAAACGTAGAAAGCGTAAACACTATGAACGTAATGGGCAAGTTCAAATCCCGCTTCACAAAAGCAGGAGTATTGTCAGGTCGCAAGCCAAACTACAAGAAGGCTATTGTAACCTTAGCTCAAGGAGAAGTAATCGATTTTTATAGCAACGTATAATTCATAGACAATGGCGTTGAAGAAATTAAAACCAGTAACCCCAGGCACGAGACACAGACTCGCACCATCATTCGATGACATAACAGCATCGAAGCCTGAGAAATCTTTGGTTAAGATCATAAAGAAAACAGGTGGTCGTAACACAGATGGTCGCATGACAATGCGCTACATCGGTGGAGGACATAAGCAGAAGTCACGTGATATCGATTTTAAACGTAACAAAATTGGTATACCAGCAACTGTAAAGTCTATTGAGTACGATCCGACAAGAACAGCTCGTGTAGCGTTGTTGTATTATGCGGATGGAGCCAAGACGTATATTCTTGCCCCTGAAGGACTCACTGCAGGTCAGCAAATTTTTGCTGGCGCAGACGTAGCACCGGAAGTTGGAAATGCTTTACCGCTTTCTAAAATACCTTTGGGTACTATCGTTCACAATGTTGAAATGAAGCCTGGAAAAGGTGGAGCAATAGCACGTAGCGCAGGAACATTTGTTCAATTGCTAGCCCGTGAAAACGGAATGGCAACGTTGAAAATGCCTTCTGGTGAAATGCGTAATGTATTGGATGTATGCATGGCTACCGTTGGAACGGTGTCAAATGCAGAACACATGAACGAAAGTGTTGGTAAGGCAGGTCGTAGTCGCTGGAGAGGTATTCGTCCTCGCACAAGACCAGTGGCGATGAACCCGGTAGATCACCCGATGGGTGGTGGTGAAGGTCGCGCATCTGGAGGACATCCAAGATCACGCAACGGTCTTTACACGAAGGGTAAGAAGACTCGTCATCCAAAGAAATATTCAGATCGTCTAATCATATCTAAGCGCAAAAAATAATGGGACGCTCGATTAAAAAAGGACCCTATTGTGACTTCAGGGTTTTGAAAAAAGTAGAAGCCACAGAAAAATCAGGTAAGAAGTCTGTAATAAAGACGTGGTCAAGAAGATCAACGATTGTGCCTGAAATGATTGGTCATACATTCGCGGTTCATAACGGGAATAAATTCATTCCGGTTTATGTAACTGAAAATATGGTTGGCCATAAGCTTGGTGAGTTTTCGCCAACACGTACATTCCGCGGACATTCTGGTAATAAGTCTAAGTAATCATGGAAGCTGTAGCGAAAAAGACAAAAAAATCGGTGCTTAAGCGTGAGAAGCGTGATGCCCGTAAAGAAGCAGCCAAGAACGGACCTGCAGTAGCGAAATTGAAGAATGTGCCTACGTCTCCTCGCAAGATGAGATTGATAGCAGATTTGATCAGAGGCGAACGGGTTAACAAGGCGCTTAATATTTTGAAATACGAACCGAAAGTAGGTTCTCCAAAGCTTGAGAAGCTTTTGTTATCGGCCATCTCTGGTTGGGAAGCAAAGCACCAGGATGTGAAATTGGAAGAAGCTGATCTTTTTGTAAAAGAAATATTCGTAGATGGTGGCCGTCAATTGAAACGATTGAAGCCAGCACCACAAGGAAGAGCGCATCGTGTTAGAAAGCGTTCAAACCACGTGACATTAGTGTTGGATAGCATGAAAAATGTTCCAGCCGCTGAAGTAGTAACGACTAAAGAAACGAAGGAATAATGGGACAGAAAATTAATCCAGTAGCATTCAGGCTAGGTATCGTACGTGGTTGGGACTCCAGCTGGTACGGTGGAAAGAATTTCTCTGATAAGTTGGTTGAAGATCACAAGATCAGAAAATATGTTGATGCCCGTATCCCAAAAGGTGGTATTGCTAAGGTTGTTATCGAGAGAACACTGAAGCGAATCACGTTAACGATTCATACTGCACGTCCAGGAGTTGTTATTGGAAAAGGTGGTACTGAAGTAGATAAGATCAAGGAAGAATTGAAGAAGATCACGAACAAGGATGTTCAGATCAACATCTTCGAGATCAAACGTCCTGAGTTAGATGCAAGATTGGTTGGTGAGTCAATCGCTCAACAAATCGAAGCGCGTATCTCTTACAAGCGTGCGATGAAACAAGCCATTGCATCTGCAATGCGTGTTGGTTCAGAAGGTATTAAAGTGAAAGTATCAGGTCGTTTAGCAGGTGCTGAAATGGCCCGTTCGGAACAATATAAAGAAGGACGTGTGCCTTTGCATACCCTTCGTGCTGATATCGATTATGCTCTTTCTGAAGCACAAACGGTATATGGTAAAATCGGTATTAAGGTTTGGATTTTCAAAGGTGAGATTTACGGTAAACGTGATCTTTCTCCAAATGTAGGAGTAGGAAGTAACGCACCAGCAGGACCAGGCGGTTCAGGAAAGTCTAACGACAGAAATGAGCGTGGTGGAGACAGGGGCGGTCGCGGAGGAAACAGAGGCGGTGGTGGTCGCGGAGGCGATGACAGACGCGGTGGCCAAGGTGGCGGTGGCGGAGCAAGACGCGGTGGCAGTAGTGCCGGTGGTGACCGTGGCGGAAAAAGAAACGGATAATTAGTCAGAACGCAATAAAGTAGGTAACAATGTTACAGCCTAAACGAACGAAATTTAGAAAAGCACAAAAGGGTCGTGTTAAAGGAATGGCAACCAGAGGTCACTCTATCGCTTTCGGACAATTTGGTCTGAAGTGCTTAGAAGGCGGATGGATTACTTCACGCCAACTTGAAGCTGCTCGTATTGCAGTGACCCGTGCGATGAAACGCGAAGGTCAGGTTTGGATCAGAATATTCCCTGACAAGCCAATTACTCAGAAGCCTGCAGAGGTTCGTATGGGTAAGGGTAAAGGAGCTCCTGAATATTGGGTAGCAGTCGTTAAGCCTGGTACTATTTTGTTCGAAGCGGGTGGTGTTAACATGGCGACAGCTAAAGAAGCACTTACGTTAGCAGAGGCAAAGTTGCCTTTCAAGACGAGATTCACAGTGAAGAGAGATTACGTAGAATAACATAAGTCATGAAGAACTCAGAGATAAAAGCCTTGAGTGTTGCCGAACTGAAAGAAAAGATCGGCAGTGAGCAAGAAGGCTACAGAAAGATGCGCTTTGCGCATCAAGTGGCTGCGATAGAAAACCCAATGAAAATCAGGGTTGCACGCAAACTAATTGCCAAGCTCAATACTGAGTTACGGGCTAAAGAACTCCAAAAATAATTCCGATGGAAAGGAACGAACGAAAAGAAAGAATTGGGAAAGTGCTCAGCAACAAGATGCAGAAGACCATCACGGTTGCTGTTGATAGAAAAGTGAAGCACCCCATCTATGGTAAATTTGTGAACAGAACTACTAAGTTCAAGGCGCATGACGAAACTAACTCGGCAGGTATCGGCGATACAGTACGTATTTCTGAGACTCGTCCGTTGAGCAAAGACAAGCGTTGGAGATTAGTTGAAATAGTTGAAAAAGCGAAGTAATTATGATACAAAGCGAATCAAGACTTACGGTAGCAGATAACAGTGGCGCAAAGGAAGTTCTTTGTGTGCACGTGCTTGGAGGAACAGGAAGACGCTACGCTTCAGTGGGCGACATGATCGTTGTGACTATCAAGTCAGCAATGCCAGGTAGCCAGGCGAAGAAAGGTACTGTATCAAAAGCAGTAGTGGTGAGAACCAAAAAAGAAGTACGCAGAAAGGATGGTTCATACATTCGTTTTGAAGATAACGCTGCTGTATTGCTGAATGCTCAGAACGAACCTCGCGGAACCCGTATTTTCGGTCCAGTAGCTCGTGAATTAAGAGAAAAGCAGTTTATGAAGATTGTTTCATTGGCCCCAGAAGTTATATAAGCCATGGCGAAGACAGATACAAAACAAAAAGTCAGACTACGCAAAGGCGACACCGTTGTCGTGATTGCTGGTGATGATAAGGGCACAGCACAAAAGCCAAAGACTGGTAAGATTCTTGAAATCTTCACAGACTCTAACCGTGCTATTGTAGAAGGTGTAAACATCGTTACGAAACATCAGAAGCCATCTGCTGGTAAGCCAGAAGGTGGAATCAAGAAGATGGAAGGTACGATCCACATCAGTAATTTGATGTTGGTAGATCCTGCAACAGGAAAACCTACCCGTACGGGTAAAAAGCTTAACGAAAAGGATAAGCTTCAGAGATATTCTAAAAAAACCGGAGAATTTATTAAGTAATGGCAACTCCAAGACTAAAAGAAAAGTACGTTACCGAAATCGTACCGGCATTAAAAGAGAAGTTCAATTACACTTCTGTAATGCAAGTTCCGAAAATCGAAAAGATCTGTATCAACAAAGGTATGGGTGTAGCGGTAAGTGATAAGAAATTGATCGACCAAGGATTGGAAGAAATAACAACCATCACAGGTCAGAAATCAGTTTCAACAAAATCAAAGAAAGCGATCTCTAACTTCAAGTTGAGAGAAAACATGCCGATTGGTGTACGCGTAACATTACGTGGCCAAAAGATGTATGAATTCCTTGACAGATTGATGAACATCGCTCTTCCACGTGTTCGCGATTTCCGCGGAGTAAGTGCGAAAGGTTTTGATGGACATGGAAACTATACGCTCGGTGTTAAGGAGCAGATTATCTTCCCTGAGATCTCGATCGAAAAAGTAAACAAGATCAGCGGTATGGACATTACGTTCGTAACCACTGCATCTTCTGACGAAGAAAGTTATGAGCTCCTGAAAGCTTTCGGGATGCCTTTTGCTAACAAAAATCAAAACTAAGCAATGGCTAAAACATCCGTAATTGCTCGGCAAACAAAACGCGAAAAGTTGGTTACAACCTACGCTGCCAAAAGAAAAGCATTAAAAGAAGCTGGTAACTATACTGAGCTTGATAAGTTGCCCCGCAATGCATCACCAGTTCGGTTGCATAACCGTTGCAAATTGACCGGACGTCCGAAAGGATATATGGGTAAATTTGGAATTTGCCGTAACGTATTTCGTGAAATGGCATCTGCCGGTAAAATCCCTGGATTGACAAAGTCTAGCTGGTAATTACACTACATATTGGTTGCTGAGTGTCGAAGTCGGTTTAAAAGCCGAAACCCGATGACAGTTTGGATAATATAAATTGTTATATATCTTTGCAGCCCGGTTTAAAAGCGGGCTTGCTTTTTATAAGAAAAGTTTAAAGAAATGACTGATCCGATCGCAGATTATTTGACCAGATTAAGGAACGCCATAAAGGCGAATCACCGCGTGGTGGAGATTCCGACATCAAATCTCAAAAAGGAAATTACAAAGGTTCTTTTTGACAAGGGATACATTTTGAATTACAAATTCCAGGAAGGTGATGTTCAGGGCGTGATTAAAATCGCTTTGAAATACAATCCGGAAACAAAAGAATCCGCAATAACAAAACTTCAACGCATAAGCACTCCAGGGTTGCGTCAGTACGCTAGCATGGATACCATGCCACGCGTAATGAACGGTTTGGGTGTTGCTATCTTATCTACATCGAAAGGTGTGATTACTGATAAGGAAGCACGCACAATGAATATAGGTGGAGAAGTTTTGTGTTACGTCTATTAATCTAAAGAAGACATGTCACGCATAGGTAAACAACCGATATCAATCCCAAAGGGAGTTACATTTAACTTCTCTAAGGAAAATAATAAGGTCTCTGTAAAAGGTCCAAAAGGTGAATTACACCAGTCAATTGATCCTGATTTCAGTATCAAGAGCGAAGAAGGTGTCATCACAATTGAACGTCCTACTGAACAGAAGCGTCATAAGTCTATGCATGGTCTATACCGTGCGTTGATTGCTAACATGATCACTGGAGTTTCATCTGGTTACAAGGAGCAACTTGAGTTAGTGGGTGTTGGTTATAAGGCAACAGCTCAATCTAATGTGTTGGAACTTAGCTTAGGATATTCACACAATGTGTTCCTGGCTGTGCCATCCGAAATTAAAGTAGTTGCCGTTCAGGAGAAGGGTTCAAACCCAACGATTATTCTTGAAGGTATCGACAAGCAATTGATTGGCCAGGTGGCAGCAAAAATCAAATCACTTCGTAAGGTTGAACCATACAAAGGAAAAGGTATTCGCTTCACGGGTGAGTTTGTACGCAGAAAAGCAGGTAAGACTGCCGCTAAATAATATTTATAAACAAGCATCATAGAAAGCTATGGCAGGCAAGAACAGAGAGAGAAGAGAGAGAATTAAGAAGGGTGTCCGTAAGAAGATTACAGGAACTACAGAAAGACCAAGGTTATCTGTTTTCAGAAGCAACCGCGGAATTTACGCCCAGATAATTGACGATTCTACAGGAACAACACTTGTAGCCTCTTCAACAGTTGAACTTGGCGAGAAGGCAGGTTTGAATATTGAAAATTCAAAAGCAGTTGGAAAGAGCATCGCAGAGAAAAGTGCTGCAGCGGGAGTACTAACTGTGGTATTCGATCGTAACGGATACTTGTATCACGGTAATATCAAAGCTTTGGCTGAAGGGGCCAGAGAGGGTGGTTTGAAATTCTAAGTAACTGAAATATGTCAGTAAGCAATATTAGCACAGTAAAAGCCAGCGAAATTGATCTCAAAGAGAGAGTCGTAGCCATTGAGCGTGTAGCAAAAGTGGTGAAAGGCGGGCGTAGGTTTAGTTTCGCAGCGATTGTGGTTGTGGGCGATGGAAATGGTGTAGTAGGTTATGGACTTGGTAAAGCCAATGAAGTAACAGACGCTATCACAAAAGGTATCGATGACGCGAAGAAGCACTTGGTGAAAGTGCCAATCATCAAAGGAACTGTTCCGCACGAAGCGACTGGTAAATTTGGTGGTGGATTCGTTCTTCTTAAGCCAGCTTCCCCAGGTACTGGAGTTATAGCCGGTGGTGCGATGCGTGCCGTGTTAGAAAGTGCTGGTGTACACAATGTATTGGCAAAGTCAAAAGGTTCTTCTAACCCACACAACGTGGTAAAGGCAACTTTCAAGGCGTTGACGAACATGCGTGATGCTTTCACTGTAGCAAAGAACAGAGGTATTTCTTTATCGAAAGTATTTAACGGATAGTAGACATGGCGAAGGTACAGATCACACAATCCAGAAGCATGATAAAGCGCCCTGATACGCAACAGCGTACCATTAAGGCTCTTGGTCTTGGAAGAATAAATAAGTCGGTTGAGGTAGAATTAACTCCTCAGATTGCCGGTATGATTAAAAAGGTAAATCACCTTATCACGGTAAAAGCGCTTTAATATGAAACTGCATACATTAACACCGGCTGAAGGTTCGGTACGCACAAATAAGAGATTAGGTAGAGGCCAAGGTTCTGGTGGTAGCACAGCGGGACGTGGACATAAAGGTGCTCAATCAAGATCAGGTTATTCTAAGAAGACCGGTTTTGAGGGTGGACAGATGCCGTTACAAAGACGTATTCCAAAGTTTGGATTCAAGAATAACAATAAGATTTACTACAAGGCTCTGAACTTAGATGTTCTGGAGGCTTTATCAGAAAAGTTAAAATCAGCGAGCCTGACTTTAGCGGTGTTGATAGAGCAAGGTGTAGTGAACAAGACAGATAAAGTGAAAGTGTTAGGTAGAGGCGAGATCAAAGCGAAAGTGAACGTAGAAGCACACGCTTTCTCAACGACTGCTACTGAAGCAATCGAAAAAAATGGTGGAACTGTTACAACCGTGAAGTAATGAAGCGTTTCCTAGAGACCATAAAGAACATTTTTTCAATTGAAGACCTGCGGGTTAGGATTCTGAATACAATCGGATTCTTAATCATCTTCAGAGTCGGTTCTTTTATTGTATTACCTGGTATTGAAGCAACGCTTTTAGATCCAGATCGCGAAACAAGTGGTATTTTAGGATTCATCAATAACTTCTCAGGAGGTGCATTTAACAACGCATCGATCTTTGCACTGGGCATTATGCCTTACATTTCAGCATCGATTGTTGTTCAACTTTTATCCTTTGCTGTTCCGTATTTCCAGAAACTTCAGAAGGAAGGTGATTCAGGACGTAAGAGATTGAATCAGTACACAAGAGTATTGACGATTTTTATCACGGTATTCCAAGGGTATAGCTATTTGAAAGGAGCTTTAGATCCTGCAGTGATTATCAACCCGGGAACGTTCTTTTATGTTTCATCGGTTGTGATTCTTATCGGTGGCACAATGTTTTGTATGTGGCTCGGAGAACGCATCACAGATAAAGGAATTGGTAATGGTATTTCAATGTTGATCATGATCGGTATCGTTTCAAGATTGCCTATATCTTTAGTTTCTGAAATATCAGACAAGTGGCCAGGTAAGGCGATCTTCTTTATCATTGAAATGTTTGTTCTCTTTGGAATTGTAGTAGCGGTTATTGCCCTTACTCAAGCCACAAGAAGAATTCCAATTCAATATGCGAAGCAGGTTATTGGAAACAAGTTATATGGTGGTAAACGTGAGTTTATTCCATTGAAACTTAACTCTGCTGGTGTGATGCCAATCATCTTCGCTCAGGCTTTGATGTTCATTCCAGCATTGCTTGGTGGACTTTGGGCAGACAGTGATTTTGGTGCATCAATAAGTTCAACGTTTTCAGATCCTTATTCATGGCAATACAGCTTATTGTTTGCATCAATGATTTTGGTCTTCACATTTTTCTACACAGCAATCACGATCAACTCGAACGACATTGCTGACAACTTGAAAAGAAACGGTGGATTTGTTCCAGGCATTAAGCCAGGACAACAAACTGCTGAGTTTATAGATACAGTATTATCAAGAATTACGTTTCCAGGTGCAATCTTCCTGGCTGTTATCGCGGTGCTTCCAGCATTTGCGGTGCGGGCAGGGGTTGGTCAGAACTTCGCTCAGTTCTTTGGTGGCACTTCATTGTTGATCTTAGTTGGTGTTGTTTTAGACACGCTTCAACAAATTGAGAGCTACCTTTTAATGAGACATTATGAAGGTATGATGAAGTCTGGAAGAGTAAAAGGACGTTCTCAATTTGCTGCGGCCTAATAGTTGAATGGTTCACCTAAAGTCGGCAGAGGAAGTACAGATTATTAAAGAGAGTGCTCAAATTTTGGGCAAAGCTCACGGAGAGATAGCCAAGCATGTTAAGCCTGGCGTTCGAACCCAAGATCTGGACAAGCTTGCTGAGGAATTCATTCGGGACAACGGAGGCACACCATCGTTTAAAAATTACAATGGTTTTCCCGCTGCCCTTTGTATTTCGGTGAATGAAGTAGTTGTTCATGGATTTCCAGGAACATATGAGATCAGAGACGCTGATATCATTTCAATAGATTGTGGAGTGTATTTTAAGGGATACCATAGTGACTCGGCTTATACCTATCCATTGGAAGGTGCAAGCGCAGAGAATCTGCTTCTCTTGAACAGAACATACGAATCTCTTTACAGAGGTATCGAGCAGGCGAAAGCCGGCAATCGGATTGGGGATGTTAGTAGTGCTATTCAAACTTATGTAGAAGGCTTTGGATACGGTGTAGTGAGGGAGTTGGTTGGACATGGAGTAGGTAAAAGTCTTCATGAAGATCCAGAGGTACCAAACTACGGTAAGCGCGGAAAAGGAGTGAAGATTGTTCCCGGAATGGTTTTCGCGATTGAACCCATGATTAACCGAGGCACAAAGAATGTAGTTCAGGAGCGGGATGGTTGGACGATAAGGACAACGGATCGAAAGCCCTCAGCACACTTTGAGCATATGGTTGCCGTATATGAGAATGAAACCGAGATATTGACAACGCACGAGTATATAGAAGAAAATTATACATATAAGTGGCGAAACAAAAGTCAATAGAGCAAGACGGTACGATCGTAGAAGCATTATCGAACGCAATGTTCAGAGTGCAACTGCAAAACGGTCACGAAGTATTGTCACACATTTCTGGTAAGATGAGAATGCATTACATCCGCATTTTACCAGGAGACAAAGTGAGACTGGAAATGTCTCCTTATGATTTAACAAAAGGTAGAATTGTATTTAGATACAAGTAAAAGAATATGAAAGTTAAAGCATCCGTCAAGAAGCGAAGCGCAGACTGTAAGATCATTAGGCGCAAGGGCAAACTGTATGTGATTAACAAAAAGAATCCTAGGTTTAAACAAAGACAAGGTTAAGAAACTATGGCACGTATAGCTGGTGTAGATATTCCGGATAACAAAAGAGGCGAAATCAGTCTCACGTACATTTTTGGTATTGGCCGCAGGTCAGCCCAACAAATCCTTACAACTGCCGGTGTAGACTGGGATAAGAAGGTGAAAGAATGGAACGATGAAGATTCGAACGCCATCCGCGCGATCATTGCTGAGAAGCATAGAATTGAAGGTGCGTTAAAGTCAGAAATCCAATTGGGCATTAAGCGATTAATGGACATTGGATGTTACAGAGGCCTTCGCCATCGCAGAGGTTTACCTGTGCGTGGACAGACCACGAAGAACAACGCGCGTACTCGTAAGGGTAAACGTAAGACGGTAGCGAATAAGAAGAAGGTAACTAAATAATATTAAACTTTTCAATAATGGCGACAGCTGAGAAGAGAAAAGACAAAGCGAAGAAGAGAGTTGTGACTGTTGAGGCTGTAGGCCAAGCACATATCCGTGCGACATTCAACAACGTCATCATCGCTATGACAAATAATTCAGGTCAGGTTATTTCCTGGGCATCTGCCGGAAAGATGGGCTTCAAAGGTTCTAAGAAGAACACTCCGTATGCTGCTCAAATGGCGGCTCAGGATTGCGCAACAAAGGCCTTCGAATTGGGTTTGAGAAAGGTTGAAGTTTTTGTGAAAGGTCCTGGCGCTGGTCGTGAATCAGCGATCCGTACCATTCAAGGTTCTGGAATTGAAGTAACGTTAATTCGTGATATCACTCCACTTCCACACAATGGCTGCCGTCCTCCAAAGAAAAGAAGAGTTTAATAGTAGATGATTGAAGATAGAGGATTCACAATTTGGGAATCCAACGTCCAAAATTTAAAAACGAGAAAATAAAATGGCACGATATACCGGCCCCAAAGTCAGAATTTCAAGAAGGTTTAATGAGCCCGTAATGGGTGACAGCAAGGTTCTTGCAAAGAAAAACTATGCACCTGGTCAACATGGCCGTGGCAAAAAGCGCAAGCAATCGGAATACGCTATTCAGCTTGCTGAAAAGCAAAAAGCGAAGTACATCTACGGTTTGTTGGAAAGACAATTCGCAAAATTGTTTGATACGGCTACTCGTAAGAAAGGTGTAACGGGTGAAGTGTTATTGCAACTTCTTGAGTCTAGATTAGACAATACAGTTTACAGATTAGGTGTTGCACCCACCCGTAGATCGGCACGTCAATTGGTATTGCACAAGCACATTTTAGTAAATGGCGATGTTGTTAACATTCCATCTTACTCACTTAAGGCTGGCGATTTAGTTGAAGTGCGTGAGCGTTCTAAATCATTGGAAGTAATCACAGAAAGTCTTTCAGCACAAGGCGCGAAGAAATATAACTGGTTAGAGTGGAGCCAGGCAGAAATGGTAGGTAAGTTAGTTAACATCCCCATTCGTGCAGACATCCCAGAGAACATCAATGAGCAACTAATCGTTGAATTGTACTCGAAGTAATTTTAACATTAACAGTTAATCAATATTACTATGTCAATATTTGCATTTCAAATGCCGGATAAGGTAGCGATGGAAAAGTCTGACGACTTCCACGGCCTGTTCACTTTTAAGCCTTTGGAAAAAGGATATGGCGTTACAATTGGTAATGCGTTAAGAAGAATTTTATTATCATCATTGGAAGGATATGCCATCACTGGTATTAAAGTTCCAGGTGTACTTCATGAGTTTTCAACCATTGAAGGTGTTGTAGAAGATGTAGCTGAAATTATCCTGAACCTGAAAATGGTTCGCTTTAAGAAAGTTACAGACACATTCGACAGCAAAATCACCGTTAACATTAAGAAGCAAAAGCAGTTGAAGGCTGGCGATATCGCTAAGTTCACAAGTGCATTTGAAATTCTTAACCCTGAGCACGTAATCTGTAATCTTGACGAGTCAGCTCATTTCGAAATTGAGTTGAACATCGAAAAGGGTAGAGGTTATTTACCAGCAGAAGAAAACAAGCCAACCGAACAAGTTTTTGGATTTATTCCAATCGATGCGATTTTCACACCGATCAAGAATGTGAAATACAGCGTTGAGAACACCCGCGTTGAGCAAAAGACTGACTACGAAAAGTTGGTTATCGATATCGAAACAGACGGATCAATCCATCCTGAAAAGGCTTTGGAAGGAGCTGCACATATTCTGATCAAACACTTTGCATTATTCTCTGACAAGTCAATTGAACTTGAAACCGGTAAGGACAAAGAAGTTGAGCAGGTTGACGAAGAGATGTTACACATGCGCAAGTTGTTGAAGACTGCGTTGCATGATTTAGATCTTTCGGTGCGTGCTTACAACTGCTTGAAAGCTGCTGATGTTAAATCACTTGGTGATTTAGTTCAACTTGAAATTTCTGATATGATGAAGTTCAGAAACTTTGGTAAGAAATCATTGGCTGAGTTAGAGCAATTGGTTGCTGAGAAGAGCCTTACATTCGGAATGGATTTGGCGAAGTATAAACTTGATGAAGACTAGGAATCATGAGACACGGTGATAAAGTAAATAATTTAAGCAGAACAGCGTCACACAGAAGTGCGTTGTTATCGAACATGGCTTCTTCCCTTATTTTGAATAAGCGCATTACTACTACTGTAGCAAAAGCAAAGGCTTTGCGTAAGTATGTTGAGCCACTTATTACAAAGGCGAAGAGCGATACAACTCACTCCAGAAGAACAGTGTTCTCCTACCTTCAGAATAAGGAATCTATTAAGACATTGTTTGGAGAAGTAGCTTCTAAAGTTGCAGACCGCAAAGGTGGTTACACCCGCATCATTAAATTGGCAGACACTCGATTGGGTGATAACGCTGAGATGTGCTTAATGGAGCTGGTTGATTTCAATACACTTTACAGCAAAGAAGCTGAAGTGAAGAAAGCGAAGACTCGCAGAAGCCGTGGTGGAAAGAAAGCAGAAGGAGCTGAAGCAGTAGCGGAGGAAACTCCTGTTGCAGAGAAAGCTGAAAAGAAGACCAAGAAGGCAGCGCCTAAAAAGGACAAAGAATAGTGATTGAATTAACATTATATGGAAAGGGATTGAGCGAAAGTTCAATCCCTTTTTTTATGGACCAATATCAATCGTTACCGGAAAAACCTCAAAAAAGGGGTACGATCACACCAAATCCTGATGTATTTTTGTAAACGCTATGCAGAAAAAAGCTTATCTCCTTCTTGAAGATGGCCTTCTTATCGAAGGTATTGCCATTGGAAAAATAGGTACCTCGGGTGGTGAAATCTGTTTCAACACCGGGATGACAGGTTATCAGGAAATTTATACCGACCCTTCCTATTACGGACAAATCATTGTGAACACCACAGCGCACATTGGAAACTATGGAGCTGTTGATATCGAGCAAGAATCAGCAAAACCTTCTATTGCTGGTGTTGTGGTCAATGAATTTGCAAGTGAGTTTAGTCGCAAGTCGGCTACTGAAAGTTTGCAACATTATTTAGAAACGAAAGGTGTAGTAGGTATTACCAATCTTGATACAAGAATGTTAGTGCGCTACATCCGCAGCAAAGGCGCGATGAATGCGATTATATCTTCTGAGCTTTCACCGGAAGAGTTGCGTGAGAAGATTAAGACTGTACCATCGATGGACGGGCTTGAACTTTCATCTATCGTGACAACAAAAGAAGCATACTATGTAGGCGATCCGTCATCTCCCATTAAAGTGGCTGTGTTGGACGTTGGAATAAAGAAGAGCATTGCTGAAAACTTAGCTTCGCGGGGATGTTATTGCAAAGTGTTTCCAGCGAAAACATCGTTTGATGAAATGGCTGCATGGAAACCAGACGGATACTTTATCTCGAATGGGCCTGGTGATCCTTCGGTGATGGGCTACGCGATTGAGACGGTAAAGAAAGCATTGGATTCCAACAAGCCTTTGTTTGGAATTTGCCTCGGTCACCAACTCCTTGCGCTTGCAAGTGGTGTGTCAACGTATAAGATGCACCATGGTCATCGAGGATTAAACCACCCGGTTAAGAATTTGATCAGCGGAAAGGGAGAGATGACATCACAAAACCACGGCTTCGCGGTGAGTGAGAAAGACATTGATAAAAATCCGAATGTAGAAGTAACGCATATCCATTTGAATGATAATACCATTATGGGTATTCGCTTGAAAGATAAAAAAGCATTCTCAGTTCAGTACCATCCGGAAGCATCTCCCGGGCCGCATGACTCACGCTATTTGTTTGATCAGTTTGTTGAAATGATCAAAGCCGATATTGCTGAGCCTGCGCTTGTTTCCTAATACATCTTAAATCACAATCCTAAAATAAAATAACACCATGAGTTTAATCGAAAGCATTCACGCCCGCCAAATCCTTGACAGTCGTGGCAATCCAACAGTTGAAGTTGATGTCGTTACTGAGTCCGGTGCGTTTGGTCGTGCGGCAGTTCCATCTGGCGCATCAACAGGTTCACACGAAGCCGTTGAACTTCGCGATAACGATAAGAAGGTATATGTAGGGAAGGGCGTATTGAAAGCAGTGGATAATGTAAACACAAAGATTGCCTCTGAAATTGTGGGCTTCGATGTGTTCGATCAAAATTTGCTCGATAAAATCATGATAGAACTTGATGGCACACCGAACAAGGGCAACCTTGGAGCGAATGCTATCTTGGGTACTTCATTAGCGATTGCGAAAGCAGCAGCAATGGAGTCAGGCATGTCGTTGTATCGTTACATTGGTGGTGTAAGTGCAAACACTTTACCTGTGCCGATGATGAATATCTTGAATGGTGGAAGCCACGCAGATAATTCAATCGACTTCCAGGAATTCATGGTAATGCCAGTAGGAGCAAGTACATTCTCTGAATCACTTCGCATGGGTACGGAAGTTTTCCATACTTTGAAGAAAGTACTTCACGATAAAGGATATTCTACTAACGTAGGTGATGAAGGTGGATTTGCACCGAATATCAAATCAAATGAAGAAGCCATTGAAATTGTATTGAGTGCTATTGAGAAAGCAGGCTACAAACCAGGTGTCGATATATTCATCGCGATGGATGCTGCCAGCTCTGAATTTTACGATGCTAAAACTGGTTTATATACCTTCAAAAAATCGGACGGAAAACAAATGACTTCTGATCAGTTGGTTGAATATTGGGGTTCATGGGCTGCTAAATATCCGATCATCTCTATTGAAGATGGTATGGCTGAAGATGACTGGGCTGGATGGAAAGGTTTGACCGATAAGATCGGTAAGAAAGTACAAATCGTAGGTGACGATTTATTCGTGACAAATGTAACCCGCTTACAAGAAGGTATCGACAAAGGTATTGCGAACTCAATCCTTGTGAAGGTAAATCAGATCGGTTCATTGTCTGAAACCATCGCAGCAGTGAATTTGGCGAAGAGTAATTCATATAAGGCAGTAATGTCACACCGTTCGGGTGAGACAGAAGACAGCACGATTGCTGATCTTGCTGTAGCATTGAACACAGGACAAATCAAAACAGGTTCTGCTTCACGTTCAGATAGAATGGCGAAGTACAATCAATTGATCAGAATTGAAGAAGAGTTGGGTGAAACAGCATATTTCCCAGGGAAGAAATTCTAATCACTAAGCATATCCAAAAACAAAAGCCAGACATTGTCTGGCTTTTGTTTTTTATGGCAACGGGTCTATTCCTACGCTAGACTAAACCCAAATGGATTATTTCTTAACCCAGTTTAGATGACTAGACCTTGCCTCTATTAACGGTTAAATACTAACATTTCACTTTTTTTTCTACCTTAGTATCACTTTTTAAACGCAATATGCTGAAGAAACTTCCCAAGCCGCTCCGTAATGGATACGTTTTAGCGAGCCTCGCCTTTTTAGTTTGGATGCTCTTTTTAGACTCCAATAACCTGATTGCCCGTTTTCAATTGAGCGGAAAACTAAGTGATCTGGAAAATGAGAAAGTATACTACGAAGAGAAAATAAAGGAAGTAGAGAAGGATCGTGATGAATTATTTGGCGACCGCGAATCGATAGAGAAGTTTGCCCGTGAAAAATATTTGATGAAGAAAGACAACGAGGACATTTTTATCGTTGAAGAGAAGTAAACACAAAAAGTTCGGGGTATGAAAAAACTCATCTTAACTTTATTCATCGCGTCAATCTCCTCAATAGCATTTGCTCAATGGGGACAAGAAGAAATGGACGAGAAACCTACCTTTCGTGACCGGATCTTTACAGGTGGTGGTTTTGGTTTAAGCTTTAATAGTTACTATGACTACTTTTCAGTGTCCCCCATTGTTGGATATAAAATAACACCGAAATTGGTTGGCGGAATTGGACTTCAGTATTCGCACTATAAGTACAAACAATACAGCCCGGCAATCACAACGGATAATTATGGTGGAAGTGTTTTTCTTCGCTATAAAATTTTCGATCCTATATTCTTACATGCCGAGTATGAATATCTGAATTATCAGTTTACTGAAACGCAACGACAAGGATTTAATAGCTTTATGGCTGGCGGTGGATTCTTTCAGCCTATCGGAAGGAAAGCGGGTATTTATGTGATGGCACTTTATAATTTCAGTTACCAGAATCCTACACTTGGTCAGTATTCAGTTTACAATAGTCCGTTGGTAATACGCGCTGGTATTACCGCTGGATTCTAAAATGCAATTCCAAGTTTAACACCCAATTGCTTTAGGTCCTCTACCACTTTAGGATTGAGGGGTATACCATCATTCAATCGCTTTGCACTAATCTCACGTTCAGGATCTCCCGGAATTAATACACGCTCTTGTCCTTCAACGGGTGTTGCAGACCGAAAACGAGTAATCCAATTGTCCATGTGAAATTTAAATTCGTCTGCAGGTCTGAAAGCATCGATGCGCATCGCGCCAAAGAAATGACCAATGCCTTCTCCAACCGGATCAGTAGGTGGTGCTAAGAACGATACGAAAGGAGGAACCCACGGACCATAATTGGCGCCCGATAAAACTGCAGAGAAAATATCAACCCAAGCACCTAAGCAATATCCCTTATGACTTCCATGCTCACGATCGCTACCTAATGGAATAAGTGCGCCACCACTTTTTGTTTCATCGGGATTAGTAGATGGTTTCCCATCTTTTGTTTGAATCCATCCGAATGGAGCTTGTTGATTTTTGCGTTGAAGGATTTCCAGTTTTCCATTCGCAGCAGTTGTGGTAGCAAAGTCAGCAACGAAGGGTGGCTGTTTATCAGCTGGGATTGCAACTGCAATTGGATTCGTTCCAAGTAATCGTTCAATTGAAAATGTTGGTGCTACCAGCGGACTTGCATTCGTCATCGCGATGCCAATCATATTATGTTCGAGCGCCATCATGGCGTGATGGCCAGCAATGCCAAAGTGATTTGAGTTTTTTACTGCAACCCAACCAGTTCCGGCAATGCGAGCTTTTTCAATAGCAATACTCATGGCTTTTGGTGCCACTACTAAGCCGAGACCACTATCCCCATCTACAACTGCTGTACTTGGTGATTCGTGTACAATACGGACATTCGGTGTAGCGTTAACTCGCTTGGCTTCCCACAATCGTACATAACCCGAGAGCCGTGCAATACCATGCGAATCAATTCCACGTAAATCCGCATTCAGTAAAACATCCGTTGCGGTCATGGCTTCCTGATTGGGACAACCGATTTTTTTAAATATGCTTAAGGCAAATTCTTTTAATTGCGGATAGGTGTAAATGGGATCTGTCATGGCGCAAAGATAAGGTTGTGTTGGTTTCAACCGAATTACATTATTTAAAAACCCAAAGCTTTTTCTCCTTTGGATTTGCGAATGGGAGAGGGTTTTTTGCTCCAGAGGAGCCACCTGATTTCATCAATCGTTTTTTAACAAACAAATTGATCACAACATTTGTCTTTTTTCGGAATTGACCCAGAAGCAATGGAGGAATTACATCATGGGAAAATCATATCATTGATTGTCGATCGCACGTTGCTGCAGAACAGGTGGCTCCTCCGGAGCCAGTTCTTAAACTTTACTTATTTCTACAAACAGGTTGCTCCGCTGGAGCAATATCTTGATAAGGATTTTTCTTGACCTTGACTGTTTAGGTCGTGCTAAAAGAAGGTGATTGGCATTATAAAATAAAAAAAAGTCAGTTTTAGGTATGGAATTTGAATCGTGTTAACATCTTATAGAAAAAATAACGGAAGTATGAAGACTACAAAAAGATTGAATCTGATAATGCTCGCACTGTTCATATCCATTACGGGATTTGCGCAGCAAGAAAAACCAGTTGATTCGAAGATTACCGATGTTACCGTATTCCTGAGCAAAGCACAAATAACACGCGAAGTGAAAACCCGTATCGAAGCCGGGAAGACCACCTTAATTCTCACTGGACTTACGTCTCAACTCGATCAGCAAAGTATCCAGGTAGCAGGAAAAGGAAATTTTATTATCCTCGGAATTGCCAATCGTCAGAATTTTTTAAGTGAATTGAATACACCGAAATCACTTCGATTGTTAAGGGATTCATTGGAGTTAAGTCAAAAGCAAGTTCTTTTAGAACAAGGACAAAAAGAAATTCTGAACAAAGAAGAACAGATGTTGCTGAGCAATCAGAAAATTGGTGGCACCAATCAGAACCTTACAGTTGCTGAATTAAAAGCAATGGCTGATTTCTATCGTGCTCGCTTGAGTGATATCGTTTCCTCACGCATGAAGCAAGATGATAAGGTCAAAAAACTGAATGAACGCATTGCTAAAATTCAGCGCCAGATCAACGAACAAAATGAATTGTATTCACGCAACACGAGCGAAATTGTAGTGAGCCTTTCTGCAGATGCAGCAACTACTGTTGATCTGGATGTACAATACATTGTTGCGAATGCTGGATGGTATCCAATTTATGATTTACGCGCCATCAATACAAAGAGCCCGGTGCAGTTGAGTTATAAAGCCAATGTAACACAAGGCACGGGTGAAGAATGGAAGAATGTGAAATTGAAACTCTCTACAGCAAATCCAAACGAGGGTGGGTTGAAACCTGAACTATATCCATGGTATTTGAATATTGATCAACCGATGATGTATAAAACCCACAGAGGATCGGCCAGTGGTGCAGTGATGAGATCAGCTCCTGTAATGGCGAATGAAGAATTAAAAATGGATGAAGTTGAAATGGAAAAAGATGCCACATCAACGGCTGATTATGTAAGCACCATTCAAACTTCATTGAACACTGAGTTTGATATTAGTTTACCCTACACGGTAAGCTCATCAAACAAACCTACACTAGTAGATATTCGCAATCATGAATTGAAAGCTGACTACCAATATGCTGTGGCGCCTAAATTAGATGGTGATGCTTTTCTCTTAGCACGTGTTACGGGTTGGGAAGAATTCAGTTTGTTACCAGGCGAAGCGAATGTATTTTTTGAAGGTACGTTCGTAGCGAAATCATTTATCGATCCGAATAATATTCGCGATACACTTTCAGTTTCTCTTGGTCGTGACAAACGCATTGTGGTGAAGCGCGAGAAGTTAAAAGATTTAACTACGCGCAAATACATTGGGACGAATCAACGCGAGACGTATGCTTATGAAATTTCTGTACGCAACACAAAGACGGAAGCCATTAAGATTACAGTAGAGGATCAACTTCCGGTTTCACAAAACAGTCAGATTGAAATTACTGCAACGGATGTGGCGAGTGCAAAGTACAACAAGGAAACAGGTAAGTTGGTGTGGGAGATGAGTCTTCAGCCAAACGAAACCAAGAAGGTAGTCTATAAGTTTGAAGTGAAATATCCAAAGGATAAGATCATCTCAGGATTGTAAAGGTTAACCGCAGAGGGCGCGGAGGAACGCAGAGTGAATTCTTGTAAGCTTCATGTTGCTAATTCTGCAAAGGATTACTATGCTGAATCCTTCAACCAAACTCTCTGCGTATCTCTGCGCCCTCTGCGGTTAAGTAATTTTTGAAACGTTCACCACAAATCCAAAACCTCATAATTACCTTCCTCCGATTTTTCATATCTTGTTAGCTTCATTTAGTCAAGCAATACATGACAAGAGATACGCCTCGCGAACTCCTCGAAAAAGGATTCATCACTCAAGATCAATTCACTAAAATAGATGTTATCACCTCTGGAAAGGTATTGTCTGTGTTTTACGAACTCCGCTCCCTTTTATATTTGGGCGTGATGCTTTTCACCGCGGGAGTAGGGATACTCATTTATCAAAACATCGGTGAGCTTGGCCATATCCTCAGCATCATTGCGCTTATACTCCTTACCCTTGGTTGCTTCGTCTATGTATTTAAAAAAGCGCCTCCCTATTCCAATACTTCTGTAAAACCACCAACACCTTACTTTGATTACATCGTGTTGTTGGGCGCTTTACTTTTCATCTCGGTACTGGGATACTTACAATTTCAATTTGCTATTCTCGATGAGAATCTCGGATTGATTACCCTCATTACCTCTGCATTCTTTTTTTTTATCGCTTACCGATTTGATCACCTTGCTATTTTGTCGCTGGCCATTACGGCACTGGCTTCCTTTTGGAGCATCAGCATTTCACCACAGAAATGGTATAGCGGTGATTTTTTTGAAACCGCTAATCTTCATAACACTGCTATTGCGTTCAGTGTGGTGGTAGCGTGCATCGCTTTATTATTGGATAAGAAGACAATTAAAAATCATTTCACCTTTACGTATCTTAATTTTTGCGCACTGATTTTCTTTGTTGGCGCCATCACTGGAATGTTTATGGAAGATTGGTGGTTTGTTTACCTCTTGCTGATTTATGGCGGATGCGTCTTCGCATTTTATATGGCCAAGTGGAAGAAGTCATTTTTGTTTTTACTCTACGCATTTGTTTCGGCCTACATTGGCACTACGTATTTTCTTGCCGAAACAATTTTGCGCGATGCCATCGAGATTTGGTTTTTGTATTCCATCGCTTCTTGTGGCGGGTTTATTTATTTCATCATCAAGTTTAAAAACTATTTCAGCCAGAAATCATGAAGAGTGCATATAACGAAACAGGCTTGTATAATCTGGCCGTCATTAAAGAAGCAAAGAGATGGTGTAAGCAAGACCTTATTGAGGAAGCTCAATTGACAATCATAAAAGAGAATTACATTTCTTCATTCTATCACCCCAATTTTATCATTCGCATTCTTCTTTTTGTGGCAACACTTTTAGCACTGTCTGGCGTTTCAGGATTTCTGGGGTTGATGGTGAGTGACACGGGTGAAAGTGTTATTGCTTTTTGTTGTTTGCTCTACGGATTTGTGTCTTTTATTTTTCTTGAGAAAATCTTTATTAAAAAAAATCATCATTATAAATCCGGTGTAACGGAAGGTATGTTATATCACGCCTGCGGATTTACGATCACAGGAATGATTTGGATGGCAGACTTCAATACACATTTTATACTGATTACCTGTTTTGTTGTATTTTCTTTTACAGCCTTTCGTTACCTCGATCTGCTTACGACTATCGCTGCGATACTTTCGTTTGCCGGAATTTTATTTTATACCTGCTATGATGCGGGTGGAGTTCTTCAAATGATTATCCCATTTGTCTTCATTATTGCTTTTGGAATTGTGTATGTGATTGTAAAAAAGATGAAGGCACGCAAGGCACTTCAGTTCTGGTCGCTCAACTTGTTGATTGTGGAAGGCCTTAGCTTATTGTTCATCTACGCTGCTGGAAATTATTTAGTGGTGCGCGAGCTGAGTGTAAACCTCATGGACTTATACCTTGAAGAAGGACAAGATATTCCGTTTGCCTACATCTTCTACGGACTCACCGTGATCATACCTGCTGCCTACTTATACTTCGGAATAAAAAATAAAGACATCGTGTTGTTACGAGTAAGTTTGATTGTGATTGCATTCTCTGTCTTCACGTTTAAATATTATTTCAGCCTCGGTCATCCTGAAATTACCTTGACGTTAGCCGGTGCCATCTTACTTGGAATTACATTGCTATTGTTTAATTATTTAAAAACCATTCGCCACGGCTTCACGCGTGAAAATCATTTGGCAGAGAAATGGGGCAATCTTAATCTTCAGGCGTTTATTGTTTCGCAAACTCTCGGTGGAAATCAAGCAGTGGCGAGTGAGCAGGTTGAAACGGGTGGAGGAGGAACGTTTGGTGGTGGAGGATCTACGGATAATTTTTGAGGTATTAGCTCGTTGGATAATTTAGACTATACTTCTACCTTAGTTTAGCGTAATAAGAGGATATAAGCAATATGGCTTATATTGTTACCGACAACTATTGTGGACAATTCGATTACATGGACGGAAAAGCTATATAAAGGACATTGGCTAATGGACCTTGGATATCGCGATTACATTGCTGCTCGCTTATTACTTAATAACCATTTAATAATTCAAGGGCTAACGCTTGCAAGTACTTCAGTAGAAAAGTATTTGAAGGCTATAATTGTTTTTAATCTTGAAGAGAGAGAAAAATTTGATTATCATTTTGATAGATTTATAAAGCTCAAAAATCTTCTATCTAAAGTCAAAAGTGATGTAACAGAAGAGTTTGATTTAATCTTCTTAGAGATATTAGAAAACGCATTTAAGATTAGATACTACGATAGAATTGAAAAACCAATTTTTATGGGTTTCTACATTAATCAATTTATCGGTGAATTAGATTATACTATTGACTTCATTGAAAGATTTATTGCCGATACACAAAATGGCGGAGAATCTTTCTCAGCATCAGCATACAGTAGAGCAATTAAAAATAACGATTCACATCTTTATGAAAACAACTTTATCCTAAACAAAGAGAATAAGAAAGACTTTATGGAAAAGCCTGATATCGGATTTTCAATTCACATTCGAATTGGATCTGTAGTTCAAGACGAGAAAATTGTGAAAGGCGGAATTACTAAAAATAAATATGAAGGTCAAATATCAAAGTTCACAGAATTTAACCAAGATTTCCTCACCAACAAACGTTGATAATTATCTCAACTCCATTCAATCAATATTGAATCAACCATGACTCAAGACCTTGATAAATTTTACCTAAACAAATCAGAACCAAACAAGAGCTGCTTGCTTGCCTTACGAGCCATAATTCTAAAACAAGATGTAAACGTAACAGAAACACAGAAATACGGAATGCCGTGTTTCTGTTATAAGAAAAAGATGTTCTGTTATCTATGGACCGACAAAAAAACAGATGAACCTTATATTCTTATGGTAGAAGGAAAAAACATGGATCATCCTAAATTAGAAGAAGGTAATCGTTCGCGAATGAAAATTTTTAGAGTTAATCCGCACAAAGATTTACCCGTAAAGACAATAGAAAACATTCTACAAAAAGCGTTGGACTTATATAGAACTGGCATTATAAAGGTAAAAGGATAACAATCTGAAAAGCCCAATTGCGAAACCGTTGCTTTTGAATTTAAAAAAAACTACAACGCTGAAAACTTTGATGTCATAAAGACTCGATAAAAGCGTACTCATGCAGCTTTTAAAAATTGATGTTTAAAGACTGTTTATGAGCGGTGATAGATTTTAGCAATATTTTCTTAAATTGAAAATGCTTGATCTGTTTACATAAAAATCCAACCCCCTATGAAACTCTCCACATTTTCGAAGATTCTTTTATTTCTATCGCTCAGCATAACTACCTGTATTCAGGCGCAGAAGAAATTTGAAATAGCTGACCTGGGCAAAATGGTCAATCTTTCTGACCCCCAGATTTCACCCAACGGAAAGAGTATTGTGATGGTAGCGTCTCGTCCCGATTATGAATTAAACCGGTTCAATACAGAACTGGTGTTAGTGGATATTGTATCCGGACAGAATCGTGCGTTAACATTCGAACGCCTGGGTGTTTCACAACCAAGATGGTCGCCTCAAGGTGATCAGCTCGCTTTTTTAGGTAAGACGGGTTCGGGGAAGGAAGCGTTAGTTCAACTCTTTGTGTTGAATATGGGAGGAGGCGAAGCCCGGCAAATTACGAAAGCAATCAAAGGTGTTCAACACTACGCATGGAGCCCCGATGGCACTTCAATAGCATTCGTTACGGCTGATGAACCACCGAATAAAGAATTATCAGATAAAGGGTATGATGCATTCGAGGTAGGCAACAACGATATGTTTGTTTCATCTGTCAGAACACCTTCTCATATTTGGCTCGTCAGCGCAAAGGGTGGAGTCGCGAAGCGATTAACCTCTGGTGCCTGGTCATTACCTGTCACCATTCCACCAGGAGCTCCATCATCACCGTTGTCGTGGTCGCCCGATGGAAAGTCAATTGCCTTTGTTAAAGTTATCTCTTCTTACTCCGGAGATAATCCTTATCGAAGTATTCAGCTGTTAAATGTTTCAGATGAGACTATAAAGCCCCTTACAAAAAGAGATCAGTTTGAAGGTTATCCTGTATTTTCATCAGATGGAAAAATCTCGTATTGGTATACCAGAGAAGGTCAGGGCGGAAATATTAATGATATATGGGTAACAGCACCATCAAGTGGAGAAGGAAAAAATTTGACTCATTCATTAGATCGCGATATCTATCAGGCAATATGGATGCCCGATGGCAAGAGCATTTTAGTAGGCGGCCATGATGATAATAGAACATCTCTTTGGATTCAACCTCTGGAGGGTGCTGCACGAAAAATTAATCTTGGCAGCATTAGCCCCAACTGGTCGTTTTGGGTTGACGCTACAGTAGGAAAAAATGGAAGCATTGCTTTTATTGGAACAGACCCATCGCAGCCATCCGAACTTTTTTATCTGGCAAATGCTACTTCAATTCCAAAGAAGCTAACTGATTTTAATGGTGAAATAAAATCGATGTCACTCGGCAAAACCGAAACGCTGCGTTGGCAATTGGAAGGATTTCAGCACAGTGGTACATTAACCTATCCAACCAACTTCGTGACGGGAAAGAAGTATCCTTTAGTCTTAATTGTCCACGGTGGCCCTAATGCCGCTTCAATAGAGAATTTCGCAGCGCGGTCGCAACTCTTTGCCAATGAAGGCTATTTTGTTTTTGAACCGAATTATCGCGGAAGTGATAACCTGGGAAGCAAATACAAAACGGCCATCATAAAAGATGCAGGTGCAGGTCCGGGTCGTGATGTTATGGAAGGTGTGAAGAAGCTAAAAGAAAGAGGCGTGATTGATTCAACACGCATGGCGGTAACAGGTTGGTCGTATGGTGGCTATATGACGGCATGGCTTGCCGGAAATTATCCGGTTTGGAAAGCCGCTGTTGCAGGTGCCGCTGTAACGGACATGGTGGATCAATACAATCTGAGCGATGGAAATGTTGCCAGGGGAAAAACACTAGGCGGATCTCCGTATACCGGAAGTATGCAAGGCTATATTGATCAATCACCCATTACACACGCCCACAAGATTACGGCACCGACATTAATATTGGCTAACACTCAGGATCCGAGAGTTACCGTTACACAATCCTATAAACTTTACCATGCTTTAAAAGACAATGGAGTAACAACGAAGTTTATTGCATGGCCAATTCCCATGCACAACGCCTCCGATCCGGTAAGGGCCAGAGAGGTGACGAAGTATTGGATGGGATGGATTGATCAATATCTGAGTGATGGAAAAATGGCCGCAACCCTTATGAAGGAGAAATAACAGTTTAATCGTTAGGTAGCCGGATAAGAACTTTCAAGATGATCCGTTTTTAATAGACTTCATTCGTTTTTTAACGTTGAGAGAATAAACATTGGTCTGCTTAAAAAGAAGTGGACGGAATGTGGACGAATATATTCAACCAACTACCCCATTTATGAAACGCTTACTTTCTATCACCCTTCTTGCGTTTTCTTTTTGCGCTTCGGCACAATCTCAATTGCCCTTTCATTATGACAGTCTCTACAAAACCATTCACGCCAAAGAGTTTTGCAAACTGTTTTTAAATAATCCGAATCTGTTGTTGGTGGATGTTCGATCGGCAGGAGAGTATAGTGATACATCACGGTATGCCAGTTTAAATCAAGGGCATTTGAAAGGTGCAATCAATCTGGAGATTGAAGCCATTCGGAATAACATGGATACGATTGAGCATTATAAAGACAAAACGATTGTGTTTTATTGTTCTCATAGTCAGAGAAGTCGAAGAGTGAGCAGGCTGTTGTCAGAAAAAGGATTTACGAATTTCTACAACCTGAATGGAGGCATGTCTGTTTTAAATCAACTAACGGAAAATGATTTTCCTTGTAAGGAAGATTGGATTGTTTCGAATTTGTCATTTAAAAATCTTTCGTTCGATGATGCTGCCACTTTAATTAAAAGCAAGAAAGCGATTATTGTAGACATAAGACCTGCCAATCAATTTAATTCAACCGACAGTATTGCTGAAAATAATGTAGGCAAAGTAAAAGGTGCCATCAATATTCCATATGCTGAATTTAAAAGCAGAATTAGTGAGCTGTCAAAGTATAAACAACAATCCATTCTCATCTATTCATCAAGCGGTGATGGTGATGGAGCAAGGGCCGCGAAGGAACTACATGATAATGGTTTTACTACTGTGTATCATTTGTTGGGAGGTATCCATAGTTTAATCGCAAGTCAAAAGGATATCTCGTTTATCGAAAACACAACTCCTTTTATTTTGCTTGATGCGCCACGCACATTGGTCTTGCTGAGAGAAACAAAAGGTCTTGTTATTTATGATACCCGTGTATCGGAGCAATACAATAATACGGTTACCGGAAGAGAATCCTATCGAAACCTGGGACGCATGAAGAATGCAATACATGTTGAGGAGACTGCATTCAAAACACAATCCTTGCCAGCGAATAAGAATGGTGCCATATTAATTTACGGAAATGAAGAGTCAATTAAGTTCGCATCGCTCCTTTCCTCCAAAGGATATAAGAAAGTTTATTTGCTGCCTGGCTTATATGATTTTGTATGGTCGAGCTTCAATGTTGAAAGCTGCAAAGGAGCAAGAGAGTTTTTGGAGAATTATACAGGTCTTTATTGAATCCAGCCCAACACACTTTCAAAGGCAAAAGTCTTTAGTGTTAATGTGCTTTTGATTTCTTCTTTTTCTTATCTATGTTTTTATTCTTCTTCTTCAGAAGATCGTCTTGTGTCAGAATTAAATCACGCTTCGCTTCCATGTCATTGAAGGTATGTTCTATCTGATAGTTTTTCTGCTTTAGTACGTACTCACTGATAAACCACATAATACTTTTCAAATTATCTTCCATCGGGCTCGCGGCCACTTCGTGTCCCATTCCTTCAACGCGATAAAAATAATACGGGTAGTTATGTTTTTTAAAAACATACGCAATCTCATTTGAACCATTTACAGTTCGGTTGAAGAAATACATTCGATTATAGAACACCATTTTATCACTCGTGCCATGAAACATCATGGTCGGTGCAGGTTTAATTTTATATTTCAATTTGCCGTTGTTCGTTACAATCGCCCCGGCAAAGGCAATTACTCCCGCATACTGAAACTTCTCTGGTAATTTCAAGGCTAACTCCATTTTGTTTCGTTTTTCGAAATCAGCTTGCAGAACAGTCATCGCACCAGCACTTGATCCTGAAAGAATAATCATTGTAGTATCAATGCCGATTTTGTTTGAATTTTTCAGCACCCAGTTCGTGGCATCGTAAAGATCTTCAACGGCAAGTTCAACGGCAGTCATTAGCGGTGTCGTGCTAAAATTTGTAAATCGTTTTACGCCCTTTAGTCCTAACCGATAAGAGATGGAGACTACTACATATTTGTTTTCGACTAAAGTGTTAAAGTAGGTATTGTAAAATTCCTCGTCCCGTTTCCCGGTAATGAAGCCACCACCAAAAACAAAAATAATGCACGGACTATTTTTTGGTATGCTTGGATGAGTGTACACATCCAGCTTTAAGGACATTGTATCTCGCTTAATGAACTCAAAGGTCTCTTTTTTTATCCCTTTAGCAATGGGAGTTTGAGCATACCCTGATTGCAAGGAAAGGATCAGTACAAGAATAATAAATGCGAAAAATCGAAGGCCGATATTTTTCAAAGGATGAAGTTTAAGGGTAATACTTAAATTTTAATTTAAGCAATTCACGAATCTAAGATACTAAACGATCAGGCTGTGATTTTTATTTCCTGAATAATGGAAGCGAGCACACCTTCTTTAAGTGCATAAGTAGAAACACGAACGCGGTTGAAGGTGTGTTGTTCTAATAAGTAACGGATGAGGCAGCAAGCGACAACAATCATATCCACACGCATTTCAATCATGCCGGGGATTAACATGCGCTCTGCGCGATTCTTTGTTAAGAGTTCTGCGTAGATGTCATAGAATCCTGCAAGACTTAAGGGCGTTTCAATTTCTTCAGGTGATTTATGAATGTCGTGTTGAATGCAGAAGATGTCACTTAACGTGTCGAAGGTTCCGGAAGAACCGATCAGAATATCGGTTGGGTATTTTTGTAAAGCTTCGAATAAAGGAGTAAGAACTTTTGAAAAATGTTCGTCTAGCTTTTTTATTTCATCAATCGTGATCGGATCATTCTTTTGAAATTGCTCTAACAAACGTTGTGCACCGATTTCAAAACTTTGTTTCCAATATACATTATCGTTGTCGCCTAAAATAAATTCAACACTTCCTCCACCGATATCAATGATCAAAGATTTCTCACGACCCATATCAAGCGCAGACTTTACGCCCATGTAAATAAACTCCGCTTCCTTTTCTCCCGAGATAATGGAGACATCAATATTGGTAAGTGCTTTTATACGCTCAGCTACATCCCTTCCATTTCGCGCATTGCGAAGCGCACTGGTGCCAAAGGCGTATACCTTTTTTACACCTTGTTCTTCAATAACATTTTTGAAACTCTGCATGGCGAGAAGCGCCCGATGAATACCATCTTCCGTAATGTAGCCGTGGTTTATTCCGCCTTCACCAATTTTTACTACCAGTCGGTCGCGGTGGGTAACATGGTATCCGCGATCATCCGCTGCTGCAATGAGCAGATGAAAGGTATTGGTACCCATATCAATAATGGCAAACTTGTTCTCCATGGTGCTCCGGAAGGCGCGTAAAAATACAAATATATCGCCCACGATCAACAGGAGGATTGGGGGTTAAAGCCCTGCTGAAAAGTTTAAACCGCAGAGGGCGCAGAGAAAATCGGCCAATGCCTTTCGCGAATTCTATTGTTTTGGCAAAATCCTCTGCGTACCTCCGTGTTCTCCGCGGTTTAAAAATGTATTTCAGTTAAAACTTAGGTCGCACAAAGCGAGACATCCATGCCACCCATTATATTTACCCAAATTCTTCTACGCTATGCCGAAACGAAAAATCAAAGACCCAATCCTGCAAGGAAAATTTGACGCCTTAGAACGTAAAAATGACGAGTCACTTTTGGGTGGAGGAGAGAAACGGATAGAGCAGCAACACGCCAAAGGAAAGTTAACGGCTCGCGAACGCGTTTTGCTTTTGCTGGATGAAGGATCGTTTGAAGAACTCGGCAAGTTTGTGATGCATCGTAGTAAGGACTTTGGTCTGGATAAAGAATATTATTTAGGCGATGGTGTCGTAACAGGTTATGGAACTGTTCATGGTAGACTAGTCTATGTTTACTCACAAGACTTTACCGTGTTTGGAGGATCACTTTCTGAAACACATGCGGAGAAGATCGTAAAGATTATGGATCTCGCCATGAAGAATGGTGCACCTGTTATTGGTTTGAATGATTCGGGAGGAGCGCGTATTCAGGAAGGTGTTGTTTCGCTTGGTGGATATGCCGATATATTTTATCGCAATACATTAGCCTCCGGAGTTATTCCACAAATATCCGCTATCATGGGTCCATGTGCTGGTGGTGCAGTTTATTCTCCTGCCATTACTGATTTTATTTTGATGGTAGAGAATACCTCTTTCATGTTTGTTACAGGACCAAACGTAGTGAAGACCGTTACACATGAAAATGTAACTGCAGAAGAATTAGGTGGAGCAACAACACACAGTACAAAAAGTGGTGTTACTCATTTCGCCTGTGCCAATGAAGTAGAGTGTCTCAATTACATTAAGAAGTTGTTGAGCTACGTTCCGCAAAACTGCGAAGATGGTGTGCCGATGATTCCGTATACAATAGGTAATGAAACGCGTGCATCTTTAAATGATATTATTCCAGCGAACCCTAATCAGCCGTATGATATGCGCGAAGTGATTCAAGGGATTGTGGATGAGGCGAGCTTCTTTGAAGTACATAAAAACTTTGCAGAAAATATTGTGGTTGGCTTCGCACGTTTGGCAGGAAGAAGTATTGGTATAGTAGGTAATCAGCCCGCGTCTCTTGCGGGAGTGTTGGATATTGATTCAAGCGTGAAGGGTGCACGCTTCGTGCGTTTCTGTGATTGTTTTAATATTCCATTGTTGGTATTAGAAGATGTTCCTGGATTTTTGCCAGGTACGGATCAGGAATGGAATGCTATTATTACAAACGGAGCAAAATTGCTTTATGCTTTTTCTGAAGCTACCGTTCCTCGTGTTACGGTTATTACTCGCAAAGCTTATGGTGGCGCATATGATGTAATGAACTCCAAACACATTGGTGCTGATTTAAATTACGCGTGGCCATCAGCCGAAATTGCTGTCATGGGAGCGAAAGGGGCAGCGGAAATTATTTTCAAGAAAGAAATTTCAGAAGCATCAGATCCGAAAGCGAAATTGGATGAAAAGGTAGAGGAGTACACTACTAAATTTGCGAACCCTTATCGAGCAGCACATCGCGGATACATTGATGAGGTAATCTATCCAGATCAAACCCGTGAAAAACTGATCCGTGCATTTGATATGCTTAAAAATAAAGTAGCAACTTTACCAAAGAAGAAACACGGCAACATCCCGCTGTAACTTTGAACTTTGAACTTTAAACTTTGAACTCTATATAATCATGGATAAAAAAAGCAAACAATTTCTCTACACCTACCTAAACAATGCATCACCCACCGGCTTTGAATCCTCCGGACAGAAAATCTGGTTGGATTACATTAAGCCTTATATCAACGAACATATTGTTGATACCTACGGAACCGTTGTTGGAGTGGTCAATCCGAAGGCACCTTATAAAGTAGTAATAGAGGCCCATGCGGATGAAATTTCCTGGTTCGTAAACTACATTACCGAAGATGGATACATCTATGTAAGGAGAAACGGTGGATCAGATCATCAGATCGCCCCTTCTATGCGTGTCAATATCCACACGGACAAAGGTGTTGTTGAAGGTGTATTTGGCTGGCCGGCTATTCACGTTCGCGATGCAGCCAAGGAAGAAACACCAAACCTCAAAAATATCTTTATTGATATTGGTGCCGAGTCCAAGAAGGAGGTTGAGGCCTTAGGTGTACATGTAGGCTGTGTGATTACTTTCCAGGATGAATTAATGGAAATGAACAAAAACTGGTTGGTGGGCCGAGCTCTTGATAATCGTATGGGTGGATTCATGATTGCCGAGGTGGCTCGCAGGCTTTCTGAAAACAAAAAGAAACTTCCGTTTGGTCTATATATAGTGAATGCAGTGCAGGAGGAAATCGGTTTACGGGGTGCAGAAATGATCTCGAGAAGAATTAAACCAGACGTAGCCATTTGCACCGATGTGACACACGATACGCAGTCTCCAATGTATAATAAAAAGGAGAGCGGCAACTTAAAGGCAGGCAATGGACCGGTAGTTTGCTACGGACCTGCTGTGCAAACGAATGTGTTGAAAATGATCATTGAAACTGCACAAAAGAGGAAAATTGCCTTCCAACGTCAGGCAGTTTCGCGCTCAACGGGTACTGATACTGATTCTTTCGCATATTCTGCCGAAGGTGTTGCTTCAGCGCTCATTTCATTACCTTTAAAATACATGCATACCACAGTAGAAATGGTACACAAAGATGACGTAGAGAGCGTAATTAATCTGATTTATGAGTTTTTGGTGCAATTAAAGCCGGGTCACGACTTTCGCTATTTAAAATAGAAGTGTAAATAATACATTAGAAAGATCGTAGTCTGAATAGGCTCTTCCGTGAAAATGGGGGAGCCTATTTTTGTATCACAAACGAACCAAAAAAATAATTGATTATGAAAAAAATGAAAGCCCTCGCATTAGCTGCCCTCTTGATGAGCGGAAGTGCTTTTGCACAAGAAAGACCAATTCATGAAGTGTATTCGATGATGGTGTTTAACTTCATCAAATACGTGCAATGGCCTGATCACACAGCCTCAGGAGAATTTGTTATCGGTGTGGTAGGAAACACAGAAGTGTACAACACACTTAATGCATGGTACGGTGGCAAACCACGTGGATCAAAGACTTATGTAATAAAGAAGTTCAACTCGGCTGCTGAAGTTACAGATTGCCAGGTGGTATATATTGATAAATCAAAGAGTGGAGAATTCGCATCGGTGAATGATAAGACGAAAGGGAAAGGCACTTTGGTGATTACGGATAAGAACGGTTTAGGTGAAAAGGGTAGTGCTATCAACTTTAAGACAGTTGACAACAAAATGAAATTTGAATTGAACCAGAAGGTTATTGAAGCATCGAACCTTAAAGTTTCGGGCTCACTTACCGCTATGGCCATCCTGATATAGTAGTTAAGATTTAGGGTTGTTTGGAAAGCCTCGGGGGTAACTCTGGGGTTTTTCCATTTATAGAATAAGGTAAAGTGACATCTGAAGGCTGGCAGTATATTGGGATGCTACAGCAGTGTTAGACATACAAATAAGTCCGAAATGTTCAATGATACGTCTAACAGCCAAAAGTCCTTTTGCTCAGATTATTTACATACCACCAGTAAAGACAAGTAAACTCTTGCATTTTTTGTTGAAGGTGTTACTTCCCTGCTCATTTCATTACTTTTAAAATATAGGAATGTCACTTTGGTATTGTTTGTATTAATGATGTTTAGAGCATAATTGGCCTTATTTAGCGGGTTCTTTTACCGCTCAAACCTGCACACGATTTCAGCAACTTGAAAAAAAGTGTAAATCTTACATTCGAAAGATCGCAGTCTGAATAGGCTCTTCCGTGCAGTAGGGGGAGTCTATTTTTGTATTACAAACAAACCAAAAAGTAATTGATCATGAACAAAATTAAAGCTCTCGCAATCGCTGCCCTCCTGATGAGCGGAACTGCTTTTGCGCAAGAAAGACCGATGCACGAAGTGTATTCAATGATGGTGTTTAACTTCATCCGTTATGTACAGTGGCCTGATCACGCAGAGTCAGGACAATTTGTTATTGGTGTAGTAGGAAACACAGAGGTTTACAATACACTTAATACTTGGTATGGTGGTAAGCCACGTGGATCAAAAACGATTGTAATTAAGAAGTTCAATTCAGCGTCTGAAGTTATGGACTGCCAGGTAGTATACATTGATAAATCAAAGAGTGGAGAATTTGCGGCCGTGAATGAAAAAACGAAAGGCAAAGGCACTTTGGTGATTACAGATAAGAACGGTTTAGGTGAGAAGGGAAGCGCGATCAATTTTAAAACAATTGATAACAAAATGAAATTTGAATTGAACCAGAAGGTGATTGAAGCATCAAACCTCAAAGTTTCAGGTGCACTTACCTCGATGGCCATCCTGATATAGAAGATTTAGGGTTGTTTGGAAAACCTCGGGGGTAACTCCCTGGGGTTTATTCATTTAGAAATTCATATTAAATTCATAGCTTCGTAAAAGCCCATCTAAATGTAAACTATGAAAACTATTATTTTTTTATGTTTCTCGGTCTTATTTTTCACTACTGCTTCGGCACAGGAAAGACCAAACCATGAGATTCATGCCGCCATGCTGTACAACTTTATCAAGTATGTGCAATGGCCAAATGAATCGGAAGCAGGAGACTTTGTTGTTGGTGTAATTGGAGACGACAATGTTTTTGCCACCCTTAAACAGTGGTACGATAACAAACCAAAGGGAGCTAAGAAGTATGTTATTAGGAAGCTAGCCTCTGCAGCGGAGGCAGGCGATTGTCAGGTTGTATATATAGGAAAGTCGAAGAATAGAGATTTCGATACGATTAAAGGAAGCATCGCAGCTAAATCAGTTCTGACCATTACCGATGGAAATGGTATGGCGCAGAAGGGTAGTTGCATCAACTTTAAAGTAATTGATGGCAAACTGAAGTTTGAACTGAATCAGGCCGTAGTGGGTGCTGCCAGTCTAAAAGTGTCGACCCAGCTAAGTAGCATGGCAATATTGATTTAGAAATATTCACAAACGATTGTTTTTTCGTTTTTGAAATAGAACCCGAGGGAAAGAATAGAGGATGATGAATGGCGTGGGGAGAATAGAAGGTAATGATGCCTTATTTAAGGAGCTGGTAGAAAATGCTGTCGATGTTAGCATCGTTGTAGATAAGGCATTTCGAATTCGCTACCTGTCATCTTCTACAACCCGGGTTTTCGGTATTGAACCTGTCTCATTGGTAGGAAGAAGTCTACTTGACTTTGTTAATAAACAAACTTTAGATACCTGGAAAGATTCAGTGGCTGCAAATGCCACAGAGGTATTTACTGATGTTCCATTCACTACCCAAAACGGAAAACAATTTTACTTTGATATTCAAGTTTCCAATTTATTGGAAAACTATAGCGTGAAGGGTTTAGTCCTGAACCTCCATGATATAACCGCTAAAAAAGAGAAAGAGCAGAGCCTGCTTCTGGCGAATCAACAGCTCGATCAAGTCATTTTCAAAACCACCCACGATCTAAAGGCTCCTTTACAGTCTGCATTGGGATTGGTAAGCCTGGCGGAGCGGGCATCGGCCGATGAAAAGGATCAATATATTGCCATGATCAAAAAAAGTCTGGTAAAATTAGATTCGTTCATTGATGAGATGACGCATTTTTTCAGGCATGATAAATTAGCCCTGCAACGCCAGCCTATTGATCTGAAGCAATTGCTTATAGAAGAGATTGAAACCTTACAAAATCAGTTCCACACCCATAAGGTTGCAACCACCATTAGTCTATCCGGGGAGGTTGATTTCTTTTCGGATTTAGTTCGGGTTCGGACAATCGTTACGAATATTCTTTCAAATGCAATGAAGTATTGCGATGTAAGAAAAACGAGCTCGTTCGTGAAAATAGATGCCGCTGTTACCAGAGATTTTTGTGATATTTGCATCACCGATAACGGTATAGGTATTGAGCCAGAAGGAAAGGAGAAAATTTTTGATTTATTCTTCCGAAGCACAGACCAATCACACGGAACAGGTATCGGGTTGTTTATTGTTAAGGATACAATTCAGCGGGTTAACGGAACCATTGAAGTAGATTCAATTTTTGGAGAAGGAACAACATTCCGAATCCGAATTCCAAACCAGCTTCATCAGCCAACCGAGGCTGAATAAAGGTCTACGCACGGGGTCGCAAAGTTTTTATAGAGAGGGTCTTTTCTTTGCGCGCTCTGTGCGTTTTTTTTAATCACATTTACCCAAGCCGGGTTTTTACATCTCATTTCAATAAGAAGTTTTTACATTCACTCTAAATCTTCCATACATTTGGAAGATGACGCGCACGTTTATTGATCAACTCGGTCATCCCGTTACTATTCCATTCCCTCCCAGAAGAATCATTTCATTAGTTCCTTCCCAAACTGAATTGCTTGCCGACCTCGGTCTTGGTGATAAAGTAGTGGGGATTACAAAATTTTGTATACATCCGGAACATTGGCTCCAAACCAAAACCATCGTGGGGGGAACTAAGAATTTTCATTTTAATGAAATTGATGAGCTGAGACCCGATGTAATTTTTGGGAACAAAGAGGAGAATTTTGAAGAGGGTATCGGACGCTTAAAGGAGAAATATCCAGTTTGGATGAGTGACATTATTTCAATTAAAGATTCACTTTCCATGATTTTGTCTATTGGAGAAATGACAAATAAGATGGCTGAATCCAAGCAGATTGTATCAAATATAAAAAATGGACTGAATTCAACTGGTAAGGTTTCGGGTCAATCTGTTCTTTATCTTATCTGGAGAAAGCCCTGGATGGGCGCTGCGACAAATACATTTATTCATTCCCTTCTTGATCATCTTGGTTTCAGAAACGCGTTGGAACATGAAACACGTTACCCTGAATTGGCAGATGAGAAGATAAAAGCCTTAAAACCAGATTATATTTTTCTCTCCTCAGAACCCTATCCGTTTCGCGAAAAGCACATTGAAGAACTTCAGACCATTAGCCCGACTTCTAAAATAGTGTTGGTGGATGGTGAAATGTTTTCGTGGTACGGAAGCCGACTGATAAAAGCACCACCGTACTTCAATTCATTAATTGAGAAAGTAATTTAGAATGCGATGATTGGGAATTTCATAATTCATACCTCGTTCCTTAAACCTCGTACTTGTTTGTATTCTCACTTGATTTCGAATCCAAAAGATTTCATGTCATTCCAATAATTTGGATACGACTTCCGTACGACATCCGGATTTTCAATTTCAGCATTCATGAGCGTTGCCAGCGGAGCAAAGGCCATAGCCATGCGATGATCCTTATAGGTTTTAAACTCTGCGCTTGAAGGTAAATTCTTCGAAGGTTTCAGCGTCCAATGTGCAGCGTCAATTTCAATGAGATCTGCATTAATTTTTCGAAGCTCATTCTGGAGTGCTGCGATGCGATCGGTTTCTTTTATGCGGAGGCTTTCAAGTCCGGTAAAGTGTCCTTCAATTCCTTTTGCAGCACACACAACGGCAACCGTCTGGGCTAGGTCAGGACAATGTGTAAAGTCCCATTCAATGGAAGATTGATGTTGTTGTTTTGTTAAAACAAGAAGATCATTTTTCATTTCTGCTTTTACACCCAACGCCTCCATAATTTTTACGATGGCACTATCTCCCTGAAGAGATTGTAAACTCAATCGCGGTAATTGAATGGTGGCTTGTTCGGCAAGGGCAGCAAAAGCAAACCAATAACTGGCAGCCGACCAATCAGACTCAACTGTAAAAGTGTTTGGATTATATTTTTGTGGTGGGACAGTTATGGTACTACCAACAAAAGTAGAACTCACTCCAAAATGCTTCATCAACGAAGCTGTCATTTCAATGTAGGGCCTGCTTCCAATTTTTCCTTCAAGCTCAAGTGTTAATCCATTCGGAAGTGTTGGAGCGATCATCATCAAAGCAGAAATATATTGGCTGCTTACATCTCCGCGAATGCGAATGGTATTTACCTTTTGGCCAGAGAACTTTTTTATTTCGTGTGACGGATATCCTTCTTTCTCCAAATATTCGATCTCAACTCCTAACAGACGTAAGGCGTCTACTAAAATTCCGATGGGTCTCTCCTTCATGCGATCCGTTCCCGTAAGAATTTTCTGCTGATGAGTTACCGAAAAGTAAGCGGTTAAGAATCGCATGGTCGTTCCGGCATCCTCAACATCAATTACCTTTTCAGTTGAGTTAACCAAACGCAACATCAACTGAGTATCATTTGCGTCAGAGAGATTATGCAATGCTGATTTCCCTCCAGCCAATGCATTGATGATAAGTGCACGGTTGCTTATACTTTTTGATGCTGGTAAAAGAGATGCCGTTCCGTTAAGAACAGACGTTCGTTTAATATGGATTGATGTATTCAAGGAGTCGTAAAATTTTTCGATGGCAAATTACACGATGCAAAACATTTTTTTATGTGTGGTGAAACAAATACAAGAGAATTCAAGTTATTTTGTATTATGAGTAATACCAGAAAAATCATGATCGGAGTAGGCCTTGCATCAGGGGCCTTATTGGCAACCTGGTTGCTGACCGGCAGCAGAAAGCAAAAGACAAAAGAGTTCGTTTCGAAGAAAGCGCAAGACTTGAAGAAAGCATTTGATGCCGACAAGAAATCTTTCGATGACAATGAAGCCCATTACGTTTAGAGCGTTAGGTAGAATAGCAATGCATTCTCAACCTCTTCCAGCGTAATCTCCACATCCCATGATGCCTTTCCGATTTCAGTTGGAAGGACACATAGAATTTTGTTGCCTTTATTTTTTTTGTCCTGCAGCGTTAAGCTGGCGATTGCTCCCACTTCTTTCGATTCGAATTTCACCTTTCCAAAAATTTTTAATACGTAAGTCCTTATTTGCTGAAAGGAAAGATCGTTAAGCAAACCTCGGCTTTTGGCTATAAATGCCTCCGTAATTAATCCTACTGCAATGGCCTCCCCATGAAGTATTTTTCTTCCAGAGCCCAATAGATAACTTTCCAAAGCATGTCCAATGGTATGTCCGGAATTCAGGATTTTACGAAGGCCTGTTTCCGTTGGATCTTTTTGCGTCACACCCGCTTTAAATTCAACGGAGTGCTTTAAGATTTTATTCCAATCCTGATCAGCCAATGACCTGGTTGAGATTTCGTCCCACATGGTCTTATCTGAAATCAATGTATGCTTGATTACCTCCGCATAACCAGAACGCAATTCGGCAACCGGTAATGTTTTTAGGAAACCACTGTGAAGTATAGTAAGCGCGGGTTGATTAAATACTCCAACGTGATTTTTGAAGTGATTAAAGTCCACCCCCAATTTTCCACCAATGCTGGCATCAACTTGTGCTAATAATGTTGTTGGGATCAGGATGAAGTCAATACCTCGTTTATAAGTTGAAGCACAGAATCCGCCCATATCTCCAAGCACTCCACCGCCCAGAACCAAGAGACATGCATGGCGGTCGAGGGCATGATCAGTTAAGGCTTGCCAAATGGTTTGGCAGGTATTCAGATTCTTTTGTTCTTCACCACTGCCTACCTCAATTGTGAAATGGTCACCCAGTGAGGATTGAATAAGAGGATAACAATGTTCAAGGGTATGTTCATCGGCCAATAATGCCAGCTTGCTGTAATTTTTTTGTTTCAAAAAGGCAATTAAATCTTCTGCGATTCGGTCGGAAAACAAAATGTTATCGGGGAGCATCAGCGTTTTATAAATCTTTAATTCGAAAGGTATCAAAAAGTGAACAAACACAATTTTAGCTTGTTCTGAAATCGATTGCGAGGTGAAATTACCTTTATATTTGGACGAATTTTTTTGAACATGGAACCTGGACCGCGTATTTCATTCGAAGACACCAAAGTGGCATTCTTATATAAAGACAATGCAGCATTACGAAAAGCCAACTTCATTTTTTCCCTTGTTAACCATCCTTGGATATCGTCCATAGCCACTGGGTCAGTAAAGCTTGCACTCAAACTTCATCTACCGGTTGAGTCTCTGATTAAAAGCACAGTATTCAACCATTTTTGTGCTGGTGAAAGCCTGGAGAAATGCGATGATGAAATTGAACAACTCGGAAAATTTGGTGTAGGCACTATCCTTGATTATTCAGTAGAAGGCGAGAAATCGGAGTCCGGTTTTGATGAAACGATGGAAGAGATTTTACGCACCATCGAAAAGGCAAGTCGCTCCACCCATCTTCCTTTCTCTGTTTTTAAAGTGACTGGTCTTGGATCATCAGACTTACTGGAAAAGATTCAATCAAAAGCACCGCTTACTGAGGAAGAAGAAAAAGCATACGGCCGCGTGCGCAATCGCGTTGACCGGATTTGTGCTATGGCACATGCTCACAAAGTTCAGGTTTTGATTGATGCAGAAGAAACTTGGATTCAAGATCCGATCGATGCTTTGGCAGATGAGATGATGCATCGGTATAATTTAGAGAAAGCCATTGTGTTTAATACCTATCAGCTTTATCGAACGGCATCTTTAAAGAATCTGCAGGACGCATTTGATATTGCGACTGCTCACCAATATTTCCTTGGTGCCAAACTCGTCCGCGGAGCTTACATGGAAAAAGAACGTGCTCGTGCAGAGGCGATGAACTATCCTAGTCCGATTCATCCCACAAAAGATACAACTGACCAAGCTTTCAATCAGGCATTGGCATTTTGCATCGAGAACAAGCAACGCATTTCAATTATGTGCGGGTCGCATAATGAATACAGCAACCATTACCTCACCGTGCTGATGGAGAAACACAGCATGAAAAATGCGGATGACCGCATCTGGTTTGCTCAACTGTATGGCATGAGCGACAACATTTCCTTCAATCTGGCAAATGCCGGATACAAAGTGGCAAAATATGTTCCTTACGGTCCCGTTCGTTCGGTTATGCCTTACCTACTTCGAAGAGCATCGGAAAACACTTCTGTTGCCGGGCAAAGTAGCCGTGAGTTGGTGATGATCCAAAAGGAACTGGCAAGACGAAAGTCGGAGCGTAAGTAATTTCTTTTTTGAAGCTACGGGTTAAATCAATGGCTTTGGAATCCAGACGTCAGAGGCTTTCGTATCCATAATGATTCGGACTGATTCATCAAAATCAGGATCAATCTCCTAAAAGGCAATAATCTTTTCTATTTTCGCGATGATGTTCGCATAATGAAAACGTGCCTACACACCAGACAGACAAAATTTACGATTTTACGAATTCGATATGCATTTAAGTGAACAGGAAGTCATCCGTAGACAAAGCAAAGAAGAACTGGAAAAGTTGGGCATCAATCCCTACCCGGCTCCTTTATTTGAGGTGAACGCATCGGCCAGCGAAATTCTTTTGAATTACGAACGCCATAAAAGCGACTATCGTCAGATTTCCATTGCGGGTCGCGTGATGGGTAGAAGGATTATGGGCAATGCTTCGTTTGCCGAACTTCAGGATGAAACCGGTCGCATACAGATTTACATTCGCAGAGACGACATCTGCCCGACTGAAGATAAAACACTTTACAATACGGTCTTCAAAAGACTCATTGACATTGGCGATATTATTGGCGTGAAAGGGTACGGCTTCACTACGCAGACCGGTGAAATTTCAATCCACGTAACAGAGTTTACTATTCTTTCGAAAGCATTACGTCCTCTACCAGTAGTAAAGGAAACAACCGATGAACAAGGAAATGTTGTTCGTCACGATGCCTTTACTGATCCGGAACAACGCTACCGCATGCGGTATGTCGATTTGGTGGTCAATCCACAAGTGCGTGATGCCTTTATCAAACGCACGCAGTTGGTAAATTCCATGCGTCAATATTTAAATGAAAAAGCATATCTCGAAGTAGAAACACCAATCCTTCAACCGTTGTATGGTGGTGCTGCGGCTCGTCCTTTTAAAACGCATCACAATACATTGGACATGACGCTCTACATGCGTATTGCGAACGAACTTTACTTGAAGCGTTTGATCGTGGGTGGATTTCATGGTGTATATGAATTCTCGAAAGATTTCAGAAATGAAGGGATGTCACGTTTTCACAATCCTGAATTTACACAGATAGAATTGTACGTTGCGTACAAAGATTATTACTGGATGATGGAACTGGTGGAGGAGATGATCGAAAAAGTAGCGATCGACCTTCACGGCACAACAGCGGTTAAGGTAGGGGAGAACACCATCGACTTCCGCAGGCCATGGCAACGTTACACCATGTTCGAAGCCATTCAACATTTTACAAGTATTGATATTTCGAATATGAATGAGGAGGAGTTGCGAGCGACTTGCAAGCAACTTCATGTGCCGATGGATGATACGATGGGTAAAGGAAAACTGATCGACCAGATTTTTGGCGAGAAGTGCGAGCCAAATTTAATTCAGCCTACCTTCATTACAGATTACCCAATTGAGATGTCGCCATTGGCGAAGAAGCATCGTACTAAACCTGGTTTAGTAGAACGCTTCGAAGCAATATGTAACAGCAAAGAAATTGCAAATGCATTCTCTGAGTTGAATGATCCAATTGATCAGCGCGAACGTTTTGAAGAACAACTTGAACTTGGAAAACGAGGTGATGAAGAAGCGATGACGCTCGATGAAGATTTTCTTCGCGCATTGGAATATGGAATGCCACCAACAGCAGGATTAGGTATTGGTATTGATCGTCTCTCTATGATCATGACCAACTCACCTTCTATTCAGGACGTACTCTTCTTCCCGCAAATGAAGCCTGAGAAACCAACGGCAGAAATTACCGAGAAAGATTACGAAGCTATTGGTGTTCGGAAAGAGTTGATTCCGATTTTTCAGAAGATGGGAATTGTATCATTAGCTCAACTCAAAGAAATGAAAGCTTCGAAGCTATTTAATGATGTGTGTGGTCTTCGCAAAAAGATGAAGCTAGAGAATGTTCAGAACCCTACGATGGAGGAAGTGGAGGGGTGGTTGAAGTAAGATTCACCAACCCTCACAATAGATGACCATCATAAACTTGACGACAGAAATCAAAGCAAGTATTGAAACATGCTTTGATTTGTCAAGAGATATTGATGCGCATAAGCTTTCCGCAAAGGATACAAATGAGAAAGCAATTTCTGGAAGAACATCTGGACTTTGTGAACTTGGTGATACTATAACCTGGGAGGCAAATCATTTTGGCATCAAGCAGAATCTGACTGTAGAAATATCCCGGTTTAATAGACCCTTTTTCTTTGAAGATAGAATGCTAAAGGGTGTTTTTAAGAGCATGAGGCATGAGCATCACTTTAAAGAGAAGAATGGTGCAATAATAATGACCGACAGATTTGAATATGATGTGCCCTATGGAATTGCAGGCCGCTTGTTTAATCAACTTATACTAAGAAAGCACATGATCAAATTTCTAACAACAAGAAATCAAGTGCTCAAGGGAATTGCCGAGAGTAAAAAGTAGCGGTTCTTTTTAAATTTCTTTCCACTCACTATTAGAATTTTGCAGTATCGTAGAAAAATCCGTTCGCATCGGAATGTCTAAATACGGATAGGTAACTTTAGAAAGATATAATCCTTGTGGATAGGCAACATCAAAATCACGAGGAGGTTCTTTGGTGATCAGGTAGCTTTCAAATTCTTCTACACTCAACTCACCTTTTCCAATCTCCAATAATTTACCAACAATCAGTCTAATCATTCTTCCGAGGAAACGGTTAGCTGAAATTTGAAAGCGCAGCTTGTCTCCGTTCGCGTCAACGAACAACTTTGCCGAAGTTACTGTGCACAATGTGTGTTTATATACAGCTGGTGTCACACAAAATGCACGGAAATCGTTGTACTGTGTGAGCAGCGTGACAGCCTGATTCATTTTGTCGATCTTGAGATTTTTGAGAAGGTAAAACGAACTCAACGTGGTTAGGAAAGGATCTTTATACGTATGAATAAAATAATCATATGTACGCTGTGTAGCATCGAAGCGCGCGTGCTGATTATCTTCTACTGGAATAATTTCAAAGACAGCAATATCATCCGGCAAGGCTTTGTTCACACGAAACATTAAATCATAATCCCATGTGTTCTGCACATCGATGTGAAAAAAATATTGAGAAGCATGAACCTGTGCATCGGTTCTTCCACAACCCATAACAGAGATAGGTGTTTTTAAAACATTGCTCAAGGTAGTTTCCAGTACCTGTTGCACATTGAGTGCCTTCGGTTGTCGCTGCCAACCTCGATATAAATGCCCTTGATAGGCGATATGAAAAAAGTAACGCACGTATTTGTAAACCTCCGGTGCGAAGGTAAGTGATATTTTATTTATTGAAAGATATTCTATTTATACTCGAAACGTTCACGCAAAGGCGCAAGGGAATACCGCAAAGAGCGCGCAGAGATTCAAGTCATAAAATTGATTGAGTAGTCTAACTGAGTATTGTTGTATTTTACTTTGCGTTCTTGGCATTTCAAACTTTGCGTCTCCGCGTGAACTGTATTTTCTCAGCACAAAAAAACCACAACCCTTTCGAGCTGTGGTTTTACACTTTGGGTTAGAAAAAATTATTGTGGCGTAAGGTCAAAAGTGAAATGACCACTTAAGCCGTTGATGCGTCCACCTTCTGGTGTAACAATGAAATCGAGATTGAGATTGGTTGCTGATAATTCAATATCCAGTTCTCTTCCCGAATCAAAAATAATTTGAGTAAGATCTTCACTGAATTTCCATTTGCCTGTACTTTCAGGGAAGGCATATCCTCCATTACCTACTACAAATATTCCGTCAAAACCATCAGCTGGTTTTTTGGTGAAGGCGATAATAAAATCAGTATACTGGTCAGAGAGATCGCCATCCGGATGATTTACCGTAGGATTGCCCCAGGCTGATGCCGTGATCATCGCTACATTTTGATCGTGTGTGCTTGCTTCGTTATCATCCTTGCAGGCGCTCAATTGAAACAGAGCAACGATCGCGATTAAGGTTAGAAAGTTCTTCATGTGGATTATTGTTAATTTTTATTAGTTAATCATTTGAAACGATCAGAGTTTGTGCCGGCCATCCTATTTAATTAAGATGAACCGGCTCCACTCCTTCGGTAACCCTTACCTAATCTTTTATCAATTTTATAGATACTTTTTTGTCTGCCGAAGCTGCACGAAGAACATAGAATCCTTTTTGCAGATTCGAAACGTTCAATTGAATATCGTGCGATGTGGTTGCATTAACTTCCTGAACAAGATGTTGTCTTCCTGTAGCATCTACAATTTCAAGTTTCACAGTACCTTTCCACTCGTAGCTAAGGAAAATTTTCGCGAATTGTTGCACGGGGTTAGGATACACTTTCACACTTGAACTTACTTCTTCCTCCAGACCAAGAATGTTATTTACAACTACGGAAATAGTATCATGCAATACCGCACCATGACTGTCCGTAATAGTAAAGACAAGTGTTGTCTCGCCCATGGCAACTGGTCTCACCATAAATTGGTTACTTGATGCAAATACATCAGCAATACCAATATCACCACTTACTACACTGAACGTAACTTCATCGTTATCGGGATCAGCAAAGAAATCTTCAAGTGTATATTCAAACAGCTTACCAATTGAATTGTACTCCAGTGTTTTGGTTTCATCAACCGCTACGTAGATGGGAGTTTGGTTGGTCTCCATCACTTCAACGTTAAGCGTCAACTCACTGATCGCATTAAATTGATCGGTCGCTTTGAAAATATATATGTGATTTCCTGTATCACTGTAATCAGGCGTTAATGTAACAGTAAGTTTCCAGCGGTCAGCGTGTGCTTAACACCTTTGTATGTTTGCAGAGGTGCAAGTGTGTAGGTATGCCCCTCCATATCCTTCACATCAAACATTAGAGAAATGGTATCCATTTCGGACATAATAATGTTCTCTTGTCCTCCAGTAAAGTGTGGTCCTTCATTGATGTGAAGTCTCACCGGAACTTTTGTTATTTCAGCAGTTGGATCATTTGAAGTGAACACAATGTCTGCCAATTGATCTCCATGTTCGGCAATGGCACCATCAAAATGAATTTCGGCTGCACTTGCTTCGCCCATCGCCAATGTTCCTTCCGTTGCAGAGGTAACAGTAAGCCATGAAGTATTACCGGCAGTTTCTTCCGCTGCAAACATTAACCAACCGATGTTGCTAAAACCAGAGATGTCCTGAATGTTGTACCACATTCCTTCATCGAGGTAGTAGTAACGACCTTCTATGGTTTCTGAATTAGTGATTGATCCCTGAGGGTAAGCAATTCCAAATGGAATAGTAACGCTTACGTAGAAATCCTCATTCGGATAAAGACGAGCTGCTTTGTCCATTTTCACTTGATAAAATTTACCGGCTTCATCATTTCCTGATCCGGTAAAATCAAGTTTGCCTTCAGCAACTACTGAAGCATTTGCAATGGAAGTACCTCCTGCCATGATCTCAACTTCGATTATTCCTGAAGCAAGTTCTTCTGTTCTTAACCAGGTTTCGATATGCGAAAGATTAAAGCCTTGCGGACCTGCATTATATTTTGTGGCAAGGGTAATTGAAGCGGATCCACCATTTCCAATAAAGGTATCCGGTGTTTGACTTTGAGTATGTGAAATGACGCGATTGTATGTTGCTTGCGTACGCGTTACATTTTTTGCAGAAACTTTCGTTGCCACCAATTTAGTTTTGCCAATGCCACTGCTTGCCATTACCGCTGCGCTCGATTGAGCAGCAGCTGATCGGTGATAGTCAATACTAATGGCGTATTCCAAATCAGACTTACCTTCTGCGTTATCAAAAGCAATGGTTTTGTCTGCTGTTTCCGTTGTCGTATTCATCATCACAACGATTGGAGTTTTGTCAACCTTTAACGCAGCAGGTTCAACGGCTGTACCTTTCAGAACAATTCGTTGTTCACCGAGACTTGTAGTCAGAACTAACTCATCAATGAAATCTCCAGAAGCACTTGGTGAAAAAGTTGCACGTGTTATCAATTCATCACCTGGCATTAACGTAAAGATTGGAGTTGACCAAGCCCATGGCGAATAAAGATTAGAAATATCAGCCCATTGCCATTCAGGTCCGAACCAACCATCTACCAGTGCATAGACTTGCATGCTTAAACCTTGCATTCCATCGGCCATTTGCGCCCATGTTATGTCATACGCTGCCGCACCTTCGTTTGTAAACTTCAGATCTACGGTCTTGGTGGTTGGAGAACCGAACTCGAACGTGATGACCTTGTTTCCAAAATCAACAGTATCAGCAGATGCAGCAAATACAGCATCGCCAGTAACAGTCAATTCAACTGGCTTCTCTAAATTTTTGCTTCCAGGAACGTTAGTTTGAATTTTTAACACCTCGTTGTAAACGCCACCGTAAACGTTGCGAGCATCGATGTTGATCTGACCAGCTAATGTACTGTTCGCGGCAATTGAAAGTTTCTTAGCCGGAACAATTACATACGCTAAACCTGCACCATGATCAAGAGCTAAGTATTCAGAAATCATTACTCCGGTTGTACTGTCTTTTTGTAATCCAACACTTGAGAAACCAGAAGTTGCATCAGCACCACCTTCTTCTGCCTTATACTGGAACTTCATAGTTCCGTTCTTGTAGAAGATTACCTGAGCCGATACAGGATCACCCATACCACCAAAGTTATTGACGAAGTAACTCCACAGAATAACAATCTTGTCATCATAGAATTGGTAGAAGATACCAATGTCTTCGATTGGATATTCATAATCACTGAAACCACTGAAGGTCCAGTATGGCATGATACAAGCACCCGGATGTATTGGTGATGGGATATTATCTGTGAAGAAAGTAACGGCTGGATTTTCTTCGAATGATATGAGTCCGTTATCCCCAATTTTAAATGAATCGTATTTCACTCCGTAGAATTCTATAGGGAAAGGCAGCGTAAGATTTCTCCAGAATCCATCTTCGCTCTCTAAAGTCCAAAAAGGAAGTTGTGTTCCTGTTTTACGAATATCGAGCCACTGATACACACCACCGGTGTTGTGTTTCTCATAGGTATAGGTAATGTCATCGGCTGCAGCAGGGGCATCAAATGATAACCATTGTTTGCCGGTAGCAACAACTTCTAATTTTCCTAAGCCTGTGTTCTCAATGCTGAAAGGAATGCTGATGCTATCACCTTGAGCAAGTGTTTGCTGAAGTAATGATAAATCTACATTGATACCCGGAGCATCTACCACTTTGGCAGTGATGTAGATGGTGTCGTGAGTTCCATCCGTGTAGTTGATCGACAACCAATCTTCCAGCGAAGCCAGTGTATTGGTTGGAACCTGAACTTCATATTTTTTATACAAACCTGGTGTAACCGATGTAGGGCGATCACCCAGCAATGTAAAGTCGCTGTTGACAAATGTCATGCTGGTAATGCCAACTTTTGCAGTACCTGTATTTTTGATGGTGAAGATGCTTGACTTCACGTCACCTTGAAATACATTACCAAAAGCAATTGTATCGGCTGAAACAATTGATTTTGTTATGCCGCCATATTTAACATCCAATTGAATCAGACCAGCTGTTTGTGCGCTTGACGGATCGTTGCTGATGAAATTAATGTAGCGATTAACAAGGCCTTCGGATAAAGAATCCGTTGCCATGGTAATGCTCACTTCAGCAGAACTGCCGGCTGCAACAATGCCTGAACCATTTTCAATTTTTGTAATGATGTTCGGACCTGGGTAATCAAAACCAAGCGCCAATCCACTGAACAACTCTGTTGTGTTGTTGTAATTATGAACAAGAATACCATCGGTCTGATCATAATCCTCAATCAAAATCGTTAGTGATTCCTGATTGTATTCTGAATATCCGATGTTGTCATAGTAGAATCGAATGTCACCGTTGGCAAACAACACCATTTGTGCAGTAATGAATTCTCCAACATTATAACCATCCCATACGTTGTCAAATTGAACAATAACACGATCAGCTTCTACCTGATAAAATATCTGACCTTGTATAGTGTAAGAGAAGTATCCACCGAGAAGAGATATGAACCCGCGTGGATTGTAAGGATTGTTTAGAGAAGGTGAGTTAATTGGATTTACTGTATTGTCGAATGTTGTAAATCCTTTTTGCGCTACATACAGCTTTTGCATTTTTTGTCCGTAGTATGGGAAATCAAAACCCATATCGATCGTGAAATACTTGAACGCGGTATTCAGTTGACTGGTGATATCAATACCAGTAGTCTTGATGTCTTGAAACTCGTATGGAAGAGGATTGGTCTCATTGCTTTTATTTGATCGCACCTTGTATCCATAGGTATGGAAACTGGTTGGCCAATTGTTGCTTACTCCCTTGCTGTCAAAACCAGGAATGAAATACTTAAGCGGAAACGCACCGTTGTTTTCAACTGTAATTTGCGTTGTCACGATATCCCCAATGGTAATATCATTCATTACCTGTGTTTCAGGGCTGAGAACAATTTTAGATGTTTCTGCTCCAACACCAAACAAAGGAATTTCGTAAGTCTGCACGCCATTCGTAATGCTTAACACATCGTTTATATTCCCCAAATCTGTTGGCATAAACTTAATCTTCAACACAACCTGCTCGCGTGCTTTTATTTGCCAAGGTGCATACCCATCGATAACGAACTGTGGATTGTTTGAACTAAAGGATGGATCGTTGAAGTTTCCGTATCCCTGATTGTCTAACACCACTTCTAGTGTTTTAGAAGTACCTACAAACACACTACCGAAATCAGCGATGTCGATGTGTTTGATATCAGGTTGTTGGCCCGTTACAGTAACATTAACCGGAACTCTTAATTCTTTTTTACTCGCATCGTTCGAAGTAAGTACGAGGTTAGCACTATATGAACCATTGATTAATGTTGAAGCATCAGCGCTTAGGGTAGTCATTGCTTCGCCATTTCCATCTACATCACCGGAACCTGGCTCCAAAGTAAGGTAAGAACCGAGTGCTGCATTTTCGCTCACTGCCGAAACAGCCCAAACGAAATTCTTATCGTTAAGAGCCTCTTCTAATGAAACCCAGGATTCTCCCAGATTGAATGACATCAAACAATTCTTGGAATAGGACTCTTCAGCTTCGTAACCTATACCCAATGGATAAAGATTTCCAGAGGGCACATGAACCACTACCCAGAACGTATCGCCAGATTCAAAGTAAAGTTGTTCATCTAAAGTAATGTACGCCATTGCTTCATCCGTTCCCCAGTTGCTATGCTCTTGCGCAAACACCAAATTGTTTTTTGTGGGAGCTTCTCCTTTATAAATCTCGATAATCATCGGCCCTTTAGCCGGATCGTGTTTTAAATAGGCACGTACTTGTGTGAGGTTAAATCCATCGGCTTCATTCACATAGAATTTAGTAGCAGATGAATTGGTAACCGCAGTGTCCATTTCGCCAACAATATTGGTGACATAGGACAAATACGTCTTTTCAATTTCAGTGAAAGATGAAGGAGTAGCTTCGTTGCTTCTCAAAGGTTTTTTGTTCTCCGTTGTATTCAGCTTCCCAATATGAAGATCAGTATTTGACTTCTTTGTATTGAGAGTCGGATAATTAATTCCAGCCGCATTGAAAGAAAATTCAGCATTGCTGTGACGGATTAAATGATTCCAACGTAAAATACCTTCAGCATTGTTTTGGATCGTTATATCATGCGATGCAGAAGTTGAATTCGCAACATCAATTTCCAAATTGATAGATTGACTGTTTTCATCTACGGCAATGGACGGACCTTGATTGGTTGTTGCCGTAGCTTCATTTGATAGAACAGAAACATTTCCCCAACGATCAGTTGATGTAATGGCAAAGTAGTAAGTGGTTACACCGAGCAACCCATTCACTTCGTATTCATATGTATCACCAGCTGCTTTTTCATTTTTGATCGTGATTTTAGTAGCGGTGTTAAGATTCGAGGCAGTGATTGGTTGCGTAGAATAATATAGCTGGAAAGAAGTTGGTTTAATATCATCGTTGTCTGAAGGTACAGTCCATCCGATGGTTGCAAATTCCTGAGCAATACCGGTAATATCTAAGTTTGTAATTCCGGCTGGTGCAAAGCCAAGATCATTCTTGATAGCCAATGCAGCATCTACTGCACCACTTCCCATCATACCAATATATTCTGGGTTGTATTCATCAATGTTTACAACGCCTGTTACTAATTTGTTCCAAAGTTCAGTGTTAGTAAGTTGTTTGGTTCTGTTTGCCAATGCTAATGCTGCAATACCCGACATGTGTGGGCAAGCCATCGAAGTACCTTGAAGATAAGCGTATTGATTTTTTGGTGCTGTACTTAAAACCCCACTTTTCGAGCCATACGTTTCCTGATCTCCACCAGTAGCAGAAATTTCTATCCAACTACCAAAGTTGGAATAGCTAGCTTTTTTCCATTCAGGACCAATGGATGCAACGGCCATAACATTCGGAAAATATCCGGGATACCATTCACTATCATAATTGCTATTACCTGCTGCGAAAATAACAAGACCGCCTTTCATTGGACTGCCCGGATAATTGCCGGCTTCTGCAATGAAATAATCGATGGCGTCTTTAACCGATTGATCGTATGCGAATGGATTGGAATACCCCCAGCTGTTTTGTGAGATAACCGCTCCGTTGTCAGCAGCATAGATGTAAGAGTTCTCAAACAGACCTCCAAAAATCTGGAGCGACATCACTTTAACACCATCACCATTACCCGTACCACCTGCAACACCGGAAACACCAATGCCGTTGTTATTTATTGCAGCCATGGTTCCGGCCACGTGTGTACCGTGAAACTCAGGATCAACAGCACCTTTGTCTTTTTGAAAGTTGTAACCGTTTACATCATCAACATAACCGTTATTATCATCATCTACATTTGGAATTCCGGTTAACTCAGCCTGATTGACCCAAATGTTATTTTTTAAGTCTACGTGATTTACATCAACCCCCTGATCATGTTCAGAGATGATAATGTTGCTTGCACCAGCAGTTTTTTTCCAGGCTTCAAATAAGTTTACATCAGCATCACCAAAGCCGGATTGACTGGTATTGTTATAATGCCATTGATCTTTCAGCAAAGGATCATTGAAAGGTAATCCTACAGCTGGTTCAACACCCGGAACGTATGGCGTTGCGGTAAATGGAACCAATACTTTTTCAAACTCGGGTTCGGCAAAAGCCACTTCTTGTAATTGTTTGAATTGAGCAACGGCCATCTTCGGATCCACATTATCCTTGATCTCTACTACATACCATAAGTCGAGGCCGTGCTTATGTAATTTATTTTCATTCTTTGCATTTGCAGGAAAGAGGCGGTACATGTTTGTCGCACTCGCCTTTTTAGCTGTAGCATCCAACGATTGAATACCGGTTGTAAATCCGCTGCTTCTGGCGCTCACTTTCATTCGGCCAAGGATAGCGGTCATGGATGAAGTAAACTTCACCTTGATCTGCCCTTTGCGTATTCCGTTCTGGTAAGTCTGTGCCCATCCTGCAGCTGTGCAGAAGAGAAACATTCCTATCAGTAGAACACGCCTTGTCATGTTGAGTAGATAGTTGTTCATAGTTTGTATTTAGGTTAATTGAGTTCTTAAATGCTTTTCTTTTTTGTTTTCGGAAGATTCAGCCCGGGCTGACCTTTTCCTTCTAATGCTTTGAGTAATTTTTGGAACGCATCATTCTCCTGCTTTCGCTTTTTGATGAGTTTGCCAATTATTTGTTCGTCTTGATTCTTGTCTTCCATGGTCTTGTTTCGTAGTTCCAATGAATGTCCAAATGAACTTTGGAATGCACGCTCGATGAAATTTCAGACCTTTGAATAAACACTACTATGAAGTGTAAGAACCATAGGATTTCTACCTGAAGTGTTCAGGAGCGCCTTAATAATACCTTAGCAACGATTTTAATTGACTGATAATCAATGGATAATAGAATGGGACAATTTCCCAAATGGGAAACATGGATTATGAAATTTTACCTACAGATTAGATAAATGAGTAACCAAATTGGAATTGGTGTTGGTGAGATTAAGCTTTTTGCGAAGGCGAGCGCGTGCTACTTCCACGCTTTTAATGCTTTGTTGGGTAATGGCTGCAATTTCTTTCGAACTCATGTTTAATTTCAAAAACGCGCAGAGCTTCTCATCAGCAGGCGATAGACCGGGATATAACTTTCTCAATTGTTGGTAGAAATCACCATGAACCTGATTGAATCGCAATTCAAACTCTTTCCAACTGTCGTTATCACCTTCGCGCTGCAAATCAATGATGATGTCGTGAATGATTTTGTGGTTCTCTGGCTGGACTGTGGCTTGAAGTTGAAGTAATCGTTCGGCCACGCTGTTGATTAATTCATTTTTGCGGATGAGATACATCACGTTCGTAGTGAGTTCTTTATTTTTTATTTCAACATCCTGCGATAGATTTTTTCGCTTTAGTTCAGATTGGCGTGCTCGGTTACGAATGATCATCACAATCAAAATCGCGATAATTAAACCCACAGCCAATACAACGATTGTAGTGATATACCGTCTCCGGCTTTGTTGTTGCTCTAATGTTCTTGCCTGTTCTGCTTTTTCAAAATCGTATTGAAGTTGAAGGCGTGTGATCTCACTGTTCACCAATTGATTTTGAAGACTATCATCAAGCTTTTGATAGATTTTGTAAGTACCAGCAAATGCTTTGTAGTTACCCAATCTTTCTTCTAGCTCAGCTAAAGAGCCATAGGCAAATAATTGTGCCTCAAGTGAGCCTATTTCTTTTCCGAATTTAATTGCTTCTTCTATTGCCTTGCGGGCTTTTGAATAAAGCTTTTGTTGGAAGTAATACGCTGCAAGAATGTTATACGACTTAGCGATCTCACCTTTATCACCTGTTTCCAATCTTACTTTTAAGCCAAGATTTAAATACTCCAACGCTTTTTTTGGATCCTTAATATCATTCAAATGAAGCTTACCTAAGTTATTATAAGCTGTTCCCTGAACGAGTTTGTTGTTTGTTTCAATGGCCAATGCTAAAGACTTCTGATAATATTGAAGCGCAGAGTTTGAATCGCCCTTCGACTGATAAACATTGCCAATGTTGTTAAACAGGCTGGGTAGTCTGAGTTTTGATTGCTTGTCGGTTTTTAAATTATTGAGCAGATCTCTTGCTTTAAAATAATATGTTAGGGCTTTATCAAATTCATGTAACCGATCGTAGAGCGCTCCCAGGTTATTGCATGCAGCCGCAATTCCGAGTGTGTCGTTATCGGCTTCATGAAATTTTAACGCATCGAAGTAATGCGCGGAGGCTTTTTTATAATCGCCAACCGCTAAGAAAGTATTGCCCAAGGTTCGGTCCGCTTTAGCTTCCCATTTTTTAAGATTCTTTGCTTTAGCAAGATCCTTGGCTTGTTGCGCAAAATCTGCAGCCTTTCCGTAATTGGTGTTGAAATGATACAATGAGATATCAATCAGGATTTTTAGTTTGGTGGTATCCTGATCAGCATGATTTAGTTGCTGTTGAAGACTATCAAGCTTTACCTGATCTTGCGATAATGCAACACCTATTGGAAGGAGTAAGAGCGCTATGATGACAAGTTTTCTCAAGCCGAGAGCAGGTTTAGTCTACAAAGAAAGCTAATCTTTGTTGCGTATGTATTTGATTTTGAATTGAGAGGGGTCACAATCTAGCTAGAATTCGGTATGATTTGCAATACGGTAATTCACATCATCATTCCAATGAGTCGCTAAGATTAGAAATAAATAAAAAAGTTTAGAACGACTTCTTCATTTTTCCAGCAAAATGAAATAGCGTCAAGCATGGGATTCGTAAAATTATCATAGCCTATTTTCAGGATGCTCTATAGTTTATTTCTGTGTAGACTAAAAAGTCGTTTTTTCAGTAAAAACATTCCGGTCAGCCTAATTTCTATATCTTTGCAACCGTTTTCGAGGGCATTTTTTGCCATCTTTTGAAAAAGGTGGTTATCATGTAAAACCCTTGAAGTAACTTCAGAAAACTAACTTCACTTTTCAATACACAAAACCTTATGGCGTACATCGAACCGGCTCCATTAAAAGACAAAGAAAATCCATTCGAAGCAATGATGTCCCGATTTCACAAGGCATCACAAATTCTTGGTCTGGAAGAAGAAATTTACAATGTGTTGAAGAATCCGGCACGACAAGTAATTGTATCGCTGCCTGTAACAATGGATGATGGCGCTATTAAAGTATTCGAAGGCTATCGCGTTATTCACTCTACTATTCTTGGTCCTTCAAAAGGAGGTATTCGCTTCGATCCACATGTTAACCTGGATGAAGTGAAAGCACTTGCTGCCTGGATGACCTGGAAGTGTGCTGTTGTTGATATTCCCTATGGTGGCGCAAAAGGTGGTGTTACCTGTAACCCACGCGAAATGTCAGCTGGTGAAATTGAACGTTTAATGCGTGCTTATACTCAGGCTATGGCCGATGTATTTGGTCCAGATAAAGATATTCCTGCTCCTGATATGGGTACAGGTCCTCGTGAGATGGCGTGGTTGATGGATCAATACTCCAGAAATCAAGGCATGACAACACACGCTGTTGTTACCGGTAAGCCATTGGTAATGGGTGGATCACTTGGACGCACAGAAGCAACGGGTCGTGGTGTAATGGTTTCTGCACTCGCTGCGATGGAGAAATTAAAGATCAATCCCTATAAGGCGACTTGCGCTGTTCAGGGTTTTGGTAATGTGGGTTCATGGGCTGCACGTTTATTGAGCGAACGTGGTTTGATCATACAATCATTGAGTGATATTTCGGGAGCATACTTTAATGCTAATGGGATTGATATCGAAGCAGCAGGAAAATATCGCGAAAGCAATAAGGGTTCATTAGAAGGTTTTGCAGGCGCAGAAAAAATCACGAATGAAGAGTTGTTGACATTGCCGGTTGATCTTTTAGTTCCGGCTGCAACTGAAGATGTGATCACTAGTACAAATGCGCCAAATATTAGGGCGAAGTTGATTGTAGAAGGAGCGAACGGACCAACATCATCCAAGGCGGATAATATCATCAATGAAAAAGGTATTATGGTAGTGCCTGATATTTTGGCAAACGCTGGTGGTGTTACAGTTTCGTATTTCGAGTGGGTTCAAAACCGCCTTGGTTATAAGTGGACTGCAGATCGTGTAAACCGCAGATCCGACCGGATTATGAAAGATGCTTTCAACAACGTCTACAAAACTTCACAAGATTATAAAGTGCCAATGCGTATTGCTGCTTACATGGTGGCGATCGATAAGGTATCAAAAACCTATAAGTTCCGTGGTGGATACTAAAAGTGAACGAAGCCGGGCGTTCGGCAATTCTATTTTTATGATGTAATTTTACGCAGCCTTACAGAGTGTAAGGCTGCTTTTTTATACACTTTAATTTCGACTACTTAATTCATTCGAGCATGACTATCCATCGCGAAGGCAGAACATTACTTTTTGTTTTATTAATTGTTTTCTTTGCGCTCAATTGGGCAGTGCAATATTTCTTTCCGGAAAGCAGCGTCATTCAAAATGTTGTTATCGGTGCAAGCGTTATTTTTTATTTAATTATTCTTCAATTTTTTAGAATACCTATTTTCACTGTTCAAAAAAACGCCAAGCATGTCATCGCTCCAGCCGATGGCAAAGTCGTTGTGATTGAAGAAACAGAAGAGACCGAATACTTTAAAGGAAAAAGAAAACAGATTTCTATTTTCATGTCGCCCATTAATGTACATGTTAATCGCATGCCTGTAAAAGGTGTAATTCAATTCTTTAAATATCATGCTGGAAAATATTTAGTAGCGTGGCATCCAAAATCAAGCACAGAAAATGAGCGTACAACGGTGGTTGTGAAGATGGATAATGGAACTGAGATTCTCTTTCGTCAAATTGCCGGTGCGTTAGCGAGAAGAATCAAATGCTATGTAAAAGAGGGACAAGTACTCGATCAAGGCGATGAATTTGGCTTCATCAAATTCGGTTCGCGCGTGGATATATTCCTTCCACTCAATGCAAAAGTGGTGGTCAATATCGATCAGGTCACCACGGGTGGAAAAACAATAATTGCAGAATTATAGGTTTAACAAACGGTCGCTAAAGTTGTTATTTAGGCTATATAAGCAGTTTAAAAACAATATGGCTCGCTAACAGCCGTTCTACCATCGATCTTGCCTACCTTTGCTTGATTTTGCGATAGAACGGACTGCGAAAAACTAATTAATATCATGGCCCTTTACAGTACTTTAAAATTCTCCAACACTCGTCCTGATTTTTTTGCTACGTTGAACAAACGTGTCAATGAATATTTCAAGACAAATGGAATAACACGACACGCGAATACAGAAATGATTGTGAAGACCATTTTCATGTTCTGTTTATACTTTATTCCCTATGGCCTTATCGTTTCAGGTTCTTTTCTTAATGCATGGGTCCTGTTGGGTTTTTGTATGGTAATGGGTCTCGGTAAAGCGGGTATTGGTCTGTCTATTATGCACGATGCAAACCATGGTTCGTATTCTACTAAGGGGTGGGTAAATGATTTAATTGGTTACTCTTTAAATCTTATCGGTGGTAATGCTTTCAATTGGAAAGTTCAACACAACGTATTACACCACACATATACCAACGTTCATGAAGCGGATGAAGATATTAGCCCACGGGGTGTACTGCGTATGAGTCCTCAATCGAAATGGAAACCGTTGCATCGCTTTCAACACATCTACGCCTGGGTACTTTACGGTTTGTTAACCTTCGTTTGGATCACAGCGAAAGATTATGGAAGAATATTGCGTTACAACAAAGATGGTTTAGTTGAAAAAATGAAGGCCAACATTTATAAAGAGTTGGCCATTCTGTTCTTCTCAAAGTTGATTTACTTTGGTTATATACTCGTAATCCCAACGTTGGTGTTGCCGTATGCATGGTGGCAGGTATTCATCGGTTTCTTTACCATGCATTATGTTTCAGGATTTATTCTCGCAGTTATTTTTCAACCTGCTCACGTAATTGATGGAACAGAATATCCGGAGCCAGATGCTGAAGGTCGTCTTGAAAATAGTTGGGCTATTCACCAGTTGCGCACGACTACTAATTTTGCACAACGCAGTAAAATTTTCAGTTGGTATGTAGGAGGTTTGAACCTCCAGGTAGAACATCATCTTTTCCCAAATATCTGTCATGTGCATTATCGAAAGATTGCAAACATTGTGAAGACTACTGCGGAAGAATTTGATCTTCCTTATAAATCATACGACACTTTCGCACAAGCGATGGTAGGGCACGCAAAGTTGTTAAAGGAATTAGGTCAGCGACCACTTCAGGTTTCCTAGTTTAATAACATCATTAAAACTTTATTAGAAACCCTTCTCAGCATTGAGAAGGGTTTCTTTTTTTTATAGGATATCTATGGGCTGTTGAAAACAATGCATAGAATGAAGTGTGCCTACATCTATCTACCTTCAGTGCAGAGGCGCGGAGGGTCAAAAGCATTTCATAGAAGGATAGTAGACGCGCCTTCAAATACATGAATGACCAACTCGCCACGAGCGAGTTGGTCATTCATGTATTTGAAAACTCATCAGCACAAACTTGCCAGAAGCAAGTTTGTGCTGATGAGTTTTTTTTTGCGCGGCCTGCTTGTGGATTTCAATGTTCAGATTTTTCATTCCGCGCAATAGCACACTTTTAATTCTCTGCGATTTGCAGCGAGCCTCATTCTTTAACAACAGAAAGTAAATCTTGATTATTTTAAATTACAAAAATCGCAACCCAACTTTTGCGCCCCACCACATCTTCACATTTGTATTGTCGCTTGATGTTTCATCGTAAATCAACTTGGGCTTGTAGTCTGTAAATAGATCGGTGTATCCATCGTACGTTGTGTCGGTTACATAGGCATTTAATGTAACACCAAACGTGAAGGCGAATTTGGGAAGAGGTTGAACTTCAAACCCCATGTAAAGCTTGTTTACTATATTAACAGCAGGTGTAAAGTTTCCTTTGCTCACTTGATTCGCAGTAACATCAAAGTTGAGAGAAAGCCACTTCGATAATTTTGGTGCGGTGCCTATACCATACCCCACTGTCCAATATGGATCTTCGAAATTGTCGGGCTTAATACCCGCTGTGATAATAGTGTGCAGCAAAGGCACACCAGTTCGAAACGCGAGGTTGGTATAAAACACTTCGTCAGAAGAAACTTCTATTTTATGATAGCCGTGCTTTACGATATTGATCAAGCCAATCGGTACGCCACGCACGCTATCCGAAATATTGATGAGTCCAATTTGAGTACCCTGAACATTTTTTGCATAGTTGATGAATCCGGAAATCTGAGTTCCATGAATCTTCTTAGCATAGTTCATAAACCCGGAAATTTGTGTTCCGGTTATTTCATCTCCTGTAACATTCATAAAGGCTGCTAATTGCGCACCACGATATGTTTTTTGTTGGATATTCATTAAACCGGCAAACTGGGCACCTTGAGAAGCTTGTCTGTTAAAATTAAAAGCTCCTGCCACCTGTACCGCCTCCGCACTTCCGCGATTGATGTTAAAAGAGCCGGCTCCTTGAAAACCTTTAACCGAACCAAAGTTTAAGTTAAATGTGCCAGCAAGTTGCCAGCGCTCAACACTTCCACGGTTGATATTGAAGTAGCCAGCGACTTCCGCTTTCTTTACGCCTAATCCATAACCACCAACAACGTTAAGCGAATAATCATTGATCACATTTCCACTCAATGTATGGTTGGTTCCGATAAAAGGGAAAAGAGATATTTGCCATCTACGGTACAACGTGTCTTTGATATTCTCCATGTTCAAATCGCGCGCTAGTTTTGGCTGCGATATAGTTTTATCATCTGACAAAAGAGGAGGTAGTATTATCGCTTCACTACTATCTTTTTTTAAATCACTTTCGTTGGTGGTCTGAGCGATAACGCGTTGCTCGGGCTCTAATACAATTGTTAAAAAAGAATTGGCATCAGGAGTAATGGAAATTACGGTATCGCGATAACTACGTTTGTTAATGGAAATGAAATTTTGAGCTTCTGGTTTTTCCAGAATCAACTTAAAGTATCCGTATGGATTAGTGATAACAGCAACGAGTGATTTTTTATCATAGATACTTACTTCACCAATTTTCTCGTTGGTGTCCATGTTCACAACATAGCCACTGATAATTAACGGAACTATACTACCCGTTTTGGGTTGGGTCGAATTAGTTTTGGTAAGGATAATGTAATTGCCTTTCTCTTTAGCTTGAATGGATGATCCAGCTAAATAGATAAGTACTTCGCGCAATGTCTTACGTTCATACGATGCATTAATGACTGCATTTAAATTCAATATGGCTGGATTGTATGAGAATGTAAATTTTTCCTGCTTCGAAAGTTTTACCAGTGCTACATCTAATTTTTCATTGGTAAATGAAATGGATATTTCCCTTTCAAGTAGCGGTTTTGATTGAGCGTAAACGGAGGAGGCTGCAACAGAAAGAAAGAAAAAATGCAAGTAGAGTAATCTCATAGGATCAATACTGACAAACGTTACCGTCTAATACAATCTGATTATCTGATTTCGTTACGGTCAGGTTGAGTGTTTCAGAAATAATGTCAATAATTGATTCGAGTGTTTCGCCTTTAAAGTCTACGGTTATGCGACAGCCACGCAGTTCAGGTTTGGCCAAAACCAATTTTGCGTTGTACACTTCGTTGATCTCATCAATGATCACTCCCAGATCGGTATTATTAAAATGAAACATGTGATTCTGATACGCGAGAACATTGGTGTCGGTTTCCACAAGACGTGCAAATGTTTTGCTTATTTTATTATATGTGCCAGTCTCTCCTTGTTTGAGGCTTAGACCTTTGTTGTTACTGGAATAAAACTTCACTTCACCACTCTCTACAAAAACTTCAATGGTATTACTTTCCGGATATGACTTTACATTAAAAGTAGTCCCAATGTCTTCAATGATTACCTCCTGTGTTTCGATAATGAAAGGTTTTGTTTTTTCGTGCTTCACATTAAAGTAGGCTTCTCCAACCAACTTTAGTTTTCGTGTTTTCTTGAATCGGTTGTATTCGTAGGCAAGCGATGATTTTTTATTGAGCACCGCTACACTTCCATCAGGCAGTGTATCTTTTATAATGATGGTTGTTGCTTGTTGTGCATATACATCTACAGGTTTTGTTGCATACTGCGTGAAGTAAAGTCCGATACCCAACACCACAACAATAGAAGCAGCAATGCTAAGCCACATTGGGAAGGTTGAACTTTGTGGTTTGAACTCGATGGTGCGCGTTTCCTGCTTACCTAATTTGGATTTTACCTTTTCCCAGGCAGCATCGGTGTCAAAGCGTTGCGCTTCTTTGAGAGCAGTGGCCTGATTGAATATCATATTCAACTGATCCAAATGTTTTGCATTCGCAGCATTTTCTGTTAGCCACGATTCAACAATCGCTTTTTCATCAACAGTAGCTTCATTCGCTACATACTTCGCTAAGAGTTCGTCAATATGGTCTTCGCTGTGTCTCAATCGTTCAGTTTAAAAATTCTTTCATTAACACCAGCAAGAGCGGCAAATAATCTTTGAGCTGCTCGCGCATAATCTTCAATGCTTTCCCCATTTGATTCTCCACCGTTTTCACAGAAAGATTCAAATGCTCCGCTATCTCTGCATATTTCAATTCTTCAAACCGACTCAACTTAAAGATGATGCGACATTGCTCCGGAAGTTTCTCCAAAGCCTTTTGAATTCGTTCATCAAGTTCAGTGGCTAATACAGTGTTGGTTACCGATTCGCTACTTCGATCGGCCATTACCAATTCTGTCTGTACGTGTTGCTGCTTTATTTTTTCGTGCTTGATGATGTTTAGGCACGAATTGCGTACCATGGCGTATAGGTACGGCTTCATGGCAGTGTGAATCTCAAGGGTCTTATACTTCTCCCAGATCGACAAGAAAGTGGACTGCACGACTTCTTCTGCCTCGTCCCGATCCTGGGTAAAGGTGTAGGCGTAATTACATAGGGGTTGGTAAAATGTTCTGAAAAGCATCTCATAAGCAGTTAGGTCGCCCGTTTTCAGCGCATTTTGTTGCTGGTGCTCGTGTAATTCCAATGCTTTTCTTTTCTTAACATCGAAATTTACGGCTTTACGGCTATGTGGTTATGACAATTGAGAAAAGATTTACCCCTATGAAGAAAGTGTAAACATTTAATAATACTGGTTAGCACTTCAAATGACTCCTAAATCTGTCTTATTCAAGTAGTTCGCCTACCCAAAAAACCAGATCCGAGTGAAGCGTCACCATCCCGTCTTTTTCAGTCTCCCAATATTCTGGATAGTGTTTCAGGCCAGTGAATTGGATGTTTTGTTTTCCCTCTATTCTAATCTTCAATCGACTTTTTGATGGCAACCATTTTTGATACTGACCATTGGGGATGCATAACCAATTGATGTTTTGATCGAATACATCAACCTGAATCTTCTGCGTGAATGGATTCATACTATCAAATAACGAATCCGAAGTCTCCGTCATCACATTCACCGCCTTTTGCTTTCTATTAATCAGGAAATTAAAAGCAATGGATAGAAGATCATTTTGATTGTGATAGGTAATAATCTCCACGGGAAACTGATCAACTAATTCAGCCCTCACCTCTTCTATTCTATCAACTTGCACGAAGGCAACATCGATCTTGGTTCCCCATCGTAACACGGTTGGCAATACTTTATCTGTCACCATCACGAGAGGTGCCCACTCCAGCAAGGGCTCGGCAAGTTCAAGTGATATTGCATCAAGAATCAGCAACGCTGGCTCCTGACCTTCTTTTACAAAATGATGGGACGACAAATGGTTAAAGGTTAATAGTTAATGGTTAATTGGGGGTGTGGGATTTGGGTGTGATGATAGGTGTGCGAGGTATGGCAAATTAATTAAATTGCGTCTTCAATGTATGGATTATGCTAAAAGCAGAAGAGTGCTATTCGGTTTTTCAACACAGTATTGATGATTATCACGTTCACGATGATGTTGATTTCACGATAAAAAATCCGTTTAAGGAAGGAAGTTTTGAACATCTTCTCTACACAAAGAATTGGATCGATACGGTGCAATGGCACTTGGAAGACATCATTCGTCTTCCGGAAATAAATCCAACAGAAGCGGTTCAATTGAAAAGAAGGATTGATAAGTCGAATCAGGATCGTACTGATCGGGTTGAGAAAATTGATGACGTATTTCTCGAAGAGTTTAAGCACGTCACACCAAAATCCGGAACGCGTATTAACTCTGAAACGCCTGCATGGTTGTTGGATCGCATGAGCATTTTGTTGCTCAAAGTTTTCCACATGAAAGAACAAACTGAACGTAACGATGTTGATGCAGAGCACAAAGCGAAGTGCCAATTGAAATTGAATATTTTATTAGAACAACGTGCGGATATGAAAACTGCCTTTGATGAACTGATGGAAGACATTGGTTCAGGCAACCGCAGGTTTAAGGTGTATCGACAAATGAAGATGTACAACGATGCTTCGTTGAATCCCATGTTGTACAATCAAAAGAAATAATAGCGATGAGAAAAATTTTAATCTTTCGTTTTTCGGCTATGGGCGATGTGGCGTTATTAGTGCCCGTAGTAAAATCTTTTGTGGCTGCCAATCCGGATGTTGAAGTGACAGTCGTAACACGACCGAAATTTGGTCCATTGTTTTTTGATATGGAACGGGTGGTTGTTTTTCCTGCTGATGTAGATTACACCTACACCGGAATTTTCGGGATGCGCGATTTGTGTAAAAAATTATTGCGTAAAGGTCCGTATGAAATGGTGTTTGATATGCATGATCATATCCGCACAAAAATCCTCAGAGGCTTCTTTAAACTTTTTTCATCCCGGGTAGTGGTGTTTGATAAGGGAAAAAAGGAAAAGCATTTGTTTACCCAAAAGGATAATAAAGTTACCAAGCCATTGATCCATACGGTGGAGCGTTATCGACTTGCGTTTGAAAAGGCAGGTTATTCTTTTCCGATAGTAGCTGCTCCGCACATGGCGTTGGGAGAGTCTATTCAAACCGCTTCAGGTTGGTTTGGATATAAAAAATCAATAGAGAAAAGTAAGTGGATTGGTATTGCGCCTTTCGCAATGCACAAGTCAAAAATATGGCCTGTTGAAAATTATAAACCATTGTTTGAATTGTTGATTGCAAAAGAACCTGTGAAATTCTTTTTGTTTGGTGGAGGTGATAAAGAAATTCAGTTTTTTGAATCATTGAAGCAGCAGTTCCCGCAAAATGTAGAAGTGATTGCCGGGCAATTAAAACTTCGCCAGGAAATTGCGTTGATGCAACATCTGGACGTGATGCTTTGTGTTGATTCATCGAACATGCACATGGCAGCGCTTGCAAACATTCCTTTGCTTTCCATTTGGGGAGGTACGCATATCGATGTTGGTTTTGGTCCTTATGGAAAAGGTAAAGAGAGCATCATAGAAATCAGCCGTGAAGAACTTCCGTGCAGACCCTGCTCCGTATATGGAAAAGAAAAATGTTATATCGGAGATTTTCCTTGCCTTAAGCGCATTACACCAGCTGTTGTTAGTGAAAGGGTGATGGAGGTTGTGGGGAAGAGTTAAAATTGGAATTAACGCTGGTTAATTAAGATTCTACACTAAGCTTCTATGGAATTGTTGTTAAGAGCAAAGCATTGGCAAATATTCACTACTCTGGCGGCAATAGGAATCTTTAGCAAACTCTTTAGCTCATCTTCTGGTAATGAGTTAATTCTAGATATTGGGTACATCATCGGTAACATAACTATAATAAGTTGGTATGTTTTTATTGGTATTCAGTTTAGGAAGAAAATTAAATCAAAGCTTACTTTTCTTTTTGGCTTGTTTTTATGTTCAACTGCAATTGTGATTGGTATTGGCATCATTCCAGTTTTACTGTTTGACAGAGTTGAACTGTCTATGATGCTCGAAGATAAATTGCTTTTTTTTACTCTTTTTGGTTTATCAATCTTCTCAGTTTTCAACTTGGCTATTTTTCCCGCAAAGGCCTTGCGAATTCTAGAGATTGGAGATGATATTGATATAAACGATTACTTTGTAGATATATTTAAGTTACTGTTCTGGCCAATTGGTATTTGGAACATTCAGCCACGATTGAATAAAATTGCAACCCAATTACCTGGATAGCAAAGCTTTATTTTCTTCATAGCCACTGCAGATATTGATGTGCCAAACTTCTCATTCCTAGGCCATACAATTTCATTTCAGAAGTTTCTGCCACGTTTATAAATGCTTATCTTCGATAACAACCCTGAACGTCATGATCAAGTATTCCTCACTCGCTATTGCATTAATTGCAATCCTTGCTTCTTGTGAAAAACCAACCAAAGAAACTGAACAATTAAACGATCGCAAATGGTGGAAAGAAGCCATTGTCTATCAATTATATCCCCGAAGTTTTAAAGACAGTGATGGTGATGGTATTGGCGATCTGAAAGGTATTATTTCACAATTGGATTATTTACAAAGCTTAGGAGTAGATGTAGTATGGTTAAATCCAATTTACACATCACCCAATTATGATAATGGTTATGATATAAGCGACTATCGCAACATCATGTCGGAGTTTGGAACGATGCAGGATTTTGACAGTCTTCTCAGTGGATTACATAAGCGAAAAATAAAATTGCTGATGGATATGGTGGTGAATCATTCGAGCTCAGAACATGATTGGTTCAAACAAGCACGAAGCAGTCGGGATAATCCATACCGAGATTATTATCATTGGTGGCCTGCAGAAAAAGGAAAGCCTACACCACGTTTTAGTTTCTTTGATATCAATGGTGATGGATGGAAGTATGACTCGTTAACAAACTCTTACTACTTACATTATTTTGCTGAGCAACAACCCGATTTAAATTGGGAGAATCCAAAATTACGAGAAGAGATTTATGACGTCATGAAATTTTGGGCCGACAAAGGTATTGATGGATTTCGGCTCGATGCTTTTCAGTATGCAGCAAAGGATACTTTGTTTCCTGTTCTTCCATCAGGCTATGAAAAGAACATTGCAAAATATTATGGCATGCAACCCCAGCTGCATACCTATTTGCAAGAGATGAATCAAAAGGTATTTAGTCATTATGATTTGATGACAGTAGCCGAAGGTGCCGGAAGTACATTCGGTGATGCACATGCATTAGTTGACGTAAACCGAAACGAGTTGAACATGGCCTATCATTTCGATGCGATTGATATTGGAAAAGAAAATGGTTCATATAGCGTACTTGATTTCAAACACGTCTATTCCAAATGGGATAGTGCCTTCGCGAATGATGGCTGGCTTTCCATTTACCTTGCCAATCACGACAACGCCCGCATGGTGAGTCGTTTTGGAAATGACAGCGAAGAATTCAGAGAGAAATCTTCCACTATGTTAACCACTTTTATCATGACGATGCGCGGCACACCTTACTACTATTATGGTGATGAACTCGGTATGACAAACATTCGCTTCAACTCAATTGAAAACTATCGGGACATTGAAACACTTAATAAATACAAAAAAGTAAAAAATGAAGGTGGTGATTTGGTGCAGTTTATAGAGAACCAAAAACGCGTGGCCCGCGATAACGGTCGTACACCACTTCAATGGAATAAAACAGCAAATGCAGGGTTTACTACAAGTTCACCTTGGTTGCAGGTAAATCCAAATTATGAAACCATAAATGTTGAAGTGCAGGACAAAGATCCGAACTCCGTGCTAAACTATTTCAGAGCTGCAGTAAAGTTGCGCAAAGAGAATCCGGCACTCGTGTACGGAAGGTATACATTAGTGGATAAAGAAAATCCAGATGTGTACGCCTATACTCGTGAAGAGAATGGAGTGAAAATTTTAGTAGTGCTCAATTTTAAAAGCACAACAGCTAAAATCAACACAGATATCGACTTGAAAAACTCGAAAGTGTTATTGGGAAATTATGCTGATGTTTCTGTAGATGGAAACTTGAAGCCTTATGAAGCTGTTGTTTATAAGTTGAAATAGAAAAAGATATACACTACTTTACATCAAGTCATTCTGGGGTAACCCTAATGCTTGATGAATCTAAATGTCCTTTATGAAACCTCAAATACAAACTGTCATTTTTGATTTAGGCGGTGTGCTGATTGATTGGAGTCCGCGTTATCTCTATCGAAAGATTTTTAAAACTGAAGAAGAGATTACCTGGTTTCTGGAAAACATTTGCACGAGCGAATGGAACGATATGCAAGATGCCGGGAGATCATTCGAAGATGCAACTGAAGAATTAGTTTCAAAATACCCCGAATGGGAATTACCGATCCGAGCCTGGTATGGCCGCTGGCAGGAAACGATGAATGGTTCTATGCAAGGTACGGTCGAACTACTTACCGCTATCAAAGAAAAATCCAATCATCGTTTATATGCACTTACCAACTGGTCGGCCGAAACCTTTCCCTGGGCGCTGGATAATTTTGAGTTTTTGCATTGGTTCGAAGGGATCGTTGTTTCAGGCATAGAGAAAACCCGAAAGCCACATCCGGAATTTTACCAGATTCTTTTCGATCGCTATAAAGTCGACCCAACAACAGCTTTGTTTATTGACGATAATGCTCACAACATTGTTGGGGCAAATGCGATGGGTATGCACACCATCCACTTTCAAAATCCAGAGCAGACAAAAACGGAGCTGGAGAAACTTGGGATTTTGTAAAAGGTAATCAAAGATTATTGAGGATTATTTGTGCATTCGTGGCTATTTTGAACTGCCACGAATGCACGAATAAATGCAGGCCGAAAATTAATTTCACCCCTCTCAAATTAGTTTCTACTTTTGCAGTTCATTAACTGAAATGACTGTGCAAAAACTGGTGAATGTGGGTATTGTGCAAATGACATGCAGCAACAACCCGGCAGAAAATCTGAATAAAGCCATTGTAAAAATCCGCGAAGCCGCAGCAAAGGGCGCGCAGGTGGTTTGCCTTCAGGAGCTCTTTACATCCCTTTATTTCTGCGATGTTGAAGATTACGAAAACTTCAAACTGGCTGAACCGATTCCAGGTCCATCAACTGAAACTTTATCCTCAGTGGCAAAGGAGTTGAATGTTGTGATCATCGCGTCACTTTTTGAGAAACGAACCAGTGGCATTTATCATAATACAACAGCCGTGTTGGATGCGGATGGAACTTACCTTGGTAAATACCGGAAGATGCACATTCCGGATGACCCAGCGTATTACGAGAAATTTTATTTCACACCAGGTGATTTAGGATATAAAGTTTTCAAAACGAAATTTGCTACAATCGGTGTGCTGATTTGCTGGGATCAATGGTATCCGGAAGCTTCGCGCATTACTTCACTAATGGGTGCAGAGATTTTATTTTACCCCACGGCCATTGGTTGGGCAACATCACAAGATGAAGCAACCAACAGTGAACAATACAATGCATGGCAAACTATTCAACGCAGTCACTCAGTAGCCAACGGACTTCATGTTGTAAGTGTGAACCGTGTCGGCTTTGAACAAAATGGTGCAATGAAATTCTGGGGAGGATCATTCATCACGAATCCATTCGGAAAAATACTTTACCTCGCATCACATGATAAGGAAGAAGTGCATGTTGAAAAAATTGATTTAGCGAAAACCGATTCATACAGAACACATTGGCCGTTCATGCGCGATCGCAGAATTGATTCATACCAGCCGATCACAAAACGATTTATTGACGAAGATTAATCCGTTACCGGTTGCCAGTAACCGGAAACCGGTAACTCATTACAGCATGACTCCAAAACAAGAAGGTTTTTATTTTCCCGCAGAATTTGCAAAGCATACCGCAACATGGTTAAGCTGGCCGCACAAGGAAGCTTCATGGCCTGGAAAAATTGAATTGATTTTTCCAGTGTATGCTCAGTTTATTAAGTACCTCTCAGAAGGTGAGAAGGTAAATATCAATGTGTTGGATGAGGCGAAGAAACAGAAAGCACTTCGTTTCATCAGCGAAGCGGGGGCGGATATGAATAATGTTCACTTCTTTTTTCATCCTACCAATGATGCATGGTGTCGCGATCATGGTCCTGCTTTTTTGATCAATCCTAAAATCAAAAAGAAGATGATTGTGGATTGGGGATATAATGCCTGGGGAGGAAAATATCCTCCGTTTGATTTAGATGATAATATTCCAACGTTGATAGCGGAGCATTATAGTATTCCAGTGGTGTATCCGGGTATTGTGATGGAAGGTGGTTCCGTTGATTTTAATGGAAAGGGAACGGTATTAACAACCACATCTTGTTTATTAAATCCAAATCGAAATCCACATCTCAATCAACAACAGATTGAAGAATACTTACACAACTATTACGGAGTAGAAAATATTCTCTGGCTTGGTGATGGTATTGTAGGTGATGATACCGATGGACACATTGATGACCTTACGCGATTTGTAAATGAGGATACAGTGGTAACGATTGTGGAAGAGAATAAGAATGATGTGAACTATGGCATACTGCAAGAAAATCTACATACCCTAAAAACACTTCGGTTGGAAAATGGTAAACAGCTAAATGTAGTAGAGTTGCCCATGCCATCGGCTGTTGAATATGATGGTATGCGTTTACCGGCATCGTATGCGAACTTCTACATTGGAAATAAATATGTAATCGTCCCTACCTTCCGCGATAAGCATGATGATCGGGCATTGGATATTCTTCAACAACAATTCACTACCCGAAAAGTAATCGGTTTGGATTCAACCGATATTATATGGGGACTGGGATCATTTCATTGTTTGAGTCAGCAAGAGCCGGAAGTTTAGAATTCGGGTCAAGGTTTAAAGTTCAAAGTTCCAGGTTTTTGAAGGAGTGATGCACGCATGCAGTTTCTTGTCATGCGGATTGATGTCATTAATTTTCGCAACGGGTTCCAGAAGAGATAATCCGATACGTTTACAATCTGACCTACAATTGCTTAGAAGTTTATCGTAAAAACCTTTTCCATATCCAACGCGATTACCTTCTTCGTCAAACACTAGTAATGGTATCAGAACCATATCGATCTCTTTAGTTTCGACAATCTTACCTGCTTTGGGTTCTAGAATATTCCATTTATTTTTTTCTAGTTGATTAATTCCTTCGAAAAGAAAGTTCTCCATTTCTTCTGTCACATGGTTCACCTTAGGAATGACCAAGCTAACATGCATGAACTTCTTTTGTATTCTTTCAATGATGAAGATGGTGTCCGGCTCACGATTCTTTTCCATTGGAATAAAGACGTGCAATACCTTAATGGAAGCAAGGTCAACCTGGTTGAAGAAGTTTTCGCAAATCTGTATATTTAACTCCTCGTACTCTACATCTGAGAGTGAGCGTCTTTTCTGAAGATAGATTCTACGAAGTTCTTCTTTAGTCATGATTCAAAGATAGACGGGGATGAGTGGATCACAAATTGCATGAGGGGCCTTAGTTAGGATCTTTACAACCAATTTGCATGGTCTTGTGTCTAGTAAGGAATACAAATATATAAACACATGAAACTCCTTATCCTGCTACTGGTACCTGTTTTATTGATTTGTTGTAATGATGGTAGTGAAATCAATACTGAATGCAATTTACCGCCCTCCATTGAAGACGTGCCCTGGTTGGTAACATTAAAAGAATCAATAACAAATTGTTCGTGTGAAACATCCATCATTAGAGGGACATATTATTCGCAGACGGTTATTTTTATTGGCATTACCGATCCAGCCTGTCTTTATGTTGATACACCGACCTTATTCAATTGTGAGGGCGAGTTAATACGAACGTTCACCACCTCAGCAGTTGATCAAAATATTCTGACCAATCATCTATCAAGAGACAGTGTGCTCTATCGATGCGGAAATTGAAATACAGTATAGTTTGGAAAATGGACTTAGCGATTAAGGCTCGATGTATTGTAATACATTGAGTTGAAAATCGAATGGATCGAAAGCCTCCAATATCTTTTGAATAAAAGCAGAATCTTGCTGATAGAAATTCAGGAAGTTGTCGGTACGCTCTTGCAAACTTCCATTAGGAAAGAGTGCATCTTTAACCGATTCAACCTGACGAAGCTTATCGCTGTGAAGTCTCTTTTCTGCTCGTAGCAATTTACGTTCTATTTTTTCCAAGCTGTTTAAAGCTCTCTTGCCCTCGGCTCCAACAAATGGATCCAATGTTTTATCAACTGTAGCTGCTCGTTCGCGAAGGATTTCAAAAAGTTTTACAATGCCTTCTCGTTCTGTTCCTACTGTCAGATTACGTGGAGAATGCTTGAGTACCCAGTGATTGAAGAGATAATTTTTTTCTTCAAATAAATCTTTAGGCTCAAGATCAGTCTTTGAGAATTTACGCGATACTTCATGGTCCATCACCAGACCGAAATTGCGTGGCATCAACATCGGGAACGGAGTATTGAAATGTTGGAATACATCTTTCAATTGAAGCCAGTAAATTACTTCGGCCGGCCCGCCAACATAAGCGAGATTTGGAAGAATCATTTCCTGATACAGCGGACGAAGAATAACGTTCGGACTGAATCTTTCCGGTTCTTCACTGATTAGTTTTTCAATCTGTTCCTGAGTAAAACTAATATCACTGTCTAGTACGTGATAGGTATTTTCTTTCTTCTCAATACGGCTACGCAATCCATCAATCAAATAGAAGAAATTAACATCGCGACAATAGATCTGTGTTTTATAATCAAGTTCTTCAAGCCCAGCGGTAGCTTGATCCACACGTTTTTTCGCTACATGCTCGATAATATCCTGTTTCATCACAGATGTAAACAACGATTTGAGAGAACGATCGTCTCCATCAATTACCACAAGCCCTTCATTGCTGAATAGCTCATTCACATACGCACGGGCTGCATTACTTAATTTTTTATGCTTTGAGTATGCTTCTCGGAAAATCTTTGTTTCTCCAGGAATTTCATCAGCGAGCTTGCTTAAACTCTTCGTATCAAATCTGCCGACAGCACCTTTTTGATCAGTCTCCCAGGTGTATTTCTTTCCGTAGAGTTTAAAATATTTTATTTCATCGTAGTCGTGATCTTCCGAGGCCATCCAATACACAGGAACAAAATTGTAGTTCGGATATTGAGCCTTCAGTTTTTTACAGGCATTGATTACCGTTACAATTTTATAGATAAAATATAAAGGGCCAGTGAAGATGTTGAGTTGATGACCCGTGGTAACAGTAAACGTGTTTTCGTTTTGAAGTTGCGCAATATTTTTTTGAACGGATTCTGAAATTGAATAACCTTCGTATTGATGTGTAAGCGCTTTAACTAAAACCGATCGGGATGTTGTCGGAAAGGATGATGCCTTTTCTTTTATCTGATCGCCCACGTTTTGTATTAACGGAAACCGATTATAATATGGTTTTAGAGTTTCTTTTTGTTGAATGTAATCCAGAAAAAACGGACTGAATGATCGCGTATCCGCGAAAGCGACTTTGTTAAGCTTCATGTTTAACAACAAAAGTTGGTGGGACTTTTAAAAACCATAGATCGAATAACGTCAATTTATGGATTAAGTTCATAAAATTACACGAGGTTATCGAACAACTTCCCCGGTTAAATCAAACTCTGTCGCAGACTTTACTTTTACATTCACAAAATCGCCCATGCGAAGGTAATTGTCCTTGCTTTGAATGATCACTTCGTTATCAACTTCAGGAGAATCGAACTCTGTTCGGCCCACAAAATCACCACCTTCTTTGCGGTCGATTAAAACCTTGAAGGTCTTGCCCACCTTTGCCTGATTGAGCTCAAGCGAAATTCCCTGTTGAAGTTCCATTACTTCTTCCATGCGTTCTTGCTTCACGTCATTGGGAACATCATCAACAAAAGAATACGAGTGTGTGTTTTCTTCATGGGAGTATGTGAAAATTCCAAGCCGATCGAAGCGTGATTTCTCCACGAAATCTTTCATCTCTTCAAAGTCTTGTTCCGTCTCGCCCGGATGTCCGGAAATCATCGTTGTGCGAATAGCAATGCCGGGCACTTTTTCACGAATTGTATGAATCAGTTTTTCCGTCTTCTCACGCGTTGTACCTCTCCGCATCGACTGCAATAATTTAGTGGAAGCATGTTGCAAAGGCATGTCAATGTATTTGCAGATGTTGCTTCGTTCAGCCATCACATCGAGTGCATCCATTGGGAAGCCGGTAGGAAATGCATAGTGTAAGCGAATCCACTCAATGCCTTCTACATCCGAAAGATTTTTCAGAAGATCTGCAAGGTTTCTTTTTTTGTAGAGATCAAGGCCGTAGTAAGTAGAGTCCTGAGCAATGAGAAGTAATTCTTTTGTTCCTTGTTTTGCTAAGTTTTTAGCTTCGAGTACAAGCTCTTCAATGGGTCTGGAAATATGTCCACCGCGCATTAGCGGAATAGCACAGAAGGAGCACGGCCTGTCGCAACCTTCTGAAATTTTAAGGTAGGCGTAGTGACTTGGATTGGTAAGAATCCGCTCACCTACCAATTCGTGTTTATAATCAGCTCTAAAAACTTTTAAGAGACGGGATAGATCGCGAGTTCCAAACCAGGCATCAACCTGAGGGATTTCTTTTTCGAGGTCATCTTTATAGCGTTCCGAAAGGCATCCGGTAACGTAAACTTTATCAACGATACCTTCTTCTTTGGCATCGACATATCGGAGGATGGTGTCGATGGATTCCTGCTTTGCGTTATCAATAAAGCCACACGTGTTTATGACCACTACGCTGGCATCATCTTCCTTTGATTCGTGAACAGCATCAATGCCATTACCCCTCAATTGAGTTAATAATACCTCTGAATCCACCAGGTTTTTTGAACAGCCCAGCGTTACGATGTTTACCTTTGATTTTCGATTGCCTTTTGTCTTCACGTGCTTCCCTTAAGGCTGCAAAAGTACGAAAATGAAGATCGAGGTACGATTTAAGAGGTACGATTTATGCTTAACATGGCGAAATCAGTTCATAATTCCGTAAATGCTTAATCACTAAAAATTAAGAATTTGAAAATTCCTCAAACCCCAAATTGTACTTCGTACCTCGCAATTCGTACATCACTCATTTCCCTTATCTTTATGCCCTTCATGTGGAAATTGAAAAAAAGTAGTTGGTTTCTCTTCTTTAGTGTTATGGCCTTTTCGTGCCTTGACCAGCCCGATTGTTTTCGGTTGAATAGCGATCAAATCGGGATTTCTCTCAAGGTTTTAGGAACAAATAAGGCCGATGTTGTTACTGTTTCGGGGATTGATATAGCTGGAGTAGGTGATATTGTTGGCACGGATATCAGCCTAAGCAGTTTTTTAATCCCGCTTAATTACCTGGCCAATGAAACAGGTGTTACTATTTCAGGAGACAAGATAAATGGAACCATGCTGTTGAAGTATCTTTCGCAAGCTCAGTTTGTATCAGACGAATGCGGACCTCGCTACATTTTATCAAACTTAACCATTGATCAAATGGCAGGTTTTGATTCGGTGCGATTGGTTACGAATCAAGTCAATAATCCTCCGTACATTAATATTGAAATTTATCGATGCCCCACCACGAATCTGGTGAAGTTTGATTTTTATCAATTGTTTATTTCTTCGGCAGGCAAAAAATCTAGTCAACCTTTATCTGTGAACATTGATAATATTATACCAAACTATTTAGGTGAAATGTTTTATCAGGATAGTACGACAAACACAGTTACATTACCTATCAATCTGAACACGGGTTCTTCTGATTTTAATATGAGTATAAATGGCCAGTTAAATACACTTTCAGTCGCCTATACTTTAACTGACGAGGAACGATATAATGTTTGTCCGGTCGCTACTTATGCTTCGGGCTTAAGTGCAAGTTCAATTGAATTTGATTCAGTAAGCATTGCCATCGTTGATAAAAAAGCGGTGGATGCACCACAAGATCCTGCGACTACCAATGTTTTAATTTTTCAATGCCCTAAAACAAATTTGATGCGTGTGGCATTTAAAATTTCAAAGGGAGAGAGTACGGTTGCAGTAAATGTTGCCTTTAATAAGATTACCAATAATTTGTCCGATGTTTTTTATGAGGGAGTAACAACGAGTTCAGTTGAACTTCCCATCGATGAATCAGCTTCCGAAATTGAGTATTATTTTGATATGAAGGTAAAGGAAGGAGATCCTGTATCGATTGATACATTACGCGTGAGTTATCAGGCAATAGGCAAAACGATTTTCAATGCATGTGGCCAGCAGTCTGTTTACAATAAGATAGTAGCCACTTCTCCTGATATTGAACTGACAAAGGTTCTTGTGCCAAAAGATTCCATTCAATTCCCTTCCATTACCAACATTGAGATTCTTAAAGATTAACATATCGATTTTCCTATTTCTGCCGATCGTTCTGCTGGCGCAGGAAAAGGATTCGGTGAGAAATAAATTCTTACCTACCGGGATTCGCTTGGGTACAGATGCATTAGCATTAGTTCGCAATACCTATGACGAGACCTTTAAAGGATATGAGCTAAATGCTGATGTCGATTTTTATCGCTACTACCTGGCTGTTGATTATGGGTCGTGGGGAAGAACCTACATTCAGGATTCTTCCAACTACAGCAACAACGGAAATTATTTTCGTGTTGGTGTTGATGTTAATTTTCTAACAAAGAGCCCTGTTAAGAATATGTTCTTTCTGGGGATGCGCTATGCACACAGTTCCTTTTCAGAAGATTATTCAGTTATTATTAATGACCCTCTATGGGGAAGTTCTAATGAAGTATTCACCAACCGAAACGTGCCAGCCAACTGGTTTGAACTTACCTCAGGTCTGAGGGTGCGCATCTGGAAAACGTTTTGGATGGGTTACACCATCCGTTATAAGTTTGCTTTAAGTATGGGAGATACGCCCGATCTACTTCCGCATGATGTGCCCGGCTACGGGCTCACGAATAAGAATGCTTATTGGGGATTTAATTATCAGTTGCTTTTCAGAATACCGATTACAAAAAAGCAATTAGTCCCGCTTAAAAAGTGAGTCTACAAACTCAGTCTTGTTGAATACCTGAAGGTCATCTACTTTTTCACCCACCCCAATGTATTTCACAGGGATTTTAAATTGATCTGAAATTCCAATCACTACTCCACCTTTTGCCGTGCCATCCAACTTTGTAATAGCGAGTGCTGTTACTTCGGTTGCCTTTGTAAATTCAGTAGCTTGTACAACTGCGTTTTGTCCAGTGCTTCCATCTAATACCAACAAGACTTCATGTGGTGCATCCGGAATTACTTTTTGAATAACGCGTTTGATCTTTGTTAACTCAGCCATCAAATTCACTTTGGTGTGAAGTCTCCCGGCTGTATCAATAATGATGATATCAGATTGTTGATTGACACCTTCTACAACGGCATCATAAGCAACAGCAGAAGGATCGGTGTTCATACCTTTCGATACCACCGGCACACCAACACGTTCTCCCCACAATTTTAATTGATCAACTGCAGCAGCACGAAAAGTATCCGCGGCTCCTAATAATACTTTCTTGCCCCTGTTTTTAAATTGTGCTGAGAGTTTGCCTATGGTGGTTGTTTTGCCAACACCATTTACGCCCACCACCATAATTACATGTGGCTTTTTGCCTGCTGGAATTTCAAAATCAGATAGGTCATTAGAATTACTTTCAGAAAGCAGACTGGCAATTTCTTCTTTCAGAATGCGATCGAGCTCGGTGGTGCCTAAATATTTATCACGGGCAACGCGTTGCTCAATGCGTCCAATAATTTTCAAAGTAGTAGTAACACCAACATCCGATGAAATCAGAATTTCTTCCAGGTTATCCAGCACTTCTTCATCCACCGTGGATTTACCCACCAGTGCTTTGCCGAGTTTGCTGAAGAAAGTATCCTTCGTTTTTTCTAAGCCTTTATCGAGCGATTCTTTTTTATCTTTTGAAAACAATCCAAACAATGCCATAGAGGGGATTTTTTAAAGGATGAACGCATCTCCCGTTGAAGGGAGGATAAACAAAAAAAGTCCCACGCGGGGACTTTTCAATTTCTTCTATACCTGAATTACTTCTTAGCGAGTGTTTCTTTCACTAGATCAGAGGAAACGATTTCTTCTCTGAAGGTGTAAGCGCCAGTTTTTTCAGAACGCACAGCACGGATCACTTTTGCATAACTTTTTCCGTCTGTCTTTTTGAGGGATGCAACTACTTTCTTTGCCATGGTTATTTAATTTCTTTGTGAACAGTTACTTTCTTAAGAATACGGTTGTATTTCTTCAATTCTAACCGCTCTGTTGTGTTCTTGCGGTTTTTAGTAGTGATATAGCGGCTCATGCCTGGCGCGCCTGTCGTCTTGTGCTCTGTGCACTCGAGTATCACTTGAATTCTGTTACCTCTCTTTGCCATTTTGTTGACTATTAAATGTTGTTAGGTAGTTGCTAATCGCTTTTTGGCCGAAACCATTAACGAATAAGCTTAACCTGATTTTGATTACAATACTAAGTGACCGTTAGCCTTTGCTTCTTTCAACACAGATGAAATACCATACTTGCTGATGGTCTTAATCGCCTTTGTTGTAAGCTTCAAAGTGATCCATTTATCCTCTTCTGGTATGAAAAACCGCTTTTTCTGAAGATTCGGATAGAACTTTCTCTTCGTCTTGTTGTTCGCGTGCGAAACGTTATTACCTACCTGAGGTCTTTTTCCTGTTATTTGACAAACACGTGCCATAGCTGCTCAATTATTTATACCCGCCTTTGAAAACGGATTGCAAATATCGTCAAAACCACTTCAATATTCCAAAGGCGCTTGAAAATAATCCGTGATGCCCGTTCAAAAAAGCCTTGAAATAAGCGATTGGGGCGTTATGCCAATAAAATTATCTATAATAAAATCAGTTTTGCTTAGCTCTTCAGGGCTATGAGTAGTGGTTACGCCAACAACTTTGCAACCTGCCGCCTTTCCAGCCTCAATCCCTGACAGGGAGTCTTCAAAGACAATACAGTTGGCGGGATCAAAACCCAGGGCTTTTGCCGATTTAAGGTAAATCTCCGGATCGGGCTTTCCCCTGCTGACAAATGACTCGTCTAATATAGTTTCGAAGAACCCACCCATATCCGCGTATTGAAGTGTGAAATCAACATTCTCGCGAGGTGCCGATGTAGCAATGGCTCGGGGAATTCCTCCCTCTTTTAGCTTTGACAAAAATGGGATCAGTCCATCCAATGGACGAATGTCTTTTTTATAAAGCTCTCTAAAAAGAGCTTCTTTCTCATCAGCATATTGAAGGAGGAGATTCTTGTCGATATCACCAAACAGGTTTCTGAGCCAGTCTTTGTTGGTTCGGCCATATATTTTCTCACGAAGTTGGGCTTCATTCAAATCGTGTCCGTGTTGCTTGCAAAATTGTTGAAGGGCTATTTTATGAAAAGGGTTACTGTCAATTAGCACACCATCCATGTCAAAAATAAAGGCGTAGTTCATTGTGAAATTAAGGACGATTGATTTTAGTAAATGACGATTCGCTTGGCTACGAAGGTATTGCTAACAGCAAACCGAAGGATATACATGCCTGGAGATAAATTGGAAACCTTAAGAGGGAAGCTTTCACTACCTTCGATTTGAATGGGATCACTTATTTTTTGACCAATAGAAGAATAGACTTGCATCTGTACAGCCCGGTCGGGAACAATAATTAATGTCTCATCTCTCGAAACCGGGTTTGGATGAATTTGAATAACCGGGTTTTTTGGTAATTCTTTACTTTCATCATTTCGTAACAAGCGGAGGCCACCTAATATAGTGCCCGCTACGATAACAGGTCGATCTGAATTGAAAAGATTGCTAGTAGTTGGCCATACCCTTCCTCCAAGATTTTGTGCTTGGTATGTGGAGTCTTCTATAGGGTTTAGAATAATTTCTGTTTCTGCATTACTTAAATCAGAAGCCTCTCGAAAATCAGGAATGATCGTAATTTTTCCCTGCTGATCGCCCAGCATCAAATCACTTTTTCCATCACCATCCAAATCAGCAATAGAAGAAGCTAGATTTTGTCGAAGTACACTTGAGCCCAGACCAAGGTACGTGCCATTTGCTAATGAATAATTTTGCGAGCCGGAAGGTCCGTTATTTTTCCAATACTGCAACGCTCCATTACTTTTTCCAATGAGCAAATCATTGAGACCGTCAAGATCAATGTCGGCTACCAGAATATTTTCACTTGAATTAAAATCAAAATTAACGAGCTGAGGTGTTTGATTAGAGAAATCAAGTATTGAATTGCTTTTGTTTTCCAGATAAAAAAGATCTGTGCTTCCAGTGAATAGTGAAGTAGCGGCAAAGACAAGGTCCGTTTTGCTGTCGCTGTTTATATCAGCAAACTGAATTTTGAGATTTACAAAGGATGTAGTTGAAAACTGAAGGTAATCCTCATCGAATAAAGTAAATTCAGGATCAGTCGATGTACCCGTGTTTTTATAAAGGTGTATGGTGGATGGAAAGTTATCCGATACATATTGACTAGCAAACATATCGTAGTCACCATCATTATCGTAGTCTGTAAAGGCAGGAATAGCATTGTCGCCAATATCGATCATCTGATCCTGAAGAAAATTTTTCTGAGCCAATGCAAATGACGGATTGGAACTTGTTCCATTGTTTTTATAAAACCAATTTGAATTTTTAAGATCAGAATTAAGATACGCCCTTGAAAAAATATTAGGTGTTGAGATTAAATCTTTCTTTCCATCGAAGTCAACGTCTTCAAAAAATGCGGAAGGGAAAATCACAAAGTCGATTTGATTTGTAGATGGGAATGGAGCAGCCGAATTAATTATTGGATTAATATTATCTCCATCATTTTTTAACAGATAAAGATTAGTGCATGATGATTCAGAGAATAATACATCCATATCGGCATCACCATCCGTGTCCATAACCAACAAACTTTTTCCTCCGGAATGTTTTGTGCGGCCAGGATTTGGGGGACAATCTTCGTTGTTAAACGCAATCACACCGCAGAAGCATTCGGTAAAGCTGCCCCATGCCTGTGTTTGGCGCTCAAAGTCAAGGGAATCACAAGTGCCGTAACGCTCCTTGCTAAAATTTTGATGAAATTCCATGGTCTTACCCTGATATTGCATGCTGAAAATATCCAGATCGCCATCACCATCGGCATCCACAATAGAAGGCAAGTCGTCATACTGAAGTTGCAGATTTACTTTTTCTGAAAAGCCAAGGGTAAGGAGTGCTTCACTTTTTAGATTCCCAGATCCGGCATAGAACAGAAAGGGTTGCCATGAAAGATTCCCACCAGATAGTGTTGAGTTGGTATACACTTTCATTCCAAAAATATCGCCTGTGAAAATATCTTTTTTACCATCACAATTAAAATCGCGTAGCAGCAACCAGTTTGTTATCTCATCCGGGAAGAGCGTTTCATACTCAGGTGCATAACGGTATTGATTATTATCATTCACGAAAGTGATAACCTTGTTTGCCATCCGGTCAAAAATGGCAAGGTCATCTTTGTTATCTCCATTTAAGTCAATGGTATTGTATTGAGCGGCATTCAATCCTCCTGCCCATGCCATGTTCAACGAATTCCCTTGAAGGTCCTTTACGGGTACAGTCTGATCGAGCACATAGGTAAACTGCGCTTGAAGGGCAATGGGAAATAGCAAGGTCAAAAGCAATACAACTCTGGACATTCGGAATTATTTTCTTTCTACTTAACGTTAGCTCAGGCATGCCTGTTATCTTGGCAAGATACTTTATAAGGTATGAATTACGAATTACTAGGTACGAGTACTTGTATAAAGTTTTGAAATAGGAAGGAACAAAGGTGCTTAAACCTATTTTTGTAATCGTTTTTTGACTGTTAATTCGTACTTCCTAACTCGTACTTCGTACTCGGTTAGAAACAAGTCTTAAATTGCCATTCTGATTTTATAAAATGGAAATAGAAAAGTTATATAAGCATTACCTCTCCTCGGGAAAAATCTCCACCGATACCCGTAAGATAGAACCCGGCTCTCTGTTCTTTGCTTTGAAGGGTGATAATTTTAATGCAAACGAATTTGCGCTTGAAGCTTTAGAAAAAGGAGCAATGTATTCGATTGTTGACGAAGAACGGTTTGCTGTAAATGATAAATGTATTTTAGTTGACGATGCATTAACCGCTTTGCAAAAGTTAGCGCGTCATCACCGCGATCAATTCTCTATTCCTTTTATTGGTTTAACCGGATCGAATGGCAAAACCACAAGCAAAGAATTGCTTCATTCAGTCCTGAATAAAAAATTCAGGACACATGCCACCAAAGGAAATCTAAATAATCACATTGGTGTTCCGCTTACGATTTTATCCATTGATAGAACAATTGAAGTGGCAGTCATTGAAATGGGAGCAAATCATCTTGGTGAGATTGCGCTTCTATGTTCGATTGCAAACCCGACACATGGATTTATCACCAACATTGGTAAGGCACATATTGGTACGTTTGGTGGATTTGAAAACATTGTTCGTGGAAAATCTGAATTATACCAACATCTCCTTACGAATAATGGAGTAGTCTTCATCAATTCGCAAAACGAGATTCTTGCCAATATGGCGAAGCGCTTTAAGAATCCGATTTACTATCCTGCTCCTGGTGATTATTATCACTGTGAATTGGTAGGAGCTGATCCATTTGTAAAAATAAAAGCAGAGAACGGAAATGTAATTGAAACTCAAATTATCGGTGGTTATAATTTTGAGAACATGGCTGCTGCATTATGTATTGGAAAACATTTTGGAGTGGATGCAACTGCTGCCAATGTGGCCATTGCTGAATATGCTCCTGGTAATATGCGTTCTCAGGTAATGAAGAAAGGTAGCAATACAATTATTCTTGATGCCTACAATGCGAATCCAAGTTCCATGCAAGCAGCGATCGAAAATTTAGCAGGCATGAAGGCAACTCATAAAGTGGCTATTGTTGGTGATATGTTTGAGTTAGAAGGTGAAGCTGAAAAAGAACATCGAAACCTTGGTAGATTATTAAAAGAGAAAAAGATTGATCGTGTTTACCTCTGTGGTAAATTAGTCTCATCTGCAAAAGTTGAACTCCCGAATGCATTGCATTTTGAAAGCAAGGCATTGCTAATTGAAGAATTGAAAAGGAGTCCAATAAGCAATTCAACTATTTTGGTGAAGGCTTCGCGTGGCATCGGTTTGGAAGCAATACTGGATTATTTAGGATAAAATAAAATTACCCCTCATGAATTTTGAACTCATTCTCAAATTTTTAAAAGACATTGGTAAAAACAACGACCGCGACTGGTTTGAAAAAAACAAATCGAAATACCTTGCCGCCAAAGATAGCTTCGATGGATTTGTTAATCCGTTATTGGAAGAGCTCATTAAGTTCGACAGCTCTCTATTAGGTCTCAATCCAAAAAAATTAACCTTTCGCATTTATCGTGATGTGCGTTTCAGTAAAGACAAACGCCCATATAAGACAAATTTTGGCGCATCGTTTTCACCTGCTGGAAAGGGAATGGGTAAGCCAGGATATTATTTACATATCGAGCCAGGAAACAAAAGCTTTGTTGCTGGTGGACTTTTTATGCCAGAGCCTGAAAATCTCGCGAAGGTTAGACAGGAGATTGACTACAATGGAGACAAGCTTGCCAAGATTGTGAACGATAAAAAATTTAAGAAGAACTTTCCTGATTTTTGGGATGAAGATAAATTGAAAAGAGCACCAAAAGGTTTTGAAGAGGGTAGCAAATACATTGAATGGTTGAAGCTAAAGAGTTTCATCATGACACGTCCATTATCAGACGTAGAAGTGAAGGATAAAAAGTTTATGAAAATCATAACGGATTCATGCAAAACATTGAAGCCATTGAATGATTTTCTAACGGAAGCACTTCATTAATTTCAATTATGCTGATAATTCTCGTCTTGTTAAATGTTGTAATTTTTACGGTGCTAAGTGGTATTCATTTCTACTGGTTGATGGGTGGAAAATGGGGACTTTCCTTTTCGGTGCCCTCCAATCCATCAACGCAAGATTTTCTTTTCAAGCCCTCCATTATGGCTACTGTTGTAGTGGCAGTAGGTCTGCTACTATTTGCAATAATTACATTGGGTAATGCAGTGGTTTTGCCATTTGGGATTGATCAACGTTATTTTCGATACGGAGATATGTTCATCAGTATCATCTTTCTGATGCGAGCGGTTGGTGATTTTAAATATGTTGGATTTTTCAAACGCATTCGTGAGACAACGTTCGCGAAAATGGATGCTAAGTTTTATGTGCCCCTCTGCTTAATGATTTCTATCGTGGGCTTTTTGATATTTTTTCTTACTTCTCGTCCTTTGTAACTCCAACCTCGTTCTTACTCAGAGGCTTTTCCACAAATACAAAGTAGCATACGCTTCCCAGCCTTTGTATTTTTTGAAGATTTTTTTTACGCGATCAAGACTGGGTTTAGATTTTAATTTCATTTGATTTTTGATGGCGTTATGAACACCAACATCTTCCAAGGGAAAAGCATCCGGATACCGAAAGGTTTTCATCAAGGCATAGTTGGCGGTCCAATTACCTACACCCTTAATCTTCATTAACTTTTCTTTTGCGTCAGCTAACGATAAGCCTCTTAATTTTTCTTTTGAAACTTCTCCATTCATAAAAGCTTGAGCGATGAGTACAACGTAATTACTTTTTTGTCGAGAGAATTGAAGAGGTAATAAATCATCATCGGTAAGGTGAGCAACCACTTCCGGTTTTGGAAATACATAATACTTTTGATTTTTATATTCCTGACTTTCTCCAAACTGTTCAACAAATCGTTGCTTAAGAGTGTAAGCAAAAGCCAGATTGATTTGCTGCCCCAATACGGCCCACACTAATGATTCAAATAAATCAGGTTGTCCAACAATGCGATAGCCATGATATGCTTTTACTAATGGAGCAAGAAGTTCATCTTTTTTAGCCATGGCATAGAATGGCCTCAGGTTAGTTTCAAGATCAAACCATTCTCTGATGTATTCAAGCACACCAGCTTTCAATGCAACATTTGGCTTCGCGTTTAGAAACCTGATCAGCAAATCTTTTTCTTTCTGATGAATGGAGATGAGCACATCGACATTGTCAATGCGAAGCGCTTTGAAAACTTTATTACCGTCTAAGGTGTGCAGCAGTTCGCGAGGAGAGCGTTTCAAAAAAGTAATTGCCAGATCAAAACTAAATTCCTCGGGCATGGGCAGACGAACTAAGCTCATTTATATTGACACAAACTATTGTCTGATTTTTTATAATATGATTTGTAATTCACGGCATTTGGATCCATACATCCTTTTAAATTGAGTAATTCAATTTTACGGAATTGGATCGGATGACTTTCAGCTTGTAGAGCAATATATCCTTCACTTAATCTTGTTCCTTGTTTTTGCATCCACTGAACTGAATCAGCAACGTCTTCCTTTGTCCAGTTCATAAATCGGTTGGTCAACTTGCGATCTACGGTTGGGTGTTCATACGTTAATACAGTATCACCTTCAATGATGTGATGAATAATAGAATCACCCAACACGATGACTTCTGCGTTCACCCACAACTCATCATCATAATATTTAGAATCAGAATCCAGACAATGCACATCTACTAATTTTCCATTTTGTTCAAACTCTGTTCCGGGTGTGCATAAATTTCCAGTATGACTTTGTCTGGCTGAATCCGTGGCTAGAAATTGCATTTCAAGCGAAACCGGAAATAATTGATGCAACACCAATGACTTAGCCGATTGTGAATGAACCATAATACCACTGTTCAGTCGTGCGTAATCAGGACCACCCTTCAGTTGTTCACCATAGAATCGATATTGAAGCCGGACTCTATAGTATGAATAAGGCTGATTATAATACAAGTGACCAAACTCATTGGTGAACGTATCGTAGTCATTGTATGAAACACTCAATATACTATCATTCACTTGAAAGGTATTTTTGAAATTGTCGTTCATGGCATATCCGGCAATTTTAATATCCCATCCACTTAAATCTTTTTGATTAAATAGGGATATCCAATCTTCGGTATCTACAGCCGATTCTTTTGGAGATGTACACGATATAGTGAACAAGAGAAATGCATAAGCCAGAATAGTATTCCGTTTCATAATTATTCATTTAATAAAGTGAAGGTAATACACCTTCATGATATATTCTCATTCAAATGAACGAATAGCAAGTTTCGGGTTGAGTACTTACTGATCTGTCATCATTTTTGAGTAAGAAATGAATGATCATTATGGACAATGGAAATTGGCAAGCTAAGTATGAGGCGCTAAATGAAAAGGGCTACACTATTCTTCCTGATTTATTATCAAAGGATGAATGTGAGAATCTTGTGGATATGTATGGTGATAGTTCTAAATATCGCAGCATAATCAATATGCAGCGATATCGATTTGGCAAAGGAGAATACAAATATTTTAATTATCCTTTGCCTTCAACAATTCAATCGGCCAGAGAAACCATATATGAAGGATTAGCACCCCTTGCTAACGAGTGGATGCAAAAACTTTCTATTGATATTCAGTATCCAACTTCTCATGCTGATTTTGTTGCTCAGTGTCATAGCAAAAATCAAAACAGACCAACACCCCTCATTCTTCAATATGAGCCCGGAGGCTTTAATACCTTGCATCAGGATTTATATGGCGAAGTGTATTTTCCTTTTCAAGTTGTTGTTGTTCTCACCCAAAATGGGCGAGACCATACGGGCGGTGAACTGGTACTAACAGAACAAGTTCCAAGAGCACAGTCAAAAGCAGAGGTAATTCGTTCGAAACAAGGTGATGGAATTGTCATCACTACTAATTTCAGACCAATGAAAGGTATGCGTGGTTATTATCGGAGTAATATGAAACATGGTGTGAGTGAAGTAAAATCAGGAAGGCGATATGCTTTGGGAATAATATTTCACGATGCTACATGATGATGCAAATCAAAACCAGTTATTCAAGCTTATAAAAGCGGGATTAATAACATTAGCCGGAAATAGAAAATTAAAAATCTATGGTCAGTTGAATTGCGCTTCCGGAAAACGAATGAAGAATGAGAATAGAGTATTCTTTAAAGATGCCGCAGAGGCAAAGGCCAATGGCTTTCGTCCCTGTGGACATTGTATGCGAGAGCAGTATAAAGAATGGAAAAGAGTTTTTACTTTTTAGTGGGCATTGAACTCTTCAATTCTTCTGCAATGATCAACACAAAGTCTTTGCCTTTTAAAAAGCCCTTGCCTAAATCAGGATCATACTTATCAGTAATTCCGAGTGAAGAAATTTCTTCTACCTTCTTTCCTTTCTTCAAAGCGGCAAATACCTGATCACGAATGTCAACTAATTTATCGCGCAAAATTTTGACATCAGCTTTGGTGGCCAGTTCTCCATGTCCGGGAATAATTTTTGAATTATCATCCATCAATGCAATTGACTTATCAAGTGTTGAGATGAATCCAGCAAATGAACCTCCGCTGGAAATATCTATAAAAGGATAACCGTAACGCACAAAGGCATCACCCATGTGAAATACGTTGGCATTTTTAAATCGCACTATTACATCACCATCCGTGTGGCCACGATCTAAGTGAATCAGTTCAATATCTTCGTCATTCAAATGGAAATTCATTTTGTCAGAGAAGGTTATTATAGGCAGGGCATCTCTCTCGCGTGGAGGAGTGGTGCGATTCATAGCTTTATTAACTTGTTCTTTAGACATTCTTTCACGAACAAGATCATGGGCCACAACGGTTGATCCCATGCGTTTAAAATTCTCGTTTCCTCCAGAGTGATCTCCATGGATATGCGTGTTGATCAGGAAGCGAATATCACCCGGATCAAGCGATTTAATTGCGCCATTAATTTTATTTGATAGTGGAGCAAACTGGTCGTCAATCATCACCGTTCCATCTTTACCAACCAAAACCCCGATGTTCCCACCAGATCCCTTCAGCATGTAAATATTTTCTGTTACCCGTATCGGTTGGATTTTTACCGTGTCGAAATTCTGTTGAGCCAATGCATTGAGGCTGGCGAACATCAAACAAAACGCAATTAAGTTTTTCATAGGGCATGACTTTACATAAATATAAACAGGAAGTTCAGATTGTTAGCAAGAAGCGGGTTGAAAAACCTTCACTGAACTTTCAATTTTGAGTCAACAAAATACATAGCTTTATGACCGTGGCAACAGAAGAAATCAACATTAATTACCAGCGTATTGAAGAAGCCATTCAATACCTGGAGAAGAATTTTCAACGTCAGCCTGAATTGGATGAAGTGGCAGATAATGTCCATCTCAGTCCGTTTCACTTTCAACGGCTCTTCACCGAGTGGGCCGGTATCAGTCCGAAGCGATTTCTGCAATACCTTACTGTCGATTTTCTAAAGGACAAACTGCAGCAATCTAAAAATTTAGTTGAAGCAGCAGAGTCAGCCGGATTGTCAAGCCAATCAAGAGTGTATGATCTGTTCACTACACTTGAAGCCGTGACACCTCAAGAGTATAAACTCAAAGGTTCTGGTATTCGTATTGAATATGGTTTTCACGAAACGGTATTTGGTCTTTGTCTAATTGGTGTGACAGAGCGAGGTATTTGTTGGTTGTCTTTTCTTTCAGCAGATGAAGATCCAAAAATGGAATTGGAGAACATGAAAGAACACTGGCATAACTCAGTATTTCATCAAGACCAGGAATTAACCAATGCGTTTGCCCAACAGATTTTTGCTCCGGATCACGTAGCATCCAAAAAGAAACTTCATCTCTTTGTAAAAGGCACTAATTTTCAGATTAAGGTTTGGGAAGCTTTGTTAAAAATTCCGATGGGAGATGTAACAACGTATCAAGGTATTGCTGAACACATTCAAAATCCGAAGGCAATGCAAGCAGTTGGTTCTGCAGTGGGATCAAATCATATTGCGTATTTGATACCGTGTCATCGCGTGATACGCAAAGACGGAATTTTAGGAGAGTATCGCTGGAGTGCTATCCGGAAGAAAAGTATTATTGGATGGGAAATGGCAAAGACCAATAAATAAAAAAGACCTCAGCTTGTTAAAGGCTGAGGTCTTTCGCATTAATATTAACTAGAGATTAATATCCCCACTTCTTCATAATATCAAAATCCTCTTTCATACAAGCAATTGGTGTTTTGCCTTGATAGGATTCTTGTTCAATTATAAAATCAGTAGTGCCTCCTGATTTTCGGCAGAGATCAATCACTTCGCGAACACCAACAATACCTGCTCCCAAAATGGTGCTTTCAAATTTCTCATGGCCACCAGAAGAAGCGATTTCGTCCTTCACATGCAACGACTCAAATCTTCCTGGGTATTGACGCACAATATCAATCGCCTTTGCACCGCCATTATATAAATTACCAATATCCAACTGTTGCATCACTAATGAAGGATCGGTGTTTTTCAACATGATGTCATAAACCGTTTTGTCGTTCAGCTTCTGACTGAATTCAAAATCGTGATTATGATAACCGAATTTCATTCCCGATTTTTTACAAAGCTCACCACTCTTGTTAAAGATTTCCATTTGCTTTAGTAAGTCATCATAGGTTGTGCGAAGAGCAGCATCCAGCCACGGACTGATCACAAATTTTTGCCCCATGGTAGCGGCATCTTCAATAGTGTATTTCCAGGCGTCCGTAAAATCTTTCTTGGTGGCATCCCAATGCTGCTTGCCCATTACGGTGTGACCACTCGGCATGCTCATACCTAAGTCACTCAATATCTTTTTAAACTCTGAAGCCTGGTATCCATAAAATTTACGGTCAACATAATTGGCGTGCTCTACATTTTTATATCCAATGGCAGCGAGTTGTTTTAATGTGCCCAACGGATCTGTTGTCATTTCATCTTTGACGCAATAAAGTTGAAGTCCAAGAAGCTCTCCTGGTTTTGCAGTTGAAGCAAATACATTTTTTGAAAGGAGAGAGGCGCCTGCAACCGCCAATGCCCCCGTTTTTAAAAAGTCTCGTCTAGAAGTTGCCATGTTATTAAAGTTTTATTCTCTGGTTTAAATGATTTGATTTTCAATATAAGTATAACTCGCATTTAAAATTTAGAATTTATGCCAGCGGTGATGTGCAATAAGCACATATCTGCGCTTTTTGATTTTTAGAAGCTTCCAGTTCTACATGATCGTTATGTCATACTTCGAGGTCAGGTTGACCGAAACAGGCTGATTTATATAGAATTAAATGCCATAATTTCTGAAAAGAGTGAGTAAATTTTGATGGTTGATTATTTGATAACCAAGTGCGGAGGACCATTATTATGAACTTTGAAAAATTCACTATAAAATCTCAGGAGACTTTACAGAAGTCGGCCGAGATTGCTACGGGATTACAGCAGCAAGCGATTGAGCCTGGCCATGTATTAAAAGCTATTTTCGAAACGGATGAAAACGTATCGAACTATCTTGTTAAGAAGCTCGGTATAAATGCGACCATTTTAGAAACCAAGTTGGAAGAAATTATAAATAACTATCCAAAAGTTTCCGGACAGCAGGCGTATTTATCATCGACCACCAATACCATTCTTCAAAACGCTGAGAAAGAACTTCCTGAATTTAAGGATCAATACATTGCTGTTGAGCATTTATTATTAGCCGTATTGGGTTCGAAAGATAAAGTAGCATCCATCATGAAGGATGCAGGCTTTGAAAGAAAATCGTTGATCAAAGCAATAAAAGAATTGCGTGGAGGATCAAGCGTAACCGATCAAAACGCAGAGTCAAAATATAAATCGCTTGAGCGATACAGTAAGAACTTAAATGATCTGGCCAAGAAAGGTAAGATCGATCCGGTTATTGGCCGCGATGAAGAAATCAGACGTGTGCTTCAAATTCTTTCACGAAGAACAAAAAATAACCCGATCCTTCTGGGTGAACCGGGTGTAGGTAAGACTGCTATTGTTGAAGGTCTTGCACAACGTATAGTCAATGGCGATGTGCCTGAAAATTTGAAATCAAAGCTGCTCATCTCGCTTGATATGGGTCTGTTAGTAGCAGGTGCAAAATATAAAGGAGAGTTTGAAGAGCGTTTGAAATCGGTCATCAAAGAGGTTACGGATTCAAATGGTGAGATCATTCTCTTTATTGATGAGATCCATACTTTGATTGGTGCAGGAGGAGGTGAAGGTGCGATGGATGCTGCAAACTTATTGAAGCCAGCATTGGCTCGTGGTGAACTTCATGCCATTGGTGCAACCACATTAAAAGAGTATCAAAAACACATTGAGAAAGATAAGGCATTGGAGCGCAGATTCCAGGCGGTGATGGTAGATGAACCTACTGTTGAAGATTCAATCTCAATTTTGCGTGGTATAAAAGATAAGTACGAACTCCATCATGGTGTTCGTATTAAAGATGACGCTGTAATTTCTGCAGTAGAATTATCGAGCCGCTACATCAGCGATCGCTTTCTTCCGGACAAGGCTATCGACTTAATGGATGAAGCTGCAGCGAAGCTCCGCCTTGAAATGGATTCATTGCCTGAAGAACTCGATGAGCTCAATCGCAAAATCATGCAATTGGAAATTGAGCGCGAAGCTATTCGCAGAGAAAAAAATAAAGACAAAGAGGCTGTGCTCAGTAAAGAGATTGCCGAGATATCAGGGCAGCGAAATTCGCTTAAAGCCCAATGGGAAAGTGAAAAGGAAGTAGTTAACAGTATCAGAAGAGAAAAGGAAAATATTGACAAACTAAAATTCGAAGCGGAGCAAGCCGAGAAAGCTGGAGACTATGGAAAGGTAGCGGAGATTCGGTATGGAAAAGTAACGGAGGCTGAGAAGAAGCTGAATGATGCTCACTTGAAAATGAAAGAAATGCACAGTGAGAAATCACTCATGAAGGAAGAGGTCGATAGTGAAGACATTGCGGAAGTAGTGGCTAAGTGGACAGGAATACCGGTTTCGAAAATGTTGCAAAGCGATCGCGAAAAATTACTTCACTTAGAAGTTGAATTGGGTAAGCGTGTTGCAGGACAAGAAGAAGCGATTCAGGCATTGAGTGATGCGGTACGTAGGAGTCGCGCAGGATTGCAAGATCCGAAGCGCCCTATTGGTTCGTTCATTTTTATGGGAACAACGGGTGTAGGTAAAACAGAATTGTCGAAAGCTCTTGCCGAATATCTTTTCAATGATGACAGTGCTATGGTGCGAATTGATATGAGTGAATATCAGGAGCGACACAGTGTAAGTCGATTGATTGGAGCGCCTCCGGGATATGTAGGTTACGATGAAGGTGGACAGCTAACCGAAAGTGTGCGCAGAAAACCGTACTCTGTTATTCTGTTGGATGAAATTGAAAAAGCACATCCAGATGTTTTTAACATCTTGTTGCAAGTGCTTGATGAAGGTAGGTTAACGGATAACAAGGGACGTGTTGCCAATTTTAAGAACACGATCATTATCATGACCACCAACATTGGTTCACACATCATTCAGGAAAATTTTGAGAAGATCACAGATGAAAATTATTTCGATGTGCTTGAAGGTACAAAGGATGAAGTGATGACCTTATTGCGTAAAACGGTTCGTCCTGAATTTGTGAATCGTATTGATGAGATCATCATGTTTAGTCCACTGAGCAGAAAGCACATTCGCAAGATTGTGGATATTCAAGTTGACTTGATTCGCAAACGTTTAGAAGAAGCCGGTATTCGTATTGAAATATCGGACGATGCACGTAATCGATTGGCGAAACTTGGATTTGATCCACAGTTTGGTGCAAGACCACTAAAGCGGATTATGCAGCGGGAGATTCTAAACGAATTGTCAAAACAGATATTGTCCGGAAATGTTCATAAACAAGGTGTCATTTTTATTGACTTAAAAAATGAAACTGATTTTGTTTTCGAGAACCTTCAGGACACAGATGGTGTTATAGAATTGGTTTAAGGATAGTGATTCCCGCGCTTTGCGGGATGTGTTGGAAGAGGGGTTTGGTTTGAGCTCCGGGGTGGTTCCCGGAGCTTTTTTTATTTTGCGTTTCTTCTGAAATGCAGAATTATCTATTTCTGATGAATTTTTTCAGCTTGAAGAATATGACGCTCGATGTGATAAATAAAAAACCGAAAAGTATCACCGAGACGCAACTTGATATATTTTGATAATGAAATGGCGGTTTTGGTTTTTGTTAAATCAATATTTCTCGCTTGAATGAGCAATGATTTTAATCGTTCCTGTTGTTTTAGAAATCGATCGATGGTTGTTGTAGACAGCTTGGAATGAATTGGATTCTTGTCTTTGGGTGATTTCATCTTCGTCATCTTCCCGTTTTTAACCAGCATTAAGTTCGCAAAGTAATTGCCAATCAATCCGCTTTTGAAAATGGTTGATTTGGATTTTCCATTCTGAGCTAAGATTTGTTTTTCAATCTCAACCAAATAATAATCACCATATAAATTCAAATGCTCAATGCATTCTAACATACTCCATGTTTCAGCATTATGCTTAAGCTGTAGTTGATCCATTGGAAGTTCTTTGAATTTCCGAACAGCGATGGTGGCGTTCTCAGTTCTGTTTAAGAGATCATCAATTAGTAAATTGCTTTCGATTTGCATAGTTGTTTTTGTTTTATGCAAAGTTGAATTGGATCATGCTCATTAAAATTGATTGAAATCAAGAATTTCGAATTCTGCTCAATGTTTCGGGTGTCATTCGAAGATAGGAAGCTATATATTTTAAAGGAATTTGCTGAAACAAGTTCGGGCTTCGGTCTAGAACCCGTTTTAATCTTTCGGAAGGCGATACGGTAAGTAAATCAATTTCCCTTTCAATTTGTTGGGTAATCAGATTCTCGAGTAAAGCAATGTATTGCTTCAAACTTTCCGTGTCTTCATTGACCAATTGCAATAGACTTGCTTTTGGAATTACCTTCAAGGTTGTCTTTCGTATAGCCTCCATATAAAATTCAGAAGGTGTTCCTTTTATAAACGATGATAATGAGGTAATGAACGAACCTTCATACCCAAACCGAATAGTAAGCTCTTCAAATTCCGATAGGAGAAAAACACGTAGCGCTCCTGACTTAACAAAATAAATATTATTCTCAACCTGTCCCTCCTTTAAAAGAAATTCTCCTTTTAAAAGGATTTTTTGTTGGGAGATTTTATCTAATGCGTGTAGAAGTTTTTCGGTGAACAAGAGTGTTTGTTGTTATGGATGATTAAAAATCAAATCCGTTCCACACCAAGCCCGGGTTTGTCTGAGCAATACATGTATCCATCCTTCAGAATGAACCCGCCTTTCACCACATCTTTTGCCAGGTCAAGACTTCCATCAAGATCAATGTATTTGGTATTTGCACAGGCGTATGCAGCATGAAGAGCAGCTGTAATGCTCACAATACTTTCATCGTTACATCCCCAGAAAAGATCAACATTTTCATGCAAGGCAACATCAGCGATTTTTAATGCCTGGCTTACTCCACCGCACTTCATCAATTTGATGTTGAATATTCCTGCTGCTTTTGGTGGCTTGATTAATTCGATAGCATCTTGAGGTGTAATCAGTGATTCATCTGCGGCAATAACGGCACGTACTTCCTTCGGCAAGTTTTTCATTTCATTAATTGACTTGGCCGGAAGAGGTTGTTCAATCAATTCAATATTCAAATCGTAAGTGCGTCCATAAAACTGAATGGTTTGATCTGTGGTGTAACCTTGGTTGGCATCGATTCGGATCACGATGCCACTGCCAAATTTTTCACGAAGCTTAAACATGCGCTCTACATCTTCATCAAGGTCTTTGCCCAATTTTACTTTCAATACTTTGAATCCGTTTTTAATATATTCAGCCGCTTCTTTTAAAGTTTCTTCAACATTCTTAATTCCAATGGTATTTGAAGTAGGTAATTTTTTTATTTTCTGTCCTAAGAAAGAAACAAGAGGCACATCCAAATATTTAGCGAATACATCATACAAGGCAATATCCAATGCAGCACGTGCTGAAGGATTTTTTGGAAATTTCTTCCACACCTCAAAAGTCAGTTGGTTTAACTCACGAATATCACGACCAATTAAAAACTCTATGTTATTTTCTTTCAGGGCATCCAAACATTGCGTGAGGTTTTCACCTACTACATATTCACTTGGGTTTGCAGCTCCGATTCCGGTTAGTCCATTATCAAGGGTAATTTCAACAAAGGCATTTCGTACTTCATCAATCGTTTTGAAGGCGATGGTGTATGGTTTGGTGTTTCCAAGATCTTCGCTCCACACTTTAATGTTTTTAATTTTTGTCATCGTCTTCGATATTAAATTTTAGAATTTCTTTTCTGTTAAAGATACGTATGCGTGTTCTTGATATAATTATGTTTTTGATTTTTTGATCATCGCTTCAAAGATCGGAACTAAACTATCTACACTATCTTCTAGTGGAAGTATAGTTGGTATGTTTAATTCGTCCTGATACTTCTTTGCAGCCGCACGGGCATCTTGCTCACTCATCTTTGATGAGTTAATGGTAATGGCCACGGTTGGTGTTCCATACATTTTAATCAACGCAACTTCGTCCTTTAATTCTGGAAGATAGGCCGGGTAGTATTCCATGTCTTTATATTGCTTTCGTGCAGGATGGTGTTGTAATATCGCAGCATCAGCATCAGCAGAAACTAACCACTCAGCGCCAGCGGGACCACTTGGATTACGCAAGGAAGATTGTCCTTCAATAAAAATAATATCAGGCTTGGCTTCATGGTAGCAGGTAACTACAGCATGCTCCATTTCACCAGAAATAAAATCATTCAAAGTCGAGTCAAACACAAAACCGTATTTAGCGCCTTGCATCCATCCGGTTTGTCCGGTGTAAATCATTTCTGCTTTGTAACCCGCCTTGCGCATGGCTTCAACTAAAAAACGAGTTGTTGTGCGTTTGCCCAATGCGCAATCGGTTCCAAGCACGGCTATCTTTGGACACTTCACTTCTTTTATTTTTCCTGACCAGAAATGAAGGTCTTTAAATCTTTTTGGTTTGCGTACATCTGTTATTGTTAATCCTTTTTGTTTCGCCAGCTCCGCCAGCTCCGGTATGTCGGCAATATACTCGTGTAATCCATTCACTAAATTATAACGGGCATCCAGAGCTGCTTTTAAAAGCGCGCGTAACGAATCAGGAATAACACCACCTTTGGTTGCAACACCTACAATGCAATAGCTCGCTTTTTGATCGGATGATTTTTCAAATTCAGCTATCGATGCATAGACCGGAATGTTTCTCTTTCTACCGTCAAGTACTTCGCCTGCATCTTTACCTGCGCTCTTGTCATCAATAATGCCGACAATTTTGTATCGATCCGTACCCCTTATTAAACCATGGGCCGTTTTAGCATTGCTGCTATTGAGGTGTCCTCCGGTAATAATGATGGCATTACTTTTTTCCATACGATTAATTTAAAGAGCGAAAATTTCGATTAATAAACTGAGCTTTCAAAAAAATAATAGAACAGGATTATGGTTTATCGTAAGTAAGTTTAAAAGCAGAAAGGTCCGGTTTGTTTTTTCGCGGACGCTTTATTTCATAGTTATAGATTGCTTTGCCAAGATGCTGCATAAAAGGATAACCGATAGTATGATATTCAGAAATGTCGTCATTGTAAATCTCATCTGTATTGGTATTGAGCACAGCGGTGAGCATGAACTCAATGTTGTGTTCTGTATCAATAATGTAGGCATTATCTAATAAGTAGCCATAAGCATCGCCTATCTTGTTAAAAATCCGAATAGTAGAAGGGATCTTCTCACGACTTTCTCCAAACATAAAAAACTTACAGAAGGCATCGTAATAGTAAGTGGTATCACTTTTATAAGCTGGGTATGATGTTTCGGTAGGCAACTGCGACATATATTTCAAAACAAATTGGCGATCTTCTTCTGTTATATTAAATCGTTTGTTTGGTGCAACAGTTTCTGGAAAAAGAAGTGCGCGCAATACTTGTTGTTGCGTGGTGAGCGGATAGAAATTTTTATAAGTAAAATCGAAAGGTTTGTTGATGAGTACCTCATTTTTAAAATGGGCCTTGCCTTTCAAGGAAATCGAATACGGGAGAATTGAATCAGAGTTGACCAACATTGGCTGCCTATAAATTATCGTGTCATTTTTTACGAATCGAATACCTTCTGTATGCCTGTTTTGATCTGGAGTTAGCGGACGTTCTAATCGATGAAAGATCTTTATATAATATCCTTTCTGTTGCAGTATTTCGTTGATCGCTTTTTGTCCAAGAAATTCGTACAGACGATTGTAAGCATCGTTATCACTTACTACTAAAATCTTTTTCACGTAATGTTCAACAGAAGGCAGGCCACTTTGTGAGGTAGAATCTTTGCGTGCTGAAAATTGCCCTGCATAAAGGCTGTCGCTGAACATTGAAGTGAACTTATCCAGACCAGCAATTTGAAGATGATTAAATTTCTCCAACGCCAATAATGCGATGGGCAACTTAACAGTTGAAGCCGGATAAAAATAGTGTGTAGAATCAACATTAAAATAGAAAGACTTAAAAGTCGGTACGTTGTTTGCGTCTCGTTCGATCTGGGTATAGATAATCTGAACTTCCAGCTTGTCTCTATTTAATAAGATCGAATCAAACTTTTCAGGTTGCAGTCGCATCAAATTTTCCAGGAAGTTTTCATCTTCTTTGATGGTTGGCTTACAGGATGTCAGCGTTATAACCGCAAGGATGATAAATACGTATTTCACCATGTTGACAATTAAGCCGCTAAAATACCGTTTGCTTGTGATAGCCTCTTTAAATTTTGAGTAAATTTGTTTAAACCCGATTTCAATGAAAACGCTAATCCTTTTTTCTGCATTTTCCCTTTTGGTGATGGGTGCCAATGCACAATCTATTATTGGGAGCTGGCAATTAGTGCGACAGAGCAGTTGTGTTGAGGATGAATTGGGAACAGGTGACGCTGATACTGAGGAGCTGATCACTGATATGAAAGGTATGTCTGGCGCAACGCCCCAGGTACTTATTTTAAAAGAAAAGAATGAAGGCGAGGAAAACACGAAGATAATCACCAAAAAGAAATCGTATAACTCCAAATCGTTCCTGTATAAGTTTGATGGCGAATCCCTTTATTTTCTGGACAAGAAATCGCGGACCATTATCGAAAGTTTTACAGTAGAAAAATTAGCTACTGATTCATTAATCATCTCCAACATATCACGAGCCTGCGAAACGAGGATTTTTGTGCGGATAAAATAGAATGCAGTTCACGCAAAGACACAAAGAAAACATCGCTAAGGGCGCAAAGAAATTCTTCTCATAGGCTGATTTTGATTCGTTGGTTATCACTTTGCGTACTTTGTAGTTCAGCCTTTGCGTCTTTGCGTGAACTGCATTCTGTATTTAAAAGGCAATTATTACCAATCTGGATTTAATCTTCTTTCCCTACCTTTGCCCCATGGTAGAGGCAGGTTCTAAGCGGGATATACGGAAATTGAAGCAGGAAGAGCTGAAAGAGTATTTCGTTCAGCTGGGCGAGAAGCCTTTTCGCGCTCAACAGGTGTATGAATGGCTCTGGAACAAATCCGCCAAGAGCTTCGATCAGATGACCAATCTTTCCAATGGTCTTCGCGATTTATTGAAAGAACATTTCGTCATCAACCACATTAAGGTAGATCATATGCAGCGCAGTGCCGATGGTACTATAAAAAATGCTGTGACCTTGTATGATGGTATGGTGGTTGAATCCGTATTAATCCCCACAGAAAAAAGAATTACCGCTTGCGTCTCGTCTCAGGTGGGGTGTAGTCTGGCTTGTAAATTCTGCGCAACCGCCCGCCTTAAGCGCCAGCGCAATCTAACACCTGATGAAATTTACGATCAGGTAGTGGCAATAAAGGAGCAAGCTGAACTTTTCTTTAACAGGCCACTTACTAACATTGTATTCATGGGCATGGGCGAACCTTTGCTGAACTATGCCAATGTAGTATCCGCCATCGATAAGATTACATCGCAGAAAGGATTGAACATGGCTTCGAGGCGCATTACGGTTTCAACTGTGGGTGTGGCGAAGATGATTGAGAAAATGGCAGATGATAATGTGAAATTTAATCTTGCTGTTTCACTTCATGCAGCAATTGATAAAACGCGCTCTTCCATTATGCCGATTAACGATACGAACTCGCTTAAAGAATTGGGCGATGCACTTAAGTATTGGTATGAAAAGACCGGCCGAAAGGTAACGTATGAATATGTGGTGTGGAAAGGTATCAACGACAATGAAGAACATGCCCGAGCGTTATTAAAGTTTTGCAAAATAATTCCTTCGAAAGTTAACCTGATCGAATACAATCCAATTGATGACGGGGAGTTTCAGCAGGCTTCTGAGGAATCCTTGAATATGTACATGGAGATTTTGGAAAGCCAGGGCATTACCACGCGCATACGAAAAAGTCGTGGAAAGGATATTGATGCCGCCTGTGGTCAGTTGGCCAATAAAACTTAATGATCATTTGTTTCATCGTAAGGCATCTCTTATCCTGAAGTCTGATTTTTCAATGAACAATTTTACACGTTCCATCTTTTTCATTGCCTTATTTCTATTAATCGGGGTAACAGGCTTTTCGCAAAAGCACACAAGAGGAATTGTAGTGGATTCTATTTCATTGAAAGTGCTTCCGGGTATTCACGTTCGCATAAAGCATCAGCCTGGAGGAACAACAACCAATGCACAGGGTGTTTTCACATTACCCACAACTCCAGCCGATACATTGGTTCTTACTTTTGTGGGATATAAAACACTTGAGATTCCACTCTTATTCGAAGAAGAAGATATTCTGATCCGCATGAGTGAAAAGGCGGTGTTGTTGGATGAAGTAACGATCACAGCGAATCGAATTCTTCCGAGTGAAATCTATCGTACTCAACGCTCCTTGCCCAAGTCTACTTTTTCAAAGGGTCAGGCATTCTCATCGCCCATCGATTATTTTTCGAAATGGCAAAAGGAAAAGAGAAAGCTGGTGAAGTACATTAATGAAAATGACCGCATTAAAACCTATGTTGATGTAATCAATGATCAATTGTTGCGCGAAAGCATTATGGATGAACATGAACTTTCAGAAAATGCGTATTACAATTTGTTGGCAAAATTCAATGAGCAAAACAGGTTGTTATCTTATTCAAAAGATCCGATTGAAATTGCTGATGCGTTGCAGGCATTCTTTCGGAAGAATGTGAAGTAGGTTTTTGCCACGAAGGCACAAAGACACAAAGTTTCAGGAAGATTTCTGGCTCGATTAGATCACGGCAATTCTTATATTCGCATTGAAAAAATGCATTGAGTATGTCTGATGAGCAACATTTTCAATCCTCAGAAAAAGTACGCGACTTTGTAATTGGTATGAGTGATGGACTTACCGTTCCATTTGCTTTGGCAGCTGGTCTTAGTGGAGCGGTAGATTCAACTGCTATTGTAATTACAGCAGGCCTTGCAGAAATCGCAGCGGGTTCCATTGCTATGGGATTGGGAGGATATCTGGCTGGCCGCACGGAGATTGAACATTATGATTCGGAAGAGAAGCGCGAATACGATGAGATTGTTAATAAGCACGAAATTGAAATAGCAGAGACCAAGGAGATTTTTGCAGAGTACGGAATCAGTGAACATCTTCAGGAAACGATTGCCCGTGAAATGGCGAAGAACCCAAAGAAGTGGGTTGACTTTATGATGCGTTTTGAATTGGGTTTAGAACGCCCGGATAAAAATCGCGCCCACCAAAGTGCATTGGTGATTGGTGTGAGTTACGTTATTGGAGGATTAATTCCATTAAGTGCTTACTTCTTCAATGAGTCTACACAACAAGGGTTGATTTATTCTTCCATCATCACCTTCTTCTGTCTTATTACCTTTGGCTTAGTGAAAAGTAAGTTAACAGGCCAACCCTTATTCAAGGGAGCTTTGCGCGTTACTATCGTTGGTGGTGCGGCAGCAGCAGCAGCGTTCTTGATTGCGAAGTGGATTGCGTAAAGTAGATAACAGTAAAGTCTTTGATTGTTGTTGCGAAGAACCTTGAATCTGGAACTTTAAACTTTGAACTATTTTTTGCTTGCATTAAAAAGTTTTTCCTTCTCGTCTTTCGTCAGACTTTCATAACCACCATCGGAAATTTTGTCGAGGATAACATCGATCTCATCCTGGGATACAGAGGATTTTGTTGAAGCCTTTTTCGGAGTTGCCGTTTCCTTGTTGCGATAGGTAACTTTTACTTTCGGTTTTGCTGTGAATAGATTTTTGAACCAATCAATAGTTGCTGTAATCCAGCCTCCCCAATTAACGCCTGATTGCAATTGCTTAATGTAGATGAAACCCATGAGTGCTCCACCCAGATGCGCAATTTCACCGCCTGCGTTATCACCCACAGAACTGAGAAGTGAAATGACTATGTAGAATCCTGCAATGTATTTGATTCGCACTGGCCCGAGGAAAAGTAAGAAGAATGTGTAATCAGGCAGAAGTGTTGCAGCCGCAACTACAATAGCAAAGACAGCAGCAGATGCACCAACTAAGATACTGGGTTGCGCAATAAAAAATGGAATGGTGTTAAAAAGAAGCAGGTATAAAAGACCACCACTCAATCCTCCTAAAATATAAAGAGCCACAAGCTTATCACTACCTAGATATTCAACAAACAATTTTGCAAACCAATAAAACACTAACATGTTCATTAAAATATGGAATATGCCTACTCTTCCAAATTCATAATTATATGAATGAGCAAATGAATAGGTAAGGAGTGTCCATGGCTTGGTTACAAATTCAGAAAATTGTGATGGCAGGGTAAATTGATCGTAGACCACTTGAAAAATGGGTTGAGTATCCGACATTTTTGCCACAACCATAAGAACACCCATGGCAATAAAAATCACCACGTTGATAATGATCAACTGAATATGAGCATTGTTATGTCGCTGAAATGCGTTCTTAAATTCGTCAAGCATATTTTGAATCAATCCCCCTAATCTAAACCTCTAAATTTCCAGACTTGCATTATAATAATGGCCGTTACTATACCACCTAAGTGAGTAAAGTGAGCGGTCTGATCTCCCGGAACGCTTCGAAAGCCCATTAATATTGCACTTATCCCCAAAAACATAACCAAGTATATAGCCTTTACTTTAAAAAGGAACATTAATCGAATTTCCATATTTGGAAAGGTAACTCCAAAAGCAGTAAGAACTCCATATACTGCACCAGAAGCTCCCATCATAACATCAAACCTACCGAGTCCGAAAAACAGATCTGAGAATACGTTAAATATGCCTGCCCCAAGACCACAGATGATGTAAAACAACAGGAACTTTTTTGTTCCCCATAGTTCTTCAAGCATAGACCCAAAAAAAGCAAGCGCCAGCATGTTAAATAAGATATGCAGGAAATCATTACTGCTATGCACGAACATATACGTGAATAGCTGATAAGGTCTAAAGTTGGGAGTACGAACATTCCAAAGGGAAAGGTATTCTGCAATGGGTAGTGTCGAAACGATCTTTTGTGCAAAAAAAATGAGCACATTAACAATGATCAAATTTTTTACAAGTGGGCTAAGTCTAAACATGGTTTCAATTTAATCGTATAGTCTATCGAAAGTAACTTTCTATTTTATTCAGTTCAAAAATAAAAAATGTGGGCTTGCCATCGGGTGAATAGTTTGGTGTTTTGCATGCAAATAAGCGGCCCGTCAGTGCGTGCATCTCTTCGCGTTCTAAACGCTGTCCATTTTTAATGGATGCTCGTTTGGCCAGCGACCTTGCCAGGTTTTCGGTAATGGGCAGGGCTAGTTCACTTTGATTGATCTTGAATTGCTCAATCAGGCCTTCAAATAATTCTTTCTCCTGACCGCTGGAAATATTGGCTGGCACACCATTAACCGCAAGCGTATTTTTCCCAAATACTTCAATTCGAAAACCCAGTGCTTCAATCTCCTGCTGCATTTCTAATACCAACGCAAAATCGGATGTACTAAAGGTAATGGCTTGCGGAAATAAACTTTGCTGGCTCTCGGCCGATTTATGTTTGAGTTGATCTGAAAATTTTTCGAATAAAATCCGTTCGTGTGCCGCCTGCTGATCGATTATCATCATCCCTGCTTTCACTTGTTTAACGATAAAACGAAGATGCAGTTGGAATAATGTTTTTTCTTCTACAGGAGTTTGAAGTTCTTCGGGTTGATTCACAGCACTTTCGAAACGAAGCGTTTGCACGGGTTCATCTCTATGCTGTTGCATTAACCTGCTTTCTTCGTTTCCGCCAAAAAGCTTTTCCCAATTTTCGAGGTTGCTGCGATTTACAGAACTACTGAAGCGTTCATCAAAATACGCTTCGTTTGATTGAGCAGATGCATTGCTCAATTTACTGATCATGTTGACATCCGAATTAAAATCGATGCCAGGGGTGAGATTATGCGAACCAATTGCTTGTCGCACAGCCGAGCGCACAACGGCATACACTGCACGTTCATCATCAAACTTAATTTCTGTTTTGGTGGGATGAACGTTCACGTCAATATGTTTGGGATCGATCTCGATGAAGAGAACATAAAAGGGAAAGCTGTTGTCAGTCAATAGACCTTCAAACGCATTCATCACAGCATGGTTTAAGTAATTGCTACGAATGAATCGTTTATTCACAAACAGAAATTGTTCTCCGCGTGTTTTTCGTGCAAAGTCGGGTTTGCCTACATATCCTGTCACACGCACAAATTCAGTTTCTTCCTGACAAGGAGCTAATTGGTTTTGATAAGTCTTGCCAAATAGATTAACAATACGCTGACTAAGTTTCGCTTCGGGCAATTCGTAAATTAGTTCATCACCCTGAACAAATGAAAATGAAATATCAGGATGTGCCAGAGCCAGTCGATGAAATTCATCGATAATATGCCTCAGCTCTACGGGATTTGATTTAAGAAAATTTCTTCGCGCAGGAATATTGAAAAAAAGATTCTTGATGCTGATGCTGGTGCCTTTTTCACAAGCAATCAATTCTTGTTTCTTCACTTCCGATCCCTCTACCACCAGCAATGTTCCTAATTCTTCATCCGCCAAACGCGTTTTCATTTCCATTTGAGCAACCGCAGCAATGGAAGCAAGCGCTTCTCCGCGAAAGCCCATCGTATGTAGGGTGAATAAATCTTCGGCCTTTCGAATTTTAGAAGTAGCGTGGCGCTCTAAACTCATGCGCGCATCCGTTTGAGACATGCCATGACCATTGTCGATAATTTGCAATAACGTTTTGCCCGCATCTTTTACGATGAGCATAATACTTTTGGCACCTGCATCAATGGAATTCTCAATCAGCTCTTTTACAGCCGAAGCAGGACGTTGAACGACCTCTCCAGCAGCAATCTGGTTGGCAATGGCATCGGGTAATAGCTGAATAATATCCGGCATGTGTGGAACTACAATAAACAAAGATGTAAAGGTGATAATTACTGCCTGATTTTTCTACATTTTAAATAGAGATAAACAGAAGTAAAAATGATAATAACACTATAATTCATCCTTTCATTTTACCGTTAAGCTATTAGGTTTCAGGGGATTTAATAATAAGCCGTAACTTTCCGCAAAGTGGGGCGATTAAAAATCCAAACTCCAGAACAAACAGGGTGCTGATGAGAAAAGTTTTTTTATGTTTTATAATCGGAATGGGTGTATGTGGGGTAGTATCTGCGCAGGTCGATAAAAATCGTTGGGTTGATAGTGTTTTTAATACCTTAAGTGTGAACGAGCGCATCGGTCAGATGTTTATGATGACGCTTTCTTCTAAAGATGACGCATCGGTTACTAAAGAAATTGAAAACGAAGTAGAGAGTCATAGAATTGGAGGCATAATATTTACACAAGGCTCTCTGATAAAGCAGGCACAACTCACCAATCGGTTTCAGCGCTCGGCAGAAATTCCATTGCTCATCGCGCAAGATGCGGAATGGGGACTCGGTATGAGCCTCGATAGCACCATCCAATTTCCGCGCGCACTGGTTTTAGGCGCCATCCGCGATGATAAGATGATTTATACTCTGGGTGAAGAAGTTGCTCGTCAAATGAAAATCATGGGCATTCATATCAACTTTGCTCCTGTGGCCGATGTAAATAATAATCCACAAAATCCCATTATCAGTTATCGATCGTATGGCGAAAATATGTTGAATGTTGCATCCAAAGCAGTTGCGTTCATGCAAGGCATGCAAGATCATGGGGTATTAGCATGTGCTAAACACTTTCCAATAAAAGGTCTTACTGTCACTGATGTTCAGAAAGGTTTACCTATTCTTCAGACTAATGTAGATAGTGTTCAATCGTATCCATATCAAAAACTTTTTGAAAAGAATATATCAGGTGTATTGTTGGCTCCGGCTGATTTTCCACTTTTTTATGAAAACAAAAGCCTGATTCGTAAAAATCAATTCAACTCTTCCAAACTTTCATCCTTGTTTGCAGGTGATTGGTTAAGAAAGAAATTCAATTATAAAGGATTGGTGTTTGTTGATATTCAAAACACACAAAGTCTTACCGAAAAGTATAGAGCAGGAGAAGCGGAAACGTTTGCCTTTCAGGCGGGCAATGATGTATTGATGAATCCGAAAGATATAGGAGCAGCTATTCGTAAAATCAAAAAGTTAATTCAAAAAGATAAACGTGATAAAAGGTATGAACAACAATTAACTGTATCTGTAAAAAAAATATTGGCAGCGAAATATGATGCAGGATTGACCAAGAGGCAAATTGTGAATACTGATAATTTAGTGATGCGATTAAATTCACCAGAAGCAAACATCTTAAATCGAAGGCTTTATGAGTCTGCCGTAACCGTTATTCACAATGATCATAATGTTATTCCGCTAAAAGCCTTTGAAGGAAAACATGTTGCTTACATTACCAGCGATGGTTCTTCGCCAAACAATGAATTTTATCACTACCTGAATAAATACCGGGACATAGCTTATTTCACAGTTGATGCTAAAACTGATTGGGTTGAGTTGACAGATGCATTGCACGATCAGGAAATTATTATCGTTGGTGTTTTTCCGCAAACCCCTGAGGTGGTCATAGAAAAACTTCACAGAGCTCTCAAACAACTTCAACCGAGTCGTGAAATCATTGCGTGCGATTTTGGGAATGAAACATTTTTAAAATCAGCCGATGAATATTCTACCCTATTAACTAGCTATGTAAATAGTGGTGAGGCATTGCAGATTGTTCCACAGATTATTTTTGGAGGACTGGGTGCAAATGGTGTATTGCCATTTACAGCTTCTGCAACCTGTGAAGAAGGTATGGGCGTTGAAACAAAAAGTCTTAACCGGCTTTCGTACTCCATACCGGAAGATGTGGGTATGGATAGCAGGGTCTTGAAAAAAATTGAAACCATTGCACAAGAAGCAATCACGCTTAAAGCAACTCCAGGTTGTAATGTAATCGTAGCGCGTAATGGAAAAGTTATTTATGAAAAATCGTTCGGCTATCTTGATTACGAAAGCAAAGCTCCGGTTACGGACGAATCAATTTATGATCTTGCTTCATTAACCAAAGTTTCAGCTACACTTCAAGCTGTGATGTTCATGCATGAACGTGGCATGATTGATATTCATAAAAAAATATCATTTTACCTTCCCGAGTTATTAAAGACAAACAAGAAAGATGTTACCATCTATGATATACTAATACATCAGGCAGGCCTCACACCATTTGTTCCAATGTGGCCTTTCACTATGATTGAGAAAGAATTCTCGCCTGTTTATTATGGTCATGAAAAGAGTGAACAATATCCACTTCAGGTTTCACCAAATCTGTTTGCATCCTCTGTTATTCAGGATTCAATTTGGTTGTGGATCGGGAAATCAAAGATGATAGAGAAACCCATTCGCACAGCATACCCTTACAGATACAGCGATCTTGGTTTTATGATGCTTAAGCAACTTGCAGAAAAGATGTTGAACCAGCCTATTTCTGATTTTCTTCAACAAAATTTGTATGAACCATTAGGTGCCAGCACAACAGGCTTCTTACCATTACAACATTTCCCTAAGGAAAGAATAGCACCAACTGAGCGTGATACAATTTTTAGGAAATCATTAGTTCTTGGAACTGTTCATGATGAACGTGCTGCCATGATGGGAGGCATCAGTGGGCACGCGGGTTTGTTTAGCTCCGGCAGTGATTTACTCAAGCTTGGACAAATGTTATTGCAGGAAGGAAGCTATGGTGGAACGCGATACTATAAACCCGAAACCGTTCAACTTTTCGCCAACAGGCAATTTGAAAAAGGTAGAAGAGGATTGGGATGGGATAAACCCATTCAGGGCGATTGGAATAGTCCTACATCACTAAAAGCCTCACATCGCACTTTTGGACACACTGGTTTTACCGGAACTTGCCTTTGGATTGATCCTGAGTTCAATCTTGTTTATATTTTTGTATCGAATCGGGTATTTCCGGACAGAAGCAATAAACTTAATCAGGTCAATATCCGTTCTCGCATACAAGATGTGATTTACGAGTCCATCTTTGAGTACTGTAAAAGTGGGGAGCAACCCCTGGTGAAGCAATAAATGGAAGGTTTACACGTCAACGAACCTGAGATTCATCACCAGTAATTTGTTACCTGACAAAAATTAAAATCTAAGCCACCATGAATATAGGAATCGTTTGTTACCCAACGTTTGGAGGAAGCGGAGTTGTTGCCACAGAGCTCGGCAAGGCGCTTGCCAAAGAAGGCCATAAAGTTCATTTCATTACCTACTCGCAACCCCATAGGTTGGACTTCTTAAACGAAAATTTATTTTATCACGAAGTTTCAATCCAATCGTATCCGTTGTTTGAATATCCTCCTTATGAATTAGCATTGGCTAGTAAAATGGTAAGCGTTGTAAAAAATGAGAAGTTGGATTTGTTGCATGTACATTATGCCATTCCACATGCGTCAGCAGCCTACATGGCCAAGCAAATATTAAAAACACACAACATTAGGATTCCGGTGGTAACAACGTTGCACGGAACGGATATTACGTTAGTGGGAAAGGATGCTTCCTATGAACCAGTTGTTACCTTTAGTATCAATCAATCAGATGGTGTTACGGCAGTGTCAGAAGATCTAAGAAAGGAAACGTATCACTCATTTAAAATCACTAACGAGATTGAAGTAATTCCCAACTTCATCGATTTAGAAAAATTTAAAAAGCAAAAGAAAGATCATTTCAAAAAAGCCATTTGTCCGAATGGAGAAATGTTAATTGTTCACACATCAAACTTCCGGAAAGTAAAACGGATTGATGATGTCATTAGAATATTCAACAATATACACAGTGTACTCCCATCCAAACTTTTAATGATTGGTGATGGGCCAGAGCGCACGAAAGCAGAAACGATGTGTCGTGAGATGAATATTTGTGATGACGTTCGTTTCCTTGGAAAATTAGAGGCGGTTGAAGAAGTACTTTCAGTAGCCGATCTTTTTCTGATGCCTTCTGAAAAGGAAAGTTTTGGATTGGCAGCGTTGGAAGCTATGGCGTGCGAAGTTCCTGTTATATCATCAAACACGGGTGGTATTCCAGAATTGAATGTTCAGGGCGTTACCGGTTTTATGAGTAATGTGGGCGATGTGGAGGACATGACTAAAAACGCATTATACATTCTTGATAAAGATCACCTCCCACGCTTTAAAGAAAATGCATTGAAGCGCGCACAAGAATTTGACATTACCCAGATCTTACCTCTTTATGAAGCTTACTATCAAAGGGTAATGGAGAAAACATCTGCAAAAGCGATGATGTGACCTAAGAATTGAACAGGTAGATAAATTCAAAAGCCGCTGAGAGAATATCCCAGACGGCTTTTTATTTTTAGGTTAATGAGACGATGTTAAAATAAGTAATCAAGCCTATGGGTGTATTACTATTAACGATTAACAGATAACTAGATTCTATTCGGCTTCTCCATTTTCTTTACTTCCTTCTTCGCATACGTAGGGCATGTGTAGAAAGAACAAGATGTGAGTGCGAACGCCACTAAGATTAAAACGACTGTAGACTTTTTCATGGGTTTGTTTGTTTTTGTTGATACAAATGTATCGGGCAATTACCGATTGGGATTTCAGATTTTGCGCCATTTCTTACACGTAAGCCTAAACTTTCTGAAAATTAAATTTTGAACACGAAACAGAATTGAGAAATTAATGGTTTAGATAGCATTCCACCCTCAACATCATGCTCGGATATCGATTTTCAAAATATACACCACCACCGGACGAAGCGAAAAGTGACTTTGAAAAGCTGCTAAAAATCTTCATGCAATTGATCTTAATCACGGCCGGAAACGTTGCAGAAACGCTACAATGGCTCACCGAACTCGATCGACAGTATGGATTAACCAATCCGAATTATGGTATGGGTGACTTCATTGAAGACCTCAAGCGGAACGGATACATTACAGATGAAGGTCCGAAGGGTGAGTTTAAGTTAAACGCGAAGAGTGAACAGAATTTACGACAGTCTGCACTCGAAGAGATCTTCGGAAAGCTGAAAAAGTCAAAAAGAGGCGAACATAATACACCACATAGCGGGCAAGGAGATGAGCAAACCACCGAAAGAAGAGATTATCAGTTCGGTGATACTCTCGATCAGATCTCGGTTACGGACTCTTTGAAAAATGCACAGATCAATCACGGTCTCGATAATTTCTTCATGACGGAGGAAGATCTTGAGGTAATGGAGAGCGAATTCAAAACGCAGACGTCTACGGTTTTAATGATTGATATTTCGCACTCTATGATATTATATGGTGAGGATCGAATCACTCCGGCCAAAAAGGTAGCAATGGCTTTAGCCGAACTTATCACCAAAAAATATCCGAAGGATACATTAGACATTTTAGTATTCGGAGATGATGCCTGGCAGATTGAAATTAAAGACTTGCCTTATCTTCAGGTTGGACCTTATCACACGAATACTGTGGCAGGATTAGAACTAGCGATGGATATCTTGCGCAGAAGAAAAAATACTAACAAGCAGATATTCATGATCACTGATGGAAAGCCGACTTGCATCAAACAAGGCATCAAGTACTATAAAAACGCTTTCGGTCTTGATCCGAAAATTTTATCCAAGACATTAAATCTTGCTGGTCAATTAAGAAAGATAAAAATACCTGTCACTACTTTTATGATTGCTACCGATCCTTACTTGAAGACTTTTGTGCGCGATTTTACAAAAGCCAATAATGGCAACGCTTATTACAGCAACCTGGAAGGATTAGGTAATCTTGTGTTTGAAGATTTTAAGAGAAACAGAAGAAAGAATTTATAACGATTTCCTCGCTGAGTAAATCATCTACGAAAAACCAAAACAATAATGACACTGACGAACATAAAGACATTAGGTGAACTGAAAAAGTCTGGCTACACATCAAGATCGACTAAAGAAGAGCTTCGTGAAAACCTAATCAAGAAATTAACGAATAAGGAAACAGTCTTCGCTGGGATTTGGGGATATGAAGAAACGGTTATTCCGGATTTAGAGCGCGCTATTCTTGCAGGTCATGATGTTAATCTTCTTGGTTTGCGAGGTCAGGCCAAAACGCGATTGGCCAGGTTGATGGTGAATTTGTTGGATGAGTACATTCCAATTGTTGAAGGTTCTGAACTAAATGATGATCCACTCGCTCCAATTTCAAGATTTGGAATAGATAAAATAAAAGAGCTTGGCGATAACACTCCAATTACCTGGATGCATCGTGACGAGCGCTATTCAGAAAAACTTGCTACGCCAGATGTGTCCATTGCCGATTTGATCGGAGATGTTGATCCCATAAAAGCAGCAACGCTGAAGCTTCCCTATTCAGATGAGCGTGTTATTCACTTTGGATTAATTCCAAGATCGAATAGAAGCATTTTCGTGATCAATGAATTACCTGATCTGCAAGCGCGAATTCAAGTAGCACTCTTTAATATTTTACAAGAAGGAGATATTCAGATACGCGGCTTCAAAATCAGAATGCCGTTGGATATTCAATTTGTGTTTACGGCCAATCCTGAAGATTATACAAATCGAGGTAGTATCGTTACACCATTGAAAGATCGTATTGATAGTCAAATCATAACGCACTATCCTAAAACATTAGACATAGGTAAACGCATCACACAGCAAGAAGCAAGATTGCAAGATGCTCAACGCGCTATGGTAAGTGTGAATGAAATTGCAAAAGACCTCATCGAGCAAGTTGCTTTCGAAGCGCGCAAGAGTGAATATGTAGATGCAAAGAGTGGAGTTTCTGCTCGCCTTACTATTTCTGCTTACGAAAATTTAGTTGCCGCTGCTGAGCGCAGAAGCATTATGAATCGTGAAAAGACAACCAATATCCGTGTGACCGATTTTGTTGGAATTATTCCTTCGATAACTGGAAAAGTAGAATTAGTTTATGAAGGTGAGCAGGAAGGTCCGGGCATTGTAGCACAAAATTTAGTAGGCAAGGCGCTACGAACACAGTTTGTAAACTATTTTCCTGATCCGGATAAATTCAGAAAGCAAAAAGAGAAAAGTCCTTACAAAAAAATTACCGATTGGTTTGGTGATGGAAACACCATCGACTTGTTGCACGATATGTCGCAACCTGATTTTGAGAAATCAATCAAGTCAGTTCCAGGATTGTCAGATCTCATTAATGAATTTCATAAGGGCAAGGATCAAATGACTAAACTCTTCATGATGGAATTTGCTCTGCATGGATTGGCTGAATTCAGTTTGATCAGCAAACATAATTTATCTGCAGGTCTTCAATTCAAAGATTTGCTCAGCTCTATGTTTACATTACCCAAACCAGGTGAAGAAGACGAGGATGACGATGATGAAGTAGCGGGAGGGAAGTATTAGTTTCAGGTTAACGGTTATCGGTGAATGGTAATCAGTAACAATAATGAACAAGCTACAAGAATCATTTGCTTACAATCCGCTGCAAGTTCAGCAACTTCGAAAATTGGTGGCAGCAGGAGAGGGATCAACATTAGAGTTTAAGCGAAAGGCTACCTATCCCGAAAAAATAGTTCGCGAGATGATTGCATTCGCCAATACAAAAGGAGGTATTCTTCTCCTGGGTATTGGTGATGATGGAACTATACCAGGTTTGAAACATCCAGAAGAGGAGGTGTATGTGATGAATCAAGCACTGAAAAAAGTAAAACCAGCACTACAGTATACTGAAACATTTATACCAATCGGAAATTCACGTACGGTTATCCAATACGAAATTGCAGAGAGCCAAAGAAAGCCACATTACCTTTTGAATGGAGAGGTTTTGAAGGAAAGTTTTGTTCGTGTTGAGGACAAAAGTATTAAGGCAAGTCGTGAGGTAAGAGAAATCATCAGAAGAGAACAACAGAAGAAAGACATCAAGTTTTGGTATGCTGAGCATGAGAAACTTTTGATGGAATACCTTGATAAAAATACTTCAATTACGTTAACGGAATTTGTCGCGCTAACCGGACTGAAAAAATTTCACGCTTCAAAGAAATTAATCATTTTAGTGCTTGCTGATGTTCTTCGCATTGCACCAAATGAAAAAGGAGACATCTTTACGCTCGCCTTTGGAAGAAAAGGTAACAAAAAATAATTCCGAAATTCCTTTTCCTTTCCGTGCGTTTCATTACATTTCGAAAACCAAGTTCTTTGTGCGCATGGCAAAAACCAAAAAAGAAAAGAAGATCTTCGTACTCGACACTTCTGTTATCATTTATGAACACAATTCCATCCTCAACTTTGACGAACACGATGTCGGTATCCCGATAACCGTTTTAGAGGAACTCGACAATTTCAAGAAAGGAAACGATACCAAAAATTTTGAAGCCCGCGAATTCATTCGCCTCATTGACAAACTGGCGAAAGGGCAAATGCTCCACGACTGGAATCCCATCAACGGTAAAACCAAAGGCAGCTTTAAAGTGCTAATGGACACCCACAGTACGGTAGATGCCAACAAAATATTCAACGAAGAAAAAGCGGATCATCGCATTCTTAACTCTGCACTTCAGTTACAGAAGGAACAGAAGGGAAGAAAAATCATTCTCGTCTCCAAAGATGTAAACCTTCGACTCAAAGCCAAAGCGCTTGGTCTTCAGGCAGAAGATTATACAACGGGTAAGGTTCAAAACATTTCATCACTTTATACAGGCAGCACGATCATTGAGGAGGTAGATTCTTCCATGATCAATTTGTTGTATGAAAAAGGATATTGCGAGCCAAAGGAACTGCTTGGCAAATTGGTTCCGGTAAAAAACCACTACTACATTTTAAGAAGCGGCAAGAAATCAGCATTAGCCTATTACAACTCACTGAACGGCATGTTGGAACATGTAGAAAAACGATCAGTGTATGGAGTAAAGCCACGCAACGCTGAGCAAACTTTTGCAATTCACGCTGCACTTAAACCTGAGATTAAGCTGGTGTCAATACAAGGTGTTGCCGGAACCGGTAAAACATTGTTGGCGCTGGCGGCCGCACTTGAACAGAAAAAAGAATACAAGCAAATTTATTTGGCAAGACCAATCGTTCCACTGAGCAACAAAGACATAGGATACTTGCCAGGTGATATCAAGTCAAAAGTTAACCCATACATGGAACCATTGTGGGATAACCTCAAGTTCATCCAGAATCAATACAACGAAACGGATAAAGAATACTCCAGAATATCGGAGATGGTAGCTTCAGAAAAACTGATGATTACCCCGTTAGCATATATCCGTGGAAGGAGTTTATCCAACATTTGTTTCATTGTTGATGAAGCCCAAAACTTGACACCACACGAAGTAAAAACCATCATCACTCGTGCTGGGGAAAATACTAAGATCATTTTCACAGGAGACATTTATCAGATTGATACACCTTACCTCGATTCACAAAGTAATGGCTTGTCAACGCTGATTGATCGCCTGCAGGATCATGCTCTTTATGCCCACATTACATTGGAAAAAGGAGAGCGTTCCGAGCTTGCAAACTTGGCTAACGAGCTACTCTAATTTCGATTAAGAATTCTCTCCCAATACTGGAAAATGGAGGATCTGGCACCATTGAATTTGAGCTGATTTGGGGGATTATAGGACTGGCTTAAAATTGGCTTTAACAGGAAGAAAAACCATTAAAGTTTTATGATCCTGAAGTTCTTTTTCAAGCAGTTATCAGTACAGAAGCAAATTGACTACCTCAAGAAAAAAGGTGTGATGATCGGTACACGTACAAAGGATAGTCGTAAGGTCTATACCTATATGCTTCGCGATCTGTTTGTAGAGGTGCTCTACAAAAATGATAACGCAAATGATTCTGCAGAACAGGTAAACACGCTCAGCGGTTTGAAGAACCTGAATAGCTATTTAGAGAAAGAGTTTAAGACTAGCTTCTAATAGCGATTTGATAAATCCGGAATGGATACTAAATAAAAAGAGACCCGTTGATTTTCAACGGGTCTCTTTTGTTTGAAGCGATTCAAAACTTATTTCTTCTTGGCAAGAGCCTTCACCATTGTATCACCAATTTCTGCTGGAGATTCAACAACAAAAATTCCGCATTCTTGCATGATTTTCATTTTTGCTGCTGCTGTATCATCAGCACCACCGATAATGGCTCCAGCATGTCCCATTCTTCTTCCAGCCGGTGCGGTCTGACCAGCAATAAATCCTACAACAGGTTTCTTATTTCCCGTCTCCTTAATCCATCGTGCTGCCAATGGCTCATAGTTTCCACCGATCTCACCGATCATTACGATCGCATCAGTCTCAGGATCATTCATCAATAATTCTACAGCGTCTTTTGTTGGGGTTCCGATAATTGGATCACCACCGATACCGATAGCAGTAGAAATTCCTAAGCCAGCTTTTACAATTTGATCGGCCGCTTCATATGTAAGTGTTCCTGATTTAGAGACAATACCAATTCTCCCTTTTTTGAAAACAAAACCTGGCATAATACCAACCTTTGCTTCACCTGGTGTGATAACACCAGGGCAATTTGGACCTATTAAAGTGATTTTCTTTCCTTTCAGATAATCCTTCGCGATCATCATATCCTTAACCGGAATACCTTCAGTAATGGTGATGATAACCTGAATACCTGCATCTGCTGCTTCCATAATTGCATCCGCTGCGAATGCTGGCGGAACAAAAATAATGCTGACATCAGCACCTGTTTTCTCTACAGCTTCCTTAACGGTATTGAACACTGGTCTTCCAAGGTGTTCTGTTCCACCTTTTGCTGGTGTTACACCACCTACTACATTGGTTCCATACTCAATCATCTGTCCTGCATGAAACGTTCCTTCAGAACCGGTGAAACCTTGTACTATAACGCGGGAGTTTTTATTGACGAGTACGCTCATTGGAGTTTTATTAAGAAGCACAAAAATAGGAGAATAAACGCTTTGGCCAAACCGGGCCTAAAACAAGAAAAGCTGCAATTGCAGCTTTTCTTGTTTTACATAAGATCGATCTTATTTCTTTTTTACTTCCTTCAATCCATGGCGGATTAAGAATGTATTGTAATCTTCCTGAAAGGATGGCACATCAGGGGCTAATCGAATGGCTTCCTGGTAGGCAGTAATCGCATCGATCACAAGGTTATTCTCTTCGTAAAAGCCGGCTAAAATGTATTGATCCATAGCAGTCTTCTCTGCAAGCGAGCTGGAGATTTCATTTAGTGAAGTCTTAATTCTTTCTTTATCCGCTTTCGATAATTTTTTCAAAGTATACTCTTTCGATACTTTGTTTGGATCTGATTTTGAAGTCACGGTAACCAAAATATTATCTTCATTCTCAAAGTTCGAGCTGCTTAAATTTACTTTCACATTGCTCTCCTTTGCTTCAATCTTTTCCAATTCATCTCCAAACATACTGTTGAAGCTAACGACATAAGGGCCAGGAATTGTAGCGGCATCCCAGGTGATAATGATCTCATTGTTATACACCACTGGATTTTCTGCCTCTGGCAAATACAAATCGGCTTTATCTGTTCCTCGGTGAACAGCTCCCGTTGCGGTCAGGCTATTTCGCTTTGGTGTATTTGAACTCAAGATGAAATCAGTGTATTTATTTAATACACTTGTACCACCGCTTACTTTTGAAGCGAGTTCATCTACCTTATAGGTTTTTGCCTCTTTTAACTCCACAGGTTTACCACTCACATGAACCAGACCCACATAAGCATTTTGCGAAAGTTTTAATTCATCCGTTCCTTTTAAACTAGCTCCCACCTTTAAGAGTTGCCAGCCATCCGCAGCCTTTACTTCATTTTTACCTTTGTTTACCAATACCTTAAAGGTGTAATCTTTTTGCGCATAGGTTGCGATAGACGCAAACCAAGCGACCATTACTAAAGCCAACATCCTTGTTTTCATAATATCAAATTTAAGGGTCTTCAAATCAACTAGCGAAATTAAAATATTCCAATGGAATTATCTCTTAGGTTCAAAAGGGAAAAGCCGCTGTTTGGCGGCTTTTCGGAGCTCATTATCTTCTTTATACTATTTCATCATCCCATGGCGAAGCAAAAACTCATCGTATGCTTCCCTGTAGAAGGTAACATCCGGAGCCAATTTCACTGCTTCTTCATAGGCTGAAATGGCATCAATAAAGAGATTGTTGTTTTCGTAGAAGCTTGCGAGTAAATATTTATTAAGTGCAGTCTGTTCACCCACTTCTCCAATGATTTCATTCAAAGAACCTTTTACCTTTTCGATTTCAGCCAAAGGTAATTTCTTTATCAAATGCCGGGTTGACATTTGTTTTGGATCAGCCTTCGAACTCACCTCAACCAAAACGGCTGTAAGATTTGCAAACTTAGCATCTGTAATATCAACTTGAAACGTAGTTTCCGGAGTTTCTACTACAGCAAGTTCTTCTTCATACATGTTCATAAGTTTTACAATGTATGGACCCGCTACTTTGCTGCCATCCCAATTGATTACGGCTGTGCTGTTGTAAATTCCGGAGTGCTGATTTTCAGGTAGTAAAACTTGAATTGAATAACGATCATCACCTCTGTGAACAGCCCCAGTAGCGCTTAATCTGTTTTTCTTTGCTTCTGCAGAGTTGCTACTTAATATAAAGTCGGCATATTTATTCAGAACACTTGTTCCGGGTTTTAGGGATGCTGCCAATTCAGAAACTTTATAGGTTTTAGCTTCTTTTAATTCCATTGGCTTGCCTGATGAGTGCACAAGTGCCAGGTAAGCATTATCAGTCAGTTTCACTTCGTCAGTGGACTTTAGGCTGGCTCCGGTTTTGAGTGGTTGCCATGCATCGCCTGATTTTACTTCGTTTGTACCCTTATTGGCCAATACCTTGAAGGCGTAATCCTGTCCAAAAGCAGTAGCACTCATTAGAAAGAGGGCTGCCAGGAGGGTAAAATTGATCTTTTTCATTTCTTTAATTCAACGTTTAGACTTCGAAATTAGTGAATTTATTGCATTTAACCTGTTTATACCCCCTTGGGTTTAGTGGTAAGCTTTAATACCGGTAATTTTAAAAGGGCAGGCTTGACTAATCCATAGTATACGTCAAAACAGGGTCCAACCAATGCCATAGCGGCCATAGTGGCGCCAAGACTGCTTTTAAAATTGAAGTTCGCTAATAACATCACTACCGCAACAGAACACAATACGATTTCAATAACCTGAATAATGACAGATAAACCGTCATACATAACAGGCCAATTTCGATTAATCACCGAAAATAGTGCCACGTTTAACAAGCAGATAATAAAAGCTATGATATTTTCCTGCCAATCAGCTAATTGGTTGATGTAGTCTTCATTTATTATGGCGGCAATGATATTCGCGTGAATAACTAATCCAAACATGTCAGGGTTAGCACGGCCACCAATCTTTTTATTAAGTGGGGTAAAAAATTTGTCATCCCATGCGGGATCACCAAATCGATCTCCTAAAAAACCAATCAGTACTATTTTGTCTTTGATAAGAGTAGAATCAAACCTCTCTTCAAATACATCTTCAACATCCAGCGCGGTGAAGGATACTTTTCTTAAGATGTCTGTATTTCCTAATTCTACTTTCTTAAGATTTTTTAAACGAACATCTTCAACTTCAAAATTCCCCCTATAACTAATCACTTCTGTTTCATTCCCTCTGTCAAGAAATTTTTTTGTTTTCACAGAATCATACAGCATTGCAATTTGGATAGCAAAGGCCAACTCACTTTTTCCTTTTACATTCCATCTGGGAACAAATGATTTGCAGATTTTAATGCCCTCTTGGTATTGAGCATCCGTTACAAGATTGGCAAAGGCTGAATGTGCATTTTCACGAAACGTCCAGTCAGAGTATTCCATTGAATCATAAATGTCTGCTATCCCGGCTTCTAATAACGAATCAGATTTAAGAAATAGTGAATCAGATTGGAGAAGTTTAGAAACCAGCACAAGGTTAGGTATTTCATTCAAAGCATTTGACAATAGCAAATTACCTAATGTGTCTAAAAGCTGTGGACAATCAGTAGGATTGTACAATCCCCCTTCACAATTGTAATAGCTATCTATGCCTACTACCTTAGGCTTGTACTTCGCTATAATCTGTAATTGTTGTGCAAAATCCCTCCGATTTAAATTGCTTAAATTAACCAATACGATCTGAGATAATCCAACTCTTTCTTCTTTTGTTGGCTCTGGCCGAATAGAGCTAAATCCAAAATCACTTAGCTCAAAATCAGCCAATGCATTGGAGATAGGATCAAAGGCATTAAAGACCCGAAGCGTAGTAATTTTACTAACGCCATACATCACAACAAAAACGAAGATTGTAGCGAACAAACAATCAATCCAGAATTTTCTCATCTTTCAGAAATATGTATCAAGTAAATTTAGAAATTTAGACGGGCATTCCGAAACAACGTTGATGCAAACTGTTAAACCGAGACTTACTTCTGATCAATATGCAACCGGTATCTTATCGGGTGACCGTGTTATGCTTGGTCAGGCCATTACATTAATTGAAAGTAATCTTGAGATTGATAAGACATTAAGTGCCGAGGTACTGGAAAAGATAATGCCGCATACTGGCAATGCCTTTCGATTGGGTATTACAGGTGCACCGGGTGTTGGTAAAAGTACTTTCATTGAAGCGTTTGGGAAGTACGTTACCGAACGGGGAAAAAAGATTGCTGTGCTAACGATTGATCCCAGTAGTCAGCTAACGAAAGGAAGTATCCTTGGAGATAAAACCCGCATGGAAGAGCTTTCCAAAAACTCGATGGCTTTTATTCGTCCAACAGCTTCTGGAAATACATTAGGTGGCGTTGCCAATAAAACCCGCGAAGTATTGTTGCTCTGCGAAGCCTCAGGATATGAAGTTATCATTATTGAAACAGTAGGCGTAGGGCAATCTGAAGTGACCGTAAAAAACATGGTTGACTTTTTTCTGTTACTCATGCTGGCCGGTGCTGGTGATGAACTTCAGGGCATTAAGAAAGGTATCATGGAAATGACTGATGCCATGGTGATTACAAAAGCCGATGGTGATAATATCGATCATGCAACAAAAGCACAAGCCGAGTATCAACATGCTTTGCATTTGTTTCCGGCATCAACATCGGGTTGGCAGCCTAGAGTCGTTACAGCATCAGCGTTCACTGGAAAAGGTATCGATGCGGTTTGGAAGATGATTACTGAATATGAAAACCTTACTACCACATCAGGTTTTCTCAAACAGAATAGAAGTACCCAACATGTCGCGTGGCTTCATGAGTACTTTGATCAATTATTAAAATCGGACTTTCAACGACTTCAACATTTTCAGTCTACCTTAAAGGATATGGAACATGATGTGGCCGAGCAGAAGATGTCTGCTCATTCGGCAGCGCATAAACTTTTGAAAGCGTATTACGAAGATGTGAAAAAAGTTAATCGTTAATCGTGGCGGATTCAAGATTTTAAATTCTTCTGATGTTCACCATTAACCGATAACCGATTACTGATAACTGCTATCTTGCATCATGAAAAAACTTACTCTCCTTCTTTTTTGTATAATACTGTTTGCCTGTGAGAAAAAAGAATCAACTGTTGTTGCAGATCAGCAAGTTCAAACCGTTACCAAGTATGCCAGTGGGTTTACCATACAGTATCAAGGCAATGTAAAGCTGGTTGAAGTTACCTACCCGTTTCAAGGAGCGACATCGGGATACAAATATTTATTAGTTCCAAAGGGTGATATCATTCCTGCACATGATAATGATGTGAAAATTATTCGCACACCAATCACATCAATTGTATGTACATCGACAACTCATATTCCACTTCTTGATTATTTAGGTGAGAGCGATAAGCTCGTTGGATTTCCTAGCCTGGATTATATCAGCTCAGAAAAAACGCGCGCGCGCATTGATGCAGGTAAGGTTCAGGAGTTAGGTATGGACAAGGGTTTAAATATTGAGGTGCTCGCCATGCTGAAGCCTGATATGGTGATGGGTTACACCATGAGCAGTGACTTCGGTCAGTTTAAAAAAATTGTAGAGTTGAATATTCCGGTGGTAATTAATTCTGAGTATTTGGAGAAGCATCCACTAGGCAGGGCAGAGTGGATTAAGTTCATGGCTGCATTCTTTAATAAAGAGAAAGAAGCTGATTCTATTTTTCAAGTCATCGAAAAGCAATACAACGACACAAAAGCATTGGCAGATAAAGTTGCTACTAAACCAACGGTGCTCAGCGGAGTTGTATATGGTGATGCCTGGTTTCTCCCCGGTGGAAAAAATTATGCGGCTAAGCTGCTGCAGGATGCAGGTTGTCATTACCTATGGGAGGATGATACATCCAATGGATATTTGGAATTGAGTTTTGAAGGTGTGTATGAAAAGGCGCATGATGCTGATCTTTGGATTGGCGTAGCATCGTATGCTTCGTTAGATGAAATCAAAAAAGCAGATCATCGCTATGAAAATTTCAAACCACTTAAGCAAAAGCAAGTCTATACCTATGATGGTCGCAAAGGCGCGAAGGGTGGAAGTGAGTTTTTAGAACTTGGGTACTTACGCCCCGATATGATTTTGCAAGACTTGGTAAAGATTGCTCATCCGGAATTGTTGCCGGATTATACTTTGTATTTTCATAAGCATCTTGAGTAAAATTAACCGCAGAGGTCGCGGAGGAACGCAGAGATTTTTTGTTTTAACCTCATCACTTATCGTTTCAATATTTGAACAAACTTTTCTTCATGAAAAAAATCCTTACTCTTTCATTTGTTTTTCTTCTCGCACAAGTTCTCTATAGTCAATCACTCGAAACTGTTATTCAGAAAGGTCATGAGTTGGCGGTGTTGTCTGTTGCGGTTAGTCCGGATAGCAATTATGTAGCCACTGCAAGTCGTGATAAGTCTGCGAAGTTGTGGGAGATCAGCACAGGGCGCGAGGTGCGCAGTTTTCTTGGTCATGAAGCAAGTGTTACTACGGTTGAGTTTAGCGCGGATGGAAAATTATTGCTTACAGGAAGTAATGATAAGACTGTTCGTCTTTGGGATGTTGTAACTGGCAAAGAACTTTATGCTGTCGAAGCGCCCGAATACATTCGAAGTGTTGGATTCGATCCGCAATCACGATTCTTCTTTTACACAGGCCTCATTGATACAGGTGATGGAGATTCGCTTGTAGTGCGTGATCTTAAAACAAAAAAAATATTAACTAAAATTTCTGTCAATCCCGACAAGGGTTTAGGTACAGGCACGGAAGCTGTCATCAGTAAAGATGGAAAATGGATGGCCATTGGCGAAGACAATCGTGTGGTGAGATTGTTTCAAACCAGTGAATGGAAAGAAGTAAAGAAGTTTGAGATTGTGGATGGCTTTTGTGGAGGTTGTGGTACGCGTATGGTTTTTAGTCCCGATAGTAAATATTTATATAAAGCCTCACACAATGATGTGCTTCAGAAATATGAATTGTCGACTCTCAAACTGATCAAATCATACGGAAGGGAAATTGATGACTTAACCGGATTGGCCATCAGTCCGGATGGAAAGAAACTTGCTATCTCTACTGAAAAAGATCTTAAAATTTGGAATGAAGCAAACGCACAACGAATTGATTCAGTGGCCGCCAATGAGAAAGGTGATTTTCGTGAAATTGCATTCACACTCAATGCGAAAAATATTCTTGTGACGAGTGATGATAATACTGTATTCTCATGGTCGGTTGATAAGAAAAGGAAAGATATTATTCTCACCGGATTTTTAAATCAACGCGACTTGGGTGGATTAAACTACGATCCGAATTTTTATTGGGAATCCTATATCGCGAAATATGTTCGATTCAAAAATTCAATTCTCATTTCGAACGATGGCAAGACGCTCATCAAAGGAAAATTTGGAACGAAAGTGAAACGTTGGGATATCGCTACGGGTAAACTCGTAATGGAATATGTAGGTCATAAGAAAGCGGTGCTATGTTATGATCTATCAAAAGATGGTAAGAAGATGTTGACTGGTGGTGGCGATGGTAAAATAATGTTGTGGAATGTGGAGACTGGCGATTCGTCTACAGTTATCGAAAGCTATCGGGAACCTATCTTCGATATTCACTTTAATGATGATGAAACAAAAATCATTTCCTGCAGCTGGGATGCCTCGATGAAAATTCATGATATCAAAACGGGGAAGATGCTGAGTTATTTTGATCTTGAAAAATACTCAGCGTATGCCGTTAGACCACACCCGAACGATCTTTATCTTATTTCTGCAAGACTTGACAATTCACTTCAACTCTGGGAAATAGATACGAAGAAGGAGGTAAGAAATTTTGTTGGACATACGGATATAATTTCTTCCATTCAGTTGAGCAACGATCAGCGCACCTTATTGAGTGCGAGTTGGGATGGTTCTATTCGTTTGTGGGATATTGGTACAGGCTTAGCAATAAAGAAATTCAAAGGACATCATGGTGCAGTGCATACTGCCATCTTCAGTGCCGATGGAAAATCAATTTACTCTGCCGGGGCTGATCGAGTTGTTCGCGTTTGGGATACCAATACCGGAAACGTTACGCGTACGTTTGAAGGACACAGAGCAGAAATAACCTCGTTGTTGTTTAGTCCTGATGGAAAATTGTTGATCAGCCATGGTGTTGATGGTGTAACGAAGTTTTGGGATTTGACGAGTGGTCGCGAATTCTTTGAGCACATCCATTTGGGTGAAAAAGATTGGATGGTGAAAAACCCGGAAGGATATTTTAATGGAACGGATGATGCACGCAAATACATTCATTTTGTGAATGGATTGAAAACCTATTCTGTCGATCAGTTCTTCAATGAATTTTACAGGCCTGATCTTCTTCCTAAAATATTTCAAAGCCGTGGAGGCAATGATGATTCAAAAGGTATTCAGGATAAGTTAAAGAGTTCACCACCCCCAACGGTACGGGTTGCTGTAATGGCGGCTCCTGAAAACAGAGCCGAAGTGTATGTACGTATGACTGATAATGGCAACGGTGCAGAGAACCTTCGTGTGCTGCACAATGGAAAGAGTATTGTGTTGAATAAGGAAACACTAAAGTATCCTTCATCTAAAAATCAATTCACTACCTATAAACACATTGTTGATTTGATTGGTGGCGTCAATACATTCTCCGCAGTAGCGAGTAATAAAGAAAAAATGGAATCTGATGCGCAGCCGGTGGAGTTGATTTCGGATCATGCTTCGAAGAGCAGCACATGTTACATTCTATCAGTTGGCATTAATCAATATAAGAACAGCAAGCTAAATTTGAATTATGCTAAACCTGATGCGAAATCGTTTAGCGATTTGATGGACGAAAAGAGTTCACAGCTTTTTAAGAAAATTGAATTGCATACCTTATATGATGAAGATGCCACGCGCGAAAAAATATTAGCGAAACTCGATGAACTGGCAAGCAAGGCAAGCCAGGAAGATGTTTTTATTTTTTACTATGCAGGACACGGTTCGATGGTGGATGATAAATTTTATTTCATCCCAACGGAGAGCCTTCGTTTATATGATGTGAGTTCGCTCAATAAAGAAGCGATTGAGGCCAGCATGTTACAAGATCGATTTAGTCGAATTCACGCATTGAAGCAATTGATTATAATGGATGCGTGTCAGTCGGGTGGATCAGTAGAGTTACTAGCAACACGCGGTGCAAGTGAAGAGAAAGCCATCGCTCAACTTTCTCGAAGTGCGGGCATACATGTAATGGCATCTGCCGGAAGCGAACAATTTGCTACTGAGTTTGCTGAACTTGGTCATGGACTCTTTACGTATGTATTGATCAAAGCACTACAAGGCGAAGCCGATGGAGCACCAAAAGATGGTAAGGTTACAATCTACGAATTGAAATCCTACATTGATGACCAGGTGCCAGAGATGACACGTAAGCTAAAAGGTAAACCACAATACCCATACACGTTTAGTAGAGGGCAGGATTTTCCCGTGGTTATTGAGGAGTAACCGAGTTCACTATAAGTGAGCGAGAAGAAGGATACTTTAAAAGAATCTAATGCGGCTAAAGTAATATCATACAATACTCACACGTCTTTTCTCAGCAACAGATCTATAAATTGCCTCAACCACGCGAATGTCTTTTAAACCCTCTTCTCCCGGTACCATCAGTGGCGTTCCGTTTAAGATGGCATTCGCGTCATCGTCCATTTGTTGAGCTTGCTCGTTGTTAATCGTAGCATTCAGTTTTGTTCCGTTACTGGTTATCCCATTGATACCATTGTACGCCTGAAAGGGTGAGAGTTTATACCAGCCTTTCGTGCAGGTTACCAGGAGATCGTTCATGCCTTTACCAAAACTGGTTTCGCATTTTGCCGTTACGCCTTGAGGGAATTCCAGATCAAATGCCATGGTCTCTTCTACTTCAGTATAAATAGCAGGTCTTGTTGTTGAAGCTTTCGCTGTAACGGCAACGGGTTCAAGCCCGGTGCTATAGCGAACTGCATTCAATGGATACACGCCCATGTCATACATAGCGCCACCTCCTAGACTCTTCGTTTGTTTCCAATGATTGGTTCGACCATCAAAGTATCCTGCGGACGCTTCTACTTTTATTACGTTTCCATACGTGAGCTCCTTTCTGAATTGTATAATTTTTTTGGTATTGGGTTCATGTTGCATGCGATAACCAATACTAAGCGTCACTTTGTTTTTAGTGCAGGCATCGATCATACGTGTACATTCAGCAACGGTCATGGCCATAGGCTTTTCGCACCAAACATGTTTGCCTGCCTGGGCTGCGCGAATACTATACTCAGCATGCATAGAGGGAGGAAGCACAATATAGACTACATCGATGTCCGGATTGTTAGCCAGCGAATCAAAATTGGTATAGTTGTAAATGTTTCGATCAGCGAGCTTATACTGTTGCTTCCACTCTTCTGCTTTAGAAGGTGTTCCGGTTACGATTCCCGACAGGTAACATTGTGTAGTAAGTTGTAAGGCAGGCGCCAGCAAGTCTTTGCTGTAATAGCCCAGCCCTACTAAGGCAACTCCGAGTTTCTTTTTCTTCTGAGGTATAATGATGTTTGCAAAAGCAGCGTTAGTAAGGGCAAGTCCTGCCGCTCCGAATATGGATTGGTTTATAAACTTTTTTCTGTTCATGGTGATCGATCTTTAGTGTGAGTATTCTAAAGTTACGTGTATCGATACACTTTCTCAAGGGCAAATATTATTTATAATTCAGTATGGAATCCTACTCCAACTTCACAAACTCCCATATCGTGTGTTGAAGATTCCTTGTTACTCCTTCCATTTTCCAAAGACCAATATCTTCCTTGTAGTAATAGATTCTCTTACCCTCAAAAAGCAAACCGTTCGAAAGATTTATGGTCTCCGTAATTCGTATTGCGCGGGTGTTTACATTGTTGAGCTTAAACTTCACCCACTCGGCAAAGAAGTTGGTTTTTTGTCCGTGTGCTTCTTTGTATGACCATGATAGTGTTTGTCCAATGCCCGGAACTTTCAGTATAACTTTCGGTGGATTGTAAACGGTCGTTATATTTCGTTCTCTTTCAGTTGTGGTTATCAGTTTAACAAGATGAACTTCAGTTGGTGTGAATTCAATAGTGCGTTCTTCAATTCGCAGCGGTTTATTCTGATAATACGTTGTGTCTGCAACTTCGTGCTGATTGTTTTTTTTTAAATAATACATTACCCGGGCAAATTCGGATTGATTTTCGTTGGCGCTGGGCATGTTGAAGATTGCTTTATTCTTTTTTCCTGCTGGTAAAAAATAGTCTCGGGAGCTTTTTTGAGAATAAGATGATAGGGCAGTACAAAGAATCAATACTGTGAATAAGCTCAGCGATAATTGTTTATTGAACCTGGATTTCAAACGGGATGGTCATAACTGTGTATGGCTTACGATGCCTCAGATATCTTTAAAGTTTTAATTCAGACTGGTACCAAAGAATTTTTTCTGGCATATTTATTCTGAAGTGTTTTTTCTGATTCTCATGTTTACAATTTCAATCAAAAGTGCAAACGCCATCGAAAAATAGATGTAGCCTTTCGGTACGTGAACATGCAAACCTTCAACTACCAGCACGGTGCCAATCATAAATAGAAAGGATATGGCTAATAATTTCATGGCAGGATGCTTGTCAATAAACTCACTAATGGGTTTTGCAAAACTCATCATGATAATCATAGAAATAACAATGGCCGTAATGATTACCCATATCTTATCGACCAACCCCACAGCAGTAATAATGGAGTCAAGAGAAAAAACCAAATCAAGAAGAATAATTTGAATAATGGCACTTTTTACAGTCAATGCCTTCTTGTGCTTCTTATCATCCGACCTGCCTTCTACTTTGTGGTGTATTTCGGATGTGCTTTTCCCAACAAGGAACAAGCCTCCTGCTATTAAAATGAGATCGCGGTAGCTGAGACTGAATTCTTTAACGGTCACGATTGGATTATTTAATCCGATGACCCACTGAATGGCTAAAAGCAATAAGAGCCTTCCTACTAACGCCAATATTAATCCCACTACGCGTACCTGCCTTTGATTACCTAATGGCATTCTTCCAGCCACCAAAGAAATGAAAACGATATTATCAATTCCCAACACAATTTCTAAAAATGTCAAAGTGAGTAGGCTTATCAGAATGTCAACACTTAAAAAATCCATCGTATTATTTCTTGGTTAATTCTCAACTTGACATGAAAAGGGATTAGAACATTAATATTAATAAAAATCAATCATGTTAACAGGCCTAATTTGTAAGAGTTGTTAAACACAAAAAAAACAGCGCCCCTAAAAGAGGACACTGATGGATTGAATATCAATACGAAATTAAGAAAAGAGATTTATCGGAAATATCGCTCGTAGGTTGTTTTGGTGGTAATACCTATCGGACCTTCATATATGCCTCCGATATTCCCCATATCCTCTACCAAAACTTCTATTGTGTTCGGACCATCCTTTTTTAGCAGGTTGAGCGGAATGGTGTAAGCCCGTAGTTCTTCAAAGGATTCACTATGCCCAAAGGGTTTTCCATCACGCGTTTTTCCAATGAGTTTTCCGTTGAGATAGGTTTTATCAAAGTCGTCAATTTTTCCGAGGATGAGAACCAATTCTTCCTTGCCAATAAGGTTGGAGTTTATTGTAAAGGATCGTTTGTACCATGCAAATCCATCATAGTGTGGATATCCTTCATGCTCCCAAGGTGATGGAACCATCATTTTTTTCCACTCTTTAGTATCGGTGATCGGTTGCGAATCGCGCGATGTTCTAAAATACCAGAGGCCTTTTAAATCAACAAGCATTCTGTTTTTTGCTGCGCGATAAATACCGAGCCTACCGTCAATGATGCCACCGCCTAGTGTTACATCAAAAACGCGAATGGCGATGATATTTTCTCCTTTAAAATCGATTACCTCATTGGGAATAGAATATTTGCGTTCAGTATTATAGGAGGTTTTGAAATGAGGAGGCATTGATCCTGAGAAACCAATCAGCGTACCATTAATGTATACTTCATCTGTGTCGTCAATAAAACCCATGTTCAGATAATAGCTATCATCTTTTGTTAATTGCCGGCCATCAAACTTTTTTCTATACCAGGCAAACCCATCGTACCCGTTAAAACCCTCATCCTCCCAGGACGATGGTGCCTGTATAACTTCCCAACCAGAATCATTAAATTTTGCAGCAGACCAAGCTGGCTTGTCGCCAATTTGAAATTTCCAATTGCCATTTAATTCAATGACCTGGGCTACCCCCATTATACTAATTAGGGTGAAGGACAGGGTAGAGTATAGAATAGGTTTTAACAAGGTTAGGTTTAATTTAAAACTTAAAAATACAAATGTTTGGATGCGGGTGAGCAATCTTTCAGAATTGCATCACCCTAACCCAAACAAAACTTATCGTGACGCAACGGTCGGATAAGTATATGTTGTCTTCTCCAGTTGAGCTGTCCATTTGCCAGCTTTAGATGGTATCATTTTGTATGTCACTAATAACTCCGGGCTTTCAATCTCAATCCAAAATGCGTTGCCACTCATGGTTTCAACATTATAGTATTTCATAAAGCCACCAACAAAATCTTTTCCTTTTACAATGTCCTTTTTAACCAATCGGTCGGAATCCAGAAACCGTACTTCTACGGATTGGTTAGTATTGTAGGCATAAATAACTTTTAGCTGATCTTGTCGATTTGTCGGCACTACCTTAACAGCGGGCTGTTCTTGTGTTTGTGCGTGACTGGTGCTCAAGGTGAACGTGGCAATGATGGCAATGGCCACTCCGAAGATGATTGTCTTTGTTTTCATGGTATTTAAATTTTTAGCGTTTTGCATTGTTGAATTACAATACAATTAACGGTGTCTTTAGAAGGGAGATGTCACCGTGCGGTAAAGGTTTGTAACAAGATGTAACAGGATTCGATAATCAAGGATTATCGCTCAATCAGATCACCAATTTGTAACCTGTACCATGAACCGTAAGAATAACCTTGGGTTGATTGGGATTTATTTCCACCTTTTGGCGGAGCCGCACAACAAAGTTATCAACGGTGCGGGTTGTTGGCTGATCATCGTATCCCCAAACTTTTTTCAAGAGATCGTATCGGCTAACTACTTGATTTTTATTTTGATGCAAATACAAAAGAATTTCAAACTCTTTATGCGACAACTTTACTTCGCCACCATTCTCTTCAGCATAGAAAGCATTAAAGTCAACTTTTAATCTACCGATGGAGATAACGATGTTTTCTTTATTTACTACAATTTGACTTCTTCTCAGTATCGCTTTGATTCTGGCCAACAACTCACGTACGCTGAAAGGCTTGGTGATGTAATCATCTGCACCGAATTCAAGCCCTAAAATTTTATCGATCTCTTCTCCACGTGCAGTCAGTAGAATGATGGGAGCTGAAATGCCTGCTGCCCGCGTTGCTTTACATACATCAAAACCGGAAAGTTTCGGAAGCATTACATCAAGCAATATTAAATCATACTGATTTGATTTGATTTTTAATAATCCAGCTTCGCCATCACTTGCTACATCTACTGTATACGCCTCTAACTCCAGATTATCTTTCAACCCCAGTTGCATTGCAGGCTCGTCTTCGATGACTAAGATGTTTGGCATTTTTTATTGGGCTAGGGGAAAGTGAAGAGTAAATGTTGATCCTTGTCCTAACGCACTTGTAACGGAAATTTCCCCATTCTGTTTCTCGATGAGTTGCTTGACCAAAGAAAGCCCAAGACCTGTGCCTTGACTTTTTGCAAGATCGCCACTTGACACGCGATAAAACTTATCGAAGATGTGCTTCTGGTCAGTCTTGCTTATTCCCACGCCATGGTCTCTGATATAAATCAGGCCAGCATTTTCCTTTGCCTCCAGCGAAATCTCAATTCTCTTCTTTTCGGCACTGTACTTAATAGCGTTGTCAATAAGATTAATGATAATTTCAATAAGCGCTTCCTTGTCAGCCTTTACATATAAATCTGCGTTCTGGTTAAAGGAATATTCGAAACCCTTATTTTTTAAATGAAAGTCATATGTCTTTAGAATTTCACTGATCTCCTGATTGAGGAGTACCGTTTCAATATGCAATGTTTTCTTTCCGGCTTCTGTTTGACTAAAATTCAAAATTTTATTGACAATGCCTGAAAGCCGGTGTGCCTCCTTACTGATGATGGCGTAATACTCCTGTTTTTTTTCTTCTGATTTTGCTCTGCCCATCTCCAATGTTTCTGCAAACATACTGATGAGTGCTAACGGAGTTCTGATTTCGTGCGAAACATTTGAAACAAAGTCAGACTTGTTTTGAGCTAGCTGCACTTCTCTTTTTACACTTCTGAAGGCAAGGAGCAAAGCCACAATCAGCACAATGTCTAAACCGATCAATAAAGTTAAGTTCGTGTTGGTTCGTTCACGCACAAGTTGTTTGAGAGAAGTACCCTGCGTGCGGATACCCAGAGAATAGTCGGGGAAAATCCAGAGGTCTTTGGCAAGCACTGAAGTATTTACAGAAACCGTGTCATTAATTTGGGTGGAGTAAATTGGAGTGTTCGAACTTTTGTTAAAAGCTGACAAAATGAATTGATCCTTCGAAACGGTTTGAAGTCGGGGGCCAATAATGTCTTCAATAAAAATTAGCGGATTAATTAGAAGGCCAGCGATTTGCAAATGTTGTGAACCTTCTATAACGAATACCAGCATTTGAAAATGTTCTACGTGTTTCAGGTTGTGCTTAATCACTTCCGTTTTTCGAAAACCACTCTTCTTGTATTTTATTAGTTGCTGTAATGTTGAAGTATTTTTCTGAAGGCTTTCCCGAATCGGTGAATAAAGTGAATCGGTTTGTGTGCTATCCAATGAGAGAATATGAATCTTTGATTTTTCATTCAGTGTATCGACTATAAAAGCCAGGTGAATAGACGAATTCAACATTAGCAAATTCTGAAGAGCCGAAGAGTTTTCATTTTCCTTTATGCCATTCCCTAATTCGATTTTTGAAACCCAGCTATTTACGGCATCGTCTGAATATTGGTTAACCGAGAATAAAATAGCTTCGAGCTGTTTCTGATAGATATCTTCGATCATTTCTTCATCCTTGTTCAACGAAGAAATTTCATATACCGAAAAGAATAAGGCCGGAATCAGGAAGATCACCGTGAGGATGATGGCAATTCTTTTGGTTGGATTCATGAATTCGTAAAGGTATTGTTACAGCTCACCAATTATAGTTGTGAATTGGATTTAACTACTGGCAAATTAACAAACAATCTTCATCATGAAGCATTGTCTCTTTTTGATTGGTGAGAATACGGTCAAAGTATTGAAGTTGTTGCTAAACATTTGGGCAAGCTGCAACCTTTGAGAAATAATCACTGTGCTTCATGCGAAGTTAAATGGAAGATACAGGAAGATAGTATTTCTCAATTGATCGAAGGCGGATCAATCATGATGTGCGCACGATGTGTGCCCGGATCCATGATCCACGGCATACCTGGTGCCTCAGGTTTTGTAGGTAGTCCGGTGCTGGCAGCCGTTGCCCAAGGAATGTAAACGACATACCTAAAGCTGCCCTTTGTTACTTCACCTGTGCTCGCATTATAAGCATCAGCAGGAGCGGAGTACACTTGTAAATTTGAAGCTTGCTTTGGCATTACTAATTTTCCAGACTTAGCTTCTGCTTCACGAATATCAAATATTTCCTGAAAGGATTTTCCTGCGGCTTTCAATTCTCTGCCCCGTGCCATAAACGGATCAAGATCTTTATGATAACACGAAACACTCAAACCATTTTGTTTTGGGTTGTCTGCAATACAAACCAATTCGTTGATGCCTTTTCGAAGTATTACAAATTCTCCCTTAGCATCGTATCCATAAACCATTGCACCGTCACGCTTGTCTGCAGGCGCAGCGAGTAGCGCAGCTTTAATTTGTATTTCAGTAGACGGAATTTGGGCCCGCACCATTTGTATGTTGATCAGTGCGAGAATGAATACGCATAAATATTTCATAACCGATATGTTTAAGATTTTAATCATTTCTTTTTCTTCGCTACTTTTTTCGCTTTTTTTTGGCGACTTAGCCTTGATCGTTCTCTTTGCTGCTGAGATGGATTTGGTTAGTTCATTTTGAATTTACTTTTGATCTTTCAAGAAATAACGTACGCAGAAGAGAATCTTTGCGTGTGATGCTACACTAAAATTAGCGCTATAAATCGAATAACCTTTTAAAGAACCCTTTCTTTTTTTTCTCCTTCTCTCCGAAAGCTCGTGTTGAGTCTTTGTCTTTCTTGCCAAAAATTTTCTTTAAGAAGTTCTTATCCGATTTGTAGAGATCACAGGAAAGTTTGTTCTCCAGTTTAGACGATAGTTCAGGGAAATGAGCCTGACTTAATTGAGTGAGTTCGATGTCCGTATTTACCTGCTGAAAAAAATTGGCTACGATAGGCAATGCAGTTGCTGCTCCTTGCCCCAGAGAGGTTGCGCGAAACCGAATTCGTGGATCATCAGCGCCTACCCAGGATCCAACAACTAATTTTGGTGTCATCACAATAAACCATCCATCGGCATTGGATTGAGTCGTTCCGGTTTTGCCAGCCATATCATTTGCAACATTATACCTTGATCGCATGCTAGCACCGGTGCCTTCATTCACAACCCGCTTTAACATGTGTACTAACATTTGAGCATTGTCTTCTGACAACACTTGTTCACCTGTTGCCGATTTAAAATTTTCCAAAACTACATTATTGCGCGAAGCAATGGAGGTTAAGTAATATGGTTTAACCGAGTGTCCATTATTTGCAATAGAAGAATAGGCCGTGACCATTTCGGTCATCGAAATACTTGGAGTGCCAAGAGCCAAAGAAGGCACAGGTTCCAAATCACTTGTGATTCCCATTCGTTGTGCTAATGCTATCGTGTTATCAATTCCTGCACGCTCGAGTGTATGAACAGCAACTGTATTTACTGAATACGTTAATGCTCCTTCCATTGAATATTTCAAATCGTAATTCTCTTCCGTATTTAAAGGTGTCCACTCTTCAGCACCTTCGTATGTTGTCTTTTCTGCGGAAATAAAATCACAGGGCTTTTCACCTTGCTCTAATGCGGCAGCATAAACAATTGGCTTGATCGTAGAACCTACTTGCCGCTTCGTGCTTTCTCTAACGTGATCGAACTGAAAGTAGTGATGATTAATTCCACCAACCCAAATCCGAATGGCACCTTGTTGTGGATCCATCGCTAATACTCCGGCATTCAAAAATTTTAAGTAATGCTTTATCGAATCAATTGAACTCATCTCCACTTCTTTTTCTCCCTGCCAGGTAAATACATTCATTAGTGATGTCTTCTTCATCTCCTCAAGAATTTCAGGATGTGTTAAACCTGATTGAAGTAAACTCGTATATCGATCTGATTTCTTAATCGCTTCTTCCAGTACATTTGGTTGGCTGCGCCACGGATCTATTTTCCCCCAATGTTTCAAGAATCGATCTTGTAACAACGCCATTTGTTTTGCCGTTGCTTCTTCTGCATAGTGTTGTAATCGTGAATCGATTGTAGTGTATATTTTTAATCCGTCTGTGTAAAGATTAAAAGGTTCTCCTTTTTCGTTTGTATGATCGCGACACCAAGCCAATAATTCACTCCGAATGTATTCTCTAAAATAAGGTGCTAACCCGGAGTGATGTGTAATCTTATTGTAGAAAACGATTAAGGGTAATTTCTTTAATGAATCTGCTGCTGCTGATTTCAGTTTGTCATATTTTTCCATTTGTGCGAGCACGACATTTCTGCGTTCTTTTGATCGCTCCGGAAAAATGCGGGGATTATATGAATGCGTTGCTTTTAACATACCAATCAACACGGCACCTTGATCAGCAGTAAGCTGTTTCGTTGCTTTCGAAAAGAACCGCTGAGCAGCGGATTCAATTCCAAACGTATTATCTCCAAAAGGAACAGTGTTGAGATACAAAGCCAACAATGTATTCTTGTCATATACATTTTCTAATCGCGAAGCGATGATCATCTCGCGCATCTTATTGATGACTAGGGAAAACATCCAATAGTGCTTACGCGGATATAAATTCTTTACGAGTTGTTGTGTTAGTGTACTTCCACCACCAGAAGCATCATTCTGAAGTAAAAGGCTTTTTATTAAAACCCGTGCAAGACTTCGATAGTCAATTCCATTGTGATCGTAGAACCGAACATCTTCTGTTGCTAATAAAGCATTCACAACATGAGATGGAATTTGATCATATCGAACATCAGATCGTTCCTGAATAAAATATCGGCCCAACAGAACGCTATCAACACTATATATTTCTGAAGCGACCGGATTTTCTACCAGTCTGAGTTCTTCACGTCCTGGAACATTACCTAATGCTCCACTCCACACCAGGAGAAACAGAAATAGAATGGCGCTGAATACAACACCCCCCACTAATCCGCAGACTAAAAATATTTTTTTTACAAGCGACTGTCTTTTGAAGAAGACCAAAAAGTGTTGACAAGCTGCAATTATTTTTTGAAAGAGTTTATTAACCATGCTTATGTTTCAGTACTACCAAAACGCAAGTACGATTAAAAAATTTTAATATGAATCATTTCAGCTTTAATAGGCAGGCTAACACGATCTGCGTGCAATATCGAAGATTTGGTGTCTATCACTATTTGAAAACATAACTCACACCCAGTCGAATGGTATAGGCATCTTCAAAGAATATATCTGTAAACTCAGTTGAAGTTTGTTGTCTAATAGGAAGAGAGGGGTTGTTAACATGAGTTTCTTGATTTTGCAGATCGTATAGTTTAAAGGGTATATTCAGATCGATGAGAATTCTATCCGTGATATTGTAATTAATTCTGGGAATTATATTAAAGGACACCCCAAACAATTTGGCGTTACTGTAATATGCATTGGAAACTTCTGGTTCATATTTTGTCTCTGTAAAATAGGGATTTATGCCTAGCCCCAAATTGAATCGGAATTTTTTAGAAGGGTTAAATAATATTTTACTTAACTCATAGCGAATTGAGAAAGTACTGATTGTGCCTACTCTTGCTCCATCATCTTGAAAACTGTAGTCCAATGGCAGCTTAACATTATAAATTGATTTAGAAATCTCAGGTATTATGACTTCAATCTCTTGTATAAAGTTCCTCCTGGTGCTCATCGCGAATGCAAGCGATATTCTGGTAAAGTTTAATTCATTCGAACTCCTTGTCGAATTTGTTTGAGAGTTATAATAGCTAACATTAAAGTAATCCGTGTTTTGATACACCTTGACCTGAAAACTTCTTTGTGCTGAAGAGCTGATAACAAACAATAGAAAGGATGAAATGAATAGATACTTTTTCATAGCGGGTTTTGGTTTGGGGGCTAACGCCTGCTCATAGAACGCAGGTTTTTTCAAAAAAGTATGGATGATTTTCCAACCGATAGATATCGCTTTATTAAATAAGTACTATAATTTCTTCAGACTTAAATAATAATCGCGCACCTTTTTAGTTAGATGTTCAGTGGCGTAGCGCAACATTGTGCGGGGCATCGTGGCGGCATACTTATCCAGAAAGCTGATCAATTTTTTAGGATCTTTTTTTCCTGCTTCACGAATCCATCCGCCTGCAGCTTTCTGGATTAAATCGTGTTTGTCGTTCACCAAGAGCTCGGCAATCTTAAACGTGTCTTCGATCTCGCCTTGTCTGATGAAAAAATATGTGCTGACGATTGAGGTTCTGCGCTCCCATACATTTTTTGATTTCGCCAGCTTGTATAAAATGTTTCGGGGCTGATCAAACAAATAACCACCCACTACATAGGGAGCTGATCGGTCAACCAAATCCCAATTATTAATCCGGTCATGACGATCGATGTACAGATCAAATAATTCTTTCTTTCTGCTGGCTGATGTTTTTTTATTTCGCGCCTGAAAGTCCATAATACTTACAGCACCTGTTCGTACTTCATGAATTGGACTTTCAAGAAGTTTTTCAATTTCAGCAAGTTCCATGTTCATAAATTCTTTGGCAAGTGCAAACACCTCTCCCATGCGCACACCCATGAACTTGTCATCTTCACTGTATTCGCCATCGCCTGATTTGAAATAGCGTTGAATCTTCTCAAGCTCCGCAGAAGATTGGTAGGTATTTAATCGTGTAATAAATTGTTTTGCATTTAACCCTTCTGAAGTACTGGTAATTTTCTTTGCTGGTGCCACGCGCTTCTTCTTGACAGGTGTTTTTGTTTTAATACTTTTTGCCATGTCAAGATTTCTTTTTTGCTAATGTCTTTGTTTCATTTTCTCTTACCCGTGCCTTCACTATTTTTTTAATAAGTGCTGTAGGTAATTTAGCGCCAGGAAGAAAGTGAAGTGTCATTCCGGAAACAGTTACTCCCTTAAGTTCGTCTTTTAATTCTTTAGTTAAAGTAGAACTCATAGTATAGAGACTACAGTATTTTTTGTTGGCACCAATGCCCACCAACATGTAATGATGCTTAAAGCTCGGCACCTGATAACTAATCGATTCTTCTGCTTTCGGAACAACTGATTTTATAATGGATCGAAGTTCTTGCAATGTGGCTCTGAAGGATTCAGGCTGCATGGCAATGTAATCATCTATGTTGAGTGGAGTGCTGGGATTTGATCGTGACATAGTTTTTGAACATTGATGATTACTCGGTTTTATTATTTTCCATCGTATGCTTTCTGAAGCATGCCGATTTCCATCTTCGTCATCTTAAGCATGGCCGTCATTACCCGTTTTGATTTCTCAGGATCTTTGCCAGACATTAACTTACCTAATTTTGTAGGTACAACCTGCCAGGACAAGCCAAATTTATCTTTCAACCATCCACATTGCGATTTTTGTCCGCCTTCAGAAAGTTTCTCCCAGAACATATCTACCTCTTTTTGCGTCTTGCAATTGATCACGAATGAAACGGCTTCTGTGAATTTAAATAATGGACCACCATTTAGTGCAATGAACTCTTGCCCTTCCAATTCAAAATTAGCTGTCATCACTGAACCTTTTGGTCCTGGGCCTGCCTCACCGTAGCGAGAAACTGATTTGACTTTAGCACTCTTAAAAATAGACATATAGAAGTTCATGGCTTCTTCAGCGTTGCCATCGAACCATAAGAAGGGTGTTATTTTTTGCATTTTTTTTGTTTGATTTTTGTCATTGCATTTGAATGGTATAATTCCAAATGCTTATAGATCAAAGCTAATGTCATCATTATGAAATTGCATAGGCTAAAGGCGTCAAACTAACGGGTTGATTGCGACAATACGGATTTTCCTTATTGCTGATTCTCAATTCCACTAACCAATTCTGAGATGATTCTTATCAATTCTTTTTTATTGGATTTAATTTCCTTCATACTTTCAAAATAAGCCAATCGTCTGTCTTTGAACTCACCTTCTAATAATTCTGATTTTATTTTCACGATAAGAGGATGATGAAATACGAGCAGAAGTTTATCACCGTAGGGTGATCCTGGTCTAGCCGGACCAAACGTTACCATGTCTTGAATGTAATAGTAACTTGGCGCATTCCATTTTATGCGCTCACTAATTCTTTTATCAACACCTTTTATAATTTTTCTAATCTCTTCCATTTCATCTTTCAACGGATGCTTCAAAGCTTTCATGTAGCTGATCACCTGCTCTTCATCTGAAGGTTTAGAGGATTTCTTTTTAGGTACTTCAGCTTTTTTTGTTGCCATGATTTGTAAAGAAGTAGAGATGTTAAATCCTTAATAAGGTGTAGAGTATGAAATTCTAAGTTAAGTACAGCTATCCACTTCTGCAATCTGTCGATCTTGAATTAGGGCGATTTATTTAGGGGAACTCAAAGATGATATCGAATTGATTAAGCACAAAAAAACAGCAGAGTTTACCAGCTCTGCTGCACCAACTATAGCCAATAAAAATGAATTACTTCAACTTCATAATTTTACAAGTTCCAGCTGCTTTACCATTTCGGAGATGAACAATGTATTGACCTGTGGGAAGGTTAGGAATTTTCAATGATACTGAACCATTTGCTGAATGATCTATTTTAAAATCAGTAATGCGTTGACCTAGAAAATTCACAATCTCAATTTTACCATTACCCATAAGCTCCTGAGTAAGTTGAATCGAAACTTCATCTACGAATGGATTGGGATAGCATGAAAGAGAAATCTTTTTATGGTCCTCCGGAATTCCCGTTACTTCATCATCACCTACACCTCTGTCCCCAACAGAGAAATATACCGGCCATGATGTTAAGTTGTACAAATCAGTAACGACTCCATTCGAAGAAATCTTATCACTGTTCAATGTAACATAACCCGTTTGAGTATTTCCTGCTCCATTGTCACTCGTAAAAGCAACACGTGTATCTCCTTTATTATAGGATGGCCAGCCCAACGAATTGTTTGTCGCTATAAAATCGGTTTCATTGGTTTCGATGTTCGTGCCTAAAATGGCGTACTCTCCAGTTCCTGAATCCACATAATCAAAGGCAATAACGTTGGGATTGTTCTTCGCGAAGGACGGATTGCCAATACTTATATCATCCGGTAAACTTGAAAATAATTTAGCCACTTCACCATCCGAAAAATCCCCGGCTTCAATATCCCATACATGGATAAAATTTACATCCCAGTACTCAATATCTGCACCGCTGCTATTGGCAAGACTGTTAAAAGCATCATAGACCAAATACTCGCCTGTGTAATCCCATTCCAGCGCATCTGCATACAACGGCCCGGCCGAAGTAACACCTTCTGAAAAAGTTGGATTGTACAATTCAAATGATCCCCAGGTCTCGGATGTAAAATCATATACGTGAATCGATTTGTCATGACTGGTTGTGACAGCAGCCATCCGATTTCCTCCTTTTGAAATTACTACGTTAGACCAAATCGGATCATCCTGAAGAACAAATTCACTGAGTGTCTCATTCGGATCGGTAATGATCACATGAATAGTATTATCTCCTGCAACAAATACAGCCGCACTTCCATCATCGGTTACACTTGGTCTGCTGTTAAAGACAGTTTGGGATAAAGGTGTCTCACCCGCAGCGGATGTTCTGTATAAAGAATTTGGATCAGCGGAGTCAGTACTATAAACCAATATAAATTCCGATCCGGGATTTGTGGGTAAGCTTTCACTGTAGTTGCCACCTTGTCCATTACCAATTCCTACCGCATCAAACGCTAAGCCTGCTTGTGTAACCTCAGCAGAAGCTGCTCCATATAAATCTCCTGCAGCTTTTATTACAGCCAATCTGAGATCAATAAATTGAGATGACTTGGTAAGGTAATCGTCTAGTGCTTTGTAGAAAACTGCTGCAGCTTTATCACGTGTAATGGCTTGTGCATATAAATAGAAAGCGTGATTTGGAATTCCACTGTTTATATGTACGCCAGCATTATCTTCTGAGCCTGTATACTTTTCATTCATATGGCTCGGCTGAAATCCTGGATTGCTCAAATTTGTACCTCCATTATGCGGGTCAGACAAAGAGCGTAAAGCACCTGATGGAAATGAGGTGACCTTTACAATGTCTTCACCAATTAACCAATCCGCTGGATCCATCATGGTACCAAAAATGTCGGCCATAGATTCGTTGATCGCACCCGACTCTCCCTGATATTCGAGGTTAGCAGTATTCTGCACAACCCCATGTGTCATTTCATGTCCTGCAACATCCGTGGAACCCGCAAGTTTCTTGAATGCAACATTTCCATTTCCATAGAACATGGCTTTTCCATTCCAGTATGCATTATCAAGTGCAGTTCCATCCTCATCCGGTGTATTGATGATTGAAATTATCGTACCACCCTCTCCGTCAATAGAATTGCGATTATGTTTTGTTCGGTAGTAATCATACGCAACACCGGCATTAAAATGAGCCGACACGGCAGTTGCGTTTGTCCACGTATTGTTGGTTGACGTTACATGCTTGAAAGATTGATTGGCTCCAAAAGTATTGTTTAAGTCGATGGTGAAAATTCCACCAATAGGATCATCAGGAAGTGTTGAGCTGGCAGCATTATACATGGGCCGCGATGCATCGATCATGAAATAGTTTGTGCCGATTTGATAAGTATTGATGGTGCGTAAGGTTCCATTTAAGTCGCTGACATTTGTAGCAGTACGAGGCCCGTCAACAAAGCAAGTGCTGTTAAAATGATGTAATACATTTCCGGTCTGGGCATCTATAAAATATTCCCAACGCGCTTGCACAGAAGGACAATAGACAATGTGATATGCCAACGTAGGTACTCGAACGAGTCCCTTATTTTCATAAATACAAAGTGTGACTTTTGGTTCTGCATGCTCAACTAATTTCTTTTCCAGTGAAGTAAGCTCGCGAAGAGATGAAACTTTTGTGAGATCAGTCCTCACTCGATTAATAGCTGAATGATCAGAAATGGAAGGTGTAATATTAAGATCATTTGAAAGATTTAGATACTTGCCATTGAATGCTTCACCTTCGCCCGATGCATTCAAATGCACAGCTACTTCACCTCCATAAACAGGAACGCCTTTGTAGAATTGGTGCAAGCGTATGTGCGTACGATTATTGTTGTCGGTTTTAGAATGTTGAATAATAAAATTTTCTTCCGGATGATCCATCTTTAACAGCGGTGTCAACTCCTTCAAGTAGTCAGTACATCCAACACGAAAGTCTTTTCTTGCGGATGATTGACCGGAGGTTGCCTCCCGTTTTGTTTCAATGAAGGAAGGTAATGCGTTGTCGTCTGTTTGTAAAATCCGATGATTGTGGATCAAGGGATTAAACATTCTGTTCTGTGATAATCTACCAGAAGTATTGCTACCCCTTTTAGAAAGAGGAGCAGCATATTTAATTTTCTTCGCCTTTAAAGAGGAAGTATTTATTGAAGCATCTTTCTTTTTCTTTGAATCAAAAGTGTGTTGAGCTTGAAGGTTTCCGCAAGCGATGAGTAAAAGAAAAAATAGGAGAACGGTAGTATATGTATTTTTCATATCGAGAGGGTTTTCAATGAAGAATTTATTTGATCGGCTTAAAACGAAGAGAACGTATTGCTGTATTCATTTCCAGATAGAGTTTTTGAATCGATTCAGAAACCGGATGCTCCGCATCGCCCCATGTTATTTTATTGTTTGTTGTATTTTCAGCATAGCCCATGAAGTAATAAAGATTGCCGGGATGATTGAATTGTTCATTTGATTGTGTCTGTTCTGAAACCAACTGAATATACTTCAGTGCCAGAGCTTTCTTTATCTTGCTGCATTCAGTATACTTTATTTCACCAATACCTTTTCCTTTAAAGACTTTGCCAGAGGGTGTAATTTTATAAACAGTGGCTGTTCCAGCAAAACCGCCACCGCTTCCGATCGTGATATTTTTTTCCTGAGCGTGCGAGGTAATGGAGTAGAAAAAAGAGAGAATAATGAATATGTAAGCTAATTTCATATAGAGGGTTTGAGTATATCGAAGTTAGTTTATTTGGGAGGGCTAATTCAATTTATTTTCCTTTTATGCTTTTCATCAGCACCTTTGGTTTTTAGCTTAAAATCCAACGTGAAAGTAGCACGCTTATCAGTTGCAGAACATCCCCTTTTTAGAGGATTTTCAGGGATAGTATGAACAGCATACAAAAAGTGGTGTACTGTGCTTTAAGAATCATAATCAAAAAACAATACTCTATTAATATGGCCTAAAGAATTGGAATTGACAGATGGATGGAAATGATTCTTTTAACTTTGTTGGGCAAAATGAAAATTGAATCTTAAGACTCCTTTTGAGAAGTGAACCGATATTTCTTATTTCTCTTTATACTTTTCACAAGCCACGTTGTGTGTAAGGCGCAATCATCGGGCTCGCTTTCATTAGGCATTCGAAAATTAGCCGTACCACCAACGGATGCTGATAGCAACTATATAATGCGATATGCAAAGCAGAATGATATCCGGTTTTTGTATGGTGGTGAAGGAACAAGTTTAGGATTCGGTTCTAAACAAGAAGGAAATCATATCAGCACTTCACTTTATAACAATGTGAACGATTTGATTGGGATGGGACTTACCTACAAAATTATCGATGCTGACATCAGTTTCTCATTGCCGAAAACAAGATTGCTGGAAGAAGACAGAGAAAACCTGGATCAGTTTCGGCTTGCATTAAGTTATACAGGGAGAAAACTTGCCTTTCGTGGATACTTCACAAAGAGTACAGGAATGATTTCAAAAGATGAAAATGGGGAGTTTGAATCTCAACCAGATGTACGACTGTTAAAGTTTGCAGTTCAGATTACCTATAACTTCAATGAAAAGAAATATTCTTATCGCGCGGCCAATTTCCAAAACGAATTGCAGAAGAAAACAGCCGGATCATTCTTGATTCGACTCGAACCATTCTATCGATATCTCGAAGCTCCAACAAAGCTGGTTCCTCAAGAACGCGATTTGATATCCACGTATGGTAATCAGGCTGGTTTGCAATATGTCGGTGCTCCCGGTTTATTGTTAATGCCTGGGTATGGAATTAATGTTGCTCTATTGCAGGGGAAATTTTTCATCTCGCCTATAGTATTGATCGGACCCGGGTTAGCTGTCAATACCTATCGAGGTGAGAAAGGAAAAAATACTTCACTGAATTTTGAGTGGAGTGCAGCTGCGGCAATCAATGTTGGGTATAACGGTGAAACCATGTATGGTACATTACGAGCGGCTTACGACACCTATTACACTTCTCTCAATCCATCTTATCTGACTACCATGAATCTAAAAATCAGTCTTACGGTTGGTTATCGTTTTCGTGACTTGGAAAAAATTATCCCTACTTCCTTCCTTAAGTAGTTAAGTAAAATATCACGTTGTCACATTCACAGTAATTTTTCCAGAGGCATGTGCATTAAGAACAAGAGCGGCACAAATTATAATGATATTTTTCATGATGTATTGTCCCACAAGGGTAAAGGCATAGGGTGATGTTGTAAACGAAAGATCAACGAAAAAAAATAATGGTATAAAGGTACATACCATATGGAGCAAAAGCATAAAGAAAATAGATTGCCTCCAGATGCCAGCGAGTAGAAATACTCCCAACACGGTTTCCCAAATTGCCAATAGAAGAATGGATGTAGTGCTCGAGAATAAACCGAACGTAATAAGATCTATTGTGTCTTTCGCCAATTGATCCGCTGGACTAAGTTTCGGAAAAAACTTTAACGTTCCAAACCAAACATAAATAATTCCGACACTGATGCGCAGCAAGTTCAGCGCATGACGATTAATCCAGTTGTTAATTTTCTCGTTCATAACACTCCATAAGGGGAAGTGTTAAAACTAATTTCTTGACAACGCCAATACTATGATTTAAATCAGCTTTTCAATTTTATTTTGTTCCAAAGCATTTAGAGATTTTATTGATGCTTACTCTTCTTTCGTTGTAAGAAAAATCATTTGCCCGTAATGACCTGATAAATGATTGGTTCTGTTCATCAGCAAATTTAATTTATTACGATGTGGTTCTTTTTTAAAATCTTCTTCTGACACAGCATTGTGTCTTTTAAACCAATCGTCTGAACTCATTTTAGTAAATTGTAATGCCAGCTTTTCATTTATGGTTTTCCAATTCTCCCTTACTTGTTTGATGGAAGGCTTTGGAATTCCTGACTTATCCGGATTCTTGATGAAGATGTTTTCTAATTCCGGATATAACGTATCACCTAAACCTAACAACGGAAACATAGCATCATGAACCGCAGCAAGATGTCCCAGCAAATACACACCACTGTTGCGACCAGCAGAGACTTCATTTTGTAATTTTTCGTCTGTAAGGCTTTCTGCTAATTTATTGGTTCTGCTGATGTAAATATTCCAGGCATCTAATGCCATTTTAACGAAGAGTTCATTTTGAGTTTGCATGATATAAATATTGGTCGGTTCTTTTTATTATTAATAGTCTGAATAATCAGTCGGTGCTAGTAACATAATGTCAGATTTTGAAACTGTGTTCTTGTACTCTTCTATAGTGACAAGTTTTTTCCATTGGGCATCATCAACAAATGCTTTCCAATGCTCATCACGACTGGCGCGATTTTCAAATGTTGTCATGTAAATTAGATTCGGCATTCGGCCTCCGGCCAACACCTCCGCATAAAACACAGCATTAAACTGTAAACGTTTAAATAATCCTATCTCATCCCCCGTATTGAACATCTTTACTTTGCTCCAATACAATTTTTCAGTTGGTCCTTCATAACTGCGCAATTCATAAATGCGTTCACTTCTAGGTCCTGTTAGCTTTGGAGTTTCCATCATCGGCATATTGGCAAAAGCGCGCATTAGTATGGTTTCCATTCTATCGTAGGGTGCTACGTTATATTTTGAGTCGAAATAAGCAGCACCATCTGCCAATAGCTTTTGATCCTTCGTGAGATCAGCTGTGATTTTATTGAATTCATCCAGCGATTGAAAAGCTGTTAATACATACACTACCTTTCCAAAAGCTACGGTGTCAGACGCAACTGGTTTGAACACACCAATCTTCGTTTTTCCTGCGCGATGCAGCGCTGGCAGGTAAGCTTGTTTGAGGTATTGATCTATCTTCTCCTCCTGTACTTTGTCTTTTATGCGGTATACAATAAGCGAATAGAATTCAAACTTCGGACTTTTAGAAAACCCGCTTTGAATGAATATGAGCAAAAGGAAGACGGAAAGAAGAGTTGTTTTACTGTGACGCATAGCTTTGATTTTATGTTGAACACGGAACACGAAAGATAGTTCAATCTCATATCAGATTCGGTAAATTCCATACTCAGTTTTTACAACCAGACAAAAATTACAGCCGCTCATAAAAATTCTTTCCTAATCGGGCAAAGGGGCAGCTAGAATGTGTAAATTAAAATCTCAACACCAACCCTCCGAATCATGCGCCCCTTTCTAATTGTCCTTTGCTTACTGATACTCAATATTTCGCAAGCACAACAAAACCCTGTCGGGATATTTGAAGATCATATTGACATCGGTAATCCAAAAATTGCTGGGACTACTGAATATGATGCAACAACACAAACGTATACCATAAAAGGAGCAGGATCCAACGTCTGGTTTGGTCGTGACGAACTTCAATACGCTTACAAAAAAATAAAGGGTGATTTTCTGCTCACGGCCAATTTTGAACTTGTGGGACAAGGTGTAGAGGCGCATCGCAAAGTGGGTTGGATGGTACGAGCCAATACCGAGCCCGAGTCAGCGCATTATAGCACAGCGCTCCATGGCGATGGCCTGACGGTACTTCAATGGCGCATGATGAAAGGAGCGTTTATGCGTGATCCGGAAGATGAAATATTTTCAACAAAGAAGAACTATCAGATCATTCAGCTGCAGCGCATCGGAAAAGTATTAACCATGCGAGCAGCCCATGTAGGTGAGCCACTGCAAATTATTGGTAGCACTAAAATGGAAAATATAGGAGATGAGGTATTGGCCGGATTATATATCTGCTCGCACAATGCTGATGCAAAAGAAGAAGCACGGGTATGGAATGTGCGCATTGATAAGCCTGTGTCGGAAGATTATGATGTAAACAAGCAAGGACGTGTTGGTACACGCCTGGAAATCGTAACCGTAGCGGATGGTAAACGCAAAGTAATTCATGAGTCATTCAAAGGCTTTGAGGCGCCAAACTTTATGCCCGATGGAAAAAAGCTCCTATACAATGAAGAGGGATCGTTGTATAAAATCCCGGTAGCAGGTGGAGCGGTCGAGAAACTCAACACTGGTTTTGCAAATCGGAATAACAACGATCACGGTATATCATTCGATGGAAAAATGCTGGCCATCAGTCATCATCGCGATGGATTGCCAGGAGGTGGTTCAACAGTTTATGTACTACCGTTGGAAGGCGGCACACCCAAACTGGTTACTGAAAAAACACCGAGCTATTGGCATGGCTGGGCGCCCAGTGGAAAGGAAGTGGCCTACGTTGCTCAACGCGATGGAAAAGTATATGACATCTATAAAATATCGATCAACGGTGGTGAAGAGATTCAGCTCACCCATAACAAAGGGACACACGTAGATGGACCTGAATATTCACCCGATGGCAAATACATTTACTACAATGGAAATGAATCAGGCACCATGCAGATCTGGCGAATGAAACCCGATGGATCAAACAAAGAGCAACTTACTTTTGATGAATACAACGATTGGTTTCCACACATCTCTCCGGATGGCAAGTGGATGGTATTCATTTCTTTTCCTCCTGATATTGAAGTGAATGCTCATCCATTTTACAAACATGTGATGTTACGTATGATGCCTGTATCGGGTGGGGCGCCAAGAGTACTGGCGTATTTGTATGGGGGTCAGGGAACGATCAATGTTCCTTCATGGTCACCGGATGGCAAGTACATTGCTTTTGTGAGTAATTCTGAGAGAGGGAGCGAGTGAAAATTATGAATGGAATTTTTATTGCTGAACCATTTCGCTGCGTTCGGTTTTCAACATTTCAATTTCTCTTGCGCGTTCGGCTAATAAATTTTCGTAATCCTTAGCCTTGCGTGTCATTTCTTCTTGCGTGGCTTGTAACTCTTCCATGTTTTGGCGCATCTCTTCTTCCTGCGATTTCATCTCTTCAGTTTGCTGTTGAGATTCCTGAAGCAATAATTTTATTCTTTGCGTAGTACGGGAGGATAGAATGGCTGACGCAAAATTTTCTGCAGCCTTTTGGAAGAATTCTTTTTGATGATCTTCCAGTTCTTTGAATGATGCCAGTTCGATTACACCCACAATTTCATCTTCGGTCTTAACAGGAACGATGTAAATACACCTTGGGGTGGCACCTCCTAAACCAGATGTAATTTCAATATAATCTTTCGGAACGTTGGTCATATAAATAGGATGACGCTCCAGAAAACATTGCCCGACAAGTCCGTTGCCAATACTCACTTCTTTAGTTAAAAATTTCTTACGATCGTATGCATAACAAGAGGCGAGGTGTAAATTGGAATCTTCTCCTTTATCACTCAATAAGAATAATCCACCTTGATTCAGATCGGAATATTTTATCAGTCCACGAATAAATTCATCCGCAAGTTTTTGAGTGTCATTACCAAATTCGCGGATGATGTCGCCTATCTTGGTAATGCCAACGGTAATGAAGCGGTCTTTTTGTTCGCGTTGAGCAGCTTCTTGCAGGTTATTACGCATTTGTAAAAGTGATCTGCCCAATTCGTCTTTCTCATCAAGAAGTTTATACTCTACTGATAAATTTCCTTTGCTGATTTGTTCGGCAAACGATATGTTATTACTCACATTGGTCAACTGATTTTCGAGTATTACTTTATTCTTCACCTCACTCATGGCCACGCGTTCCAAATCGAATGCCCAGTAACCGCAGATGGCAACAATCACTGCTGCCAATCCGCCATGAAACAGGAAGCTTTGTAAATCCATGTAAGCCAATTGAGTAAAATAGATTTCCTTCATTCCTGAATATTGCAGATAGGCGAACGTGGCATGGTGTACTACAACAAGAAGGATCAATGGCAATTGAAGTTTCCAGTTCTGATAAGCGATCAAAAGTGTTGAGCCAACAAAAACAAAAAAGTGCATTTCGAAAAGTCCATGCATCTGGTAGATGAATTGTGCAGCGAAGATGGCGTAGATGCCCCCCAGAACGTACCGATAGAAACTGGAGTTCGGTATCATTGATTTGATCACAAAGAAGGCTAGCAAACTTAAACCACCTACACCGAATGCTACCATATAGGTATCATAGAAGAAAGAGAGAAAAATGCCAAAGACGAAATAACATATCAATGCAATTTGAGTCACGCGGTCTGCCTTACGATTCACTTGAGTCATTAAGTCGACTCCGCTCAATTCCTTCGATTCCATATAGTTTAATTTAAGTCTGCAAATGAACAACCGTAGGCACGCTTCGCTAATTCGTCCATAAGGGGTAACGGTTTACTATTTACAAATGACTGAAGTGCTAACTCGGCATAATTTGTTTTCGGGTCGGTACAATACCGTGTTCGATTATAATTTCCTCTGAAAAAGAGTTTTGATTCATGGTCGATTATTACAGCCTGAGGGGTCGAGTACACCCCACACGCTTCAGCCCATCCTTGCGTATCCGAAATGATTTCGATGTCTTCATCAAAAAAACTTTTTGCTTCTTCTATTGAGGCGTAAGAAGGGATAACAACTTTAAATTTGATTTTATCTTTAAACTGAAAAATCAATTGATTTATATGCTTTCGATTGAAGCGGGAACACGGACAGTCAGGATTAAAAAAATGAAGAAATACCGGAGCGGTTTGTACCTGAGGTAAATGAATACTTTCTTTGAAGAACACCGGAACGTAAGAAGTTGGAACCGGAGTGGGTAAGGTGTATTTTAATTCCTGTTGCCAGAAAATATAAGCCACCAAACCACCGCAGATTATTAGTGTAACGACAGCAAGTGAAATTCGTAACTTCATAACATACCTTAACAAGCCTGGAATGAAATTGTTACTGTGCTAATATAATTTTAATTCAAGTTGACATTGTTCATAGACTTTCCAAGAAAAGCGTGGTGTGGTTTAGTTGTTAAGGCACCTGCTAAGTGTTATGCTTTGTTTCTTGTACTGGGATTGGTAAGCAATGCATAAATGAAAGTTTGCTCCTTTTGCCTTTCGGATGCAAATTGATATTGAACGTGTTTTATAAATGGGAATATTTTAGTGTGAAATTCAACGTAGGCGTAAAATCTTGCGTAGAGGATTCAGGTGAGTGTGGAAGGTGGCTAAAAAAGTCCTGTTATGTAACAATGAAAGCAATTTTATCGTAAATTAGATTCAAAATCTAACTATGCTGGTCATCGATGGTAGAAGCTAACCCCGCCAAGTTCTATTTTGCAAAGTACTTTTTCCTCGGCTTTGCATTCATTCAGTGGATCGTTGCCGCCAGTTTACTCCTCCGTTTTGAATTTAACGCCAAGAACTTTTTCATTTCTCTGATTTTCTTCGCACTTGGACTAACACTCCTGATTATCTTTTCAATTATCTCAGACAAGATTAAACGCGTTGCCATTGGTAAAAATAAAATCGTGATCCTGGAAGGCCATCGGAATACGCGATTTGAATGGCCTGAAGTAAAATCGCTCAAAATTATTCCGCTGGTTCACTTATACAAGCTGCGCATAAAAGGAAAAAAAGGCAGCATCTATTTTTTTCCATCGGAAAACATAGATCCTGCCTTTGGTATTCTTGCTAAAGACACTTCGAAGATGGGTGAGATTGTTGAGAAACGAAAGAAGGAACACGGGATTAAATGATCTCCTGTTTCTTACTATTCTAAATTCACTATCCTCATTTCTTATATTACTTCAGTACCCCTAATTCCTTCCCCACCTCAGTAAACGCAGCAATAGCTTTGTCTAAATGATGTCGGTCGTGCGCTGCAGAAATCTGAACCCGTATTCTTGCTTTTCCTTTTGCCACAACCGGAAAGAAGAATCCGATTACATAAATTCCTTTTTGTAATAAGCGTTCAGCAAATTGTTGCGCGAGTGTTGCTTCATACAACATGATGGGAACAATGGGATGTATACCAGGCTTTATATCGAAACCGGCTTTCGTCATTGCATTGCGGAAGTACGTTGTGTTCGCTTCCAGTTTATCACGCAAGTCGGTTGTTTCGGAAAGCATATTGAAGACTTCAATAGATGCTCCAGTGATTGAAGGAGCTAATGTATTGGAGAATAAATAAGGTCTTGATCGTTGGCGTAGCAATTCTATAATTTCTTTTCTGCCTGAAGTGAATCCTCCAGAGGCACCACCTAAAGCTTTTCCTAAAGTTCCAGTGATAATGTCAACTCTGCCCATTACACCACAATGCTCAGGCACACCACGTCCTGTCTTTCCGATAAATCCGGAAGAGTGGCATTCGTCTGTCATCACCAAGGCTTCGAACTGATCTGCAAGATCACATATCTTATCCAACTGGGCTATGGTTCCATCCATGGAGAATGCGCCATCGGTTACAACAATAATTTGTTTTGCTCCGGCTTGTTTTGCGTCTTCGAGCTGTTTTTTTAAATCATCCATATCGTTATGCTTGTAACGATAACGCATGGCCTTGCATAAGCGAACGCCATCAATAATAGAGGCGTGATTTAATTCATCTGAAATAATGGCGTCCTCACTTCCAAACAACGGTTCAAATACACCACCGTTCGCATCGAAAGCTGCTGCATATAATATGGTATCTTCTGTGCCGAGAAAATCAGAAATCTTTTTCTCCAGTTCCTTATGAATATCCTGCGTACCACAAATAAATCGTACAGATGACATGCCGAAGCCATGAGTATCAATGGCACGTTTTGCTGCTTGGATAACGCGTGGATGTGATGATAATCCCAAATAATTATTTGCGCAGAAATTAATTACCTCTTTGCCTTCGCTTGTTTTGATATCGGCACCCTGAGGTGTAGTAATAATTCTTTCCTTTTTAAATAGACCCGCTTCTTGAATTGACGAAAGTTCTTTCTCCAGAACAGGTTGTAACTTCTTATACATATTAATTCATTTTCGGTTTTGGTCTAAATACTGGTTTCGGTGCAGCAGGCTTTGAAGCCACTTCTGGTTTGGGCCCGGAAGAACTTTCAGTGGTAGCTGATGAAGATTGTGTTTCAGCCTTAACAACAGGTTCAATTTTCAAAGTATACTTTCTTCGGATAGGGTTGATCAAATACAGTTTTTGAGCAGTGAAACTGTTCGGATGCATCTGCTCGAATTCCACCTTCCAATTTTCCCAAAGGGCGGGTTCTGATCCGTGAAAGGCACGGGAATCAATCTTTTTCGATATTAAATAGTCTTCAAAATTCACGGCCGCTAAGGTAATCAAAATGACTCCTAACGCATGGTAGGCGAATGGTAATTTTTGGTAATTTCGCCCCCACTGTTTCAATAAGTATTTAACAGCAGGCAACAAAAAATCAGAGCAAATAAAATCCTTGGTTAAACATAACAAAGCATGAAGAGTGAGAAAATTCTGGTTATCGGAGCGGGCGGACAGTTGGGTTCGGAGTTAACGCAAGGCTTGTGGCATTTGCATGGAAAAGAAAATGTAACCGCTACTGATATTAAAGACCCTCAAGGAATTTTAGCGACTGGAAACTTTGCCATTCTGGATGTATTGAAGCACGAGCAGTTTATTGACTTCATTAAGAAGAATAAGTTCACACAAGTCTATCATCTCGCGGCCGTTCTATCCGCTACCGGAGAAAAAAATCCGAAGCTGGCGTGGCAATTGAATATGGATGGATTGATCACCGTGCTTGATGCAGCGGTTGAGTATAAGATAGGTAAAGTATATTGGCCAAGTTCTATTGCAGCTTTTGGCCCCACGACTCCAAAAATAAAAACACCTCAGGATACGATAATGGATCCGACTACTATTTACGGAATCAGCAAACAGGCAGGTGAACGTTGGTGTGATTGGTATTTTAAAAATAAAGGACTGGATGTACGCAGTCTTCGTTATCCGGGTTTGATCGGATATAAAACTAAACCTGGAGGTGGTACTACCGATTATGCAGTTGATATTTTTTTCAAGGCGCTTAGCGATAAAAAGTTCGAGTGTTTTCTAAAACCCGATACTTACTTACCCATGATGTATATGGACGATGCTGTAAAAGCCACCATTGATTTGATGGAAGCGTCACCGGAGAAAGTTAAAATTCGGTCAAGTTATAATGTAGCAGGCATGAGTTTTTGTCCTGAAGAAATTGCAACAGAAATTAAAAAGCATATTCCTGAGTTTACGATTACCTACAATCCAGATTTCCGCCAGGCTATTGCAGACTCCTGGCCAAAATCGATTAACGATTCAGTTGCTCGTATTGATTGGGGTTGGGAACCTGCTTTTGGATTGGAAGAAATGACGGAAGAAATTTTGACTAATCTTCCATCATTGCTCAAGACTATGGGATAAACACTTTAATGGTTCTATTGAAATCACTCCCTGTTATTTTCAAGAAGTAAACACCCGATTTTAAATTATTCTGGAGCGTAATAATCTCTTTATTGTTTAAGATGGGTTTGTGCGTTATTTCTGTGCCCATACTATTTAACAACGACATACTGGTCTCTGCAGTAATTTCACGATTCAGTTCAAGTGTAAATGAATGATCGGAAATTGGGTTCGGATAAACTGTTACTTCTGATTTTTGAAAATCATAATCCCACTCTGCATAAATAACATCCGAGTAATCGTAGTACAAGTCGAAATCTACGCTTTTAAGACGATAGTAATTTTTACCATTAATCGGTGCGTTATCAAGATGACTATAGGTAGCAATAATATCAAGACCACCTTGCCCTTGTATTTTGGCAATGGGTTGGAAATTAAGATCTGTACTCGCGCGCTCCAATAAGAAATAATCAAAATTTTCTTCCATTGAAGTTTTCCAGTTCAGCTCAACACCATTCTCTGTTGACTGACTTGTAAAGCTGATAAGCTTTATCGGAAGGGTTGAAGACGAACAGGTTGTTGCTCCAATGCCAGGACCCTCTATGTTAAGAACCGCGCTTGTACAACCCAGAGACGCAACCGTTGCTGTTGCACAATCCGTATTAGACCTAAACGGGTTACCTGTTGTTGTGATAGTTCCTGATCCTGCCGTATTAGGCAAGTCAAAAAAGATGGGCTGAGATCCACAGGTAATATTTCCTTGAAGTGTATAAAGACCCCCTGCAGGAATATTGGATCCTGAAAAACTGATGTTATAGTCCAGTTTGACATTATAGTTATAACCGAAAGGACAGGTTGCAGGTTTTACCAGGCTATTGGCAGATACGGAAACATAAACTGTATATCCATCACTTGAAATAAGGGTGCAAGAACTTACAGAATTATAACAACCACATCCTGCTGTCCCCTCACCAGAAGACGGAGTGTGACCATTACCCACATAACTGGGTCCGGTTATATTTCCCTGACTTCCTCCAGAGTACTCACTTCCTCCTGTTCCGATCGATATTTGATCACCATTACTGTTTCCTAAAATTCTACCACTATTTTCAATGATAACATAAGAACTTCCGCTAAGGCTCAGCTTGCCATTGTTGCTTAAGTCCAGGGTTCCAATAACAATTAAGAACATGTACGTAGAGTTACTGCCTTCATTGCTTGACACTGAAATAGTATGTCCCCCCTGAATGTAGACTGTATCATTTGCTGCGGGTACTATTCCAGCCGTCCAGCTTCCAGTGCTTGTCCAATTGCCGCCTGGCGATTTAGAAAAAATCTTTCGTGCCGAAGCTGAGTGAAAACCAACCATCAGCAGTAGACATAGGAAGACAATTTTAGAAAGAGTAGGACTCATCAGATTCATTTCAATCGCGAATGTCTTTTTCATAATTATTTTGAGTCTTTACAAAAGCTGGATAAGTTGCATTATTAAAATTATCCCTATGCCCATTCTCAACACACATCATACGAATCATACCCTGATCGTAACCGTATCACGACCGGAATCATTAAATGCGTTAAATGCTGATGTTCTGAATGGGCTGCACAAAATTATACAAGAAGCTTACCAGAACAATGATGTTAAAGGAATTATACTAACCGGTGACGGAGATAAAGCCTTTGTTGCCGGTGCAGACATAAAAGAACTCTCATCACTTAATATAGAACAAGCGTTTGCATTGGCACAAAAAGGCCAAAAATTATTCAAGCAGATAGAAGATTCACCCAAACCTATTATTGCCGCAGTTAATGGTTTTGCATTGGGTGGAGGGTGCGAATTAGCCATGGCTTGTCATATTCGCATTGCCACTGAAAATGCCAAATTTGGACAACCCGAAGTAAATCTGGGAATTGTGCCCGGCTATGGTGGTACTCAGCGATTAACACAATTAGTAGGTAGGGGTAAGGCATTAGAGCTGATTATGACAGCTGATTTTATCTCAGCGCAAGAAGCGAAGACAATTGGTTTGGTGAATCATGTGGTTGCCAATCGCGATGAACTGATGGAGCTTGCAACGAAGATGATGACTAAAATACTTTCAAAATCACCTGTCGCTATCGAGCATGTAATCAAATCGGTGAATGCCGGTTTTATTGGAGAAGCCATCGGATATCAAACAGAAGCCGAAAGTTTTGCTGCTTGTGCAGCGTCAGAAGATTTTAAAGAAGGCACAACAGCTTTTATGGAAAAACGTAAAGCTAATTTTAGAGGAGTGTAGTGATTAAAAGTTAATCGTTGATCGTTAATGGTAATTACTTTTTTGTTTTGATACCTTACCAAACGATTAACAAATACCGATTACCAAACTAATGGGGAAACTCAAACGACTTGCAGGCGATACTGTTCTTTACGGATTAGGTAGTATTCTACCGAAGTTTCTCAACTTCTTGTTGATTTGGTTACACACCAGCGTTTTTCTTCCGGCTGAGTACGGAGTTATTTCCTACCTCTACTCCTATGTAACGTTCATCAATGTCATCTTCATGTTTGGAATGGAGACCTCTTACTTTCGGTTTGCTACAAAACCAGGTGCAGATGAAAAGAAAATTTTTAACCTCGCTCAAACAGTAGTTGTTGGCATTAGTCTGATCTTATCCGTTGTCATTATTGGTTTCGCCAGTCCCATCGCGAATGCGCTGGATATAGAAGGTAAATCCAATTTCGTTATCTGGATGATCGTCATTCTATTTATTGATTCTGCTGTGGCCATTCCTTTTGCACGTCTTCGCCTTCAAAAGAGACCGTTACAATTTGCTTTGGGTAAGATCATCAACATTCTTATTCTGGTGGGTCTTAATTGGTACTTCCTTACATTCATGTACGATGCTTCCATTGGTGTTGCGTATGTCTTCCTAGCCAACCTTGTTGCAAATGCATTTTATCTTTTGTTCTTCGCAAAAACACTAATAAGCTGGCGTCCAACATATGATAAAGAAATTTCTTCATCGATGTTTAGCTATGGCTATCCGATTATGATTACCGGTTTAGCGGGCATGACCAATGAAAATTTTTCAAGACTTACTTTGAAATGGTGGCTTCCCGAAAATTTTTATCTCGGCAGAACTTCCGAGTTTGCATTGGGAGTTTTTAGCGCGTGCTATAAATTTTCCGTCATCATGAATTTGGTTGTGATTGCCTTTCGATACGCTGCTGAGCCTTTCTTTTTTTCGAATGCATCCGAAAAAAATTCACCGCAGCTCTTCGCGAAGGTAAACCACTATTTTGTGATTGTGTGTTGCGTTATTCTTTTAGGGGTCAGCACGAATCTGGACATTCTAAAATATTTTCTGAGACGCGAAGAATATTGGGAAGGCTTACCCATTGTACCCATCTTATTGCTTGGCTATTTATTTCTCGGTGTTTATTATAACATGTCAGTGTGGTTTAAACTTATTGATAAGACCTACTATGGAACCATCATCACATTAGGTGGTGCCATCATCACATTTGCAGCGAACTATATACTCATTCCTCAATTTGGATATGTAGGAAGTAGCTGGGCAACCTTCATTTGTTATTTCAGCATGACAGTAGCGTGTTATTTCTTTGGACAAAAATTCTACCCCATTCCGTATCGTGTACTGAAAGATGTAGGGTATATATTAGTTGCTTCGTTTTTGGTGTATGGCACCAATCAGGTTATCATCGATAACCAATGGCTTGCTACCGGATTTCATGGTTTGGTATTGATCACCTTTACTTTGATTGCCTTCCTCATAGAGCGCAAAGAGCTAGGTACATCATCTGCCTCGAAATAGTACAGGTCTTGTTTTAGCCCATTTTATAGCTCAGATTGTTAGGTATTTTCGTTAATTTTGAGGCTTGTCAAATATTTGAGCCTGACGAGTTTAATACAATAACGTGAACGTGAGTCTAAGCAAATTTTGTGGTGTGGTAGGTCTGCTTGTTGTGCTTGGCATCCTTTCGTCTTTACCGGTTTTGGCGCAGCGCAAGAAGAAAGGAGCAGATCAACTTCAGGCTTCCGGTATCCGATTGCGTGAAGCAGAGTTTTATTTTACTGAAGGTGAGAAGTTTTTTATCCTGGAAGATTACGCCAAAGCACTTCTCTATTATCAACGGGCATTGGAAATCAACCCGGATAACGCAACAGTTTATTTTAAAATAGCGGAAGTTCTTTCGCACAGCACTAAACCAGAGGATCAGGCTCGGGCTGCAACGAATATTGAAATGGCATTGAAGCTGGAGAAGAACAACAAATATTTTTATTTGATGGCGGCTTCCATATACAGCAGTCTGACCAAGTTTGACAAAGCAGCACAGGCATATCAATCTCTTATCGACAATGTAAAAGGAACGGAGGATCATCTGTATGACTTAGCCGCAGTTTATCAATATGGAAACAATGTGGAAGACGCGATCAAAACGTATAATCGCGCAGAACATATTTTTGGTATCAATGAGGTGTCATCCATACAAAAGCAACGACTTTATTTAGAGCAAGGTAAAACCAAGGAAGGTATTGCCGAGGGTGAAAAACTCATTCGCGCTTTTCCGGATGAGGAGCGTTACATCATGGGCTTTGCTGAAGTACTTTCTCAAAAAGGATTGCGAAATGAAGCCATTCAATACCTTGAAAAATTCTGTTCTGAAAATACAGAGGCTGGTAATGCAAAAATGTTGTTGGCAGGAATTTACCGTGATAACAATCAGGAACAAAAAGCACGGCCTTTGCTAGTTCAATTGTTTGACGATAGTTCGGTAGAGATGGGTAGCAAACTTATTATACTGGGAACGTATAATGCAGAGCTTAGCCAAAACAAAACCAAGAAGATTGTTGATTCCGATAAAGAAAAATTTGTTCTCAGCCTGTTGGAAAAACTAGAGAAGAGTAATCCATCTGATGCGGATGTGCATATTGTTGGTGGCGATATTTACTTGTCTATCGGAAAGATAAGGGAAGCGCAACGTGAATATTTGTTGGCGGTAGAATCAGGCGATGTGAATTTTGAAGTATGGGAAAACTTACTTTATCTGGAAACTCAGCTTGAACAATTTGATCTCGCTATAAAGCATTCAGAGCAAGCACTTGAAATGTATCCCAATCAAAGTATGATCCATTACTTTAATGGATATGCGAATTTGCGCAAGCATCATTATGAAGAAGCCATTGCATCGCTTGAACAAGCCAAAAAACTATCATCCTCAAATCCGAATTTGGTATGTGAACTGAATAGCATGTTGGGAGATTCATATAATGCTACGAAGCAATATGAAAAATCAGACAAAGCATATGAGGATGCACTTCTTATTCGTCCGAATTACGATGCTGTATTGAACAACTATAGTTACTTTCTTGCTTTGCGGAAATTTAATTTAGAGAAAGCGGAAAAGATGGCAGCCTTGCTCATTAAAAACAATCCGGACAATGCTACCTATCTGGATACTTATGCGTGGGTGCTCTTTGCACGTGAGAAGTATAAAGACGCAAAAAAAATGATGGAGCGTGCAATTGACACAGGTCATGCAAACGCGGCTCACTTTGAACATTACGGAGATATTTTATATCAGTTAGGCGAGGTTGATAATGCTGTAAGGCAATGGGAAAAAGCACGAGGGTTAAATGCCAATAGTGAATTGCTCAATAAAAAAATCGCGAACCGAAAAATCTATGAATAGTCGCCTTTGGATTGTACTGATTGGTATGGTGGTATTAGCTACGAGTTGTAGTAAAAAGATTGTTGCTCCTGTAGCCACAGTAATAACGCCACCCAAACCAACCTTAAATATTGAAGAAATTGATTTTGAATATTTTCATGGCAAGGCTCGCATGGTAATGCGTGATGCGAACAAAGAGCGTGAAGTGAAGACGAATATTCGAGTTCGAAAGGATAGCGTGATATGGATGACGTTCTCTGTGATTGGTGTCCAGGGAGGGAAGGCTCTCATCAATAAAGATTCGATAACGATCGTCAGTAATGTTGATAAAGAATATTACGTTTTCGAATATGCTGAGCTTTCAAAGCGCTACAATTTTGAAATCAATTACCACGTTATTCAATCGGCTATGTTGGGCAACCTTATCATGCCAATGAAAGAAGAAGATGTCATTGTAAAGGACCCTTCTTTTTTTATCCTAAACCAACACAGCGGTACGATTGATGTTCAAAATTTTGTTAATGCTGCTAGCATGAAGATTGAAAAGGTTGAGTTGAAAGAAAGTAACACGAGCAATTCATTTGTTGTGAACTATTCTAATTTTCAACCTGTAGGTAATAAAACATTTCCATACAACGGAACCATCAACCTCTTTTATAAAACGCTTTCCGGACTTTTAAACACCACCATTATTTTTGAATATAATAAGGCAGAGGTGGGTACGAAAGAGCTTAATTTTCCTTTTAACATTCCAAAGAAATATGAGCGTAGGTAAGTATTCGCTTCTTTTCTGTTGTATTCTAATCACCTTTTCTGTTGCTGCACAAAAAACGAAAACTCAACTACAAAAAGAGAAGCAACAAAATATTGAGCGAATTAAAGAAGTAGAGAAAATTATTTCGGAAACATCGGCTCAGAAGAAAAATACGATTGGTGAGTTGAATGCAATTAAACAACGCATTCAACAGCAAGAAGAGCTAATCAACTCCATAAAAGATGAGGTTCGTATACTCAACTCAGAGATTGGGGAGAACAATGATATCATACTCGCACTCGAGGAGGATCTTTCTAAACTGAAGAAAGAATTTGCAGCGATGTTATTTGCCGCCCAAAAAGCCAACAACAGTACTACCCGATTAACGTTTCTCTTCTCAGCAAAATCATTTGATCAGCTTATTATGCGGATGCGGTATATGGAGCAATACACTACTACCCGCAAACTTCAAGCTGAACAGATTCTTAAGGTGCAGGAGCAACTTTCCGGACAAGTAAAGGAAATAGAAAGTCGCAGAACAGAAAAGAATAAACTTCTTAACGAAGAGCTTCGCGAAAACGATAACCTCACATCGCTTAGAAAAAAGCAAAACACCGTTGTAAAATCTTTGGAAAAAGAAGAAAAGAAATTGCGCAAAGATTTAGAGATAACAAAAAAGGCGGTAGCCCAGTTGGATAAGTTGATTAGTGATATTATTCGTGAGGAGATGGAGCGTGCAGCAAAGGCAAACGCAAAAACATCTGAAGCCGCTATTGCACTATCTTCTTCTTTTGAAGAAAACAGAAATAAATTTCCATGGCCGGTGACTTCTGGTTTTGTGTCTCAAAAATTTGGTAAACAGAATCACCCTGTATTAAAAGGTATTGTTTTACAGAACGATGGAGTCAATATTCAAACGAAGGAAAACGAAAAGGTAAAATGTATTTTTGAAGGGGAGGTGAGCAGAGTGGCTTTTATCCCGACATTAGGAAGTGTTGTGATTGTTAAACATGGTGAGTATTTTACCCTTTATGCTGGATTGAAAGAAGTAGTTGTTAAAACAGGACAGAAGATATCCATCAATCAGGAAATTGGAAAGGTCCTCTCAAGGAGTGATGGCAACACCGAACTAAAATTTCAAATCCTAAAGAATATCACACCACTTGATCCACAAGTCTGGCTGCGGAATATGTAATGTGTATGCCGATTGTTAACGGTTAATCATGGCGGGACTTAACCGCTCTTTACTTTCTCACTTTCTCCACGCGCAATCCTACCGCTAGAACTCCGGACAAAGTATCCGTGCGCATAAATTGCTCGAACTTCACTTTGAATTTTCCAGAATGTGAAAATTGATAATTTTCCAGGATACTAAACTGATGGTCGTAGATATCACCTAGTCCACTGCTGCCAAAGGGTTTTCCGGTTTTGCTATCAAACAATACTTCTGTTTTTAATTCCTGTTTCAATACTGTTCCGGTAGAATCCTGAAAGTAATAGGTAAAGAAAAACCGGGCGTTTGGGTAATCACTCGAATTGCGCACGTTGCAATACAGATTATATTTCTCTCCAGGCTGATCAATGCTGAATTCAAATTCCGGAGTTTCTGCTACCGGCCAGAAGCGACTATCAAAATCGTGATATTGCTCATAAACACGATCAGAGTCACAACTAATTAAAAAGAAGAAAAGAGCAATGCTCCATAGGTACCATCTTCTCATGACTTCGGATCTGCTGGTTTTGGGCCTCCTGGTTTCGGATTGCGGTTGCCGCGATTATCACGATTGTCGGGCCTGCGTCTATTGCTATTTGGATTATTATTCCGTCTGTTATTTCCTCCTCCTGAAGTACCACCACCAGCGTTATGACCACCGCCAGCATTGTGTCCACCTCCACCACCTTTTGGTTTGCTCTTGAATTTTTTGTCCATGCGTTCAAGGTCGCTGTTCAATGTTTGGATGGATAACTTCTCTTGAAGAACATCTAAATTTAAATCAGCAGGCTTCTTACCTTCTGCATTCAACTTCAGAATTTCGTTTACACGATCTACATTTAATGGATACCAGGTGTTTTCTTCACGGAAACCAAACCACATAATTCTTCGGAAGATGTCGGTCTTTTGTAAAGTGGCTTCGCCTTTTTCGGTAAGCAGTGGTTTTTCAATTTTCGGAATACCTTCAAGTGCATCCATGTAGGTTTCCAATTCGTAATTCAAACAACATTTTAATCTGCCACACTGCCCTGAAAGTTTGCTTGGGTTGAGCGAAAGATTTTGATAACGTGCTGCACTGGTGGCTACGTTTTTGAAATCAGTAAGCCAGGTTGAACAACATAGTTCACGACCGCAAACTCCAATACCTCCTAATCTTCCAGCTTCCTGGCGCAGACTAATCTGACGCATCTCCACGCGGATTTTAAAATCGCCCGCTAATATTTTTATCAACTCACGAAAATCCACACGATCATCGGCTGAGTAAAAGAAAGTAGCTTTTGTATTATCGGCTTGATATTCAATGTCCGAAAGTTTCATCGGCAATTTCAAGTCACGCAGAATTTCGCGGGTGCGATACAAAGTAGGTAGCTCACGTTTTTTTACCTCTTCAAATTTCTCTAAATCTTTTTGATGTGCAAGTCGATAGATTTTTTTGATCTCACCATCGTTGGCAATTTTTTTCTTTTGCATTTGCAAACGAACCAATTCACCTTGCATCGATACATGACCGATGTGATGACCATTCGGAACCTCCACGACTATGGCATCACCTGTAGTCAATGAAAGTTTGTCGCTGTTGCGATATACTTCTTTACGACCATTTTTAAAACGTACCTCTACGACATCAAACTTATCTTGCATGGGCATATCCATGTTCGAAAGCCAGTCGAATACATTCATTTTGTTACAGCCACCCGTGTTACAAGCTCCGTTATTTTTACAGCCAGAAACCTGACCGTCTTTAGTTGATCCACATGAACATCCCATCCCGCTTAACCTTTATAATCCATTAAATCTTTTCCAATATCCTTTCGGAAATACAATCCGTCCCAATCGATTTGCGCGGCAATTTTATACGCTTTGTCACGTGCTTCTTTCAACGAATTCCCTGTTCCTGAGACAGCAAGCACACGACCACCATCAGTAAGAACAGTGTCGTTTTTCTTTTTTGTACCGGCATGAAACACCAATGCTTTTTCATCGGCTTTTAGTCCGGAAATGCTTTTACCTTTTTCGTAATCACCCGGATAACCACCCGACACAAGTGCGATAGTCACGGTGTGGTGAGGTTCAATCTCTATTTTTGCTTTTGATAATTCCCCCTTTGCAGCAGCCACTAACAACTCAACAAAATCGCTTTTTATGCGAGGCATTACAGCTTGTGTTTCCGGATCACCCATGCGCGCATTGTATTCAATTACGTAAGGCACTCCACCAACATTCATGATACCAACAAACACAAAACCTTTGTATTCAATTTTCTCTTTGCTCAGTCCGGCAATGGTTGGCTTTACTACCATGTCCTCAATTTTTTTCATGAAAGCAGCATCAGCAAAAACTACGGGTGATACTGCTCCCATACCTCCTGTGTTCGGTCCAAGATCGCCATCGTTTATACGCTTGTAATCTTTGGCTTCCGGAAGAATGACATAATCCTTTCCATCGGTTAACACAAAAACAGAGAGCTCGATTCCGGTTAAGAATTCTTCAATCAAAACCTTAGCGCTTGCCTGCCCGAATTTTTTGTTAACGAGCATGTCCTCTATAACGGCCTTGGCTTCTGTCTGACTCAAGCTGATAATTACACCTTTACCTGCAGCTAAACCATCCGCCTTTAGAACGATAGGAGGTTTGCATGTTGATATGTAGTCTAAGGCCTGATTGAGATCCGCAGCCATAAACGTTTTGGCTTTTGCAGTAGGTATTCCATTGCGAAGCATAAATTGTTTCGAAAAATCTTTGCTGCCCTCTAGCTGCGCACCATTTTTCCCCGGTCCAACCATAAGGATAGAGTTAAGTGCAGGGCTTTGCTCAAAGAAATCGCGGATACCAAGCACCAGTGGACCCTCTGGCCCGACCAGAACTAATTCAACATTATTTGCCAGACAGAATTTACCTAACCCTTCAAAATCATCAATTGCTAAATCTACGTTTTCGGCCACCAGTGCTGTACCAGCGTTTCCAGGAGCTACAAAGAGTTTATCGCAATGTGCACTTTGCTTGATTTTCCAAGCCATTGCGTGCTCCCTGCCTCCATTGCCGATAACCAGAATGTTCATGTAGTGGTTGGTTTGTTGCCTTATTTATGAAATGCCTGCGAAGTATTCCCTAGTACATCGAATATTGGCTATTTGACGCAATCAGATTTCGCTGAACTTCAAATATAGGGGCGAAATCGGTTAAATAAAACACATAAAAAAAGCGTTCAGGATTTTAGGCCTGAACGCTTACGGTATTTGAATTTGAAGCGATTTAGTTTGCGTACTCCGACATGAATTTGATGCGCATCAATCGGATTTCTTCTTCTGAGTAATCAGCAATGGATTCATCTGAAAGTGCCTTTTCCAAACTATCTGTCTCGGTATTCATGAAATAATCATGAATATCTTCCTGCTTATGTGGATCGATAATCTGATCGATGTAGTAGTTCAGGTTAAGTTTCGTGCCCGAATAACAAATGTTTTCGATCTCGGTAAGCATATCGTCAAACGACATCTTAATCGTCTCTGCAATTTCCTCAAGGTCAACTTTGCGATCGACTGCCTGAATGATAATGATCTTAGCCTTCGATTTGTTAACTGAGTTTTTAACAATTACCTCGTTCGCGGTCTCGATGTCATTTTCATCGACATAGTTTTGAATGACTTCTATAAATTCTTTTCCGAACTTATTCACCTTACCCATACCAACACCGTTCACCTGTGCGAGGTCATCTTTAGTGGTGGGATAAGTTGTCGCCATTTCTTCCAATGATGGATCCTGGAAGATTACGTATGGCGGAAGATCTTTTTCTTTCGCGATCTTCTTGCGAAGTGATTTCAGTATTTCAAAAAGACGCGTGTCGTATGCTTTCGTATTTACAGGAACACGTTCTGCTGACTCTTCTTCTTCGTCAAGTTCAGTGGTGAAGTCGTGATCGCGTGCTAATTCGATTGGCTGAGGTTTCTTTAAAAACTCTTCGCCTTTCTTATTCATCTTCAACACTCCGATATTGTCGATATCTTTATCGAGGTATTGGTAAATCAGAACCTGACGGATTACTGATTTCCAATAGTCAACATCTTCATCACCACCTTTTCCATACACGGCAAGGTCGAAGTGTCCGTAACTTTTTACGTACTCATCTTCAACACCACGGATTACATTAACCAGGTGGTTAAGACCAAAACGTTCATTGGTTTGTTTCACGGCTTGAAGTACAAGCTTCACGGATTCCATACCGTTGAAACGCTCGCGAGGATGAACACAGTTGTCGCACATGCCACAATTGTCTTGTTTGTATTCTTCACCAAAATAATGGAGCAGTTGTCTTCTTCTACAAACGGGTGACTCAGCGTAGTATTCCATCTCCTGCAATAAGACACGAGCATTCTCACGTTCTTGAACAGGTTTATCTTTGTTGAATTTCTCGAGTTTGTTCAAATCGTTGTGGCTATAGAACATAAGGCAAACGCCTTCTAATCCATCGCGACCACCACGACCTGTTTCCTGATAATATCCTTCTAATGATTTAGGCACATCATAGTGAACTACAAACCGAACGTCTGGTTTGTCGATACCCATACCGAAGGCGATGGTTGCCACGATGATATCCACTTCTTCATTTAAGAAGTCATCCTGATTCTTCATACGCACATCCGGATCAAGACCTGCGTGATACGGTGCAGCCTTAAATCCGTTGACGTTGATCAGTTGTGCAATCTCCTCTACCTTCTTACGGCTAAGACAATAAATTACACCTGACTTACCTTTATGTTCTTTTAAGAACTTGATGAGTTGCTTCTTCGTCTCTTTTTTAGGACGAACTTCGTAGTAGAGATTTTTTCTATTGAATGAAGAAACGAAAACATCCGCTTCCTCCATCTGTAAATTTTTCTGAATATCAAGTTGAACCTTAGGTGTAGCGGTTGCTGTAAGCGCAATCACCGGCATATCGCCCAATGTTTGAATCATGGTTTTGATTCTTCTGTATTCAGGTCTGAAGTCATGGCCCCATTCAGAAATACAGTGAGCTTCATCAATGGCTACAAACGATACGTTGACTTTCTTTAAGAACTCAATGGTCTCTTCTTTATTCAAGGATTCAGGTGCTACGTAAAGAAGCTTTACGACACCGTTCATACAATCTTTTTTCAGCTTGGTAATTTCACCTTTGCTCAGGGTTGAGTTTAGGAAGCGTGCGTTAACACCGTACGCATTCATTTGATCCACCTGATTCTTCATGAGGGCAATAAGCGGTGAAATCACGATGGCCAATCCCTCGCGCATCATGGCGGGTAATTGGTAGCACAGTGATTTGCCTGCTCCTGTAGGCATAATCACGAATGTATTTCTTCCGTTGAGCAGGTTTCGAATGATTACTTCCTGCCCACCCCGGAACTGACTATATCCGAATACTTCTTTGAGTCTCTCTTTCAGCGCGTCTTTCTCTTCCACCAACATCGTATCGTCTTTATAAATTGTATCTTTGCCCATATAGACAAAGCTAACTTTGAAAAGGAATTGAATTTAGTAAAAAATATCAAAAAAATTGCATGCGAGGTATTAATAAATGAATCTCAGGCAATTCAGCATTTAGCCGATTTTATCGATGACAATTTCGAGGCTTGCGTGAAAGAAATTTATTCTGCAAAAGGCCGCGTTGTCGTAACAGGCATTGGCAAAAGCGCCATTGTAGCCAATAAAATTGTTGCAACGCTTAACTCTACTGGCACACCTTCTATTTTTATGCATGCAGCCGATGCGATCCACGGAGATCTCGGCATGATACAACAAAATGATATTGTGATTTGTCTTTCGAAAAGCGGCAATACACCTGAGATAAAAGTATTAGTACCGCTTCTGAAACGCAGAGGCTCTAAGCTTGTTGCTCTTGTAAGCAACATAAATTCATATTTAGCACAGCAAGCCGATTTTGTGTTGAATGCAACGATTGCAGAGGAAGCTTGTCCGCACAACTTAGCACCGACTACAAGCACAACGGCTCACATGGCAATGGGTGACGCGCTGGCTGTTTGCTTGTTGGAACTTCGGGATTTTACAAGTCGTGATTTTGCTGAATATCATCCTGGTGGTTCGCTTGGAAAACAACTCTATTTGAAGGTATCTGACGTTATAATACAGAATCAAATCCCAACCGTTTCTCCAGAAACAGCTTTGAAGGATGTTATTCTGGAAATTTCTTCCAAGAGATTAGGCTGCACCGCTGTAATAAGCCCTCAGAATGAGTTATTAGGCATAATAACCGATGGGGACTTAAGACGGATGCTTCAAAAAGAGGTTGATATCCGTAAAGCAGTCGCCTCTGATATTATGACACGGACACCAAAAAAAATCGAAAAAGATGAATATGCAGTCAAAGCCTTACATCAAATGCAAGAGAGCGGAATTACGCAACTGGTAGTTGTCGATGGCAATACTGTGGCCGGCTTTATACACCTTCATGACCTGCTCAAAGAAGGAATTGTGTAATAACAGTGAAAATACTTTCAAACAATTTGGTGACTTACGTCTTTTGCAAAACTTCTTACATCTGAAAAGGAAATGAACAAGAATTTATATGTAGTGCTTATGGCTGGCGGAATCGGAGTTCGCTTTTGGCCTTACAGCAGGAACTCCAAGCCGAAACAATTTTTAGATGTTCTGGGTACTGGTAAAACACTTCTTCAATCTACGTTCGATCGTTTCACATCGATTTGTCCTGTTGAGAATATTTATGTAGTAACGCATGAGGAGCATGCCGGATTGGTCAGAACTCAGCTTCCGCAACTATCAAATGAACAAATTTTAGAAGAGCCGATGCGCAAAAACACTGCGGCTTGTATTGCATATGCGAGTTATCGCATTGAAGAAAAAAATAAAGAAGCGGTAATTGTAGTTACACCTTCTGATCAATTGATTTTAAATGAGATTGAATTTCAGGAAGTCATTAAAAAGGCAAGTGATCTTGCAAAAGGTCAGGATAAATTAATAACCCTGGGTATTCCACCTACGCGACCGGAAACAGGTTATGGGTACATTCAATATCACACTGAAAAAAGTTTTGCGAAGAAGGTGAAGACCTTTACAGAAAAACCCGAATTGTCGTTAGCGAAAAAGTTTTTAGAGAGCGGTGATTTTGTTTGGAACGCAGGTATTTTTATTTGGGGTGTGAAGACTATCGTTGAAGCATTGCATAAGTACATTCCCGAGATGACCGAAGTATTTGATGAAGCCAAATCAAAATTCGGAACGCCAGAAGAGAAGGAAGCAATTGTCAGTGCATACTCACAATGCAAAAATATTTCCATCGATTATGGTGTGATGGAAAAGGCAAAGAATGTGTATGTCTGCTTAGGTGATTTCGCCTGGTCTGATTTAGGTTCATGGAATTCCATTCATGAAATTTCGGACAAGGATGAAAACAATAACGCAATAGGAGCCACCTCTATTTTATACGATACACGCAACTGTATCATTAAAGCTTCTCCTGATAAACTCATTGTAGCACAAGGCCTGAATGGCTATTTGATTGGCGAGTTTGGCAATGTGATTATCGTTTGCGAAAAAGATAAGGAGGAACAATTCCGAAGATTTGTGAATGATGTGAAGGCAATGAATGGAACAGAGTTTTTGTAATTGAAGATTACTTACACAACACTTCGTTGTCTCACCACTTCATAAATTGCTACACCCGCTGCAACGGAAACATTAAGTGAGCCAATTTTTCCTTTCATTGGAATTTTAGCAAGCTCATCAGCAAGGCGCAAGAGCACATCTGATATTCCATCTTCTTCAGAGCCCATCATTACAGCAATAGGACCAGTAAGGGCAACCTGATGTAAACTCTGCTCTGCTTTTTCAGTACACGCTACAACACGGATACCACTATCATGAAGAAACTGAATTGTCTTTTTTAAATCTTCCCTGCAAATCGGTAAGTGATTCAAAGCGCCTGCTGAAGTTTTCATGGCATCACCTGTAATCAGTGCGCTACCTTTTTCTGCGACTACAATGCAATCCATGCCCGCACATTCAGCGGTGCGCACAATGGCTCCAAAATTCCGAACATCGGTTATACGATCGAGTATGAGAATAAAGGGTTCCCGGCCTTCACTATACGCTTTATCAACGATGTTATCTAAAGAAGCATACGTAACAGATGAAAGCAGACAGATTACCCCTTGGTGATTTTTAGCAGATAGTCGCTTGAGTTTTTCGAGAGGTACAAAGCTCATGGGAATGTTGTTAGCACGCAACACGCCCATTAGTTCTTTAATGAGGTCATTGGCCAGTCCGGTTTGAATCATTACTTTTTCAATTTCCTTTCCGGCTAGTACGGCCTCCATTACGGCACGGGTGCCGTAGATCATCTCTGTCTTTTCCATTGAGGCGCAAATTCCTAAATAGTAATGAGAATAGAGAATTTAGGAGTTAGAATCATTGGCGACTATACCATAACACAGGTGTTACAAAACCTTCAACTTGAAACTTTGTACGCTAAAATCTGGCATTCCGCCAAAGATCAATTACCTCATACCAAGATTCAGTGTACTTACTATCCCGGATAATAACGTAATTGTCCGGATCAAAAATGGTGCTTGATTTAGTGAAGTTGAAACTCAAGTCAAACTGTTTTTTGTAGGTCCACACTTCGCGATCGGTGAAGGCGTAAACCTGATCGGGTAACCCGAAAATAATGTAGATCATGCCGCGATCTGTTTTCCATCCTTCTTTGTAAGATGTAAAAAGTTGATTGGCCACCTCTACTCGTTTGAAGTAACTACGCATCAATGTCTTGGCACGAGTTACATCTCCCGTTATAGAAAGAATTACTTTATCGAACGCCTTCTTATCACCCTTTGCCAACTTCACGCGGTCAAACTCTTGTTTGGTGCAGATGTAAATCAAGGGGTCAGCCAGGCTTTCTACTTTTTCAAATCGTGGATAGTCCTGTTCGGCTCGAAATGAAAACCCATGGGTTTCATTTGTGTCTTTCTGAACAAGATACAGTCCCTTCAATGCAAAGTTAATATCTGTATTGGTGCGAACGGTAAAGGTAGAATCCGGCTTCATTCCTGGCGAAACCCTTGCCAGACCTTCTGAAAATCCAGGAGCAGCGGCAGGAAAATTGTTGTTGTAGTAAGAGATTACCTTTGTGCTGTCGGCACTTTGAATGATTGCGTTTGCCCCTATTTTAACGTAGCCATAGAGCACCGATTTATATTGATCGATTACCATGCCATCTACCGGATATTCAGGTTCAATTGATTTCCAAAATATCCAGGCCCGCTTAAGATTGTTGTTTAAAATTTTAACGGTTAATATTTGAAGATCACCACTACCATCTAATCCTACATTGCCTTCAATGGCGGATGACTCAATTGACTTGGCGATACGGTCAGCATTGACAGGAATACCTTCTTTCTCTCCAAGATCTTTTCGGATGTCCCACTGAATAACAAACTGATCAGCTTGAAGGGAAGTATCACGAAGCTGAAGGCGATAGTGAACATTCCAACCGGTTGCTGAGCGCTGCGGCTTCATCACAAAGGAAAACGGCTCCGTAACATTATATACGTAGCTGTAATTGATGTCCTTCAAAGTCTGGGCCTGTGCTGAAAAGGAAACGAAGAGAACAAGAAATTTTAGGTATCGCATCATGGATTGAAAATTAAGGAAGAATTTTTGAATCGTTTGCATGGAAGACACGAATTAGCCAAAGGGAGTTCGAAGCTTCATCGGTAAATTCTTACTTTTGCCACTCTTATGGCAAAAATATACACGACCGAAATAACCAGCGAGGAGATTACCTCTGATAACCCCATTCATCAACGTCTTTTTAAGGCCTATGTTGTAGCCCGCGATTATGTTAAGGGTAATACATTAGAGGTAGGCTGTGGCGAAGGCCGGGGTGTTAGTACATTAATGGAGCTTGCTTCTTCCTTTACGGCTGTGGATAAAATCGAAACGGTAATTGCCGATCTTCAGCAAAAACATCCTTCCGGGAAATTCATCAGCATGAACATCCCGCCATTGGGTGGATTAGAAGACAATACCTATGATAGCATTGTGAGCTTCCAGGTGATCGAACATATTGAAAATGATTTTTTGTATTTGAAAGAAATCCACCGGGTATTGAAACCTGGAGGTGTTGCTTTGATTACGACTCCGAATAGAAAGATGTCACTTTCGCGAAATCCATGGCACGTTCGCGAATACCTAGCTGATGAACTCAGCGCACTGGCTGCCAAAATTTTTAAGCATGTAGAAATGAAAGGGATTACCGGTAATGAAAAGGTAATGGAATACTACGAACAGAATAAAAAATCCGTAAACCGGATTACCCGATTTGACATTTTTAATCTCCAATACAAATTGCCGGCTTCTATTCTTCGTATTCCGTACGAAATATTGAATCGATATAACAGAAATAAACTTCAGACTGGAAATACTGGACTGGTTACAAACATTCATCATGAAGATTATGTTATTGTAGAAGACGGGAGTAAAGCGCTCGACTTACTTTTAATTGTTCGCAAATAATAAGTCTTGCCAATTCCGATCTATTTAATTTACTTTCACCAAATAGATTTCTATCAGCACATCGAAACTCCATATCTCCGAAAGTGATTTAGTCGCGCGACTCAAAGCGAAAGACAAATCAGCATTGGAATATTTGTACGATAATTATTCGGGTGCTTTATATGGTGTTATCTTCCGCATCCTTAAAAAAGAAGAAATTGCAGAAGAGGTTTTGCAGGATGTGTTCCTGAAAATCTGGGATCGCTTCGAAAACTACGATGCTTCAAAAGGAAAGCTGTTTACCTGGTTGTTGAATGTAGCGCGGAATCAGGCTATCGATAAAACACGATCGAAAGAAATAAGTAAGGATCAGAAAACCACCCCGATAGAAAAGGTCGTAAGTAGAATTGACAACGAAGAATACATTGAACAACGCATAGATGGCATTGGGGTAAGTGAAATTCTGAAGGTACTTTCGACCGATCAGCAGTTTGTGGTGGAGCATTTATATTTTAAGGGCTATTCACAATCCGAGCTTGCAGAAGAATTTGACATCCCGTTAGGCACGGTAAAAACGCGCTTAAGGCTGGCTATGCAACAATTACGAATAACACTTGGCGTAACAACGTGAATATAGTAGAATACATATCGTCCGGAATACTCGAAGCGTATGCAATCGGTGAGCTTACGGAGCAGGAGCGTGCTTTGGTTGAAAAGAACCTCGCGCAATATCCTGAACTTCGCAAAGAGCTTCAGCGCGTTGAGGAAGCTCAGGAGGCATTGTTAATGCAAATGGCAATTGCCCCAAGAAAGGCCGTTAAGGAAAATCTATTTCAAAAAATTGATGCACAGAAACCGGAAGCAAAAGTAGTTTCTCTTCAGGCCGATCAATCTAATTTCTGGAGATTCGCAGTAGCAGCATCTGTTACGATAGCAATTATAGCATCATACTTCGCGTATGATTACCGTAGCAAGTGGATGAATTCTCAAGGTCAGTTAACTGAACTCATTGCGCAGAATCAGCGTGTGGCACAAGATTATAATACCGTCAATCAACGACTCGATAAAATTGAAACGGATTTGAAGATTGTTGACAATCCGGATTTCAAACGTGTCGTGATGAAAGGTACTGAAGGAGCACCTGAGTCGATGGCCTATGTTTATTGGAATGAATCAACTAAGGAAGTCTACCTAAGTGTACAAAATATGCGCGCTTTGGCGCAAGAAAATCAATATCAGCTTTGGGCTATTATCGATGGCAAGCCAGTAGATGCCGGAGTGTTCGATACCAATCTTGCCGGTTTACTTAAAATGAAAGAGATCGGCAATGGTGCTGCAGCCTTTGCGGTGACCATCGAGCCTCGTGGAGGCAAAGCATCACCTTCCTTAGAAACCATGCAGGTGGTGGGTAATGTGGTGAAGGTATAATTCTCTTTTTCTTTCCCGAATCTTACCTCTCGATCCCTTCAAGCTTCAATTCTTAGCGCATTAAATCCCAATCGGATTTAATAACTTTACAACACATCAATTTCTTGTCACTATGAGAATAATGCTTTTGGCTGTTGGTATCCTTTTTATTGTTTCCCAAGCTTCGGCTCAGAAAACCGATTCACTCTTGCAGGTGCAGTGGGAGTTGGGTCTGAAAAAATTTAAGGCTGGAGAGTATGGTGATGCATCGGTGCAGTTTAGTCAGCTCATCAATTCTGGTTTTACGAATAAAGAAGTTTTTGTGAAACGTGGCGTTGCCTACTATCAGCAAAAGGAATATGAAAAAGCAAAATCAGATTTTGATGAAGCTGTAAAAGCGCGCATCAACACCGCTGAACTTTTTGAATATCGCGGTAACGCAAAATATAATCTGGATGATTATCAAAGTGCTGCTACTGATTTAGAGAAGGCAGTAGGTATGGGCGCCAATAGTTTCGAAACGTTTGCCAACCTGGGCAACGCGAAATTCAGAATGGAGAATTATAAAGAGGCCATTACGTATTACGATAAAGCCATTGCATCGGGAAAAGCAGATGCTGTGCTGTACAACAATCGCGGAAAAGCAAAATACAATCTTCAGGACTTCAAAGGCTCGATCCCCGACTTTGATAAAGCGCTTGAGATGAAAAGTAATTACGACAAAGCATTAGAGAATCGCGCGGAGGCCAGATACAAAACACAAGACTGGAAAGGCAGTGTCGCTGATTTTGAAAAAATAGTAGCGGGTGGACGATCAGATGTTGAGATCTATCAAAAAGTAGGAACAGCTAAGTACAACTTGAATGATTATAAAGGCGCTTCTGAAAGTCTCGATAATGTGGTAAAGAAAGGTGTGAAGGATAAAGAAGTTTTTAAAATGCTGGGATTGAGTTTCGCTCAACAAGGTAATTGTGCTGAAGCTGTAAAAAGTTTAACCGCTGCTGTTTCATTAGGACTTACTGATAAAGATGTATTCACGCAATTAGGTACATGTCAATATAACAATAAAGAATATGCACCCTCTATTGAATCATTCAGCAGAGCAATCAATGCAGGTGTAAATACCAAGGAAGTATTTCTTCATAAGGGGAATGCTGAATTTATTCAGAAGGATTATGACAACGCGTTGAAGGATTTAGAGAAAGCTGTGTCGCTTGGTGTGAATGATGCCGAAGCGTTTAAGAACATGGGTGATATTAAATTCATCAAGAATGATTTTGCCGGAGCTATAAAGAATTATGACAACGCCATCAAACTTGGTTTGAACGATCCTATCGTCTTTAACAATCGCGGCAAAGCAAAATTTAACACACAGGATTTTAAAGGTTCTATTCCAGATTTTGATAAAGCATTGGAGTTAAAGAGTGATTATGATAAGGCCTTAGAGAATCGTGCAGAAGCAAAATACAAATCACAAGATTGGAAAGGCAGTGTTACGGATTATGAAAAAATATTAGCGAGCGGAAGATCCGATGTTGAGATTTACCAAAAGGTAGGTACAGCAAAATATACACTCAATGATTACAAAGGAGCATCTGAAACTTTAGACAAAGTTGTTCAGAAAGGTGTGAAGGATAAGGACATATTCAAGATGTTGGGGTTAAGTCTTGCGCAACAAGGCAATTGTACCGAAGCGGTGAAAAGTTTAGCCGCTGCTGTTTCTCTTGGACTTACGGATAAAGATGTGTTCACTCAGCTTGGAACGTGCCAGTATAAGAACAAAGAATACAGCGCGTCAATTGAATCATTAAGTCGTGCCATAAATGCTGGTGTGAATACGAAAGAAGTATTTCTCTATAAAGGCAATGCCGAGTTCGCTCAGAAGGATTATGACAATTCATTGAAGGATTTGGAAATGGCCACATCACTTGGTGCGAATGATGCGGAGGCATTTAAAAACATAGGCGATATCAAGTTCATCAAGAATGATTTTGCTGGCGCGATTAAGAATTATGACAATGCCATTAAGCTTGGAATGAACGATGCCGTTGTGTTTAACAATCGCGGTAAAGCAAAAATGAATTCAACGGATGTTGCAGGTTCTGTTGCTGACTTTGATAAAGCCATTCAACTTAATCCCTCCTATGGAAAGGCCTTTGTCAATCGCGGTACTGCAAAGTTTACATTGAAAGACTACGCAGGTTCAGTGGAGGATTTAGAAAAAGCAAAACCAACAGAAGGTGAAACCCCTGATCTTTTAAAGATGCTGGGTGTTGCCAATTATAATCTAGGTAAGAAAGAACAAGCATTACCTTATTTAGAAAAGGCATTGCAGTCGGGATTAAAAGACAGCAAAGTTTCTTTGTACACTGGATATTTGCGTTTCGATGCTAATAATTTCAAAGGAGCAATCGAGGCATTGACGAATGCAGAAATGGGCGGAGAGAAGGAAGAAGATATTTATGCTAAACGCGGCAAATCGTTTTTCCAAATGCAGAATTACACTTCGGCTATTGTTGATCTCGATAAATCCGTTCAAAAAGGAAAGGCAGATTTGGGGGTGTACGAATCAATAGGCATGGCCTATGTACTTTCGAAAAAAGAAAAAGAAGCTATTCCTCATCTTGAAAAAGCAGCATCAATGGGCACGAAGAACAAGGATGTCTATTATCAATTAGGGAATGCTCGTTTCAAGGAAAATAATTTTCCTGGAGCAGTTGAATCATACGACAAGGCTGTAGCATTAGGTGCGAATGATGAGGTGATTTATAACAATCGAGGTAAGGCAAAACTCAATGCCGGTATGGCAAAAGAATCCATTGCTGATTTTGATCGCGCCCTCGGTTTGAAAAAAGATTATACTCAAGCGATAAAGAACCGCGCTTTAGCTAAGTATCAATTAAAGGATTACCCCGGTGTGATTGCAGACTTAGCGATTGTTGTAGTGCGCAATGAAGCGGGGGTTGATGAATTTGCTGCACTCGGTATTTCAAAGTATTCGATCAAAGATTATGCAGGCGCAATACCTGATTTAACGAAAGCTATTGAGTCGGGAAGTAAGGATATGAATGTCTACGCAGCACGTGCTCATTCATTGTTTGAAACAAAAGAGTATGAAAAATCATTAGCGGATTTCAACAAAGCTATTGACGGTGGCTTGACAAATACGGAGTTGTTCTATAAACGAGGTTCAGCAAAATATCTTTTAAAGGATTACAAAGGTGCTTTGACTGATCTTGATAAAGCCATCACCTCCGGAACAACAGAAGCAGCAGCTTTCGATATGCGTGGGTATTGCAAGTATGACAATAAGAACTATGAAGAGGCCATCAATGATTATAATCAAGCCATTGAAAAGGACGCCAAGTTTGGGCTGGCATTTTTTCATCGCGGTGATTCAAAGTTTAGTCTAAATAATTTAGCAGGTGCCGTTCAGGATTATACTCAAGCCATTAATCTGGGAGTTCGTGATGCTACCCTATATAACAACAGAGGTAAGGCCTATTTCAAAATGGAAAATTATCCTTCTGCTATTGCAGATTATACAGATGCACTTTCAAAAAAACCAGATTACGTAAAAGCATTTGAGAATCGGGGGCAAGCATATTACACTATAAAGAAATTTGAAGAGGCTAGTAAAGATTTTCGCGATGTGGAAAAGCTTACAGAAAAGCCGAGTCCCGAATTGTTCCGGTTGTTAGGTGATACGTATTACAGCATGCAGAAATTTGTTGCTGCTCGTGAATATTATGATAAGGTAATTGCAGCTGGTGTAAAAGATAAAGACGTGTATTTTAAGCGCGGTATGATGCAGTTGGAAGAAGGAGAATTTCAGGGGGCCCTAAGTGATTTTGACAATTCAAAATCAGCTGGAGAAAACACGGTAACGCTTTATGTCAATAGAGGTCGTGCTTACCTTGGTTTAGAAGACACAAAGTCAGCCGTGCTTGAATTGAACAAAGCGTTGGACATCGATCCAAAAAATGTTGATGCACATTTTAATCGTGCACTCATCAAAGAAGCCATTGAAGATTACGAAGGAGCAATACTGGATTACAACCGTGTACTTCAACTGAACAAAGATGATGGCTTGGCATATTACAATCGCGCAACCTGCAAATCGCAATTAGATGACTATGGCGCTGGCGTAAGTGATATGGATGAAGCCATTCGAATTGATCCGAAGAATGCGGCATACTACAAGCAACGCGGAAATTTCCACTATCAATTAAAAGATAAAGAAAAAGCCTGCTTCGATTGGCGCAAGGCTGTTGAGTATGGCGATGCAAAGGCACGTTTCCAGATCGATCAGTATTGTAAATAGTCTTATTTCACTTTCCATCACATCCCAGAATGGAGCACGAAGCAGTGATTATTTAATCACTGCTTCGTTATTTAAATGCAATCCCATCATTTTTATTTTGGTTGAATTTTTGCAACAATCGTAAACATCAGCATGAAATGTAAGTTTTACTAAAAACTTACATGGGAAAGGAGGGTGATCATGCTACACGATACACTCGCCATTCTTTGTGCAGTTTTGATGTGTAGAAAATCAAGATGTTATCAACCATGAAAACCAAGGTATTAAGTTCACTAGCTGGTCTATTTCTGTTCTGTTCTGTTTGGGCGAATGATGGAATTTCCGGAAAGGTTATTACCGTGATTGACGGCAATACGCTTGAAGTGATTGGCGATGACAACGAAACAATAAAAGTTTCACTTGTAGGTATTGATTGTCCGGAACTTGGTCAGGAGTATGGCGAAAAGGCCAAGAAGTTTATGGAGAAAATGATTCTCGAAAAAAATGTGACTGTAGTACTTCAGGGCAAAGATCGGTGGGGAAATTATCTGGCCATAGTAACCTTAGGCAACAGCATCGATCCACGTGTTGCATTGTTGAAAGAAGGTTTAGCCTGGACCGCAGAAAAAAACCCACTGCCAGAGTTGGAGGAACATAAAGAAAAAGCGCGTGAGAAAAGTAAGGGCCTTTGGAAGCAAGAAAGTCCAACAGCACCATGGATTTACCGAAGACAGCAAACTATGCTTCAACCAAAATCAAGCTAATTAATTTGATATTGAACTTTCATAAACTGCCCTGGAAAAATCCAGGGCAGTTTTGTTTCAACTCCGTTGTGGATTCATTAAACGTCTTTTGATGTTATTAATCGTTAGTTGTAAAATTTTTAGAGCGATAAACAGTTAATCCTATATTTACAATCAATATGAGGGTATCCTTAATTATCTTATTGTCTTTAGTCATAATGAGTGCACAAGCTCAGTTGCTGAAGCGCAAAAAGAAAAGTGCATCCACTCCAACTACGCAATCGACTGGCCAGGCATCTTCTTTAAACCCATCATCTACTACTACTCAAAAACAGTACGGACCAAAGAAATCAAAAAAAGGAAAACTGGCTGAGCCGACCTATGGCTCAGAAGAAGATTATTATAAACGCGTTGCAGAACTTCAAAAGACGCGCAGAAAAAACGAGCGAATTATGGAGAAACCTCAATACTCAGATCCAATGTATTTTGGTCACAAGCGTCCACCGAAAAAACGCCCTCCGGGAAAAATGAAATTTTGTAAGGTGTGTGGGTTGAGGCACTGAAAAAGTTATCTGTTAATGGTTAATACCAGTACAGTTTTGTGATTAACCATTATCCAACAGCTACCTCAGTAAAACTATCTTCTGAAAAATAATCATTTGCAACGCGAAGAAGTTCAGTGGATGATAACGAGTCAATTTTGTTAATCAGATTTTGATAGTATTGATCCGACAGATCGAATGTAACGATGTTCTTTATTTTATCGGCATGCGCAAAGGGTGTGGTAATTTCAGATTGCAGGCTTCCGATAAAATGATTTCGTGCCGTATCCAATTCTTCCTGATTTATTTTTTCTGTACGCAGACGTTTTAGCTCCTTGCGAATTTCGTCAAACGTGAGATCGAGATTTTCTTTATTTACATCAGCACCAATTACAAGAAAGCCATTGTGCTTTAAAATATTAAGCGATGAATAGATTCCGTAGGTCAATCCTTTTTCTTCCCGAATATTTTTCATCAGGCGCGATCCAAAGTATCCACCCAAAATATGATTGAGTAGTAAGATGTCAGCATAGTCAGGATGTTTCCGATCGACAATGCGTTTACCCATTCGGATAGAAGATTGGATGCTGCCCTCTTTTTCAACTCGCTGGGATGTCTTACTATGGTCTGCTAATAAAACAGATTTGTTCTGAGCCTTGGAGTATGGTAGAGCAGAAAATGCTTGAACGATGTCTTTTTTATTCTGTACTGTTATTTTTCCAGAAACAAAAAGAGTCACATCTTTAAAGAATGTGTTGAAATGATCAATGAGCTGATCGCGCGAGATGGTTGTTACATCACTTTCCTCCAGTTCTTTTCCGTAAGGATACACTTCTCCAAATAGATTTTTGCGAATGAGTTTAGAGGCCTGAAAGCTTGTCTTCTCATTGTTCACTTTTAAATTTTGAAGGTAGATTGATTTTATTTGCTCGATTTCTTTTTCCGGAAAAGCAGAGTCAGTGATTAATTCAAACAATAAGGTTAATGCAGGTTGCAGATTTTTGTTTAACGAGAATAAGGATATTGATACAGCATCTAATCCTGGACTTATTTCAAGATGAGCACCATAGTAATCAAAGGCTTGAGCAATTTCAAAACTCGTTTTCGTTGATGTGCCTTTGGAGAGAAGATTAGCAGCAAAGTAAGCTGCTCCCCATTTACGTTCAAACCATCTGCCTGCGGGGAAAACAAGTTCAACACGAATCACTTCCTGATTGCCACCGGAAACGAAATACGTTTCTACTCCATTTAGTAGTGTTTGCCTTTCGGGTAATAACAAATTGAAAGCAGTGCTCTTGTTGAAAGGCGGTGCAAGTGTACGATCCAGCATCAGAATTAATCGGTAACAGATTCTTCTTCTTCTGCTCTGATTTTATCAAACTGAAGGAAAATTGTAAAACGAATAGTCTCTGCTAAAGGACTTTCTCTTTTATTGGTTGGAACTAAATACGCTACATCAATTCCGAATGCATTTTTACGAAACCCTACACCAGCTGTAAAGTATTTACGATTGCCCTTGTTTTTAGCTTCATTAAAATAGCCAAGACGCCCTGCAAAAACCTGATTATACCAATATTCTATTCCAAGCGAAGTAATGATTTCCTGAAACTCTTCTTTTGCTCCACCGGGTGCATCTGCGAATGAACCAAACATACCATTCAGTAATGGTTTATCCTGATTGTTTCCATCTGCTGTTGGAGTAGGCACCATTAACTTGCTGAAATCAAGAATAAATGTCAGAGAGTTAAAGGCATCAAGTTCAGTTTTGTAAGCCGAACCGAATCGCAAATTGGTTGGTAAGAAGTTTTTATTGTTAGCATCCGTGTACGTTATCTTGGCGCCAATATTCGTTATAGAAGCTCCCAGTGAAATGTTCGAATTTTTTGCTCCCTTCTTTAAATCCTTGGTATAATACGCTCCGATATCGGCCGCTACGCTATTGGCAGCTTTTGCATCTGATCCAATGTATCCTGCGGTGAGATTTGAGTTAATAAACCGGCCGGTAATACCGAGGCTAAAATTTTCCGTAAGTTTTCTGGAATAGGTAGCATCTAAAGCCATTTCGTAAGGCTTAAAATCACCTGCGGGTTGGTTGGTTATTGTTCGGAACGAAATGACTCCCAAGTCAAAATATTTCAAAGAAAAAGCTACGGCTTGCTCCCGGTTAATTTTGTAGAATACGGAGAGGTGTGTGATTGACATATCATTTACAATCTTACCTAGCCAGGGTGTATACGATAGTGAACCTCCGTATTCCTTCTCAGTGTATACTAGTTTGGCAGCATTCCAGTAGGCTGCATTAGCATCTGGTGTGGTTGCTACACCAGCATCTCCAAGAGCGGCATGTCTGGCGTCTGGTGATATCAACAGAAAAGGGACGGCTGTTGTAATGGCATTTTGTCCGTCTTGTCCACCTAAAAAATTAGTATCAAGTGAATGCAGCACAAAGGTTCTGGAAAAGGCATTTTGTGCAAAACCAAATACAGCAACGAGAATAGCAATTTTGAACTTCATCAAGGTATTTTTCAGGGTGTAAAGGTAGTTAATTAACAACAATAAGTTTTGCAACGCGCTCATATTTAGAGCCATTGGATAACGAACGAACAGCAAGCCGTGCTAAGTATAAGCCTGGCGGAAGTTTTTCCCCAAATTCAACTATCGTATCAAACTCCGGAAAATCAACTTGATAAGAACTTGAAATTTCGCTAAATGAATAGGTTTTTAATTCTTGGCCGTAAGCAGAATACAATGAAAGCTCAATTCCCAAGTCATCTCCAGACCGGTTATGGGTAAAGAAAAAGGTGGTTTTCTCATCGAAAGGATTGGGGTAATTTCCAAACTGGTCCACTACAATTTCCTCGCCATCCGTAACTCGGAAATGGATACTTGTTTCGGCTCCATTGTTCGAAGTATCCCAGGCTTTAACGGTTATGGTATGGTTTCCGGGCGAGAGATTGTTGACTGGAAAATCGATCCATCCAGCAGTAAAGTCATTGCTCTCTGCCGTATAGTAATCGTTCAGATTAAAAATCTCTCCATTGTCCAGAATGGCCATGAGATTATTGCCGATTCCATAACTTGAAATGTTTATACCACCTGCATCTTCTAAGGACACAAGTAGTCTTGTATTTGGATTCGTTATACCTCCATTTACAAAAGTAGTGTCGCCAATAAAAGCTTGCAACGTTGGTGCGATATTGTCAGGAGTAGGTAAAGGCTCACTTCCTCCGACTGAAAAATCAATGGCTGCTCCGGCTGCATCAATTCGTTGAGTGGGATCAACGGCATATAAACTTAGTTTGCCAGAACCAACTTCATACTCCATATTTTTCGGAAGGATAAATTCAAATTCAAATGCTCCATTTTGTACATCCGCCTGACCACGGAAAAGTGAATTGTACCATTCTTTGAAAGTGAAGGCAGGATTATTTTTACCAATCGTTACAAATTGAGTTTGCTTATCAAAGAGGGTGGATTGAAGTGTTCCATTGAAATTTGAAAGTATAACACCTCCTTCATCCTGAACCTCACCTTTAACAATTACTCGTGATAAAGCTTTTAAGGTATCCGATCCAGAAGTTGTTTTTAATTCTGTGATAACAATATTGTTTGTTGGCAATGCTAGTGTTAAGGATGGATCTGCAAACAAAGAAAAATTACGATTGGAAACTCCGCTTGTGCTGTTGTTTTTTGTTCTGCGAAAAATTTCTCCTGTAGTGAGGTAGTGATTTGATTCCTTTTGAAACAGAGCCTCGTAAAAAGCCTGATTCAATTCAAAGTTTGTGCTTGAGTTAACAGGTCTCGCAGTAGAAACCAACCCAATGGCTCCGCCTTTTGGATGAAGCAAACTAAGTTCAGCACTTGAAATTTGAGCAGGATCGTCCTGACGGCCAAACTCGCAGGTAGCCGTTACCATAAAAGGGTATAGCGTGTTGTCTAATTCATCAATATCCGTTTCTGTAAATACTCGTTCATCAGCCCACAAGTTTTCATTTCCATGACCTGTATAGTTGATGATGATTGATCCTTTATTAAAACGACTTCTGATATCATCATTCGCTTTCGGAATGGTTTCTCCATTGGGTTTTACGGTCTTACTATACGTGCCTAAGAAAGTTCGTTTCGTATTAAAAGCCGGGTTTGTTAATTCAATTTGATTGGCCAAACTGTTGGCTTGAATTTGATGCGTGCTCGAGAAGCCATCGGAGATGCTGCCATCATCAGCCACAAAAGCAATTTCTTTTCGCCATGAACTCAGGGCTTTTTTGTTGGTATCATATGAAATTATTTTATCAACAATATCACGAGCTTCTTGCTCACTTTTTATAGGTAAGCGCCCAACTCCAATATCCATCGTGTGATTTTGTGCAGGGCTTTCTCCCCAATTACCTTCTGTGTTCTCCAGAAAACTAAAATAGTCGTCAGAAGAATACGTTTCGAGAGGCGATAGAGAATTTCGCGACTCATAGGTTGGAATAAAATTCGTGTTGTAGGCAACACGCTCTTTGTAATCGTAAGAGCCTCTTCCAAAAAGTAAAAGAGATTTTAATGCTGATGGATTTTTATCGTAAAGATATTTTGCAAAATCACGAATAGCCGTTGGATCTTGTCTGCCAGATGAAAACTCATTGAAGATTTCATCTGGTGTTACCACCAAGGTTGTTACATTATTATTCGCCTCACGATGTTGAGCAAGCCGGAGCGCTTCTGTTTTAAAATCGGCATAGGTAACAATAATCAGATTTGGTGTGGAGGTTCCGTGTAAGTCCTGATTCGAAACTTTTCCTACCAGTGTTGGTTCAGGAACATTGTTATTGAAGATGATAAACTCTTTTAGCAAGTTGGTCGCTGTTGAAAATGTAATCGTGCTGCTTTGAAGATTAGAGTTTTGTATGGAGGCATTAGAAGGATCAGTGATATCCCAAACAATGCATGCATTGGTAGCGTTGATTATTTCAAATTGTGATGTCGGTTGACTTAAACTGGTTGCTGATCGAAATAAAGTCTGGTCTCCATAGAGTGATAGATTTCGGGTAAAGCCAATCATAAAAAAATCAAGAAAGCCGATGGACTTCCCTGAAATCGCTTTGATGTATTGATATTTTATTTCTTGCGTAGTTGTTGTCGAGGCTGAAACAGTTGTTGAATTAAACGAAATCGAATCTCTTTTATGTCTTCCCTTCAACCCATAGGTTGTATTCGGAATTGAGGAAACACTTTGCGAACCTACTTCTGTATTATTGAAAATTAATTTGAATGATGATCCACTAAAGGATTGTGCCATAACATCGGATACCCACGTGATGGGCGTGTTGTTGGTTATGCCACTGATATCCATTCTAAAAATCTGCTCGGTTGTAAAATCAAACCGCTCGCCATACCATTCTCTTCCTGATTTTAGTTCACTGTAATCATCCAGTTCATGAAAAACAAAATCATTAAAGGTATTGAGTACTGGGAAACCAGTTCCGAGGTTCTCTGAAGTAGTAATTCGTTTTCCATTATTACTTGCAACCGTTATGAAATAAAAATTCTTTTCGCTGTAAAGGTTGTGTTCGTAGGCTGTAATTTTTTTGCTTATGTTGAAGCGAATTCCATCTCCACCCTCAGCATAAAAAAGTATGAAGTCTTCTTTGTTGAAGACACCATCATTTTCTCCACTTATAAAAATTGCATTCTCAGTGAGATCAGAAGGTCTCGAAAAACTATTTGGTTGCGGAAGCATGCCGCCCCGATTACCTGCTACTTTTATTTTTCGGGGATCGGTTTTATCTGGGTCGAAGCCCATTTTTTTAAATAAATCATAGGTAATTCTGTAAACACCATTCTTCTCTATGGATACTTTGTACCAGTTCCCCTGACTTAAAATTGATGATTGCGCAGAGGCAGAAAAACCAGCCACTGCACAAAGCAATATGAGAAACGTTCGAATGGAGTTAACCGAATTCAATCTTGTTGATTTAGGCCGAAAATTAATCCTTATTTTAAAACAGACTGCAAGCCTAACGACATCGCGATATATAAAAGTATAAGTAGCGGAAGCGCAGCCCAATGCAGAAAGGCTACTAACAATACTGAAAGTATAAGGAAGGTAAACCGGATTTTGTTATCAGCCCAGCTAAAGTTTTTGAACTTTAAGGCAAACAAATCAAACCGGGAACCCATTAATAGTGAAAAAACGAGCGTGATAATGGATAAAGCCACTGATGTGTGAACAAAATCAAAAATTGGCTGAGTTAAGAATGGGATAGTGGTTATAAAAATAGCGTTGGCTGGGGTAGGTAAACCTTTAAAGGAATCGGATTGAGTTTCGTCAATGTTGAATTTGGCAAGACGCAAAGCGGAGCAAACAGCAATTAATAAACCGAGATAAGGTAAATAAGCAAAGTGAGGGTCTATCGTCAGTGTCTTATACATGAAAAGAGCTGGAAGCGCTCCGAAACTCACCATATCCGCAAGCGAATCAAGTTCTTTTCCGATAGGTGAATTTGCCTTGAATAGACGTGCTGCAAAACCATCAAAAAAATCAAACACACACGCGATCAATACAAAGTATGCAATGGGTATTTCAGTGCCCTCAAAAAGAAAAAGGATACCGAGGCAACCGCATACTAAATTGCAACAGGTTAAAAAGTTAGGAATGTGCTTCAGCATAGACTCGTTATATCAATTTGAGAATTGAGATTAAATATCAGCTTCTGTTAATGCGCAAAAGGGATTGGTTCGTTTCTCAAAACCAATGGTTGTTTCAGGGCCATGGCCAGAATACACCGTAACATCATCCGGCAACGTAAAAAGTTTTTGGTGGATACTATTAATGAGCGTTGCATGATCACCTCCAGGCAAATCCGTTCGACCGACACTATTCATGAATAAAACATCGCCAGCCATTACTGTTTTTTGCTTTTCATTGTAAAAAGCAATGTGTCCGGGTGAATGACCCGGTACAAAAAGCACAGTAAACTGCTGGTTGCCAAAGGATACAGTATCACCTTCTTCAAGATAGGCATCTGCTTCAGCTTCCGTATAAGTAGCAAAACCATAATTAGGTGCATAGACTTTCACAGCCTTTAGCACGGGTTCATCTTTCGGGTGGATGTAGAGTTTGGTTTTGTATTTTTCTTTTACAAAATAATTCCCCAATACATGATCGATATGACAATGCGTGTTCAACAGCATTTTCACATTCAGGTTTTGAGCTTCGATAAAATCAGTTAATTCTTTTCGCTCATTATCTACAAAGCAGCCCGGATCAATGATGACGCAATCCCCTGTTTCATCAAACAGAACATAGGTATTTTCCTGAAAAGGGTTGAAAACAAAAGACTGAACACTTAGCATGGTATCGATTTGGTGCAAAAATAGCTGAATTTTATCAGGGGCAGGCTTTAATATTTCAATACATATTACATCGTCTGCTAAGTGATTAGCGTAAAGATTTCCATTATAATTTGATGAAGGTTCATTAGGTTGCATCCCTTATTTATGAAGGACTCAATAAAAGTTGATTACATTATTGTTGGCCAGGGCTTGGCGGGTTCCGCTTTGGCAATTCAACTTCTGAAGATTGGAAAGAAGATAATTATTATTGATCAGCCAGAAAAAAACAGAACATCATCAGTGGCTGCAGGTCTGTTTAATCCGATTACTGGAAAGAAAATGGTAAAGACCTGGATGGCGGATACATTGTTTCCCTATCTCCATGATTTTTATAGAGAGGCAGAAGCGCTTACAAAAGAATCTTTTTTTCACTCCATGCCTCTTTATCGTCCTTTCATATCTATTGAAGAACAAAATGAATGGATGGCCAAAAGCGGTGATGCAGCGTATGCATCTTATATCGATCGTGTTTTAACAAAGCCATCTTTTGCTGATGTTAAGGATGTTTTTGGGGGATTGCTTTTAAAGCAATGCGGCTACGTAGATACCGTAAAATACATGACTGCTGTTCGTCACCTCGTTCAAAAAAGCAATTATCTCTTACAGGAAGAATTTAATTTTCAGGAATTATCCGTTGATAAGGGAAGTATTGTTTACAAGAAATTTGAAGCTGCTCGAATTGTTTTTTGCCAAGGCACGGATTTTAATCCGATTTTTAAATGGCTTCCGATAAAGCCATTGAAGGGAGAGACCTTAACGCTTCAGGCTGATACTTCATCTTCAACAATTATCAATCGCGGAGTTTATATTTTACCATTGGCAGAAAATCAGTGGCGGGTTGGTGCTACCTATAATTTTAATGATAATGATCCGAATATTACCGAATCATCAAGGAGGGAATTAGTCGAAAAAGTTGATGCAATTACTACATTCCCCTATACCATTATTAATCAACAATTGGGCTTTCGCCCCACTACCCCAGATCGCAGGCCAATATTGGGTGAACACCCTGAAATGAAATCATTCTTTCTATTTAATGGTTTAGGAACAAAAGGAGTGAGTCTGGCACCTTATTTTTCGAAGGTTTTAATCCACTTAACAGAAAATCAGGTGCCGGTAAACAAAGAGGTGGATATTGAGCGTTATAAATCATTATATTCGGGTTCGTCATTATGGCTATGAGTTTTACAAGAAGAAGTTTCGTTGCATTGGGGTTGGTATGGGCGGTCACATTCATCACCTTTTCAGGAGCACAGGCGCAAAATTCCACCGAAGAATTTGGTAAGAACCGTATTCAATTCCGTCAGTTTGATTGGCAGTATTTAAGTGGTGAGAATTTTGATGTTTATTATTATGATTCCCGCAAAGGTGTGGCGCAAGAAGCGCTTGAATTTTTGGAAGCTGAATTCGACCGCATTACAGATCAGATTGATTATCCTCCTTATTTTAAAACCAAAATATTCCTCTACAATTCACTGGCCGATTTACGCCAGAGCAATATTGGATTGAATCGTAACATCTATAAGACGAGTGGCGAAACCAATTTTATAAAGCCCTACGTTGAAGTTGCGCATTTGGGAACGGCTCAGGAGTTTAAGGAAGAGTTGCTCTTTAAGATGTCAGAGTTGATGATCAATGAAATGATGTATGGTGGAAACCTGAAGGATATTTTTCAAAGCGCGATCTTACAAAATTTACCGGATTGGTTTTCTCAGGGTGCCTCTTTGTATGTAGCGAAAGGTTGGAGTATCGAGATGGATGATTACATCCGCCAGCTCATGCATACAAAAAAAGCAAATCACGCCACCAAACTTACCGGAAAGCAAGCTGCCTTTGTTGGCCAATCCATTTGGAACTTCATCACAGAGAAGTATGGCAAAAGTAGTATGGCCAACATTCTGAACTATACCCGTGTTACCCGCAACGAAGAGAAGAGTATTATGATCACGCTTGGAATTAGTTTCAGGCAATTGTTGATTGAGTGGCAACGATTCTATTCTGAAATGGAGGGCGTTGTGGCAAAATCCTATGTAGTACCTGATGACTCACTTCACTTCACAAGACAAGACAATCGAACAACAGAGTTTACAACAATAAAAATCAGTCCGGATGGTCGGAACATTGCCTACGCAGAAAACGACCGTGGGCGATACGTTGTAAAAGTTCGTTCATTAGAAAATGGTAGAGAAAGAACAATCATTTCGGGTGGAAGTAAAGTTATAGGCCAACGTGTTGATTATAGGCAACCCATCATTGCCTGGTCTGATGCGAATACATTAGGTGTAATAGCGGTGAAGTATGGCCAATATGTTTTCTGGCTTTATGATTTAAGTACTCGAACAAAATTGCCTCGTGAGCTGGAAAAGTTTAGCAACATCCGAAGCTTTGATTTTTCGGGCAATGGAAGATTGGTAATTATGAGCGCAGACTTTGAAGGGAAGAGCGATCTGTTTTTACTGAGTACAAGACGTGACCGGGTGAAGCGATTGACAAACGATCTGTTTGATGATCTCGATCCTAGTTTTATTCCAAATTCAAATCGGGTAGTGTTTAGCTCAAATCGTACAAACGATACGTTGCGCAGTGTTACGAAACCCCAGTTTCAGCAGTTATCAAACAATTACAATTTATTTATTTACGATCTCGATAGCACCAATCTTCGGCTTACTCGTGTAACGAACACTGTGAGTAAAGATATCATGCCAATTGCCATTGATGATTATAACTTTTTGTATCTCACTGATCAACGTGGTATTATCAATCTCTTTAAGTTCAACCGTGCAACCGGTATTTATTCTCAGGTAACGAATTTCTCCTCCAATATTAAAGTGTATGATTTAAACTATGCCAACAACATGATGGCTTGGGTAACCTCTACTAAATTGAAGGAAAATATTTTTGTAAGTCATGATTTCACAACCAATAAACAAGTGTTTACTCCTGCGACTACACGGAAGCAATTACAGCAGGCTCGTGTTATTCGCGAGAAGCGCAAGAAAGAAGAGCCGAAGAATTTGAGCGTAAAAGAGTTGCTGAACAATCGCCTGAAGGAAGCAAAGGATGAGCAAACTTCAGAAGCAAATCCAGATTCACTGGTGGTAAGTCCGGATTCTCTTAAAAAAGATACAGTAGTCGTTCAGGCTCCGCCAAAGAAAGATCAAAGTATCAATACTGATAATTATGTATTTGAAGATGAAGCTGCCAAACCAGCCAAGCCAACCGAAACATTTTTAAGTCGCTACACCAAGGCACGCGATAAGAGCCGCGTAAAAGGACCGTTCCCGTACGAGTCAAAATTTAGTGCTGATAATCTTGTTACCTCTTTCACCATCGATAACATGCGAGGGTTTGGCGTTCAGCTTGAAACCCAGATGAATGACATGCTTGAAAACTATCGCATTCGCGGTGGGTTGTATACGCCTCTAAATTTAAGAGGAGGAGATGTTTATCTTGAATTTCAATACTTGCCTTCCCTTATCGATTTCAGTTTCAGGTTTGACAGAAAGGCGATTCGTTGGGAAACATTACCTCAAACCAAAGCAAGTGATTCATATAAGTACACTTTGAATAGAATTGAATTTAACGCATCATTGCCGATTACGGATCGGATTCGCTTTGCGCTAAAACCATTTGGTGAGGCGGCTCGCTCCGTATATTTGGGCGAAACAGACTATCCAACCAAGCCGGTAAGCACTACTCCAAACATTAATTATTACGCGGGCATTCAATCGGAATTGGTTTATGATAATTCAATTTCCACCGGTTTGAATTTAATTGAAGGCACACGTGGTAAGATATTTTTCCAGCATCATCAAGGGATAGGGAATGCCGACTTAAGTTTTACTCAGGCCTCCATTGATCTTCGTCATTATCAAAAATTGTACAAGGAAATTGTAATCGCAGCACGTGGTTATGCCGGAACATTTTTTGGGAATGCTCCAAAGAAATATTTGCTAGGAGGAATGGATAGCTGGTTTTACAGCACCACGCAAGTAGGAGGCAGGACCAGCGAAGGACAACCTAACCCGTTGGGTTCGGAGAATGAGAATCAGGATATACTTTTTGTAGAGTATGCAACAACGCTCCGCGGTTTTGACCTTTCTACTCTTTTCGGAAATAGTGTGTTGATGGGGAATGTTGAACTGCGTGTTCCGTTTGTGCGTGCGCTTGTAAATGGACCGATCACTTCAAATTTTGCGAAGAACCTTATGTTTGTTGGTTTCTATGATATTGGAACAAGCTGGAGCGGTAAACCTCCATTCTCTTCCGGTAATAGCGTAAGTGTTTCAGAGATAGAAAGCGGGCCCTTTAAAGCGGAAATAAAAAATTACCTTAATCCATGGCTCTATAGCTACGGATTTGGTGTGCGCACTGTTCTTCTGGGCTACTATCTGAAGTTTGATATGGCATGGCCTGTGGAGAATTATCAAGTTCAAGATCCGCGTGTTTACCTTACTTTAGGTTTTGATTTTTAAGTGTAAAAACAGAATCCCAATCTTACTGCTTTATTTCTGTTTTTGAATTTGTAATTTGCACTTTCCCTGCTATTCATATCAATAGGGAGTTCATTCATGATAAAGTCCATGACAGGTTTTGGCCAATCCAATGTTGATGACGGCCAAATCCAGATTAATGTTGAAATAAAAAGTCTTAACTCGAAATTTCTTGATCTTAGCTTAAGACTTCCTAAAATTTTTGCTGACAAAGAAATTGAAGTTCGAAATCTCATCAGCGAAAAACTGGAACGTGGAAAAGTTTCTCTTGCTATTGAACATTTACGCCATGGCGATTCAACAGTAAAACAGACGTATGATGAAAAGCTGTTTGTTGCGTACTATGCTGAATTAAAAAAACTGGCCGATAGAGTAGTCGCGCCTTACGATCAACTTTTTCAGTTAGCGCTTAACTCTCCTGATGTTATTCAGGGCAATGTAAAAGAGACTGGAGACGATGAAGAATGGAAACGGGTAAGGCTTTGCCTGGATGAAGCAATCAATAAGTGCAATGATTTCCGTAAGGCAGAAGGGAAAGTATTGGAAAAAATGTTACACGATTGTGTTGGTGTAATTGCATCGGAACTAAAGAATGTAGAGTTGCTTGATCCAAAGCGTGCTGAACGCATACGTGAAAAACTAAAAGGTAATATTATTTCATTTTTTGGTGAAGAAGGATACGACACCAACCGACTCGAACAGGAAATTATTTTCTACATTGAGAAGCTTGATATCAATGAAGAAAAAGTGCGTCTCAAATCTCATCTGGATTATTTCACTCAAATCCTTAAAGAGTCGCAGAGTAACGGGAAGAAGTTAGGATTTATCGCTCAGGAAATTGGTCGGGAAATAAACACCATAGGTTCAAAAGCAAATGATGCCAATATTCAAAAGCATGTTGTAACCATGAAAGAAGAATTGGAGAAAATTAAAGAGCAATTGAATAATGTTCTATAAAGCAGTTCACACAAGCTTGTCTTGAAGCATTGATTGCCGAATTAAATCAGTTTAGCAATCGTGCTGATATAGCGTTCCGGTACTTCTCCTTTAATTGAAGTTTGGTAATCACTATAACTGCAAGGTACAATACTATTTCTTGCATAACGCTCGCGGCCATTCGGATAAGGTACCTCCATCCACCATTTTTCACTGAACTTGCTTTTATAAAAGGTTATCACTTCAGGTTCTACCGGCATGGATACAGAATACTTTAAAAAATCATTGCTCCTGAAATTTTGTTCGTTCTTCCGATGATAATATCCTTCGATAAAATACCAGATCATTGTGGCCACTACCGAAGCCGTTTTCTTTTGAACATCATCTAACTGAGGATTGTATTCATAAAAACCAATGGAGCTGAGTTTTTCATTTTGTCCTGCATACCAACAGATCTGACACGCCTCTTCACCCGTTAATCCAAAAGGTTGAGCGCGATTATTTCCGGGTGCATCCGATGAGCGAATAGCCGTAATATCAAACGACAACATATCGGCATTGCGAATGGTGGGTTCGATTTCCTGCATGTTGGTGCGCATCTCGCCAATGCGGAATGCTTCAAAGTATAATTTTTCCAGAATAGAAATGGAAAGTGGATCAATCAAATAACTCTGGTAGGCCAGATGGGTATAACTAAAAAGAAAATTAGGTTCGTGCAAAAGTATTTTATGAATGTGGTGCTGGCTGGCACCGGATTCTTTTTTTTCATCGAGGTCAAGAAATGCATCTACATTTAAAAAACTTATCAATTTGTCCATTGTTTCATACGCGGCATATTGACCATAGTCTAAATCATGTGATCCGCCCAGTATGATGGGAAGCACATTACTCTCCAGCAACATTCTACAGACTTCGCTAATGCGCACATACGTTTCTTCAAGATCATGACCCGCATTCAGATTCCCCAAATCAACAATATGGCTGGAGCCTGCTCCTTTTTTAAGATGGTATAACTTTTTACGAATCTCATCCGGAGCCGATGCAGTGCCACCGTTGATGTGGGTGCCACGTTCTTCTCTAACACCAAAAATGGCGATGTGAGCACCCCTGTAGTCCGGCATTTTTTCTGTAAAGGAGCGAATATTTTTAAAGAAGGATGAGGGTGAAGTAATGCCACTGTAAAGTGATTCGTCAATCGGGGAGAAGAGTATAGTAAGGTCCATAGATACTGTAAATCTTCGTGAAGATAGGGTTTTCAATACATGCTGAACAAGGGTTGAATTACATTCGGACAGAATGTAGAAAGAGGGGGATTGCTGCAACTTGAAATGCGATTAAGCGGATATAAAATGTCGATTGAACTGTTAAAAACAGTCGCCTAACCTTGAAAACGATACGTCCTTCTGGAAAAGTTGGAAAAGCGAAAAAATCAAAGCTATATTTAGCTGATAATGAGTTAATTAATTATGATCGGTAAATTACCACTTAAGTATAACCTTGACCTCAAAATTGTTGGTGTTGCCTTACTTTATTATCTCTTCGCAAGGCTCGGTTATTTTTTGGCTTTTGAGAACACAAATGCATTGCCGGCCTGGCCTCCATCCGGGATTGCCTTTGCATTAATTATTTTATTGGGAAGATCGTCATGGCCAGGCATTACAATCGGTGCACTGGTTGCCAACATCATGGCGTATTGGAATGGTCCAAGCCTTTCGCCCCAAACCATTATTGCCATCAGTAGTGTCATCGCTATCGGAAATACACTTGAAGCGGTCATCGGAAATTATTTGGTGCAAGGGTGGATTAAGGATCGCTATCCATTTAAAAACACAAAAAATGCTTTTCGTTTTCTGTTTGCCACTATGATGATGTGCTTGTTTGGTGCGGGCATTGGCACTTGGGCATTATATTTTAATGATGTTGCACTGCTTGAGAATTTATTGAAGACAGGATTTTCATGGTGGGTAGGAAATGTGGTGGGTATTTTATTATTCACACCGTTTATATTGGCAATTGCCCAAAAGCATATTTATAAGTTCACTTCCGAGAAAGGTATTGAAGTCGGTATTTTTCTGATCATCATTGCAGGTATCTATGCATTGTTTCAGGTTGAATACCTTCGACCAACATTGGAACATTCCCTTCCTTTTTTAGTGCTTCCCCTTTTATTATGGCTTGCCTTTCGTTTCGATTTGATGATTGCTATAGCAGGGGTGCTCGTCACTTCTTTATTTTCAATATACGTGACTGTTATAGGTCAAGGTCCATTTGTATTGGTTGGTTCATATGACTCCATGTTATTGCTTCAGATTTTTATTGGTGTGATTAGTATTTCAACCATCATTCTTTCAGCAACGGTAAAGGAACGCGCTCAGGCTCAGCTTAAGTTAAAGGAATTTAATTTTAATCTGGAAGAGATGGTTCAGGAGCGCACCAAGGAGTTGAACGATGAAATTGCAACCCGAAAGAAAGGAGAGGAGGCTTTACACCGAACCAATACGGAGTTGAGCAAACGAAATACAGAACTAGACAATTTTGTCTATAGTGTATCGCATGATTTGCGCGCACCCATTGCTTCTGTTTTAGGATTGATAAATCTGGCAAAGAAGGACAAAGATGGGACAATGAAGGATATGTATCTCGACATGGTACACAAGAGCGCTTTGCAACAGGATAATTTTATTAGGGAGATTCTGGATCAATCCAGAAATTCCAGACTGGAAGTGAAGCGTGAAGAAATTCTTTTTGAGCCGTTAATTGAAGAAACATTTAATCAACTTCGATTTGCAACGAGCACAGGTAAATCGGTAGAAAAGGTAATTAATGTTCACCAAGAGAAGCCTTTTTATTCCGATCGTTGGAGATTGAAAGTTATCCTGAACAATATTATTTCAAACGCTATTCGTTATCGCAATGGAAGAGATCCAATTATTCATGTGGATGTGAACATTCAGGAACACGCAGTTACACTTGCTATTAAGGACAACGGCAAAGGAATAGAGAAAGATCACTTGCCGAATGTATACAAAATGTTTTATCGTGCGACAGATGATGGTGCTGGATCGGGACTTGGACTTTATATCGTAAAGGAAACGATAGAAAAACTTCACGGCAAAATTAATATTGAGTCAGAGATAGGAATAGGGACAACTGTAAAAATGGAAATCCCTGAAATTGCATAAATATTTTATTACAAATTAGAAATCTCTAATCTGTCAAGCTCAATCAGTCTTTCGTTTACCTCCCCATAGATCGCGGATGACAAGGTCGAGCATAATTTTTTGAGAACGGTGTAAGATCAAGTTGTTTTGCTCAGTACCAAACTGATCCCATGAATAGGTAAGATTAAGGGCAGACTTTCCATCAAACATAGGTAATGAAATTCCTGCTGATGCTCCCCACATTGGTGCGCTTGTCCCCTTTACTTTCAATGGATATTGCTGAACATTAAATCCAGCGCGCAGGGATATCAAACCGAAATAATTTGTAGCATCCGGGTTCGCTTTATAAATATATCCCGCAGAAAATTTCCAGGTATCCTGAAAGGCAACTTCTTCGTCAGTATATTGAGCTTTGCTCCAATTTTCATATTTAAGATCAGCCGCAATGGTGTATCGTTTTGATTGTAATGATAATCCTACACCCGCATATCGCGGAAGTTTGTAATGTACAGATTTTCCAACCGCACTATTGAGTGTATCACTGTTCTGATCATACAAGGCATTTTGTTGTTGACCGGTTAGGGTTAACCCATTGTCAGCAACGGCACCAATGATCAATGATTTATTTTTAAGATTGATTTTGTATTGCAACCCAAAGTCAAAATGAAATTTACGTGCATTGATTTTGTTTTCATAGGTAAGGTATGTAGCCTCATCGGACAAGTCTATTGATTCCGATTTGACAATGCTGCCAAATAAATAGGTAGCATGAACTCCAAGCGATAAATTTTTGATAGCGTTAAATGAATTTCCTAAATAAAGTTGATTGATATTGCCGCTGCCCTCATAAGTATAATTTACCAGTGAAGTAGTAGCAAGCTCGCGGGTGGTTTTTATTTTGTATGACACAGTACTAAACGGAGCAAGTCCTGCAGAAGCCGACCACCACTTCGCAAACTTAAACCAGTAATTTAAATTGGTTATCCCACCGGTGGTTTTCGATTCCATGATCGATTGGGAAGTGTATCGATTAGATTCCACATACATTCCTATTTCATGAATGTGGGTGATGGGTGATTTAATAGAACCGTATGATGCCGGATTAATAGGATTAATGCTGTATTCATCCTGCACTGCAATTCCAGTTCCGCCAATGCTTCTGCTCAATGATGCAGTTCGGAAGTTTAGTGTACCAATTCCATATACAGAATAAGGAGAGCTAAAAGTATTTTGAGCACATATCGGAATACAGTTTATCAGAATGATTGTGGTCAACAGTACAAATCTAAATTTCATAGTATCAGAAATCATCAGGTCACAAACTACGTTCGTCTGATTTTAATCGGCAACAATTAGAGACAAGAGAAAGGAATAGAACTACTTACTGTGCTTTTTTAATGATAAGATATTGGATATAACTGCGAATGATCAGGATTCAGTTTTTGTAACTAGCCACTTTAGTAGTTTCTTGATTATTCTCTGACGTAGTACAGCCATCTAATCTTGTAGACGAAATATATCCATTGGTCTACAATACTTTCCTGAATCCATATCATCCATTTCATTTGTGCCTTCATTGAGGTGAGTACATGAGGAAATTGATTTGGAGTTTGATGGTATTGGCAACAGTATCTTGTGGAGTAGAGTCATCCGAAATTGGAACGGATTTCTTTAGCGATGGTGTGCTCGATTATTCTTATTCGGATACTTCTTCTGTAAAACTATCAACAATAGAATTTGAAAAATTACAAACCAGTAATGGAAGTAGAATTCTTTTAGGTACACATGTTGATGAAAAATTGGGGAGAATCACAGCTTCTTCTTTTTTTCAAATTGCTCCTTCATCCTCCATTGATCTGCAAGATGAAGATATAACCTTCGATTACCTGGCTCTGAATCTGATCTACGATCATTATTCTTATTATGATACAACATCTAGTATTACGCTAAGTGTTTTTCGGGTAGCAGAAAAGATGGAAACCGAAGAAGACAATTATCTCTACAATACAAATACATTTTCTTTGGCAAATGAACCGTTAGGTAAGCTTACATTTTTACCAAGGCCAAATCGTGATGATTCGTTGGAAATAAAATTATCGGATGTGTTAGGACAAGAACTTTTCGTGAAAGCAAAAAATGGTGATGATAACCTAAGTAGTAGCACCGCATTCTTAAAATACTTCTATGGTCTGGCAGTTATTCCGGATACCGCTACATCATCTTGCTTACTTGGATTTTCGAAGACTCCTGAATTGCGACTTTATTATACTGACAGAAGCACTACTCCAGTCACGAAGAATTATGTAAGCCTTTCAGCATCATCTGGCAATATCATCTTTTCAAATGTTCGCACAAATCAGGACGGTACTGCGCTTGAAAATCTTTCATCAGAAAGAGAAAAATTATCGGCAACCGTTTCAAACGATGTTTCCTTCCTTCAGTCGGGAGCAGGACTTGCCCTGCGCGTTGATATGCCTTATCTCCATGACTTAAAGCAAGCTACCAATTTTTATCTGCAGCAGGCACTCCTTGAAATTTATGTTGTACGCAAATCGTATGGTGAATTGACACCACTGCCAACCTCGCTCGTGGTTTATAAAGCGGATCATCGAAATAGAATGTATGAGGAATACACGAATGTTCCATTTCTGGTAGAGGATATTGACCTGAAGCGCGACACCCATTATGCATTGGATGTCACGGCATTTGTAAATGAACAAATGGATTTATTAGAGACTAACGAAAATGGTTTGGTATTTATGGCCAGTTCAGATTATGGAGTTTCAGCCGATCGAATTTATGCAGCCAGTAAAAGCTCAGAATATAAAACACGTTTGATACTGTATTATGCCACTGTAAATAATTAGAGAGATGAAAATGAAATATGTAAGAATTATTGGAATGCACCTGTTACTCATAAGTTTAGTAATGATCATCTCGTGTGTCTCCAGCGAAGATGACGATACAACTACTATTGGTAATTGGAGCAAGGTAACTCCCTTTAAAGGTGTAAAGCGATCGGGAGCTTTTTCATTTACCATTGGCACCACTGTATTTGTTGGACTTGGGTATGATGGTGATGATTATTTGTCTGACATGTATGTATACGATATCACAAAAGGATATTGGGAAACTAAAAAAGCATTTCCGGGTACACCTCGCGAACGAGCAGTTTCCTTTAGCATTAATGGCAAGGGATATGTAGGCCTGGGTTACAACCGCGATTTAGATGAAGAAGAGTTAGGAGACTTCTGGGAGTATGATCCAACTACGAACGAATGGACTTCGATCGGAAATTTCGAAGGAACGGCACGTTACAATGCCATCGGATTTTCGATTGGATCAAAAGGATATGTAGGTACAGGGTATGATGGAGACAATACGAATAGTGACTTCTGGGAATTTGATCCAACGACAGAGGCAGGCAATCAATGGAAAGAAATTGTAAGTTACCCAGGTGATAAAATTGAATCCGGTCTTGCATTCGTAATCAATAACAAAGCTTATATCGGAACCGGTAGGGAAAACGGATCATTCAGTCTTGACTTCTGGGAATTTACACCAGGCGAAGATGATGCAGTGCCAACCTGGATAAAGCGCACTCCGGATAGCGATGATTCCGACTACGATGAATTTAAACTGGCTATGTATCGCTACGATGCCATGGTTGTCACCACCGGTACAACAGCTTACATTATTGGAGGAGTAGCATCAAGCGGTGCGATTGATAGAAGTGTTTATGAGTTTGATGCTACTACTCTTCTTTGGGATGACCGCACATCCTTTGAAGGCTCTGCCCGAAGCCTGGCCATTGGCTTTGCATTGAGCGATCGGATTTTTGTTGGAACCGGACAAAATGGATCGAGCCGTTACGATGATGTGTGGGAATTTAAGCCAGCCGAAACATACGATGAAGACAATTAAGATTTTATAGAGATCATCCGAAAAACAAGAGCCCATCCTTTTTTCGAATGGAAAGAACTTCTGTCAATTGACAGAAGTCTTTCTTTTGATGTGGATTTAAAAATAAGGATATTTAAAAATGGTGATGGACAAGTAGTCACTCGCTTGGATTTTAATTTTTCTTTATCCGTGTGAAAAAGCCGATTAACAAAATTTTAATAGTTGCCTTGCATGTGTTTGGATGGGCACTGTTGTTTATGCTGCCCTTTCGGTTTCTTTCAAGGGGAGCACAATTCAGTGGTGAGCGCATGGAACGCATTCCGCCCCCACTATCTGCTGGAGATACAGTGGGAGGAATTATGCATTTTCATGAAGGTTCAAGAATTATTCAAACAGCTCCCCTTGACCCTACATGGTTTCGGGTAGAATCGATTGTAACAAATTGTTTACTGGCCATTTTCTTTTACACCAACATGTTTGTGTTAGTGCCTAAAGTTCTGAACCTGAAAGGTTGGAAACCTTACGCGTTGCTCGTGCTTTCTGCTCTTGCTTTGTATCTCTTTGCAGGATATTTCATTCGCTTAAACTTTATACCAGAAGGAATAATGATTCGACCCGGTGGACCCGGTTTTTCAGCTGGAGGGTCATCTTTTTTTGTTGGAGGGCCACCTTTCTTTATTGGCATTCCTAATTTTTTAATGGTGTTTGGATTGAGCCTCGCGCTGCGCATCATGCAAGATCGCAGTGCCATGGAAGCTGTATTGAAGGAACAAGAGAATGAAAAGCTAAAATCAGAACTTTCGTTTCTTCGTTCGCAAGTCAGTCCACATTTTATGTTTAATGTTTTGAATAGCCTGGCTTCTCTGGCACGTAAAAAATCGGACGATGTAGAGCCCGCTATTATTCAACTCTCACAGCTCATGCGATACTCGCTGTATCATACTGACAAAAAAGTTACACTCGATCAGGAGGCAGAATATTTAGGCAATTACATTGAATTGCAGAGACTGCGATTTGGTGGTGTAGTGAAGTTGCATTTTCATGTAAACATTAAAAAGAAAGACATTGCCATTGAACCCATGCTGCTGGTACCTTTTGTGGAAAACGCTTTTAAACATGGAGTAGGATTAATGGACGATCCGATCATTAACATTTCACTGGAAGGCAATACGTATGGAATAAATTTTACAGTGCGCAATAAATTTGATCCAAACAGTGTTGAAGTAAAAGACGGAAGCTCCGGCATTGGTATTCAAAATGTAAAACGAAGACTTGATCTTTTATATAAGGACATGTACACCCTCAAGATTTATAAGAATGAAGAAAATTGGTTTATCACAGAGCTAAACATTATTGCCACATGATGACCTGCCTTGCCATTGATGATGAACCCCTTGCACTGGACTTGCTGGAAGACAACATCAAGCGAATACCCTTTCTGAAGTTGGTGAAAAAATGTACGAATGCATTAGAGGCAAATGCATTTCTAAATGATCAACCTGTTGATCTTATTTTTCTGGATATACAGATGCCCGGACTTACCGGCATTCAGTTTCTTCAGGGACTATCGAAGGCTCCTCCACTCGTGATTTTTATTACGGCTTACGAAAAATATGCATTAGAAGGTTACTCGTTAGATGTAATTGATTACCTGCTTAAGCCAGTGCCCTTCGAACGATTTTTGAAAGCAGTAAATAAGGCACACGATAAATTTCAATCGCGCAAAGCTCCTGCCACTCCGTCTCCGGTTGCTGATTATATGTTTGTTAATTCAGAGTATAACCTGGTGCGAATTGACTTTGCTGACATTGGGTATATAGAAGGGTTGAAGGATTACGTAAAAATATTCTTGTTGTCGGCACAACGCCCCATCATTACGCGAATGAGCATGAAATCGTTAGAAGCTACATTGCCGGGCGATCAGTTCGTGCGCGTTCATAAATCATTCATTGTTGCGCTGGGTAAGATTACATCGATCCGAAAAGGTAGAATCAGTGTATTAAAAACCACCATACCCATTAGTGATCATTTTAAAGACAACTTGAGCAAATTTATTGATCCGAAGAGTTTGTCTTGATCGAAGAATTAATTCGACCAGATTATTTTTTTATCCAATGCCTTGTCCTGGAAATCAGGACACGTATTCAAGCCTGCTATACCTCCAAACTGACAAAGTGTTTCGCCAGCACAACTATAGACAACGACCATGTCATCAGCACACCCAATACACAGATCAACCCAGTACACGGTGTTACCATTGTATCGGTATCGAATGATTTCACCTTTGTTTCCATTTTTTTCAGCGTTGACGATTGCCGTATTTAACCAATCCGAATTATCACATGTGCTTGGTCCTTCGGCATCCCTGGGAGTCGGTGAGTCACACTGAAAGGCAGTATTGATTAAGCAAATAATGAACAGAAGTGAGATGAGCTTTTTCATAGTGGCAGACTTTGATTGTTAGACACTTCACTATTAAAAAAGGTTGGAGCATAAAAAGAAGAATCAGACATCATCGCTGTTTTATGATGAGAAAATAGGGTTGCAGCATAACCGATTATTTTAAAACGATGATTTCATCATGATCATCTTTTGACTTCCACATCATCATATTGTTGTCTAATGTCGTTATAGAATAATCATACATCTCATCATTATAAATGACCTTATCACCATTTTCATTGACTCCAATACGATTAATTATTAAAAAAATTCGTTTTGTAGGATAGTAATAACTCCATTGACCTTCAAAACTTATCGTCTCTTGTTTTGTATTGTATTGAAGGGAGCATGAATTTTCAGATGCTAACTCATCAAAGCTTTGGGAATAATTAGAATTATAGGTAATCGTAATCTTGCCATTTCCTGCTAAAGCATATTCTACATCCTGAATAGTATACTCTTCTGTTACTTCTTCGTACTTATCAGGTTGCTCAGAACAATCGAGCATGACTCCGTAGTTGTATTGATATTGCTCACCAACTATAGTGGTATCGTTTGGATCAATACCGGTGTAAATGGATTGCTCCATCTTCCATCTTTTGAAAAGAAATTCACTTGCTTTCCCCGGTGACTCCGTTATAATCACTGTGCGCTCAACAATATTACTAACTCGGTTTTCGTCATCGTAAACACTGTACAGAATAACAAACGAGCCAGCCTTACTTCCATTGTTCATTAGAAACCCAAAGGCGGGGCCTCCACCTGAGTTAAAGGTTGCGCTCGTTGATGTGACGTCAAAATAATCACTTGCTCCTTTTATTTTAACAAAGAAGCCCTCGGCATCCCCCGATTTCAAGGATAGAAAAATGTTTTTGTATGCTGATGCAATCATAAAAATTGAATCCATATCAACTTCCAATACCGGAGCTGATGGATCGGTGGATGAAGCAGGAAACGCTGACGAGAGCCTTATGCTTTCGGGAATGACTATATTGTTAGAGACCTCTGATGGATTTTTGGGATTTACGCGAAAATCCCGATCCAGGCAGCAGGACAATAGTATCGCCAAAAAGAAATAGGTGAAAAGGCTTACGAGTTGTTTCAAATTTTTGAATTGAATCACAATATTGAATTAATATACAGCTTACTTTTAAACAGTTAATCCCACACAAACTTCCAGCTATTATCTTTTTGTTTTTTCCATACTGTATGAAAAACACCTTTAAATTCAGCCGCTTCACCATTTGTGTTTTTTATTTTCCAAACGTATTTCCCATACGTGTATCCTAGTGTACCACAATCGGCTACCTCTATAAAATCCGGAGTCCAATTCACAGTTGCATTTTCCGTACCTTTTTTCTCATAATAGATTCTAACATTTTCTTTCCCAACAATCAGCGTATCGTTCTCCCTGAGGATGACCGCATTTTCGTCTGCAAAATAATAGAAAGCTTCCGGAACACCTTTTTCAGCGGCCATCTTTTCAAAGGCTTTTTCAGTATCGAAAATTTCCTTTTTAATTTCTTCCTTGTTAATAGGTTTATCGCATGATGTAATCAGGAGAAGGCCAATCATCAAAGTGAAGAATGTTTTCATGTTATTAAATTTAAATATCTGTAATAGAGTAAATGACGTAGTGAAATTTTCAATTATTTAACTCTAACATTACACCAGACGTTGCACAAGGGATAAAACTAAAGATTAAAACCGAGTCCCACAAGGGCACATACATTTAGTTAATGATTTGTTGTTATTGTCTGTCAACTATGTAGTTCATCTCAGTTACTCCGCAAGTAAATTGTCGAGTAGTCAGTAGTTTTAGTTTTATTTTGTCTTTGATGTCTACAAACAATGGAATACCTCGTCCAAGAATAATAGGATTAACAAATAGCCAGTACCCGTCAATTAAGTTTTGTTGAATAAGTGAATGTGTTGCTGTCGGGCTACCAAACAGCAGGATGTCTTCACCCGCCTGGTGTTTAATTTCATTAATTCTATCCGAAAGGTTGTCGCTAATAATTTTTGTGTTATTCAAACCAGCGTCTTTCATTGTTTTTGATAAAACAACTTTGTGAACTTTGCTATACCACTGAGAATGTTCAATGTCGTGGTTGGTTGCAGTTGGCTTGTCTGCTGCCGTAGGCCAGTAATTTTCCATCATCTGAAAAGTTACTCGTCCATATAATGCAGTATCACCTTGACTTATCCGCTTACCAACATAACTAAAAATTTCTTCATTAGCTTTAATCCAGTCCATTTCTCCGTTCGGTCCTGCTACAAAACCGTCAAGCGATATGTGCATAAATGAAATTAGTTTTCTCATAGGGTTCAATTTTTCATCGTTGTTTATGGCTTTTTACTGTCTTTTTAAAATGACTGGCAACACTTGTGCCTAAGAAGTGACGTGTTAGAAATTACTTCACTCTCTATGTTGCCGAGCTGAGTTAGTTGAAAACACTTTCACCATAAACATCAACGCTATTTCTTATTCATACGGGCGGTAGTAGGCCCTTATCCGCACTTCATTTGTAGCACTATCTTTTGTCTCCCGGCTCAAATTAATTGCACAATAATAATAATTGAGTAATCCTGTAACAATCTTCGAAGGGATGTATCAAAAGGAAAATTTTAAGTCCAATATTCATGAAAACAAAAGCATTTATCTTTTCCGTCTTATTCGTATCTATTCTGACCGCACAGGCCCAATCGGCCTTTCAAGTCGTGGTGAAGGGAAAAGGGCAACCTATTTTGCTTTTTCCCGGATTTGGTTGTACGGGCGAAGTATGGAACGATGCGGTAGCAGAACTTTCCAAAACACATCAGTGCCACATTTTTACATTTGCTGGTTTTGGCATTGTGCCCCCAGTGGAAGAACCGTGGTTATCTAAAGTTAAAGACGATGTGATTGCGTATGTCAAAGTAAAAAAAATAAAAAAACCAACATTGATTGGGCATAGTCTCGGTGGTACGTTGAGTTTGTGGTTGGCTTGTGTTGAACCTGATATGTTCACTAAAATAATTGTGATAGATGCGCTGCCCTCTTCGGCTGCATTAATAATTCCCAACTACAAAGGAGAGACTATTGCGTATAACAATCCACAAAGCAAGATGATTCTGGGAATGGATAGTGCTTCATTTGCTGCAATGAATGCCCAGACTGTTCCGTATATGTGCAGAAATGTTGAGAAACAAAAAGTACTGATTGATTGGATGAACCAGGCCGATAGAAAAACATACGTGCACGGGTATGTTGATATGCTTAATTTAGATTTGCGCGAAACGATTGCGAAAATCAAAATCCCTGTAATTGTATTGGGCGCAGCTAATCCTGATAAAGCTACTGTGGAAAAAATCTACAAAGCGCAATACGAAAAATTACCATCGACTGTGATACATTATGCTGAAAATTCAGCTCACTTTGTGATGTACGACCAGCCGCAGTGGTTTATGGAGAAGCTTAAGGAAAATCTTCAGTAAAGTGGATAGGAAAGCGCAATTCAACGAATTGTTTGATAAGCATTACGCGAAAGTGTATAGACTCTGCAAAGGCTACTTCTATGGCAATGAAGCGTTGGCTTCTGATTCAACCCAGGAAGTTTTTATAAAAATATGGGAGTCGCTGGATTCGTTTAGAGGGGAATCAAGCATCAGTACCTGGATATATCGAATATCTGTGAATACATGTTTACTCTATCTCCGGAAGCAATTCACCAAGAGAGAAAAAGCGACTGCTGTTTTCCCATCCATCGCGGCAGAGCAATATTCGTTTGAAGAAGAAGATAAGCTTCAGAAAATGTATACGTGCATTCAAAAGTTGAAGGAGAAGGATAAAATGATAACACTGATGATGCTGGAAGGAATAAACTATTATGAAATTGCTGAAGTGGTCGGCATTACGGAAGACGCTCTTCGCGTACGTATTCATAGAATTAAAAAGAACTTAACTCAATGTGTGCAACATGGAAGCATTTAATGAACTACAAGAGATTTGGAACAAGCAGTTAAATAGTATTGTAAATACTTCGGCAGCGGAGTTGATGAAAAAAGGAGATGCTTATATTAAAAAATTGCGTAACGGCCAAATAGCAACGATTGCCATTCTCTCTATTTTAGTAATCGGCTTGATTGCCTTTTTTTTAAAAATGGGTGCACATAAGATGAATGAGTTGACCATGGGCTTATCCATTATGATTGCAGTGATTGTTGTCAGGGTTATTTTGGAATTGATAAGTATAAACAAATTGAAGAGCATCAAGCTTGATAGTTCTCTGAGCGAATTCAGCTTTAAAATGCAACGGTACTATCAATGGAGAAAAATAATCCACACAGTCTGCATACCTATCATTTACTTTACTTACATCATCGGCTTTAGCCTATTGCTTCCGTCCTTCAAAGCAAATTTATCTTACGGAATGTATCTCTACGTGGTGATAAGCGGTTACGGATTTTTAACAGCTTTTGCTTTGGTTATGGTTCGCATTTTAAAAAGAGAGATGACGCTTCTAAAGTTTTTGAAGGGGTTGGATTAAATGCTGCATTCAAGTTTCTACTATTTTGTGAAACTATACTCCATCGATTTCTCGATTTACGATTGATAACTTTCATTGTGCTTGTCGCGGTTGGTTTGCGTGGCTATGGCATGTGTCCATGCGCGACAAATCGAAGCACAAAGGTCGGCTGAGCATACCAGCATCGTAATCATTATAAAAAATTAAAGACACAAAAAAAGGAATGCACTAAAGCACTCCTTTTTATTGAATTATTCCTGCAAACCGAAAATCAATTCACCCTAAAAAACTTTTTGAGGGGTGAGCGAAGCTTGCTTCTTTTGAAATAGTTTACCTATACGATAACTATAGTTTATGCTAATCGAATAATCGGCAAATGCCGCATCACCTTGCACATGAGTTTTCTCAGACTCATCAGTGATAACCGAGTTTTGTAAATCTTGTCTGGCAATATCGGCCGCACTTTGAATTCGGTTGCGCACAAAGTTAAAAGGCACAAATAAGCTGATGCTATGTTTCCCAATGCGATACGAAACCCCAGGCTCAACTGCAACAACATAACCAGGCCTGCGATACGCCTCCTGCCCACCAAATACATCGTATGCAGGAATGCCCTCAAATCGCGCAGCTAATGATAACGTTAAATTTTTCTCTTTGCCGAAAGAGCTCATAAAACCAGCGCGAACAAAATATTGATCAGGACATGCGTAAATATTATAGCCCGTCAATGTTCCAAGAACATTACCATCTTCATCCTTAACAACGGTCGGTGCAGATTTAAAAGTACCATTCGATTCTTTCGGATTGAATAAATAGTAACCATTAGCAAATCCATAAAAGTTTTTATAAATCTGTCTGAATCCCTGCAGCTCAATGGAGAAACCAACCCCACCATCACCTGGCTGAATAGCCTGATCCATAACAACACTTTTTGTTGTACCATCACTTTGTGGGGCATCGTCTTCAATCGAATGACTTCCTGAATTCGTCTTAATACCCAATCCAACTAACAAATTACCTTTCGTAGAAGTGTTGGGATCAAACATCCAATAACTCGCACTGAATCGGATGTCCGCCAAACCTTGAGCATAAACACTATAGCGAAAAGTATCAACTGTAGGTGCCGTTTGTCTTAGCACCTGAGAACGTTCATTGTGAACATAAGGTAAAGTAGCATTCACCTGAAGTCGATCCGTAATACCGTACGAAAAATTGAGATCCACAGCATGCGAATAGATATTCACTGCGTTACCCAGCTCCTTACCATTTGCATCATGACCCCCTCCTGTGGTTTGTCGCTCATGCTGTTCCTCAGTACCAACAAAGTGACGGAAAGAATGAAAGTAACGATAGCTGGCACCAATTTGAAATTCTCCTTTAGGAAGTGTATATCCATTTGAAGAGAGAGGATTGATTCCTCCCATTTGACGAACCGCCACACAACCTTGTCCGTATGAATCAAAATAGCGAGTGGCAGAAAATAAAATTACGAGCAGAGTAAAGTATAAATGTTTTTTCATAATGATTACAATAAAGTGTTTAGTAAAAAATGAATGATGCACAAACACAAACGCCATAGAGTATAGCGATATGTTCTGTAATACTCGAACGAGATTACATCCAGCTCATAAAAGCCAGCGTGTTTTAAATAGGAGATTACTAAACTAAACTTTAGGAGGAGGCGAGAGGATGGGATAATCTTTCGTTAACGGAATCAGATTAAGCTCACCAAAACGGATAGTACTATTCCAACTTTCATTGCACGAAATGCAGGGAGAAATGATGGAATTATAATCTTTAAAGAGTTTGCCAAAAAGTTCGATAGCATGTTTCGTACTGGCAGGTACATTATTCATCAAATTAGAATACTCAGTCATCTTAGTCACCAGTTTCTTTTCCTGGTGATTTTTCACACAAACCAGAAACAGAGTATCATTCTCAATTTTCTGTTTTACCAGATTGAAATACGATCCCTGATATTCAAATTCACCATCAACCCGGTTATACCCATCTTGATGTATGGGATAGGGGAGAGTCAGAGGAATAGTCAACACCTCAATATCTTCAGAAGCATATTCATCCGCATCAAGCCGATGAAGCAAATTGCGTTTGACTTCAGAGCGCAATGCCCAAAAAACCAAATAGTAGCCTCCCACATTAAAGAGGAATACAATAAGAAAGAAGACGGATATAAATTTCTTCAAGTGGGTCTTTTGAAATTACATTGTTATTTACAACAAACCGCCTCATAATGCAAAAAGTCAACCACCGGGATTGACTTTTATTGCAATATTTTTAATAAAATTGACTTATCCTCCAAAATCATCAAACATCATATTTGTCTTTTCTACACTTGTGTTCATGATGAATAAGACTTTTAGCGTTCATATCTAACGCTATACTAAAGAGAAATAAAACTTAGGCGACAGCCAGTTCTTTAACGATAGCCGTCTCCTTCTGCGGAATCAACTTCGCATTCGGTGCCAGTATAATACCAACACCATCAATCTTCGACCACACGTTTAGTTTCTCCAAACTCACCCTACCCACCATGTATTGCTTTCCATTAGCAGCATAACCCGATTGAAATTCTTCAAAGTCGCTAATGGTAATAGAAGTCCCCAAATCAAAACTCACAAATGCTTCAATGAAAATTTTATTCGAAAACTTTAAATCGTGTGGTTGATGCAGTTTTTTGTATTCATAACGATAGTCATACGTAAGAGCAGAGATGTCGCTCAACACAGCCGAACCGGTAGGATAACTTCCTGCCCCCTTGCCCACAAAAAGTTGTTGTTCAGCAAAAGCGCTTTGCACCTGAACAGCATTGTATTCATTACGCACCGCATAAAGAGGATGTGTCGCTTCAACAAACTGAGGCGCCACAAAACCAAAAACCTGTCCACCAATTTTAAAAGCACGCGCAATTAATTTGATGCCGTAGTGATTGTCTCGGGCAAATTTTAAATCCAGATCAGAGATACGATCAATACCAATGTTGATCACATCTTCCGGTTTTACAAAAACTCCGAAAGTATGCATAATAGCAATGACCAATTTAAACTTCGCATCAAAACCTTTCACATCTAAGCTGGGATCGGATTCAGCAAAGCCAAGCTCTTGTGCTTTTTGAAGCGCATCAGCATAGCTTTTCTTTTCTTCAAATACTTTTGTGAGAATATAATTGGTCGATCCGTTGAAGATTCCTTCAATGCCCGCAAGCAAATCATTGTCATAATATTCTTCAAGATTGCGGATGATCGGAATACTTCCGCACACCGATCCTTCATATAAAACCGGCTTACCATATTGCTGTTGCAATTGATAAATTTCTTCGAGATGCTCTGCCAACATCTTTTTGTTAGCCGTCACAACAGCCTTCCCGTTTTGCAAAGCAGTCTTCACAATTTCAAACGCAGCATTAGCATCATCAATTAATTCAACCACAACATCAATTTCAGGATCGTTTAAAATCGCTTCTTTATCGAACGTAAAAAGGTCTTCAGCAAACGGTCTGGTTTTGTTTCTGTTCTTCACGCAGATCTTTTTAATCTCCGCTTTAATACCCGGTGTTTCTTCCAACACGTGATATAAGCCCTGGCCAACACAGCCAAATCCAAATAGACCAAGTTTAAGATGACGATGCTGTGTGATGCTGCTTTCGAATGACATGGATGTTATCGTTAATTATTTTTTTATTTCAATACTCACGAGTTCTTCAGCGAAGAACTTTCTAATATGTTCACTTAATTGCTCAAACTCTACTAAGAAACCATCGTGCCCATAAAGTGATGTCATCACTTCAAGCCTCGCGTTAGGAATGGTTTCGGCTAAATATTTTTGTTCGTTTAATGGAAATAAAATATCGGAGTCAATACCAACCACCAACGTTTTAGCTTTGATGGTTTTTAAAGCAGCTTCAATGCTCTTCCTGTTTCTCCCCACATTCTGACTGTCCATCATATGAGAAAGAATCCAATACGTAAACGCATTAAATCGATTCGCTAATTTCTCACCTTGATAGCGTTGATAAGTAGCCGCGCGATAGCCTTCTAATTTTTCATTATTCTTTTCAGCTTGCGTTTCTTCGTACGTGTCGTGATGACGATATGATAACATACCAATAGCGCGAGCAGCTTTCAATCCTTCAGTACCGGCACGCTGATCATTTTCTTTCCACGTTGCATCAGCTTCTATCGCCATGCGCTGTGCTTCGTTAAAAGCAATTCCCCATGGAGAATGAAAAGCATTCGTAGCAATCGGAATGATATGTTGAAAGACTTCGGGTTGTTGAATGGCCCACTCCAACACTTGCTGACCACCAAGCGATCCGCCAATTAGCGTATGAACCGTTTCAATATTCAATTCTTTACGCAACAGATCAAATGCTTTTACAACATCACGATTGGTAACTTTTGGAAAACTATGATAAAAGTTTTTTCCCGTTACAGAATTCTGTGATAACGGACCCGTTGATCCGTAGCATCCCCCTAATACATTCGCGCAAATGATAAAGTATTCACGTGGATCAAAAAATCTTCCTTCACTAAACAGACCACTCCACCAATCCGTAAAATCAGAACTTCCCGTTAAGGCATGGCAAATCCACACCACATTGTTGCGCTCTTGATTGAGCTTTCCCAGCGTAGTGTATTTAAGTTGAAAGCCAGGAAGCGAACCTCCGGCTTCTAACTCAAATGCCTGCTCATAATGAAATACCTGATCGTGTTTCTCCATAAATATATTCTCTCTTTTCACTCCTGCCTTTTCACTCCTCTCTCCTCTTTTGAGGAGAGAGGCCAGGGGTGAGGTTAACTCACCAATTCTCCTTCAAATACTTTTGCAAAAGCCTGTTGAAAATCTGCTTTAATATCATCAATGTGTTCAATACCTACCGATACGCGAAGTAAGTTCGGCAACACGCCAGAGGATATTTGTTCTTCATCACTCAATTGTTGATGTGTGGTCGCTGAAGGTTGAATAATCAACGTCTTCGAGTCGCCCACATTAGCAACGTGACTTACCAATTTAAGGTTATCAACAAACTTAGAGGTATGTTGTTTTGTTCCGCGTAAGGTAAATGACAATACCGCTCCAAAACCATTGCGCAAATATTTCTTAGCCAGCTTGTGATACGTGCTGCTTTCAAGTCCTGGGTAGTTTACACTTTCTACTAATTCGTGTTTTTCTAACCACTGTGCAATGGCCAATGCATTATCTACTGAACGTTGAACACGAAGCGATAAAGTCTCCAATCCTTGCAACAATAAGAAAGAATTAAATGGACTAATAGATGCACCAAAATCACGAAGACCTTCCACACGCGCACGAATGATGAACGCAATGTTTGGAAGTCCGAGTGGATTACCTTCACCAAATACTTCCCAGAATTTTAATCCGTGATATCCTTCTGATGGTTCAGTGAACTGCGTGAACTTTCCATTGCCCCAATTGTAATTTCCACCATCAACAATAACACCACCAATAGAAGTGCCATGACCACCAATCCATTTTGTTGCTGACTCAACAACAACATTAGCACCATGCTCAAGAGGACGGAACAAATAGCCACCAGCTCCAAAGGTATTATCAACAATCAAAGGAAGATCATGCTTCTTCGCCAATGCAGCAATGGCTTCAAAATCAGGAATGTTAAAACCAGGATTACCAATGGTTTCAAGGTAGATGGCTTTTGTATTTTGATCAATTAATTTTTCGAATGCTTCTGCTTTATCGCCTTCCGCAAAACGCACATCAACACCGAGGCGCTTGAACGCAACCTTAAATTGATTGAAGGTTCCGCCATAGAGAAAAGAAGTTGACACAAAATTATCACCGGCTTGTAAAATATTATTCAATGCAATGAATTGCGCTGCTTGTCCTGAAGCCACAGACAACGCTGCAACGCCACCTTCAAGTGCAGCAATTCTTTTTTCAAACACATCATTGGTTGGATTCATGATGCGCGTATAGATGTTGCCGAATTCTTTTAATGCAAAGAGATTCGCACCGTGTTCTGAATTTTTAAATACGTATGAAGTAGTTTGATAAATAGGAACGGCACGTGATCCAGTAGTTGGGTCAGCTTCCTGACCGGCATGTAATTGAAGGGTTTCGAAACGTAGATTAGACATGATGGTAATGTTTTAATGTTGAATGTTATGTTTTAAGATGATCAGAACCAGTGAACCTGAATTGCCCGTCACGCGGCAAGGTTTACGCTGGTTGTGTTGCTGAAAGGAAAAGATGCTCGCTTAGCAGCAACAACACTTACAACAACACATACATGCGTTGTTGTAAAACATACAACAAATAGAATTCTGAAGATTTCGAAGATAAGCATCCAAGCTTTCGAAGCTTGTTTCAATGATGATGTTAACGATTTTTTTCATTTTTAATCGGTTTATAGTTTCCACCATTTTTGGGCGGATCAGGAGTTAGCACCTTGCATTTTGCTGTAGGTTGCTAGCGATTCATAGAGCCTGTCTCTCCTCGCTTCTTTATAAATCGATTAAGCAGATGTGCTTATTCGACTTTGATATCACAAACGTAGAGCCTGAAAACATGGTTTCCAAACATCGAATAAAAAAAATATGCTTTTCTGCCCCGTTCCTGACAAGTGTTCGTGTGAAATGAGAGATAACAAACGGTTGATTAGGCAGGTTTGGCCTTGGGCTGAGTAAATGCCTTTTCGAGTGCGGCAGTTATTTCACTGTTTACCTCGACTTTTTTATAAGCATAATCTGCCCGATGTGATAGATATCATGGTGGATGATGCCCTGCAATAAAGTGAAGAATGTATAACCGTACGAGCTATTGGGAACCGGATGGTGAAGAAGGGAAGAATCGAATTGCTGTATCGCACCTGTTAATTTCGCCTGACTTTCATACAAGTTGTTTACGACCGTTTCCCAATTTGATGGAGTGGGGAAATTTAATTCTTTACTTACTTTATAATCGACATCACCTTCCAATTTCTTCACCGTGAAAATTCTCCAGGCTGTCATATGTGCCACCAGCTCAATGATACTGTGTGTATTGTTGATCCGAAGCGCAGCCAGCTCAGGCGTAATGTCACTCAACACTTCCTTTACAGAAGGACCATACCATGCATTTTTTTCGAATGTGGATTTTAAAAGAGAAAGAATGTGTTGGATTTCCGATTGCATTTATAATGTTCAAGGTTTCAGGTTCAAGGTTCCAAGTTTCACTTTACATTATTAAAGCACATACAGGATATAGAGCATTAACGTTGAACTTCGAACCTTGAACTTGGAACTTTTATTTAAGTGAGCATCCCACCATCAACCTGAAGCACTTGCCCGGTAATGTAAGACGACATTTCAGAACCTAAGAACACACAAGCATCGGCAATATCCTGAGGCTTTCCTCCGCGTTTCATAGGGATTGCATCGCGCCACCCTTGCACCGTTTTTTCATCAAGCTTGGCGGTCATTTCGGTTTCAATAAAACCGGGAGCCACTGCATTCGAGCGAATGCCACGAGAACCCAACTCCAACGCAACTGATTTTGTAAAACCAATAATTCCGGCTTTCGATGCAGCATAGTTGGCCTGACCAGCATTACCTTTTAATCCCACAACGGAAGTCATATTAATGATAGAGCCGCTCTTCTGTTTCATCATTTGCTTCGTTGCTGCCTTAACAGTATTGAAGCACGATTTCAAATTCACATTGATAACATTGTCCCACATTTCCGGAGTCATGCGCAGAAGGAGATTGTCTTGTGTGATGCCCGCGTTGTTGATCAAAATATCCAGTTTGCCAAACTCAGCAATAACATCATTAACGAGTTTATCAGCCTGAGCAAAGTCAGAGGCGTCTGAGCGATACCCTTTTGCCTTTACGCCTTTTGAAGCCAGTTCAGCTTCCAAGGCCTGTCCTTGTTCTACACTTGAAAGGTAGGTGAACGCCACACTTGCTCCGTGCTCAGCATATTGAAGTGCGATGGATCTTCCAATTCCTTTTGAAGCTCCGGTAACGAGGGCAATTTTTCCTTGTAATAGTTTCATGATATAAGGTTTAAGCGTTACAGACAACTATTGGCAGTCAATTGTGGACCGTAAATCCGTCTATCCGCGAATCCAAAAATACTTAATTCCATCAAAAATCAGCAAAATCAAAAGAAGGTGTAAACCTTTTTCAAACGTTATGTAAATGGTGTGTCACCGATTATCTTTGGCAGCGAATTTTAAATCTTATTTCTATGTCAAAATATGATCTGATCGTTATCGGCAGCGGCCCTGGGGGATATGTAGCTGCAATTCGTGCTTCTCAATTGGGAATGAAGGTAGCGGTGGTGGAAAAAGCGGAGTTGGGCGGTATTTGTTTAAACTGGGGTTGTATACCAACCAAGGCATTATTAAAGAGTGCCAATGTTTTTGAATATATCAAGCACGCAAAGGATTATGGGATTGATGTGAAAGATGCCTCTGCGGATTTTGCAGGCATTGTAAAACGAAGCCGCGATGTGGCAGCCGGAATGAGTAAAGGAGTTCAATTTCTGTTCAAGAAAAATAAGATTGATCAGCTTGCCGGTTTAGGTAAACTGAAAAAAGGTGGCAAAGTTGAAGTGACGGATGCCGAAGGAAAGAAAACAGACTACGAAGCAAAGAGTATAATAGTAGCAACCGGTGGTCGTTCACGCGAGTTGCCGAATTTAAAAATTGATGGCAAGAAAGTAATTGGATATCGTGAAGCGATGGTATTGCCACAACAACCGAAGAAATTATTGGTAGTTGGATCAGGTGCTATCGGTGTGGAGTTCGCATACTTCTACAGCACACTTGGAACCGAAGTAACGATCGTTGAATTCCTTCCGCGCATTGTACCAGTAGAAGACGAAGAAGTTTCGAAGGCATTAGACAAATCATTCAAGAAGGCAGGAATGAAAATCTATGTGAACTCTGAAGTTACAAAAGTTGATACCGCTGGTGCAGGCTGCGTAGCAACCGTTAAAACTCCTGATGGAGAAATTAAAATTGAAGCCGACATTGTTCTCTCTGCTGTTGGTGTATCTACAAATCTTGAAGGTATTGGTCTTGAAGAAGTAGGAGTGAAGACTGATAAAGGAAAAGTAATTGTTGATGATTTCTATAAAACCAATATCGCTGGTGTTTATGCAATTGGTGATATTGTAAAAGGTCCTGCGCTTGCACACGTTGCCTCTGCAGAAGGAATTATATGCGTAGAGAAAATAGCGGGTCATCATCCACAGCCACTGAATTACAACAACATTCCGGGTTGCACATATTGCTCTCCTGAAATTGCTTCTGTTGGTTATACTGAAGAAGCAGCAAAGAAAGCGGGGTATGAAATTAAAGTAGGTAAGTTTCCGTTCACAGCATCTGGCAAAGCAAAAGCTGCTGGCGCAGCAGATGGTTTTGTGAAATTAATTTTTGATGCGAAATATGGTGAATGCTTAGGGGCTCACATGATTGGTGCAAATGTTACCGAGATGATTGCTGAAATTGTTTCTGCACGCAAGTTAGAAACAACCGGAATGGAGATTATCAAAACCGTTCATCCACATCCAACCATGAGCGAGGCGATCATGGAAGCAGCAGCGGCCGCATACGGTGAGGTAATTCACTTATAAGAATTCGCAAAACTTCAATTAATGCTGCCGGGTTAAAGCCCGACAGCATTTTTTTTTGCCTGACCTTAATTCGCAATTATTCCCTACCTTATTTCTTTCAATCAACTCAATTAAAAATGCAACGTGGTGGATTTGATGGGATAGCAACGGTATATGATCGCTTAGCCCGTTTGATTTTTGGCAATGCAATACAAAAAGCACAAGAATATTTTTTGAATGATGTTCCATTGGAATCAAAGGTGTTAGTATTAGGTGGGGGAACAGGAGCTCTTTTGGCGAAGCTTTTGGAATTGAAACCCACCTGTGAAGTTTGGTACATTGAGGCCTCAGAAAAAATGCTGAAGCTTTCAAAAGAAAAAACAAATGACTCAGGTCGTGTTCACTTTATTCATGGAACAGAAAATTCAATTCCTTCTGAAATTCGATTTGATGTAGTAATCACCAATTTTTATCTCGACCTATTCCCAGACGAATTACTTGATTCTGTTTTAGAAAAAATTCAAAAGGCCAGTAAGCCTGATACATTGTGGTTGATCACCGATTTTGTTGATGGAAAGAAATGGTGGCAATTTGTTTTATTAAAAATCATGTACTCCTTCTTTCAAGTTACGTGTGGAGTACAGGCAACGTATTTGCCGAATTGGAATCAAATCCTTTTAAGAAGAAGATTAACTAAGAAAAAGTCAGAACTTTTCTTTGGGAAATTTATTGAAGCAGCGGTTTATTATAGAATGTAAATCGTTTGCATCCGTAATATATAGAGTCAAAATGTGGTTAATTGATTCGAATTAACGCTGTTCTCACTTTTATTAACAGTCATCAATTCGATCCTTCAATTTTTTTAAGAAATTTGTACCATGCTGGCAACCCTTTCATAACTCCCTCCGTCCTGTGGCTGGTATACATAATAAAGAATCGAAAACCCCTGAAGCAATGCTCCTGTTCCTCGAAGGATGCAAACAGCACGATCGTGAAAGTCAGCGCATGCTGTACAAGCACCATTATGCCTATGCCATGAGCATTTGCTTACGCTACACCCAAACGAAAGAAGAGGCGAAGGAAATTTTGAATGACGGATTTATGAAAGTGTTTTTAAAAATTGATCAGTATAATCCGGAGACTTCCTTTTTAGGATGGCTAAGAAGAATAATGATTAATACAGCCATTGATCACTATCGGAAAGAAGTAAAACATTATCATCAGTCGTCCATCGAGAATGAACATTTTGTTACTACTGCCTCTGCCATTGAGGAACTGGGTTATCAGGAATTAATGATGTTGATCCAACAGTTGACTCCTGCCTATCGTGCAGTGTTCAATCTATACGCCATCGATGGCTATAATCATAAAGAGATCGGTCAGATTCTGGGCATATCTGAAGGAACGTCCAAGTCTAATTTATCAAAGGCACGTGAGGTGCTGAAAGCGAAGCTTCAAAAAAACCAAAACGTTGTTTATGCAAAATCTGTCTGACGAAGATATTGATAAGCTCTTCAAACAAGCGGCTGAACAACAGCAGCCAAAGTTTGATTCAGCCGATTGGGATGACATGGCCAGTCGGCTGAATGCAGCAGCGAAACGACCGTGGTCGAATTACTACACATGGACAGGGGGTTTGGTCATATTGGGTGTAGTGATTTGGCTCGGTTGGATGATCGGTACATCAGAGACAACGAACGAAGAACTAATATCAAAGTCTACTCTTCAAACAGAAGCAACAGTGTTGGGTAAACAATCAACCAACGATTTTCAAGCAAGTTCATCAGTTGGGAGTGCTGTGAATTCATCGACTTTAAAAGTCAAGGATGAAGTTAAAATTCATTCTGCTTCAAGTGAAAGCAATGTGTCCCTCAGTTCAACGAAAACTGTTTCAGAAAACGCGGGCAGAATCATTGATAATGAAGTGACATCGGCAATAAAGGAATCGACTTCTTCTGTTGATAATGTTAGCAATACACATCCCGGACCGCCCTTGTCATCTACTACTTACGCTAATGTTGCTGACAAGTCTTTAAAGAGCCAGGAAAATAATATGGAGAAGAGCAATGACATGAGTATTAATGCAACTCCGGACAGTAATCAAACCAATGCTTTTGTTGCTTTGAATACAAGAAGTTCAATACCCGTTCAAAACGAAGAAGAAATTTTAACAACGTCACAGATCAATCCTGGAAAAGAAGGCACAAGTATAGGTAATGGTAGCGTGCATCAAGCTGCAGGTGAGCCCAATATCAAAACAGCAAGTGATTCTGCAGACAGAATCACTATTCAAGAAGAAAAAATAAATAGGAAGGACGAAACATCTGACCAAAAGGATTCCGTAACAAGAAAATCATTCCTATCAAGATTGGCAGTTAAAGTCACCGTTGCTCCTGACTTTTCTTCAGATCAATTCAAGACCACCGATAAGATGGGATTAAATTATGGTTTAGTTGTTGAATACTTTTTGATTGATAAACTTTCTGTAAGTGCAGGAGCTATATGGTCACGAAAGTATTATTCGTCAGAAAACCTCGAATACAACAATCACCTGGTCGATCGTGTATATGGAGATTGCCGTATGTGGGATATTCCAGTGAATGTGAATTATTATTTCGCGCCTTCGAAGAACGTTTCCTTTTTTGCCAGCGCGGGTTTGTCTTCTTACCTAATGAAGGAAGAGAATTATGATTTTGAAATCGATACGAATTATGGACCGCAGACCTATTCAAAAAAAATCACCAACGAAAATAACGAATGGTTTAAGACACTGAATGTAAGCATCGGTTTGCAAAAGCAAATCAATACACGACTCGTAGTACAAGTGGAACCTTTTATGAAGGTGCCGCTGGCAGGTGTTGGCGAAGGCAATATTTCGCTGGCAAGCTTTGGTAGTTTCTTTTCTCTACGTTATCACTTTTTATCTAAACTAAAATAAAAATGAAGACTATCTCTTTCTTAGGCTCAGCAATAATGCTGAGCAGCATCACCCTCATGTTTTCAAATTGCTCAAGCAGTGATCCATCTGGTCCGGACTGTACAACTCTAGCCGTGACAGTTCCTGTTGCAAATATTTCACTACCAACCGGATGTACTACAAATGATGGCCAACTAACTGCAGAAGGATCTGGCGGTGTTGAACCTTATCAGTTCAAATTGGGATCAGGATCATATCAATCATCACCCGCATTTTCTAACCTCTCGGCAGGTACATACCTGATTTCAATAAAAGACAGTAAAGGTTGTGAAGCTGTTTCTTCCAATGTTGTTGTTGCAAATATATCGTCTACTCTACAGGCCGATGCTGATGTTGATCCTGATACGGAGTGTTTGAGTCACAATGGAAAGATAACGGTTTCGGCAAGTGGAGGTGCTGGTTCATATCAATATAAAATCGGCTCAGGTACATTTGGTTCTGATTTTACATTTTCAAATTTAAGTAGTGGATCATATTCCATTACTGTGAAGGATTCAGAGAACTGTACCACAGTAGTTAATGCCGTGGTGTCAAGAGGTGCTACGGGTATTACATATACTGCTGATATATTGCCGATCTTCCAGGCTAAGTGTCAGTTCGCTGGATGCCATCCTGATAATGGTAATTGGTTTTCGTATTCAACTGCTAAGGCAAATGCAAATCTTATAAAAACAAAAACCACATCCAAGGCAATGCCAAAGGGTGGTTCAGCAGCACCGGGCGGAGCTCTGTCAGACGAGCAGATCAAAATGATTGCCTGTTGGGCTGATGATGGAGCGCCAAATTAGAAAAGACCTCGATGAAAAAAATAATCAACGATAACCCTATTATGAAAAGAAAAGCTGTGTTTGATTTACGTTTCCTCCTCTCGATTACCACATTAATATTCATGTTAACAGCATGTGCCGATAACGACATAGAAGATCCGATCATTGATACAGAAGATGATCAACTGGCTTACGTTGCTTTTAATGAATCGATTAAAGATACCTGGATTCCAAAATATTCTGTAGGAGGTGTTGAGGTTGTACTGTCGGATGGTAAGAGAGATGCTCATATTACTTCAATCGTGGTGTCGGATAACGATGTATACGCCAGTGGACATGCATTGAATTCCCAAAATCAATTGTATGCTCTTTATTGGAAGAATGGTAATGCAGTACTGTTGACAGATAGTACAACGAATCAGTATGCTTTGGCAGAAGACATTGTTGTAGTGGATGGAGACGTATATGTAGCCGGCTATAAGTCTAACGGTCATACTAATGTTGCTATGTATTGGAAAAATGGTATTGGTGTAGAATTGGGTGACGGTAAAATGCCTTCTTACGCCCGCTCTATTTTTGTAGTCGATAATGATGTTTATGTTGCGGGTAATGAAATGAACAAATTATGGGGCGGTACTTCGGGCGCGCGGTATTGGAAAAACGGTGTTGAAGTTAATCTACAAGGTACCTATGCTTCATCCATTTTTGTTTTGGGTAATACGGTTTACGTTGCCGGATCATTTGGTACAACCCCAAGTTATTTAAAAAATGGAGTTGTTGTTCCGCTTAACGAAACGCGAGACATGGGTACATCTGATATTTTTGCTGATGCCGAGAATGTTTACGTAGCGAGTCCAGGTATCTACTGGAACAACGACACGAAAAAAAGTATTCGGGATGATAATGGTGTTGAAATGAATGTTCACACCTTGTTTGTGTTGGATGATCAAACATATGTAGGCGGTTCATCGCAAAAGAATGGCATCTATGTGGCGCGGTATTGGAAAAATGATGAGATTATCAATCTAACCGATGGCAAGCACCACGCGCATGTAAGTTCAATTTTTGCAGTCGCCAAGCCGTAATGATTTTTAGTAACGCGAAATACGCTTTCTTGTTAATGGGATAACGATTTTAAAAGCCATGTCCTGCAATGAATGATGCAGGACATGGCTTTGTAGTTATTTGGAATTATCCGCCTGCATAACAATAAGCGCATCCTTTTTCCTGCGCCCGGCCGATTGCCCAAACGCCCGAAGGAACAGGCTGGATTCCGGGTAACAAACCACTGAGCCAATCTTTCTTTACGTCTTCGGGATTGAGGTTCATTCCTTTTGCCACCATTCCACTATAAACCGTAAGTGCCATATCACAAACGCAAAACATCACACCTCTTGGTTGAAGATCTTTGATACCTTGAATTCCATTATTAACCCACATCTGATCCGTTGGGGTATAATATACATTTCGTACGGCCGGAGCAGATGTTGTAGAGTCATTAATTTTAAATGTTTCACCAAATTTATATTTAGCCCACAGCCGATCTTCCATAGCCAATGGAATTGCATTGTGACGAAGAACAACAACAGCAGTTAAGTCAGCATCAGCTGTGCCAGTCGCATTGTTTGTTTTATAAAATACCCATGACCAGATGATTGGAAATCCATCATGGGGTTCCGGTGCATCGTAAAGAATGCGGTGCTTTCCTTTTATTTTGTTAATCCAGGCTTCAGCATCTTTTGCATCTAAAATTGCTGGAATTGGTGCCGCAGTTAGCGTACTTGAAGCTGCCAGAATTCCGGTAGCTCCTGCTGCAGCGAGCGTTCCGATAAATTCTCTTCGGGACGATAAGTGATTAGATTGTTTCATAAGAAATTGATTTAGGTGGTAAGATTCAAAGTCGTTCAGAATATAGAAGCGCAAATCACCGAATAGGATTTGCTTTTGTAACCTCTAATTGAGAATGTCACAACTTTGAAATCTTAAAATCAGGCACAGAAATCTTGGGTGTGGAACTATAGATAACCACCACTCACTTCAAAGTTGAAAGAAATCAACGAATAGAAATGGGAGATTCACAACGGTATGAGAAAGGTAATGAAGATCGTGCCGAAAGTCAAGGAATTTTCGACATGAAAGTGTCTTGTGCACGACTTCAAAGCAATTATACAGGAATCCTTATTTCAACTTAATAAATAAATTCTTACAACCATCATCTGCTGAGGCATCGGCAAGTAGCTCATTTTCATAAATCAAAATACCGCCACCCAAATAATGAACTGTTTCTAAGTTTTGAACTGAAATGTAATAGCCATCAAGCCCTTTCAATACCTCCCATGTTCCTTGAGCAACAATAGTTGAGTTTTCCAGAATGGAATAAGTTGAATTTGAATTGAATGTAACTGTTACGTCTTTATCCGCCAAGGTAGGATTCGGATTAGCGCTAAACGAGCAAGACATTTCTGTCCAGGTCCATACACCAATAAGTTGTGTATGGATTGCCAGCGAGTCGGTCAGTACTGCACCATTACTTATTTCAAACTTCTCCTCGGAACAGGATAAGAGGTAACAACTTATAGCTACAATCAATAGAATTCGTTTCATGATTTTACTTTTATAGTCAGACACTGAAATCTGTTGTTGGGTTGTAATGGATTCAAAGAAAACCTATTCCAGGTCTTTTAGCTTTGGCTTCCTGAGAGTAAAAACTCTTGAAATGGTGAAACCCAGACGAATATCGCCCTTAAAGAAATTGCCAGTTGTTTCAGATATAAAACTTCGCTCCGTCATGCCATCTGAGTTCGTAACATTTATTTGAAATACGTGTCCGCCTGTTTCAATATCGACACCGACTGAAATAGAATTTGTAGTACCGGGTAATTGATAACCAGGAAACTGGTAGTAGTATTCTGCATTGATGCTCACACGCTTGTTCAATTTTATACGTCCGCCTGCACCCAACGCGAAAATATCGTTGGGGTCGTTTGCGCCTTGAACTAAATTGTAATGTATCCACGTTGGCATCACTTGAAGAGATAAGCCCTCGCTCATCTTTCTACCAATAAGCAACTGTCCGGAATAGAATAAATTCGAAGTGTAATAATTCTCGATGGCGGTATTTTCAAATTTGATGGACTTATACATTATGGAAGCAACGGTGCTGATTGTAAAAGGCATTCCGTTCGTGGTTTGCCTGAGCACCTTAAACTTGGTAAATCCGTCAAACTGTTTTTGATAGGTGCTTCTTCCCACGCCAATCATCCACCAGTTTGTTAATCCATAATCCAGACCCAGTCGCATGGTGGCTTGGTCCAGTCCAAATAATTCATAAGCACCACCATTGATGTAACCGAAGCGATGTGAGATTCTAAAATCCAAAACTCCGGACGCTACGTTTTCAACAGAGTGCCCCTGAATGATGCGGGTCGTCTTAAAGGTTGCTGTTGTGTAGTCCGGCTTTTCATCCTTTTTAGTTTCTTCATCCAACATTTTCATTAAGTCATCCTGTGATAGCACTGGTAATGAAAAAGAAATCAGTAAAATAAATAGAGTGAGCGTCTTCATTATGATTTGGGTTTATACGAGCAGTTCACGCTTACAGTAATGGTCTTTGCTATTTTCTCTGCGACTAATGATGGTATGTCGATTTTGTAATCTTCCAGTTTAATGGTAAACGTTGACAGCACGGTTACATCCTTGTTCTTCACTGAAATGGTCCCATTAGAGACAATGTGTTGCTTCACTCCGTGAATGGTAATATCACCTTCTACAGTCGCTGGATAAGTTCCGGATTTTGTAAAATCAATGGTAGAAAGATTCGTAATCTTTCCCTGAAAGGTTGACTTGGGTAATTTGCTCGACTCCATATAATTTTCATTGAAGTGTTCCTCCATTAATGCTTTTTCGAAATGAAAACTTTTAACGAGTATGGCGAATACAATTTCACCCGAAGTTGAATTGATCATACTGGTTACTTCATTGTTTACACCGTCAATGTTTTCCATCGGTGTTTCAGAAGAGAAAGACACTTGCCCGGTGCGCGTCATATAGATAACCTGGGCAGAACTTCCAAAATTGATGATGCAGAATGCAATGATGCTTAGTAATTTTTTCATATGATTTGAATTAAGGATGATCTTGATTTTAGTTGTTAGGCATTCCGGTGTTTATCCAGTTTTGAATGATCTCAATTTGGCAGGCGCTCATCTTGCTGGCATTTTTTGGCATGGGTGAGTAACCCGATCCATGATTGATACTGCCCATCAGGCTTCCTGCGTTTGCATACTTTACAACTTCGGTGTAGGTATCCAACTTTATTCCGGCTGAGGGCGATGATCCACCATGACAGCTATTGCATTTTGCGTTCATCAGAGGAAGTACATCAGAGGTAAAAGATGGATTTACAGTTGGGGTGCAATTTGCTGCGTCCGGATATAGAATGGCTTCCTTGTCATAATAACATCCTGACAGCGTAAGCATAGAAGCGCACATAAAACATAATCCTCTTACTCTTGAACGTAGTAATTTCATTTCACTAATTATTAGGAGCCCCGGCATCTACCCAGTTTTTGATTTGTGTAATCTCACAGTCGCGAAGCTTTCCACTCTGCGGCATCGGTTTGTAACCTGTCACTTGCGTAATACTTCCGACAAGCTTACCGTTGTCAACTTGAGTCTTCACCAACGAGTAGGTTGACAAATCAATATTTCCGCCCAGCGATCCGGGCTTGTGACAACCCACGCAGTTGGTGGATAGTATGGGTTTTATGATGGCTGCATATGTAAATTGTTCAGGATCACAGAAACAATTGCAATTCACGGTGTTCTTCGCACCTTGATTGATCCACAGCTTGATGGAATCTTTTTGTGCCTGGGTCAGGGGAGCATCAGGTGGCATTTGATCCTCACCTGTTTCAAAAAGAACTTTATATAATTTACTATTGCTTGCATTTCCTGGAGAGATTCCTTTTCTCACAATATTAGCATAGCTGTCTAATACGTATCCCTCTTCTTTTGTCTTTGAGTCATGACATCCGCTTCGTGCACAGGAAGAAAGAAAAATGGGAAGTACACTGCTTTCAAAACAAACATTGCCATTGCTTACGCAACCGGGTGTTGTGGGTTCACCCCCATTAAGGTCATCCGGATTTAGAAAAGGATCATGAATACACGACCCTACTGAAACAAGGAAAGACAGGACCAGTACTGCGCCTATCACATTAAGAGATGGTTTCTTTTTCATTTGCATTCGTTTAGTTTCACTTATGCTTTTTAATAATTCCCCGTGTTAGAATAACATCCGACAAATATCCTGTACAGATTCCGGTAATGGATACCGTTGACCCGATCTGTATCGGTTCGATGGAGTTTTCCATTGTGCAGTTAATACCAAACATCGGATTGTTCGTACTTAAAATAATAACCTGCTTTCCGCTTTGGTTCGTTATGATTTCTGAGACAACTCCACTCACCTCAATTACCTTGTCTAAATACAACTTGTTTGCATTCTCTTCATTTGTTTCAAATGCAGAGAATAACGCAACGGCTGTTATGGCAATAGCCTCTTCGTCTTTTACAGAGCGATGTGATTTATTGTACAGGTTATATCCTGCAATGGCTAGAGCACATACTGATGCAAGTCCGATGATTAATATTTTTTTCATACTCCTTATTCGGTTGATCGAAATAACCATTCATTACAAAGTAAATTGTGTTTCATTCTTTCGTTCCTCGCCATCTGTGGTTACAGTGAAGCTATTGACGATAAGTGAAATTTTATGAAAGCAATTAACTATTGGATTCTGAAATTATTCTGAATCAACTCTGAAGAGATTCTGAATACAGTAGAAACTGTTAGAAAGAAATATTGAAGTGATGCGTAGAGGCATCAAAAGAGTAGGCAATCGAATAGCCTTCTGTATCACAAATTTTCTTGGCGATCGCTAACCCAAGACCAGATCCGTTACCCGATTTTGATTCACGGTGAAAACGATCGAAAATTTTATCTGGAAAATTAAAAGAAGTTCCTTTGTTGCTTAGTTGAAACATCCTGTTGCGAATAGTGAGATGAATGGTGCTCGACTCAGTACTATGTCGAAGGGCATTTGTAATCAGGTTACTTAATAATATTTCCATTAAGGCGATATTTCCTTTTACCAACAACGAATCGTTATGTGAAACTGCAAGCGAGATGTTTTTTAGTTTGATTTGTTCTTCCTGTTGTTTTAATAATTTCTCGGTGAGGGCAACTACATCAATATTTTCCTGCTCACGGAATTGTTGATTTTCGATCTTTGCCAATAAAAGAAGATTTCGGTTCAATCTTGAAATGCGATCGGAAGCTTCTGATAGTGCGCCTACTAACTCAGCTTGCTCTTGTGTAAGCTCTTTGGTTTGCGAAAGGAGTTCCAGTTTAGTGCGACAGATTGCCAGCGGTGTTTGAATTTCATGTGATGCATTCTCTGTAAATTCTTTTTGACTCAAATACGCTTCATGATTTTTTTCAACGAGTTGTGTAATCACATCACTCAGGTCTCTGAATTCAGCTGTTGACGACTTTGGAAGTTCAAGCGCTTGATCCTGATCGATATGGTATTTTTTTAATTTGTCGAGTATGATATAGAACGGGCCCCAGATGATTTTGGAAAGTCTTCGGTTGATGAATGTAAACCCACCTAACATTAACGTGAGCATAATAATCTGGATACCCATAATGGATGTGATGAGCCGGGCTGTATCGACCAGCGATTCTTTAATCTGTAATTCATAATTCTTCCCGTTAATGATTACGCCCGATTTGAGTATGCGATGGGGAACTACGTCTTCCCCTGCATTGTCAATTATTTCTTCCGTAAAAATGATGTCTTGTTTTGGAAGCGTATCAATGGGTGTAAGGAGAAATTCTCTGTTCATTAGATGATAAAGCTCCAGATCTTCTTTTGTTTTTAAATGGGTAACTGATTCACTAAACTCTTCCCTATGCTCACGTAGCTCTTCGTCCATTCGCGAGAGGAATAGTTTCTGCATTGCTAAATAAAAGAGCGGAGTGCAGATACAAACCAACACGACTGAAAAAAGAAGGTAATTTTTTATGGTTCGGTTTAACAGCTTCATCCTTCAAATTTATATCCTAATCCATAAATGGTTTTAATGTAATCAGGACAACCGGCTTCATGAAGTTTCTTTTTCATATTCTTCATATGGGCGTAAATAAAATCGAAGTTATCAAAAACTTCTGCATCGTCACCAGAGAGGTGTTCGGCAATAGCATTTTTCATCACTACTCTATTCTTATTCGATACCAGAAATAGTAACAGGTCATATTCTTTTCGGGTGAGATCAACCACCTTTCCACTTACACTGGTGGTCTTGCCAAGTAGATCGATGGTAAGCTCGTGTATGCTGATCTTGTTGTTACCTTCAAAACGTTTTCTGCGAATAATAGCGGACACCCGCGCTCCTAACTCAGACAGGTGAAAAGGTTTTGGTAGGTAATCATCTGCACCCAGGTTAAGCCCTTTCACGCGATCTTCAATGGAGTTCTTTGCAGAAATAATAATAACACCATCAAGCTTATTCTCCTTCTTGAGAGTTTCCAGAATTTTTAAACCGTTACCATCGGGTAAAGTGATGTCGAGAAGAATACAGTCATAGTCATAGAGCATTACCTTTTCGTGTGCTTCACTGGCGGTGTAGGCAACTTCGCACACATAGCTTTCCTGCCTCAGGTATTGAACAATACTTTTGGCAAGCTCTCGTTCGTCTTCGATAATTAATATTTTCATGAACTGATCTAAAGTTAAAGTATTAATTCTGCTCTTTCAATTTGCCGTTTTTAAAAGAGTAACTGGCAGTTTGATACCAACTGATGGCCTCTTTCATTACCCGGGCCGTTTGAGATGGAGACTTTACAGATATAGCCGAATCGTCATTCGTATTCACCACTAAAATTTCAGATTTTCGCTTTGGTAAAAGAATCGCCAGACTATCGTGGCTTATGTATCCAAGCGCTTGATACGTGCTAATAAAGGCACGCTCTTTTCCTAAAGGTAATTTGAAAATGTCGTATCCAAAAAATTTGCTGGAATAGGAGAAGTGCAACATACCAAGCAGGGTAGGCGCGATATCAATCTGGCTCATCAATCTGTTTTGCGTTTGGTGTGTGAAATGACTTGGAGAAAATATAATGAGTGGTATCTTATACTTTTGAATGGGCAGTTCTGTTTTTCCTGCACTGGATGCACAATGATCTGCTGTAATAACAAAAACAGTATTTTCATACCAGTTTTTTTTGCGTGCTTCTTTTATGAACTTGCCAATGGCATAGTCGGTATACTTCACTGCGCCTTCTCTACCAGTGTGCGAAGGAATATCAATCCTGCCTTCCGGATAGGTATACGGTCGGTGATTGGTGGTGGTCATAATGTGAACAAAGGAAGGTTTATGACTGTCCACTGTTTTTTCAATTTCGCGCGAAGCGAGCGTAAACAAGTTCTCGTCCGCCACTCCCCAAATATTTTCATAGTCAATTTCGTCATCGTTTAACGCACTTCGATCAACCACTTCATAGCCGTTGTTGGAAAAGAAGTAGTTCATGTTGTCAAAGTATCCATAGCCTCCATAAATGAATTTGCTCTCATAACCCTTCTCATTAAATACGGTGGCCATTGAAAATAAATGTTCGTTGTTTGGTCTTCGCACAATGGATTGACCTGGCGTGGGGGGAATAGAAAGTGACAGAGCCTCCAGACCGCGAACGGTACGCGTGCCGGTTGCATATAAATGGGTAAAGACAAGACTGTGCTGTGCGAGCGAATCTAAAAAGGGCGTAATGTTTTGTTTGCTTCCAAAAAGACTCATGAATTCGGCACTAAAACTTTCAACACTAATCAGCACTACGTTGAATTTAGTTTCTGGCTTAGTACTCGTTACTTGGTGCTGAATGGAATAAGCATCTTCTTCGCGGTAAGCATGATCTTCTAGTAGAGTTTTCCGAATGGTATCTATGGCTTCTTTATCGGTAAGGTGTGGATAGAATGTTTCGAAATCCAATTCATTGTTTCGATAGGCAGCAAACAGTTCATACATTCCGTTTCCTGCCAACTCATTCACAAAATTATTATTATTGATATGATGAAGCTGGTTGTCTATCACTAGAAAACCAGTAAGGGGTAATAGAAGAAGAGGAGCAAAGAATTGTGTGCGAAGTTTAAAACTAAGTGGTTCCTGTAATGGCATAAGGATAAATGATTTTAAACCATAGGTGATCAGAGCCGACAGGATAAGTAGTCCACCTAAAATCCATTCAATAGGATAGGACTGCTGAATGTTGCCGATCACTTCAGTGGTGTAAATAAGGTAATCAACAGCGATGAAATTAAACCGACTGTTGAACTCATCCCAAAAGAAATATTCAGCTGTTGCATCAAACAATAAAATGAAGGTGAAAAGAAAAAACAGGAATACTAAAACGTACTGATGAGAACGCTTTTGAAATATACGTTCTGGCACGAGCCATACATAAAGCAGCAGCGGAATAAGAAAATAAAAGGTGTTGAGTAGGTCAAAAAATAAACCTAAACCAAAAATTTCGATCAGATTGATAACCGACCATTCAACCTGATTGCGGGAATACAGCAATAGAATAATTCGTGTGACAAGGGATGACCCGATAAGTATTGCGGACAATAACCAAACCAACCGTGATCGTTGATGGTTCATGTAAGTCAGAACTGTCTTTCTCATATCCTCAAAGGAAAAGCGCAATTCTGAAGATAATCTGAACGATTAGTTGCAGCCGCAGCCGCCTCCATTTTTTCCACCGTTCGCGCCAGAGGCACCTTCACGGTAGAGTTGGAAGCTAGTTTCAAATTTCTGGGTTTTACGAGCCGCCAATTCCATTTCAGAATCATTGAGGTGCATCTTCTGATATTCTTTTACAGGAGCGCAGCTCATCGCAAAGGGAACGATGAAAATAGCTGCGAGAATTATTTTTTGGGAAAACGAAAGTATCTTTTTCATTTAGTGTTTCAAGTTAATATTGGAAGATGTATGAATAGTATTGTGATCATCGACTACAATGCAGGCAATGTCTTTTAACTGATTGATTAAACCAATGCCCGCTTTAATGGCCATCACCATTACTGGTGTGGCCATTGCGTCTGCAATCTCGGCATGCGAACACAGAATGGTAACACTTTTAATTCCCTGAACCGGGTAACCCGTTTTGGGGTCAATGGTATGTGAATATTTCTTACCGTCAATAACCACATACTTCTCATAGTTACCGGATGTGGCAATGGAAGTGTTTGATAACTTTAAGGAAGCAAAGGGCAATTCTTTTTTGTCGGGATCAGCAATACCTACTGTCCACGCTTCACCATTCGGTTGTGTACCCCATACGGTAAGGTCGCCTGCTGCATTTACAATGCCACTGCCTACACCCGCTTTGACCATTACTTGCTTGGCGCAATCGGCAGCATATCCTTTTCCGATACCACCAAAACCAATTCGCATTCCTTTCTCTTTCAGAAAAACACTATGGTTTTCTTTATTGAGTATCACATTTCGAAAATTAATAAGACGAACAGTTGCCTTTGCTGTTAGTGGATCAGGAAGTGAAGTCATGTTCTTATCAAAGTTCCAAAGACTTTTGTCGATGGAGCCATAGGTAATATCAAATGCGCCTTGGGTTAATGCCGAAATGCGGAGCGAACGTTCAATTAAATCAAAAACTTCTTTATCGACTTGCACCGGTTCGATACCAGACTTTGCGTTGATTTGGTTCGTTTGACTGAAGTCACCAAAGGTGGTTAACAATTTTTCAATGCGTTGTACTTCTGCAATGGCTTCTTCAATTTTTTCGGTTGCCCAATGTTCATCAGAAGCCACAACTGTAAATTCAAACTGATTGCCCATCAGCTTAGCGTGTTTACGATATGTAGTCTCTGCTACCATTACTCCATTTATTTTGAAGACAGAACAATACCCAGATCCCCAATGAATTTATCCTGACTTGAGAATGCATAACCATCCCATTCTTTTATCACCTTCCCGTTCGCGTCTAACAAAATGGTGAACGGAAATTTACCCGATGGATTATATTTTTCTGCCAGCGCTTCATTGTGTTTCGTTTGTTCATCCGACAGTTTATTCTTTTTTGAGCGTGGAAAGTCTGCACGGACCAGGATCAATTGTTTTTCGGCAAGACCTAAAAACGATTCGCTTTCAAAAACTTCCTTCTTCATTTTAATACAAGGCCCACACCAGTCGGAACCCGAGAAGTTTAATAAAATGTATTTGTTTTCTTTTGTGGCAGCTTCCTTCGCTGTAGTCATGTTTGTAAGCCATTCAGTCGATAGCGTGAAGACCATCACTAAACTAATCATCAGTGTTTTCATAGTGTTATTTGAATTTTGCTAAAAGTGTAATAATGTTTGCATCTAAACCGGTTGAGCGTTGATAGTTCGCATACCGCAATTCAAGTGCATTAAATTTTGTAAGACCAAACACGCCACCGGGTGGTGCATAACGAATGCCTAATCCAATCATGTTGCTGGTTAATGTAGAGAGATCATAATCGCTGGTATAAAATTCTTCATTCAGATTATGCTCCTCAAATCCTGCAAAATATTTAACACCTTGTTGAGTGTAGTGCCGGTAAAAAGGACTTACAGAAAAGAAGGGTGTAATCTTGATAGGTGTTTCAAGTTCAAAGGTATGTGCACTCAATCCCCAATCGTCTTTATAGTATCGATAGTATGTTCGGATGATGTAACGATCACCTAGAAAATAATTCAATCGAATGCCAACCGGAATTTTCAAACGTGTGTCGGGTAAATTTTCAACCTGATGCGATCCGTCTGTAAAATAGGTTCGGTGATACAGTGTTGCCAGTTGCCCACTTTGGTACGCGACATCTGCCAGAAGTAAAAGTTGTAAACGTTTGGTTATAATCTGACTCAGTGTAAACGAGGCACTGTATGAATTTCGTGGTTCAGTTCCTTTCTTATTTGTGGTCCCGCGTAGTTCAATAGGTAAAATTACAGACCATGTATCCAGAAACGCCTGGGCTTTTACGCTGAACTCTCTGTTCTTATCTTTTGAAAGTTTCGACCAGCCCAGATTTAATCCTTTTGAAAGATAATCATACTCTGTAGAAACCGATCCGGTAACACTGATGGTTGAACCCTTTGCTTCGTTGGTGATGGCGTAACCTAATGAAGGATAAATTCTCATATCACCGGAGGATGCTGAAGATATCGTGGACGGATCAATTTTATCAGAGGATGCAGAAGTATAGGAGTCGATACCAAGTTCTCCGGTAATGGTATGTTTACGATTCCGATGATCGTATCGTGAGAGTTTAACATCTGTTGTTGTCGCAAAATCGGTTAGCTTCTCGGTGCCTATTCCGCCTGTGACAGCCGAATTATTGCCATCTTGTTGATAATAACTGGATACAAAGTTTACCTCTTCTAATTTCAGTTTTCGATTCTTGTAGGAAGTAGAGTCTTGACGAGATTGGGAAAAACCCATCAGAGTAGACAGGTAAATGCCAATGGCGGCTAAAGTTATTCTGAGCATAAAGTATTAGTTCGATACAAATTCCGGAAAACATTCTGAATAGATTCTGAATTGATTTCGGGAAGGGTAATTCGGTTTTTTGACTTGATTTTTGTTTTGGGATACCAATCGCTCATAACGCTGGTTAAAGTGAGAAAATTGTTGATGATTGTTGTTCACTCGGTATTAACTCCCCTCTTTTTAAAAGAGTTCCGAGCTTCGAGAGAGCAGGTTCAATAGGATAGTCGTATTCAAGAAAAGAGACTTGATACCGATTTTTCAGAAAACGATGGAATGTTTCTAGGAGTAGTAATCGGTAGAAGCTTTAGGTTAGGCAAGTCCGGAGCTGGGACGCTAGTTTCAAGACCATCTTACTGGAGAAAGCCAGTAAGATGGTCTGTGAAGAAATTGAAATGATCACATCGGTTTTTTTTCAATACCCGCGATCAGAAAAACTTTTTTAATATGTTCAATACTTTTTGTCCGTCCTCGTCTTTTCCACTGAGTATTTTATTAAAAACCGCTTTGTCATCATTCGAAATGTCAGTCTTAAATTCGACTTCATTTTTTGTAAGAAGTCGTGTACCCATGTGCCAGCTCGGAAAAGATTTCTCTTTAATAGGACCGTATGAAACCATCATGGTATTGCTGTGACGAGGATCCTTTTTGATTTTGTCGTATAATTCAGTTATCACGTTCGATTCGCCCTCTACTAACTGAATGAATTTAGAGTCTGAGTACAATAACACTCCGGTAATTCCCAGAGCAGGGTTATTCTTTTTACAAGAAGCGACAATTTTATCGATCTCTTCTTGAGTACACATTGGTTTTCGATTACTTACATAAACAAGTTGTGATAGCATACCTTCATTTTATGAGTTAATTGTACATTAACTCATAGCACACTTAAATGTTTAACACTATCGGAAAAAATTATGCTTGAGAGTAAGCAACGAGTAAGACGTCAAAATGAAAGGATAACCCGCTATATATATTTTCCAGGGTACGAAAACCGTGGATGAGGAGAAGTTCTATACCTCCGAAACCGTTGACGACTTCTGAAGATTCTTTCCATCCACCCCATTGAGGGAACAGTTGACACTTTTTAGTACGGACTCTTTTCAAGTTTACTATCAGCAGGTAATTCAAATAATGCTTTATCCAGAACCATAGGCTTGATTTCGACTGCGATGCTTTCAAGATCAAACTGCGGAGTGCCCAGAATAATTTTTAGAGGAAGCGCGTTTGATTTTAACATAACGTCATTCCAGTTCAAAAATTTGTGGTTTGCATACAAAGTTGGATCAACTTTTAATGCACTGTTGAAATAGAATTTCTGAACTCCAGACTTGCAGGTCAGAACGAGTTCATCACACATGTAACCTAAAATTTCGATTACATTCTTGTTTATCTCAGATGTTAAAACCTCGTTATCACTTATCGATGCGTCTTTCCAAAGTATAGATGAAACGTTTGACATTTTAGTGTAAAGCTTATTATCCTGATTGATGTAAATCTGCCACTGAACTAATTTCCCATTCAAAGATGATTTATAATCTCCTCCTTTTATGCTGAACTCCTGTGTGGGTCCCATCATGAAGGTAAATTGGTCATCGGGCATAGTGGTGGTCTTGCTTTTGTATTTATTTGAATAGATAATTTTGCCTTCAAAGTCTTGGGCAAAAGAGTTTGTAAGGCTAACAATACAAATCAGAAATAGAAGAATGAATTTTGTTGTCATAATAAAATTGGTGATTTGTTGCATCGAATATTAGCGGATAGAGTAGTCTTGTAAATACAAAATTGATCTGAATCCCAATATAAGTGTAGAGATTAACGTGTACAACCTTAATTCTTCTATCGGTTAAATGTGTCCTTGTGTTACTTAATTACCATCAAAGCGGCCATCGTCTCAATCCCATCAAACAAATTCTGGAGACGAATATTTTCGTTTTCAGCATGTTGATTATTGTCGTGGTTGGCAATGGGAACTGAAATGGTTTTGGCGTTCAAATATTTTTCGATGACAAACAAAGGAAGACTACCTCCGGTCGTGGGCTGAAGTACTACCTGGTCTTTTGTTGTTGACTTTACAGCGTCAATAATTTTTTGAGCGATGGGTAAATCCATGGCCGTACGTTGGGCGTTATAACCATCACTACCTGCGATTACCTTAATTATTTTTTCGTGCATTGCTCTCTCGCCATCCGTAGGTTCATGATCAATAACGTAATAGCCTTGCGCTTTAATGTGATCAACTATTTTTTGCTGTTGACGTTGCCAATCGTTGCCTAGCACTAATCTTAAGTCGAGAACCGCTGTGGCATATGTAGGTATTTGATTCGAAGCCATCTTACCGACATTACCGCTTTGCATACCGTTGATGTTCAGTGAGGGTAGATTGATCGCTTCACTCAATGAAGTTCCTTTCATCTCAACCCGGCTTATACCCAATTCATTTTTCATTTGCTCATCCACAGAAGGTACTTCCTGCAATGCTTTTCGTTCGGAGGCACTTAAGGGTATTACGTCATCGTAAAATCCTTTTATGGTAACACGTCCGTTTTCATCTTTCATAGAGGTTAACAACTTTGCCAGCATCAGTGCCGGGTTGGGAGCCCAGTTGCCATAATGTCCACTGTGCAACGGGCGCTTTGATGCATAGACGGTAAGATCAAGATGAGCATCACCACGTACACCAAAATAGATTTGCTTTTTGCCGGATTGATGCACAGGACCATCACAGATGATCCACAAATCGGATTGGAGTAAAGTAGAATACTTTTGTAAAATTTCATCAAGGTGAGGCGAACCTGCTTCCTCTTCACCTTCGAAGAAAAACTTGAGGTTATAATTTGGCTTCAACCCATTTTTCTTGAATGCCTCATAGGCATTCAGAATAGCATCAACACCTGCTTTGTCATCCGATGCACTTCTTGCATATATTCTCCACTCTGGTTCAAAACTATTTCCTGTTGTAGGAAACGGAATAGACTTGCCATCTTTATCAATTGCACAGGTATACAACGCAGGCTCAAACGGGCGAAGCCCTTTTGCCCATTGTGAAGGATTAACAGGCTGCCCATCATAATGAGCATAGAAGATCAGCGTTTGTTTTGCATTCGAAACCATTGCTTCACCATATACTGATGGAGGTGCCCCCGGAGTAGTGGGTTTTAAAAGTTGAACGTTTTGAATGCCTCTTTTGCTCATCATGTTCATAATGAAAATAGCATTTCGTTTTATATCCGCTGAGTCGCTGGCTACATTCGGCAATGAAAGAAATTGAGCATATTCATTAATAATCCCCAGTGAATTCTTCTTGGTGTATTCTCTAACTTTTAATGTTTCTGGCGATTGTGCAGAGATGCATTGCGTCACCAAACAATAAAGGGTAAGAAGAATGAAGTGCTTTTTCATAAAATTACTTTTAGTGGTAAGATAATAAATTACCCACCAGGTATTTCTGATTTTAACTAAAAGCGGAAAGATGAGAAGCTACTTAAATTTAAGGGACCGAGGTTTACTACTGAGCCTGACGATGAAACCGAGGCCACACAAGTGGATGCTTGCATGACTTAGATCGGTTGTTTTGCTGCGAATAATTTAATTCAGCAATAACGAGAACAGAAGATGGTTTTGTAGATCTGCTTTACTGATCAAACACTAAAGAAGTATTGCAGAACTGTGGCACTTTATTTTACAATCTTACGATGTGAGCCTGTTCAAAAGAACTGTTTTCTAAATTTGCATTATTATCAGAAACGGTAAAGATAATATCATTAAAATCGTGATCACACTTTGTCTCTGTCACCGAAACATCCTCAAAAGCTAACACCATATCGCCACATGTCTTTTCTATAAATAAGACGTGCTGTTGAGATTGATTTACACTCGATGATAAAGTTGAAAAAAGAGTGGTCTTGTTATAGTTGATAACTCCGTTTTGCCAGCCATCGGCTATGAGAAAAAATCCAATCACAGTCCCTTTCTTAAAGGGCTGATCACTTAACTTAAGGCGATCACCCGCTGCAAGAATTTTGTTTGATACATTCGGAAATAGAATGTGCCATTCAACATCATGCGGATTTTGTGAAGACTCTTCTTCACCAGTAAAGGAGTACCAGCCCAATGTATTATCAAAAACAGCTCCCTCTGATATGAACGTCAGATACACATCAGTGTCACTGGTGAGTATAATTTTTTTCTGAACAGAGTCTGCAAACAACACAGTTTGCTTCGATTCATTATTTACAAATTCGGGGAAAAGCTTATTAAAGCGTGGATAAAGTGTAGCGCATGGTTTCGTTGCAATAATTTCGGCAGGAACTTCATCAATGAGTACTACATTTTCATCACAACCTGCTAGTATGGAAAATAGGACCAAGATTAATGCAATTTTTACTTTCATGATAATGGGCTTAAATAATTCTCCCAACATGAGTCTGCAAGACAGTCACCACATCCTGTTTGGCGATTTCCGTCATCCTGAGCCTGTTTTTGATTTCATTTATGCTTATTTATTTCTACACTATTTAGTATGCGATGCGTATGCACCCCGTAGAATTTGCTTTTGAAGACATCAATATGCAAAACGATTAGGGAGACTTTGAATCCGCTGCAGGTAGGAGAATAAAATAGTTTTTCCATAAAATGGACAGAGTTCACCGTTTATCACTTTTGATCGTGTGCCCAACAGACTTTGATGTATGTTTATTAATAAATGCCAACCTCATGAAATCAAAACGAGTATTCTTTGTCTTAACCGTACTGCTTTCTTCTTTCTCTGTTACATTACAAGCACAGACAGGTGACTGGATCAGCTTGTTTGATGGTAAATCATTGAATGGATGGAAAGCCAGCGAACATCCTTCAACTTTCAGTGTAGGCGATAGCGGAATTGTTGTTTTTGGTGATCGCGCACATTTGTTTTATGAAGGTTCAGTGAACAATCACAATTTCAAAAATTTTGAATTTAAGGTGAAGGTATTGACAAAGCCAGGATCTAACTCCGGCCTTTTTATTCATACTGCTTATCAGGAAACAGGATGGCCATCGAAAGGATATGAGGTACAAGTGAACAATACGCACACCGATTGGCGAAAAACCGGGAGTGTTTATGCCGTGCAAGATGTTAAGGAAGTATTCGTCAAAGACAATGAGTGGTTCACCGAGACCATTATCGTGCAGGGCAAAAAGATCACAGTGAAAATAAATGACAAGATTATCAACGAATATACTGAAGGTGAAAACGGAAGACTATCTGGAGGTACTATAGCCTTGCAAGGACATGATCCGAAAAGCAAAGTGTATTATAAAGAAGTGATGATTAAGATTCTGCCGGATTGATTAAAAAATTTTTAAAGATCAGAGTCATCTGCGGTGTGCGCATGACTCTGATTGGAATTAAAATTGTTACTCCACTTTCTTCATATACATATACCAATTCCACTCCCACGTTTTACCATTGTCATCAGAGAAGGCCTGACTCCATATTGGATTGTTTTTATCCCGGGCATCCCAACGAAAGACGACTAAAATACTTTTGCCATTGAAAATGTCTTTTGTAAAGAAATGGCCAATGCTATTTTCAAACGATCCAACAACGGGTGGATCTAACTTTCCGCTCACAGAGTCTGCCCAGTAAATACTCCACAACTTTGTTTTGGGATTAAAAAGCCGAATGGTCATCCCTTCAAAAGGTTGACCATCAAATGTTGCAAGGAAATTATCGATGTTACCCATGCCATTCAGAACTCTGTACATTTCTTGTGTTGAATGAAATTCCATCCATTCAGTACAATTATCCAATCTTGATTTTAATTTCTTATTTTGAAGATTCCATTTACCTTCAAAAAAATCAAAATCCTTATGGGAAGAAGTCGTTGAGGCTTTAATTATCAACTCACCATTTTCATCAAAGTTTATTTCCGGTATTTCTAATGAGTCTTGATTTGTCATAAATTTATTTATGATTACGCAGAGCGATCAAGACTCTTTTGATTAAGGATTTTTTTTCTTTTCCTGTTCAGCATATACATCAGTTTGCTTCTTCAATAGAAAATGATGAACGGCTTCCACATCCGCTTCGCTAAGTGAATTGCTAAAGTTGGCCATTCCGTTTTGTGCCAGAATTCCTTTCAATAAGATATCATTGAACAGCATGTGTTTAGCCTCCGGTAATTTAGAAAGATCGGGGTGTTGAGAGGTATGTCGCTCACCAAATTTTCCGTGACAGATTTCACAATAAAATTCATATAGCGCAGCGCCTCTTTTAATTAAATCTTCTTTGATTTTTATATCCGGAGGTGCAACCGCTGCAATATGTTTTTGTTTTGGAGGAAGTGGTGTTTCACCACCGCCTAATTTGAATGCGATGATTCTGCCTTTGTTTTCATATTGAAAGAAAGCAGCATCAGTTAAATAACCACTGGTTTCTGCTCCACCATAACCGGCCATCACGACAACATATTGTTCTCCATCTATACTGTACGTTGTTGGTGCTGCCATAATTCCGGTTCCGGTAAAGATCGACTTTAACTTTTTACCGGTTCTCGCATCGTGCACATTAAAGTATCCTGTGCGTGTTCCCTGAAAAACTAAATCAGGTGTTGACATGGTTCCGCCATCTGGTCCACCGTCTGGAAATTTCCAGGCCACTTTTTGGTTTACCGGATCCCATGCCAATAAGCTTTCTGATCGGGTTGTGTCTTCCGCGGCCTTTACCTGATCCAAAACATTCTTCTTGAACTTATACATATTAGCATAGTCAAGGTTCGTGTTATCAACATCGGGTAGCCATTCGTAGGTTGGAAAACTTTTGAATACCTGGGGCACAGCACGCTCCGGTATATATACCAAGCCTGTTGTTGGATTGTAAGACATAGGCTGCCATACATGTCCACCACCAAGGTAAGGAACTACTAGTCTTGGTTTCTTATCATACCATTGTCCGTTTTCTGTTAGAACAGGTCTTCCGGTCTTTAAATCAATATGACTGGCCCAGTTCACTTTGGTATATTTCTCTGCCGAGATCAGTTCACCGGTTGCTCTATCTAATACATAGAAGAACCCATTCTTCGGTGCCTGCATAATTGTCTTTCTGACTTTGCCATTGATCTCCATATCGGCCATGATCATATTTTGAGTAGCCGTATAATCCCAGATTTCTGCTGGAGTAGTTTGATAATGCCACACTAATTTTCCATTGTCAGGGTTTATAGCGAGAATAGAAGAGAGAAATAAATTATCACCACCCGATGGACTTCTAAACCAAATCGGATAAGGCGATGAGTTGCCTGTACCAACATAAAGTAAATTCAATTCAGCATCATATGCGGATTCACCCCATACTGTTCCACCTAAACCTGATTGCCAATGTGATTTTGCGTCCCAGGTTTTCGCAGCCATTTCCATCTCCGGACTTTCATAGGGCTTTGATGGATCACCGGGTACAATCCAGAAGCGCCATTTTTGTTCTCCGGTTTTTAAGTCATAAGCTGTAACATATCCTCTCACGCCATATTCGCCTCCGGAATTTCCAATCATCACAACTTTTCCAGCTACTTGTGGCGGACTCGTGATGGTATAACCTTTTGTGCGATCCGTAAAAGTATCTTGATTCCAAAGCACAGTGCCATCCTCAGATTTCAAACAAACCAAATAACCATCGAGTGTTCCTACATAAACTTTTCCTTCCCAAACGGCCACGCCACGATTCACTGCATCACAACACGCTCTTCGTCCATACGATGCATCAACAGGTGGTTTGTATTTCCAAATCTCTTTTCCTGTTTTGGCATCGAGAGCATATACAACTCCCCATGCACCTGATGTGTACATAATTCCATCGACAACAATTGGAGTTGCTTCCAATCCTCTGGGTACATTACCTATCATAGTGCTGGCATCGTACTCCCACGCATATCCCAGGTCTTTGACATTTTCAATCGTAATCTGCTTAAGAGGAGAGTAGTGCTGCATTTGTTCATTGCCCCCCAAAGACAACCAATCGCTGGCCGCACGATTTGACAAGCGTTCCTGATCAATCCAGCCTCTTGGCTTTTCGTCTTTACAACTGATGATGGAGACGAAAAGCAAAATGATGTACACTATTTTTCTCATGAATGCAGAATTAATTTAATTCAAGATAACGATAGTGTTTCAAATACCATAGGCATCTTTTTAACTTAACAATGAGGTTATGCAGCTTTGATTCTGAAAACGTTTCCGAAACTCATGGAACTCTGATGCCAGGAATTTTTAGTTGTTATGCTTGATTGAAAATCGGACTCCCGGCACGCATAACGCTTATCGAGATTGAATTTCTATTTGTCGAATGCATCGCATCTTCTAAACATAATAAATTGTTTGAGCCCATAGAAATCACCATTAACATTCCAGCTCTCGGCATACTTAATCACTTCGGTCAAACCATCTTCCCAAGGTTCGTTATTAAATTTACATTCTCCAATGATAGTTCCGTCTGAACGTTTTGATATGTATATTTTTAACCAATTTATCTTATTCGAAGTAATCTTTTCTTTTATTTTGTCTTTAAGTATTTCAAAGAATGGTTCACCTTGAGGATGTTCCTTCCATTGCCCTTGAAGATTTAAGCTCCCTAATTTAGGATGCCAAAGAACTTCCTTGTTACTTCTAATAGTTGTAAAATCAAGAACCGGATTATGACTGTCTGAGAAACTGTCGATGATTGGTAAAAAAGTTGTGTTTATGTAATTGTTTAATACAGAATTTACCTTGTCTTGAATAGTAGTCCCAAAGCCAACAATATTTTCATCAATCCCATCTGAGAAATATTTAGCATGTATTGTCAAAATCCTTAAATGCAAAATGCTTACATGGTTTTCGGGATTGTTAATAATGAGCGTTGCAATTTCTAGTTCTGAATTTGCAATCAAACCTAAATACTGGGGATGTCTTTCAACTTGGTAACCTAAAGAAGTAAGTCTATCCTTGAGTGCTTCAAGTAAGTATAAATTTTCGTCAATAGGTTCAGAAGCTTCTTGCTCAGAACGTTCTCTAACTATTGTTTTTTTTCTAAAAAAATTAAAAAACTCCATCACTCTTTATAGATTTTTGTGCTTATTCTCTTCCCACAGGATACAACAAATAGCGCTCGTCATAATATTTCGTTTTGCTGTAGAACCAGGTGAAGATTGCATTGGGATTGTTTGCAAAGTTTGTATCGCCCGATTTCTTCTTTTCAAATTCCAGTTTTAGGTCCGGAGATTCTTCCAGCATTTTTTTAATGGTTGGTTCCATTACATAGGCTTCAATGTATTCTGTGCGCTGAAAAATCTGATAGAAGAAGCCCCAACTAAAATAGGAATCTGGAGATTTAGGTTCGAGTAGAATCATGGCAAGATCTCCCAGTGACTGATCGGTTGAAATGTAAGCCGAACCCGCAGGGAACGTTTCCTTTCGAGTCTCAACAGTAGTCGTTCCCGTTACCTGTATATGTCCTTCAAAGGGCACTGGCCGACCTTGTTCGTTTTGAAATTTGACATCACTGATTCGATACATCTCCACCGTTACTTCACGCGGTTGTTTGAGTATTTCCATTTGAATACCATGTCTCTTTAATCGTTCAATCACTTCATAGCATGAAGCCGGCACATAATATCCTTTCGGACGCGGGATCCATTCACTGCCTTCTGTGGCTTTGTAATTTACAATCTTTGTAGTCGTTGGTTTTCCGGTCCATTCTACATAATCAGAATTGGTGATGGATGATTTGGTAATCTTTGATTCAATACCTAACAGATTTAAACTGTCAGGTGCTACTGGGGAATTATTGGATAGGCGTGCGTTGGATTGTGTTTCAAAAGTTACTGCATTTTTCATTTGTGGAACTTTCCACTTCATTGGAATTTGTGCAGGTCGTTTTGTGCGGTCGGCTTTCGTACTTTCTTTAAGCGATTGCCCTTCTGTTGTTAAAAATTTCAGTGCACTTTCTAACAATACATACGTTCCTAAAACTCTTTGCTTAAAGGGTTTTAAAGAATGATTTTCTACCAGCACACTGGCCAAGTGACGTGCATCTCCATAGGCATCCGAGAATCTTGGTTCACCCAGTGCGAGAATGTTCCCTTGAGAAAAATCACGATCGTTCACGGCAAATAATAATTGTCCGGGTATGTGACCGTTTGCTTTCAAATCTTTATCAGCATACGGTTTAAATTTTGTGCCTAACCAGGTAGCAATGGCGGGTGAATAACCTTGTGGTCCGTGACCTCCGAAGGTGATGTCATATTGATAGTCCGCACCATCGGTAACGTGGATGTCCATGTACATTAATGGATCATATTCATTCATAACATTGACTACAGCTCGAACTTCTTTTGTGTCTTGTTTAGCGTAGTCCCTGTTTAAATTTAAATTTTCAGCATTTGTTCTCCATCCCATGTTTTGTGGTCCGCGTTGGTTGGGCCTGTTGTAAGAAGAACTTCGTTCATGACCGTCAACATTCAGAATTGGAATAAACAGAAGATTGACAGCATCCAATAAATTCTTTTTATCTCCAAAGGCGATATCACGTAACAACATCATGCCGGCATCCTTGCCATCAATTTCTCCGGAGTGAATACCTGCCTGCACAAACAGCAAAGGCTTAACAGAATTTTTTAATGATGCTGGAGTAGTAGTTTTTTCAGAAGAAGCAATGATCATAAATAGATCACGCCCCTCCGGACTTTTGCCAATCGAAGTCATACTGATCAGAGGCGATGCATCTGCAAGTTTTTTCAACCAGCTCATGGTTTCGTTGTAATCAGGTGTAGTAATAAAGCCCGATTTCTCAGTTGGTGTAATCCACGGATTGTTGGGCTTAGCAATTAATGATTCGCTTTTACCTTTCCATTCTATGACAGGAGGTAGGATGGATTGTGCGTTTGCTATTGCAATTGTTAAAAACAAAAGTGAAAATAGTGTAATGCGTGATTTATTTGGAAGTGGCATGTTTTCGTTTTTAATATTTAGTGGCCTGGCTGCGCGAGCTAAAAGGCATTAGCTAGAAAGGTAAATATTTTCAGTGATACAGAACAGAAGTTAATCGATATGCTTAAGGATCAGAGCCCAAGAGACTGGTGAATCTGATCGGGATGCTCATGTGGCCTCACTGTAGCCGGCCAGTAGATTTAGTATTCCTTTCATAAAAACGTATTTTATGAAGCGTGATCTAAAGCGCCCCTTCATTTGTATGATGATTGATAAAACAACATCTAGTGATGGATGAATAAACATCGCATGAACATCTAATGCCAGAAGCCACCTACACTAAAGCTACACAAGTGCAACTAGAATGACCATCCGGAAATTATGGCAGAAAAAGGAATGGGTTAGCTTGTCAGGTTGTTTGGCTTGGGACTTCGATTTACAACTGTATGATTGGTTGACGGAGCTATACAACGCCCACGAAGCAGGATATTGCTACTACAGAGGATTGATGAAGAAATTGAAGTGATCTCTGTATCAGTGAAAATTCCGGATGCTCACCCATCTTCCTAAAACCGGCATCGTGTTAAAGTGTTAGTTTTAGATGAATTCATTGTAATCTGCAAGGCCTTTTTTAGCTACCTTTCGTAATGCCGGAATCCAAACGTCAACTTGCAGCTATTATGTTTTCTGACATTGTAGGCTATACGGCACTGATGCAAGCTGATGAATGGGATGGAAAAGCAAAAGCAAAACATTACCGTAAAGTCCTTTTAGAGCAAGCCACCCTTTATCATGGCAATATTCTTCAAAATTATGGAGACGGAAGTCTGACTATTTTTAATTCGGCAGTGCTGGCTACTGAATGTGCCATTGCCATTCAAACTATTTTGAAAAATGAACCCGTTGTGCCATTACGAATCGGCATTCACTTAGGCGATATTTTTGTTGATGGTGAAGATTTTTTTGGTGACGGAATAAATGTTGCGGCACGAATTGAATCGATGGGAGTAGAGGGATGCATTCTGATTTCGCATCACATCAGCAACCAACTAAAAAATCATTCCTCCTTTCTGCTGCATTCTCTTGGCCATTTTGATTTTAAGAATGTTGAAAAGCCAATAGAAGTTTTTGCCATTGCGAATGAAGGATTGGTTATTCCCAATCCAAACACGGTAACCGGGAAATTCAAATCACACGAGGGTATTGAAAAATCAATTGCTGTACTGGCTTTTGTGAACATGAGCAACGACCGCGACCAGGATTATTTTAGTGATGGAATATCGGAAGAGATTATTAACACACTAGCACAACTTCCAAATTTAAAAGTAGCTGGCAGAACTTCTTCCTTTACTTTTAAGGGAACAAACGAAGACATCAGAAGCATCGGAAAAAAGCTGGGAGTACGAACAGTGCTGGAAGGTAGTGTTCGGAGTGCTGGCGATCGAATTAGAATCACAGCACAATTAATTGATGTTCAAAGTGGATTTCATTTATGGTCTGAAAAATATGACCGTGTACTAAAGGATGTATTCGAAGTTCAAGATGATATTGCGAAAACTATTCTGGAAAAACTCCAAATAGCATTGGACGGTGTTCCATTAAAAGCAATAGCGCGGGAGCAAACCCAGAATGTGGAAGCCTATCAATTGTACTTGAAGGGCCGGGAATTATTGTACAAACGTGGCAAGTATCTTTTTGAAGCCATCTCTCTTTTTGAAAATGCATTGCAAATCGATCCACAGTACGCGCTTGCTTATGCTGGACTTGCCGATGCGTACACCATCATCTGCTACTTTGGACTTTTGCCACCCAGTGAAGCCTGGCCAAAAGCTATTGACAATGCCAATAAAGCTACAACGTTTGGGCCGCTACTCGCGGAGACGTATAACTGCAATGCAGAAATTTCAATACTCCACGATTGGCAATGGGAGAAAGGAAGAACACAGTATCTCAAAGCAATAGAACTAAACCCTGGATATGAACAGGCACGCGCCTGGTACGCACTTTTTTATCTGCAACTGGCTTTTGAAAAACACGAGGAGGCAATTCTTCATATTCGCTCTGCCTTAGAAATAAATCCACTATCGTTCTATTCCAATACAGTCCTTGGTTTGTGTTTGGGAATTGCCGGCCGATTGGAAGAGGGCCTTGAAAAAGCAACGAAGGGTGCAGAGCTTGAACCTACCTCATACATTGCGCAGTGTTACCGGGGTTGCTTATTGCATTGGTCTGGAGAGTTTGAAAAAGCGGTTGAGACTTTTGAAATAGCCTTGTCTCTATCCAACCGACATTCTTATGCGCTTGGTTTTTTATCGGTTACCTATTGGGATTGGGGAAACAAAGACAAGGCTGTGGAAGTTTATGAGGAACTTTGTGCCTCTTCTCAAAAAAAATACATTTCGCCCATTATGCTGGGGGTAGTTGCGGCTACGCTTGGCCATGAGGATGAAGCGATCACTTTCGTCAATAAAGCATATGACGAGCATGATCCCATTTTACACATTGCATCAAAATGTTTTCCGGATAGCAAGTCCCTTCGAGCCCTGTCCTGTCATCGGAAGATTTTGGAAAAGATGGGATTGGATTGATTGTCGTTTTGAGTCAAAATATAGTGGAGCGCTTCAAGATTAGAGTTTCAGAGACTGGTGACTCTGATCGGCACGAAAATTTTTGCAAATTACTTTCTAATAGACTTTAGAGTCAACAAAAATTCAGGACCTACTTTACCGAAAATATTTGTTGTCACATCACATATAATTTGAATACCCTTCCCCTCATTTGTTGCGTGGACAATATAAATGGTATGATCTAGCCCTTTGTCGCTATAGTGTCCTCTGTATCCCATTGCGTTCACAAACTGAATCTTACCTGATTCGTGGATGAATGCCTCATCAACTTCAAAGGGCATTTCCATCCTTTTAATTACTGAATATTTTATTACATCCTGATCTTTGTCAATATCCTCAATAATTACTGCAATATTGGGAATGATTTCTCTTTGCTCATTATCCTCAATGGGGTTTCGCTTGAACATGTACACTACTAATCCATTATCTTCAGCCTTCTTGGCTAAAAACCATTCGTCATTTGGTAAATCAATTTTAATTTTAGCCTCCTTGATATCTTGGGTCACGGTGTCCGACCGCAGACCGACAAGTGTCAAAGCAAATACCATTATTAAAATTGTCTTCATATTTTTTTGATTAGTTGCCAGCCAGACTCTTAGGCAAAATTACAACAACTTATACAAGCTGAAAATACTCACTGGTTCTTTCTCTTCACAGACTTCATCCCCTCAAACCAAATAACAGAAACAAACCCAACTAATGCGCTTATGCCCAGCTGAATTACATTTAATTTCTCAAATGCAAAGAATCGTGTGAACGATGGAATGAAAAGTAAAGATGCCGTAAGCACTAATGTAATGCCGATCATCAAAGCCACAAGATTGTTCTTATACATCAGTGTTGTTAAAATAGAATAGTAAAATGAGCGGTTCGTCAGCGTAAGGAAAATATTCGCAGAGATTAAAGTAATGAATACCATGGTGCGGGTTGTTGCTTCTGTATATTCATGCTGAACAGCGTATTGATAAATGAATAGTGTCCCCATCGTAATCATTAATCCCTGAACAATGCTGATGCTCAACTCCTGCCAATTAAAAAAGGTAGAAGTAAAAGGTCTTGGCTTTTGTTGCATGATGTTCTTTTCCATCGGTTCGTTTTCATAAATGATGGAGCAGGTTGGGCCCATAATCAATTCTAAAAAGATAACATGAACAGGTGAGAAGATGCTGGGATAAATCCAGCCCAATACCAATGGGATAAAGACGGTGAGAATAATGGGTATATGTATTGAGATAATGTATTGAATGGCTTTCTTCAGATTGGTGTAAATCTTTCTTCCCATGGCAATGGCGTCTACCATTTTGGCGAGGTCATCATCGGTGAGAATTAGCGAAGAAACTTCTTTTGCAATTTCAGTTCCTTTCTTTCCCATGGCAATGCCAATGTGCGCTGCCTTTAATGCTGGACCATCGTTTACACCATCGCCTGTCATGGCTACAATTTGTCCGTTGGCTTTTAGTGCGTTGAGAATTTTCAGTTTGGCATCGGGAAACATGCGGGTGAAGATGTTGATCTCCATTACTTTTTTTGTTAGCTCTTCGTCACTTAATTTCACAAGCTCTTCACCGCTCATGGTTTTGTCCGTGCCTTTAAAATTAATTTGTCGCGCGATGGTTGAAGTGGTTGCAGCATTATCACCCGTTATAATCTTTACGGCAATGCCGGCTTTGTAAAAGGATTCAAACACAGAAGCAATATTCTTTTTTGGCGGATCGTAAAATGCTACCAATCCTTTGAACTTGAATTTAAGTTGTTGCTGCTCTTTCGGAAAATCATTTGCTGTAAATTCAGAAACGCCAACACCCAATACTCTGAACCCTTCACTGGTCAATGTTTGAATCGCATTATTTATTTCAACCTCTTCCTCTTTTGAAAGTTGAGATACCTTCATCATAGCTTCGGGTGCTCCTTTCGCTGCAATGATCCGCTGACCATTTTTATTTTCAAAAACATGCGTCATCATTGGAGGTCTTCCGCTCAATGGGTATTCATGAATTAATTTGTATTCTGATCGCTCATCTGTTACACCTGAATTTTTGTACGCATCGTGCAAAGCAATTTCCATTGGATCGAATGGAATGGGCTCGCTTGCCCACATAGCGAAAGTGATCAGATTCTTTTCTTCATCACCAATTTTTTCAAGTGAAGCAATTGCTTTTGTTGACCAAACAAAAACTTTGGCCAGGCTCATTCGATTCTCTGTAATGGTTCCGGTTTTGTCCGTGCAGATTACAGTAGCACTGCCCAATGTCTCCACGGTTTTCGTGTCTTTTACAATAATGCCCAACTTCATTAAGCGCCATGCTCCCAATGCCATAAACGTGGTTAATGCTACCGGAATTTCTTCGGGCAAAATACTCATCGCTAATGTGAGGGCTTTAAGTAAACTGCTCAGTACTTCGCGCGAGTGAAGGAAATTAATTCCCCACACAATAAAGAAAATAGTCGCGCCCACGAAGGCCATCTTCTTTACAAAATTATTGATCTGTTTTTGCAGCGGTGTTTCTTCTTCCTGAATCGACTCGAGACTCTTTCCAATTTTTCCGAGAGCAGTATGCTCACCAATCGCATCCACCTGGCAGATAGCAAGTCCACCCGCTACAGCGGTTCCTTGAAATACCTTGTTCTCATTCTCTACTTTACTCTTGCCTACAGACAATGACTCACCTGTGAGAATGGATTCATTCACTGAAAAATCATGCGAGTACAAAACAACGCCATCGGCTGGAACAGAAGTTCCTTCTTCCACCATCATGCAATCGCCTATCACAATTTCTTCGCGTTTGATTTCTACTGTTTCGCCATTGCGGATTACTTTGCAGGTGGGCTGTGTCAATGTTTTCAAGGCTGCCAAAGCATTCCGGCTCTTTGATTCCTGATACAATGAAATACTGGTGACTAATACGATTGCCAACGCCATAAAAATACCATCACCGATGTCGCCACTGATAAAGTAGATTGTAGTGGCTACCAGAAGCAGCAAGACCATTGGGTCTTTAAAAATATCTTTCAGGACGTCCAAAAAATTATTTTCTTCATGAACCACTTCGTTGCGACCAAATTTTGCACGTGCTTCTTCTACTTGTTGAGTGGTTAATCCTAGTATTCCGTGTTCGGTTGAAGTGGGCATAATGATGTGTTGTTCTTAAAGGTAATGCAAAATCCTAAACAGCTAAACGTCATTGCGAACTGAAGAGTGGGTTAGTGCGTTAGCGTGAAGCAATCCCCCTGGTACGGAGCGCGCGTTTCATAGCTTAGGGATTACTTCGTCAGCATGCCCCGTCCCGATAGCGATCGGGAGCTAGACGCTTCCTCGCAATGACGTAGGTGATGAGAAAGATGATTCTTCCCCTGTATAGTTTAACAATCCCAAAAGTTCGAACGCTCCTTTAATCACAATCTGATTTTCTCAGCTAAAACTTTGATCTAGTTTCATTTCTGTAAATTCACCACATCAGCTTATCTTTGGCCCATGCAACTCCATCAATTGTTTCCGCAGTTTGATACAGAACTCATTCAGCATCTCGAAAAGATCGGTCAGGTAACTGAGTTTGACGAAGGCACGTTGCTGATGCGCCCCGGCCAGTATTTTAAAAGTTCGTTGCTCATTCTTGATGGTCGCGTGAAGCTGTATCGCGAAGGTGAAGATGGTGAAGAGTTCTTTCTATATTATTTAGAAAAAGGAAATGCCTGTGCCCTGTCCATGATTTGTGCCACGAAAAATGAAAGCAGTGCCATCAAAGCAAAAGCAATGACGAGAGTAAAGGCGCTGGCCATTCCTATTCAATACATGGATGCGCTGATGAAGGATCATCGTCAATGGTATTATTTTGTGTTGGAAACCTATCGTTCACGGTTTGAAGAATTGTTGGAAGTGATTGATCAAGTTGCATTTCATTCGATGGATCAGAAACTGGAATTTTATTTGAAGCGTCAGTTTGAATCGCTTGGCGCAGATAAAATCACCATTACCCATCAGGAAATTGCTGACGATTTGAATTCATCGCGTGAAGTTATTTCGCGTTTGTTGAAGAAACTGGAATCACAAAAAAGAATTTCGATTTCGCGAAATGAAATAAGCAGATTGAATTTATAAATTGTGATAGCAAGCGTGGGGTGTTGATTAGCGTAATTGACCTCATGTAGCGTACGAGAGGGTACATGTTGTGAGAAAGTTAAAGTGATGGAGGAATTATAAAAGCGTTACAAGAATTATAGAACGGTTGCGGGAATTATAACACTTAATAGAAACAAGTACTCATTTCAGAAAAAAACCATTCCTTATTCTATTTGATTTATCCCGTAGGGATTAAATATTGGCAGAAAAAACAATGATAGAGGTATCCAGTCCAGTAGGGACAAAATACCCTAGCACAAAACAGATAAATTAGTTCAAGTCCCGTAGGGACATAATATTGGTAACCCTGAATCGGTCAATTGTTTCAAGTCCCGTAGGGACCAAATATTGGTAGCGCATTAGAATTGTTGTAAATCTCATCTAGACAAAACATAAAATTACCGTTATGCCAAACACCTACACCCAATTGCACGTTCATGTAATCTTCGCGGTCAAATTCAGAATCGGTATCATACAACCTGAATGGAAAGACGAACTCTATAAATACATAACGGGCATAATTCAAATGCATAAACATAAATTATTGGTCATTAATGGAATGCCGGATCATCTCCACGTGTTCTTCGGTATGCGTCCAACACAATCTCTTTCTGATTTAATGCAGGATATTAAAGGGAGTTCATCAAAATGGATAAACGAGAGGAAATTTGTGAAAGGTCGGTTTGAATGGCAGAAAGGGTATGGGGCTTTTGCATATAGTAAATCACACGTAAGTAATGTCATTGCATACATAAAGGATCAAGAGATACATCATAAGAAATTATCATTTATTGAGGAGTACACCGAATTTCTAAAGAAGTTTGAAATTGATTATGATGAAAAAAATATTTTCAAACCGTTAGAGTAGCGGGCGGTATTTCGTCCCTACGGGACTGGATGCCTCTACTTTATCTTGTTACCGATATTATGTCCCTACGGGACTTGTTGGTATATTATTTATTTGGCTACCAATATTATGTCCCTACGGGACGTTGCGCGCACTATTTTTTTGTTACCATTATTTGGTCCCTACAGGACTTGGCGCGTGTTATTTTTCGTTACGAATATTTGATCCCTACAGGACTTGGCATGTGTTATTTTTCGTTATCAATATTTGATCCCTAACGGGGCAAGGGGATTATTCCAGAAAATAGATTGTTCTACTAACAGTGTTGATATTTTGTGATGACGGTTTAGCGGAGAACATATTGATTCATCTATTTTTTTCAGCGTGACACAAGTCACGGAGTTTGGTTTACATCCTTCTGATCTTTGCATAGAAATCAAACAACTATGGAAAGTTTTGTGGGGTATTTTGCATCGGGACTGATTGGCGTTTCGTTGGGATTAATTGGTGGCGGTGGATCTATCATCACCATTCCCGTTCTCGTTTACCTGTTTCACATTGAACCTACTCTTGCTACAGCGTACTCTTTATTTATTGTAGGCACCACTTCTATGGTTGGTGGAATTCGCAACGCATGGAATCATACTGTGGATATTAAGAGTGCCATTTTGTTTTCGATACCCTCTACCATAGCTGTTTACCTCACTCGACATTTTTTGTTGCCTCACATTCCTAACGCAATTCTGACAATCGGATCTTTTACGCTGACAAAGAATATCGCCATCATGATTTTTTTCTCCGTCATCATGTTGATAGCGGCCTTGCGCATGATTCGCGATAAACAAAATGATGATATTGAAAATCATCTTGTTCATCTGAACATCTTCATGATTATTGTTCAGGGATTGGTGGTCGGAATTGTTTCCGGAATCATAGGCGCTGGTGGCGGATTTTTGATCATCCCGGCACTGGTACTATTGGCCGGGCTTTCCATGCGAAAAGCGATTGGAACATCACTGGTCATTATTGCCATTAATTCGCTAATTGGTTTCATGGGGGATTTTCATCAGCTAGAGGAAATCAATTTTCGTTTTATGATGTTTATTTCAGCATTGGCCGTAGCAGGTGTTTTTCTGGGCACTTATGTTTCGAAATTTGTGAAAGGAAAAAATTTGAAAGCGGGTTTCGGATGGTTTGCATTAACCATGGCCATTTTTATTATGATGAAAGAAATAATGAAATAAAGTGCTGAGTGACTTTTATCACGGATAAAGCTCAGCACAATCCCGAAATTTGTATTCGAAATGAAACTAAAAAACGATATGATCATCAAAAATTAAATTATAAAAGTATGAACATAGAACAGATTTATACCGGATGTCTTGCACAGGGAGCATACTACATTCGCTCAGGTAATGAAGCTATCATTATTGATCCGCTTCGCGAAGTAGAACCTTATATCGAAAAAGCAAAGGCAGATAACGTAACGATTAAATACGTACTCGAAACTCATTTTCATGCAGACTTTGTTTCCGGCCATCTTGATCTGGCGGCAAAGACAGGTGCCACCATTGTTTACGGACCAACTGCGCAACCAAAATTTGATGCGCACATTGCGTACGATGGTGAAGAACTAAAAGTTGGACAGATTACCATTAAAGTATTGCATACACCAGGGCATACTATGGAATCGACCACATACCTTTTGAGAGATGAGAACGGAAAAGATCACGCCATCTTTAGCGGTGATACCTTATTCCTCGGAGATGTAGGTAGACCAGACCTTGCCCAAAAAGCAGCACACATGACGCAGGAGCAATTGGCAGGATTGTTATATGATTCTTTGCGGATTAAAATCATGACACTGGCTGATGATGTAATTGTCTATCCGGCACACGGTGCTGGTTCGGCATGTGGAAAAAACATGATGAAGGAAACCGTTGATACGTTAGGCAACCAGAAAAAAATGAACTACGCTTTACGTGCCAACATGACGCGTGATGAGTTTATAAAGGAGGTAACAGATGGACTTCAACCACCACCAGCTTACTTCCCCGAAAACGTGAAGATGAATAAGGAAGGTTATGAAAGCATAGATTCGGTTTTATCGAAAGGACTACATGCCTTAACTACTGAAGGCTTTGAATTATTTGCCAATGAAACTGGAGCATTGATTCTGGATACACGTGATGCTCAAAAATTTGCAAAAGGATTTGTACCGAACTCCATCAACATTGGCATCGATGGAAGTTTTGCACCTTGGGTAGGGTCGTTGATTCCGGGTGTTGCACATCCGCTATTAATTGTTACCGATGAAGGTCGTGAAGAAGAAGTAGTTACACGTCTCGCGCGTGTTGGGTTTGATAATACCATCGGATATTTAAAAGGTGGATTTAAGGCGTGGCTTCAATCTGGTAAAGATGTTGATTCAATTGATTCTATTTCTGCTCAGGAATTTGCGAAGCGATTCAAAAATAGAAACCTACACGTAATTGATGTGCGAAAACCAAGTGAGTTTCAGGCCGAGCATATTGAAAATGCGATCAACATCCCACTTGATTTTCTCAACGATCACATCGCTGAAATTCCAAAGGAAAAAGAAGTGTATGTGCATTGTGCAGGGGGATATCGTTCCATGATTGCAGCATCAATATTGAAAGCACGTGGTTGGGATAATCTGATTGATATCAGTGGCGGGTTCAAAGCCATCGCTGAGACTGATGTGCCGAGAACTGATTATGTATGTACGAAAACAGTAAGTAAAAAGTAAAAAAAATGATAATGAACACAAATAAAGCAACAGGATCTTTTGAAAACCTTGACAGCAAACATTTTCAGGAAAAGCTGTTATCAAATCCTTCCGCCATTTTATTGGATGTACGCACGGAAGCTGAATTCGACACTGAGCGTATACCCAATTCGATTAACATCAATGTGATGAATACGTCCTTCATAGAAAAGATTGCAACACTGGATAAAAGCAAAACCTATTTTGTGTATTGTCGCAGCGGTGGACGAAGTGGTTCGGCATGTTCTATCCTGGCCAAGCAAGGATACGATGTGTATAATCTTGCCGGAGGAATTTCAAATTGGACAGGAGAAGTTTACTAAAAATACCGAGATATGAAGAAGTGGATGGTTTGGGGATTAGGGATTGTGATTGGCGCAATAGGAGGATATCTGTATTGGTATTATGTGGGATGTATGAGTGGAACGTGCGCCATCACTTCTTCACCTGTTAACAGTACATTGTATGGCGGTTTGATGGGTGGACTAATTGTAAATTTATTTGACGGTAAAAAGAAAGACAAAACGACTAGCGAAAATCCTTCGATTGAAAAAGGATAGTTTTGAAATGGAGTCGATGAGTCTTATGTTTGTTTGCAAAGAATATCCACACTCTCAATTCAGTTAGTGATGTTGGGAAGTATATAAAACAATACGGAATTGATCCTTCAGGTTTTCATCATCGGCTTCATCTTCAGTTTTATCGGCTCCATTCCTCCCGGAACACTCAATATTATGGTGCTTCAGTTAGGGCTGGAGAACAAAGTGAAAGTTGCTCTTCGGTTTGCTTTAGCGGTTGCTATTATTGAATATCCGTATGCGTGGATCGCTGTTGAGTTTGAATATCTAATCACGTCATCGCCCATCGTACTTGAAAACTTCAAGCTGCTTGCGGCTGTGCTGATGACTTCGTTGGGTCTGCTTGGATTATGGACAACTCGCAAGCCCTCCATGATATCCGTTAAACTTCAGGAGAGTGGATTCCGAAGAGGAATAATCTTAAGCATTTTAAATCCGCAGGCTATTCCATTTTGGATTGGTGTAACGGCATACTTGAAAGCAGAAGGCTGGGTAAAACTTGATACTCCTTTTCGTTTACATAGTTATGTATTAGGTACTTCCGTTGGTGCCATGGTGCTGCTCACTTTATTAGCGGTATTGGCTCAAAAAGTTTCGTACCAGTTTCAACAAAATCGATTTGTTCGAATGTTGCCTAGTATCATATTATTAGTACTAGGGCTAATTGCTTTCTTTAACTATTTCTTTTAGAATCTTTTTAGAGATAAGGTTCCGTTGAGGAAGGTCAGTATGTTATCTGATTCTAATCAGTAAAATAACAACATTTCATCTTTAGTTTTAATACGCATTAAGTTTATCGCCAATGTGACTTTTGTTACAGATTGAAAGTAATTGGCATACTAGCTTTGTTTAAAATTAAAAGACATGAAAAAAAATATGGGCTCAGCTGATCGTATTATCCGGGTGATAATTGCAGCGATTATGGTTACACTTTATTTCACAGGAACCATTAATGGAACGTTAGGAATTGTGCTTATTGCGCTTTCAGCAATTTTTGTACTCACCAGTTTAGTTAGTTTTTGTCCGCTGTACTTACCGTTCGGTTTGAGTACGCTGCGAAAAAAGATTCAGAGTAAAAATTAAAATAATAGAAGATAGACATCATGATTGAAACACTAAAGAAGATTTTTGGAATAGGACCTGCTGTGGAGTATGCCACGCTTGTTAAGCAAGGCGCTGTTATTCTGGATGTACGCACCAAGGGTGAGTATGGCGGAGGGCACATTAAAGGATCAATCAATATTTCCGTTGATCAATTGAAAAATAATTTGAATCGCTTTCCTGATAAAAATAAAGCGATCATCACGTGTTGCGCGTCCGGAATGAGAAGTGCTTCTGCAAAAAGTATTTTGAAATCGTACGGATATACTAATGTGCACAACGGTGGTGGTTGGATAAACTTACAACATAAAATTTAAACATCATGGAACCTCATTTTTATAATGTCGACATCGCGTGGAGTAAGGACCGTAAGGGTATGATGTGCTCTCCTGAATTAAATGGAACCAATTCAGGTGGTTGCATTGAAGTGGCAACACCGCCTGAATTTCCGAAAGGTATTCCAGGCATATGGTCGCCAGAACATTTGTTCACTGCAGCGGTAAGCAGTTGTTTGATGACCACTTTTCTTTCCATTGCAGAAAATTCAAAACTGGATTTTGTTTCTTTTAATTGCAGTTCGAAAGGAAAACTTGAACAAGTGGATGGGAAATTTTTAATGACTGAAGTTTTGCTAAAACCGGTTGTAGTAATACGAGAAGAGAAGGATAGGGAAAGAGCAGCGAAGGTTCTTCAGAAGGCAGAATTAAATTGTTTGATATCGAACTCTGTGAGGGCGAAGATTGTTATGATACCTGAAATACAACTCGAAACCGTTCACGCATAAAGTATGGCAAACACATCATTCTCTGAACTTATTCAAAGCGACAAGCCAACCTTTGTTGATTTTTCAGCAGAGTGGTGTGGTCCTTGTAAAATGATGGCACCCATTCTTGACGATTTAAAATCGAAGATTGGCGACAAAGCACGCATCATCAAAATTGATATTGATAAAAATCCACAGGCAGCTTCGGCTTATCGTGTACAGAGTGTTCCTACACTCATGCTTTTTAAGAAGGGTAATATAGTGTGGAGACAATCAGGAGTAGTTCCTACTGAATCACTGAAGCGTGTTATTGAACAGCACACTTAGCAGACCATATGGTTGAAATCAATAAAAAAGCCTCTAACTTATTAGAGGCTTTTTGTTTTTATTCTTCCGGATAAATTTGTTAGGCATCCAATTCATCTTTTAATGCGTATGTCTGAAATAAAGGAAGATATAGACAGAAATAAAAATACGGGTTTACTTCTTTTCCAGAATCAACCGGGTTTCTTCCAGATCCAATTCATATTCAATTTTCCGAAGCGCTTCATCGCTGATCTTTCCTTCCCTTCTCATTATGATGATGTGCTTTCTCTCCATGGAAAGTAATTCATGTTGAATGCGGTGAAACTCATTAATCTGATCTTCGTCTATTCTGCGCTTGGCCTGATCTTTTTGTAAGCGCTGAATGCGTATTTCATATTTCGTTTTGATTTGGTTCAGCACCTCATCACTCAGACTCAAAGAGAATTCTTCTTCAATTCTATTAATGACGGACACTGCGATTTTTAAACGCGCCTCCTGTTCATCAATGTGTTCTTGTCCATCGGGTTTTATACCTAACCAATTTATCAAGGGACGTAAAGTCAAGCCTTGTACAACTAATGTAGAGAAGATCACGCTAAAGGTTAAGAAGATAATCAGACTTCGATTCTCAAATGCCTGGTTGTTTGATAATGTTAAGGGAAGAGCCAATGCTGCTGCTAATGATACAACACCTCGCATTCCGGACCATGCTGTAATGGTGACCAAACGAATATTCACACCCGGTTCCCTATCACGAACTTTTTTTGATAGTCGGGGGATATATGCACCTGGATAAACCCAGATTATTCTTCCAATGATTACAGCAAGACTTATGATAACACCATAAAATAAAAGTGTACTTATATCAACGGTATGAATGTTTTCCAGAACAACTGGTAATTGCAATCCAATGAGAATGAAGATAATTCCGTTCAACAAAAAGATAACCGTTTCCCATGTTCCGTTGGCCTGTAGTCTGGTGCGTTGTGAAAATACTTCGGAGGCATTCCAGCTTAAAAATAAACCAGCAGTAACTACAGCTAATACTCCTGACATGTGAAATTCTTCAGCACCCAGGTAGGCAATGAACGGAACAAGAAAGGTTAACGTAGTTTCAGTTGTTGGATTATCCGGAGTAAGCTTGTGAATCCATTTGAATATCCAACCTAAGGCTAAACCGAAAAGAATTCCACCGATGGCTACAAAGAGAAATTGTAAACTGGCTTCCTTCAAACTAAACACACCCGTAACGACAGCTGCAACGGCATAGCGATAAGCGATTAATCCTGTAGCATCATTCACCAAACTCTCGCCCTCTAAGATCGTGACGATTCTTTTCGGAACACCTAATCCTTTTGTTGCAGCGGTAGCTGCTACAGCATCAGGTGGTGAAATTATAGCACCTAATACAAATGCTTCTGCCCAGCTAAAATTAGGGATGAAATAATGAGCAACGACAGCAACAGCACAAGTAGTAAAGATTACACAGCCTATAGCAAGTAATGTAATGGGACGTTTGGCTTTCTTAAAATCGGGCCATGAGGTTGTCCATGCCGCAGCATATAAAATCGGGGGAAGAAAAATTAGAAAGACAATTTCGGGATCAAGTTCTATGTGAGGTAATCCGGGTATAAATCCAATGGCCATTCCAGCCAATACAAGTAGGATGGGATACGGTATACGAATCTTCTCTGTAACCTCAGCCAATGCGGTTACAATCGCTAATAGAATAATAAAGAGAGCAATGTTACTCATGTATGTGACAATCGACAGTTCAATTCAACTCGTAAAATACTTAAAAACCAGATTGAATTTTGTGTCTGATAAAAAAAATAGCCTCAACTTTCATTTGAAGCTGAGGCTATTTCGATTGTTTAGCTTCGTTGATTAAGAAAAATATTTTGTTAAGCCTGGAGTTGCAATGGGATAGAATCCATTAGCATCGGGCTTGGTTGGTGTTTCAGCATCCCATGCAAATGTTGTTGGCATAATGCTGATACCGGAGTTGATTACTTTATCCCACTCCATAACTTCTCCTGAGTAGGTTGCCATTCTTCCCATGATGGCAGTCATGGTCGACTTCGCTCCGCGCTCCGCATCAGCAAATTTGTATTCACCTTTCGCAATTGCTGCGAAAAGTTCATCGTGTTCCGTTTGATATGGATTGTTTTCACCTTTCTTATCGTATGCGTAAAGTGATTTGCCTTTGCTTGAAATGGTGGCGTCACCGCATTTTACAACACCTTTTGTTCCCACCAGCATTTCATCAACGATGGCATATGTGCCTTTGATGTGTCGGCACTGACTGTTTAACACACTTCCATCAGCATAATGAAATTCAACAAAGTGGTGATCGTAAATTTCTCCATATTCTTTTCCGGTGCGAACTTGTCTTCCGCCCATACCTTGTGCTTTCACCGGGAATGAACCTTTGAACCAGTTCATCACATCAATGTTGTGAATGTGTTGTTCGTTGATATGATCTCCACACAACCAGTTAAAATAATACCAGTTGCGCATTTGATACTCCATCTCAGTTTGTCCGGGTTTGCGGGCGTTTACCCAAACACCATCATTGTTCCACCAAGCTTGTCCGGATGTAATTTCTCCAATCATTCCGTCTTGCACACGCTTGTACAGTTCGCGATATGAATTTTGGTAATGACGTTGCAATCCAACGACAACATTTAATTTTTTCCTCTTTGCTTCTTCAGCAGCAAGCAACACTTTTTGAATTCCGGCCGGGTCAGTAGCCACCGGTTTTTCCATGAACACATGCTTGCCTTGCTTGATTGCTTCTGTAAAATGAATCGGTCTGAAACCTGGAGGTGTAGTAAGGATAACAACATCTGCTAATGCGATTGCCTTTTGATACGCATCAAAGCCTGTGAATTTAGTTGCGTCCGTTACAGCTACTTTCGCTTTTACATTTCCTTCTTCTGAATTTTCATCGGTAAGTGCAGCGTAACAACTATCAATTCTATCCCGAAAGGCATCAGCCATTGCAACGAGTTTTACATTTTGTTTTGTAAGCAATGCTTGCATCGCAGCGCCTGTACCACGGCCGCCACATCCAACAAGTGCAATCTTGATAGTGTCATCAACAGAACTAAGATAGTTTGCATTTGATAAGAGCGGAGCAGCCAACATACCGCCTGCGAGGAGGGAAGATTGTTTCATAAATTCCCTCCGTGATGAATTGGTGTTTTTTTCATTCATGATTGTAGTGTTTAATTTTTATTGCAGGTTTTGAACCTGATAATTTGTTATTTTAAATACAGTGCATAAAACTTTTCTATTTCATCTTTTGATGGTGCTTGTGCTGGTCTCACAATTCGAAAACCAATGCCCATACCCTCTGTAAGCCACCATCTGCTTTTTGGAATTTGCGGATCGCGTTTATTCCAATCGGCTAATGAAGATATTCGATTGGCGCAGCGTAATTCTTTTGCTTCATCTAAATACGATCCACCTCGTGTCACGCGAGGGTATCGAGGTCCAACAGGTGTTGTTGGATTTTTTGCTCCGTCAGCAAGGTTCTGATATGCGTTCGAATTGTATTGATCGAGCGTCCACTCGCTGAGATTACCTAACATATCATATAGTCCCCATGCATTGGGTTTTAGTTGAGCAACTTTGTGAAACTTGGCTCCACTGTTGTCTTTATAGTAAGCGTAATCTCTTAAGTTTTCAGGATCAGTTGTAGTTCCTGCGCGACACGCATATTCCCACTCTGCTTCAGTAGGTAATCGATAAAAAACTCCGGTAGTATTATAGAGCCATTTGCAATACATAATGCCAGCGGCCTGACTCATACTGTTTGTAGGATTTTTGGGATCGCGACCCATGCCCCATGTTAAATCAATGTATTGTGCAGTCGGTCTTGAAACCGCATCCACTGCAATCGCTTTTGTTTGCGGAACATCCATGTTTCTGAAGAATGCATCCCACTCAGCAAACGTCACTTCGTGTTCGGCCATCCAGAAAGCACTGACTTCAATTTTTTTCTGCGGACCTTCATCACTGTCTCTTCCTTTTTCAAAAGGAGTACTCCCCATTGTGAATGCTCCGGCAGGAATGGAAACCATTTTAAATTTCACGGATGAGCCTGGAATATTCTGGTCATATGATTGAGCAAAAATAGGTTGGCTATGAATGGCTAACGAAGACCAAACAATGGCGAGCAATAGAAGTCTGACGAATGATTTCAAGCTTGAAAAGAAATAAATGAGTTTTCAAGGTAATGAAATCTGGTATCGACTACAAGCGAGTATTTTTCAGAAAGTCATTAGGGAAAAGGGGAGCTTAACTGTCGTCCTGATTAGTTTTTTCGTTTTAATAACGCCATATAAAACCCATCAAATCCATCCGATGGCCACGCGCGTTTTTCTTCCATCAACTCAAATTTATCTGGATTATTTTTTAAGAACATTTCCACCTGGAGTTCATTTTCAGATGGCATCAAACTACAGGTTGAATACACCATAAGTCCACCGGGCTTTAACATGGTCCAGTAGTCCTGAAGAATGTGTTGCTGAAGTTTGATAACGTCTGCAATAAATTCAGGCGAGAGTTTCCACTTCGCATCTGGATTTCGCTTTAATACACCAAGACCTGAACAAGGTACATCGAGCAACAAACGATCGGCTGAATTATCTAAACGCTTAATGGTTTTCGAAGATTCAATGAAACGCGTTTCAATCGTACTTACTTCTGCTCTACGCGCGCGTTTTTTTAATTCATCTAATTTCCAATCTTCAGTATCCAATGCAATGATGCGTCCTTTGTTTTGCATCACGGCAGCAATGTGAAGTGTTTTTCCACCGGCACCAGCACAAGCATCAATCACGCGCATGCCCGGTTGAATCCGCATAAAGGGAGCGATGAGTTGTGATGAGGCATCCTGAACTTCGAAGAGCCCGTCTTTAAAAGAAGGATGACGAAAAACATTTTGTCGCTGATTTAAAATCAGGGCATCTGGATATTCAGGTAGTGCCGTTGTTTCAATCCCATCCGGCATTAGCAATGCTTTCAGTTCGCGTGCGGAAATTTTTAATGTATTTGCTCGGAGTACTACGGGTGCTTCTTCATTGAGCGCACTGAGCTCTTTGTCCCAACGTTTGCCCAGTTCTTTTTCACCCAATGCGTCAAGCCAATCCGGTATCGACTCGTTTATTTTTCTGATTGATTTGAATTTCTCTTTTTGCTCCAGGATTTTCTTTTTGTCCAATCCTTGAAACTCTTCCCATTCGGGCAACGGTATTTCCTGAAGAATGCACCAACACCCTACAAATTTCCAATGATCAGTAGGCTCGGCACCTGTCATACTTTGAATAAGACGATGCCACCGAACGATGTCGTAGGTGGTTTCGGCAATGAAACGCCTGTCGCGTGCGCCCCATTTTGGATTTTGCTTTAATACCTTTTCAATGACCTTATCGGCATATTTTCCATCTTCAAAGATGAGTTCGAGGGCCTGCACCACGGCACGGGCGATGTTAATGTAGAGTTTCACGGGGCAAAGATAGCACTTCCTTATAAGTATTGAGTTCCGGGTTCAAGGTTTCAGGTTCAAAGTTGTTGCGAATTAAATGATTCGGAATCCTAAAGTTCCAACCTTGAACTTGGAACTTTGGACCCTTAATAAATCGAAAAATGATTTTATATTCGTTTCCTTTAACAATACTTGAAAACCAGAACGTCAAATTACATACATCATGAAAAGAAGAAACTTCCTTCGCAATGGATTAACAGCAGCAGCATCAACACTTGCACTGGGAAATGCATTTGCATCATCTGAAAAAAATCAAAGCAATGAAAATCAATTTGTAGTTGGATCAGCAGAGAAAACTTTTAAAATGAACTATGCTCCGCATGAAGGCATGTTTGCCAATCATGCCGGAAAAGATTTTGTAGAACAAATTAAGTTTATGCATGAGCAAGGCTTTCGTGCCATTGAAGACAACGGTATGCTCGGTCGCTCCAAAGAGGATCAGGATAAAATCGGTTCTACGTTAGCCCGCCTCGGCATGACGATGGGTGTTTTTGTAATTGATGGTGGCGATAACTGGAAGACTTCACTAGCAACAGGCAAACAAGAATTTAAGGATACATTCATTAAAACATGTCAAGCATCGGTTGAAGTAGCGAAGCGTGTAAATGCAAAATGGATGACGGTTGTGCCGGGATTTTTTGAACGTCATTTACCAATAGGAATACAAACTGCTAATGTTGTTGACGCCTTGCGTAAAGGTTCTGCTATTCTTGAACTGCATGGATTGATTATGGTATTGGAACCGCTCAGTGATACCCCGGATCTTTTTTTGCGAAACTCAGATCAGACCTTTGAAATTTGCAAAGCAGTGAACAGTCCTTCATGCAAAATTCTTTTTGATATTTATCATATGCAACGCAACGAAGGTAATTTGATTCCGAATATGGAAAAGTGCTGGGAAGAAATTGCCTACGTACAAATTGGTGATAACCCGGGTCGTAACGAACCAACTTCTGGCGAGATCAATTACAAAAACATTTTCAAGTTCTTAAATGGTAAAGGTTATAAAGGAGTGTTGGGAATGGAACATGGTAACGCACAAAAAGGTAAGGAAGGAGAGTTGGCGTTAATAAAGGCGTATAGAGAGAGTGATAATTTTTAAAGACTATGATGGAATGCTTATAAAAACAAAACCCCGGGATCCCGGGGTTTTGTTTTTATAAATAAGATGTAAAATCAGTTATTCACTTTTGCATACTCCAATATCCAATCTTCCGGATATTGCACCTTTTGAAGAGCCAATGTTTCCGGCTGCTAAAATAATATCTCGTTCAGGTCCAGCGGCTGAAAGATGAACTTTCACACAAGCTTGTAGAGCAATAATCTGCGCATAGGTAATGGTCGTTTCATCTGCCAGTTTAGTGATGGTAGTTTCGCTAGCACCAGTTTTCCCAAGCACTGGGTTTAGTAAGGCAGCAACAGCAGCACCGTCAGTAGAGAGTTCACCTAAATGTAAATGCACTGGGTGTTGAAGATTGCCTTCCGTTCCCGTAAGGTTAACAACGATCAACGTGCTTCCTCCGATTTTCTCCTTAAAAGTTACCGTTCCGCTAATGTTATAAGTAGAACCAGCTTGCAAAGCATAGGTAGTTTCGTTACCTGTAAAGTCGCTCTTTGCGGTTTCGTTATCCTGGCAAGCCAGAAAAATAAGGGTTGTCGCAAAAGCCAAAATCAACTTCTTCATAACTTGAATATTTTTATAAAGTTAAAAATTTTACCTGTTATCCAATGTTCACTAGCCAATCGGGCTTAGATTTGTTACATGCTAATTTGGCACGGATGTGGCAATAAGCTAACGTATAACCGCTAATCGTTATTTTGTGAAGACACGCTTTACTGTTTTTTTCCTTTCAGCCTTTCTTTTGGCCTGTAGTCCCAAAGTACAGCCGCCCGATCCGGATTCATTGAAGCCAGCATGGTTAAGAACCACACCTAATCAAGACGGATACTACGTAGGTATAGGCCAAAGTATTAAAGATGGAAGTAACAATTACATACAGTCGGCAAAGAAAAGCGCACTCGATGATTTGGTTTCACAAATCAAGGTAAACGTTTCGAGTACCTCCGTTTTAAATCAGTTGGAAGTCGATAAGAAACTGAGTGAGCAATACGAACAAATTATTAAAACGACTGCGGCTGATGAGATCGAAGAGTTCGAATTGGTGGGTGCCTGGGAGGATGTAACCAATTACTGGGTATACTATCGGCTTTCCATTTCGCGCTACCGTCAGATTAAGGAGGAACAAAAGCGGGATGCTACTTTATTGGCAACGGACTATTTCAAAAAAGCGAAACAAGCAGATCAAAACAATGAACGCTTGCAAGCCATTCAGTTTTATTTTCAAGCATTCCGAAGTATTGAGAAATATTTAGGAGAACCTATTCGTGTTACTATTGACGATAAGGAGTTGCTGCTTACGAATGAAATTTACGCAGCCATTCAAACTACACTGGATAAAATTAAGCTGCAGGTTACACCTTCTACTATTGCATTAAACAGGCGAGTAAATCAACAAGCACAAACCGTTACTGCGAAAGCCATCTATAAGGATTTGAATAAACCAGCGATTGATCTTTCATTGAGCGCTGCATTCGAAAAGGGAGCAGGCGATATTTTTCCAACCTATAAGACCAATGAAAAGGGTGAAGTAAAAGTATTGATGAACAAAATCAGTTCGAAAGATTTGGAGCAAACCGTTGGTGTGAAAGTGGATATTGATGCGTTGAGTGGCTCGAGTCAATCGCCCATCTATACTTTAATTGCAAAGACCTTAAATGTGCCGAAGGCTCAGGTCGATTTAAAAGTACAACGACCAATCGTTTACCTTACTTCAGATGAGCGGAGTTTTGGTTTCACAAAATCGAATAATCAAATCACTAACAAACTAAAAAACCTTTTGGCCAACAATGGCTTTGAATTTACAGAGAATAAAAATCTGGCTGATCTTTGGTTTGATATCAAGGCAGATTCAGAGAAAGGATCGCTAACTGGCAGTATTTATGCAACCTACCTTACCAGTGTAATTAAGGTCACAACGGTGCGCGAAGGCAAGGAAATTTACTCAACCACCTTAGACCGCATAAAAGGGTACGGACTGGATTATGATAAGTCAAGCGTAGACAGTTATAACAAAGCACTAGATACGCTGGAAAAAGAAAGGATTACTGAATTGCTAAACACGGTACTTCAGTAATGGAGAGGTAACCACCCAACACTCAAAGTAACCATGATAAGTTTGGCATTAGCTTTGGTATTTAAACTGCGAAGTATAACTTGTAACTAAATAAATTTGATTATGAAAAAGCTGACCTATTCTACCCTCGCAATTCTTGCCCTTGGAGCTGCATTTATGCTTGGCTGTAAAGGCAAAGAAAAGAAAGCCCCCAAAGGTGAAGTCGAAGTTGTGGTTCCCTGTTCCGGCCCTGATTTCTTTACAACAAACAAATTCTTTCGTGCCAATTCCATTGGTGAAAGTCAGGATCAGGTAACTTCTAAAAAGAAAGCATTGGCTAACGCACGTGCTGAATTGGCTGCCAGCATTCAAACAACTGTAAAAGCAGTAACCGACAATTACGTGAACTCACGTGAGATGAATAATAAAGAACAAGTGGAAGAGCGCTTTGAGCAATTGAATAGAGAAATCGTAGATCAAAAACTCACCGGTATTAAAACCATTTGTGAAAAACTAATGAAGACGGATCAAGGTACCTACAAGACTTACATTGCCATCGAATTATCGGCTGAAGAATTAGTGGCTACTTACAATGAACGCTTATCAAAGGATGATCGTTTAAAAATTGACTACGATTACGAGAAGTTCAAAGAAACATTCGAGAAGGAAATGGAGAAGATGGGAAATAACTAAATACCGATTTTTAAATTATGAATGTCAAAATGCCCCGATAATTCGGGGCATTTTGCGTTTAAGAAAATTGAACTTACTTTCATTGGTAGTATAACTTTCAGTATCTAACATCTAAAGTCTTGTGTCTAATGTCTAATGCATGAAAGATTACTATAAAATATTAGGTGTTCGCTCTACTGCTCCTGATGCCGATATCAAACGGGCGTTTCGGCAATTGGCAGTCCGATATCATCCAGATAAAAACCCTGACCCAGCCGCAGAATTATTGTTCAAAGAAATTAATGAAGCCTATACTGTATTAAGCGATCCACAGAAGCGAGCTGGATATGATTGGAAGCGGCAGACACCGTTATCCGATTTCGTGGAAGAACCAAAGCAACCCCAACATCGAGATCCGGCTTATCGCAAACCTCGGCCGAAAGGGCCAAAGCGAAAAAGTGAGGGCCAGAGAATGTTTGAACTGATGAGCAAATATCAACCTGCCATTAATCGCATTACAGTTATCTGTTTTTCGATTGCTATGCTCCTGCTGATAGATTACATCTTGCCCAGCCACGAACAAGAGGAAAAAATTGTGGAGGCTTATTCGGAAACAAGAAATGTTGGAAGATCTTCTATCACCTTGTGGATCATTGAAACCACGAGTGGTATTCATGTTACATTGCCCTTTGAAGATTCCGATTATTTTCAAGTTGATCAAGATGTGAAAGTACATTCATCTTTCATATTGAACTTCAACAGGAAGGTAGAGGGGGGAGGACATGCAGTTTCTATCCGCAGATCAATCTATGGTAATTTTATTTTTGCGCCAATTGCGTTGTTAATCATTTCGTCTTTCGCAATGATGTTTCGGAAAAATGTCGAACGAGGCTTTAATTTCGGTCTCGTTAGTATCCTCATTTTGATTTTTAATGGTGTAATCATTTTACTTTTGTAGCACGATGGCAAAGAACAACGACTGGAAAAAACGCGATGGGGTAGTGTATTCTACTAACAACGATTTTGAATTCAACTACGGACAAAACCAAAGTGCTGCCACGCTTCCACCACAACAGCAAAATTTGAAAGTGTTGTTGGATAAAAGTATGCGTGCCGGCAAGCAGGTAACATTGGTTACGGGCTTTGTTGGAACAGTTGCCGATTTGGAGCAGTTAGGTAAACATCTCAAATCAAAATGTGGCGTTGGTGGTTCGGTAAAAGATGGAGAAATTATTATTCAGGGAGATCACCGCGATAAGCTTTTGCAGATCTTGGTGAAGGATGGTTATAAGGCCAAACGGGTTGGGTGATTCCAATTGATGTTGTGTGTTAATTTTCAAAAGTGCTACTCTGATTAAAATCCGTTTGTTTGCCTCAATACAGAATCAGTTGATCGAATCCAATCTGACTATTTGTTCTCCAATTTCCAGTCAAGATGTCTTTCTTTTTCCGGAAAAAGAATCAAATCCGGTCAAGATGTCTTTAAAATAGAGCTGATTTCGCATCGGCATATTTTTTCCTAGAAGCTATTCGACTTTAAAAACTCAATGTTAAACTTAAAAATTACAATACTATGAGCATCATTCGTTACAACGCTGCCAATGATTTCGCACCGACATCATTCAGCAATTTGATCGATCGTTTCTTCAGCGAATCCATCGCACGTTCGGGGGGATCATCTTATAACTTCATTCCAAAAGTTGATGTGCTGGAAACTGAAAAAGCATTCCTAATTCATGTAGCCGTTCCTGGCGTGAGCAAGGAAGATTTCAAAATCGATCTAAACGACAATTACCTTACCATCAGTGGTGAGCGCAAGTTTAAGAACGAGAAGAAAGATCACAACTTTCATTCAGTGGAAACACAATACGGAAGTTTCACCAGATCTTTTTCTCTACCAGAAAATGCAGATGCCGCAAACATCAGCGCGCAATACAACAATGGCATTTTAGAAATCAACGTGCCAAAGGATGAAAAGAAAATATTAAAAACTACCATTAAGGTAAACTAAGAAATAGGGTTAGGTAGAGGTGTTAGGCGCCAGTTCCGAAAGGGATGGCGCCTTTTTTTATTCTATTACATTAAACCTTGAACCTGAAACCCGGAACTTTAAACCCCAAACCTGAAACTTTAACTCAATCAAAATCATTATCTTTCTATACACATTTAAAGCGGGTTTGGTATGAAGCGATCATTGTTAATACTCATTGTGATTTTTGCTGCCTTCATTGGCGGAATTTTGGGATCCTTATTCACCATGCGTTTTTTTGATACTTCGGTAGCACCTTATCAATCCATAGAAGGAAGACAACAATTGGTGTTAACAGGGTATACAACGGATACAGCGTATCGTGTTCCAAAAGAAATGGACTTTTTAGCAACGGCAAGAAAAATTACACCCGGTGTTGTTCATATTCGAGTTGCTTATGGTCCTGGAGATTTCAGTGCAAACCCAATGTCTTTTTATCCGGAAGCGCCAACGCGATCGTCTGGTTCTGGTGTTATTATTTCAGATGATGGATACATTGTTACAAATAATCATGTCATTGAAGATGCGAGCAGTATTGAGGTGGTGATGAATAATAATCAGCGTTACTATGCGAAGTTAATAGGCACAGATCCTACAACTGATTTAGCATTGTTAAAAATTCGAGCAAAGAATTTACCTTTTGTTCGCTATGGCAATTCGGATAAAGTAACTCCTGGTGAGTGGGTGCTTGCAGTAGGTAATCCGTTCGATCTTAACTCTACCGTAACAGCTGGCATTGTAAGTGCAGTAGCGCGCAACATAGGTATCCTACACGATCGAAATAGCCTTCAGGTAGAATCGTTTATTCAAACTGACGCTGCCGTTAATCCGGGAAATAGCGGAGGAGCGTTGGTGAATTTGCATGGAGAGTTAATCGGAATTAATTCAGCGATTGCTACATCTTCCGGAAGTTATCAGGGTTATTCATTTGCCATTCCGGTAAGTCTGGTGAAGAAAGTAATGGATGATTTATTGGAGTTCGGGAAGGTGCAGCGTGGTTTGTTGGGTGTTCAGATAACCAATGTAGATGCAGCGATTGCTGAGGAATTAAAATTAAATGTAAACCAAGGTGTTTTGGTTAGCCGCGTGAACAAAGAAAGTGCAGCAGAGAAATCAGGTATTGCAGTAGGCGATATCATTGTTGGAATTGATGGGCATCATGTCAACTCTGTTTCGGAACTACAAGAATGGGTTGCCAGAAATCGTCCGGGCAAAGAAATTAATGTATCATATTTGCGCGATGGGAATCAATATAATGTAACATCGCGATTAAAAAACATTGAAGGCAGTGACGCTGTTGATAAGAAGGAAGTCGTATACAGTTTGTCGGGAATGGATGTGGAAGATGCTCCTTATAAACTACTCACTACACTTCAGTTAGAAGGAGGAGTAAAAGTAAAATCAATTACATCGGGGAAATGGAAAGAAGCAGGTTTAAAAGCAGGATTCATCATTGCCTATATTGATAAGGTACCAGTCGATAATGTAGAGGACCTTAACCGCATTCTTGATTTCAAAAAAGGAGGCATCCTGGTCGAAGGATTTTACATTGACGGAAGCAAGGGAACATTTGGTGTGGAGTGGTAAATGCGATGTTCGAAGTTCAAGGTTCCAGGTTCAAAGTTTCGACTTCCTAATACTTTGTAATACATCATTCTAAATTCTATATCCTGACTTCTAAATTCTTCTGTGCCCTAACTCCAACACTTGCTAACGTCAACACTTCAACACATTTTATTAGTTTTGCACCACTCATCTCATCAACTATGAAAAACTTCGGAATTAAAGAATCTCTTGCAGCGCTTGGTGTAAAGAAAACAAACCTGGGTACTTCTACAGGTAAAAAATGGTATAGAACATCAGGCAAGCTGATCAATTCGTACTCACCTGCGGATGGTAAACTGATTGGATCTGTTTACGGATGTGATGAGAAGGTATTTCATCAAGTAACAAAGAAGGCACAAGAGGCCTATAAAGAGTGGCGTAAATGGCCGGCACCGAAACGCGGAGAAGTGGTTCGCCAGATTGGCGTTGCACTGCGCAAATACAAAGAGCCATTGGGTAAACTCGTTTCGTATGAAATGGGCAAATCCTATCAGGAAGGTTTAGGCGAAGTGCAAGAGATGATCGACATCTGCGATTTTGCAGTTGGTCTTTCAAGACAACTACACGGATTAACGATGCACTCAGAGCGACCTAATCATCGCATGTATGAGCAGTGGCATCCGATTGGCACAGTAGGTATTATATCTGCATTTAATTTTCCGGTGGCAGTGTGGTCATGGAATTCAATGTTAGCGTGGGTGTGTGGTGATGTGTGTATCTGGAAGCCATCTGAGAAAACTCCATTATGCAGCATTGCTTGTCAGATGATTACCAATACTGTATTCCAAAAGAATGGTGTACCGGATGGTGTTTCGTGTATTGTCAATGGCGATGCGTTAGTGGGACAATTAATGGCGAAGGATGAAAGTATACCATTGGTATCAGCTACAGGTTCCGTTCGTATGGGCAAGGCCGTTGCAAAGACGGTAAGTGAAAGACTAGGAAGATCTCTACTGGAACTTGGTGGAAACAACGCTATCATTATAACTGAAAACGCAAATCTTGACATGACCATTATCGGTGCTGTGTTTGGTGCTGTCGGTACTGCCGGTCAGCGATGCACATCAACCCGCAGATTAATCATCCACGAAAGTGTATATGATGAAGTAAAGAATCGATTGAAGAAAGCATATGCTCAACTTGCAATCGGAAATCCATTGGATGTTAACAACCATGTTGGCCCGTTGATTGACACACAAACGGTAAAGACCTATCAGGCTGCATTGAAAAAAATAGAACAGGAGGGGGGTAAGTTTTTAGTGAAGGGTGGCGTACTGAGAGGAAAAGAATATGCCTCCGGTTGTTATGTTAAACCAGCCATTGCAGAAGTAAAGAACGAATACAAAATTGTGCAGGAAGAAACGTTTGCCCCGATTTTGTATTTGATCAAGTACAAAACCATTGATGAAGCAATTGAAAAGCAAAATGGAGTAAAGCAGGGATTGTCATCTGCTATCATGACCACCAGCATGCAGGACATGGAGCGTTTCCTTTCCAACGAAGGGTCGGATTGTGGCATTGCCAACGTAAACATTGGAACATCAGGAGCTGAGATTGGTGGAGCTTTTGGGGGTGAAAAGGAAACCGGAGGCGGTCGCGAATCGGGTTCAGATGCTTGGAAAGTGTATATGCGGAGACAAACTAATACGATTAACTTCGGAAACAGTCTCCCATTAGCCCAGGGTATAAAATTTGATCTCTAGACTTGTTTGTAAATCAGGATCAAAAACCTATTTTTATAAACCATTCACCAAAACTATGGCAGAGAAAAAATATCGCACCGTAATGCTTATCGATGATAATGAGATTGATAATCTTATTAATCAGAAAATGATTGAAGCCGCTTCAATCACAGAGAACATCTATACTCATACCGGGGCAAAGAGTGCGATCGAGTTTTTGAAAAACATGGAAAAGTTGGATGTGGCTGAATCCGTTCTTCCAGATGTTATCTTCTTGGATATTGACATGCCGCTGATGGATGGTTTTCAGTTCTTAGATGAGTTTGAGAAACTAACCAACATTGCCAAGAAGAAGTGTAAAATTGTAATGCTTACTTCCTCTATTAATCCTCAGGATTTCAATCGTTCGAAAAAATACGAAAACGTTAAGCTTTATTTGAACAAGCCTTTATCGCACGAGAGTATTGTAAAGCTTGAGCTTTAATCACTCAATCTTTATTCAAAAAGGGTTCTTTAGAATTCAGTTAGCAGGTCAACAAAACGCTCATCGAGTTTGATGAGTTTTGTTGGGGCAAAGTATCCAACAGTTGTTGCAGCAAGTCGTGGCAATACTGCATTTATCTTCTTCACCTTTTCTTTCTTCGCTTCGCTGGTTGCAATCTTTAAGATTTTAAGGAAGAGTTGAATGTTTTCGCAATCGTCCTTTCCAAACATTCTGATTTGACGTTGGATGCTATTCGATAATTGATTGAATAACTCAAAATCTTTCAATAGTGTATATTGTAATGCAAGCAAAGATTTGATCTCCAACTGTGCATACGGATATTTTTTGAGACTGACATCATTCAATAATCCATTGATCAACTTAGCCGCCTCATCAAATTTGCCAACGTAGTAAGCCGATATGGCTTTGTATACCACATAGATAATGTGACGTGGAATGTCCAGCATGTCAACTTCGTAATCCAGAAATATAGTTTCATTCTCTGCATACAAATCGGCTTCGTTGCCGGTGCGGATATGACGTTCAATCTTCGAGATTAGAAATTGTGATGGGAATGTATAGGTTGAATAGTTTACCAATAAGTTTCCGCAAGCATCGTTTACCTCTTCAAAATACTTTTCAGCCTGACGATAAACTTTGTAGTGGTTGTAGTATTCCAGTTTCAGGAATTCGAATACCAGGTTTAAGTGATAGTATATAGAATCGAGGTGATAGCTTTCGAATATCTTTTGCACTTTAGCGAAGATGTCTTCAATCGATTCTCCATCCTGTTGCATGTTGTCATCCACCTCTACAAAAAGTCGGTGAAAAATATACATGCAGCTATGGTAAACATATAGCCGGTGAGACTCATAGAGTTTCGCCACATTTTGCATTTCCTTCATCAATAAACTCAAGCCCAGCTTTTCTACTTCTCCACCATTCAAAAGATAGTCGGCATACTTCTTAAAATAATCCGCCAACATATCTTCCGCCTTGTCCACGGCAAGCATGTAGGCAACGTGACGGTTATAAAGCTGTGAGTATTGAAAATAGTCTGGAGAGTTTACGTTTAATTTCTTGAGAGATTTATAGATAACGGTCAGCTCGTTGGCCAAATCGTAGTCCAATAATTCTTTTTCGAGCTTCTTCAGGGTGGCAACAGAAATTGCTTTCTTCTTTGTGAACAATACTTCCGTGATATTGGCCACTTTACGAAGTACATCCGTGCGGGGACTTTCCAATTGTCCCATCAGGTACTCTTCAATCTTGAGATTCAACCGCGATCGTAGCGTGTAATACGCATTGGCGTTCACATCCAGCTCTGTCATCAGTTTAGTATCCGAAAGTTGACGCTCGCGCAAGCCTTTTAAGAGGTAGGCCGATTTCTCAGCGTTGCTTTCTATCAGCGAATCATAAATTGCTTTGAAGTCTTTCTCGGAGAGCTGCTTGATGATGTTCTTAAGCTTTGCCATGAATGGGTTTAATCAATCTCAAAATTTACAAAATTTATCACAGTAAGCAACAGCTCTTTACGGGACTGGCCAAAAATCTTAGAGCTAAGTTTGTAGTTTTGCCCGCAGAGACAAAACCATTGACGCGTGTTCCGCAGATACCGAATAGTTCTTTTCATTCTTTTCTTACCCACAATAGCGTTGTGCCAGATTTCGCGTGAGCACCTTGCGGAAAGAAGCATCCAAAAGAAGAAGTGGGATCAGGCATATAGTCAGTTGAAGAAGGCCATGCGCAAAGACTCACTCAACGTGGCGGCTCAACATGTAATGACTCTCTATTTTCTTGATCAACAGAACCCAGCCTATCACATTGATTCAGCGTATCGCTACAATACTATGGCGAGCTTCAGTTTTACGATGGCATCATCTCGCCAGCGGGATCGGTTGAAACGCTTCCCGATCGATAGTCTGATTCTTCAACATCTGCGTGAGCGAATTGATAGTGCAGCGTTTCAACGCGCAAAAGAAATCAATACCGAACGAGCTTACCTGGATTTTCTATCCGGTTTTCCATCGGCAAATCAGCGCGATAATGCAATCGAATTGCGAAATGAAGCTGCCTATCTGGACGCACTTCGCGAAAATACCTACGTTGCTTTTGAAGACTATCTCAAAAAGTATCCTGAATCAATTCGGACTAATGAGGCAAAGGCACTTTATGAAAAACTACTTTACAAAACAAAGACAGCCGATCAGCATTTGTCAAGCTATAAAACATTTGTAGAAGCCCATCCTCAATCTCCCTATCGTCATGATGCCGAGTTAAACATTTTTGAAATCACCACGGCAATCGGAACATCAGATAGCTACCGTGCCTTTCTGCACGAATATCCGCAAAGCTTTAAAGCGAAGCAGGCGTTGAGTATTCTATATCATATTTCATCCGATACCGATCTGGTGGAAGACGCGTTACTTCGAACTGACTCTTTGGTACGTGTACATGAATTGGAGAAGCATTACGTTGTTCCTATTCTTCATGCCAGGTTGTTTGGATTTATGAATGACTTGGGGGAAGAAATTATTCAACCCCAGTCGGAAGAGATTGCGGAGGATTATCGATGTGGAGATATTATCGAAGATGTGCTGGTTCTTTCCGATAAAATTATTTCTCGTTCCGGATCCATTATTTTTCCCGAAGCAGCCGATGCTATTACGGATCTTGGTTCAGGATTTTTAAAAATTGAGATTGGTGATTGCAGTAAGGTAATTCATAAGTCTGGTTTTAGCATTGGTGATAGTTGTGTAACGGATGTTAAATTGTTGAGCGGTAAACTACTTGCCATCAAAAAAGAAAACCTATGGTCGATTTGGACTTTGTCGGGTAGAATGTTAGTGCCTTTTTCATGGGATGAAATTTCAACTGTGGAGGATGTAATTCTTTTCAAAAAGGGAGATAAAACTAAATTGGCCACAATCCAGTCCGTTGCAAGCGTGGCGGATCACCAAATGCTTCAGCTCTCTGATGCTTTTGATGATGTAAGAGCGTTGCCTCAGCATTTATTGCAGGTTCAATCTGGTGAATTTCAAGGAGTCTTGAATCAACGACTCGAAGTGTTTATCCGATTTGATAAACATAAACTCACCAGCAACTTCTTTGGCACCTTGGCTACTTCTGCATTTGGTTCTTGGATCTTTACTAATAGAGGAGAAGAGTCAGCCATATTCAGGCAAGTGCGGGTGAATAAGCCTTGGACATCGGTAAAGACGAATACACTTTCGTGGAAATTATTCAATCCAGTTGATCTTGCATTTCAAAGTCCGGTTTATGATACCATACATTTTGTAGGACCGTTTGCAGTAGGTAGCAGGACAGACAGCATCACGATACATTTCAGTCCTTATTACAGCATTGATTTTTCCCAACCATCAAAGCTTGAATTTATTCCAGGTCAGGATTCAACTGCATTTCTTTTAGTAGAACATGATGAGACCAAAGAACTTTTTGATGGAGAGGGGAGAAAACTTTTTGTAGTTGTTTATGATCGAATTCAATATGCTGGTCAGGGAATGTTTATCGTTTACAAAAAAGATAAGAAGGGGCTTGTGGGTAGCGATGGGAAACTTTTATTGCCGATCGAGTATGATGCTATTGGAAGTGTAAAGAACAATACGGTTTCTGTTTTAAAAGCGATGAAGTTTGGTTTGTTTGATTGCAAAAAGAAGAGACTTATTAAACCAGAATACCTAAAGAATATCATGCCGTATACAGTGGATAAGCTGGTAGTATTTAAAGATGGATTCAATGGTTTTGTGGGTTGGGATACAAAACCATTAAGCAAGTTTGAGTTTGATGAGATACGCTATTGGAATGACACTGCTGCCATGGTAAAAAGCAATTTCCTGTGGAGATTGTATGATATCCGATCAGGTAAAATTTTAATCGATCGGATAAAGGACTATTCATTAATTCAGGACACACCTCAAGAGAAAATTGCGGTCATTCATCAGGACAATACCTATGGTGTAATTCATAATCGCAAAGGCTTCATCATTCCATCTAATTTCAGTGACATCGTTAATGTGGGTTCCCGTGAATTGCCGATGTATTTTACAGAAAAGCATGTGGAGGAAGCTTCGATCTTTGTTGTGATCTACTACGACCATGCCGGCCGTATGCTGCGCAAGGAAGTTTACGAACAAGATGACTATGAGAAGATATATTGTTCAGATAATTAATACACCCTTCATAACAGATTCATTTTCGCAAAAGTTGGAATGTTTATATTGCGCCCTTTATTTGATCCCATGCAAAAAATAGTTGCTTTACTCATTATTCTGATCTCTTTTCAAGCCACTGCCCAAACCGCAGGCCCGGTGAACGACCGTCCTAAATTAGTGGTGGGCATTGTCGTGGATCAGATGCGCCAGGAATATTTGTATCGCTTTTATTCGAAGTACAGCGAAGGAGGGTTTAAGCGTTTGATGAACGATGGGTTCATGTTAAAGAACGCACACTATAATTATGCGCCAACCATAACAGGACCGGGGCATGCATCTGTGTACACCGGAACGACACCCTCTTTTCATGGCATAATCGGGAATGATTTTTATCATAAGCGTTTAGGTAAAATGGTGAATTGCGTGGAAGATCCTTTACAAAAACCAGTTGGCACAGAAGTAGGTAATGGAGATGTATCCCCATGGCGTATGCTTTCGTCTACCATTACCGATGAGTTGAAATTATTTACGCAGAAGCGATCAAAAGTTATTGGTGTTTCGATTAAAGATCGCGGAGCCGTTTTGCCTGCCGGTCACATGGCGGATGCTGCGTATTGGTATGATGGAATCACTGGTAAATTTATTTCGAGCACGTATTATATGACGAAACTTCCGGATTGGGCGATAAAATTTAACGAACAAAATCTGGCGAATAAATATCTATCACAGACCTGGAATACTTTATTGCCGATTGAACAATATACTGAAAGCGGTCCGGATGAATCACCGTATGAACGCAAGTACACTGGCAAATTAAAATCAACATTTCCATATGTGTTAAGTGAATTGCGATTGAAGAATGGCAACTACGATCTTCTAACAAGCACTCCTTTTGCAAATAACTTGCTTACCGATATGGCCATAGCCACTGTAATAAATGAGCAGATGGGCAAACACGATGTTACTGATTTTCTATGCGTTTCCTATTCGAGTACCGATCTGCTCGGCCATGCCGTTGGACCAAATGCAATTGAGTTGGAAGATATGTATTTACGACTGGACAAAAGCCTGGAAGAATTTTTCAAGAAGTTGGATCAGCAAGTTGGTGCTGGTAACTATACCGTGTTCTTAACAGCTGATCATGCCGTGGCTGATGTACCTCAATATCTGAAAGACAATAAAATGCCAGGAGGATATTTTAATGATGAGTACATGAAAGCAAAGCTCAACGAATTTCTGCTGACTTACTTTCCAAACAAAGTCCTGATCTCGAACGTGAGCAACCACCAGATTTTTTTAAACCAGGATGCTTTCCAACACGATGCAAAAGCAACGGGAGTGGATATGTTTATTGCTACCGAGCTCGTTGGTAAATTCTTAATGTCATTCGATGGTGTTTCGAATTATTATACAGAGGCAATACTTCGTCAGGGTAGTTATGGAGAAGAAGGTGACAGAGGAGATGTTTTCCGTGGATATAATGTGCAACGCTCTGGTGATATTGTTTACACCTTGCAGCCTGGTTGGATTGAATCCGGATCAGTGCAAGGCACAACGCATGGCTCACCATACAAATACGATACACATGTGCCTGTACTTTTTTATGGTAAGGGAATTAAGAAGGGATCAACAGCGCAGTATCATACCGTCACCGATATTGCACCTACGTTGTCAATATTATTGAATATTAAATTTCCGAATAGCTGTACCGGGCAACCGATTTTGGAGATTGTGGAGAATTAGGATAACCGTGGAGAATCATTTAGTCTCCGCAGTGTCTCCCGCCTCAGGGACGCTGTTGGAAGCAGACTGGTAAAGTACCTGGTACATAAGTTAAGACGGAGTGCTTTCAATCTTTAAATGGCTCAATCTTATTTCGCCCCATCCTTTTTTTCCTGCCCTGCAGTAGAAATACCAACTCCCTTACTAACAGCCATAAGCTCATGCATAGTGCGCTTCATACTATCGGATGATCCATCAAGGAAGATTACATTACCTTGCCCTTCTTCAGCAAAATGACGGATGGATTCTGTCCACATGGAGAAAAGAATAAAAGAAGAATCAAGATTGGCATTTTCCATTTCCTTTGCGGCATGAGACATTCCCTTTGCTACTTCTTCACGGAAAAGCGCAACACCTTGCCCGCGCAATTGAGATGCTATTTTTTCAGCTTCGGCTGCAATCTTAATTGCATTACCTTCTGCTTCTGCTGATTTTGTTTTCGTAATCAATAAAGCCTGACCTTCATTTTCTGCGGCAGCCCGCAAGTTATTAGAGGCTACTACCCGCGCCATTGATTTCATGATGGTTTCATCAAAGGCAATATCATTTAGTTGTAAATCAATGAGGTGATAGCCCCATCCTTCAAGAGTCTGATCAAGCTGGCGTTTTACTTCCAGAACAATTTCAGTTCGCAATGAAAGAATTTCAGGTTGTTTTTTTGTGGCAACAAAACTTCGGATTGATCCTTCTATGGTTCGGATGAGAGCAGTAGTAAAACTCTTTTCATCCATAAACTTGAAGGCTACATTCTTGATGGTTTCTTCCTGCTGATTCAAAACAGAGAATAACAGCATGGCCTTGAAATTTACATTGGCCTGATCGATGGTAGTTGCCTGAAAAGATAAATCTACCGACCTGTTTTGTATGGAAATTCTTGAATCGATTTTTTCAATGATCGGAACACGCACGTTCAACCCAGGCCGTAGAATACGCCTGTACTTTCCAAAAACAGTCACCACAGCAATGTTTCCTTGCTGAACCGTAACAAACATGGAGACTACAAAGATGATTACAAGAACAAGGAGGAGCAGGAAAATAACGTCATAAGGTTCCATAGAAATTCTTTAAAACAGTTGATCTTTCATCAAGATATGTTTTAAAGATAATCAACGCAAGTTGAAATCGTAATTCCTAAACCCCGGAGTGCGTCCTCGCATTCCGAAGTTTAGGATCTTCTATTTTTTATTCATCCCGCAACGCAGTCACCGGATTTGCAGAAGCTGCACGGATAACATGATACCCTACTGTAGCAAGTGTAATGACAAATGCCAGCAATGCTGAAATGATAAACGTTGGCCACTCACCTTTTAAATCAATTCGATAGGCAAAGTTTTGAAGCCAGGTATCGGTGAAATACCATGCAATAGGGAATGCTAACACCATCCCGATGCTTACCAGTAAAAAAAATTCCTTTGACACCAAAAATACCAGGCCGCTTACGTTGGCCCCAATTACTTTACGCACGCCAATTTCCTTGGTGCGTTGCTCGGTTGTGAAGGCTGCTAATCCAAGCAATCCTAAACAGGCAATAAAAATAGTGAGGCTTGAGAAGACTGTAAAAATCTGGCTGCGCTTTTCATCAGCTTTGTATTGTGAATTAAAATCCTGATCGAGGAATACATATTCAAAAGGAAAACTTGGGAATATCTTCTTCCAGGTGTTTTCAATGGCTGTGAGCGATTGACGAACATCTCCTTCTTCAGTGCGAACAAATACATAGTTGGTTCCCTTGTCCAAATAAATCATCAATGGTTCAATGGCATCGTATAATGAATTTTGATGATAGTCTTTAACAACACCCACCACTCGTTTTTCAAGAGGAGTTTGATTGGGGCCTCTGTCGAAAATAAATTTTTTACCAATAGGATCTTTCCATGACATTCGTGCTACCATTGCCTCATTCACCAAAACGGCAAAGGAAGTATCAGAAGCAATATCCCGAGAGAAATCACGACCGGTCACGATTTTCATTCCCATTGTTTTTACGAAATCATAATCAGCAGCGAATAAATCAACACCCCTATCGCTAAGCTTACCATCGTTCTCCTCTACCTTCAATAAGTTTTTTGAGATGCCTTCTCCGGGAGATGAGTTGGCCATACCTAGTCCAGACACTTCCGGAGTTTGTTTCAAGGCATCGACCAACACTTGTGCCTTATTTCGCAATTCCCGTTCATTTAGGTTCAACCGCACCACACGCTCTTTTGTAAAACCTAAATCTTTGTTGCGCATATATTGAAGCTGGTCGTATACAACAAGCGTAGAGATGAGCATAAAAATCGAGATGCCGAATTGAAAAACAACCAGTACTTTTCTGAACACAACACTTCCTCCCCTTGCAGCAAGTTTGCCTTTTAATACCTGCACCGGATTAAATCCTGACAAGTAAAATGCTGGATAACTTCCACCGGCAATACCAATAAACAACATGATACCTATAAGACTAAGCAGCACGGTTGGCTGAAGAATGTAAGAAAATGGAAGCTCTTTATTCGCTAATGTATTGAAGGCAGGAAGTAAAGCATATATTAAAACGAGACTGATCACTAACGCAAGGAAAGCCATCACAATGGATTCGGTGATGAACTGTGCAAGAAGTTGAAAACGCTGTGAGCCCATTACTTTTCGAATACCGACTTCCTTCGATCGGTTAGCGGATCGTGCTGTAGCCAGGTTCATATAATTAATACAAGCAATGATTAGCATAAACGCAGCCACTACACTAAAGATGTAGATGTACGAAATATCTCCTCCTGCCTCAGCCTCATCCTGAATTTTGGAATGAAGGTGTATGTCTGTTATTCTTTGTAATTCATATTTGATCGTAATACCATATTGTTCGAAAATCGGATTAACCTTTTGCTTGATAATAGTATCAAGACTGACGTACATCTTTGAAAGATCGTACCCTTCTGGCAGCTGAATGTAGGTAAACACACCAAAGCCGCCCCAATTCGTTTGGAATTTTGTATAGGAATTGTTGAACATCAATGCATCAAAACGAAAGTGCGAATTCAATGGAACGTCTTCTAGTACCCCCGTTATTTTATAATCTTCAGCCACACCATCTCCATTTATGGTTTGCAAAGATTGGCCAAGTGCGGAGGAAGCATCAGCAAAATATTTTTTAGCCGTCTTTTCTGAAAGTACGATGGAGAATGGATTATCCAGGGCGGTATTGACATCTCCAGCGATGAAGGTGTAACTGAACATATCGAATACGGTTGAGTCGGTCAGATAAAAATCAGTTTCATTAAATTCTTTCTCGTTGTGTTTGAAAAGCGTTTTACCAATGCCGTTAAACCGAACTGCATTTTTTACCTCCGGATAATTATTGCGAAGTTCGTCCGCCATGGGTACTTGTGCCACCGCCCAGGTAAAGGCGTTATCCGGTTCTTTAATGTTGGAAACAATGCGATAGATGTTGTCTGCATTGGCGTGATATCGATCATAACTCACTTCATCGAGTATGTACATCAGCAAAAACAAGCTGCAGGTGATGCCGATCGTCAAGCCTAAAATATTGATTGCACTGTAAGTCTTGTCTTTGCGGATGGTGCGAAAGGCAATGGTGATTAGATTTTTAAGCATGGAGTAGGCGTTAGTATTCCCTGAAGTGACGGAATAAAGACTCCAAAAGTTCTAAATAGTTACAGGAATGGTGAGGTAATACTTTCCGCGGCAGAAAATGGGAATACTAACGGTGCCGTTAAAAACCATCATCAATCGGCTCCCATAGCTCAATCTTATTTCCTTCCGGATCCATAATCCATCCAAACTTGCCGTACGGAAACTCTTGTATCTCGCCCACAACCTGAACACCTTCTTCTTTCAAGACTTTTAAAAGTTCAACTAAATTCTCAACGCGATAGTTAAACATAAAAGGCTTCTCACTCGGAGAAAAATAAGTAGTATCTTTTTTAAACGGACTCCATATAGTCTGTGCTGGCACTTTAGCCTCTGGCTTTTCCAAATCATTCCATTTGAAAAGACCTTCAACGCCCAAATGCTTTTGATACCATGAATTTAATTGTTTTGGATCTTCCGATTTAAAGAAGACACCACCTAGTCCCGTAACACGTTTCATATTTATTTTTTTTTGAGAATACTTAATACATTTAGAAGACTGAGCTTTATTTTGATTCGCTCGGTAGAAATTCTTTTTTGCGCAATAACGCAGCGCAGATGAGTGAGATCAGAATACCAACCGGTAATATTTCGGCCATTGTCATACCAAATCGGAGAAGAGGATTTTTATACCATTCAAAGGATTCCATCATCTCTTTTTTCTTGGCCATAACTTCTTCAACACTGGCTCCGGCTTGTGACATCTTTTCAAGTGAATAGTTCGCCATTTTTTCTAAGTAATCAGAAGCAATGGTATTGTACATTATTTCCCAGGTCAGAGCATAGATAATAGCAGCAACAAGTGAAATCCATAGACCCACTACCAGGGCCTTTCCGAAACTGATGCTGCCCTTTAGATGATTATCCCGATAAGACTTTACACCGAAGAAGATTAGCGACAGGGCAATGACCATGGTGGTATACCCCACGAGCATACCATTCTCGGGATTCAATGTGCCATTTTCATGCAAGGGCCACGTGGCCAGGAACATTCCCCCAACAATAACACCGGCTATGGAGCCAAAGATGAGTACAATCTTTTTCATAATGATTTTGGTTTTGTTGTGGCGAAATACATTCAGAATCTATCTTTATTCATCACCCGAAAGGATGATTGTATGAAAAGTTAAGGAAATACTACTAATGGGTGAGTAAAAAGTTCTCAAATCACGGCTCTTCAGAATTTTAAGGAATGAGCATCAATTCTTTTGAACGTTGAATTGCCTGAGTTCTTCGTTTTACCTCAAGCTTGATGAATAGATTAGAAGAATGGGTCTTGACAGTATTGAGCGAAACAAACAGCTTGTCGGCAATTTCCTGATTTGAAAATCCTTTCGCCATCAACTGAAGAACTTCCAATTCGCGTTTACTGATACCTAACCGATTGCATTCGGCTTCATTAAAACTGAAATCTGTTCGTAATACTACTTTGGTCTTCGGCTGTGTTAATTTCAATCCTGCCCAGATTCCAATAGCTGTGAAAACGACCGCTACTACACCAAGATAAAACTCAAGAGACAGATCGCGAATAATAAAACCAAACTGAAGCCATTGCATTAAAAAGAGCAGTGCCGCCAATGATAACCCATATAGAATGATGGTTCTCTTCATGGAAGATTAATAGTTGGAAAATACAATTGGTTTATGCATTTCGATTGAAGATGCACTATGTATTGAAATTTATCAAGAAGATAATAAAGCGAGAGAAAATATTTTATAATAAGATGAATCGATGACTAATATACTTCAATGAGCTTAGTGCTGTTACTATCACCTTCTCCACTTCTGATTACAATAATGTCTTCATACGGATCGTAATATTCTATTCTTAAAGCATTATCCTTCACCGCTTGTTTTATGAAATTTGTATCAGCCAGTTCAAACATGTATTCACCAAAAGGCAGAATAAATCTGAAATTGGTTAATTCATCATTTGATAGTTTTTCAAGCTGTAGCAACTGTGAAGGTTCAAACTCAATAATGTGTAACACATCTTGCTCGCTAAGGTCAACCTGAAGGTTATTTTTTGGTACCTGAAATCGTGTTGTTTTCATGATGGCGAAAGGTAGATAAGAAAATTTGCAATTTGACATGGTCATACTATTTACCACCGTTAGGGATGTATTGATGTAGAGAAGTATCCCCATAGCTCCCAATAGTTCACTGAGGAATAGCGTGTTACGATTCAATTGAAAGCTTTGCAGAGATGGCACTGTATTTCCTTCATGTACTGGCAACGTTGAAAATTAACAACACTATTTATGAGAAAAATTTTGAATATGGTTCTTTTAGGTGCATCGCTAGTAATAGCACAAGCCTGTGGATCAAAGTCAGCAGAAAATGACACTGCAGCATTAACACATGAGGATTCTGTTGCAAATCAACTGATCGCAAAAGAAGAAGTTAAACTTACTCTTGCTGAGAAAAGAGTGCTGATTGACAAACAAACAGCGGCACGCGAAGAACGCAGAAGGCTGGAGCTTGAAGAGCGAATTAAAACCACTCCTACGTATGTTAACTCCGAGGGAAAAATGATTTATAACAAAGCAGAAGTAGATCCTTCTTTTGTGGGTGGAAAGAAAGCCATGATGCAGTACTTAAATGAAAACATTCAATTTCCGGAAGATGCTGAGAAAGAAGAATTGGAAGGTACTGTGTTTGTTGACTTTGTCATTACAGAGGCTGGAGATGTACGTGAGGTAGGTGTTACCGATGCACCCGGTGAAGATGTAGATCAACGTTTTCGCGATGAAGCAATTCGGGTTGTTTCATCTATGCCAAAATGGGTTCCAGGTAAACAGCGTGGTAAACCTGTTCAGGTGAAGTATAGTTTGCCGATTGCTTTTCAAATACATTAATGATGATTTTGATTATAAGAGATGCATTAACTTGTGTCTCTTATATTTTATGTTGGCTATAGTTTTTTTGACAAATCATTGAGACTGAGAAATAATGTAGAGATGAGACTAGTAAGGCTATTGAAACTTTACCGATTTCAATTTTATGGCAAAGTAGAGTAGGCGTTATGTAGTGGCAGGTTTATCCCGCCCAACCTTCTCGATCCAAACTTCGATATTGAATTGCTTCGGCTAAATGTTCAATTTTAATTTCGTTGCTACCTGCAAGATCGGCAACTGTGCGTGATACCTTTAAAATTCTGTCATAGGCTCGGGCTGATAAACCTAAACGTTCCATTGCTGTCTTTAACAATGCTCTTCCAGCTTCATTGATCACGCAAATATCCTTCACCATGTTTGAAGGCATCATGGCGTTGCAAAATACATCAGTCTTTTCCTTGAATCGTTCGGTTTGTATTTCGCGTGCCTTTACAACACGATCGCGAATCTGTTCACTGGTCTCTGTTTTTCGGTTGGCCGTCATCTCATCAAAACTAACGGGCACCACTTCAACATGTAAATCGATTCGATCTAATAATGGTCCGCTGATTTTACTAAGGTAGCGTTGTACTACACCGGGTCCACAAACACATTCTTTTTCAGGATGATTATAATATCCACACGGACATGGATTCATGCTGGCCACTAACATAAAGTTGGCGGGGTAATCCATGGAAACTTTTGCGCGCGAAATGGTCACGCGTCTTTCTTCCATCGGCTGTCGCATTACTTCTAATACGGTGCGCTTGAATTCCGGAAGTTCATCTAAAAATAAAACACCATTATTTGCTAAGGAAATTTCTCCAGGTTGTGGATTCCCACCACCACCGACAAGTGCAACGTCCGATATAGTATGATGGGGAGATCGGAAAGGTCTTACAGTAATTAGTGATGCGTTCTTGTCAAGTCTTCCAGCAACCGAATGTATTTTGGTTGTCTCAAGTGCTTCGTTTAAACTTAGTGGAGGAAGAATGGTAGGTAATCTTTTTGCCAACATAGTTTTACCAGCACCGGGTGGGCCGATCATAATTACATTGTGTCCTCCTGCTGCAGCAATTTCCATTGCACGTTTAATATTTTCCTGACCTTGCACATCTTTAAAGTCAGAATCATAGTGATTAAGATTGGCTGCAAAAACTTCGCGTGAATCAACTTGAACCGGATCGATGAAAATTTTCTCTTCTAAAAAATCCACAGCTTCACGCAAAGTCTTTACGGGATATACCGGAAGATTATTGACGATCGCTGCTTCGCGTGCATTATCAGCCGGCAGTATAAAGCCTTTAAATTTTTCTTTGCGAGCCTGAATGGCAATGGGCAGCACACCTTTAATCGGACGAAGTGTTCCATCCAAGGTAAGCTCGCCCATAATAATGTATTCCTCAAGCTTAGTAGTTTCAATTTGTCCTGAAGCTTTGAGTACGCAGAGTGCAATGGATAAATCGTAAGCAGAACCTTCTTTTCTAATATCCGCAGGAGCGAGATTAACAACTGTTTTATTGCGCGGCATAAAATAGCCTGCACTTTTAAGAGAGGATTCTACGCGGTGCTGACTTTCTTTAATTGCATTATCGGGCAAACCGCTCATGAAAAATTTTACGCCTTGGCCGACACTTACTTCGACCATGATGGTTCTGGCATCAACTCCGTGAACGGCTCCACCAAAGGTTTTTGACACCATGGTTGAGATTGTCTAAAATATTAACTTCTATCGGTAGTCTTCGAAGAGCTTGGGTTCTTTCCAGCTTCCTGAAGATCAAATAATTTTGCTTTTAACGTATTCAACTCAAGTGTAATGGCTGCCTTTTCTTTCGCTGCATCTTTGTTTGCTTTAAACGCCCAGACAACATCGGTTATTAAAATTACTAGCCCGAGAAACGTAATCCATTTAAACATCGGCACCCAACTTACCATCTTGAAAAGAAGACTAGTGTTATTATCCAAAACGACCGTGAAAATAAATGCACCCAAATGAAAGGCTGCAAACACGATGTAAAGAATGATACGATTTTTATTCATGGTGATAAGATTAAGGGCGGCCAATAACTGGTTAGTATAGTCGATTAAAGGTAAAGGAAAAAAATGAAACTGGTAATGGTTATCCTTTAATTGTTATCCGTAATCCATTAAACATACCTTGAATTATTATTCACATCAACCATTAACTACCGGTTGATCGCTGTATTTCATTTAATTTCTTATACAGACCACTTTGTTTAATCAATGTGTCGTGTGTGCCACGCTCGATGATTTGACCATGTTGTATCACGATAATTTCATCAGCATGTTGAATGGTGCTGAGGCGATGGGCAATCACAATAGAGGTTCTATTCTTCATTAAATTGAAGAGCGCTTCCTGAACTAGTTTTTCTGATTCAGAATCAAGAGCTGAAGTTGCCTCATCTAAAATTAGTATTGGAGGATTTTTTAATACAGCACGCGCAATACTTAATCGCTGGCGTTGTCCACCAGAAAGTTTGGAGCCACGTTCACCAATGTTGGTTTGATAACCGTTTTCAGTTTGTGTTATGAAATCATGAGCGTTAGCAATTCTAGCAGCCTCTATAACAGCCTCTTCACTTACATTCGGTAAGCCGAAGGCGATGTTGTTAAAGATAGTGTCATTAAACAAAATGGATTCTTGGGTAACCACGCCCATCTGTTTTCTCAGTGATTCAATTTCGTAGTCGCGAAGAGAGATACCATCAATGTACACATCACCATCTGTTGGGTCGTAAAAGCGTGGAACCAAGTCTGCCAATGTTGACTTACCTCCTCCAGATGAACCAACAAGTGCGATGGTCTTCCCTTTCTCCACCGTAAGATTAACATTCTTTAATACCATTTCGGTATCATACGCAAAGCTTACATTTTTGAATTCAATATTTTTTTCGAAGGTATTTAACACAATGGCGTTGGGTTTATTCTCAATTAACGGTTGTGTATCAATCACAGAAAAAATTCTTCTTGCTGAAGCTATACCTTTTTGCAAAGACGTAATACCACTTGAAAATGATTTAGCCGGCTGAATAATCTGAGAGAAGAAAATAAGAAAACCAATAAAGGCTTTGGCTGTAAGTTCCGATTCTCCGCTTAAAATTAAACTGCCACCGAAATACATAATAATCGTTACAATCAATACGCCCAATAGTTCCGACACTGGAGAGGCCAGTTCATTTTTATAGGCCATCGAAAGATTTACTTTGCTATAATGATTATTCTCTTTGCTCATCTTATCCATAACGTATTGGCGTGCATTGAATGCCTTGATAACGCGCATGCCACTAAAGGTTTCATCTAGTATGTTGACGATACGTCCAAGCGATTCCTGACTGAGTTTTGCTTTTCTCTTCAATCTCTTAACAATTCCACCCAGCACACCACCCACTATTGGAAGTACAATAAGTGCGAAGAGGGTAAGTTTTACAGAGATAAAAAACATAGCAGCGAAATAAATAATTATGGTAACGGGTTCTTTCAAAACTGTTTTCAAGCTGTTGATAACAGTACTTTCTATTTCCTGCACATCACCCGTAAATCTGGAGATGAGATCACCTTTGCGATTGGTATTAAAGTAGCTGATTTGCAATCGTGTTACCTTGGAGAAAATTTCTGTTCGAAGATTCTTTACAACATTCACTCGCATTTGTGACGCTACGATCCGCTCTAAATATTTAAAAACACTACTTAATAGCGTACTTGCAATGATACACACACAGATAAAAAGTAGGGCATCTAGTTTTCCATACTGCATTACTGTTTTTGAGTAGAAATGATTAAAAGTACCTATTGCATATTCGGTGGTAAGTTCAAAGTGAGGTAAAGGAGAAATCTTGGTGACATTAGCTTTATCAAACAATGCCTCAAGTAACGGCATGGTGACGGCAAATGTGATAAGACCAAAGACTGTACCCAGAACAGAGAACACAAAAAACTGAATCAACTTTGAAATCAGGTTGTTGGAATATTCCAGAATGCGAAAAAAAACCTTCATTAGATTATTTCAAGAAATTAAAATTCATAAAGCCGTCTGGCAATGTTCCAGCGCAAAGCTAAGGAAGTTATAGTTGTATTTGAGTTATAGACCGGAAGCACGGAATTGCTTTGACGCACCACCAGATTTGCATCAACAAAAAGATTATGCATCACCTGCCACGATGCAGTTAAGCTTGCAAATACAATGTCGTTGCTGTAACCCTGACCGATGGTATTGCCATACTCATTTCTATCTTTACTATTATCTCTCAAGAGATTGCTTCCGTAGTTCATGCTGGTGAGTGTAGAATCGCGACCAATTTTTGTCATCGTCAATTTCCCGACAAGGTTTAAACGAGGCAGTGGCTGGTAGCGAAGGATACCAACAAGCTCAGTAAAGTTTGCACCAAGCGGATGCCCGATGGGCTGGTTATAGCTGGTATAACTTCCATACTGTGTATTGTGCGAAAATGTAAAAGGTCGAGCCAAATTGAATTCTCCTTGTAAGTCGAGATTAGAGACGCCAAACGCGTCAATATATTTTGCGCCAGCCTGAATTGCGTATTTATTAGCCCACCATCCATTACCTGCGCGGATTTCATCAATCTTAAATTCATCTAACACAAACTGTCCATAGAGTGAAAGTTTTTTGACAAGATTCCATTTGAAATCCATCCCCACTATAGCGTTATCACTGCTGCCATTTTGTTGTTCGATGGCGCGATAAAAAATGATCGGATTCAGATATGACCATTCAAACGATCCATCATTGAGCGTGTCTTTAGGGGAGAAAATAATGGATTCAAATAATCCAATATTCAGCTTCTTTCCGATGTTCATGCTGAGATGATGAAAGGCCACAAACTTTTCAGGAAATTTAGTTGATGTAGCTTTTATTCCACCCAATGTACCCGGTGCATTGGCTGTCATGCGATTGATGAAAAAGAGGTAATTAAATTTCCATACCTGCACATTGGCTTTGATAAATAAAGAAGGCGGTGCATAGTCGGAAAAAATAAATGAGCGATACCCGTTTCCAACTGAAAACCGATCGTGTCCGAATTGAATATTGATATGTTTGGTTGGATCGAAGGTGATGTATCCTCTTGCCTGGAGAAAATCGACCGCTGCGGTTTTCCCTTTATAACTCTTCCAAAAACCTTCGTGCGGAACAACCGGGTTCAATGACATCTGATCCCAAACATAGGAAGGCACTATTGCCTGGTTATCGGTTAGGTAGGTATAGAATCCAACTTTCTTGTCGACCATCCCCCTCAATTCGACACCACGAGTATTGATGAACATCATGTCATCATTTCTCGAATCCTTTCCCAAACCAAAATAGATTACAGGATTAATATGTAGGTCAAACGCATCCACATCTACATGGTAGAGATCGGATTTTTTGCGATAGAAATGTTTTAGAAAAGGTTTCTTTGCATCACTCGTTTCGGCACGAGACCACTCCCAGTTGTCGTTGCGTAAATAATTATAATTGAACTCGTCTGTTTTAGAGGTAAAAACATTGGTTTCACCCTGATGGAGAGAATCTATAAAAGCGACAATGGCCGAGCGTTTATAAGGCTTAATTGCAGTAAAAACCTCTGGACTAATCCTGCCCGACTTGATTTCATAGCGATCTACCCAATGGTAATAATCCTCATTTAGTGGGGCATAACTGCTTTGTGCCTGTACAACGGTAGAAATTCCTATCAAAAAGAGGAAACTGAAGGCAAATGATCGAATGTTCATTCTGCTGGATTTTCGGCCAAAATACGGTTTTTGAATCAGATAGGTGGAATTCATTAAAAATTACGGAATTCAGGGCTTGTTTATCTGTCCTGGCGCTTTATCTTTGCAGTCCTTTAAAGTAAAAACATAAGAATTGATATGAAAAACGGCATTCATCCAGAATATAGAGAGGTGGTTTTCTGGGATACCTCAAGTGATCATAAGTTTATTTCACGCTCTACTCATGGTACTAAAGAGACCATTAAGTGGGAAGACGGCAAGGAATATCCAGTTATTAAGGTCGAAGTAAGTTCTGCTTCGCATCCTTTCTTCACAGGTAAGAAGTTGTTCGTAGATACAGCGGGCCGTGTTGAGAAATTCAAAAATAAATATCAGAAGAAAGCTTAATACTTCTTCTTTTTAATTGAGTGAGAGAGAAAAGCCTTCGGAAACGAGGGCTTTTTTTTGGCCTCACCCTAAATCCCTCTCAGGAAGAGAGGGACTTTCATCAGCCACTCGGGGCATTCATAATTAATTCACACAATACCGTAATCATTACCAAACTGCGTTTATTTTTGACGGATGAACGTTATTCTTTTTGACGACCCCGCCATTCGCATTGACCTCCTACCTTTTACCTTCACTCGACCGGTTGGCGCCATTCGTGTAGGTATCCTGACGATTGCGGAGAAGTGGGAAAAGTGGTTAGCTGCTCCGACTTCCTTTCGCACGGAATCCTATTTACAACAGAAATTCAAGCTGGCTCAAACTACAGACAACCTGCTCATTAACGGAGCCATTTGTCCTGATCAAAAATTAGTTGATACCCTGAAGGCACTACCGGAAGGGTATTTTTTAGTACACGGAAATCTACTCGTTGCAACCCGTAACCCGGGAGCGGAGATGAACAGCACGAATACGATCGAATATCCTGGTGACATCACCGTCATCGATAAGTCATGGAAAATATTTCGGGAGAATGCCGCTCAACTTCGAATTGATTTCAAACTCATCACAGCAGGAAGAACATCGGCACCCATCACAGATAAACACACCATTACCTATAATCCCGAAAATATTTTTGTTGAAGAAGGGGTTTATATCCGTGCAGCATTATTGAATGCTGAAACAGGGCCGATCTATCTTGGTAAAAATAGTATTGTTCAGGAAGGTGCTATTATTCGCGGAGCCTTTGCGTTGTGCGAAGGTTCACATGTAAACATGGGCGCGAAAGTTCGGGGTGATGTTTCGGTTGGGCCGTATTCGAAAATTGGTGGAGAGGTAAGTAACTCTGTACTTTTTGGATATAGTAACAAAGCGCATGACGGATACCTTGGCAATTCTGTGATAGGCGAGTGGTGTAATCTCGGTGCCGATACCAATACTTCCAATCTTAAAAATAATTACGACTTCGTAAAACTTTGGAGTCATCAATCCGAAAGTTTTGAAAGTACAGGTTTGCAATTTTGCGGATTGTTGATGGGTGATCACAGCAAGTGTAGTATCAATGTGATGTTTAATACCGGCACTGTCGTGGATGTATGCTCCAATATTTTTGGTGAAGGGTTTCCACGTAACTATGTTCCTTCTTTTGCTTGGGGTGGATCTGCAGGATTGATTACACATAAACTGGATAAAGCATTAGAGACTGCAACACGCGTACTAGCCAGGAGAGATATTAAGTTTAATGATGTAGAGAAAAATATCATGACTACTGTTTTTGAATTGACGAAGAAGAGTAGAGTTTGGGAGAAATAAAATGATAATAAGAGTATTGAGATCAAAAAAATTAAGAGACATAAACGTATTGTGAATTGAAGTTCTCCAGCATACCAGGCTTACATGAAACAAAAAAACTTCTCACCGATGCCGTGAGAGGTAATCACATTGCACATGCTCAACTTTTTGTGGGTGCTGAAGGCGCATTGAATTTACCAATGGCGTTGGCCTATGCTACATACTTACATTGCCAGAATAAAGGTGAAGATGCTTGTGGGATATGTTCAGCCTGTTCAAAAAACTTAAAGTTCATTCATCCGGATACACATTTTGTTTTCCCACTCAGCAATGTAAAGAATGATAAGGATGAAGATCGTTTCAAGGCCGACATTACAAAAGCCTGGCGTGCTTTTCTTCTTGAACAACCTTTTGGAAATTTAGATGGTTGGACCAACTACTATGGAGGTGAAGATAAGCAAGCTTTGATATCCCGTGAGGAAAGCAGAGAGATTATTAAAACACTTTCACTTAAACCGTTTGAGAGTCCGTATAAAGTGATGATTGTTTGGCAACCTGAGTTGATGCATCCATCAGCAGCCAATGGTATTTTGAAAATTCTAGAAGAACCACCACCGCATACCTATTTCATTTTAGTTACAAATGCGGTAGATCGATTATTACCTACCATCATTTCGCGCACACAGATTGTAACTGTGCCTTTGTTATTCGATGAAGAGATTGAGAGGTGTTTAGTCGAGAAGTATAGTGTAGAGAGTAGTAAAGCCAGTCGCATTGCTCGATTAGCAGAAGGTAATTTGAATCTGGCCATTCAGCTTATTGAAAGCGAGGAGGGAGACAATGCTCAACGCTTTATGGATTGGATGCGCACCTGCTTCGGTAAAAAATATGGAGCACTGGTATCGATGGCCGAAGAATTTCATAGTCTCGATAAGTTGAGTCAGCGAAATATGATTACGTATAGCATCAATGCAATGCGGGAAGTGTTGCTTCAGATATCAGGAGCGAACAAGATGAATCGTTCACAGGGTGAAGAGTTGACTTTTATTGAGCGATTCAGTAAACAATTTACTATCGAAAAAATAGAAAAGTCATTTCAGCTTTTAAACGAAGCGCATTACCACCTCGAGCGAAATGGAAGTGCGAAAATGATTTTTCTTGATATGTCATTAAAAATTTCAAAAACAATAAACCCATAATTACATTCTATTCAGTACAGGTAAACTAAACTTCTAAACCAACGGCCATGAACAAAGTCATTCGAATCGGAACACGCGGAAGTAAACTTGCTTTGTGGCAGGCGGAATATGTTGCCAAGATGATTAAGCCATCCGGTTACACAACCGAAATAGTTACCATCGAAACGAAAGGTGATAAGATGTTGGATGTTACTATTTCAAAAATTGGCAGCAAAGGAGTTTTTACGGATGAGATAGAAGCCAAACTTTTGGACGGATCAATTGATATTGCTGTACACAGTGCGAAAGATCTTTCATCAGAACTGCCGGAAGAACTTGAACTTATTGCCTTTACGGAACGTGAAGTAGTAAATGATGTAGTTGTAAGTTCTTTAAAAAACATTGACCTCACACACGATAAAATTAAAATCGGAACATCATCAACACGAAGAGTCGCTTTTCTCAAACATTTCTATCCGCAGATTGAAGCCGTATCTATTCGTGGGAATTTACAAACGCGAATAGGAAAGCTTCAGGCGGGTGAATGTGATGCATTGTTATTGGCGTACGCTGGTGTCCATCGCATGGGATATCATGATTTGATAGCCGAAAAAATTGAAACCAGTTATTTTGTTCCGCCCGTTGGTCAGGGAAGTGTGGCGGTTGAATGTCACAAGAAACTAGCTTTCGATAAAAAAGAAATTATCCAGCGTTGGGTTAACCATCCCATTACCGAAAATTGTATTCGGGCAGAGCGTGCTTTTTTAAAGGCACTACACGGAGGTTGCAGCATACCATCATTTGGTTATGCTTATTATGATGGTGAGCTCATTACATTAAAGGCAGGAATTATTTCATTAGATGGACAACAGGTTGTGAAAGTAAAACAATCAGCCACACCAGAAGGAGCAAAAGAATTAGGAGAATCAGTGGCCAATGAAGTTCTTCTTAAGGGCGGTGAAGAAATTCTAAGCGAAATCAGAAAACAACTATAACAGATATATAAAAAGTTAACTTATGAAGAGAGTCGGTATTATTTCATTGCTTTCAATTTGCTCAGTAATCATGACGAGCTGTGCACAGAAAAAAGATTACGTTGTTACTATCAAAACCAGTTATGGTGATATGGTCGCCATTCTGTATGATGAAACACCAAAGCACAAAGAGAACTTTATCAAACTTGCCAAGGAACATTACTTTGATAGTTTACTTTTCCACCGCGTTATGCAAGGCTTCATGATTCAAGGTGGTGATCCTGAATCGAAGAAAGCACAACCGGGACAACGTTTAGGTAATGGAGGACCAGGTTATACAATACCTGCCGAAATCAATCCTAAATATTTTCATGAGAAAGGCGCATTAGCAGCAGCGCGTTTGAGTGATCAGCAAAATCCATCGAAGGCTAGTAGTGGATCACAGTTCTATATTGTTCAAGGGATAACAGCAAATGAAGACGAGCTGAAGACTGATCAGATGAAATTGGATCAAGCCATGGGGCAATATTTCCAAAACCCAGCGAATAAGGCAACGTATGATTCGGTAATTGTAGTGTATCAATCAAATGATGTGAAGGCATTTCAAAGTCTGATCATGAAATTGAAACCACGGGTTGAAAAAGAGACCGGTATAAAAACCGATAGAGAAATTTCACCAGAGAAAGTAAAAGCATACTCTACCGCTGGCGGCACACCAGGGCTTGATGGTGAGTACACCGTTTTTGGAAAGGTAATTAAAGGCCTTGATGTAATTGATAAAATTGCAGCCCAACCAGGAGACCAAGCCCATCGCCCATCAGAAGATATTCGAATGACCGTAACCGTGGAGGAATTGTCACGAAAGAAAATTGAGAAGCTTTATGGATATCAATTTCCGGAAAACAAATAATTGAACTCGTTAATAGATTAAATGAAAATTCTCGTCACCGGATCAAATGGTTTGTTAGGTCAAAAGCTTACGAATCTTTTGCAAAACGAAAAATCAATTTCGTTAATCGCGACAGCGAGAAGTAAATCCGTTTTGCCCATTACCCATGGAACATTTCATTCGTTAGATATTTCGGATCCATCAGAAGTGAATCGTGTCATTGATGAAACAAAGCCGGATGTCATTATCAACACTGCGGCAATGACTCAAGTTGATCAATGTGAAACTGAGCGTGAAGCATGTTGGAAAGCAAATGTAACTTCTGTTGAAAATTTGATTGATGCATGTGCATGGAACAATGTCCACCTTGTACATGTATCAACTGATTTTGTATTTGATGGAACATACGGACCGTTAGATGAAACAGCAAAACCAAATCCCGTAAATTATTATGGACAAAGTAAACTAGCGGCTGAAGAACTTCTGATCAAAAGTTCAATTAGCTGGTCAATCTTGCGAACCGTTTTAGTTTATGGAATCACAGAAGATATGAGCCGATCGAATATTGTGTTGTGGGTAAAAAATAGCCTTGAGCAAGGGAAAACTATTCAGGTAGTGAATGATCAATGGAGAACACCAACTCTTGCTGAAGATCTTGCAATGGGTTGTTACCTTGCTGCGAAAACAAAAGCATCGGGCATCTATCATATTTCCGGAAAGGATTTTCTTAGTCCGTACGACATTGCTATTGCCACAGCAAACTTTTTTAAGTTAGACAAATCGTTAATCAAACCAACCGACTCAACACAATTCAAACAACCTGCACAGCGCCCACCAAAGACGGGATTCATTATTGATAAAGCACGCAAAGAACTTGGCTATGATCCCCATTCATTTCAGGAAGGATTGGCCGTCTTAGCAGAACAAATACATTAAGTTTAAGTGATAAGGTATTCTTAGTGTCTTCTTCATGACTTAGCGTCTTTGTGGCGAATGTATTTTGCCACAAAGTCTCAAAGACACTAAGGTTCACGAAGAAATTGATTTACCTACCACAGATTTCTTTATAAGAACAATATGAACACGTTTTCAAAATTGTTGTTTGATCGAATGGCTGATCAGGATTGAAGAGTTCTTGCAATAATGTATTGAGATGCATTTCAAATTCGGGAAGTAAATCAGTTACATCTTCCAGTCGTTGTTTGTTTAGATAAAGACCGAATTCAAAATCATTCCTAAAAATATCTTTTCGATTGATGAGCCCAGGTTGAATTTTTGCCTTTGATGATGTTGAGGATAAATCAGGATTCCTCTTTGCATAGACTAAAGCATAGAGCAATGCCTGGAAAGCAGCTTTATTTCGCTTTTCGTTGTTGCGATCGAAAAGCGATTCAATGCTGGTAAATCCAGTTAGATCGCTTCCTGTTTTATAATCCAAAATACGAATAGTGTTTTCTTTTCGATCAGCCCGGTCAATCTTTCCACCTAAAACGATGTTCAGTTTTTTGTCGCGTTGCAGAACACGGACATTGGTATTGAAATTATTAACTTCCAGGAATTCAATATTGAATGGAGTATGATTTTTATCTTTTGCTAAAACTTGTATAGCCAATTTTTTTACCATTTCTTTCACCACAAGTTGAAGACCATTGTAATTCATTTTCTTTTGATCTGCTAAATGAAAATGTTCGCGGAATGATCTCTCAATATAGTAGTCTAGTTTCTCACCCAGGTTTTCAAAATGCTCTTCTCGCACAGACCAGTCACCTGATGGGGATTTGAGGTCGAGGTAAAACAACTCCATTACACGGTGAAAGATATTTCCGAAGATGCGGGCATCCGCTTCTTCTTCCACTTTCTCTGGTTCTTTCAATTCAACTAAATGTCTGAAATAGAATTTCAATCGACATTCGATATAGGTATTGAGCGTTGAAGGTGTAAGTGCTTTGCCGAAGTATCGTTCAAGCTTTTGTAATACATCAAGTTTCTTTTCAATCGTTATGGGCTCTACCTGATTTACTTGTACAGGGTTGTACAAAATCTTTCGATCGTATTTCCAGCCTGTTTCATAAATAAGTTGATAGAGGTATCGACTCATTTCACCTGTGCCTAACTTATCGGGTTCAGTGTTATAATAGAGATCTACTTTTTCAGCACGTTGTAATAAACGATAAAACAGATACGCATACATTGCATCCTGATGTTCGGATGTTGGAAGTTTGTAGGCTCGCCTGATCGTGTGGGGAATGTACGAACCTTGTCTTGGCGCTGCAGGCCACAAACCTTCATTCAGGGAAAGAACAATCACATGATCGAAATCGAGGTTACGCGTCTCAAGCACTCCCATGATTTGAAGACCTTCTAAAGGTTCACCAGTAAATGGAACTTTCTCAGCGCGAATGATCTGTCTAAACATGCGTTGCTGCATGCGGAGTTCCATCGGTTCGCTTACATTCAATTCATCTACACGCGATAGCACGCGATGAAAATGAAATGCAAATTCCTTTTCCATAAAGCCATCCGCTTCATCTGACGTAGCAAGTTCTTGAATGATGGTCAATACGTACTTTAAGAAATCCTTTGGCTCAATCGCTATAAAGATCGATTGTATGATTTGATCAACCTCTGAATTTGCATTAGCTGATATAGTGCTTTTGAAGAATGAAGGCGCAATGTTTACCTGATTATTTTTTAATATCTCCTCAATCCAGGATAAGCCTCGATCACCCAATCTCGCTTTGAGATATGGATGGCGAAGCACTGCCAATACATAACGATGATAAAATTCTTCTTTACGTTTGTGCAGATGAAGTTCAAAAAGAAAATCAATGAGCGAATAATAAGGAGTGTTAACCAATGGATACCCCATGGTAACATTGATTGCACGTAATGCAGGAGGAAGTGCGTACAAGACAGGTAGCAAGAGACTTTCATCCGGAAGAACAATAACAGTACGCTCGATTTCTGTTGATTGTCCGTTTTTTCTTGAAGCGATTAATTCTTCGAGTTGTTGTGATAGAAGTTTAGGCTGACCTGCACGCTGCGGTACGCCCAGAATATTTATTTCTTTTGGTTGATTGAGTAATGATGGCGGTGTTTCCTGAAATGTTTTCCCCAGCACTGTTTGTTTTCGATATTCCCGAAAGAAGGTTCCTGCCTCTCTGTGTTTATGTTCTTCATTACTATAGAATTCGTCTTCATCCCAAAACACTCTTGCGTTTTGGTATTGAACAAACCATGTGATGATTTTCTCTTCTGCAGTGGTGAGGGCATTGAATCCAGCGAACGCAACCGCTTGGGTTGTTCTGTTGGATGTTCCTTGAAAAGATTCTGCTACCGCTCGCTGAATCATCCCTGCATATCCCTTTTTATCTTGTAAGAGGTTGGATTTGAATTCCTGATAAACACCAAGTAAATTCTGCCAGAGTTTTAGAAAACTCTTTTTGCTATCGGAATCACTGAATGAAACGGTTTGCCAAAAGTCCTGAAGAAATTTCTTTTGTTCTTCTGTTAGGTAATCAAAATAATCATCCAATTCTTTTTGATTGCTGAGGTCGCGGAATAAACCTTCGGCATTTACCATGTATTTATCCAGCTCATCAAAATCGCGAAGCAGCATTTCTCCCCAGAAGTAAAAGTGATCTAAACTTTCTTCCGAATGCGTAACCTTTTTAAATGCCCGATAAAGCGAAACGATGAGTGAAAGCTTATCGGCCTCTTTGAGTTCTGAAAATGAAGAGATAAATTCTTCAATGCTCAATACATTGGGTGCCCAGCGGGGTGTGGTTAAGTTTTCTGTCAGTGCTTTACGGAAATAAAGAGCAGCCCTGCGGTTTGGAAAGACAACAGTAAGATTTTCCCAATCGGGGTAATCTTTTACAATGGTATTGGCTACTTCTTGAAGAAAGGTTCTCATGGATAACTACAATGTGAAAAGTAGTTAAAATAAGATTCTGACTCAGCATTCGAGAGTATTTTCTTTGGCCACAAAGTCTCAAGGGCACAAAAGAATCACGAAGAATTAGTCTAAGAGATTATTTCGAAGGCGCTTTTGTAGAAGCCTTTTTGTTGGACGTAATCTATCAAGTCACTGTAAAAAGTATGTGACGCCAAGGTAGCACTATCCCCAATCATGATGAGTTTCTTTCGGGCCCGAGTCATTGCTACATTTGTTCTTCTAATGTCTCCCAAGAACCCAACTTCGCTTTTATCATTGCTGCGAACAAAGCTGATGGCGATAACATCGCGCTCTTGTCCTTGAAAGGCATCTACAGTGTTAATGGTAATCATTCGATGTAGAGGTTCAAATACAGATGATGCTTCAGCTAATTTGTGAAGGTAATCTACTTGTGCACGATAAGGTGTTATAATACCAATGGTAATGTTCTTGTCAATCCATTCTTCAGTACCAATGCTTTCCACTAATGCTTCCACCTGATTGATCAAGAGTCGTGCTTCTTCTTCATTCAATCGGCTTAATGTTTCGGGATCTTGTTCTTCATTATAACCACAACCTGCTGTATCAATAAATTCAACTGGAATTTCATTAGGTTGAAGAAGGCTTGCTTTTACAGATTCGTGTGCAACCAATTCATCTTTGTAAAAATACATTGAAGAAAACTTCATAATGTCTTCATGCATCCGGTATTGCACTTGCAACATTGACGATACCTGTGGTTGTTTAACAATACCCTTTTCGAAAAGTGTTTTATTTAAACCTGCACGGGCTGCTTCATTCGATTTGATAGTAGGAGGGAGCTGTTGATGATCACCTGCAAAAATAATCCGCTGCGACCGAAGGATCGGAATCCATGATGCAGGTTCCAATGCTTGTGCTGCTTCGTCTATAAAAGCAGTTTTAAATCTCTTTCCACGCAATACTGGATGTGATGATCCTACTAATGTAGAACAGATGACTTGTGTTTTATTTAATAGATCTGTTACAATATAAAACTCTAATAAGTCTGCATCAGCTTTTAGTGCTTTTGATTCTTGCACTAATTGCTTTCGCTGTTGTCTTTCATCGTAACCAAAGTTGCGTTTGAACTTATAGGCCTGACTTTTAACCTGCTCCATCTTTTTTCGGAGTGCGCGTAATTCATTGTACTGACTGTGGTCTGCAATCCGCGCATCTAAAGTTTTACTGAGCGATTGTTCTGTAACGCGAGCTGGGTGACCAATACGCAACACATTTAAACCTTGTTCACTTAATTTATCAGCAAGTAAATCTACTGCTGCATTACTAGGAGCGCATACTAATACTTGTTGCTCTTCTTTTACAACTTGTACAATGGCTTGCACAATTGTGGTTGTTTTACCTGTTCCCGGAGGACCATGAATAAACCCTACATCTTCTGTGCAGAGAATTTTATCCAATGCGTTTTGCTGACTTTCGTTGAGAAAAGAAGTGTTGCCCCGGTTTGTTTTCTCTTCGGCACTAACTTCTCTTTTTTTACTTTTCTCATCACCTAATAGAATCTCACGAAGCATGGCAACACGATTACCGTCAGCCTTCATTAACTCTTTCAATGCAAATTCCATTTCGCGATAGCTCATCTCATCGAACATAACATCAACACCGAGCAATCCATCACCAATCCACTCTGGTAAATCCTCACCATTTAAAGTGATGACCATAACGTTGTCACGAACATAATTGACCACCCCGTTGATGTGATCACGTTCAGGTTTACCCGATCCATTTGAAAATACACTTACTGATTTTCCACTTTGAAAAGCATGAGGTTGTTCAAGATGTGTTGTACGCTCAATCTCAATTAACAAACGCTCGCCTGTACCTATGTAATCACGCTTGAGTTTAACAGGATACCAGGTAGTTCCTTCCTGTGTGCGTTGACTTAATGATCGCAACAAAACCTTCTGACGATAGTAATCCAGATCAGCCTCACGTTCCAGTTTAAGAAGTTCTGCGGTTTTTTGAAGTTGCTGGATGGAGGTCAAGAAGTTAATGGTTAAATGTTAATGGTTCAATGTTCCAAGTTGTAATTTTTGAAAGGACCCAGAAAACCTGAAAGAATTAAACAAGTTTAATTAATATAATACGATTAACCATTAACCAATAACGATTAACTAATTCGCTTCACCGTAACAGTAGTCTTGCAGGTATCCACCGGCATCATCAATTCCGTTAGTAAAGGCTTTATTAAGACAACGACAGCCTTCCGCAAAATCTTCCTTCTCTACCAACGCAGCACCTTTATAATATAGTAATGTTGCGTTAGTGGGTTCAAGTTTCAGACCTTTGTTAATGTAGTTGAGTGATGCATCGTAGGCTTCTTCTTCCAGAAGAATTGATCCTGCATACAAATAGGTTTGAATGTTCGATGGATCCTGCTCAATAATCTGGTCAAAAATAATAAGAGCACTATCTGGATTTTCTAAATAATAATAAGTTAGGCCTAGGTATCCTTTTAAATCCGGATCATCTTGAATGGATAATAATTTACGGATGTCTTGTTGAGCTTCTTTGTATTCTTCTGACTCCATCCGTACAGACAAACGCCAGCGAAGCAGTTCAGCACTTTCCGGGCGCTCAGTGATTAGTGTATTTAAATCGACTAACAGCGCATCATTGTCTCCCAATCCCTGGTTTACATAGAGGCGCAAAATCTTAGCTTGTTCATTTGGAATTTTCTTGAGGTATCGGTTTAAATCAACCAGTGCCTCATCAAATCTTTTCAGCGTGTAGTAACAATAAGCACGTTTGTAGAGAATGCTAAACTCATCATCACTTTTGAATTTCGATTTCTTTACAATCTTAGAATAAAGCTTCAGTGCTCCTTCAAAATCTTGCCGGTCTAATAATGTATCGGCTTGTATTTCCAACGCAGCATTGGCAGCTTGTTTGGATTGACCGAACATAAAAAAAGGACTCGTCAACAAAATGATGACGAGTCCTATTGTGTACTTAATCCTTTCCATTCCTTCCATCACACTGCTCCTTCGGACTAACACTAAATTTCAATATGCCTTAGCGGCTATTACGCTTACGATCGTTTTCGTTCAAATAGATTTTACGCAAACGAATTGACTGAGGTGTAACTTCAACGTACTCATCAGCCTGAATGTATTCCAATGCTTCTTCCAAAGTGTGTTTCAAAGGAGGAGCAATTTTCATTTTCTCATCCGAACCAGATGCACGCATGTTGGTAAGCTTCTTCGTTTTAGTAACGTTGATCACCAAGTCACCATTACGACTATGTTCACCAATTACCTGACCTTCGTAAACGGCTTCACCTGGGTTGATGAAGAATTTACCACGATCTTGCAAGTTGTGTAAGCTGTATGCAATCGCTTCACCTTGTTCCATAACAATCAATGAACCGTTGATACGTCCAGGAATTTCTCCTTTGTAGGGTTGATATTCTTTAAAGCGGTGAGTTACCACAGCTTCACCAGCAGTTACGTTCAATAAGTAATTTCTCAAGCCCATGATACCTCTTGAAGGTATAAGGAATTTCAAAATCATACGATCTCCCTTAGGTTCCATGTTCAACATTTCACCTTTACGCATGGAAACAGTTTCAATAGCTTTACCAGCAACATTCTCTGGTAAGTCGATAGTCAATTCTTCAACAGGCTCTGATCGTATACCATCAATTTCGCGGAAAATAACCTGAGGCTGTCCGATCTGTAATTCATAACCTTCTCTGCGCATCGTTTCGATTAACACAGACAAGTGAAGTACACCACGACCAAATACAATGAAACTATCGGCAGAACCAGTTTCACCTAAACGTAAGGCAAGGTTCTTTTCTAATTCTTTCTCTAAACGCTCACGCACGTGACGGGAAGTAACAAACTTACCTTCTTTTGCATAGAACGGTGAGTTGTTAATCGTGAAGAGCATACTCATTGTAGGTTCATCTATAGAGATAGCCTTCAATGCTTCAGGCTTTTCCGGATCGGCAACGGTGTCACCAATTTCAAAACCTTCTATTCCAACTAATGCACAAATTTCACCTGCATTTACTTCTTCTACTTTCTTCTTATCGAAGCCTTCGAATATGTAAACTTCTTTGATTTTCGTCTTACTGATTTTGCCATCGCGTTTTACCAGCACGATGTTTTGTCCTGGCTTAACAGTACCTCTTTGTACACGTCCGATAGCAACACGACCGATGTAAGCGGAGTACTCAAGAGATGTAATCATCATTTGAGTTAAACCTGTATCAACTTTCGGTGCAGGGATGTGTTCAATAACACCTTCAATCAATGCTGTAATATCTTCAGCAGGTGTTTTCCAATCTTTGCTCATCCAGCCATTTTTGGCAGAACCGTAGAAGGTTGGGAAGTTAAGCTGCTCTTCAGTAGCATCTAATGAGAACATAAGCTCAAATACTTGCTCATGTACTTCATCAGGTGTACAATTTTTCTTGTCTACTTTATTGATAACGACAATTGGCTTAAGACCCAATTGCAATGCTTTTTGCAATACGAAACGAGTTTGAGGCATCGGACCTTCGAACGCATCAACCAATAGTAAACAACCATCGGCCATGTTCAAAACGCGTTCTACTTCTCCACCAAAGTCACTGTGACCAGGAGTATCGATAATGTTGATTTTATAATCTTTGTACCGAACGGCAACGTTTTTGGCAAGAATGGTGATACCACGCTCACGTTCTAAGTCGTTGCTATCCATGATCAGCTCTCCGGGAGTCTCATGGTCTTTAAAAAGGTGGCCTGCATGTAAAAGTTTATCCACAAGCGTAGTTTTGCCGTGGTCAACGTGCGCTATGATAGCGATGTTTCTGATCTTATTAACCTCCATAATACCTCGAAATTCTTTAAATTTTTGAATTGAGGCGCAAAGGTAATGTTTTTTACCCGGCTAATGACTATGAAGTGTGAAGGTTTAGTAAAGACTGTAACAGATCAGAACTCAAACGTCTGATTATTCAATAATGCCGAATGAATTTTGCCAATAAATTGCCCTGACAATGTATATGTATTGTCTTTTAGACTATATCCAGTGGTTTCTTTTGTTTTTGGATTGATAATCCAGTACTCCTGAACGCCAAACTTTTCGTAGAGCGCCTTTTTTACGACTGTATCGTGTTCGGAATTTCCGGGCGAAAGAACCTCAATGAGTAAATCGGGAACACCATGAATCCCGGATTCCTTTATTATCTCAATCTTTTTAGATGAAACAAAAATAATATCAGGTTGAACGGCATTCGTATGTTCATCTAAATAAACATCGCATGCGGCAATGAATATACTTCCTATTTTATGCTGTTTGACATAGGTAGAAAGGACAACCGACATATCCAGAACAGTGGTTTGATGCGGGGTGGTTGGTGCTGGTGACATATAAATTGATCCATTAATAAGTTCAGCTAACGTGCCTTCGGGAAGCATTTGAAATACTTCCATAATCGTACGGGGTGGTGTTTTGATCGACTGCATATTTAAAGATACAATTCAATACTTATCTGTGCAATCCAGTTTGCCGTGAATGAAATCCATTTGTCAGTATTTATTCGTGCATTCGTGGCAAGTCGTTTATTATAAATTATAACTTAAATCTCAGGAATGTTCCCATAGGAAGATCTTTACCTTGAGCTGATTTTAAAAAGAATTCTCCATACTCTGGATTGTCAATTTTGAAATGGGTCTTCGCTACGTTCAATCCCACCAATGCTGAGAGTCCGATGGCATACATATTCAAAACGAAGAAGCTGTTTTTCTTTTCCAGCAACTCACTTGCCATGGATATGATTTCATCAAGTTGTTCTTGTAGCGTCCATTTTTCTCCTTCTGGTCCGCGGCCATAGGGAGGAGGATCCATAATGATACCTTGATATTTGTTACCACGCTTTAATTCTCTGCGAACGAATTTGAACGCATCTTCGTATACCCACCGAATGTCGGTCAGATTATTCAGACGCATATTTTCATTTGCCCAATTTAATCCGGGGCGTGATGCATCACAATGAATTACTTCTGCTCCTGCAGATCGCGCCACGATAGAAGCAGCGCCCGTGTAGGCAAACAAATTGAGCACTTTTGGTTTTTCGACTTTCCAGTTCGTGATGGTATCGTAAATGAAATTCCAGTTGTTGCCTTGTTCAGGAAAAATACCTACGTGACCAAAGCCAGTAAGGGCGAGGCGTAGCGTTAGTTTCAGCGAGTTGTAATTGTATTTGATGTTCCAGCTTTCTGGCATGGATGGATTTTTTGACCAACCCCCTTTTACATCGTCTGTGAATCGAAACTTATCGGTTTGTTCGCGCACGAATTTGGCGTGTGCTTTTTTCTTCCACTCACTTTCGTCCAACGATTTGCGCCAAATGGCCTGAGGTTCAGGGCGAATCAAAATGTATTCTCCGAATCGCTCCAACTTCTCGAAGTTACCGCTATCGAGCAATTCATATTCGGTCCAGGAGGAAGGGTAGGTTAATGTGAAGTTCAAGGTTCGAGGTTTAAGGTTCGAAGTTTCGATTCAAAGGTAAATGAAAACAACCTTAAACTTGGAACTTTGCACATTGAACTTTAATCTTACACCATGCACGTCTTAATTACCAGCACGCAAAATCCAAAAATCAAAAACTTGTTATTGCTGGAGAAACCTCGCGAACGCAAGAAGCAATCCGTTTTTGTTGTAGAAGGAAAGAAAGAAGTAATGTATGCAGTTGAGGCTGGCTATAAAATTCATAACATTTTTTTCTGCGAGGAGATTACTTCTGCTCAAGAGTTGATCGATTTGAAATTAAGCGACCGGCTTCTCATTCCTGTATCACGCGATGTGTTTGATAAAATTGCTGTGCGCGAAAGTTCAGGAGGAATGATTGCCATTGCGGAGCAAAAGTCCCATAAACTTGAGGACATTGCACTAAGAAAGAATCCGCTATTGTTGATCTTAGAAGCCGTAGAAAAACCGGGAAATCTGGGTGCGATTTTGCGCACGGCAGACGCGGCCGGAGTAGATGCCGTAATTATTTGCGATCCGCAAACTGATTTTTACAATCCGAATGTAATCCGCTCTAGCGTGGGGTGTGTTTTTACGAAACAAATTGCCTCCGCAACATCGGAAGAAACAATTCAGTGGCTGAAAAAAAATAATGTCAATATTTTCTGCACCTACCTTCAGGCATCAAAACCTTATTATGAAACCGATTTCATTGGCCCTTCTGCCATTGTAATGGGCACCGAAGCCACCGGACTTTCGGATAGCTGGGTGAAAAATGCCACAGCCAATATTATTATTCCCATGCAGGGAGTGATCGATTCCATGAATGTATCAACGGCTGCTGCGGTTGTTATTTTCGAAGCTTTGCGACAACGAGGATTTAAGGCTTAATATTCATATATTCGTAGCGGAGCCCCACTCACAATGGAAAAAATTCCATTACAAAAAGTTTACGTACAGGATGAGAAATTTTTGAATGCGCTGGCAGAAGCCTATCGCCTTCAAGAGGCTATTATTGGCACAACCGAACTGGCCATTATTTCTACCGACACCAATGGCATCATCACAAGTTTTAATAAAGCTGCTGAAACATTGTATGGTTATTCTGCCGAGGAGGTAATAGGGAAAGTTACGCCTTATATACTACATGACCCTGCAGAAGTTGAAGAGCGATCGAAGCTTTTAAGTAAAGAGTTGAACAGAAAAGTTGTTCCGGGTTTTGAAACAATGGTCATAAAGGCAAGATTAAAAAAAGTTGCTGACCGAAATGAGTGGACCTATATTCGAAAAGATAAAACCCGCATTCCTATTCTGCTTTCGGTTACTGGTTTATGGGAAGAAGATAAGTTAATAGGATATGCTGGTATTGGTGCGGATATTACGGAAGCCAGGAAAAAAGAAAAACTATTAAAAAAATCAGAAGCTCATCTTCAGGCGCTACTGAATTCGATTGATGACATTGCGTTTGAAATCAGTCGTGAAAAAATTTATACAAACATCTGGACGAAGAATGATCACCTCCTGATTGTAACACCTCGAGCAGAATATCTTGGAAAGAAAATCAGTGAAGTATTATCTGGGGAACTGTTAAGACAATTTGATTTGGCAATCGATTCTGTTTTCAGTACAAAGCAACCGCAATACATGGAATATGCTGTTCCGAATTCTGACCGATGGAGTGCAGCAAAAATATCGTACATCGATGATGAAAAGATTTTGATGCTCGTCCGAAATATTACGGAAAGAAAAAAATCTCAGATTGAGTTAGCGAGCAGTGAACAAAAGTTTCGGGCTATTGCCGAAAATATTCCGGGTGCAATTTACCTTTGCCGAAATGACGAAGTGTATTCCACTGTTTATGTAAATGATAAAATTTTTCCGATCACAGGGTATAGTCCCGAAGAGTTTATGGCCAACAGCATAAATTTCGTTAAGATATATCATCCCGATGATAAGGATTATGTTTTTAGTCTTGTTGAGAAAGCATTAAGTGATCGTGTAAGTTTTCAATTAGAGTATAGAATAAAACACAAGTCAGGTGAATGGCGATGGGTTGAAGAAATTGGAACAGGTGTTTACACGAATGATTCCCTGACGATGATTGAAGGGTTCGTTAGCGATATAACCCCTCGCAAACTAGCCGAAGAAGAATTGAGGCGGATGGCCGATGAAAATTCAAGAGTATTTAACAACTCTCTTCATTTGAATTGTATTGCCAGTTTTGATGGCTATTTTTTGAAGCTCAATCCCGCCTGGGAAAAAATATTCGGGTGGTCATTGGAAGAATTAAAGTCGGTGAAATTTGTAGAGTTTATTCATCCGGATGATGTTGGCCGCACGGATAATGTGGTAGATCATATCGCAGCTGGAAATGCTGTCTCTACATTTGAAAATCGATACCGTTGTAAGGATGGAACATACCGATGGCTGATGTGGAGTTCATCACCTGATATTAACCGTAAGCTAATTTATGCTTCTGCAATTGATATTACGGAACGAAAAAAAGCGGAAGAAGAATTACAGCGATCAAAAACAAGTCTTGAAGTAGCAGCACTTGAGCTCCAGGAGCAAAATCGGCAACTCGATGATTTTGCTCATATCATATCTCACAATATGCGCTCGCCTATCGGGAACATTACTGCCCTGATTGGTTTGTTGAATGAAAAAAGCAGCATGGAAGATTATCAACTCATTTTAAGAAAGTTGAATGACGTTTCAGGAAACCTGAAAGAAACCATGAACGAGCTCATGGAAACACTCAAAGTAAAAAAGAATACGGATGTTGTACAGGTGGAACTTCAGTTTCAGGAAGTACTTGATAAGGTAATTCAATCGCTGCAAGGTGAGATCATTCAAACGGGTGCCATCGTTCAATCCGATTTCAAAGCATCGTCCTTACGCTATTCAAAGACCTATCTCGAAAGCATTTTTCAAAATCTCATCAGTAATGCTATCAAGTATAAGACAAGGAATCGAACACCTGAGATTGTTATTCGTACGGTGCAACTTGAAAATGCTATTGAGATGCGCGTAAGTGATAATGGTTTGGGGATTGATATGAAACAATATGGCGACAAGCTTTTTGGACTTCATAAAACATTTCACGAACACAAAGATGCCCGAGGCGTGGGACTCTTTTTAGTGAAGACTCAGATTGAAGCCTTGGGCGGATCTATTCATGTTGAAAGTGAAGTGGATAAGGGCAGCACGTTTATTATTCATTTTGCTCAATAATATTTTCTATAAATTTTGACACCTCTCTGTTTTCTTTGATGGAAGGTTAGGGTTAGCGTTATGCTTTTTATTACTTTCAATATATAAATAATATCATATGATGCTAAAGACCTTCCTCTTGTGTTTTACTATTACGGTTGCGTCAGCACAAGAAACTCGCCTGTTAAGGCAACCGGATATCAGCAATAATCAAATAGTATTTGCCTATGCGAACGATCTTTGGATTGTTGGCAAAGCCGGTGGAAATGCTGTGCGACTAACCAGTTATCAGGGTTCTGAATCCAATGCTAAATTTTCACCCGATGGAACGACCATTGCATTCAGTGGACAATATGGTGGCAACACCGATGTGTATATCATTTCTGTAAATGGAGGAGAACCCAAAAGGCTGACCTGGCATCCGAGTGCGGATATTGTACGAGGCTGGAGCCCGGATGGCAAAGTCATTTTCACTTCGAATAGTGAAAGTGTTCCGTATGGGAGTACGAAGCTTTGGTCGATTGGGGTAAATGAATCCATGCCGACTGCTCTTCCTATGCCACGTGCCAACCGAGGTGAATATTCACCCGATGGAAATTTCTTTGCTTATGAATATGTAACACCCTGGGATGAAGAATGGCGCAACTACCGTGGTGGACAAAATCGACCTATTTGGCTAATCAATCTGAAAGACAATTCACTGAGGAAGTTGCCTTGGGAAAATAGTCATGATATGCAACCGGTTTGGATGGGTGAGAAAATTTATTTCTTATCCGATCGGGATAATGCAATGAATGTTTACGCATTTGATGTGCCTACCAATAAGCTTGAGCAGCTTACCTTCTTTAAAGAGTATGATGTAAAATGGCTAGGAAGCGGAGGTCAAGATTTGATTGTGGAATATGGTGGTGACTTATATACGTTAAGTCCTTCGACTAAAAAGACAGAGAAATTAAAGATTGAAGTAAAGGGCGATTTCCCCTGGTTAATGCCGCATTGGGAAAATGCTTCTGAGTGGCTTGCGAGTGCCTCATTGTCTCCCAACGGTGTGCGTGCACTTTTTGAAGCACGTGGAGAAATTCTTACCGTTCCAACCGACAAAGGTGATTATCGTAATTTAACCAGCTCTCCGGGAGCAAGAGACCATGATCCAATATGGTCTCCTGATGGAAAAAGTATTGCCTGGTTTTCGGATGCCAGTGGTGAATATAGTTTGATGATTGAAGCACAAGACGGATTGACAAAACCACGTGAGATTAAAATACCATCGCCAACTTTTTATTATTCACCAACCTGGTCGCCTGATGGAAAATACATTGCCTTTACCGATAACCTTCAGCGATTATGGACGGTAGAAATTCTGAATGGAAAGATTACATTAATTGATAAGGATAGTTTTCTTCATCCAGAAAGAACGATCAACCCTGTTTGGTCTCCTGATTCAAAATGGATTGCGTATGCCAAGCGTTTACAAAGTCAGTTTCATGTTGTGATGGCTTACTCAGTTGATCAGGCAAAATCGTTGCAGCTTACCGATGGCCTTTCCGATGCCATATCGCCAGCATGGGATGCCAACGGAAAATACATTTACTTTTTAGCGAGTACGAACCTGGCGCTACTTTCGGGTTGGTTGGATATGAGTTCGCTTGAACGCCCGATCAGAAGATCGCCTTATATAATGATCTTAAAGAAAGGAGAAGCATCTCCGTTACTTCCCGAAAGCGATGAAGAAAAAGCAGAGAAAGAGGAGGCAGCTAAAGATGATAAAGCAGATGTGAAATCCAATTCCAAGAAGCCAGCTAAGTCAGAAGAAGCCCCGAAGAAAATCACAGTTCAAATTGATCTTGATGGAATCAGTCAACGCATCTTATCGTTGGATATGCCAGCACGCGATTATTCCTATTTAGTAGCCAGTGAAGAAGGTGTTATTTTTCTTACGGAAACAATTCAACATCAAGACGGAGCTACCCTTCATAAGTATACTTTGAAAGATAAGAAGGCTGAAGTTTTTCTTTCGCCTGTCGGGTATTTTTCACTTTCTCAAAAAGGAAAGAAGTTAATGTATCGATCGGGCGGACAATGGGGTGTGGTTGAAACTTCAGGCAAGCATGCTATTGGAGACGGAGTATTGAAAACTTCGGATGTTCAACTGAAGATTGATCCGCGCAAAGAATGGAAACAGATGTTTCGAGAAGCATGGCGCTATCAACGCGATTATTTATATGTACCGAATATTCATGGTGCTGATTGGAACAATGTGTATTCCATGTATGCACCATTAGTAGATCATGCAGCGCACAGAAGTGATCTCACCTATCTACTCGATATTTTGGGAGGCGAGGTCTCCATTGGCCATTCATTTACAGGTGGAGGCGACAATCCATCCATTCAACATGTTAACATCGGTTTGCTTGGCGCAGATTATGAAGTAGTGAATAATCGATATCGGATTAAGAAAATTTACAATGGCGAAAACTGGAACCCAGGTCTTCGTGCACCATTAAGCTCCCCCGGTGTAGATGTTTCAATTGGACAATACATTATAGCGGTGGATGGCAATGATCTGACCAGTACTTCAAATCTATATCAAACATTTGAAAATAAAGCAAACAAACAGGTTAGACTTCAAGTGAGCAATACACCGGATGGAAAGGATTCAAAAACTGTTACGGTTGTTCCCGTTGATAATGATTATGGTTTGCGTCTATTCAATTGGGTAGAGGGTAATCGAAGAAAAGTGGATCAGTTGTCGGGTGGTAAACTTGCGTATGTGTGGTTGCCCAATACGGGTGAAGATGGTTATGAATATTTCAACCGGTATTATTTTGCGCAGCAGGATAAAGAGGGGGTTGTGTTAGATGAGCGTTTTAATGGTGGAGGTTTTATTGCCGATTATTTTGTTGATATCCTTAATCGAAAACTTCGTGGTTACTTTAACAACGTGGCGGGCGATCGCAAACCGTGGACAGAACCACTTACAGGAATACATGGTCCGAAGGTATTAATCATAAATGAAATGGCAGGTTCTGGTGGTGATATGCTTCCATTCATGTTTAAGCAAATGAAGATTGGTCCACTGGTAGGTACAAAAACCTGGGGTGGCCTCGTTGGTATTTGGGATACACCCAGTTTAATGGATGGCGGATACATCACTGCACCACGAGGAGGTTTCTTTAATTTGAATGGTGAATGGGATGTGGAAGGTAAGGGTATTGCCCCGGACATCGAAGTGGAAATGACTCCGAAAGAAGTAATAGAAGGACACGATCCTCAACTTGAAAAAGCTGTTGAAGAGGCGATGCGATTGTTAAAAGCAAATCCTGTAAAACTTTTGACAGAGCCTGCACCACCTGTGAGAGTGATCAGACCAAAGCAATAGAGTAAATTACAAAGTCAATTAAGCTTTTAGTTTTTAGATAATTTTAAATCACCACGTTTATATGCAAACCATTTCCATTCCCTCACCGATGTCAGATTCTGATCAGCCTCAGCATGTTGGCATTCCGTTTTATTTGTATGCAACTGTACTGTGCTCGCTCAGTATTATGATCGGACTGATCTGGGATATTTCCTGGCACATGAGCATTGGTCGTGATGGATTGTTTTCCTCACCGCACTTAGCAATTTATTTAGGTGGTGTTACAGCAGGATTATTTTCAGGATACCGAGTTTTGAAAATTACATTTGCCGGAACTCCATTCGAACGCGCAAAGACTGTGAAATTCTGGGGCTTGTTTCATGCATCACTTGGAAATTTGTTTTGCATTTGGGGAGCCATTGCCATGATTACTTCTGCACCGTTTGATGATTGGTGGCATAATAGTTATGGATTGGACGTAACGATCCTTTCACCTCCGCACACAGTTTTGTTATTAGGTATGATCATGATTCAATTTGGTGCAATCATCAGCGTGTTGGCGTATCAAAATTTGAATGCTGAACATGTACATCAAGCGCGTATTTCTCAAAGTGGATATACTTTCCTATATGCTTTTTCAGCAGGATTCGTGCTCACCATGATTTATACCATTGGTTCCGAATACCTTTCGCGTCACGATATGCATGGAGTGTTGTTCTATCAGGTAGCATCTTTTATTTTTCCATTGTTCCTGGTAGCGTTTTCAATTTCATCAAAATCAAATTGGGGAGCAACGTATGCAGCCCTGGTCTACACTGTTTTTCTAATGTTGATGAATTGGATACTTCCTTTGTTTCCGGCTACTCCAAAACTCGGCCCGGTATTGAATCCAATCACAACTTTTCAGCCTTTCGATTTTCCATTGCTAATTTTATTTCCAGCTATCGTTATCGATTTGATTACGCGGTATTCAAAGCATAATCGCTGGTTGAATATGGCGTACTATGGAATAACCTTCCTGATAGTCTTCATTATTTTCCAATGGCCATTTGCCAATGTATTGATGGCCTCAAAGGGTCATTGGTTTTTTGGAACATCGAAATGGTATTTTGGTAGTGATCCCAATTGGGAATTTCGGTATGCCTTTGGTGAATGGATGATCACAACCGGAAAGGATTTGATAATAGGATTGGCAATTGCATTAGGTATTGCTATTTTCTCCTCCTTCATTGGTCTGTCGTGGGGAAACTGGATGAAAAAAATTGTGCGCTAATTTAATGATGGTTATGAAAAAAATAATTTTAAGTGTACTCTTTATATGTATCTCTATACTGGCCGATTCACATATTGGAAGCCCTGGTGTAACCTTTGAAGGTAAAGCTGGCGCATATGGTGTGATGGTATTGATTACACCTCCTGATGTAATTCCGGGAACGGCTATCATTCACATTTACACGAAAGGCGATGGCATAGAATCCATTTGGGCAAAACCGGTTTATTGGTTTGCCGGAAGTAAAGGCACGCCATCAGCAGATCAAATGCTACCCGTACCGAATGAACCCGGACATTATCAAGGTTTGGTTTGGTTAATGAATGCTGGTGCTTCCGGAATTGATTTGGAAATAAAAGGATCATCAGGTGCTGGAAATATTTTGGTTCCCGTAATGGCTGTGTCGACTACGCAACGTGAAATGCCATCATCATTAGGATGGATACTTTTTGCTTTATGTGTTTTTCTGGTTGGGTTGATGGTCACCATTATCAGCGCAAGCGTAAGTGATGGGTTGGTAAAACCAAGTGACGAGATCTCACCAAGAGTTTTGCGCAAGCGATGGATTGGTGCAGGTGTCAGTACAGTTCTTTTAGTTTTGATTTTATGGGGAGGTAAATCGTGGTGGAATAGCTGGGCATCCGACTACAAACGATTTATGTATAAACCACTTCGCGTAAGTTCAACCATCTCGCAATTGCGTGGCCAAAACATGCTCGAACTGAAGATTGATACAACGCCTCACACACAATTAAACTATACACGAAAACTTTCCTATGTCGTTCCGGATCATGGTAAACTTATGCATATGTTTTTAGTTCGTGCCGGAAGCATGGATGTGTTTGCGCATCTTCATCCGCAGCGAAAAGATTCAGCGACTTACATTACTCCATTACCTCCATTACCAAATGGAAAGTATCTAATCTTTGCAGACATAACGCGACTCAGTGGATTCTCCGAAACCATTCCTGACACAATTGAAATTGATAGTAAAGTTCCAGCAACTTTAGTTTCGATGGATTCAGTTTCTCTTAACAGAGATGATACCTATTTTACCACCAATCCAATTTCAACTTCTGCATCCGCCTCAAATACAGCTGATGGAATTATGGTATGTGGAAAGCCCGGTGTTAAAACATTATTACCTGATGGGTCAACTGCTGTTTGGGAACATAAGGCAAACGAGCCATTCATTGCCGGAAAATTATATGAGCTTGCTTTTAATATCCTTGATGAAAATGAGAAACCAGCGATACTTGATCCATATCTCGGTATGATGGGCCATGCTGTTGTGATGAAAGATGATGGAAGTGTTTACATTCATCTTCATCCGGTAGGAAGTTATTCGATGGCGTCACAGCAAACGATGCTGAATCGTTTCGAAAAAGAAACAGGACCGGTAAATTGGGAGAAACTTACAAGATCATCTGTTTTTATGGATAGCATTAATCAAGTTGTTGCAAACCTGGATGCTATGAGTGAAGAAGATCGAAATAAAGTGTTGATGGGAAATATGAATCATGAAGTTGATTCAGAGCACCCAGAACATTCTGTTGTCACGTTCCCATATTCATTTCCAACACCCGGAAATTATCGCATATGGATTCAAATGAAACGCAATGGAAAAATTCTGAATAGTGCGTTTGATGCTGTGGTAGAATAAAAAGATTTGTTGAACAGTAGAGAAATAAAAAAGTCGTCTGATGGAATTACACCTTCAGACGACTTTAAAAAATCTATAATTCTATGTCTAGATACTAATGTCTAACGACTAGTAATTATTGTCTCCTCCTCCTTGTGCTTTACCTTTCCGTCCACTTCCCCAACCCGAACTAGAACCTCGTCTATTTCCAGAGTTTCCAGAAGAACTTCCACGACTCGTAGAGTTTCCTGAACTACCCCCGCGATTTCTGGAATTGCCAGAACCTTCGCGATGCGGTGCACTTGAATTTCTTCTGCTGTTATTTCCGTTGTTGCGTTGTGTTGATTGACGTTGTGCAGGTTTTGGTCTGAACCCACCCACGTGTGTCATGTGATACGGTTGATCTTCTACAACAGGAAGCGACTTGCCAATTAGTTTCTGGATATCATGAAGAAACTCTACTTCTTCTTCATCACAGAATGAAATTGAAATACCGGCTGCACCTGCACGACCTGTTCGTCCAATACGGTGAACATACGTTTCGGGTACATTTGGTAATTCATAATTGACTACGTGTGAAAGTTCATCAATATCAATTCCACGAGCAGCAATATCCGTTGCTACCAATACGCGTGTTATTCTTGATTTGAAATTCGTTAACGCACGTTGCCTTGCGTTCTGTGATTTGTTTCCGTGAATAGCTTCGGCTTTAATGCCGGATTGCTGAAGGTCTTTCACAACTTTGTCAGCACCATGTTTTGTGCGTGTAAAAACCAATGCCGTTTCAATAGCGCGATCTTGTAGAAGGTGGTGAAGTAATTTCTTCTTGTCCTTCTTCTCAACCATGTAAATAGATTGTTGAATTGTATTCGCAGTAGATGAAACCGGAGTAACTTCTACCTTAACCGGATTGGTTAAGATCGTACTGGCCAACTTTGAAATCTCTGGGGGCATAGTAGCCGAGAAGAAAAGAGTTTGTCTCTTCTGAGGAATTTTCGCGATAACCTTTTTAACATCATGGATGAAACCCATGTCAAGCATACGATCGGCTTCATCCAACACAAACATTTTAATGTGTTGAAGATGAACAAAACGCTGATCCATCAGATCTAATAATCTTCCCGGAGTAGCAATCAATATATCAACACCAGCGCGCAAAGCATCGGTCTGTGGTTTTTGTCCTACACCTCCGAAGATAACGGTGTGTTTAATGCGAAGATGTTTTCCGTACGCAGCAAAACTCTCTCCGATTTGGATGGCGAGTTCGCGAGTGGGAGTTAAGATTAGTGTCTTAATTCCCTGTGGACCTTTTTTATAGAGTTCATCCTGATGAAGCAATTGTAAAATAGGAATAGCAAACGCGGCAGTTTTACCTGTGCCGGTTTGGGCGCAACCCAACAGATCTCTTCTTTCCAACAAAACGGGAATAGATTGCTCTTGAATGGGCGTAGGCTTAGTATAGCCTTCTGACTGTAGAGCACGCATAATCGGCTCTATTAAATTTAATTTTTCGAATGACATTTTTTAATGTTTGTGCGATGCACGATGAGGTTTAATAACTAACGCCTCAGGGAAGACCGTAGCACGAAAGTGCTTTTTTACGTGAATTTCGAGGAGTGATGCACAAAGGTAGTCAATTAGTTGCAGAGCCCGTAATCTGATTGCAATTCAGTTTACCGTGCCCAGAGGTATTATTCAAAACGTTTATGACTCAATCCAAACATAAGATGCTTCATTCAATCTAAACCGATCAGTTGGTATTGTGAATCGACCACTATCTTCGTGTTTATTTTTGTTAATCAACAATATTCAATACTCTCTATCGTCTCAAAAAAGAAAACCTCTATGCAAACCATCCTCGGAGCCAACGGCACTATTGCCCGCGAACTTTCAAAACATCTTCCTCAATACACCAATCAGATCAGGCAAGTAAGCCGCAATCCTAAAAAAGTAAATCCTGCGGATGAGTTGGTTACTGCTGATTTACTGAATTATGCTCAAACCGAAAAGGCCGTGGCTGGAAGTGAAGTCGTTTATTTATTAGCTGGATTAAAATACGATGCAAAAACCTGGGAGCAACAGTGGCCCATCGTCATGCGAAACACGATTGATGCGTGTAAGAAAAACGGAAGCAAGTTGGTTTTCTTTGACAATGTATATGCATACGGCCAAGTGAACGGAGCAATGACTGAAGAGACTCCTTTTAATCCGAATAGTAAAAAGGGAGAAGTACGTGCTAAGATTGCAACTACATTACTCGAAGAGATAAAACAAGGCAACCTTCAAGGTATGATTGTTCGCGCAGCAGATTTCTATGGACCAGGCGCACTGTTGAGTTTAACCCATTCAACTGTTAATGAGCGACTGAAGGCCGGCAAAGGCGCACAATGGGTTGGTGATCCAAAAAAAATCCACACGTTTACCTATACACCTGATGCTGGGAAAACTGTAGCAATCGCAGGCAATACACCTTCTGCATATAACCAGACCTGGCATGCATTGACAAGTCCGGAGAAAATAACGGGAGATGATTACATCCGCATGGCGTATGAAATTCTAAATAAGCAATACAAATCACCGCAGGTAATGTCCAAGTTTGGTGTTCGCTTGCTGGGATTATTTATACCTGTGTTACGTGAGTTTGTTGAGATGATGTATCAATTCGAAAATGAATATGTATTTGATAGCACTAAGGCGGAGAAAGCATTTAGTGTTAAACCAACATTGTACAAGGAAGGTATTTTGGAGACCTTAAAATGATGTGAAGTCTTAGTATTCAAGAGGCCTCATATATGACTTTGTTGACTTATCAACGAAGCTGATTATGCGGTCTCTTTGGTTTCTACCATAATGCGATTTACTTTTAGTCGTATTTTACTGGCCCTCTCTCCGCATGGTAAATGTATTTTCTTTTCTTATTCCCGCATCAAGGGTGCCGCAACACCTTCGTCAAGTGGTGTACATCACAAATATTCTTGCTCTTATTCTATCTGGGTTGACGTTTATTTTATTCTTTATTCTTTTTTCCTTCTTCGGTTGGATTGCAAGTTTTAAGTTTATCATTTCAGTTGGTATTGTTTTCTTAGGCGTCATTTTCTTAAACAAACGAAGCTGGAATGCCGGCAGGCTTATTTTTTGTCTTGCGCCAGTTTGGATGACTGCCTTTATTACACTGTATGGAAAGACCATTAATTTTAATCAATCCTACATTGGCTATTTTGACAGCCGCTTAATTTTAGTAGCAACTACTATTTTGCCGGCCATTGTCTTTAGACTAAGTGAGCGTGTCAAAGTTTTCATTTGCCTTGGCTCTACCTTTCTCTGCCTTGTGTTATTTGATCCTCTTCATAATTTAGTGGGTGTTGGATATTTTCAACGCGGCTTTGATGCGCGGGCATATTATTACATCAATTACATATCGCTAATCTCTTACTTTGTTTTGCTATTTGGAAGTTTAGTGCTCAAGTTTATTACAGAGCAGGCTGAGCAAAATACATTTATACTGATAAATGAAAAGGATTCAATCAACACTAAGCTATCCGATCAAAATGTTCAACTCCTTCGGTTGAATGAAGAGTCAGAGACACAAAATGAAGAGCTGCAACATCAGAAGGACGAGCTGCTGCTAAGCCGTGAAATGTTGCGGGAAGCCAATGAGCTAATCAGTGAACAACAGCAGCGGCTAGTTGTTTATAATACCCATCTTGAGAAGTTAGTGGAAGAGAAAAGTCAGAGTCTCCTTCACATCAATGAGGAGTTGGTAAAACATAACAACGAGTTAAGGCAGTTTTCCTACACCGTGTCGCATAATCTTCGCGGGCCCGTTGCGCGGTTACTTGGCCTGTCGAATATTGTGAAGCGTTCACCAGAGGGTGAAGAGCAAAAACATATTTTGGATTTCATCAGGCAATCAGCAGTTGATTTAGATGCCGTTCTGAAAGATCTCAATCACATCATCGATATCCGGAATGAACTTTACAATGTTCGGGAAAAAGTGATGTTGGCAGACGAGTGGAACAGAGTGCTGAGTATTTTGAATGAAAATATAAAGCCGGAGTTTGCTATAACGGGTAACTTTAATAATGCCCCCTTCGTATTTGGAATTCGTGCCATGCTGCACAGTATTTTATTTAATCTCTTGAGCAATGCTATTAAGTATCGTGCTCCTGGTCGATTACTTGCAGTAAATATCAATTCGCATATCAACGAATGGAATGAAGTGATTCTGGAAATCAGTGACAATGGATTGGGGATTGATCTGGCCACACAGAAACAAAATGTATTTAAACTCTACAAACGTTTTCACACCCACATTGGCGGAAAAGGCCTGGGACTTTTTTTAGTGAAAACGCAAGTGGAAGCAATGAATGGAAGTATTGAGATTGAAAGTCAATTGAACGTAGGCACACTTTTTCGGATTACATTGCCAACGCCCCCATCAGTTGATAAGCAGATTTTCTTTGAGAGCGATGCAGCTCAATTATATTATGATGCCAATATTAATAACACCTTGTTGATCTGGAAGCGGAATGTTAATGGTTTAGATTACCGAAATGCCTTTGAGTCGCTGTTGCAAACATTAAAGACGTACAATACTCCCGGTTGGATTGCCGATTTGCGTGAACAAGGAGAGGTTCAGGAGGAAGACCAGATTTGGTTCTTAACACACATATTGCCGGAAGCAGTACGGCATGGATTGAAACGTATTGCTGCCATTGGATTCAAAGCCCCAATCCGCGAATCATATTACAACAGAATGATTAAAAAGGTGGGTGAACTTGGTGTAGAACTTCGGGTTTTCACAGAAGAACATGAAGCGCACTTGTGGATGCAAAGTTTTTTGCACGATGCGTCATCTCATAAATAAAATTTAGAGCACGGTTTTGAATTCAGACATTGACATTGTTTCAATCTCGTTACTTTTGCATTCATGCCTCACTTTCCAGTTTTAGAGATTCTTTCACAACTAAATGAAAAGTTGAAAGATCACCCTGTAGTGATTTTGCAAGCTCCACCGGGTGCAGGTAAGTCAACGGTGCTTCCATTACATGTTATGAATGAGGCTTGGCTTGGTGGAAAAAAAATAATTATGCTTGAGCCAAGGCGATTGGCAGCGCGATCAGTCGCTACTCGATTAGCTTCTCAACTACAAGAAGAAGCAGGTCAGCAAATTGGTTATCGTGTTCGTTTTGAAAATAAGGTTAGTTCCATCACAAAAGTTGAAGTGGTTACAGAGGGTATTCTAACACGAATGCTTCAATCGGATAATACTTTGGAAGGAGTGGGATTGGTGATTTTTGATGAATTTCATGAACGAAGTTTACATGCTGATCTCTCCCTTGAATTATGTCTTCAGGCACAAGAGGTATTGCGAAACGATCTTCGTATTCTCATTATGTCAGCAACCCTGGATGGTGAGGCATTATCTTCCAAACTAAATAATGCGCCAATCATCACATCACTAGGTAAACAATATCCGGTTGCCCTGAAATATTTTTCGCATGATGTCGATGCTCCAATATCCAATCGAATGATAAAAGCCATTCGTAAAGCTGTGGAAGATGAGAAGGGTGATATTCTTGCTTTTCTTCCAGGTGCGGGTGAAATTAATCGCGTGCAAAGTTTATTGGAGCAAGAGAACGTTCCGTTGCTCATTCATCCTTTGTATGGTGATCTTCCTTTTAAGAAACAGCAAGAAGCGATTCTTCCACATCCATCAGGTCAGCGAAAGATTGTTCTTGCGACTTCCATTGCTGAAACCTCTTTAACCATTGAAGGTATTCAAGTGGTTATCGACAGTGGGCTTTCGCGTGTTCCAAAATTTGATCCACGCAGTGGGCTTACACGATTGGAAACAATTCGTGTTCCGAAAGATTCTGCGGATCAACGTGCTGGTCGTGCTGGTCGATTAGGTCCTGGTGTTTGTTACAGGCTATGGAGTGAGGCAGTACAAACTAATCTTTCACCCAGTCGGACTCCTGAAATTTTAGAAGCCGATCTTGCACCACTATTGCTTGAGCTCGGCCAATGGGGTGTTAACGATATTCAGGAATTGACCTGGATCACCTCACCACCAATGGGTGCTGTTAGTCAGGCAAAAGAACTTCTCCATCAGCTTGGAGCGTTAGAAGAAAACAAAATTACTTCTCGCGGAAAAGCGATGTTGCGATTACCGACTCATCCACGAATTGCACACATGTTGTTGGAAGCAGATCATGAATCGCAGACAAAAGAATTTGTTTCGTTGGCAACTGATTTAGCTGCTGTACTGGAAGAGCGCGATCCACTCGAAAAGGAATCGGGTGTTGATGTAGTGTTGCGTGTTGAAGCACTTCGCAAATGGCGCGATGGACAAAAGGTATTTGCCGATCGTGGAGTGTTGGAACGAATTGAAAAACTAGCGTTGAACTGGAGAAAGTTATTAAAGGCTGATATTCAAAACTCTATTGTAAAGGATGCTGATGTAGGTAAGCTTTTAGTGGCAGCATACCCAGAACGCATTGCTCAACAAATTGAAAGACACAATGAGCGTTATAAATTAGCAAATGGAAGAATTGTAAAGCTACCCCAACACGATCCACTCTTACGCGAAACATGGTTGTGTGTTGCACACTTGGATATGGGCAAGGGTGAAGGAAAGATATTTCTCGCTGCGGTAGTTAATCTGCCTGATTTAAAAACATTAGCTCAAGAAAAAGAAATAGTCCGTTGGGACGATGAACGAGAGATGGTTGTTGGCTCAATTGAAAAACAGATTGGAAATCTTGTGTTGGAGAGAAAGCTTTCTACGAAAATTTCTGATGAAGCCCGGATAAACATTTTGTGTGATGTAATCCGCTCCAAAGGATTGAAGATGTTGGGATGGAGTGAGGATCAGCAAGCATGGCAGGCACGCATAATGAGTTTGCGCACCTGGCGTCCAGATGAAGGTTGGCCGGATGTTCAGGATGATAAATTGTTAGAATCGATTGATGTCTGGCTTTCGCCTTTTTTGAATACAATTACAAAGCAGAGCGAACTACAGAAGCTGGATATGCAGGCAATTCTCACCTCTATATTACCTTGGGAATTAAATAATAGATTGGATGCGCTTGCTCCATCACGAATAAAAGTTCCAAGCGGATCCATGATTCAATTGAATTACCTATCGGATGGAAGTTCACCAATCATAGAAGTCAGGCTTCAAGAGATGTTTGGACTGCTGGAAACTCCTGTAGTCAATGAAGGAAGAAATAAAGTAACACTCCATTTACTTTCACCAGGTTATAAACCCGTTCAAGTAACTCAGGATTTAAAAAGTTTTTGGCAGACTACTTATCATGAAGTTCGCAAAGCACTACGGATGCGTTACCCTCGTCATCACTGGCCCGAAGATCCATGGACTGCAGAAGCTGTTCGAGGTGCGAAGAAGAGAGTGTAGCTTAGGCACTTCGAACTTCAACACATTTTCTTTCATTTATATACACTAAGTAGCCTGTCACAGAATTCATGCCCATCGATTTGAATATGTGTAGGTAGTTCTCTACTTGCTCCTGATCTTTCTGAGTAGGCACACCTGTTTTATAATCAATCAAGAGCGCGTGTCCATCTTTTATAGTTAGACGATCAATTCTTTTTTCTGAGCCGTCAGGTAAAAGTAATGATGCTTCTGTTTTTAATGTTGAACTTTCCGTAAACGAAAGTCGCAATGAAGGATGATGAATAATCCATTGCACCGTTTCGGTAATGCTTTGCTTTTCGCTTTCCCGGATCAATCCTTCGATAATAGCTTGATCGATTGCTGCTGATGAATCTTCAGCTATACGTATGCGAGAGAGAAGTGTGTGAAGAAAAATTCCTTCATTAATTTTCTTTCGCTTTTCGGTAACGGTAAAAAAGTCGCCACCTTGTCTTCGAACCTGAAGCCGATCTCTCCAGGGCGTTACAGGATATTTCCGGAGTACAAGGGATTCGTTTTCCTTTTTTGGTTGCTTGTCTAAAACTTCGATCTCACCTTGTTGAAATGAATTCGTTTCATTGGACCAATTGCCTTGAAGTTCATCATCACGCTCAATAGTTTTTCTAACAAGTTGACCAACGTGCGACAGCGATTTTGTTTTTGGCAAAGGTGCATGTGCAATCAATCCTTCTTCTGCACGCGTAAACGCTACATATAGCAAATTAAGATTGTCAAGGTAGATGCGCTGTCGTTCTTTTGTGTAATAGTCTTTAAAGTAAGTATCCCCAAGCCCTTGGGCGTATCGTATTGGAATGTAACCTGCATCTTTAAATAATACTTCATCAGTCTTACACCATAACATAGGCGATTTTGTTCCCTGATGATTTAATTCCCAATCCAAAAAAGGAATGATCACATATTTAAACTGTAAGCCTTTCGATTTATGGATGGTGATAATTTGAGCTGCATTAATTCCCCCCGCAACCTGAATGGATTTTTTATGCTTATTCTCTTCCCACCAGGTTAAGAAAGAAGAGAGGTCACTTCGCTCGCGTTGAGAAAATTCCAATATCAAATCCTGAAAAGCCTGTATGTAAGCAATCTCCAAATTCAATTCGCCAAGCCTGAAAATGTAAATGAGATTTTCGACAAGTTCCAATAGCGGTAAAGCACTTAATACATGTTGTTGTTGTGTGAATGATGGAGGAACTAATTTGGAAAAATGTTGGGTATGACTTTTTAGAAATATTTCATGATAGTTAGGAAAGGCATTTGGCTGCCACATCTTTTGATATTCGTAAGCAAGATGGGCTTTTGCAATTAAATTTGATTCATCATCCACTAAACGCAAGGCGTTAACCAACACTAAAACTGATGATGCCTGATCGAGACGCAATGATTCGTTCGAAACTACATCGTATTTAAAGTTAGGTTTTGCATCAGGTGATGAGCGATACGCCATAAAGTGCTGAGCAATTTTTTGCCCTTCTTTATTATCGCGGACTAAGAATGCAACATCGCGAAGAGAGACGCCTTTTTGTTGAAGTTCTTCAACAATTCCGGGAAGTCTTGATAAGGAGAGCGCTGTAAATTTTTGAGTACCTTCTTCTGATTCTGGTGTTTGCGTATCCGCTGACAGAAAATCAATTTTGATATATCCCTTATCTTTGAATTTGAAATTCTTTTGGGCTACATCGCTATACACTTCTTGTGGAAACGGAACTTCTATTTCAGAAGCAATTATCTTGGAAGCAGTGCTGAACAAGGCATTGTTAAACTGTACAAGATTTTCAGCACTTCGATAGTTGGTGTCCAATGGAAAGGTATCCGTCATTAATTCGCCTACATCACCTTTCACTTTCTCCTGAAGTATATTCAAGTCGCCACCACGCCAACGGTAGATGGATTGTTTAATGTCGCCAACAATCAAACTCTTATAATTCTGTGAAACTCCATTTCGGATAAGGGGCAAAATGTTCCTCCATTGAAAATCAGATGTGTCCTGAAATTCATCCACCAGAAAATGACGATAGAAGGAACCTACTTTTTCGTAGATGAAAGAAGCATCCTGCTCATCCATCAGCTTATTTAAAAAACGTGGCGCATCCGAAAGCAACATCATGTTGTTATCGGACAGGTATTTCTTTAAAGTCTTTGAAATATCAGCAAGCAATCCAAATGCGTATAGATTTTTTAATGCTTGTTCTGCGGAGTAGTAGGCGGTGTGATGATCCTCAATATATTTCACCAAGCTCGAAAGTTGAGCGTGCCAACCTTGTTCTGCTAACGACTTGATTAATTTTTTATCTGCTTTCGGCCCGGCCCATTTATCAACATTGTCCAGTCCAGCTTGTACTCTTGAATTTGGAGCAGCTATTTCACCTTCAGATAAATTTGTTGCGTATTTGTAAATACTTCCCGATTCACCATATAAGAAATCAGAAACAGTTAAGTTATGCGCGTGAAATTCATCGAGCAATTTTTTGGAATCACCTTCAACTCGCTTCTTCATTGAATTTACTTCGCGTTGGAGTTTTTGTTTAAACTCTTTAAAAAAGGCGCGATCACTGGTTGCTTCTAACACATCATCTTCAATGGCCTTAAATTCTTCCTTGAATATTTCCTTCGAAAATTCAAGTAAGGCAGAGCGAATGTCCCAATCCCTTCCCTCTTCTAATCGCTCTAACGAGAAGTCCATTACCCAACCACGAAGTTCCTGGTTGTCCGTCAGCTCTTCCATCAGCAGATCGATTACTTCTTCCATCACAAGCTCATTGTCGATTTCAAGTCGGAAGTTTCCGAGCAGACCCGTTTCACGTGTAAACGACCGGATGATCCGTTGAAAAAATGCATCAATTGTACTGATTGAAAATTGCGAGTAATGATGCAGGATTAGTGAAAGTACTTCCTTGCTTCTCTTCCTGAGTAATGCTGGTGGAAAGTCGAAACCTTCAGCCTTATATTCGTCCAGGATCTCCTTCGCTAAATCTTCGCTTTTACCTTCCGCAAAATCATTGAGGTAGAAGATAATGCGATCTTTCATTTCCTGCGTGCTCTTATTGGTGAATGTCATCGCAAGGATGAAGCGATAATATTCAGTATAGCGCAACGCCAACATAAGGTATTCTTTCGCGAGCGTACGCGTTTTTCCGGAACCCGCAGAAGAACGATAGATGTTAAACGGTTTTGTCAAGTGATATACAATTTACAATTTACGATTTACAATTTTTTTTTGAGTTAAGCTGATAAATCCAGCCTTAACCCACGTAAATGGTTAATGATAATTTAGTATATTGATGTAATTCTATGTATGCGTAAACTTTACTTTTTAGCACCCAACATATTCTATTCTTTCCCTGTTCAATTGTTGCTCAACAACATAAGACGCAACCATGTGTTGATGCTCTGCTGGATCATTTTGTTTGCGATGGTTACCGGAAATTTTGGAAAATACCTAGGCATTCCATATCTCTTTCTCGATCCGGAATACATGAACGAGGTAAACTTCGCCAGTTTTTTTATAATGGGGATCGTAACGGCCGGGTTTATAACTGCATTTCATATTACGTGCTACATTTCTGACGGCCATCGCTTCTCTTTTATCGGGGCACTATCTAAACCGTTTACTAAGTTTATTATCAACAATAGTATTATACCGATCATTTACCTTGTGACCTACGTGTACCAGATCATCGCGTTTCAGGTGAATAATCAGTATAGTACTGGCTCGGCTTTGCGATGGAATTTATTTGGATTGTTTTGCGGATTCCTTTTCATGACATTACTTTTCTTTGTTTACTTCTGGTTTACCAATAAAGACATTTTTAAATACGTTATCTGTCGCATTGACGAAAAGATAAAACAGAATGTAAAAGTTACCCGCGCCAGTGCTCTGAAAAAACTCGACATCGCGCGTAAAAAGCAGGTGCATGTCGATAATTATGTTGACTATGATTTTAAGATCAAGAAAATTGAGGACAATAGTTTTTATGATAAGGAGATGATCATAAAAGTATTCGATCAAAATCATTTTAACCTGGTGATTATAGAGCTTTTTATTTTTGCTGTTGTGTTAGTGCTAGGTGTTTTTAAAGATTACCCATCCTTTCAGCTTCCTGCAGCATCAAGTTGTGTCATATTTCTTACCGTTTTTGTAATGATGTCGGGCGCATTCAGCTATTGGTTTGGCGGATGGTCAGCCACCATTGCTCTTCTGGTTTTTATGCTAATCAATTATTGGGTGGGTAAGGATTATTTTTCCAAACCCTATGAAGCTTTCGGTTTGGATTATCTCCAGCCACCTGCTGATTACTCTGTCAAAAATTTTCAATTATTAAATGATACCGCTACGATTCAATTTGACAAACGCGCTACATTGGTGATGTTGGAAAATTGGAGGAAGAAATTCCCAGCCGATAAAAAACCGAAGATGGTTTTCGTTTGTGCAAGTGGAGGAGGTAAGCGTGCTTCTCTTTGGACACTCACGGCTTTGCAAACGGCAGATAGTCTCACGCAAGGTAAGCTCTTTGAAAGTAGCACACTGATAACAGGTGCATCCGGTGGATTGATTGGTGCAAGTTATTTTCGTGAATTAGTGCTGAGAAAAAAGCTAAAACAGAAGGTCGATCCATATTCATCGCTACATCGGGATATGATTTCAACGGATAATTTAAATCCTTTGATTTTTAGTTTACTAGCCAATGATATTTTCGTTGGCTTCACCAAGTATGAATATAACAACCTGTATTACTATCGTGACAGAAGCTATACATTTGAAGAGCAGTTGAATAAAATCACGGAGGGATTGTTGGATAAACCAATTCGTGCTTATGATAGTGCCGAGCTCAGTGGTATGATACCCATGGTAATTCTTACACCTACTGTAGTGAATGATGGAAGAAAACTTTACATCGCCTCACGCCCTGTTTCTTTTATGAATTATGAAGTGACAGAATCTCCATCGTATGCCATGACCAAGTATAGCGGTGTGGACTTTCAGCGTCTATTCAGTGAACACCAGGGTGGCAATTTGCGTTTTCTTTCAGCGTTGCGTATGAGTGCCACCTTTCCGTATATAACGCCAAACACAACATTACCTACTGATCCTCCCATTCAGATTATGGATGCGGGTATCTCGGATAATTTTGGTCTTTCGGATGCTGTACGATTTGTTTACGCCTTTAAAGAGTGGATTGCTGAAAATACAGATGGGATTGTTTTTCTGTCCATACGCGATTCGCCTAAGCTTGCTGTGATTGCTCCGAAAACAGGGCAAACTATTATGGATGACATTACACAACCCATTAGCAGCGTGTATAATAATTTCGAAAACTTTCAGGACATTACCAGTGACTTACTAATTGGCCATGCTAAGTCGTGGTTTAAGGGTAGTATTGATCGGATTGATATTCAATATCAGGCAGAGAGTTATGTTCCCATCTTGCAAAAGATGGATAGCATTCGGCAGAACAGTGCTCGCGCTTCGTTGAGTTGGCGATTGACCAAACGCGAAAAGCAGGGAATTATTGACAACATGGGATCGGAGGCGAATCAGCAACAACTTCAAAGGCTGAAACTTCTTTTAAACAATAATTGATACGTCCGTGGGAAGGGTAGCAGGAATTATTGGATTTGTATTTCTCTGTCTTGTTGTTCATGCACAACAGAGTGATATCAAAGCGATTGATAGTTTACATCGTATTCTGCCTCAAACAAAAGCGGATACAGCTCGCTTCTCCATTTTAATTCAACTGTCCACCCGTTATTACAACATTGATTTAAAAAAATCATTAGAGTACGGTCAGGACGCTCTTGATCTGGCTCATCAGAATCAGGATGAAACAGAGCTTCAACAGGCGTATGGAATTTTAAGACGTGTGCACAGACGGCTGGGCAATTTTACGATGGCCATCGAATACACGATGGAGAATTTGAGGTATGCAGAAAAGCAAAAGGATACGATCGAAATTCTGGACTCCTACTCCTCGCTCGGTAATATTTATTCCAGCATTGAAAACTTTCCGGAAGCAAAAAGGAACTTAGGCAAAGCCTACGAGCTCGGAAAAAAAATTGAAGCGCCTAACGTTTCAAGCATTATGAATTTTATAGGGCGTTCATTTACCAAAATGGGGCAATATGATAGCGCCAGATATTGGATTAATGAAGCCCTTAAGCAAGAACAGAAATTTCCGCTAGGTGGATATACTCTTTCTTATATCTATAACAATCTGGCCGAGGTGTTTTACATGGAGAAGAAACTGGACAAAGCTTCTTCTTATTATGAATTATCGATGGCCCTTCCCGAAGAAAAGAAAAGTCAGTTTGGAATGACGTTTTCGTTGAACGGATTGGCCCTTGTTTATCTTCAACAGCAGAGATATCAAAAGGCAGTTGAACTCATTACAAAGAGCCTTGAGATATCGAAACGAAATTCGTTTAGGGATAAAACAAAAGAAGCGTATGGAATTTTGTATGAAGTTTATGAAGCACAAGATGATTACAAGAATGCTCTTCATTTTTATAAGCAGTTTAATCTTTATCAGGATAGCATCTTCAGTGAAGATAATGTTCAATTCATTGAAAACTTAAAGATTAACTATCAAACCGAACGAGTTGAGAGCGAAAATGAAATTCTTAAAAAGAATGCAGAATTGAAAGATGCGCGGATTCGTGAACAACGATCAATCACAGTTGGATCAATTGTTACCATTCTATCTTTAATTATTCTTCTTATCATTTTATATCTGAATTTTTATCAAAAAAAGAAAACGAACATTTTACTATCGGCCTCAAATGAAAATCTCGAGCAAGTAGTAAATGAACGAACCAGCGAGCTGACCAATACAAATACGGAACTGATTCGTCAAAACACACAGCTCGAACAATTTGGATACATCATTGCGCACAATTTACGTTCGCCTGTTGCCCGCATTCTCGGACTCACCAACATCATCAACAGCAGTCATTTTGAATTGCCAAGAGATAAAGTGATTTTAGAAAAACTTGAACATTCTGCTCTTGACCTTGATACCATCATTCATGATCTGAATTCGATTTTGGATGTAAAGAAAGGCGTAAATCATTCTTTTGAATTGGTGAGTCTTGAGGAGAGGATTACAAAAGTGAAAAGTATTTTGAAAGACAAGATTCAGGAATCCAATGTAGTACTGGAGGAGCGGTTTGAAATAGATGAGTGCTACGCCATTCCAGCCTATATTGAAAGTATTTTGTATAATCTCATCAGCAATGCGATTAAATATCGATCGCCCGATCGTCCTGTTGTCGTCCGTGTTTCATCATTTGTAAAAGAAGATCAACTGAACCTTACCGTAAAAGACAATGGTCTTGGCATTGACCTATCGAAGTTGAAAGACAAAGTATTTTCAATGTATCAACGCTTTCACGATCATGTGGAAGGAAAAGGTATTGGCTTATTTCTTGTCAAAACTCAGGTAGAAGCATTAAATGGAACAATACGGATTGAAAGCGAAGTAAATATTGGAACAACATTTTATATTGTTTTTCCGCTGAAGAATAATTATTCTCAGGAAAGTATTTAGCTACACCAACTTCCGAATTCGTATTTCCTTACATCCCCATCATTACAAAGGCTCCCCAGTAATACGGATCTTTATATTTTGCCATCAACTGAAGTTGAGCTTGCTTAAACGCTTTTTGCTTGTTTCCCAGCTTAAGCCAATTGATATAAAAGTTATTCATGAGCTGTTGTGTAGCGGCATCGTCTACTTTCCATAAACTCATAATCAAGGCGTCAGCACCCGCTACTAAGAATGCACGTTGTAATCCGTAAACACCTTCGCCTGCCTTAATATCACCCAAGCCAGTTTCGCAGGCACTGAGTATTATTAAGTCTGTACCTTCCAGGTTTAAGTTCATGGCTTCGTATGCAGTAAGAACCCCGTTGTCATTGCTTTCTAAATTAGGTGTTCGTGTTCCGCTTACCGTAGCGGCTGCACCTGCCAACAACAATCCTGAACGAAGCAATGGGTTGTCGTTGGCGTTTTCAACATTTACACCATAAGCAGAAGTTTTATTTTCTACATCCTGCAAAAAATATCCATGTGTAGCAATATGAATTAGAGCAGGGGCCTTAACAGATTTTAAATTTGCTTCCGTAGCGGTCTTCTGCATAAACTGTGTTACTTGAAATCCTGAAATTTTTAAAACTTTGGCAACGCCATCGACTTCCACCTTTGTTCCGGGCAGTGGCACAATATTTCCCTGTCCATAATCCGGGAAGCCAAGTAACAGGGCATTCTTTTTTAACGCTTTGTTCTTTTTTGTTTTTAGAGAAATTAAATCTTTTGAGTTTCCAAGAATGACCAAATCATATCGGTTGATAACATAATCACCTCCCGTTTTTTTAAGTGTATTTAAATTGAGTTGGTTATAAGCACCATCGGGCGATATGTAAATCATTTTCTTTCCTTTTAATTCGGGTTCTATGCGCGCCCAATATTCATCGTATGAATATTCATCTATAATTTTTTGCTGAATGGCATTGCGATAGAATTTTGAATAGCGGGTTTCCAGTTGAAGTCCGTTATCTAACACAACAAGCTTGGGGATCTCACCATCTTTTGTTAATACCAATGCAACGTAATTGGAATCTTTTGTAAAATCCTGATCATACTTTTGCATGCGAATGATTTCAACAACGGCTTCTGTTTCAGTTAGCAAGTTTTTGATTTGAGTGTATGATATTTTTTTTGAGGAATATCCTGCCATAAAATCAGACGAGCGTTCGGATAGTTTTTTCTCCATGCTGTTTGTGGCATGTTCGAGCGAGTCGAGATTGATGCTTTGTTCCTTTAACTCTTCTTTGGTATAGGCGTACAATCTTGCAAGTGTTTCTTTTTGATCGAGCCAGGCCTTGTAGTCTTTGATGAGTTCGGCATCTTTACTGGAAGCAATACTTTGTTTCACCTTGTTTGTTGAATTTAGCAACAGGGCTTTTGTGGCAATTTGGTAATCATATAAATCCTGAATGATGTATTGATTATCAACACTCGCTTCGATTGCAAAATTATAGAACCGCTGAAAGCGGGGAGAGAGTACATCCCAATATTTTGTTTTCTCCGCTTCGCTCATGGGCGGAAAATAACTCGTGATGAAGTCAAGCGATTTGTTCATGACTTCACGATAGAGGCTTCCAGCTGTACTAAATGATTTCTTCTTCCAATTCAGAATCGCTACGTCCTCCTGGGATTGTACATAAAGTGGATGATTTTTTCCTAATGTAGTTTCACGAATGGATAAGGCTTTATCCAGCAAGGGCTCGGCCTCAGCATAACGAGCTTTATACCGATAAAAGTTTCCAAGATCGCTGATTGATTTTGCATAAGCTGGATGTGCTTCGCTGAAATTTGATTTATAGATAGCAGCCGAACGCTTCAACAATTCTTCTACTTTATCTTCTTTGCCCATTACCCTGTATAAGGCTGCCTGATTATTCAACATGCTTGCATAGTCAGGATTATTTTTACCAAGCCGTTTCTCCATACCCAGATAGATGGTTTCGGCTTCGGCATATTTACCCTCTTGTTTATACAGTAGAGCCAGGTTGCTAAGAAATTTTAAATGATTATTTGATTTGGCGCTTTGTAATTTCTCAGCAACACTAATCGCCTCTTTTAATATTTTTTCTGCTTCATCATATCGACCGATGGTTTCGAAGAGTATAGCTTCATTATTTAACACGATGGCATACGACATACTTTGTTGCAAATTGTTTGCTTTAAAAATGACGAGCGTTGATTCAAAGTCTTTTTCGGCTTCGTTGTAGCGGGCAAGATTGTATTTGAGTACACCATAATTATTCAATGATGCTGCAAGACCAACGCTACCTTCTCCATATTTTGATTTCCGTAATTCAAGAGCATTAACTGTGTATTCTTCTGCTTGGGTAAATCGTCCCATCGTAGCGTTAAGTAGTCCCATATTTGAAATGGTTTTAAGGTAGCCGAGGTCATCTGTTAAACCAGCTTTTTCAAATTCTTTCTTAGCATTGATGTATTTCTTTTCTGCCATCGAAAACCTTTGATGAGCATAAAGCACTTCTCCCATTTGCAAACTGGCTCGGGCATTGTCGGCATTGGTAAGGCTTGCATTCTTATAAATAGACGAACCTACATTTATAACTGATGTAACTTGAGCTCCTGCCTCCCACTTTTCTTTTATGTCGAATAGACCTGAGTTATCACTTAACAATATGGCATAATCAAAATCGGTAGAGTCAAATGAGGCTCGGGCTTTGTCCATTTCTTTGAAACCAACATTGACAGCCTTGTCTCTGTTCTCTTTTGTGTTCAGACGTTTCGCGTTATTAACAGCGGCATCCCGAAGTTCTTTTAATGTTTGCGCTTCCAATGAAATAGGAAAAACAAAGAGCAAACAGACCCAAACCAGAACAGTACCTTTCATTGTTAATGGTGTTTATATAGTCAAAGTTAATGATCTGTAGGGAACATCGGGATGAAAATGTTATTAGATTATCCGGATATTGCGTGAAAGTAACGATATGAATTTCTCGGATCAGATACTCTCATTCTATAGTCAGTTGAATATTACTTCTATTTTGCCAAAGGGCGTTGAAGTTCTAAGGCCTTATCAGGATGAGCAAGCAGTTATACTCTGCAAACAGTTTTATGCTAAATACTATGCTGATACGAATAAGCGATTCTTAATCATGGGCATAAATCCTGGAAGGCATGGGGGTGGCGTAACCGGAATTCCATTTACGGATCCATTGAAGCTTGAGAAATATTGTGGCATATCGAATACATTGTTGAAGAAACCCGAGCTGTCAGCTGATTTTATGTATACCATGATTGATGCTTATGGTGGTCCGGATAAATTCTACAATCGATTTTACATATCTGCAATGAGCCCATTGGGTTTTGTAAAGGATGGGAAAAACCTGAACTATTACGATGTAAAAGAATTACAAGATGGCTTGAAGGATTTTATTGTTCAGTGTTTGAAAGCACAGTTGGAATTTGGAATCGATCGAAGCGCTTGTTTTTGTTTGGGGGAGGGGGAGAATTATAAATACCTGAATCGTCTCAATGACGAGTTGAAAATATTTAAGACAATTGTACCTTTACCTCATCCCCGTTTTATCATGCAGTATCGAAGAAAGCAAGTTCAGCATTTTGTTGATGTGTATATTGAAAAGCTGGGAGGCAATACAAATCTTCAATAACTCCATAATCCCCACCAGATCATGAAGAAAATAACCCTCGTACTCTGTCTTAGTATTTTTTCCTTTTATAGTTGCAAAGAGGAAAAGCCGATAGAGGTTAATATTATTCCAAAGCCAACGACAGTTGTTCAAGGTCGTGATCGGATTGAGTGGGGGAAAGAGATCTCCCTGGTTGCTTCATCGGATGATGAAAAAAATGTAGCCTCATTTCTTCAACAGTTTTTGAATACAAAAGGAATTCATTCATCCATAGTTGAAGCATCAACTGCTACGGATGATCAGGTTATTTTTTCAGTGGTTAAGGATGCATCTCTTAAAGGCGAAGGATATCAACTTGCCATTGATAAATCCGGTGTGCACATTACCGCCAATACTGGTGCCGGACTTTTTTATGGTGTTCAATCGTTGTTTCAACTTTTTCCTTCCACATCAGAATCTATAGAACTCCCTTTTGTTGAAGTAAACGACCAGCCTCGTTTCGTTTGGCGTGGATTACATCTGGACGTAGGCCGTCATTTCTTTCCAGCAGAATTTGTTAAGCGATACATAGATCTGATGGCATATTATAAATTGAATACCTTTCACTGGCATCTTACAGAGGATCAAGGCTGGCGCATTGAGATAAAAAAATATCCTAAGCTTCAGGAGATTGCTGCTTTCCGAAAAGAAACGGTAATTGGTCATGCCAGCACACGAACTCGAAGTGAACACCATGACTTTGATGGCACGCGTCATGGAGGTTATTATACTCAGGAAGAAATAAAAGATGTCGTGGCTTATGCGGCTAAGCGATATATTACGATTGTTCCCGAAATAGAATTGCCCGGTCATGCATTAGCAGCATTGGCAGCATATCCGCAACTTGGTTGTACGGGTGGACCTTATGAAGTAGCTACCACCTGGGGAATTTTTAATGATGTTTTCTGTGCAGGCAAGGAAACTACTTTTGAATTTTTGCAGGATGTATTAGATGAAGTAATTCCACTTTTCCCAAGTAAGTATATACACATTGGTGGTGATGAATGCTTTAAAGACAGTTGGAAAGTTTGTCCTCATTGTCAGAAGCGAATCAAATCTGAAAAATTAAAAGACGAGCATGAACTGCAAAGCTATTTTATTCAGCGAATCGAAAAGTACATTAACTCGAAGGGAAAAAGTATAGTTGGTTGGGATGAAATTTTGGAAGGCGGTCTTGCCCCGAATGCAACCGTAATGAGTTGGAGAGGAGAAGGAGGAGGTATTGCGGCAGCTCAGCAAAATCACGATGTTATTATGACGCCATCAAAGTGGTTATACTTTGATTATATGCAAGATAGTTCCACAACAGAACCTTTGTCAGTAAAAGTTTTGGTTGATGTAAAAACGGTTTATTCATACGACCCGGTTCCGGATCAATTTAGTTCCATGCAGGCTAAACATGTTTTGGGAGTTCAGGCAAATGTGTGGACTGAATATATGAAGACAGGTGATCACGTGGAGTACATGGTGTATCCTCGCGCAATAGCATTGGCGGAAGTAGCCTGGTCTTCAAAAGAAAATAAAAACTATGATGACTTTATTAAAAGATTAAAAGCGAATCAAGCTCTTCTGGACTTGTGGAAAGTAAATTATGCTAAACATGTTTTTAAGTAAATTAGAAACTGTTGATTAGGGTTAAGCCGATAATTTACCTCGTTAAATTTCTGAAAATTGATTCATAAAAAAGGTGAAGCCGTTAGACTTCACCTTTTTTATTTTATGTTTTGATTCTCTATTACAGTTGTGTCGCTTTTACAGAAAACAATTTTCCATTCGCAACCAACTTAATTAAGAAGAACTGATTTGGGGTAGAAGGTGTAAAGGTAACCGTGTGTTCGCCCGCTTCAAGTTGCTCGTTGACTAACGTTTCAATTTCAGATCCATAGAAATCATAAACTTTAATCACTACATGCTGACTATTTTCCAATGTAAATGGAATGGTTGTATTCGAAGAAAATGGATTTGGATAATTCTGATTCAATGCCGTAGTAACGAAAGGAGTCTCTTGCGATTGCATTTCTTCAGATTGAATACCTGTTGATCTTGCTGCACTAGCTTGAGAAGTTCCGGATTTTGAAACGATTATCTTTACATAGTCCAAACCCTTCAGATTATCATTATCTGTAACAGTAAGTAGAAACACGTATTCACCTGTTATAGTCAACTGACTTACAGTGATGGCTGGAAGAGTTGGATCATTGATTATAGCAGCGGGGCCACTTGATTGTGTCCATGAATAACTACTAATTGTTCCATCCGCATCTGTTGCAATTCCTTGCAAAATGGTTTCGCTTATTGGTGATACGATTTGCTGATCTGTTCCTGCATTGGCAACGGGAGCTGCCTTCTTAATAACAACATTAATGTTATCGAAAGTTTTTAGACCCTTGTCATCGGTTACCGTTACTTTAAAACTATACGTTCCAGCATCCGTACCGACTATAGAAAGAGCCGAAGTATTTACATTGGTAAGTGTTGCAGCTGGTCCCCATGTTTTGGTCCATACATATGAAACGATTGATCCATCCGGATCGCTTGCAATGGCATTTAAAGTAGTAGTAGTGTTTGGTAAAGTAAGAGCCTTGTCAACACCCGCATTTACTACTGGAGGAAGGTTCACACCACTGGCAACGGTAATGGAAGCGCTATCTATCGCTATTGCATTATCGTTATCAGTCACCGTCAATTTAAAAACATAAACTCCCTGTGCACAATTGCTAACCGTAATAGCGGGTTGATTCAACGCAGATGTTGTTGCTGTAGTTGGTCCGGATGATTGCTTCCATGAGTAGCCTTCAATAGTTCCGTCAGTATCACTTCCTGATCCCGTAAGGACAACTGTGTTGGTAGGTAGTGTGATGAGTTTATCAACACCAGCATCAGCTGTTGGAGGTAGAATAACTTTTGGAGTAACAATAACAGAAGCAGTGTCTATCGCAGTCTTGTTGTCGTTATCGGTCACCGTTAATGTAAAAGTATATTTACCTTGAGTGCAATTGCTAACCGTAATAGCGGGTTGATTCAATGCAGATGTTGTTGCTGTTGTTGGTCCGGCTGATTGTTTCCATGAATAGCTTGCTATGGTTCCATCGCTATCACTACCAGATCCTGTTAGTACTGTAGCAGTGGTTGGAAGCGTAATAACTTTATATGCTCCCGCATCAGCTGTTGGCGGCAACCCAGGTGTATATCTCTTTTGATTTAAGAACCATTCATAGACATTTGGGTTGTGATAAGTATGACTAGGGTCATATACCTTATCCCAGGTTTGATCACTATGTCCAGTACCTGGATATATATGAAACATCGGGACAGGATAAGCGCCAACCGAATTCATTCCATTAACAGGTCGTTTACCATCAGAAACCGGAACACCAGTATCGTTAGCTCCATGAAATGCCCAAACCGAAATTTTCTTAGCAGCAGTAAGTTTTGCTCCATTGTAATCTCCTTTGCATGAAGCAGGTGCAAGCGCTGCAAAATAATTTGGTTCGTTTGCTGTTGCGTATGAAGCGTCCCATGTTCCATCGCCACCCATACTCAAACCAGTAAGGTATACACGATTCGGATCAATTCGATAATTGCTAAGAGCAAATTGAACGAACGGAACAACATCACCTACCCAACCTGAACGATTGGTTGTCTGTTGTGGGGATAGTACGATGAAGCATTCGGTCTTACCATTTACAGTGAAGCACATTGTTGCTCCATTCTTAATGAATTTAGGAGTACCATGAGCTTTTATTTTTTCTAAGGCAGCTGGAGATCCGTCTCCACGTTCACCTGAACCATGTAAAAAGACGATGCATGGATATAGTTCTGTAGATGATGAATAGCCTGCAGGCAGATATTCAAGGTAGCCTCTTCCTCCCGGTGTTTTTTTAGCGACCTGTGTTTGTGCAAAACAGCTTAATGCACAAATCATAAGAAATAATGATAAAACGAATCCCCTCATACTTCACGTGTTTTTGTTATTGAAGTAATGAAAGGGAACGGGGGCCGGATGAATTAATTTTTTTCCGTCATGTGTCTAAGACCACCGTTGATTTGCTGTGGTGATCTTCCAATTGTTTTAGCGAAAGTGGAAATGAGCAGATTGAAAATAGTTATTATTTTCTACGGGTATAATTCTTACATGAGTAATGCATGAGAAGCTAAATGACACTACATATTTTCAAAGTGAATAGATGCATTTGGTCGATTGTGCTTCTCTTTGGGTGGTTACCAAAAATCATCACTTATCTCTTTTAACTGGAGTATGACTGTGCTATTGTGATTTCAGAAAACGTTTGAAATTTAGGCTCTGATACAATTTCAATTTGAACTTACTTAACCGAACCTCAAGGAAAGCTGATATCTTCTTTCAATTCCAGCCAATTCTATATTCTGTCTGTATATAAAGGAGTAGTGATAAATAAAAAAACCCGAACGAGTCGGGGTCTTTATTTTATAATGATTTAAAACTGAGAACTAATCTCCTCCTTTTGTTTGAACTTCATACGAAGTCACAGAAGCTGAGAAGTATTCACGATTCATTCTTGCAATGTTAGTGACACTAATACCTTTTGGACATTCGGCTTCGCAAGCCCCAGTGTTGGTGCATGCTCCAAAACCTTCAGCATCCATTTGAGCTACCATTCTCTCAACACGCTCTTTGCGCTCAGGTTTTCCTTGAGGCAACAGCGCGAATTGTGAAACTTTAGCACTTACAAACAACATTGCTGATGCATTTTTACAGGCAGCAACACAAGCACCACAGCCAATACAAGCAGCAGCATCCATAGCTTCATCAGCAATTTTCTTGGAGATTGGAATTGCATTGGCATCTGGAACACCTCCTGTGTTGACTGAAATATATCCACCAGCTTGTTGAATGCGTTCAAACGAAGTACGATCAACTACTAAATCTTTAATCACCGGAAATGCATTTGCTCTCCAAGGTTCTATAGTGATGGTCTCACCATCTTTGAACGATCGCATATGCAATTGACATGCAGTTGTCTGTAACGGACCATGTGGTCGGCCATTAATATACAAACTACACATTCCACAAATGCCTTCTCTGCAATCATGATCGAAGTGAACAGGCTCTTCGTTCTTTTTAATTAAGTCGGTATTGAGAACATCGAGCATTTCAAGGAAAGACATGTCAGGTGATACATGGCCGTGATCATAGGTTTTAAACCCGCCTTTGCTTTCTTTATTTTTCTGTCTCCAGATCTTTAGTTTGATCTTCATATTACTTATAGCTTCGTTGAGTCAGTTTAACATTTTCAAATTTCAGTTCCTCTTTGTTCAGAACTTCAGGTTGGCCATCACCCTTGTATTCCCAAGCTGATGCAAAGGCAAACAAATCATCATTTCGTAATGCTTCACCTTCCGGAGTTTGTGATTCTTCACGGAAGTGACCGCCACAAGACTCTGAACGGGCAAGTGCATCATCCACCATAAGTTCGCCCAACTCAATAAAGTCAGCAACACGGCCAGCTTTTTCCAATTCCTGGTTCAGCTCGTTTGAAGTACCTAACACATTTACGTTCGTCCAAAACTCAGCTCGAATATCCTGAATTATTTTCTTCGCTTTCTTCAAGCCTTCCTCAGTGCGCGACATACCACAATATTCCCACATGGTAAGACCTAATTGCCGATGGAACTCATCAACCGTCTTTTTACCTTTTATACTGAGTAATTTATTGACGCGCTCATTTACACCATCCATTGCTTCTTTGAAGGCAGGATGATCCGTTCCGATTTTATCAGCCCAACCAATGTTTGCTAAGTAATCCCCTACTGTAAATGGAATTACAAAATATCCATCGGCTAAACCTTGCATCAAAGCAGAAGCTCCCAAGCGGTTGGCACCATGGTCAGAGAAATTACATTCACCCAATGCATACAACCCTGGTATTGTTGTCATCAAATTATAATCAACCCAAAGTCCACCCATGGTATAGTGAACCGCAGGATAAATCATCATCGGCCCTTTGTATGGATTCTCTCCGGTGATCTGCTGATACATGTCAAACAAATTTCCATACTTCGCGCGGATATTGTCTTCTCCAAGACGCTTAATGGCATCTGTAAAGTCAAGAAAAACGGCTAAGCCAGAACCTACACCTCTGCCTTCATCACACATCTGCTTTGCATTACGCGAAGCCACATCCCGTGGCACTAAGTTTCCGAATGCCGGATATTTTCGTTCGAGGAAATAATCGCGATCGGCTTCCGGAATACTCGCGGCATCTGCAGATTTTAAACCCGGCATTGCCTTTTTAGGAACCCAAACACGACCATCGTTTCGAAGTGATTCAGACATCAATGTTAATTTAGACTGATGATCGCCTGATACTGGAATACAAGTCGGGTGAATCTGCGTAAAGCAAGGATTTCCAAAAAAGGCACCTTTCTTATGTGCACGCCAAATGGCTGTTGTATTACAACCCTTAGCACTGGTTGACAGGAAGAAAACATTACTATAGCCACCGGTACACAACAGAACAATGTGTGCACTGTGCGCCTCAACTTTTCCGGTTATTAAATCACGTGTGATAATACCTCTTGCTTTTCCGTCAACCACCACTACATCGAGCATTTCGGTACGGGTGTACATCTTCACTTTGCCGTTCGCGATTTGTCTATTTAAAGCACTGTATGCACCAAGCAATAATTGTTGTCCTGTTTGTCCACGGGCATAAAATGTTCTGGATACCTGAGCTCCACCAAAAGAACGGTTCGCTAACAATCCACCATATTCACGTGCAAATGGAACACCTTGTGCCACGCACTGGTCAATAATGTTTACGCTTACTTCTGCAAGTCGATAAACGTTTCCTTCTCTTGCGCGGTAATCTCCACCTTTAATTGTATCGTAAAAAAGACGTTGAACTGAGTCACCATCATTTTGATAATTCTTTGCGGCATTAACACCACCCTGCGCAGCAATGCTATGCGCTCTTCTCGGGCTATCTTGAAAACAAAATGCTTTTACATTGTATCCTAGCTCTGCAAGCGATGCCGCTGCTGAAGCTCCGGCTAATCCGGTGCCTACTACAATGACATCATACTTTCGCTTGTTGGCTGGATTTACCAACTTCAGATTGAACTTGTGTTTGGTCCACTTCTCGGCCAAAGGCCCTTCGGGAATCTTTGAATCTAATTTCATAGTATATTAAGAGAGCAGATTTAAATCGTTAAACCAGAAACATCCAAATTGGTATCAGTGCAAATAAAGCAGGAACAATAATGGCAAATGCCCGGCCCACAAAAAGTATAACACCATTGTACTTCGCATGGTTTAAACCAAGTGTTTGAAAAGCGCTGGCGAATCCGTGCCAAAGGTGAAATGAAAGCATCAACATAGAAACGACATACAATGCGGCATACCAGACATTAGAATATGCAGCATCTACAATGGCATACAAATCTTTCACTTCTTTGCCATCATAATCTTGAGTGGCTATGCCTCCCCAATGCATTTCATACCAAAAACCTTTAAGGTGAATAACAAGGAAGATAAAAATGAAAGTTCCGAGTATACCCATATTGCGCGAAGCCCATGGTGAAGATTTTCCGCTTGTTACGGCATAACCTTCTGGTCCACGGGCTGCACGGTTCTTTCTTGTGAGTAAGATGGCCCACAAAACGTGGATAAGGATGAATGCGTAATTGCCGTATGAAATAAATTTAATAAGCGGGTTTGAAGTCATGAACTGGGCATAGATATTAAATGCCCTTCCGCCATCATCGTGGAGGAGTTGTAAGTTTCCAGCTAAATGGACTGCTAAAAAAAGGATGAGAAAAAGCCCTGTCAGAGCCATGATTAGTTTTCTGCCAAGCGTACTAGACAGAAGGTTGGTAAACCAGTTCATAGAATAGATTTAATCGGATAGTTGAAGTTGTCAAAAATACTTCCGAATCGCTATTCTACCAAAGCATGATTTACTTTATATGGATTCTAAATAGGTTTTTATTGTTCACAAAAATTATAGTCAACTCTATCCTGATTTTCTATGCCGGAGAGAGTGATTAGAATAATGTATAACCAGGAAATGTCTTTAGCGCGCGACTTTCATCAAAGCAATTCAAAAAGAAGAATGATCACGGCAATCGCAGTAAGCGTTACCAGCAAGAACCATTCTCTACGAAAAAAATTACCAACAAATTCAAACAGGCGTTTCATAAAAGTCTACTATTTCTTTTGGCAGATATAGCCAACATTCAAGCCTAAAAACAAAGTGGGTGGAAGTCAGCCTATTAGGTCTTAAGCTTGAATGTAAAATTGCAGTTTTAAGACTCATTTTAGAACTGTATTCCATTTTTGGGATATAAAAAACTTTGATTTTGAGCTGATTTTAAACTCTGAAAGATTTTTTATTCAGATTACCTTTACAACATCAACCACTACTTAATACGCTGATGTATCTGATTTTTGACACGGAAACCACGGGTCTTCCAAGGAATAAGACTGCACCCATTACTGACCTGGATAATTGGCCTCGTCTTGTCCAGCTGGCATGGCAACTTCATGATTCGCACGGCAAGCTAATTGCGAACCAAAATTTTATTATCCGACCAGATGGTTTCGATATTCCTTTCAAAGCAGAGCAAGTTCATGGCATTTCTACCAAGCGTGCCCTGGAAGAAGGTATTGATTTAAAAGAAGTCTTGAGTCATTTAGCTGATGACTTAAACAGAACATCACTTTTAGTAGGACATAATATTGATTTTGATATCAATATTATAGGGTCAGAGTTGATCAGAGCAGAGTTTGAGACCGATCTGTTCATGAAACTAGAAAGACTGGATACGTGTAATTCATCAACAGAATTTTGTCAGCTGCCGGGTGGCTTTGGCGGTAAATTCAAATTCCCGAAGCTAACCGAACTTCACCAGAAACTTTTCGGAAAAGACTTTGGTGATGCTCACGATGCATCTTATGATGTTGCCGCAACAGCACGATGTTATTTCGGATTGCTCAATAAAAAAGTGGTTAAGCCTTTTGATTCAACCCCGGTTGAAGAGATTGAATACGAAGAGCCCAACCTTGACGCTGCCAACTTCGCGAAGCGTGAGAAAAAGGAAGAGACCGATTATTCACTTACAGAGGATAAAATTATTTTATCCGATAAACCCTTTGTTCACTTACATGTGCATTCGCAATATTCTGTATTGCAAGCTACAGCAGATGTAAAGTCATTAGTAAGCAAAGCAAAATCGATGAACATGCCTGCCGTTGCATTGACGGATCTTGGTAATATGTATGGTGCATTCAAATTTGTTCGAGAAGCATTGAACCATGAAATTAAACCGATTCTGGGGTGTGAATTTTATGTTGCAGAAGAACGAAAGAAATTAAAGTTTACCAAAGACAATCCTGATAAACGATTCAACCAAGTGTTGATTGCCAAGAATAAAAATGGGTATCACAATTTGGCAAAATTGAGTTCGCTTGGATTTATCGAAGGTAACTATGGTATTCATCCTAGAGTTGACAAAGCGCTCATTGAAGAATATAAAACGGATCTGATTGCAACAACGGGTACGTTGTCAAGTGAGATACCTTATTTGATTCTGAATGTTGGAGAGAAGCAGGCGGAAGAAGCGTTTCAGTGGTATCACAAACTTTTTGGTGATGACTTCTACATTGAACTCAACCGACATAATATTGCTGAAGAAGATCACGTGAACAAAGTGTTGCTTCGTTTTGCTGAAAAATATAATGTAAAATATTTCGCAGCGAATGAAGTGTATTACCTCAACAAGGAAGAATCAAACGCTCACGATGTTTTACTCTGTATTAAAGAAGGCGAGTTTAAATCGACACCGATCGGTTATGGAAGAGGACATCGATACGGATTAGCGAACACTGAATTTTATTTCAAATCGCAAGATGAAATGAAATCCATCTTCCGTGATTTGCCAGAGGCAATCAATACGTTAAGTGAAATTCTAAACAAGATTGAAAGCTATACTCTCGAACGAAATGTATTGCTTCCAAAATTTGATATACCTGCTGAGTTTAAAACGGAAGATGATTACCTGCGTCACCTTACCTATGTAGGTGCGATGAAGCGTTATCCGGATCTGCCCACTGAAATAAAAGATCGGATTGACTTTGAATTGGAAACCATTCAAAAAACAGGTTATCCTGGATATTTTCTCATCGTTCAGGATTTTACTTCGAAGGCACGTGAAATGGGTGTGTCCGTTGGGCCCGGTCGTGGTTCTGCTGCAGGATCTGTTGTTGCGTATTGTAACGGAATCACAAATGTTGATCCGATTAAATATGATCTACTCTTTGAGCGTTTTCTAAATCCTGATCGTGTTTCACTTCCCGATATTGATATTGACTTCGATGATGAAGGTCGTGATAAGGTATTGCGATATGTAATTGATAAGTATGGCAAGAATCAGGTAGCACAAATTATTACCTATGGCACGATGGCCGCGAAATCATCCATCAAAGATTGCGCGCGTGTAATGGAACTTCCGTTATCGGATTCAAACATCATGGCAAAGATGGTTCCTGAAAAACCAGGGACTACATTGGCAAAAGCATTTGAAGAAGTAAAAGAACTCAACGATCTAAAAAAAGGAAGTGATTTGCGTGCTGATGTATTGAAGCAAGCGATCATTCTGGAAGGATCAGTTCGCAATACAGGTACACACGCGTGTGGTGTTATTATCACACCCGATGATTTAACGAAGTTCGTTCCGGTATCTACTGCGAAAGATTCCGATATGTTGGTTACCCAATTCGACAACAGTGTCGTTGAAAGTGCTGGTATGTTGAAGATGGACTTTCTTGGATTGACTACGTTGTCAATCATTAATACCGCATTGAAGAATATCAAGAAGAGTAAAAATATTGATATCAACATTGATGAGATTCCTTTAGATGATGTAAAGACATACCAACTTTTTCAACGCGGTGAAACAACGGGAACGTTTCAGTTTGAAAGTGTGGGGATGCAAAAATATTTACGTCAACTGAAGCCAGATAAGTTTGAGGATCTTATTGCCATGAACGCGTTGTATCGTCCGGGCCCAATGGAATACATTCCGGCCTTCATCAATCGTAAGCATGGTCGGGAGCCGATCAAATATGATTTGGCGGAGATGGAAGATAATCTGGCGGAGACTTACGGTATTACAGTTTACCAAGAACAGGTAATGCTTCTGTCGCAAAAGTTAGCGGGCTTCAGTAAAGGTGATGCCGATATTTTGCGAAAGGCCATGGGTAAGAAGCAAAAGTCGGTGCTCGATAAAATGAAAGATAAATTCATTGACGGCTGTAAGAAAAATAATCACGCAAAGGAAATTTGCGAAAAGATCTGGGTTGATTGGGAAGCTTTCGCGCAATATGCTTTTAACAAATCACACTCGACTTGTTATTCGTTAGTGGCGTATCAAACAGCTTACTTAAAAGCGAATTATCCTGCGGAGTATATGGCCGCAGTGTTAACGCACTCACAAAGTAATTTGGAGAGCATTACGTATTTCATTGAAGAGTGCAGAAGCTTAGGTATTAAAGTTCTTGGCCCGCACGTAAACGAATCGGGAGTTTACTTTGAAGTAAACAAAGAAGGACAAATACGTTTTGGACTTGGTGCGATAAAAGGAGCAGGCGATGCAGCTGTGGAGGCTATTATAAATGAGCGCGATGCGAAAGGCGCTTACGAAGATATTTTTGAATTTGCGAAACGCCTTAGCCAGCGTTCAGTAAACAAGAAGACATTTGAATGCCTTGCATTATCTGGAGCGTTCGATTGCTTTACCGGAATTCATCGGAGGCAATATGTATTTGCAAAAGATGGCGAACTGAGTTTGCTTGAGAAAGCAATGAAGTTTGCAGCGAAGACACAACAAGAAGAGCAAAGTGCACAAGCCAGCCTTTTTGGGGGAACATCGAATGTGGTGATGCCGAAACCCAAAATTGATTTTGTAGAACCATTCACTGAAATCGAAAAGTTAAATCTTGAGAAAGAAGTAGTTGGTATTTACATATCGGGGCATCCATTGGACAATTTCAAATTTGAAATGGATTCGTTCTGTACAGCGGTGTGTACACAGTTAAATGAAATCGAACCGTTACTTGGGCGTGAGCTTAAGCTGGGAGGTATTGTTACAGGGGTTGAACATCGCACCACAAAAACAGGTAAGCCATTCGGGAAATTCACACTTGAAGATTATAGCGGAAACACTTCGTTCGTATTGTTTAGTGAAGACTATATGAAATTTAAAAGCTTTATGAACATTGGCTACTTTCTTTTCCTGGAAGGTGCTGTTGTGAAAAACTCATGGGGTCAACAAAATGTTGAGTTCAAAATTCGGAACATTGAGCTGCTCAATGAAATAGGAATCAAACGCAGCAAGGGGATTCGATTTAGGATGAACGCTTCAGAAATCACCCAAGATCTGATTGGGAAGATCGAAGATGTTTGTCGGGATTACTCTGGCAATGCGCCTCTATTTTTGAAAATTTGGGATGAAGGTGAAAACATCAATTTGGAACTCCTTTCCAGAAGATTCCGCATCAATCCGATAAACGATATGGTTGTTAAGATAGAAAAATCGGGTGAAGTAAAGGTTGAGGCGGTCCTGTAGTTAAAATTTAAGGAATAAAGTTAAAATTGAACTAATCAATATACCTTTGGGTTTTTCAAGCAGACATACATATTAAACTATACGATAATGGGAAAAGCAATTGAAATTACCGATGCAAACTTCGATGAGATCATCAATTCAGACAAACCAGTTTTGGTTGATTTTTGGGCTGAATGGTGCGGACCATGTAAAATGATCGGTCCGGTAGTTGAAGAACTTGCTGGTGATTATGACGGCAAAGCCGTAATTGGAAAATTAAACGTTGACGAGAACCCACAGGCTGCTGCGCGTTTTGGAGTGCGCTCCATTCCAACCTTATTGGTTTTTAAAGGCGGACAAGTGGTGGATAAGCAAGTTGGTGCTGTGCCAAAATCAGTATTGAATCAAAAGCTTGCTGCGCAGGTTGCGTAATCTCATTTAGAAAAGCGGATTATATTAAAGTGCCAACGAATTCAATTTCGTTGGCACTTATTTTTTTAGGGTACCATGATGGGCCAATCATCCGTGCGGAAAGACGAAACAGGCAAACCTTCTTTGCTGAACAAGTTCGGAATAGAACCATTTTTCCAGGCAAACCGAACTGCTACAGGATTCTTTACTTCTTTAGCTGAGACAATTACATTGCCCTCTTCAATCTTTGCTTTTGCCGGATAGAATTTCTTGTCCTCACCAGCTATCATGAACTCCGTTGGTTCTCCACCTTTCGATACCAATCCTGAAGGAGCATGGTCAAACGAAATTCTGATCTTACCTTTTTCGATCTTCATCGATTGGTACAACGGACTTTGATAAACAATTTCTTTCCTTCCATAATTATTTGCTAAGGCGACATTTGCCAATCGTTCCCCAACCGGCTTCTTGTATTTAGGATGAATATCTTTAACGTCATCAACAAGATCAGAGATTACGACCATACCCGTCTTCGGTATTTGCAGCATCTTTACTTCCTGTTCGCGGATGAGTGTTCCTTTTTCTATTTCACCATAACCACTGTATGGTGCAATCTGAACATAATAAAATGGGAAGTCGGATAGGAATTGCTTACGCCATTCGAGAATCAAATTTTCCATCAGCAATTTATAAGTAGAGGGTGCTGCTGTGTTTGCTTCTCCTTGATACCACAACGCACCAGCAAGTCGAAACGGTACGATCGGATAAATCATCGAATTAAAAACCACACCTGAGCGTGAAGGACACCATGGCTTGTCATCCACTTGTTTTTCAGCAGACTTTGCCAATATCGGATTGGAATTCACAATTTCTTGAGGCATCCAGGTTTCAGCTGGTGTTCCGCCCCAACTCGCATTGATCAATCCGATGGGGATATTTAAATTTTGATTTAATTTTTTCCCGAAGAAATACGCAACTGCGCTAAAATATTTTACACTTTCTTTATCGCACACTTTCCAATCCCCTTCGCCTCTTACTTGTAAATCGGATGCTGCAGATTTTGGAATATGAAAAAGACGGATGTTGGGATCATTAATCTGATTGATTAATTCTTTACCATCTGCTGAAGCATTCATGCCCCACTCCATATTGGATTGACCTGAGCACAACCAAACCTCACCCGTCATTACATCCGTTAAGGTTCTTACCTCACCACCGGCTTTTATGGTGATGGTATGAGGACCGCCAGCTGCGGGAGTGTAAAGTGTGGCGGCCCAGAATGCTGCGTTATCCGATTTCGTTTTTATAGTAGTAGTATCCCAACTTACTTTGATTGTGATTTGTTGCGTTGAATGGGACCATCCCCAAATCGGCACTGGTGATTGCTGCTGAAGCACCATGTGGTCATCAAAGATGGCTGGAAGTCTGAGTTGGGCTTGAGCAGCTAAAGTGAAAACCAAAAGCCAAAGCGGAAGCAATATTTTTTTCATAGAGGTTGTATTCAATTGTTAAAGTTATTCAAAAATTCCGGCCATCGCATTTAACTTATTTTCTTTAATCGCTCCACGATTTCTAAAACGGCAGGACATACTAGCGTATTCTTGTAGGTAAGTTCCATAATCTGCACCATCTTCTTTCGATTGGTGTGTGGATATTCGCGACACGCTTTCGGACGATCTTCGTAAACCATGCAGTAATTATCTGAATCTAAAAAAGGACACGGTGCTGAAGTCAGTACATAATCCTGATCTTCATCTACCCGAAGATATTTCGAAATGAAATCACCCGGCTTCATGCGCAAAGCTTTTGACACGCGCTCAATATCAGTAGGGTAGAAAATTGGGCTTGTGGTTTTGCAGCAGTTGGCGCACGTGAGACAATCTGTTTCTTCAAAAACTTCATCATGAGTTTGATGAAAGGCATCGTCTACTTTGCGCGGATCTTTCTTCTTTAAGCCGAGAAGAAATTTTTTGTTCTCAATACTCTTGTCAACGGCTTTCTTTTTGAAATTTTCTAAATCTGCCATAGTGTTATCCCAACAAAGAACGGATAAAAACAAACAGGTATTGGCTGAAGAGTGTAAAGAGATTGTGAAAGATTCGAAATAATTACAAAAATTCGCTCCTTGTTATGTTTTTATTATGAGTTTACAACGGTTATAAATATCTTTCTGAGATACACTCAAAACCAAACCTAATTACCTATGGAAGCTCAAAAAGTAGACATGTTTTTAATGACCAATGCCAAGTTCTTTGAAGGTCACCAAATCATGATGGTAAAAGATAAAATATCGGGTCTTGACGATTCGAAATTTATCTATCTCCAATCGCTTAATTTAAAAGATCCAACAACAATTTTAATCGTTTCCCTTTTGGCCGGAACATTTGGTATCGACCGTTTTATGATTGGCGATACAGGTTTAGGCATCGGTAAATTGCTAACCTGTGGAGGACTTGGTATCTGGGCTATCGTTGACTGGTTCCTGATTATGGGACGCACCAGAGAATTGAACTTTCAGAAAATTTTAACATTAATGTGATTTTGATTCTGTGAATTCAAATCGGAAAATATATTGGATGATGTCTGCTATTTTGTTGGTAGGATATTCGTGGATTGGATTTCAACGATCAAATTTATCCGAACATCATGACGGATTTCATTTTTGTCTGTTTAAAAATCTGACTGGAATGCCGTGCCCCTCGTGCGGCATTACCAGATCGATTATTCAATTTTATAATGGACATTTCGAAACGGCAATTCTTATTAATCCATTGGGACTTATCGCTACAATCATGTTGGTGATAACACCCTTATGGATAATACATGATGTTGTTCGCGGCTCATCAAGTATGGCTGTTTATTATAGAAGGACAGAACAGGTATTGCAAAAGCAGAAAATACATCTGCCAATAATTTTTCTATTAGTATTGAATTGGTATTGGAACATCGAAAAAGGATTATAACATGGCAGGAGAAATTGAATTTGCTTACGTTCCTTTTGACAATGAAAGCGAGAAGGCATCTCAAAGTTATTTGATGTCGTTGGTTGCCATTATGGTTGGGCTACCACTTCCGATTTTTAATTTGATTGCTACCGGAATTTTTTATTTGGGCAATCGTGGAGGAACCTTTTTTGTGCGTTGGCACTGTACACAGGCATTACTGTCGCAGACACTTGTAGTGTTGGTAAACAGTTTCGGATTTTCGTGGACAATTTCGATTATTCTGGGAAGAAATTCAGTTGACAATAATTACATCGCTTACATCATTACGATTTTACTCTTTAACATAATTGAATTTATCGCCACCATCTTCGCAGCCATTCAAACCCGAAAAGGAAAGCATGTTGAATTTTGGTTCTTTGGAACGTTAACTAATTTAATCTGCAAGCCTTGAGATGAAAGCAAAATTATTTCTTGAATTTTCAGCTATTGCACTCGTATTTATTACAGTTTGGTTTGTCTTAAGCCGGATTGATTTTGTTTCAGAAGATGATCTTAAGAAAATCAGTAAAGCAAGTGAGCGCAAGTTGAGTGAGTTGATTTTGAAAACACTGGAAGACCGACATTCTGAGTTCAATCAAAGGGAAATAAAAACCTATATTGATTCCATCGGTTATCGGATATGTACTTCGAACAATATTCCATTTGATTCCATAAAGATCCACATCATCTACAACGGTGAAGTAAATGCATTTGCTTTACCTGATCGCAACATGGTAATCTATACGGGTCTTATTGAAAGTGCTAAAAGTGCAGAAGAAGTGGCAGGTGTAATGGCGCATGAGATTGGCCACATGGAGAAGGATCATGTGATGAAGAAGTTGGCGAAGGAGATAGGTATTTCAATGTTGTTCGTATTGGCGGGCGGAAGTGAGAATCTCGAAGTGCTCAAGGAGGCCGGACGTACACTTTCTTCAACAGCCTTTGATAGGAGCCAGGAACGCGAGGCGGATGCTTTTGCAATAGATGCTCTTATAAAAGCTGAAGTTGACACTGAACCCTTTGGAAATTTTCTTTTCAGACTTTCCATGGGTAAGGGCGATATTCCGGAAGAGCTAGTGTGGATCAGTACACATCCCGATAGTAAGGAGCGAGCTGCTGAGGTATTTAAAAAGAAGAAGGAATTAGCTTTTACACCCAAACCCATCCTCAAAACATCCTGGGCTTCAATAACTGATTTGGTTAAGAATAGTGATTAGAATTACCGGGTTGTTGTCAAATTATTGAATTTTATTCCTTTGTTTATCAGTGCATTACGATTTTTTTAATAAACATCAATCTTAAACTGAACACTGTTCAGTATTTTTGCCGTACAATACAATTATGGGAGTAAAAGAAAGAAAAGAGCGGGATCGGGTAGACATGAAGGAGCTGATTTTAAATTCAGCTCATGAACTTTTTTTGTCTAAGGGCTTTGACGAAGTGAGTATACGCAACATCGCTGAAGCGATCGAATACAGTCCGGCAACAATATACCTGTACTTCAAAGACAAGAACGAAATCTTCCACGCACTTCATGGAGAAGCATTCAAGAAGTTTAATGAATTCCTCGCACCCGTGTTTGCAATAAAAGATCCCTTCAAGCGTCTAGTTGCAATGGGAGAGAAATATATGGAATTCACCTTTGCTCATCCGAATTATTACACCATCATGTTTATTGCGGAAGCTCCGATGCAATGTGAAGAAACTTCTGAAGGATGGATTGAAGGGGAACGCGCATTGGGAGGGCTAGAAAGTATTATCGCTGAGTGTATCAAGGAAGGACAATTTAAAAAACAAAACATTAAGGTGTTGGCCTTTACAATTTGGAGTTACATGCACGGCATGTGTTCGCTGACTTTACGAGATCGTATGAAACACTATACAGAAGAAGAACGCGAAGGTATGATTGAGAAGTCGTTCAAGATTTTTATTCAATTGCTGAAGAACCAATAAAAAAATTTGCCGTATAACTGAACACTGTTTAGTATTTTAACAATGAAAACAAAAAACTACCTCCCCCTCATTCTCTTCAGTGTGTTGTGCTTAACAGCAGCAGCACAAAGTCCTGTTTTGGATAATTACATTCAGCAAGGACTGAAAAGCAATCTGCAACTGCAGCAAGAGCAGTTAAACTATGAACGATCTGTTCAGAATTTAGAATTGGCGCGCGCACTTTTCTTTCCCCAGATTTCAGCAAATGCTTCTTACTCATTTGCGGAAGGCGGTCGTAAGATCAGTATACCGGTTGGCGATTTAATGAACCCGGTTTATTCCACTCTCAATAGTTTAACTGGAACCGATAATTTTCCACAGATCGAGAACGTAAATGAACAATTCCTGCCCGACAACTTTCATGATACCAAGCTGAGATTGATTCAACCACTTTTCAATCCTGAAATCTATTTTAACTACAAAGCGCAGAAAGAATTAATTTCTGTTCAGGAAGCTCAGAGACGAGCGTATGAAAACGAATTGAAATTCAACATCATCTCTGCCTATTATCAATATCTGCAAACCGAGGAATCGATCATCATTTATGATAAGACTCGCGAATTGCTTACCGAGTTACTAAAACTAAATCAGAAGCTGGTGGCGAATGATAAAGCAACCCGCGATGTTGTGCTGAATGCTTCATACGAACTCGATAAAGTAGAATTTCAATCTGCACAGGCAAAGAAGAACAATCAGGTAGCGCGATCTTATTTTAATTTCTTACTCAACCGTGATTTATCGGCTGATATTGAAAGAGACTCTACTATTCGCACGACTCTCACAGCTCAAGAGGAATTATCGTCTTTAACCGAAACTGCTCTTAATCAACGTCAGGAGATCAAACAATTGCAAGGTGCATTGCAAGCTAATGAGCAAGTAATTGACTTATCAAGAGGAAATGCTTTTTTACCGAAGATCAATTTTGTAGGAGATCTGGGGTATCAGGGATTTAAATACAAGTTTGATAGTCCACAGAAATATTGGCTGGTTCAATTCAGCATGAGCTGGGATTTGTTTAAGGGTGGAGAAAAGAAAACAAAAATTCAACAAGCCCGACTGGATTATCAGGTAACTGAAAACCGAATGGCTCAGCTTAAAAAACAAATTGAGCTGCAGGTAATTCAAAGTTATTACGATCTCGAAGCAACAGAACAATCCTATCGTGCAGCGCAAAGCGGAATTAAAAATGCAGAAAAATCATTTGCTATTATTCGAACAAAGTATACCGAAGGCCAGGCGTTGCTCATTGAGTTTTTAGACGCCCAGAATAAATTCACTACGGCACAATTAGCGGAGACCATCGGAGCGTATGAAATGCTTCGCAGTGAAGCTGCTTTACAAAAAACCATTGCCAACTTATAATTCAATTCAGTATGAAAAACACACTATCCGCTGTTAAAAATATTTTGCGCAGAGACCTTTTGGTTCCAGCAAGAAAAATTGAATCAAGACAATTATTAACTACCGATGTAGGCCTTTCAGCTTTCGAGTTGAATGCGTTACTCTACTTCGTTGAAGAAAAATATCATGTTGAAATACAGTCTATCCAGTCGAACTCTACCGTTCAGGAATTGGTGGATAGCATTGACCAAAAAGTAAAATCAACCCACTCCAAATAATAGCTCAATGAAAAAGAAATTACTAACCCTTATTATTCCCATTACTTTGGGTGCTACCTTATGGATGTGCAGCAAGCAGGAGAAGAAAGAATCCGCTGAGGTAATTGTAGACGAATCAACTATCGCAGTAAAACTTGCTCCTGTAAAAACAGGTGACTACACGTTACCAATTGTTAGTTCAGGTCTCATCAGTACGGAGATTGAATCGCGACTTTCATTTAAGACCAGTGGAATTATTTCTCGCATCTATGTTACCGAAGGACAAAGTGTTTCAGCTGGACAAGTATTGGCTACATTAGATCTTACTGAGATCGATGCACAAGTTTCACAGTCAAAAAATAATGTAGAGAAAACCAAGCGTGATCTTGGTCGCGCACAACGTTTGTATGCTGATTCTGCCGCTACACTTGAGCAGGTTCAAAATGCGGAGACAGCATTTAATGTTGCAGACGAATCATATCGCATAGCATCCTTTAATAAGCGATACGCAACTATTCAGGCATCATCCAGTGGAAAAGTAATTAAGAAGTTTGTCAACGAAGGTGAATTGGTTTCGGGAGGAACACCTGTGCTGATGGTAAACTCCTCCGGAAAAAATGACTGGATTGTAAAAGTAGGTTTACCGGATGTGGATTGGGTTCGCGTGAAGAAGGGTGATAAAGCGCGGGTAACAGCAGATGCATATCCTGGAATTACTTTTGAAGCAAGTGTGAATGTAATCAACGAAGGGGCCGATCCGGTAAATGGATTGTACCAAGCCGAAATAAAAATCAATCCTCAAGGTAAGAGACTTGCTTCTGGATTATTTGCTCGCGTTGAAATTATTCCGGGTGAAAGTCAATCGTTTAAAAGTATTCCTATTGAGGCGCTGATTGAAGGAGATGGTAAACAAGCCTATGTATTTGTAGTGAATCAGGATCAGAAATCTGTTTCAAAGGTTCCCGTGACGATTGCATACCTTGAACGAGGTGAAGCTGTTATTAGTAAAGGTCTTGATAAAGTTCTGGAAGTGATCAATGAAGGATCTGCATTTCTTACTGAGTTTTCTGCTGTAACTGTTTCACGCTAATTCAATACGTTATGAAGATCGCAGAATTTTCAGTTAAGAATTACCAGTTCACCCTCATCATCTTTGTATTGTTACTGGCGTTGGGATTGAACTCTTTATTTAATATGCCCCGTGGTGAAGATCCGGAAATGGAGCAGCCATCGTATTCCATTGTTTTTATTTACCCGGGAACAAGTCCGGCTGATATGGAACAGTTGGTTGTCGATAAAGCCGAAAAACGATTCAGCGAATTGGATGATATTAAAAAATTAATATCTGACGTTAGTGATGGATTGGCAGTAGTCCGTATCGATTACAAGCACGAATCCAATCCGGATGAAAAGTATCAGGAGATTGTCCGCGAGGTGAATGCGCTGCGCGCTGAATTACCTCAGGATATTTTTGATATCAAGATATTACGGTTCTCTTCAACCGATGTAAATATTTTTCAACTCGCACTTATTTCTGAAACTGCTTCATATGCTCAACTGGAAGAGTATGTAGAAAAATTGGAAGATGAATTGGAAAAAGTAAAGGGCTTGAAGAAAATTCAAACCTTCGGTTATCCAGATCAACAGGTTCGTGTGTCGCTGAACATTGAGAAGATGGCACAACAGCACATACCTGTAAATTATGTTTTGGGTGCTTTGCAAAGTGAAAATGTAAACATACCGGGTGGAAGTATTCAAATGAATACACGTAGGTTCAATATTAAAACCAGTGGTGACTATAAGGACTTGGCAGAGATCAAGAATACAATCGTCTATTCAGCTAATGGAAAAATCGTTTACCTGAAGGATATCGCGGAGGTAGAAATGAATTACCAGGATGAATCTCATCTCTCAAGATTAAATGGTTTTCGTTCGGTATTGTTAACGGCTAGTCAAAAAGACGGACAAAATATTTTTAATGTAGCCGATAAGGCCAATCCTGTCATAGAAAAATTTATGAGCGAGTTGCCATCTCATATTAAATTGGTTAAAAACTTTGACCAGTCAGCGAGCGTAGCAACACGATTGAGTCGTTTTTCGAAAGATTTTCTTATCGCGATTCTTTTGGTATCAATTACACTTCTTCCACTTGGATCACGCGCAGCAATTGTGGTAATGATTTCCATTCCATTATCAATTTTCACAGGATTGTTTCTATTGGACATCACCGGATTTACAATCAACCAATTGAGTATTGTTGGATTAATTGTGGCGCTGGGAATATTGGTTGACGATTCAATTGTGGTAATCGAAAACATTGAGCGTTACCTTCGAGCAGGTAGATCAAAGAAAGATGCCGCTATTCAGGCAACGGGCCAAATTGGTTTGGCGGTCGTAGGATGTACAGTTACATTGATCCTCGCTTTTCTGCCATTAGTATTTTTGCCAGAATCGGCCGGAGATTTTATCCGTAGTCTTCCAATGGCGGTAATCTTTACCGTTCTAGCTTCGCTTTTTGTATCGCTTACGATTGTTCCTTTTTTAGCGAGCCGTATTTTAAAGCAACATACCTCTCCGGAAGGAAATATTTTTATGCGTGCTTTGAAGAAAGGTATCAGCGGTACTTATAGTAAACTTTTGCACGTAGCATTACAACGGCCAGTGATCACGCTTTCCATCACCGGACTTTTGTTCATTGGAAGTTTAATGTTGTTTCCGGTTGTGGGTTTTAGTTTGTTTCCAAAATCGGAGAAGCCTCAATTCCTGATCAATATTGAAATGCCAAACGGTACCAGTATTTATGAGACCGATAAGGTATCGCGTTATGTTGAGCAGGAATTGAAAAAGGAGAAAGAAATAAAATACCTGTCAACCAATGTTGGTAAAGGTAATCCCCGCATTTACTACAATGTTATTCAAAGAAATGAGTCAAGTAACTTTGCGCAATTCTTTGTTCAGCTTAATGATCAAAGTCCTGAAGAGAAGACAAAATTGATTGACAAGCTTCGCGATAAATTCTTTTCTTATCCGAATGCCAAAATCGAAGTAAAAGATTTTGAACAAGGTCCACCACTAGAAGCTCCTGTTGCCATTCGTATTTTCGGTGAGAACTTAGATACATTGAGAAAAGTGTCGATGCAGGTTGAACAGTTGGTTACAAAAACAGAAGGAACCATTTATGTTAATAATCCATTGGCCAGTCAGAAAACTGATCTTCATGTAAAGATTAATAAAGAGAAAGCAGGTTTACTTGGAGTGTCGATTGCAGATATTGATCGCACCATTCGTTTAGGAGTTGCGGGTCTGAATGTAGCGCAATTCTCTCCGGGTCAGGGTAAAGATGAAATCAACATCAATGTAACACTGCCAAGAGGTAAGTATGCCACCTATGATGTTTTTAACAACATCTATGTAAATTCGGTAACAGGTCAGGCGATACCCTTGCGTCAATTGGCGGAAGTTGAATTTGAGACCACACCGAATCTTATTCGCCACTATGATAAAGCCCGCTTTTCAACGGTGACGGCATTTGTGAAGAGCGGATATTTATACGAGGACATCAACAACGAAGTGATTAAGAAACTTGATGCATTTAAATTCCCGAAAGGATATTCGTATGTAGCAGCGGGAGAACTGGAAAACAAGCAAGAATCATTTGGGGGATTAAGTACCATCATCATGATTACCATTTTTGGTTTCATTGCCGTGCTGGTGTTGGAGTTTGGAAATTTTAAAAGCACTTTAATCGTTCTTTCGGTTATTCCATTGGGTGTGATTGGGGCAGTTAGTATGTTATTCATCACCGGTAATCCATTATCATTTGTAGCCGTAATAGGTTTGATTGCACTCGTAGGTATTGAAGTAAAGAACTCAATTTTATTAGTTGATTTTACAAATCAATTGCGAGAACGAGGAATACCATTGCTGCAAGCGATAGAGCAAGCTGGAGAAATTCGTTTTGTACCAATTGTACTGACTTCGCTTACTGCAATAGGTGGATTGATACCATTGGCAATCGAAAACAATCCACTGTATTCACCACTCGCGTGGGTAATCATTGGTGGACTGATTAGTTCTACATTGTTATCGCGATTGGTAACACCTGTGATGTACAAACTTTTACCACCTCGTGTCGAGGTAGTGGGAGAGAAGGAAGATGATATTCCATTGCATTAAAAAAGATAAGCCCGCTAAACTTTAGTGGGCTTATCTTTTTCAAAAATTCAAAAGGTGAGGATACTTATTTAAAAGTAAAAGAGTTTAATATAGCTTCCCCTAATTCCTTATACTTTGAAAATTTATCTTGCTCGCAAGTAAATGTGAGCACAAAAGCTTTTTTATCCCGTACCCAATAATATTGTTCAAATTGTAAGCGAAATATTCCTTGATCTCCGGTATAAATCAATTGGTGATATTCTTCAGAACCAACTTTAATGCGTTTACTTTCTATTAAAACTGAATTTGTTATCATAGTTTTAATCTGTCCCTCTGAAATTTCTGTGTATTGATTCAAATCGATATTATAAGTTGATAAGTCTTGAATCAAAAGGTTAATGTTCTCCCTAAATTGATCTCCTTCCGGCTCTAGTGCTGAAAATAAAATAAAACTCGTACCCATTAGACCGTTTTGATTTAACTCCCAATCCAGTGGATATTGAATCGAATATGTTTCTGTATTTAAGGTCTTCCAGTCTTTATCTGTGCTTTTTGTTTTGTCGCTTGACTCTTGCTTTGTATTATTTTGGCCAAACGAAATGATAGAAACAAATAAAAGTGTTATGGTAATTCTAATCATGGATGCTTAATGTTTATTCCTCTTGTAGTCGAGTCGTTCTTTATTTAATAGATGGATCACTCACCGAAATAAGAATCTTTTCTAAAGATTCTACCATATATTCACCTGTGCCTGGCCCATACCAATTCATCAAACGTGTTTCGTAATGATTGACATCATAATATTGAATAGGCGTTACATAGCCAATGTACCCACCATTGAAACTCGTTACCATGGTTTGAAGATGGTGTTGTTCCGCAGTTAAATCGAGTTGACTATCGAACTCGCCAGAAAAATCGCAGGGTGTTCCCAACATTACAACATCGCCTAAACGCAATGCATTAAGATAAACGGGAAACTCGCCAAGCGCAGAGCGAAACAACCACGGCCTGATTCCCCAGTTCTTCGAAATTTTTGCTTCTGATTTTGGTAACGTAAGCAGAACGCGTTCCATCACTAATGTTGAGTCAGTTATAGTATGTAGGCGATTTCGATTCGCCATGAACTGTGTTGCCATTTCATTTGCGATGTAGTCGATGCAGTTCCACCCGAATTCCGGAGCCTTACATCCGTGACTACCAACAGCTCCTGCCATGAACATCGCGAATGCATATCCTTGTTGTTCCATTGTGTCAACCAACTTGCCGGGATAATCGCGCGATAGTTGCAGGTCTCTGGAGTGTAAGCAAGTGGCATGCGCAGTGTGACTCATCAAAATTAATTTACTACTGTCGCTCCGTTGAATTTCGATTACACGGAGCAATGAATCAACCGGGTTGGTATTGTTGATGCGATTGGTGACAACATTGCTGATGGGTATATGTCCTGCTTTTAATGTAGCGGGCAGTGTATTTTCAGAAGCTCGCTTAATGGACGTTATAATTTGATCTGCAATAAAATTTACAATAGAATCTTTGTACTCGCCATACATTAATGTAACCGCTCCTTTTGCCCAGTGTCCAACACTATTATGAGTATGAGTAGCACCGAGATAGGTATTGTCTATTGTGAAGCCAATTTCAGGCAATCGTTTTTTCAGAACTTCAACAACCGTTGGAGGAACAATCTGTAAATCGGCACTCACAATCGCAACCCTCGATGTTTTTGTTTGAACCACTATGGCACGAACAAAAACAGAATCATGAATCCCTTCTATTAATTTACCTCTTCGGTTTCCATATCCTGCTGTAGCTACTCGCTGACTTGGTGTAATGCTTTCTTTTGCAAAGCCAATATTGAAGTGAGCTTTCGGAAGTGTGACCGTTTTTTTAATTAGACTATCAAGACGACTCATCATCTCACCATAGAAAGATTTTTCTTTGTAGGAAGTTCGATCAAGAGGTACTATGGAGATCAGGCAAAACAAGAGAATTGCTCCGATAAGGGAAATGAGAATGATAAAAATGAATCGTACTATTTTCTTAATCATAACGGGATGCAAGATAGCGTTGTTGGTTCATCTTCCATGCATAATGTTGTTAACTAACCTTGAACTTTAAACCTTGAACTTAGGATATTTCTTTAGGAAGAAAGACGGAAAAAACAGAACCAACATCATACGTACTTTGAAAAGTAATTCGGCCATGCAATTTCTCAACTGCTTTTTTCACGATATATAACCCAAGACCATTTCCCTTTGAACGCTCGCTGCCACGGAAATACATATCGAAAATGCGATCGTGATATTGTGCTTCAATCCCTTGCCCATTGTCGCTTACTTCCAGAACAATTTCATTGTGAAGTTCATATGCTTTTAGATTCACAAATCCATTGCTTCCCGGTCGTTTAAAGTGAATAGAGTTTTCAACAAGATTTTCCAGAACGACTTTCAATAAGGTAGGATAGGAGTGAAACGAGGAAGTGGTCAATACCTCTGCATTCAACTTCATTTCCTCGTCTCGTATATTTTCATAATACGTTGTGAAAACTGAATCGAAAACATCTTTTATGAAAACATCCTTTACGCCCAGATGCTGTAAGCCAACGTCACTAATCGATTGCAACTTCATCAACATCTTATCCAGATTGTTGGCGGTTTGCCGAACTTTATCGAAGAGACTCAATATGTATTCATCTTTCACGGTAATCTTTGCTACCTCGGCCAATCCCATGAAGGTTGTTAATGGCCTGCGAAAATCGTGAGAAGCACGGTAGAAAAATGTATCGAGTTCTTTATAAGCCTGAACTAATTCTTCTGTCCTTGCTTTAATACTCACTTCCAGATTTTGGTTGATCTGGTAAATGGTTTGGTTGCTTTCGATCAGTTCTTCGGATTGAGCTTGTATCTCTTCCTTCTGTTCTTCAACAGCAACGTTCAGCTCTACCAGAATTGAATTCGCTTCGCTAAGTTCTTCACTTTGCATTCTGATCTCTTCATTCTGCTCGGCAATTTCAAAGTTTAACTTTCGCACTTTGGTGAACGACCGATAATAAAAAAAAGCAAGGATGCCCACCAGTAGTAGTACGACCGTGGCAGCAATAATGTAATTGCGTAATTGTTCTACTGTATTTTCTTGTTCTCTTAATTCAAGATTTTTTCGATTGAGTTCAAAGGTGCTTTGCAAGGCAGAAACATTTCCCATCAATTCACGACTGTACACAGAGTCTTTTAGTTTCTCAAAAAGATCAGCATAACGCAAAGCTTCTTTATAGTTACCTTGTTTCTGCAGCAGCTCTTTTTTATTTCGATATACTTCAATTAAAACGCCATTCGAATTTAAAATGGATGCAATTGAATCAGCCTTGAACAAATATTGCTCTGCTGCTTTATTGTTATTCATCTTTAGCGAGAGCGAGCCAAGCATTTGATAAGACCATGAAACACCATAGGCATTTTTAATAGAATCATCCACCGCCAAACTTTTAAGCTGATACGATAAAGCTTTTTCAAATTGACCTTGTGCTTCATACACTAATCCAATATTGGATAGTGTTGCTGAAATGCCTCTGTAATCCTTTATCTGTTTTCGCAACACCATGGCGCTGTCATAACAACTCAATGCCTTTGCATTATTTCCCAACTTTTCATTTAATGTACCCATCGAATTAAGGCCTTGTGCGATCAGCCCTTTGTCGGAGAGTTGCCGCGCGAGGACAAGCCCTTTATGAACATATTCCAATCCAATTTCAGGTTGCGCTAAAAAATAGTATGTGCTGGCAATTTCAAGAAGAGCCTTCGATTTTTCCAGTTCAAATCCTGCACGATCGGAAGATAGGTTGAGCGCAGCAAAACTGTATTCTAAACTCGATTGGTAATTTCCTTTTTCATCGAAGATGGAAGCTATGTCAAGAAGAAGTTGGGCGTAATCGCGACCGGGCTCAGCGTAATGATACTGTTCCTGAATATCTTTCAGAACTGCAAAAGCTTGTGTGTAATGGTCTTGTCGGAGAAGGATAAGGACCCCATTTCGCTTCAGGGTATCCATGGTGGGCTGGCCAAACGCAGTAATACCCGAAGCCATCGCGAGAAGCAAAATAATTTTTTTAAGAAATAGGACCCTATTCAACCTTCACGCGATTTTAGGTGAATATATATAAACCAATCCATACCGATCAAGCCATTAAAGAGAAGAACCTAACTCTCGTTCGCTAAATCGATCGATTCTCAGTATTTTTGCAACTGCTCTATTATATATAGAGGTAAATTCGAACAGTAAACCATGAGCACGGAAACAACCAGTAGCGAGAAAATTGAGAAAAAGCCACAACCCTTAGCCGGACATCAGGCACCAGAGCCTTATAAACCGAAGAATAAAGTAAGGATTGTAACAGCCGCAAGCTTGTTTGATGGGCATGATGCCGCCATCAATATTATGCGCAGGATTATTCAGTCGACTGGAGTTGAGGTTATTCATTTGGGGCATGACCGCAGCGTGGATGAAGTAGTGAATACTGCGATTCAGGAAGATGTGCAAGCGATTGCCATGACAAGCTATCAAGGTGGACATACTGAATATTTCAAATACATGTATGACTTGCTTCAGGAAAAAGGTGCAAGTCACATTAAAATTTTTGCTGGTGGCGGTGGTGTGATTTTGCCAGAGGAAATAAAAGAGTTGATGGAATATGGCATCACTAAAATTTATTCGCCTGATGATGGTCGTGCGATGGGTCTTCAGGGAATGATTAATGATTTAGTGGAACGGAGCGATTATCCTACCGGAAAGACTATCGATGATGGTGAGTTAACTACCAGCAATCACGTTCTCATTGCGCAATATATTTCTGCAGCAGAAAATTATTTTGATGATCATAAAAAAGCATTTGAGGAAATAAATAAGAAAGCTGCATTGTCAAAAGCACCCGTGTTGGGAATTACCGGAACCGGTGGGTCAGGAAAATCTTCGATGGTGGATGAGATTGTAAGAAGATTCTTAATTGATTTTAAAGAAACCGGAAAAACAATTGGATTAGTTTCAGTTGATCCATCAAAACGCAAAACAGGTGGCGCGTTATTAGGCGATCGTATTCGGATGAATGCGATTAACAATGAGCATGTATTCATGCGTTCACTGGCAACGCGTCAAAGTAATCTTGCTTTGTCTGCTTATGTTAAGGAAGCGATTCAAGTATTGAAAGCTGCAGGATATGATTTGATTATTTTAGAAACTTCGGGTATCGGACAAAGTGATACTGAAATTTTGGATCACAGCGATGTCTCACTTTATGTGATGACACCAGAGTATGGCGCAGCAACTCAACTTGAAAAAATCGATATGCTCGATTTCGCAGATGTGATTGCGCTAAACAAATTTGATAAACGCGGTGCACTTGATGCTTTGCGCGATGTAAAGAAACAGTATCAACGCAATCATCAGCTATGGGATAAAAAAGCTGACGACATGCCGGTCTTTGGAACAATTGCATCTCAGTTTAATGATCCGGGAACCAATCAACTCTACAAACACATCATTGATAAAATTGTAGAGAAGACCGATGCAAAGCTTAGCTCTACTTTCAAGATCACTCGTGAAATGTCGGAGAAGATTTTTGTGATACCACCACATCGCACGCGATATTTAAGCGAAATATCAGAAGGTAATAGAAAGTATGATGAATGGGTAAATCAACAAGCAGAGATTGCGGAGAGTCTTTATGCCCTAGACAAAGTAACTAAATTACTTCAGGCCTCTCCTTCTCCTCTGGAGAAGGAGCTGGAGGATGAGGCCACCAAACACAAACTCAACCTCGATCCTAAAAATTTAAAACTTATTGAAGAGTGGCCTTCAAAAGCAAAGCAATACAAGGAGACACTCTTTAAATTTAAAGTGCGTGATAAGGAAATTGCAATTCAGACTCACACGGAATCACTATCCCATACACAAGTTCCAAAGGTAGCTCTGCCCAATTATAGAAGTTGGGGCGACTTGTTACGATGGAGTTTACAAGAAAATGTTCCAGGAGAATTTCCATACACTGCAGGTATTTATCCATTTAAAAGAGAAGGTGAAGATCCAGCACGAATGTTTGCGGGTGAAGGTGGACCTGAAAGAACCAATAGAAGATTTCACTATGTAAGTCAGGGAATGCCGGCAAAACGGTTATCGACTGCATTTGATTCGGTAACTCTTTATGGTAACGATCCTGATTACCGTCCGGATATTTATGGGAAGATTGGCAATTCAGGAGTAAGCATCTGTTGTCTTGATGATGCCAAGAAATTATACAGTGGATTTGATCTGGCTGATCCAAAAACTTCAGTGTCGATGACGATCAATGGCCCAGCTCCAATGCTGCTTGGTTATTTTATGAATGCGGCCATTGATCAGCAATGTGAAATCTATATCAAGAAGAATGGACTTGAAGAGGAGGTAAGAAATAAAATCAAGGCGTTGTATTCTGCCCAATCCTCTTCGGAAATCCCCTCTTATCAAGGTGCTCTTCCAAAAGGTAATGATGGATTAGGTTTGATGTTGCTTGGCGTAACAGGAGATCAGGTTCTGCCGAAAGATGTCTACCAAAAAATAAAGTCAGAGACATTAACGCAAGTGCGCGGTACAGTTCAGGCGGATATTCTAAAAGAAGATCAGGCACAGAATACCTGTATTTTCTCAACGGAATTTGCTTTGCGTTTGATGGGTGATGTACAGCAATACTTTATCGATCAGAATGTTCGTAATTTTTATTCGGTTTCTATTTCAGGTTATCACATTGCAGAAGCTGGCGCAAATCCCATCACACAACTTGCCTTTACCTTAGCAAATGGTTTCACTTATGTGGAGTATTATTTAAGCCGAGGAATGGACATCAATGAGTTTGCACCGAATCTTTCATTCTTCTTTTCGAATGGTATCGATCCTGAGTACGCTGTGATTGGTAGAGTGGCAAGAAGAATCTGGGCAAAGGCAATGAAGAATAAGTACAATGCCAATTCTCGTTCACAGATGTTGAAATACCATATTCAAACTTCTGGCCGTTCTCTTCATGCACAGGAAATTGATTTCAATGATATTCGTACAACACTGCAAGCATTGTATGCGATTTATGATAACTGTAATTCACTTCATACCAATGCATATGACGAGGCGATTACAACACCAACAGAAGAATCTGTTCGCAGGGCAATGGCGATTCAACTCATTATTAATAAAGAGTTAGGATTATCAAAAAATGAAAACCCATTGCAAGGATCATTTATCATCGAAGAGTTAACCGATTTAGTTGAAGAAGCTGTGTTAACTGAATTTGATCGTATTACGGAACGCGGTGGAGTGCTTGGCGCGATGGAGACAATGTATCAGCGTGGTAAAATACAGGAAGAGAGTTTGTATTACGAAATGTTAAAACATACTGGTGAATTTCCAATCATAGGTGTGAATACATTCTTAAGTTCAAAAGGATCGCCAACGATTATTCCGCAAGAAGTCATTCGTGCCACTACGGAAGAAAAAGAATATCAGATCAACATGCTGCGCAAACTTCATGCGTTCAAGGGTGATAAATCAAATGTATTGCTTGACAACGTTCAGCAAGCGGCAATCTTGAATAAAAATATTTTTGAAGAACTAATGGAAGCAACAAAAGTTTGCTCACTCGGACAGATTACTAAATCCTTGTTCGAAGTAGGAGGACAATATCGGAGAAATATGTAGTGTGAAGAGTTAAAGGAAAGACCTGCACTAGTTTCTAAAAACACCAGTAAGAAAAAATGATGTGGATTTTCCTTACTGGTGTTTTTTATTTGGTGTAACGAATAGGCCCCTATGGTATTTGTATAAGATGGTAGAGACATAAACTATTCATGATGTTTATTCAACGATGAGCCTCTTCATTTTCTAACCCAACAAAAATAAACGGTGACATAGACAAAGAATAATAATGAGAGATCGTGTATAGCAATTGAAAGGCTGGATGTTTCGAAGTTAAACCGAAAAGTACTACTTTCGGGTCCTAAATTTAAATACTATGTATCAAGGATTACTTCACACCCATATCTTGCTGCGATACTTCATTTTGATCATGCTTATTGTAGTGATCGTTATGGCAGTTACGGGACTCGTAAAGAAAAAGCCGTACGGAAAACTCGATAATAAATTCAGTCTTTATCTTTTGATTTTCACTCATCTTCAAGCTGTTGCGGGAATCATATTGTACATCGTGAGTTATTTAGATGGTACAAAGCGAGTACATTTTACTGGTGAAACGATGAAGGACTCATCCCTTCGCTATTGGGCGGTAGAGCACGTAACCGGAATGATCATCGTGATTGTTTTGATTACGGTTGCAAGGATTTCATCAAAAAAACTTTCGCTTGATGCCGCGAAACATAAGCGCATGTTGATTTTGAATGGTATTGCTTTCACACTCGTTATTGCCATAATATTGCTTGGTAAAATGAGCATTTTATAGGGCGCCTATACGTTCAGACCAATTTTTGTACACCATAATTCGTTAAACCGGCCCATCAGCCGGTTTTTTTGTATATCGATTTATTGACGAATGTTTTAACTTTACTATCGGTAAACCCCTTTATGCGTATGCGTTCACTTTACATCTTGCTATTTTTTACTGCTTCCCTTCAACTCGTTGCCCAACAATCAGCCACCCGCTATGAGTTGGTGAAGATGGACAAAACGGTAAACACATTTCATCACGAAGCTGCGCCTGTTATTTCTCCTGACGGAAATACCTTGTATTTCTTCGTCCAGAACCATCCTGATAATACATTAGGGAAGGATGATACACAGGATATCTGGGTTTCAAAAAAAGATGCTAACGGAGCGTGGGGCCAGGCACAGCATTTAACGTCTCCTTTCAATCCACATCGATCCAACCAGGTATTTACTGTCTTTCCGGATGGAAGCCTTTTTATAAAAGGTGGTCGCTCGAAAGGTGAAAAAGGATTTTCAATCGTAACTGGAAACTCGCTTCGCGAATTGTCGGTAAAGGATTTTGATAAGATGAATAAAGGTCGCTTCTATGGTGCATCGATGTCGGCTGATGGGAAACACATGATCATTTACTTTAGCGAGATAGAGAATAATGCAAATAGTGATTTGTATGCGAGCCATGCACAACCTGATGGTTCATGGACACGCCCGGAAAAATTAAAGCTCAGCACCAATGTGGATGATGTTGGTCCTTTCATCGGTCCTGATCAAAAGACTTTATACTTTGCCAGTGCAAGGCAATCACCCGGAAGACAAGGCGGTGTAGACATTTATAAAACCACTCGTGTGGATGATAGTTGGATGAACTGGTCTGAACCCATCAATATGGGCAAGCCCATTAATACCAGTGCGCTTGATTATTATTTCACAGTCGATAATGCAGGGAATGTGTTTACCAGTCGCGCGAACAAAGCATTGGATGGTGCCCAACTTGATCTTTACGCTCTTGTCCCCAAAACGTTTAAGATCAATTTAATAGGAACTGTATTGGACGAGAAAAATAATCAACCCCTGCAGGCAGATGTAGAATTAAAATGGAAAGATAAAGAGCCGGTAAAGTTGAAGACTGTACCCGCTGGTAAATTTGAATCCCGTCTTCCTGAAATAAATTCATTCACAGCAAATGTAACAGCACTGGGTTACCTTCCGAAACAGCAAACCTTTACAATTCCTGTTGTGAACAGTGATACTACAGTGTATGTTGATTTTCTATTGAAGCCCGTTGCTAAAAAACTTTTGCTTACAGGAAATGTTTACGATAAGAAAACCGAACAACTTATCAACGCAAAATTGGATGTTACTGTGCGTGGCGATAAGAAGATAAGCTTAAAGGTAGATGCTGTTAGCGGGCATTATGAAAAAGAAATTCCGAAGCTTGGATATTACATGATTGCCGCCTCTGCTTCAGGATATTTAAATGCAACGGATAGTATTTCTGTAGATGACGATCAGCTTTCTCCGTTCTCACGGGATATTTATCTAATTCCAATTGAAGTGGGCGTTACCGTACGATTAAAGAATATTTATTTTGATTTTGACAAGACTACTTTGAAGAAGGAGTCATTTGTGGAGTTAAATAAGGTAGTTGAGTTTCTAAAGCAAAATGCATCTGTTGAGATCGAAATCTCCGGGCACACCGATAGTAAAGGTTCGGATGATTACAATCTAAATCTTTCACAAGGACGCTCTCAATCTGTAGTGGATTACATCGTGAGTCAAGGCATTGAAAGTTTTCGTCTCACAGCGCATGGTTATGGGGAAACAAAACCGATCGACACAAACGATACGGATGTCGGTCGTGCCAACAACAGACGAGTTGAGTTTACGGTGTTAAAGAAGTAAGACTTTCATGTCAAACTTTGAGAAGTTACTACTTAAAAAAGTAAGCATGAATAAACAAGTTGGCTTGATCATGCTTTTACTTTTCCTGATTGCTTGCAACGACACCAATCCTTCGTCTTCTAAAATACATTTCGTTAAACAGCCTTTGCCCGTTTGGGAGGGTAAATTTGTAGCGGCTGATCCTAGTGTAATTCGGGATGGTGATACTCTCCGAATGTATTATACCAGTTTGCTGATAAACCCAACAGAGAAACTTCTTATTGCAGGTGCTAAATCCGTTGATGGTATCCACTGGATTCCATCAAACAATATTTTAGTAGAGGAAAGTGTAGCCTTGGATATTCGAGATGGCGAATGGGACAATTATCTGGAAGCAGTATCTTTAATTAAAGAAGGTACAGAAACATGGATGTATTACTGCGGCTATAAAGAAGAGGCAGAAGTTAGTGGAACTATTGTTGCTACTGGTCAACTTGGGTTGGCCAAATCTTCAAATAATAAAATTTTTGAACGGTCATCTTTAGATCCTATACTTTCCCTTGGTCAAACCAATACAAAAGATTTTAATGCCTTGTTTTCACCTGCCGTAATCAAGGAAGGCAATACCTACTATATGTTTTATGTTGGCTATTGTATTGAGAATTGTACTCCTGCCTTTATCGGCATTTTATGTGCCACATCAGTCGATGGAGTTAATTGGACAAAACAAGAACAACCGATTTTAAGTGGAGAAGACATTGACCTGGATTGGGCTGACGTAGTGAAAGAGCCCGCAATTGTAAAAGGTCCTGACGGCATTTTTTATTTATTTATCACGGGTGATGAATCAATTGGCATTGCACGAAGCAATACGATTCTTGGTCCGTATGAAGTGCATCCAGAGCCGATTGTCAAAAAGGAATATGATTGGGAAACATCTGGTGTTATTGCACCGACTGTGATCATCGAAAATAATAAAGTGCGCATGTGGTACATGGGAGTAGTCGCTTCAGGTACAGGAGCTGACTTTGCGATAGGATATGCGGAATCAAATTTTCCGTTGGAGTGGTGATAACGCGTTGCTACAAAACCAAATTGTTAATTTGAATTAAGGCAGATCAAAACGGATTGTAGTTAAATCAAAAACGATAAATGATTGTAAAGCCTTTGTTTTGAGGACTTGCATTAAACCGAACCGAAAGGTCCTGTAATTTTTCTTCGTATTTTTTTTGATTGCGACCGCCCACAGCCCAGATTGGAATTCCAGCACCGAGACCAGCAAGCCCACCGATATATTCCAGCATGCCCTTTCGTGTATCCTCTGCTGAATAGGTTGGACTTCCACTATTATATGCTTTAAGTGAATTCGTTATGGTAACAATTCCGGTAACTAAAAGAACTCCTCCAATAACGGTTATTGCACGTCCTGTGTTCTTCATCCTCCTGTACTTCTCTGTTTTTTGTAAATACTTTAATTTTTGAGGATCGACTTGTCCGTAGCATTGAAAAGTCAGAAATAGAATAACGAATAAGGGGATGAGAATTTTCATATGCATAGGGTATAAAGCATAAAGAAAAAGACATTTTTCGACTAAAACAAAATTCAATTCTGTGATTGCTCAACAGGATTGATGATGTGATGCAGAAATACCTATAAGAGTAAAAGGATAAAATAAAATAGCTGTTGCCCGTGCAGAGACAGGCAACAGCATTACCTCAATGAATTTTAAGAGAAAATCTGATTTAAGGTAAGGTCACGTCTTTTGATGCAGAAGCTGCCGAGGTGAGCGATCCTTTCTTCGCGTAAAGACGGAAATAGTACTTTGTTGCTGTTGTTAAACCCGTTACAGCTTGTGAAGTTCCCGTAACTTCTTTCTTGGCGTATCCTGTTACCGTTGTACTGAAATCAGCCAGGAGTGACACGTCTAACAAGTATTTCTCTGCATTTGGGACAGCAGTCCATGAAGCCTTAAAACCTGTAGCAGTAACTTCGGTAGCAGCATTGAGTGTTGGTGCAGCAGGTGCCACTGGTGTTGGGTCATCATCACTGCATGCATTAAGTGCTAATAGAGAAAAGGCAAACAACATAAATGATAAAACGGTGCTTTGTGCTCTGAACATTTTCATAAAGAGTTTTTTTTGGTTAAACATATTTGCTCCTTAGACTCACGATGGTGTTGAATGGTTGGAAGAGTTAAAAACTTTTTTAAAAATTAGTAAACACAACTTTAATGTGCGTGACAAAACATTCAAAGAGAAATTAATTTGATATTGAATGAAATTTTATTCCAGTGCTAACGTTCAGCAGCTTTGTAATACTATTTAATCAAATTGATTTGTTAGATAATAGACAGAGCTTCTTAAAAGCATTTTAAAAAAAATAAATACCGTAAGGTGTGGTATTCTAAGATTGTTCAATTGTTGAATATAGTATTAGCAGAAGAATGGCCACGTTTTTTTGATAGTAAATCATCGGGAGGCAATACTATTGGATTAGTCAATTTAATTCTACAAGTAGGAAGTAGAAGGTTTAAATAGAATGGGTCTAACTATTTCATTGCTTTTACCTTAAGGGATGTGGTTTCATTATCCACCACTTCAATAATTGCTCCTTTCTCCACATAGTCACCAAGGGTAAAGGCATCGTATAAATTTTCATCAATCATTACTTTTCCGCTTGGACGTAATACAGTGTGGGCAACACCGCGTTTTCCTTTCATAGATTCGCGAACAAAATTGGCATTGTATCCTTCAATACTTTCCTGTGTTGTGGTAAGCGCAATGTGTTTGTAATATTTTGTGTCGGCTAATTTAGCACTGCCGGCAAATAGTAAAATCATTCCTCCCAGCAATCCACCCATAGCGGCAGCAAGAGAAATAAGAATATCGTTCATGCGCACAAATTCAAAATCAAAGGCATCGTTGTTAATCATAATGAGTACCAGGGCCATAACGGTAATGGCAATACCGGATACACCAGCAATGCCAAACCCCGGAATGACAAAGATTTCCAGCGCTATGAGTAAAATACCGATGAAGAATGCAATAATCTCCCAGTTTGCCGCAAGTCCATTCAGATAGTATGGAACTAAATAAAGTACAATAGCAACTAATGCTGCTAAACCGGGAAAGCCGACACCAGGCGCCTGCATCTCAAAATAAATTCCGCCAATGATAACAAGAATTAAGATTCCGCTGATAAATGGATTGAGAAAGAACGCAACAATAGTATCAGTTGAACTTAATTCGAAGTGATCCATTTCATAGCTGGCAACTTTGTTCTTCTTTAGAATTTCTTCAATGGAAGACACCTTACCTTCACAGTAACCATTTGCAATGGCTTCAGAAGTGGAGAAGGTAATAACTTGTCCGATTTCCTTGAGACTGTCCAACGTCACATTTTCATCTACCATGCCTTCTGCAATTTTCGGATTGCGCTTATTTTCTTCTGCCGTGGCACGCATTATTGAGCGCATGTACGATTGATATTTATCGGGGGCTTTACCACCACTTCCATCCACCACAGTTGCTGCACCGATACTTGCAGCTGGCGACATATAAATGCTATCACAGGCAATTGAAATCAAAGCACCTGCTGAAGCCGCATCAGAGTTTATAAAAACCCAGAGTGGCTTTTTAAATGCCATTAATTTATCAACAATATCTTTTGCATCAGTCAATACACCACCATAGGTATCCATTTCGATAATCACAATATCAGCCTTTGTTTCTTCGGCATGTTCAAGTGCTAACTCAACATAGCGCGTCATGCGCGGATCGATTTCATTTTTGACGTCCATCACCATCACTTTTGTCTGAGCAAAAGTGAAATTGAGCAGACCAAAAAAAATAATGAAGAGCAACGATTTTTTCATATCCTTAATTATTAAAGTAGCGAGAGTAGCAGGAAAACTGAATACTGCTTTACATTGCATAAAAGTAAGATTAAAACCGCCTTGGAACGAAAGCTTGAATTTAACTTTTCCCATGTTTTTAACGGCATCGTTTGGAATAGCGTTGTTTCGGAAGATGGTAATGTGATGGTATTTGAAATTCGCGATGGCCAGCAGAAGCAAGTTTCATTTTCGGCATTGCTCGTGAAGGATAGCGCTTGGCTTTGGCAAAATAAGGTTTCAGAAGAACCTTGGTGGGTAAACTTAAATGCAATTTCTTTTAATCGCATTCTGCTCACCATGTACACCGAAACAAATAATCCCGATAAGAAAGGTATTTTGGTATACGACCTGAGGGCATTTAACTTAAACTGGTGGAACAATGATTTTTCATTGACAGCGGTATCGCAGGGTTTTGTTTTTGGAATGACGTCTACTTACGGTTCGCGTGAAGTAATTCTGGATATACAAACCGGGAAAGAAGTAAAAGAGGCGAATATTGAACCGAGCCATAGTTTTAGCGCGCTTCGGCCACAACTTTATCATGAGGGAAGTGAGTATTTTAAAACCGTAAAAATATTTTTAGAGAAGAAACTAAATTTGCAGGCAATCGCTTCGTTAGAGTACCTGGAGCACGATGGTTTGATCTTCATTTCGTTTTATACTCAAGGTGAAGGTTTGGCCAATGATTTGATAGTACTTTCGGCTATGGGAAATATCGTATTGCACGAGAAAATGAGTGATCACCTGAAAGGAATCGGGTGGGATACTTTTTTCATCCTTTCCGGATGCGTATTTTTCGTGAGGAATAAAGTAGAGTTGGTAAGTTATAAGATTGTATGATTCATGAACTGATTTTAGCGGGTGCTGCATTTTTTCATCCGCAAACACCATTCGATTCCACGGGAATCGAAACCATCAACGGAAAAGTATTTGTGCTCCATAAAGTGGGGGAGAAGGAGACGCTTTACGGTATTTCGAAACGATACGGAACAACTGTTGATATTATTTTACAATACAATCCCACAGCTGATGGAGGATTGGAAATCGGACAAATATTAAAAGTACCGTATACACCTCGACCTAAATCACAACCCGTAATCGGTGGCGGATTTATTCACGAGGTAACAGCAAAAGAGACCATGTTCTCCATCGCGAAAGCATACAATATTTCAGTTGATGAGTTGAGACAATGGAATAATCTTTCAAGTAACGAATTATCTATTGGACAGGAACTGACAATCAAAAAGCGAAATACAGTAACGAGTTCGACTGTACAAACCTCAACGACTACTCCGCCATCAAATCAGAAGGGAGCTCACACAGTATTGGCAAAAGAGACCTTGTTTTCGATTACTCAGAAGTATGGAATTACAATCCAACAATTAAAGCAGTGGAATAATCTGGGAGGAAATGACTTGAGCATTGGTCAGGTATTGGTTGTTTCGCAGCCTGAGCAAAGTGTAGTATCAACTCCTAAAGAAATTGAGATCGTAAAAACGGAGCCGATAAAGAATGTAACTACTTCACAAACCACTCAATCGCCAAAAGAAAATGCGATAACCACGATTCGAATTTCAGACCAATTAAAAAATGCGGATGAGTTAGTAGAGAATGGGGTGGCTGAATTGATTGAAGGAACTGATGGGAATAGAAAATACCTTGCACTTCATCGCACAGCACCAGTAGGTACTATCTTAAAGGTGAAGAACGAAATGAATAACCGCGAAGTATTTGTTCGCGTGATGGGTAAACTTCCAGATACAGCGTTAACTGAAAAAGTTATTATCCGCATTTCAAAATCTGCCTATGATAGGTTAGGCGCTATTGATCCCCGGTTTCGGGTGGAGGTTACATATTATAAATAATCAGTCACGGACTTTATACACTTGTCGCAGCTTTCATGGTTGGATTGACTTCCACTATTGATTTAAATAGTTAAACCTTTCTTGAGGAAATAAAAAAAGAAGAGGCTGCTTTCTAGTGATAGAAAACAGCCTCTCGTAATAGAGGTAAATAAAGTTGAAATTAAATTTTAACGTGACTCCAGTTCTCTCCTGTTTTAATACGGTGAATCTGCATGTCAGAAACTTTGAACTTCTTCGCAAGTGCCTTTAGCGTTGGTTGCTTCTTCGATTTGAACAATGCTATTTTAATTTGCTTCACTTTATCTGAAGTCAACTTCGGGCCTTCTTCCGGATTCATGCGAATTAAAACATTAGGATCTTTAAGAGCATGTTGAATCTGAATGTCATGCTTCACCCATTTTAAGTTGGTAGCCTTGTTGTTTTCTTTTTTGTGATCATTGTGAATCACAAAGTTGTGGCTAGGGTTAGCTTGCTTGCAGAAGTATTCAGCCACCAAACGGTGTATGTAATAGTTCTGACGTGTGCTCTCACGACCAATGGTAATGCTTGGATAACCTTGTGTGAGGCGAGGACGGAGGACATAACCTTCTTCCAGCTTTTCTTTGAAACTTACAATCCGGCCTTTATCCGATACGGCATAGCGTTTTGTTGACGTTCCTTTTTTGAGTTTAATTTCTTTCCATTTTTCTCCGGCTAGAAATTTCACTGCCGCTGGCTTTTTTTTCAGGGGTGCTTTTTTCATATTATATATTAATTAAAAGATAAGGGTTCTGATAGTTTAGGTATAAGCGTGTTGAACTCTACTTGTAACATTTTCGTAGTATTTTTGTTCCCACGGTTTATTATTTTTCTTCCATCGATCTCCAGCACAGGCGTTAATTCACCCATAGTGCCACACGCAAATACCTCATCTGCATTGTAAAACTCGGTTAGGGATAAATTCCGCTCCTCGCACTGTAGATTCAACGCTGCACATATATCAATTACCAGTCCACGGGTAATGCCGTGTAGGCAGGCATCTGCAAAGGGAGTAAATACCTTGCCGTTCTTAATCATGAACAGGTTCGTGTCGTTTAATTCAGCGACAAAACCATTATTATCTAGCATTACAGCAGCGTCAACGCCTGCCACGTTGGCCTGAATTTTTGCCAGTATGTTATTGAGTAGGTTGTTGTGATGAATTTTTGAATCCAGAAACTGTGGACTATTTCTACGTTGTGAGGAAGTAATTACACGAATTCCTGAAGTGTTATCGTACACAAGAGGCTTCCACTCTGCCAGTACGATAAGGCAAGAGCCCAAACTATTCAACCGTGGGTCCATACCCGAAGTAACTTTTTCGCCTCGGGTTAGGGTTAGCCGAATGTGAGTCTCGTCCCGCATGCCATTGGCCTCTAAGGTTTCAAAAATGGCTTTTTTGATTTCTGATTTTGTTGGAACATGGGTGAAGGCCAACGCATGAGCCGAAGCTTCCATGCGATCAAGATGCTTATCCAGGCAGAATATACCGTTTTTATAAACCCGCAGGCCTTCCCAAACGGCATCACCCCCCTGCACCACGCTGTCGAACACAGAAACCTTTGCCTCCTCTCGTGAGAGCAATTTGCCTCCTACATGTATTTTGATTGCAGAATTCTTCGAATTAAACTTTTGCAGCATTCAGTGCTTGACTAAAAAATGTAACAAGTCGACTAATATCCCGGTTGAGCTGGCCTATCGTTCAGTTTATGCCCGAAGAGCATAGTATGTAACTGATGTATCCACGAAAGTAAAATAGCACGATGGGGTCTTAATCGTTTGTCAAAAGTACAGATAAATATCAGGCTAGATCAAGGCTTGAGTGAAAATGCCATCAGTTTTTCGTAGAAGTGGTATGCTTTGTCGTTAAGCGGTTCAAGATGGCGGGGTAATGTACGTGTGCTCGTGGGTTGTTTCTCGAAACCACTCGATGAATGTACGTTAGCATACCAATGCTTGGCCCAAACGCCATCGTATGGCTTGGGGCCAGCGGGCCAATGCAGCATATCAGTTGTATACGGTATGCCAACGTGGCTGCAGAGTTTCTTCAGAATGCCTTCAGCATTGTCAACTACAATTCCAGAATCAATGACAATAGGCCGCTGCCCGCGATCGACTAATCGGTTGAAGAGATGATACTGATATTCGATACCAATGTCGCGCATGATGGGGTTTTCAATTACCTGCGCATAGCTTGCTATAATTTGCGTTGGGTTGCGGATCAAAAAAATATTGGTCAAATCGTTTAAAAAATGCTCATCCATCAATTCAATATGATGTGCCATATTCTTAATGAACAATACATCCTTATCCCATCCACCAAAGATGGATTTCAGCACCCCATTTTCGTCTTGGGGTTGCGCTTTTAGTATATCTTCCTTTCCGGGATGTTCTGCATCACTTTTATTCAGGTAGAAGGCATAGAATGGTTCGTCTAACACGATCGTGTCTTTTCGCTGAGCGAAAGAATACATTAGAGCAGTGGAAATGTTTCGTGGACCCGAGATAAGGTTAATACGATGCATGATGATTGATTTACGAAGTATGGGTTGGGATTAGAATTTTATCAGAAGTCTTTCTTGATCACCAACAAGCAAGCATCTTTTTCAATAGGTAAGTAGCCTTGCTCGTAGCAATAAAAATATTGAGCACCTTCTTTGGTGGTGTACGTGCTGGTATAATATCGGAAATCAAAACCCCTTGCCTTTAGTTTATCTCGACTCACTTTGTTTTTTCCTTCCGGATTAAGCTCAAGTAAAATACGCCTGTTCTTGCGCAGAATATTATTGACGTTGCGCACATAGTTGGTGCCATCGCTATTCAATTTATTGTTGTAAGCAATGCGGCAAAGGTCAGAACAGAATTTTTTATCGATCCGGCCAACAATAGTCTCACCACACTCTAAACATGTTTTTTCATCTGATTTCGCCATTTTATAGTATTTACTATCCGTTTACAAACGTTTACAAACGAATATAATCGATTATAAGCGTTTACCATACGACTATCTTTTTTTTCTCACCACACCTTTGTTCCATCAATCGCAAAACAAGCGGTAGACAAAAAAAGAAAATCAATTTTTAACACTTTAAATTTTACATGTATGACATCGTTAAGAAACAATGTACAACTGATCGGCCGCTTAGGTAAAGACCCTGAAGTAAGAACTTTTGAAAGCGGTAAAAAAATGGCATCCTTCTCCATCGCTACAAGCGATACGTACAAAAATCAAAAAGGAGAAAAGGTGCAGGACACGCAATGGCACAACCTGGTAATCTGGGGTAAGTTGGCAGATATTGCAGGACAATATTTAAAGAAAGGAAGCGAAGTGGCTGTGGCAGGTAAACTCGTGCACCGAAACTACGAAACAGCCGGAGGTGAAAAGAAATACATTACTGAAATTAATGTGAGCGAGATGGAAATGCTTGGCTCAAAAGATTAGCCGTTGTTTGTATTTGTTTCCCAGGCCCGAGCTCGTTGGAGTTCGGGCCTTTTTGTTTTCTCATTAAATGATAAATCTGGGTTCACCACTTATCAAAATTATACCCACCTCACCGTTAACCATTGGCATTAACGATTAACTTTGCCAGCCAATGACGTTTCTATATCCTTCTTTTCTTTGGGCGCTTGCGGCTCTTTCAATTCCCATCATTATCCATCTTTTCAATTTCCGTAGAACGACTAAAGTTTACTTTTCAAATACACGATTTTTAAAACAGGTAAAGGAAGCTACATCGGCCAAGCGAAAACTAAAGCATTACCTTATCTTGGCTTCGCGGCTTTTGTTCCTATTCTTTTTGGTGATGGCCTTCTGTCAACCTATTATTCCTGCCAAGGAACAATTTGGAAACAACCGAAACATCATTCTTTATCTTGATAATTCGCAAAGCATGTCCGCTCAAATGACGGATAAGATTCGTGGTTTGGACGCTGCTATTAATTTTTCAAGAAGTATTGTTGAACTCTTCCCGCCTGATACACGCTATAAACTTCTTACTAACGATTTTTCTCCTTTTTCAAATACCTTTAAAACAAAAGCAGAGATACTTGACTTGCTGGCGCAGATCAGACTTTCACCCATCAGTCGATCGATGCAGGAAATTCAGGATCGCATCAGGCAAAATCAAAGTAGCGAACAACCTGAAGTATTTTGGATTTCTGATTTGCAAAAGTCAACGATAGGACAAGTTTCAGTTTTGAAGGATAGTTCGTTCAGACTGCATTTGGTGCCTATTGGTTTTGAGGAACTTTCGAATGTATTCGTTGATTCCGCTTTTCTGGAAAACCCATTCGCTGCGGGTGGCGAGAAAAATGTACTTCATGTAAAAGTGCGAAACGATGGCAAGAAAATAGTTGACCAACTTAATCTGAAACTCACCATTAACAGCATTCAGGCAGCAACTACTTTGGTGAATGTTCCTGCAGGTGGAATTACGGAAACAAGTTTTGATTTGGCTTCTGGACTAAAAGGACTTAACGAAGCGAAAATCAGCTTCAATGATTTTCCAGTCAGTTTCGATAATGAGTTTTACCTCGCCTTAAATTTTACGGAGAAGATTAAGGTTATTGAAATAAAGAACGATACAAAGCCAACGGTTATCGAGCGTGTCTTTGGAAATCAGGAGGTATTTAGTTTTCGGGGATATTCTGTAGGTAATTTTAATTATAGCTTATTGGCTCAAGCTGATTTAGTTGTTGTTAATGGGTTGAATTCAATTGAACCATCATTAGCCAGCGCATTGCGGAATTACATCAATGGTTACGGAACTGTTCTTGTTGTTCCAGGTTCGAAACCGGATGTAGTAAACTTCCGAAGCTTTCTTCAATTACCCCTTCTCAACGAATTGCCAATGAATGCAATGACGGATCTGGACAGACCTGATTTTTCCAATCCATTTTTTGAAAACGTGTTTGAAGAGAAATCAATTTCACTGGTTATGCCGAAGGCAAGCAAGGTTTTGGATTGGGGCAAGGATCGTTCTGCGATTCTTCAATTTAAAAATGACCAACCGTTTCTTTCCCTGTTCAATCAGGGAGGAAAAATTTACCTCATGGCATCTTCACTTGATCTTTCCCAAACTGATTTTGCCAATCATGCTCTTTTTGTGCCTGTAATGTATAGGCTGGCGGCAAGCGGTAAGAAGAATGATAGCAAACCCTACTATTCGGTAAGTGATAATTATATCAACCTGCACATAGACAGTTTGCGCGGAGATGATCCACTTCGCTGGATCGGTGCAGAAGAAATTATCCCGCCCCAACGAAAGGTAAATGATAATCTGATTTTTGATATTCCGAAATTCTCAATCTCCAAAGGATTCTACAAAGTTACTGCAGGTCGCGATACCGTAAGTCTTTTGGCTTTCAACCTTGACAAAGCAGAATCGCAGATGGACCAATACACAGTCGAAGAGATAAAAACCATGTTGGGATCGGGAGAAAACATCAGCATTTTTGAAGTAGCGTCTGCCGAGGCTTTCAGCAACGAAATAAAGGAGCGATATTTGGGCAAACCATTGTGGAAGTATGCGCTGCTTTTGGCCTTAACCTTCCTTTTAGTAGAAGTACTTTTGATCCGATTCCTAAAATAAAGATTGATGAAATGGCCATCTGCGAATTTTAACCAGCCACACAAATATGATTCTGACCATTCCATGTGTCCATTAACAAACAATTATTAGCACATGAAAATCTTACTTCAGTCCCCTGAAATCATAGACGCCAGCTCTCCCTTTCATCAACAAGAAAAAAATGTTCTTATTACCAACGGACGCATTGCCGAGATTGGCGATAAGAATTATTCTGCCGATAAGGTAATTCCCGCAAAGGGTATGAAACTCTCTATCGGATGGTTTGATCTTGGAACTTTTGTTGGTGATCCGGGTCTTGAACACAAAGAAGATTTGGAGTCAGCTGCAAAAGCTGCAACGGCTGGAGGCTTTACTGAGATTGCAATTCTTCCCAACACAGCACCTTCAGTACAATCAAAAAACGAAGTCAGTTACATTACTCGGAACAACGACAATCGTCTTGTTCAAATTCATGCGCTAGCATCGGTAACTAAAAATAATAAGGGTGAAGAACTAACGGAGATGATTGACCTGCACGAAGCCGGTGCCGTTGGCTTTACGGATGGATTGAAACCTATTTGGCATACCGATATTTTATTAAAGTCGCTGCAATACCTTCAAAAGTTCAACGGACTTCTGATTGATCATCCGGAAGACACTTGGTTGAATTTGTTTGGACAGATGCACGAAGGTATTAACAGTACCATGCTTGGACTGAAAGGTATGCCGCGCATTGCTGAAGATATTGCGGTGAGTAAGAACATTGAGATTTTAGGTTATGCCGGTGGAAGATTGCACTTCGCTCGCATATCTTCCGCAAAATCAATCGAGTTGATACGTGCAGCCAAGAAGAAATTAAATCTGAGTTGTGATATGGCTTCGTACCAGCCACTGCTGGATGACAGCTTGCTCTCCACTTTCGATACAAATTATAAAGTCAACCCACCGTTGCGCGAGAAGAGCGACAACGAAGCACTGATCAAGGCATTGAAAGACGGAACCATTGATGTGCTTTGCTCTGGTCACACACCTCACGAAGAGGAAAGCAAGAGCTTAGAATTTGATCTGGCTGATTTTGGAATGATCAACTTACAGACTTTTGGAGCTAATCTTACTGCACTTTCTAAATTAGTTGGATGGGACGTATTGTTAGAGAAAGTGACAACCAAGCCGCGACAACTCTTGGAATTGGAAATACCCAAGATCGCTGTAGAAGAAAAAGCCAATCTTACCTTATTTGATCCGAACCGTGTTTGGACATTTGATGAAAAGACAAATTTCTCGAAAGCCAAAAATTCGCCTTGGTACGGAATGGAGATTACAGGTAAGGCAGTTGCTGTTTTTAATAATTCAAAACATTGGTTTGATCTTTCATCATGAACTGGCCTTCGCTTTTTAAAATCTCAGCCCGCTATGGGGCTGTATCTGGTATTCTCGCTTTTATTTTATTAATTATATCGTATTACCTCGGGCGGCATCCCATGCTTATTTCACCGTTGCTCGATTTTCGGATTTTGCTTTTTGGCATATTCATTTTCTTTGCTTTGCGCGAGTTTCGTGATTATTATCAGGAAGGATTATTGTCATTTGCACAAGGTATGCTGGGTGGTTTAGTGGTAGTTTTTGTTTCTTCGGTAATCACTGCATTGGGATTGGTGGTATTTGGTAATTGGGAAGCTGGCTTTGTTAACCTGTTTATTTCACAAAGCCTTGAATACTTAAAGACCTTTCCGAAAGAAGACATTGAGCGCATCGGAAAAGAAATTTATCAGCGTAATTTAAACGCCCTTCCTGCTACTAACATCTCGGCATTGGCTAGTACCTACTTTGTGCAGGGATCAGTCATTGGCTTTTTTGTAAGTATTATTATATCGGTAATTTTAAGACAACAACCTAAAACCTAAAACTAAAAATCATGGAAGACACATCTACCTCCCCTCAAGGCCCTAGTTTGATCAATCATGCTATAAAATGGGGACTCATCTCAGCAGCTGTAAGTATTATCATCACACTCCTTCTCTACGTGGTTGATTACACTTTGATGGTTCAGATTAAGTTTGCGCTTTTTTCTCTTGTACTCTATTTGGGTATCGTGATTTATGGAGGAATTGAGTATAGAAAATCAGAAGGTGGTTATTTAGATTTTGGAAAGGCATACCTACACGGGTTGATTATTTTTGCACTTTCGGGATTGGTAGGCACTATTTTTAATATCCTCCTTTACACCGTAATCGATCCGGAATTACCAACCAAATTGGTTGATGCTTCGATTGAAAACACACGCGCAATGATGGAACAGTTTGGTGCGCCTGCTGATGGAATGGATGAAGCCCTTGAAAAAGTAAAAACCGATACTGAAGCTCGTTTTACAGTTGTTGGATTGGCAAAAAGTTACCTTTGGGTAGTTGTTGTTTCTGCTGTCTTAGCATTAATCACAGGATTGATCGTAAGAAAGCGTCAGCCTGTTGAGTTCTAATTTTAATAATGGATATATCGATCATTGTTCCGGCAAAAAGTGAAGAGGAATCAATTCCTGAACTAAGTCAATGGATAAGCCGTGTGATGCAAACACACGGCTTTTCATATGAAGTTATTTTTATTGACGATGGCAGTGAAGATGGCACCTGGGACCAGATCGTAAAAATGAACCAGTCCGACAACCGGTTTAAAGGTTTACGGTTTAATCGAAACTTCGGGAAGTCGGCCGCTCTTCAAACGGGCTTTAAGGCAGCAACAGGTAATGTAATCATCACCATGGATGCCGACCTACAAGACAGTCCTGATGAGATTCCGGCTTTGTATGACATGATCATAAAGGATGGTTTTCACATGGTATCGGGCTGGAAAAAGAAACGCCACGATCCTATTTCGAAAACGCTTCCTTCCAAATTTTTCAATTCACTTACCCGCCAGATTTCCGGTATTCAGCTACATGATTTTAACTGTGGCCTCAAAGCATACCATCGCAATGTGGTTAAGAACATTTCTATCTATGGTGAGATGCACCGATATATACCGGTGGTTGCAAAATGGGCAGGCTTTAAGAAGATTGGAGAAAAAGTTGTTGAGCATCGTGAGCGCAAATATGGTTATAGCAAATTTGGCTGGGGCCGTATGCGCGGTTTGCTTGATCTGATGTCGATCACTTTCGTGGGAAAATTTGCACTACGCCCTATGCAGTTTTTTGGTACACTGGGTGTGTTCTCTTTTCTGGGTGGAAGTATTCTCACAGTGAAGATTTTATGGGAGAAATTCGATTCTGTCTTTATTTCTAAAATGCCATTGAAACGGGAGATTGCAGATCAGCCCATTTTCTATTTAGCACTTGTCGCGGTAATTGTAGGGATTCAGTTTTTCCTCACTGGTTTCATTGCAGAGTTACTAGCCCGCCAGTCTGCTGCTAAGAAAAATTACCTTGTGATCGAATCAGCCGGCATTGTTGCGAATGACTGATTTGAACATATTGTCAGCATCTGACTAGCTTCATATCCTGTTTGACGATTTCCGGATACACGACCATCGATTCATGATTCAATACTCTATCATCATACCCGTATACAACAGACCGCAAGAGGTTGATGAATTATTGGGCAGTCTGATGGCGCAAACTTTAAAAAGTTTTGAAGTCATTATTGTAGAAGACGGCTCATCTGAGCGATGCGATGATGTAGTTGATCGTTACCGCGATACCTTAACCATTCTATATTTCTATAAGCCAAATACAGGCCCCGGTCCAAGCCGGAATTTTGGCTATCAGCATGCAAGAGGCGAGTACTTTGTTGTGTTTGATTCGGATTGCATCATCCCCCCGCATTACCTGGAGGTGGTAGAAAAATCCTTGACCGAAAATCGTTGGGATGCCTGGGGCGGTCCCGATAAGGCGCATGATAATTTTACAACTCTCCAGCGTGCTATGGGTTATACGATGTCATCTATTCTAACAACGGGTGGAATAAGAGGCGGTAAGAAACATGTAGGCTGGTTTCAGCCGCGGAGTTTCAACATGGGCATATCGCGGAATGTTTTTGCAAAGACAGGGGGTTTTGCTTTTGATCGTTTTGCAGAAGACATTGAGTTTAGTATCCGAATGAAAAATGCCGGCTTTCACGTTGGCTTGATTACCGATGCTTTTGTCTACCATAAGCGCAGAACAGATTTCAAACAATTCTATCATCAGGTTTTTAATTTTGGAAGAGGGCGCGTATTAGTGGGAAGAGCACATCCTCAGGAAATCAAATTGACACATTGGTTTCCATCGTTTTTTGTGATTGGAATTATTGGTGTCTTATTGACGCCAATCTTTAGTTCACTTCTTTTTAAGATTGGATTAACCGGTCTTACTCTTTACTTCGCTGCGTTGTTTGCACACTCCTTAAGTGTGAACAAGAATCTTGGTGTTGCATTGCTTTCTGTTCCATCAGCAGTTATTCAATTGAGTGGATATGGGTTAGGTTTTTTGTCGGAAAAGTTAAAATCATACACGCACTAACTCTCTATTTTAAACATAAGGGTGTTGAATGCAATAGAAATTTGTATATTTTTAACTGTTTTTTGGAGAAAACCTTTACCATCCTTACATGAAGAAGTTCTACTATCTTAGTTTTATTGTCGGCTTGTTAAGCATTTTTAATCCTGCATTTAGTCAGGCATCCAATGAACTGAAGCCCGGATATTATGTAGTGGTAAGTGCTTACGCGAAATCGCGCGAGAATGTAGCACAAAACTATGTTGAGCTTTTAAAGTTGAAAGGATACAAAGCTGACTATGGTTTTAACACAAGTCGTAATCTTTATTTTGCTTACCTCAGTTATTTCGATAACCTGAAGGCATCGTTGCAAGAGATGCGAAACACCAGAAGCAAAGGTGAGTTTAAAGAAGCGTGGGTGCGCGTAGTGCCGGGTGACATTATAGAAGCACCTCTTGTAACACAAGCTCCTGTTCCTGTAGAGCCAGTTAAAGTAATTCCAGAAACTGTTACCAAGACAGAAGCTACTGAGGTTCCTCAAACCGAAGTTAATTCAGAACCAGATCCAGCAATAATTGACAATCCGGAGATCAAGCAATACCCGGTAATGACATTAGGAAACACAGAGGTTTTCCTGAGTCTTTATAATGCAAGGAATAATCGGATTGTAGATGGTATGGTATCGGTTGTTGATACAGATCGCTCCAAGCAAATGACAAAAGTTAAGGGCAACGAGTATTTGGTGTTGCCTGATCCAAAAAGTAAATCCGGACAGCTAACGTTGATTTGTGAAGCCTTTGGATATCGCAAAGTGCAACAGGAAATAAATTATCCACTACCATTGGCAGATACGGTGAAGCCTTACATTGATTTAATGGGCACAACACTGGTAATCAATTTTGATTTGGTTCGCTATCAAAAAGGCGACATTGCCACATTATACAATGTTTATTTTTACAATGACGCAGCGCTCATGAGATCTGAGTCTAAATTTGAGTTGAATAATTTGCTTCAGTTAATGCAAGAAAATCCAAATTACAAAATCCGCTTACATGGTCATGCCAATGGTAATTACCATGGTAAGATTTTGTCAGTTGGCCCAGATAAAAACTTCTTTTCGCTAGACGGAGCAAAACAAAGTGTGGGCTCTGCAAAAGATCTTTCGGGCAATCGTGCAGGAGTGATTAAAGAATACTTAGTGGCAAATGGCATTGACGCAAGTCGCATGGAGGTGAGAGCCTGGGGCGGTAAGCGCCCGATCTATGACAAGCACAGTGTTAATGCACAAAAGAATGTGCGGGTTGAAGTGGAAATTTTGGAAGAGTAAGATCAACTGTCTTACCTCGTAAATAAAAATAAAAGACCTCTGTTACAGAGGTCTTTTATTTTTCAAATAGGGTTTTTCATTGGAACGGATGGCTGTTTTGGTGGACTAGCACAGCCAATGCAGTACTCTGAATTATTTAATTGAATAGGCTAATTTACCCTACTAACGGATTGCAACCTTTGATTCTTATCCAAACAAATTCTCTTCGTGCGAGGCTATGCGTGTGATTATTAGAATCCCTTTGCTATTTTGCGCCCTTTACACTATTAACTAACCTAGACGCGCTACTATGATTACAGTCGGAAGCCACAGACTGTCGGCCGCAGATTTTGAAAAAGTGCTCTATCAGAAAGAGAAAATCCAATTGGAGGATGTTGCCATTAAGGAGGTGGAGAAGAGTTTTGAATTTCTAAAGGCCTATTCTCACAACAAAATAATTTATGGCATTAACACTGGCTTTGGGCCTATGGCTCAATATAAGATCAGTGAGGAGGATCAGCGTCAGCTTCAGTTTAATTTAATTCGCAGTCATAGTTCTGGTTCGGGACAGCCCATTGCAGAAGACCTCGCACGTGCTACCATGTTGGCTCGCTTAAATAGTTTGATGCAGGCAGCATCAGGTGTACATCCCTCAACGGTTGAATTGTTAAAGAATCTCCTGAACGAAAACATTACGGCCTGCATTTTTGAACGTGGAGGTGTGGGTGCCAGTGGTGATTTGGTTCAGCTCGCACATTTGGCATTAAACTTAATTGGTGAGGGTGAAGTATTGTCGGACGGTAAGTGGAGATCAGCAAAGGAAACTTTTGCTGAAAAAAAAATAACACCACTTGATGTTCACATGCGCGAAGGTCTCGCGCTAATGAATGGAACTTCTGCCATGACGGGTATTGGAATGGCGAATGTTATCCATGCACAATATTTGCTACGTATATCTACAATTCTTTCGGCCGTCACGAATGAGTTGATGAAATCGTTTGATGATCATTTTTCATTTGAACTCAATCACGTAAAGCATCACAAAGGCCAATCGAAAGTTGCTGAAGATATTCGTACCATTCTTTCAGACAGTAAACTAATTCGTAAACGACCAGATCACTTATATCACAAAAAGATAGAAGAAGCAGTATTCACCGATAAGGTTCAGGAATATTATTCATTGCGTTGTGTTCCTCAGATTCTAGGCCCGGTATACGATACCGTCTTAGAAGTAAGACAAGTATTAGAGGATGAAGTGAACTCGGCAAATGACAATCCCGTGATTGATCACAAACGTGAGAACGTTTATCATGGGGGAAATTTTCACGGAGATTACGTTTCGCTCGCGATGGATAAATTAAAAATCGTGATGACCAAACTTACGATGTTATCCGAACGACAATTGAATTACCTATTGAACGATAAACTCAATCAAAAACTTCCTCCCTTTATCAACTTAGGAAAACTAGGATTGAATTTCGGTTTGCAAGGCATGCAGTTTACAGCAACATCGACCACAGCAGAAAATCAAACCTTGTCGTTTCCAATGTATCTCCATAGTATTTCCAACAACAACGACAATCAGGATATTGTGAGCATGGGTTGCAATGCAGCGTTGATGACACGAAGAGTAATTGATAATAGTTTTGATGTATTGGCCATTCAAACACTGGCACTCGTTCAGGCCATCGATTATTTAAAGTGTCAAACGCGTCTTTCTACCTTTACGCATAAATTATATGAGGAAGTGAGACAGATTGTAGGGCCAATTGTTGATGATCAGCCACGCTACAACGACATACAGGCAATGAGAAAATATTTGATCACACTAGGTTCAACAGTTAAGTTATCCATCTAATAAAAATATAGAGGATGAAGTACGCATTAGTCACAGGAGGTTCACGCGGTATTGGTCGCTCCATTTGTTTGAAGCTTGCTGAGCAGGGATATAATATTCTGATCAACTATAAGAGCAATGATGCAGAAGCTGCCAAGACAGCCGAACTTGCTGAGCAAAAAGGTGTTAAGACTGAGTTGCTAAAATTTGATGTTTCAGACAAAGCACAAGTTGATCTTGTATTGGGAGGATGGATTGAAAACAACAAAGACAAAGAAGTAGAGGTGTTGATCAACAACGCAGGCATTCGTGAAGATGCTTTGATGATCTGGATGACAGACGACCAATGGAAGAATGTGCTCGGTTCAAGCCTGGATGCATTTTATTATGTAACACGGCAGGTGATCAACAGTATGCTGGTGAAACGATATGGACGCATTGTAAGCGTTGTTTCGTTGTCGGGATTAAAAGGCATGCCGGGCCAGGTAAATTACTCTGCAGCAAAAGCAGGTGTTATTGGTGCCACAAAAGCCTTAGCACAGGAAGTTGCCAGAAGAGGCATTACTGTAAATGCAGTTGCTCCAGGTTTCATCCGAACGGATATGACTCAGGATTTAAATGAAAAAGATTTAAAAGGACTCATCCCTATGCAACGATTTGGAGAGCCCGATGAAGTGGCTGATGCTGTCGTTTTCCTTGCATCGCCAAAAGCATCCTACATTACAGCCAACGTTCTTTCAATTAACGGAGGACTCTATTCCTAATCGGCTAAATACTCAATCAAAACGTTTTATAAAATTCTAGTAAGCTTGTTTACGTTTCCCTTTGACTCAAATCGAAACGGTATGCAGCACCTCATAAATCACAAAGGCAATATCAAGGCCTCTGATTGTCGGTTTTATGATTAGAAAATTTATTTTTGCATCTTGATACCAAGTATGCCAATGTATTAGGCATAGTTTCATTGGTCATATAGGTTTGAATGGAAAGAGTCGTTATTACAGGATTAGGAATTTACTCCTGCATAGGTAAGGACCTGGCAGAAGTTGGCAAGTCGCTTTATGCAGGAAAATCAGGAATTACTCTGGATTTGGCCCGCAAGGAAATGGGCTATCGATCCAGTCTCACAGGCTTTGTTGAGCGACCGGCATTAAAAGGTGTATTGGATAGACGTGCACGAGTGATGTTGCCAGAGCAAGGAGAGTATGCTTTTATGTCTACCACAGAAGCCTTGAGAAATGCAGGCTTGGATCAGGATTACATTGACCAGAACGAAATCGGGATTATTTTCGGGAACGACAGTTCTGCTCAGCCTGTAATTGAAGCAATCGACATTATTCGTGATAAAAAAGATACCATGATGGTAGGTTCAGGATCTGTATTCCAGGTTTTGAATTCGACCGTAAATATGAATCTCGCCACGATTTTCAGACTTAAAGGAGTAAATTTTACGGTTAGTGCCGCTTGTGCCAGCGGTTCACATTCCATCGGATTAGCCTATATGTTCATCCGAAACGGCATGCAAGACTGTATTATTTGTGGAGGTGCGCAAGAAACCAATAAGTATTCGATGGGTAATTTTGATGCTTTGGGGGCATTCTCCATTCGTGAGAATAATCCAACAGCAGCCTCTCGTCCATTTGATAAAAATCGTGATGGCCTGGTGCCCAGTGGAGGAGGAGCTACTGTTATCGTAGAAAGTTTGAGTTCCGCTAAAAAGCGTGGTGCTAAGATCCTGGGGGAGGTAATCGGATACGGTTTCTCTTCGAATGGTGAACATATTTCCAATCCAAGTGTGCAAGGTCCTGCCCGTTCACTTCGAATGGCGATGAAATCGTCCGGATTGTCGGCTGCAGATATTGATTATATAAATGCTCACGCAACCTCAACACCGGCTGGCGACACAAGCGAAGCAAAAGCAATCTTTGACGTTTTTGGTGAGACTTTCACTCCTGTAAGCTCTACGAAATCGATGACGGGACACGAATGCTGGATGGCGGGTGCAAGCGAAATTGTTTATTCTTTGCTCATGATGGAGAATGGTTTTATCGCTCCCAACATCAATTTTGAAACCCCGGACGAAGATTCTGCTAAATTGAATATCATTGCGAAAACAATGAATAAGAATATTGACGTATTTTTGTCAAATTCTTTCGGCTTCGGGGGAACAAATTCTACTTTGATTGTTAAGAAATGGAAACAATAGTGATGGATAGATCTGCGACTATCAGCAAGATCAATGGGTTTTTGATGGAGGAGTTTGAGGTTGAACAAGGCAAGATAACGGCTGAAGCTAACCTTCGCGAAACGCTCGAATTGGACAGTTTAGACTACATAGACCTGGTTGTGGTTATTGAAAATAATTTCGGGTTTAAGGTAAAAGCTGAAGATTTCGCGTCCATCGTTACATTTCAGAATTTCTACGACTATGTAATCGGCCGCCTGGAAGGTAAAGCGTCTTCGTAACCATGCCGCAGTGGCAAGGTAAATCGAAGGGCACTGTACTGGGTTACCAAATCTTTGTTTTTGTTTGCAAACACCTGGGTGTTTACCCTGCTTATTTCATTCTGAGGTTTGTAGCCTTCTACTACTTTTTATTTTCGTGGAATTCTTCACGCCATACATATCGGTACTTTCGCCATCGATTCAAGTATGGTCGATTCAGCTCGCTGATAAAACTCTATCAGAATTATTACGTGTTTGGTCAAACGCTGCTGGATAAGTTCATCATCACTGCCGGCATTCCCCAAAGCTTCACCTTTCATCATGATGGTAGTGAAAACCTGGTGAAAATGATGCAGAATGGTAAAGGCGGAATTCTAATAAGCGGTCACGTAGGAAATTGGGAAGCAGCCGGACACCTGTTAAGAGATTTAAATGTTCATGTGAATGTCGTTATGTATGACGCAGAACATGAGCACATCAAAGATTATCTGGGCAAACAAACCGGTGGCCCAAACTTCAACATCATTTTAATTAAGAATGATATGTCGCATGTATATGCCATTGGTGATGCATTGCTGCGAAATGAATTAATCTGTCTTCATGCGGATCGTTTTCTGAAAGGAAATAAAACGGCAGCACTGAATTTTTTAGGAGAACCTGCACTATTTCCAATCGGTCCATTTTTATTGGCTGCGAGTTTTAAAGCTCCAGTATCAATGGTATATGCATTTAAAGAAACATCGAAGCATTATCATTTCTACAGCAGTGAACTAATGCTTCGGTACGAGCAAGAACCGAAAGAAAAATTCATCGAAAGGATGATGCAGACGTTCGTTTCGGACCTCGAGCAAAAAGTAAAGAAATACCCTCTACAGTGGTTTAATTATTATAACTTTTGGGAAAAATAATGCTGGTTTCCCGTCACGATATTACTCGATTCATTCCACAGCGCGATCCTATTGTGATGGTTCATCAGTTAATAGAAGCAGATGACGAACAGGCTTCTACTTCCTTTACGATCGAATCAAAAAATGTATTTCTCTCGAATGGATATTTTGCCGAACCCGGATTGATAGAAAACATTGCTCAAACAGCAGCTGTTCAAGCCGGATATTATTGTATGAAAAACAATATACCAGTACCGATTGGATACATTGCTGCAGTGAAAAATTTAAAAATCATAAGTCTTCCAAAGGAGAATTCAATAATCAATACAAAAGTGAAAGTGACGAATAAGGTGTTGGATGTAACGGTGGTGGAAGGAATGATTGAGCAAGACGGAATATTAGTTTGCTCGTGTGAAATGAGAATATTTACAAGACCTCAATCTTAAAAAGTTACGAATATGAAAATCAATGTAACGACCATATTGCTGATGCTGATTGGAACAATGGTTCTGAATGCACAGAGCAGGAGTGATATCTTCGATCCCAAAACTGAAATTACCTGGCTGGGCAATGATTTCACTGCGCTAAAATTAATTGGTGATCGTGAGCGTCTCGGTTCTGAATCCGACATCTTGCGGTTGATGGAAGCCTGGAATGATATAATGGTTACTGAAGCCGGGAAGTTTAACATCGCTAAAGCAACACATAGAAAAACAGTCGTAACCAACATCGATGTAACGAAGGAACACAATACTGAATTGGATGTGCATTCCATGTATTCAGACGACAAGAAAGATTATGTTCATTTGACAAGAGAAGGCGTGGCAGAAATTATTTCCGGCTATGATTTTAAAGGATTGAAGGGCATTGGCTTGATGTTCAACGTAGAGAGTTTCAGCAAGCTGAATGGAGAAGGCGCTGCATGGGTTACGTTCATTAACATGGAGACAAAAGAGGTATTGCTTACTGAACGAGTGGTTGGACATCCTGGTGGAGCCGGCATGAGAAATTATTGGGCAAATGCCGTTGCGGAAATTATAGATCGCTTGATTAAAGAATTTGAAGTGTGGCGTAAAAAAATATAAGATCATTAGGATCGGGAGAAACAAAAGGAACGTGGCGGAGTCGAATATCGAAATCATGAGTAAGTCGTTAACCCATCGAACAGAAATGCATGTTCGCTTCAACGAGGCAGATCCACTGGGCATTGTTTGGCACGGCCACTACCTGCGCTATTTTGAAGATGGCCGCGAAGATTTCGGAAAGACATTCGGTTTATCCTACCTCGATTTTTATAGTCATGGTATTGCTGTTCCTGTTGTCTCTGCTGAGTGTCAATACAAAAAACCACTTCGGTATGGCGATCGAATGATCATTGAGACAACGTGTATTCATTTGGTTTCAGCCAAACTTCGGTTTGAGTATAAAATTTTTGATGCTTCGAATACCTCGCTTGTAGCCTATGGCTCAACTATTCAGGTTTTTGTTGATGCGAAAACATTCGAGCTGCAATTAACCAATCCGGATTTTTTTGAAAACTGGAAGAATAAATATTTAAAATAAGCGCCATGAAGAAAGTATGGATGGCTGCTGATTGTGTTTTGTCTCCGCTTGGATTGACAACGAAAGAAAATTTCTCAAGCATTCAAAAGGGACTGACAGGTATTCATCAAATCCATGAAAGTGCGTTGAGTACTATCCCTTTTTTTGCAAGCAGTATTCAGGATTTGACCATCGAATCAGGACAAACCCGATTTGAAAGCATGTGCAGTCATGTAATTCGTCATGTACTCAAAGGTGTTTCGTTGCCAAGCGAAAGAACGATTTTGATTCTCGCTACAACAAAAGGTAATATCAGTTTATTGGAAGAAAATCAACCCGACCATCCCCGTATTCATTTGCACGCAACGGCCGCGTGGCTGGCCGATCAATTTAAAATGAAACATCATCTTGTTGTTTCAAATGCCTGTATCAGCGGAGTAATGGCCATGCTGGTTGCGAAAAGAATGTTGCAAGGAAATCAATATGATCATGCCATTGTGGTTGGGGCAGACGTGTTGAGTAAATTTGTAATCTCCGGTTTTCAAAGTCTACAAGCGTTGAGTAATGAGCCATGCAAGCCATTCGATGAAAATCGTATTGGTATTAACCTTGGTGAATGTGCTGCGGCAACAATACTCACCGCCAAACCAGAAGTATTTCCAGTGCGGCCTGCCATTCTTGTTCAAGGAGGAGGATTGAGTAACGATGCGAATCATATCTCAGGACCATCCCGAACAGGCGAGGAATTAAGCTTCGCTGTTCGTGATGCGATGAAAGAAGCAAACCTTTCAGCAAATGAAATTGATTTCATTTCGGCACATGGAACAGCAACACTATATAATGATGAGATGGAAGCCAAGGCTTTTAATCTTCTGGAAATGTCAACCACTCCACTCAATAGTATGAAAGGATACTTTGGTCATACACTTGGAGCAGCCGGAGTGGTGGAGTCAATCATGAGTGCACAATCTTTGATGCACCACGAGCTTATTGCGACCAAGGGTTTTAAATCGTTAGGTGTAACGATGCCCCTTCGTATAATACAATCACCCGAAAAAAAAGCAATTAAAACATGCCTTAAGACCTCTTCGGGTTTTGGCGGTTGCAATGCAGCATTAATTTTACAGAACCAAACCAAGCAATAAAGATGGATTTTTTTGAACACGATGGACTTACCGCCCTTCAGGCGAAAGAAGAAGCACAACGTATCGCCTTTGCTCCTTTTGTTTTTCAGGCTACACGTGTTTTGCGTGACTGCGGAATTTTAAAAGCGCTATATGAGAATAGAAAGGATGGGCTAACATTTTCGGAGATTGTGGAAAAGGTGAACATGCCTGAATATGGAGTACGCGTGTTGGTGGAGGCCGGACTCGGCATGAAACTCATAACCTTAAAAGACGGCTTATATAATGCAACCAAAACAGCATACTTCATTTTAAAAGATGAGTTAACTCGCGTGAATATGGATTTTGTTCACGATGTGTGTTATCAGGGAATGTTTTATTTGGAAGAAAGTATAAAACATGAGCGCCCAGAAGGATTAAAAGTATTAGGGCAATGGCCAACAATATATGAGGGCCTGTCGAAACTACCGAAGCATATCCAAAAGAGTTGGTTTGGCTTCGATCATTTCTATTCTGACAATGCTTTTCCGTATGTGTTGCCGGTCGTTTATAAAAATAAACCAAAAAAATTATTAGACATTGGTGGCAATACAGGTAAATGGGCTCGCGAAAGTTTTCAGTTCGACCCGGATGTACAGATCACGATCATGGATTTACCTGGCCAGGTGGAAATGGCGCGCAAGCATCTTACTGAAATAGGTTTTGGAGATCGCATCAGTTTTTTTGAAACCAATATCTTAGATGAAACGAATCCCTTTCCAACCGGCTTTGATGCTGTTTGGATGAGCCAGTTTTTAGATTGTTTTTCAGAAGCACAAATCGTTTCTATTTTAAAGCGATGCCGTAAAGCACTGGCGCCAAATGGTTCAATTTATATTTTAGAAACGTTCTGGGATTGTCAACGCTTTGAAGCGTCTGCCTTTTCATTGCAACAAACTTCCCTATACTTCACTGCATTGGCAAACGGCAACAGCCAGATGTACGACTCAAAAGTCTTTATGCGCTGCGTAGAACAAGCTGGGTTAGTGTGCATTGAAGAGCATGACGATATTGGGTTGAGCCATACCTTACTTATTTGTAAACCGAGATAAGGTGAGGTGTATAGTAGTGCCACGACACTCAGTCGTGGCACTGCTAAATTTACCAGCAACTTTGTTTTTTATCGAAATAAAAAATGACAGAAAAAATTGATGTACTCGTTATTGGCGCAGGACCTGCCGGTTCGATTGCTGCTGCCATGGTGCATAAGGCCGGTCTATCGGTTCGGGTAGTTGAACGTGAAAAATTTCCACGTTTTGTTATTGGCGAAAGTTTATTGCCACGATGTATGGAAGTGCTGGAAGATGCGGAGTTGCTTGAAGCCATTAAAGCCAAAAACTTTCAACAAAAATTCGGAGCCAAGTTTGTAAAAGGAAATGAAGTCGCGGATTATAATTTCTCTGAACAATTTACGAAGGGTTGGTCGTGGACGTGGCAAGTGCCAAGGGCTGAATTTGATTTAGCTTTGGCAACCGAGGTGCAACGTAAAGGTGTGCCGATCGATTTCGAAACTACTGTTACCGGAATTCAGTTTGACACCGAAGGAAATTCAGAAACGACTGTTCAACGAAAAGATAATTCAACAGAAAAAATATCCGCTCGTTTTATAATCGATGCAAGCGGATATGGCCGGGTAATACCCAAGTTGTTTAACTTGGAAAAACCATCAAACCTCGATCCGCGCAAAGCGATATTTGCACATGTAAATGAGCCGAACCGTGAAGGCTTTGATGAACCCAATAGAATTATCATTGTGGTATATGCACCCGGCACATGGGTGTGGATCATTCCTTTTTCGAATGGCGTTACATCCCTTGGCTTTGTAGGTAGTTTTGATTTCTTTAATGGCATAGAGGGCGATCTTCAACAACAGTTCAAGACATTGATTGTAGGAAATGAATATCTGAAAAAACGCTTTCAAGATGCTTCATTAGTATTTGAGCCGCGTAAATTAGAAGCGTGGTCTGCCACCACAGATAAATTCTTTGGAAACGGTTTTGTTCTTACAGGTAACGTAACTGAATTCCTTGATCCGGTTTTCTCCTCAGGTGTTATGTTTGCTACCGTATCAAGTCACATGGCAAGCAAGCTTGTCATTAAAAAATTGAAAGGAGAAGAGATTGATTGGGAGAAGGAATATTCTCAACCCATTCAACAAGGAGTGGATACCTTCCGCACATATGTAATGAGCTGGTATGATGGTTCATTGGAAAAAATATTTTTTGCTAACGATCGGGATAAATTGATCAAAGACAAAATATGTTCTGTATTGGCGGGTTATGTTTGGGATCAGGAGAATGTGTATGTGCGTGAACATGCTACTGCGATTCCAGCACTAGTTCGAACCATTCGTATGCGTGATGCGCTAGCCAAAATTAAATAATCGATCACTTTGTATATTTCTGACTACTGCCACATTCGCAATCAAACGCTCTTCCATTCGGGCGAGGAAATCTATAAAAGTGCAGAAGGAAGTAATCTCGATTCTTTTTTATCGGAAGTGTATCAATCTTTAAAAATAAGCTATCCGAAATTCTATAAAATGGACCCGTTGTCGAAGCTCGGGCTGATCGCTAGCGAAGTACTGCTTCGAGAAAGTGACTGGAAGCAACACCTTAAACCTGAACAAATTTCCTTGGTATTAGCCAATGCTCACGCAAGTCTTGACACAGATATACGGTACATGGAATCCACCAAAACAGTGGCCAGTCCATCGTTGTTTGTATATACGCTTTCGAATATTGTGGCAGGTGAAATATGTATCCGTCAGGGCATAAAAGGTGAGAATGCATTCTTTATTCAACCCGCTTTTGACGCCAATTTCATGGTTCAATATGTAGATCAATTGCTGTCCGAAACAAAAACCGAAATGTGTTTGGCTGGTTGGGTAGATGTAATGAGTGAGCACCACGATGTTTTCCTATATTTGACCCGAAAAACCAGAACGGCTAACGCGAAGGAGCATAGCGAAGAATCGCTTCAAAAACTATATCAGTTCAATTATGGATCAGTTGATCAACGACCTTAAAAAACAAATTGTAGAATCCCTCAATTTAAAACACATTAAGCCCGAAGAAATTGGCGATGACCAACCACTGTTTGAAGGTGGCCTTGGTTTGGATTCGATTGATGCGCTGGAGCTCATTGTGCTTTTACAACAAACGTATAATATCAAAATCGCCAATCCACAAGACGGTCCCGAAATTTTTAAGTCGGTGAGGTCGATTGCAGTGTTTATTAAAACTCACCAACCCGCGTAACGATTTTGAAAGGCCGCATACATGTAGCCGGTGCAGGTGTTATTTCGGCCATTGGAAATTCAGTGTCCGAAACATTTGAATCGCTCCAGCATGAGCGCATGGGCATTGGCCCCATTACATTATTTGATTCTGTTCATAAAGGTGTTCTTCCGGTTGGTGAAGTAAAGCACTCGAACGAAAGTCTCTCCGATTATCTAAAAGTAAAATCGTTAACCCGCACGGCTTTGCTGGGCATTCACGCTGCGCGTGAGGCTGTACAAAAATCAGGTTTAGACTTGAAACGCTGGCGCACGGGTTTGATTTCAGCCACTACGGTAGGTGGAATGGATTTAACGGAAAATTTCTTTTCTGATTTTTTGAGTAATCCCCAACACGGAAAACTTCGTGATGTAGTACATCATGCGTGTGGTCAGTCGACAGAATTAATTGCCGATGATTTAAAAATAAATGGATTTGTTTCAACGATTAACACCGCTTGTTCTTCTTCTGTAAACGCCATCATGTTGGGTTCGCGGATGATTGACCAAGGAATGTTAGATGTGGTAGTAGCGGGAGGAACCGATGCACTCACGAAGTTCACCATCAACGGTTTCAATAGTTTAATGATTCTGGATAAAAACCTTTGCCGTCCATTCGATGCAAATCGAAACGGATTAAATCTTGGTGAAGGTGCTGGTTTTATTGTGTTGGTTTCCGATAAGGTAAAACAAGCAGAAGGATTAAAGACTGGATGCTTCGTTGCCGGATTTGCGAATACAAATGATGCGTTCCATCAAACGGCTTCATCTCCGGAAGGAAGAGGTTCATATGGTGCTATGCAACAAACTTTGTCGATGAGCGGATTGAAAGTTGAAGACATCGACTACATTAATCTTCATGGAACAGGAACGCAAAACAATGACCTTTCAGAAGGCACTGCTGTGAAGCGTTTGTTTGGAGAAAAGTGTCCACCAGTAAGTTCTACGAAAGCCTTTACTGGTCATACGCTCGGAGCAAGCGGAGGTATTGAAGCGGTATTCTCCGTGCTTGCTATTCGTGAACAATGTGTATTTCCAAACCTTCGATTTGAAACGGCAATTCCTGAAGTAGGCATTACACCTCAACTTGTTTTTGAAAAAGGTATTTCTGTAAAGCACGTAATGAGTAATTCTTTCGGCTTCGGTGGAAATTGTTCTTCGATCGTTTTTTCAAAGAGTGATTTTTAAGTATGACGTTATACATAAAAGGTATGGGCAACATTTCACCTCAGAAAACCTGGGGTGAAGAGTCGTTGTTTACACCGATTGGTTATAATAATGATCGCCTTACTTGCATTGAACCGGAATACTCACAATGGATTGATCCGCGTCAGCTTCGGAGAATGAGTCGTGTTATTAAAATGGGTGTGGCTGCAGGTTCGATGGCGTTGAAAGATGCAGGCATAGCTGTTCCGCAAGGAATTATTACGGGCACGGGTTATGGATGTCTTGATGACACTGGAATATTTATCACAAAGTTGGTAGAGAATCAGGAGCAGGCGTTGAACCCAACTCCCTTTATTCAATCAACACATAATACCATCGGTTCTCAGATTGCATTGTTACTTCAATGTCAGGATTACAATCAGACTTACGCGCACGATGCTTTTTCGTTTGAGAGTGCCCTGCTTGATGCGATGCTTCAGTTAAATGAAACGCCCGATAGAAAAATACTAATTGGAGGAGTAGATGAGATTACAGATGCCAGCCACGCGATTCAAAAAAGATTTGGGATTTTTGACAAATCGGAAAATAGTCTTCAATTATTTGATCGACTTTCTACTGGAACATTAAATGGAGAAGGCTCAGCTTTTTTTGTTTTGTCAGGCGAGAAGAGTGAAAGTGATACGGTAGGTGTCGAGGCGCTTACAACTTTTTATAAACCCGATGAAGCATCATTGACAAAAGGCATTCAGGATTTTCTAAAAGCTTCTTCAGTAAAATCAGAAGACATTGATTTGATTTTATTAGGTAAGAGTGGCGATCTGAAATCTGATGAAAAGATAAATCGTATTTCTTCAGCCCTTTTTCCCTCTAATGTAATCGGATACTTTAAACATCTTTGTGGAGAATACCCAACAGCTTCCGCTTTTGCTTTGTGGCTGGGGGCTCGAATTATTCAAGAGCAGACTATTCCGGATGGAATTATAAAAAATAAGGTAAATAAACCTTTAAAAAATATTCTGATCTACAATCAGTACTTTGGCACACATCATTCGCTGATTTTACTACGCGCATGTTACTAAATAGAATAGTTACTTTCAGTTTTATTGTATTACTGATTTTAGCATTGCTCTACGATTGGTATAACGACATGCCATTTTGGATTTACATCATTCTAATTTTATCCTACCTCATTATTCACATTGCCGGATCAATCTTTTTATCCATGCAATTTTTTCTGCCTGCTAAATTTAAAGGCAGAGCAGAATCAAATGCTATCGCAATTACATTTGATGATGGCCCTGTTCCTGGAAAGACAGAAAAGATTTTAGAAATATTGAGCCAGCATAAAATACACGCTTCATTTTTCTGTATTGGTAATCGGGTGGATGATCATCCGGCTTTGGTAAAACGAATTTATAATGAAGGTCATTTATTGGCCAACCACAGCTACTGGCATGGTAAAACATTCGACTTGCAATCATCATTGAAAATTGAAAAGGAATTGATGGATACGGATGTGGCGTTGAAAAAAACAATTGGATTAACGCCTCGTTTTTTCAGACCTCCGTATGGCGTTACAAATCCAATGGTTGCGCGTGCAGTGAAAAAAAGAGGCTACGAAACGATTGGATGGAGTGTCCGGTCATTTGATACAATCATCCACGACTCCAGTGCATTGATGAAGCGCGTAACAAAATCGCTTAAGGCTGGCGATATGATATTGTTTCACGACTATTGTGAGGTAACGATTGAAATTCTTCCAGCGCTTTTGGATCATATCAACAAGCTTGGTTTGAAAATTGTAAGAGTGGATGAGTTGCTGAATGAAAGAGCGTATGTGGAGGAACTTGGTTTACCACAAAGTCACTAAGACACAAACAAAAATTATGAACGAGAAGGGTTTTATAGCGATAAACAGAAGAAGTGCAGGGTTTGCTATTGTGTTTTTTCTTTTAGCGTTTTCTTCCTTTGCTCAATATCCAACATATAAATCGGTTGCTGATTTACCGTCATTTAAGAAACAGTTCGCAACGGAGTCGGCAAAAGTATCTTCTATCAATAGCACTTTTGTGCAGGAAAAAATATTGACTGCGCTTACAGAGAAGATTACATCAGAAGGTAAGTTCTGGTTTAAGCGAAGCAACAAAGTAAAGATCGAATACATTAAGCCATTTCACTATGTCATGACCATGAATGGCGACAAAATGAAAGTGAAAGACGATCAAAAAGAAAGTACCATTAACGTAAAATCGAATAAACTATTTCAGCAGATCAATCGCATTATGGTGGATTGTGTTCAAGGCACAATTTTAGACAGTAAAGATTTCACCACGAAGGTTTATGAAAATGATAAAACCTATTTGCTGGAAATGACACCTTCATCAAAATCGCTGCGTGAATTTTTTCAGACGATTGTGCTTGTTGTTGATAGGAAAGATTATACCGTAAAATCCATCGAAATGAATGAACCTTCTGGTGACAAAACCTTGATTTCATTCTTCAACAAAAAACTAAATGAACAAATCAGCGATGAAATATTTGCTCTTTAGTTTACTCCTCGTTCTGGCGGTTGGTTGCGCATCCGACTATAACTATCTTCAGACTACATCTACTAACTCTTCGTGTGCTGATAAAATTAAACCAGTGAATTTAGCAACAGGGTGGTACACGACTGCAGTTGATGTTACGGGCCATCATATTAGCGGTTTACTGTTGATTAAGAATATGCCAGACAGTTCAATACGGGTCGTCTTTACAAATGAAGCGGGTGTTACGTTTTTTGATTTCGGTTTTTTGACCGATGGTAATTTTAAAGTGTATTCAATCGTTGACCAAATGGATAAAAAACCAGTCATTCAAACCCTTCGCAAGGACTTTGAATTGATTCTGGGTCTACCTTTCCGTAAAGGGGAAATTCTAAGCTGGACGGGCAATGAACAATTGTTTTTTGGTGTGAAGCAAAAAAAGGAAACGGTCTATTTTATAACCTCTAAAGATTGTGCTTCTTTGCGCAATATCGAGCTGGGGTCAGATCGAAAACGAAAGGTGTCGGTTCAGGTAATAGGATCATATCCTTCACCGGAAGGCTTTGAGATTACCCATCACCTGTTTGATATGAAACTGAAACTTACACATTTGCCAAAAGAATGATTTTGCTTAACGACTTTTATTCGATCCTCCATCAGGAGTCAGCTGCGGGTTCAGTTAAGGCAAACGTGTCGATCAATAAATCCCATAAAATTTTTGATGGTCACTTCCCCGGCCTGCCCGTTGTACCTGGAGTGTGCATGGTACAAATGGTGAGAGAAATATTAGAGGTAAGTGTGAAGAAAACTCTGAAGATTGAAGCAGCCGATAATATTAAGTTCTTGTCGGTGATTGATCCTCGTCAACACGGTGAGGTATCGGCCAGTATTGATTATACAGAAGCGGATAATGTATTCTCAATTAATGCTACCTTGTTTGCTGAGCAACTTATCTTTTTAAAACTACGCGCAACATTGAAAGCGGTCTGATGATAAACGAGTTTCAATCGGTATTCAAACAAAAAAGGGTATGTGTACTTGTGCCTACCTACAACAACGCTCAAACACTGAAGCAAGTGTTGCGTGATGTGTTGGAGTACACGGATCAGGTGCTGGTGGTAAATGATGGATCAACGGATAGCACTTCTGAAATTTTAAGGGAATTCACTCATCTCAGCATTGTAAACTTTCCTTCAAATAAAGGAAAAGGGTATGCACTGCGAATGGGTTTTAAGAAAGCAGTTGAGTTAGGGTATGACTATGCGATCACAATTGACTCAGACGGACAGCACTATGCAGATGATCTTCCTGTATTCCTTAAAAAACTAGAAGATCATTCTTCGGCTATCATAATTGGAGCTCGCAATATGGAGCATGCCAGCATTCCTGGAAAGAGTAGTTTCGGTCATAAGTTTTCTAATTTTTGGTTTTGGGTGGAAGCGGGTTATCGTGTGAACGATACGCAAAGTGGTTATCGACTATATCCCGTAAAGTTACTCAGCGACTTTACTTTCATAACTCGCAAGTATGAATTTGAAATTGAAGTCTTAATACGTGCATCCTGGAGTGGAATTGAAGTAACGGACACACCCATAAAAGTTTTTTATGCAGAGAAAGGAAAACGCATTTCACACTTCCGACCTTTCTGGGATTTTACCCGCATCAGTATTCTCAACACCTTCTTAGTCATAATTGCCTTGCTCTACATTAAGCCCCGTGATTTTTTACTGGGCATTAAAAAAAAAACTTCAGGCAGCAAATCCTTGATCAACTCTTTGACCCCCTTGAGTCCGACAGAATCAAAGCCCTCTCGGTAGGTTTTGGAATTTTTATGGGCATAGTACCTTTTTGGGGATTTCAACTTATTATAGCAATTGCATTGTCATTTTATTTCAAACTGAATAAGGTGTTAGTTGTTCTCGCGGCAAATATTAGCATCCCTCCAATGATGCCCTTGATACTATTTTTAAGTCATAGGGTCGGATCTTTTTGGATGGGTGATAAAGCAAGCTATATTTCATTTAGTTCTGAGATTACGCTTCAGTTAGTGCTTACTAATTTTTTCCAATATGTATTGGGAGCGTTTACCTTAGCTGCCGTTGCTGGTGCAGTAGGTAGTCTGATTACGTATGCTGGTTTGAAAATCTTTAAGCGATCGAATTCCTGATACATGGCCCAACCTTTTTTATATCTCTATAACTTCTTCGTTGCTCGTAAACGCGCATTCTGGATTGTGTTTGGAGTTACTATGGTGTTGTTGGGATTGGGCGCATCGCAGATAAAGATCGAAGAAGATATCACCAAATTTTTTCCGGACGATGAACGAGTTGAAAAGCTGAATTACGTTTTTAAGAATTCGAAGTTTGTTGAGCGATTGGTGGTGATGGTTTCAGTGAAGGACAGTGCAACGCTTTCTCAACCGGACAGCCTGGTTGCTCTTACGGAATCATTAGCGGCCCAAATAGAAAATGACCTTAAGCCACACATTAAGAAAATTACCACACAGGTAGATGATGCAAAGGTGATGGAGGTTTTTAAAACCGTTCATACCTTCCTTCCCATTTTTCTTGATGATAAAGATTATGCAGAACTTGATTCCATTACAAAACCAGTGGCAGCCAAACGTGCCCTTGAAGAAAATTATAAGCAATTAATTTCTCCTTCAGGTGTGGTAATGAAAAGAGTGATTGTAGAAGACCCCCTTGGATTTTCTTTTTTGGTGCTGAAGAAGCTAAAGCAGCTTCAGTATGATGAAAATTTTGAGCTCTATGATAATTACATCATCACAAAAGATCATCGTCATATACTTTTCTTTATTCAACCAGCTTATGCACCAAATGAAACAGCTAGTAATGGAAAATTCTTAGAGTCACTTCAGCAAATAATCGATCAGCAATCCCTTCATCATCCTGATATTCTGGTTTCATATTTTGGAGGAGCTGCCGTTGCAGTAGATAATGCCCGACAACTCCGAGCCGACACGATTCTTACTGTTGCTATAATGATGGTGTTGCTGATTATTTTTCTCGTTGGCTATTTCAGAAGAAAGCGCATGCCGTTTATTATTCTAATCCCTGTTTTGATTGGCGGATTGTTTGCGCTTTGCATGATCGGATTGTATCAAGGTTCTGTTTCCATTCTTGCGCTTGCCGTTGGTTCAATAATATTAGGGGTGGCCGTTAATTATGCTTTGCATTTTCTGGTTCATCTTAAACATCATCATGACGTTCGACTTGTGATTAAAGATCTTGCACAACCGCTCACCATCGGCAGCATGACAACCGTATTGGCGTTCCTTAGTCTTCAGTTTGTAAATGCTGCAGTGCTTCGCGATGTAGGTTTGTTTGCCGGCTTTAGTTTGATTGGTGCTGCATTGAGCTCTTTAATTTTTCTACCTCATTTTATTTCGCGGGATTTCTTCAAAGAAAAGGAGCAAAAGGAAAATTGGATTGATAAAATTTCCTATTCAGAATTACCTTCCAACAAATACCTGGTGTATTTCATTCTTTTGGCAACACCAGTCTTTCTTTATTTTTCCGGGAAGGTTGAGTTCAATACGGATTTGAATGCGCTAAATTTTATGAAAGCCGAGACTGCGCAAGCGCAAGATCGTCTGGAAACAATCAATCAATCTTCGTTACGGTCCATGTATGTTGTTTCAGATGGTAATACATTGGAAGAAGCTCTGCGGAAAAATGAAATTGTATCACCCTTGCTTCAACAACTCAAGGAAGAAGGTAAGATTCAGAAATATTCATCCTTGTCTTCGTTCTTAATTTCTGACTCCCTTCAACGGATTAGAATTCATAAATGGAATGCATTCTGGACAGAACAACGAAAAGCAGAACTGAAAGCTGTTGTTGTACAAGAAGGTAAACAGTTAAAATACTCTGATAAGGTTATTCAAAATTTCGATTCGCTGATTTCTAAAGTTTACGTACCAGCAACAACGGAAGACTTCAGTTCAATCCGAGCTGCTTTTTTTGATGACTTCATCATTGAGAAAAATAATACAGCAACTATTATTTCACTTGCGCATGTTGATCCATCGGAGAAGGCAATTGTATATGAGGTATTGAAAAATTCTCCAGCCCACGCTTTCGATAGGCAGATGCTAACCAATCTTTTTGTTGAATTTGTTCATGCCGATTTTAATTTCATAGTCACCATTACGTCCCTCATCGTCTTCATCGCCTTGTTGATTTCATACGGAAGGATTGAGCTTACCCTCATCACCTTTATTCCGATGGTATTCACCTGGATTTGGATATTGGGAATTATGGCGTTGGTGGGCATTGAGTTCAATATTGTGAATGTAATGGTCTCTACTTTTATTTTTGGTTTAGGAGATGATTACAGCATTTTCATCATGGATGGATTGCAGCAGGAATATCGTATTGGGAAAAAGAATTTACCTTCTATTCGCACCTCCATTTTATTATCAGCACTTACGACCATTGCAGGACTTGGTGTTTTGATTTTTGCACAACATCCTGCTTTACGATCAATCGCAGGGATTGCAATCATTGGTATTGTCTGTGTATTTGTAATGGCACAAACTATTGAACCGTTTCTGTTTCGCTTATTAATTACCAATCGTGTTAAAAAGAATTTTACACCCGTTACAGCATTGGGTTTTCTGCGAACATTCTTTACCTATTCATTTTTTGTTGGAGGCGCATTGATTCTTACCGTGATTGGACTTTTGTTTAAGCTCATTCCGTTTGGAAGAAAAAACGTTCGGTTATTTTATCATCAAATGCTTCGCGCAGTCACGTGGTTCTTAATTTATGTAGAACCAAATGTGAAGAAGCGAATTATAGGAATTTCGGACAAAACGTTCTCACGTTCAAGTGTGATCATTGCTAACCATACTTCATTCCTCGATATTCTACTCACCATCATGTTAAATCCTAAAGTTGTGTTGCTTACCAACAAATGGGTTTGGAATTCTCCGGTGTTTGGTGGCGTTGCACGACTCGCAGATTTTTATCCCGTAATGGATGGAGCAGAGGATAGTATTGGCAGATTAAAGGACCGTGTGGATGAAGGTTACTCTGTTGTGGTGTTTCCAGAGGGAACACGATCGGAGGATGGAAAGATAAAACGATTTCACAAAGGCGCGTTTTTCATGGCTGAAGAATTGAAAGTTCCAATACAACCGCTGTTAATTCATGGAGCAAGTGATGCCATCCCGAAAGGAAGTTTTTATTTGAATGAAGGTGAGCTTACTCTAAAATTTCTTCCGCCAATTGAAGCGAATGATAATCGCTTCGGTGAAGGATATGGTCAACGTACTAAAGACATCAGTAAGTATTTTAAGAAAGAGCATGAAGCACTTGCGAATGAAATTGAAACAAACGATTACTTCGCCTATAAACTTATCACAAACTACCTGTATAAAGGTCCCGTCTTGGAGTGGTACATGCGCATCAAGCTTAAGCTTGAAAAGAATTATGCACCCTTTGAAAAAATAATCCCTGCAAAAGCATCCATCCTGGATCTAGGTTGTGGTTATGGGTTTCTACCCTACATGCTTCAGTTTATGTCAGATGAACGAACCATAACGGGAGTTGATTATGATGAAGATAAAATTGCCACAGCGAATCACGGCTATCTCAAGTCTGATAGACTGCAATTTTTCTGTGCTGATGTAACTACCTTCCCTTTGGCAAAGTACGATGTGATTATTATCAGTGATGTATTGCATTACCTTAAACCGGAAGCTCAAGAATCACTTTTGATCAATTGCTTTGGAGCACTGAATACTGGGGGAATCTTAATCATACGCGATGGTAATGCTGATTTGAAGGACCGCCATAAGGGAACGAAGCTCACTGAGTTTTTCTCTGTAAAGCTTTTAAAGTTCAATAAGTCGGAGAATGACCTGAATTTTGTGTCGGGTAAGAAAATAAAGGAGCTGGCCATTCAACATAGTCTAAAAGTAACAGAGCAAGATGATGCGAAGTTTACTTCCAATGTTATTTTTGTAGTTCGAAAAGACAATTAGCAAATTGCTGACTTCATGGAGAGGAGTCTGAATAGGTAAATAGAATCCAGTATTTGAATACAGGTAAGATGCAGCAATATGATGTCGTAATTATTGGAAGTGGTTTGGGCGGTTTGGCGTGCGGAGTTATCCTTGCCAAGGAAGGCTACAAGGTTTGCGTGTTGGAAAAGAACAAGCAGATTGGCGGCATGCTTCAAACCTTTGTGCGCGATCGCGTGATTTTCGATACAGGTGTTCATTATGTAGGGGGTTTGAATGAAGGCCAAAACCTGAACAAGCTTTTTCGATACCTCGGCATTATGGATAAGCTGAAGATCAAAAAAATGGATGAGCATTTTTTTGATGGGCTGATGTTCAACAATGATCCAACAATTTATAAATACGCCCAGGGTTATGATAATTTTATAAAAGGTCTCATTTCCTACTTTCCGGATGAAGAAGCGGCAATACGCAAGTATTGTGATGTAGTGCGTGATGTGTGTAGCAAATTTCCACTTTACAATTTACGGGTTGGAAGTTATGAGGCGGATACTAAAGTGTATGAAACCGACACTCAGGCTTTTCTGGAGACTCTCACCACCAACAAAAAATTACTAGCTGTTTTGGCGGGCACTAATTTGCTCTATGCTGGTGAAGCCTATAAAACACCCTTGTTTGTTCATGCCCTGATTATTAATCATTATATAGAAAGTTCGTGGAAGTTTGTAGATGGTGGTTCGCAGATTGCACGATACCTCGCGCATGAAATTATTGTAAGAGGTGGAAAAGTGATTAAGCATGTGAAGATTACCAAGCTTAAGGAAGAGAATAAAAAAATTGTTTACGCTGAAGCAGAAAACGGAGAAAAGTATTACGCTGATTATTTCATATCCAACGTTCATCCGTTAAAAACAGTTGAGATGACGGAAAGTGATATGATAAAGAATGTCTATCGCTCCCGGCTAAAAAGTTTGGAAAATACCACCTCTGTATTCTATGTGAATGTTGTGATGAAGAAGAATACTTTCAAGTACCTTAACAGCAACATTTATTATTTCGCTCAGGACGATGCCTGGTGCGCTGATAAATATACGGACGAAACATGGCCCCAGGGGTATGCGTTGTTTTATGTTCCATCATCACGTTCAGATGAATTTGCGGAAGGGGTTACGATCATGTCATATATGCGCATTGAAGAAGTAAAGAAATGGGAAAACACCTTCAACATTGTGGGATATGAAGAAGATAGAGGAGAGGAGTATGCAGCGTTTAAGAAAGCAAAATCAGAGAAGTTAATTGATGCGGTTGAAAAACAGTTTCCCGGATTCAAAGAATGTATCAAATCATTTTCATCCGCCACCCCATTATCGGCTCGTGATTATATGGGTACCGATGACGGTTCACTTTATGGTTTTGCGAAAGATTACCGTGAGCCTATGAAAACAATGGTATCAGCGCGCACAAAAATTCCAAACCTTTTGTTAACGGGTCAGAATATTAATATGCATGGTGTGTTAGGGGTTACTATCAGCGCGGTTGTAACAAGCTCTCAGATAGTAGGAATGGAATACCTCGTTGATAAAATCAATAATGCTTAGACGAATTTTCAAAATACTAGCGTGGTTTGTTGGTGTGATAGCATTATTGCTGATCGCATTGATAATTTACGTTCGTGCGGTCTCGAGAACTGACCCTCCAACACCTTCGTCATTGGCGATGTTGGATGTTCCTGTAACGCAAATTGACACTGGTCTCTTCACCATGAGAGGTAATTGGTTTCGCAAAAGCGAAAGTGGTTTGTATGAATTGTATGTAGAAGGTGAACCGTTTGAACGCGGAGTAGCAAATGGTAAACTCACACAGGCATTAGTTCAACATCAGGAAGTAGCATTCACAAACCAATTGCACCAGATTGTTCCGTCTGATTTTTATATCCATGTGTTGAAATATTTTGTAGGATGGTTTAACCGTGATCTCAATGATCATGTAGACGAAGAATACAGACTAGAGATCTTTGGAGTATCGCAAGCTGCGTCTCATGATTTTGATGATGAAATAGCTCCTCCTTATCAACGCATATTAAATTATCATGCGGCTCACGATATTGGTCATGCATTACAAAACATGTCGCTGGTTGGCTGTACTTCGTTTGCAACATGGGGAAGTAAATCGGAAGACAGTACCTTAATCATCGGACGTAATTTTGATTTTTATGTTGGTGATGATTTTGCGCGTGATAAAATCATCGCCTTCTACAATCCATCTGCTGGACATAAATTCATGATGATTACGTTTGGAGGAATGACTGGAGTTTTGTCTGGCATGAATGATCAGGGATTGACGGTTACACTAAATGCAGCTAAGTCAGAAATTCCGTCAGCATCTGCTACACCTGTTTCATTGGTAGCGCGAGAAATTCTTCAGTATGCCTCCACCATTGATGAGGCTTATGCAATTGCAGAGAAACGAAAAATGTTTGTAGCGGAATCTTTTTTAATTGGTTCAGCTAATGATGGAAGAGCAGCAATAATTCAAAAGACGCCAGATGCAATTGACTTATTTGAATCGAAAGAAGATTACATTGTTTCCACCAATCATTTTCAAGGTGATAAATTAGGAAAGACCGATCTTAACCTGGAGCACATGAGAACGAGCGCATCTCCTTATCGTTTCCAACGTGTTGAGGAATTACTCACGCGGGATCAAAAGAATTCTGTTCAGAAGACTGTAAATATTTTGCGCAATCAATCGGGGTTGAAGGATAAGAATATCGGATTAGGAAACGAGAAATCCATTAATCAATTAATAGCCCATCATGGTATTATCTTTCAACCAGAGAAAAAACTAGTTTGGATTTCAACGGCACCGTGGCAATTGGGAAAATTTGTTTGTTATGATTTAAATAAGGTATTCAATCAAAAGCCTACAACAAATGAAGAAGTGTACGAAACTCAACTTACCTTTCCTTCTGATTCGTTTTTATTAACGGATCAATACAAGCAATATGTAAAGTTTGCTCCCTATCGTTTTCCATTTAATCCTCGCAAAAATCTTCAACCCGATAGTCTCGTATATTGGAATCCAAACTCGTATCATTCATACATGTTAGCAGCGGACTATTATTTTGACCGTAATGAATGGGCTAAGGCAATTCCTATATATGAGGAAGGACTAATAAAAGAGATAGCCACTGTTCAGGAACGCGAACATATAGAAAAGAATCTTTCACATTGTAAGGAGAAGTTGAAATGATTGTAGGAGTGGGCATCGATATGATTGAGGTATCCCGAGTTGAAATGAAGATCAGCAAGGAGAATGGTTTTAGAGAAAGTATATTTTCTGTTCAGGAGATTAATTTTTGTGAATCAAAGACAAATAAATTTGAACATTACGCAGCACGATTTGCAGCGAAGGAAGCATTTTTAAAAGCAACCGGATTTGGACTTGTATTGGGTTATACTTTGAGCGAGATAGAAGTTAGAAATGATGTAAACGGAAGACCGATGCTTACCTTGAGTGGAGATTTCAAGGTGCAAGCTGACAAACATAAATGGAATAACCTGCACGTGTCACTCACTCATCTGAAAGATGTAGCCAGTGCCGTAGTAATAATTGAACAATGAGTAATACAATCGAAATAGAATTCCTGTCAAAGGAAAAGATTAAGAGCTTTCAGGAAGAGAAGTTGAAACTTCATCTTGAATACCTATCAAAACATTCTCCATTTTATCAGCAGCATTTTAAGCAACATGGAATTTTTATAGAGAACATTCGATCGATAGAAGATTTAGCCACTATTCCTCCAACATCAAAGGACGATCTTCAAAATAAGAACTGGGATTTTTTATGCGTGCCACGACAAAAAATTATTGAATACACCAGCACATCCGGAACATTGGGGAAACCTGTTGTTATTGCATTGACAGAGAAAGATCTTCAGCGTCTTGCATATAACGAATCCATTTCGTTTGCATGTGCAGATGGCACTGAACATGATCTCTATCAATTGATGCTCACCTTAGACAGACAATTCATGGCGGGCATTGCCTATTATGAAGGAATACGCAAGTTAGGAGCAGGTTTGATTCGTGTTGGTCCCGGCTTGCCAGCAGCGCAATGGGAAACTATCGAGCGACTGCAACCTACCGCGCTGGTTGCAGTCCCATCTTTCATAATGAAACTGATAGAATATGCTCAGCAGAAAAATATTGATCTGAACAAAAGCTCGGTGAAGAAAGCAATTTGCATTGGAGAAAGCTTGCGTACTGCTTCGTTTGAACTTTCAACCTTAGGAAAGAAAATTAAGGAAGTCTGGAATATTGATTTGTATGGAACCTATGCTTCTACGGAAATGCAAACAGCCTTTACGGAATGCAAACATGGTAAAGGTGGACATCAACATCCTGAACTTGTATTGTTAGAAATTCTCGATGAACAAAATCAGCAACTTAAACCAGGTGAAGCGGGTGAAGTAACCATTACAACACTTGGCGTGGAAGGTATGCCGCTGCTCCGTTATAAAACCGGTGATGTTGCCGTTGCATACGATAATGTCTGCGCTTGCGGAAGAACAACCATGCGATTAGGACCTGTGCTAGGCCGAAAGCAACAAATGATCAAACTGAAAGGAACCACAATTTATCCTCCTGGAATTTTTGATATCATCAACCAATCAGAAGATGTACGCGACTATGTAGTAGAGGTTTATACGGGAGAATTGGGAACAGATGAGCTGAAGGTGTATGCATTGGCTGGAGATGAAAAGAAGGCCGAAATATTTTTACGAACCACTTTTCAAGCGCAGTTGCGAGTTGTACCAACATTTGAATTCGTAAGCCAATCTTCGCTTGATCAATTGCAATTGGGTGGACAGAGCAGGAAGATTAAAAAATTCATTGATAATCGAAAATAGAAATATTAGTACAAAAACTGATACTGAAGGTATTTCTTTCCATTCGTTGAGAATACTTCAAACAAAATTTCAGGACGGGTTCCAGACCAGTCTATCCGAATGATGCCGAAATTCTTCTGCTTGATCAACTCACCAATTCGGTATTTATTTTCTTCCGTCCCCGCATCCCACGTATGCGTTAGGCCACTGGACGTAAAATCGTATAAGGTATACGGTAATCCTTTTACTTTTAGTCTAGAGAGTTCTGCAATGTGTCGATCACCGCTAATGAAAAATGTTTTCTTTGTTTTGTATTTTTTTAAAAGATCAAGCATACGCTCGCGTGATGCGCTGAGGTTCATCCATTTTTCGTAACCATGTTGTGTAGGAATAAATTGAACGCTGCTTCCAATAATGTTGATGGCAGCATCGGAATTCTGAAGCTCATTCTCCAGCCACGCCCATTGTTCTTCTCCAAGCATGTCCCCTTTATCAGTAGGTATGTATCGGCTATCAGGAAGTGTTGATCTTTGCAACGGATCCCGAAAGTACCGGGTGTCAAGCAGGATAACTTTTACTTTCTTTTCACCTTCACCAATTTTATAAGAAGAATACATGCCTTCATGTTTTCGAAGATCAGCACCAAGTGGCGTATCCAGAAAGTCAAGTAACAATTCTTTGCTTTGTTTTTTTAATGGAAATTCTTTTCCGCCATCATTTACTCCATAATCGTGATCGTCCCATGTGCCGATAACCGGGCAGGTAGCAACAAGCTTTTGATAATCCGGATGTTTTTTTTGCCTGTCGTATTTCGATTTTATAACCGCTCTGTCAGATGTGTCAGCATAAATATTATCACCCAGCCAAATCCATAATTCTGGTTTTTGACGAATGATTTCACGCCATAACTGTACGGTGTCATCTTCATCACTGCAAGAGCCGAAAGCAATGGTGGTTGTGGTTTGGGATTGAGCCAAAAGAGTGAAGCTCGAAAGAAGAAGGAAGAGAAACGTGGTTTTAATCATTGCATAAAATTAATCCCTTTCATCATATTATGAATTGTGAATAGGTTATCGATTCGTTAATTTGATAACCTTAAATGAAATCTATGGAAACCAGATCACTTATAGTACTCCTGCTAGTTTTTTTCAGTATTGGATCGTTCGCTCAAGACATTAAGAAGGACTCCATTTACATGCGCACACACTATGACAAGGTCGAATATCAAATTGTTATGCGTGATGGAATAAAGTTATTTACCGTTGCATACATTCCAAAAGATAAAACAAAGACCTATCCGATTTTAATGAATCGCACGTGTTACAATGCCTCTCGCTATGCCGACTTTAAAACCTATTCTCATCCATCTAAATTTTTAATCCGCGATAAATACATTCTTGTGTTTCAGGATGTGCGGGGAAGATATATGAGCGAGGGAACTTTTGATAACATGCGACCCAACATTCCAGGCAACGATCGTAAAAACAAAACCGCTATTGATGAAAGTTCTGATACGTGGGATACGATAGACTGGATGATAAAAAACATTAAAGGTAATAATGGAAAGGTAGGTATGTTTGGAATTTCATATCCTGGATTCTATACGGCAGCTGCATTGCCTGATGCTCATCCGGCATTAAAAGCATCTTCACCACAGGCACCCATATCCGATTTTTTCTTTGACGACTTTCATCATCAAGGCGCGTATTTGCAAAGTTATACCACTGCATTTGCTGTTTTTGGGATACAGAAAGAAGGACAAACCAAGGAAGATTGGTTTGAAAATGAACTGAATCGATTTTATGATAATCCGGCTGCAGATGGATATGCATTTCATTTACAAAATGGCCCGATTAAAAATTTTACTGAAAAATATTTTAAGGATAATTTTTTCTGGCAGCAAATCATTGAGCATCCAAATTATGATCAGTTCTGGCAGCAACGAAACCTATTGCCCCATTTAAAAAATATCACACCAGCTGTAATGACCGTTGGAGGTTGGTTTGATGCCGAAGACCTGTATGGTCCGCTTCATATTTATAAGGCGGTTGAGCAAACTACGCCCTCAGCCAATAATACCATTGTTATGGGGCCATGGGGTCATGGAGACTGGGCCAGAGAAAATGGAAAGAGTACACACAATCATATTTATTTTGGTGATAGTATCTCTACCTTTTATCAGCGCGAGATTGAACGAACCTTTTTTGCGTATCACTTAAAAGGAGAGGGCGCGCCAAACCTTCCTGAAGCATACATGTTCGATACAGGAAAAAAATCATGGTTCAAGTTCGATACATGGCCCCCTAAAAATGTAGCACCACTGCGACTATATTTTGGCGAGCGGGGAAAATTGTCAATCAATAAACCGATCGATGAGAAGGCCGTATTTGATTATGTAAGTGATCCTCAAAAACCCGTACCGTATACTTCACAAACAGAAGGCTCAACGTTTACGCCTCGAAGTTTTATGAGCGATGATCAGCGTGAAGCGAGTACGAGACCGGATGTGCTCACTTTTCAAACCGAGATATTAACAGAAGATGTAACCGTAGCCGGGGAAATCATGGCCAAGTTAAAAGTTTCAATGTCGGGTACAGATGGCGATTTTATTGTGAAGCTGATTGACGTTTATCCTATGGATCATCCCAACTTCGAACACAATCCGAAGAATATCATAATGGGAGGATATCAACAGTTGGTTCGCAGTGAAGTGTTTCGCGGTCGTTTTAGAAATAGCTTTGAAAAGCCCGAGCCTTTCAAACCAAATGAAATTACAGATGTAAACTTCCCTTTGCAGGATGTATTACACACCTTTAAAAAAGGACATAAGTTGATGATTCAAATTCAGAGCACCTGGTTTCCATACATTGACCGTAATCCACAGAAGTATGTAGACAACATCTACAAAGCCAATGAAGAAGATTTTATCAAATCGATCATGCGGGTTTATGGTTCTTCAGTTGTGGAGGTAGGTGGGGAGCAAAAGTTAAAGGCTACACTTGATTTGAAGAAATAAAGAGTGACTAAAAAGTCTGGTCAGAATAGAGTGGAGTTTGTTTAAATACGCTTCCTTTACATGAACAGACTTTTTATTTTTGATCAAACTACGGTGAACATGCGTCTTTACATTTTGTTTTTTTTAGCTTTCTTTTCAGTTCATTCTTTAGCACAGCATAAAAATATCAAGCTCGATGAACAGACCGAGTCTAATATAGTTGCTGAGCCCAGCATTGCCATTAATCACAAAGACCCAAATAACATTGTAGCCGCTTCGGTACTGGATAATATCTATACGACTAAGGATGGTGGTTTAACCTGGAAGAAAATAAAGGTGACTTCACCATTGGGTATGTATGGCGATCCGGTTTTAATCTCGACAGATAAAGGCACGTTTTATTATTTCCATCGATCAGACCCTACAGGCGAAGGATCGCGTAATGAAAAAAGTCTCGATCATATTGTTTGTCATGAATCAAATGATGGAGGTATAACGTGGGATGAAGGTTCGGCCATTGGTAGCAATCCTCCAAAGGATCAGGATAAGCCGTGGGCTTCTTTAGATGACAAAGGAAATCTGGTTGTTACCTGGACCCAATTCGATAAATACAATAATGCAGACCCCAATTGCCAGTCCTTGATTTTGTTAAGTGCTTCATCGAATGGAAAAAAATGGAGTAAGCCTTTGCAAATTTCTCAGACACCCGGAAACTGTTCAGATGATGGCAATACTGCAAAGGGAGGAATGCCCGCGATTAGCGGTGATGGAAAAATGTTTGTGAGCTGGTCGAATCAAGGCAAGATTTTTTTGGACCGCTCATTTGATGGCAGTATGTGGCTTACAAACGACATTGCAGTAACAGAACAAAAAGGCGGTTGGGATTTTAAAGTGCCAGGTCATGACCGTTGCAACGGATTGCCCATTCTGATGATTGATAAATCAAAATCGCCCTATCGCGGAAGTCTATACCTCACTTTTTCAGATCAGCGCAATGGAGCCAATAACACGGATGTCTGGTTTATGCGATCTGTAAACTATGGAGACAACTGGACTTCACCAATGAAAATAGGCATCGATAGTATTGGCCAACATCAATACCTTCCCTGGATGACCGTGGATCAAACAACAGGATACATCTACATCGTGTATTATGATCGCAGAAATTATGCAGACAATCAAACGGATTTATATCTGTCGTACTCAATTGATGGTGGTTCATCTTTCAAAAATGTGAAGATCAGTGAAACACCCTTCACTCCAACTGATACCATTTTTTTTGGTGACTTCACCAACATCTATGCTCACAAAGGAATTATCACTCCCATCTGGACAAGAATGGATAATGGTAAAAGGAGTGTATGGACATCCGTTATTAAACAAGAGAACTTATTCAAACCCAAGCCACAACCAGCGAAGGGGAAAAAGAAAAAGTGAGGAGTTAATGGTTATATATTAATCGTTTAGCGACTAACATATAACAGCTAAAATCTAATGTCTAGTTATTTCTCCTGCCCAATTTCCTGAAACGCTTTCATAAAAGTCTCTGGCGACTGTGCCCCTGAAATTCCATACTTATTGTTGATGATGTAGAAAGGCACACCACTAATGCCCAGCTTGGAGAGCTCCTGTTCTGCAAGGGCAACTTGTATGGGTGCATTCTCATCGGCTAATACCTTTTCAACCTTTTCAGCATCAAGCCCAGCTTGCACAGCAACGTTTATCAGATTTTCATTTTTAGAGAGATCAACACCATCTGTAAAGTATGCTTTCATGAACGCTTCCTTCACAGCCGGTTGCTTACCTTCAACACGAGCGAATTGAATGAGGCTATGGGCCTTTCTGGTATTGGGTGAGATAGGCTGTTTAGAAAAATCAAAATTCAACCCTTCTTCAGCAGCCACTCCTGTGACGCGATCGGTTATTTCGGCATATCGGTCTTCACCGCCAAATTTTTTTGTGAGGTATTCGCGTTGATTAAAGCCGCTTTCAGGTGTTGTGGGGTTAAGTTCGAAAGGATGATATTCAATATCGAAATCGTAGGTGTCAGAAAGTTCGCCTACCGCTTTTTCCAATCTCCGCTTCCCGATATAGCACCATGGACAAACCACATCCGATACCACGTCAATCTTAATTTTTGGCTTCATCACTAAATTTTCAAACCTAACAGAATAGAATGCTTAAATAGTTCAATTCAGCAAATAATCAGAGGGTAAAGCCCCCCATCGACAAATAGTCTCCTCAATCTCAAGCCCTTATAGTTAATTAATAACCTTTGTTTTATTTTTGTGTTCTCAATTACGAAAACAAACAAAAACATGACAGTTGATACAAAACTCAGTTACAAGGTTAAAGACCTTTCTCTGGCAGCCTGGGGCCGTAAAGAAATTACATTGGCAGAGGCCGAAATGCCCGGTTTAATGGCGCTTCGTGAAGAATTTGGCAAGCAAAAACCATTGAAGGATGCCCGTATTGCGGGATGTCTTCACATGACTATTCAAACGGCCGTATTGATTGAAACATTGGTAGAACTGGGTGCACAGGTAAGCTGGTCATCCTGCAATATATTCTCAACACAAGATCATGCTGCAGCGGCCATTGCTGCTGCAGGTATTCCAGTTTTCGCATGGAAAGGTATGAACGAGCAAGAGTTCGACTGGTGTATTGAACAAACACTTTACGCTTTCGCGGATGGCAAGCCTTTGAACATGATTTTGGATGATGGTGGTGATTTAACCAACATGGTGTTAGATCGTTTCCCTGAACTCGTTTCAGGTATCCGTGGAATTTCTGAAGAAACAACTACAGGTGTTCATCGCTTGATTGAGCGCATGCATAATGGTAAACTTCCATTGCCTGCAATCAACATCAACGATTCAGTTACAAAATCGAAGTTTGATAATAAGTATGGCTGTAAAGAATCATTGGTTGATGCTATCCGCAGAGCAACGGATGTAATGATGGCTGGTAAGGTAGCAGTTGTTGCCGGATACGGTGACGTAGGAAAAGGTTCTGCTGCTTCATTACGCGGAGCGGGTGCACGTGTTATTATAACTGAGATTGATCCGATCTGTGCTTTACAAGCAGCAATGGACGGCTTTGCAGTGAAGAAGATGGAAGATGCTGTTAAAGATGCAGACATCGTAGTAACCGCAACTGGTAACTTCGGAATTGTATTAGGTAAGCATTTCGAATCGATGAAAGACAAGACAATTGTTTGTAACATCGGTCACTTCGATAATGAAATTGATGTTGCGTGGTTGAACAAGAATGCCACGAAGGATGAAGTTAAACCTCAGGTTGATTTGTATACATTGAAAAATGGCCGTCAGGTAATTCTTTTGGCAGAAGGTCGTTTGGTGAACTTAGGTTGTGCTACTGGCCACCCTTCGTTTGTAATGTCGAACTCCTTCACAAACCAAACTATTGCACAGCTTGAACTTTGGACCAATACTGACAAGTATGAGAACAAAGTATACATGCTGCCAAAGCATTTGGATGAAAAAGTGGCTCGTTTGCACTTAAAGAAAATTGGTGTTGAGTTGGAAGTATTGACTGCGGATCAAGCCAAGTATATTGGTGTTGAGCCACAAGGTCCATACAAGCCAGAGTACTACAGATATTAATCATTGATTGAATATCATACTAAAAGCCCCGGGTTGAAAAATCCGGGGCTTTTTTGTTGGCTATATAGAAATAATACTAATTAGTTTAGCGGTAAAGAATAGAGAGGCATCGCATGGAGGTCAGTTTGTGCTACTGCGCGGGATATTAATTGAGCCTCTATTGAAAGCGCAGTCCGCGCAAGAGAAAGCTCATCATTACAATCCTGCCAAAAGCAGAATTGTAATGATGAGCTTAATAAATCACTAAGGGTAAATCCGCCACTGGCGGATTTACCCTTAGTGATTTTAAACGCGCGCCTGCTCTTTGACTATGAAAAGCAGTTTACCTTTCGCGCGTCTGCGATGAACGTGATTAGATGGGACGTGCTCAGTTCGATACACTGCTTTCTGATCCGTTAGGTTCTCTAGTTAATAGGAAGTGCTAGTTTGCAAATAAAAACTAAGAGTGTTAAAATTATAAACTCTTTAATGGCATTATCCTTGTAACACCCTAACTTTGTAAAAAATCACCAGTATGAAAAAATCTGTTGCTTATATATTCTTTTTAGCCATGATACTCTCAACGGGTTTCCGTTCCGATCAGGGAGAGAACGTTGAGTTCAGTTGTATGAAGATGCAGAAGTCTACCAACACCTGTCATTTTAATTTTATTGTGGATGGAGCCAAGTATCGCTACGTAGACATTGGTTGTAAATTCAGCAAGAAGAAAGATGAAGCCATTAAAAAAGTGAAAGAGGGCTCATTAGCGCTTTCAAAAGATTGGAAGATTGAATGTCCTGAAGTTAAGGAAAAGAAAGACGGTGATTTCTAGATTCGTAATGGTTCGTTCGTTGCTATAAAAACAAAGGTCATTGAAGTTTATCTAAAGAGCTTCAATGACCTTTTACTTTTTGGTAATGACTACAATGCCTTGATGGCCTTCCACATTTCTTCCGCTACAAACTGATTTCCTTTCTCATTCAAATGAACTCGATCAGAAGTAAGAATGCCCGACTCTTTATTTTCTGTATTGAATTTTAAATTATAGTCCAGGAAACTTTTACGTAGATCAACCAGTGGTAAATTGTTTTTGCTGGCTAAACTACGAATGATGTTGCTATAATTATTCAAGTCGCCATCCAACTCGTTGCTGGAATCTGTCCGCTCGCCAATAGCAGCAGGTGTGCAGAGTATAACCTTGATATTCTTCGCTTGAAATTTCTTGATGAGCGTGGTATAAAACTTTTCAAATTTATCAGCATCTGTACCGGTGCCATGGGTGCGTTTGTGCCAAACATCGTTTACGCCCACATACAGGACAACGACATCTGGATTTTTACTCAGCACATCGTCCTCAACGCGCAGGTATAAATCGTAAATCTTATTTCCGCCTATGCCCGATCCGATAAAATCGAATTGACCAGCCTTATTTTCTTTCGAGGCAAGCTCCCCAACTTTTAAAATATATCCTCCTGGCTGGACACCCGCCTGAGTTATTGAGTCGCCAAAAAAAACCACTTTCTTTTTTTGTTGCACGATGAAGGATGAGAGTGTTGCTAAAAGTATAGCAGAAACAAATAGAGATGCTGTTTTCATTCCTAAGGATTTTTTAATCTTGTTAAACTCGAGAAAGAGCGAGCGTTAAATCTTCTAATAAATCTTCAACATCTTCGACACCAATACTGAGACGGATCAATGAATCCACTAACCCGCTTTTAGCACGTTCTTCTTTTGGAATGCTGGCGTGGGTCATCGATGCCGGATGATTAACAAGGGATTCTACACCGCCCAGCGATTCTGCCAATGAAAAGAGTTCAAAACTCTCCATAAGTTTAATGGCTTTCTCCAAGCTATCATCTTTCAAGGTAAAGGATAACATCCCCCCAAAATCTTTCATTTGTTTTTTAGCGATCGCATGATTTGGATGATCAGCAAATCCAGGCCAATATACCTTGCCTACCTTTGGATGTTCTTTCAAAAAAACCGCAATTTTTTTTCCATTCGAGCAATGACGTTCCATGCGAAGATGAAGGGTTTTGATACCGCGCAACACAAGAAATGAATCCTGAGGACCGGGAACAGCGCCACACGAATTTTGAATGAAGGCCAGCTCCTGGTAAAGTTTCTCATCGTTCATCACCAGTGCTCCCATAATTACATCGGAGTGACCACTCAAATATTTGGTTACAGAATGCATTACAATATCAGCACCAAGATCAAGCGGATTTTGTAGGTAAGGCGATGCAAACGTATTGTCGACTGCCACAATAGCATTAATTTTTTTAGCGATGTCGACACAGCCTTTTATATCGACAATGTTCATTAATGGATTGGTAGGTGTTTCCAACCAAAACAATTTTGTTTTTGGAGTAATGTATGCGTTTACATTGTTGATGTCGGTTAAATCGATGAAATGAAATTTGATTCCATATTTTTCAAACACGCGCTTGAACATCCGATATGAACCTCCGTACAAATCGTTGCTTGTAATTACTTCATCCCCCGGATTTAAAAGTTTGATTACCGCATCTGTTGCACCCATACCGGACGAAAAACAAATTGAGAATTTTCCATTCTCTAAAGCGGCAATACTTTTTTGTAATGCATTACGAGTTGGGTTTGCACCACGGGCATACGCATAGCCTTTATGTTTCGCGGGTGATTCCTGTACATAGGTAGACGTTTGATAAATAGGCGTCATAATTGCGCCTGTAGATGGATCTGGCTCCACACCAGCATGTACGGCTTTGGTTCCGAATTTCATTTCTTTGTCTGTTAATAGTTACTGAGAGATTGAGAGAAACTTGTTGGTTAATCGTGTTATAAACAACGACTAATCTTGACGTTTGTTTGATTTCCAATAGTTCCGGATAGCATCTTTCCAATTATCTCCGTTCTTTAGGTAAAGTGCGGTATTGATCAGCATCTTGTCTTCCGGAAGGGACTGGTTTTGATTTTCGAGGGACTGAATGATTAAATCATAGAATTTTTTTCTGTAGGATGAGCCTTCCTTAGCAGCCAGTGTATTGAGGTCGCGCAATAAAGTGGATGTAGAAATCTCTTCCTTAACAATTGGAGCCGCAACAGCAATGGGACTTTGTCTTATGGGTTCTGGCGCATCAATTTTTTCACTGAGCTGAACTGGGGAGACCAATGTGGCCGCCTGTTGTTTCAGAAATTCATCCAGATCCTTTAATGTATTTTTCTTCTTGCTCATACGAGATGGTTCAATATGGCCTGCGCAATGGGCTTGTACTCTTGCTCCGCATCCACTGTGCTGAAATTTACAAAAAGATTTTTCTGGGGCACGATTACCGGAAGGATTATCGCATCTAAGTTTTTGAGACTATCACGAACGGTATGTAAACCGGTAGATGAATGTATTCGATTGGGCAAAATAAGAATGCGAAGCTGTGGATTAAGCTCTCGCGCTGGCGCAAGGTCAATAACGGTTTGATAGGTTACAAGTAGATCGTTTTGAGTAAGGCTGGTTGGAACCACGACTGCGTCACTCACCAGGCATAGTTTCTTAATACCTTCGTCAGTAGTTTTGCCGGCACTATCAACCACTACAATGTCAACGCTGCGCGATTGCTTCATGCTGACCAATTCACCAGCAACCTGCTCATCGTTTGATCCTAGAATTTCAAAACCAAATTTTCCATTCTCGCCTTTAAAGACTTCCATCTTTCGAAGGGTGTTCAACGTATAGTTGGTGTCAGTTTCCACGAGCAATACTTTCTTGCCCATTTGGTGGAGGGTTGTGGCCAGGTTAATGGCATTGGTGGTTTTACCTGTTCCACCTTTTCGACTGATGAAGGAAATGATTTTAGCCATCCTTAAATGTAAAGAAAGCTTTTGGTTTCGGAAACTGAATATTTATTAGATGCTATTCAAATTTTTTGGTATGTGGTCTTGTGAACCTTTGTGACCTTGTGGCGAAATGCTCAGCCTTTCTTTGCCACGAAGACGCAAAGACACTAAGTAGCCACAAAGACTGAAGGTACTTAGATTTATCTAAGCCAGGCGATTCGTATCAAACTTCTCCAGGTAATCTGCTACCCTTCTCACAAAACTTCCACCCAAAGAACCATCGACTACGCGGTGATCGTAAGAGTGAGACAGGAACATTTTATGACGGATGGCAATGGCATCACCGTAAGGTGTTTCAATAACTGCTGGCTTTTTCTGAACTGCACCCAAAGCAAGGATGGCCACTTGAGGTTGCATGATAATAGGCGTACCCATTACGTTTCCAAAAGAACCAACATTCGATACCGTAAAGGTACCGCCTGCCAATTCATCAGGCTTGAGTTTATTTTCGCGGGCACGTTTAGCGAAGTCATTTACAATCTTAGCCAAACCTGCAATATTATATTGATCAGCGTTGCGGATAACCGGCACAATCAAATTTCCACTCGGAAGTGCTACAGCCATACCGATGTTGATGTCTTTCTTTTTAATGATCTTGTCGCCATCCACCTGAATGTTGATCATCGGATAATCTTTGATGGCAAGGGCAACAGCTTCGATAAAGATCGGTGTGAAAGTAAGTGCATCACCTTCGCGCTTTTGGAATTCGTTCTTCATCTTGTTGCGCCAGAAAACAATGTTTGTTACATCGGCCTCAACAAATGAAGTAACGTGTGGAGAGATGCGTTTTGAATCGACCATACGTTCCGCAATCATCTTGCGCATACGGTCCATTTCAATGATTTCATCACCACCACTGATTGATACCGGAACTCGTGTTGGTGCTGCTGAAACAGAAACCGAATGTTGAACAGCTTTCACAGCAACACCAAGTTTTCTGTTTTCTACATAAGTCAAAAGATCTTTCTTGGTCAATCTTCCTTCTGCACCTGTTCCTTCAATGGTTTCGAGTTCAGCGACTAATATGTTTTCCTCTTTTGCGATGTTCTTGACCAATGGTGAATAGAATCGTGAAGAGTCTTTATAATCGGTTACATGAGAAGAGCCATTTCCATTTGATGATGATGCTATTGGTGCAACAATTACTGAAGCGGACGCTTTTGCTTCGCTAACGGGTTTGTCAATTACAGGAGTAGAAGATACCTTTTCTTCGGCATCAGTGGTCAGTATGGCGATGGCGCTCCCGACTTTTACCACTTCGCCTTCTTTGGCTAGCAATTCTTTCAACACACCAGCATGGGTAGAAGGTACTTCTGTATCTACCTTATCGGTAGCCACTTCCACTACCGATTCTTCCAATTCGATTTTATCACCCGGCTTTTTAAGCCAATGCAAAATGGTTGCTTCGGTTATGCTTTCGCCCATTTTGGGCATGATGAGTTGCACTTGCGCCATGAGAGTTGAATTTTTCGAGATGCAAAGTTAATATTTTTAACGCTTTACACTAACGTTTGAAATGACAGAAATGTAAATGAAAAGGAATCGTTTTCGGAACAGGAAAATTCTTCTTGTTGCACCTTTATCGGAATTTTATTCGGAGTTCTAAACCAGTAACACAATTCAAATTGTTGAAAGTCGTTTTTGAGTCTGCTACTATTGTGGTAGACTCGTTCGGATTAAATTCATTACTGACGTAGAGGCCAGCTTGATGTTGATCATTCTGTCTTTTGAAAGTTGAAGTTTCCGGGTGACGGTATGATGCTTGTCCGAATATGCAATCCAAACTGTTCCAACAGGTTTGTCATCTGTTGCTCCGCCCGGTCCGGCAATTCCACTGGTTGCAACGCCAATGTCTGTATTGAACTTTGCACGGACAAGATTAGCCATCTCAATAATAGTGGGTTCACTCACCGCTCCATATTGTTCAAGTGTCTCTGGCTTTACACCGAGTTGACGCATTTTAATTTCATATGCATACGGTATCATCGATCCTAAGAAATAATCAGAACTTCCGGGTACACTCGTAATCAAATGAGAGAGGTAGCCTCCTGTACAACTTTCCGCGACAGCGAGTGTCAATTTCTTTTGACGCAATGTATTTCCCAACACTACTTCAATGGGATCAGATCCATAACCAAAAATAAATTGACCGATGTGCTCTTTTAATTTTTCAATCAGAGCATCGGCTTCTTTTTCAAGTGCCGGTAAATTTTCACCAAAACAAGTTAGGCGAAGTTTCACGCCACCGAGGCTTGGCAGGTACGCCAACTTAATATGACTTGGTAAAGAAGCTTCCCAACCTGCAATTTTTTCTGCAAGGAAAGATTCTCCTTGTCCAATAGTTTGAATTACCTTATGATAAATGACCGGAACCTGAAACGTCTTCAATAATTTTGGAATCACACGTTCCGTCATCATCTTCTTCATCTCGTGCGGAACCCCCGGCATCGACATAAATACTTTTCCGTTTCGCTCGAACCACATCCCGGGTGCTGTGCCAATCGCATTTGTTATTTTTTCACAGCAGATTGGCAAAGCCGCTTGTTGACGATTGATCTCTGTAAGTTCACGACCTCTGCTTTTGAAAAACTCCGTTACTTCTGCGAGCGCTTCTTCATGGATTTTTAATTCACAATTAAAATATTTTGCAAGCAAAGGTTTTGTTAAATCATCGTTGGTGGGGCCGAGTCCACCGGTGATGAGAACAATATCTGCTCTTTTTTCTGCTTCAGCGAAAGCGGTAAGGATTTCATCTGCCTGATCACCAACACTGGTTTTGCGAATCACCCTAATACCGGCATTGCTCAATTCAACACCCATCCATTGCGAGTTGGTATCTACTATTTGACCGTAAAGAATTTCGTCACCAATGGTTAAAAGTTCTGCTGTAATCTGTGCCATTTATTATTTTCTTAAAAAATTTTGTGCTTCATCCAACGTTAGGCTCTCAGGTTCTGTCTCCCCTCATGAACGCAAACATAGATAGCAATGAAAACAACAAAACTAACCCGAATGATTAAAACTATTTTAAAAATTTTTACGATGGCCTCTTTGGTGACTGTTTTTTGGTCTTGCGATGTCCTGGAATCAGACACAGATATTCGGAAACCTACAGCGGATATTACAGATCAACAGATATTTGCACGGTCGAATAACTCTGTGTTGATTGACCTGAATTCTAAAGTTCAGGCCAATCAAACCGTTACACTAGCCGTAACATCCTCAACACGTCATGGAGATTTGACTGATCTTGGAAAAGGGTTGTTACAATACTCACCGAATGCGGGAACATCGCGAGATGCTTTTACTTTCACGGTCTACGATCAGAACAATGATGCAATAAAGCTGGATAGTGTTGTCATCATTATAGAAGATGACTCCACAAATTTGCCGTGCAACATATATCCGGCTAATGATTATGTGAATAGGAGTGCTCTTCAATTTTCGGTTTTGATAGATGTATTGAACAATGATATTTTTTGCGGATATGATTCTACGGAGTTAAAAATTTCTATCTATCAGCCTGATTCCAATTCTTTTGTCTATCCGTATGCAGGTACAGCTAAAGTGCTTTCAAATTCAGTTATTGAGTACGCCACAGGCGCTTCGTTTGCGGGCAATGATAAATTCATTTACAAAGTGCAGGCAAAGAACGACCCGACTGTTTTTGCCTACGGAATAGTCTACATCACCAGCACGCCAGCATGCACTCTTTATCTGAATGATGATGACTATTCTTTTAATGTTGACTCAGCAGCAATAGATGCTGGAGTTTTCTTACCCGTATTTAATAACGATGTACTGTGTGACAGCACCACTTCAAGCAGTTACCAGTATAGCATATCAACGGAACCGCAGTTTGGTCACGCATCCATCAACTTAAATGGTATTCAATACGTCCCGGATAGTTTATCAACTGGAGAATTTAGAATGGACTCCCTGCGATATGAAGTGTGCAATAATACAAAGTGTGCAAAAGCCAGTGTGTTGATTAGTTTAAAAAAGTGATCAAAATAAAAACATAAGACTATCTATGGAAAGAGACCTTCACTGTGTAAGTGAAGGCTTTCTTCATTTACATGATTCAGCACTACGATCTATTTGAGAAATGCAAAAGGAGAGATGCGAAAGCACAGCGCATACTCTATGACCTTTTTAAAGCCAGGTTAATGGGCTTGTGCAGAAGATATGCACGAAGCAGAGAAGAGGCACAGGATGTTCTCCAAGAATCTTTCATCAAGATATTTTCTAAGATTGGTCAGTTGGAGTCAGTTGATAAATTGGAAAGCTGGATGAAAGCGATAACCGTTCGAACGGCAATCGATCAATATCACAAAACTAAAACGCATGATGCTTTTTTTAGCAAGATGGATGGAAAGGAAGAAATGGAATCTTCTCATGAGATATCTCTTCCTGATTTTATGGACGAAGAAGTAGTAATGCTTGTGAATGCTTTGCCCGATGGCTGCAGACTTGTATTCAATCTGTTTGTTGTGGAGGGGTATAGTCACATCGAGATTGCCAGCATGATGAACATTTCAGAAGGTACTTCACGATCGCAGCTACATCACGCTAAATATTTGATGAGAGAAAAACTAAAAGGCCACACGGTGGCGCATTATTATGAAAAACTTGCCTGACAACGAGTTGTTTGAAGAGCTTGGAAATCGACTGAGAAAGTATACCGAACAACCTGATGAGGATGTGTGGAATAAAATTGCTGCAGCATCGCAAACTGTTCGCGAGCCGAAATGGATTTTCAGAACGCTGTATACTTCAACCGCGGCTTCCATAGCGGCATTTTTGTTTCTTGCTTACGTGGGCAAGTCGATTATGAAAGAAGGAATGCAAAGCAAAAGTATCATACAACAGGAAGTGGCATCAAAAAAGAATGAAACTGAAAACGCATTGATGAATGGAAATACAATAAGTCAAGTAGTTAAAGAAATAAGCATCGGTGATTTTAAATCCAGTAACGTTAGTACATTATCAGATGACACAAACCAAAACAATATAATCACGATGGATATATTGGAAAGTGAAATAACAATAAATCAACATGTAACTAATAAAGAAACAGACGCGAATAATGACCCTGCAAATGGAATACTGCTTGCAAAGAAAACATCGAATGAAATTGAAATAACTTCAGACTCAACAATTGAAACTAAAGCTCCACTCGATTCCGTAAAAGTTCAAAACAAAAAACCGGTTGATGAAAAAAGGAAAAAAGATCAAAAAGGTTTTTTATTTTATTGTTCAGTAACCCCTTCTCTTTCGTATCAGAAAATTACACCATTACAAAATGACCAGATAGCGGTGGATCGATTTGAATCGGGTTCTGTTTTATCGGGCAATCGTTTTGGATTTTCGATTGAAGCAGGAGTACAAGGTAAAATTTCAAAACGTTTTGAATATTATGGAGGCCTCTCATACTACCAGCAAAATCAAACATTATCATACCACTATAAATCCGGAGAGGGAACAACATTAGAAAATGGTAACGATCCGCTTCACTATACGCTTCATCCCGGTGAGCACAATAACCGGATAGAATATAGCATGAAGAACCTGGGAGCACAAGCAGGTATTTTGTATTATTTAAAAGGAGACAAATTAACGCATAAAGTAGGGGCAGGCTTGTCTTTTCAACAGGGATTACAAAAGGCTGCTTCGCATACTACATATGATAATTCAAAATCGAGCTATTTGTTTTATCAACTGTTTTACAGAACAGAGTTTAGTATGAATAAATCAATGCGCATTTTCTTTCAACCCAATTTTGGTCAGGCTATTATTTCAAATGAAAAGTTAAGTGAGCCCTTTAAATTAAAACCGTATCGGGCAGGACTTAGCTTCGGGATATTGTATCATTTTTGAAAAGTAAGCAATGGTGTGCTTTTAGAAAGTGTTTTAAGTACAATTGAAAGTCAAGAGCGAGTTGCGGTTTTTGTTGTGAGAAATGATGTAATCGTACTATCCTTTTCCGGCTTTATGCTTTGTCCACAGTTTGGTCGATGTTACCTTAGTCTTTATGAACAAGAGACCATCTGCACTTGATTGGCAAACCCAAATTTATATCAATGGTTTTGCAGGCATTCGCCCGAAGGTGAATATCGATTTAACAACCCTCGAAGAATCGGCAAGAAAGGTAATTAGCCCGGAGGCTTTTGCATATATAGCAGGAGGTGCAGGAGTTGAAAGTACCGTTCGCGCAAATCGGGAGGCATTTGAGAAGTATAAAATTGTTCCGCGCATGTTGCGCAACGTAGGTGAGCGCGACACCAGTGTTACGTTATTTGGAAAAGAACTACCCTCACCATTTTTGCTTTCACCTGTTGGCGTGCTGGAGATGGTGCATCGCGATGCGGATGTTGCTGTTGCAAAGGCAGCCGCTGAACTTGGTGTTCCTTACATTTTTTCGAATCAAGCCTCAAGGCCAATGGAAGAATGTGCAGCTGCGATGGGCAATAGCCCGCATTGGTTTCAATTGTATTGGAGTAAATCAAATGATCTGGTTGCAAGTTTGGTGCAGCGCGCGGAAAAATGTGGATGTTCGGCCATTGCCGTAACGTTAGATACAACCATGTTAGGTTGGCGCACACGTGATTTGGAATTGGCTTACTTACCTTTTATGGAGGGCAAAGGTATTGCTCAATATACTTCTGATCCTGTTTTTCTAAAAATGCTAGAAGAACAAGATGATGAAAATGTAAAACGGAAAATTACTTTTCAATCGATACTGGGGTTGTTGGGGATGGTAAAAAATTATCCAGGCGATGGATTTTTTCAAAAGTTGCGATCAGGTAAACCTATAAAGGCAGTTCAGAAATTTGTTTCTACTTATTCAAATCCATGCACTACTTGGGAAGATTTAAAATTTCTTCGCCAACACACTAAGCTTCCTATTTTGTTGAAAGGTATTCTTCATCCAGAAGATGCACGAAAAGCAATGGATGTGGGTATGGATGGTATTATAGTTTCCAATCATGGCGGTCGACAAGTGGATGGCTCCATCAGCACGATTGAAGCACTTCCAAAAATTGCGGAGGTGATCAATGGAAAAATTCCGGTGCTGATCGATAGCGGGATTCGCGGAGGTGCGGATGCATTTAAAGCAATTGCCTTAGGTGCGAAGGCAGTTTGTATTGGCCGACCTTATGTTTATGGTTTGTCAATTGCCGGACAACAAGGTGTTTATGAAGTGCTTCGCAATTTCATGACCGACTTTGAACTTACCATGGGATTGACCGGATGTAAAAATATTGGGGAGATTACAAAAGAAACGCTCGCCTGAATGTAATGCAGGAAACGCGATTTACGTTAGCTTTGAACTTGGAACTTTAAACTCTACACTCGAATGCAACGAATCGTAACATCAATCATTATATCATTAGCACTTGCGTCCTGCACCTCAGCACAGATTAGTCAAACATTAGGAGAAGTTAATAAAGCCATCAGCACCGATCAGCAACCTACCACTGCGGAAGTGGGAGAGGGGTTGAAGGAAGCTTTAATAAAAGGTATTTCAAAAGGTTCTGATTTGGTTTCGCAATTGGATGGCTATTTCAAAAATCCTGAAATTAAAATTCCGTTTCCGCCCGATGTAAAAAAGGTAGAAGATAAACTTCGTCAAATTGGTTTGGGTAGTGAAGTCGATAAGTTTGTGGTGTCGCTTAATCGTGGCGCAGAAGATGCAGCGAAGGAGGCGAAACCAATTTTCGTTAACGCCATTCGGCAGATGACCATTCAGGATGCGTGGAGTATTTTAAAAGGACAGCCTGATGCAGCAACACAATTTTTAAAACGTACTACAACTGCTCAGCTGAAAGAGAAATTCAAACCGGTAATTCAGAATTCTTTAAATAAAGTGAATGCGACTAAGTATTATGGCGACTTGGTAAATACATATAACAAGGTTCCGTTTGTTCAGAAAGTAAATCCCAATCTGGATGACTATGCAACCGATAGAGCGATAGAAGGATTGTTCATAATGATTGCGAAGGAAGAAAAGAACATTCGCCAGGATCCATTGGCCCGGACTACCGACTTATTAAAGAAAGTTTTCGGAGCACAGAAATAAATACATTTGTTTTAATCATGGAAGGAAATTTAATTTCCGCTCTTAAAGTCAACCAAACGAATCTCAACAACCTAAATTCTTTTCACGTGAGCCTATTTAATAAACACCAAGCTTTAGTTCTTAAAGCCATTGAAGCTTTACATGAACGAACTTTTTTTGCAGCCTATCCTGAAAACCCTTCACCTGCTAACTATGGTGAAAATGCGGACAGCGAAGGAAGGGAGAAGTTTCAATCTTCTTTAGGAAAAAAGTTTGACGAGTTAAAACAGTCCAATCCTGAAAGCTGGATCGGACAGGAAGAATCACCCTACACACAAGATGCGTTAGGAATTCTTTATCCTTCTTTCTCAGTGAATACATTGATTGATCGATCAGCAAAAGCCTTTCACGTTTGGCGTAAGGTGAATGTACAAGATCGTACTGGTATTCTAGTTGAATCATTGGAACGTGCTAAGGCAAGATTTTTTGAAATCGCGTATGCTACTATGCACACAACAGGTCAGGCATACATGATGTCATTTCAGGCATCAGGTCCTCATGCAGCTGATCGAGCACTCGAAGCAATTGCAGCAGGCTATGAAGAGTTGCAACGTTTTCCATCGAAGGCGTTGTGGGATAAGCCGATGGGTAAGTTTAACTTACAAGTAAATAAAGAATGGAGAGCTGTGCCGAAAGGTATTTCAGTAGTAATTGGCTGTTCAACATTTCCTACGTGGAATTCTGTAACCGGAATTTATGGAAGTTTAGTAACCGGTAATTCAGTAATTGTAAAACCACATCCGGGAGCGATTTTACCTATCGCGATTTTTGTAGCCGAGATTCAAAAGGTGTTGGCAGAGAATAATCTTGATCCGAATATTTGCCAGTTGGCAGTTGATACGGCTGATAAAATGATTACAAAAGAATTGGCAGAACATCCTGAAGTAAAACTCATCGACTTCACCGGCAATGCGGTATTTGGAAGCTACCTCGAAGGGTTGAAAGATAAAACAGTCTTCACTGAAAAGACAGGAGTGAACTCTGTGATTCTCGATTCAGTGGAGGATGCAGATAAGGTAGCCGCGAACTTAGCATTCTCACTCAACTTGTATAGCGGACAAATGTGTACTGCACCTCAAAACTTTTTTATTCCTGAAGGAGGTATTAAAACTTCTGGAGGATCATTATCATTTGACGAGGTTGCACAAAAGTTAGTAGATAACATTAATGGCTTAGTTGATAATCCAAAAGCAGGACCACATGTATTGGGTGCTGTGCAAAGTAAAAAAACAAGTGAACGCGTTTTGGTATCAGAAAACCTTCCGGGAAAAGTGTGGTTGAAATCACGTTCGTTTGAAAACCCGATGTTTAAAAATGCACGGGTAGCAACTCCTGTAATAATAGAAGTAGATGCAACGAAGAAAGAAATTTTCAGCAAAGAACTATTTGGGCCGATTGCATTACTCATTAAAACAAAAAATACAGATCAGTCTATCGCGTTAGCAAAAGAAATGGCAGAACATCATGGAGCCATCTCATGCGGTGCTTATACTACTGATGCAACAGTGAAAGAAAAGATTGCCGATGAAATGAGTTTAGCGGCCACACCGGTATCCTTCAATTTAACAGGAGGCATCTACATGAATCAAAACGCAGCCTTCTCCGACTTTCACGTTACGGGAGGCAATCCATCTGGCAATGCGTCATTCACTAATCCTGAATATATTAACAAGCGATTTACTTGGGTGGGTCATAGGGAGTTGGTGAAGGTGTAAAAACTGCTAGTTGAAAAAATATTAAGTAGTGCTAAAATAGCACAAGATGAATTTTCGAGATAGAATAGAAGTTTTCAAAGGAGACATCACTAAAGTAACAGTTCATGCAATTGTAAATGCTGCCAACAGTTCTCTTTTGGGAGGTGGTGGAGTAGATGGAGCAATTCATAGGGCTGGTGGGGGTGTAATTTTAGAAGACTGTAGAAAAATAGTTGCTAGACAAGGAGGGTGCAAAACTGGTGAAGCTGTAATTACAAGAGCTGGAAATCTAAATGCAAAGTTTGTCATTCATACTGTTGGACCTGTTTGGAATGGTGGTCAAAATGATGAAAAGCTAAAGCTTACCAGCTGCTATAGAAACTCATTGCAACTTGCAATTGATAATAATTGCAAAACAATTGCTTTTCCCTGCATAAGCACGGGTATCTATAAGTATCCGAACGATGATGCAGCAAGAGTAGCAGTTGATACTGTTTTGGAAATTCTCTCTCAATCTAATAAAATTGAAAAGGTCATTTTTGTTTGCTTCGATGACGATAATTTTTACTTCATTAAAAAACATCTTAATTATAAAGTTTACACCATCCCTTCCAAACTATTTGCGGGCAATGAAATTTTAGGAACCATAAATATCGGGTTAGCTGATGATGGTATGGGCTTTTTATCAGGACAACTTTTACCGAACGACAATTATAAAAAGTATCAAGACTTTTTGCGTAAGACTATTATAGAAAATCAAGACGATAATCTGATTCGTATTAATCAATTCACCAAAGAAAATAAATTTAAAGTTGTAGCAGATGATGGAAAAATATTTAAGCAACCAGAAGGAGGTTTGATTATTTATGATTACGAGAACGATCCAATTGAAGTTGAATTGGCCGGAATTGATAGTGAATTGTGGAAGGAGTATTTCTTGTAACGTAAGGAATACAGAATATCAAACAATCTTATGAAGTACATATTTTTCTTAATAAGTTTTCTAAGTACTGAGTATACTGTTCTAGCCCAACAAACTTTTTATGACAGCCTCTCAACATCAGCACTCGCTTTAACAAAGCAAAACGTTACCTACGACCCAACCTATTTCAGCATCTCTTATCCAAATGGAGATGTCCCCAGTGATAAAGGTGTTTGCACTGATGTCGTTATTCGAGCCTATCGTAAATTGGGAATCGATCTTCAGAAAGAAGTGCATGAAGATATGAAGGCCAACTTCAAACTCTATCCAAAGAAATGGGGATTAACGAAGACGGATAAAAACATCGATCATAGACGGGTTCCCAATCTCATGACATTCTTTACACGTCATGGTGAGGTAAAATCAATGAATAAAACTCCAAGCAATTATCAACCCGGTGATATTGTTTGCTGGGATTTGGGTGGAGGTGTTACACACATTGGACTTGTTGTCAATAAAAAGTCAGAAGACAAAGCGCGGTATCTAATTGTTCACAATATTGGTGGTGGACAAGTGCTTGCTGACTGTTTGTTCCAATTTATGATTATCGGTCACTATCGATATAAGTGATAGCGATGTGTGATTTTATTCAGATTCATTTTATTAATTCGTCTGTTCTATTAGCAAGAGGATGGCGTCATTAGACAATGCTTCAAACTCCACGACCTCAATGTTTGCTAGTGCCAACCCATCGCGAGCATGAAGAAGTCGGTTCTGAACTTCAAAAGCACCTTCAATTACAAAAACAAAAATAGAGTTACCGGAATTCTCCAACTGATAAGTTGCCTCTTCTCTTCCTCCAAATTTCCCGATGTTGGTTGAAAAAAAATGAGGTTTGTTTTCAGCGTCATTGGATTCAATTGGAATAAGCCGGTTTTTATTTTGATCTAAATCAAATTCAAATTTTCCTAAACTTGACTTACCTGGCGGAAGACTTGTATTTATCCGTAATTGTAAGAAATTGATCAATTCATTTTCATACGGATTTGAGATTTCAAATTCTGAATCTTTCGCCATAAAAAAAATTAGTGCCTGTCCAACTTCAATTTGTTGATCAATGCCTGAATTGTTTTTGTAATGAACAGCTCCTACAATGGGTATAAGCAAGATGGTTGTGTTCTCTTGTACACGTTGTTTTAAAGTACATCCGCCTTTTAATGTTTCATCATTTAGAGCCTGAAGGCTTCCAAAGGGCTTGCGATGCTCTTGGAAATACGTTCCGAAATTAAAGGTGTGATAACTTCGAAACCAATCGGCTTGAGTGCATCCTCTTTGGTCGGCCAGATAAATGGTTGCTTCTGTTTTTAGCGCCACTGGTTTTTAATTTTGAGAACAGAATTCAAAAATATATCAAGTATCAAATTTACAGACCTTATAATGCGGCTATATTATTCTGTTGATAGGATATAATGCTTACGTTCGGTGATAAGATTATCATTTCCGTTTCAACCTTCTTCCCGTTCGCTAAATCTTCCAGATGATCACCAGATGCAAACAGCAATTGGTTATGGTGAATTGTATCAATCCAGGTAATGATTTCGCTATAAAAATAGATTGCCACCTTATGCATGTCTTTATTTTTGATATACGATTGAATAATCTCAAACCTGAAATTCTTGAAAGGTACACACGGTTTTCCAAATACGTTGACTACATCCGGCATTCTCTCATTGAGCTGACGGATGTAGCCTATTGCAGCAGTGCTCACCAGATAATGAATCTGATCTTGTTGGTGTGTTCTTTAAAATTTCCTGAAACGTAGTGTACTTCTGTTGCTGATCGAACTGCTGAACCTGCATGTAGAATTCCTTGTAAGTATCTTCAAATACATACTTATCCCAAATACTGGTGGATGTAGCATCTATGATTTTACGATAACATATTTGAATGATTCCTTTTGCCATTACATACGAAATTAGAATTCAACCTGCCTGACAGAAGCCATATTTCTGAATAGACAATTAAGCACTGACTACAATGGTATGGGTAAGTTCAAATCCATCAGCAACACTTCCGGTTACAGTTGCTATTTCATTATCTATTGAATCTGTGAATACACTATCACTTGCATTATAGGTATAACCGCTCATTCCTTTTGTATAACCATTGGCGCTTGAAGTATTAACCAGGTTAACAGCACTGCCGCTACCTTCGGGAAAACCTATCTGAGTAACTAACAAAGAAGTTCCTGCTGCATTATAAATATGCACATGAATGTGAGTTGCCCTGCTTTGATACCATCCCGGAAAGATGGAAGTGAATCCCACCATTCCATTGCTGTCTGTAACTTGCCTTCCTCTTAAAAAATGAACGGCTGTGAAATCAACAGTTTGCATAGTTGTTCCCCCATACTCCGAGTAGTATCCGTCTTTGTCACAATGCCAGATATCAACGATTGCACCTTCCAGCGCGGCACAATTATTATTCTTGTCTTGAATGGTGATTTTAATAGTAAAGGCAACTCCAGTTCTATCCGATACAATACTGGTCAGCACGAGAGAAGACGGGTCCTTTGTAGGAAAGGGACCTGCGGTTTCAGAATCAGTAGATGCACACGTTCCTGTGTTGGGTGTCGGATCGTCATCTTTTTTACAGGACACTATAAGTGGGAGTATAAGACTACTCATACCCAATCGTTTTAAGAAATCCTTTCTTTCCATAACATTTATCATTTTGGTTTTTTTAATCTTTACAGCCCTCGTCCCAGTCCTTCTCCATTATCAACACATTATCAACTCTTCAACCAATGGAGAAAGGACTTGGGTGGGCTCCCCTAGGACTTTTCTTTTAATCAATTAATCGATGTTCGGGATTTCTTTTTTTATAGTATTCACTTCTTCCTTCACATCATTCACCGCATCTTTAAATTCGCGTACGCCTTTACCAATGCCTTTCATGAATTCGGGTACTCTTTTAGCACCGAAGAACACCAATACAAACATTCCGATCAGTAGTATTTCCTGGAAACCTACTCCTCCTAAAAACAAAAGAATTGCATTCATCTTTTTCGTATTAAAAATTTATCAAATAGAAACTACTAGGCACTTACCACGATAGTATGGGTAAGTTCAAATCCATTGGCAACACTTCCGGTTACGGTTCCGATCTCATTATCCTGCGAATCAGTAAAGACGCTGTCACTTGCATTGTAGGTATAGCCGCTCATTCCTTTTGTATAACCGTTGGCGGTTGAAGCATTGACAAGATTAACAGCACTGCCACTACCTTCCGGAAAACCGATCTGAGTAACCAGTAATGATTTGCCGGTAGAATCATAAATATGGACGTGAATATGAGTAGCCCTACTTTGATACCAACCTGGAAATATGGAAGTGAATCCTACCATTCCATTACTATCGGTAACTTGCCTTCCTCTTAAGAAATGCACGGCTGTGAAATCCACAGTTTGCATGGTTGTTCCTCCATACTCTGAATAGTATCCATCTTTATCGCAATGCCAGATGTCAACGAGTGCGCCTTCAAGTGCAGCACAGCTATTATTTTTGTTTTGAATGGTGATCTTAATACTAAATGCAACTCCAGTTCTATCGGATACAATATTCACCATCACTAGTGAGGATGGATTTTTTGTAGGGAATGGGCCAGCGGTTTCTGAATCGGTTGTCACACAAGATGCCGAGCCAACAACAAAGGCACTCGCAGAAGTTACAGTAACCCCACCCACCGTAACAGCGATTACCCCTGATGTAGCTCCGGAAGGAACTGTAACCGTTAGGGTAGTGGCTGTTGCGGCAGTAACAATAGCAGTAACTCCATTAATTGTTACGGTATTGTTGGCTGCTACTGTACTGAAGTTAGTACCTGTAATGGTAATGCTGGAACCTACTGCCCCACTGCCAGTAAAGCTGGTAATGGTTAGCGCTGAACTATTCGAAGTTGTTACAGTGAAGTCAGTTGCAGATGTGGCTGTGTTACTGTTAACGGTTATCGTGATTGCTCCCGTTGTTGCTTCTGAAGGAACGACAACTGTAAGTTGAGTAGCCGTTGCATCTACAACGGTGGTGACTGTTCCGTTAAACCTGACCGTATTATTGGCGAGTGTGGTGCTAAAGTTAGTTCCGGTAATAACAACCGTTGTTCCAACTGTGCCACTTGCTGGTGTGAAGTTGGTAATAGACGGAGAAGGTAGTATGTCTTCATCTTTACTGCAATTGGTTAACAGAGGTAGAACCATACTGGTAACGCCAAGTCTTTTCAAAAATTCAATTCGCTGCATAGAGTTATAGGTTTATTTTTGGTAGTGCTTCTGCTCATTTAAATCATCCTACCCTGTTTTCGGTAAATGTATGCCCTCATGATCCTATTTGTAACGATAAGTCAAAGGACAAAAGGGTAGACATTGTATGATTATCATCGTTCACCTCTAAAAAGATATTATTCACCGCATTTCATCAAAGTATAAAGACCTTGAAATGATTTCGTTATGAGTTTTTAAAATTTACTCGTTCGCGAAAAAATCTTTGATTCTTAATTAATGTGTTAACGGATAGGTAATCCTCTTCGCGTGTGTAAAGAGCAGGATTGAGGTGAAGAGCAGGGTTATTGAGGTGAACAGAAATTATCGAAAGTTCAAGCATCAAGTCGATAGATTGGAAGTGCACTTCAGCGGAAGGATGTGTGCTCTATTTTTTGAAATATTCAAAGAAATTTTTCTCGTAACTGGAGCCGATGGGTATTTCTTCACCGGCCAGCGAGATTACTTTATTTCTCACTTGCTCAATACGACTGAACGGTATAATGTAGGAGCGGTGCACACGAACAAATTCTTTTAGCGGCAATTTTTCTAATATTCCTTTTATAGTCATGCGCGCAACAATCGGCTTGGAATTTTGGATATGTATTTTCAGGTAATCGTCCAGGCCCTCAATAAAAAGAATATCTGCGAATGCAATTTTGTAGAGGCTGTAATCTGCACGAATAAAAAGGTGCTGCTCCTTACTATTTCCTTTTTGATGTTGATAGTTGTAATACTCTTTCGCTTTGTGTGTGGCTTGCTGAAATCGTTCAAGTGTAAAGGGTTTTAATAAATAATCCACTGCGCTTAGGCTAAAACCCTCAACGGCATACTCGCTGTAGGCTGTTGTAAAAATGACCATTGTATTTTGTTTCACAGCCTTGTAGAACTCAATGCCTGTAAGCGATGGCATGTTGATATCAAGAAAAAGAAGTTCGACCGGAAACTTACTAATGTGATTGAGTGCTTCGTTGGGTTTGTCGAATGTTTTTTCGAGGTTAATATAATCCACCTGCTTGCAAAAAGCCTCAATCACGTTTAACGCGGGTATCTCGTCATCAATGGCAATGGCGTTTATCATTTCAGATGAATTGTCAGCGACACAAAAAAATCTTTCTCATTATCATGAATAATCAACATATGGTTGCCAGGATACACCAACTGCAACCGGCCACGAGTATTTTCTATGCCCAATCCACTTTTGATTTCTTCAGCCTGGTGAACCACTACTTTGTTATTACTTACAGTCATGTGCAAGTTACGCTCTTCAATGATAATGTGAATTGTAATTTTAGAATTCTCCTCCGCATTAATGCCGTGCTTAAAAGCATTCTCCACGAAGGGAATCAAAATAAGGGGTGCTATACTATGACCTTTTGTTTCTCCCTGAACGTTCACCAAGATTTCGACAGCCTTGCCAAAACGAATTTTTTGAAGATCGATGTAATTGAAAATGTAGACCATTTCCTTTTCAAGTGAAACAAAATCTTTATTGGATTCGCTGGTTACATAGCGCATCATTTCCGAAAGTTTTACAACAGCAGTAGGGGTGTCGTCTGATTTCATGATGGCCATGGAATAGATGGTGTTGAGTGTGTTGAACAAGAAGTGTGGATTTATTTGTGCGCGAAGGTAAGAGAGTTGGGTTTTGAGTTTTTCTTCTTCCGCTTGTTTCCATCGTCCGCTAATCCGCAATAACAAAGAGAGGAAAAAAGAAATCAGGAACAGGAAGAATACTTTACCTACTTGAAAGAGAAAAAATCCGTCACCCTTTGGTTTGGGAGGAGGTGGGCCAACATGTTTGAATGGAATGATGAAATCCGGAAAATAAGAAATGATAAGAAAACAGAGGAGAACGATTGCCAGGAAGGAGAAGTACTTTTTATTTAGGTATAATGTTGGGACGAAAATATAGTAGTTGAGATAGAAGAAAACAATGAGCAGTAAATAAGACATGAGATCACTACGCGATCTCGGGTCATTGAAAATATCAAAGTTATCCGTTGATCCTGGCCTGAATACAATTGGCAAAGCCAGGAAGGTTAAGCACCCGATAATATGGATTATTATTTCCCTTGCTTTACGGTTCATTAAAAACAATTTAGCACTAAGCTAGGATGCTTCTCTGAAACCTAATAATTATTGAGGTAAGAAAGGTCATTTTATCGGTAAGACGAGGGGAGTTAGGGATTGGGATTAAGATTTACTTCCAAATCGATTTCAGCTCCCATGCCTTTATGTTTTTCACATTCTCTTTCATTGGAATCACAATAGTATTCTCACCTCTTGGAAAAACCTGACTGGTAATTGACGCCTCACCATCATTAACAAAAACTTCGATGATGGATTGATCGACAAAAATATGTAGAGACAATTTTTGATTAGTACTATCGATTGATACCAGATCATTACTTGCAAAATCAGGTTGAAAATCGACAATACCTGATTGTGCGCGGTTTACAAATATGATGTTATCTCTTTTAGCAATAATTGTTTTCTCATCTCTGTTTGAAAACAATTCAAGAATTGTTCCGTCATTACCACTCCACTCCAATTCAATTTCAAGAGAACCTCCGGTGAATTTGCCCAAATCTTTTATTTCTTCACCACGAAGGCTTTTTGCTTCAGCAATTGTTTTTTGAATAAGAAGGTATCGCTCGTTCTTTTTCTTTAGTGTAAGTTGACGCGGCAAGGAAAAGCCTCCGCGCCAGGGCGAGGTTGGAACTTGATTTGCATACGTCCAGTTGTTTATCCAACCGATCATAATGGTGCGATCATTTACATTGTTGAATACTATGCCGGCATAAAAATCTTTTCCATGATCAATGTATTTGGCTTCTGTTTGTGTTGATGTAAAGGTTGTTCCATCAAACTCGCCAACAAAATATTGCATGCCCACAAAAGTTGGCCCTGCAGGATGTCCGCCTGAAAGTGATAATACCCATTTTGATTTTCCGGATTCATTCTCAACAGGAAGTTGATACAGGTCAGGGCACTCCCAAATCCGTGTAGTGTCTCCAACTTTTCCGAACTCACTCATCAAATCCCACTGCAGCAAATTTTTAGATTGATAGAGTTGCACTGTATATAAATCAGGAACCACTAATGCCATCACCCATTTTTGCTGCGGCTCATGCCAAAACACTTTTGGGTCGCGAAAATCTTTTCGTTGAATATCAAGAATCGGGTTCTTATCATATCGCTTCCATGTTCTTCCTTTGTCATTACTATAGGCAAGACTTTGATGCTGTCTCACGCCTTGATTATCCTTATGCAGGTTTGATGTATAAATCGCAATGAGACAATCTTTACCTTCGCACAAACCACTCGTATTGTTTTTATCGACCACAGCTGTGCCAGAGAAAATCATGGTGCTGTCATTTGTTTGTGGATCAAGATATTCTTCAAGGGCAATTGGAAGATGTTGCCAATGCACCATGTCTTTACTTACAGCATGTCCCCAACTCATGTGTCCCCACTTATCTCCATACGGATTGTATTGATAAAAGAGATGATATTCACCTTCGTAAAACACCAGGCCGTTAGGATCATTGACCCAATTTTTTTCGGATGTAAAATGAAACAGAGGTCTGTATTTTTCTGAATATTTTGCTTCACGCATGTTGTCACTTGTTTTTGGTTTGCAACCAAGCAGCAAAGTCAATAAGCAAAAGAGAATGTAATGAATCTTCATGGCGTAGGTGTTTCGACTGGTTATCAACTTCCTTTCGAACTTACGATTCTTCCATCAAAAATTCCCTATCTTCGTCCACTCAATTTTTTGGTCCACAACCCCATCAACTAAATTAAAAGACGTATGAAAAAGAAAATCTTTATTGGCCTTGCAATAATTGGTGCTTTGCTTATTGGCGTAGTGCTATATGGTGTATTGGTCGTTTCGAAGAAGAGCCCGATCAAAACTACAGAATTCAGTAACAATGGCCTCGATTTGAAAGTAGTGTATTGCCAGCCTTATAAGAAAGGAAGACTAATTTTTGGCGAAGAGAAAGACGGTGCGTTGCAACCCAATGGAAAGTATTGGAGACTAGGTGCTAACGCAGCAACTGAAATTACCTTCAGCAAGAATGTAAATTTTGGAGGCAAGGCAGTGAATGCCGGAACATACCGCATGTATGCTGTACCAGGAGCCAGCACATGGCAAATAGCATTGAACAGCGAGCTGGGCGTTTACTTTGCTGTCAACGAGCCCAAATATGATCTTGATGTAGTGAAAGTAGAAATTGCACCAGGAGTTGCTCCTGCTGAAACTGAACAACTCACGATCGACTTCGCAGCAGACTCAACAGCGACAAGCATGAATATTATTTGGGACAAAACACAAGTGACTGTTCCGATTACCGTTCAATAATCTTTTTAATCTTTTGAATCCTTCGGAGTTGGTTATGATTTATAATCTGACTTCGAAGGATTTCTTATTTAACACTATATGCAGTTATCAAATCTTTTAAAAAAGAAACGCGTCATCATTCCGATGGTGTTACTGTCTCTTGGAATGGCGAGTGGTATCATTGTGTGGACTATCAATATGATACAGTATCGCAACAATGTAATGGATGTGGAAGATTATGAACCCATCTCAACATTGGTTGTGCCGAAGCATGAATTAAAACATTCCAAATTTCCGTTCATTGATGTCCACAATCATCAGTGGACGATGCCCATTCAGGATCTGGATAAGTTGATCAAAGAAATGGATTCATTGAATATGGGTGTGATGGTAAACCTCAGTGGCTTCCGCGGAAAATTTTTACAATGGTCACTTGATAATGTAAATGAAAATTATCCAAAACGCTTTATCGTTTTCTTGAATATCAATTTCGAAGACCTTGATGATAAAGGCTGGCCAAACGAAACGTTAACCATGATGGAGGAAGCGGTGAAGCAAGGGGCACACGGTCTAAAAGTTTATAAAGGTCTTGGCCTCACAGACAAAGACAACGATGGAAATAGAATTGCCGTTGATGATCCACGACTTGATCCCATCTGGGCGAAGTGTGGTGAGTTAGGAATACCGGTGTTGATACATTCCGGAGAACCAAATTCGTTCTGGAATCCGAAGGACAAACACAATGAACGTTGGCTTGAATTAAAACAAGAACCAAGTCGCTATCGCGATCCTAAATTAGTACCACCTTTTGAACAGATTATGAGCGAACAGCACAATGTGTTTCGTAAACATAAAAACACAAAATTCATCGATGCACACTTAGGTTGGTTTGGAAATGATCTTGACCGATTGGGAAAACTTTTTGATGAGATGCCAAATGTGTACACAGAACTTGGTGCCGTATTGGCTGAGCTCGGAAGGCAACCAAAAGCAGCAAGAGCATTTCTAATTAAATATCAGGATCGCGTGATGTTTGGAAAGGATACGTACAAGATGGAAGAGTACTACACCTACTTCCGGGTTCTTGAAACAGGAGATGAATATTTTGATTACTACAGAAAACGCCACGCACACTGGAAAATGTATGGCCTGGAATTACCTGATTCGGTTTTAAGAAAGATCTATTATAAAAACGCTTTAAATGTTATTCCGGGAATTGATTCAACTCTCTTCCCGAATCCATAGTGAATGGTTAATTGTTAATGGTTAATAGTCTTAAGGTTGAAGTTTAAGTCTATGGTTTCGAACTGCTGCAGATAAGCACCAGAGTTCAGACCATGCTAAACCCACACTCCCCATTAACGATTAACCATTAACCGAAAACCACTCTTAAAGTTCATCTACCGTTTTCACATTATCATCGGGAATACGATCGATTAATTTACTGTATGGATCAATGCCGGCCTTCACGGGTTTCCCTTCCACTGTGAATTCAAGTGTATGTTCACCAGGAGCGAACCAATGTTTCTTTAGGTAGATCGGCATTTTCTTTTTCATGCCTTTCTCGTTTTTACCCTCTTCAGCGAAAATACCAATCTCGATTAGATCTTTCCCTTTGCTGGTTTCAATCTCTTTGCCTTGTCCATCATAATAGATTTTTTTTGTCTGGACGGTCAACGTCACTTTGTATTTTTCTCCTTCCAGCTTTTTATATTCTGCTTTCGTTACTCGGTTTTCGTAGAGTGCAATTTTTTCGAAAGCATCTGTAATAAAATATTTCATTGAATCGGGTGTAGCAGCTTTAATGTAAGAGTACCATTCATTCGAAGTAGCGAATGGAGGTTTCTGCCGGAAGGCTGCATCATTCGCAAACTTCTTGAAGGCTCCGTTTAACTGGTCTTCACCAATTAAATCCTGTAAAGCATATAGCACAAGTGCGCCTTTGCGATACCAAACATAATCACGCGTATCATTTTCAAGTAGAGTCGCTTCAAATTTGTCTTCACCGGCACGTCCCCTGAGGTATCGGTCAAGTTCATATTTTAAAAATTCCTGCATGCAATCTTTTCCGTACTCGTGATTCAACACCATCATTGCAGAATATTGCGCCATGGATTCAGAAATCTGATTGGCTCCTCGTGTTGCACTTGGTGTTATCTGGTGTCCCCACCATTGATGGGCCACTTCATGAGCTGTTACATAGAAAGCATAATCCGTGTCATCAACATCACTGAAGTCGGCTACCCATCCAAAACTTTCTGAATACGGAACAGTATTCGGAAAGGACTGTGCGAAACTTGCATAGCGCGGAAACTCCAAGATCCGCATTTGTTTGTATTGATATGGCCTGAAGCTTTTTTCGAAATAATCCAGCGAAGCTTTCACTGACTTTACATATCGTTCAAGATTGTACGTGTGCGTTGGGTGATGGAAGATTTCAATGTTTACATCTCTTCCATCCGGACTTTGCCATTTATCACGAAACACACCATAACGCGCGGAGGATAGATTGAAAAATAAATCCATCTCGCCATCCATTTTATATTGAAAATATTTGCGACCATTTTCTTCCCACTCTTTTTGAATGTAGCCGGGCGCAACGGCAATTTGATCAGGCTCTGTGCTGACCACTGCTTCAAAGGTCACGTAGTCAGCATCATCATTGAATAATAAATTACTCAAACCATGAGGATCCGTTTGAGGAGGAGCGCTCCATTCTTTTTTAGGTAAGCCATATTTCTTTCTGTCCTTATCACTTGTCATCTGATCGCCCGGATAACCGAAGGAGGGAAATATACTTAGATCGAAGAACGTGCCATTGTAAACAATTTCACGACCAACACCTCCATTCGGGAAACCTCTATACCGCGCGTCCATCATGATTTCTAATTTCATGGTGTCACTCGGTTTCATGGTAGTTGGCATCTGATAGATATAAAATCGGTTCACTTTATCCTCCATCAACATTTTTAATTCTTTACCATCGATGGTCAGTTTTTCAATAGTGGTTTTTCCAATGGGACTTCCAATGTTGAGGATAAGCGAATCAATGGGTTTGGATGTTTTATTTACGATGGTGAATACACCTCCGGCTTTGGTGTAACGTTCACTTGGATAAATATCAACGTGAACATTTACATCTGTTACTTTTGGCTGCGCGCTGAATTCGTACTTCTTATAACTCTTTTCAAAGTCAGCACTAATCTGTTTGCCTTCTTTAGAGGTTCGATAAACGTTCAGCACACTTACGTTGTAGTAAATAAATATTCCACACCCCAGCCAGGCAAGTGTGAAGAAGGTAAGTCCTGCAGCTGATTTTACATTGAGTCTTTCGAGTGCAAGCTGCCAGCGTGATCTGAAACTTGATTCTGCTCCACGATTCCAGAATAAATTTCCGAGGATAAGGAAAACAATACCAAGACTTAACCAGTAAGCATTAAACCATGAAATGGATTTTAAGAAATGTCCGAACCCATTCATGTCGGAAATCATGTAGTTGGGAATGTAGCTGTAGAAGAAGAGGTTATAATCCAGTTCAGCAAAATTGCGTAAGCCAAACAAGGCTACCCAAATACCAATTGATACAACATGGCCAAGAAATTTATTGTTTATTAAAATATGTACGATAAACGCGAGCATTACCAATTCAATGTATTCAGGAAGTTCAATCAGATAGAGATCAGTAAAATACATTCCGAACTCAAAGTTGAAATATCCTTTCACCACTTGATTGATGACGCCACTAACCAAAACCAGATTCACCAACACGAAACTGATTAACAACAAAGAGATAAACTTCGAACCATACATCACCCAGTTCGGAATAGGTAAAGCGTCCGAAATGTTAGAATAATTTACACTCTTGTCACGATGCACCACTTCACCGGTATAGAAGATGATAATGATGAAAACGAAAATGATGTAGTTAAAATCCTTTACCTCCAACATATAATAGGTGAGGGGCAAAGAAGGTGTTCCGTAAATAGGAGAGCCAAACCAGCCATCTAAAAATAAGAAGAGTACTCCCGCCAGAAGGATGGCTAAAAAATAAAAATCTTTAATCACGTTCTTGAACTCAAGCCATGAAAGCCTGAACATTTTATTCATGAAGATGGAAGGAGAGTATAGTTTAGTAATGATCGGAAGATCGGCTAATGAACGTCCTTTCTTTTCAACAATTTCATCCTTCTTTATTTTTCCAGATGAAACTTCCAGCATACTTCTGAAAGAAAATTTAAAAAAGGTAAATGCGAAAAGTGCAAGGCTAATACCCAACCATAAGATCCTGTTCCATAAAAAGTTTCCTTCCAATGGAATCAACATTACATTTTGCTCTGCTGGGGTCCAGTATTTTGTGGCGTTGGTGTAGGTGTTCAAAGCAAAAGGATCAAGAATATCGACCAGCGTTTTATTGTCGAGATCACGCATTAGCGCATTGGCAAGTAAGTACCCAACAAAAAGTAAAACACAAGCCACATATGTGGAAACAATTTTACGAGTGAGCGCTACTAAGGAAAAGAAAACAGTGCCGGAGAAAAACAGATTTGGTAAACTAAGAACAAGCGTATTGTAGACATAATAGTAGAGCACTACCGGGCCAAATTGTTCCGGTTCAATTTCACCAGACGCTACACCAAGAGGTCCACCTAACAATGTTCCGAAGTGATAGCCAAAGCTGATGAGCATGAGAATCACAAAAGATCCCATAAACCTTCCCATCAAGTATGATTTTTCATTTATGGGATATGTAAAGAAGTAATCTTTTGTTTGGTACTCAATATCACGATATATGGGAACACCCATGATAGCCGAAGCCATGAGCATTTCAAAAATGCTCATCACAATAAGAAACTGTCCGATGGCATATGAAGAATTAACAAATACCTTTTCAGATGCAGGACTGTTTCCGTAAATGCCGCTGACAAAGGCAAACAAAAACAGAATGCCGAAATAAGCCCAGGTTGCGGGACGCTTAAGTCGGTACTTAATTTCGAATAGAAATATTTTTAAAAACATAGGAGTTGTGTTGAGGTCGAGAAATTAAATCGTTACGATATCCATCTTCTCCGAAATTTTTGAGAAGTACACATCTTCAAGCCCGGCTTCAACGGGTTTGAAACTTTCGTCCGGACGGATATCACTCAACACATGGATTTGTGTTTTCCCCAATTTCAATTGAGTAGAAATTACCTGGAATGAATTCCGGTATACCGTCATTTCGTTTTTCTCAATACTCTTACTCCAAATTTTACCCTGCATCGAATCAATTAATGTATTTGGATTGCCTTGTGCAATAACTTCACCCAGACAAATGATGGCCATGTTGCTACACAAATTCGTAACGTCTTCTACAATGTGTGTAGAGAGTATCACAATGGTATTCTCACCAATCTCACTTAATAAATTATAGAAACGATTTCGTTCAGCCGGATCGAGACCAGCGGTAGGCTCATCCACAATAATCAGTTTTGGATTTCCAATCAACGCCTGGGCGACACCAAATCGTTGCTTCATACCTCCTGAGAATGTTCCGAGGTTTTTAGTTTTAACATGTGCGAGGTTTACCTTCTCTAAAAGAGTAGCAACAATTTCTTTGCGTTGTTTTTTATCGACAATTCCCTTCAGGTCGGCAATGTGATCGAGCATCGTTTCGGCAGTTACACGTGGGTAAACCCCAAACTCCTGTGGCAGATAGCCCAGTATTTTCCGCACTTCGTGTTTTTGATTTAATACATCTAATGCACCTAGTTGAATAGATCCGCTATCGGCCTCCTGAAGCGTTGAGATGGTTCGCATTAATGAAGATTTACCCGCACCGTTTGGGCCGAGCAAACCAAACATACCTTTATCGATGGTGAGCGAAATGTTTTTGAGCGCCTGAACACCATTCGAGTAGGTCTTGCTAAGATTTTCAATAACTAGTTGCATAGGTTAAGTTGAGTTGGTTGGATAGAGACGTTGAAGATAAGTAAAAGTTACGTTGCCGAAATAGTTCGCCATCGAAATGTACCTGATCACATCACCGGATATAGTGACACTTCATATCTCTTCAATAAGCTATCTAAACGGATTATTGCTCAGACCTTAAACTTTGAACCTTAAACTTGGAAACCTTAAACTTGGAAACCTTAAACTTGGAAACCTTGAACTTTAAACCTTGAACTTTAAACCTTGAACTTTAAACTCCGAATCGCCTCGATTTCTTATTTTCGCCCCTGAATCTGAATTATTAAAGATATGAGCCAAAACGGACCAATTTCCAATTTTATTGAGAAGCATTACCTGCACTTTAACGCGGCTGCCCTGGTAGATGCTGCCAAAGGATATAAGAAACACATTGCCGAAGGCAAGAAAATGATGGTGACCCTGGCCGGTGCCATGAGTACTGGTGAGCTTGGAATCAGCTTTGCCGAGATGATCCGTAAGGACAAAGTGCAGATTATTTCATGTACCGGTGCCAACCTTGAAGAAGATATTATGAACCTTGTAGCGCACTCGCACTACAGACGCATACCCAACTACCGCGATCTTACTCCTGAACAAGAGTGGGAATTATTGGAGAAACATTTGAACCGCGTTACGGATACGTGTATCCCTGAAGAAGAAGCATTCCGCAGATTGCAGTCGCATTTGTTTAAAGTATGGAAAGATGCTGAAGACAAAGGAGAGCGTTTGTTTCCGCATGAGTTCATGTTCCGCATGATCAATAGTGGCGACTTGAAACAATACTATGAGATCGATCCGAAAAATTCATGGATGATCGCAGCCGCAGAACGCAACATGCCAATGGTGGTTCCGGGTTGGGAAGATTCTACCATGGGAAATATTTTCGCTTCTTATGTGTTGACAGGAGAGTTGAAAGCATCTACCATGAAGAGTGGTATTGAATACATGGTGTGGCTTGCAGACTGGTACACACAAAATGCAGGTGAGCACGGAATAGGCTTCTTCCAGATTGGTGGAGGTATTGCCGGTGACTTCCCGATTTGTGTGGTGCCGATGTTGCATCAGGATTTGGAGCGCACAGGTGTTCCGTTCTGGAGTTACTTCTGCCAGATCAGTGATTCAACAACTAGCTACGGTTCGTACTCCGGTGCGGTGCCGAATGAAAAAATCACATGGGGTAAATTAAATATCGATACACCGAAATACATTATCGAAAGTGATGCGACTATTGTTGCGCCTTTGGTGTTTGCATATGTATTGGAGTGGTAGGTATTAACCACAGAGGACGCAAAGGTACGCAGAGAATTTTCAGGAGTTTTCGAGTTCGCTAAGCTTGTCAGAATCAAAAGCCTGCATTAACTCTGCGCTTCTCAGCGCCCTCTGCGGTTTAAAAAAAACGTTAGCTATGGAAGAGAATGAAATTTCAGATAAGATTATTGGATGTGCTATTCAAGTACATCGGGAACTTGGTGCTGGTCTTTTAGAATCTTCCTATGAAGCTTGCCTTTACTACGAGCTGGTTCAATCTGGATTATTTGTTGAGAGGCAAAAAGCACTTCCTTTAATTTATAAAGAAGTAAATCTTGATTGTGGCTATCGGATCGATTTACTAGTCGAGAATAAAGTTATTGTTGAAGTTAAATCTGTTGACGCGTTGCATGATGTGCACATGGCTCAAATCTTAACATACCTCAAACTCTCGGAATGTAAACTCGGACTGCTTGTGAATTTTAATGTATCACTATTAAAGAATGGGATTAAAAGAGTAGCAAATAAACTTTGATTTTGCGTTCTCTTCAGAAAAAAACAAACCGCAGAGGACGCTGAGGTGCGCAGAGAATTTTCGGAAGTTTGAAAGTGCCTGCATTAACTCTGCGTTCCTCTGCGCCCTCTGCGGTTAAAAAAGAACTATAACGAATGAACTTAGACAATCAACTTCGCACCGAAATACAAAAAGCAGTTCAGGCTGTGTTTCAACAGTCGTTAGAAAACTTTCAGCTACAGCCGACTAATCAGGAGTTTGAAGGTTCGCATACCTTGGTTTGTTTTCCACTCACTAAAATTTCCCGTAAGGGCCCGGAAGAAACTGCAAAGATGGTGGGTGAATACCTTGTTCAGCATTCTGGTATTGTCGATCGCTTTAATGTGGTGAAAGGTTTCTTAAACCTGGTATTGAAAGATCAGGTTTGGGTAGAAGTATTTCAGTCGATTTATGCGAATGCAAATTATGGTCAGCTTCCATCGAATGGAGAAGAGATTATGGTGGAGTATTCTTCACCGAATACAAACAAGCCATTGCATCTTGGTCACTTGCGAAATAATTTTCTTGGTTACAGCGTAGCGGAAATTTATAAAGCGAATGGTTATAAAGTTCACAAAGTGCAGATCATTAACGATCGCGGCATACATATTTGTAAGTCGATGGCTGCGTGGAAACTTTTTGGAAATGGTGAAACACCAGCAAGCAGTGGTATCAAAGGCGATCATCTTGTAGGAAAGTATTATGTAGAGTTCGATAAGAACTACAAAGCGCAAATGAAAGTGCTCATTGAAAAAGGTGTTGACGAGAAAGAAGCAGAAAAGCAAGCGCCTATCATGCAACTCGCTGTCGAGATGCTGTTGAAGTGGGAAGCAAAAGATAAAGAGACGATTGATTTATGGACTACCATGAATGGTTGGGTGTATGCTGGATTTGAATCTACGTACAAACGCATGGGTGTTGATTTTGAAAAATTATATTTCGAATCCAATACCTACCTTCTTGGAAAAGAAGAAGTGATGCGCGGCCTGGAGAGTGGTGTATTCTTTAAGAAAGAAGATGGTTCCATCTGGGTTGATTTAACTTCTGATGGATTAGATCAAAAAGTATTGCTGCGTTCCGATGGAACTTCCGTTTACATGACGCAGGATATTGGCACCGCCATTTTACGTTTCCGTGATTTTCCAAAAATATCGGGACAGGTTTATACAGTAGGTAATGAACAGGAATATCATTTCAAGGTATTGTTCCTTATTCTTGCGAAGCTGGGTTATCAGTGGGCAAAACATTGTTATCATTTATCGTATGGTATGGTGGATTTACCTACCGGGAAAATGAAATCGCGTGAAGGTACTGTTGTTGATGCTGATGACTTGATGGAAGAAATGGTTCGCGAAGCCGACAAACAAACGCGTGAGCATGGCAAGCTTGAAGGTGTAAGCGAAGAAGATCTGAATGCACTGTTCGAAATGATTGGATTGAGTGCGTTGAAATTTTTCTTGTTAAAAGTAGATCCTAAAAAACGAATGCTTTTCGATCCAGCGGAATCAATACAGTTACAAGGATTCACCGGACCATTTATTCAATACACTCATGCGCGTATCAAAGCAATCATTCGCAAAGCGGAAAGTATGAACATTACTGTCCAAGCCGATGATCTTAAAGAGGTAACTGCACTTGAACCTGCGGAGCGTGATGCTTTGCAATTGCTAAGTCAATTTGAGAGCAGATTGCGTGAGGCTGCGAAAGATTATTCACCGGCAGTTATTGCAAACTATGCATTCGATCTGGCGAAAGGATATAATCAGTTCTATCAAAACATTCCCATCTTCAATGAAACGGATATGGCGAAACTGAAATTCAGAATTGCTTTATCGCGATCGGTTGCCAGTGCCATTCAAAAAGCCATGAATATGCTAGGTATTTTGGTGCCGGAGAAGATGTAAGACTTGCCGTTCGTAAACATTTACTGACTTGACTTGTTTATTCTTCGTAATTTCATGATCATCATTCAAATTCAACTAATATGAAAGCAATCCTATTTGTCCTCTTATCTTTCTTTATGTCTGTTCCTTCTCTCTATGATTTTAAAATGACCTCCATTGATGGAGAGGAAATTGACTTTGCAAAGTATAAGGGGAAGACCTTACTTATTGTAAACGTGGCATCGAAATGCGGCTACACTCCTCAGTATGGAGATCTTCAAAAGTTACAAGATCAGTACGGAAGTAAAGTAACCATCCTTGGTTTTCCTGCGAACAATTTCGGGTCACAAGAACCCGGATCGAATTTAGAGATCGCCACATTCTGCCAAAAAAATTATGGGGTGTCGTTTCAAATGTTTGAAAAGATTTCAGTGAAGGGAGATGATCAACATCCACTCTATAAATTCCTGAAAGAAAAAACCGGACAAGAGCCAAGCTGGAACTTCTGCAAATACTTAGTGAAGCCGGATGGCACCATTACTTTTTATCCTTCTAAAGTAAGCCCTCTTGATAAGGAAATTATAGATGCGCTTATTTAAGGTAACAGTTGGTATAGCAATCGTTATGGGGTTAGTAGCATTTCTTTCCAGTAAACTTTCTTTCGCGAAGAAAGATGATTCAGTAACGGGAAGTATTTATGATTTTAAAATCAATTCAATTGATGGACATGAAATAGACTTCGCCCAATACAAGGGCAAGTCTATTTTAATTGTCAATACAGCATCCAAGTGTGGTTACACACCACAATATGAAGGCCTGGAAAAACTGCACGAGTTGTATGCTGATAAAGTAACTGTACTTGGTTTTCCTGCCAATAATTTCTTATGGCAAGAACCCGGATCGAATGAAGAGATTGCTACGTTTTGTCAGAAGAATTATGGTGTATCCTTTCAGATGTTTGAAAAGATATCCGTGAAAGGAAAAGACAAACATCCTCTTTATAAATGGCTCGAAGCAAAGACCGGTCATTTGCCATCCTGGAATTTCTGTAAATACATTATTAGCAAAGACGGCACTTCCGTTAAATTCTTTTCTCAAAAAGTAGAGCCGTTGGATTCGGCCATTGTGAATACCATCTTGAAGTGAAGACAGTTTCACGCAAAGGCGCAAAGCGAATGCCGCAAAGAGCGGAAAGAAATTTCGATTAACAACATTCAAACTTTTAATGTCTTTACCTTTGCGTTCTTGGTGTTTAAACCTTAGCGCCTTTGCGTGAATTACATTTCAGTAAATACCTTCACCACAATGAACTCTTCTCTCCGCCAAAAATTATTCAATGCTTGTCTCGATTACGTAAACAAGCGAATCGATACTTCGAAGCAAGCCATGGCGGACGCGCAGGAATCTGCCAATGCAGAAGAGAAAAGCAGTGCAGGAGATAAGTATGAAACCGGCCGCGCAATGATGCAAATCGAACGTGACAAAGCCGCGCAGCAACTGAATGAATCCATGAAATTGAAACAGGTATTGGATCAAATTAACAATACTGAAGTACGACAAAGTGTAGTTTCATTAGGTAGCGTTGTCATCACATCTTCTGCACCACATTTTTATGTAGCCATCAGTATGGGTAAAATACAGATCGATGGTGTAGAATACATTGCGCTGGCACCTCAATCGCCCATCGGAAAATCGCTGCTTGGTTTAAAGGCGACTGATACCTTTATCTACAACAACAAGAGCTGTACAATAATTGAAATTTTCTAACCGTTTCGTCATTGAGAATTACCTGCCTATCGAAGCCCTAACCGCAGAGGGCGCAGAGGAGCGCAGAGAATTTCCGGGGGCATTCAAATGCGGTAATTATTATGATTCTAAAACCAAGGCCTGCATTAACTTTGCGTTTCTCTGCGCCCTCTGCGGTTGAAGTTACAAATCCATTATCTTCGCCCCAGAATTTTCGATTATGAATACAAAAGCATGGGTACAAGCATTTAGGTTAAGAACATTGCCTTTGGCACTTTCTTCAATCGCTATGGCGGGCTTTCTGGCAGCCACAGCAAATGCTTTTCGATGGGATATTTTTGTGTTGTGCGTGACCACTACCATCTTTTTACAGATTCTATCAAACCTTGCAAACGACTATGGCGATTCGATTCATGGTGCGGACAGTGTAGATAGAAAGGGTCCGAAGCGTGCTGTACAAAGTGGCGCCATCTCATCTCAACAGATGAAACTGGCGGTTATCATTTTTGTATTTCTCTGTTTAGTGAGCGGTGTTTCACTACTGTGGATTTCATTCGGATTAAACTGGAATGCCATCTTGTTTTTCTTCGGCCTGGGCATCTTGTGTATTCTTGCAGCCATTGCCTACACGGTTGGAAAAAAGCCATACGGCTATATTGGCCTTGGCGATCTTTCTGTATTAATTTTCTTCGGATTGGTTGGTGTTCTAGGCTCACAATACCTCTTTACTCAACAATTTATTGGAGTTGATATTTTACCCGCACTCAGCTGTGGTTTCTTTTCCATTGGCGTTTTGAATCTTAATAACATACGTGATATTGAATCGGACCTGAAGGCCGGTAAATATTCAATACCTGTTCGCCTCGGTCGTGAGAAGGCCATCGTTTACCATTGGTTTTTATTATTGGGTGGGTTATTCTGTGCCCTTACCTACTCGCTTTTGACCTATCATTCACCCTGGCAGTTCCTGTTTTTACTAACCGCTCCCTTGTTTATTCGCAATGGTCTGGTCGTTAGCAGAAAACCCTCTCATGAGCTTGATCCCTACCTCAAACAAATGGCGCTTTCGACTCTGGCTTTTGTCCTGCTTTTCGGCATTGGATTGTTGTTGTCCTAACCGATTACTGATCACTGATTACCGACTACCTAGCCGAGGCATACTTTAATTTTGAATCTCCCCAGATTGTTCTTCAATCCAAAATTTCTCCGTTTATCTTTGCGGGATGTCACAACAAATTCTCATCCTCGACTTCGGTTCTCAATACACACAGCTCATTGCCCGTAGGGTGCGCGAGCTCAATGTTTACTGCGAAATTCACCCGTTTAACAAGGTTCCAGCCATTACTTCCGACATAAAAGGAGTTATTCTTTCAGGAAGTCCATGTTCGGTTCGGGATGCAGGATCGCCTACCGTGGACCTTAAGCAGTTTGAGAAAATACCGGTTTTGGGGGTTTGTTATGGTGCCCAGCTAATTGCTCATCAAAGTGGTGGCGAGGTACTCCCATCACACATGCGTGAATATGGCCGCGCCCGATTAACCACTGTTGATCATCACAATGAACTTTTAAAAGAAATCACCCTCGACTCCCAGGTGTGGATGTCGCATGCAGATACCATTGCTTCAGTTCCTTCATCGTTTGAGGTAATTGCCAGCACTCCATCTGTAGCGGTGGCGGCTTACAAGGTAAAAGACAAAGCCGTGTATGGAATTCAATTCCATCCGGAAGTAACCCATACAACAGAAGGTAAAAACCTGTTGAGAAATTTTGTGGTACACATCTGCGGATGCGCACAAGATTGGACAGCCGATCAGTTTGTGGAAGCAACGATCGCTGATCTCAAAACTAAATTAGGTAACGATCAGGTCGTAATGGCCCTTTCAGGAGGCGTTGATTCCACAGTTGCTGCGATCTTAGTACACAAAGCCATCGGTAAAAACCTCCATTGCATTTTTGTTGATAATGGATTGTTACGCAAAAATGAATTCGAGCAGGTATTGGATTCATACAAGCATATGGGCTTGAATATTAAAGGTGTTGATGCGAAAGAAAAATTTTATTCAGCCTTAGAAGGACTCACAGAACCTGAATCTAAACGCAAAGCCATTGGTAAAACTTTTATCGATGTGTTCGATGAGGAATCACACTTACTTAAAGATGTAAAATGGCTTGGGCAAGGAACGATTTATCCGGATGTGATTGAATCGGTTTCTGTAAATGGTCCTTCACAAACGATCAAGTCGCACCATAATGTTGGTGGACTTCCGGAAAAAATGAAACTCAAAATTGTTGAGCCACTCAATACATTATTCAAAGATGAAGTAAGAGTAGTAGGTAAGACATTGGGTATTGATCCTGCAATTTTAGGCAGACATCCATTCCCTGGTCCTGGATTAGGTATCCGGATTTTAGGAGACATCACAGCCGATAAAGTAAGAATACTTCAAGAGGTAGATTATATTTTCACAACAGGTTTACGCGAGCATGGACTATATGATAAAGTTTGGCAAGCGGGCTCGATGCTGTTGCCGGTGCAGTCTGTTGGTGTAATGGGAGATGAGCGAACCTACGAACGCGTTGTTGCCCTACGTGCTGTAACCAGCACCGATGGCATGACAGCCGATTGGGCGCACTTACCGTATGATTTTTTAGCGACTGTTTCGAGTGATATTATCAATAAGGTAAAAGGTGTTAATCGCGTAGTATACGACATCAGCTCAAAACCTCCTGCAACTATTGAATGGGAATAATCAGATGTTCTTCGTTTAAGGTCCGATATTTGGGGTTGACTCAACTTGAACTTTAAACCTGAACAATGAAATTTGATTTTGGAATTTCGAACTAAGACATGGTAAAAATAATTCTCGCTTCACTCATTTTTGTTTTCTCAATTAATCTCGCGACTGCACAGGTTGATTACAACAAACAATACTTCAATGCCAAGATGTTGTTTCGCGAAGGGAAGTACAACCTCGCGATGGAAAGTTTTAAGCCATTAACTCAGTATAATCAGAATAATGTCTTTACTGAATATGCTTCGTTTTATTATGCGTTGTCGGCATACAATTTAAACTTCAAAGCAGTAGCGAAAGATGCCTTCACACAACTAAAGACACTTCATCCCAATTGGGAAAAAATGGATGAAGTAAATTTATGGTTGGGCAAAATTCAATTGGAGAACAAAGAGTATTTCGTTGGATTAAAAACACTCGCGTCAATCACGGATAAAAAATCACAGAAGGATATTGATCATCTTAAACAAACCTCGCTTCGTGACCTCACTGATTTAGAAGCACTAAAAAGAATTCATACAGAATATCCGAAAGATGAAATAGTCGCTACCTATCTCGCAACAGCATTGTCAAAAAATATGGGTGATCCAAATGACAAAATTCAGTTGGAGGAACTCATTAAAACCTTCAATCTCAAGAAATCAGATTTTATTCCGGAAGCACCAAAGACATTTTATAAGGATGTATATTCGGTATCCGTGTTGTTGCCTTTAATGGTAAATACACTTGATGCATCACCTTCCAAAAAACGCAATCAAACTGTATTGGATTTATATGAAGGTATGAAGCTCGCTGTCGATACCTTGAGCAAGCAAGGTATTCAGTTGAGTATGCGGGCATATGACACTGAACGAAGCAACGATAAGATCAAAACTATTTTGGCCACGGATGAATTGAAGAACACCGATTTAATCGTTGGTCCATTCTTTCAGGAAGAGAATAAATTTATCCAGGAATTCTCGTTTAAAAATCAGATTAATGTATTTAATCCGGTATCCAATAATACAGAACTGATTGCCGCGAATCCATATGCTTTTTTATATCAGCCTTCCACAGAAGTGATTGGAAAAAAATCAGGGGAGTTTTTAGCAGCGTACGCGAAAAAGAAAAACTGCATTGTGTATTACGGATCATCCAAAAGAGATTCTGTACTGGCAGCTAACTTTAATCTAAAGGCAAGTGAAAATGGTCTGAAGGTTTTGTCCTCCAATCGCCTGACAAAAGAGAGTGTTGGAAAAATTTTAACCATGCTAGTAACTCCAACGGAGTATGATGAATTTCATTATCCAAAACAGTTTACCCTAAAGAAGGATAGCCTCGGAAGTATTTTTGTTGCTTCGGATGATGCGCTGATTTATGCAAAAGTATTGAGCAGTATTGAGACACGTAAAGATTCAGTTTTGGTGTTGGGATCGGAAAACTGGCTTGACCAAGCCGTTGTTGATGCCGGCAAATACCAAACTCTTCCTGTGGTTTTAACGGCACCGAATTTTTCATCCCATGAAAATCCATACGTTAAAGCGTTTACAAAGAAATTCATTAAAACGCATGGTCGTGCGCCCTCTACCTATGCTAAGTATGGCTATGAGATGACGCTCTTCATTGGTGAACAATTAAAAAAAGGTGGAGTCTATTTTCAAGATGCGCTCAATGCCACCAACTTTGTTCCAGGGCATTTAATCGAAGGCTATAATTTTCAGTTCAGTCACGACAATCAATTGATACCGTTTGTGCGGTTTAAGAATGGTAAGATGGTTGTGATCGAAAAACGATAATCACTTCATGCAATCAACAACGAATAGCAAATCACTTTTTGAGAAAGCAAAACAATTTATTCCGGGTGGGGTAAATTCACCGGTGCGAGCTTTTCGTGCTGTCGGTGGTAATCCTCTCTTTATTAAGCGCGCATCTGGAGCTTACCTATATGATGAAGATGACAACATCTACATCGACTTGATTAATTCATGGGGTCCTATGATTTTAGGCCATGCCCACCCATTGATTGAAGAAGCAGTAAAAGCAGCCTTGGCTAACTCACCATCTTTTGGGGCACCAACAGCACGTGAAGTTGAAATGGCAGAATTAATTTGTTCGATCGTTCCATCGGTTGAAAAAGTTAGAATGGTAAATTCGGGAACAGAAGCTACGATGTCGGCCATTCGCGCTGCACGTGGTTATACCGGTCGGGAAAAGTTCATCAAGATGGAAGGATGTTACCACGGCCATGGTGATTCATTTTTGATTGCAGCCGGAAGTGGTGCCCTTACGTTTGGAGTTCCCGACAGTGCGGGTGTAACAAAAGGCACAGCAAAAGACACCCTCATCGTTCCCTTCAATGATCTTGAAGCGATTGAGAAACTTATCAATGGAAATAAAAATGAAATTGCCGCCATTATTTTAGAACCCGTTGTCGGTAATATGGGATGTGTACCACCTCAACCCGGATATTTAGAAGGGCTTCGAAAAATTTGCGATGAGCATAACATCGTTTTAATTTTTGATGAAGTGATGACGGGATTTCGTTTAGCATTGGGTGGTGCTCAAGAGCGCTACAATGTTAAACCTGACATGACTACGATGGGTAAGATTATCGGAGGAGGTTTGCCGGTTGGAGCCTATGGCGGAAAAAAAGAAATTATGGATTGTGTTTCACCTGTAGGTCCGGTGTACCAGGCGGGGACCCTTTCGGGAAATCCGTTAGCGATGGCTGCAGGACTTGCCATGTTAAAATATCTCAAACAACATCCGGAGGTATATTCACAAATTGAAGGAAATACATCTTTACTGGTGGAAGGTATCGGCAAGCAATTCAAAGAAGCTGGAGTTCCACACAGCATCAATAAGGTTGGTTCGATGTTTACATTATTCTTCACCGACCAACAGGTAATTAGTTTTGATAGTGCCAAGACGAGCGATACCGCGTTGTTCGCCCGTTATTTCCAGGCGATGTCATCGCGCGGAGTGTATCTGGCACCATCGCAATATGAGGCTATGTTTATCTCTACTTCCATAACAGAAGATGTCGTTTCCAAAATTCTGGAGGCAAATCGTGCTGCTTTGAAGGAGCTTTAAGATACAAGTCTATCTGCGTCAGCGCTTCAGAAAATCGTTTGCTGTTATTCTTCCTTTCGCTCCATTCCGGATATGAAATCCGCGAAAGCCGTATTATATTAGCCGGTAGAGTAGCCCACTACTGCATCTAAACGAGTCAGCATTTGATGAAAAATCGTGCATTAAAATTCACCCTGATCATAGCTTTCATAGGCTTAGTTATTACCGCGATAATGACTTTTCTGGTTTGGTCTCCAAAAAGTATTGAAAAGCGAAATGCTCCTCTAGTAGCGCTTGGAGTTTTTGTAAAAGTACAAGTTGAACAAACAGCCCCTCTTATTGGAAAGGCTGTTGAAGGTGATGCAACTGTAAATTTTGACAAACAAATTCTTGCTCCCATTACATCTTCCAGAGATCTTGTTCAGAAAGCGTATGATGGTCAGGAGTCAAACTTAGGAGCCTTTGCAAAAATAGAAGATGAAGAAGCAAAAATTATTTACAAAGAGACGATAAATGATCTTGACAAGCTGGCTGAAACTGCGAAAGAAAAATTGGCTGCTCATCAACTGGCAAGAAGTAGTGTGGGTGATAGTGCGATGGAAATTTCGACCAGGCAGGCGGCCGTTGCTGTTGATCTGAAGTATGAAGCGGCTTATCAACGCACGCTGGTTACGGTTAACAGGTTAGCTACTTATTTAATGACAGAAGCCTTATCATACTCATCTTTATTCCACAGATTCTCTTGGATTGGTATTGGTGTAACAGCTGTAGCCTTTATTGGTATTAGTTTGTTTTTCTTCAGATTACTGTTCAAGAGTGAAAAGTTAATCGTGGAGCAAACAGCAAAACTTGACCAGCAGGGTCAGGCTGTAACTGCTGTGTCGGGATTTATTGAATCGATATCGGCCGGAAACTATTCGATTGATCTCGAACTAGGAGGTGATGATAGCAGCACCAGCTTAAAAAACACATTCATTGCCATGCGCGACAAACTTCGCTTGAATGCTGAAGAGGATTACAAACGCAACTGGTCTACCACGGGTCTTGCACAAATTGGCGAAATTCTTCGAACCAATTCGTCAAGCACTACTGATCTATACGATAGCATCCTAAAGTTTGTAGTGAAGTACACCAATTCAAACCAGGGTGGATTATTTCTTTTTAATGATGAAAATGATAGCGACCCTTTCCTTGAGTTAGTAGCCTGCTATGCTTTTGAACGAAAGAAGTTTATTCAAAAACGTATCGACACAGGTCAAGGTCTTGTAGGACAATGTTATTTAGAGGGACAGCGAATTTATTTAACCAAAGTTCCACAGGAATATGTATCGATCACATCTGGTTTGGGTGGATCAAATCCTAACGCAGTCCTCCTTGTTCCATTAAGAGTCAATGAGAAAATTTTTGGTGTTCTGGAACTAGCCACCTTTAAGCATTACGAAGAATATGAAATTGAATTGGTTGAAAAACTTTCGGAGAGCATTGCTTCAACCATCTCATCGGTAAGGATAAATGAGAGTACGCGCATCCTATTAGAGAAAACGCAGCAGCAAGCAGAAGAGATGCGCTCGCAGGAAGAAGAGATGCGCCAGAATATGGAGGAGCTCGAAGCGACTCAGGAAGAAATGCGCAGAAAGGAAAAGCATATTCAGGATATGTTCGACCAGGAAAAGAAACGCAACGAAAAAGTGCAGCTCAATAGAAAGGTGGTTATGGAGCTCACGCGTAACAATGATATTAAGACTGGTAATTGGAATGTTTCAATCGAGAAAGTCACCAGCTCTATCACGAATCAATTACAGGTATCGCGCTGTAGCATTTGGATTTACAATAGCAAAGAGAATTTCATCACATGTGAGAAACTCTATCAACACGACAAGCGCTCGTTTGAATCGGGCACGGTACTAAGAGGAAATGATTTTCCTGCGTATTTCAGAGCATTGGCTAGTGAAGAAACCATCGTAGCAAAAGATGCACACACCCATCAGGCCACAAGCGAATTCTCTGAAGTGTATTTGAAACCCTTGAATATTGAATCACTGTTAGATGTTCCGTTCTTCCATGAAGGAAAAATTATCGGAGTAATTTGCTGCGAACATCAACACGAACAAAAAGACTGGCTGGATGAAGATATAGAATTCTTGAAGTCGTGTGCAGACTTGCTTGCCGTTTCCTACAACACCAAAACGATCAACCTGATGGTTGATAACTTAAATGATGCACAGGAGACACTACAAACCATTATCGACAACATCCCACGCGCTGTGTTCTGGAAAGACAGAGAGTTACGCTTCCAGGGATGCAATAAGATATTTGCTCAGGTTGCAGGATTGAAATCGCATAAAGACCTTATCGGTCACACCGACTTTGATATGCCGTGGAAAGAGCATGCCGAGGAATATCGCAAGGATGACCTGGAAGTAATGAAGAACAGGAAATCACGGATCGATCAGGAAGAGAAGAATACCAATAGCGAAGGACAGATTTCATGGGTTAGCACCAGTAAGGTAGCTGTGCTCAATAGTCATAACGAGGTGGTGGCTGTACTGGGCATGTTTGAAGATATAACCGAACGCAAGAACAAGGAAGCGGACATTTCAGCCAAATTATTAGAGCTTGAGCAGCTTAAAAAGATGCTGGGAAACAAGAGTAATTAGGGATTTTTTGGGTGGGGAATTACCTCCTTGCCACGGCCTGTATAAACACAACATCATTTTTTGCAGGAGTTTTACTATTTTTACCAATACTTACCCAATTAAACGGATTATGAACTATCGCTTTTTGATCCTTATCGCTGCGCTGGTGGTGCTTTCAAGCCCCTCCCTTTTTGCGCAGGGCGAACGCAAAGACAAGACGGCCGTCACCTATGAAGAAATTTATGACGAGCCCTATTCTGTCAACAAGCTATTCATCGGGCTGATTCCCATGTATGGTGAATTATTTGTTACCAATGTAAATGCAGGCTACGGTTTAGATGCTATGTATTATTTGAAAGACAAAGCCGACTTCCGTGTGCAGTTGCGTAAAACCTATAGCCAGAAGTTCTTCGATTTTACCCGTGATCTTGCGTCAAACCAAAGCAGTGTTGATAATCGGGCTGAGATCTACAACTACTACGAGATTGGTGGATCGTATCACTTCAAAGATTTTGAAGAAAGCTCTAAGACCAAGATGTTCCTTTATAAAAATAGCTATAAGGGCAACAAATGGGCAGCACGTGTTCCCCTTCATGCGGAGGTTCCTTGTAAAGTAAGAAAGATTTATGCGGCACGTTTAGGTGGTATTTTCTGGAACAGTTCTGCTGATTTAGGACGAATCCTGGAACGCCAGGGACTTACTAATAGCGATTTAAAAACTAGTGCTGAGGTTTCATTGCCTGAGTTTGAGAATGTCAAAATAAATAACCAGCTGAAAATAGATCAGCCCGTACACCCCTTCACTAATATCTCCTCAACCGGATTATATGTTGGTGGATCGATGTCATGGATTAGAAACGTAGCGGTAAATTTTGACAAGTTCGAAGAAGGTATTGATGATGGTATCTTCACTACTTATGTGGATATTCTTATTGCACCTTCATTAAAAGTGGATGATATCGTTTACACCGCGAAAGATGCAAATGGTGACAGAGATGTGAGCACCACTGCAACGTATTCTGTTGGTCCTGTAAAGACGAAGACTATTGGCTTCCGTGCCGGTATTGATGGTCGCTTCAATCGTACGCTAAGTTGGTCGTATGGTGGCGAAGTGGGCTACCGCCCGAGCTTTGACAAATCCGGCTTCTATGTACTCCTTAAAATTGCTTTCCCTGTTTTTGGAACCAACCTGGATTATAAGGTTGAATCGTTTGGGAAGTAGGCTGGCTGTTGGTTAATATTGGTTTTTGGTTTTACCAATTTAATTAACCGATAACGTTTAACTCCAATCATGGCATTCGATATTCTTATTGTCAATATCGAAGGGCTTGTTCAGGTACGTGAACAAGCCCTTTCTTTTGTTGCCGGTAAAGACATGGCAGTACTTCCTGTTCTTGGTAATTCTTATCTCGCCATTAAAGATGGAGTCATTGCTGCGTTTGGTAGCATGGAAGAGTTGCCAACAAAACAAGCCAATCAACTCATAGATGCTTCAGGGAAATTTGTATTTCCAAGCTTCGTTGATTCACATACACATTTGGTTTTTGCTGCAAGTCGCGAAGAAGAATTTGTGATGAAAATAAAGGGAGCTACCTACGCAGAGATTGCTGCACATGGTGGAGGTATTTTAAATTCAGCAAGAAAACTTCAGCAAACTTCAGAAGATGAATTATTTGAAAGGGCATTGGTACGTGTGGAGGAAATTATCCGAACCGGAACAGGCGCAGCTGAAATTAAAAGTGGTTATGGGCTAACTACAAAAGATGAAATGAAAATGCTTCGCGTGGCGAGGCGGATCGGAAGAGAAACTCCACTGACTGTAAAGACTACCTTTCTTGGCGCCCATGCTGTTCCAAAAGATTTTAATAAAGCTGATTATATTAAATTAATTATTCAGGAAATGATTCCCGCAGTCGCAGAGGAGAAGCTAGCGGATTACATCGATGTGTTTTGTGAAGAAGGTTTTTTTAATCCGGAAGAAACAGAGCGCATTGTTGAGGAAGGAAAACGTTTTGGAATGAAGCCTCGCATTCATGCGAATCAACTTCATAATTCAGGCGGTGTACAAGTAGGCGTGAAGACAAATGCGCTTAGTGTAGATCACTTGGAAAATATAGGAGAAGAAGAAATTGAATTATTGAGGAACAGTAAGGTAATGCCAACTGCATTGCCCGGAGCAGCATTTTTTCTTGGCTTACCATTTCCACCTGCCCGCAAAATATTGGATGCTGGTTTATCTCTTGCCATCGCATCGGATTATAATCCCGGAAGTGCACCAAGTGGAAATATGATGTTGGTGCTTTCGCTTGCCTGCATCAAAATGAAGATGACACCTGAAGAGGCTATCAATGCAGCTACTGTAAATACAGCGAATGCCCTTGAGTTAGATAAATCACATGGAAGCATTACTGTTGGAAAGGTTGCCAATGTGTTTATCACAAAACCAATTCCATCTATTGCTTACCTACCGTATTCTTTTGGTGGAACATTAATCGATCAGGTTATTTTGAATGGTAAGATTGTCTAGAATATTTTCCTTCGTGTCTTTGAGCCTTCGTGGCAAGACTTAGCCACCAAGCCACAAGGACACAAAGTTTCACAAAGAGATTTCAGCTTTCTGTTTTTGGGATATATTCAAATGAGTAATAGAATTTCTTCAAACACGTTAATCCGATAATAAGGTTCATACTCGTGATAGCCCAGAGTGGTATTTTGAATAACACCAATAGAATCCAACTAATAGCAAAGAAGAAAACGAACGGCATAAATTTTTCCTGGTCACGATCCTTGGTGTAAAGCCATCCATAGAAGAAAACAGGTATGCTTAATGCAAAAAGAATAGATGAAATAATATCCCAGCCTCTGAATTCAATCGGAAAGTTTTTAATCATCATACCCAGCTCTGGAATTATAAGAATAAGAAGCGTGCATAAAAAATAGAGTAGTCGTTGTGCGAAAGGAGTTGGAAGATTTCGGTTTAAGGGGAAATGAAAATTATCAAACCGATGGATTTCCCAAACCAAAACAACTTGTGCGGAGAAGGCAATTACAATACCCAATCCCAAAAGGCGTATATCATAAACATCCGTTTTGTAAAGTTGCGTAACGCCAAGAAGAATCAGACTACTAAAGATCTTCGTTCCGAAAAGCATTAATGGTTCTCGTCTGGCAATCCACTCAGGAAAAAACAAAGGATAGGGTTTTGTGATGGATACATTTACAAACTTTGAGAGCGCTCCGATTTTCTTTTCCTGATTGGGATTGTGCAAAGCATGTGATAAAGCGAACGAACCGATGAAAACTAAAAGTAGCAAAGAAGCAATGATCATGAGAAGCGTATCCATGAAATCATTCTTAATTGCGAAAGCCATCAAAAAAATTCCATACAGAATTGCTGGAAGAAGTTGATAGAATAAAGTGACAAAGAGGGCAATCCATTTTTGCGATGGAGGAAGAAGTGTAATGTGAAATATAAATTCGTTCTCCTTTCGTTTCAAAATATCGCGATTGAATTTCATCACATTCAATGTATAGATCGTCCAAACTAAAATGGGAACGAGCATGAGTATTGGTGAGGCTGAAAAGAATTCAGCAAGTGCAATGTGTTCATAGCTTCGCATAAAGCCTGCGCCAATCCCAATCACCAGAAAAAACAAACCTGCATTGGCGCGATAGAATTCCCGAACCATTACACGCTGCAATATGGAAATGATGATGCTCATCCTTTCACCAATGTTTTGTTCTCGATGATGAACGTCTCGTTTACCCTCAGATCAGTTGACTCCAATGCCTGGTGCGATGATAAAAGAAAAGTAACATCATGTTGCTTGATATAGCCTTCCATAATCTGAAGGAGAACACTTCGGGCTTGCACATCTAAAGTAATGAGAGGCTCATCTAGTATAATGAGTTTAGGCGAACCCAAAAATGCAATGGCGAGCGAAAGCTTCTTCAACATTCCACTGGAATAGGTTTCGCAAGGTTTTTCGAAGTAACTGCTCATGTTAAACTGCTCCACAAAAAAATCCTGTTGCTTTTGATCTGCGCCTTTTGTTTTGCCGATAAAGCGAATCAAATCTTTTGAGGTGAGAAAGCCGGGATAAAGCGGTTCTGCCTCGCTATAATTCACCCGATTTCGAAATGGGATGGGGTTCCTATGGAGATCAATACCATCATCAAACTGAATCGTCCCTTCACAAGGATGTAACCCTGCCAATGATTTGAAGAAGGTGGTTTTGCCTGAACCATTCTCTCCCTTTATCCAATAAATGCCTGAGGATAGACTTAATGACTCAATAGAAATTACCTTAACACCTGAATAGCCCTTAGAGAATTTTTCGATTGACAGCATGAAATGGAGATTAAAACGATATATTCATTAAAATATTCTGTTGAGTTTAAACCTTTTGGCCAAGTTTCGCATCTAAAGGCAAACAAGACGGAAATCAGGCCAACCTTGGTTCGATATTTGTCGTTAAACAGGTCTGGAGGTTACATTATGAAATCGATTCTTTACTTGCTTATACTCGCCCTCAGCTTTACAACATCCATGGGATGGGCGCAGTCTGATTATGCTTCCTTACCTGAACGTGTTGTAACAGACCCTACTAAAGCATTTCAGGTTTTTCCAAATCCAACGACCGACTATATTCACATCCGAAATGAACAGGTTGAAATGAGCCTCCTTAAGCTCACGCTTCACAATATTATTGGCAACGAAATGCAGGTTGATGTTGAGGTGGTTGACGAACATGAGCTCAAAGTAAAAGTGAAGGATTTATCTCCTGGTTATTATTTGATTGCTGTAAAAGATGACTTTAGCAAATTCAGAGGCACCTATAAGTTCCTTAAACGCTAGTCTGCCAGCACATTCTTAATCGCCTGACTTACCTCATCGGCCCGGTTCACAATCATCAAATGTTCTCCTCCCTCGATCACATACCTTGCTTCTCTAAAAGGTAATATTTTGTCTTTTGTTCCGTGTATCTGCGTGACGTTTTGAAGTTGGTCCGCATTATCCCATCCTACTATTTTATCAATTGCCCAGTTTGAAAATTGAACATCGGTATCTTTGAGTATTGAACTCAATAATTCTTTTTCTGATTTTGTCGTTGCTCCAAAAAGCCAGTTCGTTACAGGATTATTGTTCGCAATGAAAGATGGAGGAATGGTGTAATGTAATTTCAAACGCCCAGTCAATTTAAAGGAAAGAGGAATATCAGCTTTTGTTCGAGCGGAAGAAATCAAAATAATCTTTTCTGTTTTAATAATCTTCCCGATTTCCATCGCGATTATCCCGCCAAACGAAACGCCAATCAAAATCGGATTAGAAACGTGAATTTGATTGCAGAGCCTTGTAGCATATTCCTGAATCGTTTCATTTTTCTGTGGATTAATCCAGATAATGTGATGAGCATTGTTTTCTCCAAAATCCAGAAAATCAAAAACTCTTTTGTCTGCACCAAGTCCGCTCAGCAAAAACAAATCCTTCATAGTGTTGCGGTCAGCTCCTTTAGCTTTTTAGAAAAACTTTGGATGTCTTCTTCGGTTGTGTCAAACGAACACATTAGTCGGGCTTCTGATAGTTTATCATTCCATACATAAAAGAAATGTTCTTCCTGTAAGGCAGGAATGATGGAAGGAGGCATGATAGCAAAAACTCCATTGGCTTCTACTTTTTGTGTAACAGAAACTGATTTATTCTTTCGCAATTCAATCTCCAAAAGTTTGGCCATACGGTTTGAATGCTCCGCATTTTTTTTCCATAGATCGTTGCTTAACAGCGCTTCGAACTGTGCACTGATGAAACGCATTTTTGAATGAAGTTGCATTCCTTGTTTCCGAATGTATTTCATGTGTTTGGCAAGTTCTGGATTGAAAAACAAGACAACTTCACCGAACATCATTCCATTTTTGGTTCCACCAAAGGATAATACATCAACACCCGCATCGCAGGTAAACGATCTGAAATCTTCCTTCAAACTTACGGCAGCATTTGCAATGCGTGAGCCATCCATGTGAAAGAATAGATTATGTTTCCTGGCCACTTCAGCAATTGCTTTTACTTCTGCAACAGAGTAAACGGTAGCATATTCTGAAGACTGTGATATCGATATTACTTTAGCCTGAGGGTGATGTTGATCATCAATGCGCTGAATTTTTTCTTCGATCTGATGAGGATAGATCTTTCCGTCTTGGGTAGGTATCGTGACTAGTTTACATCCTGTAAATTTCTCAGGTGCAGTTGATTCATCAACATTAATGTGAGCCAGGTCTGAGCAAATGATGGAGTTGAACGAATGTGTAAGTGCGCTTAACGCCAATACATTTGCACCCGTTCCGTTATAAGCAAAGTATACGGACGTTGATTCACCAAAAAGAGATTTTAATTTTTGAGTTGCACGCTCGGTGTATTCATCACTACCATACGATCCGGCATGACCGTGATTCGCGCGCAGCAATGCGCTCATAACTTCCGGATGCACACCTGCATAGTTGTCGCTGGCAAAAGTTCTGTTCTTCATTTACTTTATTATTTGTCTTTGTGATTTAATCGTGTGAGAATATCTTCCATCAAATCGACTTGAAGTTGTTGTATTTCGAGAAGACGTTGATTTTGCTGAAGAATCATGTGATCAATTTTTTCGTGTAGTTGTCTGATCTCTAACTCGGCTTTCAGGTTGATCATGTAATCGTGCTCCGAACGTTGTCTGTCTTTTGTTTCTTTTCGATTCTGACTCATCATAATGATGGGTGCCTGAATGGCCGCTAAACAGGAGAGAAGCAGATTGAGTAAAATGAAAGGATAAGGATCAAATGGTTTTGATGTAAGCAAATAGATATTTCCTCCGATCCAAACGAGGATAAAAGTGAAGAAGGATATGATGAAAGTCCAACTGCCTCCGAACGTTGCAATTTTATCCGCGACCCGATCGCCAAGTTTAAGCTCAGCATCAATTTTTGATTCAATGTTTTCGGATATGAGCTCTTTCTCGTTTATGCTTTTCACAACCTCCTTCTCCAGGTGAGACAATTCACCAACTTCTTCTTTTAATATGGACTCCACGTATTTTTTGCGATACACATTAAGTTCATCAACTGAAATGTAGTTGTTGGGTTTAAAGTCGGGGTAATCGTTCAGAATTAATTGCAATAGACCCTCGCGAATACTCCCCCCATGCACGAGATGAGATAAGGGAAGTTTTTGTTTGGTGATATAACACTGATCTGTTTTCATAGTGCGAGAAGAACGGAAAATTAAGATTAAAGAAGATGACTAAAAAGTCTTAATTTAGTCGGAATAAAAACAAAGCCATGCTCAATATCTTAGTTCCTACTGACTTATCAGATCTTTCAAAGGTAGCGGTTCAATACGCTATAAAAATTGCCAATAAATCGGATGGAAACATCACGTTACTTCATGTGGTGAGTATGGTTGAGCCCATACGAGCTGACATGCATGCAGAGTTTAAAGCGGTTGAAAAGGAAATGATTGAAGAAGCAAAAGCGAATATGGAAAAGCTTGTGCAAAAGGTTTCGAAGGGGAGTAAGTCCACACATCCCATTTCGATCAAGATTGTGAAAGGCGCTTCGTTTACTGATACACTTAAAAAGGAAGCGAAGAAGACAGACGCTAATTTAATTGTGATGGGTACCAGAGGTGCGAGCGGTTTGAAAAAATATGTAATGGGGAGCAATACTGCTTCGGTAATTGAGGAGAGTAGTGTACCTGTATTAGCAGTGCCTGAATTTGGCGAATTCAAAAATTTTAAAAATGTTGTGTATGCTACCGATCTGAAGCATATTGAAAAAGAAATCAAAACATTATTGCCTTACCTGGAAGGATTTGGTTCAACGGTTCACCTTATACACATTACCAGTGTCCAAAAAAATGTCGAAACGATTGCAGCCAAGATTGCTGGATTTGTAAGCAAGTCGGGTTATAAGAACCTGATTGGACATGTTGTGGTGAGCAATGATGTAGATGGCGCCATCGAAAACTATGTTGAAAGTATCAATGCCGATTTACTAGCCATGTTTACACACGATCCAACTTTCTACGAAAAAGTTTTCTACCGCAGCGTGACCCGTAAGATGGCTTTTCAAAGCAAGATACCTTTGCTTGCGTTTAAGAAGCGCTAGACTTACCCAAAGATTTCTGATTATTGATTTTTTTGGATAACCGATTACCATTCACTGATAACCAATTACCTAATTAGAATTCAGCATTACCCGGATAGCGCGGATACGCAATCACATCGCGTATGTTCGACATACCACTTACAAATTGAATCAGACGTTCGAAGCCTAAACCAAAACCACTATGCGGTGCAGAGCCAAACTTTCTAAGATCGAGGTACCACCACAAATCCTTTTCAGGCAGGTGTAATTCGCGCACACGATTCATTAAGCGATCATAGCGTTCTTCACGCTGAGAACCTCCAATAATTTCTCCAATACCTGGGAATAGAACATCCATTGCGGCAACGGTTTTACCGTCTTCATTCTGGCGCATGTAGAATGCTTTGATCTCGGCAGGATAGTTGTAAAGAATAACCGGTTTCTTAAAATGTTTTTCAACCAGGTAACGCTCGTGTTCTGATTGAAGATCAACACCCCATGCATCAATAAGGTATTGAAATTTCTTTTTCTTATTCGGAGAAGAGTTCTTTAATATCTCAATGGCCTCTGTGTACGAAAGGCGTTGAAAATCATTTTCAGCTACAAATTTTAAACGGTCTAACAATCCAAGTTCACTGCGTTGTTCCTGAGGCTTGGTTTGATCTTCTTCCAATGCGCGCTTGTTTAGGAAGTCAAGATCTTCGGCACAATTTTCCAATGCATAACGCACCAAGGATTGAAGAAACTCCTGAGCGAGTTGCATGTTGTCGTTGATATCATAAAATGACATCTCCGGTTCGATCATCCAGAACTCAGCAAGGTGACGTGTCGTATTTGAATTTTCTGCACGGAAAGTAGGTCCGAAAGTATAGATCTCGCCTAAGGCCAATGCATACGTCTCACCTTCTAATTGACCCGAAACGGTGAGGTTAGTTTCTTTGCCAAAGAAATCTTCTTTGTAGTTGATCTCTCCCGTTTCAGTGAGAGGAGGATTTTTTGCATCGAGTGTAGTTACCCTAAACATATCGCCAGCACCTTCAGCATCCGAGCCAGTAATAATGGGTGTGTGGATATAGAAGAAACCTTTATCGTTAAAGAACTTGTGCACAGCAAAAGCCATTGCGTGACGCACCCGCATTACCGCGCTGACTGTATTGGTTCGTGAACGTAAGTGAGCAATCTCTCTAAGAAATTCAAGCGAGTGTTTTTTAGGCTGAAGCGGAAACTTTTCAGCGTCACTATCTCCCAGTATTTCGAGAGTTTTTACTTTTAATTCAACCGATTGTCCTTTAGCAGGTGAGGCGATTAATTCTCCGGTAACGGAAACACAAGCACCCGTTGTTACCCGCTTCAAAAGAGCTTCGTCTGTATTAGCGAAGTCAACAACAGCTTGAATATTTTGTATAGTAGACCCATCATTAAGGGCAATAAATTGATTGTTGCGAAAGGTACGTACCCATCCACTGGCTGTAACCGTTTGGCCGGTAGGCTGCGTTTGAAGTAATTCCTTGATCTTAGTCCTTTTCATCCCTTATCAGTTAATAGTTAATGGTTATCTGTTAATCGTAGTTGGTTGAGTGTAATAGGATTAAAACTATTAACCGTTAACCATTAACTGATAACCGCCCTGAAGCGCCCGCAAAAAACGAAAAATCCCGGCTCATTTCATAGTCTAAATTGAGCTGGATACGCATTCAAAAAATAATTTGGCATAAAAACTGATGGCCCGACTATTGACTATTTTTTTAACTTTGTTCATTAAACTAAAAGAGCACCCTCCATGCAAAAACTTGGCTTAAGCCAGAACCTTCAGCAAAAGTTATCACCTCAGCAGATTCAATTCATTAAGTTGCTTCAGGTGCCTACGGCCGAGCTTGAAACACGCATTGAGGAGGAGATGGAAATCAACCCGGCATTAGAGGAGGGTGAAGATCAGGAGAAACCAGAAGAGAGCAATGAGGAAGGTGAGTCACCGGAATCCGAATCTCAGGAGACAATAACGAGTGAAGCAGAAGGAGATGGTGATGTTGATATAAAGGATTACCTGGGTGATGAAGATTATAGCGGTTACAAGATGCAAGGCGATGGCGATGATGGCGAAGATCGTGAGATGCCCATCCCTATGGCTTCTTCACTGCATGAGCAGTTGATGGATCAATTGGAATTCCTTGGTCTGGATGAAAAACAATACACTATCGGAAAGCAATTGGTAGGTAGTATTGAAAGTGATGGATACATCCGAAGAGATCTTGATGCCATTACGAATGACATGGCTTTTTCTCAAGGTATTGATACCACTGTTGAAGAAGTCGAATCCGTATTAAAGAAAATACAAACTTTTGATCCTCCGGGAATCGCAGCGAGAACACTTCAAGAATGTTTGCTGCTTCAATTGGAGCGAATGGATAATGGTCATGACATTGATGTGGCAGTTGCCATTCGCATCATTACCGATTGCTATGAAGAGTTTACAAAAAAACATTATCAGAAAATTCAGAAGAAACTCGATACAGAGGACGAAGATTTTGTGCGTGATGCGATGGAATTGATTGTAAAATTAAATCCAAAACCAGGTGGAGGAAGTGTTGGATCGCAAGGCGCAAAAAATCAATACATTATTCCGGATTATATTCTCACCAACAATAACGGGAAACTTGAGCTTGCATTGAACAGTCGTAATGCACCAGAACTTCGTGTGAGCAGATCCTACATCGATATGTTCAAGGCATATGACAAAGGAAACAAAAAAGATAAGAAGTTAAAAGAAGCTGTTACGTTCGTTAAGCAAAAGTTGGATGCAGCGAAATGGTTTATTGATGCGATTAAGCAACGGCAACAAACACTCTTGAGAACGATGAGTGCGATTGTTGAATTTCAAAATGAATTTTTTCAGGAAGGCGATGAGACGAAACTCAAGCCAATGATCCTCAAAGACATTGCGAACATGATCAACATGGATATCTCTACTGTTTCGCGCGTGGCCAGCAGTAAAGCGGTGCAAACTGATTTTGGAATTTTTCCTTTAAAGCATTTCTTCTCTGAAGGTATTGCTACCGATTCTGGTGAAGAGGTAAGTAGCCGCGAAGTGAAACAGATCATCAAAGATATTATTGAAAGCGAGGATAAAGACAAACCTTTCTCCGATGATAAATTGGAAACGATCTTAAACGAAAAAGGATATAACATAGCGAGAAGAACCGTGGCGAAGTATCGTGAGCAACTCAATATTCCAGTAGCCAGATTACGTAAAGAGTTGTAAGGTGAATTTACTGGCGCGTATTGTTTCTGTTGTATTTCATCCCTTGTTATTGGCAACTTATTTATTTTCTCTTTTTATTCTTTTATTTCCGGTGGCGCTCGAACCACTAAAATCAGAAGGTCATCTTACTTTTCTGCTTCTTATCTTTTGTGTAACGTTTGTATTGCCCGCATTGAATGTTGGCATGTTCAGAATGATGGGCACAATTAAGACATTGGAAATGAAGGAAAGACGAGAACGTATAATACCCTTCATCTTCATATCAATACTTTATATTGGTGTTACCTATTTATTTTATACAAAGCCTCGTATTGGGTTTCATGATAATCTGCTTAAGTTTTTAATCATCATTGATGCACTTGTTCTGGTTGCCACGCTCACTACATTCTTTTATAAAATCAGCATACATAGTTTAGCAGCGTGGGGTATGCTCGGTATTTTAATTCCATTGAATAAGGTGCTTGAAGACAATATTTTATTTTATCCAACACTGATTATTATTGTAATAACAGGAGTAATAATGTCTGCGAGGTTAAAGTTAAATGCACATACACCACGTGAAGTAATGGTTGGAAGTGTATTAGGCCTCCTTACCGCCTTTGCAGGGATGATCATTTTATTCTGAAGTTTTTGATTCCAAAATCTGATCACGTTTACTATATCTTTGTGAAACTTAGTGCCCTTGTGTTCTCGTGGCTAAAATTTAAGAGCAGCCTCTTGCCACAAACCTGCCTGCCGGTAGGCAGGGACTCTAAGTCACAAAGAATCACGAAGTAGAAAAAATAAAATCAATACAATGAATTACTCTTTCCTCAAATACAATCTCGATAATGGTGTTGCTACCATTACCTTAAATCGTCCGGATGTTTATAATGCTTTGAACGATGAAATTACCTATGAACTTCAGGATGCGTTAAAAGCGGTATCGAAAGATGATGCTGTGCGCGTTGTGGTGTTAACTGGGGAGGGGAAAGCATTTTGTTCGGGTCAGGATTTGAAAGCGGCTTCCGGAAATGAGAAAAGATCGTTCATGGATTCGTTGACCAAGCGATACAATCCTATTATTCGCGCCATGCGAAATTTACCGAAACCAATAGTTTGTCGTTTGAATGGAGTAGCTGCCGGTGCGGGATGTTCTCTTGCACTTGCGTGCGATATTATTGTGGCTTCAGAAGAAGCAACGTTGATTGAAGTGTTCATTAACATTGGATTAGTCCCGGATTCTGGCTCTTCTTATTTTTTGCCGCGACTTATCGGAATGGCGAAAGCTTTTGAGTTGTGCAGTATGGGTTCACGAGTGAAAGCAAAAGAAGCTGAAGCGTTAGGTTTGATTAATAAAGTAGTGACCGCTGATCAATTGGAAGCTGCAGTAAAAGAATACACCGATTATTTTGCGAATGCTCCTACCAAATCAGTTGGCTTGATTAAAAAGATGTTGAGCAAAGCAACCACATCAACGCTAGATGAAATGCTTGACTACGAAGCGTACTGTCAGGAAATAGCAGGAAGTTCTACTGACTATAAAGAAGGTGTTTCCGCTTTTCTTGAAAAACGGAAACCTAAGTTTACAGGAAAGTAAATTAAAATAATTCTTTCGCGATTCTATAAATCGGATCGGATTTTCCCATGGAATAAAAGTGAAGGGTTGGTACGCCTTTCTTAATCAATTCTTTTGATTGTTGAATGCACCACTTAATTCCTACTTCTTTCAACGCTGCATTGTCCTTACATTTTTCTGCTTCTTCTGACAACTCTTCCGGAATATCGATGTGAAATGTTTTTGGCAACACAGTCAACTGACCTTTACTAGTTAATGGTTTAATACCTGGAATAATCGGTACATTAATTCCTGCTTCACGACATTTATCCACAAAATCAAAATACTTTTTATTGTCAAAGAACATTTGGGTGACAATGTATTCAGCACCCATGTCCACTTTGAGTTTTAAATATTTGATGTCTGCTTTGAGGTTTGGTGCATTGAAATGTTTTTCAGGATATCCGGCTACGCCAATACAGAACGTAGTGGGTGAAGGTGTTTGCAATTCATCGTCCAGGTAAACCCCGTTGTTCATCTTCACAACTTGCTCCAGTAATTCAGAGGCGTATTTGTGTCCATCGGGTTCAGCAACAAATTTTGATTCACTTTTAATAGCGTCACCTTGAAGTAATAATACATTGTCAACACCAAGGAAGTTAAGATCAATCAAAGCGTTCTCTGTCTCTTCTTTGCTGAAACCACCGCAGATAATATGAGGTACAGTATCAACTTTGTAGTGATTTTGAATAGCCGCGCAAATACCTACTGTTCCTGGACGTTTACGTGTTGTACTTTTCTCTAATAGTCCACCATCTTTTTTGCGATAAACAAATTCCTCACGATGGTAGGTAACGTCAATAAAGGGAGGTTTGAATTCCATCAACGGATCAATATTGCTAAAAAGGGTTTTGATGTTCTCACCTTTTAATGGAGGAAGAATCTCGATTGTGAACAACGTTTTTCCGTTTGCGTTTTTTAAGTGTTCGGTAACTTTCATTTCTTTATTTGATAGGGGACTTTAATATTCGTTCTGTTTGGGATTAAATATCGTAGCTTAAATTTGGTGCAAGCCATCTTTCGATTTCTTCCAACTTCATTCCTTTACGTTCAGCATATTCAATGACTTGATCCTTTTCGATTTTACCAAGACCGAAATATTTTGAATCAGGATGGGAGAAATAGAATCCACTTACTGAGGATGCAGGGTACATAGCATACGACTCTGTTAATTTAATACCTGCTTGCTTCTCAGCATCAAGTATCTCAAAAAGTATTTTCTTTTCGGTATGATCCGGACACGCTGGATAGCCTGGTGCAGGGCGAATACCTTGATACTTCTCTTCAATCATTTCATCATTACTCAACTTTTCATTTGTAGCATATCCCCAGAATTCTCTTCTTACTTTTTCGTGGAGGCATTCTGCGAAAGCTTCAGCTAAGCGATCTGCCAGAGCTTTCACCATGATGTCGGAGTAATCATCGTGATCAGCTTTGAATTTTTCAAGCAGTTTTTCGATTCCAAGACCCGCGGTTACTGCAAACATGCCGATGTAATCTTCTTTTCCTTCTGTTGCTGGCGCGATAAAATCAGCTAGACAAAAATTTGGTAAATCTTTAGCCTTTTTATTTTGCTGACGAAGGAAATGAAATTCCGAAAATTGTTTTTTGGAATCTACTGGATGGAAGAGTGTTACATCATCCTTCTCTGTTCGTGATGCTGGATAAAATCCAAACACTCCATTCGCCTGCAAGCTTTTATCCTTAATGATTTGATCCAGCATGATCTGTGCATCATCAAAAAGTTTCTGAGCTTCAACACCGACAACACTATCTTTCAAAATACCAGGATACCTTCCGGCCAACATCCAGGTTTGAAAGAATGGAGTCCAGTCAATGTATTTTCTGATTTCTTCTAATGGATAGTTCGTAAGAATTTTATTTCCTAAAAACTTCGGTTTTGTTAGTACGGAAGCACTCCAATCAATCTTGCTTTTGTTTTTTCGAGCTTCTTCGAGTGAGATATAATTCTTCTCTTGCTTACGACCTTCATAGTCTGATCGCATTTTTTCATATTCCTTCTTGAAGCGAACTTTAATTCCGTCAAAAGTATCCTGATTGACAAATTCGCTGGCAACCGGAACACTTCGTGAAGCATCTAATACATGCACAACGGGACCGTCATAAACCGGATCAATTTTAACAGCAGTATGAATTCGTGAAGTTGTAGCACCTCCAATCAATAAAGGTAATGTCATCTTCTCACGTTGCATTTCTTTGGCTACATGCACCATCTCATCGAGTGACGGTGTAATCAATCCACTTAATCCAATGATATCTACTTTCTCGCGTTTTGCTGCCTCGATAATTTTTTCCGTGGGTACCATTACACCCAGATCTACAACATCATAATTATTACAGGCCAACACAACGCCTACAATATTTTTGCCGATGTCGTGTACATCACCTTTTACAGTGGCGAGTAATATTTTAGGATTTTGTTTCGCTCCGCTTTTCTCATCTTCAGCATTTCCGGATTCTAAGAATCGATTCTTTGCTGCTAATTTTTCAGCTTCTAGAAAAGGTTCAAGGTAGGCAACGGATTTTTTCATTACCCGCGCGCTCTTTACCACCTGAGGTAAAAACATTTTTCCAGCACCGAATAAATCACCTACCACGCTCATCCCGGCCATTAATGGACCTTCAATTACATTGAGTGGTCTTCCGTACTTCAGTCGAGCTTCTTCTGTGTCGACATCAATGAAATCAATAACACCTCGCACAAGAGCGTGCGTTAATCGTTCTTCAATAGTTCCTTTGCGCCACTCATCGTCTACTTCTTTTTTCTTGGCAGAACCTTTAACGGTTTCCGCAAAATCCAATAAACGTTCAGTAGCATCTTCTCTTCTATTCAACAGTACATCTTCAACCCGCTCGAGTAAATCTTTATCGATGTTGCTGTATACTTCCAACATGGTTGGGTTTACAATCCCCATGTCCATACCATTTTGAATGGCATGGTAGAGAAATGCAGAATGCATCGCTTCACGCACTTTTTGATTTCCACGAAAACTGAATGATACGTTACTCACACCACCACTTACGTGCGCGTGAGGAAGATTTGCACGAATCCATTTAGTAGCCTTAAAAAAATCTACGGCATAGTTTCGGTGTTCTTCAATACCGGTTGCTACCGGAAAAATATTCGGATCGAAGATGATATCTTGCGCAGGAAATTTTACTTCGTTTACCAGAATATCATAGGCGCGTTTACAAATAGAAATTCGTTTGTCGTATGTATCAGCTTGTCCTTGCTCGTCAAATGCCATTACAACAACCGCAGCACCATAACGCTTTACCAATTTAGCCTGACGTTTAAACTCATCCACACCAGCTTTCATGCTGATGGAGTTTACAATGCCTTTACCCTGAATACATTTTAATCCTGCTTCAATCACTTCCCATTTAGATGAGTCGATCATCACGGGGATGCGCGAAATCTCAGGTTCAGATGCCATGAGATTTAAATACTTCACCATGGCAGCTTGTGAATCAAGCATTCCTTCGTCCATGTTAACATCGATAACCTGTGCACCACCACGCACCTGATCCAGGGCAACAGTAAGGGCTTCATCGAAATTATCTTCTTTGATGAGCTTCAAAAATTTAGCTGAACCTGTAACGTTAGTACGTTCGCCAATATTAACAAAGTTCGATTGAGGTGTAATTTCAATCGCTTCAAGGCCGCTTAACTTTAATCGATAATCCATTTTATGTCTGACACTTTTAAATTCTTTACTTTTACCACTAGGTCACGAGGACACTAAGTGGTCACGAAGTTGTTTTACTTGATGCCTAAATAACAGATTCTAAATTCTCTTCTGTTTGTACTACTCTTGGTTTGTACTTTGAAGCGAGTTGTGCTATTCGTTTAATGTGATCGGGTGTAGTTCCACAGCATCCCCCTAGAATATTAACTAAGCCATCTTTCAAAAACTCTTCAACTTGAGAACCCATCTGCTCAGCAGTTTCATCGTATTGTCCAAACTCGTTTGGCAACCCTGCATTTGGATATGCACTAACGAAGAATGGAGCCTTCTCACTTAATACCTGTAGGTAGGGGCGGAGTAATGCCGCACCCAATGCACAATTCAATCCGATACTCAACAATGGAACGTGTGACACTGAAATTAAGAAAGCTTCAGTTGTTTGACCTGATAATGTTCTTCCACTGGCATCTGTAATAGTTCCAGACACCATGATAGGAAGTTCTTTTCCGGTTTCATCAAACAGTTCTTGAATGGCAAACAAAGCAGCCTTGACATTCAATGTATCAATAATAGTTTCAAGAAGTAATATATCAACACCACCATCCATCAACGCCCGGGCTTGTTGTTTAAAGGCCACTACGAGCTGATCGAAGGTAATGGCGCGATATCCTGGATTGTTTACATCAGGAGAAAGGGATGCCGTTTTATTTGTTGGACCCATTGCACCAGCTACAAAGCGGGGCTTGTGCGGTTCGCGTTTCGTAAATTCATCTGCAACCTCTTTAGCGATTTTTGCTGATTGATAGTTCAAATCATAGACAGCATCTTCTAAATGGTAGTCAGCTTGTGCAATGGTAGTTCCACTGAAGGTATTGGTCTCAGCAATGTCGGCTCCTGCCGCAAAGTATTGCGCATGGATATCCTTGATGATGTCTGGTCGGGTAATGGACAAGAGATCATTGTTACCCTTTAGCGGAGATTTGTGATTTTTAAAACGTTCACCGCGAAAGTCTTCTTCGGTAAGAACGTGACGTTGAATCATGGTGCCCATAGCACCATCCAGAATGAGAATTCGTTCCTTTAAAATGTCTTCGATTTTCATAGCGCCCTCCTTTTTTTACTATCCAGAGAGCCCTGTATTGGTGGGTCACTTATCTTTTCCCTCCGATTGATTCAGAAGAATGGGATTTAGCACAACATCCCGCAAACGGATGAAGGATAGGATGCTAAGACGTCATAGGGCCCAAACCCTCGGTCTTTCTGGATAAGTGATGCAAAGAAAATCAATAGCGATGAGACTACAAAAACAATTATCGGAAACGATAACCTACACGAAACCCAATAAGGGGAGTTAATGTAAACCAATCCTCCTCTTTAGGGATATTTGCAAAAAAGAAAACATCATCTTCGAATAAATTATTAATCCCTGGTGGTATCAAAGGTTCATCATAATCAATGTACCGAAATGACCATCCTCCATTCACATCAATGAAAATGGATTTTGAAAAATGTTTAACAAAGCCAAATTTCAAGGTGAAACCGTGCTCTCTATAGTTCACCACATAATTATAATATCGAGTAAAAGTATGCGTGCAACTAAGGTCGTAACATTCCTGTTGGGATGTTTCACGGTCAAAATCAACTACATTCCAATAACCACCCGGAGCTACATAATACACTAAATTGTTCCTTTCACTTGGCATGAGGTAGTAACGAATTTCTATTTTGCCTTTATAGCCTCTTTTATTCTGATATTCCGGATCAAAACTTTTATCAATTTTTATCACGTAGCCATATCCAATTTGTATAGAGAAGCGGCTAGCGATTTTTTGCTCGTAAGAGAATTCCAGGGTGGGATAGAAGTTAACCAAGGTAGCAGGAGCAAACTTTAAAGCAGATCGTGGAATAAGTTTACCAAATCTTGTGGAATCCTGTGCGAAGCAGGAACCTGTTGCTAAGAATAGAATTAAGAACGGTCGTATCATTTAAATTTCTTCACGGGTAACGGGTATTGTACTAATTAAATTAACATTACCTGTTTCAGTATTGTAGCGAAACTGGAAGATACCATCTTCACCGGTAAGGGTAAGTAAACCATCTCGTGGAATAACATCGTAGGCATCAATGTTAGTTACTTCTTTTAGTAGCTGAATGTTTTGCTCATTACTCATGTCATAGACTTTTAATCCAGCAGATCCTTCACAGATGAACAATAGATTTTCATCTACTCCCAACCCGTAAGGAGATGTCATTGGGTAGTTGGCAATGAGTGTTGGATTGTTTGGATTACTGATATCAAGAATCTCTAATGCATTTACTCCACGATTACAGAATGTGCCAGATCGAAGTGTTACAAAAGCCCGGTTGCCTTGAACAACAACGGGATCACATGAGGTGATGTGTGAGTATCTGAAAATAAACGTGGGTGATTGAGGTTCGGAAATACTGTAGATGTACATAGCATCCTGCGCACCCAGGTATAGATATTCTCCTTTAGTAAAAATAGTCTCGAGACCTGAATTGACATTGATAGCGTTCACCTTTTCAAAGGCATTGTTCTGTGTATTGAAAACCTGAATGGCATTGTGATCCACAACATAAAGGTAATTTCCACTGATGGCAAAACGAGTAAGCGAGCCGCCCTGGCCAGTAGTATTGTCATTACTTTCTGATCCTGAATCGGAACAGGCGATGAACAAAACAGAATAGAATAGCGCGCGTATAATTTTAGTTATTGGCATAACAAGAAGGGTTTTTGATTTCAATATTTTTCCAGCTTACAACAACTCCTTTTTCAGAGTCAACGCATTCAAAGTAAAATCCAGCAGGTGGAGGAATTCCATAGTTCCAGTTTTGCAAGGGCAACGATGCCTGCTGCGTAATGTTTTCAAAGTCTTGGATGTTCAGAGATACAATGTTTCCCATATGGTCGGCATACAATACATTATTCTTTACAGCCATGTCTGAGTTACCAACTAATTGAATAAAACCCAGCGATGTTGGGTTTTCCGGATCAAGGTTGTCGTACACATGAATGCCTTGATTGATTTCGTTGATCAGCAAGTACTGGCCATACACATAAATTTTACCCGGATTCTTTACCGTTCGCGAGGCCACAAACTTAATTTCGGAGCCATCGGGTGCTCCATAAACAGGTCGATAGCCTTGTACAGTTGCATCCCGTAAGGATGAATCATTGTTGTTGAGATAACAGCCATTGAGAATACTAACCAGAAGCAGCAGTGCAAGTGCTCGAATTAGGGTTGGTCTTTTTTTCATATCCGGAAACGTTTTTAAAATTTAACTTCAATTTATTAAAATACTAACCTTCAAAAGGTACCAATTCATGATCTTTGTATTACCTAATCTTCAACCTTTTGAAACTAGCTGCTATCGACATCGGTTCTAACGCCATCCGCTTACAAATATCAACGGTGCTTAGTAAGCAGACACCTCCTGTCTTTAAAAAGTTGGAATACGTTCGTTTTCCATTGCGGCTTGGTCATGATGTTTTCGGTACAAACCGCATCAGTGAAAAAAGCATGCAAACATTTAAAAAACTGATGCGTGCCTATAAGCTCTTGCTGGAATTATATGAAGTAGACGATTATATGTTTTGTGCGACATCCGCCATGCGCGAGTCAGAGAATGGAGCTGAATTGGTTAGTCAGGTTTTTGATGAACTCGGAGTTACCATTAATGTGATTGATGGCAACCGGGAAGCTGAGCTTATTAATCGTGCAATAGCATCCTATTTGGCGAATGATACTTATTTACATATTGATGTTGGAGGAGGTAGTACAGAATTAAACTTGTATGCTCACGGAAAAAAAATAAAAACGCGATCCTTTAAGATTGGATCGGTGCGCGTTTTGGAGCATCACGATTCTCCTGTTATGTGGGAGGACATGGAGAAGTGGGTGAAAGACAATGTGAAGAAGGATTACGGAAAAGTGACTGCGGTTGGAACCGGTGGAAACATCAGTAAGATTTTCGAGCTGGGCAAAATGAAGCCCGGTAAAACCATGTCTCTGAAAAAGGTAAAAGGAATTCAAAGCATGATTGAAAGCTTTACCATTGATGAACGGATATACAAACTACAAATGAATCCTGACCGGGCGGATGTTATTATACCGGCAAGTGGTATTTACATTAAAGTAATGGAGTGGGCCCATGCGAGCAGTATTCTTGTGCCAGATGTGGGGCTAAAAGATGGCGTTCTGCTGTACCTTCACGAGAAGAGCATTAAACAAGGGAAGATTGAATTTTCTTAAGCCTAAGTCTGTCTTACTATCCACCACAAACAGTTCAGTTGATGGAAATATCGGGCTTACCGTCAATCGTAGAAAAAGTCGCTTCCGAGTTGAGGATTGCTTGCTGGATATTGACTGGATGTTTAGATTTCTTGAGCGACATGGGACAAAGGTGCGGTATTTAAACGCATACGTTTTATAGACAAAAGTTTGGGTGCAAGGCGCTGACATAGCCAACATAAAAAAATATAGAATCACAGACTTAGACGTTGGACTAATAATGGGTTTGATCTTCCCTTCACTTCCCGCCTTACTCAACTCGGCCAATATATTTTATTCAAAAACCGTAACCAACGGTGTTGTGGTACGGTCAGATTCATTTTTTACACCGATATGAATTAGGATTTTCAAGGACATTGATTTATTAGCCAAACGATTGCTGGCAGCGATGATTATTTGAATAGAAAAAAAGGAATCAACTTTGCTTTCACCGGTGCCCGCTTTGCTTTTACCGAAGAGTGTCACACAAGTTTCAGGAGACGAAACATAGTGATAACTGCTAAGATCAATGTACACACTGCATCTTGCAGTCTTTCCGGAGGGCAACACATCATTACCGGAAGGTGAAACACAATGATAATTGCGAAGATCATCATGTAAATTGCTTGTAACATGATCTCCAAAGTCATCCGCACAATTTTCAGAACCTACCGCACAATTTTAGGAGCTTATAGCAAATGTTCAAGGGGTGTTACACGCGGTTCAGTGTAGCCTGGATGCACCTTAAACTAAAGTTAAATTGTATCGGTCGCAACTCCTTTCTCAATTCGACCAGACATTTTCAACCACTAAGTCGAAATGATAAATATGAATCGAGAAGCTACTATTGCCACTTAAATATCTGCTTTCAGTAATGTATCAATAACCTCTTTCACAAGTGGTACAATCTTCTCAAAGACTCGATAAGGTGGATTTGTAAGGTCTCCAAACAAAAAAGTAAATCTACTTTCTCTTGTTCTTAACTGTGCTCTTGCCTTTTTTGCGCTGCTCAACTTTCAAATCAATAAGATAGGCAATTGAAATGCGGAAGCCTTGATTTCTTACCTGAAGTGGATCCTGATATGTTCCCGGAGTTACAGGAAAAATTCCGTCACTGGTTCGGCTCAAATAACTGTGCCCTAATTCATATCGGACATTTAGCATAATTCTATTTAACCCGGTTGGTTCAAAATCGAATCCTGCTGTTAAAGCCAATCCGAGTTGGAATCGGTTAGGCGTCTGTACATTCATTCGGTCGTTACCCAGTGTGGTGATATCTTTGTTGAAAACAATTTTGTAATCCTGTTCAGGTAAACCGCGTTCGTTTAGATCACTGTTAAAAAGCGTACCTTTTCCACCAAGCCAGTAACTTACATTAGGGCCAATGCCAGAAAATATTTGAAGGTTGGACCTTTTCCAATCTTCGCTTTAAAATCAACGGTATAGAGTATGGGTACATCAATGTAGTTGTAAGTGACTTTATTGTGTAAAAGCGGATCCAGTTTACCATCAATCGTTTTACCTTTTGTACTGTATATAATTGAGGTATGAAGGAAGAATCTCTTTCGAACCTTAAAAGCAATATGACCACCGATATGATAACCCAGCACTGGCTTTACGTTGTACTCCTCACGCTTGTCACGATCGCCAAAAGATGTCCATGAGTAATTCAAGCCCACGATGGGTCCAACCAAAATTTGTGAAGTCTTTGCTGCTCCTGGAATTGGCTTGGCTGGAGGAGTTTGAGAAAATGCGGCCGAAGAACAAAGCAGAAGCAAACTAAAGGCGACAATAGGGGCTTTCACGTAATGCAAAGGTTCTTCTTAAGGTTAAACGTATTTATACGAATGCACTAAGGTAAGCATGCAAATGATTCTATAAAAACAAAAAAACGGTGTATATTCGCAATCAACTGTGAACATACTTTTTAAGCTGATGTAGTTCACTCATGGCCGATGGTTGTTTTTTGCTATTGGTTGCAGGTGGTAAGCCTGATTTTTTTGAGTGACTTTTTTGCTTTTGCCCATATTAATGGATGTGAATGCGTTATTTTTTTAATTTTTTTCTAGCCTCAATTCTAACACTGAGCGGTATGGACTTACATGCTCAGAATTATCCTGTATACAATAGTTTTTACGTTAACCCTTACCTATACAACCCTGCCGAAGCCGCCACTGAGTTTAGTTATGTCTACCTCACTCATCGCCAACAGTGGACGGGAGTGGAGGGCGCACCGGTGTTATCATCATTAAGTTTTAATACACTGATGAATGAGACACGATCAGGTATTGGCGGGAAAATATCATCCTACAAAAGAGGTATTCTAAATACAACAGACATCACACTTTCATATGCATATGGTATCCCAATAAGCAAAAAAAACTGGCTGTTCTTTGGACTTTCCGGTGGCGCAATTTCGAATGGTATCGATGTCTCCAAAATTACGGATCCCGCCATGTTGGACGATCCGGCATTAGCAAAATACCTTTCGAACAACATTCAACCAGTAGCCAACTTTGGTATGCTGTTTCGCTCTGCATCGGGCTTGAATTTCGGTGTTTCACTTCCACAACTTTTTTCTCCAGCGTTTAACGGCTCAAGTAATTTTGCAAGCACGAATGTTTCGCCTTTCGATAATATTTTTGTAACGGCTTATTACCGAAGAAAGGTAGAGGGTAAAATTGTGAGTCGGACAAAAGGAGGCATGCGCTCGCGTGTCAAAACTAAGGAAGCTAACGCACCGCTTGAGTTTTACCTCAACTACAAATATTCAGCCGCAGGCAATAGTCAGTTTGAAGTGTTGGCAAAAATCAATTTGTCACAAAATTTTTGGTTGGGTGCTTCTTATAAATTGCCATATGGATTTACTGGCAATCTTGGTTTTAACTATCAGCGCTTCACACTTGGTTACTCTTACGAACCGGGTAGCCAACCCGAATCAGGATTCTCTTCCGGTACGCACGATTTTATTTTGGGTATCCGATTAGGTGAGCAAAAGAAATTTAAACGTGTAACACCTGTTCTTCGATCACAACTTAAAACCAATCCAACAGAGCATCATACTGCGCGCTTCCAGGAAACGGTGGAAGATCCGGATAACATTAATCGTGATGAGTCTGCAAAGAAGAAATATTATGTGGTCGTCCGAGCGTTCGCAGATTTCTCTCAAGCGGATAACTACAAGAAGAAATTGATTGGCGAGAAATACAATGCTGATATTTTCTACTACGAGAAGGAGAAGAAATATTATGTGCACTTGCTGGAAACAACAAAACAAGGCGAGGCGAATGAAGAGGCCAAGAATTTGAAGAATTATACCAAGCTTAAAGATGCCCGCGTTTTAGTCGTGACAGGGTCGAAATAGGCGTTGAAATCAGGTTACAAAGTGTTGTAGTAAATGCATTTATCGAAAGATGAAAAATATGCAGTCAAATATTCTTAAAACCACTCTTTTTCTTACACTCGCAATGGTGGTGAGTCATTTGGCAATTGCCCAACGCCCGATTATTCGCGAAGTAAATAAGGTAAGCGGAAACATGACCGAATTGGTTACCCTAAAGGGGAGTAATTTCGGTACGAATGCCGCGAATCTTTCTGTTTTCTTTGGTGCAACAAAAGCTTCCGTTCAATTTGTAAATGATCAGTTAATGGAGGTCAATGTACCCGCGGGCACTACTTATCAATATGTCTCAGTCACTAATATTACCTCAGGCCTTACGGGGTATTCGCGTGAATCATTTCTTTTAAGTTTTGGTGGTATTCTGGGTTTTAATCCTACGAACTTACAAGGCCAGACTGATTTTCCGGCAGAGAGTGGACTCTACGATATTTGTATGGGTGATTTTGATGGCGATAAAAAAGTCGACATTGCCGCGGCAAATGATAATTCGACCTTTTTGGATATTATTCCCAACACTAGTTCGGGCGTTGGTAATGTCAACTTCGGAAAAATTCAAATCGCACTAGGTGCAAGATCCCTTCATATTACCTGTGGAGATTTGAATGGTGATGGCAAGTTGGACATTGTAGCCTCTGAAGCCGGAACAGGAGATCGCGTTTTTATACTTCAAAACACCAGTGCGGGTACGGGTAGTTTTACATTCTTGCAGACAGAAATCAAGTTCGTTGGCAAAAAAACAAAACGAGTTGAAATAGCGGATTTGGATTTAGATGGGAAACCAGAATTAATCGTAACAGATGTTAAGAATAACAACGTTATCGTATTGCCCAACCAAAGCACATTGGGTTTAATTGCCTTTAATCCCATACCCTTAATTGTTACAATACCAGGTGCAGCCAGCACAGATGGTCTTGCCGTTGGTGATTTGAATGGTGACTTTAGACCTGAAATCGTAACGAGTCAGTTCATCACGGGAACAAGTAATCTTTATATTTTAGAAAACAAAAGTACCCCAGGTAATTTTAACCTTGGAAGTATCATAACAAAAAGCATTGCCGGAACAGTTGTAAATATCCGTATTGGCGATTTGGATTTTGATGGTATGAAAGACATTGCAGTCACACAATTACTGAACGCAGCCATTTCAGTTTTCCTTAACAAAAGCACATTAACTTCAATTGTACTGGCAACTCCTGTTCCGGTAACAACGGATGCCAGACCCTGGGGGCTTGATTTCGGAGACCTTGATGGGGATGGTAAAACAGATATTGTAGTTGCCTCAGTGGCCAACAAAAGCCTGACAATACTAAACAATACAAGTGTTTCTGGAAGTTTGTCTTTTACCAGGTCGATAGTGCCAACAACCTTTATCAATCGTCATACAAAAATTGGTGATATCGATGGCGATGGTAAACCTGATATTGCTTTCACCAGTATTGATGATAATAACCTTGGAATACCCGCTTCTAAAGTTTCAATTTTTAGAAATAGCGCGTGTGTGATTCCGAAAGTAACACCAGAAGGCCCGCTTACAGTTTGTACCGGCACTCCTTTGGCTTTATTTGCAACGGTAAGCCGAGGCACTACCTACGAGTGGCGCAAGGATGGAGTTTTGTTATCATCAGGTACAAGCGCTTTCTTGAGTGTGACGGCCACGGGCGATTATACCGTAACCGCTATTGCAGAGGGCGGAAGTTGTTCTAAAATTTCAAATACTGTTAAGGTAACTGTAGCTGGCCCGGGAGGCCCTGTTGCTGTAGCTTCTAACGATGGCCCAACTTGCGTAGGACCCGGAAATACTTTGACATTAAGTGTAACCAACGTTGGTGCCACACAATATAATTGGACGGGTCCTGATAATTATACAGGCACTGGAACATCGCCTGCGCCCATTACTAACTTCCAGGTGAAAAATGCGGGACGATATTTTGTAGATGTTATTTTCGGCTCCTGTATTTCACAACAAACGTCTACTTTGGTAGAGGCAAACGATGTTCCTGAATTTAAGCTTTCCCCAACAGGTCCTCAGGTGATTTGTCAGGGCGATACCAAATTGCTTTCTGCAAACCCAACACCAACTGGTTTTACATATCAATGGTTTGAGAAAACCTCGGGTATCATTGCAGGTGCCGTTACATCTACGTTCACAGCATCGGCCAATGGATCATATTTCATGAAGGCAACTCCTTCGAGCGCGGGTTGTTTAGCGGTTAACTCTGACACGGTTAAGATTACAGTCGTGACCAAGCCTGTTGTTAATTTTAATGCGCCTCTCACAGCGTGCGCAAATCAAAACGTTCAGTTTACTGATCAATCCACTACAGATAGCCAGGCAATCGCCTCTTACGCCTGGAACTTTAGCGATGCTCCAGCATCAACCGATAAGAATCCTATTCATAAGTTCATCAATGCAAATACCTATAGTGTAAGTCTAACGGTTTCGTATCAGGGTAACAGCTGCCCCGTTGTAAAAAGCCAAGACATTACCATCACAGCTGCCACACCTGCTGTCATTATTAATCCTAATAATAAATACCAGTTTTGCAAAGGCGAAAGTGTTGAATTGGAGGTTGGAACCTTCACAAGCTACTTGTGGAGCAATGGTTCAGTCGATCCGACCATAACTTTTGAGGCAACAGAGACAGACACGATAAAGGTTGAGGTAAAGGCGAGCAATGGTTGCACGCTTAATGATGAACAAATAATTTCAGTTTTTGAGGCTCCAGACCTTAATCTCAGTGCAACACCGGAATTGATCAATGAAGGTGAATCATCGCAACTAAGTGCTTCCGGATTAAATTCCTATACATGGTCTCCATCTGAAAATTTATCAGATGCAAGTAGTGCCAATCCTGTAGCGAACCCACCTATTACTACTGTCTATACCGTGACTGGATCGGATGGCAACTGTACGTATGAAGGTACTGTTACGGTGAACGTAGTAGGAGAAGCCATTGTGGGTAAACTAGGGCCAAGCATTTTCTTCTCACCCAATGGTGACACTGAAAACCCCCTTTGGATAGTGACAGAAATTGAACAATTCCCCCAATGCCGTGTCACCGTTTATGATGATAAAGGGGTAAAAGTTTTTGATAGTAAACCGTATTTGAATAACTGGGATGGGACCTTTAATGGCAACGGCAAGCCGCTGCCCGATGGTGCATATCAATATATTATCAGATGTGATGGTGAGGAAAACAAGCCAAGAAAGGGAACAATTACCATTCTTAGATAAAATGAGATTTGAGGGTCTTATGGTTGTTGGTCGGCACTTTAATACAGCTGGTCGATAATGACCATTCAGACTATTTAATATAAGCTTAAACCTTACACCTTCAGGTTACGAAGGTTACCCAGAGTAAAATTAAACGGGTAGATGCAGATAAGAGCATCTATCGTATTTTTGCCTAACTAACAATACCTATGAAGAGGTTATTTCAACTGTTGCTCGTTTGTTTTACACTGATTGCTACACATGCATTTGCTCAAGTAGAAACGGAATGTAATAACTATTTAGATGATGATGGAGATGGCTTTATCGACTGCTTCGATTCAGATTGTTCGGACAATGTGCTTTGCGATGATTTTTATTTGGGCAATGATAACGACTGTCAACCGCCAGATCTTCCATCCAATAAGTTTACCATGACGATGGATTTTTCATCGCCTAATCAGACGACCAATCACCTTTCCCGTATGGCCATTGGCGATTTGAATCGCGATGGTGTTCCTGAAATTATTACCATGAACCGGTACACAAAGCGGTTATTCATTTTGAATGGTAGTGATGGTTCCATTCAATCACAAGCAACTGTAGCATGGGAACCTCAATGGGAAATTGCGATTGCTAACCTGGACAATGATGGCTGTGCTGAGATTTTTTTCTTTGGAATAGAAGGCGGTTCATTCTTCCTCTACGCGTACGATTGTAACCTGAATTTTATCTGGAAGTCGGCTCAAAATTTACTGGATGATCCTGTAAACTATGGCCTTGCCGATTTTGACAGCGATGGAAAAGTAGAACTCTACGCCAAGGATGAAATTTTTGATGCACATACAGGTGTACGAATTGTAAAAACCTCAGCCGGAAGTAAAGGCACTTACAACAGGTTAAATGGTGGTCCGGTTGCTGTCGACATGGACAATGACGGTAAGCTCGAACTGGTCATGGGTCTTTCTATTTTTAAAGTGAATTTAGGTGCACGTACAGCAGATGCAGGATCGCTCACGCTATTCAAAAAAGACCCAAGTTATTTTGTTCGTTATAATTTCAATGCTACCAGTGTTGCTGATTATAACCTGGATGGATTTCTGGATGTTATTGCTTCCGGTTCTACCATTGCGAATGGCACAAATACCACTGTATTTTTCTGGGATGTACAGAATAATGCTGTAAAAACATTCTCTGATCCTATTCCCGGAACCTTTAGTGTGGCAGGGTGCCCGGCCTCTAGCGGTGAATTCTATAAAAATGGATGGCAAAATGGAACTGGCCGTGTTAACCTGGCCGATCTTGACGGGGATGGACAAATGAATGCGTCTTATGTTTCCGGTAAATTCCTTTATGCCTTAAAAGAAGACTTTACATTACTGTGGCGAGTTCCTGTAAATGAAGAAACGTCTGGCTATACCGGTTGTACTTTGTTCGATTTTAATGGCGATGGTCAATCTGAAATTGTATACCGCGATGAAAAGTTTATATACATTATTAATGGAATAGATGGCTCGGTAAACACCCAGCAAGCGTGCGTTTCGCGAACCAACCGTGAGTATCCTATTGTGGCGGATGTAGATGCCGATGGATCAACAGAAATTTGTGTTACGTGTGGCTTTGACGATGCGTTGGCCGTTGCCAATTTTTGTAATATCAATTATTCGACAAACTCCCATATTCGCGCTTTCAAATCGGCCAGTGAGCCATGGGTGGCTGCCCGAAGACTTTGGAACCAACACGGTTACTTCAATGTGAATGTGAATAATGATTTAACAATTCCACGCGTGCAGCAGAAACATCATTTGGCATTTTCTGCAGTGCCTTGTAAAGTTGGGCAAAATACTATTCCTCGTCCGCTGAATAACTTCTTAAATCAAAGTCCTTATCTCGATTCAAAGGGTTGCCAGGTATTTGCAGCACCCGATCTTACTTTTGTCAACAACTCATTGGTTGTTGAACCACCTACTTGTCCCGATCAGAATTTTACGGTTTCGTTTTCAATAATTAACCAGGGTGATGCGCCCATCAGCGGTGATTTACCGATTACATTTTATAGTGGTAATCCCAATCAGGTAGGAGCCATCAAACTGAATACGATTACCGTAACACTCGTGGCGTTATCACTTAATGAAACATTTGCTGTTACGGATGCTCCTGTAAGTGGTCCGGGATCTACTTTTGATTTGTATATTGTTTTAAATGACGATGGCAGCTCCGTTCCTACACCAATCAAACTTGCTCCTGATTTTATTGAATGTGATTATATTAATAACGTGGTGTTTGAAACAGTCATACCAGAATCAGTTCCGATAACCGCATTATTGACTCAAGACAATCTTGTCTGTAACGTAAGCGCTCCTCCAAATGGCGCGATACGATCTTTTATACTAACCAATGGAGTTGAGAATACAGTTGATTATAATTTTTATTGGTCAGATGGTGCGGTGGCAAAGCCTATACCTGCTGATTTTATTGGCCCTGTTTACTCTGGACTAGCAGCTAATGATTATACCGTATTTGCTGTTCATAAAACAGCCGATTGCGGGTCGGACACAACAACCGTTACAGTAGGTATTCCTAATCCGCCACCTACCGTTTCCGTAACAATAGAATTACTGAAAGAGGATAATAATTGCCAAAATCCTAACGGCCAGCTTCGAGCTGTTGTTAATGGTGGAGCACCATCAGGTAATTTTACATATGAATGGTATGTTGGGCCAACCGTAGGTGGTGGTCAATTAGTAAGTAATGCTCCTGTTGCGTCTAACTTACAGGGAGGTATTACACCGTATACTGTATTAGTGACCGAAAAATCTACGGGTTGTAGTGATAGTAAGTCATTGGCTGTTCCAGTCAATACCCCAAAACCAGTTGTTCTGGTTTCAGTAACCGATATTGTTTGTTCGAATGCTAATTCAGGAGCGGCTGCCGCAACCGTTGGAGGTTTAACCGCTGGCTTTCAGTTTAGATGGTACAGAGGTAGTTTCCCTAAACCGACCACCGATTTTCCTGGCCCTCCTTTAAATTCAGGTGTTATTAGTTCATTGCCAGCTGGAACTTATACGGTTGTTGCTAAAAATTCAACTACTCAATGTGAATCAGATCCAGTAACGGTTACAATACAACAAACACCTGCTTTTGTAGTAACGACCACTAAAACATCGGATCAAACCTCTTGTGATGTAAGTCTTCCAAATGGTTCGGCTTCAGCAAATGTTTCTACTGGTGCATTGGGTGATTATACATTCGAATGGTTCCGTGGACAGAATACATTAGCTGCGAACTTTATAGACTCTACTTCAAATACACTCGCAGGAATGGCCGTTGGTGTATATACAGTACGCGCAAGAAACAGAGTAACGAAATGTACTGATACTGAAGAAGTGACAATTAATTTTGCGGTTGTTACACCAAACCTTGTGTTAGCTGCTGTCGGTGGTCTAACAAACTGTACAACTCCAGATGGATCGGTTAAAGTGACCGTGAGTTTGGATAAGGCATCTGATTATACCTTCTCTTGGTACGATGGTAATTCTGTTAAAGCAACACCTGATTATCCGGATACAGATAGCTTATTAACAAATCTTCCGGTTGGTACGTACACAGTGTCGGCCGTTCACAAAACCAAGCATTGCGCTACCGGACCGATCACCGCTCAGGTTATTGATGATACTCCTATTATTAGTATCAATCTGGATGCAACGGTAACAAAACCACCAAGTGATTGTAACTCTAATAATGGTATAATGAAAGTTGATGTATCGGCTCCACTAAACACACTTGGTTTTAAAATAGAGTGGTATGCCGGAGTGCCTCCACTATCATTAACACCTATACAACCTGCTGACAACGGGGTTACCACATCAACAGCAATTAATTTGGGAGCAGGAACATATACCGTTGTTGCTACAAACTTGAATAATGGTTGTTCCAGAAGCCAAAGCTTTGATTTGCCATTCGTTAATGCGCATAAGCTTTTTGAACTTTCCCATGTCGATGTTGATAAATGTTCGCCTACGAATATTGCTAGCATTACGTTCAGATTACGGAAATCAAAAGATACTCCAACATCAATCTTCACTGAAAGTGATTACTTTATTGAGTTACGTTCAGGGACTACTAATAGTGGAACTCTCATTGAAACCATAAATGGCGCAAATGGAGCACCGAATGATACCACGTTCACAACTGTGAATACATTAACACCTGGTTTTTATAATTTAGTTGCCATTTCAAATAATCCATCAACTCCGGGTTGTAAATCGGTTCCTGTTATTGTTGAAATAAAACAAGTTGTATCTGATCCTGTTATTGTTGCATCAACTATCACCAACAATACAAATTGCGTTGGGGTAGTTACTGCAAACGGTCAAATACAATTGGATATTGATGGTCCTGCTGCACCAGAAAGCGATTACTCCTACGTATGGCACAACGGACCGGATGTTACGTTTCCGGTATTAGGAGCCATCACAACGGCAACTGCCTCGAATTTACCAAGTGGTTCGTATACCGTAGAGGTAACGAAAATAACGGGCACTTTTGAAGGATGCTCCTCCGTAAGAACTTTTCAAATTTTTGATAACCCACCTATTGTTACGCTTGCCGCTACGGATATTTCGCTTACCGATAATTTGCGATGTGATATACTTACAGGTGCAGCCGCTATAAACAGTGTGAGCGAAACGGTTAATGGGGTTGTTACTGCAGTGCCAATTGTAACGTATTCATTTCAATGGTTTGATGTTAATCTTGTTTCGTTGTTGAATGGACCAAATACTATTGGTTCGTTGACGCCCGGAACCTATTTCGTGCAAGCTACAAGTACAACAAACAATTGTGCGAGTACAATGCTGATGTTCGAAATTAAGGATATGACTACGGGAGACCCGACTGTTAACTTGATCAGCTTCGTTGATCCTACGAGATGTTTAAAACCTGCGAATATTTTAGGTGAACTGCATGTAAGTGCTACCGGTACAAGCGCTGCTGTTCCACCTTTCTTGTTCAACTGGTATGCAGGACCTACCGCCACAGGTCCCGTTGTTTCAACCAGTCCCGATCTGATCGGTATTGATCCATTGGGTCAACTCAATGTTACGTTTACAATCGAAGTGATAAACAATACATCACAGTGTCGTGTTACCGATACGTATGTGTTGCCTGTGGAGACTTCACCAATTCTTCTGACAGCCTCAGCCAGTTCATTGACATTTTGTAATACTCCGTATGACGGATCTGTATTCGCCACGATAACCAGTGGAAGTCAAAATCAGTATGACTACAATTGGTATGATGAAACTGTGAAGGTGACTCCTGATTTTACAAGTATAGTTGGAACGCCATTCCTACCACTTGATTCCGGAAACTACATTGTCATTGCTGTAGATCAATTAGATGCAACATGTACTGCATCGGACACTGTAACAATTACTAATGAACGGGTATTTCCTAAAATCATAGCTCAATCATTGCAATCATTATCAGTCTGCGATCTTACGTTTTCACCTGCCGATGGTGTAGCGGAAGCGAGCATTGAAGGTGAGGATGTAATAGACTATGCATTTGATTGGTATAGAGATGATCTCCCTCCAGTTGGTAATCTATTTGCCAACGGAACACAGGTTGGTGGTCTCGCAGATAGTACGTATTATGTTGTTGCTTCGCACATCGTTACAGGCTGTTCGGATTCAACCAGTGTTACAATACTGAAAGAGCCGTTGCCAATACCGTTCCCTCAAATTACAATTCTCTCCATGCAGACGAGCTGTGTGGCTGGAGTCTTCAATGGTTCATTGACAGCGTCAGTTGGAGGAAATACCAGCGACTATATATTTGACTGGTTCACAGGTTCGGGTGCCGATACAACCTATCTATCAACCGGTGAAATGATTGACAGCTTAGCAAAGGGTTTTTATACAGTAACAGCAACAAGTCGTGAAACAGGTTGTGTTTCTATACCGGTAGCGGAGGAAATTTTGGAAGAGCTGGCTTATCCTGATTTTAATTTCAAAATAGAGCCGGCTACCTGTGATGAAGAAGATGGCTTCCTGACTTTATTCATGACAACAACGGATATTGAAATATCCAGCATTAGATGGGTTCTTACAACGGGAGATACTATTACAAGCCCAAATGTTGTCAATGCTCTTGCAGGAAACTATCAGGCAATTGTTACAACAGCACTTGGTTGCCGAGCAATAAAACCTATCGAGCTCCTTACGGAAATCAAGCCATACAATGGTGTATCAGTAAATGGAGATGATGATAACCCTATCTTCCAGATTGATTGCATTCAGAATTTTCCGGATAACGTAGTGAAGATTTTTAACCGCGCAGGAACGTTGGTTTATGAAGCCAATGGATATGATAACCAGGTTACATTCTTTGACGGTAAATCGAATAAGGGAATTAGTCTGATGGGCAATCAGCTTCCAGGTGGAACGTATTTCTATGTTATTGATAAACGAGATGGATCAAAAGCAGTAGCAGGTTATCTGGAGGTTGTTAATTAATGTGTAAACGCATGAACATGTCTTTAAAAAGAATTTTTTCAACGGCTTTAGTTGCCCTTGCTTTTTCAGGAAGTTGTTTGGCACAGCAATATCCTGTGTTCTCGCAATATTACTTTAACGAGTTGGTGATCAATCCTGCCTATGCAGGTAATCATGGGCAAGTGAGTCTTACTTCGATGTACCGTAACCAATGGGTTAATTTTCCAGGTTCGCCAAAGACATTTAATTTTAGCGGGCATTCTTCCTTTATGAATAATAAAGTAGGTGTTGGTCTTATGATTAACCACGATCAAATTGGAAGCTATAAGAATGATCACATCTATGTGAACTATGCTTACATGCTGCGGTTTAGCAAATCCACATTATCGATGGGACTTCAAGGGGGTATCAATGTATTGCGGGCGGATTACGGTGACCTTGATCTTACGGATCCGGATGACGCATCGTTCGCCAATATCATTAATAAAGTCAAGCCCAATTTTGGAGCGGGAATTTATTATAGCCGAAAGAACTTTTTTCTGGGCTTTTCAGTGCCTTTTATTTTGAATAATAAGGTAGCCAACTCTGTGGAAGGTTTGTTGGGTGAACTTAGAGAAGCACGTTACTATTTTTTACGAGGCGGAACAGTATTTCCAATAAACAGAAGTAAGAACGTTAAGATGAATCCATCGTTTCTGGTTCGTGCACAGGAAGGTCAACCCCTTAGTCTTGATATTAATAACTCCTTTATTTTCTATGATCTCTTCAGCATTGGGGCTTCTTATCGATTAGGAGATGCTTTCATCGGTTTCATTGATTTGAAGTTAAACGACAATCTCCATTTTGGTTATGCATACGATGCCACAACATCAGATCTGAATAAATTCTCTAACGGTACACATGAATTTATGCTGAACTATCGCTTTCGTATCCGGAAGCTACATGGTAACATCGAATGTCCTTCGTATTATAATTATAGGTAGTTGTTAATTTGAAGATATAAAAAAGGAGTGTTCAGATTACTGAACACTCCTTTTTTATATAGGAGATTAATTATTCTACTTAAGTTTCTCTAGCAAGAAATGCAACAATTCAATTTCTTCTGAACTTCTTTTTGTTTTCTTCAACTTTGGATTAACCGTTGATGAATTACCAAACGCAACTCTGCTTCCACTACTTGGAACAGTAATTTGGGATGGTGTTGCAAAACCTGTTCCCGATTTCTCCAGTGTCTGAACCACAAGCGTTGTATTAAAATTTGTCCATCTATTAATATTGGCTTTGGTGTATGTGGCTTCAAAAATTTGTCGCTGTGCTTCAGCCTCAACATTTCCATTTACTAAATCAGCAAATGTAACTTTAAATGGAAGTCTATTAAATGTTCCTTCCCAATACGTATAGCTCAATCCATAAGCTGGTATATCGGCTGCCTTGGGAATGAATACCAGTTCCCCTCCTGTAAAGCCTTCATCTGCAGAAAGTGCTACCACATCTTCTAATGTAGACGTGCTTGAACCTGCTCTTAAAACAAGGTCCATATCGGCAAGACTATCTAATCCCACACGTGGCCACTCCAATAACACAATCATTCCGTCTTCTTGTTGAATCACGATTTCAATTTCATCCTCACGGGTTATTTCAACTTCATTGCTATTCACGCTTTCAATAGAGATATTAATTACCTCTGATCCCTCCCAGGAGAAATCGGAATAAAGCCCAATCTCAATAACACCAGTTGTTTCACCTTCTTCAATCTCAACCTCCAGGTAGTCGCTTAGAATTTCATAATCAGAGTTAATGTCATTCGCGTCACCTGTCACTGCGTCAATAGCCGATCCTCCTAATTCGTAGGTAATGGTGATGTCCTCGCTTGCAGGCTTGTCTAATTCAACTTCCACTTCGATTGTGCCTGCTGAACCCTCGGTTACCGTGAGAGAGGATTCGCTAAAGGAAAGTTTTGGTTTTGCTACAGGCTCATCATCATCACTACATGCTGAAATTGCCAAGGTAAATAGCGTGAGGATTAATCCCGAAAGAAAGAGTGTGCTGTATTTTCTCATAATCGTATTGTTTACACATTTTAAATTTACTGAAATCTTTTTGTATTTAAGGACCCGATTTACACCATCGTTTGAATCGTGTCTATAAGCATTAATATGTAATCCATTTTTTTGTAACACGTCTTCCACCCAGATTTATTTCTATTAAATAAACTCCAGGCTGAAGATATGAGGTGTTCATGGTGTGGATCAGTTTTTTGCTCTCTTTTTTCAGGGTAATGGATTGTGAAATATCATTTCCGACTACAGAAAATATCTGAAGATCAATATCACCAATGAAATTATTTTCAATAGAAATATTCAAACTTCCCTGGCCGGGGTTCGGATAGAGGCTAACACTATTTGCAATAAACGGATCGTTAATTCCGGTAACATCCTCACGTACGTAAATGGTTGTATTCACTACTTTGTTACAGAGTTCAAGGCCAGAGCCAGTAGTTGTGACTACTGTAGTTGTTGTTGGATGAATGATTAATTGAGGTCCTGCATAGTTTATCACACTTCCATCGTCCGTGCTCCATGAAAAAATACTCGCACCCCGTCCATTTAAGATAACTTCTTCACCCGGATTAATCAATTGTTTCGATGATGATACTTGCACGGAAGGATTCATACCAATGATAGGTTCAATGTCCATGGCGATGTTCGCTCCAAAAGCAATGGTGTATGGACTCCATATGCCTGATACATTTTGAATCCATGATGTAGCGTTCGTTGATTCACCATCTGAAGAGGATTCAACAGCCAGTGAATCGCCATTATTATAATTCAATTCAATACCAACCTGATAGGGCTTGCTGAATATCGGTGTTTCCCGATCAAAGACAATTGCAGTAGGCCTATCGTTTTCTATATCTTCCTGAATTTGTTTATACAATACTACTTTTTGCTCGATTACCGATCCGGGAGCCCGTTGCGGACCTCGGGCATTCCAGACAGTTATGGTTACCGTGGCGTCTTCTCTGGTGGTGTAGAGTTGTGAAAATTTAATATTCACTCCACTGATAAATTCATAGCCTAAGGTATTAGCAAAAAATTCAGAGATGGCTTTACTCTTTAGACTGTTATGTCCTGTAAGGTAGCCCGAATAATTTCCGTAATCTGATAAGGGAAGAGTTGATGGTGTGTTTGTGTCGCTAAAGTTTGTAGTAGTGCCACATAATCCTTCATCTGAAACGGTTATGTAATCTTCAATCTCAAGTAGGTCAGAAGATCCCAGTGTATTTGTAGCCACAAGAGAAACTTTATAAACTCCGGGTGCCGTATATTTTATTTTTGGATCACGATCAGTGGAAGCACTTGGACTACCACCTTCGAATGTCCAGCTCCATTCGTTTGGAAAATTGGTTGACAAGTCTGTGAAATTCACTTCGCCTCCTAATAAAACCAGTTGTTTGTCGGAAGTAAAGTTAGGTGTTGGTACATCGGCAACAATCGGGCTACATAAGTTAGCTGTCAGTAACGATTTTCTTCTTGGGCTTAATTCCATCACCGCCTGTATCCGGGCTTTCTGACCGAGCGTGAAAATATTCATACAGGCATCATTGGTGTAGTCCATGTAGTTCTCTACCATGTTGGTTGATCCACAACTAAACCGTCCGACAGGGCAACCCGAACTTGGGCTTGCTGCCGGTGGGGTGTCAGACACAAAATCTTCTGCACAATTGCCGTCTCCCCAAATGTGACGAAGACCAAGCCAATGCCCAGTTTCATGAGATAATGTTCTGCCTTTATTATAAGGAGCCTGCATGCTTGGAAAGGTTCCCTTATCTGCTGATCCGAAGGAAGTATACTGAATAACAACACCATCGGTAGACGCTGGTCCTCCAGTTTCATTCAGTCCGGATAAACCAGATTGATCAGGAAACTGTGCATACCCTAATAAGTTAGAACTGGTACCGCCAAATTTTACCGTCCACATATTGTAAAACAAATTCGGATTCCAGATTGTGGATGATTTTAGACTACCTTCAATTTCTTCGCGTGTCCAGCTTGCCTTGTTTCCATTGTAGCGATGAATTCCAGGTTCACTTAGTGCATTTCCATTTTGATCTACAGGAGATAAGCAAAATTCAATTTCAATATCTGCGCCAACAGGACTGCTGTTGAATCCTGGTGTTCCAGACTTTCTCCTAAAATCTTCATTTAATACGTCAATCTGAGATTGAATTTGTGCCTTGCTTAAATTCATTCCTGATCCTACAGCCTCGCCATTATGAATAACGTGCACCACAATTGGAATGGTTACGACTAACCCCTGTGTTCTTCCTGATGCTATCTCCTTTGCCCGAATCTCCTTCATCCTTTGTTGAATGGATTCTTCAAAGTCATCGAGCGTACTGCGCTGTGGGTATCGTATTTTATTGATGCTGTCTTGCTCCATCGTGGCGCACGTACGCGCAGGATCAATGCTGACTTGCTGAGCATTTGCGCCAATGATAGACCCAATAAGCAAACCGATAATTATGGAAATACGTACCCTCATAGCATTCATTTAATCTTCATCGACTGCATCAAAATGGATTCGATAGCTTTCTGTACTGGTCTCATCAAAAAAGATCTCCAACTCCATTTTATTTTTCTTCACTTCACGCACAATGAAGGGCAAACTAAAATCTGTGCTAAAGAATGGAAGTAACATGGTTAGCGTGGCTGATGAGTTAGTGAACGACCATGAATCAGAGATGACCGCAGCCTCGGGATCTTGGTAACATTTCTGAGATCCCGTTACGGCTTCATAGGCGCGCTCTGTGTTAGCATAAAAAATATACCTATCGTCTGAGGCACAAGCAATATTAAAAGTCTCCACCACCTCTCCGTCTAATGTCTGCTCTAGAAATTTTAACTTCCATGTTTTACTATTTTCTCCTGTAAAAATAGTGGTGTATGTATACGGTGTAGGCTTAATTTCTTCAGAGCATGCAAGGCTCAAAAGGATCAGGCTAAAAATTAGTATAGATGAAAATTTCATATCAATCGGGGATGAGCGTGAGCGATACTTCGGGTTGTCCGTCAAAATCAACTAAGGTTATGGTCATCGTGATTTCTCGAGTGGTGGGGTCAACAACGCCAATGCCTCGAATAGTCGCCAGTTCAGCGTCAATATTTTCCTCTTCTTGTTGAGGGATGGTCAACGTATTGTCTCCGTTGTCTATAAACTTTAAATCCATTTCTGTGGAGGTGCTAAAAACATTGATGTTCCAATTGGAGAGTGTATAGTTTTCGCAGTCACCACTTAGAATGGTAATATCATTGATACTAGCAGTTCCCCTGTTCCCGATATACGTTCCGCCAAGGATGCAATCGTCCACGATCGTAAAGGTGTAGGTTGTACCCATGGCACTTTCATCCTGCCCGACTTGCAATTGATCCGTGCTCACGGTCTTGAGCGTTAAAACAATATCCTGACTGCGAATAATATTGTTAGCATTGTTAATTAATTGAATTTGAATTGTACCAAAGAATTCACCGTTCTCTATTGTCACTTTTCCACGCTCCCCAAGAATTATGTAATCAATACCTTCACGTGCATCGCCTCCGATGGAATAGATAATCTCAATATCATCTTCTAAAACCGGTTGTGATTGATGCACTTCAATCTCAATGATCTTACTAAAACTTTCTTTTTCAGTTCGAGCGGATTCTGTAAACCGAACAAAGTAGGGACCTTTAAAAACAATCCGATCGGTTTCGCAATTCATCAATGCGAAAAGAGACAGGATATAAAATATGGCGTTTACTCTTCTCATTTAATATCCTGGATTTTGATTTCCTACTAAAGCCGGGTTGTTTAAAATTTCGCGTTGTGGTATCGGCCACAATTCGTATTCGTCTTTCCAATTGGAATTGAACGCTGACATTACTGCGCTGGCTCTTCCGGTCCGAACTAAATCGTACCAGCGATGTCCTTCAAACGCCAATTCATATCTTCGCTCTTCTTCAATAAGTGAAAGCATTTGTGATTTTGTGACGGATCCAACAAGCGCTGCGTTAGCGCGTGTGCGGAGCATGTTGATGTCTTGCTGAGCACTATTTGTTCCGGATATTTTATTTAGTTGCGCGCGAGCCTCGGCTCGAATGAGATACATTTCAGCAAGACGAAAGACAGAAACGTTGTTATTATTCTGATCCGCTGTTCCATATTTTGCAACAGAGTATCCATTGTCATTACCTTTTAGATTATTTACATTGAACGAAACTGAAAGATCACGGTCTTTAGAGGCATCGTTGGTTCTGCCATCTAAAACAGCGAGTAATTGATTTGAAGGAATGAGTTCTCTTCTTCCAACAAAAATATTATTCAATCCGATGTTACCATCCGATCCTGGATCATCCGATAAAGCATAGGCAACTTCAAAAATTGATTCGGAATTAAACTCAGCTATTACTACTGATTCATACTCCGGCACTAATGTAAATTCTCCTGAGGATATAACACTTGTAGCATGCTGTTCGGCCTTTGCCCACTCCTCATTGTATAAATAATATTTAGCAAGGGCGGCTTGTAATGCGTAGTCGCTAGCAAAACTTACGTTAGCTGCCTCAAGTGGCAATTTATCAGATGCTTCCGTATAATCTTCTAAAATAAAATCAAGTATTTCTTCCCTAGAAGCACGTGCTATGTTACGATTTATCTCGATTGAAGTACTAGTTACTTTTGGTACACCTCCGTAAGTATAAACCGCTGTGAAGTAAGCATAGCCTCTTAAAAAATGAGCCGTTGCTAAAACCCGATCACGATCTGTAGTCTTTACGCCAGGCACAGTTGGTAATTTTTCGATAATGAAATTTGCAATGTAGATCGTGTTGTAAATGCTGGCCCACAATGCTGTTACCGAAGAGTTTGCTGATGTAATGGTCTTTGTTCCCAATTCACGGTATTGCGAAAAGGTTCCTCTGAATTGGAGCATATCAGCAGTTGCATCTCCTGCTATTACTGTTGCAGGAATGATGGAACGAAATGCACCATACAAACCAATCTCAACATTCGGAACATCATTCGCTTCGTTGAGTACAATATCGTCTATAACCTCATCAATGGGTTGTGGATCTAATAAATCGGAACAGGATGTGCTGATCAGAAAGAACAGAACAATAAAAAGACGGGAATGCTTTAGCTCTTTCATTTCAATGTCGCGTTAAGTCCGACTGCAATTGTTCTTACTTGCGGTAGGGTAAAAAAATCGATTCCTTGAGCTGTGGTTGATCCATCCAATGTACTTACCTCGGGATCGGACCCACTGTACTTTGTCAGCGTCCACAGATTTGTTGCCGATGCAAAAATCCGGAGTTGACCTAACATTAATTTATCCACAAGGCCAGAAGGTAAGCTGTAACCAAAACTTAAATTTTTTAACCTCAAATAGGATGCATCTTCCAGCAATCTGTTACTGTGTAAATTATTGAGCGTGCTGCCATATTCATATCTTGGAATATCCGTTACATCGCCAGATTCTTGCCACCTTCGCAGGGCATCAACTGACTGATTAGACGAGATGTCTCCTCCCATATTAATGGTTGAAGCTTTGGTAAAATTTAAAACCTTATTGCCGTACGAAAAGCTAAAGAAGATGGAAAGATCAAATCCTTTATACTGAAAAGTGTTGGTGATGCCACCAATCAATTTAGGTTGGGAATTGCCAATTACCATAGCATCGGTATTGGTAATGGCGCCATCTTTATTTCGGTCCTCATAGATAGCGTCACCTGTTGCCGGGTTTACACCGAGAAAATTCAGACCCCAGAATGTACCCAAAGGTTCTCCTTCCTTAACGACATTGGTTCGATCAATACCTTCTCCAGTGTAACCTGCAAAAATAGGTATTGAGTCAGGAAGCAATAAAACTTTGTTAAGGTTCTTGGATAGATTAAGTGTAGTTGACCAACGTAGTTGTTTATCGATATTGACAGTAGTTACGCTAAACTCCAATCCTTTATTTTCCAATTCTCCAACATTATCTATAATACTAGTAAAACCAGTGGTTAAGGGCAATGGCCTGGATAGCAACAAGTCGGTTGTTTTGTTATAGTAGGCGTTTATTACGGATTGAACTCTTCCTTCCCAAAGACCTATATCTAACCCGACATTCAGCTCATGTGTTGTTTCCCATTTAACGTCTGGATTCGGCACGTTACTCGGTTTAACCCCAGAACTTCCGTTGTAAGAAGAAGATTCCCATTTTCCTAAAAATGTAAATGAAGGAATACGTTCGTTTCCTGTAAGACCATAGCTGGCGCGCACTTTTAAATCATTGATAAGTGTATGGTTCCAGAATTTTTCTTGCGAGATTCTCCAGGCTGCAGAGATTGCAGGGAAATATCCAAACTTATTATTGGGACCGAAATTAGTTGAGCGATCGGTTCGCATATTAACGGTAACCAGGAATCGTTCATCAAAATCATAGCGCGCTTCACCAAAAAATGAGAGTATGCTGTGATACGGTGAGCGGAATGAGGAACCCGCATCGACAATGGCAGCAGAGGTAATGTAGGTGAAGTCATCACTTGGAAATAATCTGCCCTGAAGGTTTCCACCGATCCCGTTGCTGAAATAAAGTTCCGATCCTGCTACTGCACTTACTTTGTGTTTATTAGCAAGTTCTTTATTGTATGATAAAGTGATATAAGAATTAATGTTGGAAAATGTACTGGCACTGAATATACCATAACCTTGGCCACCCACGCTGGGAAGAAAACCACCGATTGCCGTTTGAGAAGATTCATACTGATCCTCCGTAACATTGTTATAGTCTAAACTAGCCTGAGCTTTTAATTTTAAATTCGGATTAAATTGATAGGTGGCGTTAATATTTCCCAACGCTTTTACAGTGATGGTGTTAAAGCGTGGTAGCAAAGCTTGTGCAACAGGGTTGAAGTTAGGGAAACCAGCATAGAGAGGTGAGCCCGGACCAACAAGGAATCCATTTTCATCATACGGTACGTTGTAGGGTAAGCTTTTAATGGCACCCGAATAAACACCATCCAAAAAATTATCTCCCTTTACTCTTTTATTTAAAGATCTGGAAAGCGAAATATTCGTTGCCACTGAAAGCTTTGGGGTTAGTTTTTGGTCGAGATTAATGGTGGTGCCAAAGCGCTGAAATTCGTTGTTGAGTTGAACACCTTCCTCTTCACGAAAATTTGCACTGATATAATATTTGGTTTTGTCATCACCACCGGTTACCGCGACTTGGTACTGCTGCATGATGGCCCTGCGCAAAACTTCATCCTGCCAATTTGTATTTACAGCATCTGTTACACCGGGTATTAATCCGAAGCCATCCGGGTTTTGATCAGCATTCGTTACCGCTTCTCGTTGTAATTCTAGTAATTGAGTCGCGTTTAGCATGTCCAGTTTTTTTACAGGATCAATAATACCTCGTTGCACATCGAACGTTATTTTGGCGCTCGAATTTTTTCCACGCTTGGTTGTAATTAAGACCACGCCATTAGAGGCTCTTGATCCATAAAGTGCTTTTGCTGAAGCATCAGAAAGTACAGTATAGGATTCAATATCGTTTGGGTTAAGTAATGCTAAAGCATTATCATTTTGGCCCCCAAAAGTACGTACCCCTAAGGTGCCGGTTTCAACCGGCATTCCGTCAACTATATAAAGAGGAGTGTTTGACGCAGTGATGGACGTAGCACCCCTGATGTGAACGGAAACACCACCACCAGGTGTGCCCGATGATTGTGTTACCTGAACACCTGGTGCCTGACCTTGAAGTGCCTGATCAAGTCCGTTGACAGAAATACCTTTAAGGTTTTCTGAATTAACCGTGTATACTGATCCGGTGATATCCCTTCTTTCAATAGAAGTATATCCAATCACCACCACTTCATTCAATGAAGTTTGCTTTTCTTCTAGTACAATCGTTAAGTTAGTCTGCCCGGCATAGGTAATTTGCTGTGTGGAGTATCCAATAAATGAGAACTCAATTATTGATCCTTGCTCAACATCGAGCGAAAAATCTCCCCCAATATTGGTGATGGTTCCCTGACTCGTGCCCTTAATGATAACACTTACACCGGGTAAGCCTTCGGGATCGGACAATGAAGTTACTTTTCCTGTAAGCCGCTGTGTTTGCGCGAGTGCAAGAGAATTGAGAAATACGAATAGAAACAGTAGAGTTTTGTGCATAAATCGCGGTTAGGCAATATTCTTAAAACTACGGATTAAACACTAAAGATCAAGTGGTGGTTTGCGTTAGGGAAAGAAATTAAGACCAAATCGAAATAAATTAAGACGAAAAATTGTGACCTGACGAAGGGTATTCAAAATGGGGGATGCTTTCTTGATTTTTCTTAACTTACATATATGAAAATGCTTTCTGAAAAATGGAATTCCTTTACGTTACGCATTGGCATTCGAACAACAGAAGAAGAAGTTTATAAGGCATGGACAACGCAGGATGGGCTGGAGAGTTGGTTCTTGCGGTCTGCCGAATTTACAAACCCGCAAGGGCACGTACGCCACCTCCATGATTTTGTTCAGGCAAACGATTATTATCATTGGCTTTGGCACGGATATCCGGATGACGTGTTTGAACGAAAAGAAGTGATTGAAGCAAACGGAAGGAATACATTCAAATTTCTGTTTACCGGAAATTGCATTGTAACCATTACATTAAGTCATGCCTTTGGGGAGACGATATGCACGCTAATGCAAGAACATATTCCATTAGACGTTGATCCCAAAACCAATCTTCATCTTAATTGTTCTAACGGCTGGACATTCTATATGACCAATTTAAAATCGGTTTTAGAAGGAGGGCTTGATTTGCGAAATAAAAACATCAACCTGTCGCGTGTAATCAACGCTTAAAAAAATTGACAATCAAGGCATCGATTATCAAGTAACAGAAGTGTTATCTTACCAATTGATATTTTTTATTAATCAGTAATTATTTCAAAAAGTGTGATGAGGTGCAGATTGCTTTGGTTGCTCGTTTATTTCATTGGAACAACTGTTCAAGCAGGTTTACCTCCCCGCATTAAATTTATTGAAAATAAAAACCAGTGGCCTGCCCATATTTTGTTTTATGCGAGCATCAATGGAGGCACAATGTCCATTGAACCGGGTGGATTCCGATATTATTTTCTGGACGAAAAACGATTGGAAGAACTTCATGAACAAACGCATCTTCAGCATAGCGAAGCGGATGGACAGAAAATAGTGGACGATGTTATTCGCGGTAATACGGTTCATGTAAATTTTATTGGGTCAAACCGAAATTCCATCCCAATGCCGTTCGGTCAATCCAGCGAATACTATAATTATTTTCTAGGCAATGATGAAAAGCATTGGGCGTCAAAGGCATTTGCGTATGATGGTTTTATTTACCCCTCTCTTTATTCTGGTGTAGATATGAAAGTGTATTCGTCAGGAGAACATGCCAAGTATGATTTTATCGTTGCTCCAGGTGCTGATCCATCACCAATAATAATAGAATATATGGGCGCCAAGGAATTGTCTTTGGAAAACGGAAACCTCTATGCCCGAACCGATTTGGTTGATATTATTGAACAACGTCCACTGGCTTATCAAGTTATTAATGGGGAAAAAGTTAATGTTGATTGTGAATTTCGTTTAACCGGAAAGCGACTCTCCTTTTATTTTCCGCAAGGGTATGATGCATGTTATGAGTTGATCATTGACCCATTATTAATTTTCTCCACGTATTCCGGATCAACTGCCGATAATTGGGGAAGTTCTGCTACACCTGGTGAAAAGGGAAATCTATATTCTACCGGTATTACGAATCACAATAATGTTGGTGGTTTTTTTCCGGCAACACCGGGTGTCTTTCAAACATCGTATGGTGGAATCTATGATGTCGCCATTTTAAAATATGATTCATCAGGACAAAACATGTTGTATGCTACTTATTTAGGAGGAAGTGAATCGGAGTCTCCTCATAGTTTAATTATGAATGCGAACCAGGAACTAATGGTATTGGGCACAACAAGTTCAGACGATTTTCCGACTTCTGTAAATGCTTACGATAAGACATTTAATGGTGGAGAGAGGGTAACTCATGTTCTGCCTTTCTCAGTTGGCTCTGATATTTTTGTTTCCAGAATAAATAAAGATGGAAGCCAGCTATTGGCTTCAACCTATATTGGAGGATCATCGAACGATGGATTGAATACAAATGGTGGAGCACTTACTAAAAATTACGGTGATCAACTGCGGGGTGATATTATTACAGATGTAACAGGAAATGTGTATATCAGTTCGGTAACACAATCTTCCGATTTCCCAGCAGTCAATAGTTTTAATACATTCTACAAGGGTGGCGAAACAGATGCTATAGTTTTAAAATTCAACAAGCAATTATCACAATTACAATGGTCAGCTTTTTTAGGTGGGAATGGAACAGATGCTTCGCACACAATTAAGTTGACAAGTAGTAATGACATTTACATAGCAGGCGGAACAACCAGTATCGATTTTCCAATTACAGCAGGATGTTATCAGGATACCTTGAGTGGTGACGCAGATGGGTGGATTGCAAAAATCAGTAACAGTGGTAATAAAATTGATTACGCCACTTATACCGGTACACCATCGTTTGATCAGATTTATTTTCTTGATCTCAATTCAGAGGAAGAAGTTTATGTATATGGTCAAACCGCTGGCGATTTTCCGATAACACAAAATGTTTACCACAATCCGAATAGCGGACAGTTTGTTCAGAAGTTTAACAGTTCACTGTCTACGATCGATTTTTCTACCGTGTTTGGATCAGGTGATGGTGTGCCCAATATTTCCCCCACAGCATTTCTCGTAAATGAATGCAATAATTTATACATGACAGGTTGGGGCGGAGAGCTAAACGATCAACGTGGTTTCTGGGAAAGTAGTACGACTGGTATGCCCACAACACCTGATGCATTTCAGAGTACAACCAGTGGCTCTGATTTTTATTTTATTGTACTTACGGCAGATGCTTCTGATCTCTTATATGCAACGTACATGGGAGGTAATACATCACTCACCCATGTTGATGGAGGCACCAGTCGGTTTGATAAGGGAGGTATTGTATACCATGCAGTTTGTTCGGGTTGTCGACTTAATCCACAAGCTCCTTCCACTTCTGATTTTCCCACAACACCAACAGCGTGGTCTCGAATTAATAAAAGTAAAAATTGCAATAACGCAGCATTTAAGTTTGATCTCTCTTCTCTTAAGGCAGGTTTGCAAACCAATTCTGTAACACTGGATATGCCTGGATTAAATAAAATTTGTTTTCCGGATAGCATCGTTTTTCAGAACCTATGCATTGGAGGTGAAATTTATGAGTGGAACTTTGGTGATGGAACGGCCATCGTTACAGCCAGTAAGAATAACATTACACATGGATATAAGTCAACCGGAAAATATACAGTAACCTTAACAGCCATTGATGAAAATACATGTATAGGAAGAGATGTCGCCACAACCATTGTTGATGTCTTTACGACTGACACACAAGTACAAGACAATGATGATTTATGTTTGGGTTCGCCATACTCATTATTTGCCAGTGGAGGTGAACTTTATTTTTGGAAAAGTGAAGATGGTTCATTTGAATCCATTGATGCAGAACCACCTGTAGAACCGAAAGATACAACCTTGTATTATGTCACCATTACTGAAACAAATGGTTGTATCCATCAAGACTCGGTTCTGCTCAATGTTATTCCAACCATCAATCCGGAATTTGAACTCATACGCTTTTCAGATTGCATAGGTCGGCCTTTTGTACAAGTAAAAAATCAAACTGATAGTTTACTTCCGGGTGCTCACATGTTCTTTGATTTCGGGGATGGAGTTACGAGTGACAATGAGGAACAAACTCATAAATATGAGCAAGATGGATTGTATTCTGTTAAACTCGTAGGTGTGAATGAATTTTGTGTTACTGAAAAAATTGTACCCACACCTGTGTTTACGTTAGTACTTCCCAATGTTATTACACCTGCTGTAAAAGAAGGCGATAACGATATTTTCTCAGTTCAATACGGAAATGAACCTGACGTAACCCCCGCTGATTTTGGTTATAAGGTATCGTTATCCGTTTTTAATCGCTGGGGTGGTAAAGTTTTTGAAACCAATGATTATCAGTACAACTGGTTTGGTGATGGGCTGGCACCGGGCGTTTATTATTATGAGGTAACCATTGAGGAACATGCTACCTGTAAGAGCTGGCTGCACCTCCTGAAATAGTTATTCACTTGGTTAGAGTGAGGTTAGAATTTAATGATTCCATTGTGGGGTCGTTTTTAATACTGTTTCTTTGAACATGAAAATTCTGATTGTAGAAGACGAACTCAATGTAGCCGAAGTACTAAAGCGAGGCTTGGTAGAAGAAGGTTATGAGGCCGATGTAGCCTATGATGGACAAATCGGATTACGCCTTGCACAAAATGGAGGATACGATTTAATTGTTCTCGATGTTAATCTCCCCGTGCTCAATGGACTCGAACTGTGTAAGCGACTTCGCGAAAATGATGACCAGACTCCTGTGTTGATGCTTACGGCTCTCAGTATGAGCGATGATATTGTGCTGGGTCTTGAGTCGGGAGCGGATGATTATTTACCAAAACCATTTCGGTTTAATGAATTGTATGCCCGGGTAAAAGCACTAACACGCAGAAAGAAATTTCCAATATCTACTCCAGTTGTTGATGCAAATAAAAGAGAAGCATCAGATCGTTTTGTAATAGCGGATTTAGTAATTGATTTTGATGCCAAGCAAGTAAGAAGAAACGGTAAAATGATTCAGCTTACAGCAAAAGAATTTTCATTGCTTGAATATTTGGCGCGCAATAAAGGTAAGGTACGATCGCGATTGGAAATTGCAGAGGCGGTTTGGGATTTGAATTTTGAAACCGGCACTAACTTTATTGATGTGTACATCAACTACCTTCGAAATAAAATTGATAAAAATTATAATCCGAAACTCATCCACACCATTACCGGTTTTGGTTATGTTTTAAAACTTCCTGATTTGTGAAAATACGTCAGCGATTAGCAATTCGGTTTACCATCATCAGCGGATTTTTAACCGGTTCCATTCTCACTTTCGTTTATTTTGTTACCAGTGGGTTTGTGCATGCTGATTTCATCACACGACTCAATCAGCAAACGGAATTAGAAACACTGGTCTTTACCAAACAAACCTCCGGATTAACATTGGATCAGATCAATACCTTTGGTCTTGTTCAACCTGCCGTTGTTATTTATCGCGATAATAAAATAATACTGAATCGTGGCCGGAATGATATTCCATCAAAATGGCTCGCTGATTTACATCGAAAGAAATCATTCTCCATAGATGAAGGCGACTTAAGTACAGTGGGCATGGTTCATTTTATTAACGGCAAGGAGCATTTTGTATTTGTTACGGCTCAGGATGTTTATGGACAACGGAAACTAAATTTCGAATTGCAGACCATCATCGGTGGATGGTTAATCAGTTTACTGCTTGCCTATTATGCCGGATTGTTTTTTTCGAGAAAAGCCTTGCAGCCCGTTACCCATGTGGTGGACGAAGTAAATAAAATCTCAGTTGAAAATTTAAGTCACCGTGTGCCGTTCACAAAACCAGGAGACACGATTGAAAAACCAGATGAAATTGATGAACTCATTTTAACTTTCAACGAACTTCTAAAACGCCTGGAGGCTTCCTTCCTCACGCAAAAACGATTTGTTCAAAATGCGTCACACGAGTTAAAAACTCCTCTTACCGCGATCATGGCCGAAGTTGAATTAGCGTTAACGCGAGCACGTCAGCCCAATGAATATCAACGCACACTTTCGGTGGTGATGCAGGAAGCAGAAAAACTGGAGAAGACCACACATGGATTATTGGTACTTACACGGCTGGAAGAAAGAGCGGACAATTCGGAGAAGGGTGTTGTCGAACTTACGGGATTAGTAACTGAAATCGTAACAAGTTTTCAAACCCGCTTTCCATCAAGACAAATTATTTTACAACCTTCCAATCAGGTTATCATAATGTATGGAAACCAGTTGCTCATAGCGATGGCAATTCAAAACGTTGTCGATAATGCCTTAAAATATTCCACCGACAATGTAGAGGTAAGTCTTTTTAAGACAAAAGAAGAAGGTATTATCCAGGTGAAAGACTACGGCATTGGAATTCCGGTATCGGATATGGACAAAATCCGAACGCCTTTAGTGCGCGCGACAAACGTAGGTGTAATTTCCGGATCAGGTCTGGGGCTGGCATTGGTCGATCGCATTGTGAAGGTTCATCTTGGATCGTTGGAGATTAGCAGCAAGGAAGGGGAGGGCACGAGCTGTAAAATAATTTTCCCCTTAATTCAGGAATGGAAATGAAAAAGGCGATTCTGAAGAATCGCCTTAACTTTAGGTGGGCCCAGCTGGGCACGATCCAGCGACCCCCTGATTATGAGTCAGGTGCTCTAACCAGCTGAGCTATGGGCCCGATTTTTATCTTTTTTGAAAATCGAGGTGCAATGTTACATATTTGGGCCTGAATACACAAAACGATTTTCATGCCTCCTCATCCTTCTGTTAAAAACCTTATTTTCGATCTGGGAGGCGTTATCCTCGATCTTTCTGTCGATCATACCCTACAAGCTTTTTCAACTGTCTCAGGCCTTGAGAAAAGTGTGGTGAAGGAGCGTTTCTTCTCTTCGGGTGGGTTTGAAGAATATGAAAAAGGACAATTGACTGATATGGAATTTCGCGATTTTGTCCGCGAGGTTTATTCTGTAAAGGTAAGTGATCCGATTATTGACCAATGCTGGAATGCCATGCTGCGGGGAATACCTTCCGTGAAGCTTGATTTGTTGGATCGGCTCAGGAGCACACATCAGGTTTATCTCTTGAGCAATACCAACAACATTCATTTGCAATACATTCAAACGAAGATTATGCCATCGCTAAATGGCGGTAAATTGTTAGACGATTATTTTCATCGCACGTACTATTCTCACCTGATGAAAAAAAGAAAGCCGGATGCTGAAATTTTTGAACATGTTTTGGAAGAAAATGGTTTGAAAGCCATCGAGTCACTTTTTATTGACGACAATGAAGCCAACATTGAAGGCGCAAAAGCACTTGGTATTAAAACGTTACACGTTCCTACTCCCGATCTTATCCTGACTTACTTCCATGCCTAAAGAAACGCGCAGAATACTTTTTCAAATTCTTTTATTTATAGTCACTTTCATCACCACGACATTAGCCGGTACTTTTTGGACCTATGGAAAATATTTAGTGATCCTGGACTTAGGATGGAGTTCACAAATTGGCATGGTTGGAAATTTTGATTGGAACGAAAATTTCAGTTGGAGCGATTTTACAAGTGGGTTTGAATTTTCAGTTCCCTTTCTGCTGATCTTAACGGTACATGAATTTGGTCACTATTTTACGGCCATGTATCATAAAATAAAATCTTCATTACCTTACTACATTCCCTTCCCACCCTTTCCATATTCCATAGGAACAATGGGAGCAGTGATTCGCTTGCGCAGTAGGGTTCCTTCAAACGTTAAGAATTTTGATATTGGCATAGCTGGACCATTAGCTGGATTCATCATGGCCATTGCCATTTTATTTTATGGCTTTACAAACCTGCCACCTGCAGATTATATTTTTCAGATGCACCCTGAGTACAAAGTGTATGGAGCCAATTATGCAGAGCATGTTTATCAAAATCTGAAGCCAGGTGTTGTCGATATAGCCTTTGGTGATAATTTACTTTTTTATTTTTTTAAGAACGTAGTAGCTGATCCAACACGAGTTCCCAATCCGCATGAGTTAATGCACTATCCTGTTTTGTTGGCTGGCTTTCTATCACTTGTCTTCACGTGCCTTAATCTTCTTCCGATTGGCCAGCTCGATGGCGGACATGTGGTGTATGGCTTGTTTGGATATCGAATTCATAAAGTGATCGCTCGTGTTTTTTTTATTGTTGTTATTTTTTATGCCGGGCTTGGTTTTAATAAGCCAAGCGATTCGCTCAACGCATTACTATTTTGGATACCATTCTATCTTATCATTTTGTATCAGGCTTTTTCAGGAATGAAACTTTCAAAGCGTGATTCGCTAATGTATGCCGTACTGTTATTTGCTGTTCAGTTTAGTTTGTCGTGGATGTTTCCCAGAGTAGAAGGTTATTCGGGTTGGTTGTTTTTTATTTTTATCATTGGAAGATTTGTTGGCATCGATCATCCTCCATGTGAAATAGAAGAGCCATTGGATGGTAAGCGTATTGTGTTAGGCTGGATCGCTTTAATCATCTTTGTGTTGTGCTTCAGTCCTGCACCATTGGTGATGAAAGCGTTTGGAGAGTAGAACTTGAGTTTGATTAAGATTTCTAATCCATTCACGCAAAGACGCAAAGAAATTCCGCTAATAACGCAAAGCTAAATGCAAATAGAACGAATGGGTTATCCTGTAAATCGACAGTTTGATTTTTTTCTTTGCGAACTTTGAATTTCAACCTTCGCGCCTTTGTGTGAAATGGATTCTTAAAACCACCAGGTATACATTTCAGAATTTTCTTTGAAGACTTATGCCTAATCGATCACAATCTTCCTTGTTTGAAGAGCATTACCTTTAATGATTTTCAAAACGTAAAGTCCTGAAGTCGGACTGAGTATAGTGATACGTGTATTGTCACTTTCCTGATTGGATGTAAACGGAATGGATTGACCGGTTACCGTTATAATTTCCATCCGGTCATATTTTCCTTTAATGTAAAATTCTCCTTTGCTTGGATTGGGAAAAATTTGTAATGACTTCTCTTCATCTGCAATTCCAGTAACAACATCAGCCTCTCCGAAACGTGGGCGAAGCATGATACTTCCCTCCACTGCATCATTTACATCCCACTGACCATTGGTATAGACAATCATCTTATCCCCTGTGTTGTTGCTAACATCTAAACCAACGACAACACTTCCGTTTACAGGAGCCTTCCAACCAATATAATAGGTGGTTCCAACAAGAACAATTTCCCTAATGGGAACAAGTTGAAAAACATTAATACCTGTCGGCTTGATTAAATAACTAGGAATCGTGTACAGAACATCACCAGGCTTTCCTCCATCATCAGCATAAATTGTAAAGTCGACAGTTAAACTGTTTGTTACTCCGAACTTTGGGAAATAAATATAAAATCCATTTAGAACAGCCAATGAATCAGGAATGTTAGCGGGCCTTGTAAACTGATAGGCCAACCGATTTCCGGCATGTGTAAGACCAACTGAATATTCTGCAATGCCATCATCATAGGCATAATAATCATCGAGGTAATAATGAGTTGAAGTTGAATCATTAATGTGAAGATCGTATGGCAAAAATGCATCACCCACTCCAGGTAGTTCACCATTGGTTGAAATTTTTACTTTCAGTTCTACCTCAATCGAATCAGAAGATGGATCGAATTGTGAAGGATTATTTGGGTTTGGAAGATTATAGAGTTTAACTCGATTGCGCTCAAATGCTTCTATTGTACCATCGTCAACCAGACTATCCGGATCCAAAACGGACTCAAAAAGATCAAATGATGAATTAGAGTGATTTGTGAAGAGCGCTTTAGCTACATAAGATTCTGCTATTGAACTTACATTATTCATTAAATTGTTTACATCAAATTCCACACTATCGATAAGAGGCGCAGCAAAAAAATGTTTGATCGGCATAGCATAGTAACTTCCGAAGAGTGGCGAGAAGGATGAAGCTACAGCTTGATCAGGAAATGAAGTGTCATTGATTGTTCTTCCTTTATTTAAATACACATAGTCAATATTCCAGGTATCAAAAGGTCCGCTCCGTCTTCCGTAATTTCTAAATCGAAATTGAAATGTGTCATGAAGGAAACGTTTTCCTTTTACCTGAAGAATGGTATCATAGAAAACAGTTTTGTCAAATGAAGATTTCGTATTGATTGTTAAAATATCTATCCATGCGTCTGTACTGTCTTTAAACTCTATGCGCATGTAGTCACTAGGATCGGGTGGTTCACCATTGCCTTGCCATTGATAGAAGAAGCTTAGAAAAACAGTACTGGTATCGGCACCAATAACCGCATCCAGATTGATGGGTTGTGATCGAAGTTCATCCCGAAAGCCATTTTCAAGAACTTCATCGGAATAGGGTAGTCCTAATGAATCAAGTCCATCAAAAGATGCGACATTTATGGTGGGCACATTTATTCCCAGTCCATCGTTGACCCAAACGCTATCACCTCTCGACCATAGTGATGAGAGTGGCAAATTCGATTCTGCATTCGATGTATCGTTAACGGGTGTAAACGAAAAATCATCCCAGAATGGAAGGGAGAGTGATGCATCTTTTGTTCGTGCTACTTCTTTTTTTGATTTTGAAATAGAAGATGGATTTTTTCGTTGAACCGGAAACCGCGCAAGTTGCGCGTATGTCGATTCATGCTGAATAAATGAAAACACAATCAACAGCACAACAATCCATATACTCTTGTGTGAGCTCAAGAGTGATGAACGATGTATGGATATGTCGTTAAGGATTTTCACTTTCTTCGTCCTCATCCGGAATAGGTGTGCCAGGCTTGCCAATCCAAAGATCAACGGCATCGCCTACCTTTATATTTTCTCCAGGCTCAGGCTTTTGTTTTAAAACTATGCCATCGGTTGTATCGCCAACTAAAATAATTTCTCCAACATTCAGATTCCAGCCCGAAATCATAAACTCAGCCTCATCATACGGTAAGTCCAGGAATGTTGGAATTTCTAACTTACCTCCGGTTCCTCCATCCATTACGACTAAATCAATAATGGCACCTTTCGGAACGCGATCTCCCGCTTTTAGTTTTGCGCCTTTATATTTCATCTCTTTAACAATGTTAAAGGGACCGGCTACCAATTCAATTCTTCCTCGCTTCAATTCATTGCTTCGCAGCACGGCATCGGCATTCACTACTGAACCATCAATCAAATTTGGGATTGGAACGGTAGGCGGATTAGCACGGTTAATGGAAATAAAAATCTTTCTTCCTTCCTTCACTTTTGATCCGGCATGCGGAAATTGTTTGAGCACAGTAAGGGGAGGATACTCAGCTGAATAGGATGAGTCGTTTATTTCATAGCGCAAATTGCGGTTTACCAAAAAGCGCTCGAGTTCACTGATGGTTACGCCTTCTACATTGGGAACCGTAATCGTTTCACCATGATTGGTGGTGTTGGGCAGATAGGCGTAGAAATACAAAACACCAAACACCACGATGATGCCTGAAGCAACTAGAAAATGAAGGAGCAATCCTCCCAAGGTATTAGTGTTAAATCGTTTAAAGCTAAAGTTCATTCTCAATACCAGTTAAGGAGCAAATATACTACCATCAGAATTTTAATGACGACTGAAAATCGCGCTCAATGCGCTTGCTTCGGTCGTAGCGCTCCTGCGCAAGGTTAAGCAGTCGGCTGATCAGTTCGGTAAAACTGATGCCACGTTCTTTCCACATCATCGGATACATGCTGGAGTTTGTAAAGCCCGGAATGGAATTGATTTCGTTGATGTAGATATTTCCTTTCTTGTCCAGAAAAAGATCTACGCGTGAAAAATCTTCGCAATGCAAAACTTCGTATGCTTTAACAGAAGCCTTGCGAATTTTCTCAGCGATTGCTTTCGGTAACTTTGCCGGCACATCAATGCGCACCGCCTCGGGGTCTACATACTTGGCATCGAAGGTATAGAACTCGTATTTTTTGTTGATCACAATCTCGCCAGGATTAGAAGCCTCAGCAGGATAGTTGCCCAAAACAGCACATTCAATTTCACGACCACTTACATATTCTTCCACCAGAATTTCATCATCGTATCGGAATGAATCTTCAAGCGCGATTTTAAAATCCTTCTTATCCTTCACTTTCGAAACGCCAACGGACGAACCCAGGCTGGCCGACTTCATCATAAACGGAAGTCCGATTTCTTTAACGATGGCATTGAAACTGATTTTCTCTTTTTGACTAAAGTTGAAAGAAAGAAAATTAGTTACAGGCAATCCGGCATCTTTTAACAAACGCTTTGCCACCACTTTATTCATCGACATCGATGAACCTAAAACTCCTGTGCCCACCATTGGTATGTCCATCGCTTTGATGAGGCCTTGAATGCTTCCGTCTTCACCATCGGTACCGTGTAGTACTGGAAAAATAGTATCGACTGTAAATTGTTTGCCGGTAGATAAAACAATAAAGCCCGGCTTTTGAGCATCAAGTACTAAGCTGACAGGCTCACCTTTTTGGATATCTTTATTTACACCTGAAGTAAGAAACCACTTACCGCCTTTGGTGATTCCGATGGTAATGGGATCGAATTTTTTCTTGTCGATATATTCTGCAATGTTTCGGGCTGAATTAATGGATACCCCATGTTCTACTGAACGACCTCCAAACAAGATGGCTACTTTTTTCTTTTTTGACATTCACTCAAATTTTCGTTGTTCGCAAGATAATGAAAAGCCGTAATTCATTGCAGGAAAAAAAAGGTTCACAGAAGTTCAAGGAAAGCCCTGGTTAGAGGTGAAATCTTAATCTGTGATGAATAGTTTTTCCGAATGAATTTGGTTTGAAGTTTTAATCCGCACAAAGTATAACCCGTTTGCTGCATTGGGCAGAGATAGCAACAGGGTTTGGTTCGAAGCGTTATCAATTAGTTCGGTATAAATAATCTTACCCATTCGATCAATAATATCAAGTTGAGCCGTTTCAACTTCAGGAAGATTCAAGGTTATATAAATGGCATCTTTGTTTGCCGGGTTTGGATAAACCGAAAAGATATTTCGGGTTGTGAAAAACTGAATGTTATCGAGGTATAGATTATTGCCGTTGTCGTTGGTAGCGACAAACGCGAGTCGGACATTTTCTTTTCCAGCTAAAGCGGAAAGATTAACCGATAGCTTTTGCCAATCGGATTCCTGGTCGGGTTTCCAACTATCGGATGATGCTTCATTCGGAGAAAGTTCTGTCCCTGTTTTATCGAATAATGTTGTTGTATACGAATAGCCACAATCCGTTGAAGCCAATATTCGAAGCCGATCATTTGTACCAGGATTTACTTTGTAAGAAAAATCAAAAAACATTTGGGTGACAGCAATGGATGAAAAATTAAACACCGGACTAACTAACCAAGCTTCATCGCCAGAGGTTGTGTTGTCAAATGCGTTGAAGTAAAGTGATGTGCTGTAATTGGTTGAGATGGGTAAAAATCTCATTCCACCCTTGGTATTATTTATTGTCCATTGCTCCGAAAAATTCCCATCAAAATTTTCGCTTAAGGGCACGTTTTGTTGCACATCATTTAAAATGATTGTGGTTGTACTTGTATTGTCATCCGGATTGAGATCAGCTACACCGTTTGGTGATTTTAATTCTACAAAGAAGGAATTTTCTCCAACATCCAAGAAGAGGGAAGGTAATGTAATGTCAATTGATTTATTGATTCCAAGATCAATACCGCTAACGACTTTGGTCTTTGTACTTCCGTTGTTAATAATATAGTCAACGGTAAAAGAGATAATGTTTGTTGTTCCACTATTCTTCACACGAATAACAGGCTCTGCAGTAGTTGAGCAGGTAACAGGTGACGGTGAAACAATTTCAGTGAGTGAAATATCTTCAAATTCGGTTGTAACGATACCTACATTATCCAGGTACAGATTGTTGCCGTAGTCATTCAGTCCAATAAAAACCAATTGAATAGCACTTTGTCCGATGAACGCACTTAAGTTAATCGTTTCGCTTCGCCATTGCGCTGCACTGGTTGGGATGAATTCATTTGTGGTACCTGTTGTGGTAGAAAGTGTTGATCCTTTCTTGTTATAGATTTCTGTTGCCTGACTAAGATCAGAGTTGCAATTCTCCATCACTAACACGCGCAATCCGTCATTGCTCGAATTGAAACGAGCATGAGCCACATCAAAGGTAAGCACGGCTACTATTTTGGTTGAAAGATCTACAACGGGTGTAACCAATAAATCAATTTCACCTTCGCCATCTTCATAGTCATAGAATGCCATCTTCATGGCTTTGTTTGATGCATTAGCATTGGCTGCATTAGCATTTTGCCAGGTATAGTTTTCATCCGGGTTTTGAATGGTCCAATTTGCCGGTGTTGAATTAAAGACTTCCGTAAAAGGTGTGGCTTGTGTAAAAGCAATTAACGGTGTTTGATCCACTGCGTTGTCTGCAGGATTGCCATCACTTACTCCGTTGGTTTGAAGAATGGTGAAGGTTACGGTATGATCATCTCCACTAGGAAGAGAGAGATTTGCGAATGTAATTATGGTTGATGCCAATGGAGTTAATGAAAGTGTTGGTGAAATAGTCTCTACCAACACACCATCCTTCTTGATTTGAATTTGTGCAGAAGTGATAGTGTTGCTTCCATAATTTCTAATTTCTATGGCAGGTGTAAAGGTGCTGTTACATTCACTAATCGCTGGTGTGATAACCTCCTTTATACCTAAATCATTTGCAACCGGCACAGGATCGAGAAGAGCAGATGATGTAAGTAAGCTTAGTCTTCTCGGACTGTTTTCAATTACCGTTTGCATTCGACTTACTTGTCCTTGTGTGAAAATGTTCATGCAGACATCATCGGTATAATCAAGATAGTTTTGAAACATTTTATTGTTCGTGCACGAAAGACTGGGATGAGCCGGACAGCCCGTTGTACTGTTCGCTTGGTTTGGTGTGTCGTTAACGTAATCCGTTCCACTACAGGCACCACTATCATCGCCCCAGGTATGACGAAGTCCAAAGAAGTGACCAATCTCATGTGTAGCGGTTCGGCCTTTGTTGTAATCGGGTTCTAAATCAAATGCACCATCATCATCGGAACCAAATGCTTGATAGGCAATTACAACACCATCGGTTAATCTGTTGTTTGATGAATTTTCTAATCCAGCAAGATTAGAGACTGGAAATTGAGTGTAACCAAGATAATCGATGATATTACATACCCAGATGTTGAGGTAATCTTCAGCAGCCCAGTAGCTGGTTGATTTTAATTCATAATTATCATTAATGGTGTAAGAAGTTTTCGTTCCCTGTTTTCGAACAATGCCAGTGGTAGGTAGTCCTTCAGGATCTCTTTTTGCTAAAACAAATTCGATATCGAAAATTCCGGCAACAGAAAGAAACTCCGCAGGCGTATTGGTTTGGTCAGTATTTAATCGCTGATAGTCTTTGTTGAGTACCGCGATTTGCGAAAGTATTTGAGCATCCGAAATATTCGTACCGACACCGACCGCTTCTCCTTTGTGAATGATGTGAACGACAACCGGAACCTGATAGGTAGCTTTCGTTCGCAATGGACCAGCGGTATTTGCTTTTCTTTTATTTTTCTGAATCCAGTTCTCAAACGTTGTTTCGTTTTCAAGAACAAGATTCTGACTTTTTAATTTCTGAGTGTATTCAACCGTTCCGCAGCGATCTTGCGCAAAAGAATTTTTACTGGATAGAAAAAGAAAGACAGAGAGGAAGGCAAGACTCGCTATTGAACGAACTTGAAGGGAAAGATTATATGCGTAACGTTTCTGAAAAATCACCTTTACTAAAATCAGTCTGAACTGTATCGACCAAAGGTAAGAAGAGTAACCGTTAATGCCGATCAACAACTATGCAACCGGAGTAAGATTCACCACTTCAATCGACTTCACCTCCGGCACAGCTCTTTTAATAGCCTCTTCAACACCAGCTTTAAATGTCATGGTCGACATCGGGCAACTTCCACAAGCACCAACAAATTCAAGCTTTAGAACATTTTCAGCGGAGAGTTCCAAAATCTTAACATTTCCACCATCGGCCATCAAATACGGGCGAATTGAATCCAGCGCAGTTTCAATATTTTTTGTAATGTCTTCGAGTGTTAAAGTATTCATTAGACTTTTAGTTCTACGCGTTGCGTTTGTGTAAAGTTAGCATTTCTTATGGCAATCTGCCTTGCTAATGTTTCGGCCAAATCCCTAAAGGCCTTTGATGTTACATTATCTTTTAACACGGCAGGTAATCCGCTATCACCGCTTTCGCGGATGCTTTGCACTAAAGGTATTTGACCTAGCAAAGGAACACCGTGTTTTTCAGCTAAGTTCTTGCCTCCATCTTTTCCGAAGATGTAATATTTATTGTCGGGTAATTCTTCTGGTGTGAAGTATGCCATGTTTTCAACCACGCCTAAGATCGGTACATTAATCTGAGGCTGTTTGAACATCATCATACCTTTATTCGCATCGGCAAGCGCAACTTTTTGTGGAGTCGTTACAACAACAGCTCCGGTTACAGGCACGGTTTGTACCATGGTGAGATGGATATCGCTGGTGCCCGGAGGTAAGTCTATTAATAAGTAATCAAGATCGCCCCATTCGGCATCGCTGAAAAATTGTTTTAAAGCTGAACTCGCCATTGGCCCACGCCACACCACTGCACTATCGGGAGGGGTAAGGAATCCAATGGAGATAAGCTTCACGCCATATTGCTCAATGGGTATAATGATATTTTTTCCATTGACTTGCTTTACTGTAGGTTGCTCAAATTCACAGTTAAACATGGTAGGGATGGACGGGCCATAAATGTCCGCATCAATAAGCCCCACTTTAGCGCCAGATTGAGCCAGTGCAACAGCCAGGTTGGTAGTGACAGTCGACTTACCTACGCCACCTTTCCCAGAAGAGATGGCAATAATATTTTTAACTCCAGGAAGGAGTGGAGCATTATCTCTCGAGGTAGTTACTGAAGAGGTAATGAAAATCTCAATCGCAACTGATTCGCCCACCACTTTTTCTACAGCATCTTCGCAATCCTGACGGATTTTTTCTTTCAGCGGGCAAGCCGGAGTAGTAAGAACAACCGTAAAACTGACCTTTTCGGGGCTGACCTTTACATCTTTAATCATGTTCAGACTCACCAGGTCGCGCTTCAGGTCGGGGTCCTCTACTGTAGAAAGGGCTTTTATAATATCAGATTCAATAAAACTCATGGGCGTATAACAGGGAAAAGGAAAATAATGTCTAAAATTTCGCTGCAAATTAGTTACAAAGTCGATAGTCAATAGTTTTTGTCTCAAGAAATAGTCCACTGACAGCAGTCAACTGTCGACAGTAGACAGTGGACTATTATTATCTTTGCCCGGAATCGGCAGCCCAGTAGAATCCAAGCCAATTAACCACTAACAATTAACTAATAACCACGCCTCGTGATCTCCCGCGAAACCATAGATGAAGTTAAAAGTCGCATCGACATTGTGGATGTGGTGGGGGATTTTGTGACGCTCAAGCGTTCGGGTCAGAATTATAAGGCATTAAGCCCGTTCTCGAACGAAAAAACGGCTTCGTTTTATGTCGTTCCCTCCAAAGGTATTTTCAAGGATTTTAGTAGCGGCAAGGGTGGTGATGGAATAACCTTCGTGATGGAACATGAGGGGATGAGTTATTTAGAAGCCATCCGTTACATGGCGAAGAAATATGGTGTAGAGTTAAAAGAGGAGGCGACTTCGAAAGAAGAACTGGCGCAGAACAGCGATCGCGATAGTCTTTACATCATCATGAACTATGCGAAAGAGCATTATAAAAATTTACTCTTTCATTCTGATGAAGGTCAAAGCATTGGTCTCAGTTATTTTCGTGAGCGCGGCTTTAATGATCGCACCATCGAAAAATTTGAATTAGGATATAGCATAAACGAGTGGGATCAATTCAACAAAAAAGCACTTAGCGCTGGCTACAGTGAAGAAATGTTGGATAAGTCGGGGCTTATTGTAAAACGAGATGATGGAAGATTTTACGATCGCTTTCGAGGAAGGGTAATTTTTCCTGTTCACAATCTTTCAGGAAAGGTAATTGCCTTTGGTGCGCGTATTCTCACCAAAGAAAAAGATCAGCCGAAATACATTAACTCACCTGAAACAGAAATTTATCATAAGAGCAATGTGCTCTATGGAATGTATCAGGCGAAGAACGCAATTCGTAGAGAAGATTTTTGTTACCTGGTTGAAGGCTACACCGATGTAATTTCCATGCACCAGTCGGATATCGACAATGCAGTGGCTTCATCAGGAACTGCGCTTACCGAAGAGCAGATTAAACTCATCCGTAGGTTTACAGAAAACATTACCGTTTTGTTTGATGGTGATGCGGCTGGTATTAAAGCAGCCTTGCGCGGAATTGATTTAGTATTGAAAGGCGGACTGAATGTCCGAGTAGTATTATTACCTGATGGCGCTGACCCTGATAGTTTCTCAAAGAAAATGGGAAGCACGGAGTTTAAGCAATACCTCAAGGATCACACAAAAGATTTTATTTCGTTCAAGATTGATTTGCTTGCCGATGAAGCATCAAAGGATCCAATTAAAAAAGCAGAAGCGATCCGAGATATAGTTACAAGTATCTCATTGATACCCGATGCTATCAAGCGTTCAGTTTATATTCAAGAAACAGGTCAGTTACTCAGAATTCCAGAAGGCGTTCTTCTTACTGAACTCAACAAGATTTTGATTGACGATCGAAAGAAAAAAGATCAGGATCGAATTCGTGAAGACAAACAGAGTCTGCCGCTTGAGAAGGTCGTAGATATAAGCCCTGAAATAAAGAATGATGTTGCCGGCATGGTGCATAAACAAGAACGCGAATCCATGCGCTTGTTGTTGAATTATGCTGAAAGTCATTATGACGACAATCGTCTTATAGATTTTATGCTCACAGAATTGGAAGATGTGGAGTTCACGAATCCGGTATACAAGGAAATCTATCTTACATTTCGCGCTGGCGCAGATCGCGGTGAAACATTGGATACACTTTATTTCATGGAGCATGGAACGGATGCAGTGAAGAATGCAGTTGCTGATCTCACGACTTCGCGATACGAAACCAGTAAGCATTGGGGTGAAAAATATCACATTCAAATTCCGCATGAACGTGATCTGATTCACGACATGGCATACTCGAATCTATTGCGCTTGAAATTCAGACTGATTCAAAAAATGATGGAGGATAATTTACAGCAACTCAAAAAGGCTGTAACAGAAGATGATATGGAAAACTATTTTACCATACACGAACAGTTAAAAACCGCAGAAAAAGACCTTGCCGTTTTATTAGGCATCGTCATTCCGAAATAATGTTATCAACACGAACAGATTACGACTCTTCTTTGTTGAAGCATCAGAATCGATAGTATAACCCGAACCTTGAACTTGAAACTTTGAACCTAAATATGTCAGATATAAAATTGAATACGATTCCGGAAGCAATCGAAGATATTAAAAATGGTAAGGTCATTATCGTGGTGGATGATGAAGACCGTGAAAACGAAGGTGATTTTGTTTGTGCTGCTGAATGCATTACACCTGAGATTGTAAACTTCATGGCCACGCATGGTCGTGGGTTAATTTGTGCGCCACTCATAGAAGATCGTTGTGAAGAACTGGGTCTTGATTTAATGGTGGGAACAAACACAGCAACATTCGAAACTCCGTTTACCGTTTCCGTTGATTTAATTGGTCATGGTTGTACTACAGGAATTTCAGCACACGATCGCTTTAAAACCATTCGTGCATTAACCGATCCGGATACAAAACCAGAAGAGCTCGGAAAGCCGGGTCATATTTTTCCACTCAAGGCAAAACGTGGAGGAGTGTTACGCAGAACAGGACACACAGAAGCTTCTATTGACTTTGCGCGACTTGCCGGTTTTAAACCTGCGGGGGTTTTAGTAGAGATAATGAATGAAGATGGAACAATGGCACGTTTACCCGATTTGGTAAAAGTAGCTGAGCGTTTCAATCTGAAATTGGTTTCGATCAAGGATTTGATTGAGTATCGGATTAAAATGGAATCCCTCATTAGACGCGAAATAGAAGTAGATATGCCAACGGAACATGGACATTTTAATTTAGTAGCGTTCGAGCAGGAGAATACGAAGGAAGTACATTTGGCGTTAGTAAAAGGAACATGGAAAAAGGATGAACCTGTTTTAGTGCGCGTGCATTCATCGTGCGTAACAGGCGATATTTTTGGTTCATGCCGATGCGATTGTGGACCGCAGCTTCACAAAGCAATGGAATTGGTAAACAAAGAAGGTAAAGGTGTCGTACTATATATGAAGCAGGAAGGTCGTGGAATTGGTTTGCTCAATAAACTAAGAGCATACAAATTGCAAGAACAAGGCCTTGATACTGTGGAAGCAAATCTTCAACTTGGTTTTGATATGGACGAGCGTGATTATGGTATTGGTGCGCAGATTCTTCGTGATCTTGGTATCAGTAAAATCAAATTGATTACCAATAATCCAAAGAAACGTGTAGGATTGATGGGATATGGCTTAGAGATTGTGGATAACGTGTCAATTGAAATTGCATCAAACCCGCACAATGAAAAATACCTGCTGACAAAACGTGATAAGTTGGGGCATACTATTTTAAAAAATAAATAATTCAATTGGATACTCAGCGCAATTATATGAAAATGGTATTTCGGATTTGCATAACATCCGTCATAGTACTTTCATTCTTCGGGCAAAGCCTTGCGCAGAAATTTCCGTCTGATCTATGGCATGAAGGTAAAATTGTATTGCTCGAAGGTGCCGATACCTTAGTGGGCCAGGTAAAGTATGATCTTCAGCAGGATTTAATTCAATACACATCAACCCAAAAAACCATTGAAGCGTATTCGGCTAAGAAAGTTTTGTTCTTCGAGATTTTTGATGCTACAGTTCATAAGTATCGATCATTCTATGCTTTACCCTTTACCACTCAGTCTGGTTATAAAGCGCCTGTTTTTTTTGAACTGCTGGAAGAAGGCAAATTAACATTGCTTTCTCGTGAAGCAATTGAAACCAGGACATACTCATCGATGTATTACTATGGATCTTATTCACGGCAAGTATTGGTCTACCGATATTTTTTTCTGGATGAAAGTGGATCTATCAATGAATTTACGGGTAACAAAAAAGACCTGCTCGACCTCATGGGAAAAAAAGCGGATGCTGTGGAGGATTATATAAAAGTAAACCGATTGAAGGTAGATGAGAAATATGACTTCGCCCAGATCGTAAAATATTACAACTCACTTTTTGGAACGTAAAATAGTTCCGGGTTCATTGTTCCAAGTCGTGAACGAGCCAACCTTGAACCTTAAACTTTGAACCTTGAACTTAAACATGAAACCATTAATTCTAGTCACTAATGATGATGGCATTACCTCAAAAGGTATTAGCACATTGATCAATGTAATGAAATCAATAGGAGATGTTGTTGTTGTTGCACCCGATGGACCACAATCAGGAATGGGACATGCCATTACCGTTGGCGAAACATTGAGGCTGGAAGAAAATTTTATGTTCGAAGGAGTAAAGGCTTATGAATGTTCTGGTACACCAGCTGATTGTGTGAAGATTGCCCGCCACTTTGTATTGAAGGAACATCGCGAGCCGGATATTGTGGTGAGTGGAATAAACCACGGAAGCAATACTTCCATTAGTGTATTGTATTCAGGAACGATGTCTGCAGCGATTGAAGGTGCCATTGAAGGAACACCGGCCATCGGTTTTTCACTTTGTGATTTTGGACATGATGCTGATTTCTCACACACCGAAGAATACATTAAAAAAATTACACTTCAGGTTTTAGAAAAGGGATTGCGAAAGGGAGTAGCACTCAATGTTAATTTTCCGCGCAAGCGAGATGAAAATATTAAAGGTATTCGCATTTGTCGTCAGGCGAATGCAAAATGGGTAGAGGAGTTTGATCAGCGTTTCGATCCGAACGGAAGAAGATATTTTTGGATGGCCGGCAGTTTTGTAAACTTCGATAAAGGTGAAGACAACGATGAGTGGGCCATCGCCAACAATTACATTTCCATTGTGCCTTGTCAGTTTGACCTAACAGCACATACTGCTATTCCGGTTTTAAATGAGGAGTGGGATATTTTGTAATTTGTATTGAGCCTGTGGCCAAAGGATTACACAGGATCAACATCCAACACAACCCTCACACTCCGATGTTCTTTTTCTTTCAACAATTCTCCAATACTTTGTTGAATCATTTTCTTATGATGCGCCAACTCGCCAGAGCCGCGCGGAATTTTAATCAAGACACTTAATAGAAATTGATTTCTGATTTTGGAAATCATAGGTTCTCCTGGTCCGAGTATACTTACACCTTGTAATCTATTTCGAAGTAATTCGCACAAGAATGATGCTGTCGTCTGGCACACTTTTTTGTCCGTGTGTTTAACGGTGATTTCAATCAGCCTTGTAAACGGGGGGTAATTGTGTTGATGTCGATCAGTAATTTGATTATTGTAAAATTCCTCGTAGCTGTTTTTAATAATGGTATTCAACAATGGGTGATCCGGGCTTGAGGTTTGAATCACAACGGTTCCAGGTTTGTCACTTCGTCCAGCGCGCCCACTTACTTGCGTGATGAGTTGATAGGCTCTTTCATACGAACGGAAATCTGGAAAATGTATCATGCGATCAGCATTAAAAACACCAACAAGACTTACATGTCCAAAGTCGAGACCTTTTGTTACCATTTGTGTTCCTACCAAAATATTGGTTTCGCCTTTTTCAAATCGATCGATAATGGTTTCATATCCAGTCTTTGATCGTGTCGTGTCAAGATCCATTCGTTGAACACTTGCTTCCGGAAAATGCAAGTTGAGTTCTTCTTCAAGTTTCTCTGTTCCATATCCAACAGTTTTCAATCGAGTTGAAGAGCATACAGGACAATTGCTGGGCATCGTTTCTTTATATCCACAATAATGACAAACCATCGCATGCCGGTATTGATGGTACGTTAAACTCACTGCACAGTTAACGCATTTCGGTATCCATCCACAATCTTCACAACTGACCATAGGGGAATATCCTCTGCGATTTTGAAAGATGATGACTTGTTCTTTCTTGGAAAGCGTTTCGTTTATTTTTCGCAGCAACAATCCTGAGAATTCACCCTTAATTGTTTTTTGCATACGCTCGCGACTCATGTCGGCAAAAACGATGTTGGGCAACTGTGCTTCACCAAATCGTTTCTCCAGTTTTACAAAACCATATTTACCTTGTTGTGCCTGGTAGAATGATTCAACGGAAGGCGTTGCAGAACCCAACAATACTTTAGCATGATGTTGATTCGCCATTACCAGCGCCACATCGCGTGCATGATAGCGTGGTGCAGGTTCTTGTTGTTTGTAAGATGCATCGTGCTCTTCGTCCACAATGATGAGTCCTAAATTATCAAAAGGAAGGAAGATAGCGGAGCGCACACCTACCACAAATTTGAAGCGACCATTCAATATTCCGTTCCAGACCTCTACGCGTTCGTTGTCAGAAAATTTAGAATGGTAAACACCCATGCTGGTTCCGAAAATTTTCCGGAGGCGTTGAACAATTTGTGTGGTGAGTGCAATTTCCGGAAGGAGATAAAGAACTTGAGATCCTCCTTCCAATGCTTGCTTGATTAAATGAATGTAAATCTCGGTTTTTCCGCTGCCAGTAATGCCGTGCAACAATACTCCTGAATGATCGACAAAACTTTTTATGATTTCATTTAATGTATGTTGTTGCTCCTCACTTAATAATATCGGTTGACTTTCTACAATCACATCCTCTTCAAATCGCGAAATGATAATATCAAATTCTTCCAATACCTTATTTTTGATTAAAGTATTCAATGAAGATTCAGAAAGATCACCCTCCAATAATTTCTTTTTAGGATAACCATTTTTATTTAACTCAGCATGACTCAGCACCGGCACGACTTGCAGATACTTCAATAGAATATCTTCTTGCTTAGGTTTAGTGGCTACCGTTTCAAAAAGTTTTTCAATGGATTCTGTATTGTTATAAGCTGTGGTAAGCCTTATTTTTTTTTCGGTTTTGGGTTTGTATTTTTCTTTTACTTCTTCAAACAAGAGAATAGCCTCCTTACTGACAAGGGATTTTAAAAGTGCATAAAGATGTTTAACACCGAGTAGTTTTGAAATATCTGAATACGAAAGCGATTCACTGGCTAATCGTTTCAGTAAAACGATTTCATTTTCAGAAAACAAAAGATTGCTTTCCTCCAGGTTAAAAGCCGGATGCAACTGAACCATCGATTCACTCGAAAGTTTTAATCCGCTCGGCAATGCGGCCTGCATCACTTCACCGACTGTACACATGTAATAGTCAGCGATCCATTGGAAAAGTTTGAACTGCAAATCGGTTACAGCTGGGAAATCATCCAGTAAGTCAAGAATGTACTTGGCTTCGTATTCTTTCGGTGGTTGATGATGAATGTGGGCGACAATGCCGGTCAATACTTTGCGATCCCCAAACTGTACGATGGCACGCTGACCAATGAGTAATTTATCTTTTAGAGTATTGGGAACACGGTAGGTAAAAAGCTTGGGAATCGGAACAGGCAAGAGTATTTCCGCAAAGAATGTATCCGTTTGCTCATCAGGAAATATGGTTAACTCTTTGGGTGGCAAATGAATCGTTCGTTAAGATTTCAGCTATCAACAAATATACACGGAACAACATTCCAAAGATGCAGGATTTTTAGTTAGATAGATCATTCCATAGTTACGTGTTTAAACCCGCGACTATGGAATGAATTAAATCGTATTACAGATTGCCGCGCAACTCCTGTTCCCGTTCGATGGATTCAAACAAAGCTTTGAAATTCCCTTTGCCAAACGATTTCGCTCCATGACGTTCGATGATCTCAAAAAATAAGGTAGGTCGATCTTGTACGGGTTTGGTAAAGATTTGAAGAAGATAGCCCTCTTCATCGCGATCGATGAGAATGTTTTGCTTTTGCAGCTCCTTCAAATCTTCATTGATAGTACCTACACGATCCAGTACATCGGTATAATAATTATCAGGTACGTATAAAAATTCAATGCCACGTTTACGCAATTCGCTTACCGTGTGAACAATATCATCCGTGGCCACAGCGATGTGTTGAACACCGGCACCATGATAGAAGTCGAGGTATTCTTCAATCTGCGATTTCTTTTTTCCATGAGCTGGTTCGTTGATCGGAAATTTAATGTAGCCATTTCCATTCGACACCACCTTCGACATGAGCGCACTGTATTCAGTGGAGATGTCGCTGTCATCAAACGTGATCAATAATTTAAAGCCCATTACCTTCTCATAGAAATCTACCCAACGATTCATTTGGCCAAGCTCTACATTCCCTACGCAATGGTCTACGTATTTCAATCCGATAGATTCTACCTCAACTAAATTTTTGCGCGGTTGATATCCTGGCAGGAAAGCACCTTTATAATTTTTACGCTCCACGAATGTATGAATGGTTTCGCCATACGTTTTTATGGAGGCCACAACCACTTCACCAAATTCATCTTTTAATACGGTTGGTTGATGCTCTGCTTCTGCTCCACGAGAAGTGGTTTCAAAAAATGATTTACGGGCATCATCAACCCAAAGTGCCAGCACCTTTACACCATCACCATGCTTTTTTACATGTCCTGCAATTTCGGAATCAGGTTGAAGGGAGGTGGTCAACACCAATCTGATTTTATTTTGTTGAAGCACATATGATGATCGGTCGCGCAATCCCGTTTCCGGTCCAGCATAGGCTATCAATTCAAAACCCATACAATGCTGATAAAACAAAGAAGATTGTTTTGCGTTGCCAACATACATTTCGATGTAGTCGGTGCCATTGATGGGTAGGAAGTCTTCGTTCATGGTTGTACTATTAATAAGGTAAAATTACCGTTTCCTTTTCATTGAATGTCAAATGCAAAGGAGATTCTGTGAAATGACGTTTTAGGATTTTTTGATGATTGAGCAAGGCTAATTTCCGGAATCGACAAAATTTTATTTCTGAAAACGTTCACATTCATAGGTAAGAAAAATCAAGAATAAGACTCCAAAAGTATTTTTGTAATCCGATGAAAACTTTAATCTTTGCAAAAAAAAATATTGTATGGACATCAAGGCATTGGACAAAGCCCTTCAATTAATCATTCAGAAAAAGGACTCGTTGGAGAAGGTGAATTACAGTGATCCTACCTACGATGATCTGGAGGAAGAGCTGCACGACCTGGAAGATGATTTTCAGGAAGAGTATGGCGAATATATGGAGGAGGCTTTACAAAATGTACACGATCAATTTTGTCCGGATAATGATGTGTTGATGCCGATCGCTTATCTAAAAGGAATTCCGGTTGAAGTTGAAAAACTTCCGGGGAAAGACACCAAACTCTTTATTGAAGCAAAGCCTCCACGCATCATATTGACGGTAGGCACCAGTGCGCAACAAGTGGTTTGGACTGCGAAGTAGTGTATTGAGTTTAAATTCTTTGTTGTTGGATTAGCCAGTCTTCACCTTCCTGAATATTGGTAAACGTCATAAATCGAAATCCTCTTTTCTGACTGAGTTCTCTCCATAGCTCCGCGATCTCTATGTTATCGTCTGTAATAATTGACGCTATGGTGATATTTTTAAAGTGTGTCATTTGAGATTCGTAAATCCGGATGAGATCAAAGGCGTTTGTTATGGGTAAATTGAATTTTACTTTTCTGTAGTCCATCAATAAAAAAGGAGTAGTTGTCTTTCCAGCCATTTCATTAATCTTCAATGTAGCCTCAACTACCGATTTAAAATCTGAACGCACACCATGACTGGTCACCAGTAGGTAATACTCTCGTTGTTCAAAAGTTAAATTTTGATTCTTCAATGGATGATTGATTATTCTGCACAGATCGATTCAATCTATCTGAATCCCAGTTTTTTCCTTACCCGATTCAAAACTTCAAAGGCTATCACACGAGCCTTTGCTTCGCCTTGTTCTAGTTTTTCCTCCAGTGCTCCATCGTTGCTCATGTAGAAATTAAAGGCCTCGCGTTCTTTGCTGTATTTGGAAATAATCACATCGAACAATTCTTGCTTGGCATGACCATAACCAAAATTACCTGCTAAGTATTTTTGACGAAGTGCATTTTGTTGCTCTTCGGTAGCCACCAATTTATAGATCGCAAAGACAGCATCCGTATCCGGATTTTTAGGATCCTCCATCGGAGTGCTATCGGTTTTGATAGTTTTGATTTGTTTGAGCAATTCTTTTTCCGGAAGAAAAATATCAATAATGTTTCCGTATGATTTACTCATTTTGTTTCCATCTGTTCCTGGTATGGTCATTACACTTTCTTCGATCTTCGCTTCGGGCAATACAAAGGTTTCGCCATAAGTAGCGTTAAAGTTTGATGCAATGTCGCGCGCCATTTCTAAATGTTGCCTTTGATCTTTTCCTACGGGAACAAAGTGAGCATCATAAAGAATAATATCCGCAGTCATTAAAACCGGATAGGTAAAGAGTCCGGCATTGACATCCGCCAGACGTTCTGATTTGTCTTTAAAAGAATGCGCATTCGCCAGCATTGGAAAAGGCGTCATGCAATTGAGATACCAAGTCAACTCACACACTTCCGGAATACGCGATTGGCGATACAGAAAATTCTTCTCGATATCAAAACCAAATGCCAGCCATGCAGCTGCTACTGCCCGAACATTATCGGTACGCGTTTGAGCGTCTTTAATGGACGTGAGCGAATGCAGATCGGCAATGAAAAAGAAGGATTCGTTCCCCGGTTTTTTGGAAAGTTCAATGGCCGGAATAATTGCGCCTAATAAATTGCCCAAGTGCGGTTTGCCGCTGCTTTGTATGCCTGTTAAAATTCTTGCCATAGTTCTGCAAAGAAAATAAAATAAAGTCGAAGTGATTTAGTTTAAATTTGTACAACTAACAATTATGAAGATGAAGTTCCGTTTGACCGCGCTGATTATTGTACTCTTTGGACTAAATACCTTTGCCCAGCAAACCAAAGTTATTCAGTTTCGGGAAGAGACATTTGATTTTGGTTCTGTGAAGGAGGAGGGAGGAGCGGTGACACACGAGTTCATGTTCACCAATACCGGAAGCCGACCGGTCAAAATCTTAACCGTTCAGCCTTCCTGTGGATGCACCACACCTTCTTGGTCGAAAGATCCAGTGGGTGTTGGTAAAACCGGATTTATTCAAGCGAGCTTCAACCCGAAGGGAAGGCCCGGATATTTTAACAAATCACTTACCGTTACTACAGATCTGGACGGCAATCCAATTGTGCTTCAGATTAAAGGTCAGGTTTCGAGCGGAGGAGAAACACCGAGTCTTGATCTGCCGGTGGTGAATGGAAACTGGAAACTAAAATCGAACTCCTTTAACATGGGTAAGGTCTATTTGAAAGACGAACCCACTGTTCGCGACTTTCCATTTATGAACAATGGAGCAAAGGCGATTTCAGTGACCAGTAAAGTTGTAAGCCCTGAATACATTAAAGTAGATATTCAACCCAAAACCGTTGAGCCTGGCAAAAGTGGAAATATAAAAATCACCTATCTCGGCAAAGTCAAAAATCAATATGGTTTTCAAAATGACAATGTTGAAATCACGACTGATGATGAGATATCTCCAACAAAATCATTTTCGGTTTATGCTACACTCGAAGATTTCTTTCCGCAACTAAAGCCGGAAGAATTAGCAAAAGCACCAGCCCTTCACTTGCAAGCTTCATCTGTAGATTTCGGAAGGATAAAAGGTAACGTATCTTCTGTACGTGAGGTTCAGTTTGTCAATACAGGCAAAAAAGAATTAACGATTAAATCCCTACAGGGAAATTGCGTTTGTGTTAAAGCAACATCAACCAAGACGACTTTAAAACCTGGCGAAGGAAGTAAGATTCAGATCACCTTCAATCCACAAGACAGAACCGGTACACAACAGAAAGCAGTAACAGTTTATTCGAATGATCCGCAAAATCCTGTTCAGCGGATTACGTTTTCAGCATATGTTGAATAATAAAAAAGGGCCATAAATGGCCCTTTTTTATTATAATGATTTTGAAATTAATTATCCTCAAAAACTGGAAGTGTTCCTGCGAAGGTGAAATTACAAGTCATTGGTTTAGCTGTAAACTCATTATTCGCAGCGGTTGCATCGGTACTGGCAACTACACTAACGTTAACGGCACCTGTCTCAACATTAATTGATTTTACCGTTAGAGCAAAGGTATTCCCATCGTCCCCATTAGTAAATCGTGGATTCACGTAGTTGCCAAATTTATCATAAAAATAAACACGGGTACTTTCATCGGAAGTCTCTTTTGTTGCAGGATCGTAAGTAAAGGAAATCCATGCTCCCTCATACCATTCAACATCCGAGAAACGCTCAATGTAGACTTCAAAAGTTCCGTCTCCATTGTCGTTGATATACTCATTATATCCACTCGTTTTAAATAGGTATGACGTTTTTTTGATAATCTCCTGATCATCGAGATTGGTTGTTTTAAAGTCGATAGCCAGGGGCTCATTTGTGCCAAGTGCATTTTCAATCTTGTCAAGACGATCTTCGAGATCATTAACACCACACGATGAAAGAATACCAACGGCAAACGCAATAAAAAGTACGGGTCTTAATTTCATAATAATTTTTTTAAGTTATGTTTTCAAAGTTATTGCAAATTTCTTGTACGACTCTGTGTTTATTCGTTTTTCATCTATCAGTTAACGAATAATTCTTTCAAGCGTAGATTGTTTTTAGATAGGAAAGAGGATGCACAAATAACGGAGAGCAATTATTCAGGTACCTCGATCAATCCTAAATCTGTTACGTTACCTACCGTTACAGAAACGGCTTCTTTATTAATAGTTTGGAAACCGGTCTTTGGAGCAATTGATACATTGTAAGATCCTGCTGCTAATCCTTTGATTAAAAATTTTCCCGTAGTTGAATCGGCAAAAGCTGTCCCTACCGTATCTGTTCCTGCGATTGCAAAGACAGCAGGAGTAGATTCCACCGGACTAACCTGACCTTTGATAGCACCAGAAGTTGCTTCTGTGATCGTACGAATTACTGGCTTTAGATTGTATTTGCCACTACCTGTGGACACAATAGAACGAGCAGCATCGAAATCAAGCAGAATTTTATAGGTGACGCCTGCCTGAAGAGTTGTGTTTAGCAAAAGCTTTAAACCGGATTGCTGACCACTGGGTGTATTGAGTTCAATAACCTGATCGTCAACTTTAATGGAATTATTGTCTCCTAGTTTTAGTCTGATCTGACTGATTTTACCAGCAGGAAGTTCAATGGTTCCAAGCAAAGTATCCAGGCCATTTGTGAGATCGAGAATATTATAAACACCTTCGTTAATATCCAGGGACACCCATCCACCATCGCCTTCTTGTGCATTTATTTCCACACCTTGAATATCAATATTCACGGCTTGATAATCGCCAGGAGCATCGGTTAATCGAACCTCCACTCTGGACATGGATTCATTGTCGTTAGAGCATGCAAAGAAAGTTAGTGCTGCTGCGCCCATTAGAATTGCAGAAATTGACTTCTTCATAGTTTTAAAAATTAGTTGGAATTCGGATTTAGACTTCCGTTTTTTTAAAGGTCTAGTCTAAAAACGCACCAAGTTGGGGTGAACATTAATTAATTTTTCGAATAAACTGTGAGTGGTCTTTGCAGATGTTAAAAAGGTTTTAAATAAGGTTGTAATTTTCTCTTCCAACCCAATAAACTGCCCAACAGGATGATGATTTGTAGCATCTGAATGTAATTTTCCACAAATAACTTCGGCACATGAGGAATTTGTGTCGCGGGATAGGGATATTATTTTCTTCCTGTAAAATTGCTTTTTGGCTTATAGGCAATCGACTCAATCTCTAATTCAAAAAATCGGTAAAAGATTTCGTGTCAAAATAAAATGGTCGAATGCCCACAATCAACCCATCCTTCAATTCAAAATATTCAGCAATGGGCATTGTAATTTCGTTGTTTGATTTTTTTGATTTGCACTTTATGGTAAAATGAATAATAACTTCGTTTGGATTTGAACTGGTAAAGTAAACCGGTTCACCAACGATTTGCAGATTAAAATAACCTTGTGCTTTCGTGAACATTTTCACCATTCCATCAAAACCAATGTAAGTACCACCATAAGGCAACCCATCTGCTTGCGAATAGATAGCATCTTTAGAAATTATTTTTTGCATGGAAACAAAATCACCAGTCTTAAACAAGTATTCAAAATAGCTGCAGACTACTTTTATGTTTGCTTGATTATTTTCAGTTGTTAAGGTGCTCTGTGTGGTTTGTGTTGAGTTATCGGTTACTTCACTTTTTTGAGCGTAAAGAGTTGTTGAAATAAATAGAAGAATGAGCAGGGTCTTCACAGAGTTTGTTTTAGTTTATCATAGATAGAACTATTTACTCACATTATTCTGATTAAAATTAAACCCTCATGCAGAGATAAAAAATATCTACATGAGGGTTTGCTCTATCTTAGATTATAGAGGTCGGTATCTAAACAAAAGCCGGTATCCCTGTAATCTCATTTCCTAAAATCAGCAAATGAATATCGTGTGTTCCTTCATAGGTAACGACTGATTCTAAGTTCATCATGTGCCGCATGATTGGATACTCGCCTGTGATACCCATACCTCCATGCATCTGTCTTGCTTCGCGCGCAATTACTAATGCAGTGTGTACACTATTTCGTTTCGCCATCGAGATTTGTGGTGTAGTAGCTTTGCCTTCATTCATCAACATGCCGAGTCTCCAGTTGAGGAGTTGTGCTTTTGTAATTTCAGTAAGCATCTCGGCTAATTTTTTCTGCATCAATTGAAACGAGCCGATAGGCTTTCCAAATTGAATGCGTTCTTTAGCATATCGTTTTGCTGAATCATAGCAATCCATCGCAGCGCCAATCGCACCCCAGGCAATTCCATAACGAGCTGAATCAAGACACATCATCGGTGCACCGAGTCCGTTTTTGCCAGGAAGTAAATTTTCTTTTGGCACTTTTACATTATCGAAAACCAATTCGCCCGTAGTACTCGCACGCAACGACCACTTTCCATGTGTTTCGGGTGTAGTGAATCCTTCCATGCCACGTTCTACAATAAGTCCGTGAATTCTCCCTGCTTCATTCTTCGCCCACACCACAGCCACATCAGCTTTTGGTGAATTTGAAATCCACATCTTGGCACCATTCAATAAATAATGATCGCCCATGTCTTTGAAGTTCGTTACCATTCCACTTGGATTAGAACCGTGGTCAGGTTCTGTTAATCCAAAACATCCAAGCCATTCGCCTGAAGCAAGTTTGGGTAAATACTTTTTGCGTTGTGCTTCCGATCCGAATTTGTAGATCGGATACATTACCAATGAACCTTGCACCGAAGCTGTAGAGCGCATACCCGAATCGCCACGTTCAATTTCCTGCATAATGATCCCGTATGAAATATAGTCGAGGCCACCGCAACCATATTCCACTGGAAGAGTGGGGCCGAAAGCTCCTACTTCACCAAATTTTTTCACGATTTCGTATGGAAAATGAGCGCGTTGAGCCCAGTCTTCGATGTATGGGGATATTTCTCTTTTTACAAAATCGCGAATGGAACTGCGCACCAATTTGTGCTCTTCCGTGAGCAGGTCATCCAATACGTAAAAATCAGGTTGCTCATAATTGTCCTGCTTCAACGATTTCTTTGCTTTTGCTTCAGTTGCGGTAGCCATAGATTTAGATTTTTGAGTAATATCGCCTCAAATTTACAGAACGGATGTTAGGTAAATAATTTCCTTGCTGAATTTTCTTTGTGAACCTTTGTGACTTCGTGGCTTACTTTTTTGCCACAAAGTCTCGAAGACACTAAGAATCCACGAAGTTTGCGGAACATCAGATAAAGTAGTTTTAACGTATTCAGATATATGGGCGATCAGGTTGTTGATCCGGGGCTTTTAGATCAACTAAAAAAGTTGCAGGCCAAGTACAATGTAATGGGACAGGATATTGCATCCTATCTCGATGGATTGCTTTATGCCGATTATTTAACGTATTGGGATTATATCCATTTGGATACGCTTTTAAGTCTACAAACTCCGAAAACTCATTTTAAAGATGAGAAGGTATTCATCATCTATCACCAGATTACAGAATTGTATTTCAATTTGGTGTTGTGGGAGATTGAGCAAATTGCCGAAAATGAAAATGTAACTGAAGCATTTTTCATTGCACGCATGAAGCGCATCAATAATTACCTTCAGAATCTTGTACATTCGTTTTCCATTATGATTGATGGAATGGAGAAAGATCAGTTCTTAAAATTCAGGATGTCATTGTTACCCGCCAGTGGTTTTCAATCGGCTCAATACAGATTGATCGAGATTTGCTCAACCGATATGATTAACCTGGTGAACATGAATGAGCGTGAAGCGCTTTCAGAATACAGCGACCTTGAACAGCAAATTGATAAGTTGTATTGGAAGAGTGGAGCTACTGAATTGGCAACAGGAAAAAAGACACTAACACTTCAACAATTCGAAGAAAAATACATGCCTACCTTTAAAGCAACAGGCATGAAGTATCGCAACATCAATCTTCGGAAATTATACCTCAAGAATTTCCCAAACTCAGAGAAGGTTATTTCGAGCCTTCGCGAATTCGATTCTCTTGCCAATGTGTTATGGCCTTTGGCTCATCTTAAATCAGCCGGACATTACTTACATAAAGACGCTGCTGATATAAAAGCTACAGGTGGCACAAACTGGCAAAAATATTTACCTCCCCGTTTTCAGAAAATTATGTTCTTCCCTGAATTGTGGAATGAGCAGGAGAAGGCAGACTGGGGGAAAGCGGCTTTTGTTAATTAAATCGTCAACAGACCACAGTCGACAGTCGACTGTGGTCTGTTGACGATTTACGATTATCTTTACATTTAGTGAAGCAGTCTACGTTATACACTCTACTTTTCGTAAGTACCTCCATCCAGTTGCTTGGCCAGGGCTTTACGCGACAAACCTATCACGATCAGAAAAAAGAAAATCTTAAAGAAGTCTATCAGGTAAAAGATACAATTCGCAATGTTTTGCATGGGCGATATGTATCCTATTATCTCAACGGCAACATTGAATCAAAAGGTCAGTTTACGAATAATGAAACGACTGGTGTATGGGAGTTTTTTTATGAGACTGGAAATTTGAAGATGCGCGGTATTCTCAGACAGAATGCAAACTATGGTTTATGGGAATATTTCTATGAGAGCGGACAGAAAAGTATGGAAGGATCAATAAACGGCAAGTTGCGTGAAGGTGAGTGGAGGAGTTATTATGAAAATGGACAGGTAAAAGAAGTCGGGGATTACATTAACAATAAGCGAAGTGGTCTTTGGAAAAATTATTTTGAAGATGGAACGAAGAAAGGAGAGATCGAATACAATGATGACTTTGGTCGGTACACAGAATATTATCATTCCGGAAAAGTGTTAGCAGAAGGTCCGCGATCAGGAACAAAGAATTCTGGACACTGGAGACTATTTGCAGAGGATGGAACGCTTCAAAGTGAAGGCGAATTTTCAAACGGAAAGAAAAATGGTAGTTGGACAAATTATTTTCCATCAGGCAAAGTTTCTTCGAAAGGAAATTACGTAAACGATGATGAGTATGGAAACTGGGAATACTTTTTTGAAGACGGTGTATTGCAGTCATCGGGTCAGTATTTGGATGGGCAAAAAAACGGACATTGGAAGAGCGTGGGTGTTGAGCGAAACACAACAAATGAAATTACCTATGATAAAGGTTCAGGTGAGTATCGTGAGTACTATGCTTCCGGAAAATTAAAATCAAAAGGCAACATTGTTAACGGAAAGAAACAAGGTAAGTGGGAATATTTCAGAGAAGATGGAAAATTGGAAGGTGACTGCACATTCAATCAAGGCAAAGGAGTGTATCACGGCTATTATCCGAACGGGAATCTCCAAACGAAGGGGCCGTTAGAGGATGATTTAAAAACCGGTACGTGGGAAATTTATGAGAACGATGGAAAACTTTCCGGTTACTACAAACCGTTTTATGATGATCACAATCTTGGAAAAGAAATTACAAGTCTGGCGAATAAGACAGCGGCAAAAAAATCCATGAAGAGAGCAAGGGGTTTCAATTATTTTGATGCAAGATCGAATGAATTTCAAGGTGTTATCGTTGCAACGAATCCTATTTTCATAGCCGCAGGAAGATTGCCGTTAGGTGTTGAATTTTATTTGGAAGAACGCATCGGGCACGAGTTTGAATTTGTTGGCATTCGCGATCCGTTCTTTAAATCGGATAGCGAAATTGCACCCAACAAACTCTTTGAGCGCGGCTATACGATCAGTATCAAACAAAAATTTTACAATCGGGCAAAGGTAGGCATGTGGTACTTTGGACAAGAGATTCGATTTACGAACATGGGCCACTTTGTGAACCAACCCATTTTCCCAAACTCTACAGAAGTGTTTACAGTTAATGCGGTGGAGCAACGAATTGAATGGGGCGTTTTGTTAGGGTATCGCATTATGCGGAAGAACGATGCTAAAGGATTTACCATTGATGCCTTTATTGCCGGAAACATTGGCTACAGGGGTTTTAATGTTGATAGTGATTACGCTACTTATTTTGCCGACATCAATCAAAATAAATTCTCAACCACGTTTCATTTCGGGTTGAATTTCGGGAATGTGTTTTCCTATTAAGAAAAGTTAATCGTTAACAATAAACCTGTTCTTTTAGCTCATGGTTTAATACTAAATGTCTACCATCTAATACCTATCTTTGCAGTCGATTAAGTTTATACCTGAAGGATAAATACCTTCCCTATGCGAACACTTGAAATTATTTTAACACCTGAAGAAGCTTTTGACGAAGCTCATTTTGAAGCCACTCTGTATCAAAAGGTAGGTGTGGGGATGGATGGCGATCAAATCGTTCAACCCATCAAACGTTCTATCGATGCACGCTCCCGAAATGTAATTGTGCGATTACAATGTGAAATCTTTTCAAGATCAGAGAAGAAAACAATCATTACGTATTCTAAAGACTTGCCGAATGTCAGCAGCAATCGGTCTGTTATAATTGTAGGAAGTGGACCTGCTGGTTTGTTTGCCGCACTGCGATTAATTGAACTGGGTATTAAGCCGATTGTGCTTGAGCGTGGTAAAGATGTGCAAGCAAGAAGGCGTGATCTCGCTGCAATCAACAAAGATCATATTGTAAATCCGGAATCGAATTATTGTTTTGGTGAAGGGGGAGCAGGTACATATTCAGATGGTAAACTATATACACGTTCGAAAAAGCGCGGTGATATTCGCAGAGTACTGGAAATTTTAGTCGCACATGGAGCGAAGGAAGAAATTTTATTTGATGCCCATCCCCACATTGGAACGAACAAGTTACCGAAGTTGATTGAAGAAATTCGTCAGAGTATACTAACTGCCGGAGGCGAAATTCATTTCAATACCAAGGCAGAAGATTTTCGTATTGAAAGAAATCAAATGAAAGGTATAGTCACTTCACAGGGTGATACCATTAAGTCTGATGCAGTGATTCTTGCAACAGGACATTCTGCCCGTGATATTTTTCATCTTTTACGTAAGAAGAATATTTTAATTGAAGCAAAATCATTTGCGCTTGGTGTTCGTGTTGAGCATTCACAAAGTTTGATTGATCAGATTCAATACCATTGTGCGGTTGATCGTGGAGAATATTTGCCAGCATCCTCCTATGCATTAGTGCATCAAGCACAGATTGATGGCAGAGATCGTGGAGTATTTTCATTCTGTATGTGTCCTGGCGGTTTTATCGTTCCGTCTGCTACAGCGCCAGGTGAAGTTGTAGTTAATGGTATGAGTCCTTCACGCAGAGATTCGAAGTTTGCCAACTCCGGAATTGTAGTGGCAGTGGAAGGAAATGATTTCAAAGACTTTAAACAACATGGTCCGTTGGCAGGATTATATTTTCAAGAGTCAATCGAGAAGATAGCATGTGAAGTTTCCGGAGGTACTCAGCGAGCGCCTGCTCAACGTTTGCTTGATTTTGTGGAAGGAAAAGTTTCGAATGCTTTACTTGAAACTTCTTATCAACCCGGTTTAACTTCGGTTAATATGAAGGAAGTCTTACCATCCTTTATAAATCGTGCACTTCAGCAAGGGTTTAGGAACTTTGGAGGTAAGATGAAGGGTTATCTCAGTAACGATGCACAGATTGTAGGGGTAGAAAGCCGAACATCATCACCCGTAAAAATCCCGCGTGATAAAGAAACATTAGAGCATCCTCAGATAAAAGGGTTATTTCCGTGTGGAGAAGGTGCAGGGTATGCCGGAGGAATTGTTTCTGCGGCAATGGATGGTGAACGCTGTGCTGAAGCTGTAGTTAGTATGATAAAAAAATAGCTGAACTCTTATTTGGCTTTCCGAGTTTGAAATTCAGATCAGACGAAAACCTTAGTGCGACTTCGCGCCCTTGTGTCTTCGTGGTGAAAGAATTTGTAATGACAAAAATGAAATAATGAGTAAGAAGACCGTCATAATAGGAGCAACACCCAATACCGCCCGATATGCTTACCTGGCTGCAGAAATGCTGACGGAATATGATCATGAAATTGTGCCCGTTGGAATAAAAGCGGGAGAAGTATTCGGAAACAAAATCCTGAACATCAGAGAAAAACCGGCAATTGAAAATGTTGACACAGTGACCCTATACATTGGGCCACAACATCAACCTGAATGGTATAATTACATCTTTAGCCTAAAGCCCAAACGCATCATCTTTAATCCGGGAACCGAGAACAATACCTTCGAACAGCTTTCCGAAGAGCAAGGTATTGAAGCATTAGAAGCTTGCACATTGGTAATGCTTCGAACGGGACAATTCTAGGAGTGAAATTCTGCAAACGAAATTGATTCACCATTTCAAAAAATTAGGGTAACTTTTCAAAACAATCCCTGGTCAAATGGCAAATCAAGACACGCTCCTATCCACTAAGAAGTTAAGGGTTAAGCCCGATACTAAAGTAGACCTTACTAAAGTAGACACTTCACCAGATAAAAAGTTCTCCAAACAAGAGAGTGAATCATTGCTGAATGAAAGTCGGAAAGAGCTGGCTAAGATTCAGGATGAACTCTACGCCCACAATTATTATAGTGTGCTGATAATTTTTCAGGCAATGGATGCGGCTGGTAAAGATGGAGCCGTAAAGCACATCATGTCAGGTTTTAATCCGTTAGGTGTAAAAGTATCTAGCTTTAAAGCTCCCACTTCTCATGAACTGGATCACGATTATTTTTGGAGACATTATTTAGTGTTGCCTGCTCGTGGCGAAATCGCCATTCATAACCGTTCGCACTATGAAAATGTATTGGTCACCAAAGTACATCCCGAATATATTTTAGGTGAGCGCATACCCGGAATTGAGTCGTTAAAGAATATTGACAAAGCCTTTTGGGAAGATCGCTACAAGCAAATTATACGCTTTGAAAAAAATCTAGCTCAAAACGGTACCATTATTTTGAAGTTCTTTCTTCATGTTTCGAAAGAAGAGCAAAAGAAAAGATTTTTGGAACGCATCGATGATCCATCTAAAAACTGGAAGTTCTCTTTAGCTGATTTAAAGGAGCGTGGTTTTTGGGATGATTACCAGCGTGCGTATGAAGAAGCGATATCCAAAACATCTACAGAGTCAGCTCCTTGGTTTATTATCCCGGCAGATGATAAAGGCTATGCACGCCTGGCTATAGCGACTATCATCCATAAGGAATTTAGCAAACTCAGTTTGAGTTATCCTGTGGTGAGTGATGCGCAAAAAGCGGAATTACAAAAGGCGAGATTACAGTTGGTCAGCGAAGAAGACCAGCCAGTCAAAAAGAAGAAAACAAAGAAGAGTTAGCTGTACTTTTTTACCTAAGGTGTCCTGACGAATTTTTTGAATCCCTACTTGAAATAAAAAATTAGTCCTACTTTAGAGTTGATTTTGCAGATCAGTTTTACTTTTTTAATCTTTTAAGTGCGTATTTTTTTGAATAAATCTTTTGCTTTTTAATCTCCACTCAATGATTTCAAATCCTTCTAACCATTATTCTATATATAAGAAGTATGCTTGTACACTTCTGTTTCTCCTTTCATGTTTCGCGATCAATGCTCAGGATCTTGATTCACTTCTTAACCTTAATGCCTTTACAGAGGAAAGTGATCTGCAAAAAATTCTGAATAAGAATGTGGCGGTATCCACTCAAAAACTAACAACGCGTGAGACGCCAAGTATCATCAGTATTATAACTGCTGAGGAAATCCGAAACAGCGGTGCGCGCGACATAACCGATGTTTTAAGGATGGTGCCTGGGTTTGATGTGCTCCAAGATCTGCAGTTTGTGATGGGCATCGGCCTTAGAGGCAGTTGGGCAAATGAAGGAAAGGTTTTAGTAATGATGGATGGGCAGCCCTTTAATGAATTGCTGTACCAATCAGTTGCCATAGGCAATCGATTCCCGGTCGATGCAATTGAGCGTATTGAAATTATTCGTGGTCCTGGCTCGGCAGTCTATGGCGGTTCAGCTGAATACGGTGTAATTAATATCATTACAAAAGCTGCTGAAAGTTTAAACGGTGTAGCGGTATACGGAACTGCAGGTTTTCATGCTGATGCCATAGGTCGAACCAATGGTGGTATAATGGCCGCTTCTAAAGGTGAAAAGCTGTCCTGGGATTTTTCATTGTTTAAAGGGAAGGGAATTGTGAGTGATCAAAAGTATCAGGATCTTTTTCAGGCTTCGGATGTACAGGACTTATCTAAGACGACACGCTCTGATCCGATGAATATCAATGCTGGACTTCGATACAAAGGACTTTCCATCCGAACGATGTATGATAAGTTTGAAACGTCTGATCCATCATCGAACGTTTCATTTGAGAATTATTACCTGGACGTTCAATACAAGTTAAAATTATCTCAAAAATTTAAACTCACACCGCGTCTGCAATATATGCAACAAGTGCCATGGCGCTACGACTATCCTGACACACCAGGTCAGGATTTTGATGTTAAAGCAGTGCGCACGTTAGGTCAGTTGGATGGAGAAATTGATGTCAACAGAAAGATTAATATTAATGTAGGAGCACTTTATTTTAAAGATCAAAGCACGGACCGACTGACAGATGAGACTATGTTAACGTTAAATAATTTTGCTTTCTATACACAAGCATTATTTAAGCATCGTCTCGCCAATGCTACTATTGGTTTTCGTTTTGAGAAGAACAATAGATACAACGGAGCGTTCGTGCCGCGTTTAGCACTAACGAAGAAAATTGAAAATTTACATTTTAAAATTCTGTATAGTAAATCATTCCGTTCACCTTCCTTACAAAATATTCAGTTGGATACAACCGGTGCAAAACCAGAAAAATCAAATGTATTTGAGTTTGAATTAGGTTATCAATTCACGCCTGAAATGCTGCTGGCCGTAAATGCTTTTCATATTTCTACAAAGGATGTCATTATCTATGGTTCAAAAGGTGAAGGTGACACTTTCAAAGAGTGGTATGAGAGTTCATCTAAATCAGGAAGTCAGGGAATTGAGGTTCTCTATAGCATTCGAAAGAAGAAATGGTATGGTCAGCTAACGTATTCGTATAGTCAGGCCATAAAAGATAATAGTGTCGAGAATTATGTAGTGTCCCAGACTAATAAACAATACTCTGGAATGTTGGCTCATAAGGTAACACTTAATGCAAATTTTTACCTCACACCGAAGTTTAGCGTAAACCCAACCTTCATTTTTGGAGGGAAGCGTTATGCCTATACGGAAATAGATGTGAATGATAACCCGGTTTCAACAGAGCTTGATCCATATGTCCTTTGTAATGTATTCTTCAATTACAACGATCTCCTTCCGGGATTGACTCTCGGGGCTGGTGTATACGATTTATTTAATGAACGTCCGGATATTGCACAGGCTTATAACGGTGGCGAAGGAGCTTATGCTCCTATACCGGGCAGAAGCCGCGAGTACGTTGTTAAACTTTCTTACCAGATCAACTTTAAGAAATGAGCTTTATGAATCAGATGAAAATAATTTTAATTGTATTGATCTGGATACTGTCGGTTTCAGTGAAAGCTCAGACTACAAACTACCAGGTGTATGCTCTCTTTGTGGTAAACATTGCCCGTTATTCCTCATGGCCGAATACTACTGGTGATATGGAGATAACCGTTCTGGGAAAGTCAAAAGTGTATGATGAGTTATTAAAGCAAAATGGGAAAAACGTTAATGGTCATACTATAAAAGTAAAGCAAGTAGAAAGCATTACGGACATTGGGCAACCCAACATTCTCTATGTAGCCGATGGTAAAAGCGGAATGATTGATAAGATTTTAGAAGCAACAGAGGGGAAACCGGTAATGATAATCGGAGAACGAGAGGGTTTGTTTAAAAAAGGAGCAGGCTTCAGTTTTGTGGTTTTGGATAATAACACCCTGCGATATGACATCAATAATACAGAACTAGAGAAGAGGCAGATAAAGCTTTCTAAAAACCTTTCGAGTCTGGCGAATTTATCAATCTGAAAAGTTAGTTAGGCATTTGAGTTGACGAAGGTTCTTCTTAGGTAAACCCAGTGTGTGCATACCTTGTGCCTTCTATTCATTAGATTTTCTAAACTCATAAGGAATCAGCTTGGATGGATGCATATCTCCTGAATCTCTTTGAGATTCAAGCATTGAATCCTTCATTTGAATAATGCGAAAGCCAAAAGAGCAGAGCATTAAAATGATCAGAAAATCCCTGTTTATACTGGTATATTTTGAAGCAAAAATGGACGTTTATTTAATGGTTTTATGAAGCTTCTTAGGGACTAAAAAAAGATTAAATTTCTTTTAGAATTAGCAGCAATTACATGCTTATAAACCCCTATAAAAACATTACTTTTGAAGGTTATAAATAACCATTATGAGCGAAGAGAAGTCGAGGAACGAAGCTAATTATTCAGCCAATAATATCCAGGTTTTAGAAGGCCTGGAAGCCGTTAGAAAAAGACCTGCCATGTACATTGGCGATATCGGTGTTAAAGGACTCCATCACTTGGTTTGGGAAGTTGTCGATAACTCTATCGATGAGGCATTGGGGGGCTATTGCGATACGATTCATGTAACCGTTAATGAGGATAACTCAGTAACCGTTGAAGATAATGGCCGGGGTATACCAACCGGAATGCATGAGAAAGAAAAACGTTCGGCCCTTGAAGTGGTAATGACGGTACTTCATGCCGGTGGTAAGTTTGATAAGAATACCTATAAAGTTTCCGGTGGACTTCATGGTGTGGGTGTTTCGTGTGTTAATGCCCTATCTGAAATGCTGCACGTAACGGTTTACCGTGAAGGAAAAATCTTCGAGCAGGAATATGAGCGTGGCGGTCCTAAATACCCGGTTCGCGTTATTGGCGATTCAGACAAAAGTGGAACAACGGTTCGCTTCAAGCCCGATACAGAAATATTCACATTATCTACCGAATACAATTATGAAACCATATCCAATCGCTTGCGCGAATTATCCTTCTTAAATCCACGCATCACGATTAACTTACAAGACTTGCGCGACAAGGATGAAGATGGCAAACCTAAGTCATCTGTGTTTTATTCTGAAGGTGGTCTTCGTGAGTTTGTGGAATACTTAGATTCAACCCGTGAGAAATTAATACCTGCTGTTATTTATATTGAAAATACAAAAAGTGAAATTCCGGTTCAGGTAGCGATGGGATACAATACATCGTATACAGAAAATCTGGTTTCGTATGTAAACAATATCAACACCCATGAAGGAGGAACACACGTAGCTGGTTTCCGTAGAGCGCTTACACGAACACTTAAGAGTTATGCCGATAAATCGGGTTTGCTTGAAAAAGCAAAAGTAGAAATCAGTGGTGATGACTTCCGCGAAGGATTAACAGCTGTCATTTCGATAAAGGTAGCCGAACCTCAGTTTGAAGGGCAAACCAAAACCAAGCTTGGTAACTCTGAAGCAATGGGTGTGGTGGATCAAAGTGTGGGTGAAATGCTTCAAAACTTTTTGGAAGAAAATCCACGCGAAGCAAAACTGATCGTAAGCAAAGTTATTCTTGCTGCACAAGCCCGTATTGCAGCCCGCAAGGCTCGCGAAATGGTGCAACGTAAAAACGTTTTATCAGGCACAGGACTTCCGGGCAAACTGGCTGACTGTTCCAGTGCTGACCCAAGCATTTGTGAATTGTATTTAGTAGAAGGTGATTCAGCGGGGGGATCAGCGAAGCAAGGTAGAGATCGGAATTTTCAGGCCATCCTTCCATTGCGTGGTAAAATCCTAAACGTAGAGAAAGCCCAAGAGCATAGAATTTACGACAACGAAGAAATCAAGAACATGATTACCGCTTTGGGCGTAACCTTTGGAACACCAGAGGACGAGAAGGCATTGAACATGAATAAACTTCGCTATCACAAAGTCATTATCATGACGGATGCGGATATTGATGGAAGTCACATTCGTACGCTTATCCTTACATTCTTCTTTCGCTATATGAAAGACTTGATTGAAAGTGGATACGTATACATCGCCTTGCCACCATTATACTTAGTGAAGAAGGGAAGAGAAGAACGTTATTGCTGGACAGAAGAAGAACGCGCAGCGTATGTAAAGGAATTGGGTCAGGGTAAAGAAGAGTCAGTAGGTATTCAACGATACAAAGGTCTTGGTGAAATGAACCCGGAACAATTGTGGACGACTACAATGGATCCAACCAAGCGTTCACTTAAGCAAGTGAATATTGAATCCGCTGCAGAAGCTGATCACTTGTTTTCCATGTTGATGGGTGATGAGGTAGCGCCTCGCAGAGATTTTATTGAGAAGAATGCGAAGTACGCGCGCATTGATGTTTAATTTTTGTTGAGCCCTCGTATGGAAGAGTTGATAATGACAACGGAGAAAATCAACCAGCAGGTTGAACAGAGTAATTATATTAGCCGTGATTTAAGCTGGTTACGATTTAATTACCGCGTGCTCGATCAGGCTCAGCATATTGAGCGCAATATTTTTGATCGACTGAAGTTTTTCTCCATCACTGCTTCCAACCTGGATGAGTTCTGTACAATTCGATTGGGCAGCTTATACAATTACCTTGATTACGGAAAAGAACGTTTCGACTATAGCGGATTGCGGGAAGAACCTTTTCGCAAATTGCTATTAACAGAAACGCAAAAATTCTACAAAGATCAAAACGACTGCTACGTTAACAAACTAAAGCCGTTGTTCGAGAAGAACGGCTTTGTTATTTCCGATTATAAACTTCTTTCGGTAGAGAACACACAGAAGGTGGATGCCTATTTTAACAATACCATCTTCCCGATGCTTACTCCAATGGTGTTTGATAACTATCACACCTTCCCCATTCTGATGTATAACAGATTGCTTTTCGGTGTGGTAACCAAAAATCCAATTGAAGGGCAGAGCCAGCAAAAAGTTTCGTTTGTTCAGATTCCACAAAATTTACCTCGTTTCTATCAGGCGACAGAAGGGGATGTGATACACTTTGTTCCTATCGAGGAAATTATTCGGAATAATATTTATACGCTTTTTAGAAATGTAGAAATAACCAGCGCCAACTTATTCCGCATCAATCGCAATGGGGATTTTACGTTGGAAGAAAGTGAAGACATAGAGTCTAATTTTTTAGAAGATCTTAAGCGAAAAATCAAAACACGGAGATCAGGTCGCGTAGTTCGTTTGGAAGTAGAAGAGCATGCAGACCCTTGGATGATGCGCTTGTTGAAAATTCAATGGGATCTGGACGATTATAATATTTTCAGAGTTCCAGACGGAAGTTTAATGGAATTTTCTGGCTTAACGCAGATAATCGGGCACAAAGAGTTTAAAAGCAAACGAGCACAGGCAAGTGATCCGGTGAAGCCACTTAACTTCCCTGAACTTGGAACGCGCGATTTGTTTGAAGTTTTAAAGGAACGTGATATCCTTCTTCACCATCCTTACAATTCCATGGAACCTGTTTTGGAATTATTGGAGAAGGCTGCTGATGATCCTCATGTACTTTCAATAAAGATTACCATCTATCGGGTTGCAAAAGAATCGCGCGTAACGGCTGCTTTGTTAAAGGCGGCTGAGAATGGTAAGCACGTGGCGGTGTTATTTGAAGTGAAGGCACGCTTTGATGAAGAGAATAATTTGCGCGAAGCCCAACGATTACAAAAAGCAGGTTGCTTTGTAATTTATGGTGTGAACAGTTTAAAGACGCATACCAAACTTTTATTGATTGTTCGCAAAGAAGAAGATGATCGGGTGTATCGTTATGTTCATCTGTCCAGTGGAAACTACAATGAGGCAACATCTCGCTTATATGTGGATATCAGTCTGCTTACAACGAAGGAAATTTACGCGAACGATGTATCGGAATTCTTTAATGTAATTACCGGCCACTCACAACCTACAACCTATCGCAACTTGATTACATCACCTCGCGACATGCGGATTCAGCTTTGTAATTTAGTAAAGAAGGAAGCTGAAAATGCAAAGCTTGGTTTGGCTTCAGGGATCGTTATTAAATTAAACTCGTTTCAGGATAAAGAATTGATTGATGAACTCTATGCTGCATCACAGGCCGGTGTTCCGATTAAATTGATTGTGCGCGGCATGTGCTGCTTACGTCCGGGAAGAAAAGGCCTGAGTGAAAATATTCAAGTGATTTCTATTGTTGGAGAATACCTGGAGCATTCAAGAATTTATTATTTCCACAACTCTGGCAATCCAAAAGTATACACCGGTAGTGCTGATGCAATGGTGCGCAGTTTCGACAGAAGGATTGAATCCTTATTCTTATTAGACGATGACATCCTGAAAAAGCAAGCCATCAACAATCTTCGATACAATCTCAAAGACAACGTAAACTCCTGGGTAATGAAGGAGGATGGAACATACGTGGTTAAAGAATTAAACGGGGAACCACCGTTTAACATGCACAAAGAATTTTATCACATCACGAAGGAAGAGGTAATGGCAGCAACTTTGGTTTAAATCAGGAGTGATCGAATTGCCGATCACTCTTTTTGGTCTAAACTATCGTTCTATCAGAAACTAGCAAGAGAAAGTCCAACCGTATAGGTATTGAAATCGGTTCTCACGCCATTCGTTACGGGTCCCTTGTTTTTCTCAAACAATGGATTGAGATTGTAATATCCGAAAATACTGAAGCTTCCAAAACCAATTCTTCCGGTTAGCCCATAGCGCAATTGTGAAAGATTAAAATTCTGCTTGTCTTTCAATTTCTTGTTCTCACCATCTTCATGGTATTTCACTTTAGTATATGAGTCAAACATGTATCCAATTCTTCCCCCGAAAGAAACTTTAAAGCTTCGTGCAGGATCTTCCGGATTTAGGTTATACCGGATTTCAACTGGTACTTCGAAATAGTTTGTGATAAGCTTCGATTTTTTTAATGAGGTAAATCCACCCGCTATTCCACCCAATGTTCGGGTGACCATCTTCACTGAATCAGTGCCTGGATAATTTGTAAGGACATACCCATTTTGGAATTTGTATCGTTCGAAGCTAAAGCCAATACCGGGCACTACACTGAAGTGCGACTTTGCAATCCTGAATTCATATTGATAATAGAGATTGAATGCAGTTGATCCAAAAAAGTTAAGGTCAAAATTTTTGGCTGGCTTAATAGCCTGATTGAATCCAAACTCAATTACGAAAGTTCCAGGGATATCAGGTCGGGCTGATGTTTTCTTTGTGGTTTTTTCCTGACTGAAAGCAGGGGAGAGTAATCCGATTAATACTATGAGTAAACTTATTTTCCTGATCATGCGCTGAGGTTCAATCGATTATTTAATAAAGTCCCAAAATTACCCTTTTTGTTGTCAGGGCAAAACCTAAGTGTTTTGCCGACTAAATTTATTCTTTACATTTGCAGTCCAAAACACAAGGAATACATCATTCTTTACCTTTTTGGGCCTGTAGCTTAATTGAATAAAGCATCTGACTACGGATCAGAAGACTCGGGGTTTGAATCCCTGCAGGCTCACAACATAATCAGGTAGCTACAACGAGTGGCTACCTTTTTTATTTCCCAATCTTCTTATAGAGTGTTTAAATTGAACAATAGTTTGATTTACCTTTAGGCATCTTCTTCAAACGTGTGAATAGTCTTGAAATGAAGTTTTACCTTTAAATTGCCCATTCGAACAAAGAAAAGATTGGCCAACTCTATTAAACTAATAGAAAATTGGGCGCGGTCTTTAGAACTAAGAATGTTATTATTGCACCCGAATTAAATTTACCATCATGACGAAATACAGAGCCGGAGTATTATTTGGCGAGGAATTAAAGAACCTCTATGACGATGCGAAAGAAAATAAATTCGCGTTGCCTGCCGTAAATGTTTCAGGTACAAGTTCCATTAATGCCGTGTTGGAAACAGCACGCAAAGTAAATTCTCCTGTTATTATTCAATTCAGTAACGGGGGAGCTCAGTTTTATGCCGGTAAAGGCATGCCGAATGAAAACCTTCAGGCCAATATCTCGGGTGCCATCAGTGGTGCTTTGCATGTTCACACAGTTGCCAAACATTATGGAGTGCCCGTAGTGTTGCATACCGACCATGCTGCAAAAAAATGGTTGCCATGGATTGATGGATTAGTAACTGCAGGTGAGGAATATAAAGCAAAGAATGGTGTGCCACTTTTTAGCTCGCACATGCTTGATCTCAGCGAAGAACCTTTGCACGAAAATATCGAAATATCAGTTGAATACTTTAAGCGCATTTCCAAGTTGGGTATGAGCCTTGAAATTGAATTGGGTATTACGGGTGGTGAAGAAGACGGTGTTGATAATTCAGGAGTAGAAAACGAAAAGTTATATACACAGCCGGATGATGTTTATCAATCTTTCCAGGCTCTGAGTAAAGTGGGTTCATTGTTCACAGTGGCGGCATCTTTCGGTAATGTTCACGGTGTGTACAGTCCCGGTAACGTAGAGTTGCGTCCTGAGATTTTAAGAAACAGTCAGACGTACATTGCGGATAAACTTGGTTTGGGTGGTGATAAGAAGCCTGTGTATTTTGTGTTCCATGGAGGAAGTGGTTCGGCAAAAGCACAAATTACTGAAACACTAAACTATGGTGTTATCAAAATGAATATTGATACGGATATGCAATGGGCATTCTGGGAAGGTGTTCTTGGATTCTACAAAAAGAATGAAGCGTTCTTGCAATCACAGCTGGGTAATCCAGAAGGAAAAGATAAGCCGAATAAAAAATTCTATGACAACCGTAACTGGATGCGTAAAGGCGAAGAGAATTTTGTGAAACGTTTGGAAGAAGGATTCACGGATTTGAACTGCATCGGAAGAAATGCATAATTATCAGTTGAGTTAATAAAGACTCATTAGAAATAAATAAAGCGGTCTACTTTTGAAAGAAGGGAGACCGCTTTTATTTTATCGATTATCAACTTAATAGGTAGCTTGGGCCTGCTGAATAAGTTTGATTAAGCCATTTGCGATGCATTATGCTCCAGAGGAGCAACCTGTTTGTAGAAGATATAACGGAATTGAAGAACTGGCTCCAGCGGAGCCACCTGTTATTTCGATTAATATTCTTCAATAGTATAGACAATCAAACGATTCTCCTGAATGTCATTTATGCTTGCTAAAAGAAAAGGTGGCTCCGCTGGAGCCAGGTAAAATAGATTAATGACGTTGCTACAAGCAGGTTGCTCCTCTGGAGCAATACATCTTCTGTTCATCAATCTAAAAAATAAGATCTACGTTACGTATTCAGCAGGCTCGAATTATCACATACTCCTATGTGAGGTCGAAAAAAATAGCCACTGATTAAGCGGTGGCTATTTTCATTCTTATTAAAGATGGTGTAGATTAATTCTGACGCAAAATTAATTCTGATGCTTTGACGTGACCATCCTTTACTACTGTCTCATTGTAATTTGCTTTATTAACAACAATGGGATCGAGGAATATGGCATCAACTGAAATGCCGCCACTTTGAAATTTCGTCTTACCACCAGCATCTCCTCCTTTTGCAAGTTTTAAAGCCAACTCCGCAGCCATATAGGCAAGTGGTTTAATGGGTTTATAAATCGTCATGGTTTGCTTTCCCGAAATAATGTACCGAACTGCACTTAAATCAGCATCTTGTCCGGTCATCGCAATTTTTCGATCCAGGTCTGGTGGTAAAGCCTGAATAGTGCCATCGGCCAGGGCATCATTGGCAGCAATTACTACCTCTGGTTTTTCTTCGGAGGAGGAAAAGAACTCATCCATTTTCATGAGTGCTTCAATTTCGCCCCACTCACTAAGAATGAAATCGGCTAAAAGTTTAATTTTGCCATTGCTAATAGAAGGTTGTAGTACTTTTAAGTGACCGTTTCTGATTTGGACTGCGTTGTTGTCACTAACGGGTCCGTTGAGTAAAACGTATTTTCCGTTTGGAAATCGGTCAAGCATATACTGGGCTTGTAGTTCACCCACTTTCGTATTGTTATACGAGATATACAGAGCAATGTCATTGCTCATAATCAATCGGTCGTAAGAAATTACCGGCACATGCGCTTCCTTTGCGATGGCTACTATTTCAGCAGACTTTACTGCGTCAACCGCCACCACGATTAATACTTTAACACCTTGCTTAATTAGTTTTCTACTAATATTGACTTGTTCTGCGGCATCACCGTTCGCGACTTCCACAATACATTCACCGCCCAGCGATTTAATTTTTTCAGCTATTAGTTTTTTATCCAGATACCATCGATCTGAAACATAACTATCCAGCACTAATCCGATTTTTTGAGCCTGCAAGGTTAACGTGACACAGCTTAAGAAAATAAAAAGAATTGTTTTAATCGTTTTCATAAATCTGAGTTTAGAGTTTGATTAAAAGTTCACTTCGGGGGATACCATTAATTTAATAAATCTCGGCCTTAATCTGAACTGAATTGTTAGAAACATTTTCAGAGTTCATAATTCTTGATTAAGGCAAGATAATTTAGGTTGCCAGACTGAAATTCCAGGACGTAGAACCTCTTCACTGGGAAAATCTTACCGACCGCAACTAGTTGCGGAAAATTGAAGAGAATTTTGTGAAGCGCTTGAATGAAGCATTAGCGGATTTGAATGGCTTCACAAGAAATGCATGATCATCCGTTGAGTTAATAAAGACTCAAGTCTATAGTGTATGGTTATGACTAAGTATAGCGATTGGATTGCCATTGCTTGTGGCGCAAATGAAAATAAATCATCGATCCGATAATCAGCAATGTACCGGCAACAGAAACAAGATAACCTGTTGAAATGAAAAAGTTCAACCAACTAATCTGAGCATGACCAAACTCTTTAAACAATAACGCACTTACACTGCCAAGATATCCAAAAGAATCTGCGATGTACATAATGAAACCGACTGTGCCTACATATTGAAACGCAGCAATTAATCGGTCGAAGAAAATACTATTGAACGGAACATAACCGAGATAAAGTCCGAGGCCAATTAAAATCATCCACACGGGTGCATTGATCAATTGACTTTCAAAAAGGAAAGTGCTGACACCAATGAGAATCATTCCGAATGCAATGATGATGTGATTGACCATCAGCGCAAGTTTGTTGTTTTTAATCAGCATCAAGCTGCTCATCACAATTAATACCGTTATGGTTACCGGCACTTCTGTTGCTGTGAATATTTCAGGTGAGTTTCCGTATCCCAATGTTTTCCAAACTTCAGCAGAGAAGTTATCGCGGAACTCGCGAAATGTAGTGAGCAATACATAGGTAAGAACAAATAATAGTATACCCGGCCAGAACATCAGTACAAATCTTTTACGTTCTGCAGCATTCATCGGTTCGCGTTTGGTGCGTAGTTGTATATCAAGTGCAGATGGAGGAGGGAGTTTGTTCAATAACCATAAAAAGAAAAGTAAGGGGATAGCAAATAAACAACAGGCAACAAACGGCATCCAGTATTCGGATGTTCCCCAATCGCGCATAATGAAACCACCAACGGATTTACCGAGGCCTGCAGAGAAAATAAAACTTACGGAAAGTCCGGCACCTAATACTTCGGTCATTCTTCTGCCTTCTAAGTAACCGAATACCATGCCCCACACCATGCCGAGCGGAAGACCATTGGTGAAAAGAAAGATAATGTTGTATGGTGCTGGTGTGATGGCAAACAGCAACCACGAAAATCCAGCAATACTCACCATCAATAAAATTCCAGTTGCTCTTGAGTGTGCTTTAAGTTCTGCAATGAATTTAATGCCGATAAATTTTGAGAGCCCGTATCCAATCACTTGAGCAATAACCAACCAGACTTTATAACTTTTGCCTAGGAAAAATAGACCGTCAAATGTTGCTACGGCAAATGTTTTGCGAAATGAGAAAACGCAGGTATATAAACAGAACGCGGCTACCGTAGCATAAAGCGTAAACCAAAACCCATTGGCTTGTCTTAACCAGGTTGTTATTTTTGATTCGGGATGAGGCGATATCATCAAAGTTGTTGAGGTTCAAATTTCAAGATAGAACTTTATCACTCAGTGGTGGGAAAAATGAAATAAAATTTTAATCTTAACTTTCGTTTAACAGCCTATATCAAAATTTGAAACTGTAACGACCGATATTAGCTGATATTCTTAACCAGACAATCCAATGAAAAAATTACTGATCATCGCAACTGCTGCATTGCTTTTTCAGGCGTGCTCTAAAAAGAAAGAAAACAATTCAGATAATTCCACTTCTTCAATAACGACCATAGCTTTTGGCTCGTGTGGCGATCAGCGAAATCCACAGCCAGTGCTGGAACGTGTGGCAGAAAAGAAGCCCGATGTTTTTCTGTTTCTCGGGGATAACATTTATGCTGATACCTATAGCATGGATACACTAAAGATGGATTATGATATGCTAGGTGCGAAACCTGAATTTCAGAAACTAAAAGCAGCAACTAAGATATATGCCATTTGGGACGATCATGATTTTGGGTGGAATGATTCCGGCAGACATTATCCGTTTAAGGAAGAGTCGAAAGAAATTTTTCTGAACTTTTTTGGTGATCAAGGCGACTCCACAATTCGTCAGCATGAAGGAATTTATCATACAGTATATCTGGACAAGGCAGGAAAGAAAATTCAAATCATTTTTCCTGATCTTCGAACCTTCCGCGATAAACTTCTTCCGTACAACGGAAATCGCAAAGACGATGCACGTTTCAATTATGCAATGGATTATTCTCCGTATACCACTGCCGACTCTACGATGATGGGAGAGGAACAATGGCGTTGGATGGAAGAGCAATTAAAAGTACCAGCTGATTTGCGGATCATGGCATCGAGCACACAGTTTAGCATTACACACAATGGTTATGAAGCGTGGGCTAATTTCCCTCATGAGCAAAAACGGATGTTAGAGCTCATTAAGAAAACAAAAGCAGAAGGTGTTCTTTTTGTTTCGGGTGATGTGCACTATGCGGAAATCTCAAAGTTAGTGGAGCCTGGTCTCTATCCGTTGTATGACGTAACCGCCAGTGGTATTACTTCTACCTGGGATTTTGCAGCGCCAAATGATAATCGCATTGATGGTGCAGTAATGGAAAACCATTTTGGACTTCTAAAGATCGATTGGAGTTTATCCGATCCTGAAATTACTATGCAGATTCATGATGTTTCCGGCAAAGAGAGAATAAGTCGAACAATAAAGTTGAGTGAGTTAAGGTTTTAATTAGGAATAGTTAAGAGCTAATATTTGAAACTTTGTGACACTCTGTGTGTATTTTCTCTGTGGCTTCTCTGTGGTGCTGGATTCAATTTTACTACAGAGAAGCCACAGAGGTTTTCACAGAGAAACACAGAGGATTTAACAGAAGGTAATGGACTTGTTCTTTTAATCTAATATCATTGAGATAACAAAGTAGGATTAACCATTTACTGCGTAACAAAACCTTTTTTAAATGGAGAATACGTTAACAGAACACTGGAACATTGGAACGAAAATTATTTTTCGTTTTCTTTTTATCTACTTCATTCTTTACATGTTTCCGTTTGGCGTGGGTGTGTACCCCTCGTATATGTTATGGACACCCTTAATCGAATGGACCGGCAAGCATGTGCTCAATTTAAGTGAAAGCATAACGGTATTACCCAACGGCAGTGGGGATACAACATGGAATTATGTTCAGGTATTGGTTATTGCGTTACTTTCCACAATCGGTATGGTGATCTGGTCGATACTGGATTGGAAAAGATCGAACTACCAAAAGCTCTTCTTTTGGTTGACAGTGGTTGTTCGATATTATCTGGCGATGGTTCTGATTGGCTATGGATTTGTCAAAATTTTCAAAACACAGTTTCCCTTTCCGTTTCTGGAACACTTGACCCAGACCTATGGCAATTCATCACCCATGGGTTTACTCTGGAAGTTTATGGGATTTTCAACAGCCTATAATTTTTTCACCGGATTTTGTGAAGCGTTGGGCGGTTTCCTGATGTTCTTTAGGCGAACCAAAATGTTAGGCGCACTCATCACGATTGGTGTAATGAGCAACATTGTTATGTTGAATTTTACATATGATGTTCCGGTAAAATTGCTTTCCATTCACTTGCTTTTTCTGACTCTATTTCTATTGGCGCCTGATGGAATACGGCTTCTGAATTTTCTGATACTGAACAAACCCACTGCTCCTGAAGCCAACGAAATGATTTTTAAAGACCGAAAATGGAATACTGCACTTAGCGTTGTGAAAATTGTTCTGATCGTTCTGGCGTTGGGATTTCAGTTTATCAATGTGACTTCGATTCAGAAGCAATGGGGCGATACTGCGCCCAAACCCTTGTTATATGGAATATACAATGTTGATTTACATGTTGTCAATCACGACACGATTCCACCGTTAAGGAATAGCACAAAGTGCCTGAATAAAGTGATTGTGAACCAGGCAGGATACGCATCCCTTGAATATATGGACAACGCCAAACTTCATTATTTGTTTTCAGCCGATACCTTGAAGCGCACGATGGATTTCCTGTACATGGATTCAAGCAAGATATATCAGTTTAAGTATGAGCATGAAGGCAACCTGTATAAACTGAAAGGTAAAGCCTATGGCGACTCCGTTTTTGTCACGATGAGAAAAAATGATTTCCTTTTATTAAACAGAGGATTCCATTGGATTAATGAATCCCCCTATAACCGATAAGCGCATACCCACTTTAAATTCGTAGATAACCGAATACCGATCACCAACTACTGATTACCAATTACGAACTAACTCTCCTTCATAAGAAAATCAATCGCCTTCTCCTCGTCATTAAAAATCTTGAAGGGCAGGTTAAACTTATTAACCGAACTCAGGATAAGATTAATGTAATACATTTTAAAAGCATTGCTTCCGGAAATAACGGCAGCCCGTTGAAGACCATTGGCCATAGCAGCCGGCACCATTTCTTTTTCAAACCACTTGCGACTCTCCGGTGACACAACGCCCTGGTTGCGTATGTCTGACATAAACCGTGTTACTGATGTTCCCTTCTTTGCCAGATCAATTAAGGCGAGAAACGGTTTTTTGTATTCTTCGGGAGTGAGGGTTCCCCGCCACACAATTTTGCCCAGTGTTTTATCTGCAACGTAGTACACTACTGCAGAAGGTGATTCGAATATCTTTTGTTCCATGAGGCTATCCATTGAGATAAGCAATTTAAGAAAATCTGTTGTATTTGAATTTTCTTGAATGTTCTTTTTGCACAGACTCTTACTACAGCATGAGAACTGAATGTATTAAGGATGCAATTGCTAATCCGGTTGAGTCACTTAGGAACGAGTGAGAAAATTTCTTTCCCGCAGATTTCGCAGATTGAATCCCCGAAGATCGTGCTGATCAGTGTGCATTTCAATTCGTGCATTCGTGGCAATATATTCAGAGCAGAGACTTAGATGATTCTGAAATTTAATCAGCGAAATCAGCGTGTCTTTTCATCTGCGTCATCTGCGGGGAAATTACATTCGCAGCTATCAGACTTTAAGCAATCAATTAACTTTCTCCTGAGTCTTGTCTGATGGTTGATACAACGTTACCGAAAGCATTTCCTGAATGGTTAATACTCCTTTAATATTTTCCATCCCCCAATTTTGCAATTGCTGTAATAGTGGAAGCAGCGATTTTCCTTTTTCGGATAAACTGTATTCAACTTTTTGCAGTTTATCATCATACTGAGTTCGAATAATGATTTCATCCGCTTCAAGTTCATCCAAATGTTCTGATAATATTTTTCGGCTGATGTTCGGAATGATCCTATAGAGTTCATTGTAACGCATCGGCTTTTCTGTCAGGTAACAAAGTATGCAGGGTTTCCACTTTGTGCCAAAGGCTTTGATTGCAGCAATGACGGAGCATTGGTAAATCAAATCAGTATTTCCGGATCTTTTAACCAGTAACCTTTTTGTTACTTCTTGACTGGTTTTCATAGGCATTCTATTTTCGTGGAAAAATAAATTGAAATGAAAGATAAGGAAAATGTATTTCAACTCGCTGAAATAAACGTTGCGCGAATGAAAGGTGTTAACATTAACGATCCTATTATGAAAGAGTTCGTTGATAATTTGGATCGTGTTAATACGTTAGCCGAAAGCAGCGATGGTTTTATATGGCGATTAAAAGATGAAAGTAATAATGCCACCAATCTCAATCCGTACAACGATGAGCAAGTTATCATTAACATGTCCGTTTGGGAAAGCATCGAATCGCTGGAACATTATGTTTACAAAACATTTCATACCGATTTTCTAAAGCGCAGACGCGAATGGTTTCATACGTATGGAAAAGTGCACACCGCCATGTGGTGGATCCCCCAAGGACAATTTCCCACGGTTGAAGAAGCTGTTGAAAAATTAGACTACCTCCAAAAGAATGGAGCATCACCTCTTGTTTTTGATTTCAGAAACAAATTTCCTCAACCGAAATAACGTTTCTGATTTTATTTTAGAACCAGATCTTTCTTCACCATCATAATGGGTTGATGTATCGGAGTCGAGATAAAATCAACAATCGTCTTCAGCACTTCTTTGGATTTTAGATTATGACCAAGTCCCTTTGTTGTGATGAGGGTTGAGGTTTTCCATTGTTCATTTATCTTCACAGCATAGTGATAGGGAGTTTCTAAATCTTCTTCATCGTGTATTATAAGTCCTTGAACCGGAACATCTGCCGCAAACTTCTGAGTCGAGTAATAGGTAATCGGATTTTTAAATTCTTTTTCAAACTGACCAAGAACAAGGTCTATTGTTCTCGATGATAACTTCAGACTTTGCTGATAGAATTCAATAAAATCACTTGCTTCACCGGGAGGAGCGAGCAGTACTAATTTATGTATAGGTAAATCCGGATTTTGATGAAATGCATGAAGCGAAGCAAAGCTTCCGACTGAATGGGCAACAATAGCATGGACATTTCCAATGCTTCCTACTAGTTGTTGAATCACCGCACTGTAATAGGGAACAGAAAGATATTGTCCACCCGAAAGTCCGTGGCCCGGAGCATCAATCGCGTAAATTGAATATTCTTCCGTTGACAACGCCTCTATATGTGCTTTCCAACGAAAGGTATGACTCTGCCACCCGTGCAGAAAAAGAATTTTCTTCTCACCATTTCCCCAACGATAACCTTGAATTCTGATGCCATCGTGGTCAAATGAAAACAAGTCGGCAGAATTCAAAAATTGATGTTGATAGTTTTTGAGTGGCGTGCGAAAGGGGTGGCAAAATAATTGAAAGCCCTTGCGAGCCGCTATTTTCGGAAAGACGTACGCCAGTATATTTAAATACCAGCCGATCAGTTTAGAGAGGATTTGTTTTGTCATGGTTTTTCTTTTTGTGTAGATACCAATTGGTATCTACTGGTATAAAAAAAATTACAATTCTATTTCTTTCAGTTGAGTATCCAAATGAGTGATCACGCGCTTGATGTCTTCGTCATTACCTCTCAGCTTACTCATCATGATAGCACCTTCCAGCAAAGCGATGATGAGTGTAGCGTAATATTCTGTATCAATGCCCGACTTGATCTGCTTGTATTTAATCCCATTCTCCAGAAGAGTGATGATTGCATCGCGCAGCATGTTTAATATTTTTACTGCGCCCTTTCGCAAAACAGGATTGCCATCATCAGCTTCAATGGCAGCATTCATCAGCGGGCATCCACCTTTTAATGGGGGATTGGATATGTAGGATTCGAAATAGTGAAAGATGGTGCGCAGTTTTTCACTGGCCGTTTTCTTTTCTTTTATTCGGATGCGAAGATTTTCAAAGAGTTGAGATGAAAGGTGAAAAAGTGTTTCCTTTTCTAACTCTCCTTTATTCTTAAAATGCTTGTAGATAGCGCCTTTGGTAAAACCGGTGGCCGTGGTAATGTGACTAATAGAGGTAGCCTTATACCCTTGTGTATTAAACAGGAGCCCTGATTTCTTTAATATCTTTTCTTTGGTGAGCTCCGGATTGCGCATGATCAAAGATACCGATTGGTATCTTCAATTCAAAACTGGTTTTAACAGAACGCTTTTATGCCTACAGGAAAGCTGTTTCCGATAAGCATAAGCTGTTGCTTAATAGCAACCGTCCAGAAATAGTATGGTTTGTTCAAGGTTGTCCCACTTACGGAAATCGTTTTGCGGTCCTTTACTGAGCTCAAGGTATTTATCGCAGCCCATCAACAGTACTTCAATCTGATCTTTGTATTCTGCTTTGTAAACAATCGTTTTTTCGTTTGATATTTTGTTCAAAATAATCCATTCCTTGTTTAATATGCCTCCTGGTGTGTTGGCAGCTTCGCGTCCTTGTATGGCCAGCTCAAGTGCAGAAAGGTTAGCTTTCAGGCTTTCATTATCCGATTTCTCCAATGCCTGATTTACATTCTCATAACCTGCGAGTTTTGAGATTTCATCGCGAAGTGCTATTAAATCATCAGTAGAAGAAACCCGAATCACGCTGTCCAGATTAGAAGTGTAATTATTTTTTTTCTGATCGTTCGCAGCAATGGCAGAAGCTGTTGCCGTTGTTCCAATTCCGATAGCGTTCTTCACCAGACTGGTTGCAAATTTATTGATCGAGGTAGGTTCAGGGTTCAGATACACTTGAAATGTTTTGCCATTGAATCGCTCTTCAACAAATACATTCCCTACAGCAATGTATTTTTCTTCTGTACCCTTATTGTTCACGATGAAACCCGTAATCGTTTTGGTAGTATGATCAGCAAGTTGTCCTCCATTATCTTTGAAGATAATTCGTTCGAAGTACGGCTTGCCTTGAATTCGTTGTAAAGTAATTTCTCCAATACTATTTCCCTGGCCTGATTGAATCGATCCGGGAAACGATTTTTTAATTTCTTTGGCAAGGTTAATTTGTTTTACTTCTTCTTCACTAATGGTATAGCCATATCGCGCAACATCGGCAAAATCAGCCTTTTCTTTTCCAGTGGCTGTTTTAATTTCGAAGTCCTCCAATACTCCTGCTTTCTTTCTCAGTTTCAATTCTCCATCATATCGTGTTCCGTTTTTCAATACAACATACCCAGGGCGCGGAGTAGTAGAATGAATTTCTTTGCCCATCACAATACCCATTGATCTCCATTGATACATACTTTCAGGACTTTCATTGATGGGAGCTCCCGATACAGTACTGCTGGCATTCGGATCAACATTGCTAAGTCCAAACGATTTGAGCGAACCAACCGGAAAGTCAAGAGACTTGCCGCCACCTTCGTATGCTATTTCGGTTATGTTTTCCGCACTTCCTTTCAAAGAGATCTTACCCTCCATTTTTTTTCCTGATTTCAACACAACATATCCATCCTGAAACTCGGTTTTGCCTTTTTTCCATTGATACGCTCCGGCCGGTGAGTCATTGATTTGGGCGGAGACGAGGGTAATTCCTAGCCATACGATTCCAAAAAAAGTAGTGAGAAGGTTTTTCATAGAGAGGGTTAATAAATATGAATGTGGAAATCTTAGTTTGTAGGAAAGTTAATGCTTCTCTTTTTAAAAGTTATTTCTATAAGCTCATAATTTTAAGGATTTGGCACTCTATTGTAGAGATATCACCTCATTTTCGGGTAATGATTGCTCAACACGAAATCTGAATAAATTGAATAGTGCCTTTGTAGAGTATGATGATGTCTTTACTTTCTTACCAATGCTGGCACAAGTTTTACACTGATATTCTTCACACGTCCTTATCCATTTTAAACATTAATCTTATGAACATTAAAAGAATCTTCGGTGCAGTACTTACTGTTCTCGGAATCGGTGCTTTGTTGTATGCTGCCATTATGTTTGTTAATACCTCTGCTGGACCCTATAATGTTAAGGTATTGGTTACGTTCGGAATACTCGGTCTGATATTTTTTGTATCAGGTGTTAGTCTTGTGCGCACTACGAAAGACGAAGCGTAATATTTCGGATTAACCTGAATGGATTGATGTCTTGCCAAACCTGAAATGATATGTACCCGAAACTTTATCTTTTTAATACTAGTAAGTTTAGCAGCCTTCTATACTCCATTGTATGGTCAGGAAAATCTAAAAGTATTTCTTCACCCGGATAAGTTCTATAAAAAGTATTTTCCTAACCTTAAGGTAAAGCGTGTTCTACTTGACACAAACTACATTAAGAGTTATCCAAACTACCTGACCGTAGGCGTGCACGTTTTATCACCCGCACTTTATTCTACCATCAGTACAAGAAATTCATCAATCGGAAATGAAGCCGATGTTAAATTTAGAACCAGCGTTGCCGACATCATTGGCTTCTCAGCAAATTACCGCTTTGTAAGTGTAGGGTTTGCACTCTTACTCAAACAAGGGTTGCAAAAACACGCTGACTATTCCCCAAGTGCGTATCGCACCCTTACTATAAAATATAATAATCCTGCGTATTCATTTCAGTTTAAGTATTTGAAATTGAAAGGTTTTACTGAAATCAATGGAGTCGGTAGCCAGCCCCTTGCTAAACGACCCGATATTGTAAATAGAGAATACCAGTTTGAAAGTGTTTATAATTTCGATTGGAAAAGATATTCATATCTGGCCCCTTTAATTTTTTCGCAGCGCCAGGTAAAAAGCAGGGCAGGTTTTCTTTTGAAGGGTGGATTGTATTATAAAAAATTTAGTGGTGATTCATCTTTAGTGGAGCGTGCGAAAAGTCAATACTATGAAAGCTTTGGAGATACGAAAGGAATACAGACCTTTTCAATAAAGCTTGCACCGGGTGTGGGTGGTAATTTGATTCTCTATAAACACATTTGTTTGTCGATGGCATTGTTCACCTCCTTTGATGTTTACTTTTACAGATACATAAGCAATGCTGATGAAGTTTCATCACGAAGGGAGAGTTTTGTTTTTGCGCTTGATGGTTATGTTAGCTTAGGATATCAGTCAAAGCGTTTTTATGCTGGTTTGAAATATGAAACCGATAGGAGAGATGCTGCTCTTCATGGTGTAAAAATGAATATTGTGAACGCGTATACCGGTCTTGAATTGGGTTATCGGTTTGATGCACCACGTATAATGAAGAAATTTTATAAAAAGACAATGCCACCAGGTATGTAATTCCCTTTAATCATACTGGTTAAATCTTTTGAAGTCTCTCACAACTCTTGATACTCTGTTCTTTTTGATTGCAGGAGTTAAATGTATCTTGGTAAATAAATAGGCAATGGATAAAGAAGGAAAGACACATGAGTATCCCAACTTCTTTGTTTAGTGATGTGTCTAAGATCCAAATACTGTTTTATGAGAATGCTTCTTCTTGGAATTTTATGGTTAGGTGTAAGTTGTGATTCGTGCAGAAATCTGGATTGTATACCACGCTTCGACTCTTTTCAATTTACGTATGTCGATGCGAACAGCAACAATCTGTTCAGCGGCATCGCTCCTAAATATGAAATAGACGATGTAGAAGTCTATTCCTTTGATTTAAACCAGAACAAGGTCTTTGCAAATTTGCAGCCTGTTGTTGCTGGTGCAGGAGTAATAAACGTTCAGTTAAATTATTCAACAGAACGATCATTTCTTGAAATCAATGGTGAAGTAAAAGACACGCTTGATTTCACTTTCAAAATTGATAAGACAGAATGCTGCGGAGAAGTAAGTGAAATTACCAAGACGATGCTGAATGAAATTGTCTATACAGGAGGTTCCCCAATTGAAATTGTAGAACGGAATTAACCTTGTGTTCCAATGAAATCTCCAGCCTGAAGAGCTCAGTGTGTTTTCTTTTCTAAATTCGTTTGTGCAAGAATAGTATCCTAAGATGTGTACAATAATCAACTTATCTTGTATACACTTTATCAAGTTGCTTACGAAGAGATTGATAAGCAATCCCCCCTTGTCCTACAATATTATCCCACCTGCACTCGATCACTATTTTTCCTGTATAGTTAATTTTCTTTAAGGCTGCAAAGTAAGGAGTGAAGTCATCACCATGAACACCAGGAGGAGTTCGGTTTTCTTTTTCTGCCACCTCGCAGTACACTACATATTTTTTTGTGGCCGCAATTACATCGGGTGATTCTCCTTCTTTCGCCATGTGATACAAGTCAATACACAAACGAAGATTCTTATGATCGACTGCTTTCACAATGTCAAGTGCTTCATTTACACTGTTAATAAAATTACATTCGGTGCGATTGAGGTTTTCAATTGCGAGTATAATGTTATGTTTCTCTGCTAAGGCAGCAATTTTTTTAGCGATCGAAATAAATTGTTCTTTCGCTTTTGCACGATCAAATCCTTCGGGCACGCCACGCGATCCACCACTTCCCCAGATGATCATTTTAAGATTGGCTTGCTGTGCACGTTGCAGAACAATTTCGACATAGGCCAAAACCGCTTCCTTATTTACATTTGGTCCTACTACTTTTAGATCACCTGGTATAAAAAGATTGCAGGCAAATAATGGTACGCGCAATTTTTTGATGATTTGCAATTGGTCCTTGAATTGTTGATCTGAAACATTTCGGGGAGAAAGTATTTTGTTAGTAGACTCTATTATATATCGATATCCGAAAGAGCGAAGCAAGCTGTCGTTTTCAATATCTTGTACTACTCCAATTTCGGGTACAACCACGTTATGTTGCGCTGGTAGTAATGTAGTGACAGCACTAAAGAGACAAATAAGAAAGGCTCGTATCATAGGTTAAAGGTAATAGATTGTCTTTAGAGATGTTGGATGTTATAACTTCATTATTAAATCACCTGGTAAGATTGACTTTGGTTAAGGGATGACATACCTTTATTCAGTTGTCGCTAGTTTTAGTTTGTCGCTACTTTAATCTTTAGCTGAAATGAAAAAAATCTCTACTCTTGTATTGGGCATTGTCGTGCTCACATCGTTTCTGTTTTTTGAATTTCGTGTTAATGCCCTGGCGGTGCGCTTCGTTCCTTACTCCAATCAAACAGAGGTAAAACGTTTCACAGTCAGTTCAACTTCGTTTATAAAGCATAATTCTGGTGATGCAGAACTGAATTATTCATGGGACATCGATTAGTTGCTTGACAAAACTAGCTCGCGATTTTACAAACGGGAAACGTATTGTAAAGAAATTTATAAAGGAATAGATTGTTAGTGCGGAAAAGACATTCCTGGATGCACTTCATTGTTTTCCTGTTGAGATAGAGGAGGGTAACAGTCATACGCTATTAACTTCATGAGTGACTGTCACCATTTTGCAAACTGTGCTTTGGCTACGGTCAAAGGATCCATTTTAAAATGTTAGTCTTACGGTATCTTAATTACATTATTCAATTTTTATGAAAACCCCCTCTTTTCGTTTTGGAAGTATAATTATTTTCCTATTTCTTTTTGCTTCCTTTTTTCATTTACAAGTTTATGCAAATGGTATAGATGATTCCGCTCCAGATCCAATCATAGAGGTAACTGGAGTTGATTTTGATTTTGGTTCTGTTTTTAATGGAACACAGCTATCCGAGCCCAGGCAATTTGTTATTCGAAACATTGGTCAAGAAACGTTGATCTTTAATGTCACGGTAACCAATCCTGATTTCATGTATTCCTCTGGTGCAAGCTCAACTCTCTTGCCAGGTGAGTCTGTCATAAGTTATTTAATCTTTAAGCCATCGACAGTAGGTGTTATTTCTGGAACGTTAACCATTACCAGTAATGATCCTGTTAATTCTGTGTTGAATTTTAATATGACCGGGGTTGGATTGACGAGCCCTGTTGAAGAAACCTTTATTCAGGATACGGTAATTGAGTTAACTAACACTATTAGACCATTTAAGATTACGAATACGTCCGATGCGCGAACGGGATTTCGCTTAGAGCCTTTTTTTGGAAATTTTGTTCAATTTCCAATCGATACCTATGTCCTTGATCCTGGCGAATCAGTGTGGGCCGAGTTGAAATTCACTGGGTTTAACAATGTGGGAATTCAAGAGGCAGTCTTTCAGCTTTCCCACCTTTCTATTCATGGCAATGCATTAGATCCAATTTTTATTACAGTCGAACTCGTTACTCTTGAAACACCATGGGGACCTCTTGCTTATGTTACTGGAGCCAGCAATTGGGACTTTGGGAAAGCATTTGTCGGAGCAACGGTAGGGCCTCTTGTTTTTGAAATCATTAATCCAAGTCCGACTCCCTTAATTTGTCACCTATCATCATCGGATCCTAATTTTTGGATCGATGGCCCTGATACCACATTCATTGTTACAAGAGATGATTTTTTTAGTTCAAGTTATTCATTTAAACCGCTCACGGCTGGCGATTTCTCTGGGGAAATTATATTGACAACAAATGATCCTAATCATCCCACTTTTTTGTGGAATGTACACGGAGAAGGAATGGGAGCTCCCTTTCAATTGGTGGAAGATACGATACAGGTTGGGGAGCAAAGTATTCAGACTGTAACCATTCAAAATACAGCATCTATACCTTTGGAATTTACACTTAATCCGGATCATAACGATGAGCATGATTCATTTCTTGAATTAGTAATAACACCGAATGTCATCGCTTTGGCTCCTGGTGAAACAGCAACTTTTCAGGTTGAGGTTGACGCAACGGATTTTATTCCCGGAGTTTATTACGGATCCATTGGAGTAGACACATGGCAATACGATCGATTCAAAGTGCCATTCGTTCTGACCATTGTTGATTTGCCTCAGGATATTGGATTACCAGATTCAATTATTGTTGAAGTTCCGGTTGGAACAACACAGTCGTCTTCGTTTGTTATTCATAATTCCGGAGATACGGAACTTGATTATGTCATTGATATGGATTCATCCTTGAATAAAACCGGAACGCGACATTACAGTACCGGCTTTGAAGAATTTCCGATTGGTCCACTGCAGTTTCAAGGTGGATGGTACTCGGCAGACTACATATTTTTTCAAGACGAGCAACGTTGGACGGTTGAAGAGGATAATGAATTTGCAGGCTCCAAACATTTGCATGGAATTTCCGGAGGAGGATATGGATCTGATTTTTATTCTCCAGTATCACCCATCGTTCCTGATAAAATTTCAATCGTTGAGATGATGGTTAATTTTAAACCAGGGGCAGCATGGAGGATTGCGGCTTTGGAATTATTCCTTGGCACAGGGAATGTCCTTATTATTTCTCCGGACGGTAGCCTTAGTGTTGTTGAGAATTATGGTACAGAAGATGATGCTATTCCTATTTCCGACACTGTGCCTGAAGGCTATTTTAAATTAAAGTTCGCTGTTAACAATGATACACAGGAGTTCTCAATCGGGATAAATGACCTAACGATCTTTACGGGTACAACATATGTAGAAGAGTATAGGCAGATTTCTTTGGGTATTGGTGTAGAAGAATCAGGATCATCACTGGACATAGATAATATTCGATTTATTGATGGAGATGAAAATATATCCTTCATTTCAGTTGCTCCTTCTATCGGAAGCATACCACCGTATAGTTCTGAAACGATAAACCTTCTTATCGATACACGGAATATCGATACGGATGTGTATACAAAGACAATCCACGTTAGCAGAAATGACACCTCACTTTCAGAAGTCTCAATTCCTGTAATCGTAACTGTTAAGGAAAACGAATTACCTGTATTAACAGGAGTATTTGACGCTACAATGGAGGCCGGAGAAACCTTACCGCTTACCTTTTCGGCTTCAGATGTTGATGATTCACTGGTGACCGTTACCGATTTTTATGTTTTTTCTACCAATTACTGGTTCTACGATCTTAAAACCAGTTCGGGTAATGGCTATGTAAACTATGACTACATCACCGTTGAAACTGCAATTGATAATTATTTTACAGGAATGATTCTGGCCCGTGATGTGCGAGGCGGAATCGTTTCAAAATTTTTAACGATTCATGTATTGGCTCACAATAAAAATGATTTTTCACTCACGAATTTTAGAACCAATGTTGAAGTAGAAAATTTTGTGGATACGGTATTGGTTGATATTGCGCGTCCGGATATTGATAAGATCACCGTTCAGTTTAAACCTGCTACCCAATTCAAAAATAGTAGTGAGGAGGAATTTGATATCGATATGGGTCTGCCTGTTGACGTTCAGTTTATTCTTGATGGCAAGCAGATAAATGTTGATCGGTCGAATCCATATTATCTTAATTCGTGGGAAGTTCCAAAATTGAGTCAGGGTTACCATACATTGACAGCCATTGCACGCTATGACAATGAGTGGTTTCGTGGCGTATCAACAAGGCGAACAATAATCCATGTTATCAACTCAACGGCCGTTACCAGCTATCAGGTTGTGAATAGAGATGGAGTTAAATTGATGGACCTGGTAGATGGCTCAATCATTGATTTAAGCTTGACCGGATCCAACGGATTTAACATCGAAGCCAATGTAACTCTCCCTTCCATTCGAAGTGTAAAATTTGTGTTGAATGATGTTACCGCACGCATTGATAATGGTGCTCCTTATGCTCTGGCTGGTAACCCGATTAGTGGCGATACATTTTGGAAACCAAAGCCAGGACAGTATACGCTTACTGCCACTCCGTATATGAAATACTTTGGGTGGGGTCCTAAAGGAAATTCCTTAACTATTAATTTCCAGGTAATCAAGGGAGCAATACCTGCTGCTGCGCGTATTGCAAGCTCATCCGATACTCAACAGGTTGAAGAAATAGTGGATCAGGAAAATGTGCTGTCTGTTTATCCAGTTCCCGTTGCCGATGAACTTCACATTGAGTTACATGAATCTGTGAAAGGTAAAGTTGTTGTGAACATCATGAGTGCGCAAGGCAAATCAATTCACAGCCATACAGGGGAAGCAGAGGAATTCAGAAAATATTCAGTCAGCACTGAAGGGCTTGGAATGAGCAGCGGAATTTATTTTGTTATCGTGTCGCAGGCAAATGGGAAACGCGTTGCTAAGAAATTTATAAAAGATTAATCTTTCAGGCATAGATGATCAAAACGGTTGTCTGTGCTTTTTTCTTGTAGACTTACTTCTTTCTAAGGAATAGCGATTATGGTTGTGTAGCAGGAACGAGTAAAATTCGAATTGTATTAGTATCTTTTTATTTATAGTTGACACCATTAATGGCAATGCCTATGAAAACCTCCCTCCAAATTTCAGGGGTGTGGAATATGATCCGTACCACCTTTCGTTGTCTTTCATTTCTTATTTTAATCATGACCACTTTTGCCGGTTTTGCTCAGCAAAGCAGTGATATCGAAAAAGGAGTTATTCGAATCAAGCTGAAAGAAGACGTGGCCGATCAGCTACAGTATTCCAAAATGCGGAAAAGTTTGAGTAACCATGTACTAACCGGAATTCGATCGTTAGATCAGGCAAATGAAAAGCAAAAAGTTCTGGGAATGAAGCGAGTCTTTCGGGATGCTGGAAAATTTGAAGCAAAGCACAGAAAGTATGGTTTACATCTTTGGTATGAAGTAGAGCTCGACTCTACTACCTCTGTTTTGGATGCGAAAAGTGCTTTTAGTTCTTTGGAATTCGTTGAACAGGTCGATCTCATTCATAAAAAGAAAATCTTTGAGCCGGAGTCAACGGCTGTTGAAAAAATCGATGATGCTAATAAAGAAAAATCACTAGCGTTAACAGAAGCCCCCAACGATCCACACTTTAAATATTTGTGGGCCTTTAGCAACACAGGTCAATATGGAGGTACTCCGGGAGCAGATATTAATTTGCTCAATGCCTGGACGCTAGAAACAGGAAATAGCGATGTTGTGGTTGCTGTTATTGATGGGGGAATTGATATACAGCATCCAGATCTTGTATCCAATCTTTGGATTAATACAAATGAAATTCCGAATAACGGAATTGACGATGATGACAACGGATTTATTGATGATGTAAATGGTTATGGGTTTGGTGATAACTCAAATGTAATTTATCCTGAATATCATGGCACACATGTAGCCGGTACAATTGCCGCAACCTCTAACAATGGAATTGGAGTATCGGGTATAGCCGGTGGATCAGGTAATGGAGACGGAGCCAGGTTGATGTCATGTGCTGTATTCGGAGCCAGTCACACCGGAAATTTTGATGATGCGTTTATATATGCAGCCGATAATGGTGCGGTGATTGCTCAAAACAGTTGGGCTTACACAAGGCCAAACGTGTATGATTATACGATCTTGTTGGCGATTGACTATTTCATTGCGGAGGCTGGAAAGGATGAATTTGGAAATCAGGTTGGCCCTATGAATGGGGGTATTGTTTTCTTTGGAGCCGCCAATAACAACAGCAATGCCAATTACTATCCTGCATACTATTCGCCTACTGTTGCCGTTGCGGCAGTTAACAATCTGGATAAAAAGGCATATTATTCTAATTATGGAAGTTGGGTTGATGTAGCGGCACCCGGAGGGGAATCTTTAGCACTTTTTGACAGGCGTAGTATTTTGAGTACGGGTACGAATGGAACCTACCTCTATTTGCAAGGTACATCCATGGCCTGCCCACATGCATCTGGTGTTGCTGCTTTAGTTGTATCGAAATATAAAGGCCCAGGTCTTAGTCCAGCAACTGTGAGAGGAAGACTTCTGGAATCGGCAGATAATATTGATAGTGTAAATGCAGATTATGTTGGGCAACTAGGAGCTGGAAGATTGAACGCATTTGGTGCACTGTTGGAAACGGATGGTATTCCACCAAATGCGATAACCGATTTAGAGGTGTATGACGCAACCACAACAACGGTGTCGTTTTTATGGACTGCACCAGGAGAAAACGGTAGAGGCCAGGCAACCAAATATGACATTCGCTACTCAACTACACCGATCACCGTTGAGAATTTTGATTCAGCAAGTGTAGTTTTCAATACGTTAAAACCGTTACCGATCGGCAGCAAAGAATTTTTCAGAGTGACAAAGCTTGCTCCTGCAACTGAATTTTACTTTGCAATTAAGTCCATTGACGCTTACGGAAACCCTTCTTTAATATCCAATATCATTAGTCATACCACTGATATTCCGCCCGATATTTTTTTAAGTCCCGCATCTCTTCAGGTTGATATGGTTACGGCAGAAAAAGTTACCAGGACCATAACAATAACGAACTCAGGGGAAGGCAAACTTGATTTTAGTTTCATTGCCAATAGTTATGGAATGGTTTTACCATCGTCCTGGTCTGGTACCGTTGCACCAGGAGAAAATTTGGATATGGAAATAGAGATAAGCGCCAGAAGGCTTTTGCCCGGAACATATTATCCGGAATTTAAGATTGTTTCAAATGACCCTGTAAAAGATATAATTACCATTCCAATAGCGGTGAATGTTACTCCAAACGGATTTCCAATTGCTGAACTTTTCGGGATTGATTCTCTGAACTTTGGCGATATGTATATTGGAGGCACACAGTGGGGAGAATGGACCTCTATTTCAAATGAGGGATCGGAGCCTCTTTTTATTTCCATAATAACATCATCGAACCCATTGTTTGTTTCGGACTGGAGCCTTCATTATGGAGGTAATCCAGCTGATACCATTACCGTTGCACCATTTGAAGAGGTAACCTTATTAACTACTTTCCATCCTGTGGCCTTAGGTCCACAAACAGGAGAAGTTTTTATAGAGACCAATGATCCGAATAAACCGCTTATTATATTCCACGCCACAGGAAATGGAATAAAATCTCCAAAGGATTTACTAGTCTTTCCAACATCGATATATGGAGATACTGTGTATGTCAATGAAAAATATGAATTTAAATTTCGCTTGAAGAATGATGGTATTGAAGATGTTGAATTCTGGCTGGATGAATATGAATGGGAACCGTTAAAATACTTTCCATCTTCCGGAATGCTGAGTCCTGGTGATTCTATTGAAGTAAAGGGAGTCTATGATACCAGGTATTTAGAGCCTGGCTATGCTTATACCTATATTTCATTAAACACTGACGATCCAAAGTATATGAATAGTTATGGATGGGTATACATGCCTTTGACTGTATTTCTTTTGCCGAATGAAGTGAATGATTTTAATGTAACGCGGTTCAAGAGCGGAGTAATTGAATCAACCTTTTCGGACACCACTGTCTTTGATATTGCTGACCCTAATATTGAGAAGTATACAATTGAAGCCAACACTTCTCCAGAGAAGGTTGGAAGCGTCAGTTTTACATTAGATGGAGTAGAAACCAATATTGATAATTCAGCTCCCTACATAATTAATCATTGGTTGCTTCCGGTTTTAAGTGAGGGTTATCACGTGTTAACGGCACAAGCCTTTACAGAAAGTTATGGGCAAGGATTTGCGGGACAAGTTCGAACCGTTATTATTCATGTTATCAACTCATCGGTTGTTACGTCTTTCGATCTCATCAATTCAGATGGAGCGAAATTAATGGAACTTCAGGACGGAGCCGTTATTGACATCAGTCAGCCTAACCTTAGCGAGCTGAATATCTTTGCGAACACAAACATCGGTACCGTGCGAAGTGTGAAGTTTATTCTCAATGATATTACGGCACGAATAGACAATGGTGCGCCCTATGCTTTGAAGGGTAATCCTATAACCGGTGATACGTTCTGGAAACCCAAGCCAGGTTACTATTCGCTCACCGCTGTTCCGTACATGAAATATTTTGGATGGGGACCGAAGGGAACATCTTTAACTATTCATTTTCAAATTGTGAATGGAGTGAAACCAGCGGCTACTATTGCACGAGTGGAAACAGACTCACAGATACAAGGAAGAGAAGAAGAGGTTGATCCGGAAAAAAAGTTATCGGTTTATCCTGTTCCTGCAGTTGACGAGTTGCACATGGAATTACATGAGTCAGTAAAGGGTAAAGTTGTTTTAAACATTATGAGTGCCCAAGGTAAATCAATTCACACAAAAGAGGGTGAAGCAGATGAGTTCAGAAAATATTCAGTCAGCACTGAGCAGCTTGGAATGAGTAGTGGAATTTATTTTATGATGGTAACGCAGACAAACGGAAAACGCATCGTGAAGAAATTTATAAAGGAGTGATTTTATAAGTAACAGGGGAGATGAGCCTCTCTTGTTACTTTTACTAGTCATTTCCAGAACCAAGATTACTCCATGTCCCAACATCTATAGTGTCGATAGAGTTTTTATTTTTAATCACCTCATAAAAATTGACTTTGGTTAAGGTATGACATACCTTTCGTCTGTTGTATATAGTTTTAGTTTGTCGCTACTTTAATCTTTAGCTGAAATGAAAAAAATCTCTACCCTCGTAGTGAGTATTATCATGCTCACAAGTTTTTTCTTTGTTAATCACCTGCGTGCTCAAACCGGTCCCATTGCAAGCCTTCGGCTTTGGACGGATTCTACGAACACGCTAATTGACTTTGATACTTCGTTCTTTGCTACTGACCAGTGGCCCTATGGACCACCGCAATCCGATCTCAATGGTTTTAATTTTGCGAATGTTGGAGATGAGCCCCTTGTTTTTACGATTTCTACTTCTAATCCTGATTTCATTTGTGATTACGGTACACATACATCAACTGGAGATAATAGTGATTTTTATATGGTCTTCCGACCATCGAAAACCGGGCTCTCTACTGGTGTAATCACCATAACAACTAATGATCCGAATCAGGAAGAGATCACATTTAACGTTAAAGGTTACGGGATGGAACCTCCTGTCGATACTCGTGCCGAGCAATTTGATTTAGTGGTTGGAACAAGTGTTACCAGGCAGATGGTAGTGCGAAATACTACTCCGAAAAGAGGAAAATTTAGAATCGAGAGTCAGTCTCCCGATTACCCAATCAAATTAATTATTTCAAAGGATGGTGATGTTTTAGAAGAGTATGAAGATTTTATTTTAGAACCCGGAGACTCTGCCGCGATTGACCTTCTTTTTGAATGTTTAGACGTGACAGAGCCATTCCAAGATGGCCCTCATAAACCCTTATTTATAAGATATGAACCTTTTCATGATGATGGTGGAGGTCACACATTGAACGTGTATAAAAACTTTTTCGTAAATGGAATAGCTCCTGTTGTTGGTCTTAGTGTGTCCGAAGATACGATTCATCACGAAGCACGAGTTTCTACAATCAGTTCAACTTCTTTTGCGATCCAGAATTTGGGTGATCAGGAACTTAATTATTCCATTGAAATGGATTCATTGCTGAATGAAAACGGAAGCAATACTGGATTGTATCATACCGGGTTTGAAGACTTTAGTCTTGGCAATATTGATAACCAAAAAGGATGGTTGATAAATTCCGGAAACCCAGGAGACTTCACTATCGAAAGCTCTAATCCCTTTCAAGGATCCAAGCATATCAGTTACTATGCCAATGGATCACATACAAGATCCGTTCTGTATTCTCCTAAGATACAATTGGGAGATGATGACATTACTGTTGTGAGAATGAAGCTGGATGTTGATTTAGGGGTTACATGGGGAATCGATCTTATATCCGGATCCGGAACCGAACCATCAACCGCTACAACTTTCGGGGTTTCTCCAGAGGGTAATTTATTTGCATACGTTCGGGATGGCGACAATGCCATTCTTCAAATGATACCGGGCACACTTCCGGATACTGGATACTTCGATTTTAGAATTAAAGTAAAAGCAAGTACTCAGGAATTTACAATATATGTTAACAATAAAGCGATCTTCATAGGTCAGGCAAGAACGGGTAAATTTCGGTCTGTAAATTTCTATACCTACAATGAACAATCCGGTCCTCGTTTAGTTATTGACGAATTCTCTATTTATAGTGAACCGAACGAGAATCCATGGTTGGCTCTTGAACCACAATCAGGTAATATTTCTTCTGGCGCGTCAGCGAATGTAAATGTGTTGTTCGATGCTACGGATATTGTACCCGGAACCTATAGCAAGATTCTGAAAATTTCTACTGACAATATTTTAATACCGACTTTATCTATTCCCGTTACGCTTGTTGTTATTCCAAATCGTCCTCCGGTATTATCACCGGTTGCCAACAAGAGTGTTCATGCACAAGACGTGTTGAATCTTCAGTTTACCGCCACAGATACGGACGATTCAGTTGTTTCAGTTAGTATAACTAATCCACCATCATTTGTAACGCTAACAAATTCAAGTAATGGGTCGGCTCAATATTCTGTAAAGCCTTTGATTGGCGATGTGGGTAACTATGAAATTATAGTGACGGCTACAGATCCGTTGGGAGGTATAGCAACTGAAACCTTCAACCTTGAAGTAACACCATTCTATGGCGTTCAGAACTTCAGTCTCATTTATTTTAAAACGGGAGCACTTGTTCGCAATTTTGAAGACACAGTAATACTAGATGTTGCTGATCCTGAAATTGAAAAATATACGATCAGAGCAAACACAAATCCTGAAACTGTTGGAAGCGTTAAGTTTGCGTTGGATGGTACTGCCGCAAATACAGATAATTCAAGGCTGTATGCTATCAACAATTGGTTGCTACCTGTACTCAGTGGAGGAAACCATTCCATAACAGCTCAGGCATTCACGAAGACTAATGGAAGTGGTGAAGCTGGCCATATGAAATCGGGCACTATTAAAATGATTAACTCTGCATCCATAACAGACTTTGACGTTGTCAATGGAAATGGCGTCAAGTTACTTGACCTTATTGATGGAGGAATTATCAATATTAATCAGCCTGGTTTTAACATGATCAACCTTATAGCCAATACAAGTGTCAATTCAGTTCGTAGCGTTAAATTCATATTAAATGGACCAACTGCGCGAATTGACAATGTTGCACCATTCGCGTTGAAAGGAAATGCAAATGGTAGTGATACATCCTGGCCACCGAAGCCCGGGTTTTATACATTGACAGCTATTCCATATATGAAGAGTTATGCATGGGGACCTCAAGGAACTCCACTTACAATTCATTTCCAGGTTATAAATGGAATAGGATCAACTTCGTCTGCTGGCCGTATAGCAAATTCAATGAGCGATAATCAACTGAGTGAAACATCCGATTCTGAAAATATTTTATCCATTTATCCGGTGCCCGTTGTTGATGAATTGAATATCGAGTTGCACGAATCTGTAAATGGTAATGTCGCAATCAATATTATGAATGCGCAAGGCCAAGCTGTTCATTCAAAAACAGGCAATGCAGACGAATTCAGAAAATATTCCATTAGCACTGTTCAACTTGGAATAAGCCAGGGGATTTACTTTGTAATAGTAAATCAGGAAAATGGCGGCAGGTTCGTAAAGAAATTTAGTAAGGAATGATTTTGATATGTAAGGCAGAAGAATAATCTTTTGCCTTACATACATTGCCGTTAATGTAAATGCAACAATTGCAAATTCTTATTCTGAAAGTTGTATTAAGTTCAATACCTTCAAAATCCTGCATGCAAACGGTTTAAGTTAATTTGTTGCAACATGAATAATCAAGTTGCGAAACCCAATCATAGAATTCTAAAATTTATTTAACCCAATATGGAGTAGATCAAATTAATTTTGACTTACTTCATTTTGTGATTCGATTGTTGCGTTTGATTTAATCCACCAGGAAATATCGAATCCCACCCCTTCTGATTTTGTTTTGTGCGATTGATTTGTGTTAGAAAAATTCAGAAGTCCTGCTTGTCAAATTTTGTTTAACCTAAATACCCTCTCTGCATGAAGTACATCTACGTGTCCTTACAGCGATCAGCTTTGCTCTGTCTGATCGTGTTGTGGTTGGTAGCCCTCGCTTCCAACCCGGTCTTTGCCCAACAAAAAACGGGCTATGAAAGTGGCGTTGTTCGCATTAAAGTAAAAGAGTCGTTAGCTCTTCAACTTGAAAATGCACGAATAACAAAAAGCCCTAATAACATTCTTGTTACGGGCATTCAATCCATCGATAGGCTAAGTCTTCAGTACAAAGCAACCGGAATCAAACGTGTATTCCGACCTGCTGGTAAATTTGAAGCTAAGCACAGAAAGTATGGATTACATCTTTGGTTTGAAATTCAACTAGACAAAGCTGCTCCTATATTAACTGTGCTCGATGCGTATAAGTCAATCGAACAGATTGAACTCGTTCAGCCTCTATATAAGAAGGCGATTATTGGTTCTGATCGTTCAGACTATGGTCCCAGAAAAGTAGATGTGAGTCCGGAACCAATATTGTTAGGAGCTCCAAACGACCCAATGTTTGCTCAACAATGGCATTATAATAATACCGGGCAAGCAGGTGGTACACCTGGTTCGGACATCAGTCTTCTTCAAGCGTGGGGAATTACAACAGGAAGCACCAATGTAATTGTTGCTGTAACGGATGGTGGTGCACAGGTTAACCACCCTGATTTAGCGGCAAACATGTGGGTGAATGAAGATGAAATTCCAGGCAATGGATTAGATGATGATAACAATGGATATGTTGACGATATAAATGGCTATGGCTTCGGTGATAACACTGGAGAAATTGCTCCCGATGATCACGGTTCGCATACAAGTGGAACCATTGGAGCAACAACCAATAATGGTATTGGTGTAGCGGGTATTGCCGGTGGATCGGGTACGGGCGATGGTGTGCGACTAATGTCGTGTGCTGCATTCGGTGCAGTTGGTGTTGGTGGATTTGAAGATACCTATGTATATGGAGCAGACAACGGTGCTGTGATTTCGCAAAACAGTTGGGGCTATACAAGTCCGGGAGTGTTTGATCAATCTGTATTAGATGCCATCGATTATTTTATTGCAGAAGCAGGTAAGGATGAATTTGGAAATCAAGTTGGTCCGATGAAAGGTGGTATTGTAATTTTTGCTGCCGGTAATGATGACAGTGATGGTCCGCATTATCCTGGATTCTACGAGCCAACACTTGCGGTAGGCGCGGTGACTAACCAGGATAAAAAAGCATGGTATTCAAATTTTGGAACATGGGTTGACATTGCTGCTCCAGGTGGAGAAACATTTGTGAACAACGACCCTCATGGTGTATTGAGCACAGTATCAGGAGGACAATATGCTTTCTTCCAGGGAACTTCAATGGCTACTCCACACGTATCAGGGGTAGCAGCATTGATTGTTTCAAGATTTGGTGGCCCAGGATTTACTCCTGAAATGCTACGCGGACGATTGACTCAATTGACAGATAATATTGATGCAGCGGATCCTGCATTTGCCGGACTATTAGGTTCAGGAAGATTAAATGCATTTTTGGCCCTTCAGCAAAATGATAACAGCGCACCAGAAGCCATTGATGATTTGGCAGTCTCAACAGTAAAGATCACTGAAGTATGGTTAAGTTGGACTTCTCCAGTTGATGCAGGAAATGGATCGGCATCCGCTTATGATATTCGTTATTCAACTTCTCCGATTACAGAAGATAATTTCAGTTCAGCAACAATGTGGTATAATCCTCCTGTGCCAAAACCCGCAGGCTCATTAGAGTCAAGTCCTGTTGCCGGGTTACTACCGGGAACGATTTATTATTTTGCTATCAAGTCTGCAGATTTTTTCGGCAATTTCTCAAGTATATCAAACGTTGTGGAGCAGGCTACGAATTTTGCTCCTGTAATATCGGTATCACCGACTTCACTAGTCCAAAATTTACAAACCGCAGAAACTGCCAGCCAGACTTTTACAATTGCTAACAACGGACTGGGTGTTTTGGATTTTGTGATGGATATCGTGAATGGATCAGATTTTATAGCGGTATCGCCCGCTACCGATACACTTGCCCCTGGTTCAAGTGTTGATGTTACCGTAACATTCAATGCATCCAATCTACTGGCAGGCAGTTACATGGATAGTCTTGTTATTTTTCACAATGATCCGTTGCAGGAGGCCATTGTTGTACGAGTGACAATGAATGTCGCTAACAATGGTTTACCAATCGCTTCTGTATCACCTGACACAATTAATTTTGGAAATGTATTTGAAACTGACTCCACGAGCCGGCCGATATATGTTCACAATGCTGGTTCAGAGCCACTCTCGATTACAAGTATCACTTCAGACAATCCCGACTTCGTTCCTTATTTGTCAGACACAATTCCTGTAGGATCATTTAATACTTCAATCGTAAAAGTAACGTACACAGCATCTTCACTGGGTCTGTCATCTGGTAATATTACAATCTCCACCAATGATGCAGCGAACCCATCGTTTACAGTTGAGGTATGGGGAACAGGGGTGATTGCACCAGATATCGAAGTGTCTCCGGATTCATTGATTGCATCCCTTAACACGGATAAAACTTCTACTCAATCACTTACCATTCAAAACACTGGAGGAAGTGACCTTACATTTTCGGTAGCCGTCACATCAGCTGCAGCATCAAGCGTAGCTTCGGTTCAAACGGTTTCAGTTCCTTCTAAGCCTGGAGCGTCATCTAGTGGACAAAAACAAACGGCATCTTCTTCTCGGAAATATTCCAATCAGATAAAATTAAAATCGGTTGGTAAATCTTCAGTAGCATCAAAGCTTCTGATCGTTTCTCCTGATGATGACGTGTCAGACCTTGCTTTTATTCTCAACAGTTTTGATGATATCCAGGCAACAATTCTTTCAGGAGATTCATTGCCTCTTCTTTCATTGAGTATACTACAGCAGTATGATGTAGTACTGACTACTAACAATACACAATGGTTGGCATCGGGAGGAATTGATCCAGTAGCCATTGGAGATTTACTTGCCGATTATATTGACGGTGGTGGTAAAGTAATTGTAAACCAATTTGCCTACTCATACGATGCGTGGCAAATGGCCGGACGCTTTATCAATGATGGATATGGTCCATTTGTACCATCCACTACTGATGCAGTTGTAGATGTGGAACTGGGAACTATTCTTTCTCCTGGTCATCCGATATTAGAAGGCGTAAGTTCGTTAGTCTATAGCGGCTATGTTCAAAATGTAGCGCTCGCTCCGGGAGCAACACCTATTGCCGGGTGGAGTGATGGAGAGTTATTCCTTGCAGCCAACAGTAATGTAGTTGCATTGAACATGTTACCAAGTTTGGGTAATGGGGATCCATTGCAATGGTCTGGTGATCTTCCTACCATTTTCCAAAATGCTGTACATTACCTTGCTGGTGGTGGATCATTCGTTAGTGTTTCCCCCGAAGAAGGTGTGGTTGAACCTGGAGAGTCTCTCAACCTTGAAGTGACATTTGATGCTTCTGGATTAGATGCAGGAGCGTATGCAGCTTCAGTCGACATTGTAAACAATGCTCCTCACAAACAATTGATTTCAATACCTGCATTGCTAACCGTGCTTGGTCCTGAATTTACGGTTAATCCAACTTCATTGTATGATGAATTAGAAAACCAACAAACGTCTACACATACAATAGTAATCAGCAACAATGGTCCGGATGATCATTCGTTTACTGCAGCAGTTCAGGGTTCAGGGTTCTCAACATCATCCGTAAAAATCACAAAACCAGTTGCTGCGGCAAGAGTCGCATCAACAAATCCTGCCAAGCAAAAGCAACAAAAGTCAGCTCGTAAGAAAAATGATCGGGCTGATATTCATGTCGTCTCCAATACCTCTGAGTCTGGAAGAAGTGCTGCACGTGTGGCAGCCGTTGCACAAAATTCAGTAGGATTGTATACTACCGATTTCGAAAGTCTTTCAGTAGGAGATATCAATGGACAAGATGGATGGTTTGGCCAGTGGGGCAACTGGACGGTGGAAGCAGAAAATCCGTATGGAGGTTCTCAACATTACAGAGGCTTAGCCGATGGATTTGGATTCTCGGCTTCTATTTCTCCGTCTGTACCTATCGGAACAGATGCGATCTCTACAGTATCAATGAAAGTAAATCTTCAAGGTTCAAATGTAAGTTGGCAGATTGCTCCTCAATCGCCATCAGCAGGATTTGTTGTTACCCGAATCGGCTTCGAAGCGGATGGTAGCATGACCGCTTTAGTGAGTGATGGTGCAGGAGGAGGTTTCTTTGAAACGATTGCCCCAAGTGTTCCTTCTGGTTATTTTGATTTAACAATATCATCTAGCAGAGATTCAGCAACCTTTGATGTGTTCATTGATGATGTTAAGATTTTTAGTGGTTTGGGCTTTGCCGGAAATATTGAAGAAGTAGCCATTCTTTCCTGGATGGAAGAAGCAGGTCCGATATTGGATATTGATGACTTCCAACTCATCGATGGTCCAAAAGAAGCAGCACCAACGTTCGTAACGATTTCACCACTTTCCGGAAATCTGCCTGCAGGAGCTACTGCTGAGATTACTGTAAATTTTGCATCGGATGATCTTACGTTTGGATTGTATACGACTAACATTAACATTGACATTGACGGATCAAAATTAACAGTGCCTGCAGCGTTGCGAGTGGTGGGTGATGAGGCTATTGATGTTAATCCAACAGTTCTCCAAACAACGGTTGACTATAAAGGGGACACCACTGAGTTTATTCATATTGCCAATACAGGAGGCAGACCTCTTAGCTACGGAATTCAAATAATTGGGGCGAGTACCGACATGGCCAAGTTGCCGAAGAACCCGGTTAACAAATTTGCTAACTGGTCAACGGATAAACGTATTGTCGACAAAAAAGAGAAGGATGACAATTCATCAAAATTAGTTATTGCAAAATCAGCGCGCGTTGAAGTGCTTGCCGGAAGTTCACTCCTTGAAGAAAACTTTGATGGAGGGGCTTTCCCACCTGCAGGATGGAGCACAACGGACAATGCTGGAGAAGGTGTGGCGTGGGGATTTGCAGCGGATGTTGGTGAAGGAAATTATTCAGGTGTCGGAGAAGCAGCAACCATTAGTAGTGATGCTTTTGGTCCCGCAGAATTTGATGCTGAATTAATCTCTCCTTCTGTGAGTACAGCAGGGTTAAAGAACATTGCTGTACAATACAATGTAAACTATGCAAACTACGCAAACCTTGATTTCCTTGACCTCGATATTCAGGTTGACGGAGGTGCTTGGACAACAGTATTAAGCTGGAATGAAGATCACGGCACTTTCCGTGGCACACCAGGAGAATTTGTATCGGCATCACTTGATTCATATTTAACAGGTGCTTCATCATTCCGTTTACGCTGGCATTATTACGATCCAAATGCTGGCGATTGGGATTGGTATGCACAAGTTGACGATGTAGTAATTTTGGGAGATGCACGAGCATGGTTAACGGTAGAACCATCCTCTGGAATAGTTCCTGTTGGAGAAGGTGTTGATGTAGCAGCGAAATTTGATGCATCAGATCTTGATCCTGGACTTTATGTGGCGGGTATTCTGGTAAGTAGCAATGCTGTTGAAGATCCGTTAGTGGGTGTAGTTGCTTCATTAACCGTGCGCGAGCCTGCCGTGATTTCAGTTAATCCGGATTCAGTTTATGTAGAGTTGCCAGATGCGTTAACTACTCAAAGAACATTAACAATCGCCAACTCTGGAGAAAGTGTACTGAGATATTCCATAACAGATGCACCAATTCCAACAGCAACGGGAGTTGTTCAGGCAAGAAAAGAGTCTTTACAAAAACGAACAACACCTTCTGTTCAAACCATTGGAATGCTGGATACAAAAGCCATACAATCATCTGTAATTAAACATGCAGGATCAGAGCTTTACAGTACAGGCTTTGAAGAGTTTGCTCCTGGAGATATTGACGGTCAGGAAAATTGGGAAGGTCAGTTTTCAAACTGGACGATCGAAAGTTTTAACCCCTCTGCCGGATCACAACACTTCAGTGGTTTAGCTGATGGATTGGGTCAGTCACTTGCATTCTCTCCGTTGGTACCGGTTGGAGGTGATGACATTTCAACGGTAAGCATGAAGCTTGATCTTGACCTTGGTGTTACCTGGCAGATCATTCCACAATCGCCAACGGCTTTATTTGTTAATACACGTTTTCAAATTTCTCCTGATGGAAGTTTAAGCGCACTTGTGCAAGACAGTGTTGGTAATGTATTCTATCAAGCTATCCCGGGAACACTTCCAACTGGATATTTTGATTTCCGTCTTGAGATAAAAGCAAGTACACTTGAGTTTACAGTCTATGTTAATGATGCACCAATTTTCACAGGAACTGGTTTTGCTGGAGAAATTGAGCAAGTTGTTATTTTCTCTTTGATGGAAGATGCGGGACAATATTTGGATATTGATAACTTCTCTATTCTTGATGGCCCTGCTCAAGCACCATGGCTAACGGTAGAACCAAAATCAGGTGTAGTAACTCCTGGAGGTTCTTCAATTGTCAATCTAATGTTTGATGCAACAGATGTTGAGCCAGGAACCTATACGAAGACGCTGAATATTTCAAGCAATGACCCGGTAACACCGAACGTATCGGTTCCGGTTACACTTGTTATTCTTCCAAATCTTCCTCCGGTTTTATTACCTATTACTGATAAGAGTGTAAGAGAATTGAATACGTTGAATCTTACCTTTACCGCAACAGATCCTGATGATTCATTAGTTGAAGTTGTGATTACGAACGCTCCAGCGTTTGTTACAGAGACTAGTTCAGGAAATGGTACATCCAGTTATTCTGTGAAACCCTTAATTGGGGATGCTGGTGATTATGAGATTCAAGTAACAGCTACAGATACTAGAGGAGGAATTGCTATTCAAACGTTCAATCTAACCGTTATACCTTATGGTGTTCAGAATTTCAGCCTTATCTATTTCAAGACAGGAGCCCTTGTTCGGAATTTTGAAGACACTGTAACGTTGGATATTGCTGATCCTGAAATCGAAAAGTATACGATCCGGGCAAATACAAATCCAGGAACTGTTGGAAGCGTTAAGTTTGCACTTGATGGTACTGCTGCAAATACAGATAATTCAAGAGCATACACGATCAATAACTGGCTACTGCCTGTGTTAAGTGGAGGAGATCATTCTATCACTGCTCAAGCGTTCACAAGAAGCAACGGAAATGGTGAAGCAGGCCAGGTTAAATGGGGTACTATTAAAATGATTAACTCAGCAGCCATAACTGACTTTGATGTTGTAAACAGAAATGGTGTTAAGTTGATGGATATTCAGGATGGTGGCGTTATCGATATCAGTCAGCCTGGATTTAGCATGATCAACCTTGTTGCCAATACGAGTGTAAATACAATTCGCAGTGTTAAATTTATTTTGAATGGACCAACTGCCCGAATTGATAATGCTGCACCTTTCGCACTGAAGGGAAATGCAAATGGCAGCGATACCTATTGGACACCAAAACCGGGATACTACACCATGACCGCTGTTCCATACATGAAGAGTTATGCATGGGGACCTGAAGGAGCTTCGCTCACCATTCATTTTCAGGTTATCAATGGCGCTGGCCCTACAGTTGCAAATGGCCGAGTAGGAAATTTTGATGATGAAGGTGAAGAAGAATTTAAAGAGGAAACTGGAGAACCGGTTTGGAAGGTTTATCCGGTGCCTGTAAAAGACGAACTTCATATTACGCTTGAGGGCAAGGTTGAAGGAAACGTATCTTTAAATATTATTAATCTTCAGGGACAATCCGTTCACGCAAAAGAAGGAACAGCTGATACATTCCGTGATTACACTGTAAGTACTGTGAACCTGGGACTAAAGGCAGGGTTTTATGTAATTCAAATTCAGCAGGCTAACGGTAAACGTGTTGTTCAGAAGTTTGTGAAGGAATAATTTTAATAAACAAATACTGTTTTATCAAGGGTGAGGTTTAGCGACCTCACCTTTTTTATTGGACTAAAAATTTCGGTAGAGTTCTGAGATTTTGATTAAACAGAATAGTGTCTGCAGAAAGTTTGTACTATTCTGTTCACTATCTTTAGTGAAAATTTGTTAGATGAAAAATGTTCGCCTTGTATTAGGTAGCGGTGGTGCGCGAGGTATGGCGCATATTGGTGTTATTGAAGAATTGGAGAAAGAAGGTTTTATAATTAAGGAAGTTGTCGGATGCTCAATGGGCGCAGTTGTGGGCGGTATTTATAGTGCAGGATATTTACAAGAATATAAACACTGGCTTATTGGGTTGTCGCGATTAGATGTATTCCGTCTTCTCGATTTTACATTTTCATCGCAAGGTTTTGTAAAAGGAGAACGCGTTTTTAAAGAAATTGAAAAGTTAATTGGTGATCACCAGATTGAAAATCTAAAAATTCCATTCATCGCTCTTGCTGCCGATGTGATCAAGAAACGCGAAGTTCGTTATACATCTGGAAGTTTATTTAAAGCATTACGCGCATCGATAGCCATCCCCACAGTTTTTACACCTGTAATAGAAGGGCGATCCCAACTCGTTGATGGTGGCGTTCTTAATCCATTGCCGTTGAATGTAATTCACCCCGAACCCGGTGACATAATCGTAGCGGTCAATCTCAATGCTAATGTTCCGATTGTTATCAATAATATCATCGTGGAGGAAAATAAAGAAATGGCAGCGTATCAAAAAATGATGAACGCGTTTCGGGCCCAGTTTTTGAACAACGACAGCAAGGTAGAGGAGAAGATAGAGCAGTTTGGTTTCTTTGATCTGCTCAACAAATCATTTGATATGACTCAAGACCGTCTTACGGAATTGATGATTGATGTTCACAAGCCTGACATTGTAGTGGATATATCACGTGAAGCATGCGGTGTATTTGAATTCTATCGCGCCAACGAAATAATTGAAGAAGGTAGAAAAGCTTTTCGGAAAGCTTACAACAAAACATAATTACTTTACTCATTCTTCGTGCCTCTTTGTGCCTTAGTGACTTTGTGGCAAAAAAGAACGGAAGGTTCACTATGAGGATGTTGTGAATAAAAACCCACATACTATCTTAGCGTAAACAACAAACAGATGAATACAAAAATCAGATGGGGTATTTTAGGTTGCGGGAAAATCGCAAATAAGTTTGCTGCCGATCTTAAATTAATTGAAGACGCTGAATTGGTGGCCGTTGCTTCTCGTGATGCACAGAAGGGCACCACATTCGCAAAGCAATTTAACGCGCGCTTGAATTTCAATACCTATGAAGCACTAGTGTCATGTAGTGAAGTGGATGTGATTTACATCGCTACACCACATGGATTTCATCATGATCATACTTTACTTTGTCTTGAACATAAGAAGGCTGTGCTATGTGAAAAACCCCTGGCAATTAATTTGAAGCAGGTAAAAGAAATGATTGATTTTTCACGAAAACAGAAAGTGTTTTTAATGGAAGCTTTCTGGACAAAATTCTTACCTCAGTATCAAAAAGTAATTTCGTTGATTGAAAGTGGTGAGATCGGAAAGATAAAAATGATTGAAGCTGATTTTGGATTCAAGGCAGTTAATCCTACACCTCAACGCATGTATGATCCAGCACTTGGTGGTGGGGCGCTTTTGGATGTTGGTCTTTATCCTGTATTTCTTGCCATTTCTTTATTGGGAAAACCGCTTGATGTTCATGCCCTTATGTCTCCTTACGATACTGGAGTGGATGAACAAATTTCAATGACGTTAAAATTTAGTAATGGAGCATTGGCCGTATTAAACGCAAGTTTTGCAGCAGACACTCCGGTAGAAGCAACCATCGTTGGAACGGAAGGGTACATACGTATGACAAATCGTTTTCATAATGCTACTTCCAAAATTGAGTTGATAAAAGATAAACAACCTGCCATTGAGATTGAAGTTCACCGCGAAGAAGGTTACGGCTATCAATTTGAAGCCCGGCATGTTGGTGAGTGTTTTAGAAAGGGATTGATTGAAAGTCCAACCATGAGTCATACAGATTCCTTGCTTCTTATTGAAACACTCGACCGCTTACGAGCAAGTTGTGGAATTATGTATGCTGTGGATTAATTGCTATCCGATAGGATTTTTTTACCCTCAATTTTCTCCAACTCCTTAATAGACTTCACCACAGCTTCAGTCATGCCGGATACTTGTGTAAGGTCCTGATCCCAAAAGGAAACATTACCCAATGTTTCGCGCACTGCTTTTTCAGGATCATTACTTTTCCAGATGTTAGAGAAGAAGGTAAGTACTTCATTTGTATCCTGTAATGCAATTTGTTCTCCTTGCCATTCGCCTTTATAAAACCGGATCAATGAAGCAAGTGAAAAAATCAATCGCTCAGGAAGTTGCTTTTTGATTTCGATGTATCGAAGCAATGATGGAAGTACCCTTACCTTAAATTTAGAAATGGAGTTTAGAGCAATGCTCATCAACTCATGGCGAATGAATGGGTTTTGAAAACGCTCCATCACATCGCTTGCAAATTGATGAAGTTCATCTTTTGGTAAGTCGAGGGTTGGAATAATTTCTTCAAGAATAGTGTTGCGAATAAAATCTCCGACATAAGAATCATCAACCGATTCTCTTACGGTCCTTAGACCGTACAAGTATGCAACCGGTACTAAAGCAGTGTGTGCACCATTTAATATTCTTACTTTTCTTGTTCGATAAGGTGTGAGGTCATTTACAAACTTTATATGAAGACCAGCTTTTTCAGTCGGAAAAGAAAGCTTTACTGATTCGGGTGCTTCAATAACCCAAAGATGGAATGGCTCCGCCATAACAACAAGATTGTCTTCAAAGCCTGTTGCCTTTTGAATTTCTTTAATGTTGTCTTTTGGAAAACCAGGAACGATGCGATCGACTAGTGTATTGCAGAAAATAGTGTGTTGCTCAATCCAATTTTTAAAACCAACAGGTAAATTCCAATGCGCAATGTATTGGAGGATGGCGTTCTTTAAATTTTCTCCGTTTTTTTCAATTAACTCACATGGCATTATTGTCAACCCCTTATCTGTAGCACCATCGAAGAATTTGTATCGATGATGAAGGAGTATTGTAAGTTTTCCGGGAAAAGTTTCTGGAAGAGCTTTTGGATTTGTATCGTTAGCATTGAATGTTATGCCGGCTTCTGTGGTATTCGATAGGACAAACTTTAGGTCTGGATTTTCAGCGCATTGCAAATACTGCTGAAAATTTTCAAATGGATTGATTACACCTACAACACTGGTGATGAGTCGGGTTTCCTGATATGATTTTCCATTTTGAATTCCATTTAATACAACATGGTATAAACCATCTTGATCATTCACCATTTTGCCCATGCCATTTTGGATAGGTTGAATAATTTGAATGGCTCCGTTAAAATCAGTTTTCTCGTTGAGTACATCGATCATCCAATCTGCAAAGGCTCTAAGAAAGTTACCTTCACCAAATTGCAAGACCTTTACCGGACGAGAGTTTTCTCCGGAAGCTGTTTCCCGGTTTAATTTTTTAAGCATATAGAAATTGTAAAGAATTAGAAATTGAAATAAGCCTTTGCATTATGATAGCAAATGTCGGAGACGATTTTGCCGAGCCATTTTTCATCAGCAGGAAGTTCCCCATTTTCGACATCACGCCCGATTACATTGCAGAGTATCCTTCTGAAATATTCGTGACGTGGAAAGGATAAGAAACTTCTTGAATCGGTTAACATACCAATGAAGCAACTTAGCAAACCAAGGTTAGATAATGCATTGATTTGTTTCTCCATTCCGTCTTTTTGATCAAGGAACCACCATGCGGAACCAAACTGGACTTTTCCTTTTACAGAACCATCGTTGAAATTTCCAATCATGGTTCCCATCACTTCATTGTCGGCTGGATTGAGATTGTATAGAATGGTTTTGGCAAGCTGGTTGGTACTATCTAGTGCGTTCAAAAATTTAGCAAGCGTTCTGCTTTGCGAAAAATCACCGATGGAATCAAACCCCGTATCAGGCCCGAGTGCCTTCAACATTCTTTCATTCGTATTCCGCAGCGCACCAATGTGATATTGCTGGGTCCATCCTTTCTTGTGATACAACCTACCCATTTCGATGAGCACATGGTATTTGAAATAATGAATTTCTTCTTTGCTTAATTTTTCATGTTTCCTGATTTTTGAAAACAATTGTTCGATTGTTAACGACATTTCTTGTTCAGGAAAATACAGTTGCTCCAATCCATGATCGGAAAGTTTACACCCTTGAGTGTGGAAAAAATCGATCCGTTTTTCAAGTGCGAGGATTAAATCCGAAAAACGATTGATTTCAATACCTGAAACCAGTGCAAGTTTTTCTAAGTAAGCTACATATGTCTGTGAGTTCTCTACCGTATAGGCTTTGTCTGGCCTGAACGTAGGGAGTATTTGGGTGGTAAAATTCTCTCGTTTAATTTTTTGATGATGTTCCAGTGAATCAATTGGATCATCAGTTGTGCAGACTACCTTTACGTTCATTTTGGTAAGAATCGCACGAGTATGGTAGGAGGGATCTTTGAGCTTGTCGGAACAAGTCGTATATGTTTCAGATCCGGTTTCGGGAGTTAAAACTTCATCAATATTAAAATATCGTTTTAATTCGAGATGTGTCCAGTGATAAAGCGGATTACGAACGGTGTAGGGAACAGTTTGTGCCCATTTGGTAAACTTATCTTCATCAGTTGCAGAGCCAGTAATGTATTTTTCATCGATTCCCAATGTGCGCATGGCACGCCATTTATAATGATCACCCTCCAACCAAATCTTGGTAAGATTTTCAAATTGCCTGTTGTTAGAAATATCCTGAGGTGAAAGGTGACAATGATAATCGATGATCGGTAAGTCCTTAGCGTATTGATGGTAAAGTGTTTTGGCGAAGGAATTGGTCAGTAGAAAATCTTCGGTAATAAATTTCATGTCAAGAAAAATAGATAGAGGTTTTTTATTTTTTTCTAAGCGATGATTGGCGGATGATTAATTCCGGCTTCAATACAATTTTTTGCGGAATAAACTTTGTGTTGTCATCAGAGATTTCTTCCAGAAATATTTCTGCGGCAGCATTGCCAATGCGTTTACTATGTTGTTCCACCGTGCTCAATGCCGGATCAGTGAAGGAGGTAAAAATTTCGTTACTAAATCCAACAATGGCAACTTGTTCAGGTACCTTAAGTCCTTTCTCTTTCGAAACTTGCAATGCACCAACCGCACCAAATGCACTGGCAGAGAAAATACCATCGGGCACGTCACGCATTTTTAATAATTGGAGCATGCTGTTGCGCCCGTCTTCTAATTGTAAATTACTTTCAACTACAAGAGACTCATCATATATCAAGCCATTGGCGAGTAACGCCTCACGGTATCCGCGGAGGCGATCCTTATAAATGCTAATCTTTCGAGTATTTGTGAAATGAGCAATGCGTTTACAACCTTGTTGAATTAAATGTTCGGTTGCTTTGTATCCGCCCAAAAAGTCATCGATCACTACATGACTCACTTCCAGTTCATCATTGGATCGATCAAAGAAAATTAAAGGAATACCACGATCTTTTATTTTTGAAAAGTGACTAAAGTCTTGTGTCTCTTTTGCGAATGATGCGATGACTCCATCTACACGTGCATTGAGCAAAGCCTGAACGGTGGCGACTTCTTTCTCATAGTTATCATACGTCTGACAGATCATTACATTGTAACGTGCTGTATTTGCTATTTCTTCAATGCCTCGTACAACAGATGAGAAAAAACTTCTATCGGCTGTTGGCACGATGATACCCAGAATATTACTTTTCCCATTCCGCAATGCCGCTGCAATATTGTTAGGTTGATAACCGAGCTTCTGCGCTGTTTTCTGAACACTCTTTTTTGTTGCTTCACTGATGCGTGGATGATCATTTAATGCACGCGAAACAGTTGATGCTGTAACATTTAGTTTCTTCGCTATATCGTGTATGGTAGCTCTTTCTTTCTTCATGGTGCGAGGCAAATTTGCCTGAGTAACACAGTGTCCAAGTTAGACTTCATTAGCGGGTTTTCCAATGGTAGCCAATATACCAACATCAACGTAAATAATATGTCCGTTGATAAAATCGCTTTCAGATGAAGCAGGATATATAATAGTCGTGTTTAAATGGCTAACCATGTTATAGCAATTCACTGGGCTTTACAGCATCCATATCACTGTAGTCTAAATTCTCACCGGCCATTCCCCATATGAAAGAATAGTTGCTTGTTCCTGCTCCACTATGAATAGACCAAGGTGGTGAGATAACAGCTTGATGGTTTTTCATCCAAATGTGACGGGTCTCCTGAGGTTGTCCAATGAAATGGCAAACCATTTGGTTTTCCGGAACATCAAAATAAAAATACGCTTCCATTCGCCTATCGTGTATGTGTGGTGGCATGGTGTTCCACACACTTCCAGTTTTTAATTCGGTTAAGCCCATTTGCAATTGACAGGTTTCGACCACACTGTTCACAATGAGTTTTCGTATTACTCTATGATTGGAAGTTTGAATCGATCCTAATTCCACAGTCTCTGCTTCTTCATTCGAAATCTTTTTTGTGGGAAAAACTGCATGGGCGGGAGCAGAGTTAAAATAGAAGTAAGGTAATGAGCTACCTTCACCAGCGAGAAAGCTGACATTTTTTGTGCCCCTGCCAATGTAAAGCGCCTCCTTGTTATGCAGTGTATAGGTAATTCCATCAGCAACTATTTTCCCGGTTCCTCCAACGTTAATGATCCCCAGCTCCCTGCGCTCTAAGAAGAAATTGGCTTTAAGAGCATCCATGCTTTCTAGTTTTAAAGTAGAAGTGGATGGTAATACACCACCTACAATGAGTCTGTCGTAATGGGAGTATACCATTTTGATTTTATCAGCCTCAAAAAGTTCTTCTGCGAGGAATGCAGCGCGGAGCTGCTCAGTGTGCATACTCTTAAACTCGTTGGGATGTACTGCGTATCGTGTTGAAAATGTCATAGTTTGCGTAATCGGTTGCGCAATATATGTTAAAAAAATAGTAGTAATGAATTGAAAGCTCCAAATTTTCAGAAGGCGACAATCGATTGATCTCCATAGTATATAAGCACATTAAGCCTTTTTTGTTCATTTAATACGGCTTAAAAACTTTTTTTTAGAATTTATTTTGGTGGTTTGAAAAATCCTTCCTAAAATGCAATCGATTGCGCATAGAACTCGATTGCAATCGAATTGAAAATCAAAAAAAGAAGCTATTTTAACATTTAGTAAACCTTAATTCTTTCATTTATGAAGCATGATTTACCCCCTAAACCCCCACTGTACATACCTGCTTCGCGGCTGCAGATGTATGTGGCGGTGCTCTGCTTGTCTGTCTTTCTGATCTCTGGTTTGTCTTTACACGCTCAAGATCTAATGGTGAGTGGAAAAGTTACTGCGACCGATGATGGATCCCCGATTCCTGGTGTTTCGATTTTGCAAAAGGGAACGCTCAATGGCACATCAACTGATTCGAATGGTGGCTATCGGATTACGGTTTCAGAACCCGATGCAATATTGGTATTCTCTTTTATAGGGTATGGACCTCAGGAAATACGAGTGGGTTCGAGAACAACAATAGATATTACCTTATCTCCGGATATTACGGAATTGGGTGAAGTAGTTGTTGTAGGATATGGAACGGTTAAGAAATCAGACATGACTGGAGCTGTTGCATCTGTTGATCCGAAGCAAATTACAAAAGTGGGTTCAGTGGGTGCATTGGAAAGTATGCAGGGGCAAGTGGCAGGGGTTAGCATTTCTAATCCAACGGGTAGACCTGGGGCAGGATTTAAGATTCAGATTAGAGGGCAACAATCATTGAAAGGTGGGAATCCTTTATATGTAGTAGATGGAGTAATTACCGATAACATAGATTTTTTAAATCCGCAGGACATTGAGCGGATGGATATATTGAAGGATGCATCTTCATTGGCAATTTATGGCTCACGAGGTGCTTATGGTGTTGTGATCGTTACTACAAAACAAGGATCATCCGTAAAACAAAAAGCCACAATCTCTTACGATGGTTATTATGGAATACGTAAGGCTGCAAGGTTGCCTGATTTTATGGATGGTGATACGTGGTGGAATTTCAGACAAGATGCATATATCACACCAGCGTTAATTGCGAACACGGCATACAACGAAGACGCTGGTAACAATACAACGAACAAGGATGAATTAAAAAGACGCGTTGCAGAAAAAGACTACACGGATTGGCCTGGTTTACTTATTCAAACCGGTACGCAGCAAAATCATTGGATATCAGCGTCAGGTATGAGTGAGAATAAAATGGGATACACCCTTGGCATGGGATATCAGGAAGAAACAGGTAACATCGTTCACGATGCTTTTAAACGATACAATCTTAAAGCAAGTGTTAGTCATACATTGAACGATCGATGGAGGGCGGGTGCTAGTGTAAACATGGCATTTTCCAAAGCAGAATCAGGAAGTCCGAGCGCAATGGTAAATGCATTCCGCATGAACCCGCTTCTTAAACCCACCTTTACGGATAAACCGAATGAGACAATCATTCAACCGGGAAAAGATCTACCCTATATTGATATGACAAGTTCAGTCAATCCGATTGTGGATATGGAGAGTGCTCAGGATGATAAAAACACCTATAATATTCTTGGAAATATATTTCTGCAATACGCACCATTAAAATGGCTGAGTGTTAAGAGTACACTGGCTCCAGCATTTCGTTACGAAAAAAGAGGAAGATATTTCGGTACCAACTCAGAAGGTAAAGTTGGCGTCTTGGGTAACGCAGATTTAAGAACAGTTGAAACGGCTTCCTACGTTTGGGATAACCAGATCACTGCTGAAAAAACTTTTAACGAACATAGTTTCAATGCGATGGGGCTTTATTCGATGAACGCATTCACTACAAACGTTACTACGCTGTCAGGTAATAATCTTCCCTTTAACTCGGGCTACGATAATATTGGTAGTGCACCGGTAACAGATCAGCGAGCTGATACTGAATTTATGAAGACTTCATTGGTTTCATTTGCGTTGCGTTTGAATTATTCATGGAAAGGCAAATACTTGGTCACCCTTACTGATCGCTGGGATGGATCTTCCTTACTTGCCGATGGATATAAATGGGCTTCCTTTCCATCAGCAGCGGTGTCGTGGAAAATTTCAGAAGAATCATTCTTATCAAATGTAAATACAATCGATCATTTGGCAGCGCGATTGAGTTATGGTTTCACAGGTAACAACAATATTGATCCATACCAAACTAACGTTTCAGCAAGCAGCCAAACGTACTATGATTTTGGTGGTGTAAATGCGGGAGGATTTGCACCCAGCGGTTTGGGTAACAAACAACTTACATGGGAAAGAACCAGTGAGTTAAATTTTGGTGTAGACTATTCGTTCGCTAACTCCAGAATTTTCGGATCGATTGATATCTACAACAGATTATCAAAGGATTTACTACTTGACAGGAAGCTACCACTCGAGACGGGATATCCTGGTGTAATTGATAACGTGGCCACGGTGCGAAACAAAGGAGTAGAGATTGTATTAAATACCGTTAACATTCGTACAGATGACTTCACATGGTCTACCTCTTTTAATTTCACAAGGAATAAAAACGAGATTGTCGAATTGTTTGAGAACGATCAGGATCTGATTGGTAACAAATGGTTTATTGGTCAGCCCATCAATGTGAATTATACCTACGTGTTTGATGGCATTTGGCAAGAGAGCGAGCGTGACTTGGCCATCACGTATGGACAATTGCCAGGGCAAGCCAGAGTAAAAGATTTTGATAATGATGGAATTAACTCGGATGACAGAAAAGTCATAGGCACTCCTACACCAAGTTGGATTGGAGGTTTCTCAACAACCATCACCTACAAAGGATTTGATTTATCTGCATCCTTATTTACGCGTCAGGGTGTTCAGGTATATAGCCCATTCCATGAAGAGTTTCTGAATTGGGATGATCGCGGCCGTCAGAAATTAAATGTGAATTGGTACATGGCTCCGAATACCGTAACAGAGACACGAGCTTCAAATGAATATCCACAACCTAAAAACTTTGGACCTTATTGGAGAACTGCAGCGGGTGTAGCGGCTTACAGAGATGCAAGCTTTACAAAGATTAAGAACATCACCCTTGGTTATACAGTTCCAAATACAATGCTCAATCGGGCTAAAATCACCAGCCTTCGGGTTTATGCCAATGTGTTGAATCCATTTGTATTTACGAAGTATGAAGGGTTTGATCCGGAATGGGCAGATGCACAATTCATGGACGGTGGCATGAGTTCGATTACGTATCAGTTCGGTATTAATCTTAAGTTTTAAATTTTAGAATTATGAGAATCAAGAATATTGTATTAGCGGGAATTTTTCTCCTTGGCTTTACACAGTGCAGCGATTTTATAGAAGAGGATAATAAATCGAATACCGAAGCCGATGCGTATTATAAAACAAAAGACGGCTACGAGAGTTTGATAAACAGCACCTATTCAACATTGCGAGAGGTGTATGATTTGCCCTGGCTTTTTGAAGCCGGTACGGATATGTATGTTGCTGGTCGAAGTGATAACCAACCTGAGACGTTGAGTGAATATAAAAACCTAACGCCATCAGAAGTAAATGTTACAACTTTTTATGCATCCTGTTTTAAAGCCATTCAGCGTGCTAACATTGCGTTGTACTATAATGATATAACGGAGCAAACCGATGTTGTTTCAGCACGTAAAGGCGAAATGAAATTTTTGCGGGCGTATTACTACTTTCTCCTGGTTCAATCCTTTGGAGGTGTTGCCATTGTTGATGAGCGATTTGATGTGCCGGTTCTTGACTTTGCCCGAAACACTCCAGAAGAGGTTTATGCTTTTATCATCAGTGAAATGGAAGAGTCCCTTACATTATTGCAACCTGTTACCAGCCCCGCGTTTGGGCGTGTTACAGCAAGAGCTGTACAGCACTATTTGGCGAAGGTTCATTTAACCCGTGGTTATGAAACGTTTGCTGCCAATGATGATTTTAGTAAAGCCGCAGCATATGCAGATGCAGCTGTTGCCGGACAGGCATTAACCATTTCATTCAAAGATTTATTCTGGCCAGGAAAAGATAAGAATGCAGAAGTACTTTTCTCTGTTCAATATGACAAGTCATCCATTTTGGTAGCAACCACTGATGGCAGCAACCAGAATGCATTCTTCGGACCTTATATGGGTGGAGAAGGTGCAGCAAAAGGATATCCGTATCGTCAATACACACTTTGTCCGACTAAATATGTTTTTGATTTATTTACTCAAGATGATGCGCGTTTTGAAGGAACATTTATGCTTACCTTCTATGAGCGTTATTATGATTTTTATGATAAGAATTCAACACTCGGCAATTTAAATGTGTGGTATTATTATGCGCCTTCATGGGTTGATGTTGATGCCTGGAGAGCGGCAGATCCAGCTCATCGCACAGCCACCATTGTTGTTCCCTACGGAGTGGCTTGGGAAGGAACTTCCGCCAGTGGAGATAGAGCAACTCCTGCTGTTCGGAAGTTTGATGATCCTACATCGACCTTTACAGGAAATATTAATGGCAATAGTACACGCGATATTTTCCTGGCAAGATTAGGAGAGACATACCTTATTGCTGCTGAAGCTTACTTTCAAAACGGTGATGCCTCTACCGCTGCTGATAGAATAAACGAAGTGCGAAAGAGAGCTGACATCTCAGGCACAAATGCTATGCAGATTACATCCGGTGATGTTGATATTGATTTTATCCTGGATGAGAGAGCACGCGAATTGGTTGGTGAATATCATCGCTGGTTTGATTTAAAGCGCACAGGAAAACTTGTGGAACGAAATAATTTATACAACACGCCAGTGCGAACTAAATATTTTCTCAATGGTATTGATGCATTCTTAGGAACAGATGGAGAACAAAAACTACTTCGCCCTATTCCTCAAAACGCACTTGACTTAAATCAGTCTGAGGTTGAACAAAACCCTGGCTATTAAAAGTACATCCATTATTTTCTTGGGTTAAGAAAAGATTTCCCGCAGTTGCCATGTGGCACTGCGGGTTTTCTCTATTTTAAGTATGAAACAATCAATGAAACGCACGACAATACAAATTTTATTAGTACTCTCTTTATCTGTGCTCAGCGCTTTTAGTTTCATTGAGACCAAACCCAGAGTTTTTCTGATCGGTGATTCCACTACGGCCAATAAAAAATCGGAAGCATTTCCGGAAACCGGATGGGGAATGATCTTTCCGCAATACATTAATCTTGAAGTTCAGAATCATGCTGTGAATGGAAGAAGCACACGAAGTTTTCGAACACTAGGTCATTGGGCAAAAGTGGAGGAGCAACTTCAGGCTGGCGATTGGGTCTTCATTCAGTTCGGTCATAATGATTCGAAGGAATCAGACACATCACGTTATGCTGCAGCTCAAACAGATTATCGAAAGAATCTAACCCGTTACATTACCGAAATCAGAGCGAAGGGCGGCAAGCCTTTGCTGATCACTCCGGTAATGAGAAGAAAGTTTGATAGCGCTGGAAGTTTTGTGGATCAACATGGCGATTATCCATCGGTAGTAAAAGAGGTAGGTAAGCAATTGAATGTCCCCGTTCTTGATCTTCATGCATCAAGCAAAGAAGTTATTGTTCAACATGGTGTTGATGATTCGAAACGTTTGTTTCTTAATTTGGAGAAAGGCGCTTGGAAGAATTTTCCGGATGGAAAGGAAGACAACACACATTTCACACCATACGGGGCCGCACAAATGGCAGCACTCGTGGCAGATGGAATTCGTAAATTGAATATTGAGATTGCTCAATATCTTATTCCGTTATCAGTAGGTGGAAAGTATGTTTATGAACTTCCAAAAGTAATGGAAGTATCTTTTAAAAAGGATACGTTTAATATTGTCGCTTATGGTGCAAAGCCTGATGGCATCACGCTTAACTCGAAAGCAATTCAACAAGCAATAGAAGTTTGTAGCCAATCGGGCGGAGGTACTGTTTTAATCCCGAAAGGATTTTGGCTTACGGGTCCAATTACATTAAAGAGTAATGTGAATCTTCATTTAGCAAAGAATTCTGTTCTTCAATTCAGCAATAACACAGGCGATTATCAACTAGTGAAAACAAACTGGGAAGGTCTTGAAGCAATTCGGTGTGAATCACCCATCTATGCAAAGGATGTTGAAAATATTGCCATCACTGGTGCTGGAATTTTAGATGGTGCTGGTGAGGCTTGGCGTCCGGTTAAGAAAAGTAAAGTTACTCCTCCTGAGTGGAATCAATTAATAAAATCAGGTGGTGTATTGAATGAAAAACAAGATACATGGCACCCGACAGAACGATCTTTGAAAGGTTCGTTGGCTAAGCGCCCGGGCGTTGTGGCGGAAGGATATGATTTAGCGAAAGCTGAAGAGGTAAAAGAATTTCTTCGCCCCAATATGGTGAGCATTACAAATTGTAAGCGCGTATTGTTGGAAGGTGTAACATTTCAAAACTCTCCAGCATGGTGTTTGCATCCAATGCTGACACAACATTTAACTGTACGAAATCTTACTGTGCGTAATCCATGGAATGCGCAAAATGGAGATGGTATTGATATTGAATCGTGCCGCTATGTATTAGTAGAGAACAGCACGTTCGATGTGGGTGATGATGGAATCTGTATTAAGTCGGGCAGGGATGAAGAAGGACGTAAGCGTAATGTTGCAACCGAAGATGTCATCGTTCGCAACTGTACGGTGTTTCATGGTCATGGTGGATTTGTTGTTGGAAGCGAGATGAGTGGAGGTGCACGAAATATTTACGTGTCCGATTGTAATTTTTTAGGAACGGATGTTGGCCTTCGTTTTAAAACTACGCGTGGTAGAGGTGGAGTGGTTGAAAAAATTTACATGAACAACATTCGAATGAATAATATTGGCGGAGCAGCAATTTTATTTGATATGTATTACATGGCGAAAGATCCTCTGGCTATTTTTGCCGGAGAAGAAAAGCCAGCCATTGAATTTCTGCCGGTTACGGAAGCCACTCCACAGTTTAAAGATTTCTTCATTAAGAATGTCGTTTGTAAAGGAGCTGAGACAGCCATTTTTGTGCGCGGACTTCCGGAAATGAATATTCATGACATTAACATGGAAAACATAGAAATACAAAGCAAACAAGGTTTTGTTTGTACGGAAGGCAGCAACATTACTCTCCGTAACGCTACCTTGTATACAGAAAGTACAACAGTAGTAGAGATTCAAGACAGTAAGAATATTACGATTGACGATATCAATACAAAACCAAGTGATGTGTTGATTCGGATTAATGGAAATCGTACAAAAGATATTCAACTATTGAATACAGATAGTTCGAAAGCAAAGAAAGAATTTGAATTGGGCGATGGTGTATCGGCCAAAGTGGTATTAAAGAAAAAGAAATAAAGTGGCGAGATTGAAAATGATGACGAAAGGAAAGATCATATTATCTATAATCCTTCTTGCTGCAATTGGATGCAGTGAAGCTCAACAAAAATCGTGGGGAGAACGAATGGCCGAGACGGTAATGCGTGCGCATCTGGATTCAATCGTTGTTAAAAAATATGTAACTCATGGAAACGAAAAAGCAGAAGAGAAAGTAGCTACCAGTCCTGCAACTTGGGATTATGAACAAGGAGTTGTGTTGAAAGGGTTTGACCGTTTATGGAAGCATACTCACAATAAAGAGTATTTTCTATATATGAAAAAAATCATGGATCGGTTTGTTCAACCCGATGGAAGCATTCGAACCTACGATCTTTTAGATTATAACATTGACGATGTTACACCCGGCCAAATTGTATTGGCACTTTACAAAGAAACAAATGAGGAGAAGTATAAAAAGGCAGCAGCCATTCTTCGCGAGCAATTAACATGGCAGCCACGAACAAAAGAAGGAGGCTTCTGGCATAAGCATCGTTACCCGTATCAAATGTGGTTGGATGGGTTGTATATGGCCGAACCATTTTATGCGGAGTATTCAATGCTATTTAGTCAGGCAAAAGATTTTGATGATGTAGCCAATCAATTCATCTGGATGGAAAACCATTCGCGCGATTCAAAAACCGGATTACTCTATCATGCGTGGGATGAAAGTAAAAAACAACGTTGGGCAAATCCTGCAACAGGACAGTCACCGGAATTTTGGAGTCGAGCCATGGGATGGTATATGATGGCACTCGTTGATGTATTGGATTATCTTCCTCCAAACCACCCAAAACGAAATGAACTCATTGCCATCTTCCAACGCATTTCAACTGGGGTAAAAAACTATCAACATCCACAATCAAATGTTTGGTATCAGGTAACGGATAAAGCAAGTGTAAAAGGAAATTATCCGGAGGCATCTGCTTCATGCATGTTTGTATATGCGATAGCGAAAGGCGTACGCATGAAATATATTGATAAAAGTTTTTCTGTTGTTGCCAAAAATGGATTTGATGGTATTTTGAAAAATTTTATTGAGACGGATGCGAATGGAAACATTCATCTCACCAACGCATGTAGTGGTGCGGGCCTGGGCGGAAACCCGTATCGTGATGGTAGCTATGAGTATTATATAAAGGAGCCGGTACGAAAGGATGACTTAAAAGGAATAGGCCCGTTTGTTCAGGCTAGTATTGAAATTGAATTGATGACAAAACCATAAGCATTTATGATTCGAATATTTTTATCAGCAGCGTGTTTGTTCTTTTCTATTTGCGCAGTTTCACAATCCGCAACGCAGGATTTTCCATTGTCATTTACAGTTCAGGTTTCCAATCCGCTGAACGCTTCTCGCGATAATGTATTGATCTTTATTTCGAATGATCAGTTAAAAAAGAAAGTAAAAGCATTTAACTCAAATGCTTTTGTGGTAATGGATGGAGCAAAGGAAATTCCGAGCCAGTTTAATTCTCATGACATTGACTATCCTGGAATAGTTTTCGTTTTGGACGAACTCGCTGCAAAGGAATCCAAATCTTTGGTAGTACGATACAATTCAACGGGTTCAGTTAAGCACAACTACACAAAGCGAACTCAAGCGGAACTTTCGCATAAAGAAGGTGGAAAGTTTGAGAAAAGAGAATACATAGGAGGTGCATTTAAGAATGTAGATTTTCTACGCGTGCCACCTGAGCATAAAGATCATTCATGGTTTATTCGGTACGAAGGTCCTGGTTGGGAGTCCGATAAAGTTGGGTATCGTTTCTATCTCGATCAACGAAATGCCACTGACGTATTCGGAAAAAAAATACCCGACATGGTACTACAGAATGTTGGCTTGGACGGTTTTGATTCCTATCACAATCTTCAACCTTGGGGCATGGATGTGATGAAGGTAGGTAAGTCATTAGGAGTTGGCTCAATTGGTTCAGTTGTGAATGGTGCAGCTGTTCGGGTAGAAAAGACAGATAGTGTTAATTGCCGGATTGTTGAAAATGGTGATGTGTACTCTTCTATTCTCACCAATTACTATGGATGGCAAATCAGCAATCAAAAGAGCAATCTTTATTCAAGAATATCCATTCACGCTGGCACAAGGTTATCTCATCAGCAAATAACAGTGAGTGGTAATCCGGAAAACATTAGCACAGGTTTGGTGAAAGATAAAGCTGCACCACTGCAAACGAATAAAGGTAATGACAAGCAGTGGGCCTACATGTTTACTTATGGAAAGCAAAGTTTAAATACTGACGGATTGGGTTTAGCAGTTTTATTTAATCCGAAAGATGTAATTGAATTCACGAATGATGAGAACAGTCACATTGTAAAACTGAAGCCAACAAAAGGGAAGATCGAATATTATTTTCTGGCCGCGTGGGTTGGTGAACCAAATGGTATTCTGGATGAGAAACAATTCATGGAATATCTGAACGCTGTTGCAGCGGAATTGGCGAATCCGGTAAAGGTTGAAATACAAAAGTCGAAATAGCAGATTGCGCAAATCTCTTGATCTTCTAATTCCATTCACTAAGCATTTTTAATGATCCGATATTTTCTACTCATTTTTATTATGTCTTCGAATGGCCATTGTCAATCTATTGATGATTCAGGAAAAAAATCAATAGCGTTTCCGGGTGCAGATGGATTTGGAAAATATACCACCGGAGGAAGAGGAGGTAAGGTTTATCTTGTTTCAAATCTTAACGATGATGGGCCGGGCAGTTTGCGTGATGCTATCGCCAAAAAAGAAGCGCGAATCATTCTCTTCACTATATCGGGCAATATTGATTTAAAATCTCCACTCACTATTAAGTTTGGAAATGTGACGATCGCTGGGCAATCTGCCCCAGGCGATGGTATATGCATTCGGAATTATCCTTTCGATGTTAATGCTGATAATGTTATTATTCGTTTTTTGCGTTTTCGCCTTGGCGATGTTGCAGGAATAGAAGCGGATGCATTAGGGGGCATAAAGGGAAATGAAAATGTCATCATTGATCATTGCTCGATTAGTTGGGCAACAGACGAGTGCGCTTCTTTTTATCACAATAAAAACTTTACACTTCAATGGTGTATCATTTCTGAAAGTTTGAATCAGTCCGTCCATTCAAAAGGTGATCATGGCTACGGTGCAATTTGGGGAGGTGAGAAAGCATCCTTTCATCACAATCTTTTAGCGAGTCATAAAAGTCGTATGCCACGATTTAGTGGTTCGGCTACTACGCCAAACTCAAAAGAAGAGTTAGTCGACTTTCGGAACAATGTAATTTACAATTGGGTAGATAATAATACTTATGGTGGTGAGAGAGGCCGATATAATGTTGTTGGAAATTATTACAAACCTGGGCCTGCTACAAAATCAAAAAAAATATGGATGGTGAACCCATGGCAACCGTATGGTAAGTTTTTCATTGATGGAAATTACATGTATGGAGACGAAGTGATGTCAAAAAATAATATTCAGGGTATTCAAGCTGACCATAAAGATTCAGTTCAAGTTGACCAACCTTTTCTCTTTGAGATGACAACGAATCACACAGCACAGGAAGCATTTGATGTTGTATTGAAAAATGGTGGAGCAAGTTTCAAAAGAGATATCGTGGATTCAAGAATCATAGAAGAGGTAAAAAACAGAAATTCTACCATGGGTAAAAATAAAAATGGCATCATTGATTCTCAGCGCGAAGTCGGAGGGTGGCCAGAGTTAAAGTCAGGCGATGTTTTAAAGGATGAAGACACGGATGGAATTCCAGATGAATGGGAAAAAGGACATGGACTAAATCCCATTGATGCATCGGATGGAAGTAAACAAACGCTTCTTGCCGGATACGATAACATTGAAGTTTATCTGAATGAGTTGGTTTTTCCAATTGTAAAATGAGAATCAATCACATCATATTATTTATACTGGCGATCACGCCTCAATTGGTTTACGCACAACCTAAATACGATTTTGTTGTTGCCGCTGATGGTTCTTCGGATTTTAAGACAGTTCAGGAAGCAATTGACGCAGTTCCTGATTTCAGAAAAAATCAAACGACCATCTTTATTAAGAAAGGAATTTATAAAGAGAAGATTACACTTCCTGGATCAAAAACAAACGTGAAGTTTATTGGTGAAGATGTACAGACTACGATTCTTACCTATGATGATTATGCAACGAAGAAAAATCGTTTTGGTGAAGAAATGGGAACCACGGGATCATCCAGCATTTATCTTTTTGCCGATGACTTTTATGCAGAGAACATCACATTTGAAAATTCTTCTGGCCCTGTTGGGCAGGCCGTAGCAGTTCGTGTTGATGGAGATCGTACCACCTTTCGCAATTGTCGATTCTTGGGATATCAGGATACACTTTATCCACATGGTGAAAAGAGCAGGCAATACTATAAGGACTGCTACATTGAAGGTACTGTCGATTTTATTTTTGGTTGGTCGACTGCAGTGTTTGACAGCTGCACAATATTTTGCAAGAAGAACGGCTATGTCACAGCAGCTTCAACATTAGAAACCACACCTTACGGATTTGTATTTTTGAATTGTACCATCACCGGTGATGCAACCGAGAATTCTTTTTATCTCGGCAGACCCTGGAGACCTTTTGCAAAAACTGTTTTTATCAACTGCTATCTCGGCAAACACATTAAACCCGAAGGTTGGAACAACTGGAATAAAGTTGATGCGGAGAAGACTTCGTTTTATGGAGAGTATAATTCCCATGGGCCAGGAGCAAATGCATTGAAGCGCACCTCATGGTCTCATCAGTTAAGTGATGAAGAAGTAAGTCAATACACCCTCGAAAAAATTTTTGGTGACTGGAAAGTTCAACCCTAGTTGAATCTACAGTGAAACCCCACGCTTCCATGGAATGAAATCATCTTGTTGGAGATCCACAGCCTTGGCTGTAATTCTACCGCTGGCGATTTCAATAATGAAATCAAGAATATCTTCACCTTCTTTCTCGATTGTTTTTTCGCCAGAGATAATAGTGCCTGTATTGTAATCGATAATATCAGGCATTTTCTGTGCGAGCTTTGTATTGGTAGAAAGTTTAATGACTTGTGATACTGGATTGCCCGTTGGTGTCCCTAATCCTGTTGTGAATAAAATAATCTGCGCGCCAGATCCTGTAGTTCCTGTTGTGCTTTCAACATCGTTCCCCGGAGTACATAATAAATTGAGTCCGGGTTTTTTAATGTAATCTGCATACTGCAATACATCTGCAACGGGAGCGGTGCCACCTTTCTTCGCTGCGCCTGCTGATTTAATTGCATCCGTAATCAAACCATCTTTTATGTTTCCGGGAGAAGGATTCATATCAAAGCCAGAACCTACTGCTTCAGCTGCGGATGAATAGGTTCGCATGAGTTTAATAAAGAGTTCACCTGCACTATCTTCTTCACAGCGATTAATTAATTCTTGCTCAACACCACACAACTCCGGAAATTCAGAAAGGATGGTGCTACCACCAAGTCCAACTAAAAGATCGGAAGTATGTCCGATAGCAGGGTTTGCAGAAATACCTGAGAAGCCGTCTGACCCACCACACTTTAAACCAACAACCAGTTTACTTAAAGGCGCTGGCTTGCGTTCTATTTTATTGGCTTCGATTAATGCTAGGAACGTTTTTTGAATAGCGCGACTGAGTAAGTCTTGTTCTGTTCCGGTTTGTTGTTGATCAAGAATGATCACTGGCTTAGAACCGGAAGGATCAAGTGTTTTCAATCTTTCTTCCAGTGTTTTTACTTCTGCATTCTGGCAACCGAGACTAAGCACAGTAGCTCCTGCAACATTTGGATTATGAATGTATCCCGCTAAAAGTTTGCACAGCGTTTGGGAATCTTGCCTTGTGCCACCACAACCTCCTTGATGTGTGAGGAATTTTATACCATCAATATTTTTGAATATGCGTGAGCTGCTTTTTTCAAGGCTTGGTTGAAATGAAATAGACTCTAATTGATCAACCTTACCTTCCTGATAGTGTTTCACCAAATCATGAACATAACTCTTGAAAGCATCTGGTTTGCTAAAGCCTAGCTCGGTTATAAAAGCCTGACTGATTACTTCCACATTTCTGTTCTCACAAAACACCAGCGGTATTACCAGCCAATAGTTTGCCGTACCTACTTGTCCATCGGCACGGTGGTATCCTTGAAATGTTTTATTCTTGAATTTTGAAACATCAGGAGGTGTCCATTGATAGGACTTTGTTCTTCCGGAGAATGGAGCTGCTTTGTGCTTCAGGTTATGTGTGCCAATTACCCCGCCCGCTTTGATTGGCAAAATCGCTTTGCCTACCAACGTTCCATACATCAGTACTTCATCATCGGGCTGAAGTGCAGTTTCTGTGAATTTATGCTTTGCAGGGATATCATCTACGAGTGTAATGGATGATCCTCCGCTAAGAGAAAGTTTCTCGCCAGCTTTAAGATCAGTCAATGCTACATAGACATTATCCGCTGGATGAATTTTTAAAAATCGGTTTGACATATTAATAAATCGACTATATTGCGCAATCGATTGCACAATGTATGTAAAATTATTTTGATATTGTTATTAGATCGGTACTTTTTGAGATTAAAATTTTAAAACCAAAGACTGCCTGATCGACATACAATAATAGTAAGCTAATATGAAATGGCCATCTAAAGTTTATCATAATAATATTGTAGATAGACCATTCCGTGTGACCCTTATATAAAAATTATGAACACATGAAAAGTATAGTAACGTTTGGAGAAATCATGATGCGGTTGTCGGCACCTGGCTTTGCCCGCCTTGTGCAAACGGATCAATTCAATGCACTCTATGCCGGCTCGGAAGCAAATGTAGCGGTATCCCTCAGCAACTTTGGTTTGAAAGCCGCGCATGTCACCCGATTTCCGGATAACGATCTTGGCAAAGCAGCCACACAAAGTTTGAAACGATATGGCGTTGATACATCGCATATTCTTTTCGGAGAAGAGCGCATTGGAATTTATTTCTTAGAAAATGGCGCCATGCAACGCGCTTCCAAAATAATATATGATCGTTTTGATTCAGCCTTTGCGCACATCAAACCCGGCAGGATCGATTGGGATAATGTGATGAAAGGTGTTTCATGGTTTCATTGGACAGGTATAACACCTGCCATTTCACAAGGTGCAGCCGATGTATGTATGGAAGCAATTGTTGCTGCGCGAAAACAAGGAGCTACTGTTTCGGGTGACATTAATTATAGACGAAACTTGTGGCAGTATGGAAAATCGGCTCGCGATGTTATGCCGGGTCTTATTGAACTCACCGATAAAATAGTAGGAGGAGTAACCGATTTTGAAAATTGTTTAGGTATTACCGGTGATACGTATGAGTCTGCAAGCGCGAAAGTGATGAAGGCATTGCCAAACGTAAAAGCAATTGCATCTACACATCGGGAGTCGATTAGTTCATCGCATAACAAAATTTCAGGAATTCTATGGAATGGAAAAGAGCTTTTGCATTCCATAGAATACGATCTAACACACATCGTTGATCGTGTAGGTTCTGGCGATGCATTCATGGCGGGTTTAATTTATGGTTGGCTACATCAGAAAAAAGATATTGATGCACTTGCATTTGCTACCGCGGCTTGTGCTTTAAAACACAGCACGGAAGGTGACGTAAACCTTGCCACCGTAGGCGAAGTGGAAGCATTAGTCAAAGGAGAAAACATTGGAAAACTTTTGCGATAAATAAAATGACCTTTACAAAAGAACAAATTCTTGATACTTTGAAGAGTACAGGTCTTGTACCGCTCTTCACACATGACGACCCGCTTGCAGCCACCCAAGTTTTAGAAGCTGCATATCGCGGTGGTGTTCGCGCATTTGAGTTTACAAATCGTAGAAAAAATTCCTTTGAAGTTTTTACCGCATTGGTAGAAGTGGCGAAAAAATATCCTGACCTGATGTTAGGTATCGGAACCATTATGGATGGCGCTACGACAAAGAAATTTATTGATGCCGGTGCACACTTTATTATATCACCCATTCTAAAATTAGAGATGGCGGAAGTTTGTCATGCGCATGATACACTTTGGATTCCAGGCTGCGCTACGCTAACTGAAATTGTTACCGCAAAAGAACATGGTGCAGGAGTAATAAAAATATTTCCAGGTTCTGTATTAGGCCCTGGATTTGTTTCGTCCATTATGCCCGTTGTATCCGATTTAAAATTGATGATCACCGGAGGTGTAGAACCGAATGAGAAAAGTCTTTCATCGTGGTTTAATGCAGGAGCAATGTGTGTTGGCTTGGGTTCTCAATTGTTCACGAAAGAAATAATCGAAAATAAAGATTGGACATTGCTGGAAGCAAATATTGCATCAGCCCTTCAAATCATTAAAAAGTTAAGAAATCCTACTCCTTTATAATAGAGCATATATCAGAGTAAGCTGCACAAAAAAAATCAAACCACTTAAACCAAAATCGTGAAGAACCTTCAAGACATAAACCAATCTGTTGGCAAGTATCGATGGACTATTTGTTCCTTGATTTTTTTTGCCACCACTATCAATTACCTTGACCGAACGGTCATTGCTTTTCTCAGACCGTATCTCGCGGTGGCATTTGAATGGACGCCAGTGGAAGAAGTGGCGAACTATGCTAATATCGAAATGGCATTCAAGGTATCGTATGCATTTGGTTTTCTTTTTGCCGGAAGAATAATTGACAAGCTCGGAACAAAGATCGGATACGCTTTGGCCACTACTTTATGGAGTATCGCAGCAGTGAGTCATGCTTTTGCTACAAATACGTTGGGGTTTGGTATAGCCCGCGTATTTCTAGGTGTTTCCGAGGCTGGTAATTTTCCAGCAGCGATAAAAGCTACTGCAGAATGGTTTCCAAAAAAAGAAAGAGCACTTGCTACTGGTATTTTTAATTCGGGCTCAAACATTGGTGCTATAGCAGTTCCTTTTACAATACCATACTTAGCGGAAAATTATGGATGGAAAATGGCTTTCATCCTTACCGGGGCGGTTGGTTTTATCTGGCTTATATTATGGTTTATATTTTATGAGATACCCAGTAAGCAAAAAAGATTAACAACCGAAGAATTAGAATACATCACAAGCGATAAAGATGAAGAACCCATTGCTGCAGGACAACCAAGAGTTACCTGGTCTAAATTATTAACCTTTAGACAAACATGGGCTTTTGCCTTAGGGAAATTTATCTCTGATCCGATCTGGTGGTTTTATATTTTCTGGCTTCCGGATTTTTTGCGCAAGGAGTATACTCTCGACTCCTATGAAATTATCTGGCCATCGGCAGTACCACTCATTCTTGCAGGTTTTGGAAGCGTAGGTGGAGGGTGGCTTCCTATGAAATTTATCAATAGTGGTTGGCCCGTATTCAAAGCGCGAAAAACAAGCATGCTGATCTATGCCTTTTCGGTTTTGCCAATTCTTTTTGTTCAATATTTAGGAACGTTCAACATGTGGATTGCCGTATCTATCGTTGGTTTGGCAATGGCAGCACATCAGGCATGGAGTGCTAATATTTTCACAACGGTTTCAGATATGTTTCCTAAAAATGCAACAGCATCCGTCACGGGTATTGGAGGTCTCTTTGGTGGTGTAGGAGGGCTATTACTTACAGCACTGGTGCAGAAAAGAATGTTCGTTTATTACGAAAGCATACATGAAATTAAAACAGGGTATTTCATTATGTTCCTGATTTGTGGATCAGCATACCTGTTGGCATGGTCGGTTATGCATTTCCTTGTGCCACGCATGGAACGCATCAAACTATAGCACAATGAAACGCATCGTGCTGACTTTCTGACCCGGTTATATGGAACCTCATTTCAGTAGCAATTTAGGCGTGTAATAATTTTTCTTTTCGTTGCCATAGGATTATCCTTGTAGATCAATCTACTTTGATTATGCCCACTAAAATCCTTTTATGGATACTGATTTCTTTTGTGCTCGGGCAGGCACATGCACAAAGTGAGCAATACAAGTTTTTAAGACTAGACGTCAATAAAGGTCTTTCGCACAATCAACCCAATTGTTTTTTAAAGGATAGAAAAGGTTTTATTTGGATTGGTACCAATTCCGGACTGAATCGGTTTGATGGTTACTCTGTTAAAACCTTTCTCAACGATCAGCGCGATACATCCAGCATTAGCATCAGCCATGTTAATTCACTTATTGAAGATCCGGATGGTCGCATCTGGGCTGGTACAACGAATGGTGGCGTTTTTACCAATGTCTACAATCCGGAAACGGAAACATTTGCGCATGGCATAAAAACTATTTTACAGAAATATGGAATTCCGGATGGAACCATAAACAACATCATAAAAGATTCAAGAGGTTTCTTTTGGTTTATCCATGGCACACAGGGTGTTTTTCGATATGATCCAACGGAGAAGAAAAGTATTCCAATTTCTTATATATCTGCCGATAGTACTTCTATTCCTTCGTGTCAGGTAGCTTCTCTTGTTGAAGACCGAGATGGCAATTTTTGGATCATTCAAAAAAACGGTTCACTGAAAAAACTAGATGGGAAGACCCTTGCCATTACATATCGGAATAATTTCCTGAGCAACTGGTTTAAGGGGGAACTATTAGAACACAAACTCACTGCTGATCGCGATGGTGATATCTGGGTTTGCCCAACCAATACCAACTACGGAATTTTTTATTTTGATATCCAGCGTCACATTACAGAGCACATACATGAGAAATCAGAAGGATGGCGTCTCAATAAAAATATTGTGAGAGGTATTGTGGAAGATAACCAAGGTCTGATGTGGGTAGGTACTGACCATGGCGGAGTGAATGTTATCGATAAAAAGAAAAAATCAGTTACTTATATTTTAAGTCGCTCAGAGGATAACCGAAGCTTGAGCCAGAACAGCATCACATCTCTTTATAAGGATTACGAAGGTATCATCTGGGTTGGTACGTATAAGAAAGGTGCCTGCTATTATCACGAAAACATTGTGCGATTTCCACTCTTTCGGCACGAAGAAGGTTTAGGGAGTAACGGTCTTCATTTTGATGACATGAACAAATTTGCTGAAGATGATAAAGGAAATCTTTGGCTCGGAACAAACGGAGGTGGGCTTGTTTACTTTGACCGTCAGCATAATACGTATAAAGAGTATCGATATAATCCTTCTGATCCGAATTCATTGAGCAACGATGTTATCGTGAGTTTATGGATTGATCGTGAAAAGACATTGTGGGTAGGTACGTATTACGGAGGCTTAAATTCATTCGATGGAAAAAAATTTACGCGCTACAAACACAATTCATCCGATACAACGAGCATAGCCGATGATAACATTTGGGAGATTTTTGAAGACTCACAAGGCCAGATATGGATTGGTACATTGTATAATGGAGTAGATGTGTACGACAGAAAAACAAAAACGTTCAGGCATTATCCCTTTGGAAAACCAAACTCTATTCACTCCAATTACATATCCGAAATCAGGGAAGACACGAAAGGAAATATGTGGATTGGTACCGGGTATGGTATTGATTTGCTGGAAAAATCAACCGGCAAGTTTGTTCACTACCTCAATCAGAATAATGATCCACATGGATTGAGCAACAACAGTATTCTGAGCATTCTTCAAGACAGTCGCGGACGCATGTGGGTAGGTACATTTGAGGGATTGAATTTATTTGATCCCGAAAAGAAAACGTTTACCAGTTTTTATGAAAAGGATGGACTTCCTCACAATACCATTCTAACCTTACTCGAAGATAACAATGGCAACCTGTGGATGAGTACCCCTAATGGAATATCCAATTTACTCATTACAAAAAAAGAAACGGACAACGGTTACACCTTTCAGTTTAAAAATTATGATGAGTCAGATGGTTTGCAAGGCAGACAGTTCAATGAAAATGCCGCACTGAAAACGAAGAGTGGTGAATTGGTTTTTGGCGGAGCTTCTGGTTTTAATATTTTTCGACCGGAGAAAATCATCGCGAGTAAAAATATTCCGCAGACCATCCTATCCGATTTTCAAGTGTTCAATAAAAGTGTAGCCATTGGTGAAGCGATCGATGGAAGAACCATCTTAAGTAAATCCATTACTGAAACGAAAGAGGTGGTGCTCCCGCATTTAGCAAATGTAATATCAATCGAATTTGCGTCACTGAATTTCTTCCATCCCGACAAGAGCACATACCTCTACATGCTCGAAAACTTTAATCCATATTGGTCCGCTGCCGATGGCAAATCGCGCAAGGTTACCTATACCAATCTTGATCCGGGAGAATATACCTTTCGGGTTAAGTCATCCAATAGTGATGGAGTATGGAGTAAAGATGAAGTGGCTTTGAAAATCACGATACTGCCGCCCTTCTGGAAAACGAAAATCGCGTTCGTACTTTATATTTTCTTAATTCTCGGTGCGTTGTTGCTTTCCCGTAAGGTATTGGTAGCACGTGAGCGTTTAAAATATAAGATCGCCCACGAACGACAAGAAGCACAACGCATGCACGAACTCGATGTAATGAAGATGCGCTTCTTCACTAATGTGAGCCATGAGTTCAGAACTCCACTTACATTAATTTTAACTCCGTTGGAAAAAATGATGAAGAGTGATGCAGAACCACCGCAACCGGGTCAGCTACAATTAATTCATCGCAATGCACGAAGACTTCTTAATCTCGTAAATCAATTGCTCGATTTTAGGAAATTAGAAGTGCAGGAAATAAAGTTGAATGTATCAGAGGGCGACATTATTGCTTTCATTCGCGAAACAGTTTATTCGTTTTCTGATTTGAGTGAGAAGAAAAATATTAAACTGGATTTTACTTCTTCTCTTACACTGTTGGAAACTACCTTCGATCAGGACAAAGTAGAGAAGATCATGTTCAACTTACTTTCGAACGCCTTCAAGTTCACCCCAGCGCAAGGAGCTGTAAGTGTTTCGGTTCGGGAACTTGGAGCCGCGAATTCGCGAGCACTGGAGATTCAGGTAAAAGATACCGGTATCGGAATTCCCGATAATAAAAGAGATAAAATTTTTGAGCGGTTTTTTCAGAACGATTTACCATCGAGCGTTATCAACCAGGGCAGCGGTATCGGGCTTTCTATTACGAAAGAATTTGTTCGTCTTCAGGAAGGAACAATTTCAGTTGAGAGTGAAGTAGGAAAGGGAAGCTGCTTTACAGTTGTCTTGCCAATAAAAAACATATTAAATATAGAGAACAGACCGGTAGAGGACTTATCCGTAAATAATAATGTTTTACCGGATGATGTCCAATCCGATAACGCTGATAGAACAAAGTTACCAACTTTATTGCTTGTGGAAGACAACGAAGATTTCCGTTTCTACTTAAAGGACAATCTTCGTTTTCAATATCATATTGTTGAGGCGAAAGACGGAGAAGAGGGTTGGAGTAAAGTTCTTGCGACATTACCCGATCTAATTGTAAGCGATGTAATGATGCCTCGCGTAAATGGACTCGAGCTTTGCAGGAAAGTAAAAAACGATCAACGCGTCTCTCATATACCAATCATATTATTAACAGCACGAACAGCAGAAGAGCAAAAACTTGAGGGCTTTGAAAGTGGTGCCGATGATTACGTAACCAAACCTTTCAATTTTGAGATATTACAGTCGCGTATTAAAAACCTGATTCAAAAGCGCGAATTATTCCAAAAGGACTTCCGCAAGCAGATTGAAATAAAAGGAAGCGATATCGCCATCACATCCTTAGATGAGAAGCTTATTCAGAAAGCAATTAAGTATGTAGAAGAGAAAATTGCTGACGCTGACTTCTCTGTTGAAGACTTAAGTCATGAACTCGGTATGAGCCGGGTACATTTATACAAGAAGCTATTAGCACTTACCGGCAAATCTCCATTGGAATTTATTCGCTCTTTACGTCTTCAACGTGCCGCACAATTACTTGCAGGAAGTCAGCTTACCGTTGCAGAAGTGGCGTATCAGGTTGGGTTTAACAATCCGAAGTACTTCGCTAAATATTTCAAGGAAGAATTTGGTATGCTCCCTTCCGCTTACATCGCGCAACATAAAAAGAATAACGAGTGATTGAGAACAGTCTTTATTTCTGAATGTGTGTGTGCATCATGAAAAAATAAACATTTCAATACCCTATTGTAACGATTTCATCACCCTCATCGCGAATATTCAGTTGTAGTTTTGGAAATAAATTTATTAAAACTGATTCATGCCGGTTAAGGATAAAAAAAGAGCAACACGCGTTTTGCTCATCGTTGAGGTTATCATTTATTTTTTGATTGCTGCTGCGTTGGCTTACGCTATTATAATGTAGGTATCTGTTGTTCTGATAAGAACATTCTACTCATCACACTTCGGTGAACAATGTATTCGTTGGCTCATCAATGTCGCTTAATTAAGCCCCCTAACCTCGTCTCTTTCAGAGAGGATTGAGGAGAGGCCATAAAGAGAGGCTTAACTGAACGACATTGATTTACTCAATGCAAATCAGACTTACACAAAATCAGAATTCCGTCTATTAGGTATAGAATCAAAAGGCCATTTTGTTGACCATTTTTCAGATGATTTGAAGATTAGGCATTCTTTAAATTCAGGGCCATTTCGTATTTCAATCTCCCCTCTTCGCCAATTAAAATTAGGAGCTGTTAACAAATCAATCTGCGATTTGAAACATTTTATACCCCTTGGTTAACGCTTCCATGGGCACACGGTAACATTTTGATACCCTCAAACCAGCCATTCCGGCTCAAATTTGTCCTACGAAATTGCAAACGATTGTGATTAACTCAGTTAACACTCGATTGCATTTTTTAAAACGAACAGTCCAGGAATGAAATCTTTGAGTCCACTTTTAATTGCATTATCCATTTTTCTGGGTGCTTGCCAGTCGGCTGGCACTTACGAAAAGCTGGAGAATGGCATTTTGATATCGGTGGCTGGGGATGATCAAACTTCCCAAAATGTAAAACTCGAAGTAGTTACCGATAAGATCATCCACGTTTCCGTTTCCCCAACGGATTCTTTTCCAAGTCAGAAAAGTTTGATGGTGGAAGAAAAAGACTGGTCTCCGGTTTCATGGAGTATTAAGGAGACGAAGGATCACATTACATTAAAAACAAAACAACTTCATGCTTCGGTTTCCCTCATAACAGGCGAAGTGGTGTTTACCGATACAACAGGCCAGGTTATTCTTCAGGAAAAGAATGGCGGAGGAAAGTCGTTTACAAGCAAGTTGATTGAGGATGAAAAACTATACGGCATCCGCCAGGTTTTTGAATCACCCGATGATGAAGCCTTTTATGGATTAGGACAACATCAGAATGGTGAGATGAATTATAAGGGTAGGGATGTTGAACTCGCACAGAGTAACATCGTAGCCGTAGTTCCTTTTTTATACTCCTCTAAGAACTATGGATTGCTGTGGGACAATTATTCCATCACAAAATTTGGCGATGCCCGTGATTTTCAGTCTCTCTCTTCTCTACATCTCTTTTCAAAAACAGATGCAGAAGGAGGATTGTCAACTGATTTTTTTGTTGGCGATTCAATTGTGAGCAGTCAACTGCAAAATCAAATTGAATATGAATTTTTAGAAACTCCTTCGGTAGAAAATTTTCCAAAGAAGGTAGCGCAGAACGGAAAAGTGGTGTGGGAAGGTTCATTCTCCTCTGAAGTTCCAGGGCGCCATAAATTTTTACTTTATGCGTCAGGATACTTCAAACTTTGGATTGATGGAAATCTAGTGATGGATAAATGGCGTCAGGGGTGGAATCCATGGTCGAATAAATTTGATGTTGATATTAAAAACGGTGAACGCCATGCTATTAAGATAGAATGGGTTCCGGATGGTGGAGCATACATTTCATTAAAGCATTTGAATCCGCTACAACCTGTAGATCAAAACCGGCTTACTCTTTCATCTGAAGCTGCGAAACAAATTGATTATTATTTTATAAAAGGTGATAACGCTGATGATGTTATTCACGGCTATCGTCAACTCACAGGAAAAGCATCGCTCATTCCTAAATGGGCATTTGGTTTTTGGCAAAGTCGTGAGCGATACAAAACGCAGCAAGAATTACTGGATGTTGTAAATACATTCAGAAAAGAAAGAATTCCGCTTGACAATATTGTATTGGACTGGAACTATTGGGACGAAGACCAATGGGGATCACATCGCTTTGATGCTTCGCGTTTTCCTGACCCAGCGGGTATGGTAAAGGAATTACATGATGAGTTGAATGCACACATCATGATTTCGGTTTGGCCAAAATTTTATCCGGGCAATGAGAATTTCAATGAGATGAACAAAGAAGGGTTTCTCTTCGCTCACAACCTTGAAAAGAAAAGGATCGATTGGATTTCACACGGATATCACAATACATTCTATAATCCATTCAAAGAAAATGCAAGGAAATTATTCTGGAATCAAATTGACAGAAGCTTGAATAAATTGAGTTTCGATGGTTGGTGGCTTGATGCGACAGAACCTGATATGCATTCCAACTTATCAATCGAAGAACGAAAGCTGAATATGAGTCCGACCGGTATGGGACCCGGTGCATTGTATTTCAACGCGTATTCACTCATGAATTCAAAAGGAGTTTATGAGGGTCAGCGTCAATCGAATCCGGAGAAGCGAGTATTTATTTTAACACGCTCTGCGTATGCAGGTCAACAACGTTACGGATCAGTAACATGGAGTGGAGATATCGTATCGCGATGGAGCGATTTTAGAGATCAGATTTCAGCAGGCGTAAATTTTTCACTTTCCGGAATTCCGTTTTGGACCATGGACATTGGAGGGTTTGCTACTGAAAGGAGATACAGTAATTTATCAATAGAAAATCAGGATGAATGGCGCGAACTCAATGCGCGCTGGTTTCAGTTCGGAGTTTTTTGTCCGCTGTTTCGGGTACATGGTCAATTTCCATATCGCGAAATTTATAATGTAGCTCCTAAGGGGCACGATGTATATAATTCCATGCTCTGTTATAATAAGCTCCGCTATAGGCTGATGCCTTATGTCTACACCTTGGCTGGTAAAGCTAATAAGGATGACTATACAATTACACGTGGTTTAGTAATGGATTTTCCTTCTGATACAAATGTTCGAAACATCGATGATCAGTATATGTTTGGTCCAGGCTTGTTGATCAATCCGGTTACAGAATATAAGGCCAGAAAGCGCGAAGTGTATTTACCTTCCTCAACAGGTTGGTATGATTTCTACACAGGTAAATTTTATGAAGGCGGGCAAAAAATTTCAGCGGATGCACCACTGAATCAAATTCCTGTTTTTGTTAAAGAAGGTTCGATCATACCTACCGGACCGGATATTCAATTCACCTCAGAAAAACCTGCCGATCCATTAACACTTTACATTTTCACAGGTAAAGATGGATCATTTGAATTGTATGAAGATGACGATACTTCGTATCAATACGAAAAAAATCAATTCAGCAGCATTGCATTTTCATATAACGAGCAATTGCAAACACTCACTATTGGCGCGCGTCACGGATCTTTTCCTGGGATGATCGACCAGCGAACACTTCATTTTGTTTGGGTTAAAAAGGATAAACCTGTAGGGCTGGGTCACGAGACTCATCCCGATCAGGTTGTCCGATATACCGGGGAAGAAATGAAAATAAAAATAACCAACTAAAAACTAACCAAATACAATTAAACTAAAATCTATGATTATGAAGAAAAACTACTGGAGCTTATTACGAACAGCTTCCGTGTTTTTGTTACTGCTAATCACTCTTGCTGCGAATGCGCAGAAGAGAGTTGTTACCGGAACAATAACGGATTCTGGAGGAAACCCACTACCGGGTGTGAGTGTACTTATTAAAGGCACGACAACGGGATTGGCAACTGACGCTGATGGATCCTTCTCAGTTGAGGCGGACGTGGAAGACATTCTTGTGATTTCATTTATTGGTTACACCAGTCAGGAAATCAAGGTGGGCAATCAAACTAAATTTGCCGTGCAGATGGTTGAAGATGTTTCAACACTTCAGGAAGTCGTGGTAGTGGGGTATGGTGAAATGAGAAAGAATGACATCACTGCAGCACAAACTTCAATTTCAGCAAAAGATATTGGACGTACTGTAAATACGACCATTGAGCAAGCAATGCAGGGAAGATCCGCAGGGGTATTGGTTACTCAAAACACAGGTGCACCGGGTGGTGGAATTTCAGTAAGCATTCGCGGTATTAACTCCATCCTGGGAAGCAATGAACCCTTGTATGTAGTTGATGGAGTTCAGATTCAAGGAACCAATTCGGCATCAGGGGTTAATCCGTTAGCGTCACTCAACCCTTCCGATATTCAAAGTTTGGACATACTTCAAGGGCCGAATGCCACGGCAATTTATGGATCGAGAGGAACCAATGGTGTTGTGTTAATTACTACAAAGCGTGGTAAAGCAGGCGAGATGAAAGTAAATTATTCGCTTGGCTACAGTGTACAGGCACCACCCAAGGAACTTGATGTGATGAACCTGAGTCAATATGCACAAATGGAGAATGAATACAAGGCTATTTCCGGAGGAGAGGTTCGTGAAGATTTCTTGGATCCTTCGATTTTGGGTGATGGAACAAACTGGCAATCAGAATTATTCAAATCTGCTGCGATGCTTAAAAACATGATAACGTTAAGTGGTGGAAGTGAAAAAACCACCTTCTATCTTTCTGGTGAACGAATGACACAGGATGGTACAGCCCTTGGGTCAGGCTTTAATAGGAGTGGTGCACGATTAAACTTTGACATTAAACCCAGGGATTGGTTTTACCTCGCTACTAACATTAACTATACTCAAACAGATGAAAAACTGGCATCAAACAACGTGAGTGGTAGTAATCTAATTGTCAACGCAATACAACTGGGGCCTCAGGTGCCCGTAAAAAATCCAGATGGAACATTTGGAGGAGGTAACATTTCGAATAGTACAGCAGAACAATTTTCACCCGTCAACCCAGTGGCGTTAGCCAGTGTAGCAACGAATGAATTGGAACGTAGAAAATTAATTGCAGGGGCGGATGCAGGATTTAAAGTGTTGGATGGGTTGGAGCTGAAAACAAGTTTCAGTACTACTGTTGAATTCTCTAATCAAACATACTATCTGCCTACTTTTAAATTTGGGTATCAGGAAAATACAAATGCTTACTTGGAAAAAAGAGATCAGCTCAGCACCTATTGGAACTGGAATCAGACAATACAATACACCAAGCAACTCGGCAAGCATCACATTTATGCTATGGCGACACATGAGGCACAAAAATCCACATGGGAAAATCTTCTTGGCACAGTGAGCGGCTTTTTGACCAACGAGGTTCTTGATTTGAATGCAGGAAACGCTTCCACCGCTGGAAATCAGGGCGGGCAGAATGTCTGGGCTATGGAATCTTACTTGGGCCGCTTAAATTATAATTTCGACAATCGTTATATAGTAACGGGTGCCTTCCGTACGGATGGTTCTGCATACTTTGGCTCTGGAAAAAAATGGGGCTACTTCCCTTCAGTATCCGCTGCATGGCGACTTTCTGAAGAAGATTTTTTTAAAGTGCCTTCCGTTTCTGATCTCCGGTTTCGGTATGAAATCGGTTGGACAGGTAACCAAGGTAGCGATGGTAAAGCAATTTATGGCACATTCGCTCAGGCTATAGCAACGCAGTGGGGTTCAGGTTTCCGTCCGGCTAATTATCCTAACCCTGATTATTATCAATGGGAAGAAACAAGTACAAACAATTTTGGCCTTACCCTTGGACTCTTTGATGGTCGTATCCAATTAGACCTTGACTATTATGTTAAGAATACAGACAACCTCATCCTGCCAAGCGAGTTGCCCTGGTACATGGGAACGAGGGGAGATGCTGCTATAGCACCGCCAACGGTTAACATTGGCACATTGAATAATAAAGGATGGGGAGTTTCACTCACTACTACAAACATTGTTCGCAACGGTTTCAAATGGGAGACGAACTTCAACGTATCTGGTTTCAAAACCGAGATTACATCGCTTAGCTCAGGATCAAGCCATATTACGCGTGAAGGACCCGATTGGTTCCTGGCTAATTTTGCACAGCGAACTCAGGTTGGATATGCACCGTGGCAATTCCTCGGCTATATAGAGGAAGGGCTTTTTCAAAGTAAAGAAGAAATTGAAAACAGTGCCCGTCCCGTTGATAATAATGGAGTTCCACTCGTTGCGGCTGAAAATAGCATTTGGGTAGGAGATGTGAAGTACAGAGATATTAGTGGACCGGATGGGGTACCGGACGGAAAAATTACAGAAGCTGACAGAACGCTCATAGGTAATCCTTATCCAAAGTTGTTTGGTGGTATTACCAACTCATTTTCGTACAAAGGTTTTGATGTCAGTATTTTGTTAACGTATAGCTATGGAAATAAGATTTACAACTATTTACGCTATCAAAATGCCAATCCGAATAATATCAATCTCGGACGCAACATGTTTGTAGAGACGTTTGATTATGCCAAGGTAGCCGTTAATGATGAGGGTGAAGCATATTTGTTAAATCCGGAAACTTCAATTAACCGCATATCGACTTCCAGTGTAAATGGAAACTATGATCGCCTTACCAACAAGTATCTGGAAGACGGATCGTATCTGCGCGTAAAGAACATTTCCATCAATTATAACATTCCGTCAATGCTCATTGCAAAGCAAAAAATTGTGAAAGGTATTAGAGTCGGTGTGAGTGTGCAGAATATATACACGTTTACCAAGTATACCGGATATGATCCGGAAGTAGGTTCTTATGTAGGCCCGAATGGTGATGTAGCACAAGGATTCAAAGGTGTAGATTATGGCCGCTATCCAATAACACCTATTTATTCCTTTAACCTGGGAGTTGATTTCTAGTCTAAACGAAACTCAAAATGAAAAAATCATATATATTATTAACAACACTGGCAGCCTGGATTATGTTTGCCGGCTGTTCCGATGAGTTCCTGAACAGACCTCCTCAAGACGCATTGGTGGATGCCAATTTTTTTAAGACGGATGAGCAGGTGTTGTCAAACACAGCTCCCTTGTATAGTGCAGCATGGAAAACCTATGTTGATAAAGCCAATTTTAAATTAGGGGATATTCGTGGCGGAACTGTATTTCGCGCATGGGGTGACCGTGATGCTGTAGAGTTCAATATAACTCCAGTCTCTGAGGCGAACGAACAAGCCTACCAGGCTTTCTTTGTGGTGATTGGTCAGGCCAATATGGCCATCTACAACATCAATAAATTTGCGGGACCCAATGTTTCTGAAGAAATAAAGAATCATGCCATCGCAGAAGCACGGTTTATGAGAGCTACTGCTTATACCCATTTAACGATGAATTATGATGATGGAGCAGTACCCATTATTGAAAATAACCTTGACCATCTTTTCAGCCCACAGTTGAAACGTAATACCAAGGAAAGTGTGTGGGAATTTATTTTACGCGATTATGAATTTGCGGCTGCTAACCTTTTGGAAGAATCAATACTTCCCGGCAGAATTACCAAATGGTCTGCCGAAGGCATGTTGGCTCGAACACATTTGACCCTGGCGGGTCTGAATGCTTCACCTGGCGGAAGAGATCAGGCACACCTTGATAAAGCGAAGGAATATGCGGAACGTGTGATCACGATGAGTGGAAAAAAACTTTTGGATGATTATGCATCATTATTCCGCTACCCATACGACAATAACGAGGAATCATTATTTGAGCTTGAATGGGTATTCACATCGGCTACAAATGGATATGAGGCTTCCAATACAATGGTATCACAAATTACCTATAGTAGTGACATTGCTGCCAATGGCGATGGATGGGGTGGAGACTTAAGCGCCACCTGGTGGTTGTTGAGCAAGTATGAAGGATTAGTGGTTGACGATGGAGCCACACCTGGTTTCACACTTGATCAACGACTGAAGGCCAGCTTTATGTTACCGGGTTTTACTTACCCTGAACTCATCAATAATGCCACCCAACAGGCTCACGTATTTCCTGATCCTGGCACTGGGGATAATAACTATGCCAGCATTAAAAAATATGTTGTAGGAAAAATACCTGGGCAGTCAGATAAACAGCGTTATCCAAACGATACCTACATGATGCGACTTGCTGAAATATACCTCACGTATGCTGAAGCTGCATTGGGTAATAGTGGTTCCACCACCGATGTTAAGGCGCTGGAATATTTTAACAAAGTGCATGAAAGGGCTGGTCTACCAGCGTTTACAGGTGCCCTTACATGGGATGATATCTTTGACGAACGCATCAAGGAATTTGCCATGGAAAGTATGGCGTGGTATGATCTTGTGCGCCTACACTATTATGATCCTGAAAAAGCGTATACCATAATTAACGCGCAAGACCGCGGCCTTTTTGTAGCGAAGCCCAACCAATGGCCTAATCCAACAGCCTGGACGTTTACAAGGACATCATGGTTCACTAACAGATTTGCAACAGCAAGTTCCGGTAACTTCGAGTTGCAGATACCTGCATCGGAAATGAGTCAGGCACCAAGTCTGAGTGAAGAGGCCGTGCCCTATGATTTTAATTGAAAAAAGTAATTAAGAAAGCAGAATTATGAAATACACATATAAGATAGTGTTCCTGGTCATGGCAATAGCGATGGCAGGAATATTGACGAATTGTTCAGACGACTCGGGCGGTACGCCAGCGATCAGCTATGTAAGGATCACAGATCCTGCATCTTCTGACTCACTACTGGTGGCCGCTGGTCAGGGCCAGATGATTGCCATCATGGGCAGGAATTTGCAGCATACAACTCAAATATGGTTTAATGATCAGCCGGCAGTTCTTACAGCTACTTTCATTACCAGCTCCTCTATTATTGTACGGGTTCCTTCAGAACTTCCGGAGGTAATCACCAATCAGGTGAAGTTGGTTTTTGATAATGGACAATCATTACTCTACGATTTTTCGGTTGATGTAAGTGAGCCAGTAATTTCCCGAATGAAAAGTGAGTATGTAAATACTGGTGATGAAGCTACCTTTTATGGCGATTACTTTTATGAGCCTCTTGTAGTTACGTTTACTGGTGGAGCTGTTGCAGAGATCGTGTCTGTAGAAGATCAGATACTGGTTGTAGAGGTGCCCGATGGAGCTCAGCCAGGTCCTGTTACTATTACAAATAATTTCGGAGAGGTAGAAACTGATTCCTGGTTCCGTGATGATCGTAATATCATTGCCAATTTTGAGGGACCATTTGTAAATGGGTTCTGGAGAGGTGGAGACTACGTTGTTTCCTCGGATCCGGCTATTCCAAATGTGAATGGCAAATTTATGCGAGTGAACAAGGGGGCACAGGGAGCATACCCATACATGGAACTTTATGGTGGACCAGCTGACGGTGACGTTGCGCTGCTGACTAAAGTTATTCCCGAAGAGGCATTTACAAAACCAGGAAGTTATAGCCTGAAGTTTGAGGTCAATACATTGCAAACACTAGCAGGAGCGCACATGCGTTTGTACTTAGGATCCGCAGGAGGAGGCACTTTTGGTGATGCCCGAAATAATATTTATTACACTTGGCAAGTTAACCTTGACACGCATGGCGCGTGGGAGACTGTGACCATTCCTTGGGAAGACGTTTACGGGAAAAGCGTTAACGATGCTAATCGGCAATTCCCTTACAATCCATCAGGGTATGGAATGTACATCTACTTTCATGGTCCTAATGCGGCTATTTACAACTTCGGTATGGACAACATTCGCGTAGTGCCTAATACAACTGAATAACAATTATATGAATGCAATTATGAAAAAGAATCATATAGTGAAAACGCTCTCTCTCCTTTGCCTTGCATTGTCATTTGTCTTTTTGACTTCCTGCAAGGACGATGAGGATGATAACAACGGGCAAGTTGAACTGCTAAGTTTCGGTCCTTCCGGAGTGCAACATGGTGAAGAGATAACGTTCTTCGGACAAAACCTGGATGAAGTTACGTCAATCGTATTTTTCCCTTCCGTTGAGGTGACTCGTGAAGCGTTTGTTTCGCAGGCATCCGATCGGATTAATGTAACTGTTCCTGATGCCGCTGAGACCGGAAAAGTGATTTTGAAAACGCCTGCCGGAGATATTGAATCAAAGACGGTCTTTAATCTAGAGGTTCCGGTAGTAATTTCAAGCATCACGACTGAAGCGAAGCCCGGTACTGACATTACCATCACCGGTGAGATGATCAACTGGATTGAAACAATAACCTTTACCGATGACCTGGTAATAGAAAAAGAAAACTTCGTAAGCCAGTCACAAACCGAAATGGTAGTAACGGTGCCTATGGAGGCCAAGACAGGCGTTCTGGTTTTGACCACAGGAGGAACGGAGCCATTGATACTTACTTCCAATGATCCACTGATTGTAACCTTACCTGCTGTAACGACTTTGACCCCGGCATCTATCCGACATACCGACAATCTTACAATAAGCGGTACTGCCTTAGATTTGGTAACCCAAATTGAATTTGGTGGAGGTGCTACTGTATCAACAAATGATTTTGTCAGCCAGTCGGAAACGGAAATTGTTGTGGCTGTACCTGCAACCACTACAACTGGGAAATTGATTTTGACAGTCCTGTCAGGATTAGAGGTTGAAACAGATAATAGTCTTGTTATTATATTACCTAATGTAACAGCGTTTACGCCTGCAAACACTTCTAGTCATACACCAGGAACAACTCTTACGATGACAGGAACGAATCTTGATCTTGTGAAAAAACTTACTTTCCCGAACGTTCCTACTGCAGTTACAACTTTTGCAAGCCAAACCCCTACACAAATTCAGGTGGTTATACCTGCGAATGCCAAGGGAGGAACTGTGGTTATCACAACCATTCATGATTTCACAGTTCCGATAACAGTTCCATTCGGAGATCAATTAGCGCTGGCTACTGTAATATTTGATGATGCTATTAAAGCTCCCTTAGGTGCTGGTGGCGGATGGGGTGGTGTGGCAACCGACCCTGCCAATACAGAGAACCCAAGAGTAGGCACAGTGTCGGTTAAAGTTACGTTTGCCGCAAGTTGGGGCGGTGGTGGTCAATTTGGAAATTGGAGTGGTCAATCTGTATCCACTGCCGGTAGATCGTTTTACGCCTTCTCAATTTATGGTGGAGCAGGTACTGAAGGAAAAGTGATTAATGTAAATGTCGCAGGTACTCAGGCTCAGGTCACCATTAAAGAAGGAGAATGGAAAGATGTACAAATTTCGTTAGCCACTTTTAACAATCCAGGCTCGATCAGTGAGATATGGTTCCAGGATCAGGGATGGTCAGGAGTTGTATACATTGATCATATTGGTTTAAAGTAATTTTGATGAACATATAATAATCAACAGACCGCCTCATTTGTTTGAGGCGGTTTTATTTTTAAAATAGTGAGATAATTACATTGAACCATGCGTGAAGTTGCGAAGGCTGTATTATTCTTTTGTTTACTGGCATCTTGTTCACCGGAGAGTGATACTCTGTTTTCAAAACTCGGAGAAGGAGAAACGGGCATCGACTTCGTAAACACCAATCGCGAGACCGAGCTGAGCAACGTACTTACCTACGAATATTTCTACAACGGTGGTGGTGTAGCACTGGGTGACGTTAACAATGACGGTCTTGTTGATATTTATTTCACATCTAACCTCTTCAGCAATAAATTATATCTGAACGAAGGTAACTTCAAGTTCAAAGATATCACTGAACAATCGGGTACAGCTTGTGAGGTTGGGTGGAAGACGGGTGTAACCATGGTGGACATTAATAATGATGGTCTCCTGGATATTTATGTTTGCCGATCAGCCAGTCCCGATAAGGAAAGGAGAAGAAATATTCTTCTCATCAACAATGGTGACCTCACGTTTACCAACAAAGCAAAAGAGTACAATCTTGATGATGCATCATACTCTACTCAGGCTGCCTTTTTCGATTTCGATAAGGATGATGATCTGGATATGATGTTACTGAATCACTCACTGCTGGAAATATCCAACGTCTATAATCTTTCAGTAAAAAATTCGGATAAGCGTTTCCCGGATGTAGGCAACAGACTTTACCGAAACGATAATGGTCATTTTACAGATATAAGTGATACAACAGGAGTTTATGGTTCAGCCTTTAATTATGGACTGGGAATAAGCCTGTCTGATGTGAATAACGATGGTTGGATTGATATGTATACCGGCTGTGATTATACCGGCAGAGATAAATTATTGATCAACGATCATGGAAAATTCTTTAATGACGTAACAGGCGAACAGCTAAGTCACATTTCAAAATTCACCATGGGTACTGATATCGCGGATATCGATGGAGATCAGAACATGGATATCATTACACTCGACATGCTTCCGGAAGATAATTTCAGACAAAAGCAGCTCATGGGTTCTGATCGCTATGATGTTTTTAATTCAATGGTGAAGAGCGGTCTGCATGCTCAGTATATGCGCAATATGCTTCATCTTAATAATGGAAACGGAACATTCAGTGAGATTGGACAACTCGCAGGAATATCCAATACAGATTGGAGCTGGAGTGCCTTAATACAGGATTATGATAACGATGGAATACAAGATATTTTTATTTCGAATGGTTTCAAGCGCGACCTTACCAATAATGACTTTGCGAAATTTGAGGCAGCAAAGCAAATTGAGTCGTCCAGAAAAGATGGAAAAAAAATGAGCTCGCTGGAAGTCATCGATAAGTTTGATGAGAATAAAATTCCAAATTATAGTTATAAAGGTAATGGTGATCTCACGTTTTCAAATGCAACTACAGCATGGGGTTTTGATGAACCCTTCATTACAAACGGTGTAGCCTATGCTGACCTTGACAATGATGGTGATCTTGATCTTGTCACGAACAACATGAATGATGAGGCAGGTGTCTATAGAAATAATTCAGAGCGCTTTAAGAACAATTTTCTTTCTGTAAAGCTTGCCGGAAAAGTAAATCGATTTGCCATTGGATCACGGGTAACTGTTTTTGCTGATGGAAAGAAATTTGTGAAAGAAGTTTTTCCCGTAAGAGGATTTCAGTCTTCAGTAGATTATACCTTAAACTTCGGATTAGGTAAAATTTCTAAAATAGATTCAGTAATTGTTCAATGGCCAGCCGGTGGAATGATGGTTGTTCACGAAGTTCCGATCAATCAAATACTAAACGTCAAGGAAATTGAATCGGTCAGGATTGATAATAGTGTTGAGATGGAAGATCAGTTATTTTCTAAAATTGACGCTCTTGATTTTAAACACGAAGAAAATCAGTTTAATGATTTTGATGTTCAACGACTTCTTCCGCAAATGTATTCAACTGCTGGTCCGGCATTGGCTAGTGCTGATGTAAATAAAGATGGATTGCCAGATGTATTTATCGGAGCTGCAAAAGATCACCCTTCGGAATTATTTATTCAAAACAAAAAAAATCAGTTTGTCATCAAACCTCAGAAAGGTTTTGAAGTATTATCTGGAGCAGAAGTTGTTGACGCTGTTTTTTTTGATATGGATATGGATGGAGATGAAGATCTTTATGTTGTTACCGGAGGTTACGAATTTCAACCCAACGATAAAGTATTGAGTGATCACCTCTTCGAAAATGTGGGAGGAGGAAATTTTGCAATTAAGAATTTACCAGAACTGACGTCAAGTGGTTCTTGTGTAAGGCCGAACGATATTGATCAGGATGGAGATATTGATTTGTTTGTGGGAGGAAGACTTGTTCCAGGAAAGTATCCGGAAATTCCAGAAAGCTATATTCTGATAAATGACAGCAAAGGAAACTTTTCGCCCGACACTTTAATTTCCAAGCCTGTCCGAAATGTAGGTATGGTTACTGACGCGGTGTGGGTTGATTTAAATAAAGATAATTTTCAAGACCTCGTGATGGTAGGCGAATGGATGCCGGTGAAAGTTTTTATTAATAAAAATGGACAGTTGATTGATCAATCATTTGCGTTTGTTGCAGATTATACTGAAGGATTTTGGAATACGATCGTTGCCAGTGATTTTGATAAGGATGGCGATATTGATCTGGTCGCTGGAAATTATGGAATGAACAATCAGATGAAGCCGTCCGCAGATCATCCCATTGAAATGTATTATGCCGATTATGACAACAACGGTTCTATTGATCCAATCGTGGAATATTTCATTATGGATAATAGTTATCCATATGCAACTCGTGATGAACTGGCAGAACAATTACCTTCTTTTAAAAAGCGATTTGTAAACTATAAGTCATATGCCAATGCAAAGATCGATGCTGTGCTAAACGCTGAAGAGATTAAAAAGTCATCTATACTTAAGGCTTATACTTTCAAGACTTGTTTGTTTAGAAATGATAATGGAAAATTTGTTGCTGAGCCCTTGCCAGCAGAGTTTCAATTTGCGCCAGTCTACTCAATTATATCTAAAGATGTAAATGGAGACGGGAATATGGATATCGTTGCTGGAGGAAACTTGACAGCAACCCGTGCACGTACCGGAAAGTTGACGGGCAACGTTGGTATAGTGGCATTGAATGATGGAAAGGGAAAGTTTAAAGTGCTGAAACCTTCTCAATCCGGATTAAACTTAAATGGTGATGTAAGGCATTTGATTATGATTAACGACATGCTGATGGCAGGTATTAACAATCAGCAATTAATCACATATCGTATGCGCAAATGAAAATTGAATGATTTTAGACTTATAAGAATAATTGATTGAGGGGAAGGTAATTTAAAAATTAATTATGAAAAGACTATACGCATTATTGCTAATACTATTTTTTGCAGTTCCGATATTCGCACAAAACCCACAAGGTTTTTTTCTTGACGACTTCGAACCCAAGTCAATAGTTAATCCTGCGTTTGTAGAGTTTGCAAAGCCAACACAAGCAGGCACCACCACAGTATCGGTAGATTTTACAAATGTTGTTTCTCCTGTTTCCAAATACATCTTTGGAAACAACGCGAATGTTTACATGACACAGATGGTGGATCAACCTACCTTGATCAATAATATAAAAACACTTTCGCCTAATCTTCTTCGCTTTCCCGGAGGAAACCTCAGCAGTGTTTATTTCTGGAATGCAGAAAACAAAGATGATCTTCCATCGGATGTTCCGGAATTTCTATTGGATGCTAACGGAGTGACTGGCAATTCCTATGATTATTGGTATGGAGGAAATACAGGAAACTGGACAATGTCTGTCGATAATTATTATCAAATGTTGGACATGACCGAATCCACAGGAATAATAACAATCAACTACGCATATGCGCGATATAGTAAAGCGAATAATCCTGTAGCTGCTGCTGCACACATGGCAGCGGAGTGGGTTCGCTATGATAACGGTCGCACAAAGTTTTGGGAGATTGGAAATGAGAGCAACGGTACCTGGCAAGCAGGTCATCGAATTAAGGTAAGTGACAATAAAGATGGACAACCAGAAATCATTACCGGAAATATATATGGTGAACATTTCAAAGTTTTTGCTGACTCCATGCGCAAAGCCGCGACAGACATAGGCTCCACTATATATATAGGAGCGCAACTACTTCAGGAAGCGCCTGCCTCATGGTGGAATAACACAGACAAAAACTGGAACAGTGGGATTTTCGGTAAGGCTGTTAATTTACCTGACTATTACATCATCCACAGCTATTACACACCTTACGCAACAAACTCAACAGCCGCAGAAATTCTGACTACCGCAACAACAGTTACTACCGACATGATGCAATACGTTACCAATTCGATGACGACTGCAGGAGTAACCGTGAAACCCGTTGCCCTTACCGAATGGAACATTTTTGCAGAAGGCTCCAAACAGCAAGTGTCATTTGTCAATGGAATGCACTCAGCATTAGTACTGGGCGAGTTAATTGAAAATAAATATGGTCAGGCAAGCCGTTGGGATCTTGCGAACGGATATGGTGATGGAAATGATCATGGTATGTTTAGCAAAGGTGATGAGCCCGACAACACAACGATGTGGAATCAGCGACCAACCTTTTATTATATGTACTATTTTCAAAAATACTTTGGCGATCACATGGTGAGTTCTACCGTTACGGGTAACAGTGATATCGTGGCCTATGCATCAAAATTTGAATCGGGACAATCGGGAATCGTTGTGGTTAACAAATCAACAACCGAACAGATTGTAAACGTCAACATCAATCATTTTGGATTTGGTGATCGCTACTATGTATATACGCTAACAGGAGGAACGGACAATGGAGAGTTTTCACGCAAGGTCTTTGTGAATGGTAAAGGAACGGCATTAGCTTCTGGTGGTCCTCCAAATGTTGGAAGCATTGCTGCGCGTGCAATGAACATCGGCTCCGGAGTTTCCATTGCAGCACCAGCGCGATCCGTAAATTATATTCTTGTTGAGAATGGAGAAAATATAATTACGGCTAACGAAGATGATAAGAATGAACAATTCAATGTTTATCCCAACCCCTCAAACGGAACTATCCACATCGATTTTCCTTCTACTGGTTTTACGAAAGTAGAATTGGTAGACACAATTGGAAATATTGTATTGACTCAATCATGTGACGCGACACAATTATCGCATGAGATAAAAACAAACATGCCTTCTGGTTTATATGTGGTACGGTTGACGCATAAGACTAAAGTACTGTCATCTAAGATAGTAGTAGACTGATTCTCGTTTGAAATTTTTAAATCCATAGTGAAACTGAAAACAGTAAATTCAATGAACATTTCAAAAAAAAATCTAGGAGTACTTAGTGGGCTTTTTATTTTAAGCCTGTTTTCCTGTGGTGGTGATAGTCCAGATCCAACACCTACTCCACCTACCCCTCCTGTTGATGATGGAATAACCATAACAGCTAATCCTGCAAATGTTAAACAAGAAATGGTAGGCTTTGGAGGCGCATTAACCTGGTATTGCAATTGGGTAACAACCAACAATAAAAAAAATGAGATTGCTGATTTAATGTTCGATGATCTGGGCATTGATATCATCCGCTTTAAGAATTGGTATTATCCCGGTAATTATCCTGTCAATAAATCAACTGCCGATATGCCCGATGTAGATAATGATTATGCAAAATCACATTGGGATGCTACGAATCAATTATATGAATTGGCAAAGGAGCGCAATCCAAACGTCAAGATATTGTTGAGCTCGTGGGGTCCACCTACAGCGTTGAAGAGCAATGGTAAACTGCAGGAGGGCACTTTGAAAAAAGATGCATCCGGTTTTATGTACGATGCTTTTGCAGATTATTGGGTAGATGTTCTGGATAACGTTCCATTCAATCCCGATTATATCAGCATTCAGAATGAGCCTACCTTCATAACTTCTGGTTGGACTACCTGCCAGTGGTCAATTAATGAAACAGGATCTCTTCCGGGGTATAACGCTGCGTTCAATAAAGTTTACGATAAAATAAAAAATAGAACCCATGTTCCCGTAATGATTGGTCCGGAGTCGCAGGACATTCCAACCTTTGTAACGTTTGCTAACGTACTGAAGGATAATCCCAACTGCAGCATGTATGCGTATCATCCCTATAATATCAATTCGGGAACAGCAGAGTCTGCCGTTACCTCTTCACTGAAAAGCGTTGGAGGTTTTACAAAACCGAACCTGATGACGGAGTACTCAGATAACTTGACGGATTGGTACACAACAGCTTTGTTTATTCACAAATCTTTGGTTGAGGCAAATTCATCGGGTTACGTCTACTGGAAGCTTAGCTGGAGTACACCTTCATCAGGAACAGACGCGGGAATGATCAGCATGCAATCTTCCTCTTCAACAGCGGGTTATAAGGTTACACCATATTACTACCTCATTAAACATTTCTCGAAACATATTGATGCAGGCCATCACCGTGTGGAAGCAACTTCAAACAATGCATCGGTGTTTACATCTGCTTTTATTAGTCCGGACAATTCGAAGCTTACCCTGGTTATCATTAACAATAATGCATCGACAAAGGAAATTAAATTAAAAGTGACAGGAAAAACGTCCACAGGAATCAGTGCTTTTCAAAGCAAATCAGGAACGTATTATAAGACCATTGAAGTCAGTAAACCGGCTGATGCAATTTCGCTTCCTTCAAAATCGATCACTACTGTTGTTTTGACTATTTAAGATGATGTAGGCTAATGAGAAAAATACAGAATTAAAAGATGAAACAAATGAGAATAAATAGATTTTACTGCTTCGTTATTTTAATGTGCACGGTATTTAATTCCTATGCACAAATAATAGCAGATTTTGAAACCGTAGGATCTACACCATCACTTACCCCAGGCGGTGCTGCGGTTGTTGTTAATCCTGATGCGTCAGGTAATTCCAGTAGCATGGTAGCCTTCTATGCAAAACCTTCCGGAAACTGGCAGGCCATCTATTTAAATTTTGCTGCTAAGAAAAATACAGGTAGCAATGATAGGCTTACCTTCAAACTACGCTGCAGTACCCAAGGCCGTGTATTTGTAAAAGTTGTGAATGGTGGAACAACAATACTGGAGGGTTGGGCACCCGAATATGCTTTTCAACCTGAAGCAAACAAGTGGACAGAATGCACGCTGGATATTTCTACTATAAAAAATTCAGAATTCGATCGCATTGAAGTAAATGCATCGGTAGATAATGAAGCAACGGCTAATGTTTATGTTGATGATTTTAAACTGGTGAATTCACTTTCCCCAAATGGAGAGCCGATAATTAATGCTGTGCTTTCATCCAGCGAAATTACCTTGGGAGAATCGATAGAGTTTGATGCTTCCGGCTCGAGTGATCTTGATGGAACAATTGTTTCGTATAGTTGGGATTTCGGAGATGATGCAAATGCAACAGGTGATGTTGTTGATCATATCTATTCAACAGAAGGAATTTTTCATGCCTCGCTGATTGTTGAGGATAACGATGGGCATAAATCGTTTTGGAACACATCTATAAATGTTTTTCCTGCTACAGGAAAACTGGGTGCAATTAAGTTTACTACTAATCCTAAAGTGCATGAAAAAGCAGAAGGATTTTTTTTGGTGAAGGGTACTTACTCCAATGTTTACGATCCGGATGTTGTTAAGGTAGATGCGATCATTACACGTCCTGATTTAACTACGATTACAGTTCCCTGTTTCTTTTATCAGAAGGCCACGTACTCGGCAAGTAATGATCAATGGAGCAAAGCGCAAGGTGCTGGTTATTGGATGCTGCGTTTCAGCTCAACTCAAACAGGACAACATCAGGTTCAACTTAAACTCACCGATGCAGGAGGAACTGTAACTTCGGGATTAAACCCAGTTACCATTGAGGCAGGCGAAAAGAAAGGTTACATTAAGATTGATTCTGAAAACAAACAATACTATCGTCATACTACGGGTGAACCATTTTATCCATTGGGAATAAATGCGGCATGGGACAACACAACAAACTACACAAAAATTATAAACAACCTTGGATCAGGAAAAGCAAATCTTGTAAGGTATTGGCAAGTGCCATTTGACCGTCAGGGATTGGAATGGAAAAATGGAAGCGGATTTTATAAAGGACTTGGTGTATATAGTCAGGAGGCAGCGGCTGAGCAAGATTCAATTTTTAGTTTGTGTGAAAAGAATAATGTGTATCTCCAGATCACGCTCTTTCAACATGGCATGTTTTCTGAAACCGTAAATTCAAATTGGTCTGAGAATCCATACAGCAGTGTCAATGGTGGTCCGCTAACGAAATCGGAACAATACTTTTATAATGCGGAAGCAAAAGTGCGCACAAAAAAACTGTTACGGTATATCGTAGCCCGCTGGGGGTATTCACAAACTCTTTTTGCGTGGGAGTTATTCAACGAAGTAAACTTTACAGGTAATCACCCCAGTCAAACAGCCCAATGGCTTCCGGGTGTAATGACCTGGCACGATGAAATGGGAAAATACATTAAAGAGCAAGATCCGTTTGATCACCCCGTAACCACCAGTTCTGATGAAACTCATCTGGATGAAATGGACAAATTAACCGGGTTGGATATTGTTCAATACCATCTGTACAATACCAATCTCCTGAGTGTACAAATCACAAAAGATAAAGCACTACTCAGCACAATGACACGCACAGGTGTGATTAATGGTGAGTATGGTTTAGATGTTACTACGGCTGATGTTCCTTTTGATGTCCAACGCATTTCGATTTGGAATGGCATTATGACTCAAGTACCACATCTGATGTGGTTATGGAATAGCTACACCAATACAACCTGGTCAAATTTATTTAAGTATCCTGCCCAGTATATTGCCGATGAGGATTTTGTGACTAATGGATCGCCAACCGATTGGACGTTTGATGTTAGTTATGGTGCGGCAAAACTTTTATCAACGGGATTCAGAAGCGACAAAAACTTCTATGCTGTTATATATGATGGTTCTAACCGTAACAATCTGAGTAATGTAACGTGTAATTTTTCAGCGCTTCCTTCCGGAAATTATACAATCACATTGTATAATATACTTACCGGAACAACGACAACTGAGGACAGAGATTTCTCAACAGCGGCAGGAAAGACCTACACGCTTCCAACTTTCTCCAAAGGAATTGCTGTTAAAGTAAAATTCAATTCGGCCATTGTTGTTGGTGTTGAAGATCCAGATGAACTCGCACCGGTAAAGATTTATCCGAACCCTACAAAGGGAAACATACATATTGATTTCCCTCTTGCAGGTTTCTCGAAGGTAGAGCTAATGGATACAATAGGAAACGTTATGCTTTCTCAACCCATTGATATCAAACAAACATCAGCAGATATGAGGGCGAATGTACCTTCTGGATTGTATTTTATACGACTTGCTAACAAGAAAACAGTGCATACTTCCAAAATAATAATAGAGTAAATAAAACACCAAGTGAAAATAACAGATCGCAAATACGTAATCATCTTTATTTCATTGCTGATGGGCCTAAACTCCTGTGCTCAGGAGAAAGCACAAGATCCCATTCGGATGAACCAAATAGGATTTTATCCGAATGCAACGAAAGTTGCGGTAGTAATAACTGATACCGTTGGTAACTTTTATATTTCTACTCCTGATTTAAAAAATAAAGTATTTTCAGGTACACTCGGTGAAATTCGTTCTTCAGCTTTCTCTTCTAAGAAAACACGAATTGCCGATTTTTCTGCCTTCACAAAAGAAGGAACGTATGTATTGGTTGTTCCTGGAATCGGACAGTCTTATTCGTTTGAAATAAAAAACAAAGTGCATGATGAAGTAGCCAAAGCGTCTATCAAGTCATTCTATTTTCAAAGAGTATCAACGAGTTTGTCTGAACAATATGCAGGAAAATGGAAGCGTAAGGCTGGCCATCCGGATAATAATGTAGTGATACATCCATCAGCAGTTTCACCGAAACGTCCGGAGGGTTTTAGTATTTCAAGTCCACGAGGCTGGTATGATGCAGGTGATTACAATAAATACATTGTGAACAGTGGCATTACCATAGGAACGATGTTGTCTGCCTACGAAGATTTTCCGACATACTTTGATGAATTAAATCTGAATATTCCGGAAAGTAAAAATGATGTTCCGGATTTGTTAGATGAAGTGTTGTGGAATCTTCGTTGGATGTTAACCATGCAGGATCCTGATGATGGTGGCGTATATCATAAATGCACCAATGCGAAATTTGATGGTATGGTGATGCCTGATTTCACAAAACTTCCACGATATGCTGTCCAAAAAGGAACTGCCGCTACATTGGATTTTGCTGCGGTAACAGCACAAGCTTCTCGTGTATATCGAAAGTATGAGAAGCAATTTCCCGGCCTTGCGGATTCGTGTCTGCGTGCTTCAGTTTTTGCATGGCAATGGGCTGTAAAGAATCCAAACGTTGAATACAATCAGGGAGCCATCAATAAACAATTTGATCCGGACATCACCACCGGGGCTTATGGCGATTCTGATTTTAAAGATGAATTTAGTTGGGCTGGAGCCGAATTATATCTGACAACAAAGGATGATGCATATTATCAATCATCATTAACGTATGGAGGAAGTACAATAACATTACCTTCCTGGAATAATGTTAGGGCATTAGGACAGTATTCACTTTTGCGGTTTACTAAATCACTGACACCACTTGCTCTGAAGGATGATACTGAACGTAAAAAGAATCTGCTATCAATGGTTGATATTTGGATGGACGGGTTAAATCAAAGTATCTATCAAACTGCGATGGGGCAATCGAAGAAAGATTTTATCTGGGGTAGCAATGGAGTTTGCGCTAATCAGGGCATTGCGCTGATGTATGCGTTTCAAATTTCTCATGATCAAAAATATTTGAATGCGGCTATCGGTAATTTGGATTACATGCTCGGTAGAAACGGTACGGGTTATTCGTTTGTCACTGGTTCAGGCGATAAAACTCCGATGCATCCGCATCATCGTCCTTCTGAAGCTGATGGAATTGTTGATCCGATACCGGGTCTCTTAGCCGGTGGACCCAATCCGGCTATGCAGGATAAGTGCAATTACCCATCATCGGTTGCTGATGAAGCGTATAGTGACACTTCGTGTTCGTATGCTTCAAATGAGATTGCGATCAATTGGAATGCTCCTTTGGTTTATCTCGTCAGTGCGATTGAAGCTATTCAACTGAAGCAGTAAGAAGATCAGTAATTTTAATTTAATTGATACTGGTTTCTCCGGTGCGAGTTCTATTCATCCTTTTTTGGTTTTATAGAACTGCGAATCTTTTGCTATTTTTATAGACATCCAAAAGACGCCCCATGATGAACGCTACGATTTTAAAACAAAATCCAAACCTCTATGTATTCCTGCCCATCTTCTACATGGTATGGTCGGATGCGGTACTTACACCGAGCGAGATCAATACACTTCATACCTTAATTGATCAACAAAGTTGGTTAAAAGAGGAAGAGAAGAAATTTCTATATGAGCAACTCAATCCGTTGTCTCCGCCATCACCCGATGAATTTCGGAATTGGTTGGAAGAAATTAAGAAAGTGTTAAGCCCTGCAATAACAGATCAGAAGGAAAGTCTCGTGGATATTGGGATTAAGCTGGCTGAATTTCATAACGCGAAAACAACGGATAACGGATTATCTCATGCACGTGAATCGTTGTCGCGCATGGAAGATACATTAGGATTGATTAGTAGTGAATCACTTTTCCATTTCTATCCTGAAAGCAGGAAGACGATTACCCAACAACAAAGTACACAACATACTTTTAAGGTTGCCACACTTTCGCAACTGTTGGATGGTTCTCATGCAAACATCATTCAGAAAGTGAAAACCTTATTAAGCGATCCTGAATTCAAATACATTGAAACGGATAATCTGTCTGAGAACCGGGAGAAGGTATTGCAGTGGTGTCATCATTTGGCTGATCAGGGTTATGGTGCGATGGCCTATCCAAAAGAATATGGAGGTAGTGGTGATATGGCTTCTTACTTCGCCATTATGGAAGCGTTAAGCTATCACGACTTGAGTTTGGTGATCAAGTTTGGTGTGCAGTTCGGATTGTTTGGTATGAGCGTTTATTTCTTAGGAACAGAAAAGCATCACAAAAAATATTTGAAAGATATTGGCACACTCGATCTTCCCGGGTGTTTCGCTATGACGGAAACAGGACATGGATCGAATGTAAAAGGAATTGAAACAACCGCTACCTATGAGCATTCGACAAAATCATTTATTGTAAACACACCGAATCAACTTGCACAGAAGGAATATATAGGAAATGCAGCGGTCCATGGACAAATGGCAACTGTCTTCGCCAAGTTGATTGTAGAAGAAAAAGATTATGGTGTTGCTGCCTTCTTAGTTCCGCTTCGCGATAAAAAGGGAAATACGCTTTCTGGAATCACCATTGAAGACTGCGGAAGAAAAATGGGATTGAATGGAGTGGACAATGGCAAGATACGTTTCAACAATGTTTCGATTCCATACGACAACATGCTTGATAAGTTCACTCAAGTGACATCAGAAGGAAAATTTGATAGCCCAATCGCGAGTGATAATAGAAGATTTTTTACTATGCTTGGTACGTTAGTCGGTGGACGAATCGGAATTCCTCGTTCTGGATTAAGTGCAGTGAAATCGGGATTGACCATTGCCATTCGCTATAGCGATCAGCGCAAGCAGTTTGGTCCGGAAGGCGCTTCAGAAGTTCCGATCTTAAATTATCGAACGCATCAACGCAGATTGATGCCACTGCTTGCGAATGCGTATGCATTGCATTTCTCTTTGCAATACCTAACCAATCGTTTTCTCAATCGCAAGGAAGAAGACATGCAAGAGATTGAAGCACTAGCGGCAGGACTTAAATCATTTTCGACATGGAACACTACACACACCTTGCAAGAATGCAGAGAGAGTGTTGGAGGTAAAGGATATCTTTCCGAAAATAGAATTGGTGCGTTGAAGAATGACTCTGAAATCTACACAACATTCGAAGGAGATAACACGGTGTTGATGCAGCTTGTTGCAAAAAGCAGACTCACGGAATTCAAACAAGAGTTCAGCAACATGAACCTCTTTGGTATTTTAAACTATGTAGCCGATCAGGCGAAGACTTCACTCACCGAAATGAATCCTCTGATTGTTCGCAATACCGATGACGAACATCTTCTTGATTTTGAATTTCAGTTGAATGCTTTTAAATATAGAGAGCGTGACATTCTCACCACAGCTGCAAAGCGTTTAAAACGACACATTGATAGTGGTATGGATTCGTTTGATGCATTTAATGTTTGCCAGCATCATTTGGTAGAGGTGGGTCATGCATACATAGGTCGTATTATACTCGAGCAATTCATTAAGCAAATTGAAGTGACGAAGGATGCGGGTTGCAAAACCATTTTAACAAAACTGTGTCAGCTCTTTGCACTTTCTCAGATGGATGCGAATAAAGGATGGTATTTGGAAAATGGCTACATGGAAGGCGTAAAAACAAAAGCCATTCGAAAAATGGTGAATCAACTTTGTTGGGAGATCAGGCAGGAAGCTGTGCCACTTGTAAATGCATTCAATATTCCGGATTCACTTCTTGCTGCACCGATTGGTTTAACAAACTAAAGTTCCGGGTCACAAGTTTAAAGTTCCAAGTTATGTTGTGCATTGAACTAGGAACTTAGAACCTTGAATCTGCAATCTCATTTTATCTTTATCAAATACGCTTTCGGCCAATGTTTACCGGTAACGAGAAAGGCTTTTGAATTTTTGTCGTATGCGATGCCATTCATTTCATAGGCTTGTGGATAAAGTGCCTTTACTTCATTGTTCAATCTGGTGAGATCCAACCGGCCCACTACATTTCCGTTGGCAGGATTAATTTTCATAATCATGTTGGTTTGCCAGACGTTGGCATAGATATAGCCATTCACAAATTCAAGTTCGTTTATTAACTTCAATCGGCTACCGTTGTCAGTAACTGAAATCGTTTTCACATTCTTCAACGTCACTGAGTCTAAATAATACAAGTGCTCACTTCCATCGCTCAGAATAAGATTTGTATTGTCATGAGTCATTCCCCATCCTTCATTTGTAGAAGTTGTGAACGGAAACTCTCCAATCTGCTTGTAGGTCCGGGCATCGTAAATGAAACCGATTTTATTCTTATAGGTAAGTTGATAAATCTTGTTGTTCAGCACCGTTATGCCTTCACCAAAATATTGTCCTTCTAAGTTCACCTTTATATCGTGTTCGCCTGAGCCAGGATTTACTTCGGCAATCCATGAAGTATTATTTTGTCCGGTGCTCTCCAGAATTTTTCCGTTATATACTTCCAGCCCTTCTGTAAAAGCCTCCTTGTTGTGCGGTAAGGTGTTGATTACGGTATATTCCAGTGCTAGGCTATCCCGAACCGTTTCCACAGTGTTTGTTTTGGGGCCACAAGAGACTAAACTGATCATTGCAATGGCAGGTAAAACGAACAAATGGCTGTACTTCATGATCTTGTTTATGGTTCTAATCCGAAAAGAAATAAAATTCTACGTAATACCCAACAAACATCTCCCATCACTGGGCAGAGACTTGAAAAAAGGTCTTTATATTTAAACAAACCTTTATAGAGTAGGACGACTATGGAAGGAAATTATCGGGCTTTTCGGACAGAACTTCAATCGCCTTATTCAGTTGATCAGGAAGCCATCCGTTCGTATCAGAAGAACGGATATATTAAACTGAAAAATGTGCTGAGTGCCGAGGCGCTGCACTTCTATGGAGAGGTAATCACCGATTGGGTCTTCAAACTCAATAAACTAACCAAGCCCATGGAAGAGCGCACAACGTATGAGAAGGCGTTTCTTCAGGTGATGAATCTTTGGCGTGAAAACGATTCGATTAAAGAATTTGTTTTTAGCAAGCGCCTGGCGCAAATCGCAACCGAATTAATGCGAGTTCAAGGCGTTCGTCTTTATCATGATCAGGCCTTATATTAAGGAGTCTAGTGGTGGCATTACACCTTGGCATGTGGATCAGTTTTATTGGCCGCTGTCGAATGTAAATACAATTACCGTGTGGATACCCTTACAAAAAGTACCGATGGAAATGGGGCCACTGGCATTTGCGGAAGCTAGTCAGACCGTAGAGATTGGGCGCGATAAAGAAATAAGTGATGAGAGCGAGGCATTGTTAGCAGCGGCCATGAAACAATTCACTATTAATGAAGCACCGTTTGAACTTGGCGAAGTAAGCTTCCACGCAGGTTGGACATATCATCGTGCGGGTGCAAATGTTTCCAACAAACCCCGAAAAGTGATGACCGTGATTTACATGGATAAAGACATTCGTATTGTAGAACCGACCAATGAGTTCAGAAAAAATGATTGGCAAACCTGGTTGGATGAAAGGCCTGTTGGCTCCATTGCCGATGGTCATTTAAATCCTATTTTGTATCAAAAGTAAGATCAGGAATAGAACGGAATGAATTACAATTTCAAATTTTAAAAATTGTTCATCGCACATTTTAAATATAACAATCGGATATGGGAAGTTCAGAAAATCAAACAACGTTCGATGCCATTGTCATTGGATCAGGAATGAGTGGTGGATGGGCAGCCAAAGAGTTGTGTGATCATGGATTAAAGACCCTTGTGCTTGAACGTGGACGCGAAGTGAAACATCTCGATGACTATCCAACAGCGACAAAAAATCCCTGGGATTTCCCACTTAGAGGACGATTGCCATTAGAGGTGACAGAAGCCAACCCAATTGTCAATCGATGTTATGCTTTCAATGATACCACAGATCATTTTTTTGTGAAGGATACAGATCATCCTTACATACAAGAGAAACCATACGATTGGATTCGCGGATATCAGGAGGGAGGTAAATCATTATTATGGGCAAGACAAGTTCAGCGTTGGAGCCGTTTTGAATTTGAAGCTCCGGGCCGAGATGGTTTTGCAGTAGACTGGCCGATACGATATGATGACCTGGCGCCATGGTATTCACACGTAGAAAAGTTTGCCGGCATTAGTGGTAATCGCGATGGACTTGAAACTTTACCGGATAGTGAAGTAATGAAAGCATGGGAAATGAATTGTGTCGAGAAACACATTCAAGGAAAAATCAAGGAACATTATCAGGATCGTGACGTGGTGATAGGCCGTTGTGCACATCTTACTGAACCGCAAGAGATTCACAAACAACAGGGTAGAGGACAATGCCAGGCGCGCTCTATGTGTGAACGTGGCTGTCCGTTTGGCGGATACTTTAGTGCGAACTCATCAACACTCCCTTGGGCGAAGAAAACAGGGAACATGACCTTGCGTCCACACTCTGTGGTTCACTCTATTATCTATGATGAGAAAAAAGGAAAGGCAAGTGGCGTTCGGGTGATTGATGCGAATACGAAAGAAATAATAGAGTATTCAGCAAAAATCATTTTTGTCAACGCTGCGTGTCTTAATACCAATCTTATTCTGCTGAACTCAAAATCGAATCGCTTTCCGAATGGACTGGGCAACGACAATGGTTTACTCGGAAAGTATGTTGCATTTCATAATTATCGCGGAACGGTGACGGCTACGTTTGATGGTTATGAAGACACCTATTATTATGGCAGAAGACCAACGGCTATAATGATGCCTTCATTCCGCAATGTGCACAAGCAAGAAGAAGATTTCATGCGTGGTTATATGACATTTTACACGGCATCGCGCTCAGAAGGATCCACTGATGGAATTGGTGCAGAATTGAAAGAATCCATTTCCAAACCTGGACAATGGAGCATCTACATGATGATGCAAGGAGAAACCATTCCAATCGAAAGTAATCATGTGCGATTAAGTCCAGACTTAAAAGATGCATGGGGTATTCCACAATTGATAACTTCTATTGAGCATACAGATAATGATGAGAAAGTAATGAATGACTTTCTAATTCAAGCCCAAGCGATGTTAGAGAAAGCAGGTTGTAAAAACATCACACCTCATGATAGCAAACAAGCACCAGGTCTAGATATTCATGAAATGGGAGGAGCACGCATGGGCAAAGATCCAAAAACATCATTACTAAATAAGTGGAATCAGTTTCATTCCTGCAAGAATGTATTTGTTACCGATGGCGCCTGCATGACATCAGTAGGTAATCAAAATCCTTCACTAACATTCATGGCCCTTACTGCACGTGCTGCTAATTATGCTGTAGAGGAGTTAAAGAAAGGAAATCTTTGATTTTTTTGCCACAAAGACACTAAGGCACAAAGTTTCACGAAGTGATTTTAATTGAATGATGATTTATTTGTCACTATTCTAAATGAAAATAAATGTCGTTATTCAATCTCATCAACTATTAAAAATGATGGTAAGGGGAATTAACATTATAGTATTTTTTGCTCTAATAGGTTTAATTTATGCTGACCAATGGAGTCGTACTTTTCGTTTTACTTTCACTTGTATTCTTCTGGTAATATTTACATCGGGAATTATTCTTGATTTTCTTTTTATTAAAAAACGAGATGAGATTAAGATAGTTCTGTTAATCTTTATCGCTGTTTTGGGGTTATTTGTAGGGAGCTTAAGCAGTATGTTAATAGGAAGTCAACAACATGATATGCAAGACGGTGGACCTAGCTTTGGAATACCCTTTTATCCAATTGCTCTCGGGACTGTTTATACTATCTGTTTTTCAACATTTGTTTTTTGCTTAAGTTATTTAAGGAGCAATACTTTCCAATCTGTGGCATTATTCACATGGGTTATTGGAACGATTGTTTACGGTTATTTTTTTGGCGACTCTTATACTTCGTTCATTGAAGATGTTAGAAACGCAGGGGAGAACTATGATTCAGATCATTTTCCTTCGGAGACAAAAATAGTAACTCCATTACTTACCATAACAGTGTCATTCTGGGCAATCTTACTTCTGATAAAGAGTGTGAGTGTGCAGAAAAAGAAATCACCGCCAGAAAGTAAAGAGCAACCCGCACCGGTAATAACATAAGATTAAACGGGCCGTCATCGGCCCGTTTAATCTTATGTTATTAAAAGTCAAGATTGCTGCTGCGTTTAGGCGCAGCAGCAATCTTGACTTTTAAATGTGCGCGCACGATTTTGAAATGAAATGCTAAAGTCAGTTCGCACATCTGCAATGAACTCACTACGAAGAATCATAACTGAAAGGGATCAACTCAACCCTTAATCTTGCAGACCCCCTACATCTTCAGAGAAGAAAGTATAAAGATGGTACGTAAAGGATACGGATTTACTACTTCAAGAACCTTGCAAGATCCTCATCACCTTCAAGATTAACCATCTGTCTCACAACCCAGGGATATCTTTTCGTTATATAAGAAGAAGGCGGATTTACCCTATACACTTTTGGATTAGGCAAACATGCTGCAATCTTCGCAGCCTCTGATTGTGTTAATTTCTTCGCAGGCTTTTTAAAGTAAGCTCGCGATGCAGCCTCAATTCCAAAAATACCTTTGCCCATTTCCGCCACGTTGAGATAGACTTCCAGAATTCGTTCTTTTCCCCAGATCATTTCAATCATAAAGGTGAAATAAGCTTCAAGTCCTTTGCGCACCCAGCTTCTGCCTTGCCACAGAAAAACATTTTTCGCTACCTGTTGACTGATGGTAGATGCACCCCGCACTTTACTTCTCTTTTTAGAATCGCTCGTCAGTGCTTTTTCAATACTCTTTATATCAAAGCCATTATGATCAGGAAATAACTGATCTTCAGATGCAATAACAGCTAGTCGCACATTGGGCGACATATCTTTCAATTTGATGTAATCGCGCTTTAAACCATAGCCACTAAAAAAGCTAACGAGTTGTGTTACCGTAATGGGAGGATCAACCCACTTCAAAGCAACAATGTAAACGAGCTGAGCAACGAATAGAATAATGAACAAAATTTTTACTCTTCTCCAAAGTCGCTGAAAAAATCCCTTTCCCTTCATGTAATATCAATAAACCTATCGATGTTGTTTTATGCTTTTACTTTCTCCAGCCAGCTGGGTCAACACGCCATGCTTTCAGCGAAGTGAGTTGTTCATCCGTAATGTATTTCTTATCAAGAGCAAACTTCAGCAATTGACTGTAATCGCTAAGGCTGATTAACGATGTATTAGCGTCATAAAAATTCCGGGTGGCAATATCAAAACCATAATTGAATATGGACACCATACCCAACACCTCGAAACCTGCATCGCGCAAAGCCTGAACGGATTTAAGCGAGCTGCCTCCGGTAGATACTAAATCCTCAACGACAACTACCTTTTGCCCTTTTGTAATCTTACCTTCAATTAAATTCTCCATGCCGTGATCTTTCGGTTTGGGGCGAACGTATAGAAAAGGAAGATTCAATGCATCGGCAACCAAAGCACCTTGGGCAATACCTGCTGTAGCCACACCGGCAATGGACTCTACGGTGAAGAAATTTTCTCGAATAGCCTGTACTAATCCCTCGCAAATAATTCTTCGTATTTCAGGATAGGAAAGGGAAAGCCTGTTATCACAATAGATGGGCGATTTCCACCCCGAACTCCACGTAAATGGTTTTTCAGTATTTAACTTTATGGCTTGAATTTGCAACAGCATTTCGGCAACACTGGCGGCTGTTTCTTCTTGAACTTTGATGATAGGCATAGTGGCCGAAAGTTAAAACTAAAATCTTGTCTGGTAAAAAAATGTAGGGCTCAGAATAAGAAAGACGCATTTAATTCTTTCAAGCTTCCTCAAAGAATTAAAGGCAAAACCGCAGGGGGCGCAGAGATACGCAGAGAAGACCCTCAAAATCTGGTCGTTCAGATTCCATAGTAGCTGAAGAATACTGAATGCTTTCACGAATCCCTCTGCGATACTCCGTGTTCTCTGCGGTTTGTATTTTTAATTTGGCGTCATAAAAAAGAAAATCAACATCTGACTGTGAAATTCCCCAAATCCCCTTGCCTACTTCCAAATTATTTATTCTTTTGTAGATAAGGTCTTAATTCTACTCAAGTCAACATGATCCTTTTTATCAACGATATTCCTGTAAGACTCTTAAAAGCCGATGAAGTCGCTGATGCAGGTCGAGTAAACTTTACCATTGACGCTGCCAGGGAACCACTAACGCAGGCAAAGCTGATCCATCATGTTTGGGTGAAGAACGTTTCTACTGTCCATTTTGATGAATTGCTAGGTTTCCTGAATTCTAACATCCCTACGAACCTATTCTCACTCCTTGTTACTGTGAAGGATTATGAAGCAATCAAAGAATACTTAAGGAGTAAGTTCAAGGTGGTGAAGGCAGCAGGTGGCCTGGTGCGTAAGAAGGATAAGTTTCTGATGATCTATCGCATGAAAAAATGGGACTTACCGAAAGGCAAGCAGGAAAGGAATGAGAAATCTAAACAGACTGCCGTTCGTGAAGTTGAAGAAGAGTGCAATGTTAGTGTAAAGCTTGGCAAGAAAATCTGTACTACGTGGCACACTTACACCATGAACAAAAGTGCCATGCTTAAAAAAACGCGCTGGTATGTAATGGATGTTGTAGACGACACAAAGATGAAGCCTGCGACTGAAGAAGACATTGAAGACGTTCGTTGGATGAATCGAAAGGAAGTGTATCACGCGTTGGAGCACTCTTACAAATCCATCAGTTATGTTGTGGAGCAGTATTATGAAATGAAAGACCTTAGTTCAAAATAGAACAGTGCTCTCTTGACCCTCAAACATTTAACTAAAAAGTTTCCGGATCATATCCTGAAAAATCATTTCATTTTTTTCGGCATTCAAATCCTTTGCTGCCTGCCCTGAATTACTTTTAAAACGCTTGATATCTTCTGTTGTTAGACAGTTGAGTTTTTTGGCCAGACTTTCCGCTGTAAATTCCTCTGAGACTACACCGTTTCCATAATGGTTTACGATCTCGGCCATCTCCGGTGTTGGTCCAATAGCAACACCAAGTCTGGCTTGAATGAAATCAAATAATTTGTTGGGGAGTGTATTGGCATAATTGAAGTTAATAGGAGGAAGAAGAAATACACCCATATCATACTTCATAATATGCTGCACCAAGTCCTGACTTTTAACAGCTGGAAGAATTTTAATACGTGTATTTTTTGATGCACGTTCTTTTAAATCTTCGATGAACGACTTGGTTTGAGATGATGCAAAGTCGGATGTCATTAAGATCATATCGAGCGTAAAACGTTCGTCCAACGCGTCCATCATCTCAATCATTAAATCTAATCTTCGCGAAGGATTGGCGATACCGTGATGGATTAATCGAATTTTATTTTGCTCTACTGCTGATGGTTCTATGTTGTGGTATCGCGCTGCATTTGTAATGACCACTGGCTTTCTGCCAAAGTTCTTTTCGTATTCGTGTGCCAGTCCCTTTCCAACGGTAAGCATGCCATCGATTTGTGGAATGTATTTTTTGCACAAGTAAATGTAAAAGGGCTGAAAGAATATTCGCCACACTCGGTTGTTTTCAAAATGCCGTGGTGCGTATTCATGCGCATCAAATACAATTTTTGTTTTCTTCTTTAGTTGAAAAGCAAGCGGTAGTGCATCGATATCATTTGCAATGATCAGGTCGAAGTGGGTGGAAGAAAGTTTATCAATCATGTATCCATAATCGTGAAAAAGTGTGTAGGCTAAAGTATACTGTCTTATTAGCAGACTCAGGCCAAGCATCATCTTTCGAAAAGGTGTTAATTCGGTTTGCTTAATTTTAATGATGGAAATGTCGCTCGCGTCCTCTGCGTCAAAGCAAACGACCGTCACCTTGTTCTCTTTCTTCAGGAAGTTAATTTGTCGCGTTACACGCGCATCGTGCTTCAGGTTGCTGAAAACGATGACTAGTATTTCTTTCATTCCCTTTAATAATAGGTATTTACAATGATCAGGGCCTTACTTCATTTGTTTACGAATGGAGGATGAGCCATGCCGAGTTCGCAAAAATATTATAATTTTGAACGCAGATTTTTATTTGCCCGGAAATAACCAAAGAATGATTGGATTGCTGAGCCAGCCCAAACGGGATTATGTACTATTTCACCTGGGTCATCATGTTGAGATCACCACGGCATTAAAAGAAAGGTTTTTCTTTGCCTCTCATCTGGATGAGGTAAGGGGAGCGTCCAATCGCATAATATTTCTAAGTTCAGCGCTGGAAATGGATCTGGATAAAGTCAAATACATTAACGATTTGCCAATCCTGTTTCCGGTATCTGACCGGAATGACTTCTTCTATTTGGATGAGGCCAACAATATTATTTTTAGTCACGATATTTTAAAGTCCATCTTTTACCTGCTTTCCGGCTATCAGGAGTATGAAAATGTAGACTCTAAAGACGCATTAAATCGATTCGCCTTTGAAGATTCAATTCAGCATAAGTTAGAATTTGTTCAAAAGCCTTTAGTCAATTATTATTTCCAAAGTATTATTGAAGGAATTCAACTTTTCTGCTCGAAGCAAAATTTACCTTTTGTACAACGAAGGATTTTTAAAAATTTCGGTTTTATGCTTTCGCATGATATCGACTATGTAGATACCTACACCTCAAACTATTTTCTGTATAAAATTAAAGAGGTTCTTCAAATCAAAAAGAGCAAGTTGACATTCGCTACTAATTTGACTTTAGGTCTAAAGGGAATGCTTAAGTATTTTAACTTGCTTAAAAAAGATAATCCATATTGGAATTTTGATTTTCTTCGATCGCTGGAGCGGAGTCATAACTTCAGAAGTATCTTTTTCTTTTTGGATAAAGGCGTGCTGCACAGTGACGCCTATTATTCGTTTGATGAAAAAAGAATGATTGATTTGTTTAATCAATTGCAAAAGGAGGGATGTGAAATTGGTTTGCACGGCACAGTTCAGTCGATTAACAATGCTGATAAAATGACCAGCAGTCTGAACAAGCTGAGAGGTTGTAGTAAAGCACCAGTTGTTGGAATCCGACAACACCGCTTATTATGGAATCATCCTGATACCGCCATCATTCAGAAATCAGTAGGCCTTGAGTATGATACCACACTTGGTTTTGCCGCTCATGAAGGATTTCGTAATTCCTATTGCGGGCCTCTCAAGCTCTACGACTTCGCAAATGATACAATGATTGATCTTTGGGAGTTTCCATTGAATGTAATGGACGTTACCTTGTTTGGCTATCGAAATTATTCACCGACAGTGGCTATCGAGAAATGCATTCAGATAATGAAAGAGGTGCGTAAATTTAATGGTGTATTTACCTTACTTTGGCACAACAGTTTTTTTGATGAGGATACGTATCCGGGTGTTACTGATTTTTATAAAAATTTGTTAGACACAATAGCGAAACAACAACCTGAAAATGTATTGGGTACTGAATTGACAGTTCGGTTGAACGAAATGAACAACGTATAAATGGATAAAAGTGAAATAGCAGCATACGCCAAGAAGGCAAGGCGTATCGATAAGGATCAGATGATTGAAAAGATATGCACCGGGAAAACGGTGCTGGATGTGGGTTGTATTGGACAAGACCGGAATTTTAGTGCTGACAATTGGCTGCATAATAAAGTGAGGAAAATGGCTTCAAAAGCTGACGGTGTTGATATTCTCTTGCCTGAAATTGAGTTGCTGAAACAAAAAGGATACTCCATGTATTCGGTGGACGAACTGCAAAAGATGAATACCAAATACAATGTGGTTTTAATGGCGGATGTAATTGAACATGTAAATGATCCGGTTGCATTTTTAAATTTCTATGCACCCTTTTTGGAGAACGATGGTGTGATGTTGATCACAACTCCCAACTCAAACCGATCGAATAATTTTATCAATATTCTTTTTAACAATACATATTCAGTTAATCCGGAGCATACATTTTGGTTTTGTCCCAAAACCTTGGGCGAAGTCATCGATCGTGCGAAACTAACATTGGATGATTTTTGCTGGGCACCGCATTATTATACATCCAAAGATGTGAAAGGTATTTATCAGAAGATTAAATACTTTTTAGGCGATGTATTGATTTCATGGCGCAGTAATTTTAGTCCCAACATGATTTTTATTGTAAAAAAGAAGTAATGCAAATGGATGCTGAAGGACTTCGTTCGACCTACAATACATATTTCTCTTCCGAAAAGAATATTTGGACCTCCAATGATTTAACGAAGACGCGCAAGGTTGTCGGACGCACCTTGTATTGGTTGAGAAATCTTGGGTATAAAAAAACAAACTTTACTGTATTGGATGTAGGTTGTGCTACAGGTTATTATACGGAGTCTTTTCGTTTGTTTGGCTACAAATCTACAGGACTGGATTATTCGGAAGTTGCCGTTGAGCAGGCAAAGAAGAATTTTCCAATATGCACTTTTATACAAATGAATGGTTTCGAACCTGCATTCAATCAAAAATTCGATGTGATTTTTTGCCGTGGATTTAGCGGTGCCAACACACACGATTTGAATTTTATTGCAACATGGATAAACAAATACATGGCCTTGTTATCGGATGAAGGTTTTTTTGTATTTGCCTATTCAAGTGATTTTTCAGGAAAGGAAAGGGAAGGTGAAATTGTGAATTTGTCAAAGCCGGAGTTGCAGAGCCTTATTACATTAATTAAGGGTAAGCACAGAGCCACTCGTTTCTTTTATTATTTCGGATTGATCTCAAAACTTAAGCGTTTAGCTGATCGATATGTCTTTCGAAAAACGGTGAAAGATTACTTCTACGTTTTTATTCAGAAGAATTAACTTTTACTAGATAAGTAACGCTTCATGATTTTTTCCATCTCAGCTTCAAAAAGACCTGAAGCATAATGTTGATGATAGTACTCTTTACATATTTTGGTCAACGCTTCTTTGATTTCGAGATCATTCAGCTTTTCAGCAAGTTGATTGTCATCTACAAATAATCCGCAGCCAGCTTCTATCTTTTCTTTTGTAGGAAGACGATAGTTTCCAATCAATGGAATTCCTAGCGCAAGGTAATCGATGTCCTTGTTGGCTTCCTGAACTTCATAACTGTAGTGCGCTGGTTTTATCAAGCTGAATCCAACCAAATAATAATCCGAAAGTAATTTTTTAAGGGCTTGTTCCAAATCATTTACTGAAAGTCTGCGAGTGTGACTTATTTGTTTGAGATCTTTAATCTCATGCAACAATACAGGCTCGCTTACATCCCCATAAATGAAGAGAGGAAGATTGAGCTTTTTTTGGAGTGCGATAATCTCGCGTGCTCCTTTCTCCGGACTGAATATTCCAAGGTAGAGAAGTGCCACTGGCTTGGACGGTGTATTTACTTCTTCCATTTTTTCAAAAGGCGAACTGTAAAAAAGAACATGAGCCTTGTTGTCGAAATAATGTTGAAGAGAAGTAGAGTTCACCAGAATCTCATCGCAATAGCGGAATGCAAAATTCCGCTCCATTCTTTTGAAAATGGAAACGATGAGACTCTTAAATAACCGAACGATTTTTATTTTCTGCTCTAACTGATAAAACCTCAGGTAAACATTGTGATCGATGGTATCATACAAAACAACCTTGTTTAAACTCCTGGCATACTTTGCGAGCGGTAAATACTTCAGGTCATTAATAAAAATAATATCGAAATCCTTTACTTGTGGTTTGCATTGCCGGATGGCATAGAGATCAAAAAACCAAAGATAAATCCAACTGATGCGTGACATCAGATTGGGCGCATAATTAGAAGCATTAATAAATTCGACCTCGATACCTTTCCTTTTGAAATAGTTCTCAAAACTGACCAACCGCGGGTGGAGCGGACGAATACTTCGGGGCGTAAAGAAACCGACCATCATATACCAATATTTGACTTTTTATAGACATATGGAATGACATGCTCAATAATATGATCTACCATAAACTTTAGGGAGAGCCATTTCATGAATGTGCAAACGGAAAGAAATCTTGTGCTACTTTTACAGACTGATTAGCGTAAACATACGTAAATAGCGCTGAATAACGTATTCGATTGCATGTTTAAGATCCTGAAGTCTTCCGTTCGCGACACTGCCATTTATAGTATCGGAACGTTTTCCTCCAAACTTGCCGGATTTATCCTGGTGCCGTTATACACCAACAGCCTGTATTTGTCCGAAATAGACTATGGTGTTCTCAACTTGGTTGAAGCAAATCTTCAGTTCATGATTTCTGTTTTTGGACTTGGCTTGTGCTATGCATTCGAGCGCTGGTATTATGACAAAGAGTTTATAGAAAAAAGAGAAACTACTTTCTTTACCATTCTGGTCTCTACTCTTGTTCTTTCACTTGTGCTGGTATTGACTTTGTTTCCATTTGCCGGATCGTTGTCGCGGATATTATTTGAAAGCGCATCGTATGGAAATATTTTTCAGTTGATGCTCATCAACGCTGGTTTTGAAATTGTGGCACAAACACCAAACTCACTCGTGAGAATGAAAGAGAAGCCGTCACTCTTTACGCTGGCCAATATGTGTAAACTAGGGACAAGTGTTCTCCTCACGGTGGTTTTTGTAGTGTATTTTAAATTAGGTCTTGAGGGTGTTTACTATGCACAGATTCTTGGCGTCCTGGTTTACTTTATTATCCTCTCCCGGTTTTTATATAGTCAGAGCAAGATTGGTTTCGAGTGGGCAGTCTTGAAGGATATGATTCGCTTTCGTTTTCCATTTTTGTTACCCATCATCGCGCTCAATGTGTTTAATTTTAATGACCGGTTTGTATTGTCCAATGTATCGGGTGTGATTGATGCAGGTATTTATTCGTTGGGTGCAAAACTTGCCAATACTATAAAAGTCTTTTTGATCACTGCTATCTGGTTGGCACTTACGCCTACTATTTATCGAATGATGAACGATCCGCTTAACAAGCGTTTCTATTCGAAGGTAATGACCTATATGGGTTTTGCTGTAATCATTTTTGTAATGGTGTTTTCGTTTTTCGGAAAAGAACTGGTGATGCTGTTGGCAAAAGATAAAACCTATTGGGATGCTTACCTGGTTATCCCGATTGTTTCATTGGGAATATTCTTTGGCTTGTTAAAAGATGTTTCACTGATAGGATTGAATATCACCAAGAAAACAAAGTCCATAGCTACCGTTACGATTGGCATTACAATTGCCAATCTGGGATTAAACATTCTGTTGGTGCCCTATATGGGCATGTTGGGTGCCGCCTTCTCCGGACTTATCGCTCAATTTTTATTCTTCATCATTATTTATGCAGTAGCACAAAAGCATTATAAAATACCATATGAGTTGAATAAGGTAGGCTTAATGGTTTTGCTGGCCATTGCTCTCTACGGAATTTCGACTACTACAAATTCACTTGCCTTGTGGATGCGCCTTCCAATTAAATTTGTGTTGATTGCTTCATTTCCATTTCTACTTTATCTCTTCGGCTTCTATGAGCGAGTAGAACTTGAGCGGCTTAGTGGCTTCTGGCAGAAATGGAAAAACCCGATGAAGTGGAAAGAGAATTTGGATACCCTGGAGTTTTAAGGCAATTTCTTTAGTGTAAAATCAAATTAATATTCTTGGTAAAAAAATATCCTTTTTGGAAAACAACCTTGAATTGCTTTTCCAAAAAGGATAAAATTTAATAATTACCAGACCTCCTGATAATTATGAGAAGATTTAGTTTACAGGAACTTCGGATGAAACACGAGTAGGGTTCCCCATAAGTGTTCCGTTAAATTTGTTAGCGGATTTGTCCAATACGGTTGTTCCGACAGGCTCATCAAAATCCCAATAGCCAATCAGGCCAGTAGCCGTGTCGTCAAGCTTTGTGAAAATTACTTTCTGAACTTCTTCACGTGAAAGGGATCTATTCCAGATTTTAAGCTCATCGATTTTGCCTTTAAATCGGAGTGTTAAACCATTCTGACGAATAAGTCCAACTTTTGCTGTTTCGTTTGGCGAGTTTGAGTTCATCGGTAAGTTACTTTCTCCCGCATAACTTCCACCAACATCGACTCCGTTAAAATACAAATCCATATCATTAGATCCTCTGATAATACCCGTATAGTTTACCCAGCGACCATTTGTGGGAGAAAATATAGAAGATTTAGATCTTCTGAATGCGATATTATTTTCGCCCTGTCCGTCTCCATAGGTAATTCCGATATTGGATGTGTTACTCGTTACAAAAGAGAAACCATTATACAATGGTAATCCTTCCTGACTGTCAAAAAGAGCAATACTTCCAGAAGGTGAGGTGGCAGTAGGATCTAACCACACCCAAGCTGAAATCGTTATTGGAAACCCCAGATTATCGTAAATGTTTCCTAAATCAATGTAATCGTCAACGCCATCAAATAAAATTGCGCGGTTATCTTCCGGATAATTCTCAATATCAACAATTGATATTGTTGTTTCAGAATGATCACCAATGGTTAACCCGTCCGAAACTTTGTCCAGTTCAAACAGAACATCTTCAGTTGATTCGATCTCAAAGTCTGAAAGCGCAGAAAATGAAATAGATGCCGATAACGAATCTTTGGGTATAACAATGGTGAAGTCGTTTGTTAAGAAAAGCAGATCATCAATCCCGAAATCAGTGCCGAAAACGGCAGTCGGATTTGTGACAGAAATGGTAACGAATTCATCTTTAGTAGCCGGTTTTGATAACACTACGGTTACCCCAACATGATCACCTTCATCGACAGAGGACGAAATTGCCTCAAAGTTGGTATTAATTTGAACCACCTCAGAATCTTTACAGCTAATGGCTGTTGTTAGAAGTGCGATCGATCCAATCGCTAACCCATACTTTGTAATGGAACACAAAATTTTCATAGAATTTAATTAACGTTTATTGTTCAGGAATTTAAAATTGGATGCAAAGATAGAATACGGAATCTCATGAATATCCGGATAGCTGAATTAAACTTACTTCAATCTTACAGGATTGTCTTTCACAAAAGCCTCCCATGATTTTGCTTTCGACTTGGTTTCGCTTTTTTGAAAATGATGACAAAGCGCCACCGCCAAAGCATCAGTTGCATCAAGAAGTTTAGGTAGTTCTTTAATACTAAACAACATCATCAGCATTTTGGCAACTTGTTCTTTTGAAGCATTTCCATTTCCGGTAACGGCTTGCTTGATTTTTTTAGGAGCGTACTCAACGATGGGTATTTCGCGCGAAAGCGCTGCAGCCATGGCCACTCCTTGTGCCCGACCTAGTTTCAGCATCGACTGAACGTTCTTTCCAAAGAAGGGTGCCTCTAAGGCTACTTCATCCGGATGGAATTCATCAATGAGGCTGATGATGCGCTCAAAAATCTTTTTAAGCTTTAATTCGTGCCCTTCGTATTTGCTCAGGTGAATTACCCCAAACTGTAATAACTCAATCTTCGGTTTTTTGATGAGGATCAGGCCATAACCCATTACATTCGTTCCAGGATCGAGGCCAAGGATGATTTTTTCTTTTAGAATTTTTCCCACGGCCTCAAGATAGGTAGCGTTTATAAATTTCTGAAATTACAGCGTGATAAGTCTAGTCGTTAGTTTGATTTTTGCTGTCTATGCATCGCTGGTCGTGGTGCTTATTGTTGGTTGGCGATTGGCTATTCGAAAGCGGGAAATGATGCAGTGGTCTGATCAACCCTTGGTTTCCATCATCATCCCGACTCGCAATGAGGAAAATAATATCACTTTATTGTTGAGCGACATTTCAGCTCAATCCTACCAACATCTTGAAATAATTGTAGTAGATGATCATTCCAATGACTCAACAGTAGACAAGGTGGGACAAGTGGCGAATCGTGATGAGCGCATTACTTTATTAAGGAGTAATGATGCAGGCAAGAAGCAAGCGCTTACAACTGCTATAAAATCAGCCAAGGGCTCCATCATAATTACAACAGATGCGGACTGTCGTGTGAACAAAAACTGGATAAAATCAATCTTACCTTATTTCTCAGAAAGTGAGACCAAGATGGTTTTTGGAGGAGTGAAAATTTCAGGTCATTCTTTTTTTGACGATGTTCAGGCTCTTGAGTTTGTCAGCTTGATTGGATCAGGAGCGGCCACATCAGCTTTGGGTTTTCCAACCATGTGTAATGGTGCAAACCTGGCGTTTCGCAAGGATGTGTTTGATGAAGTGGATGGATATTCCGGAAATATGAATATTCCATCTGGTGATGATGAGTTTTTGATGCGCAAAATAAAAGCAAAATATCCGAAAGGAATTGTGTTTGCCGGAAGCTCAGAGACGGTTGTCAATACCTTACCCAGTAAGAACTTGAATGAATTTATTCAGCAGCGTATTCGATGGGCTGGTAAGTGGAAACATAATCAATCATTGACTTCAGTATTGCTGGCTTTTTTTATCTTCTCGTTTCAGCTATCGACCATGGCATTGCCAATCTTTATGATTTCGAATCAGATCGATTCACAAATAGGTGCCGTCCTGTTGATAGCCAAAATAGTGGTCGAATATATCTTCCTTCAGCAGGTAAGTCATTTTCTTTTGCTTCGATGGTCCTGGCCTGCATTTGTACTACTTCAGGTACTTTATCCGTTTTATGTGGTGGCAATCGGTTTGCTGTCGAATTTCGTGTCGTTTTCATGGAAGGGAAGGGCGCTCAAATCGCTCACTGTCAAGGATAAGGATGAAGTGTAAAGTCTCTTTCACCAGCACTATGCACAACAGACTTTTCAGATTAACTTTACCGATACTATGGTTGACCAATCCCTCAAAGCCAAATTTGAAATCAAAGAACTTGAGCTAAATGCGCTGCTCGAGATCACCCAGGCTATCAACAGTAATCTGTCGGAAGAATCGCTCTATAAGATTTATAATTTCACGTTGCGTTCAAATCTTAACATTAAGAAGCTTGCCCTTTTTGTTTTGGATGCCGACTGGAATTGCAAAGTGCATTTCGGAACAACACATCATTACGGTAAGGTAAAATTGCTGCCTGAATTTAAAACCATACAGGACATTAAACACTTGCGTGATTTTGACGCGTGTGAATTTACCGAGTTTGATATTATCATCCCGGTTACACATAAGGACGATACACTCGCCTTGGCTTTTGTTGGCGGCTTGGATAAGTACGACAACAGTTATGCGAATGAAGACGGCATAAAGTTTATTCAGGCGTTGAGCAACATCATTATTGTTGCCATCGAGAATAAAAAGATGGCGCGTAAGCAATTGGAGCAAGAGTCGTTTCGGAAAGAGCTTGAAATTGCCAGTGATGTTCAGCAATTTCTTTTTCCGGATACATTGCCCAATACAGACGTTCTGAAAATTGAAGCGAGTTATTTGCCGCACGATCTTGTTGGTGGTGATTATTACGATTACATACCCATCAACAAAAATCAATTTTTGATTTGTGTGGCCGATGTAAGTGGAAAAGGAATTCCGGCAGCATTGATGATGTCTAATTTCCAGGCTTCGTTGAGAACCTTGTTGCGACAAACTCCAAACCTTACTGAGATTATTGAAGCGTTGAACTTCCAGGTATTGGAAAATACGAAAGGGGAGAAGTTTATTACCTTCTTTGCTGCGATTTACGATATCAGATTAAAGACAATGGTCTACGTAAATTCCGGTCATAATCCTCCCATATTAATCGATCGTAAAAATGGTATTCGATTATTAGAGGAAGGTTCAACTGTTTTGGGTGCGATGCATCCTCTGCCTTTTTTGAATGAAGGATTTGTTACGGGGCTTGATGATTTTCTTCTCTTCTGTTATACCGATGGATTAACTGAAACCGTGAATGAAGCAGATGATGAATTTGGCATTGAAAGAGTGCTTGAATATTTCAATCAGCCTGAAACATTTAACAAAGACCTTAGTATAATCCATCAGGATTTGATTGTAGCGTTGGACAACTTCAAAGGAAAGAAAGGATACTTCGATGATATTACCATTCTTTCTTGTCGTGTAGTTTAAAAAGAATGTAGGAGTTAGAATATAGAATTTAGAATCATTGGCATTTTGTTCATTTGAATAAGTCGGAACTTGAAACTTTGAACCTCGAACCTTGAACCTTGATCCATGTTTTCTGTTCCTCATCGCACGCCTTTTTTTTTACCAGCACTCTATCCAGATCTTACCTGGCGAATTCAAAACGATCGAAAAGAATTATACCTTACTTTCGATGACGGTCCTGTTCCTGGTCCGACTGAATTTGTGTTGAATACTCTTGCCTCTCGAAATATAAAAGCTACATTCTTTTGCATAGGTGATAATATTCGAAAGCATCCCGAGGTGTTTAATAAAATTGTTGAACAAGGACATCGAGTTGGTAATCATACCTTCAATCATCTCAACGGATGGAAAACCAATCCGCAGCATTACCTGAATAATATTATTGAATGTGATGAGGTCATAAAGACAAATTCACGAACAACGAATAACGAACAACAATCAACACTCTTTCGTCCGCCATACGGTCGCATTACAAAAAAGCAAGTTCAGTCACTAACGAACTATAAAATTATCATGTGGGATGTTCTTTCTGTGGATTACAATAAAAACCTTTCACAAGAGCGTTGCCTTGACAATACCATTCGCGCCACGCGCCCAGGTTCTATCATAGTTTTTCACGATAGTTATAAAGCGGAGAAAAATCTGACATTCGCTTTGCCTGCTTTCATTGATCATTTTTTAGAACAAGGTTTTACCTTTCACGCACTATAATGAAAAAGGTATTGATCACTCCGCTCGATTGGGGACTTGGTCATGCCACGCGTTCCATTCCAATTATTCGTGAATTGATTTCACGAGGCTGCTCGGTTTCCATTGGAGGAAGTGGCGACTCGCTCACTTTACTGCAAAAAGAATTTCCTTCCTTGACTTTCTTCGAACTTCCAGGTTATAATCCTATTTATCCATCAGAAGGTTCAATGGTTTGGAAGATGGCTTCACAGCTTTCAAAATTCAGACGAGTAATTCGAGAAGAACATAAATGTGTTGAACGCATTATTAGCGAAAATAAAATTGATCTTGTTATTTCAGATAATCGGTATGGATGCTGGACCGAAAAAATTCCTTGTGTTTTCATTTCGCATCAAACCAATATTCTCATGCCAAAACGATTTGGTTGGATAGCGGGTATTGTTCGGCATTTCAATACAAAGATGATCAATCGGTTTACCTACTGCTGCATTCCTGATTATCCAGATGGTCATAGTTTAGCAGGTGATCTTACTTCGTTTGGAAAACATAACATCACCACAAAGCTTTTACATATTGGTCCGCTGTCGCGATTTAAATCATCAGCTACAAGAGAAAAGAAGTTTGATGTGCTTTGCATTTTTTCGGGCCCTGAACCACAGCGAAGTATATTGGAAGAAATCGTGATGAGTCAACTTCCTTCATCGGGTTTAAAATATTTTGTTGTTCGTGGAGTATTTTCTTCTTCATTGATTGAAGATAACCATGTAGTCAATTTCTTAACAACCGAAAAACTTCAGGAAGCCATTGAACAATCCGAAATAATTATTGCACGAAGTGGATTCAGCACAGTAATGGATTTAGCTGCATTAGGTAAGAAAGCCATCTTCATCCCCACACCAGGTCAAACCGAGCAGGAATATTTAGCCGATACATTAATGAAGAAGAAGATAGCCTTCTCAATGCCTCAGTATACATTTGATCTTTCAAAGGCCTGGAAAGAATCTGAACATTACATAGGCTTTACACCATCCAACATCCCTGATAATTTGTTGAAGACTGCCCTGAACGAGATTTTGGGTTGAGACTCAATTGTAGTAGGGATTATGATTAGAGTTACTTTCTGTTTTTTGAAATAGCTCCAAGAATAAGATTAACCACCTGAGTTCCTAGCCAGAGTATAAGTCCGTACCAGATTATTAAAAAGGGAATCATACCTCCATCATTTTCCCCGAAAAAGCCCAGTATAAATAGAGGCCAATGAATGAACATAGAAATTCCTTCCATAAACCCAGCGTCAACAAACTCTATGAGAGGAATAGATAGAATTAACAAAAAGATGATTGTTATGAACAAGCTAATGATAATTCTCCTTTCCATCGATTTATAGTGACTAAAGAATATCAATTAAACTAAACAGTTGGAAATTTCCACGGTGCCCGATATTCAGGTTTGATAAATGCATTCGCCTTAGCATCATTCAGAAATAATTTCTTTGAATCATCCCACAATAATTTATTTCCAGTGCGATAAGAGATGTTTCCCATGTGAGCCAGTACTGCAGAGTTTCTTCCAAACTCTACATCGCAGATTGCACGATTTCTGGTTTTCATACAATCCACAAAGTTCTTAACATGTTTTTCGTGATCATGTGAATCAGCAGTTTGTAGCGGAATACCTTCCATCAAGGGCTTGCCATCTTTTTCTTCTGGTATTACTTCCCATCCTTCGCGGTTTACTACTAGTGTTCCGTTATTTCCAATGAAGGCCACACCATAATTTCTACCATACAATCCTTTTGTAATTCCGCCTACATGATCCCACTCCAACATAAAGTTTCCAAAATCATAAACGGTTGATTGCGTATCGGCTGTCTCAATCGCATTATTGGGGTAAGCATAAATTCCGCCAGTAGATGAAACGGATTTAGGTGCGTGTACATCCATCGCCAATAAAGCAATATCTAATAAGTGTACACCCCAATCGGTCATCAATCCACCACCTTGTTCCCAGAAGAAACGCCAACTTCCGTGAAAACGATTTTGATTGAAAGCTCTTTTTGGTGCTGGGCCTAACCACATATCATAGTCTACACCAGCCGGTACAGGTGAGTCAGCAATTTTTGGTCGGGCCGATCCATATTCAAAGTATGCCCACGTTTTTACTTTTCTGATTGTTCCCAGTTTTCCAGACTTTACAAGAGCCACCACATCTTGCCAATGTTGCCCACTGCGTTGTTGTTGTCCTACCTGTACAATACGATTGTATTTTCGTGCAGCCTTCAACATCACTTCACACTCGGCAATGGAATTGGCTAAAGGTTTTTCTACATAGACATCTTTCCCTACCTCACATGCCTGCACCATCGGAAGGCAATGCCAATGATCAGGTGTTCCGATAATAACAGCATCAATACTTTTATCATCCAATACCTTGCGATAGTCTTTGTAGAGTGTTGGTTTCTTTCCTCTTATCGTCTCAACCTCAGCAGCTCGTTCATTTAAAATAGTGTCATCGATGTCGCACAAGGCAGCACAGTTAATCTCCGGTAATTTTAAATGATCTTTGAGATTGTACATCCCCATTCCTTTACAGCCGATTAGTGCAACGTTGAACGTGTCGTTTGCCGAAATACCTGCCTTTGCAATATTGAAGAGCATCGGTGAAAGTGCAGCACCGGCAACAATAGAGGTAGAGTCCTTTATGAATTTGCGTCTTGAGTTGGTCATGGTTTATTGCGTTTTGAGTTTGATGGATTTGAAAAATCAAGAGGTTTAGAAAGTTACTTAATTCAAACTCTTTGCGGTATCGTCCATTGTATTTTCTTTTTCTCGCTTACTTCATGATATTTGAAGGCTCGAACAGACGCCCATGGATTTTTACATCGATACACACGCCCACATTTACCACGAAGATTTTATAAAGGACCGGCTTGATATGTTGCACCGCTGCGAAGAACAGCAGGTTTCCAGAATATTTATGCCGAATGTGGATCATGCTTCCATCGATGGAATGATGGAACTCGAGAGCCGATTCCCCAATCAGTGTACGGCTATGATGGGTTTGCATCCTTGCTCCGTGCAAAAAGATTTCGAGCGTGAACTCTACATTGTGGAGGACTGGCTGTCGAAAAGAAAATTCTCGGCAGTAGGAGAAATTGGAACCGATTTGTATTGGGATAAGACCTTTTGGGATCAGCAACAAGAAGCCTTTCTCATCCAGGTGAAGTGGGCTAAGAAATATGACTTACCGATCATCATTCATTGTCGCGAGAGTGTTGATGAAACGATTGCCTTAGTTGAAAATCAACAGGATGGAAAATTAACCGGTATCTTTCATTGCTTTTCCGGAAACGCAGAGCAGGCAGAACGCATCACGAAACTTGGATTTTATTTAGGTATTGGTGGTGTAGCAACTTTTAAAAATGGTGGACTCGATAAGGTATTGCCTGAAATAGATCTTGCACATCTTGTTTTGGAAACCGATAGTCCTTACCTCGCACCGGTTCCACATCGGGGCAAACGCAATGAGCCATCGTACATTCCGTTGGTGGCAAAACGAATTGCAGAAATTAAGAATTGTTCCATCGAGGACGTTCAAAAGAATACAACACAAAATGCTTTGAAGATTTTTCGGCAAACCAAATGAAGTGAATTTTAATCGCGAAGTCAGTCCTAAATAAGTCTATATTGATTTTGAATTATTGATTTGCGATGAGTGATTAATGAATTATGAGTTCGGTATTTCGATCGAGTTTATGGCCTCATCCCCAATCCTTCTCCAGGGGAGAAGGGGGCAAAAGTCCCTCTCCACCCGGAGAGGGATTTAGGGTGAGGCTTCAAACTACGAACGACAGACGTAAACTTGACAAAGAAGGATAACGATTAACGATTAACCATTAACCATTAACTTATTGCCTGCAATGAACCAGAAAACCATTCGCATCAATACGGCCTTGCCGGGAAAGTCACGTTCGAATATTCTCATAATTTATACAGGAGGTACATTCGGTATGACCTACGATCGTGAAGGCGTCTTGATACCTTTCGACTTTGCTTCTATCCTTGATCAACTTCCAACCTTAAAAAATCTGGCGCTGGAGTTGACGGTCGTTTCATTTGAAACTCCCATCGATTCATCCAATATTAAATTAGAACATTGGCAGTTGATTGGTCAGATCATTTATGAGCACTATGATGCGAACGATGGTTTTGTTGTTCTTCACGGAACAGATACAATGGCGTTCACGGCTTCTGCATTAAGTTTTATGTTGGAAGGGCTGACGAAGCCTGTTGTTTTTACCGGGGCTCAATTACCCATCAGCGAACCACGTTCCGATGCACGTGAAAATTTAATTACCTCACTCGATATTGCCTCTGCCAGAAAAGATGGACGAGCCCTCGTTCCTGAAGTCTGCATTTACTTTGATTATGAATTGCTCCGTGGCAACCGATCAAAGAAAGTGGAGAGTATGCAGTTTGATGCTTTTGATTCGGGCAATTATCCGCCACTGGCAAAAGCGGGTGTTAAAATCGATTATAACTTCTCTGTGATTCGCGAGGTAAGCAAATCAGATAAAATTGGTTTGCGTTCGAAGTTCGATAACAACATTTCAATTCTTAAACTTTTTCCGGGCATCACCCGAACTACAGTTAATGCCATACTCAGCTCACCTCAACTAAAAGCAGTTGTGTTGGAGACGTATGGCTCAGGCAATGCACCTACATTAGAATGGCTCATTGAAGAATTACATATCGCTATTCAAAACGGAATCATCATTGTGAATATTTCTCAATGCCCCGGAGGACGAGTTTTACAAGGGCGCTATGAGACCAGCAAGCGGTTGAAGCAGATAGGAGTGATTAGTGGAGCCGATATGACCACGGAAGCAGCTGTAACCAAGTTGATGCTTCTGCTGGGTGAGGTAGGTTTGGAGAGAACCAAGGAAATGATGGGATTGTCGTTGGCGGGTGAGCTTTCTAATTGAGTTAATGGTTAATCGTTAATGGTTAATGGGAGAGTTCGCACCCAGGCCCCATGCCCACGATTAACTATTAACGGATAACTATTAACTAATCTCCCCCTGAGATTTGCGAACCCAAGTATTTATCGATTTCTTTGTGCCCCATTTTGAAAGGAATGGAAAAGGAGAGGTGTCAGAGTGGTCGAACGAGCACGCCTGGAAAGTGTGTATACTCGAAAGGGTATCGCGGGTTCGAATCCCGCCCTCTCCGCAAAAGCCTGGACAATGTCCGGGCTTTTTTATTTTTAAGCCCAATGGTTGATGGACCATCAAAATAGTTTTTAAGCGATGGTCTTTGCTGGCATTTTATGGTGTTATTCAGGGTTCAATGTATTTTCCTTTCCCTCTTTTATTTTGTAGTTTTAGCTATGTGCCGTTGGTAAAATTGTTTTAAAAGGGCTACAAATTTTATCGCGACTACTTACAAGGGTGGGCATTAGCTCACCCTTCATATTTATTACAACTCATTATGGATAATTTAGCACCTAACTACACGCACATATTTATAGTGTTGTCATTAATATTTTTTTTAATCTGGTTGGTATTGGGATTTCTGTTTCCTGTATTTTTTAAAAATTTTCTTGAGAGAAAAGGAGGAGTGTTTGGAGATGGATTCGGCTCTGTTAATGCGTTATTCTCTGGTTTTGCATTAGCCGGAATTGTAATTACTCTATTTATGCAGCAAGGTGCAATTGCTTTACAACAAGATGCAATTGATGAGCAAAAACGAGAATATGATAGTACTAGAGTTAATGACAATAGGAGTTCAAAGATTCTACAAGCGCAAATAGACAGCACGAGAAGTAATGAAAATAGAACATACTTATTACAGCAAAAGGCATTTAAAGCACAACAATACGATTTAGATGAAACAAAAAGGTTGATGAGGTTTCAACAATTTGAAAACACATTTTTTCAAATGTTAGCTGATCTAAACAATAAAGTTGAAGAGTTAGAAGCAAAAATACCTGATGCACGATATGGTGATGAGACAGATACTCTAGTAAGAGGTGTAAAGTCATTTGAGGTATACAAGAAAATTATTTTTGATGGAGAAAAACAAATAAGATTAAATTATGGTGAAATATCTGAATCATATCCTTATTATGAATTTATAAAGACATTCAATTCTTATTACACTACTCTCGCCCTTCTATTGAATTACGTGGAGAAATCCAAAATAGACAATTCCTTAAAACCGAATTATTATAAACTTGTGATAATGCCCATGACCTATTATCAAAAGTTGGCTTTGTATTATCACATCGGTATAGTTAAAGCTAAAGAGAAAAGTTATCACAAAACTTTAACTGAATTTGATGAAACTTTGATTGAGTTTGAAAGAGAACATCGTTTCCTCAGGAAACTTTATCTATTCGATGTCGCACCACACTATAATTACAATCTGTTGTATGATGCCGGTATTTATCCCGAAAGAATTCCTCAATAGGAGGGGTACCCAAGTGCTGCCGAACACATTGAATAAGGGGGATAAAATATAGCTACCGTCATTTCAAAGCATTAAGGAACTATTTGAAATGTTACCATATTAAACAGATCATATTGTTGATTCTCCATTCAATACTTTATTTCTGATCATGTTGATCTTCTCTTTTAAATACTGAAAATTAACTTTCGTAATCTTCGAAATAGTCGTTTATCCCTACCTCTCCTCAAAAAAAGCCTTGACCATGTCACGGCTTTTCTTTTTTCAATATCTTCGGCTTTATGACTGAAGAACTGACATTAAAACAACGCGACTCCAAGACGGTAAGAGCCTGGTATATGTTCGACTGGGCCAACTCGGTTTATAACCTGGTAATTACTACTACCTTTTTTCCAATCTACTTTGCAGGAGTTACCGCTTCAGCGTATGGAGAAGATAATGTTCCGTTTTTAGGAAGAACATTTAAGAACTCATCTTTATATGATTACGCCCTGGCAACAGCCTACCTCTTCATAGCGTTGTTATTGCCTATTCTTTCTTCCATTGCCGATTCGTATGGCAACAAGAAAAGATTTATGCAGTTCTTCTGTTATCTGGGAGGCCTAGCCTGCATCGGACTTTTTTGGTTTAAAGGCGAACAGCCGAGTGTTGCTTGGGGATTAGGTTGTTTTATGTTAGCAGCCACTGGATACATTGGCAGTCTTGTTTTTTACAATTCATATTTACCCGATATAGCAAAACCAGAAGATCATGATCGAATTAGCGCGAAAGGTTTTTCATTTGGTTATCTCGGTGCCTCGCTTTTGCAAATCATTGGATTTGGTTTGGTAGTTTATTTCAGTGCCAAGGGAGACAACACGTCTGGTCCGCTTTTTACTTTTTTACTGGTAGGTTTATGGTGGATAGGCTTCGCTCAAATTACCTTCTTCAATCTTCCCAAGAGCCTTCCGCCAATTAATAAACCGAATACTAACTTTCTTACGAATGGTTTCGTGGAACTTAAGAAAGTTTTTGTACAGATCAAGTCGCTTAAAACGTTGAAATGGTTTTTAGTAGCATTCTTGTTTTACAACATGGGCGTTCAAACCGTTATGTTGGCAGCTACCATGTTTGGACAAAAAGCATTGGGACTTCCGGCTGATAAACTCATCATTACCATTTTGCTTATGCAATTTGTAGCGATAGCAGGAGCAACAATCATTTCCCGATTGTCAAATCGGTTTGGAAATATTTATACCCTTATGGGAGTTGTGTTGCTTTGGGTGGTGATTTGTATTACGGCCTATTTCGTTGCCGTGCTCAAAGAATCAGGACAAGAAGTAGAATTATATTTCTATGTAGTAGCGGTTGGTGTCGGACTTGTTATGGGAGGTGTACAAGCACTGAGCAGAAGTACCTATAGCAAACTCATGCCACCTACTCGGGACACGGCTTCGTTCTTTAGCTTCTATGATGTAACTGAAAAAATATCCATCGTCATTGGAATTTTTACATTCGGTTATATCGATGAGCTATTTGGAATGAAACACTCCGTCCTGGCGTTGATTGTTTTCTTTGCTATTGGCTTTGCTGCATTGTGGATTGCTAAGCGTAAAGAAGCGAGTATCAACCCGAATCTTCATCAATAAGATTTCAGTAATTCATTCGGTAAGAAAATTTTAAAAACGTCAAGCCCCCTCTCCGAAGGAGAGGGCTGGGGTGAGGCTAATACTAATACCGAAGATGCTTCACCGTCATTCCATTATTGATCAGTTGCTTCAATGAATCGATACCGATTTTTAAATGCAGCTCAACAAAGTTGGTGGTAACAACGGAATCACTCGCCTCAGTCTTAACACCCTCTGGTACCATGGGCTGATCAGAAACTAACAACAAAGCGCCTGCGGGAATCTTATTATTGAATGCGGTAGTGAAGATCGTTGCTGTTTCCATATCAATGGCTTGTGCTCTGATCTTGCGCAGATAAGTTTTAAATTCTTCATCCCATTCCCAAACACGTCTGTTGGTGGTGTAAACCGTTCCGGTCCAGTAATCCTGATTGTAATCACGAATGGTGGTCGAGATAGCTTTTTGTAAAGCGAAAGATGGAAGGGCAGGTACCTCTGGTGGAAAATAATCATTCGATGTTCCTTCTCCGCGAATGGCAGCAATAGGTAATATGAAATCGCCTATATCATTTTTCTTTTTCAACCCGCCACACTTACCTAAAAACAAAGCTCCTTTGGGTTTGATCGCGCTCAGGCAATCCATTATAGTCGCTGCATTGGGACTTCCCATTCCAAAATTAATAATGGTAATGCCTCCGGCTGTTGCACTACGCATGGGTCTGTCCATGCCATTGATGGGCACGTTATGCCAGCTTGCAAACATCTTTACATAGTTCTCGAAATTGGTGAGTAGGATGTATTCACCAAATTGATCCAATGCCTGACCCGTATAACGAGGCAACCAGTTTTCGACAATATCCTGTTTCGTCTTCATGTCATAAAGTTAGAATAAAGAAATACACCTAAAAAATGATTGATGTTCAATTGTATCGGTTTCTTTGTAACGTTAAGTTATGATTACGCTTTATAAAGGATTTTATGAATGTTTTTTTATAATTACTGATTACTGATTACTGATTACTGATTACTGATTACGATTTACCCCAATGGAGAAACTCAACCTTCCTGCGTTTGAATACAATGTAAAAGAAGCCGATGGCAAAGTCTGGATTTATGATGTGCTTCGGAAAAAGCATTTGGTGCTTACACCTGAGGAATGGGTTCGTCAACACTTCTTGCATTATCTTTTAAATCATGTTCAATATCCAAAATCGTTGATAAAGGTTGAGGGTGGATTAAAATTCAACAAACTTCAAAAGCGCACGGATATAGTGGTGTTTGATCGAACAGGAAATCCCTGGATGATTGTGGAGTGTAAAGCACCAGATCAAGCTATTAATGAATCTACTTTGCGTCAAGCCTCAGTTTACAACGCAACACTCAAAGCAAAATACCTTGTAATGACGAATGGTATGAAAACTTTTTGTTGTCAGGTTGCAAGTGAGAATGGAAGTACTGTTATGTTAAAGGATTTGCCTTCGTTTGAATAGGTATGTTGAAGCGTTCAAGATGCTTCAACATATGGAGAGTTCCACCTTCGATCCGCATTCACTGCAGATGCGCGAAACGTCAATAGCATTTCATAGACAGAGCGCAGGCGCGCATTTAAAAGCATGAACAGCAACCCGCCACAAGCGGGTTGCTGTTCATGCTTTATTAAACTTCGAGGTACAATCCTGCGATTCGCAGGATTGTACCTCGAAGTTTTTGCTTGCGCAGACTGCATTTGAAGTGAAGAGCAGATTTTATATTTCGCGCTTTGCGGCACACTAACACTTAGATTCACTACTTCAGAGTAGAAACTTTACCATAAAGTCTCGTTATAATTATTAATGTTGTTTTGAATATTTGCGATTGACTAATTTTCATAGACAGAGCGCAGGCGCGCATTTAAAAGTATGAACAGCAACCCGCCACAAGCGGGTTGCTGTTCATACTTTATTAAACTTCGAGGCACAATCCTGCGATTCGCAGGATTGTGCCTCGAAGTTTTTGCTTGCGCAGACTGCATTTGAAGTGAAGAGCAGATTTTATATTTCGCGCTTCGCGGCACACTAACACTTAGATTCACTACTTCAGAGTAGAAACTTTACCATAAAGTCTCGTTATAATTATTAATGTTGTTTTGAATATTTCGATTGACTAATTTTCATAGACAGAGCGCAGGCGCGCATTTAAAAGCATGAACAGCAACCCGCCACAAGCGGGTTGCTGTTCATGCTTTATTAAACTTCAAAGTACAATCCTGCGATTCGCGGGATTGTACTTTGAAGTTTTTTCTTGCGCAGACTACGGTTGAAGTGAAGAGCAGATTTTATGTTTCGCGCATCGGCATGCCAGGAGTGATGTGCACTTACCGTGCAGCACATTTTATCGCCAGGTTTTTGGAAAGCATACCTTTGGATATTTGAGATACTTTAGCGCAGCAGAAAATCATAAACATCCTTACAAATGCCCAAGACTATTTTCCGGATACTTACCTTCAATCGGTCTGTAGAAATTATGAATTAATTTAAAGTCGTGCTCCTGATCGCTGGTTGTATACAATGCATCACTGATCACAACGGTTTTATTTTTGAAATCCAACCCCACCATAATAATTGGAACATTGGCTTTGCGAGCGATGAAATAAAAACCGGTCTTTAATTTTTCAACGCGCTTACGTGTTCCTTCAGGCGCAATGGCCAACGAAAAGATCTCATGCTGATTAAATATTTTCACCACCTCATCTACCAGGTTGTGATGATTGGACCGGTCAACCGGAGTTCCTCCAAGCCATCTGAAAATGAATCCAAAGGGAGGCCTGAATAATTCTTTTTTGCCAAGGTAATGTGTGTGTGTCATCTGCAATACGCTGCGATAGGCGAGGCCAATGAAAAAATCCCAGCTACTGGTATGTGGCGCTACGAGCACAATATATTTCTTAATGTGATGGTGTGTAAAAACAACATCTGTTCGCCATCCGAGTATTTGCAGAAATATTTTCCAGAACCACCGCATGTCACTCTTTCATTTTGGATTTTGATCAAATATCGTAACTTCCAAATCACAACCAAATCCATTTTCACTATGTCTGGAATTGAAAAAAAATCAAGAAGAAATTTTATTAAGAAAGCGTTTGGTACTGCGATTCTTACCGGTGCTGCGCCTTCACTTTTAATGGCAAACCCTGAAAAATTTGTCACGCTTCCTACTACAAAACTCCCATCACCAGCCTCGGCTAACGATCAGGTTAACGTGGCCGTTATCGGCATGGGTATTATGGGCTTTAATAATCTTGAAACAACCGTACAGGTTCCCGGTGTGAAGCTGGTTGGTGTTTGTGATTTATACAGCGGAAGACTGGATCGTGCTAAAGAAGTTTATGGCAAAGATATTTTCACTACTAAGAACTATCAGGAAATTCTCGATCGAAAAGATGTTGATGCTGTGATCATTGCTACGTCTGATCACTGGCACGATCGCATTTCCATTGAAGCCATGAACAAAGGCAAGCATGTGTATTGCGAAAAGCCAATGGTGCATAAACTCGAAGAAGGAGCTGAAGTAATTGCAACACAAAAGAAAACAGGTAAAGTTTTCCAAGTAGGAAGCCAGCGAGCAAGTTCTATCATCACACAAAAGACAAAAGAGATTTTTGAGTCGGGTGTGATCGGTGATTTGGTTTTGGTTGAGACTTACATGGACAGACATTCAGCTAATGGTGCATGGCAATATTCCATCCCAACCGATGCGAATGGAGGAACGGTAGATTGGGATAAATTTATTGGCGATGCACCAAAGATGCCTTATGACCCCGTTCGCTTTTTCCGTTGGAGAAATTATCAGGACTACGGGACAGGTATTGCAGGCGATTTATTTGTTCACCTCTTTACAGGTCTTCATGCGGTAACAAGTTCAACAGGACCCAATCGAATTTTTTCAACCGGTGGACTTCGCTACTGGAAAGATGGAAGAGATGTTCCGGATATTATCACAGGTGTTTACGACTATCCGGCAACAAGCAAACATCCTGCGTTTAATTTGCAGATGCGTGTAAACTTTGTGGATGGTGCAGAAGGAGGGGAGATACTTCGTTTCATTGGTACAGATGGTGCCATCATTATGGGTTGGGATACAGTGAAAGTGATTCGTCATAAAATTCAGAAAGATCCTGGATATGGTGGATGGGATTCATTTGATACATTTTCAACGGCTCAACAAAAAGAATACGAAAAATGGTATAAGGCTCACTACCCGGAACCAAAGGCAGCGGTAATCGAATCGGATGTAGAGTTCCGTACACCAGAACGCTACAGTGCTAATTTAGATCATCACTTAAGCTTCTATCGTGGCATTCGCGAGAAAGCTCCGATTTTAGAGGATGCTCTTTTTGGGATGCGCGCAGCTGGCCCGGCATTAGCCACAAACAAAAGTCTTTTCGAAAAGAAAATTATAAACTGGGATCCGGAGACAGCGAAAGTTGTTTAGGGTTTAAGCCTCATCCTAAATCCTTCTCCGGAGGAGAAGGACTTTCTCCCTCTCTTCCGGAGAGGGTTGGGGTGAGGCTTGTATTCTTTAAAAAGTTCTGTGAAGCCAAGTCAATGTGACTTGGCTTTTCTATTTTTGGTGCAAAACCATTTTCTCATGTCCGATCTTTTAAAACTTGTCCAAACAAAAGCACAATCCTGGCTCGATAGCAATACCATTGACGATGCTACTAAAGCAGAAGTAAAATCATTATTAGCAAAAGAAGATTCCAAAGAGCTAATTGATAGCTTTTATAAAGACCTTGAGTTTGGAACAGGTGGATTGCGGGGTATAATGGGTGCAGGTTCAAACTGCATGAATCAATACACGGTTGGTGTTGCTACGCAAGGACTTGCTAATTATCTGGTAAAATCTTTTCCATTAACTCCGATCAGTCTGGCCATCGCACATGATAGTCGGAATAACAGTCGCTTTTTTGCTCAGGTGGCTGCCAATGTTCTATCGGCAAATGGAATTAAAGTATTCATGTTCGCTGAACTTCGTCCAACACCTCTTCTTTCGTTTGCCATTCGATATTTGAAATGTAATTCAGGTATTGTGGTTACGGCATCACATAATCCAAAGGAGTATAATGGATACAAGGCCTATTGGAGAGGAGGGGCCCAAGTTGTTCCACCTCACGATGCAAATATTATGACAGAGGTGAATGCGATTACATCCTTTGATCAAGTGAAGTTCAATGCCGATCCTTCAAAGATTGTTACCATTGGGCCTGAAGTGGAGCAAGCCTATTATGAGGAAGTAAAAAAGATCATTCCGAATCATGATGTCATTGCAAAGCACAACAACATTCCGATAGTATATTCCAGCCTTCACGGTGCTGGTATCACCATGGTACCCGAATGTTTACGTCAAATTGGATTTACCAATATTCAAGTGGTTGATGAACAAAAAACTCCTGACGGAAATTTCCCAACGGTTCAATCGCCAAACCCTGAAGAGAAATCAGCAATGGAGCTGGTAATTAAAAAAGGAAAAGAAGTAGGAGCAACGATGGTGATGGCAACTGATCCTGACACGGATCGTGTAGGTATGGGAGTTCGCAAAGCGGATGGGGATTTTATTTTGCTTAATGGCAACCAGGCTTTTTGTTTGATGATGTATTTTATCTTGAAGAATTTACCTGATAAGAAGAATGCTTACATCGCAAAGACAATTGTTACTTCAGAACTTGTCGATACAATGGCCGCCAAACTTGGTGTTGAGTGCTACAATACATTAACCGGTTTCAAATACATCGCTGAACTTATGGGGCAGTTCGATGGTAAGAAACGTTTCATTGCAGCAGGAGAAGAAAGTTATGGTTATATGGCTGGAGATTTTGTTCGCGACAAAGATGCTGTTTCAGCTTGCGCATTTTTCGCAGCGATGGCAGCCAGTGCAACAGATGAAAATAAATCCCTCTACGATTGGTTGATCGATATGTATGTGGAGTTTGGATACTACAAAGAAAGTTTGCTCAACCTCACTAAAAAAGGACAACAGGGAGAACAGGAGATAAAAGCAATGATGCAGAAGTTCAGAACGAATCCTCCGTCTGAAATTATCGGAAGTCGTGTTGAGCGTTTACTGGATTATAAAACGTTGAAGGAAAGAAATCTGATCACTGGAAAAGAATCTGTATTAAACTTCCCATCGTCTGATGTGCTTCAATTTTATTTGGAGGATGGAACGAAGGTATCGGTTCGTCCATCGGGTACGGAACCGAAGATCAAATTTTATATCAGTGTAAACACAAAGCTGAAATCACGAGAAGAATTTTCAAGTGCGACAGAAAAGCTGGATGTAAAAATCGGTGGTGTAGAAAAATACTTATTATCAGTTTAAAGAAGTGGTGCTACCGCTCAAAGTGGTGGCACCACTTCTTTGTTTTGCTCCTCTGGAGCAAAGTTTAAGGAAGCTGTATTTTGGCAACACAGTAATGGTGATCGAACTGGTAATCCATGCATTCGTTTGCAAAGTGAGATAGAATCTTAGGCCAATAAAAGCTCACTCGAAATTGTCATTTGAATACTCCCGCATTTGCAGAATTAACTTTAGTTCTCAACCTTCATCAGGTTAACTAGCTGATTTTTACTACTTTTGCCGATTCATTTTCATAATATGATTGCTGCTAATAATCTTTCGCTTCAGTTCGGTAAACGCGTTTTGTTTGATGAGGTAAACCTCAAGTTCATCTCAGGCAACTGCTATGGTGTAATTGGTGCTAATGGTGCCGGAAAATCAACCTTCTTAAAAATCCTTGCTGGTGACATCGACCCGACTCGTGGTAATGTTAGCATTGATCCAGGCAAGCGCATGGCTGTCCTTCGTCAGAACCACCACGAGTTTGATGAAGTATCCGTATTGGACACTGTGATGATGGGACACTCCAAACTTTGGAGTATCATGAAAGAGAAGGATGCGATTTATGAAAGACCAGATTTCTCTGAAGCGGATGGTATTCGTGCATCTGAATTGGAAGCTGAGTTTGCAGAGATGGATGGCTGGAATGCAGAGTCGGACGCAGCATCATTGCTAAGCGGACTGGGTATTACGGAAGAAGATCATCCTAAATTGGTTAAAGAATTAAGTGGTAATCAAAAAGTGCGGGTGTTATTAGCGCAAGCTATTTTTGGTAACCCTGATATTTTGATTCTGGATGAACCAACCAACGACTTGGACATTCACACCATCACCTGGTTGGAAGATTTCTTATTGGATTTTAAAAACACGGTAATTGTTGTATCTCACGATCGTCACTTCTTGGATACGGTTTGTACGCATATTGTTGATATTGATTTTAACGCGATAAAACTGTACACCGGAAATTATTCTTTCTGGTATCAGTCAAGCCAATTAGCGTCAGCACAACGTTCTTCTGCCAACAAGAAAGCAGAAGAGAAGAAAAAGGAATTACAGGAATTCATCATGCGCTTTAGCGCGAATGCTTCGAAGTCGCGTCAGGCAACGAGCAGAAGAAAATTACTGGAGAAAATTAACGTGGATGATATTCAACCATCAACACGTAAGTATCCTGCCATCATCTATCAACAGAAAAGAACAGCAGGTGATCAAACATTGCATGTAGAGAACATGACGTTCTCATTAAATGGAAGTACACTCTTCAAAAACCTTGACTTCTATGTGAACAAAGGCGACAAGATTGCTTTTGTTGGAAAAGACAGTTTAGCGATTACATCATTGTTTAAGATTTTGATGGGCGAAGAAAAAGCAGATGCTGGTGATTTTAAATTTGGCCAGACGATTACTACTGCATACTTACCGAACAACAACGAAGCATTCTTTCAATCCGATGACAATCTGATTGACTGGCTTCGCCAATTTGCGGAAGAAGAAAATAAAGATGAAACGTATGTACGCGGATTCTTAGGTAAGATGCTTTTCTCAGGAGAAGAAGTTTTTAAGAAGTGTAGCGTGTTATCAGGAGGAGAGAAAGTACGATGCATGATTTCGCGTATGATGCTCGTAGGAGCTAACGTGCTTATCCTTGATGAACCTACAAACCACTTGGACCTTGAATCCATCACAGCCTTTAACAATGCTTTGAAAGATTTTCCAGGTACTGTGCTATTCACATCACATGATCACGAGTTTACTCAAACAGTAGCCAATCGTATTATCGAAATCACACCAAATGGTTTTATCGATAAGATGATGACGTATGATGAATACATCACAAGTGAAAAAATAGCAGAACAAAAGGAAGCGCTTTACGCGTAATTTCTTTAGCCACGAATGCACGAATTTGAATTCTCCCTCTCCTCCGGAGAGGGCCGGGGTGAGGCCTTAAGTAAAATTGGAATAATTAATCTACGATAAAAGGAGCATCGGCTTTCGTATAGTTTCTTTCCTTGATTTTACTTTTCAAGGTATAGAACGATTCGAAAGGTCCTTCTGCACTCACCATGTTTACCATCCAGGCGGGCACAGATCCGCTGGGGTCGATGTTCATGGAATATTCAACTCTCATTTTGTTTGCAGATATAGGAACAACAATCCAGGTTGATTTTGACATGGGCACTCGTGTTATTCCATCTTTTTCCGGTATATAATCTGGAACGCCATTGGCTGTAAATACCATTCGCTTCGTTATCGGATCTTGTTCAATTTTTAAATGCACGATCACATCCCGATTGCTTACAGGCCATGGCGCAACAATTTCTACATAGTAAATCAGTTCTTGTTTATTAATCCATTTTAGAATTTTTGGATTGATCGTTTTGTATTGCCACTCATGATATCCGGCAATGTCCATCACCATGGCCGCCAGTTCAAGGGCGGTAGCGTTTACTTCAAATGATGCCTTAATGGATTTGAATTGAGATTCCGGTCTGCTACACGTGTACACCTTTATGCTGTCTTGATCTTTCTTTAATTCACAATCCGTCTGACCTAACGAGAAAGTTGTTGATAAAAAGAGAAAGAGAATGGAACCTACAGCCCGGTATACTTGTATTACCATCTCGTAAGTTAAGATGTATTGAGAAGTTCCGCTAACGATAGCTGTTTATTCTTACCTTCTTTTAATTTTATGCATATTAAAAAAGATGCCGAAAGACTAAAAATGGTCTGGCATCGTCTCTTTCAAGGTTAACATTTTAATTCGCTATGCCCCCAAAACAAAAAGTTACCATTGGTCATGTTTTTAAAACTATTATTTGGCCTCGCAGAAAACTCCTTTTCATTGGTCTGATATTAATTGTAATAAGTCGTGCGGCTGGTTTGGTGCCACCATGGGCCACAAAACCCTTTATGGATGACATCTTAGTGAACAGGCAATTAGATAAGCTTCCTTTATTGCTGGTTGGCGTAACAATTGCCATTCTCATTCAAGCTGTCACTTCTTTCTTGCTAACAAAAATTTTAAGTGTTGAGGCACAGCACCTCATTTCAGTTTTACGATCTAAAGTACAACGGCATCTTTTGCGTCAGCCTACCCGATTTTTCGATAATCAAAAGTCAGGTGCGTTAGTATCGCGTGTAATGAACGATGTTGAGGGTGTGCGAAACCTGGTAGGAACCGGTTTGGTTCAATTAGTAGGTGGTGTATTAACGGCCATCATTTCCATTTGCTTTCTCATCTATATCAATCCATGGATGACGCTATTTGTTTTGCTGCCCATGTCAGTCTTTGGACTTATCACATTGAAAGCGTTTTCTATTATTCGTCCGGTTTTTCGTGAACGAGGAAAAATCACAGCAGAAGTTACAGGACGACTTACTGAAACCTTAAATGGTGTTCGGGTTATCAAAGGATTTAATGCCGAGCAGCAAGAGATAAAGGTTTTTGAAAAAGGTGTTGATCAGCTTTTTCAAAACGTGAAGAAGAGTCTCACCTCAACCAGTTTTGTTACGAGTTCCGGAACATTTCTAGTGGGATTAGCCAGCGTTGGAATTATGGGGCTAAGTGGCTACTTCAATTTAACGGCAGGAGACTTTTTGCAATTTACCATGTTCATGGTGTTTATGATTGCCCCCATTATACAGATGAGTAATATTGGAAGTCAGTTGACTGAAGCTTTTGCAGGATTAGATCGCACGGAAGAATTAATGAACATGCCAGTTGAAGATGACGGCACCGTTCGCACAGAGAAGATCGGTGCTATTAAGGGTGATATGGAATTTAAAGACGTGTCGTTCTCGTATGAAGAGGGAAAGCCTGTACTCAAGAATATTAGCTTCACTGCATTTGCAGGATCGGTGACTGCATTGGTAGGAACTTCAGGCTCGGGTAAGACGACTATTGCCGGGCTCACGGCCTCGTTCTTAAATCCTGAAAGTGGCACCATTACGATCGATGGTATCGACATGACCAAGATATCATTGGACAGTTACAGAAGTCAGTTGGGAGTGGTATTGCAAGATGATTTTTTGTTTGAAGGCACCATTCGTGATAATATTTTATTTCCACGGCCCAATGCTTCTGAAGAAGAACTTCAAAATGCTGTTAAGGCAGCTTTCGTTCATGAATTTACAGATCGTTTTGAGCTGGGACTCGAAACCGTTATTGGAGAACGCGGAGTAAAATTATCCGGTGGACAGAGACAGCGCATTGCCATTGCACGCGCGATACTGGCAAACCCAAGAATATTAATTTTAGATGAAGCCACCTCGAATCTGGATACCGAGAGCGAAAGTTTTATTCAGGAAAGTTTGCGTAGTCTGATGAAAGGAAGAACCACATTTGTTATCGCTCACCGTTTGAGTACCATTCGCCAGGCGGATCAGATTTTAGTTGTTGAAGATGGAAAAATTGAAGAGCGTGGTAAACATGATGAGTTGATAGAGAGGAAGGGTAGGTATTTTCAATTGTACACGTATCAAGCCAGAATATAAGGTAATCAGTAACCAGTATTCGGTAATCAGTCCTTACTCAAACCGTTTATCGAATACTGATTACCGATCACCGATTACTAAATCTTCACCACTTCATAACCCACTCCATCCTCGACCTCATCGGTTTCAACTTCAGCGTAGTAAACATCATCCAGAACATAGTACTCCGTCCCGTCAATAGTCTTCACTTCGTAACCGTCAGGTAAGGCGTCCACTACTGCGCCTACAGGAGCATCTACAGTTTCATACTCGTCACTTTTATCTACTTGTGTATAGAATGTTCCGTAGTAGTAATAGTAACTACGTGGACCGAGTACAACTCTTCTGTATCCAACAGGAAGCACACGAATGCGAACGCCTGCAGCAGGTCGAACCACAACGTAGGCATTGTTGCGAGGAGCATAATAAACGCCTCTGTCGAAATAATAAGGATTAGTTTTTGTTTTGATGATCACTGCACTGGTTGGCACTACTGCCACAGCTGCTCGCCATCTCGGTAAATGAGCATATCGAACATGAGCCCTTCTAACCACTACTCGATGATGAACGCGATGCGCGTGAACAGCATGTCGTTTAGCGCGCCTTTCTTTGTGTCTTGTTTGCCCTTCAGCGGTTTCGACTATGCCGGTTAAAGCCAGTAGAGCAATTATAAAAACTGAAAAGATTTTAATGTTTCTCATTTTGAAGAAAATTAGTTTTATGTGATTTTCCGGTTAGACTAAAGTTGTTCTTAAAGGTTTAAAGACTGTTGAACTAAATTTTAATGTAACATTACATCAGGGTAAAGGTTCCAATCTTAAATCACTTCAGTTTAAGTGAGATACCAAAATTAAAACCACTCATTCCATCGTAACCGGTTTCAGTAAAGAGTGAAAATTTTGGTTTGATGTGATAACGAATTCCTAGTTTTATCATTCCTAAAACATCATTGTCAGAATTCTCTTTGAGTGTTATAGGATCATCTGTGTGATACCATATATACCGATATCCTAATCCGACTCCTACATACAAATCCAATTTCTTTGCGGGTATCAACTTATTGAAATGATAAAATACCAACGAACCAATACTAACGGCAGCAAAGTTGGTTTTGCTGTTGTTAGTGCTATGATAGGACCCCCATCCTGATGAGATGTGTCCTCCCAATCCAATTTCGTCACGCATAAAACCGTGTTCAAATTTTGCGTAAAGTGGAGGAAAGCCAGATTGACCGTTTCGAAAGTTGTCAATTACATTTGGAAATCCTGCTCCAAAACTCAGCAAAGCAACGGATTGTCCGAAGGATCCGGAGTTGCGGGATTCGTATTCAGTTTTATAAAAAGATTCTGAATTTTGGGCAATAACAGCATGACCGCAAATAAAGATGAGGATAACCAGTGGAAACGATTTGCTCATGATAATCTATTTAGCAACGCAAATGAAAGGCATATGCGGATGAAAAAAAAGAGTCCACAAAATGTGGACTCTTTTCCTGTCTGGTAATAACCAGAGAAATAGATTTGATTATTTAAGCTTTAATGTCACGCCTAAATTAATACCACTCATACCATCCCATCCACTTTCTGCATAAAATGCAAAGGCTGGTTTGACATAATAGCGAATACCTACTTTCACGGGAACGGTTACAGTTGCATCGTCATCATAAAAATCATCATTATCCTCATACGTCACCTTCTTAAATGCTAAACCAGCTCCTGCATAAACATCCATTTTTTCAATGGGAATGAGCTTGTTAAAATGATAATATCCTAAAACAGCTATGCTAAAAGCGAAAAAATTGGTTTGATACCCATTCGGACTAAAACCATAATAGTTACCGGTTTCACCAAAACCTGTTGACACATATCCACCTAATCCTACTTCATCGCGTAAAAATCCATGCTCATATTTAACATATAATGGAGGGAAGCCGGAATTTCCACCATAGGTCGGAGCTACGTTTGGAAAACCAAGTCCAAAACTAAGTATTGAAGATCCCTGATCCCATGAACCGCTATTTCGGGTTTCATACGATGATTTGTAAAACGATTTTGAATTCTGCGAGTAGGCAACGCTGCCGCAAATAAGAAGTGCAATACTGAGAATAAGTAATTTTTTCATCTGTTAAAAATTTATGTTAGGATCTGATGGAACTCACCAGTCTGATGTTTATCCAAACGGGACGAACACAGACTTAGTTGTTAACTCATCTGCATTTCCTGCAAATGTACTGGTTAGATCAACACGAAAAAACATTTGTTAGGATGTTGATCTCTAAAAAACGCATTACATCGACTAATGTTACGCTCTTTCTTTTAGGCTATCTAAACGTGGTTTAGGTCTAAATATTATCGAGGACTTTGGTCTCCGAAAATAGATTCTGAATTAATATATGGATACACTCGAAAGCACAGGACAAGCTTTTGATTCCATAATATTGACTCTGATTTTGGTCGTTTCGATGGGATCAATTTTTATAATTCGCTTATAGCCGATGGTAGTACCTTGTGCAATACTTTGCCAAGTATTATCCCTCCAAACTTCAAGGGTAAACGATTTAACACGTTGTCCGAGTTTAATGTATTCCTGCAATTCGATATACTTTATCATCTGATTCTTTTCAAGATTGATTTCAATGGATGCAGAGGTAACATCGTCATTGGTTGTCCAATAACTTTCCTTATTTCCATCGGTAAGATTTGCGGATGAAAATTGCATTGCATTACCGCGTTGCGAACTGGTTTCTGTTTTTGCATGTAAGGCAAGATCAGTTTTGAATGTTTCATCTAAAATTTTTCGGAAACCCTTCAAAGATGTGACATCATTTTCATGCACAAGTCCGCGTTGATCAGGAGGGATGTTTAAGAGAAGAGTAGAACCACGACCAACAGACGTCAGATAGATATCAAATAATTTTTCCGGAGATTTTACCAGCGAATCCTGATCAGCATGATAAAACCATCCCGGACGAATGGATACATCCACTTCAGCAGGGATCCATTTATTTCCGTTTTCTGATCCGGTGTTGAGTAAATTTTCGATTCCAGCTTTGCCAGCATAAAGTGTATCGGTGCTGATGGTATTCCAATTTGTTTCTCCGGAAATTCCTTTTTCATTTCCTACCCAACGCACTCCCGGGCCGGCATCGCTAAAGAAAATAATGTTCGGTTCTAATGCGCGAACTTTGTCAAGAGTTGTCGGCCAATCATAATACGTTGCTCCGTTAATGCTTCGCTTCTCACGCTTGCCTCCATAAAATCCATCACCACCATTTGCACCATCAAACCACATTTCGAATACGGGACCGTAGGTGGTGAATAATTCATTTAATTGATTTCTGTAATAATCAATGTATACTGGCGAGCCATAGTCTTTGTGGTTGCGATCCCAGGGTGAAAGGTAAACGCCAAATTTTAATCCATGCTTTTTGCAGGCATCAGCAACTGCTCGCACTACATCACCTTCACCATTTTTAAACTTACTGTTTTTTACAGAGTGTTCAGTAAACTTGCTAGGCCACAAACAAAATCCATCATGGTGTTTGCAAGTAAGGATCACACCTTTGAAACCAGTTTCTTTAAAGGTACTTACCCACTGATCGGCATCGAAAGAAGTTGGATTAAAGATGGAGGGACTTTCATCACCATAACCCCATTCTTTTCCAGTAAATGTATTGGTAGTAAAATGAACGAACGCATTTAACTCCATCTCGTGCCATGCCAATTGATTTTCTGTTGGAACAGGTAAGACGGGTTGTGGAGGTTTTACTTCTTTTTGTGAACAAGAGAAAAGCGTTGTCGGAAAAAGAATGGCTAGAATTATGTTCTTCATATAGTGATTGTTAATCATAATAATGTATTTCTTGGTGTCCCCTTTGTGCCCTTGTGTCTTCGTGGCCTAGTTCTTCTTGCCACGAAGACTCAAAGACACTAAGGTTCACTAAGTTAAAATGCATCATCGAGGGGAGAATAAAGTTAATCGTTATCCTTGCGATTTATTTGTTCGAGGGCTTCTTTTATTTGAGTGGTTGGAAGTTTACACGTCTTGTTGAAGCAAACGTAAATCATGGTTTCACCATTCTTTGCTTCGCGACCTTCCAGCAACGGTAATGAGCTTTTCATTTTTGTTCCAAGGGTTAAAGCAAATGGAAGGTAATGTGCATGCAGCGCTTTCCTTTTTTGCTCAGCGTCATTTCCAACAATCACGACTTCAGCAAATCCATTTGTTATTTCAGCAAGCAACATTCCCCAGTTCGACATGTAGCTTGGCTCGGATTCTATTAATGAAATCAGTTGTGATGTCATAGTAATTGAAATAGTTTTCCAATCTTCCCGATCCAATAAAACGCCAAGGCGATAAAGGTTGCGTGCCATCACTGAGTTGGAAGATGGAATGACATTGTCCATAATATCTTTTTTTCGTGCGATGAGCTGCTCAGCTGTGTTTGAATTGAAATGAAAATACCCCTCTGCTTCATCGTAGAAATTCTTCATTACATACTTGCACCATGATTCTGCTTTGCGAAGCCAATCTTCATTGAAGGTAACTTGATAGAGTGAAGTGTAAGCTTGAATAAGAAAAGAATAATCTTCTAAAAATCCTTCTGTGTCAGAACGCTTTCCTTTATAGGTTCGGAATACTTTTCCATTGTCGATCAAATGAGTTTCGAGGAATGAAATATTCCGCAACGCAAGTTGCAAGAATGAATCATCACCAAATGTTTTATAGGCATCCGTAAGTCCGTGAATCATCATGGCATTCCATCCGGTAAGAATTTTATCATCCAACCCTGGACGAATGCGTTTGCTTCTTGCCTGAAGTAGTTTCTCTTTGATTGGTTTTATTTGTGGATAAGAACCTTCATGAACGTCCAACAAGATATTCATACCATGTTCCCAGTTCCCTTCATCAGTTGCTTCAAAATAGGTAGCTACTTTGTTTGTTTCTTCTCCAAAGACTGCTTCTAATTCTGAATAGGTCCAGCAATAGAATTTACCTTCAACACCTTCACTATCGGCATCAAGAGCAGAATAGAATCCACCTTCAGAACTTGTCATTTCATTCGACAGCCACTGAAAAGTTTCGTAAACTATTTCTTTGTATCGGTCTGATTTTGTAATTGAAAATGCTTCAGCATATAGACTCATCAATTGTGCATTGTCATATAGCATTTTCTCAAAGTGAGGAGCGAACCAGTTAACATCAACCGAGTATCGCGCAAAGCCGCCAGCAAGTTGATCATACAATCCACCTTGCGCCATTTTTGTGAGTGTATGGGTTACCATGTGCAATGCGCTTTTATTTTTGTTGAGGGAGTAATACCTCAACAACCAGAACCAAATGGTTGGCATTACAAACTTGGGTGCCTTATTCATTCCACCAAGATCACGATCAAATCTCTTTTCCAGATTTTGAAAAAGTAAAGTGAGATCAGATTTAAGTTCCGAAGTGGAAATGGTTTGTTTAAATCGCTCTACATCCGACTTCAATAAATGCAATCGAAGTTCTTCTGCTGTGTCTTCTATTTGAACACGGTTGGCAAGAAAAGCTTTGTTGATATTAGTCAATACCTGTACCCACGTTTGTGGTGAGAAATACGTTCCGCCAAAAAATGGTTTTTGATCCGGAGTTAAAAATACATTCAACGGCCAACCACCATTTACACCTAAAGCCTGCACAGCGTCCATATAAACCTGATCAATATCCGGACGCTCTTCACGATCTACTTTGATGCAAACAAAATATTCGTTCATCACTTTCGCGACTTCATTCTTCTCAAATGATTCACGCTCCATCACATGGCACCAATGGCAAGCGGAGTAACCGATGCTCACTAATATTGGTTTGTCTTCTAGCTTGGCTTTCTGTAAAGCTTCATTTCCCCACGGATACCAATCCACTGGATTGTAAGCATGCTGAAGTAAGTAAGGTGAAGTAGTATGTATTAAGCGATTCGCTTTTTTATCTGCAGGACTCGACATTGCTGAAGTTGTAATTAAGATGTGTGAATTTGTGATTTGATCTGATTCATTTCCTCTTCAACATTTAAAATGGATTTAAGTTCTTCCAGTTTTTGCAATGTTATTTTTAAGAAATGTTGGTGTGAGGATGATGATGGATGAAAGGGTTTGTGCGCTAAAGCCGATTGAATGCCGTCCCACTTTTCAAAAAATTGTTTTGAAGAATCATCGATAAAAGTGTCGACAAATTTTTCCCAGATGTATTCCTCAGCTTCGTCTGATGGATGAATCATATCGGGTTTATAAAATCGATAATCACGCAAATCATCCATCATGATTTCATACGCAGGAAAATATTCTACATCCGCGTAAGTTTCTTTCAAGGTATGACAAGCAACACGCAAGATTGATTTGCTTACACCATTCAATTCGAGTGTATCCTTTATATGTCTTACCGGACTAACCGTAAGAATGATCTTTATTTTAGGATTGATTTTTTTCAGATCCTGATAAAGAAGATCAAACGATTCAATTATTTTTTTCTGCGTCAGCAATGATTTCGTAAAGAGCTTTGCCGGCATCTTATGACAGTTGGCGACCAACTCGTGGTTGTCAATTCGTTCATAAACCCACGCAGTTCCATAGGTAATGATCAGTCGATCAGCATTCTTTAAGAATTGATGAGTAGTTTGAAGACAATCGATCAACCGTTTTTGTAGAACCTCCTTCTGTAAAGCCGAAAATTCAGAATGAAAATCATAGTTTAAATGAATATCTTGATTTTGTAAGTAAGTGTGCTCAGGAGGGGCTTGATTAAGCAGGGAATAGCTCAGTGCTTTATGAATAGATGCCGGGCTGTATAATGTGCCAAAGGGATTGGAGCAAGTTTCGACTTTGTAGCGCTGAAGGTAGCCACCCACCACATCAGCGAAACAGGAACCAATAGTGAGGAAACGGTCTTTCAAACCGACCTTTTGAGATGAAATCGGGAAACTAACAATCGTTCTGAAATGCTTCATATTAAATTATGTTACCGCAAACACTTGAAAATTTCGCACTTTTTAAGATACTTTGACCTTTAAATACCGCAAGGCCTAAAATCGATCAAAATTATGAATAACGACCTTACTGCCTTTGAAAAGATTCCAGTAAAGATTTTTAAATCCTCCGAAGATGCTTCGGTCTCTGTGGCGAAAGAAATTGCCGCTTTGATCAAGAAACGCCAGCAGGAAGGCAAGCCATGTGTGCTTGGTCTTGCCACCGGTTCAACTCCAACCAGGGTATATTCGGAACTCATCAACCTTCACAAAAAAGGCCTGAGTTTTAAGAATGTCTACACCTTCAATTTGGATGAATATTATCCAATGAATCCCCAGGAATTGCAGAGTTACGTTCGGTTTATGCAAGAGCATTTGTTCAACCACATTGATATTCCAAAGAAAAATATTCACATCCCAGATGGAACATTAGCAAAAGATAAGGTTGCTGATTTCTGCCGCGAATACGAATTGAAGATCGATGCTTTGGGAGGTATTGATATTCAAATATTAGGTATCGGTCGCACGGGTCACATTGGTTTTAACGAACCCGGTTCAACCGAAAAAACATTTACGCGACTTGTTACACTCGACCAGGTAACACGCATCGATGCGGCCAGCGATTTCTTTGGTGATGAGAACGTTCCTCGCAAAGCCATCACCATGGGAGTTGGTTCAATCATGAAAGCGAAGCACGTCATCATGATGGCATGGGGTGAAGGAAAAGCTTCAGTGATTAAGAAAGCAGTTGAAGGTCCTGTTACAGATCAAATACCATCTTCGTTCTTACAACGACACAGTAGTGTTCAGGTAGTATTAGATGATGCAGCATCATCTGAATTATCTCGTATCAAAACGCCATGGATTCTCGACACCATTGATTGGAACGATACCTTAATTCGTAAAGCGGTTGTGTGGCTTTGTCAGAAAATGAAGAAGCCGGTGTTGAAACTTACCAATCATGATTACATGGAGCATGGTATGGGTGATATCATTACGGAATATGGTTCAGCGTATCAAGTCAATATTAAAATCTTCAATCATCTTCAGCATACTATTACGGGCTGGCCAGGTGGAAAACCGAACGCAGATGACAAACATCGTCCTGAGCGCGCCAAACCTTTTCCAAAGCGTGCAGTAATTTTCTCCCCACATCCTGATGATGATGTAATTTCAATGGGCGGAACATTTATCCGTTTGGTAGATCAAGGGCATGAGGTACACGTAGCGTATCAAACCTCCGGTAACATTGCGGTGTTTGATGATGATGCCATTCGCTTCGCAGATTTTGTTCGCGACTTCAATGTTCAATTTGGTTTGAGTAAATCAGATGGAGAGAAATTTTATAAGAAGGTTGTTCAATCGTTAAAGAAAAAAGGTCCGGGACAAATTGATAGTCCTGAAGTGTTATCGATTAAAGGAATGATCAGAAGGGGAGAAGCAAAAGCCGGTGGCCGATATGTAGGTATCCCGGATGAGCAAATGCATTTTCTTGACATGCCCTTTTATGAAACCGGTGCGGTAAAAAAGAAACCGCTTGGTGAAGAAGACATTCAGGTAATCATCGATATCCTTGAAGAAATAAAACCACATCAGATTTATGCTGCCGGTGATTTGTCTGATCCGCACGGAACGCACCGTGTTTGTTTAGCGGCAATATTTGAAGCGTTGAAAAGATTAAAGAAAAGACCGTGGACAAAAGATTGCTGGGTATGGTTATACCGCGGTGCATGGCATGAGTGGGATATCGACCAAATTGAAATGGCAGTGCCATTGAGTCCGGAAGAATTGATGCGTAAACGTAGAGCCGTATTCAAACATCAATCACAAAAAGACAGTGCGATGTTTCCTGGAAGTGATAAGCGCGAATTCTGGATGCGTGCAGAAGACAGAAATCATGGTACGGCCATGGCGTACAATGCGCTGGGTCTTGCAGAATATGAAGCGATGGAGGCTTTTGTTCGATATAAGTTTTAAGCAATTGAATTTAGTATAGAGTTTTTTGTTGGGGTTTATCAAACAGGAAAGTGACGAAAGTTGCTTTCCTGTTTTGATTTTACCGAGAGTAGGTTGTATAAATAGGAATGTCCATCTATCTTACATTAAAGCAATGATGTTTTAAAGACATTGCGAGTTATGTCAGGAGCCCTTAAATCATCAATGGTATGAAACGAAATAAATTCCTGCTTACAATATTAGCTGCTGCTCCGCTCACAGCCTTTGCTAAAATCAAAAATACCTTCGTTAGAAATGACAAAGGTTTTAAAGTAGCAAATGGAGAAGGAAGAATCCATGGGCACATGAAACTAAAAGGAGTTAACTCCAACATTTTAGATCTTAAGGTATCAGGGCGTGATAATGATGGTGCGCTTGCAGTATTTGAACAAACAAGCATGTCACCAAAAAAAGGAACACCTTTGCATGTACATCCGAATCAAGACGAGATTTTTTATGTGTTGTTTGGAGAGTATTATTTCCAGGTAGGGAGTGATAAATATAAACTCAAAGCAGGTGACAGTATTTTCCTACCCAGAAAAATTCCACATGCCTGGACACAGGTAAGTGAAAGTGGAAAGATGGTGGTTGTTCTTCAACCTGCCGGAAAGCTGGAAGAGTTTTTTGTAACGATGTCAGAATTGGAAACAGAGCCAACGAAAGAAGAGATCGCTAAGATATTTTCGGATCATGAGATGGAAATTGTTGGGCCGGGTTTGAAGGTTGATTAAAATCGCTCGTTGATGAAAAATCAAAAATTCTCCATCTTACAAAGATTAAAAAGTTTTGGTTATGCCTTTAACGGATTGAGAATCCTGCTAAAGGAAGAACACAATGCAAGAATTCATTTAGTGGCTGGAGTTCTTGTTGTGATTGCAGGAATTGCATTGAAGATATCAACAGTAGAATGGATCGTTCTCATTTTTGCAATTGGCTTTGTAATCATGACAGAGATCATCAATTCTTCGATCGAAAACATTGCCGACTTTATCTCACCAGAAAAACACGAGAAGATTAAGAAGATAAAAGATTTAGCCGCTGCCGGAGTTTTAATCAGTGCAGTAACAGCACTGATTATCGGGCTGATTATTTTCTTGCCAAAAATTCTGGAGTTGTAAACTCTTACTTACACTGCGAAGCTTTCTCCGCATCCACAAGTTCTGGTAGCATTCGGATTGATGAATTGAAAACCTTTTCCGTTTAATCCATCAGAGAAATCTAATGTAGTACCCAACAAATAGAGTAAGCTCTTTTTGTCAACAAGGATTTTAATGCCTTTGTCTTCAAAGATTTGGTCTGCTGATTTTATTTCGTCATCAAAATTCAAGTCATACATTAGACCTGAGCACCCACCGCCTTTTACCAACACGCGTACGTTGTTTTCAACAACCTTTCCTTCTTCTCTGCGAAGTTGGATGATTCTATCTTTTGCTTTTTCAGTTACGTTAATCATAGCCTTAAGAGATTGGATTTAATACAACACTGAAAACGGTAATCGTGTTCATGTCGCGTCCGTAATATAATTTTTGCAAAGCATCCATAATGTTGCTTGCCTTGAAATACGAAGTGTGAAGTTCTTTATCGCTCTTTGCTACCCACTGTATGGTGTAGGAGTTTTCTTTTTCTTTGTAGTTCTGCACATAGTTCAGCATCTTTTTCAATGCATCTACTTTGTCGGCTCCCGTTTCGTTGTGAAACAAGAATGCCTGGTTGTGCCGGGGGTTAATGGTAATAAGGTCGAGCTTTACCTTGCCGTCTTGTGAAGTAAATTCAAAAACAAGGTCAGATGTGCGCAAGCCCAAATAATCCTTAATTTCTTGCTGAATGCGGGCCGCTTCTACGTGCATATCGCTCAAAGTTTCAATCATCATGATTCAATTTTCATTAACCTAAACTTTCGATTTAGCTAAAAAGTTTCTTCTTTGCCTGCAAAGGTAACAATTATGGAAAAACTTGAGCACATTGGTATAGCGGTTAAAAGCATAGAAGAGTCGAATAAAGTCTTCGCCAGGCTGTTAGGACGTGAGCATTATAAAATAGAGAAGGTGGAATCGGAAGGTGTGGCGACTTCCTTTTTTGAAGTTTCGGGTGTGAAGATCGAGCTATTGGAGGCTACAAGGCCAGATTCGCCCATTGCCAAGTTTATTGAAAAGCGTGGTGAAGGTATTCATCACTTGGCATTTGCTGTTGCCGATATTGATGCCAGCATGGAAGCATACAAGAAAAAAGGATTTGAATTGATCAGTAAGGAGCCAAAAAAAGGTGCAGATAACAAGATGATTTGTTTCCTGCACCCTAAAACAAGTGGGGGTGTTTTAATCGAGCTGTGCTCTGAAATTTAAAAAAATCTTATGCCCTTCTCTTTCAGGAGAAGGGCAGGGATGAGGCATTAATTCTTAGGCTTTTTCATCTGGCTGGCGCTCTTGCCACCAAACTGAATATCGTTGTAGTACTTCGTTTTCTTCTTGCCCTTCGCAGTTTTGTAATACGGTTTTGGGCCACACGCGCTTATTAAAATGCTGCACGCTAAAAGGAGTCCAATAATCTTTTTCATCTGCTTTTGATTTCTAAGTGCATAGTTACCAGCTTATTTCGAACATAACCCTGCATATTCGTTCATAATCTTACTTTTGCAGGATAAATGCCCCTTCGACTCGGTGAAGGGCAAGTCTAAATTACGATTTATGAGCGAAAAAAGATCAGAGATCAATCAACTTGGCGAATTCGGACTGATCGACCGGATCAGTACAAATTTTAATCTCACCAATTCAACATCCACAAAAGGTATTGGCGATGACGCAGCTGTGATTGATGCAGGTGAAGATTTTGTATTGATCTCTACCGATATGTTGGTGGAAGGAATTCATTTCGATTTATCCTACATGCCCATTCAACATTTGGGGTACAAAGCTGTTGCTGTGAATGTTTCTGACATAGCGGCCATGAATGGAAAGGCGGAACAAATCACAGTAAGCATCGCGTTGAGCAATCGGTTTTCGTTGGAGGCAATCGATGCACTTTATGCCGGAATTAAAAACGCGTGTGAGAGTTACGGTGTTGATTTGGTAGGAGGGGATACAACCGCTTCTGTTTCCGGATTGATTATTTCGATCTCGGTTGTTGGGCGTGTGAAAAAAGATAAGGTAGTATATCGCAGTGGCGCAAAGCCTACCGATATTATTTGTGTTACGGGTGATTTAGGTGCAGCCTTTATGGGCTTGCAGATTTTGGAACGTGAAAAAGAAGTGTTCCTCACGAATCCAGATATGCAGCCAGGCATTGAGCAATATGAATATTTAGTAGGCCGGCAATTAAAAGCAGAAGCAAGAACGGATATTGTTTTTGAACTGGAAGAACTCGGCATTCAGCCAACATCCATGATCGATGTATCGGATGGTCTCGCGTCCGAATTATTTCACATTGGTAAAAACTCGAATGTCGGAGTAAGGATTTTTGAAGATAAAATTCCGATTGATAGTTTGACGTTTGAAACCGCCATTGAATTTAAAATGGATCCGGTTACGTGTGCTTTAAATGGTGGTGAAGATTATGAATTGTTATTCACGATCTCCCAAGCTGATTTTGAAAAAGTGAAAAATCATGCTGATATTCATTTCATTGGTTATGTTCATGAGAAGAAAGAACAAAATATTTTGATCACTAAAGCTGGAACTCCAGTGCCATTGCGCGCGCAAGGTTGGGATCATTTTAAGGAATAGAAAAGTAAGGATTGAATGTCCTTACTCATTTTTAAAACTCTTAAGAAAATAGCGATGAAGTATTTCGTATTCATACTCAGCTTTCTTTCTGTAAGCTATTCAATTGCGCAAAGTTCATCACAGAAAACATACTGTAATCCGATGGATATCGATTACAAGTATAATTTCGAGCAACTTAACGATAGCATCTCTTATCGATCAGGTGCTGATCCAGTAATCGTAAATCATAAAGGAGAATATTTTTTGTTTGTCACTATTAGTGGCGGATACTGGCATTCAAAAGATTTACTTCATTGGAAATATATTATTCCCAACAAGTGGCCGATGGAAGATATGTGTGCTCCGGCTGCTATGTCGGTTCGGGATACATTATATTTATTTCAGTCTACATTTGAGACACGTCCTATTTTCTTTTCAACAGAACCAGAGAAAGGAAATCTTCAATTCTATAACCGATGGTTGCCACAGTTACCGAAAGAAGTTGGACCGTGGGACCCTGCGCTTTTTTATGATGATGAGTTGAACAAATGGTATATGTATTGGGGCTCATCCAATGTGTATCCCATGTATGGAAGTGAACTCAACAAACGCAAACGCCTTTCATACAAAGGTGAATATAAACCGATGTTGTATTTACATCCTGAAGAACATGGTTGGGAACGATTTGGCCGCGACCATCGATCGAGTATCAAACCTTTTATGGAAGGCGCATGGATGACAAAGCACAATGGAAAGTATTATTTACAATATGGTGCACCCGGCACGGAGTATAATGTTTATGCTAACGGAGCATATGTAGGCGATCATCCACTCGGACCATTTACCTATGCACCTTACAATCCCGTGTCGTACAAGCCAGGAGGTTTTGTAACAGGTGCTGGTCATGGCAATACCTTTCTGGATAATTTTGGAAATTATTGGAACACAGGTACACCCTGGATTGCTGTGAACTGGAATTTTGAAAGACGCATCGCCATGTTTCCGACTGGTTTCGATGCAGATGGACAGATGTATTCGAACACGCGCTTTGGAGATTTGCCACATTACCTTCCTACAAAGAAATGGATCAATAGAGATGATCTCTTTACAGGATGGATGTTGCTGTCGTATAAAAAGCCAGCCACCTCCTCTTCTGTTTTGGATACCTTTAATGTTTCGAAAGTCACTGATGAAAACCCACGCACATTTTGGGTAGCGAAGCAACATAAGCCTGGTGAATGGGTAACCATCGATTTGCAACATGAGAGTGAAGTAAAAGCTGTTCAGGTAAATTATACCGATTACAAATCCGATATTTTTGATAATGATTCCGCAAAAGTGTTTACGCAGTTTAAACTCTTTGCTTCACGCGATGGAAAACAATGGGAGAACATCGCGGACTTAACAACTGAACGAAAGCGTGATCGTCCAAATGCGTATGTGGAATTATCAAAGTCAGTCCGTGCCCGCTACATCAAGTATGAACATGTTTATGTAGCATCACCACAATTGGCCATCAGCGATATTCGAATCTTTGGAAATGGATTAGGGAAATCTCCAACGATGCCTTCAGGCTTTTCAGCAAAACGAGATGTAGATCCGCGCAATGCATTTCTAAAATGGAATCAGGTGAAAGGATCAGTGGGGTATAATATCCGATGGGGTATTGCAAAAGATAAATTATATCAGACCTATCAGGTATTCAACGACCAACCCTCATCACTTGAAATTCGTGCGTTGAATATTGGAGTATCTTACTATTTCGCCATCGAATCGTTTAATGAGAATGGTGTATCCACATTAAGCGAAATTATTTTTATAAAGTAATGGCTCACGTCATTGCGAGGAACGAGGCAATCCCATAATACGAAGTGCTCAAGAAAAGTTGAATCTCTTTCAATTAATCACCGATTACCTATAACCATATAATCATCAACTCTCATCTTCTCCTTTTCTTCTTCTTAGGTGGCCCCGCTTTACCACCACTACCCGAATTGAAAATCAACCCGATTGAAAATTCGTAACCTGTAAAATCAATTTTAGCATTCTTATAAGTATCGCTGAGTTGAACAGTCTCTGCAGGGTTAACGCCATCACTTCCTATGTAACTTCCCTTCAAAGGAAATTGTGAATCACCAACCAAATAATTAGCCTCCAATGAAATACCGAGCTGATTGGTAACATAAAGAGTTAACTCAGCACCCGCATGATAGCCGTAGCCTGGTTTGTTTTTATACGTTACTGTACTATTTACTAATTGTAAGTTTTCATGCGTCCGAATTCCTCGGTCGAGGTTGCCATAATTTATTTTATGATCGAAACCATAAAAGCCAAAGACTCCACCTTTAATATCAAACTCAACTTTATTTCCTTTCAATTGGATTACTAGTTCGGCTGGAACAAAAATCGTAAAGTTTGGTCCAACGATTGGCTTCTTACTTTCGAATGGCAAACCTTTCACATTCATGCCTGACATGCGATACAAAGTTCCTCCTGTTTCAAAAGCAAGGTATCTATTAATATCAAAGCCAAGTCCTCGAATGGAGAATGGACTTACAGGCGTAGAGAAATATCCATTCTTCGGTATGAAGTAGGAGAAGGAGAGTCCAAACTCCTGGGCATATGCAGAGACTGAACATAAAAATAGAATGATGGCTACGATGAATCGTTTCATAAACAGAAGTTAGAATTGGGGATAAAGTTAATGGTTAATCGTTAATCGAGGGAGTGAGTTCGACATCAGACTTCGAACATCAACTGCAACTTTGACCTTGTCACTATTAACGGATAACCATTAACTTTTATTTGGTTCGATCAGGTCCCAGAGATTTCCATACAAATCAGCGAAGACCGCTACGGTTCCATAAGCCTCAACAACAGGTCCGCGAATAATGGCAATATCATTTGCTTTCAGGTTGTCGAAATCGCGTTGAAAATTATCGGTGTGAAGAAAAAGGAAAACACGACCACCGGTTTGATTGCCGATTCTGCTTTTTTGTTCTTCGCCAGATGCCTTGGCTAACAACAGACAGCATTCTTTTGATCCGGGCGGAGCAATTCGAACCCATCGTTTTGTTTCACTCAGCACAGTGTCTTCAACTAATGTGAAGTGAAGTATCTCGGTGTAAAATGAAATTGCTTTGTCGTAATCATCAACGACCAATGTGATTTGAACTAGGCGCTGGTTCATTCTTATAATTAGGAAAACATTTTAAAGCCATCTCTGAAAATGATTTTCAGAGATGGCTTGTTGATTACTTTATAAACTCCATCCTTGACGATACTCTCTTTTTACAAATTGATTCGCTTCATCAAAATTGGTGATTTTCATATTTTTTGCATCCCACAATAATTTCTTACGACCAGGATATCCATTCGCATTTTTCATTGCATAACTTCTTATGGCGAGGTTACCCATGATTACGGCTTCTGTGAATGGACCTGCATAATCAAATGGAGAACTTAATTCTATTTTTCCATACCCCGCCAAACAGGCATCAACCCACTGAGTGTAATGACCATTCTCTGCCCCCGGTATGCGCGGAATAGATTGTTTAGGGAATGTAACCTCTTTCATACGTGAAGAAGGAAGTAAGACAGGAGCCTTGCTATAGTTTGCCATCAGTTTTCCCTTTGTTCCTTCGAAGATGTACCCGTTACCTCCATCGGCCATTACTTCATCGGGTAATAATTCATCTGGTCTTTCAGGAAGAAGCCCACCATCCATCCAGGTAAGTTTGATAATGCCTTTACCATCCTTGCGCGGAAACTTTAAATGTATGATTGATGAAGCAGGGCAGCTCTCTGAATAGTTAGCTTCCTTAAAGAAGCCTTCCCATGCCGTTGTAGAACTACATTCAACTTCTGTTGGATAATCAATTGGAAGAATCCGGAAAGCAGCGTCCATAATATGACAACCCATATCGCCCAAAGCTCCTGTACCAAAGTTCCACCATCCACGCCAGTTGAAAGGTAAGTACGCTGGATTGAAATCCATTTCTTTTACAGGACCAAGCCATAAATCCCAATCCAGTTCTTTTGGAATTTCGTGTTTGCCGGTAGGTGCAGGGATACCTTGGGGCCATACAGGTCGGTTGGTCCAAGCGAGTACATTTGTCACATCACCTATCAATCCTGCATCAACCCACTCCTTTACGGTACGCACATGGTCTGCTGATGCATATTGATTTCCCATTTGTGTAACTACTTTATATTTCTTTGCTGCTTCTGTAAGCATGCGCGCTTCATAGATGTCGTGCGTTAATGGCTTTTGAACATACACGTGCTTACCACGTTGCATGGCAGCCATCGCTGCTACAGCGTGCGTGTGATCCGCAGTTGAAACAGAAACGGCATCTATATTTTTACTTTCTTTTTCTAACATGATGCGAAAGTCTTTGTAATACTTCGCATCCGGAAAATTCTTTTTGGATTCACCGACCTGGCGATCATCCACATCGCAGAGAAAAGCGATCTTAGCTTTCTTGTTCGCGGCAAATCCCGTAAGGTCACTAGTACCTTTTCCACCAACACCAATACCGGCAATGTATAGTGTATCACTTGGTGCTGTAAAACCATTACCGCCTAGTACAAAGCGAGGAACAATGGTGAATGCAGCAGCGGCTACACCTATATTCTTGATAAAATTTCTTCGCGATTGATTCGCTTGTGGAGGAGTTGATTTAAGGATGGGCATGTGGCGGTAGTTGGTTGATAGTTAGTAATTCGATAAACTAAATTAATTAATGTCCACAGACCACAGTCGACAGTCGACCGTGGTCTGTGGACGATTTAAGCATCAAACTTCACGCTCTCTTTAAGAGTACGTTCATCATATTTCTTTCCATATTGATCCAGAACATCTTGAGGTACACCATCCCATTGATTGGGCTTGTTACCTACATAGCCAAGATCTTCTATTCCGATTTTACTGGTAAAGAATCCACAAGCAGTAAGATCACGCATGGTGTTAAAGAAAGCAACGCCTTGCTGCATTTCTGGTTTTGCTTTTTCTGGAAAAGCAATTTCATCGATTATTTCAATTTGCTGTTGTGCAGTACACGCTGCAAAGTCTGCATTGAATCGTTTCATGCATTGGATGTCGAGCCACTTCAACCCTCCGCGCAATGGCGTTTGATACCGAGGCATATCTTTCACAATGAATGCGATAAAATCAGGGACACCAGCCTCTGTAGCACTTCCGGATTTTTCATCTTTCGGAATAATAATATCCGACAAGATGCCAATGGTTTTCATTTCATGCTCATCAAAGAACTTTTCACTGGCGAGTTTCAGTTCGCGTTTGAGCTCATCGGGTGTGCGATCGATGGTAAAAGTTGGAATTGCTTCTTTTGCTACTTCTTTTGTTTCAGGTCCGCAAGATTGAAGCAGTAATCCAGCTCCGGCACCACCAACTACAAGGCTTTTTAAATATTTTCTTCTGTCCATAATGATAGTCTTTAGGTATTAGTCAAGAGCGTTTTGTTTTAATTCAACACTCATTCCTTATAAATTTTTCTTTTTAAGTTCATCGATAATGAATTCACTTGCGCGCATTGAAAGGGCAAGAATTGTCCATGTTGGATTTTTATCGGCTTGTGAAACAAAAGGTCCTCCATCAACCACAAATAAGTTTTTGCATTCGTGAGCCTGATTGAATTTATTAACAGCCGATTTCTTTGGATCATCACCCATACGTGTTGTTCCTACCTCATGAATAATTCTTCCCGGTGCTTCTAATCCGTAATCATCTTCAGCACCGGACTTACCCCAGGTAACTACACCACCTGTTTTGTCGATAATTTCGGCAAACGTTTCTTTCATGTGTTTCGCTTGCTTTACCTCCTGGTCGCTCCATTTATAGTGGAAACGCAAAACGGGTATACCGTATTTATCAACGGTCGTTGGATCGATCTCGCAATAGTTGTCTTCTCGTGCAATGGCTTCACCACGACCGGCCATACCGAATTGAGCACCGTAGAAATATCGATAATCATCTTTCAACACAGCACCGTATCCACCAGCTTCTTTTTGTTTGCCATCGCGGCCGGGATATTTTCCATTGGTTCCTTGCATGCCGAACCCAAAACCATATCCGGGCATTCCCATTCCTCCCCAATATTCGATGTGATAGCCACGAGCAAAATCCAGTTTTTTATTGTCAAGCCACCACGGTGTGTACACATGCATACCACCAACACCATCTTCATTGTATCGTTTTCTTCCAATCAAATCCGGTATAATTCCCCCCATGGAAGCGCCTGTCGAATCGTGAAGGTATTTACCAACCACACCACTTGCATTCGCGAGACCATTTGGATTGCGTGACGATTTTGAGTTCAGCAATAGACGAGAGGATTCGCAGGCACTTGCTGCCAATACAACAATCTTTGCGTTAACGGTATATTCTTGCATGTCGTCTTTGTTGACGAATGAAATTCCAGTGGCCTTCCCTTCCGCATCCGTAAGCACTTCACGCGCCATGGCATTGGGAATGATATCAACATTGCCGGTTTCAAGTGCGGGCTTAACTAAAACAGATGACGAGGAAAAATCAGCATGTACCGTACAGCCTCTATTACATTGTGAGCAATAGAAACATTGCCCGCGGGCATCGTTTATCTTTTGTGTTAAAATAGAAAGACGGGAAGGAATAACAGGAATGCCCAACTTCGAAGCGCCATCTTTAATAAAAAGTTCGTGCAATCTTGGTTTGGGTGGAGGAAGAAATATTCCATCCGGTTCGTTTATGAGTCCTTCTTTGGAACCGAACACACCAATGAGTTTGTCAATCTTATCATAGTATGGGGATACGTCATCGTAGCCAATTGGCCAATCATCACCTAAGCCATCAATACTTTTGTGTTTAAAATCTTTTGGGCCGAAGCGAAGCGAAATTCTTCCCCAATGATTAGTGCGGCCTCCCACCATACGTGATCGGAACCAATCAAATTTTGTATTGTCTTTATGTGTGTAAGGTTCGCCTTCCAATTCCCAGCCTCCATACGCTGCATCGAAGTCACCAAAATTTCTGTAGGGCGTACTCGCACCTCTGCGAGGAGATTCCCAAGGCCATTTTAATTGCGTTACATTTTTAGCGGGATCGTAAAGAGGACCAGCTTCAAGTAAAACTACTTTAATGCCAGCATTTGCTAACACATAAGCAGCCATACCACCACCAGCACCAGAGCCAACAATGGCTACATCATACGACTTAGTAGTTTTCTTGATTTGAAATTCAGGCATAGCGTCAGGTAAAAAATTGATTTAAGATAAATCTAAGTTATTATCTGATCGAATGTAAGAATACATTTCGCTTACTGGAATTATTTTATGTTAACGGTTATAAATTTTAAGAGAGGAGAGAAGTTTGTGTTGCAATTACACGCAAAACTTCATCAGAAAATAACTTACTGCTTATCCTTTTTTGGAACAGGATCATAACCGTGCGTTCCCCAGGGATGACAGCGAGCAATTCGTTTAGTGCCTAGCCAAATACCTTTAATTACACCCCATTCCTGAATGGCTTCAACAGCATATTGAGAACAAGATGGAGTATGACGGCAATGCTGACCTAATAAAGGAGAGATGCTGTATTGATAAAAGCGAATGGGTAATATAAAGAGCTTTTTGAGCATGCGTAAAAAGTTACCAGATGTTCAATGCATACAACTGATAACGTGTAACCTTTTAATCGATCGTGTAGTTCATCTCACCATCTTTACCATCCATTAACTGCACGCCTAATTTCTTCAGGTCGTCACGGATTTTATCAGAGAGCGGAAAGTTTTTATCAACTCGAGCTTTCTTGCGCAAGTCGATGAGCACGGTAATCACACCATTGAGTAATTCATGATTGTGTTCTGCTTCCTCCTTTAAACCCAGTACATCCTCCATGAAGGCGATGTAGCTTTTCTTAAAGTGATCAAAGGTTGCGATATCAATTTTACTAAATGGAATATTTCCGGATTTAAAATCATAGATGCGCGATGACATTTCAAATAATACGGCAAGCGTTTTTGCGGTATTAAAATCATCACTCATATTGATATAAAGATCATCCGTAAGTTTTGTCAGTTCTGCTTTTAATTCAGCAGTGGCTTCACCCTTACCGGGATGTTCTAATTTTTTCAGGATGCCTAATGCATTCGATAATTTCTTAAATCCTTTTTCAGCAGCGATCAACGCTTCGTTCGAGAAATCGAGCGTGCTTGAGTAATGTGATTGAAGCATGAAGAATCGAACCGTCATAACCCCAAATCCTTTTTCAAGAAGCGGATGATTGCCTGAAACGAGTTCGCTCGGTAAAAAAGAATTACCTAACGACTTGCTCATTTTTTGTCCGTTTACCGTAAGCATGTTAGAATGAATCCAATACTGAACCGGATCTTTTCCATTCGCACCAACCGCTTGTGCAATTTCACATTCGTGGTGTGGAAATTTTAAATCCATACCACCACCATGTATATCGAATGTATCGCCTAAATATTTTGTGCTCATCACCGTACACTCAATATGCCAGCCTGGGAAGCCATCGCCCCAAGGAGAAGGCCAGCGCATGATGTGATAAGGAGAAGCTTTCTTCCACAAGGCAAAGTCTACCTTATTTCTTTTTTCATCCTGACTATCCAGCTTACGTCCGCTTTCCATCAGATCTTCAATCACACGACCGGAAAGAATTCCATAGTGATGTTTCTCATTATATTTTGTTACGTCAAAATAGATCGATCCGTTTGTTTCATACGCGAGTCCATTATCAATTAGTCTTTTTGTGATGGCAATCTGCTCAACAATATGACCGGTCGCAGAAGGTTCGATGCTTGGAGGAAGGATATTAAACTGACGCATTACTTCATGAAAGCCTTCTGTATAATGCTTCACGATCTCCATCGGTTCGAGTTGTTCCAATCTTGCTTTCTTGGCAATTTTATCTTCGCCTTCATCAGCATCATTCTCCAAATGACCCACATCTGTAATGTTTCGAACATACCTTACTTTATATCCGAGAAATCGGAAGTAACGTGTAATGATGTCGAAAGACAAAAAAGTTCGAACATTTCCAAGGTGAACATTATTATACACCGTTGGCCCGCAGACATACATACCAATGTTGCCCGGGTTTACAGGTTTAAAAAGCTCTTTGCTGCCGCTTAAGGAATTGGTGAGGCGAACCGGATATTTTTCGATTGGATTCATACTAAAAAATCCGACAAAAATAATACTAATAAACTGACTTTACAGGATTATAAATCGGATTGGGATTTTTAGTGAATCTCAGAATCTAAATAGGATTGGAGGTTCTCAGCTGTAATGATTTCAAGTGGAAGTAAATCAATGGATTGAATTTCTCTTTTAAAGAGTAGATGATTGGCCAGGCAACGAATACCTAAGAATGCTTGACGCTTTGGGTTTTGATTAATCAGAAAAGTGATCTCACCGGATTTTAAGTAGTCTAGATTTTCGGGTATTAAATCGTAACCGATTAATCTGATATTGTTTTGCTTGGTTTCTCTTAGATAAGATCCAATGATAAAAGCCTTTGAGGTACTCACAAAGATGCCTTTAAGTCCAGGTGTGCTGCATAAGGTAGCAATTTGATTATGAAATGATTTCTCGTGCGGGTTAGAGAGACTTATAGTAATGGTTTTAAAATCATTATTCCTTTCTTTTAAATAGTCAACAAAGCCTTTTTCCTTTTCCAAAATGTGAACTGAATTTTGGATATCCTCATGAATGTGTACAATGGCAAAGGTTCCAGATTCTTGTTGGCCGAGGCACATAAGCTCAGAAGCAGTTCGACCACTCTTGTTTAAATCTTGTCCAATGAAGCTTAAGGGTTTAGCTTCATGGATATTAGTATTAAAGAGTGCGAAGGGTATTTTTTGTTGTTCAAGTCGTTTAAAAAACGGCAATGACTCGCGATAAAATAATGGAGCAATAAGAATTCCATCCGGAGTTGATTGAATGGCAGCCTCGGCAGCTCGTTCAAAAGAACGATTATCATGCTGATCAAACAGAAACTGCTCGGTTCTAAAGCCATAGCGAGACCACTCTGTTTCTGCTTGTGAAATCCCTTCTGCCGGAGCCTCCCAATAGGGATCCTGAGTGGGATCAGGCACTACAAGGGCAATTCGGTAAGACTTATTAGAACCTAGTGTCCGCGCAATTAAATTTGGTTTGTAGTCAATTTCCTCAAGTACTGCCAACACTTTTTTCAAAGCATCCTCTGAAACACGACCTCTATTATGTAAAACACGGTCAACCGTGCCAACAGAAACCTGCGCGCGAAGTGCGATGTCCTTTATTCTTATACTCTTGTTCATACAATAAAAAAAGCAATTTCATATAAATGTGTACGCAAACACAAATTTTTTTAAGAAATTTAACTTTTCCATTCTTGACACCTTGTTCAAGGCAGGTCAATAAACATGTCCCTAATGGTTGTTCGGACAATAATTAAAGCAACAATCGCAAGCGCAACCGCGCCCGCAACCGATTGTGGAGACGATTGCGGAAATTTTTTTAACACTTTTTAAACTATGGTTTCGCAAAATCTTTACTTTCGAAAAGTACATCATGCCTAATAATGTTTGGTGTGCAAAATATTTTTCAATAATCAATTTCCTAACCCAATTATCTATGATGCGAAAGTTTACTTATTACTTGCTCGCCTTCTTCGCGATTTTCTTCGTGAACGGCTGTAATGAAGAGGACGTTTCCTCGCCACCCAGTTCTTCCTTTACGGTTGATAAAACTTCGGGGCTTTCTGATGACACAGAATTTACCTTTGTGATCGACCAGGTAGGTGCAAAATCAATAGCCCTTTTGCCGTATGGTACTGAACGTGCCAACCTTGGTGGTATATTGGTTACCTCGTTTACGGATGGTAAAGCCACTGTAAAATTTAAATATGCGGAGGTAGGTACTTTTAATGCTGTGGTTGTTACATCGAATTTCTCTACTGATGGAGAGGAAGTTAAGAGAAGCTATTCAGCTGAACAGACAATCACCATTACAAGTAACAAGTCTGAATTGACAGCATTCGAATTTAAGAGGTTAAGCACGAAGACTGTAATTGATCAAACGGCAAAGACGATTGTAGTAACCGTTCCTTATAAAACAGTTTTGACTGCTTTAAAAGGGAAATTTTCCGGGTCTCCTTTTACTGATGTAACAATTAATGGAGCAGCTCAAGCGAGCGATGTTACCCCGAATGACTTTACAACTCCGAAGATTTATAAAGTGACTGCGGACAATGGAACATCATTCACTGAATATACTGTTTCAGTTATTGTTACGCCAATTGAGACAGATGCTTCGATAAAGTCGTTTACAGCAAAATCGACTGGTAAGCAAACAAAGGATAAGGTTTATGGTTCATACATTAATGATGGAACTGATCAAATAGTTGTATTGCTCCCGTATGAAACTCCTGGCGGCAACGATGCTAAGGATTCATTAAGTGTATCATACACAATGAATGGGGCTTTTGCCAAGATAAGAACCGGAACCAGCACCCCCTTACAGCAGAATACTTTGCTTAATCTAAAACCAACTACTGGTGTTTCGGTTGCGGCCATCACACAAGATAGTGCTACAGTAAATCATCCGTATATAATTAAAGCAGCTATTGCACCTAAGCTTGAATTAGCATTCCTGGGCTTAATACCAACAGTAACTGGAAAGACTACAGGTTTTGATATTGCCTTAAGTGTTTTGAACGGAACTAGTGTTGGCGGCATTGTAACAACTGCTACTCTAACAGAATACAATGGTATTCCAGCCACCATTACTAATGTGAATGGAGTTCCATTTGTCAATGGTGTTACTGCGGTCAACTACACCGAGCCTGCGAAGTTTACAGTACTTGTAAATGATCCGGATTATGGAACGTATGAGGCTGTGTTTACTGCAACAGTAACAGTTTTAAAATAGAAGCCTTACTCAAAATCTAAATAAAGTAATACATGAAAAAATTATATAAGATAATGAGAAGTCTGACAATGGTTTTAGGACTATTGTGCTTCTCCATATCGCTCTTAGCCCAAGAGCGTACGGTCTCAGGAACTGTTACAGATGAAACAGGAGGCGGGATGCCCGGTGTTAACGTATTGGTTAAAGGTTCTTCAACTGGTACCGTTACAGATACTGAAGGAAATTTCAAAATCAATGTTTCAGGTGACGATGCAACCCTTGTTTTTACATTCGTAGGATATGCATCATCTGAAATTATTGTTGGGTCTCGGTCAGTGATGAATATCCAATTGACCCCTGACGTGCAAACCCTTTCTGAATTAGTCGTGACAGGTTACGCAATGCAGGAGAAGAAAGATTTAACGGGTTCTGTTGGAACAGTGAAGTCTACTGATCTTGTTCAAGTTCCAAGCGGAAACGTTACGAGCCAATTGCAAGGACGTGTTGCTGGTGTGACGGTAAGTAATGATGGTCGCCCAGGAAGTATTTCTAAAGTTAGAATTAGAGGTTTTGCTTCTTTTGGTAATAACGATCCATTATATGTAGTGGACGGTGTTCCAACGAATGATGTGTCAACATTAAGTCCAAATGATATTGAGAACTTCTCTGTTTTGAAGGATGCTGGAGCAGCCTCTATATATGGTTCACGCGCGGCAAACGGTGTAATATTGATCACTACTAAAAAGGGGTCGAACTCTGGTGTGAAGGTAAGTTACAACATGTATCTAGGAAGTCAGGATGCAGGGAAAGGCCCTGATTTTCTTCTTAATACACAAGAATATGCTGATTTACAATGGAAGGTTTATGCTAATGATCAATTTAATGGTACTGTTGATGCAAATGATGATGGAGTACTTGATGTTGAGACCCATCCTGTATATGGTTCATCGGCTAATGCAGCGCCAACCTTGCCTAGCTGGGCCGGAAATACCGATTGGTACAAAACCATAACGAGAAATGCGCTGATCATGAATCATGACTTATCTCTCTCCGGAGGAAGCCAGAATTCTACTTTCTATGTGGGTATGAATTATTACAAACAGGATGGTATTGTAATCAATAACTTCTCACAACGTTTTTCAGCACGGGTGAACTCCGAATTTAAGATTGCAAAGGGCAGGATATCCATTGGTGAAAACTTCACAGTAACAGGCAGAAACGGAAATGGCGTAGCAGGAACAGGAGCAGAAGGAAGTCCAATCCAATCAGTCTATGCTATTCAACCTATCATACCCGCTGTAATGACAACCTCCGTTACTGGTGTAACTCACAATTATATACCGGGTGAATTTGGCGGAACTGGTATTGCAGTGAGATTGGGTAATGGATCTAACCCATATGCAAATGCCATTCGTAACGGGGACGATCGTCAACAAGATGTTCGGGTACTTGGAAGCTTTTTCTTAGGTGCTAAAATTCTCGAGGGATTAAATTTCAAAACCACCTTTGGAGGTACTTACAGCAGTTATTATAACACAAACTGGAGTAGCTCGACTTATGAAAACTCGGAGAACCAGGCAACTGCCTCGTACAATGAAAATTCGGGATACGGTGGTGACTGGGTGTGGACCAATACACTGACGTATGACAAAACTTTTGGAAACCATAAGTTACTTCTCGTTGCAGGTTACGAAGCAGTTAAATACGAAATTGGAAGAGGGGTAAGTGCTGCACGTGCTGATTATTTCTCTGATGCTTTTGCTTTCAGAACCGTGACGAATGGTGCCAAAATTACAGATGGATCTTCCTTCTATGGCACACCAGGAACCTTGGCATCAACATTCCTTCGCGCAGATTATTCATATCAAGATAAATATTTGTTAAGTGCGACCGTAAGACGTGATGGTTCATCCCGATTCGCTCCTGCAAATAAGTATGGAACGTTCCCCTCCATAACAGCAGGATGGAGAATTAGCGAAGAAGGCTTTATGTCTGGTGTGGAGGTTATCTCAAGTTTGAAACTCAGAGGAGGATACGGGACAATGGGTTCTCAATTGAATCTTGATCCATCTAACCAGTTTTCTCTTTATGGCGGTGGTATCGCAGATGCAAACTATGATTTGACGGGTGCTGGTTCCTCTTCATTGAAAGGATTCAGACAAACACGTATTGGTAATACAGAAGCTAAGTGGGAAACTCAGATAACAACTAACATTGGTTTTGATGCTGGTTTTTTAGACAATAAATTTCAATTGTCTGTAGATTTTTACACTAAGAAATCAGAGGGTCTTTTGGTATCTGTTCCGCTTAATGCGCTCTATGGTAACCCATCCGCTCCGGCCAAGAATATTGGTGATACGAAGAATACAGGTATTGATCTTCAATTGGGATACCGCACCGATATTACTCCCGACTTGAAACTGGATGTGAACTTTACATTCACCCAATACAAAAATGAGATTATTTCTTATGCAGGAGCAGACCTTAACTACTTCGATTCACAAATAATAAGTACTCGTATAGGATCGTTCAACAGAAATCAAGTTGGTCAATCAATGGGTGCTTTTTTCGGATATAAAGTGGTTGGTTTGTTCCAAAGTGCTGCTGACATAGAAGCATCTGCTAAGCAGGATGGAGCTGAGCCTGGATTCTTCAAGTATGCTGATTTGAATGGAGATGGGGTAATTACACCTGATGATCGTGCCTTTATCGGTAACCCAAATCCGGATTTCACCTATGGTCTTAATGTTGGCCTTACTTACAAAAATTTCGATCTGACTGCCTTCTTAGTAGGCTCTCAAGGCAACGAGATTTTTAACTACAATAAATGGTGGCTTGATTTCTGGCCTTCATTCCAGAATCAAAAGAGTACCGATTTATTGTATAATAGCTGGACCCCTGAGAATCCAGGTGCTTCAACACCGAAGGCTTCCAACAAGTCGAACTTCTCAACAAATACCCAATCGAACTCTTATTATATCGAAGATGGATCTTTTGCTCGCTTAAGAACATTGCAAATCGGATATAATTTCCCTCAAGAGTTGACGAATAAGATTGGTATTGGTAGAGCAAGATTATATGTACAAGGTGTAAATTTATTTACCATTACGAAGTATTCAGGTCTTGATGCAGATGTTAACAACGCAACGAGCGACACTGCATTCGGTGTGGACTTAGGAAATTATCCTTTGGTGAAGCAATATTTAGTAGGTGTCAATATTGGATTTTAATAGAGGAATCTAAAAAAATAAAAAATGAGAAAGTTTAATATAAAAGCTGGATTAGTGCTAGGGCTCTTATTAGTCCTTACGAATTCGTGCAAGGATTCATTCCTTGAGGTTACTCCAAATGGAGCGCTTGACCAAAAGGTATTGGCAACGAAAGATGGAGTAAATGCTTTGTTGATCGGAGCGTATGCAATGATCGATGGAGTTTCAGGTAACGGTTTTGGATGGGAAGCTGCCTCATCTAACTGGGTGTATGGAAGTATTCGCGGATTGGAAGCAAATAAAGGTACAGATGCTGGTGACCAGCCAGACATTAATCCAATTCAGAAATTTTCAGAAACTGCGACCAATCCTTACCTCTCTGTAAAATGGGGATCAATTTATGATGCAATCGCCAGAGTAAATCAAGTGCTTACTGTTTTAGCAGTTGCTGAAGCGGATGGCACTGTAACAGCGGATGAGGCAGATTCTTTTAGAAAACAGGCAAGAGCGCTAAGAGGATTCTACCATTTTGAAGCGTATAAATTATGGATTAAGATTCCATATGTTGATGAGACAACCGATTTGGAGGCAGTAACGAATGCGGACAGTGAGCAAGCTGCTAATATTGATAAAATAATTGCAGATCTTGATGCTGGTACAACGTTGCCTAATGATATGGATCAAATAGGACGATTTAATGGCACAGTTGCTAAAGTGTTAAAAGCGAAAGCGCTAATGCAAATGAAGAAGGATTTTGCTGGAGCAAAGACATTATTGGCGGATGTGATTGCCAATGGCAAAGACCCAGAAGGTAATGACATTGGATTTGAGTCTAAGTATGGTGATGTTTTTGACACTGACAAACGCAATGGTGTTGAGGCAATTTATACTGTTCAGTATTCCGTTAATGATGGTTCTGGCGGATGGAATGGGGGATGGGGTGAAGTGTTGAACTTCCCATACAAAAGTGGAGGTTCCCCCGGTGGATGCTGCGGCTTTTTCCAACCAAGTAATGATTTTGTAAATTCATTCAAGACAACGGGAGGATTGCCGTATCTAGACAACTCATACAATAATGTTCCGATTAAAAATGATCAGGGCTTAGCTGCTAAAGATGCATACACACCAGATGGAGCGGTGCCTTTGGATCCACGCTTAGACTGGTCTGTTGGAAGAAGAGGAATTCCATATTTGGATTGGGGAGTTCATACTGGTCAGGATTGGGTTCGTGATCAATCCTATGCTGGTCCATACAGTCCGAAGAAACAAGTGTATAAGAAATCACAAGAGGGTAAAATAACCGAAGTAGGTAACTGGACATCAGGATGGACGGCAAACGGATATAGATTAATCCGCTACGCAGACGTAGTTCTTCTCTTAGCAGAGTGTCAAATCGAAACCAACGATTTAGCTGGTGCAAGAACAAATGTTAATCGTGTTCGCGGTCGTGCATCCAATCCTGATGGGTTTGTTAAGAATGCTGCCGAAAACGGTCCCGCTGCTAACTACCAAATTTCTGTATATCCAGCTTCAGGTGCTCCTTTCGATACGCAAGCAAATGCTAGAGTAGCTTTGATGATGGAAAGAAAGTTAGAGTTAGGCATGGAAGGTCATCGTTACTTTGACTTACAACGTTGGGGTGTTGTGCAAGCAGAGTTGAACCGTGTCTTATTGTTTGAAAAAACAGTTAGAGGAAGTCTTTATGGTGATGCTACTGTTGGTGCAGAAGATTTAACCTACCCGATCCCTCAAGGTCAGATTGACCGTATGAAAGGAAGATTAGAACAAAACAGATAGTGAATACTTTTTTATAAAAAAAGAGACTGCCATATGGCGGTCTCTTTTTTTTTAATCTAATTTCCGATTTTAGAATTGCCTCCACTATCCTTTTATCTTTGTATGTCCAATTGTAAAACTATGTGTATTCAAAAAATATTTCCTTTTGTTGCGTGTTTGATTTTCATTTCGTGTGATAAGAAAATTACACGATTCGAACTTTTGGATGCAGAGAGCACGGGCGTTCATTTCAACAATGAGATCATTCAGAAAGATTCTTTCAATATTATGCACAATGAATACATGTATAATGGTGGAGGTGTTGGCGTGGCCGATTTAAACAATGATGGATTACAGGATATAGTATTTGCAGGTAACAAAGTGTCTACAAAAATTTTTCTGAATTCAGGAGAAATGAAATTTGTCGATATCACAAAAAACTTTGATGGTTTGACCAATACTCAATGGTTAAGTGGAGTATCGGTTGTCGATATTAATTCCGATGGATGGCTTGATTTATATTTCACATCCACAATGAGTAAGGATAGTTTGGAAAGAAAAAACCAGCTCTGGGTTAATCAAGGTTTGTCAGGGGATGATAAGCAGCCTCATTTTAAAAATATGGCTGAGGCGTATGGCATTGCGGATATGGGTTATTCTATGAATGCTTCCTTTTTTGACTATGATATTGATGGAGACTTGGACCTTTATATATTGAATAACATTGTAACCAGCGAAGTGCCCACTAATTATCGACCCAAAATTGTAGACGGTAGTTCTGTAAACAATGACAAGTTATATCGCAATAATGGTGATGGACATTTCACTGACGTAACAATAGAAGCAGGAATTGTGTACGAAGGATTTGGTCTTGGCCTTGCTATTGGTGATGTAAATAAAGATGGATATCCAGACATCTACACGTCAAACGATTATATATCAAATGACCTCTTATACATTAATCAGGGTAATGGAACATTCAAAAATGAAATCAATAATCTGGTTTCCTATCAATCTAAGTTTTCGATGGGTAATGATATGTCCGATATCAATAATGATGGTAATCTGGATATCATTACCATGGACATGATGCCGGAACAATATTTCAGAAAGAAGCAAACCATTAATGGCAATAGTTACTTTATTTACATTAACAACGAGAAGTATCACTATGAACCTCAATTCAATCGAAACATGGTTCACCTGCACAATGGATTTTTAAATAACAAGATGCTTCCTTACAGTGAAGTTGGACAAATTATGGGTCTGTATCAAACGGAGTGGAGTTGGTCACCTTTGTTTGCTGATTACGACAATGATGGCGACCGCGATTTATTTATCACAAACGGATTCCCTAAAGATTTAACCGATAAAGATTTTACGAATTATAAAGCTCAGGTATACGGTGCGCTGGCAACTGATAACGATATTATACCTCGCATACCGATTGTGAAAGTTCCGAATTACGCCTATGAGAATAAAGGAGATTACCATTTTGAAGATCAAACAGAAGCATGGGGAATGAAGATTCCATCTTTTTCGAATGGTGCTGCATTTGTTGATCTGGATAATGATGGCGACCTGGATTACATCGTAAACAATATTAATGATGAAGCATTCGTCTATCGCAACAATACCATTGGAAAGTTAAAGGAACCAACAAGCTACATACGCATGGCTTTGATTGGAGAAAAGAATAACACATTGGCCATTGGAACGAAAGTTGAACTTTGGAGTAATGGCTCTTATCAATACTACGAACACTTTCTAACGCGAGGATATATTTCTACTGTAGATCCTGTAATTCATTTTGGTTTAGGATCAAATACGATGATTGACTCTATCAGAATCGTCTGGCCCAATGGAAAAAATGAAACCCTTCTAAAAAATATTGCACCTAATCAGTTGATTAAAATTAATGAAACAGAATCAAGACCATTGCACAAAATTTATTCTGATCTCATCCAAGCAAACGTTCTGTTTGAAAAATCAGATGGAGTAATAGAGTATAAGCACGAACAGGAGGACTACGTAGATTTTTTTCAAAATCAGCGGATACTTCAGCATAAATTTTCTCAAATCGGACCTTGCATAGCAGCTGGAGATATTAATGGAGACCATGTTGATGATATCATAATCGGAGCGTCAATACAATCACCAACCACTGTATTTCTTCATAAAGGAGATAAATTTATTAAGACAGAGATTAAGGGACTTACGGGTATTAAACAATGCACGGAGTCTGATATTATTCTGGTGGATGTTGATGGTGATGGTGATAATGACCTGATTGCTTTATCCGGTGGTTATGCTAATGAAAACGAAAGTGACTATCAGCACTCGTTGTATGAGAATAAGAATGGAACATTTGTTCGTACTTCACTTCCGCTTCCGGTCTTTTGCGCATCTATTGTACGACCATTTGATTTCGATCATGATGGCGATACGGATCTCTTTGTGGGAGGTAGAGTGAAGCGTGGTAGTTTTCCTTTTTCATCAAATTCCTACTTGCTTATAAATGACCATGGAAAATTTTCAGAAAAACAAATGATAAGTTTTGATTTGGGGATGGTAACAGATGTAGCGTGGAGCGATTACAATAAAGACGGTTGGGAAGATATTTTAATTACAAGAGAATGGAATACCATTGCGATTTTAGAGAGTAATAAAGGTCAAAAGTTTAATCAACTCAGTAATGATCAAATGGGTGGAAAGTTTGGCTTTTGGTATTCAATTACAGCGGCAGACTTAGACAATGATGGTGATGACGACTATGTTGTTGGCAACCTTGGAGAGAATCACAGGTTTACTGTCAGCCAGGAAACTCCAATGTCTTTGTACGCAATTGACGTGGATAAAAATGGTGCAATTGATCCTATTACAACATCTTATTGGAAAGATGAAAATGGAGTGATGCAGGAATATCCCGTAAACTATCTGGACGAAATGGTTGCACAGTCGCCTTACTTTAGAAGGAAATTTACAAGTTATACAAAGTTTAGTCATATGATCGTGGATAGTATTGTGAACAGGACTGCAATACCAGATAGCAATAAATATCACGTTAATGTCACCTCCAGTTTTATTGTGTGGAATGATAAAGGCAAATTCGATTGGCAGAGATTACCTTCACAGGTTCAGACATCACCCATTAAGAAAGTACTCGTAAGAGATTTTAACGGAGATAAAATTCCGGATATGCTTTTAGCAGGGAACGATCATTCATATGATGTTTCTACCGGTTACTACGATGCGAATAAAGGAATAATTCTGATTGGTAAGGGCAATAAAAAATTTGAAATCCTTCCACCATCAAAAAGTGGTTTACTCCTTCAAGGGCAAGTGGAGTCATTATTATTTCTTGATGGAATCACACCTTTGTTGATAGCCGGCATTAACAGAGGAAATATAGCAGTGTACAAGTATACGCTGAGAAAATAGTTTATCTCGAGTGTTTAGAATACAGAATTTATTTGTTTTAGTCAGCTCACAAAACCAAACAAATCATTATTGTCAATGAATTGTGGCTCTTTAATATTTGTTCCACAATGTTTGTTGAGTTGTTGAATGAGGTAGCGACTTAATTCAGGTGAATGAAGTTCTTCATGTTGATGCATAAAGAAATAAATGGTATCAATCCCCTCGTCCATCCATTTCTTTATTCGATGCACCCAATCATCGATTCGATTGTAATCTGTAGGGTGAAGACCGTTGCCGACAAAGCGAATGAAGGCTTCTGATGTAGTGAGGCGCATATGGACGCAGTCTCTTCTTCCTGATGCATCTGTAATAACAGAACCTGTTTTTAACTTTTCAAATACATTAAAAGCATTTTCAAATGCTTCAGGATCAGAAAACCATTCCGGATGCCGGAGCTCAACAAAAAGGTCAATGTCTTTTGGGAGTGATTCAATAAAGGCTTCAATGGTTTCTAAAGTTTTGTATCCCATTTGAGGATGAGGCATTAGAAATATTGGACCAAGATTTTCTTTGAAAGCATAAATGGCTTGAAGAAACTCATCAGTAAGGTCTTTTACATTTTTTAGCCTTCTCAAGTGCGTTATCTGATCAACAAACTTGGGACAAAATTTGAAATTCTTTCCTACCTTATTTTTCCATGTTTCAATTTGCGTGACGGTTGGCATTCGATAAAAGGTAGCATTCAACTCAATGCAGTTGAAGTGCTTTGCATAATGATTCAGGAAGTCAGCTTCTTTTGTTTTAGGTGGATAGATTTTTCCAACCCAATCTTTGCGCCCCCACTTGGCGCAACCAACAAAAACTTTCGGTCTATTATTTCCGGCTTTCTTCAGCTTAAGAAGTCTGGCGGTGTTTGGATTATCAGGAGGAAGTTTAAAATCAATCTTGTTGAGAATCTCTGGATCTACCTTACCGAATTCCATTATGAAAAATTTGAGGATGTGTGAATTTGTTAAATGTAAAAATTAATTCACACATCCTCATAAAAGTCAAGGCTCCGATTTTGTTTAAGGCTGTTTTGTTAGATTCATTTCAAAAAATGGATACCACTGCATTCCGTCCGGTGAGAACTCTCCTTTTTCATTCCATTTCCTGGCTGTTGGGTCAACCGTAATATGGTAGACAATTTTTCCACCGGTTACATCAAAACCCCAATCATATTTATTTTTCTCAATTACTTTAAAGAAAGCTTCAGTCTGCTTTCCATCCATTAAAAATGATTTCATTTCATAATTCTTCTTTATTGCGTTGTAGCTAAGGTAGGCTAATGCATGGAATGAAATTTTGGTTAAATCATTTTTTCTTCTTCCGATACCTTCAAATTGCAGAATTAGACTATCGAGTTTGTATTCGATTGTTTCTTCTTGCGCTACCTGAACAACAACACCGCCTTGCTGAGTAATGGTGGCATCACCCTTCCATTTTCCTGCAAAATAGGAAAGTACATTCATTTGTTCTTTACACGTTTTTGAAAAATCCTGAGCCATGGTTGTACTTGAAAGTAGGAGCATCAGGAAAAGTAATTGGATTGTTTTCATTTTATTTAGGGTTGTTTAATGTATTGTTTTAATGCATTGACATATTCTTCAAAGGCTTTGATTCCTTGTTTTGTGACGGTGCACGTTGTTAAAGGCTTTTTACCTTTGAAAGATTTCTCAATAGAGATGTAGCCGGCAGCAGAAAGCTTATCAAGTTGTACACTCAAGTTGCCAGCCGTTGAGTTGGTTTTCTCTTTGAGAAAAGTAAACTCTGCAGACTCTACACTTATGAGCAGTGACATAATGCCCAGGCGAAGTTGAGAATGCAATAGTGGATCAAGATCGCTGAACATTATCCTTCTGATTTTCTTAATAAGTATCCAGGGATCAAATAGCCAAGGGCCACGGCAATTGCTGCAAGGAGAAACTGAATTTCAACCGGTACAAGAAATATTATCAGTCCAAAAATCCAAAACGTAATACCTCCAAACATGAGTGGTTTGAAACGTAGCATTATACCGGATAAGAATGTTGGTATTGCACACATTGTAATGATAATAGGATTGATCTGCCAGTTTATATTCCTGCCAAAAACGGCAAAGATGAAGCAGGTTATTCCGAATCCTATCCACATCCAATTACTGATATTATCCAAATGTGTTTTGACTATAACGCGTTTATTATTTCGAATGGAATAAATGATGGCAATGACTGCGGCTGGAATAGTTACACCAAACATCATAAATGGATTAGTCACAGAGGTGAATTGAAGGAGCAGGTAAACTCCAAGATTGGCAATGACAATCGTCCAGCCCCATAGTAAAAAGTAGAAACTACCTCTTTGCATATTTCCTTTTGCCTGATTGATCATCGATGTAATGACATCCAGGCTTTGTTCAGGGGTGAATTTTTCAGATTCGTGGTTCATAATCTTATTTATTTAAGGATGGTGATTTTGCGTCTGAGTCATTTAACGGTACAAACATAAAGTAGTTTATATTATAAACCAAAATATTTTTAAATCGCTTAATTCAGTGTAATTTGGCACATGTTTACAGGGATAATAGAAGCTTTAGGCCGCGTTAAGTCAATAAGATCGGAGGGAAGCAACAAACATTTTTTGTTTGAGAGTCCCATTAGCAATGAGTTAAAAATTGATCAAAGTATTTCACATGACGGTGTTTGTCTAACGGTTACAAAAGTGGAGGGCGGCATGCATTGGGTTACGGCTATAGATGAGACTCTAAAGAAATCCAATCTTGGAAGTTTGCAGGAACATAGCGTTGTAAATCTGGAGCGGTGCATGGTAGCGAATGGTCGTTTTGATGGACATATTGTACAAGGCCACGTTGATCAGACTGGAGTTGTGAAATCTGTAACTGAAATGGATGGAAGCTGGATTTTTGATTTTGAATATGATGCAGCCCAAGGAAATGTTACAGTAGAGAAAGGATCAATTTGCGTTAATGGTGTTAGCCTGACATGTTTTAATTCGCATAACAATAGATTTTCGGTGGCGATTATACCCTATACATTTGAACACACGAGTTTTCAGATTTTAAAGCCTGGGCATTTGGTAAATCTGGAGTTTGATATTATTGGAAAGTATGTTAAGCGGTTATTAAATAAGTGACCTTCTTAATTTGATATGGGAAGATTCTGTAGCTTCAGTGATACAACTTAACCCTCCCTGAATATGCTAGATCAATTATTAAAACTTGTTGAACAAAATGCTGGTGATGCCATTGTGAAGAACCAAGCGATTCCCAATCAGTTTAACAATGCTGCTGTGAAAGAAGTGGCATCTCAAATTTTTAATGGCTTACAAGGACAGGTTGCACAAGGTAATATGCAACAGGTAGTATCCATGTTTAAAGGACAAAGTGCAAGTTCTCTTGCCAATAATCCAATGGTTTCGAATATGATCAACCAAGTAGCCGGAAGCTTTGCACAAAAATTTGGAGTTTCTCCTCAGGTCGCCCAAGGCATTGCAGCAAATTTATTGCCGCAGGTGATGAATCAGTTTGTAACGAAGACGAACGATCCCAATGACAATGATTTTGATCTGCAAAATATGATGCGCAGTTTCTCTGGCAATCAGTCTTCAGATGTTGGTAATATTATTGGTCAGGTAACAGGAGGAAAATCAGGAGGTATTGGTGACGTGCTGGGAAATCTTTTCGGAGGAAAATAGAATAAATACGAACTCCTTCAGCTTGTTGCTGGAGGAGTTTTTCTTTTTGCTACGTATTCATTTAGCCACTTCTGAAACTTAAATCCGGTGATGCCGGCAAGCACGCCAATCATTCCTCCAACCAAGATATCACCCGGGTAATGAACGCCAAGATAAATGCGGGTGTAAGTCATTGAAACAGCCCAAAGAAATAACCAACCAATCCATTTCTTAGTCGTTTTGAAAATAAGAAAGAAAAAGGTAGCAACCCCAAATGTATTCGCAGCATGACTGGATGCAAAACCAAATTTTCCGCCTTTATAACCATCGACTAAATGAACGAGTCCCTGTAAGCTCGGTTCAAGCGAAGGCCGAAGACGTTCAAAGTAAGGCTTCATTAAGCTTGACGTAATTTCATTGGCAAGAACAATAGTAAGAATGATCCCCAGCAGCACAATCCAGCTTTCCTTTTTATATTCTTTTATAATCAGATAAAGTAAGAACAGATAAAGTGGTAACCACGCGAATGTTTGTGTTGAGAAAAGCACAATGGGATCGAGCCATGGTGTGTGAAAGCTATTTAGGAATAATAAAACTTTCTTATCCAATTCAATAAGTTGATCAAGCATAATTATTGGTCGTGTTGTAGAGTAGCAATTTCATTTTCCTGTTGTATCCAATCCATCGCCTCGCTCATGGTTAAGAAGAATTCTTGTCTGGCGCCAAGCTTTATTAAACTTTCATTAATGCCTTTTAAATATCCTTGTACGATAGGATCTGCTCCATCGGGGCGAACAGCTGCAATTCTTCGCATACCATTTCGTGTTGCGTCCGGTAGAATATTGTAAAACATCCACTCTTGATCTTCCTTACTGATATGACCTTGATGAGAAAGATCGGCAATGTAATTGGGTGTATTGTATGCCTTAACAAAGTCGAGGCATTTTTGAAATACGTTACGATATTGTTCGCTTGTTAATGGCCCTTGCCAGATTACCCCGGTGCAATTTAACTGAGCATCGTAAAATATTTCAGCATGAGATTCTTTGTATAGTGATTGACGCTCAACATTCTCGGTCTTGGCAATGCGTACAATGAATTTTGTATAACGGTTCATTTCGCTTTCTACTTCAACGGATCCACCCAGGGATTCAGCCTGAAGTTTTACCAGGTATAATCCAAGACCTTTTCCTTCAGTATGAAAATGAAATCGTTTATACAACTTGAATAGATTCTCTTTGTGCTTCTTTAAATCAATCCCCAGACCGTTATCTTTTACTTCGAGAAAATAGAAGTTCTGATCTTCATAGGCATTGATTTCAATTATTGGATCTCTTTCACTCGACCGGTATTTAATAGCGTTGCTGATCAGGTTATATAGAATGCTGTGGAGCATAGGCTTTATCGAATAAGTGGCTGTTCCCTTTTCGATGTTCGATATTACTTTAACATGATGAGCATCAATTTCCTTTCGGAGTAATTGAGTTACTTCTTTTATTTCGTGTGTTAAATTAATTTTTTGACGTATCTGAAAAATATCGTGACGGATGTCAATGATCTTACTAAGATCCTTAATAATATTATCAAGACGTTCCGTTGATGTTGATAAGTGGTTAAAGATTTTAGCATCCTCTTCAGGAAAATTTTTGGGATCGACTAATGCAATCAATCCAAGTAAACTGGCAACAGGACCGCGGAGGTTGTGGGATACCGTATAAGAAAACTGCCGGAGTTCGTTGTTATGTTTTATTAGTTCGGTATTCGTTTCAATTAAATCTTTATTCTTCTGAATCAGTTCTATCTCAAGACTTTTATTCTCATCAACGAGTCTTCCCTTTTGTTCATTGATAACCCGATAGGCTTGCAGTAATTTAGTTTGGTTTACCTGAAGGTTGTCGCTTTGAGCCATGATCTCATAGGTCTGTGCTTCGATCTCGGCATTCTTTTCGACCAGAACTTCATTGGTTTTATTCAGATCAACAATGAGCTTAGCATTTTTTCTTTCCGTTGTTTCTAAAACCCATTTCAAAAAAATAAGTGCACCCGAAAGAATGCAATACGTAATGAAGACCACGACATTGGTGAAGGTATAATTACCCTCCTTTAAATTATCCTGACGATACCCTACACCGAAATAGTGATGAAGAGGATCATGAGCCAGTAATACCCCCAGTCCAATGAATGAACATAAAACAAGTAATCGTTTTTCTTTTAATGAGAATAGGATGAGCGGAAAGATGCAACCTCCCAGAATTACAAACCGAAATGTAAAATAGTCGAGCTCTTCTTGCTGATCGTAATAGATGGTTTTTGAATAGATTGATACGGTCATTACAAGGATGGGAAGGAAAACACTCATCCATATTCGGCTAGCCACTGTATAGCCCAGGTGATTTAGGAGTATGGCACACAATGACAAAATCCCTATCATGGGTATTGTGGCGGTCACCGAATTCCAACCATACCAAAAATAATAGCTAATCATTAAGACAAAGCCCAACCCTGTAAGAATCAAACCAATAATATTCGATAGATAAACACCCCTTTTTTCGGATGGGGAATCAACAAACGAAAGACCGGAATTGGTTATTGAGTGAAGAACATTCATTCGATGCGCTAACTTCTTTTTTATGTATAGATTATCAAATTTAAGTATTTATCGCTCCAAATAAACAATCAATAATGATTATCGGCTTTATTTTACACAACCGATTCCCTATTTTGTCCTTCTGTGCAAACTCACTTTATTGTACATTGAACTTTCAATTTTTGTCGCTTTATTAGTATGGAAAAATTTGATCTCGTAGTAATTGGTGCCGGCCCCTCCGGCTATGCGGCCGCCATGCGCGCATTGGATTTTAAAAAGAAAACGCTACTTATAGAAAAGAGCAATGTGGGTGGAGCAGGAGTGACTAATGGTGCGCTCTCCTCTAAGACATGGTGGGAGCTTTCGCGCGAGACAGCTTATTTCCGTAAAAATCTGAAACGGTTTAATCTTGAAGTGCCAAGTATTAATTACAGCGAAGTTCAGTCAGAGGTAAGGCGTGCTGTTGAGGAAAGGAAATCAATGCTGGACGATCATATTCGTTTCATGCACGACTCACATCATACCGGTTTGTTGTCATATAAAATTGGTTCTGCCAAATTGATTAGCAAAAACGAAATTGAAATTGAAACAGGCAGTTTTTCTAAAGAAAAAATATGGGCCGAAAATATTATCCTGGCTACAGGAAGTCGTCCAAGGTATTTAACTGAATTACCGATCGATGAAAGGATTGTAATGACCAGCGATGGCATTGAAGATATGGATGATTTTCCAGAGAGCATGGTGATTGTGGGAGCCGGGGTTATTGGCTGCGAGTATGCAACCATCTTTTCAGGGTTTGGAAAAACTAAAGTTCATCTCATCGACAAAGGTTCCAGAATTTTGCCATTCGAAGATGACGATATTGTAAAAGTGATTGAGCGAAACATGGAGAACAGTGGCGTGCTTATTCACCGTAATTCAAGACTTATTCGAATGGAAATTAAATATGGTCGTGTCGAATACGAACTTGAATATGATGATGGGGGCAAAGAAGTATTCAATGTTCAGAAGGCATTGGTTGCAGTAGGCCGCACACCAAACTATGAGGATTTGTGGGATGATAATGTTGATATCAGTATTTCTAAACGCGGTATTGAGGACAACGATACCCAAACGAATATTTCTAACATCTATGCCGTAGGTGATATCACAGCGGATATCTCATTGGTAAATGTAGGAGAGTTGGAAGGACGATATGCAGTAGAAAAGATTTTTGGAAATCCCGGTCGTAAATTAGTGTATGAGAACATCAGCACCATTATGTTTCTCAACCCCGAAGTGGCCAGTGTAGGATTGAATGAAACACACGCTCGTGAAAAGGGAATCGATTACAGAGTTGTTACCCTTGACTATAGTTGTATTCCTCGCGCCATTGCTAAACGCAACACACAAGGATTTATTAAGCTCCTTGTCACCAATGATGAGCAAATGAAAATACTAGGCTTGAAAGTAATTGGCAACCATGCATCAAGTGCTATTCAAGCTGCAGCACTTCTCATTTTTATGGACAAAGGAATTGAAGAACTGGCGGAGTGTGTTCATCCGCATCCATCTATTACGGAAGGTATTCAGGAATGTGTTCGCGTTCTGCTTGGCAAATCATTATTTAAACCTTCAGCTTTGCGCGAAAAGGTAACTTGCCGAAGAAGCATTGGAGGAGTATACGAGGATATAAAATTCTAAAATTGATAAACTATTTCGCGTGTCTCTTTTTTAAGATGCCTAACACATCATTCAATGAAAAACCTTTTGCTGTAAGGAGAACTAAGTAGTGATACATTAAATCGGCTGACTCATTCAAAAACAATTCTGTATTATCATCTTTCGCCTCGATAACAAGTTCGATTGCTTCTTCTCCAACTTTTTGCGCTACTTTATTAATGCCTGATTCAAAAAGGCTTGAAGTGTAAGAGCCTTTCTGTGGATTAGTCTTTCGATCCTTAATTACTTTTTCAAGCGATGCTAAATCCCAGTGATCATTTACTTCATCAAAACAGGTATCGGCACCTGTATGACAAACCGGACCAATCGGGTTTGCTTTGATTAACAAGGTGTCCTGATCGCAATCCAACATCATCTCCACAACATCCAGAAAGTTTCCAGATGTTTCGCCTTTCGTCCACAGTCTTTGTTTTGTTCTGCTGAAGAAAGTTACCCGCTTTTCAGTTACTGTTTTTTGAAAAGCTTCTTCATTCATAAAACCAAGCATCAGTACACGCTGTGTTTTGGCATCTTGTACAATGCAGGGTACAATACCATCGAGTTTTGAAAAATTTATTTTCATGATAATTGCTTTCTTTTTAATTGATTTGATGGAAAGGCTAAGGGGGTTAATTTTCTATCCTCACCCGAATTCCATTTTGTTTTAAGAATGATTTTAGATCGGGTATTTTAATTTCACCGAAATGAAAAATACTAGCAGCAAGAGCAGCATCTGCTTTACCTAATACAAAGGTATCTATGAAATGCCCCATAATACCCGCTCCACCCGAAGCAATAACCGGTATTTGAAGTAAAGCATTTAGTTTACTTAGCGGATCATTCGCAAAACCATTTTTTGTTCCATCATGATCCATACTGGTAAAAAGAATTTCTCCTGCACCGCGATCTTGTCCTTCTTTTGCCCAGGTAAAAAGCTTTTTATCCGTTGGTTTTTTTCCCCCGTGCGTATGAACAATCCATTGGTTTTCAACTTTACGTGCATCAATGGCTAACACGATGCATTGTGCACCAAATGCTTTTGATAAATCATCGATGAGTTGAGGATTTCGAACAGCTGCAGAGTTTACACTTACTTTATCTGCACCGGCTTCCAGTAAAGGTGCAACATCAGCAACTGAGCTAATACCACCACCAACAGTAAACGGAATATTTATATGCCTGGCAATGTCTTTCACAAGGGATGCAAAAGTTTTCCTCTCTTCGTTCGTTGCCGATATATCGAGAAATACTAATTCGTCCGCACCTTGTTGAGCGTACTGTGCAGCAAGTTCAACGGGATCACCGGCATCGCGAAGACTTAAGAAATTTATGCCTTTAACAGTGCGGCCATCTTTAATGTCAAGACAGGGTATTATACGTTTAGTTAACATTCTTTAATTCGTTGAGTGAAATTTTTCCTTCATAGAATGCTTTTCCTACAATCACTCCATCAACCTTGATGTACTTTAACTCTTTTAAGTCATCCACAGAACTAACACCACCACTTGCAATAATTTTAAGTTCAGGAAAACGTTTCTTTAGTTTTTTATACAGCCCGAAATTTGGTCCTTCTAACATGCCATCTGTGCTGATATCAGTGCAGGCGAGGAATGATAGTCCTTCTTTTACAAACTGTCCGACAAATTCATAGAGGTCTACTTCTGTATGTTCTTGCCATCCGCTGATCATTATTTTCTCATCGCGTACATCTGCGCTGAGTATAAAATTTTCAGCGTGGTATTTTTTCATCCATGAAATAAATTTCTGAGGATCTTTTACGGCCAGGCTTCCAATGTTGATTTGATTGATGTCTAATTCTAATAATCGCTCTACTTCTTCTTCTGTTTTAACGCCACCGCCAAAATCCACTTTTAGTGATGTCTTCCCCTGAATGTCTTCAATCACTTTCCAATTTACTACACTGCCTTTTTTTGCACCATCTAAATCAACAAGATGAATGTATTTTAAATCAGCATCTTCAAATTCTTTAGCTACATCTAAAGGGTACTTGCTGTAGATTTTCTTTTGAGCGTAATCACCTTGTGTGAGTCGAACGCATTTTCCGTCTATAATATCAATGGCTGGAATAATTCTCATATCAATTGAATATATCTTTATGATTAAACGTTTAAAAAACTTTTTAGAACAAGTTCACCCGCCTGCGCTGATTTCTCCGGGTGAAATTGTACTGCGTAAAAATTATTTTTATGCATTGCGGCACTAAACGGATTAATATATTCCGTTATAGCCGATGTATTGGCATTCACTGGCACATAATAGCTGTGCACAAAATAGGCGTATTTGTTTTCGAGGTCTTGTGTTAACCAGCTATCACTGATGGTTAAATTATTCCAACCCATGTGCGGTACTTTCATATCACTTTGTGGGATAAATAATTTTACAGTCTCATTAAATACACCAAGACAATCTGTATTGTTTTCTTCTGAATACATACACATCAATTGCATACCCAGGCAAATCCCCAAAACAGGTTGCTTAAGGTTAACGATAACCTGATCCAGTTTCTTATCCCGAAGATATTTCATTGTTGTGCTGGCTTCTCCCACACCAGGGAAGATTACCTTATCTGCCTTCCGAATTTCCTCAGCATTATCGGTGATGGTAAAATCAACATTCAATCGCTCCAGAGCAAATGAAACTGACTGAATGTTCCCTGCATTGTATTTTATGATCACTAACTTCATTGTGCAATTTTTAGTATGAGCCTTTGACTTTGCGTTCTTGGTATATTTGTCTTTGCGCCTTTGCGTGAGCTGGATTTGGTTCACGCAAAGATCGCAAAGGAAATACCTTCATAGCATTCCTTTCGTTGTTGGCAGCTGATTTCCTTCTTTTTTTACTGCCATCTTTATTGCTTTGGCGAATGCTTTAAAAAGCGCTTCAATTTTGTGATGTTCATTTGTTCCTTCGGCTTTCATGTTCAAGTTACATTTTGCTGTGTCAGAAAATGATTTAAAAAAATGATAGAACATTTCAGTTGGCATCTCCCCAATCTTTTCGCGCTTAAACTCGGCTTCCCAAACAAGCCATGGCCTGCCACCAAAATCAATTGCCACCTGTGCAAGACAATCATCCATAGGCAAACAAAAGCCGTATCGCTCAATACCGCGCTTGTTACCCAATGCATTAATGAATGCTTCACCCAATGCTAGTGCAGTATCTTCAATGGTGTGGTGTTCATCAATATGAAGATCACCTTTGGTCTCAATGGTGAGATCAATGTTTCCGTGACGGGATAGTTGATCTAACATATGATCGAAAAAGGCAAGACCCGTACTTATTTTTGATTTGCCCTGGCCATCCAGATTAATATCAATCTTAATATCGGTTTCTTTTGTTTTGCGGATTACACTTGCTTTGCGTTCTGGATTAGCAACAAGCTGATAAATGTCTTTCCAATTTGTCGTTGTTAGTTTACAAAATTGTTCAAGACTTTTTTCCTTTACTTTGTCTGCCAAACTTCCATTGTTGATTAGTATTCCTTGTGATCCAAGATTCTTAGCCAATTCAATATCGGTTAGCCGATCGCCAATGACGTACGAGTTTTCTAAATCATACTTACCTGATAGAAATTCTGTAAGCATACCAATACATGGTTTTCGTGTTGGTTTGTTTTCGTGTGGAAATGATTTATCAATCAGGACTTGTGTGAATTTGATATTTTCATTTTCAAAAGACTTCATCATTTTGTTGTGCGCAGGCCAGAAGGTGTTTTCAGGAAAGCGATCTGTTCCAAGCCCATCTTGATTTGTTACCATTACCAATTCGTAATCTGTGTCAGATGCAATCTTACTAAGCCAGGTAAAAACACCGGGATAGAATTCCAATTTTTCCAGACTGTCAATTTGTTCATCTGCGGGTTCGAGGATGAGTGTTCCGTCACGATCAATAAACAATACTTTTTTCATAACTTTTTCAATGCGTTGAGTAGGTCTTGATTTTCTTTTGGCGTACCGATGGTAATGCGAATGCAATTATCACATAAAGTGACCTTCGATCGGTCACGAACGATAATTCCTTTTTGCATCAGGTATTCATAAGTAGCCGGAGCATCTTCCACTTGAACTAAAAGGAAGTTAGCGTCTGATGGATATATCTTTTTGACGATTGAAAGTTTAACCAATGAAGCGACAAGCGTGTTTCGCTCGTTAATAATTTCTTTCACATTTTCATTTTTCTTATCCACTTGAAGCAATGCTGTTAATGCCTGCTCTTGAGTAAAGACATTTACATTGTATGGGTATTTTATCCTGTTAATAATTTTGATAATCTCTTCTGATGCAAAGCATATTCCTAGTCGTAAGCCAGCCAACCCCCAGGCTTTCGAAAAAGTTTGAAGGATGACAAGATTTGGATATTGTGAAAGTTCAAATGTAAAGCTCTTGCTGGATGCGAAGTCGATATACGCTTCATCGACTACCACTAAACCTGGAAAGCGATTTAAGACTTCTATTACTTTATCACGGCTCAATAAATTTCCAGACGGATTATTCGGACTACAAAGGAAAAGTATTTTTGTGGTAGGCTTAAATGTTTTTGGAAATGCGTTGAGGTCAATATCAAAATCGGGTGTCAATAGAACCTGCTCAATGGCTACTGCATTTACATCAGCACACACGGCATACATTCCGTAAGTAGGAGGAGTAATCAGAACGGAATCAACATTTGGTTCGCAAAACGCACGAATCAATAAATCGATGGCTTCATCACTTCCGTTTCCTAAAAATATTTGCTGAGGTTTTACACCTTTTAGGTCAGCTAGCTTTTCTTTGACATTCCATTGTAATGGATCGGGATAGCGATTGTATGGAGACGGATATGGATTTTCATTGGCGTCCAAAAATATTTCAGCCTCACCTTTAAACTCATCCCGGGCAGATGAGTAAGGTTTCATGTTCACAATATTTTTTCGCACAAGCGACTGTATATTCATTATTTCAAAACTTAAATCGTAGACTTCAAACTATTTAATCGAATTGTCACCGCATTTTTATGCCCTATTAACTCCTCTGCTTCTGCCATTTTTTCTACGACAGGTCCAAGCGCACGAATACCCTCTTCATTCAATTGCTGGTAAGTAATGTATTTCATAAAGCTTTCTAAGGCCACTCCTGCAAATGCTTTTGCATAGCCATTCGTGGGGAGGGTGTGGTTTGTTCCGGATGCATAATCACCAATTGCCTCAGGAGAAAAATTTCCAAGGAAGATAGAGCCTGCATTTGTTATTTTATCCGAGATCGCATCATTGTTTTGTGTATTGATGATTAAATGTTCAGGCGCATATTCATTAACAAAGTCAATGCTTTCACTTTGATTGCGTATAATAATCACGCGACTGTTTGCTAATGATTTTTCAGCAATTGCCTTCCGAGGTAATGTATTGAGTTGTTTTTCGATTTCGTTTTGAATAGGAGCAAGAAGCGATTCGTCATTCAAAACCAAAATCACCTGACTATCTTCTCCATGTTCTGCTTGCGACAATAAGTCGGCTGCAACAAATGATGCGTTTGCAGATTTATCAGCCATCACTAATACTTCAGATGGACCAGCGGGCATATCTATCGCTACACCTTCTTCTGTGATTAATTGTTTCGCCTTCGTTACGTATTGATTCCCTGGTCCGAAAATTTTATACACTTTCGGAATAGACTCTGTTCCAAAAGCCATAGCAGCAATGGCTTGCGCACCGCCTACTTTAAATATTTTGGTAACACCAACAAGTTGAGCTGCGAAAAGAATAGCAGCATTAATATTCCCAGACTTATCTGGGGGAGAACATAATACAACTTCTTTGCAACCTGCTAATTTGGCTGGTACTCCTAACATCAAAACTGTTGAGAATAAAGGTGCTGATCCACCGGGAATGTAAATTCCGACCTTATCGATACCGACTGCATTTCTCCAACACGTTACACCCGGCATCGTTTCGATTTTCACAACATCGCGTTTTTGTGCTGCATGAAATTTTTCAATATTGCCAGCCGCTGTACGAATTGCATTCTTCAAGTCTTCTGATAATGATTTTTCAGCTTGCTGGATTTCAGCTTTGGTGACGAGCAATGTTTCTACACTAACCTTATCAAACTGAAGTGTGAGCTCGCGAAGCGCGCTGTCCCCAGATTTCTTCACTCTATTTAGAACATTGCGCACAGCGCTATCTAAAAACTCAAGTTCAAGTTGAGGTCGCTGCAGGAGCGGGCCCCAGTTTTCTTTTGATGGGTTGTTGAATATTTTCATTTTACGTTATGTAAGTATGTGAAATTTATAGTCAATTGTTCAAAGCCTTGAACTTTATACAATCATCTTTTCAATAGGTACTACAAGAATTCCTTCCGCTCCAAAACTTTTAAGCTGATCAATCTTCTCCCAGAAATCATTCTCGTCAACAACGGAATGTAATGAGCTCCATCCTTTTCGGGCCAATGGAATAATAGTAGGGCTTTTCATTCCTGGAATGACACTCGTAATCTTTTCGATTGCTTCATTCGGGCAGTTCATTAAAATGTATTTGTTGTTCTTTGCTTTTTGAACGGCTTCAATACGGAACAAAAGTTTGTCGAGTATGTTTTGTTTTTCTTTTGCCAGTTCCGGATTGGTAATAATAACAGCTTCCGATTGCATCACAATCTCAACCTCTTTCAATCCATTACTCAATAGGGTACTACCGGTACTTACTAAATCGCAAATAGCATCTGCTAATCCAATGCTTGGAGCAATCTCTACCGAACCACTGATCTCGTGAATGCCAGCAGTAATATTATTCTTCTTTAGAAATTCGGTAACGATATTCGGATAGGAGGTGGCAATATTTTTTCCATTAAGCGAAGCAATACCATTATAGGTATCACCTTTTGGAAGCGCCAATGACAAACGGCACTTTGCAAAATCCAAGCGCTTTACAATTGCATTTTTCTTTTGTTTTTCAGCTACTACATTTTCGCCTACGATACCGACATCGGCAACTTTGTCTTCTACATATTGAGGGATATCGTCATCACGCAAGAAGAGAACTTCAACCGGAAAGTTTCGCGCTTGTGCCTTGAGCTGATCTTTGCCGTTGCTAAAGGATAATCCACTTTCTTTCAATAGAGCAAGTGATCCTTCCTGAAGGCGACCGGATTTTTGAATAGCGATTCTGAGTACTGTATTGTCCATAGTTTCGTGTCTCAACGCTGAGATTTTATTGATTTAAGAGCATAAAAAAAGGCTTGCTACTGAGTAACAAGCCTTTTTTGAAATTTTATATACTTAGTTTCAAAACAAAAACCTGCCACCCATCTTGTGGTTTACATGATGGTGGTGGTGAGTAGTTGTGTTGATTGTGTTCTTCATTTCCGTATTGTGTTGCGAAGAAATCAAATAGTTTTCAAACATCAAAACATCAGAGCTTAAACTTGAGGATAATTCTTTCCTAACTAATGGTAGGAAGAAGGGAATTGCAAGGTAAGAAGTACGCGTTACGAGGTATGAGTTGTGAGCGACCAATGGGCAGCAATTTGTTTCTGGATTCCGTGATTGAGACACCTCAGGCTAGAATTGTACTTATATTTTAAATCGTACTTCGTACCTCGTAAATCGTACTTAGTATCCTCTTACCTTTGTTTAACAAATTCCGGATAAATACGGTTATATAGTTCATGGTGCGATTCTTCCTTCTTTTTTTAGTGCTTTTCTTCTTCGCATGCAGCGACAGTATTGAAACCCGTAAACAACGTTTCTTAATTCAGGGAAATGAGATGATCACTCAGCAGGACGGAGCTCAGGCCGAGCGTTTTTTCCTGGAGGCCATCAAACTGGATTCTTGTTTTGCTGATGCTTTGAATAACGTAGGTACACTCTATTATTCAGAGAAGAAATATGGACAGGCAGTTTCTTTCTATGATCGCGCTGTAGCTTGTCACCCCGAATTTACATCAGCCTATTTCAATCGTGCGAATGCGTTTTATGAATTGAATGAAATGTACAACGCATTAAAAGATTTAGATGTAGTAGCAAGCCGAAATCCGGATACTTCTGTTTTGTATTTTTCACGCGGACTCGTCTACACAAAGTTGCGGGAGTATGATAAAGCAATCTCCAATTTTAATAAGGTATTAGCAACGGATAAGGATAACCTTGATGTACTGATCAATCTTGGAACAATTTATTTTTATCAAAAGAAATTTGATTCTGCTCGTGTGCTGATCAATCATGCTATTCAGCGAAAGCCTGAAGAAAGCATTGCTCACAACACACTTGCCATGATTGATACGGAAGAAGGTAAGTATGAACAGGCAATGCGATCAGTTGATCAGGCACTTCGACTTCTACCTAACGATCCCTTCTACCTAAATAATAGAGGCTATATTTATTTGATGAGGGACGAGCTTGATAAAGCATTGAGTGACATCAACGAAAGTATTAGCCTTGATCCATATAATGGCTGGGCTTATCGCAATAAAGGAATTTATTATTTGAAGAAGAAAGAAAATTCGAATGCAGTTCGAATGTTAGAGCAAGCAGTTGGTTTGGATCCCTACATAGATCAGGTTCATACTTATTTAAGTGAAGCGTATCTTCAGGCAAATGAATTTGATAAAGCTTGTAAAGCATATGAGAAGGCAATCGAGAATAAAGAGCAGGCTAGTACAAGTATGAAACCCTGTAAGTAATGTTATTAGAAGAATTAAAACCTAAACTCTCTGCTCGACTCAAGCAATCTCTTCCAGGTCGCATTGCTCACGATCCCATGCGTGCTCAACCTGTTGGTAGTGTAATACCGAATTTCGAACATAAGCTTCCTCCTAAACCAGGCAGTGTTTTGATTTTATTATATGAGGAGAATGGTCTAATAAAATTCCCCCTTACCAAACGTCAGGAATACGCGGGTGCTCATAGTGGTCAAATTAGTTTTCCAGGTGGAAAGGCAGAACAGGATGAAGATGTAATTCAAACTGCACTTCGCGAAGCGCACGAAGAAATTGGTGTTGATCTAAACTTTGTTCAAGTGCTTGGAAGACTTAGCGATTTTTTTGTGATCCCCAGTAATTTTTTGGTAGTGCCAGTAATCGCCATTACACATCAAAAAGTTTTTACGCCAGATCCGTATGAGGTAGCAAAAATCGTATCAGGCAATATTCTTGATCTTATTAAAGATGATGCCATCAAACAAAAAGAAATTCTTGCAGCAGGCAAGTACACCATGATGGCTCCTCACTTTGAAATTGAAGGTGAAGTAGTGTGGGGTGCTACCGCCATGATGTTGAATGAATTTAGATTGATATTAAAAGAGTTACTGTAAATTCAGATTCACAGTAACTCGTTAAGTTCATCACATTACCTTCCTGTAACTTTTCCAGAAACTTTAGCGGCATACGCTTCAAGCTTTCCGACTTCCTGATCGATCATCCACAGACCAACACCTTCTTCTCCAATAAGATCAAAAATTTCTACAGCTCTGCGAGCCAGCGTTTCTTCTTCGCGTTGTTCCATTACATACCATTGCAAGAAATTGAACGTGGCAAAGTCTTTAATCTGAAAACAACTGTCTACAATTTGATTGATCGATTTTGTTACTTCCAATTCATGATCAAGAACAAGCTCAAAGACTTCGCGCAAGCTTTTGAATTCTTGTTTAATGCCAGTGACCTCAGGTTGAAGAGCATGGCCTCCAGCGGCATTAACATATCGGAATAGTTTCAGCATGTGCATGCGTTCTTCCTCGGAATGTTTGTAAAGAAAATCGGCCGAAATTTCATAGCCTTGAGTGTCGCACCATGAAGCCATAGAAAGGTAAGCTGCGGAAGATTTTCCTTCCATTACGATCTGTTTGTTGAGCAATGCTTCAATCTCCGGAGTGATTGATCGGGTGGGTGTAATCGATTGTTTTTTCATAAATCTGAGCTATTCTACAAGTTAATAAATCGGCCTGAAACATGGGAAAACCCGCTTAACCATATTTGGATTAATTCTAAATAACTGATAATATTGCAGACTGATTAATTGTTATGAGTCGTATTTCCCTGTTTTTGGTCTTTTTGTGTGATTCATTATTGGGATTTTCTCAAGTCTTAACTCGTGAAGCCGAGCAATCCAAGGAATTTGTAACCCTCTCCAAGACTGAATACGGTTTGCTGATCAAATTTTTAGAATCATTGTGATGATAAAAGTTTTGTTAGCCGACAATCAACCACTCACTGCTGCCGGCCTTATTTCTATACTGAATCAAAAAGAAGATCTTGTAATTATCGATCAGGTAACTGCGCCAGAAAAATTGAACGTGCTATTGCAGCAACATAAACCTGATTTGCTTATTGTCGATTACAACACTCCTAATTTTATCTCTAAAACAGACATCCTTTCGATCAAGCAACATTCTTCCGAAACAAATGTATTGGTCATTTCCTCTGATGACAATAAAACCAGCATTCTTCAAATACTTCAATCGGGTGTAATCGGATACCTTACGAAAGAGTGTAGCCGGGAAGAAATTCTTATGGCTGTTTATTCTGTAGCCAGAGGAGAAAAATTTTTCTGCCATAAGATTCTCAACATCATTATGGAGAAGCACTTTAGCCCGGAGCCTGTAGAAGTGGTGCCAGGTATTCTGACGCTTCGTGAGACTGAAATTCTAAAGTATCTGGCATCTGGCTACTCCACGCAAAAGGTAGCGGATGAACTATATTTGAGTCCGCATACGGTGCATACCCATCGAAAAAGTATTATCAAAAAACTCAACATCAAATCGCCAACAGAGTTTGTTATTTATGCACTGGATTTTGGCTTGATTAAGGCAAAGTAATATTTCAAGACACCTCTCAATACATTTTTCTAGTAACTACAAGGTAATTGTGGTAGTTTCAATCAGTAACCAACCTTACTGTTATGAAAGCACAATCACCACTCCTCACTTTTTTGGCTGTATTCGTTTTGATCGTATTGGTTGCATCAAAATCCGATCAACAGACTTTCGACAAGATTAGCGTGCGCGAGTTTGAATTGATCGATAAGAATGGTGTTCAACGCGCTTTAATAAAAACGGAAGATGACGGAGAAGTTGTTTTTCGATTAAGAGACAGTAAAGGTGAAGTGCGCATAAAAATGGGTGCGAATGAAGATGGCTCAGGGTTAATACTTCTTGATGGGAATACTGATCCGGGCATTCATGCACTTGCAAAAAAGAGAGGATCAGGTCTTACCATAGTAGGTAAGGATGGAAAGAAAAAGGAATACTGATTTTATTTGATCAAGGCTTAAAGTCTATAATTTTTCTTAAAGCTGAAGGGTCGTATATTTTTCCATCTTTGATCACAAGAATTACATTTCGAATATGGGAGATGCTCTCTAATGGGTTTCCATCAATGATGATGATATCAGCCTTTTTCCCTTCCTGAACTGACCCTGTCTCATTTTCTTTTTTCATTACGCGAGCAGGATTGATAGTAGCAGTTTGTATTGCTTCAAGCGATGTTAGCCCGGCTTCTTTATACAGCTCAATTTCTCTATAAAGAGAATATCCGGGAACCATCATGTCCGTACCTGCTACTATTGGAATTCCCATTTTATGCATCGCCAAAACAATTTCTTTTCCATTCTCAAGAACAAATTTTCTTTCTTTCGCAACTTCAGGAGGTAGCCCTGTATTTCTAAAAATTTCTTTCAGATCTTCTGTTACACTATTTACGCCAGGTTCAAAAGCATCCAACGGCTGATCCAACGGACGCAGAATCCACTCATAAATACCGAGTGTTGGATCGACAACAATGTTGTTGTCTTTCAAGGCACGAAGTATTTTCTGTGAAGTTGAATCGGTTAATACTATTTTTTTCTGGCCCGGACTGGTTAACATGGCCCGCATTATAAAAGTGAAATGATTTACCTGATTCTGTCCTAACTTTATTGCGTCCAGCAAACCAACACCTTGCGGGATATGTCCCGTTACAGGAAGTCCCACCTTATGTGCTTCTGTTGCAATCGCTTTAATCATTTCAGGTTTTACCGAACTGTATATTTTGATCTGATCGTATCCTGAATCTTTGTATTTCTTCACAACTGTAGCCGCTTCGCTTTCAGTATTGACGCGAATAATCCCTAATGCATAGGGACTGTCACCATCAATAATACCGGCCTTAATAATTCTTGGGCCTATTCCGTTTTGTTTATCAATTGCCTGCTTCACAGAATTAATAAAGTCAAATTCATTTCCGCAGTCACGCACCGTTGTAACTCCGGCTGCCAGGTACGCTGGCCCCCATTCCACTTGTTGAAAATGGGCGTGCATATCCCAGAGTCCGGGTAAAACAGATTTACCACTGAGGTTAATAACTTTTGCTCCTTTCGGAATTTTAGTTTTTTCAGTTGAACCAATTTTTAAGATTATACCATCCTTAATGATGATTGTATGGTTCCTTGCAATATTTCCAGTAATAACATCAATGATATTTCCATTGGTCAGTGCAATGAGAGGATTGTCTTTTTCGATTTGACTTACCTTCAGATTCTTCATTCCATAGGATGCCGCTTTACCAATCAATATCGGAAGGGAATTAAGGTAGGACTCTTCAATGGCTTCAAACTTATCACCTTCGGCATCATTCGTAAACAGTGCCACTAGCTTACCAGAGGTATCGGTCCAAATAGTTTCACTTCCCCAGATTAACCCCTTTATAAAATAACGTTCCAGTATTCTTTTATCATTGCCTTGCGTTATGGTATCATACCCATCAAGCTTGATTTTTAAATCACCGTTTGGATATACATGGAGCGATTCAGGCTTATTGTTTTCTTTCCAATATTTTATCAGCAGCATTTGAACGGAAACAGGAGAGTAGCCACTAATCGTAAAATATGATTTACGGATTGTTATTTTTCGTAATTGCTCATTAACGCGAATGGATGCAGAATCATTAGAGATAACGACCTCCGAATCAACCACAGAAGATCTTGAAGTCTTCCCCTTAATCTTAAAGTAAACCGGAAGCCCTGATTTGTTTAGGGTTAAAGTAGTTTGTAATGGCACATCCTGCCCGCGATCATTGAACTTAAAGTTGGATTGAAGTTTCAATGAATCTCCTTTTTGGATTATGGAGTACTTCTCTTTGCCAATGGCTTGTTGAAATTTATGAAGAATGAATGTGCCTTTGGAAAGAGTATCCGGAGATAATGTTTCGGCTTGAGCGGCAGTATGAATAAATCCACACAAGAATATTAGCAACGAAAATTTCAATCGTGCGGGTAACCAGGTAATTGTAGCGTTTTGATTTTTCATGGAGATGAAAATAATCAAAACTTTGTGGATATGTAGGTTTCTTTCGGGAATAAATTACAACTTGACGCTATAGAATAATCAAGTGTAAGAAATAAATTTTAGTTTCTAACAGGTGGTGAATTTGAAGTCTTTGTAACGCCAAGCTTTTTCAAAACAAGATCCGAAATATTATACTTCTCATTGGTGTAGAGAAGAACATCACCACCACCGATCATCTGCGGATTGACAATGTAATCATACCCATTCTCTACAGCAACTTCCTCAATAGCTTTACCAACTTTGGCAAATACAGGACGTACTAAATCGCTTTGCTTTTTTTGCATGGAAGCAGTAGCATCCTGTTCAAATTTTTGAATGTTTTCCCGCAGGTAGGCTAATTCAGATTCTTTGTCTTTACGAATCGTTTCTAAGGTTGATGGAGGTAATGCTTTATAAACTGCATACTTAGCCTCAAATTCCTGACTTTTTAATTTTAGTTGCTGTTGAAGTTGAGATTCAAAAACGGCTAGCTCATTTTCAATCTGTTTGTATTCCGGTATCTGACTGAAAATGTATTCCCAATCAGCGTGACCAATTTTTTGCTGTGGCTGAACTGTTTGCGCTTCAGCATTAAGTACGTTCAATGCTATCAGCAAGTTGAATAATGATCTCATACAATAAGGTTTAAGATTAACAGTATGAGGATGATTGATTATTTAAAAAGGTTTTATTGTTTGTTCTTTATTTTTAGCTGTGTAGGATTTAGGTTCATTTCCCTATTAGTACATTATACTCTTCAGGTATGGCTACTCCACTAAAGTGATTCGTGAGTCCATAAAAAATCACGAGTGTTATTCCGGCACCAAAGACTAAAATGAGTTTTGATTGTGTGATTGGAGTCAAACCTAAAATTTCTATTTTCATTTTCTTATGATGAACACAAGCGATGTGTGCGAAGAAAGATAGAATAGCAAGTCCATAGTAAGGGATGAAATATAGATTGAATGGAAAAGTGTTGAGCCCTGCCACTCCGAAATAAAAGTTAGTATCAAGATGCAGAAATAATCTTCCGCCAAAAACTGCACTTAAATGAAGCACAAAGAAGATGGCTAAGTAAAGCCCAGACCACAGGTGTAATTTTTCAAAACCTGATATCGCAATTTTTCGATTTATTCTGAAAAGTTTTAGCCCGGATATAATCTGGATAAGAACTGCAGTTAGTAAAATTATTTCTACCAATATGTTTCGGTAGAATAACCGAAGGGAATCCATCATTTCAATATGCTTCTCTGCGCCATAAATACTGACAACATGATTAAACAGATGAAGGCCTACAAAAATGGTTATTGTTATTCCCGATAGGTAATGGATTTTTTTAATGTTCATTTTGATGGGTAGGTGCAAGTTTTTTATTTCCATAAAAGATGAGTCCACTAATAGTTAGCAGCAAAATCCATTGACCGAGTTTTAAAAAATTATTCTGGAATGAGCTGGAGATTAAAAGTACAATGATCCAGACAATAGCATAACCCAGAAAATAGAATGATAGAATTTGCAAGACTGTCTTTTTATTCTCGAAGAAGTTTGTGAAGTTGACAAGGACCAATCCCACGGAGGCAAAAAGAAGATCAAAGGATATCCAATGCCATCCACATCGTGCCATCGTCCAGATTTGCTGGCTTTGATCTCCATTTGTTATTTCTGAGTCCGGCTGTATCATCCGTAACTCCATGTCACCGCCAATGGTATGAGCAAAGAATGCCAGAGTAGTAAGAATGGTAGCGATTAAAATAGGAACATTTGGTTTATTCATTTCTATACTATTTTGACGTGAAGTTCTGGCTAGCGAAATGAATTTCATTTGATCTATATCAAATTCCGTTTGAAGGATTGCGAATTCTGCTCAACGTCTCGAGTGTGATTCCAAGGTATGAAGCAATATGGGTTAACGGCACGCGCTGGGTAATATCGGGACGAATGCTCAGAAGAGATTTATATTTTTGAAACGCTGTTTCGAATTGAATGGATACAATGCGTTGCTGTAACTTGAGCATGGTATTGGTAGCGCTGATTCTTCCTAATCTATCAAAGTCGTGGTGTTTGTCGCATAACTCAAGAACCGTATCCTTCGAGATTTCCAGAAAGGTTGTTGGCTCAAGTAGCTCGATGTAATGTGGACTGGGTACATTCAGAAAAAAACTATGGATTGAGGTGATGAAGTCATTTTCAAATGCAAACCAGTCGGTAATGTCTTTTCCTTCTTTTAAATAAAAGGCACGGGCACAGCCCTTCACAATAAAATACATTTTGTCTGCTATCTGTCCTTCTTTTACAAGAACAGAAGCTTTGTCAAAACTCAGAAGCCGGGCTCCATTCCTTAAATCAACTTTGCAGTTATCCTTTAATGGTGAATAGGTTTTGCTGATCAATTCAATGACCTGGTCAATGCTTATTGAGTCCATGTAAGGAGTAATGTTGGAAGGGATTTTTTACTTAAACATTTTAAAGGCAATAAATATATGGAATCCTTCAGTTTCTGTTTGAATATTTGTTCTCGATCATATACCCTCTAGAGGGTAGTCCACTATACGATTAAATCACTCTCTCAGGGTATACAAAAATGGCGCCTTCAAGCGATTGACGCAGTTGTAGTTGAGGTCTACTTTTGCTGAAAATTACTAAGTAAAGTAGCCCCATGAGTATAAAATTACGAGTATCGTTAAGTGTATTGATCTTGCTCCTCTCCGTATCAACCTGGGCTCAGGTAGGCACTGTTCAGGGAAGAGTATCGACTGCTGATGGATCTCCGGCTGAGTTTATCAACATTATCTTAAAAGGCACAAGCAAAGGTGCTACAACCAATGGCAAGGGCGAATTTGAAATTAAAAATGTAAGTGCCGGAAGCTATCGCTTGATCGCTTCGTTTGTTGGACTTCACTCAAAAGAAGAACACGTGGAGGTAGTAGCTGGCGAAACAACTCGCATTTCTGAAATCATCCTGACCGAAAATACAAGTGAATTAAATGAAGTTGTTGTTACCAGTTTACGCGAGCGATCATATCAAAATGAATTTTCAGCGGTCGGCTCTAAATCAACTACACCATTGAAAGATTTGCCTCAAGCGGTAAGTTATGTAACAAAGGAGCTTGTACAAGATCGTCAGTCGTTTCGTATTAACGATGTTATCAAAAACATAAGCGGTGTGAGTCTCAATAATTTTGAGAACAGGTTTACACTAAGAGGTCTTGCAGGTAACAGCTACCAGTTGATAAATGGTTTACGGGTGAGTGGTCGCTCATTCAGTTCTCCTTTAGTAAGCAATCTTGAGCGAATAGAAGTTATTAAAGGCCCTGCTTCTGCACTCTATGGAAATACCGAACCGGGCGGCACGATTAATAGCGTTACTAAAAAACCATTGGATGTCAGTAGAAATGCTGTCAATGTCTCCGTTGGTAGTTTTCAAACTACGCGATTCAATACTGATTTTACAGGCCCGCTTAATCAAGACAAAACAATTTTGTATCGCTTAAATGTTACCTATCAGAACTCCGCTACCTTCCGCGTTTTACAGGAGCGAAAAGATTTTCAGATTGCACCTTCGTTCTCGTATGTGCCCAATAACAAAACAAGAATTGACGTAGATTTTGTATACAATAGCATCAATGGCAGAACGGAACGGGGTCAACCGATTTATGGTCCGTCAACCAGCGGAGCTTCGCGGTTATTTAAAACACCTATTTCGCAAAGCATGTCAAGGGCAAACGATTATTTGAAGGAGACTACCTACTATCTCACTGCTGCTTTGAATCATAAGTTTAGTGACAAGGTATCGTTGAATGTATCCTATTTAAAGTATGTGTTTTTCGAAGATATGTTTGAACACCGCGGTGAGAATGCGTATGCGGTTGATAGTTCGGGAGTTGAAATTCCCAACTTGTTACGCGTAAGAACATTGGGACGCAAACGCACACGTTACGATGACAACCTCACGGCTTATTTTAATCTTCATCTGAAGACAGGACCAGTTCAACATACGGTTGTGATTGGCTCAGACTTTATACAAAGCATTGTGCCCGTTGGTACCACTAATGTTGAAGCCGGTGGATATTTGAATGCAGCAAAAACGGGAACCATTGCAAACTATGATACCTTGAAAAAGCATTTGTATGCTTTTGATTCCAAAGGTATGCCGATACCGAATGTTCCATACTACAATTTGGATAATCCTAATTATGCAGACGCGGACGTAAGCAAATACATTACTACAAGAAGGGTGAATGCTCCAACGCGTTACAATAGTCGCAATGTCTATATACAAGATCAGATCAAGTGGAATAAGATTCAAGTTCTTTTAGGACTTCGCCAGGAATTTTATTACGACTACTCGTATTACGAAACAGACACTGTTAAAGCGGTTAAACAAAATGCATTGATACCTCGTGTGGGTATAGTGTACAGTGTTACCAATAATATTAACGTGTACGCCAATTATGTTGAGGGTTTCCAACCACAAAGTGTAGGCATTGTTGGAACTCCGGAAATTTACGGAGGTCCATTTGATCCGCTCACCAGCAGCATGTACGAGTTTGGTGCGAAAACAGAATGGTTTAGTAAACGATTAACCGTGAATGTATCACGTTACCATATTGAGCTCAACAATATTTTAGTCAGTGCAAACAGCACTACGAATCCACAACTACTGGAACAACGCGGACAAGAAGTATCAGAAGGAGTAGAGTTTGATGTTACCGGAAATATTTTGCCTAACCTTTCGGTGAATGCGAATTATGCTTACAACTATGCAAAAGTTACCAAGAGTGATAAGCCAGAACTTGTTGGTACTGTGAAAGAAGCTGCGCCTCATAATCAAGGTGGTGTTTGGGTTAAGTACACGCTCGACAAAGGTTTACTTAGTGGACTTGGATTTGGTCTCGGTGGAAATTTTGCCACTGAACAAAAAACAAGACTTAGTTATTTGACATTACCTGGATATTCAGTTTTTGATGCGGCATTATTTTATCAGATCAACCAGATTAAGTTCTCGCTTAATCTGAACAACATTCAGAACAAAGAATACATCGTATCGCAAGCAAATCCACAAATGGTAGGACCCGGCACTCCACGTAGTTTTATGTTTAATGTGGGGTATACTTTTTAATTCAATTAAGCAGCGCGGATGAAGAAAACAATTGGCTTACTTCACCTTTGGCTCGGACTAGCGTCCGGGCTTGTTGTGTTTATTATTAGTATCACCGGTTGTATTTATGTTTTTGAACAGGAATTGAAAGCATGGGCTTACAAGGATAGAGAAGTGATAGAGATTCCGAATCATGCAGTAAAAAAACCACTATCAGAATTATTGCAGATAGCGCAGCGCGAAGTAGGAGAGGATCATTCTATTCAAGGTATTGAAATTCCGGAGGCTGCTGATCAGACGTATTCGTTCAGACCATTTCAAATTCGGGATAACAAGGCAAAGACGTATTTCGGAGAAATCGTGTATCATCGTAAAGTGTATGTTAATCCTTACACCGGTGAAATTGTTAAAAATGAAAATTCAAAGTATGAATTCTTCACACTTGTATTAAGACTTCATCGTAATCTGTTATTAAAAAAAGAAATTGGTCAGGTTGTAGTGGGTTCATCGGTGATCATTTTTGTAGTGATGCTGATAACAGGTATCGTACTCTGGTGGCCTAAAAATATGAAAGCGCTGAAGAAACGCCTTTCATTCAAGTGGAAAAACACAACACAATGGAAGCGGAAAAATTATGATGTACATAGCATTCTTGGTTTCTACAGTTCATGGATCGTATTAATTATTGCACTCACTGGATTGACCTGGGCTTTTGATTGGTTCAATGATAGTGTGCAGTGGGTGGCCAATGGAGGAGTGAAAACAGAAAAAGTAAAACCTTTAGACTCTGATACAACACAAGCAGGTTCTATTTTACCGATCGATCAAATTCTTTCCTATTTGAAAGATCAGAATAAGGATGCCCACACCTTCACCATCAGTTTCCCGGAAAAATCAAAAGGTGTTATCAATGCATCGGCACGCAGTGGTATTCATATCCGGTACACCACACTTCGTTTTAACTTTGATCAGTTTACCGGAAAGTTATTGAATACCACAAATTTTGACGAGAAGAATGCAGGTGAAAAACTGAAAGCCATGAACTATGATATTCATACTGGCGCTATCATGGGTTTGACTGGAAAGATTTTAGCTTTTGTTGCCAGTTTGATTTCCGCTTCGTTACCGGTAACTGGAGTTTGTATTTGGTTGGGGAGAAAGAAGAAAATTAAGAAGGAAAGTTTTGAGAGGGTTTCGGTGGCGGTGTAGGTAATATTCTTGTTGTATTTTGCTTTGAGTTCTTTTGTATTGAGAGAACCACTGTCCGATACAAAAATTTATTGTCAATCTTTGAAGTTCCAACTGCGTATCAGGGAAAGATTGACTTTACCAATCCACTTTCTGGATTACTATTGCTTTGCCCAAAATTTTGTATTTCCAACTCTCAGATTCAAAATATCTTTACCGTTTGCTTTTGAGGTGGAAATATAGCAAACAGTACGTAAATCTTGATAGTAAATAGTCTTTACGTTACCGAATTCCATAGGATGACTATCGCCATAGTACTCACCCAGAAAGGCAACTGCTTTTTTTAGATGCTTCGTAATGTCGCGAAAGAAAATAGCCGGTTTGTAGATAACCTGAATACCAGCTTGTAAAATTTTTTCGTCTTTCTCGAAAATTTCTAATACAGTAAATTCGTCATCACCTATATTGAAATGGAAAGTATAACCATTATCAAAATCAGGAAAATTGGAGGCTATCGATGATAAGTCCAAAAACTCTTTTTGGGTCATACCTAATTCTAAACAATTGTCGACAAGTTCAGTTGCAGATTTTGTCTCTACTGCAAATACTAGAAGGTTAAAGGTGTCTTGAATATTATAGGTCATAAGTCAACCGTTGTAAGGTCATAATAATGAAATGTCAATGTCTGAGGACCGGTAGCATTACTTGTATATCACGAATATACATAATAACCTATATCCTCATTCTATGGGATACCCTCCAAAGGGTATCCAATTCCAAATTTCATTCACTCCATCAGGGTATCCAAAAATGACACGTCTAAGCGATTGACGTAGTTAGCCTCTGATTCTACTTTTGTGCAAATTCAATTAAACAAAGTAGTATCATGAATATAAAATTACGAATCGCATTTAGCATTGCAGTCTTACTCATCTCCGTCACGGCATGGGCACAGGTAGGTACTATTCAAGGAACTGTTACAACATCGGATGGCAAGCCTGCTGAGTATGTAACGATCTCTGTTAAAGGAACAGGTAAGGGCACAACCAGTGATATCGATGGAAAATTTGAAATCAAAAAAATATCCGTAGGAAGTCATTTGCTCATCGCCAGCTTCGTTGGCTTTGATCCGCTTGAGAAAACCGTTGAGGTGCGCAGTGGTGAAGTAACGACAGTTGAGTTTTCGCTTAATGAAACTTCTGCTCAGTTAGATGAGATTGTAATCAGTGGTGAGCGTGAAGGATATAAAGTAGATGCTACTTCAGCCAGTCTTCGCCTTCAGTCTTCCTTATTGGAGACTCCCCAAAATATTCAGGTGGTTACCGGTACTGCTTTGAGGGATCAACAAATCATTAGTATGAGCGATGGTTTGATCCGCAACGTAAGCGGTGTTGTCCGTGCAGAGCACTGGGGTGATCTGTATGCTAACATTAGTGCACGAGGTTCACAAATTCAGGCTTTCCGAAATGGGTTTAATGTTGTGAATTCATACTGGGGCCCATTAACAGAGGATATGAGTTTTGTAGATCATGTCGAATTTGTAAAAGGTCCTGCTGGATTTATGTTGTCCAATGGTGATCCTTCAGGATTGTATAATGTGGTTACAAAAAAACCTACGGGTTTAAACAAAGGTGAGGCTTCATTCACAACCGGTAGTTACGGCTTAGTTAGAGCAGCCCTTGATCTGGATGGAAAACTAACCAGCGATGGTAAATTGTTATACAGGCTGAATCTTTCAGCACAAAATAAAAATTCACATCGTGCGAATGAATACAACGATCGATATGTAATCGCTCCGGTTATCTCGTATCAGCTGGATGATAAAACAAAGCTCACTCTGGAATACAATTATCAGCGCGCCAATATGAGCAACGTAGGATCGTTTTATGTTTTCTCGACTGAACATTTTAAAGAATTTGATGTTGATTTTACTGCTCTACCTGCCGGCACACCAGGTACTACAATCAATGATCATAGTATGTATTTAAACATGCAACATGATTTGAACAAAGACTGGAAGATTACAGCACAAGTTGCCAAGTACATCTACACTCAGATTGGAACATCGATGTGGCCATCGGCTGTAAATGCAGATGGAACCATGATCCGTAACATTGGCATTTGGGATGCTAAAAGTAATATGACAATGGCACAGGTATTTTTAAATGGAGAAGTAAAAACAGGACCAATACGTCATAGAATATTGGCAGGTTTAGATATGGCGCGTAAAGCATACATGGCCGATTGGGGGCAGTCACATAATCTTGATTCGATTGGCGCTGAATTCAATCCATCCGATCCAAATTATGGAGCACCCGTTAATGGATATCCTCAGTTTGATCGTGTAACACCACTTGAGGAGCGTGCGCAAGCTGTTGGAGGACTTCAAGATCAGCGATACACCGGTCTTTATGTTCAGGATGAGTTAGGTTTCCTTGATGGTAAAATCAGACTTACAATTGCTGGTCGGTACACGGACTTAAGTCAATCAGCTTGGGGTGGGGCGCCAGACAAGGCTAAACACTTTACTCCACGAGTAGGATTAAGTGTATCAATAAACAAACAACTTTCAGTTTATGGTTTGTATGATCAGGCGTTTATTCCGCAGACTGGTACACTGACGAATGGAGAGAAAGTGCAACCTATCACAGGCAATAATTTGGAAGTAGGTGTTAAGAAGGATTGGTTTGGTGGATGGAACACAACGTTATCTATATATCGTATTCTTAAAAATAATGAGCTTGCTGCTGATCCTGATCCTCAGAACCCGAATACAAGTGTGGACCTTGGCCAGAAAAGAGCGCAAGGCATTGAGTTTGATCTTCGCGGAACCATCACTCGGGGACTTAATTTAATTGCTAACTATGCCTATACCGATTCAAGAATAGTGAAGGCCGCAGATGGATCGAAGATAGAGGATGGAGCCATCGTACCAGGTTTTGCAAAACATACTATGAATGCCTGGCTTACTTATAAAATACAAGACGGTGCGTTTAAGGGTATTGGGTTCTCTGCTGGGTACACCTGTCTGCTGGATAGAGCTACCTATTGGGAAGAGTCACCCGATCCGGCCAATGAGATGGATAACTATTTCAAACTCGATGGTGGCATATTCTGGGAACAAGATAATTTGAAGATAGCGGTTAACGTATTTAATGTACTTGATGCATATCTGTACAGTGGATCGTATGCGTCTAATTATTTTTCAGTACCTGTTTACAGCTACCAGACAGAAGCTCCAAGAAATGCAAGACTTAGTATAAGTTATAAGTTTTAATTATTGATGACAATAAAAAAAATCGTTGGTACTATTCACCTCTGGCTCGGGCTTTCGTCCGGGCTAGTGGTTTTTATAATCTCCATCACCGGATGTATCTATGCTTTTCAATCTGAAATTCAAAACCTGATACAGCCGTATCGGTTTGTTGAGTATGAAGAGAAGGCTGTACTTCCTCCATCGCAGCTAAGAGCGATCGCAGAGAAGGAATTGCCTGGAAAGAAAATTCATGCGGTGTTATATGCAAAGCCCGGAAATGCTGCGCAGGTTATTTTTTATGATTTTGATCCGGAGTATTTTTATCTCGTTTATCTTAATCCGTACAGCGGAGAGGTATTGAAAGTAAAAGATGAGAATGCCGATTTCTTTCGCATCGTGTTGATGGGACATTTTTATTTGTGGCTGCCTCCTGAACCAGGACAGCTTATTGCTACAAGCGCAACGCTCATTTTTTTAATAATGCTGATCAGCGGCTTAATTCTATGGTGGCCGAAAAATAAAAAAGCTACCAAGCAGCGCTTTAAAATTAAATGGAGTGCTCGTTGGCGGAGAAAGAATTACGACTTACATAACGTGCTTGGTTTTTACATCACATGGATTGCCATCATTCTGGCGGCAACGGGCATGGTCTTTGGATTTCAATGGTTCGCGAAAGGAGTGTATGCAGTGGCTGGAGGAGAGAAAGAATTGATGTACATCGAACCCACTTCTGACACAACTCAAATGATTGCACGAGCAGATATTTCTGGAGGTGATAAATTATACTATAAGCTGAGAGCAGAAAACCCAACAGCCGAAGTGATGGAAGTACATGTTCCGGAAACGGCTAGCGCACCTATTTTAGTAACCGTTAATCCAGATGATAAAACGTATTGGCAAACCGATTATCGATACTTCGATCAATATACATTGAAAGAACTTCCTGTGAATCATATCTATGGCCGATCCGAAGAAGCAAAGGCTGCTGATAACCTGCTTCGAATGAATTATGATATTCATACAGGAGCGATCATTGGTTTACCAGGAAAGATTCTTGCATTCTTTGCCAGCTTAATTGCAGCGTCATTGCCGGTTACCGGATTTTATATTTGGTGGGGGAGAAGGAAAAAAAATAAAGTTGAGAAAGAAAACGTTTCCGCTGTTCCGGTTTCCGTGCAAAGTGATCGTTAATCTTTACTTTTGAGATTGAACAAGCCTCACCCTAAATCCCTCTCCGGAAGAGAGGGACTTGCTCTTGCTCCCGTCTCCTCCGAGAAGGGCTGGGGATGAGGCTTATAACCATTAGATTATGAATCAAGTCAGAGTTTTTAGAATGATAAGTTTAGCAGAAGGTATTTCATTGCTCACTCTATTATTTATAGCCATGCCTATGAAGTATTTCATGGGCATGCCGGAGGTGGTCAGGATAGTAGGATCAATTCACGGTGGATTGTTTATACTCTATGTAGTAGTATTGGCCGTGATCCATTTTACACAACGATGGTCCTTTCTTTTTTCACTTGGAGCTTTCGCTGCTTCGTTTATTCCATTTGGAACTTTTGTGTTAGACAAACAACTTCGTAAGAAGGAAGCTATAACGAACTAAATCATCCCTTAAATATAGAGAGGCATTGTATCTACAGTGCCTCCCTTTATTTAAATAGATTGGGTAATATTTTTATACACCTGTGTAATTGAAAGGAGTAATCTCTCTCAATCTAATTTTGACTTTGTCACTTACCTTTAGGCCATCAATAAAGGCAGTGATGCTCGCTTCTGTGATCTTTTCGTTTTTACGCGTCAGATCTTTTAACGCTTCGTATGGATTTGGATATCCTTCTTTTCTTAAGATGGTTTGAATTGCTTCGGCAACAACGGCCCAGTTGTTGTTCAAATCTTCGTTGATCTTATTTTGATCTAACTCCAATTTGCTAATACCTTTCAACAGCGATTGAAAAGCAATGTAAGTATGCGCTAATGGAATACCGATATTTCGAAGCACAGTTGAGTCGGTGAGATCGCGTTGCAATCTTGAGATGGGAAGCTTTGCTGAAAGATGTTCAAAGATGGCATTGGCAAAACCTAAATTGCCTTCTGCATTTTCAAAATCAATCGGGTTCACTTTGTGTGGCATGGCCGATGATCCTACTTCACCTTCTTTAATTTTTTGTTTGAAATAACCCATCGAAATATATTGCCACATGTCGCGGCTAAAGTCGATGAGAATGGTGTTGATGCGTTTTAAATTATCAAACAACGCGGCCATGTTGTCGTAATGTTCGATTTGCGTTGTTGGAAAACTTCTTGACAAGCCAAGATGTTTACAAAACTCATCGCCAAATTTATTCCAGTCGATAGAAGGATAAGCAACATGGTGAGCGTTGAAATTCCCGGTTGCACCACCAAACTTTGCTGAGTGTGGAATGGTTTTAAGTTGTATCATCTGTTTGTCCAGACGCGAAGCAAAAACCATCAACTCCTTACCTAATCGTGTTGGTGATGCAGGTTGTCCATGGGTAAAGGCAAGCATCGGTACATCTTTCCAGTCTTTTGACAGTGCATTTAATTTATTCAGCACCAGATCAAATAAGGAATAGTATTCACGCTCCATAAATTCCTTCAATAATAAAGGAATAGCAGTGTTGTTAATGTCTTGTGAAGTAAGGCCAAAGTGAACAAACTCTTTGAAGTCGTTGAGCTTTAAGAACTCAAACTGTTTCTTGATATAATACTCCACGGCTTTCATGTCGTGGTTAGTGATTTTTTCGATCTCTTTAATTTCACCAGCATGGGCTTCAGTGAAATTCTTATAAATCTTACGAATGTCATTCAGTTGGTGAACCGGAAAATCCTCTAGTTCTGTAATGGCACCGGAAAGTGAGATGAGGTATTCAATCTCCACCTGAACCCTATAGCGCATCAGGCCGTATTCAGAGAAATAGGGAGCGAGCGGTTTTACGACTGAGAAGTATCGGCCATCAACAGGCGATATGGCGGTGAGCGGGGTAAGTTGCACGTTTATATATTAAGGTTCAAAATTAACTGCAATAGTGGATTGGCCAAAACCGGAGTCGTTCTTTAACCCATTAATCCTTTACATGAGTGGAAAATGATGTCAGCCTCTTTTTTCTAGTTTTGCGCACTTTATGAGAATTTTTACCCGAATATTTTTACCCTTAGGCCTTATTCTATTGTCGTTCTCTAGTTATTCCCAGAATAAACCGGGGAAAGAGCTCAATATTCGTAAAGCCAAGGATGCCATAAAACTTGATGGCGAATTGAATGAATCGGATTGGCAAGCGGCCAGTGTGGCCAAAGATTTCTTTTTGAATTACCCGGTTGACTCCTTGCCTCCTACCTTTCAGTCAGAAGTAAGGCTGACTTTTGATGAGCATAATTTTTATATAGGCATTGTCTGTTATGATGACAGCAATCCCGACATCGTCCAGTCTTTACGAAGAGACATTGACTGGGGCCTGAATGATAACATCGGGATTTACATGGATCCGTTTAATGATTTCACCAACGGATTTTTTTTCACCATCACCCCAATGGGGGTACAATCGGAAGGCACCATGTCCAACGGTGGCACCAATGACGATAGCTTCAATAGCAACTGGGACAATAAATGGTATTCAAAAGTAAAGCGATTAGAAGATCGTTGGGTAGCGGAAATCGCCATTCCATTTAAGAGCATTCGCTATAATCTCAGCGATTGGAATATTACATTTTTAAGAAATGATGTAAAGCGAAATCAAATCAGCAGTTGGATTGCCACACCGATACAATTTATACCAGCGTCCTTTAGTTATGCAGGGAAATTAGTTTGGGAAGAGCTTCCGCCACATCATAAGAGTAACATTTCTTTGATCCCGTATGTATCTGGTTCTTCCAATAAAGACATTGAAAATAAAGAATCAACAGAGACTCATTTTAATGTTGGCTTCGATGCGAAAGTTGGGTTAACACCTTCTGTTAATCTTGACCTTACCGTTAATCCCGACTTTTCAAATGTTGAAGTTGATCGCCAGGTGATTAACCTCACCCGTTTTGAATTTGGGTTTCCAGAGCGAAGGCAATTCTTTTTGGAGAACAGTGATCTGTTTGCACAACCCGGCTACCCGGATTCACGACCCTTCTTCTCAAGAAGAATAGGATTGGCGCGAGACTCTTCTGATAATATACAGAAAGTACAGATTCTATATGGAGCCCGTATCAGTGGAAAGCTTGGAAAGAATTGGCGCATCGGTATCATGAACATGCAGACTAAAGCGAAGAAGTCTTTAGGTTTACCTGATCAAAATTATTCTGTAGCAGTGGTACAACGCCAGATATTTTCGCGATCCAATATTGGTTTTGTGTTTGTGAATAAACAATCCATTGGTTTAGGAACATATGATTCTACAAAATTTTATCACGAGAGTTTGATTCGCGAGGTAAGTCAAAATGGGAAAACGCAAAATGCATTGAATACCTATAGTCGTCTGTATGGCGTTGACTTTAATTTGGTTTCAAAAAGTAATAGATGGTCGGGGGATATGTATTATCATCGATCGGCTGATGCTTTTAGTGAGGATAAAAATTTTTCGCACGGTGTTTTCTTGAGTTACAACGTCCGGAATTTTAGTATAGGAGCTGGCGAACAAAGTATTGGAAAGAATTTTAATGCTGAGTCCGGATTTGTTCCGGGGCTAAGTGTTTATCCTGGCCTGTATGCCGGATTCGCTTTTATGGAGGGGAAATTTTATCCGAAAAATAAAACCATTGCTACGATGGGACCTCAGGCACAGATCAATTATGTAATGACACCCGATGGAACCGTAACGGATCGGAATGTAAATTTGAATTACAATATTAATTTTTTGAATACCGCCAGCATTGGTATAGGAGGCCAGTACAACTTCCAGAAATTACCAGAAGATTTTAACCCGATTGATCCGGAAGGAGATTCTACCTTGTTGGCAGGTCAGTCTTTTAGCTTTAATCAAATCAATCTGAATTTTCAATCTGATTCCAGAAAGGTATTTAATGTTAGCGGACAGGGAAGTTATGGAGGATTTTATAATGGCACTTTGTTTAATGTTGGTGGCGCATTAAGTTATCGCTATCAGCCCTATGGCAGTTTTTCGGTTCAGGTTGATTATAATGATATCAGGTTACCTCAGGAATATGGGTCTGCAAAATTTATTCTGATTAGTCCGCGGTTAGATTTAACGTTTACCGATAAAGTATTCCTCACTACTTTTGTGCAGTATTCCAACAGAGACGACAATGTTAATTTAAATGCACGATTTCAGTGGCGATTTAAACCAGCATCCGATTTCTTTGTTGTATACACTGAAAACTATTTCCCGGAAGCACTTCATGTGAAAAACCGGGCATTGGTTTTAAAAATTACCTATTGGTTAAATCTCTAGGTAGCTCTAAAAACATCCTTCCTCTTCTTTTTAGGGAGAGCGTAAAAGATGAAGTCAATAAAAAGGCGATTTTAGAGATACCTCTTGTAACTAATTTGTAAATCGTATTATTATTTACTTTTGCAACCATGGCATTCAGTTTCTTCAAAAAATCAGATAAACCAGAAAAGAAAGAAGAGGTACATCACAATGGCCCTCATTATTTCGATCTGAAGGTTAAGAATATCATCCACGAAACGAAGGATGCTATTTCTATCGCATTCGAACAGCCTGCGGATAAAAAGATTAGTTATAAATCAGGACAATTCTTAACGCTCATTGCACCTGTTCAGGGTAAAGAAGTGAGACGAGCCTATTCACTTTGCAGTTCTCCTTTTGTTGATCAGGATTTAGTCGTGACGATTAAACGAGTTGATGATGGTTTAATGTCCAACTGGTTGCCCGATCATTTAAAGGTAGGTGATATAGTGAAGGTGATGGAACCGATGGGACAATTCACCACCGAATACAAAAAAGATCAGAAGCGTCACCTCATCATGTTTGCAGGAGGTTCGGGTATTACTCCGATGATGTCTCTTATTAAAAGTACGCTTGATCAGGAACCCGATAGTATCTGCTCTCTTATATATTGTAACCGGGATATCGATAGTATCATTTTCAAAAAGGCATTTGATGAATTGCAGACAGCAGACGAAGGTCGCTTTCACGTCATTCATATTTTAGATAACGCACCGATGAACTGGCAAGGCTACTCCGGCTTGTTAAGTCATGATATGCTTGCCAAACTTTTCGAACGCATTCCGGATTGGGGCATCGATAAAACGACATACCTCATGTGTGGCCCTGAAGGGATGATGAAGAATGTGGATACCTTGTTGGAAGCTAGAAAAATTCCGAAAGCAAAAATTTTCAAAGAGAGTTTTGTTCAAGGCACCATTAATAAAGATGCGAAGAAAGAACCGGAGGCAGCTTCAAGTGAAAACAAAGCGCGCGAAGTAACCATTCGTTATGATGGTCAGGAATATAAAGTAGTGGTACAACCCAATCGTGCGATTTTAGAAACAGCTTTGGATCAAGGTATCGATTTACCCTACAGTTGTCAGAGTGGTTTGTGTACGGCTTGCCGTGGGAAATGTCTTTCCGGAAAAGTGAAACTGGATGAAGAGGAGGGATTGTCGGCATCAGAGCGTGCCGAAGGATATGTATTAACCTGCGTTGGTCATCCGCTTACGGATGATGTGGTGATTGAGATTGGGTAATTAATACGATATATCCAATTCCATAAAAAATAGATACTGCCTAAACTCTTCCGGAATTTCAACCTCTGCATAAACGGGAATGTCTTTAAAGCCAACACTTCGGTAAAGTGAATGAGCGGCTTCCATAAACTTGGGACTATCCAATCGTACTTTCTTGTAACCCTTTACTTTTGCAGCCTGTATTATGGATTGAAGTATGGCACGTCCTGCTCCAACCTTTCTGAATGATGGGTCTACATACATTCGTTTAACTTCACCTATTTCTTTGTTAATAACTTTCAGACATCCAACTCCGCAGACATTATTGTCAACAAAGGCAAGCATAAGACGACCGTTGGGTGGTAGAAATTTGTCAATCGTTTTAATATCCTGTTCAACCTGTTCATTCGGATTATGAGGATGCACACCATAATGCCGTTGCATGTTGTCGTTTCCCCAAGTTAGGTAATCGATCCATAATCGCCTGATAGAATCAATGTCGTTGGGAAGTTTTGGGTCACGAATTTCAACATGGGAGTTATTAGTCATACGTGTTACATTTAAATTTCTCATTCCAAAGTCTGTTAGAGTGATGTGTTGCTTCCCGCTAACACATGTGTATAAAGAAGTGGTGTGTTTATAACCGCGTCATTGTCTACGTTACAAATTTAAATTAGGTATAAAAAGCCTCTTTGTCACCAAGACTCACGCCATTGCTTTTAGCATCATTTGTTAACCTAAGTGCACGACTTTCAAGTATTCCCGGATTTAGCTTTGTAAAAACATTTAACTCATTTCGCAAATGAAGAAACTCATTTTTACAACAATTGTCATTGTATTGCTTTCTATTGAAGCTTTTAGTCAAAAAACAAACTCAAAGAAGGATTCAACTTCCCGCTTTAGATACACCATATGCAGTCCATACCTCTCATTCACCAACTTTGACTCCAACGCGTCAACACTTTATGAACTACATTTTGGATATAGAATTACTCCGAAAGATATCATTGGAATTAAAGCGGTTACCTGGAAACTCGTTGCACCATTGGGCATTCCCTGGGGACCCTATTTAATGAACAAAAGTGAAAATTATTCGGGAGAGCTAAGAGAATCCGGAATAGGGATTACGTATCAGCGATTTTTGTGGAAAGGTTTATATGCATCAATAGAATTGGTGCCGTTATGGAAAAAATATCTGGATATAAATAATCAAAAAATAGATAACGGTTTTCGGTTTTATACTTCTTTTCATGTGGGCTATTATATACCGCTATTCAAAAATAGATTTTATATTCAGCCACAGATTCATTGTAATTACTGGCCAGTCAATACCCAAAGCCCAAATGGTTTTGCCGAGCAAGATCGCAAATGGAATAATAATTACTTCCTGTTTGAACCTAATTTATATATCGGTGTCAATTTTTAAAAAGCTGTAAAATAAATTTACAAAGGCAATTCAAAAGGGTTGAGGATTCATTGCTAATGTTATGATTTACTCTTCGCCAGTCTTTTCCGAATTCGGCTTAACGATTGTGGTTTTATCCCCAGGTAGTTTGCAAGTTGATATTGCGGAATGCGTTGAATTAATTCGGGTCTCTTTTTCATTAATTGCAAATATCGATCTTCGGGATTGGAACTTACCCAGTCATCGAACTCATTACTCATACTCACCATTAGCTTTTCTCCTAATACCCTTGTGACCGATTCCAGCTGAGGGTATTTTTTATATAAATCATTTTCAGTTTCCGGACTTCCGAAGGATGCAAAAGTGTTTTCCAAACAGGAAAGGTAATATTTAGAAGGAAGTCTGTCCGTGTAACTGGCAGGTATCACCACCTGGCCTTCTGTAAAGAATCCGGTAATTTTTTCATCTCCATCTACTATGTAATATCGTTTCATGCATCCTTTTAAAATAAAATAGCATTCATTAGAGATCTCTGCCTCCTTTAATAAAATAGTTCCCTTCTTTATTTTTCTAAAAATACTATTCTCAAGAATTATTTTTTTTATATCCTCACTGATCGGTAAATACTTTTTCAAATACTCAATTATTTCATGCTCCATTTAAATTTAGTTTATGGATCTGTTTTTATGATTGAACAATTAGTATATAAAAGTAGGCAACTTTGAGCCACGGAACTTTCTGTTAAGCACAAACTTTGATCTGAGTCAGGAACTTTGAATCTGGCAATATATCGTCTTTTTTATATAGCCACTGTTTCTACTTGTCTTTTAATCAGCTTGTCAATTCGTCTTTTATTTTCCTGCTGTAATAGTGAAGGATATAAATTCATTAAAATATTTACCGCCATTATGGTCAGTCCAAATAAATAGTTGTGAGAAATACTCTTATAGATAACAACAAAAGCCACGAAAATAAATCCGATTAAATGACTTATTTCAGCAATGGTCATTTCTCTTCGCACTTCAGTCAATTCTGTTTTTTTGTTTTCTAACTTTATTTTCTGATTAAAGAATTTGAAAAAGGTATTTTTTACAACCCATTTAAAGTATTCAATCCCAATATTTTTATTCAGGGTTTTACTCTCAATAAAATTGAGGTTCGATATTCTTTTGTAGTATTCAGTTTTCACGAGAATACTATTCAATATCATTCCGATTATCCATGATATTACTGATATAGATATTCCGAATGTTAAATATTTCATCATATTGTTTTTCAAATTGTGGCTGATGTTTGGGTTTATGTCGGCTTGGATTTTCGAAGCGCGTCACTGTCCCACGTTGCTAAACGAAATTAAGAAAACAAAACTTCAAACCTACACCTCATCCCAAGCTGGTATAAGCATTGTTAGCTGTTCGGGTAGTTGCTTTATGCTCTGTAATAGTCCGGCCGCCAATTCATAATTCTTTTTTTAATTTGGAGCGGAGTTAAATTCCCCTTTATGGTTTCTTCAACTAGCTTAACAAATTCATCGTCATCGGCAAATCGCAGTGCAATCAATTGGTAAATCGAAATACTCTGATCAAGCCGTTTACCTGTCAATACATAATATCTCAAATTTTCTTCTGCTCTTATTGCTCTGTCCTGTACTTTCAAAGCAAAAGATCTATTGTGAAATGAAACACTGATTACCGTTAATACTAACAATAGGAACAGGAAGTTAATAAGGAAATTTTCTTGTTTCCCTGTAAGTAAGTTATAGGTTGCTCCAACAATCAAAACGGCCATCGCTGTAAATGTCAAGTAATGATATAATGGTACATAATGAGTATGATTCAGGAAATTTTGATTTTTCTTTTTTGTATGCATTTTTAGTCTTAAAGATTACATATTGGCAGTCACTGGGCATTAGTATTATTGTTTTAAAATTCAGATATACCAATTCCCTGTTTAGACATAAACGTTAGCCGTTATCTATTCTCACTTTCCAAAACTTTCTAACAGTACACGAGTCTATGTCATGCCGCATTACAATAGAATGCCTGTTATGATTTTACATTTTGTTTTATGTCATAAGCACTCCATTGCCTATAGCTCCTTCTACTTTATTAATTTACTTTCTTCGTCAGCTACGTGTTGCAAGTAGTGACAATAAATTAATTGTCCTTTACGAATACTAGACAACCTGAAAAATTCATTAGAAGCATGCCATTTTTCATCGGGCAATTCCATACCCAGAGAGTAGCAGTAGATACCAAGTATCTCTTTTATAGAAATCAGCGAGCCGATACTACCTCCGGTGCCCATTTGAACAGGAGGTTTACCATAAATATTTTTTAGTACATCAGCCACATATTTGTATTCCTTGGTATCGGAAGGAAACTTCATGGGGCTTGCACCACCTTTTCCTCTTGTAAATTTATAGGTTACTGTAGCTCCTGCAGGTAAGTTCTTGTTAATGTGCTTTATGAGCAACTCCTGAATTTCACCTGGATTTTGGTTGTTTACCAACCTGCAAGTAATCCTTGCCATTGCATTACCGGGTATTATATTCGAATGCCCTTCCGGTGCTGTATAACCGCTTTGCATTCCAATTATTTCCAGTGTTGGCCGAAACCAAATGCGCTCTAATGATGAATAGGTTGTATCACCAACTTCTACTGTGGTGCCTAATATTTTCATATCATCAGCTTTATTGTAGGGTATTTTATTCATCATTTCCTTTTCCTGAACGGTGGCCGGTATTACTTTATCATAAAAACCCTCCACAGCTACATTGCCCTCTTTGGTATAAAAAGAAGAAATAATTTGAGACATAATCACTGCTGAATTTGGTGTCTTTCCACCAAACTGTCCTGAATGGCCATCAAGATCAGCAGTCTTTATACTAAACTCCATCACTGCTGTACCTCTTAAACTCATTAATATTTCCGGTGTGTTTTCATCATACTGACCACCATCTGCATTTACGGCAAAGTCGGCTTTTACCAGTTCTTTGTTCGTTTCTATAAAATGCTTGAAATTCGGACTGCCGCTTTCTTCCTCTCCTTCAAAAACAAATTTCACGTTAACAGGAAGCTTACCATCTGATTTCAGCATGGCTTCCACTGCCCAAATACTTATCAATACTCCACTCTTATCATCACTTGCTCCACGACCAAATATTTTACCATCGCGAATCACCGGAGAAAAAGGTGGTATCACCCACTCCGATTCTTTAACCGGTTGCACATCGTAATGTGCGTATATAAGTACGGTAGGTTTGCCAGGTGCTTTATCCCAACTGCCAAATACTATTGGCTGCCCGTCAGTAGGTATTACCTGAGCTGTAGGGATACCTATGGATTTAAGTTTGTTCACTATCCAGTTGGCGGCTTTGGCCACATCTTCTTTGTGACTTGATATAGACGATATACTTGGTATTGAAACGAGTTCTATAAATTCTTTCAGATGTTCTTCATTATTATCATCAATGTATCTTTCGTAAGATGCAATGGGAGATTTTGCTTCCTTACTTTTTGACGTTTTGGATTTAGTATTCTGCGCTGTCGAATTAGTATTTGCCAATAAATTCAAGCAAACAAAGATTGTTAAGACTAAAGATTTTGAGATTATCATTATGATTTTTTTAGTTTACAGTATTCAATTCTTCTTTTTGGTTTGCTGTTAACGTTTGTGCATAAGCAGTGGTGGGAGTTCAAAGCGCGTCACTGTCCCACGAACCCAAACGTTATTTGAAAAACTAAACTACAAATTTACACTGAACCCCGCCATTGATTATGCACTTTGTTAGCGGCTGTTAATTTTCTACTCAATCCAGATTTCGTCAACTTTTATATTGTCGGGGAAATTGTCGAATGACCTTTTGTCAATTCTTAACTTTTTGGTGAATTTGTCAGTCTTCTCGAATTTGAACGTTTCAATTTTGTAACTCACAGTGCCGTTTCCGAAGGTATCATTTTTGTCAAGTAACTGACTTTTTGTTGATGAACTACTTGTCAAAATGTCTAAGCCGTTGTCTTCTAAAACCTCTTTCCTAAACTCAGCATATTTAACTCCGTCCCCATGAGTCATTGTTACTTCATTGTCATTTTTCTTTTCTCTTTTCCATTGGTTTGAGATTCTCTGCTCTATAATTAGATACTTTTCTCCATTGAAATCCACAAGTCGAATCCAAAGTCCGTCTTTAATATCGTTTGGAATTTTTGGCGAAACTGTCACTGTTAAAATATCTGTCTCGTACGTCTTGTCACCAATAGTAAATTTGAAAGGCCCTAGAGTCACGAGTCCAGTCTCTGTCAGTTCTTGAGTTAGTTTTAAATTTCCTTTTCCAACTCCTTCTTCGTTGTCAGTAAGGGTTATGCTAATATCAATTTCGTCTCCTTGTCGTGGAGCCGGATTATTTATTGTCAACCGTGATTGTCCGTAAGTCCAAGTTGAAATTATTGTCAATAATATCAGTAGTCTCATCTTTCTAAAAATTAATTGCCGCTAACATTAGGATATACGCAACTCTATTGCCGTTTTACCCTAGTTTTCCGTAGGTATACGCAACTGTATTGCGCCTATCTGCCATTTAGTACCAGTAAACACTTTCCCGAAAAACACAGGCATTACTCGTTGTCAGCCTCCAATTCTATGCATTCAATCCTATATATCCAAGTCATCCGATGGGCTTTTGATTTTATCATTTTTGTTCGCCTGGGTAATAATTCTGCTGATTTTAAAACTGATCACTTTATTCAGAATACAAAAGCGATTTACCTAATCCATTTACTTCTCTTAAATTGCTCATCCAATCTTTTACTTCTTTCAATATGAACGCCACAAGAATTCTATTCGCCTGCGTAATTTTTTTATCTCTCTATACTCCATCGCAGGCTCAACCCACTAAACCAACGAATGCTCAACAGACGTATGCAGAGAAGTTAGGCTTCCCGAAAGGAGCGAAGGTATTGATTCTGCATGTTGATGATGGAGGCATGTCGTTTGATTCAAACCAGGGTGTTATTAATGCAATGGAAAAAGGCGTTGCCAATTCCGTGAGTGTGATGATGCCATGTCCTTGGGTTCCGGGATTCGTTCATTATTTAAAGGAGCATCCTAATGTAGATGCCGGTCTTCATCTCACGTTAACTTCCGAATGGGACGACTATCGATGGTCACCTTTGTCTGGAAAGAAAGCAACGCCAGGACTTGTGGATAATGAAGGAGCATTCTGGCCATCGGTTGAAGATGTGGTAAAGAATGCTAAAGCTGATGAAGTTGAAATAGAAATTCGTTCGCAGCTTGAACGTGCCCGAACCATGGGCTTCGAGCCAACCCATATGGATTCACACATGGGTACCTTGTTCGCCTCTCCTGATTTTTTACAGCGCTACATTAAAGTAGGTGTTGAGAATAAAATTCCGGTAATGTTTCCGGGTGGGCACAACTCTATGATTGGTAAACAGATGCAAGCCTCACCGGAGTTTTTGAGTCAGTTGGCGCAAGCGGGTCAGATGATCTGGAGTTCAGGATTGCCCGTACTGGATGACCTTCATAACGTAAGTTATGATTGGACCTATCCTACAGATAAGAATATCAGCGATGCTGACTTGCAGAAATTTTCAACATCGCAATACATTAAAACGATTCGGGAACTTAAACCGGGTTTAACGATGGTCATCATGCATTGTACTGCACCCACTGCAGTGTTTAAACATATTTCTAATTCCGGCATCATCCGCAAAGGCGATTTGCTCGCTATGCAAGATCCGGCATTCAAAAAGTTTCTTCAGGATGAAGGCATTGTCTTAACGACCTGGCGCGAGATCAGGATGAGAAGAGCGAAAGCGAATCCGTAAAACTTTCCTTTCTATAAGCTACAATACAAATTATTAATTTCCGTTCAGCCCTTTAGGAGATTCTGACTTCCTCTATCTTTGTTTATTATCTTCGATTAACCTCTTCCTTACAACCTACAATTATGCAAAACCTTCCCTGGAAAAAAATCGCCATCGGTGTTGTGGCGGTTGCTGTTATTGCCATTGGTGTTTTTTATTTCACGAGCAGTGCCAACAAAAAGCCTTCGCCTACTTACATCAACCCGGCCTTTGGTGAATACATTACTTCATACACGGCTGGTGTCGTCTCATCCGGTTCGACCATCCGCATCATCCTGGCGAAGGATGCTGTCGATTCTTCTTCCATCGGGCAGGAAACTTCGGTTAAGCTTTTTGACTTTAGCCCTTCAATAAAAGGTAAAACAGTTTGGCTTGATAAGAATACCGTGGAGTTCCGGCCAGAAGCGCGCCTGGCTTCAGGGCAAATTTATGAGGTGGCTTTTCAACTTGGCAAGTTGATGCAGGTGAATAGTGAGCTGTCTAAATTTGAATACAGCTTCCAGGTAATGCCACAGAACTATGAAGTGTCCATTGAAAATATAAAGCCTTATATAAAGACTGAGCTTACCCGCCAACGGGTGGAAGGTATTTTGAACACAGCTGATTTTGCGGAAGATGGTGCCGTTGAAACCATGGTGAAAGCCAAGCAGGAGGGGAAAGATTTGAAAGTAACGTGGACGCACACACCGGAAGGTAAGCAACACATGTTCACCGTTGAAGATGTGGCGAGAAAGGAAGCGGCAAGTAAAGTGAATCTTTCGGTGGATGGCAGTAGTCTGGGGATCAAAACATCAGAAGAAAAAGAAATTGAAATCCCTGCACTTGGCGATTTCAAAGTAGTAAACACAAAAGTAATTCAGAATCCAAATCAATACGTTGTTCTGCAATTCTCTGACCCTCTAAAAGAAAAACAGGAATTGGGTGGACTCATCACCATTGAAGAAGACCGCAGCCTTACACTCGATTTTGAAATTCACGATAATGAAATTTGGGTATATCCTCCCGTTCGTCAGGCGGGTTCGAAAACCATGCGCATTGAAGCCGGTGTTCGAAATATCAGTGATCACAAGATGAAGGAGTCTCTGACTGCTGAGGTTACGTTTGAACAAATGAAACCATTGGTTCGCTTTGTTGGTAAGGGTAACATCTTGCCAAGCACAGATGGATTGATTCTTCCATTCGAAGCGGTAAATCTTAAAGCAGTTGATTTAACCATCACGAAGATTTTTGAAAATAACATTCTGCAATTCCTGCAAGTCAATAACCTCCAGGGTAATTACGATATGAATCGTGTTGGAAGAATTGTATTGAAGAAGAAAGTACAACTCGACAATACAGGTATCACTGATCTTGGAAAATGGAATCACTATACATTAGATCTTTCTACCCTTATCAATACCGAGCCTGGAGCGATCTACCAGATTTCAATAGGATTTAAAAAACAATATTCGTCTTACATCTGCGAAGGTGAAGAAGGCGATAATCAAACAGAAGTTGAAGAAGAAAGCTTTAGTGATAATCAAGGTTATCAAGGCGATTATTATTATGAAGATGAATATTATTATGATGATGACTACGACTGGGAGCAACGCGACAATCCATGTAACTCATCCTATTTCAGCTCTTCATCCCGAACCATCAAGAAAAATGTATTAGCGTCTGATCTGGGCATTACCTCTAAACGTGGAGATGATGGAACAACAACTGTGTTCATCACCGATTTAAAAACAACACAACCGATATCAAATGTGTCGTTGGAGTTTTATGATTTCCAACAACAACTTTTGGGTACCATGACTACCTCTTCTGATGGCAAAGCTGTTTTTAACTCGAAAGAAACTCCATTCGCTATCATTGCAAAGAACGGAGCGCAGCGCGGTTACATGCGTCTTACAGATGGTGAATCATTATCATTAAGTGGGTTTGATGTTTCAGGAGATTACATTAACAAAGGCCTGAAAGGATTTATTTATGGCGAGCGCGGAGTGTGGAGACCGGGTGATTCGTTGTATTTGAGTTTTATGCTCGAAGACAAAAACAAAGTATTGCCGTCATCACATCCTGTGGTTTTTGAATTACAGAATCCACAAGGCACTGTTACAAATCGTCAGGTTAAATCGGTTTCCGAAAATGGTTTCTATCTTTTTGCTACGAACACAGCATCCGATGCTCCGACCGGAAATTGGATGGCGCGCATAAAAGTTGGGGGAACTGAATTTACACAGCAAATAAAAATTGAAACGGTTAAACCGAATCGATTAAAAATCCTTCTTGATTTCGGTACGGAGAAAATCACAGGCAATACTATTACTGGAAATCTTGATGTAAAGTGGCTTCATGGTGCGTTTGGGAAAAATCTGAAAGCGGCTTTCGATGTTACACTTTTAAAATCGAATACAACATTCACCAAATACGATGACTATGTTTTCGAAGAACCATCGGGTTACTACACAGCAGAAACCCAAACTGTCTTTGAAGGTTCAACGGATGCAGAAGGTAAGGCAACCTTCAATGCAACATTAGAATCGTCTGCTACTTTCCCCGGCTTTATGACAGCCGTGTTCCGTGGAAAAGTTTTTGAAGAGAGTGGAAATTTCAGCATCGATCGATTCAGTTTACCTTACTATCCTTATGAATCGTATGTAGGTTTGAAAACTCCGAAGGGAGAGGACTATAGTGGAATGCTCTACACGGATAGCACGCATCGAATTGATGTTGCGTTTTTGGATGTTGATGGTAATCCGGTTGCACGAAGCGGAGCACAAATTGGCTTGTATCGTCTGGAGCGGTATTGGTGGTGGGATAGTTCGCAGGATAATATTGCAAACTATGTTCAAGGCAACAATGCACAAGAGATTGCATCCGGAACTTTAAATGCACCGAACGGAAAAGCAAGTTGGAAATTCTCTGTGCCCACGCTCGATTGGGGAACCTACTACATCCGCGTGTGTGATCCTGTTTCAGGACATTGCACAGGTAAAACAGTTTACATTGATCAGCCCGGATATTACAGCCGATACAGTCGCCAGGATAAAGGCGGAGCAACGAAGCTTACGTTCTCTTCTGATAAAACAAAATATAATGTTGGCGAGAAAATAAAACTTACCATTCCAAGCGGTGGACAAGGTCGCGCACTAGTATCGATTGAAAACGGAAGTAAAATTCTGAATACATTCTGGGTTGAAACACAAAAAGGAGATACACCTTTCACGATTGATGCAACGGCAGAGATGACACCGAATATTTTTGTCAATGTCAGTTTGCTACAACCGCATTCACAAACAATTAACGATTTACCTATTCGATTGTATGGCGTTATCCCAATCGGTATTGAAGATCCGACAACGCATATTGAGCCCGTCATCACAATGCCAGAAGAAATACAACCCGGACAAGAAGTAACCATAAAAGTTTCTGAGAAATCGAAACGCAAAATGACGTTTACCTTGGCGATGGTCGATGAGGGATTGTTGGACATTACCAAATTCAAAACACCTGAACCGTGGAAGAAATTTTATGCACGTGAAGCACTCGGTGTTAAAACCTGGGATTTGTATGATGATGTAATGGGAGCCTTTGGTTCACGCATCGAGAGATTGTTAGCTATTGGTGGCGATGATGAAATGAAAGCGAAAGAAGAAGATCCACGTGCCAATCGTTTTAAAGCAGTGGTAAAATTCTTTGGACCAATTACCATTGATGGAGGTACTGAAGAAATAAAATTCACGATGCCACAATACATTGGTTCTGTAAAGACCATGGTTGTTGCAGGTTACGAAGGGGCTTACGGTCATGCAGAAAAGGTAACGCCTGTACGTAAACCGTTGATGGTGTTAGCAACTTTGCCTCGCGTGTTAGGTCCTGAGGAGACTTTGAAACTTCCGATTACCTTATTCACACAAGACAAGAAAATCAAGAATGTAAAAATTGAGATCAAGACCAAAGGACCACTTTCACTAACAAATGGTTCATCTCGAAATGTAGTAATGTCAGCATCGGGTGATCTTACGGTTGATTTTGATCTGGCGGTAAAATCAGAAACCGGCATTGGAAAAATTACAGTGATTGCTTCTTCCGGTTCAATTCAATCGACAGATGAAATTGAAATTGAAGTGCGCAATCCGAATCCTCCAATCAGTCAGGTATCCGAAACATTCCTGGAGAAAGGTAAGACGTGGAATGGAAGTGTTGTTCCGGTTGGAGTTGCTGGCACGAATGCAGCGGTATTGGAGATTTCTACCATTCCTCCAATCAATCTTGGCTATCGTCTCAAATATTTAATAGAGTATCCACACGGATGTATTGAACAAACCACATCGGCTGCATTCCCTCAACTGTATTTGGATGTAGTAAAGACGTTGACAGATGCGGAGAAAGCACGAACAAAAAATAATGTAACGAAGGCCATCGAACGCATCAAGATGTTCATCACACGCGATGGTGGTTTTGCTTACTGGCCGGGTTATGAAGATGCCGATAGTTGGGGAACCAGCTATGCCGGACATTTCTTAATTGAAGCCGAGAGCAAAGGATACTATGTTCCAGCGGATATGTTGAAACGTTGGAAGAAATATCAACGCAACAAAGCGATGGAGTGGAGGCGAAATGAATACAAGTATTACAACACGGATCATATTCAGGCGTATCGTTTATATACGTTGGCAGCAGCAGGAGCTGCAGAGTTAAGTGCGATGAATAGATTGCGCGAGATGCCCGACATTTCTGTATCCACGAAATGGATATTGGCATCAGCCTATGTTAAAGCCGGACAACCAGAGGCAGCAAAGAAAATTGTAAACGCACTGACAACAAAAATAAAACCGTATCAGGAGTTGAGTTATTCATACGGAAGTGATTTGCGTGACAAAGCAATAATTCTTGAAACCCTTGTGTTGTTGGATGAAAAGACAAAGGGATTTGAGTTGCTGAAAGAGATTTCATCACAACTTAGTTCTAATAGTTATTGGATGAGTACACAGACCATAGCGTTCTGTTTAAAATCTGTTGGACTATTTGTAGCACAAGAGAAACGAGGTGATCTTAAATTCGCTTATACCTATGGAGGTAAAACGGTTCATGCCAGTACAGACTTGCCGCTTTCACAAGTTCCATTATCGATTACAGGTGTGCAGAAGAGTGCTATCAATATTACGAACGAAAGTGGTGGAAGTTTATTTGTGCGCGTGATCAACACGGGCATACCGGCAAGAGGATTAGAAGAATCAGAAGAAAACAATCTTGTGCTTACTACCAGTTACTTTGATTCAAAGGGAAATGTAATTGATCCAACGAAATTGGAACAAGGTACTGAGTTCATAGTAAGTGTCTCTGTGAAAAATCCGGGACTTCGTGGTCAGTATGAAAACATGGCCTTATCACAAATATTTCCTTCAGGTTGGGAGATTAACAATCTTCGTTTGAATGATGATGAAAATACAACCAAAACAGATCGTGGAAATTATCAAGACATTCGCGATGATCGGGTATATACCTACTTCGATTTATCTCCGGGAAGTGTGCGCACTTTCAACACGATACTCACGGCAAGTTATGCTGGTAGCTATTACTTACCTGCTGTGAGTTGTGAGGCGATGTATGATCATAGTATTTATGCGCGGAAGAAAGGACAGGTTGTGGAGGTGGTAAAGGCTGTGGCTGTTAATCCTTAGTACAAATAATTGAGAGTCTGCATTCCCTTGTTGGTGAAGAACACCAACAAGGGCGTGGGGATATTAATATAACAGCATGAAGAAATTATTGATATTTTTTCTCTCTATTGTAATTATCATTACCACGATAATATTTATAAATATTGCTAGAGATAAGAGATCTGCGCGGTTAGACTCTATAGGTAAGTATAAATTTGAGTACTCCGTTTCTGAGGGTAAATTTGACAGGCAAGACTCAATATTGCTTGAAGACCTCTTCCTGGTTTTAGCGCCTGATGGGACTTTTGAGTTCTCCCATGCTAATCCATATATAGATGGTGTGTCTGGATACTGGGAAATTGATGGCTATGGTTTGTACCAAACGCTTGATTTGAAAATGGAAAATGGCAGAATGTACCAAGCTGATAGTTGTTGTGGTTCCGTTGGGGAAATTACCATGGGGACTCGATTGATTGATGGTAAACTTATCCGAGACGTGCAGTTGGGATTTGTGAAGGAGAATTATATAAAGTAAAAAATCCAAGCCTTTGTTGGTGTTCCTCATCAACAAACATGCGTAAGTGGATAAGTGATTGTAATTGACGTTGTCTAGATTCACTCACAATTTCATCTAAAAACATTAATTTGATAAGAAAATAGAAACGGAGAATAAATCGGAATATCATGTCGACAGAAAATTCAAAGATCTTAATATTAAGATTGACGGCATTAATTGTTGTTGTGTTGATGTTGTTGATTGTGCCCGCCCCACTGCTGCCACCCCATCGGCTTTCTGAAGCCATACAACAAACACTCAGTGTAAGCTGGAAGTCAGCCTATCTTTTAGCAGCTGTTTTACTTCAGCTTGCCTTTTATAGTTGCATCGGTATTGCAGCTGCCTTTATCGTTAAACGATCACAAACATTCAGCGGAAGGTTACTCCAAATTATTGTCGTACCCATTATTGTTATTGGATTGGGCCTGATTATCCGTTCTTTAAAGGTCGGACATTTTCCGATTTGGGTAAATGCCGCCATCCCTATGGTTGGATGTATTATTGGTGTGTGGCTTGGACTAGGGTTGTTATATCAGCGTTTGAAGCTTATGATATTCATTGTGGTGGTTGTGTCTGGCGCTGCATTATGGGGGCTGTTCGGTGGAACCTCCAATACGTTGACACATGCTACACGAGATCAGCTAAGAAAACTTGTTTCCGAAAGTTCGAAAATTCCACGGGGTGAGAAAAGATTCGGAGCCTTGCTGCAATTGGCATTTGCGCCCATTTCGAAACCTACATCCGATCCTATAGGCACAGTCGATCACAACCGTGCCGCCATCCTGGCGCTCGGCATCGCATTGGGTGATGAACACCTGGCGCGACTGGTTGGATTAGATCGTAATAGTAAATTGGTACGCAAAGCGATTTTGCTGCGCAAAGGCACAACCTTGCGTGGCCACACGGACTGGCCGCAGCACTTTACGTTGAGTGCCGCTCTGGCTGTGTTGGAAAATCCTTTCGTGAGTGACGCAGGCGGATTGATGAAAGAACAATTGGATGCACTGGCAAAAGGAAGTGGATTTTCGTTCACTGACATTGCAGCGGATCGTGCGGGGGTACGTTTCGCAAACGCGGCCACTAACTCTGACGAAGACGCGCTGGCCATGCAAGAGATACTGAAGAATAAATTTGATATGGATGACTTTTTCCCCTCCATAGCCGATCTCCCGGAGAAGCTGACAACGGAACAGTTCCGTCAGGAATATAAAGCCGTGGGCAGTCAACGTTACCGCGAAAAGATTTCGGAAATTGAAATTCGATTGGATAGTTGTATTGCACTTTCCCCGCTTCGTTCGAAGCATTAGAAGTGAAAATTTTTCGCCCTGAGTAGTGTTATTCCCAGACAAGAGCGATTGAAGCAATCGTAATTAAAAAATTAGGTGAACTAATAATTCCAGAACAAGATCCTTGCAATACCTTTCCCTATTTTTGTAATCCATGAAAGGTAAAAATAAAATCAGAATAGCACTTGGTGCAACGTTCGTTGCTCTGGTTGTGTATTATTTTTGTTTACCCAATACATTATTCAACGATCCATACTCTACTGTTTTAGAAGATTACAAAGGCGAACTCCTCAGCGCCTCCATTGCTGAAGATGGTCAATGGCGTTTCCCGGAAGTTGATTCAGTACCTAAGAAATTTGCGCAAGCTTTAATTGCCTTTGAGGACAAGCGTTTTCGAAATCACGGTGGCGTTGATCTTCGTTCGCTCGGTCGTGCGATGAAGCAGAATATTCAGGCAGGGGAAGTGAAGAGTGGTGGAAGTACGATTACTATGCAAGTCATTCGGCTTTCGCGAAAAGGTAAATCAAGATCGCTTTTTCAAAAGGCAATTGAAATTGTACTGGCCACGCGTCTTGAGTTCCGATATTCAAAGGACAAGATCATCGGATTGTATGCATCACATGCACCATTTGGTGGAAACGTTGTTGGACTTGAGGCTGCATGTTGGCGATACTTTGGTCGTGATCCACAAGAACTTTCGTGGGGAGAGGCAGCGTTGCTTGCAGTATTACCGAATGCCCCATCGCTGATTCATCCCGGAAAAAACAGAGATCAACTAAAAGCAAAGCGCGATAGACTTCTGGATCGATTACAAGAAACAAATGTAATTGATGCTTTCACTTGCTCATTAGCAAAAGATGAAAGCATACCCGAAGCACCACAAGCCTTACCTCGATATGCCAGGCATTTATTAGCAAGGATTTCAAAAGAAGGTTATGCTCAAAAGAAAGTTCAATCCACCATTCAAGCGCAACTTCAAATACGATTAGAACAAATTATTCGCGATCATCATCAGCGATTAAAAGCAAATCAGGTTTTTAATGGAGCTGCCATTGTGGTTGAAGTGAGCACGGGTAATGTATTAGCATATGTAGGCAACACCGAAGTACAAGAACGCGGCCACTACGGAGATGCAGTTGATGTCATTACATCGCCACGTAGTACCGGAAGTATTTTAAAGCCTTTTCTATTTGCTGCCATGCTGGACGAAGGAAAAATGCTTTCAAGAACATTGCAGCCTGATATTCCAACCATGATTAATGGGTTTGCCCCACAAAATTTTTCATTGAGTTATGATGGAGCCGTGCCGGCAAGCCGGGCGTTGATTCGTTCGCTTAATATTCCGGCTGTGCACATGTTGCGAAATTATCGATATGAGAAATTTCATTCTCTGTTAAAAAATCTTGGAATGTCTACATTAAACAAACCAGCCGATCATTATGGACTCTCGCTTATTTTAGGTGGAGCTGAAGGAACGTTGTGGGATGTTAGTGGCATGTATGCATCAATGGCCAGAACATTGAATAATTTCTTTCAGCATCCCGGAAAGAATAAATATGATCGAAGTGATTTCCATTCGTTACGTTTTATCAAACAGGATTCAACAGAGACAAATCAGAAAGATGGATCTCATACTTTAGACGAGAATTCAATTCTAAGCGCGGCATCTATTTACCAAACGTTCGATGTTTTAAAGGAAGTTTATCGTCCCGGAGAAGAAACAGGGTGGAGGTATTTTAGTCATTCGAAAAAGATTGCATGGAAGACCGGAACAAGTTTTGGCTTTCGCGATGCCTGGGCCGTTGGTGTTACGCCTGGATATGTAGTTGGTGTTTGGGTTGGCAATGCCGATGGAGAAGGAAGACCAGGTCTTACCGGAACTGAAGCTGCTTCACCTGTGATGTTTGATATCTTTTCACAACTTCCCAATACAGGTTGGTTTCAACAACCCAAAACAGAAATGGAACAGATTACGATATGTTCTTTGAGTGGACATCGTAATACTAATTTGTGTAATGAAGTGGATACGGTTTGGGTAACAAAAGCTGGTTTACAAACAGTGCCTTGTTCCTATCATAAGAAGGTACATCTATCATCAAACAAAAAATTCCGAGTGCATAGTGAATGTGAATCGCTTGATCGGATGATGGATGCGAATTGGTTTGTGTTACCCCCTTCGCAAGAGTATTATTATAGACAACGGAATGCATCCTATAAAGCATTGCCCTCTTTTCGAAGCGATTGTCAGTCAGCATCGCCCCTTTTAGCGATGGACTTGATATACCCAAAGCCTAATGCTAAAATCTTTATTCCGAGGGAATTGGATGGGAAATCAGGCAGCGCGTTGTTTGAACTTGCCCACCGAAACCCTGCCACAAGAGTCTATTGGCACTTAGATGGAAATTATATTGGGAGCACCCAAAAAACCCACCGATTGCCCTTAAAACCGGGTTTGGGTAAGCATAAGCTTACTTTAGTGGATGAGAATGGAGAATCGTTGGAGCAAAACTTTGAAGTGCTATAATGTCTAAATGACTGATCCGTAGATCATTACTTGTGATATATTAATTCTTTACTATATTCGTGTTAGGTTTATTGCCTATAGACTAAAACCATGTGCTATGAAGACCCAGAAATTTTTTGCACTGGTGGGCATTTTTTCAGCTTTTATAGTATTTCAGCCCACCGTTGCCGCGCGTCAGGAACATCAAAGTTTTACCGAAACACCTAATTTCGTGGTGATCGGAGCATTTGCTATTCCGAATAACGCTAAGCGATTTACCGAGCAAGCAAATAAGAAAAATTTGCACGCTCAATTTATGATTAACCCGAATCGTAATCTCTATTATGTTTATGTGCTAAGCACAGTTGATCGTGCCGAAGCCATTGATGAAGCGTTGCGTTTAAGAAAGCAACCTGAGTTTTCGGATACTTGGGTGTATAATGGAATGCTAGGCAGTATGATGTCTGGCTCTGCCCAGCAGATGATAACCCGTGGAGTAGATATTAATCCGGTAACGGAACAAAAGATAGAGCATGTTCAGGAGAATGATCCTACTCATAGTGCATCAACCTCTAAACAGCAAGATGAAAGTAGTTTAGTATCAACAGGTACAACCACTGCTCTGCCCCAGACTACAACTACGGAGCCATCTCAGTTGAACACAACATCAATTGCAGATCAATCCACTTCTTCTTCTACCACTGAATCAAAAACAGATCAATCTTCTGAACTGGATCATGGAGTTGAAGGTGCTAATTTCTTTTTTAAGATTTTCAGGTCAGTTGATAACGAGAAGGTAGAAGGTGATGTTGATGTTATCGATATTGATCGTACCCGCAAGATGGGAACCTATAAAGGTAACATGGGCGTTAAGGTTTCGGACCCTGCGAGTAAGAGTGATAGTGTATCGTTGGTATGCGAGGTATTTGGATATCGTAAAGTACAACGCGATGTTAACTATACAACGCCCGAAGGAGAAGGCATTGAGAAAAGCGAAAACGGAGCGGTAGTAATTCCTTTCGAATTAGTCAGATTACAGAAAGGAGACATTGCGGTAATGTATAATGTTTACTTCTTCAAAGATGCCAGCATCATGAGACCAGAGTCGCGGTTTGAAGTAACCAGTTTACTTGATATGCTAAAGGAGAATCCGAAGTATAAAATCAAAATACATGGTCATGCCAATGGAGGCGCCCATGGTAAAATCATTTCAATGGGTAAAGGAAGTACAAGTTTCTTCTCCTTAACGGATACGAAAGAAGGTTTTGGCTCTGCAAAAGAATTATCGGAAGAACGCGCATCAATCATTCGCGATTATTTATTGTCCAATGGAATTGACGCTAACCGTATGCAAGTTAAAGCATGGGGAGGTAAACGACCGATTCACGATAAACACAGCGCGCGTGCGCAGGAAAATGTTCGGGTGGAAATTGAAATCCTCGAGAACTGATTTTTTGATATTGTTAAAATAGCAAGGCCAATGATGAAATTTCATCATTGGCCTTTTGCTTATGTAGTCATTGCCTTTAAAACATCATGCTGCGTAATGATGTGTACTTTTTCCTGGGCATCCCGAATGAGTACCGCTTTGTTGTCCTTATTTAATAAAGAAGAGAGAACATCCAGCGTACTATCTGGTGCAACAAAGAGCATAGGCTTGTCCATTACTTCGCCAACTTGCTTTTGCTGAAGTTGAGGATCAGACATTATTTTTTCCAACAAGCCTGATGAACTAACACTTCCAATGAACTGACCATTTTCTGTAACCGGGATCTGATCAATACCCTGCTTGTTCATCACTGAAATAGCGTCACTTACTTTTGATACTTTATCCACGGTGAACAAACTATCTTTTCCATTGCGATGTGCAATGATGTCACGTGCTGAACCGAATGCTCTTGTTTCTAAGAAACCATGATCTTTCATCCACTGATCATTATACACTTTTGCTAAGTATCGTGTTCCATGATCAGGTAAAAGAATAACCATTAGATCGTCCTTCTTCAGATGTTCACGTGCATATTCAAGCGCTCCATGAATGGCAGAGCCACTAGACCAACCTACAAAAAGACCTTCCTCACGTGAAAGTCTACGTGCTCCAATGGCACCATCCTTATCCGTTACTTTAATGAAATGATCGATTACATCGAAGTTTACATTCTTGGGTAAGATGTCTTCCCCGAAACCTTCTGTGAGATAGGGATATACTTCATTCTCATCGAATATGCCGGTCTCTTTGTATTTCTTAAACACTGAACCGTAGGTATCAATACCAACCGTAACAATGTCTTTGTTTTGCTCTTTTAAATATTTGGCTGTTCCGCACATCGAACCACCTGTTCCGACAGTTGCTACATAATGCGTAATCTTACCTTCAGTCTGTTTCCAGATTTCAGGACCTGTCGATTCATAATGCGCAGCAGTGTTCGATAAATTATCGTATTGGTTTGGATAATATGAATTCGGAATTTCCTTATTTAGTTTTCTTGCGATGGAATAATACGAACGAGGATCATCCGGAGTAACATTCGTAGGACAAACGATTACTTCAGCACCAACTGATTTTAGAATGTTAATTTTTTCTTGTGATTGTTTATCGGCCATTGTAAAAATGCAACGGTATCCTTTTGCCACCGCTGCAAGCGCAAGACCCATACCTGTGTTTCCAGAAGTGCCTTCAATGATAGTTCCACCAGGTTTTAATAAACCTGCTTTCTCGGCATCTTCAATCATCTTCAATGCCATGCGATCTTTGGTCGAATTGCCGGGGTTGAAATATTCAACTTTTGCAACGATCGTTCCGGCAATGCCCTTTGTCATTTTATTCAACTTCACCAATGGGGTATTACCGATGGTGTCAACGATGGAATTATAAATCATTTGGATGTTGTTTCAGTAAGCAAAACTACGAAAACCATTCGAATAGAATGATAGCTATATTAGTTGACGAAAATAGATGTGAAAGGTTGTCAGGAACGAGACACCAACAAATGAATGGCGCTGAATTTACGAGGTTGCCCCAGCGAGAAGGTATAGAACCGCCATTCTGACGGCCACTCCATTTTCAACCTGATCAAGAATAATTGAATGAGGCGAATCTGCCGCATCGCTGCTCAATTCTACACCGCGATTTATTGGGCCCGGGTGCATGATGATGATGGGCTTCTTTAGGCTGTCCAGTATTTTTTTTGTGATGCCGTAGTACAATGAATATTCCCGAAGGGATGGGAAGTATTTAATGTGTTGTCGCTCGAGCTGAATGCGAAGGACGTTTGCCACATCGCACCATTGCAAGGCTTTGCGCACATCAAACTCAACTTCTACTCCAAGATGTTTAATGAATTTCGGAAGCAGGGTAGGAGGTCCGCATACCATTACTTTTGCCCCTAATTTCTGAAGCGCGAAAATATTGGAAAGTGCGACTCTTGAGTGGAGGATGTCACCAATAATCGCAATCTTCTTTCCTGAAACATCACCTAGTTTTTCGCGAATAGAGAAAGCATCAAGCAAGGCTTGCGTGGGATGTTCGTGTGTTCCATCACCTGCGTTTACAATATTGGCATTGATGTGCTTTGCTAAATAATGGGGAGCGCCAGGACTTGCATGTCGCATCACAATCATATCCACCTTCATGGCTAATATGTTGTTCACCGTATCAAGCAATGTTTCGCCTTTCTTTACCGAGCTGTTGGATGCAGAGAAGTTGACGACATCAGCTGACAATCTTTTCTGAGCGAGTTCAAAGGATAATCGTGTGCGCGTAGAATTTTCGAAGAATACGTTGGCTATGGTTACATCGCGAAGGGAAGGTACCTTCTTGATCGGTCGGTTAATGACCTCTTTAAAATTATCGGCTGTTTCAAAAATAAGTTCAATGTCTTCACGAGTGATGTCCTTAATACCAAGCAGGTGTTTTTGACTGAGTTTAGACATAGACCTTAATCCTTATTAATCAACCAGATTTTATTTTGTTTATGACCTTGTGCTTCCAACTCAACCAAAACGCGTTGAGAGGTAAGCGTATTCACTGTCTTTCCAACATAATCGGCAGCGATAGGTAATTCACGATTGTATTTGCGATCAATCAGCACAACCAATTCCACAGTGGCAGGCCTTCCAAAAGCAATCATTGAATCCATGGCAGCGCGGATGGAGCGGCCGGTAAAGAGTACATCATCTACCAACACCACTTTTTTACCTTCAATAATAAAAGGTATACGTGTCTCGCTGGCTTTTGCTGGAATTTCCCTTCTGCGAAAATCATCGCGGTGGAAAGTAGCATCCAAGTAGCCTAGGGGAATCTCTTTTTTGGTGTCTTTTTCTAATTTTTTATGCAGGATATCGGCCACAAAAATGCCACGAGGCTGCATTCCGATGATGACTGTTTCTGAGAAATCGTTGTGATTTTCAATTAATTGCTGACAAAGACGGCTAATGGTAAGGTCTAGGAGATCGGAATCAAGTATGAGTTTTTTCTGCATAGCCGCGGGGCAAATATAGTGATTTCACCTTTACCGAATCCCTACTTATTATCGCAAAATTTGGAATATGCCGTTCACTTTATTTCTTTCCAATCTTCAGCAATGCTATTATCGCTATGATGACCCAGACAATATTGATAAAGGCATTGGGGAAGGCTTCCTTATAAACCGAGTAAACGATGAGCAGCAAGCCTCCGGTAAGGTTCAGAACATAAAAGAGAATAGAGTCTGATTTTATTTTCTGATAGCTGTTCAGACCGTAGGCAGCAAGCACTTCTATTGAGCCAATCCACCCCAGAATATTAATGAATAGATCCATGAAGGGCTACTAAATTATTTAGCCTTGTGACGATTTCTTTTTAAAGACTTTCCGCTTGCTGAGGTAGAAGAAATTCAGTCCACCAATAATCATGAGTATACCTAAAATAACGAGCACGATGAACAAGCGACTTCTCTGTAATTCAAGTTTGGTGATTTCATCATCTTTCTTCAGGATATCCAGCTCTTTTTCTTTTTGTTGAAAGCCCACGATCATTTCCATCTGTGCAATGTTGCGACTGCTTTCTTCACCATAGATTTTTTCGCGTGCCTCATCATACTTCACTTCTGTTTCGTATGCTTTTTTGAAATCACCTACATTAGCAAAGTTTTCGGCAACAGCTTTATAAATAGCAGGCAGAAATGAATAGGCTTGAAGTTCACTGCACAATGAATACGCTTCATCCAAATAGAGTTTAGCAGGCTTGGGTTGTTTGCCTTTTGCATAGGCAATTCCGAGGTTGGTCACAATATTAAGTACACTCAGCTTATTGTTATTTCCGCGTTCAATGGCGAGTGCTTTTTCATAGTGCTGGATGGCGCTATCGTAATTACCTTTCTTAAAATAGATGTTCCCCATATTAATGAGCGGGTCTGCATATTTTTCATTCCGTTTTTCAGCGAGTTGATACGCTTCTGAAAAATAGCCCATCGCTTTTTCATACTGCTGCATTTCGATGTTCAGATTGCCGAGATTATTCATCGAACCAATCATTCTCACCTGATCGTTTAATTCCAGAAACAGATTGTACGATTCCTCAAGATATTTCATGGCTTGCGCATAGTCTTTCTTGATGGCGTAGATGTTCGAGATGTTATTCTTCGTTGTGGCAATACCTTCTTTGTTCTGAATCTCCTCATAAAGTTTCAATGAGGTCATGTAATAATCCAGCGACTTATCAAACGCACCCTGATTTTTATAAGCAATTCCTAAGTTGTTGTAGGAAGCCGCCATCCCTTTTTTATCATTGATCTCAGTTGCCAGGTTTAAGGCTTCGCGAGTATATCCTACGGCTTTGACAGGTTCGTTTTGCAAGGTGGCCCGAAAGAGTTCATTCAGTGTTTTTACTTTTCGTTCGTTTTTGGTAGTATCTAAAACTCCAAGTAAACTGTCAATCCTTTGCCCGAATAGGGTAGAAGTGAGAAGTAGGCAAAGGACAAGGGTTGAAAGGCTTTTGATCTTCATAGTGAGTTATAAATTAGCTAAAAATAGCAACTATTCTTCATATTTCGCATTCGAGCGAAGAAGCTGCCGTTAAAGTAAATTTTCTTTCCATTGAGGAGGATTTTAATGACTTTACACCCTTACCCTTAGTGTATGAAAAATCAATTGAGTCTTCTTTTGTTGTTGTTTGGGATTATAGCAAGCGTTCCAAGTCTGGCGCAGACCGATCAGGACAATGTCAGAGAGGTGGTCCATCGTTTATTCAACAGTATGGAGAAGGGCGATAGCGCAAAACTACATTCCACTTTTGCGAAACAAGTTACACTGGCTACCATCTCACGTGATAAAAATAATGCACCTGCTATTGAACATGAATCGTCAGTGGCTGATTTCTTAAAAGCCATTGGAACGCCTCATCCTGAAATTTATTACGAAGAAATCTGGAATTTAAAAATTCAAATTGACGGTGACTTTGCCCAGGCGTGGTGTGATTATGCTTTTTATGTCGGTAACAAATTCAGTCATTGTGGGGTAGACGCTTTTCATTTATTCAAAGGCAAAGAGGGCTGGAAAATTTTTCATTTGGCCGATACAAGACGAAAAGACAACTGCACAATCCCTGCGGAAATTCAGGCAAAGCATAAGTAATAGGCTCCACAGATATGAAGAAAGCGCTTCTGGTTTTTGTTCTTTCGATTCTGGCATTTGCTGTCACAGCACAAAAAAACTCAATCACCACCTTCATTCTCGTGCGCCATGCAGAGAAAGTAATAGACGGAACCAAAGATCCCGAACTAAAACCAGAAGGTATTGACCGTGCGAAACGGTTAGCGGATATGTTAAGCAAAACACCAGTTGACGTGATTTATTCCACCAATTTCAAACGCACAAAAAATACGGTCTTACCTCTTGCCAGTGCTAAGGGTTTGCTTGTTGAAAACTACGAAGCCCTTAAAGTGGAAGAAATAGAAAATATGTTGAAGAAGCATGCAGGAGGTACAATATTAATTAGTGGTCATTCCAACACTATTCCATGGACGGCCAATCTTTTAATTGGTAAACAAGAGTATGGTGACTTTGCGGATGATGATTATGGAAATATACTCATCATCTCCGTTGTGGAGATTGGTAAAATAGCAAAGGTCACCTTGTTAAGGTATTGAGAGAATTGATGATTAAAGTCTGACACGCATTTGAAACTTAATATCATTCCGGATATTTCCATCAATGGTATCAACTCCTGATCCAATTTGATCACGATCTGTAAACCGTGTATGTGTATATCGAAGCCAGAAAGTTAGATTGCGATTCGCTTTGAATTCTATCATCATTATGTTGCGAATACCAGTACCATCATACGCTGGCAAAGAATAGGCGAGCCAAACGTCTCTTTCGTAAACATATTGACGGTTGTCATAATCATCCGTATCAAACTGCGCGTGCCGTGCCGTGATTTCAAACTTACCTAGTTCGAAGGAAATATCTTGTAACAAAGCAAGTCCACGTGTTGTATGACGATTCATTTCAAAGGTGCTGAACTGAGCCCGCGATTTTAGTTTTACTTTCCGACCAATACCATAGTCAAAGTTAATCCAGTAATTATGTTTCTTACCGATAGCAGTTGTATACAAATTTGTATCGTCTGATAGATTTCGAAGCTTCGATTCTTCGCGTGCCTGAAGAAAAATATTTGTGGTCTTTGATGGTTGATAGGTAAATCGAAGCAGCCACTCATGCCCGTTGGAAGGAGAATAACTTCTGAATTTTAACCATGGGAAAGTAAAGAAATCAACATAACCTGAAGTATTGAATTGTTTATTGAAACGGTATTTCCAGCCCCAATACATTCCGCTTTCATTTTGGGTGACACTGCTTTCAGCAAAGCCGTTGGAGTAAAATGAAAAGTAACCGCGATCGTATTTTCTGTAGACAAGAGAGATGTCAAGCTTCGGTGTTAAACTCCAAAGTATTCCGGCTAGTCGTGCAGACCCTCTTTTAATAGATGTTGAGAACTCACTGAAGAAGGTTATGTTCTGAAACGTATAATTCAAATAAATTCCAAAAGTCTGATTTTTAATTCCGTTAAAGGAAAATTGATTATAAGCTGAAGATGAACGAAGGACAGGAGCTGAAAACGTCACCTGATTAAACATGAGACCTGCATCAAGTTGATTCTTCTTAAACTGGATTACGCTTCCGTAGTTTTGCTCCGTGATTTTTTTTCGTGTAGATAATTCAATTTCATTACGATGTAGACCGGTTTGCTGAAAAGATGAAATCGTTTCATCATCTTCCCAATTGGTAAGTCGCGCATCGCGATTGGTGAATGAATAAAATCCTGAAAGAAAAATGTATTTTGAAAGAGACAGTGTAATAGCTGCGCCTCGCAAATAACCTGCTTCATAGACAGACGTGTAAGGCAGCAACCCAATATTGCTTCTTCGTGTAGTGGAAATAGTTTCACCTCCCTTACCCATTCCAAATATACCACCCAGCATAAGCCCTTGTCCGAATTGATTTTGGAAATCACCCAGGATTAGATTTTTTATTCTCCCTTTGTTTTGAACTTGTGCATGAAAGGACATGTAATCCAATCCATATTTCTTTTCGGAGGGATTCCAGGTTATTTGTTCACCAGCATCTTTTTCAAGTGTAAAGCCAAAACTGAAATCGCCCGGCTTACTTGATCGAAATCGTGCATACCATTTATTTGGTGAACCAAGAAACTGTTGTTCAGGATTTGTGTCTGCTTTATATCCTTTCTTTTCCTGTAGTGTTCTGTCGTATCGCAATAAAAAGTAATTATCACCTTCGGTTTTTACTCTTCTCCAGCTTTTGATATTTAACGAGGAGGATGGATCATTGACTTTTACAAATGGAACAAGCTTGTAAAGAAGAATTAAATCAAATCCGGGAATAGCCTGAAGTTCATAAACAGAAAGAAAATCGCCATTCTCTTCACGGTATTTAATAAGGTTGGTTATTTGGGCTTCTGATACTATTTTTAAAAAGCGTAACTCTTCCGCATTTACTTTATTCAGATCCATAGGTTCAGACAATAGCTGAACTAAATTTTCGTAGAGCTCTTCGTAATTTAAATCCAGATCCTGAAATCCATAAAGTTCATCCGCGATTTCATTTAGATCAATTTCTTTGCGCGGATATTCTTGTGCTTTGCAATTGTAAGTACATAATGTATTTAGGATTACAACCAGAAGAAGTAAAATTGATGAAAGGGCAATTGATTTCATTTCGATTTAAATTGATAGCCAACGGTTGCCTGGTGACGTCCACCAATTTCGATTGAATGAGCGTATGCATAATCCAGGCTAAATTTCTTTGACTTAAACCCAAAGCCAGCAAAACCCGCATTGGGATTAATATTAATACCTGTTCTAAAAAAGAACTTCGTATATATTTTATATTCCAGACCTATTTTCCATGTTGCGTCATAGTCTAGATCTTTTCTGATCTCTGTTGCAATATTTAGTTTGTCTGTTGTTTTAAATGAAACTCCCAATGTTAGTAGGGTAGGAATTTGCTCATCCTCATCTTCGGATAATTTGGGTTGATTGATATTCGTGATGTAAGCGCCTACAGAGAAAAGAGGAGTAATTTGAGCAATACCTCCGGCACTTATAGTCATTGCATCTTTTCGTCCGAAGCCTTCCGTGTTGTATTGAATATAATTCAAACTTACTCCAAGTGAAGCCAAACCAAATTTGCTGGAGAAACTTCCATTAAGTATTTGTTCGTTATATAAATTATCGCCAAAACGATAGACCCCCAATCCACCAACACCAATTTTAGTGGGAAGGGAAAATACGGCAGCTAATCTATTGAAATTTTTAAACGAGGGTTGTGCATCATAGCTAAAGGCAGCGGTGATTTGTTTCACTTCTGTAAGCCCCGCTACATTATTGAAGACAGACCACTCGTCTGTCAGGCAAGATGAAGTATAACCCATGCCGCTTGCACGAGCACCCATTAGAGTGGATGAACTTTGTGCACACAAAATCAGGGGTACAGCAATCAGGATTACTGACAACGGTAGTATTCGATTCACAACGGTTTGATTTAATAGATTGAAGATACTGGAATACCTTAATCAAAAGCAAATTTCTACTGCTAAAAAATTTCTTCAATGGTAGAGATGAACTGTACCTTGATTGGTTGATCGATTGCTATTTACACAGTATTTCGAAACGGATCTTATTAGAATTCCTTTTTCACATTGAAGAAAAATCCCTGGTCGCCTTCTGCGTTGAAAGTATACTCAAAACGAAAGACCATGTCGTATGAACTTACTAAGTCAATACCGCCACCGGCACTATAAATGAATTTATCAGCTAGTCTTCCACTCTTGGTGTAGTTTGGATAATTCTTTACGTACCCAGCATCAAAATATGTTTTGATATAAATAGAAATGGGTATATGTCTGAATTGCTCAATGGGCATGGAAGACCAATTATATTGTCTTGAGAAAAGCAGTTTCTTAAATGTTGTTTTGTTTATGACGTAAGCAGGTCCTTCGATTAAATAGATCTCATACCCATGAAGAATTTGTCTTTGATAGCCAAGCGCTCCATAATTCGAATACGGTAATTTGTCAGGATTACTCCAATACCCACTGGTTAAATTCGACAAATAGAAATGATGTTTAAGGGGTAGGTAACGAGCGAAGGATGCCGTTATTTCTGTTTTATTTAAATCAGCATGAGGACTCAAACCCGATTGACTGAATGAAAGGTTAAGAAAGTGTCCCTTAAGTGGGTAACCGATATAATCACGATGATCTGAAGTAAATCCGTAAGATGCAGTGACATATTGTTGTTGCCTCACTTCATTACCAAAGTAGTTGGCCGTACTGTCGATTACTCTTTCTGCAACATCACTGTTTCGGTATTGAAGCCGAAGGGAATGCATTTCATAAAATGATCTCCGATAGGAATAGGTTAATGACCCTCCCCATGTTGTTTTGATTATCTTATCGGATTCGATGTATTCAAGCTTATGATCTATTGTCTGATAGGCAACATTTTTTGACTCAGAATAATCTGCCTCAACAATGAGCCCTTGCTTTTGTTTTTTGTCTATGTAAGGAAAGCGATAGAGTATTTCAAACTTGCGTTGAAACCCTAACTGTGCGGTGAGCCTAAGGGTTTCATTTCTCCCCCTCATGTTATATTGATAGAGCTTTAGCCCATAGTTGACCCGTGAAAAATCATGATTGTAATTTTGCCACCACTCATTAAAATTCCGATCGGAGAGTTGAAAAATAACGGATGGAAAAGTATACCATCGCTCATTAACATTAATCAGTAAATCGAAAGTGTTGTCTTGTAGTTCAAGCACTTTTAATTCTACGGTGTTAAACAATCGGGTATTGATAAGTTTCTTTTTGTCTAAATCCAAAACGCCCTGAAGATCGCCACTGTATAATATGTCTCCTGGTTTGTAGGTAAGTTCACGTAGAATGATTTGATCACGTGTCAAACTATTGCCCACAATAAAAACCCGATTTAAGGTAAGAAAGCGCCCCGTGCTGTCAATCAGAATCTTTGTGCGAGCAGGTCGTTTAACGGAGTCAGGCAATAATAAAGCACCTGCCGGATTTTTATCAACTCCGCTGGAAAGAATACTGAACAAACTGAGAATAAGTACAAGCATGGTGCAACGCTAAGACCCTCACTAATCAAACAAAGTTTAACGTCACTTTCTCATCATCAAAAGTTTTTTTGTTCCTTTTTACGAAAGGATAACCATACGATAACAATACCCGCCAGGAATAATGGAATGCTGAGTATTTGCCCCATATTAATGGGCAATGTATCTTCAAATGACTTCTGATTTTCCTTGAGAAACTCGTAGCAAAAGCGCAAGCCAAAACAAACGATAAGAAAAATACCCAACAACCTGCCGGGAGGAAGATTTTCTTTATAATGCATCCATGTGCCAAAGAGCAGCACAAGTAAGAACACGCATGAGATGGACTCGTAAAGTTGAGATGGGTGGCGACTGATACCGATAGCTTTTATCCGAGTTGCCAATGAACCATCATCTTGTTTAACCACCTCAAAATTCTGGTTAAGCCGTGCCGGTATTTCTATAAACTCGGCCTGTCTTATTGAGAATACATCTCCTACCAGACCTCTGATTTGATCTTCCGTAGCGCCTTGTTTGAAAAACAAATAAATGGATAACGGTACACGACCATCGCTCCCTATAGGTAACGAATCATTCTTGATATAAGTAATGGATTCAACAATACCATCTCTGTCTACTCTTTTATCTTTTATCGTTTCAGTTAAGTTACCTACAAAAACAACAGCCCACGGTTTGTCAGTTGGTTTTCCAATAATTTCTGAATTAAAATAATTACCTAATCGAATCATTGCGCCAGCCAGCGCTACAAGGATTACAATACGATCAACTACTTGTAGATAGGATTGTCCAGGTCTTTTTCTTTTTTGGATGAAGGGAGCTTTTTTGCCGGCCTTATCCGCTGACTCTGCATCATCTGAGGAACCAAATGAATAATTGGTGTATAGCCATAAGGCAAACAAAATACCGAAAGCGGCACCGTGGCTTGCTAAACCCTGAAATCCAATGAAACGAAAGGGACTGAATTCAACAGGAAGTATGATACCCAGTGGATCTTCCAGGAACATCTCGGGCTCATAGAAAATAACATGTCCAAATCGGGCGCCCAAAATGGTAGCCACTACCATATAAATGGTGAGCGTATCTACATCCTTTTCCGGCTTACCTTCCTTTTTATAGATATAATAAAATATTTGCTGCCCAATTAAGAAGGAGACAGCGAAAAATAATCCGTACCAACGAAGGGAAAATGGCCCAATCGCAATAATCTCTGGATTTGCGTTCCAAATGATATAACTCAGTATTGTCATAAGGGGCAAATATAAACCTCAATGGGCATTATTCAAGCCTCATTTGGTATTACGCCCAGCGGGATTTTTACCGGTTTTTTAACAGTTCCAACTCCTCTTCAAAGCCAGAAGATAGGATGGGAAAACGACACCAGGTGCGCGGATCGACATTTAAATCGTCTAAGTGGAAGGCAGGGGCAAGTCGCTCGCGCTTCCATTGATTGGCCGACCAGAGTTTGAAGAATTTTTGAATATGAGTTTTAAGTTGAATGGGGTCGTATCCATTATCAACCATAATTTCATAGACCTCAACGGGTGATTTGCGATCCAGGATGGCATGTTTTTCAATCTCATTCAGGACTGAATAGGGCATTAAATCAGACTCATCGGTTTGATGTCGCTCTAATGGACGGAGTTCAGCTGTTGGTTGTAAGCTATTTACCGGATGAAGTCCACCCTGGTTTAATTCTTTTTCTGCCCACTTTAGCCATTGAAGAATGAATACTTTGCTCAAGCCAGCAATAGGTGCTAAGCTTCCACTAGTATCACCATCCATAGTGGCATAGCCAACATCGCCTTCACTTCTGTTTGATGTCGTGAGAAGCACAGCCCGTTTTACATTGGCTAACATCCAGATAATAGGAGAGCGCGAACGGGCCTGAATATTTTGTAAGGTAATGTCATCCGTTTCCCATAGAAGTTTGCGACCGATAGCATTTTCTATTTTGGTTGTATAAGAAGTTACATCTTCATCAATCTTCCAATGATGAAATTCTGCTCCGATAGATTGCGCTAGAGTTTCTGCAGCAGTAAACGTTTCTTTTGAAGAATTCTTTGTTCCCTGATACGCGCAGCTCAGTAATTTACTTACGGCATCTTTCCAATCTTTTACCTCTTTCGGGAGATTGAGTTGTTGACAGAATTTTTCAATTCCCAGATCAGCAATTCCGCGCTTCGCCATTTCTGCAACCATGACGGCACACGAAGATGAATCAGCACCACCACTTAGTGAGAGTACAAACCCATTTGCTTTACTTTTTCGAATGTAATCAAACAAGCCAAGGGATACAGCTCGTGTTAACTCTTCATTTTCTTCTTTTTGATCAGATGAAGGTATTGCAATTGAATTTTCAGGGTGATCAAAATCTACATGGGTAGAGAGTAACGAAAAATTTTTGAAAGAAAGACGCTTATTAACAGCGAGTAATTTTCCATTTTGTCCGATGATGACATCACCATCATAAATCATTCGGCCGGCTTCATTCCCCAATAAATTTACAAAGAGGTAAACGCAGTTGAATTCTTTCGATCCATCGATGACAACTTCACGTTCACGCAATTCACTTTTACCCATTGCAAAATGACTTGCGCTGGGATTAAAAATCAAATCAACATCTCGCTCTGCAAGCCGATAACCCGGGCGACCTTTTTTACGCCATCCGTCTTCACAAATTTCAAATCCGAAGCGAATACCTTCTACTTCGTAAATAACATCTCCAACCTGAATGGTTTGCCCGTCTCTGATTAATTCAACAACTTTCCCCGCTGGCCATGCATCAAACCAACGTGGCTCATAATGAACACCATCGCGGGCTAAGTTTTGCTTTAAGGTAATGCCCAGTATTTTTTTGTTGGAGATAACGCAAGCACCGTTATAACTTATACCTTCCATTCGAATTGGCAGACCAACGCTCACCGTAATACCACCACAAAATTCTTTAATGGATTGAAGTTCTTGCCACGCTTTTTCAGATAGCCAGTCGCTTAGAAAAACATCTTCGCATCCATAGCCTGTTATGCAGAGTTCAGGAAGGCAAAGTAGTTTTACATTTTCTTTTTTAGCAGCATCGATAGCGGCCTGAATATTAGCCTTGTTATTTTTCCAGTGAAACGGAATCTGGTTAACGGCCGCGCCTGCTAGTTTTATCGTTCTCACAATAACTTTGTTAATCGCTTAGCAGATTTAACATCTCACAGGTTTTCAGCGCTGCGTCTTGTTCTGCTTTCTTCTTACTATTACCATAACCCAGACCTTTTGGTTCATTATCCACAAAAACCTGGGCGGCAAATTCTTTTTGATTTCGATTTTTCTTTACGTCAACAATGTCAAAACGAACCTCTCTTCCGGACGATTGAGCCCATTCAATAAGCTTGCTTTTATAATTTGATTCAGAGTTAACAAGTTCATCAACATTGTAGTTTGGTCCGATCAGTTTGTCGATCACAAATTTCTTTGTTTTCAAATACCCCTTGTCTAAATAGATTGCGCCAACAATGGCTTCTAGTGTATTGCCCAGAATAACTTGTTGAAGATTAGCATTCTTCGGATCATACTGAACAATGTTACCCACACCAATTTTTCGTGCGAGTAAATTAAGCGCTTCACGGTTTACAATTCGCGATCGAATTTCAGTAAGAAAACCTTCTGATTTAAAAGGGAATTTTTTGAAGAGGAAATCGGCAACAGCCGCACCCAAGATCGCATCGCCCAAATACTCCAGGCGTTCGTTTGATTCTTTATATCCTTGTCCGTTTTCTTTTCCAATGGAGGAATGTATCGTAGCCAACTTATAAAGTTCAAGGTTGGAAGGTGTGAAGCCGGCAATGTTTTGAATTGCCTGCACAAGCTTTTTATCGCCCGTTGTTTTTCCCTTTGGAAGCTTAAGGATTTTCCAGACCAAGTGTTATGAATGTCATGATTAACCGCATGCAAATTAAGAAGTTAATTGTTAATAGTGAATGGTTAATCGTGAATAGTAAACACAGAATAGTTGTGCAAATTGACTTGACTAAGCCAATTAACTATTAACCCGATAACTGTTAACGGCTTAAACTTTCCCTAGAATGATTGAGAAATTGTGACCCCCAAACCCAAAGGTATTGCAAAGCGCAACCTTCACTTCACGTTGCTGTGCTTTGTTAAAGGTGAGGTTCAATTTCGGATCTAGTTCCGGATCATCAACAAAGTGGTTGATGGTAGGAGGGATGATGGATTGATTAATCGCCAATAAACAAGCGATACTTTCAATAGCGCCAGCAGCTCCAAGTAAATGTCCGGTCATGGATTTTGTTGAGCTGATGTTCAACTTGTATGCATGCTCTCCAAATACTTTTTGAATGGCTTTGATTTCGCCAATGTCACCCAACGGTGTAGAAGTTCCGTGTGTATTTACATAATCCACATCGCTTGTTTTCAAACCAGCTTCTTCCAGCGCATCGTTCATTACTTTCGTAATACCTGCACCTTCCGGGTGTGGAGCGGTAATATGGTATGCATCGGCAGACATACCACCACCCAGAATTTCTCCATAGATTTTAGCACCTCTTCTTTTTGCATGTTCGTATTCTTCAAGAATCAATGCTCCTGCACCTTCGCCTAACACAAAACCATCGCGGTCTCTGTCGTATGGACGAGAAGCGGTTTCAGGAGAGTCGTTTCGTTCAGAAAGTGCACGCATGGCATTAAAACCACCGACACCTGCTTCGCATACTGCGGCTTCGGAGCCACCCGACACAATGATGTCAGCCTTACCCAATCGAAGGTAAGTGTAAGCATCATAGATCGCGTTAGTAGAGGAGGCGCAAGCCGAAACGGTTACGAAATTTGGGCCACGAAAGCCATACTTAATAGAGATGTGACCTGCACTAAGATCGGGAATCATTTTCGGAATGAAGAACGGATTAAAGCGCGGAGTACCATCGCCTTTGGCATACGTTTTTACTTCTTCCTGGAAGGTTAATAACCCCCCGATACCTGAACCCCAAATAACGCCCACGCGATCCGGGTTAAGTTCAGCTAGCGGGAGGTTTGAATCTTTTATAGCCTCATCAACCGCCACCATGGCATATTGAGCAAACGGGTCCATTTTACGCGCTTCTTTACGATCCATAAAGTTGCCCACATCGAAGTTCTTTACTTCGCAGGCGAACTTTGTCTTGTAGAGCTTTGCATCAAAGCGGGTAATAGGGGCTGCACCACTTTTGCCATTTTTCAAACCTTCCCAATATTCGGGCAAGGTATTTCCGATGGGAGTGAGTGCACCAAGTCCTGTAACGACTACTCGCTTCATTATCATGCGTCAATTGGGTGTGGTTGGTAGGGGCGTACGAACTAACTATTTCTTTACGTTTTGCTCCAGGTAAGAGATAGCCTGGCCAACAGTTGAAATATTTTCAGCTTGATCGTCCGGGATAGAGATGTTGAATTCTTTTTCAAACTCCATGATAAGTTCCACAGTGTCAAGAGAGTCAGCGCCAAGATCGTTAGTAAAGCTCGCTTCAGGAGTAACTTCAGATTCCTCAACACCAAGTTTCTCGATGATGATCTGTTTTACTTTTTGTGCAATTTCAGACATGTTTTTAAGGTTTAGTGATTTAAAAATCCCTGCAAATAAAGAGATTTGCCTCAATATTGTCAAACTTTTTTGATCTTGGCCAAATGCCTGTGGCCGTACACGTCCATTCAAAATGAAGAAGAGCAAGCTTATAATAGACTATCAATTCGATTTTGAATTATTCGGGGTTATTGCCACTGTTAAGGGCTATAAACTGGCTTGGGAGATTAACCAGGAATTGGGTGTACAACTCATAAAACAACCCGATTTAGTGGTCGGATTCAAAAATAATGAAGAGAAAAGTTTTTCTTTTTACGCACATGAAACCGAGATCAATCGATTGAAACTATTCAAAAACAAGCCTGTTGATGGTGATGCAGGAAAGTATTTTTTAACCCCTGAATTTCCTCACTTTGATTTTATAATTTTGGCGCACATGAAAGAGCACTTTTCGCGCGAGCACCTAATTGACCAATTAAAAAGAATACCTTCGGCTCAATTGATTTCTTCTATTCCGACAGAGACGTTGAAATCCAAATCTAATTTTGTTTTCTGATCATGCGTGAACGCGCTTTTACTATCTTGAATCAATCGATTTATTACTAAATACTATGCACGAAAAAATTTCTTACAACAAAACGAAGATTGTGGCCACCGTTGGCCCCGCATCAAGCTCAAAAGACACGCTGAGAGCCTTGATTAAGGAAGGTGTCGATATTTTCCGACTTAACTTTTCGCACGGTACACATGCCGATCATTTAAAAGTAATCCAGAATGTTCGTGAGTTGAACACTGAAATGGGCACTACCGTAGGTTTGTTGCAAGATTTACAAGGTCCAAAGATCCGCGTGAATGAAATGGAGCCGGGTATCGAGATCGTTCGCGGACAGCAGTTAGTCATTACCGCTCGCGAATTATTGGGAAATCGTGAAATCGTGAGTACTTCTTACAAAACACTTCCTCAGGACGTGAAGATAGGAGACATGATTTTGATTGACGATGGTAAAATTGAATTAAAAGTAGTCGAGATACGGGATATTGAAGTAGTTACGGAAGTTGTTTATGGTGGTCCTTTGAAATCACGGAAAGGTATCAACTTGCCTTTCACGAAAGTTTCGGCTCCATCTTTAACTGAGAAAGATCTTATTGATCTTGAGTTTGGGTTACAAAATGATGTGGATTGGATCGCTTTATCTTTTGTGCGTAAGGCAGAAGATATTCACAGCATGCGTGCCATCATGGATAAACACAAATCAATGGCGCGCATTGTAGCGAAAATAGAAAAGCCTGAAGCTTTAAGTAACATAGATGAAATCATTGCCGCTACTGATGGGGTGATGGTTGCGCGTGGAGATCTGGGAGTAGAAATCTGGATGGAAGAAGTTCCAATGGTACAGAAGATGCTCGTTGAGAAATGTAACAAAGCAGGTAAGCCGGTTATTGTTGCAACTCAAATGATGGAGAGTATGATTGAAAATCCTCGTCCAACCCGTGCCGAAACAAATGACGTGGCAAATGCTGTGATGGATGGCGCTGACGCATTGATGCTTTCTGCAGAGACTGCTTCTGGTAAATATCCTTTGGAGGTTATTCGCAGTATGGTGCGTACCATTGCTTCGGTAGAAAAGAATCCAAATATTTATTTCCGTTTCCGGGATGTAAATCCAAGTCATCCAACCTATATCAATGATAGTTTAGTATTGGCGGCTTGTAAACTCGCTAAAGATGTTGGCGCAAAAGCAATTGTAGGTATGACGGCTTCTGGTTACACAGCATTCAAGTCTTCATCGCATCGTCCGAATGCAAACATTTTTGTTTTCACTGGAAATAAATCCTTGATCAACAAAATGAATTTGGTATGGGGAACGAATGCATATCATTATGATCGTTCAAACTCTACGGACGAAACCATTGCGGATGTTGAAGAGATATTGAAAAAAGAAGGTCATGTAAAAAGTGGCGATACTTTCATCTTCCTGGCCAGTATGCCAATCCAGGATCGTGCAAGAACAAATACATTAAAAATTAATGTTGTAAAATAATTCAAGGAACGAGGTAGGAAGAACGAGGGACGAGGTTAGATCGTGCTTTGTTCCTCTTACCTCGAACTTTTTCAGAGCTTCGGTTCTACCATAATCACGTCTTCTCTTTCTACAATCACCGTTCCTGCGGGATCACCTTTTCTCTTCCGTACAAATTTCTTTTGCGTTACTGATACTGGGCAAAGGGATTCTGTCTTGCGTTTTGAATTGTATGCCGCAAGTTGAGCTGCCCGTTCGATTACATCTTTAGGAAAATCTTTGCCAGCCTTGTGCTTAATCAATACATGCGAGCCAGCAACATCTTTGGCGTGAAGCCACAAATCTTCTTTGTATGAATGCTTTAAGGTTAAGGTATCATTGCTTTGCGCATTTCTACCTACCCAAATTTTAAATCCTTGAAATTCAAATTCGTGATAGGGTAGAGGGCCTACTTGCTTTTCTGTTGTTGCATTTAATCCGAAGGATGTTGAGAGGTTGCGAATTGCTTTTAGATCGTCTGAGTCTTCCAATTTTTTGATTTGATCCTGAAGAATGAATATCTCCTTCTGTTTGATATCAATGGATTGCTTTAAACGGTCCAGTTCCTGTTGCTGATTTTTTGATTTCCGATAAAACACTTCAGCGTTTTTCTGTGGACTTAAATCCCTTTTGAGTTTGATTTCAATAAGATGATTCTCCTGGTAGAAATCCTGCAGGGCTATTTTTTCTGTTCCGGGCTTGATGGCGTGGAGGTTCGCCATAATTAAATCAGCCCAGGTTTTATAATTCGTATTGGTTTCCAGTTCATTCAGTTTATCACCAGTCTTGCGACAATACAATTCCCCTGAATGTAATTTTGATTTTAAAGCTGATAGTGCATTTAATTTCTCTTTTGAAAATGCCTGATGATGAGTGTAGGTGTGAAAAAAATCGTTGATGGCTTTCAGAGGATCGCTGAACTCTTTCATTACATTACCCAATCGAATTAGCGAGAGATAAAGTTTGTTATTCAGTTCAACGATGAAATATTTTGGTTTCTCAATATCAGTATGAAGCTTTTGAATAGCTTCCCATTGTTGATCGGATGTAGCTTTTTGAAAACCATTATCATCAAGATATTTCCAAACGAGTTTCCCAAAGGTGAAATAATGGAACTGTAATTTATCACGATGTAATTCAAAACTTTCACGAGACCAATCAATGGTTCGATCTAGTTCGTCCAGAATAAGCACTTCATCTTCAGTTAAATTATTTCTGAAGAGCTCAAAGGTTTTACCATCTTTAATTAGAATAATGTTGCTTCTGTTCCCGTGCATTTTGAAAAGCAAAGCATAATCATTACTCAACATCAAGGCAAAGCTTCGTTCATTCTCGAACTGCCGAATACTTTCAACTCGTTGCCCAATCAGTTCTCCAAAAAGATCAACACTGTTTCTTCGCGCGCGTTGGAAGTTATCAGGAAAGGATAAGCAAGAGAAAGATGCCAGCAAACTCGCTTTGATAAAAAACGGATCAGTCAGCGTTTCAAATCGTATGATCAACTCTTCCTTATTCTGACTAAAGCATTCAGATATCACGCAGTCCTTTAATTTAAGGCTGAGTGCAGGTGTTAGTTGGCGAAGGAAGTAATAGTTGTTATGCACCCGGGAAAGTTAATGGTTATCGGTTAATAGTTAATTGTTGAATGGGGGAAGTATATAAGAGTATGCAGAGTTTCTAGCTCCGAAGTGTTCAACCCAAAGTATTAACACCATTAACGATTAACCATTAACTGAAATCTGCAATCCATCATGGGCCAGGAATACATTCGGTGGTAATTTTTTCTGAACGTCCGCATGCACACCCAGTTTATGACTGATGTGTGTGAAGTAAGCCTTCTTTGGTTTTATTTTTTCCACCATCTCCAGCGCTTCTTGCAGGTTGAAGTGTGAGATGTGCGGCTCGATTTGAAGTGCATTCAATACCAAAACTTCTGTGCCGTTCAATCGATCTAATGTTCCTTCGGGAATGGAGTTCGCATCGGTGATGTAACTGAAATCTTTAATCCGAAAACCAAACACAGACATGTGTAAATGCTGAACGGGTAATGGTATGATATCAATATCATTTATCTGAAAAGGTTGGTCATCAATTGCGTTGAGTTTTAATCGGGGAATGCCCGGGTAAACTTTTTCAGCAAAGGCATAAGCATATTCTAATCGTAACTGATCTAAAACAGATTGGGCTCCGTAGACAGGCATATCCATCCCCTGCATGAAGTTGTAAGCTCGAACATCATCTAATCCTGCTGTGTGATCGCGATGAGCATGAGTGAAAAGAACAGCATCCAGCCTCTTTACATTTTCGCGCAGCATTTGCTGGCGAAAATCTGGACCGGTATCAATAACAAAACTTTGATTGGAAATTTCAACCTGAACAGAAGTGCGCAACCGTTTATCCCGATAGTCGAGCGATTGACAAACTTCGCATGTGCAGCCAATAACTGGAACCCCCTGAGATGTGCCGGTGCCCAGAAATGTTATTTTCAAGCGGCTGCTGAGTGTTGCGTAAGTTCTTCGTAAAGCTTTTGGCTTTTCTCAGTGAACCGGGTGGCATCCAGCGCTACATTTTTAAGAATGTCCAACAGTGCATTAATCTTGCCTTCTGTGGTATAGAACTTATTGATGATGATGATCTTCTGGTCTTTCAATAAGCAGTATCCTGACTTAAAATGGCCCTTTTCATAACGAAGGGTGTAGTCAGATTCTGCAATCATGTCTTCTAACTTAGTAAGAAACGGAACCGTGTATTTGATCATGGTTATAGTAAATTTCAGTCGGCAAGATAGAAAAAAATGTTAACGGATAATAGCACTTTTTCGTGTTGATAAACTTCGTGCCTTCTTTGTGCCTTGGTGACTTTGTGGCAAAAAATGCTGTTGAAGTTCTGGCCACAAAGTCACCAGGACACAAAGGTTCACTAAGGAAATAATTAACTTTCAGGCTTGGAAATGCGCGATAAAAAATTAATTGTGGTTGTTGGTCCCACTGCTGTTGGTAAAACTGCTGTCTCCATTCAGCTTGCCCAACATTTTCACACCGAAATTATTTCAGCCGATTCCCGCCAGATTTTCAAGGAGTTGACTATCGGCACTGCAAAACCAAGTGAAGCAGAATTGATATCGATCAAACATCATTTTATTGATAGCCATTCTATCCGCGAAAAATATGATGCTGCCCAATATGGCCGCGATGCCTTGGAATGTATTCATCAGCTTTTTAAAAAATACGATTACCTTATTTTGTGTGGAGGTTCAGGATTGTATGTAAAAGCTGTTCTGGAAGGATTTGATGATATTCCGGAAATTGAAGAAGGAATTCGTGAAGAATTAAATCGCCAGTATGAAATGGAAGGCATTGGTTGGCTCCAACAAAAAATGAAGGAACTCGATTCTGAACATTTCGAAACCATCGACCACCAAAATCCACATCGGCTAATGCGTGCATTAGAGGTAAAGATAGGTACCGGACTTTCTATTTCGACCTTCCGAAAAAAAGCGAAGCTTCAACATCCGTTTTCAATTGTTAAAATAGGTTTGGAGTTGCCTCGCGAAGTATTGAACAAACGCATTGATGACAGAATGGATCAAATGATTCACGATGGATTGTTCGAAGAAGCCAAACAAGTATTTTCATTCAAAGATCAACAAGCACTTCAAACGGTTGGCTATCAGGAAATTTTCGATTTCATGGAAGGTAAGTATGATCGCGAGGAAGCCATTCGTTTGTTGAAACGAAATTCAAGACGATACGCCAAGCGACAAATGACCTGGTTCAAACGCGACAATGAAATTGTTTGGGTGAATCCTGTTAATATTGAAGAGATTTATAAAACGGTTCAAGATTCAAAGTTCAAGGTCTAGAGTATAATGGAAAACAAAGTTTTAATCATCGCTTACTATTGGCCACCGAGTGGAGGCAGTGGGGTGCAGCGTTGGCTTAAGTTTGTAAAATACTTACCGAGTCTTGGTTGGAAACCATATGTATTCACACCGGAGAATCCTGCCTTTGCTGTTCAAGATCAATCGTTGCTGAAAGATGTGCCCAATGAAGCAGAAGTAATTCGCTTTCCGATTTGGGAACCGTATGATGCATTCTTTAAACTCTCTTCTCTTTTTGGAAGTAAAAAATCTGCTAAGCCAACGGATTTAGTTTCCGGAAAAAAGAAATCGCTTTTTCAAAATGTAAGTACCTGGATTCGCGGAAATTTTTTCATTCCTGATCCGCGTGTGTTCTGGGTTCATCCTTCTGTGAAATTTTTGAATAAATTTATTCGCGACAATCAAATCAATACGATCATCACAACGGGTCCACCGCACAGTATGCATTTGATTGGCCTGAAATTGAAAAAGAAAAACCCATCCATAAAATGGCTTGCTGATTTTCGTGATCCCTGGAGTGAGTGGGGTTTGCTGGATAGTTTAATGGTAGGAGGTATTGCTCGCAAATTTCACCGCAGGTTGGAGTTGAAAGTGTTGAGGCAAGCTGATCAGACAATTACCATCACACCTTTCTATGTAAGACAGTTTGAAAAATTATCGGGCAGAACGGTAACATTGCTTACCAATGGTTATGATGATGACGATTTCAGGCACATGATCATCAAGCGTCCTGATAATTTTTTGATTCGTCATGCGGGAATTGTAAACGAGAAGTGTGATCCTAAACCTTTTCTTCTGGCACTTGAAGATGTAATGAATCATTATCCAGATTTTAAGAATGATGTTCATCTCGATTTTGTTGGCGATGTACATCCACAGATAAAAGAATTTGTTGGTCAGTCACCCGTATTGTCTTCTGTAATTACATTCACAAAATCAGTTCCTCATCACGATCTTATTACAGTGTATGGCGAGTCAGCTCTGTTGTTGATTATTCTTACAGGATATAAAGATGCTGAAGGATATATGCCTGGAAAATTATTTGAATACTTGGCAACAGGGTTACCTATTCTCGGAACAGGTCCATCGAAGGGTGATGCTGCAGCATTATTAAACGAATCCGGGGCAGGAGAAATGATTGAAGGAGATGATAAAGAAAAAATAAAGCAAGCATTATTAAATGCTTATGAGAATTGGAAAAATTCTAAATCATTGATTACTCAACCACAAGGTTTTAAAAAATATTCCCGCAAATCAATCACGAAGGAACTTACTTCATATTTATAGTAACCCGTAATTCGTTCCTCTTACCTCGTTCCTTCCTAATGTATTCCCAGCGATTGCTGTATTCCTTCCAGTGATTTTCCTTTTGTTTCAGGTAATACCTTCCAAACGAAAAATCCTTGTACCAACATCATGACCGCAAAGAATAAAAAGGAGTAATATCCTCCGTCCTTCATATCGGCAATGATGGGGAATGTCCACGAAATGATGGCGGCCATAATCCAATGTGTAGAACTGCCCAGTGTTTGTCCGGCAGAGCGAACTTTGTTTGGAAAAATTTCAGAGATGAATACCCAGATCACTGCACCTTGTGAAAACGCAAAGAAGGCAATGAATCCAACCAGGCAAAGCATAACACCAAAGCCTCCGAAATCTTCGGCATAAAAAGCTCTGGCAACCAGTCCGAGTGAAACGACCATACCGACAGAGCCGATAATGAGTAATTTTTTTCTCCCTACTTTATCGATGATGGAGATTGCCAGTAAAGTGAAGATCATGTTAGTTGCTCCAATGGAGATGGCCTGAAGTAACGCTGTGTCTTTTGTGAGTCCTGTCATTTCAAAAATTCTTGGAGCATAATACATAATGGCATTGATACCTGAGAGTTGGTTGAACATTGCGAGCACCACAGCAAACATGATGGGCTTGTTGTAATTACCATTGAATACATTTTCTTTCTTAACTCCTACTTCTGAGTGAAGTGATTGTTCAATGGAGTGGATTATTTCTTTCGGACTAGGTTCACCGACTTGTGTAAAGACTTTCTGAGCTTCGTCAATTCTTTTTTGTTTGATTAACCAGCGTGGACTTTCAGGAACAAAAAACACCATCACAAAAAACACGAGTGAGGGAAAGGCTTGCACACCCAACATCCAACGCCACGCTTCTTCACCTACACCAAACAATAAGTAGTTTGAAACAAAGGCGATGAGAATACCACACACTACATTAAATTGAAAAAGACCTACCAATTTTCCACGACTGGCTGCAGGTGAAATTTCAGAAATGTACATGGGCCCCACAACAGATGATGCCCCAACTCCGATGCCACCAAGAAAGCGAAACATCACAAAGATTTCCCAAGATGAAGTAAGTGCAGTAACAATGGACGTTACAAGATAGAGCAAGCCAATACCTTGCAATACTTTTTTACGGCCGAAGCGTTCTGCAGGTATGCCGGCAATGAGCGAACCGATTACGGTTCCGATTAAAGCAGAGGCAATGGTAAATCCATGGTTGAAACTATCAAGTGCCCAAAGTTGCTGAATGGATTTTTCAACTCCTGAAATTACGGCTGTATCAAATCCGAAAAGAAATCCTCCGAGTGCTGCTACAATAGCGCTGCGGAAGACAATGTTGGAATTCTTCATGAGGTTGGTTGTATGTCGAAGAAAAGATAGTCTTTGAAGTTGAGAGTTGAAAGCTAATGGAGAGAATATAGGAGTTAGAATTTAGAATATAGCTTTATTCGTTTAGATGAAGAGCATATTCTTTTCAATGAAGACAACAAAAAAAGCACCCCATAATAAAGGTGCTTATAGTATTCTAAATTCAATACTCTAAATTCTTCTTAATGCGTTTGCATTCTTCGCTGGAAGTACGGTTTTAGAATGGCACGATCTAACACTACCCAGGCGAGTCCGAGATTTAAAACGATAATGATATTGATTAATAACTTTCCATTGAATGGAATGGTGGGTAATGGCTCCTGAATGTATTGTTTCGGAAGATTTATCTTATTTAAATCAACTACTGTTTGGGTCTGATCAAAAACTCCGGAAGAAACTAACAAGGCTACAATACCAACCGCTACTAATACTCCGGCTAATAACCATATGCCATTACGAATAGGGAAGGAGCTTCTTTCGGCATAGCCATCGAGCTTGCCCATTACCAGTTGGGTGAAGTTCTTAGAGGGTTGATCAAGTTTAGTCTGGCGCAATGCAAAATGAATGACACGAAGTTCTTCCAATCGCACGCGAAGGGAGTCGCTATCCTGAAGTAGTTTTTCAATGTCTGTTTTCTCTTCTGATTTTAAGGAACCATCTAGGTAGTTCAATAAAGTATCGTCCAAAGGTTGCGGTGTCTTTTTCATACGTTATAAAGTTAACGCTTCTTGTTTCAAAATTAGTGTTAATTCATCAGCTAATCGTTGTCGTGCGCGGTGGATGCGCACTTTAATGGTATTTGCTGCTGAATCGGTAATTGCTGCAATTTCATCAAGCGAAAATTCTTCAAGATAAAACAGCGAAAGAGCAGTGCGGTCGGCATCATTTAGTTTCGCCATCGCCTGATTTACATATTTCTTTTTGTCAGTTGATTCTAATGTTCCTTCACTTCCGGGATTGTATTCAACTATTGTGTTCTCAATACTTTGGAAAATCTGTTTGTTTTTCCGTTTGGCACTGATAGCCGTGTTAAACACAATGCGATAAAGCCACGTAGAAAATCTTGCTTCACGATTAAATTTGCTCAGGTGATGATATGCTTTAACAAAAGCATCCTGAGCCACCTCTTCAGCTTCGCTTCGGTTCTGAAGTACTTTTAAGGCAATAGAAAAGGCATAATACTTATGCTTGTCGACCAAAACGGCATACGCCTGCTGATCGCCCGCCAGTACCTTATCGATACATTGAAACTCCTCTTCGTTTGTCATGACTGACGCTTGGACGCAACTTTGTTCATCGAAGTTACAGAATATTGCAGTTCTGGGTTACATAATGGACAGATGGGCGGTATTAACCCATTGTTATTCTTTCATTAAATTAGCGGTTTGTAAAATACAGGGAATGAGGAAAATTTTATTTCTGGGGAGTTTGATGCTTATGATTTTGGTTAAATCCAACGCGCAGGTCGTAATTAATGAGGTTTGCCCAACGAACGGAGACATTAACTACGATCCCCAGTTTTATAATTTTTCAGGGTGGATTGAACTCTATAATAAAGGAAACAGCTCCGTAAATGTTGGTGGGTATTTTCTATCGAATGACCCGGCCGATAAGTTTATGTGGCAAATACCCGGAAGCCCATCAATAGGTCCAAAGGGTTATTTACTGATTTGGTGCGATGAGATGTATTCGAATCTCCACACAAACTTCAAGCTTGATGCTGATGGTGAAAAGATCACACTTTCAACTTCTTCTTCCGCTCTTGCGGATACCCTTACGTTTCCAAGTCAATACATCAATATCTCATACGGACGTACAACTGATGGTGCAGCCACAACAGGTTATCTTTCAAAAGTTACACCGGGTGCAGCCAATAGTTATGACAATGCAACGGAGGTGTTGGAAGATGTAGTGTTTTCAAAAGAAGCAGGTAGGTATGGAGGCACTCAATCGATCACATTGGCTCACGCACTAGCTGGTGTATCGATTCGATATACAGTAAATGGAAGTGAACCGACTAGTACTTCAACTCAATATTCATCGGCTATTTTGATTACGAAAACTTCAACGTTAAAGGCAAAGGCTTTTAAAACAGGAATGTTGCCCAGTAATACTTTATCCAAAACATATTTCATCAGCGAGCATACCTTTACACTTCCCGTTGTTTCGCTTTCAACAAACCCAACCTATTTGTGGGACAATACCATTGGCATTTATACCGATGGAACAAATGGTATTGCTGGAAATTGCAATGGCAATCCGATGAACTGGAATCAGGACTGGTCGCGTCATGCTGTGTTTGAATATTATATTGAGAATGGCACAAAGAAATATGATCAGTCATTGGATATCCGAATTGGTGGCGCATGCAGTCGTAATCAGCCGCAAAAAACATTTGCCATAAAAGCCCGTGATGAGTATGGCAACAATACATTGGATCACCAACTTTTTCCTTCCAAAGAAATTTATAAGTATGGAAGTTTCAACCTGAACAACTCAGGGAATGATTTCAATGTAACCATGTTCCGGGATGCGATACTGCAAAGTATGGTGGTTGATCAAATGGATATTGATTACATGGCATACCAACCTTCTGTGTTGTATCTCAATGGTGAGTATTGGGGTATACAAAACCTGCGAGAGAAAATTGATGGGGATTACATTAAAGCCAATTTTAATGTTGATGATGACGATGTCGATTTAATTGAAACATGGGAAAATGCAATTGAAGGAACGCCCGCTGCCTACCTATCATACAAGGATAGTTTGCAACTTATTAATTTAAATGACCCGGCATCATTTGCTTTTATAGACAAGCATATCGATGTGCAGGAGTTTATTAATTATCTCGTAACTGAAATTTATTACGCTAACACCGACTGGCCGGGTAACAACATCAAGTTCTGGAGACAACGTTCCACCAATAGTAAGTTTCGTTGGATTCTATGGGATCTTGATTTTGGCTTTGGTCTTTATTCAGGTGCAAGCTATTCTACCCATCCTACATTATATTTTGCAACCGACCCAAATAGCGGAGTGGGTTGGCCTAATCCGGATTGGTCAACGCTGCACATTCGTTTGGTCCTTCAAAATCCGGTTTTCAGAACCCGGTTTATTCAAACGATGCTAACGGCAATCAATACAACATTTAAGCCCAGTCGTGTTATTGATGTAATTGATAGTTTTCAAACACGAATCGCTGCTGAGATGCCCTACCATAAACAACGCTGGGGTGGAAACATTGGTGATTGGAATTACGAAGTACAACGCATGCGCGATTTTGCTAATGAAAGAAATCCGTACATGGTCCAACATACTGCGGATTTTTTTGGACTCAATGAAAGAGTTAGTATCAGTGTTGAAGCAAATCCATCGAATGCAGCTGCATTTAATTTTAATGGCGTAACAACCGATGAAGTAGATATTGCCTATTTTAAAGGAGTGCCCTATGATCTTAAACCATTGGCAAAGCGAGGCTTTGTGTTTAAAGAGTGGAAGATCAAGGAAAGAGAATCCTCTCAATTGACCATGATAACAAAAGGAGATAGCTGGAAATATTTTGATCAGGGATCATTACCAGCGGCCAATTGGCAAACTGAAATCTTTAATGACAACACCTGGCAGCAAGGTGCTGCTGAATTGGGTTATGGTGACGGTGATGAAGCGACTATAGTGAGTTATGGCGCTGATGCTGGAAACAAATACATCACCACCTATTTTAGAAAAACATTTACTGTTGCAGACACCATTGGACTTGGTAATCTTACAGCCTCTATTCGTGTGGATGATGGTGCAGTTGTTTATCTCAATGGCATGGAGATATATCGCGTTAACATGCCGGGAGGTACAGTTGATTATTCAACGCTCGCTCTGGGTACAGCTTCTGAAACGGCATTCAATCCAATTGTTATTGTAAAGGGTTTGATTAAGCCAGGTCAAAATACCATAGCAGTAGAACTTCATCAAAATGCTGTAACCAGTTCAGATATCAGTTTTGACTTTGATTTATATGGTACGAAAACGGGTAATGTAATTCAGACGACTAGTTCAATTCCTGTGCTAGCAGATACCGCTTACTCTGATGTTATCATTGAAGCCATGTTTGATGAAGTACCTATTATAAACTACAACATTGTAATCAATGAATTTAACGCAACACGTTCGGGTGCACAGGATGAAGTTGGAGAAACAGAAGACTGGATTGAATTATTCAATGCCGGAACAGAGGAAATTAATTTGAATGGACTTTATCTAACGGATAATTTCAGTAACAAAACAAAATTTAAGATTACGGAAAGTGTTCCGGGAGAAATGAAACTAACACCGGGAGGATACAAAATATTTTTTGCAGATGAACAGACCGAGCAAGGACCCTTCCATTTGAATTTCAAACTTTCGGGTGATGGCGAACAAATTGGGTTGTATTATGAGGAAGATCAATCCATTCTGATGTATGACACTACACTTTTTGGATTTCAAAATGAAGATTATTCTTTTGCTCGTATTCCAAATGGAACCGGGCCATTCAAGGCAACTATTGCAATGACTCCGGGTGCAGAGAATATTTTCAAGGAGGTGACACCGCTTACTGTTGGTGTTTATCCAAACCCCACAGATAGTCACGTAACGATTGTATCGGAAGATCAAATTTCAGCGATTGCAATTTATGACCTCATGGGAAAACAAATCCGTAGATTTGATATTCAATCACTCGAAACTGTATTCGATGTGGATATGGAAAATTTTAATACGGGTTTATATATTATAAAAGTTACGTCAGGTTCGCGCACGGCTTCATCAAAAGTTGTGAAACAGTAAGATATTCGGTCGACTTGAATCAAAAACCATTACTCGACTAACATTTCTGGAAAAACATATCGAACCAATTCACCATTTCCCTGGCTCACTTCTTTCCAGGAGTCAATATCAAACGAAATGATACTGAGTCCCCCGGGAGCCATTTCGCCAATTTCTGATTTAGTAAAAAGCTCAGCCAAATACGATATTGAAGGATTATGAGCCACACACATTACATGTTGATAGTCGTCATCCAGTTGAGAAATAAATTGAAGAAGGGTTCGAGGAGAAGCTTCATACAAATCTTCCTGGGGCGAAATTTTATCGGTGTCAATCTTTAGCGCATCGGCCACCAGATTCGCAGTTGTTAGCGCCCGGGCAGCCGTGCTACTCATTATAATATTGAGTGAAGTATTTTGCTTGAATAGATAGGTACCAATCATGAGCGCCTCTTTTATTCCACGTGAAGATAATTGCCTGTCTTTGTCGTTTTCATTAAGTTGTTTTGAGGCACTTTCTGCGTGACGAAGCAAGTACAGATAACGAGGCATAGGATGAGGTTAAGAGATCAATACTGTGGGTTATTCATCAATATTACTAAGTCCGGTGAAATATTTTTTTTATTCGACCGAAAAATCCTTTTAATCAAGTAGATAGATGCTGAAATGACACGGCAGAATAGGCCCGAAAGGATGGCTCAAAACGGTATCAAAATTTGAGATTTTAAAAATTTACAGATATTTGAGCCATTCGGAACCAAAACTGTTATGTCGAAAAACCTTGTAATTGTAGAATCCCCGGCCAAAGCGAAGACGATAGAAGGGTATCTAGGGAAGGACTTTAAAGTGAGCTCAAGCATGGGGCATATCCGCGATTTGCCGAAAGGCAGCGGGGCCATCGATGTTGAAAATAACTACGAACCTACCTACGAAGTCAGTCCGGATAAAAAGGACATCATTCAGAAGCTAAAGAAACTTGCCGAAGAAGCCGAAATGGTTTACCTGGCGAGTGATGAGGACCGCGAGGGAGAAGCAATTTCATGGCACTTAAAAGAAGTGCTTGACCTAAATGATAGTAAGACAAGACGAATTGTTTTTACTGAGATTACAAAGAATGCGATTTTAAACGCGATACAAAATCCGCGAGGTATTGATATTGATTTAGTAAACGCTCAACAAGCGAGACGTGTGCTCGATCGATTGGTGGGTTATGAATTATCACCCATCCTTTGGAAAAAAATTAAAACCGGACTTTCTGCCGGACGAGTTCAATCCGTTGCTGTGCGATTGGTTGTGGAACGCGAACGCGAGATCACTGACTTCAAAACAAAATCAGCATTTAAGATCAACGCGATTTTCGATTTAGGTAAGGGCAAACAATTGTTGGCAGAATTGCCTGAACGTTTCGATGAAGAGAAAGACGCACTTGAATTTTTAGAATCATGCAAAGGAGCTAAGTTTTCCATTGCTGATTTACAAACCAAACCATCCAAGCGTTCACCAGCACCTCCCTTTACAACATCAACTTTGCAACAAGAAGCCAGTCGCAAGCTAGGCTTCTCGGTTGTGCAGACGATGATGGTGGCACAAAAATTATACGAAGCCGGTAAGATCAGTTACATGCGTACTGACTCTGTGAACTTATCGGATGATGCCCGTAAGGCGGCACTTGCACAAATCGAAACATCCTACGGAAAGAATTTCGGACAGGCTCGTTTCTATAAAACGAAATCATCTGGAGCACAAGAAGCTCACGAAGCAATTCGTCCAACTGATTTTTCAGTAAATGATCCAGGCTTGGATCGCAATGCAGAAAGATTGTATGATTTGATATGGAAGCGCGCCATTGCATCGCAGATGGCCGATGCTGAATTGGAAAAGACAACTGCCACGATCTCTATTTCTACAAACCCAAGAAAATTAATTGCTTCAGGTGAGGTAATTAAGTTCGAAGGTTTCTTGAAAGTATACATGGAGTCGAACGATGACGAGGATGGTGATGAAGAGAATAGCAAAGTGTTACCTCCGTTAACCATTGGCCAGGATTTGTTACTGAGTACGTTAATAGGGAAGCAAGTCTTTACCCGCCACCCCGCGCGATACACTGAGGCCAGCTTGGTTAAGAAATTAGAAGAGCTTGGAATCGGTCGGCCATCGACATACGCACCAACAATATCCACTGTTCAGAAGCGTGGATATGTAGTAAAGGAAATGCGCGAAGGTGTAGAGAGAAAATATACTGTATTAACACTTGCTGAAAATAAAGTAACGAAGGAATTCGAAACTGAAATTACAGGAGCAGAGAAGAATAAGCTTTTCCCTACGAACACCGCGATGGTGGTGAACGATTTTCTTGTAGAACATTTTCCAGATATCACAGACTTCTCTTTCACATCAGAGATCGAACGCGAGTTTGATGAGATTGCCGGTGGCAAACTGCAGTGGAAAAAAATGATCGATAATTTCTACACCCCTTTTCATAAGAAAGTAACCGAAACAGAAAAGGTAGAACGTTCATCAGTTGGAAAGAGCCGCGAGTTAGGTGTTGATGAAAAGACAGGTAAAAATGTTTATGCAAAGCTCGGTAAGTTTGGTGCGTATGTTCAGTTAGGAGAAAATCCTGATGACAATGGTGGAGAAAAACCAAAGTTTGCAAGTCTTCGTCCTGGACAGTTTCTTGAGAACATAACGATGGATGATGCGATGGTTCTCTTCAAGATGCCACGTAGTATGGGCTTGTTCGAAGAGAAACCAGTTGTGATAGGTATAGGCCGCTTCGGTCCATATGTATTGCACGATAAAAAATATACCTCTATCCCGAAAGATTTAGATCCTTACACTATTACATTCGACAGATCGGTTGAATTGATTGAAGCGAAGCGCCATGCGGATGCGAATAAATTGATCAAGGCGTTCCCAGAGAATCCTGAAATCACAGTACTCAACGGAAGATTTGGTCCATACATTAAAGCGGGTAAGAAGAATGTAAAAATCCCGAAAGGGAAAGAACCGAAAGATTTGACTTTGGAAGAGTGTACCATCCTTGCGGACAATACACCTGAGAAAAAAGGAAGATGGGGATCTGCTAAGAAAGTGGAGAAGGCTCCTGTGAAAGTAGCAGCAGAAAAAAAACCTGCAGTAAAAAAAGCAAAAGTAGCCGCAACTAAAACAGCTGCCAAAAAAGTAGCTCCAAAGAAAACAGCCACGAAGAAGGTAGCGGTTAAAAAAGTGGCAGCAAAGAAATTGATAGTAGTAAAGAAGAAAAAGAAAGTTCGGTAAAGTGTAATAGCGATTATGTATTTTAGTGTTTAAGTGGTGAGAAGCTTTGATTTGGTGTAAGCATTAAGTTATGCCAGGTTCAACTAAAACATAAATACATAATCGCTAACACACATGAAAAGCTTGGTCGTTCTTACCGGTGCAGGCATTAGTGCAGAGAGTGGTATTCCTACTTTTCGCGATTCAGATGGTTTGTGGGAAGGTTATGACGTAATGGATGTAGCCACACCAGAAGGTTGGCATAAAAATCAAAAACTCGTTTTAGAATTCTATAATCAACGCAGAAAAAAAGCGCTTGAAGTAAAGCCCAATCGTGGTCACGAGATACTTGCCGAATTAGAAAAGCACTTTAAGGTAATAATCGTAACACAGAATGTAGATAACCTTCATGAGCGTGCAGGTTCTTCGAATGTAATCCATCTTCACGGAAGTTTATTTGAATCGCGAAGCACACTGGATGAAAGATTAATTTATTCTATAAAGGGCTGGGAATTGAAAATAGGAGACAAGTGCGAAAAAGGTTCACAACTGCGACCTAATATTGTGTGGTTTGGTGAACAGGTTCCGTTAATTGAAGTGGCATCTGTTCACGCATCTCGTGCAGATGTTTTTTTAGTTGTTGGTACATCGCTGGCTGTTTATCCAGCTGCTGGTCTAATACATTACGTTCCGTTTGAAATACCAAAGTATGTTGTTGATCCCAAACTTCTGGATGTCGCCTCCATACCGCATTTGAAAATGATTCAGGAGAAGGGGAGTGTGGGATTGGAGAAAATTAAAAATGAACTGCTGGAATATGCATAGGATGCTCCTTGCTATCGACATTGGCAACTCTGATATTACGCTTGGGCTTTCGCACGATGGAAGCTGGAGGCATGTGTGGCGAATACCTTCCGTTAGTGAACGACCTGAATTGTTTTATGGAATCAAAATCCGCGATTACTTTTTGGAAGCCGGTCTTAAACTTCCGGATGTTGATAAAATTGTTTTAAGCAGTGTGGTGCCTGATCTTACGGATAAGCTGATCAATGTTGTTGTTACCTTATTTGAGAAAAATCCTTTAGTACTTGGCCCCGAGGTTTATAAAAAACTCACCATTCAGGTTCTTAATCCATATGAAATTGGTTCAGATCTAGTGGCAAATGCTGTAGCAGCGTTTACTAAATTCAATCGTAGTTGCATCGTGGTTGATTTTGGAACAGCTCTTACGTTCACTACGCTTTCGAATGAAGGAAAGATTTTGGGGGTAGCCATCGCACCCGGATTGAAGACCGCTATCAAATCACTTTCACTGAATGCTGCAAAACTTTTTGATGTACCATTGGAGATGCCCACCTCTGCATTGGGACGAGGAACGGTTCATGCTATCCAAGCCGGAACATTATTCGGATACGAAGCTTTGGTGTTGGGTATGATCAAGCGCATTCAAACAGAATTGAAGGACGACCAATTACCCGTTGTTGCAACCGGTGGACTTTCTTCTGTGATTACATCACTGAGTACTTTCATGCAAATCGAACCGAACTTAACACTTGATGGTTTGAGGATTATTGGTGAATAGAATACAGATGTTGTAGAGTGATTCATTCACAACTTAGAATCTCGAATCTGGAATTCTGAAATTGAAATCAGGAATTATTTTTTATTGAGTCCGTTCAAAAATCTCTCAAACTTATCCGTATCAAAATTCGCAGCCCCTACTTTCTTGCTGACAATTTTTCCTTTTGGATCAATAACAAATGTTGTTGGAATAGAGGGTACATCAAGTTGTGTAGGTAATGAACTGGCTGGTTCATAAACAGGTAAGGTAAGTTCTCTATCCGAAATGAATTTCAGGACCTTGTTATGGTTTTTCTTTTCATCGAGGGAGAGTATCACAAAAATAATTTCTTCATGATTAACCCGATCGTATAGCTTTTGAATGGTAGGCATTTCAACCCTACAAGGTCCACACCAGGTTGCCCAGAGGTTCAGAAAAATCGTTTTGCCTTTAAAGGTATTAAAGTCGATTACCTTTCCGTCCATATCCTGAATGCTGAAATCATAGTCGAATGATTTCATAACCGCTACATCATTTGGTTCAGCATCCATCACACCTGTTTTCATTAATGCGCTGTTGGCAACAAATGAAATGCCCGATAATATTCCCGTATAATGAAGCAGAACCAGCAAAATCGCAAAAGGAAGCCAGGATTTGATAAATCGAAATGCTTTATGAAAAGGCAGGTTCTGAAGAAATTTATTCATTTTGGCGTGGTAATTGAACTCTCCGTGTCAAATCTCATGATTTTATTTAATTTCGGAAGTTAATTTCTATCGAAGATGGCAAAAGTTGGTTTGATCAAGGCTTTATTATTTTGTTTCCTCATCTCATCGGCCTATGGTCAGAAGATTAAGTACAAAGAAATTTGGGGTCTCCTCAGTACAAAACAGTACGAATCGGCTGAACCCTTTCTCAAACGCTACTTAAAGGAGAATACCGATAATCCGAATGCTTACTTATACATGGGCATTATTCTTCAGGAAAAATCTTCGAAGGATGACCTGTTGAAGCAAACATCGCGCATGATTGCCAATATGGATTCGGCTATCTTTTTTTATGATAAAGCCTATAAATCAATTACAGAAAAGGAAGTTAAGCGCAATGATGAATATTATGCAGCCTATAACAGACGGGATTTGCGCACTGGAGAATTTGGTGTGAAGCTTTCGGATATTCAGTTTGACTTAGAGAAGAAAATGGAAGGTTTGCGTGAGCGGATTGACCGCGTGAAAATGGTGAAGCATTATTTTTCACTGGCGGATACACTATACAAAAGAACAAACCTACTTTATGTATCCATCCAGGGTGAATATCCAGGATTAAACGAATTATATTTGCGCTCAACAGAAAACACACTCTCCAGCCTTACAGCCCTTTCATTGCGCTATGACTCGGCTATGAAAGCGTTTGATAATTATAAAGCAAGTTCAGCAAACCTTGGAAAGACGGGATATAATCAAACATTGATCGCTAATGAAATTGAAAATTTCAAGCGTGATGGCGTTTCTCTTGCCAATTTTTATAAAGACGATGTAGCGATATGGAATTATAAGAAGTTTGCTGAAAGCAGTAAAGAGATTATTACAAAGGAAATTATTCCAATGCGTGAACATCTTGTGACGTATGATATTGAAATTAATAAGTTGCGCGAAAAGGTGAGTCGTGATTCCTTGTCTGTGAATAGTGACCTCACCAAGTTAATTGATAAATTATTAACGCAACAACTTGAAAAGTTTGATAAAGATCCGGTGCCCATTAGTGTTTTCAATTTGAAGATAGCCGACCTGCAGTATCGATCGACCGTGTTGGAAAACAAAGCCTTTCGCGACTCAACGAATGTTAATCTTAAATTAAATCTGGCCAACAAAGAATCGCATTACTTGAATAAGCTGGACAGTACTGCAGCTAAATTGCAGGGATTAGATATTGACGCGAAGGTTTTAAACTATGAGCATTTTATAACCAATACCTATAGCAACACTACAGTGCTGAAGAGTTATATCAAAGCTTTGAAGGAGTATGCAGAGCGGGAAAGAAGGAGGATAGATGGGGAGCTTTCTCTAAAAATGGAATCGCTTCGTTGGTTGGTTAATGCCCCTGATTCCATACCCTTGTTTATGGAATCTTCTCATTCTGCTTTTAAGCCTTTGGCTATTGTACCTGAGAAATTTACAGCGGGGTTGCATTACAGTGATTCAATTTCAATGGATGGGTATTTCTACTCCATTACACCAAGTCGTGTTTCTGATATTAAGGTTACATTCCCGGTGGACAAGTCTAACTTCAAAATTTCAAAATTGAAGGATACAAAGTCTATTACCTTCTCAGATGCCAGAGGACAAATATTTTTTGTGGTGATTTATTCTAATAAGGTTAATAAGGAAAATAAATACGCTGCTACACTGGCAAAAATTTACCGTTCAGATGGATTGGCATGGAGCAACAATTATACGCTGAACTTTATTCCGACTGAAATCGCATTTAAGCAGGAAACAGGAGAATTAACCATTAAGGATGCTACGCAACAAAGTGTGGTGGATAAAAATGGTAAGTTGATCAGGTAGTGGGTTAACCTCCAGCGCCAACCAGTTTTTTCCAGTCGGTGAAACGCATATCAATACGGAGTTTCATTTTTTCGTAGTTCTCCCAACTGTCGGTTACGTGATAAATAGAGGGGAGTGTCTTTACTAATATTTCATCGTAATCATTTCGATACAAGCCGCCACCATAGTAATAATAGGTGAACATATTACCTTGTTTGCTAAACAATTCAAACCCCAAGTAACCATCCCAAATTTCACTTAAGATGGTACATGAAATTTCCCTTCTTTTAAACCGGAAAATTTGATTGGAAGCTTCGTCTTCAAAATACTCAGAATAGTTATCGGTATCGATTATCCATCCGAGATACATACCAATGTGTACATATGCCTGCTCGATAGGCAAGGAGTCAGGGAAGTTTCCCAGAAAGTGGCTCTTCGCGTTATCGTAGATGGTCTTTTGAATTTCCGCCTTTTTTTCCATAAACAATGTTAACCCCGTTTATGCACTTTAACAAACAAATAGTTGCTTTTCACTACCATACAATAGCTAGTGGAAAAACAAGTAACCTACAAAGATGGCCGCAATTATACCTGCCAGATCGGCTATTAATCCTCCAGTTACCGCATACCTTGTCTTACGGATATTGACTGAGCCAAAATATACAGCGAGTATATAGAAGGTAGTGTCAGCACAACCTCTGAAGATACTCGTCAGGTTACCGACAAATGAATCGGGCCCGAAATTCTTCGCATCAGCAATTGTGATCATCATTCCGCGTGCACTTTGACTGCTTAATGGTTTCAGTAATGCAACCGGAAGAGCATCTACAAAGTCTCCATTCAACCCAACAAGCTGAACAATCCAACGGATGCCTTCAGTAATATAAACTAATGTTCCTGATGCTTTGAATACGCCAATAGCAACCAGAATAGCAACCAGGTAGGGAATAATTTTGATCGATGTTTCAAAACCTTCTTTTGCTCCTTCAATAAATGTTTCAAAGAGCGATAAACGTTTTCTTAATCCAAGTATCAGGAAAGATGCAATGATAGAGATGATAATGATGCTTGTAAAAAGAGAAGACTGTCGCTGAAGTTCATCTTGCGACAATTTTGTAAAGTACCAAACACACAAAGCGATAAAGGAGGTCAGGCCAAGCACGTAAGCTGCAATTACCCGATCGAATAGGTTAATATTTTGTTTGTAACACACATATACCAAACCAATGAGGGTAGAACAAAATGTTGCAAGGAGTGTTGGTATAAAAATGGCTGTAGGATTTACTGACCCAAGCATGGTACGATCAGCAATAATGGAAATGGGGATAACCGTGAGACCTGAAGTGTTCAATACCAGAAACATAATTTGAGCGTTCGATGCCGTGTCCTTGTTTGGATTAATATCCTGAAGTTCCTTCATGGCCTTTAAGCCTAATGGTGTTGCTGCATTATCCAGCCCAAGAATGTTAGCACTGAAATTCATTATGACTGAACCCGTTGCGGGATGCTCTTTTGGTATTTCAGGAAATAGCCTTGAGAAGAATGGGCCTACTAGTCTTGACATGATGGCCACCATTCCACCCCGTTCACCAATTTTCATTAACCCTAACCACAATGTCATTACGCCAGTAAGTCCAATTGAGATTTGGAATCCCGTCTTTGCCATCTCGAAAGTAGATTCAAGCATTTGTGGAAAGACTTCCATATCCTGAAAAAAGATCAGCTTAATAAATGCTACTACAAATGCGATGAGAAAGAAACCAACCCAGATGTAATTCAAAATCATTTCGATTGAGCTTTATTGGAAGGATAAGAATAATAAAATGGCAGGATGTTACCTAATTTGTATTACCAGCAAATCGCTTCTTTCACTTAGGGATGAAGACTAACTGTTAATAAGATTCAGGATATGGCAGGCCGCAAGGCCTGCCGTTTCTGTTCTTAGGCGGCTGTTCCCTAAACTTACCTTTTGAAATCCTTGCTGAATAGCTTGCAATAATTCACCATCACTAAAATCTCCTTCGGGCCCGATCAGTACAAGATAGTTGGAGGATGCTGCAGCAACTTTTTTTAGATGTGCAGGATTGGAATGATCTACATACGCAATAAACTTCGATGTTTCATTTGATTGCTTGATAAGCGTATCAAGTTTTATAAGATCATTCACTTTGGGTAACGTTGCCTTTAAGGATTGCTTCATCGCGCTGATGGCTACCTTTTCTAAGCGTTCAATTTTAATGAATGGTCTTTCGGTGGTTTTGCAATGGACAAAACTAATTTCATCAACACCAAGCTCAACCGCTTTTTCTACAAACCATTCAATTCGTTCCGGGCTTTTAGTAGGAGAGATGGCAATGTGAATCGAGAAGTCTTTGACAATTTCTGAAATGGTCTCTTTAATTTGAAACTGACATTGCTGTGGATCGGCCTTGGTAATAACAGCAGAGTAGAAATAACCTTTTCCGTCCGTGATTTTCAACTCATCGTCTTTCGATCTCCGCAAGACTTTAATGCAATGTTTGGATTCTTCCTGATCGAGATACAATACTCCTTGAGGAATTAATGGCTGATAGAAGAGATTCACAGCATCAGGCGTATTGTTGATAGAACTGCTTCATCAGTGTGATATAATCTTTCATGGCCTCTTCTTTTGATTTCCCTTTTACTTCAGCCCATGCATCAAACTTTGCAATGGCTTTGAAATCAAATCCTCCGGGACGATCCCCAGTTACATCACCATCTGTTGCTTGTTTATATAACGCATAGAGTTGAAGAAGCTCTTCATTGCTCGGACGCTTCGTTAGCTCTTTGGATTGCGCAACTGCTTTTTCAAATTCTTCTTGCATGGGAGTGGGTTAATGGTTAGAAGTTAATGGTTAATAGTTGATCGCTTAAGGAAACAACTATTAACCATTAACCGATAACTTTTTATCTTTTATCAATCGAAGTATACGGCCTTAATTTTTCGCCAGTATAAATTTGTCTTGGTCTACCAATTGGTTCTTTGTTCTCACGCATCTCCTTCCATTGAGCGATCCAACCTGGAAGGCGACCAATGGCGAACATTACGGTAAACATATCAACGGGTATACCCAGTGCCCGATAAATAATTCCTGAGTAGAAATCTACGTTAGGATAAAGTTTGCGTTCTACGAAGTAAGGATCTTTCAACGCAGCTTCTTCAAGCTTCAATGCAATCTCCAACACCTCATCGTTAACACCTAATTTCTTCAATACATCATCGGCAGCTTTCTTTATGATCTTGGCGCGTGGATCGAAGTTTTTATAAACTCTGTGCCCGAAGCCCATCAGGCGGAAGCCGCTGTTTTTATCTTTTGCTTTGTTAATCCATTTCTCAGTATCGCCACCATCTTTCCGGATATTCTCCAACATCACAATAACTTCCTGGTTGGCACCACCATGTAATGGCCCCCAAAGAGCATTGATACCTGCCGATATAGAAGAATAAATACTTGCTTTAGATGAGCCAACAATTCTTACAGTTGAGGTAGAACAATTTTGCTCATGGTCAGCATGTAAAATCAAAAGTTTGTCAAGCGCATCAGCAACAATTGGATCTACTTCATAATCTGCTGCAGGTAATGCGAACATCATTTTCAAAAACCGTGCGCAATAGTCTTGTTTGTTGTCTGGATAATTTACAGGATGGCCTACTGCGTTCTTATAAGCCCATGCAGCGAAGGTTGGCATTTTAGCCATTGAACGAACAATACTTAAATAGACTCCTTCTGCAGATCTATTAGGATCAAGTGATTCTGGATAGAATGCAGTTTGAGAGCAAAAGAGGGAGGCCAAAACTCCCATCGGGTGAGCAGTGGAGGGGAAGCCATCTAGTATCTTCTTAATATCCTCATGCACCAATGTGTGCGTCTTGATATCGTGGGAAAATTTTTGGTACTGTGGTGTAGTGGGCAGATCCCCAAAGATCAAAAGGTGAGCGACCTCCAGAAAGTTTGATTTTTCAGCCAGTTCTTCAATGGAATATCCGCGATAGCGAAGTATGCCTTTGTCCCCATCGAGGAAGGTAATGGCACTCTTGGTAGCACCTGTATTTTTGTAGCCCAAGTCTAAGGTAACGGCTCCTGTCTTTTCCAGCAGTTCGCTAATATCAATCCCCATTTCGTTTTCACTTCCTTCTACAACTGGAAATGTGTAGGACTTCCCGTCAATAATCAGTTCAGCAGTTTTGGCCATGTTCGTTCAGATTTATAACTGTGCTTTTAAAGATACAGGTTGCAAGTTGTTTCAAAAAAAAATGATAAAGAAATATCAAACATTAGTTGTTCCCAAGGATGAGCGGCAACCCTTCGTCACTGGAACCAATCACAATAACCTTGGCATTGGGCGATTTAGCTAGCTCTAACGTAGCCTCAATACCTCTCATTTTCAACAGGTTATTCGTAAGACTGTTGTTGATGATGTTATTGGCGCGCGATTCTCCTTCTGCGGCAATGCGTTTTCTTTCCGCTTCGCTTGTTTCTTTGTCTAACCGGAATTTATAGGCTAACGCTTCTTGTTCCTGCTGGAGTTTGTTTTCGATGGCGCTTTTAATTTGTTCTGGCAAAACGATAGACCGGATGAGTACAGCGGGCGCGCTTACAAAATTCTGCTGGAGAATTTTCTCAGACTCAGATCGGATGGCAACTTCTACTTCTGCACGTTTGGTAGAATAAATTTCTTCTGCTGTATAACGTCCCATTACCTGACGCACGGTAGAGCGAACCTCAGGAATGACCAATTTTCCGATGTAATCTTCCGTTGAAGAAGTATAAAACTTTTCGTGGATAAAGCCAATCTTGGCAGGCATTGGAAAATAGCGAACGGTTACATCTACGTGAATAGAAAGACCGTTTTTATCTAATACATCCATGGTTTCATCGGACTTTGTTTCATTTATGGTGTACACATAAAGTGTGTTCCATGGAGCCTTCATATGAAAGCCCTGAGTGATGACCTCATCCTTGTTTAAACCACTTCCGAATTTGTAAAAAACAATGGCCGCTTCGGAGTTGTTGATGGTGTAAAAGATGCTGGACGAAATGCCCATGACAATAAATAATGCAATGACACCTACAATGATGTAGGGTAGAAACCTTCTGTTGTTCATAGTGGGTAGGTATTTAAGAGTGATGTTAATTTTCCTTCGACTCGGGCTTTGGTGGTCGGGGTAGACCCATCAGTTTTCCGATGATCAAAACTACAAATAAATTACTCCATACAGCCTCCATAACACTTATGTTTCGAATTAATCGGCTGGCGCCAGGATGGTCCGGATCCATCCCGCCAAGGATGGCAAGGCTATGGTAAACACATTCCGAATAATTAATGAGCGCAATGTCTGGATCTTCTACTAAGCTTCCGGGTTTGATAATACAAATGAGATGATACAGGCTGGCGAATGTAAGGCCAATCATTAAAAACACGCAGGCCGATCCCCATAGTTTATCGGGGGTAAGAAACTGGCCTGAGAAAATATCGCGGATGCAAAAACTAATAATGATTAGTTCAATCGGAAAAAATGAACCATGGATGAGCAGTAAGGTAAGTCGTCTGTCCGGCACATGTAGAATAGAGTAATAAGGAAACTCCAGCAAGGTTCCGATGATTACAATGCTGACCAATACAATCAAACATACATTAATGATTAACCGATTTTTGGTGAAGTTTCGAAGTAGATCCCAAAGTAGAAAGGAGTAAACCACTCCAAAAATGTTATAAATAGTAATAGCAAGTTTAGCCTCTGATGTTTGCGATCCATTGACCAGAAACCCAGAGATGGTTAGACCAAAGACAATAATGACGATTTGGGTTAACACTACATTCTTGTAGTCTTTTTGTTTCTCAAGTTGCAATTCACCCTTGGTTCGAGAAGTAAATCGGAATAGCATAGTCAGAATTTGTTTGTCAAGATAACAAGAAGTTGCCTTTAGAGTAACCTATATTGTAAGCGATTCTGAATAACTTTACATTAGGTGAAATGAAATTGTGTTGATGAAGATGATTTTTACGAAGCGATTTCTTGTTCTGTTATTCTTTGCACTGCTTGTTCATACAAAACCATTATGGGCGCAACGTCCACAGGTTGACAGTCTTCGCAGGTTGCTCAAAACTTCTATTTCAGGCGAGAGAAGGATTGATGTGATGACCAATCTGTCATATGAGTTATATGACTTTGAAGATAGTGCCGCTTTTAGTTTGGCGAAGCAAGCCTTAATTGAAGCAGCGGCTATCAAGTATGCAAGGGGTGAGAAGTATGCGAATACCTTAATTGGCTTGGGTTATCTTAATCTGGGTGACTACCCCACTGCAGTTTCCTGTTTCCGTAAATCAGATGGCATTGTTGCAGATAATGTAACCCGTGATATTGCAGGGTATAACCTTACTCTGTTAGGCAATATGTATCGCGATTTGGGTAAATATGATTCTGCGCAACTTAGTTATTCGAATGCGATAAACGTAATGGGTGGAGAAGGAAGCACGGAAAACAGGTTGGCCACAACGTATAAGAACTTTGCGCATTTAGATATGCTTCGTTGGAAAAATGAGGAGGCCATTCTAAAGTTAGAAAAGGCAGAAGGTATTGCTCGGAAAGCAAATGACACCTACATATTGGTTGATATATGGAGTATGTATGGTAAGGTGTATGAAAACTTATTGGATTTTGAAACGGCACGTAATTATTTCCTAAAAATGTGTGCTGGCGCTGAAAAGCAAGGCGATCTCTATCATCTTATTATGTGTGATCTTGATAATGCAGAATTTGCTTATAGGCGTGGTGACTTCTCTTCATCATTGACACATTGTTTTAATGCTCTGAAAAAATCAGATAGTTATTATTACCCACCTCAACGAGCTGAAATTTATTTTAAAATCGGAGATGTCTATGCTGAGTTTGCTCAGTATGATCTTGCCTTGAAATATTTTTTGGAATCCCTGAAGATTACAGAGAAGTTGGGACTTATAAATTCCACCGCCAATACCTATAGCGCAATGGCTTGGATATATAAAGACCAGTTTAATTTTCCGATGGCTTTAAATTATATAAATCAGTCGCAAGCTATTCGTGAGTCCATCGGAAATGAACATGGTATTTCAAATTGTCACAATGTACGTGGCTTGATTTATTACTTGCAAAAAAAGTATGATGATGCACTTGAGGAGTTTGACGAATCACTTCGCATACGCAAGGCAATACACCATACCGAAGGAATTTCTGCGTCCATCTTTAACATGTCACTTATCTATGAGGATCTGAATCAACTCGACAAAGCTCTTGACCTTCAGTTGCAAGCAATCAATATTGAGGAGAACATTGATAACAAAGCCAGTGTGGCAATCTCATACAATTCCGTTGCAGCTTTATTAATCAAATTGGGTAGATTGAAGGAAGCGGAAAACTATATAATCAAAGCACAGGAGCTTGCTGCATTCACAAAGTCCAGACTTCTTAGTCTGAATAATTTCAGGATGTATGAAATGTTGTATGAAGCCCAAGGCAATTACAAAATGGCACTAAAAAGTCAGAAGAAAGTTCAGGAGCTTAAGGATAGTATTTATTCAGAGAGCAGTGCAGTTAAGCTAAATGAAATGCAGGCGCTTTATCAATTGGATAAAAAAGATCAGGAAATAAAATTACTCAATCAGGACAAGCAGATTAAGAACGACCAATTAAAACTTCAAAAAGGTCAAATCAGGCAGCAGCAAATTATTATTTTTTCAGGCATTGCTACTTTTTTATTGCTCTGCTTCATTGCGTATAGAACGTATAGTTATAATAAATTAATTCGGCTGGCCAACATGTCAATCACGGAACAAAAGGAAGAAATTCAGGCGCAGTCAGAAGAAATTACAGAAGCTTACAATACCATTTCCGATATCAATCGAAACCTGGAATTAAAAATAGAAGAACGTACGAACGCATTAAGCCAGGCGTACAAAGAGTTGGACACATTTTTTTATCGTTCGTCTCATGACTTTAGAAGACCACTTACCACATTTATGGGTTTGGCCGAAGTGGCAAAAATTACAGTGAAAGATCAAAACGCTCTGGAGCTGTTTGCCAAAGTAAAGGAGACAGCCAATAACCTGGATAAGATGTTGGTGAAGTTACAATCAATAAGTGATGTTGGTGCGCAGGAACTCGTTTATAAAGAAGTAATGCTGAAAGAGATTTTTGATAATGTGTGTGATTCTTTTAAAGAACAACTGGTTAGCAAAGGGATTAAAACATCGAGTGATATCAATCTGCAGGGAACATTCTTTTCTTATCCGGCCATGATTAAAATTATTATTGATAATCTGGTGGAGAATGCGATATCCTTTAGCAGCAAGCATGACCCCTTTATTAAATTGAAAGCTTCAGAAGAAAACGATACGGTTGTGCTTGCGATTATTGATAACGGCCAGGGCATTGATCATCAGTATCAAGACCGCATCTTTGAAATGTATTTTAGGGGTAGCGAGCAATCGAAAGGAAATGGACTTGGACTTTTTATAGTAAAAAAATCGGTAGAGAAGTTGGGTGGAAAAATAGCGTTCACTTCAGAATACACCAAAGGTTCAACTTTTACGATTACGCTTCCGCGGAATCAACAGCGCAATGATTTTGCTTAAGGCATTATTGATTTAGTGAATGGAACTTCTTAAGGACTTGCTTTTATGATTTCGAATTTTCTGGAGGAGAGTAAGTAAAGCTGCTGGTTTTATTTAGTTGATGTTAATCGCCTTTCTCTCTGAATTACTTTTCATTGCAGCTTCAATAAGTTGAATAACCTGAAGCGATTGCCCGGGCTTTACAATGAGTTCTTTTTTCTCGCGGATAACTTCGTAGAGATTTTGATAATACGAGATATAACTACCCTGAAGCGTCTCCACTTTGCCTTCATAATGAAGTGCGCCAATTTGAGTGTTGAGTTTTCCCCAGAAAGCTTCTGGCTCTTTTCCCCAGTTTGCGCCTGTCGGGATTTTACCTTCCTTCAATGCCTCTTCCTGTGGATCGATTCCATATTTTACAAACGATCCATTTACTCCGTGAAGAATATATTGTGGCCCAGGTTCACGCACCAGGTAGCTGGATTTTACAATTACATTCAAGTCACTGTAAGACAATCGCAGATCATAAAAATCAAACACCTTTCCTTCAGGACGCTGAATGCCTATGCGAGCATCCACTGATTTGGGCATACCAAAAAGTTGAATCACCTGATCGAGCATGTGTGAACCTAGGTTGTACAAAATGCCCGAGCCAACTCCGGGCTCTTCTTTCCATGTGTTAGCAACAACATAATTTCGGTATCGATCGTAATGCATTTCCATCTCCACAATTTTTCCCAATGCATTGGATTGAACAATCTCGAGAACCGTCATAAAACCACCATCCCATCTTCTGTTTTGAAAAACGGAGAGTACCAGGTTTTGCTTTTTTGCAAGGTCAATTAGCTTGATACCTTCATCAACTGTATTGGTGTATGGCTTTTCAACCACTACATGTTTGCCTGCAAGCAAAGCTTGGTTACTGTAATTAAAATGTGTTTCGTTAGGAGTATTCACAATAACGAGCTCAATCTCTTTGTCGTTCAGGATTTCATCCAGGCTGCGAGCTACCTTAACGTTTGGGTAACGGGTTTTGGATGACTCGCCTTTTCGTTGCCAGATGGTATCGATTTTATATCCGGCATGTGCCGCCAATAAAGGCGCATGAAATACCTCGCCCGACATTCCATACGAAAGCAAAGCAGTTCGAATGGGTTTCAATTCATTCATAATGAATAAGATTTTGGTCTTCGTTAACTATACACCACAAAAGGCAGTGAATCCTCCATCAACCGGAACATTGATACCGGTTACAAATTTAGATGCATCAGAGCATAGCCAAACCAATGTACCGATCAACTCTTCTGGTTTTCCAAATCGGGCAAAAGGGGTTTGAGCAATGGCCAGTTTGGCTCTATCGGTAAAGCTTCCATCCGGGTTTGTCAGTAGGTTACGATTTTGCTCGGTGAGGAAGTAGCCTGGAGAAATAGCGTTTGCCCGAATACCTTCACCAAATTTTTTAGCCATCTCTACCGCCAGCCATTTGGTGAAATTATCGACTGCTGCTTTTGCTGCTGAGTATCCAACTACTCGAGTTATTGGCTTAAAGGAAGCCATGGAAGCGATGTTAATAATTACCCCTTCTTTTTTTTCTGCCATGTGTTCGGCAAAGACTTGAGTGGGTAAAACCGTTCCTAATAAGTTAAGATCAACCACTTTTTGAAAGTCGTCCATACTAAGGTCGAACAACGTTTTATCGGGCGTTACAATAGCGCCAGGCATGTTTCCACCGGCAGCATTTAGTAATATATCGATCGGTCCAAGCCTCTCTTTGATCTCGTTTCGAACAGCAATGAGCCGCTGTTTATCCAGCACATCGGCTTGGAGACAAAAGGATTTTACTCCGAGTTTGGATATTTCGGAAGCGATCAAATCGCCCGCTTCTTTTCTTCGTCCGAGTATCACGACATGTGCGCCAGCTTCGGCCAAACCTTTTGCCATGGCACTGCCTAATACTCCTGTTCCACCGGTAACAACCGCTACCTTACGTGTGAGATCAAATAACTTTATCGACATTCTTGGAAAATTTATGGTGTGTTTGTGTTAATGTGAAAGATAATTATTTAACTTTTGGGTACTAAATAATTTTATAGCTATGGCAAAGAAAGCTAAGAAGGCATCAAAGAAAGTTGCAAAAAAGGCAGCGAAGAAAGTTGCTAAGAAGGCAGCAAAAAAATCGGCTAAGAAAGTAGCCAAAAAAGCAGCGAAGAAGCCCGTTAAAAAGGCAGCTAAAAAAGTTGCAAAAAAGGCGGCAAAGAAATCAGTGGCTAAGAAAGTTTCCGCAAAGGCAAAGTCTATTAAGAAGACCGTAGTTAAAAAAGCGAAGTCTGTTAAGAAGGCTGTAGTCACAAAAGCAAAAGCATTTTCTCAAGCTGTAGCAGATAAGACTGCTCAGGTTAAAGAGGCAGTAGCAGAAAAGGCAAGTGCCGTTGCAACTGCAGTTGAAGAAAAAGCAGCTGAAGTGAAAGATGCGGTTGAAAACAAAGCTCAGGAAGTCCAAAAAGATCTTTTCAACGGTAACGGTTAAGATTGTTTTGGATGTCAACCCAAAAAAGCGATAAGGAATCCTTGTCGCTTTTTTAGTTTATACTTGGCCCACTTCAACATTAATAGGCAGCCTCATAATCAACTGTGAGTGTTATCCAGGTATACTTCTTAACCTTTACAGTAACTGGATTGACAATGCCTTGCCCGTCAAAAAGATTGGCGAAAAGCCCCTTGCTTTCTTTTATGAACACAGAATAATTTCCAGGGGGAAGTTTGATTTTAAAGGAACCATCTTGTTTGCTGATTACACTAGCGATCGGTTTGCTATGAATATCGGTGAAGAAACCATCTATCTGCTTTGTATCCTCAAGCCTTATCTCGGGATAAATCACAATCTCGCGAGCAATACCTTGCTGGGGTGATCTGCCCTTGTCAGGTCCTGGCATTTGATTCCCACTGAGCCAAAAAACCTGACCTTTTATGCCTTGCTTTTGAGCTTCGACTGATAATTGAACTGTAAATAAAAGAAGGATTAGCAGCAATTTTGCCATGTACTAAAGTTACTAAACTTTAGTATCCTATGTAATGCATACAGGAATCATGTCTACAAAAGCGCAGTAATTGTAGACATGATCCCTGTATGTATATTTCGCTCGAAAAGTGGTGATTAGAATAACATGTACACCAGGCACATAAGGATAAAGAGTAAGAATATAATCATGGGTTTGGGTTTAGTCTTTTTTGATAATCTGAGGGTTTCCGTGGTAATCGATGTCGCTGGTTAGGTCTTCATCAATTTCTAATGTATTCAATACGTTTACTTTGGCCGTTGAAACTCCGCTGACCTCTACAACGGCATCTGACGCTTCAAGGTTATAGGCTTTTAATTTACAGGCAAACTGAAGATTGGCATCTAGGCTATTGACGCTACCAGAAAGTTCAGCTTCTGATTTTCCTGTTAAATGCACCATGAGATTATGCGCGTTTAAACTTCCTTTTATTTTTATTGGGCCCTTTAATTCGATCTCCATTTCGTCTGAAGTAAATTCATCAAACTCGATGGTTCCATAACCCGCTCCTTTCACTTTTTCAAGATTGGGCATTGTTATGTTGATACGCACCTCATCGATGTCTATAAACTTACCATCCCAGTCAAATTTTTTCTCTCCCTCATACTCGACTACCAGCGTTTTTCCCGAGCGATAGATTTTGTATTTCCTTTTCTCGCTATCGGCTCCTAACATTTCGACAGCATAATCGTCACCAGAAGTAATGTTTACGTCAATGAATCCACGCAAGTCAACTTTATCAAAATCAGAAAGACCAAATTGATCGTGGATACCATTTTCTTCTTCCTCATTCTTCGGACAGGTTAAGCAAGTCAAGCCATCCTTCTCTTTTAACGTCCACACATAACCATCGCGATTATCATAGTCAATATAATGTGATACGAAGTAGGTACTGGACGCAATGCTCTTGTCCATCACAATCGGATAATCGTAAGGAACATAAAGAGTCAGTTCCAATCGTTGGTTTCTGAAAATAGCATCTTCTTTAAATTGAAGATTCGAATCAAATGTGATGACTGAATCCTTCACATCAACAAAGTATGTTACGAGCTGTGCGTTTTCAATTGCTTTTTGACGCGTACCTCCTTGTGATCTGAAGGTTTGAACTAGCTTTAACTCTTTGCCTTCATATCCTTTCATAGTGAGTGACACACCATCATAATCGTCCATTCCAACTTCGTGGATTTTAAGAGTTACTCTCTTCTCTGGTAATGGATAAGTATTTTCAACATTAAACTCACCCTCTTCTTTAAAGGCATAGATAATTTTTGGCAGACCAACACCGAGCATGGCAACACTCACAAAGAACAACACGAAGAGTGTCCAACCGGTTGTGGCGTTGAAGCTAAATTTCTTGGCGACTATGGAGGTACCAATTAGCATGATAAAGATTGTTGGTATAAGTGCAGCGGCAAAGGCAGCAACAACTACCCATGAAGGAATGCTATTGATAAAAATATGCATCGGCATTCCAATCTCACTGTGATCCATTAACCAGGGCCATGAGAAAGCGGAAGCTGAGAAGATGCCCAGTAATATCCCACCACTAATAATCGTAGTAAATAGAAGACTAACACCAAAGAGAACCACAAACACACCAATCGCAACACGTATGATTTCGGCAATCGGCACTAATATTTTACCGAGCACACTCAACACCATTCCAATCAAACGAAAGGGAAAGAGTATGATTTTAGTCAGCGCACTTTCTTCCTTTTCAGGATCTTCGTTTAAGTTTTTTTTAATATTCGATTCGATGTTTGAAAGGGTAACCGGCTCACCTTGCATTTGCATTCGATCCGTAAGCGAACGTGCTTCGGGTAACACAACCCAAAGCACTATGTAAACAATGAAGCCTGTTCCAAAGAAAATCGTGAACAATACAAAAAGTAAGCGCACAACAACAATATCAATTCCGAAGAAGGCAGCCATTCCACCGGATACTCCACCCAAAACTTTGTTTTCAGTATCGCGGAACATTTTCTTTCCGGTTTCCGGCTCTTCTAATTCATAAGATCCAGGAACAGCAATCCAAAGCACGAGATAGACCAATAATGTAATACCATAGGCAAAAGCAAATAGAGCAAAGAACAATCTCACCCAAACCGCATCGATGTTAAAGTAGTTACCAATACCAGCACAAACTCCTCCCAGTACTTTTCTTTTCTGATCGCGTTGAAAAGGTTTTGGAGGTGAATATGTGCTTTGTTGATTGGATGAGTTGGTTGAACCGGAAGAAGTGGATTCTGATTTTGCTCTGGAAGATTGTTGTTTCGGTTGATCCGATTCCTGTTCTTCAGCAGCTTTGAAATCACTTACACTACCCATCGTAGTGATCAACGCTGCTACATCTTCACCCGTAATAACTTGTTTACCTTCACTGAGTTTTGATAGAAACAGTTCGGCAATCCGACTTTCGATATCGGCCAAAATTTCGCTGCTATCTTCAAACGAAGAAAAGTATTTGTTAATCGAGTCGAGGTATTTTCTTAAGGTTTCGTAACCGTCTTCTTCAATGTGGAAGATGATACCGCTGATGTTGATGCTAATATTCTTTTTCATATACGTTGTAAAAAGTCGGATGAAGATTAAGCGTTAGATTTGGTCGTGATCATTTGAGTTGAGTGCACCAGTTCGTCCCAGGTTTCACTCAAGTTTCTTAAAAATTTGCTGCCTTTGTCAGTTAAGGTATAATATTTTCTTGGCGGCCCCGATTTGGACTCCACCCATTTATACTCCAGCAACTCGGCATTTTTTAGCCGTGTCAGCAAAGGATAAAGAGTTCCTTCTACGACAATGATTTTGGCGGTCGTCAATTCGTCCAACATATCCGAAGCGTAGACTTCACCACGCGATATGATATGGAGGATGCAATATTCCAAAATACCTTTTCTCATCTGTACTTGTGTGTTTTCAAGGTTCATACATCCCGTTTTTAATCAATCCTGAAGCTATATACGGTAAAGTACTATGCATGGCCAAGTACTATTGAAAATAATTCAGTTATTTTTCAGAAACGCTGTTTTTGATAGTATTTTGAGGCTTAATTTTTATGGAGATGAAATCTTTGACTCTTTATTTTTTGATCTTGATCTCTTTTGTAGCGTGTTCCCCAGCATCGCTCAAGAAGGATGCCCTCGTATTTCAATCTGATTTTGGACTCAAAGACGGAGCTGTCGCTGCCATGAAAGGCGTGGCTTTTGGTGTTTCTGATAAACTAAGGATTTTTGATCTCACACATGAAATACCACCTTACAGTATTTGGGAAGCTTCTTACCGATTGGATCAAACTGTAATGTACTGGCCCGCGGGAACCGTCTTTGTTTCAATCGTTGATCCGGGGGTTGGCTCAAACCGCAAGTCCATTGTTTTAAAAACAAAATCTGGACACTATATAGTATCACCTGACAATGGCACCCTGACATTAGTGGCAGAACATCTGGGCATTGAAGAGATCAGGGAGATAGATGAAACTAAAAACCGAGTGTCCAATTCAAATGAATCATACACTTTTCATGGGCGGGATGTATATGCTTACACCGGTGCCCGACTGGCAGCAGGTGTTATTTCATTTGAAGAAGTAGGTAAGAAGCTTGACAATACCATCGTGAAGCTGGACTATCAAAAACCAATATTTGAAAATGGTTTGGTTCGTGGAAATATTCCCGTGCTGGATGTACAATATGGAAACGTTTGGTCAAACATTGGTAAAGCAACATTTTCACAATTGAATGTTCATTATGGCGATTCAATTCGGGTTAAAATTTATCATGATCGTGAAATGGTCTATGAGGATAATGTTGTTTTTGCAAAAACCTTTTCAGATGTTCCGGAAGGAAAAGCGCTCGGCTATATGAATAGCTTACTTAATTTTTCAATCGGTGTCAACCAGGCTAGTTTTGCAGATCAGTTTCATGTAGGTAGTGGAGAAGCATGGAGTTTGGAGCTGCAGAAAAAATAAAATGACCTTCATCACTCTGGGTATTGACTGAATATTTAATCCCCTGAATTTTACCCTTTTTGATTACTTTTGTGGTCGGCTTTGTATCTAACCACGTGTGCTGACTGTCTGTTGATGAGATCGAAAATTTCCCTGCTGATTCTAATCCTTTTTGCGTTTAGCGCCCATGCCCAAATGGGTAATGAATGGATTAACTTCGGCCAATCCTATTTTAAAATCCCAGTTGCAAAAGAGGGTATTTACAAACTCAGTTACCTGGATTTACAAGCAGCAGGATTCCCTGTGGGCGCAACTGATCCAAACAAAATTCAACTCTTTCATCGCGGCATTGAACAAGCTATTTATGTCGATGGTGACGGAGATGGTCAATTCAATCCAATCGACTTTATTGAATTTTATGGACAGCAAAATGATGGAACATTAGATGCCGAACTATACAAGCCATCATTCAATCAACCGCATACGCATTACAATCTTTACAGCGATACAACAAGCTATTTTCTTACCGTTGGTTTTTCGAATGGTAAACGAATGACTGATTTTTTTGAAGTCAATTCAACTTCAATTCCGAAGGAGACGAGTCACATCGATGAAAAACTAAAAATACTTTCTTCGGATTATTCCACAGGAATGATTTACGGTACTGATGTACAGAACACATCTTTTGACCGAGGCGAAGGATGGATGGATTATCAGATCGTTACAAATGCTTCCCGCGATTATGTTTTTAATAACATACTGCTTGGTGTTACCACATCCTCTGCTCCGAATCTTGAAATGGTAATGGTGGGCCGCGGAGGTATGCAACACGCAGTGGAAATTTATGTTGGCAATAGTTTTAGATTGTTGAACACCATTAGTTTTTCGGGTTATGGTGCAACTACTTTTTCGCAAGCCATCGACTGGACAGATATTGCTGGTGATGGAACCTTGCCGGTTCGCGTAAAGGTTGTTGGGGTAGGAGGTAATCCGGATCGGATCAGTGTATGTTATTTGAATTTAAGGTATGCTCAACAAGTTGATGCGCAAGGAGCATCTGAAAAAGTTTTTATTCTAAATGACAATCCATCGAATAAGTCCTATATCGAAATCAGTAACACAGTAAGCAATACACGATTATTCGATGTCACCGATCCAAACAATGTAAGCCGTATTGGAACAACCACCACATCGACATTAAATGCTGTAGTACCATCCACTAACACATTACGAAAAATTTTAGCGGCCTCAATAGTAACAGTACCAAAAGTGAAGCCCGTTTCATTCAGACAAATCATTCCATCACAACATGATTACATTATTATCAGTCATCCAACATTGCGAAATTCTGGAGGAGGTTATAGCGATCCGGTAAAAGCGTATGCTGAATATCGAGCATCGGATGAAGGAGGGAAGTATGATACACTGGTTGTAAACATTCAACAGCTTTATGATCAGTTCAGTTATGGTGAGTCTACTCCCGTTTCGATTTTTCGGTTTATGAAATTTATGACGGCTACGCATACACCTCGCTATCTTTTTCTAATAGGCAAGGGGCTAGATATGTGGTACAGGTATTACCGCACACCAAATGCTTTTCCGGTCTATAAGGATTTTGTTCCCACTGCTGGTATGCCTGCCTCTGATATGAACTATACTGCTGGACTTGCTGGAACGGATTCTGAACCTGCTGTTCCAACGGGTCGCATCACAGCGACAAATCCTGGACAGGTAGCTTCTTATCTTAATAAAATAAAGGAGATGGAAGCCGTGCCATATGATGCTTTGTGGCGGAAAAATATACTTCATCTCAGTGGAGGTATTGAGGCAGGCGAGCCTGAAACATTTAAAAATTACATGAAGGATTTTCAAGCCGTTGCCGAAGATTATCATCTTGGTGGCCAGGTAGCTGCGATCGCCAAGAATTCTACAGAACTTACTTTTATTAATATTGCGGATGAGGTCAATAATGGTTTAAACCTTGTTACGTTTTTTGGACATTCATCTTCATCAACTCTTGATTTTGACATTGGATATGTAAACGATCCTATCTTGGGGTACAACAACACAAAGAGATATCCTTTGCTATTGATGAACGGCTGCGAAGCAGGGGCATCCTTTTCACCGAACTTTCTTTTTGGTGAAGATTGGGTATTAGCCGATAAGAAAGGAGCGACCGGCTTTATCGCGCACAGCTTTTATGGATTGCAAAGCAATTTGAAAAAATACGCTGACACTTTTTATGAAGTAGGTTATGCCGATTCTGTTTTTATTCATGCTGGTGTAGGTGATATTCAAAAGGAAGTGGCCAAACGTTTTATGGAGAGTTCCTCCGCTTCACCTGACAATACAACCCAGGTGCAGCAAATGGTTTTATTGGGCGATCCTGCAGTTAAACTTTTTGGTGCAGCGAAATCTGACCTGGAAATTAATTCGAATAATATTTTAATTGAATCATTTGATGGCGGTCCGGTTTCAGCATTAGCCGATTCATTTGCTGTAAAGATGATTGTTCGGAATTTTGGATTGGCAAAAAACGAAATCATGCGTATTGAAGTTAAGCGTACATTAAATGACGGATCAGTTATTTTATATGATTCGCTATACCAAACACCGAAATACAGTGATACACTTACCTTTATTATTCGCACAGGAAGGGAAAACGGAAACGGCAACAACACCTTTGCTATTACACTGGATCCGGATAATGTTATTGATGAGTTAACGAAGGATAACAACACGGCTACCTTTGGATTTTTTGTTCCATTGAATGGAACAAAAAATCTCTTCCCTCAAAAATTCTCGATTGTTCATTCTACTTCTATTGATCTTTCTTTTCAAACAACCGATTTACTTTCAGGCGAACGCGATTTCGTATTGGAGTTTGATACTTTAAATACATTTGATAGCCCGTTCAAAAAACAATTTGCTGTAAAAGGAACAGTGCTTGCGAAGCAAGCTGTGCAATTATTAACCAATGACACACTTGCATATTATTGGAGAACGAAGTTAGTTAATCCATTAGCAGGTGAAAGCGATGCGTGGAATCAAAGTTCCTTCACCTACATTAACAATGGCCCGGAAGGATGGGCGCAAGTTCATTTTCCTCAGTATCTGGAAAATCAAACAGAAGGACTTGTGACGAATGCAGTATTGCGAAAATTAAATTTTCAAGAGACTATAACTTCTGTTGATGTTAAAAACTTTGGAGCGTCTTCCGGAAAACCTCGTGATTCGGTCAGTGTGAAAATTGGAGGTGCAGAATACAACTTATATACTCAGGCCGGTGGTGCAGTGGGTTGCCGAAACAATACCATCAACTTAATTGCATTCGATAAAAAATCAACAGCACCTTATTACGGTATCGACTTTAAGTGGTATGAAATATTGTACATCTACGGAGGGAGAAGATTGATTTGTGGTCGCAAGCCGTTTGTCATTAATAGTTTTACTCCTGCCGAACTTAGTACTGGGAATAATGATGACATCACAAAGTATGTGGATAATGTCGCGATAGGTGATTCTGTATTATTGTATAGCATGGGTGATGCTGGTTATAGCGCCTGGCCAGCTGCTGCAAAAACAAAGCTGGGAGAACTTGGAATTTCAGTTGCTCAGATAGACGCTTTATTGCCTGGAGAGCCCGTTGTGATTTTTGCAAGAAAAGGTTTGGCGCCCGGATCAGCTACATTTTTCAGAGCAGGTGGAGCTTCACCTGAGCAAGCGAAGCTTGTGGTGAACAAAACCATTACTGGCAGATACCTTTCTGGTGATATGAAAACTACTTTGATTGGCCCTGCCCAAGACTGGGAAGCATTCAAAGCTCAACCATCTGAAATAGGAGCGACTGATGTGGCTTATTTTGATATTCATGGAATCAAATTAAATGGAGAAGATGAACTTTTGTTTTCTCATGCACCTTATGAAACAGATTTGAGTTCGATTAGTGCCGATGAATATCCTTACCTCAAAATCATTTTTTATACTGAAGACAACATCAACCTAACTTCCGCTCAATTAAACAAGTGGATTGTTACCTATACTCCTGTTCCCGAGGGATTGTTGATTTATAAAGGAATCCCAACACAAGAAATAATTTCAGAGGGTGACACATGGAAAGCGAATTACGCATTTATGAATATCAGTGATAAGTCGTTTGCTGATTCGCTTACCGTTCGGTACGAAGTTTTCAACCAAACCACGCGAACACCAACGCTTGAACTTCTTAAAATCAAACCACCGCTTCCCGGAGATACAACTCTTTTTGAGGTCACTTTTAACTCTTCAAACAGAAGCGGGCTCAATGATGTAAATGTTTTTGTTAATCCACATATTCAATCGGAATTATATTACGACAATAATGTGATTGAACTGCGCGAACACTTAAATGTGCAGACGGATAACTTTAGTCCGGTAATGGAGGTAACTGTTGACGGAAGGAAAGTACTCAACAATGATTTCATATCATCTAACCCATTTATCCAGGTTCGGATGTGGGACGAAAATCGACACTCTTTAAAAACGGATATCGAAGGTATGCAGATTTTTTTGACTTATCCCTGCGACACGGAAGATTGTCCTGTGACTCCAATCGATTTGTCATCTTCTGTAGTGCGCTGGTATCCCGCTACAGCCACATCTGATTTTAAAATAGAATTTAGGCCAACCAATCTTCCAGAAGGTAAATATACTTTGCGTGTTCAATCGACTGATGCAAAGGGTAATGAAAGTGGAGTTGAACCTTATATTGTTGATTTCGTGGTACAGAATGAAACATCAATTGTCATCAGCCATCCCCACCCTAACCCATTCACAGTAAACACCTACATTACCATTACAGTAAGTGGAAATAAATTGCCCGATGCGTATGATTTTCAAATCATCGATTTAAATGGAAAAATGATTCGGAAATTTGACCAAGACGAACTGCCATCCATTTTTATTGGAACAAATACATTAACATGGAATGGTTTAGATTCTTTTGGTAATCAAATGATCAATGGAATGTATCTCTTCAAAGTGTCATTGAAGATTGATGGACAGCAAATTGAAAAGCGAGGTAAAATTGTTTTAGCACACTAGCGATTTTCATTCGTGAGAAAATCAGTAGCTATTAAGCTGTTAAAAACCGATGCACTGTTTTTTGATAATATTTTTCGCCAGTCTTTAATATAATGGACGGAAAGTAAGAATGATTAGGTGAATCTGGAAAGTGTTGAGTCTCCAAGCAAAATGCAGTTCGGTAAGCATATCTCTTCTTTCCTTTTCCAATATCAGAACCATCTAAAAAATTACCTGCATAAAGTTGTAAACCAGGTTCTGTTGTATAAATCTCCATAATGCGGCCAGATGATGGTTCAGATGCAACAGCAGCAAGTGTAAGTGAATAATCATTTTTGTTTAATGCCCAATTGTGATCATAACCTCTTCCAAGTTTTAATTGCTCGTCAGTATCATTTATGTGTTCACCAATTGTTACGGGTTTTCGAAAATCAAAAGGTGTATTGGCAACATCGCGTAATTCTCCAATAGGAATAAGCCCGGCATCCACAGGAATATAACGATCACTATTAATCATGAGTGAGTGCTGTAGTATGTCACCATTACCTTCTCCAGCTAAATTAAAATAGTTATGATGCGTTAAGTTAACAGGTGTAGGTTTGTCGGTTGTGGCTTCATACTCAATAATCCATTCGTTGTTATTTGTTAGCGTATAGATAACACAAACATTTAATTTCCCCGGATAACCTTCTTCTCCATCAACACTTGTGTATTCTAATTTGAGTGCTTCATTGCCATCAATTGTAAGTGGAGTAATAGTCCAATACACATTATGAAAACCATTTGGTCCACCATGTAAATGATTTACTCCATTGTTAATCGGAAGCTGATATTCTTTTCCATCCAATGAAAATTTTCCTTTTGCAATACGGTTTCCAACACGTCCGATAATCGCACCGAAGTATAAACTTCCGTTTACGTATTCTTCAGGTGTATCGTAACCTAAAACGATATCACCTAGCTTTCCATTTTTATCCGGAACCATCAGCGACATTATTTTCCCGCCAAGGTTTGTAACGGTCATCATCAAACCATTTTTATTTCTTAGCGTAAAAACTTCTGTTTTTGAAGAATGCGTTTGAGACGAATCCATAAGGGAATGGAGTTGATGGTTGATGATCGATTAATGGATTTAAAGTAGTTAAATAATCTGAACTCCAATCATTCACCAATACTTTAAAATCCGAACACGATTGAAAGAGAAAGAATTATTTTTTAGAAGCACTGATCAATATACAAATCCATCCGCCAATAAAGAGTAGCCCGCCAATGGGTGTAATTGCACCAAGCACACCTAATCCTGTAAAGCAAAGTAAATATAGACTGCCGCTAAAGAAAAGAATACCGCCTGTAAAAAAGAGTGATGCAAATTCTAAAAACTTAGTAGGTAATTGATTCATGAATATTCCTGTTGCCAGCAATGCAAAGGCATGATAGAATTGATAGCGCACAGCCAACTCAAATGTATCGAGCCGGCCTGACTCTATTAAAATCGGTTTAAGAGCATGGGCTCCAAATGCCCCGATAGCAACACCCAATAAACCAAATCCAGCTCCAAGCATCAATGTTGTACGTGCATTCATTTTGTCTTGATTAAATTTTAAATTGATTTTTATCTGCTTCCAAAAATAGCAGATCCAACCCGAACCATCGTACTTCCTTCTTCTATTGCAATCGTATAATCTCCACTCATCCCCATCGAGAGTTCTTTCATCTCAACACCTTCGGGCAAAGAGGAATTTTTTAAGGTATCAAAGAATTTTTTAAGACTGCGAAACTCGTTTCGAACCTGTTCCGGGTTATCACTGAATGTTGCCATTCCCATCAATCCTATAATCTTTATGTTCTGTAGATTTTTGAAAGATGGCGATGAAAGTAAATCCATCACCTCTTCTTCTGAAAAACCAAACTTGGTCTCCTCTTTTGCAATATGAAGTTGCAACAAGCATATTATTATCCGACCAGCTTTTGCGGCCTGTTTATTTATTTCTTCCAATAACCTGGCACTGTCAACTGAGTGGATAAGGTGAATGAACGGGGCAATGTATTTTACCTTATTCGATTGAAGATGCCCGATCATGTGCCACTCGATGTCTTTTGGGAGCGCCTCAAATTTAGGAACGACCTCCTGAACTTTATTCTCCCCGAAAATACGCTGCCCGGCTGCATAGGCTTCTTCCAGTTTTTCCAGCGGCTGGGTCTTGCTGACGGCAATCAGTTTGCACCCGGCAGGTAAGTTTTGCCTGAAATTGGTAATGTTATTATTGATATTCATTGCTATTTTTGACCACTTTAAATAGAACCGCGTTAACGTAAAGATATGGCGATACTTGGAACCTTGCTTAAAAAAGGAATTCGCATCCGCGAAATGTTGGAGCAGGAATACACTTCCCCGTTCGATTTGCAAAAGAAAGAATTAAAAGAGCTCATCATCACCGCAAGCCAGACTGAATTTGGGAAGCAGTATGATTTTCAGGATGTACTTCAGCGGTTTAAAAAAAGTGATAAGTCGTTTTACAATCTATACAAGCAGAATGTACCCATCCATACCTACAATAAAATCTATGCTGACTGGTGGAAGCTTTCACTGAAGGGCGTAAAGAATGTGTGTTGGCCTGGACGAACAAAATACTTTGCTTTGAGTTCGGGAACATCCGAGGCGGCTTCGAAATATATTCCGATCACGAAAGAAATGACAAAGGCGATACAGAAAACCAGTATCCGCCAAATGCTTACACTTTCCAAGTATGATTTGGAGCCTGAGATTTTTCAATCCGGAATTCTAATGCTGGGAGGCAGCACCCACTTGAACAAACGCGGAAGTTATTTTGAAGGAGACCTTACGGGAATACAAGCTGCACGTTTACCATTTTGGTTCCAACACTTTTATAAGCCCGGAAAAAAAATTGCTAAGAACAGAAACTGGGATGTTAAGCTGGATGAGATTGCGAAGAAAGCCAGCGATTGGGACATCGGCATTTTAGTGGGCGTACCAGCATGGATTCAAATTTTAATAGAAAAAATTCTAAAGTACAACAAAGCGAAAAACATCCATGAAATTTGGCCTAATTTGAAAGTGTATGTACACGGTGGTGTTTCGTTTGATCCTTATCGAAAGGGACTTGAAAAATTATTCGGGAAACCAGTGTATTACATTGAAACGTATCTGGCATCTGAAGGCTTCATCGCTTTTCAGGCATATCCCAACAGACGCTCTATGCGACTCGTGTTGAACAATGGAATATTCTACGAGTTCGTGCCGTTCGAAGAAAAGAATTTTGATGCAAATGGTGAAATCAAACCCGATGCCGAAACCTTAATGATTGATGAGGTTGAAGAAGGGAAGGAGTATGCTATTTTAATCTCATCGTGTGCAGGGGCTTGGCGATATATTATTGGTGATACGATTAAGTTTACTTCTTTAGAAGAGTCAGAAATTATTATTACAGGCCGCACAAAACACTTCCTTAGTTTATGTGGCGAACACCTTTCGGTGGATAACATGAACAAAGCTATTGAATTGGCGTGCAATGATTTTAACATTGCCATCCCAGAGTTTACAGTGGCGGGCGTTCCACACGGAACACTCTTCGCGCATCAATGGTTTGTAGGCACGGATGATAAAGTAGATGCAAAAGCGTTGAAAGAAAAAATTGATGCTCATCTGAAAGTATTAAATGATGATTATGCTGTAGAACGCAGTGCAGCCTTAAAAGAAATTTATGTTGATGTGTTGCCCGTAAAAACATTTTACGATTGGATGGAGTCGAAGGGAAAAAAAGGAGGTCAGAATAAATTTCCGCGCGTTATGAAAAATGCTCAACTAGACGACTGGAAAGATTTCATTCAACAACGCGCCAATGGAAATCATTCTTAATGGAATTATCTCAGGCATTGTCCTGGCTTTTTTAATCGGTCCCGTTTTTTTTACGCTTCTTCAAACCAGCATCGAAAAAGGTTTTTCAAGTGGTGCGTTTGTCGCCATTGGAATTTCGCTAAGTGATGCGCTATATATTTTTGTTTCCTACCTCGGCCTCATACAATTTTTACAGGCCGAACGCTTCCGAAATTATCTCGCCTACGGTGGCGGAATTGTTTTGCTTGGTTTTGGACTGTATTATCTTTTTATCAAAAGTAAAAAACTTACCAATTTCCATCGTGAGCAAGTGCAAACCCGAAACCGATTCAGGCTCATCGCGAAAGGTTTTATAATCAACGGACTTAGTCCGATGGTGCTGTTTTTTTGGATTGCTACAGTAGGCGTGGCCACTACGCAACTCGGTTATGGCACCCATCGGGAAGCGGCAGTATTTTTCGCTTCAATCGTTGCAACCGTTTTTATCACCGACTTGATCAAAGCGAAACTGGCTGATAAACTTCGTCTTCTGATAACTCCAACCGTAATCAAGGCAATGAATATCATTTTGGGTATCGTACTTATTGTGTTTGCAGGAAGGTTAATTCTGTTCCCGGATAATATCCCGCATTAGGTTAAGGGAATCAGTTAATGGTTATCGGTTAATCGGTCTAAACCCCAAGCTTTCGGTCTGAAATAAAGCGACTTGTGATCACTCAAAACTCACTCCCGCAATTAACCATTAACTGACAACTTTTTCTTTAACTTTGCCGGTCAAAAGAGAGTGCATTACTAATTAAAAATAAGCCGTCATGTTCGATAATTTAAGTCTCAAGCTGGAAAAGGCCTTTCAATCGTTAAAAGGTCAGGGAAGAATATCCGAGATAAATGTTGCCACCACTGTAAAAGAAATCCGCAAAGCCCTTATCGATGCGGACGTAAACTATAAGGTTGCCAAAGAGGTAACGGATGATATTAAAGAAAAGGCAATGGGCCAGGATGTGCTCACCGCCATCTCGCCCGGTCAATTATTGGTTAAAATTACCAATGACGAACTCACCGCCCTGATGGGTGGACAGAGTGAGGATATAAAAATTGAAGGTAATCCTGCTGTTATCTTAATCGCAGGTTTACAAGGTTCAGGTAAAACCACATTCTCAGGAAAGCTTGCTAATTATTTGAAGAAGCAAGGCCGATCTGTATTGTTAACGGCTTGTGATATTTATCGTCCTGCTGCGATTGATCAATTGAAAGTGTTGGGTGAACAAGTAGGTGTTGAAGTATATGCCGAGCCTGAAAATAAAGATGCTGTAAAAATTGCCAAGGCTGCGATTGAGCACGCCAAGAAAAATAATCACCGCGTTGTTATTGTCGATACTGCGGGTCGTCTCGCTGTAGATGAGGCGATGATGGATGAGATTGCAAGATTAAAAGAAGCACTCAAACCATCAGAAACTTTGTTCGTGGTCGATGCCATGACAGGACAAGATGCTGTAAACACAGCAAAAGCGTTCAATGATCGTTTGAATTTTGATGGCGTTGTATTAACCAAACTGGATGGTGATACACGTGGGGGTGCTGCACTTTCGATTCGCAGAGTAGTAGAGAAGCCGATCAAGTTCATGAGCTTGGGAGAAAAGATGGAGGCGATCGATCGTTTTTATCCGGAGCGTATGGCTAGTCGTATTTTGGGTATGGGTGACGTTGTTTCGCTCGTAGAAAAAGCACAACAGGTATTTGACGAAGAAGAAACCGCGCGCCTCAATAAGAAGATCCGCAAGAACCAATTCGACTTCAACGATTTTCTTTCGCAGCTCGACCAGGTGAAGAAAATGGGTAACATGAAAGACTTGCTCGGTATGATACCCGGTATGGGCAAAGCCATTAAAGATGTGAATATTGATGACAATGCATTCAAGCCCGTTGAAGCCATTATCAAATCCATGACGTTACATGAACGTGAAAATCCAGATGTAATTAACAGCAGTCGCAAGAGCAGAATAGCAACTGGTAGTGGAACATCTGTGCAGCAAGTCAATCAATTGTTAAAACAATTCAGTGACATGCGCAAAATGATGAAGACTATGAATAAAATGGGCGGAGGCAAGCGTGCATTGGGTGCACTGAATCCGTTTGGGAAGTAACTAAAGAAAGAGATAGAATTGAAATCCTTCATTAATACGGTTTGATGAAGGATTTTTTTTGATTAAAAAGAGACCTCAAAAATGTTTTCTATCTTTAACTTGTAAGTTGAGCGAGGATGTTGGTTTAATCAAAATAAAAACAAAATAGTTATCTAATATGAAATTCAATTTTACCGCTCGCGTTGTATTTGTTGCCGCCCTGCTTCTTACTACGATTAACCAGGCATTCAGTCAGGAGTTTACCCTGAAAACTTTTGAGCTATCAAGCGATTTCCTAAATGGCTACGAACGATCCTTTTTGATTGATGGAGGAATAGTATGGTATGGAAATGACCAAGGTGTTGGTCGCATGGATATATCAACTGGGAATTCTCTGCCTGCTTTAAGCGGAATGAATGTTGATAGTGTGAATTTCATAAAAAAGGACAGCCAGGGCAAAATCTGGATTATGGGTAAACCATATTGGAATTCCAATTTTTCGGCAATGGAGGGTGCGGGTGTTGCTTTTCAAAAAGGTGATGGATGGAAGCATCTTTATAATAAGCAATATGAGTATAATGGATTTTTGGATGCTGCAGGATCAGCGATGTGGATGAGGTATGGTAACAGTGGATTGAAGAAAATGACAACATCGGATACCATTACCTATAATGACCTCAAAATAAATTCGATTAGGGATATAGAATACGATCCCAACTCCGGTTTTTGGGCAATTGATTACAATAGTGTTTATACATTATCAAACTCAAGTGTGTGGGAAACCGATACTACTTTTACGAATTATAATCTTCGGGATTTCCACATTGATGCAAACGGAACAAAATGGTTGATTGCACATAATGGAATCTGGAATAGGATCAATGGAACATCTAATGTTTACAAAGCTGTACCATGCCCGCTGCTGGATGGTACTGAACTTAGCAACATTGCTTCAGATGGGTTGGGGAATATTTATTTTGGTACATACAACAAAGGTGTTATTGTAAAAACAAAGACACAATGGTACACATTGAATACTGAGAATGGTTTGCCTCTTAATAATGTTGCAGACATTCAAGTTGACGAAGGAAAAAATGTATGGGTATTCACCGAAGGATATATTAAAGATGGGAAAGATTACAGGTGGGCAATTTTTGCTACCGCATTGATGAACAATGGTTTTCCGGAAGACGGAGAATTGCTTCATGGAATGGTATTCTCTGATGTAAATAATAATGGTGAGCAAGATGGTGGAGAACCAGGCATTCCCAATCAAATGATAAAACTTGAGCCGGGAAATGCGTATGCAATCTCCAATGGAGAAGGTAAGTTTTCATTTCGTCCTGCTACAGGTGAAAATAAAATCTCCGCTTTACTCAAAGATTTTTGGGAGCAAGGCAGCACTCCGCTGGAATATACCTTTACCTATCCCAATGCAACACTCCCTGAATTTAATATAGGTCTGAAGTGGGGTGTTGTGAAAGATCTAGCAGTTTCACTGGCAGGTAATGCACTGCGACCAGGCTTTGATACGAACTATTATTTCTATGTATCGAATGAAGGAAGTGTTACAGCATCCACGACACTTTCATTCAACTTTGATCCTCGCTTAACTTTTGTAAGCAGTAACGTGACACCCTCGCTAACACAAAATGGTCATATCGAATGGCCGGTAAATAATCTTGAATCACTTCAAGGTACATCAATACAAGCTGTATTGAATTTACCTGCGTCTGTTGCACTCAATACCGTTATAAAACATGCGGGTACTGTTGAAGCACTTACTGGCGAAACGGAGTTAGAAAACAACCTTGATTCATTAACAACGATTGTAAGAGGTTCATTCGATCCAAATGATAAACTGGTGGCCGAAGGAATTCTTGAAGAGCGTTATGTCGAAATGGACTCTAAGCTTACGTACACCATACGATTTCAAAATACAGGAACCGATACCGCATTTGTTGTGAAGATTAAGGATGAGCTTGATCCTCATCTGGACATTACATCACTAAAGATTTTGGCATCAAGCCATACCGCGGATTATTCTCTGGATGGAAAGCTCTTGCGATTTAGTTTTCCAAATATCAAATTACCAGATAGTGTTCACAATGAACCTAAGAGTCATGGTTATGTTCGATATAGCATTATGCCATTGGCTGGAACTGCCAACAATACGGTAGTGGTGAATTCAGCGGCAATCTATTTTGATTTTAATGAACCGGTGCTTACAAATGAGGTGCGCAATACCTTTGTAGATGAATTGCCCAATGAGGAAATATTGTCAGTGGATGAACATATAAGCAATGATATTGTATATCCCAATCCGGTTACCCAACGTGTCTTATACCTTAGCGAGAATGCTACCCGGTTTGTAAAAGCCGAATTGATTTCCATGTACGGTTCCTCTTTGCAGGAATTTAATCTTCAAAAAGGCGATAATCAATTGAGATTAAATCCCTTTCCCGCAGGAATGTATGTGTTAAGATTAACGGATAAGAATAAGAAAGCAGTATTGACGAAAGTGAGCATAAGTCAATAGTACTCACGCTGCACAAAAGGTATTTACAACTCATAATTGATTAAATAAATTGACGAGTGGTTAAACCAATTGCTGTGCTTTTTCTATTATTATACGATCAACCAAATATCTCTGTATGAAAAAAATAATCACTTTTCTTCTGACCTTCGTTTCCTTCTTTGTCTCTGCGCAGCAAGGTCTATTGAAAGAAAGCCTCAAAGTAAAAAGTACAGCATTAGGCAAAGATGTTGAATACAGCATTTACCTTCCGTCCGATTACGATAAATCAAACAGAAGATATCCTGTGATGTATTTGCTGCACGGATATGGCGATGACGAAACGGGCTGGTCGCAATTTGGTGAGGTGAATTTAATTGCCGACAAAGCCATTCAAAGTGGAGAATCTACTTCGATGATTATTGTGATGCCCGATGCAGGTGTAACCTGGTACATCAATAGCTTTGATGGAAAGACCAAGTACGAAGATTTCTTTATCAAAGAATTGATTCCACACATTGATGCTACTTATAGAACACGCACAAAAAAAGATTATCGAGCCGTTGCCGGACTTTCCATGGGTGGATATGGCACGTTGATTATGGCTACTAAACATCCGGAATTATTTTCTTCAGCAGCTCCACTCAGTGCAGCAGTTTGGACTGATGATGAAGTAATTAATATGCAAGATGAATGGTGGGATGGTGCATTGGCGATGTTGTTTGGAAATAACTTGAAAGGCAAAGCCAGAATTAATGAGCATTTCTTAAAAAATTCAATTCTGAAGATTGTTGAAACAGGTAATGCAGAAGAATTGAAAAAGGTACGGTACTACATAGATTGTGGTGATGGTGATTTTCTAATTAAAGGTAATATGGAGTTGCATGCCTTGATGATCGACAAACAAATACCGCATGAGTTTCGCGTGCGCGATGGCGAACACAACTGGACCTATTGGCGTGACGCTTTACCTGTAGTGATGAAGTTTGTGAGTGAAAGTTTTCACCAGAAGTAAAATCGAATCGGTTGATCAAAAAGTAACAGACGAGGTATTTCTTAAACTGAAATACCTCGTTTTGCTTTAATGCTTTCTCCAATGCCCTTTCGCTTTTTCAGAGAATCCATTTAATCGTTTTAATTGCTCTTCGGTAATGATGGGCTTCAGTTGAACTTTTACTGAATCCATTATCTTAATCAATTGCTGGTTCGATGTATTTTCAACTAGAGCGACTTGTTGTGAGGCCCATTCAGTAATGGGTTTTATTTTTTGCGCCTGAGCAGAATCGGGTTCTACAATTTTATAAATGGTGTGAGCAAACCAGGCTTTCTTATCATCGCCACCACGGCCACGACCTCGTTCATCCATCGGATGTCTTCCGCCTTCTCTGAATCGTCCAACAAATCCAGGAACGAGAACTCCAATTAATATTCCTACAATAAGGGTGGCGCTTAAAGTTGCTATTGCTTTTTTTCTTTCGCTTGTCATAAATCGTCTGTTAGTAATTCTGAATAATCAAATGTGATAATGTCATCGGTAGTTGTGGTTGTTGCTTCCTCTACGCCAAGAATGGATGGTATAGAGAATGTTTCTGCGTAAATAATATTCAATGCGAGTAAGGCGATTACCACACCAGCAGCAGCCAGTTGATATCTTTTAAAGAAGAATATTATCTGACGATCAATCTCTTTTCCCGCTTGCTGAATTTTATTCACAACCTTCTGCGCAAAGTATGGACCGAATGACGCAGGTTGTTTGTCCTTTAATATTTCGCGAAGAGTGATGAATTCCTGAAACTGTTCTTTCAATAATGGATCAGCTTCTAGCGAATTTTTTAACAATTCATTTTCAGTGGGAGAAAGAGACTCATCCAATGATCGGATAAACAAGTCTTCTGCTTTTTCTGTTTTCATTGCGCAATGTGTTTTGTCAATGCAGCTTTTAATTTTTTCTGCGCCCGTGATAATCGCGACAGCACCGTACCTAATGGAATCTCCAATAATGTAGCGGTTTCTTCTGTTGAATACCCTTCAATAAGTCGAAGCGTAACAACAGCGCGAAACTCCGGTTCAAGTTTACTCACCTCCAGCATTACCATTTCTTTTGTGTCCACATGTGTATCAGGAGTATTTATCTGATGACCATCTTCGAGTGGTCGAAAGAATAGACTTTTCCTTTTCCGCCTTTTGATTTCATTCAATGAAAGGTTAATCGCAATTCGAATAATGTAGGTACTCACTGATGACTCACCTTTGAACTTGTCCATTGATTCATAAAACCGAATGAAGGTTTCTTGTCCTACGTCCAATGCTTCAGGGGTATCACCTATCATAGACTTTACTACACCAGCCACCTTGCTTTCATGACGCTCTACCAGTATCTTAAAAGCTCCCATGTTTCCACTCCTGGATACATTCACCAAATCCTCATCGCTTTGTTGAATCATATGAGATGACTGTATTTCATGGTTTCGGACATTAGACAATCCCTAAATCCCGTTTATTCCCGTGAGATAAAATATTTCATTATTCAAGTTGGGGAATAAAATGCAAGGATGTGTTGTCTAATGGCAAAAAGGAATGATATGAAAAAGATTTTTGCAGTGCTTACCTTCATTGGAATATGTTTGGGAGCAATTAATTCAAGTGCGCAAAGTGATTCTACATCGACCAGACCAACAAATGTGAAGTCCCATCATGAACGTCATGATGGAAGAGGTCATCATAGAGGTTTTAGGCTCTTTCACATCAAGCATCATAGAAAACACGATCATCATGATCACGGAAAAAAACATGGTCACCGGGGAGGGGATTCAAAGAATAAGCAGGATCAAAGTAAAAAGTAAATGATCTTCTTTCGCTCCATCTAATTTCAGATCCTCTGTGAATTGAAAAGGTGTAGTTTGAAATAATACAAAAAAAATAGTGAAAGAAAAACTGTAATTAGAAGAACATTGAGTCACATTGCTTCGTTGACTACTGTAGTTTACAGGTTATATTATCCAAAAATGCCCCGAACATTTCGGGGCATTTTTCTGTTTTAGAGCCAGACTACAACTAAAATTTAAAAAATAATTATGAAAAGAATTTCAATGCTTTTGTTGGCCTTCGTTGCGATGTTTTCAAGCGTTATTGCTCAAGACAAACCCGCGAGCCCAAGTGCTACAGTAACCGGCAAAATAGGCGCAGCCAATGTTAAAATCATTTATTGCCAGCCATCCGCACGTGGACGGAAAATTATGGGTGAGCTTGTTCCGTTTGGTGAAGTTTGGAGAACAGGAGCGAACGAGGCTACTACAATTGAATTTGATAAGCCTGTAAAAATTGAAGGTAAAGATCTGGCAGCAGGTAAGTATTCTTTGTTTACCATCCCTGGGGAAGCTGAATGGACTTTAATTATCAACAAAGACAGCAAACAGTGGGGCGCGTATAAGTACAACGATAAAGATGATGTATTGCGCGTTGCTGTTAAGTCATCTAAAACAGCTGACATGGTGGAAACATTTAACATCAGCCTTGGCAGTGGTGAGATTTTATTAAAGTGGGAAAATACAGCCGTTGCTTTCAAAGTAAAGGGCTAATTTGTTTAGGATCATATTTTTAGGCCCTGCCACTGGCAGGGCCTTTTTATTTTCAGCATATTGGGGAGGTATCCGGAATCGCTATGCATATTTTAGGTCGTTATGATCGTGTTGATCTTCCTGTATTGAATTTGGTAAATATCCATGCCAAAGTTGATACAGGCGCATTTACTTCAAGTTTACATTGTCATCGGGCACAAGTGGTAGATGGCAAGCTGGAGTTCATCCTATTGGATGAAGAACATCCGGAATTTACCGGGATGAAATTTGTGTTTGATACATTTGAGGAACGAAACATTAAAAATTCGTTTGGTGAAGTAGAACGTAGATTTGTAATCACCACGGTACTGAAAATTTTTAATGAAGAAATAATCACTGAATTCTCTCTCAGTAATCGTGGTTCGCTTAAATTTCCGATCTTAATCGGAAGAAAAATATTGAGGGATCGTTTCCTTATAGACGTCAAGCAAAAGAACCTGTCTTTCAAAGAGAAACAACGAAAGAACAGAGCAAGCAAAAGAGCCGGTAGACAAAATTAAATTCAGTGTTATGAACATCGCCATTTTATCACGAGATCCAAAGCTTTATTCTACAAGAAGACTAAAGCAGGCAGGAGAGGAGCGCGGTCACAAAGTGGAAATTATAGATCACATGAAGTGCGTTCTCTTCATCGAAGAGAAAAATCCAATGGTATTGTATCAGGGAAGAAAATTAGATTATTTCGATGCAATCATTCCCCGTATTGGTGCTTCTGTTACATTTTATGGTGCAGCGGTTGTGCGCCAATTTGAGATGATGAAAGTATTTACAGCGGTGGAATCGCAAGCGTTAATTCGTTCACGCGATAAGCTCCGCAGTCTGCAGATATTATCGCGCGCAGGATTGGGTTTACCCAAAACCATTTTTATGGATTACTCCCGCGAAACCGAGGGTATTGTAGAAGCTGTTGGTGGCGCACCGGTAATTATCAAATTACTTGAGGGAACACAAGGCTTGGGTGTTGTGCTTGCGGAGAATAAAAAAGCAGCACAATCGGTTATCGAAGCATTTCATGGTTTGCATGCACGCATCATTGTTCAAGAGTTTATTAAGGAGGCGAAGGGGATAGACATTCGTGCATTTGTTGTGGATGGTGAAGTAGTCGGGGCCATGCGAAGACAAGCTACACGGGATGGTGAGTTTCGTTCTAACCTGCATCGTGGTGGTGTGGCTACCGTGATAAAACTTTCGCGTGCAGAAAAATCAGCAGCAATTTCAGCGGCAAAAAAAATGGGCCTTGGTGTTGCCGGTGTTGATATGCTTCCATCCAAACGAGGTCCACTCATTGTAGAAGTAAATTCTTCTCCCGGATTGGAAGGTATTGAAGGCGCTACAAAAAAAGATATAGCCGGAATGATTTTTCGTTACCTCGAAAAAAATGCCGCTAAAAAGAAAATTCAAAAGGATAAAATCAACGCGTAAGTGAATCACCTTTCGGACCATTAATCATAGCCTATCGACTCAACTCTATGAAACGAATAAAAATTGCCGGTCAGGAAATTCATCCTGGAGAATTTAAAGAGATTGATATCAACATTGCCCGGCTTCCATCGCATACTGTTATAGATACACCTATTTATATTTCGCGTGGTTTGGAAGACGGACCCGTACTCGCACTCACAGCCGGTATGCATGGTGATGAAATTAATGGAATGGAAATCGTGCGCAGAATTTTAGATACAGGTCTGCATCAACCCAAAAGAGGAGTAACAGTATGTATGCCGATTGTGAATATTTATGGGTTCTTGAATTATTCCCGTGATGTTCCGGATGGAAAAGATATTAACCGATCTTTCCCCGGACATAAAAGCGGATCACTTGCCAGTCGTGTTGCATACAATCTGATGCATGAAGTGATTCCATTCATTGATTATGGAATTGATTTTCATACCGGTGGAGCAATGCGAACCAACTATCCTCAGGTACGGGCAGTGTTAAAAGACGAAAAGAATCTTGAATTGGCGCAGGCGTTCAATGCACCCTTTACAATTGATTCTCCCTTCAGACCCAACTCTTTACGGAAGGAGGCATCGAAGCGCGGAAAAAATATTATTGTTTACGAAGGTGGTGAATCACTTCGATTTGATCAGCAGGCAATTGAAGAAGGCTTAGCCGGAACGCTTCGTTTGATGAAACACCTAAAGATGATCGATTGGGCTCCTGAGGCAAAGGAAGAAAGTAAGAGCGTTTGGAACACATCGTGGATACGCGCAAAATCTGCTGGATTATTTCAGCCGAACATTATGTGTGGGCAGCTTGTTCAGAAAGGTCAATGGGTGGGTACCATCACCGATCCATTCGGTGAATTTAAAGAACATGTATTAGCTACTGAAATGGGTTACGTTATTGGCTTGAATAATATTCCGGTAATAAATGCGGGTGATGCATTAATGCATATTGGGATGGATAATTATTGCAAGTTAGAAAGCAGTGAATCGGATTAGAGTTAACAGTTAATTGTGGAAAAAATAAAAAGAAGGGGATAACGGAATTTTTCGGGCAAGACAATATTAACTGAAACCAAAGTGGAAGATTTTTTAGATCGTTACGGATACATAGCCTTACTCATTGGAACATTTTTCGAGGGAGAAACTTCTATTTTAGTAGCATCATCTCTAATTCATCGCGGATTATTTGCAGGGCCTTATACCGTTTTGTTTGGTTTTGCCGGATCGTTTATCAGTGATTGGCTTTATTACATTATCGGCAGATTGAATGGAAGGTATTTCATTGAGAAACGCCCTAAGTTGAAAGCACGACTTGAACCGGTTCAGCATTTTTTCGATGAACATCATCTTCAGATTCTTTTCTCGTATCGATTCTTGTACGGCTTCCGTGTAATTATTCCCTTGATCATCGGAATGAGTAATATCAAACCCCTCCAGTATTTGTTTTACAGCATTGTGAGTGGTTTGATCTGGGCCACAACGGTAAGCACAGCAGGCTATTTTGTGGGTCGTTTTCTGAATCTTAAAACTTCTGTGTTCGAAGAAAACATATTGTATATCGTTCTTGGTTTCGCATGCTTCGGGTTGATTGTAGGGTATACTGTGAAGCGATTTACTTTTAAGAAGATGGCAGAAGCGGAGGAGTAATCGGCATGATTGAGAATTGATTCTTTGTTTTGCTTCAAGGCAATTACTATCATTACCAAATTTTTTTGATGTCATTCACTATGGAACCCAGCACCTATCTTCTTATCATTTTAAGCATCACAACATTAAGTTATTTGTTCGATCAGGCATTGGATTATATTAACCTCAGAGCCCAACGGACAGATATTCCAAAAGAAATAGAATCGTTTTATGAAAAGGATAAATACCTCAAATCCCTGGCCTATCACAAAGAGCTTACCTACTTTTCATTTCTTACTTCTGCTGTAAGTTTTCTGCTTTCATTGGCGATGCTTTATTTTGGAGGCTTCGGCTGGCTAGATAATGTTCTAAGAATTTATATGCATAATGAAATTGTATTGGCCTTAATTTTCTTTGGTGTATTGATGTTGGCTTCGGATATACTAACCATTCCGTTTCAAGTGCACAGCACATTTGTAATTGAAGAAAAATATGGATTTAATAAAACGACAGCAAAAACTTTTATTACCGATAAGTTGAAAGGTTATCTTCTGGCTGGCGTTATTGGCGGACTATTACTTTCAGTTTTGATTCACCTTATCCAATGGCTTGGCCCTGTTTTCTGGATTTGGTTTGCCGGAATTGCATCGCTGTTTATTTTGTTTGTGAACATGTTTTACACCTCCCTCATTCTACCCATGTTCAACAAATTGACACCTTTACAGGATGGCGAATTGAAAACGGCTATTGAAGCGTTCGCGAAGAAGATTAATTTTCCCTTAGACAACATTTTTATTATCGATGGATCAAAACGTTCGAAAAAGGCAAATGCATTTTTTTCCGGAATCGGCAAGAAGAAGAAAATCGTGCTGTACGACACCTTAATCGACAATCACACAACAGAAGAATTAGTAGCAGTATTGGCGCATGAAGTTGGACATTTTAAAAAGAAGCACATCATCTGGGGATTTGTACTTTCTATCGTTCAAATTGTGTTTACCTTATTCGTATTGTCCCTTATGGTTTTCAATGAAAACATTTCCCTTGCCTTGGGTGGAAGCCAATTGAGCATTCACTTGAATTTACTTGCTTTTGGAATTTTGTTTTCGCCAATATCGGCTGTAACCAGTTTGTTCATGAACATGTACAGCCGCAAAAATGAATTTGAAGCAGATGCGTATGCGAAAGAAACATTTGATGGTAACGCTTTATCAAACGCACTCAAAAAACTTTCTGTTGATAGCTTGAGTGATTTATACCCGCATCCACTCTATGTGTTCTTTCATTATTCACATCCACCTTTGTTAACTAGATTAAAGGCTTTAGCATAAGAAGATCAAATACCTTCACGCAAAGGCGCTAAGAAATTTCACAAAGAATGCAAAGGCAATTCACCCTGAACATTATGTTACCTTGGAGATTCTGTCTTTGCGTTCTTGGTATCTAAAGCTTTGCGACTTTGCGTGAACTGTATTTTTGATTTAGAAGAATGTAGCAACGAACTAATCCTTCTTCAAACTCCATCCCAAACTTCCCAACAACACCAGCACCATTAACCAGGAAGATGCTTGTGTTATTTTATTTCCAATTACATACGCATCTGGCTTGAAGGTAAATTCAATAGTATGTTTCCCTGCCGGAATATTCAACGCTCGCAATACGTAATCAGCGCGGAGAATTTCAGTTTCTTTTCCATCAATAGTTGCCTTCCATCCTTTCGGATAATAGATCTCTGAGAATACAACAAAGCCATTTGTTGCTGACTCGCTCTCGTACTTCAAATAATTTGGATTGTGCTCAATAATTTTAATGGTCGAGGCGCTATCAAATTCAAAACTTTGAACCTTGAACTTGGAAGCATCGACAACAGCAGCTTCGCGTGTATTCAACTCACCTACTTTTTTCAATTCTTCTGTCGGTGAATTTACATTGTCAACCCTTGCCACAAACCACGCAGCACCATTGGCGTATGGATTCTGCATAATCGTGTTTCGTTGGTCGCCATACACAAAATACTTTACGTTGAGCATGTTTATTACTCCATACTTCTCAAAGTCAGGTCTTCCGGCCTGAGCATCTTGAATAAATTTGTTTGTCTCGCGGACGATACAGGAATCATAAAGATCCATATACCGTCTCAGTTTAGCGCCATGATACCCACCAATGGAATTGTGTGAATAAGAAGTTTTCGCTTCTGCCATGGTACCTTGCAAATTATAAACGCGATAGTACATTTTGTCTTTTAATATCTCTTGATCGGCTTCTGTTGCTACGAAGGCTACGTTTTCGCGTTTGCGTTGATAATTTTCTTTTGTTAAAAAGCGCTTGTCAATCACTGCAAAGTCGATGGTGATAAGAAGGATTAAAAAAGCATAAAAGGCCACAGGAGATATTTTTTTCCAGGCTTCAAAGTAAATAACAATAAAAGCTGCAACGATAAAGCCTAGAGAACGAAAGGCATCACCTCTCAAAAGGCTTTTGCGATCATCAGCCAGTGCATTGATAAACCAGGGCGGTAATTGACCTTCTTCATCTTTAAGAAAACTAAACACACCTGCAAAAAGAAGAAGCAACAAACAAAGTCCACCGGTTGAGGCCACTGCGATGAGTAATTTTTTCTTTGTCTCTTTGGTTAATCCATTCTCCATGATTTTTTCTAATCCCATCATTCCAAGCAATGGCATAGCAAAAAGAATAATGGTTAATGTGAAAGTAACGGATCTGAATTTATTATATCCAGGCAGGTGATCAAACAAAAAGTAATTGAATGACGGCAGGCTGCTTCCGAAGGACATAAGTAAAGTAAGAATGCTGATCGGTAACAACCACCATACATATTTTTTGTCTGCGAAAGCGATTCCCACGGCAAACAGAAAAGTGATAATGGCCCCACCATAATACGGTGCCGCACCAAAAGGCTGTTGAGGTCCCCAATACGAGGAGGTATAATTCGCCAGTTGATTGGCTGTTTCTGGATTGCCAGAACTTGCTAATGCTTGATACGATTTACTTTTTTGGTCACCGGCAAGATAGTTTGAACTACTGCCTCCGTAAAAATTTGGAACCAGTAAAGTGAGCGGCTCAAGTAATCCATAGCTGTTGTTAAACGCGTATGATCGATCAAGCCCGGCTACGTCTTTTGAGTTTGTTGTTGGAGATATTAATTCAGATTTTCCGCGAGTTGAGTAGGCCGTGTATTCAGTTGTGGCCCACATTGATCCGAAGAAAGTACCCACAGCAATACAGGCAGCAACAATCAAAAGTCCGGTCGTCTTTACAAAATCAACAACTTGTTTTTGTTTGATGTATTCTATTAGTTGAACAATTCCGTATATGGCTACGATAATGAATAAATAATAGGTAATCTGTAAATGGTTTTCACGTAAATGCAGCGCAAGGCCTGCCGTTGTTACACCGAAACCCAGTACTTTATTTTTTGAGAATGCCAGGTGAATGCCAGCAACAACCAGTGGCATAAAGGCAATAGCGCCAATACGATTGTTATGCCCGGCAATCAAGCCAATAATCATGTACGAGGAGAGTCCAAAGGCAATGGCTCCGGCAATGGCAAGGTATGGACGCACGCCAAATACCAACAGCATAATGTAATAGCAAATAAAAGCGAGGTAGATATTCGAAATTGGATGCGGAAGATACAGCGCGAAAGTAGCTTTAAGGTAGCTCACTGCTGCATTCCCCCAATGCACATTGATGAGGTAAGCAGGCATACCACTAAACATAGCAGGTGCCCACAGAGGTTCTTCACCAGTTTGATCGCGAAAATCGCGGACGGCTTTAGATGAACCTTCCCATTGCTGTATATCAGACTGACTCAGGGACTTATGTTCTAAAAATACAGGACTGAAAAAGAAGAAGGTGATAATGAGGAAAATGCCTATGGCAAGCAGGTGAGGTAATACGTGTTTTGAAAAGTTTATTTTTTTCATCGTGAGAATTATATGGCCCGCAAAATAAGAAGGTTTAGTTGATTTGCCTTTCAAAAATTCATTAAGTTTAAATACAATGAAGATTGACGAGTTAATTTCCTTTCGCCTTTATAATCAGCGACTTTCAAAGTCCGACTTTAAGAAACCGAGCGAAGTAGTATCGTGGCTGGGAGCGGTGCAGGCTCAGGATTTTTTAGGGTCACTTTGGACGGTCGGGCAGCGGATGAAGAAGGCTGTTGAAGCTGATATCGAAGAAGCTATTGCAGATCGCAGCATTGTTCGCACGTGGCCCATGAGAGGCACGCTTCATTTTGTGATGCCGGACAATGTACGGTGGATGTTGAAGCTTTTATCTCAACGCATTATTGCACGCGCTCAAACCAATTATCGAACTGAAGGATTGGATAAATCGATCTTCACAAAAAGTTATAAACTATTTGAGCGCGCTTTGCGCGATGGCAAACAACTGGAGCGTAACGAAATGTATGATGTACTGGAACGTGGAAAAATTTCTATTGGAGGTCAACGAGGTATTCATATTATGGTACATGCTGCGTTGCAGGGTTTGATCTGTGTGGGGCCGCGCAGTGGGAAGCAACATACATTCGTGTTGTTGGATGAATGGATTCCGAAAGGCAAAGAACTTAGCCGGGATGAATCGCTTGTTGAAATGGCTAAAATTTATTTCACCAGTCACGGACCGGCCACGGTGCACGATTTTTCATGGTGGACTGGACTCACTATTTCAGAAGCTAAAGTTGCGATCGGAATGGTTCAACCGAAATTGATCAGTGTATCCGTTGACGATCAATTGTATTGGATGACGGAAGAAGCTTCAGTTCCAAAAATAAAGAAGCCTCACGTTGCGCTAACTTCGTGGTTTGATGAAATTTTAATAGGGTATAAGGACAGGAGTATGATCATTGATTCATCCGCAAGTAAGTTCATTCAGAACCCGAAGAATGGAATTTTTAGTTCCAATATTTTAATTGATGGAAAAGTAGTGGGAAGCTGGAAGCGCGCGTTCGTGAAAGGAAAAGTGGAGATGGAGTTGAAACCCTTTCGGAAGTTTGATGCAAAAGAAAAAGAGGCCGTTGATGCAGCTGTTAAACGATATACTTCATTTGTTTCTATTGAATAGCCATTAGTTGATTTTTTTAATCAACTAGTCTGGGATTTGACCGAACCTCTTATATGACTTTAGTCATATTACTGAGATGGGAATAGCCATACTTTTGACCGGTTAAAAACGTCCATGCTAAAGTTTCGAATACCCTTCATGATTTTTGCTTCCATCAACTTGCTGGTGGGTATGTTGGCAGGTCTCATCCGCATAGGCTGGAACTTTTCTGTTACTTCGATAGGAGTTCACCATGGTGCTATTATGGTTGGTGGATTTTTAGGAACGCTGATTCTGCTGGAGAAGGTAATTCCATTGAAGAGAAAAACCCTTTTTGTGTTTCCGTTTATCAATGCTTTAGGTTTGCTTATTGTTGTTCCTGGGTTCTATCAATTAGGTCAGGTTTTTCTGTTAATAGGTGCACTCGGACTTCTCATTGTATTCATTTTATACTTTAAGCAGCAACCCCGCGATCTCTCTATAGTAGTCATGATGGTAGGAGCCTGTTGCCAAATGATTGGCCACTTCATGTTGATCTCAAAACAATTTTATCCCATGGCATTTCCCTGGTGGATGGCTTTTATACTTTTTATAATTGTTGGCGAACGCGTTGAACTTTCAAAATTCCTTCCAGTGACAAGGAAAAATAAAACCATGCTTATTTCTTTTCTAAGTTTATTTCTGGTTGGATTGTTTTTTCCGTTTCATGGAATTGGAAAATATCTTTCCGGATTGGCGCTCATACTAATTGCAATCTGGCTGATGCGCCATGATGTAATTTCTATCGCAATAAAAAAGGAGAAACTGACTCGGTTTTCGGGAATAGCATTGTTAACCGGATGTATCAGTTTACTTGTCACCGGATTTTTTCTGATAAGCCTTCCAGACATTCCGTTTGCTTACGATGCTATTGTTCATACTTTCTTTCTGGGTTTTGCCTTCACTATGATTTTTGCACATGGCCCCATCATTCTTCCAGGCGTATTAGGATTGAATGTGAAACCCTATCATTCTTCCTTGTATCTGCCATTGATTACCCTTGTTCTCTCGCTATTCTTACGCCTTCTTGTCGATCTTGCCATAATGCCTTATTTCGTAAGATTATGGAGTGGATGGATTTCCGTTGGCAGTATTTTGTTGTATTTCATCTTGCTTTTAGCGCACACGGTTAGAAATGCCCCTCATGCAAAAACAGTTTAGAATACCATTGATATTCTTTTTTGTTGCAAGCTGCATAGGCTTGTTGCTACGATTTAATTTTGTGTTTCCATTAGACTGGCTTCAATTTCCGAATTGGCTACATGCTCATTCTCATACTATGTTTTTAGGATGGGTATTCAATACACTATTTCTTGCCTACATATCCAACTATTCACTTTATAATAAACGATACGATGCATTATTCATCATCATTCAAACAGTATTGATTGGAATGCTTATTTCATTTCCACTTCAAGGATATGGCATAGTTTCTATTGTGCTCTCGGCTTTGCACACCGTGTGTGTGTTCGTATTCTGTTGGAGGATATTTAAGGATTTCAAAAACCTTCAGACATCTACTTCCATTTGGTTTGCTAAAGTTTCGCTGATTTTATTCATCCTCTCTACGCTTGGTCCTTTTACATTAGGCCCCTTAGTTGCCAATGGACTCGGACAAACAAAGTGGTATTACTTTTCAGTTTATTATTATTTACATTTTCAATACAATGGAGTTTTCATCTTTGGTGTGTTAAGTTTGTTCTTTCAATTATTGGAGGAGAGAGGGATACAGTTTAATCTCCAGCTTGCCCGAAGATCAGGTTTGCTTTTGCTAATTTCTTTTTTTCCAACGTACGCGTTATCTACCTTGTGGGCGGAACCAGGATTAGTCTTTAATATCATTGGATTTGTTGGAGCGCTTATTCAGTTGTTGTCATTGTATTATTTTCTGAGAGTGGTTCGCCTATTTAGTTTTTCTGGTGTCAACCGATCAGGCAAGACCTTGTTGATGCTGGTATTGGTTTCTTATATTCTTAAATGTGTTCTACAACTTCTCTCTGCCCACCCGTTTATTGCAGAGCTCGCTTTTAATAACCGGCCTTTTGTGATCGCTTATCTTCATTTGGTACTAATAGGTGTTGTGACATTCTTTCTCCTTTTTTGGTATTTAGAAAAGGGAATCGTAGAAGGAAAATTAACGGCTGGTATCTGGTATATCATCGTTGGTTTCGTTGGATCGGAGTTTATGATGATTCTGAGCGGCACCAAAGGGCTCCTTGGCATATTGTCCTCCACCCAGGCAATTCTTCTATTTATTTTTTCAGTTCTGGTTACAGTAGGAGCGGGTGTTTTTCTCCTGTACATTTATAATGATCCCGTTGATCATAGTGCTTCTGATAAAGCCGTGCGATAAGACAACTCTGTTTTAAAGTTAGTTTCTAATAGTCCTTCAGCCGAAGATAACATTCCTGTAGTTTGTAGTAAGTGACTTTAATCATTGCTTTAATATGATTCAAGTCATAAGAGCACCATTCCTTTCAAAATACCTTTCTGAAAATTTAAACCAGTCCTGAAACAAACAAATACTATGAAAAATCTATTGACGATGTTGATTGCACTTGCAATGCTTGCATCCTGCGCACCTGACAAACCCAAAGTAGCAGACGAAGATGATTCGTATGAAGCCAATCATGAACCCGCTAAGAATGCCGTTGCAGAAGTATCTGATCCAGCGAAGGGCATTGGACAAATCACGAATGTCCAATTAAAGACCCCTCTCGAAACAGATCGAATTGGCAGAGGCAAAGCCATCTATGAAATGAAATGTCAGGCTTGTCATAAGCTGGACGAAATGCGGGTTGTTGGTCCGGGATGGAAAGATGTTACTAAAAAGAGAAAGCCTGAGTGGATCATGAATATGATATTAAATGTAGACGTGATGCTTGATAAAGATCCGGAAGCTCAAAAACTTCTTGAGTTGTGTTTAATGCGAATGCCGAATCAAAACGTATCCGTTGGTGATGCACGCGATATCGTAGAGTTTATGCGTCAGAATGATGGCGAAAAATAGAAACCTAACCTTTCATTAAACACACTATAATTATGAAAAACATACTGGCAATCCTTGTGTTGTTAACCCTCTTTTCATGTGGTCAGCAACAATCAACGGTACAAGAGGCAGCCGCTGCTCCTGATGAAGCATTAGGCGGTGGACAATCTACAGTAAGCGATAGTGAATCTGCACCCAATGTAGTTCAAGTGGCAGTTGGTTCAGCTGATCACAGCACTTTAGTAACAGCTGTAAAAGCGGGTGAGTTGGTAGACGCGCTTTCTAACGCAGGACCCTTCACCGTTTTTGCGCCAACCAATGCAGCGTTTGATAAACTTCCTGCCGGAACGGTGGATGATTTACTGAAGGCAGAAAACAAAGAAAAGCTTCAAGACATTCTTCAATACCATGTGTATGTAGGTGTGATCAGCGAAACAATAGTTCAGGACGGAATGAAACTCAACCAGGTAAACGGTGGCGATGTTGTGTTGAATAAGAAAGATGGAAAAATGACGGTGAACGGTGCGAATATTCTAGGTTCTGTTAAAGCATCTAACGGTATCGTGTATGTTATTGATGCTGTGCTTTTACCTCCTGCTCCAGCAAATTAACGGAGACACTTTTACAACCAGACATTTTATAAAATAACAAATATGAAAACAAGTAGAATATATGGACTGCTCGTGTTGGCAGCCAGCTCGGCCCTCACGTTTAATAGCTGCAAGCCGAAGGGTCCCGCAGAAGTATCGATGGGTGACGCAGCATCAAAAGTGTATGTTGCACCAGGCAAGCACGATGAATTTTACGATATCGTATCCGGTGGATTCAACGGACAGATTGGTGTGTATGGAATTCCGTCAGGCCGGTTATTGAAAATACTCCCGGTGTTTTCAGTGTTTCCTGAAAACGGATATGGTTACAGTGAAGAAACAAAACCCATGTTGAATACATCGCATGGTTTTGTGCCTTGGGATGATTTGCATCACATTGCTTTATCGACAACAAAAGGTGAGCACGATGGACGTTGGGCTTTTGCCAATGGTAATAATACACCTCGCGTTGCGCGTGTTAGTTTAAAGTCATTCAGAACAGAAGAAATTTTGGAGATACCGAACAGTGGTGGTAATCACTCCTCACCGTTTATTACCGAGAATACCGAATATCTCGTTGCCGGAACGCGCTTCAGTGTTCCGATGGGTGGAAAAGATGTTGCGATCAGTTCATATAAAGAAAACTTCAAAGGATCGATCAGCTTTATTAAAGTGGATCCTCAAACGGGCCACATGAACATTTCATTTCAGTTGAGAACACCTGGCTTTAACTTCGATTTAAGTCGTGCGGGTAAGGGCCCTTCACACGGTTGGTTTTTCTTCTCGTGTTACAATACAGAACAAGCCTATACTTTATTAGAAGTGAATGCGTCTCAAAAAGACAAGGACTTTATCATGGCGGTGAACTGGAAAAAGGCGGAAGAATATTTAGCAGCTGGAAAAGCGAAAATTGAAAAGGTAAAGTATGCTCATAATATTTACAGTGAGAAAACACATTCAGCTACAACAGTAATGGAAAGTGAAGTGGCGGTATTAGATGTAACGGAATTAAAAGATATCGTTTATTTTATTCCTTGCCCTAAGTCGCCACACGGTTGTGATGTCGATCCTTCTGGTGAATACATTGTAGCGAGTGGAAAATTAGCAGCAGTCATTCCTGTGTATTCCTTTGGAAAAATTCAGGATGCGATTTCAAAGAAAGATTATGAAGGTGATTTCAACGGCATTCCGGTTATTAAATATGAATCTGCATTGCATGGTGAAGTGAAGAAGCCAGGACTTGGCCCTTTGCATACCGAGTTTGATGAAAAAGGAAATGCATACACTTCAATGTTTGTATCTTCTGAAATTGTAAAATGGAATGTGAAGTCACTTCAGGTGATTGACAGAGCGCCAACGTATTATTCAGTAGGTCACTTGAGTGTTCCGGGAGGTCCTACTTCAAAACCACATGGCAAGTATGTTATAGCGTACAATAAAATCACAAAAGATCGATACTTACCAACTGGTCCTGAGTTAGCACAGTCAGCACAGCTTTATGATATCTCTGGCGAAAAAATGAAACTCTTGTTGGATTTTCCTACAGCAGGAGAGCCACATTATGGTGAGATGATTCCAGCAACATTGGTTGCACCGAATCAAACCAAGATTTTTAAGATCGAAGAAAACGCACACCCCTTTGCAGCAAAAGGTGAAGGTCAGGCGCGTGTTGAGCGTAAGGGCAAAGAGGTACACGTGTACATGACCGCCATTCGTTCTCACTTAACACCTGATAATATTGAAGGTGTGAAGGTGGGTGATGATGTGTACTTCCACGTAACCAACCTTGAGCAAGACTGGGATGTTCCACACGGCTTTGCGATTAAGGGTGCATTGAATGCTGAAATATTAATCATGCCAGGTGAAACACAAACATTAAAATGGCAACCTAAGGATGTAGGGGTAGTACCTTTCTATTGCACAGACTTCTGTTCAGCGTTGCATCAGGAAATGTCGGGATACATTCGCATCTCGCCTGCCGGTAGTAATACACCATTGAAGTTTTCAACCGGGAAAATCGAAGACCAGAATGCAGGTGCTGGTAAGTAGATTGATTTCATAGTTAACAGGTTGAAAAGGCCCCGTCTCGACAACAACCGGGCGGGGCCTAATTTAAAAATCCAATCATGAAGAAACTGAAACTCATAACACGTATTGCTGTAGCGGTGTCGGGCTTGTTGATGGTAAGTGCATACTTTGTTCCGCTTTGGCAAATCCTGATGTGGGCACCCCAATATCCGGAAGGGTTGGCAATGAAAATCTGGATCAATACAATTTCGGGTGACGTAAAAATTATCAGTGCGTTGAATCACTACATCGGCATGAAGCACATCGAAGTAGAAATGTTTCCTGAGTTTAAGTACATGATTTACATTGTTGGAGTTCTCATCGGCATCGGATTGTTAACCGCATTAGTGAACAAACGTTTTATGTTGATGACGTATGCATCGTTGATTCTCGCTTCGGGCATCGCTGCGTTAGTTGATTTTTATATGTGGGGCTACGATTATGGTCACAACCTTGACCCGACTGCACCGATCATTGTGCCAGGTATGTCCTATCAACCTCCATTGATTGGCACCAAGCAATTGCTGAACTTCACTGCCTTTTCCGGACCTGATGTTGGGGGCTGGATTTTTCTTGTTGCAGGTGCATTGGTAATCGGATTGGTGTTTTTTGAATTCTATACATCACGGAAAAAAATATGAGATTCGTATTCCTCTTATTCGTTGCTATTTTACTTGGGTCGTGCAGCGTTGAGCCAACACCTTTGCTGTATGGTAAAGATGCATGCCATGCCTGCAAAATGACTTTGATGGATAAAAAGTTTGGAGCCGAGGTGGTAACATCAAAAGGAAAGGTGTACAAGTTTGACGATATGAATTGTATGGTCAACTTCTTGAATTCCGGATCTGTTCAGGAAGAAGAAATTGCGTATCGCCTTGTGATCGACTTTGCAAATCCGGAAAAATTGATCGATGCAAAAGACGCACACTATGTGAAGTCGGATAACATCCGAAGTCCTATGGCAAGCGAGGTTGCTGCATTTTCAAAGAAAGAAGACTTGGATGCAGCCAATAAAGAATGGAGAGGAGTATTGTTAAGCTGGGGGGAATTAGTAGCAGCCTTCAAATAGAGAAAGAAATGAAATGCTACAGCCTCTTTTTGCTCCTTATTCTTCTGATTACAACACAAGCGTTTTCAAAAACGATTAAAATCGGAGCGAAAGAATCTGTCCGTACCGTCAAACAAGGAATTGAAATATCTCAACCAGGCGATACCTTAATGATAAAATCAGGAACGTATCGGGAGGGGAATATTATTATTGAGAAATCTATTACCATTGTTGGAGAGAATTACCCGGTCATGGATGGAGAGAATACGTATGAGATATTTACAATCCATGCAAATGATATTACCATCAAGGGATTAAAATTCATCAACACGGGCATTGCCAGTATGAATGATCTGGCTGCTATTAAAGTGCTCGATTCAAAGAATGTTCATATTCTGAATAATCAGTTCAGGAATACCTTCTTCGGAATTTATTTCTCAAACTCTTCCCAATCCTGGGTTGAAAATAATGACATAGAATCCAATGTAGAAGTGGAGCATCAGATTGCGAATGGAATTCACATGTGGAAATGTGAGCACATCACCATAAACAACAATCGCATTAAAGGGCAGCGTGACGGAATTTATTTTGAATTTGTCACCAGTTCATTGATCACCAATAATTATAGCGAAGGAAATATTCGCTACGGTTTACACTTTATGTTCTCTCACAACGATGAGTATCGCAACAACACCTTCATCAACAATGGAGCAGGGGTTGCCGTGATGTACACCAAGAATGTAAAGATGATTGCCAATACCTTTAAACATAACTGGGGATCTTCTGCTTACGGATTATTGTTGAAAGATATTCGCGATAGCGAAGTTCGCGATAATATCTACGATGAGAATACGGTAGGCATCCATCTGGAAGGAGTGAGCCGAACGAATTTCGAGAACAATCAATTTCTTAAAAACGGATATGCCGTTCGTCTTCAGGCCAGCTGCGATGATAACACGTTCACAAAGAATAATTTTAAAGGCAATACATTTGATATGGCTACAAATGGAAATACTGTACTCAACACCATCAACGGAAATTATTGGGATAAGTATGAAGGTTATGACCTCAACAAAGATGGTATTGGCGATGTACCGTTTCATCCTGTGAGTATGTATGCTATGATTGTGGAACGTGTTCCACCCGCTGTTTTATTGTGGCGGAGTTTTCTGGTGTTCCTGATGGATCGGGCAGAGAAAGCAGTACCGGCTGTAACTCCGGAGAATTTAAAAGACATGTCACCTTATATGAAACCAAATGATCTCCATTCAGCACGTAAATAAAAAATTTGGTAAACTACTGGCGTTAGACAATGTAAGTCTTGAATTAAATCCAGGGAAGTCTTATGCTTTTATTGGTCCGAATGGTTCCGGAAAAACTACGCTGATCAAAAGCGTACTTGGTATGGTCATTCCAACATCCGGTGAAATTTGTGTGGATGGAAAAAGTATTTTGCACGACTGGAAGTACCGCGAAAAAATTGGCTACATGCCTCAGATCGGAAAGTTTCCGGACAACATGCGCATTGGCCAGTTGATTGATATGATGAAGAATATCCGTCAGGTCGATAAAGCATTGGATGAAGATTTGATCGATGCTTTTAAACTTTATAAAATTTACGATAAGCCCATGCATACACTTTCGGGTGGAACACGGCAAAAAGTAAGTGCGGCCCTGGCGTTTTTATTTAATGCATCCATATTGATTTTGGATGAACCGACTGCGGGCCTCGACCCGGTTTCAGTAGAAATACTGAAAGAGAAAATCGTGTTTGAAAAAGATCGCGGTAAACTATTATTAATCACCTCTCATATTTTAAGCGACCTGGATGAATTATCCACTGAAGTGATTTACATCATCGATGGAAAAGTGCAGTACGACAATTCAATTGAAATATTGAAAGAAGAAACAGGCGAGAAGCGATTGAGCAAAGCCATCGTGAATATGATTAAACAAAAGAAATTATTAGAATCCATAACAGATTAAGATGACACGTGTAATCAAATATATTTTCTACGACATACTCCGCACCAGGTTCATTCTGCTCTACACAGTATTTTTATTTATGAGCACCATGGGTATGTATCAACTCGATGGTGATTCGGGTAAGGTAGTGTTGAGTTTATTGAATATTGTATTGATGGTAGTTCCATTGGTGAGCATTGTGTTCACTACTATTCACTTCTTTAATTCGTATGAGTTTATTGAAATGATGCTGGCGCAGCCCATCGATCGGAAAGTAATTTTTCTTGGTGAATACCTTGCCGTGGCGTCTTCGCTTTGTGCAGCCTATGCTGTTGGTGTTGGTTTACCTGTACTAATCTACGGATTAAATCAAAGTGGACTTACTTTACTCTTTACGGGCGTAATGTTAACGATGGTCTTTGTATCGCTCGCGTTTTTTTCATCCGTACTTACGCGTGATAAAGCAAAAGCAATCGGTATTGTACTTTTATTCTGGTTTTATTTTTCGCTGATTTATGATGGTTTGTTACTATGGATCATTTATACGTTTAGCGATTATCCGTTGGAGCAGACTACCCTTACATTAGTGGCCTTCAATCCGGTTGACCTTGCGCGTATCATCATGTTGCTCACGCTTGATATTTCTGCGCTCATGGGTTATACAGGAGCGTTCTACAAAGATTTCTTTGGTAGTTATCAGGGATTACTGTTTTCAACGGTAATTTTATTTTTGTGGATTCTCCTTCCATTATGGAGATCCATACATATTTTTAGTAAGAAAGATTTATAAGTAGCTTGCTGCTGCATTCGCAATGAAAGAAGATATTAAGACGCGTGACGATATTCAAGTATTAGTCAATCAGTTTTACGATAAGGTAAACACAGATGAATTGCTCGCCCCGGTGTTCGGTCATGTAGACTGGGTAAAGCATTTACCGGTAATGTATAACTTTTGGTCATCGATGTTATTCGGTGACCGGAGCTATGAAGGAAATCCTTTTCAAAAGCACATTAAGCTCCCTATTCAGGCAAAGCACTTTGATCGTTGGCTTGAATTATTTGTGACTACCGTCAATGAAAATTTTGAGGGCAGCAAAGCTGAAGAAACGAAAGAGCGAGCCCGTAGCATCGCACATGTGTTTCAACACAAAATGAATTTGCTTAAAGAGACACTTTGATTGACAAATCTTTTTTTTAAGTATGACACGCATCATATTTTAAGTCTTTTGTTCTGAAGTTCTTGCGTGTAAATTCTACATGCTATGAACTCACCACATCAATTTCATATTCCGGTAATGGGCCTGGCCTATACAATCGACTCACCTGTTAAAGTGGCACGATATGGTATTGCATCTACGATTTCAATCGTTGAAGATAAGCTGGTTGAACTGATGCGCTTGCATTACTATAAAGATCGGGGAATTATATACACCCCCATTACTCCAAAAGAAGAAGACTATCGTGCGAAGCGAATAACGGATTACCTTAATCTCGTAAACAAAATTGTTCAGGAACAAATTGAACAACTGAAAGCTTCAGCGTTTGAAGTCGGATCGGAGATTTCAAAATATTTTGAAATGCTTCCTACAACCAGCTCCGTGCGGCAGTTGTATGAACAAATCCTTCACGCAGGCGGAGAAGTCAAAGCCATGCAGGATTTTCTTCGCAGTCAGATTGTTCCCGGTGCCATTGATGTCAACATCATGACGAAGGTGGATAAGGATAATTTCAACAAGAAGGGAGAAATCATTACAGATACCTCTGATGCCCTGGCTGCTTTGCGTGGTTACGCCAGAAGTGAATTAACGAATTCTTCCGTTGTGTTTTCTGCCGGTCTGAATCCGCGCTTATATAATTATCTGGAAAAGCTTCCGGAGTTTAATGCGAAATCATGGGGCGTATTTGATAAGCGAATTGTTATTAAAGTGAGCGACTATCGATCGGCTCTTATTCAGGGAAAGTATCTTGCCAAAAAAGGTTTGTGGGTAAGCGAGTTCAGAATTGAATCGGGGTTGAATTGTGGTGGTCATGCTTTTGCAAGCGATGGCTTTTTGTTGGGGCCAATACTGGAAGAATTCAAAACAAAAGGAGAGGAGCTTAAGCAATCGTTATTTCAATTGTACAATCCTGCCGTGCAGGCAAAAGGAGAACGATCATTTGATAAGCCACATCCTATTAATATTACTGTACAGGGAGGTATTGGCACTGCTGAAGAAGCTAATTTTCTGCTCGAACAATATGGTGTGAGTAGCACCGGTTGGGGAACTCCATTTTTATTGTGCCCCGAAGCTACAACGGTAGACGATGTTACCCTGAATCAACTTTCGCACGCAAAAGAAGACGATGTTATCCTCAGCAAAAATTCTCCGTTGGGAATTCGATTTAATTATTTGAAAGGAACGAGTGCTGAGAAGGAAAAACAAAAACGTATTGACAAAGGATCACCAGGAAGTCCGTGCACGGAGAAACATCTTGTGTCGAATACAGAATTTACGAAAGAGCCAATCTGTACAGCTTCACGTACCTATCAGCGGCATAAAATTAATCAGCTTAAATCACTTAACCTTCCGGAAGAAGAATACAAGACAAAGTATGAGGATGTGGTGAGCAAAGAATGTTTGTGTGTTGGTCTCTCCAATTCAGCACTGACAAAGTATGGATTGCCTAACCTTAAGCACAGTAGTGCTGTAAATATTTGTCCTGGACCAAACATTGCTTACTTCGATAAAGTGGTTTCGTTAAAAGAAATGACAGATCACATCTACGGGCGTTCCAGTATTCTCTCCAATAAATCAAGACCACACATGTTCATTAAAGAACTGGATTTGAATATTGACTATGTAAAAGAACAAGTAAAGAGTCGCAACACAGAAGTAGCGAAGCTGGCAAAGGAAGCTTTTAAATATATTAACAATCTCCTCGAAGGTATTGACTACTATAAAGGGATGGCAAGTCACATTTTTACAGAACGCAATGGAGAGAAAGAATTTTTCCTTACCAGTTTATTAGGTCGCGAGGAAGGCTTGAAAACTCTTCGAACCATGTTGCAAACAGATAGTCCTGGTTGTATATAATTATCATAGCCGCTAGCCGAAATGGTAAACTAAATCAGGATAATTTAAAATGGAAAAATCTAAATCTATTGCGGGCATCGTTGGCCCTTCATTAATGGTCATGGTTTTATCGGAATTGAAATTTTGGAATCCAATGCTCTATGATACACAAATTGTGCCTCTGGTTTACTTTTCCGGAGTACTCATGTTTATTGCAGGGTTATCAATTGTTCGCAGCCATAACATTTGGATAATAGGGTGGCCAACAAGTCTGACGGTTGTTGGTTGGTCCGGTATTTTCCTTGGACTTGTTCGTATGTTTTTTCCTCAACTATATAATTCACAATTTAAGAATGGAAGTTTCGCTTTATTATTAGAGGTAGCACTTATTCTTCTTGGATCGTTCCTGACATATAAAGCGTATCTCGATAAAAACAATCCTTAAATTACAACTGGTTGTATCGAATGAGTGAATCCTAAAAGTGAATAGACGATTAACTGTTTCAGTCTACCTTTAACGTTAAGAATCATATCCTGATTTTATGGCCTTCTAATTTAAGCTTTCCATCTTTCTCCATTTTCTTGATAGTACGAATAACGGTTTCCACACGAAGGCCGGTCATGTCAGCAAGTTGTTGTCGGGTGAAGGGAATGATGATTTTTTCTGCTTCGTCCTTCTTTATGAGTTTCGTCTTGAAATATTTTAACAATGTAGTGAGCCTGTGTTCGGGATCATAAGATGAAACCTCGGTGAGGATCATCGATTTATATTGCAAACGCTTGCACAGTACCTGGTCGAGTTTGAGATGCACATCAAAATTCTCTTTTAGTAACTGAAGAAATTCAGGTCGAGGTAATCGCCAGATTTTACTTTGCTCTGTCGCCATCGCACTGCTGGGATATTTAAAACCACCAAGCAGTGCAGGCTCGCCAAAACTTTCGCCTGCATTAAAAATGCCTTGTGTAAACTCCTGACCTTCGGGATTGATGATGTACATCTTTACTTGTCCTTCTTCTACCTGGAAAAAATCTTTGGCAGCATCACCTTCATCAAAAAGAATTTGGTCTTTTCTAACGTTTACCAATCGTGCTTTGAATTGCTGGAATAGAGATATGGGAATCAACTTCTTTTTTCTTTTTTCAAGAAAATTAGACAAATCAATGGGATATGTCATAGCGGATGCACGGTTTTGTCACGATAAAAGAGCCCTGATAGGAATCTCCAGTCAGTGCTTCGATCAACTATGAATAGATTTTAAACAATAGCGCTAGATCCTCCATTGCTGGCAGCCTTTACTTTGGGAAACAGGATGTTGTTCTCCACGTGAATATGCTGCATTAAATCCTGATCAAATTGCTCCAGCATAATGTAAGTTGCTTTGAAGGTTGGGCAGGCATAAACGGGAGGTTTGTAATTGTCGGTGATTCTCCTGATCTCTTTAATAAGATGGCCGGCACGATCATGTTCGTGTTCCATCATTTCGATTGGTGTTTGAAGATTGGATGGAATAAAACCCAGATCATACTTTTCATCCTCCTGATTAATTAATTTTCGGATGGCCGGAAAAAGTATTTCTTCTTCTTTGGGCAAATGATCTAAAAGCTCTTCTGCAAGTGAGCTGAAATTTTCACGCACATCCAACAAAAAAGGACTATCCTCCCCATGAACGTTGCATACCTTATCCAACAATTCCTGAATGTGCGGAATGGATTCGCGAACATAGGTATGGTGATGCTGGAGAATAAAATCAATAAGCAAAGGAGCGCTCCACGTATCGAAGCGTATGCGTTTATCGCTTCCATGATTGGCCTTTGCGTTTTGCAATTCTTGCCAGATCGCCTCTGCGTCAAGGCCGGCCTTTTCACACACTTGTACGAAGGGTTTCTTTCCACCGCAGCAATAGTCCAGATTATGGCGTTGTAAAATTTCGAGTGCTTGTGGAAAGTTAAGCGCTACATCTGCTACGGTAATGCTTTCCAGGAGTTGACTATCAGTGATGGTCATTGTCTTTGTTATTTAAGTGGATTGATGATCAAAGGTTGCACATCTTCAGCGATAGGAGGTATGATCAAAGTCATACGTTTCTACAAATAATTTCATTGACTTGGAAATTATTTATACTAACTTCGGAACTTATCGTGCTCTTACTAACCAGACCTTAACTTCTACATACATGCTGAACGCAACCCGACTCGAACACTTTCGCAACCTGATTTCTCTTAGTGCAGCCGATGGTAAAATAGAAAACGTAGAGCGCGTGGCGCTTGCTAAAATTGCATACGAATGGGACATACCCTTAGACCGTTTGAATGTGATGATCGATAAGGCTAACGAATACATTTACCTCATTCCTCAAAACACGCACGAGCGAGAGAATCAGTTGGATCAGATGATCTCACTGGCAAAAGTGGACGGTGAATTTGCTCCTGCTGAACTTGAGCTCATTAAGACAGTAGCCGAAAAGCTTGGATTCTCCAGCGAGGAACTGGATCAGATTATCAAGGATCATGTGCATGAAGAATAAGAGAATGTAACGCGATTATCCGTCTGTTTTTCCATTACCCTGAAAATAGACAAAAGACCTCTCCTCTATGAATTATCATACAAAGCCCCTTGAAGAAGTTTTTCTGGAGTCACTTTTAAAGATCGGCTTCGCTAGTATCTTAATTGTGATTGGTGTGGATTTTTACTTTACTCAATTTGCTGTTACGCGTTCTATACTGATCGATAGTGCAATTCTCTTTGCCGTGGTCTCCACATTTGTATTTCATAAGAATGGATATTTTACATTGGCTGTGCTGTGGATTGGATTCGTCATTACAGCCGCCATGTTTTACCAAAGTATTGCGGCCGATAGCATTACTACTTCTTCCATGGCGGTGGTGATGGTAATAGGCTTTGGATTCTCTATTTTACTAAAGGGAAGATTGCCATTATTCTTGCATGGCATTATGCTATCTGGTATGATTGCCATCTTCACCTGGTTGGCAATGTTTCCACTTCAATATGGTAAACCCAATGCTAACGATATTATTGTAGCTGGAATTACCTATGGTGTTTTATATATTGTCATTGCTTATTCTGCCTGGTTGTTAAAGCAACGTTATGATGAAGCATTCAGGCAGCTTAACGAAAAAAACATAGAGTTAATTGAAAAGACTCACGAAATTGAAACGCAAAACGAAGAGCTTTTGCAAAGTCAGGAGAATCTTTTTCAATTGAATTCACATTTGGAAAGCATCGTTGATGCCCGCACACAGGAAGTAAAGAACCAGAATGAGCGATTGATCCGCTACGCCTACGCCAATGCTCATCATGTTCGTGGGCCGGTGGCGAGGGTATTAGGTCTTATTCAACTTTCTAAAATGGATGTTAACCTCGACTATCCCTTTCTTTTCCAAAAGATTGAAGAGCAAACCAAGGAAATCGATGAAGTTGTGAAGGGGATTAACAAAGAACTTGAGACGTAAGTACAATTCATATTCTGCCCTTTCGAGATATTGCATTATTGCCACAGCGTATGCTCAATCGTTATGGAAATGCACTTTGCCCCACGAATAATGACACTGTAAATTTTAAAGATTAATCTCGCAGAAAAAGAAAGAATTAATGCGTTGATACTATTTTAAGCAGGCCATTTGGTGTCAACTGTGAAAATCGAAATACAATTTGATAGATCAACAAAGTGTAAAATGAAAGCTATAGTTTATACGAAATACGGAACACCTGATGTTCTTGAATTAAAAGAGGTAGACAAACCTATTCCAAAACCCGATGAAGTCTTAATAAAAGTGCACGCAGTATCACTCAATGATTGGGACCTGGGCCTCCTTGATGGAGATTTTATCAATCGTCTGTTAAATGGTCTTCGTAAACCGAAGATAAAAATACTTGGCTCTGACGTTGCAGGGCGAGTTGAAGCGGTTGGCAAAAATGTGAAGAAGTTTCAACCAGGAGATTATGTATTCGGAGATTTAAGTGGCCGTTGGGGAGGCTTCGCTGAATATGTTTGTGCAGATGAAAATGCATTGGCCCTGAAGCCAGTCAGTATGACCTTTGAAGAAGCAGCGGCAATACCTCAGGCTGCAATGCTGGCTGTACAAGGTCTTCTTGATATAGGGAAAATTCAATCAGGACAAAAGCTGTTGATTAATGGTGCGGGTGGTGGTGTCGGTACCTTTGCGCTGCAGATTGCTAAACTATACGGAGTTGAAGTAACAGGTGTTGACAGCTCAGGCAAATTGGAAATGTTGCGCACTTTAGGTTTTGATCATGTTATCGATTATACACAGGAAGATTTCACAAAGAATGGACATCAATACGATTTGATTCTTGACGTCAAAACAAATCGTTCGATGTTTGATTACACACGTGCACTGCGCCCGAAGGGTGCGTATGTAACGGTTGGTGGTTCCATATCCAGGCTTTTGCAAGCTCTAATTCTGAGACCATTGATTTCAATAATAAGTAAGAAGAATATACGTATCGTTGCACTGAAGCCTAACAAGGATCTAGCGTATATGAATGAGCTTTTCGAAGCCGGTAAAATCAAACCCGTGATCGATGGGCATTACAGGTTAGATGAAATTCCTAATGCATTTAGGCTTTTTGCTAAAGGAATTCACAAAGGGAAAATTGTAATCACAGTGGATAATGCATTACACTGACAGAGAATTTTAAGAATGTATAAAAATCTTCGTCTCGGCAGATTTTCCTGCCTCTGGGGCTCTGACCAAAGCACTCTCGGAATTATTTCAACTGAACCAATTGTATTATTTATTGAATCAAATGTACTATGCTGAAAAGACAACGTATATTTAACTTAGAAGATTTGATTCTGCTATGCCCATTTACATGGATCTCCATATTGTTCCTGGCGTTACCCCGAAAGAGGTAGCGGAGGCACATCGTCTGGATGTTAAGATACAGGACGAATTTTGTTGCAAAACCATGACCTATTGGATTGACGAAGGCAGGGGCAATGTATTTTGTCTTATAGAGGCGCCCGATCAGGAGTCCGTTAGAGAAATGCATAAAAGGGCACATGGACTTATTCCGCATGAAATAATTGAGGTTAATAGTAACGTTGTAGAATCTTTCTTAGGCAGAATTTGTGATCCGGAGACATCCGATCATCCCACTGGATCAGACCTGAAAGTATTCAATGATCCTGCTTTTAGAATTCTTTTGGTCACGAAGGCTATGGATGCCCGGCTTTTGCAACTTAAGCTGGGAAAAGAAAAAACACACGAGTTGCTGTTATTGTACAATACCATCATTCGTGAACAAGCCAGAGATTTTGAAGGCAGTGAGGTAGAAAGGAGAGAAGAAGGATTTATTCTGTCGTTTGTATCGGTGACAAAAGCGGTGGAGTGCGCGCTGACAATTCAAAAAAGATTACATGTGGCGGCCGAACTCATCGGGCTTCGGATGGGAATACACGCAGGTGTTCCGGTAAATAAAAGCAATGAACTTTTTGGTTCAACCATTAACCTGGCAAGTTATTTATGCAGCATAGGCAAAGACAACCAGATCATCCTGTCGGCCATTGTACGCAACCTGTATAAGGAAAATGATATCAATGCGATCGGTGGTCGAAGCGATATACGATGGCTTACCGCTCCGGAAGAAGGTTTCCTCGAGACATTGATCAATACATTAGGCGACCATTGGCGCGATCCACAATTTGGTGTTCTTGATTTTTGTAAGATCATGTCAATCAGCAAACCACAGTTGTATCGCAAGAGTATTGCCGCTACCGGAATGTCACCAAACACGTTGTTACGAGAATACAGACTTCTAAAATCGCTTGATCTCTTGCGCAACGAAGACCGGAATATCTCACAAATCACCTTCGAGACGGGCTTCAGCAGTCCATCGTATTTCACCAAGTGTTTTCAAAAACGATTTGGCTTACAGCCACAGACCTACCTCAAGACACTCGTCTGACCTGAACCATTTTTCTTATTCATTGAATCATCTGTAATAGTCGCGCGGCAGCTCGCTTCATAGTTTTGCTTAACAATTCTAAACACAAACAACTATGAAAACGATAACAACTCTTAAACTGGTGCTTTTGATTTTGGTGATGAGTTCAACCGCGACATTCGCACAAACCGCCTCAGTGGCAAAAAAAGAAACCAAAAAAACTATGGAAACAAAAAAGATGAACACCTATGTAATTGAACGTGAGATACCCAATGCCGGAAAACTCACATCACCCGAACTGAAAGGTATTTCACAAACCTCATGTTCGGTCTTAAAAGATCTTGGCCCTGGCATTGAGTGGGTTCATAGTTATGTAACCGACAATAAAATCTTCTGTATCTATAAAGCAGAAAATGAAGAAGTGCTACGCGAGCACGCAAAAAAAGGAGGCTTCCCCATCAACTCCATTAATTTAGTTTCGACAATGATAAGTCCAGCTACTGCAACAGCCACGGCAGAATAGCTAAAGCGTAATTTTATAAATTGATTTTTGTGATTTTATTCTTAGGCAACTTTATCCTCCCTTCAGAATCAGAGGGTAAAGTTGCTTTTGATTTTTATGCATTCTGAAAACCTTAACGAGTATTACAATCGCCTCTGTGATTTCTCAGTGAGCATTATCTCAGTGTTCTCTGTGGTTTTGAATTCAATTTCACCACAGAGAAGCCACAGAGGTTAGCACAGAGAAACACGGAGAAAATAAATGTGTCACACTATTTATACTTTTTATTGAAGGGAATCGATATAGAACGATGAAGCAGAATTAACTAAATTGAAGAATGCAACCAGAAGAACTACGAAACCTACAGGCTCCGTTAAAGGATAAATATCGCGAGCAACCTGAATCCGCTATTATCACCCTTAAGGCAGAAGGCAAATTGGGTGAAGGAATTTCTTGTAGGGTAGAAACAGGAAAAGCAATTATAGAAGCAGGCTTACATCCGGCAACCGGAGGAACAGGAATGCTGGCATGTTCAGGAGATTTACTTCTTGAAGCATTGGTAGCTTGTGCAGGGGTTACACTCCGCGCAGTTTCAACCGCCATCGGTGTTGAATTAAAAGATGGAATTATTAAAGCCGAAGGTGATTTGGATTTTCGCGGAACACTAGGTGTTTCAAAGGAAGCTCCTGTAGGTTTTAAAACCATACGTCTTAATTTCATTCTCGACACCGATGCGACAGAAGAACAACTTCAGAGCATTGCCAAATTAACTGAGCGATATTGTGTAGTTTATCAAACATTGGCCAGGGGAGTTAAGGTCGAAACCTGTTTTCAGCAGCGATAAGATAAACTGTCTGTAAACTTTATTTAGAGCTAATATTTTTTTGTTGATGGCACGTATATCCCAACATCTTCAATGTTTATTAATAAGGTCTTTTTTTGAATTCGGTTGGATGTAACTCGATTTGGAATTCGATTGTGTCATTAAAATTGCCCACCATATCTATGGTGTCGATTTGCTCATGAACAAAGGAATGATAAGTGGTATCACTTACTATCGCAGAAAAGTGAATGAAATTTATGCGATTTGGTAATACTCCAAGAAAAAGGGTTGAGTCTTCATTTATTTTATTTAGACTGTAATAATTACCATAACTATAATAACTGTCGGGACCAGTATAGGCCATCAAAGGACGATATGGATTATCAATGACAATGGCTCTTGCTTTAAGTATACTGAATTTGGCAGCAAAACTATTTATCTCGTTATGACCACCCATATTAAGAATTGCATTTTCAGGTGAATAACATCCCCAGTAATTCATCCCAGTTGGTCTAAAACCAACACGATATTGAACACCAACCCCTGACGTTATAAAACTCATTGTGTAATTTCCATTGTGATCAGTAGTTGTGGAGTCCATATACTTCGAAAAAGTAAAATGTTGGACAGGATCATCAATATATTCCAGTATATAAACCTTCGTATTTTTAAATGGCGTGCCTAAATTATAATCTTGAAATCTACCTGAAACGGAAGTCTTTAATCCGCCCGGGATAATCTCCCAGTTATCGCTGCCAGAATAATCATCAAAACCAAGGAACTCAATGCAGGAAGAGCAGAGGGTGACCATCCAGAATAGCAATAGGATTGTTGGAGAGGGTAGGATAAATTTTCGTTTCATTTGATAAAGTTACATGAGCCCTCATTTGTCGACTACCAGTATTAATTCAAATCTCAACAGTATTTCCATACTCGCCTCGAGCCCACACCACTACACCAGCGCAAGCGTCTCGCTTGTGCTCTCTTTATTTCAAGCGTCCGCTTGAGTGAAGATTTCTAGAAGCGTAGATCAATTGTTCCAGAAAGCTTTAGGCAAAACAACTTAGGTTTTTATGCGTTAACTTGGACTAGAAAACAAAAACCGGCATGAGCACCAAAATCATCCTCTCTATTATCACAGCAATATTATTTTCACCTCTCATTTTACAGGGTCAGAACATTGAAAAAATATCGTTTGATCTAAAAGACAGCACAGATGGTCATTACTTGGCCATTCAACCTCAATCAAAAAACAACAAAGGAGTTTTAGTTCTTCTTACAAGCTTCTTGCCACCTGAAGGTGTATTGCCGGAAACCAAATTACATAATGTAGCTTATGCGAATGATATCCTTACCATCGTGGCATCAACAAAGCAAAAGTTATATGCTGATAGTTCTGAGGTAAATAGAATCACAAGTATTCTGAAAGATGTATCAAAAAGATTTTCTGCTGACCCGTCCAAATTTGTATTGGCTGGTTATGATGAGTCAGGAGGCATAGCGCTTCGCTATACTGAACTTACCTATGAGAATCCAAAACAATTTTCTGTTCAACCAAAAGCTGTTTTTGGAATTGATAGTCATGTGGATTTGTTTGGCTTTTGGCATTGGTCAGAAAAGCAAATTAAAAAGAACTACTGGCCCGGAGCGGTTGGAGATGCACACTATTACATCGATGCCATGACCAAAGAGAACGGAACCATTTATAATAATGTTGAACGTTATAAATCACTCACACCATTTTACAGAGAAGGACAAGACAAGGGCAATGAGCAATATTTAGTAAATGTACCCGTGCGTTTATATTATGATAATGACATCGACTGGCAATTGAAAAACAGAAGAAACAGTTTCTATGACACGAAAATGCCGGATGGTTCAGAATTGATTAACCGATTATTACTATTAGGTAATAACAAAGCAGAATTCATTACTTCAAAACAACCCGGGTTGAGAAGCAACGGAATCAGAAATCCAAATTCACTTTCAATTGTAGATGAAGTGGAATGTATTCACTGGATAAAAAAGAGCCTGAATATATTTGACGTAAACACATGGATACCTCCCTACACTTTAATGACCCCTGCTGATTGGGGTGAAGAACGTTTTTCATTACCTCCTGACTTTGCACCGCAGATTAGTTGTAGTGGCGTTGAGGAAATCCGTTTTGCTCCAGGTTGGGGAGAAATTAAAAGTGAAGAGCACTGGTCATATTGCTTTGTATGGTGGCTTGATGGAAAACCAAAAATTGATGCTATTACTTTACAGTCTAATCTAAAGGCATATTATAGTGGACTGGTAGGAAGAAATATTACGAGTAGAAATATTCCGGCAAATAAAATTGTCCCGACAGTTGCTACCATTAAAAAGATTAAAACCAGTTCAAATGATCTTGAATCGTACAGTGGAACGATTAGTATGTTGGATTATCATTCACAAGAACCTATGGTACTGAACTGTATAATTCATGTGAAGAACATTAAAGCCACAGACCACACAGCAATTTTTTTTGAAATATCTCCCAAACCTCTTTCGCATGTTGTTTGGAAAAAAATGGATGAGATCGGAGATAGCTTTGGTGTTAAAAATTAGGTAGTTGTAAAGAGGATATCTACTACATTCCTGGCGCAAGAGTTCCCTTGCGCCTAAATTATTTCAAGCGTCCCCTTAATTAATAACTTTTCTAAGCATTAGATTTTGGATTAAAATCCGTTTAGTACTAAAATCTTTTTCATATTTAGTGCATGGAAATAAAGGATGCTATCCATTTAATTGAACTAGCATTGCCAGAGAAAATACACCAATCCCAATGGGGAGATCTGGGATGTGGCAGTGGTACCTTTACAATTGCATTGTCTCATTTATTGGGTAAGGCGAGTAAAATTTATGCAGTTGATAAACAAAGCCAGACTATCTATTCACCAACCGATGTGGGAATTGAATTTGTTAAAGCCGATTTCTCAAACGACACACTACCCATTTCAAATTTGGATGGTATCTTAATGGCGAATGCATTGCATTATGTAAAAGACAAATCAGCATTTGTAGAAAAGATAAAGAATTACCTGAAGGTCAATGGTCAATTGATCATTGTTGAATATGATACAGAGCACGCGAACCAATGGGTTCCGTATCCAATACCTTTTCATCAACTGAAAAGTCTTTTCGCTGAACACGGCTTTAATAAAATCCAAAAAACAGGCGAATACAATTCGGTTTATAATTCGAACAAAATGTATGGCTGTGTAATAAGCTGAGTATTAAAATTTGTGTAAATTGATTATAGTGAAAATCCATATGAAGAATTATTCTATTAGCTTTCTGATGTTTCTTGTTTTTTTTATCAACACCGGAAATGCCCAAAACAAAAAAGTTGTCAGGAAAGCAGACTGGATTGATTTCAATAAGAACAAGAAGCAGGATCAATATGAAAATCCAAAGCTCTCTATTGATGAGCGCATCAATGATTTAATGTCACAAATGACATTGGAAGAAAAGGTAGGGCAGTTGCTTACTCCTTATGGTTGGCCAATGTATGTACGGAAAGGGAATGATGTAATTATTACGGATGAATTGAAGAAAGAAGTATCGCAACGATACATCGGAAGCTTGTGGGGATTTATGCGTGCAGATCCATGGACGCAACGAACATTGTCTACAGGTCTTAACAACGAACTATCGGCAAAAGCTGTGAATCAAATGCAGCATTATGTTATTGATAACAGTCGCTTAGGAATTCCTTTAATCCTTGCAGAAGAATGCCCGCATGGATTTATGGCACTTGATGGAACCGTCTTCCCGACATCACTTGGTTTATCGTCAACCTGGAATCCAGATTTGATTGAGCAAATGGCGAAAGCAATAGCAAAGGAAATTCGCACAAGAGGTTCACACATAGGTTACGGTCCTGTACTGGATTTGGCCAGAGAACTTCGGTGGTCACGTGTTGAAGAAACATTTGGGGAAGATGCCTATCTCACTTCTCGCTTTGGAGTTTCATTTGTAAAGGGATTGCAAGGAACAGACTTGAAAAGCAGTACGAATGTAATATCAACATTAAAGGCCATGGCTGGTCATGCATCTCCGGAAGGTGGACACAATGCAGGCGCTGCTCATATTGGCGAAAATGAATTTCAGGAATTTATTTTGCCACCCTTTAAAGAAGCAGTGAAAGCGGGTGCTCTTTCCGTCATGAGTTCTTATAATGAAGTTGATGGAATACCCTCAACATCTAATCAATACATGCTTACCGATTTACTTCGCAAGCAATGGGGCTTTAAAGGTTTTGTTGTATCAGACTTGTTTGCTATACGAGGAATTGTAGGGCATGGTGTAGCAACAGATGTTAATGAAGCCGCACTTAAAGCCATCATAGCTGGTGTTGATTCTGATTTAGGTGCTACAGACTTTTCTCCTTCACTGATTGTATTGATGAAAGAAGGAAAGTTGAGAACAGAAGCCTTAGATGAAGCCGTAAGAAGAGTGCTTCATGCAAAATTTACAGTTGGTCTTTTTGATAATCCTTTTTTGGATGAAGCAAATAAGTTGACGGTAAAAGATGTATCTGAACATCGAGCATTGGCTCGTAAGATTGCAACGGAGTCGATCGTGCTGTTGAAAAATAAAAATGCACTCCTCCCATTAAGAAAAGACTATAAATCAATTGCTGTTATAGGTCCCAACGCAAATAGTATTTACAACATGCTGGGTGATTACACTGCACCTCAAAAAGAAGACGATGTTGTAACGGTATTAAAGGGAATTAAAAATCATGTATCGAAAGAAACAGTTGTGAAGTTTGCAAAGGGCTGTGCTATTCGAAATGAATCAGAAGAAGGATTTGCAGAAGCTATTAAAATAGCAACCGAGTCGGAGGTGGTGATTATGGTTATGGGAGGTTCGAGTGCCCGCGATTTTTCTTCTAAGTATGAAGAAACAGGAGCAGCGAAAGTGACAGAGGATGGTCAAAATGATATGGAAAGTGGAGAGGGATATGACAGAGCATCACTCAACTTAATGGGCAAGCAGGATAAACTGATGATGGAGATCACAAAACTGGGTAAACCTGTAGTTCTTGTTTTAATTGAAGGAAGACCATTAGCCACAACATGGGCGGAACAAAATATTCCGGCAATCATTAACGCATGGTATCCTGGAATGGAAGGTGGCAATGCGATTGCAGATGTTTTGTTTGGTGATTATAATCCGGCAGGAAGATTAACGGTGAGTGTGCCAAGATCTTTAGGACAAATACCAGTTTACTACACAGCAAAGCGTACGGGCTCCCAGCGCGACTATGTGGATGAGACTGCTAAGCCACTCTATACCTTTGGATATGGATTAAGTTATACTTCGTTTGAATATTCGGATTTGGAGGTAAGTGTAAATAAAGAGAATGGAAAAACTGAAGTGACTGCCAAAGTTAAAATCAAAAACAACGGAGCTCGTCATGGAGATGAAGTTATACAACTTTATGTTCGTGATAATGTCGCATCGCATACAACTCCTGATCGGGTGTTGAAATCATTTCAACGTATTCATATTAAAGCTGGAGAAGTACAAGAAGTGACTTTCGAATTAAGCGATGAAAGTTTTTCGCTGTATCAAGGCAATGGAAAATGGGCCGTTGAACCAGGTAAGTTTACGATCATGATTGGGTCATCATCGCAAGATATCAGACAACAGAAGGTAATCGAGTTATAATTGATTCTGACTAGAAACGATTACAGGTGCTCTTTTAAAATAAACACACCAGCAACGAAAATAAGCACAGCCGTAATTCGCTTAATGTAGATGGGATTGAATTTTTGTGCACCTAATCGAGAACCAATTTGTCCACCTGTAAACACAGCCAGCATCAATCCAGCGACAAGTGGATAATTCATTGGAGGTAAGCCGCGGTTAATTTGCCCGGCTAATCCACTGATAGAATTAACAAGAATAAATAGACTTGCCAGTGCTGATATTTTTTTTGGTTCGGCCCATTTTACAAAATGAAGGATAGGGGAAAGAAAAATTCCACCACCAATACTCACCAGTCCGGAAAGAAAACCAATGCCACCACCCAATGCGATTTTGATGGAGAGCGATTCATTTACTTTTTTATTCAGATCTATTTTCTCTGGTTGAACCCAAAGAAAGACTGCGGCAACGAGTAATGTATAACCCAGAATGATAAAGAAAGTATGATGTTGCAGTTTCCAGTATCCACCGAGGTAGGCCATCGGCACACTGAAAATGAGAAAAGGCCACACTTCACGCCATACGATTTTTCCTTCACGATAAAAAATGATGGCCCCTGCTGTAACAACAATAATATTGCAACACAACGCGATTGGTTTAATCTCTTCAGGCAAAAGCATAAACACGGGCTGGGCCAAAAGAGCGAGGTAACTTGATCCACCACCAAAGCCAACGGATGAGTAGATAAGTGCAATAATGAAGAAGGAAACTATTAAAATGATAAAGCTTTGATCCATCGACTATTCAATTTTTCCAACAACAATTTTTTCCAGGTTCTTCACATACCTTCTTCCTGTTTTAAAATCCTGGGTTGAGATCATGAGAATACCTTCATTGATGTCGGCCATAGTCTTGCCTTCTTTCTCAGTGATAATAAAAATTGAATTACCTGTGGTAGTATTAAAGATTTCATTCCATGAGAAAACTACTTTGTATCCATCTGTAGCAATGCAGGCAAAATAATACTCACTGAATAGTTTTGGACTTTCAGTATCAAGCACAATGGTTTCGAGAACATCTTTAAGCTGAACACCATGAAGTGCTTTGGCAACTCCTTTCGCTTCACCTTTGTGGTTGGAGATTGTAACATCACCGATTGGATTGGATTTGAATTTTTTAAAATCCTCTATTGTAATCGTTTTGGACTCTTTTACCTTTCCTTGAACAACTATATTTTTGGTTTGCTTGTAGGTGTCTTGCGCAAACAATAAAACTGAAATCAGGATAAAGTAATTCGTAAGTAATAATCTCCTCATAAAACTTAGCCTCCAATGGTTGACATAGATTCTGAAATAGACGAATGATTTTTTCTCTTTGATTCAGCTTCAAAGCCATCTTTGGCGCGCGACTTGAATGCCTGAAGAAGAGATTCTTTAAGTGCATCATTATCTTTACCAGAACGCATAAGCTCTTTTAGATTTAATACACCATCATCGTACAAACATGTTTTCAACTCGCCTTGAGCTGTTACACGAATGCGATTACATGTCCCGCAAAATGTACGACTAAAGGCTGCGATAATTCCAACACTACCTGCGTAGTCGGGAATGCGATAATTGTATGATGTAGAGAAGTCGCCATCCTGAACTTTGTAAAGCGCTGGATAATGTTCCTGAATGTATTGCTTGATCCTGGTGTGTGTCCAGAGTAGTGTTGGGTAATGATTACCTTCTCCGTTGAAGGGCATCTCTTCGATAAAGCGAACATCTACGGGATTGTTTTTTGTGAGTTCGATGAGCGGAATGATGTCGTCAATATTTTTTCCTTCCATCACTACTGCATTTATCTTCACTGGTATTTCATGTTTCAGTAAAAGATTAAGCGTGTTGATAACGGGCTCAAATTCATCGCGTCTTGTTATTTCATTGAACCTAACTTTATCGAGTGTATCAAGGCTTAAGTTTACTGATGCAATGCCAAGTTGTTTTAGTTCGGTAATATGAGGAGCGGTTAATATACCATTTGTAGTAAGATGTACATCGTTTATGCCATCAATCTTCACAATGGTTCGAATGAGCTTCATTAAATCTGTCCGCACAAAAGGCTCCCCACCGGTTAACCTAACTTTCGTAATACCAAGTGAGGCCATGAGTGTAATCAACCTTTCGATTTCTTCAAACGTAAGTAATTCCTTTTTGTGGATATAGCGAATTCCTTCTTCGGGCATGCAATAGAAGCAACGCAAATTGCACCGATCGGTCACAGCAAGCCGGAGGTAATTAATGGGGCGATTATGGTTGTCGTACAGCATGAGCAAGATTTATCAAAGTTAACCATTAACTTTAAAGCCATGAATAAATACACGATAAAGGCTTTTGGAGTAACAAAAGATATCCTCGGTGGAAAAGAAATTTCGTTTGAAATGACGGGAAAGACGGTTAGGGAATTGCGGGCTGAATTGAAAGGGCGCTATCCTAAGTTAATAGGCTTGAAATCACTCTATATTGCTGTCAATAATAACTATGCTGACGAGGCCAGAGCACTAGTTGAGACGGACGAGATCGCCCTAATACCCCCTGTAAGTGGAGGTTAGTGTATTTTTACTTGCGAATCGTTTCTTAAAATTTTACCTTCATAGCCCTTCACAATTTGTTCAACCAACCTTCAACATTATGATCAAAATAACCGAAAAAGCCATTGACGTTCAGAAAGTCATTGACACTGCTTCGAGCCTGGGAGCTGGAGCGGTAAATGTTTTTGTAGGTACCGTTCGTAATAACGCCAATGGAAAGAATGTGGTCTGGCTAGAGTATGAAGCCTATGAAACCATGGCTGTTGCCGAGATAAAGAAGATTATAGATGAAGCGTCACATCGTTGGCCATTATTAGGATGGGCTGTTAGTCACCGAATTGGCACTTTGAAGCCAGGCGAAGTTTCGGTTGTTGTGGCCGTATCCTCTCCACATCGCAAAGAATCGTTCGAAGCTTGCCAATACATTATTGACACACTTAAGGAGAAAGCGCCTATTTGGAAGAAGGAGGTATTTGAAGACGGAGAAGAATGGATCTCTGCCCGACCAATACCAATGACGGTTTCTAATTAAGAAGCAGAAAAACGGAAGTGACCAGTGTTACTGCAATGGCGAAAGCCAGTACAAAAATAAAAATCAGATTTCTACTGATCGGATTTAACAGGATTTCCGGAAGGAAACTCTTCGAGATTGTTTTCATAAAGCAACTATTTTATAGACACAACAAATTTAACAGTACAGCACCACAAGAGTTCCTTTTCGATCAATTTATTTTCGGATAGTGACTTTTGAGGTTAAAGCTTATCGTTACGAGTTTGTAGTTTCTGGCTGGTCTATAAGGTATTACACAACTCGAAACTATAAACTCGTAGTTTAGAATCCAATCAAAATAAAAGGTGCCCAATAATAAGGAGCAGCGTATTTATTTCCTTTGATAAGTTTGATTTTTGCTTGTCGGAGATTCTCACTGTAATCGTGTGCGGAAGTGTTGAGCATGTTGGTGTAAAAATCCTGCATTAACTCTGAAGTAGATTCATCCGCCACACTCCAGAATGAAACGATGATATTCTTAGCCCCAGCATAAACCAATGCGCGTGACAATCCTATTACACCTTCGCCCTTTGATATTTTCCCCAATCCTGTTTGACAAGCCGAGAGTGTAACCAGATCGGCTTGCAAGGAAAGATTGTATATCTCACCAGCAAATAAATTTCCATCTTCCCCATTTGATGAGGTTTGCAAAAATATCCGCGAAAGCTCAGCATTCTTCTCATCGACAATGCCGTGTGTAGCAAAGTGAATCAATTTGAAATTTTTCAGCGATCCTGATTTTATTAACATCTCATTCGCATCCGTATTGGTAAAGAGTGATGATCTGAATTGTTTCGACTTAAACAGCGAATCAATCTTCTTTACCTCTAATTCAGATCCAGGCAATTCATTCAAGTGATCTTTTTCTGGAAAAACGATCGGTGCACACAAGAAGATGGAAGGCATTGAAGTGATATCCGTCTTACTTGATTTTTGCAGGATAAGTCGCGCGGAGAATTCGTATCGTGTGTTAAATCTGTTCAATACATACGGTAATGATTGATAACCTTCTTCCTTGGGTGTTTTAGTAAAGAGTGTTTCGAATGGAATGATACTCAAGCGGCCAGTAGGTAATATTATAAGCGATGTAATCGAAGAAGAAATTTTGGGAATAAGAACTTTTGAAAGTAAAGTGGCTGATAGTTTATACGTTTTCAGCTCATTGAAATATAATCCATTGCGAAGCCCGGTAATGTATCGATCAAACTCTTTTGGTAAGATGTGTGAAATGATCTCATACTTTCCTTTTGAAAGTTTAAAAATGTAGATCGTGTTATTTTTATCATCAATGAAGTAACTGAGAATGGCAGTCTTGCTGTCAAGCTTTCGTTGTATTTCACTAACCGTTGGAGAATTGGTGTTGTACTTTAAATTAAAGTATTCCGGGAACTTGGTTTCTAATCGTTTGGTGAACGCATCGTAATCGCGATTCAATTGATAAGCCGTTTGGCGTAATGCTTTTTCTTCCTGAGCATTTGGTTTTTGAGCAAGCTTCTGTGCTGTTAGCGCAATACCTGATTTTATTTTTTGTTCTTCTTCTAATAAATCATTCGGTATTCCGGCAAATGATTTGGCATCCGATTCAGCAATGGCTTCCAACAAAACAGATGATTTACTTTTCTCGGCAAAGTAAAACGCCAGCAATCGAAAGTCTTTTTTCTTGACAGAACCAACAGATGCTTCGTAAGCTGTTCGCACACCATCAGCATAGACATCATTAGCAATTTGCCCTAATGCCAACTTATCCGCTTCACTGGTGCTCTGTTGACGAAGCTTATCAATTAAAGTATCTGCAACTTGTAAGGTCTTTAATGCTGATTCTAAATCGGAAAGCTTTAATGTCTTGCCAAAGTATTGCGCCTCTAAAGCTTGTGCCTTAAACTCCAGTGAATAGAGCAATGTATTTCCGTTATAAAAATCACTAGCCTTTGGATTTTCAGAAATATCTTTGTTATCGAATGAAATGGTATTGGCATTGATCGCTTCCTGGTAATTAAGAAGGGCATCTTTGTAAGCGCGCTGTGATACGTTAAGATTTCCAATGTAATTGAGCACAGATGCAATTTCAGGATGCTTCGTCCCATAAACAGCTCTGTACATAGTCAATGCTTTTTCATAATAGGCTAAAGCAGCTTTTTGATCGCCCATTTTTTGATTGGTGCGGCCAAGATTAAAAAGAACAAAAGCTTTTGTAGGATGTGCATTCGGATAAATCTTTTCCCATATTTTTAATGCATTGTCAAAATTGTTAACAGCATCTCCATACAATTCGAGGTTACGATAAATCGCGCCCATGTTGGTGTTGACAATAGCAATTTTTGGATGGTCCTTTCCATGCAATTGTTCATACATGGAAAGCGCGAGTTCATAATTCGTCAGTGCTTTATCATTATCAATCTGACTGTAAGCAAATCCTAAATCATTATAGGAAGCTGCAATGAGTTCGTGCTTTTGCGGTAATATTTTTTGACGAATGCTTAGCGACATGAGCATTTGTTCTTCAGCCTTCGCAAGTTTACCAGTAGTTAGATAAACCTGACCAAGATAGGAGAGGGCTTGTGCGGCCTCTAGACAATTTTGATTTTTGGTTTGATCAAAACCATTCTGTGCAAGCTGAAGTGCTTCTAACGCATTATCGTTTCTACCTTGGTTGAGATAGAGAAAGCCTTCGTTTGTTTTGATGAGTGCATTTAAAAATGCAGACTCCTTTAAAGTGCTTACTCTTATCTCAAGATCATTCAGTAGTTTGTTAGCCTCATCCAGTTCACCGAGACGAATCAAGGCTTCCGCTTTTTTGTTTTCCAGAATGGCTCCGATTTTTGCATTCTTTGTTTTCGTCAATTCGCTATCAATCCAGCCAATCGCTTCTTTGTATTTGGAATCAAGGAGAAGGATATCGGCTTGATTTAAGTCCGAGACTTTTAACGACTGAGCGTGCAGCACCAACGAAGACAGTAAGAACAGGGCGAGGAGAAAATTCTTTTTAACGTACATGATGTTAGAAGCGGAAGTAGTAAGAGATTGTAGAAACAGCTTCGCGAGTCAGGCCGTCAGGATTTTTTTCACGATCCACAAACTTCTTTCCATACAGGATGCGAATACCGGATCGTACATTGAAACTATAACCAACAGTCGCAATAACGGATAGTGCCATGCCTGTAGTGCCATCGGGTTTTACACGTTCAACAGTTCCTTTTGGATCAATTGTTATTTCATCGCGATTGATTCTATAAATAGTAAGCACGCCAAGAGAAGCGTTAAATCGCGAGAATCTGAAATTTCGTTCAGCCCTGAGCATAACATCAGTCCCTCGTTTAAGATGGTAGCATTGCGAATACGTGTGAACATATTCTATACCTTCAGGAGTTCCTCCTTGATAAACCTGTTCCCAATCATCCCAGGTAAATTGATTTTTGTTTCGATTGAACGGATGCTGAATACCAGTAGCAAAAAGCCAGTTACGATTGATCAATGAAATACCGGCAATAGCATCATACGTACCCAAACTGGTTTGGTAATACATCGGATACGACAAACCATTTTCCTCATTTTTTTTATTAGAATCATTCGTTGGTATTTTACCTCCGAGTGAAATATTGATATCAAATTTCTCAGAAGTAAAGATATTACGCGTGAGGCACAGTGATATATCACTCAGCCCATTGGTGTTTCCAAAATTTCCTTTCACGGCCTGGAATGGAAGTTTGACTTGAAACGAAGTTTTGGAATCAAATACACTAAAATTTAAATCAGCAGTAGCAACGTATACAATCGGTGAAGTTGTTGTCTTACCTCTGTAAAAGCTCACCTCCATCGAACGAAGTCGAATCGGGATTTTTTTATTGAAGGGCTGATCAGGCTTCATGGCACCCATTGTGCAAAAGCCGGCATCACTGCAACCTTGAGAAAAAACCTCAACAGAACAAATTAATATAAGGATGAGCGCATAAACTTTTCTAAGGATCATAGGATTGGGCATTCGGATGATCGAAGATAGTCAAAAAAAGAAAACCCGGTCGTTGAACCGGGTTTTGAATTATAAGATTTGGGAAATGGAATTACATTCCCAACGATTGATTTTCGATTGAAGCGAGTTCCAGAATTTTTTCGTACTCTGCTGGAAGTAAGTCATTGTAGAAATAATGTACCGGATCAACCTGACCTCGGTTAATCAGCACTTCATAATGTAAATGTGGTGCTGTAGATAAGCCGGTGTTGCCTACATAGCCAATCAAGTCACCACGTTTAATCCGCTGACCTGTTCGTACATTAAAATCATGCATGTGAGCATACCGTGTTCTGTATCCAAAACCATGGTCGATCTCAACCATTTTTCCGTACCCGCTAAACTTCACTTCAACATTGTCTACCGTGCCATCTGCTGTTGCATAAATGGGTGTACCAATGGCAGCGGCAAAGTCAATACCAGTATGCAGTTTCTTTACTTTATAAATAGGATGTGTCCTCCATCCAAAACCAGAAGCAAGCGCTACTAATTGTTTGTTGGAAATCGGCTGGATTGCGGGAATGGCGGCAAATAATTTCTCCTTATTCTCTGCAAGTTTAACAACCTCGTCTTGTGATTTTGATTCGATGTAGATTTTTCTCCTCAGGAGATCCACTTTTTCATTCAGCATCAATACCAAATCCTGGTGGTCGATATTCTTGTCTTTGATGTCAGCATAACGATCAGCACCACCAACACCAGCTTCACGAACCGATTTTTCGATGGGCTCCGCACCTAACACAACCCGGTAAATGTTGTCATCGCGGTGTTCAATATTGTTTAGGATGCTATTTAAGTTTTGAACGTCTTTCGACATTTTCTGATAGTAGAATTCCAACTCTTTTACCTCATTCTTAAGCATTACCTCCTTGGGTGATTCGAAATAATTACCAAAGAGAATAAGCAAGCCCATCGCCATACCCACCGTAAGTGAAAGTAAGCCCAAAGCATTCAAAACCACATCGCTTGATTTGGTCTTAACCCGCTCATACTTACAGGTTTCGGTGTCGTAGTAGTATTTAATTCTAGCCATAAGCTTCAAATTACGTGATTTTAAGTGACTTGAGGTCGAAAGGGCTTCATGACCTCTTCGTTACACTCGATAAATGGGCCTTCCAGCAGATCAATGCAATATGGGATCGCTGGAAATACAGCATCCAGGCACTGCCGAATAGCCTTTGGACTGCCGGGCAAATTTACGATTAAAGTTTGATTGCGAATGCCTGCTGTCTGGCGCGAAAGGATTGCGGTGGGTACGTATGTAAGACTTTTAGTACGCATTAGTTCTCCAAAACCGGGCATCATCTTATTGCAAACGGCTTCAGTGGCTTCAGGAGTAACATCGCGTTTGGCTGGGCCAGTACCTCCTGATGTAATAATAAGACAGCAATTCCTTAAATCGGCCATATCAATTAGAGTCTGTTCTATTTGTGATTGCTCATCGGGAACCACGGCATACACTTGTTCCCATGAACTCTTTAAATAATCATTCAAAGTCTGCACAATCGCCTTGCCAGGAATATCTTCGTAGATGCCTTTGCTTGCTCGATCTGAGACGTTGATGATGCCGATTCGGATTGGTTTGTTATTCATGGTTCGAAGTTCCAGGTTTTAAGTTCCAAGTTAACAGTTTACGATATTGAAATGCACAACCTTGAACCTTGAACTTGGAACCTCAAACTTTAAGCTTGTAGTTTGAATCTGCCTTTCTTAAAGATTTGATTCCCTTTGTCAATTCCCTTTCGTAATTCTTTTTGAACTTCTTCCGGAAGAGCAATGATCTCTTTACATTCATTTGTGCAGCAGCCGTTGAATTTTTCTGCACATGCTTTACATTGAATGAATAAAAGATGACATCCATCATTCTTGCAGTTGGTATGATCATCACATGGTGCGCCACATTGATGGCAGGTCGCAATGATGTCTTGTGTGATGCGTTCGCCCAAGCGTTCATCAAACACAAAGTTTTTTCCAATGAATTTATTTTCGAGGCCATTCTCCTTTACTTGTTTGGTGTATTGAATAATACCACCATCCAATTGAAATACATTTTTAAAACCTGTATGTTTCATCCATGCACTTGCCTTCTCGCAACGGATGCCACCTGTACAATACATTAACAGGTTCTTGTCCTTGTGTTCCTTCATCAAATCTTCTGCGACTTGTAACTCTTCGCGGAAGGTATCGACATCGGGTAACACAGCTCCCTTGAAATGCCCCACTTCACTTTCGTAGTGATTGCGCATATCGACAATGATAGTGTTTGGATCTTCAGCCAGTTTATTAAACTCGCTTGCATTAACATGAACACCGGTATTCGTAACGTCAAAGGTGGCATCATCCAATCCATCAGCTACAATTTTTTTGCGGACTAAAATCTTCAGCTTAAAAAATGATTTACCATCATCTTGAACGGCAATGTTTAACCGAACATGATTGAGGAATGAAATGCTGTAGAGGTAATTCCGAAACACATCAATGTTTTCTTCGGGCACGCTGATCTGTGCGTTGATGCCTTCATGGGCTACGTATATTCTTCCCTGAACCCGAAACGTATCAAGGCCGAGGTAGAGTTCATCTCGAAAAGCAGAGGGATCTGCGAGTTGGTGATACTTATAGAAAGAAATGGTTACCCGTTTTTCCGGGGTAGAACGCATCTTCTCCTTGAGAAGACGTTTGTCAATTTTGTTGTATAAAGCCATAAAGGGTTGATCAATTGCAGGTTAATCGCCTCTTTAAATTTTTGTGACACAAAGGTAATAAAAACCAAAAGGATGAAAAGCCAACTCGTTAAGTGTAAGAAAAAAGAAAGGCTGCCCTTTTGGAGCAGCCTTTTCTTATTCAGCTAGGTTTAGGTAGTTAGCTTAAGGGTTTATAGGTAGGCCCGTGCCTTGATACAGCCCGATGTTGGTTAAGGGTATTGTTGATTCGAACTTTGTGTTAATAGCTTCAATGAATGTTCTGGAGATAAATGCATAACCTCTGCTATTCGGATGTAAACCTTCCTCTGAATAGATACCTGTTGGAGGTGCGAGAGAAGGAGTAATCATTACACCATTTAGTATATATGCCTTTGCTGTAACAAAATCTTTCATTGCTTTATTAACATCAGCAAACGCGAGGCGTGTTGGATTGGCATCAGCAACCGATTTAATGTGTGCATTAAAAGCAATTAGTCTATCGTTGATCTCTTGTATCTCAACTGGCACAAGGGCATATTGATCTGTCAATGCTTTTGTTACACCCCATACTGTTGCGGGGTTTCCTGGTGTAGCCTCTTTACCTAGAATAGCTCCGGTCGAAAGTGGGAATTTATCCGCTGAAGTAGCCTGTCTGATTCGAGGAAGACCTACAGCAGATAAATCAGTCAGACTTTGATCTTCAATAACAATTCCATTTGCACCAACTTCAAAACTTATTTTTCGCTTCGCCACTTCTTCTGCTGTTAGTCCTGGAAAAGAACCGGCCAAGGCGGCATCAAGTCCACCATTGTATGGGGCATAGGCTCCATTAATTTGGCCTATCTTGGTTTCGTCAGCAGCTGTAAAAGCAATTGCATTCCATGGCACTGATGTAAAGTGCGGCATTGTGAAAATGTCGGGATAGTTAGCGATAACGCCTTTTAAGGTAGGATTGGCTAAGATTCCGTTAATTCCAGCGTTATACAAATACTTAAAACCTGGATTTTGAGCATCTACAAAGTCAAGGGGAGTCAACGGAGCTTTTGCTGGATCACCACCGAATGCTGCGTGTAAGAGCACATCATCCATGCCTAACCAATACAGAAAGAAGGTACCTCCATTGGTCAGTGAGCCTATCGCATCCGTTAGCATCCTTGATGTCCCAGGATTTGAAGCAAAACGTGCATAGAATGGATTAAAGTAAGGATGAGGTTGCGCACCAGGAGTACCTGGATCCATATCAGCCTTGGTCCAATCACCTGTTTCAGTAAGTGCAATTGCCTGCCCTAAAAATACGGCTTGAACACTAAAATTATTTAATTGATTGGATGGCACTGCTCCTGCAGATCCAGTGTACATGAATGCTGGATTGGCAACTGGATTAGGAGCTGCAGTAAGATCACCTAGTGCAAATTTCCATGGTGTCGGAGAGGGAGGAGTTCCTTGTAACACATATCTTCCCCGTATTTGATTATCTGCTGGAGGATTTGGGGTAACAAAAATATTATACCCGTAATCTGATTTAATACTCGGCTGGTTAAAATCTCCACCGCCCACGCATTCAAATTGAGTGGCTAATATTTGTCCCAGCGAAGTATTTTGGCCAGCATTAAATAGTGCGCCTCCCTGAAAACCTGCTGTATAAGAACTTCCTAATGCTACAAATTTTGTAAAAACAGCAGTCCCTGCAACTGCGTCTTCACATGAAGTATCAATTGCTGGTGGCTCAGGTTGTTGAAGTTCAATAACCTCCTGATCGCACGACACTGCCATGACAAAGACCAGGCTAAAGAGAAAATATTTTATGGATTTCATAGTGTTGAAATTTAGCGTTGGATTAATTAAAGAATTCATCAAACGTAAGTGATATATAATACTGCTGACCGATGAAAGGTGATCCTAAGTTGGTGCGATAATCACCACCGCCAATATTTGTTCCTCCAACTTTTAATATGGTTTTTATCGGAACCAGTCTGTAGTTAATCTGAGCATCGACTAAACCGTATTCAGGCACATCCCAAACACCATAGGTAGATGACCATTCAAAGTGTGTCTGCCATCTGTAGCTAATATTAAAACCAAGGTTCTTTACAATCTTGCGATTGCCTAAACCAATTGTGAATTTGTTTTTTGGTGTATTAAATCCTGAACGGAATGATTCAGTTTCATTCGCTTCAAAATTTGCATAGTTCCAGCTTCCATTCACTACGAAATTGCGCGGTAAACTGTAGCTAAGACCTAACCCTACACCATACGATTTAACATCTTCCTTCGAATTAGTGTAAGGTGAAAAGAGACTACCAGGATTTATGGCAACGCCCTGATGCGATGTTGGATTAACGTTTCCAACAATTTCGCCTCCAATAAAATTGCTGTAAACAGTATAGTAACCGTTCAAATCAACCAACAGTTTGGAGGCAATCAACCCTTTATAACCTAACTCCACTGATTTTAACTGCTCTGGTTGAACATAGTCAAAATCAATAATCTGAAGAAGAGTAGAATTTCCTCCTACTGGACCATTCGCATCAAATGATCCTCCGCTTGCCCGGAAATCTTTAATTGATTGTTCAGTCCATGCACCTCCGTTATGAATGCCATATCGAGCGGCATTCGCTTCTGTACTTCCAACCAACGTACCGCTGGAAGATGGGAAATAAATAAACTGTGCTTGTGTATCAGGATTTCTGAAACCAGTCTGGAATGAAGCGCGAATGTTTTGATTTTGATTGAATGTATAAACGGCTGATACACGCGGTGTAAACTGACCGTCAAAGTTTTCATTTTTATCGTATCGAACAGAGCCGGTTAACTTCAATGCTTCAGCAAATGTTTTGGCAATTTGTGCGTATCCTCCAAACTCATTGATTTTGATTCTTTGGAAGTCGGTACCTACCTCTGGATCTTCGTTGAAGATAGTTCCATTCGAGAAGAGATCATATTGTCTGAAATTTCCACCAACTTGTATTTCAGCCCACTTAATTTGATTGAAGAATTTATAATTAAACTCTCCATGGATGAGTTTGGAATTATCGAAAAACGATGCTCCGCCTCGTGCTCCATTTGTTGGTGTTTTTTGAAAGAAATTATCTCTCACTAATTTCATTAAATCATTATAAGCCTGGGTACCTGGAGCTGGTCTGTTTCGATCAGCATAAGCTCTTGCTGAAGCATGATCTCCCGCAATCACTGTACCTGTGTATGTTGGATCTTCTTGATAGCCTTGCATTGCCTTAATGTAATCTGGTGCCCATGTGGCAGCAGTTGGGCTTAAGGTTTCATTGGCGAAACCGCCAAGTGCAGATAGGTTGTATGACTTTCCTGCATCTGTAGCTGAGATGTATCCTCTAACGAAGAAATTATCTCCTTTAAATTCCAGTTTATGAAATTGCTGATTAAAGTCTCTTAGAGCATATTTTTCAGTTCCTTGATAGATTGAACTTCCCCCTCCATAGCGGTAGTTATACAATACCTCAATTTTATCCGTAATCCGATAATGTAATGCAACATCACCTTTCAAGGTTTTAGCATCACGACCATCAGAGAAAGCGTTTAGCATATCTTCTTCTCTGAATCCAGTTCTTTTAAGGATTCCGACACTGGGAACAGGTGTTGGAATCAGCGTTTCATCACCATAGAGGTTTAAGCCATCAAAATCTTTTGTGCCACTCAAATCAATTGTTGATTCTGGATTTGTACGGTCGGTTTTGTAATCACTACCAAGCCAATCGGTAGCTGTCATGTAGGACAAGTTCACTTTAAAGGCAAACTTATTGTTGAACGCTTTTGCATAACGAATACTGTATTGGCCAAGTGGGTGAGTACCTCCGGCATCAGATGTAGTGATACCTTGTTTTACTTGTGCGCTTAAGCCCTGATATTCAAACGGACTCTTGCTTTGCATTACCAAAATACCATTGAATGCATTCGGTCCATAAAGAGCAGAAGCTGCTCCCGGGATTAACTCCATACTCTCGGCATCCAGTTCACCGAGCCCCATGATGCTTCCTGTTGGAAAGTTTAAGAGAGGGGCTTGAGTGTCCATTCCATCAACCCATTGTACGAAACGAGTATTGGCGATGGTAGCAAAGCCTCTTGTATTGACAGAAGTAAGATTCAAACTTCCGGAGTTAGTTGAAACTCCTTTCAGATTTGATAATCCATCATAAAAATCAGGTGTTGCGGATTGTTTAATTTCCAGGAGCCCTATTTTTTCAATGGTAACAGGTGATTGCAAGATGCTTTCTTCCATACGGGAAGCTGAAACAACTACCTCTTGACCCAATATGGTTTGCTCACTTAGTTTCAAATCCAAACCAGAAGTATTAGCATCTGTTATCTCCACATCTTTGGTGGCATACCCTACAAATGAAAACGTAAGGGTAAGGGGAGGAGCATCGTTTACCTTTAACGAAAAGTTACCATCGGTACCGGAAATTGTACCGATAACGCGGCCTTTCACAATGATGTTCACACCGGCAATAGGTTCTCCGCTGGCCTCATCCGTCACTTTTCCGGAAATGTTGGTCTGTGCAAAGCCTACTGAGGCTGTCAGCACCAGGAGTAGTACTGCGGCCAATGAATTTTTGTAAAAATTCTTCATATAGTCTAAGTAGTTGGTTTGTTGAAAAATAAAAAAGCAAGAGAGCCAGATAGTATGCATACCGAGCTTCTTGCCTGAAAAGTACAAAATTTTATGAAACAACAAACGATTGAAGTGCCCTTTAACTACCTGATTTGAGTCATTTCTTACTTATTTTCAGACTGAACATGCTTCACCATTCGCTCACAGAGGGCGTTTATTTCGTTGGCCATGAATTCATCACCGGTTGCGCTTAACACACTTTGGGCCATTCCGCCAATGCAATCAATGTGGAATCGTTTCATTTCTTCAACGGGCATGTCTTTGGTCCACAGGTCGATACGAAGGGTATTTTTCTGTGTTTGATCCCACAGGGCGATGCTGATGGCTTTGGTTTCAGAAAGTCCTGGATCGGGCTTTTCGGTAGCATCCCACATTATTTTATCAGGAACATTTTGCTGATCGAGTTCGATGGAGAATTGGATATTCGACTTTTTCATTGCTATGGATATTGATTCAAAATTTTAATAGGGCGCAAATATAGTAATAGAGTATTGAGTGCAGAGCAGAGAGTTTAGGGTCTTGAGTTTAAAGTCTTGTGTCTAAAATCGAAAGTCTGCTTTTACGCACATAATTTTTACCTTCGATATTGAACCGAATGGCTTTACCTAAACAAGACAACAGATGCGGATATTTTTAATGCTTGGTACATTCTTAGGATGGTTTGCGTTGGTCGGACAACTTTATCTCATTATTCTCAATCGTGTTACATCACTCGTTGATGTCATCATTCGATACTTTACTTTCTATACCATCCTGACGAATCTGTTGGTTGCTTTGTGTTTTACTTTTCTGCTATTCAGTCCGGCATCGAAGTGGGGAAAGTTTTTCGCCCGCACAAATGTTTCTACAGCATTGGCAGTTTATATAGCAGTAGTAGGATTGACCTATAATATTGTATTACGTCCACTTTGGAATCCACAGGGTTTGCAAAAGGTTGTTGACGAATTGCTGCATTCGGTTATACCGGTTTTGTATATCGTGTATTGGTTTTTGTTTGCACGCAAAAACCAATTGCAGTGGAGGGACATATTGCCGTGGCTTATTTTTCCACTGCTTTATCTTGTAGTGATATTGGTGCTGGGCTCATTCTCTGGATATTATCCTTATCCCTTTGTAGATGTAGTTAAGCTGGGATATCAAAAAGTCTTTATCAACTGTGGCGTTGTGATATTAGCCTTTCTTTTCTTTTGCTTCTTGTTTGTAGGTATTTCGAAAATCAAGAAGTAGAGACTAGTTTTTTTACACACTTAGTGACTTCCTTGTGACTTTGTGTCTTCGTGGCAAAAGAGTCGTAAATTCAGGCCACCAAGACACAAAGTCACGAAGGTTCACAAAGAATACTCAGTATAGTAACTCACATAAGTTCAGAGGCTAATGCAGTAAAAAAAATAATCAATAGATGAACAGAAGAGATTTTATTAAAACATCAGGTCTTGCAACGGCTGCCGTAGGACTTACGAGCGCTGAAGCATTTGCAGAAGTGCAAACATCAAAAAATAAATTACCTCAATGGAGGGGTTTTAATGTCTTGGATTTCTTTTCACCCAATCCGAATCCATCAAGAAATCCAACAACTGAAGAATATTTTAAGTGGATGCAGGCTTGGGGTTTTGATTTCGTTCGCATTCCTATTGCTTATCCTCATTATCTATCCATCGATCGGACACGCAACATAAAGCCGGAAGAAGTATACCATATAAATGAAGAAGCTGTAGAGCGAATTGATAAACTTGTTGCCCTTGCACATCAGTATAAAATGCATGTTAGTCTGAACTTGCATCGCGCACCTGGCTATTGTATCAATGCTGGCTTCTATGAGCCCTATAATTTATGGAAAGATCAGGAAGCACTTGATGCATTTTGTTTTCATTGGAACATGTGGGCGAAGCGCTATAAAAATGTATCGAGCAAAAAAATCAGTTTTGATTTAGTAAATGAGCCGAGCATGCGGGAAGATATGAATGATCAGCTTTCTAAATCATCAACTGTACCGGGTGATCTTTATCGTAAAGTTGCTAAGGCAGCAGCAGAAGCGATCCGAAAAGAAAATTCAAATCATCTTGTTATTGCTGATGGAAACAATGTTGGTAATTCAGTCATCCCTGAAATTGTTGATTTGAATATTGCACAAAGCTGTCGTGGATATTTTCCGCATGCCATCTCGCATTACAAAGCACCGTGGGCAAATAAAGATCCGGAGAATTTGCCTATGCCCGTTTGGCCTGGAAAGATTGGTGATCGGGAATATAACCGAACGATGCTGGAAAATTATTACAAACCCTGGATCGAACTTTCTCAACAAGGTGTTGGTGTACATTGTGGTGAATGTGGTTGCTGGAACAAAACTCCTCACGATGTATTTCTCGCATGGTTCAATGATGTGCTGGATGTATTGAGTCATCATAAAATCGGTTTCGGGGTTTGGAATTTCGTTGGCGACTTTGGTGTCTTAGATTCAGGCCGTAGCGATGTTGCGTATGAAGATTGGTATGGACATAAATTGGATCGGAAGTTTTTGAATGTATTGATGAAGAATTAAAAGATTGCGTCATTGCGAACGAAGGTTTTTTTTCGCAGATCAACTTCCCTCCATAATCCTAATGCATTTCAATCTGCGAGATCAGCGTGCCTTTATAATCTGCGAAATCTGCAGGAAATGAATTCGAATCAGTGAGCATCATAGATTAGTTGAGATTAGAATTGATTTAACATAAATCAATTCTAGTTTTTAACAAAACATTGTAACAGTTGTTAGGTTGGCTGGATAGATTCTAAGTTTTAACTTGCCCGCATCAATTCATGAAGTCAAAAAATTTGATCCCTAAGTTAATGCACGATACCATTTTATTAGAAGGTGCCAAATCAGTTGTATTTGATAGTGTTGAAAAATACCTGGCACAAAACGGACTTACAGTTGTGGCAAAAGATATGAATCGTCCCTGGGGAGGGTTCTTTGTTTTGGATGAATCACTGGCGAAGAAATTCGCACAGCTGTATTTTCCCGGAATTGACATTGCTTCTCTGGCCATTAGTGGGAAGTTGAGCCCAAAGATTTTGATGGTGCAGTCCCATCAACGTTTGTCGTGGCAATATCACCACAGACGCGCTGAGATTTGGAAGTTGGTTGCAGGCAAGGCTGGCGTTATAACCAGTGAGACGGATAAGGAAGGTCCACTTCAGGAACTTCACGAAGGTGAAATTATTCGATTAAAGCAAGGTCAACGTCATCGTTTGGTTGGTCTTGAAGGTTGGGGAATGGTTGCTGAAATATGGCAGCATACGGATGCACAACATCCATCGGATGAAGACGATATTGTAAGAGTGCAGGATGATTTTGGGAGGTAAGTAAGGAGATGGAGAACATAAAAATAGTAAGGGATACTTTTCAGCAACGTTTTGGAAAATCGCCCATCATCGTTATCGCACCGGGCCGCATTAATCTTATTGGCGAACATACGGATTACAACGAAGGTTTTGTAATGCCATCGGCCATCAATAATTATTTTGTATTTGCATTAGCACCTAATCAGACGAAAACTTTCTCAGCGCTCTCTACTGATTTAAATGAAGCTGCCACCTTTTCCATTCAGGATATCAAACCTGGCCATCACTGGACAAATTATTTCATGGGTGTGATACAAGGCATCACGCAACGCGGCCATGAAGTGCCAGGGTTTGATTGTGTTTTTGGAGGGAATATTCCAGTAGGTGCAGGGCTATCTTCTTCGGCTGCTCTTTGTTCCGGATTAGGTTTCGCGTTGAATGAAGCATTTCAATTTTCAGTAAGCCGGTTAGACCTGGCGAAAATTGCCCAATCAGCAGAGCATAATTTTGCCGGAGTGAAATGTGGCATTATGGATATGTATGCCAGTCTTTTTTCTAAACAAGGTTCTGTCATTCTACTCGACTGCAGAAGTCTAACGCACGAATACCTTCCCTTTCAACAGGATGATGTGGAAGTTTTGCTGATGGATACAAAGGTGAAACATACCCTTGCATCATCTGCTTACAATAAAAGGAGAGAGGCTTGTGAAGAAGGGGTTTCTATTGTTCAAAAAGATTTTCCAAATGTATCAGCTTTGCGCGATGTAAGTGTTGCTTTATTGAAGTCATACCAAGACAAGATGACGAAGGAGGTTTTTGAGAAGTCGTTATTTATTACGGAAGAAATTCAACGAACCAAAGACGCGGCAATTTTACTTCAGAATAGAAATCTCATAGCTTTTGGCAAGCTGATGAACCAAACGCATTGGGGTTTAAGTGAACTGTATGAGGTAAGCTGTGAAGAGTCCGACTTTTTAGTGAAGTGCGCTGAAGAAGAAAAAAGTCTGATATTGGGAAGCCGTCAGATGGGTGGAGGATTTGGAGGATGTACAATCAACTTGGTGAAAAAAGGATCAGCAACCAGCTATACTTCCAAGATCAAGGAAAAATATTTTGCTACTTTCAAAAAAGAACCTGATTTTTATTTAGTGAACTTATCAGAAGGAGTTCATACATTCGAACAATCATGACCAAAGCGCTCTCTACAATTATTTCAATAATCTGTCCTTTACTACCTAATCTTTAAACCAGATGCAAAATCTTGACTACATCGTCTTTCTCATTTATTTTACAATCGTTGCCGGATACGGATATTGGATATACAACAGGAAGAAAAAAGTATTAGCCGATTCAAAAGACTTCTTTTTGGCAGAAGGCTCTCTTACATGGTGGGCCATTGGAGCTTCACTTATAGCCTCAAACATTTCGGCTGAGCAGTTTATCGGTATGTCAGGCTCAGGCTTTAAAATGGGTCTTGCCATTGCAACCTATGAGTGGATGGCGGCAGCAACATTAATGGTGGTAGCGATATTTTTCATGCCCATCTATTTAAAGAACAAGATTTACACCATGCCTCAGTTTCTCACGCAGCGCTACAGCAGCACCGTCAGTACTGTAATGGCGGTGTTCTGGTTGTTACTGTATGTGGTCGTGAACCTTACTTCTATTTTGTACTTAGGCGCATTGGCGATCAGTACAATTTCCGGACTTAACTTTTGGGTATGTATGGGTGGTCTTGCCATCTTCGCCATCGTAATTACCTTGGGTGGTATGAAAGTAATTGGTTATACCGATGTTATTCAAGTGTTCTTTTTGATTTTCGGTGGATTAGCGACAACCTACATTGCCCTCAATTTAGTATCAGAACATTATGGCACGACAGGTGTACTGAATGGCCTTAGCCTGATGTCGGAGCATGCAGACGACCACTTCCACATGGTATTTGATCAAAGTAACGCTAATTATCTTGACCTACCGGGTCTAACGATTTTGATTGGGGGAATGTGGATCGTTAACTTGAACTACTGGGGTTGTAATCAATACATTACACAACGTGCGCTTGGAGCCGATCTTCCAACCGCCAGAAATGGAATTTTATTTGCAGCGTTCTTAAAATTATTGATGCCAGTAATAGTAGTGTTGCCGGGTATTGCTGCTTATGTACTGCATCAGGAAGGCATGTTCCAGCAGGAAATGATTTCAGATGGTTCAGTGAATCCGGATCGGGCTTATCCAATCTTGTTGAACTTATTACCTGTAGGATTGAAAGGTCTCTCTTTTGCTGCATTGACGGCTGCTATTGTTGCCTCCCTTGCCGGAAAGGCAAACAGTATCGCTACGATTTTCACATTAGATATTTATAAGAAATTCTTCAATACAACTGCTTCTGAAAAGAACCAAGTATATGTAGGAAAAATTGTTATCGTGGTGGCAATGGCATTGGCTATTGCCATTTCTCCTTTCCTGGGTATTGACAAGAAGGGTGGTTTTCAATATATACAAGAGTATACTGGCTTCGTGTCGCCAGGTATCTTTGCCATTTTTATTCTTGGATTCTTCTGGAAACGTACTACTGCATTAGCCGCTTTGGTAGCTGCCGTCATTGTGTTCCCGCTGTCCTTATTCCTTAAGTTTCTTCCAAAGTTTGTTGACCTTTCAGGATTAAGCTCAATGGGCTTCTCAGTGTTGAGTGCTGATTCGGGATTGTATGAAATTCCATTCCTCGATCGAATGGGCTTTGTTTTCCTTATTGTAGTAGCACTGATGGTCATTATTTCATTGGCTATCCCGAAAACCAAAGATGAATCGAAAGGTCTTGAAATCGATGCAACTATGTTCAAACCAACGGGAGTATTTGCGGTTGGGGTTGTAATTGTGTGCGGAATTCTTTCTGCTCTTTATATTATTTTCTGGTAATGTAGTTATCTATTAAAGTTTAAATGGTAAGGGTGCACTGGAATGATTTACAGATTTTTTTGGTTGAGCCCATTACCATTTAACTTTTAACGATTAACTCTTTCCCCTGATGACTCAAGCAAAACCCCTAGCTAAAAAAGTATTCTCGTCTTACGAAGTCTTACTTATCGCGATTCTTTCTGCGCTTCAATTTACACTCGTACTCGATTTTATGGTGTTGTCTCCCTTGGGAGCGATACTGATGCCAGCCCTCAAGATTACCACCGCACAGTTTGGTTGGGTTGTGTCAGTCTATGCATTTAGTGCAGGAGCATCAGGATTATTAGCGGCTGGCTTTGCTGATAAATTCGATCGCAAGAAGCTTCTTCTCTTTTTTTATAGCGGCTTTATCGTAGGTACGTTACTCTGCGGTATTGCACCAGACTATACGTTTTTATTGATGGCACGAATCGTTACCGGAATCTTCGGAGGTGTAATCGGGTCGATTAGTTTTGCCATCATTACTGATCTTTTCAGATTAGAGGTAAGAGGACGTGTAATGGGATTTGTTCAAATGTCGTTTGCAGCAAGTCAGGTGCTTGGACTTCCGCTTGGTTTATACCTTGCGAATAAGTTTGGCTGGCATTCTCCTTTTATATTAATCGTGGGATTGAGTGTTGCGCTCGGCATTGTGATCATTGTAAAAATGAAGCCAGTGGATGCTCATTTAAAACTTAAGTCAGAACGAAATGCTTTTCAGCATTTGATCAAGACCCTTTCAAACTCAACATACCTTAAAGCATTTGCTGCAACGGTATTGTTGGCCACAGGTGGTTTTATGCTGATGCCTTTTGGAAGTGCGTTTGGTATTAATAATCTGCATATTACATTAGATCAGTTACCCGTCTTGTATTTAGTTACAGGAGTATGTTCGATGATTGCCGGACCGTTTACAGGAAAGTTAAGTGATGCTATCGGTAAGTATAAAATGTTTGTGATTGGCTCCATTTTGGGTATTATCATGGTATTAATCTATTGCAACCTGGGTGTTACACCGCTGTGGATTGTGATCATCATCAACGTAATTTTGTTCATTGCGATCACTGCACGAATGATTGCAGCATCAGCGTTAATGACTGCAATTCCTGAACCGGCAGATCGTGGCGCCTTCATGGGAATCAATTCCTCGATTCAACAAATAGCCGGTGGTATTGCCACGATGATTGCTGGTCTTATTGTCGTGCAGAAAAGTGAACACTCTCCATTAGAGAATTATCCTTTGCTTGGCTATGTTGTAGTGGGTGCGATGTTAATTACCATAGGCATGATGTACATTATCCATCGCATGGTGGATAAGAAAACAAAGCATGCTAATAATTAAAGTTTGCTGCTGAGTCAAAATTTCACTCTGATTGAAATGCGTTAAAATACACACGCGGAACTTAGAGCAGAGCAGGTGAGCGGAAGTGAAAGGTATTGCCTTGATTGAAAGAGAAGTCCGCTCAAAAAAATCTGAAGAATAATTGACGCGCCACAAGCGTGTCAATTATTCTTCAGATTCAAAAAACACAAAAGGCCAACCCGACTCGGTCGGGTTGGCCTTTTGTGTTTTTTACGCGCGCGTACTATCTGTAAGTGAAATGCGCAAGACCTGCCGCGCGTCTGCACAACTTTTGGAAGATGCTCGGTACGCTCAGTGTGCTAATGCATACTATAGTGTGAGAAAAAAAAGTCGTCTGGCCGCTATGACCAGACGACTTTTCCGTTTATGAAATATTTATGATTAGCTACTTATAAAAACTTCTTTACATCAGCGTATGGAAGCTGGAATGCATCACTAACACCTTTATAAACCACCTCGCCTTGAACAATATTCAAACCGTTGCGCAAATCTGTGTTTTCCTGACATGCTTTTTTCCATCCAAGGTTTGCTAAACGAATGGCATATGGTAATGTCGCGTTTGTCAATGCAAGTGTAGAGGTATAAGGAACAGCACCAGGCATGTTCGCCACACAATAATGAACTACATCATCAATAATGAAAGTAGGATCTTCGTGGGTCGTTGGTCTGCAGGTTTCAATACATCCACCCTGATCGACAGCAACGTCAACCAATACCGTTCCCGGACGCATCGTCTTTAACATATCGCGCGTGATCAACATTGGAGCCTTTGCTCCTGGTATCAATACACCACCAATAATCAAATCATGATCCTTCACCATTTCACGAATGGTATATTCGTTTGATACTATCGTGTGAACATTCTTCGGCATTACGTCATCTAAATAGCGCAAGCGGTTAATGTTTACATCCATGATGGTTACATCGGCACCCATACCAGCAGCAATCTTTGCTGCGTTGGTTCCTACAACACCACCACCTAAGATCAACACCTTAGCTGGTTTCACGCCAGGAACACCACCCAATAAAATACCACGGCCTTTCAAAGGCTTCTCTAAATATTTAGCACCTTCCTGAATCGACATCCTACCAGCAACTTCCGACATCGGAATCAACAATGGTAAACTTCCATCAAGACGCTCTACAGTTTCATAAGCAAGACAAATTGCGCCACTTGAAATCATCGCTTTTGTCAATGGCTCATACGAAGCAAAATGGAAATAGGTAAAAACGAGCTGATCTTTTTTGATGAGCTTGTATTCTTGCTCGATTGGTTCTTTCACTTTCATGATCATTTCAGCAAGACTAAAAACCTCTGCTGCATCTGTGATCATTTTACCACCGGCCTTTACATATTCATCATCTGTAAAGCCACTTCCAACGCCTGCTGTTTTTTGGATATAAACAGTATGGCCACGCTTTACAAATTCTTGCGTGCCTGCAGGTGTCAACGCAACCCGGTTTTCGTTATTCTTAATTTCTTTCGGAACTCCTATTATCATATTGCAATCGTTTTAGGGTCGCAAATATACTAACGGATGTTTGTAATTAATGTAATGCCCTACAAATTCCTTTGTTAAGCCTATTGGCTTTCAGAACTTGCCCCCGATTATTGATAAGAGAAACGGAGTTGGAATGAATAAAAACGGACTTTACGCTTTTTATGGATCGCTTCGGAAAGGCATGGAGAACCATGATCATTTTAAAGATGGCTTGGAATTTTTAGGAAAGGAGGAACTGAGTGGTTTTAAATTATTTTCATTGATAGACTACCCTTACGCCATCGCAACGAAAAATCAGAATGATTGCATGGTTGTAGAACTATTTATAATCACAAATCGCAAAACAGAAGAATTAATACATCAAGAGGAGATGGATGCAGGATATATTTTTGTTAATGTTGAAATCGCAAAACAAAAATTTGGTATTTATTTATTTGCAGAAGCAGGATTGAATGACATGTGTGTAGAATGTGGAGATTGGTATAACTACAAACAGACACTTGCTTTTGAAAGTTAGGAGATATGCCTACTTTTGATGCTAACGATTGTTCACCTTTCAAATCCCAATATCTTGAACACAATCAAAGAAGCAAAGGTTAAATTCTCGCAGGCGAAGGTGAAGGAAATTCTATCCGACTACCGATTGGCTGTAGAAAGCCGGGAAGCCAGCATCATTGGGCGCAAGGAAGTGTTTATGGGCAAAGCCAAGTTTGGCATTTTTGGCGATGGAAAAGAGATCGCTCAGATTGCCATGGCGAAAGTTTTCCGTAAAGGCGATTTCCGTGCGGGATATTATAGAGATCAAACGTTCATGTTTGCCATTGGCGAACTGACCGTTCAGCAATATTTTGCTCAACTCTATGCGCATACAAGCTTAGAGGCAGATCCGGCATCTGCAGGCCGTTTAATGAATGGTCATTATGCAACGCGCATGTTGGACGAGAATGGTATCCTGAAAAATTTAACAGAGCAAAAAAACAGCAGTGCAGATATTTCACCAACGGCCGGGCAAATGCCTCGCTTGTTGGGTATGGCGTATGCATCTAAATTATTCAGACAAAATGAAGCATTGCATGCGTATACTAATCTTTCAAATAAAGGAAATGAAATCGCATTCGGAACAATAGGTAATGCTTCTACTTCAGAAGGAATGTTCTATGAAGCCATCAATGCAGCAGGAGTTTTACAGGTGCCGATGCTGATGTCGGTTTGGGATGATGCATACGGTATTTCTGTTCCACAAGAATATCATACAACGAAGAGTAGCATTTCGAAAGCACTTGCCGGATTGCAGCGAACAGAATCAGAAAAAGGTTTTGAAATTATAACGGTGCAAGGCTGGGATTATATGAAGTTGCAGGAGGCATATCAACGCGCAGAGAAAATTTGTCGTGAAGAACATGTGCCGGTGTTGTTGCATGTAGAAGAGATGACGCAACCTCAGGGTCACTCTACTTCAGGTTCGCATGAACGATACAAATCGAAAGAACGCCTTCAATGGGAGGTTGAGCACGATTGTATCACAAAGATGCGCGAGTGGATTATCAATGAAGTGTTAATTCTTCCAGAAGAAGTTGATGATATAGAAAAAGAAGCTAAACAATCTGCGAAGGAAGCAAAAGAACGTGCGTGGAAAGCGTTCATGGATGATGTGCGCAAGGATCAGCGTTTTATTACGGATTTATTCATCCGTGTGATTGAAGCGAATGGCAATCCGGAGATAGTTGCATTGAAAGAAGAATTGAGTAATGCAATTAATCCTACCCGCATGGAAACCATGAAGGCTGCGCGTAGAGCATTGCGTATTCTTCGTGATGAAGAAAGTGAAGTTCGTACTACATTAATAAATTGGTTGAACGATTCGAATGCTGATAATTTTGATCGCTATAGTTCACATTTGCATAGTCTCTCTGAGGAATCTGCTTTAAAGGTAGAACGAGTTGATCCAATCTATTCTGCTTCGTCTTCTATTGTTGACGGACGTGAGTTACTGAATAAATGTTTTGACATTGCACTTGAACGTGACCCACGAGTTCTTGCTTTCGGTGAGGATGTTGGAAAGATTGGTGATGTTAACCAGGGCTTTGCGGGCTTGCAGCAAAAACATGGAGAGCTTCGTGTTACCGATACCGGTATTCGCGAGTGTACCATTATTGGTCAGGGAATTGGAGCGGCATTGCGTGGATTGAGACCGATAGCTGAAATACAATACCTTGATTATTTTATTTATGCCTTGCCAACACTCTCTGATGATCTGGCATGTTTACAATACAGAACAAAGGGAGGGCAAAAAGCACCACTCATTATTCGTACACGTGGACATCGGCTAGAAGGCGTATGGCATGCTGGTTCGCAGATTGGTATGATGCTGACTACGCTTCGCGGAATTTATATTTTGGTTCCACGCAACATGACGCAAGCCGTTGGTTTTTATAATACGATGCTGAGATCGGATGATACCGCTGTAATAGTAGAATGCTTAAATGGTTATCGATTAAAAGAAAAGACGCCAGATAATATTGGTGAGTTTACAGTGCCGTTGGGTATTCCTGAGATATTAAAAGAAGGCAATGATGTAACCATCGTTACGTACGGCTCGATGTGCCGCGTTGTAATGGAAGCCGCTGATGATCTTGAGAAGTTTGGAATATCATGCGAGGTAATTGATGTACAAACTCTTCTTCCGTTTGATCGTCATCAAAGTATTGTTGAATCCGTTAAGAAAACAAATCGCATTGTGTTTGCTGATGAAGATGTGCCAGGAGGTGCTACTGCTTTTATGATGCAAAAAGTACTGGAGGAGCAAGATGCTTATCAATACTTAGACTCTAAGCCTGTCACGATTACAGGAAAAGAACATCGCCCAGCGTATGCATCGGATGGTGATTATTTTTCAAAACCAAGTTCGGAAGATGTTTTTGAAAAGGTGTATACCTTGATGACAGAGGTAAACCCTCAGAAATTCAAAGACCTGTATTCGCTTTAATTAATCAAAAAATCTTTTGTGTAGACAACATTGCTGAGATGCAAGGCTCTATCTTTTATCTGAATTTTCAGTCGTAATGTTCGTCCAAAAAGAATAATAAAGCCGGATGACTGCATAGTATATCGCAAGGTACCTTCAAGCGGAACCTTTGATTCTGTCAATACCGGAAAACGGCCATCGAAAACTATGGATTCGCAGCCCTGAATTTCTTCTTCCCAATCGACCTCGTCATACGTTCCATCTGAATTTTTTATTTCGAAGCCCACCGTAATGTTAAAGTGATTGGGGTTCTTTTCAATATAGAACGTGTCCAGTAGATGATAAATGGTGGGATGACTGGGCGTTTCCTGAATTACCTTCCATAAGGAATAAGAAGCGTCAAAAATATCTTTATCAGCCTCTTGTACGTAGACCGAATCGAAGGTATAAGCGTAACAATCATATTCAGGTAATGCTCCGTAGCCGGGTTCATTTCGAGTGCGTACAGAAGCCAACTTTCCAGATTGGCCATTGTCAATCTTGAATATTGGAGGAATATCCTCATAGGCTTTGATCGTAGAAATGGTTAGCAATTGACCGTCCTTTGCTAAAAAATAATTCAGTGGGTGATATGGATAATTTGAAAAATAAGGGATGTCTTCATCAATCCCAAGATCACCATCGCCATCTTTAAAAGTGATGGTTAGGATAAGGGAATCAGGATCACTGCCTCCTTTTTTAAATACGATGTCTTGAAATTCAATTTGTGGCTCAATTGGAAATTCAGGAGGATTGAAACATGAATCCAACGCAATCATCAAAAAAAAGAAAACCGCCCCTTTCGCTAGTTTCATAGTTTTATATTCGTGCTAAAGTTGATAAACACTTGGATACTTTTAAAGGTTTTGAATCAAAATTATATACTCTAAACGAATATTCTTTCGAAGGTATTGCGTTGGATGTATTCCGGTTTCAGGCTGTTCATAACCCTGTTTATAGTCAGTTTCTTCAACATTTGTCTATTGTTCCAGACGATATCAATACCCTTGAACAAATACCATTTCTGCCCATTTCGTTCTTTAAGAACCAAATTATAAAGACAGGAGGTTGGAATGAGGAAACTTTTTTTACTAGCAGTGGAACAACGGGCACTTCAACGAGTAAGCACTTTGTACGGGATTTCGCATTCTACTTACAACACGCTCAACGCAATTTTGAAATGTTTTTTGGTCCCTTGACTGACTATCATTTTTTGGCGCTGCTGCCTTCGTATCAAGAGCGGGAGGGTTCTTCGCTTATTGCCATGATGCAACATTTTATTACAGAAAGTAAATCACCTCATTCTGCTTTTTATCTATATAATCAAGATCAATTGGTAGCCGATATTGACATGCTCCAGGTAAGCTCCCGAAAAATTATCCTTTGGGGTGTATCTTTTGCATTGCTTGATCTAGTTGAAAAGTATGATCTTGACCTTGGTAATAGCTTGGTTTTTGAGACTGGTGGAATGAAGGGTAGAAGAAAGGAACTGACACGGCCAGAACTCCATAACATATTAAAGAATGGTTTTAATGTGCCGACAATATACTCTGAGTATGGGATGACTGAACTTCTCTCACAGGCTTATGCCGTACATTCAGATCGGTTTTCTCAGCCTCCCTGGATGAAGGCGTTGGGCCGTGAACTCACGGACCCTTTTAACAAAGGGTTACAAGATGAATCGGCTGGTATTAATATTATCGATTTGGCGAATTGGAATTCCATGTCATTCATTGAGACGGAAGATATTGGAAGGGTTTATTCAGATGGAACCTTTGAGATTTTGGGCAGAATGGACAATAGTGATGTGAGAGGATGTAATCTGTTAATAGAATAGTGACCATTCTCAGCCCTTTGGATTTATAGTATTTTGGTTTGTTTTGTTAGTTAAAGAGTTATATTTTTGTTTTACTCAACTTTATACAGATGAAAAAGATCGTAGCCTTCGTTATCCTTGCAGCGTTTGTTTCCTCATGCAGCCAATATACTTGCCCTACTTATAGCAAGAAGGAGGCACCTAAAAAGAACACCACTGATCAAAAGATCTAAAGGTATTTTGTTACATCTTCTGGGGTAATCTCTTCTCCGCCCATTATTATTAATCGTTCTACAACATTTCTCAGTTGACGGATATTTCCAGTCCAGTTATATTCTTTTAACCTATCCATTCCTTTTTTACTGATCGATTTTTTTCTCGATCCCTGCTCCAGAGCGATCTCTTCCAGAAATTTCTCAACCAACAATTCGATATCTTCTTTTCGTTCGTTCAGTGATGGTACTTTGATAAGAATCACACTTAAGCGGTGATACAAATCCTCACGAAATCTATTTTCGGCTATTTCTTTCTGTAGATCTTTATTAGTAGCAGCAATGACTCGCACGTTGACACTAATCTCCTTTTCACCTCCGACTCGCATAATTTTATTTTCCTGAAGTGCGCGAAGCACTTTGGCCTGAGCAGGTAAGCCCATATCACCAATCTCATCCAGAAAAAGCGTTCCTCCTTCTGCCAACTCAAATTTGCCAATGCGTTGTTTAATGGCAGAGGTAAACGATCCTTTTTCGTGACCAAACAATTCGCTTTCGATGAGTTCAGAAGGTATGGCTGCGCAGTTGACTTCTACCAGAGGGTTGTTTGCGCGTTTACTTTTTTCATGAATCCAGCGCGCTACTAATTCTTTTCCGGAACCATTTGGACCTGTAACAAGAACCCGTGCATCAGTGGGCGCCACTTTTTCTATCATCTCCTTAACATGTTTGATGGGTTCAGACTCACCAATCATTTCATATTTCTTCGAAATCTTCTTGCGCAGATTTTTAGTTTCTTTAACCAGTGTTGTTTTGTCTAATGCATTTCGAAGGGTTATCTCCAGTCGACCAAGATCAAAAGGCTTTTGTAAAAAATCAAATGCACCTTTCTTTACCGCCTGTACAGCTACATCAATGGTTCCGTGCGCAGAGATGATCACAAAGTTGGTAGCGATTTCCGCTTCTTTTACTTTCTCCAAAACTTCAAGGCCATCCATCTTTGGCATTTTAATATCGCAAATACAGAGATCGAAATTACCTTGTTCCAATTTTCGAAAGCCTTCCAGTCCATCGGCAGCTTCTTCTACCTCATGATCTTTTTCCTCCAGGATTTCCTTCAGAATCGCACGAATCTTGGCGTCATCTTCAACGATCAGTATTTTTGACATGGCACTTGGTTAAAAAGTAAAAAATAAACCTGCCCGCTTTTTATGGCCGACAGGTTTTAAAATAAAAGCAAGCTTATAAGCCGGGTTCTGTTCCCCACTTGCGCGGAGCCCTTATCATTTATCTAGACCTGACTTCACAATCAGATTCAATCAGTCTACCCGCCACGATTAAGTTGATGAATCAACTTAATTAACGAGCCGCTAACCAGGTTAGTGATCGTGGCTTATTTGACCTTTCAACGCGTAAGGTTTACCATGCGTCTGATGTCACCACCAAACCGGTGAGCTCTTACCTCACCTTTTCACCTTTTCCCCTCCTGATAAAATCAGGAATGGGTAGTTTGTTTTCTGTGGCACTATCTGTTACCCTGCTTGCGCAGAACACCTTCCTGTTAGGAAGTACACTGCCCTATGTTGCCCGGACTTTCCTTCCCGATAGCTATCGGGACGATAAGGTGGCTTGCTAATAATGCAAAGGTAAAGGATAGGCTGTAGATTCACTACAGACATACCAATGAGTAAAAATCAATGAATATCCTGACCGGTTAGTTTCAGTTCGTAATGATCAGCCAGTTGAGCTACCTCCTGAATCATTTCTTTTACCTGAGCGTCTGATGCTGTGTCTACCAGGCAAGATGCTTCAACTTTTAGAAAGCCATCTTCCAACACAAATTTCGAGTAATCGAAATTGGCATTTTGTTCTAGCAAGACTTTCAGATCAAGGCCTGAAGTAAATTCACAGACCTTCGAAGTGAACATAGCCTGCTCGCGGCCCGACACTGGACTCTTTTGAGTGAGCGCCACCACAGTTTGAAACCGACTGCCAACGGTAGGTACAACAATGACCGATTTAGTATGATCGTAATCAGTAAACTGGCCACCAATTTGATCAGCAAATTGCTGAACATACTTCATGATATTCATATTTTTTATCAGTTAAGGGATCAGGAAGTTAGGGAATTAGATTGAATTCCATCCGTTAACAGCTTCGTTTTTATTAGAAATAGAGTGCGTGGAAACGTACTCCTTTTGAAGAGAATTCTACGGTTGGGGCGGGTATCTTAATCATATTGGCAAAGAAGATCAGTGCCTTAACAGCCTTCGACTTGGTTTTGATGGAGGTTAAGTCAAGATCAAGTGCGATATAGAATTGACGATAAGGAGCTGCATATCCTGCATCAATGTTCTGTTGATCACGTGCATACACCATACCTTCAGCTCCATATCCAGCGGCAATATTAAGCCAACGCGGAAACTTCATGAACTTATCCATATCAACAGAGAGCCAATAGGTTTGACCGTTGTAATCTTTTAAGATTTCACTGGGTAATCCATCGCCTAGTAAATTAGGATTAATCGGAGCATAGGAGGTAGTGTGAAAAGAGAACTTCGGAATGATGCGTTGCTCTTTCCAGAGCAGTGATTGTCCAATATAAATACCGGCTCCAACAGCATCGGCAATCAGATCACCGGAAGAGGCTCCATAGGCTTGTGATTTTCCGTCCAGTATTTCAATGGGAATGAGCATAGCGAAACCACTGATGGCCCCAATGATATCTGATTTTTTTGGAGATACACCGCACCAACGCAAGGCTTGAGAAGTGGACGAACTCAAATGATATGCAGAATAAAAATGTCCAAGTTTATCGACCTGTTTCCATTCGGCATTGTCATTAAAAAATTGAAAAGGTTGACTGGGTGAGTCGCTGTACCAAAGCTCATTCAATCCCACCAAAGAAGCGGTATAGACAATGGTAGATGTAGCGACAAATGCACCAAGGCGTTTTTTATTTATAGTGTTAACGGAATCCCTTTGTTGAGCAAGTACAATGCATGGGAATAGAATCCACAATAGAATTATTCTACTCACCACCATCTTCTTCTTTTATGGCCTCCTCGTTTGGATTGAGATTCTGTTTCGCATCCTCTTCTTCTTTCTTCTTGCGGTTAACACGCCAAATATCTTTTAGCCTATTGAAGGTTTGAGTATAAATAACACTAGCTCCAGTAGTGTTCACGTTTTGTCCGCTGCCTGTGGTAGAGGTAATGGGATTTACATTGGTGCGGTTAAACATTTTTACCCGAAGTTTTCCATCCGCTGTTAACATGTAATCTACGGTCCAGTCTCCGGCAATGCTTGATGGGTTTGGATTTGAAGCACTGGCCTGACTTCCATTATTAAAAGTTCCATCACCGGTAACGCGCAATCGTCCGTTCAGAAAAGTGTAGGAGAAGCGAAGTTGAAATGTATTAAAGGCTTCCTGATCCATGGTTCCTAAATCCACATTGATCTCCAGGTTCTGATCCATCTGACTCATCCAATAACTCAGCTGATTTGAAAGCAATTCACTAACGCTATTCACAACAGAACCACTGGTATTAAAGGATTCAGGAGGCGAGAATCTTCTCAGGATGATCAGACTGAACACTTGTCGCTTTAATTCCTGTTCGTCTAATTTATTCTTGAATGCGGTAAACTCAAAATCTAAGTTTACCGTGCGTGTATCGGTTTGTATATTTTTAGGAAGATCTTTCGCAGTAATATCAAAATTAATGAGAGGTGTTAACATGGGCCCCTCAAGTTTGAGGGCTACTTGAGCAGGATATTTGCGTTTGAGTTGTGGTGCCGAACTAACCGTAGGATCGGTGATGATCGGTGCAAATGAAGCCATCTGGTTGTACGAAGCATTGATATCCAATATACCCTGGTAAGGATCTCCATACCATGAGATTTTACTTCCCTTCGTGATTTGAAATTCTTTATTGATGATATCATATAAAGTGAAGTTGTAAAAGCCTTCGGTGAAAACAAATGGACCGAACATATTGAACTCTCCCTTTGTGTCAAGTTGTAATTTGAGATCACCATTTCCGCGTCCGCGAATAATATCTCCTGCTTTTAAATCAATAATAATTTCACAATACGCATCCGGTGTTACATCAAGGTTAAGGTCAAAGGTAAGACCCGTGAGATTGAGTTTGTTCTCCAGTGCAAGATCAACTACTTTTGATTTTGTAGTATCGTTAAAGTTCACAAAGTTGATAAAGTCTTTCGTCTCAACATCGGATGTTCCACCAATAGGAATATAAACCCGTGTATTCCTTTCGGTTCGTGCATTAGCAGTGATACTTAAATTTGAAATGGGCCCGTTGAAATTCACATCACCCGTTGCATATGCTTGTCCAAAAAACAAACTATTATCCTTTGTGGTAGTATTGAGCACTTGGAAATTTTGGAAATCAGCTTTTAGATTGATGGTCATGCTGTTGAAATTCTTATGGAGTATTGCACCATTGAGTTTTCCTTTATGCCGGAAGGCATCGGTCATATCAATATCTTTAAAGTAAATTGAGTTTGGAGTTAAGCCAATTTGCCCTGTGAACTGGTACATGGTTTTAAGATAATCCACCATCAATTGTCCATCACTCACTTTCCCTTCGCCATTTATCTCGGGTGCCCCGAGCTGCCCTTTCAAAGTGAAGTCTCCAGAAACGGTGCCGCCAATCTGACTGAAGATACCTTTCATAAAGGGCTCAATCAATTTAAGATTCGCTTTTTCAAGAGAGGCAATAAGATTCAAAGGACTTTTCTTTTGAGAAGGATCATAGTGACCCATGATATTTACAATACGCAAGTCCATTCGATCAATCATGACATTGATATCAAACTTATTGGTTAATGTATCCCATTTGTTTTTACCAGTGACATCACCAATCAGAAAATCATTCACCGTAAGGTTGCTGATTTGAATATCATTTTCAACCGAAGGAATTTTGTAATAATTATTCAGGCGAATATCGGCATTCAGGATGCCCGAGATTTTTTTGTCGGTCAACACATTTAAGGTAGCAAGATCAAGTTGATTGACAGCCAGCGAAAGAATTTTAGAAGGGTCTGTTGATAATTGTCCATCGACAGCAATGGATTGATCGTTATTTTCCAAAGACAGATGATGTACTTTCACCTCTTTACCAATAAGGGTAATGAAGTTATCCTCTGAAAAAATCCACTCGCGTTCAAGCAATGAAAGTTTGGAGGGTTGAAGTATTATGGTGGTGCTGTCTTTTAGAAAATCAACAGAACCCTTTAACCGAACATTGTTGTCTTGCCCGTCTTGATCTGCATCTAAACCAATATCGATATGGCTGTTGTTCCAGATGGCTTCTGCTAACAGGTTCTTTGTTTTTAAACTTGTTCCGAAACTTTGGTTTTCAGAATTGACAACCGCCATGGAGAGAATACTTGTACTATCTGCAATTTTTGATGTCGTAAATTCAACATCGGATTGTGTAAAAGTATTTCCCTGATACGAAATGGATTTAATGTTAGAATAGGCCTGAAGAATGGTGGTGTAGCCGCTGGTGAATCGTCCTTCAAGTAACGTATTGGGTGATACTACCAGATCAATATTGAAAAGATTAACAATTGGCTTTATATCCTTAAGATTCACCTTAATGTTTGCTTGATACGATTTAGGTATCTTGTTTTTATTCGCATAATATTCATCAATTTCTTTTTTGTCATTTTTGATATTGAGTGATAGTTCATTCAGTAATGTGGATATGTCTTTATAGAGATCGGAGAAATAATAATCACCATTAGCCTCTATATCTACCAAGGATGTTTTCAGGCTAAGGGATCTCTTTCGCTGATCACGAGTTGCTACTAAGGCAATGGAATTAAGATTGAGGTTGTCCTTTTTGTATTGGATAAAGAAATCATTAAGGTTGGCAGTTCCTGATAACGAATCGAGCGATAGTCCCCTTATATTCACATCAAGCTTGGTGCGCAAGAGGAGAGGATCAGGCGATAAATGAAGTGCGTAAAGATTGGCGGTATCTAGAGTAGCCTGAATCTTAATAATATCTTTTCGTTGTCTTAAATCAATTGAACCGCGAGCAGAGAATTTAAGATTAGGATCATTCACTTGAAGAAATCCGCTGAAGCGCTCAGAGGCTAAATGCGCATTCGTTATAATATTAGAATAGTTATACTTTAAGATGCCAAGAGAAGAAATCTTTCCGTCTAATTGAAAGTCTGCGGTTTGAACAGTAAGTCCTGAGCCGGCAATTTTTCCATCAAGCGAAACATTTTGAAAATTAATAGTATCGTCTAAGTATTCACCAAGTTTGAAATTGGTCATTGCTAACTTTCCACTATAAGAAGATTTGTTAATATTATCTTCATTGATCTTGAAGTTGATATCCGATTTTATTGCTCCCAGTCTTCCTAAGAAATTTCCATTTGCAACGAAGTCATTTGGGTAACCAAGAAATTGACCATCAAGACTTACAATACCTAAAGGAGAGAGCCGACTGTTAACATCGTCATTAAAAAGAAAGGCTAAATCCGTTGGATCAACTTTCGATTTTCGAAGGTTTAGCATGATGAATGTTTCGTTGATGATGGGTAATCCATCCATTTCAAGAGAGCCAATAAGTTTTGTGTTGTCCATGCCTAACTCCATTTTGGTTAGTTTGAACTTATTGATGCGTCCATTAAAATTTCCGCTAATCCAAAAAGGTTTTTTCAATTTCTCTGCCCCGGGTGCAAAGAGTGCGAGATCCGCTGGACTGATAACCGTGTTCTTAAAATTTGCATGTACGTAAACTTTCTCAATGAACTCATTCAAGTCTCGTTGGCTATCGTACTTGAAGATGATGGTATCGGAAATAATACTTTTACCAATGAGTGCCTTTAACCCCTGAAGCTCCAATGCCTTTTGCGAGATTCGAAAGAACGAAGAGAATTGCTTTACATTCAACTTGGTGACTTGATCTTCAGCTAACAAAGTGCGAACATCAAATTCAATAGTGTCGCCCAGCAGCATGAATGCTTTGAGCTGACCTTCATCAATGTTTATCTTGAAGTGATTGTAATCAAATCCATTTTTAATGCTGTCTTGATCCTGGTTGATGTAACTAAAAGCGCTTTGGCTTAAAATCGCTTCTCCAATATTAACCTTAGGTGTTTTTCCAGTGCCACCACCGCTTGCACCATAATGTTCATTGATGCGGGCAATGAAGACATTGAAGTTTAAATCGCGTGATGTATCGGACTCGTTTATTTTGGTGAGCAACACATGAGCGCTATCCAGAAAAACACCATCGATGTTTACATTATTTTTTTCGAAAAGCTGAGATACCTTAAAATTGATCAGAATTTTTTTGGCACTGATCATTTTGTTGTTTTCCAGGTCGTAGACGATTACATGATCCAGCTCTAACCTGTCGAACCAAAGCATTCTGAAACTTCTGATTGTAGCCTTGAACCCGGTTATCTGGGAGAATTCTTTTAAAAAACCATCAATTAACCGATTTTGAACCGGGGGCATTTGAATGATCAGAAAGCTGGAGATGAATAGGAATAGAATTCCGGCAACGGTATACGCGAGTATTTTTCGAATCCTATTTTTGGTAACTTGCAAGTTCATTTTTCAACCCATGCATCCCGTTATACTTGCTATTGAGTCCTCGTGCGATGAGACATCTGCTGCTGTCATAAGGAACGCCAAGGTACTTAATAATATTATTGCCTCACAGGCCATACACCAAAAATACGGTGGAGTGGTGCCTGAGCTCGCCTCACGTGCGCATCAGCAGAATATTGTGTCGGTGGTTGACGAAGCCATGGCCAGTTCGGGGGTCTCTAAACAGGAGTTAAGCGCGATTGCTTTTACCCGGGGCCCCGGATTGATGGGCTCTTTACTAGTTGGAGTTTCGTTTGCAAAAGGCATGGCCATGGGACTGAATTTACCCATGATTGAGGTGAACCATATGCAAGCTCATATTTTAGCACACTTCATTGATGACCCCAAACCATGCTTTCCGTTTTTATGTCTGACGGTAAGTGGGGGGCATACCCAAATTGTTTTGGTTCGGGATTACCTGGATATGGAGGTAATTGGCCAGACAAAAGATGATGCAGTTGGTGAAGCGTTTGATAAGGCAGCAAAAATTATGGGCCTACCTTACCCTGGTGGACCCTTGATTGATAAATATGCTCAGCTGGGAAATCCAATGGCATATTCTTTTCCGGATACCATGATGCCCGGTTTGGATTTTTCTTTCAGCGGAATTAAAACTGCATTTCTTTATTTTCTTCGCGATGAGAAAAAGAAGAACCCTGCATTTGTTGAAGAACATGTAAACGACATCGCAGCCAGTCTGCAACATCATTTAGTGAAAATGTTACTTTCACGATTGACACAAGCGAGTGAACAACTTGGAATAAAAGAGATTGCCATTGCGGGTGGAGTTTCTGCCAACTCAGGTTTAAGAAAAAATCTTTTAGCCTTGGGTGAACAAAAAGGCTGGAATGTTTTTATTCCAGCTTTTGAATACAGCACTGACAATGCCGCCATGATTGCCATGGCCGCACATTATAAATTTTTGAAAGGCGAATTTTGTGATTTGGATGTAACACCATTAGCTCGGATGCCTTTGTAAGTTTAGTGTATGAAGAACATTTTTTCTATTGGAGATAAGAAAGAATACAAACACATCGTTCAGCAAACAGATGTGGCATCTTTTCATGGCGAAGTGGTACATGATGTATATGCCACGTTCGCATTGGCGCGAGATGCAGAATGGACTACCCGTCAGTTTGTGCTCGACATGCGGGATGATGACGAGGAGGGCATCGGCACATTTTTGAGCATTGAGCATAAAAGCCCGGCATTTGTGGGTGAGGAGATTAAATATTCAGCAGAAGTACATCAAATCAATGGACACGAATTGATATGTTTGTATGAAGCGAAGGTGGGAGCCCGCATCATTGCCACAGGCAAAACAGGTCAGAAAATTTTAAAGAAGGATAAAATCAATAAACTCTTCTCGAAGAGTGTTGATTCGATGTAAGTATAAAATGGTATGAAGGTTAAAGATCGATTTTCAAATAATATCAATATCCGAAACCGTCAGGCGGGATTTGAATACGAATTGCTTGATAAGTATGTAGCGGGAATGGTATTGACGGGAACAGAAATTAAATCCATTCGCGAAGGCAAAGCGAATTTGCAGGATGGATATTGCTACTTGAATAACAATGAATTGTTTGTGAAAGGAATTAACATCACACCGTATGCGCAAGGCACACATTACAATCACGAAGGAACGCGTGAACGTAAACTGTTGTTGAAGCGATCGGAGTTACATAAACTGGAGGGCAAGATTGAAGAGAAGGGACTTACCTTAATACCAACACGTCTTTTTATCAATGACCGGGGGTTGGCGAAATTGGAGATCGCCATTGCAAAAGGTAAGAAGACACACGACAAACGCGATAGCATCAAAGAACGCGATGCCAAACGAGAATTGCATCGGTTAAAACTGAAGTAACGATTTTAAAAGACCCCTCATGAATAGTTTTGATTTTGGAATATGCCGCCTCAGTGTGGTGCCCGTGCGTCTTGAGCCCTCCGAAAAGGTTGAGATGGTAACCCAACTTCTTTTTGGTGATCAGTATGAAGTGACTCAACAAAGTGCTGATAAAAAATGGTTGAAAATTAAAATTCATTACGATCAATACGAAGGTTGGATTGATGAGAAACAGCATCACGTCATCTCAAAAGATTACTTTGATTACTTAGATCAGGCTGAATTTAAAATCACCACCGACATTACGACCAGCATTCTTTACCACAAAAGTCCACAAGTCATTTTAATGGGAAGCATGATTCCGATTTCCAGTTCGGAATTATTCAAGATGGAAGAACAGTTTGCGTTTAATGGTGAAGCAAAAAACGTAGGCCAGAAACGTGAGTTTGAATTTTTGAAAAACACAGCTATCAAATACATCAATGCACCGTATGTGTGGGGAGGAAAAAGTCCGTTTGGTATTGATTGCTCAGGCTTTACTCAAATGGTGTTTAAGATTTGTGGCTATAGTTTATTTCGTGATGCGTGGCAACAGGCTAATCAGGGTAAGTCCGTAAAATCCTATCACGATGCCAAGCCAGGCGATTTGGTATTCTTCAAAAATGCGGAGGGAAAAATCGTTCACGTTGGTGTTTTGTTGAATGAGGACAAGATCATTCATGCTTCTGGCCGTGTTCGCATTGATCATTTCAATGAGGAAGGTATTCTTAATATAGAGACCAAAATTTACACCCATCAGTTCGGGCATATCAGGCGTATTCTTGCTGAGTAGTTACCGATTTTCGGTAATAAGGTATCTGTAACCAGTCTGCGATAACTGATATTAGCATTCAAACATCTATTTAACTGCTTTGTTAGTAGAGATAATGGTTTTATCTTTCTAACATGAACACAAGGGTTCTCGTGCTGAATCAGGATAATAGTCCACTGATGGTATGCTCAGTGGAACGTGCCTTTATTCTTGTGTTCTTAAATAAAAGTGAAATGGTGCGTTCGGCCAACGGTCACAAATTGCATTCGATAACCCATAGTTATCCGATGCCTTCTGTTATCCGCCTCAATCGATATGTTAACGCCCCTTACAAGGGCGTTAATCTTACCCGGCAAAATATATTCAAACGCGATAGTTATGAGTGCCAGTATTGCGGCACCAAACGCGACCTAACCATCGACCATGTAATACCACGCGCGAAAGGAGGAATTGACAGCTGGATGAATTTGGTTACAGCATGTAAAAAATGCAATGCTAAAAAAGGTGACAACACTCCCGACAAAGCGAATATGCCGTTGCGCAACAAACCGTATAAACCATCTTACGCTATCTTTCTAAAAGATCATGTAAGTGATCAGGCCGGAGAGTGGGACATTTTTCTGACTGGCCATCATTCCTATTGAATCGAAAAAAAATAAATCATGTTTAGTCTTCAATACAAAACTGCGGTCATCACCGGTGGCGGAAGCGGAATCGGTAGGGCAGTGGCCGAACTTTTTGCGAAACAAGGCGCATCTGTTTTTATTCTGGAACTGAATAAGGCAGCAGCAGATGAAACGGTCAATGCCATTAAAGCAAAAGGAGGGAAGGCTTCTTCTTTTGGAGTTAATGTAACCGATCAGCTTCAAGTAAAAGATGCGCTTGTAGAAATTGCACAAGCTGCAGGTCGCATTGATATACTCGTTAACTCTGCGGGCATATCACATATCGGAAAATTAGATTCTACATCGGCTGAAGATTTTGATAAAGTTTTTCAAGTGAATGTAAAAGGAGTTTACAATACCATGTTTGCAGCGATCCAACAGATGAAGCAGCAAGGTGGAGGAGTAATTTTGAATGTGGCTTCTGTTGCTTCGAATGTTGGTATTGCCGACCGCTTTGCATATTCGATGAGTAAAGGCGCTGTCCTCACGATGACTTTTTCAGTAGCCAAAGATTATATTCACGATAACATTCGCTGCAATTGTATTTCGCCTGCGCGGATACATACAGCATTTGTTGATAATTTTCTGGCAAAGAATTATCCCGGCCAGGAAAAGGAAATGTTTGAGAAACTTTCGAAGACCCAACCCATTGGAAGAATGGGCCGACCCGATGAAGTGGCTGCATTGGCCTTGTACTTATGTTCTGATGAAGCTTCATTTGTGACAGGAAGTGATTATCCATTTGACGGAGGATTTATTAAACTGAATAATTAAAGTTTGGATTCTGATCTGTGCATTCGGCATTTCTGTTTGCAGTACTTGTTGATTACTCATGTCTACCCTCTAATGCCTAACGACTAAATACCTAATTTAAAAATATGAAATTACTTCGCTTTGGTGAGCCTGGAAAAGAAAAGCCCGGTGTGTTGTTGAACAACGAAATGTATGACGCCTCTTCTTTTGGAGAAGACTTTGGAGAAATCTTTTTTGAGAATGATGGAATCAACCGATTCAAAAAATGGTTGGGTGAAAATCAATCGAAGCTTCCGAAGGTTCCACAGGGCGTTCGCATTGGTGCACCGTTTACGCGTCCCTCTAAAATAATTTGCATTGGATTAAATTATACTAAACATGCACTTGAATCGAAGATGGATCTTCCAAAAGAGCCCATCTTGTTTTTTAAATCTACTACGGCACTTGTAGGACCGAATGACAATCTCATTATTCCGAAGAACAGTGTTAAGACCGATTGGGAAGTAGAGCTGGCAGTGGTGATTGGTAAGAAAGCATTGTATGTAGAAGAAAAATACGCGTTGGATTATGTGGCAGGTTTTTGTTTACACAATGACTACAGCGAACGCGAATTTCAACTCGAACGCAACGGACAATGGGTGAAGGGAAAAAGTTGTGATACGTTTGCTCCGATGGGACCCTATATGGTTACGAAAGACGAAGTAACAAACTACAACAGCTTGCATATGTGGTTAAAAGTAAACGACAAAATGATGCAGGATAATAATACCGATGATATGATTTTTGAAGTGCCATTCCTGGTGAGTTATATCAGTCAGTTCATGACGTTGCTTCCAGGTGATGTGATTTCAACAGGAACACCAGCGGGTGTAGGTCTTGGTTTTAAACCACCTATTTATTTAAAGTCAGGTGATGTTGTTACGTTAGGTATTGAGGGATTGGGAGAACAAAAACAAACAGCGAAGTAAAGCCTGGTATTATGCCTCTCATCTCAGGTAATGAAGGATCATCATCTTTTTGATTGGATCAATTCATCCTATCGCGTTTATTTCCTTTTTGTATAATGCATGAAAAATTATGCTACGCATGCTTGAAAAAAATATATTTTATTTATTGATCATAGGGTTTCTTGTTTCATGCCAACCGAAACCTGACCCCGCAGATCTTGTTATATTCGGTGGGGCAATTTACACTGTAAATGAAAAGCACCCAACGGTTGAAGCAGTCGCAGTTCATGGCGACAAAATAATTTTTGCCGGATCAGAAGTTGAAGCGCGCAAATACATTAATGATAAAACTGAAGTCATTGATCTTCAAGGTAAAATTATGACGCCTGGATTTATTGAAGGTCATGGGCATTTAATGGGTGTGGGGTATAATGAATTGAATCTTGATTTAATGACCACGAAAAGTTATGCTGAAATTATTCAACGTGTTAAAGAAGCAGTGGATAAAGCCCAGCCTGGTCAATGGATTATCGGTAGAGGATGGCATCAGGATAAGTGGGATGAAAAGGCTGATGAAATAGTGAAAGGTCTCCCAACGCATAAGTTGTTAAGTGCTGTTTCTCCGAACAATCCTGTTTTTCTTTCACACGCCAGTGGTCACATGAGTTTAGCAAACGCTAAAGCAATGGAATTAGCAGGAGTAAATCTTTTATCGAGAGAGAAAACAGCAAGTCAAATAGTGGAGGGTGGCGAAATTATTCGCGATGCAATGGGAAATCCTACCGGGATGTTTGTAGAGAATGCAGAAATGCTCATACAGCAATATGTTCCAGGTGTTGATTCTACTAGTGATCAACAAGCATTGACCTTAGCGCTTCAAGCCTGTTTACGAAATGGCATCACCAGTTTTCATGATGCTGGTGCTTCACGAGAAAATATTGCTCTCTTTCACCAATTCAAAAAAGAAGGTAGGCTTGATGTTCGATTATATGTAATGCTTACCGGATGGGATAGTAAGCTGGTTTATGAATGGCTGAATAAGGGCCCCGAGATTGATAATCAATTAACCGTTCGCTCAATAAAATTAAATTGTGATGGCGCATTAGGATCCCGTGGTGCCTGGTTATTAGAACCCTATACAGACCGTCCTGATTTTTCAGGCATGGCTACCCTACCGATGGACACGGTGTTGAAGATTTCAAGAGTTGCACTTCAGCATGGTTTCCAGGTTTGTTCACATGCTATTGGTGATCGGGCCAATCATGAAATTCTCGATCGTTATGAAAGCGCCTTTAAGGAAAATCCTGAAAAGGCAAAAGATGTACGATTCAGAATTGAACATGCACAGCATTTACATCCAAATGACATACCTCGTTTTGGTTCGTTAGGAATAATACCTGCCATGCAAGCCATTCACATGTCGTCCGATAGGGCATGGGCTATTGATCGGTTGGGAGAGAAGCGCATTAAGGAAGGTGCCTATATGTGGCAGTCGTTATTAAAATCGGGAGCTCGTATTGTAAATGGCACCGATGCACCTGTTGAGCCCATTAATCCGATACCTTGTTTCTACGCATCGGTAACCCGTAAAACATTAAAGGGTGACCCAGAAGGTGGATATGAACCAGAAGAGAAGATGACCCGCGAGCAAGCTCTTCGTTCTTACACGTTGGATGCAGCTTATGGAGCCTTTGAAGAAAAACTGAAAGGCTCTATCGAGGCGGGTAAGCTTGCTGACTTCACTGTTTTTACAAACGACATCATGAAGGTCCCAGAAAAAGAGATTTTAACGACTGAAGTTTCGATGACCATTGTTGGGGGTAGGCTTCTTTTTAAGAAATAGATTGAGTCAGCTTATAAGATTGAATCCCTCAACTCAAAATATTGAACATAAAAAAGGGAAGGTATAAAACCTTCCCTTTTCAGCATATACCTTTTAAAATCTTACGCTTTCAAAAACTTCAAGGCCTTAGCCTTCACCATATCGCGGTCAGCAGTAATGGTAGGATCGCTGTAAACGTGTTGAGAAATTTCACCAACAACACCCTTTTTGAAGCCCAGTTTCTCAGCAATTTGCTCACAGAAAACAATTTCGCTTCTAAACACCTGTCCATCCATCTTCATTAATTGGATCAGATGATATAAGTGTTCAAATTTTTCGTCAGCCGTGAAGGAAACAATATTCCCGATAGGCTTAGGATTGTGGAGCATGGTATCAACCTCTTCTTTCGGAATGCCATTTGCTTTTGCAATAAGCTGGATAAGCTTAGATTCGCGGTCGGCTACTGACTTGTCGCTAGCGGCTAGGTTGATCAGAACATTAAGTTCCTGTTTTTTGTCAAAAATCATGATATGTCTTTTAATTATAGGTTCAAAGTTCAAAAAATGCCTTTAGAAATATACTGTAAAATACAATGTTTTGGTACATCGGCAAAAAAAATCCCGATGAATGGCGTGGATGCAACCCTTATATTTGACCTCTGTCTTTAGTGCAAAATTGAAAACAACATGAAGAATCTACTGGCTATAATCGCACTTGTCCTGGCGGTCACTTTTGTGCAAGCCCAGGAAACACAGACCCGGAATGTGGGTTCGTTTAACGGAGTTAAAGTTGCCGAAGGCATTGATGTCTACCTTAAAAAAGGTGACAAAGAGAGCGTTAAGGTTGAGGCAACCGGGGTAAAATTAGAGAATGTGTTAACGGAAGTTTCGGGCTCTTACCTTAAAGTTCACATGCGTGATGGCAACTATCATGGACATGTCAATGTAAAGGTATACGTTACTTACGTGCAGCTTGATAAGTTATCGGCCAGCTCAGCAGGTAGTATCTTTTCAGAGACGGTGATCAAAGCCAACTCGCTTGAGGTTAGCTGTTCGAGTGCGGGTAACATTGAAGTTTCGGTTGATGCTCAAACGATGAGTGTGAGCGCCAGCAGTGCAGGAGAGATGGAATTGAAAGGAAAAACAAAGTCACTTGCTGCTGATGCAAGTAGTGCTGGAGAAATAAATGCATACGACCTTGAAGCTCAAAATGTGGAGGCTGAGGCGAGTAGTGGTGCTTCTATAAAAGTATTTGTGGTTGAAGGATTAGACGGACACGCGAGTAGTGGAGGCAGCGTTCGCTACCGCGGAAATCCCACTAAAGCGATCACCGACTCCAGCAGTGGAGGCTCAGTAAAAAAATCGAATTAAATGAAAACCCCGGCAACGGGGTTTTTTGTTTCTTTGAGTTAGTAGGATAGAAGCGTAAGCCTACTTATAAGTTTAAATTCAAAATTTTCAATGTCCAGACTGAAGCTTAAGAGAGTTCATCACATCGCGATCATTTGTAGTAATTACGAAGTGTCAAAGAAGTTTTATACTGAAGTGCTTGACTTGGAGATTGTAAAAGAGACGTACCGTTCAGAAAGGCAATCCTATAAATTAGATTTGAAAGTTGGTGATACCTATCAAATTGAATTATTCTCCTTCCCAGATCCCCCGAAGAGATCTTCTCATCCTGAAGCTACTGGATTGCGTCATCTCGCTTTTGAAGTAAAGGATATTGAAAATGCGGTAGAACTGCTAATAAAGAAAGGAGTAAGAGCAGAGCCGATACGGATTGATGATATGACTGGAAAACGATTTACCTTTTTTGCCGATCCGGATGGATTGCCGCTGGAGTTGTATGAACTCTAAATGTAAGACACTCCCCAACCCTAATTTTATAATGAATTTACACGGCTGTCCTCCAAACTTCTATTTTCGAGTTCCCGCGTATAGAATAGTTCATGAGTACTGTTTTCCCATCATACCTTACAACAGCATCATTATCCAGGCTGATTAACTCAATGATCTTTGTTGGTCCGAGAATAACGGTTGAATTGCCTTTTACTGATTCGCACCAAACAACATCACTTGAAAGGTTATTTAGATCCAAAGTAATATTCCCTTCAATCCCGCGAATCATCAACTTTTTACAGATACCGGTAAAAGAAACTACCCCCTCGCCAATCAGATTAAATTCCACTGTGTTTTTCATACAGTAAATCATTCCCGAAAGGTCAAAATTACCCTTGGCAATAAATTTCGCATCACCATAATTTCCGATAACAATCGAATTGTTTTTGTGATCGCCAATGAACTCAATATTCCTTTGCTTGGTCTGTGCTTTAGTCATAGTAGTTGTTGAAAATGAAAGCCGAAAAAGTAAATCATGCAATCTGTCTATGGACCCATTTCATGACTTTACAAAAGAAGAATGACTAAGACAGTAGGACAATTTTTAATTTGAAAATATAGAAAAAAGAATGATCGTTTAATGCCAAGTTGCTGATGTTGAGTGATCTAGATCAGTTTAGTGCCAATGAAAATATGAATAAAGTATAAGGCTTTTTCGGCTTGATTCCGTAAACGATTGCGAAAAGCTATAAAATATGAAGTGAATCTAACGCTGAAATATACATTGTAAGTCACCATAACCTCGCGCCTTCTTTGAGTTTTGGGACTTTGTAGATATCGTGTCATATGATCTGGACGTTTAATACCGTTTCACATGCAATTAAACTGTTAGCCACTCACTTCAAACTACCCACTAAAATTAAAAGCGCTGACAAAGCTTACCCTTATTTGTTCATTGATTAAATACTAAGATTGATGCTATGATAATACCTAATACAAGAAGTAAAGTATGATCGCCATAAACAGAATAGCGTACAGGCGGTAGGTAACATGTCGGTTCAAAAATTCACATAATGCAAACGTGTACTTAACAAAAAAGTAAAAATGTGGGTTGATTTTGACCTCAGTTTCGAATTTTCTGATAGATTTGGAAACAATTAAGATTTAAAATCAACCACTATGGCGCAACTACGATTTGAAGCTCTAAAGAAATTGAGCGACCGAACTAAGGTGCACGTTGCGGTTCCAACCACCAGCGTTTCCAAGCTTTATGGAGAGAACGTTTTCGGTTTGGAGCAGTTGCGTGCTTCACTGGCTCCTGCTGTTTTCAAGAAGGTAAGTCAGGCAATCAAAAATCATGAAAAGATAGATGAGGTAACGGCTGATGCAGTCGCTTCCGCTGCAAAATCCTGGGCCTTGAGCAAAGGTGCTTCGCACTTTACACACTGGTTTCAGCCGATGACTGGTGGTACTGCTGAAAAGCATGACTCTTTCTTTGATGCCCTTGCTGGTATCGAAAGATTCAAAGGCAGTGAGCTTGTTCAACAAGAGCCAGATGCTTCTTCTTTTCCAAGTGGCGGTATTCGTAGTACTTTTGAAGCGCGTGGTTATACGGCTTGGGATCCAACCTCGCCCATGTTTATTTATGGTGTTACACTTTGTATCCCCACCATCTTTGTTTCCTACACAGGAGAGACATTGGATACAAAAGCACCTTTGTTAAAGGCACTAAAAGCAGTTGATCAATCCGCTACTCGCGTTTGTCAATTGTTTGATAAGGATATTCAACACGTGGTAGCATCTTTGGGTGCTGAGCAAGAATACTTTGTTGTAGACAAAGCTTTGTTCATGGCTCGTCCTGATTTAGTAATGGCTGGCCGTTCTGTCTTTGGACATGCGCCTGCTCGCGGACAACAACTGGAAGATCATTATTTCGGAACTATTCCTCCGCGTGTTTATGATTTCATGAAGGATTTTGAAATCGAATCATGGAAGTTAGGCATCCCGGTAAGAACAAGACACAATGAAGTTGCGCCAAGTCAGTTTGAGGTAGCTCCTTTGTTTGAAGAAGTAAACGTAGCCAACGATCACAATCAATTGATGATGGATGTGATGGGCCGCGTTGCTGAGAAACATGACTTGAAAATCCTTTTCCATGAGAAACCTTTTGCAGGATTGAATGGATCGGGTAAGCATAATAACTGGTCGTTGATTACCGATACAGGTGTAAACTTGTTCGCGCCAACCAGCAGTGCTCGTGATAACTTAATGTTCCTAACATTCTTCATCACAACGATTAAGGCAGTTCACGAGCATGGAGAACTTCTCCGTGCGAGTATCGCCACAGCCGCTAATGATTTCCGTCTTGGAGCAAACGAAGCTCCTCCTGCAATTATGTCAACCTTCATTGGTTCTCAAATGACTGCGGTATTGGATGAGTTGGAGAAGAAAGGAAATGTTAAAATCGAGAAAGGCGACAATATGTACATGAAGTTGGGTATCGATCAGATTCCAGAAATTATTCTGGATGCTACAGATCGTAACCGTACTTCACCTTTTGCCTTTACCGGAAATAAATTTGAATTCCGTGCAGTAGGTAGCAGCGACAATTGTGGAACTGCAATGACAGCGTTGAACGTAGTAGTTGCAGATCAATTGGATAAGTTCTACGAAGCAGTTACAAAGGAAATTGAAAAAGGTGAGGAGAAACGTTTGGCGATTGTTAGTGTGCTTCGTAAGTATATTAAAGAATCAAAAGACGTTCGTTTCGAAGGCGATGGTTACTCTGAAGAATGGGTAAAAGAAGCTGCGAAACGCAAGCTGGGTAACGTTAAAAATACACCACGAGCTCTTGATGCTTATTTGACTAAGAAGTCAGCTGAGTTATTTGAGAAGCATGGTGTGATGTCACATAAAGAGAATGAGGCTCGCGTTGAGATCAGACTCGAGTCATACATTAAGCATGTTCAGATTGAATCGCGCGTAATGGGCGACTTGGCAATGAACCATATTATACCAACGGCTATCGCTTATCAGACTAAATTAATTGATAACGCAAATGGATTGAAAGGTCTTGGTGTGGATAACAAAGCAGTTGTTCAGACGATCAAAGAAATTTCAGGTCATATTGATACCATCAAAAATAGTGCGCGTGCCATGGTTGAAGAGCGCAAGCGAATCAACAAAATAGCTGACACACACAAGCGTGCTGTTGAATATTGCGACAATGTAAAAGAAAAATACTTTGACGTTCTTCGCGATGCTGTAGATAAACTGGAATTACTGGTGGACAACGAAGATTGGCCATTAGTAAAATACAGAGAGATGCTTTTCTTACGCTAGTGTAACCTACCTAAACCTAACGTAGTGTGTAAACCCCGGACTTGTTCGGGGTTTATTTTTTTAATTAGGTTTTAAAGAACTTGATGTTTGATTCTTCTGATTGATAATGCGAAGAATTGCATTGCGAATCAATTCAGGATTTGACCACGGCACAAAATGATCCATATCTTCTTTGAAGACAAATTCAACAGGAGCATGTATCAGCATCTTTTTTGCAAAGTCTGCATTTGCAGCAGGCACTAATGAATCTTTTTTTCCTTGAATTACAATCACAGGACACGTAATGTTTGGCCAAAGTGGAATCATTTCTTCCAGCTCAGGTTTCAACTGATAGATTTCTTCATTGGATGATCGCATGGATCTCGGAAGAATCCAACTTAAAAAAGGTGTTGCCAAGGGCGCCCGGAACCAGGTTTCGTTTGGTTCAAGCTCGGGATCGATAGATCCGGCAACAATAATTAAACCGTCAACAAGTTCGGGATAATCCATTGCCATGCGTGCAATGAGTGGCCCGCCCAGTGAATGCCCAACTAAGATAACAGGTCGGTTTTTTTTATATTCTTCCAGTATGGGTTTTAGTGCTTCTGCTTGTTTTTGTAACGAAGGTTCTGCGTTACCAAAATTTGAATATCCAAAGCCGGGTCGATCAGCGGTGATGAGTAATGTGTTAGGGAGAAGCACAGAGTCAGCAAGAAAATGAATGAAGGCACTTAACGAGCCAGGTGAACCATGTACAAAAAGAATGAGTGGTTTAGATTCATCACCTGATTTTACATAATGTATCGTGCGGAAACCAGTCTTATACTTATGTTGCGTAGCGTTAACCTTCTTTTTAGCAAAGTATTCATCTACTTCTTTTGAACTCATGCGAAAGGTCATACACGAGTGAAGGGTAATCATGATGCACAGAAAGAATAAAATGATTGCCCAACGTATTCTCTTTCTACGCACAAGATTCATATACTATTGAATATTGAGAAGCTTTTTGTATTGTTCGTTGTTGTGAAGCATTTCAGATGCTTTCTTAATGTCATTGTCGTACTTGAAACCAGCTTCAATTGCTCCACGCTCTAAATGATATCGGGATACAATTTCTTCTTCCAACAACATCTTGATCTCGTCTTTGTACAGTGTCAACTCGTTCTTTTTGCTTTCTGTGATGCGTGTGTTGATTTGATCGAGTTGCCCTTTTAGATCAGAGAAGTATTTTTCCTTTTTAGCTTCTTCTGTAAATTGTTGAAGCTCATATTCCATATAGGATTTGTAGCTGTAATTTTTGTCTTTCATCCATGTGATGAACTGCTGATACTCTTCATCCGATAATTGAAAGGATTTTGCATCGACCGGATCGGGGCGTTTAAGCGCATATTGTGTGGCATAATCAAACAAGAAACCTTTTTCAAATAGAACTTGCGTTAATGCATGAGCTTCTAGTGTCTCCACTTTTATATCCGGATCAATACCGCCACCATCAAATACCTGACGTCCATTAGAAGTTTTAAAAGCTTTCTTCAATGAATCAGGAATTGAGCCAACACTTCCGTCATCTCTGCGATGTCCATAATCTAAAACTTGAATACATCTACCAGTAGGAGTGTAGTATTTTGCTGTTGTTACTTTGAGTTGTGAGTTGTAGGAGAGTTGCCTGCTAACTTGAACCAAACCTTTTCCGTATGATTTTTCACCGATGATGAGTCCACGATCATAGTCTTGTAGAGTACCAGCCACAATTTCGGATGCTGAAGCACTACCTCTGTTGATCAACACCGCAACTGGTATTTCAGTATCGACCGGATTGTTTAATGTTTCATAGTTTAAATTGTTCTCCGGAATTTTTCCTTTTGTACTCACCACCATTTTTCCTTTTGGCAGGAAAATATTGGTGATGTTAACTGCTTCAATTAATAAGCCTCCTGGATTTCCTCTCAAATCCAATATCACCGATTTAGCACCTTGCTCTTTCAAAATTATAAGTGCACTCTTTACTTCCTTTGCAGCATCAGGAGTGAAATCGGAGAGTTGAATGAGTGCAACATCTTTACCCACCATTCCAAAGTAAGGAACGTTGCTTACTTTTATTTTTTCTCTTTTAAAATCCAGTTTTATAGGTTGACTTTCTCCAAAACGTTTGATGGTTAGACTAACAGGAGTACCCACTTGCCCTTTCATCAATTGACTAGACTCTTCACGGGTAAGCTTGCTAAGTTCAATATTATCGATCTTAACAACTTCGTCACCAATTTTTAATCCACCCTTTTGAGCACCATAACCTTCCATGATCATGGTCACGATTGTTCTGTTTCCAATTTCTCTTGTTATCGCGCCAATGCCACCATATTGACCGGTGTTCATGGTTCTGAAATCTTCAACTTCGTCTTCGGGAATGTAATTAGTGTATGGATCAAGCGAGCCAAGCATGGCATCAATACCTGTACGAACTAATTTATTTGGATTGACTTCATCAACATAAAGAGCATTCACTTCTTTAAACAGTGTAGCAAAAATATCGAGGTTCTTTGCAATTTCGAAATAGCGTTCACTTGGCTTCGAGAATGAAAACAAAGTAAGAACAGCGATGATGGCGAATAAGCCGAATATTCTTTTATTCATAATTGTTGAGCGGTCATATCCAAAACGAAAACAAATGGATGATGTTTTGTGACTGCAATTTATCCTTTAAAATAGTATGCAGGCGGTTAATTTTCAGGTTGAATACTACATGCCTTTTAAAACCAAGCAGAGTGATTAAAAATACATTCTCTATTGACTAGGGATTTATTTCCACGCATTTCTGAGAAAACGCAGCCAGTTTCCGTGCATTACGTTCTCGATATCGTCCTTCTTGTACCCTCGTTTTGCTAAAAGGTTAGGCAGGTTTTGAAGGTCAGCAATGGTTTCAATATCAGCAGGAGATTGCTCTTTTCCAAACGCTCCATCTAAATCAGATCCAATTCCAATATGACGCGCATTCCCGGCAATCTGACAAATATGATCCATGTGATCAATTAGTTTCTCCAAAGTGCAGTTCATGCCAATTGGGGTAGAAACATTTTTAATCCAATTCGGAACCATCATCCAGGCATCCATCACACCACCAATAACGGCTCCGCGATTGATAAGCTCTTTTAATTGTTCATCACTGAATTGTCTGTTGTGATCAACTAGTGCGCGAACATTATTGTGGCTTGCCCAAACGTAGCCATTAAAAGCATCCATCGCTTCCCAAAAACTATCGTCACATAAATGGGTTGCATCTAAAATAATGTTCAAGTGTTCCATTTCTTTTAACAAGGCTCTTCCATCACTACCTATTCCACCAGTAGCATTCGTCCCTTGTGCATAACGGCCAGGTCCGTAATGACCAGGACCAACGGCACGAAGACCGTTTTGATAAGCCTTTTCTAAATACTTTATGGAAACAATTGAGTCGGCACCTTCAAGACTGAGAATGTAGCCAATTGTTTTTTTTTCTAATGGCGTGTTTGAGTTCCAATGTTGAAGATGTTTTTCAAGTGTTTGTAAGTTATTTACCTGAAACATTTCACCTTCATCTTCCATAGTGCGGTACCACGCTAACTGACCTTGTGTTTGGGCCCATGCTTGTTCAGGAGAATGCCAGCCTGGTAATGTATTTTCAATTGAAACATAACGTGCTATTTGTGTTCCCACTACTAAACCGATATTGCCCTTTCGAAGCTCAGGTAAACTCACAACATTATTACCGCGATCAGGTTTATCTGTCATTCCTTTTTCACGACTTCGAATTTCCTGAATGGGTCTGCGGATATCGCGGTTCCATTCCAGGGCATTCATACTTAGGTCTAAGTGTGCATCAACGACAAACATGATGATGAATTAAATTGAGGGCTATTACATTAAAGTTTGTACGGAAGGAATTGCGAAACTTCTCCTCCATAACGATGTACTTCGCGAATGATGGAAGAACTGATCCAGGCGAGTTGTGGTGTAGTAATTAAGAAGACTGATTCCATCTCGTCATACAATTGTCGGTTCACTTGCGAGATACTATTTTCATATTCAAAGTCGGTGGTATTGCGTAAACCTCTTAATAAAAACTTAGCACCATTTTTTCGGGCAAATTCAGCGGTGAGTTCTGAAAAGGTAGTGACCGTGATGTTTGGATATTTTTCAAATGTCTTGTTAATGTATTCCACCATCAGATCAATCTCAAAATAGCGCTTGCTCTTTGTGCTGTTGTAACCAATGCCGATAATAATCTCATCAAATAGCTGAAGGCCGCGAAGAACGATGTCTTCATGTCCTTTTGTGAAAGGATCAAATGAACCCGGGAAGAGTGCGATGCGTTTTGTCATGGTGTTTTAAATGTCGGCAAATCAGTAAGAATTACCAATACCTAGAACAGGTAAGTAAGATAGTGGCAAAAAAAGAGGCTGATTAGTCGATTAAACTGATACTGTAAAGATCAAAGAAGTGATGCTCCTGCACTTCGTCAAACATGTAGCCAAAGCTTATATTTTTTGGCCGACTTCCGAAGGTAACGTTGTTAATGTATTTATAGAATTCAACGTAATGAGGAGAGTTCTTTCCAATGTATCCCCACAGTACAACCTGACTTGACTCCTGATTTAGGTTGAGGGTTTTCATCACCATCATAATATACTTCACATAATCTGAAAATTGCTTGATGGCAAATTGATTATAGTACAGCAGCTTTCCATCCTTGCATGATAAAATATGCAACTTGAAACGATCGATGTAAACATAAAGTGGATTATCGTTCTTTCCCTCTGAGAATTGCATAGTGCCTTCAATCAATGCAGCGGACTGATGTGTGAAAGTAGGGGGTGAGTTAGGATAAATACTAGTAAGCCAATCTTTCAACTCTTTGTTGATTGCAAAAACCGTTACGGCTTCGCATCGTGGATTCGGTGAAGCAAGAAACTCTTCGGTTGCAGGGTCGATCGGAGCATTAAATTTCAAATACTCTTCTAATGAAGATTCTGAAAAAAGTGCCTGAGGAACCTGGACAAACTTCTGGTTCTTTATACAGACCTTCACTCTTTTCCAGAAACCTGCTTTGAGTACAGCATGTGAATCAAAGAGTTGATCCAACATGAGCATGAGTTCATTTTGTGTGGATATCCCAGGTAAAACAAAATCCTCCATGAGGAGGACTCGGTTTTGATCAGGGTCAAGAACGAGCATTTGAAAATCGCGCGTTCCAATATGTATTAGTAAATGATATTGATTAATGAGTTCTTCATCAAAGCGATCGTCTTTGATTTTTTTAATAAGCTTATACTGAAGGGTTGAAGTTTGCAAGTTATTTTCAGTTAGCGCTCGTTTCCATGTCTAAAATTATCCAATACCAACAGACACAATAGTTGAACTGAGTTATCGCACTAAAGGTATTTACAATAATAAATATTTTACAGGGTAAATCACAAGGTGCTTTTTACGGATTGCGATTTAAATCCGATAAAATCCACTTAATTTTTCAATTTCCATTTTGGTTTGATGGTTATGAAAAATTCCGTGAAGGTTATCTTTTGGAATTGCTTTTATTTCTTCTTCCGATAAGTACTTCACGTCTTCGATCAGTTGGATTTCGGGATCATATCCTGTTTTTGCCAATCCCTCTGAATGATCAATGTCATAGAACAATTCGATGGCATGAAGCGGGCTTTGAATAAATTCACATCCGAAACGAAACGCCCCTGGGCTTACAGAAAGACCTGTTTCTTCGACAAATTCTCGAATTAATGTCTCATGGATACTTTGGTTGAAATCGATTCCTCCGCCTGGTGGAGACCAAAAGCCACCTGCTTTCAACGATTTATGCTTCACCATCAACAGCTTGTTATCCTTCCAGAAAAGTCCACAAACTCTTACCCTTACCCGCGATCCATATACATCAATAATCTCTTTTTCCATTTTGGGCTGGCTTTTGGGTAATTTGGTCTTAAGTCAAAGTAAAGGTTGGCATGTCAGAAATTTCGTTAATCTGGCAGAATTGTTGAAGGAAGGTTATTAAATTTGTAAAAAAATAAAGTATGAAGAAATTTTTGGTATTCATCGCTGTGTTGGGTTTAATGGCGCCAGCATTTGCACAAGAGGCCAGCACAAAAGTGAATGGGCCAGTTATATCCTTTGAAAAGAAGACCCATGATTTTGGGGACATTTTTCAAGGTGACAAAGTAGAGGAGACTTTTAAGTTTACTAATACTGGAAATGAGCCATTGATCATTACCAACGTTCAGGTAACCTGTGGTTGTACAACACCAAAGGGCTGGCCTAAAGAACCAATTCAGCCAGGAGGTAAGGGAGAAGTAACGATCGCCTTCAATAGCGCTGGTAAGATGGGACGTGTGGATAAAACCGTAACAGTAGTTTCAAATGCAGTGAATGCAGACGGAACTCAAATTAAGTTTACAACAAACGTGCTGGATAAGAAACCACAGTAAGAGTGTCACTTACTTGAAAGAAATGAAAAAGGCTGTCTCGGAAGAGCAGCCTTTTTCATTAGTAAGATTTGCATGTAATTCTATCTGTACATAACCGCTTTAACGGCTTTCACAGTCTTTTCTACATTTGGCAGAATCACTTCAATTAATGAAGCTGCATATGGAAGAGGCGCATCGTAGTTATTGATGCGGTGTATTGGCGCATCCAAATAATCAAATGCATGCTTTTGAACATGATAGGTAATTTCAGTAGCAATGGAAGATAAAGGCCAGGCTTCTTCTACAATTACTAAGCGATTGGTTTTCTTCACTGATTCAACAACCGTAGCATAATCAATTGGTCTTACGGTACGAAGATCAATCACCTCTACAGAGATCCCTTCTTTCTCAAGTTCTGCAGCGGCAGCAAGTGCTACCTTCATGATCTTTCCAAAGGAAACAATGGTTACATCTGTCCCCGCTCTCTTAATATCGGCCAATCCAAGAGGGATGATATACTCTTCAGCGGGAACATCCATTTTATCACCATACATCACTTCCGATTCCATGAATATAACGGGATCATTATCACGAATAGAGGCTTTCAGAAGCCCTTTTGCATCATATGGATTGGATGGTACAACTACCTTTAACCCAGGGCAGTTGGCATACCAGTTTTCAAAGTTTTGTGAGTGCTGAGCTCCTAATTGCCCTGCATTACCGGTTGGGCCACGGAACACCATGGGTGCGCTGTATTGACCACCAGACATAGAAAGTATTTTGGCTGCTCCGTTGATAATTTGATCGATGGCCACCAATGAAAAGTTGAATGTCATGAACTCAACGATTGGTCGAAGACCATTCATTGCAGCGCCTACACCAATTCCGGCAAAGCCAAGTTCTGCGATGGGAGTATCCAAAACACGTTCCGGACCAAATTCGTCTAACATCCCCTGACTTACCTTGTAAGCGCCATTATATTCGGCAACTTCTTCGCCTAATAGTATGACGCTGGAATCCCTGCGCATTTCTTCATTCATGGCCTCACGTAAGGCCTCTCTAAATTGAATTTCTCTCATAGTCTGTTTTCAGAAAGTGTGTAAAAATAGGGTCAGGATTAACAGTATAAAAATATTAGCAGCATTTTTCTTGGCTGTGCACAAACAAAAAAGCCCCGGCTATGAGGCCGAGGCTTTTTAATCCAATGAGAATAATTATTTCAATGCGTTTCTGAAAGCATCAGAAGTCGCAACTTTTGCGAATTCAAGATCATTCAAAGCTGCTTCTTTCAATGAAGGATCAATTTTCACAGCTTCAGTAAGGTGGCTAACAACACCGTCAGCGTTACCTAATCTTGCAGAAGCTACTGCAGCTCCATAATGTGCAATGGCTAAGTTGCTGTTCTTGCTAGTGGCTTCACCGAATGAAGTCAATGCATTTTGGTAGTCTTTGTTTAATACTTGAGCTAAGCCTTTGTTGAAAAGGTTATCAGCGTTATCAGTAGCAGAAGATTCTGAGCTAACCGCATCAGCGTATTGAGCTTTCACAATTTCAGCAGCACCTTTTACACCCTTAACACCAGCAGCGTTATCGCCTTGAAGACCAGCGCTAAGTGCTTTGGTTGCGTGATTGTAAGATGCATAAGCATTTCCTTTAAGAGCCTGAACAGAAGCTAAATTAGCGTGAACTTCAGGAGCTTCATTAAGTTTTGCTGCAATTTCAAGTTGAGCAAGAGCCTTATCAGCTAAACCTGCTGCATTGCTTGAATTTTCAATTGCTTGAGCGATATAAGTTGCGCCTAAGTTGTTGTGTGCAGTCCAGTTAGTACCTTTCTTAGTAGCAGCTTCGTAGATAGCAGCCTTTTCTTCCAATGAAGGTGTAAGTGTTGCAGCATACATTAACTCATCGAATGAAAGCGTATCAGCATTTACAGAACCTTGTGTGATTTGTTTTGCCAAAACTGAAATTTCAGCATCGGTCTTCTTATCTTTTACTACAAGGATTTCAGTTTTTGCAGTTCTTAACTTAGGATAAACATCTTTGAAAACTTTCTTGTAAGTCTTCAATTTCTTCATTTGTTTTTCCTGGTCTTCGAAAGAACCACCAGCATTGATGATGTTTAAGTATTCAGCTTTTTCTTCTGAAGTAATTCCTGCGTAAGCATCCAATTCTGTTTTAAAACCTGTCCAATCTTGAATTACTGGCTTTAAGATAAAGTTGATAGAATCAGCTTTACCTTTGTAGTCGTATTTCTTCATTTCTGCACGATAGAATTTCTCGATTGCAGCCGCACGTTCAGGAGATAATTTACCGTTGATTCTCTCAGCACCTTCTGGTGAGTGAGTACCTGTAATAGTCACGGTACGGGTAGCATTTTTAGAAGCGATGAATGCATCTAAATCCTTACCTTTTTTGCTCTTTATTTCAGTAGGTCTTAATACAGAACGACCTTGTTCGAAGATGAAATCAGGAATAACAACTGGAACCAATTCTTCCTGATTGTTATAGCTGTGTGCAGCAAAAGCAGCAAAATATACTGGTTTAACAAGTTTAGAAGTAGTGATAATTCCCGTTGCAACTGGAAGACGTTCTGTCTTTTTTACTTTGGTTTTCTTAGACGCTACACCCTCTACTTCAACTTTACCACTTTTCATGGCAGGTTGGTAAGCGAAAGTGAAACTCTTCGTTACACGTGGTTGCTCAGATGAGCTATTTGGATAATCTTCAGCTTTGAACGGAATAGGATCAAGCGCTAATTCACTTTCACCGTATTTGTAGAAACTGTTCACTGTATAAACAGTACCTTTCTTTAACATTTTTACGGGAAGATTGACGGCCATTTCGAAAGACACTGTGTCTTTGTGAACTTCAAGTGGATTAGGAGTAACCGTTAGGTTTTGTTCCTTAGCCATTTTCACCATCTTGGGCAAACTACAGCCCGCAATGGTTAACACTCCGAAGACTAGAAATGAGTAAACTACTTTTCTCATTGGGATTGGATTTAGATTTATTGGTTTGTTTAAAACAGGTTACAAAACTATATATTACACCAGTTTTTTTGCAATAATAGGCAAAAAAATGCGATTAAGGCCGTCATTTTGAAGCAGATAGGGACTTATATTTGTTAGACGGATTTTTGATCGTTGAAATGACTTTTAAAGATGTTGAAATGAGCACACCGACACTATGCCAAGGGGTATGAAATCTACAGGCGAATTCGATGTGACTTCTGTTCAAACAAAGATGAACACATCAAAGAACATAATTAAGATGGTGATATGAGTGAAGCAACAGCGAGGATCCAGCATTTTTTTGAGCGCTATGCGTTTGGTGTGTGCACGCATATGGGGGAAAAGTTGGGCGTGGCAACGTCTAGCATCCGGTTGTTTTTCATTTATACGTCCTTCATTACCTTCGGGTCGCCAATCATTATCTACCTCTCGCTGGCTTTTATAATGAATATCAGGAAGCATTTGCGTAAGCGGAACCCGATCTGGGATTATTAACGGTATTGTTTCCTTCCCATAAGGTAGTAATCCACAAGAATGATTCCTTTGGATATTACGGAGCGGGGATACGTTGGATATTCTTTATGTATGGCTCTTCGTTTTGCTTTATCCCGGCTTAGGTTTCTGAAAAAATGTAGATGGGCGCGCAAAACTGCCAAGGTGTTCCTGGGTTGAAACCTGATTAGAAAAATAAACGCTGCTAACCAATCTAGTAAAATTCTGACTGGAAGCTTATAAATCATTTCGCTACTACTTAAATGTTTAAAGATCAATGAAAGCCCGTTTCTGAAATTAAGGTAGGTCTTTCTTGGACTGTTGTAATCAAGCGTGCTTGCACCAACATGGTATACAGTACTTTTTCCGGAATAATAAATTTTATAACCTGCGCGATGTAGCTTCCAACACAAATCGATCTCTTCCATGTGTGCAAAAAAATCTTCATCAAGTCCTTGAAATTGGTGATATAATTTTGAGCGGATGATCATACACGCACCGGTTGCCCAAAAAATTTCGACTTCATCATTGTATTGTCCCTTGTCTTCTTCCACATGCGCGAAAATGCGTCCTCTGCAAAACGGATAGCCCAATGAATCAATTAAACCACCTGCAGCACCGGCATATTCAAATTTATTTTTTTGACGAAAGGATAAAACTTTAGGTTGTACTGCAGCGATTTCTTTATTGTTATCAAGCAAACGAACAGTTGACTCAAGCCAACCCGGAGTTACTTCAACATCGGAATTTAAGAGTACATAATAATCAGCCTCAACTTGCTTGAGTGCATGGTTGTAGCCTCCACAGAAACCGTAATTTTTATCCAATGCAACAATGCGAACAGAAGGAAAGTCGCGAGCGAGTATGGCAAGGGATTGATCAGTTGATCCGTTATCGGCTACAATTATTTCTGCTTGGTGAGAATGCTGAATAACACTGGGTAAGAACTGTTGAAGCAGCTTCTCTCCATTATAGTTTAGAATAACAACAGCCGTGTGGCTCATCCTAACATGGAGCTAAGATCCAAGCCTGGTATATTGGGTAATAAACCATCGGTACTTTTCTTCATTTCTTCTTTTGCGAGACTATCCGCTTCCTCTACTGCTTTGTTTACTGCGGCAATTACTAAATCCTGTAAAATCGTTTTATCTTCTGCTTTGAGTAATGATGAGTCAATGTCTAAAGCAATAACATTCTTTTTGCCATTCACAGTTACCTTCACCATTCCTCCACCGGATTCGCCATCGGCACGCAACTTCACCAAATTATCCTGTGCTTCTTTCATGCGGGCTTGCACTTCTTTCATTTTGCCCATCATTTTCATCATGTCGAACATATATTCTCGCGTTTAGCTGATTTGATTGCAAAGAAACAATCTACAACGATCAATTTAAAATTAGCTTAAAGGAATTGACATTTGATCTATGAAGCCCCAAGCTCCTGAAAGATAAAAACAAGGGTAGGTGAACAGCTTATTATTTCATGAGTAACACAACGGTTCCCGACCGATCAGATGTTTTCCCCTCAAAGTCCCTGATTTTTGCGGTAAAAACATAGGTACCTTCTGGCATCAAATTGCCATTATACGTTCCATCCCATCCATTGCTGAAGTCGTTGGTGTAAAACATTTCCTGACCCCAGCGATTGAAAACTCTCATTTCAAAGCTAGAAACATACTGACCAAAAACTTTAAAAGTTTGATTCTTTGGTTCATTCCCCCGAGGAGAAAAAGCAGTTGGATACGTTAAGTAAGGTTCTTTTGTTATTACAATTGCATTTGAAATGGATTCACTTACCCCAACATCATTGGCATTGGCTGTTACTATATAGATGTAGGTCTGGTTTGCAAAATCCAGAGGCGCATTTATATCTGGATAGGTAGTTGACGAAGTGTTGGGAAAGGTCTCCAGCAACTGACCTTGCGCTGTAAATTTTTGAACAGAATAATCTCTTACCCCGTTTTTCCAGCCGGTATAAGGAGACCATGAAAGCGTAATGTTATTATCAGCCATCAATAATCCAGAAAGTTGGATGGGACATGCTTCACTACTTAACGGACTTGCATTTAAGCATGCATCCGTGTACGAAATCTTATAGCATGAATTTGATTCTGTTAAATAACTGGCATCAGCATATGTTTGGGTAGTTGTTTTTGCCAGGAAACTATAGTTAGTATTTGTTGATTTAACAATGGTGTATTCAGTTGGTGTAAAGCCAGGATCTTGAAGCCACGTTAAGGTGGAACCTGTTTCGGTTACTATGGAAGAAATATCTTCAACAGCAGCAGGAATAATATTTGAAAACGATTTACCGTATTTTGGGAGGGAAACACTTTGGCTACCATTCGTATAGTTGGTTGTGAGTTGATAACGATAATCGGTGTTGCAATTAATATCAATATCATCAATTGAATTTTGTGTGGCAGGAACGAGTATGGGTGTTCCCGGATTTTTGGTAATTGAAAAATCGGATATCGGATTTGTTGCAGAAGAGGACGTTACCCAATTCAATTTATTTACATCACTTTGGATGGTTAAATCGAAATTAGCACTGCAAATAATATCTGAAAAAGAGATAGGTATATTAGCACTATTACATATATCAATTGTACCCATCCGAAAACAATAGAAATTATTGTCTGGAGCTACATTCGCAAAGGTTGTTGAATTAGAATTAAAGATATATCCCGCTTGTGCTATTCCAAATCCGATATTGTTATTTGCAACAATCTGCAATTGATAGGGTGTGTTCAATTGATTAGAAACTGGAGGATTATTATAATCTAGTTTGATTTGTGATGGATTGATTGCCTCGATAACCTCTAAGCGAGAAATAGCAGCTGGTTGTAACGCATTTGTTACGCTGATAGTCTGTGAAGAAGATGCACAATTGTCTTCTGAATTTAAATTTTTCCCTCGAACACTAACCATATGCGGTCCGGGAGTATATAGATTTTCATCTTTGGCCAGACTTCCTCTTGGTACAGTAGTTTCTAGCGTAGGGGGGTCATTGTAATTGATAATATATTGATCATAGTTTGTGTCCGTTGTTACATCCACAAAAACTTTATTACCAACACAAGCATATGTTTTGAAAGTAGGTTGAATGTTAGGAGCTACATCGATCCCTAAATGACCATCATTAAAAGAACTTCCAAAGACAATGGTGAGTGTGAAGTTTCCGGCATCTGGATAAGGAAGCGTTTTTGTTACGGTTGTTAGAGATTGGTTAGGTAATCCGTTTCCTAGTACAATAGTACAGGATGGTGAACCGGGTGCTCCATCGCATTCTGGTGCCGTGACCGTTACAGTGAACGGGGCACATCCACTTTTTTCTAAAACAGTGAACCGACCATTATCACTAGGGTATTGAGCTTTTACTTGCAAAGCTGAAAGGATGAATATAATGATGACGAAATTCTTCATTGGGGCAACTCAAGTTCTTTTAAAAACTGCTCTGCGTTTTTAATATCTACATGTAATACACGATCGTCTTCAATAAACGGAACAACATCGCGAAAAGTATGTACTAGTTTTTCCAGGTAGGGTGACGTTTTTAATGGTCTTCTAAAGGTAAGGGCTTGCGCTGCTGTGATCAACTCGATTGCTAAAATAGAATATAAATTATTCACAATGCGATACGCTTTGGTCGCGGCATTGGCGCCCATACTCACGTGATCCTCTTGTCCGTTGGACGAAACAATAGAATCAACAGAAGCAGGACTACAAAGTTGTTTGTTCTGGCTCACGATAGAGGCGGCTGTGTATTGTGGAATCATCAAGCCTGAGTTTATACCGGGATTGGCCACAAGGTAATTCGGTAAATCACGAAGTCCAGCGATAAGTTGGTAGGTTCTGCGTTCTGAAATATTGCCGAGCTCCGATAATGCAATGCTTAGAAAATCGAAAGCGAGTGCCAGTGGTTGTCCGTGAAAATTACCGGCAGAGATAATCACATCTTCTTCCGGAAATACATTTGGATTGTCGGTTACACTATTTGCTTCAGTTAAGAATACATTGCTTACATATTCAATGGCGTCCAAACTAGCGCCATGTACTTGTGGTATGCATCGAAATGAATATGGATCCTGAACATGTTTCTTTGCCTGACTGATTAAATCACTTCCTTCTAAAAGTGATTTAATTTTCTTCGCCACTTCACCTTGTCCTTTTTGCGGACGAATGGTGTGCACTGAAGGAAGGAATGGTTCAATGCGACCATCAAAAGCATCTAACGAAAGCGCTCCGATGATATTGGAAAGTGTAAGTAGTCGTTGTGCATGGTGCGCACTCCAAACTCCGTATGCACACATGAATTGAGTTCCATTTAGTAATGCCAATCCTTCCTTTGCTTGCAGGTGGATGGGTTGCCAACCGAGTAAATCATTTACTGCTTTACCGCTTACTACTTTTTTCTGATGATGAACTTCTCCTAAGCCAATAAGAGGTAATGTTAAATGGGCAAGAGGAGCGAGGTCTCCGGATGCGCCAAGCGATCCCATTTCAAAAACTCGAGGCAGAACATTTTCATTGAACATGTCAACCAATCGTTCAACGGTTATAAGTTGAACTCCAGAGTATCCATAGGAAAGTGATTGGACTTTTAAGAAGAGCATTAGCTTCACCAAATCACTTGGAACTTCAGGACCGGTTCCGCAAGCATGCGACTTCACTAAATTCTCTTGAAGCTTTTCTAGTTGATCGTTTGAAATGTTGCGATTGTAAAGCGAACCGAAGCCTGTATTAATACCATAGATCGATTGACTTGAGTTGGCTATCTTTTGATCAAGATATTCGCGGCAACGAATGATTTTACTTTTTGCTGAATCTGAAAGTTGAATCGACACAGCATCATTCATGATCGATGAAAGATCACGAAGTGTAAGTAGACTATGATTTATTTGATGAATATGATTCATTTGATTAACCCACTACAATAATCTTAGTTTCGAAATGATTTGATCGACTGAAAGTTTCTCCTGCTCACCTTTCTCCATGTCTTTAAAGGCTAACAGTCCGCTTTCCATTTCTTCCGAACCAATAACCAAGGTAAACGGGATCATCTTTTTGTTGGCGTAATCCAATTGCTTTTTGATTTTAAATTGATCCGGATAAATCTCGGAAGAAATTCCGGCAGAACGAAGCTTGGTCAAAACACTAAGTCCATAACGCTGACTGGCTTCATCAAAATGACAGATCAATACTTTGGAGGATGCTTGTGTATCCTTCGGAAAAATCTTGAGTTCTTCCATAGCATCATACAAACGATCGACACCAAATGAAAAACCAACACCTGATAAATTCTCTTTATCTCCGAAGGCTTGAGTAAGGTTATCATACCTTCCACCACCACTAACACTACCGATGGAAACGTTGTTGATCTTCACTTCGAAAATGCAGCCTGTGTAATAACTCAAACCACGGGCAAGTGCGATATCAAATGTTACATGTTCATCATTCGATCCGTAACTCTTTAATAGTTCCAATACCTTTCTGAGATCATCAATGCCCTTGAACCCATTGGTTGAAGTTGAAAACTTTTTTGTTAGGAATTCTATTTTCTGTTCGGTTGAACCGCTGAAGTTCAGAATTTCGAAAAGAGTGATTAATCCATTCTCATCAAATCCTTTTAAACGCAATTCTTCTTTTACTTTCTCTTCACCGATTTTATCCAGTTTATCAATTCCCACAAAGAGGGAAGTCTCATTTCCTTTTGCACCAATCAATTCTGCTAAACCCGAAAGTACACCACGATGATTGAGTTTGATGGAATAATCTGAAATGCCTAAACCTTTAAATACATCTTTGATCATTAGAATAATCTCGGCTTCACAGATCAATGAATCTGTACCCACCACGTCCGCATCACACTGATAGAATTCACGATACCTGCCTTTCTGTGGTCGATCAGCACGCCATACTGGTTGAATCTGGTAACGTTTAAAAGGGAAACTGATTTCGCCTCGGTTCATCACTACATATCGGGCGAAAGGAACAGTCAAATCGTAGCGGAGGCCTTTCTCTGAAATATCTGAAGTAAGGAGCTTTGAGTTTCGGGTCTCCAGTTTTTGTGCATCGACATCCTTTAAATAATCCCCCGAGTTTAAAATCTTGAAAAGAAGTTGATCCCCTTCCTCACCATATTTCCCCGTAAGGGTAGAAAGATTCTCCATCGAAGGTGTCTCCAATGGCTGAAAACCAAACTTTTGAAATACTCCTTTAATTGTGTTGAATATAAATTGTCGCTTGGCCATCACAGCCGGACCGAAATCGCGGGTTCCTTTGGGTAAAGTCGGTTTTTCCATAATCGCGGGCAAGTTAAGGTTCAGAAAGCAAGATGTACTAATGCGTTAAGCGGGTTTATGCTAATTTTGGATAGTTTTCGAGGATTTTTGGTTGAACCATTTGCCGGATTGCAAGAAAGCGTTATTTTTGCGCTCCTTTTAACACAAAAGCATCATGCCAATTACCAGACTTAAGAGAAAAGGCCGCAAGGATAAAGCAAAATCATCACGCAGGCGCACGAACTTGAAGATTCAAAACTTCCAGCCCGTAATAAAGAACATCGACATCGAAGCGATCAAAGAAGAATTCAAAGCGAAAGCTGCGAAAAAGGCTTAATTATTCGCCCACGAAAATATTTAAAAGTCTCGCCCACGCGAGACTTTTTTGTTTTCAGTCTTTTGCGTTGTTTAGGGTTAGCTAATACCTCAATACTAACAACTGATTCTATTTCCTAAATTCTTGTCACTATGTCAGCACTTCACCTGGTTAATTGGAACGTAAACGGCATTCGCGCCATCATTAAGAAAGGATTTGTTGACAATGTAAAGGCAATGAACCCGGATGTGCTTTGTTTACAGGAAACAAAAGCGTCAGCAGAGGAGGTTAAAGCGTCTTTGGAATCCTTTACAGATTATAAGGTTTATGTTAATTCATCGAAGGCGAGAAAGGGCTATTCTGGTACTGCGATCTTAACAAAGACCGAACCGCTTGATGTTACCTATGACATGGGTATCCATGAACATGATCAGGAAGGAAGAGTAATCACCGCAGAATTTCCTTCTTATTTTTTAGTAACAGTATACACACCCAACTCAGGACAAGCCCTTGCCCGATTAGATTATCGCGAAGGATGGGATAAAGAGTTTACCGAATACCTTCGGTTGCTGGCGCGTAGAAAACCCGTTATTCTGTGTGGTGATTTGAATGTAGCCCATCAACCCATCGACTTGGCGCGACCAAAAGAGAATTACAATAAATCTTCTGGCTATACTCAACGTGAAATCGATGGCTTCACGCGATTATTGGAATCCGGTTTTGTGGATACCTTCCGACATTTCTATCCGCAGGAAGTAAAATATAGTTATTGGAATTATGTATTCAATGCACGCGCAACAAACGCAGGCTGGCGCATCGATTACTTCCTCGTTTCAAATCCGTTGATTGGAAAAGTGAAAGATTCGATGATCTATAATGAATATCACGGATCAGATCATTGTCCAGTGGCAATTCTGCTTAACGTATAAAATTTTCAGAGTGCGACTTTAATTCAGGAAAGAATGCATCGAATTCTTTCTTGAAATCTTCATGATGCTCTTTCAAGTCAACAACCGATTCATTCATCTTCGAATCGAATTTTGTTCGTCTGCTCATGCCCGTTAGTGCTTGTTCAATACCTTCAAGCCTGGAGTAGTTTAACAACCAATTACCTTTCATCATGTAAGGCATCAATCGTTTTACTTCGGCAGGTAAGATGGGTTCAAAATCAAGAATGGTTTGATATGATTGTGAAGCAAAATTCGCAAGTGAAAGCGGATGATAATCTGACCAATACTTCGCAAGAAAATAATCATAGAAGACATCCACAATCACAGGAGCGTAGTGCCGATACTTTGGTTGTAAACGTTTTTTGCTTTCGCGAACGGTAGGATGTGTATCCGTAAACAAATCAATCTCGCGATGGAGCTCAATACCTTTTGCAATCTCCGATTCAAATTGTTCGGTGAGGTTTCTTCCCTTCACAAAATCGCCAATGAAATTACCTACCATAATTTTTGGATTGTCTCCCGAAAGGTAAATGTGGGCAAGGAAATTCATGACTATGATTCGGATGATTTTTGTGATGACTGTGATTAGTCAAGTGCAACTTAGTGACTTCTTTGTGTCTTCGTGTCTTTGTGGCAATAAAATATTACGCCACGAAGACACAAGGGCACTAAGGTTCACAAAGGAATTAGAATTGAGTTTCTAGGATCACTTCAACTCCAAGCCAATTCTCCTTGATAAATCAGAAGAGTAACGATTGGTTGGATCATACTTTCTCTTGATGTCGAGCCATTCTTTGTATTGAGGATACATGGCTTTAAATGTATTTTCATCTAGGTAGGCATCTTTGCCGAGGTAAATTCTTCCACCCATACCCAACACCATGTCATCCAATTTTTTGGTGAATGGCTTTAATTGATCTGTAATTGGAAAGTCAATGGCGAAGGTGTAACCTTTGGAAGGAAAGGATAACATACCCTGGCCTTCTCCGAATTTTTTCAGAACGTTTAAGAATGGAACGCAATTACTTTTCGTAATCTCTGTTAAAATCGCTCGAATGTTTTCTCTTCCGTTTTTCTCTGGCAAAACAAATTGATATTGTATAAATCCTTTTTTACCGTAGCCTTTGTTCCAGTTGTTAATCATGTCGAGCGGATAAAAGAATTTATCGTAGTGCGCAATGGCTTTGCCATTCTTCTGCATGATGTACAATGCTGTGTTTAATATTTTTACAGTAAGTGGATTTAATGAGAAGCTCGGTAAATAAAACGGAACACTGAGTTTTGGTTTCTTACCTACTTTTAAAGGATTTGCTTTTAAGTTAGGGGGAAGCTCAGCTAGTGTTGCATGATTACCCATCGTCAACACTCCACGACCTAAACTTTTACCTCTTGCCATTGAATCCAGCCATGCTACAGAGGAGGTAAATTTTTCTTCACTTGCTTCAATCGCATCCAACATCTCCTCCAGGTTTTTCGCAGCAAATGCTTTTTGTGTGAAGTATGTCGTCTCTACTTTTCGAAGTTGAATGGTCGCGGTGAGTATTGTGCCAAGTAAACCTAATCCCCCGAAGTTCGCCCAAAACAAATCGCTGTTCTCTTCACGACTGGCTTTTAATATTCTTCCATCGGCTAATAAAATAGTAAAGTCAATCGTGCAGTTTACAAACGAACCATCAGCATGATGGGCTTTACCATGAACATCGTTTGCAATAGCACCGCCAATGGTAATGTATTTTGTACCAGGTGTAATCATCGGAAACCAACCGCGTGGTGCCAGGTATTCAATAATTTCTTCCAGACTTACACCGGCTTCGCATTTTAATATTCCGGTATTATCATCGAACGCCAGAAAATGATTCATACGTTCCATCTTCAGAATGCTGTGCTGGGTATTGGTTGCCTGATCGGCATAGCTTCGCCCTAAACCACGAGGGAGAAGCTTGTCTGTTCCATTCGTTCTCTGAATATCTTTTGCATCACGTGGATAGGCAACTTTACCGGTTGATACTGGAATGTTACCCCATCCCGAAAGAGTTTCTTCACTAAAATACATATCGATTAAGCGCTATAGAGTAAGGGTCTTTTGTGCTGCTCAACATCATTTTTATAAACTGTAGGTTGAGTCGATTCACAAACTTTCCCACGAAATTATTGAATAAAAAATCCCCGACCTAAGCCGGGGATTTTTTAAATAAAACACTGCAATTCAATCGTTTTCTTGAGGATACTAAACCGCGTCTGATAAGCTGGTGAAGGTAAAGTCACGGATTTTCATGTACGGTATCAGGTTGCCATCCACACGCACTTGTTTGCCGAGTGCTTCCAGATTGTTCAGCATGATGATCGGACTTTCGTTGAAACGGAAGTTTTTGATCGGATGCTTAATCTTTCCGTTCTCGATGAAGAAGGTAGCATCGCGGGTAAGGCCTGTATATAATAAGGTTTGAGGATCAACACTGCGGATGTACCAGAAGCGGGTAACAAGAACACCTTTCTTGGTATCCTTGATAAGATCTTCTAATGAAGCATTACCACCTTCCATGATGGCATTCCCTGGGAAAGGCACTGGCTCAACATTTTTTTGTGATGCCCAATAGCGATCGTAGAAAAGATTTTTAACCACGCCACCTTTCAGTATATCCAGACGCTTGCGTGCTTGTCCATCTTGTGTCCAAGGTGAAGCCGGTGCTTCAATATTAAAAGGATCGGTGTAAATGTTCACGCGTTCATCTACTAACTTCTCCCCGAGCTTAGTTCCACCACCCTTGTTTGCAAGAAAACTTCTTCCTTCATCGGCCTGACGTGCGCCCATGTTGAAGAACATATTTTGCAATAATTCTCCGGATGCAGCTGGCTCAAGAATGACAGTGTATTTACCAGGCTCAATTGCTTTAGCGTTACGTGATTGCAAAGCTTTATCAATTGCAATCTTAGAGGCTTCTGCTGTATCGAGTTTACTTACGTCATTGAAGTCGCGTGTCACCCAACCCGAACCCGTGCCATCGTTCGAACGCATGGTAACAGTGAAATTCACATTGGTTGATTTGTTGTAGGCAAACAATCCTTTGTTGTTGCTCATCGCTGCGAAGCTGTTGTTGTCTTCAAGGAAACCGGCAGCTGTTACATCTTTTGCTGCTGCAGGTTAATACTATTCGCTGCAGCCTGTGCGCGGTAGTCCGGAGTGATTTTCGCTGTTGTTTCTGAATACGTTTTCGATTCGCCATAGGTCTGCTGCGCGAGCGGTCCCATGAACTCAGGATTTTCAGGCGCAAGGTTAGCAAGTTCTTCAGCGCGTCTCACAACTTTCTCGATAGAGGCATCATCAAATTCATTGATGGTTGCCGTACCTACCTTTTTGCCGTAATTGGATTGTACAACAAGTGTTACATCACTGTTCTCACCCGCTGTAGAAACACTGTTACGCGCGTACCGAATATTACCACCAACTGATCCGTTCAGGTTTGCTTCACAGTTTTCTGCTTTGGATAAGCCAATGACTTTATCCAATATTTTTTTAGCTTCTTCTTTTGAAAATATAGCCATGATGATTTACGATTTTAGATTTACAGTTAGTGGATATTATAATGTTCTTCCGGTGTTGATTACATTAACGCCATTGAAGCGGGCAGTAGAGGAGCCGTGTGACACAGCACTTACTTGTCCGGGTTGTCCTTTTCCATCGAAGAAGGATCCGTTTAAGCGGTAGTCACGTTCATCACATACCTGTACGCAGGAGTTCCAGAATTCCTGCGTGTTCGATTGATATGCAACATCTTTTAACATGCCTGCAATCTTTCCGTTTTTGATTTCGAAGAAGAGCACACCACCAAATTGAAAGTTATAACGCTGCTGATCGATTGAGTAGGAGGAATCTTTTACAATGTAAATTCCCTTTTCAACACCCGCCACCATTTGATCCGGAGTAAGCTGATCTTTACCCGGTGCTAACGATACATTCGCCATGCGTTGAAACTGAACACTGCTCCAGTTGTCAGCGTAGCAGCATCCATGAGATTCTTTTTCACCGAGAATATGAACCTGATCTCGGATAGCCTGATAATTTACCAGCGTACCATCTTTTACCAGATCCCAGCGCTTGGTCTTAACGCCTTCATCATCATAGCCTACTGCACCGAGGGAACCTACTTGAGTTTTGTCGGCAAAGAGATTGACTTGCTTGCTTCCGTAGTTGAAGTTTTTCGTTTTCCATTTATCTAATGTAGCGAAGCTTGTACCCGCATAGTTTGCTTCGTAGCCCAATACGCGGTCAAGTTCAAGCGGGTGACCAACCGATTCGTGAATGGTTAACCACAAATGAGATGGTTCTAACACTAAATCATATTTACCTGGTTCAACTGATTTAGCTTTTAGAATTTGCTTTGCTTGCTCTGCAGCCATCATGGCATCTTCTACCATGTCGTACGATTTATTATACATCAGAATATCGCCAGGACCTTTTACTTTGTCTGACGATTTTCCATCGAGGTATTCGTAGCCCATTCCCATTGGCGCACTGAATGAATCTCGTTCTTTAAATTGTCCTGATTCTTTATCAACGACCGTTACAGTAAAGAACGGCCATGTGCGATGGATGTCTTGATCAATGTATGATCCCTCAGAAGAAGCAAAATATTTTTGTTCGTTTACCAAAAATAAAATGTTGTTGATGAAGCTGGCACCTTTCTCAATTGCCTTTGCATTCGCGTTCAGTAACAGATCTGCTTTTTCTTTAATCGGAATTTCAAATGCGTTTTTAACAATAGGTGTCTTGTAGCTTTGCTCACCGTAACTTTGTACGGGTGCAAGCTTTACAGGATCTTTCTGAATTTTAGCATTTGCTTTTGCGATGAAGGCAGCTTGCTTTGCAGCCTTTGCGATGCCTTCTGGTGTTACATCATTCGTAGATGCAAAGCCCCATGTTCCATTTACAATTACACGAATACCTGTTCCAAACGATTCGGTGTTTACAATATTCTGAACTTTGTCTTCACGTGTAACAATGAATTGGTTTAAGTATCGTCCGATGCGAACATCGCAGTATGAAGCACCTGCAGAGCGTGAAGCATTTAATGCGATATCGGCCAGTTGTTTTTTCTTGGCGACATCCATAAAGGGTTCCAGCAATTTTGCAGGATCAACTGAGCGTGAGAAGGAGGGGAGTGGCAGCATCATAGCGCCTGCGCCCAGTCCTGCCATTTGTATAAAGTCTCGTCTTTTCATTCTTTATTGGGGTTATTTGGTTAATGAGTATCTGTTGAAGGTTAGTTTAGATTGTTCTACCTGTATTGATTACATTAATTCCATTGAACCGTGATGTTGAACTTCCATGGGATACAGCACTCACTTGTGAAGGTTGCCCTTTGCCATCGAAGAATGATCCGAACATTCTGTAATCACGCTCATCACAAATTTTAGAACAGCTATTCCAGAACTCTTGTGTATTCGATTGATAGGCTACATCGTTCAGCATGCTTCCGATTTGTCCGTTCTTAATTTCGTAGAAGACGGTTCCACCGAACTGAAAGTTGTATCGCTGTTGATCAATCGAATAAGAACCACGTCCGGCAATGTAAATGCCTTTCTCAACATCTTTGATCATCTGATCAATTGAGTACGGATCTTTTCCTGGTGCCAACGAAACATTAGGCATGCGTTGGAATTGAACATCGCTCCAGCTTTGTGCATAGCAGCACCCGTGTGATTCATTTTGACCAAGCATGTGTACCTGATCGCGGATGGCTTCATAGTTTACCAGTATGCCATCTTTAATCAGATCCCAACGTTTACACGGAACACCTTCATCATCATAGCCCACAGCACCTAAAGAACCTACTTGTGTTTTATCAGCGAAGATGTTTACAATCTTGCTACCGTAATTGAAATTACCAGATTTCAATTTATCTAATGTAGCGAAACTGGTACCAGCATAGTTGGCTTCATATCCTAATACACGATCAAGTTCAAGTGGATGCCCTACTGATTCATGAATGGTAAGCCCTAAGTGATTTGGTTCTAATACCATGTCATATTTTCCAGGCTCAACCGATTTCGCACTCAGCATTTCTTTTGCTTGCTTCGCAGCGGATATTGCATCTTCTACCATATCGTAGCTATTGCGATACATTATTAATCCTGCAGGACCAGGAAGTTTATCTTCTGGTTTTGGATTCATGTATTCATAGCCAATACCCATTGGCCCACTCAAAGCCTGGCGCGTTTTAAATTTTCCAGCAGCCTTATCGATGGCTGTTACATTGAAAGTTGGCCAGATGCGGTGAATGTCCTGATCAATGTATGAGCCATCAGTAGAAGCAAAATACTTTTGCTCGTTCACCTGAAACAAATTAGAATTTACAAAGTTGGCACCGTTTTCCATTGCCGCTGCATTCGCGCGTAAAAGCAAATCAGCTTTTTCAGCAACAGAAACTTCGAAAGCATTTTTTTGAATGGGTGTTTTCCAGGATACTTCACCTTGTGCTTTTACAGGCGCAAGCTTCACTGGTTCTTTTTGAAATTTGGAATTTGCTTTCGCGATAGCCACAGCTTGTAAAGTTGCTTTGCGAATGCCTTCTGTTGTAACGGTGTTGGTGGAGGTAAAGCCCCAGGTTCCGTTTACAATAACACGAATACCTGTACCGAACGATTCTGAGTTCTGAATGTTCTGAACTCTCTTCTCACGTGTAAACACAAACTGATTCAGGTATCTTCCGATACGGATATCAGCATAAGATGCACCAGATGATTTAGCCGTGTTGAGTGCCACATCAGCCAGTTGTTTTTTCTGAGCAACATCGAGAGGCGATTCCAATAATGCTTCTATTGGTATTGGATTTCCTGTCGTTGGAAAGGGTAATAGCATACCGCCAATACCTAGTCCTGCTAATTGAACAAAGTCTCTTCTTTTCAACGTAATGAAATTTTGGTTAATGAGTTTTTATTCTTCCGTTACTGAATCTTTGCAGCGTTTTTTGTTCTAGAATTCAAAGTACCCTTATTGGGGGTATGTTTAGAATTGCAGAAAGAGTCAGTTCTGTAAAGTAGCTAAAAAATAAAAAAGGATACCATTTATGGTATCCTTTGCTATTAGCTTATATGAATGGTCGTTTCGGTGAGAAACGTATTTCTATTTCTCGAGCGATGAAAAATCGAACGAAGTCTCCAAGAAACTAGTGTTGAATTTTCCGGAACGGAAAATGGCATTGTCCATTAGCTTGATGTGAAATGGGATAGTAGTTTTAACACCTTCAATTACAAATTCCTGAAGTGCTCGTTTCATGCGCGTAATTACTTCTTCGCGTGATTGACCGGTAACGATCAGTTTGGCAATCATTGAATCATAATTAGGAGGGATTGTATATCCTGCATAAACGTGACTGTCAATACGAACACCATGACCACCTGGCATATGTAGATTTGTAATTTTTCCTGGTGACGGACGGAAACCGTTTGCCGGATCTTCTGCGTTGATACGGCACTCCATAGCATAGAGATTAGGGAAATAGTTTGTGCCTGAAATCGGAACTCCAGCGGCTACCTTGATTTGCTCTTTGATCAAATCGTAGTCTGTTACTTCTTCCGTGATTGGATGTTCAACCTGAATACGGGTATTCATTTCCATGAAGTAGAACTCACCATGTTTGTCAACCAAAAATTCAATGGTACCAACTCCTTCATAGCCAATTGAGGTAGCGCCCTTGATTGCTGCCGCACCCATACGTTCGCGCAAGTCCTGGCTCACAATTGGAGACGGTGTTTCTTCCACCAACTTTTGATGTCTGCGTTGAATAGAACAATCGCGTTCTGACAGGTGACATGCTTTTCCGTATTGATCGCCCACCAATTGTATTTCGATATGACGAGGCTCTTCAATAAATTTCTCAAGATACAAACCATCATTACCAAAGGATGCTGCCGACTCTCGCTTAGCATCATCCCATGCTTTTTGAAATTCTGATTCCGAGTTGATAATGCGCATACCTTTGCCACCACCACCAGCGGTAGCCTTAATGATAACAGGGTATTTTATTTTCTTTGCAATCTTCATTGCATCTTCAATAGTATCCACTAATCCGTCTGAACCAGGAATGGTTGGTACTCCGGCTTTCTTCATTGTATCTTTTGCTGTAGCCTTATCACCCATCGACCGGATCATACCGGGAGTGGGGCCAATGAATTTAATTCCGTACTCATGGCAGACAGCAGAGAACTCAGCATTCTCTGATAGGAAACCATAACCTGGGTGAATCGCGTCTGCGTTTGTGATTTCAGCAGCAGAAATAATGCGTGGAATATTTAAATAAGAATCTTTGCTTGGAGGTGCGCCAATACACACAGCTTCATCAGCAAAGCGAACGTGTAAACTTTCACGATCGGCTGTGGAGTAAACAGCTACAGTTTTGATGCCCATCTCGCGACATGTACGAATGACACGAAGTGCAATTTCTCCTCTGTTAGCGATTAGTATTTTCTTAAACATAGTCTTGTTTAGTTCTGGATTGAAAGTTCAAGGTTCAAGGCCTTTGGTCGAACAATTTTGTACGAACCAGAAACCTTGAACCTTAAATGAGTAACGAAAGATTAATCTGGTTCTACAACAAAGAGTACCTGATCATATTCAACTGGCGAAGAATTCTCCACCAATACTTTAATGATCGTACCTGAAACTTCAGATTCAATTTCATTAAACAACTTCATGGCTTCTATAATACAAACTGTTTGCCCTTTTGAAATTTTATCACCAACGGAAGCAAGTACAGGGCTATCCGGTGATGAAGAACGATAGAACGTTCCGATCATTGGCGATTTTATTTCAACCGTCTTTTTGCCTGATGCTGGTTCTGCAGCCGCTGCTTTTTCCGCTTTTGGTGCAGCTGCGGGTGCTGCTACTTGAGCAACTGGAGCTGCGGCCATCATTGGTGCAGGCGTTGATTTAAATACTTTTTGATCTGGCTCGCGTTTTACATGAAGTTTCAATTCTTTAGTCTCGATGTCAACTTCGTTAAGGCCTGACTTTGAGATGAAATCAATAAGGTCTCGGATTTCTGCTGTTTTCATTTCAGATTGGTTTGATGATCCTGAATCAGCTTTTGCTTTTGAAGGTGTTTCCTTCTTAGACGCGGGTGCTGATTTTGATTTACTGGATTTGCTCATGTATATTATTCTTTTACGCGTTCAACATATTCACCCTTTGCAGTGTGAATCTTGATTTTGTCACCTGTGTTTACAAAAAGTGGTACACGAATTTCAACACCATTTTCTAATGTCGCGGCTTTTAAGGTACGAGTTGCCGTATCCCCTTGCATACCAGGCTCAGTGTATTGTACTTCAAAGACAACATGTGATGGTGGTTCTGCACTAATTGGACTTTCACCATTTTCGAAAGCAATTAAAAGTGTAACGCCTTCTTTTATAAAGTTTACGGAGTCACCTAAGAATTTTTTGTCGATATATACCTGATCAAAGGTGTCGTTATCCATGCACACCAGGCTTTCTCCATCTGCATAGAGGTATTGATATTCTTTTGTTTCCACGCGAAGAATCTCAACAGAATCACCAGGGCGGAAACGGTTTTCGGCTACTTTTCCATTGCGCACGTTGCGCATTTTAATTTGATAGAATGCACGCAAATTTCCAGGGGTGCGGTGTTGTAGTTCTTCCACTTGCACAATCTCTCCATTGTAGCGCATGAAATTACCCTTATTTAAATCCGATACAGTTGCCATAAAAAATCAGGTCATTAAGTTACAAATCAATTGAATAAAATCAAGAATGCCAGTGAAAAGGCAATTCTTAGCTGTTATAAGCCCATTTAACGTAGATGGCACCCCATGTAAATCCTCCACCAAAGGCAGCGAGGATAAGGTTATCGCCTTTTTTTAATTTCTTTTCATAATCCCAAAGTAGAAGTGGGATTGTTCCGGCAGTGGTGTTACCATACCGTTCAATGTTCATCATTACTTTATCTTCTGCTATACCCACACGATTTGCAGTGGCATCGATAATGCGCTTGTTCGCTTGGTGCGGAACTAACCAGGTAATTGTATCTGCATTTAAATTATTGCGTTCGGTGATCTGTGCAGATACATCTGCCATATTCGTAACAGCAAATTTAAATACTGCTGATCCTTCCTGATATACAAAATGCTGACGCGAATCTATTGTGCTATGCGAAGCAGGCATACGGCTTCCTCCGGCTTTCATGTGAAGGTAGGCTTCACCACTTCCATCACTTTTTAATATCGAATCCATCACTCCAACGTCTTCTGTTGTTGGTTCTAATAAAACGCAACCAGCACCATCACCAAAAATGATACACGTAGTGCGATCGGTATAATCCAAAATGGCCGACATCTTATCACCACCAATAACAATTACTTTCTTGTACATGCCCGACTCAATGAAGCTAGCGCCAGTAGTCAATCCGTAAAGGAAGCCTGAGCACGCAGCACTCATATCGTAGCTAAATGCGTTTGTTGCGCCAACAGCAGTAGCCACAATGTTTGCTGTTGCCGGGAAAGTCATGTCGGCTGTAACCGTAGCAAAAATGATTAAGTCAATTTCTTTTGGGTCAACTTTGGTTTTAGCCAATAAGTCTTTTACTGCTTCAATACCCAGTACAGAAACGCCTTGATTTTCTCCTTTCAGAATTCTGCGTTCCTTAATACCAGTTCGGGAGGTTATCCACTCATCAGAGGTCTCCACCATGGTTTCAAGTTCCTTATTGGTAAGGATATAATCCGGAACATATCCGCCTACTCCTGTAATCGCTGCCCTGGTTTTTGTCATTGTGGTGTTTTAATTCGCCTGTGTGTTGGTTAATTTCAGCAACCTTATAAAATGAAAAAAGCCCGATGAAGCCATCGAGCATTGTGTTTTAGATATTCTAAGATAAACTAATCTTGAGTCTTCCGGCACAAGCAGCTTTAATACTGCAAGCAATATGTGAAGGTTCAAGAAAAAGCAAAATCATGGAATTAAGCCAGAACTTCTTTCTCCATCACTACTTTACCATTAAAGTAAAGTTTTCCTTCGAGCCAGAAAGCGCGGTGCGGAAGGTGATGTTCTCCGGTTGTAGGGCACACAGCAAGTTCTTTTGCAAAAGCTTTGTAATGTGTTCTTCTTTTATCCCTGCGGGTTTTCGAGGTTTTGCGTTTAGGATTCGGCATAGTCTAATTCAGTTTATTTAAATTCTTCAAAATATTCCAGCGAGGATCAATTTCTTCTTCGCTCGTTTTTTCTTCTTCTTCTGTTGGTCCGGTTGAGTAAACAAGCCGTACCTCAGTATCGTCATCTTCGTTTTCTTCATCTTTAAACTTCGGATGAAGCCGTTTCAGGGGCATCGCCAGTGCAATGAACTCGAAAAAGAAATGTCCTAATTCAAGTATTGCTGTCTCGCGGTGGATGAGTACAATCTCATCACTTAGTTCTTCATCCCGATCACTGTATTTAAAAACGATTTTGTTGATCGTTTTAATCGGATGATCAAAAGGTTCTAAACTCCTGTCGCACACCAACCGGGCTACTCCCGTGATGTTAAATTCGGCCTCAATGAACGTTTCATGCTTATTGAGCTCAACGTTGACTTTGAAATCACCTTCTGAAACCAGGTCATTTCCAAATTTGCTGAAAAAAGACTCCCCACATTCAAATTCGAAGTGGTGAATCGAGTTGCTCAGGCCAACAATATTAACTCCAAAAGCCCCCAAAGTAAACCCAGTGGGTATTAAAAATTAGTCGGCAAAATTAGGATAATTAATCAGAAAGTAAAAAGAAAGGTGTAAAAATGCCTATGCGAATTCAGTCAATGCCACGTCTTTGAACTCCTGTGGGGTCTTTTTTCCGAAGTGTTCAATGAAGTAATCGATGATGCCTTTCTTGAATCCAAGCTTAATAGCGATGTTTTTACTAAAGATTATCTCACTTTCGAACACATTTTGGTCAACAAAAATCAATTCGATGCAAGACATTAGGTATTCAAACTTTTGGTCAGCTGAAAGCGCCCCAAGTGAATCAATAGGTTCAGGGTTCCGAATAAGGTCGGCTACAGTTTCTTCTGAAAAGTGTCTATCGCGGGCAATTTTGTAAATCAGGTCTCTTTCAATTTTCGCAAAGTGTTTGTCGGCCTCTGCCAGTTGAATAAGTATGTTCAATTGCTTTTTGGTAACTATATCCATCTCAACTAAAACTTTAAAATCAAATATAAGTAATAATAGAAAAACAGGTATATATCACGGTTGAATGGTCAAATAGAACTACTTAAGCTGGCTTATTTTCTATAGATGGCTCCATACGGTTCTTATAAATTGCTGCAGCCCGGTAGATGGCTTCCCGCATAGAACTTTCATGAGCCTGGTTCTTTCCAGCAATAGCATAAGCCGTTCCGTGATCTGGTGATGTACGGATAATCGATAAACCAGCAGTAAAGTTCACCCCACTTTCAAATGCCAATGATTTAAAAGCCACTAAACCCTGATCGTGATACATCGCCAGTATCCCATCGTATTTTGTGTGGCTTCCGGCTGCAAAAAATCCATCGGCAGGGAAAGGACCGTAAACCAGCTTACCCCTGTTTTTATACTCAAGAACCAGTGGTTTAATGATTTGCTCTTCTTCAGAACCGATCAGTCCACCATCACCCGCATGAGGGTTAAGGCCGAGAATTGCGATCTTTGGTTTGCTGATACCAAAATCCTTTCGAAGAGACTGCTCCATTATTTTCACCTTCGATTCTATTCTTTCTTTTGTAACAGACGAAACGACATCTTTCAAAGAGATGTGTTCTGTCACCAATCCGACACGAAGCGTTTCACTTACCATAAACATGACACTGTCGCTAGCGCCAAAATATTCAGTCAAAAATTCGGTGTGACCTTTAAAGGGGAAAGCATCGCTGTGTATTGAGAGTTTATCGATAGGTGCTGTTACTAATGCATCCAAAAATCCCTCCTTCATATCTTCGCAGGCTTGCTTTAGCATAGTCAAAGAAGCCTTGCCTGTTTCTTTTGAAGCCTTGCCTGGGTTTACCTCCAGGTTGTCTTCAATACAATTCACTACGTTGATGCTCTTCGGGGCGAACTGTCCTTTGTTACGAACTTGTGTATAATTAAACTCTTCGATATTCAACAACTTCTTATAATGGGATATTACCTTACCTGAACCATAAATCACAGGCGTGATAAGGTTTAGCAATCGGTTGTCGGCTAGTGCTTTGATCACGACTTCCGGACCAATTCCGTTCAGGTCTCCTAGCGTTATTCCAATGCGTGGTTTTTGTGTTGGGCTCATGTTAACAAATCTATATCCTTGCGATTTAGTAAAATTAAGGGCGCGGTACAAAAGTGATTTTCGGACTCCAGTGCTAAACCTGATTTTAATATTCGTGCCTTGAGGTTGTACTTCGTACTTTTGGTGCTTATGCGGGTAGTTAAAAAAGATCAGGTACGACCAAAGAAATCGCTGGGCCAACATTTCCTTCACGATCAACACATCGCGAATAAAATAGTGGAGGCATTGAAGTTAGGAGCAGGCCGGACTTCAGTTTTAGAAATTGGTCCTGGCATGGGCGTGCTCACTGCATATTTATTGAAAATGGATAATGTTGATTTGCAGGTTGTGGAGATTGATCGCGATTCAGTGGCTTACTTAAAACAACATTATCCAGCCTTAACAGGTGATAAATTGATCGAAGGTGATTTTATGGAGATGGATATGACGAAAGTACTTCCATCAAAGGTCTCCATCATTGGCAATTTTCCATACAACATTTCTTCACAGATATTCTTTAAGGTATTAAGCAATCGACATCAGGTCGATCAGGTAGTTTGCATGTTGCAAAAAGAAGTGGCCGAGCGAATGGCTTCGAAAGAAGGAAATAAGACTTACGGTATTCTGAGTGTTATTTTGCAAGCGTATTATAACATCGAGGTTTTATTCAAGGTTTCACCCGGAGTTTTTATACCGCCACCGAATGTGATGTCGGCTGTGATTCGATTGGAGCGAAATAATGTAGAGCGATTAGATTGTGATGAGGTACTGTTTGTTCAAGTAGTAAAACAAGGCTTCAATATGAGGAGAAAGACCTTGCGTAACGCACTAAAAAATTTAAATTTGCCAGCCGAAATTTCGGCACTTGAAATTTTCAATAAGCGTGCTGAACAATTGAATGTAGAAGCGTTTGTTCAACTCACTAAATTAATCGAGCAATCACGTGAAGGAGCAAGAACAATTTGAGTTTGATTTGACGAAAGAATTTCGTGACCGTTTTCAGCAAGCGCTGGATGAACGCGACCGTGATTTTATTTTAAAATCGCTCGAAGATGTTAAAGCTGCCGATATAACAGCGTTGCTGTATGAGTTCAATGCGGAGGAGTCCAAATATGTAATGGATTTTCTCACCATTGAAATGCAGGCCGAGATTATCAGCGATCTCGATCCTGAAACTCGCAAGAATTTTCTCAAAGTATACCCTCCATCAGAGATCACCAACTTCCTTAATCAGCTAGCTTCTGATGATACTGCCGATATTTTAAATGAGCTTCCCATTAAGGAACGTGAGGAGGTGCTTGCTAATCTTGAGCCAGAATTAAAGGGTCAGGTAACTGAGCTATTGCGTTACGAAGAAAACGTAGCGGGTGGTTTGATGGCCAAAGAATTGATCAAGGCCTACATTAACTGGACGGTTGTTCAGTGTGTTGATGAGATTAGAAAGCAGGCCGAAAATGTATCAAAATTCTATGCGGTTTATGTAGTGGATGCCAATGAAAAGTTGGTCGGTAAAGTAGCTCTTCAAGATTTGATTATATCCGATGCGAAAAAACTGGTTGCTGATATTTATGAAGAAGATATCGTAGCAGTAGAGACGTACATGGAAGACAGTGAAGTCGCTGAGATCATGAAGAAATACGATCTTGAATCTGTTCCCGTTGTCAATGTACAAGGACAGTTAGTAGGTCGCATTACTATTGATGACGTGGTAGACGTTATTACCGAGCAGGCTGAAGAAGAACGTCAGATCATGGCCGGTATCAGTGAAGACGTTGAAGAAGATGATAGTGTCTGGAAAAACACGCGAGCGCGTTTGCCGTGGCTTTTAATTGGTGTAGCAGGTGGTTTGATGAATGCAAAATTCATGGGGTTGTTTGAAGGCGAGTTGGCACGTGTTACGGCCATTGCTTTTTTTACTCCGCTTATTCAGGCAACAGGCGGTAACGTAGGCATCCAATCGTCCTCCCTTATCGTGCAAAGTTTAGCAAACTCCGACTTTGTAGATGATGGTCTGTGGAAACGTCTTTCAAAAGTATTTTCGGTGGCACTCTTAAATGGTTTTTTTCTAGCAGCAATTGTATTGGGAGCAAATATTTTACTCTTTGGCGAATACCGTTTGTCGATGGTAGTGGCGTTGGCGCTTTTTAGTGTGGTGGTATTCGCATCTTTTATTGGAACGATAACACCTCTTATCTTGAGCCGATTCGGTTACAATCCGGCATTAGCCGCGGGTCCGTTCATCACGACAACAAATGATTTGCTTGGCTTAACGATTTACTTCTTCACCATTCATTTGATTTTGTAATGGCAAATAAAAAATGCTTAGTGATCGATCCGATGCACGAAAGTCTTTTTTCGATGCTGAATGAAATTGGATGGGAAGCAGATTACCAACCCAAGATTACACGCGAAGAAATAAAAGCAATTCATGCTCAATATGGAGGGATTATTGTTCGAAGCAAAACACCGATTGATCGTGATCTTCTTGGGCTAAATCCTACAATAAAATTTATTGGCAGAGCCGGTGCAGGGCTGGATAATCTGGATCTCGAATACCTATCACAAAAAGGAATTCATGTTTTACATGCATCAGAAGGAAATAGAGACGCTGTTGGAGAGCATGCCGTTGGCATGTTGTTGAGCTTACTTCGAAATATTCCGAAAGCAGATAGTGAGGTAAAGCAATTGATTTGGAATCGTGAAGGTAATAGGGGAGAAGAACTGATGGGAAAGACCATTGGTATTATAGGATATGGAAACATGGGCCAGGCTTTCGCTAAACGACTCAGTGGTTTTGGATGTACTGTTTTGGCGTATGATAAGTATAAAACATCTTTTTCAGATGCTTTTTGTAAAGAGGTTGACATGCCAACGTTGTTCAGTGAAACGGATATACTTAGCCTGCATATTCCATTAACATCCGAAACAAAGGAGTTAATCAATGCCGAATACCTTAAGCAGTTCAAAAGGAAAATAATACTGATAAATACAGCACGAGGGGAAATAGTTTCGCTATCTGATATTGCGCGTGCGTTAGACGAAGGTTACGTTCGAGGGGCTGCGTTGGATGTTTTAGAAAATGAAAAATTAAGTACCTTAACGCCAATTCAGGCGAGCGCATTTAATTCCATGCGCAAAAAGACCAATGTACTGTTTACCCCCCACATTGCAGGTTGGACGTTTGAATCACACATTAAAATTAATGTAGCTTTGGTTCATAAAATCAATGCACTACAATTGGTGTAAACTGATTTTAATTACTAATTTCCGATCGACAACTACCTGTACGCATGAGTTATTTTAAAAAGCGAGCAAAGAAATTAGGTGAGCTTTTCAACTCGATCATCGAGCGACCATTACTTACATCAACCATTGTTCTGGTTCTGGTAACGATTCTTGTGCTGGCATTGAGCATGCGTTATTATATGCGCGATTTCGATTCGTTTATTCAGCAGGTTTTAGCTGAAGCACACGGAATGATTTTCGATATCGCGGTTATTGGTATCCTTATTTTTTGGTTGAATCAAAATGGAGAGATTAAACAACGAATACGTACCTATAAAGATGAGATTGATGACTTTCGTTTGTGGGAATCGGAAGAAGCAGCCTTTCGTACTGTCGGTAATATTAAACGTTTAAATCGTCATAAGATTCATGAGATCAATCTGGTGAACTGTTATTTGCCGCGAACGAACTTGAACTACGCAAACCTTTCAGGATCAAATATGAATAGCGCGAACATCACACAATCGTATTTGATCGAATCGAATTTAGAGAATGCCAGATTGAATCAAACCAATTTCGAAAACTCGAATTTGAATCAGGCGATTCTGAAAGGTGCATATGCCAGTGGAGCAAATTTCAAAGATTCATTTTTGATTAAGGCTCAATTTGAAAATGCATTCCTGATTAAAGCGAATTTTAGCAATGCTTTTTTAATGGAAGCCAATCTTCGCAATTGTTATGTAATGGGTGCTGATTTTGAAAATGCCAGTTTGTATAAAGCTGACCTTCGAGGTGCAAAAGGATTAACGGTTGAACAACTTTCCAAAGTTAAAACCCTTTACTTGGCACAATTTGATGATGAGATTTTAGAGCAGATCAAAACCAACCTCCCGGAACTGGTAGGAGTTTGATTTTTGCGGTGGAACAATAATGTATTACCTTTGCAACAGGCAACGGTCTCGGATACGAGGCCGTTGTTTTTCTTTTTATCCTTTCGGGTAAATGGGCTAAAAAAAAGAACACGATTAGTTGATTGAATATGAGTAAAAAGATTTCATACTATACAAAAGAAGGCCTTGATAAATTAACGAAAGAACTTTCTGAGTTAAAGACGAAAGGTCGTAGCAGCATAGCATATCAAATTGCAGAAGCCCGCGACAAAGGTGACCTAAGCGAGAATGCAGAGTATGACGCAGCAAAAGATGCACAAGGACACCTTGAGGCAAAGATCGCACAACTCGAAAATCTATTAAGTGGTGCTCGTTTATTGGATGAGAATAACATTGATGTTTCTAAAGTCTCTATACTTTCTAAAGTAACAATCAAGAATAAAAAGAACGGTGCCTCTGTAACGTATATGTTAGTTTCTGAGGAGGAAGCAGATTTAAAAGCAGGAAAGATTTCCACTGTCTCACCAATAGGAAAAGGATTGTTGGGCAAGAAGAAGGGTGAGATTGTAGTAATTAAAACCCCCGCTGGCGATATGGAGTTTGAGGTTGTGAACATTGCTGTTTAAAATTATTACGCTTGTATGGCTTCTATCTTCACTAAAATAATCAATCGCGAAATTCCGGGACACATTGTTGCGGAAGATGATAAATACATTGCCTTCCTTGACATTAATCCATTAGTGATTGGTCACGCATTAGTAGTTCCTAAACAAGAAGTAGATTATATTTTTGATTTAGATGATGAAACCCTTGCAGGACTATATGTATTTGCAAAGAAAGTAGCGCACGCTATAAAGAAAGAGGTTCCTTGCAAAAGAATAGGTATTGCTGTAATTGGTTTAGAAGTTCCACATGCACATGTTCATCTTGTGCCGATGCAAACCGTTGGTGATATTAATTTTACTCGTCCGAAATTAAATCCTTCGAAGGAAGAGATTATGGAAGTTGCCGAGAAAATCAGAAGGGCTATTTAAATCTTACATAAAATCAATATCCACATTCAATGGATATCGCATTAAGTATTGCAATGCTTGTTTCACAGTAAGATCTTCAAAGAGTATTTGATGTAATGTGCTTGTGATTGGCGCGCGTACTTTATAATAATCAGCGCACTTCTTTACAATTTGAACAGTATTTATACCTTCCGCGATTTCATCAGTGCTTGCGAGAATGGCGTCTAACTTTTCTCCTTGCGCTAGCCTGTAACCGACATTAAAATTTCTACTTAGAGAACTATTACATGTTGTTACCAAATCACCAATGCCAGCAATACCCAAGAATGCAGTTGTATTTCCTCCTAACGCACGACCGAGATAGACCATTTCAACCAAGCCTCTACTCACTAATAATCCTTTGGCGTTTTCACCATAGCCCAATCCACTAAGCGCACCGGCTGCAATAGCAATTACGTTTTTAAGAACGCCTGCCAGCTCAACACCTACTAAATCGGAGTTGCCGTATACTTGAAAATTATCATTGCGTAATAAACGTGTACCCAGATTGATTACTTCATTGAAGTGACTGGCAATTACTGTTGCACCTGGTTGTCCTGCTGCTAGTTCTCTTGCCAGGTTAGGGCCTGCTAAACATCCCACACGTACAACTACACTCTCTTCCAGAATAACCTCGCTCATCGTCTTCACCTGACTGCGATTTAACTTCTTCACAGTATCGAGAGTCTGCCCTTCAGGTAATCTAATATCAAAACCTTTTGTGCCGTGAATAAGAATATGATAGGGGTGAAGGTGTGGCGATAACTTCTTCATCATGTCACGAAAATGGGCTGAAGGCACCATCGGAAAAATGACATCGCATGTTTGAGCTAAGTGAGCCAGGTCGTTTGTTGGCGTAACATTAGTATGAATAACATGTCCACGATTTTCTTTTTGATGCTGAATTTTGCTAACCACTTTTTCATCGCGGGCATATAACAGGACCTTACTGTTCAATGCCAACATATTGGCCACCACCGTTCCGAAATTTCCGGCCCCGATCACTCCGATCGGTTTATCATTAGATAAACTTTTCGAGGTCATAGCCAGCCAGTCGGTTATGGTAATAGTAAAGTGTGTTGAAGTCTTTGGTAATGATGTTACCTTCTTTGTTGAGGAGCAACGGTCGCTTTAGATGGAAGATACCCACATTCTCTAATCCATGTCGGATTACCAGATCGATTTTTCCTTTTAAGTGTGTGGCGTGATATACTTTGTTTTCTTCCTTCAGTTGATAGATGTGTTTGCGAACGCGCTTACAGGCGGCTCTGAATTCTTCATAAGGTAGTTCCTGATCTTCCTCCGGTAATCGCAGCAATTCGAAAAGATCAAGCTTGGGGTATTTTTGCTGCCACATTTCAAACGCAACGAAAGCTACAAGATGACTGGCAAATACCCGGTTGATACGATGATATTCCTTTACAATCTTATGGCTCAACATCCGCGTGTATTCATCTTCGCGCTGTTTGTCGATTGTTAATTTATGATCGGTGGTGAAGTAATCTTTTGTATCAATGATTCTGCCTTGAGCATCGAGACTCTTTCCGTCATCATCAACATAATTACCCATGATGTCAAGACCCTGACCAATGGAGACCGAAATGTTTGAACCTTTAGTAAAGAACTTGAAAAGGAATTGAAGTAATTGCCAGCTTCCGTACTTGTCCTCTTCAGGTAAATATCGCGATTGTCCTTTGGAGGATAGGTATTCGTCAATTAAATCGGGGGCTTCTAAAACGAAATGGTAGTTTAAGGTAACGGGTACAATGAAGATCTTTCTCACTTCTTCCCCAGCGGGAGTTTCTAAATAAAGATTGCGTTGAGCTTCAATGGCAGAACTTAGTAAACCGAGTTTAAGCTGGGTTTCAATCATTCCTGATCGTGAGCGCGTTCCTCCTGGGAAAAAAATACTGTGGGCGCCCTTTTGAATTGCTAAAGTGGAATAGAGTTTAAGCGTTTCAAGGTAGGGCACATTTTTCTTTCTACGGTCTACTTTAAACGCTCCAAGGCTTGTCATGAAGTAAGCCAGGATCTTTATGTTAAACAGATTTAAGCCGGCACCGTAAATGAATGCAGGCAGGCCCAATGAATGTATTATCCAACCGATTAATATCGAATCCAGGTTACTGAAATGTGTAGGCACCATCACTACTGTTCCATGCGTAGCAAGGGAACGCAGTTGTTTTGCCTTACCTACAATTTGAATCTTATCCCGTAAGGTATATTTACTGCGAAAGAATGCTCCAAACTTTTTTACCCGTGCGCCATTCAACAAACGGCCAAACCAAAACTTGATTACCTCTCGGGTAATTTTATAAGAGCTCGCTTTAAAGTCGCCCGCAATTTCACTTGCGTAGCGAGTCGTAATGCGCAATAGAATTTCATCTGACTTTGCCTCTGCTTCTTCAGGAGTCTTCGATGCAAATGAAAGTAATTCTTCTTTTATGTTGCCCCAGAATCGAGGCTCGTCAGCTGGATCAACACGCCAGCGATTTCGCTTCATGCGTTGTTGTTCACGATAAACAGTGGCTTCTAATTCTTCAATAACATGCTTGGTGGTAGGGCGCACTTGTTTAATGCGATCAAACGATTTTTGGGCTACCTCCTCAATAAATTCCTTTCGGTTCTTACTGAGTTGATATACCGGCCAATCGGGTATCCCATCCAGAATGGGCTTATATTTTCGATTCTTATTTTTCTTCTCTACGACTTCCATCGGGTACGCAAAATAATACAATTTAGATCACGGAAGGATGTTGTCTGTGATTTTAGACTTTTTGAATGGCGCTTGCCCAACTCTGTGCCATTTCCGCAAATCGGTGCAGGGCTTTGTCAATAAAGGCAGCATCGACTATGGTTAGGAGATCAGCATCGGAGGTAACATCGAACTGATCAATTTTGAAGGTTTGCTCTAGATAACCTTGTTCAAGTTTAACGAGGTAGCGATTATTCCACGCGAAGAGTGTGATCTTGCAATCAGGGTGCGGTATTTCGCCTACTACGCGCATGGTTAATTTTATTTTTGTTTATCTTCTCCAGCTAGTGCAAGTCTGTTCTTGACATGCTCCAATTCATTCTCCAGCCGATGGTAAACACTGCTGGTGTGGAGTTGATCAAGTTTCATTTGGCGGATAAGTAGTCTCAATTCTAGTTCTCGTTTGCGCAAATCATTGGCATCAGTAGGTTGGAAATTCATACTGTAGTAATGGTAGGTTAGGTTTGGTTCGCGAATATATCGGATTAAGTTGGGTGATGAAAATAAGCTTTGAAAATAGTATGCTTAAAGTTGGATTGAGATTTTAAACTATAAAGTTTCGGGTCGTTACTTCTTTTGTCGTAAGGAAAAATCCTGTTTCTTACCTTTGCTTGAATGTTAAAACATTGAAATAGTATATCAACGAATAATTGGATCAAATGAAATATCTCATTGCCGGCTTAGGCAACATCGGTGCACAGTATGAACTCACTCGACATAACATTGGCTTTTTGGTGCTCGACCAACTGGCCGATCAGCAAAAGTGTTCGTTTGGAATAGACCGGTTGGCTGAAAAAGCAGAGTTTAAGTTTAAAGGCAGAACCATTCATCTCATTAAGCCCACCACGTTTATGAACTTAAGTGGAAAGTCGATTAGCTATTGGCTTCAAGAATTGAAGGTGCCAAAGGAAAACCTGCTGGTTATTGTAGATGATCTGGCGTTACCTTTTGGTAGTTTAAGAATGAAACCAAAAGGAAGTGCAGCGGGACATAACGGATTAAAGAACATTGAACTGATACTAGGCGGGCAGGAATATTCCAGACTCCGTTTTGGTATAGGTAGTGCTTTTGGAAAAGGACAACAAGTTGATTTTGTATTAGAGAATTTTTCGCAAGATGAGTTCAAAGCGATTCCACCAATAATCAACAAAGCAAATGAAATGATACTCAGCTTTTGCACACAAGGAATCGATCGAACGATGAATCAGTTTAATGACTGATTATATTATAGCCACAGATTCACTGATTCGGTCTGTAAATCTGTGGCCATGATTCTTAGCTTACTACCGAGCCTGGATTAACCACTTCATTAGGTTGAAGCAATCTCAATTTTCCATCAGCATCTTCAGCCATCAGGATCATACCTTGCGATTCGATGCCCATCATCTTTCTAGGAGCAAGGTTAACCAGGAGCGTTACTTGTTTGCCAACCATCTCCTCCGGAGAGAAGTGTTGAGCAATGCCACTTAAGATAGTTCTCTTGTCGATACCGGTATCCACTGTAAGTTTGAGAAGCTTGTTCGACTTCTCCATTTTTTCCGCAGTCAATACCTTACCAATGCGAATATCAAGTTTAGCGAAATCATCATAGGTAATTTCTGATTTCAATGGTGCCACTGGTTTATCAGCAACAGGTAATGCCTGCGGCTTTTGTTTTTTAAGACGTTCAACTTGTTTCTCAATATCAACATCTTCAACATTTTTGAAAAGCAATTCAGCAGTTCCCAATTGATGATGTTGAGGAACGGCATTAATCAAACTTTCATTGGTCCAGAACTTGCTCCATGTAGACTCAAAGGAACCACTATTGAGTTGTCTCTTAATGCTGATGGATGTATCGGGTAAGAAAGGTTCGCAGGCAATACCAATATTTCCAACAATGGTTAATGCATAATTCAAAATGCAACCCACTGCCTCCATATCTTCTTTTGCTAACTTCCAAGGTTCCGTTTCGGCAAGGAATTTATTACCAATTCGTGCCATGATCATCATTTGAAATTGAGCTTCACGGAAACGGAAAGTTTTCAAACAAGAAATCATTTCCTTAACAGCCGCTTCAAGATCATTATGACTTTGAGTGTAAACCGCCAGTATTTTCTTTCTTCGATCGTCTGTGCCTGGAAGTTCATGTTCAGATGGGACTTTGCCATCAAAGTATTTCCATGTCAACACCATTACACGGTTTACAAAATTACCTAAGATAGAAACCAACTCGCTGTTTACCTTTTGCTGGTAATCCTTCCAGGTGAAGTCAGCATCTTTTGTTTCAGGGGCGATTGAGTTTAATACGTATCGCAACTCATCTCGTCTTCCAGGAAAATCAAGAAGATATTCGTGCAACCAAACAGCATGATTTCGTGAAGTAGAAATCTTATCACCTTCAAGATTTAAAAACTCGTTCGCTGGTACATTATCCGGAAGAATAAAATCACCTGCTGCTTTTAACATAGCCGGGAAGATGATGCAATGAAATACAATATTGTCTTTGCCTATAAAATGAATGAGACGGGTTTCAGGATCTTTCCAATATTTCTCCCAATCGTTTGGACGGAGTTCTTTGGTTGCCGATATGTATCCGATAGGAGCATCGAACCAAACGTAAAGCACTTTACCTTTTGCATCAGGCAGTGGTACTGGAATCCCCCAATCTAAATCTCTTGTGATTGATCTGGGTTGAAGACCTTGAACGATCCACGATTTACATTGTCCATAAACATTCGTTTTCCAATCACTTTGATGACCTTCAATCAGCCATTCGTTGAGCCACTTCTCAAATTTATCAAGCGGGAAATACCAATGCTTGGTTGGTTTCAGAACAGGTGAGTTTCCTGATACCGTTGATCTGGGATTGATCAATTGTTTCGGACTTAAACTCGTTCCACATTTCTCGCACTGATCACCATAGGCATTGGTGTGCCCACAGTTGGGACATGTACCAACAATGTATCGATCGGCTAGGAAAATGTTTTCCTGTTCATCATAGTATTGATCCGATGTTTCTTCCGTTAATAATCCCTGATCATTAATTACTGTAAAAAAGTCCTGAGCAGTTTTGTGATGTATCTTGTTTGATGTGCGCGAATAGATATCGAATGAAATACCAAAGTCAATGAAAGCTTGTTTCATCATGTTGTGGTATTTATCTACAAATGCTTGCGGTGATACACCTTCTTTCTTGGCACCGAGGGTAATGGCAACTCCATGTTCATCTGATCCGCAGATGAAAGCAACATCTTTACCAGACAAACGCAGGTAACGAACATAGGTATCGGCAGGTAAGTAGGCGCCAGCAATATGCCCTATATGCAATGGACCATTGGCATAGGGGAGAGCGGCAGTAATGGTATAGCGTTTAAAATCTTTCATATGGAACTAAATCCTCGACATTAGAGCCTGCAAAGATGGGAATAGAATTGATGCTAAAAAAATCGAAGGAAATGCTGAGGCATTAAATATTTTCAGACCTAAGGATAGGTAGGGAAAATTGCATAGAACTCAGTATAGCCTTCAGGCGTAGTAAGTAAGCCTACCTTACCACCTAATTTCTCCGTAGCAATTTTTGTAATGTATAAACCAATGCCCCCAGTCTCTGATCGCTCGGAAGCACGCGAGAACATTTGGAACAATTTTCCTGGACTGGATTCACTTATTCCGATACCATTATCGATGATTCGAACTTTTACAAAGCCATCATCCATCAGCACAATAATAATATTGACGAATGACTCTACGCGTGATGAGTCATTATAGAATTTGATCGCATTATCAATGAGGTTCTCTAGTACAATTCTTACCAACTCACGGTCAGAATGAATTTGCGTGTTCGGACCTATGCTTTTTATTATGGAGAGATCTGATGGAAGTCCTTTTTTCTTTTCAAGGAGCATCACATCATTCACAATATTTTCAAATTCAATTTTCTCAATACTTAATTTTGAGTTGTTGATTTGATTGATAATGACTAATCGAGTTAAAATTGAGTTGAGTCGTTCAGCGGTTATATCTAATTTGCTGAGGTAGCTAAGGGCTAAAGGATCTTTCACATCAAGTAAGGCCACATTACACATTCCTTTTAAACTTGCCAAAGGCCCGCGGATATCATGGGATGTTTTATAAATAAAATTATCAAGTTCGGCATTAACTTGTTGGAGTGATTGATTGGCGCGTGCCAAATCTTCTGTTTTGCGTTCAACTTCAATATCTAGTTCCTTGTTTTTATTTCCAAGTGCTTCATTTTGATGTTGAATAATCTCCTTTGCTTCTGACAGTTTAGCGTTAACTCGTTTGATATTTCGGTTGCCACGTTGTAAAACTAAAATTAACAATCCGGCCAGGAAAGATATGACGGCAATGGCCACATTTAAATCACGTTGTTGATCAATGATAACTTGTTTGGATTTTATCGTGGCAATATTTTCACGCTCTTCGTATTTAGTTTGCACGGTGGCGATATTCTTAACCAATTCTTCACTAATTAAACTGTCTTTCAGTTGAATGTAGCGCTGTTGAAAATAAGAAGCCTTCTCAAATTCTCCTGTTGTATTATACACCATAGAATATTGACGATAGATATCAATAAGCAATTGAGAATAACCCCCAGGTTTGGCTTTGTTTTCAGCCTCCGCAAGGTTTGTCTTTGCCTCATCAAAATCTTTTGCATTAATGTTAATTTGAGCCAGGTATACAAGATTTTCTGCTTGCCATCTTTCATCATTAAGTTTGATTGCGATAGCTAATGATTCTAAAAAACTTTTTTTTGCATTTTCAAAATCACGTTGTTCAAAATACGCAATACCCATCCCGAACTTCCCCTCTTTGATTATCTGAGGACTACATTCACTTTGGCAACTAGCGAGACCTTCTTTAAAAAATTTTTGAGCTTCTCCGAAATTGTTTAAGTGACTATAGCAGAGTCCAATATTAATCAGCAATCGATCCAGGTCATATTTTTCGTTTGAAGCTTTCTCCGCTTCATATGCTTTAAGATAATACTTCAATGCGTTATCATAATTTCTGAGCTTAAAGTAAACAAGTCCAATATTGTTTAAGGCAATTAAGATCTCATCTAACTGACCGTCTCTTTCTCGTAGTACTAATGACTCAAAATTATACTCCAGCGCTTTGTCATAATTGGCAAGAAAGGTATTGGTAAGGGCCAGCCCATTTAGAATTGATTTCAATTCATCTTTGAACTGATGTCGTTTTGCTATCGGTAACATTTCTTCAAATACTTTGAGAGCTTCATTTTGACGACCAAGCCTTCTCAGTATAATACCAGATAATCTTCCGGATTTTACAATCATCAATGTATCTGCATTGCTTTTTCCAATAGCATTAGCTTCCTGGGCATACTGATAGGCAAGCTCATTATTTGTATTTACTAAATTCCTGGAAAGCTCGAACAGTATTTCGAACCTTTCTGCACCAGACTTAGTAGGCAATAACGTAGTGAGTGAATCAATACTCTTTTGGTCTTGTGAGAAACAAGCTATTGGGAGGATGAGACAAAGCGTTGCAATAAAAGAGAGTGTCTTCGAAAAGTTTAAAAAGTTTTGGTACACAGGTGATTTTCCAAATTTTAATGAACAGTAATTCCAAATCAGATCAAGCAACTTTGGTCTACAATTTAAGAGTCGAAAACATATTTAAAAATTTAAACCCCAATAAACTATGAAAAAATTCATCTACACTCTATTGCTTCTTATTGTTTGTGCTATGTCTTTCACTGCTTGTACAGAAGAAGAAGTAGCTCCTAGCACTGAATTAAATGGCGGAGGAGAAGGCATGGAGCCGGTCAAAAAATAAATAGTTATTACAGTAGTCTTAATAGTCTTAGTCTACATTAAACTAATGAATCAAATGAAAACCAAAATTATAATCTTGATCGCCATTTCAGCAGTTGCTACATTATCATTCACGTTTGCATCAGCAAAAAGAGCGACAACTTCACCGAAGTCAGAACTTTCTAATAAAGCTGCTGACGAGGCCCCAATCGGTGGTTTTGCATTAGAGGATAAGCTCTAAGCTTAACTCACCAAAAGATATTCAAGTCAATAGATTGTGTCACTTTGTTGATACTATTCTATTGGCTTTTGGTCTCTTATTTTTTAAAGGATTTCCGCAGATTGCTTTTTAGCTACTGCTGCATAACACCTTTAAAATACGACAATGCAATAACCCTTTATGCGGGATTTGAAATTTGGTAATTGTAGCGGATAACCAATATTGCCAATGCCAGAGGCTGTTATTCTAGATTTTAAGCCTTAAACGGTGGTTACCAGTCCTAATTCGGATCAAATTTTGTCGCCCGACCGAAGTTATTACCGATAAACAATGGAAAACAGGTTTAAGATTTTCCTTTAGAGGTTCAGTTTGTGTGTAAGAGGTTCACCTAAAGTATCACTTTAAGTGCAAAAAGTATCAATTCTGACAAAAACCTTACATCATAAAATAGCCCTTTCCAGCTCTTTTTCTTTATAAGCCTTTCGCGGTTTCAACTCCAAAGTCTGAAACATCTGTTGATCTTTGACGTGATCTGGATTGGGAGTTGTTAAGAGTTTATCACCTGCAAAGATGCTATTAGCCCCCGCCAAAAAGCATAGAGCTTGTTCTTCCATATTCATTCTAACGCGGCCAGCAGACAATCTTACCATTGCTTTTGGCATAATGATTCTTGCTGTAGCAATCATACGAACCATCTCCCAAATGGACACCTTCTCTTGATCTTCAAGTGGCGTACCTTCAACAGGAACAAGTGCATTTACAGGAACTGATTCAGGATGTTCTACTAAGGTTGATAATGTGTGAAGCATTCCAATTCGATCTTCCTCTTTTTCACCCATACCAATGATCCCTCCGGAACAGACCGATATTTTTGCTTGTCTAACATTTTCCAATGTTTCAAGTCGATCATTGTATGTTCGCGTTGATATAACATCACCATAGAACTCAGCGCTAGTATCCAGGTTGTGATTGTAAGCGTAAAGCCCGGCATCTTTTAACTTTTGTGCTTGATCAGGAGTAAGCATACCCAGGGTACAACAGACTTCCATGCCCATTGCATTAACACCTTTTACCATTTCAATCACATTGTCAAAATCGCGATTGTCTCGCACTTCACGCCACGCAGCGCCCATGCAAAATCGAGTGCTTCCAGATTGCAACGCTTCACTTGCATTTTGTAGCACCTCACTTACCTCCATCAGTTTATGCACCTTTACATCGGTATGATAACGGGCCGCTTGAGGGCAATACGAACAATCCTCAGGGCAACCACCTGTTTTTACAGACAGCAAAGTACAGACCTGTACTTCTTGCGGGTCATGAAATTCACGATGTACGGATGCTGCCTGATAAATCAGATTGAGAATCGGTTGATTGAATAAATCAGTAATCTCTGCTCTTGTCCAATTGTTGCGTATCGTAGTCATATTGATCTTTCTGCTGATTGATTAATTAATGGATGTTAAATTCAAAAGGCATACGTGCCTGTGCGCCTTGGAATGATTTTATTTTTTGTATTTGTTGATACCAAATGTAGTGCTCACCTAATTCAGATTTCAGCGCATCGGTTTTTGAATTCTCCTGAAGCTTCGACATGAATTCTTCGAGGAAAGGTTTTGGTGCAGGATAGAAGCGAAGTTTATAATCGCTGCTGACACCTGCTTTTTGGGCTGCAATTTTCACTGCGTCATCGAAGCCACCCAATACATCTACTAATTTTCTTTCGGTTGCCTGGGCGCCAGTCCACACTCTTCCTGAAGCTACTTTCTTTATTTCATCCTTTGTAACATTTCTTCCATCGGCAGCTTTACCTGTAAACAATTCATAGTGTTCGTTTAAACTGGTTTGCCAGTAGTTGCGTTCGGCTTCATTTAGTGGTCTGGACACAGTATACATTTCTCCAAACTCGCCCGTCTTTACTTCATCGAAAGTGATACCGATTTTATTTCCAAGAAAACCACTCATGTCGAACATCATTCCGAAAATACCGATCGATCCTGTAATGGTATGAGGCTGCGCTACGATCGTGTCACATCCCATCGATAGATAATATCCTCCCGATGCTGCGTAGTCTGACATTGAAGCGATAACTGGTTTTTCTTTTTTAGCGAGTTGAATTTCACGCCAGATCATATCGGATGAGCGGAACTCACCACCCGGAGAGTTCACCCGGATAATGATGGCTTTAATATTTTTATTTTCACGCGCTTTCCGAATTTCTTCAACATAGGTATCAGCACCAACAAGCTGTTCAGATTGATCACCAGACCCTGGCATAATAGTACCTTCTGCTACAATAACAGCAATCTCATTTTTTGAACTTTGATATTTTGAATACGACTTCCTGTACTTACCGTAGGTAATGAAATGAACATCCGATGATCCTGAAATATTCAGTCTGTTCTTTAGCTCTGTTTCAAATTCATCCTGATATAGGAGGGAATCAATAAGTCCAAATTCTTTTGCAAGGGAAGCATTTCGCACCAACATTTTATCTGAGATTTCTTCCAGTCTTTCTTTCGATACACCACGTTCTTCAGAAATGCGAACCAACATATAATCGTAAATGGAATTGGCGAGCTCAGTGAGTTGCAGTTTATTGGCATCACTCATCTGCTCAAGTAAGAAAGGCTCTACAGCGCTTTTGAATTCACCCACCCGGAATACTTGTGGTTTAATCTCCAGCTTATCAAACAGGCGCTTAAAGAAGGACACTTCGATAGTCATGCCATTAAATTCCATTTCGCCTTCTGGATTGAGATATACTTTATCTGCAGCAGAGGCCAGATAATAGGCGCCCTCTGACATTACCTCTGTGTATGCCACTACCCACTTTCCACTTTTTCTAAAATCGATTAGTGACTGGCGAATTTCTTCCAATGTTGAAAAACCAGTTTGAGGATAACTGACATCGAGATAAATGCCTTTTATATTTTCATCACTTTTAGCGTGATCAATAGCTTGCTTTAATTGCATCAAACCGATGTTGGGAATTTCGCTGCCAAAAACGGGTAATCCGGCAAAGGGGTCCTCCTGCTGAAGTTCTGTAATTTGGGCGTCAAGCTTTAGGTGCAAAACTGAGTTTTCTTTTACCAGCACTTCCTCTTTCGATGAAAGGCTGGCAATTAGTATGATGAAGAGAAAGAAGCCAATAACAACAAATAAAACCATGGCCAGAAAGGCGGCAAAAAACGTCTTGAAAAAATTCATATCCTTTAGTTAAGTTTCAAAATTACATAATACCATCCGAATAAAAAGGTAGTATGTTTACCGTGACCATAATTACATGAACAACCGTATTTTTCTTTTGTTGGGTACAAATCTGGGTGATCGCAAGATGAATCTCGAATTGGCTGCTACTGAGATCAAAAAAATGGTAGGCTCAATAAAGATAGAATCATCGATATACCAAACCGCAGCATGGGGTAAATTAGATCAGCCTGAATTTTACAATCAGGTGATTGAGTTAGAAACTAGTCTAGGTGCAACTGAATTACTAGAAACAATCCTTGATATTGAAGTGAAACTAGGCCGCGAACGAAAAGAGAAGTGGGGTGAACGTCTGATCGATATTGATATTCTTCTAATCGGAAATGAAATCATTCAAACTGAAAGACTAAATGTTCCTCACCCACAATTAGCAAGTAGAAGATTTACCCTCATACCGCTGGCAGAAATTGCCCCGGATGTTGTACACCCTGTTTTGAAAAAGAACATTGCAGAACTTTTAGAATCCTGTAATGATTCGCTGAGCGTAAAGAAAATATATTGATTTTTTTACAAGCTCATTGCCTCTGCTTCAGGCGAAATCTTCTTCACTAATCCTTGTAGTACTTTTCCGGGACCACATTCAATAAATGTTTTACCACCATCTTTCACCATATTTTGAACTGATTGCGTCCAGCGAACGGGCGCGGTAAGTTGGGCAATCAGGTTTTGTTTAATAGTATTAGAATCAGTAGCCGGTAATGCGTTTACGTTTTGGTAAACAGGACAAGTGGGTTTACTAAACGTTGTACTTTCAATAGCTGCGGCTAATTCTTCCCGAGCAGGTTGCATCAGTGGCGAATGGAATGCGCCTCCTACCTGTAGGGGTAATGCACGTTTTGCACCAGCAGCCTTCATCTTCTCACATGCTATTTCTATGCCCTTCATCGATCCTGAAATAACGAGCTGACCCGGACAATTATAATTCGCTGCAACAACTACTTCATCAATGGATGCACAAATTTCTTCTACGATGTTATCAGCTAATCCCAAAATGGCCGCCATCGTAGAGGGGTTAATTTCGCAAGCGCGTTGCATGGCCGTTGCTCTTTTCGAAACCAATATTAATCCATCTTCAAACGATAGTGTCTTGTTGGCAACAAGGGCAGAAAACTCGCCCAGTGAATGCCCTGCTACCATATCCGGAGCAAACGATTCATTCGATAAGGCAAGCGCAACAGAGTGAAGAAAAATAGCAGGTTGTGTTACCTTGGTTTGCTTTTGCTCGTCCGCTGAACCGGTAAACATGATGTCCGTAATTTTAAATCCAAGAATATCATTTGCCCGATCAAATAATGCTTTTGTGCTTGCACTGGATTCATAAATATCTTTACCCATGCCGGTAAATTGTGCTCCTTGTCCTGGAAAAATATAGGCCTTCATATCACTGCGTTTAGAAATCAAAAATAATGAAAAGTTGATTGAGGCCTAATGAAGGCTGAAAAGTAAAGTCAATCTGATGAATCAACAAATCGGGCTTTCAGTTCTGCAGAGGGAATCATACAGCGATCCTGCTTGCCAAAAAGGGTGTAACGATGTCGGGCAATTAAATTGTAAATGCCATCGCGAATGATTCGGGGAATAAATCGGAATATGTAAAGGGATGACCAGAAACCATCCAAATGCTTTGCTATTTTCAGAGCAGCATCGCTTCGTTCGAAAGCAAGTCCCTGGTCAATCACGATAATACTGTGAAGCGATAACGGATCAAGTCCTGCTTTTATCATTTGGTTTTTTCCAAACTCAGACTGGAGTGAAGCAAACAAAAATCGGTTTGCGTGATCTCTCTTGATAATAAACTGCACAGCACCATTGCACAGATTACACACGCCATCAAACAGTACAATTATTTTTTGAGAAGCCTCTATCGAATCAGGTGTACCCATCCTTTAAAGGTTTTAACCTTTTTAGCCGGATCAACGGTGTCGAACGTTACGTCAGCAACATAATAGTAAACTGCAGAGGCCAATTCGTTTCCATTGCTGTCTAACCCGTTCCAGTCAATGTAAATATTTTTTACCTCATCAGAGATTTGCCCTTCATAACTGTAGACCTCTTTGCCCCATCGATTGTAAAAACGCGCTTTCACACTGATAACAAACCGGGCGCATTTCTCTGCTACTTGAAGAGGTACACAAGCTACTTCACCATCTGGACAGGGGTTATATTCTCTTGCGTTGTAGGCACTGAATTCTTCGTTGTCGTCATCACCATTTGGAGTGAATACATTGGGCAATTCATAGTAGGGACAATTATCAATGCAGAGTATTTCACTCAACTCACCGATGTTACCAGATCGATCGACTGCTGCAATCCTGTAGCACTGGGCATAGGATAATAGATTTCTTGTATCAACATAAAATGTATCTTTTTGATTTTCTGAAATTTTGACAAAATTGATATCTCCTACTTTTGATGCTGCGTAGACATTGTAACCACTAATATCACTGCGACATTCTTCATCTGTAGGTTTACTCCAGAAAATAGTATTGCTAAAGGTTTTTCTATCGCATTGCGTATCGATTCTTGATCGGTAGTCATTGCAATCAATAAAATCAAGAGTACTGCGAAGTGGAGGCAGGAGTTTGCACGGAGGAATTGAATCACCTGTTTGCGCACAGATTACCTGTGAATAATTAACGAGCACAGAATCGATTTTATCATTACCGTATCCACCAAATGTTCTTACACGGTAACAATACACCTGGTTATCTTCAAGGTCTTGATCAATATACGTAAATCCGTTTGCCGTTACATCTACATTCGCTACCAGATCAAAATCTTCATCAGCGGTGCCTTCGAGACCCCGATAGAGTTCATGGGTTGGATGTTGTGGAATAAGATTCGACCATGGAACAAAAGCACTCCAATTTAATTCAATCTCATTCACTCTCGATATTGTCTCCAGTCTTACTAAAGAAGCTGCTGCTGAAGTTCCGACCTCAATATTGGCGGATGTGAGTGCGGTAATACTATAATTGTAAACGTTCTCTTCCGTATTGAGCCCCTTATCAATAAAGGTTGTATCGTTAATAAAAACGCCTTGTGAATTTACTCTTACTGAATCTGCGCCTCTGGCAAAACCAACTGCCCTCCAAACGTCATAATGATAAGGTGGAGGAAACTGAATTATGCTTGCCTCGAATGGTCTTGTCCAGCGCACGCGAATTTCACCACTAGTTCTGTCTGTTTTTTCAACAGACACATTTGTAATTACTGGTACATCCGCGAGTATCGGATCGACACATACTTCTTCAGATACATAACTTTCTCCGCCACGAGGCGCTGGAAATTCAGCAACAAGTCGATAGCAATATTTTGCGCCTGGAGCCAAGCCTTTTCCTCCGTTGGTATCGGTATAGGTTGTTACAGGTGTATTCCCATTTTTAATGGGCACTGTTGCAATAAGAGTATAACCTAAAAATTCAGGCATACCCGTTTCACAATTGTCAGGAGTGAAAGGAAATTCACCCACTCTTCTCCATATCTGCATTTTTTCTGCATCCTGGCATGCGTAGGGTTCCCACTCTAATTTTGTATGGCGCTTTGCTAAATCCAAAACAGGTGGTTTCCACTTGGGTTTAGGACCAACCACTGTTATAAACCAGGATTTAAAGGTTGCTAGGCTCGGACCGCTGCTTGCCGGATCATCAGAAATTTTAAAGATTACTAGATAAGGCTGATCCTTAACATGGATACACTCCGTAGTGTTCCAGTCGAATGTTAGTGTCGCTTTATGAGTAATAGGATCAAGGGATTGAAATACTGGTGGAAAAGGAGAACGTGTTGCAGGGAATTGGGCAGCAGGGTAATTAAAAATCTCAGAGAAGGCTTCTATCTTAACCCTGTTATTATCCGGATCTGTACCAAAAATAAACTCTCTGAGACGAGATCCTGCTTCAATACAAGTATCCCTCGGTACTTCTAAATCAGGCCTCTCGTTGTCGCAATCCTCTACTTCAATTTGCATGTCGCGTCTAACAAACCCCATTTTTTTCCACACACCGTGAAATTTTCGCCATTCGATAATTACAAAAGCGATGTTGTATTCGCCCACTTTTCCGGGTGCATCCCAGGTAATGGTTCCGGTAATGGGATCAATGTTAAAGGAGGGTGTTCCGGTATTCTGTTCATTACCTGTACTAAAATCAGTGTAGAACTCCTCTTTGTTAGGATCTCTATAATTCAGAACAGGTTCGTCCACTTCTTGAAAAGGAGTTACGAAGGCATACGAAAGACTATCGCCATCGGGATCATAAGCACCTGGGTTATGAGACCACGCCACACCCGAACAGGCACGATCAATTGGAGGAACCAACAAGTTGGGAGTATTATCGCAACCAAGAAAGGGGTCAATTAAGATTAAGGTTTCCAGATAAAAAGGCGTGTTAACCGACTGATCCATATTCAGCACGCCTTCATTTCGATTCGGCTCCCGGTAACTGATTTTATAAGATTTTGAACCACTGTAATTATGACTAACTGTGTAGGTTGCCTTTGCAATGCCTCTTACGGCATCGATAACTTCATACGTTGAACCGGGAGGTGTTTTGCCAGGTCCAATCTCCGGAATTAAAATACGATCTGAGCCATCTCCAAAATCCAATAAGTCTCCTTCGTCAAACTTTGTTCCGCCAAAAAGAACAGAAGTTCCATTGGTGTTGGTGTAAACCGTTATGGTAATAGTGAATATTCTGCTGTTACAATTATCCCGGGTCGCTATGATATTACCAGCCCGAAGGTGAGTAGCGTACGCCATCGAACCAACCAGCATAATGGCCATCAACATGATTCCACTTTTAACCCAAAAACGCGTTCCAAAGATGTTTGTCATAAACCACATTAAACCACCAAATACTCAACAGAAATGAACCGGAATAAGTTACAATATAAGACCTTCATCTTGATCCGGAAAATCCTTTTAAAGTAACGGAAGGTTAGACTCTTTATTCTGCAAATAGGTTGGTTTCTATTCAGAATCATTTATGTCAATCCACTCCAATGGGGTATAGAACGGGTCAATGTTAAGGTTTTGTGATCTTGTATATTTTTCCTGGCAGGGTAGAAACAATATTTTTAAACTCTAATCCCAATAGAACCGAAGCCAGTTGACTAACCGGCAACCCACTTCGCCAGCTTAATTCATCAATCATGAGTTGGTTGCTATTCTCTAAAAGAAGTTTTAAGACCGTTTGTTCAACAGGCTCAAATTCATCCAATACAAATACTTCTTTCTTTTTTGGTTCTGTACCTATATCCCAATTCATAATGTATTCCAGATCTTTTACTGAAGTGAGAAGGTGTGCCTTATTTGATTTGATTAGATTATTGCAGCCATGTGAATAACTCTGACCAATATTTCCGGGAAAAGCGAACACATCTTTGTTATAGCTGTTGGCAATTTCTGCCGTAATGAGCGCCCCACCTTTTTCAGCAGCCTCCACTACAACCAATGCATCTGCAAGACCAGCAATAATTCTGTTGCGTGCCGGGAAGTTATGCGCATCGGGTTTTGTGCCGAAAGGATTTTCAGTGACAAGTCCTCCGTGTGAAAGCATTTTCTTTGATGTTTCTTTATGCGCTGCCGGGTAGATTATATCCATGCCACTTCCCATTACACCCAATGTAGGCAGCTCGTTTTTTAATGCTTGCTTATGCGCCTGAATGTCGATGCCATAAGCAAGTCCGCTGATGATTAATGCATTATGCGGAACTAATGCTTCTACTAATTCTTCGACACAATTTTTTCCATAGTCAGTAGACTTACGAGTGCCAACAATGGCCACCGTTTTAGAATTCTCAAAATTGATATTTCCTTTTACGTACAGTAGAGAAGGAGCATCACTAATTTGTTTTAAGCGCGAAGGATAATTCTTATCAGTATAAAACAGGAGTGTGACTTCTTCCTTTTCTGCTCGTTTCAATTCTTTCTCCGCGTGTTGAAATGGTTTTCCTTTTATAATGGACTCCGCTGTTACCAAACCAATGCCCGGAATTTTGAGAAGCTTGCCCTTGGGTGTTTTAAAAACTTTTTCAGCTGATCCACAATAACTTATCAATTGGCGAATGGTGTAATCACCAATGCCGGGAATAAAATGTAACGCCAACAGTGAAATACGATCCATTGAATCTTTAATACTTAATTGGACTGGTATTTACGTGTGTATGCCTCCCAAAGAAATACTACACAACGTGATCTAATAACCTAAAACTTGAAACCTTAAACTAAATAATGACTATAACCGATCTCTCAACTCTACCATAAACGTACGAACACGCTTCAATGAGTCCATCATTTCCATTTTATCTTTCACCGATTGCGAATCGTTGCGCAACATCTCTTTTGCTCCTTGTAATGTAAAGCCTTTTTCTTTTACCAGATGGTAAATGGTGCGCACATTGTCAATATCTTCTTTAGTAAATTGACGATTGCCCTTTCTATTTTTCTTCGGCTTGATAATTTCAAACTCAGATTCCCAAAAACGAATGAGGGAAGGAGCAACACTGAACATTTCTGAAACTTCTCCGATAGAGAAGTAAAGTTTTTCGATTTCTTTTTCTTTATACGCCATGTTACGGAACAAGATAAGTAATTAAACCATTTTCGGCAATTCGAATTTTTGTTTCAGGAAAATCTTTTTTAGTAAGCTCCTGAATTTTTTTAATGACCTGATTTTGAGGATCAATCTTTACGCCAGAACCATAAGTTTGATAGGTAGGTGTAATTTTTGCCTGAAGAAACTTGCCATTATTCGTTGTGTAAACTTTTATGATAGGAGCAAGCCCGTTAATACCTGCCACACTAATTCCTCGATACGTGCAAAAATTCCCCATGCTATACGCAATGAAACGATCCTTATACACTTCAACGGCACGCGTTACATGCGGACCGTGTCCAAATACAATATCAGCACCTGCATCAATTAAAGTATGCGAAAATTTATAAACATCACCACGATTTTCTCCGTGAAAGAGTTCATTTGTGCGGGGTACATTTTGATATTGAGCACCTTCTGCTCCACCATGAAAGGAAACGATGACAACATCAACAATGGAATCAAGATGAAGGACAAGTTTTCTTGCACCATCAAGATCATTCAGGCTTACACATCCACTATTGGGTGCGAATGCGACAAGTCCGTAGCGAATACTATCTTTTTCAAAGACAGTAAACTTATGAGTAATCTGACCGGCATGTTTAATACCTGCTTCTTCTAATGTTCTAATCGAACTTCTTCTGCCCGTTTCACCAAAATCGCCTGCGTGATTATTGGCAAGACTCATCATATCAAAACCAGCATTCAAAAGATTCTGAACATAAACCACTGGTGTGCGAAATACATAACACACTTTTGGATCGCGACAGGTTTTTGCCGTTCCTCCATCATTTAATAAAGTGCCTTCAAGATTCCCAAAAGTAACATCAGCATCTTTTAAGACTGGCTCTACCTCTTTCAGCAGAAATGCTCCATCATTTGCAGGCAACATATTGTTGGGATAGTTGCTGCCCATCATAATATCGCCAACACCAATAATTGTAAGGGTATCTTTTTTTACCTGGCTGAAGGATGTGTTGAAAACAAGAAGGAGGAAAACAATGAAAATGAAACGATTTGCGTGCATGCAGTCTACTTTAAGGGGCGCAAAGAAAGGGAGAATTTTGAAAGACTCAAACTTTAAATTCTAATCAAGCGGATCAGTGTGTTCGCTGCCTTGTTTAATCAACTTCTCGTACTCCTTATTACTCAAATCGCGCTGGAAGAAGTTGATGGGATGAACATGCTGACCATTGAAAAGAACTTCATAATGTAAATGCGATGAAACAGAGGTGCCTGTACTTCCAACATAACCAATTACCTGACCTCGTTTTACATGTTCACCGGCTTTAACAGCGAATTTAGACAAATGCGCATATCGGGTTTCAAAACGATGTTCATGATCAATGTAAATTACATTTCCAAACGTGTCAGAAAAGTACGCCATACTGATTATGCCATCACCTGTTGCGTAAACGGGAGTTCCGTGTTCGGCTGCGAAGTCAAGTCCTTTGTGTGGTCTGTAGATATGGAAGATGGGATGGAAGCGCAATCCATACGTCATGCGCAATTGCTGCAATTGTTTGTTGTTGATGGGCTGAATGGCGGGCCTGGCTGCCCACATTTTAATTTTCTCATCCAACATGTGGTTGAGTTCTTCAAAGGATTGAACTTCAACAGAAAGTTCATGTTTCAGATTCTCCAGTTTGGTATACCCCTCTAAAACCAATGCGCTGTTTTGAATTTCTTCTTTATTAAATTTCAAACTACCTCCGACACCGGCTTGTCTTACTTCAGGTGAAAGAGGATTGGTATCTAAAATGACGCGATAGTTATTATCATCCTTATCAATCAAGTGACTTAACTCTGCATTTGCTTTTACAACTCGATCGGTTAAGAATTGCCACTCTACTTTTAAGGTATTATTCTTCTCTGTTAACACAAACTCATCGAACGACTGAAAGTAACCTCGATAAAATCCGAAGCAACACAAGGCCAACGTAAAGGAGAGGGATAAGAAAATCAAAACACGATTTCGCAGCACTTTACCTTTAGCGTACCAGGGTTCGTACTTGCAGCTTGTGGGATTATATCGGTAGTTAATCTTCCCCATCAATCAAGCGATTGGTTTTGTTTTTTACTGAGTGCAAGTAACTGACTATGTTCTGATGTCGATATTCCTTCTAATAAATAAGGAGCAGGGTCAACTTGCTTTCCATCACGAATAATTTCATAATGTAAATGCGGAGCAATCGATCCGCCACTGTTGCCTACTGTTCCAATGACCGTTCCTTTCGAAATTTTTTGCCCTTGCTTAACACTAATGTCTTCTATATGAGAATAGCGTGTTACGAATCCATTGCCATGATCGATTTCAATGTAGTTGCCATAACCTGCTTCTACTGATGCTCTGCTTACCTCGATTACTTTACCATCCGCAGCAGCGAAAATTTCTGTTCCGCGCGGTGCAGCAAAATCTAAACCTTCATGGTGATAAGTACCTTTGTGAAATGGGTTAATCCGTTGCCCAAAACCGGAAACAATTCTCTTAACCGGTTCATGAAGTGGTGAGAAAGATGGAATAGATTTGATAATCCCTTTATATTCTTTCGTTATTTCCACTTCATCGGAAAATGATTTTGTTCTCAGTGAAGTTTCTGCGAGTCGATTTGATTTGGTTTGCAATACCTCCAACATCGATTCGAATCCCGAAGCATCGGCCAGTAAAACCTGCTCTTTAGATAAGGTAGGTTTGTTACTATTCTCGATTGCTGGAATGGTATTGAAGAACTTGGTGTGTAATGTATTGTCTTGTTCTTTCAGACTGATTAGTGATGCTTCAATCTCCTGAAGTTCTTGTTCGAGAACAGGTTTGTTCTTTTTGATGATTTTGTTCTCTTCTCTTAGTGCTACTTCGGTATCCGTTTCAATGAACCGATCGTGTATTCCAATAAAGGCGACTAGAAAAAGACCAGCTGTAAAGGCCAGTCCAAAGCCATAAGCCAATACATCCTGCCAGCTTAGTTTGGCGGGTTCGTATTTACACGTCTTGGGATTGTAATGGTAATTGACCTTTGACATCTAGAACGCAGCGATGGATTGGTTAGTAATTGTAGCAAGCTGTAAAAAAATCCTCTCCATCTGCGTATTCTCGGTCATCTGCGGTTAATTTTGTGGCTTGCGCGAAATTTTAACGAGCCAATATAGTAAAAATCGCGAAGTAGAAAGCTTAAACCACTAGTATCATAATGGATTCGATCTCGATCAGAAGGAAGTTTTTGGAATTTTTTGAGAAAAAAGGGCATACCATCGTCCCTTCTGCACCTCTTGTGCTGAAAAATGACCCTAGTTTATTGTTCACCAATTCGGGTATGGTCCAGTTTAAAGACTGCTTTTTAGGCAACGCCACGCCCAAATCAAATCGAATTGCCGATACCCAAAAGTGTCTTCGCGTAAGCGGGAAGCACAATGATCTGGAAGAAGTAGGTATCGATACCTATCACCATACTATGTTCGAGATGCTGGGCAACTGGAGCTTTGGTGATTATTTTAAGAAGGAAGCGATTGCCTGGGCGTGGGAATTATTGACTGAGGAATATAAACTTCCGAAAGACCGCTTATATGTAACGGTATTCGAAGGTGATAAAAAAGAAAACTTAGCATTCGATCAGGAAGCATACGATTACTGGAAAGCTTTCATTGCTGAAGAACGTATCCTTCATGGAAATAAAAAAGATAATTTCTGGGAGATGGGCGAGCAGGGTCCTTGCGGCCCATGTTCTGAAATACACGTTGATCTTCGTTCCGATGAAGAAGTGAAAAAGCTTCCTGGAAAAGAATTGGTGAACATGAGTCACCCGCAAGTGATTGAAATCTGGAATCTTGTGTTCATGGAGTTTAATCGCAAGGCAGATGGATCGCTGGAAAAATTACCAGCACAACATGTCGATACCGGTATGGGTTTCGAACGTCTATGCATGGCCATCCAGGAGAAGACTTCGAATTATGATACGGATGTATTTTCTCCCATCATTAATTTTATTGGTGATGCAGCCGGAATAAAATACAAACAGGAAGAGAAGACCGATATTGCCATGCGTGTTATTGCCGATCACGTTCGTGCCGTTTCATTTGCTATTGCAGATGGTCAATTACCTTCGAACACGGGTTCGGGTTATGTGATCAGAAGAATTTTAAGAAGAGCTGTTCGTTACGGATTTACATTCTTAAACTTTAAAGAGCCTTTCATTTATAAGTTGGTTCCGGTTTTAGCGAATCAATTGAAAGAGGTATTCACAGAACTTGAATCACAAAAGGATTATGTAAGCAAAGTAATCTTTGAAGAAGAGACTTCTTTCTTGAGAACATTGGAGAAAGGTTTGAAACGTATCGAAGGACTTAAAGCGATCAGCGGAGAGCAGGCATTTGAGTTATACGATACGTATGGATTTCCTCTCGATCTCACATCGTTGATCGCGCGTGAGAGAGGATTCTCTGTGGATGAAGAAGGTTTCAAAGTTGAAATGGAGAAACAAAAATCCAGATCGAAAGCTGCTGCTGCAAAAGAAACAGGCGATTGGATTTTAATTGGTGATGATGTGAAGTCAGAGTTTATTGGCTACGATCATCTTGAAGCCGATATAAAAATCACGAAGTACAGAAAGATCAAACAAAAGAATAAAGAACTATTCCAACTCGTATTCGATCGTACACCTTTCTATGCAGAAAGCGGTGGACAAGTTGGTGATACAGGCTTCATCGAAAGCGCGAATGAGAAAATAATCATTATCGATACGAAGAAGGAAAACGATTTGACGGTTCATTATGCTGAGAAATTGGCAGAGAATCTTTCAACTGCATTCATCGCGAATGTAGATAAGAACAAGCGTCAGTTGAGTATGGATAATCACTCAGCAACCCATTTGCTTCATGCTGCTCTGCGTCAGGTATTAGGTAAACATGTTGAACAGAAAGGTTCGTTGGTGAATGATAAAATTCTCCGGTTCGATTTTTCTCACTTTGCGGCCATGACTGCTGATGAAATTCAGCAAGTTGAAAATATTGTGAACGAGAAAGTACGTGGGAATATAAAGTTGGATGAAAAACGAAACGTACCGATTGATCAGGCCAAATCATTTGGAGCGATGGCGCTGTTCGGTGAAAAATATGGTGACTTTGTCCGCGTGATTACATTCGATCCTAAATTCTCTGTCGAACTTTGTGGAGGTACGCATGTTCAGGCAACGGGTAATATTGGATTGTTCAAGATTACATCTGAGAGTTCAGTTGCAGCAGGTGTTCGAAGAATTGAAGCGGTTACGGCTGAAGAAGCAGAGCGTTTTGTTCGTGACGAATTTGCTTTGCTAGAACAATTGAGAGGATTATTAAAAAATCCAAAGGATATTATTTCGAGCACCAAAACACTCTTGGAAGAAAAGCATGGACTCGAAAAGAAAGTAGAGTTTTTCCAACAAGAGCAAGCCAACGTATTGAAAGATAAGCTGGCTACGAAAGTGGTAAAGCAAAACGGATACAGTTTAATACTTGAAAAAGTATCTGTACCAAATGCAGAAGCGTTAAAGAACATCGCATATGGTTTGCGAAATCAGTTTGAAGACTTACTACTTATCCTTGCGGCTGATGTTGAAGGTAAACCACAAGTTTCAGTTATGATAGGAGAGAAGCTCGCGCAAGCGAATACCTATCATGCTGGCAACATGGTAAAAGAACTGGCAAAAGAAATTGATGGTGGTGGAGGCGGTCAGCCGTTCTTTGCTACTGCTGGTGGCAAGAACCTGAATGGCCTCGATGCTGTTATTGAAAAAGCACGTACCTTGATTAAATAATTTAGTTATAGGTATTACCAATGATTCAAGCGTTGGCAATACTCTCTTAGATAAGGAAATGGAGAAATTAATTCGAGATAAATATACTGCTGTTATTGGACTTGAAGTTCATGCCCAACTGCTTACGCGATCCAAGATCTATAACTCGGATTCAACGCAGTATGGAAGTTCTCCCAACACAAACCTGAGTGTAATTACATTAGCACATCCAGGAACATTGCCCAAGTTGAATAAGAAGGTAGTGGAGTATGCCATCAAAATGGGGTTAGCGTGCCACTCTGCTATTTCGCGATTTAATATTTTCGATCGCAAAAATTATTTTTACCCTGATCTTCCAAAAGGATATCAGCTTACACAAGATCGCACTCCGATTTGTAAAGGTGGATACATTACGATCAACATTAAAGGAGTTGAGCATAACATTGAATTGCATCGCATACACATTGAAGAGGATGCTGGTAAATCAATTCACTTAACAACCGAGGTTGATACCTTGGTTGATTTTAATCGCTCGGGTGTACCGCTGATTGAAATCGTAAGTCAACCGGTTATCCGAACATCAGAGGAGGCTTATGCATACCTCACTGAAATACGAAAGCTTGTTCGTTATCTTGATATTTGCGATGGCAACATGGAAGAAGGTTCACTTCGCTGCGATGCCAACGTTTCAGTGATGTTGAACGATGCGAAGGAATTTGGAAAGAAGGTGGAGGTGAAAAACATGAACTCCATTCGCAACGTTCAACATGCGATTGATCATGAGATTATCCGACAGATTGAAGAAATCGAAAAAGGAAATTCAATTCCATCCGAAACCAGAACCTTTGATGCGGCAACCGGATTGACGCACAGCATGCGTACCAAGGAAGAATTGAACGACTATCGTTATTTCCCTGATCCAGACCTTAGTCCGTTGGAAGTTTCTGAAACATGGTTGAATGAAATTAAATCATCCATGCCTGCGCTTCCTCGTGAATTATATCTCAAATACATCACTGAATTTCATTTGCCGGAGTATGATGCTCATGTATTAACCGACACAAAAGAGGTAGCGTCTTTCTTTGAGGAAGTTTGCAAGCAGACTAAACATTATAAAGCAGCATCCAACTGGATTATGGGTCCGGTTAAATCATATCTCAATGAATTTTCATTATCGGTTGCTGAGTTCCCGATTTCCATAAAATTATTAGCGGAGTTGATTGAATTAGTGGAAGAAAATAAAATCAGTTTTTCAAACGCCTCCCATCGTGTGTTTCCTGAATTGATTAAACATCCAACGCAGTCTGCTTTGGAAGTGGCACAACAATTGGAAGTGATTCAGGATAACAGTCACGATTCGATTATGCCGATCATTGAAGAAGTGCTTCTTGCATTTCCTCAAAAGGTAAAAGAATACAAAAGTGGAAAGAAAGGAATTGTAACGATGTTCATGGGTGAGGTAATGAAGCGCAGCAAGGGCAACGCTGATCCGAAAATGACGAACGATTTAATTACAAAGAAATTGAAAGAAGTATGATAAATAAAGTTAGAAGTTCAATCCCGATAGCTATCGGGATCAAAGTTCAAAGTAATAAGCTAAGAGCTTATAGTTTCGTGATTTTAGCGTTTTGTTTTTGTTGTTCATCATCTTCCAAAGAAGAATCACTTCAAGGTGGCTGGACGATAACCATAAAAGGGAAAGTCGGATTTCCTCAAAAGGGTGAGATTTCAATTCAGGAATTGAAAAATGATGGGACGGGCTTTAAGGATACTATTAAGCTCAAGTCAAACTATACTTATTCCAAAACACTTAAGCTTTCCGAGCCTGGATATTACCGTATGTCATTTTACAATCAACAAACTGTTGATTTGATTTTATTTAAGTCAGACTTAGAAGTCAATGTGGATGGCAATCAACAAACCGGGTTTAAAGAAGTGAACGGCTCTCCTGAAATTGATGTCATCCGAAAAGCACAAAGTATTATTCAGCAAGGAGAAAGTTCACCTGCTATTGCACAATTGAGTCAGGATTTCTCAGCGGCTGCTGCGCAAAAAGATGAGCAGAAAATGGTGGCGTTGCAAATGGCCTACATGGATGAGATTAAGAAGAGCCAGGATCAGGTTGCAGAACTTCTTCGCAATGAACCTCCATCGCTTGGTGTAATCAATTTATTGCAGAATGGTACTACGCTTGATAAAGACAAATACTTTGATACCTATTTAGCAGTATCAGAAAAACTAAAGAAAGAGTGGCCGAACTATTCGCACGCAAAAGAATTTGTTTCATCGGTTGATAAAATGAAACTCCTTGCCATCGGTCAACCAGCTCCTGAAATTTCATTGCCTGACACCTCGGGGGTTGTGGTTAAACTTTCATCGATGAAAGGGAAATATGTATTGGTAGATTTTTGGGCGAAATGGTGTGGCCCTTGCCGCCAGGAGAACCCTAACGTTGTTAGAGCTTTTAATAAGTACAAAGCAAAAGGATTTACTGTGTTTGGGGTTTCACTCGATCGTAAGAGAGAAGATTGGCTACAAGCCATTAAGCAAGACGGTCTTATTTGGACGCATGTATCGGATTTGAAATACTGGCAATCAGAGGCAGCAAAGACGTATAACATTACCGGTATTCCTTTTTCACTTTTGCTTGATCCGAATGGTATTATCATAGCCAAGAATTTGCGTGGTGCTGCTTTGGATAAAAAGCTTGAAGAAGTTCTGAATAAAAAACAATAGCGTTATGAAATATTTGATTCCGGTATTCATCTTTTCTGCTTTACTGTATTCATGCAATAGCGCAAAGAAGGAAGAGAACAAAGCTGAGATCAAGTATGAAATGAAAACCTTTCGGTTAGAATCGAAAGGTGGGTGCAGTTCAGATTCCTTATCATGCGCTTACTACGAAATAAATTATCCTCTATTTAGTGGATTGGCTCAAGCTGCATTAGATTCTCTTTCTGTACAAATTGCAAAGTCAGTCAGTACAGGTAATCCTGAAATTGATTCCCTTTCTTTTCAGAAAGACGGTGAAGCTTTTATTTCGGAGTTTGAATCTTTCGTAGCTGAATCTTCAGAGAGCACCATGGGTTGGTCGTTCGATGCTAAGATTGACGTCTCGATCATAGGAGATTCATTGATTAGTTTGGTTGCAACGAATGAGTCATTTGCTGGCGGAGCGCATGGAAACTATGGAACCTATTTCATTAATGTTGATCCCGAAACAGGTAAACGTATCACTCTTTCTGATCTATTAAAGTCAGGATATGAAGTTGCCTTACTTAAAGCTGGCGAAGAAGAATTTCGCAATGCGCTTGAATTATCAGATAGTGTTACCTATTCCGATGCGGGTTATGAATTTCCGAATGGTGTATTCCTGTTGAACGACAATTATGGATTTACAAATGAAGGTATCCGGTTTGTGTTTAATATTTATGAAGTTGCTCCCTATGTGTTAGGAGCGCAGGATTTTGTTATTCCGTATGAAAAAATAAAAGACTGGCTAAAGCGATAGCCAGTCTTCTCCTCTAAAAAAAACTATTCAGTTCAGTCACTTTTTATGTCCGAATATTTAACCGGACTGCATTGCGCAAATTTTTCATTTGCTGTTAGTGGAAACTTATGATCCTGAATAAAAATATTCAACAAGTGATCAAACTCCTTTTCTTTTTGTGCCGTTAGCGCATCTTTCGGAAAGTTGTATAAAAAATGATCGACAGTGCCGTCAGAATTGAGATATATTCTATTGAAGCATCTTGTTTGATTTCCCCATTTAAAATTATTCTCGTTCAGGAAGGTCGCCAATTCTACTATAAAATGGCGATAGGCTTTTTGTAAATTTTCCTGTTCTTCGGGTGTTTTAAATACGGCTAACGTTGTATCAGAATGAACAGCGCTTTTGTACAAGCTATCCAAGTGCTTATACGATATACCTTGTTCTTCAGCTTTTTGAAATGTTAACGCTTTATTTTGCCCATATAAGTTGAATTCTAATATGAGAAGAAGCGAAAGGAAAATAATGTGATTACTTTTCATATTTACCAGCAAGTATCTGACACTAATTGTATTTCTAAAATTAAATAAAAATTCAAACCGGATTTTTGAACAACCTTTAGTATTCTAAAAATAATTTATCAATACAGTTTCATAACCAATAAATGAAACAGCAAGTTGCCCTTTCACTTTTGGAACTGAAAGAGTAAAATTTCCATTTAGATCCGTTACAGTTCCAGTAGTTGTCCCCACATTTACAATGTTTGCACCAGCTATAGCATTACCAGCTTCGTCTATTATTTGCCCTGTGATGACTTTTTCATCTCCCTTTTCAGCAACCGAAGTTTCAACCGTAAATTGAGATTTTACTTCACGGATTTCTACAGCGCTGGAACTCGATGAAGAAGTTGCCGCATCAAGCCTAAACCTCACGGGTAGAATAAATCGTTGACGAACTGCTCTTCCATTTTGCATGCCGGGTTTCCAATTAGGAAATAACTTCGCAACGCGAACAGCTTCTTTATCCATTAGCTCATCAACACCTTTTATTATTACAAAATCAGTTAATGAACCATCCTTATTCACTACAAACTGAACAAAAACAGTTCCTTCCCTATTCGCTTTGATCGACTCTTTAGGATATTGTAAATTTTGCTGTAAAAATGGTCCGATACTTTCAGTACCTTCAACTGGTGAGGCCATTTCTTCTACAATGGTAAAAATATCACCTTCTTGTTTAGAACTCTCGGATACCTGGGCAACCATTTCATTGTACTCGATAATTGCATATGTGTATTTTTCACCAGCCGTCAGTGGTTTGTCTTTTTTGATAACAAACAATTCGCCCGCTTCAATCAAGGGAGAATTATCTACTGCGGATTCATTATTTTTCTTGTTTACCGTAAACACTTCCATTGATTTTGGTAGGCCATGAAGTTTTTCCATTTCGGCCAATTTTTCCTGGGCATCTTTATTGAGTTCTACTAAAATGTAGTTTGAATTTGGATTCTCAGCCTTAAGTTGTTCAAATCTTGTCTGAACATTGTCGGGTACAATCAAGGCATTTGTCGAATTCTTTGCGATCTCATTGATATCAGCGAGTTGATCCTGACATGCTACAATGAAGAAGAGGAAAAAGATGACGGATGCAAGCGATATTAATTTCCACGGTTTTATTTTGTGTTTGAACGTTCTCATCATTTCAATTCGTTTAAGTGTAAGAGATTGATTAAAGTGATTGGCGAGTTGGTAGTCGGCCGACTGTAAAGCAACCTTCGCCAGCAGGCTGCAGTATTCGTTTACTTCTGTATTCTCAACAGCGCGCGCATCTGCTTCGAATTCATGAAGTTGAACGAAGATCTTTTTATAACTTTTGATTAATGGATTGAACCAAAAGAATATGCCCAGCACATTGAGCAATACAATATCGATGGAGTGTAATTGTTTGGCATGAACAGCTTCGTGCTGCACAATTTTATTTTTGTCATCCGCTGAAAGGGATTGAGCCTGTCCTATAAAGATAAAATTGAAGAATGAAAATGTAGTTTGATTTTCATTTGATTCTACAATTTGAAAACCATTCCATTGATATCCTTTTGATTTGGCAATGGTCAGAATCAAGCTAACCAGTTGAATTAAAAATCGCACTAAAAAGATTAAAAGAATAACGACATAAGCCCATTGAAGACCGGTCCATACATCATTAATTGTAATGGAGTAGGACGATTGTCCGGTTTGTTCACCCGTAATTAAAACTTCAGGAAGCCAGGTTGCTGAGGCAATTGTGCTGATGGATGGAATGGATTGTGTATTTCCGTTTTGAAAATGAAGGAATGGAAACAAGAGTGAAGCAAAAATTCCAATCAACATAAACAAACGCTTCGTGTTAAAGTCAGTTTCCTTACGGAGAAGAATTACATACGCCAATAGGAGTAAAGCAAGACCCAGATTGGCTTCAATCAAATAGTTGATGTATTCGTTCATGGCTTTTGTTTTTTGAGTTCGTTTAATAACTTTTCAAGATCATTTGCGCTCATGTCGTTTTCTTTCGCAAAGAAAGAAACCAGATTTTGAAATGATCCATTGAAATATCCTTTCAAAAGATTGTTGAGGTAGAACTTGGTGTACTTCTCTTTACTTATAGTAGGAAAGTATTCGTGTGTTTTGCCGTAGGCTTTATGATCGACAAAGCCTTTGGTTTCTAATATGCGCACGATAGTGGATACCGTATTGTATGCAGGTCTGGGCTCACTCATTTCTTCCATGATGTCTTTCACCACGCCCTTCTCGATTTTCCACAATATTTGCATCACCTGATCTTCTGCTTTGGTGAGTTCTTTTAAATCTTTCATCTGCTAATAATTAAAATGTATGTCAGATAGAATGAACAGTATATAGCATGTCCAACGACAGCCTATTTCTGCTGAACTATTTCATCTACTATGTATTTAGGTTTAAAACTAAAAGTTTAGTTATACAAAACCAAATCATTTCAGATTATTTTTTCAGAGACTAAACCGATTCGTTTTTTGAAATGAATTAAGCAGCTTTATTCAACCTGCTTAGAAAGAATTAGTGAAGCAATAGGAAAGAAGATTGGCTCCCATCTGCAAAGCGAGTTGTCTTTTTTCCTGAGGATCGTTGTGAATCCGTTGATCTTCCCAACCATTACCCAGATCACATTCAAAAGAATAGAACAATACCAACCGACCTTGATAAATCAATCCAAAGCCTTGCGCTGGCTTTCCATCGTGTTCATGAATTTTAGGTAGGCCCTTCGCGAAACTATATTTTTGATGATATACTGGATGATCGAACGGAAGCTCAATCAATTCCAATTCAGGAAATACTTTCTTTAACTCCAACCGAATGAATTTATCCAAACCATAATTATCGTCAACGTGTAGAAAGCCTCCGGCCATTAAATACTTCCGCAGGTTAGTGGCTTCTGAATCGGTAAAGACTACGTTGCCATGACCAGTCATATATACATAGGGATATAAAAATAAATCCCGGCTATCCACTTCCACGATATCTTCTTCAGGAGCCAGATTCATTCCAAGCTCGCGATTGCTGAACTCTATTAAGTTAGGCAAGGCAGTTTTGTTAGCATACCAATCGCCACCTCCGTTATATTTTAGCTTGGCTATTTTGGTCGTTACCTGGGCATTGGCCGTTGCTAATAGTACGAATAGCGATAGAAACAGCGTAAATCTTACTCCTGTGGTTACCATGGCTCTCTTTTCTGGACTTAAAACTGAAAATAAACTTCCTTTGTGCATTAAACCTTTTTATGAAAGGTAAATCTAACTAGCCGAAGTTAAACAGAAACCTATAAAACATATGAAATTGAAAAACTTGTTCGTAAAAAGTATGTCTTTAGCCTGCATCGGTGCAGCGTCTCTGGTATCATCGTGTACTGATGAGAATCGCCTAACACTTGAGGACACACAGGATATTACCGAAGAAGCTATAACCGACACGTATTTCCAGGATATGGATGATATGGCGGGTGTTGCTGTTGGGGCACCAAGTGACGATGATTTCAGTGGAGGAAGGGTATCAACAACCATTACAATTCAAGATGATCGTTTTCAATGTAATGGAATAGTTCTTACAATTGAGCCAGGTTCAGAGTCTACTCCTAATGAGCCTTATGGTGTTTTGACGGTAGATTTTGGAGAAGGCTGCACTGACTTGAAAGGAAACATCCGATCAGGGAAATTAATCTTTACGTATTCCGGCTGGAGATTCCAACCAGGCTCAACAGTAACAACCACCACGGACAATTACTATATTAATGGAATTAAATTGGAAGGAACAAGAGTATTAACGAATGTAACAGGAAGTACAACTGGAACACCAAAGTTCAATGTGGTATTAACTGATGGCAAAGCGACATTCACAGATGCTACCGTGGCAACACGCGAATCCAATATTACCTGGCAATGGAAGAGAGGTACAACTGTTGCGGATGACTTTCTTCTAATTGATCAATCAAGCACAGCCAATGGTGTTACACGTGGTGGAAGAACGTATGAAGTTTCATTAACAAAAGCTTTAACATTCAAGCGCTTCTGCGGTGGAATGCCAGTTGAAGGGACTAAGAAATACATTATTGACGGAGATAAAGAAATTGTGATTGACTACGGAAGTGGTGAATGTGATAAGAAAATTGTAGTCAGTGTAAATGGCATTACTAGAAGCTTAACAGTTAATTAAAAGATCAAATTTTAATAAAGTAAAAAAAGCTGTTTCCGATGAGGCAGCTTTTTTTATGAGATTTTATTTCAAGTCCAAAGTCTTGTGTCTAAAATCTAATTACTTAAGCTCAATCAAACAAGGTGAGATTTCCAAATTGATCAGAAGGTGGTGTGGGTAAGATCAAGGAAGGTACATCGATCTTAGCATCGGTGATACGAGGTGAGATTGGAAAGTGATTCATTTTAGATGAAGGATACGCAACCAGTACATTAGTTAAAGTCAAGGCATCGCTTGCACCACTTAGCCAGATGCTTTCAGCTTTCTCATTGAGCATAACGGGCATACGTTCTTGTACCATTGTGACCATATCATTAGCAATGGTCGTAATGATCGTGAAGGTTTGATGCTCGTTTCCATCGGTATCTTCAAACTCTTCCCACAAGGCGGCAAATGAAAATAATTCCTGATCGGTAGAGACAAAGCGATAGGGTATTAAGGTTTTCTTTCCGGCTTTCTTCCACGCATAGAATCCATCAGCCGGAACAATGCATCGCGTTTTCATCAACGATTTTCGTAAAGAAGCTTTTTCGTGAATGGTTTCAGCATGAACGTTTATGATTTTCTCGCTTAAGGTTTTATTCTTCGACCACTCAGGAGATGTTCCCCAATAGAATGTTGAAATACCTTGTGGCGCAGCACTGGTAATGACGGGTAGGAGTTGCGTAGGCGCAGCATTAAATCGCGGTTTATAAAACTCAGGAACATCAACGGAGAATCGTTCCTTTAATTTTTCAGCAGAAGCGGTAATGCTGTACCGGTCGATCATAATTCTATAGATAAGGGATGGTTATTCGAGAGTTGCCAATGTATTAGGAACAAATAAAATGCAAGGCACGCTCTTCGCTCCAATATAGTCCATTTTTGTTGAATTGGGCAAAGCCCACGTGGCCTCCATGCTGCGGACTTTCAAAAGTAACGAAGGAATGATTTCTTAATTGATCAACAGGATAGCAGTCTTCACTGAGAAACGGATCATTTTGTGCGTTGACAATATGCGTAGGTGTTGAAATATTTTTCAGAAAATAAAGCGAACTGCATTGCTGATAATAATCAATCGCATCGCGATAGCCATGCATAGGTGCAGTGAAGTGATCATCAAACTGAATGAGTGACTTAATATTTTCTATGCCATTCAGGTTAATACCTTGCATGATTTTCGATTTTTCAATGACTTTATTTTTTAAGCTTTTCAAAAACCGATTGGAATAAATCCAGTTGGATGGCTTTGATATTTGAAGGCAGCTCGAGTGTAGATTCAATGGCACAGAAAACACAATTGATTTACGGATGATTGGATCGGGAGTTCGTTCGCCTAAATATTTCAACGTGAGATTTCCGCCAAGACTAAAGCCAATCAAATAAATTTCCTCATACTGATTTTTACGAATTGCATGTTTTACTAACCGATCCAGATCATCTGTTGCGCCACTGTGATAAAACCGAAGTTGTTTGTTCATCTCTTCACCACAACCTCTGTAATTCCATGCTAGTGCATCAAATCCAGTATTGAAGAAAGCTTTCGCCATTCCTTTTATGTAGGCGCGCTGTGTATTTCCTTCTAATCCATGAGAGATGATGACTAATTTTTTTGACTTGTGAGCAAGCCAATCCAAATCAAGAAAATCATGATCATCGGTTTCAATCCTTTCGCGTTCGTAAGGTTGTACCGTTACAGACCTAAGTAGGGATGGAAAAATAGTTTCAAGATGAGCACTGAAAAGAATAGCAGGTGATCGATATTCCTTTTTTGAAAAAGCAGTATTCTTTAGTGAATGACTTAATTCACTATCATGAGGTTGAAGACTCATGGCCTTTTATTTTTTGGAAGCAATAATTTTCAAATGACCCAGATGATGTTCGCCATGCCAGGCATAGGTAGCAATTTGTCGAGCCATTGTTACCTGTTTTTTTGTTTCCGGATGAATGAATGCTTTTTGTAAAGCACTGCCATCAAGGGTATACAACAAAGCTGTCCATTTTACATGCAAAGCCTTGAGCAAGGCTATTGAAATGGATGGATCAAGTTTAGTTTCAGGTGTTTGCGCCCAGTCTTTTTCGTTATACGCTTTTATGAGTGGTGTTTCTTCAGTAAGTGTCCACTTGGTTCGGATGTAGGCGTTCAAGTGACTATCGGATAAATGATGGAGTACTTGTCTGGCGGTCCATCCTTCTTCGCGATAAGGTGTTTCGAGCTGTTTAACAGAAAATGATTTTGCCAACTCCTCAATCTTGGCAGGAAGACTTTCTATCCGGCCGATATTCAATTTGATTTCTTCTTGAGTATAGCTTTCCTGCGGAGAAAATTTTCCGATGGGGTATCGGAGTGCATCATCGTTATTCATGGAATTCTTCTTTAGCTTTTTTGCGCCTTTTGCGTACACGAATGTTCACCATCTCGATAATCATTGAAAAGACAATAGCAAAATAGACGTAGCCCTTGGGGACTTCTTTGTGAAGACCTTCCAAAAACAGCATAAAGCCAATCAGAATCAAAAAGCCCAGAGCCAATACCTCCATGGATGGATGCTTGTGTATGAAATCGCTAATCTTTCCAGAGAAGGCTATCATAATGGCAATAGAGAGGACCACCGCAATAATCATGATGATTACCTGATTGGTCAAACCAACTGCTGTAAGAATTGAATCGAAGGAGAAGATAATATCAAGTAAAATGATCTGAACGATGATGCCGGTAACATTTACTTTTCCGGTGCCACTGCTTGGTCCGTCTTCTTCCTCACCCTCCATTTCGTGGTTAATTTCACGCGTACTTTTTGCAATTAGAAAGAGACCACCGAGGATCAGGATTAAATCGCGACCACTGATTGGCATATCTTCCCCAAAAATAATGGTGCCTGGAACGGTAAAGAGAGGTTCCTTAAATTTCATCACCCACGTGATCGTGAGGAGCAGCAAAATGCGCACACCCATGGCTAACAAAAGACCAATATTTCGAGTCTTTGCCCGAATTTCTATCGGGAGGCGATTCGAAACGATTGAGATGAAAATGATGTTATCGATACCCAGGACGACTTCAAAGAAGGTTAGTGTGAGCAACGCGAGCCAGGTTTCTGGTTGCAGAAAAATTTCCATGCCGGGGGTTTGGTCTTAATTTTAAACGTTAAAAATAGGTTAAGTAACATTATCCTCCAAAACCTCATTTCCGAAAAGACAAGACTCTTTTTTTGCTGTTTAAAGAGTTTTTGTTATAGTCAATTCGACTCCGGCCACCATGTTTGACAAGCGTGTAACATAGCCCATGGTTTCTGCGTCTAACCACCGCCTTCTAGCGTGTTGAGATCGATTGCCTATCCATTTCTGTATAGACATGCAACCAACTCGCCAAAACCAACATCTATTTATCAATTTCAACCCTAACACTGCATTATTATGTTCCGCAATTACCTTAAAGTAGCTTTCAGAAATATTCTCAAACATAAGTTCTATTCTGCTCTTAATATTTTAGGGCTTGCCTTTGGTCTTACAGCTTGTTTTCTAATCGGCCTCTACATTTTTGATGAACTTAGTTATGACACCTTCCATAAAGATGCGAACAATGTGTATCGCATCGGGCTGATGGGAAAAATTGCAGGGCAGGAAGTAAACACCTCTTCATCGTGTGCACCTTTGGCACAAACAATGGTGGCCGATATTCCTGGCGTGGAGCAAGCAACACGGATCAACGATGATGGCAACCTGGTAATGAAGTTTGGTGACAAAGCATTTGTTGAACAAGACGTGATTTACGCTGACTCTAATTTCTTTGAATTCTTCACCTTTAAATTATTGGAAGGTGATGTGCACACCGCTTTGAAAGAGCCGAATAGCCTTGTACTTACTAAGGACGCAGCAACCCGGTATTTCGGAAATGAATCCGCTCTTGGAAAAATAATGACCGTGGGCAACGATAACAAAGCGTTTACAGTAACGGGCATTGCGGAGGAAGCTCCTACTAATTCGCACATCAGCTTTGAAATTATTCTTTCAGCTGTTTCAAGCGAAAGTATGAGATCAAATCAGTGGATGAGCAATAGTTATTACACCTATTATCGCAAAAACACGAATACAACGATTGAAAGTATTGAGGCAAAATTACGCGAGATGGTAGTTAAGCATGCTGGCCCTGAGTTGGAAAGTGGCTTGGGGATAAACTTTGCGGAATTCGAAAAGCAAGGTGGTATTTATGCCTATTATTCTTTCCCCTTGCTCGATTCGCACTTGTACAAAACGGATATGGATAATGATTTAACACCACGAAGTGATATTAAGAACGTTTACTTTATGGCGGCCATCGGAATTTTTATTCTATTAATTGCCTGTATCAACTTTATGAATCTTTCCACTGCACGGTCAGCCAGTCGTGCGAAAGAAGTGGGCTTGCGTAAAACATTGGGTTCGCTTCGCTCTACCTTGATGGCTCAATTTATTGCAGAATCTTTTCTCTACACTTTCACAGGAACAGTTCTTGCCCTTCTTGCTGTGTATGCATTTTTGCCAGGCTTCAATTTATTGTCGGGTAAGGAACTTGCGTTTAATTCCATGTTCTCTACTCAGTCCGTTATTGGTATTTGTATAATCTTTTTTATGGTTGCTATTTTGGCCGGAAGCTATCCTGCTTTTTACCTTACCTCTTTTAATCCGGTAGATGTATTGAAGGGTAAGGTTAGATCGGGGATGAAGAGTAAAGGTATTCGCAGTGTACTGGTTGTTGTGCAATTCACAATATCCATTGCACTTATCATTAGTACCATGGTTGTTTATAAGCAACTCTCGTATTTACAAGACAAAAATATTGGATTGGATAAGCAACAGGTGTTGGTGCTTCGAAATGCAAGAAGACTTACCTCGAACATGGATGCATTTAAAGAAAACCTGAATAGCACAACTGGTATAGTGAATTCAAGCTATACTAATAATGTATTCCCAGGAGTAAACAACACCACAATATTTCGCGCAGCGGGAACAAACGTGGATCATATAATGGGCTCCTACTATGCTGATTACAGTCATGTAGATGTACTAAAAATGACATTGGCTGAAGGTCGCTTCTTCTCAAAAGATTTCCCTTCTGATTCAACGGCTTGCGTAATTAACGAAGCTGCGGTAAAAGAGCTGGGATGGAGTAGTGCAACGAATCAGAAGCTAACCACTTTTAATGGCGAAAAGCCATTTGACATGAATGTAGTAGGGGTGGTGAAAGATTTTAATTTTGAATCATTCAAATCGAAAGTGAGGCCCTTGGTAATTCAACTTACACCGAAGTCGAACAACATGTTAATTCGGTATGAGGGATCAGCAAAAGATGCTGTTGAGAAAGTGGAGGCGCTCTGGAAAAAGAATGCCGTCAACGAACCTTTCGAATACAATTTCCTGGATGAAAACTTTGATGAGCTGTTTCGTGAGGAGCAACGCTTAGGTCAGGTATTTTCTGCAATGACGGGCATTGCAATTTTCATTGCTTGTTTAGGATTATTGGGCCTTGCTTCCTTTACCGCAGAGCAACGCACCAAAGAAATTGGTATTCGCAAAGTAATGGGAGCATCAGTATCTTCAGTAAGTGCCATGCTCTCAAAAGAGTTTATGATTTTAGTAGGCGTTTCGTTTGTAATCGCGTGCGCACTAACCTGGTATTTTATGAATAGCTGGTTGAGCACCTTTGCCTACCGAATTGAGTTGAGCGTTTGGGTATTTGCCCTGGGTGGATTGCTTGCTGCGGTCATTGCCTGGCTTACCGTAAGTTTTCATTTTATTAAGGCAGCCCGGTCAAATCCGGCAGTTTCAATTCGAAATGAATAATTTTAATTATGTAATAAACCTTGTTTAAAGCGTCTAAACGCAGCTTTTTTAGTTCTATGTTAAGTTTTTATTAATTGGATAATAGTCACCTAACATTTACTACTTTGTAGTAATAATCATAACAGGTATGGAAAAAACAAAGACATCAAAGAAGGCGCTGAGAAGCCTTATAAACGATTCAATGCAAGAAGTGCTCAGCAATTTGGAATTACCTGAGCCAAGTAAAAAAGTAAAGAAACTGATGAATCGGAACGCAAAGAAAATCGCTTCTATTTATGCGGATATTTTGAAACGGGAGGATAAGAAAAAGAAGAAAGCAGCGAAATTTGCAGAAGACAAGGTCAAATCAAAAAGCAAAAAAACAAAAGCGGCTAAAGTTTCTAAAAAGCAGGAACTGGAAACAGCTTAAAGCTTAATCAACATGATTTCAATTTAAATGAGCCCTTGACGAAAGGGCTTATTTGTTTCTATAATGTTCCTGAAGCCACTCAAAAACAGAGATGTTGCAAAGCAGAAGCAGCATGCCGTAAAAAACATCTTCAAATGGTATAGTGGCAAGACGTAGGCCAAGATTTTCTTTATCATTATACCACACTACTTCTCCATCTATAAAGCTTCCGGTCAAAATTCCATTCACCAATAAAAATGGAATAAGGATAAATCCAAAAGCAAAATAAAACCTTCCCATGAAGCGTGGCTTAATTTTTAACATCAGGAAAGCCAGGGCAAGTGAAAGCAATGTAAACGTTGTTCCGGTATACCATTTATCAATATGGTAAATACCAAAAATCAAAAGGATAATAATTAAAGCACTCGAAATAAGTTCCTGATGGGGGAAGAGGTAATCTCTTTCAACAAGATGATTGATAGTGAAGTAAGTAAACAAACATGCATACGGAATACAGATGAAGAATAGGATTTCTTCGATCGGTAATACGCCAATATAAACTCCCGTAACATAGGTTGGATTAAATCCCCAAACACCCAGGTAGGTAAAGGCTTCATCCCACAAAATAAAAACGAATGCCGGTAATAAAATGGCCACCCATAAGTATTTCCATTTTTTATAGAAGGGTGCTTTTGAATGAAAGCTGAAGAGAAAAGGAAACACGATAGAAAGAAAGTCGATCGTGAGGTAGAGGTATTTTGGATTCAAGGCTATTGTGTTTCTTGTCTGTCTTTTTTAAAGTCGAACTTTTTCGGCTCATATTTTTTTGGAGCATACAAAAACCCAAATGCCTCACACCCCTCCTTCGTATGCTTTCCGTGATGAATATAATGTGCATTAATCATGCGCTGCAAATATCGACTTCTTTTTTGAGGTCTCCACCTGGCACGCTGATGCACAATAATATCATGAAAGACAAGGTAGAAAAATCCGTAACAAAAAATGCCAATGGCCACCGCAATTAAATAGGGATTGTAACTGACTACTGAAAAATAATAGAACAATGCAATCGAAGGAATGCTAAAAACGACTGCAAACAAATCGTTTTTTTCCAACGTATGATCGTGAATGGTGTGGTGCGATTTGTGCCATGACCAGAGAATACCATGCATAATGTATTTATGGGAGAACCAGGCTACAAACTCCCAAAACAGAAATGTTCCGATAGCAATCAGCGCGCAAATGATAATCGTGAATATGTCCATACCTCAGGCTGACTTTCTTATTTCGCTATTCTGTTTATCAAAGTAGGCCTCCAATACCTTGAACCGATAATCAAAAATACTATTTACCTCGCGCTCTACAAATAACCATCCTGTCAGTCGACCAATGATACCGAAAGGTATAGCATAGTTCACTTCATCGGTCATCTCAATGCCACCCTCCACTTCTTTAAAATGATGTTGGTGGTGCCAGAGTGCGTAAGGCCCGAAGCGTTGCTCGTCAACAAAATAGTGGGGTTCTGAAACGTGTTTAATTTCTGTTACCCAATGTATTTTAATGAGCGGCAGAATGCGAACGAAATACCGGATGATCTGACCTGTATACATCTTTTCACCTCCTGAGACGTACAGAATTTCAAATCCCATTTCTTTGGGAGTAATTTTAGAAAGATTCCTGGGAGTTGAAAAAAATGCCCAAGCTTCGGCTACTGTAATGGGCAAAAATTGTTTGCGTTTGATACTGTAAATCTTCATGCCCTAACAACACTTATCCCACCACAATGTTCCTGGCCATCTTTGGAAAAATTATTCCATGAAAAGGTAGAACGGCATACCAGTAAATTCGTCCCCATAAACCCAATGGACGGAATGTGGCCGTTTGAATGAACATGTTTTCTTTAACTCTAAACTCCAGCCACGCTTCACCCGGAAGTTTCATTTCGGCATACAACAAGAGTCTTCCATTTTTTTTGTCTGCAAGAAGTACACGCCAGAAGTCCAGCGCATCTCCCGTTTTTAAATCGGTTTCGCTCCTTCGTCCCCTTCGCAAACCTACACCACCCACTGCTTTATCGATAATGCCACGCGCGCCCCACATCCAATTGCCATAGTACCAACCGTGTGTTCCTCCAATGCGCCAGATATTGTCAACAACATGTGCAGCGGGTCTGTCAAATTCAATCTGCTGTTTGTCCTTGTAACATCCATGTTCGGGAACTTCAATGTAGTTTAGAAAATTTTTGTCGATAGAATCAGAAGCTACAGCATCTTTCCAACTGGAGATAATATCTTTTTGGTTGATCCGCTCGAATGCAATCTCTAATGTCTCTTCATAACTTAATAACCGATTGGGAATCATGGTATGAATGCACATATCGCGGCAAATCACTTCATTTTTTAAACTACTAACCAAGCTTCGCGCCAATGAATAAGATGTGGAGGTTACAAAATATAACCAAAGTGATGAAAGCTTAGGCGTGAGTATTGGTACCGTAAAAATGATTCTATTCAACCCGCGCACTTTTGCAAAACCCAGAAGCATTTCTTTGTACGTAAGGATATCCGGTCCACCGATATCAAATACTTCGTTGAAAGTTTCTTTCATCAGCAAAACGCCTTTCAAGTACTCAATGACATTTCGGATACCTATGGGTTGGCACTTACTCTTGAGCCATTTTGGAGCAACCATAATGGGAAGCTTCTCAACCAGATCTCGAATGATTTCAAATGAGGCACTGCCCGATCCTATTACAATAGCGGCACGCAACGTTGTCACCGGCACTCTTGATTTTCTCAGAACACTTTCAACCTTTTTTCGGGAAAGTAAATGATCTGAAAGATGGTCATCATTCGAAATGCCACTTAGATAAATAATTTGTTTGGCATCCGTTTGATTGATGTAATTGATAAAATTGTCAGCTGAATCTTCTTCTATTTTTCCGAAGTCTGGATAAGAAGAGCTCATCGAATGAACAAGGTAATAGGCAGCATCAATGAGCATGGGCAAACCAATCATGGTTTTATGATCACCAAGATCGGCTTCAACGACCGTAATATTTTTTAAGAATTCTTCTGTGAAATCTTCCGTGTCGAAGCGCCTTCTATCGCGCACCAAACAAATTACATGGTGACCATCTTGTATTAAAACAGGCAACAACCTGCGGCCAATGTAACCGGTAGAGCCGGTGAGGAGTATTCTCATTCCGTTGTGTGTATCACGTAAGTTGTTTCAAGGGATACAATTAACATATAACCACCCACAAATGCCAATAAATTAACCAAGCGCTTCCTTATACGTCTTCAACACACGCTCTCGTGCCAACTTATGATCTACTATTGGTTTTGGATAATTTTCTGAATTAAACTCCTTCACCCATTTTTTAATGTATTCTAATTTAGGATCAAACTTCTCGGTTTGCAATGCAGGATTAAATACCCGGAAGTAAGGTGCAGCATCACAACCCGAACTGGCCGCCCATTGCCAGCCACCGTTGTTCGCTGCTAAATCAAAATCTAAAAGTTTTTGTGCAAAGTAAGCTTCACCCCACCGCCAGTCGATCAATAAATGTTTAGTAAGAAAACTCGCCACAATCATTCGAACACGATTATGCATAAAACCGGTGGCATTTAGTTCGCGCATGCCGGCATCTACAATGGGGTAACCCGTTTTACCTTCACACCACGATTTAAATTCAGTGGCATCATTCCTCCAGATAATTTTATCATAAGAAGGCTTAAAAGCTTTTGTCTCCACTTCCGGAAAATGCCATAAAATCATGTGATAGAAATCGCGCCAGATTAATTCATTTAACCAGACTTCGTTTTTTCTCAACGCCACTTGTGCAAGCTTGCGAATGCTAACAGTTCCAAAGCGAAGATGAATGCTTAATTGTGTTGTTCCCCGAATGGCAGGAAAATTTCGTTGCTTGTCATATTTGTCAATAATAGAAGTCTTGATGACGCGCTCTGGAAAATGAAGATCAGATGATTTAAAACCAATATCTTTTAATGTAGGAAATGACAGCGGTTTTGTTTTGAGAAAATGACTCGTGTATTTTTCAACCGGATAACTTGAAAGGAAAAACGTATTGAGTTTGGCTTTCCATTTTCGACTGTAAGGCGTGAAGATGGTATAAGGCTTGCCATCATCTTTTACCACTTCATCTTTTTCAAAGATTAATTGATCTTTAAATGTTTTGAAGGCAATGTCTCTTTCTTCTAAAATGCTTTTAATTGAAGCATCACGCTTACGGGCATACGGCTCATAATCATGATTGGTATAAACCGCCTTAGGATTTAATTTTTTGTATAGATCAATTGGATTTCCATGAAGAACGAGTAAAGAACTCCCCATCTCTTCAAGTTGAGTTTTGATAACACTGAGGGACTGATGGATGAACTCAACACGCCTGTCTTGCTTATCTTCTAACTTTTCAAGGATTTCGGTATCAAAAATAAAAACGGGAATAACATTTTTATTCTCCTTCAATGCGGCATACAACCCGGCATTGTCTTGCAATCGCAAATCTCTTCTAAACCAGAAGACGGTGGAGGTAGGGCCGATTATTTGCTCAGCGTTTTTCAGATTGAAGGTTTTAAATTTATCTTCTGTGATTGTCAATTGTGTACACTCTTCATCAGCTAAGTTCATTTGGCTAACCGAATATTTCTTTCGGAATGAAAACCTGATTGAGATTCCATTTAAACAATAAGACGGATGTTTTGTTCAGGAAGGATTCCGGCAGAAAAAAAATATTTTCCAGGAAGCGATTTTATGATTCAATCTCGATACGATGAAGAATTCGGTTGGAGTGTTTATCCAACAAAATGGTATGTCGCATCGGGCTCTTAATGCATTCATAATAGGTAAAGTCCTCCGGATTAATGTTCCAAAAAAATGAGGAGGATTCTACTTCCTGATCAGAACGAGTACGCTTCCCATTCAATGAAAAATCACGATCTATCTTTCTACACTGCGTATCGGATAAGCGCGTATTCATGTTGAACGGTAGAATATTGATTGCTCTTAACAGTTCTTGTTGATTGGCACTGTACTCGAAGTAGCACGTATATCTTCCGGTTACATACGTGGCTTTAACTCCTTTTAATTCTTGAATGGATAAATTGGATAAAGAATTGGAAGGTAACGTGTCTAAAAGAGATACTAATTTTATTTCAGGACTTTCATATTCATTCGGTAAGTATGATGATGATTCACTTGGCTTTTTACAAGCAAAGATTGAAAGAATGAGCAGGGTAGGAAGAATGAATGATCGCATTAGTTTTTTGATTCAGAACCCAGGTCTATTATTTTCTTCAGGACTTCAAGCGCTTTCGTTTCTGATTCATCAATCGTACCATCGGCATTAACGATGTCATACATGTCTGTATAGATTTTGTACTTCTGCGCAAACTTAACATGACTGAAATGACTAAACGTATCTTTACAGAGTTCGGTTAGCTTTGATTGGTCGAATATCTTGTATTGTTTCACTGCTTTCTGAAGTTTCGTTTCCGGATCATTTTCCTTCGGGAAGATTTTATGCATTTTGGTTCGGATCACATCCATCTCTGTGGAATGATAATCACCATCAACATGGGCCATGTGCACATAAAGAAAGAGTACGAAATCTGCAAAATTCTGATGGATGACCATGCTTCAGTAATTTGAACTAGTGCAATTTATATAGAATAGTTTTATTTACCTGAATTACTCAACTTTAACCTTAGTATTCATTCATGTATTCGTGGTCATACTTTTCAAATATGAAAAATTACGCATTTCCTCCAGGCTATAATTTCTTCAAATCGATAAACCGTACCATCAAACAGGTTAAGAATCCAATCGGTACAATGGAGGAAAGTATGAAGTTATTCCAGGGAACCTATTCGGTAAACCTGGGCACACGGAAACTAATCGCTACACAAGATCCAGGTTTTATGGATCATGTGTTGAAGAACAATCATCGGAATTATCATAAGTCACCCATGGTCACGGATCAATTGGGAAGATTCTTAGGCAATGGATTGCTGACATCAAATGGTGAGTTCTGGCTTAAACAAAGACGACTGATACAACCCGGTTTCCATACAGACAAGATTAAAGCGCTGTATGATATCATCAAGAAAACAATAGACGATTTTTTAAATGATCTACCCACTGGTGAACGAGTAGATGTATATCCGTTGATGAATAAACTCGCTTTTGAAATTGTAATCAATACTTTATTTGATGTAGTGGTTCCTGAAACCAGCAGAAGGGCACTGAATAGTTTTATAAATGAGACGCAGGCTTTTGTGGTGAAAGATATTCGTCAACCGTATCTCAGTTGGTGGTTTAGACTTTCAGGCGAAGTGCAGAAGAATCTTGACAATTCTCAAAAAGCACGAGCCATCATTCGTAACATCATTCAAGAAAGAAAATTGAGTAATGAAAAATTCAATGACTTGTTGGATATGCTATTGGATGCACGTTATGAAGACACGGGCGAAGCGATGAATGAAGAACGCATCATTGATGAGATTTTAGTGATGATCATAGCCGGGCACGAAACCACTGGCAATGCACTTTCGTGGATGCTATACCTTCTGGCCAATCATCCGAATGAGTTGGAGAGATTGAAGCAAGAAACAAAAGACCTGAACCTTGAGCAATGTGTTCGTCATGATCGATTAAGTGCTGTGATCAATGAAACGATGCGACTGTATCCTCCTGCGTGGATCAGTGACCGCATTGCATTGGACGATGATGCGTATCAAGGTTACACCTATCCAAAAGGCAGTATCATTTTAATGTTTTATTATGGATTGCATCGTGATTCCAAATACTGGAATGATCCTGAATCATTTATTCCCGATCGTTTTCTAAAACAAAATATAGATAAGGATAAGCCGAAAGCGTTCTATCCCTTTGGTGCAGGCCCGCGTCTTTGTATTGGGAATAACTTTGCCATGGCAGAGATGGCCATTTTTATTCAGAACATCATTCACAATTTCAAGATCGAACCAACCAGCGTTACACCTGTGACTAACCCATTGGTAACCTTGCGTCCCGATAAAGTAATTTTAAAAATTAAAAGATTATGAAAAACGCTGCGCTGTTTTTTGTTTTAGGTCTTTTTGTATTGCCGTCTAAAGTCCATTCGCAGAGTGTAGATTCTATTTGGAGAAAGGTCCCCATGAATGAATTTTATATTAGATATACACCCATTGATTATTTGAAGGTATTGGAGGAAGACTTCAAGGATAAAAATGGAGTCAACGTTTTTACGTTGACTCCGGCACCGGACAATTGGATAAGGGAGGAACATATAGAATGGTTGATGAAGTTTATCTATAGAGCGGATAGCACAAAAAGTATTATGAGTGCTTATAGCTCTTATATGCCAGCTGATAAATATTCATCTATAGGAAGAGAAGCTCAGAACTTAATTAGTTGTTATAGGCAAAAGAAGAATTACCCTGACTTTCTTAATTCGTTTGGGCCTCCAGACAGATTAAAAGCGAAAGAGTTAGTTCGCTGGTGGAACCAATTCAAATTATCGAAGAAATAAAAGACATCCGCTAGATCAATGCGATTCTTTCGAGATGAGTTTGGCGATCACTTCCAATGCTTTTGACTCAGAGGAATTTACTTTCCCATCCGCCCGGATGATGTCTTCCATGTCCGTGAATACAGTATTGTCTTTTACCTCGCCTTCTGATTTGAAATGTTTAATGCTGGCACTGAAAAGATCATCTAACTTGGTTTTGTCAAAGCTGTTGTATTCACGAATGGTTCCGTATAATTTTCTTTCTATGTCTGTTCCATTAGAGAAGATGCTGGTCATCTTCTTTTTGATTACGGCCATCTCAGTTGGATCATAATTGCTGTCCGAATGAGAGGCATGTACATACAGAAACAGGATGAAGTCGGATAAAGTCTTGTGGATGATCATAGAATTGGTAGGTATTTAGAAGCCAATATAATGAAAGAGCTACTTCTCGCGCAAGCATCTGCCTGACTGTAGAATACAATCGCTTGCACCCGCTCCAAAACAAAAAAGGCTTCACCTTTCGATGAAGCCTTTTCTATTTTATTCTGAATGACGATTACATCATTCCACCCATTCCACCACCGTGTGGCATAGCAGGTGCTTCTTTCTCATCAGCAATTTCAGATACCACTGCTTCTGTTGTTAACAACAGGCCAGCGATTGAAGCTGCGTTCTCAAGAGCAAGACGAGTTACTTTTGTTGGATCGATAATACCTGCATCAAAGAAGTTCTCGAACTTATTGTCGCGGGCATTGTATCCGAAGTCTTTCTTGCCATCGCGAACTTTGTTCACGATTACAGAACCTTCCTGACCAGCGTTCTCAGCGATTGTTCTCAAAGGAGCTTCCAAAGAAAGACGAACGATGTTAACACCCGTTGCCTGATCTTCGTTGGTTAAACCAAGCGTTTCAATATTTTTCAATGCTTCGATAGCACGGATGTACGCTACTCCACCACCAGGGACGATACCTTCCTGAACAGCGGCACGTGTTGCGTGCAATGCATCATCAACGCGATCTTTCTTTTCTTTCATTTCAACTTCAGTAGCAGCTCCTATGTAAAGGATAGCAACACCACCTGAAAGTTTAGCCAAACGCTCTTGTAATTTTTCTTTATCGTAATCCGAAGTTGTGGTTTCGATTTGCGCTTTGATTTGTCCAATGCGAGATTGGATATCTGCTTTCTTACCAGCACCGTTTACGATGGTTGTATTGTCTTTATCGATGTTGATTTTCTCAGCACGACCAAGATCTTCCAACGTAGCATTTTCTAACTTCAAGCCTTGCTCTTCAGCAATTACTTTACCACCAGTCAATACTGCGATGTCTTCCAACATTGCTTTTCTTCTATCGCCAAAGCCAGGAGCTTTAACAGCAGCCACTCGCAGAGCGCCACGGATTTTATTTACGACCAAGGTAGCCAATGCTTCACCTTCAACTTCTTCAGCAATGATCACAAGTGGCTTACCAGTTTGTGCAGTTTGCTCAAGGATAGGAAGAAGTTCCTTCATGCTGCTGATCTTCTTATCGTAGATCAATACATAAGGCTGATCTAAGTCAGCTTCCATTTTCTCAGTGTTGGTAACGAAGTAAGGAGAAAGGTATCCTCTGTCGAATTGCATACCTTCTACAGTCTTCACTTCAGTCTCCGTTCCTTTAGCTTCTTCAACAGTAATAACACCGTCTTTACCTACTTTCTCCATAGCATCTGCGATCATCTTACCGATGGTCTCATCGCTGTTAGAAGAAATAGTAGCTACCTGAGCCACTTCACTTGAGTCTTTAATTTTCTTGGATTGTTTCTTCAGGTTTTCAACAACTGCAGAAACTGCTTTGTCGATACCACGCTTTAAATCCATTGGGTTAGCACCTGCTGCTACGTTCTTAATACCATGTGAGTAGATTGCTTGTGCTAAAACCGTTGCTGTTGTAGTACCGTCACCGGCAGCATCAGCAGTTTTAGAAGCAACTTCTTTCACTAATTGAGCACCCATGTTTTCGATAGGATCTTTCAATTCGATTTCTTTTGCAACGGACACACCATCCTTCGTTACTGTAGGTGCACCAAATTTCTTATCCAAAATAACGTTACGGCCTTTAGGACCAAGCGTTACTTTTACTGCGTTCGCTAATTTATCAACGCCTTTCTTTATCTTATCTCTTGCGGTGGTATCGAATGTTATTTCTTTTGCCATGATTCTATAATATTTAGGATTGTGAATTAAATGATTCCGAAGATGTCAGAGTTACGCATGATCAAATACTCTTTGCCATCGATGTTGATTTCAGTTCCGGCATATTTACCGTACAAGATATTATCACCAACTTTTACTGTAACAGGCTTGTCTTTTAAGCCTTCGCCAACGGCAATAACTTTACCTTTTTGAGGCTTTTCTTTTGCTGTGTCTGGGATGTAAAGGCCAGAGGCTGTTTTAGTCTCTGCTTCTGCTGCTTCAATAAGCACGCGATCCTCATTTGGTTTGAAATTGATTTTTGCCATATACATGGATGATTTAAAGGTTAAACAATTTTAGAGTTGCCCTTCCGCTTCAACACGATTTATGCCATGGCGAAAAGGAGGTGCAATAACGGACAAATTTGCTGAAAACTGGCAGTTTTATACGCATTTCAATCGGTGTCTGGCAGACTCTGTCAGGGTTTGGCAGGGCGAAGCGCGTATTGAGTTAATTGTTAATGGTTAATTGGAGTACCTGGAAGGTATGGTAATTCTTGAATTTTAGACTTTGTGACTTCTTCGTGCCCTTGGGTCTTTGTGGCAAAAAAGGATGCGAGTTGTGGCCTCTAAGTCTCAAAGACTCGAAGGTCCACAAGGAAAATAAACCAAAATTCTTTCTGCTTTTGGAAACGATTGAATTGGAATAGGCAGGTGTTACTTTTCATTCTATGTTGTCATACACGATTAGTTTAAGTACATTTTAATCTTAATGATCAACCTCGAACTTTTCACCATTAACGCCAGCCTGCCGGTAGGCAGGTTTAACTGATAAAGTGTATGGAAAAATTATCGAAAGATTGGCTCACCCAGGGCTTGATTGATTTTGAGTACAAGAAGTACTTATTGATGGGGTATCTCCAAACCGTTCAGAAATCATTTGATCGAACTGAACTTTATCCATTTATGTCAGACTTGGTTTTTCATTATCGGAATCTGGTTTCCATCAAAGAGAATAAATCATTGATTCGCGAATCATTCCCCAAGGAAATTTCCATTGAAGATTTTAAACGCCTTGAATTAAGTTATCGAAAACTGATTGATGATGATGCTGTAATGAGTGAACTCGAAAGCATTATTGAATTTGCGTTACCTCAGTTATCCGATTCGTTGAAAGATGGATCGGAGATTTATGATTATGTAGAATCGCAATGTGAAATTTCTCCGATTGGTGTAACACCATTGTACGCTAAAGAAGGTTATCTATTTGTTACTCAACCACCCGAAAAAGAAACACTCTTGTACCGATATCAGGTTAGTATTTTTGGTGACAGTCAGGACCAACTACGAAGCCTGAATACTGAGTACATCGATACCATCGCCAAAAGTAAGATAGAGACCTATGAACAATTAAAGCTTGGTCTTATTAAGAAGTTTAAAGATCTGCCAAATCCGGCTACGTATTTAATTCTATCGAAAATGAAATTTCCTTTTACAGAGACGTTGATGCCCGTGGCGAAACGTCTCTTTGTAAAGCACATTTCAAATACGGCTTAACGTTCTGTCTTTTAAATTCCTGAACTATTTCATTTGCATTTACCAAAATGGAGTTTCATCTTTCATAATTGATTTAATGAACGATGGAACACAAACTGGTGAGGTATTTTCTTTTCTTATTCTACTTTGCTACCATAAGCCTCCCTGCATTTTCTCAAACCGTTCTGCCCAATAATCCACCCAGCATAAAATGGTACCAGGTTAACACCCCTAATTTCAAAGTAATTTACCAGAAAGGTTTTGAAGTGCAGGCGCAGCGAATGGCCAATACCTTAGAACACATTCACGATCCGGAAGCGAGATCACTGGGAAGCAAGCCGAAAAAGATTTCTGTCATTCTTCAAAATCAATCTTCTATTTCCAACGCATTTGTTTCAGTCCTGCCACGAAGATCTGAGTTCTATACGATGCCTGCGCAGGATTATAATTTTATAGGTACCAATGATTGGTTAGACCTTCTTGCATCACATGAATATCGGCACATCGTTCAGTACCAACATGCCAAGCGAGGTCTTAATAAAGCGTTCTATTATCTGTTTGGAAACACAACCTTTGCCGGTATGGCGCAGGTATCGGTTCCTCAATGGTTTTGGGAAGGCGATGCCGTGGCAACGGAAACTGCTTTTACACAAAGTGGACGGGGACGTATACCAAACTTCGGATTGGTTTTTAAAACCAATTTGTTAGAAGGACGAACATTCAATTACCACAAGCAATATGTACGATCCTATAAACATAATATACCCGATCATTATGTTCTCGGTTTTCACATGGTGAGTTACCTGAGAAGAAAAACAAATGATCCGGAAATATGGGGAAAGATCACAGCGCGCACCTGGAATGTTCCGTTTCTTCCTTTTGCTTTTTCAAATGCTATTAACAGAGAAACCGGCATGCATGTACCTGCTCTGTATCGCGACATGGCTTCAACACTTAAGAAAGAATGGCAAGCTGAAATTGATCAGTTGCAACTTACGTCATTCGAAAAAGTTAACATTCGAAAATCGAAGGCGTACACCGATTATCAATATCCTCAGTTGTTAGAAGATGGAAGTGTGTTGGCAATGAAGAGCGGGATTGGTGAAATTGCCCAATATGTAGTGTTGAAAAATGGTGAAGAGCGAAAAGTATTTACACCCGGGTTTATCAATGATGCCGGAATGCTTTCCGTATCAAATTCAAAAGTAGTATGGAGTGAATATGGTTACGATCCGCGTTGGGGAGTGCGTACCTATTCATTAATTAAAGCGTATGATATGGTGTCGAAAAAAAAACGGGTGATCGGAGGGAAGCATCAACGTTTAAGTGGTATCGCGCTTTCTCCTGATGGAAATAAAATTGTTGCGGTGCGCTCTTCTAAAGAATATCAAACCACCTTGTTGTTGATTGATTTTTCTACCGGAAAGATAATGCGTGAGTTCACCAATACTGATAATAGTTTTTACTCGATGCCACGGTGGTCGGATGATGGAAAGAAAATAGTTGTACTCAAAACATCATCAATCGGAAAAACCATTTCAATACTTGATGTTGAATCAGGTAAGGAGGAAGAATTGTTTCCGTCATCTCAGGAAAATTATGGACATCCTATTCTCGTTGGTCAGCTTGTTTTCTTCAACTCACCCGTGTCAGGTATTGATAATATTTACGCTTGGGATATAAAAAATCAAAAACGTTTTCAGGTTACCTCCAGTAAATACGGTGCGTACAATCCATCGATATCAAAAGATGGAACACAGATGTATTACAACGAACAAAATCGCGATGGATTGGATGTTGTTAAAACTCCTGTTACATCTGAGTTATGGAAAGAGTTTGTTGTAAAAGATGATTCACCAAATCTTGTTCAACATTTGGTGGACCAGGAAGGTCATCCGCATTTGTTTGATAGTATTCCTCAAACGGTTCTTACCACCAGGAAGTATTCGAAGTTCAAGGGACTGATCAATCCCTACAGTTGGGGAGCGTATGTAGAAAATGATTTGGTGAATGTAGGACTCGGCATTTCTTCACGTGATCTTTTGAGCACCACAAGTATAACCGCAGGCTATGTTTATGATCAGAATGAAAAAACCAGCTCATGGAAAGCGGGAATAAGTTATCAAGGTTGGTATCCGATTATTGATGTGAATTTTACACAAGGAAATCGATCAGATGATAAAGGAACCATCGAATACGATAAAGTTGTAGGTACAGATACTACATTTGATTTTCAACAAAACCTCACCTTTAAGTGGAAAGAGAAAACAGTCGAAGCTGGTCTGCGAATTCCTTTGGTAACAACGAATTCAAAGTACTACAGCACTATTTCTATCTCAAATTATTTCGGATATACTTCAACAACTGATTTTAAGAACAGTATTGACGGTGGAGGAAGATTACTGCCATCTAACTACCCTCAATGGTTCTTTCGTGATTATCTAGACAACGGAAATCTTCTTTACAATCATTTTGGTTTAACGGCATATAGGATGTTGAAAAAGAGTAGACGTGATATTAACAGTAAGTGGGGACAAGGTATATACCTGAATGTTTATAACACACCCTATGGTGGTGATTTTAATGGCAAACAGTTTTCACTTTATGGTGTTGCTTATTTCCCTGGATTATTTAAGCATCATTCGCTTTGGGGATATGGTGCGTATCAATATTCTCAGATTGATCCAGTGACAGTTTCTACAGGAGAAGGTTTAGATAATTATATTTTCAGAAATAGAATACCATTGCCTCGTGGTCAATCAGTTTCGCGTTTTCAAGACTTCTATTCCGTGTCGGGCAATTACACCTTGCCATTATGGTATCCGGATTTACAGATCGGACCTTTGTTGAATCTGCAACGTATCCGAGCCAATTTTTTCTTTGATTATGGATTTGGGTCAAGTGTTTTTGAAACAAGTTCCGTCAATCGGTCATATTCATCCACCGGAGCAGAAATAAAATTCGACATCAACATCATGCGTTTTCTTCCCCAGTTTGATATTGGTTTCCGGTATTCTTATGGCATCAGTCCAGCGACAACCCGATACGAAGTGCTGATCGGTACATTTAATTTTTAGGCATCTAAAAATTCCTTGAAAATCGCCTTTTATACCCTATTTTTGGAAGCTTAATCCGAAAAACACGCCTGCAAAGGTTTGCAAAAGGATATTAGCGGATCGATAATCTAAAATCACAAAAGCAAAATGGCAGAAATAGTACGCATGCCCAAGATGAGCGATACCATGGTTGAAGGCGTGGTAGCCAAGTGGCACAAGAAAGTGGGAGACACTGTGAAGTCAGGTGAATTGATGGCGGAGATTGAAACGGACAAAGCCACCATGGATTACGAATCATTCAACACCGGTACCGTTCTTTATCTCGGTGTGCCGGAAGGCAAAGCGGTTAAGGTAAATGATGTACTTGCCATTGTAGGAAATAAAGGAGAAGACTATTCAGCATTGTTGGCAAGCGCATCGACTGCAGCAACATCAGGAGGAGCTGTTGAAACAAAAGCAACTCCAGTTGCAGCATCACCATCAGTTCCGGCAATTGATACGAGCGGAATAAAAGCAGAGATAGTATTGATGCCAAAGATGAGTGACACCATGGTAGAAGGTGTAATCGCAGCATGGCACAAAAAAATTGGAGATACAGTAAAATCAAATGAGTTGTTGGCCGAGATCGAAACCGATAAGGCTACAATGGAATATGAATCATACAATGCTGGTACATTATTGTACATCGGTGTTGAAGCGGGTAAGGCAGTTCCTGTAAATGGTGTACTTGCAATCATTGGAGAGAAAGGTGCCGACTGGCAAACACTATTGAAGGCGCACGAGGCAAAAGGTTCAGCACCTGCAGCTTCAGCAGCACCGAAAGCAGAGGCAGTACAAGCTTCATCAGCAAAACCAACAGCAGAAGCAGCGAGTAACGCATCGAATGGTCGCATCAAAGCATCACCATTAGCAAAGAGCTTAGCAAAAGAAAAAGGTCTCGACATCAGTAAGATTGCTGGCTCTGGCGAACAAGGCCGCATTACCAAAAGTGATGTTGAAAATTACAAACCATCTTTAGTTCCGGCTGCAGCGACATCCGGTAAAGCAGCTTCTGCTCCTGTAGTGTTGCCACAAGTGGTGGGTACAGAAAGTTTCGAAGAGACTACGGTATCGCAAATGCGCAAGACAATCGCGAAACGTTTGGCAGAAAGTAAATTCACTGCGCCTCACTTCTATATTACCATGGAGATCAACATGGATAAAGCGATTGAGGCACGCAAGAGTATCAATGAAATCAGTCCGGTGAAGATTTCTTTCAACGACATGGTTATTAAAGCTGCAGCGGCAGCACTTCGTCAAAATCCAGATGTGAACGTAAGCTGGTTGGGCGATAAGATGCGCAAGAATCATCACATCCACGTTGGTGTTGCAGTAGCAGTAAAAGACGGATTGTTAGTTCCGGTTATTCGCTTCGCAGATAATAAATCACTTTCTCATATTGCAGTCGAAGTAAAAGATCTGGCGCAGAAAGCACACGATAAAAAACTTCAGCCTTCTGATTGGGAAGGAAGCACCTTTACGATTTCCAACTTAGGTATGTTCGGTGTAGAAGATTTCACCGCCATCATCAATCCTCCTGATGCTTGTATTCTTGCCATTGGTGGAATTAAAGAAACACCAATTGTGAAGAACGGCCAGGTTGTTCCAGGTAACGTAATGAAAGTTACCTTATCGTGCGATCACCGTGCGGTGGATGGCGCTGTGGGTGCAGCATTCCTCAAGACATTCAAATCACTTTTAGAAGAGCCTGTTCGGATTTTGATTTAATAATCAGTTCAAGGTTTCAGGTTTAAAGTTCCAAGTTAGCGGTGGCACCACTTTAAGTGGTGCCACCGCTGTTTATGACTGTTTATTATATGGACAACATTGAACTTTGAACCTGGAACCTTGAACAATAAATTGTTTGGCATTTTAAATCCAGTACGATCCATTTCATCGTATCTTCCATATTCAACCCCGATAGCTAACTATTGGGGCGACATTCTGAAAATTTACTATGAGACTAACACAAAACGTCATTGCGCCTACCTTTCATTTGAAGGATATTTATGGGAGGATGATTGATCTTGAAACGTACAAAGACAAAAAAGTATTCCTTGGATTTTTTAGACATGCCGGTTGCCCGTTTTGTAATATCCGCGTTCATACGCTAACGAAAGTGCATCAGGAATTGAAAGCAAAAGGCCTGGAGATGATTTTCTTTTTCGAATCGAAAGAGAATGTATTGTTGAGAAGTACCTTTCATCAGGAAGTATCGCCTATACCGCTCATCTCTGATCCGGAGAAAAAGATATATGGTGCTTATGGTTTAGAAACCTCGGGTTATAAATCCGCTGTGAGCCACTTAACCACATTTGTTCAAACGGCTTTCAAAGCAAAGGCTCTTGGTGTGCCGATGCATACCATGGCAGATGGGGAATCCATCAGCACTATGCCAGCAGAATTTTTAATTGACAAAGGGTTGGTGATAAAAGAACTTCATTATTCCGAACGATTGAATGACCGGATGAATGTTGATATGATCCGTGATTTTGCGAAGTAGTGGATAGTATTGTTTAGTGAAATATATAAATCGCGAGGATTACAATAATGATGCTAAGAGGTAATGTTATTTTACCAAGTTGTTGGATCTTTTTTAAATGAACTTCTGCATCACCTTGTATTGCTTTCTTCGCAGTCAAAGAGATTAAGGTAAGTACGATCAAAAGTATAATAACCAAAATCAGTTTGGCAATTAATAGTGGAGAGGATGGAAGTATTTTCCAATAAGGGGTAATTAAATACAGACCTGATAAAATCAACAACCCCATTCCAGTATGTCCCATTTTACTTAGCACCAGGGAATGCATGCGAAATTTTGTTGCTTCATCAGCAGACATTTTAGAAGTAGCTATTCCTAAAAAGGCATGAGCGAAACCGGTTCCCATACCCATAGTAAGACCGATAAAATGGAGGATTAGCATTACTTCTCTCATGGATTATTTGTGTTTAATTCTTGAACTCTTTTATAATATCGAGTCGATTTATTTAATCGCTTTGAAAACTAAACTACAAATTTAAACAGCACCCGGCAAGGGGACATGCAAGTTGTTAACACCAAACTATTGTTGGCTGCTTGCTTTTTTACAATACAATACTGAAGACTCTACCGGATATTTTTTGTCAAGGTCAATATCATTAAAGCTTTTGCTTGAGCCCCACGCGAATAAGTTTTCAAAAACAGGAAGCAGTTTCTTATTTTTTATTTTTCCTAAGAAATACACTTCATGTTCTTTCTCTTTCATTCCCATTTCATAGAGCACTTGGTTATGTTTTAAAATACCGAGTTCATGAAAATATTGCATCATGCGAAAGTATTCACAGACATTTCCGCTTTCAAGTCTTCCCGCAAAGAAGAATGGCATAAACCAACCAATGACATAACACGACATGGAAATGATTTTGCCAATGACGTGAAAGCGAAATTCATAATACTTTGATATTGGAATATTGTATTCCTCCATTATGGCCAATACTTCCTTACGATGATTCCATTCATCCACTTCAATCTGGTGTATTGCAATTTTTTCGTCTTTATCCTTCACTGCCCCAGCATGACCTTGATAAGCAAAGGCTGCTGCCTTTTCTGCCGAATAAGCCATTTGCAGTAAGTCAATCAGAGCTTTATGTTCAATTTTCATTTTTTGTTGAGAGGGGATTGATTGTGTATTGTCAGGGCTGTCTAAAATTTATTCTGCCTGTCTTTTTTTCCTTTCCAGAATTCTTTCCAGATAAGCATTGTCTTTAGCCTTTGGGCCTGCAAGTTCCTTTTTTTTGGATTCTGAAAGTTGATCATACTTTTCCTTTTTTAGGAAAAATAATTTGGCATCTCTTATTGATTTCTCACTATTGATATTTCTTCTTATCAAAATCAACGTATCCTTTTCAGCCTTAATAATCTCATAGGGCTTTCCGAATTCCAAAATAGAATCACCCACGATTTTATATTCCAGTTCTACTTTAGGTTCGGGAAGTCGGGGATTAAAAAAGGTACCCTGGCCGTTTTTATTAAAACTCAACTCAAGGCTGGGCTCATTCAACACTCCCCCAATAGTATAAACATAACCACTTCTTTCTTCTCTTCGGAATTCAATCCAATCGCCAACGATTTTGTTTTGGCTTGGATCTCGATGGCAACCTGACTGTGTAATCAGTAGCGCCATCGCCATTATCAGTTGTATCTTTTTCATTTAGATTATTTTAAGTTGCCGTTGTGTTTATGTATGTGAGGTTGCTGATCTTTGAAAGTTTAAACGATCCAACAAAACAAACGTCTTGAGCATTATGGGAAACCTGTTATAACTTGAAAACGAAACTACAAAACTTAAACTGAGTTCCGCTATTGATTTTTTAGTACAGTTTATTATTGTAGGATGTTTGCTTACCTCACACTCCAAACAGGTCAATCAATTTATTTTCTGTCCTGTTTAGTTGTATTGTCAGCAAGAGCGTAGAAAATATTGGGGCGTGTCTCGAACATTATTATTTTGCCGCGACTACCTCAACTTCAAGCTTCCATTTTTTTTCTAGGAGTTGACTTACAACAACGGTAGATGCAGGTCGATTGCTGCCCATGAATTTCATTCGCAATTGAACATTAGCTTCGTCATATGCTGGGTCGGCCAAATAGGTTCTTATTGAAATAACATTTTGATAGCTCATTTCGGCTGATTTCAAGATTGTTCCGATGTGTTGCCAAATTAGTTCACCTTGTTCTTCAAAAGTCTCTGGCATTGTTTGTCCGTCTGGAAAATAGCCATTCAGTCCACTTATAAAAAGTAAACTAGAGCTTCCTTTAACCTCTACGGCATGACTGTAACTACGATAAGGTGGGAATAGTCCCTCGGGGTTGTGTTGAATAATGGACATGGTAGGCTTATTTGATTTGCAACTTAAGATTAGAATGGGAGACAAAGGCAAGGATTCGTGAAGAATCTTTCTTCATAAGTCAATCTGGTCGGTTAATGCGAATCTTTGAAACGGCTCTCTGATTAAAAGCAAAGAATCAAATGCTTTTGTTTTGAAGCCCTGAATTATGTCACGAAGCCGTGTCTTTCGTCACCCGTTAATGTTACATCAATCTTCATTATTCAGTCATGCGGTAGGGCATTTTTTTCATTGCCTACTTTGTCTGGCTACAAAAAACTGAGCACACTTAATGTCTGGCTTTGGATGAGGGGTGAATGTGCGGCCAGACAATATGTATGCGTATTCTATTTAGTCAAAAAAAATTGAATGCCGCTTTCAAATGTCGGAATAGCTGTCCCCATATGCTCTAGACCTTTATATACTTCAGTCTGAACACTACTTGGTTTATCGGTTAGCATCTTTGAAAATATTTTAAAATCGTTCGTTTGATTTCCCAGGATTTCAAGTTCTCCTATTGTCAGGTATATTTTTATGTTTTTTATATTTCTCTGAGAAATCTGAGCGCTGCTAATTTCCTTAATTAAATAATTATCATGGTAATATATTGAAGGACTTGCAGCAATGAAATTACGAAAGACAAGTGAATCTGACAGATTTTGATTTAAAGCATACAACACAAAATAGCCGCCCAAAGAATGCCCCATAACGGTCCGATTTGATTTGTCAGTTCTATATGCTGAATCAATGTAGGTTACCAACTTGGTCTTAATAAAATTGTAGAATTTATCACCCTGCCCACTAATTTTAAAGCTATCTGCAGGAAGAGCATCCGGAAATGTGTAATCTCGGTTTCGTAATGAATCCATGACACACGCATTCTCATAACCGATTCCAACAACTATTGGGTCAATAGAAATCTTCTTCTTTTTAATATAGCTGTCCACAGAATTGGAAACCTGGTCAAAATAAGCATTGCCGTCAAGAAGATATACCACAGGGTAAGTTTGCTTAACATCTTTTGAATAATTTTTGGGCAGTCTTACAAAAAAACTGAAGGGTTCATTTGAAAAGTCAGACTTCAAAGTAAAGGCTGGTGGTGTTTCTTCATCATCAGGATCATCAAGAGCATTCTGATCCGTTATTGCTGTAGCATAAAGGCAGTAATGGTGAGGTGGTCGTGTCCATTGTCCTAAACTGGTTTTTCTAAAGAAGCTTTTTGATGAACCTCCTAACTTAACTTCATAAAATATCTGCTTGATGTCATTATCGGTTTCTGGAATAAACTCTAATGACATCAGCACGTCCCCTTTTATAAGAATGTTATAATTTGATAAATCAAACGTTAACCATCCTTCATTAACAGGATGTCGTTGCAGGATACTTTTTTCAATTATTCTTTCTTTCGGAATATTTTCTTCAATGTCATACCTGTAAAAGTTAATCCTAAAAGTAGCACTGTCAGGACGAGATGAATTAATGTGAAGATTCAACGAGGTGATTTGAGCAAGATAGTTGCCAAGGCGGATTACCTGTCCAATTTCAAAACTATCATCCTTTTTAAATATTCCGTCTGTAAAATGAATAGCCCCGCGTCTCTTAATACCATATTTTTTTTCGACTAGTTTTTTTCCTGCCACTACAACTTCTTCAAGTTGAGTAGGTTTCTCTTTCAATTGTATAACTACATTCCCATTTGAAATCAAATCCCTAATTGAAAGGTTCGATTCATAATATCCTACAATTGAAAAGGTTAAACTACCGGATTGATATTCGGAGGCGATATCAATTGAGAAAGTCCCATCTTCTTTTGATATAGTTCCTATATTTTTTTCTTTTATCCCAATGTTGACATAAGCCAAAGGACTCTTGTCGTTCGTGTCTATTACTTTTCCTATGATTTGAGTTTGTGAAAAAATAGAGTTGTTAAAACTTAAAATCAGTATGATGATTGCACCAATTGTATTGGCTTTAAGGTAATTCATGCATTAGGTTTCTATAAAGGATGAAATATTAGTCCAAATAGTTTTGCGAGGGGATTTAGCTCTTGCCAAAGCTTTGGTTTCGTGGGGGATTTGCGCGGCTATGGCATGTGCCAAATGCGCAGGCAATTCGGAGTACAGTCTTCTTAAAAATGCGAAGGGTCGGCCTTTACTTTTCTAATTGTCCAACAGCAATTATTTTCTTTAAGTCCAGGTTGTCGCGAAGCCGTTCACTTGTCCCCAGGGAAAATCTTTGTTAGTAGAGTGCCACCGTTAGAGAACCAAATTGTCCTGGCCCTGTTAGTGCCAACGTCTTGCTAAAAGCAGTTGCGGGTCTAGAAACTGCTTCACTGTCCACGTTGTAAAATCTAAATTAGGTATAAAATCTATTTACTTAAACCGAACCCGCAATTGCGTTTAGCTTTTGTTGTGGCTCGTTTGCGTTCAGCTTCACTTTATTCGGACACCATTAATTCAGTGTTCACAGTCCACAGTCCAAAGTAAGGATTATTGCTGTCTATTCGTTTTAGCATTAAGAAGAATGGTTTGTCAAACCTCATGCTTTTAGGTTTTGGCTTTGGTCTTTCTTCCACGACTGCTACTGAATCTACTGCATATACTATTTCCGTTTCACTTTCTATTTCGGAACCCTTTTCGTCCAAGATAAATGCTGTTCGCTGCCACGCTGTTTCAATATGAAAAGATAGATTAGTTGATTGAAATTTATTCCCTTCAAGTTTTGAATAATTCGCCTCAATGTTAAAGCGCAATTTTGGAATGATGACTTCATCAATATCCGTTATAAAATACTTCCAACTTGAACTCTCATCTTGTCTTTCGCTTTGACCGATTTTTGATTTCATTTCGATGTCAGATACCATTTCCGCCATTGATTTAAAATCAACTGGGGTCATTAGTAAAACAATTTCATGTTCCTTGTCCTTGGGTGAAAGTTTAATAATAAAGTCATTGTCGTCTTTATAGTATAATATTTCAATTGCATCATCTGCTTCGTATCCAATGGTTCCAAATGAAGCAACCTTCGTTTTTTTAAAGACTAACTTGTCAGTATAGCTAGTTAGTTCCAATTCAAATGGGAGCGATTTTTTGAATTCCGCTCTAACGGTAATTAAGTTCCCGTCAACTTCTCCTTCTGTAGAATACTCATCTTCTTTTAAGGTATTTACATATGATGTTGAATTGTTGAGCAGAATTAAATCATGCAAAGAACTGTCAATTTGTAATGGTTCTTTAATAGTTTTCTTCACGTTATCCCAAGCATATAAAAGTGTTGAACAATAAATTAAGTTTTTATTAGTCGAGAGTCCATGCTCTAAAGTTGGTAAAAATTCAGTCTCCTGGAATTCAGTGAGCTCCCTTGTCTTAGGGAATTTATTGTCAACTTTGTCACAACCCACAATGATTATTAAAATAACAGTTAACGCTATGCTTTTTTGTCTCATATAGTCTGGATAATCTTTATTAGCAAATGGGCCACAACATTAGTATATCCGCAACTCCGTTGCTGTTTTACCCCCGTTTTCCGGAGATAGCAGCAACTCTATTGCGACTATTAACCATTTAAGACTGGTAAACACCTTCCCGCAAACAAAGGCAATACGCGTTGTCAGCCCCCAATGCTATGCATTCAATCCTATATATCCAAGGCATCTCGCTCGTTTTTAGGAAAGCATAAATTAATCGACCACCATATATTTGAATCCAGATACGTGGCAAATTAGTCCAGGTATTGTATAGCAAAAAAGCTGGTTGAAATAAATCAACCAGCTTAACGTGTAAACCAAATCCACCCTGCGGTGAAATCTTAAAAGGCTTGTATCGCCTCTATAATTCCGTTCGGTAAGGCTACTCCGCTAAAGAATATACCTACACAAAATACCTTTTCGTAATAGTTTGATTTGTTGATGGCCAGTGGCAACGAACTCACTGAAAGCGAAGTGAACATTGCAGCGAACAACAAAGTCATCACCAACACCAACACCGATGATTGAGATGTGAAAATGAAGATGGTGCTTACGGCAATGATCACAAGACTCCACCAAAACGATTTCTGCAAACCGAGTTTGTTCACCCAACTACTAATCGGTAAAGAAATGATGGCAGAGATTACCAATAAATCAACCAGGATGATTTTGCCATCAATACCATTTAACAACGCACCTAACTTATCACCAAGCAATGCCGGAAAAATTTTGAAAAGGAGTGCTGTCGGTATGCCGAGTGCAAGTCCGAGAAAGAAAATGTAGCTTTTATTCGAACGGGTTGTATCCAATGTAATGGATGCAATGGGCTTGGCTTCTTTTTCATCACTCAATTGAAAAAGACTCAATGAATTTTTCTTCAATGCGTATCCGGAAAAAAACACGACAGCACCTCCCGCCATAAACGTAATAGGCGCACCGAGGTAATCAATAATATCAATGATGACTGGTTCTAGTGAATAGATCAGATTGGCAACAATGGTTAAGATGGCCATCGCTCTGGGTAACTTATCTACGGGTGTAAATAATTCTAATGTAGATAATGCAGGACTTGTAAAAATACTCATCGCGATAAGCCAGAAGACAATAAGGATGGGAAGTATCCATTTAAAAATTTCGCCCGGGTTGCCTAACAATGTAAAAGCAACTGCCATAAAAACCATGGCCGCAAAACTGATTCCGGTTGTGATTATGGGAATTCGATGTCCCGCTTTGAAACGATATCGGTCTCCAAGTCTTCCTGCAATGGGAGGGGTAATAACGAGAACAAGTCCCTGAAAAACCATGAGGATAAAACCGAAATCGGTGAAATTAAATTTGTCCAGCAGTTTGGGCTGGTAGTTCTGATACGCGATCCATCCAATAACGACCGATCCATAAAGTGCTGCAAGACTCCATAACTGTTTCCATTGTATGGAGTTTTTTTCCATTGGTAATGCTAAAGATGCCATAGACTATAATTTTTGGTTTACCATTTGATCTACGAAGTAGCATAGTCAATCGGATTTCAGTTTTTTCAATAATTCGGTTTTCAGGCCAATTTCCTTATTTTTGACCCCATTTTGCGAGAGTTAATCGTTAATGGTTAATCGTGAGTGTGGGTTTGAAGTGTGATAGAGCACACTACGAGCATGTGACTACTAACCATTAACTACTAACCATTAACCATTAACCATTAACTGATAACTAAACCGAAATGCTGTCAACTAAATATAATCCTTCAGAAGTAGAGAATAAGTGGTACGCATACTGGATGGAGAATGGGTTTTTTAATGCGAAACCTGATCCGAAAAAGGAGTCTTATACTATTGTTATTCCACCGCCCAATGTTACCGGTGTGTTGCACATGGGGCACATGCTCAATAATACCATTCAGGATATTCTGGTTCGAAGAGCGAGGATGCAAGGCAAAGAAGCATGTTGGGTTCCGGGAACGGATCACGCATCCATTGCAACAGAAGCAAAGGTCGTAGCGATGCTTCGCGAAAGAGGTATTAAGAAATCAGATTTATCGCGCGAAGAATTTTTGAAATATGCCTGGGAGTGGAAAGAGAAATACGGTGGCATCATTCTCGAACAATTAAAAAAACTGGGTGCGTCATGCGATTGGAGTCGCACGAAGTTCACAATGGATCCGGATTACTACGAAGCCGTACTTGATGTCTTCATCGACCTTCATAAAAAAGGATACATCTATCGCGGCATGCGCATGGTGAACTGGGATCCGGTTGGTAAAACTGCCTTGTCGGATGATGAGGTAATTCATAAAGATGTTCAGTCGAAATTGTATTACATTAAGTATGCAATTGAAGGCAGCAAGGATGAGTTTATAACCATTGCTACCGTTCGGCCTGAAACCATTATGGCGGATGCTGCAATCTGTATCAATCCAAATGATGAGCGCTATAAACATCTGAAAGGAAGGAAGGCGATTATTCCATTGATCAATCGCTCTATACCGATCATTGAAGATGATTATGTAACCATGGATTTCGGAACAGGTTGTTTGAAAGTAACACCTGCTCATGATATGAATGACTACGAGTTGGGCAGAAAACACAAGCTTGAAGTTATTGATATTTTAAATGAAGATGGAACACTCAATGCTAAAGCTCAGATATTAGTAGGAGAGGATCGTTTTATTGCGCGCAAGAAAATCTCGAAAGAACTGGAAGAGAAAAACTGTTTAAGTAAGGTTGAAGAATATAAAAGTAATGTAGGTTTCTCTGAACGCACAGATGCCGTAATTGAACCGCGACTTTCCTTGCAATGGTTTTTGAAAATGGAAACCATCACGAAGCCTGCGCTTAAGCATGTGATGAATGATGACATTCAACTTATTCCACCGAAGTTCAAGAATACCTACAATCACTGGATGTCGAATGTGCGTGATTGGTGTATCTCTCGTCAGTTGTGGTGGGGGCATCGCATTCCCGCTTGGTATAATGAGGATGGGGAAATTGCTGTAGCGAAGACAGAGGCTGAGGCGGTTCAAGAGTTCAAGGTTCAAGGTTTAAAGTTTACTAACCTGAAGCAGGATCAGGATGTAATGGATACCTGGTTCTCCAGTTGGTTGTGGCCGATTGCTGTGTTTGATACTTCTGTTTTTAAAGACGGAAACAAAGGCAATGCTGACCTGAACTATTTTTATCCAACGCAAGATCTTGTTACTGCTCCGGAGATTTTATTTTTCTGGGTGGCGCGTATGATTATTGCCGGATATGAATATCGTGGTGAGAAGCCGTTTAAGAATGTTTACCTCACGGGAATTGTTCGCGATAAGCAAGGTAGAAAAATGTCGAAGTCATTGGGTAACTCACCCGATCCACTTGATTTGATTTCGAAGTTTGGTGCCGATGCAGTTCGTGCGGGTATGTTATATAGTTCGCCAGCGGGAAATGACTTGCCCTACGATGAAGAACTTATTGAGCGCGGAAGAAACTTCACCAATAAAATCTGGAATGCATTTCGTTTGGTGAAAGGTTGGGAGGTTGAATCACTTCCTCAACCAGAAGAAAATAAAATTGCTATTGAATGGTTTGAATCAAAAATGAATCAATCCTTGGTAGAGTTCGATGATCATTTTACAAAGTTCAGAATATCGGATGCTTTAAATCTGGTTACCTATAAATTGATTTGGGATGATTTCTGTGCTGGATATTTAGAAATTATTAAACCAGAATTTGGGAAACCGATTGATGCCGAAACGTATAGTAGAACCATTGGATTTTTTGAAAGTTTGTTAAAAGCGCTTCACCCGTTTATGCCTTTCATTTCAGAAGAGCTTTGGCATGAGTTGACAGAGAGAAAAGAAAGAGATTGTATTTTGGTAGCACAGTGGCCAATACCTGCAGCGTTTAATACCTCCATTCTTGATCAGGGTAGTTTTGCTTTTGAATTGATTAAAGTGATTCGGAATACGCGTAATGAAAAAGGCCTTTCGCCAAAAATAGCGTTACGTCTGTTGGTTAACTCTTCTGATTCTACCTTACTAAAGTCATTTGGAGGCGTAGTCAAAAAACTTTCTAATCTAAGCGAGGTCTCCTTTAACGCGGGAACCGTATCAAATGCGACAAGCTTCGTAGTTGGGTCAACGGAATTTTTTATTCCGATAGAAGGTAAGATCGATGCAGCGAAGGAACGCGAAGCGATTTTGAAAGATTTGGACTACCAACGCGGGTTTATGATTTCGGTTGATAAAAAATTATCGAACGAGAAATTTGTAAACAGCGCACCACCACAGGTAATCGAAATCGAGCGAAAGAAGAAAGCTGACGCTGAAACAAAAATTAAGGCATTGGAAGAAAGCCTGGCCCGGTTATAGTTAAAATGAAATTATGCACGCTACTAAATTAATTACCCCTGAAGTATTGCTGGTAATGTGCATTGGTGGGATTGCATTCATTTTGATATTTAAAGCTATTTTTCGCGATAAGCGTAAGTAGAATAAAGCACTTTATAAGATGTTTGTAGAACATTCGTTTAATTATTGCATATTAAGGTTCCGTTAAAATTATGGATCGCGAAAAGATTAAAGTTATCCGCAAGAAAATATTCAAGGCCCTCAAGGTATTTGCAATTTGCAGTGCCATCCTGGTGGTGATGGAAATTGGAATTGGTTTTTGGCTATTGAAAACACGTTGGCAACTCTTTATATCCAAAACTCAGATGCGGGAGTTTGCGCAAGAGTTAACCGACTCTGAACCATTGCCGGAGAATTTTCTTCGTATTTATCAGGTGATTTACCCAAAGCACGTTAATACTTCTCTTACCGAGATGATTTTTTTTAATTATGTAGTTCGTCTTATTTCCCGTGATCATGATTATGATTCAAAGCCTCATTGCTTCTGCGATCTCATTTATGATATACAGGAAAAACACAATGAAGAACTTGATAACATTGAATGGGCAGGAAGACTTGTCGATTTAGAATACGGTTATGGCTTAGAGAAGTATACAACACCCGACAGATGTTTCAGGTATTTCATGAATGAGCATATACGGCAGTTGGTTTCAAAAATTGACCACAGTCTTTATCCTAATATTTCAAGAGCGAACATTGCCAACATGACGGACGATGAAGTAATCGAGGTAATTTTGTTGCTCAAATCTCAAAAGCGATTTAATCGATTTAAGAATCCGGAGTTGTTTGAAAAATATTTAGCGGAATACAAACTTAAGCTTGCTTTGGCCGGAGCAAAGTCGAAATAGTTCTTTTTTATTTTATTAAAACCTCGCTTGTTACGAGTTCCAGCTACAGATTCAAATCCTGTAAATACAGAAGGGAGAAGACAAGGATAATTAAGATGGAGACGATGTCCAGTACTATACCGGCTCGCATCATGTCTTTCATTTTAATATGACCGCTCGCAAATACAATAGCATTGGGTGGTGTAGCGATAGGAAACATGAATCCACAACTGGCGGCAAAGGTTACAGGTAATGCCAATACATAGGGATCGTAGTGAAGTCCATCAGCAATTCCGAAAACAACAGGAATAATAATCGTTACCAAAGCTACATTGCTCAGGAACTCAGATAGAAAAACGGTGACTGTTATCAAGATCAAAAGCAATTGCCACAAGGGTAGATTATTTTGACTGGAGATTGCATCACCAATAGCCTTTATTATTCCGGTCGTCTCCATTCCTTTTGCCAGGCAAAGTCCGCCACCAAAAAGAATTAAAATTCCCCACGGTAATTTGTTTGTGTCTTTCCACTCCAGCAAAAATATATGCTCCTTAAAATTGACGGGCATCAGATACATTAAAAGCCCGCCCGTTATGGCAATGTTGGTATCGTTAAAAAGTTCGCTTCCAATAATCGTGTTGAGTCCCTGTTGAAATATCCAGAAGAATGAAGTTAAACTGAAAACAAGTAACACAAGTTTCTCTTCCGTTTTCATTTTACCAAGACTAGCAAGTTTGTTGGTTACAAGTTGTTGAGACCCTTCAACACTTTTAAGATGATTTGGAAAAAGTAGTCGTGTGATGATGAAGTAACACATGAACAGCAATACAAGCGACATGGGTACTCCGAAAAGCATCCATTTAAAAAATGAAATATCATGATGATATATTTGTTTGGCATAACCAACGAATACAACATTGGGTGGTGTACCGATAATGGTACCAATGCCACCCAGACTGGAAGAGTAAGCGATGCTCAGCATTAGACCCAATGCAAAATTCCGTTCACCCTTACTCATTGTTTCTCCGCTTTCAGTTGAGGGACTTCGAAGAAGTTCTATTACTGAAACAGCAATAGGCAGCATCATCAAAGCCGTAGCCGTGTTACTGATCCACATGCTGATCAGTCCGGTTGCCAGGGTGAACCCAAGAATAATTCCATTGCCTGAAGTACCCGTTATACGAATGAGATTGATGGCGATGCGTTCGTGAAGTTTATGTTTTTCCAAAGCAATGGCAATCATAAATCCACCCATGAAAAGAAACACAGCAGGGTTGGCATAGGGAGCAGAAGCTTCACCCATGGATAACGTACCAAGTGCAGGAAAGACCGCAAGCGGTAACAACGCAGTGACGGCCACGGGTGCCGATTCCATCATCCACCAGGTAATCATCCATGCGCCAAGGGCAATTACTTTATTCGCACCGGGTGCAATGAGTTCGTTTGAAGTGAAGAGGAGAATCAAAACAAAAAGCAAGGGTCCAAGAAAGAAACCGATATGCTTTGTATTCCATGTTTTGTTCACCAGCGGTACACGTTAAAATTGATGCATTTTATTTCTTACAACTTTGATTTCAGCTGACCTCTGATTAATAGATTGTATTCTTCACACGTTAACAATCCATAGTCATTACAATAGCCACAGGTTTGATAGATAAGTCCAAAGGCACCTTTCTTCGTGATTACGTGATCGCCCTTACACACGGGACAAACCACTTTTCGATCGGGTCCGCAATCAATATCAAAATCAGTGGAGAGTACCTCTGCAGCTTTCGTTATTTCCTTTGATTTTTCTTTCAGGAATTCGTTTTCTGATTTCTTCAAAAGTTGCATGGCTTCTTCCGAGTATTGTCCGTTGGTTCCTTTTAACTGAATGTATTTGTTCAACCAGTCAATACTTTGTTGATACTTTTCTAAGTGATAGGAATTTTTTCCGAAGTAGAAGGTTAAATCCGAAGGAACACTTTTTGTATTCTTTAATACATATTGAAATTTCTGATCGGCCACAATGTAATTGCCAGACTCCATAAACTGCACTCCGGAATCCAACACGCGCAGTAACATGGATCGCTTATACTGTTCAGCTTGCTGAATATATTCTTGTTTTTTTGCATCGTCCTGTGCAACGCTAACCGATGTATACAAAACTAAACTCAGCACGGCCCACACTACTTTCGTCTTCATCTTCATATTAAATAAATCGTTCTTTCTTAACATCAAGCCACGCCAGGGTTGAGTGATGAAAAATATCCTCTTTTACTTTTGTATCCAAAGGCATGTCTTCAATAAACTTACCAATTTCCAAATCACCTAACGGGAATGGATAATCTGAACCTAACGTTATTTTAGCTGAGCCTTGAAGTTTTAATACATATTCAAGCATCAACTCATCATGAGTCACACTATCCACCCAAAACTTACCCAAATATTTTCGTGGGTCAACCTGGTTATCAATCGCCACTAAATCCGGACGACAATCAAAACCATGTTTTATTCTTCCGATCGTTGGAAAGAAGGAACCTCCGGCATGGGCAAAGTTCACCCGCAGGTCAGGTAGCCTTTCAAAAATTCCGCCAAAGATCATGGAGCATATTGCGCGTGAAGTTTCAGCAGGCATTCCTACCAGCCAGGGAAGCCAATAGCGTTGCATGTGTTTCTGTCCCATCATGTTCCAGGGATGCACTAACAACGCCATGCCTAACTTTTCGCAGGCTTCGAAAATAGGGAAGAAGCGCTCTTCATTCAAATTTAGGTCTTCTATATTCGATCCGATTTGAATGCCTTGCAATCCAATTTCTTTACATCGTTCCAATTCTTGTATCGCCAGTTCAGTATCCTGCATAGGGATGGTTCCCAGGCCTAAATAGTTCTTTGGATGCTTTATAATTAATTCAGCAATGTGGTCATTTAAAAATTTTGAAAGCTCAAGACAATCGTATGGCTTTGCCCAATACGAAAACATAACGGGAATGGTGCAAACCACCTGTACTTGTGTATTAAACTTCTCATATTCTTTGATTCGCAATTCGGCATTCCAGGCATTCTCCTTTATTTCACGGAAGAATTGATTGCCACGCATCATTTTGGCTACTCCTTTTTTGTGATGCTGCAGGTAAATAAAATCACCATAGCCAAATTTCTCACTCCAGTTGGGTAGCTTTTTAGGGATGATGTGTGTATGGCTGTCAATTTTAAGCATGGAATGGTTAATGAATCTCGAAATATCGAAGATTTTTACCTGCCATCAAATCCATAAAAATGAATTAGCTTTATCGATCATCTAAACCGGGAAGGCTGCTTATGTATATAGATGCTCATCAACATTTTTGGCGATATGATTCTGTGCGGGATTCATGGATTACAGATTCCATGAAGGTAATAAAACGGGATTTTCAACCCTCTGATCTGCAGCCCCTATTGATGCAGCACAATTTTGATGGATGTGTTGCGGTGCAGGCCGATCAGTCAGAACATGAAACACACGCTCTTCTTTTTCATTGTGATCACCATGATTTTATCAAAGGCGTGGTGGGCTGGGTTGATTTAATGTCACCCGATCTTCGCGAGCGACTCGACTATTTTTCTCAGTTCGAAAAGTTGAAAGGAATGCGGCACGTCATTCAATCGGAGCCAGCGGGTTTTATGTTGCGTCCGGAATTTGTGCGGGGAATAAAAATACTTCATGAGTATAATCTTACCTACGACCTGCTGATTTACCATCATCAACTGGAAGAAGCATTACTCTTTGTTCAACAATTTCCAAATCTTAAGATTGTTGTAGATCACATTGCGAAGCCATCCATTAAAACGAAGGAGAAGACGCATTGGGAATTGAACATGGCCGCCATGGCAACCTTTGAAAATGTGTATTGCAAAATATCAGGGATGGTAACAGAAGCGGATTGGTCTGATTGGAAGCCGGAAGATTTCTTTCCATATCTCGATGAGCTTTTCGAAAGCTTTGGGCCGAATAGATTAATGTATGGTTCCGATTGGCCGGTCTGTTTACTGGCAGCAACGTATGATCAGCAATTGAACATAGTAGAACAATACACATCCCGATTAACAAATAATGAAAAGCTTTTGGTGATGGGTGAAAATGCCAGAAGATTTTATAATCTTTAGTTCATGAACTTACAACTTCAGGATAAAATAATCATCGTTACCGGAGGAGCCAAAGGTATTGGTGAAGGTATTGTAGAAGTACTCGCCAAAGAAGGTGCAGTACCAGTGATCGTTGGTCGCAGTGAAGCAGATAATAATGTAACCGTATCGAAAGTCTCACAGGCTGGGGGAAAATGCTTTCAGGTTGTGGCAGAGCTTTCCAATCCGGATGAATGCAAGCAAGCCGTTGAAAAAATGGCAAAACAATTTGGTAAGATCGATGGGTTGGTAAATAATGCCGGAGTAAATGATGGAGTAGGGTTGGAGCATGGAAGTTATGAACGCTTCATGGAATCACTTCATAAAAATTTAGTGCATTATTATTTAATGGCGCATCATGCATTGCCCATGCTCATCAAATCGAAAGGAGTGATTGTAAACATCGGATCAAAGACAGCGGAAACCGGACAGGGGAATACCTCTGCATACGCAGCATCTAACGGAGGACGCAGTGCATTAACACGTGAGTGGGCGGTTGAGTTGTTGCCTTACGGGATTCGGGTGAATGCGATTATTGTGGCAGAATGTTACACACCGCTGTATGACAAGTGGATCAAAACATTTCCAAACCCGGAAGAGAAATTAAAAGACATTACCAGTAAAATACCTTTTGAAAAGAGAATGACCACCAGTGAAGAGATTGCAAACATGACCGCTTTTCTGTTGTCAGAAAAATCAAGCCACACGACAGGGCAATTAATTCATGTGGATGGAGGATACGTTCATCTCGATAGAGCGATTTGAAGATGAGAAAGTATTTACATCGTTTCCACCGACCACTGTCGACTGTCGACAGTGGTCGGTGGACCAATTCTAAATTAATAGGCACTCACAAACTCCACACTCACGATTAACAATTAACCATTAACTCCCCACAACCAAACCATGCCCATCATCAACACCGGCACCACTACATCTTCAGACTATGTAGCGGGTAAAAAGTATTTGCTTCCATTTATTTTAGTAACAAGTTTGTTTTTTCTGTGGGGCATCGCCAACAGTTTAAATGGAACCTTAATTAAACATTTCCAAACTGCATTGAACCTCAATCGCGCCCAAGCGGGTATTGTCGATTCGGCATTTTACATTGGCTATTTTGTAATGGCGCTGCCGGCTGCTTTTTTGATGAATAAAATTGGCTATAAGAAAGGCATTCTCATTGGACTCGGATTGTATGTTGTTGGGGCATTACTTTTCTTTCCGGCTTCTGAGATGCGGGTGTACAGTATATTTCTTTTTGCATTATTTGTTATTGCCTGTGGACTTGCATTTCTGGAGACAGCAGCCAATCCATATGTAACAGTTTTGGGCGATCCAGCTACATCCGAGACACGCATCAATTTTTCTCAATCCTTTAATGGACTCAGTATTATTCTGGGTCCAATGATCGGAAGCCTTGTTATTTTTTCGGACAAGGAATATACCAACGAAATGTTGAAGGCCATGCCCGTGGCAGAAGCTGAAACCATACGTATTGCGGAAGCGCAGTCAGTACAGATGCCGTATTTGTTTATTGCTGGTGTGGTATTTTTTGTCGCTATTTTATTTGCGATCACGAAAATGCCCGAGATTTCTTCTGCGGAAGAAAAACACGCATCATTCAAAGGCATCACCCGTCATAAACATTTGATGTTTGGTGTACTGGCTCAATTTTTTTATGTCGGTGCACAGTCTTCGATATGGGGATATTTTGTTGACCTCAAATTGCATTTCGCGAAGGAAGAAAATCTTCAACTCGTTAAGTGGTTTTATCCCTTTTCGGATACCACAACGTTTACACAATCCGCGGGTTTCCATGCATCTTTTGCCGCAGCACTTTTTATGTTAGGACGATTTGTCGGAACATGGCTTCTTTCGAAGTTTAGTGCAAATAAATTGCTTTCCTTCTATTCAGTAGCGTGCGTTCTTCTTCTTACGTATGCTTACTTTGGTTCTGGCCTATCAGCCGTCATCGCTGTAAGCTTAACGTATTTCTTCATGTCGATTATGTTCCCAACCATTTTTGTATTGTCTATTAAAGATTTGGGTGAACAGGTAAAGCTGGGATCAGGTCTCGTAATCATGGCGATTGTAGGAGGAGCAGTGTTACCGCCAATTACGGGTTGGTTATCATTGAATGGGATTCAAAATTCACTCATCATACCCATAATTGGTTTTGCAGTGATTTTATTTTTTGGTTTACGTGGTTATAAAGTGCAGAAATCATGAAACGACATTGCCTAGCCCTCGATTTGAAAGACGATTCCAAACTCATTGCCGAGTATGATGATTATCACAAACGGGTATGGCCCGAAATTCTTCAAAGCCTTCGCGATTCTGGAATTGAGAACATGGAGATTTACCGTGTAGGCAATCATTTGTTTATGATCATTGATGTGAACGATTCTTTTTCATTTGAACGAAAAGGAAAAATGGATAAAGAAAATCCCAAAGTCCAAGAGTGGGAAACCTTGATGTGGAAATATCAGGATGCGTTACCCTATGCAAAACCAGGAGAGAAGTGGGCTGTGATGCAACGAGTTTTTCATTTGTAGAATATAGTATTTAGACTTTAGAAGATAGAATAATGAGCGAGCCAAGGTATTATAACTTTTCATCGAATTACCTTAAAGAATATTCCAAAGCTGTGTTCATGCACTTCGGTGTACCACCTCAGGATGCAGCATTAGCATCAGAAGTATTATCGAAGGCTGATCTTCGTGGAATCGATTCACATGGCGTGGCGAGATTGCATACCTATTTCGATATGCTTCAAATGGGACGGATCAATCCGAAACCTAATATTAAAATTGTGCGCGAGAAAAAAAGCGTTGCTACCGTTGATGGCGATAATGGTCTAGGTCTTGTTGTTGGTCCACATGCCAACACTATTGCAATGGATAAGGCGGATCAATTTGGATCAGGTTGGGTAAGTGTATGCAATACGAATCACTACGGCATTGCTTCATACTATACAATGAAAGCGTTGGAATGTGACATGATCGGATGGTCGATGACCAACTCAACAAAACTTGTGGCACCATTGTGGGGAGCAGAGCGAATGTTGGGTACGAATCCAATTGCCATTTCATTTCCAGGATTTAAAGAACCGCCCATCGTTATCGACTTAGCAACGAGTGCAGCTGCGTATGGTAAGATTGAAATCGCGCGAAGAAAAGGTAAACCCGTTCCGCGCGGTTGGATCATTGATAAAAATGGAGAACTCTCTACAGATCCAAATGATATGATCAATGGCGGAGCCCTTTTGCCACTAGGTTCTGAATTCCAAACTGGTGGACACAAAGGATATGCACTTTCATCGATGGTAGATATTTTATGTTGTGTGCTGAGTGGAGCAAACTGGGGCCCCTTCGCGCCACCCTTCGCCTTGCGACAAGAAATTCCTTCACGAAGTGTTGGCAAAGGTATTGGTCATTTTTTTGGTGCCATGGAAATTGATGGCTTCATGGAAAAAGATGATTTCAAAAGAATGATTGACGAATGGATTCAGGTATTTCGAAATACAAAACCCACACCTGGAAATGATGCAGTTCTCATCCCCGGTGATCCCGAACGTCTCGAAGAAATCAAAAGAACAAAAGAAGGTATTCCTGTTATTCAGGCAGTGGTTGATGATTTGATAGACATCTCCAAACAAATCGGAATTCCGTTTGAAGTTCCTGCTTAACTTGCCTCGGTTAGAAAATCAGTAATGACAAACGAGGAGAAAGCAATTAAAGCAACCTACTTTAGCATTTTCGGAAATGCGGCTTTGTCTCTTGTAAAATGGTTGACGGGTTATTTCGGGAATTCCTATGCGTTGATTGCCGATGCCATCGAATCAACAACTGATATTTTTTCTTCCTTGTTGGTTTTATTCGGATTGAAATATTCGAATCGTCCGGCTGATAAAAACCATCCTTACGGACATGGTCGTGCAGAACCACTAATTACATTTTTAGTGGTTGGATTCTTAATCACCTCGGCTACAGTGATTGCATACAAAAGCATTTTAAATATTGGAACGCCTCATGAATTACCCAAGCCGTTCACGCTCATTGTTCTTGGTGTAATTATCATTTGGAAAGAAATTTCCTATCGGATTGTTATTCGAAGAAGTAAAGAGACTAATAGCTCTTCATTGAAAGCAGATGCCTGGCATCATCGTAGTGATGCGGTTACCTCTGTCGCAGCCTTTACCGGAATTTCAATTGCACTTTATTTTGGAAAAGGATATGAATCAGCGGATGATTGGGCTGCACTCTTTTCCTCCGTTTTCATTTTGTATAACAGCTATTTGATTTTCAGACCTGCGCTTGGCGAAATTATGGATGAGCATTTATACGATGACTTGGTTGAATCCATTCGAAAAATTTCATTGACAGTTGAAGGTATTATGGATACCGAAAAATGTTTCATCCGCAAGGCCGGCATGAAATATCACGTTGATTTGCACGCCATTGTCGATGCAAACATTTCCGTTAAACAAGGACATTACATTGCTCACAAATTGAAAGACACATTAAAGCACAAAATACCGGAACTGGGCAATGTATTAATACATATTGAACCGAGTAGCTAGATTTTAGAAGGTAGACTTTAGACACTAGACTTGCAGTTTGTCCGCGGACAACTGTCGACTGTGGTCTGTGGACATGGAACTTAGAACTTTGAACCTTAAACTTTAAACTTTAAACCCTATCTTTAATCCATAAACGTATCATGCATGAGTCACGAGAATGGAAATTCTGAAACGAAATACGATGTTGTTATTTTAGGTGGAGGGCTCGCTGGGCTAACACTTTCGCTTCAACTCAGAAAGTCGCGCCCGGAAATATCGATTTTGATTTTAGAGATGCGCAACCATCCGGCAACTGTGGCCGGGCATAAGGTAGGTGAATCAACGGTTGAGTTGGGATCGCACTATTTACGCGAAGTTCTGAATCTGAAAGAACACCTCGAGGAATTTCAATTGCCTAAACACGGGCTGAGATTCTTTTTTAAGTCTCATAACAAAGAAGATATAACAAGTCGGGTTGAGCTCGGGCCAAGAGAACGATTGCTCACACCGAGTCATCAGATTGATCGCGGTACATTTGAAAACTTTTTATCTCAAAAGACTCAGGATCAAGGAACAGTAATGACGTTAGGTGCACGTGTGAAAGACGTAACGCTTTCAGATGATGGCCATACTGTTCTATACATGAATCAAGGAACAGAGAAAACAGTTCAGGCACGTTGGGTAGTAGATGCAACTAGTCGTGCAAGCATACTAAAACGCAAACTTGGATTTCAAAAACCAATGGAGCATCATGTCAATGCCGTGTGGTATCGACTGAAAGGTGTCATTGATATTGATGATTGGTCAGAAGATCAAACCTGGCGGACATTTCTTAAACCAGGATTGCGCTATTTAAGTACAGTCCATTTTATGGATAAGGGATATTGGCTGTGGGTTATTCCATTAGGTTCAGGTAATACCAGCATTGGTATTGTTGCCGATCCTGCCGTTCATTCTTTCGATGAGATAAATACCTATGAAAAAGCATTGATATGGATGGAGAAGAACGAACCACTCTGTCACAAAATGCTCGAGCCAAAAAGTAATGATCTGATTGATTTTCTTTTTCTGAAACATTATGCTCACGATACAGGTCGATTATACTCGGATGAACGCTGGGGCGTAACAGGTGAAGCGGGTGCATTTCTCGATCCGCTTTATTCACCGGGAACGGATTTTATCGGACTGAATAATTCATGGCTCTCTGATCTCATCTTGCGCGAGCTGAAGGGAGAAGATATTAGTGTTCGCGCCACCGTATTTGAACAATCGCATTTAGCCTTACTTGAAAACTGGATTCCGGTTTATCAGGACAAATATTTATTGATGGGCAACACCCAAATTATGGTGATCAAAATATTCTGGGATTGGGCAACGTATTGGTCTGTCCCGGCATTGCTCTTCACAAATCATGGTTTTACCGACATCAAAATTTTAAAAGAACTTTTCTCAACACCAACCGGGTTAGGTAGAAAATTCGGGGAATTGAGTAGACGCATGCAGGACCTATTCAGCGCATGGCAACCTTATGACACTGAGATATTTTCCAATCGGTACATCGATCCGCTTGACCTTGATTATTTAAAGGATTTTCAACATGGCATTACCACACAGTACGAGACTAAAGATTTAATTGAGAAGATCAGGCAGAACATGATCATATTGGAAAAAGTGGCAGCCGAAATATTCCGTCATGTAAGCGCTCAGGTACATGACACCCCAATGGATATGAAGGTTGATCCTTATGCTATTTGTCTCGAAAAGAAATTAGATAAAATTACAGAAACAGAAGGTATTGATGTTGATATGGATATCCGGAAGGATGTGATGAAGATGTGGTTTTACAAGAAAAAGCAGTACGCGTAATGAAGAACCATCCTTCAGTTGAATATAAGTTGGAAAAAATTCAAAATGTTTTTCAACAAGCCCTCTACATTTCAACAGAAAAAGGTGACCTGGTTATTCAGAAGCATTTGAAAAACATTGATCAGGAGTTTAGAGCTGTTGCATTTGAGGGAGTGGCCATGGGACTAGCTTCGAAAGATCTCATAGATGGAAATCTGCAGCGATGGAGGTCGTTCATGCGTGCCTCCGATCAGGGTTATACACCTCATGTGCATGTTGGATTGGGCTGGGCCATTGCAAAACGTAAACTTCCCTCTATATTCTTTCTGGATAGCTTGAATCCACTCATGCTATACCGCGTTTTAGATGGATGCGGATGTTACGATGGAATATTTAAGCAAATCCAGACGATCCAAAATAAAGCAAGGCCTGAGTATATCGAAGAAAAAAACGGTGATGCCTATGATCAGGGTATTGGCCGAAGCTTATGGTCCGTTTGCAAAGGCGACCATGAGAAGATTAATGATTTGATTCAAGGCTTTTCCCCGTCACGTCATGCTGATCTGTGGAGAGGAATTGGCATTGCCTGTTCATTTGTTGGAGGATGTTCTGAATCGACCCTTAACGCACTTTTTTTTTCAGCCTCCAACCATAGCTTACAACTCGCTTTGGGTGCGGCAATAGTAGCCAAATCCCGAATTCAAACTAATTCGGTCACCAAAGATTCTGAAATGACATGCAGTGTGTGGTGCAATCTTTCTGTATTGCAAGCAAGAACCATCGCTGAAGAGCCTCCATACGCTATTATTCCGGAAGATGCCTATAAGCAGTGGCTCAGGAAAATGGAGGCCCAACTTTTGCATAAACAGATTGATCCGATCCGTATCATAGATTGAAATATTTGTGCAATTTCGGGAGAAATGAAAAGATAGTTTGTGATGAAATCCCATAAAAAGGCTTGGGGTTTGATCGATATTTATAGCAAAATCAATATTATTGTTTTTTAAACTTGGAACATCGCGCGCATGAGTGTTTATATCACACGGTTATCAAAGTATTTGCCCAATGATCCCATTTCGAATGAAGAAATAGAAAATGTTTTGGGGTTGATCAATGGCACACAATCGAAGGCGCGGCCGCTAATTCTGCGAAACAATCAAATTAAAACACGGTATTACGCAATCGACAAGGCAGGTCGCTCGACTCATACCAATGCGCAATTAACCAAGCTGGCCATTGAGAAATTATTCGATAAAGACTTTGGCCTTGATGACGTTCAGATAATTTCGTGTGGTACAACTTCACCCGATCAGCTTCTTCCTTCGCATGCGGCCATGGTACATGGCGAATTGGGAGGAAAACCAACTGAAATTAATTCTACGACAGGAGCGTGCAGTGCTGGTATACAAGCTTTGAAGTTCGGTTATCTTTCGCTGCTTGCCGGCAATGCAGAAAATGCAGTGTGTGCAGGTTCTGAAAAATTATCAGTCTGGATGCTGGCGAAATATTTTAAAGAAGAAGCGAGCAAAATAACTGCGTTAGAAGGTAATCCGATTATCGCATTTGAAAAAGATTTTCTTCGCTTCATGTTATCCGATGGAGCGGGAGCGGTTTTGTTGCAAAAAACACCAAACGCTTCAGGTCTATCACTCAAAATTGAATGGATCGAGCAACAATCTTTTGCAAATGAAATGCCCGCCTGCATGTATGCAGGTGCTATTCAAAATGCTGATGGAACACTTACGGGTTGGGCCGAATTAGATCAGGATCAATGGACAGCGCAATCTGTATTTGCAATGAAGCAAGACACGAAATTACTGGGCGATTTCATTGTAAAGAAAGGTGGAGAAATGTTAAAGGTAATTGCGGAGAAGAAGAAGTTAGATATTTCTACAATTGACCATTTTCTTCCACACTTATCATCTCAATATTTTGCTTCGAAGATTGAGCGCGAACTTGAGATTCTTGGAATCAGCATACCAGGATCGAAATGGTTTACCAATCTTTCAAAGGTTGGAAATGTAGGCGCAGGGTCACCTTTCCTGATGCTTGAAGAATTTTTTCATTCAGGCAAACTAAAGAAGGGTGATCGATTATTAATGATGGTACCGGAAAGCGCTCGCTTCAACTATGCTTATGTTCTGATGACCGTGGTTTAATAATTATTGACTTTATCTCTGTTCGTTAATTGAAACTGTATGAAAGAAGACCAAGTCCCACAGGATAAAGAAAATCTCAACGAGGGTAAGCTGGCCAAGTTGTATTATGCTACTGATGAAAAAGGGCATTATAAAAAAGTAAATAGTGTTGGTTGGGAACCGGAGACTGTTGCTATGCAGCAAGCCTGGGATGTGGTGAACAATGAAGTGGAAGAAGCACGTTTGAAAGTGATTGATGGAAAAGCCAGCCCGGTTTTATATTATCTCAAAAAAAACATCATGGACTTTTCAATGGTAGCAAGCTATGTGGGCACGATGGGTTTTATAGTGCGATTACATACCATGCCATTCTTCTTTAGTAAGTTGAGCAAAAAGACATTAGAGAAATACGCCTATACATTCCGCATCAGCGTAGAGGATTTTACCAACATCGAACGATTAAAGCAAAAGCATGCAGGTTAATTTTACACACAAGCAATCTGCTCATTGCGAAAGCGGAGTGATCTCGAACTTAATGCGTTTTCATGGCCTCGACTTTGACGAGCCGATGGCCTTTGGGATTGGCTCAGGTCTTTTCTTTTCCTACATGCCCTTTATTCGATTGAATGGAATACCAGTAGCGACCTATCGCATCTGGCCGGGACACATCTTTAAAAAGTTTTCAAACCGCATTGGTATCAAGATCGAACGAAGAAAATTCTCTTCTACTACCACGGCCATGACGGAGTTGGATAAGATGTTAGACAAAGGTCAACCGGTTGGTATGCTCACGTCTGTATTTTATCTTGATTACCTTCCGGCTGCATATCGTTTTCATTTTAATGCTCATAACATTATTGTCTATGGAAAAGAGAACGGCCGCTATTTAGTGAGTGATCCGGTGATGGAACAAACCACTGATATTGGATATGAAGATTTAGTGCGGGCCCGTTTTGCTAAAGGAATGCCTGAACCCAGCGGGAGAATGTATTACCCAGTTCAGATACCGGGAGAATATCCACTTGAGAAAGCGATCTGGACAGGCATCAAAGAGACGAGTGATCGCATGACGAAGATTCCTATTCCTTTATTTGGAGCGAAGGGAATGACCTATTTATCAAAACGTTTACGTCACTGGCCAGAACGTTTGGGAAATCGAAAAGCGATTTTGTGGTTGGGAAATCTGATTCGTATGCAGGAAGAAATCGGAACTGGCGGAGCAGGGTTTCGTTTTTTATATGCAGCATTTCTCGATCAGTCAAGTGCGATACTAAAGAATGACGAGCTGTTCGATATCTCCAAACAAATGACAGCCAATGGCGATTTGCTTCGCGACTTTGCTTATTATGCCGGTCGTGTTTGTAAAAATCGTACTTCCGATACGAAAACATTTTCTGAACTGGCCGATATGCTCGAAGCCTGTTCGCATCAGGAGCAAAAAACATTCACGCAGCTTTATCAAGTCAGCAAATCCAAATGAGTGGAGCCATTGTTCAAATTGATAATGTAAGCAAGCAATACAAAGGCGCACAACAACCTGCTGTTTCTCATCTCAATTTAGAAATCCCGAAAGGTTCTGTATTTGGTTTACTCGGTCCGAATGGCGCAGGTAAATCAACATTAGTAATGTTGCTCTGTGGTTTATTGAGACCCGATGAAGGGTCTATTCAGGTAATGGATTTAAAAGTAGGAGAGAGCAGTGCAGCCATAAGAGAGAAGATAGGGGTAGCACCGCAAGAGATTGCTTTGTTCCCAACACTTACCGCACACGAAAATCTTTTTTATTTTGGTCGCATGTATGGATTGCAGACCGATGTGTTGAGGAAACGAATTGATGAATACGTAAATACATTTGGTCTCCAAGACAAAATGCACAAGCGGGTACAAACTTTTTCGGGTGGAATGAAACGCAGATTGAATTTGATTGCTGCGTTACTTCATGATCCTTCCTTAATAATTCTTGATGAGCCCACGGCAGGCGTTGATGTTCAGTCACGGAATATGATTCTTGAATTTTTACTGAGCTTGAAATCAAAAGGTGTAACAATATTGTATTCATCTCATTTTCTGGAAGAAGCCGAACGAATTTGTACGCACCTTGCTATTGTTGATGAAGGTAAATTACTAGTCACTGGTACTCCCCAAGTCTTACTTGGAGAAAATCCCGATTGCAAAAACCTGGAAGATTTATTTTTGAAACGTACCGGTAAAACCATGCGCGATTGAAAATCAGGGCTACCATATTTAAAGAGTTCTTATTACTGGTTCGCGATCCTGGTGGTATGGCATTGATTTTCTTAATGCCGTTAGCACTTGTTATTGTAATGGCGTTAATACAAGACGCTCCCTTTCGGGATTATCAGGAAATTAAGTTGGAGGTATTGCTTGTTGATCAGGACAATGATTCATTGAGTTATAAAATAAAACGGGCGCTTGAAAGCTCAGGTAACATCACGGTAGTTAAGGAAGATGATGTAGTACGAGCTAATACGTTAGTGCAGGCTGGTGATTTTAAAGCGTCTATCGTTTTACGGAAAGGAACTACTCAATCCCTGAAAAAGAAAACAGAACAGCTCATTGGAAAGATTGTTCGAAACATGGGAGTAGAAACGCCATCCATTGATTCGGTTGAAACTCCTGCCGTTGAACTGGATTTGTATTTTGATCCTGCTATTAAAGTAAATTATAAACAGGCACTAGGTGAAGGTATTGAGAAGATTGTGGCGCAAGTGCAAAGCGAGTGGATCATCATGGAATTGCAAAGTCAGTTGAGTTCAGGTGAAAATAAATATCCGAAAGTAAAATTTAATCCTGGCGATATGATGGTGGTGAACCAACAATATGCTTCTGACAAACCGAAAGAAAGATTGGCGCTTAACTCTGTTCAACACAATGTACCGGCATGGACAATGTTCGCCATGTTCTTTATTTTATTTCCACTCGCCAGTAACTTTATTAAAGAACGCGAGGAGGGAAGCATGCTTCGTTTACGGTTGATTTCCGGATCACAGTTCCCTGTTATTGCCGGTAAATTTTCATTTTACTTTTTTGTGTGCATGCTTCAGTTTGTATTGATGATTGCGGTTGGAATTTATGTTATGCCTTTGCTTGGACTTAATACATTGGTTTTAGGTAGTAATGTTTTAGGCATTCTATTAACGGCCAGTTCAGTGGGAATGGCTGCAACAGGTTATGGGTTATTGATTGCTGTTTTCTTTAAGACACCTCAGCAAGCACTTTCATTTGGTTCTATTTCGGTGGTTATTCTTTCTGCTTTGGGCGGGGTATGGGTACCTGTTTACGTGATGCCCGAAGTACTCCAAACGATCAGTAAATTTTCACCTCTACAATGGGGACTGGAGTCCTTTACGGATTTGTTTTTGCGAAATGCGAATACCCTGGCGATTTTGCCAAACACCATTAAGTTGATGACCTTTTCGTTTGTGACATTAATCGCAAGCTTTCTCATTCATAAATCAAGAATAATTTCGTAATTGCAATATTATGCAGACCAAAGAAGAACTAGTAACCGAGTTAAAAGCACTCATCATCAAGCAACTGAACCTGGAAGAAGTTGCTCCCGAATCATTTGATGAAAACACTCCTCTCTTTGGCGAAGGCTTAGGATTGGATTCCATCGATGCCCTCGAACTTGTTGTGTTGCTCGATAAGAATTACGGCATCAAAATTCAGGACCCAAAGGCCGCTCGTAAAGTATTTGAGAATGTAAGAACCATGGTGGAATACATTCAGGAAAACCGAAAATGAGTAATCGGATTTTTATTACGGGTTTTGGTATCATCACATCCGTTGGTAAAAACGCATCTGAAAATTTTGATTCATTAGTACACGAGCGCAGTGGTTTTGGTGCGCTTGAAATTCTCAAAACAGCTCATCATCATACCTTACCTGCCTGCGAAATTAAGTTGCAGGATAGTGAGCTATTTTCATTAGCAGGAATAAAACCAGGACTAGGATTTACGCGTGCAACAACCTTGGGTTTGCTTGCTGTTAAAGAAGCAATTCAGTCTGCCGGACTAACGGATCAGGAAATTAAAAGCTCAGGACTGATCTCGGCAACATCCGCTGGTGGTATTCGCGAATTGGAACGATATTATTCAGAGTTAAAAGATTTGAATCAGCATGGTGCATTCGAAGAGTTTGCAGACACCGGGAATCCTGGCCAGCATACGGAACGTATAGCAGAACATTTGAACATCAAAAAATACATAGGCACCATCAGCACAGCATGTTCATCATCGGCTAACGCGATTATGTTGGGCGCTCAATTAATCAAAAACAAAATTGTTGATCGTGTAATCTGCGGAGGTACAGAGGCATTGTCGAAGTTTACTATCAATGGTTTTAATGCATTGATGATTTTAGATACACAACATTGCAGACCATTTGATGCTACTCGAAAAGGATTGAATCTTGGTGAAGGTGCAGCATATGTAGTACTCGAATCAGAACAAACTGCAATTCGTGCTGGCAAAAAACCATTTGCTGAATTACTAGGTTATGCCAATGCTAACGATGCGTTTCATCAGACCGCTTCTTCACCTGATGGCATGGGAGCATTTCAGGCAATGTATGGCGCAATAAAATCGGGAGGAATAAATCCGGAGCAGATCAATTACATTAATGCGCATGGAACAGCAACGGAGAACAACGACCTTTCAGAAGGACTCGCTATGCAAAAGTTATTTGATGGAAAAGTTCCGACATTCAGTTCTACCAAATCCTATACAGGACATACCTTAGCTGCAGCAGGAAGTGTGGAAGCTGCATTTTGTTTGATGAGCATGAAGCATGGATTTATATTTCCGAACCTGAATTTTAAAGTGCCAATGGAAGAGTTGAGCATTCGGCCAGAGGTAACATTACAAAAAGGAAAGAATTTGAAATATGTACTTTCCAATTCATTTGGTTTTGGTGGCAATACTTCTTCACTTTTATTTGGAGCGGTTTAATCATGGAAAAAAGAGCACGATATTATGTGAATGGATCGGGCATCATCTCGCCTCAGCTTACCTATGATGATCAACAGTTTTTAGAAACGGTTCACGAGTATCATACGAATGTTCTCACCTGTGTGACACCTGATTTCAAAGCATACATTAACCCTATTCAATTAAGAAGACTTAGTCGCATGTTGCGCATTGGTTTGTCGGCTGCTACGATTTGTATGCGCAATGCAAATACTCCGAAGATTGATGGTGTTATTGTAGGTACGGGTTATGGGTTTCTGATTGATACCGCAAAATTTTTGGAAGAAGTTTTAGGTCAGGATGAAAAGCATGTTGCACCTACTCATTTCATGCAGAGTACATACAACACCTTGGCAGGATTGGTTGCTCTTTCCATAAAATGTACGGGTTATAACAATACACACGTAAACAAAGGTTTTGCATTTGAAGGTGCCTTGCATGATGCGATGATGCAATTGAACGAAAATGAAGCATTCAATTTTTTAGTTGGTTCATATGATGAAGCTGATCCCGTTCAATACACGATTAATAGCCGCGTAAAACATTATAAGAAAGAATTCATTAGTAATTTGAATTTGTTTGATAGTACAGCCGAAGGAACAATACAAGGAGAAGGCTCTGCATTCTTCTCGCTTTCAGCTATTCCAACGGAAACAACAAGTTGTAGTTTGGTTGATTTGAGAATGGTGTTTAAGCCAGAAGATGAAAATGAGTTGAGTGATTCGCTCAATCAATTACTTTCTGCTAACAAACTTTCCGTTGAGGATGTAGATGTAATCATCTCTGGCATAAGCGGAGATGTATCAAATGATACGTTAATAAATTTGGTGTGCCAGAAGTTAGCCGCAAGTACTCAGATTCGTTTTAAGCATCTTACCGGAGAATATTGCACGGCCTCTTCATTTGCATTTTGGTTAGGCGCTACTATTTTGAAAAGCCAATGGATACCCGAAGCAGTTAAAGTTAACATCAGCCCGACACCATCATCTATAAAGCGAGTTCTTATTTTAAACCAGTATATGGGAAGGAATTACGCGATGATTTTACTGGAGGCTTTTAATTAGTTTCCTTCCAACAACTACATCTTACAGTAATTTCAAAACATCTTTTATGGTTTCAACTTGTCTGAAATTTTCATGCTTGATTTCCATTTCAATTTTCTCATGTGCCCAGGTAGTATGATAGGGGACATGAATGCCATGTCCGCCAAGATTTAGCACAGGTAATACATCGGATTTCAAAGAATTTCCAATCATAAGAAATTCATCTGGTTTAATATCCAAATGCTTGATGAGCTTTTTATAGTCGTCTTCTTTTTTCTCCGACATAATTTCGATGTGATGGAAGTACGATTCAAGTCCTGATTTTTTTAGTTTACGTTCCTGATCCAATAAATCACCTTTAGTTGCCATTACTAGCCTGTACTTACCCTTTAAAGAAGTGAGCACTTCCTGAACGCCATCAATAAGCACCACTGGTTTCTCCAGGATTTCTCTTCCGTATCCAATTATTTTTTCAATCGAATTTATACTAATAGTCTTGTCTGATATACGCATTGCTGTTTCAATCATGGAGAGTATGAATGCTTTTATTCCATAGCCGTAAAGCGGAAGGTTCTCAATTTCAGTTTTTAAAAGTTCGCGCGCGACAGTATGTTGAGGTAGGTAATCTTCCATCAACTCAAAGAATTTTTTTTCGGTTTCCTGAAAGAATGCCTCATTGTCCCAGAGTGTATCGTCTGCATCAAAAGCGATTACTTTTAAGTTCATTGTCTTTTTTAGTAAAATTCCCCTGAATTTATAGTGACTCGGATTATACTTTAAAGAAGAGTGTAAATTGTGTTCCTTCGTTTACTTCACTTTGCACTTCAATACGTCCACCCAAAGCTTCGATTTGCGTTCGAACAAGATACAATCCCAAACCTTTTCCTTCAACATGTAAATGAAAACGTTTGTACAGATTAAAGAGTTGGTCATTGTATTTACTTAAATCAATACCCAATCCATTATCGGAAATAGCAACCTCTACATATTGATCCGTTCGCTTTGAGTTGATCTGAACCAAGAGTAGACGATCCTTGGATCGGTATTTAATGGCATTACTGATCAGATTGTAAAAAATACTTTCTACATACGGTGGAAGTGATTGGATGATTTCGGAAGGACTCACATTTGTGTTGACAGTCGCTTTGATGAGATGTAATTCAGGATCCAGAAACTTCAGTACTTTGCTAATAATTTTTAAGAGTGAAACCTCGCTTCTGATTTCTGTATTGGATTTTTGAATATTGATAATCAAACCCAGATCGGTAATGACGGTGTCGAGCTCATGACTTGATCTCAGAAGCAATTGGTGTATGGTTGATTTTTCCTCCGGATCCTGGGGATTATCCAACAATGAAACAAGACCTTGTACCCTCGCTAAAGGTGCTCGAAGATTGTGAGAAATGATGTAGGAGAATTGTTCCAATCGACTGTTGTGTTCTAATAGCTCTGAATTGGTTTGTCGAAGATTTTTTATTTGCTTATCAACTTCCATTTGTAAGTCCGCATTCTTTTGCTGAATGAGATCAGACTGTCGTTCAATAATTACCCTGGCTTTTTCGATTTGGTTCTGTTGCGAAATTAGTTGATCGTTGTGTGCACGAATTTCTTCGTTTTGAGAAGTGATCTCTTCATTTTGAGCCAGAACATCTTCAGTTTTTTCCTTAACTAATCTGTCGAGTCGTTCATTTTGATTCTGAAGAATTTGATTTTTTTCTGTTTGGGCTTGTTGGAGTTCGTCCGATACACGAAAGGTTCGTGCAGCAAAATAAGCCATGTAAAATAGTGCAGGTACTGCCAGAAGGAAAATTATTGCCTGCAACAAATAGCTGTTGCGAAGTGCGGTTTCATAATTTCCTTTCGCTTCCAGAACGATCTTATCTTCAAATGTATTAACATGTGTGGAAAACGTTTTATACTTCAACCATAGATCATACCCTTTGTCACGAGCCAACATTTCATTAAACTCATTCATCCTTTTCTGTTTTATGAGTTCCAGCATCACATTGGTGTATTGAATATAGGACCACACAGAATCTTCCAAAACTTGAAGCTCCTTCATATTAGGATACGCCTGACTAAGAAGAGCATTCTCTAACTTGGTAAAAGTATTTTTCTGAGTAATGTGAATGGAATCTGCCGAGGCTAGAAGTTGCGGATTATTGACAAGTGCATATCCACGAATTCCGAGATCAAGTAGATGTAAATTTCGAATGACATCCAGCGTGTTGATCTTTGCAGCCTCTGCATTCTCCTGACTTTCTTTATTACGCTCAATGATTCTACTGTTTTGATAAATAAGACCAACATTTACGAGTAACAAAATACCAATAACACCAACAATGCTATACAAAACTTTAGACCGATTTTTTGTGATTTTGTCCATTGCTTAATTTCTGTAACTGGAATTCTTCTGAATATTGATTAAGTAGAAATTGGAGGTCCGGTTAATTCCTTAACGCTCTCTAAGTACTGACAATTTTAATTAATAATTTACAAAATTAATTGGCCAGAAGGGCCTCAAGTCGATCAAAGTTTTGCTCGTTGGCATCGACAATAAATGCCTTTACACGCTGACATTCCTCAGCCGAGTCAAATATCATATTAAACGTAACAAGGGTTTTGCTCAATAGTTTTTCAAATGTGGCGACAACTTGAAATTCATGTCCTGAAATATGATTCCACACCAGCTTTTCAGGACTTTTTATTTGTATGAAAACACTTTCATTTTCATAATCAGTACCATCAGGTCCATGCATAATCAAGCTCCATCGGCCTCCGGGCTTTAAATCAAATACTTTAAAGGTATTGGTAAATCCTTTCGGGCCCCACCATAATACGAGTTGATCGGGATTTGTCCAGGCTTCAAATACTCTTTCCCTTGGAACGTTAAACACTCTTTTTGAAGTAATTAGAAAATCGGTGGAAGGGTTTATTATTTCTTTTTCAGGACGCATTGGTTACTACTTTTGTGTGAAGTGGAAATTATGTGATTAAAAGAGCAAGATTAATTAACCTAACGATTCAAGGTAATAAAAAAATGTGCGGCCTGGAATGGTCAGATTAACTCTTCCCAATCCCAAACCACACAATTGAATTTAAAAATCCCCCTATCGAAAAAAAATAATTATTTCTTTTTGTATTTATCTGTTCGCTGATCCTGAATTACACCCTTCCAATTCAAACCAAAACCAAAATCATATTTGTTCCCTTCTGAATCAAGATGGCATTCCATATCGTGCGGCACATCTTCAAATTGTTTTTCAACAACCTCCATGTTAGCAGGAATTTGAAGTGGGAGCAAAGCAGAGGGTTCCGTAACGCCAGTCAGGATTTCCAATAGGGCTTGATCCTGAACACCAAAAGAAGTAAGAATAACATTGGCTTGCTTTTCAAATTCTGCATACACTGATGGATTAGATAAGTGAACGGAAACAATAACGGGTTTGCCTTTCATCTTTTTATAAGTGTCCGTCACCATGCCCAAGTCAGTCGTATTAATCGCTTTCGATTTTTTATTCTTGTAGGTGCGGTTTGTGAATTTTTCTAATTGATCACCACCAGCGATGCTTGTATCACGCGCATTCTTCGCTACGTATTCACCGAATTGTAAACTGATGGGAACATAACCCGTTCCACCCTTCTTAGCTTCTTCGCTATCGTAACCATTGCCTGAGCTTGCGCCATCGATAAAGACTAATGCTAAATCAGCTTCATCAGGATTGTCGGTTACCTTGAAATATTTTTTTACAATATCCAGGCTTACCGGATAATCTAATTTTTCAGCAATTGGCATTCCCAGAAAGTTTCTTCCAGCAGGTGTAAACTTCTTAGGAATGTAAACGGTTTTGTCTTTTTGAAGAGGCAATACATTTCCTTTGTTCTTTACCATCACAATAGATTTCAACTGTGCATCATAGCCCGCTTTCATAAACTCTGCGTTTCCAACAATTGATTTGGATTCGTCTACACTCAAATAGGGATTTTCAAAAAGTCCAGGACGAAAAATATTTTTGAGCAAGCGCACAGCGGATTGCTCAAAACGTGTGCGCATAAATTCTTCACCATGTTCTTTTACGCCCATGTTATAAGCCTCAATCACAGGACCCATTTCGTTATTTCCTCCAAACTGATCTACACCTGCCATTAGAATTTTATAATGACGTTCGCCAAGCGTTAGTTTCTCAACTCCCCATGATTTTCCGGTGATGAAAACGTCAACAGCCGTTTCATCTGCAGTAACTGACCAATCGGTACACGCAACACCATCGTAATTATATTTGGTGCGGAGCAAATCGTTGATGATGTATTTATTGTATCCGTTACCTACGTTTTCATGATTCTTTGTATCCTGATTATACGAGATAGTATAGTACGGCATCACAGCGGAAGCCATTGCTGTTTTTCCCTGAAGTTTGAATGCGCCTTCTGTAAATGGAATGAGATGCATTTCAAAATTATTACCAGGATATACTGCGTACTTTCCAAATCCATAATGCGCATCACGTCCTGCTTCTCCTGATCCACCACCTGGCCAATGCTTCACCATCGCATTTACACTTTCATATCCCCAGCCATCAGCAATTTCTTTTGTACCGGTTGAAGTTTGAAATCCATCAATATAGGCGCGTGCCATATCTGTGGCAAGCAATGGGTCTTCACCAAATGTTCCGCTGAAACGGTTCCATCGTGGATCGGTTGCTAAATCAATTTGGGGAGATAACGCTGTTGTAATTCCCAGCGCACGATATTCTTGTGCGGCAATGTGTCCGAAGTTTTTCGTAATCTCTGCATCAAATGTAGCCGACATACCCAGTGAACTAGGCCACATAGAAATTTGTCCACCAGCACCAGCATTGAATTCTGCGTTGGCAATCGTTCCATGACGTGGATCTGAACTAGTGTTTGCCGGAATTCCTAAACCAAGACCTTCGACCAGTGCTTGCATGTTATTGTTCCACTGCGCTGCAACTTCAGGACTTTCAACCCGGGTAATCAATACATGTCGAAGGTTGTCATCCGTTAAAAACTTTTTTTGCTGATCAGAGAGATCGGATGCTTTTGCTCCACTTTCCTCAAATGTTTTTCCATCATTATACGTACTCGCCATAAAGCCTCGACTTCCACCGGGAAGAGATTGATGACGACTGTATAACATCAAGCCGGCAATTTGTTCAACCGACAATTGTGATGCGAGGTCTTTCGCACGTTCATCAGCAGATAAACGCCAGTCTTCATATTTATCGAGCTTGCCATTTTTGTTCAAATCTTTGAATGCAAGACGATCGGCAGTAATCAGTTTTACTCCTGAGGATGCTGAGTAACCTAATGTTTTGCCACCTTCATTTTTTACAATCTTGATTCCGTTTGATTCTGTCTCGGTCCATTTTGGTCCGCAACTGATTAATGTGAGAAAGGTAAATGCACAAAGTGATGAAATGATTTTATTCATACGTCAGTAGATTATTTAAGAATTCCATTTAGATACTTAATGCTCGCAGTAATACTTTCAATAGCATTGGGTGGCATATCGTGCTCCACGAATGGATGTACTAAACCAGCAAGTTTTGCATTGTCGAAAATTCTTTTGAAGTCAATCACTCCACTACCAACAGGCATGAGTGTTTTATAATCTTTGTCAAAATCTTTAACATGCCAGAGTGGAAAGCGTCCTGGATTTTTTTTGAAAAGTTCAACGGGATCTAATCCCGCTTTTGAAACCCAGGCAAGGTCAAGTTCCATTTTAACCTGCTTATCGATTTGGGATAAGAAGAGATCGTATGGAACAATACCATCAACCATTTTGAATTCAGCATCATGGTTATGGTAGGCGAGTGTGATTCCAGCTTTCTTACAAGCTTCACCCGCTTTATTTAAAATATCAATAGAGCTCTTAACAGCATCACCTGTTTTGATGTCGATGCTCGCACAAACAAGATATTGAACGCCACCTTCCGCTGCTTCATCAATTAGTTCCTGATGATTGTCTTTCAACGATCGCATCTTCGAAAAACCATCGGGAAGCTTCATATCTGGAGGTGGAACAAACGGAGTTCCCATTACATGGTGAGATCGCCATCCAAGGCCAAGGTCATTCGCTACTTTGAGAAACTCTTTTGGTTTCAAACCATAATATCCACCTTTCATACTGAAAGCGGATTCCAAATCTTTATAGCCGAGATCAGCAATTTGTTTGAGTATGCCGTTGAGGTCGTTATCGATTTGACCAAAGAAGGTAAACAACTGTATTCCAATGGGCCGGGTTTTAGGGAGCACATTCGCCCAGGATACTTGTGAAAGTGCCATTCCACCAAGCGCCAGTGCTCCTGAGTTTTTCAAAAAGTTTCTTCTATTTAGCATATCATTGCATTTTTAAGTGGGAGATGTTAGATCGTTACCTTACAAGGATACAATATTTTTCATTGTGTAAAGTATACACAACTAATTTTTTACATTAGCGGTATGAACAAAGAAATTCCGGAATTAGACAGAGATTTCTTGGAGAATGGCCAAAATATCTATTTAAGGCACCTTTCGGTGGATAGTGTGATTTTTGGTTTTCATGAGAATGAATTGAAAGTGCTGTTGATACGATGGAAGGATGGGCCGTGGTGCCTGCCAGGAGGATTTGTTAAAAAAGAAGAATCACTTAACACATCGGCTTCACGCATACTTGAGGAGCGCACGGGTCTGAATGATATTTTCCTGCAGCAGTTTCATGTATTTGGTGATGCCAACCGCGAAAAAAACAAAAAGGATTTTAATTCAAAACTGAAAGACAGTTGGATTATGGATCGCTTTGTTACCGTGGGCTATTATGCACTGGTAGAGTATTCAAAAGTGAAACCCAAACCCGATTGGCTTTCGGATGAATGCAGATGGTGGGACATTCATTCGATTCCCTCTTTAGTGTATGATCATAATGAAATTTTAGAAAAGGCGCTGGAAATACTGCGGCTAAGTTTGAACGATCACCCAATTGGATATAACTTATTACCAGAGAAGTTTACAATGCCTGAATTGCAACGGTTGTACGAAACCATTTTAGATAAAGAGATCGACAGAAGAAATTTTCAGAAGAAGTTATTGAGTTTGGATATTCTCGTTCGATTGGAGGAACGAAAAACCGGAGGAGCGCACAAAGCACCATACCTCTATCGCTTTGATAAGCGCAAATACGATCGTGCTTTGAAGGAGGGACTGACAGGCGGATTTTAGATTTGAATTTCGGAAACCGAATTGCAAATATAAAACGTAACAACAGTGTTAGTTGAATTTGAAATAGAACTCTCCTGTAATATTCGAACTGTCCCAGGTGTTTTGTTTATCACCAGAAAGACGCAGTACATTTGCCCTCACATCTTTGAATACTCGTTCAATTGTTAAGCCTGGTTTTTTCATGGCTTTTAGAAGTTCTTGCGTGTACAAGCCGTTGCGGCCAGATCCATCAGCAGCTACGGAACCTGGTGCAGTAGCATAGGCAATAAAGGAACCCCTTGCGCGCTTCATTTCGCCTAAGCCTTGCTCACCTAATGAGCGGGTAAGAGATGGAAATGGATTATTACGACAAGCATCCAAAATAACAATGTTCATTCTTGAGTTTGATCGCTCCATGTTGGCTAACACCATACGCTGAACAGGAAAACAGTAACGTGCAATGTCATCTTCAAACTCAATTGATGCATCGATGGGAACTAGAAAATTTTCCTCTTCATTTCGAAGCCCGTGGCCTGCGTAATAAAATAACGCGACTGTGTTTTCTGGATTTGAAGCATCAACCTTTTCTTTGAAGCGGAGCATCGCAGCACGCATTTGACCATAGGTAGCATTGGTTAGCAAGTCAACCGTAAAATTTGAGTTCCTTAATTCTTGAGCCATATCGGTTGCATCGTTTACCGGATTTCTAAGTACACCGATGTTCTTTGGATAATTGGAATTACCAATGACCAGTGCATACCGTTTTTCATCTTTATAAATATCAGCCAGTGTAGGTTGTGCTGGTGTTACGCTCTCCACTGTTTTCTTTTCTATCTCAGGTTTCTTTTCAACTGGTTTTTCAATAGCTGCAACAACGGGTTCTGTTTTCTTTTCAACTGTCTTTTTTTCGGAAGTATTTTTTTGTGACGTCTTATTTTGTTCTAGTAATGCACTTCTGGACACCAACCCTTGTTTCTCTAATTTATCAATCTCTTGTTTGATCTCAGTGTTGTTAGGACTTAATACAAAAGCACTTTTTAAATCTTCTACGGCCAATGTTTGATTGGCTGATTTGGTATAGATTAAACTTCGTTCATATAGAAGTTTAGCTTTTGTTTCTTTATCAACTCCCAATTCACGTATGGCACTTGTATAGGAGGAGATGGCATCCGAATATTTTTTTAATTGATCATAACTTTTCGCCATGAACCAATAGATATTGCCTTTGTTGGGATGATTAAGAAGTACAGTTTCCTGAAAGTCATCAATGGCACTTGAATAATTTCCAGACTTGTAGTACGAGAGTGCGCGTAAATAAAAAACCTCATTGTCCATCGCTTTATCGCGCAAGGGTTTAGTGAGGTATTCGGAAAAAAGAGCTGCAGCCTCAACATATTTCCCAGCCTTATAATTGTCGTGCCCCTTTTGATAGAGTTTAAATTGAGCAATCGCCAAATTGCCAAGGAGTACGAATAAAACTGTAAGCCATATATTGAACTGAAACTGTTTCATTGACAATTTGTGGTTTAGAAATTAAAGGAAGCTCCAAACTGAATATTAACAGAAGGAAAACCTTCCTTAACCATTGGGAATTCATCCTTTAAGTAATCCTCTATTGTAAAATCGTATGATTTGGTACTTACCATACTGATTGGAAAAGTGTAACCAAAAGATACTTGAGCAAAGAGCGATACTGCTTTTGTGGGTATAAATTCAACTCCGGGACCAAGAAAGATACCACCGGTTACAGTTGTCTCTTCTTTTAATGCTGGATAGATGTCAGGTCCCCAATCATCAACATAACCATCGGGATACCATAGACCATCATCTGTATAATTTAATGAGCCATCATTCTCATCTTCATACCATTCATACACATATCGTTCGCCTGTGCCCGTTACTTCTTTTCTATTTGCAATGGCAACAAAAGGTTTAGCAAATGCATAGACTGAGACTTTTGTATTATCCTTTATTGGAATAAGGTTCAATTTTAAATTAACGGCTAGAGAAATAAGTGAAATGTCTCCGCCTTCCAGATTTAACAAGAAACCATAATCCCATTCATAATCAGGAGGCAAACCTTGCGAATCAAAACGTTCGTGCCAGGTATTGATCTCGTCAGCAACGCCTACATAAAGATCATCTGCATCTTCAGCACTTGTTTTTGCAGGATCATACTTAAAACTCAGATAAGAAATAGAAGGTCCAATGGAGAGTATTCTGTTTACACGTTTTAAATATCCTGTTTCAAAATTAAACCCAGTGCTATAGTCTCCTATGTTTTTACCTAATGTGAAGGACGGACCAAACCCGATAAAAATTCCATTATCACGCTGTATACGATCCCGCTTTACAATGTTGCCCTCATCCTGTGCAGAGGCAATGGAGGTGGTAAATAAGACCAAGCCAAATAGACAAAATAGTTTCTTCATATATAGAGAGAGGGATTTGATATGAGGTTAAGGTATTTAAAAAAGTGCTGAAAAACCAGACCTTACTTTATTTAAATACCAATTACCGTTACTGAAACTTAAAATAGAATTCTCCAATGATATTCGAGCTGTCCCAGGTGTATTGCTTTTCACCGGATAGGCGCAGTACATTCATGCGCACATCTTTGAAAACTTGTTCAATGGTAAGTCCTGGCTTGTGAAGTGCTTTCAGCAATTCCTGGGTGTATAAACCATTTCTTCCACTGCCATCAGACGCAACGGATCCGGGGGATGTAGCATAGGCTATGAATGATCCCTTAGCTCTTTTCATTTCACCGAGTCCTGAACCAATGGAACGTGAAGTCGCAGGGAATGGATTGTTGCGACAGGCATCAAGAATAATAATGTTCATTCGCGAGTTTGATCTTTCCATATTTGCCAATACCATATTTTGCACAGGGAAACACATGCGCACAATGTCGTCTTCATACTTCACATCAGCATCAACAGGTACGAGATAATTTTCTTCCTGATATTGTACACCATGCCCTGCGTAGTAAAATAATCCTACTGTTTGATCTAGAGGACCATTGGTAAGTTTCTCGTGAAATTTACGCATCGCTTCCCGAAGTTGAACATAGGTAGCATTGGTAAGAAGTTGTACTTCAAAGTCTGATTTGCGCAGCTCGGTAGCAACATCGGTTGCATCGTTTACCGGATTTTTTAAAATGCCTACAGATTGAGAGTAATTACTATTTCCAATAACAAGAGCATAGCGCTTCTCGTCTTTATACAATTCGCCTAATGCCGGAATCATAGACGTTACCGGAGGAGGTTGCTGAGCTTGTTCTTGCTTTGGAGTTTCAGCCGGTTTTGTCTTGCTTGGATTTGACTTTACAATGACTTGTGTCTTTTTACTTTCATCACCACCGCGACTTGCAGTAGTGGTTGGTTTTCCGGTTGTGGCTTTTGCGATTTCTGCATTCGATGGGTCGAGCAATTTTGCTTGTGCAAGATCTTTCGCTGCTGCATCTTTATCTCCCAGTCGGGAATAGAATTGAGCGCGATCTGCTAATATTAATGCCAATGTTTTTTTATTCTTTGCAGCAAAACCCTCCGCTTCTTTATAAGCCGATTTTGCTTCAGAAGTTTTGCCCAACTTGTCGTAGCAACGTGCTTTATACCAGGTTACAGTTCCTTTATTATAATGGTTTAATGTGATGCTTTGGTCCAGGTCGGATAAGGATTTTTCATATTCAGCTTTATGAAAATAAGATTGACCTCGGTACGAATAAAGGTCTTCATCAAAGCGTTTATTATGGGATGGATTTTCCAGAATTTTTGAATAGAGTTCAATCACCCCATCGTAGTCTTTTGCCCGAAACTTGGTAATGCCCTCATCGTATTCTTTTGTGTCCTGAGCGAGCGTTAGACTTGAGACAACGAAGAGAACGATAATACTCAACAATACGTGTTTCATGGGAAGTAAGAATTTGTGTAAACAAAGATACGTATACGGCAAAAATTAAAGAACCGTTTCTGGAAGAGTTAATTTAAGCCATATTGCAAAAAGTGCTATTTTTAGGCGATTTCAATTCATGAGAAAGACCATCCTCCTTTTTTTGCTGCTCCTTTTCCTTTTGCCCTCGTGCAGCAAAAGCTCCAGCCCCTCCTATAAGATGGTTAAACCTAAGTACCACCATCGCTGGTACGACCGCAAAAAGGACAAACATACCAAGCGCGTGAAGTCCATTAAGATCGTTCGCTAAGGAAAGGTTAATTGTTAATCGTTAAAGGTTAATGGTAAGTAACCCTATTCATTAGAATTAGCTGATTTCGATAAAAGTCGACCATTAGCTGATAACCATTAACCGATCACTGATAACCGCTACTGCAGTCCTTTAAAAAGTAAATCCAGATTTCTTCTGAAGTATTGTTTGATTGGACTCTGCTGATTGAGGTGAGCGGTAATAATGCCACCATAAAAAATAGTCAGCAATAAGTTGGTGATATCGCGTGTATTAATTGTTCGGGTGATTTCTTTTTTGAAGATGGCCTCAAGTGTAAACTTCTCCAACATTTGGTCAAGCGAAAAAATATTCATCGCACTAACGTTTTCAACATCGGGGTAAATTAATTTCTTTTCTTCTACCTTAACAGGGAAAGGTTTGGGTGTTCGTTTCAAATCGGAGAGGTAACTTACCAAGCTCAACATCAACCCGGGATGATCTTCACATTCTTCACTTGCCTTGTCGAACAAATAATACATTCCCTGTAATCCCTCTTTTGGTTTTTGATTCAGATCAACGGATCGCGCAAAGCACCACATTCTGAAATAATAGAGCAGAATGTCTTCTTTTTGAGGAAAGTATTTAAAAAGTGTGACCTTCGAAATTTTGACCTTTTCACAAATATCATCTACATATAAATCTTCGAATGATTTTTTTCCGATCAGTTTCAGCGTATGATCAAGCACTTGTATTTTGAGTCGTGCGGCCTTTTCTTTTCTCAGGCTCATGTTATAGGTAATGGTTAAGGGTTAATCAGTATTGGTAAGAAGTGAAAGGAAAGAATAGCCAGTTTTCCAATCCATGATGGAATTAATACTTTTATGCGGACTTAACCAATAGCCAAATGATAAATCGCCTTATTCCACTTTTACTTGTCGGATTAGTAGTCGCCTGCCAATCAGTTCCAACCAAAAACACAGAACGACAAGTAGGTTTGATTTCCAATTCGGCTATGGTTGTCTCTGCACATCCGTTGGCTTCTAAGGCGGGTGCCGATGTGATGCGCAGAGGTGGTAATGCTGTTGATGCAGCTATTGCTACACAACTCGCATTGGCTGTTGTTCATCCTGCTGCCGGAAATATTGGTGGCGGTGGCTTTATGGTACTCAGACAAAAAGATGGATCACTCAATACATTAGACTATCGTGAAAAAGCGCCATCGGCTGCAACGAGTACTATGTATTTAAATGAAAGCGGTGATGTAATACCAGGCTTGAGTGAAAGCGGGCAACTTTCTGCTGGTGTTCCAGGAACCGTTGCCGGGTTAGTGGAATCTCATGTGAAATATGGACGATTACCATGGAAGGAACTGGTTCAACCTGCGATTGATCTTGCCTTAAATGGTTTTTTACTTACACAGAATGAAGCAAATGGATTGAACTACATTCAGAATGATCTTAAAAAATACAATTCGGTTTTACCTCAATTTTGGATCAATGAAAAATGGGAAGCTGGTGATAGCATTCGATACATTGATTTGGGTCATGCCTTAGAGCGCATTCGCGACAATGGGCTTGCGGGATTTTATGAAGGAAAAACAGCCGATGACATCGTTGCAGAAATGCAAAGAGGGAAAGGATTAATTACGCACGAAGACCTCAAGAATTACAAGCCAGTTTGGCGTGCACCAATTGTTGCACCTTATAAAGAGTATAAAATTATTTCAATGCCACCACCATCAAGTGGCGGTATCGCATTGACACAACTTTTGAGATCAGTAGAAAATTATCCGATAAAAGATTGGGGACATAACAATACAAAGACAGTACATCTTATTGTTGAGGCCGAGCGCAGAGCGTATGCAGATCGATCGGTTTATTTAGGTGACCCTGATTTTTATGATGTGCCTGTTAAACAACTTACCGATAACAAATACATTGACGAGCGCATGAATACATTCGATGCAAAGAAAGCAACGCCAAGCAGTACGATAAAAGAAGGTGTATTCGCTCAGAAGGAATCAGATCAAACAACTCACTTATCCATCGTTGATGCAGAAGGTAATGCGGTATCAATTACAACAACATTAAACGATAGCTATGGATCAAAAGTAGTGGTGACCGGATCGGGTTTTCTTTTGAATGATGAGATGGATGATTTCAGTGTGAAGCCGGGTGTTCCTAATATGTACGGTGCAGTAGGAGGAGAGGCGAACAAAATTGTAGCAGCAAAACGCATGTTGAGTTCCATGACACCAACCATAGTGGAGAAGAATGGAAAACTGTTTATGGTAGTAGGTACTCCTGGTGGAACAACCATTATCACGTCCGTATTTCAAACGATATTAAATGTTATTGAATTTAAGATGACGATGCAGGAAGCAGTATCCGCCAAACGATTCCATAGTCAGTGGTTGCCCGATGCAGTTTTTCCGGAAGATGGTGCGATCGATAGTGTAGCTTTAAAAAATCTCGGAAGTATGGGACATCAATTTCAATTTAGAGGAGAGATTGGACGTGTTGATGCTATACTGGTTATGCCTGATGGAAAACTGGAAGGTGGTGCAGATCCAAGAGGAGATGACTCAGCAAACGGATTTTAATGAGATAGGAATTTGAAAAATGAAAATTGTTGTAATCAAAAGTTTTGTGCATCACTTCAATTTTGAGTAATGACAAACAAATCCAGAATACGAAACTTATCAACACGGTTTCTTGAATTGTATCGCTACGGTGTCATTTTTATTGGGACGCTGATTTTAGCAGCCATTATTTATTACTCGGTTGATCAGTTCAGCATGAAACGATTTTTTGAAACATTTTATTTCCCAGCCTTTTGGGGATTCATTATTTACAAATGGTTGGACGCACATAGAAAAGTATTTAAAGTAGAGTTTGATGATGATTACCTCTATATCATTAAGCGGAATCAGGATATTCTCATTCCCCTGGAGAACATTAAAGACATTGAGATGAAATCGCTTGGAGGAATGTGGCGGGTGGATTTGATGTATGCCGATGTTATAGGGGATCACTTCTATTTTAAACCATCTTTACTTTACCCATTGAATTTCAGATCAAAAGATGAGTTGGTGAATTTGCTTTGGAAAAAAATTGAAGTTGCCAAAACGAAGAAGCAGTATTTTTCAACAAATGCGCTTACAAGTTGATTCAATATTTTCAGAAAGTTAGTATTGAGGCATACCGGAAAGAGCAAAAAAAGTGCAGAGATTAATTCTGCACTTTTTAATTCATTACTGAATCGAGAGTTGTTTATGGAAGGTCATCAATCAATGTAACCAGTTCTTCTTCGGTAACAGTGTGCAAATCACTATCACTGATTACCTCTACATGATTCTCAACAATGGTCGTACCCTTAATCGCATACTGTATTTCATCTTCAATAATGCTTACCAGAATAATATGAACATTCAATCCAATCGGAATTAATCCATAGTGTTCTGTGAACCTGTTCGTTTCGTCATCATATTTATCAAATCTTCCAAGAGCAGTTGGTTCACCATCGTAAACAATAAACAACGCGCAGTTTGTGTTATCATAACCTTCAGGAACTTCAACAAAGATGGTGGTCTTTGTACGTGGATCATTATACCATTTATCAATATTGGTCCATCCAAATTTACTTTGAATGGCATAGTACGCTGAGAAAACTCCTCCAACATCCTGAAACTCGCCAATCTCTATCTTGCGATCTTTTTGTTCTACCCACACCATGTTGCAGGTATCATTCTCGCACTCTTCAATACCATCAAACATATTCATATCAACGTCAGGACCTCCTGTATTATTCGTAGGAACAATGATCGAAAATGTGCTTGAGGGTTTTAATGCATTACCACCTTTTTTTACGTTCACATAAAATTCTCCACCAGAAATGAGCATGTCCTTATCGCCATTATCTTTTTTTCCAGTGGTCGTTTTTTGTGTAAGCAACATCGAAGAACGCGTGTAAATTTCAATGAGTTCAATGTCGACAGTACCCGTCACCACTCCATTGGCAGCAGTTAAGAAAGCACTGGCAGGAAATTCAACAATCGTTCCATGAGTGCCTTTTATTTGCCCGCCTGCTGTAGCATCTATGGTAAAGTGCTGAGTTTTTGCTTCGATGTTTTCATTGGTCATAACCTGAAGCGCAGCGGCATCCGGTGTTGGTTTTGTCGGAGTCTCAGAATCATCACAACTGGAGAGCGCCATGAGAAGCAAACTGATGCCAATGGCGATTATTAGATTACTCTTTTTCATAACTGTGGATTTGGTTTTATGCGGATGAATAAGCCATGATGATGATTAGTTACCCGCAAACTTTGCAATTGTCGATGAACAACCCGATGGAGGGTTAGACGAACTGATCTCAGAATTGAAAATGTTTCCCAATATTTTTCCGTCTGTAACCTTTCTCTATTTCTCGGGTATATTCCATGCAACCCACATTGGGTGTAATTGTCTTTATCCAAAATATTTTTATATGATTAAAAGTTACCTTCTCGTGGCGTTTCGGAATATTTTCCGGAACAAACTTTTCTCATTGGTTAATATTCTCGGCCTTGCTTTTGGCATGTGCAGCGCCCTTCTCATTTTTCTTTGGGTGAATGATGAACTCAGTGTCGATCGTTTCCACACCAAGATCGATCGCTTGTATCGGGTAATGGAAAACCAGCAATACACCGATGGCCGGCTCTTCACTTTTCAATCGACTCCCGGCCCAATGGCTCCTTTTATAAAAGAAAAATTTCCGGAGATTGAATTGGCAACACGCTGGTCTTGGCAGGTAACGAACTTGTTTCAGTTTGGTGAAAAAGGTTTTCAGGAAAAGGGCCTTTATGTTGATCAGGATTTTATTGAGATGTTTTCTTTTTCGTTTATAGCGGGCGATGTGAAGAGCGCCTTGAAAGAAAATAATTCTATCGTGATTAGTGAAGCGATGGCCAAACGGTTTTTCGGTAATGATGATCCAATCGGAAAATTATTCACCATGAACACTAAGCGCGCATTAACAGTAACGGGAGTAGTAAAAGATATCCGAAAGAATTCATCGCTGCAATTTGAATACCTGTTACCCTTTGCACCCTTCATGGAGGAAAATAAACAGTGGATGGATCAATGGGGAAACAATAATATCCGAACATTCCTAATGTTGAAGGAAGGTGCAAATGCAGACGGCTTTTCTGCCAAGCTGAAACATGAAATAAAAGAACACGATAAAGAATCGAATGTTGAATTGTTTATTCAACCCTTTGGCGACACGTATCTATATGGCGAATATGAAAATGGAGTTCAGTCAGGAGGACGAATTGAATATGTAAAAATATTTTTCATTGTAGCGATTTTTGTTTTGGTCATTGCCTGCATCAATTTTATGAACCTCTCCACCGCGCAGGCAACGAAACGTGCGAAAGAAGTTGGATTACGAAAAGTAATTGGAGCTGTTCCAATGCAGCTTTTCCGGCAGTTTATGGGTGAGTCTTTTGTAATGGTATGCCTCTCTGCTGTGCTGGCTGTGCTGTTTGCATTTTTGCTTATTCCCATATTCAATGAGATCACCGGTAAAGAACTTAGTCTTTTATTATTAGACAGAAATATAATCCTCATATTCGTTGGCATTGTATTGTTCACTGCTTTTGTTGCAGGAAGTTACCCGGCATTGTTCATGGCTGACTTTAAACCAGCCCAGGTTTTAAAAGGACAATTAAAAAGTGGAAGCCGTGCTGCGATTTTCCGTAAGGGTCTTGTAGTAGTGCAATTCACCTTCTCAATTTTTCTAATCATCAGTACCACTGTAGTATTCCGTCAAATGAGTTACATGACCGATCGAGACATTGGATTTGATCGCAATGATTTATTTTCAGTATGGATGGAAGGAGATACACCCAAAAATTTTGAAACGCTTCGCGCACGATTGCTTGCAGAACCTGGCATTGAAAGCGTATCCGCTTCAAGTCAGTTACCCATTGAAGTTGGAAACTCAACCTCGGGTTTACAATGGGAGGGGAAAGATCCGAATGCCCGTATTTTATTCACGAATATGAATGTTGATTTTGATTTTATTCAAACCATGAAGATGACCATGGCAGAAGGTCGACCTTTTGATCGGAGTTTAATTACAGACAGCAGTAACTACATTGTGAATGAGAAAGCGGCTGCAAAGTTTGGTTTTAAAAATGGCACAGCCGGACAAGACTTAACCATGTGGGAAGAGAAAGGAAAAATTGTTGGAGTAGTAAAAGATTTTAATTTTGGTTCGTTGCACAGCGATATTGAGCCACTCGTATTGCGTGTTGATCCCGATTGGATGAATTGCTTACTCGTTCGTGCAAAGCCAAACGAAACGGAACCCGCGCTTCGCGCGGTAGAAAAATTGTGCAAAGAATATGCTCCGGCATATCCATTCAAATATTCATTCCTCAATCAGGATTGGGAAGAGTTTTACAAAGCAGAAGCGCAACGAGGAAAAGTATTTAATACGCTTGCTGTGCTCTCCATCTTTATAAGCTGTCTCGGCTTGTTTGGACTCTCCGCGTTTTCTGCTGAACGCAGAACAAAAGAATTGGGCATACGCAAAGCATTGGGCGCGTCTGTTCCGGGGCTTGTAGGTTTAATGAGTAAAGAATTTACTATACTGGTTTTAATAGCAGCATGCATCGGGTGCCCGGTAGGTTGGTGGATGATGGATCAATGGTTGAAAGACTATCCATTCCACGTTGAGGTTGGAGCGATTACACTTGTAGCGGCAACTTTAATCTGCCTGATGGTTTCGATGCTCACCATTGCGTATCATTCGCTTCGAGTGGCAACTACTGATCCGGTGAAGAGTTTAAGGTATGAGTAGTTAAGTAAAGTTCACGCAAAGACGCTAAGAAGTTCCGCAAAGTCCGCGAAGCGATTTTTTATGCTGTATGAATTTTAAACTTGGCCTTGGGCTCTTGGTACTTTAATCTTTGCGTCTTTGCGTGATCGGTATTTTTAGTGTTCAAATTTATTTGAAGATGAGCTGAAATTTTACTTCCCTCTCAAACTATTCATCACCTTATTCGCAAAAACAAAGTCATCCATTTCTTTCACGCCTGAGTGGGTTATGTCATTCTTTGTTCCTTCCCAAAGTTTTTGCCCTTTGTAAATGAACATGATTCGTTCGCCAATACCCATTACAGAATTCATATCGTGTGTAACCACAATGGTAGTGATGTCGAAGTCCTCAGAGATATCCTGAATCAATTCATCAATTAACATAGAGGTTTGCGGATCGAGACCCGAGTTGGGTTCATCACAAAATAAATAATTCGGATTGTTCACGATGGCGCGCGCAATGCCTACTCGTTTTTTCATTCCACCGCTAATCTCCGATGGCATTTTGAAGTTCACATTTTCCAGCCCAACACGTTGCAGGCAAAAGTTAACACGATCGAGTTTTTCATCGGGCTTCATGGTAGTGAGGACATCCAATGGAAACTTTACATTGTCTAATACATTCTTCGAATCGAATAATGCTCCACCTTGAAAGAGCATGCCCATCTCTCTGCGGATTTCAGTTTTTAATTCACTGTCACCCGCATAGAAATCACGTCCATCATAAAATACCTGACCAATATCGGGCTTAACTAATCCCACAATGCATTTCAGCAATACGCTTTTACCCGTACCGCTGGCGCCAATAATAAGATTGGGTTTTCCTTTTTCGAATACACCGCTGATGTCATTTAACACCAACTTGTCGCCAAATGATTTGGTTATGCTCTGTATCTTAATCATTGGTAAGTAAGATTTGGGCTAATGAATAATCAGCCAGTAAAATGGCAATCACACTGGTGGTTACAGCCTCCGTGCTGGCTATACCCACTTCGAGCGAACCACCATGTGTGTAATACCCTTTATATGAAGAAATAGAAGAAACTAAAAAGGCAAACACGGCTGCTTTTATTAAAGCAAACGTAATGGTGAATTCATTGAACGAAGCCCGTATACCATAGATGTAATCTTCAGGAGTTATGAACCCAACTAACGATCCAACAATATAGCCACCACCAAGGGCACATATTCCGGCTATGATAACCAAGAGTGGATACATTAAAACCGAAGCCATGATTTTAGGAAGCACTAAGTATGATATAGAATTAATACCCATCACTTCGAGTGCATCGATTTGCTCAGTTATGCGCATCGTTCCTAAACCACTGGCCATGGAAGAACCAATTTTGCCAGCAAAGATCAGCGCCATAATGGTAGGCGCTAATTCAAGGATCACCATTTCGCGTACAACTTGTGAAATAACATAATCGGGCACCAGCGGACTCACCATATTATAGGCTGTTTGTACAGTAGTTACAGCACCCATAAACGTAGCCACGAGAGCAACGAGAAATATAGAACCAATGCCAATGGCAATGCATTCTTCGAGCACGAGTTTATAATAGGTTTTGAACGTTTCCCGGTTTACAAGCATTTGCCCGAGAAATATGAAGTACTTCCCAATCTCTTTAATCATAGATGCAATAAACAAACAAAATAGTATTGATCTTCATGAAAATATCAAATTGTAGCGAGGTGAATGATGAATTTTGATACGATTTATTGAAAATCAGAATCTTGGTTTGACTAAGATATTAAAAAAACAAACTTGGTTTTAATTTCCGATCTTTTGAAAAAATAGTGCACCTGATATGAACAAAGTAATAGTAGTAACCGGAGGGACAAAAGGTATTGGTCTGGCAGTAATTGAAAAATTTGCTTCTCAGGGTTTTGATATAGTAGCGTGTGCCCGAAATGCTGCCGAGTTGGATTCACTTTGTAAATCGATTGAGGAAAAATATCCAGTAAAGGTATTTACAAAGTCGACCGATATGGGAAATAAAGTTCAGGTAAAAGCATTTGCTGATTTTGTTCTCAGCCTCAATCGCCCGATAGATGTATTGGTGAACAATGCCGGCTTTTTTATTCCCGGAGAAATTTCCACTGAGCCGGAAGGTACTTTGGAAAGTATGATCAATGCGAATCTCTATAGTGCATACAACCTGACACGCGGATTAGTAGGAGAGATGAAGAAAGAAAAGTCAGGACATATTTTTAATATTTGCTCCATTGCCAGTTTTACAGCATACGTAAACGGAGGTTCTTATGCAATTTCAAAGTTTGCCATGCTGGGATTCTCAAAATGTTTACGTGAAGAATTAAAGAAATTTAATATTCGGGTAACAGCGGTTATGCCGGGCGCTACGAAGACCAGAAGTTGGGATGGAGTTGATTTGCCTGATGATCGTTTTATACCAGCATCAGATATTGCGGAAACTATTTTTTCAGCGTACGCTCTATCCGGTAGAAGCGTGGTAGAAGAAATTGTTATTCGTCCACAATTGGGTGATATTTAAGAAATCTATTTTCCTGGAGCTCCAAATTTTTTGGAAGCATCATCAATCACCAACACCCAATCCTTTCCGTCTTTCGGAGGTGTAAATGAAATTGTTCCATTTCCTTTTACCGATTTTGATGCAATGGCTTTTCCATTTCGAACATCATACCACCAGATGTTTTTTGATGAGCCCGAAATTTTTCTGAGATCGATTTTAACGGATTTATTTTGAGGTAAATAAATCAGGGCATATGATCCGTTCGCATCACGCGTAGCGTAAACAAGATCAATATAGGTTGAGCCAACATCTGACTTAATCAAACTCTGATCTGCAATGCGGGATGTATAGGGTCGTGAAAGCATTAGGTTTTTCAAATATTGCATTTCATTCGCACCTTCTGCACGCGAAGCTTTTTTCCAACCAATAATCGTATCGCCTACATTAATTGGAGGATGAAGTTCAGTGTTTAGAAATTGCCAGATTTGATGATGACCATAGGTAACACCGCAAGCACCAGCGAAAATACCACGATAGATTCTAGTGCGCACATCGTATGCAGAAAAGTATCCGCGCTGCCTTGTCCACTTACCATCCCATGGATTAACAGGATGATCTTCATAGCAAGGTTCCATGTCGAGTGTAGGCTTCGTTGGGTTGAAAGCTAAATCTTCGGTTACCCACCTCCATGGATCAGACTCGCGCGAGCCGTGTCCCGATTGAAAGGCATTCATATCCAACCATGATTCATTGTGAACATAATTTGTAGTTCGAAATTCTCCACCGGAAGGATGATAGGTAATAAAAGCTTCTTTGCCCAACACATCTTCAATACCTTTCGCCATAGCGCGCCATAAAGCAACATCACTTTGTTCAACTTCACCACCATCTTTCTTTTTCTTGTAGACTGCTGGACGATCACCACCTAATATCCAGATGATATTCCATTGCTTAGCATATCGCTCCGCAAGAATTCGTCCATAGGCTTCTGCATTTTGTAGATTGAAAATAACCGGACCTTCTCCCCACATTACAGTCACCTTATCTCCCCATGTTGGCAGCAGACCAATGTACATTCCTTTCTCTGCTGCTTTGCTGATGATGAAATCGACATGATCCCAATAATCATATTCATATGCATTCGCAGGATTATTTCCGGGTGTAATTAATAATTGAGTGGGGTCTTCATTGTTAAGCGGATAATCACCATATCGATTTGGTTCGCGTATGCCATTGAACTCAGCAAGAGCAACCGCTTGCAGTACATTGAATCCCTGTTCACTTCTAATGGTGATGAATTCTTCTGCTTCCTCACGCGTCATACGATGAAACAATTCCCAGTCAGTATCACCTAACCAGAAGAAGGGTTTACCATCTTTTGTTTCCAAAAAGCGATTCGTGTTGCTGACCTGAATTTGTGCTTGAGTCGCAATCGTAAAAAAGAGGAGGACAACAACGATGGCTGGTTTTAGTCTGAACATGTTTTGAGACTTTAAGGTTTATCAATTTCGATCCGAATGGGAAGGACGCAATGACCGAAGTTGATATTTACTGCGCACCAAATCAAGTTTTTTTAGATTTAGAGCACGGAATCGCTCTTTTCACTTTAGTTTCTAAAGTAATTTTGGTCAACCATTTGCTAAAAAGCTTTCTTCCTCTATTTTTGCACCTCGATTTTAATTCAAAGCGTAGCAATCCACAGATTGTTGCCAGAAAATGAAGTTGAAAAGCCTCCTTAGCTCAGCTGGTAGAGCAACTGACTTGTAATCAGTAGGTCGCTGGTTCGATTCCGGCAGGGGGCTCTTGATAATCAAGCAGTTACAAAATGATGTAACTGCTTTTTTGTTTTAGTGTTATGGAGTGGTGTTATGTAACCATCCAGATATCTCATACAGCTTCACATTTTTGGTCTTATCCAAAAGCTCTTTTTGGTTCAAATAATGTTTGATGGCGGTCTTATCACCGCTGTGTTTGACAAATAACGCTTGCTCTCCTATGATGCTGGTTAGCCTGGTTACGTAGGTCTTACGTAGGTTCTTAAATGTGACCTCCCTCTTGAGTCCGGTCACTTTCCAAAAGTGAGTGAATGCTTTTGAAATGAATAGCTTCAGTGTCCTGCGGTTTTTGGCTTCCGGTATAATAATGTAATCCTCAGGGTCGGTTATAGTAAATTCTACAAGGAGTTCAGCTAGGTCTGCCGTTATGGGTGTATAGGAATAGTAATGATCTGCCTTTTGAATCCGGTTGACTTTAAAATTCGGGATGCGAAGGAAATTGCCCTCAACGTGTTTCCATTGAAGCAATACAATTCCATCTAAACGTTCACCTGTAAGCAAGGAAAAAATAAAGACCTTCCTGAGCCAATCACGATAATAATTTACGTTTTCTTTTTTCTTTCTTCCTTTTGTTCCAATTCCATTCTCCGGAGTGATCACCGAGAGCAGGTGTTCAAATTCTTCTACGGGTACAATTTCAGGATCATGGTGTATGACACGGAGCTTCACCCTGTCAAGAGGATTTTTAATATCAACACTAAGTTCTTTGATAAGATAGTCAACGAAATACTTTGCAGCTTTTATATGACTGTTGTAGGAGGTTTGTGACAGCACTAAACTTCTGACATATTTATCAAAGGCAGCGACATGCTGTTGTGAAATAGATGCGGCTGGAAAGTTGCTGACTTTCTTTTCCAGTTTTTGTACGGCTTCAAGAAACCTCCATACGTAACGCTTCTGATCCTTGATATAGGCTTTGGTAAGATTCTTCTTTTCGTAGTCAGCTACACCTATGTCCTGCAAATGATCCAGATATTTTTTAGCGCCTTCCTTGAGGAAAATGTTTGGAGGAGGTGTGTCCAGTTCTTTGTTTGGAAGTGTGGCAACCTCATAATTGTTTTGCTGGAGATACGTCTTGTATTCCAGGTGCTTTGAGAAAGCCTCGTGCGGATCGCGGGTAGCATAGGAATTAATGCAATCCTGTTTTTTGGTTAACCGGTTATAAACCCTGCTCTGAAAACGCTGCTGTTCCGAATGTTTGCATGGTTCAGTGGACACCGTTTTTTTGCAGTTAATGCACCAGATGTGGAGACCGTGATTACGGTATTTTAAGGGGATATACAGGCGTTTCATTCGAGCTTATCTATTTGTTTACTGAGTTCACTTCGGGCTTCATACTCCATAAAAACCGGCTTGTTTTTAGAAACATTAAGCAAGTCTTCGCATGTAACACATTTCTTTTTGCCTATCTCACGTACCTTTATGCCAGCCTCACGAAAAAATTGCTCCACTGAACGGCTATCCTTCAATCCGATTGCAGTCTTTACTAAGTCAGAATGAATATTATAAAATGGAAAGAATATTACACTCTTCATGCGTTTTGACCGTTTCTATTTATCATAATATGTGCCAATTCGTAGCCTGTCAGATTGAAAACAATGCACTCCTGTCAAAAATCAACTATTCTTTTTCTTTTTCACATTGTAAAGGACCGGCCCCAAATTCTCGGTGATCTTTTCCAGGGAACGTCCTGCCACATAACCGCCCACACCTAAATCCATCATCGTCCAGATATGTTCGTCAAGGGTTGTTACCGGAAGATTGAAATAGGGGACAAGCACATAGTTGTTAAAAACTATGAACATGCAGATGCACATGAGTACAGGTCGCCAGTTTCTTTGTAACCAGCTTTCACCTTTTGTCTCGGATTCAATAATTTTTGATTTGTGTTCCAGGAGCTTGCCTTCATAATCAATGCAAGCTCCCTCCATGTTTATAAGAAGTTCTTTGTACTTCAATTGAAGTTCAAGCTTCTCATCCGACTTGTCAATTTTGTCGATTGCATTTCCGATGGAATCAACTGTTTCTTTTACTCCAGCTCCTAGAATTTTTGACAAAAATCCTCCCAGAGCTGGCATTTTACCAACTTCACTTGCCCCCATATTTGTATGTTTAATTGTTAGATGATTTAATATTATTGATTAGCGACTTTTAACTTTTGTTTATTTATTGGCTCTTGCCACTGAATGCCGAACTGTGCGAAGAAGTCGAGCGAACTCTTAGGAGCGTATCTGTTTTTAGTTACGTTCACTACGCCTTTACTTACTTCACCCGCTATCTCAGCGATATGCTCCCAATCTTTTCCTCCTTTGAAATCTCCGGCCTTGGTGTGTTGAAGAATAAAAATGAATGCAGTATCCGGATGTTCTTTCCTCAGTTCTTTGTATTCATTAATCTTTAATCCCAAGTCGTTCACTGAATCAAGGATGACAAACTGATAATCGGAAAGGTCAGGGTCTTTCAGATTTTCAGAAAAGTGCAGCCTGGCAGGCAACGGATTTAAAAACTCATTTACCTTTTGCGTCATGGTAGGGGAGGCAAACTCTTCCGATGATACATAGAGCACGTCACCGAAATTCTCCGCCAGGTATTGCGCGAGCTTCAAAAGGAAAATAGTCTTTCCATTATGAGGCTCTCCATGAAACATCATTGTAAAGTTCTTTGCCGGATTTCCAAATAGGGAATTCCAGAACGAGAAGAAGTTAAGCAGGTCAAGTTTACGAGAAGCCATTTCTTCGGCTGTCAATACTCCACTAAGTCCCTTGTTGTGTGAACACGCTCCCTGGCTTGCATCAGAATATGTTTTGCTCTTGCATGGTCTAAGCTTTCTTCCACCGGTCTTATAGATTTTACCCATACCATCTTTGCATCCACAAACTTTTACGATTCCTTCAAGTCCGTTTAGCTCCGCCTTCGATATAGAAATCTTACTACCTGTTCTTTGCCGTAGACTCTTGTATATAGTATTGACTTTATCGGCATAAGGATCGTCTTTGGTTAGCTTCTTTTTCTCTACTAGGCTCTCCAGATATTTCAGGAAGCTGTTAATCTTCTTGTCATCATCTTTTCCTTGCATTCCGATATACCGTTTGATTACAGCAATTGATGGATAAACTTCTTCTCCTCCTGCGATTGCAACTAAACGATTCAAGTCCTTTTCATTGATCGCAAATGACTCTTCGCCCTTCATCTTGTTATATACGTGGACAAGCTTGGTCTGAATCATTTCAATTTCATCTGACAGAGGTGAGGTTTTCCGAATAAGCTTCTGAACGATGGATCGCTGAAGGGCTTTGATAAAAGTCAGGATGGCGTTGGGAGACTTCACCTTATTATGAAGCCCAACGTACCGCTTAATAAATTTCACCTCTTCGCCAATGTGCTCAACCTGCTTTACATTCTTAGGCTCTTTCTTATCCTTAGTTTTTTTAGGAGAAGCTTTCCGTTCCTTACTCTTTTCCGTTACCGGTTTCTTCTTTGGTTCAAGTGAAGATTTAGCTTGAGATTGACTATGCTTTAAAGTCGAAGCATAGTCGTTCAACTTTTGAAAGTATAAGTCAATTACCTTCTTGATACCTTCACTGCTTTGATAGTTCGCCCAACCTGCTCCGTTGGACGTACTCTTCACAACAAGGTCATGTCCTTTCTTTAGCGTTTCCGGCAAAGTATCTACACCGATCCGCTCTACTTCAATAAAATAATTACTAGCCGTTATCATTACGCTGCAAAGTTTAATAGTTCTAATTCGAGTTCCAGGGCAAGGGCTTCAAGTTCCAATTGCTCCATTTGAGATTGAGATTGTTTAGGAAGCATCACCATGATAGGTTTTGCCCTTGGTTCCTTTTTCGGAATCTCACCTTTGATCAATTCGTATTGAGGAGCACTTAACGAAATGCTGTCATTAAATTTTTCCTGTAGCACTTGGACAAATTCATCAATTCTGCCTTCATCCAATGAGGCAGTCATTTTATCCGAAATCTTTTCAAAGTTATTTCGATCAACAAGTTTTAAGAGGTCTGGATCAAGATAGGTGTCACCACCCTTCGATCTGGAAGAGGAAACTACGATCTTGAATTTTCCAGACTGCTTGAAAATGGAAACGCTATTCTTTGTTGTGATGCTGGCTCCAATCGTAAGCGAGCGAATAATTTTCATCGCCCTAGAGATAGGTACTACTGTTTTTTGTTGCCCGTCATTCTTTGCTTCCCAGTACTCAGGCATGAGAATACCTTTCTTAATCCCTCCATCAATCGTTGTATAACTCACCAGCTTTCCTTTGTAAGTACTAAAAGCCTGTAATACATTTCCGGTAATGATGTGCCGTATCTTTCGATCCACAGTGCTTTCCTTAATGGAAGCTTCCCATTTGGCTAGCAATGACTCCTTTTCCAGGTGCGGCAGGCCAACACTTGCTCCGATGATTGCCCTTACATCTTGCGCATAGCTGGCAGGTATGGCGATGTACTTATTACTGCTTGCCAATGCAAAACGCAATCTCACCGAGCTTGGAGCATAGGGATTTTTCTTTTTCTTATCAATGATGAATCCCAGGAATACGGCAGGAACAAGTTCTTGACCTCCATCATAACTATTTACCGGATAGTTCAGATTTCGTCCTACATATAAGGATTCAAAAATAGACTCCAGGTATTGTCTTCGATTATTAAAAGATCGTTTGATCTTTTCTTCCGAATCTGCCATCGCCTTATGCAGATCATTTGTTCTGACTTTGACCGCTTCTTGTGCTTCGGCTGCGGTACCCTTTTCAATTATTTTCTGAATCTTTTTCTCCTGTGAAATATTTTGAATTAATTCTTCATAGTAGAGCACATTATCTGCTATTTCCTTTTTTCGTTGCTCTTCTATGTAACCATCGAATTCAAGCTTTACCTCTTTCTGCAATTCTTTGCCAAACCTGCCTTGGAGAGATTCCGTCAAGAGATTATTTAGCTCCTGAGTAGTGAATGGTTTCTTTAGAACATTAGCCATGACAGATTCAAGGACGCTGTCATCTCCGAATTCGCTTGCTCCACCTTTTCCAACAATCACTGTCTTAGATGACTGCGTTTCAGTCTGAAGATCCATTGCCTCTACTTCAAGATCATATTCGCCAATCTGTTTGAGATACTCTACATATTCAATGTATCGGTTTGCTATTTCGTTATAGAAGTCTTGTTGCATTCCAGTCGAGAGCACAGCTACTCTTCCAGAAACTTTGTGGGCAGCGTCTTCAAGTTCTGCTCCGTCTACCTCGCGTGTTGATAAGCCCAGCGGGTCATCCAATAACTTATTTACCTCCAAATTTTCTTTGAGATACTCAGCCACAATTCGATCTCCATACTTATTCAAGAAGTCTGGTACGTCCAGAATTTTTGTTGATGATTTTTGATTCGAGGTAGTATTGGCATCCAGGGATTTCAGTTTCTTCTGAAGCATCATCATCAATCGCTTCTCAGCAGGAATGGCAGAGTTTACATAATCATAAATTGGTTTCATAATCTGTCCGGTGCGGTTTATCCGACCACGTTTCTGAACCTCTGTGTTAATGTCAAGCTCGGCTTGCAACACAATCATTACCCGTTGCTTTACCTTTTCCTTAGAAACCTTTGGTGTTACAATAGCATGTGCGGAAGCTCCTGTACTTCCTGACTGATTGATGAGAAGAACATCTACCTCGTTATTGTTGAATTGCCGAAACGCGTCATTGGTATTCACTCGCTTGCGAGTCATAATCAATGCCTTGTTTGTCTTCAAGTTAATTTGAAGCTCGTACTTGCGACCAGTAACCTCTGCCACTTTGTATCCAGCTTCCGTGATTTTTTGAACAATGACATCAATAGGAGAGATGGTAATTCCAGTAGATGCTTCTTTAATCCGTTCGCTTATTTTAAAATACTCCGTCTGAGCCTCCAGTGAGAAATCAGAGATTTCAAACTTCTTGAAAATCTTCTGACCATCGGTATCTGTTTCAGTATAGCGTAAAATTCCATCAAGTCCTTTCTGAAGCACTAAAGAGAAGTCCGAATTAATTGTATCACCGTCTGTGACAGCAAGGCCAGCGTCATTTTCCATTTGCTCAATGAAGCTACCCATCGTGCTAGCAAATGCGATAACAGGTTTTTTGCCTTCCTTTAATCGAGCGATAGCTCGTTCGGCAACGGCTTCAGCTTTGATGCTGAAGAGCATTTGATTGATCACATTGAAAACCTTGGAGAAGTACGGAAGGTTATCAACTCCTGCTTGCGATGTTCCTTCCCGAACCTCTACTTGTTTTCCTTCGGCTATTGCGATGTTGTCCAACTCATCGACAATCTCATCAACATAGGTTGTCTGAAATTTGATAATGTCTCGAATGATCGAAGTTATATTGTCTGCAATGGCTTTGTGTTCTTGTTCTTTTTGTTCTAGTGTGATATAGTTCACTTCTACACCTTCAAAAGAACGTTCCCTTCGAACCATCTGGCCTTCAGCCACAAGTTGACTAGCTAGTATTTCCTGCAAGGCTACTCCACCTTTTGTTATGGCTTCAATTAAATCTTCTCTACTCATACTCGCATCACGTATTGAGGTTTTCATCGCGTAGATTGGCATGTTGTCTGGACGTTTGGCAAATGTTGCAGATAGAAACACTACGCCTCGTGTTCTGGACAAAGCTGACTGCATAAAGTTTCCGGTATTGCCAGAGCCGGATGAATTGTGAGCTTCATCCATAATGACAATGCTATCCTCGGCTATCGCATTCAAGAATGTGGGTTTTGTTGGCTTCTTTTCCGGAGAGTTAAACTGTGAATAGGTAGCGACTACAAAATGAAAGTTTCGTGGTATCCGTTGACTTTCAAATATCCTGTTTTGGTCTGCGGTTAGGAGTGCCTGATAAACTATGTTACCATCCTCGTCCTTAATGTCTGTCTTACTCTCGCGAGAATTGACAATAAATGGGACAAGATGAGAAGAGCCAATAGCTACCAAGTCGCGATAAATATCCGAGAACAGGTTTGCCTTTTCAGTAATGAAGATTGGTTGTGCTCCTTGTTCAACTGCGTAGCGAATAATTGATGCTGCGATTCGACCTTTACCAATTCCAGTTTGATCTCCGATAATCATTCCTACCCCTCTTTCTTCGATGTTGTAGATAGACATGGCTACTGCATCAATCTGTTCGGCTGATAAAGCTTTACACAATTCTACATTGCTCCGGTAATTAAGCTTGACTCGTACATACTCGTCTATATCACCTCCAACAGCTTCCTTAATTCTTTGTAAGGCAATATGCGTTTCGAATCCCATCGAATCAGGCACTACCGTATTGAGAACAAAGCAACTGCGCGATGCAGGAGTGTATGGCATACCGAGTTCATCGAAGGTCATTAATTCAAGTTCCAAGGCAAGAGCCTGGGCTTCTAATTCAAGTGGTGTCATTGTAAATTCTTTTCTTGGTGTTGTTCCTCTTATCACACGCTCATATAGCTCTTCAAAAGAATCAACAACCTTATCTCGTTCAGCATCTTTTAATGGTGCTGCACCAGAGAGTTTTAATTTTCGTCCATCAATCAACATCAATCGAGTATCGAAAGAAGTGCCTTGACGAGAATAGAGTTTGTGACCATCAATGGGAATGATGTCAACGACATTGTAGCGACTAAATAGGTAATTAAAGAAGAAGCGGTTCTTTCCTTTTTGAATTCTCCCTTTTTTATCATAGCGTGTATGACCTCCAATAATGATCGCGGCTTTACCATTATCTTTCATACAGTCCAATGCACGCAATGCCATTAAGTGATCAAGAACTTCAATTCCAAATGTCTCGTACTTGATTTCTTTGTCCAATAGTCCAAAAGGAGGATTGGTTATGACTGTATCAAACTTCTTTTCGAAACCTTTAAAGGGCTGTGTTGCATCCTGACTTAATACTTGCCTATACCCTTGATCAACTAAGTTCGATCTTCTTAGCGGATCAATTTCATTGACAATAACTCTCGATGGATTGGCCGCAATAGTGAGAAGACCATTTCCAGCGGAAGGTTCAAATACTGAGATATTCTGTTCTGCATTGGTGAAAATTCCGGCAAGGAATGAAATGGGAGCTGGAGTACTATATTGTTGTAATAATATACTTTGACTTGTGCGGTGAGAAATATTAACCTGGCTTTTGTAAAGATCAACGATGCTACAATATTTCTCTTCAACGGATAATGATGAAAGTGATAGGCTTCTTGCTTTCAATACGATAGCAAGTTCAGTAAACTCTTTTACTTCAGATTTATCCGTAATCCGGTAGGACGATGCAATTCGCTCAATAGATTTTCTATTGTGCTTGTTCCCTTCGTTCAACTCGGTCCGTAGACGGTGTAGAAATTGAGTTTTTAATGTCCTTGTATCCTTCATTGCGTATCCTATCGAAAAGTAGAATATGCGCAAAGAGAAGGTTAATGATTTTTAACGTTAGTGAATGATAGTAAAGGATTTTAAAGGATATTATAATTATATGAATGATCTGTATGATTTACCTGAAAACATTTTGAACCTCATTTTTCCTTCTTATTCATTGTGAATAAAGTACCAACTATTGCAACTACTACTCCGGTGACATAACCAAGCCAATCAGGAATCGCATTAACGAAAAATGGCACTGAACAGAGTCCGACACCAAGTAGCAATAAGAAGATTACTTTCAGTCTGTGTGGGTTAGAGAGAAACCAATAATAGCTGCGAAGTAAGTCGCTACATTTTTTAATTACAGAACTCTTCGATCTGTTTCTTCTTTCAATCTTGTCGAGTTGCGCCCAAGGTATTCTTGTATCGGCGTTTTCAATTTTATTAATATCTGCAAGTATTTGCCTTTGGATCTCCTCATGCTCACCAAGGTAATCGTCTTTGGCTCTATTGGCGATCATCTCGACGAGTGGCAACATGGTGTTAAGTTGATATGTATAGGAGCCTTTCAATTTTCGTACTCGGAGGTAGTCGTTATAGTAAGGATGATCTTCACCAAAGTGTTTTCTAATTAGCTCTCGGGTCTCAATAAAAAGAGCATTAGCCTTTCCTTCATCGTTAAACCCAATCGTAGGAATTTTTTGGTTTAAAGACATTAGTAGATTGCTAAAATCCGTAACTCGCTTGAGACTATTGTCTCCATTCTTTTCAGCCATTTTTGTTTATGTCAGGTTATTGCGCGTGGGCTATTTATTTCTTGACTACATCGAAGGCCCAAGAATAGTGGCTGTATATAAAAGGGGTTCCTCCCTCTCGATTCGTAATCTTTGCCTTTATTCGAAACCTTGTTCCAAGTGGATAATCCGTCACCAAGCTTTTGGAACATTCTACAAACATATCAGTTTTGAACACTCCCTGTCCAGGAATAGGTCTTATGTGAGTTGGTCCATGTCTGCCAGATGTGTCCGATGGATTGAAACTCTCAACAATAATGTGCTCATAAACCATTTTCATTGTCGGGTTATTAGCATCGGGTATTTAGTGGATTCCAAGTTTCCTATGCATTTCATGCCATTCGTTTCCAAATTCAATACTTTGTAATGCGGCTTTTCGTTTTTCTTCTGGTAAACATTGAATACAGGTTGGGTACTGAATTCCCTTGTAATATTGTTTACACTTAGGACATAACTCCATTTGTTTTAAATCATAATTATAGGCACACCTTTTACAAGCAGTGATTGTATCTTCAAAGGATAGGTATTTAATGCAGTCGTTTAGATAAAGCAAAAGTGCCTCCTTTTCAATCGATTCAGGATCTTTGTTTTTTGCTTGGTCTCTTTGCAGCCAATATTTAATATTTGACAAGTTTTGGTTGTTTCTCCATTTATCCCTCGATATAAAGCACTTGTCTCGAACTTCGTATGCATCTTCATCTTCATAAAAAATAGAAATGAGCTCATCTATTGATTTATAAACGGCTTCATCAAATTCGTGCTTACAATCCGCACATCGATACTTCGGTATTTTCCTCACCCGTTCACTAGGATTTTTATTCTTACAATACGGACACCAAGGAATGGGTACATATTTATATTTTTCTAGTACATATTTACTGAATTCAGATTTATCAACTTTGGAGTTAGCGTCTCTGTGATCTTTAGTATGCTTCCTTGTTATTTCTCTTAGATATTCTGAGTATGTTCTTGGGTGAGATAAATGTTGTATGGTCAATGTGTCTTTACTACTGCAAATTTCACACTCGTCCTTAATAAAATTAACCCTTCTTTCTTTCCAGTCTTTTGTATGCCAAGACCGTTCACCTTCTTTGAATTCATACCATAATTGTTCTTTTGCAAGCTTGGATGCAATTTCGCCACTCGCTAGCTTTTCCCTTAGGTCTATGTGTTCGTTATATGTCAACATAATTTATGGCTTATTCGTTTCTATACCTATGCTCAGCTAAACGTGTCGCTACCGTGTCATAGCCGCTGTTAGAGGTAGGTTTTCTATTTGTTACCATACATTGTCCAATTCAATTTAATTTCTGACAGTCTTTCGTACTCTGTAATTTTTAGCATTGTTGACTTTTTATGTTCGGCACCAATTAGAAACACTGCTTGATTGTATTGGTTTTCTGTGCTGTAATTGTAAATATTTTGAAGCATCGCGTTTTCGCGCTTGTCGTATTGTTCTGCCCGAAATATTTTGTAAATATTAAGTAATCTATCCTTCTGGATTTCACATTCAATAATATTTCTTTCTATAACCTCTTTTCTCTCTGCAAAGTCTAAAAATTTATTGCTATTGAGAAAATGAAAACCTTCCTGTGCTATCAAAATCTCTTTCTCAGAATCTAACTTTTCATAATCTTCGTATTTGAAGAATGTAGAAAACATAAAGTGAGTTTCCTGTTGATATTTAGATAATTCTTGTGTTACATCAATATCGACAGGTACAATTTTAATGTTATAGTGTTGTTTATATCTTTTGATACATTTCACTTCAAGGGACACTACTGGAGGTTGCCGATTAAGCAAAATGCTGTTGGCAACATACATATCAAATGAGTCGCTGTAATATCTATCAGAAGCATGACGAGGCAATTCATCAAAAATCACTTCGGGATTTATAGATTCGATAATCTTGTGCAATTCATCAGAATTACATTGCCCATTTTCCGAATGGATAGTGCCAATAAGCGTTATATTATTCATCTGTTAAGTAGTAACTATTATCGCTGTTCTAGGTGACTTCTTCTCCTCATGTTTGTCAGTCCGAAAAAGTGGCTCTAACTAGTAAAATATAGGACACTACAAATAAACTTCTGTCCATTCTCTTTTGTCAGAAATGCTTGGGAGATATTTTGACTGATCTCCTTTTTGTTTCTTAAAATCAAAATTGTCAAAAGAAAAAAAGCGAATCTCTAAAGTCAATTTACTGTGCCATGATTCAATTTCATTCTTCCGTCCTTCAAATTGTTTTTTCCAGCAAGTCCAATACGTTTGATTTGCAGCGACAATAAGCATTGAATTGCGATTGAAGTCACTCCATTTAAAACGTTTAACATGTTCATTTTTATGAAACACTTCCTCTTTGTCAAGGTTTTCAGAATTGTCTTTAATGAGATAATAGTAAATTAACAACTCAATTGCTGCGAATATAGGGCTATTAGAGGGGTATGTATTTGAAGCAAATTTCAATTCACAAAGAACAGATGTTTTATTGTTTAATATCCCTAACAAATCAACACATCTTCGCTTTGAACTTTTATTAAATACAACAGGCAATTCTATGTCGTTCCAAACAATTTCACCTAGAGAATCTAATTGAGTTTTTCCTGCTAAAATTGCTCGTTGATATGCTTTTTCTCCTGTATCGCTGATAACTAAGGAAAAATTGCCTGGCTTAGTGGGATGTTCTTTTTTATTGTAGTTCTCTACGATTTGCTTGAGAGTGTCTATACCTTTTCCTCTTTCAAGTTGTTTTGCGTTTTCAATTACCTTAAGTATTTCGTCTTTAGGAAATTGGTTCATGATTGTTTGACTAGAATACGCTTTTATCAAATTGGGGGATTCCTTAACTGTTTTTGCTATTAACTTTTTCATAATCTTTTTGGTGTAAAGTCCTCATTAGAGTTTACTTCCTGAGTGAACCATCAATGTACTGACAAGTGAATAGAGACACCCAGGTGCCTTATATAGCTAGAACTCTACGCAGCCTTAAACATTTCTTCCACTTCCGACAACGAAACCCTGAAACGTTTAGGCATACCAAGAACTTTGAAGATAATAAGTACTTGATTAATACTATAGAAGTGTCCCGTCTTCTTTCCTATCTCTTGTTCGTGCTTTTTTACCCATCTCTGAAACGTTAACCAGCATACACCATAGAAGTCGGCCAGTTGCTTGTGATTGTAGGGTCTCAAGGCAAAAATTTCTGGTTTGTGTCCGGTTTCCTCGGTTTTTGTAATTTCACGTTTCATATATTCTGTTTTTAATTTTTTCAACTGTTTTTTGCAATGTTAAGTATTACTTACTACTATTGTCAAGTAATACTAAACAAATATATTTATGCTTACAAAAGGTGATGTAGGAAGCCGAATTAAAGCTATAAGAACTGAAAAAGGCCTTTCTCAGGAAGAATTTGGCCTTCCAGTTGATTTGAGCCGTTCTGCGATTTCACAGGTTGAAAGTGGCCTAATGTATCCTTCCCTGGAAACCTTGGATAAGATAGTTAAGTATTACTCAACAAGTTGGGATGATTTAATAGGAGGAATCAAAAAGCAAAAACCACCCGAAGAATCAGTTCCCGTCAGGACTTTAGTAACAACAGTTGACAAAACTGGAAAGGACAACATTGTCTTGGTTCCGATTAAAGCACAGGCAGGTTATCTGTTAGGTTCACAACAGGCAGAGTATATAGAGCATCTTCCGACCTTTTGGCTTCCGGGTTTAAATCATGGTACTTTCCGTGCTTTTGAGGTTAGTGGCTACAGCATGTTAGCTGATCGCATTGGGTTTTATCCTGGAGACACAGTGATAGGAGAGTACGTTGAGAGAATTGCCGACATTAAAGATGGGTTTGTTTACATTCTTGTCAACAATGCTCATGATGTGGATAATATTGTTTTGAAAAGATGCCTAAACTATCTCGATAAGGGTGGATTGATTATTTGTAAATCCGACAACAAAGACCCTCAGTATCCTACTTTTCCACTACCTGTTGAAAATATAAAAGAGGTTTGGAAGTTCAGAATGAAACTTACCCGTCAGGCACCAGAACCTTCAGGATTATATGAAAGGATCAATGCACTTGAAGGGGAAATGGTGTTGATAAAAGAACAGCTTAGGACGAGAGGTTAGAATTAAGTTGAAAATTGATTGGAATTGGGTTAAGGATAATTGAATCTAGTTGAATTTTAGTCATTGTATCTGATTCTGTGTCAACGACAACATATTGTCCAACGAACTATTGGTAACAAAGTAAATTCAAGGTTGGAGTGCAGATTTTAAATCCTACAGTATTGGTAGCGTTAGGAGTGTTACAACTTCTTTTGGAATAATAGTTTCATTTTTACACATTTGCAACAACCCTTTCGGACATGAGCGTCTTCGTGCGTTGCGAGATAATTTTGAATGTTATTGTGGGATCACGACACTGCGAATCAAAAAACCGAATTAAAAAATGAGGCTCGTGCTTCTTTTGTTATTATCAATTGTTCACTACCAATATATATCCGGACTAAAATGTTGCGAACTATTAATGAATGCCTTTGTTCAAGCGCACGCCTGTACAAAACCTTGTTCTTCCTCCTTAGTTTTTGCCTGATTCTTGAAGAAGGGCTTAAGGCTCAGCAAAGTGACTATGTTTCACTTCAACCAATTCCGCCTTCACCTGACGGAGCCAAGCTTGCACAATTTGAGCTCACGCCAACCAATCTTTATACCGGAAGCCAAAATCTTTCTGTTCCAATTTATGACATCCAATTTGACGGGGTATCTATTCCAATCAAGATTAATTATCATTCAGGAGGTGTGCGGGCATCAGAAAATTCAAGCTCAATTGGCCTTGGGTGGGCACTCGTTACTGGAGGATCGATTTCGCGGACTGTTAAAGGTTTAAATGACCTACACGCGGGGAACGGATTTGCTGGCTACTGTCATGATACAACCCCAATCCCTGAATCACTCCAAAACTGGACTGGAGTAGATTGGATAGATCCTTATTGGTCGTCTTATCTACGTGGTCTGGTGGATACCGAACCTGATATATTCACGTATAGTTTCCTGAATACTTCTGGAAAGTTTATTCTCTCCAAAGCGATTGAGACAAACAATGTCATCCAAGTTATCAAGCTTGTGGATAACACTGACAAGATAGAATTTAATTTATCCAGTCTATCCTTTACGGTTACTACGGCAGATGGAATTCAAGGTATTTTCTCAGTAAAGGAATATGTAACAACGGTAAGTGGCTCGAATAGCAATGGAAATTGGACTGCCTGTGATGGACAATATGTTGATATTCTTCAAACTATAAATCAAGGAGGTAGAGCAATTACCACTTGGTACTTGTCTCAAATAATTGGAGCAAGTGGAAGGACAATCAATTATGCTTACGATATTAAAGCCAATGGCTACAGTGATTACCTGTCAGTTTCATCTAAATCATGGGGTGAAGTTAAGTCTGTTAATGCTACCGTTGCAGGTTTTGCCGATGAAATTGGCACTCAAACCTGTTCAAGGATAATTACAGAACATGTTTACCTATCCTCCATTTCCAGTACCGATTTGGACCTTCAGATAACTTTTACAAAGGGAGATCGAGACGATTTGGAGAAGTTAGACCCTGCGAACTTTACTTATAATTCATGGATAAATGTTATTAAGACAACCAGAAATGAATCGACCATTAACGTTTTGAAGCCACAGCGATTAATGAGTATTCAAATCAGAAATATTTCAGCAAGTTCAACCCTAAATACAGTAACCAATTTCAATCAAACCTATTTTGGAATTCAAAGCCCTAATAATTATGACAATCTAAGGTTAAAGTTGAATGACGTTAAAAGCGGAAAATTAATTAGCGGACAATTCACAGCGGATCAAGTTCACAAATTTCTGTACAACGATGGACTACCGAATAAATCAACCCTAGGTGTAGATTACTGGGGGTTTTACAATGGGATGGATGGAAATACCGCAATAACACCGGTTTTAGTTGATTACCCTCCCAATACGTTGATTGCAATAAGCAACTCCCCTCAAAACTACTATTTTCAAACACCTAATAGAGCGGCTAACTTCGATTATGGTAAGGCTGGACTCCTTACTAAAGTAACGTATCCTACAGGTGGTTACACTCTTTACGAATATGAATCAAATGAGTATAAACTTGAAGGTAAAGAGCATGTTCCAATTACCGGTAGTACGACATATTCAGTCTCTGGTCTTACAAGTGACCAAACGGTAAGCTTCGGCTATAAGGGCTACGGATTTGATGGGTGTAGCGGAATGGTTAGCGTCTCAATGTCCACTAAGTGCAAGGATTTTTACCTAGGCAATAACTGCACTATAGCTTCAGGAGATGTTAATAAAGTCGCTGTAGAATTAATTGGGCCAGATGCTTCCGTAAAAAAGGACTTGCGTTACGACATTCAGTGGGGACTTGGTGTTAATAATTACGTAACCAACACAGATTATAACACGAACCCCATAAATGGAATTAATTTTGCGGGAGGAACATATATCTTAAAAGGGTATGGTATTAAGGTGGCAGGTGCAACTCAGTATTACGGAGATGCTACCATAACAATTCCAAACAAATGTTTAACAAGTTATACGCCTACCATTGTTGATCTGAACAGAAATCAGAAGGCGGGTGGAGCTAGGGTTAAAAGCATCACTATGTTTGACCTTGACAATCGTCAACTTTTAAAGCGATCCTACCAATACGCAAGCCCTGATCAGGGAGGTACATTTAGCTCTGGAAGGTTAATGAACCCCTTGATGAATATGGCCTATAGGGAAAACCCCGCTTCAACGGCAGGGAATTTGTATTGGCTTTTCACTTCAGGTAGTTCGATAGCAAATGGGAATGCTGCTCAAGGAAACCACGTGGGGTATTCTTATGTGAGGGAAAATATTGAAGATGCGAGCGGAGCAAATAACGGAATTAGAGATCACTACTTTATTAATGAACCAAATTACCTGGCTCCGTGGAGTATGAGTAACCAGGCGGCAATTACCAATTTGACCTATGAGGAGATCAACGGTTCGCTTGATTTACAATCAATTAGCTCTGGGACTAATTCATCAATATCCAGTACTGATTATACCAATTATTATTTTAAGTCAGGCAATATAAATGCAATAAAAGTTAATTGGCACCAATTAGGTCCTGGTGCTCTTGTTCCAAATTTACATTCCTTTTATAAAATCAATCGTGGACATGTTGAAGTACGTGAAATTATTTCTTCACAATACTTTTCATATAATGCTGCAACCCAAACCATTGTTACAAAAGAGACACGAACGTATAATGGGTTGAACCAACTTATTGGCAAGGACATAAAGAATGGCAACAATGAAATAATAACTTCTCAACTTTTTAAATATCCTTCTGACTATGGTGGATTTGGTTCTGCGATAATTCAATCAATGGTGACCAAGAATATAATTGCCCCCGTAATCGAAACAAAAACTTCAAAGAAGGTGGGAACCCAATATCCAATTGTTGGAGCGAGAGGGAATAAATTCAGGATAGACAATAATAAAGTCGTCCTAGATAAAACCTATCAATACAATAAAGATCTGGGAACTTTTAGCTCTTCAAATGATGGTTCAACATTCCCATCCCCTTATGAGGAGGTCACATCAATAGTAAAGTATGATTCAAAGGCTAATCTTCTTGAAGTTTTAGGCAAAGACGGCGTATCAACTTCATATATATGGGGCTATAATCAACAATACCCTGTCGCTAAACTGATAGGAATTACCAGACTCCAAGTTGAAGCAATTCTCGGTGCAAATTATAATAGTGGAACTGGAGGTATGATTCCAGCAACAGTGACTCAATTAAGAAATGCATTTCCAGGGGCGCAGATTTCCATTTATACCTACAATGTGGGAGTAGGCATTGCTACAACGACTGACGCCAATGGAAGTATAACCTACTACGATTACGATACTCTTGGTCGCTTAATGGCAATTAAGGATAGCAATGGGAAACTGCTGAAGACTTTTCAATACCATGTTTATGAGCAAAACTGATATGAGGATTTTGTATTTAATATTCATATTTACCATTGCCTCCTTTGAGGTTGAGGCACAGGTTTTAATTTCAAGTGATACGATAGTTTGGGATTCAGATTATTTCATTGATACCAATGCCCATGAGACGGTACAGGTTGCCAGTGAATTTATTTCCAATAAAAAGTCAACCATCCAATGGCTTCAAAACAATGGTGCGTACGTTATGGAGTTTAAAATAAAATCGATTCAGGGTAATTGGAATTCACCTGACCAGGAAGGGTCAATCGAATATTTTGTAACATATCAGGAACAGAGAGGTACAATCCGAATTAGTAAAGTTGGCGAATCAATTGAAGTGATCTTCAGTTTTTTAGAGAATGGCCAAAATACAATGCCTTACAATTTTCACATTAGCCGATACAATAAGAAATAAAAACTATGCTCAGACAGACGATATTTATTCTGCTTCTTAGTTTACCCATAACCATTTTAGCCCAAAACGTTACAGGGCCGAACAATGTTTATGTTGGTGATACCCATACATATACATTCAATGATGGAGTAATATATATGTCAGTAAATTGGATGACAGGATATGGCACGGTTCTTTCCACTTGGAAAAGTGGCACATCTTATTATGCCAGTATTCGTTGGAATGCCCCGACCACAGCAAGCCTGGCCGTATTGGATCAGAACTATACACAACGAGGAAGCCTATCTGTTAGTATTACGGTCGGAGCTCCTGTCACAACTTTCACCATAACGCAGAATTGTAACTCCACGAAGATTCTTTGCAACTCATCACCACCTGCTGGAGTAAACTGGTATTGGCAAACATCATCATCGGGAACCAGCACTACCCTTGGATTTGCTTCCTTCATTGATCGCACAGTTGCTGGCGCAATGTATTTGCGTGCTCGCTTTGGAACGACAGGAGCTTGGAGCACAACGTTGAAAAGTGTGGGAACAATTTCTATTACAACGCCCCCCACTGTTCCAGCATCTGCTACAGATGGTCACGTAATTTCAAATTCGTCTGTAGTTATTCCTGTATCTGTGTCAGTCGTTTCAGGGGCAACAAGCTACCGATGGTATACTGGGGGTAATCTCATCGCTGGAGTTAGCACAAATACGTACTCTCCAACCGTAAGTTCTGGTTCAGTAACCTATCAGGTAGAATCAGTCATTGGAAATTGCCCAAGCACAACGAGAAAAACGGTCACTGCAAATAAACATCCGGAACCACAAATCACTTCCAGTAACAATGGAAGAATAACTGGAGGGACACCGGTAACCCTATCTGTGAGCAACTATACTTACGATAGTTATCAGTGGTTGAATGGTTCCGGTGCTGTAATAAGTGGTGCCACAGCCTCTTCCTATACAACCAATCAGTCCGGGAACTATAATGTTAAGGTTACCAAAGGCACTGCACCAGTTTTTACACCAACGAGTAACGTAATAGTGTATAAAGGGCTTGAAGGATTGAATATGAACTATGTTGTTTCAAATACAATACTTAAAGACAATGTAACGATCGCTGATGTAGATACGCTTTCCGTTAAATCAATGAGCTCAACTGTTCAATATTTTGATGGTATGGGCAGACCGATTCAGGCCGTGGTTTTACGAGGGTCGCCAACCAAGCAGGATATAGTGCAGCCCTTAGCGTATGATGACCTCGGAAGAAAAAGTAAAAATTACCTTCCTTATGTCGATGGTACTAATGGTTGGTATAAAGACAATGCACTTATAGATCCGGCTACAACGGCTACTACTGAACTGGATAAGTACCGTTCTGGAAAGCAATACCAATTTTATCAAACTGGTGGACTTCTGGCAAGTGACCAATATCCCTATTCGCGCACAGTTTTTGAAGCAAGCCCATTGAATCGTGTGATAAAGCAAGGTGCACCTGGTCTTGACTGGCAACCGGATGCTGTTAATACCTATTTGTCGACAGATCATACAATTAAATTTGCCTATGAACTCAATGAGGCAAGTGAAGTATTGAAATGGACCTATACGGCTCCAACAACATCCTACCCTTTTGGAACATTGAGTGCAAGTAGCAGTGGCATTGCGGATTACTATCCTGCCAATGAACTCTCCAGAAGTAGGACAAAGGATGAACAAGGCAACGTAGTAATTACCTACACTGACAGGGAGGGTCAAATGGTATTGAGAAGAGTGCAGGCCGCGACCGGCTCACCTTCTACTACAGACACCAACAAGGATGTAAATTTTGCGAGCACCTATTACATCTATGATATTTACAACAAGCTGGTGTGTGTCATACAACCCGAAGGTACAAAGGCTCTTGGCACAGAATATTTCCCAATTGCAAAAACGGAAGCAAACAAGCAAGACTTCTTAAAACTTTGGGCTTTTCGTTATGCTTATGATGGCCGTGGCCGCATGATCCAAAAGAAGGTACCCGGTGCTGATCCCGTTTATATGGTTTATGATGCCCGCAACAGGTTAGTCCTTACTCAGGATGGAAATCAGCGAGCATTAGCATCAAAAGAGTGGACGTTTACAAAATATGACGCTTTAAACCGGCCTGCACTAACGGGAAAATATTTGGATAATGGTGATCTTCCTACTGTTCAGGCAACGGTGAATAGTTTTTATGCGCTTCCATTGCCCTCCACTAAATCGTGGTATGAAACTTATATAGCCGCAGGCACAAACAATGTATTGGGGTATGACAATAAATCATTTCCAAATATTTCCGTGGTTGGTAATTATTACAGTGCTATTTATTATGATGGCTATGACACATTCAATGCGCCTGCAACCCCTACTAACTTTGCCTATGTAAACGAGTCATTGCCTGGGCAAGATGCGAGTAAAAATGCAAGTGTCAAAGGTTTAGTAGCAGCTACCTATGTGAAGAACCTCAACACTGGAACATGGCTGCGCAGTGTAAATTACTACGACACAAAATACCGCGTGATCCAAACCTTTAGCGATCATCAAAAAGGTACAGTTCGAGTGAGCAATGTTTATGATTTTCCTGGAAAAGTGCTGATCTCCAAAAGAACTTATGTTGTTAATAGTGTAAGCACTTATGTGAAAGAAACGTACTCCTATGATCATACGGGTCGCGTCCTTAATGTAAAACATTCAACAAATGGAGCACCCGATGTGATGGTGGCCAAGAATAATTATAATACTATCGGTCAGCCGGTAGATAAGAATCTTCATAGCACAGATAATGGTTTAACATTTAAGCAGTCGGTGGATTACCATTATAATATACGCGGGTGGCTTACAAAAATTAATGAGGCCGATGTGGCGGCAGTAGCCAGTGGTGATGCAACGGCTGACCATTTTGGAATGGAACTGGCCTACAACAATTCACTTTCAGGTATTACTTCTTTGGCATCGTATAACGGTAATATCTCAGCCATTCAATGGAGCAAGGGCAATGGAGGGACAGCACGCAGGCAAACTTATACCTTTGGTTATGATAACCTAAACAGACTTAAAGATGCTAGCCACTTTGATTACGAACGTATTGCCGGAGTGTGGTCATGGAACAGTAACAATAATGGTTATGGTGAAAACCTCAACTACGATCTCAATGGAAATATCCAAACACTACTTCGCAAAGGCTTCAAGGGAGCGGGCATGGATAACTTAACCTATGCCTATTCCGGTAATCAGCTTTCCTATGTTAACGATGGGGCCGATGCAGCCCTTGGCTTTGTCAATGGTAATACGGGTACAGACGATTACAGTTACGACTACAACGGCAACATTGATAAGGACAAGAACAAAGGGCTCAGCACAAAAGGAAATATTAAATACAACTACCTGAACCTGCCTGAAGAAATAGTAAAGGGTACGGAAAAGGTAAAGTATATTTATGATGCCTCAGGCCGCAAGCTTGCTCAGGAAGTCTATAATACCAGCGGTGCATTAACAAAGACAACCGATTACATTGGTGAAATGGTTTATGAGAATAATGTATTAAAGATGATCCAACATCCCGAAGGGCGTGTGTTGCCCGATGGAGCAAACTGGGAGTATCAGTATCATTTAAAAGACCATCTTGGTAACGTTAGGGTTACCTTTACCAGTAAGGCGCAAACCACTACTACCCACACTACAGATTTCGAAGCAGCCTCAAATAGCAATTTTCAAAATTACAGCAATAGCCCGTTTGATCTTTTCGATCATACCGATGCAGGCACAACTTATGTTAACAGCCAAAAACTAACGGGCGCTCCGACTAGCCGTGCGGGACTTGGTAAATCTTTTTCAGTGATGCCGGGCGATCAGATAACCGCAAGTGCCTATTGTAAATATCTTGACCTGGGTAATAATAATGTGCCCAACACAAATCCTTTAATCACATCGTTGGCTGCGGCTTTTGGGGTATCCTCAGGTTCTACAGGTGAGCAACTGAAGTTATACAATAGCCTGAACAGTTATGCTTCAAGTGTCGCTGGGGGCGATCATTACAACGATGATGAAGCACCGCCAAAAGTGTTTGTAACCATTTTATTTTTTGACAAAGACTACAATTTCCTGGATGCTGCCTGGGATCAGGTATCCACAGTTGGTGCTCAGACAAGTAGTTCAGTAAAACAACCTCCGCATGACTTCTTATCGGTAACCGCCAAAGCACCGGAAGCAGGTTTTGCATACATCTTCTTAAGCAATGAACATTACAATTTTGTAGATGTTTATTTTGATGATGCAAGTTTTAGCCACACACCTTCGCAAATTGTAAGTGTTTCAGATTATTTCCCATTCGGTTTAGGGTTTAATCAGGGAGAAAGACAAAACAGCTTAGAGCAGAAGTATTTATATAATGGCAAAGAGTTACAGGATGAGTTATCCCTGAACTGGTACGATTATGGAGCCAGGATGTATATGCCAGAAATTGGAAGGTGGGGAGTGGTTGATCCATTGGCAGAAAAAGGAAGAAGATGGAACCCATACAATTATGCATTTGATAATCCCATGCGATTTATTGATCCTGATGGAATGTGGGCAAAGAATGTCACTTACAATGATGCTATGCAAGGATTGGATCAAGCTGAACGTGAAGAGGATGATCAGAAAGCAAAGGAAAAGGCTAACGAAGATGCTCTTAAAGCATATTATGCAAATGAAGCCAAGAGTGAACCTGCAGAAAAGACAGATGCTTCAAGTGGTGGTGGGGAAAAAGAACCAGAAGAACAGGCGGAGTTATCAGCATCTGAAAAGAGAGTTGTTGCAGCAAAACTAGTGGTAGCCAATTACATAACTAACAAAACAAAGTACAGTCAACCTAATAGGAAATTTGGCTTGGATGTAGACTTTGCAGATTGTTCATCCACTTTGACGACAATCTTAAAGCAGGCAGGACAAGAAAAAATATTTAAGGGCACAAACACTGCAGCAATGCGTGAAGAAATTGCGGGTAAATCCGCAAATAATACCTATCGAAAAGACAACCCTTTGGCTGGAGATATAATGATGTGGGGTGGGCATGTAACACTTGTAACGGAAATTAAAGATGGCAAAGTTTATTTTGCTACTATGGGTCGTAGTGGTGCTTCAATTTCTGGTGTCAAACTTGATGGGAATAATTCTCTCCAAAGTGAATCTGTCTATGGTGGAGGAGGTTTTAAGGGGTTTTGGACACCTGACTAATAAACTCATAATAATTTTGTCATCTAATAACAATTTGAAATTATTGAAATATGAAAAAAATGTTTTTTTTGGCATTATATGTTATGCTAACAATGCGATGTGGTAGTCAGCATGTCAAAGTAGAAAAAAGCACTCCAATTTTAGATGAAACCGAGGAGCAGATAGAACTATTATCTGGTTTATGGATGTCGGATTCTTATTTGCAGAAAGTTGAAAAGACTAAATCTGTTTATGCAAATAAAAGTAGTGAGCCAAAAATATTGGGTTTTTTACTTAAAAGTGAAAATTTAAAAAGTGATAGTGCGTATATTTTTGGATTCACATCCCACGAGGGAGGTTATGAGATTCCAATTTGTTTTAATAGTTCGAAGAGTAAATTTGCTTATGACCCAAAGCGAATAAACCAGTCTTCAAATTTCATTGATCCCTTTGAATTGAATTTAATAGATAGTAACAAGCTTGAAATTAAGTTTCTTCAAAATAACCACTCAGAGGTTTATAGAAAAGTACATGACGTACAGAGCGAGTTACGAAGAATATTATTTGAAGGTGAATTTAGATCAAGTGACAGTAAGAAAGATTTCATCTTTGCTCATAATGGTACGCTAACAGGGTTTGAGAATGAAGCTAACTTTGAGGTAATCTATGATTTTGGTTTAAATATTGAATTTGATGCAATTGTAATGTACAAAGGAAATAAAAATGGTAACTGGTCGGATGGTGAGATTTACAAATTTGAGTTCGTTTCGGATACGCTTAAACTCTATCGTGTAAATACAAATTGGGAGAATATGGATCACAAAATTGAGGATTTTGGATATAAATTAAAAAGGATTAAATCTAGAGAATAGTGATATGTAAGTAATGAATTCAACAACAAACATCGGAAATGGGCCAGATACCTGTATCGAAGTTAACATTGATGGATTGCGACAAAATGCATTGTGCTTTGAGTAATCATTATTCCATTTGGGGCTGGCAACGGCAGCTGCCTATAGCATCTACATAGTGCGTATGTGTTATTGTCTAACCTATTTCAGAACAAGAAATTCAACATTATTGATTGTATTTTTTATCTTTTATCTTTGATTGCCTTGAAACCATTAGCCATTATTATATTTCTAATTCTGAATCAAACGGCTTTTGCCCAGTTCGATTCCTTGAAGACTAGCTTATCACTTGATACACTATCAACTCTTACTAACAAGCTGAATTCCATTGACGCATCAGCAAGAGGAAAAATAGATAGCATTGCACAATACTATCATTATGTAGCAGCGAAAGTTCAAGGATTATCATCCCAATACCAGCAGAAAGTTGATAGCCTTAGTCACGTCAAACTTCCTACAGAAAATTATACTAAGAAATTAGACAGTCTTCAGAACGAATTGACAGCAGTCAAGCAAAAGGTAGATGGTAAAATGCAATCCATTAAACAAAAGGCAACAGAGAAATTAAATTCCATTCCATTACCTCCGGAGCTTCAATCAAAAGTATTGCAGTTGACGAGTTCGCTGGAGAGTATCAAGCTTCCATCATTATCTTCTGCCATCAATTCTCCTATTGATCTGAATAGCCTAAATACTTCGCTCGATAAAATTATTCCGTCAGTAGATTTAAAAGGTATTCCCAATGTGCCCACAGATTTACCTTCTGTAAACGGTCTGCCCGATGTAACTAAAAATCTGGGCGGGGCGTCTGATTTAACAAGTGGAGTAACGGATCAAGCCGGAGCGTTGCAGCAGGGTGCAAATGAAATTACCCAAGGTGTTGGTCAGGCAAATCAATTGGATAAACTGGCTGAAAGTCAGGTGATGAAAATGGATGATATAAAAGGCTTTACTGATGCAACAGGTAATCTTCCTGCTATTCCGATGATGTCGGAGGAGGAAGCAAAAAAACAAGCACTGAGTCAGATAAAAGAAATAGCAGTTGATCACTTTGCGGGTAAAGAAGAAGTATTGAAGTCGGCAATGGATAAGATTTCGAAATACAAACAAAAGTATTCTAGTATATCGAGTCTGAGTGAAATAACAAAACGTCCCCCGAACCCGATGAAGGGCAAACCATTCATGGAACGGATCGTTCCTGGAATTCAATTTCAAATTTTTCAAAAGCAAGGCAATTTCCTAACGGATTTTAATGTGTATGCAGGTTATAGAGTGAATGGTCGCTTAACGACAGGCATAGGCTGGAACCAGCGTGTTGCATATAATTTGGATAAAGACAAGTTCAATTCGGATGGTCGTGTATTTGGACCTCGCGTATTTGGTGAATTTAAACTTAGCAAAGGATTTTTGCCACGCGCAGAAGTTGAGGTAATGAATACGTTAATACCCTCCTTTGTTTCAAGTTCCAAAGCCGATGACAGAAACCGTGAATGGGTAGTGAGCGGATTGGTGGGTATTAAAAAAGAGTATCGGTTTTACAAAAACATAAAGGGCACCACCACCATTATGATCAATGTATTTCACCCACGCAATAAAAGCCCATATCCAGATTGGCTAAATGCACGATTTGGGTTTGAATTTCCGATAAGGAAGAAAACGAAACGAGTTGGCTGAAGTTAAGTCAGTTTGATCTCCATCGATAATCCGAATGCACAAAGATCAAGACATGTTATTTAGTCTATCTCTGGAGATGATTATTTTATATATTAGTTTCGGATTAGTGATTATTGTGCTTAATTGCTTTTGATATTTGAATATACCTTTATTCAACACTATTTTATTCGTTATCATCAATGACAATGTGTATTAGACTCACTAGCTTTTTTTTTATCCTCTTTGCCATCTCGACTACTTCAATTGCTCAAGGAGACTTTCGTAAGGGATATATAGTGAAAAATAATCTTGACACAATCCACGGCCTAATTGATTATCGAAGCAAATGGATTAACGGGAAATATTGTTTATTTAGAGAAAGTAGAAGCTCGAAAATTATTAGATACTCTCCATCTGAGTTGTACGGGTACACGTTTGAAGGAGACAAATACTATGTATCCAAAAACCTACCTGTTGATACTATCAAGAATGAGCTTGGATTTGCAGAAATTTTAGTCGGTGGAAATGCTACGCTGATGGTTTACGGTAGCATCTATTACATTAAAATGGATCGGATATATAAGTTACCAAGAAAGAGAGAAAATAGAGTAGTGATTGAGAGTGGAAAAGGCGCGCGTGAAATGAAAGATCTACGGTACAGGTATCTAACGAATTATTTATTTAGAGATTGCGAGTTAGCAGCCAATCAAGACAGCTATAATAAGCGCGATTTTATCAAACGTGTCACCGCCTATAACCTGTGTAAAGGTAATCTCATACCGATGGAATATAAGATTCCCGCTATTCAAGCCAGTCTGACTTTTTTTGGTGGAGTTGATAGGTCAACTTTGAAATTAGAGAAATCAGGATATGTTGGTTCTGAGACGAATACTTCAACTACGTGGGGTGGTGGTATAGATTTATTGTTTCCACGGATATCAAGAAAATTGATGATTTCGGTGGAGTTCCTTACCATGAATAAAGAATACCAGCCTTATAAAGAACCAACGGTGACGTATGGTGGATTATATGATATACACACCCAATATGACATATTAGTAAAAACATCGATCGTCAAGTTTCCGATAAGCATCGGTTATAATTTTTTTCCTGGAAATAATACGCCTTATGTAAAAGTTGGTATGGTTAATTACCGTTTTAAAACCACAGCCGAAAGTACCACTGAGCACGAAAGAAATTACATAGTGACAACAGACTATGAGCAACATAAAGAAAGTAATTCCGAAAATGGGTATTGGTTGGCCTTTGGTTACAATCATGTTGTTTTTGGAAAACTCAGAGTATTCGCGGAAGTACGTTCGGAGAATTTAAGTGGAGTCTATGGAGATTTTGAATCAGCTAACTTGGTTAGCTTAAGTGGTCTAACCGGTATTAAATTTAAGTTATGAGAAATTTTTCCTTCTCTCTATGGGTTGTTGTTTTGGTTTTTTCGTGCACCGAAATAGAGAGTGTAACTAGAGAGTATCCTAGAGTTAGAACAATTGGACTGACAGAAGTAAATAATAATTCACTGAAGGTACGAGGTGAAATTATCAGTACCTCTGGCCAGATAATTGATCACGGCTTCGTTTGGTCGAAAAAAGCAGATTCGCCAGTGAATATTTATAGCGATTTTAAATTATCGATTGGCGCTACGTCTGACTTGGGTGTTTTTGAGTCAGAAATTGATGGTCTCCAAAGTGGTGTTAAGTATTATATTAAAGCATACGCAAAATCAAGCGACTACACGGTTTATGGTGAAGTTCTGGAGTTCATACTTTAACATTGGAAACAAATAGGAACTTCAACATATCCATTCGAAACTGAGTTCTATTATGATTAGAATATTATAGAGTCCTCTCAGGAAGATTCAAGTTGGGAGGAAGTAAAAAGTCATATTAAGCATAAGGCATGAGTAAACGTCTGTCGACCCATTCCTCGGGCGAACGTTAGTGGCAATGTAAAAACTAAAATTCTGCTAATGATAGTTTAAGAGGTCTCACGGTTGAGAGAGCTTTCAGTTAAAACCTATTGTTCCTTCTTTCATCGATGTTGCCGAATGATTCGAGAGAAGGTCATGACGCTGTTCCACACGGAACATTCATTCAAAATCGTTTACATTCCTTTACAAACCTTAACAAAGTTTAATAAAGTTACACAGTCATTCACGAACGTTAACAATCGTTAACCTTGTCTTTCGGGTCGCTACATCTTTGACCCATGAACACAGAGATAAATCAAAATGATGGGACGGGTAATGGGATTGCCTTTCTTTTCGGAGTGGTGTTTAACCTACTCTCCAACGTAAATCTTTCATTCTTTCTTGACTATGCTTTGCAAGCTATAGTGGGAGGTATTATCTGCCTTGCTTTTAAAGTGATAGGTGATATACTCAGTCCGTTATGGGAGAAGCACAAAGACAAAGTGAAAGAGTTCACAAAACTCAAGAAGGTAAAGGGCTTTAAGTTGAGAAGGAGAAGACGCAATGATCAAGAGTAGCCACATATTAATCGGAGCCGGTGCGGTAACTGCCATCTACTTTGGTGGCAGCTACCTTCTCAAACTCAACAGATTTTCAAATGAATTGGAGTCGGATACAAAAGTCTCCATTCATAAAGTAAGCCTGAGCGGAATAGAACTGGCCATCAATGTGAAACTCAAGAATCCAAGTGGTGGAAGCATCCAGGTGAAGCATCCTTTTGTCAAGATGATCTATTCGGATAAGACCATAGCATCATCACAAGTAAGAGATGTGAACCTGACTATTCCAAAATTCAGTGAAGTCAATCTTGACCCGATTAAAATCAAGCTTGGTTTTCTGAGCCTGGCCACAACGGTTCCTGCATTGGTGAAAGAATACAGAGAGACAGGGAAGCTGAACGTGATTGTACACACAGTAACCACAATCAATGACAGTTTACCCTACACGAAAACAGACAATATCACTTTGGGTGGAGGAAAGGCTGCATGACCTGCTTGCAGGACAGGGGATCAGCATTAATATGGAAAGAGATGATGAAGAAAGGTAGAGGCGTATGGTAACGGACAGAAAGAGGCGATTAAAGAATGGAAGGGAGTTCGATCATCTCTTTCCACCACCAAGTGAAAAGGATACAACAATAAAAAAGAGTGCGAATGTAGAAGACACGATGACACTCATTCGCAAAGCCTTGCCGCAGACGTTGTGGCAAACGGAAAAGATTGCGAAAGTACTGAAGGGTCGGACACTGGAAGAAACATGTTCCAATATCTGGCACTTCGTCTACCAGCACATACAGTATAAAAGAGACGAGGAAGGAGTTGAACAAGTACGCAGTCCCAGAAGGGCATGGAGCGATAGAATGACGGGGGTTGACTGTGACTGTTACACCGTATTTATTCTCTCCATCCTCCGATCTCTCGATATACCGTGTGTCGCAAGGATAACAAAATATCCGAAGCGGTATCCGGAAGTTTCTCGATGGCAGCATGTCTATCCGATCGTTCCGAAGCCAGGTCATCTGGATAACTATTTAGATGAACGTGACTACTACATCGTGATTGATTGTGTGAAGGACAGGTTTGATGATGAACAACCTTATTTAGAATGTAAAGACTATAATATGAGACTGGATTATTTAGACGGAATTGAGGAAGAAGAAACACAAGACGAGCTACTTGAATTCGTAGAGTACGACAATGTTGATCTCTCAGACTTTGCCTCGGTTTACGATGACGAGGAGATGGGAAACGTCTTCAAAAAAATTGGTAAAGGCATTAAAAAAGTTGCTAAGAAAGTGGGCGACAAAGTAGGTGATGGAATACGCTTCCTGAACAGATATACAAACCCGGCTACAATTCTGCTACGCAATGGATTTTTGCTGGCGATGAAAGTTAATCTCATGAATGTCGCTGGGAAATTACGTTATGCCTACCTCACTGATGCAGATGCCAAAGCGAAAGGAGTCAATCTAACTGAACTGCAAAAGCTTAGGAAGGTGAAAGACAGAGCGGAGACGGTTTATTGGCAAGCTGGAGGAAAAAAAGAAAATTTTAAAAAAGCAGTTCTCAAGGGAAGAGGTAATAAGGATAAAAAAGTACCACTAAGTGGTCTTGATGGACTAGACGAAGTTTATGCTGATCAGGAAGAGTATAACATCATTCATGGTGATGATGACTTGGAGGGCTTAGGTGTGGTGGGTGCTACAGCTATCGCAGCAGCAACTTCCGCGATAGCTGCCATAGCTGGAGCACTTAAAGGAGTTAAAGGATTATTCAACAAGGGAGGAAGCGAGGAGAAGTCTTTTCAGAGCGAAACGGACAATGCAGGAACCGCAGCATCAGCCCCGGATATATCTGAGAGCGAAGATGAAGTGAGAGACGATTACTCAGAACCTGCGCCGGCAGTACAACCTGGTTCTTCGCTAATCTCGAAGATAACATCAGCGGTTACGGCCTCACAGCCACTTGTGTCAGCAGCTCGATCATTTGTGGCTGCGCCTAAAGCACCTGTGACAACAGCCCCAGTAACGATAAATAAAAATGAAACGACACAAACTTATACCAATAGTTCTACGGCTACTCAGCCTGTACTATCAAATGAATCTACCTCCAGTGGAGCTATGCTTGTACCAAGTGAAAATGCATCATCAGGCGATGTTGTTCAATCTCCAGAGGCTACAGCGAAAACTGGCATCGTTCAGAAAACTACGACATGGGTGAAAGAAAATCCAGGCAAGTCACTGCTTGTAGCCGGAGGAGTTATCACAGGAGGAATTCTTTTGATAAGAGCCATGCGGGGTAATTCTGGAACCAACGGACTTGAAGGAGCTCCAGCAAAAAAGCAAAAAGCGAAGAATAAAAAGCAATCTGAAAGCAAGAACAAGAAAACGAAAGTGAAAGCACAAAATCTATTATAGACATGGCAAAGGGAAAGAAAAACAAACAAGGGAATGCACTCTTTGGAACTGCCCAAGTGATGGAACATCCTATAGCGCAAACAGTAACTAAAGGTGGACTTGTATTACTTGCGGCTATTGCAGCGGGAGGAGCGGGCGCAGCTCTCGGTAAACACTCTCTGTTAGCGGGGATACCGGTAACATTGGTCGGCTTTCATAAAAACAATCCGTACATCATTGCAGCTGGTCTCGGCCTTACACTCAGCAACGGATTTCAAAATCAAAGCAAAGCAACATCACAAACAGTTGAAGGATTTGATATGAAACAAATTGCAGAACAAGCAAAAGATCGAGTGGGAACATTCTTCAAGAATTTTTCTGAGAAGCTCTACATCTCCAAAGCGGAACCAACTTCTACTGAGGGACTAGCTGGTGAGAATAATGAAGAGCAAGTAACATACTTCGTGAATCCATATAACAGTGCGAAAGAATTGGATATGTCAGCAATAGACAGAATCCAGGAACAGATAGCAAACATGAGTGCCGGAACAAGCGGAATGAACGCGGTGGAAGAAATGGAAAGAGAATTCTAAAGGCAGGGAGTGCAGAGAAGTTTTTTCGTTCTCATTTTTCTTCAACTGCATTCTCGCCTTTTAAAAGTTTTAAATCAAAGAGTAACTATTAAACAAAGTAAAATTATGCTGGGAGCATTAGGACAACTCATGGAGAGTGAGTACACAAACCCAACGGAGTTGTTGGGTTTGAATGGAGAGATGGATACTGAGTTGCTGGGGTATCTGAACGCGCTGAACCCCCTGCAACGGGTAAAGGCGATGAGCAAAATTACCAAGAGGCACATTCCTTCGCAGGGATCACGTGCAGAGTTTGAGAAATTCTTTGTTGAATTGCCCAAGCACATTAAAGAGCAGTTGCTTCAGGGCAAGTTGCGACTTGCTGATCACTTGGTCTATTCTATCAAACCTGTTAAAGGAGCGAAGACCATCAAAATGTTTGAAAGCCAGGATGTCAAAGAAGTTGGGTTGCGTAACATCAGCAATGCCAAGCTTCCCAAAAACATGGCCCTGCTTGTATCCGGGATTTATATGCTGCAAGGGGTTGCTGGCTCATTAGATACTGATGCAATCAAAGTCACCACGTTTGACACGATCAACAGCATTGGTGCTTTTGCCAACGGAGAGTTCAAACTCAAAGCCAACAAGAAGCAACTTGTGAGCGATACTTCGAACCGGAATTTCATCACTGCTGGATTTAGCCAGGTACCAAGTGGTTTCTACAAACTCGCTAACCCGCGGTTGATTCATGATGACATAGACATTGAATTTGAGATTGAATTGGGAACAATCACTGGCGTAGATCCTAACGCAGTGATCATGGTGGGTTTGGTAGGAACGGCTACAATTCCTTAGTAGGTGATGGAGAAGCGTTGGGTGGACAAGATCTACACCTTCATGGTGGATGCGGAAGGGCAACCGGTGAGCAAGAAGTTTGATCTGGATAAGAACGTGAAAGTGGTGCGTGGCATTATGATGAGTTCTGACAGACCAAACCTCTTGTTCTACCGAGGCTCTCAAAGGATTGAGCTTTCAGGAGAAGAACTTTATCCCGAAGACTTTGAGAGCAAAATGTTTATGAGCGGAATGGCGGTAGCTCCGGATGACAAATACAAATCATTAGGTAATGGAGTCATAGCCGGAAACGGTGAATTGAAAATCCAATATAAGGACTCTGCCAATCCCAACGCTCCATTCTCTTCCTATAAAGTCATCGTCAGTCTTTTATGTGAGATGCGATGATCGTAACGAAGACCAAGCGGAGAATCATCATAGCCAAGTTGGAGATCAAAAAGCTTGAGCGGTTCAAACCTTTTGAAATCCGGCTTCCGGCTAACGTGAAAAAAGTAACAGGCATTCTGGTAACAGCATCAGCAACATGGGAAATAACGGGACCATAAGTTTTCAGTCCAATGACAAGATGGATGTGTTCCACACCCAGGATGTCGTTGAGGATGGAATTGAACCATCGGATGAAGAACTTCTAAACATTGAGGCTTCTCAGTTTGAAGGTAATCAAGCCTGGATCACCGGGAATGTACCGAAGATAAAGCCAGTGCATATTGAAGGTGACACATCCATCATCAATGCCTGGTATAAGGGCGAGACGTTTGAGACACCCTTTCTTGTCACGGTCTATGTGGAATGTGAAACTGCTGAAGAGCTTGAGGAAGTAACGGTGGATGAAGAATCAGAGGAAGACAAGGGTTACGATCCACTTGAACCGATGGAGATAAACTTATGACCGAGCAATTCATTCTGGAGTTCGCGCCCTTACGGCTAAAGCAACAGGGATACTCAAAGTATCATTTCCGTCACCGGGATTTCATCATCGAGGCAGGGACAACAGTAACTATCCCTGCTTACAATGAAATGTTCTTCATCATTGATGAACCTCCTGGTCTTGTGGTTGACTCTGATTATGGGATGTACGACTCGACCGATGATCTGATACCAGAGTGTGTTCATATCCATCGCGGAGAAATAAAGATCAGGAATCCTGGAAGCGCGAAACGAAGAATAAAATTTATACAAGCAATCATTGTGAACTGATTTAAAATTATGGCACTACCGAATAAAGAGAAATACGAACAGAAAAAAATCGACAACCTTTTGCAATACCTGCGACTGTACCATGAAAAAGGTCAGCCCATTGATTATGAAATTCTGGTTGATGGATTCAAGTCTGTACGCAGGACGAGTGATCCGGATATGTTTACCATGTTTGAAAACTTTGTAACTGCCGATACGAGGTCTATTGAAATTCTACTTTTCACAGGCAGCAGTAACAATAACGAGAAACGAATATTCTATTTCGGTGAAGAGCAGAAGGAAGGATTGTCGGGAGTTGACGTGAAGAACATTGTGGACGAGGAGGTGCAGCGAAAGCTTCGGGAGAAAGATTACGATACACTGAAGGATGACAATAAAAAACTTCAACAACACATCGCAGACTTGGAGAGTGAGGTAGAAGAGTTGGAGAAGCAAAATGCCAAGCTCGAAATGAAGCAGTCCCCTTTGAATAGTTTCTTAGGGGATGTTGGCTCTAGCCTGGTGGAAAGTTTCATTAAGCGAAATCCAAAACTCATGTCGGCATTTCCGGGAGGGGAGGCTCTTGCGGGTTTGCTTCAATCGAGCAATGAAGAAACAAGCGAAGAGTCGACACCAGAGTCAGAGGTGAGTTTCAAACCGAAGGCAAGCGGTGCAAGCTCTTCAACTTCTTTGAGCGAAGAAGACCAGGCTGCAATCCAGTTTGTCAATCAACTTAAATCACAATTCAGTAAAGCGGAGTTTGATAGCGTTCTTCTCATTCTTCAAACTCTCGCAGAGGACAAGACGAAGATTGATCTAATCATAAATCATGTAAATATTAAACAATCATAACTATGAACAAGTACAGTTTTGAAGTGAGTATTGAGGCACAAACGCAAGGTGAAGCAGAGGTAAAACTGTTAGCAGCATCCGTCTTGATGCAAAAGTTAAAGGCACGCGAAATAGCAAAGCTTGCCGATGTGGTCAAAAATGATCCGATGAAGACGTCCCTTGCAAAGAAGGCCTTGGGACTGTAAAAAAGAAAAGAAGGGACGACTAGTATGAACGCAAACGCACAGAAGATTCAAAACTTCAAGAACGTAGTGATCTATTCAACACTAGGACTTGGAACTGCAACCGGGCTGTTTTTTCTGGTGCGTCACTTCTATAAGAATGTGAAAGCGAATGTTTCTCAGAAGCACAGTCTGGAGGTCGGTGATCCGGCAACATATGCAAAGCAGTTGAAGATGGCTTTTGATAACGACAACTACGCAGGTTGGGGAACAAATGAAAAAATGGTGATACAGGTATTCAAAGAGATACCATCCAAAAGCATGTACACGAAAGTACAGAGGGAGTACGCCAGCCTGTACGAGAAAAGTTTGAATGCTGATCTGGAAGACGAGTTGAGCAGTGAAGAGTATAACGAGCTGATAAGGATATTAAACGCGAAGAACTAATGGCGAAGACGGCATCGAAGGGAAAGAAGAAAGTGCAGAGCGAAAAATCGAAACCCAAAAAACCCGCTCCGAAAAAGGGTCAAGGAAAGAAACGTGAAGTAAAACCTGCGAAGGTATTCATCTATGCTTTGGCATTGGCTGCACTCGGTGGCGGGGGTTATCTGGTGTATGATCGAATTAGGAAGAAGAAGATGGTCGAACAAAACCAATTGCCTTCAGACAACAATGACACGATCATCATTAATAATACTTTGCCTGCTTCTTTCAGTTCGTTCACATCGAAAGTCCTGGGTGCAGCAAGTGATAAGTTCCCATTGAAAAGAGGAAGTAGGGGATCACGAGTAACAATGCTTCAGCAAGCCTTAGCGAATACTACTCCATCCATTTTGATTGATGGACAGTTCGGATCACAAACTGCTGGAGCTTTAAAGGCCGCGGGCTATCCTGAAATTGTTGACGAAGCACTTTTCAACAAAATATCAGGGGCTAACAAAGGGACAGTCCAGATAGTATTTAATCCTTCAGCATTAGCTGAGAGTCTTTACACAGGAGCACAGTCTAAGAATCTTGATCAGGTGATGAGTGCTTTGAAGCAGATAAAATCTGTAACAGAGTATTCAACGGTGAATGAGTACTACAAGAAACAAAGCTTTATCTCAAAGACAATTGTTACCGATCTTCTGGAATACGCTTTCAAAAATAATGAAGATGCCAAAGCACAGATAAGAAATGAATTCCTGCGCATAGGTTTAAAAGTGAGTAGTGCGGGGACATGGAGCCTTCAAGGAATCCGACTCTACAAAGACCTTATTACTATCCGTGAAACAGTGGTAACGGATGCCCACAATAATCGGATACCTGTGCGCAGGAATACAATACTCGGAGACGAATTGGAGGTCGCAAACGGAATGACATGGTTCAGATCAATTGACAATAGCATTCTGCAAGTCCCAACACAGGACGTCAAGTACACTTAAAAACAAATAAACAACAATGGCAAAGTTTGAAAACTTCGCAGGCAAGCTCCTGCGATTAGAGGGAGGGTATGTGAATCATAGATTGGATAAAGGAGGTCCGACCAAGTTTGGGGTTATTCTTTCGGTATGGAAAGAGCACGGCTATGATAAAGATGGTGACGATGATATTGATGCTGAAGACATAAAGAAGCTAAATGAGAGTGATGCCAGCTACATCGCGAAGAAAATATTTTGGGATTACTTTATGGCTGATTTCATTCTGAATGAATCGGTAGCCGAATTCATTGTCGATTGGGGTTACAATTCTGGAAGGAAAACAGTTGCCAAAATTGTGCAACGACTAGTAAAGGTTGCACAAGACGGAATTGTAGGTAACCAAACGCTGACAGCCATCAATTGTGTAGATCAAGAGATGCTGTTTAATGCATTGAAAATTGAACGAAAAGTATTCCTGAACAACATCGTAAAAAGAAAGCCTGATCAAGTTGTCTTCTATGATGGCTGGATGAACCGAGTGAATTCATTTCACTTCAAACAAGCTGCATAAAGTATCAATCAACGCTTCAAATTAAAAACACATGATGTCTCGCATAAAAGAAATTTTGAAAGAGTATGACTTTGTTCTTTACACAAGACCGTACGAACTTAACATCGTAGGGCTACGGAGTAAAAGTGTTGAATCGAATGCCTTTGATGATGAGATTCATGTGTTTTATACTAAACCCGATGGAAAGTGGAACTATCACATTTTTCCTGCGACCACCGATCCAGGAACGTATTGGTTAAATAATCCGACCTACCCACAGGGCACAGCAATTCTTGCTCAGGGTCAAAATCTCGATGCTTATTCTATTGGTAAGCATCGGGGTTTATACGAAGCACTTGTCCAGGTAAAACCTGTAACTGTTATACGGGATTATGACCGCGATGCTATCTTGGATTTTGACAACGGTGTAAAACAAAGCGGAAATTTTGGTATTAATATTCATAGAGCTGAAAGTTCAGGATCTACAAAATCTATTGATAAATATTCTGCCGGTTGTCAAGTGTTCAAAGACGTAGATGATTTCTACGCATTTATGCAACTCTGTAAATATCATGCTAAACTATATGGAAACTCTTTCAGCTATACACTGATTGATTTCCGGTCGTTGAGACGCATAACTCTGAAGAGAGTGATAACGGCCACTACCATTTTTGCGGCCATTGCACTTGGGTGGGCACTCAAACCAAATGTCAAAATTGTATGAGTGTACCTAAACCTCCTTTTCATTCCGTATCGGAAGAGTTGCTTTACAACATCTACTTAAAAGTACAGGACATGGATTCTATTAAGGAAAGTGATATTAATACACTTGCCAAGTTAAATGCGATCTTGATTGATGCGGACTTGATGAAGGCTGAAGAGATTGTATCTGCGATCAATACTCTTAAAGGGAATGTATCTGAAGCAGGGAATACCCTTGAGAAGTTATTCAACATCATTCAAGGCATTAATTATTTGAAAGCCGAGGACATTGATACACTAGCAGAATTGAATGCTATACTATCAGACGCTGATCTTATCAAAACAGAAGATTTTCAAAATGCTATTAATATCTTGAAAGGTAATTCGCCTTTGGAAGGTAACACTTTAGAAAAACTCTACAACCTTATTCAACCCGTTCTTACCGCATGGGTACAAGAAGGTAATACTGCCGGAAGTATAAAATCCTTTGGAACCAAGGATAATTTTCCACTGCCGTTCATAACTAACAACATCGAGCGAGCAAGGATCAGTGAAAATGGAAGCCTCCTTATAGGACTACAAAGCTCAGTAATGGGATTCGAAGGATTCAAACTTCAAGTGAAGGGAGGCCAGGCACTTAGTGTGTCTGGATCATCGATTTTTCGCGATGGAAACATCAGTATCAATCTTGGAGAAGATGGAAATCCGTTAGTGAAAAACACCTTTCGGATTAACAGCCATATTGCCGGTCTTGGTGGTTTTGATTTTGCAATAGGTGAAGGCAATGCAAATGCTGCCCTTGAAATAAGAGATTTTCTTTTCGGAGGTACTAAGAACGAAATGATCCGAATTTCTCCAGGAGGCTACGCTAATACAGCAATCCTGGTACGACCCGATGACACTTATAATGCTGCCTACGGATACAGATACATACTTCAGGGAACAAACCCAAGCTATCAAGGTAGGTATGTATCTGCTTTTCATGCGCAGGTGAATTTTTTAAGTGATGACTTTTTTCCTGATACAAACAGGGCACGGTTATTTGCAGCAGAGTCAACCGTAACCAATCATTATTTGGATGGCTTTTATGCAGATGTTCGGGGTACTGATCCAAATGCACAGGTCTTTGCCTTTCATTCCGTAGGAAGTAGGATACTTTTTGATGGAAATGGAATGTCGTTCTTCACACCAGTTGTAACGATGACAACGGATGGCTCACCGCATGTTGGCGCAAATAATTCTTTTTTTAATGGAAACTATGTCATCAATGCAGCCCAATATATTATACCACAAGGAGCTGAACGGACAGGTTTAATTATCTCGCCAGGACATTCACAAGCCAACGGAATATTTGTAAGTCCACAGCAAGCTCTTGGCACTTACAATTACGATGGACATCTAATGTGTCTTCAATACAGTACTGGGGGTAACAACATCAATGGAGGAACATCCAAGCCCATGCTCTACATCCGTAAGCATAATGTTCAAAGAAATGGTTTTGATCATGCCGGTGCATTTATAAGGATGGAGGAGAATATTGGTTCAAGTGGAGCTTTTATTGAGGCCTATAAATACGACACCGGCAGTAGCACATTGAAATTGAAATTCTCTGTTGACAAGGACGGCATAGTATCCATTGGTCAAGTAATGGAAGATCCTGAAAGTATCGCGTCAGTGGGTAGGCTTTATTTCATTGACGATGAGTTGAAATTTGTATCTCCATCCGGTGAGATTAGAACAATTAACACCTTTTTCGGACCATAATTCAAACTCTATAATATATGACAAACAAAGAGGCACACCGATTGATTACCGTGTTGTTGGGAATAACCGTTTCATCAGAAACAAAATTGGAGCATGCGCGAAACCAAACCCTTAAAAATGCGGCTGAGTTTGTTGAGAGATACAACGAAAAGCTGGATGATTTGAGTATTGATTTTTGTTCTGCAAATGAAAAGGGACACATTCTGAAGGACCAAAATGGTGATCGCGTATTCACCAAAGAAAATCAAAAGGCTCTGGCTAAGGAGATCAAGAAGTTCCTGGATAGCGAAGTGGTTACTCCATTTGAGCTGGTTCCAACCTCGGACCGGAAAGGCTTAAGCGAGCTGCAAATAAAATATCTAGTCGAGGCTGGGTTTATCAGAGAACTAACTAACGTAACATGAATATCTGGCAGAGAGCTAGGAGTAAATTAGTTTAACTCAATCACGCGTTGACCGTGCATATCGTGGTGATGGTACCTTAGAGAAATATTTTTGGTCGTCAGCAAAAAAGCCATTGTCGTAAACCTCAACATTATATATCGTTGTCAATTCTATATTGAGATAGCCGCACAGGTGTTCCCAATTACGAATGGATATTTCCTTTTGATTACATCTAATCAGTGTATAGTGAATCGCCCAGGAAATTGTTTTGATTGCTGTTTGATCCATAATCTTGGCAAGCCCTTTTAGTTATTTACCAACTGAAGTTGTGAAGGGAAAACAAACTTAGTAGTAATAACTAAAAATATTAGTTTTTAACACTAAATATTTTAGTATAATTATGATGAAATGACAATTTATAAAAGCGCTGGGACAGCACCTGGTGAGCAGCTCTTCGCGAGAAAAAGTACCCATAAATTCAGTTTTAACGAGCTTAGAAACGACGAATTTATCGGTATTTTATGACTGCCAAGGACTGTTGAATTTTGATTTTCATATCTGAGTAAATATCTTCACAACTTATCTCACGCCAAGGCCTTAGCTGACCCCGAACTTATCTATCAAAGGTCGCATTTGGGGATTGTTCCCGATATTCGTTAGTGAAGTTTTAGGCAGAAGAGGGACAAACGCTAAGGTCGGAAATATTTCAAATAACTGACATTTTAATGACGGAACCGGGAAAGGTGTTCATTAGCTATGCATGGGAGCAACCAGAATTCAAAGAAGATGTGCGAGTATTTGCCGCCTGGCTTGCTAACCAGCTTGCTAATCGAGGTGATCATAAATCTGAAATTCTAATTGATTTTCTCTATTCCATAACTCCGCCAGCTGAAGGGTGGTTAACGTGGATGTACAATGGGATCAAACATGCTGAAACGGTATTAGTAATTTGTAGTCCAAAGTATTTGGACGCATTTAACAAAGTAGACAACGGAAAGGGAGGGCGAGGCAGCACGTATGAAGGAGCTATAATTAATCAAAGTATCTACAATAGCTACCAACATAACACCAAATTCTTTCCAATTTTACATGATAACGGTAGCGTTGATGATATCCCAGATACTTTGCTGCCGTGGTGGAACGGTCTGAGATTTCCATCTAACAACGAAACCATATTCCGGCTAACGCTCAGAGAGAATCCGACACTATTGACCCCAACACAAGAAAAAGAAGAAATAATAGAAATAGTCCAAGTCATTAAAGACGAAGACAAAATTATTCAAGAAATAGCTGAATCAATTGACGAAAATTCTCAAGAAATGCTCAACCCAATCCAAACATTAGTACGTGCCTTTGTGACCTTGAGCGGCGTTGACAAAATTAGAATTGCGAAAACAATTGGTGTATCCGTTTCTGGCCTCCAAAACATGAAACCACCTGACTTAGATAAAGAAATTCTTAGGAAAGTGAAAGAACAGAATCTTGTTCACAAGTTGTGGGACGAAGTAAATAAAGTCCACAAGTTTGAAGACGAAACTAACCCGTTTAACCTAGACAACTAAAATGAAAAACCCTGCAAAAGAAATGATGAATGATTGGCTAAGGACAGTAGAGACCAGCCCCAATCCTGAGACTAACTCCAATCGGGAGAAAGCAATAAAAAAAATAATAGGTTCAACAGATCAAATGTTTTGGCTAAATCTACTTCGCTTAGCCTACGGTCTACCAAGCAGTTTAAAAGAAGCTGATTTTATCACCCATTTTAAAAAGCAGGATGAGTCATTTCCTTTGGCCAACAACGAAAATCTCCTGAAGGTATTAGCAAATATTACTATCTGTTACAAATTGGAAACCGGAGATTCAGAACTTAACCACTGGCTATCACTTGCAATTACAAATTGCGTTTTCTTAAATCCATTGTCTCCAGAAAGCCACATCCCTGTTATCGGCTACGCGACTGAAAACATCGAGCATTTATCAGGTGACCGTAGAATTGTTGACATCGAGGCTTTAAATGAAACCATCGAACAACTAGAAGGCGATGAAGAGGAAGGAGAAGAACAAAAGGCTTTAAGTAAGACGGCAGTCCGTTCCCTATACAAATTAAATGTTAAACTTCTTGAGGAAGTAAACATTCTATGGTGGTTGTATACTGGTTACAGTAAACTTGGCCAAAAATCTTTTTCATCAATCAACGAAAAAATCTTGCCAATTTTTGCCGCCAAGGAGCTATACGATTTGATGCATATAGAGAGATTGATAGAGTCTTCGCCTGCCTTCTTTAAAAAGGTGTTAGGAGAAAATGCAGAGTTACAGCAAGATGTATTTAGCTCCATTAACAGCATATCAGAAGAAGATAGAAAGAAAGTACTTAAAGATTCAGAAGGCGTAATTTCTGAGTTTACACCGATACTCAAGGCAATGACACTTTCTTTAGGATTTCCTACTGGCGATGATTGGTCAAATGCTTATAAGAAACAGGTAGGTGGTGACGTCAAAATCTCGAAAACCGCGCAGGAGATTGCTCAACAATTGTATAGAGAATTCATGTTTGTATGGCTATCTGAGAAATGATGGAAGCAGAAGGTAAACTTAAGTCCTGTAAACAGGCCAAATGCAATATCTCAAAAGATGGGAAGTGCCTTGAAGGTCTTCCGTTAGATCAATGCCCTCACTTCCTTTGGGTAAATGAAATTGAGATCGCAACCACGAGCAGTGACGATAAAAAGAAGCCAAATACTCCGCTGGTTCAATTACTATCCGGGGAAGAATGGGACTTGAAAAATGTCAAGGAAGTAACCAATAAATTCTCAACAAAAAGAATCTACATCATTGGAGACTCTGATTCCGGTAAAACTACCCTACTGGTAAGGCTATTCAATTCATTTCAATTAGGCCCTTTCAAAAATTTTTTATTCGCCGGTTCTACCACTTTAATTGGATTCGAGAGAAGAATCCATTTGACGAAAATTGAATCCAACAGCGATAAAGAGCAAACTGAGAAAACAAAATCGCAAGAGTTCAGTTTTCTTCACCTTGCTTTAAAGCAAAAAACAAATCTATTGGCTGAACCGATCCACTTATTACTATCAGATATCTCGGGCGAGAGAATACAGTTAGCTAGGGATTCCTCTACGGAAATGAAGGAGCTAATCTTGCTTAAAAATTCCGACTTTATAATAATAATGATCGATGGAGCAAAGATTGCCGATCGTAAAGATAGGATGGCGGCAATTCTAAAAAGTCAAACGTTCTTAAGGCAAGCTCTTGATGACGGGATAATTACCCGGAAGAACAAAGTTCGAATTCTGCTATCAAAGTGGGACTTGCTTTACTCGCTTGAGGGCTTCGATTATGATGAAGAAATCGTTAGCCCTTTTAAACACGCTTTTCAAGATCGGTTGCCTGATATCTCATTTTATAGGATCTGTTCAAGATCAAGTTGTCCGGCAGAAATTCCGTCTTATTATGGAATTGAAGAATTATTAAATGATTGGACCGCTATGGATTCTTATAAGATCGATCGGGCTGATTTCCTAACCGAAAAAAAATCTGATAGAGCATTCTCAAACTACTTCATAGCCTAGAACTTTATGAGCAGCACTAATATTCTACTTTTAGGTCAGCCTTCAACCGGAAAAACAACATTTACAGCCGCCCTATGGTTTTACGTATCTAATTGGTCAGATGGGCTTGTGCTAAAACTTGATACGTTGGCAGAGGGAGATCATCAATATCTCAACAAGATTAGAGATGAGTGGGCCAAGTATAGCATAGTTCCAAGGACACTCTTGTCCGATGAAAAGAACATGCGCATACTAATGAAGTTGCAAATGCCAAGTACACAAAAGAAACTAATTCTTGACATTCCAGATTTTTCCGGTGAAATTTTTAAGGAACAATTTAAAAGTCGTGAATGGTCACTTGAATTTGATCAACAGCTTGACGCAATTACCGGTATTATTCTATTTGTTAGCTCGACGGACCCAAACCCGACGCCTAAATTTATCAGTCATGTCGATGAGCTAGAACAAATTCTCGGCAGCACCAGCGCTAAAGAAGATCATACGGCAACAAATTTAACTGAATGGAATCATGATTTTGCTCCAAGCCAGGTAAAGATCGTTGATTCCCTTCAATCGATTATCGGCAGAAGGAAAAGCAAAAAGCAGTTGAAAATTTCCGTCGTTATCTCAGCGTGGGACCAAGTTGACGATTACGCCAATATGAATCCTAAAAACTGGATCGAAAATAATTTTCCTTTGGTTGATCAGTACTTAGATAGCAATCAAGATCTTTTTGTCGCAAAATATTTTGGAGTAAGCGCGCAAGGGGGTGATTATTTGAATGAGGAGTCGCTCAATCAATTGATCGCAAAGAAGCCCTTGGAAAGAATAATCATGCAAGAGAATGAGGAAACATCATCAGATATTACGAAGCCTATTCTTTGGTTAATTTCATGAGTATTCAAGTTCAGCAAACTTTGCATGGGTATGGAAACGGCCACCAGCTCTTGGCTGGTTCTATAAACCTAGATGCAATTGACAGCAAACTACTCCTATTTCAAAGCGATCTATCGGGCCCAACACTTGTAAACGGATTCGATACATATATATCGGGGTATCCACTTAAGTCGAGCAGCTACTTTGCATTCTCACGGACATGGTATGCCCAAGAAATGAGTAGACCTGGTTGCGTTTGGACTCATACGTTACTAATTGAATTTTCCGACCTTGGGAAGTTGGTTAGCTTCGATTTTCTAAATGACCTATTTAAACGACCAGCGATTCTAAAGTATTCTGAGTATTCAAGAACAATCGAACTTCACGACATTTCAAACTACAAGAAACCGCTAACTGACGGCAATAAGTACATTAAAAATCAGATAGCCAGTTTGCTTTACGAGGAGTATAATTCTACTACGATTGTTCCAGCAACCCGAGCGGTAGATTTTGAATCGATTGTGCTTGATATTTGGAGTGACCAATGGCCAAGGCTGCGTCGTAATTTCATGTTCTGTACTGGTGCCCTGAGCCTTCGTTCAATTGACAGCCGACCATACGATCTTCAGGTTATTCCAAATAAACTGCTTGAACAAATTCGAAAACAACCAATTGACATGGCAGTGCAGTCTGCTGACACGTCAATAAACCCAATAATTGAAACAAGTCAGCAATGGGAGGGCGACTGGACAACTGATTTGTTATGGATAGTGGGTTCCGACATTGAAGGAACAAGAAAAAATTTTTTATCGCTTTTAAAGCTGATGAGTTTCCTGTCCACGACAACTTCAGTCGCGGACATTTCGAAAGTGATAATGAGCATATTTCCAAATGCCAACGAGGCATTGGTTTTCAAATCAAAACTATTTGGGAAGAACTCGTCACTCCCATTTAAATTCAATGAGCACGAAGTATTAACCTTTTTGCTTACATCCCCGGATAAGAGTTTAAGCTTTCTAAATCTGAATGATTTAGAATTAGAACCGCGATTGGTAGAACTTCTTGCGTCCGAACGAATTACCGTACTAGAATTTGCAAATCTTTACAACTCTGCAAAGGCTGGACGGCTCTCTGACGATATTTGGAACTCAGTCGAAATAGATGCTTCGACCTCACTGAAGCTATGCCATAATTATCCTGAATTGTCACAAGTGCTGCTCGACAAAAATCCAAGGATAGCGACTCACGTTGAATTCTGGCACATTCCCATTAAACAGCAGTTGAAGGCACTGAAAAAATTGGATAGAGATCACAACATCAGAGATTGGTTTCCCTTTCTCAATGCCATTTTACGATCCAAGAGTGAGATATTCAATCAAACCTTAAACATAATTGGCGTAAAATATCTACCCGTAATCTTAGAATGTTTTTCTGAATTCGAAGAAAGTGACCCTATTGAACTGCAATCAATCATCAATGAATATTATAGTGACTTCAAGACATGGCTTCAGACTAGAAAGAAAAATATTCATTGGAAGATATTCGAGGCAGTGTTCATCGGCCTTGATTTTCATAAAATCCAAAAATTAGATTTAATTAGCGAGGAATGGATACATGGTTACGACGTAGTTAGTTCCAGATCAAATAGAGTTAATCACATTTTTACCTCTTGCATACTTCTTTCGATCGGGTTTCAGAACAGGATAAATCACTCCGACAAACTTGTAGTAAGGACATTTGAAGCGGTCTATAAGTATGGAAAAAAATCTCAACTTAATTCCGGTATATGGCAAATGATAAATAGGGATGATTACTACGATGACGACAATGAATCAATTGGATTTTGGTCAATTTTCACGAAGCGTAAAAGGGATCGTGTTCCCTATTGGGATTACTGCGAGTCTCTTATACGGATAGCAGCAAACGCTTTCGCAAAGAACCAATGGAGTACCCAATCTTTTATATCTTCATTTGTTAATCCTGAAATTTTCGAACGCATTGTTGATTATTCGCAGACCTTTGACAAGGGAGAAAAATATATTAAATGGGTTTACCGTGATATTCTTAATGGAAAGATAAGTGCCGCAAAGACTCAGACTGACATTCTTAAAAGTGTGAATGGAAAATGAGCGACTACGACTTTAGCCATCTCAATAAGCCAGGGATTTATCCCGTCCGAGCGCTTAGGGATAACATCCTACATTCTTTGGAGAAGCTCTCCCCGGAGTTATTTGGACTTATGGTGGATGAAATAAAATATAACGGGCTTAAAAATGGGATCTCATACAATATTTCCACCAAGCCAATCTCTGACATTGCTCATATTACCGGCGACAGGAAAATTGAAATGTTTGAAAACTATAATGCATTCTTGTGGTGCATGTCCTATGCTCTCATTGTTTTATTTGATGAATCAATTCAGAGACCTACCCTAGATGGCACGTACACCGGCATCGTTGACAGATCAAACCCTCTGGTTAAAAAGGCCCTCGCCTTATTTGAATATGGCATGTCTCTTAGGATTAAATATTCGTCTTGGCCGTCAACCCTGCCTAATCCGGAGAAATACTCAGAAGAAGACAAATTCTATGTTGAAAAGGCAAATGGTGTGTTTGTATGCGCAATTACTGTAGTACTATGTCATGAAGTAGCTCATCAGTTTCTCGGGCATTTGGACTATAGTCCAGCAACAAAGGATGAATATTTAAAGGACGAACAAAATGCTGATAATTTCGCATTGGATTTTGTAAACAAGAACTTTGAAGCCCCCATCTATCAGACCTTACGGGCTGGAGCCGTTGTAGCTTTTTCTTCCCTACTTTTTCTAAACAAGTCTTTAGACGGTGGCGATTATCATCCCGATCAGGATTTTAGATTGGAAAATATTATGAACCGGTTGAACTTGAATGATATTGACAACCTTTGGGGCATTGCCAGCCTGTCATTTAAACTATGGAGTGTCTACTACAACAAGCCTTATCCACTATCAAGCGCTTTTGAAAACTATAGAGACCTCTTTGCTCACACGCTTGATTCTATCCGAACCAACATACCGGCAAAGTTTTAATCCATATCCGATTTAATTAACTGCGCGTTTGGGTCATCAGAAAAACCAGGTACATTTTTCCAGCACCAATTAAAGTATGCTTTGACATCTTTGGTAATAACGCCATTGGTCGCCGCCACCATTTTCACCAATCCTTCAGTCGCGAACTGAATGCCTTTCACTTTTAGCACTCTAGGGTCGTTCGGTGCTGCTGGAGCTTTATACGCTGGAGACTCTTTCAAATATTCAGACAGCGCTTTTTCGGACCCAAGAAGGAATCTTTGATGGTACTGTTCAATAGAATGATTAAGGCTCATTACTTGCAAATCATCCCAAGGCATCCGATAAAATCCGTTCTGCAAAGTTACGTCGTTGGGCGGTAGGATAGTGATAGCATAGCGTGGAGTAAGTGGAATATGAATCATATTTGCCGATGCAAAAGAATCGACCACATCATTTTTTCGATTTCTTATGATCAACGGATTGTCACCTGAAATAAACTCCCAATCGCGAACTGCCTTGTTTATTGATATCCCCGAATATTTGAAGGAGTTGTAAAGCTGATCGAAATTCATGACAGAGTCTTCTAAAAGACGAGTCTTTTTTATTTTCCAGGCAAGTTCCTGTTCTGATTCCGGTAATTGCTGAATTTCATCAAGTGCCGCCTGGTCAAGGTCTACGAACTTTGGAGTTCTAAAGTACAGACTCAGACATGACTTAAGTATTTTTTCTCGCATGGATGAATCAAGACTTTTGTTTGCGTCGTCCGTAATGAACTTAGTTATCTCGCCAAAATGACGGTCCGCGTGTTCTTCATAAGCATGTTCCAAAAACTGTTGCTCTTTACCTCCTGCAAACGGTAGGTCATACAGGTATTCAACCGCGCAAATATTTTCTGTCGTCCTTCGCTTAATTTCCCCGCCATACTCCATTGCATATAGGCTCCACTTGTTCTTTTTTGAGTTGACCAGGAAACCAAAGTTTTTCAAGTAAGAGCGTGGAATGTAATGCTGGTTTATAACAATAGGTCGCATAGTATTTGTGCATTTTATGTCATGCACTATTGGCTATAATCGATAAAGGTACACACCAATTTGATGTTCAATTTTCATAAACCAAGGACTTCATTTATCATTTTCAGGTCTTCCTTTGAAAATGCTGTCCACTTAAAATCGAACCTTGAATAAAGGCCATTGTTAAGACAGTCATGATACCTGTGGGTGAGCGAGGTTACAATAGCTTCGTAGTTCTTCCCCAATACACTCGTATTAAGCGTAGCTATTAACTTTGGCTTTCCGGTATCTTTATTCAATATTGTCAACCCTTCTTTAGGATTCACGCTATTTAGGCCAAGGACATACTCGCCCACATTTTCACAATGCTGAAGGGTAAACACTTCATCTCCAGGATAACTAACAATATCATTGAATAGCTTGCCTATGTCCTGACTCACTATCTTCGATTCACTATCAATTATGGTTTTAGTACCGAGTATGAAAGGAACAGTAAGTCCATTTCTTCGTTTCACTCTTACCCAATGATTGATAAGAGCAGGCCAATATGCATTGAAGTTCATAGTTTAATCATTTAAGCAGTGATTACCCTTTCTGCCTATATATTGCGAAATTTTCCCTTAGCAATCTTACGAAGTGTTTCGTAACAATGTACACTCACCGAATGGGCTCCCGACAGCAAATTAAATGTTTTAAAACTTAAAATGGTGTTATGGAGCGGTGTCATGAAATGCAGCATTTTGACTCAAAGTGTTATGAAAAACTGCTCATTCCAGCAAATTTTGAAGGGTAGGGCATCGCTTGTAATCAGTAGGTCGCTGGTTCGATTCCGGCAGGGGGCTCTTTGAAGATCAGGCAGTTACGTAAAGTGACTGCCTTTTTTGTTTCTGTACTTTGACGGATTAACATCTGAAACACCTTCTGTTACTTTCAATTCTTAGCGGTTATCATTAAGCTGTCCTAGCAAACAACAATGAGATATGAAACCACTTGAGGAAACACCTGCCGGAGTTGCCGATTATTATACTGAATTGATCAAAGCGAGCCGCGCACACGAGGTCAGAGAATTAGAGAACTCACCCAATGCCCGTCCGGTTAAGCACATTTTAACAGTTGTAAAAGAACTCGTTGTGAACTTAGAAGGTGCACGAGAGAAATAGAAGAGTCAAAGCGAAAGGGCGAACAGCTTTAGCGTATTGAAAATTTACAAAAAACAGGAGGTACATCGTGTGGAGGAATGAGGAAATCGCCACCCAAAAAAGTTGCAAAAAAAGCCGTTAAGAAATCGGCTAAAAAAGCCGCTAAAAAGTAAGCAAAACATTTAAAATAAGTTTGGGAAAAAGTTTACAAGACTGGGGAGAAGAGTACCAGTACTTTTCAGGAAAGGCAAGTGAAGCAACTCGGACACTTGCCTTAGGGGGAATGGCAGTGATTTGGATTTTCCATGACGATAATCCAGGAAGCGCGTCCCCTTTAGATCCGGTATTTATCTGGCCATTAATTTTTCTAACCCTATCCCTTGCGTGTGATTTAATGCATTATTTGAGTGGTGCAGCAATTTGGTATGAGTTCTACATCTATCACGAAAAGAAAACTCCGAAAAAAAAACATGATAACATCGAAGCTCCGATTTGGAAAAGGAAAGTGATAAGTTTTTTTTCTACACTAAAATTGCTTTGATGGTTATCGCGTATGTGATTTTAATAACAATATTGTTCAATAAATTATTTTAATATGGCTAAATCAGGAGGTAACTCAACAGGTGGTGGTAAAGTTGGAGGCAACTCAACGGGTACAAAAGGTGGGGGCACAACCACAAGCGGAGGTCAGAGGACAGGTACTGGTGGTGGCAGTGGAACTAAAGTCGGAGGAGGCTCGGGTGGTGTTAAGAAATAATCGTGATCTATATTCACGCAATCAACTTACCGAATGGCTAAATGTCCGTTACCAGTCGCCTTTTTTTGACTCGGTTTTCTTGTTCTTTGCAGACTTTAAATTCGCAATAAGTAGTTTATCAAATGAGAATGACGAGTTGAACCCTCGTCATTCTGTTTTCACATTTCTGTATTATCCTGGATTTAGAGACTTTGAACTACCTGCATAAAATCGTTCCGACTCCAGTGGTCAGTAATTTTTACATCGTTTAGCGCATCGATTTCAATTACATTCATTTCTGCGTTTTTTTTCTATTTCTATTTTCAACAGCACCGATGCAAAAGCTGCGCAACAAACCCACCGCGATATCAAAGCTAATGCAAGAGCTAATCCCAACGCGAACCAATAGCTTTGAGTAAGTTCAAATTGACTAAATTTAGTGGCGTTGCTTAGACAATATTTAACAATGGCAATTCAGACAGAATTCAAAAATATGGCGGACCTTCTCAAGCTAAATATAAAAGGGCATATCTCTCTTTCAGACAACGAAATGGAAGAGTTCTGTAATTTGTTTCAAAAGAAAATCATTAAGAAAAAAACCTTTTTATTGAGAGAGGGCGAAGTTTGCGGCTTTGAAGGCTTTGTTACCAAAGGACTTTTTCGTGTATACCACATTGACCAGAATGGCTTTGAACAAATATTATATTTCGCCATTGAAAACTGGTGGATTACGGATATTGATAGTTTTACCAATGAAAAACCATCGCAACTTTTTATTGAAGCACTCGAGGATAGTGAGGTGCTCTTGATAACAAAGAAGGACAAAGAATTTGCTTATGCAAAATTTCCCTTGATCGAGAAGTTATTTAGAGTGATGACTCAAAAAACTCACGTTGCTCTACAAAGAAGAATGATTGATAATTTGAGTAAAACTGCCGACCAACGCTATCTTGACTTTATCGAAAAATATCCAACACACTATAGTCGCCTTACCAATCTACAAATAGCTGCCTACTTGGGTATTAGCCACGAGTTCTTGAGTAAAATAAGAAATAAGATGGCCAGCAAGAAATAAGACAAATTTCATTTATTGAACTTGTTCAATGTTTTTGAGCATTTGACGATACCATCTTTGTATCGTCATCAAAAACAATAAAAATGAAACACATTATTTCAGCGGTCTTTTTAACCATCTTAATTTTATTCAACATGGAAGCACAAGCACAAAGTTTCAAAACCATTGAAACAACTAATTTAAAACTTCAGGTTTACAACGCGTCAGAAAATAGTTTTGGCGTAGCCTCGGTAATCGTTTCTGGAAAAACAGACGCGGTTTTAATTGACGCACAATTTACGTTGGAAGATGCTGAAAAAGTTGCTCAGCAAATCAAGACCTCTGGTAAAAAACTGACGACTATTTATGTCTCTCATGGCGATCCTGACTTTTACTTCGGGTTAGAAGTATTCAAAAAATATTTTCCTGAAGTCACCGTCTATGCATCACCAGCGACTGTAGAACATATTAAAGCTACAGCTCAGAAGAAATTAGAAGTTTGGGGAGAACGATTAGGTAAGAACATTACATCAAATGCCGTTTTGCCACAAGTATTAAAAGGCAACAGTATTGATTTGGAAGGTCAAAAATTAGAAATCATTGGCCTGGAAGAATTTCCATCGAAAACTTTCGTTTGGATTCCTTCTATTAAAGCAGTGATAGGTGGCATCAATGTTTTTGGTACCACTTTTCATCTTTGGATGGCAGACGCACAAACCGCAGAAGCTCGTAAACAATGGATAAGCGTTTTAGATAAAATTGAATCATTACAGCCGACTATTGTAATTCCAGCTCATGCTAAATCTGAATCGGCCTTTGATGTGACAGCAGTGAAGCATACGAAAAGTTATATCCAATTCTACGAGGAAGCATTGAAAACCAACAAGACTTCGGAGTCCTTGATTGCTACACTTAAAGCAAAATATCCTGCACTGACTTTTGATATCGCTTTACAGATAGGAGCAAAAGTAAACACTGGAGAAATGAAATGGTAAAATTATCAATAACCTTCAGCTTGGCGATGCTCATTGCATTGTCAAGCTGTACTTCGAATGAAAATACAATGACCAATCTGGATATTATAAAAAGTACTTACGAAGGAAAAACTTCGGAAGAGAACGGTAGGAATTTGGCTAAATATGTAGCTGATGATATCTCATGGACAGAAGCCAAAGGCTTTCCTTATGCAGGAACTTATATTGGTTTAGATAGTGTCACCAAAAATGTTTTTAGCAGATTAGGCAGCGAATGGATAGACTACAAATTTACTCCTGAAGACTATGTCACAAGTGACAATAAAGTGGTAGCCTTCGGCACCTATACAGGCACTTACAAAACCACGGACAAATCATTCACAGCAAGGGTTGCCCATGTGTGGAAATTGAAAGACGGAAAAATTGTAACTTTCGAGCAGTTTGTAGACAGTCAACCTGTAAATAATGCAATGAAAGAATGAACCAGTTCAAACAGTTCACCTATAAGAAGTTTGGCATTTTATCTTTCACATCCTCCGTTCTTCGTGACGGTGAATATAAGAAATACGATCAGTTCATTAAAATACTTTTAGTTCGGGCAGGATCGTCCGTTCAAATCGACTTTAAAAAGTATGATTTGAAGAAGGATGCACTTTTCTTTATTAATGTGAATCAATGGTATGACCTTAATAAGTTAGGCGGCAATGATAGCTATCTGATCTACTATAACCGTGATTTCTATTGCGTGGAAATTCATGACAAGGAAGTATCCTGTGACGGAATTCTTTATAACAATGTTTATGAAATTCCGGTTGTATTCCTTCCCAAAGAGCATTCAAATATGATGGTTGGAATTATTAAAGAACTGATAACAGAGCTCAATCAAGATGAGAGTTCAGCGGAAGAGATGCTTAGGATTTTATTGAAAGAGATTATTATCAAATCCACACGCCTCTGGAAAGCTTCACATGAACTTGAAGGCAGTGAAGATAAACAGGATGTTGAGTTCCTGCGAAAATTCAGCCAGCTCGTAGAACTGAATTTCAGGCAGTATCATTCCGTTTCTGACTATGCCGAAATACTTAATATCACACCCAAGGCACTGACTAAACGAATCAACAAGTATGGCAAAGCCACGCCTAACGATATTATTAAAGATCGCATTATACTTGAAGCGAAGCGACTACTGGCACACAGTGATTTGAATGTAAAAGAGATCGCCTACGATTTGGGTTATGATGATCCTGCCTACTTCAATCGCTTGTTTGCAAAAGTATCTGAAATTGCACCCGCAGAGTTTCGCAAGCAATACAAAAACGGTTGAGGGAAAATTGTCCAATTCAGGTAAACAATTGTCTATTACCCCGCCTCTCCCTATCCGGTAGTTTTGTGTCACATTTAAAAAACACAAAATGAAAACACAATCTTTATTGAACTGGATGAAACAAGGTGTTTTATCCTTAATGGTTTTATCCCTGATGATAACCACCACTCAAGCGCAACGTAAGAATGCAAGCCTCGGCAGAAGTGAATACATCGAGGTTGAACCGAATGTTCACCTGCACATTACCGATCAGGGTGAAGGCAAAGCTATTGTCTTGATCCACGGCTGGCCGTTGAGCGATGCCATGTATGAGTATCAATATTCTGAACTAATACAAAATGGATTTAGAGTTATTGGCATTACACTTCGCGGATTTGGCAAGTCTGACAAACCGTTTGGCCAATACAATTACGATGTGTATGCAGATGACATTAAAGTAGTATTGGAGAAACTGAAAATCGAAAATGCTACCCTTGGTGGGTTTTCAATGGGCGGGGCTATTTCCATTCATTATGTGGCAAGACACAATTCAGCGCATGTAAGCAAGCTTGTATTGTTTGGTGCCGCTGCTCCAATCTGGACAAAACGGGAAGACTATCCTTATGGCTTCCCCAAAGAAGCAGTGGACGGACTGATAAGTTTGAGTAAAACGAATCGCCCACAATTATTAGAAAATTTTGGTAAAATATTCGGAGCAACGGAAACCGCTTTGCCATCCGGCTTAGGCAATTGGCTTGGAGCAATAAATCTTGAAGCTTCGTCTTATGCAACCACACAAAGTTTAATTGCACTTCGCGATACCGATTTGCGTTCTGAATTAAGTAAGATAAAAATCCCGACAGCTATTTTCCATGGCGTGAAGGATAAGATTTGCGAATTCGCTTTAGCGGAACAAATGCAAAAAGGGATTCAAAACTCAACCATCGTTCGATTTGAAAACAGCGGACATGGTTTATTTCTTGAGGAGCGGGAGAAGTTCAACACCGAGCTCATCAAATTCGTGAAATAATTATCAACCTGAAAATATTTTAAAATTATGAAGAGGAAAGCCACAGCCGTTTGGATCGGCACAGGAAAAGAAGGTAACGGAAATCTTACCACACAAAGCACAGTATTAAATAAAACGCAATACTCTTTCAATTCACGATTTGCTGAAGGCATTGGCACCAACCCGGAGGAATTAGTTGCAGCAGCACATGCCGGATGTTTCACAATGAAGTTAAGCTTCGTACTGGGAGAAGCTGGATACACTCCTGAGAAACTTAGTACAGATTGTATCATTACTTTTGAGAATGGAATTATTTCTGAATCTCACCTTGTACTGCAAGCGAGTGTTCAAGGTATTAGTCAGAAGAAGTTTGAGGAATGTGTTAAGGATGCTGAACTCAATTGCCCCATATCAAAGCTGTTGAATACATCAATTACTATCGAGAGCTCTTTAGCGGAAGTATCTCCGAGTTTATTGTGAAAGGGTCAGAAGGATGAATATTAAGAGTTTGTAAACTCTTAATATTCATTGACTCCATAACATCAGTGATTTTATATGTAATCCTATAAAATCATTTCTATTAAAATCTGCAAATTATAAATTGATCGAAACTATCATTGATTCTTTTGTTCAGATTTTTATTAAGAACAAAGAATGATAGAGCGCTATTGATAAAGCTCCAAAATACGTTGCCTTTGAAACCGAACAGTATCTTTCATTTTCCGAAGTCTCGCACGACTTGCTGAAAGTTTTTGCCTGGTTGAAAAAAGATCCTTTGTTCGTTTGGTAAGTTTTTTCTGAAGTTCTTCAGCAAATTCCAGAAGCTGCTGTTTTTCAAGTTTGGTTAAATCAATTGCTTTCATAACTCAGTTTTATTAGGTACAAGTCTTGGAGAATTTGGAAGGTAAGGAGTGTCATGCATTCCATCCTTCCTCACAATACGAGATTTTTGTTGCATTAATTTTAGTACGGATTATTCAAGATTACCCACCAGGGTTACAACTGATTTTTTTGGTATGGTGATACTATCCGGAGCGCTGATTGCCGGAAGTGGCTTTAGTTTTTCGTCACTTGCTGGTCCGGTAATGTAAGGTTGCCACGAGCTTATAGATCCACCGTCTGGTTGAAGTTTTATCATAGTATCACTGTTGGAATAATTTATGATAACTGTTATTACTTTGTGTTGTTCTTCGTTCAAATAGGAGGATGCCATAATTCCATTCACATTTGATAGATTAATATCCTCTGACGTAACACCAATACGAACTGATCCGGGTCTTATAAACCTACTATAATTGCCAAACGCCCATAGCAATTTTGTGTCTTCCACTTTTCCATTGGTTTTATTTTTGTCAGCGTAGATTAACCCGTCTTTGTAGTCATACACAGTAACGGCCAGCCACCAATGCCATGCAGAGGCATTGGCCACTGTTAAATCGTGATGAATCACTTTGGCTACATACAATGCCGGAGTCATGCCTGTGTCTTTTCCGTTTGCCTTAATCTCATCATCATCACCCAGTATGCAATATTCGCTTTGCCAGAATTCTAATGGGGTAGAGGCAGAACTCAAACGCGTGAAAACATTTTGCCTTACATTTTTCAATGTCTCTGTTGGTGCCGTTGTGAAGTAGCTATGCCCTGATATTATTTTATCAACATGAGGTAGATCACCCAGATATAATGGAGACTGACTGTTAAAAAAATCATAGATCTGATCGCCTCTTGTTTGCTTGTCAGCTTTCTCATACAAATAATTCAGCTTACCCGCTTCTGCTATTTGAATTTTGACATCTTCATTGTTCTTGGATAATACTGAATCCAGAATTCTGGTAATCGAAGCCATCTCATTGTTTGTGTAGGGAGAACCTTCCTGACCATTTCCGGTCCAATCCCATTGGGGCTCGTTGAAAGGACTGATATAGTTAAACGGAATTCCTTCCTCTTTAAAATGTTTCTCCACAGCAACGAGATAGTTCACAAATGACAAATAGTTGGTGGACGACAGGTTGGCTTCATTCCCATTGTCTGAGAATGCTTTACCATTTTTTGTGAGTTGTACAGGTGGACTATTGGTGAAAGCAAGAAACTGTTTCATTCCTCTTTCTTTAGCTGCTTTTAAAAACCACTGCTGACCTGCTTGTCTCGACCAATCATACGTCATATCATCCTTTAAAAAACCCTCTTCTCTTCTCCATTCATCTCCAATGTTATCCTGTGCGGCACTACCTGCGCCAATATTGAAACGCCATAGCGACAATCCAATTCCTTTTGGCTGACCATCGTTGTCAAGTTCCTCACTAAACAACCAGTCAGCAACCTGATTTCGTTTTTCATCTGGCCATTGACCTATGTACTTAAATGTCCATGCATCGGATGCTCCGAAATTATGAATGGTTTGTTTTTTATCGTTGAGGTGAATGGTCAGGACATTGATAGATTCTGTGCTATCCTGGGGAGAATCAGAATTCGAGCAATTGAAAGCAATTAAGGCAATGAATAAGAAATAATAGATGCGCATTAACTTTAGTATTTATTGTGAAACAGAATTTAAGTTTTTGAAATAGATTGGCTTATCATCATTGAGACCAACAAGGACAAAGCGTTCACCTTTTTTATTTCGTAACAAGCACAAACTTCTTACATCTCCAGGAGCATAGAAGCCGGAACGCCCTGGCATAATAGAAGTAAAATTTCCTTTGCCGTTGCCTTTTAAAAGCAGGCCTGAACCCGCATCGCTTCTTCCTTGCTGTACGCGTTGAGGATAAAAGTTACCTGCGAGAAGAATATCTTTTTTTTCATCATAGTCAAGGTCTTCAAAGAGTATTCCGGAAGAACTGGTGAGTTGTGCCTCCATGGGCAAGGATGAAACAGAGAATGTTCCATTACCTTTATTTTCAAATACAGAGCTGCTTAAAATATAAGCTTTTGATTGGATTGCATTTTTTAACTGTTCTGCAGTAAGAATATTTTGAATGGATGCATTCGCATAGGCATCGTAGCTTGAAAATATTTTCTTGAGATAGGGAAGTTGTTCCAGCATTTCATCTCGTGATGCCAGGGGATATTGTACGTGACCTATGTAAGTAGACACAATGGGATCAATGATACCATCGGCATTGAAATCTCCAGAATAAATGACAAGTGGTTCTTCGTCTGATGCTTTGAAGGAAGTATTCAAACCTATATTTCCGGCAATGATGTCTTTGTCACCATCGTCATCAATATCCGCTTCAGTAAGGGAACACCACATGCCATTAGTATTCGCGAGCCCGGTTTCAACGGTTTGATCGATCAATAATCCTTTTGAATTTTTAAAGACCATCACCGGCATAAACTCTCCCGCAATAATTAAATCCGGCCAGTTGTCGTTGTTATAATCAGTCCATAGTGCAGACGATACTATTCCAGGCTTTACCAGATAGGTAGGTGTGACGTTGCTAAACTTTACATTTCCATTTTGTGAATCGTTGCGTAACAAAAGACAATGGGAGGGTAGTGGATAATTTCCCGGTATTGACCTGGCACCAACAAATAAGTCGAGATCCCCGTCTTTGTCATAGTCAGAAGCAACTACACAGCTGCCATTTGAGAATTCCTTTGGTAGCGCATTTAAATTTTCTTGAAAGACTCCCTTTCCATTGTTTAAATAAAGACGATCCTGAAGCAGATCAGCTTGGGAAGGTTTGAACTCTGCTCCACCACTGACTATATAAAGATCAAGATCATGATCTCCATCGGCATCAAAGAATACTGCGCCAGTATCTTCTCTCAGACTATCTTTACTCCAGGGCTGACTAACAGATTGTTGAAATGAATTTTTGTCATTCATTAGGAAAAGTTTCCCTGACTGTCCGCTTGCTCCACCAATAAAAAAGTCTTCGTTACCATCCTGGTTAACATCACCTGTGGTTAAGCAAGGCCCATAACGCGAAACCTGGTAGGGTAGTAAGTATTGAACTTTATAGTCAATGAATTCATTTTCGTGATGCGTAAAAGTGATGTTGGATGATGCTGATATGTTTTGGAATACCGCAGTTATTGGAACGACAGGACTATTTGATTTTCGAAGCGTTGCGTCTTTGATATTCAACGTGAGGCTTGTATCCGATGGTAGATTTAGGATGGATGAGATTTTGCCATCAGGCCATTCGACTTTGACTTCTTTAATAACCTCTTCTTTGCCCACACCAAAATTTAGTATAGGTGATACAGAAGATTGAAAACCGCGTGTGAGATAAAGCTCTTGCATTTGTTGAGAACTTTCTGTGGTTATCCAGATTTTTGATCCAACAGCAAAGGAATTTGTCTTATTTCCCTGAAGCGTAATCTTTATGTAGTGATTGGTTTTATTGGAATTGTTCCGATAGACGAACGCTTCCTGATTGATGTTGTTAATAATGATATCCAGATCACCATCGTTATCAAGATCAGCATATACAGCACCATTGGAAATTGATTTCTCAGTTAATCCCCACTTCTCCGTGGTGTTATCAAACGTTAGATCACCTCTGTTGTTAAAAATGTAGTTTGTGATCCGTGTCGAAGGAAGCTCTTTAACGATCTCAAGAAGAGCATTTGCTTTGTTGCTCTTTGCGTTGTCTCCGTATTTGTACTTCACAAAATCGAGATTGGTGAAATCGCGAAGAAAGCCATTCGTAATTAAAATGTCTTTTAGTCCGTCATTATCAAAATCAGCAAACAAGGGACTCCAGCTCCAATCCGTATTGGATACACCAGCCAGTTGCCCTACTTCACTAAAAGTCGGTATGCTATCCGGTGAATTACCTAAATTTAACTGGAGCGTGTTGCGCATGTTTTGATGATGATAACCACTATCCCGAAGTAAATTATACTTGTCGTATTCATCAGGACCCTTCAATACTTTCTGTCTATAGTTGTCTTCCGGCAGCATGTCGACTACCATTACATCGGGCAAGCCATCGTTGTTATAGTCGGCTATATCGCTGCCCATCCCATTGCGTGATATATGCCTGAAGGATTTTTTTAGCACTTCTCTGAATGTTCCATCATGCTGATTCAGATAAAAGAAATCCTGTTCTTCATAATCATTGGTGACATAGATATCGGGCCATGAATCTCCATTTACATCGCTAATGGATATTCCCAATCCAAAATTCACACCACTGCCATGTATCCATGCAAGTTGACTGACATCCGTAAATTTTCCGTTGTCGTTGCGATATAACCTGTTGCCATATTGGGGATGACGAAGTGAACGTAACTTACGCGTATTAAAGAATGGGTTATAGGTTAGACGCGCATGGTTTAACAGGAACATATCGAGATCGCCATCTTTATCATAATCAAAAAAAGAAGCTTGTGTTGAGTATGTGCCACAGGCATCCAAATTATACTGGGAAGCTTCTTCTTTGAATTGTGGGATTTTGCCTCCCTGATTTATATAGAGCTCATTACAATGTTCTTGTTCATTGCCAGGGCCAGACGTGTTGATGTATATATCTAAAAGTCCGTCTTCATTTACATCGACAAGTGCTACTCCGGTTTTCCAGGGTGCTTTCCCTTTTACACCAGCCGTAATGGTAATGTCTTCAAAGGTCCAGTTGCCTTTGTTTAAATAGAGTTTGTTTTCGACTTTGTTGCCGGTAAAGAAAAGATCAATCCAGCCATCATTATTAAAATCTCCTGAAGCAACGCCACCACCGTTGTACAGATATTCATAGGTAAGAATATTGAGCGTATTATTTTCTTCAACGGTGTTTGTGAAAGTTACGCCTGTTTCAGAAGAGGGCAGGAGTGTAAAAAGTGTTTCTGGTTTTTCCTTGCAGCCGATCAGAGAAAGCAATGCCATAATAACGAGTATCCTCGACAATAAAACAAACTTATCGCTTGACAGGAAATAGCAGTTGAACCGCATAGTTGGCAGATTAAAAAGTAATGAGTCTGCCTATGAAGGACAGACTCATTTAAGTTATTTACGAACTAGTACAGAGGATTTTGTTCTAATAGTCCACCAGAAGATTGGATCTCTGCTCTTGGGATCGGCAACCAATAATGCTTCTCTTCAAATTTCTTCCCATCTAAAGCAGTTTTACGGGCATAGGTCAGATTGTTCGATGCATCTTTTGTAATGGAAATACCATAAGCCGGTTCATTTTCAGTGTCCATTGCAATCTTCCACCTGCGAACATCATAGAAGCGATGTTCTTCGAATGCCAATTCCACTTGTCTTTCATTGCGTATGCGTTGACGCATTTCATCTTGAGTAAGTCCTGCGGGAAGATCAGGCATATCGGCACGACTGCGAATCAAATTGATTGCGTCATATACACTTGCGTCAGGTCCTGACACTTCGTTTTTAGCTTCAGCATAGTTTAAAAGTATTTCAGCATAACGAAGATATATCCACGGCTGATTTCCGGCAACATCCCAGGGGTTGTCGATCGGAAGATTGGTGTCGATAAATTTATAGAGGTAGTAACCGGTTTTGGAAGTGTTCCAGTTATCTCGCCCATCTTTACTGTCTTTTCCACCAGGCAAGAACGTTTCAATTTCACGGTCTCTATATTGTGCACCGTTGTAAAGTATGGTGGCATAGAAACGCGAATCACGATTTACGTAAGGAGCTTGCGCGTGAGTGGCATTGTTCCAGTCAAACGGAACGGAAGTATTGGCATCCACTTTAACTTCATAAGCATCTACCAGGTTTTGTAGCGGGGAATTTCCTGCCCAGCCACCATAACCATTCGGAGCGTTTGAAACTTCAAGACAAACGTGTCGAGCATTTTTTACATAAAGTCTTTCGAAAATTATCTCACTGCTGGATGATGTGAGGAAAAGCGTGTGATAATCAGGGTGTAAGGAATAGTTCAAGTTCATAACATCCTGAGCAGCATCTGCAGCTTGTTGCCATGTACCAGTACCATATAACGGACTGGCTGCGTAAAGTAACAATCGTGATTTCAACGCTGAGGCAGCTCCGCTGGTGGCGCGACCTAAAGGCCATGCAGAATTATTAAGGGAAGGCAAATCTGCTGCGGCTTGATTGAGCTGGTCAGAGATGTACTGCATCCCTTCTGCTATCGTTGATTTTTTAAAAAAATCAGGACTTGTAAAATCATCTCCAAGTTCGTAGACTTTGTCTCCAATAAGGACAATTTGTCCATAGTTGCGGATCAAATCATGGTACCGAAATGCGCGAATGAATTTTATCTCGGCCGTAATTATTTTCTTACGGCTGGCGCTCATTGTTACCTCACCTATCTTGCTCAGGGCATAGTTACATTCTCTAATACTGCGATAGCTTCGTGACCATATCGTGCCTGTGATGCCGGTATTCTCCGGTGCTAGCTGACCACGTTGAACCAGCCAGGTATTATCATCACTGTTGTAAATAGATTCATCCGTGATGGATGCCCACAATGCGTATTCAAAGCCTCTGCCAAATCCAGGATTCGTTCCTTCAGCTTCCTTATCCTGAAGTTTAACGCCCATGTATCGGTTAATAACATAGTCTTCAAATAGGGAAGAGTCTGCTGTTATAGAAGCATCGGATATGCGATCAGTGGGTGTAACGTTCAAAAAATCATCGTTACAACCGATTATTAATCCGCTGATACAGATGGAGGCGAATAATATTGTATGTGTGAATTTTATTTTCATAGTCTAAATTATTTGGTTGATGAAATCCATGAAGTCGAATAGTATCGGCTTCTTTTCATTTACTCGTCTTAAAACTGCACGTTAACACCGATGTTTAATATTCTTTGTTGTGGATAGAATTGTGCGCTCTCGCTGCTGCCCTCCGGATCATAATTTTTCACTTTCGAAATGGTGAAAAGATTGAACGCGTTAGCATAGATGCGAAGGCCGGTCATATGTAACTTTGATATAAGTGCCGGAGAAACATTATAACCAATTGCAACATTCTTCAGGCGTAGAAAGGAGGCGTCATTCAACCAGAAATCGTTGCGATATAGACCACCGTTAATGGACGATGAAGCGCGTGTATCTACTCTTGGATATGAACCACTTGTGTTCGTTGGACTCCATCGATTGTCTGCCCAGTCACTATAGAAATTTCCTACTGTACCAGACTCAGGCAATACATATTGACTTACTCTTGATTGTCCTGAGAAAAGGAATGAGATATCGAAACGTTTCCAACCACCGTTAATCATAATGCCGTAGGTAAGTTGTGGTATGTTACCATATTGTGTACGTACCTGATCATCCGCAGTTATTTGACCATCATTATTGTGATCAGCATAAATCAGGTCACCCAATTGTGCATTCGCAAGATGAGGGTGTGAATCAAGATCATCTTGTGTTCTGAATATTCCAATAGATTGGTACAGTAAATAAGTATTCAAAGGACCACCGGTCTGGCGCTGATAATCTAACAAAGAGGGAGCCTCATCGATAAACTTTATCTCACTTTTCGCATACGTCATGTTTGCTGAAATGCCATACCAGAAGTCACCTTGATGTTTATACCCTACAGTGGTTTCGATACCGTTGCTGTTTACTTTACCAATGTTTTCACTTGGTACTAAAGGATCCGATCCGTACGGGTTCACAATTCCTGAAATGCCAGGGATGGAAGCATTTCTAGATGCAAGGATATCACTTCGTTGTTGTTTGAAATAAATGAGTTCCAAAGTGAAGTTCTTGAGGAAGCTTGCATTTATACCGATATCCGTTTTGCGGGAAATCTCCCAGGTAATGTTTGGATTGGCCAGTTTTATTAAATCAATACCCGGATGTTTGTCGCTTCCCAGGGTATATGTAGAATTGCTTAATGAGTAATTATTGAAATATTGGAATTGACCTACATTGTCATTCCCTAATGTTCCATACGAAGCTCTTATTTTCAGATCATCAATAACAGTTACATTGTCAAACCAGCCTTCTTCTGAAATTCTCCACCCTGCAGATACAGCAGGGAAATAACCGTATTGGTTTCCTTTTGGAAAAGTTGAAGAGCCGTCAACACGCATCTGTACTTCAGCAAGGTATTTTTCCTTGTAGTTGTAAGTGCCTCGACCAATAAAACTTCTTCTCGCATAGTTGTAGCTGCTTCCCCAGTTGTCTTTATCAGTAGAAGCCGATCCACCTTGTGATAACTCTGGCGTTTCAACCGTAGGGAAATTTATTCTTGATGCACCAAACGTTTCCGTATGTCTTTTACTTTGCTCATATGCTACGAAAGCATTGATGTGGTGATTACCCATTTGTTTTTCATAATTCAGCTTTAAGTTTTCTGTAATCATGGTATTATTTTCATGCGATTCGGTGAGCTTTGCTGCTCCAGCAGAACCTCCCGTGAGCACTGCCGTATAGGTATCGTCTGCGCTGTTATAGTTGTATAGTTTGTAAGGCATAGCAAATGCTTTTGAGAAGTTCCAGGTTTTATCAACGGCATAAAATCCATCAATAGAGAATCCTTTTAATTTGTCGAATGCATAGCTTGCCCTTAAAATGCCATTGAATACCTGAGTAGGGTTGACATTTGTTCCTCCCGTTGAGGTAGTCATCACAGTTGGATTATAATTTTCGATACCCGTTGTAGGCAGTCCGTTAGGATAGGTAGCTGCAACAGTTGGGTATGCTCTGTAGATTGCTCTGAAAACATCACCGGCACCATAGATTGGATATTTCCGATCTTCCTGTCTACCGGCAAGCGAAAGTCCGATCTTAAAATTCTTCGTGATGTCAGCATCGATATTCGATCTGAAATTGAATTGATTATACTTTGTAGCGCCATCTTTATATAAACCGTCCTGAGAAATTTTCCCAAGCGATACGTAGTATCTAATGTTTTCAGAGCCACCATTAATGGAAAGATTATGCTGGCTTTGTAGTGTCACCTTCTTTAGAGTTTCCGATGCCCAATTGGTATTGGGATAATTGAGTGGGTCAGAACCATCTTTGAATTTCTGAATTTCTGCGTCTGAATAGTGCTGGTTCATTCCACCACCCTTATTGTTATAATAGTCGATCTCATTCTGTATGGTAGCATAGGTTGGAGCGTCTGCCATATCCGGCAAACGCGTAGGGCTTGAAAATCCCTGGTTAAAACTATACGAAACCGTTGGCTTTCCGATTTTACCTCTTTTTGTTGTAACGAGAATAACACCGTTTGCTGCGCGACTTCCGTATACTGCTGCCGATGCGTCTTTCAGAACAGAAATACTTTCAATGTCATTCGGGTTAAGTCTTTCCAAACCACCGAGCTGTCCGGGAATACCATCGACTACAACTAACACATCGTTATTACCGGTTGTTGCAAGTCCGCGAATGGTGTAGCTGCTTCCATCATAACCTGGTTCGCCACCACGATTATTTGCAATGATTCCAGAAAAGCGACCAGCCAACGAATTCGACACATTGGGTTGAGGACTCTTTATTAAATCTGCACCCTTAACTTGTGAAACTGATCCGGTTAATGTTTCCATCTTTTGTTCACCGTATCCAACAACAACAACTTCAGAGAGCGTTGCAATATCAGCTACCAACTGAATATCGAGCGTTGTTTGATTGCCAACACTAACTTCCTGGGTTACAAAACCGATAAAGGAAAAAATAAGCACAGCATCTTTACCTGGAACGGCAAGTTTGAATTCACCATTGCCATCCGTTGTGGTTCCAATGGTTGTACCTTTAAAAATGACATTCACTCCGGGTAAAGGCTGTCCATCATCCTTTGAAAGAACTTTACCCTGAACCGTGTTTTCTGACTGTGCCAGAAGCACACTGCTACTCAGCAACAAAGCCACGGTCATTAAACCGATGGCCTTCCGATTAAACTTTGTTAGTAAATACTTTAGCATAAGTGTTGTTTGGTTTTAGTAAAAATTTTGGCTTGCCCGCCTTTAGCTTAAAACCGGTTGGTTAAAAGGTTTATGCAGAACAAACGTTGCCAAAACTCATCTAAAACGTTTTCGGGAAGGGGGTGCTAATTGTTAAATAGTAGGGTGTATATGAGCATTCGGGCCTGGACGGGTCGAAATGGGCTATTAATTATTCAAATTTTAAGGAAAGATTAACCGTTGGTTGTTTCGGTATTCTTGATAAAGTCAGAAGGCGAATGTCCAAACTCTTTGGTAAAGCATTGACGGAAATATTTGAGGTCGGAGAACCCAACCATATAGACCACTTCAAAAACCTTGTAGTTCTTGGTCTTCAAAAGTTTTGCAGCTTCTTGCATTCGCAGGGACCGAATGTATTCAACAGGGGAGAGGCCCGTAAGCATTTTTACCTTTTTATACACCAAAGATCGGCTCATATTGAGCACATCACATAGCTCGTTTATATTAAAGTCAGATTTATCAATATTCGCCATTAGCATCTCATATATAGAGTGCAAAAACTTCTCGTCTATTGCGTTATGTCCTTGCGCAGCGGTTTTTTCAACACCAGGTGTAAAAAGATTCCTATAGAATCGCATCAGAATTTCGCGAGATTGCAAGAGATTTTGAATGGTTATTCCCAATAACTCCGGACTGAAGGGTTTAGTAATGTAAGCATCAGCCCCTGTTTCTATTCCATCTTTATGATGCGAAAGACTTGATTTGGCCGTGAGCATAATGACGGGAATATGGCTCGTGCGCATGCTGCTTTTGAGCAGCTTGCAGAAATTGATACCATCCATTTCAGGCATCATCACATCTGTAATGATCAGATCAGGATGATGTGCCAAAGCCGATTCACTTCCTTCGACTCCATTGGACGCCTCAAATATTCGATAGTCCTTTTCAAAGTATTCTTTTAAGAATCCACGAATTTCTTCATCATCCTCTACGATCAGCAGACTCTTCAATCCTTTTCTTGAAGACAGGTCATCTTCCATTTCATGAGGAGTACTTTTTTCGTGATTATCAATTTCCAGACTACTCTTATCAATCTCAGCAATGGGTATAATTTCCTCGGCACGGAAATGATCTTTGCCCAGGAGTAACTTAATACTGAAGGTAGATCCTTGCGATTCGAAACTTTCAACGAAAATTTCTCCGCGATGCAGGTGCACGAGTTTTTTTGCGAGCGACAAGCCAATGCCAGAACTCATGGTTCCGGAGTTCTCACCCCTGTTAAACCAGTCAAAAATATTTCCGAGATGTTTTTTCGGAATGCCTATGCCATTGTCTTTGATCCTGATGACGGCTCTTCCCTGAGGATGTTTATCCGTTACCTGCTTTGATATCGAAACACTGATTTCATTACCCTTTCCGATGTATTTGAATGAATTTGAAATGAGATTATTGAGTACCATTTCTAATTTCTCTTTGTCAAACCAGGTCATAATGGTTGCATGCTCGGCATGAAAATGAAAGTTTATATTCTTATGGTTTGCCAGTTCTTTGAAGGTGATAAAGATCTCTTCGGTGAACGCCACAAGGTTATCTTCACTCACCTTTAGAAGTACATTGCCACTCTCTACTTTTCTATAGTCCAACAGCTTGTTGATAAGGCTCAATAATTTGTGGGCATTGCGATTCACCATTCTCAATTTTCGTCCCATAGGGGTCGTGCTGGTTTCTTTTGCCAGCATTTCTTCAAGAGGGCCGATCATGAGTGTCAGGGGTGTCTTAAACTCGTGTGATATTTCTGTAAAGAAGGATAACTTTTGTTGAACAAGTTGTCGCTCATATTTACGCTGGCTCTTTTCAATCTTTAATCTTTTTCTGAGTACGATCTGTTTCTTGCGCAAGGAGTAAATGAAGAATGAAATGATAGCAATACCAACAGTGTAAGTAATGTATGCAAGAGGTGTTTGCCAGAGCGGTGATTTTATTTTTATTGAGACCTGTGCAAAGTCGTTACTCCAGCTATTCTCAATGTTAGAAGCTTTGACCTTAAATATATAGTCACCTGGTTTCAGATATCGGTATGTGGCCGTACGCTGGTTGCCCACAAAGTTCCAATCATCATCTAAGTTTTCTAATTTGTAAGCATATTTGTTTTTCTCGGGGTAGCTGTAGTTTAGGCCTACAAACTCAAACGTGAGAACATTCTGATCGTGTTCAAGTGTAATTTCTTTTGTGCGACTCAATGCCTGATTTAATATGACATTACCCTCTACGTTTTCGTTGATCTTTATTGGCTTATTGAATAAAGAAAGTCCAGAAAGCATAACCTGGGGCTTCTTTAATATTGTTTTGAGCTGATCGGGATAGAAAATAGTATAGCCAAGTGTTCCTCCAAAACACATATATCCGCCAACTTCATTAAAAAGCGCTGAGCCAGGATTATATTGACCTTCCTGTAAACCATCTGAAGTATTGTAGTTTGTGAATTTGTTTTTGCTAACATCAAATTCAGATATACCAGCATTGGAGCTGATCCATATATTTTCATTGTTATCAATTGCAATAGCATAGATGGTGTTGTTAGACAGTCCATCTTTTTCTGTATAGCGCTTGAATTTGTTTTCTTTTGGATTAAAAACGGATAAACCACCACCGCCTGTTCCCATCCACACATTGTTGTTCCGATCGGTTTTCACAGCGAAGACAATATCGCTCTTCAAATCATTCAAATTATGCTTCCATTGTTTATGCTCATGATTGTAGGAGTAAAGTCCATCACCGTAAAATCCTATCCAGAGATTTCCATCTTTATCTTCACTGATCGAGCGAACATCTCCGTAGAGTAGTGCATAATTGAAGTGCACAGGATTTTCGTATGTGTTATCGTCTTCATTTAAAATGCAGAGACCTCCTCGATTGGTACCAACCCAGATATTATTCTTTGAATCTTCGAAGATTACGCGCACATCATTTCCACCCGGTCTCGTATCGTTCTTGTAATGATAATTTACAAAGGAGTTTGACGCAGCATTATACCGAAATAAACCATGAGAATAACTTCCAAACCAAAGTCGTCCTTTGTGGTCCTTCAGGGCAGAGAGGATAGCGTTATCCTTTAATCTCCCATTTGTTTTTTCAGCTACATAATGTTCAAGGACTTGTCCGTTTAAATCTGATTTATAGATGCCATTGCCATCTGTTCCCAACCACAGGTTCCCATCCTGATCATGGCACATACCATAGTATGGAACAAAGCTTACAGCTGAATTTTCATAGAGGGGTTTTTGAAGTTTTACAAAACTCTCCTTTGCACTACTCACCAGATAAATGCCATCGCCATACGCACCAATCCAGACATTCTTGTCTTTGTCTTCGTAAAAAAATTGAATGGTGCGTTTGGAGAGATCATAGTCTTTCAGGCTTTTTATCCGAACGAAGATAAAATCGTTTACGGCATGGGTGTTGAAGAGGCGGAGATCAAGCTGGTACAACCCCATTCCAACAGAACCGATCCACAGATTTTCATTGGTATCCGTAAGCAATGACATCACACTTACTTTTGCTATTGAAAATGAGGGATCATTAAAAGCAAAAAAGCGGTTCTCACTTCGTAGGTAAACCACCAGCCCTTGCGCTGTACCGATCCAGATGTTACCATACTTATCTTCAGCAAAGCAATGAACATTAACAGAAGAAAATTCATTAAACCCTGCAAGATTGGTTACCTTCTTAATCACCTTGCCTTTACTAACCTGGAAAACATTGACGCCTCCTTCCTGCGTGCCCACCCATAATAATCCGAACTTATCTTCCAGCAAGGCAACGGTTTTTTCGTTACTTAGCCCTGGAAGTGTCTCGGGAGTGTAAGTGCTAAATGCTTTTGTTTCTTTATTAAAAGAGGCGAAGCCAGAACCGTACAAGGATATCCAGAGGTTTCCGGAATGGCCTTCGGTGATGAAACTTACATCGTTGTAAGAGTAATTTGAATTACCTTTGAAATCAACCTTGTACAATGTGAAGGTTTCCTTATTGGAATCGAATTGCAACAAACCTTTTCTTGACGAGATCCACAATGTTCCATCGGTATCCTTAAAAATGCTTTGAACAAAATTATCAGCAATGCTGGTTTCGTTATCGGGGTCATAGCGGAAGGTCTTGAAGGTATATCCGTCAAAACGATTTAAACCATCCTCGGTGGCAAACCACATTAGCGATTGGTTGTCTTGTGTAATGCTGTTTACTACACTTTGGGACAGTCCGTCTTTTACACTATAGTGCTTTATTAGATTCTTTTTGGGTTGGAATTGAGCAAGAGCCGATTCAAGCGAAATGAAAAAAAGTATGAAGAATATAAATCGTAAACCGCGCATAGAAGCTTTTCTAGATTATCAAAAGTAGTTGATAATCAACCTTTAAACATAGTGTATTGTTGTCAAGGTCATTCCACTTTGTAAAAGTATAGGAGGGGTCATTTGAACAATTCATGGGGGACATTTGTGCATCATTATATAAATGCTCTAAATATGGCATTCCTTGTTATTAAAGTGCAGCGAATTGGAGTTCTTTTCGATTATAAAACAGCTCCATCGATTCGATTCACTTGTCTTAAATAAATGGGAAAATGATGAAAAATTTCGAAAAGGATGAGGTATTCATTACTCCCAAGAGCATTCGGATAGTATCTTTTTAATTGAAATCCGATTTGTGTTAAGTTCATCATACCAGAATTAGAAGTTTTAATTCTATTTTCATTCAATAAACTCAACTGAAAAATTTGGCATGAATAAATCCTGGTGTTGAGTTAATGGTTCATGAAGTTTCAAACTTATGGTGCTGAGCGCAGCGCGATTAAATAAAACGGGTTCCAGTTTCTTGCGGTATATAACTTGTTCTGTGAGTAGATGTATGGAGAAAGTAAATGTCTTTCTCCTTGACCTTGCCGATCATTTTTGTTCAGCTGACACTTTCAATGAAAAATGGGCTAAATGTAAAGGTCTTGAGTTTCGGTCTTACAAACAAAGGTTACATCATAACCTATAAGTGAAATCAAATCAGGTATAAAACCCACATTTGAGGTAAAAAAAGCATTTGTTTCAAAAGTGCAAGAGAACGTTCATTTTTTGAAAGACTCTTTAAGTAGGCAAACAGGACATTAGTGAAATCGTTTGCATTCCTTCTGCTTAGCCTGAATCGATGCTCCAGCGATAGCGAGCCGTCCCTGGAATGCTCGTTGGGTTATGTCTTTCATTCACCTAGAGTATTCATTCATCTATATATTTTTAAATTCATGCGAAAGGTAATAGTGTTTTCAGTTTTGTTTGTTTCGGTGTTAGTGACAGGTTACGGACAACAACCCATATCTCCACCACTGGTTAGCCATCTTTATACCGCAGACCCCTCTGCTCATGTATTTAACGGGAAGTTATACATCTATCCCTCCCACGATATTGAAAGCAATAAAACTGAGGATGATGAAGGTGGGCATTTCGACATGAAAGACTATCACGTCTTTTCGATGGATGATATCGGATCAAATGTTACAGACCATGGAATCGCGATTGATATAAATAATATTCCGTGGGCCAGTCGTCAACTCTGGGCGCCTGATGCAGCATTTAATAACAATACCTACTATTTATATTTTCCTGCAAAAGATAAGGATGGAGTTTTCAGAATAGGTGTTGCCACCAGTAAAAAACCAGAGGGGCCTTTTGTTGCCGAAAAGAATCCAATGAAAGGTAGTTACAGTATTGATCCTTGCGTGTTCAGAGATGATGACGGAACCTTTTACATGTATTTCGGTGGTATCTGGGGTGGGCAACTTCAGCGCTGGAATAAAAATCAGTATGATGCCAAGGCTACTCTTCGAAAGCCTGACGAAGCAGCAGTGCTTCCTCGCATTGTAAAATTATCGAAAGACATGAAAAGCTTTGCTGAAGGAGTCAATGAAATTAAACTTGTTGATGAGAACGGTAAGGCATTCACCGAGAAGCAGAATGACAAACGTTTTTTTGAGGCTGCATGGATGCATAAGTATAACGGAAAGTATTACTTCTCATACTCAACAGGGGATACGCATAACATATGTTATGCTGTTGGTGATTCACCTTATGGCCCTTTTACCTATAAAGGAATTATCCTTAACCCGGTAAAGGGTTGGACAAATCATCATTCAATCGTTGAGCTCAACGGAAAGTCTTATTTGTTTTATCATGATGTGCAGCTTTCTGGCAAAACTCATCTTCGCAATGTAAAGGTCACTGAATTGACGTATGATTCGGACGGTACAATCCACACCATTTCTGCCTATTCAAACAACGTGGAAAAAAAAGATGAATAAGAATATAAATAGAGTTTTCTTCTTGTTCTTTTTAATGCTATGTACCGAGTGCTTTTCACAGCAAAATAAGAGCCTGAAGTTATGGTACACCAGTGCTGCGGGAAAAACATGGGAGAACGCTCTTCCAATCGGAAATGGAAGACTTGGGGCAATGGTGTTTGGAAATGTTGAACAAGAAACGATTCAACTAAACGAACACACTGTTTGGAGCGGAGGCCCTCATCGTAATGATAACCCTGCCGCGCTACAAGCACTGCCGGAATTACGACAACTAATCTGGGATGGAAAACAAAAAGAAGCAGAGCAACTGGCCAATAAAGTAATTATTTCGAAAGGTTCGCATGGACAAAAGTTTCAACCCGTAGGAAATCTGTTGCTGACTTTTCCGGGTCATGAGCGCTACGAAAATTATTACAGGGAACTGGATATCGAACGAGCCGTAACCAAAACGACTTACACCATTGGTAACGTTACCTATTCACGCGAAGTACTCGCATCATTGCCAGATCGTGTGATCGTAGTTCGTCTGACCGCGAATAAGCCGAAGAGCATCTCTTTTAAGACGTCATTGTCAACACCACATTCAGAAGGTAAAATACAAACGACTCCGAAAAACGAATTGACTATTAACAGCGCTACTTCCGATCATGAAGGAGTAGAGGGAAAAATTCATTTCAACGCACGGGTAGCCATCAAAACGGAGGGTGGTACAATTTCGTCAGGGGATTCAATCGTCACGGTTTACAATGCGGATGCCGCTACGCTCTATATCTCCATTGCTACAAATTTTAACACGTATAACGACATCAGTGGAAATGAAAACGAAAGAGCCCAATCCTATCTGGATAAGGCATTAACAAAATCATTTGCAGAAATTCAGCGAGATCACATTTCAGCATATCAGAAATATTTTAACCGTGTAAAAATTGATCTCGGAACTTCCGAATCGGAAAAGTTGCCAACGGATGTGCGTTTGAAAAATTTCAGTTCGACCAATGATCCTTCGTTTGCGGCATTGTATTTTCAATACGGTCGATACTTGTTGATTTCTTCTTCACAGCCCGGAGGACAACCCGCAAACTTGCAAGGTATTTGGAATGACAAAATGAATCCGCCATGGGATAGCAAGTACACCATCAACATTAATGCGGAAATGAATTACTGGCCAGCAGAAAGTACAAACCTTTCGGAACTTCATGAACCGTTTCTTCAAATGGTGAAGGAGCTTGCCGAAACCGGTAAGGAAACTGCGCGAATAATGTACGGTGCACGCGGTTGGACCGCTCATCACAATACCGATATCTGGCGCACAACGGGCGCAATAGATGGTGCATTTTGGGGAGCCTGGAGTGCAGGAGGTGGGTGGACCAGTCAACACCTTTGGCAACACTATCTCTACCATGGTGACAAAGAATATTTGCAATCGATTTATTCCATTCTGAAGGGCGCATCTGTTTTTTATACTGACTTTCTGGTAGAGCATCCGAAATATAAATGGCTTGTGATCAATCCAGACATGTCTCCTGAAAATGCTCCACAAGCTCACCAACTTTCTTCCCTTGATGCAGGAACAACAATGACCAATCAAATTATTTTTGACGTCTTCAGTTCAACTATCCGTGCTGCTGAAATCATTGGTAAGGATGACGCGTTTGTGGATTCCCTGAAGCAACTCCGCAGTCGACTGGCGCCAATGCATATTGGTCAACACAGTCAGCTACAGGAATGGCTTGATGATGTGGATGATCCGAATGATCATCACCGCCATATATCTCATTTGTATGGATTGTTTCCCTCGAATCAGATATCACCTTACCGTACACCTGAATTATTTGTGGCCTCAAGAAATACGCTTGAACAACGAGGTGATGTATCGACCGGTTGGAGTATGGGCTGGAAGGTAAACTGGTGGGCCAGACTTCTTGATGGAAATCATGCATTTAAATTAATTCAGAATCAACTTACTCCTGTAGGAGTTGTTGTGGGAGGCGGGGGAACTTACAATAATCTTTTTGATGCGCATCCACCATTTCAGATCGATGGTAACTTCGGCTGCACTTCAGGTATTGCTGAGATGCTAATGCAGTCGGGAGATGATGCAATTTATTTACTTCCAGCCTTGCCGGATGTTTGGTCCTCCGGAAGTGTAAATGGCCTTTGTGCAAAGGGCGGTTTCGAAATTATGGAAATGCAATGGAGGAATAAAAAACTGGTGAAGGTGGTTATCCGATCTAACCTTGGTGGTAATCTTCGTGTGCGCGTTCCGAACGATTTGACGCTTCAGGAAAAGGGACAATTGATAAAAGCAGTAGGCTTAAACAGCAATTCATTTTATCAGATAGAGAAAACTCCGTCTCCCATTATATCACCTGACTCAAACATTATGAAAGCTTATACTGACTCAACCAGGGTATATGATTTACCAACAAAAAAAGGAAATATATACATGCTTGTTACAAAGTAAATATTGCATTTCAATTTTCTGCTAATGCCGCAAAACCGTAAACAATGAATAACTGAAATGGATGCCAAAGAGATTACCATATACGATATTGCAAAGGCCTTGCAAATTTCTCCCTCAACTGTGAGCCGTGGGCTGAACGATCATGCCGCTATTCGAAAGAATACAAAAAAGCGAATCCAGGAAGTAGCACAAACCATGGGATATCAACGCAATACTTTTGCGAGTAGTCTTAGAGCTTCCAAAACAAATACCCTTGGCGTTATTATTCCACGTATAAGTTCCTACTTTATGTCATCTGTTATTTCGGGTATGGAGAAGGTAGCCAATGATCATGGTTATATGCTCATCATCAGTCAATCTCAGGAAAGTTCAAAAAAAGAAGGTACCATGATCCAAACGATGTTCGACAGCCGGGTAGATGGCCTACTCGTATCGCTTGCAGCGGATACAGTAAACTTGCATCATTTTGATAAGGTATTTATTAAACGTATACCGGTCGTTTTTTTTGATCGTGTAGTCAACCATCCAAAGTGTAGCAATGTGGTAATAGATAATGTGAAAGCAGGGTATGACGCAACAGCGCATCTCATCGACCAGGGATGCAAACGAATTGTTATTCTTGTTGGTAATCTTAACTCGAATGTTTATTCCGATCGGATGAAGGGTTATCGCCAGGCGCTTCTCGAAAGGGGATTAGAGTATGACGCTTCAAGCGTAATTACCAGTGCTCTTGATCAGCAATCCGGAATAGATGCGGCTGCGCAAATTCTAAAAATGAATCCACGCCCGGATGGAATTTTTGCATGCAATGATACGGCTGCGGTGTCATGCCTTTCCGAATTAAAAAAGGCAGAAATAAAAGTGCCACAACAAATAGCTGTGGTTGGTTTTAACAACGATCCTATTTCACGGGTTGTGCAACCTTACCTTACTACCATTGGATACAAAGGTTATGAAATGGGCGAAGTGGCCATGGCCAACCTGATTAACACAATCCATAAGCGATTTGCTGGAAATGTGAATACCATAATACTTCGACACGAATTGATCGTCCGTCAGTCTTCTAAACGCCTTACTACAAACTAGAATAATGAGATCACGAAAGGATATCAAGAATTTAATGTAATAAGGAATTTGCTAACGTTTTAAAATTTAAACCCCCGAAAATGCAAAACATAAAGAAAAAATCAGGAACGATTACCGTATCAAACCATACCACAAAGTATATCACATTCTTGGTTTTGCTGGTTTTTTCTAATCTGGCGTTTAGTCAGCCCCCGCGAGGTCCATTTATTATTTCTCCGCAAATTAATCCAGACAAATCAGTTACGTTTCGGTACCTGGCTCCGCTCGCAAAAGAAGTTAAGCTGAGTGGTCAGTTTCAAAAAGCGCCAGTAGATATGTTGCGCGATTCAATTGGTATATGGAGCGTCACCGTAAACTCAATTAAACCGGATATCTATCCGTATGCATTTCAAGTGGACGGAGTAACAGTAATGGATCCTGCAAATGTTTCATTTTTCCCCAATGAACGTTTCAAAGGTAGTCTTGTAGATGTTCCGGGTGAGCCGGCATTAATTCACGCCATGAAAGATGTACCCCATGGTTCCATTACCTACGAGTATTATCCTTCCGTTGAAAACACAACGGGATCGTTGGTCGTCTATACGCCTCCGGATTATGATCAGAATGCTAACAAAAAATATCCGGTTTTCTATCTGATCAGTGGTACCACCGACACGGAAGAAACATGGTTTAAAGTAGGTCGCACCAATCTTATCCTTGACAATCTAATTGCGGCTGGGAAAGCAAAACCCATGATCATTGTAATGCCCTATGGAAATATAAAAGCAAGAATAGCGGAGCAAACCTTACAACCAAAACCCGCAGACCTCACGTCACGGGAAGGCGCGGATGCAACTGCCCGAGCCAAAGCCTTTGAGGATGACCTTACCAAGAATATTATTCCACATGTTGAAAAAAATTATCGTGCGATGGTGGGCAAAGAGAATCGTGCGATCGGAGGTTTCTCGAGAGGTGGAGGGCAAACGTTGAGAACTGCTTTCAACAACATCGATAAGTTCTCATGGGTCTGCGCTTATAGCTCTTACCTGTCGCCACAGGAAATGGAACTCAACTTTAAGCCCATTTACGAGAACTCTGCTAACACCAACAAGCAATTCAAGTTACTCTGGATAAGCGTTGGCACAGATGATTTTTTATATAAGGGCACAATTGAATTTATGGACTTTCTAAAATCGAAAAATGTGAACCACAAAAGTCTCATAACGGACGGTGGGCATACCTGGATGAATACAAAAGTATACTTGGCTGAGACTGCACAATTACTTTTTAAATAGCAAACAACATTTACGATGAAACCATTACTCTGCCTACTTACTTTGTTGGTACTTGCCTTCGGCAATGCCTCAGCACAAAGACCACCCGCTATCAGTTCACCCGATGTGCATGCTGACAACAGCATTACCTTTCGATATTTTTCGCGCAAAGCAAAAAAAATATGGGTAACCGGAGAGTTTTTATCTGCACCGGTTGCAATGGCGAAAGACACATCAGGAATATGGAGCGTTACCGTTTCACCGGTTACGCCTGATATTTACCCATACAGCCTCTGGGTTGATAGTGTACAAATCGCTGACCCCAACAACACGTACATCTTTGCAAACGAGAGATTTAAACGCAGCATCGTGGATGTACCGGGTGATAAGCCTTTACTTCATTCCCTGCAAAACGTGCCGCATGGAAAAATCAGTTACCGCTATTACAAATCCACTACGCTTGGAACTACCCGCACCTTGCTAGTATATACACCTCCGGGATTTAATGTCAATAGTAAAACTAAATATCCAGTCCTGTATCTGATTCATGGGGGTTCTGATACAGAAGAAACATGGACTAAAGTGGGTCGCGCTAATCTGATTGCAGATAACCTGATTGCGCAAGGCAAAGCGAAGAATATGATCATTGTTATGCCATACGGAAATGTAAGACCCAGCCCAATGCCTGATTTTACAAAGGACGTCATCAACGATATTATTCCGTTTATTGAAACAAACTATCCTATAGTAAAAAATAGTAAGGGAAGAGCCATTGCAGGTTTCTCTGTTGGTGGCGGGCAGACACTCAACATCGGACTAATGAATACGGACAAGTTTGCGTATGTGTGTTCCTATGCCCCGTATACGGCAACAGAGGAATTCAAAAAAAACTTTACCAACTGGCAACCGGATGCTGCGGCTATGAACAAACAATTGAAACTGTTTACCATCAGTGTAGGTTCAGAAGATTTTTTATATGAGAGTGTGAAACAGAACCTAGCCATGTTCAAAGAGAAAAAGGTGACGGTAGAACCGATAATTGTTTCCGGTGGACACACCTGGATGAATGGCAAACGCTTTCTCGCCCAAACATTACAACAACTTTTCAGAGACTAGTTGTGATACCACAAAGATGAATGACAGTAAGAAATTATAGACCTTAAAAACTTGAAATGAAGATGATAAAATACAAGACACTACTAGCATTCTTGATGATCATTATGGTCACACTATTTACTGGCTTACATGCCCAGACCATTGTGAAACAAGCTCCATCGGGTTTTGACTCCATGCGAATAAATATTCCACACGGAAAAATCGACACCATCACATACAATTCAAAAACCGTGGGTGTTAACCGGAAGGCGTTGATCTATACACCTCCAGGGTATTCAAAAAGAAAAAAATATCCGGTGCTATACTTATTGCATGGCATTGGAGGAGATAAAAAAGAATGGCTCAACGGTGGCACACCTCAGATAATTTTGGATAACCTCTACGCGGAAGGTAAACTATCAGCGATGATTGTTGTAATGCCCAATGGAAGAGCCATGAAAGATGATCGGGCCGGTGGAAATGTATTTGAACCGGAACGCGTTCAGGCGTTTGCAACATTCGAAAAAGATTTGCTCACCGATTTGATTCCTTACATTGAGAAGACCTATTCTGTTCTCGCGGACAGAGAGCATCGTGCCATAGCAGGTCTGTCTATGGGAGGTGGACAATCCCTGAACTTTGGATTGGGAAACCTTAACATGTTCGCCTGGGTAGGAGGGTTTTCTTCAGCACCCAATACAAAAGCTCCGGAGCAGTTGTTCCCTAATCCGGAGGATGCAAAAAAGAAATTGAAGCTGCTTTTTATTTCCTGTGGTGATAAAGATGGACTGATCGCTTTCAGTAAACGTACACATGAATATGCATTCCGATACAACATTCCACACATCTATTACATAGAACCCGGTGTTCATGATTTTAAAGTATGGAAGAATGGATTGTACATGTTTTCCCAGTTGATATTCAAACTCGTTGATCCCTCAACGTTTACAAGCTATCATACGGGCATTGGAGATCCGGCATCTACAAATGTTCCCAATGCACAATATCCTCAAATATTACCTGACAATCGTGTTGTGTTTAGAGTGAAGGCTCCCGATGCAAAAAGCGTACAGATGGACCTCGGTAAAAAGTATGACCTGGTGAAAGACACCAGTGGGTATTGGAATGTTACTACTGATCCGATCGTGATTGGTTTTCATTACTACTCACTTATTTTGGATGGGGTAGCTGTTGTAGATCCTTCAAGTCAGACGTTTTACGGAATGGGAAGGATGGCCAGTGGTATCGATATTCCTGAACCAGGAGTAGATTATTATTCCGTTAAGAATGTACCGCATGGTCAGATCAGGTCGGTCAATTACTATTCTCAAACAACAGGGTCATGGCGAAAGGCTTTTGTGTATACCCCACCAGGATATGACGATGATGTAACAAAAAAATATCCGGTGCTTTACCTGCAACATGGAGGAGGCGAAGATGAAACAGGTTGGCCTGTTCAGGGTAAGGTTGATTTCATTTTGGATAATCTTATTGCTGACGGAAATGCCAAACCAATGTTGATAGTCATGGATCGCGGTTATGCAGTGGATCCCACAAGACGCAGAAGCGAAGCTAAACCAGGAGACTTCCGTGCGATGATGGCAAACAACGCTTTCCCGGATGTATTAGTAAAAGATGTCATTCCGATGATCGATAAAACTTTTCGCACCATTGCGGATCGCGATCACCGCGCAATGGCAGGACTGTCTATGGGTGGATTTCAGACGTTCCAGACAACAATGACAAACCTTGACAAGTTCTCATATGTAGGAGGATTTAGCGGAGCCGCTTTTCTTGATCCTACCACTGACATTACAAAAATCTTTGATGGTGTTTGGTCGGATGCTGATTCCTTTAACAAAAAGGTGAAGGTGATGTATTTGAGCATCGGTACAGTAGAGCCAGAGAGAATGTACAATAGTGTAAATAACTTTCACAAGGCTCTTGAAAAAGTTGGAATAAAACATGTCTACTATGAATCTCCAGGCACATCACACGAGTGGCAGACATGGAGAAGATCACTCAACCAATTTGCTGCAATGATCTTTAAGGATTGACAGACAAAGTAATTCCACTGCAGCAAGTCGCTCATCCATTACTCAATTACGTATTGACAACTATTAAAATATTTCAATGCATTTTATAATCCCAAAAAATTAAAAACCATGAAAGGCCACTCAATTCTTTTATTCTTACTATTGACTTTATCCGGTCCATTGTGTTATTCACAGTCCACAGGGCCAGCCATCATTGAAGACTTTAAACCGTCAACCTTAAATCAGCCGGGGCAGGAGTATCCTCAAGTCAACTCACAAGGGTATGCGCGATTTAAGATTATCGCACCTGCAGCTGATAGTGTCAGAGTGAGCCTGGGACTAGGAGGAAGAGGCGGTACTAAACTAACAAAAGCAGATGACGGATCGTGGATGGGTACCACAGCTGGGCCCATGGACGAAGGATTTCATTACTATAATGTAAAGATTGATGGTGGAAAATTTAACGATCCTGGCGCATTGAATTTTTATGGCTCTGTAAGGTGGGAGAGTGGTATTGAAATTCCAGCACATGATCTAGACTTCTATGCACTGAAAGACGTTCCGCATGGTAATGTAGTGCAGATTCTTTTTCCATCGAAAAGTACGAAAACTTCACGCAGGTCATTTGTTTATACACCGCCCGGTTATGATAATAACCAAAAGGATCGTTATCCTGTATTGTATTTGCAGCATGGCTGGGGTGAAGATGAAACGGCCTGGAGTAATCAAGGTCATGCCAATCTGATTATGGATAACTTGATTGCTGAAGGTAAGATGAAGCCGTTCATTATTGTGATGACGTACGGAATGACGAATGAAATTAAATTTGGCGGCTTAAAGAATTTCGACATCACGCCATTTCAAACCGTACTCGTTGATGAGCTGATTCCGTATGTCGATGCTAATTTCCGAACAATTGCCAATCCGTTGAATCGGGCTATGGCTGGTCTATCCATGGGAGGCATGGAGACAAAAATGATTACCTTAAATAAATCGGATGTGTTCGCCTATTACGGATTGTTAAGCGGAGGTACCTACGCACCAGCTGATATCAAGGACAAATCGAAAGTAAAACTAATTTTCCTGAGCTGTGGTAGTCGCGAAAGACCTGACGCTGTTAAGAGCGCTGCAATAGCGCTCAATGAAGCGGGAATAAAGTCAGTCTCTTTTGTTTCTGAGAATACAGCGCATGAGTTTCTTACGTGGAGGCGCAGCTTGTATCAGCTTGCACCACTTCTGTTCAAAAAATAGATAGGAAGTGCAGGCAATTTATGGAATAGAGTTATTACCTCAGTTAGAGTTCGATGAAAAAAAGTATTCAAAGATTTTTTCTCACTAGTATAGGAAGCAGATTGATATTTACAGCAGCAGTATTTACCCTGTTTACTGCACAATCTTCAGCACAAGATAAGCAGGCACACAACCCTGTTATTTTTGCGGACGTTCCGGATATGTCCATGATTCGTGTTGGAAATACGTATTACATGAGCAGTACCACCATGCACATGAATCCGGGTGTACCCATCATGAAATCAAATGATCTGGTAAACTGGAAGCTGGTGAACTATGCATACGATACCTTAGCGAATGTCGATGCCCTTAATCTTGATAATGGAAAGAGTACATACGGCCGGGGATCATGGGCAAGTTGTCTTCGCTATCACAAAGGCACGTACTATGTAACTACGTTTGCCCAAACGACAGGTAGGACTTACATCTACTCAACAAAGGACATTGAGAAAGGTCCATGGAAAGTTTCATCTTTTAAACCATCGTATCACGATCATACTTTATTCTTCGATGATGATGGTCGTGTTTATCTGGTGTATGGTGCTGGCAAGATCCGGTTAGTTGAACTCAATGCTGATGCGTCCGGTGTAAAACCCGGAACCGAAGAACAAGTAGTGATTGAAAATGCCAGTGCTCCGGCAGGATCAAACATCATGCTGAATGCTGAAGGTTCTCAACTTTTTAAAGTAAAGGACAAATATTATCTCTTTAATATAGTGTGGCCGCGGGACGGCATGCGTACAGTTCTTATTCACCGTGCCGATAAGATATCTGGCCCGTGGGAAGGGCGCGTGGCACTGCAAGATTTAGGTGTAGCACAAGGCGGACTTATTGATACACCTGATGGTAACTGGTATTCTTATTTATTTCGCGACTATGGTGCAGTTGGTCGCATTCCATATTTGGTTGGCGTAAAATGGGAAGATGGCTGGCCGGTGCTTGGTATTGATGGCAAGGTTCCTGAAAAACTTAATCTTCCACAGGGTAAAGGATTAATTCCAGGGATTGTTGCCTCTGACGAGTTTACCCGCATGAAAGGAGATCGACCCTTACCGCTGGTATGGCAGTGGAACCACAATCCAGACAACAAAGATTGGTCATTAGATGATAGAAAAGGTTATTTAAGAATCACAACCGGTAGGATAGACACATCATTCTATCTTGTGAAGAATGTATTATCACAACGGACAATCGGCCCGGAATGTACAGGATCAACATTGATCGATGCATCCAAAATGAAAGAAGGCGACTTTGCAGGTCTTGTGTTGCTACAGAAGAGGTATGGTCAAGTTGGTGTTCAACTTAAAGATGGAGTGAGGGCGGTCGTCATGATCAGCGCTGAATCAGAAAAGCCAGCAGAGATGCAGCGCATTGCACTCTTGCAGAATACAGTTTATCTCAAAGCAGAGTGCAACTTCAGGGATAAAGTAGATATAGCACATTTCTTCTACAGCCTGGATGGAAAGTCTTGGAAGTCGATTGGCTCTCCACTTCACATGAGCTATACATTACCTCATTTCATCGGATATCGCTTTGGCTTATTTAATTATTCCACCAAAACATCTGGTGGAATAGTTGACTTTGATTTCTTTCATATTGACGATCGAATAACGAAGTCAAATTAGTTCTAAATGGTTTTTATTAATTAAGACCAAAAATTCGGGGAGAATGATACGGGCCGGGGTTTTTCTGTCTGACCTGATCCACACTTTATTAAGGTAGGATTTTCAATCGCATTTTCCTGCAACAAATTCAACAATCGAAGTAAAGAGCTTCGCAATCGTGTGCAAAAATCATCGCTGTAGTTTATTGGAAGTCTATGAGAATGTGCCCTTCTACATTCGTGCTATGCAATAATTGTATTGAGCACACTTCAAATAAACCCTGTAACTATGAGAAAACACTACTTTCAATTTTATGCTAGCATACTACTCCTTTTAGTAGTGGGCCAGTATGCAACCGCTTCTGGCGGAGGAGATCGTGGCAGTATTAATCCACCCTCTCTTCAGCAACAAACAATAAGTGGCCAGGTTACTGATGAAAGCGGCACCACATTTCCCGGTGTCAACGTAATTGTAAAGGGTACTGCTATTGGTACTGTAACAAATGCCGATGGAATGTACACCCTTGATGTTCCATCAAGTGCCAACATCCTGGTTTTTTCCTTTGTCGGATATCTTTTACAGGAAGTGCCTATCGATGGAAAGACAACCATCAATGTTTCGCTTGTTCCTGATGTGAAGTCGCTGGACGAAGTTGTAATAACAGCACTTGGTATTGAGAAGTCTGCGAAGAGCCTTGGTTATGCAACATCAAAAGTTGACGGTAAGGAATTAACTGAAAACAGGTCACCTAATATGTTGAACACACTTCAAGGTAAAATTGCCGGGGTAAACATTAGCGCAATGGCAACGGGTCCCGGGGGGACATCCAAGGTTCGGATAAGAGGGCAATCTTCCATTAATGGTCAGAATGCTCCGCTCATTGTTATTAACGGAGTACCCATTGACAATACGAATTTTGGAACAAACCAGGGAAACCTCGGTTCAGATGGTTCAATTGGAAGCAGAGGAGGTGGAGCCTCTACCGATGGTGGTGATGGATTGAGCAGTATTAACCCGGATGATATTGAGACCATGACGGTGCTGAAAGGCGCAACGGCCGCTGCACTGTATGGATCCAGGGCCAAAGATGGCGTCATCATGATCACTACCAAATCAAAAGGAGTTTCTCAGGGACTTGGTATTAGTTATAATCTCAATTATACAAACGAGAAAGTTCTGGATTTTACAGATTATCAATATGTATATGGGCAGGGAGAATATGGAGGAGGCCCTGCGGCACCAAATGCTGCAGCCAATCCAAATAGCGGGCAATGGTCTTTCGGACGTAAAATTGAACCGGAAATGACTCAGATTCTCTTTAATAATCTTACTGTTCCCTATGAAGCACAAAAGGGTATTCTTAACAAATTTTATCGCAATGGCCAAAATTTAACGAACAGCATTTCCATTGCAACGACTGGCGAAAAGGGAGGAATTAACTTTTCCTTTTCTAACCTTGAAAGTAAAGGTGTAACTCCTAATAATAAGTTTACTCGTAATACAATCAATCTTGGATTTGTACATGACCTTTCTTCCAAGCTTAGTGTTCGCGGAAATATCAATTACAGTCATGAGTATAATAAGAATCCTCCGGTTGTTTCGGATCAGGACAATTCAATTCCAACCTCACTATACGCGATGGCCAACACCATGCCTTTAGAGGTATTGGATGACAATAAATACAATCCGGGTGGTGGGGAATACAATTATTCGAGATTCACTAACCGTACTAACCCTTATTGGGTGCTGGAACAAGTTAAGCAGAATGTAAGACGAGACCGCCTCTTTGGTAACTTTAGCATTAAATACGATTTAACAAACTGGCTTTCCATTCAGGGAAGAGCAGGTCAGGATTACTGGTCCAGGGATAATGATTATATCAACCTTCCAACAGGAAAAGCTTCCCTTAACAGTAGTTCTGTTTTTTCTTCAGCCGCTCCCGGATTTTACAATGGAGTGTTCACACAGGAGTCCAGAAGATTCAGAGAAACCAATTATGATTTCCTGATTACTGCAATAAAGAGCTTCAATGATTTTGGGGTTAGTGTTAACGCGGGCGGTAACCAGATGCGCAGACGAATGGATGTAAACAGTGTACAGGTAACTGACTTTGTTGTTAAAGATTTATACACGGTTCAAAATGGCAGGGCAAAAGATCCAACATATGACCTGATTGAAAGGGGAGTGAATTCTCTCTATGCAATGGCAGAAGTAAATTACAAGGAGATTATTTATTTGAATGGTACATTTCGTCAGGACTGGTTCTCAACATTATGGAAAGAAAAAAGAACCATTCCTTACTATTCAATTTCTGCTAGTTACATTTTCTCCCAGTCCTTTAAGACAAAACCAAACTGGTTGAATTTTGGTAAGTTCAGGGCAGCCTATGCAGAAGTAGGGAGTGATTCAGATGTGCCACCTTACTCAGATGCACTTTACTACGGTGTAAACAGTCAGCAATTCCTTGGCCAGGCTGTTGGAAATTTCCCACTCATTGTTCCCAATGCCAGACTGAAACCTATGTCTGTAGATGAAACGGAATTTGGGCTTGAATTAAAAACGTTTGAGAACCGATTAAATCTTGACCTTGCTGTATACCGTAAACTAACTACTCGTCAGATTGTTGAGGCTACTATTTCGGATGCATCAGGTTTTACATCTACTAAAATTAATAGCGGACAGAGTGAGAATAAAGGCATTGAGATGATGCTTAATATAGTACCAGTAAAAACCGCGGCCTTTCAGTGGGACTTCACGTTTACCGGGGCGTATAACAAAACCAAAGTATTGAGCTTGCTTTCAGATACGCCTGGCTCTAACATCACGGTTGGGCAGCACGTGTTTAATGGATGGGTTCAGCAAATCGTTGGAGAAGAAATGGGACAAATTGTCGGCTATGGTTATTTAAGAGATGATGATGGCCAAAAGATTTTCGGTGCCAATGGACTTCCTCTTCGCACAGCACAGCCTATCGCATTTGGTAGTGCATTAGCCAAATGGACAGGAGGTTTCCTGAACGCGGTTACCTTCAAGGGTATTACAGCTTCTTTTCTTATTGACTTTAAGCTGGGTGGAAAAGTATTATCAGGAACCAACTTTAATGCGTACCGGCACGGCTTACACAAGGATACCTTGTTCGGCCGCGAAGGTGGTACTTTGGATGGTAATGGAAGCGACCCTGGCTTTGTAGTAGGGGTTGGTGTAGACCAGGCAGGCAATGTGAATACTGCTGGCGCAAAAGCGGAAGACTACTACTCTGTTGTGCGCGGGTCAGGATTGATTGAACCGGTTATTTACAACGCAGGGTACTGGAAACTGCGCCAGATTAACATTAGCTATGACTTTACGAAGTTCATTCCGAAGAAATTCCCTGTCAAGAATGTGAAGTTAAGTCTTGTATCCAATAATGTACTAATGCTGAAAAAATGGGTTCCTAATATTGATCCTGAGAACTTCAGTTATACTTCTGATAACGTGGTCGGATTGGAATCTCCCACTGTACCAACAACACGAAGTATGGGTTTCAATTTGAATGTTAAATTTTAATTTGATCCAATCATGAAAAAGATAGTAAATAATATTGCCTTAGTGTTTGCATTGGTGATTATATCCGCTTGCGACAATGGTTTTGATGAATTGAATACCAGTAAAACAGGAGCTATTTCATTGGAGCCCGGCTTGATATTGAATAACGCCATCATCAGCTCCTCACCGAATGCGGCACAGTTAAACTATGAACTCGCCATTGTTCAGCAACTGACATCACCCAACACGGGTGTGCTTGAGGGTGGTAATTTTAATAAGAACAATACCAATAGTTCAATTGGCAACTGGCGCGATTATTATCGGAATGTTATACGATACACAGCAGATGTAATTGCCAGGACGTCAGCAGACCCCGCATTAAGCAACCTGACGAACAAGGCCCACATCATTCAGGCCAATGCATTTATGGTAATATCAGATACCTATGGAAGTATTCCGTATGATGAAGGGGGAGGAGGATATGTTAATCAAGTTTTCTTCCCGGCTTACCAGAGCCAGCAAGCTGTTTACGAGGGCATTATTCAGGAATTGAAGAGTGCATCGGATGGACTAGATGCAGGTAAGGCGTCCAACACCGATGTGCTTTACAATGGGGATATTGCCAAGTGGAAAAAGTTTGGTTATTCGTTACTGCTGCGCGCAGGAATGCGGTTGAGTAAAGTGGATCAGGCAACAGCGGAAACAACGGTAGCTGCGGCTTTTGCCGGAGGCGTAATTTTACTTAATGAGGATAACGCAGTTATTCGTCACGATGGCAACAACAGCAACGGTACTGCCAACGTGCTCAATTCAACAGAAGCGGCTAACTTTTATCTGGCAGCGCCATTTGTTGACGCATTGAAGAACAATGCTGATCCACGCCTTACTGCGATTGCTGTTCGGTATGTTGGCGCAACTTCAGGTACGGGGCAGGTTCCTGGTGTTGGAACATTTGATCCTGCTGATCAATTTGGATTGCCGATGGGTAGTACCGATGGTGAAGCCGATATTTCAGGAGCAACATTGCCAGGAGGGGGACTACGGTATGCCTACAGCCAACTCGATCGCAGACGAATGGCAAAACCTACCTCTCCTTTATTTATTGTAACTGCTGCACAAACAAACCTGCTGCTGGCGGAAGCAAGGTTCCGTGGATGGATCAATACCGGAAATGTGGAGGATTATTTTACTGCAGGGATCAGGGCCCATATGGATCAATTAGTAGCATTTGATCCCGCATCGGCAGTTGCGGCCGGAGATCGTGACACCTATGTGTCAACTAGGGAGCCGCTTTTTGCAGGAAATGAATTAGAGGAGATTAACTATGAATATTGGATCGCTTCGTTCCTTAATGGTCAGGAAGCTTGGGCCAATTTCAGACGGAGTGGATTTCCTCAACTGGCTGTAAATCCGTTCCCAGGTAAGGCAGTTGATTTTATCTTACGTCTACCGTATCCACCGAATGAAATTTTAGTAAACACTCAAAATGTTCAGGCCGCAATTGATGAACAAGGTCCTGATGAATTAGATACTCGGGTTTGGTGGGATGCACTATAATATTCGTATTGGGTTAGTAAAGGGGGCAACCAATGGTTGTCCTCTTTCTTTTTCAATATTTTCTTTATCGGCTTTTCTCGGTTTCAAGTGGCGACTGAAATTCTGATAACCTCTGTAGCTTAACTACACACTAAACCATAATGTGCTATGCAAAGAATGGTGCTCATTTTTTTCTTTTTCCTTTCCATGTGCGCTTCAGCTCAACAGGTAGCCTACACCAAAGAGCAAATTGTCGCGATCACTTCAGAGTGGAAAGGTGATCGGTTATCCGATGGACGGCCTAACGTTCCGGATGCATTGTTGAAACGGCTTCGGAATATTTCACTCGAAGAAGCCTGGGGAATTTTGCGCGGCAAAGGATATAACAACCAATTTGAAGGTGACTGGATGTTGCTTCGATCGGAGCAAGTAATGGCCGGAAGAGCGCTTACTGTGCAATACTTACCGAAACGCCCGGATTACGATAACATCATTCGTGAAAAAGGTAAATCCGAAAAGCGTAGTGGCAATTTTAACTCATGGCCAATTGATATGCTCAAGCCAGGCGACATTTATGTAGCGGACAGTTATGGTAAAATTGTTGACGGTACATTGATTGGTGACAACCTCGGAAACTCCATCTATGCAAAATCAAAAACGGGTGTAATCTTTTACGGATCTGTTCGCGACATCGAAGGACTGGAAAAGATTGATGGATTCAATGCATGGATGAAAGGATACGATCCGTCCTACATTCAGGAGATGATGCTCGGTGGAATTAATGTGCCGATTCGAATTGGTCGTGCTACTGTACTGCCGGGTGATGCTGTGCTGGCGAAGAAAGGAGGAATTGTTTTCATTCCGGCCCATCTTGTAGAGGAAGTTGTATTGAATGCAGAGTTCATTGCCCTGCGTGATCAGTTCGGTCACCAGCGACTACGTGAGGAGAAGTACACCCCTGGCGAGATTGATCAGCAATGGACGGATACCATCAAAAATGATTTTCTCAAATGGCTTGATCAAAATCCTGATAAGCTCCCCATGACCAGACAAGAGCTCGATGAATTTATGAAGAAGCGAACCTGGTAAGTCTGATTTAGAATCTGAATTTAACATCTCATTTCTCTTTTCATACCTATAACATTTCAACCATGAATACCCCTTCACATAAATTTCTAAAACGCCTGGGTTTAGTAGAACCAGATCCGATTCTACCGAACAATATTCAGCCAGAAAACAGCCGCAGAGAGTTTTTTAAAAAAGCTGGAATGGGTGGACTGGCACTTGGTGGTTTTATGTTCAGCCCGATTGAAGACACCCTGGCACAGGCTACATCGAAAGTGAATAAAAGTTCTGCTCCATCCGATCTGAAGATCACAGACATGCGCTATGCTGTGGTGATGAATGGTCACGGTCGTTGCCCGATCATTCGCATTGACACCAATCAAGGTATATCAGGCTATGGCGAAGTGCGCGATGGTGCATCATGGCGTTATGCAATGTTTTTGAAAAGCCGGATACTCGGAATGAACCCGTGTAGTGTCGATATGATTTTCAAACGTATAAAGCAATTTGGTTTTCATGCCCGGCAGGGTGGTGGCGTTTGTGCTGTGGAAATGGCGTTGTGGGATTTAGCGGGTAAAGCGTACAATGTACCAGCCTATCAGTTATTGGGTGGTAAGTTCAGGAACAAGGTACGGTTGTATGCTGATACACCTGAAGGTGAAAACGAAGCGGAGTTCACCGCATTGGTAAAAAAGCGCATTGACGAAGAAGGATTCACTTTTATGAAAATGGATTTTGGAATAGAATTGCTCAAAGGTATTCCTGGAACAACCGTGAATAGTAATTTCTGGGACATCGGTCGCCAGTGGACAAACGAACCGATGACATATGGAGCAACCGAGCATCCATTCACACAGGTTCAGATCACCGACAAGGGATTGGATATTCTTGTACAACGAATTGCCAAGGTCCGAGAAAAAATCGGGTATGAAGTTCCACTAGCTTCTGATCATTACGGACATTTTGATCATAACAACGCTATTCGGTTAGGGCGTGCTGTAGAAAAGTATAGACTCGCCTGGTTGGAAGATTTGATTCCATGGAAATTTACGGACCACTGGAAATTGATTTCCGATGCTATCGAAACGCCAACACTGACTGGTGAAGATATTTATTTGAAGGAAGACTTTATCAAGTTGATTGACGCTCGCGCCATTGATATGGTGCACCCCGATCTCGCTACTTCCGGAGGACTATTGGAAACCAAAAAAATTGGTGACTATGCTGAAGAAAGAGGTGTAGCCATGGCGATGCACTTTGCAGGCACACCCATTTCTTTTATGGCCAATGTTCATTGTGCAGCTGCAACGCAAAACTTTGTAGCGCTGGAACACCATTCGGTGGATGTTGATTATTGGACAAGCCTCGTGAAAACCAAAGCCCCGATGATTGAAAAAGGATTTGCGAACGTTCCTGAGTCTCCGGGTTTAGGATTTGAACTGAATGAAGAAGTCATAAAGAAGCATCTTGATCCGGAGAACACTACCTACTTCGCACCAACAACCGAGTGGGATAAGGATCGGTCGTGGGATCGCTTGTGGAGCTAGTTTCCATCCTCAAAAAAAATCATTCTCATACCAGCACTTTAAATCGAATGGCGAGATTTTACCCGAAGTTATTTTTCACACTTGCCGGACTCTGTTTGACCGGATACATTGTTATCACCATGCTTCAGGAACATCATTATGCAGGGTGGATGCTCATGGCATTTTTTGTTTTTGTTGCGCTTGCCTTTCGGCAGTTTGAGTTGCTTAAAGGATATGCGTTCACCATCACCATTTTTGCGGCTGTCAGCCTGGCAATGTATTACCCGCAATACTTTATTTATGTTGGTGACTTTAAACTTTCCAGGTTGATTGTGCCACTCATGCAGATACTGATGTTCGGCATGGGTACCACCTTGAGTGTTCGTGATTTTGCCCGCGTTATGCAAATGCCGAAAGGAGTCATTGCAGGTGTGCTTTGCCACTATACCATTATGCCTTTGGTGGCCTTTGGCATAACCCGGATATTTTCATTTCCAGATGAAATTTCAGCAGGTATTATTTTAGTTGGTAGTTGCCCGAATGGCCTGGCGTCAAATGTGATGACCTATCTGGCGAGAGCTAATCTGGCATTATCAGTAACCCTTACAGCTGTCTCTACAATGATCGCGCCCTTTGTTACTCCCATGTTCATGCAGTTGCTCGCGGGTCAGTATGTAGATGTTGACTTATGGAAAATGATGATGGATATTTTTCAGATTGTTATCCTGCCAATCATGGCAGGTCTGATCTTCAACCGGTTCCTGCACGGTAAGTTTAAGCTACTCGATGAATTCATGCCCGTCTTTTCAATGATTGCTATTGCCATGATTATTTGCGTCATCACAGCAGTAGGACGCGATGCATTATTGGTTGTTGGTCCATTGTTGATTTTGGCGGTGTTGATTCACAACATAAGTGGGTATTTCCTGGGGTACTGGTCTGGTAGATTGCTGCGCATGAACGAAAATGATTGCCGGACCATCGCCATTGAAGTGGGACTTCAAAACGCGGGACTCGCATCGGGGTTGGCATTGGCGATGGGTAAAGTTGCAACGGTTGGCCTTGCGTCTGCAGTATTCGGACCAACGATGAATATAACGGGTTCATCACTGGCATTGTGGTGGCGGTCGCAAACCAAAGCGGAGGGCACTCAACCATAAGATTAGCTCGACACACATGACAAGCTTTAACAATTAAGATAGACTATGAAACTACGAAGTATACTAATGATTTTATTGATTATTTGTTGCGAACAACCGGCATTGGTGGCGCAGCAGATTTCCAAAGAGGAATTAATTTTTCTCACTCCCGAATGGAAGGGAGAACGCTTCACTGATGGCAGACCCAAAGTATCCGATGAGATTCTGAATCGGATGAAGCTCGTTACGCTGGAAGAAGCTTGGGCCGTATTACGAAATGAAAACTATAAATATCAATACGAAGATGGCTGGATGACAATTAATCCAGATAGTGTTTTAGTTGGACGAGCATTGACTGCCATGTTTGTTCCAGGTCGTCCGGATATTCAGCGTGTGATTGATGAAAAGGGACATAACAAAGACAAGCGCATAAAGTCTCAAAACTCATGGCCAATTGATATGCTGGTAAAACGCGATGTGTATGTTGTCGATCAATTTGGGGCGCACGTAGACGGTCCTACGATTGGAGATAACCTCGGCAATTCCATTTTCACAAAAACAGGAAATGGCATTGTGTACAACGGTGCAATTCGAGACATCAAGGGATTGAAAGAAATCGGATCCTTTACTTCTTTTTTCAGAACCTATCATCCATCGCACCATCTTAACAATCCGGATGGGCAACTCAATACCACACTCATCGGAATTAATCAACCGACACGTATTGGTATGGCTACCGTTATGCCGGGCGATGTTGTACTGGGTCGCGATGGAGGAGTTATTTTTATTCCGCCACATTTAGCTGAGAAAGTAGTAAAGACATCAGAAGTGGTCCGTCTTCGGGATATGTTCGGCCACCAGCGTTTGCGTGAGCAGAAATATACGCCTGGACAAATTGATACACGTTGGTCAGACGAAATTGAAAAGGATTTTTCTAAATGGCTGAACGATCACATCAACGATTTGCCTGTGCCAAAGGAACAAATTCAAGAACTATTAAAATCCCGTACGTGGTAATAAAATAATCAGTTATGAATCCATCATCAAGAAGATCATTCTTCAAAAAAGTTATTACGGCTGGAGCGGCACTTTCTCCCATAGCAACATTTGGTTCAGGTTTCGAAGCTGCGGTTCAGAAAGCTCCGAAATATTCCGCTCCATCAGATTTGAAGATAACCGAGATCAAGTGTGGTTATGTCCGAGGTAGTTTATTTGTTAAGATTTTTACCGACCAGGACATATGGGGTTGCGGGGAAGGAGTGGATGCTGTACCAGGTACGTACCATTTGGTAAAAATGTTTGGTGCGCGCCTGAAGGGAAAAAGCCCGTTGAATGTAAACCGACTGTTTGAAGACATCCGAAGATCAGGATTTTTTCAAGGCGCGCAATCCGGAATGTACATAGCCGTCTTGTCAGCAGTTGAGTCGGCATTATGGGATCTTGCTGGAAAAGCACTGGGTGTCCCCGTGTATCAATTACTTGGAGGAAAGTTTCGGGACAAGATCAGAGTGTATTGTGATACTGCCTTGTATCAATCTAATCTACCTACACCAAAAGATTTTGCCAACAGCGCACTCGAAGCAAAAAAGATGGGGTTCAATGCTATCAAGTTTGATCTGGATCAGTTAAATGATCCGAACAAATATGACCGGTATAATTGGACAGCGAGCCCGGGAGAACTACAACGTATGGTGGATCAGGTAGCAGCGGCCCGTGAGGCTGTTGGACCTATGATTGATATTTGCATTGACATGCATGGTCGCTATGATGCACCAACTGCTCAGGCCATTGCTAAACGATTAGAACCCTTTAACCTAATGTGGCTTGAGGAACCTATTCCTGCTGAAAATCCGGAAGCGTATAAAGCAATAACCGAATCGACAACTACTCCCATTTGTGCTGGTGAGAATCATTACCTCGCGCATGGATTCAGAAGGTTGCTGGAGTTGAACGCAGTCGATATCATAATGCCTGATCTTCAAAAAGCCGGTGGTTTGGGAGAGGGACAGCGCATTGCCAATCTGGCTAATCTGTATTATGTACCCTTTGCTCCACACATGGTTGCTTCTTTTCTGGGCGCAATGGCGTCATGTCATGTGTGTGCATCTGTTCCTAATTTTTTAATTCTTGAGTGGCAGATATATTTTCATAACAATCCTATGTATAAAGAGATTGTAACATTCGAAGGTGAAATGATTCAAAATGGATTCATCACACTCTCAGAAAAGCCAGGTGTTGGGGTGGAGATCAATGAAGAGGGCATGAAAAAATATGCTATGCCCGGTGTGCCATTTTTTGATTGATGAGATCTATGGGTTAGTTGTTCATTAACCAGTTCCTTCCCTAACCTTTAATGCTTCTGTTGTAGTTTTGAAATGTCTTCAAACTCATCGGCAAGTTTAGAAGTTAGCCTGGAAAAAATATCAAAGTATTGTTGATAGGATGCGTGATGTGAGAGTTCGGGCTTGTAGGTATCAGTAAGCACAATAGAACGGGCAGCTTCCTCGAGATTTTTATATTTCCCGAGGTCTGTCGCACTCATTAAAAATGAACCAAGTGAAGCACTGTCCGAATTTTTGCTGATGGTTACAGGCTTGTTATAGATGTCGGCAATCATTTGCGTGCAAAAGGGAATGGAGGCAAAACTTCCGTTTACGGAAAGACTTTGAATGGATCGATGTTCTTCCAGTGTTTTACCTATGCTGTAGATTTCATACAGAATGCCTTCTATGGTTGCCCGTATAAAATGTTGTCGTTCGTGTTTGATGTTGAGACCGAAGTAAGAACCTCTGGCGTTCGCATTCCAAATAGGCGCACGCTCTCCAAGCAAGTAAGGAAGAAACAATAATCCATCAGAACCAACCGCCACTTTAGACGCTTCGATAACGAGATTCTCCATGGTAAATTCAATGTCATACGGGCCTCTGAAATCACCGAACTGTTTTGCAAACCACTCAAACACAACACCACCATTGTTAGTCGGTCCTCCTGATACATAACAGTTTTCGGTCAGTAGGTAGTTAAAGAATCGTTGTTTTTCATCGCGCAAAACATCTTTACCAACCACACGAACAGCGCCACTGTCTTCAATAGTGATGGTGGCCTTTCCATCACTCCATACACCGGCTCCTAATGTCGCCATGCATCCATCACTTGAACCCAATAGTAATTTTGTTGACGAAGATAGTCCTAATGATTTCTGATATTCTTTGCGCAATTTTCCAGGTGAGTGAAATACGGGTGCCAGGTCAGGAAGTTTGTCAGGAGTAATTCCGGCATGTGTGAGTGCTTCAGCCTCCCATTTGATAGTATGGATGTTCAACAACCCTGTGGCTGATGCCAGACTGTAGTCAATAAAATATTCTCCAGTAAGTTGTTGAATAATATAACTTTTGATGGAAAGGAATTTAGACGTTTTCTTAAATCGTTGCTGGTCGTGATTTTTCATCCAGGTAATTTTCACCAAAGGTGACATGGGATGAATGGGAGTTCCGGTGTTGATATAAAGCTTCTTGCCGAGTCCGGACTGTTTTAGCTCTTGAGCTTCAATTTTTCCTCTGTTATCTGCCCACGTGATAGCGTTGCCCAATGGTACACCATGATCATCAATGGCCAGAACGCTGTGCATAGAAGCGCTAAAGCAAATGCTTACGACCTTGTACTTCTGTGGGTGGATCTTTTCAGTTAGCAGGTTTTTTAGAACATACAACATGGTGATGAACAGTTGTTCAGGATCCTGTTCACTGTAATCGGGTTCTGTATGAAAAGTAGGGTATGATCCTTTCGAGAACCCAATGGTATTTCCATTCAAATCAAACGCAACAATTCGTACTGCATTTGTTCCAAGCTCAATTGTGATGATGCATTCCATTATCGTATATCTTAATGTTTCTATTTCTGTATTACATTTCTTTTTCTGAATTCACTGGGTGTATATCCGGTCAGCTTTTTAAAGGTTGTAGAAAAGTGTTGTGAGGAATAAAACCCGGTGTTCAGCGCAATGTCCGTTACATTCTCATCTTGTCGCTTCAATAACTTAATGGCTTCTGAAATGCGAATGTTGATCAAATAACTCAACGGAGAGAATCCTGTATAATTTTTTACTTTTTCAGTGAACGTTGTTGTTCCAAGCCCAATAAGGGCGGCCATTTCGTCTACGGTCCATTGATGCGACAAATTTTGACGCAAGGTCTGCTCCAGTTTCATGAAAGTTTGAGGGAAATCTCGCTGCGAATTATTCTGCCGAGTGGACTGCCGCGCAATACTGATGAACAATTCATCGATCAGCTGATTAATCCGCGTAGTGAAACCTATTTCCTGGTTCAGGAATTCCTCCCGGAGTGAATGTAGAATACCTTGTGCATCTTTTAATTTCAGAATAGGTGAGCTGTTCAGTGATAAAATTTTACCGATCGTAATACTTTCACTTTTTGAGAGGTAACTCCATATGCCGAGCGATATTCCGCTAGCATCAATTTTTTCAACCTGAAGATGTATCCAGGAAAGCGTTCCAATGTTCAGAATATCTTTTTCACCATGGAACATTTGGCTGGGGAGAATAATGGCCAGATCACCAGGATAAAGAATGTAATGCTGGTCATCAATGAACCAGTCAAATTTCCCCTCCAGAATGAAGTATATTCTTAAGCTGGAAGTAGTAGTTGCACGTAAAGAGTTTAACTGAATACTGGTATTTTTCTTTAACGCAAATTCAAGGATGTGTGGAAATGCCTGCAACTCCCTGTTGTGCCCTTGTTGTAGTAGAAACTGGTTCATGCAATGAATGGGGAATTGCTCAGTTGTTGCACAGTTTTTCTTTTGGTGAGATACTACAATAATGCAATTTCAATAAATCTTAACTCTCCACAAAGAAATTCGATACTTCAAGTTTATGCAACAGCGGTATTTACTCCTTTGTGTAAAATCCATCGCTGGGCAATAATAGAAGTTCCTGAATACTGAATTTGAAAGATTTGCAAGAAGGCTCTCATCAATAATTGTTTCTTGCAAGGCCGGGCGTTTTAAATGTATGATATGATTTTGTTGAATGGTGTAGCGGTCCGAGTGGTATTCATGCGAATGTACAGAGCATCGAAATCAATTGTACTGCTAGTAATACTATTTCTCTTAACGGATTCTTGTTCCAAGAAAAGCGAAATTGAAGAGTTGCCATTTTTAAACACCACGCTGACCATGGAAGAACGTGTGGATCTTTTGGTAAGTCAAATGACGTTGGAAGAAAAAATCAGTCAGATGATGAATGATGCTCCGGCCATTGAACGATTAGGAATTCCAAAATATAACTGGTGGTCTGAAGGTTTGCATGGGGTAGCCCGTGCCGGTTTGGCTACTGTATTTCCACAAGCGATTGGTTTAGGTGCTACCTGGGATGAAGAGTTACTCCATAATGTATCAACGGCAATTGCAGATGAAGCACGTGCGAAGCATTCGAACTTTATCAAAAAGGATAAGCGGTTCCTTTACCAGGGTCTCACGCTGTGGTCACCTAACATCAACATCTTCCGTGATCCGCGTTGGGGCCGTGGACAAGAAACGTACGGTGAAGATCCATATCTCACAGGGAAGTTAGCAGTGCAGTTTATCAAGGGATTGCAAGGTGATGACAGTACATATTTTAAAACAATCGCGACAGCAAAACACTTTGCTGTACACAGTGGCCCAGAGGAGGGAAGACATTCCTTTAACTCCGTTACGGAAGAAAACGACTTGCTTGAAACGTATTTACCGCAATTTGAAATGGCGATCAAAGAAGGTAAACCGTATTCTGTGATGTGTGCCTATAACCGATACAATGGCGAGGCATGTTGTGGAAGCGAAAGGCTCTTGCAGGAAGTACTTCGAAAGGAATGGGGATTTAATGGATACATTGTTTCCGATTGTGATGCTATCGTTGATATTTACAAGTTTCATAAAATTGTTTCTACTCCGGAAGAAGCAGCAGCACTCGCAGTTAAATCAGGGACAGATCTGGAATGTGGAAATGTTTACATCAATCTAAAAGAGGCTGTTAATAAAAAGCTGATCACCGAGGCCGAAATAGACGTGGCTGTAAAACGACTTTTTATAGCGCGGTTTAAACTGGGAATGTTTGATCCTCCTGCGAAAGTGAAGTATGCTCAAATACCATATTCGGTAGTTGATTGCAAGGAGCACAAATCTCTCGCTCTAGACGCAGCACGCAAATCAATTGTGTTGTTAAAAAATAGAAATAGTATTCTGCCATTGAAGAAAGACATTGGTACGCTCGCGGTGATTGGTCCCAATGCGGATCAATGGTTAATGCTCCTTGGAAATTATAATGGTGTTCCTTCTGATCCTGTTACACCGTTAAGAGGCATTCGTGAAAAGCTCGGAGCAAGATCAAAAGTTTTGTTTGCACAGGGATCTGAGTTAGCAGAGGGCATGCCAATGTTCTACACTATTCCGGCTGAAAATTTATTTGGTGTAGCTAATCAACCAGGAATAAAAGCATCCTACTTTAATAATAAAGAACTCCGTGGTGAACCCTTGTTTTCATCGGTTGAGAAAAACCTCGATGCCAATTGGTATGATAAAGCACCACGTGAGGACATGGACGATGATAACTTTAGTGTTCGATGGACGGGAGAGGTAAGACCCGATCGTTCAGGTTTGTATCAGATCGGTGTCATCAGTACATGTAACACAAAGCTTTTTCTAAATGACAGTCTTGTTGCTAAAACAACGTACCACTTTCGGGATGAATATGGCGATCCTCGATTACGAAAATCAAATGTTTTAAATCTCGAGGCAGGTAAGCGATATAAAATTGTTGTAGAAGCCATTGAGTCTTTTGCCGATGCTCAAGTGCAATTAGTGTGGGCCACTCCTAAACCTGAATTAAAAAAACAAGCACTCGACATTGCACGCCAAGCGGACGTAGTGGTGATGTGCATGGGTATCACGTCACGAATGGAAGGAGAGGAGATGGATGTCAAGATTGATGGTTTCAATGGTGGTGATCGAACACGTCTGGATTTGCCGGAACTACAACAACAATTGATAAAAGAAATTCAGGCACTGGGTAAACCAGTCATACTCGTCTTGTTAAATGGAAGTGCGTTGGCGATTAACTGGGAAAATAAAAATGTAGACGCCATCATTGAAGCCTGGTATCCTGGTCAGGCGGCAGGGCAAGCCATTGCAGATGTTCTTTTCGGTGACTACAATCCCGGAGGAAGATTGCCAGTAACATTTTATAAATCAGTCAACGATCTCCCCGCATTTGATGAATATAAACTGAGTTCACAAACGTATCGGTATTTCAAAGGCGAGCCTCTTTACCCGTTTGGATTTGGATTGAGTTACACATCGTTTACCTATGAAAATCTGAAAGTGAATAGTGATGTTAAAACCGGTGATCCAGTTCATGTTTCAGTGACAGTAACCAATACGGGTAAAGTATCGGGTGATGAAGTTGCTCAATTGTATTTTTCCAATCTCGACAAATTATTTTCTCGTTCTATTCATTCATTGAAGGGATTTAAAAGAATTCATTTAAAACCCGGGGAATCGTCAACGCTGGATTTTGTACTTTCGCCAAATGACTTTTCAGTGCTCAATAAAAAAAAGGAAAAACAAATTCTTCCAGGAAAATTTGAAATTTTTGTTGGCGGTGGGCAGCCACAATACAACAGCCAGTCGCTGAAAGCGACAGTGACAATGCATTAATTTAACATCACGAATATTTATAACCTGCATCGATGAAGATATTTAAAACAAACTCGGGAATAATCATTCAGCACAATGAGCAGTATTTTCTTTCGAAGGAAATGAATTGGGACAAGTTTGTTAACCGAACTCATCTGTATAAACAAATCATAACGGATATCATTAGTTTAAAACCGGATATTAATCTGGCCGATCAGGTGTCTAAAAACCTCAAGCCTCCTATTGGTAATCAGGAGGTATGGGCATCAGGCGTTACCTACATGCGAAGTCGCGAGGCTCGAATGGAAGAATCGAAAGACGCTGGAGGAGGAGATTTTTATGCGCGCGTTTACGAAGCCGAGCGACCTGAACTTTTTTTTAAGGCACCCGCGTATCGCACAGTAGGTTCTGGTGAACCCGTGCGTATTCGCAAAGATTCAAAATGGAATGTTCCTGAGCCGGAACTTACATTATTTATTTGCTCTGCCGGAACCATTGAAGGGTATACCATTGGTAACGATATGTCATCGCGCGATATTGAAGGTGAGAATCCACTTTACCTTCCGCAAGCAAAATCGTACGATGGATCAGCTGCTATCGGGCCGTGTCTTTATGTTCCGGGCGAACCTATTCATCCGGACACGATGATAAGCATTGCTATTCTGCGAAATGGTCAACGCGTTTTTTCAGGTGAGATATCCATCAATCGAATGAAACGAAAGCATACTGAGCTGGTTGAATATTTATTTCGTGAGATTTCATTTCCAAACGGCACCTATTTAATGACGGGAACAGGTGTTGTTCCCCCTGATACGTTTACATTAAATACAGATGATGATGTACAAATTTCTATAGAAGGGATTGGTACACTGGTCAATCGTGTTATACAGTAGTGGCATCTCTGTTTCGTCATTATGTGCCTCTACCGCATTAGAACCCGCAATGACGAACATAACATTAGTTGAGTGAATTTAATACAGAACAGCATTATGATAGAAGGGAAACAGATTATCGGTTTTGAGATGGTAGCTGGAGGCAAGGACAGTTTTCATTCATTTAATCCAGCGACAGGTGAAAAATTAAGTTATCAATTCACCAAAGCGACATCAGAGGAAGTGAATCGCGCAGCCGAACAGGCAGCGAATGCTTTTCAGATTTACCGAAAAAAATCAGGCATTGAAAAAGCAATTTTCCTGGAGGCCATTGCCGAAGCAATTAATGCATTAGGCGATCAGCTTATTGATTTGTGTTGTGAAGAAACTGCCTTACCTAAAGCGAGAATAGAAGGAGAAAGAGGACGCACAGTAAATCAATTAAAATTATTCGCTACGTTGTTACGCGATGGTTCTTGGGTTGACGCACGGATTGAAACAGCAGATCCGGCACGCACACCAATTCCCAAACCAGACATTCGGTATATGGAAATTGGATTAGGGCCTGTTGTTGTTTTCGGAGCCAGCAATTTTCCCCTAGCATTTTCAGTAGCAGGTGGTGATACTGCTTCTGCATTGGCTGCCGGTTGTCCAGTGATTGTGAAAGTACACTCTGCACATCCCGCTACAGGAGAACTGGTAGGTAGGGCAATACAGAAGGCAGCAAAATTGACTAACATGCCCGATGGTGTTTTTTCGTTGCTTCATGGTGATGGTAAAGATGTCGGTATTCAGTTGGTAAAACATCCAGCCGTAAAAGCAGTTGGGTTAACCGGATCGTTCACAGCAGGTAAAGCATTGTTTGATGCCGCTGTTAATCGTGACGTTCCAATTCCGGTCTATGCCGAGATGGGAAGTACTAATCCTGTTTTTATTCTCCCCGAAGCCATGCGCGAACGCGGTGATAAAATAGCAGCTGGTTTTTCAACTTCTGTTACATTAGGTGTCGGACAGTTCTGCACAAACCCGGGCATCCTTATTCATGAAAAAATTGCGGGAGCAAAAGAATTTACCAGTCAATTAGAAAATGAGTTTCGGAAAACTTCTGGTGGTGTGATGCTGACAGAAACAATTTTCAATGCGTATGGAAGGGGACTTGCTCACCATGCGGGTCTTGATGGCATAGAAGTTCTTGCTGTAGGTAATGAAATAAATCAAAACTTTGGAGCGAAACCGATCTTATTCAAAACAACATCGAGTACTTTCGCAAAAGTGCATGAACTAGCGGAAGAAATCTTCGGGCCAACAAGTCTTGTGGTAGAAGCTACTTCAAAAGAAGAAATCTTGAATCTTGCAAAGAACTTAAGTGGACATCTTACAGCCACTGTACACGGAACTGATAAGGACCTGATGGCGCACAAAGACTTGCTGGATATTTTAGAACAGAAAGTAGGTCGTGTAGTGATTAATGGATTTCCAACGGGTGTTGAAGTTTGTCATGCCATGGTGCATGGTGGTCCATTCCCTGCAACAACCGATGGAAGAAGTACTTCCGTTGGAACGGCTTCCATTCATCGTTTCACACGCCCGGTTTGTTACCAGGGAATGCCTTCGGATTTATTACCTGCAGAATTAAAAAATGAAAATCCACTCAATGTCTGGCGACTGGTGAACGGTCAACATACCCAAAATAAAGTTGAGTGAAATAATGATGACTTATAAACAGAACAATTGATTAAACTTTCAATTCAAAAAAATAAAATTATAATGGCCAAATATCGCAGCTCAGAGTGGTTCGGAAAGAAAGATAAAATGGGTTTCATCTACAGAAGCTGGATGAAGAACCAGGGTTTCCCGGAAGATATGTTTGATGGTCGACCGGTCATTGGCATATGTAATACATGGTCTGAACTTACACCGTGCAACGCACATTTACGCGATCTAGCTGAATCAGTGAAGCGAGGTGTGTACGAAGCCGGTGGTTTTCCTGTTGAGTTTCCAATTATGTCGCTAGGGGAGACGTTGTTGAAGCCGACCGCTATGCTCTTCCGAAATCTGGCTAGCATGGATGCCGAAGAATCCATTCGTGGAAATCCGATTGATGGTGTTGTGCTGTTGACGGGTTGTGATAAAACAACACCGTCAACGTTGATGGGTGCTTCCAGTGTTGACCTGCCCACCATTGTTGTTCCTGGTGGTCCGATGCTCAATGGAAAATATCAGGGACATGATATTGGTTCGGGCACACATGTATGGAAATTTACGGATGATCTGAAAACAGGTAAGATAACACAGGCCGAATACGAACATGCTGAGAGTTGTATGTCACGAAGCCCAGGCCATTGCATGACGATGGGCACTGCGTCAACGATGGCGTGTATGGTAGAATCATTGGGAATGTGTTTATCTGGTGCTGCAGCAATCCCTGCTGTAGACTCAAGAAAGAAAGCTTTAGCTCAGCGCTCCGGAAGGAGAATTGTCGAAATGGTAAAAGAAGATTTACGCATCTCGAAAATTTTAACACGTAAAGCATTTGAGAACGCCATTAAAGTAAATGCTGCTGTTGGTGGTTCGTCAAACTTTATCATTCACCTCACGGCCATTGCCGGAAGGATTGGTGTTGATCTTAACCTGGAGGATTTCGATACCATTGGAAGCAAAGTACCGCTCTTACTGAATCTAATGCCATCGGGAAAATTTCTGATGGAAGATTTTTATTACGCGGGTGGTTTACCGGTAATCATCAATGAATTGAAATCCGTTCTCCACATGGACACGATGACGGTCACCGGAAAAACCCACAAGGAAAATGTGGAAGGCTTTGGTACGTGCTATAATAAAGAAGTGATTTCCGAATACGAAAGTCCCATAATTAAAGAAGGCGGTTGTGTTGTGGTGAAGGGAAATCTTGCGCTGAATGGAGCAGTACTTAAACCATCTGCTGCGACACCTTCATTGATGCAGCATCGCGGACGTGCTGTCGTTTTTGAAAACATTGAAGACTATCACTCACGCGTAGACGATCCTAATCTGGATATTGACGAAACGTGCGTAATGGTATTAAAGAGTGTGGGCCCAGTTGGATATCCGGGTATGCCAGAGGTAGGAAACATGACACTACCCAAGAAGATCCTCGATAAAGGTATCAATGACATGGTGAGAATATCCGATGGAAGAATGAGTGGTACTGCGTATGGAACTGTAGTACTTCACGTTTCACCGGAGTCTGCAATAGGAGGTAATTTGGGATTGGTTCAAAATGGGGACATGATTGAGTTGGATGTTCATAATAAAAAATTGCACCTCGAAGTATCAGATGAAGAACTTGAAAGACGAAGAAGTGAATGGAAAAAACCTGCGCCTGTTTCGGAACGTGGCTATGTGAATTTATATGTGAAGCACGTGCAACAAGCCGATAAAGGAGCTGACCTGGATTTCCTCGTGGGAAAATCCGGATCGAAGGTTAGTCGTGATTCGCATTAATGTTGTGCCAGTCGCATGACATTCATTATCATTTTATGCTGCATCATTGGCTTAGTAATTTTAATTACCTGGGCGAAGGTTAATCCCTTCCTTGCTTTTTTGTTGATATCGACACTTGCAGGTTTATTGTTGGGTATTCCCTACAGTACCATTATGCATTCTGTTACGAAAGGTATTGGAGATACACTCGGCTCATTAGTGATCGTCATTGTATTAGGTGCCATGTTGGGCAAACTGGTTGCAGAAAGTGGTGCCGCAAAACAAATTGCGGCTGTCTTTCAAAATATTTTCGGATCGAAATACATTGTTTGGGCAATGACGTTCACCGGTTTTATTGTGGGCATACCACTCTATTATAACGTAGGGTTTGTATTATTAATACCCATTATATTTTCAGTAGCCTATCACAATAAACTTCCTTTAGTTTATGTGGGTCTACCCATGCTGGCATCCCTCTCTGTCATGCATGGGTTTTTACCACCGCATCCTTCACCCATGGCGTTGGTGATGCAGTTCAACGCGAATATGGCGACCACTTTTTTTTATGGACTGTGCATTGCATTTCCTGCCATTATAATAGCGGGTCCTATTTTTTCGAGAACATTAAAAAATATTAAATCAACGGAAGGAAAAGTAAACCTAGTGTATGCGTTGCCGGAGGATAAGCTTCCGGGTATTGTTAATAGTCTTATATCTTCTTTGTTACCGGTTCTGATCATTGCATGTATTGCCTTAGTAACTAAAATAGTTGGCGATAACAATTCCACTAATGAGGTTTTAAAGTTTCTAGGTGAACCGAATGTGGTGATGGGTTTAACGGTCATCATCGCCACGTATTCATTAGGCATAAGTAGGGGAAAGCGTCTGAGTGAAATTATGCAGGTATACACCGAGGCAGTGAAAGATATTGCCATGATTTTACTCATTATCGGAAGTGCGGGTATTTTGAAACAAATTTTTATCGACAGTGGAGCAAGCGAAGAAATTGCAGCGGCATTAAGTAATTGGCAAATGCCACCGTTGGTATTGGCATGGGTAATCACCGCGATCTTACGTCTGTGTCTTGGTTCAGCAACCATTGCTGGTCTAACCGCAGCCGGAATAATTTATCCGCTTACTGTTCAGACAAACGTCAACCCTAATTTGATGGTGCTTTCAATAGGAGCAGGAAGTTTATTTTTCTCGCATGTAAATGATACCGCGTTCTGGATGTTCAAAGAATATTTTGGTTTATCAATGAAAGATACATTCCGGTCATGGACCCTTATGGAAACTATGGTGTCGGTTATAGGCCTTATTGGTGTTTTGATTCTGGATCTGTGTATAATTTAAAATGATTTCACTTAGTAATGTCCAAATAAAAGCGCCTGTGCGCGTTGAGCTTTTGGTATGTAGATTAAAGATTAATAATAACTGTTATGAGTACACTTATTTGAAATAAAGGTTTAAATTAGCCTTATCAAACGATTGAATTCTTACCTCAATGGTATTTGAAAAGGATCTTCTTCATGTGTGTTCATCATTCAACAAGGTGTTGTGCGGACTGTCACTTATTGTGATGTCTGTATGGATGACCGATGTACATGCTCAACCTCAGCACGCCTCCTTTGTGCCCATTAGTCCAGGGATACTTTCAAGTTCAGATGTCAGATGCTTTCAGAAGGATAGTAAGGGATACATGTGGTTTGGAACAGCGGATGGTCTGATCCGATATGATGGGGTTAATGCTTATCGGTATATGCATAGTCCGGATGACAACACAACAATAGCGCACAGCACAATTAATATCATTGTTGAAAGTAAGGATAAAAAGTTATGGATAGGCACTGCCCAGGGCTTATGTATTTACGACAGAGAGCTTGATAATTTTATAAATGTTGATTCGATCGCAGGCAATCGAAACTATCTTAATAACAGGTACATAACGGATATTGATTTTGATGCCAAAGGTCACCTTTGGATTGGCACGCATGAAGGTGGAATAAATGTGTATGATCCTATTAAACAAGAGTTCAGCTATATCATTGATCCTCCCCAGGAAGGCATCTTACCTTCCGCAAATTTTGTAAGCAAGTTGCTATTCCATAATGATGTTATTTGGTGCGCCACAAAGGGGGGACTTTTGTTGTATGATGCTGACACCAAAAAAAGACTGCCGCTAAATTCTCTGGAATATTATGCTGATAAACAAATCAGCGACATGATTATCGACCGGATAGGAAACATATGGTTGGTAACATCGAGTGGACAAATTACTCAGGTGATACCCAGAAATGGATATTACACATATCGGGAGATTTTATCAGGCGAAGAGTTCGGTGGAAGTTCAAGTCGTGTGTTGACAATGTGTTTTGATCATCAAGGAAACTTACTGGTGGGCGGAGAAAACGCGGGCTTCAATTACGTTGATGTCAGGGCCAGGAAGGTAAGTAGAGTGATGGATGAAAAAAGCAATGCCAAACGATTACCTACTAATTCCATTGAGTCAATTTATGTTGATAACCTTGGCATGATCTGGGTCGGTACGTTAAATAATGGTGTGTTCCTTCTTGATGTTAATAAAAAGAATTTTGAAACGCGAGAGAAGGGGATAACACAATCTTTTCTGAAGGATATTGAAGCCCGAAGTTTTGCAGAAGATGCACAGGGAAATATTTGGATTGCGTATTACGGGATTGGTATAGGTAAAATCGATTCGAAAACACATGTGTTGCAAAGTGTTCTTGAAATTAACCGGAAGTTATCCAACAAAAATGTGTCATCGATTCTATGCGATCGTAAGGGTGAATTATGGCTTGGTACCTTAGGAAAAGGAATTTATAGGATAAATCCTACAACGCAACAGGTGGTTAATTATTCTGTTCATTCAGATGGATTTGGTAATGATCAGGCGTTTTGTTTATACGAAGATCGAAAGGGAGTCATGTGGGCGGGAACTTGGGGAAGTGGTCTGTTTTTTTTCGATGCAAAAAAACAAAAATTCGTCAGCGCCACAGAATATGATCAGCCCCATCATATTCCAAATACAGGATATATTACAGCAATGACGGAAGATTCAGACGGAATCTTTTGGGTGGGGACTTTGTATGGCTTGTATGAATTGAAAAGAAAAGGAGATCATTCTTTTGCCTATTCGTTGCATGTTCCGGATAATACACCTGGGTGCATTAGTGGTGCATTGATTCAGGCAATTCGTGAAGACAAAAATAAAAATTTATGGGTTGCAACCGGAGACAATGGTTTAAACTTGAAGAACAAGGATAGTTCAAAGTTTATACTGTATCGCACCGATAGGGGTTTAATAAGTAATACCATTCGGTCTCTCTTGACCGATCGGCATGGCAATATTTGGATGGGTGGAAATATGGGGCTGTCCAAATTAGAAGTAGCTACCAACACAGTGATTAATTATGCTGTGGAAGATGGATTGAAATCGAATAATTTTTATACTAATGCCTCGTTAATGAGTTCGTCCGGTAAATTTTTCTTCGGCAGTAACAATGGTTTCGATTGCTTTTTCCCCGATAGTATTCATACTCAATCAGGAAAACCAACTATTTATTTGTCTGATCTAAAGATCAATAATCAGTCGGTTCGTCCGGGAAAAACAGATTCACCATTATCGAAACACATAAGCCTGACATCAGACATAGAACTATCCTATGAGCAGCGTTCATTCGTGATCGACTTTGTTGCACTGGACTACAATCACTCCACTCAATATACTTACTGCTACAAACTTGAAGGGTTTGATAATGACTGGAATTGCATAGGAACAAATCATAGTGCGACTTACACAAACATTGATCCCGGAACCTATGTGTTTCTGGTTAAGGCTGCAAATCGTGAAGGAGTGTGGAGCGAATCTCCGCTTCGTCTGGAAATAACAATTGACGAAGTATTCTGGAAAACGTGGTGGGCATTCTGTATTTACATTATGATCATCGGTCTTGCCATTTATGCCTTAATGAAAATCAGAATTGAACGATTGACAATAAAAAACCAACTGACATTTGAAAAACTGGCACGCGAACAGGAACATGAATTAAGTGAATTAAAAACACAATTTTTTACAAACGTATCGCATGAATTCAGAACACCCTTAAGCCTGGTATTAATGCCCTTGCAAAGTCTGATGGAGACAAATGAAGCTCCGGGACAATTGCGTGAACGAATTTTTACGGCCTATAAGAATGCCAATAGGATGATGCGACTGGTCAACGAACTTGCAGATTTCACTAAACTGGAAGGTGGAAATGTGAAGCTGAATGTTCAACACGGTGACCTTCTTCAATTCATCATCGAAACATCGTCCGCTTTCAATGAAATGGCCGTAAAGAGGAAAATAAGTTTTTCAGTCAGTTCAAGTATAGAATCTTTAACGGGTTGGTTTGATAATGAAAAACTAGAGCGGATACTTTTTAATGTACTTTCAAATGCTTTCAAATTTACGGCTGACGGGGGTAAGATCAATCTGCAAATAAATACCAATCACTCCATCATTGCTGACGGCACGTTATGCCGTTGCCTGGAGTTGGTCATTATTGACAACGGAATAGGTATATCAATGGAGGAAATTCCTCGGATTTTTGAGAAATTTTACCAGGCAAAATCAACTTCGAAGATTGCCAGCCAGGGAACAGGAATTGGTTTGTCGTTGACAAAATCGCTTGTCGAACTTCATCAGGGAAATATTACAGCCGAAAGCGTTCCTGATCAATCGACAATTTTCACAATTTCTCTTCCAATCGATGCAGTTGCTTTTCAAATTAAAGAGAACATGCTTGCGTCAAACGAAATGGTGTACGAGAAACCAGTTAACCATCCGGGTATACTTGATCTGAGATACAGTGACAATGAAATTGATCTTGATTCCGGCAAGGTTGAAATATTGGTTGCGGAGGATAATGATGAATTACGAGAATACCTGGTCAGGGAATTGCGAAAAGAGTTTTCAGTTCTGGAAGCGAAAGATGGAAAAGAGGGATTGGCTATTGCATTAGAAAAGAATCCCTACCTCATTATCAGTGATATCATGATGCCCAACATGGATGGAATTGAATTTTGCAACACCATTAAAAGCGATATCAATACAAGTCATATCCCCTTTATTCTTCTCACCGCAAAATCGACCATTGAAGATCAAATAACTGGAATACAAACGGGTGCTGATGTTTACATATCAAAGCCGTTTAACATTCGATATTTAATGGCTCATCTTCACCAGATCATTGAGTCTCGTCAGAAATTGTATTCGCGATTCAGTCAAGACGTCTACCTGATGCCAAGCATGGTCACCAGCAATGCACTGGATGAAGCTTTTTTACAAAAAGCCATTGACTATATATTGAAGAATCTGCAGGATACACAACTTAGTGTTGATTCAGTTGCTGATCTTTTTAACTTGAGTCGGATGCAGGTTTACCGTAAGATCAAGGGACTGACAGGAAAATCAGTCGTGGAATTCATTCGAATGGTGCGCATGAAACAGGCTATCAAACTCATGGACACTCATAAATTTACGTTGTCAGAAATTGCATTTGAAGTAGGATTCAATTCATCATCCTATTTCACACGTTGCTTTAAAGAAGAGTACAACAAAACCCCTTCAGAATACCTTCAGGAAAGTTAAGGGGCTGAGTATTTGCAAAAGTTGCCAGGTGTTAAAAGCTAAACCTGTTAGCAGCCCTCATGCCCAATTAACTTAGCGAAGGAAATTTGCAGAGCAACTGATTAGTTCCGACACAAAGTGTGCCTTTTCATTCCATAATCTACCCAAGAATTAGATGCTTTGATTTTGGTCAGTAGACGATGCGTCCACTCTATTATATGAATTCTACAGGATTGACGTCAGGTTTCTAAAAGTGATCATACTTTTCTGCCGTGTACATCCGTACCGCTCAAAATTCCCCTTTAAACGCTAAAAACGCAGGTTGTTTCAAAGTTAACATCGAATGTTCAATTCTTAATAGCTCTCTTGAGGCTTCAAATCACACCTTAGCGAAATCGTTTGCGATCGCTTTAAGCGGTTCAAGCAATGTTTAACTGATTTTACTCCCGTCTATGACCGTTCGAATTGCTTTACGTTTTATTATCGCTTGTCTTTTGGGAAGTAATTCTGTCTGTGCCCAAACAACACTGGTTAACCCAATTCTTACCGGGTTCTATCCCGATCCCAGTGTGTTGCAGGTAAAGGGTGATTACTATCTCATCAATTCAACGTTCGCGTATTTTCCTGGCATACCCGTTTTCCAAAGCAAGGATTTAAAAAACTGGAAACAGATTGGAAATGTAATCAGCCGACCATCGCAGATGAATTTCATGGGTCATCGCATGACCAGAGGTTTATTTGCGCCTGCGATTGAACATCATAAAGGCATTTTTTATGTGACCTGTACACTCATTGATCGCGGTGGAAATTTTGTTGTAACAGCAAAAGATCCTGCCGGTCCCTGGAGCGATCCAGTTTTTTTGCCGGAAGTAAGAGGAATCGATCCGTCATTATATTTTGATGATGATAAAGCATACATAATTTATAACAGTGATCCACCAGATAACAAGTCGGAATACTCTGGCCATCGAACACTTCGCATGTATGAATTTGATCCCATCACACTGAAGGTAGTAGGGGAGGAAAAAATACTGGTCAATGGCGGTGTTGATATTAGCAAGAAACCGGTGTGGATTGAAGGCCCACACATTTTAAAGAAAAACGATTGGTATTATCTGTATGCTGCTGAAGGTGGAACCTCGGTAAACCACACGGAGGTTGTTTTGAGAAGCAAGTCTGTTTGGGGTCCGTATGTTCCGTATGAGAACAATCCTATTTTAACACAAAGGAATTTACCGGCAGATCGAAAAGATCCGATCACTTCCACGGGTCATGCACAATTTGTAGAAGGACCGGATGGAAAAACCTATGCAATTTTTCTGGCAGTAAGACCGTATGAAGGGAACTACTACAATACTGGTCGCGAAACATTTGTAGCTCCGGTAGAATGGAAAGAAGGCTGGCCAATCGTTGATCCAAACAACAAAGTAGTACAGTATTCCTACAAGACTGATTTTAAAGAAGTAAAGCAAAAAGACGCACAGCCTCAAAGTGGCAACTTTCAGTATACACTTACTTTTGAAAAACAGCTCGATCCTGCGCTTCTATTTTTAAGAACAGTTGATAGTACTTCGTTTAGCCTGAGCAAAACAAAAGGTTTAACCCTTAAACTAAAACCCGAAACGGTTATGGAATTGGGCAACCCTTCTTTCATAGGTAAGCGGCAGCAACATTTGAATTGTATTACAGAAGTATCGTTAGACTTTTCTGCAAAGACTAACAATGAGAAAGCGGGGTTGATCATTTTCCAGGATGAAAATCATTTTTACTATTTGTGCAAATCCGTTGATCAGGGAAATTCTGTGATGCAACTTTTTAAAAGCAGTAATGACGGGAACCCAATGGAATTGCTTACACAAGCTAACCTCACATCAGAAAAAGTTCTGCTACGCATTGATGCAAAAGGCGATCAGTATAGTTTCCATTACGCACAGAATCCGAATGATTGGAAACTCCTGAAAGATAAGGTTGATGCTAGATTTCTGAGCACACAAATAGCCGGTGGATTCATAGGATGTGTTTTTGGCATGTACGCTACTTCATCTGGAATTGAAACTACCAACAGTGCATCGTTTGAGTATTTGCGATATAAAGGCGATGATGTGATGTATAAATAGAATCAAGTAATACTATGATTAAAGGATAATGGATGATTGAAATGAACCCTTGAATATAACTTCTGTGGTGTACTAATTCATCGATTGCGTGTATAACAGTAGTTAAAATTTGTTTTAACAGTAAACATTGAGTTGAGCTTGAGATAAAATATTTAGTATACACTTAACCCCCAATAACTATGTATGAATGGAATTCCACCTAAGTGAATCAAAGAGTTAAGCATAGTAGTTATGCTTAAGAAGACGTAAACAAATTCACCAAACAACTCCACTAATTTTATGAGGAAAAACTACAAAATGATTAATTATTATGTACTTGTAATCGCAGCCCTGCTTTGCAATTTAAGCTTGAGCGCAGCGAAACGGACTACTGTATCCCTTGCGGACATTACGGTATCCGGACAAGTAATGGATGAAACGAACAGACCGATACCTGGCGCAAACGTAATTGTTAAAGGTACTTCAATCGGTACGTCTACTGACCAGGATGGAAAATTCAAGATTGCTGTTCCGGATGAGAATGCTGTTCTGGTTTTCAGTTTTATTGGATACTCCGCGAAGGAAGTCGTTGTCGGATCACGAACTGTCATCGATATTTCTTTGGATCCGGATGTCAGCACGCTTAGCGAAGTCGTAGTTGTGGGTTACGGTACGCAGACGAAGTCTTCGGTGACTGGAGCGGTTTCTTCAGTCAGTTCAAAAGAAATTTCAGCGTTACCTGTTCCCAGCGTTTCTGCGGCATTGCAAGGACGTGTTCCAGGTGTTCTTGTTACCAATAACGGAGGCCCTGGTTCAAGCGCAATCGTCCGGATACGCGGAATTGGTTCGATCACGCAAAATTCGGACCCTCTCTACGTTGTAGACGGTTTTCCTGCGCCAAACTTCAACCTGAATAGTGTGGATACAAAAGATATTGAGTCGGTTGAAATCTTAAAGGATGCGGCTGCGACTGCAGTCTATGGATCACGTGCTGCTAATGGTGTCGTTATTATTACCACCAAAAGCGGATCGAAGGATCAGAAAGTGCATGTAGATATTGAAGCCTACACTGGAACTCAAAGCGCCTGGAAGCAATTGGATTTGCTAAAACGCGATCAATACCTTGATTATGGTACTGCGCTGGCAACGAATGCAGGAGGCAACCCGCCTTCGCGATTCGCTAATATGGATCAGCCAATTTATGCAGGGACAACCCAAACGTTTGATCAAACAGAAACAGATTGGCAAAGTGAGATGTTCCGTGCAGCACCTATTTCACAAATTCAGGGTTCTGTTTCTGGTTCAACCGAAAAGACTAAGATGTACATATCGTTCGGGAGGTTCAAACAAGATGGAATCATGTTAGGAACTTCTTTTGACCGATACAATGGAAGGCTTAGTGTTGAGACAAAAATCAACGACCGATTTACGATTGGCGAGAACTTGCAGGTTACGCAAAGCAACAATCAAAATCAGTTGGAAAGTGGTGGAAGAACGATGGTCATGCATATGCTCCGCTCCGTTCCATATATCTCTGTCCACAATCCGAATAATCCTGGTGGTTATAATGGTACTACATCTGTTGATGGTTCCGACCCTGAAAACCCGGTTCGGTTGGCATTGATGGATAAAAGAATAAATCATAATCTTTACATCCTGAGTAATACATTCCTGCAGTTTAAGATTACTGATGCACTTAAATATAAGTTCACTTTTGGTGTAAATTATTCGCAAGATCGTGCTTTACAAAATGATCCAATTTTCAGCGATGGTGGTTATCAGGGCAGGCTTACTCACAATTTAACAGATAATAGAAACACTTATTATTCTCTCTATTACTCGAACCAGTTGACGTATGATAAAACATTTGGTGACCATACTATAAATGCGGTTCTCGTTGCTGAGAGACAGGATGAGAAAAACAACTTCTTGAATACCAGTGGACGACTAACCACGAATGCAATAAATAATTTGACTGGAGGAACTAATCTGACTGTCGATAATCAAAGCTCGGAAATGTATTTGCTTTCCTTCCTCGGTCGTGTGAATTATGAGTTCAAAGGAAAATATCTGCTGAGTGCTTCATTGCGCAGGGATGGTTTTTCAGGATTTGCGCCAGATCATAAATGGGGTAATTTCCCTGGAGCATCTTTGGGCTGGAAAGTGAGCGAAGAAAATTTCATGCGTGGTATTACACAAATCAGCGATCTTAAATTGAGAGCAAGTTATGGTAGGGTTGGAGCCAGACCGACTGATCCATACAGTTATGTTTCACCTATCATAACAAATTCGTTTTACCCGTTTAATAATGTTCTTGCCCAAGGATCATTCTATCAAAAACTACCGAATGCTCAATTTGGATGGGAAATCTCAACGATGGAAAACATCGGGCTTGATCTGGGAATGTTTAGCAATAAACTCACGTTTTCAGCCGACTATTTCATAAAGGATACTGATCAATTGATTTTGGCTGCCGACCCTGCGAGGTCATTAGGTCTGGACGAAGGTACCCTGTTAAACATCGCAAAAATGAGAAATTCGGGAGTTGAATTAACGCTCGGTTACAACATGGTAGCGAACGATTTCACCTTTAATGCTTCCGGAAATGTTTCGATTATCAAAAATGAGATAAAAGAACTTAATAGTGCAAATGCTGCATTGTTCGCTGGAGGTAGCCAGGATTATGGCGCAGGTAATATTACCAGAACCGTAGCAGGATCCAGCATCCAGCATTTTTACCTCGAGCAAACTAATGGGATTTTTCAAAACGTTGGAGAAATTATTGGTTCGGATGGTAAGCCAACCCAATCAAATCTAAATCTACCATTGCTCCCAAATGGTACGGTAGACGTATCTTCTACTACGGATGCCGGTTATAATAATCCTTTAAATTTGAATAAATATACCCGGCCTGGAGATATCCGGTTTACAGGCAACATGAAGGACATGGGAAGCTTTTTACCGAAGTTTACTTATGGATTAAATCTAGCGGCTACATACAAAGGCTTTGATTTGACGATGTTCATTCAAGGTGTTAATGGTAACAAAATTTATAATGGTACAAGAGTAATAACAGAGGGTATGCAAAGGTTGTTCAATTCGGGTACTGAAGTAATGAATGCCTGGACGCCTACTAATACCAACACAAATGTTCCAAGAGCCGTAACCGGTGATCCAAATTCAAATGCCAGACCAAGCGATCGATTCCTGGAGGACGGTTCATACCTTCGTATCAAGAATCTGAACATTGGTTATTCTTTACCTGCTTCGCTTTTAAGTTTCACTAACGGAACTGTCAAGAAGTTCAGGATTTACTTCACAGCTCAGAATTTGTTGACTGTAACAAAGTACAAAGGCTACGATCCTGAAGTGGGTAGTCGGAATTACAATGCGCTCACGAATGGCGTTGACTATGGGCAGTTCCCGCAGCCAAGAACGTTCATAGGTGGTGTACAATTAGGATTTTAACCCATATTAAAATATGAAAAAGGTTTTATTATTAACCATTGTTTTAGTGTCGATGTTTACATCATGCAATGAGAATTTGTTAGACACTAAAAATCCAAATCAGATAACGGATGATGCTTTCTATACTACATTAGATCAGATTGGGACTTCCGTGAATGCGATATATGCGGTGTTGCAAGGCAACCGCTTGGTAGGAAGAGAATACTTCTTTATTCATGATCTGAGATCAGATGAAATGAAAGCTGGTGGCGGGCAATTGGAGATTCCAAGAGCTCAATTGTTGAATGGAGCTCACACCTATACAAACGCTGTGATGACTGATGTTTATAGAGGTTTATTCACCATGGTTCACCGGGCCAATGCTGTTATCACAAATGGAGGGGCTTTAACCGTGGAAGCAGGTGATCAAGCTTTATTAGACAGGTATATTGCCGAAGCTAAGTTCTTAAGAGGCTTTGCTTATTATACGTTGGGTGCTTTGTGGGGTGGCGTTCCGCTTTATGACCATCCTGCAGCGTCTTTCGGTGATGCCATGCCAAGGTCAACTCAAACTGAAACATTCGATTTTGCCCTTGCAGATGCAAATGCCGCAAGCCTTGTTTTGCCAGCCACTCACGCAGCTGCTGACTTGGGACGCGCAACGAAAGGTGCCGCACTCACATTAGCCGGAAAACTTAATCTTTGCAAAGGAGACTACGCAGCAGCAAAAACTGCCCTTGAGGGAGTTAAGAACCTTGGTGTTTATAGCCTTGTTGACAATTACTTTAACAATTTCACTGAAGAGGCAGAATATAACAGCGAGTCGGTTTTTGAAGTTGGATTTTTGGATACTGGCTATGGCTGGGATGCATCAGGTAACGGTTCGTCTGCCGACAGTTGGGTTCGCTCCCAGGAATATTCGGCAGTGGGTTGGGCAAACCTGATTCCATCCGACAAGTTGATCGCTGAATATGAAGATGGTGACCCAAGACTTACTGACTCTTTCTGGTTTCCTGGTGATACGTATGCCAACGGAACCGCAACACTAACAACTGTTGCTGGTGACAATTCGACTCTTTACGAGGGAAATCCAGTGAAGATCAGATGGAAAAAGTATTCAATAATGTATAAGACTGATCCAGGCGGATTCAACGTCAACGTTGGTATTAACTACAGACTCTGGAGATATGCCGATGTGTTGTTGTTGCTTGCGGAATGCGAGAACGAAGTTGGTACAGCAGCAAATGCTATCGGCTACCTTAACCAGATTAGAAACCGTGCCAGCGTGAGCATGCCAACGTATGGGACAGCTGCTATGGATAATGCCGGATTCCCGGTGTCCACCAAGGCGGAAATCTTTAAGGCTGTTCAACACGAAAGATTCATAGAACTGGCTGGAGAGGAGATCAGAAATATTGATATTCTTCGTTGGAGGGCAAATGGAAAGCTCACGGGCCCAGACCCCATTAGCTATTTTCAGCAAGGTAAATATGAGTTCCTCCCAATTCCACAAGAAGAATTCAATACTAACCCTAACCTTACTCCAGCCGATCAAAACCCTGGATACACTAATTAATTTAAGATAGTCCCCATCTAATTTGATAATCCCGGAATGTTCAATTCCGGGATTACTTATTTTATTGTGACAAACATTTTTTCAAAAATGAAAATCTTCGCACTAACCACGGTTGTCGCCCTTTTATTTCTATTCAATGGATGCCGACAGGATCATAAACTGTTTCAATTGGTCGAACCGGATGATTCAGGTATACACTTTTCAAATGTGTTAGTGGAGAATGATACGTTGAATGCCCTGAATTTCGAATACCTGTATAATGGTGCGGGTGTAGGTGTTGCAGATTTTAACAACGATGGTCTAACCGATATTTTCTTCGCAGGTAATTTGGCCAGTTGCCAGCTTTATCTTAACCAGGACAACATGACTTTTGAGGACGTCACGACTTCATCAGGGATAGAGACATCAGTTTGGTGTACAGGAGTATCTATTGTGGATATTAATCAGGATGGGTGGATGGACATATATGTTTCAACGATTCATCCGGATATCGATAAGCGTGTACCGAATATTTTCTTCATCAATAAAGGACCAGATGAAAAAGGAGTCTTGCATTTTGAAAACCTTGCGAAAAGCCTTGGACTGGCTGATTCCAGTTATTCATCGCAAGCCGCTTTTCTTGATTATGATTTAGATGGAGATCTGGATATGTATCTGCTCACCAATTCACTTGAAAAAATTTCCCGCAACTCTCCAGTCGGTGCGCGAGATGATGGAAAAGCAAAAAGTGTCGATCGATTGTATCGTCAGGATACATTGCTTGACGGAAGTACTTACTTCATAGACGTATCACGTAGTGCTGGCATTATTCATGAAGGCTGGGGTCTGGGAATTGTCGTAAATGATTTCAATCAGGACGGGTGGCCAGACATCTACTGTGCAAATGATTTTATCTCGTCAGATCATTTGTACGTGAATCAACACGATGGAACGTTTAGAAATGAAATTGCTACCTGGATGAATCACCAGGAGTTTAACGGAATGGGTACGGATATGGCCGACCTTAACAATGATGGACTAAATGATCTGGTGGTAGTAGACATGATGCCTGACGATAACCTCAGACAAAAGACGATGTTCTCAGGAATGGGATATGATCGCTTTATGAAGAGCCTTAAGATGAAGTATCAGCCTCAGTATATTCGAAACGTACTTCAGCGCAATAACGGAAATAACACATTCAGTGATATCGGATATCAGAGCGGTATTTATGCTACTGACTGGAGTTGGTCCCCACTGATTGCCGATTTTGACAACGATGGTCTCCGCGATATTTTCATCTCGAATGGTTATCTGAAAGATATCACTGATATGGACTTTGTAATGTATAACAGAGAGGTCACTATGTTTGGTACAGATAAATTGAAGAAGGAACATGCCGCTAAAGCGCTTAAAGAGCTGACGGGAGTATATAAACCTAACTTTCTTTTCCGTAACAAGGGTGATTTTCAATTTGAAGATGTTTCAGAATCCTGGGGATTTACAGAACCATCTTATTCAAATGGGTCTGCTTACTCTGATTTCGATAATGATGGAGACCTTGATCTGATCATAAACAACTTTAACTCAAAGGCACTTTTGTATGAAAATACAACCAACCAGGAATCAAAAATTAAAGCAAACTCAATTCGCATCAAGTTCAAAGGCGACCTTAGTAACCCACAGGGTGTAGGTGCAAAGATTTGGGTCTATACCGGTAAAGAGGTCAAATATGCGGAGCAGCAATTGCAGCGTGGATACCTCTCAAGTGTAGATCCGATTATGCACTTTGGATTAGGATCAGTTCAAATGATTGATTCAGTTGTGGTCTTATGGCCAGGTAAAAAGACACAAACCATTTGTCAAGTTGCTGCTAATTCTCTTGTTACGATTTCGTTGACGGATGCAAAAGACCAGCATCAGGTTGAAATGCCCGATAAGACACTTTTAGTAGAATACAAGGATCTGCCTTCCATTGTTCAACCTGAACTTGAATTTATTGACTACAAAGATTCACAACGTACCCTTCCTCATAAATTTGGTCACCAAGGTCCCGGCCTTGCGGTGGGGGATTTGAATGGTGATGGGCTAGATGATTTTGTAATTGGTGGGAGCGCACACCAACGAGCCAAAATTTTTTACCAGCAGCCTGGAGCAAAGTTTCGTTTAGATTCGCTCGCAGCGAAAGCATCAGAAGACGTGGGCATACATTTATTTGATGCCGACAATGATGGTGATCTGGACGTATACTGCGTAAGTGGAAGTAGTGAGTTCGGTAAGAATATTTCTCTTTATCAAGACAGACTTTACAAAAATGATGGTAAGGGTAAGTTTACGTTGGATAACACTGCCTTGCCAAAAATCGAGAGTAGCGGTAGCTGTGTGATCGCGGCTGACTTTGATAAAGACAATGATCTTGATTTATTTGTCGGTGGAAGACTGATGCCATTGGCGTACCCTTCAGCACCGAGAAGTTATATTTTGCGCAACGATGGTAAAGGAAAATTTGAAGATGTTACTACATCCATTAGCGTTGGCTTAGAGTCTGTCGGAATGGTCACGTGTGCATTGTTCACCGATTTCGATAATGATGGGTGGAAGGATATAATTGTAGCAGGGGAGTGGATGCCAATCACACTCTTTAAAAATAATAATGGAAGCTTCACAAAATTTACTGAATTGAAAACAGGTTGGTGGAGCAGTCTTGCCGAAGGTGACTTTGATAACGATGGGGATATGGATTATATCGCGGGTAACCTGGGGACAAATTCTGTACTGCAGGCAAGTGAAAAGGAACCCGTGTCTATCTATGCCAAAGATTTTGATGGAAATGGATCCATCGATCCTATTATATCCCGATATATTGACGGAAAGGAATATCCTGCTCATTATCGTGAAACGATGACTGACCAGATTGCAAGTTTACGAAGACTTCTGAAAAGCTATTCGCTTTATGGTAAGATGGAGATGCCAGAAATACTTCATTTTCTAGGTGATAAAGATATGCTTGTAAAGCGCGCTGATTGCTTTGAATCGTCTTACATACAAAATCTTGGAGCGAGTAAATTTTCATTGCATTCATTGCCCTCAAGTGTACAGGTTAGCCCTCTTAACAGTATCACGGTTTGCGATTTGAACCATGACAATAACCTTGACTTTCTGGCGGTAGGCAATTCATTTTCAGAAGAACCTATCTCAGGCTTTTATGATGCAGGCATTGGTGTTTATGCCTTAGGTCGGGGAGATGGAACGTTTGAAATAGTACAACCCAAGGTAAGTGGCTTTTGCGTTAGAACGGATGCTAAGGCTATCGAAAGTATTGTTGTGGAATCGCAGCGTAATTGGATAATTACCTCCAATCAGGCGCCACTAAAATTATATGGGGAGGCTCCCAAAAAATAGCTTACTGAAAAAAGTACGCACTTAACTGTTACAAAAGGCGCAGGCCAATAGAAATTATTTTTATCAACATGAAAAGACTAAAATTTTTATCAGGTGTTTTGCTACTAGCGGCATCAAATTATTGCATGAGTCAGGATTTGAAACTCAATGACCTTGAGTATTTCGAGACGCAAGGTGTCAATGTCCTTGTATACAATAATCTTTTTACCGGAGGTTTTAACGATGAGAAGAATGCCGGCATAGAATTGATTCATCATGGTGTCAGAACAGCGCAGGGTGGTGCTGTCAGGCTTTCCAACACTCCCGAGCAGTGGGATCTCGTTCCGGAAATACCAATGCGCAAGGTAGACCGGGCTTCAAGAAGTATAGAGGCCACGTTACGGTATAAGGATTACGATTTTGATTCGCGCGTAGTGGTCACTGCCAAGGGTAAGGGTGTGGAGATATCGGTCTACCTGGACAAACCCATTCCAAAGGCTCTTGAAGGAAGGGCCGGATTTAATCTTGAGTTTCTACCCTCGCAATATTGGGCAAAGGCCTATTTGATGGATGGACGTTACAATCGGTTTCCTCGCTATGTTGTAGGTAACACCATGACGAGACCCAACAGTGAAAAACCAAAGCAGTTCAAGGGATATAATACTTCCGATGACAGGGGAACCGGAAAATTTATCGATCCGCTTCCGCTCGAAACGGGACGAACCTTACTTCTTGCGCCTGATGAACCATCACGCTTGGTAAAAATCACTTCGTCTGATGCCGACCTGATGCTTTTCGATGGCCGGATACTAGCACAAAACGGTTGGTTTGTTGTTCGCAGTTTACTTCCCGCAGGAAAAACAGGAAAGGTTTTGACCTGGACAATTGAACCCAATGCTATTAAGGATTGGGTACGAGAACCAAATATTGGTTTCTCACAAGTAGGCTATCTTCCTTCACAACAAAAAGTTTCGGTCATTGAACTTGACAAGAAGGACAAAGTACTTGCAAATGCTTCGTTGTATAAAATAGGTAACGATGGTAATGCTACTGAAGTATTCAATAGCAAAATTGTACCCTGGGGAAACTATTTTAAATATCATTATGTAAAATTCGATTTTAGTTCAGTAAAAGCCCCTGGCATATACTATATCCAGTACGGCAATTTTAAAACAAACAATTTTCTGATAGAAAATGACGTCTACGATAATATCACCGATGCCACCAGCGATATATGGATTCCAATTCACATGAATCACATGACCGTCAACGAGGGGTACAGGGTATGGCATGGCGAACCATTTAAGGAGGGGTATCGACAGGCACCACCAAACACAGATCACTTCGATATTCATGGACAAGGACCAACAACGGATACCAAGTATAAAGCACTTGAGTTAATACCCGGTTTAAACGTAGGTGGTTATTTCGATGCTGGAGATTTTGATATCGAGACAGGAGCGAACATTTTTGTGGTTCAAAATTTTGTTCAGACATGGGAATATTTCAAACCCTTACGCGATCAGACTTTTGTTGACCAGAAGCAACGTTACGTTGATCTTCACCGTCCGGATGGGACGCCAGATGTGTTACAGTTTATCGAGCACGGAACATTGAATCTAGTAGCTCAGGCAGAGACCATCGGCCACATGTCACAAACGCTCACTAACGCTGTTCTTGACAATTACCATCACCTTGGTGACGCAGCCTCACTAACGGACGGTCTATCTTATAATCCGAACCTTGGCCCATACGAAAAAGCCGCTGATGGCCGATCGAGCGGAGTGAAAGATGATATGTGGGCATTTACAAGCCGCAATCCTGGCCTTGACCTCCGTGCGGCAACTACCTTTGCTGCAGCAAGTCGGGCATTGAAAGGATATAACGATGATCTTTCTGCGCGGGCGTTGCAGCAGTCAAAAAGACTTCTGAAAGAGGCAACGGAATTAATCGCCAATCAGCCGCAAGATACCTCGCGTTGGCGCAGGTCAGCAAATGTCGGCACCAACCTTCAACTGTATATCTCAACCGGTGAACAACAATACTCTGATAAATTTCAGCAACTATTATGGTCTGCGCTTGACCGCAACGTTACTTTCCTCCTTATGACGGCATTAGATGCCATACCCCACATGGACGCATCTTACAAAGAAAAGCTCCGGCCATATGTTGTAAAGTATAGAGCGTATATCGATAAACTTGAAAAGGATAATCCGTATGGAGTACCCATCGGTCTTGGAAACTGGGCAGGTAGTGGAGAGGTAGTGAACTTTGGTACCACCATTTGCTTTGCCAGCAAACATTTTCCAGATATTATCAGCGCTGACAACGCGTTCAAGACTACCAACTATCTGTTTGGTTGTCATCCCTATCACAATTATTCGTTAGTAGCAACGGTCGGTGCCACACGTCCGAAGGCAGTTTTCTATGGTAATAACAGGGCGGATTTCTCATTTATACCCGGCAATGTTGCTCCGGGTCTATTATTCAGAAAACCTGACCACTTTGAGAATTACGATGACTGGCCATTTTTCTGGGGACAAAATGAGGGCACGATCGGTGGCAATACTGGATACTTGATTTTTGGATCAGCTTTTAAAAATTTAGTGAAATAAACTTTTCAGGGATTAATCGAGGGTTAACATAAAATAAATTACAACTAATGAATTTGGTGATGAAAATAACGTATACACTACTTTTTTTATTAATAGTTACTGGATTTTGTTTTATGAATCCGGCATCGGCACAAGAGACTACACCTAAATCAAACATCACATCAAGATTGGTAGAGGATGGAGGTACGGGTCCTTTTAAAGCCATCATGGTCTCAGAAAGTTCTCTCCCTACGCATACCGTTTTTAAACCGTCAGACTTAAGTGCTGCCACAAAGAAAAGTAAACTTCCGATCATTGTCTGGGGCAATGGCGCTTGCTCCAATTCACCTTGGGAACATATTAATTTTTTATCTGAAGTGGCTTCTTACGGTTTTATAGTAATTGCCATTGGTCCTATGCCGCAGGAAGGTGAACGTTCACGCGAACGGTCAACTTCTTCTCAAATGACGGATGCAATCAACTGGGCCATCGCTCAAAACAATGACAAAGCCAGTCCTTATTTTGGCAAGTTAGATAGTAACGCAATTGCAGTTAGTGGCATGTCATGTGGTGGGCTGCAGGCACTTGAGACTGCCCCCGATCCGCGCGTCACCACTACGGTTATTTGTAACAGCGGAATTCTGGGGAACCCGGGAGCTGGAATGCCAGGTATGCCACCGCTGACAAAAGATCAGTTATCCAAGATACATACACCTACTCTTTATCTTCTCGGTGGAGAAAAAGATATCGCCTACGCAAATGGTATGGATGATTTCAATCACATTAATCATGTTCCTGTTTTCGTAGCGAATATGGATGTCGGACATGGCGGAACATACGGGCAGCCTCATGGTGGAGAATTTGCTAAAGTTGCCACAGCATGGTTTCAGTGGCAATTAAAGAATGATAAAGAGGCCGGCAAAATGTTTACCGGAAATCCAAGCGGACTTTCCAAAGATCCTAACTGGAAAGTGGATAGAAAAAATTTTAAGTAGCTGCTGTTTCGTGGCATCTAATATATTTTTCTTGCTCAATACTAAAGCATACTTCGCGGTATATAAAGTATTTGCATCGTTTCCATAATAGTAAAAAACTCTTTATTAGTTTTTATCAGTGATTCTATAGCCGATTGTAATTCAAATAGCAATGCCTTTGCTTGTTGGGTATGATCTATCTAACACCACAGATAGTAAGGATTGATTTTTTGTATTTTCTCAGACTGTCAAAACAAAATCATGTCATTTTAGTTTTAAGATCATGGTGATTTTCTCAATTGTAAATACGGATGAAAAGAAAGAATTAAATACACAACGTCATCTATTTCGGTATGTGGTATTTATCTACCGTAAAACTTTTCACATCCACCGTTTGTATTTTGCTATTCCAAAAAACATGATCATGGTCTCTGCCATACTCATTTAGAGAGAACAGTAAAAGTATTCAGGCCTCCCGCTGTCTCCTGATAGCCCAATTCAAACCAATCTCTCATTGGTGAGTAAATCATTTCTTCCATCGGTGATAGTAGTAGTAGTCCGATAACTAGGCATTAACAGGTTTACCAAAGCGAAGAAAATAGGTAACGATGGACAGAAAAGCTGCAATGCCTGAAACACAAAAAATGATAAGAATTATTCTCAAGTTTTATATGGATTAGTACGATCGATTATAAAAATAGCTATAAAACATCCGAATATTTATCTGGTTTTTCAGGAGCTAGATTCAAATAGAGTTCGGATTTGTTTCTAGCAAATAATTACTATTAAAGCTTCCTTTTTATAGTTAACAAATGATTAGGAATGTTGTTACAAGCCTATGCAACAATTAGAGTCAGCCATCCGTCAAATGATTACTATTTCTGGAGTTGAAATGAGTGGATTGTTGAAGGGCTGCTACACCAAAACTTTTAGTCCTAAAGAGTTGCTGAGTAAACAGGGTCAATTTAGCAACGATATTTTTTTCATTACGAAGGGCATCACCCGCAGCACTATTGTAGATCACAGTGGAGAAGAGCACACGATACATTTTTCGCTAGAGAATCAGTTCATTGCAGATTACTCTAGCTTTATGATGCGTACTCCAGCCAATAACAGCATACAGGCGATCGAAGAAACTATTGCTGTGGTAATGCCGCGACAAGCTATTGAGTGGGGTTATAAAAACCTAAAAGAAGGCGATAAGATGGGTCGGTTAATTGCTGAATATTATTTCATCTACTTTGATAATCGACTCAAAAATCAATACGCTTTTACCCCAAGTCAGCGCTACGAAAACATTGCTACTGTATTTCCTAACATTCATAACCGCGTGCCGCAACACATGATAGCCTCTTATTTAGGAGTTTCGCCAGTTCATCTAAGTCGATTGAAAAAGAATAATCGCTAATACATCTAAACATTTGTTAACGTCTGTTCTATAAAAGATAGCGCATATTTGCTTTTGTAAACCAAGAAAGTAAATAGGTAAAAAAAATAAAGGATTTCTTCTCAAAATTATACAACGCTATCTAAAGATTATGAAAGAATTGATTTTAATAACAGGGGCTTCATCGGGTATTGGCCGAGAAATAGCTACACTATTGGCAGCTAAAAATTATGACTTGGTATTGGTGGCAAGGCGATTGGATAAGCTCAAGGAGATGAAACTATTATTTGAGCAGCAATTCGGAATACAAGTTTACATTATACAAAACGATTTGTCGTACAATTCCGAATCTATTGCTTTGTATGAAGATGTAAAAAAAATGGGATTGAAAGTAACCATGCTTGTAAACAACGCGGGAGTAGGTGCTTATGGAAAATTTTCTGACACCGATTTAGAAATGGAGCTTCGAATGATTGAGTTAAATATTTCGTCTGTGGTTACGCTATCAAAATTGTTTTTGCAAGATATGCTGCTGCGTAAAAGCGGGAAGATTATGAACGTAGCTTCGTTGCTTTCGTTTCTCCCCTTTCCCTATTATTCAGTCTATTCCGCTACTAAATCTTTTGTACTTGCATTTTCTGAAACGCTGGCTGCAGAACTGCAAGGAAGTGGTGTTACGGTTACTACATTATGCCCCGGCCCTGTAGATACGGCTTTCAACACGGAAGCTATGTGGAAAACAAATGCCTACAAAGCAAATAAACCAGTAGATGCAAAAACGGTGGCAAAGCAAGGCGTTGATTTATTATTACATGGGAAAGGCAAGAGAGTTGTTGGGTTCAACAATTGGTTTATTTCAAATCTTCCACGCGTAACGCCTGATAAAATTATGATGAAGATCAAAAAGCACTTAGCGAGTAGAGCAAAGTAATCATCTTCAAGAAGAAATGTTTAGGTTTTTCTCCTGAAGATGATTTTACTTAATTACCCTATTACTCTTTTATCTTTGGCAACGAATTTGGCAAACCCTAACAGGGCTCCAGTGACCATTATGTTGCGAAATACATTTACCATTTCAAGTTCTTTTTCACGGTCTAGATTTGAGGTCATATTTTCAATCCCTAATTCATAACCCATAGCTCTTGGAACGTGTACAAGCATTGCCATTAAGATTACATAAAGGGCCATCATCGTATATGCTAATTTATCGCACTTACCTATACAGGCACTAATGATAAAGGCCACTATGCAAACTAATGTGAAGTAATTCCAGAAATAGGGAAACGGAATGTAGTCGGGAACAAAGGCTGCACCAACATCGGGTTTACTTAAGTGCAGACCTACGTACATCAAAAAGGATAAAGGAAATATCCAACGTCCAATGTTTAATATTCTGTCCATGGTAAATTAAGAGTTAGTGGGAAACGGAATTAGAGGACGTATTTCAACACTTCCGTTTTTGTATTTCAGAATTGGGCAGGTCTTGCTCCATTCTTGAACTTCTTCATCACTACTGGCTTTGCAGATAAGGTATCCGGCAACCAGTAGATTGTTGCCACCTTTATCTGGCCCTTCAATAACTCCATTGTTGTTTACAATTTTGCCGTTGTATTCAACTGGTTGAGTTGATACAAGTTTACCTTGAAGAGCAATATTACCAATCCAGCTTTGCCAGGCAGGCATATCTTCAGCCATATCTTGTGATGTGGTAACGTAACTGTCTTTTCCGCTTATGTTGCGGAACAAAAGCAAATAGTCTTTCATTTTTCGGGGGTTAATGTTAATAATGAATCAAAATTCGTTGATCCAAAATCGCCATACATTGACAAATGTCAACGTTTTAGAGTTTGCCCTTTAATCGACTGAAAGTTTCCTGAGAGATGCCGAGATAAGATGCAATTAGTTTGCTGGATAAGCGCGTCATTAGAGAGGGTCGATAGTGCATGAGCCATTTGATCCTTTCCAGCGCGGTCAATGAGACAAAAGTATTAATTCGATATACAGAGTTCGCATAAGATGCTTCAAGAATTTGCCGGTACACCTTCTCAAACTGGGGAACACTCTCCATCATTTTTTGAAATCCTACTTTGTTAATAGCAAGAAGATCGCAATGTTCAACGGTCCGAATATTTTCTGTAGCGGGTTGCTGATTCCCAAAGCTAATGAGCTCAGAGCACCAATTATCTTCGATAACAATATCCCGAGTGGTCTCATTGGATTCATTGTCGTAAACATAAACTTGTAAACATCCTTTTGCCACAAAATAAACGTACTTACAAATGTCTCCTTGCCTAAGTAGCTGTTCGTTTCTTTTGACATGTATAAATTCAAATTGCTCCAGAACAGCGTCAAGATTTTCAACATCCTTGCCGAGGCGTTGAAGGATATGATTACGTAGAATGTCAATAGGTTTGTCAGCAGGCATTTTAAAGAATCAAATTTAATTATCTTAATATTCTCATCATTCGCTTTAAGCTTCTAAAGTTCTTTGTCACCATATAAAGAAAACCTTAATATTTGAATTGCCTATTTGAAAGTCAAAACAAATAATACAACGTGCTTCGTAACAATAACTATTTGTTTTTGTTTAACCATTTAGATTATTGTTTAAGATTAGTCAATATGATCACTTCCGGACTAAATTGTTCGAAAGTGATTAATCAAATTCAATTAATCTCATTATTTCAATAGAAATCCCAGTGGCATGGTAATTGGAATCCTGAGGTGCATTCATAAATGCTGATAAATTAATCGAAACATTTCGTATGATACATAACTACTTCACCATTGCTCTTCGCTATATTTTAAGAGCCCCAATATTTTCAATCATTAACCTTTGTGGACTTGTTATTGGAATAACGGCCAGTACATTTTTAACAATGTATGTATGGGATGAGCTTCGATATGATCGTTTTCACACAAACGCTGATAATATTTATAGGGTCACCACGCATCAGGATAGCGGTCAGGAAGGTGTAGTTACTCCAGGTCCGCTCGGCCCCGAATTATTGAAAGACCAATCAGCAATCCTTGACATGGCAAGGGTTGGAAAGTGGAGCGGAACATTTCGATATAAGGATGTGATTTTCGAGGAAAACCAGATCAATTTTGCTGATAACTCTTTTCTTAAGATGTTCAGCTTTCCACTTATTATAGGGGATCAAAAAACAGCATTGAAAAATCCGTATGATTTATTATTAACGAAAACTGCTGCAATTAAATATTTTGGAACGGAATGGAGAAATAGACATGATATACTCGGAGCAACTTTTATGCTTAATGGCAACGAGGCATTCACTGTTGTGGGAATTCTTGAAGACCTTCCTTCATACTCTTCTATTCAGTTTGATTTTCTCCTCTCATTCGAGCACATCGTCAAAAATGATAAGTGGGGTTATCAATGGGGCAGTCATAATTACCATACTTATCTTTTACTAAAACCGGAGGTTGATTTAAAGGTATTTGAAACTGCAATACGGGGGCAACTAAAAACACACAACGAAAATGCTGGGTTTGACTTAATGTTACAGCCTTTGACTCAAATCTACATGTCACCTATTACCGGATATGATTGGGGAAAACATGGACAGATTCAATATGTAATTATTTTTTCTATAGTGGGTGGTATAATTCTAGTCGTTGCATGCTTTAATTATATCAATCTCTCAACAGCTCGAGCGAGGAAGAGAGCCAGGGAAGTAGGTATTCGAAAAGTTATAGGCGCTCACAAACATCAGCTCTTTATCCAATTCATGGGAGAGTCGATTCTTATTGTTTTTGTGTCCGGATTAATAGCGAGGGCCTTGGTTGACGTGCTGTTACCGTATTTTAATTTATTGAGTGGAAAAAATCTTATCTCATCTGAATTTCAATTTCAATTGTTGGCGTTAATATTTGCCATCGTTACTGTTACAAGCTTTTTATCCGGTATTTACCCAGCCATTCTTTTATCTTCGTTTAAGCCATTAAATGTTTTAAGAGGTACGATTTCCAATCGTGTTGGAGGAAGCTTCAGATCAATGCTTGTAACAACTCAGTTTAGTATTTCAATGATTCTCATTGTGGGTACTCTTGTAATGTACGATCAGTTATTCTTTATGAAAACAAAGGATGTTGGATTTAATAAAGATGAATTGGTTTACGTAAAGTTAGGTGGCGCATTGGTGAACAATAATAATGCATTCAAAAATGAATTGATCAGCAAAAGCTTTGTTAAATCCGCTGCTCGTTCGACCAGTACGCTTGTCAATACTGACAATGGAAGTTATATCGATTGGCCAGGAAAATCACCGGGTACCGAAATCACAATCTCCCAGATCAATGTTGATGAAGATTTTCTTCCGATGTTAAACGTGAAGTTTCTTTCTGGTAGAAACTTCATGTCCACCGATTCATCCTCTTATATCCTGAATGAGGAGGCAGTCAAAGCCATGGGCCTGACTGTTGAAAAGGCTATTGGAATGAAAGTTAAATTTTGGGGCACAGAGGGAACGATCATTTCGGTAGTCAAAAATTTTCATTTCCGTCCTTTGCATCATGCCATCGGACCATTGATAATCAGGCATGCATTAGAAGAGAATTTCTATACCATGGTATGCAGAGTGGAAAAACGCAACATGGCTAGATTTGCGGACGAAGTGGCGAAGTTGTTCAAACAGCATGAAAAGGAATATCCGTTTCAATATGCATTCGTGGATGAAATGATCAATTCACAATATCAAAAAGAGGTTAGTGCAGGTAAAATAATCCTTTACTTTTCTATCCTTTCTATATTTATCTCTACCATAGGATTGTTCGGATTGGTGGCCTATACAATCGAAGTGAGAACAAAAGAATTGAGTATTCGAAAAGTGCTTGGCTCATCTTATGTGGATACATTCATCCTATTATCAAAGCATTTTCTCGCAATGCTTGTGATCGCTTTTATCATAGCGATACCCTCGGCTTGGTGGGTTTCCAACAATTGGCTTCAGAATTTTAATTATAGAATTGATATTGGGACTTCGGTTTTTCTTAAAACGCTATTCCTCATTGGTGCAGGATCATTGTTGATGGTATTTATACAATCATTACGAGCTTCAGGTAAAAGTCCGGCCAATGTTTTAAAGGCTTTAGATTAATAAAACTTACTAATATTATTTTGATAGAGTAGCTTGAAGTTTAAATTATTTCAGGAGAAAAAATTAAAAAAAATGATAATTGATATTGAGAATTGTTCAGCAAAAAGACAACATAACAATCAATAAAAACCCAATTATGCTACGTAACTATCTAAAAATCACATTCAGGAACTTCACAAAAAACACTTCCTTTTCTGTTATTAACATTGGTGGATTGTCATTGGGTATTGTTGCATTCATTTTGATTTTACAATACGTTGGTTTTGAGAAAAGTGTAAACGGTTTTCATTTCAATCTGCCTCACTTGCATCGCATGCTGATGCAAAGTAAAAGTGGTGATATCTGGGATACCATGGCACCGGGGCTGCCTCCCATTGCAAAGCAACAGTCTGGACAAATTGGAGAATATTGCCGCATAGCAGAAGGAAGTTCATTGGGTGAAGGAATTGTTGCGTTAGGTGATGCGCCCAGTTCGACCAAGTCTTTTCGTGAAAATAATTTTGCGTATGTGGAGGGTAATTTTTTTTCCATATTTACATTTCCCGTCACATTAGGAAAAGCAGGTTCATTGCGTGAACCGAACACGGTGGCACTTTCCGAGTCCACGGCAAAAAAGTATTATGGAAGTATAAACCCATTAGGGCAAATTCTAACCCTTAACAATCAATTTGGGAAAACACTTTATACTGTTGTAATGGTGTATGCCGATATGCCACAAAATTCTGACTTCAAATATGACCTAACTTTCTCGATACAGACATTAGCCAATAAGGCTAATTTAAATGGCAATGAGGCCTGGGCTAGTTTAGATAAGGTAGGTTCTCAATGGATGAGAGCATACTTGCTATTACAACCTGAAACGAACACTGCGTTACTAGAACAACAACTTACGAAAATAAAAAATGATGTTAACCCTGAAAATCAGGATGTAATACGACTTCAGCCAATGGCAAATCAGCACTTGGCTACATCACTGGATGATCCGTTTCCTACCACCGGAAGCTTAGGTTTTATTTATTTGCTCAGCGGAATATCATTTTTGATTTTATTAATAGCCTGGTTCAATTATATCAACCTGTCAACAGCCAATTCACTTAAGAGAGCAAAAGAAGTTGGAATACGGAAGGTGTCTGGAGCAAGTAGAAGGCAATTGGTTCGCCAGTTTTTGGGTGAATCATTAATTATGAACCTGACGGGATTTCTGATTGCGCTCGCAATCGTCAATCTTATACAAGGACCTTACAATTACTTTATCGGAAAAGATCTTTCGTTTGCTGTATTCAAACAAAACAATTTATGGGTCACTGGTCTTGCCTTGATATTGACTGGTTCGCTGGCGTCCGGTGCATACACATCGTTCGCATTATCATCGTTCAAGCCATCGCAAACTCTAAAGGGAATATTTAGTAAATCAGGTCAGGGACTATGGTTGCGGAAAATACTAGTTGTATTTCAATTTAGTATTTCGATTGCGCTGATTGGTTGTACAATTATTCTTCAACGTCAACTTTATTATTTGCAGAATACAAACCTGGGGATGGAGCTTAATCAATTACTGGTTATCAACGGGCCGGAAGTAGGAAAAGATGGAACATTTAAAGATCGAAGTGCTGGTTTTGATAATGAGTTGATGCAGCTTGGCTTTGTCGAAAACTATTGTCGAACATCATGTGTACCGATAGAGGGTTATAATTTTGGAACGCCCGGAATTACACGTGTTAATCCAATGCCAGGAGATGACAAAATAGTATACTCAATCATGCTGACCGACTATCAATATTTCTCTACGTATTCAATTCCGCTTATGGCGGGACAAATATTTACAGAAGAAATGGGTAGACTCAAATGGGAAGAAATTGATAAGATGATGATCAATGAGAAAGCCGCGAAGGAATTAGGCTTTGCATCTGCTGAAGAGGCGATTGGTGAAAAGGTTTTAATGGAAGGAAAAGAGTACGAAGTTACCGGTGTTGTTACGGACTATCATCATCTATCACTTCGACAGGCTATCGATCCTATTATTTTTCTTCCCCGAAACAATGGCGGATATTATACTACAAAAATATCTACTCAAAATATATCGGCTAATATTGCAGCATTAGATAAACTCTTTAAAAAGTACTTTCCTGGAAACCCTTTCGATTACTATTTTTTAGATGATAAATACGATGAGCAATACAAGACCGAACAACAATACGGAGCCTTGTTTTCAATTGCCTCAGGTCTGGCTATTTTTATTGCGTGCCTTGGTTTATTCGGACTTGCACTATTTACAGTTGAACAACAAATTAAACAAATAGGCATTCGAAAAGTGCTAGGGGCAAGTACATCCCAAATAACAACACTAATTTCGAAAGACTTCGTGGTGCTCGTTGTAATCTCGCTCTTTGTAGCCACGCCTTTATCATGGTATGGCATGAATAAGTGGCTGCAGAATTTTGCCTACCAAACAGAAATTACCTGGTGGATTTTTGGAGCAGCAGGTTTGATTGCGATTCTGATTGCAGTGGCCACTGTGTGTTCACAAGCAATTAAAGCTGCATTAAAAAATCCAGTAGAGTCGTTGAGAACTGAATAGCATAGCGTTTGTTTTTTGATGTCTTTGTAAAACGCACAGAACAAAATCATTTCAATCTGGTTTTTATGAAATGGCAAACGTCTTAATAATAGGTGCCTCATCAGGCATTGGCTCAGTGATAGCAAAGGATCCGATTATGGAAGATCGTCAGGTGCAAATGGGGGTATGTCAACTTTGAAGGTTTAGCTGTAAGTATGAAAAGACCATGGAATCTTTCGAACATTCCTATTTACAGTTTGGCTACCTATAACGGGGTAAAAGTGAATATGAACATTTGCACGTATGTATCGGCAGTAAGCATGAAGCCGAAACGATATATGGTAGCCGTGTATCATCAAACACAATCATTACAAAATTTGCGCAATAGCAAAACCGCGGTGCTGCAGTTATTGGGCAAGCATCATCTCTCCTTAGTAAATGTACTTGGCAAAAAAAGTGGAACGCATTACGACAAAGAGGCTTACTTCAGGAAGAAAAAATTATTGGAGGTTTGGAACGAAAAAAATATATTGACCAACTGCGCTGGACTAATGGAGTTGAAAAAAATCTGGACTAAGGATGCAGGTGACCACACAATGTTTTTGTTTGATGTAAAACGTTTCACCACTAATCACCAAAACGTTTTGATGTTGGACGATTTGAGGGAGAAAAAGTTGGTAAGAATTTAAAGGTGTCAGATACCTGGTGTCAAATGCTAAAAAAACAAAACCTTCCCTCGAAAATCTGTACAATATGTGGTCGTCCGTTTACGTGGCGCAAAATGTGGGAAAAGGTGTGGGAAGAGGTAAAATATTGTAGCGATAAATGTCGCATGGGGAAATCAAAAAGATGAATGTAATAGCAATCGTATTCCCTCATCAGCTTTTTGAGGAGCATCCAGCTCTGCTCAACACTCGACCTGTTTATCTTATTGAAGAGTTTCTTTTTTTCAAGCAATACAATTTTCATAAGCAAAAACTGGTCTTTCACCGGGCGAGTATGAAGGCCTACCAAACCTATTTACAAAATAAAGGGTACGAAGTGAGATACATTGAAGCAAAAGAAAAAATTGCGGATGTCCGGAATCTTTTGCCTTTTCTAAAGAAGAATGGTGTTTCAGAAATTCACTACAGCGATGTGACGGATAACTTTTTGGAGAAAAGAATTAAACGTCATGCCAGTCTGTTGAAAATTGAAATAAAAAAATACGATTCGCCTCTCTTCATTTTAAATCGGAACGAAGTCGATGATTATTTTCTTAATAAGAAACGCTTCTTCCAGGCGGACTTCTACACCAAACAGCGTAAGCAATTTAAAATCTTAGTCGATGAAAAGCTACAACCTGTTGGAGGCAAATGGACGTTTGATGCTGAAAACCGATTGAAATATCCTAAAGGGAAAAAACCGCCCGTAGTACAATTTCCCGACCTCAATGAATATTGGATTGAAGCAATTGCGTACATAGAAAAGAATTTCCATTCCAATTATGGTGAGATAAGTAATTCCTTTATTTATCCAACAACATTTACAGAAAGTCGTGCATGGCTAAAGCAATTTTTGAAAAATCGTTTTTCAGAATTTGGTGAATACGAAGATGCACTCGTAAAGGATGAAAGCATTTTACATCACAGCGTGCTAACCCCGATGCTCAATGTTGGGTTGCTTACCCCGCAAAAAATTTTAGATCAAGCGATTGCTTTCGCTGATGACAATAAAATCCCCCTCAACTCAAATGAAGGATTTATCAGGCAGATTTTAGGTTGGCGTGAATTTATCAGGGGTGTGTACGAAGCCAAAGGCACACAAGAGCGAACTACGAATTACTGGAAATTCAAACGAAAAATTCCTCCCTCATTTTGGGATGGAACAACGGGTATTCTTCCTGTCGATAGCACAATTAAAAAGGTATTGGCTACAGGATACTGTCATCACATTGAGCGGTTGATGGTGCTGGGTAATTTTATGTTACTCTGCGAGTTTGACCCTGACGAAGTTTATCGTTGGTTTATGGAACTCTTCATCGATGCTTACGATTGGGTGATGGTGCCCAATGTTTACGGTATGAGTCAGTTTGCCGATGGTGGACTAATGGCCACAAAGCCCTACATCAGCGGAAGTAACTACCTGATGAAAATGAGCGACTATGAAAAAGGTGATTGGCAACCAATATGGGATGGTTTATTTTGGCGCTTCATGCACAAGCACCGCGATTTCTTTTTGACGAATCCTAGATTAGGTATGCTAATAAAGACATTTGATAAAATGCCTGAAGAGAAACAAGAAAAATATATTCAGATTGCTCATGCTTATCTGAAAAAATTAGATAGCGCAAAATAGCCAACGGATCTCTCCAAATGAGACCGATGTGAAGGTGGGTCATTTTTAAAACATTGACTGATTTAATGCAAGACTTCAGAACAAAATCAACCTCGTGTTGTTTAATGTTTTCACTTGGTGTTAAAGATTCATGCAGATTATTTCATCCTCAACCTTCCAAACCTGGGAACGGTTTTATCGGGCGAATTTTATCAATAGCCTTACGGGTTTTAAATCAGTAAGTTTGATTGGTACCATCAATCAAAAGGGACAAATCAATTTAGGTATTTTCAGCAGCCTTGTACATATTGGATCAGATCCTGCACTTGTGGGTTATATCAACAGACCGATAAAAGCGGCACCCCATACCCTTGCCAACATTCAGTCAACTGGAGTATACACCATTAATCATATCCATCCTTCGATTTTAGAGCAAGCCCATCAGACTAGCGCTAAGTATCCGGATGAGGTAAGTGAGTTTAATGAAGTAGGATTAACTCCTGAGTTTCTTGAAAATACCTCAGCTCCTTTTGTAAGAGAAAGCAAAGTGAAATATGCTTTGACTCTTGAAGAAATCATTCCAATTAAGCTTAACGAAACTTTTTTGGTGATTGGAAAAATACAGCATGTAAAACTGGAAGAGAATATCATATTACAAGACGGATTTCTGGAACTAGATCAAGCCTCGTCAATATGCAGTAACGGAATTGACGGATACTATTCGACCAAGTTGATCGACCGATATCAATATGCCAAGCCCGGTATGAAGACAGAGAAGATAATGAAATAAAAAGCATGCGTTCATTTTGTAGTCGTTAACCTACCAATCAAGGAAATGAAAACACAAGTACTTTCCGATCAAGATATTGATCGCATCATTGAAATGGCGTGGGAGGATAGAACACCCTTTGAAGCCATTGAACTGCAATTTGGCTTATTGGAAAAAGATGTAATTGCTATAATGCGAAAGAAAATGAAAGACAGTAGTTTTAAAATGTGGCGCAAGCGAACCAACGGGCGCGCCACGAAGCACCAAGCGGTGAGTCTTTTAGAGAAGGGTCGGTTTAAATCTACTCGTCAAAGAAAAATCTCTGGAAATAAAATCAGCAAGCGTTGAACGATTGGTTTACAAACCGGTAATATCTATTGAGTTTCTTGTGATTGAAACAAACAAAAAACTCACTTCAGCACGATTCATTTCGCTGACATCTCCACTTCTTTCCATGTGTGATCGGCAAGCAAGCGAACCGCAGCAATAAATTTATAAGTGAAAGAATTTTTGCGTCCCCATTCATAAGGAGCAATCATGCTTATCAGATAAGTAGTGTCTTCCTTTTCATACAGATAATATGTCTGTCCTATAATTGGTGCAAACCCCAACTTCGTACTGTAGATTATCAATGAGAGTTCTTTTCTTTTTTGAATCTCCTTTGCCTGAGTAGCGAGAAGTTCTATTTGCTGTCGAATTTGCTCTAGTTGCATGTGAGTCTGTTCCTCCATTGCGGATAAAGCCTGGTGCCGGATTAGTCCTTCTTCATTTTGTCTTACAACCGCACTCGCAGCCGAGGATGCATACGGAAGTACACTGAATTGTTTATGATAGAGCTCTGTATTGATGAGCACGTTAGCCGGATCGGTCAGATGGGTTTGAATAATCTTTAAAAGCCCTTTCGGTGTTATCTCATGCCGAATATTTAGAACTTCTATCTTCCCTTTTGAGAAGCTGACTTCAAAAAGCAAGCTACTTGAAACTGTAAGCTTGACGGTGTCTGCCAATGCAGAGTCAGTGAGTTTGAGACTGGAACCATCCATTGGAACATTGTAGTCAGAGTGGAAGGCTTGATCTTCTAACGAAACCCAGTTCATGGTGATCTGGAGAAGTTGAGATTTTTCGTGACCAGAGAGTTTATAATTCCCTGACTTCGGTCGATTACCTATCTGGTAAGTTCCTTTCTCTGGAAATAATTGCCATGCGAATAAAAAGTTATAAAAGTCTACCATAGAATGGGAGCACAAGATATGCATCGCTTCGTACTCCTTTATTCAAACAGTATTACGATGATCTTGTTGAGAATGGTGAATAATAAAAAATACTTTATTTTAAAGCGATTACACAGTGAAATGATATCGTTTTTTCACAAGACGATTCAGCGATCAGATTTTAGTGCTGGAATCAAGGAGATTCTTTTTCCGCCCACTCTAACCCATTTGGCAATTCCATTGTATTGAATTCAAGATGAATTACTCTTCTATGCTTCTCACTAATAGCTTTAGACGATGAATGAAGAAGGAGAGGCTTCATAATATGGATACCACCTGATGCCACATCGCATACATAAGGAATGCAATTTTGTGTAATCAGACTTATTTCGTCATCCGATAATTTCTTGTTATGGGAACCCGGTACAATTTTCAACGCACCATTTTTTTCATCGGCATCATCCAGGTGTATTCGAATGGTAATGGTGTCCTTTAAAATATCGTCTGTCGGACAAACGCCATGCACACCTGATTTCTTTGTCCAGCCTGTAAAGCCTTCTGTTTCAATTTTCTCTTTCACATTGATAATAATATCCTGATGCCAGGTTACATACCAATTCGATTCAGGAGTCTTATCAAAGAAAATGGCTTTGGTGAGGAATAGGTTTGGATTTATCTTTTTGATAATGTGTAGCAGATTCGAATTTAGGATCAGCGATTTTACTTCTGGTATTTCCTGTAACACGTTTCGTAATGCATGTGTGCTTTCAATTCCTTTTGTTTTAAAGTAATGGTCAATCCGTGATTTAATGTGATTGACTTCCTTCTTTGCAAAAACATGATGAAGAATAGTTGATCCTTTAAAAGTGATTTTCTGAATGGCACTATATAATGAGCTATCGCTTAATTCGTAATGATATTGATCAAGCGCATCATTCAAACAATCTTTAATTCTACGCCTCAACCGCTCCGGAGCAATCACGCGTACGCGATCACCAAACCCTAGAATCTCTCGTTCGAGTTCAAAATTTAATTGTACATGGAAAGAAATGATAGTACCATGAGGTAATGTTTCTTCTACCTCCTGTGAATGATGAATTGGCTTTGTAATGATATAAGGTGCCGTTGCGTTGTCGGCAAACAAGACAACCTTTTCAACTTTAGCTCCCGGACTAACCGATACCCCCAATACATCTTTTAAGTGGTTGTTCAGGTTAAGGTCTTTCTTTTTTGGAATGTATGGTCTAGGGCAGTCCTCTATATTAATAATGCGATCAAGCGCCAGCGTCATGAGTTCTGCGCCTCGTTTTCTCAGCCCAATGACAAACCAGCGGTTTCGATACTCTTTTAGATAGTATGGATGAAAATCAAATGAATTTGCATCTCTTGCCTTGAAGGATTTGTAGTGCAAAACGACCGGATTTTTCTTGATGATCGTTCGATATAGAGGTTCAATAAAATCAAGTCCTTTTAAATTTTCATTTTTCTCCAGGTCAATAATCGGTTCAGTATTGGTCTTGGCAGAATAGATTTTGTTTTCCAAACGTTGCACCATGCCACTCAATTCCTGGAAATGGCTAAAACCTTTAAACTGCTGAAGTATCTCAACCACTTCGGTAAGCTTACCTAGATCTTGTTCGGTTAATGGAATATTGGTAATGGAGTAATCCGGATCATCATACGTATAGAACTTCTTCTCTAACACAACGATTGGAGCATTGTATCCAAGCTTATCGCTCCTCATTAATTGAATATCCATTTGAATGGAGCGCCTGCTCATTCCTTTATCAATACCCTCGTATTCGTAGAGTGCATCTGAGCAGGCATCAATCAGATCCTCCAGTGTCCACCTCCTTTGCCTGTTTCGAAGACAGTTATCAATGGTGCGGTAGCGAATCAGGGCGTTACGATTAACAGGCATTTGAAAATATTTTGATAAAAAACGTAAAAATATTTCACTACGCAAAAAGACTGCGCAGTGGCCCTGCAATTTTGAATCATCAATCACACGGAGGTGATGATAGGAGTTTGATGCCCCCTCCTTCAGACGGAAGGAGGGGTTATGAAAGGTCTTATAGCTTAAGAGGAAAAGCCTGCGGTAAAAGTTTAGTACGTTCCGTAGAGTGTATGGATGATTCCGTTACTGCCACGCGCTATAACGGATAGATTTTGCAGAAGCACCGAAAAACCGCTCGGAGAAGTTTACTAGGGAAGCGCATTTAGAGCCATACTGCCTGAAAGGGAATCCCAGTTCGAATCTGGGTAAGGCCGCGATTATGTTCTTTGATAAAAATATTGTCCCGATTTATCGGGACTAAAAATCTTTCTTCATGACTATGTCTGAAGAAAGCGCGGAAAAAACAAAAGTCCAAAGACCTGATGAGCGTTTCTGTACAGCGCCATAGTGTTATAGTGAATTGCATTATAACATGCTGCTTAACCGGATGTTGTTTTCCCACCTTGTAGGTTGAAGGTTCGAATCCTTCTCCGCCAGCTGGCGGATAGCTCAATTGGGTAGAGTAGCAAGACATGGACTGTAAATCCATTCTTAAAGAAGAAGCTGATCGCTTCTATAAAAATGATCACATCCTGAAAGTAGTTTGGGGTACGTCAGATCTTAAATAATCAATCTCTTCGGAGATGGTTAGTAAAAGAACAGTCTTTTGAAAACATGAAAGTGTAAGGATACCGCACAGTAAGTCAACTTACTTTTTTGCAATCCAATCAACCTCCCTTCTCCATTAAGAGAGGGACTGGTACGAGGTGAATGCAGAAAACTATTTCGATGCAGCTATGCTCAATTACGCTTCCGTTTGCTAAAGATGATGTGCCTTGAACCGCTTTCTTTTAAACGAGTTTTAGTAACTATTAAATTTTATAACGATGAAAAGGATCAGAATTAACACTGGTAAAATTGGTTTGGTGTTCAAAAATGGTAACTACAAACGAGTGGTTACAGAAGGTGCATATTGGTTTCTTCCAAATGAGGATGTATTCCTGTATGACATGACCAAATCTTTCCATCCTTCCATCGAATTAAATATTCTGTTGAGGGATGAGCAATTGGCAAACATGCTTACGGTAATTGAAGTGCAGGATAACGAAATCGCTTTGCAGTATGAGAACAATAACCTGAAGAACGTTTTAGCACCAGGAAGGTATGCGTACTGGAAGGGTGTAACCAACTTCACGTTTACAAAAGCTGACTTGAGCAAAATAGAAGTAACAGAAAAAATTGATGCAAACACGATGATGAGAAAGGAAGTGTTGCCTTACATCCGGGTTTATGCAGTTGAGTCTTACGAGAAAGGTATTTTGTTGATTGATGGAAAATTCTCTAAGGTATTAGATACAGGAGTGTATCATTTCTGGAAAAACGCAACTGTCATTTCTGTGTTGAAAGCAGACTTAAGACAATTGCAACTGGAAATATCCGGACAGGAAATACTGACAAAAGATAAAGCTGCCTTGCGGATTAACTTTTATACTCAATACAAAGTTGTTGATATTATCAAGGCGTTGATTGAGAACAAGGAATACGAAAAGCAGTTGTACATCCTGATGCAGTTGGCGTTGCGGGAGATTATAGGCACTCTTTCGTTGGATGAGTTGCTGGAGAAAAAAGAATCCATCTCTGCCTATGTGTTGGCTACGTTGAAAGACAAGGCTAGTAATTTGGGTGTTGAGATCCGGGATTGTGGTGTGCGGGATATCATCTTGCCAGGTGAGATGAAAGAGATCATGAACCAGGTATTGGTAGCCCAGAAGAAAGCGGAAGCCAACGTGATCATGAGACGGGAAGAAACGGCTTCTACCAGAAGCTTGTTGAACACCGCCAAGTTGATGGAAGAGAACGCCATGCTGTTCAAGTTGAAAGAGATGGAGTATGTGGAGAAGATTGCGGACAAGATCAATACAATTTCGTTGTCGGGAGGCAACCAGATCATTGATCAGTTGAAGGATATCTTCGTACCTAAGAAGTAATAAACGTTGTGTCTGAATGAAGGGCGTTCTGAAAAGACGCCCTTTTTCTTTTTAAATTGAACTGAAAATATTTCTACTACGCAAAAAGACTGCGCAGAGAGCGATGATCTTTGTATCATCTTAATAAAGAAACGAAAATGATATTAACTGGAAACGATCTTAAGGCAATTGGTTATACAGAAGGTAAGGTGCTCGGTTTAGCGCTGGATATCGCTGGGAAAGAATATGCTACTGGAATCAAAGAAGACGCACTCATGGTATTAAAAGAAGTGCTTGAAAACCCAACATCCTTTGTTGCTCATGAAAAACTCTCAGTCATTGCACAGGAATTATTAAAACCTGCGGATGATACCATTGCATTGAAAGAACAATCGCAACCCTATCAGATCTACGGTGCAGAAGCGATTGAGCAAGGAGCATTAACGCAAATGGAAACAGCAATGAAGTTACCTGTAACATTAGCAGGTGCATTGATGCCTGATGCGCATCAGGGTTACGGACTTCCGATTGGTGGAGTATTGGCAACGAAGAATGCGGTAATACCTTACGGTGTAGGAGTAGACATCGGTTGTCGTATGTGTCTTACACTTTATGACCTTCCCGTATCGATGCTGGAAGAAAAGAAAGAGGAGTTGAAGAAGATGTTGGTAAACAACACCCAATTCGGACAAGCCGTTTTCAAACGACCAAAAGATCACGCCATCTTTGACCGAAGTGAGTTTGATGACATCAAGATTGTAAAAGAGTTAAAGGCTAAAGCCTGGAAACAAATTGGTTCATCTGGTGGAGGAAATCACTTCGTGGAATTTGGTATTGTAGAGATTCTCACAACAGTGAATGAATACAACCTTGCTCCAGGAAAATACCTTGCCTTACTTTCACACTCGGGTTCACGCGGACTTGGTGCTACCATTGCCGGTCACTATACCAAGATCGCAATGGAGACATGCAAACTTCCGCAAGAAGCAAAACATTTAGCATGGCTTGATCTGAATACAGAAGCAGGACAGGAGTATTGGCTTGCCATGAATCTTGCCGGTGACTATGCATCCGCTTGTCATCACCAGATACATGAGCGCATGGCCATTGGCTTGCGTGAAACTCCTCTGGCAATGATTGAGAACCATCACAACTTTGCATGGAAAGAGAAAGATGCATTCGGTAATGAAATCATTGTGCACCGTAAAGGAGCAACACCTGCTGGTAAAGGAGTCCTTGGAATTATTCCAGGCTCAATGGCAACACCCGGTTTTATTGTTCGCGGAAAAGGAATTGCAGCATCCATCAACTCTGCATCCCATGGAGCTGGGCGATTGATGTCGCGCACAAAAGCAAAGCAAACTATTTTACCAGGACAAGTAAACAAAATGTTAAAGCAAGCAGGAGTAGAGTTAATCGGCTCTGGGCTTGATGAAGCGCCAATGGCTTATAAGGATATTCATCAGGTGATGGATTCTCAGAAAGAACTTGTAGAAGTACTTGGTTCTTTCATGCCGAAGATTGTAAGGATGTGTGGGGATGAGAGGTTTAAGGAGGTGGATTAGTAAAGTCAGGATTAATAAGTAACAAATGAAATTTGAAAATAATTGGAGATATAAAAGCTTAGAGAGTCTTGAAAAGGATGTTTGGCCAAAGCCTGACTTCAATAGTCATTTAGTGACTAGAGCAAGTCAGTTGCGAAAAATTCCTTTGAATGAATTTAGTACAGAAGATTTGAGAATAATGATAGGCCAGAGTATTGGTCTGGCCTATCTTATTCCAATAGCTATTGAAACTTTAAAAGAAAATGTCTTAGCAGACGGAGATTTTTATGAAGGTGATTTACTTCAGGCAGTGGTTAAAAGTGATACTGAGTTCTGGAGAATGAATCCTGAATACAAAAGTGAAGTGCAAAAGATAATTACCGATAACTTAGATCTTATAACAGAACATAAATTAAAGGTGAATCATTTTCTTTGAACTTTTAATTATCTCAGGATCTATCTCATGGAACTCCGGGTAAAGAAAAGTAATCACTCGATCAAAATTGGAATAATAGATGAACTCAATAATAAAAACTAAACTCCAGGAGATAGAAAAGACCAATGATGTCAGAATCCTCTACGCCTGCGAATCCGGCAGTCGTGCCTGGGGCTTTGCATCTCCTGATAGTGATTATGATGTTCGTTTTATTTACGTTCATAAAAATGATCATTACCTAGGCATAGATGAACAACGCGATGTTATCGAACTACCGATTAACGATCTTCTTGATATCAATGGCTGGGAGCTGCGTAAGGCTCTTCGACTTTTTAGAAAATCAAACGGACCGCTTTATGAATGGCTCCAATCACCTATTGTTTATCAGGCAGATTCTTCTTTTCAGACTGAAATTCAAAGATTGATGAGCAGTCACTTTTCACCACGCTCGATGATGCATCATTATCTTAGCATGGCGAATAATGTGGTTGATAATGACCTATCAGGTTCTGAAGTAAAGCTCAAGAAATATTTCTATGCCCTTCGACCTGTATTGGCGAGTCGCTGGATTGCTGATCGATATGAAGTGCCACCGATGGAATTTAGTAAGCTTAGAATACTATTGGATGCTGATCTAAACTCTATTGTAGATGAGCTACTTAGTAAGAAAGCACAGGTAGACGAAAAATATGTAATCAAGCCAATTGAGAAACTCAATCATTGGTTGGATAATCAGATTGAATATTGCGAGAATCGGGTTCCTGATGCTTCGGCTCCAATGGATTCGAAAATATTGAATGACCTTTTTAGAAAATATGTAGTATGACACTCCAGCAGTTAGAACATGATAAGGAGCATTTACTCTTTAAATGTATCAGTGGAAGCCAGGCGTATGGCCTGGCTTTACCACATTCTGATACGGATATTAAAGGAGTATATGTTCTGCCCAAGCAAGAATTCTATGGATTGAACTATACGGATCAGGTAAATAATGAAAGCAATGATATCATGTATTATGAGATCAGGAAATTCATTGATCTTTTGTTGAAGAACAATCCCAACATCCTGGAATTGCTCAGCACTCCGGATGATTGTATTCTGCACAAGCATCCTGCTATGGATTGGGTAAAACCTGAAATGTTTTTATCAAAGCTGTGTAGTCAAACGTTCGGTCAATATGCGTATGCTCAGATTAAGAAGGCCCGTGGTTTAAATAAAAAGATTCTAAATCCCATAGATAAGAAACGAAAGACCATTCTTGATTTTTGTTATGTTGTTCACGGACAACAATCTATGCCAGCGGCAACGTGGCTTGATGAACAATATTATAGGCAAGAGGAATGTGGACTTGTTCGTATCGACCACATGCGCGATATCTACGCCTTGTTTCATCAATCACAAACTGCTAAAATTTTCAATGGTATTTATTCTGATGATAAGGCTGATGAAGTCTCATTAAGTTCTGTTCCGGAAGGGTTAACGCCTAAAACTATTCTTCACTTTAATAAAGATGGATATTCAGTTTATTGCAAGGAACATAGGCAATACTGGGAATGGGTAAGTGAACGAAACGATGAACGTTATGAAAATACAGTGAGTCATGGTAAGAACTATGACTCTAAAAACATGATGCACGTATTCCGTTTGCTGAACATGGCCGAGGAAATTGCTCGTTATAAAAAAGTAAATGTCAGAAGACCTGAACGAGAATATCTTCTGCGCATTCGTGCGGGAGATTTTATGTATGAAGACCTTGTAAAGCAAGCTGAAGAAAAGATTCAGGTAGTAGATGAACTGTTTAAGAATTCAGATTTGCCTGAAGCACCAGAGCCTTCAATAGCTGAATCGCTACTTTTTCATATAAGAGAAACTATTTATAAGTAGTATTGTCGCGATCGCTCACCACGGAACATGTAACGATCCTTCCGATGATGGCTTCTTAGGCTTAAACAAAAACCAAAGAACTCCTGCTAAAATTAAAACTAGTATCAGCGAATAAATATGAAAAGCTGTAAAATCCACTTCGACTTGTTTCATACTCATATTACTATGTCCCCAGGCAATAAAAGCATCCGCTATTGGTAATAATCGGAAGAGGTACGTTTTACTTTCATCGTTTTGAAAAGGAAAACCAAAACCTTCAATCATGCTTCGTATTTCAGAGGCTGCTCTTTGCTCTCCATATAAATCCAGAGTTTGTATACCTACGATAGTAGCGGCTGTTCCAAGCTGAAGAATAACAGGACCGGAATCTATATCACCTATACCATAGTCATCTTTGGGATATTCACGTATTCCGGTAATTCCCAATTTGCTATCTAAAAAATTGGTTTTATAAATTTTGAATTGTTGGTGGGCGAATGCAGCGTCAATATCTTTTAAGAAAATCAACATAAGACTTTGGGAGCATCCTCTCGCATTTTCTGTTGGTTCATCATTTAAGGGATCAATTGCATGAGGCATGAGTCCGTAAGGATCAAGTTTTGTTTTTACATTTTCAATCCACTGTTTAATAGAAGGAGTATACTTGACCTGAAAGAGTTGATCATGGAGCGATAGCGAAGCAATACACACAAGTACATCCCCAGGCCATGCTGCTCCATAATAAGATACAGGGTAAATTCTTTCTTGGATTGACGAATCAATGCGTTCACATTGCTGTTTGAATAGCGCGACTTCATCTTCATCCCGATCCGATGCCTGTTCGATGCTTAACTTCTTCCCCAGTAGGTATGTACTCCAACCCGTGTAAAATGCACCGTACTCGAGTGGCAATTCTTTGCTAAAAGGAGCGCGTCCTGCATCCGAGTTTATTTTGTTACATGCATTTTGAATTTCAGTATGTCCCTCATTGAAATAAGGGTTGGGTTTGCTTTTGGTCTTCTCCAAAAAGTTGCACCACGACAGCCCATATAACGCATTTATAAACAGATGTCCTTCCGGATACATTTTTTGCATATCAACATCAGTACCATGGTTCAAAGCATGTTTCAAACCTCGTAATTCTTTTAACAATTCATAATTGATGGTGTCTCCTCCAACGACTTCCACCTGGGGTGAATAATCCATTCTTAAGTTCACGGTGATAATACCAACGAGTAGTAGAATAACTGGTAGTGCGAATATGAGACGGAGAAATTTATTTATCATTCTCAACTATATGGTTATTAATTGTAAGTTCTCAATTTAATACTTTGAGATCATCGTCCTTATCATATTTTACGAACTCTTAATAAATTTAGTCGGAGAGGGATGAATCGAACATCCAAGGTTATTGAAAACACAGCTATTACAGTCCGCCAGCTGGCGGAATCACTTACGGACTACTCTCCGAAATTCATTTGTCGAGGCGGTTGGAGTTGAACCAACGTGTAACCAACTACGGTTTCAACACGGTATAAGCGTGAGCCGATACACCTCGTAAAGTTCTGGGAGCTAGATTCGAACTAAACATCTCTTGATCCAAAATCAAACGTCCTGCCGTTAGACGATCCCAGAATTTTAAACGCAACGGAGTATGATAAAATGTAACCTTGTACTTTGTTCTTCATACCTCGTTCCTCCAATTACGCAACCCAGCCATCCCTCTACTACGTGTAGAGGTTAACTCCTTTCGGAGTAGCTGGGTATCTGAGTCAGCGAACGGATTCGAACCGATGAATATCTCTTTTGCAGAGAGACCCCTTAGACCACTTGGGTACGCTGACAACTATTACATTGTACGCATAGTAATTCCACTCTACCCTCATTTACGAAAGCATTAGTGTGATCACCACAAAAAAAAAGCCCTGAGCTTATGGCCCAGGGCTTTTTGTTACTAATATGTATAGTCAATCTATATCATAACAATTTCATCCGGGCATAACCATATCTTCTGCTGATAGCATATTTGCTGACAGTGTTGTATCGATATGTTGTGACTAGATTTCATTTTCTTTTTTTGTTATCACAAAGATAAAGCAACTTTTTTCTACTAATCAAAGTATTGTTTAAAAAACTTAAATTACTTTTGTGTCATGATGATAAAGCAACTGTGTAAACAAGCGCAAGCATTCAAAGGCCAGACCTCTAAAGGTATTTTGGTTTTTGAGCGAGGATATATGATAGAATGATTTAGAAATAAACAGAATTAACATATAGAAGCCTCGCCATCACAGCGGGGCTTTTTTATTTAAATAATAGAGTATGAGAATTGAAGATGTTTTGGAAACGATCAATGGAGAAGTTAATAGTTCTTTCTCTAAGCTAGATTCATGGTTTAATGAAGAGATGGAAGTGTTAAACTTTAGGCCTCTGGATGGAGGTTGGAATGGAATTGAAATACTGGAGCATGTGATGCTGACTAACCATTACCTTTTAATGCTTATTGACAAAGGAAGTACAAAGGCATTGAAGCGCGCCCAAACCGCTAAGGTCATGATTGACTGGAATCAATATGTATTGAATTCAGAATCCATGCAGCATATTGGAAAGAGTAGGTCCTTTATCTGGACTCGTCCTGATCACATGGAACCGAAAGGAGATTTAGGAACTATGGAAATCCGCAGTCGATTATGCACTCAGAAAGGACGTTGTATCCGGTATCTTGAGCAATTAAGCAATGGAGAAGGTGTTTTGTGTATGACCACTATGTCAGTGAATAATTTGGGTAAAATTGATGTGTATCAATACATCTATTTTTTGGCACTTCATATTAAGAGGCACAGCGGACAGTTAGAAAGGAATAAAAGTGAATATTTAGAATTGGAGGTAAAATGAAAAGATTGAAGACTTTATATCGCCCAACCGGAGCAAACGAACTTGAATTGATCATCAACTCAGGCATGAAACACTTTCCACCAAGGTTGTACTGGCAACCTATATTTTATCCCGTGCTTAATTTTAAGTATGCTGCTGAAATCGCAGAGCGCTGGAACATGCGTGATATTGAATCAGATGGCGTTGGCTTTGTCACCGCATTTGATATTCCGGAAGAATACTTTAAGAAGTTTGAAGTACAGACTGTCGGTCTTGGATATCATCAGGAGCTATGGGTTCCCGCTGAGCAGTTGGAAGAATTCAACAGCATGATTGTTGGTGGAATTCGTATTGAGAAAGCGTTTATTGGAAAGCGGTTTGATCTTCCAGATACTATCGCCAATGTTCTTCCGGTTAATTTGTGATTACAACCCTGATCTATTTTTGATCAGGGCTTTTATACCTTAGATATACAATAGTTATGAAAACTCAAGAATTAAAAAAGGATATTTACCTCATTGATAATTTCTGGTCCTCTGAAAGATGCGATGAATTTATTGCGAAAACAGAAGCATTAGGATATGAGCCCGCAACGATTCAAACGGAAAACGGACCAAGACTTGTCGATCACATACGGAATAACAATCGCGTTATATATAAGGACATTAATTTAGCGAATGACTTATGGTTAGAATTGGAGCCCTACGCGCCCAGAGAAATTGGGGAGTCAGTGGTTATGGGATTAAATGAACTATTTCGGTTTTATAAGTATCAAGCGGGACAACAGTTCAGGAAACACCGTGATCAGAGTTATATTCGGAATAGTAAGGAAGCAAGTTACTTTACCTTTATGATCTATTTGAATGATGATTTCAAAGGTGGTACTACCACCTTCGATGATTTAGTTGTTACTCCAAGAAAAGGATCAGCGCTTATCTTCTATCATTATATGGAGCATGAGGGAGGTGAGGTATTGGAAGGAACAAAATATGTTCTTCGGACTGACGTTATGTACCGATTGAAGGATTGATGGTAGTTCAGCAAGAGATAATTCGTTCTGTAGTTAATGCTTTTAAATGCTATTTTTAAAAATGCATAAGTATATTTTGTTAGCCATAATTGCAGCCCTTATGGGTATGTCTTTTATTGAACCAATTTCAGTTTCAATACGATTGCCTCAAATATCCAATGTCTATCCTGATACATTTGCAATCTATTGGCAATTTGATAAGCGATATTTGGACGATCAAAAGGAGGACCTTCTTGTAAAGATTATGGTGAATTCCTCTTTTGGTGATAGACTATTCGAGACATATGATGCTGAAGATAGCCTTGTTTTAATTCCATTTAATAATCCTGACTATGCATTTGAGAGTGGATTAATGATTACACCTCACGCTGGTAAATCCACCGTGAACTCTCGTAACTATGGACCTGGAAAGGAACATATATTGAAAATAATTTCAAAGAATGATAAAATGGAAGCGCTTCTCGCTTTGGTGAGAACAAATCCAAGATTGACAAACCTTCTCATGTTAGCAGATGCATACGAAGAGCAGAAATGTTTTGCCAATGCATTTTATATTTACAAACGTACTTTAGAATTATATCCTGATGAAGGGAAAGTCCATTGGTATCAGTTTTATCAGCGGCATCGTGTGGATTTTGAATTTCTGAATAATGTTCATCGATGATAGTATGTACGTCATGAGCTAAAATTTCATTGTTTAGAATACTTCCATATTTATAAATTTTCTCTCCGTGCGATTGTCTTTTCAAAAACTCACACTACCTTTGCAACGCATTTCACTCATAGTGTTTACTTTAAACAGAGGAAATTATGTTGGTACTTCATTTACATATCCCCAAATAACAGCTACGGTAAGCGCACTTACCTGATCAGGCCCGCTGTTGCCATTTAAAACTTCACCTTTAAATTTTTAAAAACAAAGTCGCGCACTGACTTTGAGAAGTTTTTGCTTTATGCTTTTTGAAAAGCATAACCGGAAAACTATTCTCTAAACTCTAAACCGTTCCCTTCTCCTTGAGAATGGGCAGCGATGAGGTATGTGCTAAACCATGAGCAAACAAAAATTAAACATAAAAGACTTAACCGTCATCCGTTTTCCTTCAGACGTTGCCCGGAGCCTTGCCTTAAACATTATGAATAGGCACTTCAAGCATACACCGAACGAAGACAAATTAAAATTAATTGCTCACGTGCTTGAGCAACCGGAGTTGTATGTACATCATGCAACGCTGGGAATATTAGCACTTAAACTTGTGGCAAAATCAACAGGGAATGAACCCTACACGGTTTATGAACTGGAGGATGAACCCAAACACTTTGATGTATTTGGTAACAAACACATTGAACTCAATGCTATTCAGCAAATGGAATTGGCCATGCGCCTGCCCATTGCTATGAAAGGTGCATTGATGCCCGATGCACATCAAGGTTATGGTTTGCCAATAGGAGGAGTACTGGCTGCACGAAATGCTGTAATACCATACGGTGTCGGTATGGACATTGGTTGTCGCATGGCGTTGAGTATTCTGGATTTGCCTGGAAGCTATGTGGAACATCATGCTTATGAATTGAAAAAAGCATTGCATGCGCAAACACATTTTGGTAATGACGGAGGACTTGATTCCATTGAGGATCATGAAATTCTCGATCACCCAATGTTCAGAGAAACGGATTTGCTAAAACGTCTGCATGGAAAATGTGTGAGGCAGTTAGGTAGTTCCGGATCAGGCAATCACTTTGTTGAATTTGGAATCGTGGCACTTGAAGAAAATAACAACCTTCAACTCGCTGCAGGAAATTATGCAGCAATCCTGTCCCATTCCGGTTCCCGAAGTTTGGGTGCTAACATCGCTCAACACTATACAAAACTTGCCATGAGCACATGCAAACTTCCAAGGGAAGCAAAACATTTGGCCTGGCTTGATTTAGATAGTGAAGCAGGAAACGAGTATTGGCTTTCAATGAATCTGGCAGGTGAGTATGCAAAGGCGTGTCACGATCGTATTCATGAAAATCTGTGTGAAGCACTTGGGTTTTCAGTACTGACGAAAGTAGAGAACCACCACAACTTTGCATGGAAAGAAAAACTTCACGATGGTGTAGAATATGTTGTTCATCGCAAAGGATCAACGCCAGCAGCAAAGGGTGTACTCGGAATTATTCCCGGAAGCATGATAGCACCCGGATACATTGTGAGTGGACTTGGAAATGAAGCATCTCTTAACTCAGCCGCGCACGGAGCGGGAAGAATGATGTCGCGACAAAAAGCTAAAAACTCCATCACGATGAGCAGTATGAAAAAGATACTGGATCGTGAGAAGATCGTCTTAATCGGGGGTAGTCCGGAAGAAGCTCCTGGAGCATACAAGGACATTGAATCGGTTATGAAGAGCCAAACAACATTGGTAAACATGGAAGGAAAATTTCATCCGCGCATTGTGCGGATGGCTAAAGATTAACAGGATTATGGACATAAATGATTACGTACAATTAGCCAGAACAAGAAGCGCACGCACGAAAAGGCGAATGCAAATAAAGGCTGCAGATAAGAAGTTGATTCGGTTTCATAAAGAAGAAATGGAAATCCGGAAAGCAATATGGAATCTTGGTTGGACGGAGTTAAAGCCTCCTGTTCAGCGAGGTTTTATTCGTTTCTTTGTTTTGCGTGAAGATGTCAGACGAGAAAAGCAATCTTCTTTTTTCGAAAAAATTCTGGAGAAGATTAACACAGAGCAATGGAGCTATCGAAAAGATTTCAAACGGAAACGAAGAAGGTTGGGTAAGAAAATCCAGTTTGTTCGGGAGCAAAGTTTGCGTGAGGTTGGAGAGGGAGAGTTCTTTGGTAAGAAATTTACAGAGCAAGAAAGGCTTTATTTCTATGAGGCGCTTACGCACCCAAAATGGAGCAAGACACCGGTAAAGGTTTACCGCTTTATTGAATCCTGGCGTTTTGTGCTTCGCATACAACCCAATATGATAACCAAGGTTCGAGTTAAGGATTTGGATCTAGAAGGAAGACGTGATGAAATCGATCGATACTTCAGCCATGATAGAAGACATCGTCTTTGGAAGTTATTGGATGGAAGTTCCCACTGGAGATGGGATCGACTGCCAAAAAAGAAATATGAAGACCCGCTTCATAACAGATCATTCTCCGATATTTTAGATGAATACTTCCCAGAACCGAAATTAAAAGTGATGTATAGAAACCCTCGAGATCCGAGGGTTTCTTTTTGTTATTCAATCAACAGAGATCCGTATACCTTCACTATGACTACTAAACTCCGGAGCATACTTACCTTGTATTGTGGTAATGCCATTTGAAAAGTTGCCTTTATTGCTCACGCGCAAGTCATAAAAAACCTCAGCTTGCTTTGTAAAAAGATCAGCTGCCTCTATAAAAAGTACAACACGCTCTGCAAAAACCTCCACCCGCAGAATAAAAAGCTCAGAGACCATCGTAAAAAGTAAAACTGGCTTCATAAAAACCTCCGCTCGCTCTGTAAAAAGTACAAGACGGTTTGTAAAAACCTCCGCCCGATCTCTCCAAAGTACAAGTCACTTCGTAAAAAGCTTTACTCGCACTGAAAAAACCTCCATGTGATTCAAAAAAACTAAAGACGCTTCGAAAAAAAGTCCAACGAACTCTGTGCGATCTTAAAACCAAGAGTTGAAAGAATGAATTTCGTTACAGAATTGTCTTTAAGCTCAAATCAATTTGTCGACATTCATTTTCATCATGTTATCGAGAATATCGAAACCATGCTTCGGTGAGTAAGATAAAAATGAATCAGAACGTGCCATTGTTTTTGGGGTTGCATCCATTCGGATATATATAGTTTCTGAAATACTTTAAAATAATACAACAACGCACATGCTGCAGCGTGTATAGGTGCATAACCCTTTAAACAACAGTGTTATGTCACATGTAAAAAACGTGCAGGCCTTTGAGCAGCTCAAGAGCTTTTGCACCGGGTACGGAGGAAAGTATAATCCCGGAAAACAAAACCTTCAGGTGAATGCATTGACCACCTTGTTAAACAATGCTCAACTTGTTTTAACGGAAGCGCACGAGGCACGAACGGCCTACGAGCGGGCAACCAACAGTCGCGAAGTTGTATTCAAGGACATTGGGAAACTCGCCTCGAGAATTTACAGCACGCTGAAGTATTCGGGTGCTCATGCCTTAACCATCGAGGATGCGCGCGCCAGCTTACGCAAACTGCAAGGGATTCGCGTTTCAAAACCAAAGCCGATGTCGGAAGTGAAAGCGGCTGTGGAGAATCCATCGGTAAGAAGAGCCCGCGGTCAGGATTACGCCAGCATGGTGACCCACTTTGAAAAACTGGTGGAGACGCTCTCAGCAGAATCCTTATATCAGGCCAACGAGCCGGAGTTGTCGTTGGAGGGGTTAAAGCAAAAACAGAATGAATTACAGCGTTTAAATACGGCTGTAATTGATGCCGGTGTTCAGCTCGCTTCAGCGCGAACGAAACTTCGAAACGTGTTATACACGGGTGACGGAAATCTGGTGAATGTTGGAACGGCCACCAAATTCTACTTGCGTTCATTGTTTGGTTACAGCAGTGAACAGTTTGCGGGAGTATCCGGAATTCAATTCTATAAACCCAAGATGTAATGCTAACCATCATCAAATGAAAACCTCTGCAGTCAGACTGCAGAGGTTTTTTATGTGCTGCATTGGTTTCGGTTATTTCTTTTTCCAAATCTCACCTATAAATTCGGGCATGGAAGCCATTGTTGATTCCAATTTTTGTAACGCTGCTGTTTTAAGATTTTCCTCTTCAAGGTTGTGTGCGTAGTTGCTGAACAAATAGGCCATGAGCAAACGGTTATAGGGATCTAACGTTTCGTTCTGCATCATTGTAATAAGCCTCTTTTCCAACGCATCTTTATCGGAAGCATCAGCAAGTGCACGCCCCACTCTATTAATAGAACCCCAATAATGATTGTCGCTTACATTTTCAACCCGCAAACTGGTGCCCAGCAACAAATCAAGGGCATCAATGTCTAACTCTTCTAATTCTTTCAAATAGGTTTTTCTGCCAGCCCATGCATAGCTGCCATCACTCATCCGTTCAAAACGGTCGTTCATAATATCAAGATGGGAGCGAAGGAAAATATCCCATTGCGTTGTTTCGGCTGCCAGTTGGCAAATGTTCATAGCATGGTACCGCGGACTTTGGTCTTGGCTACAATTACCAATTACCTTTCTGTTGCGCTTCAATTTCAGTGCGTCTTCTTTTGACAGGTAACGGGCTACATAGAATTCTAATCGGCCATCTGAGTTTCCACTGGCCAGACTTTCATCCACAGCTTCCATCAACAAGCTTTTCCAAAAATGTGACTTGGCCATTTGTTCATCCAGATGAAGGATGCGAAGACTGTCCCAAACGTACTTCTTCTTATAAAAAACATCATACGCTGAATCAAAATCCAGGTCCAGCTTTTCCATTTTATCATAATCCGGAAATTCAGGTTCATCCGGATATTTTTCTGACCATTCAATAAACTGATGTGCTTTAGAATTTGACTCTACTTGTTGGTAAACACGACCTTCGGCTTCCGGGAAATAAATTTCGGCCGTAGTATCGATCATACAATCTACATATTGCACGAGCCTTGCATATTCAAGAGGCAATTCCTGTTTCTCTAATTTAACTAAGTAGAAGGCTTGTGTTCCATCGTCATCAACCACCCAGCCTGATGTTTTATCATTGACCTTCTTGTTTTTAAGTTGGATTGAAGGTTCCCTACTCCAACCGTAAGGCAGACCTGAATACTCGATGTATTTAACATCCTGATAATCTTCATAGCGGGTTTTCATAACCCAAAGCTTTGCTTGTTTGATACTCTGTGGATATTTTTTAGAATACACTTCCAGAGTAACTCCCTCTTCAATTAGTTTGCGTGCTCCTTTGTTAGGAATGTCAATCCAGGTTGCCATCCCTTGCGCATAAGAATAATACGGGTGAGAAAGATCACAGGTACGAAACCTGATATTCAGAGAATCGACAATAGTACCCAACCGATTCATGGTTGATTCATCATAAATTAATCCGTTGGAATAGATTTTAAATTCATTGTCTTGGCCGTAGGAATATCCACATACGACCAGCAGCAGAAGGATGGAGCGTTTCATAGATTGGTTATTTGGGTTTAGAATGCAGTAGTGGTAAAAAAGTAACACCATGGCTATGATGCAGGATGGGATTAGATTCCATAAAGTTTTAGAATAAAATATAGGGGTTGATGAATTGTCAAGCGCAAACGCTGGAAATCCGTGTTTGTTATTTTCCCAGCGATGTTATTTAGAATTGTTAATTTTGTGTATACCCTACACAAATGCAGCAATCCATTAAAGTTTCTGTCGATGCCGTGGTGTTCGGATATGATCCGGAAGAAGGCATATCCGTTCTGCTCATCAAACGTAAGTATGAACCGTATCAAAAGTTTTGGGCACTTCCCGGTGGGTTAGTGCTCAATGAAGAATCCCTGGAGGAAGCCGTTAGAAGGGAATTAAAGGAAGAGGCAGGTATTGATGTGAGCTACCTTGAACAGCTTTATAGTTTTGGGAAACCGGATCGTGATCCTAGAAACCGTGTGGTGTCAGTGACATACTATGGATTAGTGCGACCGAAGGATTATCAGATCTCTGCACAAACGGATGCTGAAGATGTAGCATGGTTTAATATCAATAAGTTGCCAAAGCTGGCCTTTGATCACAAGCATATTGTGGATACAGCAATCAAGCGCCTCCGCGGTAAAATGGCGTATGAACCGGTCGGGTTCGAGTTACTGGATAAAAAATTCCCTTTCTCCGATCTTGAGAAATTGTATCAAACGTTGCTGGATCATGAGCTGGACAGACGAAACTTCAAAAAGAAAATCATGGCGTATGGCTTTTTAGAGGAACTGGAAGAAAGCGTTCAACGCGGGGCAGGGAGACCAGCCCGGTTATTTCAGTTCAACAAAAAGAAGTACTTCGAACTGAAAGAGAATGGGTACAACTTCGATCTTTTCCTCTGAAAATCAATCCTTTGAATAATTATTGTACTTTTTACGCAAAATAGGTTGGAGAGTGTGAACCTTTGAACCTATATTTGCGTATATATTACACAAATACAAAAATATATGAATACCATAGGAGTTATCATCGCACGATTTCAATCCCCTTACCTTCACGCAGGCCATAAAGACCTGATCGATTCAGTTAGAAAGGATCATAATAAAGTGGTCATTGTCCTTGGAGTTTCTCCGGTTTTGGGCAGCAGAAAAAACCCGCTTGATTTTCACACCCGTGAAAAGATGATTAAGAAGGATTATCCGGAGGTAGTGGTACTTCCACTTTCGGATCATCCGCTCGATTTAAAATGGTCACAAAACCTGGACAATCTGTTAAGCAATTCATTTCCAGGATCAGGATTCAAATTGTTTGGAAGTCGCAACAGTTTCATTTCGTATTACAGCGGGAAGTATGAAGTAATTGAATTACCGGAAAATGGTTCGCATAATGCAACGTTGATACGCGAGCAAATCAGTAGCAAAGTATTAGACTCAGAAGAATTTCGCACAGGCGTTATTTATGCTTACTCCAATACCTATTTAAAAGTATATCCCACAGTAGACATTGCAGTCTTTCGCAATAGCAAAGCGGAGATACTACTGGGTAAAAAAGAAATCGATAACAAGTGGCGATTGTTGGGTGGATTTTCTGATCCGACTGATGATAGTTATGAGGATGCTGCAAGACGAGAACTAACGGAGGAATGTGGTCCAATCGAAATCACCGAAATGATGTATGAAAAATCATTTCGGGTTAATGATTGGCGATACCGATCGGAATCCGATAAAATCATTACGTGTCTCTTTTCCACAGATTATGTTTCCGGTAATCCAAAAGGAAGTGATGATATTGGTGAAGTAAGATGGTTTGCTTTTAATGAAGTGCAGGCAATGATTAAGCAACACATGACAGCAGAAGAACATGCACCTCAACTTGAGCATTTAGTTTCAAAATACAGTTCTAAATAATCTTTTATGAAAACTCACAATCTTTTATTGTTGGCCGATGCCTATAAATATTCTCACCATAAACTGTATGCACCCGGAACAACAAAAATTTATTCCTACCTCGAAAGCAGGGGAGGTCAGTTTGATGAAACAGTCTTTTATGGTCTGCAATATTATTTGAAAGAATATTTGCAAGGTGAAGCCTTTACGAAAGAGAACATTGATGAAGCGGAAGAAATGTTGAATGGTGTTTTCGGGAGGAAAGGTGTATTTGATAGAACCATCTTTGATTACATACTGAATCAATATGGTGGTCGATTACCTGTGCGCATAAAAGCAGTTCCGGAAGGTTCTGTTATTCCGATAAAGAATGTTTTGATGACAATTGAGAACACTGATCCAAAATGTTTTTGGCTCACTAATTTTTTGGAAACACTGCTGATGCAAATATGGTATCCATTAACAGTAGCTACCTTATCTCGTGAAATAAAGAAAGTGGTAGAGACCAATTTCGAATTATCGGTTGATGAAAACTCCACCACGTCAATTGATTTTGTTCTTAATGATTTTGGTTTTCGCGGGGTAAGTTCAGTAGAGAGTGCCGGTCTTGGTGGTTCAGCTCACTTACTTAATTTTATTGGCAGCGATACCGTGTATGCCTCAGCATTTGCTAAAAAGTATTATGACGCTAAAAAAGTATATGGCATGTCGGTTCCGGCCACAGAGCACTCCATCATGACGTTGATGGGCGCTGCGGGTGAAAAGGAAATATTCAATCATGTATTAAATGCGTATCCCGATGGAATACTTTCTTGTGTCAGTGACTCGTACAATATTTTCAATGCAGTAGGAGAACTTTGGGGTAATGAATTCAAAGACAAAATTCTTCAGCGTAACGGTACATTAGTTATTCGTCCTGATTCTGGCGATCCTGTGAAAACATTGCTAAAAGTTTTTGAAATACTCTTTGACCGTTTTGGATACGAAACGAATACTAAAGGTTACCGTGTGTTACCAAAACAGGTGAGGGTTATTCAGGGTGATGGAATTGATTATGAATCCATTCAATTGATTTATGAAGCGCTCTTAAAAAATAACATTTCCGCAGAAAACCTGGTGCTCGGTATGGGAGGTGCTTTACTTCAAAAGGTGAATCGCGATACACAAAAGTTTGCACTCAAATGTTCCTTTGCAGAAGTGAATGGAAAAGAGGTAGAGGTTCAGAAATCACCTATGGAAATCAACGAACTGGGTCAGCTGATTCCTTCCTTTAAAAAGTCCAAAGCGGGAAAGTTGAAATTGATTCAAACAGGAAATGGATTCAACACGGTAAAGGAGAATGAATCAGGAGATGATATCCTTGAAACTGTATTTGAGAATGGAATAATTAAAAAGACGTATACCTTTGAAGATATTCGCGAACGCGCTTCAATTCAATCTTTACTAAACGCCTGATATGGAAAACACAACAAAGCTTTACGCCACCAGCACAGCTCAATCACTTGGTACCGCTATCGCCAAACAGCTTGGCCAGCCTCTTTATTATACACAGGTAGAAAAGTTTTCTGACGGTGAATTATTTGTGAAGTTCAATGAGAGTATTCGCGGACAAATTGTTTTTCTGATCAGTAAAGTGAATATGCCGTACGAGAATTTTTTCGAGTTACTTCTTACAGTTGATGCGGCCCGAAGATCATCGGCCAAGGAAGTTATTCTGGTGTTGCCCTTTTTACCGCATAGTCGTCAGGAGCGCAGAGACGGACAGCGAACAGCGATCTCATCGCGAATGGTGGCCGATATGATCCAACTCATGGGCGCTGACCGGCTCATTACATTAGATCTGCATACCAATGCGATTGAAGGATTTTACAAAATTCCGGTGGACCCGCTCTCTTCGTTGAAGCTTTTCCTGGGCCATATACAACAATCAAAGATTGAGCACCTCTGTTTATGTAGCCCCGACTTTGGCGGCATTAAGCGGATGAAGCAATACAAAAAGAACCTGGACTGTGACATGGTGGTCATTAATAAAGAAAGATTAAAACCAAATGCTGTGGCCAGCATGGAAATCATTGGTGAAGTAAAAGATAAAAATGTTATCATCATTGACGATCTGGTTGACACTGCTGGAACTTTATGCAAGGCAGCTGATTTACTGATTGATCATGGAGCACTTTCTGTAAAAGCATATTGCACACACGGTGTATTGAGCGGCCCTGCTTTGGACAATCTCACTAAGTCAAAAATTGAAAAACTTTTTATTTCGGATACAGTAATGGAAGTCCTGAATCATCCGAAGGTTGAAATTGTCAGTTGTGCGCCTGTTCTGGCAACAGCCATTGAAAATATTATGTACAACAAAAGCCTGAGTCAACTATGATTATTCGAGCGATTCAAAATTGCATACAGCATGCTAATGAAAAGAACTGGCCTAAAACGTATTGGGCTTTCGATATTCATGGTACTATTCTAAAACCAAATTACACGCGGGATGAAATCAGTCGTGAGTTTTATCCTCATGCCAAAGAAGTAATGCAGCAATTAAGCAAGCGTGAGGACATTGTCAGGATTCTATATACTTGCTCGTATCCCATTGAGATTGAACAATACATTGCCTATTTCAAGGAATACGATATTCACTTCGATTACATCAACCAGAATCCGGAGGTGGCAGATGGTGGATACGGATATTACAAAGACAAATTCTACTTCAATGTGTTGATGGATGACAAGGCAGGGTTTGATGGAGAAGGCGATTGGAAACTGATTCTGGATTTACTTCAAACCAAGTGAATAGACAAATACGGGAATCAGATAGTAAAACGAAAAAATAAATATTAAAAACATGTTCGGACTAAATTTTAAAAAGTTTGATTCTATGACGTATGTGATTCACAACGTGAATGGAAAAGTAAGACGCGAAGGAAAGGCATTGAGTTTTTTCTACTTCGCACCGGTATCCAATATTGTAGCCATACCATTAGGTAGCCGCGATATTCAGTTCATCTTCAACGAAACAACAAGAGACTTTCAAACCATTACGATCCAAGGTCAAATTACCTATGTAATTGAAGATCCAAAAGCATTGGCGGAATTCTTTGACTTTACGCTTGAGGATAGAAAAAGCAATCACACAGAGAATTTTGAAAAGTTAAACCAGCGCATGAACAATGAAGCACAAACAGCAACGTCATCATTCATTCAGGGACTTACTTTAAAGGATGCTTTGAGAAGTGCTAAAATGATTAGTGAGCAAATCGACAACGGCTTAAAATCTTCTCAAGCCATAAAAATGTTGGGTGTGGAAATGGTTAGTGTTGATGTATTGGCAGTACGACCAACGCCCGAGATGGCAAAGGCATTGGAGACTGAAACACGGGAAGCATTGCAAAAGGATGCTGATGAAGCAATTTATAGCAGACGGAATTTTGCGGTAGAACAAGAACGTAGAATAAAGGAAAGCGAGCTCAACACTGAAATTGCAGTTCAGGAGAAACAAAAACAGATCAACGAGAAGCAATGGGAAATTAAAGTGATTGATGCGGATAAGGCGCGCAAGCTCAGAGAAATGAAAATGGAAGCCGATCTTGTTGTGGAAGAACAAAAAACCAAACTCACCGAGATACAGGCAGCCAACGACAAACGCATTGCGGATTCTAAAGGATATATGCTGGAGAAAACCTTGCAACCTTACAAAAATCTGGATTGGAAAACGCTGATGGCTATTCAGCCTGGTAATTTATCTGCCATCGACAACATTGGATTTGCTTTTCGTGAATTGGCAGAGAACTCTGGTAAGATAGGTACACTGAACATTAGTCCCGATTTTTTGGAGACCGTGATTAAAAATCAAAGGACAAAATAATTGTCATGAACTTTGAAAATGTAATTGTAGTAACCGGTAAGACCCGCCTCGAACAATTGATCGAACGATTCAATACCAAGGCACAGGCGCGGTTCTACATTGAACATAATGGTGGGGATTTTAATGAGTATGAAGCGGAGCATGATGTTTATCAACGATCCCTTGATGTAGTTTTGAGAATAGCAGGGGGAGAATCGAGGATGAAATGGATCGAGCGAAAGTTTCTTTCTAATTTTCTGTTCAGTGAGCACGATGTTGTGGTGGCGTTAGGACAAGATGGCCTTGTAGCCAACACGGCTAAATACATTAATGGTCAGCCACTGCTGGGTGTCAACCCCGATCCGATTCGTAATGATGGAGTATTGCTTCCTTTTTCAAAAGATTCTTTTGAACTGGGACTAAGAAGTGTTCTTCAAAACAAATTTAAGAGTAAGTCCATCTCAATGGCCCAGGCCACGACAAATGATGGTCAATCCATTCTTGCCTTCAATGATTTATTTATCGGTCCTGCAAGTCATACTTCAGCACGATATAGTTTACACTTCAAAGACAAGACAGAGAATCAAAGTTCAAGCGGAATAATTGTTTCTACCGGAGCGGGTTCTACGGGTTGGTTAAGTTCGGTTATGAATATGTCAAATGGAATTTGTGAAGCCTTTCAATCTTCCAAAACCAAAGTAGCGATGAAAATGAAATGGGATGATAACCGATTGGTGTTTGTCGTTCGCGAACCATTTTTAAGTAAACACTCTCAGATTAGTCTCACGGCTGGTGTAATTGCACCTTCTCAGTCCCTTACCATTGAATCGCACATGCCTTTTAATGGAGTGATTTTTAGTGATGGAATTGAATCGGATTTCTTGAAATTTAATTCGGGATGTCAGGTAGAGATTACATTGGCAAAGAAAAAAGCATTAATGGTTCAATCCGCTTAGAAACTAAATACCTATATATTTGGTGACATTATCTTACCGAATATTAAAGTATGTATTTATTATTTCCCGGCCGTCATCACCTGTTAACGCAATTCCAATTCGACTACCTCTCTGGCCTGTTAGGTAAGCCATTGAAGGATGTTAAAGATATCAATGATCAGCTGTTGGCCTCCGATCAAAAAGTTGATGCGATCATCTTTGCTGTAACCTCAGCGAATCATAGTAATACCCGAAGAAATCCTTTGCCATTTTACATCCGTGCATTGGCACTGGAAGAATTTGGAAAGTCACTTTCGGTTCCGTGTTTTATTTATGGGATTGATGATGTAGGGAACGTAAAGAATTTTTCGAGTTACACCATCAAACGAATCAAGCACGAAAGTGAAGGTATGTTTGATTTGCGTCCTGATAATACGATAGTGATTTGTTCAACACCAGTTTTGGAAATGTATGAAGCAGAAGGATTTAAAATTCTTCCGGCAGAATTGACTGATCGAAAAACCTGGAAGCACAATACACTTTTACCTTGGGACATTGTGGAAAGAATTTCGCTTCAGTCAGAATGGGAGCAGGACGAAACAGTTAAATCGCACATTCACAATTCTTCGTTAGAAGTCTGGTCGAAGTATCGATTGGGCTCCAAAGTTCAAATGCTTTTTCGCGACAAGATGATCAGTGATGATGGTGATATTACCACCACACGTGATTACAATACCTATGTTCGACAGATGGACGAAATTGCTTTATTGAAATATCAGGAAACTGCTAAGCATATTCTTCCCGGTCGTATTGGCGATATCGGATGCGCAGTAGGTTCATGGATTAAACTGGCGTGCGATGATGAGCGATTACGTGAATCTGATTTTTATGGCATTGAAGTAGCGCGTCATCTTTATGATATATGCCAGCAAAGAAAACACAATGGAGAATTTAAAAACCCATTTGTATTCTTCTCCCAGCGCAATGCAGTAACCGGGTTGGTATTTGATAAGAACTCCATGAATACGATTCATACTTCTTCTCTAACCCACGAGATTGAATCCTATGGAAGTCGCGCAGACTTGTTGTCCTTTATTAGAAATCGATATGAAGAGCTAGCTTCAGGAGGAGTCTGGGTGAATAGAGATGTAGTTGGACCAGCCAATAAGGATGAAGTGATTCTGATGAAGGTCAATAGAGAAGACGGACGCAACGAAGATTTTGACAAATCATTTACTACTCGTGAAGAGTTAGCAAATTATCTCAGAGGACTTTCTACTAAAGGACGCTTCCTTCGATTTGCAAATGACTTTCGAAAGAAAGAAGGATATGCTTTGAAGTATACCATCACGAAAATTCAAGATGAAGAATATATTCGATTAAGTCTGAAGGATGCTTGTGAGTTTATGAGCCGGAAAGATTATGTGGACAACTGGGAAAGCGAAATGCACGAGACCTTTTGTTTCTGGGATTTTGAAGAGTGGAAGCAGAGCCTCGTTGATGTTGGCTTTGCAATAGAGGGTAGTTCAACTGCGTATACCAACTCCTGGATAGTAGATAATAGATGGACTGGAAAAGTTGAACTATTCACGGAAGGGGAGTGGCCTGCACCCGTTCAGTATCCAGTCACAAATATGATAACGGTTGCAGTAAAGAGATGAAATAAATTTTGAGAATTGAATTTCAAATACCAGAGAATCTGAATTCCCTCCTTTGCAATTAAGGAACAACAGTAGTGAATAAATAGACTGCAAAAATCATAAGCAATACCACACCTTGAAGAATGGTGGTACGACCTGTTCCAAAAGACAACATGATTGTAAACAAAGACAAAATCAACAGCACGGTTGATTTTGTATCAATGCCAATCGTAACAGGCATGCCCGTTATGATAGACACAATTGCTACTGCGGGAATAGTAAGACCAATGCTGGCAAGGGCTGAACCCAACGCAAGATTGAGACTCGTCTGTAAACGATTTTTTTGCGCAGCACGCAAAGCAGCCAAACCTTCGGGCAGCAGTATAACCAATGCTACAATAATTCCAACCAGCGATTTGGGAGCTCCAACGTTTACAACTCCTCTTTCAATAGTAGGCGCCAGTGTTTTAGCAAGCAATACCACAGCTCCAAGTGAAAGTAATAATAATATAAGGCTTAGAACAGTAGCTTTATTAGTTGGTGGTGGCGCGTGAACTTCTTTATTCTGATCAGCTTCGGGTGGCAAAAAATAATCACGGTGCCTGACCGCTTGTATCATCACAAATGTTCCATATAAAACTAACGAAACGACTGCTACAAAAAATAATTGGCTGGAACTGTAAACAGGTCCCAGGACACTGGTGGTATAATTGGGCAGAACAATCGTGAGTACGGAAATAGCGGTAAGTGTTACAAGCGCAGCACTTACTCCTGATTTAGCAACGCGTTGTTCTTTAAAGCGAAATCCGCCAAGCAAAAGACATAAGCCAATGATACCCGTAAGGATGATCATGATAGCAGCAAATACAGTATCGCGTGCAATTTCGGAAGCGCCCTCTCCGCCCGCCAGCATTAGCGAAACAATTAAGGATACCTCAATGATGGTAATGGAAATAGCAAGTAACAAAGTCCCATAAGGTTCACCTACACGGTGCGCGACTACTTCAGCGTGGTGAACCGCAGCGATAACGGCACCCATGAGCACAAAGGCAAGTAAAAAAGAATAGACATCTCCAAGATCCAATGCCTTTCCAAAAAATACGACCCATGCTAGAATGGGAATGACAATAGTCCAAAGTGGAAGGGGCAACTTACGTTTCATCTAGCAATTTAATGCTTCCAGTTGACCACACCTAATGAAGGAATGCATCCAGAATTAATTTACTGCTTTGCTCATGATTGGCCCAGGTATAGGGAGGGCTTTCTTAATTTATTTCGAGATGCCCTTCGACCCGACTATCCTGACTGTGAATCTTATCGTCATTTCATTAGCGGCAACATTTCTGATGGTTGACCTCATAAAGAAACCGAATATCATCCCCAACTTGATGGTGACAACAACGATTCTTTGCACTACCCTTACCTATGAGTTTAGGCATGGAATGGTATGGCAATTTTTTGAAAAGTTGTTTATCAATTTATTTTAGAACAATAGAATAGTCGGGACATTTTATTTCTCTAAGAGCGCTTTACACCTGAAAACTTTATTGGATACACCAACGTGACCAACACATTGGGCAAGGAGAATTTTGCGAGACCCCGAAAAGAAAATCGATACTCAGGTTCGGATAGGTAATGCGTAGTTAAGATCTTTGCTTCTTTCGTTTGAACTTGAACAGAAACACAAAAAGCACTACTTTGGAATGTATTTATCGAACGATCGCACGCGGTATACACGAACGATATACGGAAATTGAGACTAATGAATAAAGTATAAAACAACCGGAATGAATTTACTAAACATACTGACTTACATAATTTGGGACATTAACCCAGACATCTTTACAATCCCTATTATTAATCATCCTCTTAGATGGTATGGACTATTTTTCGCATTAACATTTCTGATTGGTCAACAGATCATGTCTTTCATTTATAAAAAAGAGGGCCGACCACTTGCAGAGGTAGACACATTGACAATTTATATAGTGGTCTCAACAATTGTAGGTGCTCGGTTGGGACACGTACTATTCTATGACCCCATATATTATTTTCAAAACCCTCATGAAATAATCATGATATGGGAGGGCGGACTTGCAAGTCACGGTGGAGTGATTGGTATTCTGATAGCGATATATTTATTCGCCCGAAAAACTAAAATAAGTTATTTGTGGGTGCTTGACAGAGTTTCGATAGTGGCAGCATTGGCCTTTTCTATGATCCGATTAGGAAATCTGATGAATTCTGAAATGATAGGCATACCAACAGATCTACCCTGGGGATTTATTTTTACCAGTACGGATAATATACCGAGACATCCGGCTCAACTATACGAAGCTATCCATTACTTTATGTGGTTTATAGTCTTGTTTTGGGTTTGGTATAAACAAAAAGACAGGATGAAAAATGGATTTCTTTTTGGTTGGTCCTTAATAGTACTTTTTAGTTTAAGATTTGTTGACGAATTCTTCAAGATGAATCAAGAACAATTTGAGGACGGAATGATTTTAAACATGGGCCAGATATTAAGCATCCCATTTATTTTGACAGGAGTAGTGATATTAATCTTAAATAGTGGTAAAAAGCGAGAGACTATTTCGACTGAGAAATTGTGATTGAAGGAAAAGAAATTAGGAACGAGTAAGACCAGGACCTACAACATGTATGCACATACCAATACGTTGTGAGAAACTTCAGTGCGACTGCCTGACATTTCACAAAGCAAAATCGCAATAACCGAATCGACATTATGACAACAACAGAAAAAATAGAGCAAGCGATAACGAATTTTGTGAGAGGTGGCGACAACAGTGATACAGTTCTGTTAGACAAAATTCTGCATAAGGATTTTAGAGTAACTAACAATGGTTTTATGGAAACTTCAGGCGTTACGCTTATTGACAAACAAAAATATATATCGAATATCAGAGATGGTATTTTTGGTGGACTACAAAGAACAATGACAATAGAAAGTATTGATAGCAGCGAAACGATTGCTATGGTCAAAATACGTCTGGAAAGTTCTGAAAATTATTTTGTGTCATATAATTCGTTAGTATTAGACACCGACAACGAATGGAAACTTATCAATAATCTCGCAGTTGTTGAAGCAAAAAAATGATGAAATGGAATGGCTACCAAGCTGACAATAAGATATTTTTTTATTCTAATGCTGGCTATCGGATCGTGTGTCAAGAAGGCTGATGACACAGGAGGGAATGAAACCACACAAGACTCTCTTGCGCTGTTTCCTCAGGGCTCTTGGATAAAGTTCGTAGGTACCAATATGAATGACCAGATTGCGCTTCTTTTTAAAAGAGATACAACGAACACATTTAAATACAGAATTGAATTATTACGAAAATGGAAAGGCCTACCCCTTGACTACGGAGTATTGAAACTTGAAAAAATTGAGGCTGATAGCATTTATGTTTTTCAAGGTGGTAACTCCCATTGCGAAGTCGTGATAAAAATCTATGACACCAAAGGAAAATTTGGTAGAGATTATGCCAAATTAGAAAGGAACTGCAAGGATGATTCTTTAGACATAACAATAGACGAGTTCCAAAGACTGTTGTACAAGTGAGAGTTTTATGACCAATTACTTACCCTTAAAAGCTTCCGAATGGCACACCCCTCACATTATCGTGCTGCCACCGAGAGAGAGAATTCCAGCCCACGCTTTGCCGCACATCCTGTTGGCAAACTAAAGGAGTAAGCCAAACCACAGTGCAATATTTTTTCAAAAAAACTTGCGCAACCGAATAATTGCACTTATGTTTGCAACCACTTAATTGCACATAAATACAAATGAAAGTAAGACGAGACGTTTTTCAGGCGATTGCCGACCCTACTAGAAGGGCAATTTTGTTATTGATCGCTGCTCAGGCAATGACACCGAATGCCATTGCAGAAGAATTTCATACCAGCAGGCAAGCGGTTTCAAAGCACATTCAAATTCTTACCGAGTGTGAATTGGTGAAGCAAGAACAGAAGGGAAGAGAAATTTATTATCACATCAATGCAAACAAAATGAAAGAGATTGATAAATGGATTGCGCAATTCAAAAAGATTTTGGAAACTCAATTCAGTCAATTAGACGAATTATTATCAACACTTAAAAAACAAAAAAAATGACAAACAATTTGCTATTTGAATTTACTGTTGACAAAGCTGCTAAAACAGTATTCATAGTCAGAGAATTTAATGCCGAACTTTCAATGGTGTGGGATGCCTTTACCAAAGCAGAACTCCTTGACCAATGGGTTGCGCCTAAACCCTTTACAGCCAAAACAAAATTTATGGATTTCAAAGTTGGCGGAAGGAGATTCTATGCCATGGTAAGCCCTGAAGGACAAGAGCGTTGGTTACTTCAGAAATACACTTCCATAAGTCCGAAAACCAATTTCAAAATGTTTAATGCTTTCGCAGACGAAGATGAGAACCCTCAATTGCCAGGTTCTGATTGGGATTATACTTTTAGCGAACAAGACGGAATGACTAAAGTCAGTATTACTATTTATAATGAATCCCTTGAACGTATGGAGAAGATGATTGAAATGGGCTTCACAGAAGGATATAAATCGTCAATGAAAAATTTAGAAAATCTGTTAGCAGCTTTATCGCAACGGTTCTGAGCGATCCCGATAATGATCGGAGAAGGATAGCAAGAATGATTATGAATAAAACATAAAAGATATTGGATACACAATGGTCGAAGTCTTTAAAACAAATGTTCAGAGAAAGATCCAAAGCAAAATGCTGCTTAGTATCTTATCTGAAGCATTCCCATCGTTCAAAATAAATTTTGACCTTTCTGATTGTGATAAGGTGCTTCGGGTTGAAGGAGACACTATGGAGACATCAAGGATAATGATACTGGTAAAGGAATATGGGTTTACGTGTGAGGTATTAGATTAACGGCAAATGAATTGTGACAACCGCACTCAAACATTTTGAATACAAAAAACAACTTAAAAAATAAAAATTATGGCACTTATCAATCCTCATGTTAACTTCAATGGAAATGCCGAAGAAGCATTTACCTTTTACAAATCAGTATTTGGCGGTGAGTTTGCAAAGATTATTCGTTTCAAAGACCTCGCAGGTCCTGAATTCCCGGTTGCGAAAAAAGAAGAAAATAAAATTATGCATATCGCTTTGCCTATCGGTAAAAGTAATAGGTTGATGGCAAATGATGTTCCTGAAATTATGGGAAAAACAAACGAAAATGAGAACAGAAGTAAAATTGTAATAAGCGCAGAAAGTAAAGAAGAAGCTGACAAATTATTTAATGGGCTTTCAGTGGGAGGTCAAATAGAGGGACCTATTGGTGATAGTCCCTGGGGTTCATATTTTGGTTGTTTTAGAGACAAATATGGTATTGAATGGATTGTGGAATTTGACCCAGAATATAAATGACAATTGTAACTGATCTGTGAAAACTTTAAAATGTGATTTGAAAGGTTAAAATCGGCATTCCGTAATTTTATATTTTGTATGAACGTAAAAGCAGAAATCAAAAAGTATATTACCAGCCAACCCGAACCAAAACGAAGTGAAATGAAGGCGTTGCATCAGCTCACACTTCAGGTTTCACCAGCATGTAAATTATGGTTCAACGATGGTAAAAACAGCGATGGTAAAGTTGTTGCTAACCCTAATGTGGGATATGGGTTTTACACCATAAAATATGCTGATGGAACAACCAGAGAGTTTTATCGAATTGGGTTGAGTGCAAACACAACCGGAATCTCGGTCTATATTCTTGGTCTTGAGGATAAGACGTACTTAGCTAAAACGTATGGAAAAAAACTTGGAAAGGCCAGCGTGACCGGGTATTGCATTAAGTTCAAAACGCTAAACGATATAAACGTTGATATACTTGAAGCGGCCATACGATATGGGTTGGAGGCCAAGCATTAATAATAGGTTTAACTACTTTCAGAGGAATAAAAATTATTGAATCATTATCTGACAACAAACCAAAATGTAGTGCAACAATAAGACGAAAGAGAAAATAATTTATGACCTCAATTCTCATAGACACAGCAAGCATTGTAAATCACTTTGTACAAGTGGGCGGAGAGTGCGAATAGAAACATTTGATCAACCAATAAACTTTGGTATTGGCAGACAGCTTGCAAAGACAGTGACTGATAAGTCAAGCATTCAGTATAATTCCACTGAGGAGTAAAATGTCGTAAATTATTTAGAGCAATCTTTTAAGGAAAAGGACGCAAAAGTAAAGCACTCACCCATTAAGGTTTAATCTTTCAAATAGAATTCCCGTATCCAACCAAAAGCACAGAAAGGATAATAATAGCAATGCCTGCTAAAATTGTGGTGAGTGTTTTTTTGCTTACTCCTTTCCATTCTTTCAACAAAAATCCCCACATGCTGGAGATGAGTATGATGAAGGCCATGTGTAAAATCCATGAGCTTGCTCCATTGCCAAGTTTACTTTCGCCCATGCCGTAAAAGAAAAATTGAAGGAACCACGTTGTGCCTGCCAAAGCAGAAAAAATATAATTACTCAGAAGCGGAGTGGCTTTATTTCCGTAATCACTAAAAGTCTTGTTTCGAAAATTTAAGATCATGCACCAAACAAAGTTTGTAGTGATGCCACCCCACAACAGAACAACAAAAATTACATTATTCTGAAAGAGTGAGTGTGTTCCGTGATTGACAGCAATAGAAGCCATTGGTTTACCGGCTTCAATTCCAAAGTTGAAACAGGCGCTTAGAATACCGGAGATTGTTGCTACTATTAATCCCTTCGAAATATTAAATTCTGCAATGCTGCTTTTCTTCTGATCGGATGAAAGTTCTTTTTCTTTCAACATACCTGCTTTGCCACAAACAAAAATTCCAATCAGACAAACGACAACACCCAGCAAGACAACCAAGCCACCATTACTGTTCAACATTGCTGTAAAAGTATTCGAGGATTGGGGTTGAAATAAGTCTCTGTATATCGGTGGAACGAGTGATCCAAAGGCAGAAGTAAATCCAAGTGCAACGGACATTCCGAGTGACAACCCCAAATAGCGCATGGCTAATCCAAACGTGAGACCACCAATGCCCCACAAAACTCCCATCGTGTACGTCCAGAATAATACGCTGCTATCGGTTTGCTTAATGATCATCATAAAGTCAGGGACAGTAAGCCAGGCGGCTAACAATGGAATTATGATCCAGGAAAATAAACCACCAACAATCCAATAGCTTTCCCAGGCCCAACCCTTCACTTTTTTGTAGGGTATGTAAAAACTTCCCGAAGCAAATCCACCTATGAAGTGACAGAAGATTCCAATGAGTATTTGCATTTACAGTATCCGATTTGGTGTAGTGGGTAAAACTATCCGATTGTATTCTATTAAGTGTTCTGCACTATCATGGTCTCCTAACTTTTCTTCAGCTCAGAACTAAAAATGGAAGTGTAGGTAATAGATGCTTATTTAGCCAGGAATGATACATAGGACATCCCAACCAATATGGCAATTCCAAAACTGATTAAGGAGCCAATTAATATGTATTCTGTCATCTTTCTGTCTTTGGGTTTTCTTAAGTCGCCAAAACGAAAGATGGATTTGGCTGCCAGCAGAAATCCAACGCCCTCCCAATGCCCGGTGATGATGAATACAAAGACAAATAATCTCTCTAAAATGCCAATGTATTTCCCGGCATCTTCTAATGAGTCCGTTGCATTCTCTTCTGTGTGCGGAGTCCATTTGGCAATGAGCATGCTGGTGATGTAGGAGGTTGGTACGGTTAAGAATATGACCAGCGTTGCCAACAGAAAATTTGCTTCACTGAAAATGGATGCATTGATTAAAATAGTTCCCTGATACCAACAAAAGATCAGATAAATTGAAAGGATATGTAGAAACTGATCGGCCATAAAGTAAGCAGTTCTCGCTTCTTTCTTTTGCAATGTTATTTTCAATGCATCAATTACGAGATGAGCAAAGACAATCATTGCTGCCCAGGGTAGAAATGTCCAATCCCATATTAAAATCATTATCAAAGCTCCATGTACGAGCACATGAACATACAATTGATATGCTTTTAATTTTTTCTTCTCCTTTGCTTTTACCCAGGAGGTAGGCTGCAAAAGAAAATCTCCAACGAGATGCGCGAGGATGAGTTTTATGAATACAATCATTTTAATGCAGACAATTTGTTTCGATACATTTCCAGTAATTCCATCATTTCATAATAGCACGCTCGTTTCAGTCGGGTGCTGATAGCATTTTGTTTAATGCCCAATAATTTTCCCAATGCTTCTTGCGATTTGTCCGGATGTTCCAATGCTGCATACATCGTCTCAGCCGCATTGGTCGTCCAACTGTTCATTATAATAAGAGCAAACTTAAGATATAGGTTTATTTCTGCATCAAATGCAGGAGTGTTGCTCCGTATTAATAAGTTTAGCTTTAATTTTTTCAATTCTTCCACCAACTCGCCCGAGTAAATAAAGGCAGAGCCATTCGATTCCGTAATACTTTTCGCAGCGTATTCTTTCTCACCAATGCCGATGGCCATACGAACATCCACTCCCTTCAATGTTTTTATGGAAGCTTTTATCTGCATGGCAGCAGTGAGCGCATCGGCAGCGTTTTTGATTTCTACCTGGAAGCTGTCGCCACGATAGATCTCCCATTGCTTTGGCGTTTCGCCCCACTTGGTTAATTCTTTTTTCAGCGCTTTAAGCCAGGTGGCCGATTGCGTTTTCCTTGAATTAATGATGTCTCCGGTGATTACACTGATCATTGTCCTTGAATTAGGCTATTCAAATATATCACTTAATTATGTGATATTTAAAATTATCATGTAATTGTGTGATAATCAATTTTATCGCGTAATGACGTGATATCTACAGGTTGTCAGATGTCTAAAAGTGGATTGAATTAAAGCAATCGGCCTTTATTTGAATTGTCTGGTTCGGTTGTTCTTTCCATTATGTTTAACCAATCGGATGCTTCTTTGAATAAAAGATGCGGAGATTGAATCAAAACAGATGATTTGTTGAAAATATTAAGAACGCGAATAAAATGGTAGCTTTGTGCGTTCCTTTTGTTTTGGTGGAAAGAATCTTTCCTTCATCCTTTTGGAAATCGTATTACTCACTTAAACACCACACAGTAAAAAATTATGGCGAAGTCAAAAGAAACATGGAACAAGAAAGAAACCGAAAAAAAGAAGGAGAAGAAGCGAAAAGAGAAGGAGCAGCGCAAAGAGGATAGAAAGGCTAACGCCAAAGAGGGAATTTCTTTTGATGACATGATCGCCTACGTTGATGAAAATGGAAACTTGTCTTCCACACCACCCGATCCAACCAAGAAGAGAATTATAAAAGAAGAAGATATTGAAATCGGTGTGCCGAAGCAGGCCGACATGAGAGACGTTGACCCAACCCGCAAAGGAAAAGTTACCTTTTTCAACGATTCAAAAGGCTACGGCTTTATTAAAGATTCCGATTCACAAGACAGCATCTTTGTGCACGTAAACGGATTGATCGATGCGATCAAAGAAAACGATAAGGTAACATTCGAAGTTGAAATGGGAATGAAAGGCCCGAACGCCATACGCGTGAAAGTGGTGAACTAATGTTGTTTGAATCTTTTCATTGTTTCTGATTTTACGAGTAGCCCATGCAGCGGATTATTCTCGCATCTACACTTGGCAATGAAATAGTCTTCAGTGCATCCCGAAGCAGTGGTGCCGGAGGACAGAATGTAAACAAGGTAAATACCAAGGTTACATTGAAATTCGATGTGAAGAATTCTCAGCATCTGTCTGAAGAAGAAAAAGAAATCATTCTAAAGAAATTATCAACGCGCCTTACCAATGATGGCGTGTTGATTCTTACTTCCCAGGAAAAACGATCACAGCTTCAAAACAAGGAAGATGTCGTTTTAAAACTGGAGAAGATTCTGGCCAAAGCCTTCGAAAAAAAGAAAGCGCGAAAAGCAACTAAACCTTCGAAAGGAGCGGTGCAAGAACGCATTAAAGAAAAGAAGCAGCGGTCGGAAAAGAAACAGTGGAGGCAGAAGCTTTAGTGGTGATCAGTAATCGGTATTCGGTAATCAGTTACCGAATACCGATTACTGATTACCGAATACCGCTCACACTGCCACTTTTGTAAGGTATCATGTCAACTAATCTTAACAACATTTGAAAGTGATAAGTATACTAGGATGTGGCTGGCTGGGGAAGCCGTTAGCGGTAGAACTGATTAAGTCTGGTTATAACGTCTCCGGTTCGACAACACAAGAGAATAAGTTGGAAGAATTTAATTCACTCGGAATAAAACCCTTTCTAATAAAATTTGATCCACAACTTTCCGGATCCGACTATCGCGAATTTTTTCAAGCAGATACCTTAATCATCAGCATTCCACCGAAACGAAAATCAGGACAGACGGATGTTTATCTTGAGCAAATGAATAATGTTGTTCAGGAGATTTTGAAGGGAAGCATTTCGAATGTTTTGTTTATCAGTTCTACTTCAGTGTATACTGATGGAGATCGAATTGTTAGGGAGAATGATGCAGATCCAAATTCATACTTAGTCCAAGCAGAGAATATTTTGCGAGATCATACCAAATTCAAAACTACGGTCATTCGATTTGGAGGTTTAGTTGGTCCGGGTAGAAACCCAGGAAAGTTTTTAGCGGGTAAGAAGGATGTTCAGGGAGGCAATCATCCGGTGAATGTAATTCATCAGCAAGATTGTATTGGAATTGTCAAGGTTATCTTAGAGCAGCAAGTTTGGAGAGAAGTATTCAATGCCTGCGCAGATCATCATCCGACAAGGAAAGAATTTTATTCAAGAGCAAGTGCAGCGATGCAACTTGAAGTTCCACAGTTTTTGGATGAAGATGGGAGTAAGAATAAAGTTGTGGATTGTAACAAATTGAAAACGAAATTGCATTATCAATATGTCTATTCTGATTTGATAGAAATGCTAAGTTCTTTGTAGATTATTTCTTTAATGGCAAAAATATCTCTGCCATCATGCATCGTGCGCTACCACCACCATTTCGTTCAATCGTGTCAAGACTAGAGTGAAGAATCGGATTGTACATATTTATTTTTGAGACTTGCTCAATAGTAAGTGAGCGAAAGGCTTGTGAAGACATTACCAGAAATTTCTTACCTACATTATTTTCAACTTGCAACATGTTTCCGGCAAAGTGATTCATTTGATCCAGCGTAATGGGGATGATTTCTTTTCCGCTCTTTTTAATGGTGTGAGTCGTTTCATTTCGTTCAGCATCATCTGCAATTGACTCAAGACAAATGACTACATAATGATCTGCCACACACATCATTACATTGGTGTGATAGATGGGATAAGCATTTGCATCGACTGCCATAAACGTGTTGGGAGTGAAACCGAGCTGTAAGCAAAAATCATTTAATACGTCAATGTCTGTGCGGTGAGAAATGCAGGCATAAGCGATTTTATTATCGCGATCGAGCACCATGCTTCCGGTTCCTTCGAGAAATACATTTTCGTTTTCGTAAGCTGATAGATCAATTTGTCTTTCGATTTTAAAACGTTCTTTAAGTTTTTCAATCACGTGAGGTTTTCGCTCAAGTCGTCTGTTGCCGGCATACATGGGATAGAGAACAATGCTTCCGTTATCATGGAATGAAATCCAGTTATTTGGGAAAATAGAATCCGGAGTGTGTGGTTCTTTCGCGTCATCAATGACTGTTACATCAATTCCGTTTTGTCGAAGAAGATTTACAAAATCATTAAACTCAGTTAATGCAATTTCCTGGGCATTCGAATCTTTTGTGGATTGAAATGCATTGTTCACCGCAGTTTCTGTATTGAACGCGAAGTTTACCGGGCGAATCATCAGGAGATGTGATGTGGTTTGCATGATAGATGTTTTTGATTTGTGAATTTTGGTTTAAGGTTACGGATCAGTGATTTTTAGTTTGCAATTTCATCTCTAAGCAAAGGCATACTCATACAGTGAAACCCTCCCCGGGCGCGGGATAGTTCTGCGGAAGGCATTAAGATTAATGTATCTTTCAAATCTTCTACATTTTTTTTATTGGACTCTAATTCCTCCAACAAATCATGTACGTGAATTACATTGAATCCGTTCGCTTTAAATGCGTCAGTGGTCTTGTCATTGCGATCATAGCCTAATACGACTCCTTCTTTCAATGCCAGTACATTACAGGAGTCAGTCCATTGCTCGCGCAAATCATAAGGGAACTCACTATTGCCAGAGTATAGAAATGTTACTTTTTCAGTACACTTTAAATCAACTTCGCTGATGTTGACTAACAAATCTTCCAGTGTATCAAAGTGAACGGGATTTTCTAAATCGTTGTGTTTAAACTGGATGATCTTAATAGGATCGTCTTTCTTTTTGCTTTCTAAGATTCGTTCAACCGGATCAGCATCTTCCTTCTTAATTGCTTTGCGAGAAAAATTGCCAAGCATTACCCAAACATTTCGTTTCACTTGGGTGAAGACAGTGTCAATGTGCATGTAATCACGTTTCTTCGGAATGCGGATGACGGTAATCTTTTCTACAATCTTCTTTCCAAACAAAACATTAATTACCTGGTGAGCGGCTTCGATGGTCGTGCGCTCACTTACACCAATGAGTAAATGTTTTGAGCTGATCATCATCACATCACCACCTTCCAGTGTTACTTTCTTGTCATCCGTTTCTTTCGGCATTAAGAAATGATGGGATGTATCTTCGATTTCAATAATCTTATTCTGAAAACTTTCGAAGATGGAATGATTGTGGAAAATGTATTTGGCCAAAAGTGCTTCACGTGTTCGTGCTTTCTTTGCAGGACGATTCAATAGAATATGATCATTCACCACAACACCAATATCACGAGTAAAAATAAAATTTGGAATAGGAGCGAAGAGCATGCGTCCATCCTTCAAGGTTCCACTGATGAATACTTTGGATAGGGAAACGGCATCCAGTGTGAGAAGAAACTTCTGCATTTCGTAGGAACAGAATTCTATAGCGCAAACTGAAGCCACAAGATTCAGTCGAACGTCTTTGTCTTTCAGAATTTCAGAAAGGAGCCATTGCAATTCAATTACATTTTCGGATTGATGGAAATTCTCGCTATCGGGTTTGTAAAACTCGCGGTTACCTTCAGGTGAATTAATGTGCTGTAATTTTCCTTGTATCTTCTTTGGATCGAGGAAATACATTAAAATCTTCGTATAAAAATCGTATTCTTTCTTTCGAATGGTGTCAAGATGAACAATATCTTCGAAAAGCCAATCTTGTGCTTTAGAAGGAACTACTTTACCCAAACTGCTATCGGGACTGTGCACTAAAAGCTTTCGGAGTGTTCCGATTTCAGAATTAACACCAAGGGTTGAGGACGGCATAAATGTGTTTTAGATTCCGCAATCAACACATCGGCTTTAGAATTTCCAAGACTTAAAAAGGAATTAAAAATTATGTGAGTTTAAACTCAATAGGACTATTTTTTCCGAAATAGAAAATCAATAAATCACAACTTAACTACATTACCCTCTGAAAAAACAGTCTCGTTTTGTTTAACGCGGTAGTGATATAATCCTGCAGAAAGATGTTTTAATTCAAGATCAATTCGTTTTTGATTTTCAACAAGGACTTTTGAAAGAACTATACTTCCGTTGTTATTTAACAGATCAACTGAAATGTTTTTGGGAGATGAAGGTAGGTTGTCAAATATTAATACATCGTGAAATGGATTTGGATATACCTGGATACTGGCTTCCTCATTTTTCTTTTTAACATCGGTTACAACATCTTTCTCTGGTATGATAGCACCTTTTAAAATTAACTCCACCCATTGCGTGTACATTAAACCAGAAGGATGTAATCCATCATTGGCCACTAATTCAGGATAAGCCAAACCGTTGCGTGATATTTCAGTAATGTTAAAATATTTGATACCCAGCTTTTCAGTGATGGCCTTATTTGTAGAATTAAATGAATTGATCGCCTGAGTGATCGTTGGTTGATTTCCTTTCCCAAAAGGAGTATAACCGTAGTCTGGAATGGACACAACAAATACATTTGATTTGATTCCACCTGCCAGCAAAATAGCCGTGTTCAACAATTCCTCAAACTCAGGTGCGTAGTCTTCAACTGTTTTGCCCTGATATTGATTGTTAACACCGATAAGTAGAGATACTAAAGTAAAATCATGCGATAGGTTCGCATCAATAATTGCATTTTTAAGATTGTCTGTTCGCCAACCTGTAGTGGCAATGATTTGTGCATCGTTACATTCCAATCCCAGTTTGCGCAACGATTCAATCAATTGAACAGGCCAACGGTCTTTGATCGCTACGCTTTCACCAATGGTATACGAATCGCCCAGTGCGAGAAATTTTACTTTTTCTTTTATGATGAGTTCTTGCGCCATAAGAGTAGATGACAAAAGTAATAGAAAGAGCGAAAGTCTAAGGGTCTTCATAATTTCAAGTTGAGTAAACGATTGTGTTTTATCAAGTCAAACAGAGAAGTAAGTGTTTTGTTTGATATACGATAAAAGCAAAGAGGATGGTTTTTAGGCCATCCTCTTTGTTTATTGTGAGTTGAAGAGCTTTTATGATTTCTTCTTACTCTTCATATAGAATACCAGTCCTGCAAAAGCTACAGAAAGCGCAATGGGTATAACCATCGTTACATTTATGATTTCTGGTCCTGCTGCCTTCTTTGCATCCGCTAATAAAGTAACAAGTTCTGCTTCAGAAGCACCAGCAGGAAGTTTGCTAGCTACAAGATTATCATAATAACCACCCATGAATATTAAGTAAAGCGATACCGCAAACATTCCGGCACCACCCATAAGGTTCAATCCTACAGCTCCGGTCTTTGGTAAATTTTCAGCAACAAATCCAATCATGGTTGGCCAGAAGTAACAAACACCCATACCAAAAACAAGGGCTCCAACAAAAATCATATTTCCATCACTATGTCCTAATAAGTAAAGACCAGCAACCGAAAGAATGGAAGAAATAAGCAACACACCTTGTGGAGAAAAACGGTGAACGATAGGTTCTGCAAATCCTCTTCCGATAACCATCACGCCAGTAGTTAAGGTAAGTATAAGAATAGCATTGTCCGTTACACTACGCAACAATACATCAATCCACTGACCCGTGAACAATTCCGTAATGGCTGTTCCAAACATACAGATGATCATAAATAGAAATAATGGATTGAGAAGAGACTTGTACATTTCACCTGTAGATACTCCGGAAGCGACACGTTCTGTTACAGGGAATTCAAGTTTTGAGAATAAGTATCCATAAATGGCGGTTGGAATCAACATCGTAGCAACTTGTATTTGCCAACTTAATCCAATCTGATCAAAGAAGAATACAATCAAAGTGCCAATAACAATTCCACCTGGGAACCATAAGTGAAAGTGATTGAGTTTGGTCGTTTTGTTATCAGTATAGAGCGAAGCAACAAGCGGATTACAAGCAGCTTCTACAGTTCCATTGGCAATACCCACCAACAGGGTTGATAAAAATAATGACCAATAACCATTGGCGAAAATAGTAAGTACAATTCCCAACAAATGAAAAACAAAGGCAAGTACCAATAGTTTCTTCATTCCAATGATATCGACTATCATTCCTCCAATAACTACGGCAAGTGGAAATCCCCAGAATGCAGTCGCAGCAATGGTTCCTAATTGAGAGGCGGTCAGATTAAAATCAGCACCCAATCGATTCAGAATTCCGGCACGGATACCAAAGGAGAGCGATGTTACCAGGAGCGCCAGACAACTTGCCCAGAATAGTTTTGATCGGTCTATAGATTGACTCATAAAATAATAAAGGTTTAAGGTTATAGTGTTGTTAAGATGAGGTTTAAATTAAGGTCTTGCAAGTGGAAATTCTTTGAATAGACCAAATACAATCCGTTGCAATGTAAAAATAAATGGATTATTGTTATAGTCTAGTTGACTATTATAAACAATTCGACCTTCATTTTATATGGAAATCCACTACTGAAATAGAGCGATTCTCCTTATTCAATAACCATCATCTTAAGAATTCGAATTGCTTTCTTTTAATCACCTCTCCATTCACCACAATTTCCAAAACATGTACTCCACTGAAAAGTTTTCGGGTTGTAAAATCCTGAAACCTTTGTCTTTTCACAATGGAAAGTACCTCACCCGGTTTCAAAGTAACTTCCTTCAACTTGAAAACCTTCGGCAATTGCAAGCCTGATTTTTTGAAGTAATGAATCCTGTAATCAATCATCAAGGTTTGGTTAGTTGATTTTTCTGAGACAAGATCGAATTGAAATTGAAGTGAATCATTAAGACGAAGAACTGAGTTTGTGATATTGAAACGCTTCACTGAAACTTTAACATCTTTCGTAAGATTAAATACAGCCATTGATTTTTTGTCGCCTTGCTTAAGCAATGATCGGATTCCGCGCTTCACAATCCAGGCAGTATGCTGATGTGTTTTATCCCAGGTCTTCACCAGCTTGAGAACATAATCAGGTGAATCTTTTGAAAGATCGTTGATGTGATTCGCTACCGATTTACGCACATAGAGTTCATCGTCACATTTCAAATTTTCAAGTATCGACAATGTAAGTGCAGGCTTTTCAATAATAGCATCCAGCTTGAACGACCATGGAAGTCTTGGCCTGCTTCCTTCGGATGACAATCTTCTTACATGATAATTTTCATCAACCGACCATTGCTTCATGACGTTTAACGTTTTATCAAGGTCGTGTTTTAAGAAGGTGCGAATGGCAAATTCAGAAGAACCGAATTGAGTAAAGTATTTGAGTGCCTCTAAGGATTCACGAAAATGAGGGAGTCCATATAAGCTTACAAAATCAGGAAATACCAGTGTAGTGTATCCGCCACTCAGCTGCGGCACTACTGCTTTCATAATCTCAATGCTTTTCCTAAAATCTTCCGGCAAATGTTTGTGAAGGACGATTGAAGTATTTCTCATCCGCTGATTGAGCGAAAGATTTTCAAGATTGGTGGTGACGTCCTTTACAAAACCTTCAGCTTGAAAGGGTTTATGTACAGATGCAAAGGCGTTTGCAAGTTTTTTGTAAAAAGTCTGTCCGAACATTTCTTTCAAGGGCTCCATGCGAGTTCGTTTTTCTTCAAAGGAAGGATTTTGTGTGACAGCCCTATGTCAGGAGAAAAATAAATATGTTGGATTATTGTATGGTAGTTGGATGATTTGTGATGAGTGATTCGTGATTTGATAGGTACAACAAACGAACAAGAACTAACACTCAACTACAATTCAAACGTAAAACCCTTCTCAATCAATTCATCATAGGTTTTCTTATCGAACTGATAAAGACTTGCTGCACGGTGAGAAACATCTTTTTGTTTCTCTTTGCTTTCGTACAATAGATTCATCTTCATGAGTTTTCTTCTGAAGTTGGGCTTGTCTAATTTTTGATCGAGAATGGCTTCGTATAATTCCTGTAATTGTAACAAGGTAAATTTCTTTGGAAGCAGATTAAAACCAATGGGCTCATGGCGCACTTTGTGCTTTAGAAATTTTATTCCTGTTTCTAAAATGCGACTATGATCATAGGGCAACTTCGGTACTTCACTTAATTTAAACCACTTCGCATCCGTTGCAGTGAAGCCAGGATGAAGCACATAGTTCTCAGGTTTTACCAGGGCATAGTAGGCAATAGTAATAACCCGTTTCGTTGGGTACCGATCAACCGAACCAAAGGTCTTGAGTTGTTCCAAGTATATATTAGAGACTCCAGTCAAATCATTAAGAATGCGATTAGCGGAGTCCTTAATGCCTTCATTATATTTTATCCAACCACCCGGAAGAGCCCACATACCCTTGCTGATTCCTTCTCCATGCTGCACCAACAGAATGTCCAGCTCATTCTTTTTGAAGCCGAAAATCAGGCAATCAATTGAAAGGGCATCGATTATGGCTTCATTAGGACTTACTTTTTTACTCATAACTTTTTAACTGGAAAAATAAATTCGGCTTACCTTGTAGTCAAATGTACTATAAGTTATAATTTGCGCCACATTCGATTGAATTAATATTTAAGTCCGTATGGCAAAATACCTATTTGGTTATGATTTAGGAAGCTCGTCAGTAAAAGCTTCCCTCATCGAGATTGCAACAGGCAAGACCATAGCATCAGCCCAGTCGCCATCTGAAGAAATGCCGATGAAGGCCGTGAACCCAGGTTGGGCCGAACAAGATCCTAATATGTGGTGGGAACATCTGGTGATCAGCACACATGCTTGTTTAAAAAAGAGTGGTGCAAAAGGGGATGAGATTGCGGGTATCGGTATTTCCTATCAGATGCACGGGTTAGTGTGTGTCGATAAAAACCAAGAGGTGATTCGTCCTTCTATTATTTGGTGCGATAGTCGTGCAGTAGAAATTGGTAACGATGCCTTACGTCAACTAGGAGAAAAATATTGTCTGGAACATTTACTGAACTCACCTGGAAATTTCACTGCCTCTAAACTGAAATGGGTAAAGGATAATGAACCGGCATTGTTTGCCCGAATACACAAGATGATGTTGCCCGGTGATTTTATTGCCATGCGTTTAAGTGGAGAAATTGTAACGACAGCTTCTGGATTATCGGAAGGTATGTTGTGGGATTTTCAAACAGCATCACCAGCAGATCGTTTGTTGGATTTATATGGATTTGATTCTTCCATTTTGGCTGATGTGGTTCCTACATTTTCAATTCAGGGAAAACTTCAGAAAAGTGCCGCTATACTTTTAGGATTGAAAGAAGGAACACCAATCAGCTACCGAGCAGGCGACCAACCCAACAATGCATTTTCATTAAATGTTTTGAAGCCTGGTGAGACTGCTGCAACAGCAGGAACATCAGGTGTGATTTACAGTGTGACTGATCAAAATGCATTCGATTTAAAATCGCGTGTGAATACCTTCATGCATGTTAACAATAATGCTGGAGGTAAAACAAAGGAGCACACGCGCAATGGCGTTTTGTTATGTATAAACGGAACCGGAATTTTAAATAGCTGGCTTCGCAGGAATACCAAGAGTAATGGCTCTCCGCTGGATTATGAAACGATGAATAAAATATCGGAAGAAGCGCCAATAGGCTCTGATGGATTAATCGTGTTACCATTTGGTAATGGTTCGGAACGCATTCTTGAGAATAAAAATATAAACAGCTCATTCCATGGATTGAATTTTAATCGTCATAATCAATCTCATGTTTTCCGTGCAGCACAGGAAGGTATTGTGTTCGCATTAAAATATGGTTTTGATATTCTTCAGGGCATGGGATTAAAATCACAAGTGATTCGCGCAGGAAATGCCAACATGTTTTTAAGTCCGTTATTCAGAGAAGCATTTGTCAATACCATTGGTGCACGCGTTGAGTTATATGATACGGATGGAGCAAAGGGCGCAGCACTGGGAGCAGGTGTAGGCTGCGGAGCATATTCGTCTTTTGAAGAGGCGTTTAACGGATTGAAGATGATTCGCTTTGAAGAGCCTGATAATACTAAAGCAGAGCAATATTCATCTGCCTACTCTTCCTGGCTGAAACACGTAGAGAAACAAGCATAGAAAAATAATTATCAATTGACCATAACTAAATAGAAATGAAAACAACCGGAAGCAAACCCTACTTTAAAGGTATCGGCCGCATTAAATATGAAGGGCCTGAGTCTGACAATCCACTTGCATTTAAGTATTACAATGCGAAACGCAGAGTGGGTAAGAAAACAATGGAAGAACACTTCCGTTTCGCAATTGCCTACTGGCATACCTTCTGCGGCACCGGTGGTGATCCGTTTGGTGGTGGAACAAAAGCTTTCCCTTGGTTGCAAAGTGCTGACGCCATGCAACGCGGCTATGATAAAATGGATGCAGCATTTGAGTTTATCACCAAGATTGGTGCACCATTCTATTGCTTCCACGATTACGATTTAGTAGACGAGGCAGATACCTTAAAAGAATCTGAAAAAAGATTATCGAATATTGTTGACTATGCTAAACAAAAGCAAAAGGAGACCGGTGTAAAATTATTATGGGGAACAGCCAACATGTTTTCGCATACGCGTTACATGAATGGAGCGGCTACCAATCCTAACTTCGATGTATTATGCTGGGCAGGTGCACAGGTTAAGAATGCCATTGATGCAACCATTGAATTGGGTGGACAGAATTATGTATTCTGGGGAGGCCGTGAAGGCTATCTTACTTTACTCAACACGAATATGAAACGTGAGCAGGAACATCTTGCAACGTTCCTACACATGGCGCGCGACTACGGAAGAAAGAATGGATTCAAAGGAACATTCCTCATTGAACCAAAACCGATGGAGCCTACAAAGCACCAATATGATTTTGATTCAGCAACCGTAATTTCATTCCTGCGTCAATATGATTTGACAGATGATTTTAAATTGAACCTGGAAGTAAATCACGCTACATTAGCACACCATACCTTCCAACACGAATTACAAGTGGCAGCAGATGCAGGTATGTTAGGTAGTATGGATGCAAACCGTGGTGATTATCAAAACGGATGGGACACCGATCAATTTCCAAACAACTTGTATGAGTTAACCGAATCCATGCTTGTGGTTTTAGCTGCGGGAGGTTTCAAAACCGGAGGTATTAACTTCGATGCGAAGACTCGCAGAAACTCAACTGACCTTGCTGATATTTTCTATGCACATATCGGAGGTATGGATACCTTTGCTCGTGCGTTATTAACTGCGCAAGCTATTATCGACAATGGCGAATACAACGAACTGCGTAAGCAACGTTATAGCTCATTCGATTCAGGAAACGGAAGGAAATTTGAACGTGGTAATTTGTCTCTCGAGGCACTTCGCAAACTGGCACATAAGAATGGCGAGCCGGAACAATTGAGCGGCAGACAGGAATATTACGAGAACATCATTAGTAAATTTATCTAAGACTAGTTTTTAGTTTAAGATTTTAGAATCATTCTGTAGGATCAGCGGGAAATTGTGAAGAACTTTTTCCCGCAGACCCGCCAGCTGGCGGGTCTGCGGGAAAATGTATTTTTTAGCTGATTCAGCAACTATTTCCTAATCCGCATCAAGAAGCTCGAGCACCTCGGCTAATTCATCATACGTTTTTAATCCCGGACTAATCTCAGCACTTCCGCGAAGCGCAATACCTTTAATGGTGGTATGTTGTAGCGCTTGTTCAGCTTCTGCGAGTGAAGACACTTCAATCAAAAGAGGGGTGATGGTATTGGATAGAAAGAAGGATGCTAAAACGAAGGCTGGCTTATTTGGCAATTTTTCATCGGCCAATTCTTTATCTAATCGCAGTATATAGGGAATTGAGTTGTTCAAAAGAAAAGGTATTTCGGCCAAACCCAATTCAAGATAATCCGGTTGATAATTTTCAATAATGCTGGTGAGTTGAGCGGCACTTTGTAATCCCGATACTTCAGCCACTACCAAAGGACCTGTTACCCATCCGCGAATTTCCTGAAACTGTTTGGGGGATAAATAATGATCTTTTCCTTCCACAGCATTGAATCCCAACATATCAGCACCCATTCCGGCACAATATCGCGCGTCACTCAGGTTGGTAATACTTCCTACTTTTACAAACGTTTTAAGCGGCATAGTTTAAATTGATGGTCCAAGACTTAGTGTTTCTTTGGGTCTTAGTGTCTTGGTGGCTATTCAAAGTGCCTAATCTCGCCACAAAGACACAAAGTCACGAAGGCCACAAAGATATTTTAAACTTTGATTTGGTTTTGATGACATCAGGTTTTAATAGAAAGAAAAAATAACTTTGCATTGATTACGTTCCTTGTTCGGCACAGAATGAAGAGAAACTTATAGACAAGTGAAGAATTTTACCCGATACATACTCCTTCCTTTGATCATTGGCATCTCTTCCTGTGATCCATCTTCTATTGAAAAGCAAGCTGATATTGGTAAGGATTACTTTCCGATGAAAAAAGGACATTACCAGATTTATGATGCCAATGAGATTATCTACACATTGGGTGATCCAGATACCTTCATCTATCAATTAAAAACAGTTGTGATCGATTCGTTCCTGAATTCAGAATCAACCTACACTTACGTTATCCATCGAAGTGTTCGCGATGATGCTACTGAACCATGGGAATATAAAGACACGTGGTCATCACGTTTCGTTAACGGTCAGGCAATTGAGAGTGAAGAGAATATTGATTTTGTAAAACTTGTGTTTCCATTTGAGGTTGGTGTAAAATGGAATGGAAATGCTTTTAATAATCTGGAGACGGAGAATTACGAACTTGAAAGCTCAGAATCAAAAACGCTTAACGATGTAATCTTTGCCGATTGTATTACGATCAAACAAAAGGATAATCAGGACTTCATTGTAAATCTCGATAAGCGTTATGAGGCGTATGCTAAAAATGTAGGACTGGTTTATCGTGAAAAGACACAACTCTTTTATTGCACCGATACAAATTCAGGTTGCATTGGAGAGCAGATTGTGGATGAAGGGACGATTTATAAACAAACCATTGTAGAGCATGGTGTTGAGTAGAACGGTTTTTATTATTGTCTTTCTTTTTCTTTCTTCAAGTTCGTGGGCAGCGGTAAATCGCTATGTTGTTTTTTTTAGAGATAAAGCAGGAACGGTTTATTCAACTTCTAGCCCTCTAGCGTTTCTTTCACAACGCGCCATCGATCGAAGGACTAATCAAAGCATTGACATCACCCAAGCCGATTTTCCGATTAATCAAAATTATATTGATGGTGTAAAAGCTACTGGTGCCGAAACGTATTTCAAATCGAGATGGATGAATGCATTATTGATTCAATGCGATGCATCCTTACTTACAACAATCGAAGCGTTACCGTATGTAGATCACGTAGAGTATGTTGCCCCTAATGCGAAGTTGTTAATCAATGGAAGAGAGAAAAAAACAAATCAATCAAAAGGTTCTAAAGTAGGTGAAGCGACTGACACACAATTGCAAATGATAGGCATTGATGCAATGCATCAGGATGGATTTAAAGGTGAAGGTATGCTCATTGCTATTTTGGATGATGGATTTCCGGGTGTAGATAATGCACCGCCATTTCAATCCATGTTTTCAGAAAATAGAATAGATTTAATTACATCAAAAGATTTTGTGCGCAATACGAATGATGTATTTCAATATGATAGTCATGGAACACAAGTATTCTCTGTAATTGCCGCCTATCAAGCCGGAACATTTACCGGAGGAGCATACAAAGCAAACTATCAGCTATATGTTACAGAAGATGTATCGACTGAATATCGAATTGAAGAATACAATTGGCTCTTCGCTGCAGAGCGTGCCGATAGTGCAGGGGTAGATGTTATCAGTTCATCTCTTGGCTATTACGACTTCAATGATGCCTCCATGAATTATTCAAAGTCGGATATGGATGGCGTTACCACGGTTATTAGCCAGGCAGCACAACACGCAGCTGACAGAGGTATCCTTGTAGTTTGCAGTGCAGGAAATGAAGGAGGAATTGCATGGCAAATTATCACTTCTCCAGCCGATGCTAAAGATGTGTTGGCTGTTGCCAACGTAAACAGCATGGGCTTGCGGGCTAATTCAAGTTCGATTGGTCCGTCAGCTGATGGAAGAATAAAGCCAGATGTGGCAGCGCTTGGCTCAGGCACTAGTGTAATCACACCCAGTGGTGCATTGGGTTCAGCAAGTGGCACGTCTTTGTCTGCGCCACTCATTACCAGTTTAGCTGTAGGAATCTGGCAGCGTTATCCTTCACTCACCAACAAAGAAATTATGGACGCGATTAAGAAGTCGGCATCACTGGCATCTAATCCGAATAATTATTTGGGATATGGAATTCCCAATTATCAGGCGGCCGTCAATTACATTGAGCAGCAATCACAGGAAAATGTATTTGATGTATATCCAAATCCGATTCTTTCTGATTCAATTTTCATCAGACCATTCGATCCTAATCAAGTCTCCACTTGTAGAATGCAGCTTTTATCAACCCAAGGCCAGATCGTGTATGATGGCGAAGTGAGCTTTACATGGCTTAATCTCATTACTTCTGTAAATGTGTCACCACTGTCGTCTGGTGTGTATTTTTTGCGGATCTTCTGGAGCAACAAAAGATTTACCTACAAGCTGGTAAAGATTTGATTTGATCTTAGTTTTGTAGTGAATACTACCTTATGCCAACACCCATCATTGCCCCATCCGTTTTAGCAGCCGATTTTGCCAACCTCGAGCGCGAAATTAAAATGATTAACAACAGTCAGGCAGACTGGATTCACATCGATATTATGGATGGTGTATTCGTGCCCAATCTTTCCATGGGACTTCCTGTGGTGGAATCGATCAAACGCCATGCAACTAAAACGATGGATGTCCACCTGATGATTGTGCACCCGGAGAATTATGTGGAAGCATTTCAGAAGGCAGGAGCGGAGTATATTTCAGTGCATGTTGAAGCATGCCCCCATCTGCATCGCAACATTCAACAGATAAAAGCATTGGGCTGTAAGGCAGGTGTAGCTATCAATCCACATACTTCTATCACAGAGTTGGAAAATGTAATTGCCGATATTGATTTAGTTTGTGTCATGTCGGTGAATCCAGGCTTTGGAGCGCAGAAATTCATTGAGCATACCTATAAAAAAGTAAAGAGCCTAAAAAAGATGATCCTCGATTCAGGTTCAAAAGCAAAGATCGAAATTGATGGTGGCGTAAACATGCAAAACGCCAAACAATTGTTAGACGCTGGGGCGGATGTGCTGGTGGCCGGTAACTTTGTTTTCAGTGCATCAAATCCGACAGAGGTAATTAAGCAGTTAAAAAGTATCTAGAATTCAAGTTCAAAGTTCCGGGTTCAAAGTTTCAAGTTTAAGACTGAGTCTTCAGTCTAATATCTAACATCTAAAGTCTAATATCTGGCGCTCAGGCGCGGAAGAAAGGAAATATTTTACGACTTTCGCACCACCTATAAAACCCCTTATTCAAAGCAATTAACGTCATGACGAAATTTACCTTCACCGAGAAAAAAGATACGCGTTCAGGCTTCGGAATCGGCCTACATGAGTTAGGAAAAGCAAATTCAAACGTAGTAGCCCTTTGCGCTGACTTAACCGGTTCGCTTAAAATGGATGCCTTCAAAAAGGATTTTCCAGAGCGTTTTTATCAGGTAGGTATTGCTGAAGCGAACATGATGGGTCTAGCTGCGGGTATGACCATTGGTGGTAAGATTCCTTTCACAGGAACCTTTGCTAACTTTTCAACAGGTCGTGTTTACGATCAGATTCGTCAGTCCATTGCCTATTCAGGTAAGAACGTGAAGATATGTGCATCTCACGCTGGTTTAACACTCGGTGAAGATGGAGCAACTCACCAGATTTTGGAAGACATCGGTATGATGAGGATGCTTCCGGGAATGACAGTTATCGTTCCTTGTGATCATAATCAAACCAAACAAGCTACTATCGCCCTTGGTGATCATGTTGGTCCTACATACTTACGTTTTGGGCGACCAAACTGGCCGATCTTCACAACTGGAAGACCATTCGTTATTGGCAAAGCCGATAAAATGATTGAAGGAAAAGATGTTACCATCATTGCATGCGGTCACTTAGTTTGGAATGCCATTGAAGCAGAGGCAATCTTAGCGGCAAAAGGAATTAGCGTTGAATTAATTAATATACATACCATCAAGCCACTTGATGTTGAAGCAATCCTTGCATCGGTTTCGAAAACAGGATGTGTCGTGACATGCGAAGAGCATCAGAGAAATGGTGGCTTAGGAGATAGTGTAGCACAAGTACTTGCACAATTTAATCCTGCACCGCAGGAATATGTAGCGGTAAATGATTCATTTGGAGAAAGTGGGACGCCTACTCAGCTTTTAGCGAAATACGGACTCGGCCCTGAGAATATTGTTGCAGCGGCAGAGAAAGTGCTTGGTAGAAAGAAGTAGTTCCCTTGAGATCTTGGTTGCCTATGCGATAGACTATCGCGGCTAATGTTTTGCAACACAGTGACTGTGGTTTTATTTATTTAGATTTTCTGAATTGCAATCGAAATATATACTTGTTGTCAACCGTGTTGGGGGATATCTGGTAGGTCATTACTTTCTATTAATGGTATGCGTGTTGGGACACCGATGTTATTGAAGCGGAAAAAATAACATTGTAGTTTTAGTTTAGTCTCACTTTTTTTCTAATTTAGACAAGAGTAACGTTAGACCTTAAACGAAAAATTATGGAATTACCAATTTTACGCAAAAGCATTGAAGCCAAAATTTCTGATGCCAAACTTGAGATCCGGCCTTTTCCTCATCTTATAATAGAGAACTTCTTTCCGGAGGAAGTGTACACACAAGTCCAAAAGTTCAATCTTTTTAAAAGGAATGATGGAGAAATGTGGATGACAAAGAAGGGAATGATGTTGAACCGAAACAGCACACCCTACGATCATCGAATGCAGATTAACTTCCATAAAAATGATGCTTACGAAGCTTCTGCTGAAGAGAAGGAGTTTTGGGATATAATGAAGGATACTTTTTTAATGGACAATTGGTTTCCAAAATTGATACGAAATAAGTTTAGTGACTACTTCGAAATTCGTTTTGGAGAAGCATTGGATCAGGACTCATTTTGGAGTTCCATGCGAAAGGAATTGTTTCTTCAGAGACATGAAGTGGGCTATCATATCGGTCCCCACACAGATATAAGTACAAGGGTGTTTACCTGTATTTTTTCGTTTGCCGAACGAGAAGGCTTTGACGAATTTGGTACTCAATTGCTTCGACACAAAGATTCTAAGGTAAGGTGCTGGGGAGATTTACATTACGATTTTAAAAATTATGAACTTGTAAAGATGGCTCCGTATCGCCCGAACAACTTCTTGTTGTTTTTCAAAACGAGACATTCGTTTCATGCTGTAAGAGATATAACGAAAGACGTTCCGAATGAAAGATTTGGAATGCAGTTTCAATACTACGAGCCTAGTGGTGGATATTTTAATGACTTATCAAGACCTGATTTAATGCAAATCGGAACTGATAATTTTTACGGAAGGATGTATAAGAAGCTTAAAAAATTGAAGGCTTAATCATTCGATTTTACTTTCACTTAAAAAAGCGAAACAAGGAGTTGATACTTTGGAGATACAAAGAAGTTCTCCTATTGTTTGTGCTTAAGACTAAACTTTTACAATAGCAAATTGCTTATCTGTGTTTCCTATTACCTTGTAATTAAAATCCCGGATTGCTCTAAAATCTAAAAATGCTCTAAATTCTTCCGAGTTGTTTCGTAATGTGAAGAGTTCATCGAAGAGTATGATATCGCCTGGTTCGAAATAAGGAAATAACTCGAGTAGCACGAAGAGAGTGGAACTGTATAGATCAGCATCTAAATGAATGATTTTTCTTTTTCCCTTCAGGATGGGTTGATTGATTTCAATAAATCCTGGAAGCGTGTTTTGAAATAGACCTTTTTGAAATGAGATTCTCTTATCTGCTGTTTCAGGAGTTTTTCCTTCAGTAGAGAAGTGGCCTTTTGAAAGTTTTCCCCATGCTTCCGGAAGGCCTTCAAAAGTATCAAAACCACAGAAGAAAGATTCTTTGTTTTGATTTTGAGAAGCCCAGAAAGTAATGCTTTCTCCTTGCCACACTCCAAACTCCAGGTAGGTAACATTTTCCTCTTTTAAATTGAAAGAATGGATGATGTGATTAAACATTTCATACCTGTTCTTGAAATCCGGAAGCTTTTCGCGATGAAAAAACTTAGCACTCTTGATGGTGTATAACAATTGTTCCAACTTGTATTCAATTGATCCTCCAACATGTTTAGAGCTTTTGAAAATCAAATCCTTTACCCATTTTCTCATTATACAATAATTTTAACGTTACAACTTAGAGCTGGTTCAATTAGTATGATAGCCTATTAAAGGTAGCACGATAATTTAAATTTGAGCATCCCGATCTGTACTTTTTTGTTAACAAACGGACCTGAATCAGGTAGTGAATAAATAACTATGGCCATAGTGAAAATGAAACGAGCATCTCCAGTTAAGGAAATGCTCGTGATTAATGGTGTTATATGAAGTAAATCTTATCGAATCAGATTGAAGAATCGACTCCATCGGATCTTGTGAACAAAGTCGGCATTCTTGTCGATTGATAACCAGATGAAGAAGGCCTTTCCTACAATGTGATCTTCCGGAACAAAACCCCAGAAACGCGAGTCGAGTGAGTTGTGACGGTTATCACCCATCATGAAATAATAGTCCTGTTTGAAGGTATATTCTGTCACTTCGATTCCATCGATCAGCAATTTCCCATTTTCAATTTTTACATCGTCATTGTGTTCGTAAAGTCTGATGGTTGCTCCATAAAGGGTTAAGGTGGATGAATTGATCTGTATTGTAGTACCTTCCTTCGGAATCCATAGCGGACCGAAATCATCGATTGACCAATTTACAAAACTAGTATCCGTAGCGAATTGATTTCTATAGTAAGGTAGAACGTTGCCCTTGCTGTTATTTCTAACATCTAATTCGATCGAAATAATGTAGGCCAGCTTTTCAGCTTTAATCTTATCGACTTTGCCTTGTGATAAGCTGATATTGTAAACAACCCGATCATTCAAAGATTCGACTTGATTAATATCTTCAGGACCAATTTCGAAGTGATCAAAGTTTCGTTCGCTGATAAGTGTTTTAGAATGAACAATGTAATTGTATTGCATCTCCGGTGGATTACCCAATGGAACATTATTATTCATCACTTGCTTATCTACAATTCTCAATGTATCACCTGGAATGGCAACACATCTTTTAATGTAATTCGTTTTCAGATCAACTGGATATAATACACCTTCATTCAAATCCTGAGGAGGCACATTGAACACGACAACATCACCCCGTTTAACCGAACTGATACCCGGTAACCTGTATTGCGGAAGCTTAATCCACTCAAGGTAAGATGGAATATTTGTGAACCAGATTTTTTGATGTGTTAAGGGTATTTGAAGCGGAGTCGAGGTTGTACGGGTTCCGTAGTGGAATTTGCTTACAAACAGAAAGTCACCTACCAGCAAGGAGTTCTCCATGGAAGGAGTAGGGATGGTATATGCCTCCATGATCAGCCAACGGATTAGGGTTGCCGCCACAACTGCAAATAAGATAGCATCCCACCATTCGCGTACTTTCGTCTTCGGTTTCGCTTCTTTCTGCTCTGTATTTTTCTTCCAAAACTGCCAATTCATATAAATCTATTCGGTTTAAAAGTCCGCAAATAAAGGTAAAATTATTGATCTGATGGTTAGTCGCTTAAATGGACTCAGAATTTCAAATAGTCATCCATGCTTAAAACGCCTTTTTTATCCTTGAGCCATTCGGCTACCATAACGGCCCCTAATGCAAAACCTTCGCGGGAGTGGGCAATATGCTTAATTTCTATATCGTCAATAGCCGACTCATATTTAACAACATGTGTTCCGGGTACCTGATCAATCCGGAAAGATTCAATGAAAATATCTTCTGGTTTGCCAGTTCTATCGTTCGCCCAGATTTTCTTCCGTTCTACATGTTTTAAAACACCTTCAGCTAATGTGATGGCCGTTCCGCTAGGTGCGTCTTTCTTCTCAGTGTGATGAACCTCATCCATCCTGATTTCATAGGCTGGGAAGGTGTTCATCATCTTTGCCAAATACTCATTTAGCTTGAAGAAAATGTTTACACCCAAACTGTAGTTAGAAGCATAGAAGAATGCTCCATTAAGTTGGTGGCAAAGCGTTTCAATTTCACCCTTCCGGGATAACCATCCTGTCGTTCCGCATACTACCGGAATATTTTTTTCGATTGCTTTTTTCACATTCTCAAATGCAGCGTCCGGATGTGAAAATTCAATGGCTACATCACCTTTAGCCAATTGAAAATCAGCTGCATTGTCAATATCAATTCGAGCTGTGATCTGATGCCCGCGTTCCATTGCTACACGCTCAATGATTTTACCCATTTTGCCATAGCCCAGAAGAATAATATTCATTGTGTTCCTATTTGAAAGGGACAAAAATGCACTATTTAACGGAATTCTAAAGCGAAAAAATAAAGGTAATGGGGTACTAAAACTTAAGAATAAGCGACACCCCTGTTTGGCGACCTGTTAAATCATTTTGGGTCATGCTGGGCTGTATGCTTACCTGCAGATTGGGATTGAGATCGAATTCTTTTAGATGGGCATCCACATGCGCATCGATGATTTGGAGCAGGTACATTCCCCCCATTAGGAGTACCATGAGGTCTCTTTTATTTCTATAAAAATCAACAGCGTTTCGGTACGTGCCTGTTGTAGGCTCGCCCGGACCTCTTTTATCGCTGTCATTTTCAAAACCATTCTCAAGATTATAGAATAATTCCTTTTTGTATTCCTGGTAATAGGTGTTGTAAAAGTTGAATCCATAACCAATACCTATAAATCCTCCGGCAACAAGTGGTAACTTCCAGTACTTTTTATTGTAGATCTGACCAAGTCCAGGCACAACAGCAGCCAGTAAAAGAGCCCGCTGCGGATCATAACGACCGGCATATGTTTTAAGAACAACTGTGTCTCTGCTTTCAATAATCAAGCTATCATCTTTCGACATTATTTTCTTGTCTTGTGCCAGTGCGGCACAGGAGGAAAAAATAAGAAGAATGAGAATAAGCTGTTTCATTTCCGAATTCTCTTACAATGATCGTGCAAGATAATCCAAAATCTAAACTTTCAGGATGTCGAGAATACGGTTTAAATCTTCGACCGAGATAAATGGGATTTTGATTTCCCCTTTTTTACCATCACTTTTTATGGCGATGCGAGTACCAAAATGTGAAGACAGCTTCGATTGGAGTTGAGCAATTTCTCTTGAAGCAGGTGAAGAAGAGGTTGCTGTGTTCTCTGTTTTTACAGGCGTCTTTTCATGCGCTAACTCGCGCACCAGTTCTTCTACCTTTCTAACCGAAAGATCTTCTGCAACTGTCTTTTTATAAATGTAAAGTTGCTGCTCGGTGTTTTCAACATTCACAATTGCACGGGCATGTCCCATGGAAAGTTTATTGTCGCGCACTGCAATTTGAATATCGGGAGGAAGTTTAAGCAGACGAAGGTAATTGGTAACGGTTGAGCGATTTTTTCCAACGCGTTCACCTAGCTCTTCTTGTTTCAAACTACATTCCGTTAACAAGCGCTGATAACTTATTGCGATTTCCATTGCATTAAGATTTTCGCGCTGAATGTTTTCAATCAACGCCATCTCCAGCATTTGCTGATCATCCGCTAAGCGAATGTAGGCCGGAACTGATTTTAATCCTGCGAGTTGAGATGCCTGAAAGCGTCTCTCTCCTGAAATCAATTGATATTGATTGCGCGATAATCTTCTAACCGTAATGGGTTGAATGATGCCATGCACTTTGATCGACTCGGCCAATTCAAGTAATGCATCTTCGTCAAAATGCGTTCGTGGTTGAAACGGATTGACTTCGATTTCACTGATCTGAATTTCCGACATGCCATTGGTTGGCGTAGATGGAATTACATCGGTGGAAATTTCAACTTCCAATTTTTCATTCTCTTCATTATCGCTAAGCAATGCGCTTAGTCCTCTGCCTAATGCTTTTTTCTTGCTCATTTTGACATGCCATTTTTAGCCAATACTTCATGTGCCAGGTTCAAATAGCTAATGGCACCTTTGCTTTCTGCATCGTGAACGATAACGGGTAAACCAAAACTTGGCGATTCGCTCAACTTTACATTCCGTGGAATGATTGTAGCGAAGGTCATCTTTTGGAAATGCGTGCGAACTTCTTCCACCACCTGATTGCCCAGGCTCGTACGTGAATCATATAACGTCAACAAAATACCTTCAATCTCTAACGCAGGATTAAGGCGAGTCTGTATAATTTTTATGGTATTCAATAATTTACCCAAGCCTTCAAGGGCAAAATATTCACATTGAACTGGAATGATAACGGAATCTGCTGCTGTTAATGCGTTGATGGTAATCAAACCAAGAGAAGGCGAGCAATCGATAATGATGAAATCATAATCATCTTTTACCTGAGCCAATGCATTGCGCATTTTCTCTTCCCTGCGCTCAATATTGACCATTTCAATTTCGGCTCCGACAAGGTCTATGTGAGATGGAAGGATGTCAAGGTATTTCAATTCATTCTTTACGATGGTGTCTTTTACTTTCACACCATCGACCATACATTCGTAAATACCTTTTCCAATATCTTTTGGATTTAGCCCGAGACCAGAAGTTGAATTCGCCTGAGGATCGGCATCGACCAATAACGTCTTTCTTTCTAATACCGCTAAACTGGCTGCCAGGTTTATGGCTGAAGTAGTTTTACCAACACCACCTTTCTGATTTGCAATGGCAATAATTTTTCCCATCCCGAAACGCTAAAGTTTAAAAAAAATAAAAACCCGGCTTTTAACCGGGCTCCAAATATAGAGTAAAATCATAGCGATCGTGGAACATCGTGGAACGGGTTATCCACAATCGGTTCACAAACAATCATCATTTCTAAAGATATAATTTGAACGTGCATGCTTAATCCGTTGAGGTCTTGATGAATAAGTAAAGAACTACAGATGCATTGAAATGTAATGGAATTGTAGTGGTTAAAAGCGAGCGTGCAAATGCGCGGGGGAAAAGGTATGCTTCCCGTGTAATCGGTAGTCCGCGAAAAAAAATACTCATCGTTCAATCCAGCGTATCGCTGGATTGAACGATGAGTATTTTAAAGTAAGAAAGGCACCGCTACTAGCGGTGCCTTTCTTACTTTTTTAGTGCGCGCCTGCTAATGATCTATGAAAAGCTATTGGTCATCCACGCATGTGTGATGAATGCGAATAGAACGAAGCACACGTCATTCAATTCACGAAACTCAAATTACTATTTATTCTTTCTCTTACTTTTTTCTTCATTTGATTTTTTGCGCGCCTCTTCACTTACTTTCATGGCCTCTTCTAATTTGCTCATGAACTTTGACTTCTTCCCACCGCTGGCCGCAATCTTCTTTCGATTTTCTTCCATGATGTTTCTGATTTTTCCTTCATCAACAAATCGTTTAATGATGGCTTGCTGTCCGAAGGTCACCATAGTGGAAATGAAGTAATAGAAAGTAAGTCCTGCTGAGAACGAATTCAATACAAAGAAGAATATCAATGGCATGATGTACCCCATCGTTTTCATAGGACCCTGCACAGACGACATCTGATTGTTCTGCCAAGTAGAGATTAGGGTAGCAGCAGTCATCAAAATAGTAAACAAACTGATGTGACTACCTACGCCAAATGGAATCGTAAAAGGTAATCGAATAATGGAATCATAGGTTGATAAATCTTCTGCCCACAGAAAATGTTCCTGACGCAATTCAATGCTGGCAGGAAAAAGATAGAACATTGCCAGTACCAACGGCATTTGTAAAAGAACCGGTATACAACCACTTATTGGATTAACACCAACTTGTTGGTAAAGCTTCATTTGTTCTTGCTGCACTTTGGTCATGTCTTCACCAACGCGCTCTTTAATCTCATCTAACTCAGGCTTCAACACTTTCATCTTGGCCATGCTTAAGTATGACTTGTATGAAAGCGGTAGGAGCACCAGTTTAAGAAGGAAAACAAGAATAATAATGATAAGACCGTAATTGCTGATGAAGCCAGTCAGGAAATGAAACACAGGGAAGATTACGAACTTGTTGATCCAGTAAACAGGTTTCCAGCCAAGGTATACGTTGTTTTCAAAATGATCCGATACTTTCCCAATCGTTTTGTAATTGTTAGGGCCGAAATAAAATTTAAAATCAGATTTGCCTTCGGTAAGTAATTTCTTAGGAATGATGAGTTTTACACTGGCCCTCTTTACTACCGATGAATCGTTCTCGTTCATGGAAGTTGAGACTTCACCACTGGAGAAGTTATCCTTTGAAATGAAAGAAGATAGGAAGAATTTTTCTTTGATCGCTACCCATTTTAAAGGAGTGGTAAACGTTTCGGTTTCTGTGCTGGTTGATCCTGCACTCAACTCATCAAAACCATTTCCTTCTGAGTAATAGGTAATAGTAGAGTACTTCCGTGTGTCTGATAAATCTTTTTCAATGGGTTTTAAGATGTTCACCCAATTGAAAGTAAGTGCATCACTTGTTAATTGCTTGTCAAATCCAGTGCTCTTGATTTGGTATCCGATTTCATAACCATTATTCGGTATTTTATAAACCTGTGTTATTTTCGATCCATCACTCAAGTTAATAGAGTACTGTAATTCAGTTGTATCGCCATTGTTCCGTTTGGATACCTGATAATAAAGTGCATAGAGATCAACATCTTTACCCTGATATTTGCTTGTTAAACTAAATAAAGAATTATCCGGTGTCACCAGTTTAAGTGCTTCCTGACTGTAGGTTTTGTATTTCTTCAGTTCAAGTTCTTTGATTATACCACCTTTATTGCTGAAAGAAACTTTTAAATCTTCTGTTTCGATTTGAGTAAGTGATTCTTCACCCGTTAAGGAGGCAGCTAAGTCACCGTAAGTAGCAGCAAGCGCACTATCAATGGCAACACTTTTTGTTTGTGTTGAATCTTTTGCGCCTGAAGAAAGTACTTCAGTTGTTAAAGGTTTCTGATCAGCGGGTTGAGGTGTTGGTGAGAAAAAATAAAAGTAAGCCAGCAATAATGCACCAATTAAGGTAAGGCCAATGGCGGAATTTCTATCCATTTTAAATTAATAGTTAATCGTTAAAGGTTAATGGCGTTTGTATTTTAATTAGTTGCAGCTCCTGTAGTTATATTACATTAACCATTTCGCTTATGATGAAGGGATGCCTCCACAAACTTCACAAACAGTGGATGCGGGTTAAGAACAGTACTCTTCAGTTCAGGGTGATATTGAACACCAACAAACCATGGATGATCTTTTAATTCAACCACTTCAACTAATGAAGATTCAGGGTTTGTACCCACTGCTTTCAATCCAGCTTCTTCAATTTGCTCTAAATATTTATTGTTGAATTCATAGCGATGACGATGGCGCTCATGAATTGTGGATTCTCCGTACGCATGTTGTGCTTTGCTTCCCTTCTTCAATTTGCAGGTATACGAACCAAGACGCATCGTGCCACCTTTTATTGTGATTTTCTTCTGCTCTTCCATCATATCGATCACCGGGTATTTAGTTTTTGGATTCAATTCAGTCGAGCTGGCATCCAATCCTAAAACGTTGCGAGCGAATTCCACAACTGCGCATTGCATTCCTAAACAGATACCGAAGAATGGAATCTTATTTTCACGAACATATCGAATAGCTTCAATTTTTCCTTCCAGTCCGCGCTCACCAAAACCGGGTGCAACCAGAATTCCATCCAATCCACTTAATACATGTTCTACAGTCTCTTTATTAATCTCTTCGGATGAGATCCACTTCACGTTAACCTTACAATCATTTTCAGCACCGGCATGAACAAATGCTTCTGCGATAGATTTGTAAGCATCAGGAAGAGACACATACTTACCCACCAATCCAACACTAACTTCGTTTACTGGATTTTTTAGTTTCCCTAAGAAAGCCTTCCATTGATCCAATACAGGTTCTGACTTAGATGTTTCTTTCAGTTTGGCAAGAACACGCTCATCAAGCTTTTCTTTGCGCATTAAAATAGGCACATCATATATAGTGTCGGCATCCATCGCCTCGATAACCGAGTTAAGATGAACGTTACAGAACAGCGCTACCTTTTTGCGAATCTCCATTGGTAACGGCATTTCCGTGCGACAAACAAGAATATCTGGTTGAATACCCGCCTCCAACAATTCCTTAACAGAGTGTTGAGTTGGTTTTGTCTTTAATTCTTTTGCAGCCTTTAAGTATGGGATAAGGGTAAGGTGAATAACCAACGAACTGTTTGAACCAAGTTCCCACCTCACCTGACGGACCGCTTCAATAAAGGGTAATGACTCAATATCACCAACACAACCGCCAATTTCTGTTATAATAAAATCGTATTCACCGGATTCGCCCAGCAAAAAGATGTTGCGTTTGATCTCATCGGTAATGTGAGGAACAACCTGAACTGTTTTTCCCAGATATTCACCTCTGCGTTCTTTTGTAATTACATTATTATAGATTCTGCCGGTAGTAACGTTGTTGGCCTGAGAGGTACGCACATTCAGGAAACGCTCGTAATGACCCAAATCCAAATCGGTTTCAGCCCCATCATCGGTCACATAGCATTCGCCATGTTCGTATGGGTTTAAGGTTCCCGGATCGATATTTAGATACGGGTCAAATTTCTGAATAGTGACCTTAAAACCCCGAGCCTGAAGCAGTTGCGCCAGCGAAGCAGCGATAATTCCCTTTCCTAAAGATGAAGTAACGCCCCCGGTTACGAAGATATATTTGGCAGTAGATGACATAGAAATAGTGCTGGCCTTAGTAAACCGGGTGCAAAGGTAGATTTTTCGAGTAAATAATAAATTCGAGTTTCCAGTTTATAATGTAAAGTTTTGATTTTTGATGCGAGCAGTTCCTTGAAAAAAACAAATTGTAAACTATACTTTGGTTACTTTCTTTTTCTACGCGTGTATCTACCCTGTGCTAAACCTTCAACCCCAAGATAATCGTATTTGCCCATATCTTAATTCTTCCTATTTTAGGCGATTGAAACCTTTTGAGATGCGATTTTTTAGACTGTTGAAGTTTCTTTTTCTATTATTTTTTTTTCTTTCTCTACCCCAGTTATCGTACGCAACAGTTCCAACAGCCACAATAGTTTCAATGACTGGGGCAATGAAACGAGGTCATACTCTTACTGCAGTCTATACTTATTTTGATGCAGACGGTCATGCTGAATCGGGTACTGTAATTCAATGGATACGATATGATAATAATTGTGGTACCAATCCTGTTAATATAGGTACTGGGTCTACTTATTCTTTAGGCGCTGCTGATGAGGGTAAGCATATTGGAGTTCGTATTACACCACGCGATGCGAATGCTGAAGTAGGTATACCAGTTTTGTATCAACCATGGTCGTGTTCTGCTGCCAGTCCTTTGCATGATATTGGTCCTAATCCGGTTCTAGTATTCAATGCAAACTGTGTTAATGCCAGCGGTTCGGGTGTGCCTGTTCCTGGAAACCTAATCTTAATTCCATCAGGCCTTTGTTCTCCCCGATCATTAAACTGGCAAGTAGAATATACGGGTGTCAATTATAGATTGCCAGATTTACCACCAAGAATCATTATTAATTGGGCGGATGGAAATATTGAAACCGTTGCGCCTTCATTGATCAATACCTCCGAAACAAATATGTCGAAGCAGTTGTGGAGGGTTACTCGCAGCCATATTTATGATTATGATGCAGGTAGTCTGGCTTCTATTACCGCCTTTCAGAGATGTACTTATACCATGAGCGCGGCCTGGGCCATCGGAACCTATACAGGTGTTGGGACAGGAACGGCTACTTCATGTGCTGCTTTTGGACCGCAGACTCAACCTTTTACGGTTTGGGATACCGAAGATAATACGCAGTTGGGTACACACGATGTTAATCATGATCCTTCTAGTGCCGGGGTTGAGACTAATCCGCCAGCTCCTCTTCCTGCGTCAACGGAAAATACCAACATTTGTGAAGACGACATCAGTCCAATCAGAGTAATGGATGGTAGTGATTTTAACTGTACTCCTCTCCTTGAGAATCCACAACCCAATGATCAGGCTCGTTGGGTTCAGTTTGTTTATGGAACTACAGGATCAAACGTTACAGCACCTGGTGGTGCAGGTGGAAGTATTATTATTAATGGAGTATCCTACACTGCGGCACAACTTCCCGTATTTGGGCGGATATCATACCAGGCAGCCACCACCTTGGGGCCAACTGCAATTTCGGATAATATTCAAATGCCCCCAACAGGTCAAGTGGGTGAACAATTTTTCATCACCATGAGGACCTGGAATATTTGTAATAATTTTGATCAAATCGTTTTTGATGGAAATGGGTTGAATCCACCTCAAGGAGCACCCTCCAATATTTTTAATATCAGAGGCTCGGCCAATTTTCAATCGCAAGCCCCGACCATTCCCGATGGCAATACCTTTTTTGCCAATGCAACACCTGTTCTAAGAAATTATACAATCACCATTATTGATTCGCCTAATCCGCCAACTGCTGCCGATAAGGAAATTTGCAGCCCGACTGAATCCAGAACATTAACAGTGTCACCTACTATTGGGGGCTTAGTTTACAAGTGGTATTTGACCAACGCAGAAGCATTGGCAAATACAAATGTTCAAGCCACAAACGCTTCCTTTACGCCTACTGCTGGTCAGTCTCCCGTTGGAAGCGTAAGAAGCTATTTTGTAACAGCAACGGCTGGTACGGGTTGCGTTAGCCCTCCGGAAGAAGTGGTATTAACAAGGCGAAATGATATTACGACTGCTCCACCTGCTATTCTTGGTGATCCTGATGTTTGTACTAATGGAACAGAAGTATACTCTCTTCCTGTTAATCCGGCATCCGAAGTTGTGGGAGGTGTTACAGAATATTTCTGGACTGTTCCTGCAGGTTGGACACTCAACTCTGGCCAGGGAACCAAGGATATTTCAGTCACCACAAATGGTACATTGGGAGCACGGACGTTATCAGTGGTGCGCAGGTATGTTAATCCTACTACCAGTGGATCACAATGTGAATCAAACCAATCACAACTTGTTATTACGGTACGGGCTAATCCAATCGCAACACCAATAACGCCTGTGAATATCTGCCAGGGAACAGTTCAGGTAATTGATGGGAATCCATCGAATCCTTTTGGAGCGATTACAAGTCATGTATGGACCGGCAACACTGCGGTACTAAGTGCGACTAACGTTCAGGCACCAAGCACAGTAGCTGGTGCAACTGCTGCTATATATAATTTAACCTACACCGTAACGAATAGTATCGGATGTTCAGGCTCTACAAATGTGGTAGTGACGGTAAGCACGAATCCAACACCAGCCACTACAGGAATTGATCAACCGCTTTGCCAGGTTTCGTTAGTGTCAAATCCTTTGGGGGGAAGTAATCCGGCTCCAGGAAATGGAACATGGACTTTAATTACCAAACCAGCAGCTTCAGCATTAACTACAAACTCAGGCTTTTCAAATCAGGCAACACCCAATGCAACATTCACAGGTGATGTTAATGGACAATATCTTTTAAGATGGACGGTTGTGAACGGAAGTTGTACAAGCTTTGATGATATTGTGATTGATTTTGGAACCGATCCAGGACCTCAAGATGCTGGACCAGCGAATGGATTCTGTGGAACCTCAGGATCATTAAATGCAACAGCGCCAACGATTGGAACAGGAACATGGACACAGGTAGGTGGACCCATTGCAAACAATACGACATTTACAAACGCAAATAGTAACACCTCTGGCATTTCATTAATAGCAACAACTGCCGCTGCATTTGGAAATTACACCTACCGATGGACAGTACTCAGTGGTACATGTGCACCCCAGACCGATGATGTTGTTATTACTTTCAGTCGTCCAGCAACGGCAACACCTCAAGCTAATTTTACATCATGTGTCGATCAAACAGTCTTGTCCCCAATTGCAATTACGGGTACGGTTGGTGGCGGTCCGGGAGCAAGTCAGCAGGGCAGATGGGATATCGTCTCGGGTTCTGGAACATTTACCAGTAATAATGCTAGTTCCGGTCTTGCGATTACAGGTCCAACGATTAATGATCAGTACAGGCCATCAGCCGCAGACTTTGCAGCGGGCTTTGTCGATTTAAGATTGGTGGCTACCGATGCGGATGGCGCAGGAGTAACGGGTCCATGTGTAGATGTAAACAGCACAACTCTTCGCATTACTATCGATAAGAAACCGTCACAAGCAAATGCAGGGACAGATCAGCCAACCTGTAACGATTCGTTTTTACTTTCAGCAACCCCGGTTGATAATGGAGGAACCGGTACTTGGTCAACGAGTGCTGTAGGAGTAACATTCAGCAATAACAATCTTGCAACGGCAACAGTAAGCAATCTACCTTTAGGGCCAACGATAATACGATGGACAGCCTCCAGCGCTTTGGGTGTTTTAGGTTGTTCAAGCTTTGAAGATATCACCATTACACGTACATCCTTACCCGCAGCAATTGATCCAGCTCCTAATGATATTTGTGAAAGTTCGGCTGGTTCAGGAAGTGCCTTGGGTGTTGATCTAACAGCATACAACGATGGCGTTACGGGAATTATAGGATCATCAAACAGAAATGTTGAATGGTACACGGATGTATCAAGAACCATTGGCTTTCTTATAGCGGCCCCAACAAGTTTCAATGTAACGAATGGACAAATATTGTTCACTCGTGTAACCAATACATTAACCACATGTTCACAGGATGGCCAGGTTACATTTACAATCAATTCATTACCTACCGCAGTGGCTTCATCTTTGTCGTATTGTGAAGATTTTCCTTCAGGTTCCGGACAGGTAACGAACAATATTGACCTCACCACTGCAGCAATTAAAAATACCATTACTGGTGGTGCTCCGGCTAATCGAACGATAACCTGGTTCCCAACACAGCTGGATGCAATTAATAACAATACAATCGCGGAGATTACCCCAGCAAATGCATTAAGTATTACAACGAACACATCTGTATTTGCTCGCGTACTGAATACTTTAACCGGATGCGTTAATGTAGCACAGGTAGATCTCTTGGTTGCGCCAAGACCAGCTGATCCCATTATTTCCGGAAGTGACAATCAGTGTGTTGGTAATTTTGATTTATATAATATTACTCCGATAGGCGGTGGGGCAACGTATACTTGGACAGTTGATAATAATCCCCTTACTCAATTTAATGTATTGGGCGGTGGGGGAGTGAATGACTTTCTTGTCGTATTAGAATTTCCAAACGTCTACACAGGAGATGTAAAAGTGAAAGTTAATTTAAATGGTTGCGAGACAAACGAAGTTACAAAAACCATAACAGTAGATGATGTACCCGGAGTCGTTACAATAAGTCCAAGCAAGGATCCGGTTTGTGAAAATGACGTTAATATTTTATACACAGCGACTTCTTTACCCAATACGAATTACTCCTGGATATTGCCGGGTCCAACAGGAACAATTATTACGCAAACAGGAAACCAGGTATCGGTTAATATCGGAGCGACCTCTGGCCTAATCTCGGTCACCCCTCAAACGCAGGGAGGAAATTGCGCAAGTAATACACCCGCTACATTCTTTATTGATATAAAGAAGCGACCAATAATGGCCCTTATTAATCCACAACCAATTTGTAGCGATGATCCAATTAATGTCATGCTCTCCGTTGATGCACTCAGTGTTCCTGCTTCGGGTTTTAATATTACGAATGTATTTGTGTCGCCAGGCTTAATTCCATCCTCACGGGCAACAGCTTCCAATCAGCCTTCAACCGCTATTGCAAATGATATTTTCACAAATCGCACTGGTGGTAACCTTCTTGTTCAGTACACCATTGTTCCATTAACGCTTGACGGGTGTGAAGGTACACCGCGAGATATTTTTGTTTCGATTAAACCCGAACCTGTTCTGGAGTCCGGATTAGGGCAGCAGCGTTGCAGTGGCGAATTGCTTGCTGTTAATCTAAGAGTGGCAACCAACAGTATTCCAGCGGATCAATATCAAATTTTATCTATTAATAATCCATCAGGACTGATCGCGATTGCAGGAAACCCCGGTGTGGAGCTTTCGAATAGCCCTTCTGTAATTGCCGATGACGCGTGGCGAAACACTACAGGCGTACAAGCGGTAATTGAGTATTTAGTCCAACCCATTAATTCGTCTTCTACTTGTGTTGGTGATCCACCCATACCGGTAACGTTTACCATCGATCCTGAACCAGTAGTAACATCTCAGACAGAAGAAATCTGTAGTGGATCCCAACCAACGATTACGCTCACCTCCGATATTCCACTCAGTTCATTTACCTGGACTGTTAAAAATATCACGGGATCGCTTTCTGGTGCAACGAGTGGAACGGGCCCCACGATCTCCAATGTATTGGTGAATAATGGACTGACACCTGCAACCGTAACGTATGATGTTCGCTCCAAGTCACCACTTTCGTGCGAAGGCCTGCCACAGGATATTGTTATTACTGTTAAGCCTTCCCCTTCTGTTACAGATTATACAGACGATGTTTGTTCGGATGTAGCTGGTGGCACAAGTGCAGTTGTTGATTTAGCTACATTGCAATCTTCCATTAGCGCGGATGCAGGCGTTACCTATACCTGGTTTACAAACAAGAATGATTTTGCGGGATCACAAATACCTGCCGCAGCTACTACTCTTATTGATGACCAACCTGTTTTTGTTAGGGTATTAAATCCAGCTTTAACAAGCTTGTGCTTTAAGGATGCTGAAGTAAAATATAACATCAATCCCACACCTTTATTAACGGCAACGCCAAGAATTACCAATGTTGCTCCTTTTAATATCTCTTGTTTTGGTAAGAATGATGGACAGATTGATGTATCGGCACAATTTGGAACGTCACATACATATAGCCTCAATGGTGCACCGTTTGTTCCTACCGTTTCATTCAACAGCTTAAGCGCAATTCCGTACAATCTTGTGGTTATGAATCAGGAAGGGTGTACTGATTTTGCAGACATTACACTTATTGAACCACCGGCTATTACAGAAAATCACAGCATCGTTAATGCAAGTTGCTTTAGCATGGTTAACCCCGATGGAGAGATTACGATTTCTGGTTCTGGTGGTGCAGGTAAACTGAGTTATTTCTTATTGCAAGATCCAGGCAATGTCTCCGGAAATTCGACCGGTGCATTTATTGATGTGCGCCCAAATAACTATACACTCCGGATTGAGGATGAAAACAATTGTTCTAGAACAGTATCGAATATCTTAGTTGGGCAACCCACTGAAATTAAACTTACTACTGCGGTTACATCTGATTTCAACAGTTACGATGTGAGTTGTGATGGAGAAGATGATGGAGAGATTCGTGTTGTAACTATTAACGGAGGAACACCAGCTGTATCGGGTTACACCTATGTTTTGGATCAGGATCCAATCAATATTTCAGGTGCTACCAGCGGAATCTTTACAAATTTATTAGCGAATACACTCTATTCCATAACTGCAACCGACAGCAAGACATGTACAAAAACTTCTCTACCGTTGGTGTTGATTGGCCCGCTACCATTTTATGAAGGAGCTATCGGTCTTGGTAAAGCAGTGTGTGATGGAACAGATCCCACAATAATTTCTGAATTAGCGCCCGCCTTTGGAGGAATAGGTAATTATGGATATAGATGGTTTGAGTCAACCGATAACATTACGTTTACAGAAATTGTAGGTGCGAATAATGCAACATTTGATCCACCTATAATTCCAGTTACAACTCACTATAAGAGAGAGACAAGCACAGGTACATGTCCTCCAAAAGAATCGGATGTATCAACGATCACAGTAAATCCATTACCAACGGCAACACTTAGTGCGCCTAACCCTGTATGTGAAGATGACTTCGTTATTGTGGATTTTAATTTTACGGGAGCTGCTCCTTTCTTTTTTGATTACAATGACGGAACAACATTTGTAAACAACCGACTCGGTGCTAACAATACACCCATACCAATCATTAGCATTAAGAACGATGCTCTTTATACAATTACAAGATTGAAAGATTTCAATGGGTGTGTGGCAACAGTGCTTCCTGCATCTGTTCCAATTATAGTAAGTAAGATCAATACTACCTTTGCAATCACAAGTCCAGCATCACAATGTAGTGGGGGTCAGTTTACGTTTGAATGGACAGTTGATCCGGATGTAGAGTATACCTGGATTTGGAATGATGGAACGCAAGATCTTATAGCATCAAACCAATTTCCTCCCGGATTGCAATCCATTCCCCACATTTATGCAACAGCCAATTCATCAAGCAATACCAATATCCCGGTTATACTAAGCGCAACCAATCCTGTTTCAGGTTGCGGACCGAAGCAATCTTTTCAGACCATTACTTTATTCCCGACTATTTTTGTCAATGTATTCCCAGATAAAACAACGATTTGTAGCGGGGAGACAGTGAAGTTTACAAACAACACAACTGGAGCCTCAACACACCATTGGTTTTATAGAGAGAAAGGAACCACTGCTCTGATAGAGGAACGTTTCACAGCAACACAAAATTTTGTTTTCACGAATATAACGACACAAAACCCTATCGTGTATGAAGTAGTGTATCAAGCAAGCAATGGTCTTTGTCCGGCCCCAGATGTTACATTTGATATTACCGTCTATCGCGAAGTTGTTGCTTCATTTACAAACGTTCTTCCACCTCTTTTTGACGGAAACTCTGCAGTTGAATTTACGAATACGTCTACACCAATAGATCCAAATCATTTTGAATATGTGTGGGAATTTGGATTCGATGCTTCACCTTTAACATTGAATAGTCCTACGCCACCACTTGTTGTTGATTACAGCTCAATAGGTTTAAGGCATGTTAAGCTCACCGCTTCAAATCCTGATGCGATTGCTGCAGGATTAACGACTGGTTGTGCGAGTACTTTCATTAGAGATGTAAGTATTGAATTGCCACCTTTTGATCCTCGTTTTAAATACACACCACAGGCTGCGTGTTTCCCAACAGACATTGAGATTACGGAGATATCCGGGAATGGTGATGTTATCGAATGGAATTTGTACAATGTAACTTCAGGAACGCCACTTTTGAAATCAAATGATTTTAAACCAACATTCAAGATTACGAACCCGGGGAGTTACATTATTGAATTGGTGACATCAAGCTCGATAACGGGCCAATCCGCATCAACCGATAACTCGACAACACCGATTGAAATTTTTGATGTTCCGTTTGCTGCATTCGAAGCTCGGCCTAAAACAATTTTTATTCCGGATGAACAATTGATCATAACGAATCGATCAACCGATGCGAATCAGTATGATTGGGATTTTGATGATGGTGAAACATCACAGGTCGCTGAGCCGAACCACTTCTATGCCCTTGCGGGTAAATACATTGTTACCCTCGTTGCAGGATTTAATCACGGACCAAAAGATATTGATGGCGATGGTATAATTGATGGTGACTTGATTTGCTATGACACGGCTCGCCAGGAGATAAACGCAAAAGAGGGAGGGTTAACCCGAATACCAAACGCGTTCACTCCGAATACATCGGGACCGAATGGTGGTGTATCCGGTGGAGGAACATTTAACGATGTGTTCATCCCAATAACAAAAGGTGTAGAAGAATTTCAAATGCAAATTTTTGATCGCTGGGGTTCTTTGATTTTTGAAAGCAAAGAAAAAAATATAGGATGGGACGGCTACGATCAAAACGGAGTGTTGTTGCCGGCAGGAGTGTATGTGTATAAGTTAACACTGCGACTCTCCAATGGACAACGAACAACGCAGGTTGGTGATGTAACACTAATTCGATAATTTTAGAGAGCATGTCGAAAATTGATTTTATAGTGAACAGATGGATAGCAACAGTAGTGATGTTGATCATCATTGCATCAACTGCTTATGCGCAGGATCCACAGTACTCTCAATATTACATGGCTCCGCTGTATTTGAATCCTGGCTTTACCGGAATCACACCTCAGCAGCGGGCTACTTTTAACCATCGGATTCAATGGCCTAGTTTGCCGCAAGCCTTTTCTACCTTCTCTGCATCCTACGATATTTTTGTACCCGAGCTACGAAGCGGTTTTGGTTTAATGGCCACAACGGATAAGATGGGGTCTGCCGGTTGGCGTACTACCACCGCAAGCTTATTGTATTCCTACAAAGTAAAACTCTCGAAGAAAATTGTTTTCTCACCGGGGTTGAGTTTTGGATATGGTAATAACGGTTTAGATCGATCGAAGCTTCGTTTGGGTGATGGATTAGAATATCAAAAAGGGGATGAATACTTTTCTATTGATGATGCTGTAAAAAAATTAGGCAATCAATCCTATTTTGATTTTGGTGCTGGCTTTTTGATTTACAGTAAACTTTTCTGGTTTGGTGCTGCATTCTCTCATATTAATCAACCAAACCTTTCTGTTTTAAATGACGTAAGTCGCCTGGGTATGAAATCAACATTTCATGCCGGATTGAAAATTCCATTAAGTGGTGGAAATCCGCGACCCGGTTCTAGCGCAGTAGATTACTTAACACCTTCTCTTATTTATCGTGTTCAGGGAAATTCATTTTCACAATTTGATATTGGCGTGAATTACCACATCGATCCAGTCTCCGTAGGCGTATGGTACAGAGGTAAGCCTTGGCAGAAAACAGTAATCAATAGTGTATCACAAGATGCCTTGGTGCTCACACTTGGCTTATACTTTAAATCCCTTACTATTGGTTACAGTTATGATTTTACACTTTCTGAAATGCAAACCGCATCTGGAGGAGCGCATGAAATTGCCGTTATGTATCAGTTTGTTTCGAAACCCATGCGCAGAAATGTGAAGCAGAAATACCGCCTCATCCCATGTCCTACATTTAATAGCAAAGAAGGATTTTGGAATTAATGGTCTTAAAGCTTTGCTTTAGATTCTTTAGCTGCGATTTTATTTCAACTTTTTATCCGTCCATTTTGCAACTCAAAAGGCAATAACTCCACTCACCGAGCATTACCGGAATTGTCGTTTAACGGTGGGTTCCTTTTTCATTTTCACTAAAATGAATAGGTAATTGTCCTGTGGTTGGCCTTGATCGAGTGGAGTAATTCAATTGATTTTAAGGAATGGGTCTGAAGAAAATTTTAATCGTATTCGCATTATTATGTATTCCATTTTGTGATGTATTGGCGCAATGTGGTGGTTTTATCATGGAGCCTGGCTTTGCTTTTACAACGAGTAGCCGGGGTTGCGCTCCTTTTACGGTTGGGTTAGAAACAAATTATTTATCATCGGTAGCGGGAACGGAATACTATGTCAATTGGGGCGATGGATCTCCTGAAGAGACGTATGTTCAAGGAGCTGGCCCGGGTGTGGCCATTTCGCATTTATATCCCAACTCACCGGTTGATTGTGGTTACGATCTTATCATTGACGCAGCCAACGCATGTAACCCCCGTGGTAGTGTTGTTCCGATTACAACGCAAGTAATTGTATGGACGAATGATATCATCTCCATTGACCCTGGTGTGTTTCGTGTTTGCCAGGGATTTGCTACGGATGTTCTCTTTACTGATAATAGTGATTGGAATTGTTACCCACGTCCAACACGCGAGAATAATGAAGCGCGATGGATACAATGGATTTATGGAACTGGCCTGTTGGCGAATCAGATTCCTGGAATTCAAGTCAACTCTGTTACACCTGCATTATATCCATATTTAGATCCAGCTCCTGTTAAGAATCCAATCTATCCTGTTTTTTCTCCGGGGCAAATTAGTTTGCCAATTAACGTTCCCATTACAACTCCTGCTGATATTGGAAGAGAGTTTGAATTGACATTGAAGAATTGGAATCAATGTAATCCATACGATAATGTGCTGACGGATTTGAACCCATTTAATCCTGTTAATGGTGATTTAGTGAACGGTGATAATGCACCAGAGATGACCACCGCTCGAATTGTTATTGTGGATGCACCACAGCCAGATTTTGTTACACGATTAGCAAATGCAGGCGGAGCTATTCAATCTGTCTTTTGTGTTGGTGATGTAATTTATTTTGACAACAATACTCCTGCTATTGGTGGAGCTGCTTTTCAATGGACTTGGGAATTTTATAATAACAGCACAGGAACAGGTACTCCAATTGCGTATCGGTCAGCTGCTAATCCCACCTTTGCTTATTCAACAACCGGACAAAAAATGATTCGGTTGAAAGTAAGAGATACCAATGCAGCCGGAAACTGTGAAGCTATTTTCGAAAGAGTCATTACCATTTCACCATCGCTTGTAGCGCAGATTTCCATTACAGATGTAAGTGGTACAGTTATCGTTCCGGATTTTTGTCAGGAGGTAGCAGCGCCCTTCACAAATTTTCAGGCACGATTCAATGATGTATCAGTCGGAACAGTACTTTCTACAACAGAGTGGCGATGGGAATTTTATAATGAGAGTAATGTATTGATTCGCCAGGAGCCCGCAGTCGGATTTTCAGCTACTCAACTTGGACCATTCGATCAGGTCTTCACTAATCTTGGAACGTATCGTGTGCGCTTGCGCATTCGCGATAATTTAACTTCCTGCGAATCCGTTGATGAAGTTCAGATTCGTGTTTTTGAAAAGCCGAGGCCCGATTTCAGTTTCATGGCAGCTTGCGAAACATTTCCCGTTACGTTTGCCGACTTGTCGACCATCAATCCTATTATGGCTGAACAAATAGTTTTGCGTGAGTGGGACATGAATTATGATGGCGTTACATTCAATAAGAATGCAACACTCGATAATCAAACTAATTTTAATTATGATTTAGGTCCTGCCGGAAGTTATGATGTTGCATTGCGCGTTACTACTGATCTTGGTTTCTGTTCCGCGTTAATCGTAAAGACGGTTACGATTGCACCTTTACCGATTGCCAACTTTACACCCGATCAAAATTCAGGCTGTAGCAGACTCACTATTAATTTTACAAACAACTCTATTATTGGCCAACCTGATTTAATAAAGGAATATTGGTGGGAAATTGATGCGGGTGCAGGATTTCAAGTGGATTCAATTCAACGACCTTCTGATCCTGGATTTGGTTCTGTCTTCACGCGTGACTTTGTAAACAATACCATAACCAATATGGTGTACCATGTTCGCCTTCGCGTTATCACAGTGAACGATTGCCAACGTGTTTCTGCGCCAGTAGATATCACCGTATTCCCGGGTCCGAAATCCGGATTTGTTTCGTTGAATTATTCACCGTTCAATAATAACTGCTCTCCAATATCCGTCAACTTTACGGTTGATAATCAAACACAATCTTTAAACCCATCGGATTATCAGTGGAGTATAAATGATGCAAATGGATTGGTCGATCAAATCACTACAGGTACCACTCCAGCGTTTACGTACGATTTTATAAATGCCACGCAATCCATAAAAGATTACTCAGTAACACTTCGGGCGGTTCTGCCCAGTGGATGTTATGGGGATTCAACCCGAATCATTCGGGTGAATCCTGTTCCTTCTTCTGCTTTTACATTTGATACTGTGCAATACGATTGTCAGCGCATGATCATTAATTTAGACGCAACTCAAAAAGGATTGATAGAATATGCATGGAGTATCTCTATCAACGGAAGTGTAATGTATAGTTCAACAACCAATGGGGATAATTTTGATTATGAAATTCTTCGCTCACCATCAACAGACCAGAATGTTTCCATTTCACTCATCACCACCAACTTTGCTACTTGTGTGAGTGCCACTACAACCCATAACGTGCTTGTGCCAAGGGTTGATGTTATGAATGCATCGTTCACAGCGACACCGCTTACGCAAACACTTCCCAATTCTACCGTGACGATTACTAACACAACCAATCCGGGACCGTGGACTTATCTATGGGACTTTGGTGATGGCACAACATCCAATAGTTCAGCGGTAACATCGCATACGTATGCAACTTTTGGAACGTATACCATTAAACTTACGGTGACCAACAACACGTGTGAAGAAGAACAAGTTGCTACTGTTCAGATTAATCCCATTCCACCCATTGTTGATTTTGATTATTTTCCACCTTCAGGTTGCGCACCGCTTACAGTGAACTTTACCAATCGATCACAGTTTGCTGATCCGAATAGTTATTACTGGGAATTTGGTGCAGGTGAAGGAACCTCGCGTGCAGTCGACCCCACCTACACTTATTTCGATCCAGGTGTTTATTCTGTAACACTTTCCGCTACCAATATTTTAGGTGACACGGTTCAGATTACCAAACAGTTTATCATTGAAGTATTTCAACGACCGCAGGCACTCTTCAGTCTTAAGCCACGGGTAGTAACTATCCCTGGAGGAATGTTGTATACCAACAACCAAAGCATGGGTGCAAATTCTTTCAGCTGGGATTTTGGTGACGGTGGAACATCGGATGATGTTGAACCTCAACATACTTACACAGCGGAAGGAGTGTATGATGTTACCTTAATCGCTTCGAGCTCGAATGGATGTTCGGATACAACGAAACTCATAGCAGCAGTACGCGTTGAAAAAGGCGCTCAACTTTTAATTCCAAATGCATTCTCCCCAAATCTTTCGGGGCCTGGGGGAAATGGTGAGAATGATATTTTCCTTCCCTTAATGCGAGGTGTAAGCGAATTTGAAATGACTGTGTTTGATCGCTGGGGCGAATTACTTTTTGAAACGCATACGGCCACAGAGGGGTGGGATGGATACTATAAAGGTAAGCTATGTCCTCAGGATGTCTATGTCTATAAAATCGTAGCCAAGTATGAGAATGGACAAACGGTAACACGAGCTGGAGATATACATTTGATTCGATGAGCATGAAAAAATATTTTACGATCCTTTTAATCTTAGCAACAGCCTTCAGGTTGTTCGCCCAAGACCCTGAGTTTTCCCAGTATTATTCAGCGCCTTTGTATTTGAATCCTGCCTTTAGTGGAACAGCGGCAGATCACCGGTTTATTGTAAACCATCGGAATCAGTGGCCAAGCATTACGAATGGTTTTGTTACCTATGCTTTTTCCTATGATTATAATTTGGATCACTTAAATAGCGGGCTTGGATTTTTAGTAACAACCGATAAGGCCGGAACAGCCAATCTAAAATCTACTACACTGAATTTTCAATATGCCTACAAAGTGAGTCTGAGTGATAAATGGGTTTTATCATCCGGATTAAATTTCGGTGTTGGCTTTAGAAGTGTTGACTTTAGCAAGCTTGTATTCGGTGATCAGCTTGCGTTCGATGCTACCGGCACCACACCAAGTGATGATCCTGTATTTTCAAATCTGCAAAGCACGACCTATTTTGATTTTGGTGCAGGCACATTGTTATACAGTCGTAAATTCTGGTTTGGATTCTCTGCGGCCCATCTCAATCATCCTAACAGATCGTTAATAGGAGAGCAAGCGGATATACCAGTTAAGGTATCAGTACATGGAGGTGTCCGCATACCGTTGTATAATGGTGTTTTTAAGAAAGAGCGCACAGCATCCATTGCACCCTCTTTTGTGTATAAGCGACAAGGTAATTTTGATCAACTGGATATTGGTACTTATTTTTTCTATGAACCTGTTGTGGTGGGCTTGTGGTATAGAGGCATACCCATTCAGCAAGATGTAAAGGACAATACGAATCAGGATGCTGTAGTGGTGATTCTCGGTTTTCAACTGCAGAAGATCGAGTTGACTTACAGTTATGATATTACCGTCTCAAAGCTTGGTCCAAATTCTGGTGGCTCGCATGAATTGGCATTGAAGTACAGGCTCAACATGGCAGCGCAAATCACAAAGCGAAAGAAGGAGAAATTCATTCCTTGCCCAACGTTTAATAGAGATTGATTTGAGCTCCACGCTTTGTGTTAAAAAATGACTATTAGAATTGTGCAGGATCAACACCAGATTAAGTAAGGATTTTATTTGCAATGCTGAGCAATCAATTCATTTACTTCTTCTCCGTATTGTTTAGTATAACCAAGCTCATTGGCCATTGCTAAATCTTCGCAAGCGGATTTTTTCTTTCGCTTTTCAATTTTAATCAACGCTCTTACTTTGAATGCCCATGAATTCATCGGCATCAGTTTTATGGAATACTCGATATCCTCCATAGCTCCGTCTATGTCTTTTGTTTTCAATCTGCTGAAACTTCTGTTGCTGTAACAAAAGGATTCCTTGGGTGCTAATTTGATTGCCTTATTAAAATACCCTATCGCCTTTTCGTGTTGGTCAAGTAGTTGTAATTTATGACCAATATTGATGTAGGCCGGTGCAAAAGTTGAATCAATCGAAATAACTTTTTCCAGGTACTTTAATGTTTCGTCTTTTCTGTTCCCTTCGTCACACGAAATCGCTATATTATTAAGGGCTTCAAGGCTTGTAGAATCGAGCTCAAGGGCAAGAACAAGATCTGAATATGCACCATCGAAATCTCTCACTTTATTTTTCATACCTCCTCTGTTTGCGAGGAGATGCGCTCTTAGTTTATTGCCCTCTGCTTTTTCATAAGCAGTAGTGTAATCTTGTATGGATTCATTGTTGAAATTGAAAGCATCCAGTAAGCTAGCCCTTGACTCGTAGAGTACAATCGAATCGGGCATGATTTGTATTGCCGTGGATAGTGTTCTTAATGCATCTTCATATTGCTTCAGCTTTAGCAAATAAGAAGTTTTGTCAAGGTAGTACGATGCTTTTCGTGAGTTTGATTTGATGACTACATCCATTACCTCTACGGCCTCTTTATACTTTCCATTCTTTGCTAACTCTTTGGCGTATTTTTGTGAATTTTCCTGAGCTGAAACTCCTTTTGTCAATACAATAATGGCTAAAACCGTTAGGGCTAATCTCATGCTTCTTATTTAAATTTATTTACGTTTAATGATTGTAAGATATTTGATTTTTGAAATAAAATCAGTCAATACCATTCATTTTCTTCCAGTTGCTTTTTTCTATTCTAAAAATGTTGACTTGATTTTCTCTGTAGGAAGTTTGTTTCTCCAGCAGCATACCATTTTTAACGGCAACATTGGAGGATGGTGTATTGGTGATGCTAACAATGGAGATCACTGAATCTGTAAAGTTATTCTCAAAAGCATAATCTCTGCATCTGTGTGCAGCTTCCGTTGCATAACCTTTATTTCGATAAGCCGGCAGGAGTGAGTACGCGACTTCCAGTTCTTCTTTATCATCAACGTATTGAATCAATAATCCACTATATCCAATTAAATTTCCAGTTGACTTCTCTACGAGGGCATTCATCCCGCCAAGATCGGATGCATATCGATTTTCTTGTTTCTCGTACCATTTACGGCATTCGATTTCCGGATCTTGCCGTTGTTCGATCCAATGCTTGAATGATGATGGATCTTTAAAGAAATTAATCCAACTGCTGAAATCAGAGTTTTCAATTAATCTGAAACGAAGTCTGATGGTTTCTTCTTTATCAAGTATGTATTTCATTGTAAGCGGATATGGAAGATTACAACTCTCTATGAAATTTTATTGCTTCTTTTCGTAAATATCCTCTTTATCGATGTCGTAAATTTTCGTTCGGTTGGGTATTTTCGATGGGAGGTAACGTTGTTAAAAATAAGGGCTACAAAGAATAAAATCAATGCTCCTGTTAAGACCGGAGAAAGAACATAGAGGTAACCTAATGATTTAATTTTCTCTGTACCAATAATAGGAATCAATGCCGTTGCTCCCCCAGGAGGATGTAGTGTCTTGGTAATTTGCATGGCCACTATTGAAAGTGAAACCGCCAGCGGTGCAGTGAGCCAGATAATGTCCGGCAAGATTTGATAGATGGTGACTCCGACAAGTGCTGAGATAACATGTCCTCCAATTAAATTTCTAGGTTGCGCCAGCGGACTTTGAATAGCGCCATAAACCAAAACACTGGATGCCCCGAAGGAGCCGATGAGAAAGACGTTTTCTGATTTTGATAGTATATCACTTTGAAAAAGTGCGATGAGACCAATACCAATAAACGCTCCGACAAACGACCAGAAATGTTCTTTATAATCAACAAAGGTTTCTTTGTAAATAACGTAACGTGAAACTCTTATCCCTCTCTTAATTCTTTTCCTCACCATTGGACGCCTTAAATTTTTGAAGGCAAGGTAGATATATTGTTTTAAAGTTATGCGCAGGTTCGACCATAGGACATACTCGAATTATTAATGACTATGCTCTGTTATTCCTTGCAATACTTCAAACCAAATCTCAACGGTGTAATTGTCGGGATCTTTAAAAAAGACATACGGTGATCCGGGAACAAATTCTCCCCTTTCAATAATTTTGCCCCCAGCTTTAATAATTCTGTCGCTCAACTCCTCAATGTCTTTTGGGTCACGTAACCTAAAGCCAAAATGGGCAATTCCACCTGAGTCACCAATGAGGTTGCTGATCTTTTTTTCAAAGACGATGATGTCATTGGAACCGGGTGTTGTTAGTTGAATCATGTCTTCTTCATGACACATAACGTTCATGTCAAATACATCCTGATAAAAACGGAGTGTGCGATTGAGATCGTGAACGGCAATTGCTAAATGGGTCAGCCCATATGTCTTTGCTTTCATCTTTGGTAATAATTATCTTAATAACTATTCACTTCGTTGAACACTTTTAACGTTATCTTTTCTGATTTGTGTTTTTATCGCTTTGTTGTCCTTAAAGATGGTGAGGTAGAAATTTTCAGTATCCTCACTATTTATCTGGCACTCTATTTCTTTACCATCATTCGTTACAATAGTATCCCGTTGTTTGGACTTGCTCATTTTTATGGATTGCGATTCATGCTTTCCGGTTTCATTGCTCACGAGTTGCAAACTTGGGCGACCGACAAAGGCTCCCATACTGACACCACAACGAATATAATATTCATGGCCTACTGAAATGGTCAGAGGTAAGTTTTCTTTTGTCTCAGTTTTGGCCCACAACATGCGCACTCCTTCTTTTTTAATCTTAATCGTCTTCCTCCATTTATTGCTGACACGACAAATTACGGTATCATCTAAATGTAAGTCATAGCTGACCAACGCTCCAACTCCGTCCTGGCGGTAGATGTGTAAAAGAGCATAGTCTGCATTGAGCAGTGTACTATCAATCGATGCTGTAATTGGTATGCCATCCCAATTCGAAACTCTTAAAATTTTGGCCGTAATTCTGTGGCATGTACTACCAAAAAAACTGGGTGGAGTATGATCTGTTATTTTGATGGCGTTACCACCTGCTTTGCGGGCTTCCATTTTTGCTTTATCGATGACCACATCCCACGTGCAATTTGTTGTAAAGCCAGTGTCACCGATTTTCAGAACACCGATTTCCTCAGCGCCATTGGGTACGGGATCATGAAGTTCAAATACTCTTACCTCTGCATTATGATCAGTAGCAGTGTATTTCTTATTTAAGGTTGTTGAAATTTTGGGTGCGCATGAGCTTAGGGCCAATATACATCCGATGAATAGAATGGTTATGTGTTTCATGGTTTTTATCAAAGTATTTCTGCGATATACTAGACTTTTATTTCTGTCTTATGGTTCAACATAGAATCCCAACGGAGTTAAATTACTGTCAACATAAATCAATGGCTTATAAAAGTAACAAATCCACACCCGATCCTTTTTAAGATCATCATTTGGTTTTGCAATATATCCATCTAAGCTGGAGGCGATGTATAGGATTACTTTACGATTGGGTTTCATTTATGTGGTTATTCATTTACTATTAAAACATTACAGGAAATAAAAATGAAATTATTTTGACATATCAACTTTGATCAACACATCTTCATTATGCTTTTTGTAGGCCTCAAATACAAAAACAGATGGTGCGATCTCCTCAATTCTGTTTGGAGTAAATTGGTACAATTGATGTTCATTAACATTACGTAGATCCAGAATGGCCGTCTTCGAAGTCTTCCCCGTTTCATCATTAATGGAATATGCCATTAAAATATCTCCCCATCCTTGATTTGTGGAGTGAGGTTTATTCATTGGCAATTCAAAATTTTTCATCTTATCAAGGAACAGGAAATGATGTTGACCCTTGCCAGTCAGATAATAAAATGTTTTGCCTTCACTTCCTGAAACACGTCCTTTTGGAAGTCGCTTCATCCATGTCATTTTTCCAACACTATCTATTTTTGAAACCAGTATATCGCCATCAGAATATGTTTTTGTTGTATAACCCGTTGTACCTCCAATAGCATTATAGCTACTGTGATAGGTGATTTTCTTTTCAGCTTGTTCGCTTATGATCAGCATACCTCCATTAGCATAAAAGTGAACCTCTCGCAGTTCCAGATTTTCAAATTCTGCAATGTCGTACACTTCATTGTTTAAGTTTTTTTTCTGTTCATTACTACTTACATATTGATTTAATATTTCTAACGGAATTTCAAATGTTTTGATGTCAATGAATTTACCATCCTGTGTAAGCTTGAATTGAATGATACCATCTACATTCGTGGATTTTTTTCCTTTGTTATAAAATCCAATACAAGTCATTACACCTTTCTGGCTTTCATAAAGTCTAAGAGTCTTAACAAAGTTATCTTCGAGGTTTACCTTTGTAGTTGTAAAATTGGTTGATTGTAGTGCTATTGTAAGAATCTCAAGATGATAATTAGGTTCTTCAGAGTTTACCTTCTTCTCATCCGTTGTATCGTCATCGTAAACACTGGTAACAATATAAACGCTCCCATCAGAGTCAATTGAATACGTTAAATTATTCATCTTCTTTTCTGTGTATGGCATTGTTAGTTTGGAGCTTGACTGTACCTGAAAATTATTATCGAATACATGCAGCCCAACTATTTCGTGGCTTTTGTTGTCATCCTTAATTTCTGGTTTAAATCTATATTGTATTGCTATAAACGACTTGTCATTTGAAACAAAAATGTTGTACTTACCAGAAGCTTTTTCCGGAATACCAAAGGCTCCAAAAGTTGTAGTGTTGCCCACTACCTTAGTAGCTGAAATAATTTGTTTACCCTCATTGATAAAACCCCCTGATTTAAAATCTATTTCTCGTACGCTTAAACCTCTGTTGTCTGAGTAAAACATGAAGTACCGGCCATTAATCTCCTTGATATTCTCGAAACCAAGAGGAACAGTTGCCTGAGTCATGCTTACGTAGGACAAATTCTCCGTATTAATCTTTTGAATAAAGAGTTGACCTTCATCTTTTTTTATTGCCAAGAGTTCATTCTCCTTGTAGAAATAAAACTTACCCTGGCCATTAAGCACCTTATACGGCTTTCCCATTGTTATACTAGGTTGTGAATATGCAGTAAAGCTCAGGCAAAGAATGAAGAGGGGAAATAACGATTTTTGAAACATGTCGGAACTTGGTTTGTGGAAATACATTCAACAATAGAAAAAAGTATTTATAGTTACTAGCCTATGCGTACTTTTACGATAGCGTTCTGACTCGAAGAATCTGGAATTCTAAAAAAAAACATAATTCTATGACCAGTAAATTTAAAATCATTTTAGTAGGAGTATTTTTTTTATTTTCCTTTTCTGTATCAGCGCAACCGACAGTATATGTAAAGATAATGGGTGGTTTTTACAGTATGAAGAACATGAAACAGTATCAGCAACTGTTTGCTAAAAAATATTCAGAAAACGGTTACCCAACTAAAGTTGCTTCGGAATTTCCATTCTCTCTGCAAGCAGAGGTCGGTCTGGATTTTAAACAAAGAAATGGATTCGCTTTTGGCCCGTGGATAAATTATATAAAAACAAAGGGCGAGCTGATCCAAAGTGACAATTGGTCTACTACTACAATAACAAATGATCTGAAACGCCTCGGATTAGGTATAAGCGTGTCAAAACAAATCTATCGCAATTTTGCTATCTACGGAAAAATTGGAGTCAACGCCTCTATTTTAGATGTTACCTCATCAGACACAAGCCCGACACCTTTAGTTCAGGATATGTCTTATCTCTCTAATGGCGGCACAACCGAACTAGGATGCCTGTGGCGAATTACACGCAATAGATTTAACCTGATCGCAAATTGGGGTTATGAAATGGGATTTAATGGTGCACTTACTGAAAGAGGCAAAGTCTCTTCCAGTTATACTACACTTTACGATGACGAAGGCAGCGTAAAAGTTAATTGGAATGGAATGCGGATTGGAGTAGGAATAGGTTTCTATCTGACGAAGCCGGCTAAATCAATTACTCCCAAGACAATAGAGGTAGACTAAGTTCTTACAATAGTGGTAAAACGAAAATTGTAAATGAAGGCCTGTACCAAATTGTGCATTGCTAGAAGAGTTTTATGATTTTTTCAGACAAGCGCTATTGAAGTCTTCCAAAAATATAACCTCCTTGAACCCCAACCCGAAACCCTTACCTTTGCGCACAAATCTATTTTTTATTTAATGAACTTAGCCGGCTCGCTCACTCATCCCATTTTCTCTGTAGTAGGTAAGGTTGCTGATAAGCTTAACATAGAGGCGTATGTGGTTGGAGGTTATGTCCGTGATTTAATTTTAGAGCGTCCTTCAAAAGATATTGACTTTGTTTGTGTAGGGAGCGGCATTGGGCTGGCGCAAGAAGTTGCCAGGGCACTCGGTCATGATGTACACGTAAACATCTATAAGAATTTTGGTACTGCCCAGATTCCATACGAAGGAATGGATTTTGAGTTTGTAGGCGCGCGAAAGGAATCCTACAGACAAGAATCGAGAAAGCCAATTGTTGAAGATGGTACATTGGATGACGATCAGAAGCGAAGAGACTTTACTATGAATGCGCTGGCCATCAGCCTCAATGCAAAAACATTTGGCGAGTTGATCGACCCATTCGGTGGGCAGGAGGATATGAAGAAGAAGATCATCCGCACACCACTTGATCCGGTCATTACCTTTTCAGATGATCCGCTTCGCATGATGCGCGCCATTCGCTTTGCCTCTCAATTAAATTATGATATTGAAGCGGATACCTATGAAGCGATTGTAAGTCAGGCTGAGCGATTGAAAATTGTTTCGCAAGAACGGATTACGGATGAGTTGAATAAAATTATTATGAGTCCAGTGCCTTCTTACGGATTCAAATTACTTTTCCACAGCAAGCTTCTAAACCTTTTCTTTCCTGAACTGGTAGCGCTTCACGGTGTGGAATACATTGGCAACAAAGCGCATAAAGATAATTTCTTCCACACGCTCCAGGTACTGGATAATGTATCGAAGATGTCGGATGATTTATGGTTGCGCTGGGCAGCCATCCTTCATGATATTGCCAAGCCTGCAACGAAGCGATTCGACAAAGATCATGGCTGGACCTTTCATGGCCACGAAGACCGGGGAGCACGCATGACTCCCAATATTTTCAGACGACTCAAACTTCCGATGAATGAAAAGATGGAGTTCGTTCAAAATCTGGTTCGCTTACATTTACGTCCTATTCCTTTAGCAAAAGAGGTAACAGACTCAGCCATTCGCAGATTGCTTTTTGATGCGGGTGATGATATTGACGCGTTGATGAAACTTTGTCGTGCTGATATTACGTCTAAGAACATGGACAAGGTGGGTCGCTTTCTTAAGAACTTTGATTTGGTAGAAGAGAAGATTGCTGAAGTAGAACAGAAAGATCACCTCCGAAATTTTCAACCTCCGATAACCGGAGATGAAATTATGAAGATGTACGATCTTCCTCCGGGAAGAATCATTGGCGATTTGAAAGAACAAATAAAAGAAGCGATACTCGAAGGTGAAATTAAAAACGATAGGGAAGAGGCGATGGCACTATTAGTTAAACTTGCGAAGGAGAAAGGGCTTGGGTAGGTTCGAGGTTCAAAGTTTCAGGTTCGAAGTTTAAAGTTGTTTGCTTTTCTTATCACTAAAATCTAATGTCTAACGTCTAATATCTAAAGTCTAATACATTCATGAAAAAAATTCACGCAACAACTATTCTGGCGGTTATTCATAATAATCAGGTTGCTATTGGTGGCGATGGGCAGGCAACGATGGGCAATACTATCGCGAAAAGTAATGTAAAGAAAATCCGCAGGCTTCAGGATGGAAAAGTGCTGACGGGATTTGCGGGTTCAACGGCTGATGCATTTACACTTTTAGATCGCTTCGAAGAGAAACTTGGTGCCTATGGTGGCAACATGAAACGTGCGGCAATTGAATTGGCAAAAGACTGGCGTATGGATCGCTTCCTCAGAAGATTAGAAGCCATGTTAATTGCGGTAAGCAAAGATGAAATTCTCGTTCTCTCCGGAACAGGAGATGTATTGGAGCCGGATAATCAGGTAGCAGCTATTGGGTCGGGATCAATGTATGCTCAATCTGCTGCTTTGGCATTAAAGAAACATGCACCTCATTTAACTGCGGAAGAAATCGTGCGAGAGAGTTTGAACATTGCTGCTGACATTTGCATTTACACCAATCATAATTTAGTGATTGAGAAGATTGGGTAAGAGTAGTTCGTGGGCTACTGTGATATTTGAATTACTAAAAAAGCGAGACGATGTATTTTACATCGCCTCGCTTTTTTAATTCTGTTTGTATAGCAAACTTTTATTTCTCTACCGGGAACGCAAACGCTGTAGCATCTACTTTTGGATCAAGTTCAACTGCTGTAACAACAATGGGTGTGCCGGGTCCACCTTTAGGGCCTTGAGTAAGCGCGAACGGCATCATTAAACCATTTACATCCTGATATTCGCTCATTTTGATTTGAGTCGTTGATCCTTTGCCCGGTCCGTATTTTATTTCGGTTTCAAACATAACCAAAACATAACTGTCTGTATCGAAGTAGTAGAGCACTGTATTCTCTACGTCTTTGCCTGCCACATTAATAGGACTCTTTGTAAGTTTTATCTTAAAAGCGAGTGTGCCATCAACCGAGTCTTTACCTAATAATTCAACCTTGTAGCCTCTTGCTTTGTAGTTTAACAATGCATGTGGAAAATCGCCAATATCTTTTTTGAAAATCTCTGTGTCTTCAGTACTACTTTTTTTTCCTTTCAAGGTCTGGTCATGGCTCCAAAGCGTAGTTCCGTCATAAACATTTTGCTTGATTTCAGTGCCTTGAAAATTAATGACCGTCATCTGTCGGCCGTCTTTCAGTTCATAGATGGTTACGGGTATTTCCATTCCGCCCTGATTTACTTTGGCGGAAATTTTAGTCCCTTGTAAGGCTTTCCACTTTGCAGCTCCGCCCGTGTTTTCGAAAAAATTCTTGATGATTGCATCTGCATTTTGGGCGTAAGAGGCAAAGCTGCAAATCAGGGCTATTGCCAGGGCCAACATTCTTAGTTTCATAGTTTTGGTTTTTATTTTATTAGTTGAGGGATGAGCTTGAAAATTACAAGTGGTTAGATAAAGCTCCAACCTTTTAGTTTGATACTTCTGCTAAGATTCGAAGTTTTTATGAATTAGTGCTTTGGTTTTGCGTTCCGGGGTTTAGGCCATGGATAACTTTTTGGAGTATATTTTTTTGGCGATCCTTTAATTTGTTTCTTTTTCTCACGATCCTTTTTCTCAACGTCCACATACCTGGAAATTCCAACGGTTAGTTGAGCAAACATATCTCTTCTTGCTCCGGCAATATCATACAGTGTCTGATAGGTACTGACTTTGGTGAGGTACGTTGTAGTTCTTGATTCAAGCAGTCCATAGTTCACTCTAAGATCGAATGAAATGCGCCAGCTTTCAGATACATCCCAATCGGAACGAAAACCAACAGCTGCAAAAAACTGAATCGGCTTGAAATCCGATCTTTGGAGCATTTGATACTTACTCACAACAGGTGAAAGAACTCCATCATATTCACGGATGTAAGTAGGAGGAAGAACAGGCGGAACGATCTCATCTGGAAATTTGAGCTTCGCGTCATTGTGACTTATAGTTTCTTTTCCTTTTAATAAATAGGCTGCACTCACTGAGCCAATAAAACTGACCCTGAAAAAAGACATATCAATCATCCTTACTTTGCAACCGATGGGAATGTTAAGGTATTGAAGGTTTATTTTTCGCACACCTTCATGACCGCCAGTAGTGTTGACGACATGAAAGTTTTGTCCCACGGTAGTAATGCCAGGACTTAACAGAAAGCCAACATTTTCGAAATCAATTTCATAGTTAATTCCAACGGGTGCAAACTTGAGGTCATTCCGGGTTTGATAGCGCTGGTCCTTACTAATGCCTTCATCGTAGGTATAGGAGGAGGCAATGCCTGTAAAAACACCCAATGAGTACGTGCGAGTTTGCGACCTCACCAGAAGCGAGGCAATTACCAGCAAAATCGTTAGATACAGTTTAGGCATCGATATCAACTAAATAGAAAAACTTTATCAGGCAAAATAAGCATTAATATCAAAAAGACGTGCGAGAATGAGGTAAGTGGATCATGAATATATTCACATGAATAAAAAGCGGTTAATTTTGCACCGCGAATAAGTTGATAACAATGATGGACAAATTCAAAAAGTACTTCGAAGGATTGCAATTTCGAGGCAATATTTATGTTGCGCTGATATACAGACTATTGCTTGTCATGCTTTTGTTTTCGGCATGTCGTGTCGGATTCTATTTATTTAACTTGAAATCTTTTCCGAACATCACTTCGTCTTATTTGCTGCACCTCATGAAGGGTGGTTTGGTCTTTGACCTGGCTATTATTCTCTATATCAATTCACTTTACCTTGTGTTGGTGATGATTCCGTTAAACGTGCGGTTTAATAAGTATTATCAAATCGGTTTAAAGATTCTGTTTATTGTTACCAATGGATTGGCACTAACTTCTAATGTTGCTGATTTTATTTATTACAAATTCACATTACGCAGAACAACGGCCGATGTATTCCAGCAATTTGAAAACGAAACCAATCTGAGTGGATTGCTATTCAGTTTTATACTGCACTATTGGTATGCTGTAGTAGTTCTGATTCTTTTCCTGTTCTTACTCGCAACACTGTATAGTGTGGTTAAGGTAACGGGGCCTCAACTGAAAAATAGTTTAGCATATTATATTTCAGGAGTGACAGTGATGTTTATCATTATAATACTGTTTGTTGGCGGAGTGAGGGGAGGCTACAAATCAAGTACACGTCCGATTACGCTGAGCAATGCCGGTGAATATGTAAAGGATCCAAGGGATATCAGCATTGTGTTGAATACACCATTCGCCATTATGCGCACGTTGGGCAAAACAAAAGTGGAGAAAGTAAATTATTTCTCCACTGCTGAAGTTGAATCGATTTACAATCCAATTCATACTCCAACTGACAGCACTCCATTTAAGAAGATGAATGTTGTTGTTATTATTCTTGAAAGCTTCTCAAAAGAATTTTTCGGGTCGCTCAATAGTCATAAGAATTATGGAAAGTATAAAGGACATACTCCCTTTTTGGATTCACTGATACAATACAGTTTGACCTTTGAATACTCTATTGCCAATGGAAGAAAATCGATTGATGGTTTGCCTTCTGTTATCAGCAGTATTCCTTCACTGGGTGTTCCATATTTTCTTTCTCCGTATTCAGGAAATAAAATCAATAGCCTTCCTTCTTTGTTGGGTGAGAAAGGATATCACACTTCATTCTTTCATGGTGCGCCCAATGGATCGATGGGCTTTCAGGCGTTTATGAATGTTGCCGGAGTGCAGCATTATTTTGGTAAAACGGAATACAACAATGATGACGACTTCGATGGTATGTGGGGAATTTGGGACGAACAATTCCTTGGTTTTTATGCAGATAAATTAAATGAGTTTCCGCAACCCTTCATGTCATCTTTCTTTTCTGTTTCCTCTCACCATCCGTTTAAAATTCCGGAAAAATACCATGAGAAGTTTAAGGGTGGCCCATTGGTAATTCAGAAAGGTATTGAGTACACCGATTATTCATTGAAACTTTTTTTTAAGAAAGTTTCAAAAATGCCATGGTATAGGAATACCCTATTCGTGATTACTGCGGATCACACATCATCCGAAATTGAATTTGCCGAAGGCCACACGGATTGGGGACATTATTCCGTGCCTATTATTTTCTTTAAACCCAACAAAGGTTTAGTGGGTCGCTCGAAAGAGTTGATCCAACAGATTGATATCATGCCTTCCGTATTGGGCTATCTTCATTACGACAAACCCTACTTTGCTTTCGGCCGAGACATCATGCGCGAAAAGTCAGTGCCTTTTGCTTTTAATTATCACAACAATGGCTATCAACTTTTTGAGGATGAATATTTCTTTCGATTTGATGGAACCAAGCCCATTGGTTTGTATGATTTCAGAATGGACCGATTACTGCAACGCAACTTGTTGAATGAGCGAACTGATGTGAGTGCGAAGATGGAGAAAAAAATAAAAGCCATCATTCAGCAATACAACAACCGCATGGTTGAAAATAGATTAACTGTTGATCAGTAGGGGATTTGTCTAAGAATAAATAAGTACGCAATAGGCAAAATACAGTAAGCAATCGCAACACTGTTAACCGATTACCTCTTACTGACAACTAACTTTAAGCAAGGTTATGATAAACATGCTGCACATCATCATCCGCTTCCAACGCGCCAACAAGTTTTAAAACTTCATCTTGTTGTTCTTCCGATAACTCTTTGGTAGCAGAAGGTATGTATTGCAATTCAGAACTTCTGGCTTCAAGACTTTTTGATTCCAGAAACTTTTGGAAGTGACCGAACTCGGTGAACTTGGTATAGATTACAATTTCTTCTTCGTTTGTTTCAATATCTTCAGCGCCCGCGTCAATCAGATCGAGCTCAATTTCTTCTACATTGATCTTGGCTGGATCAAATTTAAATACACCTTTTCTTTCGAACATAAAGGCCACCGTTCCGTTGTTGCCCATCGTTCCATCATTCTTCGAGAAAATGAGGCGGATGTTGGCAACTGTGCGGGTGGGATTATCGGTAGCACACTCAATCATGATTGGTACACCATGAGGCGCATATCCTTCATAGGTAACTTCCTGGAAATCTTTTTCTTCTTTTGACGATGCACGCTTAATTGCTGCTTCTACGCGATCTTTTGGCATGTTTACGCCCTTAGCGTTTAACATTGCTGCACGCAACTTTGGGTTATTCTCAGGAAGAGGTCCGTTGTTTTTTACAGCAATGGCAATGTCTTTACCAATGCGAGTGAAGGCCTTGGCCATGCGGTCAAAGCGTGCAAACATGGTGTGTTTTCTCTTCTCAAATACGCGTCCCATAACTTCAGTTTAATGTGAGGCAAAATTATACCAGATCGTCAATTAGTCAAAACTATTCTTGGATAGACTTTCGATTGACCACTGACAATTATTTAAAGTGCCCGTTTTGATTTTTCCCAGACTACAGATTGTTTTCCACGCATAAAGCGCAATAAGCCAGCATAGACCGATAGGTTCATCACCACAAAATAGTAGGGAACAAAAAAACCTTTGATGGATATTTTCCTGTCCTGATAACGATAGCCCAGGTATGCGATGAGGTAAAATAAAATCTGGGCTGCTAATATTAATACGTAAATGGTTTGAGCATTAATTGCCAGATAAATGTTACTCACAAGAATGAGTAGTAATGAAAGCGGGGCAAGGGTCCAGCGCAACACACGATGCGATACATACTGAAAAGTCAGTATCCCATAACGAAACGGATTAAGCAGGTAGCGAAGTTTGATCATCGCCTGAAAGGCACCGGCACAAATTCTCACTTTGCGTTTCCATTCTTCGGCAACTGATGCTGATGCTGTTTCAATGGCATACGCATCAGGTTCATACATGAAACGAAAGCCTTTGGCAACAATGCGAAGGGATATATAGAAATCTTCGATAATGATATCCTTCTCAGGTTCTTCATATAATTCGGTGCGAATGGAGAATAGCTCTCCGGCAGCACCTACAACAGAATAGACTTCAGCATCTTTCTTTTTGAGGAAGGATTCATATTTCCAATACATACCTTCTCCTGAGCCTGATGCATTGTCTTCTGCATTTTTAAAAATTCTTTTTTCACCCGCGACACCTCCAACTTCATCATCTTGATAATGCCGAATGATATTTTGGATAGCATCAGCATTTAAATCCGTATTGGCATCACAGAAAATAACGAATTGCGTTTCCACAAACTTCATTATTCGGTTTACGGCATGAATCTTTCCGAGTCGCTCGGGTTGATGAAAAAGTTTTACCGAATCAAATCGATTCACGATATCGGCTGTATTGTCGGTTGATCCATCCGTAACAAACCAAATTTTTAGCTTGTCTGACGGGTAATTCAATGACAGGCTGTTCCTGATTTTTTGCTCGATATAATGCTCTTCGTTATAAGCTGCAATAATCAGTGTTACCGGTGGTTCGAAGGTATTAGATAGGGAAGTGCTCCTTTTCTTGTATGGGAATACTTTAGCTAAAATGTAAATTATCAGGCCATAACCTACATAGGTGTACAGAACAATCGATACAGAGATCAAAAAGATCCAAAGAAAGGTATTAATCATTGTTTTTGAAGCAATTAAAGCGTGAAACTAAGAGTTACTATCTAATAAGAGATAGGATAGAGTTAAGATTTTTGGTTAATTTTGTCGGTCTATAGCTTGCCATTATGCGTTTTTTGGGTCAAATCTTACTTTCATTCTTTCTCTTCCTAAGCTGGAATAGTTATGCTCAGTTGGCGCCCTTGATTTTAGCGCAAGATCCATTACCACTCGAAACCAATGAAGATCAATCCATTTCAATTGAGTTTGCCAATCTTACTGTAGCCGATTTAGATAGTTCCTACCCGACTGACTTTACCATGACTGTTAATGGTGGGGCAAATTATACGGTGGCTGGAAATACAGTTATTCCTGATGCGGATTATAATGGATCGCTAAGTGTAGTTGTTACCGTAACGGATGAAACTGCAGTGAGTAGTCTTCCTTTTATTGTCTTTATTCAAGTGAACGCGGTAAACGATGAACCCTCATTTGTTAAGGGTGCAGATCAAATACTATTAGAGGATGGCGTTCCACAGAATGTTGCTGCTTGGGCAACATCAATCAGTGAAGGTCCTGCAAATGAAAGTGGTCAGACTTTAACTTTTTCGGTAAGCAATGATAATACAGGATTGTTCTCTGTTCAACCCTCAATCAATTCCACAACCGGAAATCTAACATACACTCCGGCAATCAACGCCAATGGAGTTGCCAATGTAAGTGTGATCTTAACAGACAATGGCGGCACAACAAACGGAGGCGATGATACCTTTACAACACAAACTTTTACGATTACGATTACATCTGTTAATGACGAACCTTCATTTGTAGCGGGTGCAGATCAAATACTATTAGAGGATGGCGCACCACAGAATATTGCTGCTTGGGCAACATCAATCAGTAAAGGCCCTGCAAACGAAAGTGGTCAGACTTTAACTTTTTCGGTAAGCAATGATAATACAGGATTGTTCTCTGTTCAACCCACAATTAATTCCACAACCGGAAATCTAACATACACTCCGGCAATCAACGCCAATGGAGTTGCCAATGTAAGTGTGATCTTAACAGACAATGGCGGCACAACAAACGGAGGCGATGATACCTTTACAACACAAATTTTTACAATTACTATTACAGCGGTTAATGACGAACCTAGCTTTGTTAAGGGCCTTGATCAAAGTGTGAGTGAGGGTGCTTCAGCACAAACTGTTCCCGGTTGGGCAACATCCCTCACAGCCGGACCATCGAACGAGAGTTCACAATTATTAACATTCACGCTCACCAATACAAACAATCCACTCTTTGCAGTTCAGCCTGCGATTAATGCAGCAGGTACACTTACCTATACGCCATCAGCAAGTATTTCTGGCACCGCTACAATAACCGTTGTTCTTTCGGATAATGGTGGAACAACAAATGGAGGTGATGATACTTTTGCTTCTCAAACTTTCACGATCATTGTTTCAACGATCAATAATGAACCTTCTTTTGTAAAGGGCGCAAATCAAAGTATTCTGGAAGATGGTGGTGCGCAGTCGGTAACCAATTGGGCGACAGCAATCAGCGCAGGACCCGCAGATGAAAGTGGACAAGTGTTGACGTTCTCAGTGAGCAACGATAACACTTCAATGTTCTCCGTTCAACCAACCATCAATTCAACTACGGGCACGCTAACGTATACTCCTGCGGCCAATGCCAATGGAGTTGTCAATGTCAGCGTGATCTTAACGGACAATGGAGGTACAGCAAATGGAGGCGATGATACTTTTGCTACACAAACTTTTACCATTACAGTTACATCGGTTAATGATGAACCCAGCTTCGTGAAGGGTGGAGACCAAACTGTCAATGAAGGAACTGGTGCTCAAACTATTGTCAGCTGGGCAACGTCATTGAGCCCAGGTCCGGCAAATGAGAGTGCCCAAATCTTAACGTTTAATCTAACGAATACAAATAATGCGCTTTTCTCTGCTCAGCCTGCAATTAATGCAGCGGGTACGCTTACGTATACACCATCAGCAAGTATTTCTGGCATAGCAACAGTAACGGTTGTGCTTTCCGATAATGGTGGAACGACCAATGGAGGTGATGATACCTTTGCATCTCAAACCTTTACCATCACGATTACCTCTATTAATGATGAACCCTCTTTTGTAAAGGGATTGAATCAAACTACTTTAGAAGATGGGGGAGCACAGACTGCAATCAATTGGGCGACATCAATAAGTGCAGGACCTGCGGATGAAAGTGGGCAGGTTTTGACATTCTCTTTGAGCAATGATAATACGATGTTATTTTCCGTTCAACCTTCAATCAATTCAGCGACTGGTACATTAACGTATACCTCTGCTCCCAATGCCAATGGAGTTGCCAATGTAAGTGTGATTTTAACCGATAACGGAGGTACTGCCAATGGAGGCGATGATACTTTTGCTACGCAAACTTTTACCATTACCGTAACATCTGTTAATGATGAACCTTCATTTGTTAAAGGACCAGATCAAACTGTGAGCGAGGGCGCACCAAATCAAAATATAAATAATTGGGCAACGGCCATAAGCCCCGGACCAGCAAATGAGAATTCACAGTCATTGACATTTTCAGTAACCAATAACAATAACGGTTTATTCAGTCAACAGCCTTCGATTAACGCATCAAATGGAAACTTATCCTATAGACCGGCAACCGGAATTTCAGGAGTTGCAATCGTAACGGTTATACTTTCTGATAATGGAGGAACAACAAATGGAGGAGACGACACCTTTATTACACAGACGTTTACAATTACAGTTTCATCCATTAACGATGAACCTTCCTTTGTAAAGGGAGCAAACCAAACTATTCTTGAGGATGCAGGCGCGCAGACAGTAACCAATTGGGCAACATCAATCAGCGCAGGACCACCGGATGAGAGCAGCCAGATATTGACCTTTACGTTGAGCAACGATAATACTTCATTATTCTCCGTTCAACCATCCATCAATGCAACAACCGGAACACTAACATATACACCTGCAGCTAACGCTAATGGAGTTGCCAATGTAAGTGTGATATTAACAGACAATGGAGGAACGGCCAATGGAGGAGATAATACTTTTGCTACTCAGACTTTTACCATTGCAGTAACAGCGGTTAATGATGAGCCAAGTTTTGTAAAAGGCAGCGATCAAAATGTAAATGAAGGTGCATCCGCTCAAACTGTAAGCGGGTGGGGGACATCAATCAGTGCAGGACCATCGAACGAAAGCGGCCAAGTATTGTTGTTTAATGCTACCAATAATAACAATGGATTGTTTTCAGTTCAGCCTTCTATTAGTTCAACAGGTACACTCACCTACACATTAGCGAGCAATGCATCGGGCACGGCCACTGTCACCGTTGTTCTTTCGGATAACGGAGGAACGGCCAATGGAGGAGATGACACTTTTGCGAGTCAGACTTTTTCAATTACGGTTGTTTCGATTAATAATGAACCTTCTTTTGTAAAAGGAGCAAATCAAACAATTTTGGAAGATGCCGGGCCACAGACTGTAACGAACTGGGCAACATCAATAAGTGCCGGACCAGCTGATGAAAGTTCTCAAGTGCTGACGTTTGCCGTTAGTAACAATAACACAGGTTTGTTTTTAGCACAACCAACTATCAATTCAACAACCGGAACACTTACCTATACCCTGACAGCAAATGCAAATGGATTGGCTACAGTGAGTGTAATTCTGACGGATAACGGAGGCACAATCAATGGAGGTGATGACACCTTTGCTACACAAACCTTTACCATTACAGTAACATCTGTTAACGATCAACCTTCTTTTGTAAAAGGAGCAGATCAATCCGTCTTAGAAGATGCCACTGCCCAGACCGTAACCAATTGGGCTACGTCTATCAGTAAAGGGCCTTCTGATGAGAGCTCACAGATATTAACTCTTAGTGTAACCAACAATAATAACGGATTGTTTTCAGCACAGCCTGCTATCAATGTATCAACAGGCACCTTAACCTATACACCCCTTGCAAATGCCTCTGGTGTAGCTACCGTTACCGTTGTTCTTTCTGATAATGGAGGAACTGCAAATGGTGGTGATGATACCTTTACAACACAGACCTTTACCATTACGATAACTCCGGTGAACGATCTTCCAACTATTATAAGTCAAAACCCTAATCCGATTATTGCCACAGAGGATATTCAGTTTACACCTTCGGTTTCAAATCTTACAATCAGTGATTCTGATAACTCAACGTTTACATTGACTGTTTTACCGGGTACTAATTACACTTTTATTGGCAATCAGGTTACTCCGGCACTTAATTACAATGGATCGCTTACCGTAAACGTAAAAGTAAATGATGGAACTTCTGATAGCCCATCCTTTGGAATGGCATTTCAGGTGAATGCCGTAAATGATGCACCTGTAATCATGAGTCAGGTAGCACTTTCTACGGGTGATGGGCAACCCCTTACCTTGAAGTTTAGTGATCTTACTGTTTTTGATCCTGACAATACATATCCAACGGGTTTTGATTTATTCATACTCAATGGTGCTAATTATTCTGTATCGGGTTTTCAGATAACACCAGTGGTTGGATTTAGTGGAAATCTTGTTGTTAGGATTTTTGTTAATGACGGCACATTGAATAGCGTGAATTATAACCTTACTATTCAGGTAAATTATACGAACAAACCTCCGACCATTACCGGTCAAAATCCTAACCCGGTTGCAGCAACAGAAGATACTCAATTTACCCCTTCGGTTTCAAATCTTATAATTAACGATCCGGATAACACCACATTTGCGTTGACGGTTTTAGCCGGAACAAATTATACGTTTAGTGGAAATGTAGTTACGCCTGCACTTAATTATAACGGACCACTTACGGTAAACGTAAAAGTAAATGATGGTGCTGTAGACAGCCCATCCTTCGGAATGGTATTTCAGGTTGCTGCGGTAAATGATGGGCCTACGATTGCAAGCCAAACACCGAATCCAATCGGTGCAACGGAGGATACTCAATTTACACCCCTCGTTTCAAATCTCGTCATCACCGATCCTGATAACACAACCTTTACCCTTACAGTATTGGCTGGGACAAATTATACTTTCATTGGAAATGTTGTTACTCCGGCTTTAAATTATAATGGACCGCTAACCGTAAATGTTAGGGTAAGAGATGGATCACTGGATAGCCCTTCCTTTGGAATGGCGTTCCAGGTAGGCGCAGTGAATGATGCACCTTCTATCACCGGACAGAATCCTGATCCAATGAATGCAGTTCAAAATACAATGTTCTCCATTGCAATATCCAATCTTATTGTATTCGATCCGGATAATACTGTTTTCACTGCGACTGTATTGCCTGGGACAAATTATACTTTTAGTGGTAACAACGTAACGCCTGCATTAAATTTTAATGGCGCATTAACAGTGAATGTAAAAGTGAATGATGGTAGTGCAGACAGTCCTTCCTTCGGGGTTGATGTTTTGGTTTCGGCAGTAAATGTGGCACCGGTAATTTCCGGACAAACCCCCAATCCAATCAATGCAACTGAAGATACACAGTTTGCAATCCAGCTTTCTAATTTAACAATCACCGATCCGGACGATGTTGCATTTACCCTGACAATTTTAGCAGGTACTAATTATACCTTTAGCGGAAATAACATTACGCCTGCACTCAATTATTCAGGACCACTCACTGTAAACGTTAGAGTGAATGATGGAATAGCGAATAGCCCGAACTTTGGTGTAGCGGTTCAAGTTGCTCCTGTAAATGATATTCCACTTATAACAGGTCAATCCACATTAACTATTAATGAAGATCAACAGTTGACTATTTTAACTTCTCATTTAACTGTTTCTGATCCGGATGACACATATCCAACAGGGTTTATATTAACGGTTCAATCGGGAACAAACTATACTTTTTCTGGAAACGTCATTACACCTGCAAGTAACTTCTTCGGCAACTTGAATGTGAATGTTATTGTAAATGATGGTGCAGCAAATAGCGCTGTATTTCTATTATTGGTAAAAGTAAATTCAGTGAATGATGCACCTGCTAAACTGGGCTTCGCTGCTCTTAATCTGGTAGAGGATAATCTGGTGGAACAAACCGCAAATCTGCTGACTAACTTTAGTGATGTAGAAGATACACCAGCGCAGCTTACCTATCAGATTAGCGCCAATGATAATCCGACTTTCTTTCAGGCAATAGCCATTGATCAGGCCCTGGGACAACTTCAATTCACACTTAATCCAAATGCATCTGGTACTGCTAAGGTTACGATTCGTGCTTCTGATACAGGAGGTCAATCGGTCACAGATATTTTGACAATCAATATTAGCCCGATAAATGACGCACCAAGCTTTAATCCAATTCCCAATCAGCAGGTTGTTGAAAACTCGCCACAGCAGACAATCAACATCACTAATATTTCAAAAGGTCCGTTTGAAAGTACACAAGAGTTAACATTTATTGTTTCATCTAGTAATCCTTCAATTATACCAAATCCAACGGTAACGTATGACGGAGTAGCTACAACAGCTCAATTAAAATATACTATTGCGCCAAGCACAGCAGGCACTGCTACGATAACCATTAACGTAATTGATAACGGTTCTAATGTTTTGCCTAACAGGAATTCATTCGTTACTTCTTTTGATATTGAAGTTTCAGAAATAAATGATCCTCCTACCTTAAATACTATCACCTTCGGACCAATTCTGGAAGATGCTGTTTTACAAAACGTTCCGCTCGCGGGCATAACTGCAGGACCAGGAGAAACACAAACTCTGACAGTTACGGTGTCTTCCAATAAGCCTGAACTCTTTGAAATTTTAGATGTAACGTACCAGTCACCTCAAGCCACTGGAACGCTTCGGATCAAGCCAAAAGCAAACGCAAATGGCATCGCTCAAATTTCTGTTCGGGTACAAGACAGCGGACCAAACATACCACCGGTAAGTATTAATTTTTTAGTCCGAACATTTAACCTCACGATACAATCCGTTAATGACGCACCTGTATTTGTTTCCAGCCCTGTGTTAACAGCAAATATCGATGAGACATATACCTACAATATTGAAGCAACGGATGTAGATGGGGAGACCCTCACCCTTACTGCACCGGCAAAGCCCACGTGGGCTACGTTATTACCAGCAATACCAGCGAGTAATGGTAAGGGCAGACTTGCTGGAATGCCAACTACAGGTCAGGCTGGATCGACAAGTGTGAAGATACAGGTCAAAGATCAAAGCGGGGCAACAGTCGACCAAGACTTTACTTTGATCGTGAATGCAAGACCTACTCTAGTGCCGATTGCCATTACCACAAATGAGGATGTTTCAGTTAATATTGCTTCGAGTAAGTTCTCAGCTGCTTTCATAGACGCAGATCCCCTTTCTGAAATTCAGATTGTCACATTGCCCAAGCATGGATTGTTGCAATTGAATAATAATGCTGTACTAGCGGGGGCTAAAATCTCATCTTCATCTCTTTCGAATGGATTAGTGTACACTCCGTTTGCAGATTACTTTGGCAGGGATACTTTGAACTGGAATGGAAGTGATGGAGTATCCTATGCAGCAGTTTCATCTTATATTAATTTTGTAGTAAACGCAGATAACGACAGACCTATCATCATTGCGCTGGAGGATGATACTGATTTGCTCCGTTATAAATCGGGCAGCGGACCTGTTCAGCTAACAAAAGTTTTTGACGTATCTGATGTGGATAATGATAGCTTAGTAAGTGCTGAAATTCGGTTTGCGACAGAAAATTTCCATGCTCCTGATGATATACTAATTTTTACAAACACTCAAAACCTGACCGGTAATTACAATCCTCAAAATGGTGTATTGCTTATCTCTGGCAAAGCCCCATTGAGCGAGTATGACACTGCAATCCGGCATATACAGTACAACCATTTAAATGCTGTGAATCCGGTTGTTGGAAAGAAAACAGTTTCTTTCACATTAAGCGATGGAAATAAAATTAGTGATTCAAGAAACCGTTTCATTTCATTGTATTTCGAAAACGTAGCCCTCGATATTCCGAACGGCTTTACTCCAGCGGATGATGAATCACCAAATAATACATGGGAAATTTTATTTGAGGGAGATAAGCCCTCAAACAATCCGGAATTGAAAAATGCTATTTTAAAGATCTATAACAGCAGAGGATTAATTGTGTTTGAGACAGTAGGCTTTGAAAAAGAATGGGATGGTAGAATGAATGGTCAAACCAGTGGTGACTTTGTACCTGCTGACACGTACTTCTACACGATTGATTTAAAGTCATCAAATAAGAAGACATTTAAAGGAACTGTAACTGTTTTGCGCTAACCGATGACACTATTTCTACGCATAGCTTTTTTTGTATTTATATTTTCTGGTGTTCAGGCGCAGTTTATCCCAAACAGTTCCCAGCCTTTTCAATTTGCTTCAGCCTATAACCCTGCCTTTGCCGGCATTGAGAATTATGCTGATCTGAAGTTAAGCTATCGCTACCAATGGTCATCCCTGGGTGCCAATGCACCACGCTTCATTAATTTAGCGTACAACTTCAGATTAAAGCAACCGTTGGATTTGTCCAGCAATAGCTTGCGCGTGAGTAACGTTTCTGCACTGAGCGGTGATAAACTCCCTAGAGCCAAACGCATCCTTCATGGTTTTGGAGCAAATTTTTTTAATGAACATGTGGGTCAGGTGGAGCGAATAGGTGGAGGTGTTAATTACGCATTCAATTATCCGCTGACGAAGAAAATCAGAATGTCAATTGGAGCATCAGCTATTATTGAAAATTCAAAAATTGATTTAAGTGCAATTGAACTTCGCGATGCTGATCCATTTTACGATCAACTTGTTGCGAACGGAACAACAGAGACCAATTTGAATGTACGAACCGGTATAGTTTTTTATTCACCTTCGTTCTATTTTGGAGCATCTTATTTTCCGGTGTTGAATTATGCCATACAGGCATCCGATGCATCTTCAAGTCAGATTTTCTATAAGGGAGCTATACAGGGAGGTGTTTCAATTCCGGTTTCGTCAAATGGATTTATTCGCCCGAGCGTTCTTGCTTTATGGCAAATGGATAATAAAATGAGTATTGATTACAGTGTAAAGACCTACATTCAGAATAAGGTTTGGCTCGGACTTACTTATCGTGATGTTAAATCGGGGGTATTTCTTTTGGGTCTCAACGTCAATGAATTAATCGCTGTGTCGTATTCGTATGAGATGGCCTTGAGTGACTATAGTAAGTTTGGTGGCTCAAGCCACGATTTCGTCCTTTCATTCCGCTTCAATAATTTCAGGCGCCAGAATCAGTACATGTGGTGAGGTTTTCCTCACGGTGCATAATGCCATTGTATAATTTAATGCATTCGTCTAACTTAGATGATATAGCATTAAATACAAATAAATTTTATGTGGCGCGTCATCTTCAAAACAACCTTAATAGCTGGGGCACTTGATATCACCGCAGCGTGTATTCATAGTTATCTATTAAATGGCACCATGCCCTCCCGCGTTTTACGGTATGTTGCGAGTGGTGTATTTGGTGCTTCAGCATTTACGGGAAGTGGTGTTATGATGGTTTGGGGGCTGCTCTTTCATTTTATCATTGCATTCTCCTGCACAGCTTTTTATTTTTTACTATATCCAAAAATCAAAATTCTTTCGAGGAGTTGGTTCATCGATGCAGTTGCAATCGCGTTGGTGGCCTGGTGTGTAACCAATTTGATTATTGTCCCGATGAGCAACACACCAAAGTTTCCGTTTGACATTACAAAGGCTCCTGTTGGGTTGGCTATTTTAATTGTATGTATCGGAATACCGATTGCCTACCATGCAAAGCTCTTCTTTGCTAATAACACTAAATAAAGCAACGGTTATATTTTGATTTCATGAGGTGTTCAGTAAGATCCTTTTTAGAGAAGGAGTTACGGAATCGAATTCGGAAATTGTTATAACGTCAACAAAACGAAATAACCTTACATCAATTGATTATTCGGATGTTTTACAATTTTTTAATTCCAATCACTCAACATCGCTGATTATATTTAGATAAAAAATTATATCTATGAAAGTCCTATCAGGAGTTAGAATGTATTTTACCCTCATGTTGTTTACTCTCTATACAACTGCCCAAGCTCAAAGTCTGAACACCAACTGGAGTCAGGACTTGAATACTGCATTGAAAGAATTTTTGGCTTGTGAAGGAGTTTCAAAGGAACGTGCTGAGTGTGTACATTTTATTGGTGAGTCGCTCAATATTGTCTATAAAATAAATGACTTTTCGAAGTCAGGTAAGTATATGTCACCCAACGAGATTGCTGATTTCATAAAGAATAGCGCTAAATGGAAATCACTTGGCCCATCGTATGATCAGACAACATTAACGAAAGCACAAGAATTAGCCAACGCAAAGAAAGCAGTAGTGGCAGTGTTTAAAAATTCCGAAGGTGTAGGACATGTAGTGCTTATAACTCCAGGCGAATTGCAGACATCGGGTTCATGGGGACTTCAGGTTCCAAACTCTACTTCATTTTTTCAGAAGGATCCTTCTAAGTCATATGTAGGTAAAGGACTTTCTTTTGCATTTGCGCGTGTGATGATGAAGGACATCACCCTTTATGTTCGGGAATATTAGAAAATAAAGTTCATCACAGGAATATCCACAGTGAATTATGCTCTGTGGATTTTTTGATGCTTTTAAAACTACCATGGTTGAGCATGATTTTTTTTAGTGTTAATAATATTGTGCAATGTTTACAATGAAAGAAATGGCTTATATCATTATCTTTATCTACGTAACTCAATTTTATGGTGACAACGAACTGGCAAAAGGAAATACAACCTCTTCTTAAAAAATACAAGGGCAAAAAACACCCACTTGAGTACAAATCCACGTATCAGCTGGTGGTGATGGTGGTGCTCTCCGCTCAGGATTCAGACAAACACATCAATCAAATTGCTCCTGATTTGTTTTCTGCTTACCCGAATATGAAAGCATTATCAAAAGCAACTGCAGAATCATTATTTCCATTTATTGGTAAGGTTCGGAATTTCGGAAACAAAACGAAGTGGCTCCTCACCTTAGCATCCACGATAAAGGATGATAAGAATATTCCAACAACATTAGATGAATTGACTGCTTTACCCGGAATAGGAAGGAAGTCGGCTAATGTTATTATGCGCGAAGCAGGTGTGAAGGCAGAAGGAATTATCGTTGACCTTCATGTTGTGCGAGTTGCTCCACGCCTGGGCATTGCATCCAGTACAGATCCTAAGAAAATAGAAAAGCAGATGATGGATGTATTGCCTGCAAAAGATTGGGGAGAAGTTGGAATGGCCATTTCATTTTTGGGAAGAGAAATTTGCAGACCTACCAATCCCAAACACATGGAGTGTGTGATGAATAAAGTGTGTGCGTACTTTAGAGAGAATAAATAGGATAAATTAATTCTACTGAAGATTATTAGGGCCAAAGCGATTGAATCAAGTTAAGTCCCATGAAGTTGATAATGATTCCCGTTGTTCTTACAAGAGGTTCAAATAGTTACTTAAACATGACTCTTGATGTATATACAATACTGGATGTCTAAACATTCAGCTCCGGCTACCAACTACTGCTTGCACCACCACCTCCTGAACTTCCACCACCCCAGCTTCCACCACTTGAAGAACTGCCGCTGCTAAACGAGCTGCTGGATGATGATGTACTGGCAACCAATTGAGCGATCGTGAATGTTGATTTCTTCGTGTGCCCGCAGAACATACAAGTATGTGTTTCTTCTCCCTTACCACTGGAGGAATACGTTGCGCTCTTAATGGTGCTGCGTCCGGATGAATAGTAAGCTTTGGTATTACACTTTGGACAAGGAGAATATTTTGATCGTTTGTTTGGATACGTCCACTCTTCTGTTGCCTGGCAGCTTTGACATTGCCATACATCATAATCAATGGAGCGAAGGCTTTCTTCCATCTGTTGTTTTTTTGAAAGAAACTGATCGTCATTCTGTTCACTTAGCTTGCTCATTTTGCCTTGGCAGAGTTTACAGTTGCGCGAATGATTTCGATATAACTTTTTGCGCCCAAGATGATAGAAAAAGTAGATAAGAAAAGGAAATGGAAAAAGGAAGATCATCCAAAACCAGAATACCTGATCTTTCCGCAAGAACTCGACAATCTCATAATACTTTTGTTCAATTAGAAAACGGTTAATCACTTGGTTCATTCGATATAATCGGAAGAACAAGGTAAACATGAAATAAAAGTATAAAGCGATAATGCAAAAGCCTCCTGGGTTTTCCATAGTACTTATTCCAAAGAGGAATACGATAAGCACGGGAAGACCAATGAACTGGATTAGCCATGCCCATTTAGTTCGTCTCATTTCAGGATAATCGCTGTGCTCGGAATTTTTGGAATCAGAGAATTTGTCATTCTTTAACTTGATAAAGAACGCGATGATTAGAAACGGAAGCACGAATATAGATAGAGAGATAACCACCGATTGGAAACCGTCAAGCTCTGACTCATCTGGCTTCTGCAGCTCGACTGCATAGGTAGGGTCAGTCAGAATTTTGTTCACCTCAACTAATCCAGCTAACATACCTCCGTCATAATTTCCATTCTTAAATTCCGGAACCATGAAGTCGCGTTGAATGCGTTTGCAAGTGATATCGGGCAACACACCTTCTAATCCGTAGCCGGTATGAAAACGAACGGTACGTTTATCATTTACAAAGAGTAGAAGAAGTCCGTTATCTTTTTCTTTATTACCAATGCCCCAGGTTGTAAAAAGTTTTTGTGCAAATTCAAACACATCTTCATCACCAATAGAATTAACAAGCACAACAGATACCTGTACGGATGTTTTCTTTTCAAGTGAAGTGAGGAGCGTGTCGATTTGAACAACAGTGACATCACTAATTATTTTATCCGGATTGGATACATAACTGTTGTTAATTAGTTTTTGATTGGGAATTGACTCGATCGTTGATTGGGCCATCAACGCAACTGAGACAATCAGTAAGGGTAAAGTAAAAAGGTAGCGCATCGTTTTAAAGTGACTCTACAAGCTAGTAAAATTATTTTAAGAGTGAATATACTCTTGAAATTATGGTTTCGAAAAGAGATTACTCTTTCTTTCCGTAACCCGTATAGCCAATAGCATAAGCACTGTCTTCAAGCCAAAGTATTCTGGCTCCCTTTACGCAGGAGAAAAAAGCATTGTAGGTTTTCGGTTTTCCTTCGAGATCAGAAAAATGTATTTGCCAGTTATTGGGAAGATTCAGCTTGCCATTTGATTTAGCGTTTTGAAACTTAATGTTGCCCACCATGCCGCTGGCAACACCAATCTCCCAGTGATAGGTATTGTCCTTCATAAATTCAAATGATTCATTGGATGCGTGTGTGTTGGCACCCGCATCGGCACCAGTATAAGCATTTACGTATTGGGTCATTCCTGTAAAATTGTTGGTCCATTTACCTGTCAGGTCAGGAGCAGCTACAGCAAATTTGTTGTAGTTAGCCATCGCCTCTACTTTTTCCCAGCCGAAAGATTCCTGACGGTATGCACCAAATTCCTGTTCATAGGTTTTTTTATCGGGCGTTATGAACTCCAGAAATTTTCCGCTGCCATTTGAATAATTCATTTTGAACAATACAACATGCACTGATTTACCGGTCGTTTTTTCAACGGCATCAGCTTCTGCAAATTCAATTGACTGCCAACCGCTGATGGGCTTAAATTCAAAATTGCTTGCCGTGCTGTATTTTGGAGCAACCAGAATATTCCAGGCATTCTTTAATCCATCCATTAGTACCGGATTGTACTCGTCCGCTTTTTTATTCGGATAATGAATTAAAACTTTTATGTTTCCCTTTACAACCTGTACCCAATCTGCTTGCTCCGTACTGGTCCATCCGTTATCAAAATTTGTTGTGTTGAATGCGAAAGAGCTTTTTATTGCCGGTGAACTAACGGGTGGATTATTAGTTTCTTGTGGTGCCACCTGACCGGCTGGAAGTTCTATTAAAGGATGACTGGAAGAAATTGGTGAATAGAAGTAAGCATTGTTAAAAAGTGTGTTACTTGAAAAAGGGCCTTCACGTTTCGTTGGTGTGCCAGCCTGCAATATTAAGTTCCATTCCTGAATGCCGGACATGTAGTACCTGGTAAATTGATAAGTTACTTTTTCCAACGCAATGTTTTGTGTGGTTAGAAGTTTGCCCCATTTGTCGGCATTATCTTTTTTACTCCATGCCTCAAGTACACTTTTTTGAGGAATGATCGTGAGATTGTTGACACTGATTTGATAGGTTCCGTTTTCTTTCCCCAAGAGAATTTTATCCATCAACGGATCGAACGTTTTTGTAATAAAAGTATAGGTTCCATTTTCATTCAGCGTATACTGCCGGATGATGTAGTTCATAACACCATTATTCATTCTGAAGGTTGACTGGTCACTTGTGCTCATTGTCCAAATGCCAAGGATGGACTTGTTGTCGCTGGTATTATTCGCAGTCTGGGAGTTCGCTTCAACTTTCTTGAGATCAACAGACTCCAGAAAATTTTTGATCTCGGATTGATAATCTTCCGTGTTGGTCAAGATAACAATGCTCATGCACCGTCCATAACTACTCGCAGTAACCAGCATAGCCACCGATTTTCCACCGCTGAAATCAAAGGGAGCAACACCACTTTGCACATCCCAGCCATTCTCAGAAACCGAAGGTTGCAGTTCTGGTTTTGTTGTTGGTTTATAAGGTTTTACAACCAGTTCTTGCCATTCGCTTTCAAAGTCTGCCTGCAAACTTCCTTTGCTGGTTGTACTCGCATAAACTCCAATCTGGCAGTAGGTTCCTTTTTGATTATTCGTAATAGCATAGCTTACAACATTTGTAGTACTATTGGTTTTCTTCCATCCTGAGGGAACAGTGTAAGTGGTCAGATCTAACGTTTCTTTTTGCGCGAACAGACACGTTGAAGAAAGTACAGAGATCAGGAATACAATAAAGTATTTCATATACGGATGTGTTTTTAATCGCTCTTACAATATAGTGTTATCGTGTTGACTTATAAGCCATAAATTACCTTGGTGGATGGTGCTTCGTTTTCTGCTTTTCCTTTCGTTACTATGACAAGCCCATGCATTTCAAAGAAAGGTGCGGAAGCATAACCTCCGCACCGAATCTACCTAACCCAAACCAAACTAAGTTTATGATGCATTCATTAATAAGTTCATCGCGATTATACAAGACACCTCAAGATGTATTTTGACTTGTTTAACACTGTAAAAATGGAATCCTGAAATCATTTTATCCATCCCTTAAAAACAGGAGATTTTTGGGGAGTGAAAAAATCATGGAAAAAGGGGAGAGTCTTTGAAATCGCAGTTACCTTTATTTGTAAACCAGCACAGCATGAGAAAATCTTTGATTATTGTATTACTTCTTGCAACTTCCTTGGCATCCTATAGTCAGGAACTGATGAATAAGGATAGTTTGCTTCGGTTGTTACCCCAAGCGAAGAAGGATGTAGATGCCGTACAACTTTACATCAACATTGGTCAGCAGTATGAATCGAATGAGCCGGACTCTGCTAAGCTATTTTACAGAAAAGCCGCTAGTCTTAGCCGTGAACTGGACTATCCGAAGGGTATCATTCAATTCATCAACAACTATACGTTCGTGCTCAACATGCAAGGATTGTATGATTCCTCCCTGTTGTTAAACTTGCAAGGTGTTGCGCTCTCCAGGGCGACAAAGGATTCTGTAAATCTTGCTAAAACACTTTTCAATACAGGTACGTCTTACCGCATGAAGGGTGAGTATGAAAAAGCAGTGCAATATTATGAAGAAGGAAAAAAGATCTTTCAAAAGTTTGGCAATGAAAGTATAGCAGCACAAGGCGATGATATTCTCCAGGTTTTATATTTTCAGACGCATCAATACGAAAAAGGAATTGAGTTCGGAGAAAGATCGGTTGCCCTGCTTAGAAAGCTAAATAATTTATACGTTTTGGGATCTGCTTTAAATAACCTGGGGCTCAATTACGTTGCTATGGATAAATTAGGTAAAGCAACATCCTTGTTTAAGGAGGCCCTGGTGATCAGCAAAAAGATTGATGATAAAAATCTGGAACAGAGTCTATACCTCAACCTCGGAGATGTTTGCTTAGAAAAGGGAGATTACATTGGTTTGAAGCCGTATATGGAAAAGGCCCTCGAACTTTCAAAGAAACTTGAAATTCACGAAAGTGAATTGATTGCGATAAAAGGGTTATCGTTCTATTACCAGTTTAAAAAGGATTATAAACATTCTGAAGCATTGGCTCGTGAAGCATTGGCATTGTCCTATCAGTTTAACCTGAGAATTCAGCGTCAAAAAGTATTGGTCCATCTCTCTAATCTGGGTTACTCCAAGCAGGATATTACGATGGGAGAATATTATGCAAACCAAAGTACGCTTCTAGGTGATAGCATCCTGAATGAAACGATTCGGAATGCCGCGTTAGAACTTGAGAAGAAATATGAAAATGAAAAAAAAGAAAATCAGATAATACAATTGGAGGCTGATAAAAAAGTACAGCAGCTTTCCATTCGGCAAAAAAGCACCTTGAATTATATTTTGATGGTTGGTGCCGTGACCGTATTAATTATCTTTTTGCTTTCTTACCGCACCTACCAACAAAAACAAAAACTTCAACAACAACGTATCAGCGAACTGGAAACCGAAAAACAGCTAACCGCTACAGAAGCTGTTTTAAAAGGTGAAGAACAGGAGCGATCACGTTTAGCGAAAGACCTTCACGATGGATTGGGCGGTATGCTCTCCGGAATTAAATACTCCTTTAATACTATGAAAGAAAATCTAGTAATGACACCTGAAAACCATCAGGCCTTTGAGCGCAGCATGGACATGCTCGACAGCTCCATAAAAGAAATGCGCAGAGTAGCGCACAACATGATGCCGGAATCACTGGTAAGGTTTGGACTGGATACAGCACTTAAAGATTTTTGTAACGATATTAATCAGAGCGGTGCGTTGCAAATCAATTACCAATCGATTGGCATGGCCGATGTACAGCTTGAACAAACTACTTCGATAACCGTATATCGCATCGTTCAGGAATTGATCAATAATACGTTGAAACATGCTGCGGCCAGAACAGCTATTGTTCAAGTAACAAAAACAGACAACCAGCTTTCAGTAACGGTTGAAGATGACGGAAAGGGATTTGAGACCAGCATTATAAAACAAGCAGGAGGTATAGGGTGGACAAACATTCAACATCGTGTCGATTTTTTAAAAGGTAAATTGGATGTAGATTCACAACCAGGCAAAGGAACTTCTGTTCACATTGAATTGGATATTTAAATGGCAGTAAAAATTTTTATTACAGACGATCACTACATGATTGTAGAAGGAATTCGCTCCTTACTACAGCATGAAAAAGATATGGAGTGGATGGGACATGCAATGAATGCTGCTTCCTGCCTTTCATTTTTACAGCAACAACAGCCTGATGTGATTTTGATGGATATCAATCTTCCGGACAAAAGTGGTATTGATTTGTGTAAGGAAGTAAAGGGAAAATATCCTGCCATTCATATTTTGGGATTGAGTTCTTTTAACCAACAAAGTTATATTCAAAAGATGATGGAGAATGGAGCATCCGGATATGTTTTGAAAAATGCTACACGGGAAGAGTTGACCGAAGCAATCGAAGCTGTTATGGAAGGCCGTAAATTTCTAAGTCTGGAGGCGGCTGTTACGATGAAGAAAAACGAGGATTCAAAAATACCCGTGATCACCCGAAGAGAAAAAGAAGTACTTACATTGATTGCCGAAGGACTGACCAATCATGAGATTGCTGAAAAAATATTTGTCAGCACCACAACAGTAGATACGCATCGGAAAAATTTACTGGCCAAGTTCGATACCCGAAATACAGCATCTTTAATTCGAATGGCTTCACAAATGAAGTTGATATAGTATTGATGCTATTCTTTAATGCTCGGATTAACCCACAAATGACTATACCAATGCCACACACCTTTTTTATCGGGAATGGTAATGGTACAGAGCGTTCGTCTTCGTCCGGTTATAACTGCGACTGATTGAAAGGTAATCGTTGCCTTGGCAGCACTCTTCTCAATAATTTTGAATGAGCATTTTCCTCCCTGAACAAAACATTGCAATTGATCAAGTCTCAAATCAGTGATGTCAATAGTTAAAGTAAGAATGGGTTTCTTGTTTGAAGGTAAGTATGGATTCTCTGGTGAACGGTTTAATACCTTCAACGCTTTGGCGGATGCCTTTTCAATAAATTTATCCAAACCTGAATACGCTTCCGACATTGGAAATCGGGGACACATAAATAAATCTGTTCCAGCATATACAACTCCTGAGTTTTGTGCAGCAGCAGCTTTGAAGCCAACTTGCTTTGCAATATTTTTCATCTCCACATCAAACTCGCCATACGGATACGAAAATACAGTGGGAGTGAAGTCCAGATTTTTCTGAATGATGGATTGACTCAATTCGATTTCTTCTTTAAATGAAGAGTATCTTGTTGAAGCGGGTTTGTTTAAAAAATAGTCATGAGAATGGGTGTGATTACCAATTTCAATATTATTCTTCATTGCTGTTCTCAACTCGGGCCAGCCCATGTAATCTCCACCATCAATCGTTTCAGTATTAATGAATAATGTAGCCGGGGCTTTGTATTTCTTTAAAAGTGGTAATCCGTTTTTGAAGAAACTCTTGTATCCATCATCGATTGTAATGACTGCTATTTTGCGATCGGCCCCGTCAGACTGGAGGTAAGCAATAGCATCCGAAAAATTAAGAAAAGTAAAATCATGTTTCGTGAGCCAGTTTAAATGGGATTCAAAATCTTTTACAGAAACATTTGTGGTTGGATATCGTGAATCACCAAAGCGATGATAAACAAAACACATAATGGTCTTACCTTCATCAGATGTTACGATTTCTGTTTCAATCGGCTGTGTCTTTCCATTGCTGCCGACTATCATCAATACATTGAATAGCAGAATGAATTTTAATATAAAAGAATTAGTCTTCATGGATGTATTCCGGATTGATCTGGTAATGATCATATCGGGTGAAGTCATTGACCTCAATCATATTTTTAAGCTGGCGCGTGTACGCTGATCTTCGCTCTGAAAAGTTCTTAAGATGCGTTAATAGTAAGAAAGGATCTTCAGTTTTCTGTCGCGCCAATCGCAAAGGAATGTAAGGCCTGGCCTTTCCTATAATTTCGAAATAGTGAACGATGGATTCAGACATATCTTTATAGGAGCGCAAATAAATTTTTTTCTTGCTGCGGGTCTTTGCAGCTGCAATTCGGGGCTCATAGCGGTTGAACGACCATACACCAAAGAGATTGCTTCCTTCCAGAAAAAAGCGGGATTGTCCCCATCCACTCTCCACTGCTGCTTGTGCTAACACAAGACTATTGGGTAAGGTGATCATTCGGGCAATAAGATCATTGAGGCTGCTGGCTTTATACTTCAGTTTTAAATTTTTATAAAACAGACTGTCTGATTTTTCCCACGATTTTTTTTCTTGTAGATAAAGGAGCTTTCGTTTATTCTCTTCAACACGATAACGTGCAACAAGAATAGAAGGCAAAACTGCTGAGACGAAAGTGGCTTTCGCCTTGGGTACTGGCAAATATTCCAGACCGGTTACGTTAGTGTAGAGAATCGGCTTAACAAGCGAATCGGAAACAAGTACAATTTGTTTTAGCGAGTCCACTGCAACAGACGTGGTCTGAATGGACTTTGCATGGTAGGATTTATTCAGGTCGCAACCCGATAAAATCAAAACAATATTAAGTGTACAAATGGTAGGTAAAAATCGCCTCATGTAGGGTGAAGACAGTTATTTGCAAGGTACCAATTCTATTGAAGAAGGAGAAGGTGCATTTTGCAAAACAAATTATTGAACATCTTTTAAATTGTATAAATTTCCGCATTCAGGACCCCTCTCTTCATATTATGACAAAAATTAACAAAGGCTTATTCATTGTTTTCATTCTTTTATCAGGAAATACAGTAGCACAGAAGCACACCACAACCATTGGTTTAGGGTGGGCAAATACATCTGTCAACACTGTATCGTTCCGAAAAAATGCGCTGGTCACACATAAAAACATGCAGTATGCAGCGTATTATGATGTGGACAGCGTGATGATATTGGCCAGAAGAAAAGTCAATGCGGAAATCTGGGAATTAAAACGAACACCGTATAAAGGAAATGTTTTGGATGCACACAATGCCATCAGCATAATGGTGGATGGTGATGGTTATTTGCATGTAGCGTGGAATCATCACAACAACCAATTAAACTATTGTATAAGTGTTGAGCCCAATTCGCTTGAGCTGTCAAAGAAGAGGATCATGATTGGGAGCAATGAGAAAGATGTTACCTATCCGGAATTCCATCGCTTGCCTGGAGGCGATTTGATTTTTCTTTATCGCAGTGGCGAATCGGGTGAAGGTAATCTGGTGATGAATCGATACAATGTGATTGCAAAGAAATGGAAGCGCGTACAAACCAATTTGATTGACGGTGAGAAACAGCGTAATGCATATTGGCAAACCTTTGTAGATACAAATGGTGTAATTCATTTGTCTTGGGTATGGCGCGAGACATCGGATGTATCGACTAACCATGATCTGTGTTATGCGCGTTCGAATGATGGAGGCATCACCTGGCAAAACACCATAAATGAAAAATATACTTTACCGATTCGCCAGGATAATGCAGAGTATGCCTGTCGTATTGCGAAAGGAAGTGACTTGATCAATCAAACGTCCATGTATGTGGAAGAAGGAAAAATTTACATCGCTACCTATTGGCGCGTCAGCGGAGGAATTCCCCAATATTTTTTAGTGAAACACAATGGTGTTTCATGGAGCACGCACCAGGTGAGCAACCGCACGCTTGACTTTTCGTTGTCGGGTGGTGGAACAAAAAAGATTCCAATAGCACGACCTGAGATCGTTGTTCGAAAGAAAGGGAAGAAGGAGCATGAAGTCATTTTGATTTATCGCGATGAAGAGAAGGGCAGTCATGTTAGTATTTTTGTAGGCAATCCGGAAAAGGAAGACTGGATAAGTCGTGATTTAACCATCACCTCTGTTGGAGGCTGGGAACCCAGTTACGATACCGAACTTTGGAGAACGCAAGAAATTCTAGATCTTTTTGTTCAGCAAACCGGACAAGGTGATGGAGAGAAGGTAGAGAATATCGGTCCGCAGCCCGTAACCGTTTTGCAATGGGATGGAAAAAAGAAATAATTAACTTTTAGTTCAAGTAACCTAACAACAATAATTGCTTTATGAAAAATATTTTCTTCTTGTTTCTGTTTGTTTTTGCATTGTTCTTCGATTCATCTGCGCAGAAAAAATCAAAATCAATTGAATTGTTTAATGGTAAAGACTTAAACGGCTGGCATGTTGATGTTCCGGACATGGACAAAGATCCAAATCTTAAAACTCCCTTCATCATCCGAAATGGAATGCTGGTTAGTCTGGGTACTCCTGGAGGACATATTATTACAGACGCCATCTATCAAAACTACAAACTCGAAATACAATATCGTTTTGCCGGTACTCCCGGAAATTGTGGCGCGCTTGTACACGCCTCAACACCGCGCGCGTTGTATGGTATGTTTCCGAAATCCGTTGAAGTACAAATGATGCATGAGAATGCCGGTGACTTCTGGTGTATTGTAGAAGATATTACGGTTCCTGAAATGGAGAAGAGACGCGGACCAAAAGAAAACTGGGGTATCACCGAAGGCAAGGAGCGCAGAGTAATAAATCTTACTGATGGATCAGAGAAGCCATTGGGTGAATGGAACACCATGACTATTGAATGTGTAGGCAATGCTATTAAAGTTTGGGTAAACGGTGTACTGGTTAATTATGGATTTGATTGCACCGCATCAAAAGGGCAGATTGCTTTACAAGCAGAAGGCTCAGAAGTTGAGTTTCGAAAAGTGACGTTGACAGGGATTGAGAAGATTACGGAGTAGAGAGTATTAGGTTGATTGAAGAGGATATAGTTAATATTGCTTATATACTTAATGCTCGCAATTTTTTTAATGAAGATACTACTGCTCATATCATTTTTGACAATCGCGATTCTTGGACAGGGACAAGAGCATTATTCATTTGAGCAATTCCCAACAATAAAATTCATTGAATTCAATGATTGGAAAATTTTTGAAAAATCTGACAGGACACATTTTACCCAGACAATCCCTAACTTTTTCTCCGACACGGATACGCTTACAATTCAATTGACATCCTTTAAGGTAAAATGGGACAGTTCTTACATAAGACTATTCAGAAACAAAACACAGATACAAAAGATATTTGAACCAATGTTTTTCATAGAGACGAATGTGCTCTACTCTGATTCAGTGAGGATTTTGGATGTCAACGGAGACAGCTTAGCAGATATAAAATTGCTGATACCCTACATGGGCAATGGACTCGCTTCATTAAATCAGAGAGTCATCTATTTGTTTCAAAAAGCTAACGGACTATTTACTAAAATTTCCTACCTGGACAAGATGGGCCCACACATTACGGAGCGTGATTTTGATGGAGATAATAAGTATGAAATTTTGACTATGACATTGAAGGATTATGAGAATCACAACTATTGGACCTTTAACATTTACAACTTCAAAGACGGACAACTGGTAAATCAAAATGCAAGATTCGACTATCCAATAATGATACAATACCTTTATAGAGACAACTATAAGGTGACTGAGAAAATATCATCCACCAAAATGAAAACATTTGGTGACAATAAACCACAAGAATACAGTAGGAATTAAAAAAAACTCCTGCTGCTGCAGGAGTTAGTGAATCGTTTTTACTCAATATTATTTTGAACTTCCTTCTTTCAGATCGGGTGGTATAAAGGTGAAACCTTGCTCTTCCATAATGTCGGCTACGTTGTAAAAGGGAGCATACATTGAAATCTTCCCATCTCCACTCATTCTGAAAGCTGCGTGATATCGGAAATGAGTATTGCCTAATCCATTTTTATAAGTAGCGTCAATCATTCCCCATTCATCTACCCAATCAACGCTGTCTAACGTAACAGCAATGTTTGCATATCGTTCATAGGAAATCGAGTTCAAGTCGGTCTCCCATCGTTTTGTCCAGATATCAATAAACTCAGCGCGGTCGGATGAGTCTTTGATGGATGGACCATAACTTTTGAAATCATCCGCCATAAATTCGCTTGCAGCTTTTAGATCACCGGTGCGAACAGCAGCCAGAAACTTATCAACAACGGCTTTGTTTTGGTCTCCCTTGGCATCCGTTGCAACGGTGTTAGGTTGAGAGCAGCAGATCAGCCCCATCAATAGAACGGGGGTGATGATCACCATATTTGTTTTCATAAGATTTTGATTTGGTTGTGTAGGTGCTATGAAGTTAAGGAGATAATCACCACAACGTTCTGATGAACCATGATTTTTTAAAGGAGCCTCTATTTTGATAAATTTCGGAACTTTTACTTGTTACAACTTTCGTTTTTCCAAAATTTGAATGGATGGTATGATGAAGCATGAAAGAAATGGCATATTAAACGCGTACTTTTACAATCGTAAAGTACAATGTTTAAATTGTTTTGAATTAGAATGAAAGAGAATGAAACACACTTTGATTTAAGTGACAGAGAATTTGAACAGCAATTTGCAAACTGTTCGTTGAATCCTGCTTTGTTTAATCATGAAGCGCATCTCCGACTCGCCTGGATACACATTGACAAGTATGGAGTTGAACAAGCCATTAAAAATATAGGCCATCAATTGGTAGAATATGTAATGGCTTTAGGAGCAAAGGATAAATACAACAAAACACTTACCATTGCAGCAATCCGCGCTGTGTATCATTTTAAGTTGAAATCGCATTCAACTAATTTTCAAGAGTTTATTTTAGAACATCCGCGCCTCAAGTATAATTTTAAGGAGTTAATTGCATTTCACTACGCAACTGATATTTTTAAATCGGAGCAGGCAAAGCAAGAATACCTGGAACCGGAATTACTTCCCTTTGACTAATCTACTACAGAATTATGAGTTCAATAGAACTAAATGAAATAGCGCTCAAATGGTTTGCTGCGTTTAATGATCAGCATATTGAAAATCTGCTTTCACTTTATGATGATCAGGCAGAACACTTTAGTCCGAAATTAAAAGTGCATCATCCGGAAACGAAAGGTCTTATAAAAGGCAAAGCTGCTTTAGGAACATGGTGGCAAGATGCCTTCGAACGCTTGCCAACGTTGCAATATGAAGTGGTTCGGCTTACACCTTACGAGAGTCGTGTTTTTATGGAATACATTCGCCATGTAGAGGATGAAGATGATCTCTATGTAGGTGAAATGCTAGAACTTAAAAATGGACTTATCATTAAGTCAAGTGTGTTCCATCAATAATGATTGGATATCTAAAAGAAAATTAAATCTCATCTTCAGCCTTTGACGATGAAAATAGTTAACTAAGCAGATCTCACATTCAGTCTGTCATCAATATCCTCTTCATCTGGTAATTGCCTTTGGTTAATAAAGGCGCCTAACTCTCGCGTACATAAATCCAGATTGCGAACGCAATCTTTAAAATGATTCAGTACATCACTCCATTGATCAGTATGGATAGCATTCAATTTTAATAGCTCCACCAGTCCAAGCATTGTGGCGATTGGCGCTCTTACTTTATGCGAGGTCATAAACGCAATGCGCTCTATATCTTCAACGTATTTTGTCATTCTCACTTCAGCCATTTTTATAGCCGAAACGTCACGACCGATGGTTAGAATTTCATAAAGCTGTCCGGACTCATTAAATATTCCACGAATAGAAAGTGACATCCAAACTTTAATACCTTTCGCATTTGGCAATTCAAAAACATCTGAAATTTCAGGATGGTCAATGGATAGTTGAAATACTTTCTTAATAAAATGAATTGGTGTTCCAGGGAAGGGAGATTCTAAAATGCTCGTTCCAATTAAGGATGATTGTTCTTTTCCGATGAATTCACAGTATCGTTCATTTACAAAAAGTCGTACACCTTTTGCGTTGCATAGTGACATTAAATCGGGTTGATTATCAACCAAGGCACGATAGCGCGCTTCGCTTCTTGTCAAGCTTTCGAGGGCTTTGTTTTTTTCATCTAAAGCAATTTTGGTGGTTGTTATATTCGAGCTAATGATCAGGTATGATTCAATCGTTTTGTTGGCATTTAGAATGGGAAGAATGTTCGTTTTTACCCAAAGTGTTGTTCCGTCTTTCGCCATGCTTTTGATCTCACCAGCCCAGGCATGGCCATCCGAAATAATAGATTGGATAACTCTAAAGTCATCCTCATTCATGCAAACCAGGTTGAGTTTGCTGATAGGCTTTCCAATCAGTTCATGTTTTTCATACTTTGTTAGTTTGCAGAACTGATCATTTACCCATGTTATTGTACATTTACTATCCAAGGATGCTAATCGAACATTCGAAACGATTGCATCTGCATAGGCATTAAAAAGGTTTTTCATGGCATTTTCTGGTTAACCGAGTTGAAATTGGATTCTCGCGTGCTGCCGCTTTCGTATAACAAATATGTAATCTCTGAATAGCCATTCATAAAAAACACAAAGACAAAACTGTAGCCATTAAAGTGGACAAGAAAGTAGACAATAAGAAAAAAAGCCCGCTGGATAAGGCAGCAGCCCCTTTTTAGCCAGAGTTAATCGCAATTCGGCAAAATTGGAGGGAATAAAACGACTCAAATTAATCAACACGTGAAAACCATCATTAGTAAGAGACTTATTCGCTTAGCAATTGCCACCATTACCTCTCTATTGGTTCTTAATTTTATTTTAACCCGTTACAACAATCGGATTATTGAAGAAAACAGGTCTCTTCAGAGCCAGGCGGTAGAAATTAAAACAACGGTTTCCCAGTTTGCGATCATCATTATTCACAACCTTGACTTAGGCCTTAGAAGTTACGCACTTTTTAATGATGAAAAGTATCTCTATCCCTTGCACATTGCGGTTAAACAAAAGGATTCTATTGTGAATGTTGTTGAACAGGCTCTGACGTTGCAGGGTTATCCTCTTGAAGAGTTCAATTCTTTAAAGGATTCTATAGATGCGTATGCAATGTTGAATTTAAAATTGGTTGATTTGTTTAAGGCCAATCAGATGGAGGAATTCAATCACCTGGCAACTCAGAACAAGGGATATCACTTGTGGTTGCAATATGAAAAGCTGGCAAGAAAGATTTATGAATTTGAAGACGAGATTACACGTACTGCGTTTGATCGTTACAGTAAGGCTGAGTACAACAACTATCTGATTCAGCTTCTTTTATTTTTAGTATGCGTACCTACGTTATTGATTACGTCATATCATACCTATAAGAAATTTGCCTTTGAGGTAAAGCTCCGAAAAGTTGAGGAAGAAAAAGCGCTTATGCTTGCTACTCAAAATGAAAAACTGGAACAAGCTGTGGACGAGCGAACGCAGGAGCTTCAGCAGGCCAATAGGATGCTACAGATTCAACATGAGGAGATATCGGCACAGAACGAAGAGATTATGGCGCAGAATGATGAGTTGTACCGACAACGGGAAGAACTTGTTTTGAATAACCAGGCGCTACGCGATTCGAAGCAACAACAACTTGATATCTATTCACAAAGCCTGATGGAGAAATCAGAAATAATCAATCATCTAAATGAAGAAATTGACCTGCTAAAAAAATTACCTACACCCAATCATGAGCAGGTAGAGAAATTCAGCAAAGTTTTACATTCCACAATTCTTACAAATGAAGATTGGGAAAAGTATAAGAAGATATTTGAGGAAGTCTATCCGAATTTTTTTGCGAGTCTTCGCTATCGCTTTCCGGATATCACCGCTTCTGAATTGAGATTAGCAGCATTGATCAAAATGAATTTATCGCTTCGTGAAGCGGCCGATACACTCGGTATTTCTGCAGAGAGTGTAAAAAAATCGCGCTATAGACTTAAAAAGAAAATTGCTATAGGCGAGGATGATTCGCTCGAAGAATTTATAAGGAGCTTATAACAATGATTATCCTTGAGAAATTAAATTTCCACAGCTCTTCCATCTTCCCACACTAATCCAAACTGATGTCCGTATTTTTTCACCCAGTTTTTATCGGTTGCGAAATCAAACAGTTCAATAATACCTTTTGATTGGAGTTCCAAAAGCTGTGCATCACTTGCGCCTTTCATACTGATGTATCCACCATCAGCGTACTGAAATTGAATACCCCCTTTAAAATTACCTTTCTGTATCCATGCTTGTATGTGGCGAAGCCGTTCGCTGATTTGTTCGCTTAATTCAATCGCCTGATTTAATGTGCCATCAATATCCTGAATGCGTCCATCGTTGTTGAAGTCATCGTTTCGCAAAAAACGAATTGGGTTAATGTGGATTTCAGCGGCATAGCGGTTAATCATAGAATTGGCGTTAGGGATGCAAAGATAGAAGTACCTGTTTGGCAGAGTGAAATATTAACGATCCGGTTTCTCCATTTTCACTGCTCGCTCGTGTTGGATTTTGAAACTTTTTCTCCTGGTTTTCAATGATTAAAACCCGTTTTCATCCCGATTTTGTGCAATTGGATGATAATTAGGGGGTTAATATTCCAATGTTAATTTAATGTTAACACAGTGTTAAAGACTTAACTATCAGGTAATATTTGCCTCTTTAAATTTGCTGCCACGAACAAAAACATATTGAAATAGTAAAACCAACATCATATTGAATCCCTGATAATCAATAGTGATGAAGTTTTTTTAAGCTGAATATGATACGAAATACACTACTTTTGGCAGCCTTCCTGATAATTTCACTGCCAGGTCTTTCCCAAACGGACACTACTCAACACCCTTCAACTGAGCCAAAAACTTTACCCACTCCTGAAAAGAAATGGTACGAAAGTTTTTCGATACGAGGCTATGCCCAGGTTCGCTACAACAGACTTCTGGAGACAAATGAAAATTTGGGTTGCGAGCAATGTGACAAATCGTGGGGTAAAGACGGAGGTTTTTTCATCCGAAGGATGCGCATTATTTTCTATGGACAAATAAGCAAGCGTGTGTATTTCTACATTCAGCCTGACTTTGCCAGTAGCCCGAGTTCGGATAAACTTCATTTTGCCCAGCTTAGAGATGCTTACGTAGATGTAGGTCTTGATAAGGATAATGAATTTCGCTTGAGACTTGGTCAGAGTAAAATTCCCTATGGTTTCGAGAATATGCAATCAAGCCAAAATAGATTGCCACTTGATCGGAGTGACGCATTAAACAGTGCCGTATCAAATGAAAGGGATTTAGGAATATTTTTTTATTGGGCAAAAAAAGAGAAGAGAGAACTGTTTTCTGAATTAGTTAAGTCTGGCCTTAAGGGTTCAGGTGATTACGGTGTGTTTGCTTTCGGTGCGTATAATGGACAAACAGCGAATAATCCAGAACTGAATAATTCACTTCATGTAGTGACTCGGTTTTCATATCCGTTCAGGTACAAAAATCAAATTATAGAGGCCGGAGTGCAGGCATACACGGGCAAGTATGTAATTCCAAAAGCAAATCTAAGCGCGAATGTTAAGTACAAAAGTGATCTAAATTATACCGACCAACGCGTGGCAGCAACCTTTGTTTTGTATCCGAAACCCTTTGGAATTCAAGCCGAATATAATGTTGGGAGAGGACCGGAGTATAATGTTGGGAGAGGACCGGAATCCAATACTCTGGCGGATTCTATCGAAGTTAAAAATTTAGCAGGGGGCTACGTTATTTTTAATTATCAGATACCCATAAAAAAACAAATGGTTATTCCATTTACACGATTTCAATATTATGATGGCGGTAAAAAGCATGAACGCGATGCAAGGAGTTATTCTGTAAGAGAAATGGAGTTGGGTGTAGAGTGGCAACCTGTTAAACAATTTGAATTGGTGGTGATGTATACGATCTCGAACAGACGCTACGAGGACTTTACAAAACAAAATAATGATCAGAAGGGTAACCTTTTGAGGATACAGGCACAGGTAAACTTTTGATAGCGATACAATTTTGAATTCTTACGAATAGATACCATCAGGTAGCTTATTGTACACAAGCGTTGTTTAAAGATTGTTAGATTTGCGACTATTAACATAAAATTCATAATTTGTTAAAGTCTGCTTCACATTGGTTTGGTCTTATTGGCTTGATTCTCACTTCTTTGAACGGTTCAGCACAGTCAACTGAACGCGATGTGGTCACCCAACCGTTAGAATGGTTTGCCCTAAATTCCAATATTAAACTTCATAAAAGACTGGGCTTTGCCTTTGACTCTCAGTTGCGATTTGTTGGTAGTTTACAATCTGCGCAACACTATGTTCGCCTTGGCCTGGAATTTTATGCTACTCCCAAACTTTCAATTATTCCAATTGGGGGGATGTACGTATGGAATTTTAAGTATGGTGAGCAGCCAGCGGCATTTGTAAATAACGAAAAACGAATTTGGCAACAGGTAATCTATCAGCACAACAAGACTAGATTTCACTTTCATCACCGGTTCCGCATGGAAGAGCGCTTCATTCAAGATAAAAGTACAGGTAGTGAGGATTTTGATGTAGAGCTTTACAGAGCGCGGTATCGCTTTCTTGTCAACATCGGTTTAAACAAAGAGAAGTTAGAACCCGGTGCATGGTATGTCAGTGTTTGGGATGAGCTTTTTTATGGTTGGGGAAAAGACGACACGTTTAATAAAATTGATCAGAACCGACTCTCTGTAGCAATAGGTTACCAGATAGCACCAAAAATTTCCTTTACGGCAGGGGCATTGTATCAAATGTGGGTGAAGAAAAACGGAGCACAACAAGAGAATAACATTGGACCGATTGTTCAGTTCAATTATAATTTTGATTTCAGCAAGAAGGAGAATTAGTTGATTTCGTAACTACCTTTTTTCGTTGTCTAAGATACAAAACAAGTGAGGTCCTGATTTTTATCAGGACCTCACTTGTTTTTCGTCATTCCTTTCTAATTCTCATTGCTATAGCTTTGGCACAACCATTCTTTATGTTGCGCTACATTCTTGCATGCATCACACTCATTCATGGACTGATTCACTTCATGGGCTTTGCCAAAGCATTTGGTTATGGAAATATCCCCCGGCTAACGAAGAAGATTTCGAAGCCCATGGGCAGACTTTGGTTTGTAACTACTGTTCTTTTTATGGCAACAACTTTTCTTTTGATAATGAAAAGAGAAGAGTGGTGGATGATTGGATTGGTTGCGATTATACTCTCTCAAATCTTACTCTTTACAGTTTGGAAAGATGCTAAGGTTGGATCCATTGCCAATGGCATTATTTTAATGTTCATTGTTGTAGCGTTTGGAACCTGGAGATTTAGTAAATTATATGCAGAGGAAGTAACAAAAGATAGTGCAGCAACTGCTTTCTCGCCTGACTCGCTCTTAACAGAAGCTGACATTCAGCATTTACCTGAACCAGTTAAAAAATACATTCGATACACCGGATCAGTTGACAAACCTAAAGTGAAGAGTTTTAAAGTAGAGTTTGTTGGACAAATAAGAAAGAATGAGCAGTCATCCTGGATGCCCTTTTCATCTCAGCAATACAATTTCATGGATGTTACCTCTCGTTTGTTTTTTATGAAGGCCACGATGAATCATCTACCGGTTGCCGGGTTTCACTCCTTTAAAAATGGACAGGCCTTTATGGATATTCGACTGTTGTCTTTGTTTCGCGTGCAATATCAAACTGGGCAAGAAATGGGAATAGCAGAGACCGTTACGTTCTTTAATGATATGTGTTGTATGGCGCCAGCCACGTTAATTGACAACCGGATTAAATGGATAGATAGTGATGATCATAAAGTGAATGCTTCACTTACAAATAATGGCATCACCATTTCAGCAACCTTGTACTTTAACGATGTTGGCGAACTAACTAATTTTATTTCGGAAGACCGATACGCTGCAGGGGAAAATAATATGATGAAGAAAATCAAATGGTCTACGCCATTGAAAAATTACAAAATGATTAATGGTTATAAATTGGCAGGTTATGCCGATACCATTTATCATTATCCCGAAGGCGATTTAGGTTATGGAACATTCAGTTTAACAAATGTGGAATACAATCCTACAGTATTTAGGTAGTAATGAAGACCTCTATAACTATAGTATGTTCTTTGCTTTTACTTTTTAACGGAATAGGTGCGCTTTATGGCGGATGGAGTTTTATGATGCACCCGGATGGAAGTGGATTGCAAATGTCAACAGAGTGGTTGAAGCATTCGCCATTTCAGGATTATTTCATCCCCGGAATCATACTTTTTATAGCGAATGGTTTATTCAGTGTCCTGGCTTTCGTATTGCTTGTTTTGAAAAAGACAATGGCGCCAGGGTTCGTAATCATTCAGGGTTCAATTCTTACGGGATGGATTTTAATTCAGATACTGTTCATTCAAACGGTGCATCCATTTCACCTTGTTTGCGCTTTGATAGGTTTAATATTAATTGGTGTGGGGTTTACATTGCGAAAGTATAGAGTTCATTAAATATGGATGAATGCATTGGGTAGGTAATGATGAACAACACTCGGTTGAATTAATGCCATCAGTACATATGCTATCAACGAAGATCTGCCATTTTATGCGATCCGGAAATAAAAAAAGAATTTAGCCAGGTTATGATTCTTAGAATAAATGCCGGACGAATACAAATCCAAATAACAGAAGCCAATATAGTAGGATGAACATCACATGTATGATGATTGTCTTGATGATGATGATAAAAATATTGTTGTCGAAGAATTGTTTGAAGGCAACAACCATATAAACAAGAAAGGTAATCTGGAAGATATTGTTATTCATTCGTGCGTGCCCGAAAATAAGGTAAAGCGGAATGAAGATGACTACCATAAACAGATTGATCTGCCCCATCATAAGCGATTGCAGCACGAGATTTTCAGCAAAATTGTAACGCGGTTTTTTAAAAAATATCCACGACAAAAAAGTCATCAGTGGCACAACCAGAACCAAGCTGATTATTTTGCCGTGATGTATAAAAATCTGCATGCTTTCTCGCATGTATAGCGCAAATTGTTCGGGCATTTGACCAAAGGATCTTCCACCATTTCCGCCACCTCCCATGGCTTCAAAATATCCACTCTTCATCACCACTATAGCATAGATGGCAGATACAATTACTAAAAAACTAAAGGGGTTAAAATACTTTTTACGTTTCCCATCGATATATTCCTTGGCTACAAATCCTGGACGAAGTATCATTTCTTTTACTAAGAGCAGAATCCCTTTGTCTGTATGCGTGAGCGCGTGAAAGAATTCATGAAAAAGGTATGATAATGTTATTTTATGGGTGTCCGCTTTTTGTCCGCATTCCTGGCAAAATTTACCAGTTAATGGAGCGGAACAATTTTTACAGATTAAGGTAGGTGAGGTCATATTCAAATTCGTTGGAATGAAATAAATTTGATGTATCGCTACTCCTCAGTCACAAAAGAGGATGTGCTTTCGAGCGCACGTATCCGGCTAAGGTATTCCTGTTCTTTGCGAAGCATCTCTTCCTGGGTAGCAGATAGTTCCTCCATGTTTTGGCGCATCTCTTCTTCCTGCGATTTCATCTCCTCAGTTTGCTGTTGAAGTTGTCCAACCATTTCTCGTGTACGATCATTCATACGGATGGAGCCAATAGAAGCCGCGATGCTTTCGGTCAACTTTTCCAGAAAGCTAATTTCGTAAGGTAAATATTTATGGAACGATGCTACTTCAATCACTCCGAGCAATGTGCCATTGACTTTCAATGGCAATAGAATTAATGAATTTGGATTGGCCCCGCCTAAACCAGAAGTGATGCTGATATAATGATTTGGAATTTCAGTGAGGTGAATGGTTTCGCCTTCCAGAGCACACTGACCAATAAGCCCTTGCCCTTGTTCAATTTTCTTGGTTAAGAATTTTTTCTTCTCGTATGCATAGCATGCAACGAGGTCGAGAGGACGATTGTCCTCCTCTTCATTAATTAAAAATAATCCACCCTGGTTCGAACGCGAATAGGTAACCACAAACTTGATGATGCTGTAGTACAGTTCATCAGTAGACTGATTGGCATGCAAGATGTCGCCAATCTTTGCCAGCCCCTCGGTTGTCCAGTTGCGTTGTTTTTCCGCTTCGGCTGTGACGCTAAGTTGATTACGCATGTTAACTAATGAATTACCCAGAACATCATTAGCATTTAGCTCAGGTAACTCAGCAGAGAGATTTCCTTTTGCAATTTCATCAGCAAAAGTTGATTTAAGTTGAACACTTTTCGCCAGTTGACCTAGCGATGCTGCCATCTGGCCAATTTCATCTTCATTGTGATCATCTTCTGATACGCGAACCACTTCGCCCTGGCTTAGTTTATATTGGATATCGCGTATGGTGTAAAGTCGTTGAATAATATTTCTTCTGAAAAATTGAAATACAAAAAAGGCAATGATTGAAATCACAACTAAGCAAACCAATACTGCCGAGAAATTTTCACGTGAAAAGAATACCGACCATGAAACATTTGCTCTTGGAATAAATACATAGGTCCTCCAATCCTTTCCTTCAAACGTATAGGCACCATGTGATTCAGCCTGACCGATATTAAAATGGGCAATATTAATATTATCATTCGGTGTTTGTACAGAAGATACCTGAGCGGAATCTGCTATTACCTTGGCTTGCATCAGTTCTTTATCGCGCGCACTAATGATTTCTCCATTTTGTCTGGTCATCACAACGAAAGATCCTTCATGTTCTTTTAACAAATTGTCTTCAGCCTCTTCGCGAATTCCTTCTGTAACCTCCTGCCATGATGCAAAATTGTACCAGATGCCAATTACCTCTCCAAGATCATTACGAATGGGAGCAGCGAATGCCATGCCCGCGCCATTGGTTCCATAAATGTTTGCTACATCTTTATTCAATACAAAATCAGAAAACCAGGCTCCACCTTTTGGACCAGCAGGTGAAGTGCATATCTTAAACCAACTTTCTTCTGCCACATTTGAATTTAAAATAGAACCAGAGTTGATGGGTTCACCATTTTTATTTTTTGTATTTACCACTAACACCTTTCCGTTACGATCACACAGCATCATTAAATCATACAATACATAGTAGGCCGTCATGGTGTTAATGAATTGCTGCATGGCTGGTGCGACAGAATCATTTTCTGCGGTCTGAACAGCAAGTCGGTTAAAGGCGAAGGCTTGTACGTCACCAAAGCGTTCATAGAAATTTCGATCCACTTTCTCCATAACCGACTGGGCAGTGAGGTTAGCAGTCACTTCTCTTGATACATTGCTAGAGGCGACTTCGTTGTATGTGAGGTAATAGAAGAGGCATGCCAGCACCAACGTCAGCATACCAATGGTAATTACGCTTACTTTTGCAAAAGCACTGCGTTTGAAAAAATTTCGGATCATAGAGACTTTGTGATTTTTTCTTATTGTATAAAGTTAATGGTGTAAAAATTTTAAGTTTCCAGATCTTGAGTTATTCATTCTTAAAACTTCCACCACACACATTACTCCATGCCGATTACTCCGGACTGAATACTCTTATTTGTTAAATGACTTGAGTTTTATTTCAGTCAGTCTCCTTTTCGTGTCCAACGCAAAATCACCATTCATCATCCAGTCGTAATAGGAGGGTTCTTCTTTTAATACGGTTAATACAGGTTTGTTTTTATGTTTACCGAAGTTGAACACTTCCACACCTTTTTCATTGCGCACCATTCTTCCAGCAAGATCTACCAAACCCGATGCTGTTAATTTGTTTAGTGTCTCAATGTCGTTTCGAATTTCGCCAACTTTGCGCTCAAGCCCATCCGTTACGTCCATTCCATCGTAGCGCTCTACCTGGGCAATCAAGACTTCCATTGTAGCTTCGGCATCCGCTTCAGCGCTGTGTGAATTAACAAGATCTTTGTTGAGATAAAATTTATAGGCGGCAGAAAGCGTACGCTTTTCCATAAGGTGGAATATACGTTGGGCATCCACTATTTTCTTGCGGCTGTAATCAAACTCAACACCCGCGCGAAGAAACTCTTCAACTAAAACAGGAATATCAAACTTCAATACATTGAAGCCGCTAAGATCAGAGCCTTCGAAAAACTTCGCGTAATCTTTTGCCACCTCTTTAAAGGTAGGTTTGTCCTTTACATCTTCGTCTTTAATACCATGAATCGCAGTGGACTCTGCCGGAATTGGAATTGTAGGATTGATCCGTGTTGCTTTTCGAATTACCTCTCCGTTGGGCATCATTTTAACTGCACCGATTTCAATAATCCGATCTTGTGTGATGTTAATGCCGGTTGTTTCCAGATCAAAAAAGCACAGCGGATTTCGTAGGTTTAATTTCATTATAGAATTTGACAGGAGATACTAGATTACACTTTTGATTTTAAACCTTGAACTTCGAACCTGAAACCTTGAACCGTTAAGGAATAACTTTGTCTGCAAGCTTGTGAATATCAATTCCTCCAAAATTTCCGGAACTCATCATCAACAGATTTTTATTTTTCCAGGATTGTTGAAGAAGAAAGGCTTCCAGTTTTTCTGCGTCTTCAAAAACCGCTATATCCTGATTGTTAAAAGCTTGTTTGATCTCGGCTGCGGAAAGCATTTCCATGTTCTTCGCTTTCATTTTTTCCGAATTGAAATAGATAACCGGAACCTGCGCGGCTTTCAAGCTATCCTTGTACTGAGGAATGAAATCTTTATTCAGGCTGCTATATGTATGCAATTCAAAACAAGCTACCAAATCACGTGACGGGTAAGCTTCTTTAAGTGCCTTCACTGTTGCCTTTACTTTTGATGGAGCGTGTGCAAAATCTTTATAGACGCTGGTATGTGCATCCTCTTTAATTTTCTCCAGACGACCAGCGGCTCCTTCAAAACTTGGAATCGCTTCGAAGAATTGTTCAGAAGAAATTCCAATCTTCTTCAATAATTCTTTAGCTGCGCTAATGTTTTGAAAGTTGTGACTTCCGAAAATTTTAACTGGATACCGTTCTTTTCCGTTTGTTAAAAAGAATTGATTGTTGTTATCCGATGTATGTGAATGACTCTTGTATGGTATCTCTAACAAATCTCCACGCTCTTTTTTACCGATGATTGATGCTATGGTATCATGCTCACAATACAAGAGTATTCCACCTTTCGGAGTTTGGTCAGCAAACCGGTCAAACTGTTTTACATACTCTTCTTCTGTGCGAAAAACGTTTGCATGATCCCAGGCTACACCGCTAATCAATCCAATATGGTGCTGGTAGCGAAGGAATTTGGGAGTCGGATCAAGTGCTGAGGCAAGGTATTCGTCACCTTCAATGATAATAATAGGAGCACCCGAAAGCTGTACGGTGTTTTCAATACCCTTCACGCGGGCACCTATTACGTAGTCAAAATCTCTTTTAAAGTGATTCAACACATGAACAATAATCGCAGTGATGGTTGTTTTTCCGTGACTTCCTGCAATGACAACGCGTTGCTTATCCTTTGAATGTTCGAAAATATATTCCGGAAACGAAAAAATGGGAAGCCCAAGTTCTTTTGCCCGAAGGAGTTCCGGGTTATCGCTTTTGGCATGCATACCCAGAATTACCGAGTCAATTTCTTTGCTTAGTTTTTCAGACCACCATCCGTTTTTATCAGGGAGTAATCCATTTTTGGCCAGCGCAGACTGGGAAGGTTCAAAAATTTCATCATCTGAGCCACTTACCTGATGTCCAGCTTGTTTCAAAGCAATGGCCAGGTTGTGCATTACGCTGCCACCGATGGCAATAAAATGTATTCGTTGTTTTTTTGGCTGCATGAAAACTATAATCCTGTTTTAAAGTAAAGGAAAATGTTTGGTGTTTAAAAGCCTTGATGAAATTGTATGAAGTAATATTCACCCAGTCAATTACATAAGACAGTTGGGTTCACTTTAAGTAAGGCCAGTTACAATTTTTTTTCGAAAGATTAAGTCATCATTTGAAATATTTATGCACAAAATTGTGTTCAGTAATTGTGTACAAGTTGTGGAGAGACAAGTTCGTAATTATTCATCAATGATTGTACGTTTGTCCCCCTACGAAAAATTAAAGAGCGTACAACAACCACTGTATGGAGCAAGGAAGATCAACGTCACTGAGGTTAAGCAACAAGACTAATAAATTAATTCCGAGAGACATCTCAGAAAGTTTAGGAAAGTTGCCACCTCAGGCGCTTGATCTTGAAGAAGTTGTACTCGGTGCGCTCATGCTGGAGAAAAATGCACTTAATGCTGTTGTTGAATTTTTAAAGCCGGAACATTTTTACTCCGAAGTACACAAAGAAATTTATTCCGCTATTATTGAGTTGTTCAAAGCAACTGAACCGGTAGACATGCGCACCGTGGTTAACCAGTTGCGCAAGGAAGGTAAGATCGAATTGGTGGGTGGAGCATATTACATTGCAGAATTAACATCGAAGGTAAGTTCGGCTGCCAACATTGAATACCATGCGCGTGTTATTATGGAGATGGCGATCAAGCGTGAGTTGATTCAGATCGCTTCGCAGATTCACCACAATGCATACGAAGATACTACCGATGTATTTGAGTTATTAGATAAGACCGAACAATCTATTTTTGAAATATCCGATTCAAACCTGCGCAAGAATTACGACAACATGCGTAACCTCATGTCACGGGCAATACAGGAACTTCAGGTATTAAAAGATCACAAAGACGGATTGACCGGAGTGCCTAGTGGGTTTACGGCACTTGATCGTATGACATCAGGCTGGCAAAAATCAGATCTTGTTATTATTGCTGCCCGCCCGGGTATGGGTAAAACTGCCTTTGTGGTTTCAGCTTTGCGCAATGCAGCAGTTGACTTCAAAATTCCGGTAGCAATTTTCTCCCTTGAAATGGCTTCGATACAGTTAGTGAATCGTATGATTTCGGCTGAAGCTGAATTGGAAGGGGAGAAGATTAAGAGAGGAAACCTAGCTGATCATGAGTGGACACAGCTTGTTCACAAAACGAATAAACTCGCAACAGCACCGATCTTTATAGATGATACACCTGCCCTTTCTATTTTGGAATTGCGTGCAAAGTGCAGACGCTTAAAAGCAGAACACGGAGTTCAACTGATCGTTATCGATTACCTTCAATTAATGCGAGGTGAACAAGCCGGTAATCGCGAACAGGAAATTGCTTCGATTTCTCGTGCGTTGAAAGGAATTGCAAAAGAACTTTCGGTTCCGGTATTGGCACTATCTCAGTTGAGTCGTGGTGTGGAAACGCGCGGTGGTGATAAGAAACCTCAGTTGTCTGACTTACGTGAATCAGGTTCTATCGAGCAGGATGCCGATATTGTAATGTTCCTCTACCGACCTGAATACTATAAGATAACAGTCGATGAAGAAGGTATGCCAACACAAGGCATGGGCGAAGTGATTATCGCGAAACACCGAAACGGTTCAGTAGGAAGTGTGAAACTTAAATTCATTGGTAAATACACCAAGTTTGGTGATCTGGATTCTCCATCATCCCATGAAAATCCATTCTCCGGAATGATTACGCGTGAAAGCCGCCTCAATACATTTGATAGCCCACCAGCTCTTCCTCCTTCACGAGGCGGTGATGATGACACACCTTTCTAGAAATCCGAGGTTATTACCGTTAAAATATCGAAGATTAAGGAGATACTAACTTTTTAAAGACATTCGTTGTTATCTTTCGAGAGCCTAATTCTTTTTTTTGAGAGATGAATGTATTCAAGTTGGTTGCTGGCATTTCCGTAATAGTCTTTTTTGGCATGATCTCCTCCTGCTCAAAAGATCCAGAACCTTTTAATTGTGAGCTTACTGATTTAACAATCACTTTAGATAGCAAATCGGACGCAACGAACTGCACTACGCCTGATGGATCTATTGTTGTTGAAGCAAATGCAGGTATAGAACCCTATACTTTCTTTTTGAACAGCGAAACCATTGGTCAGTCTACGGGTGAGTTTATGACACTGGCTCCTGGAATTTATTCGGTTTCTGTAAAAGACGGAAACGGATGTGTTAAATCGGTGAATAACATCGCCATCGTTGGAGCGAACTTTTCTTTTTCAACGACTATTCTGGAAGATAATTTATGTTTGGGTGGCAATGGTGAAGCATCGATCACTGTTGTTGATGGAAATCCTCCCTATACTTTTAATATCGCGGGTGGTACATTCTTTGACATTAATTCCTTTACAGGATTGTCATCAGGCAATCATACTATTGGTGTGAAAGATGTTAATGGATGCATCGTTACTTTAACGATCACGGTGCCAAAAGGAAAATCAAATACAAGTTGGATCAATGATATTCGTCCGATCGTTCAAACCTCATGCGCTATAGCAGATTGTCACGATGGCGTATCGCGGCCGGATTTGAAAATCTATTCAAATGCGAAAAAGGTAGCCGTTCAAATGAAAACAGAGACCAGGAATAGAAACATGCCGCGCGATGGAACGTTGACTCAAAGTGAAATCGATTTGATCGGGTGCTGGGTTGATGATGGCGCGTTGGATAATTGAATTTATAATTCGTCTTCCAACTCCTGAAGTGCAGCTTTCAACTCACGCAAAGCTTTTGCTTCATTCAACTCTTGCGCATATCTGATCCCGGTTTCAAAAACATTGTGTGCACTTTTAAGTTCACCCAATTCCTGAAGTTGTTTTCCAAAATGATAATAGGTAGGAACGTACGCAGGAGCTTCAGTAACCAACTGACCAAATAACTCAATCGATTTTTGAACATCCGTCTTTTGATATTCGATCGCAAGCGCATAGAGGTTAAACGGATCGCTTGGATCTTCTGAAAAAAACTGCTGAAGTTCTTGAAGTCGGGTCAAGGTAGGGGATTAAAGTCTTGGTCAGAAGGATTTTAATTCAGTAGTTAAAACAAACCCAAAAATCGATAGGATCAAATTCGAAATCACAAATTTTTAGCGTTTGGAAATGGGTTTTTTGTATCTTGACCCCCGTTTCCACAACCAGTTTGAACCTATTAGATCCGCGAGAAGATGAAGATTTTAGTTTGTATTTCCCACGTTCCCGACACCACTTCCAAAATCAATTTTACTGACAATAATACAAAGTTCGACAGCAATGGTGTTCAGTTCATCATCGGCCCTTACGATGATTATGCTTTAGCACGTGCCATCGAAATTAAGGAAGCTTCCGGAGCCACTGTTACGGTTCTCACTGTAGGCCCTGCTGACACTGAACCAACCATTCGCAAAGCCTTGGCCATTGGCGCTGATGATGCTATTCGGGTTAATGCAGAACCAACCGATTCATTTTTTGTTGCTGCCCAAATTGCGGACCAAGCAAAAGCAGGTGGTTATGATTTGATTTTAATGGGCCGCGAGTCGATCGACTATAATAGCGGGGTAGTACATGGTATTGTTGGCGAAATGTTAGGCATGCCATCCATATCTCCTGTAATGAAACTGGAAATTGAAGGTAACACAGCAAAGCTTGCGCGCGAGATAGAAGGAGGGAAGGAAATGCTGGAGGTGAATCTTCCTTTCGTTGCGGGTTGCCAGGAGCCAATCGCGGAATGGAAAATCCCAAACATGCGCGGTATTATGTCAGCCCGAACAAAACCGTTGAAAGTTGTTGAACCTTCAGCCGTTGATAGCGGAGTGAAGCTTCAGAAATTTGAATTGCCGGCACCAAAAGGTTCGGTAAAAATGATTTCACCTGATAATGTAGCTGGACTTGTAACGTTGCTGAAGAACGAAGCGAAAGTGCTGTAGAATTTAACCTTGAACATTAAACCTCAAACCTAGAACTTATTACTATGAACATACTTGTCTTTGTTGAAAGTGCAGAAGGAAAAATTAAAAAGACTTCTATTGAAGCAGTAGTGTATGCACATGCCATGGGCGGTGTAGTTACTGCCATTGCTTTGGGTTCTGTTGAATCATCAGAACTGGAAGCATTAGGAAAATACGGAGCAAAGAAAGTGCTTCATGCTTCTGATAGTAAATTGAATCAAGGTGTTATCCAGGCGTATGCATCTGTATTGGTAAGTGCTATGAAGGATGAGCAAGCGGATACATTGATATTAGCTAATTCATCTTTAGGTACTCCGGTTGCGGCTCGTGTTGCAGCAAAAATCGGAGCAAGCCTTGCTTCGAATGTAGTTGAACTTCCAAACACATCTTCCGGATTTGTTGTGAAGAGAAGCATCTATACCGGTAAAGCCTTTGCTCATGTTGAATTGAAAAATGCAAAGAAGGTATTAGGCTTAAAGAAAAATGCAGCCGAGATAAAAGAAGTAGGTTCAGCGGTTTCCGTAACACCATATTCTACACCTCTTGTTGATGCAGATTTTGCAACTAAGATCACATCATCAGAGAAAGCAACAGGAGAAGTTCTTCTGCCTGAAGCTAACATTGTGGTTTCAGGTGGACGCGGTATGAAAGGTCCTGAGAATTGGGGAATGTTGGAAGAGCTGGCAAAAACACTTCATGCAGCGACTGGTTGTTCAAAGCCGGTTTCCGATATGAACTGGAGACCACACCATGAGCACGTAGGTCAAACCGGTGTGAAAGTTGCGCCTCAGCTTTACATTGCAGTGGGAATTTCAGGTGCTATTCAGCATTTGGCGGGGGTAAATTCATCGAAATGCATCGTTGTTATCAATAAAGATCCGGAAGCACCATTTTTTAAGGCTGCAGATTATGGAATTGTGGGTGATGCTTTTGAAATAATTCCTAAATTGACTGAAGCAATTAAAGCATCAAAATAAACCAGGTAGCTAACCGTGATTTGCGACAGTAGAACATCACTGCGTGCAGATTGAAAAATTTGGAGTGGACGTGAAGAAAATAAAATTAGAAATACTGGGTTTATCCTCCAGCCAATCGCAAACTGGTTCGTTTGCTTTAGTGTTGGGCGAAACAGAGGGGAACAGACGCTTACCAATTATCATTGGTATGTTCGAAGCGCAGGCAATCGCGATTGAAATCGAGAAGATCATTCCAAATCGACCGATGACGCACGACCTGTTCAAAGCCTTCGCCAACAACTTTCATTTTACTGTTGAGGAAATTGTCATCTCTGATTTAAAGGAAGGTGTATTCTTTGCCAAGATTGTCTGTTCGGACGGATTAAAGAAAACCGAAGTTGATGCGCGTCCTTCTGATGCTATCGCGATTGGTTTGCGTTTCGATGCAACGATCTATACCTACGAAAATATTCTGGCCGAAGCCGGTATTGTCTTAACTGATGAAGTTGAAGAAGAGAAACCTGAAACCAAGGCTGAAGTAAAAACCAAAGTCAAGAAAGAATCCTCCGGCCGTAAAGACGACTTTAAAAATTACACCATCGAAAAGTTAAACGACTTGCTCAAGGATGCAATTGATAAAGAAGATTACGAACGGGCGGCTAAGATTCGGGATGAGTTGGGGAAGAGAAATTGATCAGAGTTGATTAATTCTTATTAGGAGCGTATTTCTCTACTATTTCCCTTATTCGTATTTCGGTCTTACTTATCAAACGAATCTGCGGATCAAAGCGACTCCATTCACGATAAATTTCTAAGTCCTTTAGACTAGTTCCCAATAATTCGCTACAATAAACATCGAAGATACAATTGCGATCGTTACACGTAAGAAACCAAACTTCAAATGACTCGCCTGGAAATTTTTCTGTAATCAAATTTTTGATTTTGCCTCTTGTTTGTCGATATTCCTTCGCTTGGTTTTAACTATCATACTTCCTCCATACTTATACCAATCCTTGTCATCAATCCCGGGCACATAAAAACTTTGATTTTCGAGAGCATCATTTACAAAATTTCTTCCTAATTCGATAGATTCAAATGTAACATCAGCTACCGTTATACTTTTGCCTCTATCAATTTGTCTTAGTGTAGTAGAGTCCGAATAATTGTAAATACCATGTTTAGTTATTACTTGTTTACACTTCTCATTTACCCTTAATTCATCAACGATAACTCCGTCCTCAACGAGATATATAAAGTAGTCATACCAGCAACCGTACATTTGATCAACTCTTTCTCCAACCCATCTATCCTTTAACATTTGAATTGTTACGGAGTCATCAATCAAAAAGCTTAGATCCCTGTCCCAATTTATTATGAATTTACCTTGTATGCTGTCACTCGGTAATCTGTCATCTCGAAATTGGACATTTACAAAGAACATTTCATACTTCTTGTCATCAGCCAACCGCAAAACTCTTTCTTGAGCAAAAACGTGGCTTAAACCGATTACAAGTCCGAGTGTTAAAAATATATTTATATACTTATTCATGTCTTAAATATGGTCGCTAACAATACGACAGCCGGAGTTATGTCATATACCCTAAAAAAATCCCTTACTCGTATGCGATGCTTCTTCTGAAATTTTTTCAGCATTCTCTTTTCCAAGATAGCGATCAATCATTGAATGACCAATGTAGATAAGAGGTGTAAGTAAAATGGCTACAGAAAATTTATAAATGTAGTTTGTAATCCCAATGGCAATAATCTGATCATTGGTGAAGATACCAGCGAAAGCAATGTATAACACAACGAAACTATCAATGAGTTGAGATACCAGTGTTGAACCGGTTGCGCGAAGCCAAAGCATTTTGGGTCCTGTCAGTTGTCGGAGTTTCTGGAAAACAAAAACATCAACCAGCTGACCAATCAAAAAAGCAGTTAACGATCCGATGATAATGCGTTGCCCTTGTCCGAAGAGTTTGTTAAAGGCAAAGTCGATATTGAAGAAATTACCTGCTGCATCTTTGTTGTTTGTGTCCAACCAGAAATCAGCAGGGGATAATTTCATGCTAATGAACAGAACGATAAAAGCATACGCAATAAGACCAGCAGCAAGGTAGCTTACGCGCTTCACTCCAGGCTTACCAAAGTATTCGTTTATCAGATCTGTAGTAATAAAAACCACAGGCCAAATCACGGCACCGGCTGTTAGATTAAAATCCATTACAAAACCCATGATGTTGAGGTGTACAGGATTTAATCCCACAGTTGCTTCCGCTGAAAATATTTTAACGCCAATGATCTCGGCCAAAATTGCATTGGTAATAACTATGCTGGCGAGGATTAAGAACAGTCTGTTTCGTTTTTGTGTGATTACACTTTCCATAATACTGTTATTCCTGAATGGTGAATTTTTCTCCTTCTAAAGCTAATACGGTATTTGGAAATATTGCTTTTGCCTCGGTGAGAATAGGTTCTAAATCTTTATAACGTGCTGAAAAATGCCCGACCAAGAGTTTGGTGACACCTGCTCGCTTAGCAATAGTCGCGGCTTGTTTAGCCGTACTGTGTTTTGTTTCAATTGCCTTAGCTTCTTCTTCAGTTGTGAAGGTAGCTTCGTGGTACAATACATCAATCGATCGTATCTGATCAACTATATCTTCTTTAAAAGCCGTGTCCGAACAATAGGCATAGCTTCTGGATTTTCTTGGCGATAATGTAAGTGCTTCATTCTTGTAGAGCACATTACCATCACTGTCCCGCACATCTTCTCCCTTTTTCAAATTTGCAATTTGACTGATTAACAATCCTTCTGGTAATGTTGTTTTGTCGATCCTTCTTGGTTTTGGTTTTTCTTTAAAGAGAAACCCGGAGCATGTCAACTTGTGTGATAAGGGAATAGTCTCAACAGTAATTGCATTATCTTCAAAAATAATTTCCCGTACATCTTTCTTCAGTCGGTGGAAAATGATTTTGAAGTTGGGCGCTGATTGTGAATACCGAAAGTGAGTGGTGATAATTTCATCTAATCCCCGATGACTATAGATATGTAAATCTGTTTCTCTTTTGTGCAGATGCATGGTGAAGATCAAACCCATCAAACCTAAATAATGATCGCCATGCAAATGGCTTATAAAAATATGATTGATACGAAGGTAGTTCGCCTGAAAACGCATGAGTTGCATTTGCACTGCTTCACCACAATCCACCAGAAAGAGTCGGTTTTGTATTTCCAATAATTGTGCAGATGGATGTCGGCCGTAAGCCGGCATCGCGCCACTGGAACCTAAAATGGTAATGGAAAAACTCAATGGATTGGATTCAGTTCTAAAAATAAAAAACCAAAGCCTTATGAGCTTTGGTTTCGACAAGTATTAATCAACCTGTTAATTTCCATCCGGATCTTTCAGGTCTTTTTCAATTTCGTGCATAAACACGGCATCGATAGCCTCTTCGTTTTTCGGAAGTATATTCAGTACGCTATCAAGTTGTGAAATTTTGATCAGTTTCATGGTGTGTTCTGAAAGAGAGGTAAGGATGAAAATTCCGCCATCTTCTGACATAATACGATTGCCTACCAGCAATGCGCTCAACCCGGAAGAGTCGGTGTATTTTACTTCCGCTAAATCAAGTATGATGTTGGTCACGCCTTCGGCATGTAGGGTAATCAATTCGGATTTCAATCCCGGGGCAACGCTTGAATCCAACTTCTCTTCGTGCAGGCGCAACAGGCTGTACTTCTCTAATTTGTCAATCGTATACTTCATATATCCTTTTTTACTAGTTTTTCTTGGTCTCCAAGTTAACGGAATTTATCGAATCGCGGATGCTGCGTTCAATTCTTTGGTCAATCTGGCTGTAATCAATGGCAGTAAGCGTCTCACCTCTCATTTGCTGATATAATTCCTGGTAGCGGGTAGAAATAGATGAAACGATTTCCGGAGTCATCTCTGGCACAGTTTGGCCATCCTTTCCCTGGAATCCGTTTTCAATTAACCATTGGCGAACAAACTCTTTCGAGAGTTGTTTTTGTGGCTCACCAGTCTTCTGCCGAGCCTCATAACCTTCTTTATAAAAGTATCGGGATGAGTCAGGAGTATGGACTTCATCAATCAAATAAATGGTGCTGTTATGTTTGCCAAACTCGTATTTCGTATCTACTAAAATGAGTCCGCGTTCTGCAGCGAGTTCCGTTCCGCGTTTGAAAAGTTTAAGAGTGTAATCTTCCAATACTTTATAATCGGCCTCACTTACAATTCCGCGCTTTAAAATGTCCTCACGGGAAATATCTTCGTCATGCCCAACGCTTGCCTTTGTGGTCGGTGTAATAATCGGGTGGGGGAGTTTGTCATTTTCTTTTAGTCCTTCCGGAAGCGTTACTCCGCAGAGTAATCTTTTACCGGCTTTATATTCGCGTGCAGCATGACCTGCTAAGTATCCCCGCACAACCATTTCAACTGCAAAAGTCTCACACTTAAAACCAATCGTTACATTCTGATCAGGTGTTGCAATAACCCAGTTTGGAACGATGTCTTTTGTGGCGTTCAGGTTAAAGGCTGCAATCTGGTTCAATACCCTGCCTTTATCAGGAATGGCTTTCGGCAGGATCACATCAAACGCGGAAATGCGATCGGTAGCCACCATGGCCATCAATTCACCGAAGTAGTACACATCGCGGACCTTACCTTTATAAAAACCAGTCTGGTTGGGGAATTTGAAGTGAGTTTCTTTTATGGACTGCATACTTATGTTCGTGTCAATTACGATTCCGGGCTTAAAAGTAACAGTTATAACCAAATTTACCATCGGACAGACAAACGCTCTTGCATTATTCTGTAAGCTAGTTAGGCAGGAGATTATCCCCTGTTTTGAAGCTAACTGTAATTGGCTAGATTGCGGCCATATTTATAAAGGCCCGTTAGATAATTTATTATGTTTATGAAATCACCGCAGCGTAGCACCCTACTCATCACCATTCTTTTTCTTGTTGTTAGTGGATGCACACCCGAAGGTGAAGATATTCATACCCATGCGTGTAAATTAACGCAGATATCCTTTACGACTTCATTTGCTACTGGTGACAGCGAGATTGGTGTCTCAAATTTTAGCTACAACGACCAAGGGCTACTTACGGATATGACTTCATTGACGGAAGCGAAAGATAATTTAGGTTTGTTAAAATCGTCAAATACTAGCGAAGGACAATATGAATATAATGCAGATGGATATCTTGTAAAAAGCACATCTGAATCTGAATATCGTGTAAATTCAGATGATCCATACACGTATTCTTCTAGTTCTATATATCAGTATCAAGAGGGCCGACTGATTAAAATAAGTTCAGAATCTATTTCCGGCCAATTGACTTACTTGTATACCTATGCATACGACTATGATGCTAACGGTAAATTATCCAAGTATACGCTCACAACAACTTTTGCGGATAAGACTAGCTCCAATGCTTATGACTTTAAGACTCAAAAAGTTACCATGATTGGCTTTACAGGAGCTGAGACAGAGGGCGAGTTAGATTCTGATGGTTTTCTTACTAAAGAAATTAACGTTGCTGGAGTAGAACGCAGATATCAGTATAGTAACGAAGGAAATTTAGTTAGACAAGAAGAGTGGACTGATGACAAAATGTACCATGCCGTTGACTTTGAATATGACGATAAAATGAATCCGAATAACATGGTTTCATACTTAACGTTCAAAGGAATGCCTGACTTGAAAATGTACAGAGCCATATATCCCATTCATAATTATACAAAGGAAACTGACTACAAGGTTGATACCTCTGATAATGAAGTTGTAAACTACACTAAGGTCCACACCATACAATACAACTCATCAGAACATCCAATCACTATTGAGACTTCGAAAAGTGATAATACGGAAGCTGTTATTTCTACCACCAATACCACATATACATATAAGGACTGCGAATAATATAGTGAATCAATGTTTACGGCTTTTTACTATCAATCAAAACCCCAGCCTTGTACGTTTCAGTACGGATTAAAATTCCTTTATCGTCAAACACTTTCCACAGCTTGTGTTTCTTGTCTGCTATGTACTCTCCCTGTTCCTGAATAATGCCGGAAGGAAAATAAATTGTGAATAATCCATGTCTGCGATTTGATTTATATTCTCCAGTTGTTTCTACAGAACCTTGTTCGTAATATGTTTTAAAAGGACCCGCTAATAAATTGAAAGCTAGTGTTTCTTCCTTTTGTATTTTTCCTGAATCGAAGTAGGTAGATCGAATGCCGTGGAGCTTTCCATTCTCATACATTTCTATGATGTGCGCTGTTTTCCCATCATTAAAATACATAGCCCATTTGCCATGGGGTTTTTCATTTCTGAATTTCTTTTCTGAAAGCAATATTCCCGCTTCATTGTACTCCTCAACGGAAGAATCAATTCCATTTGATGCTACTGTCTCTTTGCGTTTCTCTTTTCCGGATGGAAAGTAATCGAAGTTTGTTCCCGTCTTCTTTCCTTCTTTATAATGATAACGATGTTGAACACTTCCATTGGCATAGTATCCGATATTATCACCATGAAGTTTGCTGTAAAGAAAACTACCCTCTAATAAAAGATGGCCTTCCATATCGTAGCTTTTGTAGGCTCCATTTTTTGAACCTTCTTCCATAGTCGATACCGTTTCGAGCTGGCCATTATTGTAATAGGTTTTATAAAAGCTGGTTAATATTCCATTCAGGTAATTTGCTTCAGTTTCTATTTTGCCATTTTCAAAATAGGTGCGGGTAATTCCGTTAGGTTTTCCTTTTTTATAATTGATCTCTTTTTTGATTTTGCTGTTGGGATAATATTCTTTCACCAGCCCCTCTGGCTTTCCTTTTACAAAATTGGTTTTGCCACGAATGATACCAGTAGCGAAATAGAGTTGAATGCTATCGGTGAGAATATCGTTTTGATAATAGGCTTTTTGAATGGGATTGCCATCTTCATCAAATACTTCAACGGCACCATGACGTAGTCCATTTACATAGATGAGCTTTCGGGAAGGTTTTCCATTTTCATGATACTCTGTAAATTGTCCTGATTTTTTCCCATCATCAAAATTTCCATCGACCATCACTTTTCCATTTTCATAGAAGCGCTGATACTTACCAATCATCTTTTCAGGATCATCATTCGCTACAAAATAGATCTCTTCTAAAGGATGTTTGGGTACATCTTTATAATATGTGCGCATTTCTTTTTGTGCCTGCGCAGTGAATGATATGAAAACAAAAGCAAGTGCTACCTTATTCATGACAATGGTGGAATTGAAAAGACCGACATCATAACGACCGGCCCATTTAATTGTTGTGTACTCATACCGTGCGATTCACTAGGTAATCCAATGCAGGGTTTGCGGTTTCACCGGATTAACAAAAGGTGTCTTGTTTTGTTGAGACAAATCCCATTGACGTTTCAACTCGTGATACCAGCGCGCTTGCGCATCAGGCTCGCCCAGTAACATTAATGTGGGTTTAGTTTCAAGTCCTTCGTTAAGTTTACGGAACACACCTAAGTCCTGATGGATAAATTGTTTTCCTAAATAGCGCAACGGCCACCAAATAAATTTCACAAAGCTAAGCGAGGTAAAGAAAATATGATTCAACTCCGTTTCATTTTCATTGATGGGAGTGAGGCACGTAATCGAAATGATTTCATTGCTTCCTACCTGTATATGTTCGAAGCGATTTCCCGGAAGCTGAAAATTAATTTCCGTTGATGTGCCGCCTTTCAGAATTGAATATCCTTTTGAATTGGATGATGGCACGTGGCGAACCATTTTAAATCCTAGATCAGCCGGTTCAAATTTCTTTTCTTTCTTCTTCAATTTTTTTGCTGATCGCCAATACCACGATTGATGAACAAAGGTAACGTGAGCCGGATCAATCAAACCAATAACAGAATGATCAATGTTGCTCGGCATCGTTACCTTTTCAACAAATAGAAACTTCTTATCAGCAGGTGCTAATAAATTCGGTACGTGCTCTTCTGCACCTTGAAGCTGAGTTTTGTTTTGAGGGATGTAAATCCAGACTGTTCCGTTAATTTCTTTACAAGGATATTTAAATACTTTAATCTTCGTGGTGTCAAAGTTTCCATCTGCCAGAGCGGGAATTTCCTGACAAGCTCCTGTATGATCAAACTTCCAACCATGATAGCAGCATTGAATCGTTTTGCCATCATACCATCCTTTTGAAAGTGGTACTCCACGATGCGGGCAATTATCCTTTAAAGCGAAGGGTTCATTATTCTCATCTCGCCCAAAAACAATACGCTCACCCAAAATTTCCTTTCCCACGAGTTTTCCTTTTTCAAGGAAGGAACCATGCATGGCGAAGTACCAGAGATTTTTGAGGAAAAGAGATTCGGTCATGCGAATGAAATTAGGCTAAGGTCAAAGAAAGAGGTAAAGAATAAGTTTGCAAAATTAACCGTGCGATTAAATGGTTTTGTAATCAACCTTTAAATGAGCTTATGATCTTTATTGGTTCAGTTAAAACGATATTAAGGCGGGTATCTTCCTGCGAAGCGGAGACAAAAAGGCCAAAGCAAGAAAATTTAGAACCGTAAAGCGTGCCCGCAATCGTTTCCGGTAATTTTAATTCTTTACTTTTCAAGTCATAAGTCCTTACTTGTAACCCAAATTTAACCAAATGAAATTTGCCTTAGATTTAATCGACCAAAAGAAAGATTGTGGTTAAGGTGATTTCGCATTAAAAACAGTATGAAAAGAAAACTACGCATGGGAATGGTAGGCGGTGGCCTTACCTCCTTCATTGGCCCTGTTCATCGCAAAGCCATGGGCATCGATGGAGAAATTGAGTTGGTATGTGGTGCCTTTAGCATCGTACCGGGAGAATCAAAGGAAACAGGCCAGGCGCTTTATTTAAATCCGAATCGTGTTTATGAGTCGTATCAGGAGATGTTTGAGAAGGAGAAGGCTTTGCCTGCTGATCAACGCATTGACTTTGTATCTGTAGTTACTCCTAACCACGTTCATTTCGGTCCAACGAAGATGGCGCTTGAAAATGGTTTCCACGTACTCGTAGAAAAACCCATTGCCTTCTCGCTTGAAGAAGCAAAAATATTACAGAAGCTGGTTGCTAAAACCGGATTGATCTTAGGCCTTACTCATACTTATACGGGCTATCCTTTAGTGAAAGAAGCGCGCCAAATGGTGGCTAAAGGTGTTCTTGGAAAAATCAGAAAAGTATATGTTGAATATCCACAAGGATGGCTTTCAACACCATTAGAAAAATCAGGAAACTTGCAGGCGTCATGGCGCACTGATCCAAAGCAATCAGGGATGGGCGGTGCCATTGGTGATATCGGAACACACGCAGCGAATCTTGCAGAATACATTACAGGCTCGAACATCACTGAAATCTGCGCCATGCTCAATGCCGTGGTGAAAGGTCGCATGATTGATGATGATAGCTCTATGTTGCTCAGGTTTGATAACGGAGCAACGGGTATTTTACTGGCTACTCAAGTTGCTGCAGGTGAAGAAAATAATTTGAACATCCGGGTATATGGAGAGAAGGGTGGATTAGAATGGAAGCAGATGGATCCAAACACAATGATTGTGAAGTGGCTTGATAAGCCTACCGAAGTAATCCGTGCAGGACAGAAATATTTATCGGATGAAGCGAAAGCATTCACCCGCACACCCGCTGGTCACCCTGAGGGATATCTTGAAGCATTCGCAAATATTTACAGAGCCTTTACAAAAGCAGTTCGCGATTTCAAGCCGGGTAAAAAAATCAATGCAGCCAAGTATGATTTTCCGGATGTTGAAGACGGAGTTCGCGGAATGAACTTTGTACAAACTGCGGTGAAGTCAGCAAGCTCAAATCGTAAATGGACAAAACTTAAATAGACTCAAGTATTACGTCTTGAGTCTAATGTCTAACCTATAAAGTCTAGTATAAAGAATGAATACGATTAAAGGGCCAGCGATTTTTTTGGCGCAGTTCATGGGTGATCAAGCACCTTTCGATAATCTTAAAACAATAGGTAAGTGGGCGGCTTCTCATGGATATAAAGGCATTCAACTACCGGCATGGGACAAGCGTTGCATCGATTTACAAAAAGCTGCCGAGAGCAAAGATTATTGTGATGATTTAAAAGGCTTAGTGAATTCATGTGGATTGGAGATCACGGAATTATCAACACACCTTCAAGGTCAGTTAGTAGCGGTTCATCCCGCTTACAATGAATTGTTCGATGGCTTTGCGCCAAGAGCATTACGAGGTAAGCCGAAGGAAAGAGCAGCGTGGGCAGTCGATCAATTGAAATACGCAGCGAAGGCTAGCAAGAACCTAGGTCTTAAAGCAGTAGCTACTTTTTCTGGAGCACTCATGTGGCACACAGTTTATCCGTGGCCTCAACGCCCTGCAGGATTGGTTGAAGATGGCTTTAAAGAATTAGCAAAACGTTGGCTTCCTATTTTGAATGCGTATGATAAAGCAGGTGTTGATCTTTGTTATGAAATTCATCCAGGCGAAGATCTGCACGATGGAATAACATTCGAGCGCTTCTTAGAGGCAACGGGTAATCATACACGCTGCAATATTCTATATGATCCAAGTCACTTTGTACTTCAACAACTGGATTACATCCAATACATTGATTTCTATCACACCTTTATCAAGATGTTCCATGTAAAGGATGCTGAGTTTAATCCAACGGGTAAGAGTGGTGTCTATGGTGGATACCAAGGTTGGGTTGATCGTCCCGGAAGGTTCAGATCATTAGGCGATGGACAAGTTGATTTTCAAACCATCTTTTCAAAACTAACACAATACGGTTACGATGGCTGGGCCGTGTTGGAGTGGGAGTGCGCGATTAAACATCCGGAGCAAGGTGCTGCAGAAGGTGCTCCCTTCATTGCAGATCACATCATTCAGGTAACGGAAAAAGCATTTGATGATTTTGCGTCAACGGGCAAAGATCAAAAGCTGAACAAACGAATTTTAGGAATTTAAAAACATTTTAAAAAAGCAATCACATGAAAAAAGTATTTGTATTCATCGCACTTGCATCCATTGCAAGCTTTACCATGACATCCTGCGGATCTAAAAAAGAAGAAACTAAAACAGAAGCTACTGAAGATGATAGCGAAGATTTAGCAGAACCTAAAAAGGAATCAGCCGATGATATGATTGCACAAGGTCAGGCATTGGTTGATGGAAGTGATTGTAAAACATGTCATCATCCTACCAATAAAATAATTGGACCATCCCATATGGACGTTGCTAAGAAGTATGACTTCACGCAAGCGAATGTAACACTGCTTGCCGGAAAAATCATAAGCGGAGGTAGCGGAGTATGGGGAGAAATTCCAATGTCACCGCATGGCGATATTACAAAATCCGATGCGGAAAAGATGGCGATGTATGTGCTGTCACTCGATGGCGAAAAGCCAAAAGATTAAGATCAATTAACCAGACACATCAACTAACCAGGCACTGAAATGAAAAATTGTTTCTTTATTATCGTCATATTGGCTTTTGTAAATTTTTTAAATGTATCAGCTCAAAGCACATTGACTGATCAGGAAAAGAAAGAAGGTTGGAAACTCATATTTGATGGGCAAACAACCACTGGTTGGCGAAATTATGGAAGCGACAAAATCGGTGCAGCCTGGAAAGTAAAGGATGGAGCTCTATACTTGGACACATCAAATAAGAAAGATTGGCAGACCCTGGGTGGTGGCGATATCATTACTGACAAAGAATATGAAAACTTTGAACTTTCATTAGAGTGGAAGATTGAAGCATGCGGTAACAGCGGCATCATGTTTAATGTGGTTGAGAGCAAGGAGAACCAATATCCGTGGTACAGCGCTCCTGAAGTTCAGGTGCTGGATAATGCTTGTCATCCGGATGCTAAAATCATTAAACATCGCGCTGGCGATTTGTATGATTTGATTTCATGCTCAACCGAAACGGTGAGGGTGGCAGGTGAATGGAATCAGGTGCGTATTATTTCGAACAAAGGAAATTTGGAACTGTGGTTGAATGGAGTGAAAGTAGTTCAAACACAAATGCACACTGCTGCCTGGGACGAATTGGTGAAGGGTAGTAAGTTCAAAGACATGAAAGCATTCGGCAAAGCCAGCAAAGGTCACATCGCTTTGCAAGATCATGGCAATGGAGTTTGGTTTCGGAATATCAAAATAAAGGAGATTCAATAACGCCATCACTGGCATTAGGTAGGTAGTACATTACAAAACAACCAGACATGAATATGAAATCGGTTATGGCCATGGTGGCCATGGTACTTCTCTTGCTCTCTTGCGGGGAAGGAAATAAAAAGCGAGTGTTAATCTTCTCGAAAACAAAAGGATATCGACACGAGTCCATTGAAGATGGTAAGACTGCATTTCAAAAACTGGCTGATGACAAAGGTATTGTTGCTGACACAACGGAAGATGCTTCTGCATTTACTGACGAGAATCTGAAAAAATACAAAGCGGTTGTTTTCTTAAACACGACTGGTGATGTGTTGGATCAATATCAACAAGCAGCGTTCAAACGTTTCATTCAAGCGGGTGGAGGTTATATGGGTATTCACGCTGCTGCGGATACCGAATACGAATGGTGGTGGTATGGGAAATTAGTAGGCGCTTATTTCAAAAGTCATCCACAAATTCAGGATGCAAAATTTAAAAAGGTAAAAGCAGAAGCTTTAGTGGAAGGTCTTCCGGATGAATGGATGCGCAAAGATGAGCTATATAACTACAAGAAAATTTCCGATGAGATTCAAATTCTTTACACACTTGATGAGACTTCCTATAAAGGAGGAGAGAATGGTGACAATCATCCGATAGCTTGGTTTCATGATTTTGATGGAGGACGTTCATTCTACACAGGCATGGGCCACACCAATGAAAGTTATGTTGACCCTCAATACCTCAATCATATTTGGATGGGATTACAATATGTAATAGGAGAGGGCAAACTTGATTACAGCAAGGCAACAACGAAACTGGTGCCAGAAGACAACCGATTTAATAAAGTTGTATTGGGAAGTTATTTTGATGAACCAACCGAGATGGACATCTTACCCGATGGCCGTATTATTTTTCTTGAACGTAAGGGTGCTGTGAAGTTATACAATCCGAAAACAGATAGCATTTCGATCATCAACACCTTTAATGTTTACACCAAGTTTGAAGATGGTATGCTCGGCATTTCGCACGACCCTGATTTCGCTAAGAACAACTGGCTTTATATTTATTACTCAACACCAGCGAAGTCAGCGAACATTTTATCACGCTTTACTTTTGATGGTTCTAAAATTGACATGGCTTCCGAAAAGCAAATGATGGAAGTGGTTACACAACGTGAGACATGTTGCCACACTGGTGGATCAATTGCGTTTGGCCCGGACAATAATTTGTATGTATCTACAGGAGATAACTCAAGTCCTTTTGAGTCAGATGGCTTTAGCCCTTCCGATGAGCGCAAAGGAAGATCACCCTTTGATGCACAAAAATCGTCATCGAACACAAACGATCTGCGTGGTAAAATTTTACGCATTCACCCAGAAGCTGATGGAACGTATTCTATTCCTGAAGGAAATCTTTTCAAGAAAGGTGAAGAAAAAACGCGTGGTGAAATTTATGTAATGGGGAATCGCAATCCCTATCGAATTTCAATCGATCAGAAAACCGGATTTTTATATTGGGGTGAAGTGGGTCCTGATGCGGGTGAAAATAAAGAGGGTAGAGGTATTCGCGGATACGATGAAGTGAATCAGGCACAGAAACCCGGTTTCTTTGGTTGGCCATATTTTGTAGGTGGAAACTACGCTTACAATGAACATGATTTTGAGAAGAATGTATCGGGTGCAATGCATGATCCAATGAAGCCAATCAATAATTCACCGAACAACACAGGTAAATTGGAATTGCCTCCGGTAAGTCCTCCATTCATTTGGTATCCTTATGCAGCATCTCCTGATTTCCCACTAATGAAAGAAGGTGGAAGAAATGCAATGGCCGGACCGGTGTATTATTCTGAAAAATATAAAGACCAGCCCGCTCCCTTCCCGGATTATTTTGATGGCAAGTTAATTGCCTATGATTGGATGCGAAATTTTATGCGTCTCATTTCAATGGATTCTGCCGGAAGGATTACTGATATAGACCCCTTCATGGAGGGGGTTCCATTTAATAATATCATCGACATGGCATTCGGCCCGGATGGGAAATTATACACACTTGAGTATGGCACGCAATGGTTCGCCAAGAATCGTGATGCTCGGTTATCACGAATTGATTTTAACAAAGACAATCGATCACCAAACGCAAAATTAACAGTCGACAAAACATCGGGAGCTGTTCCGTTAGCAGTTTTAATTTCAGCTGCTGAAACAATTGATCCGGATGGTGATGCTATTACCTATGAATTGGAATCGAACGGCCAGACGTTAAAATCAACGGATGGAAAATTCAACATCACATTCGACAAGGCAGGAATCTATCGTCCAAAGTTAATAGCGACTGACGCAAAGGGGTCAAAGTCTTTTACTGACATCACAATCATTGCAGGTAATGAACCTCCAGTTGTTTCGTTGGATGTAGTGGGCAATAGTCAGTTCTATTTGCCGGGCGGATCGGTTTCGTATACCGCTTCTGTTACGGACAAGGAAGATGGTAGTACAAGTGATGCAAAGATTAGCACTGACCGTGTATTGGTTACGGTTGATTTTCTTGCGCAAGGATATGATAAGACCAAGATTGCACAAGGGCATCAACGTTCAGAACTTCCTGGTAAATTGCTCATTGCAGAAAGCGATTGTAAATCCTGTCATTTGATTGATAAGAAATCAGCAGGTCCAGGCTATCGTGATATTGCTCAGAAATATAAAGCGGAAATTCGCGCGGTTGAAAGATTATCCGACAAGATTTTAAAAGGTGGTTCTGGTGTTTGGGGCGAAACGGCTATGGCGGCTCATCCTCAAATTTCAAAAGAAAACGCAACGCTCATGGTAGAATATATTTTGTCTTTGTCAGATGACAAGAGACCAAAGAGTTTACCATTAACAGGTGTTGCCAAATTTCAACCTGCACCAAAAGAAGGACCTGCTGCTACTTCAGCTTATGTAATCACGGCATCATACGATGATAATGGAGCATCCGGTATGCCTTCTATTGCATCATCAAAAACAATTGTATTAAGATCGCCTGTGTTGACTGGTGCTGATGTATCCGAGTTTCAAGGTGGTCCGCGCAAACTTGCCGCAGGCCCAAATATTGCAGTGGAAAATGTAAAGCATAACTCATCCGTGCGTTACAAAGACATCGACTTAACCAGCATTGGTAAAATGAGTTTTGTGATTGCTGAAGTCGTAATGATGACAGAAGGTGGAGAGATAGAGGTTCACATTGATTCTCCAACGGGTAAGAAGCTAGGTATGGTGAATTTTGAAAAGTCACCTAAGATTGATGTTCAAACTGGAGTCACGGCAAAGGTAGCTTCCATCAACCTTGAACCAATAAGCGGAAAGCATGATATTGTATTGATATTTAAGAATGCAGAAGCAGGAGATGACAACCTGTTTTATTTCAGTCAGATTACTTTAGAGAAATAACTAAATCATACCAAGATGAACAGAAGAGAATTTATTCAACGTTCTTCCCTCACAGCAGCAGGGTTGATGGTGGTTCCCGCTTTTTTACAAGCCGGAAAGAAACACAGAGCACTCGGTTTGCAACTCTACACTTTGCGCGAAACTATTTTTAAGGATACAAAAGCAGTACTTGAAAAAGTTGCAGGCTTTGGTTATCAGGAGTTAGAGGCGTTCTCTTATCGCGATGGTAAAATTTTCGGAATGGACTATTCTGAATTTAACACTTTTGTGAAGAGTCTGAAGATGAAAGTAACAAGCGGTCACTATGGTCTTGATCAGATTAAGGGCGACACATGGAAGAAGGCTGTAGATGATGCGAAGAAAAACGGACAGGAATTTATGGTGATGCCATACCTTCAGGAACCGGATCGCAAAACAATTGATCAGTACAAAACCATTTGTGCTGACCTTAATGCAGCGGGTGAAGTGTGTAACGCGGCAGGCATCCGTTTCCAATATCATAATCACGCCTTTGAGTTTGATACCGTTGACGGACAAATTCCATTTGATGTGATGATGAAAGAACTCGATCCGAAGAAAGTGGGAATCGAATTGGATCTTTATTGGACAATTTATGCAGGCAAGGATCCGGTAAAATATTTCGAAGCATTCCCAGGTCGTTTTGAACAGTGGCACATTAAGGATATGGCCAAGACAGATAGTAAGAGGAATACCTCAGTAGGTACAGGTTCTATTGATTTCAAAGCGTTACTTTCGAAGGCTAAGCTGGCCGGTTTGAAACATGCCTACGTTGAGCATGATTCTTTTATTGATGGTACACCCATTGACAACGTAGGTAAAGGAGCTGCTTATTTAAAGACGATTCTTTAATTTTTATTTTTCAATACAGGTTTATTCAAGGATGTCGGGTAATTTTGCCCGACATCCTTTTTATGTAAACCCATCAAAATTTTGAGTACGGGTAACGACCTTGAACTTTATAATTATGAAAATCTTCAATATCGTATTCGCTTTAATTTTTACATCATTCGTTTATGTTCAATTCAACGATCCGGATCCAGTTCTTTGGATCGCGATCTATGGTTCAATGGTAGTGCTTTGTGCTATGGCAGCATTCAATCGATATCCAAAATACATATACATTACTTTACTGGTTCTTTTTGTCGGATACAGTTTGTGGTATATCCCCAGTGTTTTGGTATGGCTTCAACAAGATGACTTAACAGCTTTGTTTGATGAAATAGCCAAGATGGAACATCTCTACATTGAAGAAGCACGGGAGTTTTTAGGCTTGATGATTTGCGTATTCGTTTTAGCTTTTAATTTTATTCGTTCAAGGAAATTAGGGAAAGCGTAAAATGTAGAGATACCGATGAGCTGAAAGATGTTTCAGCTTCATTATTGATTATTACACTTCACGTTAGCCTTATCTGCTGAATGTTTTATAAGTATTTTAGTTGGAATTAAAACTAATTTCTGTTAGCCCGCATCTTGGGTTAATGAATGTCAACTACATTGAATTATCGCCCGGTTGATTCTAATTCAATAATTGTATTGAATTAGTTTAATGGAATGGATAACCAAATCGGGAGACGATGTCATCAACTAAATTTAAACCAGCTTCTAAATGAAAACAAAATTTAATGTATTGTTAGCCAGTATGATATTGTTGACTTGGCTGAGCGCAAGTGCACAGACTTCTTACCTAAAGTTTGGAGCTAGCTTTAATGCTACCTATTTGAAAGGGAACCAATTAACGAATGCTTATCCCAGTTGGGAATTATCATATGAAAGATCTCTTGGTAACAAATGGTCGATAGGCTTGGGATTCAACTATTCAAAACGCGTTACTGGGGACCGGTCTGAAACCTATCATTATAAGTTCACGAACTACGATAAGATGTTTGTCCTGGAAGGAAGGTATTATTTTTTCTCCACGGATAAGGGCCCTTTTTTGCAACTCGGTGGTTCAATATTTTCCACCAAGGAGGTATTCTTTGTCGAAAATTATACTACTGGTACGCAAAGTACTGGCACCAATAATCGAACGGGAGCTAACGTTTATGGGGGGCTTGGATTAAAATATCCGATAACTCCTAAACTGGGTTTTGAGATGACCGTAAACATAACACCTCATATCAATGGAATCGAAGACTACGGAACAGGCGGCTATATTAGAAGCGGTGTTAAATTGACTTACGCGCTAGGCAAACGCAAATAATAAATGATGCGATAGCTCACAACCGCGGGTAGCGTAATTGCTACTCGTGGTTACAAACTGACGCCCTCAACCAGAATCATTTTTGTTTTCGCATTAAGTTGCCTGATTTTTTTTGCGGGTGCATATTCTGCAGAACTCCACCATTGTTTTGCTTTCAACACATCATCAAATTGCAGGACAACAATCCGTTCAGGATTCCAATCACCTTCCAGACATTCAGTTGATCCACCACGAACAATAAACTTACCTCCATAGGCTGCAAGAGATCCAGGTGTTAATTTCTTATATCCTTCATACTCATCATTATTCAAAATGGTGACATCAACAATAATATAGGCAGGCATAGTGTTTTGGTTAAAGGTTAATTTTAGTATTGATGAAATGCGTCTGATATAAAGTTTAACGCAGTAGGTAAGGCTCTTCTCCAATACGTCCAGCTGTGACCACCATCATAAATTCGGAACTCATGTGGAATTTCTTTTTTGCGCATGGTAATGTGTGCCATTGAATTACCTTCAAATAGAAAGTCATCATCACCACAATCGATGTACCATCGAACTGCTTTTTTATTCTCCTCGGTTACTATGTTAAGCTGAGCCAATACACTGTACTTTTTATAGTAGGCTTCAACCTGTGCATCATTGTCGGCTTTTATGTTGCGTTGTGTTAAATAGGCTTTTGTGTCTTCTAAAGTAAGAGGTCCGGTTGAAGCACTCATAGGGCAAGCAGAAGAAAACAACTCAGGATGATGTAACGCGTAAATGAAGGATCCGCCACCACCCATAGAAAGTCCTGCCACCGCGCGATAGCGCTTATCTTTTTTAATTCGATACTTATTCTCTACGAAGGGTATAAATTCTTCAAAGAAAAAGTCTTCGTATCGCCATTCGTTCTTTACATCATTATAGTAACCTCGTTGTCCTGTGTTAGCATCGGGCATTACAATAATCATGGGGGTTGCAGTTCCATCGGCAATCGATTTATCAGCGATGTGCTGCACTTCACCAAACTGAACCCAACCGGTTTGATCATCACCGCCACCATGAAGCAGGTAAAGAACAGGGTAGGAGCGTTGTGAAGTTTCGTATCCATCCGGAAGGTAAACAGCGTACTTGCGATCGCCTTTTAATATTTTGCTGGGCAACGATAGGTTGTCGTACACTTTGCTCTGGGCTGATACTAAAAAGGGCAGTAGAACGAGCGAGAATACCAGGTAGTTTTTCATGTGAAATGTTGTTGGTTGTATGCTCCGAAGATGTCAAATATTGAAGGACAATACAAGGGGAAAGTGCTTGTATGGAATTCGTTTTTTGATCCCAATAATTCAATTTTGACGGTATTTTTCAGTTCCTAAATAGGTAATTCGTTTTTTCGATTGGAATTACTGTATTTTCTTACAAGGCCAAATTTGAAATTGGTAAAAAAACTATATTTGAAAAATTTTAATCCTATATCCCATCGAGACCTCTTGTGCCGATATTTTGTCCGAGGTAGCATTCCGTTTCACTCATCTATGAAAAATCTTCTGATCTGGTTTTTTACAACCCTTGCACTTGTTGCGCAAGGCCAGGATTACCTTAAAATCGCTAAGGACATGCAACAGCGTCACAAAGATGACGAAGCGGCCATTATTGAGTCTAATGCTGTCTACGAATTTTCCAAAGGCAGCAAGGCTCCGGTAAAGGTTACGGTCAGTATAAATAAAAAACTCCTTTCTCTGCGGTACAATGAAACCATCTATGAGACGGAATGGTACAATCAGAATTCCCAGATCGAAAAGTTCAGTGCTTCAAGCAACTTAAAGCAAAGGGCAGGAGATGAATCAAAGGTATGCGGGTCTTATACAAGCGAAGGCCTTTTTTATGATGATAGTAAATTCTGTTCATACTCCCTTAAATTAAAAGAATTGGGCGAGGTGTGGGATGTTACTTCTGTTAAGCGGGTCGATGATGCAAAATATCTTACTTCCGTTTTCTTTCAGAGTAAGTTTTCGGCCACGAACAAAAAAATCACATTCATAGTCCCGTCTGAAATTGAGGTAGAGATAAAGGAATTTAACCTGTCGGAATCAATTATTACCAAATCGGAAAAGAAGGAAGACGGGAAAACAATTATTGAATATACAGCAAAGGAACTAATCGGGCACAAGCAAGAAAATTTTGATCGGGGCGATCAGTATACTCATCCACATCTACTCATTCTTGTCAAGTCGGTGATGCAATCCGGCAAGAAGGTAAGTATACTTTCTACACCACAGGATCTTTATGACTGGTGCAGCGGACTCACACAACAGTTAAAGCCTAATCCTCAAACGTATAAGGCCACCGTAACACAGTTAATACAAAATAAAAAGACAGATGAAGAAAAGGTAAAAGCGATTTACTATTGGGTGCAAGACAACATCCGTTACATTGCTTTTGAAGATGGCATTGCTGCATTCAAACCAAGTGAAGCACAGGATGTTTTTGAAAAACGCTTTGGCGATTGCAAGGGAATGGCAAATCTTACCAAAGAAATGTTGAAAGTAGCGGGATACGATGCACGTCTTACCTGGATTGGCACAAGAAGAATAATGTATGATCATTCGTTACCTTCGCTGGCGGTAAACAACCACATGATTTGCACACTATTGCTGAATGGAAAAAAGTATTACCTCGATGCAACTGAAAAATATGTTCCGTTCGGTGAAAATGCTGTTCGTATTCAAGGACAGTCGGTAATGATCGAAGATGGAAATAAATTCATCCTGGATAAAATCAGTGAGTCCGTTAAAAATTTTGATTCAGATAGCAGAACTCTGAGTGCTTCTATAAAGGGTGAGAACCTGGAAGGTAATATAATGGTTGATTTGAAGGGCGAGGCTAAAAAGAATTTTCTCTACAACTACCACTATACAAAAAGCGAAAAACGAGAGGAATATCTATCCGATTTTATAGGTAATGGAAATAAGAACTTAAAAACCTCTGATATAAAATTACCTGATCTGAATGAGCGCAGCGGGCCTCTTTCATTGGCCTCCGCAATGACTTTCTCCGGAGCTGTGAGTTCTTTCAATAACGAATACTACATTGACATCGACCCATCAAAAAGCTTTAAAGACTGGGACATCAAAGATACACGCCAGAATGATATTGATTTTGGAGAAAGAATCCACAAGACTACCTCAATAGAACTTACCATTCCAAATGGTTATGCAGTTAGTCACTTGCCGGAAATGCTTTCTGTTTCGGATAGTGAATTTTCTTTTATAATCCAGTATAAACAAGAAGGTGATAAAATCTTTTATACAAAGGAGTTGAGTATTCCGGATGGTATTATAAAAAAGAAATCGTTTGCCAAATGGAACGCAGCTGTAAAGAAGCTGACACAGGCATATGAAAACCAGATTGTGTTAAAGAAGTAATTGAAACCAGCGCCCAGATTTATCCATACATTATACTGCAATTGTTTATGAAACGTTTTTTACTCGTTATTTTTCTTTTGTTGTCCATTCAAATAGTCCGGGCACAAAGTGATGTTGAGGCGAAACTCAAACTCGATATGTGGACAAACGCTCCAAAGGAATTTAAAACCATGGAGGTTCCGGAGAAATGGAAAAACGAATCGGCAGTTGTACTTGCTCTTGAGCGGAGATATATCGGTGACTTTAGTACAAAGATGAGTGGCCTGACTCCTGCGCGTTATTATGTCGAAAAATTAAACACTCACTTTCGCATTAAGCTTTTAGATAAAGCAGCCGTTGTTGATTTTTCGGATCTTTCGTTTGATGATAAGTTGATTCGTACAAACATGTTTGGCAGGGCTTCTCAGTATAGAGTCATTGGAATTAAAGTGATCAAATCAAATGGAAGCGAAAAGGAGGTTGACTTAACAACGGCTGTGAAGGCAGACGTTACCAGTGAAAACGAATTAAAAATTCCCATCCCAAATCTAGAGCCTGGAGATATCATTGATTACTATATAGCATTGAAGGAGGAGAGCTTGCAAATGCCCGACTTAGGTGATGAAATCATGCTGGAGGGTAAGTATCCCATCGTTTCTAATCTGTTCAGTTTCTCCATTCCGCATCAATTTAATTTCTTTAGTGACTCGTACAATGGTGCTCCGGAATTCGATCGGGAAGTTGTTAAGAATGATCAGATATATTCCTTAAAAAAGGAGATGCAGGAGAAAGCGCCTGATTTACTTTGGGATTTTGAGTATCGTACGGCCCCTCACGTTCGCTACCAGATTAAGGTTAGCGCAAATAAACCTGACCCAAAGAAAGAGTCAAGTAAGATGTTGGAAAGCTTTGGCTCGGTGCCAATGGATATTGGGATCATTGAGGATTTTGTAAAGCTGGGTTTGAAGAAAGAACAGGATAAAAAGAAACTGGTTAAGGAGATATTTTACCTGTTACGCAACCCAATTTATAAAAAAGCTTATTTCAATATCGAGCAAGGCGATCCATTAAATAGCGGATATACACCGAATAAATTTTTCTATATCATGGATCGATTCCTCACCGAGCACCGAATCGATCATGAGGTTTTACTTGCCTCACCACGCGCTTACGGACCGATACCAGGTGTTGTGAATTTTAGTAATTGTGATCTGTTAATAAAGGTAAACACCACTCCACCGATATACATTTCACGACCTACGCCATTTGCTATGCCGAATTATATTCCATACTTACTGGAAGGAATGGAGGCAGTGACCAGTGATGATATAAATAACTACAGCACCGTGCCAATCTCTACGGTTGATCAGAACAGTGAGACTAATACTTTTCTAATTGATTTGAAATCGGATGATGTAACGAAGCTTCATGTAAAGCGAAAGGTTTTAGCGAAAGGATATCTCAAGCGTCAGAATCAGTATGCGGTATTTACTAACTATGATTATATGAAAGCGTATAATCAACCCAAGTATCTTGTGGAATCTTCGCGTGTAATGGGGGGGCTTATTAAAGAGTACAACAAGGAGAAGACAAAATTTGAGCAGCGCATGGCCCAGGATTATAATGAGCGGGATACACGCATGAAGGAAGAAATTGAGCGCGACACCGAAGGTAAAGTTTCAGATTATACCCTTACAGTAAAAAACATAGGGATGTGGGAGGATGCGCCTGATACGGAATATGAGGATGAGTTTACATTGGAAAGCATGACCAAGAAAGCGGGACCAAATATTATTCTCGAACTCGGTAGATTTATTGGAGGCCAAACCGATGTTAAGGAGAAGCAACTGACCAGAACGCGTGATATTTATATGGACTATGCCCGATCATTTGCATGGGATTTCATAATCACCATCCCAGATGGATTCGATGTTGAAGGATTGGAAAATCTGAACAGGAATGTCGAAACTGAAGCCGGAGGGTTTGTTACAAGTGCTGTTGTTACAGGCAACATACTTAAAGTATCGACAAAGAAATATTATAACAAAAATCTTTACCCCTCAGCGGATTGGTCAAAGATTACAGGATTCCTTGCAGCTGCTGTTGACTTCCACAGTGCAAAAATATTATTGAAGAAGAAGTAGTCTTAGCCCGAGGTGTAATACTTATTAATGGATTACTCCAGGAATGTAACTAACTTGAGAGTAGTTCCTGAGCGTTCTCCATGGCAACTTTTGACGGCTTCGCTCCACCAATCATTTTTGCAATTTCCTCAATGCGTCCATCTTCATCCAGGCGTTTGATTGAACTCGTTGTCTTTGTAGTACTATTATTTTTATAAACCACAAAATGAGCATCTCCCTTCGCGGCAATCTGCGGTAAATGACTAATGGAAATGAGCTGATGATTCTTCGCCATGGTTTTCATCAAATTGCCCAGCTTGATCGCAACTTCGCCCGAAACGCCATTATCAATTTCATCAAGGATTAAGGTAGGCATAGCAGTTTTCTCAGCCATCACATATTTGATGGCGAACATCAATCTGGAAAATTCACCACCCGATGCCACCTGTGCTAATGGGCGAGGGGCAATACCTTTATTGGCACTGAATAATATTTCAATTTTATCTATTCCTGTTGAAGTTGGGACAGTTACATTATTTTCGATTTGAAGGGATGCATCGGGAATGGAAAGTTCTTGCAGTAATTTCACAATCTGTTTGCAAAGCGATTTAAAAATCTTTTCGCGTGATTCACTGAGCTTGCCTGCAATTGTTTTTACTTTTTGCTCAGCATCTTCAAACGCCTTTTGAGAAGAAGCCAAAGCACCATCGAGATTGCTGGTTAAATTATTCTTTGCTTCAAGATCTTCCTGGATTTGGATCAGTTCGTTCACATCGTTTACCCGATGTTTCTTTTGAAGTCTGTAAAGCGTACTCAATCGCTCTTTAATAAACTCTGATCGTTCCGGATCAAATTCGATATTGCTTTCTTCTTTTTCAATTTCATTTAATACATCATCTAATTCAATCAACATACTGTTGATTCGGTTAAACAAAGAAGAATAGCCTGATGAGTAAGAAGAAATACTTTGTAAATGATTGCGCGCTTCTGCCAGACTATTGCGCGATGCAAATTCAGATTGACTTAAGAGACCCAATACAAGTTGAAAACGGTTTTTGATTTCTTCTGCGTGTTCATTTATTTTCTGTTCAGACTCTAAATCATCTTGTTCTCCTTTTTCAAGATTGGCCTTCAAAAGTTCATCTAACTGAAAACGAATGTAGTCAGCATCTTGTCGCAAAGTATCTGCCTCTGAACGTAATGATTCAAATTCTTTTTTAGCGTGTTGATAGCTTTGCCAAGCTGTCTGATACTGATCGGCCAAGGTTTGATTCTCAGCAAAGGCATCAACGAGTTTTAATTGAAAGAATTGGTTTCCCAGTTGAAGTGTTTCATGTTGTGAGTGAATGTCCATCAGGAGCATACCGATTTTTTTCATCACTTCAAGTGTAACAGGAGTGTCATTAATGAAGGCCCGCGATTTTCCTCCCGGACTGATTTCCCTTCGGATGACGGTATGATCATCGTAGTCGAGATCTTCCGATTTGAATACGGACTTTAGTTTATATTCTTTTATGGCGAAGGTTCCTTCGGTTACACACTTCTCATTTTCATCCCATAATACTTTTGTATCAGCACGATTGCCCATCAACAAACCGATAGCACCCAGCATAATGGACTTACCTGCTCCGGTTTCACCTGTAATAACATTTAGGTCGGCCGATGGAGTGAATTCCAGTTGCTTGATAAGGGCGTAGTTCTTTATGACGAGTTGTGTGAGCATTATGAATTTTTATCGAAGTACACTTCGTTAATATCCGGTATAAAATGAGTCTTTTTTTTCTGCCTCATATTTTGAATCGTAATGGTATTCCCTTCAATCCTTTGAAAGATTCCAAAAGAAACCGTGTCATCTATAAAGACAACGTTAATGTGCTTACCCAAAAATTCCGACATCCGTTTTTGAAACTGACTTTGACTTAACCGAACCTGGATAATGCTCATTGTATTTACCTCTACTAGTTTGGTAAAACTGGTTAAATCAGACAATGATTGCAAGTGTTGGGAAACCAGAGAAAACTAATTTTGGATCATTTTCTCGTAACTGCTTCTATTCGATGGATCGATGGCCGTTATCACATCATAGGCTTCTCGCCTGATCTGTATATTTCCGGATGAAAATAAGTTGGCCAGTTCCTTACCCTTTGCATCAAAGAAACTGACAACAAGAACAGATAACGGATTTATATCCCTAATTTTTTTAATGTCTTTCAAACCCTTCAAGATTAATGTGCGACTCTTATCAGGATCCTTATCAAAAGTATCAAGCGCAAGACGATGGTAAGAGTATAGCGCCTTGCGCAAATCCAACATCTGGGCGTTATTAAAATTCTCTACAATCCAATACCGACTCCTGTTACTTCCTTGTGCCTGCCATCCGGGGCGGTTTGATTGCTGAGCATTATTGACTACTGCCAATGCCTTTTGAAAATAAGGTGTGCCACCCAGTTCACTAAAGGTGTCATAATCTACTCCAATAATCAGGTAGGCGTAGACTGCCAACATGGAAGTAAGGTTAGTTGTGTAGTTGTTGTCATTGAACTCCATTGGAAGCGATTCAATGTATTCAAATTCCCATTCGCGATCTGCGAAATTAAAAACAAGCGAAGAGTAGTTGGAATTGTACACCGGTCGGGCAGATTGTACTTGCACAGTAGCCTGAAAACTTCCTACGGCCGGCATCTTAGTGATGGTTAACAGTATTTTGCAATTAATCTTCTCATAAACTTTGTACGTATCGTTGGTCCACTTGCGGGTATTCATAAACTGCTCGATAGCAATTTTCATATCCCGGAAGATTCCGCGATCAGAAGTCTGAATCTGAGTTGCGTTAATTGTTACTGTGCAATTTAACTCCTGACTGAAGCAAGATGTTGATGCAAGGACGAGGATGATGAGTACTATTCTAAACATGAAGATTTTTGATAATGGCATTGACGATATCATGGGCCACTTCTTTTTTATCTTTCAATTCGAACGATGTTGTTTTATGATTTCGATCGATAATGGTAATCTTATTGGTATCATGACCAAAACCAGCACCATTATCATTCAATGAGTTCAATACAATTAAGTCGAAATTTTTCGAATCGAGTTTCTTAATTGCATTGCTCTGTTCGTGTTCTGTTTCAAGGGCAAAGCCGACAATCATTTGGCCGTTGTGCTTCAGCTTTCCCAAAGATGCTGCAATGTCAGTAGTCTTGGTTAATTCGATCGAGAGATTTTCGTCTTTCTTTTTTATTTTCTGATCCGACACTAGTGTCGGTCTGTAGTCTGCAACAGCAGCGGCCAGAACTGCAATATCTGTTTTAGGAAAAAGTGTTTGACTAGCCTTATACATTTCTTCAGCGGAGGTAACTTTAGTAACGATTACTCCGGAGTGATTCGTATGTTGATTAGTGGGTCCCGTAATTAAATTAACAATAGCACCTTGATCTGCCAGTTCTTCAGCGATAGCGAATCCCATTTTTCCACTGGAATGATTACCAATGAACCGAACCGGATCAATCGCTTCGTAGGTAGGGCCAGCCGTGACAATGGCTGTCTTACCTTTAAGATGTTTGTTGGATGAGAAATGATTTTCAAGGAAGGTAACAATCTCTTCAGGCTCGGCCATTCGACCATTACCGATCAGTCCGCTGGCAAGTTCTCCATACGCAGGATCAATTAACGAATTGCCAAAGCTTGACAGTTTTTGAAGATTACTTTTTGTTGCCGGATGTTGAAGCATATCCAGGTCCATAGCCGGTGCTAAAAAAACAGGACATCGTGCAGATAGGTAAGTAGCAAGCAAGAGGTTGTCGCAAATGCCATTGGCCATCTTACCAATTGTATTGGCACTGGCTGGAGCGATAAGCAACGCATCAGCCCATAAGCCTAGCTCTACATGATTATTCCAAACACCAGTTTTGTCTTGATTAAATTCGGTGAGGACAGGATTTTTCGAAAGTGTTGCTAACGTGAGGGGAGTGATGAAATCATGAGCTGATGAAGTCATGATGATCTTTACTTCTGCTCCGGATTTTACAAGGAGACGTGTAAGTATTGCAACTTTATACGCTGCAATACTTCCCGTGACACCGATTATAATTTTTTTGCCCCCAAGCATGGTGAGCTGATATTATAATTCCTGACCCGCTTCAGTTTCGCTGCGCATGCGGAAGTTTACCTTACCTTCCAGGAATTCTTCGATTGCCGTTGTTGTTGGCTTCGGCATACGTTCGTAGAATTTTGAAATTTCAATTTGCTCACGGTTTTCAAAAACCTCTTCCAGGTTATCAACTGTTGTAGCAAACTCAGCAAGTTTATTGTTAAGTTCTTCTTTGATATTTACAGAGATCTGACGCGCACGTTTTGAAATAACGGCTACTGACTCATATAAATTTCCCGTTGGAGCGATAATGCTTTCGATGTCGCGGGTTATTACTGATGATTGAACTGCCATAGTATTACTAATTATTGTTTATACTTTATTATTTAACTTCAATTTCAGCAGGCTATTGCTGTATATTTTTTCAGCATCACGAAGGTACCCACTTTGTGGAAACTTGTCGACAAATTCCTTGTAGTGTTCCACTACAGACTTGTAACGTTCTTGCTGTTTGGTGTAAATGCTTTGTTCTGCTAATCGATATTCAGAGACTACTACCAGATAATAGGTTTGTTCAAGGTACTCTGAATCCGGGAAGTTCTGTTTGAAATTATTTAATGAGACGATCGCAGCTTTATAGCTTCTCATCTTATAATACTGTCTTGCATTATCAAAGCCCTTCTTCTCAAGTTTATCCTGGGTAGTAGAAATTACTTCAGAAGCTTGATCTGTAAATTTACTTTTCGGAAAACGATTCAGAAATTCTTGCATGGCAATCATAGCCTCAATGCTATTGGATTGATCAAGGTTCGATCCCGGGGATGACTTGTAAAGAGAATAGGCATACATAAACCTTCCTTCTTCGGCCATCGAACTTCTTCCGTACGTCTCATAAAATGTTTTGAACTGCTCGGAAGAGAGCAGATACAGTTTTTGATAATACTGGCAATAGGCCTGGTAAAATTGAACTTTCTCTCCTTCCGGAAGACCCCTTACAATGGGCAAAATCTGCTCGAATAACGAAGCAGCTTTGTAATAATCCTTCTTATTGTAATAATTAAGCCCGGCTTCGTATTTCACACGCCAATCAAGGCTTTTTTCAATTTTCCGGAATTTACTACACGATCCTCCAACGAGAAGGATCATTACCGTACAAAACAATAGTATTACTCTACGCATAAGCCCGCAAATATAGCATAAGACATCCTAACTGAAAAACGACATTTTTGGTTGTTTATGCGAATTCCGGGCGAATAAATTACTTTTTAACAATAAGCTTGCGAGTGACCACTCCTTCATTGTTAATGTACAGGGTATAAAAGTAAATTCCTGCACTAAAACCATCAGCAGGTATGCGAAGCAGGTTTTCAGAAGACAAAAGCTCATATTCACCCTGATTGTTACCCAAAATATTATGAATGATTATCTTGGCCTTGATCTGCTCATTCGAGATTTTGTAATCTACGAGGGCATGATCAATAACGGGGTTGGGGTATACATCTTTCAGCGTCATAAATTTAGAGGCATAAATAGATTGTTTCTCCGCTTTTTCCTCCACAATGAAGTTTACTTCAAATTCAACAGATTGTGAGGGATTTGATTTGTTGTAGGCGAGGTATCGCACTGAACTAAGTCCTGAAACCAATCCAGCTTCTAACCCTACCTGAAGAGATGAAAGTGTCTGTCCAGACTCGATCTTAACAATATGATCCTCTGCTCTTTGATCAAGGCAATTGGCATCAAGGCAAAGGAAGTTTTTTTGAGTGCCTCCGATCTGACCACTTATTTTTCGGATGATCAATATGATAGGTTTGTCAGAAGTGTTTTTAAACCGGATAGGTGCCTTAATGACTTCTCCAATGGTGCCTTTATAGCTCTCCTGGAGACTAACAATTTCGAAGCCCTGACCGAGTGTAGCTAAACTCGCCAGCATCAATATGACCAACAACAGAACGTTTCTCATCGGAATTGAAAAGTTTTACAAAATTTAAACAATTCAATCGTTTGTCATAATTAAAGGTCAATTATTTTCGTGTTCTAACAATAATTTAATTTCACAACCGTTTGCGTGCCTCAGATGTTGGGGCTATGTTGCCTGAAGATGACTTTACAACATCACTTCGTTTTGGCTTTTTTTCCTCCAGCCAGTTAAAACCCTTAAGGTATTTATCCTCTTCCTTCAATTCATGGGGGGGAATGAAGCGAGCATCTGGTTTTACAAGAAAAATAAGGTTATGTACCTTACCTTCTTTAAACCGGATTATTATGTTGCTACAGATAATCTTGTTAACACCCATCAACGAGTGGTCTTCGTCTGAGAGTGCTGCAAAAATGTTCTCACCATTCCCCTCAACAATTACCCTGTCAATCTTCTTATTCTTGAAATAGGATGTCATTCTTCTGCCTTTGATTTGGTTGAAGTTAAAAGCAGAATCTTTAGAGATAACAAACGAGTTGGCCACCATAAAAATCCGATCGATGGTTTTGTTCTTAATTAACATTCGTATCGAATCGGCACTCATTTGATTTCCTTCCGTCCAGAGCACAGGTGAATTATAGAAGTAAATGGTTGAATCGGCCTGACGGTACTCGAGTGAATCAGCAATGCCTTGTAAATCATTTCTGAAAATTTTCACATTATTATAAGCTAACAATCGCTTCTTTTTTGGATCAGAATTCTCAATCGAAACCAATGTATCTGCTGAAATAAAAAGTGTGTCTTCTCCCTCTGTTATTTTGGCGAGGTAAGCATTTGTATAAATCTTCGAGATACCTTTCAGTTTATAGTAATCAACAGCCTGACCATAAATAATCAGATTTTCTTTCTTCGATGTCATCACAACATCTTCTCTCAGCCTATAGACTTTTCGTATATCGTCTAATTTGTAACTCTTCCCGACCAGGCGAAAATCAGTTGATTCAGCTGTACCTAAAACAAGATCGGATTTTCGGGTGTTGGTTTCGTACTGTCCACCATTATAAACGAAGACACTACTATCTTTATCGACTACTGTGGTAGACGTTCGAAAGAACAGTATTTTGCTTTGTGAATTATATTGTAGGCTATCGGAAGTCATTGTGTAATCCGGATTCTTTACATGTACATCTCTTTTGAATGATGCCATGTTGTTATTCAAATCATAATACCCTTTTCTGCTGGTCAACACATTTATACTATCCACTAATCTTCCGCCATTGAAATAGTAGGCCAGATTTTTAGGACGATCATAATCCAAATGATCAGTATACAAAGTAGATTGATTCAGCTTTGTGAAGACAACATCGTTGCGGAGTTTTGCGACCTTTGCATTACCATCATATTCTAATTTTTTGGCGGTAATAGTCACTGAATCACCTTCCGTAATCCGAACTTTTCCGAAAGCCTCAACCGTGTTTTTTGCTTTATAGAAATAAGCGGAGTCGCAATAAATGGTTGTTTTGTTTTGGGTAAACACTACGTCCCCAATGAGTCGTTCAAAGCGAACACCATTTATATCTTTCCCTCCCTTTAATTGATCCGCTTTCTTAAGCTTTACCTTCTTCTGAGAAAAGGCAGTCGATGAAATTCCAATGAGCAGAGTGCTCAGAAGCAAGACCCGAAGGCAATAGGACGCTAAGATTCGTGTTATTTTAAATGTAAAGTCTCTCTTCATTCGGCTGCAAGCTACAAATCCAAGCTGTAAATCGTGTAATACCTAATTCTGTAATTCGTACTTTTGATTGTGCTAGAGCAATTTCTGAACCATATAAATCGCCATAAACTTTGTACGAAGTCTGACCCCATTCTATTGGCTGTCAGTGGAGGTGTGGATTCAATGGTCATGGTTCATCTATTTATCGAAGCTGGATTTCAGGTTGGCGTTGCCCATTGTAATTTTCAGCTAAGGGGAAAAGAATCGGATGGTGATGAGAATTTTGTTTATCACGCCTGCCAGGAGTTAAAAGTTCCGGTTATGGTTGAACGTTTTGATACCGAAGCCTACGGCTGGGAAAATAGCCTGTCAACTCAGATGGCTGCGCGTGAGTTAAGGTATGCCTGGTTTGATTATTTGCTTGAAGAAAATCAATATCAATTTCTGGCGACAGGACACCATTTTGATGATACCATTGAGACTATTTTGTTAAACTGGACCAGAGGTTCATCAGTCGAAGGACTTGCTGGAATACCCGTAAAGAATAATAAAATTATCAGGCCCTTATTGTTTGCTACGCGATCACAAGTTGAAAAATACGCTGCCGAAAAAGGTATAGAGTGGCGGGAAGATCAAAGCAATCTCACCGATGATTACCAACGAAATTTCATCCGACATCAAATTGTTCCAAAATTAAAAGAACTCAATCCTTCATTAGAGACAACGCTTCATGCAGGTCTTGAAAAAATACAAGGTGACCTTGAACTGATCCACTTTCAAACTGAAGAGTGGAAAAAGGAATTCCTTTCCATTGAAGGTGAGAAAGTAACAATCCAGAAAAAGGGTTTTGACTCTTTTCAGCAAAGTGCTCACCTTTTGTGGAGGTGCATCAGAGAGTATGGTTTTAATTTCGAACAAACACGTGAAATTGTTCTGCTTCTGAATGGTCAATCTGGAAAGCAATTTCTAACGCCTTCCCATAAACTGATTATCGATCGCGAAAAAATCATCATCACACCACACGTTGATTTTTGGAATGATACCCAAATCAAAGCCGGCCAGAACGCTGCTGTTTTGGGCTCCTGGAATATGGAAATTGAAAAACTGAGTGACTTAAATAAATCGAACGATGTGTTTGAAGCAAAGCTGGATTCGGATAAAATTACCTTCCCGCTCGTGTGGAGAAAGTGGAAAGCAGGTGACTTCTTCTATCCCCTCGGCATGGAGCATCGAAAGAAGGTAAGCGACTTTTTGATCGACAATAAGGTGCCCGTTTCGGATAAGGATGTTGTTACCGTTTTGGAAAGTAATGGAGAGATTGTTTGGGTGGTAGGCTACCGCATCGATAACCGGTTTAAGATTACCCCGAAAACCACATCTTCAATCTTGTTCACCCTTAGCCCATATTTTACCTAATATATTTTTTCTTTGGTTAACCGATTAATAACTTTCCGCCTCCGAAATAAGCATTCTTATTATTTATAAAACTTAACAGAACCTATTTATGAAAGTAACTGTAGTTGGCGCTGGTAATGTTGGCGCAACCTGTGCCGATGTGCTCGCGTATCGCGAAGTCGCGAACGAAATCGTATTGGTCGATATCAAAGAAGGTCTTGCTGAAGGTAAGGCATTGGACATCTGGCAGAAATCGCCTATCAATCTGTATGATAGCCGCACCATCGGTTCAACAAATGATTATTCGAAATCAGCCGGATCAGATGTTGTGGTGATTACTTCTGGTTTGCCAAGAAAGCCAGGCATGAGCCGCGATGACCTCATTACTACCAATGCGGGTATCGTAAAGTCAGTTACTGAAAATGTAGTGAAGCATTCACCGAATGCCATCATCATTGTGGTATCGAATCCATTGGATGTAATGACCTATCAGGCACACATTACTTCAAAATTCCCACGCACTAGGCTGATGGGTATGGCGGGTATTTTAGATACTGCACGTTACCGTGCTTTCCTTGCTGAAGCATTAAATGTTTCTCCAAAAGATATTCAAGCCGTGTTGCTGGGCGGACATGGTGATACGATGGTTCCACTTCCTCGATACACAACGGTTGCGGGGATTCCGGTAACAGAGTTGATCGACAAGGATAAGCTTAACGCAATTCTGGAAAGAACAAAAGTAGGTGGTGGAGAATTGGTGAAACTGATGGGGACCTCAGCGTGGTATGCACCAGGATCAGCTGCCGCTCAGATGGTTGAGGCGATCGTGAAAGATCAGCGCAGAGTATTCCCGGTTTGTATCAAGCTCGAAGGCGAATATGGTGTTAAAGACTGTTACCTCGGTGTGCCAGTAGTGTTAGGTAAGAATGGTGTTGAGCGCATCATCGAACTTGATTTGAATGGCGAAGAAAGAGCGTTGATGGAATCCAGTCGCAAAGCCGTTCGCGAAGTGATGGATGTATTGGATAAATTAGCGTAATCGCTTTTAATTCTCAATAATGAAAATGCCGGGTTTACGCCTGGCATTTTCTATTTCATATGTATTCATTGATGGTATTGTTTACTTTATCGGAATGAACATCAACCATCATACTGTATTTCGCGAGGAACGACCTTTCAAATTCACTACCTTTCGCCATGCAAAAGAACAAAGAACTAATCACTCAATTTTATACCGCTTTTCGCCAAGGTGATTTTGCTACCATGCAAAAGTCGTATCATGATGAAGCGCATTTTAATGACCCGGCATTTCAAAATTTAAATGCATCAGAGGTAAGAGCGATGTGGCAAATGTTGGTCACTGCTGCAAAAGATTTAAAAATTACATTTAGTGATGTTGAAGCGGATGAGACAAAAGGTTCATGTAAGTGGGAAGCGAAATACACCTTTTCAAAAACAGGCAGAAGCGTTCATAATATTATTAAAGCCAACTTCGAATTTAGAGACGGAAAAATCATAAAGCACAATGACCACTTCAGTTTCTGGAGATGGTCGCGACAAGCCCTTGGTACTTCAGGACTTTTATTAGGATGGAGCAATATGCTTCAGAAAAAAGTACAATCAACAGCGCGCAAAGGTCTTGAAATGTTTATGAAAAGATATTCCAAATAAGACTTTTCAACCTTACAGTCACTTTATTCGAACATCGACAAACCAACAATATTGGAATTACCCGATAAAATTCTGGCCATCGAAAATGTCTTCACCAATCTGGATGAGGCGATCTCATCATTTCAAACTTCATCAGGTTTGCATTGTAAGTGGGGGTGTGGAAAGTGTTGTTTCAAAGCGGATATTGAAGCAACCATTTTGGAGTTTCTTCCTTTTGCAAATTACCTCTATCAGAATGATTTAGCATTTGAATGGCTTGATAAACTCAAGCAAACTGACTCTTCTATTTGTTTGATTTTAAATCCCACGCAAGATGGTGCCGGACTTTGCTCCACGTATAAACATCGCGGATTGATTTGCAGATTGTTCGGATACTCTGCGCGTACGAATAAATATGGCAAAGCAGAATTAGTTACCTGCCAGATTATTAAAACAGAGCAAGCTGAAAACGTAGCAAAGGTCGGTCAGTTTTTAGAAGAGGGCGGAAGCATACCTATTATGAATCAATACTATATGCAATTGCACAGCATCGATTTTGAGCTGACGCGAGAATTTTTCCCGATCAATGAAGCCATCAAGAGAGCAATTGAAGTTATATTGCATTACCATGCGTACCGTGATTAAAATCTTCATTTTTTTAATGATTGCAAGTGCCGGACAGTTGATGGCGCAGGGAACAGATACTGTTTTTCACTCAAAGCCTTTTGAGCGCTACTGGACAAAGCCACGATTAATTCCTAAGGTTGGAATCGGTATGCAAGACCGGGGATTAGTAGAGATAGGTCTTCAGTGGCATAATATTTACAAGCACCCAATTAGTCTGATATCAAAAGGACCGTATACAACGGTTGATATCTTTATAGACGACAGTAATATTTTGCTCGGTCCTAAGATTGGTTATGAAATAACGGTTGGTGTAATCGGCATTGCCCTTGACGCAACGTATTTCATTGATTACAATTACGATGGTGAGCACAACACCCGCAATGCATGGGTAACAACTCCCAAGGCAGGCTTCTCCATTCTTGGTTTTGCTGATTTGTTTTATGGATATAGCATCCCGCTTTCCGATGTAACGATTAGTTCGATATCGAGGAACAGACTATCACTCGTCATTAATCTCAACAGAGATTACTTCAATCTCAAAGAAGCCCGGAGAAAAAAATAGAATTATTGAATGGTAAAGGCAAGAATCTGAGCAATCACTTTTTTAGCGAAACCATTTGCCGAAGGCGCCTCGATCTTTGGTTTGACAGAAGGACCAAACGATTCGCAATTTACCTCATTTTTAGACCAGACAGCGAACACAATTACCAACGCCACGATAATGCCGATGATGATGGTGAACTCTTTATAGGTAAATTTTCTGATCATGCGTTCTCCTTTGGCGAATGCCATGCCAGCATTCAAAGAGCCCTTTTTGCTCTTTAAATTCATGTTTTGCTGATTGGGTTGTACGCTTGTGAACATTTGATTTACGTATTCTGAACAGATTACCTGCTTTTGTGACAATGGTTACGCCATATCCATTAAAAGAATTAATGCTGTACAGAATCTCTTTTGTGTTTAGATTTGTTGCAGAGTAGTATCAAAGATTACAGGTATGAAGAAATTTGTTGGAATAGCAATAGTAGTGGGGGCAATATTGACCTTATCGTCAATGGCATTTATTTCTGTTCAGACAGGAGTAACAGAGGAGAACCCGGTGCAATGGATGACGTTCGAACAGGCCATCGAAAAATCAAAGACTGAAAAGCGGCCGGTCTTTATTGACGTGTATACCGATTGGTGCGGATGGTGCAAGGTAATGGACAAGAATACCTTCAGTGATCCTCAGGTTTCGAAATTGCTTAATGAGAAATTCTATGCGGTTAAATTCAATGCAGAGCAACATGAAGATGTAGTCTTTCAGGGAACGACATTCAAGTTTGTGCCCAGTGGAGGAAAAGGATATCACCAACTTGCTGCTGCTTTATTGAATAACCAGTTGAGTTATCCAACGGTAGTATTTCTGAATGAGGATTTTGGTATGATACAGCCGTTACCGGGATACAAGAAGGCGGATGAGTTTCATAAGATCGCTCAGTTTATTGGAGAAGGTTATTATAAAACCGTGAAGTGGGATGCCTTTCAGAGTCAGTATAAGTCTCCGTATTAATGGATGGAGACAACAAAAAAGGCTTGCTAAATCAATAGCAAGCCTTTTTTTATGAATCAAGATCTCGATCGATCAATCTTTCTTTTCTGCTTTCTTCACGCCTTTGAAGTCGATGTAACCTGAAGCGGCTGCAAATCCGATTACTACCGCGATAATGGCGATGAATACATTTGCTCCATCACCTACATATTGATTAAACATAGTTGTATTGTTTATGTGCCAAAGGTATGCGTTGAAGCCAAACTCTGAAAGCATTTCAGAAAAAATCAGCCAAATTATCTTCCTTAAATACCCAGTTCTTCCTTGTTCCGGTGGAGGACACCAATGATGAAGGTGATATGCTCCGAAATTTCCACGCCTAATAGCTCGGCACCCTTATAAACCTCATCACGCTCCACCTTCGCTGCAAAGCTTTTGTCTTTCAGTTTTTTGATCACTGACTTAGTCTCAAGACTTGTTATTCCATCCGGTCTTACCTGACAACAGGCAATGATGAAACCGGTTAGCTCATCGCAGGCTAGCAATGCTTTATCAAGAAGCGTATCATACGACACATTCCATTTGGTGTAATGAGCAGAGATGGCATGCGCAATTTTCTCTTCACCAAGCGATCGAAGTTTATCAACAATAATTTGAGGATGCTTTTCTGGATAGGCTTCGTAACCGGCATCATGAAGCAATCCGGCAATGGCCCAGGCTTCTTTGTCTTCTCCAAACTTTTCAGCGTAAGCTTCCATTACCAATTCAATGCTTCGCATGTGACGTAGTAAGCTTGCGCTCTTCGTCATTTCATTTAAGATGATTCGGGCTTCGGATAAAGTCATGGATTAAACAATAGTTAATCACGCAACTTTATTCTCACCACATACATATCACAAGTAGCATAAAGCGTTTTGTCATCATCTGCCAGAACACAATTTGAAGTGGCTTCTGAAATTTTAATCTTGCCTAATACTTTACCTTCCTTGTTGAAAATCCAGATGCCTCCTGGCCCGCTGGCGAAAACATTTCCTTGTTTGTCAATTCGCATACCGTCAGGTAAACCTTTTTCGGTTTTAGTATTTTCAGTTGCATCATAAAAAACTCTTGCGTTGGCTACTGAATCATTTTCTAAAAGATCGAATGCATACCAGGTTGCTTTTCCGGGATCGGAGTTAGCAACAAGAAGTGTTTTCTCTCCAGGGAAAAAGGCAATCCCGTTAGGACGTGTAAGCGAATCTGTGATTAAGCTGGCAACACCATTCGAAACTTTGAACACACCTTGAAATGGAATTTCACGTGAAGGATCGTTTTCCTGTTTTGGTAATCCGTAAGGAGGATCAGTTAAAAATAAATCTCCATTGCTTCTGAACACAGCATCGTTGGGACTGTTCAGTTTTTTGCCTTGATAGTTATCTACAAGTGTTGTGAACTTTGCTTCAGGTGCAGTGAGCGGTGCATCCATGAGTACAACTCTTCTATCACCATGCTGGCAAAGTACTAACTTACCTTCGCTGTTTAGGGTAAGCCCGTTTGAACCAGGCTCGTTACTGTAATGTGTTTCCGTGCCGGTATAACCAGAAGGAGTGAGGTAAACTTCTTTTCCTTTTTCAGCTGTCCACTTATAGATTGTGTTTGTCGGGACATCAGAGAACAACAACATGTTTTGTTCTTTTATCCAAACGGGACCTTCGCTCCACTCAAAGCCATCAGCAATGACTTCAACTTTAGGATCGTTTTGTATGATGGCATCCAATGCAGGATCAATGCGCTCAATCGAGCCAATGGTTTTATTTTCTTTCTGCGAACATGAAATGAAAGTCATGAGTGCAAGAACGTAAAAAAGAGTCTTCATATTCAGGATTTAATTTCCTGAAATTAAGGTGACTTTCGCAGAGTAAAAAATGATTCTAGAAAATGGAGCGGAATAACAGGAAGAGGGTACCGGCCATGATCATCACAACAGGCAAAGTTAGGAACCATGCTGCCAGAATATTTCGGATCGTAGCAGGCTGAAGATTCTTAACTCCTTTATTAGCCACCATACTTCCGGCAATACCCGATGATAATACGTGTGTTGTACTAACGGGCCATCCATAGTTACTGGAAAGACCGATAGTTATTGAGGCTACGATTTCAGCACTTGCTCCCTGAGCATAGGTAAGATGCTCCTTTCCGATTTTCTCACCCACTGTTTTTACAATACGTTTCCAACCAATCATGGTACCAAGACCTAATGAAAGTGAAATGAGCAAAAGAACCCAGGTAGGAGAGTAGTCTGTTACTTTGCGAACATTCTTCAGTTCGTCTTTAACCGTTTTCTTTTCAGCATCGCTCAGCTTCACTTCTTCTTTCTTTGATAGTGAAGTGAGATTGCGATCCATTACCATGATATCTTTTCTCACCAGGAAGCGCTCTTGTTTCGGGATATCATTAATATCTCTTAATGAAGCAAAGCGAGTCTCTAATCTTTCATTCATGGCTATTGATTCCGCCAACTTCTTACGATCAGGTTCTGATAGTTTCATGGAATCAATAGAAGTGATAACCGTTTCAATTTTTTGAAGAGACTTAGGTAAGTCTGACGGGGTAAAATTGGAGTTCAAAGCAAAGAATGCAGGAACAACTCCAATCAAAATAAGCATGATCAGCCCTACACCTTTTTGTCCATCGTTAGAACCGTGAAAGAAACTCACCAGGGTACAAGTGATTACCAGAATACCTCTGATCCACAGGGGAGGGGGCTGATTTTTCTTTGGCTCTTTAAACAAACTATCGCCCGATTCGGTCTTTTTAGTGAACGATCGAATGAGGTACATTAAAATGATGGTAGCCGAAAATCCGAATAATGGAGAGACTAATAAAGACAATCCAATGTCTTGCGCTTTTCCCCAGTTAACGGCATCACCTGCAGCTTCGGGTAATAATGAATAAGCAAGGCCCACTCCTAAAATAGAGCCAATTAATGTATGTGAACTGGAGCATGGAATACCAAAGTACCAGGTCAACAAATTCCAGAATATAGCAGTGATGAGTAAGGCCAGGACCATCGACAAACTATGCGCAATATTTTGGTCGACAAGGGTTTCTACAGGTAAAAGGTTAATGATACCCACCGCTACTGCAATACCTCCCCAAAATACACCGAGGAAATTCCAGAAGCCCGACCAGATTACAGCCACCCAGGGTTTCAGCGAGTTAGTATAGATTACGGTTGCCACAGCATTGGCTGTATCATGGAATCCGTTAACGAATTCAAATGAACAGGCGGCAATAAGACATACAATGAGGAGGATGGAGTAGGAGAGATCTAGTTCGAACATAAGGGATCAAATTCGGCCCGCAATCTAATCTGAAAACCCACGCCCATTGTTAACCCTATGTTAACTTTTTTTCAGAATGATCCTTTTGAAAAAGTTAAATACCTGAATGTCAGTAATTTATTGGTATATAAATGACTTCCCTTACTCTACTTTTGTTCAATACATAACGGTATTCCTATCAACTTTAAGCGAATAGTGAAAGGCTTTAGGATCACCTCACTAGATTTAGCTTAATTCGCCTTTTGTATGACGATAGATCTATGCGGAGAAGTCTTTGAGCTATTGCCTCAAAAAGCAATTTATTGGAAGCGCGAGCGCGCATTGCTTATGGCCGATTTGCATCTGGGTAAGATTAATCATTTCCGAAAGTCAGGCATTCCGGTTCCATCAAAAGCGAATGAGAAGAACCTGGAGTTGATGGTGGAATTAATAGAGTCTACCCATCCAGCCAGAGTTATTTTTCTTGGCGACTTATTCCACAGTCATTATAATCCCGAGTGGGAAGTATTTGGAGAATTAGTAAAACACTTTCAAGCTATTTCTTTTGAGTTGGTGTTGGGTAATCATGATATACTTTCGGAAGGTCAGTATGTAAGAAAGGGCATAACATTGTATGATGAACTTCGATTACCTCCTTTTATTTTTACGCATCATCCTTTGGAAGAAATGATTGACAATCTTTATAACCTTGCCGGGCATGTTCATCCAGGTGCAACGCTTCATGGAAAAGCGAGACAATCTGTTACCTTGCCCTGCTTTTATTTTGGTAAGCAACAAGGTATTCTTCCTGCTTTTGGAATGTTTACGGGTTTAGCGCGAATTAAACCGAAGGTGGGTGATGGGGTGTATCTTATTGTGGAGGATGTGGTGTTAAAAGTTAATGGTTAATTGTTAATGGTGGGTGTGGTGTTTGAGTGTGATCCAACTAACAATGAGCTTGTGACTTTTAACCATTAACGGATAACAATTAACTCAATTCAATGAAGAGAATTACATTACTTCTTTTACTTATTCAATATGTAGCTTCTGCACAAGACACAACACGTCTCTCGTTGCTTTTTGGTGGAGACATCATGGGGCACGATTCACAGATATCATCCGCATATGATGCAACGACTAAAACATATGACTACACTTCATGCTTCCAATTTGCAAAGCCTTATTTGCAAGCTGCTGATCTCACCATTGCCAATCTTGAGCTTACATTAGCCGGACCTCCTTATAAAGGTTATCCACAATTCAGTTCTCCTGATGAATTGGTTGTTGCTTTAAAGGATGCTGGTTTTGATGTGTTGGTTACTGCGAATAATCATTGTGTTGATCGTGGGCGCAAAGGTCTTGAGCGCACCGTTGAGATGCTGGATAGTTTTAACATTCCGCATACCGGTACTTTCGTTGATACGGTTTCCCGAATGAATGATCATCCTTTGATGGTGGTAAAGAATGGATTTACATTGGCGATTTTAAATTACACGTTCAGCACAAATGGACTGCCAGTACATAAACTAAATGTCGTGAACCGACTAGATACGGCTATTATTCATAAGGATTTGAATAGGGCGAAAGAACTAAAGCCCGATGCCATTATTGTTTTCACGCACTGGGGTGTAGAGTATCAAAGCTTGCCCTTGAAAAGTCAGAAGGATGTAACGGAATTCTGTTTTCAGCATGGTGCTCAATTGGTAATAGGTGCACATCCTCACGTATTGCAACCTATGGAATGGCGAAAAGAAAAAAATCAATTTGTGGCGTATTCGCTGGGCAACTTTGTTTCGGGGCAGCGAAAGCGCTATACCGATGGAGGTGCTATGGCGTATATAGAGTTAGAGAAAATAAATTTCAAACCAGACAGTTCGACAACTATAATTGATAGTGCAGGCTACTATTTAAACTGGGTGTATCGTACTGCAGATGCACACAAAGATTATTACATGTTGCCCGCAGGAAAAGTCGAAAGTGATTCAGTAAGCTTTATTAAAGATGCAACGTCAATTGCAGCGTTTAAGACTTTCGTAAAGGATTCGCGCACTCTGTATGATATATACAATAAGAATGTTGTTGAGATGACAGCACTGCCACGAAGTTTTGTAGAGCTGCCAAAGCAACAAGATATACCAACTCCTATTGAGAAAAAGGAATGATCAATACCTAGTATTGATTTATGAGTATAGAGGAACTTAAAGTGGTATAATCTCCTTTGGATAACTCTTCTGATCTCTCTGCACGAATACACTCATCCAACTGTTGTTGATTTCTGATTCCGGTTACGGCAGAAGTAATAGCAGGATGATGAAGCGCAAATTTCAAAACAACATCGACCGAACTTCTTTTTGTCTTCCCTGCTACAGCTTTCACGGCATGAGCAGCAGTTCCAACTTCTTCAGTTGAGTATTTTAAGAATGGTGCTGCAGGTTTGTCAACCAATAAACCTTTCGTTAAACTTCCTCTCGCCAGAACACCAATTTTATTTTGCTGAAGTAAATCCAAACACATTTCTTCTGGCCTTCTATCAAGCAAACTGTATTGCATCATTACGCTGGAAATGTTTGATCGTTTAACATATTCCTGAATCACAGCTGGTCTGATGGAAGAGATTCCGTAAAACCTGATCTTACCTTCTGCTTTCAATTGCTCAAAAGCTTCTATGGTTTCATCGATGGGATCTTCCATAGTGCCACCATGTAATTGATAAAGATCAATGTAATCGGTTTGTAAGCGCTTCAGGCTTTCATCAACTGACTTTAGTATATGGGCTTTGCTTGGATTCCAATCTAATCCACTTCCGTCACTCTTTATTTGATTACCTACTTTAGTCGCGAGGATTACTTGTTGACGGATTGGTTTGAAAGCTTTCCCCAATGTAGTCTCATTAAATCCGTTTTGATAGATATCAGCAGTATCAAAATAATTGATGCCTTGATTGTATGCATTAAGTAAAAGTCTGGAATTAACGGCATGATCATATCCCAACGACATACAACCAAAACTGACCTGACTGATTTTGAGATTGGAATTTCCGAGGAGGTTATATTTCATTTTTTATTCACGTATGACAAACTGGAAAAAGGCAGTTTTTTTCGAATATATAATTCAACGATCAATAAATTAGGAACCCAGCTTAACCAGGCTAAGGTGGCATAAGCGGTTGGCTGACTCAGATCGATACTGTAGGAACAAAAGAAAATGTAGATGCGAAGTGTGATGGCTGCAAAAGTCAAAGCAAAACTTCGCCACATCCATTGTCTGTGTGCCTGAATATCACGATGACGAATGCGATGAAATGCCATCGCGGTAAAAAAGAACCACAGACTTGCCTGCGTAATAAAACTGAGAAGCACCAAAGGGCCGCGTTCAATGAAGAAGCTCATCACTAAACCACCGGGTGCAGCAAAGCATAAAATACCCATCACATAAAAGTATCCGAACGCTCGATGGACTTTTTTCCATTTAAGTCCAAAGGTTGGGTGCAGTTGAAAAAAACCAACCAGCAGAATAAGTCCTCCAATTAAAACATGTGAATAGTATGCAGGTAAGTACCATCCGGTAGCAATGGCTTTTTGCTTAAGGCGAAGGAAGCCATAGGTGAAATCAAAATTGATATAGGTAAGTGCATTGTATGCCAATGCAGCACCCAGTATGAAAACAAAAGCAAATAGAATCTGTACAAGAATGGTAATGCTTCGGGACATTACAGCGATACGTTTTCCTTCAATGGTCCAATGAGTTTTTCTAAGAAGGCAAGATTGTATTTATCGATCTCTGTGAGTTCGCCTTCGATTTGTGAGTATGAATCAAACTCAGGTTTGTACCATTTGCGATAGGTAAATTGTTCGAGGTCTTTTTGTTCGGTAAAACGATAGCCATAGTCGGCTAAGATTTCATTGCGCATCAGCGTAAGGGTATTGCTGGATAACATGGTAGTATTTACCTGATTATTATTGATCCATGTTTTAAACTCCCCGGTAATATAGGAGCTATCCATCTTAATAAATTGAGTGAAACTAAACGATCTGTTTGATGGGAGGGGTGTAACTGAAAAATCAGGATTTAATCTAATATAGTTATACCTGAGAACAGGAAACTCATCATATCCATCTTCTTCGAAACCGTAATCACTTTCAAAATGGCTTAGTTCTATTAGCTCTTCGTTAATCTTTCTGAAATCAATTTTTCCATCTGCGGAAAATTCTTGTGTAGCCAGCGTATCTCTCTTTGAGTTAACAAAGACTAATCGATCGTGTGTGTAAAACTCCTCGCGGCCTTCCAGGTATCGTTCTTTTATAGTCATCACAAAGGCACTGAGTTTGTCGGTTATGGAAGTAAGCACACTGCCATTAGTCTCAACGTATTCTGTGTAAGCGTTCAAATGAACTTCACCAACAGTGAAGCCTCCCATAATTTCCCTGAATATTCCTGTTTTTGTCCAATACGATGCAGGGATGATAATACCATTTCCTAAATACTTTTCATTTGGAATCTCGCAAAGCGTTTGAGTCTTATCACTGAACATTAACTGATTGGGGAGGAACTGAAACTTCATCACATATTCTTCTGCTGTTGGTGATGGAAAGCCAGAAGGATAATACTGATAGGCGGCATTGAACCATCCATAGGTCGAATCTTTTTTTACGATCAAAGCCTCTTCCGCTGGGAATGGAATTATCATATCATATTCTGCTGTAATGAGCTGCTTTCCTTCAAGATTGAAGTAGCCAACCTTGCCATCTTTCTTCACTTCAACAATGCCAGGCAATGAAAAGCCAAGTGTACCCACGAGATCATATTCAACAGGGATGATCACTTTTCCATTCTGATCAACCAGTCCCATTTTATAGTTCGTTGGCTTATGAGGATTTTCCCAATAATTCATGAAATAATTTGACCATTGACCATTCACTACATAGAAGTAAGTTGAAGAATCATACTGAGCATACCAGATAACGGAGTCGTATTGATGTTGCAATTCTTTGGCTTTGGCAAAAACAGATTGGCGACTAAGCAATTCTTTCTTAAGGTCTTCAGATCCGTCCATCTGGTTTCGGAGGGACACATAGCTGTTGTAGAACTCATCACCCTCCAGTTTGCTGATGTAGAAAGAGTTGTCTTTTTGTTTCAGGTAAAGTGTAAGACTTGATTCGTTTTTTAAATCAACTCCCATGTCAGTTGATTGAACAATCGCAGGAACAACCACACGAATCCCGTCATCTTCAAAGTAAATCAGAGCTTTGTCGAAGGAAGGCACGCACTTTATATTTTGTAAGTCTTTGTTTCGAAGCACATCAACCGCCAGCATAATAACATTATCGGCCTGTGGCGTGTTAAAGAATTTGAGTATTTCCTGATCTGATTTATCAAACGAGTTTTGAAAAGAGGTAAGGAAAGTCCGGATGTCTTTTTCAACATCGTCTTTCTTTAAAATTGAACATCCTATAACCAGGATTGTTACTAAAAGAGCAAGTGATTTGATCCATCCTTTTCGATAAAACATAACTTTTGTTGTTTGGTAATAATCCCGTGTGAAAGGTAAAAAATCTTATCAATAATCGGGAAAGGAATTAATTGCCAAATCATTGCGAAATGCCACAAATCGTATCATTTTTGCCCTATATTTACAACCGTTTTGCAGGCTGGTCTATGGTTTTTAGAAAGAACATAAATCAATCGTGTGCAGAAAAGTTAACGCCTAGAACCTATGGAAGAAGCCGGACTCATTAAATACCTTCCCATTGTCCTCATGTTTTTATTGGCCGTTGGTTTTATTGTTTTCATCATGTTGGCCACGCACTATTTAGGCCCTAAACGAAAGACTATTATCAAGTTAGAAAGCTTCGAATGCGGTATAGAGCAAAAGGGGAATGCGCGGGTTCCGTTTAACATTAAGTATTTCCTGGTTGCCATCCTTTTCGTTTTGTTTGATGTGGAGGTAATATTTATGTATCCATGGGCTGTTAACTTTGAGGAGTTGGCCATGCCTGGCTTCATTCAAATGGTATTATTCATCTCTACACTATTGATCGGCTTCTTTTACATTCTGAAGAAAGGCGCATTAAAGTGGGAAGATTAGGTAGGATTTGAGATTTTGGATTTGTGATTTATTTAAAATTATAAAAGTCAACAGCGATTAATCATGATCATCACAATAATCAGCTTAATCATAGTTTAGACAATGGAAACAGCAACACATAAATATAATATGTCAGAGAAGCCCGAGGGTTACGAGGGTACTGGCTTCTTCGCGACAAGTTTAGAGAAAGTGGTGGGTCTTGCCCGAAAGAATTCAATCTGGCCGTTGCCTTTTGCTACTTCATGCTGTGGCATCGAGTTTATGGCAACTATGGGCGCACATTATGATCTTGCTCGTTTTGGTTCAGAGCGTTTGAGTTTTTCTCCCCGTCAGGCGGATTTGTTGATGGTGATGGGAACTATTGCTAAAAAAATGGGCCCCGTTCTCAGACAAGTATATGAGCAGATGGCTGAACCCCGGTGGGTGATTTCGGTTGGAGCCTGTGCATCTAGCGGTGGAATATTTGATACGTACAGTGTGCTTCAGGGAATCGACCGCATTATTCCAGTTGATGTTTATGTTCCAGGTTGCCCTCCGCGTCCTGAACAGATTATTGATGGTGTGATGAAGATCCAGCAGTTGGTAGAAAGTGAATCCCTTCGCAGAAGAGACTCTGCAGAATATAAAGCCATGTTAAACACATACGGAATCGAATAACATGGAAGTAGAGGAACAGCAAAAGATTGTAGGTGCAATCAACGAAAAGTTTGAAGGAGAAATTCTTCATTCCGAAATGCTCTACGATTTTTTAACCATCACCGTAAAGAGGGATAAGATCATCGAGATCATTCGTCATCTCTATCAACATCCTTCAACGCAGTTTCAATACCTTACCACCTTGTGTGGAATTCATTATCCTGACTTGAAACAAATTGCCATGATGTATCAGGTTCACAACCTCGTAAGCAATGTGCAAATTCGATTGAAAATATTTCTACCTGAAGAAAATCCAACAGTACCTACACTCACACCGGTCTTTGCAGCAGCAAACTGGCTGGAGCGTGAGACCTACGATTTTTTTGGTGTCATCTTTCAAGGGCATCCTAATTTGAAGCGTATATTGAATGTGGAGGAGATGATCATCTTTCCGATGCGCAAGGAATATCCGTTGGAAGATCAAACACGCGAAGACAAGAACGATACCATGTTTGGAAGATAAATAAATGGAGACACCATTATCTGATCGAGTAGTACAAACAGAGGAAAAGGAATATTCCTACCTCAACCTTGGGCCAACCCACCCGGCAACACATGGTATTTTCCAGAATGTGTTGAAGATGGATGGTGAAGTAATTGTAGATGCAGAACCTACTATTGGTTACATCCATCGCGCCTTTGAAAAACTGGCTGAACGCAGACCTTTCTACCAGGTAACACCCATCACCGATCGTCTTAACTATTGCTCGGCACCCATCAACAACATTGGTTGGCACATGACGGTTGAGAAATTGTTAGGAGTGGAAATTCCGAAGCGGGTTCAATACATGCGCATCATCATCATGGAGCTTGCACGCATTACGGATCACATTATTTGTAATGCCGTAATCGGTGTTGATACCGGAGCACTTACCGGGTTTGTTTACCTGTTTCAGCAACGGGAATATGTATATGAAATATATGAGGAGATCTGTGGCGCACGATTGACTTCAAACATTGGTCGCATTGGTGGTTTTGAAAGAGACTTCTCTCCGAAGGCTTGGGAAAAGATCAATCATTTCCTGGTTGAGTTTCCGAAAGTGCTGAAGGAGTTTGAAAACCTGATGACGCGAAACAGAATCTTTATGGATCGCACCATTGGAGTAGGAGGTATTACGGCAGAGCGTGCATTGAACTATAGTTTCTCTGGTCCGAATTTACGCGCAGCAGGAGTTGACTATGATATCCGTGTTGCAAAACCGTATTGTTCTTACGAAGATTTTGAATTTGATATCCCGGTAGGTATTAATGGAGATGTGTACGATCGCTTCATGGTTCGCCAGGGAGAGATGTGGCAGAGTTTGAGAATCATCAAACAAGCCATTGCGAAATTACCGGAAGGACCCTTCCATGCGAAGGTTCCTGATTTTTATCTTCCACCGAAAGAAGAAGTCTATAATAATATGGAGGCGTTGATCTATCACTTCAAAATTGTGATGGGTGAAACGGATGTTCCAAAAGGAGAAGTATATCATTCAGTAGAGGGTGGTAATGGAGAACTTGGTTTCTATTTGATCAGCGATGGAGGTAGAACACCTTTCCGTCTGCACTTCAGAAGACCTTGTTTTATTTTTTACCAGGCCTATCCGGAAATGATAAAAGGTTCAATGCTATCGGATGCAATATTGACGATGAGTAGCATGAATGTAATTGCAGGAGAACTTGACGCGTGACGAGTTAATAGATAAAGAATGGAAGTGAAATTTTCAAATGAAGCATTAACCTTGGTGAACAACATCATCAAGCGCTATCCGGAAGGAAAACAAAAGTCTGCTTTGTTGCCCGTATTGCATGTGGCCCAATCAGAATTTGACGGATGGTTAAGTCCGGCTGTTATGGATTATGTTGCTTCGTTGCTGAACATCAAATCGATTGAAGTATATGAGGTTGCTACATTCTATTCGATGTACAATCTTAAACCAGTTGGAAAATGTTTGATTGAAGTTTGTCAAACCGGTTCTTGCTGGTTACGCGGATCGGATGATATTGTAGATCACCTCGAAAAGAAATTAAACATCAAAGTAGGCGAGACTACTGCTGATGGAATGTTCACATTAAAGACAGTTGAGTGTTTAGGTTCATGCGGAACCGCACCGATGCTTCAATGTGGTGCAGACTATTACGAAGATCTTACAACTGAAAAAGTAGATACATTGATTAGTACATTAAGTGCAAAGAACCAGCGAAGCTCATACATGAAGTAGAATTTAGAATGTTTAGCGGATCTGAAACTTTGAACTTTGAACTTGAAACCTTGAACTGACACGATGGGGAAGAAGATACTACTGGAACACATCAACGTAAAGGGGATAGAAACTTTGGATGTCTATCGCTCGAAGGGTGGCTATGCTTCTGTTGAGAAGGCATTAAAAACCATGACGCCCGATCAGGTTACAGAAGAAGTGAAGGTAGCTGGTTTAAGAGGAAGAGGTGGTGCTGGTTTTCCTGCCGGAATGAAATGGAGTTTTCTCGATCGCAAATCAGACAAGCCACGCTATTTGGTGTGCAATGCTGATGAGAGCGAGCCAGGAACATTTAAGGATCGGTATTTAATGGAGAAACTTCCTCACTTGCTTGTTGAGGGAATGATCACGTCCAGTTATGCATTAGGTGCTAAAACATCATACATCTACATCCGTGGTGAGTACATGTACATTGTTCGCATTTTAGAAAAGGCAATCAACGAAGCGTACGCTGCGGGATTGCTTGGCAAAAATATTTTAGGAACAGACTATTCTCTTGATCTGTATGTACATCCAGGAGCAGGAGCTTATATCTGCGGTGAAGAGACTGCATTGCTCGAATCATTAGAAGGTAAACGTGGTAATCCAAGATTGAAACCACCATTCCCGGCTATCGCTGGTTTATATGGTTGCCCAACCGTGGTGAACAATGTTGAGACCATCGCTTCAGTTCCATCGATCGTGAATTTCACAGGTGATATTTATAATGATGTAGGGATTGGCAAGAGCACAGGTACAAAATTGATTTCGGCCAGCGGTCACATCAACAAGCCTGGTGTTTATGAAATTGAATTAGGCTTACCAGTAGAAGAGTTTCTTTACTCTGATGAATATTGTGGTGGCATTTGGAAAGGCAGAAAACTAAAGGCTGTTGTGGCCGGAGGTTCTTCCGTACCAATTCTTCCTGCTGATTTGATCTTAAAGACCGCGAAAGGCGAACCACGCTTGATGACTTACGAATCATTGTCCGATGGTGGATTTGCGACAGGAACGATGTTAGGTTCCGGTGGATTTATCGTGATGGACGAAACAGCATGTATCGTTCGCAACCTGTGGACATTTGCACGCTTCTATCATCACGAGTCTTGCGGACAATGCAGTCCGTGTCGTGAAGGTACCGGATGGATGGAAAAAGTTTTACATCGCATTGAGCACGGTCATGGCCACATGGAAGATATTGATTTGCTTGTTGATGTAGCGAAGAAAATTGAAGGTAATACGATTTGTCCTTTGGGCGATGCAGCTGCGTGGCCAGTGGCAAGCGCGATACGTCACTTCAGGGAAGAGTTTGAATATCATATTAAGTATCCTGAGAAAGTAAAGAATCCTAAACACTTTGAGATCGAACCGTTCGTGTCAGAACGTACTGGTGTCTTAGTGTAATTAACGATTAACCATTAACTGATAACTTAACGACAGTGGCAAAAGTAACAATAGACGGAGTAGAGGTTGAAGTAGCAGATGGAACCTCCATCTTGAATGCTGCACGTCAGATTGGAGGCGATCTGGTTCCTCCTGCGATGTGTTATTACTCTACCTTAAAAGATACGGGCGGAAAGTGTCGTGTGTGTTTGGTGAAGGTATCGCAAGGTTCAGGGAAAGATCCAAGACCTATTCCAAAGTTAGTAGCCTCATGCCGTACTCCGGTAGCGGATGGTATGGTCGTTGAAAACATTACTTCGGCAGAAGTGTTGGAGGCTAGAAAAGGAGTTGTTGAATTTTTATTAATAAATCACCCATTGGATTGCCCGGTGTGTGACCAGGCTGGTGAATGTGATCTTCAGAATTTAGCATACGAGCACGGAGCATCTGCAACACGCTACGAAGAAGACCGAAGAACTTTTGAAAAGATTGATATCGGTGACAAGATCAAGTTGCACATGACGCGATGCATCCTGTGCTACCGCTGTACATTTGTTGCCGATCAGCTCACTGATAATAGAGTGCATGGTGTATTGGGTCGTGGTGATAAATCAGAGATCAGTACCTACATTCAACAGGCAGTTGATAATGATTTCTCCGGAAACATGATTGACGTTTGTCCGGTGGGAGCACTTACCGATAAAACATTCCGATTTAAGAGTCGTGTGTGGTTCACTAACCCGGTGGATGCGCATCGTGATTGTCCGAAATGTTCGGGTAAGGTAGTGCTTTGGAAGAAGGGAGATGATATCCTTCGTGTTTCTGCACGCAAAGATCAATATGGTGAAGTGAAAGAGTACATTTGCAACGACTGCCGATTTGAACATAAAAATGTGAACGACTGGGTTATTGAAGGACCTCGCCACATTGAACGCAACTCGGTAATCGCACAAAATCATTACGAAAAAATCGACTTGCAAAAACTGAAATTGGAGATAGACCGTCAGCTTGTATTTCAAAAAGGAAATCCGCTACCTAATCCGCAACTGCCTTCATGATATTATTCCTCCTCTATAAAATCTCTTTAGTTGGTGCGGTGTTCGCGATCACACTGGGTGTTGCTGCCTATTCTACCTATGCGGAAAGAAAAATAGCAGCTTTTCTTCAGGACCGTATTGGTCCGGATCGGGCGGGTCCATTTGGCCTTCTGCAACCTATGGCCGATGGATTGAAATTTCTCATGAAGGAAGAGATTATTCCAAATGTGTCTAATAAATTTTTATTCATACTCGGTCCATGCATCGCCATGCTAACAGCGTTGATGGCGGGAGTTGTAATTCCATGGGGTGGAACAATCACTATTGATGGTGAACAATATTTGCTTCAGATCGCTGATCTTAATATTGGTATTCTGTATGTATTCGGAGTGGTGTCCATTGGTGTGTATGGTATTATGATTGGAGGCTGGGCATCGAATAATAAGTTTTCATTGTTGGGTGCGATCCGGGCATCAGCTCAAATGATCAGTTATGAAATTGCGATGGGCTTGTCGATCATCGCACTCATCATTCTTACCGGAACATTAAGCCTTCGCGAGATTACTGAAATGCAAGCGGGTGGCGTGGGCAATGATTGGAACATGTGGAATATCGTGTATCAGCCGGTTGGATTTATTATTTTCATTACCTGTGCTTTTGCTGAATGTAATCGTACACCATTTGATTTACCCGAATGTGAAACGGAATTGGTGGGAGGGTATCATACTGAATACAGCAGTTTTAAACTCGCCTTCTACTTGTTTGCGGAATATATTAACATGTTTGTTTCGTCAGCTGTTATTTCTACACTTTATTTTGGTGGATATAATTTCCCGTTCATGAATGATTTGGGATTAGATCAAAATTTGATCACCATTATCGGAACGCTGTTTTTCTTTGCTAAGATTACCTTCTTTATTTTCTTTTTCATGTGGATACGCTGGACCATCCCACGCTTCCGCTACGATCAGTTGATGAATTTAGGTTGGAAGATGTTATTGCCATTGGCAGTTGTGAATATCTTCCTTACGGGATTGATTAAAATTTTATTGAAATAATATCATACGATGCAATCGCTGACGAATAGATCGAAACTGGTGGTAAAGAAAGAAATGACTTTCATGGAAAGCATTTATTTGCCTGCTATTTTCGGTGGTATCATGATTACCATAAAACATTTGTTGAAACGAAAGTCAACCATTAAATATCCTGAAACAAAACGCGAAATCAGTGCCATCTGGCGCGGACAACATGTGTTGAAGCGTGATGACAAAGGAGCAGAGCGTTGTACAGCTTGCGGGTTGTGTGCCGTGTCTTGTCCAGCAGAAGCGATCACCATGGTTGCTGCTGAAAGAGAAAAAGGAGAAGAGAATTTATACCGCGAAGAGAAATATGCTTCGACTTACGAAATCAACATGCTTCGTTGCATTTTCTGTGGGTTGTGTGAAGAAGCTTGTCCGAAGGAAGCAATATTCTTAACCGATAGAATTGTGTCATCCGATTATGAAAGAGATGGATTCGTTTATGGAAAAGACAAGTTGGTAGAGCCGGTGGATAAACGCATTGATGTTTCAGTAAGACAAACGCCTGAAGTATTGGCATTCAAAAAGCAAAAACAATTAACACACAATAAATAATCGTATTACACCGTGACGCTCAACCTGTTTTACTTTCTTTCTTTTGTAGCCGTCTTCGCTGCTGTGCTGGTGGTATTTTCTAAAAGCCCGGTGTCGAGTGTATTGTATCTGATCATTGCATTCTTTGCTATTGCAGGTCATTATGTATTGATGAATGCTGAGTTCCTCGCAGCAGTACACGTGATCGTTTATGCGGGAGCCATTATGGTTTTGTTCTTGTATGTCATCATGCTGTTGAACCTCAACAAAGAGAGTGAGCCTCATAAGAGTAACTTATTAAAATTCGCTGCCGCGATCTGCTCTGGCTTATTGATGATTGTATTGGTTGGTTCTTTAAAAGGAGCAGACACCATGATCCAACAACAAGTAGCCAACGGACAAACAGGTCTTGTAAAGAACTTAGGAATGATTTTATTCAATGAATTTCTATTGCCTTTTGAACTTGCTTCTATCTTGTTGCTTGCAGCGATGGTAGGGGCAGTAATGTTGGGTAAATCGGAACCGAAGTAACAATTAAGAATAAAAACATGGTACCAATAGAATATTACCTCTACCTCAGCGCCACGCTCTTCACCATTGGAGTGCTGGGTGTGTTGTATAGAAGAAATGCCATCATTGTATTTATGTGCATTGAGTTGATGTTGAATGCTGTGAATTTAATCATGGTGGCGTTTTCAAATTATCTCAATGACGGAGCCGGGCAAGTGTTCGTGTTTTTTATCATGGCCGTTGCTGCTGCTGAAGTGGCGGTAGGATTAGCCATTTTGATTATGATGTATCGCAATACCCGTACAACAGATATTAATATTTTGAATCGTTTAAAATGGTAGGAATTGATTTTTTGATCAGTCTTGTTCCGCTCATGCCACTCCTGGGCTTCTTGCTCGTTGCGCTTAGTGGAAAGAGTCTTGGACGAGGTGTAACTTCTGTAATTGCTTGTGGAACCGTATTGGTTTCGTTTCTTGTTTCGGTTTATCTTTTTACTGAACTTCTTTCAGCACCCGAAGATCAACGCTTCTTAACAGCAACACTTTTTGATTGGATTAAGACAGGCGGCTTCTCTGCATCGATTAGTTTTTTAGTTGATCCGCTTTCTTCGTTGATGTTGTTGATCATTACTGGCGTTGGATTCCTGATTCATGTTTATTCGATCGGCTACATGCACGATGATGCAGGCTTCAATCGATTCTTCTCCTACCTCAACTTGTTTGTGTTCTTCATGCTCTTGCTGGTGATGGGATCCAATTACCTCCTAATGTTTGTTGGATGGGAAGGAGTAGGATTGTGTTCATATTTATTGATTGGTTTCTGGTTCAAGAATCAGAACTACAATGATGCAGCGAACAAAGCGTTCATCATGAACCGCATAGGTGACTTAGGTTTATTGCTGGGCGTTATTCTGATCGTAATGAACTTCGGAAGTCTTCAATACAATGAAGTGTTTGCAAAAGCAACCACTGTTGATCCACAGACGATTACGCTCATTACTATTTTACTTTTTATCGGGGCAATGGGTAAGAGTGCACAGATACCGCTTTACACCTGGCTTCCCGATGCGATGGCAGGACCAACTCCTGTATCGGCATTGATCCACGCAGCAACCATGGTGACTGCAGGTGTGTACATGGTAGTTCGAAATAATATCCTCTATACATTATCACCTATATCATTAGAACTTATCATCATTGTTGGATTGGCAACAGCATTGTTTGCTGCCACCATCGCTATCAAGCAAGATGATATCAAGAAAGTATTAGCGTACTCAACCGTAAGTCAATTGGGATTAATGTTCGTTGCGTTAGGATTGGGTGCTTACACCACCGGCATTTTCCACATGGCAACACACGCATTCTTTAAAGCATTGTTGTTCTTGTGCGCTGGTAGCGTCATTCACGCATTACAAGGCGAACAAGATATCCGTAAGATGGGTGGCTTGAAGAAGTATCTTCCTATTACCTATTTAACTTTCTTAGTTGGTGTGCTTGCGATATCCGGTATTCCTCCTTTCGCAGGATTCTTTTCGAAGGATGAAATCTTAGCACATGCATTTGAACATAATCCAATCATCTGGGGCATTGCATTGCTTGCTTCTTTACTCACCGTGTTCTACATGTTCCGTTTGTTCTTCCTTACCTTTTATGGAAAGGAACGTGCGAGTCATGATGTGATGCACCATATACATGAATCACCTAAGAGCATGGCTTTGCCTTTGATCGTACTGGCAGTGCTTTCATTGGTTGGTGGATTCATGAATGTGCCCGAAGCATTGTTTGGTTCCGCATGGTTGAGTGAATTCCTTGCACCGGTTGTCGCTCAGTCAACGGCTTTGAGTGAAGTACATCATCTGAGTCATGCTACTGAATATATGTTGATGGGTATTGTGATCACCTTCACATTGATCATTATCGGTTTCGCTTACAATCGCTATGCCGCTAAGCATCATGTGCCCGTGGCAGGTGCAGAGAGCGGTGGATTACAGAGCACGCTTTATAATAAGTACTACATTGATGAACTCTATGATGGTATTGTTGTGAGGCCTTTGTACTGGATTTCTGAAAAGCTGGATGTTGTGATTGAACGCTTGGCGATTGATAAGTTAGTGAATACAGTAGGTGGTAGTGTGGTGTGGGGAAGTCGTGGACTTCGGTTTTTGCAAAATGGAGGTATTGGTTTTTATATCTTCATCATGGTGATCAGCATTATTTTAATATTAACGATATCGGTTATTCGTTAATCGATTGACGAATAACACTTGAGAGAAGAAAGTATGATAACAGTTTTTCTACTAACCTGGCCATTGCTCGCAGCACTCTTGCTGTTCGTTATGAAACCCGGAAATACTAAGCTATTCGCGCTTGTCGTGTCACTCGTTGAGTTGGTAGCTTCTATTATAATGGTTTTTCAGTTTGTGAAAGATGATAGTGTTCAATTTGCTTTCAACATTTCCTGGATCGCTTCCCTTGGAATTAGCTTCTCTGTTGGTGTTGATGGAATCAGTTTGTTGCTGATCCTTCTTACTACCGTTCTTGTTCCGTTTATTATTTTATCCTCCTTCAGCAAAACATATGAAAAGCAATCTACTTTCTATGGACTAGTTCTCATCATGCAAATGGCATTGATCGGAGTATTTGTAGCGTTGGATGGATTCTTGTTTTATCTTTTCTGGGAAATGGCGTTGATCCCGATCTACTTCATCTGCTTAATCTGGGGCGGGGAGAATCGCGGTGTCATTACCTTGAAGTTCTTCATTTATACATTAGCAGGAAGTTTAGTGATGTTGGTAGCATTGGTGTATTTGTATTTCCAAACACCAGGTACTCACACATTTGATATTCAAGCTCTCTATCAAGTAGGACGCGGATTATCAGCATACGAACAAGGTTTGATTTTCTGGGCAATGTTTGTTGCTTTCGCGATTAAGATGCCCGTATTTCCTTTTCACACCTGGCAACCTGATACATACACAACCGCTCCAACACAAGGAACAATGCTTTTATCAGCCATTATGCTGAAGATGGGTATTTACGGATTGATCCGTTGGATGATTCCATTGGTTCCAGTAGGAGTGATGGAGTGGGGCTTTACGGCTGTTGTTCTTTCGGTGATTGGAATTGTATATGCTTCGTGTATCGCCATCATTCAAAAAGATGTTAAGCGATTGGTGGCATATTCCTCCATTGCCCACGTAGGTTTGATTGCTGCCGGATTATTGACATTAACCGCTACAGGTATTCAAGGTGCAATGATTCAAATGTTGAGTCATGGTATTCTTGTCTTTGCCATGTTTTATATCGTAGATATTATTTCAGATCGTACTAAAACAAGATCACTTGCTGAATTGGGTGGAATACGAAATGTAGCGCCTGTTCTTTCAACTGTATTCATCATTGTGATGTTAGGCAGTGTTGCTTTACCGATCACGAGTGGATTCGTTGGTGAGTTCTTGTTGATTCGTTCTTTAGTTGAATATCATTTTATTCTTGGTGCTGTTGCCGGATTAACGATTATACTCGGAGCGATTTACATGCTTCGAACTTTTCAGAAATCAATGTCGGGTGAAACAAACTCGATCACGTCAACTTTTACAGATTTAACGCAGCAAGAGAAGATCGTACTTTACCCGATTGTGATTTTGATTTTTGTGATTGGAATTTATCCAACTCCAATACTGGAGATTTCGGAAGCGGCAACGGCCAATATTGTGAACTTGTTTTCAGCATACGCTGATTCTATAAAATAGTATGAACGCATTATTTATCATTTGTGGTTTAGGGATACTTTCACTCGTGGCAGAGATTGTCAACCTGAAAAAGTGGTTGACGGTCGTTGTTATGATTGGTCTGGTGGCAGCAGCCGCACTGGCTGTCTTGGATTGGGGAACTACCCGATCGTATTTCAGCGACATGGTATTGTTCGATGACTTTGCCATTTCTTTTACCACGTTGATTCTGATTGCTTCGATTTTCTGGTTCTGGATGTCAGGAGATTATTTCAGCAATCAGCCACACAAAACTGATCGATCGGCTTTAATACTCTTTGCTATTACAGGAGCCATCTGTATGGTTTCGTTTAATAACATGGCGATGTTGTTTTTGGGTATTGAGATCTTATCGATTTCTCTTTATGTATTGGCAGGTAGCAACAAAGAAAGTCTTAACTCAAACGAGGCAGCCTTCAAGTATTTCATCATGGGCTCTTTCGCTACCGGATTTCTGTTGATGGGTATAGCGTTGATCTATGGTGCAACCGGATCGTTCAACATTACGAAGGTCGCAGCGCACATCTCATCTCATATTGATTCACTTCCTGGTTTCTTCTATGCGGGTGTGTTGTTAATGCTCGTAGGCATGACGTTTAAGATATCAGCGGTTCCTTTTCACTTCTGGGCACCTGATGTGTATGGTGGATCTCCCACAACGATCACTGCCTTTATGTCGACTGTGGTGAAGATTGCAGCGTTTGGTGCGTTCTATAAAATATTCTCTTTCTGTTTCAACTCTGTTCACTCATCGTGGGTATTGGTCATTCAGATTATGACGGTGCTCACCTTGGTGATTCCGAATGTTACGGCAGTGTATCAGAATAACATCAAGCGATTGCTTGCATACTCAAGTGTCGGGCATGTTGGGTATTTGTTGTTAGCTGTTGTTGCCAATAGTACGGGGGCATCGGGAACTATACTCTATTACCTCATAGCGTATTCAGCAGCTTCTCTTTTGGCCTTTACCGTTTTGCATATATTGGAAAACGCAGGGGCGAACAATGAACTGGAAGGCTTTAACGGCCTGTATAAGAGAAATCCATGGCTAGCCGTTTCGCTGACTATTGCCATGCTATCCCTTGCGGGAATACCTCCATTGTCTGGCTTCTTTGGAAAGTATATGGTGTTTGCATTGGCGCTACAACAAGGTTATGTCGGACTCGTTCTCCTTGCTGTTGGTACCTCGTTGGTTGGTGTTTACTATTATTTCAAAGTTATCGTTGCGATGTTCTTTAAGGATTCGAACGGAACATTTGTATCGGTGACAGTCTCTTCCCAATTGATGCTTGGGATTCTCGTTATGATTATCTTCTTGTTGGGGTTATTTCCCGATTGGATGATTACCCGATTTGCCATCCATTAATCTCAAGGTTTAATTTCTTTTGTTTGTAACTAGTTGTGCATGTATGCGCTCGGATCGAGTGTGTGCAAAGCGCCAAGGTAAATCTTCGTTCTGTTAAAATGTTGAGCGTGGCGCAAAATGACATATAAAATACAAATGACCCCGACATTGTCTGGGCTACAAACAGGCAGCCCCGCGGGGGCTGTGAATGCAACTATTCTTAAACTCCCTAAAACAACTTGAACTGGTGGTGATTTTAAACACATCGCCATTTCGTTTTCAATCCGATCAAAGCACCATTTTTTTTAAACATGCTAAGCTCCTGCGGAGCTGCCTGTTTGTAGCGCTGGGTTTCAACCCAGCGCAAGGAGTTGGGTAGTGCACATGTGCCATAGGGAATTTAGAATCGTGCTCTCATTTTCTGGCACACAACGATGCTCTTCGATGGGAGTGTTGTGTTCATTGTGCCAAGGCAATTGTGTCGTTCTAATAAATTGAGATGCGTGGCGCAAATGGATTAAACACGTTTTATATGCTACCATATGATATAGTCGTCCCGCTCTGGGGCTGAAGCATAGTTAGTCGCACTGGTATTGCGGGTGATTGTGTTCAAAGTAATTATTTGTCTGTATTGTTTTCTGATTGGCTGATCGTTGGGGGAGCTATCTATTTAGCTTAAAACGTGTTTAATCACGCTTTTAAACCTTCTTTTTAGACTCTCATCGTCTTGCTTTTACTTTCAAAATCGTTTATCTTCAAACGATTGAAATCAAACTACTATGGGAAAAGTAAAGAATATTTTAGGAACAAAACCTAGCGTTATAATCTCTGTAGAACCCAATACTACAGTTTATGCCGCGATTGAATTAATGTGTGAAAAGAATATTGGAGGTCTGCTGATTCTGGAAAATGATCAGTTGGTCGGGATTTTTACAGAGCGGGATTATGCGCGGAAAATAATTTTGAAAGGAAAATCTTCGAAGGAGGCAAAGATCGCTGAGGTGATGACACGCAATCCATTTACCGTTTCCTCGGACTCAAGTATTGAACAATGTATGGAGATGATGTCAGATAAAAATATTCGCCATTTACCTGTTGTTGATCAGGGTAAGCTGGTGGGTATGATTTCAATTGGAGATGTGGTGAAACAAATCATCCAGGATCAAAAGGGTATTATTGAACATCTGGAAAGTTACATGACTCATTAAGTAACAAAGCGATCGTTTTCTACTCTATAGCAGGTTTTAAAAAGAAAAAAATCCCTAAGCTGAATGTTTAGGGATTTTTTTATGCGTACAACTCGAGATTTGGGAGGAAGAATTCGTCTTCCACTTCTTCCACATGGGGTTGGGCTTCAATCAATTCTTCAATGCAGGTATAAAAGCGAAGCCTGTATTTAAATACGGTTTTGCTTCCGATGGCCATTTTGAAGTCGCGAATGTTCGCCTTTTCATCGACCCAGTAAAGGCAAACTCCCGATTCGAGGGAGGTTCCGTGCATGAAAGTAAAGCCTGAATGCTCGAGGTTTTTTAAAACTTCGGAGTCAAAGCCAGGTTTTCCTTCAATATATAGTGTTGTCCAGTTCATTTTTTAATTTTTGTTTATTGTTATTGACATCTGTGTTGTGTTGTAGTCTTTTCGATATGCAGAATTGTATGAAGCAAAATCAATCATTAACGATAGTTCATTTCGATTTAACTTATTCACTATCAGGCAGTAAGATCGACAACTACTACTAATACGAAGGAACCACGTGTTGGGTTTATTTCTTCTTGAATTATTTTTATATATCTTCGCGCCATTATTTATTAACAACAACAATGAAAGAAGGAACAGTAAAATTCTTTAATGAATCAAAAGGGTTTGGTTTTATCAAAGAAACAGCAACAGGTCAAGAGCATTTCGTGCACATCTCAGGTCTTTTAGTAGATCAGATCCACGAAAATGATGAAGTAACTTTCGAACTGAAAGAAGGAAAAAAAGGATGGAACGCGGTTAACGTTCGTTTAGCCAACTAAAATATCTTCATTACCATTGCTAAAAAGCCTCGTACATGTACGAGGCTTTTTTTGTTATCTATTGTTACGAATCCTGTGTTGTTGTTAGAAGGTGCGTACTGGAAAGAGCGCTCGCTTCGAGCTCGTTTGGTGCAGATACGCGACTGGACTATTGCATTTCATGGATAAAGCGTGCTCGCGTATTTAAAAGCATAAAAGGCTCGACCGCTTCTGGCGGTCGAGCCTTTTATGCTTGGGTTAACTCATACCGCCACGGGCGGTATGAGTTTTTTTGTGTCAGCGAGATTGGTTTTGTTTGATCAGTGTCAGATTGGTTATCGTTACTTTCTGAGATTTGAGAATTGATGAAGTTTGGTTGCTTTGATGTTCGTTGGGTGCAGATGCGCGGAGGATCGATTGTATTTCATAGACAAAGCGTGCGCGCCTTTAAAATACAAAATGCCCAACTGCTTCGCGCAGTTGGGTATTTTGTATTTGATTAACTCATCTCGCTTGTGGCGAGGTGAGTTTTTTGAACTTGTGGTGTCAGCGAGATTGGTTTTGTTTGATCAGTGTCAGATTGGTTATCGTTACTTTCTGAGATTTGAGAATTGATGAAGTGGGGTTGCTTTGATGTTCGTTCGGTGCAGATGCGCGGAGGATCGATTGTATTTCATAGACAAAGCGTGCACGCGCCTTTAAAATACAAAAGCCCCAACTGCTTCGCGCAGTTGGGCATTTTGTTTTGATTAACTCATCTCGCTTGTGGCGAGATGAGTTTTTGTTTTAATGGTTTTTCGGTGCAGATGCGCGGAGGATCGATTGTATTTCATAGACAAAGCGTGCGCGCGCATTTAAAATACAAAAGACCCAACTGCTTGGTGCAGTTGGGGCTTTTGTGTTTGGTTAACTCATCTCGCTTGTGGCGAGATGAGTTTTTTTTATTGTGTTTGCAGGATTGATCTTAAGTGATCAATATTAGGTCTGTTGTAGTTACTTGAAATCGTATGGAATCATACCATTAACAATTAACTTTTAACCTCTTCCCTAGATCGCGCTTGACCCGCGTTCGCCTGTACGTAGGCGGATCACTTCTTCTAATGGAAGAATAAAGATCTTGCCGCTTCCGACTAAGCCGTCTTCGTTAGCCTTCGTGGCGTTGATGATGGCGTTGCAGGCTTTGTCTACGAAGTCATCGTTGACGGCAATCTCTAAACGGACGTTGGCCGTTAGGTTGGGTACTAGTACCTGGCCTCTGTAAATTTCTTCGCTTGTGGTTTGGCGCCCGTGGCCGGAGACGTTGCCTACGGTTATGCGGGATACGCCTGCATCGATGAGGGCTTCGCGCACCTGATCGAGTTGGTTTTCTCTTATAATGGCTACTATGAATTTCATGTCTGTTGTTTTTTAGTGTGGATTAATCATTCCGTATCCTCTTTCACCGTGGTAGTGGTTGTCGAGGCCGCGCATTTCGGCTTCATCGGTGGAACGAATCTTTATAAATTTATTCAAAACAAACAGAATAATCCATGTGCCCAGGGCTGCATATCCGACTGCTATTAAAACAGCGGTTGCCTGTACGCCAAGTTGTTGCCATACCGTCCATGATCCTCCCGCCAGGGTTGCTGCTTCTGTCATCCAGCTTTCGCGAATGAAAAACACTAAGAAGATAGCGCCAACAATTCCTCCAATGCCGTGAATACCGAAGGCATCCAACGTATCATCATATCCTAATTTGTTTTTTGCCATAATAGCGAGGTAACATATTCCAGTTGCTAATGCACCGAGGATTAATGCACCGCCTGGCTTCACAACACCGGCAGCGGGTGTTATGGCTACAAGACCAGCTAAAATTCCAGAAGCAAAACCAAGGGCTGTAGCTTTGCCTCGGTGGATGCCTTCGATGATTACCCATGCCATAGCACCTGCTGCTGCCGCGATTTGTGTAACCGTAAGGGCTTGTGCTGAACTCAATCCGCTTGAAAGGCTAGAGCCTGCGTTGAATCCAAACCATCCTACCCAAAGTAAACCTGCACCGGTTAAGGTCATTACTAAATTGTTGGGACGCATTTGTAAATGTTTGTGACCTTTTCTTCCACCCAGAAAAAGTGCTGCTACTAATCCGCTAACACCGGCAGAGATATGAACAACTGTTCCTCCGGCAAAGTCGATGGCTCCTCGTGCACCGAGGTTAAACAGGAATCCATCGGAAGCCCATACCCAATGGCACAGCGGATTATAAATTAATATTCCCCAAAGGGCGATGAAGAAACAATATCCTTTGAAGGAAACTCTTTCCGCGAAAGCGCCTGCAATGAGCGCGGGAGTGATGATGGCAAATTTTGCCTGGAACATAGAGAAAATGTATTCGGGGATACCGCCTGCCATAATGGTTTCGTCAATGCCGGAGAGCATGAAGTAATCGCTGCTCCAGCCGAACCAGCCACCCAGTACGTTGGGGCCGAAGGCCATGGCGTATCCGCAGACTACCCAGAGCACCGTCATCACGCCCATGGCGGAGAAGCTATGCATCATGGTGCCGAGTACGTTTTTACTGCGGACTAATCCGCCATAAAACATGGCCAGTCCGGGAACCATAAGAAGAACAAAGGCGGTGGAGGTAAGCATCCACGCTGTGGCACCGGTATCGAGAACGGGTGCATCTGCTGCCAGTGCACTGGCTGCAGGAAGGAGTGTAAGCGCACACAATAGTAGTGTGCATCTGAGTAAAATTTTCATTCTGGTAGTCTGGTAGTTTAGTTGTGAGGCGAAATTAACAGGGTTGGAACCTCTTGCAATATAAAAAGTATAAAAATTATCGAATGATGGTTTAAAAATGAACCGGTATCGATTGAAAACGCAATATTATTTTGATTTTAGGGTTGTTTTGGTTTCATGAAATCAAAATTAGTAGCCTGTTGCCATGCCCGGTAATCTGTTGAGGAGAGGCATTGGTAACTTCCGGGAAACTGGTAACAGGAAGCCATTAACCCGAAACAGGGGAGTAGAATTTCTTAACAGGAATGCGCAGGGAAATTACAGCGGTGGATAAATATTCCATGAGTACGCATCGGTTAATAACGAGATGGTTCAATTACTCCGCAGGTATGCACTGGCGAAGAACAATTTTGCCTAAGCCTTCCGCATATATGCACTGACCGTTAACAGGTGAGCGTAATTCTTCCGCATGTATGCACTAACCGTTAGCATGTGCGCGTAATTCTTCCGCGAAATTGACCAGTTAGTCCGCAGGAGAGCACTGTACATTTATGAGGTTGTACGAACCGTCCGCTAAATCAACCGTAGCTTCCACAAATTAGTCCGTTCATTCCACGAATTCGACTGATCACTGCGCGGTAAGCACCGTACCGTCCGCGAATTCATACTGACAATCTTCGGAATCGACCTAACCGTCCGCAGGAGACCACCGTTCACTCCGTTGACGCCAGAAAAACAAAAACTGACGCACCGATTTTATTTGAACCCACACCTTACAATAAAGACATTCCAAATTTTGATGCGCTCTTTATGGTTGAAGGTTTAACGTTAGAAGTTGTGGGGATTGATTATTTTCGTTGAGGGTTGTTGGACACTTTTATTCACGTTGTTATGATTTATTATGCTAAGAAACACGATGGGGTGAAGCGGTTGTTTGTTCGCTTTGCTTATACTACTGAAATTATTGAGGTGCTTCGGGGGATTGGGCCTTGTCGGTGGAGCAGGCGTGAGAAGGCGTGGCACTTTGATGCGAGTAATTTAATTTTTGAGAGATTGAAACGGGCCTTTCCGGAAATGACTGCGCTGGAGGAAAGCAGGACTCCATTGAATCAAAATGATAAAACGAAATATAAAACTGCAAAGTCTGAACAAGGGAAGGTACGGGTGATACAGTACCTGCCAGGACGGTATCGGATTGTTGCGGGGTATGATGAAATGTTCTCTCAAATAGTGAAGCATTTTCCTTACGCTCACTATGACCATGCGAACAGAGTGTGGAGTGCTGCACTTGAGCAAAAACAAAAGAAAGCTTTGGAGGACTTCTGTGCTCTGCACAAGCTTGAACTGATCTGGGAAGAAGAAAAACTGCATCGACCTTTAAAGCCACGACCCAACGCATTTGAGATATCGAATTATCGTGTATGCCCTGATATTATGTTACAAAAACTGGAAACGATGCGGTACTCAGCGAACACTATTGGAAGTTACACGCAATTATTTGAAGAGTTTATTAACTTTTATCCATCGCGACCGATTGATGAGATTTCAGAGGAAGAAATTGTAGTTTACATTCACTACCTGGTTAAAGAGCGCGGGATTTCATCCAGTTATCAGAATCAGGCCATCAATGCCATCAAATTCTATTACGAAAAAGTAAAAGGCGGATCCAGAACGTTTTATAAACTTGAGCGCCCCTTAAAAGAGCAGAAGCTGCCAACGGTACTTTCTGTTGAAGAAGTTCAGGCTATGATAAAATCATGCACTAACCTGAAGCATAAAACGATTATGATGCTTTGCTATAGTGCTGGTTTGCGAGTGAGTGAGTTGTTGAATTTGCGTGTTAAAGATGTTGATAGTAACAGGATGCAATTGTTTATACGGGCGGCCAAAGGAAAAAAAGACCGATATACGCTACTGTCTGAAAAGCTTTTACCATTGCTTCGCGATTACTATATGGAATACAAGCCAAAGGATTTTTTGATTGAGGGCAGTGATGGCGGGGCTTACAGTGAACGAAGTGTACAGTCTATTATAAAGCAGGCTGTTAAAAGCGTTAAGATTAGAAAGCGGGTTAGTGTACACACCCTGCGACATAGTTTTGCTACTCATCTATTGGAAAACGGGACCGACCTACGTTACATTCAATCTTTTCTGGGGCATAGCAGCAGCAAGACCACGGAGGTTTATACGCATGTGACAAGCAAGGCCTTTCTAGGTATAAAAAGCCCGCTTGATGATTTGGATATATAGGCTTGAATGCATAGCATTGAGGACGACATTAGGAAATGCGTAATTTTGTTGAAGGAAAGTTGAGATGAAAAAAGACTGCTCCTAAACGCGAAATAGCCGCAATTGAGTTGCGGTTACTCCGGTAAAAAGCGGGATACCCGCAACGGAGTTGCGGGTATCCTAATGTTAGCGGTAATTTGAGTAAGATGAGAGATTTAGAAATTAAGATTGACCTGGTAAGAAACATTCCCTTTTTACTTGACGCTGTATTGGAAATTGGTGTTGGGATCATTATGGTTTCGAGACAGCCAACCAGCACTACATTAGTAATTATGGGGTCGGGATTAATAATGATTGGAACAATTCAGTTTGTTCGGAAAATAAAAACATTTCTCTTGACGGACACTGAATTGATTATTAGACGACCTCTTTTCCCTTTTTCATTTGCTGAAGAGCGATTCCAACTTTCTAAAGTGAAGGAGATTAAATTTATCAGGGCCAAGGGAGCGCATTTAAATATAGTAACTACGGACCAAGCTGAAAGCTTTAGGATCGAGACAGCAAAAGAGAAAATTGACGAGTTTGAAATCAAATTAAAGGCATTGGGGATTCAAACAATTAGAGATGGAGTGTAAACTACCGCTAACACAAGCTATAAAACATATGCTGTATTGTAGGTCTTAACGTGTGTGCTAGTAAATTTCGTCAGCAACGTGCGACAAAGATGTAGGTATTTACACGCATACGTCTTATAGCTAAACGTTGTGCGAAATTATTTCATGGAAGATTTATCAACATTAGAGAATCACGAGTTAATTGACTTTGTCTACACTGACATAGCCGGGAAATATATTCTTGACAATGTAACGGACTGGACTCAACCGACTCAATTGACAGCTGCTGTTGATAAATTGCAAGGGCCGACCAAGACGACCTATTTGATTGGCATATTGAACATGCAAGTGCTGAACGGTGGATTTATCCAATACTATGACAATTCATATGGACAATTTGCATATGAGACACTAGATGCTCTGAAAGAGATCAAGGCAACAATGACTCATGACTTGTTAAAAGAAAGTTTGGAGTTAATTAACCCAGACGGAAAAAGGAATGCGGACTTTAAAGAATTGGTAATTAAAAGAAAATACAAGACCGACTTGATTATTGAAGGTAAACTGGACGAGTTAGACAATAAATACTATAATCTCGCGGACACAGAAAACACTGAGAAGCTTTTGGGTGACTATCTGAAAGAACGAATATCGGAGTTGAAATAACTTCGCACAACAACGGGTTTATGAAATGGCGGGGTGTATTTTAAGATTTAAGTTTTATCTTTCAAACAACGTTCGGCTGTGGCGGACAATTTAGTTTTTCAAACTCCCGCCACTTCATAAACCCAAGCGTTGGGCGCAATGAAATAATGATGGACAGAGATGACTGACGAGCAGATAAAAAAATATCACGACAAGGTTGACGAAAATATAAAAAAGCACGGTTATCATGTGACTTTTGTGTTTGCCGACAAGACTCCATCATTTTGTTATTCGACTGGTGTTTACAAGACTTTTGGGATACCAGAGATTTTCATTTCTTCTTTACCACAAAACTTATCACATGGACTTATTGAGGCCTACGTGAATAAATTCAAAGACACGGACTTGATTCCTGTGGACAAGAGAATAGATGACTTGACCGACAGATTTCCGGTTTACCTAATAGAAATAACGACAGACAAGTTATCTGACTACGTTCTTTCAAGCATTAGATTCTATAAAGACGAGGACTACAGATACCTGCAACTTATTTACCCAGACACTAAAGGACTTTTTCCTGATGACCAAGGGTACGACTACGACCAAATAATAATGGGACAATTCAAGAGTTGAGAGATTTCACTGCGCCCAACAATGTATATAAAACATATGCTGTATTGTAGGTTATTAAAGTGCGTGCTGTTAAATTTCGTCAGCAACGCGGGACAAAGATGTAGGTTTTAAAACGCATACGTTTTATATACTAGCGTTGGGCGCCATGGCCTCGGACAAAATGAGACAACTAATTAACGTAGGACTTTTAATTCTTATATCATGTGGGACACCTAATGAAACGGTGGACAATTCTTATTACGTTGAGAAAAAATTAAGTTTTTACGACCCCTATAACGACAGGTTTACGTTTGACGAGTGGCTAAGAAATCCTAAGAACATCAGGACAATTCACGAGACATTAAAAAAGTACGGCTACACAAAATTATTCAAAGACTCAGACTTGAGTTCAGGCTATTGTTCCTACACTGGACTAGATGACATGGTGAGCAAACCGTGCAAAAACATTATTGACAGTTTATTAATAACATATCCTGATTTAGAATCAGCACCAAAATACTACAAGGAATTTTGGTTGAGACGAAAAAATGAGAAAAATGACACGACAGTTTATGAAGTATTAAAAGAGATACAGGCCGAACTGTTTGAGAACAAGAGACAGATGATAAAGGAAAATATTGTAAACGACACGATTCTAAACTTAATAAGAATCAGGACAGAATGGCCCGAGTCAGACACTCAAGCTTTAGAGAATTTTGACTACTTGAAAAAAATTGGACTACACAACTCTGCTTACAACCTTCTATTTGAGCGATATTCATATTACGAGGTAAAGTGGGACAATGGCAATCTGAAAAAAGGACTGAAAAAGGACACTGTAAATTGTTGTCCTTGGCCAATGATAGAAGACGACACTAAATGAAAGTGGAAAAGCCACAGCGCCCAACAAAGTGCATAATCAATGGCGGGGTTCAGTGTAAATTTGTAGTTTAGTTTTTCAAAATACGTTTGGTGTCGTGGGACAGTGACGGGCTTCGAATTCCCGCCACTGCTTATGCACAAACGTTGGCAGTAATGCCTCTGGACAATATCCTACCTAAAAAAGTCGACAATAATTTGTAAATTGTGGGGTGAAAAAACGGACGACAAAGGGACTTGATTTTGTAATTGACAAGCTGACAAATTCCATTGAGAATACAATAACAGGCGACAGCTTTACAACCAATATAATTCATCTGACCAAGGCTGACCTTAAGACTGTTGCAAAGAAGAATGGCTGGGTTTTCGACTGGAAATATGAACTTGGCCAGCCTGAGAGAGAAGTATATAAGCTTACAATCGCAGAGAACGCTAACATAATTCAAGGACTAGTGAGTCTTGAAATCAAACTTGATCATGTTTACATGCACTTAGTTGAAAGTGCTCCATTTAATAAAGGTAGAGATAAGGTTTATTCTGGAGTTCCTGGGAACCTGATAGCTTTCGCCTGCAGACTTTCATTTCAAAGAGGGTTTGAAGGAAATGTGTCATTCATTTCGAAAACACAATTAATTAATCATTATACTGAGACTTTAGGAGCATTCCATGCCGGTGGCCGTGTGATGATTATTGAGACCGCATCAGCCTTGCGACTTATGAACAAGTATTTTAAAAATATTGAACTATGAAGACAAGAAGGAAAGAATTGGACGTGGACTTTATTGGCGGTTCAGGACCGTTGACTAAAGAAGAGGAGAAGAGAATAAGTGACATCATAAAAAGCAGAAAAGCCAAACAGAAAGTGACTGCGCAGAAGTCAAAGACGAAATTGACGACTAAGAAAAAAGTGACTGCATAGCGGCACTACTGCCAACAACATGTATGTGCCATTGTGGGGCTCAGTATAAGTTTTTAGTTTTATCTTTCAAGCAACGTTCTGTGTTATGGGACAATTTGCTAATCTTAGACCCACAACGTCACATACATAAACGTTGGGCGCAATAGTTTCAAAGATGATTCGAGTAACCATTCTTCTTATACTTTTTAACACTTGTCTTTTCGGACAGGATACTACTTTCGTAAAAGAGACTTGTGCTGAAATTCAAAAACTTAAGGACAAGGACGACTTTAAAGGACAATTAGATATTGTTTTCAAACAAGTTGAAATGCATATTCCCGAACTGGTTAAAAACACTAAGGGAGAAAAGTATGAACAAGAAGCGAGTAATTTTTATTATCGACTTCAACGCGAATTAAAAAGAACATGCCCGGGATACTTAAGTAGTCCCTCCATTGCAAGGGGCGTGCGTGTTTTAGACTTAGAGGAAAAATTCACTAAAACGGAAATTGATTCGCTAAAGAAGATACTGACAGTCATAGGAGAAGAGAAAAATATCTATGTGCACTTGGTTACGGTCGATGATTTTTACCCGTACGAATCAATTGAAGAGTTTTCAAAGAAGAATCGGACCGAATGGGGAAGTATTTACAACTTTGACAAAGGCTCAGTTCTGATTGTTGTAAGCGACTCAAAGAGAAAAATTAGAATTGCAACAAGTGATGCTGCAAGGAAATACCTTACGGACGAGGAATGCACAAAATTGAACAGTGTAATTATTCCATTCCTCAAGCAAGGTGACTATTTCAAAGGTGTCCTTGAGGGACTAACCCAAATGAAAGAGTTGATGTAGAAACTACAGCGCCCAACAAAAGCTATAAAACATATGCTGTATTGTAGGTTCTTAAAGTGTGTGCTGGTAAATTTCGCTAGCAACGCTGGACAAAGATGTAGGTATTTACACGCATACGTCTTATAGCTAGGCGTTGTGGGCAATAGTTTTTTGGACAGTATGGATAAAGAATTCTTTCAGAGAAAAATTAAGGAACTAACGGACGACAAACTCATTGACTTGTTGCAAAAGACTAGTAATGAATCTAGTTCGGACATTTTTGAATTAGCAAACGAAGAAGCAGAACAAAGAAATTTAAAATTTGAACTGACTGACAAAGACAATGTTGAGAATAAATCAAACGACAAAGAAAAATTAAGAAAGTGGAATTGGGGGGCTTTTCTTCTTGCTCCAGTTTGGACATTAGCTAACAAACTGGAGAAATGGGCGATCTTGTGGTTCATACCGTTTGTGAATATTGCTGTGATATTTTATCTGGGATACAACGGAAATCGACTTGCGTTTGAGAAAAGCAATATTGACTCTGTTGACGACTTTATGCTAATTCAGAAGGACTGGGGACGTTGGGGAGTAAGAATATTCTGGTTTGGACTCGTTGTGGGATTAGCTGCAACAATAGTGGACGATATAATTGATTGAAAAAAGGAGTGGCTAAAAAAACTACAGCCCACAACATCAGCTATAATACATATGCTATATCGTAGGTTCTTAAAGTGTGTGCTATTAAATTTCGTCAGCAACGCGGGACAAAGATGTAGGTATTTACACGCATACGTCTTATAGCTAGGCGTTGTGTGCAATTGCCCTAAAAAAAATTTACCGTTGAAAATAGAGAGACAATTAAGCGGACAAGAAATTAAAACTCTTGAGAAAAGAGTAAAGGACATTGGGAAAAGAAAATCTCGACTGATGAAATTTGTCATCTTCTGGACTCTTACTTCTTTAGTCGTTGGGATAATTGCAAGTTTTTATGTCGACCGCGGACTTTGGATCTTATTGGTCGTAACTGTTTTAATCTTCATTGCAATTGGACTTTGGAGTTACTTTGACAGTAAGTTACCTTTTGACAGAGAATTAAAAGGAATTGAAGACCTTAAAGCAAAAAATCTGGTGACATCAATTCAAGTAAAGACGAATGAGTATTATGAACTTGTAGAGGAAGAGGACGAAGGTGTGTATTATTTATTTCAGATTCAGGCCGACAAGATATTAAGCTTCGGTGGACAGGACTTTTATGCCAGCAAGAAATTTCCAAACTCGGACTTTGAAATTGTTGAAGGAAAAAGTAACAGTGGAAAAATTGTTCTTTTAGAAACATATTGCCACGGTGAGAAGATAAAGCCAATTAAAAAAGTTAAAGGGAAAGAGAAGTGGGACTTATTGGAAAAATTCGACTTTGACAAATTTGAAATCACGGACGGACGACTCGAAAGATTTGCGTAGGGACAACTGCACACAACAACAGCTATAATACATATGCTTTATTGTAGGTTCTTAACATGTGTGCTATTAAATTTCGGTAGCAACGTGGGATAAAGATGTAGGTATCTACACGCATACGTCTTATAGCTAGGCGTTGGCGGTAATTGCATTTGGACAAATTTATCAATGAGATTTTATATCATTATTCTCGGACTTGTGACAATGTTCTCATGCAGACATAGTATGCTGGGCGAGGAGCATGCGCGACAGTCTTTAGTCGAGGCACTTGCAGATACCGTTGATATTGTTGCATATAAATTTGATAAAGGTGAACCTATTCACGACCGAGAAGCTGCGACACGATTGGCAGAGCCACTTTTATTCAAGATATTCGGAGAGGAAAAAATTAAGGACCAAAGACCCTACGAACTATATAATATTGATGGGTACTGGATTATGATGGGTACACTGCCTGAAGGTTACGATGGGGGGACGTTTGAGATTATCTTTGAAGCCGAAAGTAGAAAAATCATACGATTGAGACATTACCGATGAAATGCAACTACCGCCAACAATAGCTATAAAACATATGCTGTATTGTAGGTTCTTAACATGTGTGCTATTAAATTTCGTTAGCAACGCGGGACAAAGATGTAGGTATTTACACGCATACGTCTTATAGCTAAGCGTTAGCTGCCATTTTTCAAATTAAATCATAGTTGACTTATGGAAATCGTAGGACTTCTGCATCCATTGTGAGAACCGACCGCAATTTCGGACGGACAACAACTTTATAATTGGACAATGAGGTTTCTTCGATTAATTTGTGCAGTTACACTGACAATCATATCACTGGTCGTTAGAGGACAGCAATCAGACTATTTCATAGAGGATAATTCATTTCATTATCTGTACGACCAAAGAAATATCAAGGAATGTAAATTGAAGTCAACTGACTTTAAAATATCGTTTCTCAGATTTAGATTTATTGAGAAAATTCAATTCTTTGACAAATCTGGTAACCTGATAAGGGAAAGAGAATACTACGACAGGGATAAGTCAGATGGTTGGGAGATTTACTATCACTATGATGCCAAGCGACAGTTAATCTCAGATGAATGGCTTTGGATTGAAGATAAGCTTTGGGAAAAATCGGAATACAATTATAGAGAAGATGGACAACTTGAATCGGAGTGTGAACTTCATAAATACGGAAATGACTTGGAATACGGACTTGACAGCTGTACACAATTTATTTATAAAAGTAATGTTCTTGAACTGGTGTTAAATTCTGACCTAGATACAATTGACTATTTAATCAACAAAAGCAATGTTTTAAAGAAGTACTCTAAGGGTAGACTAACCGCTGAGTATAAAAACAAATTAAAAACAAGGTCACTTACAAAGGACAAGGTTTATGACTTTGAGTACAACGACAGAGGTCAAATCATAAAGACAACTACCATAGACTACAACAATAATTTTCTTGGAACTGTAAACTTCTATTATAAGCACGGACTGCCTTTCAAAACAATTTATAAAGACAAGGACGGACGAGTGACGGAGAGAGAAAAATACAGATATAAGAAGTGGAAGAAAAACGGCAGCTAACATTGGCTATAAAACATATGCTATATCGTAGGTTCTTAAAGTGTGTGCTGTTAAATTTCGGCAGCAATGCGGGACAAAGATGTAGGTATTTACACGCATACGTCTTATAGCTAGGCGTTGGCGGCAATAAAGGACAACGATTCAAACAATAATTTATGAACGATTTTTTCAACGCGATTAAGAGAGATAATCAAAAGTTTAGTTGTTACAAAAGTGGTGACGAAAAAGAAAAACTAGATCTTGTTGTCGAGATTCACCATGAGATAAATGGACCAGCTACTGAAAAAGATATTTCTTTTTTGAAGAAATTGATTCCTGACAACAATGGCCAAATAGTTAGTTTTTACAAGACAGCCAACGGTCTCAAACTTTATTGCAATGGTGATACGTCTGGAATAGAGATTTATCCAATTGACCAATTGAGCGAATTGAATGAAGAATGGAAGGAATCGTTTTCCGACTTTGAAGAAGAAGAACTTTACGATTTTCAAAAAGATGGAGTTGCTTTTGGAACAATATCGCAATCTGGAAATTACTTTGTGTTACTTGACGGCAAAGTTTACTATTCTGATCATGACGGAGGAGACGATACAATTTTGGGAGAGGACTTTGATGAGTTTCTTGACAAAACTGTTACTGAACCCGCGGACTTCTTATATGAAATGGGTTGTTATACAAGGTATTCAGACGGAAAGACTTCTGGACAATGGATACCAAAAGACTTCTCGGCTGACGAAGTTTAACTGCCGCCAACACAAGCTATAAAACATATGCTATATCGTAGGTTATTAAAATGTGTGCTCTTAAATTTCGGCAGCAACGTAGGACAAAGATGTAGGGATTTATACGCATACGTCTTATAGCTAAACGTTACCGGCAACTTTATGACGACAACAACTGACATACAGTACATCATAGAAAAGTATAAGACTGGACATCGATATTTTATTAACCTTGACTTTGACAAGGGTGAAAAATTGACTCGCCAAATACTTACAAACACGACATTTGACAATTGTTGCTTCTCCATTGACTTTTCCCAAACGGACTTGGCAAACGCAAAGTTTGTTAACTGTAATTTAAAAGGTTCTGACTTTTCACATTGCAACTTGACAAAGACAACCTTTGAAAACTGTTCTCTCGAGAGTGCTGAATTTAAAAATGCCAACATTGTCGAGACAAGTTTGACGAATTGCCATTGCTACGGACAATTAGTATCGTTAAACAAATCAACCGGAGAACTTGAAACTTTCAAAGACCCTTTAGTCAAAGAACTTTATGACAACGTTCCTGAGTTTAGCAAACTGGCAGACCATTCGAATGACGAACTACTTTATAATGTTTATGGAGAATTGAGTATTAAACTTTTCGACAATATTGTTGCTTGCGACCAAGTCTCTGACTTCACCAAGAAATGTTTTCAGTTTTTTAATCTGCTTGGTGACAGACAAGACGGCAGCATTGATAATTTGCTTGTTGTTGGTATTTACGAGGGACTTTATGCAAATAAGAAGTGTGACGATATTGCAAGGCAACTATTGACTGGAAGAAATAAAGATATTTACGAACACTGGATGAAAAATGGAAATATTCGTTCGGACTACTAACGAAAGAAAGCAGCCGCTAACACAGTGCATAAACAATGGCGGGGTTCAGTGTAAATTTGTAATTTAGTTTTTCAAATTGCGTTTGGTGTCGTGGGACAGTGAAGCGCTTCGAATTCCCGCCACTGCTCATGCACAAACGTTAGCGGCAATTGTGTTTTGGAAAAGAGTCAGCAAAAGAAAGGACAACTGAAATAAAGTATTTAGAAATGGACGAAAGAGCATTCAAGACTCTGACCGATTACTTGGAGAAAGTACCATCAATTGTGACACCTATTGCGACTGGAGCAGATGATGACGGACTTTGGTGGGTGAAATTTCAAATAGACATTGATCATGATTTAGCATGGTATGCCATTCAGGAATTGGGTTGTGTAGTTAATTATCTTTCCATCAACGAGAGACTTCCAACAGTTTTTTATCCGGTTTCCCCTGCTCCATACATGAATGGCGGACCGAAGGATTTTTTATCGTGGGTCATTGAGACAAAGGACAAGGAATTCATGCCTGGGACTTTAATGAAATGGCTTGAAGGACGACTTCCTCAGCCAGTCGATGATTTGGAGCAATGGACTACGGACGACTGAAAAACATAGAGATCAAAGAGTAGTGGTAAACACAATTGCCGCTAACGCTTAGCTATAATACATATGCTTTATTGTAGGTTCTTAAAGTGTGTGCTATTAAATTTCGTCAGCAACGCGGGACAAAGATGTAGGTATTTACACGCATACGTCTTATAGCTAGGCGTTGTGGGCCATTTGGCGGACGGTGACCACATTCTCAATAGACAACTACAACAGAGTGAAAAGACGGACAAAATTGATAGTCACAGCGACAATAATAGTTAGTCTCTGTTCCTTGGGACTAATTGCATTCTTTTCAGATCTTAAATACAAAAAGACTTTAAAGCATCAAAGTCATGAGATTAAATACGACCAATACATCAAGGGAAAGAAATTTCTGTATGTTGGACACTATGTTTACAATAAGGACTTGGAAGACCAAGCATACATGATCTTAGCAAACCGACTATTGGACGACTACCTAAGAAATCCTGACTCCTTACTACGTGATGAAATTCTCCGAATAAGTAATGAACACAATTTAAGGACGAGACAAGAGATAAAAAGCATTGACTCTTTAGTGACAAATAGAGAATCTCTTATGGACACAATAATATGGATATACTGAAGCCAAACAGCCCACAACAAAATGTTTATGCCAGCTTGGGGCGATGTGTAGGTTTGAAGTTTTGTTTTCTTAATTTCGTTCAGCAACGTGGCACAGTGATGCGCTTCGACAACCCAAGCCGTCATAAACATAAACGTTGTACGCCACTTTGTCGATGCACCTATTAACAACAAGGATTAATTGTTATGGTACTTTCCGAATTTACTCCAAGCCTCAATTTGACTGAATTTGTTAGGGTGTACAGGGTAGTGCATTTTGTTTTTAACGATATCACAAAAATTCCTTTCAAGCCATACCCACCAAGACCAGAGCACTGCTTAAGCTTTTACCCACGAGATACTGAAACAGTTGAGTATGTGAACAATGGGGCAAAAATTAAAAACTTGAATACTGTTTTAATTGGACAACAAAGTGAAGTTACTAATAGATTTGTGGGCAAAGATTTTTTGGTATTTCAAGTTGTTTTTAGCCCAAGCGGATTGTATCGTTTAACGGGTATTCCTTCTCAGCAACTAAACAATTGCTACTTTGATGCTGAAACTATTTTTGCAAAGGAAATTAAAGAGGTAAACGATAAATTGAACGATGCAACCAATTTTAAAGAAATGGTTGTAGTGGTAGAATCATTTTTATTGAAACAAATAAATAAAGGAGTAAAAGAATTTCACAGGTTAGACTATGTAAACAATTTGATTTTTAAAGCAGATAAAATATTAAATGTTGAATGGCTTGCAAAAGAATCATGTTTAAGTTTAAGGCAATATGAAAGAAAATTTATAGAACGTATGGGAGTATCGCCCAGGTATTTCGGTAAAGTTGTTCGTTTTGAAAAAGCTTTTAGAATGAAAAATAAGTTTCCGCATTTAGATTGGCTTACAATAGCGATTAATTGTGGGTATTACGATTACCAACATCTTTCAAAAGAATATCAAAAATTTACTCAAAAATTGCCTACCGAATTTCATGACCTTGAATCGCCTGAAAGACTATTAGGGGAATATGACACCTACTAAAATGTCGCTTTTATACCACCGAAACACTTTCTACTTCATTGATATTTGTTTTTATAATTTAGACAAATACAACAATGAAAAGAAAGAAATTTTTATCAGCAACGGCAGCGGCCATACCGGCCCTTTTGATTGGACAAAATGTTCAAGCACGAGAAACAAAGCGAACAAACAGAGGCTTTGTAGTAAAAGCATCAGAAAGTAGATTTAACGAGAAAACGTTAATTGGCGGCAAAAGCCTTAACGACATCAAGGTTTCACAAAAGGACACAAACGGAGATTTGACTGTTTTTGAATATACTGGAAATGAAAAAGGTGGGCCACCTTTACATGTTCATTCGCATCAAGATGAAATATTTTTTATCGTTCAAGGGCAGTATCTTTTTCAAGTTGGTAACGACAAGCATACTTTAAAAGCTGGCGACACTATTTTTTTACCACGAGCAGTTCCTCATGCTTTTGCGCAGCTAACAGAAAACGGAAAAATGTTTTTCCTTTTTCAGCCATCAGGAAAAATGGAAGATTATTTTAGGGCATTAAGCAATATAACATCTCCACCAACACCCGAACAAGGGGCTAAAATATTTGCTGACCACGACATGAAAGTAGTTGGACCACCATTGCAATTTTAAGGTTCTCGATGAGTGGAAAAAAGCAGCGTACAACAACATGTATGTTACATTGCTGGGTTCAGTTTAAGTTTGTAGTTTTAGTTTTCAAACAACACGTGGTTGTGTGGGACAGTTTAGTCTTTCAAAGACCAGCAACGTCACATGCATAAACGTTAGCGGTAATGTAGGACAACACGAATGGAAGTACAACTTGATAAATTGGGAAACAAGAGCGATAGGGTGCGGATAGAAAAGATAATAGATAATAAGAAACAGTTTCTTGACTTATTGTTGTTGGCAGACGAGCAGGAAAATATGATTGACAAGTATTTGCCTACTGGAGACTTGTTCGCTTTATATGACGATGATTTGAAAAGTGTTTGCGTTGTTGTGCCTATTAATAGCGAAATCTGCGAGTTGAAAAACATAGCGACATACGAGAAAGATCACAGTAAAGGGTACGGGAGAGCATTGCTAAATTTCATTTTCGATTTTTATAAAAACGACTACAAAACTATGCTTGTCGGGACAGGCGAAACACCGAAAATATTGTCCTTTTATAAAATTTGTGGATTTGAAGAGGCATATCGAGTTGAGAATTTCTTTACAGACAATTATGACCATCCTATTTTCGAAGGAGATATACAACTTATTGATATGATTTATCTTAAAAAGAATTTGCTGGAATAGCAGGAATGCATTGCAAACGAAATGAAAACGACAGCGAAATAAGCACTACCGCTAACAATGTGTATGCCCAATTTAAATTGGATTAATAATTTTTAAAGGTAAATTTAAACTGCGCATACACAAACGTTGTGTGTGATATAAGTAAAAACTAACAACAAATGAAAAAGGCTAAAGTGTTCCTCATTATTTTTATATCTCTATTATTGATAGTATCGATATTCTTATTTATCAACAGAGATAAATTTGTTTACGTTGGTTCTGTGGACTATGTTGAGGTTGACTGCAATAAGAAAAGCGAAATACTTAGTGAAGTCTATATAAGTGACCAAAAAATAAGACGAGAGAATAATCTAATTAAGTATGCAAAAGAAGACCATAGGAATCAAGAATTGATCATAAGTATAATTGAAAAATGCGGAATGCCGACCTTAAATGAAGTAAATCAAGAACAAATGGATGCAATCTGGCTGGGATTGCAACATACAGAAAATAAATATAGAATAAAGTATTTTCCTCTTATTGAAAAAGCTGTCAAAAATGGCGACTTAAGGAAAGAGCAATACGCTTTAATGAAAGATAGAATTCTAATGGACGAGGGTAACCCTCAAATATTTGGAAGCCAAATTAAAAATGGCAAATTGTATGATTTAGAAGAGCCAGAAACTGTCAATGAAAGAAGACAGGAAATGGGATTAGAACCGATAGAAGATTATCTAAAAAGATTTGACATTACATTTGATGCTAACTAGAAATACCACACACAACAGTGTGTATAATTCATGCCGACAGAAATTAATGATTTATTATTAAATTGGTCTGCCGGCACGCATTATACACTGGCGTTAGCGGTCATTCAAATTTTCACATACATAGTATTTAAATTGTACAAAATGAAATCGGTAAGATATTCCTTTCGATCGGTAATGATTCTGCTTGTACTTGTTGCATTTAAGGCGCAATCGCAGCGTACTGAGACCTATAAATATACACCAAGCGAGGTTGTAACGATTCACTCCACAGTCTTAAACGAAGATCGCAAGGTTTATATTCATATTCCTAAATCAGACTCATCGGATATAAACAAACGATTTCCGGTATTATACTTAATGGACGGTGAAAATCATTTTGAACTTCTTTCCCAATATGTCGATTATCTTAGCCGCCCAGATGTTTCTGCAATGCCTAAAATAATAGTAGTTGGCATCCCTAATACAAAACGTGTAAGAGACCTTACTCCAACGCAGAGCATACTAGATTACGAGGGTAAACCAGATACAAGTGCCTGGTATAAATCCAGTGGCGGAAATGGATTGTTCTTTGAATTCATTAAAAAAGAATTATTGCCGATGATTGACGGTAATTACAAAACACAACAATACAAAATTTTTGCCGGGCATTCCTTTGGGGGAATTTCATCTATTCATTGTATGTTGACCCATCCCGATATGTTTGATGCTTATATTGCAGTAAGCCCTTCCTTTTGGTGGGACAACGAATATCTTTTAAAATTGACCGAAAAAAAACTAAAAAGTGGTTCTACATTAAACAAGAAACTTTTTTATTGTAACGGAAATGAAGGTGGTAGCAATTCTTTTTTTCATAATGGCTTATTGAAATTTGATTCAATAATTACTGGAAAAAAGATAGTTGGGCTTGATTACAAGTATAATTATTACCCAAACGAAATGCACATGACAGTACCTATTGTTGCTTATTTAGATGCCCTGCGATTTATTTTTAAAGAATAGAAAAAATATCATGAATGACAAAATCCTCTGTATATAATGCACGAACCGCTAGCAAAATGTATGTGCCATTGTGGGGCTCGGTTTAAGTTTTTAGTTTTATCTTTCAAATAACGTTTGGTGTCGTGGGACAATTTACTAATCTTAAACCCACAACGTCACGTACATAAACGTTGCGCGTCATTCATAAAAAAGGACAGGAGATACAGTGAAACAGTTGACATGGAAATTAGTTTTACCTCTGACAGTCATTTCGTTTATGACATTTACGAAAAGGTGGTATGTTGAAATTGACGACTACAACGAAATTTTGAGGGGATTTCCGTTCGCATTTGTTTGCCCTGGATGGCATACTTCAATGTCACTTCAAATATTTGTTCTGGAGCTTGTCGTTGACATCTTTGTCTATTTTTTATTTTGGTTTTTCATAGTCCTGATGGCATCTAAAATTGTGAAGTCGTTCCGTATACCCAAACTTGTGACGATTACTCTCCTTGTGGCATCTGGACTGTTTACAGTAGTTCTGATTCTATTCGCTATCAATCCTGACAATATATACACAACTACTCGACCCTTTGAAATCGAAGTTATGAAGACGAGGTATCGCTTCACGTGGCAAGATGAAACACGACCTGACTATCAAAAAGATCAACCTGACACGAAATAAGGAGCGTATGAACGAACGCACAACAATGGCTATAAAACAGATGCTATATAGTAGGTCCTTAACATGTGTGCTATTAAATTTCGGAAGCAATGCGGGCCAAGATGTAGGTATTTACAGGCATACGTCTTATAGCTAGGCGTTGTGCACAATATGCTAAAAAAAATGAGCCTCCGATTGACAATAGCTTCAGTTTTATTTGTGACCAATTCATTTGGACAAAGTAAAGTCAGACTGCCCTTATGGACTTTTAATACTAAGAACACCAATATCTACGGACTTTCTTTAGGATACATGCCATCAAAGAAAATTGAAAATGTGACATCCAACGGAATAAGATTTGAGGCTTTAGGTTTTGGAATATTACTACCATTTATGCCTGATGTACCCATATCTCAAAAGGACTCATTGCATAGTCTTATTGATCCCAAAAAATATGCAGAGCGAGTTAATGGAATAAATGTTTCAGCCATTGGACATGGATGTGACTGCAAAGTCAACGGACTGAATATTTATGGAATAGGTAGCGTAACGGGACAAGTAAACGGAATTTCAGCTGCCATATTTATGAATATAACTGAAACTCAAAAAGGACTCCAAATAGGTGCCTTCAATTGGACATATAATTTAACTGGAGTGCAATTGGCGCTTATGGGAAGCATTAATTACGGAACAACGAAAGGACTTCAAATTGGCGCTACTAACTGGACTAATGATTTAAAGGGAGTCCAAATTGGACTGTTTAACAAGACAACAAAAATTAGAGGACTTCAAATTGGACTATGGAACGTGAATGAAAAAAGGAAAAGACCAATAATTAATTTCTGACCAAGGTATACTGTGCACAACAATGAGCTGTGCTAAAAACCAAGCGAACTCTAAAAAAATATATGGACACCAACCATTTTCTGAAATATTGTGTCTACACTCAATAAACCATTAAACTACAATTGTATGCGACTTTCAATAAAAAGGGTAATCATCCTGACTTTCGTTCTCATTGGTATTATAGCAGTTTCGTACGGACAAAGCACAGAGATATCCATTCAGGCCGGTAGCGGTCTGTTTTCATTTGGAGGAGAGTCAGCAACCAAGACTTCTTTTATTAACGTTAGTGACGTGGCTTCCATTCCAAGCTATACCAACAATCCCTACGGAAAATACAACGGCTTCTCCTATGGATTTGGTGCTCAAATACAGCACATGACAAAATCGGCTTTTATTTTTGGGCTTCAGATATGCTACGAGTCGTTATCCAGTAAAGTTAAAATTGATGGGGTGTCAGGACCATTCGGCACATGGTCAGTAGTTGAAGGTAAAACTATTTTAACAAGCAATTTCATCAATATAAATCCTTTTATTGGGAAGCGGTTTGAACTGCTAGGTAATATAAATACTGATTTTAAATTTGGTTTTGATTTCGCAGCATGCCTTTCGAGTAAAGAAAAGTTTGACATAGCATTATCCCCAGGCAATAACATTACAGGATCAATGGATAGGAGTAAACCTAATCTTGATTTCAGACCTCGAATTGAAATGGTTAACTATTATAAGAAAGTTGGACTCTCAATTGGCTATTCTTATGGTCTCACCAACTATACTCCTGAAATGGATGGTGCAAACATGGAAAATCAAGCGAGATACTTTAGACTTGGTCTGAGTTACATTATTAAATAGGAACATTGCAGATTCAATAAATTAAATAATACTGCTGAGGTTTTAGTTTCTCAAAAGAAGGATTTAAGATTTAGCCAATGGGATAGATCTTAACCTTAACGATAAAAGCGTGATTTTTCTTTTATAAATTGATTCCTCCTGCCACTTCAATGCGTTGTCCGTTAACCCATCTTGCCTCGTCTGTGCAAAGAAAAGCAACAACATTTCCAATGTCATCTGCTTGCCCGACACGGCCGAGAGCAGTTTGAGTGGAGAGGAAATTTTTCATCTGCGGATTACTGCGAATGGCGGCACTATTAAAATCGGTTTCGACTGGACCAGGTGCTACTACATTGGCACGAATACCACGATCACCAAATTCCTTTGCGATATTTCGGGTCAATACTTCAATGGCTCCTTTCATAGAGGAGTACACGGAGTATCCAGGAACACAAAAGCGAGTGGTGCCTGACGAAATATTCACAATGCCGCCACCATCATTCATCATCGCGAGAGACTTTTGTGTAAGAAAGTAAACACCTTTAAAGTGAATGTTCATCAGGTTGTCAAATACTTCTTCTGTTACCTGAGCAATCGGTATGGTCGCACCAATTCCGGCATTATTAATCAGGTAATCAAACTGATTTGTTTTCCAAGTTGATTGAAGGGCAGCGGTAAGTTGAGTGATAAACGAGTCGAGTGATTTAATATCCGACATATCCAAAAACAAGGATACTGCTTTTTGTCCCTTCGTTCTGATTTCATCGACTACCTTTTCGGCTTCAATTTGATTGGTCTTGTAGGTAAGCACTACATCGATTCCTTTGTTGGCGAGAGCCATGGCCATATCTTTTCCAAGCCCACGGCTACCACCGGTTACTAATGCAATTTTGTTTTTCATAGTGTGAATTTAATACTGCAAAGGTGTGAGGATTGGCCATTAAAAAATGGTCTTCACTTCCGGAAAAATGGTCTTCACTTCAGATTTTTACAGACTCTGTCGGAATTGTTTGGGCGTGATGCCTTCAAAACGTTTGAAGAATTTGGTGAAGTTGGATGGATCGTAAAATAAATGTCGGGCAATATCAGCGATGGAATTGGAGGGGCTCTGCAACAGTTCCTTCGCGAGTGACACGAGTCTTCGTTCATAGACATCACAAGGTGATCGCTCCATCACTTCATTAATGGTATTGCTGAGATGAGTAGGGTGGATGTGAAGTAAATCGGCAAAGTCTTTTATTTCGAAAGTCTTTTCTGCATTACCATTCCTCAGGTCATTGATGTGCACATCAAGTTGATGGAGATATTCCTTCACAATTTCCTTTTTTCTGAATGAAGTTTCAGGAAGGGTTTGGGTAAGTACCGGACTATTGCGTTTCATTTTTCAATTAACCGCTCAGAATGTGAAAAGGTTCAAGACAATACTCGGAAATGGATTCAAGTTCTGACGCTTTTTAGGAATAAGTTGTTTAATAAGCAGGTATGGTCACAATAAATTCTGAGCCTTTATACAAAGTACTTTTTACATGAATGAGTCCATTCATTTTTTGCAGGCCTTTCTCTGCAAGATGAAGACCCAGTCCGCTTCCAATGGATTGCTCACTGAAGCGCGTGTAGGGTTTGAATATTTCTGTCCAGTATATTTTGTCTATTCCAATTCCGTTGTCGGTAATATGAATAGAGATCATATTTTCTATTTGTTGTATTTCAACGCCAACTTTTGGTCTTGCTGAAACAGAAAAGATGCAAGCATTCTCCAGAAGATTGATAAAAATAATATCCAATAATTTTGTATTTGATTCTATTGAGCTATTTACACTGCTTTTAAATTCGAATTGAATTTTAGGATACATCCGTTGTGTTGTGAAAATGAGACCTTTCAGATAGTCGCTTAGGTCGATTGTTTCGCTGTCTATTATCTTGTCGAGTTCGTATGCCATTTGAAGCTTGCGCAACATTTTGTCCATGGCCAATGCAGTATCCTCAATTTTTTGTTGAATTTCACGAAGCTCATCTTCTCCTTTTACAAGATTGGTGAGTTGTGTAAGTCCGATGATGCTGAGTATGGGTCTTCTCACATCGTGTGACGATCGGTAAAGATAGGTGTCTAATTCTTTATTGATCTTCATTAGCTCCACCGTTCGGGTCTTCACTTTACTCTCAAGCTGACCGTTCAACTCATTTAGTTTTTTATAATTTTTATTTATCGTACTCAATAGTATCGCCAGCAGTATGGAAATAATAATAATGGCTACAATTGAAATTTGCCAAACTTTGAGTTCCTGATTTTTCAATTCGTTTTCTGCTTTCAACAAACTGAAATCGGCAAGTTGTTTTTTGAATTGATTATTGTTTTGAATTTGAAGAAGTTGAGCACTGATTGGATTGCCTCCTTGAATGGAGTCACGTAGTGCAATATATTTTTTAGTGTAGGCGTGTGCCTGTTCATAATCTCCATCCACTTCATACCAAGTTGAAACGCTTTGATAATAGGCAGCTCGTATGCGAGGATTTTTTTCGCGCTTTATCAAAATCCACGCACTGTCGTATACTTGCTTCGCTTTATCAAGATTACTTACGTGTATTTCTATTTCGGCTAAGGAAATTAATGCTGCTGCCGCTGCAGCATATTCGCGATAATTTAAACAAGCCGTGAGTTTTTGTTTTAATTTTTTGACGGCTATTTCAGTATGTCCTTTTTCAATATCTATTTTGGCACTGTTCCCAGTCACCAATCCAATCCATAGTTTGTTATTGGATGAAATTGCATATTGACTGGCGAGATTAAAATATTTAGCAGCACTGTCAAGTTTGTGTAGATGAAAATTGGCCAACCCCAATGTATTGTAAGTATTAATCGAATTGATGGAATCTAGTTTACTGAGCTTTTTATTTCGGCCAAAAAATTCAAAAGCCTGAAGTCCATCCTTAATGGCCAGTTCATAATTCCCGCTATTATATTGAAGATTACAGGTACTTAAAAAACACGAAGCTGCTTCGGGGAATCGTTCAAGCTTGGTGTAAATGTCAGCCGCCTGATACAAATCCGTTGCGGCCGCCAGAGGATTATTCAAATTTGAATTGATAGATGCTCTCAGATCAAAAAGTTTGGCCTGCTCTAACAAATAAGGATACTCTTCGGTCAATGGTAGCGCATCATTGATGTAAGGAATGGCTTCTATCAGAAAACCATTCAGCATCAGGATCCGTGCAGTGCCAAAAGCTTTCCAAATTTTAACCGTTTTCTTTTCCTGTGATAGTTCTGAGCTATTCTTTTCAGACCAAAGGAGAATAGAATCAATACTGCTCGACTTGCATTTCTCCAGCGACTTTTCAAAGGAAGAGAACGCCACTGCATTTTCGGGCGATACTATTGTGTTGCTTTTTTCTTTACAGGAAAAGAGGACGATGGCAATAATAACAACTGATCGAAGATTCAAAGTGGAAAATATTTAGGCGAAGCAAGTTACAAAAAAAATGTATTGAGCTTCGATCACAAAAAAATAGTCCTGAAATAGAGATTGAATGTCACTCTATTTCAGGACTATTTGTTTCTCCAGGAACGGATGAGTTAACTAAAAGTGTGCTCTGTAAGGATACCAGCCGTTGTAATGGTATAGTCTTTATCACAAGTGCCATCACCATAATCAATTACCGAGGTAACACCAGCCGTTGTTACTTCAACCGTCCCGCTTACGGGAACAAACGAATGTTTTCCGAAGCAACCGCGTTTGAAAACGATTTCGCTAGTGATAGTTGCCGTGAATTCCGCACCCAAACGAGTAGTACCAGTAAGTGCTCCGGTCAATTTCATGGTCTTACCTTTGCAATGACGACTTCCGAATTTCTCGTAGGTATACGCGAGTGTTCCTTCCCAGCTAAAAGAGGTTCCGTCTGCATACGTGATTTTGGCATTCTGAGCTTCTACCGTTGTGGGTTGACCGGATGCCGATTTGATTACAAACGTGCCGTCAAGTTGGGTTGAGTCTTTATAGAAACCTTCGAAGGAAATTGTTTCTATAGAGGTGAAGGTAACACTGTCTTTGAAACTTAGGATCCATGTAAATTGATCGATCACTTTTCCTTTTCGAATGTGCGTTGAATCGGAACACGTTGATCCATCTCCAAAATCAATGATGAAGGTACCGGTGTATATCAAGCTATCAGGATGCGTTCTATCCAGGTTGAAAGATCCGCTAATAGAGGGTTGACATCCACGTGAATCGTTGTCATCATCATCATCGTTGTCATCACCATCATGATTGCCGGCAACTCTTCCACCGGTGAGTCCCTTTGATGCGAAGGCATCAGCAGTAATGTTCATCACATCTTGCGTGACTGCTACAATCTTGCTGTTATCCTGTGCAGCGTTTGAAGATTGTGTTTTAGAGGTAAGTTCGGAAGCGTTATCGTCTTGACAAGCCCATGCAATGAGAGCAAAAAAGCCAATGAATGCCATTGACTTAACTGATTTTAAGAGTGCGTTTTTCATATTACACTTCTGGTTTTGTGGTTGATGTTATGAAATTATGGATAATAACGGCAGCCAAGATCTAACCTTGTTTAAGAAGCTATAAAATCAGATAGAAAGTAGATAATACCGGATAGTATGACGACCAGTTCCATTTTTCAAACATCAACAACGGCTTAATAAAATCACTAACGGATTGATTTTTTATCTATATTGTTTGATCAAAATTAAGCTACAATGAAAAAAACAGTATTCCTTTTTGTCTTGTTCATCTCCGTTGCGTGTTTTGCCCAGGCTCAAATTACTACCGCGAAGGACACAACAAGTGTGAAGGAAAAATTCTCACCTGATTTTACACGGTATGTATTATATGTCTTAAAGTCAGAAGATCAGTATGAAGAAGTGCTGATTTCAAACCGAGATAATATTGATAAGCATATAGATCCAAACGACATTGAGTCTATAGATGTATTTAAGGGTGAGAGTGCGATACAAGCATACGGATCAAAAGCTGAGAATGGGGCCGTTGTTCTTCATTTTAAGAAAGGAAAGTTTACGAGACTGAAAAAAGATTTGAATGATCGATTTATTGATGGGAAGTAATTCAGAGATCAATACTCTATAATATTGAAAAACTAAAAGGGTCGTTGCAAATGCAACGACCCTTTTGCTTAGGTGTTCTTTTTAAACCCGATATATTCTTTGCAGTAATTCAGTACAATTGAATAACCCTTCAATACATCCATTCCGATGGAAGCATAGTTGTGCCAGGGTGACTGAATAATTCCTACAGGAAGTGAAACGAGTAAAAAACCATCTAACTCCAGTCGTTTTGCTTTTGTTTTAAATCCACTAATCATTCCATTAAAACCCTGACCCAACACTTCAAGATTATTATTGGTGTAATCATTAAAGTGTTTCTCATCTGTAGTCTTCAATAACAATCCCAAGGAAGAACCGGTATCAATCATCAGACTGTAAATAAATACCTCTTTGTCAATTGAGATCCGCGATTGAAGAATAGGTCTGGAATCTTCAATGCGAATAGGTATGTGCTGATAGGAGGAAGCCAGGGTGGATGAGAAGGCAGGTCTGAAGGTGATTAGCTTTTCCTTTGGATTTAGTTCTACTTCAAATTTAATAAAGATGTCGTAGCCAATGACCCCATCTATTTTAAAAGTTCCAGCAAAAACATTTCGCTCCGGCACAACCACTATGGGAATTTTCATTCCGCTGACTTTATCGATGGAGATTTTGTTGTTTAAAGACAAACTTCCAAATACTGGTTTTCCGGAACCAAGTCCTGAGAACTTTACTTTTTTATCTGAATCGATCGCGAATAATTCCTGAAAGCGTTTACCAAAAAGAACAAGGTTTCGACAACCGGTGTCGAGAATAAGATTCACATGAATGGTGTCGTTAATGGTAACGGGAAGAATAATGAGGTTGCGATACGTTTTATAATGAAGTGTAACCTCTTTTAAATTATCAGGCATAAAGAAACCTGCATCTGGAATAACAGCTTCAACTCGCAAGGGAATGTAAAACACAACCACACACAGTGCGTGGGCTAAAAAAATTCGTAGGATATTCATGGTAGGAGGGGTTTGATAGGAAAACTACCTCTCCTCTAACTAGTGTGAAACACGCGCATTGCTTGATTTTTTTCGGTATTCATTTATCCCCTCTTGCCCACTGAGGGGCAGGGTTTCAAACGAAATCGGTAATTGTATCGGTAATTAGCGCCTCTGTTATTACCGTAAGAAGGGTGAAGCAGCGGAAGAGTGATTTTTCTTCACGATGCGATCGTCTTGATGTGTAAATCACACACTTGGATTTTTTTTTAACGCGTATAAAACATGATTTGAAACGACTGATAATTCTTTATTTTCGGCCTGTAAAAAAATAACCAGATGAAGTACTCCAAACAAATTATTCCATTTCTATTCACTCTATTTATTGCTTGTGTCGGACTTGTGTTCACATCATGCAACTCCTCAAAGCCCACATCGCCTGAAGCAACCGAGGCTCTTCAAAGTGTAATTCCAAAACCATCTTCTGTTGAAGCAACCGGAAAGACCTTTACATTAACCGAAGCAACTGGTATTTATGTTGATGCCGGATCAGAAGAAATTAAAAATATTGCACAGTACTTATCCGATAGACTTAAACCTTCAACCGGTTTTGCACTTTCTGTTTCAAATGTGGAATCAAATGGTCAGCGCGCGAAAGGTAACATCTATTTAACGACAACCGGTGCGGAGGATTCGTTGGGCGATGAAGGCTATACCTTGACTGTTTCGGATGAATCGATAACACTGGCAGCGAATAAACCGGCCGGATTATTTCGGGGCGTACAAACCATTCGTCAACTTCTTCCTGCTAAAGTTGAAATGAGTGCGAAGCAAGAAGGCCCCTGGGAAATGGCCACTGCTACTATTCGTGATGTTCCTTCTTATTCTTATCGTGGATCAATGCTGGATGTCGGTCGTCACTTTTTCGGTGTCGAAGATGTGAAGCGCTACATTGATATGATTAGTTATTATAAAATGAATTTCTTGCATTTAGGTCTTACAAACGATCAAGGTTGGCGCATTGAAATAAAATCGTGGCCTAACCTGGCCAAGCATGGAGGAAGCACACAAGTAGGAGGTGGCAAAGGAGGATATTATACACAAGAACAATACAAGGAAATTGTAGCCTATGCACAAAGCCGTTACATCACCGTTGTTCCTGAGATTGATATGCCTGGCCACACCAATGCAGCGCTCGCTTCTTACGGTGAACTGAATGGTGGAACGATTGTGCCAGCGGAAGGACGTATCGAACTGAATCGCAAAGAGCAAATACTGAGTGGTAAGTCGAAACCAACGGAGTTATATACTGGAATCGAAGTTGGCTTCAGCACCTTGCGGGTTGAAAAGGAAGAGACTTTCAAATTTATAAATGATGTTATTCGTGAATTGTCCGAGATTACACCGGGTCCATACATTCATATTGGTGGTGATGAATCGCACGCTACTAAAAAAGAGGACTACATTGTTTTTGTAAAAAAATTCCGTGAGATCGTGCAAGCCAATAAAAAAATTATGATTGGCTGGGAGGAAATTGCACAAGGTGATATTGGTGAAGATGTGATTGCTCAATTTTGGACTTCACCTAAATATGGAGAATTGGCTGCAGAGAAGGGAAGCAAGTTGATCATGTCGCCTTCAAAGAAAACCTACATGGATATGCAATATGACAGCACCACAAAATTGGGATTGCATTGGGCTGCTTACATTGAAGTGGATAGCGCGTACAGTTGGGATCCGACCGATTATCTGAATGGTGTTTCAAAGGAAAACATTTTAGGCATTGAAGCACCACTATGGACTGAGACCATTGTTACTATGAACGATATTGAATACATGATCTTCCCGCGCTTGTCAGGGTACGCTGAAATTGGTTGGTCAGTAAATCCGAAAAAGAGTTGGGATGAATATAAAGTTCGCCTTGCCACACATGGCCCTCGTTGGAAAGCAATGGATATTGATTATTACAAATCGAAATTAGTTCAGTGGAAGGAGTAGAAGTGCGGAATTTTCGCGACTAAGAATCATAAAACACAGTCGCCTAATCACATTATGTGGCTAGGCGACTGTTTTATTTAGAGAGAATAGATCGAATTAATGTTTATGTTTAGTGGCCTCATCAAACGTCATCATATCATAATCCTGCGTTGTTTTCATTTTATGTATCCTTCTGATTACGGTTATCAAAGTAATACTAAACTGAAATAGGAAGCCGATATTAAAGACAAGCTCATCAAGTTCGAACATACCCTGATAGGCTAGGATTACATATCCAAAAATACCAACGCCCAGCAAGGCGGTGATCAAAAGAGATCCTGCTCCCTCTCGACTTTCAGTGTATGCCTTTATGATAATTACTAAAACAGATATTAAGAGTATCGTGCTAAGGCCAAGGTACAATTGTACGTAAGCTGTAAAAATAAGAGGAGGAGCAATTATAGTGAAGAGAGTGAAACATACGCTGGTAACAATAAAGAACATGCGAAAAGCTGCATTTACATCGCGCGGAAAAAGACTCCCTACAAGCAACGATCCGAAAAGTGTAGAAAGGTATAAGCTAATGTACTCTACGCGCACACAGAGATACCAGTTAATATCCGGAAACCATTGCACGATCTGATAATGATTTGAGAAAGCAGAACGAAGCATCCAAGACAAACAAAGTAGAATGTAAAGTATCAGAGAGAGATTTCGTTGCTTCAAAAAATACAGACCCGCAGCAATGGAAAGAAAGCCGAGTCCAAAAAGCATAATCGTATCGGAGGTTTCAATTTTACTTTTACGTTGAAGAAGTACATCTGCTTTTCCAAGGAGAATCGGTTTGCTTATTCCTGTGCGATGGTGATAGAAATTTGAAAGATGAACAATGATTTCAAGTGTATCACGCTCTGATCTAAATACATAAGTCTCTGGTTTCCATTGTGGTTTTGCTTCAACTTTTGTTTTGCCTACGATACCGTTCTGCCCTAGCTTCTGTCCGTTTACCCAAAGGTCATACGAACAATAAACATCGGGCATACTGATCGCTAAAGCGGATGAGTCAATTTTCGGAAGAATGACTTTAACCCGGTAGGTTGCAGACTGAATATAAGGAATATCAGTTTCTTCAGTCCACCAGAATGGAACTTCAATAAATGACTTGGTTGGTTTGCTATTCATTTCAGCAGAACCAATGAGTTCATTCGGATAGAATTCCCAATTTCCATTTAAAGCGTACGGACGATGAATTATTTCGTCATCATTCAAAATGACAATACCATCCTGAGGAGAATTCTTTTCAGAATCTTCAGGACTTGAAGAGGTTGCTATCACGGCAACCAATAGGAATAGATAGCGGCTAAGCACGTGCGTAATGTTTAGGATCAACAGAGGAGCTACACACTTACGGTGCCGTGATTTGAATTTTTTATGATATCATCGAAATATGACGAAATTCACTTTTATTAAGAGTTTGAAATACTAACAGTACTACTTTTGTGTTCATTTTGGGAAGCCAAATTCCCAAATATGTTTAAATTAAGGCGTGCTTTTTTTTCTGGAACAAACTCTTTGCCTTTTAAATCACGAATAATCACGACTGTCCCTTGCATCGTTTTATACCATTAACATCCTTACTATATTTAGCTATGAAAAAATTGACCCCGACACTTCTTGTTCTTATTGGAACATTCTTAACTTTTTTATCAGCGGCACAAGAAAGTAAGAATCGTCTTCAGGCCGGTCGCATGTACAATGCAGGTGAAACACTATATGCTCCACGCCTTGGATTTACAGCTAAAGTACCGGAAGGATGGCAGGGAGTATTGCCGCGCGAAACGGAAGTTTTTATGCTCACCACTACGAGTACTTCTTCTTATGGAGAGATGTATGTATTCGGTAAAGAACAAGGCGACCTCAAAGCAATGCGCGAGTCGTGGTTACAGGGTTTTGATTTGACCGAAACCATGCGATTGAAAGCATCTAACCCTACACTAACTGAAGGTACATTATCCTCTGAGGTTGTTGCGGTCGGAGAAAAGATTAATGAAGGATATAGAGCATTTGCTATAGCACGTTGCAATCCGAGCGGACCGTGTGTCACCTTGCTGGCTCTGATGCCGAAGCAATTCTATGATGACATTTCAAAAGTAGCGATTCAGTTTATGGAGAAGACTTCATTTGAGCCACCTTCAAATGTATCACCGTATGCCAATTTTAACTGGAAGGAATTTTTATCCAACAAAGAATTTTTTGCCTACGCCTATGTAGAAGGTGCATCGAAAGACAATCGAGTTCAACTCTGTGCTGATGGTTCTTTTACTGCTAACATTGATAAAAAGGGTTGGTTGAAAAATGAGAACCCACAATACAATGGTCGCAGTTCTGGACAATGGACTGTGGACGGTGTTGGCGAACAAACCATACTACATCTTACCTTCAAGAAAAAGGAATTACAGCCATTCGATATTACCATGAACATTAAGGATGAAAAGATTTATGCGAATGGAGAACGGTATTTTGTAGGAGAATCAAAAAAATGTAAATAGTTGTGTAGTATTGCGGCCTTCGATGTGATCAATATTTTTTTAAAATCTTTTGCGCAATAAAAAAACCAGTATGAAGAAAATTATTTTAATGAGCCTTGCTCTATTCGGCATGGCTTCAGCCCACGCTCAGGAATTGTATATGCCAAGGAATGTAAAGCAAGCCATAGAAAAAGGCACGCGATCCATGGATGGAAAGCCAGGAAAAAATTATTGGCAGAATTTCGGCCGTTACTCTATCACCATAACAGCGGCACCTCCTAACCGGATGATTAAAGGCACAGAAGATATTGTTTACGTTAATAATAGTCCGGATACATTGAAGAATCCGATTATCAGAATAATTCTAAACAGCCACACACCGGGAGCGGCAAGGCAATTTCCGGCATCCGAAAATTATTTGACTTCGGGGGTTCACATTGATCGCTATGCCGAGAATGGCGTTGATAAGAAATGGCAAGAACAAGGCAAACAGACCGTGAATCGCGTTCGGCTTACAAAACCACTCGCACCACATGACTCCGTTAAGCTTTCATTCGATTGGCATTATGATGTTTCAATTGAAAGTGGTCGTGAAGGTGCGATTGATTCCACTACTTTTTTTCTGGCCTACTTTTATCCGCGCGTTTCGGTTATCGATGATTACAATGGATGGGATCGTACGATGTTTGTAGAAGCACAGGAATTTTATAATGACTTTAATGATTATACATTCAATGTCACTGTGCCAAAGAATTTTATTGTTTGGGCGACTGGAGATTTAATCAATCCTACTGAAGTTTTACAACCAGCGTATGCAAAACTTTTAACAGAATCGATGTCAACGGATTCTGTTTTGCACATTGCCACACAAAGTGACATTGATGCAAAGAAAGTTACAGCTCAAAATGCAACAAACACCTGGAAGTGGAAAGCAAAATATGTTCCTGATGTCACCATTGCTATAAGCAATCGGTATGTATGGGATGCTGCAAGTGTTGTGGTTGATGAGAAAACCCGCAGAAGAGCAAGCGTTCAGGCTGCGTTTGATAATACTTCAAAAGATTTTCACGATATGGTGAAGTATGGCCAGCATTCACTCAGTTGGTTATCTCTCAATTGGCCAGGCGTTCCATATCCATATCAAAAAACAACCATTGTTCAGGGATATGCTGATATGGAATATCCGATGATGGTGAATGATAATACGCAGGAGGATCCCAACTTTGCCCGCTTTGTAGCAGAACATGAAATTGCGCATACCTGGTTTCCATTTTACATGGGTATAAATGAAACGCGGTTTGGATTTATGGATGAAGGTTGGGCAACAACTTTTGAATACTTAATCGGAACAGCCGATTTAGGAAAGGATTATGCGGATAATTTATTTAAGCAGTTCAGGGTTAGCTATTGGATTAATGATCCCTCTTCTGAACAAGACATTCCGATCATTACACCTTCGAACATTTTGAGTGGTGCAGCATTGGGAAATAACGAATATGGAAAAGCAGCTTTGGGATATCTTGCTGTGAAAGATATGTTGGGTGATGCTGCTTTTAAAAAATGTTTGCATGAATTTATGAATCGCTGGAATGGAAAACATCCAACGCCTTGGGATATGTTCTACTCCTTTAATGATGCCTCCGGACAGAATTTGAATTGGTTTTGGAGCAACTGGTTCTTCAGCAATAATTACATCGATCTCGCTGTAAAGGAGGTAAAGGGTACAACTATTACCATTGAAAATATTGGAGGATATGTAGCGCCATTCGATGTAGCGATAGAATATGCAGATGGCACAAAGGAAACATTGCATCAAACACCAGCGGTATGGAAGGCAAATCAAAAAACAACTACAATAAAATTGGCCACTAAAAAGAAGGTTAAATCCATTGTGATTGATGGTGGTATTTTTATGGACGCGGATACGAAGAATAACTCCTGGAAAGCAAAGTAGGATCGAGGCCTGCGGGAAAACCAGGGTGATCATTTGAGGTTGTATCTTACCATTGAAATAATTTCAAGGTTTTGATGCAACCTCTTTCGTTTATGTGAGTACTTAAGGAATACCTGACGCCATATCAACACAGTCTTATGATCAAAAACTACTTTAAGATCGCCTTCCGAAATCTTGTTAAGAACAAGGGTTATTCGTTCATCAACATTATGGGGCTCGCCACAGGCATGGCAGTGGCAATACTGATTGGGCTTTGGATGTGGGATGAATTGTCGTACAACAAGTACCATGATAATTATGACCGTCTTGCGCAGGTATGGCAGCATAACATTTATAATGGTGAAGTTGGGTCGCAAGTATCCAATCCCTATTTGATGGCCGAAGAAATTCGCCACACGTATGGAAGTGATTTTAAATATGTATTGCAGTCATCCTGGACAAATACGCACATTCTTACCTACGGTGAGAAGAAATTCAATAAAGACGGCAACTATTTTGAGCCTGAGGTCACTGAGATGTTATCGCTAAAAATGCTTAAAGGCACTCGCGATGGATTGAAAGATCCGCACTCTATTTTATTATCCGCGTCAACAGCCAAAGCCTATTTTGGTGATGAAGATCCAATGGACAAGATGATGCGAATTGATAATAAGCAGGATGTAAAAGTTACCGGTGTGTATGAAGATCTACCTTATAATTCTACGTTCCGTGAAATGACGTACATTTTACCATGGGAACTTTACATCATCAGCAATGAATGGATAAAGAAAATGGAAAATCCCTGGGGCAGTAATTTTACCCAGACGTTTGTGCAGATTGCAGATAACGCTGATATGGATTTAGTATCAGCAAAAATAAAAGATGTAAAGTTTAACAAGTTAACCGATGAGCACGAGCGAAGGTATAAGCCAGTAGTTTTCCTTCATGCCATGAGCAAATGGCATTTGTATTCCAATTTCAAAAACGGACAGAACATCGGTGGACGTATTGAATTTGTCTGGCTCTTTGGAATCATTGGTGTTTTTGTATTGCTGCTGGCGTGTATCAACTTTATGAATTTAAGTACTGCCCGTTCTGAAAGACGTGCGAAAGAAGTTGGTATTCGTAAGTCGATTGGTTCGGCCCGTGGACAATTGATTGCACAATTCTTTAGTGAATCATTAGTTGTAGCCTTGCTAGCGTTTTTATTTTCATTGCTGTTAGTGCAATTGATTTTGCCATTCTTCAATGATGTAGCCGATAAGAAATTAACCATGCTTTGGTTGAATCCTATATTCTGGATTACAGGGATTGTTTTTAGTTTGTTGACTGGAATCATTGCCGGAAGTTATCCAGCACTTTATTTATCTTCTTTCCAACCGGTCAAGGTATTGAAAGGAACTTTTCGAGTAGGAAGGTTTGCTTCTATTCCTCGTAAGGTATTAGTCGTTGTACAATTCTTCGTATCCATTACCCTGATCATCGGAACCATTGTGGTATTCCGGCAAATTGAATATGCAAAAGATCGCCCGACCGGGTATGATCGAAATGGATTGATCAATATATTTTTATCCACTCAGGATATTCACAATCATTTTGAAACGGTGCGTAATGAGTTGAAGAGTTCAGGCGCTATTATGGAAATGACGGAATCAACAAGTCCAACAACATCGAACTGGAATACCAATGGTGGTTTTGATTGGGAAGGTAAAGATCCAAATCTTGCTGTAGATTTTCCAAACAACGGTATTACACATGAATACGGTAAAACTGTGGGATGGGAATTTAAAGATGGCCGCGATTTTAATCGTGAATTGGCAACCGACTCGTCTGCCTTTGTGATCAATGAAGCACTTGAAAAATTTCTGGGTTTTAAAACTGCTGTTGGCTCAACGCTTACCTGGGAGAGTAAACCGTATACCATTATTGGTGTAATAAAGGATATGTTGGTGGAATCTCCCTATGAACCGGTTCGCGCCTCACTCTTTCATATATCGAAGTGGGATGGAAATGTTGTGATCCTTAAGTTGAATCCAGAAACCGGAACGCGTGAAGCATTGAGTAAAGTGGAAGCCATTTTTAAGAAGTACAATCCTGAAGCTCCGTTTGAATATAAATTTGTGGATGAAGACTACGCCCGAAAATTTGGTGACGAAGAACGCGTTGGTAAACTGGCTACTTTCTTTGCTGTGCTGGCCGTCTTTATTAGTTGTCTTGGTATTTTTGGACTGGCATCGTTTACAGCAGAGCAACGCACAAAAGAAATTGGAATTCGAAAAGTATTAGGTGCTTCCGTTACGAACTTATGGCAGATGCTCTCCCGCGATTTTGTTTTACTGGTGATTATTTCCTGCCTGTTTGCTATTCCGATTTCATATTACTTTCTTAATCAATGGTTATTGAAGTATGACTACAGAACAGAAATGGTTTGGTGGATTTTTGCTGCGGCTGGTTTAGGTGCCATGATCATTACCTTGTTAACTGTAAGTTATCAATCTATTCGGGCGGCAATGGCCAATCCTGTGACGAGTTTGAGGTCAGAATAAAGGAGTCAAATTATTTAGACCAGTGTCATTGTTGAATGAGGCTGGTCTAATTCCTTAAGTATTCAATCATTATATGGTAAGATCATTTCTTCTTTAGTTGATGAGGCTTCGATAAGATCAATCGACAGCTTCTGAATCTGTTTTATTTTCAATAATTTTAAGGTGCTCAAAACGAAATTGTGACCATTCAATTTAGAAATCGATATGTACGATAACCTCAGGAGAAACATCAATCAGGTTGAAGTTTATCCTGATGAAGATTTTGATATTTTGGTTTCAAGTCTTGAGGTTGTTCATCTTAATAAAGGCGAGTATTTTTTGAAGGAAGGTCAAATCAGCAATCACATCGCGTTTGTTGAGAAGGGATTGGCCATGTATTATAAGATCGTAGATGGAACTGAAATCCCACTTGATTTTGCAATCGAGAATCAGTGGCTTGCCTATCTAAAGAGTTTCACCAATCGCACCGCATCGGATATGAATATTAAAGTGTTAGAAGATACAACACTGTTTACCCTTGAAGCCAACAGGATGCAGGCGTTAATGACGCAACATCCAAAATTTTTAGCCTTGCGAAGTTTTAATGTTGAAAGGTCGCTGGCTGATGTGGCTCAACATAGTGCCAATCTTGCCACGTTAGATGCCAAGCAACGTTATTATCAATTGATGAAGGACAAACCCTACCTTATCAATCGCGTGCCACAATACCATTTAGCAGCTTATCTGGGGATAAAACCACAGTCGCTGAGTAGAATACGAAAAGAAGTATTGTAAGACGATCTTAACATATGTGAATGGTTTTATTTTTTTGTTGATGCAGTTTTGGCCTATCAAAAACATCAATGGAAATGAAAACAAACAGCACCTTCCTTCAAGCAATAATTTTTGCTTTACTTTCAATGTTCACGCTGGTCTTTAATGGACAAGCCCAACAATCGGATAAGAAAGAGTTCGATACCCGAATCAATGTTCTCTTTGGTTTAACACAGCCCTTGTTCGCGAAAGGATTTAATATTGAAGGTAACTTCTTTTATAAGCGATTGGCCTTTGATTATTCTCATGGCGTTTCGTTGGACTTTTCAGGAAATACAATTTCGGGTGAACTCAAACAGCAACACCTGCAGGTTCATGTTCCATATACTACCGGATTTGGTTTAGGATATCGGTTTACGGAATGGCTGAGTTTACGAGTAGAACCCAAGTGGCATCGTTTTGAAATTTATTATAATGATGAAAATCAAAGTGAGACGAATAAGATTGTGGGATATAATACATTTTCACTTGGCCTTGGAGCGTATGCGAATTGGCGACCCTTTAAAAATATTCAAAATCCATTGAAGGGAATAATGATCGCTCCGAGTATTCGGTATTGGCCAACCCTTCATTCAACTTTGGTCGATGATAAATTTGTCTACGATAACCGAATTACCGGTAACACGGAAATCCATAATCGGATGGAGGCGGGTATAAACAATACACCTTTCGTTTTTAATATCAGTGTTGGTTACTCGTTTGATTTAAGCAGGAAGTAACGAGTTTAGACCTCCGTCATTATCATGGCACGTTTAGGATAATGATAATGACGGAGGTCTATAAAATACATTATTCACTTCGTAATGAATTCACCGGATTCATTCGAGCTGTTTTTAAACTATGGAATGTCACCGTAATAAATGCAAAGAGCAAAGCCAGCACACCCACAACTCCAAAGATCATGTAATTGATCTCGGTCTTGTAAGCAAAGTTGCTCATCCATTGTGAAATGGTGTAGTAGGCAACCGGTATGATTACGATAGCAGCAATGATTACCAAATACATTACTTCTTTAAAGAGTAAATAGATGATGTGTGGGATAGATGCTCCATGCACTTTGCGTACACCAATTTCTTTTGTGCGTTGCGTAGTAGTAAAGGCACTTAACCCTAAAAGGCCAAGAAGAGAAATGAAGATACATACCCACGATAAGCCTGAAAGCAATTTGTATTGTGTTTCATCCGCGCGGTATTGTTCATCAAATCGCTGATCCAAAAAGAAATATTCGAATGGATGATTCGGATCGTAGGTTGTCCATTTTTCTTTGATAAAGCTTAATGTTTTAGGAAGATCTTCTCCTTTTACTCGTAGATGAAGATGTCCACCTTCCTCACGTGATTTCACAATCAGCAAAGGTTCAACGGCATTATGTAGGGAAGCATAATTAAAATCCTTCACCATACCGACTACCTGACCATCCTTTTCAGCATGAAACCATTTCACTTTTTTTCCAACGGGATCTTTTCCCCAGCCCATTAATTTGGCTGCGGCTTCATTTACGATGAAGATATCATCGATGTCTGCTTTAGGACCGGGAAGAAAATCACGACCTGTTAAAAGCTGAATGCCCATGGTTTTGAAATAATCTTCACCCACCACCATGAGGTTGAAGGCTTGTTGTTTCATACCTTCTGCACCTTCTGCCCACATCACAGGCCCTCCAACGCCCATTCCCGGAACGCTATAGGATGTAGTAGCTGCAGTGATATGTGGGTTTTGTAAAAACTCGTTTTTAATTCCGTTAAGTTGTCGCTGTACTAATGTGTCTTGTATAGGGAGAAGCAGAATATTTTCTTTATCAAATCCCAACTCTTTGTTGCGCACGTAATCAATCTGATCTTGCATGAAGAGCGTACACACTACAACAAAAATGGAAATGGCAAATTGTGTTGTAATCAGAACTTTGCGCAGTACCAAGCTTGATGATTCATTTTTGAAAGCACCTTTCAGTGCTTTGAGAGTAGGGATACTTGGAAGATAAAAGGCAGGATACAATCCTGAGATTACACCAATACCAATGGAAATGCCTATGGAGCCAAATAGAAGTAAAGGATTATGGATAAAGTCGACCGATAGATTTTTGTCAATTAGTTGATTAAAAGAAGTTGCATTCAATACAATGAATACCAATGCTATTGCCACCAGGAGTGAAATGAGTGAAAGAAAAATGGATTCTCCCAGAAAAGAAAGAATGAGCGATCTTTTTCCCGAGCCCAATGTTTTTTTCATGGCAATTTCTGCAGCGCGGTTCACCGACTTTGCTGTTGATAGATTCATATAATTAATGCACGCAAGGATAATGATGAAAACACCGATTCCGGCAAAGGCATATAAGTAAGCAATGTTGCCGTGCGGCTCATCTGAATCCAGCGTAGAGTGAAAATGAATAGAAGCGAGTGACTCGAGAATGGGAGTGTATTTTCCGCCCACCTGATCGCCAAACGATTTAAAGTACTTATCAAAAATGGTTGGGAATTTAGCGTAGAAGTTTTGAGTATCGTAATTCTCAGGTACTAATAAATAGGTGTACACGTCTGGGTTCCAGAAGGCTTCTGATTTTACCTTCCCTTGATCCATCACCCATTCACGATCAATAAGCCGCGACAATAGAATATCAAATTTCAAATGCGTGTTGGCCGGAACATCTTTTATTACCCCCGTTACTTTCCATTGTTCGCCTTCAATAATCAGCGATTTATCCAACGGGTTTTCATCTCCAAAATATTTCTTTGCCGTTGATTCGGTAATTACCAATGTATTCAGATCACTGAGACATTTCTTTGGATTGCCCGCTATGAAGGTGTGCGTAAATACAGAGAAATAGGTAGAGTCGGTGCGAACAATATTTTCTTCATAAAAGGATTTCTCCTCTCCATTGGGACCTTGATATTTTACTAATGTATGATCCCAGCTATTGGCGCGAACGACCTCTTGTACTTCAGGAAACTCTTCTTTCAAAATGGTGCCCAACTCTCTGGCCGATCGTGCTGCTTTAAAGTCTACACCCGTGGCTTCTAAATGTCCGCCTAACCTGTAAATGCGGTTATGGTTAGCGTGGTACTTATCGTAGGTAAGATCATTTTGTAAAATGAGAAGCAGAATAATACTGACTGCGATACCCAGGGCAAGACCCAGAATATTTAAAGTTGAAAAAAATTTGTCTTTGAGAAAGACACGCGTAAAGAATTTAAGATGGGTGCGTAGCATAAAGTGTAAGGTTATGGCTTAAGATGAGTACCAGGTAGATTACAGATGGTTACAAGAGGCGAAAGGTTTGACATACCGACTTTTGTTTACACATTTTGTGAATCGTTTTCATGGTCAACAACGATGCCGAAATGCAAAACCGTATAATTCACCAGAATTACAAACTTATGTAATTTAGCTTGTTCAGAAGTGAACATTGACCGTTCGTGATCGTAAGATTAAGCACGTGATCTATGGTCATATCAAAGGTTGAATGGTGGATGAGGATTGAGTGATCAGAACATTCTACTACACAACGGGTGATTTATTCTGAACCCTTATTCTGAATGAGTGTGATCTACTATATTTAAAACAACATTCGATTTGCTTTGTCGTTTAAAAAACTGCAAACCCATTCACCTATGATTAAAAATTACCTCACCATTGCACTCCGAAGTTTTCTGAAGCACAAATCATTTACGTTTCTAAACGTGGTAGGCTTGTCGCTCGGTATGGTAGCAAGCCTTCTTATTTTACAATATGTAAAGTACGAACGAGGCTTCGATACTTTTCACAATAAGGCTTCCGATATCTACCGTATTCAATACAACCAATTACAGAATGGCAAACTGCGCTTCGAATGTGCGGCTGCCGTTCCTGCCGTTGGCCCCGCGTTGAAAAATAATTTTCCGGAAGTAAAAACATTTACACGCCTGTTCCCGGTGAGTGGTATTGCCAGTTACGAAAGTCCGGAACGAGGAGTGATTGCTTTCCGCGAAGAGAAAATGCAGATCACTGATCCGGCCGTGTTTGAAGTATTTGATTTTAAATTATTGAAAGGCGACAAGGCTACATCCTTACAAGGCCCTAACAAAACGGTGATCTCTCAACGTGCAGCAAAGAAATATTTTGGAGATGAAGAGCCAATGGGCAAAACTATTTCATGGGATGGAAACAGAAAGTTTGAAGTAACGGGAATCTTTGAAAACATTCCGGATAACTCCCATATCAAATTTGATTTCATGTTCTCCTATGAAACACTGAACAAGGAAACGCAAAATGAATCCGAAACACAATGGGGCTGGTATGATTTCAATACCTATGTATTACTACAACCCGGAACAGATGTGAAAGCGCTGCAAGCGAAGTGGGATGACTGGTTGTTTAAAAACAGGGGAGAAGACTGGAAGAAAAATAACAGCAAGCAGGAATTTATTCTTCAACCCCTGCTCGGCATTCATTTATATGCTAACCTGTTGCAAGAGTCTCAACCCGATGAACGGGGTGACGGTGATTCAGTGTATGCACTTACCATCATAGCGTTCTTCATTCTCATTATCGCCTGGGTAAACTACATTAATCTCGCCACGGCAAAATCTTTTGAGCGTGCCAATGAAGTGGGTGTGCGCAAAGTAATGGGCGCTCAAAAAGATCAGTTGATGAAACAGTTTTTGTCAGAAGCCTTCCTGGTGAATTTACTGGCCGCCATCATTTCCGTTGCAGCCGTGCGCGTGTTGTGGCCTTTCTTTGCTGAACTATCCGGAAGAAACATTCCGCTTGATTTTATAATGCAGAAGGACTTCTGGATTTTACTGGGAGCGTTGTTTTTTGTTGGAACTATTCTATCCGGATTTTATCCGGCCATCGTACTCTCTTCTTTTAAACCTGTAGCCGTATTAAAAGGAAAAGTAATGCATACTGTACAGGGTAATTTTTTAAGAAAGTCTTTGGTGGTATTTCAATTCTTTGCGTCCGTTTTCCTCATTAGCGGCTCAACCGTTGTTTACCAACAGTTGCAGTTTATGCGCAATCAGAAATTAGGTATTGATATCCATCAGACCATTGTAGTGAAAGGCCCTGGTGTTACCGATTCCTTGTTTCAGCAAAATATGGAAGCATTTAAAGAAGAGACATTGCGCATTCCCGGAGTCAAAAGCATGACGGCTTCAACCAACGTTCCGGGTGATGAAATTTTTTGGGCCAGTGGTATTAAACGATTAACCGGAGGACCAGAGAATTCTATATCGGGTTATACCGTGGGTATTGATCACGACTATGTTCCGTCATTTGATTTGAGTATCGTGGCCGGAAGAAATTTTGATCTCGATCATACCAACGACAAGAAAAGTGTTTTGTTAAATCGCGCCATGGTGGTTGCGCTTGATTTTAAAGATCCCAAATCAGCCATTGGAGAAAAGGTAAGACAAGGTGGAGATACATTGGAGATAGTAGGTATTTTGGAAGACTACCATCAGATGTCGTTGAAGGAATCGGTTTCTCCTTTGGTCTATCGGTATACTCCTGACTTTGCATCGTTCCTTGCTTTTAAAGTAGAGTCCGATAATTATCAGCAAATACTTTCTTCACTAGAAGGTCCGTGGAAATCGTTCTTCCCTGGAAATCCAATGGATTATTTTTTCCTCGATCAGTTTTTTAACAGGCAATATCAGGGTGATAAACAATTCGGACAGATATTTGGCATCTTCACCCTGCTCGCCATTTTTGTTGCGTGCCTTGGTTTATTTGGCCTTGCCTCATTCATGACGTTGCAACGCACCAAGGAGATTGGAATACGCAAAGCGCTTGGCTCAACATCATCACAAGTAATACTCCTTCTATCAAAAGGATTTGTTCAGCTTGTACTGATTGCCAATCTTATTGCCTGGCCAGTGGCATGGTATGTGGCTAACTACTGGCTTCAGTCATTCCCGTATCATATCGACATTAGTCCAATCGTGTTTGTGTTCGCGGGGTTGGGCGTGGTCATCATTGCGTTTTTGTCTGTTGGACTTCAAACGATGAAAGCTGCGCGCGTAAATCCGGCAGTGACGTTGAAGAATGAATAATTTGGATTGACGGCAAATAGTCTGTGGAGTAGATCGAAATGCCTTGAATATTTCAGAAGGAATGTATAGCATTGGGGAATAGCAACAGTAGCATCTGCATTTTCGGGGAGGTTGTTACCGGCCCTACATGGCAGATAGCCTCAATAGAGTTGCTGCTATCTCCGGAAAACGTGGGTAAAACGGCAACGGAGTTGCAGATATACTAATGTTGGCGGCAAGCACTTTTGACAGAGTTATCCATGAGAATATTTGCTACAACACTTTTGACTTTATTGACAATAATGTTGCGTGGACAAGAAATTACCTACGGAACATTTAGTCGACAAAATATTGCCGGTGACTATTCGGTGACAACGACAATCACCTTAAAGGCAGACAACAAGTTTATTTATGAATTCAATGGTCATATGGTTCATGACAACGCTGACGGTAATTTTTTTGTAGACACGGACAATGTAATTATATTCATATATGACACTACAAAGCGAAACGACCAAAATTACCGGGCGACTATTGACACGGCTCCGAAAGTAATGAAGTACAAAGACGCAAGACTTTATGAAATAGACGACAAGGGACGACTTGTAAAATCTCGTAGACTTTCAAGTGGACATAGACGATTCTACCTGTTCGGTGATTTTACGAGAAGGAGAAAAGTGTTTCTTGAGAAAGTGGTGTGAAAGTGCCAGCCGCCAACAAAGTGCATAATCAATGACGGGGTTCAGTGTAAATTTGTAGTTTAGTTTTTCTGACTCGTCCTGAAATAGGTTTATATATAAACCTGGACAGTGAGGCGTTGACAAAATGATAACTCAACTAAGTCAACAACTTCTATTTACTTCTTGACGCCTTTTTCAATTTAGTCAGCGTGTAAGGTTGACCCGGTGCAAGCACATGAATGCGCTCCGGATTAATGATAGCCTTTTTTAGTTTTTCCGGATCACCATTGAATGGAGCAAAGTCTGGCGCATCTACTGATCCCCAATGACAAAGCAGCAACGGAGTATTGGGATACGCGTTTGCTATTTTAACTGCGCCTTCAAAAGTGAAATGCCATTCACTATCTGAGAAGTCAAAGAGGATTGCATCCGGTGGAGGCAGGATAGCGAGGTGTTCAGCCATCAAGCGAGAATCTCCTTGAGCCCAAATCCTTCCGTCAGGCGTTTCGATCATAAAGCCTGTGCAGTCTTCATTCTTGAAAGTTCGTTTGGCTGCACCGGGATATGCATTTTGCCAAGCGTGATCCACCGGGACCATCTTTATTGTTAATGGTCCAACGTTAAACTTTTCATTTGGATCATGACCGAATGATGGGAAACCTTCGGCCTTCATCAATGAGTCGACATACTTAGTTGAATGAAATGCTTTGGTTACAGTTTTAAGGTCACGATTTGTAGGAATACTGTAGTGGTCATTGTCACTATGCGTGATGAGCACAGCATCCAGTTTTGGAACGTCAATCGCCTTAATTGGAAAGTCAATCATCACTGGCATATCGAAGTCTCTCAATAACGGATCAATCATTATGGTTGTACCGTGACTGTTAATCAAAAAGCCTCCCATCCCTAACCAACGTGCAGTCGTAGCGTTTGACGCTCCAAAAGCTTCTTTGCCAAATGGCTGACTTTTCGGTGCCTTTGCCTGATATTTTCTTTTCTTTAACGCTGCGCTATCCGTTTTGATTTTCATGTCGGGAATAAGTGGTGTGGTTTCGATAAGTTCAAGTGACTTGACCATATCTTGCGTACCCGTCTTGTATCGAATAAAATGTGGAGTTTGTAAATGAGCAAGGTATGCAGCAGAGTCTGCATAGATTTCCAGAATTGTAAAATGAGTTGGATTATCTTTTTCCTGAACAGCAAATAAGGTGAGTACCCCAGGCTCGATCCGCACAGATGTTTCTGCTTCCTGCTTTAAAATCGCTTTGTACTGCTCTAACTGATTCGGATCAATAACAAGTTTCGCAAGGCGAACCAGTTGTTTGCTTTCATGCTGAGCGAAGACTTTATTGAAGAGGATAAAAGCGAGTAGTATAAATATTAAGTGTTTCATCTGATACAAATTTCAGTTCAACTATCGAATGGTTAAGAAAGTGAAAGTTACAAATTTGATGTATAGACTCACTCGCTGATCAATCTATTTCGTTTGATCCACAAATGTCATTTGCATTTCGTTCATACGACCACCATGCACTTCGATTTTAGCGAAAGCAGTTTTTATGTCGTTCAAATCTGAAGAGGAAAGTTGGACATTAATAGCTCCTAAATTCTCATTGAGATGATCGGGATTCCGTGTACCTGGAATTGGAACAATGAATGACTTTTGAGCAAGGAGCCATGCCAATGAAACTTGTGCAGGAGTTGCTTTCTCGCGGGCTGCAACCTGACGGAGCAATTCAATGATCGGCATGTTGGCCTCGATAGTCTCCGGAGTGAAACGATCGAATCCCGACCTTAGATCTGTTTTGGGATCAAGCTTTATGTTTGCATCAATCTTTCCAGTAAGATAACCCATTCCATTGGGGCCCCAAGGCACGAATCCTATTCCGAGTTCTTCGCACGCCTGAAGAACACCATTCTTCTCCACTTCTCTTTCCATAAAGGAGTACTCAGTTTGAACTGCCGCAACCGGTTGAATAGTATGAGCCCTTCTGATTGTCTTCGCACTTGCTTCTGAAAGACCAAAGTGCAGTACCTTCCCTGCTTTGATAAGGTCTTTAATAGTTCCAGCAACATCTTCAATAGGAACTGAAGGATCAACGCGATGCTGGTAGTAGAGATCAATACGATCTGTTCTTAGTCTTTTGAGTGATCCTTCCACCACTTTCTTAATATGCTCTGGTCTACTACTCAACGCAATTCCTGGACCACCGATATCAAACCCAAATTTTGTAGCAATCACAATCTTATCACGGAATGGTGCCAAGGCTTCACCAACAAGCTCTTCATTTGTATATGGACCGTATACTTCAGCTGTATCAAAGAACGTCACTCCTTTCTCATATGCCGTGCGCAGAAGTTTAATTCCTTGCGTTTTGTCTGCCGGAGGTCCATAGTTGGCACTTATGCTCATTGCACCTGAACCCAATTCAGAGACTTCCAGACTTCCAAGTTTTCTTTTCTTCATTCTGTTCTTTTCGCTTTTAAACTTCGTGTCTCCTGCGAGAAGCTGTGTTGAACCTGCAAGCATAATTCCAGCACCTAAAAGAGCAGACTGCTGAATAAATTTTCTTCTTGAGCTATTATCTTCCATGATTATCTAATTTAAATTTCTTACCGGTGAAAACTGTGACGAGATGGTTTTAACAAGAAAAACTTCTTTCAGGTGTGAAGGATAGTTTTCAAGGTCTTTGGCAATGTCGTTTCTTCTGAAAATATCAAAACAGTTGTAGCCATCCATAATTTCAAAACCACAAAAACGGTAGTTGCTGGTAATGTTTAGAAAAAGGTCTGCTGCGCTTTTACCTTGCATCAGTTGTTGTGCTGGATTGCCAAACGCTTCGGCTGGTGCATTCCAGGTTGCACAAATCATAAACCTTTTCCCTTGCAGGTGTCCACCTGTGCCGTATTGTTTTGTCTGATCATCTTTCGTTCTTCCGTCATCACTCAGAAATGATTTACTGAACAATCCTGCATTAAAAACTTCGTCAATATATTTTTTATAGATCCACGGTGCACCGAACCAGTTTACTGGCATTTGCAAAATCACAATGTCAGCTTCTAAATGTTTTTGTACTTCTTCTTCAGGATTGTAACCATCTTCAATGGTTGTTTCCAGAACTTCAAGTGATTTTGATTTGAAAAAATCTTTTCCAACTTGATAGAAAGCATTGTTTAATGTTCCTTCCGTCCAGTTAGGATAAGTTAAATGTGAATTGATGAGTAATACTTTTTTTGCTTCAGCCATTTCTTTTGATTTTAAAAAGTTAATTTTTAATAAGTCAAAAGTAGGAAGTGCCAGCACGGCAGAAGGGTAGAAATTACCAGAAAGAAGGAAACAAATTACTGTTACAAAAGATCTTGCTTAAAGCCGTTGCTTATCCAAAAGCTTGTCGGCTACCTGAAGTCTGTATTCTTTAGGAGTTAGATTAACTTGCTTCTTAAAAAATTTAGCAAAGTAATTTGGGTATTCAAAGCCAAGTTCATAAGCAATTTCTGTATTATTTAAATCACTTCTTTTTTCAAGCATTTCTTTAGCTTTCTTGATGACAAACTCATGAATGTTTTCAAGAGGTGATTTTTGTGTAAAGTGTTTAACAATGTCGCCTAAATAGTTTGGAGTCAAACCCAATTTATCAGCAAAATATTGAACGGAGGGAATACGATTGATCGGTTGATTGTAATAATCTGTCAGGTGTTGCTGAAACCCGGATACGATGGGACTGTATTGTACAATATTTGATGAGAACTGTCTTTTGTAAAAGACTTCCACTAACGAAACTAAAACATGAACATAGGAAATCAGAATTTCCATATTTTCTTTTCTGCCGCTATAGTATTTTAGCATTAGACCAAAGACGGTTCTGATTTCCTGTTCTTCTTTTGCAGTTAGTTGTAAAGGTTCGTGTTTGCCATAGTCAAGGTAATTTTTGAACAGAAAACGATTTTCCTCAATCAGATTTTTAGAAAGTTGTAAATACATTCCGTTGAATGTAGGCTCAATGTCCCAACCCCCTGACATGTCAGGACTGTTAAAGAACACGGCAGTAATGGGTTTGAGATTTTTGGGATCAAAGTCGACAACAGTTTTGTCAATGAAGTTACTCTTGATAGAAATCCGGTAAAAGTCAATTGACACTGGTTCCGATTTCAAACGCATTTTGGGTACGTCATAGTAGCCAACATCAATGTTGCTGTCTAACGGTTGAGGCAACCCCAGGTATTTATTATATGATTCAATGTCTTTGAACAATGTCATTCTATAAAGTTAAAAAAGATCCGGTTGATGTTTATCCATTAGCTGCCGTTTTTATTGCTATTTACTCATGCAGTAACGAGGAGGATAACTCACGATAAGCACCGGCTTGATCTTGTAATTCCTTGGCCTTTCTTTCTGCTTCAGCAATGCTATCTGCTCCTGCCATCCAGCGTTTTGGTGGTGTGCTTTCACCTGCAATTTTAATCAACGCTGCTGCTAACTTAGCAGGGTCACCACCTTGCTTACCGCTCATACTTTCCCACCACGGTTTCAGTGCAGCAATACGTTCAGCATAATCCTCTACCTTAAGTTCTGACCATATTGTTGAGGATGGCTCCAATAAGTTTGTTCTGAAAAATCCAGGCTCTACAATCGTGGTATTGATACCAAAGGGTGCAACTTCTATGGCTAATGATTCCATCCAACCTTCAACCCCAAACTTGGACGCAGCGTATGCTGAACAGAGCTCATAACCCACCAATGCGGCAGTAGAAGAAATAGTTATAATATGTCCGGATTTATTCTTTCGCATAACAGGTAAAATTGCTCTTGCTACATTCATGGGGCCAAATAAATTGGTAGCGATTTGATGTTCAACCTGAGCTGGGCTTAATTCTTCAAAAAAACCTGCATAGAAGTTGCCAGCATTATTAACCAGCACATCGATCGTTCCGAATTTTTCAATTGCTGAATTTACTCCTGCGGATATTTCCTTCGGATTAGTTACATCCATTTTCACTACCAATAAATTATCGGTAGAGCCATTGATAGCTTTTGTCACCTTACTTGCATCTCTGCCTGTTGCGACAACCTTATGGCCCGCAGCAAGGGCAGCTTTGGCAATTTGCAATCCAATGCCACTACCTGCACCGGTTATTAACCATACTTTACTTTCTTTCATTGTGTTTTGCCTTTAAATTACAATACAAAAGTAAAAGGCAGCAAAACAGTGAGAGAGTACATTTTACCAGTAAAAAAGAAACAAATTACTGATAGCAAAAAGGCTGATTTAAATCCAGTATTGTTCAATTTGGAGATTCAGGTGGCACCACGAATACATTGCCTTGGACTTTCAAACAAAGGACAAAATACCTATCAATGACTATTGACAGCTAAGTTTCTTAATAAGAAACCAAAAGTGTTGTAAGACCTAGTGAAATGACAGCTATGGAGTCGCACACACATTGCCTGGCCGCGCTTGCTACCCGCATCCAAAGCCAGTCAATAAGTGTGCTTAGTTTCGCGTAAGCCGACAATGTTGTCAGTGAAAAAATGCCCCACCGCTCGACTGACTAATGAAGATTGGTGTAACATAACGGGTGACGAAAGACACGGCTTTGAATAAAGTGAGGAGAAGCCCTACTACTGCCAACAATGAACTGTGCCATTGTGGGGCTGGGGCTCGGTTTAAGTTATTAGTTTTATCTTTCAAATAACGTTTGGTGTCGTGGGGCAATTTACTAATCTTAAACCCACAACGTCACATACATAAACGTTGTGTGCAATTGGGCCTGCTTCGTGGACTGTAAAGGCTGAACTGTAAAAAATTAACGGATCAAAATAATTTATAGCGCCAAACTTTTAAACGACTACCTATAATTATAATAAATCTCGCATGAAGACGATTTACTTTTTTAATACCATTATAGTCATTATCCTGTTTACTTTAATCGCCTCATGCAAAGAAGAAGAAACAGATATGCGAGATCGGTGTGATTTTTTCATATCAGCTGACGAAGTACCCTTGCTCACCAGCACTAACCCATGCCCGGGTTGTTTTTTTTAAGTTTTCTTTCAGAGGAAAGCTGTATAATTTTTTCTACAATCAGTTGCCAGGAGGAATGATCCAGTTCGGAGAAGACGGAAAAGATATTATTGCTTATTACAATGATTTTTTTGAGTTTCAATTAAAAAACTTGCATCACAGCCGTGACCTGTTTTTTAGTCTGAATCAGCAACGTGCACTTTTAACACCCGACTCATTGAAAAAGACAGATTTTAGTTTCTTTCAACCCGCTTTTATATTGAAAGACCGATGTAGGAGGCTGTATCAGGTAGCAGAAAATACAAACATTTACTAGCCTGACATTTCATATAATACAATTCGGAATATTACGGTCTGGAGTTCTCAACTAATCAATGAACAACCTACTACACGCTATTCTACTACTTATATTATTTCAGAAGACTTTACCAGCGAGGTATTAACTGATAAAGACCATGATTATATCTCCGGTTCATATTCTCTTCTTTATACGATTGAGGAACCCATATAAAATCCTTAATCCAGAGAATTCACGGGCATGCGGCAATAGATATAACACGTATGCTGTACTGTAGGTTCTTTACGCGTGTGCTATTAAATTTCGTCAGGATTAGGTGTAAGTATTTACACGCACATATCTTATGGCTAAGGCAGGTGACAAGCGAAAAAAGATTGACAATATGCACGCATTTGAATAAATTGTAACAGGTTTCAATTGCAAAACCCAATCTTATTTTTAATGTAAACGGTATTACAATGAAATTAAGAAACTGGCTACTACTTTTACTCCTACCTCTTTTAGTTGTAGCAGCTACTGTTGCACCATTCTTACCGGGTTCAGGTAACAATTTTTCGCATATCATTTCTCAATTTGCTCAAACGTTGGGATATATTGGTTTGCCTTTTGTGCCCTTTGGGTTGTTTTGGCTCATCATCGAAATGCGAAACAAAAACGGTCAACAACTCAACCGTTGGACCAACGGTTATTATCCATCGTGGTTGACACTGATTCCTGTTTTTCTGTTTTTGCCAATGAAAATAATACTATTCATCCTCCAGGGCCAAACATTCAGCGTCTTACCTTTTGCAATCATTATTTTAATAGCGGCCTTTTTCATTTATCATATCCAAAAACTAAAAAAGAAGACTGACTATAAGTTTAATCCCGCTCCTGTATATATCGTTTTGATTCCTGTTATTGCTTTACTCACTTCCGAATTTGCTCTAGAAAAAGTGGCAGCTTTAACCCGTGAAAAAGCGATCGTAAAAACTGAACCGCTTATTGCAGCAATTGAAAAATACAAAACAGAGAATGGTGAATACCCCGAAAATTTAGAGTCCTTAAAAGGCAAGTATCTTCAAGAGATTCCAAAACTTAATATTATGGGTATGAGAGACTATCAATATGAGAAACGAAACAGGTCTTTCCAACTCACTTTTGAGCGACTCTGGCATTGGAACGCCACCGAAGTAGTGGTGTACAATACATTGGGGCAAAAAGACATAAAAGGCAATTATGGAAATTACCCCACTGATCATACTAATTGGTGGTACTATATGGCCGATTGAAATGACGATAATTTTCAGTCAGATAAAAAGAATTGGGGAATGGAAACCCTACATAGATGTTTGGGACTTTGGAAACGAATTTTGACGCAGGACGAGGAAGAAGTCGAAACACTCCAATTGCAACGTATGGGCAATTGTCCATGGGCATTTTAGAAGAACCCGTGGCTGGACCAATGCATTGATAAGTAAACTTGGAATGATTCGACTTCGAAAATCCGCCACTGATTATATGCTAGAACTATAACCAATTGCCACAGACTTACAGTGTACAAATGACCGATGAAATACTTAACAATATTCCTTCTCGGGTTGACACTTTCTTCCTAATACTTTAAATCTGCTCAAGGCTATTTTGACGAAGCAATAAAACTCGATGGCCAAGAAAGTATTCGGACGCAATTCTGTTACTCGACAAAGCCATCGGAAAGAAAACCGAAAATCAATACGATATGAAACAGACCGGAAAAACGGTGAAAGATATTCTGATCAACCTTCCTGAGGACAGGTCTGAACCTTTTAACAAACTACACGATGTTATTTTAAAAAACCTGCCCAAAGGTTTTGAAGCAGCCATTAGTTATGGTGGATTGGGTTATGTTGTGCCGCATGCACTTTATCCTGCAGGTTACCATTGTAAGCCTAGCGAGCCGCTCCCATTTGCAGGAATTGCTTCACAAAAAGATTCTATTAATTTTTACCACATGGGTATTTACGCTGATCCCAAATTATTGAAATGGTTCGTAACCGAATACCCCAAGCACAGTAAGCAAAAACTGGACATGGGAAAAAGTTGTGTCCGTTTTAAAAAGTTCAATGAGATTCCCTATAAACTCATTGGCGAACTAATGAAAAAAGTGAGTGCTAAAGAATGGATTGGAAAATACGAAGCAGCACTCAAGCCTAAACCGGGACCGATTAAATCCAAATCTAAAAAATAGTGACATCGCGACTTAAACCAGGTGGCGGCAACTCGGCCATAAAAAATGTTTATGCAATTGCTGTATGTGCGGTTAAGTGTTAAAATTGGTATCTTCCCATACAGGATATTAAGGAAGGTATAGTTATTACCGATCCTAAAATTTTGTGGCAAAGTGACTTCTAACTTCGAATGGCAAAAACTTTGAAATAACCAAAATTTTATAGAATGAAAAACAAGATGACTCATTTTGCCATTCATGTTGACAACATTGAACGAGCAAATAATTTTTACAGTGAAGTTTTTGAATGGGGGTTTGCTTCCTATGGTCCGCCTGACTTCCTACAAATCAGATCCAACAAAACTGAAAATGGGGAATTAATCGGGGCTTTACAATCAAGAAAATACTCGCCCATTAAGGAAAAATTAATAGGTTTAGAGTGTACAGTAACGGTTGACAACGTTGAGGAGATAACAAAAAGAATACAAGATAATGGTGGTCAAATTCTTATGCCAAAGACAGCCATTCCATATGTCGGATGGATTATAAAATTTCTAGACACCGAAGGTAATCTTGTTTGTGCTATGCAACAGGACAATACAGCAAGATGAAAGAAATACGTAACATCCGTAAAATACATCCCGACTTCTTATACTTATTAGAGTTTAAGGAACAGAAGGTGATTGATTTGTTTAAGGACCTACGGGAATATATATTGGAAATCTATCCCGATAGCAACGAAATGCTCTACCATACTCATGCGTTGACAACTGTTTTTTCAATTTCAGACAAGCTATCAGATGCATTCTGTATGTTGCCAATCTACACGAATCATTTAAACTTAGGTTTCAACAAAGGAACACTGCTCAAAGACCCAAATAAGTTATTGAAGGGAACTGGGAATTTGATTCGACATATCCCAATTGAGACACCTAAAGATTACAGAAACAAAAAAGTAAAAGACTTGATTAAATCGGCCGCTGACTTTGCAATTAAAGACATGGACAAACCCACAAAATCAAGAGGTGAGGTGATATCAAAAATTAAGAATATTAAATAGATTCAATATTCTGTACAAACATCAAGCAGAGGCTAAAAGAAAAAACAGACATGACACAAGGACAAAAATCATTACCGAAATGGATACTGATAGTATCAGGACTTTTTGCAGTACTTGAACTTGTAGTAAGTGTATCATTATGCTTTTCACCACAATCGGTTTTGGAGACCGTTGATCTTAACGCAAAAGGAGTGGACTACCTGATTTATATGTGGGCTGCCCGGCAATTTGCCCTAGGTTTTATCTTTGCTTTTGCGACATTTAAAAAGTCAATTCCGATGCTGACCATTGCTTATATTTTCTTTTTAGTAATGTTTATTGGCGACTTCATTATTGGAATTTTACAAAAGGAGAGTTCGCTTATCATTGCCGCTTTAGTAATGTGTATTATTTCTTCAGCATTGATATTTGCAATAAATAAGAGAAGATTATAGTTGGGAGGTTGTTGGCTTGAAGGTTATTGAACGTTTTATAGCCTGGCGTTGTAATGAATCACAAAAAAATCCTACTCATGCAATCAGAAACAATAATTAATATGACAAAGCAAATCTCCAGACTTCGTGACACTTTCTTTGTGAGCTTACTAATTATTCTTTGCGCTACAATAAATTCATATTCGCAAGACGACAAGAAAACGCAAGAGATATTAAAAACAGGAGAACGTATAAGAGCAGCATTTTCAAAAGGTGATATCGAGACCATCAAATCATTTCATCATCCGGATGTAATAAAAGCTTTGGGTTATAAGAACGTATTGACTGGAAGAGATGCGGTCATAGAAGGTTTACGTGGAACATTGGAGGGCTTCACTTTAGAATTTATTGAGAATAAAGTTGAGAGTATTCTAATTCAAGGCGACATAGTGATTGAACAGACTTTATTCTCGATAAAAGGAACACCAAAGAAAGATGGAGAACCTTTCGTTTTCAGCGGACGAACAATGGTCACCTACATCAAATACGAGAAGAGCCCGACAGGTTGGGCAACCATTCGTGAAATAATTCAACAAGCGACAAATTGACGATATTGCTATTACGTATAGCGTCAACAATAAATATTTGATTACTCAATTTAGATTCTAGAAAGAACATGAACTTAAAAGAAACCTTTCAAAGTGTAGACAAATACTTTTCGCCACGAATAATAGGGGAGGTAAATGATCAGTATATTAAAGTAGCCAAAATTAAAGGACAAGATATCCCTTGGCACAATCATGAAAATGAAGATGAGTTGTTCTATATAGTAGAAGGGCAACTGTTGATGGAGGTTGAGAATCAACCTAATCTTATTATGAAGAAAGGGGATTTGTATGTTGTGAAGAAAGGTATAAATCACAGGGTATCATCCCCTGAAGAATGTTTGATTATGCTGATCGAAACCAAAACAACTGAGCATACCGGTAAAGTAAAGACAGCCATAACGAAATCGATTGACGAGCAACTTTACTAAAAGAGTTTGATCGTATCCATCTCCTGTCGGGTTCTTATATCATTAAATTCTCTTGCATAAAAGCTCCATCACTTTGCTTGTTCTCGCTCCGGAAACTCCAGTGCTTGTACATTCTCCCTTTCCTAATAGTTCGTCTACTATAGTTTGGATGTGAGGTTGTTGAATGTGTTTGGGAATATCAAACATCATCGTCTGCTTTTCTTTTCCTTCTTTCTCTAATGTGACCGAGTGATCACCAAAGCAGCCAAACGAAATCTGACCATGACTTCCAACAATGGTGATTACTTCTTTGCTGGAAAGGGTTGAAGTAGTGAAGCACCAACTGGCATGACCCATAACGCCATTTTCAAAATAAAAGGAGCCTACTACAATATCTTCAGCCTTGTATGCATTGGCCTGATTAGTTGCAAATCCGTTAGCTTCTTTTATTGGTCCAAATAGAAAATCAAGAACGTCCAATTGATGTGAAGCGAGGTCGAAAAAATATCCACCTCCTGCAATTTCTGGATCAACACGCCAATTATTATTTCGCTTACTCGCTCCGACAATATCGGGCTGAATGGTTTTGTTTAGCGTGATTGTTACATACCGGATATCACCAATTGCTTTTTCATGAAGTAAGGATTTAATCTTCAAAATGTTTGGTAAACTTCTTCTATAGTATGCGGTGAATAAGGGCACGTTTGACTTTTGACATGCTTCTACCATAGATAAGCATTCTGTATAGGTTCGGGCCATCGGTTTTTCAACATATACAGGCTTGCCAGATTTAGCGGCTTTAATAGTATATGCTTCATGTGAATCCGGGGGCGTGGCAATGTAGATAGCGTTTATTTCCGGATCATTGATGAGCTGATTGGCATCGTTATACCATTTCGGAACTCCATGGCGCTGTGCAAAATCTTTAGCTTTGTCGCTATCCCTTCGCATAACCGCTACGAGTTTTGATCCTTTAATTAAATTCATTGCGGGCGCGCTTTTTACTTCACACACATCGCCAACACCAATGATTCCCCAGCGAACTTCGATTAGTTTCGTACGATCAGCCATATCTTCGTTTGCTATAATTATATAGGAGGAACTTAAAGTATTCAAAAAAGCTGAATTTGTTAGAAATGTGGGCCTTAAAGTGTTTTGGTGGCAATTATTTTCCCTTTCGTAAAAAAATCAAACGATTGCGCTGGTTACTTAGAGTACATGTATGTAATTTAATGTTTAGGAAGTTTTTGGAGCCTTTTTTACAAAACGGAGCGTATTAATTCTATCATCATAGACTTATCAAATTTTAAGTCTATGAAAGTCAATGCATTATAAATTTGGGTGAATTGTATTATCGCTCATATTTAAAAAAAACTACATGTACTTTATTGAGTCAATTTCTATAACCTAAACAAAAATGCTTATGAAAAAACTTAGTTGGCTTCTCATCCTGGGCTTTATTGCCTATGCCTGTCAGACTGAAGACGTTGTCTCAGATCAACAGGAACTCACTACTGCGAGTCGGTTTAAAGTTTCATCATCAGATGAGGCACGCAATGGCCGCAGTGCAACAGATGTATGTGGTGATGTAAAACCAGTAACGTTATGGGCTGGGCAGCACATTAACGTTGGCACACTTGAAGTGTACAACAATGAAGAGTCGTTGTTTGTTGTCTACACGACAAGCGGAGACTGGAAAATTACTGAAACTCATTTGTATGTAGGGACTAATCCACCTAAAAACAAAGCTGGAATACTTGTTCCAGGACATTTTCCGTATTCGGCCACGCACAATAACGCAACCTCTGTTGTTTATGAAATTCCGTTAGCAGATTTAGAAGACTGTTTTCAGGTTTATGCACACGCTGTTGTGAAGAAGATCGTAAACGGACAAGTTGTTAGTTCGCAAACGGCTTTTGGCGGTGATACTGCTGGTACTGGTCCGCGTTGGTTCTTCTACACCGACTATTGTGTTCAAGATTGTGAGGACGAAGAGTGTGTTCCAACAGAGGAAGTAGCATGGTCTGAGGGTGAACTTTATGATGGTCAAAGTGGATGGGCAACCTTTACTCCATATATTGAAGAAGGTAGTACCGTTACACTATATGCTGGGCAAACTTTGGTTGCTGGAACGGTAACTTTTTCCGTGGCCTGGTTCGATCCTGAAACGAGTGTTGGATACGTTACGCTAACAATCGAACTCAATGATTGCTGGAATTTTAGTACCGTTAGCCAAAATGTTAAGATTCAGGATTATGAATCGATTCCATCTGGAACCCCTTCTCCTGAATTGTTCGATACCCAAGGCGATGCAACTGGATCAACATTTAGCATCGTGGTTCCCTATAGTCGTTACTATGGAGTACATGTTGATTTAGTTGGCGGTTGTTGCGAGTAAAATTTATATTAGTAACGTTAAACAGACCTGCTGAAATGAGACTCGGCAGGTCTGTTCTTTTTATGACAATGTAGTTGAAAGTTGTTTCACGTGTATTGATACAGGAGCCCCGTTATCGGATCCTTTAATCAATTCGCTTTCCTCAAATAAACATTACCATACTTGGATTCAAAATCATATCGCGGTCCCGCACCAGGCTTGGCAGATACATAGGTATGAAAATCTTCCATACGACTTTGTCCTCCGCCAAATTTGATATCGAGGTTAGTATAAATTTCTCCATAGTTTGTTTCCGCTATCAACTCTCCGGTTGTCTTCTCGAGGAGAGCAGCATCTACGCCACCATACGTTGCATCCACAGTAAGCGGCCCTGAGAAATTCTTCACCTCTACCATTCCATAAACTGATTCTACGCGGGTATCAAAGTTGCGCGGAACTTTAATTTCGATTTGAATATCCATGTCTACCCCATTAGACATCATGTCGAAAGACGTTTTTCCGCTGGTTTGCTGATATTTTCTAAACTCTTCTTTGCTTTTGAATGTCATTTTTTGTGATCCATCAACAATGGTGATGCGCTGCGGGAGGCTTTTCATATTTCGAATTTCATTTTTTATCGAAATAGTATTGCCAGTAGTAGAGGTTTTCAATTCAAAAGCATCATCGTTTTCTCCGCTATTGATGCTCACGCTTGCCTGCACAGAGACTTCATTTTTGTCCCAGGTACTAACACGAATTAATTCCGGATAATCAAAGTGCAAAATTACTTTTTGTCCATTTTGAACGGCTATGGTTTTGTTCACAACAGTCTGCGCTTCTGAAATCTGCGCAAGAAAAAGCAAGGATACGAATAGTATTGTCTTCATGATTCAGTGCGGTTGAAAGTTTTTTGGCTTACGTAATCTGGTGTTCACTGATTCTGATTTTCAGTAGAAGCAGACACCAGATTACTTGACCAATTCTATTATTTCTTTCTAAGGTAAACGTTGTTGTGTGTAGAAGAGAGCGTAATGTCTAATCCACCACCGTTAATTTTACCCGTTACATTGTCGCTGTACTTTACCATGTTATTGCCCGTTTTCTCAATCTCGATTTTGAAATCAGGATCAACAAAGATTTCACCGTATACTGTTCCAAGTTTTAAGTTTGCTTTTTGACCAACAGGTATTGCAATATCTACGTGACCATGTACTGATATGATGGATACCGGATTTTTCAAGTTTGCATTCAGCGATCCTTCGATGTCACCATGTACTGTGTTCACCGTCATTGGTCCTGTTACATTGTTGAGCAACACACCGCTGTGAACTGTAGAAACTTCAATTTCACCTTCTACATTTTTAAATTCCACTTTATCGCCATAAGGAGAGGAGTGTGCATACGAAACCGTTACACCTTTTGGTACTTTGATAATGATCTCTGGACCATCCATTTTTTTCAGTTGTTGCACCTCGATTACATTTCCTTTGTCAATCACCGATAGTCCCATGCCTGTATTGTCTTCAAGGCCAAGGCTGCTTACTGCTCTTAAACCTTTCGCACGTTCATCTTTCTCGCGGTCGTTGTTTTTAGAGGTGAATACAATTTCGTTTCCGGCATATCCTTCAACCGTCACGTGATTTACTTCTTTAATTTCCAATCGCCCGGTGCTCTTGGCTACTTTAAATTCCTGAGCATACGCTGCGATGGTCATAATGAAAGCAAGTGCTGCTATAATTCCCTTTTTCATATTCGTTGATGTTTGTTTTAGTTAATTGTTTTTAGTGCGTGTTGTGTGTTAAACAAGTTGATGTAAAGCGGCATGTGCTTCGTCTTTTACGGCAGGTAATTCTTCTTCATCGGTGGTGATGCGTTGTAATTCCTGTATAATTTCCTTTTCCTTCATTTCGGCCAATAATCGGATCAGGGCAATTTGTACTACCGGATCTTTTTGCGTTGCCATGGAAGCAATCAAAGTCTTGCGAACGTCCTCTTGTTGATAGAATTTCCGTAGTGCATCCAGTGCTGCCAAACGCACATTGGAATTACTATCTTCATTCATGGCTTTTACCAATGCATTGATAATTTCATCATCGGTCTTCTCCATTTTATACGCTACGTTCGCCCCAAGCACCCGTTGACTTGCCGACTGTTGGTTATCCAACATGGACATCAGCATTAATTTGGTTTGCTTTACTTCTTCCCGCATGTGTGCCAACTCAGTTTGCTGGTGGTTGATCAAAAATCCAATTCCTCCTCCCACAATCAAAAGCGCTACGGCAGCAGCAACGCGATAGAATGACGGTTGAAAGAAAATCGTTTTTGTTTCTTTGGTAGCATTCAATTCGTTTTTTAATACTGAATCAAATCCTGCCTTGAGTTTTGATGAAGGCTCAAACTTAGCTGACTTGTCCATCAATCGCATTACCTCTTTTAGCTGATCATATAGTTTGTACATCTCTTCATTCTGAGTCAGCTCTTTTTCCACCAGGAGTTTGTCAGCTTCGGAAAGTTTTCCATCTATATAGTCAATGAGTAGGTCTTCTGTTTTTTCCTTTTCCATAACTTCATCTTTAAATTTTCTCCAACTCAAAATAGTGTTCACGCAACTTCGCTATCGCACGGTGTACTTTTACTTTTATGTTGGCTACTGTTGTCTCCATAATAACAGCCACTTCTTCATATTTTAATTGTTGAAACCGGGTAAGTACCAGCACTTCGCGCTGCTCATCATCCAGCATTGCTAGTGAGCGATGAAGCATTTCTTCGCGCTCGTCCTGATATATACTGTCGTCTCTGTCGGCTACCATGTCACTCACTTTTTCAACATCTATAAAATTTGAGGACTTATTTTTATTGGCCTGATAATGATCTGAAAAAACATTACGCGACACCTGATAAATCCACGATTGAAATTTCAGTCCTTGCCGATAGCTTGTTCTGTATTTAATCAGTCGTAGAAAAACATTTTGCGTCAGATCCTCCGCCATATCACGATCCATCGTCATGCGCGCCAGAAAATTAAAAATACGTTTGTGATAGCGATCAAAAAGCAATGACATCTGCTGAAGATCACCGCCCTTTACGGCCTCCATTATGGCTTCATCTGTCATTAAATCTGAGCTTTTTATCACGTTTCGGATTAGTTACCGGAAGGTAGCAGAAAGGTTACAAATGGGTTTGAAGAATTCTTGTGATCTATCGAATAAGCTGAATTTAAGGAATAATCTCGTTTATAATGTTATTGATCAGATTGCCGACTCTTGTATTAACGATTGACTTTGAGTTAAAGTGAATAGAGTTATTTATCGCCTTGAGCGTTCCCCGATTACTTCGTTCAGAGCAAAAGGCGTGAAAGATAAATAGCTTTTCAAGTTAAATAGCAGACGCGCCTCTAAATACCTAAAGGACCAAGTCGCCACTAGCGACTTGGTCCTTTAGGTATTTACTAAACCGTTAATCCAATTCTGCGAATCGCAGAATTGGATTAACGGTTTTCTCTTAGCGCGGACTGTTCAAGGGATGTGGAGCACATTAGTGTTGAAATAGAGTTAATATAATTAGAGCAGTTTATCGCCTGAGTATTCCCCGGCTATCTTCGTTCAGAGCTGAGGCGCGAATGGTAAATTGCATTTTATTGCAAAACGGCAGGCGCGCCTTTAAATACCTGAAAGACCAAGTCGCTCATGGCGACTTGGTCTTTCAGGTATTTACTAAACCGTTAACCTAATTCTGCGATTCGCAGAATTAGGTTAACGGTTTTTTCTAAGCGCGGACTGCACAAGGAATGTGGAGCACATTAAATATTCCGCGCTGATGCACGAACGGACTTACAAGCACTCGGCAAAGCATGAATGATTTTCTTAGTTGAAATGGATTACCTTCTAAAATTCGGAAGAGCAAGTTTAAATTTGATAGCCAATATCCGGATGAGGAAAATTAATGTAATGGATACAATCAGATTGATATTGCGTTCTATCCCAAACTGATGCATAACGAGATACACAATCGCACCGGTAAGACAAGCGGTAGCATAAATCTCTTTGCGGAATAAAACAGGAGTCTCATTCGTAAGAATATCACGGATAACACCACCCATCACCGCGCTGAACATTCCCATGATGGCTGCAATTTCCGGACGCACTCCCAGTGAAAGAGATTTCTCAACGCCCAGGATAGTAAAGAACGAAATCCCTAGTGTATCAAACAGTACAAATGTTTTTCGCATTTGAATAAGGTATTTAAAGAATATATAGGCAATGATGACACCGATGAAAATGGCATACAAAAAATTAATATCGGATACCCAAACGAGAGGATAGCTTCCTAAAATCATGTCGCGCAATGACCCTCCTCCAATGGCGGTTACAAAGCCCATAAAGCTTGCGCCAAAGAGATCATCGTGCCGATCGCGAATGGCCAGCGCACCCGATATGGCGAAAAAGAATGTTCCAAGAATTTCGAGGACATATTGAAGTTCGAGCATGCTCAAATATAAGCCAGAATTCTGTTTGAGAGTGCAGTGTTGCGGGAGAGATATTCGAAACAAACGGTGCCGTTTTTTTTTGATATCCTCAAATCTTCTGTAAACTATATGGATATGTAAAAGGATTATTTTATGTCTTCCGTGATTCTTACTTTAGCGTGCCATGAGGTTATTTTTTATACTCCTGTTCTTTCAGCTAACTACACTCGTTTTTGGACAGAGTCGGGAAATTGATTCGTTAAAGTCTGTCTTGGTTAATGTTAAAGATGATAAAGTCCGGATTGACTTACTACTTCGACTGGCAAGAGCATATCAGTATCATTCACTAATCGATTTGGAGCATTATGCAAGCGAAGCTGATAGTCTGGCTGGTGCGATAGACTATGAAAAGGGTAAAGCAGGAGCCTTGACCTTGTTAAGTGTTTATAACACGTATAGAGGTTTTCATGATTTGGGACTTGACCAGCAACTTCAAGCCCTTCAAATTTTTGAAAAACTAGGAGATAAGCGAGATATATCCAGGGTACTTCACAATACGGGTGGAATTTATTTTTATCTGAGAGAGTATGATAAGTCAATTGAGTATCTCCTTCGTTCAATCGCTATCCGAAAGGAGTTGAAGGATACATTAAATTGGGGAGTAAGCGATATGTCAATATGTACCGCCTATAATTATAAGAATCAACCCGATAGCGGGAAGGTGTATTGTGATGAAGGGCTTGTCATTATGAAGCGGTACAACATTCCCGGAAGGTTGGCCGAAGCATATTTGTACCAGGCGCAGAATTTAACATTGCGAAAACAATATGCCGATGCTGGTCGCGCATACCAAAAGGCAAAGGAATTTGTAGAGAAGGGTAAGATTCAGGGAACGGCTGTTGAATTATATAACGATTTGGGATCGTATTATATGAAGATCGGAAAATATGATTCGGCATCATATTGTCTTCATAAAACATTAGGACTGCTGAAACAGTATGATGATCAGAGTACGCTCATTCAAACGTATGAGCTTCTTTCTAAAAAACATGAACTTACCCATCAATACGATTCTTCACTGTATTATTTCAAGCTGCACTCAAGAGCAAACAACGAAAATTTTAATGTACAAAGGAGTCAGCAAATCGCTTCACTTCAGGCTCAGTATGATTTAAAAAGTAAAGACAAGGAGATTGAACTAAACCGGCAACGACTAAAAACGCAACGCTCCATTATCTCGGCCATCAGCATTATTCTCATTCTCTCCATTATTTTAGGATACATCATTTTTCGAATTTATTTGTCAAAGAAAAAAGCCAATGAAGAACTTCAGCATCTGAACAATACCATTCAGGAAAAGAATGAAGAGATCATGGCGCAATCAGAGGAACTTCATCAGGCAAACGATGAGATCAGCCGGATAAATGAGAACCTTGAAACCATGGTGGAAGAAAGGACAGCAAAAGTAGCGGTGCAGAATAAAAAACTAATTGAGTTTGCCTATTTCAATGCTCATAAAGTACGGGGACCTCTGGCCAGAATCTTAGGGCTTGTTGAACTAACCAAATTGCATGAACTTCAGGGAGAAATGAAAGATATACGCGATCATCTTGAAATTTCGGCTCAAGAGCTTGATGACGTTATTCATGAAATTAATTCGAAGTTGGAAAGCGAGGATGATGCAATTTAATTTCTTAGAAGTTATTTATCAACCATTGGCGTTTCAGAAGTTCATCACCTGTTTTCAAAAATCCGGAAATACGTTTTATAGTTCTAACCCATCGCTCCATTTTAGCAAAGCAATACTCCATTCTCATAGGTTAAATGTTTCTTATCTTTAAGAATATGTCGATACGTGTCTTATTTTTCTTTGGGTTGATTTTGATCCTTCATCTGGTTTGTCCTGCTGCTTTTGCAAAACCGGATAGTTTGTTTCAAGAATTAAATCGTGTTATTGAGAATCAGAATAATTACGTAAAAGCAAAGCAGCAACGCATTGATCTGTACAAAGCAGAACTGCGTCAGAATAGCAAAGATCCTTTCAATACCTATCTCAAAATATACGATGAGTATAAATCATTTATCTATGACTCTGCATTTACGTACGCACGCCATTTGCAGACTATAGCGTATCGACAGAATGATCCGCTAAAAATTGCATACAGTAAAATTAAGCTTGGCTTTGTTCTGGTTTCATCCGGATTGTTTAAAGAAACATTAGATACATTGTATACCTTACAATCGGCAACATTAACCGACAGTATTCGGTCGGAATTTTATTATCTAATGGCAAGAACGCATTATGATCTTTCTGATTTTGATGCTGACAATTTTTATAGTGTTCAGTATGCAGCCCTGGGTCATGCGTACATTGATTCAGCTATGGCATTGCTATCACCATCTTCCTCTCAATACTTATTGATGAGGGGATTAAAAAATGTGCGCCAGCGCAACATGAAGCAAGCGCAGATTGATTTTGAAAAAATGGTAAACGACTTCTCGCTTTCTGAAACCGATTTTGCTGTTGCAGCCAGTACGCTAAGTTTCATTTATCTCTTTGTTGATGAACTTGAATTATCAAAAACAATGTTGATTCGGGCAGCTATTGCAGATATACGTTCGTGCACCAAAGAAACTCTTGCTACCTTAAATCTGGCCGATATGCTTTATAAGGAGGGTGATATTGAAAATGCCTATACATATGTGAAAATCGCATTGGAAGATGCAAATTTTTATGGAGCGCGTCATCGTAAAATTCAGGTGGCGGCAGTGTTTCCCATTATTGAGGGAAAACAGTTAAGCATGACCGAGTCACGCAGGAGAATGTTATTCGTTTATTCTTCCGCGATTACAGTTTTGTCACTCATCACAATTGCTTTTGCTATCATTATCTATAAGCAGTTTAAAAACCTTCAGGAAGCAAAACGCATTATTTCAGAAGCCAATAATACGCTGACGGAAACCAATCACCTGTTGAGCGATGCTAATAAAATTAAGGAAGAATACATCTGGTATTACTTTAATACTACCGTTGATTACATTAACAAACTGGATAATCTTAAAAAATCAATGGATATAAAATTGATGACGAAGAGGATGGAAGATTTGAGGTTTACGGTTGATAGTATCAATATTAAGAAAGAGCGTGATGATCTCTACCATAACTTTGATAAGGTGTTTCTGAAACTGTTTCCGGATTTTATTACTGTTTTCAATTCCTTTTTGAAAGAAGAGGATAAGATTCATCCCAAAGAAGATCATCTTTTGAATACGGAACTGCGCATCTTCGCTTTAATCCGAATGGGTATTCATGACAACGAGAAGATTGCTAAAATCCTCGACTACTCTGTCAACACAATCTATACTTATAAAACTCGCATCCGAAGCAAGTCTGTTCTTGAAAACGAGGATTTTGACCGTCAAATTATGAACATTAGAGCCATTGGTTAAACAAATTTGGCTACATAAACCTATATATGTTCGAGATTTTCTGATGCTGTTTTTTTTGCAACCTATTGATTAGCATTTCATTAAAACGATTGGCCCCATTTCTTTTCTTGATTTTTTCTGGAGAAGTTGATTATCCAGCTGTATGGGGGCTTCCTTTGCTTTAGTGCAAACGATTACGAAAATCCACTATGGATGAATTGATCATTTGAACAACAGAAAGGCAAGAGGTGTACTTATTACATTTCGCTCGTTGACACCTGCACTAAACTTTGACAGTGAATACTAGCCCTTGATAAACGAAAAAAAAATGCTAACCAATTTTTCAATTTTTATGACGATTAAAAAGACATGGATTATTGCATTGCTACTAATTGCTTGTAATCCGAGTAAAGAAACGCCACAACCCATTGTCCCTGTTGATGAGGATCCTGAGCAATATGGTGTTCCATTTGCAAATGTACCTGAGACAGAAAATATAGTGATGTATGAGGTGAACACTCGTGCGCTCAGTTCATCTGGAAATTTTCAAGGTATTATTAATCGCCTTGATAATATTAAAGCACTTGGGGTGAACACCATTTGGTTGATGCCAATTCACCCAGTAGGGCAAATTAAATCTGCAGGAGGTCTTGGATCACCTTATTCAGTTAAGAATTACAAAGAAGTAAATGCAGAGTTCGGTAATCTGGATAAGCTTCGTGAACTCGTTGAGAAAGCGCATGATAAAAATATGGCCGTTATTATAGATTGGGTAGCCAACCATACTGCATGGGACAATCCTTGGATTACAGAACACAAGTCATGGTACACACAGGATGCTTCGGGAAACATCGTTATACCAGCGGGCACAAATTGGCAGGATGTTGCTGACCTAAACTTCACAAACGCAGATATGCGCAAAGAAATGATCACTGCAATGAAGTACTGGGTTTTAGCCGCTAACATCGATGGTTTCCGCTGCGATGCGGTTGATTTTGTTCCGACTGATTTCTGGACTCAGGCCATCACCGAATTAAAAAAGATAGAAGGACATAATTTGATCTTGCTTGCAGAAGGAGGGAAGCCTGAAAATTTCACTGCCGGATTCCAGATGAACTATGCCTGGGATTTTTATAATAATATGCGACAGGTTTATGGTGAAAACAAATCGGCCAATTCAATCTTCACAACGCATCAGGCCGAGTACAATAGTATTCCGGCAGGAGCAAAAAAATTACGATACACAACCAATCACGATCAGTCTGCCTGGGAAGCCACACCTATTACATTATTCAATGGACAGCAAGGTGCGTTATCGGCTTCGGTGATTACCATTTTTACGAGCGCGGTGCCATTACTTTATAGCAGTCAGGAAGTTGGACAGAGTGCGTTGCTTCCATTCTTTACGCGTGATCCTATAGATTGGTCTGCCAACACAAGTATGGAAGATCAGTATGAAAAACTCATGACCATTTATAACAGTTCTGAAGTTTTTACCAAGGGGACATTGCAATCGTTCAGTAACAATGACGTAGCAATATTCAAACGTGTATTCGAAGGAGAGGAGTATTTGTTTATTGTAAACGTCCGCAATGCAACAAAAGAAGTGTCATTGGATGCATCCCTCCAAAGCACGAGTTGGACCAATCAGTTAGACGAATCGGCAGTGACACTCTTAACAAGCGTTTCACTTGATCCTTACGAATATTTAATTCTTAAAAAGTAACAGGAATAAGAAACACATCGGCTCCATTCAAAATATGAACTTCATCAGAAATACTTTATTGTAGAACCTGATGGAGTTCATACAGTAAGGGGCTCCAATTTATTGACAATATTCTTTTACTAATCCTTCAGCCTTTTTATTTCCCAGTTCACTGGCCTTCATGAAATCGGAACAACTACTATCTTTTTGTCCGAGATTAATTTTTGCAAAGGCCCGGTTAATGTAGGCATCAGCATATTCTGCATTGATTGCTATTGCTCTGTTATAATCAGCGATAGCTCCATTGTAATCCGATACTTTACTTTTTGCAATTCCACGGTTGTGATAGGCTTTTGCGTTATTGATATTAAACGATATCGCATTGCTATAATCAAAGATGGCTCCGCGATAGTCTTTCAGATCAATCTTTAAATTACCTCTGTTGTTATAGGCATTATCATACCGTGGATTAAGTTCGATGGCCCGGTTATAATCAATAAGCGCACCCCGATAATCTTTGAGGGAATATTTTAAATTTCCGCGGTTGAACCAGGCATGCACGTTGCGTGGATTAATTTGTATGGCTTTGTTAAAGTCGTCCATCGCGCCAGAATAGTTTTGCAGCTTTGATTTTGCACCGCCTCGGTTGCTATAGGTGTCTTCATTCCTTGGGTTGATTTCCAGTGCCATGGTATAATCTTCGATAGCACCTTTGTAATCCTGTAGCACATATTTTGTAATCCCTCTGTTGTAGTATGATTTTTCATTATTAGGATTAGTGTTGATTGCTTTGTTGTAATCTTCTAATGCTCCTGAATAATCATTGCTGTTAAATTTCTGCTCAGCATTGAAGAGGTAATCAACGGAAATTAACTTGTCGATTTCAGTATTGTATTTTTGAGCGTTGAGTTGTTGTGCTTTTTCCTCGCCAGCACTTTCCTCTCTTCTGCTATCTTCCAGTTCTTTCTTTAGCCGATCTAATTCAGTGGAGGTAGTACTGAGTTGTTGTTTTAGTTCTTCCAGCTCTTTTGTTTTTTTTCTATCCTGGACTAATTGTTTTAGTGATTCTTCGAGACTCTTTTTATCAATGGTTATGGCTGCTTTCATCCAAAAGATTTCCCCGTCCCAGCGCTCTTCCAGAACCTTTAATTTTGTTATGCCTGCTGTAAGCGTTACAATGTTTTCAACAAAATCCTGAGAAAATTCACCACCCACGTCCGTTGACTTTAGGAGCTGTTCATTCTCTACATATACACCGATTTCATTTAAGAGTTCAGCCCGTAATTGATTGATGGCGATGGCGCGACAGGACATTTTGCTATCCATTTCGCTGGCTTTGTAGGTGTATTCTCTTTCAAATGTTTTTTCCTGTGCAGGAAGGGTTGAAGCAAAGAAGACAAAAGAGAGTAGGGGGAGTATTCTCAATGAAGTGCGCATAATGCTTTGAGTAGGTACTGTAATTTAGTTCAAAGATCTTGCCACGAACAAGTAATTACAAGGGACTTCTGTATTAAAATTTGCCAGCCCCTGAAATGTATACTAATCCGTGCTAGTTCGTACTTGACCACGAGATTAAATCTCGTTTTTCCTGAGGATTTAGCAGATTAATAGACCATCATATTTAGATGCAGCCTGATCCTGCCGACATTCGGATATTTAATCTGCCAGACTTGACGGAATCTGATCCAACTAAAAAAAAAGTAATTAAATATTGTGTAGTCGAATAACTACATATATATTTGTAGTCAAATAGCTACACAATGAATTTAAGACGAGACGTATTTCAGGCCATAGCAGACCCGACCAGAAGGGCTATACTGCTGTTGGTTGCTGCGCAATCCATGACTGCCGGTGCGATCGCATCAAACTTTGACACCGCAAGACCGACCGTTTCAAAACACTTGCAAATACTCACCGAGTGTGAATTGCTTGAGCAGGAACAAAACGGCAGAGAGATTTCGTATCACATCAATGCAAAAAAAATGAAAGAAGTAGCCGACTTTATTGAACCGTTCCGCAAAATGTGGGATGACAGGTTTAATAAATTGGAAGCCATCATGAAAAAATACAAGTCAAAAAAATAAAATAACATGGAACGAAAAACAAAAATCAATGCTGAAGACGGCAAACAGGATTTAGTGATTACCAGGGAATTTGACTTGCCATTGGAATTGCTTTTTAGAGCCTATGAAGAAGCCGAAATTGTTGAGCAATGGATGGGAACGAAAGTGCTGAAACTTGAAAACAAAAAGCACGGCAGTTATCAATTTGAAACCACTGATCCTATGGGAAATAAGCACGGCTTCAATGGAACAATTCATGAATTTGCTCCGAACCAAAAAATCACACGAACATTTGAAATGGAGAATGCGCCTTTTGACGTTCAACTTGAGTTCTTAGAATTTGTGCAGCTTACTGGCGACACAAGTAAACTCACTATGCATGTTATATATAAATCAGCAGCACTAAGAGACCAAATGCTGAAGCTACCTTTTGCTCAAGGTATAAACATGGCACATAATCGAATACAAGACATCTTAAACAAATTAAAATAATTCACTATGACAAAGAGAAATAAAATTATCTATTGGATTGCTACGCTCTGGCTTTCATTGGGAATGGTAGTTACTGGAGGCGTACAATTAGTTAAAATGAAAGAAGAAGTAGATATGTTTAGCAGATTAGGCTATCCTGTCTATTTGCTTACCATACTAGGTGTTTGGAAAATGTTGGGCGTTGTAGCTGTGCTTATTCCTAAATTTCCTTTACTAAAGGAATGGGCTTATGCAGGCTTTTTCTTTGCCATGTCGGGTGCTGTCTTTTCGCATCTCGCCAGTGGCGATGAGGCCATAGAACTTTTCGGACCCCTGCTATTAATAGTTCTCACTGTAGTATCTTGGTATTTCAGACCTGCGGATAGAATCCCGATGAATATCGGGACAGTCAATTCACAAATGAATAATGGATAAATAAGTATGAGCAATATCAAAAGCAACAAAAAGAAGTTATCCGCAGATGAACGTGAAGAACTTCTCCTAACGTTAAGAGCCCGTTTTGAAAAAAATATGAGCCGCCATAAAGGTATTGAGTGGGCTAAAGTAGAAGCTAAGTTAGATTCGCCAGCGGGCGGAGAAAAACTATGGTCGCTCAACGAAATGGAGAGTACGGGCGGTGAACCCGATGTTGTTACTCGCGATAAAAAGACGGGAGAATACATTTTTTATGATTGTTCAGCGGAGACTCCTAAAGACCGGAGGAGTATTTGTTACGACCACGAAGCGCTGGAGTCAAGGAAAGAGAACAAACCAAAGAATAGTGCTATCGGGATGGCAGATGAAATGGGCATTGAAATTTTAACAGAAGAACACTATCGGGAATTGCAGAAACTTGGAAAGTTCGATACGAAAACATCAAGTTGGATAAAAACACCGGATGAAATTAGAAAACTCGGTGGTGCTATCTTTGCTGATTACCGCTACGGCAATGTTTTTGTGTATCACAACGGAGCAGAATCGTACTATGCAGTCAGAGGCTTTCGTGGTTCGTTAAAGGTGTAAAAAAATTACGATGACTAAGAGTGGTGTGAATCCTAAAGTTGATTTTTATTTTAGTAAAGCCACAGTATGGCAGAAAGAATTAGAGCAATTAAGAACCATCGTTCTTGACTGCGAGCTGACCGAAGAATTGAAATGGGGTTGCCCTTGTTACACATTTGAGAAAAGTAATATTGTATTAATACATGTGTTTAAAGAGTATTGTGCGCTTTTGTTTTTCAAAGGTGCGTTGTTGAAGGATGCTAAAAGTATTCTGGTACAACAAACAGAAAATGTTCAGGCAGCACGCCAGATTCGATTTACTAATGTGCGGGAAATTGTAAAGCTGAAGCCCGTCTTAAAAAAATACATCTATGAAGCCGTTGAAATAGAGGAGGCCGGTTTGAAAGTGCCTTTAAAAAAGGCAACCGAATTCAATATTCCTGAAGAATTTCAAAAGAAGTTAGATAAAATACGCGCATTGAAAACTGCCTTTTATGCATTGACACCAGGACGACAAAGAGGATACCTCCTTTATTTTTCCGCACCCAAACAGTCCAAAACTCGCGAGTTAAGAATTGAGAAATACAGACAGCACATTCTTGATGGAAAGGGATTAAATGATTAGTACGTCCGGTAAGAGAATTTTCTTAGAACAATTATTTTCTATCGAGTGAGTTGTCTATTATGTTAGATCCAGTAATCTAATGCACTGCTGTCGTTAGATGGATAACTTGTGCAGAGATCAAATTCCATTCGATTGACTGCTATTCAAATATAACTACTATAGAAAATCGACTTCGATTCAAACCCTAAAAGTTGGCATTCAACAAATTATTTCTGTAACTCAGAACTCTCGATGTGGGTTGATGTGCACCCATTCTTTTGGTTGCGTACATTTGCTATTTATATGACTGATTCAGGACAGGGAAAGATGAGTTTTAAACAGGCGATATATCTGGCGATGACTGTGCTATGTATCTATTATCCCATCACAATTTATTTCAATATTCCGATGGGACATTGGAAAAATGTACAGTTTCTTGTGTTCCCAGCAATTGTGAATTTTGTATTTTATGTTTTGCTTATTGTAGCCATTGATCGAATTATTGATGAGTCTGAAAAACGGATAGGGCCACGCATACTTGAACTAAGAATTAGAACAATTATCTTGTCTATAGTGGTTGCGGTAGTGGCTGTATTATTATCACAACTTTTATTCAAGCTCAATTATACGTTCTGGTCAATGTTGGCCGAGCCAATGGGTCAGGCAGAGGTTCGAGACGGAAGGCCGCCTCTGTTTGCATGGTGGCAAGCGTTGAGACGAACAAATAATGGGCTTACTATTGTCATTTCCATTTCCATTTTTTATCTGATTCTAAATCGTAAGTCGCATTTTAGAATGCGGTATATGGAAATTCAGGCGGAGCAACTTATGAAGGAGAATGCCCTGGCTCAGTTTGAAGCCTTGAAGAATCAGGTTAGCCCACACTTTCTTTTCAACAGCCTGAGCATATTATCATCTCTCGTTCATGTTGATGCGAACCTCTCTGAAAAATTCATCGACCAACTTTCCAAAGCATATCGGTATATTCTTGAGCAGAAGGACAACGACACCATTTCTTTAAAAACAGAATTGGACTTCCTTGCTTCCTATGCATTCCTGTTGAAGATCAGGTTTGAAAACAAGTTTGATGTGAAGATATCTGTAACTGATCAGCAAGCTGAAAAATATTATATTGCTCCACTGACCTTGCAACTTCTGATTGAGAATTGTGTTAAGCATAATCGCATGTCTGAAAAAGAACCTTTAATTATCACGATTTTGATTAAAGATGATTACCTGATTGTTAAGAATCCTGTTAGACCCAGAAGCGAGCTTGAAGGGATCAAAACAACAGGGATCGGTTTAGCAAATATTAAAAATCGATATCAACTTCTTACCAAAAGTCCTGTACAGATTGGACAGGATGAGGAGTTGTTTACGGTAAAAATTCCACTGCTATGAATGTCGTAGTTATCGAAGATGAGCGGCTGACCGCTGAACGGCTGATTTCGCTGGTAAAGAAGTACGATGATTCAATCCATGTGCTTGCTCAAATCGCTTCAGTAGCGGAAGCGATATCCTGGTTCAATGCTAATCCGATTACTTCCGTTGATCTTATCTTCATGGACATTCATCTAGAAGATGGCGACAGTTTTCAAATTATAAGCCAACTGAATCTAACGACTCCGATAATCTTTACAACTGCTTTCGATGGATACATGATCAAGGCTTTTAAGGTTAACAGTGTGGACTATCTACTGAAGCCGATTAACTTTGGAGAACTTACTGCCGCTCTTGATAAATTCAGATCTTTGCGAGCCACCAATGAATCGCAATCAGCACAAATTGATATTAAGACATTGATCAAACAGTTAAGCCAACAAAATAATCCGCAGTTCAAGGAAAGATTTATGATAACCGTTGGAACCAAGATCAGATCGATCAAAACTGAAAGTATTGCATATTTTTATCTGGAGGAAAAAACAGTTTTGTTAGTTACAACGGATGACACAGTTCTTCCGATTGATTATAGCCTTGATAAGCTTATGCAGATCATCGATCCAAAACAATTCTTTCGGGTCAGCAGGCAATTTATTGTGTCGCTGAATTCGATTCAAATGGTACACACAATTTCGGCAGGAAAACTTAAGCTGGATTTGATTCCAAAAACAAAACAAGAAGTAGCTGTAAGCGGAGATAGATTTTCTCACTTCAAGGACTGGTTAGGTAAAGATTGATCCCGATAGCGAGCGAGAGTTTCGAGTCTTGAATAAGGTCATTCAGATCAATCGATTGGTAACTTAGAAAAGTACGTGAGAAATAACTGAACTTTCACAATAAGTTGCGTTAAGATCAAGAAACAAACACTTAATCAACTGGTTAATGATTGGAAGTCATATCAAAACATCGGTGCGCAGTATTTCGCGCAATAAACTGTTCTCCACCATCAACATCGTTGGCCTTGCCATTGGCATGTCGGTGGGCCTGCTGTTGATTGCTTTCGCGCACGACCTGCTGTCGTATGATAAGTTCAACGAGAAGGGAAATCGCATTTATCGCATCACTTCGGAGGCGAAGTTCAAACAAGGATACAGCAGTACCTTTGCTACAACTTCCGTGAAGATTGATAACCTGATCAGGGAAAAAGTATCAGGTGTGGAAGAGATCACAATGGTTCAGACCGAATTCGGTGGTGATGCAAGCATCAACGATAATGTTGTTCCACTCAAGGGCTTTTATGCCGAGCCTTCGATGCTTCGGATCTTTACCTTGCCGATGTTGAAAGGCAATGTGGCTACGGCCCTCACTGAACCTTACTCTATCGTATTGACGGAAACCTCAGCGAAAAAACTTTTTGGTACAGCCAATGCTTATGGTCAAACCATTCACATCAATGAATTGGATTATCAGGTCACCGGCATTTTAAAAGATGTTCCCTTCTTTTCGCACCTGCAATTCGAATCACTTGTTTCGTATAGTACCATTGAACCACGAATTGCTAAAGCTCAGGAGCTTCTGAGATGGGGAAATGTTTATCAGCGGAACTACGTGTATGTATTGCTTGGGGAAAATGCAAGTGCGTCCGACATTCAGGTACAGCTCAATGCGATCTGTGCCGAAGAAAATAAAACAGACAAAGAAGCAGAGATACACCTCACTCTTCTTCCATTACATGATATTATGTTAGGTGAGGACCTGGAGAATTCCATCCGACCTGTAATGCCTAAAATTGTATTGTGGATCATCGGTGGATTAGCGCTTGTAGTAATTCTGTCAGCTTGCTTCAACTATACCAACCTTTCGATTGCCCGATCGATGAGACGTTACAAGGAAGTAGGTTTACGTAAAGTGATCGGTGCGGGAAGGAGCCAGGTGCGTCAGCAGTTTTTGGCCGAGGCCGTGATCGTTTCGCTTGTCGCTCTTCTTCTTTCTTTCGGCATATTCCTGTTGCTTCGTCCGCAATTTATAAGCATCGCACCAGAACTTCTAAAAATGGTAAAGCTTGAAATAACATTGCCGATGGTGTTGCTGTTTATTGCGTTCTCTATGATGGTCGGTATCGTAGCCGGCATCTTACCCGCACTCTTCTTTGCGAAAGTCAACATCATGCATGCACTGAGAGATGTGTCTTCGGTAAAGGTATTCAAGGGACTTAGCTTCAGACGCGCGCTGGTTGTTGTTCAATACACATTGACATTGATCTTCATTACTAGTACGGTCATCGCTTATGTTCAGTATAAAAGCATTCTCGCTTTCGATCTCGGTTTTAATACCGAGAACATTCTCAACATCAGTCTGCAAAAAAATAAACCTGACGAATTGATGAACAAGCTGAGGGCTATGCCAGAAGTATCCGGAGTTTCGCAGTCGCGTCTGCTCACCAGTGTAGGCAACGTGTGGGGTGGCTTCCTGAAATATAAAAACCTGCGCGATTCCGCTGTTGTGTTGACCAATATAGTGGATGAGAACTATATGTCCTTGCATAATTATAAGCTGATCGCGGGTCAGAATTTTATCACAACACCAGTAACGAATGAAGCTACAAGTGAAGTGATTGTGAACGAAAAAACGCTGAAGCAATTTGACATCGCCAATGGCGATCCGGAAAAAGCAATTGGTGAAGAAATTCTTTTGAATACTAAAAAGCTTACGATCGTGGGCGTGATGAAAGACTTTCATTATTTAAAGCTTGACGAAAAAATCCATCCGGTTGTGTTTACCTACCTCACACCCGATGCATTCCTCACCTCCGATGGGAGGGACGGACTGGTAAATGTACGCGTGAATACCAGCGACCCGATGGAAACCATGGCAAAGATCCAGGAAGTATGGAGGAGCGTTGATCCGGTTCATCCCTTCGAGGCTAAGTTTTATGACGACTCCATCGAGGAAGCATATAGCGAACTCTCAGCAATGATAAAAGTGATTGCATTCCTTTCCTTCATCGCGATCACCATTGCTTCATTGGGTTTGTTGGGTATGGTGGTGTTCACCACTGAAACCAGGCTCAAAGAGATCAGCATACGCAAGGTATTGGGTGCAAACTCATCTAACCTCGTGTTGTTACTCAGTCGCAGTTTCGTAATTCTGCTTGCGACATCAGCATTGATAGCACTTCCCATAACCTATCTCTTCTTCGAACGTGTGGTGCTCACGCATTTCCCTTTCCATGAGGCCATTGGTTTAGGGGAGTTGTTTGTTGGATTACTAGCCGTTTTGGCGATCGCGTTCATCATGATCGGATCGCAGACCATTAGTGCTGCTCAGGGTAACCCTGCCGAGATACTGAAGAGTGAATAGACAAAAGAAAAAGTGAATAGAAAATGGCCTAATGGTTTGCGGCTACGATATGGGCTAAACCAATACTTGATTTATCAAATCAAGTATTCTTATACTTCGTAATATCCAAAGCAACTCCCATATAACTGCCATCAGGTAACATCGAATTAACCCAATTGAACCACATCTTTTTTCCGTCTTTGGTTACAAGACTGGTCTCCATTGACATGATTTCCTTTGGAAGAACATTCGGGTAGTTCAAAATATACTCCCGACTAATCCATCCTGCATGTAAATTGTCGGACTTCCACCATCCATCCTTCACCAGCTCTTTTGGTTCATAGCCAAGAAGATTTCGTGCAGAGGGGCTGACAAAAACAATTTCACCTGCCTTATTCGCAACGATGGAAAGAACATTAAGCTTTTCAAGATTGGAATACGAATTTTTTATACTCGAAATAAGTTGTAGCCTAACGGTCATCACAATTCCGAAAGCACCAATGGCGATTAATAAGTTTAAGAACGCAATCAAATTTTCATTTTCAAGATCCAAACTGAAATATGCAATGACACATGCCAGTATTATAATAACGCTTTGTATCCCGTAATAGAACAGGCTGTTGATAATAACGGAACTTGCACCCAACACAAGTATCAGAACAATAACCGCATTGGGATCAAAATGATTGATCACAACAAATGCAATTCCATAAAGAAGAGTAGACAGATACAGAAGAAGTGAAAAGTAAGAAATAACGATGCGCCTCTTAAATCGGAAGTGGGTAGAAATAAAAAGTAATGTTCCCAGTCCGATAATTGCCCAGCGGATTTCATCCCAATCAGTCAGAGCTGGTAGAAAGTGATCGTATAAGAGTTTGGTTACAGCTGCTGTAACGGTAAACAATGCGATCACCAATCGTACGGAGGCGACCGATTGTCGCAACAATACTTTGGTTACGAAAGGACTGGTGGGTTCCTGGTTCATACGGGTTTAGGTTAATGGAAACCTATAAGAATACTAAGAGTTTTGACAACTAAAAAATCAAAGTATGGCTAATTATTACTTCGGTTGATTCAAGTAAGTCTGGCAAGCTTTAGAGCAAAAATTTATTATGAACCTTCGAGTATTCAATACTTTACATGCCTGTTTAAACAATGATCCCAATCTCACGTGAATGTTGTGAGTATGCTGGAGGATTGTTCATCCGTGCGCTAATAAAAACTTTTATAGAAAGCCATCCTCCGATTGGAATGTAGTTTCCTGCGGTTCTCTGTGCGGAGTGAGTAAGTCCAGGGAAGTAACTTCCTTGTTCAGGTTTTCAACTTAAATTATGTTTCGGTAAAAGCATGAAGTAACTTCTGGGCAACTTGTAATTTGTCTGAACATCTAAGCGACAAATGAGAGTAACAAAATATTATCAATTCCTTTCCAAAAACACAATACAGATAAACGTCTTAATTGGAGTTCCATTAACTGCATGAAAAAAGATTATTTTTACAGACATTGTACAAAATAGGGATGCCATTCAAGAATCGACTACTTTTTCCTGTCACTTCATTCGATGAAAAAAAGGTATCAAGTTTTCTAAATGGAAAGACCATACTCATTACAGGCGCAACCTTTGGCATTGGTGAGGCACTGGTCAAGCGTTTAATGCGTTTTAACGTGCAATTGATTCTTGTTGCCCGAACAACTGAAAAATTGTATGACTTAAAGAATGAATCGTTAACCAGTGCAGCCAATGTGACTACGTTCACATGCGATTTCTATAGCGAAGATAGTATACTTGAGTTATGCCGCAATTTGCAAACTATTCAGATCGACTACTTCGTGTCGAATGCAGGTAAAAGTATGGTGCGGTCACTAGAAGAAAGTACAGATCGATTCCATGACTACAAAAGAACAGTTTCGGTAAATTATTTGGCACCCGTACAATTGATATCTGCATTGACAAAAAGCTTTACAAAAGCACAAACTCACATCATTAACATAAGTACTTACAGTGTGCTGATGAAAACGCCACCGAAGTGGAGTGCTTATATCTCATCAAAAAAGGCAATGCATAGCTGGTTTGAAAGCAATATGCCTGAGCTGGCATTAATGAATATTACAGTTAGTAATATTTATTTCCCATTGGTAGAAAGTAGAATGAAAGATGCAAATCGGAATTATAAAGACACTCCTGCAATGTCTATGGATACAGCAGTTGCCATTATCATAAAGGGTCTCCTAAAACGAAATTATCATTTTAAACCCTGGTGGCATGGAGTCCTTCAAGTAGGATTATTTTTGGCAAATCCTTTTTGGACTGTTTTCTGGAAGCGACAACTCGGCCAAAGGAAATATTAACAATGTATTTACTTGATCTTTTTAGGATAAAACTTTTTACATTCAACCGGATTGTTCGATTGACAATGCATGTAATTCGACACGGAATTCAACTAGGCAACGTTATTCACATGTGCACCGATACAGAAGCGGTAGCAATAAAACATCGGGATAAAAGTGTTTCGTACAGGACTTTGTTTAAGCATGTTGCGTCAGTAAGCGGATATGTATATAGAACCTTTAAAGTAAATCAAGGAAGCAACGTGCTGGTTATAGTCGATAACTCCATACCTTCCATAGTTTTGCTTTTCGCTTTATCGGCATTGGGTTGTAACATCCAGATTATAGCTCCCATAAAAGATTACGATCAGTTTATGAGAACGGTTAATCTTACACACTATGATTTTGTGTTTTCCAGTATTGAGGAAAAAAATGATTATTACGATATTGTGCCTCTTTATTTTATTACACCGCTCTGGGAAGAGGCAATAGGTTACGAAGCGTACAAGCCTTTTGTCAAAGTGCGAACGAGTTTATCAATTTTTACAAGTGGTTCTGTAGGTATCGCAAAAAAGGCAAAAAGGAGTAATACACTATGGCAATATCTAAATGCTATTAGCGATCTCCTAAAAACACTACGGTTACAACATTACAAATCGGTAATGTTACCTGTGCCCATATACCACAGTTATGGGTTGTCTACGTTGTTTTTGAATTTAATGATGAACAAAACGCTTTTCATAGTAAATAAATTTGATGCAAACGAGGTGGCGAATGAAATAGAAGCGAATAGAGTTGAAGTCGCTATCCTTATTCCTCAAATGTTGTACAGACTTTTGAATTATGATTTGAATTCAGTGCGCTGTATAGTCAGTTGTTCGGACATATTGCCTACGATTGTTTTCCAAGCTGCAAAAAGCAAATTTGGTGATATTGTTTTCAATCTTTACGGAACATCTGAAACTGGTTTGGCTACCATTGCCACTCCTGAAATGATGGCAGTTAAACCGGACACCATTGGCAGACCTATCAACGGTTGCAAACTGAAGTTATTAATGGAAAATGGAAATTCTATTCTTTATGTTAAGTCCGGATTCGCCATTAAAAGCGGATACATTAGAACCGGTGACCTCGCAACAGCAGATGAACAGGGTTGGTATTATTTGCAAGGTCGGGCGGATCATTTACTTGTGGTGAATGGCTTGAATGTGTATCCTTATGAGTTACTTCAAATGGTATATAAAAATGAAGACATCCAACATGCCGAAGTTAAAACTTTTACTAACGAACAGGGCTTTAAAAAAATCAGATTGGTTTTATACTGTAAGCAAATGCATGCGATGGACGAAAATCAATTTAAGAATTGGTGGCTTGAACGTTACGGCACAAAGTTTTTACCCACGATGATTGAGTTTAAAACAGACGGAAGTCATATTAAGTTAATGTAAATGACTGGACAAGCAGGACAAGAGAAAGTAAGCACATGTTTTATTTCCCAATTCAAAGCTTCAAAAATATAGTATCGAGTAAGTCACCGCTGTTCCCAAGTCATCCTAGCTCTAAAAAAACTGATGACTAGTTCAAGGCCTGTGTGTGATGATGAGGTAGAGAGACTTAGGCCTGACGCAGAGAAATATTTTTAGCGTTTTGTTACTAGTAATAAAGGAAAAGAGTAGACCGGATTATCAAGCTAAGAGCGACCAATGAAAAGAATTTTCCATAGGAATGGTTGTTAATAACTAGTTAAAGATAACTGATTTTAGACCCATTGCTTTGTTTATTCGACAATCACGGAATATCAATGAAGCTAAACAGAATTTATTTGTAATCACTGTTGACGTTGATATGCGTTACAGGAATTGATCCTTTATTTTACTTGAGCTTGATTGTTACCCAACATCACAATGTCACCTCTTCTTATTTTTTTCCTTCGTTGAGTTTCGATTTCGCCATTCACTTTGATCTCCTGGTTATCGATTCGAACTTTAGCTTCACCTCCAGTGTTTACCCAACCTAATAGTTTAATTAGGTTTTTAAGTTCAATGTACTCTTCGTCTTCTTTCAGTTTAAAATTCTCCATCATTTCCTAAAATTTATCGGTTGGTAATAGGGGCGTTACCTTATTACCTCACTCACCAAAATTACAGGAACTGTATTCGTGTAATTCACGAAGTCAGCTCTTATAGCGTCTCTATTCGGAGTAATTGCCGCCTGATAATCAGCTAGGCTCTTTACGTAAAATGTTCCGATTGCCATATACGATAATGGTTGATTTGGAATGCCGCTTGCAAGTCCTTTTTCAATAGTATACTTTACCAGGTTTGAACCTAACAATGCCGCTACCATTGGCATATGTTTAGTTTCATAATACTCCATGTTGAAGGTCTTACCTTCTGCAAACGGGTACATGATGGATACTTTGATTAGTCCTTTTTCAGCAACAGCCGAATGTTGATTTTTAGGATCCGGTTGCCTCTCCTGACCAAACGTAGCAAATGATGTAACCAGAAATAGAGTTGATATGATGAGTCTTAATTTCATACGTGTTTTTGTTATTGTATTTGGTTAGAATAGGACTTTCAATTGAACATTTCGTAATCCAAATGTCTGGACAAGAAGTCTAATTGCCAAACTATAATTCATGTAGTTTGATAGCAACTTGAAGTGCCTACTTCCTGGCCCATGAATTCCCAGGCGTCAGTCTGTGTTTAGAAATGAGTAACTTTGCAGCCGACCATTGATGCTATGCAAGATACTACAGCAACGACAGTTCAGTCTTTATTAGATTATTTTAATACGCTTATCCCACTTAATAAAGAAGAAAAGGAACTTGTTCGAGCGAAGTTTCATCCTCACCTTTTCTTAAAGAAACAATTTGCTTTGCAACATGGTGCAGTATGCGAATACTTTGACTTCGTGGTGCGTGGTTGCCTTCGTTTATACAAAGTTGGCGATGATGGCGTTGTTCACATTCTTCAATTTGCTACTGAGAATCATTGGATATTTGATGTTGCAAGCTTTCACAAAAAAACGAAATCCAAATTTGACGTAGATGCCTTGGAGGATACCGTTGTGTTGAGGATAAATTACGATGAACTTATTGACCTCTATATGAAGGCGCCAAAGTTTGACCGAATTTTTCGCGTGCTGTTGGAAAACCATTTTATGCAACAACAAGAGCGAATAGGACAGCTATTTAGTTCTACAGCGGAAGAGCGTTATCAGTCCTTTATCGAAACCTATTCACATCTTCAGAACCGAATATCCCAGGTGCAAATAGCTGCCTATCTCGGAGTTACCCCTGAATTTCTCAGCCGAATTCGCGGCAGAATGGCGAAAGGAAACAAGTTGCCTTAAACTAGATCAATACTTTTTCTTAAACCAGGTCATTGGTGTGACCTGGCAGCTTGATGTTCCTTTGTGACATCAAATTATTCATCAACAAAAAGAAAAAGTATATGTCAACTAACAAATTAAGAGTAGCCGTAATCGGCTTGGGAAATATCGGAAAGGTTGTTGCTTCAAACCTGGTTAAAGGTAATCGTGAAGTAACGATTGCCAGCCATAAAATTGAAGATGCAAAAGCGTTGGCATCGAATCTTGGCTCGCTTGCAAAAGCTGCTGATGTAAAAACGGCAATCAAAGATGCTGATATCGTGATCATGTCAGTTTGGTTCAGCACGATTCAGGAATTATTAAAGCAATACGCAAGTGAACTTCAGGGTAAGATTATTATTGACCCTTCGAATCCAATTGCTCCTGATGGTAATGGTGGATTTAAAAAGATCATCGGGGCTGACGAATCAGCAGGGCAAATTCTGAAAGGACTTGTTCCAAGTGGTGCAAAACTTGTGAAGGCATTGGGTTCACTGGGTGCCGGATCACTGGCCGGTGAGGCTTTCCAAAACCCAAACAAAGTATTGTTTTATGCTGCTGATGATACGAGCGTAAATAACGCTGTCGAAGCGTTGATCAAAGACAATGGATTTGATCCGGTTAGTATCGGAGGAATCGATCAATCAATTAAGATGGAAGTGTTTGGCGAGCTGCATGAGTTCGGTGCGCTTGGCAAAACCGTTACTAAATCTGAATTGAAACAAACAGCTTAATTATTCATTCGAATCATTTAACAACTTTCAACCATGAAAAAATTTCAATTGTCGATTTTGTTATTCGTTTGCACGATGGCTGTATTTGGTCAGAAGCAAACCCTTACTCTTCGAAAACAAATTTTTGAACTGCATAACGTTACAGGCTCTGTCATTACGTTCGAAGGAAAAGAAGTGATGAAAATAGAAAGGGATTTAAAAGCACTTCCTTTTGATGTCAATAATATTGAAGGGACAGTTGATGAAAATCATTATGCCAGGCTTGTCGGCCTGGAAGATTTTGAGAATGGCACGATTGAAGTGAAGATGTATAGTCAAATTCAAGATCCGCCACCTTATGCTGGCGTTGCAGGATTCATCGGCATATATTTCAGAATTAAAGAAGACGACTCGGCCTTCGAGTCAATTTACGTGAGACCTAAAGTTGGGAGAGCTGCCAAACAGATGTTCAGAAATCACGCAGTTCAATACATTTCATATCCACATGCAAAATTTGACACGTTAAGAAAGAGTTATGCTCCCGGCTCTTACGAAGGATCTGCTCCCGTTTCACTAAACGAATGGATTAAAATGCGAATAGAAGTAAATGGTGAAACAGCTGAAATGTTTATTAATGATATGAAGTATTCTTCTTTCATCGTAGATAAAATGTTAGGCAAGCATAAAATCGGAGGCGTTGGATTGTATGTCGACATTGGAACGATTGGCTACTTCAAAGATTTGAAGGTTACTAAAAGAAAGTTGGCAACGCCTAAAAAGGATGGTGAGAAGGTAGATGATATTTAATTTAAACGTACATCCTCATCAGAGTCCTCTTCGAGTGACTCTGATGGGGATGTGAGTGACTCTGACGGGGATTAAAATTTGTAAAGCACAAGGGCGTCCTTGCACCACAATGGGTTTTATTTACTAATGCCTTTATTGTACAGCAACTTGTTTGTTAATGTTCGAATCTGTTTTTCAAGCAGATTGAACGCCAGTCCAGCCATGACAAAAAAGGATGCGACAAGTTTCCATGAAGACAAATCTTCTCCTAAGAATAATGCTGAACCTAAGAAACCAACAATGGGTATGAGTAATGTAAAAGGAACAATCGTAGCGGTAGGATATGAATTTAATAACATACCCCAAGCACCATATCCAACGTGCGTTGAAACATAGACGATGTAAGCAACGGCCACGATGGTGAGAATTGAAACGTGTTGCATCGAACTCCAGATTACAGTGGGGCCATCGATCGCCAACGTCATCACCACCATGAATGGGAGGGCCACAAGGTTACCCCACACTACCAATGCGAGGGGTGATTGCGCATCCACCTTTTTTGAAAACATGTTACCAGCAGCCCAGGAGAAAGCAGCCAACAAAGTAACGATCAGTCCTACGAACGAAGTGCCCGCGTTAACGTTCATGGCTACAATCCCGATACCGATGAAGGATATTAATGATCCAATGATTTTCCAGAGATTGGGCTTATCGTTAAAGAACATGGCGGCAAGTGCCATCGAAAAAAATACCTGAACTTGTAATACGAGTGATGAAAGGCCGGGGGATAATCCAAGATAAATTCCACTGAAAAGAAATCCGAATTGAAAAGCAAATGTAAAAATGCCATAGCCAAGGATGTACTTCAAAGGAGCTTTAGGTCTTGGAAGAAAGAACACCCAGGGCAATGATGCGAGCGCAAAGCGAAGGGTGGATAGCAAAAATGGAGAGAAGCCTTTTAAGCCAAAGTATATGGCAATAAAGTTCATTCCCCAGATGAAGACAGTGAAGAGGACAAGAAAAAGGTGATTTGCTTTTAAGGTATTGTTGAGTGCCATTTCTTTTTGCGCGTTTCAATATTACTGCTTAATCATGGCCGCTACAAACAACTTCCATAGCGCTAACGAAACATTAATCTCTACTACTAATACGAACTAGCCCGCGTTTGCGAACTCCTGCCTGCCGGCAGGCAGGGAAGCGTAGGATGTGCGTAGGAGTGAAGCAATCTCCATCCTATGAAATACGCACGAATCTGCCTGCCGGTAGGCGGGCGAGATAATGTTGCAGCGTACTCAAGCGGACGCTTGAAATTAGTAAAGCACAAGGGGGAGCCTTGCGCCAGTGGGGTTTTTACTTACCGAGTTGGTATTCAATTTCCTATACAAAACCCAAGCGCTGAAAATATTTTTCATCGAGCTGTAACATTTTAACAGCTGCCGTCTCTAACGCCCGAACAACTAAAAAACAAACACGATGAAAAAGGTATCAGCAATTCCCCCGGTTTTTCTCATTCTCTACTCTTCATTACCAGCGATGTTGATTATGCTCTGTAGCGCAATATCCGCCAGAACAAATAATCACGCCTATCCATTTGAAGTCCAGATAAGCGGGCACGGAAAGAACGCCATCATCTTCGTTCCAGGCTTTGCCAGTTCAGGAAAAGTGTGGGACGAAACGAAAGCAAAGTTTGAGGAAGATTATACCTGTTACACCCTGACAATGGCCGGTTTTGCCGGGGTAGAACCACAACCCGATGCTTCCTTTAAAAATTGGGAGACGAGCATTGCCCGCTACATCAGCGATAACAAAATCATCAAGCCAATTGTGATCGGGCATAGCATGGGTGGTGTTATGGCACTGGCACTGGCGTCTGACTATCCGGAACTCATTGAAAAAATTATTGTGGTTGATGCGCTTCCGTGTTTAGCAGCGATGAGCAACACGCAGTTTAAGGCAGCGGAAAAGGCGGATTGTTCAGCCATGATACAACAACTTAAGACGGCAACGGAGGATCAATTTTACCAGATGCAAAAGATGACCATTAGCAGAATGGTAGCCAACACAGCCAAACAGGAGATGGTGATTGATTGGAGCATGAAGTCTGACCGAAACACCATTGGCGAAATGTTTTGTGATTTTACCAATACCGATGTGCGGGAAAAAATCAAATTCATAAAATGTCCTGCGTTGATTTTGTTAGAGCCTTATTTTAAAAACGTGAAGGCTGCTATTGACGGACAATATCAAAATTTGAAAACAGCCAACATACAATATTCCGACAAGGGACTCCATTTCATAATGTATGACGACAAAGAATGGTATTTTAACCAATTGAATAACTTCGTGGTAACAAAATAAGATGGCTTTCGAAGAAATATACAAGGCGTATTGGCAGAACGTGTTTCGTGTATGTATGGGGTATGCTAATGATTATGATCTGGCGAAGGACCTGGCGCAAGAAACCTTCATCATCGTCTGGCAGCAATTGCCAAATTTCAGAAGCGAGGCAAACATTGGAACCTGGATCTACCGAATCGCAACCAATAATTGTTTGCGGCAGGTTGAAAGACAAAGGCGTTTCCCAAAGACCGAATTGCCGGTCAATATTGTGGAAGAGAACCAAGCCAGTCTGGAACCACAAATTCAGTTGTTATACAAGTTCATCTCAGCGCTTCCGGAAACAGAACGCATTATTATATCATTAGAGCTGGAGGATATAAAACAATCGGAGATCGCTCAAATCGTGGGGCTTTCCGAGAGCAACACGCGGGTAAAAATTCATCGCATAAAAGAAAAGTTAACTGAAAAATTCAAAGCCTATGGACATGACGAATGTTGATTTTAAAAAGTTGTGGACAGCGCAAAAAGCTGAACAACCCGGCATGGATGATCTGCGATTGAAAATTGATGCGTACCGGAAGTCGGGAAGAAAGCAAATCATGCTGACAAATCTTGGGTTGGGGATTACGGCTGTGATGATCCTCTTCATATGGTATTACTACGAACCTCAATTCGTAACGACCAAAATTGGCATTGTAGCCATCATCGCTGCTATTGGGCTCTTTGTGATCGCCATTAGTCAGCATGCCGGGTTGTTCAAAAAGACAGACGAGGCAACCAGCAATCAACTGTATTTGAAAAATCTTTTGGCGATAAAAACAAAGCAGCAGTTTATTCAAACCACCATACTGAATCTCTATTTTGTTTTGTTGTCGGCAGGTATTGCCCTTTACATGTATGAATATGCATCGCGGATGACAACGGTATGGGCCATCGTGACCTATGGGATAACGGGCGCCTGGATACTATTCAATTGGTTTTATCTGAGGCCAATGCAAATGAGGAAGCAACAGACAAAGCTGAATGAATTGATTGGTAAACTCGAACGTATTCAGGAGCAATTGAATCAGGAGTAGCGAAACCGGTGAGGTATCCACATTCGAGTGCAAGTTTTTATGAACGGGGTGCAGTTGGTAATGTTGAAATTGTTCATTACAAGGATTTGTGAGACGAGTAGTTCACTGCTTCGAATCATCAGAGTCCTCTTCGAGTGACTCTGATGGGGAGCAATAATTTGCAACGGGACCGCTGAAAGTATAGATTCATTTTCATGTTTGAGGTAGGGCAGGGCCATCGGGAATTCTTTGCGCAGCAACAAGTAGGCAAGTTCACTAGCGCAAGCGTCCGCTTGTGCTCAAAATATGTAAGCGTCCCGCTTACTTTATGAAGCTAGCTTACACCACCCTAATCTTCTTGCCTCAAATATTCTTCAAACTCCTCCGGCCCAAAAATATCAATTTCATCCAACAACCTCCTTACTTCACGATATAAGCAAAGCTACCGGTAATATTTTGGCATGCGTTAGCATTAGCAGGCACTGTGCCAACCACCTTAAATGTTCCTTGCACAAGATTGCCCAGTGTTGTTGAATATTGGGTGAACTGGAAACGCGTTTGTCCGTCAGCGTGTTGATAGCAGTTGCTCGTATTGGCAGGCTCTATAAAAAGCAGTGTGGTATCTTGCGGTGTTGTGCCCAGTGCCACGATTCTATTCAGGTAAGCACTGCGGGTTTCATAGGCTGTTCCTATAATGGTAGAATCTACCTTCATGGCAAAGTGTCTGTCCTTGGAGATGGCATCGAACGTAGCCGGATACCCTAGCGTGTTATTGACCGATACCGCGAGCAATAGATTTTTATGTGAAACATTTCCTTCGATATAATCCAGCGTGCCGTCTACACTTACCAAAGTCCAATCACTGAAATGCGTTACGTTGGCTTGAATGGTTTTGGCTTGTGTATCTAATGTGAAATCCTTTACAAGCTCCCATGCAGCTGAAGACGATTCTCTGGTAACAAGTTGCAGAAGGATAGGATGGGTATTCTTACTGGTCAGTTCCTCATCTGAATACTTTAATGTTAACGTTACCGGTTTAATAAACTCCTGATTAGTAAGGCTATAAATCTTGCCTATGCCATTCGACTCTACATTGGTTTGCTCCTTTACTTCAATTGATACCGTAGTATTCACTGCCCCGGCAGGGATTGTTACGCTGATATTTTTATCAGGAGACTCGATGGTTCCACCGAATGAAGTGATTTCCTCGCCATCACCCGATTGTTGAGGTGTGCTATCATCATTATTACAGTTAGTACACACTATCGAAATGGTAAATAACAAAACAACTAGAGAAATTCTATGTATCATAAGTTTAATTTAGCGCGCAAAGGTATAGGGAAAGCACAAACGTGTGGATGTAATTCGATGTGTTGGTGTTTTTACCGATAAACAAAACTTTTGTTTTCTCCCAACTAGCGCAAGCGTCCGCTTGTGCTCAATGTTTGTAAGCGTCCCGCTTACATTATGTATCAAACAAGCTTACACTGCCCAATTTCTCCCCTCACATAAATCCTAAACTCGTCCGGGCCTGCAATTTCATTCTCCTTCAACATCTAATGTCGTGAGAGTGCCGTAGTTGAGACCAAATTGTATTACCGAAAAGCAATAGGTAATAAAAAAGGAGCGAAGTCGCTCCTTTTTTATGTTTGTGTTTATAATTGACTGGTACTTGTTGGGCACCTTCATATTATTCGAAATTCTTTTTCTTCATTTTATTATTGAGCTACGCTACCTACGAGTTCAATATTCAATTCGAAATTGTCTTCAATGGCTTTGTCGCCTAAGTTTTCGAAGAAATTACCTGAACGGAATTTGATGTCGTATTTTGTACGGTCAACAATGATTTTTGCTTTTGCACTTATTTGATCGTTTGCGATCTGGATGGTTGACGGAAATTCAATTTCGTTTGTAATACCTTTGATGGTAAGCTTACCTTTTACGGCATATTGATCGCCACCTTTTGATTCAATAGTAGAGATGACAAAAGTTGCCTTCGGATGTTTTTCGGTTGAAAAAAAATCATCTGATTTTAAATGATCCTCGAGTCTTGTATTCGCTCCTTCATCTTTAAGGGAGGTCATGTCCATCGCAAATGAGCCACCGGTAATTTTCTTTCCGTTTGATATAAGCGTTCCTTCCGATAAAGTGATTGTGCCGGCATGTTGTCCTGTAACTTTTTTGCCCACCCATGTGATTTTACTTTTTTGGCTGTCAATTTTGTAGCCAGTGTCTTTTAAGGTAAAGGCCGTGAGCGATGCAGTAATAGCAATGAGCAATACGATGCTTAGATGTTTCATGTTTTTCAGATTTTATATTGGTTATACTTCAGGCAATTTCAATAATAATCGAATCGGGTATTTTGAAATTCGACTGGTCTCAAAAAGTATTCGACCATTGGGCTGGTATTTCCTTTTATTTACAATTCATTAACAAATCGGGATGCATTCGCTGTCTTTGAAAGGGTGAATCAAGCTGAGTAGAAAAGAGAAGCACGCTCAGGATTCGAGTCGCTTAAGATTTAATAGGTAATGGTTATCCGTTAAGTGTAATCCCCATTCACCTTTAACTAACTATTAACTTGTGGTACTCCACGCACGGTGGGGTAATTTATTCACACTTCAATTCGTTCGCTGCCTACTTCATTATGGTAGTTCGCAATATTGTTAATTATTTTTCTTTGGCATCGGTATTGTCATTTCAATGAAGGCTTTATGACTCGGGGATTGAAAGCATCTCCATTTGACCAACCTGCTTATGACTACATTAGAAAAAAACACAATTTCGGATCCAGGCAATCGCTGCTTTAATGAAACCAGTAGTGAGAGCCTTCAATTTTCGGGTTATCCTCCCTGCAGAGCCAATGAAGATCTTTTTCGTATTGCGAAACGCATCAATCAGAGTCTGGAGGAATCGTATGATCAATTAAGAAATGACAATGTTAAAATCGCATCCCGACTGTGGGTTTGTTCAGCCAGCGATCATTTTGCTCTTGTAGATAATCAAGAATCAGATTTATCTAGTACGGAAAATCTTCAGACTCATGTCCTGGGAGATCTTACAATAGTTTGACACCTAACGGATGCGTACAGAAAGGAAATGAATATTCCTGGTTGCGTTTTGTGCTCGTCAAATCCGCTCTGCCTCTAGCATTCGTGCGAATTCGGTAAGAGGAATTGATCCTTTATTTCACTTGAGCCTGGTTGTTACCCGATATCACAATATCTCCTCTTCTTTTTTTTCTTCTTCTTCTTAGCTTTTCGATTTCGCCATTCACTTTAATCTCCTGGTTATCGATACTAAGTTTAGCCTCACCTCCGGTGTTTACCCAACCCAATCGTTTGATCAGGTTTTTAAGCCCGATTTAAGCTTAACCTCCTAGTTTGAAATTCGTCATTACTTGCCGATACAGAATTTACTCACAGCATGTAGTCATTATTTATGTTAGACGCTTGCTCAAAAAAGAAATTCAATTTGTTTAGTTGTTTATCTTTAGGTAATTAAACTGCACCCGGCTGCCATTCGTCTTAACAATCATTTGATTTAGTCAACATGAATTCCAGAAGAAACGCTACTCTTTTGTATCCTGAGTTTGAGCATGAGATAGTCAGAAGCGAATACCAGCGAACACGATTAATCATTGGATTATTTTCGATTGCGGTAGTTGTGACTTCTGCTAATTATTTTCTTTTGGACGATAACGTCATATTTGTTTTTGGGGAGCATATAATTATTTTTTTGTAATTGCATGGTTGGTTCTTTTAATCGCTTACGAAGGTATTATCCTGTGGATCATTTCCGTACTGCGAAAAAAATATCAACGCGTGGGTGAAACGTTTCGCTACATCCATACGCTCATTGAAGTATCCTTCCCAACGTTGTTGATGTTATATATGGTTCAGGCAAATAAGCAATTGATATTCATTGACTCACCAGTCGTTTTCATCTACTCGTTGTTTATTACACTTTCTGTATTGCACCTTGATTTTAAATTGAGTTTCATTACCGGCCTATTGGCTGCGGCCGAGTATAGTTTTGTTATTTTCTATGGATTTAATATTGCCGATGTGGATCCAAACGTTGAGACCATCTTGCCACAAAATAGTTTTTACTTGCGTTGTATCGTGCTCATCATTGGAAGCCTGGCGGGTGGCTTTGTTGCTGAGGAATTGAAAAAAAGAATTCAAAGCGCATTTGATATTCAACGTTCGAAGAACGATATGGAGTTATTATTTGGTCAGCAGGTTTCCAAAGAAGTTTTGCTTACCCTTATTGAAGAGCGTGGTATTGCAAAAAAACAAGAAGCAACGGTGATGGCATTAGATATCCGGAATTTCACTGCATTTGCCGAAACCCATACTCCTGATGAAATCATGGATTTTCAGAATAAAATTTTTGGACCTGTTATCGATATTATCAATCAGCATCAGGGTGTTGTAAATCAAATCATGGGCGATGGAATAATGGCCACGTTTGGTACGCCTGTTTCAAATCCACTTCATACCGACATGGCATTTGGGGCGGCACTTCGTATACAAAGCAAGGTAAAGGAACTTGTTAGTACCGGAGTTATACACGAAACGCGCATTGGCCTTGGTTTGCATACGGGCGATGTTGTTACAGGAAATATTGGAAATGAAAGCAGAAAGCAATACTCCATCAGCGGATCAGCCGTAATTATTGCTTTCAGGGTTGAACAATTGAACAAAGAGTTTGGCTCAGAATTACTCATTACAGATGCGGTAAAAGACCGGATTGTCCAGGGTAAAATTCAACTGACTTCATTGGGCAAACAACCTATGAAAGGTTTTGGGTATGAAGTGGAAGTGTATAAGGTAGGTGGCTGAGAAGCGCAATCATTCAGGTTAACACTGGAAATAAGCGTACACTATTGAAGTTTCAAATGCGCAAATAAGTCACTGAATTACTTCTTCGACCAGATGAATGACTGTACTGCACTACAGCATGCCGTTAAGTTGTTTGTTGGTAGCAGTATAACTTTCTACTCACTTCGTTCTTAGTCTTCTCACAATACTAAAGACAATTGTCATAGCGATAATTACAGCCCATCCTATTCCAGTTGTCTGAACCAGTCCACCTATTAACATCGGGAAAAGGAAGGTGTCAACTTTTCCGGTTTTCCAGAATACCCATTCACTTGCAAGTTTTGTTGCCAGTATCGGATGACCCGTTTCAAGTACAATGATCCCATCACCTGTCTCTGGATTCAATCGTATTGCTGTATTTATTGGTGGAGTGCTTTTTCCATCATGGCCTATGATGAAATCGTTGTCCCCTGTAGTTGCATAGAGCACTGTCCCCAAACCCCAGATGTCTACCCCCATCGATTGTCCATGAGGTTCTCTCATCATTTTGATGGTCTCGGGTTTAACAACATTTCTTCCAATAGGTTCTCCATTTTTACCCTGGAGATGAGCCCGAAAAAATAATTCTAAATCAGATAAGGAAGTATATAATGATGTTGCAGCCAAAGCGGTATAACGATAATGCTTTGATCTTGTACTGTCTTTATTATAAAACTCCGCTAACAAATAAGAGGATGAATCATTCCAAACGTAAGTTGAATGAATCATACCCAAAGGCTCAAATACTGATTCTTTCATATACAAAGCAAACGATTGATCACTTACCTCTTCTACCAATAATTGTAATATGGTATAACCACCTCCTGAATATTTAAACTCACTACCTGGTTTAATACCAACGGATACAGCACCACTAACACCCTCATCAGCATCAGCTGCTTTGGTTAATGATTGTTCAACAGACTGAACCAATGTATGCGTTTCAAAACCTGAATAACCAAGACCATCCGTAAGTCCGGCAGTATGACTTAAAAGTTTTCGAACGGTGACTTCATCGTTATTGAATTTACCAGGAGGTAATTGCCATCGCGTTAAGTATCTGCTCACGGGAGTATCCAGATCAAGTTTGCCATCTTCCACCAACTTCATTATTCCAAAGGCAGAAATCCACTTACTCAATGATGAAACCTGAAATACAGTATTTCTATCCACAGGCTTTCCTCTTGAATGAAATTTTTCGTATTCAACCGTGCCATTCTTCACTACGGCCAAAGCAAAATTGCCCACGAATTGTTTATGGATTGCTGTTTCAACTGCTGCGAGGAAGGACTGAGATGAGTTTTGTTTTGCTATCGGTTTATGGAACCAACCGTTTACGGTTCCCATGAAGACAATACCAGCCCATGCCAGCATCATTAGAACTGCACCTAAAATATAGAGTAGTATTTTTTTCATAATCTGAATGTGTTGAAAGGAAATAGCTATTGGAGTTATTTTTTTATGCCAGCTACTTCATGCCATCCAGAAATGCATAGACTTTATCAAAGTGGTTCAAAGGCTCGGCATGCATTCCCTTCACCACAATGTGTTCATATTTGTGTGCAAAGTTTTTTCTAGCCAATCGCTCTATCAGTTGTTCCGACATTTTTGTGGCTGACCATTGCTCATCTTGATCAGCTGAAAGTATCAGGATCGGGCCGTTGATTTTTTCAACTTCAATTTCGGCTTGCGCAACAGCCTCGGTGTTTTCCAACATGATTGAAAAGGCGCTATGCAAATCACCCTGCAAAGCCGGCCAAATGATTTTGAATGGTGCAGGTACATAGATTACTTCCTGATTAGCGTACATCCACGAAGATGTATTAGCGGATAGTGTGAGGGCCGGAAAACTGACATGCGAAGTTGAAAGTGCAATCACTCCTTTGAAGCATGAAAACCGACTGGCCAGATTCAGAACTAACTCGCCTCCCTTGGAAGCACCCATTAAAATAATACGAGCAGTATCTATTTGTGGCGTTCGTCTGGCAATACTGAGAACAGTATCTGCAATAGCGTTGAGTGAAATACGATCAAGTGAACCCGGTGAGTTATCGGTTCCAAAATATCCTACCGCCAGCACAGCAAAACCATGTGCACGCAATGAATCGCGTTTATCTTTCAGATAATTTCGCTCCCAGTCATTCCCTCCCGAGCCGCCTCCAAAGGCTACTATCAATGGTTGCCTGGCGCTATCGCTCAGGTATAAATGTGTATCCATTTTTCCGTGATTATCGGATAATGAAGGAGTGTGCCAACCGAAAAAGAACAACACGCCTGTTAAAAGCAATACAATTATTCCTACAATTTTTATTTTCATCGAATAGAACGTTAACATTTAGAAATTACGCTTAATACGATTTGATTAAACAGCAGTAACGACCTCTGTTGGCTTGGACAGGTATTCATAGCCACGATAGAGCACCAGTATCTCTACTACCACGGCAGGTATCAATATCACATACGTGACGAAGAATAGTACCACGGTCACTAACATACAGCCAACTATAATTTCCAGTATTCCGGCTATGCGCGAGAGTTCACCCATGCTATCTTGTAAACGAATGAGCGCCACACCAAATGCAATACTTAAAGCACCAAAAAGTATTGCGGCCACAGCGTAAGGAAGCCATAAACTCGCAACGTCTTCCACCGACAATGAAGTTACATCTAAAATACCCATGCCGCCCGTAGCAATAATGAGCATATACATTACCACCTTAAGTAAAGTATTCTCGAATATTGTACTCAACGCAATAAACCCCCGTGCAAAGAGGACATATGAAATCACCATCAGAACCGTAAGGCTGGTGTAGATGGCATTTATACTAAATTTCCATCCGCCATCGCTTGCTATCCAGGCGATATCCATCGCGCCAAGAATAATTTGAGAAACGAGGTAAACCGCACCCGCTAGAGCAGCTACTAACAAAATATTTCGTTTGGCGTTTGGTAAAAAGTTTTTTTGTGTTTCCATGACTTGGGGTGGTTGTGTTGAAAATGATTCATAATTCTCTCCAAGTGCTTCCAATAAAATTTTCACGGTCGACATGCGTGGCAACACCTCACCGCTTTCAATGCGCTGAATAGTACGTACACTCACATGGCTTTTTTCCACCAACTCTTCCTGAGTAAAGTTTCTTTCTTTGCGCAAAGCAGTAAGTCGTCTTCCCAATTCCGGTTGTTGCATGATCATTTTTTGTAGGCACAATGTTACGCGTTTAACGGGTACAAGGGAATCAGCATACGACATTTTCACCCGCCATTTGCCCGCCATTTGAAGGAAAGGGCACGCCAATACTGTTTTAGCTTGTTACATCAATTGGGAGAATTTTTGGAATCAAAAGTTGGGAAGAAGTATGTCTAGTCTCAGGAAAGCTTACGGACATACACAACTACCAGTAATCATTCGTAATAATTCATAATGATTAATAATCATAAAGGTTCGTTTACATTGAGAGCTAAGACACTCCCTATCCACACCCTTTTCGCCTGTAATCACTTTCTTCCGAAGTCTATTTAGCTTCATTTAAAATATGGCAAAATCAATAATGCGGTGTGCGCTGATTTGATCGGCCAGCAATGCCTGTTTATTTTGTTCATTGTCCGCTATCTGTGCCAGGGAGCGTCAGCATGTGCCATCAACTCTCCGGTGTAGGTTTTTGTTGCGTGTATAGAGCTCAGTATCTCGAGCAACAAACTAGCAACAAAAAACATCGAAATAACCCGAAGCATCACCAAGGCGATCCTTCTTGTTACATCATTTTCCAATACAGAATTTGCTCACAGCAGGTAATCAATACGTTAGACAAGTCACCCAACAAACCAGCAACAATAATTACCGAATCATCGCTAGAAAAAACTAAACATCTCGAAAGATATTTTTAGGTGTTTGTTGACGAAGCGAATTTAGATAAAATTTAGTAGATCGTCAATGTTCCAACAGATTCGTATTTGTTATTTTAAGTGTTTATTATGCAACTCAGCGGACACAGTATAATACACAAGGATTTTGATAGTTTTTGTTGGTTTTTGTTCAGATAAAGTCGGTCTAAGCACACAAACGAATGTAGTCAAATAGACTTTTGCTATAGCCTAAAACTTGCTAGACTTTTCTTAATTGTGTTTTGTGTATAAATTGCAGTGCTAATGATTTTTTTTATAGGTAATTGAATTCTTTTATTTTGTTGAATTTCGTTCGACTAAAACTGAATTGAGTACTGTTTTCTGTTGCAAAAAATGATGTCCTTTTTTTTCAACCATTTTAAAAAGTATTCCCGCGGCTTCCCTTCCCATTTCAAAAGCAGGTTGTGTTATAGTTGTAAGGGAAGGATTGAGAAATGGTGCTGTATAGGAATTTGAAAACGTGATTACTTTAATGTCTTTGGGAATATTTAATTTTAATTCTGCACAAATAGTATAGGTAGCAATCGCTAGTTTTTCTACCGATGCAAATATGGAATCAGGTCTGTTTTTTCTTTTTAATAGTTTTCGGATTAAACTGTTGTTTTTTGCATCCTCCTTCTCGCACGATACAATCAACGTGTTATCTTTTTTTATTTTATTCTTTTCCAGAGCGGCAAGGTATCCTTTTAGACGCATATTACTGATTGAAAGCTTTTGAGATATAGAGAGGAATGCAATTCTTTTACACCCATTTTTAATAAGGTGTTCGGTTGCTTTAAGTCCACAATCGTAATTGTCGGTGGTAACTTTAGGAGTATCAAAGTCTTCAACAATTCTGTCAAAAAATACAACAGGTATTTCGTTGTCTTTAAGATCCGTTAGGTGAATCGTATCGGAAGTTTGTTCAGACAGAGACATCATGATTCCATCAACCCTGCCATTTTTTAAAAGTTTTGTTATGGCGATCTCCTTATGCATATCCTCATGCGTCAGATAAATTAACACATGATATCCTTTTTCTTGCGCAATGGATTCTATTCCACTAATGACCGGACCAAAAAAATCATTTACTACTTCCGGAATAACAACCGCGATGGTCTTGCTTTTTTGTTTTCGAAAACTACTGGCTAATGGGTTGACCTGATAGTTTAACTCTTTTGCCTTAGCCAGTACTTTGTTTTTTGTACTGCTGCTTATTTCGTGACTATCACGCAACGCTTTTGAAACTGTAGAGAACGATAAATTCAATTCTTTCGCGAGTTCTTTGAGCGTCATGATTGTGGTGTTTTAGACTACCCGCTGGGTAGCGGACGATTACAAAGTTGGGTAATATTCCGATTAATTTCGTAAATTCTTCGACAACGTTGTCGTAAATAAATGCATTATAAAATATAACCCTCACCAGATTTTCAGTGAATTTCACAGCAGCAAACACGAAAAAACTAACCCCGGAACGACATGCAGAATATGGAGATCAGTAGTATCGTAAACAAGATGTTCACAGCAATCGAAGAACTTATTCCTTGGTATATGGAAGTTCCGGAAGATAAAAGTATTTCGTTCGGAAATTTGGCCGTGTGCATCATTGATGAGGAAGGTAACGTCTGGGGAAAAATGTTTGGAACCAATAAGCCAAGGTTGCGCCAATCGTATAGGGTAGCCTGGACAAAGGCCAGTCAGGTTTGGCTCACTGGCGTACGAACAGGAGAGTATGAACGAATGGTTTTCAGCAAACAAATTGGAGAAAACGCAAACGGTATTGAAGCCCCGGATTTAATAGGATGGGAGGGAGGACAACCCCTTACAATGAAAAACGGAACAAAGCTTTCCGTTGGCTTCAGCGGTTTCAGAGGAATAACGGATCTTGAAATCATGGTAAAAGCACTTGCGAAAGCGGAGCAGGATTAAGACTGCGTATAATTTAGAAATTGTAAACAATTTAATATGCTATATAAAGCGAATGAAAGTCGATATCAGAAAATGGAATATCGCAGATGTGGAAACAGTGGATTGAAGTTGCCGGCTATTTCCCTTGGCTTATGGCATAACTTCGGTCATATCGATGTACTGGAGAATGCACGTAGTATTTTGAGATTGGCATTTGATCAAGGTATTACTCATTTTGACTTGGCGAATAACTACGGACCGCCTGAGGGTTCAGCGGAAGAAAACTTTGGAAAAATATTCAAAGATGACTTCACTCCTTATCGTGATGAACTTATCATCTCTACAAAGGCGGGCTGGGGAATGTGGCCTGGTCCCTATGGAGATTGGGGATCAAAGAAATATTTGGTTGCAAGTCTTGATCAGAGTTTAAAAAGAATGGGCCTAGAATACGTTGATATTTTTTATCACCATCGTCCTGATCCGGAGACTCCATTGGAAGAAACGATGACTACACTTGACCTTATGGTGAGACAAGGAAAAGCACTTTACGTTGGCATCTCAAGCTATCAACCCGAGGAAGCAGCAAAAGCAATAGGAATTTTAAAACAACTGGGCACACCGTGTTTAATTCATCAACCAAAATATTCAATGTTGGATCGTTGGGTTGAAGATGGTTTGTTAAACGTGTTGGAAGAAACAGGAGTAGGATGCATACCGTTTTCTCCATTAGCTCAAGGGTTACTTACCAATAAATATTTGAAAGGTATACCTCAAGGTTCAAGAGCAGCCAGCCATCGGGGTAATGGAGCAATTGACGAGGATCACGTGTCGGATGAAGAGATTGCTAAGGTGCGAGAGCTGAATATACTGGCTGAAGCACGAGGTCAGAATCTGGCACAAATGGCACTGGCATGGATTCTAAAAGATAAACGCGTTAGTTCTGTGCTTATTGGTGTTAGTAAATCAGAACAGGTATTGGACTCTATTCGCTGCTTGGGAAATTATTCATTTACTACCGAAGAATTAAATAGGATTGATTCTATCTTAAAATAGTAACCTGTCATGACAGGAGGATTGGAGAAGTAAAAGCAATATTTCTATTTTATATAGCTTCGTTTCGCAAAAGGGTGAATTTGGTATCAAGTTTATTGGGTAATGATGATTTACTCACGGTAATGGGAAAGGGGCAGAATTTGTTTGCAACGGTATTTTGTTCATCGAGGTTCATGTTAATAGTACAGATAACAGAATCAAGTTGAATGGCTGATTCTTTAATTCGCTCGTAACCCTCATCGGCAGAGACTGAATCGATATCGATGAGGTGAACCATTCCTAAAATCCGGGCAAGAGGTCCACGTACTTCATGTGAATTAATATAGGCATACTCTTTTATCTTTTCGTTGCTATATTCAAGATCTATCGTGAGCATCTTTACCTTATTTTCAAGCGAGCTGATTTGTCTTCTTAATTTCAATTTTTGCACCTGCATTTTGTATACCGCCAAAATAGTTGTGATTAAGAGGAGGGAAGGAATTATATAATGTACCATAGTAATCACACTTAATTGACAATGGCAAAGCCATCTTATAAATTAGTATACCATTTTTTCTGCTGTTGGATGAAGAATGAAATAAGCTTCAGGTGTATAGTTCAATAATGCGTTGCCTTTGGAAGTGAACCGTGTCATTTATTTTACGAATCCTTTTGCGCGCTTTCATAAGTTTTTGACGAGTCACAAGAAGATCATCGGATACTTTGTGAAAGTTTTCCTGAAGCGCTTCTGCAATTTTCAAGAGTTCATGATTTTCAAATTTCGTGAGATCAATTTTTTTCTTTCGCATAATCGTAAGGTTTTGCGTTTTATTACTCAATTGATTAAAAAATAAAACATATTCAATCGTATTCCTTTCATCAAATCTGCTTTATCATTTCGCTCCATCAATAATTCCATAATACGCTGGTTTGCGCAAATAGTCTTTGTCAAAGGGCAAAGGGTAATCAGGTGCACCAAGCCATCCGGGAATCCACGAATCAGCATCCCCAACATTCCAGGTTGTGATGCCGAATTTTTGAGCTGCCGGAATTGCATTAAATGTTTTTACAACAAATTTATACTTGGCTGCCTGCTGATTGGCCAGTGTAGAGGTGAAGACAAGACCGGGTACTTTGTCGTTGTTTAACCGAACGTCTAATTCTGAAATGTGAACTTTTAATCCAGTAGCCGCAGCGGCATTGATAGCGGCACTAATGTTTGCATCGGTTTGGGTGTACGTCATATGAAATTGCATTCCGATTCCGTGAATGGGTATTCCGCGTGTTAAAAAAGAACTGATCATGTTGTTAATAGCCGTTCTCTTAGCTGAACTGTATTCGTGACCATAATCGTTATAAAATAAAAGTGCATCCGGATCAGACTCGTGTGCATACTGAAAGCATCGGGCAATATAATCAGCACCTAGTTTTTGCACCCAGATACTATTTCGTAATGTTCCATCATCATTAAAAGCTTCATTCACAACATCCCATGACGCAACCTTTCCTTTAAAGTGAGTCACTACAGTTTGTATATGATTCTTCAATATGTTTTCCCAGGCCGCTGAGTCACCTTCGAAGCTAGTAAGCCATGCAGGAAGAGAAGTATACCAGTTTAAGGTGTGGCCGTGAATTCGTTTATTATTTGCTTGAGCATACGTTACAAGGTAGTCAGCATCAGTCCAGGAGAAAGTGTTTTCGGAAGGATGGAGTGCACCAAATTTCATAGCATTTTCTGCAGTTATGCTATTGTATTCAAGGGTTACCACACCGTTGTACTTTGCGTTATTTTTCATAAGATTTACACCTAGTGACGCTCCAATAGGGAATGGAACTTCTTTATGGAGAGATTCGATTACCGGCACGACTGGGGGTTTAATTGGCGCAGCATCTTGATCGTCACTAGTACAACAGGATGCGATAAACAATATTAAAATGGATAATAGTAATGTATTTTTTTTCACGTTTTTTTTGATCAAATGATGTGAAGTAAAGCTCTATATCATGATGAGCCTGAAATGATTTAGTATTAGGAGTATAAAGTCGAGCCTGTGACTTTCATTATCTTTTAATTAAAGAAAGAGTTTATTCGATAGTAATTCTAAACGTTAATCCATTAGAAAATCAGGGATGATCCGCAATAGCAGATCACCCCTGATTTTAATCAAGTAATTTTAATACCCAGTATTTTGTGGGAATGTTCCCATTAAATCAATCTGATCCTGTTGAATAGGCCAGCGCACCATATGTGGCGCCATTACAATACCCACTTCATTTGTGGATGAACTACCAAATTTTTTGTAAAGATTTACACGGTCGATCAATACACCCATTCTTTTTAGCAAGAACCAGCGGCCTCCTTCAAAGGCAAGTTCTCGAGCATGTTCATCGAGAATTGCATTTTGGTCAATAGAAGTTACATCATAAGCGTGATCACCAAAAGCTCTGAATCGAACTTGATTGATATAGCCCAATGCTTTTGCATTAGCATTATCTCTTCCTGAAAGTTCCCAGTTTGCTTCCGCAGCAAGCAAAAGAGTCTCAGCATATCGAACTACAATAATATCCTTGAAGCTTGCAGCAGTTCCAGCGGCCTTTACAAAATCCTGATACTTTTTTACGCTCCAGTGATACTGCCGGAAATTATTAGGATAAGAAGATTTTGGTAATTTTTTACCAAAGTATGGAGAGCCAGGTTTATTACCGATGATTGAATCTGGATAGAAATAATTTGTAAAGCGTTTGTCGGGAGAAAGACCTGTAACCGGATCCCAGCTCATTAGACTCTTCAAATAATTATTTGGAGTTGTCCATCCAAAACTATTTCCTCCATACACATTGTCTTCTATTACGTGTCCACCAGGCATCTCGTAGTAGCGTGCTTGAAAGACTGCACCAATCACAGTATTGCTACCGCCTGGAAGTCTGTCTTGTCCTCCTAGAACTTGATCTAATTGAGTAGCGTAAATGGATTCTTTGTGATTTACCTCGGCTCCAAAGACTTGTTCAATCGCTACTAACTGGTAGCCTCCGTTTGTAATGATATCTTCGCATTGTGCTGCCGCAGTCGCCCAATCCTGTTCCCATGCTGCTACCTGCGCCCGCAGATGACGTGCTAAACCTTGATTCGCCTTTCCTGGTATTGCTGAGTATGGTAAATTTAATATCGCGTAGTCCAGATCAAATTTTATCAACCCTAGGATAGCATCTTGTGATGCCGGTTCATATACCTGTGGATCCTCAAAATTTGTAGGGGTAGTGGCGATGGTATCCAGAAGGATATTATCATACAATTGCCAAAGTTTAAAATACGTCATCGCACGGATTACTTTAGCTTCTGCAATGATTTTACTTCTGTTGGCTTCTGTTGTAAACGGTGCAGTGCGAGCGTTACTAATTACAGCGCTTGCTCTATCGATTAAATTGTAACCATTGGTCCATTTTCCTCTGGGGAAATTTATTGCTGTCATTGCAGATTTGTAAATCTGGGCATCGTTAAACGTTCTCGTTGTCCCCAAATCATCGGCACAATATAACCAGAGATTATTTTGGGTCGTACCATTAGCATCACTTACTCTTTCATAAGTACGTTGCATATTGTAAAGTCCACCAAGTGCTACTTGTAAGCCGGCTTCATCTGCATAAATAGTTGCCGTTCCAATCTTGGTGAAATTTTCTTCGTTAAGCCAATCTTCGCATGAGGAACAAAGGATCAATAGTCCTAAGATTCCAACGAGCATAGTGCGTATATTTTTCATTTGTATTTTTTTAGTTTGATAGAATTAACAGTCATACTATAAATTTCTTTATAAGAACTATTTCTACAGCCCAAAGCTTAATCCAAAAATGAAATTTCTGGTCATCGGATAGGATGTTAAGTCTTGGTCTGGACTGTACGCTTGAAAATCAGTTTTAGTGATCAGGTTTTGACCTGTTACATAAACTCTGGCGTTGTTGAATTTTATTTTCGAGAGAAGAGCGGATGGCAATTTGTAGCCAATAGTAATATTTTGCAATCTCCAGAATGAACCATCCTCTAATCCAATATTAGTAAATCCGGCAGGTGATGTTCCCGCGTTTGGTTGTGGATACCATTGTGCAGGGTTTTCCGGGGTCCAGTAATCCACTTTTATTCCGTTCCGATTACCTCTTAAATCACCACCAACGGTGTAGTCATACAAGAATTGATTGTTTTTAGTAATTCCTTGAACAGTATAGATGTCCATTGAAAAATCGAAGCCCTTGTAGCTTGCGTTCAGATTGAATGAACCAATCCATTTAGGGTATCGCGAAGTGATATAGTTATCATCCTTATCAATTTTTCCATCCTTGTTTTTATCTTCCAACTTAACTGTACCTGGTACTGGGGCTTTCGTTATAGCGCCTGAAGTTAATAACGGATCAATTAGAGGTAAGCCAGTAGATTCATCGATTACTACTGTAGCCTGTACTCCGTTCACCTCCCATTTTCCGGTTACTGGATTAAATTCAGCGTCCTCTCCATAAACTTCTTTCCCCTGCCACACTCCAGCATATTTTGGTTGTCTATAAATTTCGATCGGCTGACCAATGAAGAAATTATTCCCCTCATCATTCTCTTCAATTCCATCACCATCCGCATCACCATACAAGTGTAAAATTTTGTTTCTATTCACTGAGAACATAGCCCCAGCTTTTACGGTCAGGTCATTTTTTTGAAGTATAACACCTTCAATGTTTAATTCAACTCCTTTGTTTTGAACTTCACCAATGTTATCCCACTGATCAGCATATCCGATTGGAGGCAGCTTCTTCTTTATTAACATGTCTGTTGTTCTTTTGTCGTAGGCTTCAATGGATCCGGTAATACGACTCTCAAACAATTCGAAATTGAGTCCCAGATTCAAGGAGGTGGAGGTTTCCCATTTCAGGTTTGGATTTGCAAGCGTTGCACCGGGTGCATATCCAGGTACTCTTGTTGAAAGACCTGATATGTAATCCAGCTGATCGGCAAGACTTTGACTTTGATAAGGTTCAATAGCCTGATACCCTACACTACCATAACTCGCTCTTAATTTAAGAAAGTTGATCGGCTTGATACTCGTCATGAAATTCTCTTTGCTAAGAGTCCATCCGGCAGCTACCGATGAAAAAGTTGCCCATTTGTTATTTGCGCCAAAAACACTTGATCCATCAATTCTGGCACTGACTGATGCAGAGTATTTTGATAGATAATCATATTCTATCCGACCCACTCCTGATAACAGTCTGCGTTGGTTTCCATTTATTTCCGGAGTCTGAATTTCAGCGGTTGTCAGACCATAAATACCAAGTATATCATTGGGGATTTTGCTGGACGTATTTCTGAATTGATAATAGTTAGATTGGATTGCACTTTCAACAAGTGTAAAATCTAAACTGTGGTTTTGGATGTTGGTGTGATAGGAGGTGATATTCTCAAATGTCCATTCAGCATTTTCCTGATATTCAATATAGCCATTTGCAAATCCGCTAGCGACACCACTTTCAGAAAGCTTGGTCGAGTAATTAAGTCCTTTATAATTCCAGGATCTTCGGCTCATATTAATCCGGTTATTGAAACCTTTAATAGGACTAATATCCACAAAGACATTTATGATATCATTGCGATTCGTTATTGTGTTTTGTGTCTCAGCTAAATTTAACAAAGGATTAAAACTTTCTTGATTACCCCCTGGCCGTACATTATAACTTCCATCTGCATTATATATATTGCCCAATGGGGAAGCCGTTACTACTTGACGAACGACACCATTTGTACCGGTTACAGATGGATCACTTGATGTAGACCACTGGAATGAATTATTCAATCCAACCTTCAACCATTTTGTAAGAGTCTGATCCAGGTTAAATCGTATGGTAGTCTTTTGGATATCAGTAGTGGGTACAATTCCAGTCATGGCCTGGTGGTTTGCTCCAAAATACACCTTGGTTTTCTCACTGCCTGCGTTGAAACTGATATTGTGATTTTGAATTGTGGCCGGCTGCATTACTTCTTTAGACCAGTCTATATTTCGATTTTCCGCAATTGCTTCCATCTCGTTTGCACTGAAAAAAGATGCATCTGGTTTGTAAATATTTCCATTAGTGGCGCGCTCAGCTTCTCTTTTTAACTGGGCGAATTCAGGACCAGTGTAAACATCAAAGTTTCTCTTCGCTGTCTGAGTTCCATAGTATCCATTGTAATTAATACTTACTTTATCACCTTTCCCCCTTTTTGTTGTAATAATGATGACACCATCACCAGCACGCGAACCATAAATAGCTTGAGAAGCAGCATCTTTTAAGATATCCATTGATTCAATATCGGCAGGGTTGATATCATTAATTGAACCAATCGCTATACCATCAGCAATGATGAGTGGATTCGAAACCGTATTACCATTAACATCTTTCCTGATCGAACTAACTCCTCTAATGGTGATTCTTGAAGAGCCACCTGGTCCCGCATCAGTCGTAGTAACATAAACACCGGCTGCCTTACCACGCATCATTTCTGCGATATCTAATGTAGCATTTTTATTTAGGTTTTCAGGTTTAACGGAAGCAACAGATGTGATGATGTCACTTTTCTTTGAGGTGCCATAACCTACCACTACCACTTCGCCTAATGTTGCTACATCAGGTAATAATTTAATATTGAGTGATGTTAGATTTCCTGCTGTCACTTCCTGTACTGTATAGCCGATGTAGCTAAATACAAGAACGGATTTTTCATTCTCTACGGTTAGTGTGAATTTACCGTCTCTGTCGGTTACGGTACCGTTCAGAGTTCCCTTCTCCAATACGTTAACCCCGACAAGTGTCTGGTCGGTTTCATCCATCACAGTTCCTGAGATCGTAGTTGAAAATATTTTCCCGTTGGTAGCTTGTGCTGAACCTACAAGAAATAATCCCAAGACAACCTGCAGAAATGTAATTCTAAGAACATGTATAGTTTTTCGCATAATTTTGATTTGTTAGTAAAAAAAACGTTAATAATTGCCAGGCTTTCCGCTGTCAATCAACTTACCTCAACCCCTTGGGCTTTGGCATCGCTTACATTTACACTTTGATTCTTTTCATAATTTGTCAGGGTTACAGTTTTGAGTTTGGTATTTTGGATCTGTCGTTTTGAGACTGCATTCGATTGCGTAAAGATTGGCGTCTGCAACGTTTTCGGGGGGCTAAAAATGTCTGTAAAAGGGGTTAGAATTGTCCTGAATAGGATTTTCGGTAGTGAGGCATTTTAGAATTTGGTTTTGAAAGTGCCTGGAATTGGCTTACGCCACTTTTACAACAGATGGTTATTCACTATCCAATTGTAATGCTTGACACGTATCTATTCTTCGAGGTCAAAACCTTTATCAAACACTTTTTGAATTGGAGCTGTCTTATATTTTATAAGGACCGATATTCATTGTACTCGTGTATAAACTACATTTATCCTACGATGAGAATTCGCTCAACCGCAATTGAACAAGAGAATTACGGTCAAGGCTATTTCATAATTTTCAACCTCTTATTGGGGTCTGTTTGTGGTTTTTGATAAAAAAATCGGATTGCATATCTAGGTAATCGATTATTTTTTACTTTAGCTCATCCCATCAATTGGAAATGACTTGAAGCGGCACCCGATAACTTGCGTTTTTTTTGTGTTGATGTTTCTTCTGCTTAACCAACGGTTATCGTGGGCGCAGTATGATGTTGTTAATTTTAAACACTTTTCTTACCGTGATGGATTGGTACAAAGTCCGATTGCTGCCTTTTTGCAGGACGATCAGGGCTTTATTTGGTTTGGCAATCTGAAAGGCCTGACCCGCTATGATGGATACGAATTCAAAACGTTTAATCATGTGCCCGGTGATAATAGTAGTATAAGCAACGATCGTGTCAATACTGTTTTTATGGACAGTGAGAAGTCGATATGGATTGCCACGGCTCATGGATTAAATCACTTCAACCGCGATCTGGAAACTTTTGAATCCATTGATATTCTTGAAGTGAAGGGCGGACGAAACTACATTTCGTGTATTGCAGAAGACCAGCAAAAAAATATCTGGGTAGGAACTTTCGCAGGATTGAAGAAATTAAATAGAGCGACTAAAAAACTGGAAGATGTTTTGATCGATAGTCATGTTGGTTTAAAAGAAGAAGCTGTCTTTTCTTTATTGATAGATCGTGATAACAAAATGTGGGTTGGTTCGAAATCGGGATTACACAAGGTTGATCCAGCGAGTCACAAAGTAATTCCACTTGAGGATAGTTTTGAACAAAGTACGCTCATCAATACTTCGAAGATTGTTGTTATCAGGCAAGACTTATCGGGCGATGTATGGTTCGGAACGGAAACCTCTGGTTTGTTTCGATTTAATAAACCTGATCATAACCTTAAGGCATATGTATTTACTGAATCAAAATCGAACAGCATTTCATCCAATTGGATAAAAGATATTCTGGTTTATGATAAAAATACAATTTGGGTTGCTACTCAGAATGGAGTTAGTCAACTGAACATTGCTAACAATGTATTTACGAATTATCATCACGATGCGCGGAATATTAATAGCCTCAGTGACAATGCGGTTCGGTGTTTAATGAAGGACCGAGCGTCTTGCATATGGGTAGGAACATTTTCAGGCGGGATTGATTTTTATTACAAGGGCAATTCAAATTTTATAAACATAGGTGAGAGTGTTGGTGGTAGTAGTGGTCTTTTGCATCCATTGGTAAATGCGATTACCGAAGATGCGGATGGTTCACTGTGGGTAGGTACCTATGGTGGTGGATTAACCAACATTAGTGGCGAGCGTAATTCATCCATCCATTATTCCATTAAGTCGCAGCAAGCGGGACGGATTATCAATGGTATCAAATCGATGGCAGATGATGGGCTCGGTAATTTGTGGATCGGTGCACTTGAAGGCTTAAGCGTTTTTAATAAAAAAGCAAAATCATTTTCGCACTACACCATCCCCATTCGTGAAGGCAAGCTGAGCGAAAAAATAATCAATTCAATATTACCCGATGATGGTGGAGCATGGATTGGAAGCAATGGAGGTGGATTAAAATTTTTCAAGAATGGAAAAACGATCGCTACCTATTTAAATTTAAATAACGAGCACGCGCTGGCTGATAATTTTGTGACCGCGCTGGTTAAAGATACACAGGATCATCTATGGGTTGGTACACAGAATGGTTTGAATTATTTTAATACAGCAACCCAATCTTTCACGAAGCTGTACAGAAGGGGTAGGGATGTACAATATCAGATAAGCCATAATCACGTTACCTATTTCTTCAAAGATTCAAACGCAAGATTGTGGGTTGGTACCGAGGACGGATTAAATTATTTTGATGTAAAGACCGAACGATTTTATACCATCACCAGTGTGCTCGGATTAGCAGATACTTTTATACATGCGATTACTGAAGATAAAGATCAAAACATCTGGTTCAGTACGGATCAAGGTCTTATCAAATTAAGTTTTAATAAATTTGAAGTTCCGTTCAATGCAAATGATTTAGAGGTTACGGCCTACAGTGCTAGAGACGGACTGGCCAGCAATCAGTTTTCAAACACGTGTGGTCTCATTCTTCAGACGGGCGAATTAGCGTTTGGTGGTATAAATGGATTATCCATTTTTTCTCCCGATAAGATTAGCGTCAATACAAATGAGTCGACTGTTGCTTTGACTGAAATTCTGATCAACAATAAACGAATTCCAATTTCTTCGGAGTCTGCTATACATCAGTCTCCAACGCGAGTTGATAAAATTGTTTTAAATCACGACCAGGGATTAGTAACGTTTAAGTTTGCAGCACTCAATTATATTAATCCGGAAAAAAATCAATACGCGTATCAGATTGATGGATTATCCAACAGCAACGAATGGCAGGAAATTGGGAATCAAAGACTGGTAAATTTTACCAGTCTTTTGCCTGGATCGTATACCTTCAACATTAAAGCGTCTAATGATAATGGTGTTTGGAGTTCATATATAAGGAGTATTAAACTGGTGATCTTGCCGCCCTGGTGGAAAACCTGGTGGGCTTATGCGATCTACACAATACTTTTGGTTGGGGTGATCTTTGTGATCTCACGCCTTCGTGAATATAGAAGAAGGATGCAGGCTGATCTGGATTTGGAGCATCTTCAAAATGAGCAGCAGCAGGAAATTTATAACATGAAGCTCAACTTCTTCACCAATATTTCGCACGAAATCCGAACGCCTCTTACCCTCATCCTTGGGCCTGTCGAAAAGTTGATTGACAGTTCGGCAAATGAAAAGTATGCCAGTCGACAGCTTCATTTAATAAAGAATAATGCTTCGCGACTGATGAAGCTCGTTACCGAGTTGATGGATTTCAGAAAGGCAGAAGATGGCCACATGAGAATACACTGCTCCTCGCAAGATGTGGTTTCGTTCAGCAAAAAGATATTTGAGTACTTTGAAGGTCTGGCTGTTGAAAAAATTATTACCTACGAATTTGCGAGTGGGGAAGAATCCATCCCTTTATATTTTGATGCCAATCAACTGGAGAAGGTAATCTTTAATCTGCTCTCCAATGCCTTTAAGTTTACGCCCGATAATGGAAAGATCATATTACAAATTGAAAATCGACAGGGTAGCAGTGAATGGATTGATATCCATGTAAAGGATAACGGAAGAGGAATTCCTGAAAGTTATCATGCGCAAATGTTTAAGAACTTTTTTCAGGTTGATGATTCAGGCAGACAAAATATAGGAAGCGGTGTTGGGCTTGCCTTTTCAAAAAGCATTGTTGAGTTGCATAAGGGTAGTCTTGATTTTACAAGTAAGACTTCAGGTATTGACGAGCCGGTATGCACAACGTTTACCATATCATTAAGAAAGGGTAAAGAACATTTGGAAGAAAGCCAGATTAAGGAGGAACCTACCTATTCACTCGCGCATTTAGAAACGATTGAGCCACTTGATGCTGTTGAGAGTGAGGCAGAAAAATCAAATGGTCTGCAAAAGAAGAAGTTTACGATACTGCTTGCCGAAGACAATGACGATGTGCGATCATTTTTGGTGGATACGCTGACACAACACTATCATATAATAGAGTTTGCAGACGGATCAGATGCACTTCAGTCCATGGAGCATGATATTCCTGATCTGATCGTAAGCGATATCATGATGCCGGGAATGGACGGTCTGACATTGTGTGCCAATGTTAAATCAAAAGAAAGCACCAATCACATCCCGGTAATTCTGCTTACGGCCCGTGCTTCCGAGGCCCATCAGGTAGAAGGTTTATCAACGGGTGCCGATGCTTACATATCCAAACCATTCAACACGAAAATTCTCGAACTCACAATTAAAAATCTTTTGACGGCAAAAGAAATAATGAGGGAAAAGTTTTCGCAGCAAATGGTACTACAACCATCCTTCAATATCCCGTCAGATTCACCTGAAGAGAAATTTATCGCGAAGCTGATGACGATAATAGAGTCGAAAATGGAGAATCCTGAATTCGATGTGAATGAGCTTGTTGTCGAAATCGGGATGAGCCGATCTGTGCTGTATAAAAAGGTGCAAACCTTAACGAATTATTCCGTTGCTGATCTTATAAAAGACATGCGACTGAAAAAAGCAGCTGAACTTTTCAGGCAAACGTCTATGACGATAGCCGATGTAGCGTTTGCAGTAGGTTTCAACGATCGGAAATACTTCAGCAAGGAATTTAAAAAGCAATTCAATTTATCTCCGTCCGAATTCACAAATACCCTCAATCGTCCAAGCTGATTTCTAAAAAGCTTGTTTTAGAAGCATAGAGGACAAATTACCCCCCTTTTCAGGATACTTTTCTCCCTCGATTACTGCAATCGTTACCAACCTTTGCTTTGCATCAAACGCAGAAGGTCAATCTATTTTTTATCAACCGGGTATCAATAAATGAAGAATGTAATCGCCACGCTATGGATCGTTTTCGTCTTTAGTTTCATTTCAAATGCACAGGATCTCATTCAAAATATCTCCGCCAGAAATATCGTAAGCCTGAATGGCCGTTGGAATTATATCATCGATCCGTATGAAATGGGCTATTACGACTATAGGCACATGCCCTTTGATGAATCTGAATCGGGTAAGGGTGGTTTTTACGATGATAAGAAACCAAAAGATAAAAGCGATTGGGTAGAGTATGATTTTGATTTGTCACCAACTCTTAAAATTCCCGGTGACTGGAATTCGCAAGTTGAAAAACTGGAGTTATATGAAGGTACGGTTTGGATGCGACAAAAGTTCTCTATCGATCCAAACGCAGATAAAAAATACGTTCTCTATTTCGGTGCTGTTAACTACGAGGCGCAAGTTTATCTAAACGGTAAAAAGCTTGGCAGGCATAAAGGCGGTTTCACACCTTTTCAATTTGAGGTTACCGATAAGCTTGTTAAAGGAGAAAATTTTGTAATTGTTAAGGTTGATAATAAACGTTTTCAAGATGAGATTCCAACGATCAATACAGATTGGTGGAACTATGGTGGCATCACGCGAGATGTATTGATTGCCGAGTTGCCTGCTACCTATGTACAGGATTATAAAGTACAACTGGCCAAAAATAATTTGAATAAAGTTGAAGGGTTTATTCAATTACAAGGCACCGATAAAATTCAAAGCATCACGATTTCGATTCCAGAGGCGGGCATAAGGCAAATTGTTAAAACGGATGTGACAGGTAAAGTGGACTTTAACTTTCCGGTAAAGAAACTTACCTATTGGTCACCTGAAAATCCTAAACTGTACACAGTCGAAATTCAATCAACCACCGATAAAGTAATTGATAAAATAGGATTCCGAACTATTGAGACGAGAGGTCAGGATATTTTGCTGAATGGGAAATCAATTTTTCTTAGTGGTATTTCAATGCATGATGAAAATCCATTGATACCTGGTCGCTTACGCGGACAAGGTGATATGCGCATGTTGTTGCAATGGGCAAAAGAAATGAACTGCAATTATGTTCGACTGGCGCATTATCCACACAGCGAAGAGATGGTGCGACTGGCTGACGAAATGGGAATATTGGTATGGGCTGAAGTGCCGGTGTATTGGACGATTTCATGGCGCAACGAAGCAACCTATCAAAATGCAGAAAAGCAGTTGACTGATTTAATGACCCGTGATAGAAATCGCTCGAGTGTAATTGTGTGGTCTGTTGGTAATGAAACTCCGATTAGTGAACCGCGAAATGTTTTCATGGGCAAGTTGGTGGCGAAGGCTCGCGCTTTAGATGATACAAGATTGGTTTCTGCAGCTCTAGAAATACATCGGAAGGGAAGTGAAATTGTAGTAGAAGATCCCTTGGGAGAGAAGCTGGACCTTGTAAGTTTTAATGAGTATGCCGGTTGGTATTGGAGCAATACGAAAGATATGCTGAACTATAAGTATGATATCAGATATAACAAGCCGGTTGTGATAACAGAATTTGGTGCAGATGCATTGGCGGGTTTCCATGCCGATGATGAAACGAGATGGAGCGAAGAATACCAGGAGCTGCTTTACAAAAATCAATTCGTCATGCTTGAAAATATTCAAGGATTAAGAGGTATGACACCATGGATATTAGTCGACTTCCGTTCACCTCGCAGGCAACATCCTTACTTCCAGGATTTCTGGAATCGCAAGGGATTAATATCCGAAACCGGAAAAAAGAAAAAAGCATTTTATGTTTTGAAAAATTACTACGAAACGAAACAGAAAGGCTGGGATCAAAAGTCTAAAAATTAATTTCTCATTTTTTAACAACCAATTCATGCGATTAAAAATAGTGATTGGAGTATGTTGTCTTGTCATCTTAGGTTTGCAAAATGTGAATGCTCAGAAAAAGAACTTTCATACCGTTGCGGCAAGAAAATCAAACGCTGATACGACTTGGGTTAATTACCAGGCGAGAACGGTTGATCAGTTACCGGGATTCAAATTCAAAAAGGAGCCGGTGCTCAATAAATATGGAAGCTGGCAAGTCAACAAAGTAAACGCGACCGGATTTTTTCGCACTGAAAAAATAAACAACCGGTGGTGGATCATTGATCCGGAAGGCTACCCCTTCATACACAAAGGTGTAGCGGTGTATCGTCCCGGTGCATCGGAGCTCCAGAAGAAAAAAATGCAGGAGAGGTATAGCGATGAAAAAGGTTGGATAAAAAAGGAAAGTGCATTACTCCGCGAAAATGGCTTCAATGGAACGGGTGCATGGTCCGCAGTTGATTTGATACGAACTTCAGAAGCACCGCTTGTGTATACCGTCATCATCAATCCGATGCAAAGTTATAAGGCTGAACACATAAAGCGTTTTGGTGGAAAATATAAGGTAGCGGGTTGGCAGGGCTTTCGCTTTGATCTTACCATGGTGTTTGATCCGGAATTTGATCAGCACGTAGAAAAAACAATACGTGAGATTGCACAATACAAAGACGATAAATTTTTGCTGGGCTACTATACCGACAACGAACTTCCGTGGAAAACAGACGCCCTGGATATTCATTTAGTATCGCTTGCGAAAGACGAACCCGGTTATATCGCAGCACGCAAGTGGTTTGATGAACGCAAAGGGAAGCAAGCAAAAGTAGAAGATATTACCGAAGAGGACCGCCTTGCTTTCTCCGGGTTTTATTTTGAAGCGTACATAAAAAAGGTAGCGGCAGCAGTTAAGAAATATGATCCCAACCACATGTATCTCGGTTGTCGATTTAATCAAATGAATCGACAGGAATTAACAAATCCTGAAATTTTTAAAGTCGCGGGCAAATACATGGATGTTATTTCCATCAATCATTATCGAATGTGGCAACCCGATGCAACGGTATTAGCGAACTGGGAAAAGTGGTCGGGTAAACCATTTCTCATTACCGAGTGGTACACCAAAGGTGTCGATTCTGGATTGCCGAATAATGGTGGCGCGGGATGGCTTGTGAAAACGCAGCAAGACAGAGGTTATTTCTATCAGAACTTTGCCATTGAGTTGATCAAAAGTAAAAATTGTGTGGGATGGCATTGGTTTACCTATCAGGATAATGATCCGAAAAACCTGAATGTTGACGAGTCCAATCGGGATTCCAATAAAGGTATTGTCGATTCGGAGTTTAACCAATACACACCGCTTTTGAAGGAGATGAAAATGTTGAACGACAATGTCTTCAACCTGATTAATTATTTTAATACTGAAAGTTTAAAGCAAAAAAATGAATCAAAATAAATGTATAGTCTCTGTAGTCATCATTTTTTGTTCTGTGTTGAGTCTAAATATGGAGGCTCAGGTTTCAGGAAGTAAGATTGGAACATTTGATCGATTCTCAGATATCGGATCGCCCGCTATTGCAGGATCGGTAAGTTACAACGAGCCTTCACAAACGTATCACCTCACGGGATCAGGTTCGAATATTTGGTTTGGCCAGGATAGTTTTTCTTTTCTCAGTAAAAAGATAAATGGCGATTTTATTCTGCAGACTCAAGTTCGATTTATAGGTGAAGGACACGAGCCTCATCGCAAAGCGGGTCTTATGATTCGTAGTTCGGCTACACCCAATTCGCCAGTGATTGCCTGCACTGTTCATGGTGATGGCTTAACCGCATTTCAGTATCGAACCACTTCGGGTGGAACGATGAAGGAAATTAAGTTGACGATTAAGGCACCCGATGTACTTCAGCTGGAAAAGAGTGGCAATACGTACACGATGTCGGTTGCACGCTATGGAGAGGTGTATCAGGTAGAGAAATTAGATAGCATAGACCTTGGGGAAGATTTAATCGCAGGTCTCTTTATTTGCGCACATACCAATGCGTTTTCAGAAGAAGCAGTTTTTAACAACACACGATTCTTCAATGTTGCTCCCCGCGATTTGATTCAATACAAAACGTATATCGGAAGTCTGCTCGAAGTGATTGACGTGACAACCGGAAACCGTCAGGTGGTTGCAAGTTCGGAAGGATCATGGCAAGCACCGAACTGGACACCTGATGGTAAAACCTTGATTTATAATTCTGCTGGTAAGCTTTACAATTTTGATTTGGCGACAAAGGCGTCAACAGAATTGAATACCGACTTTGCTATTAAAAATAATAATGATCACGTTCTCTCCTTTGATGGGAAACAAATGGGAATCAGTCACCATGCTGTTGAAGTAAAAGGTCAGTCTGTCGTATATACTGTGCCCGTTACGGGTGGCGTTCCAAAGCGTGTTACCGAAAAAAGCCCATCATACCTTCACGGTTGGTCGCCTGATAACCAGTTTTTATACTACACTGGTGAGCGTGAAGGCGAACCGGATATTTATAAAATATCAAAAGACGGAGGAAAGGAAATTCGATTGACAAATGCAAAAGGTTTGGATGATGGTTCGGAATTTTCACCGGATGGAAAATACATCTACTTCAATTCAACCCGAACAGGTACGATGCAGATATGGCGAATGAATCCCGATGGCAAAAATCAAACGCAGTTAACTTTTGGCGAAATGAATAATTGGTTCCCGCATGTTTCACCCGATAACAAGTGGTTGGTCTTTGTTTCTTTTCCGAAAGAAGTTCCTGCTGATAAGCATCCCTTTTATGAACGGGTTTATTTAAGACTAATGCCGATCGAAGGTGGTGACGCAAAAGTTATTGCCTATGTATATGGGGGGCAGGGAACGATCAACGTACCGAGCTGGTCTCCCGACAGTAAAAAAATTGCTTTTGTTAGTAATGGAATATTTAAATAAAGAAAACGATGATGATCCATTTCCAAATTATGAAAATAGGTTCGCTTAACAGGCTCGCGCTATTCACCGCTGTTCTGTTTTTTAACCTCAGCACTCTTCCATCGATAGCACAAAAGAAGAAAAGCGAAAAGGAAAGTATTCCGGTGATTGCATCGCTCAATGCCTATTCTTTTAGCGACTTGTTAACAGCACGCGATTCCAGGAACAAAGAGCAAGTGTATACTTTGTTTAATTTGCTCGACTGGTGTGCAACAAACAACATCAAGGCACTTGATCCAACAGCGTATTTTTTTCCTACCTATCCTGAAGTTCCGTCTGACGAATATTTAAAGAAGTTCAAAGACAGAGCGTCTGAACTGGGTATTGTAATCAGTGGTACGGGAATACGAAATAATTTTGCTTCACCCGATCCTAAGGTGCGTGCGGAAGGAGTTCAGCTTGCAAAAAACTGGATCGTTGCTGCTTCAAAAATGGGAGCTCCGATGGTGCGATTGTTTTCAGGAGAAATTCCGAAAGGTTATGAAGACAAATGGGAGGAAGCTGCAGGATGGATGATTGAATGTTATAAAGAGTGCGCAGCGTATGGAGAAAAATACGGAATAAAAATAGGTATTCAGAATCATGGTGATATGCTTCAGACTGCCGCGCAATGCATTTATGTATTGGAGAAAGTGAATTCGAAATGGGCCGGACTGATTGTAGACACCGGTAATTTTAAAACCGCAGATCCTTACAAAGATATTGAGATGGTAATTCCGTATGCCATTAACTGGCAAGTGAAGGAAAGTGTTTTTGGTTTGGGTAGTGAAGTGCCTACCGATTACAAGCGTTTGATTCAGATCATAAAAAAAGGTGGTTATAAGGGTTACTTACCCATTGAGACACTTGCTATTCGTGGTAAGACCTACGATCCATTTGCGTTGGTTCCTCAAATGTTGAACGAGGTAAGCACTGCCATCAACGAAGTGTACAAGTAATTTTAATTTATAAATGATTTATCGATAGATAGCATTACTGCCTATGAAAAACATATCCAAACTGAAATTTAATTTCTTCTCCATATTTCTCTGCGTCACGGTTTCTGCAAATCTATTCGCGCAGGATAAATTTGGACAAGGATATGCATTCCAACAAAATGAAAAGCTTGGTCGCGGAGTTAATATCATTGGATATGACCCGCTGTGGAAAGATCCATCGAAGGCACGGATGAAAGAAAAACATTTCAAGCTTATTAAGGATGCTGGTTTTAATAATGTTCGCATCGTAATTGGACCATTCAAGTTTTCAATGAATGATTCGTTGTATACCATCAAGCCGGAATTTTTTACGACACTGGATTGGGCAATCAAAGAGTCATTAAAAAATAAGCTCATGGTAATTGTTGATTTTCATGAACATGGCGCCATGCAGAAAGATCCGTTGGGTACAAAGCCAAAGCTTCTGGCCATGTGGAAACAAATTGCAGATCATTGCAAGGATTACTCGAATGACGTGTTGTTCGAAATCGCCAATGAGCCCAACATGAAGCCAGAGATTTGGAATGACATACACAAAGCCGCGTATCAGATTTTAAGAGAATCCAATCCGAAGCGCACCATCATTATAGGAACGATCAATGGTAATCAAATTAAATTTTTGCCGGATTTGACTTTGCCAGAAGCGGATCGAAATATTATCATAGCCATTCATTATTACAGTCCAATACAATTTACCCATCAGGGTGCACCATGGTCGGTGAAAAATAAGGACCTGAGTGGCATTGAATGGAAACAAACCCAGGAAGAGGAGGCTGCGGTGAATAAGGATTTTGACATGGCGCAAGAATGGTCAAAGAAATATAACCGACCCTTAACCTTGGGAGAATTTGGCGCTTACGAAAAAGCGGATTTGGCTTCGCGTATACGATGGACAAACTACATTGCCAGACAAGCTGAAGCTAGAAAATGGAGCTGGAGTTATTGGCAGTTTGATTCCGATTTTATTCTGTATGATTTGAATAAGGATGAATGGGTTTTGCCAATTCGAGATGCCCTTATTCCTACTGCCAAAAAGTAACAGGTAGGTAGTCATTAAGATTCTAATCCTATTTGGAATCTGAAAAGATTTCTGTGTAAACAAATAGAAATGACAAAGAAGATAGTTCGGGCAGGAATCATTGGTTCCGGGTTTGCAGCGCGATTTCATTTCGAGGCGTTAAGACGAGTTTTTAGTGTGCAGATTGAAGTGATGGGTGCCTATTCAAAATCTCCAGACGAGTTAGCTGCATTTTCTTCCGAGCGAAACATCAAACGCTTCGCGAGTATGGAAGAACTCGTTTCAGCATCGGATGTTCTGCATGTTTGTACACCCCCTTCTACCCACGAGCCAATTGCTGTTGAAGTATTGAAGCTGAATAAACATGTCATTATTGAAAAACCCTTTACCGGATATTTCGGAGACGGAACAAAAGAATTTAATGGAGACAATTTTGATCGTGAGCTTGGCTTGAAGAAAGCACTTGAAAGCGTCAAGCGAATGCTCGATGCCGAGCAAGCAAGTGAAGGAAGGATCATGTACGCTGAAAACTGGGTATATGCACCGGCCATTCAAAAAGAGCGGGAGCTGATTGAAAAAATCAAAGCACAAATTCTTTGGATACAGGCGCAGCAATCTCATTCCGGCTCACACTCATCCGACTATGGACAATGGCGTCTTTCCGGTGGTGGATCGTTAATGGGAAAGGGTTGTCACCCGTTAGCCGCTTCTATTTATTTAAAACACGTTGAAGGGCGAGTTCGAAATGGAATACCTATTCGTCCGAAAACGGTATCGGCAAGAACGCATGCGATCACAAGAATGTCGGGATACAAAAATGAAGGACATCTTCGCGACACCTACAAGGATATAGAAGATTATGCATCCGTGCATATCGTATTTGAAGATGGAACCTTTGCTGATATTGTTGCCAGCGAATTATTGCAGGGTGGTGTAAAAAATTATGTTGAAGTCCACGCTAATAATCATCGCACCATTTGCAACATCGCACCGAATAACGCCATGCAGACGTACAATCCGAGTGAAGAAAATTTTAATGACGTATACGTAGTAGAAAAAACAGGAACCAAGCAAGGATGGTCATTTATATCTCCTGACGAAGCATGGTTCAATGGCTATCAACACGAGATGGACGCTTTTTATAAATCATTATCATTTAATGAACCAATTGAAAGCGACAGTCGATTGGCAGCGGATGTAGTGACCACAATCTATTCAGCCTATGTATCAGCGGATCTCCAGGGTGCTGAAGTGTCTATTTCAATTTTTAACAGATAAGATTTTAGTACAGATGATACTCAACTCATTAACCGTGGCAACATCTTAAACTAGTGAAATCTAAAAAATGGTGTTAAATAAATCCTCCGATACAACTCCCGTAAAAAAATACAGATGGATTATACTTTCATTGGTATTTTTTGCGACCACCATTAATTACCTCGACCGCCAGGTAATCAGTCTTCTAAAAGATGACTACCTCGAGCCACTGTTTGGCTGGAATGAATCCGACTACGCAAACATTGTTATAGCATTCCAGATCACCTACGCATTGGGTATGATAGGCTCTGGTTTTATGATCGATCGTATTGGAACCAAACTGGGTTACGCACTTTCATTGACGGTGTGGAGTTTGGCTGCAATAGGTCATGCGTTAGCTAAATCTACTTTTGGGTTTATGATGGCGAGAGCTGTGCTCGGGGTTAGTGAGGCTGGAAATTTTCCAGCCGCCATCAAAACTGTTGCTGAATGGTTTCCGAAAAAAGAACGCGCGCTTGCAGCCGGTATTTTTAATTCAGGTACAAATGTAGGCGCCATTTTAGCACCACTCTCTGTTCCGCTCATCGCGGTTACGTTAGGGTGGGAGTGGGCGTTTATTATTACCGGTGCCATTGGACTTATCTGGTTGATCTTTTGGTGGTTGTTGTACGAGAGTCCACAAAATCATAAAAAGATTTCAAGACAAGAATTGGATTACATCAACAGTGACGAACCTGATGATACAACAGCGTCTGATCAACTTGCAAAAGTTAAGTGGGTTACCTTGTTGGGTTTCAAACAGACGTGGGCGTTTGCATTGTTAAAGTTTTTCACTGATCCGATCTGGTGGTTTATTTTATTCTGGCTCCCTTCATTCCTGAATAAGCAATATGGCATGACCAAAATGGAATTAGCTTTTCCAATAGCAGTGGTCTACACCATGGCCATGTTTGGAAGTATTGCCGGAGGATGGCTTTCGGGATTTTTTATCAACCGTGGTTGGCCTTTGTATAAAGCACGAAGAACCGCGTTGCTGATTTTTGCTTTATGCGCTTTGCCAATGCTTTCTGCGCAATGGTTAGGTACCTATAATTATTGGTATGCAGTATTCATCATTGGGTTGGCTGCGTCTGCACATCAGGCATGGTCGGCTAATATCTTCACCACAGTATCAGACATGTTTCCGAAACGAGCTGTGGCTTCTGTTGTTGGCATTGGAGGAATGATTGGCGCAGTGGGAGGAATCATCATCGCCAGAACAGCGGGTTTATTATTAGATCATTATAAGGAGATGGGAAATATTGAGACAGGATATTATATCATGTTCATTATTTGTGCGCTGGCTTATATCATCGCGTGGTCATTGTTTAGCATGCTTGTGCCTAAAATGCCCAAGGCACAAATCTAGTTCGATAGCCATCAAGCCGGGTGTAAAACGAAGAAGTGTAAACTAGGAAGTGTAGAAATATTATTCGATAGAAAAAGATTGATAAATGAAAATAATAACAGGCTTAAGCGTTTCTCTTCAACTCATTTTTCTGTTATCGATAAATAGTTTTGGTCAAGAAAAACTGAATTCGACTTTGCCTATCCGTCCGGGTAGTGCCGATTGGCCCAGAGCCTGGGTAAGTTACCAGGAATGGGGGCCAAAGATTGCGCTCGATTCGCTTGAAAAAGATTTTGTTGATCTTAAGAAGCACGGTGTTGGTTTAGTATCGATGAATGCAAAGACGGTAGAGGAGGCTCGGTTGAAACTTGCATTGGCCAGGCAACATAAAATGAAATTCCACATTCAGTTGAATAAGATGAATGAGCGGAAAGATATGGTTAAAGATATGGGACTTGAGTCCGTAGATGCCTTAATGATGGGTGGTGTATTTGACGGCAAAGCCATCGACCGTTTTCTTTTTGAATTTACTCCTGGTAGACAATCCATTGTCATAGAGCCTCCAGTTTACAACTCACAATTTGCTTATCGGTCAAAAAACACTTCTGTTCCGTATGAAGATCGGGAACCCAATTCTCATTATTTCCCGGACATACCTGCTCCGGTAAAAGCAGAAATTATCGTTCCATTAAAATTGTATGATGGACAACAACATCTGAAGGTTATTCAAGCCACGATTGAGGCTTTGCCTCCAGGAACTGATCTTGTTGAAGACAGTGCTACACCTGAAATGAAGAAGGTGAATGAAATTAAGAACAGAAAATTATACAGAATCGCTTTTGATCTCACTGGTCTTGATAAAGCTCTACTGAATAAAGTTGGAATTGCTGTGTACTGGCCATTTCATGGGTCCGACAAATGGTACGTCTTCGGTCATGGAACATTGAGTCAGGCCGCTACCAGCACGTTAGAAGCTGCACGAAGAGATGTCCGCAATCAGCTAAAATTTTGGACCGATGCGAATGATGGTACGTTTCCATTAGACGTAGTGATTGCAACCCGAATTGGCGATGAACATTTTTATATTTCAAGTCATTTATATGAGCCGAATAAAACGGTGAATTTTCCTTTGTGGGATTACAGTGAGCCCGCCTTAAAAACATATCGAAATAACGCAGGTAAGATTGACTTTCCCCGCACATGGGGACATCCTGAAATTTATGGTACAGATGCCTATGCCTGGTGGCTTTACACACTGCATCAGAATAGTGCCGCGTTGATAAAGGCTACTGTTGAAGAAGCTGAGAAGCATGCTCATGGACTTCTTTATTTTAGAAATACAACACGAGCCGGAATATTTTCTTTAGCAAATGATCATGATGGCAGTGGCCCTGAGTTATTAACCAAGGAATTAAATGTTGTTCATCTTGATCCCTACCCAGTCGGTGGTGCATGGTGGGGTGGATCAGGATATCGTGATGATATTATTCAGGACATGAGTTACTATTCTGGTTTGGCAAGACGCTACAACCGATTGTTAATTCCCTGGATGCAGGCGCATATTTACGGAGGACCAACCGGTCTTCAACACGTTTCGCCTGAACAAGTAAAGCGCATGGGAGACGAACAATATTCCATGGGCGTTGATGCGATTATGTGGCTTGGATATGGTCATACTCAAAATTCTACTTTTCCAAAAACGCGTTCAGAAAGTTGGGAGCAAGCGGGTACGTTTCATCAGCAACTCATTCAACATCCTCCAGCGAAACCAAAAGTTAAACTGGCTGTAATTCGTTCGTACAAAGCCTGGGCTCTTACGAGTTATAGCGAAGATGAAATATTGAATCCACAAGATTGGTTGCTGCAACAATGGCTGGAGGTATGGGCATTAAAAAACCGGCAACCGTATGATGTATTTGAAGTTCCCCCGGGCCTTACTTCAGAACAGCGAAAGGAGATGGAAAATGAATTGAAAAAATATGATTACATCGTTTCAACAGAAACGTGGAAAAATGCCTGGGTCATTGGTAAAAACACAATGGGAACAAGTGTGAAGCTCAATGAATCAATTCGATATCAGGAACAATTTGAAAACATGATAAAGGAAAAAGGATGGATAAAATAATTTATTGTCCATCCGTTAATGAACAAGATTAAAGTTAAATACGAAACCATAGTCAATTTTAATAATAGATAAGATGAGTATAGAGAAATCAGATTTGTTTTCATTGAAAGACAAAGTAATTATTGTGACCGGAGGTACCGGTGTGTTGGGTAGTTCATTTGTAAATGCCATTGTAAGGCAAGGGGGTAAGGTAGTGCTGTTGGGAATCGATAAAGAAGTCGGAGAAAAAAAAGCTACTGAAATAAATACCAATGGTGGTAGTGCAATTAATATCTATGCTAACGTATTAGAAGAGTCTCAACTTATCGCAGCACGCGAAACAATTCTAGCTACCTACGGACGCATCGATGGATTGGTAAATGCTGCAGGAGGTAACGTGCCAGAAGGAGTATTACCTCCTGCCAAAGATGTATTTGATTTGAATATCGAAGGAATGAAAAAAGCAATGGTTCTCAATTTATGGGGTACCATTATTCCGGTACAAGTATTTGGACCTGAGATGGCAAAGTCGGGAGGTGGAAGTATTGTGAATATTTCATCAGTCAGTTCAAAACGAGCATTGACTCGTGTGTTGGGGTACAGCATGGGTAAGGCTGCCGTTGATTGTTATACAAAATGGTTTGCTGTTGAAATGGCCAATCGATATGGAGATTCAATCCGAATGAATTCGATTATGCCTGGATTCTTTTTAACAGAACAGAACCGCATGTTATTAACCAATGCTGATGGTAGTTTGACTGAACGCGGTCATTCTATCATTAGTCATACTCCTTTCAAAAGATTCGGGCATCCAGAAGAGTTAGTAGGAGCGCTGATATGGTTATTAAGCGATGCTTCAAAATTCATAACCGGGATGGATATAGGTGTTGATGGTGGATTTACAATTAATAGTGGTGTTTAAAAAATCATAAGTTAAATGGAATCAAAATACTTTCCTTCTTACGGACACTCCGAGTTTTGGATGGAACAAACCATGCGTTGGTATGGTCCTAACGATCCTGTTTCATTATCCGATATTAAACAAGCGGGATGCACCGGTATCGTTTCGGCACTGCATCATATTCCCAACGGTCAGGTGTGGACAGTTGAAGAGATTACAAAACGAAAAAATATTATTGAAAATTCAGGTTTGAGTTGGAGTGTGGTGGAAAGTGTTCCAGTACATGAAGCCATCAAGACACAAACGAAAGGCTTTGAGCAATACATAGAGAATTATAAACAGAGCATAATAAACCTGGCTGCATGTGGTGTAAAGAATGTTACCTACAACTTTATGCCAGTCTTGGATTGGACGAGAACAGATTTGAGTTATCAGGTTGAAGATGGATCCAAAGCCCTGCGGTTTGAGATGGCGGGTTTCGCAGCGTTCGATCTTTTTATGTTGAAGCGTAAGGATGCGATGAAGGATTATGATCCATCAACAATTACGCGTGCCACAAATCGGTTTGCCGCGATGAATGAAGATGAAAAATTATTGCTGCAGCGCAACATCATTGCCGGACTTCCTGGTAGTGAGGAAAGTTTTACAATTGAGCAATTTCAACTTGCGTTGGATGCCTACAAAGGAATTGATCGCAAGAAATTGCAGCAGCATCTCATCTATTTTTTGCAGCAGATTATTCCTACGGCAGAATCGGCTGGTGTCGTTATGTCCATTCATCCGGATGATCCCCCGTTTGCTGTGTTAGGATTGCCACGTGTGGTTTGCAATGCCGAGGATGTTCAGTCTTTGATAGATGCTGTGCCATCACTTTCAAATGGTCTTTGTTTTTGTACAGGTTCGTATGGTGTGATTGCCAGCAACGATTTGCCAGCTATGGTTAATCGATTTAAAGATCGCATTCATTTTATTCATCTGCGTAGTACGCGAAGAAATGAGTTTGGGGATTTCTATGAAGACAATCATTTGGAAGGTGATGTAGATATGTATTCGGTTATTAAAGAGCTGGTGAAAGCGATGCAACATCGAAAATGTTCTATTCCCGTAAGACCCGATCACGGTCATCAGATGCTGGACGATTTGAAAAAGAAAACGAACCCAGGATATTCTGCGATTGGACGACTTCGTGGAATGGCAGAAATACGAGGTGTTGAGTTGGGAGTATTGAGAAGTTTAATGGAGAGTAAATAACACTACAGAATGACAACTCAAGTTTCATTTAAAACTACGGGTTCCCGGAATGGTAAATCCAAATCGCTGATTACGGAAGATTTTTTATTGAGTACCGATTCAGCAAAAAATCTTTATTTCAACTATGCAAAAGATTTACCGATAATCGACTATCACAATCACCTGCCCCCGGATGAAATAGCACAGGATAAAAAGTTTGCCAGCCTTACCGAAATCTGGTTAAAAGGTGACCATTATAAATGGCGTGGAATGAGAGCGCTTGGTGTCGATGAGAATTTAATAACGGGTAATGCTTCTGATCAGGAAAAATTTTATGCCTGGGCAACTTGCTTACCACAAACTATTCGCAATCCACTATTTCACTGGTCTCAAATGGAACTTAAAAATCCGTTTAATGTCGATACGTATTTAAATAAAAATTCAGCAACGGAAATTTACAATCATTGTAATCAACTGCTGCAGCAAGATAACTTTTCAACAAAAGGTTTATTGAAGCATTTCAATGTAGAAATGGTAGGCACAACGGATGATCCTTGTGATGATTTGAAACATCATAAAAAGATGAATGAAGATGGCTTTGAAATCAAAGTGCTCCCATCGTTCAGACCTGATAAGGTATTGAATATCGGTGATCACCAGTCTTTTTTAGCCTACATCAAAAAACTTGAAGTGGCCAGTGGTATTACCATAAAATCGTTTTTCAATTTGCAGGAGGCGTTGTTGAAGCGTGTTGAATACTTTCATGAACATGGATGTCGAATAGCAGACCATGGACTTACTCAGATGCCTTCCGTTTCTACATTCACGATATCACTTGAAAATGAATTTGCTAATTTTTTACAAAACAAAAACGCTGCACCCTTTTCACAACCCGAAGCATTTTCCGGAGTTGTCCTTCTGTATTTGTGCAAATTGTATCACGCAAAGGAATGGGTGCAGCAATTTCATTTAGGTCCGATAAGAAATAACAATAGCCGATTGCTAAACTTACTAGGCGCTGATGCAGGGATAGATTCGATTGGAGATTTGCCACAGGCCAATCGCTTGTCAGCATTTCTAAATGCTTTGGAAAAAGAAAATACTTTGACGAAAACTATCCTGTATAATATTAATCCGGCAGACAATGAAGTGTTTGCTACCATGTCTGGAAATTTTAACGATGGCGTTACAAAGGGAAAAATACAATATGGTTCAGGTTGGTGGTTTTTAGATCAGAAAGATGGAATGGAGAAGCAATTGAATGCATTATCCAATTTGGGTATGGTCAGTACATTCATAGGTATGATTACCGACAGCAGGAGCTTCTTATCCTTTTCTCGTCATGAGTATTTCAGAAGAGTGTTATGTAATTTGTTTGGAACTGAAATGGAGAATGGCATTATACCAAACGATGAAAAGTGGATAGGCGGAATTATTCAAAAAATCTGTTATCAGAACGCGAAGGAATATTTTAATTTTTAGTATGAACAAAGTAGCGTGTTTTGGAGAATTGTTATTGAGATTGTCCCCGGAATTAAATCAGCAATGGATCGAAAAGTCCAGTGTTCCGATTTATGTTGGTGGTGCCGAACTTAATGTAGCTACTGCACTTTCAAATTGGAATATCCCGACTAAATATTGTACAGCACTTCCTGATAATTATTTAAGTAAAGAGATCATTCAGGAACTTATCAATAGAAATATTGATACATCATCCATTCACCTTTCGGGCAATAGAGTTGGATTGTATTATTTACCCGGAGGAGCCGATTTGAAAAACTCAGGAGTTATTTATGATCGGGACTATTCTTCTTTTGCGGCATTAAAGCCTGGAATGATCAATTGGGATTATGCATTGAAGGATTGTGACTGGTTTCATTTTAGTGCCATCAGTCCTGCTCTAAATAGAAATGTAGTTGATGTATGTAAAGAGGCATTGCTTGCAGCCAAGGCGAAGAATGTCATTATCTCTGTTGATTTAAACTATAGAGAAAAGTTATGGCAGTACGGAGTGAAACCCACGGATGTAATGCCAGAACTTGTGCAATACTGTGATGTAGTAATGGGAAATATTTGGTCCGTGCAACATCTACTAGGATTACGATCCACCATCAAAGAAAGCAATGGAAAGTCTAATCAACAATTAGTTGCAGCAGGTGAAAGTAGCATGCAGCAGTTGCAGCAACATTATCCAAACGTTGGTGCGATGGCTTACACATTTCGGTTGGAGGAAAATTACTTTGGGATGCTCCAGCAGGGTTCGGTAACGACAGTATCAAAAATATTTTCTCTAAAGCCAAGCCTTGATAAAGTGGGCAGCGGAGATTGTTTTATGGGTGGATTAATTTATGGACTGCGAAATCACACAACACCAAAAGAAACGATCGACTTTGCTGCGGCAGCGGCCATCGGAAAGTTACAGGAGAAAGGTGATGCCACAAAGAATGGTGTTAAGCAAATTGAAAACATCTTAGTGAAATATGAATAAGCAATTGGCCATAGATGCAATTATCCGCCAAGGTATGTTGCCACTTTATTATCACTCCGATCCAGATGTAAGTATTGGTGTATGTGCCGCTTTATACAGGGCTGGCATTCGTGTGATTGAATATACCAATCGTGGGGAAAATGCATTGCATAATTTTCGATTGCTGTTGCATGAAAGAGATACCAGGATGCCAGACATGCTTTTTGGAATCGGCACTATAAAATCAGATCAGGACGCTAGAAAATATTTGAACATCGGTGCCGACTTTATTATTTCTCCTGGCATTATTCCTTCAGTGGGTTCGTATGTACATAAAGCGAACAAGTTGTGGATTCCGGGATGTATGACGGTTACCGAAATCATGATGGCTGAACAGTCAGGTGCAGCATTAGTAAAATTATTTCCGGGAAATTTATTAGGATCCGAATTTGTATCGAGTGTCAAAGAAATTTTTCCACAACTTTTATTCATGCCTACCGGGGGAGTAGATACATCAAAGGAAAATATGGAAGGATGGTTTAAGGCTGGTGTTTGTGCGGTAGGTATGGGCAGCAAGCTGATCAGTAAGAAATTGCTGGAGCAAAAGGAGTTTGATACCATCGAACGTGATACAAAAGCAGTGTTAGCGTTGATTCAATCTTTAAATACTAATGCTTCTAATCATTTTCTTTTAAATACGGTATAGATGAAAAGAGCTTTGCGCACAGTGTGTTTTAAATATGCCATCATGGCGGCAACGGGTTTGCTTGTGCAGAATTCTGCTTTAGCGCAGACTGTTGTAACAGACAATTCTTTGGAACAACGACTCGATTTACTGCTGAGTAAAATGAGTATGCAGGAAAAGATTGAGCAGTTGTATTACTTGACTGACGGCAACCAGCGATTAGGAATACCTCAATTTAAAGGTAGCGATGGGCCACATGGAATTGGAAATAATGCGAAAGGGTATTCTTCATTTCCAGTAACAATCGCGATGGCTGCTACCTGGGATCCAGGTTTAATAACGCGAGTAGGTAGAGCGATCTCCTTAGAGCAAGCCGCAAGAGGTAAAGATAGAATTGCGGGCCCCACATTAGACATGCTCATTGATCCACGCATTGGCAGAGCGCCAGAAACTATTGGTGAAGATCCTTTTCTGGGCGGAAGAATTTCAGCAGCGTTTGTGTTGGGACAAAATACTACTTCCGTATTTGGTTCGATCAAGCACTATAATCTTAATACCTACGAAATAAATAGAAGAACCAACGACTACTTGAGTGATGATCGAAGCCTCGTTGAATTTTGGGGAGCACATTGGAAAAGAACCATTCAGTATGGAGGTGCTCTCTCGGTAATGTGTGCCTATAATTGGGTGAATGGCGACAAGTGCGCTGAGAACAAATACATGATCAAAACCTTATTGCGCGATCATTGGGGATTCGACTACTATACCATGAGCGACTGGGGCGGGTTTAAAGAAACCGGTAAAGCCCTCAATGCTGAACTGGATTTCTGTGAGGGAAATGATTTATACATTAAAGAACTACCGATTGGTATAAAGAATGGTTCGTTTGATAGCACGCTTGTGGATAGGGCCGTCAGGAATGTATTGCGAACAAAAATTATTTCAGGTATGATGGATGGCGTTCCGGTAATTTCTAAGTCAATCATTGATAGTAAAGAGCATCGGGAACTTGTTTATGAAAGTGGTTTAAAGGGATTGGTGTTGTTAAAAAATGATGCGAATGTATTGCCATTCGATAAATCGAAAGTTCAGTCACTTGCCGTTATCGGACCGAATGCAGCCGTACTTCCATTGGATGGCAATAGCAGTTCTAAAGTTTCTCCTTCTTACCGCATTCCGGTTTATGATGGAATCAAAAACATAGTTGGAGCTGAGCGTACACTGTATGCGAAAGGATGCAACATAAATGATAAAGACAAAACGCAATTTAAAGAGGCTATTGAAGCTGCTAAAAAATCACAGTATGTTGTTTTTGTAGCTGGGCTTGACAGTACTGTTGAAGGCGAAGGATATTTTTTAGATAAGGAGGCAGATGAAAAAGGTGGTGGAAGTGTTACGCGTCCCGACAGACCGTCACAAACTGTTTTACTTCCTGGTATGCAAAATGAATTGATCAATGAAATTGCAAAAGTAAATCCTAACATTATTCTGGTAGTAATCTCGGGTGGTACCTGTAGTGTAACTCCCGTTATAAAAAATGTGAAAGGTTTGCTTTATGCATTCTATCCAGGTCAGGAGGGAGGCAGAGCAATAGCAGATGTATTGTTTGGTCATTATAATCCATCAGGAAAATTACCGGCTACTATCCCCAAAGATGACGCTCAGATTATTCCAATCAGCGCAGACTTTAGAAATATGGTTACAAGAGGAGTAGGGTATCGTTGGTTCGATAGCCAACACTTAACTCCGGAATTTTCGTTTGGTGCCGGCATGAGCTATACTACTTTTAAGTATTCAAATATTAGAATTAATAAACCTACTGCAAAAGTTGGTGAGTTGATTGAGGTTTCCTTTGATTTAAAGAACACCGGAAAGAGAAGAGGAGAGGAAGTAGCACAACTTTATCTTTCTACTGGCACCATCACTCCGGCCATTAAAATGCCTGCAAAACAATTGAGAGGATTTCAAAAGGTAGAAGTGCAACCAGGAGAAGTAAAATCAATTACGATAAAACTTAGCGCAGAAGAGTTATACATCTACAATGAGAAAACAAACTCGTACGAAGTGCCCAGTGGTGAGTACAACGTACAGGTAGGAGGAGCGTCTGACAAACTTCCATTGAAAGCTTCCTTCAACTTAACTCCGTCATTAGGTAAGCCCGATCTGCAAGTGGTAAACATTCGCACGATGCCAACTTTTCCAAAAGAAGGTGAGCCGGTTGTGTTTATGGCATCCCTAATCAACAGTGGTACTGCTGCAACAAAGACTGGTGACAAACATGTAATACATTTTTATGTTGATGAAAAAGAAGTAGCATACTATCATTCGATAAATACTTCTATTTCAGCTGGAGGAATGGAACTCGCTTGTGCTCAGAGTCTGAGTGGAAAGAACTGGTTGCCATCGAAAGGAACATTTAAAATCGTTGCCAGAGTAGAAACGATACAGGATAGTGACCTTGTTGAAGGTAACAACTCCTGCGAGGCACAATTGATTGTTCCCAATGGAAAAGTTATACCCATAGAGATCGCAAATATTTTAAAGCAATACCATGAATAGGATTTTTCTTGTGTTCTTGGTATTTGTTTCTTGTCGGGTATGCGGACAAGATGGATTTATTTATACCGTGAATGGGAAGACGTCTGTACAAAACTTGAATCTTACTTTAACGCATGAGCACATCATGTCCAATTTTGGTTCACCGCCAAGTGCTGATTCCAAATACGATAGTGTAGCACTCTTTAAACAAGTCGTTCCATACCTAAGCAAAATCAAGGCGCTGGGTGTTTCTTCCATATTCGATTGCACAGCGGCCTATTTTGGAAGAAATGTATCGATGTTGAAATTACTTTCCAGAGTATCCGGAATACAGATTATTACCAACACCGGTTTTTACGGTGCGCATAATGACTACTACGTTCCTGATTTTGTAAAAGATGCTAGCGTGGAAGAAATAGCAGCGATATGGATTGCTGAGTTTAACAATGGAATTGAACAAACTGGTATAAAACCTGGCTTTATCAAACTAGCCTTTGATACCGGTATTCCCTCTGAAATTGATATAAAATTATTTGAAGCGGGTGTTCAAACGCATCTTCAAACCGGTTTAACGATGGTCGTTCATACTGGTAATAACCTGGAAGCAGCGAAAGAACAACTGAAGCTTTTGAAGGATAAAAAGGTTAGTGGCAGTGCGTGGGTTTGGGCACATGCCAATCAGGTTAAAGATAGGGAGTTGTTGCAGAACGCAGCGTTAAGGGGTGGCTGGATTTCATTGGATGGCGTGAAGGTATCGAATGTTCAGGAGTATGTTGAAATGATAGAATTTTTCAGATCTAAAAAACTATTGCATAAAGTTCTGCTGTCGCATGATGGCAACTCTTTTCCGAGAGGTGGTGCCATTCGGGAATATGAAGCAATTTTCAGCGCGTTAATTCCTGAACTAAAAAAGCGTGGTTTTGCATATACGGAAATTAATCAGCTGATGATAAAAAATCCACAAGAAGCATTTGCAATTAAAGTAAGATTGATTGAGTGAAATGCTGATTCGTACGGTGTTTACGAAGGAGTAAGTTCAATAGAAATAGAATCGAATAATATAGATTGAAGAAATGATAATGATCAGATTTATTACCGCAGCATTGTTTGTATTAATACCCTGCCTGGCTTGGTCTCAAAATACACTTCCCGCTTATAAACAGAAAGAACTCCCGATTGAACAGCGGGTAAAAGATCTCTTGTCGCGCATGACTCTCGAAGAGAAATGCAGGCAGATCGACATTTGGCATCCCAAGAAAGATGTAAGTAAACCAGCTGATCTAAATAAAGTAATTGCCGCGCTAGGTGATACCGTAAAAAATGGAATTGGATTTTTGCAGTTTAATGTTCGAATGAGCGATGATAGTTACCGCACGCAATTTAATACAGTTCAAAAATATTTCATGGAGAAAACACGGCTTGGCATTCCGGCCATTTCAAATGCAGAAGGCTGTCACGGTTTTGTTGGCAATGAAGATCAATCAACGGTGTTTCCAGTTTCTGCATTGTTGGGAAGTACCTGGGATACTACTTTAATAGAATCGGTTTTTAGCGCAGTAGCAAAAGAGATGCGTAGCTATGGAACAACACATGCTGCAACGCCAGTTATTGATTTGCTTAGAGACCCTCGATTCGGACGATCAGATGAAATGCTGGGTGAAGATCCTTACCATGTTGCTCAACTGGGTGTAGCCGCTATCTTCGGATTGCAAGGTCGTTCTCCGTTCATTGATCAAAATCACTTGATCGCCTGCGCGAAACATTTTTCAGGTCACGGACAACCCGAGGGCGGAACAAATTTAGCACCCGCTAATTTATCAGAGCGGGTATTGCGGGAGAATCATTTTTATCCTTTTGAAATGGCGGTGAAGAAAGCAAATGTACGAACGGTAATGGCATCGTATAATGAAATTGACGGAGTGCCCAATCATGCTAATAGGTGGTTACTTAACGATGTACTGAGAGGTGAGTGGGGTTTTACAGGATATGTAATATCAGATTATGATGCCGTGAATCGAATGGTGTCGCGCCAGCACGCAAGTTTGAATCAGGCGGAAGCAGGAATGAAATCAATTAATGCGGGAATGGATTTTGAATGTCCCAGTAGCTGGAAGGATTATTGTTTTCGCTATTTACCTGATTTGATAAAATCGGGAAAGGTAAAAGAGTCTACACTTGACTCCGCTGTGGTACGAGTGCTTCGAAATAAATTCATACTGGGTTTATTTGAGAATCCCTATCTGAAGTTTGTTGATGAAAAAGAAAAGACTGCTGACAAATTGAAGCATCGTCAAATTGCTCGGCAGGCAGCTGAGAAAGGAATGATCCTTTTGAAAAATGAAAATAATACTTTGCCCTTTGCGGAATCAAAAATTAAACGTCTGGCAGTCATTGGCCCGAACGCAGATGAAGTGCATTATGGTACGTACTCAAATGATAGCACACCGGGGATAAGTATTCTTGAGGGATTGCGTACCTACGGGAAGGGTAAATTTAAAGTGATATTCTCAGAAGGATTCAAGATTTATGAAAATGATGTCACCATAAAAGCGGTTGATAAAACTGTTGAAGCTGAAGACAAAAGAATAGCCGATGCAGTAGCATTAGCAAAAACGTGTGATGCAGTTTTGTTGGTAATGGGTGGCAATGAATTGACGTGTCGTGAAGAATGGAAGAATCATACCGGTGATCGCTTTGATTTGGACCTGCTTGGTAGACAAAATGATTTAGCAAAAGCTATTTTTGTTTTGAATAAACACACTGCAGTATTACTGATTAATGGTCGTCCATTGTCTGTAAATTATTTAGCAGAAAAGGCACCGGCTATCATCGAAGGTTGGTATCTCGGTCAGGAGCAAGGGACTGCGGTTGCCAATGTTATTTTTGGGAAAGTAAATCCTAGCGGCAAATTAGCGGTAACTATTCCACGCCATGTTGGACAACTTCCAGTCTATTATAATAGCAAGCCCTATGTGCATGAAAGTCCTTACATAACCGGTGAGTATTCACCTTTATATCCATTTGGATTTGGATTGAGCTACACCCAATACAAATACACCAACCTGAAACTCAATACTAAAAAAATTAAATCGGGAGAATCAGTTAATGTTTCGATTGACGTAACAAACACAGGCAATTGGGAAGGTGAGGAAATTGTTCAATTGTACATTCGTGATATGGTGAGTTCAGTTACCAGACCGATTCATGAACTAAAAGATTTTTCTCGAGTCTCTCTTAATAAAGGAGAAACCAAGACGATAACTTTTGAAATCACGGCTGATAAACTTCAGTATTATGGATTGGATATGAAACGAATTGTGGAGCCTGGCGAGTTTGAAGTGCAGGTTGGTAGAAGTTCCACGGATTATTTAGCTGACAAATTTGAAGTGATAGTTGATTATTAAAATATGATGATGAAGAGTGAAATCTTAGGTATCGTTTATGGTTTTTTTTTCTGGGTTCCTTTATTGACTCTGGATTCTCGATCGAATAACGCTGCAATTCATTCTAGTAGCCGAACAGAGTTCGGTGTAAGCCTTCTTGCTGATACTGCATTGAATGCAAAAATATTTCTTAAAAACTATAAAGGGAAGCCATGGAACAATAGTCCTCAGCAAGTACCAGGGAAAGTTCAATGCGAGTGGTATGATCTTGGAGGAGAAGGGATTGCATTTCATGATACAGACACTGTAAACAATGGCAGCGGCAAACTCAATCCAGCCAATGGAACTTTCTTAAATGAATTCAGAATGAATGAAGGTGTTGATATCTCCTACACGAAAGCGAGAGATATTGATAATAATACTTTTAATAAAGTAGAACCTCAAATGGATCAGTTATATGTAGGCTGGACAGAACCCGGAGAGTGGATTAACTATACCGTCAATGTCAATAAGAGTGGTGAGTACCTTGTAGAGATAATGTATACCGCAAGCGGTGATGGGAGTATTTCTTTACAATTGGATGGAGAAAAACTTAGCGATGATCTATTGATAACATCAACGCGTAATGAAAAAGAGACTATTGCCTGGCGCCAGTGGCATCACTGGAATCGTATTGATGCAGTAGCAAAAGTAAAACTTAAAAAAGGTACTCATGTGTTGACATTGAGAACGATAGTGAATGGAAATATGAATTATGATTATTTGAATTTTAAGCTGAATGAGTAAATGTGTTATAAATGAATTTTGTTCTATTAACAGTATCAAGAATAATATAGTGTCCAATATTTAAACAAAATAGAATGCGCAAAAAAAGAATGACAATGCTTCTTCTGGCAACGACTATCTCTCTCTCGGTTTTCTCTCAGCCGAAGTGGGAAGACCTTTTCAATGGTAAAAACCTGAAGGGATGGAGAAAGCTTAACGGCACAGCGGAATATGCAATAAAGGATGGTGTGATTATCGGCACCTCTAAATCGGGAACACCAAACACGTTTTTAGCAACGGATAAAATGTATGGAGATTTTATTCTGGAGCTTGATTACAAAGTTGACGAAGGATTAAACTCGGGCATCCAGTTTAGAAGTTCAAGTAAAAAGGAATTCAAAAATGGAAGAGTACATGGTTATCAATACGAAATCGATCCATCTCCAAGAGCGTGGAGTGGTGGTATTTACGATGAAGCCCGAAGAGGTTGGTTATATACGATGGAAAAAAATCCTGAGGCTAAACCTGCTTTTAAAAAGGGTGAGTGGAATCATGTTCGCATAGAAGCGATTGGAACAATTGTACGAACATGGTTGAATGGCGTAGCGTGTTCAATTATCCTTGATAATTTACCAGAAGCGGCATCCGGTTTTATTGCCTTGCAGGTTCATGAAATTTATAAACCTGAAGACGAGGGCAAAACCATACAATGGAAAAACATTAAGATCATAACCCATGATGTTGAGAAATTCCAAACGCCCGTTGATCCTAAAGTGTACCAGCAAAATTGTATTGACAATACAATTTCAGCAGCGGAAGAGAAAGAAGGGTGGAAACTTTTGTGGGATGGCAAAACAACAACAGGCTGGAGAGGTGCCAAACTTACTGCCTTCCCTGCAAATGGATGGGTCATTGAGAATGGTATGTTAAAAGTAGTAAATGCCAATGGTGCAGAATCTACAAATGGAGGCGATATAGTAACGGTTAAAAAATATAAAAACTTTGAATTAACGGTTGATTTTAAAATTACCGATGGCGCCAATAGTGGCATTAAATATTTTGTTGACACCGAACTTAATAAAGGAGAAGGATCTTCCATTGGATGTGAGTTTCAAATTCTGGATGATAAAGTACATCCGGATGCAAAATTAGGTGTTGCAGGAAATCGTACGCTTGGTTCTTTGTATGATCTTATTGCAGCGCCTTCGGATAAATTCTTTCGTAAATCTGATTTTAATACCGCCCGAATTGTAGTAAAGGATAATAAAGTTGTTCATTATCTCAATGATAAAATAGTTGTAGAGTATGAGCGGGGAACACAGATGTGGCGGGCATTAGTAGCATATAGTAAGTACGCAAAATATCCAACTTTTGGAGAAGTTGAGGAAGGAAATATTTTGCTTCAGGACCACGGAAATGAAGTGTATTTTAAAAATTTGAAGATTAAGGAATTGTAAATTCAGAAATACATCAACAATCAATCTTGAAATAGCTCATTTCGTTTGGTGGAAGTTTGTAAAAGCGTCAGAATTTGTATGCAGGTATCTTTTGGTCATAAACGGAAAAAATAATTATTTATTTCCAAAAGATGAGTTGAGTTAATTCTGTATTGAATGATTCATCCGGTTGGTTATTGGCTTTTTGATATAAGCATAAAAATCAGGGCGGGTAAAATAAATGCATTGAGCAATTAAACCTTTTATAAAGCTCATTGTCTAAGAGTACTTGAATGGCGCAGTAAAAGAATGGCGTAATGAAAAACACGATGATTTGTATTGTATTGACACTTTTTTTATTTGGTTGCAACGAAGAGAAACCAACAAACCAAAGCAGTACAGATAAACCAAATATTATATTAATCATTGCGGACGATATGGGGTGGGATGCTTTTGGTAACTATCCCGGTACATCTGGGTTAAAAGCAAAAACTCCTGTGTTAGATTCGCTTGCACAGACTGGTGTTACATTTAATAATTTGTGGGTGAATCCAGTTTGCTCTCCAACAAGAGCAACGATTTTAACCGGTAAGTATGCTTTTCGTACGGGAGTTGGAACGGCCGTTGGCGGCTCGAATAGTTTGGGACTTGGTGCTAACGAAACAATTCTTCAAAAGCATATCAATGACAAGACAAACAATCAATATGCTACAGCTGTCATTGGTAAGTGGCATGTGAGTAATAACACTCAATTGCTCGCGCCCGAACAGTTTGGGGTGGATTATTATTCAGGAATTTTCACCGGCACCATTCCTGATTACTTTAACTGGACAAAAACTTCTGATGGACAGCAAACTTCGGTAAGCACCTATACAACCACTTATTTTGTAAATGAATCAATAGACTGGATTGACCAGCAAAACAAGCCTTGGTTTCTATGGTTAGCGTTCAATGCTCCACATACACCTTTTCATAGACCTCCGTTAAATCTAATTTCCGATCAGAATCTTGTTGATAATTCCACTACAATTAGCAATGATCCAATTCCCTATTATCTGGCGGCTATCGAAGCAATGGATTCAGAGATAGGAAGGCTTATCACCGGTTTAACGGATGACCAAAAGAAAAATACTGTTATTATTTTTATTGGTGATAACGGAACAGGTGTACAAGCTGTACAACTTCCTTATTCAACTTCATCTTCGAAAGGATCGTTATCACAGGGTGGAATAAATACTCCTATGATTGTCAGTGGTTTTGGAGTAGGCAGACGCAATGAAATTGATAATTCCCTTTTGAACGGAACTGATTTATTTGCAACTATTGCGGATGTAGCAAGTTCCGGATCAGACAAAGTAAATGATGGTTACTCTTTCAAATCTTTAATGAATCAATCAACAACGTTTCCACGAGACTTCGCTTACAGCGAGCTCTTTGATTCTGGAACTGAAAATGATGGCTGGACAATACGCGATAAGAAATACAAATTGATCCATCTGACAAATGACGCAGAATATTTTTATGACTTAAACACCGATCCTTTTGAAAAGAACAATTTACTGTTGACGACTTTATCGACTGAGGCAAGTGAAGCCTTGAGTTTAATACGTGCGGAAAAAGCAAAACTACAATAGAATAATTTTTAAAAAAGAGGGTTATTAACTATCTGAAAATAAATTAATTTCTCTGCGTAAATCTAAAACTACCATTTCTATGAAATCACCAAAAATCTTTATGATACCATTTAATCTTTTTATTGTGCTCATCCTGAGTTGCTGCAGCAATAATGACGAAGTCGAACCTAGCGTTACAGAAGTACCCGAAGTGTATAAAAAAATATACGGTGCTACTGATTTGTATGTTGAGGGTAACTTTGTTGTCATTAAATCAAATGGACGCCCCGATCACAAAAGTCCATACTACCTGGGCACACCATGGGAGAGTACGTTATACGAAGCATACAATGGAGACAATCCTAACTTTGCTTTGAACCCAAATGAAGTAGGTAATCAGAATTTTACATTTAAGATACCGCTTAATCCTTCAGTAAATGCGTCTCACAGTGCTACACCTTTAGGAGCAATGGGTGTGTCGTTAAATGGTGTTCCATTTTTTAACCAGTATGCCGGACCTAATCAGCCGTTAACAAATGAAATCAATTCATTCGATCAGCAGTTTGGTCATCCAACGGCAACAAGTCAATATCATTATCATGCAGAGCCATACTACCTCACTTCAACAAAAGGTAAAGATGCCTTGCTCGGTTTTTTACTTGATGGATTTCCGGTATACGGTCCAACAGAAAATGGTGCCACAGTTCTCAATGCCGATCTCGATGCGTATCATGGGCATACACACATTACTACTGATTTTCCAAATGGCATTTATCATTATCACGTCACCTCGAATGATCCTTATATAAATGGAAGTGGATTTTACGGAACTCCGGGTACTGTGAGTAACTAAATTTAAAAGGTATGAAGTCGTTCTTTTTTATGAGTTCAATCTTGATCATGGCGCTGACCGTTTCCTGCACGAAAAATAAAGATCAACCGCCAATCGTAAAAGAGATAACAACAGATTCAACGTTGAAAACAGAACGGGGAGTTACGTATAACAATGGTCAACCCTTCACGGGTAAAGCCTTTACATTGAATGCACAGATGGATACTGTAGTAATTGATTTCTACCTTGACGGTAAACTTCATGGTGTTAGTAGATCCTGGTATGCTTCCGGAAAGCGTATGCAAGAACGGTTATATCAAAACGGAAGAAAGGAAGGTATTCATCAGGGTTGGTGGCCAAATGGAAAAATGAAGTTTCAATACGAGTTTAAAAATGATGAGTATGAAGGGTCCGTGAAAGAATGGTACGAAAACGGAGTTCCCTATAAACACTTTACGTATTCATCCGGCCAGGAAGAAGGGGCACAAAAAATGTGGAAACTCGATGGAAAGATTTATGCCAACTATATTGTAAAAAACAATCGCATCTATGGTTTGTCAGGAAGGAAACTCTGTAAAAGTCTTCGGAAGGTTTAGTTTGTTGAGCTTTATTTGTCTAATACTATTTTTTAGTAGCTGTGGAAATAAAGAAACATTACCCTATTATAATGCAGCTGACTTCACGCCACTGTGGGATATTGACACGTTAAAGAATCCAATCCATAGGATCGCGGAATTTTCATTTACAGATCAAGACGATAGACTCGTTACTAACAAAACGTTTGACGGAAAAATTTATGTCGCGAATTTCTTCTTTACATCTTGTCCGAGCATTTGCCCTAGAATGACGGATAATCTGAAGTTTGTAGCAGACCAGTTTAAAATCAATAAAGACGTTCTGTTTATTTCGCATTCGGTTACACCATGGATAGACTCAGTTAAACAATTAAATAAATTTGCTTCAGAGCATAATATTCAGTCATGGCAATGGCATTTGGTTACGGGAAGAAAAGAAGAAATTAATTCGTTGGCACGCAGATCATATTTCGCGGAAGAAGAAATGGGACTTACGAAAGACTCTACCGGATTTGTTCACAGCGAACATTGTTTATTGATCGACCGGGAACGAAGGATTCGTGGCGTATACAATGGAACACTTCCGCTCGAGATGGAGCGATTAGTAGAGGATATTAAGGTATTGATTCAAGAATGATTTAAGATAGTTTCATTCCAAAAGTCTCTCGTTGTTTTTCATGGTATAGGTAAGAGAATTTTGTCCCTAGTTTCATGTGGTGAAACGCATTAAAGCCATCGATGCTTTCTGTTGTAAGCTGAGCGCCCAGTTGATAACAACCAAATCTTCCCACAAAATTTACATCGATCATTCAATATCCCTGCAATCCTTGTTTTTAGCGACTTGATTCAGTCCATTCTCCTTTAGGACATTTTTCTCCCGCATTTAAGACATTTTTCTCCCCCCTCAACTATCAAGGATTTTAACCTTTGATACAATCGAAAGCACAATCGAATGAAATATGGAATTAGTTAGACACAATTTAAATTTTTAACCCTCTAAACACCAGACGATGAAACGAAAATTACCCAGATCAACTTGTTCAGGATTGGTTTTTGGCTTTGTGATATCACTATTGATCGTTGCGCACAGCCAAACGAAAGCCCAGGGTTTTCCCTCGGGCTTCAGCCGCGTTACCGTTACTACTGGAATGGTGAATAACACCGCGACAGCCATGGACTTTGCTCCTGACGGACGAATATTTGTTGTCCAGAAAGATGGCAGAGTGAGGATAATAAAAAACGGCTCTCTTTTAGCAACCAGCTTTGCCACCATGTCGGTTAATCAAACCGATGAAAGAGGTCTTGGAGGTATTGTGCTTGATCCGAATTTTGCGACTAACGGTTATGTATATCTCTATTATACTATTGCAAATGGTTCGGCCAATCGCATCAGCAGAGTTACGGCTAATGGTGATGTGATGTTAGCCAACAGCCAGGTAAATCTGTTGGATATTCCAACAACCGGATTTACCATACACAATGGCGGTGCCATGAAATTTAAAGGTGGTTACTTGTATGTAGCGGTTGGTGATCACGGCATATCCTCAAACGCGCAAAGCAAGGATGTGTACTACGGAAAAATTTTACGTCTTAATTCAAATGGTACTCCCGCGGTAGGAAATCCTTTCTTCAATGATACCGGTGCTAATAATGCCCGCAAAAGTATTTGGACTATGGGACATCGGAATCCCTTTACCTTCGATGTTTCTGAAACAGGAACGGTATATGTAAATGATGTAGGTCCATCATCGCGAGAAGAGATTAACGATGCAACCACTGCTGGTGGTAACTATGGTTGGCCGAACGTAACGCATGGAAGTTCAGGAAGCGGCTATGTTACCGCGGCATTCTCTTACCTCAATTCATTTACACCCATCATTGGCAACACCGATCAGGGTTGCGCGATATCCGGTGGCGTGTTTGTGGATGCTGCGGCAAGTAATTATCCGCCTTCGCATAAGGGTAAATATTTTTACATTGATTGGTGTAATAACTGGATTAATTATATCGATCCGATAACGAAAGTAAAATCAACCTTCGGTAGCAACCTGGGTGCTGATTTGATTGGAATCGATGAAGGAATAGATGGCAACTTATATTATTTACAAAATGGAGTGGTGTATAAAATTATGTATACCAATACCAGTGCACCTGCCATTACGAATAATCCGGTTAGTATTTCAGTTGCTGAAGGACAACCCGCTTCATTTACGATCAGCGCTTCCGGAGCAACACCGTTAACCATTCAATGGCAAAAAAGCGGTGTCGATATTCCGGGTGCGAACGCATTAACCTACACGATACCCAGTGTATCAGCAAGTCAGGCAGGGCAGTATAGAGCAAAAGTCACGAACAGTTTTGGTACAGCATTCAGCACCTATGCTACTCTCACTGTGTTAGCGTATAATGCACCTCCTGTCGCACAGATAGTAACACCATCAATCACTACAACCTATTCCTATGGTGACATCATTTCGTATTCGGGTAATGCTACCGATACGGAAGATGGAAGTTTGCCCGCGTCTGCATTTACCTGGAGTGTTGATTTTCATCATAACACTCACTCACATCCAAGCGTGGGAGCAACGGGTACAAAGACGGGTTCATTTGAATGTAGTTATGGCGAGCCGGCAGCAAACGTGTGGTATCGGCTTACGCTTATTGTGAAAGATTCGCAAGGCTTGGCAGATACAGCGGTAGTAAATGTATACCCAAAAACTTCTACAGTAAATCTCGCTACGCAACCCTCAGGGTTACGGATAAACCTCAATGGTTCACCAGATGTTGCACCTTATTCAGCGTTGGCGGTGGAGAAGTTTCCATTCACACTGGGCACAGATCAATATCAAACACTCAATGGAACAACTTATGAATTCTCCAGTTGGCAGCATGGCGGAACGATGAATCAGAATTTTACTATTCCGGTAAATGATGTAACCTACACGGCTGTCTTTGTTCCATCCACTGTAGTGAACACCACATTGAACGCAACTAAAGACGCGTACGTACGCGATGGCGCCAATGCTGCCACCAATTATGGAGCCACGGATCCAACAAAAATGGAAACCAAATTAGACGCCACTGCGAATAGTGGTTTTAACAGAGAAGCGTATTTAGGATTTGACCTCGCCACGATACAGGGTGAAATCGCCACAGCACAAATACGAGTGTATGGAAATCTGGGTGGCGCAGGATTAATTCCGGTTGGGATGCATTCCGTTTCGAATCTAACATGGACGGAGTCAACCATCAACTGGAACAATAAACCAACCGCAAGTACAGCGGCAGTATCAACAGCGGACGTTAATGATGTTACCGGAAAATATTATACATGGGATGTAACCAATTATGTGAAAACTGAAAAGGTTGCAGGAAGAAATCTGGTTTCATTCAATATGAAGAATACCGTAGCCAGCGGACCTCAAACAGTATGGAGTTCTAAGGAAGGCGCGAATGCACCGCAGATGGTTATTACTTCTTTGCCGGCAGCAACAACCCAATCTCCCTATGGCGGCACGGCACTAACACTGCCAGGTAAAATTGAAGCTGAGAATTATGATTTCGGTGGTCAGAACGTTGCGTACTTTGATACTACTCCAGGCAATAGTGGTGCGACATATCGAACAGATGATGTAGATGTTCAAGCGGCTACAGAAGGTGGTTATAACATTGGATATGCTGCCGCTGGCGAGTGGACAGAATATACAGTGAATGTAACTGCCAGTGGAAATTACAACTTTGAGTTTCGAGTGGTGGCAATAGCGACTGGGAAATCAATGCACCTTGAAGTTGATGGTGTTAACATAACCGGAGCAATTGCCATTCCGGTCGGTACTTCATGGCAGGATTTTAAGAGTGTGACTATTTCCAACATACCGTTAACGCAAGGACAGAAAGTATTGCGGATAATAATGGACACTCCCGATCAGAACATCAATTATGTAAATGTTACAACTGCAACAACTTCTACAGATCCGTTAACATTATCGTATTATTTTCTGACGAATAAACTCACTGCCGGTTACATGAGACCAACGGGTGGAGTGGCTACCGCTGCGATCACCCAATATCAGGAAACCACAATGCCTACATTTGATTCGTATCGATGGGAATTTATCGCTTCACCAACCTCCGGATATTACTACATCATAAACAAATACACGCGTCAGGCTATTCAGCCCACTGGTGGATCATTGGCGGAGAATACAGGTTTATCGCAGGTACCTTTTACAGGGCAAAGCAACGATGAAGTATTATGGGCGCTTGAAACTTCAAATGAATTGCCGTTCTATTGGATAAAAAATAAAAAATCAGGTCTATACATTCGTCCGGCAAACGGAACTACAGGTACTGGTATTGCAATAGTTCAGAATACACTGAATAGTACTTACTCTTCGTTTAAATGGAATTTTGTTGATCAAGGACTAAAGCCGCCACCTTCTGCGCGAGTTGCGACCCGGCCTTTGATTGAAGAATTATCAGAAGAGATGAAGACTACGGTTGTTTATCCGAATCCAACGAGTGGTATGATCACGGTTGTTACGGAGGTCGGGGATCGGTCCGCAGTATCCATTTCAATTTATGATATGTCCGGAAAGCAATTCTTATCCAAAGAATTCAAAGATGTGAAAGGTCATTTCGAAAAGAACTTTGATCTCAGCGCTTTTCCGTCTGGTGAATTTGTTCTGAAGATTCAAACCGGGAATACCATTGAGTCTCGAAAAGTAATCAAAAACTAGTGCCAGTATCTTAAACCACAACCGCGTTTCTATCACAAACTCGGTTGTGGTTTAATGACGTCCTAAACAAAAAAATAAAATGAATTATGAAAAATTTGAACTTTACGATTCGCGTACAACACCAATTTGCTAACCATAATGGTTATCGAAAAATTTTCATGCTTGCAATTTTATGGTGTTCTTTTTCGATTGCCATTGCTCAGAGTACCGACAAGTTTTTTGGAATGAATTACTGGGAATATCAAACCTACACCAATGGTGTAACGGTAGATAAGTTCGCGGAAAATATGGCGGAAACGTCTACGTGGAATTGTTCCATCGTTCGCATTGGTGGAAATTTTCCGAACGTACAAAGAAATACAGCAGTCGACAGAGATTGGTATGTAACCGCCATCAACAATATCAAGTCAATGAATCTCATTCCGCTAGTTCAACTTCCGATTGATCTGACGGCAACCGAGACTGCACAGTGGATGGATTATTTTAATGTAACCAAAAACCTGGGCATTGTGTATTGGGGTATTGGTAATGAACCTGATCCTTCCAGTAATTGGGATGGTTGGTATGCAGGAACGGCTTATCAGGATGGTTACACTTACACAAGTTGGAGAGGGCAATTCCGCACCATTGCAAAGGCCATCAAAGCAAAAGATGCCAACAGTATTATTTGTGGTCCTGACTTTAGACATTGGTGGGGTACTGCTACAACGGGTCCGTTGGGTCAATGGTATAAAGATTTTCTTTATGGCGCATCGGGAGTAGGGACAGACACTTATAATGGAGATCCAATTGTTGATATTTTTGCTTTTCACTTTTATGGTGATGCCAACGAAGGCACCATGATGGGCAGATACGCTATTCTGAAATCCATGATTGATGCCACCAATGCGTTGCGTCCAGCAAATCAACCATTAAAAATTGCAGTCGGTGAATACAATACAGAGGTAAGTGTTGATCCCGGTACTTTTTCAGCAGGTCAGTATATGGCGATAATGGCAAAGCAAGCGTTGGCAAATGGTGCCGTTTATTTTACACCATGGTCAGTGGAAGAGGGAAATAAATTCAGAATGTTAGAAAGTAATGGTACCCTTCGATCAACAGCACAACACATGAAAATGTTGAGCCAAAACAAGCGGGGTAATTACATGCAAGGTCAGATAAATGACAACAACACCTATAATATCATGGAGTTTGGAATGCAGGATGCAAATGGTTACACCATTATGCTAATGAATAAGTCGGCAACAGACTATCCCTTTTCTGTGAAGTTCTCTACAACAAGTGGGAACTACTCAGCGGCTAATACTCCTTTGAAATTCAGATTTAATGCCAATGAGAATATTGATTTTTCAAATTTGACCCTGTACAAAAACTCGACTTTACTTTTCAGTTTTGATGCTGCTGGTAATATGCTGAAGAAGATTGAATACAGAAGTGGTTATACCGCACCCGTGACAACACTTTATCCCGTAGCAAACACAGCACCGACAGTAAGCCTTACTGCTCCAGCGGCTGGTGCCACTTTTGAAGCCGGAACAAGCGTTCAAATCACGGCAATTGCCACTGATGCTGACGCGGCACCCGATAGTGTTGTGAAAGTAGAATTTTACGATAATGGTAGCGCTACTGCATTTCATACAGAAAATTTAAGCCCGTATGATTTTCCATGGACAACATTTGGTGTAGGATCACATACTATTTCTGCTAAAGCTACAGACACGAGAGGTGCCACCAGTACATTATCTACTCGGAACATAACGATTGTAAATACCGCTCCTAATGTATCACTGCTAACAAGCGCAACGAGTGTTGCATTTGGAACTACGATTACCCTCACGGCAAATGCAACCGATACGGCACCTGGTACGGTTTCGTCTGTTTCATATTATGATGGACCTACATTACTAACAACTGTGAACACCAGTCCGTATACGTTTAACTGGACTAACGCCAGTGTAGGAACACATAGTATTACTGCAAGAGCCCTGGACAATGGAGGATCCTCTAAAACTTCCACAGCCATTTCAATTACTGTTAATCCGGTGGTAAGTGATCCATTGACGTTATCGTATTTTCATGTGATCAATAAATGGAGTGCAGATTATCTAAGACCAAAAGATGGTTTAGCGACTGCACTTATTGTACAGGATGCAGAAACAACTGTGCCTGCATTCAGCTCTTTTCAATGGGAATTCATAGCCGCTCCAACGGCTGGTTATTATCACATCGTCAATAAATATACGGGCTACGCCATTCAACCTACTAATGGTTCTGTGGCTGACAACACTACATTGTCTCAAGTTGTGTTAACCCCTTCAAATGCAGGTAACACTGAACTTCAATGGGTATTAGAAGTTTCAAATGAGTCTCCGTATTACTGGATTAAAAACAGAAAGTCAGGATTGTATATTCGTCCTTCCGGAGGTTCGCTTGTTGATCTTACAAACATTGTTCAAAATCCATTGAACACTACATACTCTTCATTTAAATGGAGTTTTGTTGATCAGGGATCACGATCGGGTGCATCGGCTAGAACTGCCGCTTCACCTTTAATAGAAGAAGGACTTTCGAAAGAGGTGGCGACAACAGTTATCTATCCAAATCCTACTTCTGATTTTATTACCGTTGTAACTCAGGTAGATGTTCAGTCACCTGTATCCATTTCTATCTATAGCTTATCAGGCAAAAAGGTTTTAGCAAAAGAGTTTATGGATGTAAAAGGTCATTTTGAAGACCGCATTGATGTTAGTTTGCTTCCTTCCGGTGAATTTGTTTTGAAGATTAAAAAGGGCGATCGGATTGAATCAAAAAAGTTTGTCAAGAAGTAATATGACAGAAAACATAGCATAGTTCGAAACTTCGGACTATGCTATGTTTATTCAGCAAAACAGGAACAAAAAAATCAAAAACAAGGGCACGGGTCGAGTATATCTTAGGAGGTTTAATGACCTCACCAACAATTTATTCAGGCTAACGCAAATGAAGGTGGACTTGAAAGTCATGTAGTCTGGCCAAATGACCAACCATCATCCTACCAAGGATGAAATGCAAAAATCAATAAAGCCATTATCCCGATGTTTTAAGATTATACAGAGGAAATTCAATAAACCAGAACATGAAAATTTTTAAACGAGTTTAGCGATGCCCTAAATTTTCTACTGCATCGTGCCATGCAGTAGATCAATTACTGTGAAAATAAAAAATGGAAGATAGGAAAAAGTACTAGTCTAGTTTTAAATGTGCTGATAAGTCATTGAAGTATTTCTTCGACCAGATGTCAAGCTTGCTGCCATCCGGAATAAATCGAACGGCATCGGCTTTTACTTTCTCCATATCAACCGAATTGATTCTGTTGGTCAACAATTTTCCGAATTGTTGTTCAGTTAGTTTCTCTTCAACAAGATCTCCGCTTCCTTGTGTTCGTTGAGCAAAATGTTTTAGATTCATTGCAACACCTTTCTTAACATACCATTCGAAATCGTACCAGTCACGGCCTTTCACATTTTCTTTCCATTTGCGAAAAAGCAGCGCGTGCATTTTACCAGCAAAGAGGTTTGGCAACGTAAAACATTTCACATAGAATGAAAAAGGTCGCAGCAATAGTTTCTCTTCTGTTTCAAAACCAATCGGTGGAACGGTATCAACTTCAATTTTAATTTTGATGTGGGCTTGCTCTGAGAGTCCGCTTTGCGGAATGATGCCTTCCAATACAAGTTCTTTCCAAATCGTCTCGGATTTCAAAAACGCGGAATCAACGTGAGTATCCTTTACTTTCTTTTTTTCTTCGATAGACACGTGTATGCCTAGCGCCTCAAATTCATTTTGAATAGCATCCAGATATTTGTCCAGGGAAAAGTTAGGATCAGACTCCAGAAGAGAAAAATCCAAATCTTCTGAAAAGCGATCAAGTCCGTGAAATATGCGAAGAGCAGTGCCGCCATAAAATGCAGCCTTCTCGAAGAAGCCACCGCGATACAAACCTGCCAAGGCAACTTCCTGCATGATCTCACGAAGGGCCGATTGTGCCTCGTCCTTGTTCTTCGGATTATATTCTGCCAGCCAGTCTTTGATCATAATTCCTGTATCACATTAACAACCATTGATAAACTTTCTTCTTTCAGACTTCCTTTTAACCAGGTCATCATTTCCTTAACGTTGAGTTGTCTCAAGGCATCTTCATCCATTCGCATGTTTTCAAGAAGGAATTCTTTTGCTGCTTTCCTGCTGCGAAACAACAATCCTGAAGTGGTGATGATTTTATCACACAATGCTTTTTCTGGAGACGCAACCATTGCATATTGATCATCGGCAAGTTTTTCACATCGAATTCCAAATGCATAATAGGGCAGGGGAAGTCGCGTATAGGTAAAGGTGCCCAATGGGGTATTGAATTTGCGCGGAGCCTGAGTCGTCATTGACGCGATTTCATAAACACGTTCGGGGATAAGGCCATGATAAGACAAAGCAGTTTCCACCGATACATAGCTTGGACCTAAAATATGATTGGCAAGAAGAAAAGGTTCTGGTTTCCGGTCGATGTTTAAAGCGGGACCAACAATGTATAAACCTTTTTTGATTGATAGAATAACACCCTCTTTTGCCAACTGATAAATTTTGTCATTGGGTCGCTCGTAATCCTTCAATATGGACACCAGCAATTGATGCGACAATGGCTGATTCGACAAACGAGCAAGTGCGGGTCTATAATCCATATTGTAATATTTCGTAAAGATAAACGAAATATTTCAGATTATGTTGGTAATATTTTACAATAAACATGGATTTATGAGCATGATAATTAACCTATCACAAACTTCTAATTCAATTGCTTCTTAAGGAAACTCATAACTTTATTCCTGACCTCATCTGCATCGAACATCACACCAAAGTGAGGTGCATCTTTGACAATGACAAGTTCGTTTTGAACGCCAACCACCTTTAGCCATGAACTTAATAACTGTGATTGTTTTATTGAGACAAGGTCGTCCTTTTCACCATGAATAATCAGGAATGGTGGATCGTTTTTATCTACGTAGGTAACGGGACTCGCTGCCTTTGCTAGATCAGGACGCGCGAGCGGTGCCGCACCGATCAATAAACTTTCTGGAGATTTTGGATCATTACTTCCTGGGAATAATATTAATTCTGCAGGGCCATAGAAATCAACAACAGCTTTAAAGCTGAATGATTTATTACTTCCAGGCATGAAAAACGTTTCAATATTATCATTCTTCGATAAGCCCATTAATGAAGCCAAATGTCCACCTGCTGAAAAGCCCATAACAGCAATTCGTTTTTTATCGAGATGATATTTATCTGCATTATCAAATAGAAACGAAACAGCACGATTGCAATCTTGTATCTGAGCGGGAAAAATAGCTTGAGTGGAGAATCGATAGTCGATAGATGCAAGCGCAAAACCATTACTGACTATTTCGGCCACTGTTTTTTTCATATACCCTATATCAGCATATTTATCATTGCCCAACCAGCCACCACCATGGACAAGAATCACTAATGGCACTTTACCTTTTGTATTCGCTGGCAAGTAAATATCAAGCAAATGTTTCGGCAAGCTATCGTTATTGTAAGGTACGTTGCCATATAAAATAGTGCCTTTTGGAAATGCATCGATGACAGGGTTGGTTTGAGAGAAAATCTGAGTTGACAGTACCAAGAGAAGAAGAAAAAAGAAGAAGTGAATAATACGTTTTTTCATGTCTATTTTAGTTAGTAGATTTTCTTGCCGAGTGGAGTACTCACGCAATCGAGCTCTAAATTTAAGCACCCTGGCTGTTTTTTTCTCACTTGCCAGATACAAATGACTTTGCCCTGACCAAGGCAATCCTTCTTGTTATTTCCTAACGTATTGATTTTTAAACTGTTATAGCGATTATGTTCGGGATGTTTAGGGACATCACTTTCCGATACAAAACTTCGAAAAGATATTATCAAGCAAATCATCTGTTGTGATTGTACCTGTAATCTCACCTAGGTAATGTAAAGATTGACGAATGTCCATTGCTAAAAAATCTCCGGTAATGTTATTATCCATACTATGAAGAACGCGATCTAACGCTTCATTAGTTTGCAATAGATTTTGGTAGTGACGTAAGTTCGTCACTAACACATCACCTGTCTTCACTTGTTTGATTTGGACACTCGTCAGAATTTTTTCTTTGAGTAATGCAATGTTGGTTTTGTTTGATGCTGAAATAAAGACACAAGCTTTATTCGTTAAGTACTCAATCAATTTAGCATCGCCCTTATCCATTTTGTTTCCAATCAGGATCACGGGAATATTTTGCTGACCAAGCTCTTTCAATTGCTCATCAATTTCAGCTTGGGTTGTATTTGCTAAATCGAAAAGGTAAAGTATGAGCGAAGCTTTTTTCATCCGCTCGCGTGTGCGCTCAACGCCAATCGCTTCAATCACATCGATGGTTTCGCGTAAGCCGGCAGTATCAATGAATCTAAAATTAACCCCACCTAAAATCAATTCATCTTCAATAGCATCGCGTGTTGTTCCTGGAATATCCGAAACAATAGCACGTTCTTCATTGAGTAATGTATTGAGCAAGGTAGATTTACCTGCATTTGGTTTACCGGCAATAACCGTTGGTACTCCATTCTTAATTACATTACCCTGATCGAACGAACTGATAAGCGAAAGGAGATAGGATTGGATGCGTAGAATTAATTTTCTCAAATCATCGCGTTTGGCAAACTCCACATCTTCTTCTCCAAAGTCGAGTTCGAGCTCGATAAGTGAGGCAAAGTGTATGAGTTCTTCGCGAAGAGTATTGATTTCTTTAGAGAATCCGCCACGCATTTGATTAAGAGCTGCCTGACGTGCATTGTCTGTTTCTGCGTTTATCAAATCAGCAACCGCTTCAGCTTGCGCTAAATCAAATCGCCCATGTAAGAAGGCTCGCTTTGTAAATTCACCAGGCTCCGCTAAACGAGCTCCATGTTTTAATAATACCTTAATGATCTCTTTTACGATCACAGAGGATCCATGACAGGATATTTCAATCCCGTTTTCCTTTGTAAATGAATTGGGTTCTCGGAAGACAGATACCAACACTTCGTCAATTACCTTATCGCCATCGCGAATCGTACCAAAGTGGATTGTATGAGAAGGTTGCTCTAAAAGATTTTTTCCTTTAAATGTTTTGGCAACAATATCAATTGCATCATGCCCCGAAAGCCGGATAACAGCGATAGCTGAAATTCCTTGCGCAGTAGCAAGAGCAACGATGGTATCATTTAAAGTGGATGGATGCATGAATTAATTTGCCGCAAGTTATTTGTTTAATTGATTGAGTCAATGGTCCACAGTCCACTGTCGACAGTAGACTGTGGACTGTCGACATTAATCATTAACTCTTATCGCCCTTCTCCCTCACAATCAATACCGGGACATTCACGCGATGGCGAACCGTATCGAGCGTGGTTCCGAAGATTAAATCTTTCATGAACTTATGTCCGTGTGCGCCCATTACTAACATGTCGGCATCAAACTCTTCCACCAGTTTCGGTATCATCGTTTTCGGATTTCCGAAGCCTACTTTACTTTCAGCCATATATCCTTTTGCAAACAATTGGTTAATGTAATTCTCAAGGGATTCTACATCACGATTCGATTCATGATCATCAATCTGACTTCCATAAACAAATGCTCCGGCTGTTTCGACAATGTGCACTAATGCATATCGCGCAGATGGTCCACCTTGTGCTAACGCACTTTGAATAGTGAGTTCGTCAATAGAAGTGAAGTCGATGCAAATGGCAATGCGTTTATAAATGGGGCCATTGTTGATATTTAATGATACAGCCGTACCGTGCGGAATTCTTGCTGCTTCTTCCTCATTTCGTTTATCGAGTATGGGTTTGATGGTAATGTAGATAAGCAATCCAAACGCTGCAAGACAAAGCGGAATAACCGTTACCCAGAGTATCCAGCTGTTTTCTCCCATGGATACCAACCATCCCGAGATTTCATTGTAAACCAATTTTACATTAAGCGATACAATAATGGCAGCGATAATCCAGGCAGCGATTCGCATCCACATCTTGATGGCAAATACCCCCATTGTTTTTTTATCACTATTGAAGTGAATAAGGGGAATTATAGCAAAGCCCAATTGCAAACTCAATACTACCTGACTAAACACAAGCAAGGTTCCGGTTTCACCTTCTCCGTATAATAAGATAACAATGTAGGCTGGTATGATGGCAATGAGTCGGGTGATGAGTCTTCGAAGCCAGGGAGCAATGCGTAAGTTTAAATATCCTTCCATTACAATTTGTCCTGCGAGTGTTCCGGTAATAGTAGAACTTTGTCCAGCTGCAATAAGGGCAATACCAAAAAGAACAGAAGCCCAGTGCGTGCCGAGTAGTGGAGTAAGAAACTTATAAGCTTCTTGTATGTCGGCAACTTCGTGCATACCAGCTTGAAAGAATGTAGAGGCAGCAAGAACAAGAATAGCCGAGTTAACAAAGAATGCTGCGTTCAATGCAATGGCCGAGTCGATGAAATTATATTTTATGGCTGACCAAATTCCTTTTTCACTGGTATCGATTCTGCGCGTTTGCACCAGCGAAGAATGTAGATATAAATTGTGCGGCATCACCGTTGCGCCAATAATACCGATGGCAATGTACAACGCCTGATCATTTGGAATGGTAGGAATAAATCCTTTTACCAATTCGCCCATTTCTGGTTTCGCTAAAATCATTTCAATAATAAAGGCTCCACCAATGATGGCGACCAATGCAATAATGAAGGCTTCAATTTTTCGGATGCCATAGCGTTGAAGCACAAGCAGGAGCAAAGTATCCAGAACGGTTAAGCTTACTCCCCAGATAAGTGGTAAGCCAAATAATAAATTTAAACCGATGGCCATACCCAATACCTCTGCTAAGTCGCAGGCGGCAATGGCGATCTCAGCCAGTATCCATAAACTGAAATTTACCCCACGCCCATACGTCCTTCGCGATGCTTGTGCAAGATCAAGTTGTCTCACAACACCTAAGCGTGCGCTCAGACTTTGTAACAGCAACGCCATCACGTTGGACATTAATAAAACCCAAATCAATGCATAACCAAAGCGACTACCACCTGCGATGTCAGTTGCCCAGTTGCCTGGGTCCATATATCCTACACTTACTAAATAAGCAGGACCAAGAAAGGCAAGAAATTTATTGAAACCTTTTTTGTTTCCGATGTTTACCGATCCATGTACTTCACTGAGCGATCTCCGGTCGCTTGTATTTTCTGTATTCATACGCTACGCAGTAACTAAAATTTTTTGTGATACGATTTTGGAAATGGAAACTTTCACGTTATCCAATTCTATTTGCAGACTGTCGTCATATTCTTCTTTGCTGATCAGTTTTATCTTTTTACCAGGAGTACCACCAATTTTATCAAGGTACTTTAGCAAACCAGAGTCTGAGTCTTTTACGGCAACGATACTTCCTTTATATCCAGGGAGCATTTCAGAGAGCATCGCACTGGATTGTATTTTGATTTTTCCGTTTTTATCGGGGATTGGTTCACCGTGTGGATCAACGGATGGAAAGCCTAGAAACTCATCTAACTTTTCTATGAGCAAGGGCGATTGAATGTGTTCGAGTTGTTCGGCAACTTCATGCACTTCGTCCCAACTGAAATTTAGTTGCTGCACAAGAAACGTTTCCCATAGCCTGTGCTTCCGAATAATAGACAAGGCTTGCGCTCTTCCCTGCTTGGTAATTTTTACTCCGTAATACTTTTCATAAGAGATTACATTTTTAACAGAAAGCTTCTTGATCATATCCGTAACAGAAGCGGCTTTCGTAGCCAGGGATTCGGCCAGTTCGTTGGTGAGGACCGCTTTGGTGCCACCATCCGATAAGTGATAAATGGCTTTGAGATAGTTTTCTTCTGTGAGACTTAGCATAACTTCATTTTACGGATATGCAAAAATAAAAGTTTAGACTAGTCTAAAAAATATTTTTAGTGGTTTTTATTGATTCTTTGGCAAATCGCAGTTTTTTAAGGAGTTATGACAATCTTTTTTAGCTTCTCAGCCTCGCTTTCCCAGAATACATCCTCAGGTTTCGAGGTGTAGAAGGATTGATTTTTCATCTGATCAAGCAGTACCTCCGGTTTTAGGTTTGATATTGAAAAGGATATCGCTGCCTGGAATGGTTTAGCAATATCAATCCATGGTTGGTAGTTGATCATTAAGATGGGTAGCTGATAACCAAGGTATTCGTAGAGCTTCGTTGGTATTGAATTGATGATGGATGGATTTTCAGCGTACGCGATAATGCCAAAATCAGAGGATTGAATATGACGAACAATTTCAGAATGTGGAACTAGCTGATCGCCACCAATAAGCTCAACGAAGCTTTTGTCATTTATTTCTTTTTGGATTCTTTCTAATGTTGAGTGAAGAGAACAATACCCGATGATGGTTAATCGCACTGAAGGATTGGTTCGATGTAATTGTTTTGCGAGTTCAATAGCAGTAAAAACACCTGTTGTGTCAGATAGTGTACCAGTGAAGAGCAGGTTGATATATCCACCGTTTTTCTTCTTTACACTTGTCTCTACCTTCTTTGTTTTGTTTTCGATTACTGTCTTTCTGTTCCCTGGAAAATTTAATTCTTTCTCATAACCTCGCTCTGCTAGTAGAAAATGATTCACGAAAGGAGAGGTAATCCATTCTTTACAACGAACATAGGCTGCAACCATTGGTCTGATGATTTTTGGAAACGCATTGGTATAAAGAATATTCCGTCCATAATTCTCCTGGACATCATACATCAACCGACAAGAAAGAAAAATCTTTGAAAGTACACCCACCACTAGTAATTCGTGAGTCGTGATAATTAAGGTATCGGGTTTAATCTTTGCAATCTTTTTAAAAACCTTCCATGGCTTAATCATTCTTTCAAAACTCAATCGATTGAAAGTTGAAAGCGGATGAAAGATGATGGCTGGATGATTTACAATATTCTGACTCGGATAACCAATAATATGCAGTTCGGTTTGTTCAGCGAGTGTTTGCCCCAACTTCTCAAACATTCGACTATCGTCCACAGGTTTAAGCAGGGAAGCGATGACTATTCTCGTTTTTTTTATTTCTTGCAGGCGCATTTAAAAACAAGATATGGAATTGAAGCAACTCATTGAAAAAATCTGGGAAGACCGCACGCTTCTTCAGGTGGCAGAAAATCAGCAAATCATTCGCGAAGTCGTTGAAAAGTTAGATCAGGGTAAGTTACGCGTGGCTGAACCAATCCAAAACGGATGGCAGGTAAATGAGTGGATCAAGAAAGCGGTGATTATGTATTTTCCAATCCAGCAAATGGAAACAATTGAGGTTGGACCTTTTGAGTTTCACGATAAGATTAAGCTTAAGAAAAATTATAAAGAGCTGGGAGTTCGTGTTGTTCCTCACGCCATTGCACGTTATGGTTCATATTTGAGCAAAGGAGTAATCATGATGCCATCTTATGTAAACATAGGTGCTTATGTGGATGAAGGTACGATGGTAGACACGTGGGCTACAGTGGGTAGCTGTGCACAAATTGGTAAGAACGTTCATTTGAGTGGGGGAGTTGGAATTGGTGGCGTACTTGAACCTGTTCAGGCTGCTCCAGTTATTATAGAGGACAATGCTTTTATCGGCTCAAGATGTATTGTTGTTGAAGGCGTTCGTGTTGGGAGAGAGGCTGTTCTGGGTGCGAACGTAGTATTAACGGCAAGTTCAAAAATTATTGATGTAACGGGTTCACAGCCTGTAGAGTATAAGAACTATGTACCTGAAAGATCGGTTGTTATCCCTGGATCGTATACCAAGAAATTCCCAGCAGGAGATTTCCAGGTGCCTTGCGCATTGATTATCGGGCAACGAAAGGAAAGTACCGACAAGAAAACTTCGCTGAATGACGCTCTGCGCGAAAATAATGTAGCGGTTTAAACCGTCTATACTGCAGAAGTGTCTAAGCATTACTGGCACGGGCTTTGAAATTCATAATTCGTTTACCGATAGTTCATCATCCGTGTATATCTTTGGCATAATGCAGTATGAAGAAGTTGCTCTTTAGTCTTTTTATTGTTGCTGTCCTTTCGGGATTTGTCGCGCAGGACAATGATGTATATCCCTATTTTAAAAATGAGAGTTTCGGACGTGGCGAAGTGATTCGTTTTAAAATGACTTACGGTTTTTTTACGATCGGAAAAGGGATGGTTCAAATACATCCCGACTACTTCACCTTCAACAATCGTCCTTGTTTTAAAGTTGATATCACCGGGAAGACAGTTGGCATGGTAGATTGGGTGGCCGATGTAGATAATAAGTATGGTGCTTACATTGATACCATTTCTATTCTGCCTTTACAATTTTATCGCAGGCAACGAGAAGGTAATTATAAAAAAGATGAATGGACAACCTTCGACCATGAAAAAAAGAAAATTGAAGTAAAGACCCTTGATAAGAAAACAGGCAAGGTAAAGGAACCTAAATACTACGATGCCCCCGAACATGTGCGCGATATGGTGGCTGGCTTTCTGTACTTAAGAGTAATGGACTTATCAAAACTAAAGTTAGGAGATACACTAACTGTAAAAGGTTTTTTTGAAGATGAATTTTTCAAACTCAAGATTGTCTACAAAGGAAAAGAAACCATTAAAATAAAAGCAGGTCACATCCGCACGCTGGTATTCAAACCTGTTATGCCAAAGAATAAAATATTTGACGGAGAGAATTCTATCACAGCATGGTTCTCGGATGATAAGAACAGAATTCCGGTTAAGATAAATGCCAACATGTTTATTGGCAGTGCCGGAGTTGAATTAACCGATTTTTCCGGATTGAAGAATCCGCTGAATTTTGTGAAGAAGTGATCATTGATCACGGTTAAATCACATGCTATTTATAGAAACCTTATTCCGAAACACACTCATGTTGTTTTGATGTTCACCGTTTTACTGTAATTTTAGAAGAACCTAAATCCCTTTCATTATGCTTAAAGAATTCAAAGCCTTTGCTATGCGTGGCAATGTAATCGACCTCGCAGTGGGTGTTGTCATTGGAGCCGCATTCGGTAAAATTGTTGGATCGCTGATCGAAGATGTTATTACGCCTCTTTTACTAAAACCAGCTTTGGAAGCTGCTCATCTTACAAAATTAGAGGAGCTTACATTATTTGGATCTGTAAAGTATGGTAGTTTTCTTTCAGCCGTCATCAACTTCATCATCATTGCCTTTGTATTATTCCTGATCATAAAGGGTGTCAATGCAGCGAAGAAAAAGGAAGAAGCATCACCCAATCCACCAGCACCTCCAGCTGATATTGCCTTGTTAACGGAGATTAGAGACTTGTTGAAGAAATAATTTCAGGTGTCAGTTAATAGTTATCAGTTAATAGTCTTTACGATTAACTGATAACTATTAACCATTAACTTTTAGCGTTTCGCAAATTGTTTACTCACTACTGCATCTTTACTACCTGCAGTGTATTGATAAAATCCACTTCCCGTCTTAATTCCTTTATGCCCTGCCTGAACCATGTTTACTAACAATGGACAAGGTGCATATTTCGGATTGCCAAAACCATCACGTAAAACATAAAGGATGGAGAGGCAAACATCCAACCCAATAAAATCAGCAAGCTGCAATGGGCCCATCGGGTGAGCCATTCCTAATTTCATTACGGTATCGATCTCATCAACACCGGCAACACCTTCATATAAAGAGTAGATCGCCTCGTTAATCATGGGCATCAAAATACGGTTGGCAACAAAACCGGGATAGTCGTTTACCTCAACAGGAATTTTTCCGAGGGCCTTCGCCAACTCCATGACGTTTGCTGTAACCTCATCACTTGTGTTATAACCGCGAATTACTTCCACCAATTTCATAATCGGCACCGGATTCATAAAGTGCATGCCGATTACTCTATCTGGTCGCTTGGTAACGGATGCAATCTTTGTGATCGAGATAGAAGAAGTATTGGAAGCCAGGATGGTATTTGCACCAGCGTGTTCGTCTATCTCCTTAAAAATTTTGAGTTTCAAATCTTCATTTTCTGTAGCGGCTTCTACCACCAGATCAGCATTATGAACTCCAGCCTTCAAAAAGGCATGGGTAGAAATATTAGACAGCGCCTGATTTTTAACGGCTTCACTGATCGTTCCTTTTTCGACCTGGCGTGAAAGATTTTTTGAAATAGTAGCAACTGCTTTTTTTAGTGCTTCATCGGAAACATCAATTAAGGAAACGGCATAACCGTTTTGCGCAAACACATGGGCAATTCCGTTACCCATTGTTCCGGAGCCAATCACTGCTACTTTTTTCATATACTTTTTCGTTTAGGCAACGCAAAGATAGAGTTTGGTTGCTTCTGGTGAAATTCGGTGAGAAGGTAATCAGTAAATGGTGATCGTGATCAGTCAACTATTCGACACGTACTTCCTTTGCCAATCCCATTGCATTAAAGCGAATGGATAATCTTTTTGGAATAAGGGTGGAGTCTCCCGCATTACATTCTTTTGCAGACTGAAGGTAATAGTAGAAGAATTTTTGATTTCGTTTGTAGAGTTCGTTTTGATCAGGCTTGCCCAGTAATTCTACAATTTGTAATTCTTCAAGGGCTAACAACTTACTGTGTTGCGCGATGATCGACTCTTGCATTGAGGATCGTTTACCCATGCATCCGTTCTTATCTTCTTTCCATGATTGTAAATCAATACCATCTAAGGTAGGAAGTGACTTTCCACAGGAACTAAAAATAAAAGCGAGTAAGAGCAGTGAACAGATGTAGTTCTTGACGGACAAAATATTTTTAGATCGAATCATTTTTCTTTTGGATTGAATAGAACCAGATGACAGACACAACAAGGTAGGTAAAGGCAAATGCATACAACCAAACGGATCCATTATTTAGGTAAGTGAATGCGACTAAGAGTAATGGGTAAAATACAATCCGAATCCATTCTGAGTATTTTGCCCATGTACGTTTTTCAAACAAGACCCCGCAGTTCACTACGGTGATTGAAATCAACAAGGCGATGAACAAATTCTCACCAAGTGTAAAGCGATCAGAACCGTCCGCATTTTTCTGACTGAATAAAAAGAGTGCCGTTCCGCCAAGACAGATTACATATTGAAAGAGCACATACAAGTTGAGCAGGAGCGGAGCAGGAGTAGAGTACTTCTTGTAAGTAGTATGATCAACTTCAGGAGCAGGCCGATAACCTCCAAGGTTCTCAGGAAACCAACCGGGTTTGTGAAACAAATATCTGATTTTGTCTGACCAGCTACTAATCTGTTTTAAGTCTTTACCCATCTCTACATAATGACTCACATTAGCGTAAGCGGCATTCCAACTGTTGATGGGTTTGGTGATGCCATAAGTAGGTTTCTCTTCTTCCTTTTGAAAGGTTCCAAACATTTTATCCCAGATGATGAGTGAGCCTGCATGATTCTTATCAATGTATTTTGGATTTCTTCCGTGATGTACACGATGATGTGAAGGTGTATTAAAGATGTATTCAAACCATCCCATCTTGCCGATGGTTTCGGTATGAATCCAAAACTGATAAAGCGTGTTGAAGGCTGACATCAAAGCGAAATCAATAGTATCAAATCCCAATAAAGCAATCGGTAAGTTGAAGGCAAATGTCCAAACGGTTTGAAGAGAGCTTTGGCGCAAAGCGACTGAAAGATTATACTCTTCGCTCTGATGATGAACCACATGACCACCCCAGAATAAATTGATTTCGTGGCTCATGCGATGTCCCCAATAATAGGAATGATCGGTCAACAGGAACAAGGCTACCCAGTAGATCCAATTCTTTTCGAGCGTAAAAAAGGCAGCATATTGAAATATCATATGATAGATACCAATGCCTAGGATACTCAGAAACAATCCCGAAAGTTGGGAGGTAATGCCGCAACTCAGGTTGGCGATGGCATCGGGAAATTTATAGAGGTCTTTGTGCGTAAACCGCTCTACCAGCAGTTCAATGCCGATCAGGATAAAAAAAATCGGGATTGATAGGACAATCGGATTGACGTTCAAGGCTATTTATCGTTTAATTTGCACCCAAATTTACAAACATGGTATTAAGAATTTTCAAGGCCTTTTGGTTTCTTTCAATGCTGACGACTTTGGGCGTTTTACTGCTCAACTATGCAAGTCTTCCGCAAGATGTTGCGGTGCAGGAAAATGGTGTTTCGCAAGTTTCCATCGACAAGGAAGCCTTCTTTTATCTCTGTATGGGCCTATTGGCATTTATCAATGTATTGGTCTTTATCGTGAATAAACTATACCCAAAACATATTGACTTTCGCACTTGGTTTTATGGGTTGGTCATTGTCTTTAATATCTTCTTTATCATCTCGATCAGCCTTATTAATGTCTATAACAGCAACGAAAAATTTAACTATAACAGCATTGCGTTTGCGATTTATGGAAGTGTAGGCCTGCTCGTCCTGTGGACAATAGCTTGGCCTGTTTATGTTATTTACCTAAAATTTTTCCCTAAACAATCCATTTCTGAACTGTAGTTCTATCTGCACTAAATCAGATAGTTATGGTTTGTTAAGTGATCTATTTTTGCAAATACCAGTTTTAATGAAGCCCTTGTAGTGATCATGAAAATCGTTTTATTAGATGCGAATTGAATTTTTCAAGGTCGGGAAGGTTTTAGTAAGCCTTCCTGATCTTAACTACACAGAATTTTTTAAGCTGGTGAAGTTCGATTTTTTTAAACTGTACATTCTTTAGCGATTCCTGTTAAGATAAACCTATGGCGAAAGCAGACAAACCTTCGACTATGTTCGATTATGATGAATCGAGCATAAAGTCTCTCGATTGGCGCGAGCACATCCGGCTCAGGCCTGGTATGTACATCGGTAAGTTGGGTGATGGTTCATCCAAAGACGATGGTATCTATGTCCTTGTAAAAGAGGTAATGGATAACTGTATCGATGAGCACATGATGGGCTACGGCAAAAGCATCGATATAAAAATTACCGATCAGCGCGTGGTCGTGCGCGATTATGGAAGAGGTATCCCGCTCGGAAAAGTGGTGGATGTAGTTTCCAAAATCAACACCGGTGCGAAGTATGATTCAGGCGCATTCCAAAAATCAGTTGGATTGAACGGTGTCGGTACAAAAGCAGTAAACGCACTTTCAAACTATTTCAAAGTGCAGGCTTTCCGCGAAGGACAAACCAAGCTGGCAGAATTTAAAAAGGGAGTTCTCTTCAACGATCCACGACAAGGTAAGAGCGATGAGCGCAATGGAACACTGGTTGAGTTCGAACCCGACAACACCATGTTCAAGCACTATCATTTCATTCCGGAATATCTGGATGATTTGATGTGGAACTATGCTTTCCTCAACGCAGGACTTTCCATCAACTACAACAACAATAAATATTTTTCGAAAGACGGATTGCTTGACCTGTTAAAGCAAAAAGTTGATGCCGAAGAATTGCGTTATCCGATCATTCATGCAAAAGGGGATGATATTGAGTTCTCATTAACACACGGGAATCAATATGGTGAAGAATACTATTCATTCGTAAACGGTCAGAACACAACACAAGGAGGAACGCACTTAGCTGCTTTCCGCGAAGGTATTGTGAAAGGTGTTCGTGATTTTTATAAGAAGGATTATGATGCAGCCGATATTCGCGCCAGCATAATAGCAGCCATTGCTATTCGCGTGCAAGAACCTGTATTTGAATCACAAACCAAAACAAAACTGGGTTCTACCAACATGGCACCGGAAGGTGTTTCAGTGAGAAGCTTTGTGAGTGATTTTGTTTCGAAAGAGATCGAGATTTATCTGAACAGAAATCCGGCAGTGGCGGAAGCCATGTCGAAACGGATTTTGCAATCGGAGCGTGAGCGTAAAGAAATTGCCGGCATTAAAAAGCTGGCGAACGATCGCGCCAAGAAAGCTAACCTCCATAACAAGAAGCTTCGCGATTGCCGCTATCACTTTGATGAGAAGAATGAGAAAGGTGTTGACTCGGTGATCTTCATTACCGAAGGAGACTCGGCCAGTGGATCAATCACTAAATCACGCGATGTTGAAACACAAGCTGTATTCAGTTTGCGCGGTAAGCCATTGAACTGTTTCTCCCTCACCAAGAAGGTAGTGTATGAGAATGAGGAGTTTAACCTCCTTCAACATGCATTGAATATTGAAGATGGTATCGAAGGCCTTCGCTACAACAAAGTGATCATCGCTACCGATGCCGATGTGGATGGTATGCACATCCGTTTATTGTTGATGACGTTCTTCCTCCAATTCTTTCCAGATCTTGTAAAAGCAGGACACGTGTTCATTTTGGATACTCCGCTCTTCCGTGTGCGCAATAAGAAAGAAACGATCTATTGTTACAGCGATGAAGAGAGACAAGCTGCTATCGTAAAGATTGGTGCCAAACCAGAGATCACACGCTTCAAGGGTCTAGGAGAAATTTCTCCCGATGAGTTCGGTGGATTCATTGGTGAGAACATTCGCTTACAACCGGTATTGCTTGGTGAAGGACATCTTGCCAAAACCCTTGAGTTCTACATGGGTAAGAACACACCTGATCGTCAGGAATTTATCATCGATAACCTTCGCATCGAATTAGATAAAGTAGAAGCGAAAGAGGCAGCCGTTGAAGAAGTGGCAGAAGAGGCTTAATTAACTATAAATCAAAATTGTTTTGTGTCACCCGAGGTGGCCACTTTAAACAAGTAGAAAAAATAGATTGCAGAGATGAGTAAAAAACAAAAGATCGGAGTTCCGGAAGTCAATAAACCAAACAGCAAGGATGCTAATGGGGATGTGGTGATTCACTCCCTGGCCATTGATGGCATGTATCAAAACTGGTTTTTGGATTATGCATCCTATGTAATTCTGGAACGTGCAGTGCCGCGCATTGAAGATGGTTTCAAACCCGTTCAGCGCAGAATCATGCACTCGTTAAAAGAAATGGATGACGGTCGCTTCAACAAAGTGGCGAACGTAATCGGTAACACCATGCAATATCACCCGCACGGTGATGCATCTATTGGTGATGCGATTGTGAACATCGGACAAAAAGATATCCTCATTGAAACGCAAGGTAACTGGGGTGATGTGAGAACAGGTGATGGTGCTGCTGCTCCTCGTTACATTGAAGCGAGACTTTCGAAGTTTGCGCTCGATGTTGCGTTTAATGGACAGACTACTGAATGGCAATTGTCGTATGATGGTCGTAAGAAAGAACCGGTTACATTACCGGTTAAGTTTCCTTTATTGTTGGCTCAGGGTGTTGAAGGTATTGCCGTTGGTCTTTCAACTAAAATTCTTCCTCACAATTTTAATGAACTGATCAAAGCATCGATTGACATATTAAAAGGTAAGAACCCAAAGATCTACCCCGACTTTCCAACGGGAGGTATCGGAGATTTTTCGGAATACAATCAAGGTTTGCGCGGAGGTAAAATTAAAGTGCGCGCAAGAATTGAAATCCAGGATAAGAAAACGCTTGTCATTAGAGATATACCTTTTTCGACAACGACCACTTCATTAATGGAATCCATTGTGAAGGCAAGTGAGAAAGGGCAGATTAAAGTAAAGCAGGTAATTGATAATACTGCGAAGGACGTAGAGATTCTGATTCTTCTTCAACCTGGTCAATCTCCCGAGATTGCTTTAGATGCACTCTATGCGTTCACCGATTGTGAGATCAGCATTTCGCCAAACTCGTGTGTGATTGTTGAAGACAAGCCGAAGTTCATGCCGGTTGGTGAAATCTTAAAATACAATACGCAGCAAACCCTTGCTCTTTTAAAGCAAGAGCTTGAGATTAAGAAAGCGGAGTTAATGGAGCGGATTTTATTCTCCTCACTCGAAAAGATATTCATCGAGAAGCGCATTTACCGCGACATTGAAGAAGCGGAAAGTTGGGAAGAGGTTATTCAGGTAATTGACAAAGGATTAAAACCTCACAAGAAGAAATTCTACAGAGAGATCACCCGCGATGATATTGTCCGGTTAACCGAAATCAAGATCAAACGTATTTCGAAATTCGATTCGTTTAAGGCGGATGAATTGATGCGTGATCTTGAAAAGCAATTGAAAGAAACCGAGCATCATCTTAAACATCTTGTGGATTATGCCATTGCGTATTTCCAAAACCTGTTGGATAAATATGGTAAAGGCCGTGAACGTAAGACGGAGATTAAGAGCTTCCAGTCGGTTACAGCTGTTGAGGTAATTGCCAACAACCAGAAACTCTACATTAACCGTGAAGATGGTTTTGTGGGTTATGGTTTGAAGCGCGATGAATTTATTTGTGAGTGCTCGGATCTGGATGATGTCATTGTTATCCGTAAGGATGGTAAGGCTCGTGTCTCTCGTATTGGGGAGAGAGTATTCATGGGCAAAGACATCATGTACATAGGTATATGGAAGAAAGGCGATGACCGCATGACGTACAACGTAATCTATGGCGATGGCAAAGGCGGAAAAGGTTTTGCCAAGCGTTTCAACATGCCGGGTATCACCCGTGATAAAGAATATGCGATTGCAAGTGATGATAAGAATTCAAGAATATACTATGTAAGTGGCAATCCGAACGGAGAAGCTGAAACAGTAGAGGTGAAGCTTACCCAAGGTAGTACAGCACGAAAGAAAATATTCGAATATGATTTTTCGGAATTGGAAGTGAAGGGTCGTGGATCGAAAGGTAATACGATTACCAAGTATCCAATCCGTAAAGTTGATTTCTTAAAAGCAGGATCGTCTACTTTAAGCAAGTTGAACTTGTGGTACGATGAAGATGCAGGACGTTTGAACAAAGACAGTCGCGGTAGATATTTAGGTAAGTTCGATGCCGATGACCAGCTCATTACCTTCACGCGAAATGGTTCATACAAAATCACGAATTACGAATTGACCACTCGCTTTGAACCAGAGAAGACTTTGCTTGTTGAGAAGTTCCATCCAAAGAAAGCTGTTTCAGCAGTCTATGTAGATGGTGAGAGCAAGGCCTACATGGTGAAACGTTTCATGATTGAAACCACTACACAGGATAAAGACTTTGGTTTCATAACAGAAGCCATTGGTTCACGACTTGTGTTAGTTACTACTTCTGAAACGCCAGAAGTAGAATTGGAATTGATTAAAGGGAAAGACAAGGAGAAATCATCTGAAGTCATTAACCTCGAAGACTTGATTGATGTGAAAGGATGGAAGGCTTTAGGCAATCGTCTTTCACAATATAAAGTCGCGAAGGTAACGCTCATTCAAGAGGAAGAGGAAACTGGGCCAGAGCCAGACGAAGAAGACAGTGAATTAGAGACCTCGAGCGCCATCGGGGAAAAAAAAAAGAACAGCAAACTTCTGAACCAGAAGTCTGGATCGAAGAAGACGGCCAAGCCAGCCTCTTCGGTGAACCTGAAAAACCAAAGCAAGATCAAACCTCAAACAGCCAGCAAAAAAGCGAGCCCACCAAAAAAATCAAAGTCGAGCAAGTCAACCTCTTCGAAAGCCCAAAAGCCGAAAGTAGTAAAGAAGACAAAGCCCGCAGCGAAGAAGCCCGTAGCGAAGAAAGTCGCACCCAAGAAAAAAGTGAAGAAGAAATAAAACCATCATCATCTCCTGAATCGAAAAATGATAAAGGAGATGATGATACGTTAGGTGTAGGGGAGACTGTTGAGTGGAAGGTTTAAACCAGAGGTGCATATATCAGACCCTATTGGGTTGGTATATGCATCTTTTTATTTGTTATAAGGTTTGGTGTATATATTTGGGCGGTTATTGGCAATACTAAAAAGGTGGCAATGAAAATAAGAATCAATAACATTCATCAGACTAAAATTATAGTCACTAATTCTGTAGTTCTTCTTATACTAGTTTTGATTGTTTCATGTGATAGCAGACGACAACCTGACATAACAGCAACTTCTGATAATATTTTTGCAACGATTGAATATGATAAGGTAATTGCTTACGATTACAATGGTGAAGGTGACATTGAAATAGTTGATAAGCATGGAAAACTTGCGAAGAAAATTAAGAAGCAAATTGAGCTGAATGAATTTCAGATAATAAGACTGACCAACGACTTGTGTGACGAGTCTTCTTATGGTGAAGATATTGCAATGTGCTTTGATCCACATTTTGGTATCGTTTTTTATAAGGCCGATAAGCCGGTAGGTTTTGTAAGTATTTGTTTGGAATGTAATTATCTTTTATCCTCAATTAATATTCCCTATGCAACAGGTTTTAGCGATAAAGGAAGGAATAGAATTGTTGACTTTGAGAAGGAACTAGATTTTTGGACTCCTCGTAGTTTTGATGTACCGGTTGAAGAGGGTGTGAATGAAGAAAATACAGATAATGTAATTTACGCTGAAGTTGACCAGCAGGCTGCATTTCCTGGTGGTTTTGAGGCGATGGCAAAATTCTTGTCGAAGAATCTGAATTATCCTGAAGTCCCACGAAGAATGAGTATCCAGGGTACAGTGTTCGTAAGTTTTATTGTTGATAAAGAAGGTAATCTTAGCGATGTGCAGCTTGTTAAAGGTATTCATGCTGATTGTGACAAAGAAGCAATTCGTGTGGTGCACTTAATGCCTCCTTGGAAAGCAGGTAAGCAAGATGGACTAGATGTTAAATCACGCCTTGTGCTTCCGATAAAATTTAAACTTGAAGAATAAAAATCGACCCTATCTCGAGTGGATGTTGCACGTAAGCCATAGCGTTGATCATCCGCGCGCTTAAAAATCCACTGCTGGTAACAATATTAGCAATGATTGTTAGAAGTCATTGCAAAGAAGACAGCCACAAAATGAAAATCAAAACACATCAAATAGAAGACTTCAAAATTGCAGAAATAGCAAGTGACGAAAGAATTATTAACTCCACAGCAGACGGATTGGATTTATTGGGTAACCTGTATTATCAGGGCTTTGATGGAATAATACTTCACGAGAACAACATAACACCTGATTTCTTTGACTTGAAGAATGGAATTGCCGGAGAGATACTTCAAAAATTTTCCAATTATCGTGTTCGTCTGGCCATTATCGGTGACTTTAAAAAGTATACAGGCAAAAGCCTCAATGATTTAATTTATGAAAGTAACAAAGGCAAACAAATCAACTTTGTATCTTCTAAATCTGAAGCCATTGATTCTTTATCCAGTAAATGACAGGTGCACCAACTAGCTCAAGTGTTGTGTGATAGCAACGAGCGCTGCTCACTTGTGCCCGTTCATGTTCTTTTGTTCGCGCAGAGGTTTTACTTTTTTTTCTTCTTAGCAAACTGTTCGTCTATCATTGCGGCTTCGAATAACAAGGCTCGGATCTGATTATCATGAATGTCGCTCAGTTTTTTAAAATACATAACATAAACCTGTTTGCGCCCTTCGGCCAGCAATGCGCTATCTTCATTTGCCATTAAGTTTCCCTGGTTAAAACCGAGCGTAACACCTTTTGCCTTTCGTTTCTTATCCTTCGTGCCTGGTTCCCAGGTTGCGGAAGGTGGCCAGATAAAACAGATTAATCTGTTTCGTGTGTAGAATGGAATACCCATACTATAGTATGCCTTTTCTGTTGCTCGCGGAATACATTCCATAACGAGGGTGCGTAACCTCTTTACCAATACCTGCTCATCGCGTGGAAGAGTCGAGATCATATGATCAATCTCATCGGTCTTTGCTGCTGATTCCATTACGGTAAATTTAGTTAATCAAGCCTGCATTACTCCATGTACAGCGATTTAGTGTGCAGCTTTAAATATCTTGCCTAATCTAATGCACTCAAGAGCCATTTATTCTTTATCCCGTAAATGACAAGTGTATCCATAATCATTTTATTGCGTTCTTAGTGCAGCATGACAATCACGAAAGTTACGGTACTGGTTCTGAGTTGCCTGGGTATTGTTCAGGCACTTCTTTTATCTGTTTATCTATTCACTTTAAAAGAAAAACGAACGAATATTTTTCTGGCCCTTGCACTACTGGGATTAACAATACGAATAGGGAAGTCCATTATCTTAAATTATGTACCCCTCGATCCGTGGATTCGCAATCTCGGTATTTCAGGAACGTTGCTCACCGGTCCTTTTCTTTGGTTTTATGGCAAGGCACTTTTTGAAAGACAAAATTTCTCCGCCCGAAATTACCTTCATTTAATTCCGTTCATACTTTTTGTGTTGTTGTGTTGGATCATTCCCAACCGAGGCGACTTTGCTTCTTATTTTATTTATTCGCTGGTGTTTGTACACCTGGCAATCTACCTCGCGCTTTGCTGGATTTATATAACGAAGAATCTTCAGAGCGCAAGATTGCTGCCGTGGTATCGGAACATCGTGATGGGCGTTAGCTTGATCTGGTTTTTGTATGTAGGTATTTTCATGGGCTTCATACCCTTCTATATTTTAGGTGCGGTCTTCTTTTCATTTTTGATCTACATATTTTCCTTCCTCTTACTCAAACGCCATGTTTTTACTTTGGAGAAATACAGTAACTCCAGCATCGATCCGGTTACATCGAAACAATTGCTTCAACAGATCAAGGAGCTGTTTACCGAAAAGGAAATTTACCTCGAAAGCAATGTCTCGGTAAAAACCGTAGCTGAAAGTCTTTCGGTAACTCCTCGCGAGGTGTCGCAGGTTATTAACGAGCATGAACAAAAGAATTTTTCGGAGTTTGTTAACCAGTACCGTATTACGAGGGCCAAAGTGCTGTTGGCCGATCAGGCTTATGCGCATGCAAAAATTGAGACCATTGCATTCGACTGTGGCTTCGGCAATGTAACCTCTTTCAATCTGTCCTTTAAAACGGAAACACAGATGACACCTTCTCAATACCGAAATCAGTTTTCTGTTGCCTGATTTTTTCCGATTCGGAGACTTTTTAATATTTTTTACTTTAACAATCACGATTCTTAAAGGATTTTGATCTCTTCCCCTTGATTTTTGCTGTCGACTAAATCAGAAACGAATTAAACATCAAGCGAAAATGAAAAAACGAGTAGCATTGACTTCCATCATTCTATTGTTCATAACATTCCATGGTATGACTCAAAACCGTGATGAGGTAATGGATCGTAAGATGGACAGCTTATTCTCTCATTACAATATTGAAACTCCAGGTGTTTCTGTGGCGGTAGTGAAGGATGGAAAAATCATTTTCACAAAAGGATATGGAATTGCTAACCTTGAGTATGGAATTCAGATTACCTCTAAGACTATTTTTCATGTTGCGTCTGTGTCAAAACAGTTTACCGCTTTCTCCATCTATCTATTGGAAAAGCAAGGTAAAATTTCATTGGAAGATGACATACGAAAATACTTTCCTGAATTACCTAAGTATAATAAGGCAATAAAGATCAAACATTTGCTTGCTCACACGAGTGGATTAAGAGATCAATGGGCATTGCTCACGTTGGCTGGCTGGCAGATGGAAGATGTTATTACGACTGAACAAATCTTAAAACTAGTGATCAAGCAAAAGGAATTAAACTTTGAAACGGGAACTGCTTTTGGCTACAGCAATACAGGCTTTACACTTTTAGCTGAACTCGTGAAACGCGTAACGGGACAATCATTTGCAGAATTTGCGAAAGAAAATATATTTACTCCATTGCAGATGACCGATACTCAGTGTTACGATGACTTTCACAAAGTCGTGAAAAACAAAGCGTATTCATATGAAAAAGTAGCGGGAGAATACGTTAAGAAAGAATTGCACTATTGTAGTGTGGGAGCAACCAGTTTGCTCACCACGGTAGAAGATCTGGCGAAATGGGTTAACAATTTCGATCATCCAAAAGTAGGGGATGCGAAACTCATAGCGCAATTCAACACTATATCTTTATTGGACAATAATAAACCAGTGGTTTGGTCAGCGCGAGAGGGAGATACTACTTACCATGCAAAGGGACAATTACATTGGAGTTACAAAGGGTTAAATGCAATTAGTCACGGGGGACACGATGCCGGATTTCGGGCGGGGTTGACAAGATTTCCCGAAAACAACTTTTCAGTAATCGCATTGAGTAACGATGAGCATTATGATATTTTAGGAATAGCAAAGAAGATCACAGGGTTTTATCTGAAGGATGAATTGGGAGAAGAAGCAAATTCAGCAAATCCATTAAATGAGAATAAGCATCCGGTAGCAAATTATACCAGCAACATGAACGACTTCAAAGGAGAATACTACAGTGAAGAATTAACAACCAGATATTCCATAAAAGTCAACAAGGATAAAGTAACGATGACTCACCATCGATTAAGTGATATCCAACTCACGCGAATTGGAGAAAATAAATTTTCAGGAATCAACTCGTTTGCCTTTGAGATTGAATTCGTGAGAAGCGGAAAAGAAATAACGGGATTTACGATTTCAAACTTTGGAGCGAAAAATATAAAATTCAGACGAGTAAGGAGTTAAGCACAATATCCTATATAAATCGTATGCTTATTCAGTCGTTATGTTCATCGTCTTATCGGATACCGAATGTTAAAACGTTCAAATTAACTCCAGCTAACATAAGGTCGCTTGTGCTCCTTGAAAGTTCAAGCATCCACTTGATAAGCTGAACTCCCCTGCTGACAATCGCTCGATTTTAGAAAACTTTTCACATGACTCCCTGAAATTTGGTTTCAGATGCCTATCTTTTCGCCTGGCATATCCAATCGAAATTTCCACCAATCAAATTTTACTCCGTGAGTCAATCAAAAAATGAATTAAAGAAAGTATTAGGTGCAGGCTTTGGTATCGCGGTAATGGTAGGTGGGACTATCGGTGTGGGTATTCTCAGAACTCCCGGAACCATTGCCAGTATGTTGGATAACTACTGGCTCATTCTCGCTTGCTGGACTTTAGGTGGCGTATATGTGTTGCTGGGTGCAGGATCATTTGCCGAGATGGCAACCATGCTTCCGAAAGCCGGTGGTCCTTACAACTATGTCAAGCGGGCCTTTGGTGACTACGCTGGTTTCTTAACGGGCTGGTTTGATTACATCTTAAATTCCATTGCACCGGCTTACTTCTGTATTGTTATTGGAGAATATTTGGCGCTGCTATTCCCTTCATTGAAAGGAAATGAAACCATACTGGCACTGGTATTTTTGATTGGATTTTTTCTATACCATTTGGGAGGTGTTAAGAACGGAAGCATTGCTCAACAGATTACAAGTGTGTTGAAAGTTCTTTTTTTTACCGCCCTTATTGTTTCGTGTTTTGTTGTTCAGGTTGATCAATCGGCTTTTGTTCAATCTTCTTCTGTGTTTGAAGGCGGCATCCTTATTGGCTTTCTGAAATCCATTCAATTGGTAATGGGTGCTTATAATGGCTGGTGGTCCAATAGTTTTTTTGCTGAAGAGGATGAAAATCCAGGTAAGAATATTCCTAAATCATTGTTCACAGGAGGTGTTGTGGTTATGGGTATATATGTCATTCTGAACATCGCGTTTATGCATGTGCTCCCGGTAAGTTCATTGGCTAATTCACCGCTTGTTGCTTCAGATGTGACGCGCGTTGTCTTTGGCGATTCAGGCGCAACGTTTGTCATCGTGATTTCAATCGTATCGTTAGTCAGTATTCTGAATGCCTACATGATGATCCCGCCTCGAATTTTGTTCGGACTTAGTCGTGATGGTTTTTTTATTCCGCAAGGTGCATTAGTGAATAAAGGCGGTACTCCGGTAGTAGCACTCATTCTTTCAGGTCTGATCAGTTTTGTATTGATCATTCTGGGTTCCTTCCAGCAGCTTTTTTCGCTTGCTTCCTTTATGTCGATCGTAGTGATGGCCTTAAGCTTTTCAGCCCATATCAAATTACGAAAGTCAGAACCTGAGTTGTTCCGACCGTATCGCGCATGGGGATACCCCTGGACAACCATTTTAGTATTGATCATAACCTTTGGATTATTCATTGGATTTGCCATTGGTGATCAATACAATCTGATTTTAGTAATGGTATTGAGTATTCTTTCATATCCGGCTTTTCTTGTGGTTAATAAAAGGAAGAAGGAGTCATAGATGGTATCGTACAGATGTTGTGTGTAAGCAAGTGAGGGGCTCTTTCATGCTTATTGGAACAAGAATTCAAAACGTGCAGAACGAAGCATTTTTTTTTAGTCCTAAACATTCGCATCACCTTTTCATAATCATTTCATAATTCTTTATGCTTTGATCTCTTTCTGAGATAGCGAACCTTTGATCGCAAATGTATTCCGATACCACCAATAGCGATCAAGCACTTTTTAGCCGCATCAAGAAGGATGATCGGTTGGCGTTGAATACTTTGTTTGCACACTATTATCAAAAGCTTTGCTTCTTTGCCAATACCTATTTGCGCAATTCGGAAGAATCGGAAGAAGTGGTGGCAGATGTCTTCTTAACGATCTGGAAAAATCGTCATCAGCTTGTTATTGAGAAAAGTTTTACGTCTTATCTGTATGTCTCGGTTCGACATGCGTCACTGGCCGCAATCAAAAAACGCCAACCCGTATTTGAAGATGTAGAGGATATCTTGTTCAACACAAACCTGTTGGATACTAACGATCCTGAAAAAATATTAACACATAAAGAACTTCAACACCAGTTAGATGTAGTGATTGAAAGCCTTCCATCCCGTTGTAAGCAAATTTTTTTAATGAGTAGGATGGAAGGCTTGCCTTATAAAGAGATTAGCGAAATTTTAGGAATCGCGGAGAAGACCATTGAAAACCAATTAGTAAAGGCGCTCCGTATTCTCCGTGGCAGCCTGAATCATCGTCTACCAAATGCGTTAGATAAGCAAAGTATTGAGTTAACAGAGGCTTAATATTTTGATAATAAACTAGCGTAGTGGTACGAAGCCATTATGTTACTCCTCCCGGATAGAACCAACAGTATGGAGGAGATAAACCCAATCAATTTAATTACGCTGTATTTGTCGCAAGAAGCCAGCCCGCAGGAGCAGGAGCAATTGCATAATTGGTTATCACAGAGTAAGGCGAATAAAAAAGTCTTTGTTGAGTATCTTGATCTGTGGGAAAAGAAGCTTCCACACAAAGCTGAATTTGATTTAGCAAAGGGTCTTCAGCGATTGAATCATAAAATTGATCAGCATGAGGAACGTGAAGCGAAATCTGAAACATCATTTGGTTGGTGGAAAATTGCTGCGTCTGTCACTATCCTGCTGGCAGCGAGCTTTGGTGTTTACTTTTTTGGGAAATATTCCGAATGGAGTTCAGAAAATATTTCCTATGCAGTTCGAACAACAGAGCCTTCAGAGCGAACAACATTAACCCTGAGTGATGGATCCGTTGTTCAGCTAAATTCTACTTCTACTTTTAGATACCCTCAAACCTTTACAGGATTAAAGCGGGAGGTCTATCTTACTGGTGAGGCTTTTTTCGAAGTAGCAAAAGATTCCCTTCGTCCTTTTATAATTCATACGGACGAAATCACAACACAAGTGCTTGGTACTTCATTTAATGTAAATACTACCAACAATCAGATCACAGTAAGTGTTGCAACCGGAAAAGTTAAAGTCTCGCGCGAAAAGGAAATGCACTTCCTTCTGCCGCAGGAGAAAATCACCTACTCAGTTTTAACTAAAAAGATGATGAAGTCTCCTGCAAACCTTGAGCATGAGCTTGCCTGGAAAAATAACACGATCATTTTTGAAGACACACAATTGAGTGAAGCCGCTAAAAAGCTCGAGCAGACTTTTGGTGTAAAAATCAATTTCGATAACCATGCAGTAGAGAAATGTCTGATTACAGGAAAGTATACAAATGTGTCGCTTGAAAGAATACTCGAAGCCATAAGTTTTAGCACTGGGATGCAGTTCAAAATTCAGGACAAGCAAATCATATTACTCGGCAAAGGATGCGAATGAGAACTCAACTTAATTTCATAACGAAACAACTACTAAACTAAATACTATGCACAAAAAGTTACGAACGCTTTTTAGTAACGCGCTCACACTTTCAAAGTACACGGTGCTGGGTCTGCTGATTCAGTGTCTGATGTTGAATTTGCTGTTTGCAAAAGAATCATCTGCCCAAAATATTTACGATGTTAAACTTCAGCTAACTGTAAAAGATAAACCGCTGCAAGAAATCTTTTCGCTTATTGAAGCAAAAACAGATTTTACGTTTACCTACAGCAGTCGCTCCATCAACCTGAACAAAAGACTTTCGCTCGATGGTCGTCAGCAAAATTTGGGTGAGATATTGGAATCCATTTCAGAACAATCTCAAATTGTTATTCAACAGATGGATAATCTTCTTGTCGTAAAAGCTGCTGCAAAGCCTAAAGCCCCTGTAAAGGAAAGTGCACTGGGCGCCATTCGCGGACGCATATTGGATGAGCAGATGAACTCTGTTCTACCCGGAGCAACCATTATGCAAAAAGGAACAAATAATGGAACAACTTCTGATGTGAATGGAGAGTTTCTCCTTCGGCTTCCATCAGGCGATGTAGAAGTAGAGGTGAGTTATATTGGCTTTAAGAAGTATACTCAAACTGTTTCAGTGCCCGAGGGTGGTGTTTCAGAAATAGAAATAAAAATGTCAGGTGATGCTACGGAATTGCAGAATGTAGTAATCACAGGTGTTCTCCAAGGACAGCAGCGTGCGTTGAATCAACAGAAGACAGCCGATAACATTAAGAACATTGTCAGCGCGGATCAGATTGGAAGATTTCCGGATCCCAATGTAGCAGAAGCCTTGCAACGTGTACCGGCTGTAAACATTGAACGCGATCAGGGTGAAGGCAGGTATGTGTTGGTCCGTGGTCTTGCTCCACAGTTTACCAACATCAACATTAACGGAGAACAAATTCCATCTCCTGAAGCCGGTGTACGATACGTTGCACTTGATGCCGTTCCTGCCGATCAGCTCGCATCTATTGAAGTTAGCAAAGCACTCACCCCCGACATGGATGGTGACGCAATTGGAGGATCAGTGAATCTTATTACACGTACTGCCAAATCAGAGGATTTAGGCGTGAGTGCATCTGCCTTGGCAGGATATAACAACATTAGCGGTAAATCGAATTTGCAGGGATCGCTTGAGCTAAGTAAGCGCTTCTTCAATAATAGACTCGGCATCATGGTGAATTCCAGTTACTACGAAACAGAACGCGGCTCAGACAACTGGGAGCGAGATGGTGATGATCTTGAGTTACGTGATTATTTGTTAACCCGCACTCGCCTTGGATTGAGTAGCACCATCGACTACAAGCTGAACGAAAAGAGTGAGATTTATTTCAGAACTATTTACAATCGCTTTACGGATCGTGAAGTAAGAAGACGTTACGTTTTTGTTCCCAGTGGTGGATTTCCGGGTGAAGACAATGCCATTGAAAGATTAACAAAAGACCGTCTTGAAAAACAAATTGTTACCAGCTTTAATCTGGGTGCAAAGCATACCCTTTCAAAATTTAATCTGGATTACGAAGTGTCATATTCTGAAGCCATTCAGGATACTCCGTTCGATAATGAAATAACAAGTGTAGCGGAAGTAGACCAACTTTCAATTGACTTTGATACCGATCCGAAATTCCCAACGTTCATCGTTAATGATTTGCCAAACACAAGTCCAAATAACATTTATCTGGACAATACACTTTATGAATTTGATGAGGTGGTAATGGGCAATACCTACGCGAAGGATGTAAATAAGACAGCGAAATTTAACATAGGCATTCCCTACAAGGCCGGCAATAGCGAAGGGCTTTTAAAGTTTGGAGGTAAGGTGCGCCTGAAAGAAAAGAGTTATACGATAACCGAAAATGTATTTAAGCATACGGGTCCAGACGACTTGACATTAGATCAGTATGCCGGTGGTATCGTTGATGATAACTTTTTGGATGGCCGTTATACGCTCCGTGCGAATGCAGATCCGGAAAAGTTTATTAAATATTTTAATGCCAACCTCGATCAATTTGAACTTCAAGTAAGCGATAAGCTAGCCACAGAAGCGGCTGAAGCCTACACATCAAAGGAGGATGTTTATGCAGGTTACCTGATGTCTAAAATTCAATTAAAAAAACTGATGTTGTTAGGAGGCTTTCGTTATGAGCACACAAAGGTTGAATATCAATCGTTCAATGTATTGAACGAAACTGAAATCATTCCGGAAGAGGGTGGAACAGAGTACAGCTTTTTGCTTCCTCAACTTCACGCCCGCTATCAGATCAATGACAATACCAACTTAAGAGCAGCCATTACCAGAACATACGCACGACCAAACTTTAGCGACATTATTCCGGCACAGGAAATTAATGTAAATGAAGGTCAGGGTAGGATTGGGAATCCAGAGATTAAGCCTGTATCGGCCACCAATATTGATGTGTTGGCTGAACGGTATTTTGGTTCAGTAGGTATTTTGTCAGGTGGTTTTTTCTATAAGAAACTAAATGATTTTATTTTCACAAAACGATTTGAATCTACAATCTATCCTGGCTCAGAAGGTGTACCAATCACACTAACACAATCACAGAATGGTGAAGATGCCAATCTGTTAGGATTCGAAGTGGCGTATCAGCAGAACCTCATTTTCCTTCCTGGATTTTTAAAAGGACTAAGTGTTTATGCAAACTATACCCTCACTAACTCGAAAGCAAAAATTCAATCGCGTGAAGATGTTACGAAAGAAGAGGAGATTCGATTACCAGGCCAGGCAAAGCATGTTGGAAACTTTTCACTTGGTTATGATTTGAAGCGCTTTAACTTTCGTGTTTCCGCAAACTTCAATGGTGAATACATCAGCGAGATCGGTGAAGATTCTAGTGAGGATCTGTTTGTAAAAGACCGCGTTCAGTTGGATGCAACGGCCACTATCGCCATCACACAAAAGTTTCGCTTTTTTGCCGAGTTCCTTAACATAACCAACCAACCTTTTGAAGTGTATCAGGGTTCGGAAGGTCATTACATTCAACGGGAATTTTATTCCTGGTGGACACGTGTAGGTGTGAAGTTTGATTTCTAATCTTAACGAATTAACGAAATGAAAAAGTATTATTATAAAAGTTCAATTTTAGTAACTTTTGCTTTGCTATTAGGCTGCGCGGATAATAGTCTGGATGAAAAACCATTAGACGATAATTTCCCGTTTCAGTTGGTGTTGGATGTTGAAGAAGGTGCTGATCTTCCCGATGCAGAAGATTACAGTATTGAAGTAAAGTTTGCCGATTACCTTCCTGATCTATCACTTCCAAACTCAACGATTACCTTAGCTTACGCCATTACAGATCTTGAAGATGATATGATTGGCAATGTAGTGATTGATAAAATTGTGTACGAAGTGGAGTTGGATGATTGTGTGTATGAGCGTGAACTTGAATTTACATCAGAGGGTGATGGACTTACAGGAACAATCTCAATTACTCCTGATACTGATTTAGGATCTGTGCCCGAATCGTTTGAGATCGTCTTTACCTTACCAGGTTTAGATGAGACCGAAGGAAGTTTCAAATTTGAACTTTCAAATCTTGAATCTTCGGATAACCTCTTGCTGGGTTTTCCCCAAGTATTCGAATATGAAGTGTTAAACAATGATGTGGCAGGTGAATGGGAATTAGAAATTAGTTCGGGAGAAGAGTTTGAAAAGTTTAAAGAAGTATTTGGTTCTCTGAATCCTGAATTAGAAGAATTGTCGTTTGAGGACATTACCGGAAAAGTAAAGGCTGAGTTTGAGTTCGAAGAAATGAAGTTTGAAATCGAATTGGTTGAAACAGAAGAAATAACAACGTGTGAAGACGGAGAAGAAGAAACCGAAACAGAGAATAAAGTTCTTGAAATTGAAGCGGAGTACGATGCGGAAGATGGAGAGATAGAATTTGAGGGTAGTCACGAGATCATCAATGATAATGGACTGGTAGAAGACGAACTGGATTTCATTATCAAGAGTGAATACGAGTTTAACGATGAATCCATCACCTTTACTTTCTTTTCAGTAATTGATGAAGATAATTATGAAGAAGGAGAAGAGTTATTTAAATCGGATAGTGGAATATCCTTTACCTTCATTAAAGATTAGAAAATAAATACGATTAGAGCCGATGAATCATTTTCAAAAAACTAAGGTCTACACATCTTTCATTTTTTTCTCGTGGTTGTTTACCGCATGTGATACACAACCACGAGTGGCGGAGAATGCTATCAAACCTAAGATAATAACGGATTTAGCCCTTCATGATACTGATGATCCGGCTATCTGGGTAAACGAAAATAATCCGGATAGCAGTTTAATTATCGGAACAGATAAGGATGAAGATGGGGCCTTAATGGTGTATAATCTCGATGGAGAGATCATCGAAGAGAAATGCGTTCGCGGAATAAAGCGACCGAATAATGTGGATATCAGAAAAATTAAACTGGGTGATAGTTTGATATCCATTGCGGTCACTACCGAAAGATTAACCAACAAGATCAGAATATTCTCTGTACCCGACATGAAACCTGTCGATAGTGGTGGCATCGAAGTATTTGTTGGCGAAACTGAACGCGACCCGATGGGCATTGCACTTTACAAGCGTACATCCGACAGTGCAGTGTTTGCTATCGTAGGTCGAAAGACTGGTCCTACCGGAAAATATTTATGGCAATATCGATTGGAAGATGATGGTCATGGAAGCATTAAGGCCACCAAGGTTAGAGAGTTTGGTCAGTATAGTGGCAAGAAAGAAATTGAAGCCATTGCGGTTGACGATGAACTCGGCTACCTGTATTGTTCGGACGAACAATTTGGTGTGCGTAAGTATTTCGCTGATCCGGATAAAGGAAATGAAGAACTCGTGGTGTTTGCAAAAGATGGATTTTCCGGGGACCATGAAGGTATTAGCATTTACAAAAAGGATAGTATTTCCGGATACATTCTGGTCTCCGATCAGCAAGCCAATAAATTTCATATCTATCTGCGTGAGGGAACGGCCACGAATCCGCATGACCATAATGAAATTAGAGTAATTGATGTTTCGGCTGTTGAGAGTGATGGCTCTGAAGTGACGCATGTTTCGCTCGGCAGTAAATTCCCGAATGGACTTTTTGTCGTGATGTCAACGGATAAGACTTTTCATTTATATGATTGGAATGATATTATGAGGTATGAAGGGGTAGTATCCGATAAATAGTTTTCTTAACAACACGAGAATCCTTTTGACTATTGCCTGATTTGATCAGCATACAATCTTCTGACCATAATTAATTTTGCCCTGTATATAGACTTGTTACCGCTTAAAGTGGTAGCAAATCTATTTAGGTAAATGAATACTGAAATAGAGTACTATTTTTGAATTTCATATTACCTTGCTTGAATGAAAAACATCCTATTCTATTTTATTCTACTATTTACAGCAGTTCTGTGTAATGCCCAAAGCACAGATATTACCGTGAAAGGTAAGATAACCGATTCCAGAACGGGCAAGGGAGTTAAGGCCAATGTGCGCTATAGCAGTATTCCAACTGAGAGTATTACTGGTCGGTTTAATGACAGCACTTTCTCTTTCCTTATTTTCGGAACGGCTAAGTACCAGGTTACGGTTGGTGCCGAAGGATATAATCCTAAAACCATCATTGTTGCTCCGAAAGATATTGATGCCAATAACAATGTCATTCGGGATATAACACTTACACCCAAAGGTCAAACCATTATTCTGGATCACCTGATTTTCGCTCAAGGTAAATCAGTGATTGATCCGAAGTCTTATCCAGGATTGGATGAAGTCGTTCAGATGATGAAAGAGAATTCAAAAATTGAAATTCAATTAGAAGGTCATACCGATAATGTAGGTAGCCCGAAAGCAAATCTTGAACTCTCTCAACAGCGCGTGGATGCAGTAAAGAAATACATTGTTTCGAAAGGCATTGCTAAGAATCGCGTACAAACGAAAGCCTTTGGCGGCTCACAGCCATTGGGTAACGAGATGACTCCTGAGGCACGTGTTAAGAATAGGAGAGTGGAGATGAGAATCCTGAAGGATTAGTTAACCGTTAATGGTTAAAAGTTAATAGTAATGCAGTAAAAAGATTTCAAATTGCTGTTAGCCATTTACCAATTTCAGAAATTCCTCTTCTGAGATTATTTTAGTTCCATACTTCTTAGCGGCTTCAATTTTGGCTTCTCCTGGCTTTTCGCCAGCTAGAATAAAACTCAAATCTTTAGAGACCGTTTTTTTGTATTCACCACCATTTGCCTCAACGAAGGTTTCGATTTCGTCTCGTTTAAAATTGGTCAGTGTTCCGGTTGCCAGTATTTTAAATCCATTGAGCTTGCCTTGTGCCTGGACAACATTCTTTTCTTCTAACGCAAGCTTTACATTTGCATTCTTTAGTTTATTGATGATGTCAAGATTCTGTTGAACGCTAAAGAACTCACGAACGCTTTGAGCAATACGATCGCCCACATCTTCAACGGCAATCAATTCGTCAAACGAAGCAGCTATTATTTTATCAATTGTTTTAAAATGCTTGGCTAATTTCTTTGCTACTGTTTCGCCTACATATCGAATACCTAAAGCGAAGAGCACTTTCTCGAATGAAATTTGTTTACTCGATTCGATTCCGGATAAAATGTTATCAACCGTCTTTGCCTGGAAACTAATTCTGCTTCGATAACTAAAGGCATCTAATTTAGCTCGTGATTTTGAATCGCGAATAAAGTAAATGAAAGTTGGATTCTCCAGTATTTTGAATTTGTTGTTCTGATCATAGAGGTCATCAATGTTCTGTATACTTTTAGAGGCAGCTTCTAATAATTCAAAGGGTATTGAGCCTTTAAATATTTGATATAGAATATTCTCGAGTGGTACATAGCCATCCTTAACATTTTGGGCATTAAGTTCCAACGACTTCATCAGAAAGGATGGATAAACTTTAGCACCTGTTTGCTGCGAAGTAACGTTCTTAATATTTTTAAGTGCTGTTGAGAATTTATTTACCTCATCCAATGTGGCAACAAGCTTTAAGCCATACACAACTTTCTCCAAGGCCACCTGATATACACCATTCGTATCTTTGAAATTTAAATCTTCATCCGAATCAAAATAATCTTGTAAGCCGAGTAAGGTATCGTGTTGATTTTTCAGGTCGTATAAATCAGCATAACTGTAAATCAACTTCTTGTTCACCAGCATATCCACTTTACGTTCGCCAAGCGAATCAATGTTCATGGCTTTGCGCTGAATAAAGTGTTCAATGCGCCCTTTTACCTGCGGAGGACAACTGCTTGCATTGGGACAATAGAAAGCTGCTTCACCTTCTTGTCGAATGAGTTTAGTATTACAAGCAGGACATTTATCAGTATATGCAAACGGTTTAGTATCAACTCCTCTTCTGTCGAGATCGACCTTTGTTACCTTGGGAATAATCTCACCACCTTTTTCTACAAACACATAATCACCAATACGCAAATCCAAGCGTGCAATTTCATTTGCATTATGCAAAGATGCACGCTTAACAGTTGTACCTGCTAACAGAACAGGTTGCAATTCAGCCACTGGAGTAACAGCGCCTGTGCGTCCTACCTGATAAGTAACACCATTTAATTTTGTGCTGATGCTTTCTGCCTGATACTTATAAGAGATTGCCCATCGCGGACTTTTGGCTGTGAGTCCAAGTTGTTGTTGTTGTTCGAGTTTGTTAACTTTTATAACAACACCATCTGTTTCGAGTGGCAGCTCAAGACGTTTAGTTTCCCATTCATTAATGTATTCGAGAACTTCTTTTATGGTTTTACATTTCCGGTAGGTTCTCGAAACATTAAATCCCCACGTCTCCAGCAGATGAATGCTTTCTTCATGTGTTTCTGATTCGATAGAATCGCCAAGCAGATAATAGGTATAACAATTCAACTTGCGCTTAGCAACCTCTCCAGAGTCTTGCATTTTCAGCGTTCCTGAAGTTGTGTTACGTGCATTGGCATATCGTTCTTCGCCAATGTCCTCGCGATCTTTATTCAGTTGGTTGAACGTGTCCTTGGTCATAAACACTTCACCACGTACTTCAAACGAATCAGGAATACCTTTCTTTGTGATCTTAAGGGGAACGGTGCGAATGGTTTTTGCATTGACAATTACATCGTCTCCTCGTACACCATCCCCACGCGTCACTGCCTTTGTAAGAATTCCATTTTCATAAATCAAACTAATGGATACACCATCAAATTTTAATTCACAAAAGTATTCGTATGCTTCAGCGTTAAGTCCCTTGGCAACACGACCATCAAAGTCTTCTAAGTCTTTCTGATTATAGGTATTCCCCAACGAAAGCATGGGGTATTTGTGGTAGACTGTTTCAAATTCTTTGGTTATTGTTCCGCCCACGCGTTGGGTAGGAGAGTCCTGTTTCTTTAGTTCAGGAAAATCGCTCTCTAGTTTAATCAATGATTCCAGTAGCTTGTCAAAATCAAAATCAGAAATCTCTGATTTGTTTTTTTGATAATAGAGTTCGTTGTGATAATTGATTTTATCAGTCAGTGCTTCAATTTTCTTTTTTGCTTCTTCTGAACTCATAACACAATTAACCTTTAATTATTCACTTTTATTACTTGATATTATCATGATACACCATCATGCCCGTAACCAGATCAACCTTATTATTCTTCCGATCAACATCAGCCATGCGCAAGGATGGGTCAATTTCAATAGCGGTAATCTCTTCACCCTTACGATTTATTTTCATGGTATAGGAAGGGTAAACCCATGGCCATGCTTCCAAATCCATACGTTGAATCGTTTTATCTTCCACCGGTTTGTTACCAAGTGTTTCATTTAATGGAATATAGTATAACTCTTTGCTTCCATCTGAATAGGTAACAACAACATCGACAGGCATAGGAAAATCGCCAACGCGATCAATGGTTACAAACGTGCCGCCATCTTTGCTGATTACATTCTTAACACCATAATCGATTTTCTTTGTCGTATTCATCCAATAACGCAAGTACCAATTTAAGTCCATACCTGAAACTTTTTCCATCACTCGAATAAAATCGATCGGCTCTGGGTGTTTGAATTTCCAGGTGTTATAATATTGACGCATGCCGCGATAGAAAGTCTCTTGGCCAATAATGTATTTTAACTGATGTAAAAATACAGTGCCCATATTGTACGCGGCAGTTCCATACGCACGGTTGGTATTGTAATGATCACCATGCTGACTGATCGGCTCCTGTAATCCACTCTTCACTAAATTGAAATAGCCGCCATAACTACCAAGATGAGAATCGGCAACTGGTTTATTAAATAATGTAGCTTCTGACTCCTGACTGGCAAAATCAGTAAAGCCTTCATCAATCCAGGGATACAAAGATTCGTTTGTGGCCAACACACCCTGATACCAACTATGAGCAACTTCGTGTGCCATTACACCCACCAAACTTCCAAAAGTTCGTTCACCGGTGATGAGGGTACACATCGAATATTCCATTCCGCCATCGCCACCTTGAATGATGGAGTAGGTGCTGTAGGGATAAACACCAAATGTTTTATTCATAAACTCAAAATGCTTCACAGCATAGTCTTGCATTTTCTTCCAGTTGTCTGTTGTCTTATCACCTTTCTGATAGAAGAAATGAAGTTCAGTTCCGTTGGGAACTTGTGCGATATCATGAACATAATCCGGATCGGCTGCCCATGCAAAATCGGTTACATTCTTAGCAGTGAAATGCCAAGTCAGTTCATTTGAATTAGCAGAAGTAGTAACTCTGGTATCTTTCTTCGATGGTTTAGCCTGTGACTTTGCCTGAGATTTCACTTTGTATCCGTGCCCAACAACTTCCGGATTAGCAAGTACACCTGTACCACCAATAGTGAACGATGAATCGATTTTAATATTCACATCAAAATCTCCCCAAACTCCGTGAAATTCACGTGCTATATATTGGTAAGCATGCCATCCTTGAAAATCATATTCCGCCATTTTAGGATACCACTGTGTTACCGAATAGGCAATACCTTCTTTGCTGTTCCTTCCTGATCTTCTAATCTGAATAGGTACTTGTGCTTCAAACTTCATATCGAATACGGTTTTTGTATTCGGTAAAATAGGTTTGGCTAATGTTACTTCGAGCAAGGTTCCGTTTACATGGAAGGTAATATCCTTTCCATCCTGCTTCAGGCTTTGAATATGTTGATATCCGATTTCATCATCTTTCAGTTTTGAAATACGATCGCCTACCCGAGCATCTGGATCAGCAATGTTGCGGGAACGCACATCCATCATGCTGCCCGGTTGAAAAGCATTAAAGTATAGATGGTAGTACACCTTTGAAAGAGTGTCCTTGGAATTGTTGAAATAGGTAAGTTTTTGAGAACCCGCAAGGATGTTGGTCTTTACATTCAAAGCCACATCCATCTGATATTCTACGCGCTGTTGCCACCGAAAATCTTGAGCTGTAGTGCAATGGATTATAGCAAAAAGGAAAAGGCCTAGGAATCTGAATTTTAGCATGGTGGACAATTTAGGTTAAGAGGCGCAAAATAGCTGAACCATCTAATTTTACAAATAGAAATTACGTAGGGAGGAACTTCAATTTAAATAGATTCCCCAACCTCTTTTCGCAAATTGGATAAGTTAATACTGATCCTTACATTGGGTCCAAACAACACAGGTACGGTGCAATGCTACCTACATAAAATTGTTATGTGTCATTTTTAAATTTGAATTCAATATGAGACAAACGACCACAACGTTGACCCTTGGAATCCTACTTCTTATCACACTTCAAGTTACTGCGAAACCCAAGGATTATTTACAGCAATGCTGGAGCAAACAAGTTAAACCTCTTCAAGGGCAATACTTCACCTTCTCGTACAGGGAGAAGGTCAATGAACTGGAGCACAGTTTTGAACCTTGGCAACAGACGAATTATACAGGTAAAGGCACAGTTTGGATTAATCCTGGCAATTTTGTGAAAAGCGATACACTTCTAAATGTAGCAAGAAACAGATCGTACTATTCTAAAACACAATTCAGTGCAACTGATCTCTTGTTCTTAGACTATGGAGACAAAGATTTGTTTGCTGTAACTCAAAGCATGGTTTTGGATCAACCTGTTAAAACCCTGCGGTATTCGCCCGTAAAACTTATTGATTATTTCTACCAGCTAAAAGCAACAATGGATAAGGAAAGCAATACTGAGTTTGCAATTTATAAAGTGACTATTAATAAAACTATCGTTAAACTATTCATTCGCAAATCTGATAGTCTTTTGATCAAGGCGACAACACTGCGTGATGATGAGTTATTTGGAGATGTACTAAGCACGTTCGTTTACGATAACTATTTGAACATCGGAAAGCTTTTTTATCCAAAGACCATTGCAATCGAAAAAATAAACGGAAAGGTAAAGGATGAGGTGAACATTCTAACAGAAAAAATAGTGAGTGAAATCCCCAAACTGTTAGAGAAACCCGATAACTATAAAGTAAAGGAGGAACAACAATTTAAACCTGAAATCAAAATTGAAAAGTACAGTGATAATATTCATTTTATAGAACTGAAGCATACTGATGACAGAGTAATGGTTGTTGAGTTTAGTGATTTTCTTTTGATAGCAGAAGCACCTGTGAATAGTAAAAATGGTGAACTGATAATTAGTGAAGCAAATAAAATTGCACCAAATAAGCCCATAAAATATTTTGTGTTTGGACATTATCATCCGCATTACCTGGGTGGGATAAGACCCTTTATTCATGGTGGAGCAAAAATAATCTGCTCAAAAGCTGATCAGGAATATGTTGAATATCTCGCCTCAACCACACATTCGTTAAATCCTGATGATCTGCAAAAGCAACCTAAACCAGTAGTGTTTGAGGAAGTAAAAGATAGTTTGACAATAGCGGACGCAAAGTTTGAAATGAAGATCTATTTTATTGGAAAGAAGTCAGAGCATACGAATGACTATTTAGTGTATTACTTCCCGAGTGAAAAATTATTGTTTGAAGACGACTTAGTTTGGATAGCAAGGGAAGGCGAAATAAAAAAGTCTAGTGGGAGACAATTAGGATTGTACAATGCTGTGAAGGAGCTTGGGTTAGATATTAAGACCATTATTCAATCGTGGCCTGTAGCTGACTATGGAGTAAAGACTGTAATTCCTTTTTCAGACCTTGAAAAATCAATGATGGTTAAGTAAATTAATCCAGTGTAAAGCGAATATTTAGAATTGTACTGAAGAATTGAGATGTTCTAATTTATTTCATGACCCCACTCATCAGCACATTTTCAGAGAAAAGATTGATTGGAAAACGAATCACAACAAGTCTATCAGAAAATAGAACTGCTGAATTGTGGAAAGGATTTATGCCAAGGCGAAAGGAGATTAAAAATGCTTTGGGCACGGAATTATTTTCAATTCAGGTTTATGCGAAATCATTCGACTTCAAGGATTTCAATCGCAATACAGTATTTGAAAAGTGGGCAACTGTTGAAGTGAAAAACTTTGATGAGATTCCAGATGAAATGGAAGCCTATGTATTGCCGGGTGGATTGTATGCCATGTTTATACATAAAGGCTCAAGTACAGACAATCGCACATTTCAATACATTTTCACAACATGGTTACCCAACTCAAACTATGAATTGGATGATAGGCCACATTTTGAAATATTAGGAGAGAAGTATAAAAGCAACGATTCATCTTCAGAAGAAGAAATATGGATACCAATAAAAGGCAAATTGTAACAAGATTGTCCACCATTTTGTTTTTATTTTTTTTGCTGTAGAGATAAATAAAATTTGAGTGGTAATAGATTCGGATAAAAGGACTATGAAAAAAATATTCAATTTGTTGTTTGAAGTTTAATTCGACATTTAAACTGTAAAATATTCTCAGCACTTATTTTTGTTGTACTTTTATTATTAGGAGCCCATCCAAAAGTATATATGACCTGGCCGTTATACTTTCTTTTATGGTCAGGTGCAATGCATCTAAATGATGTGTGAAGGTAGCAAGTGCATGGAGGTAGTTGCTACAATTATGTTATGTGATGATATAGTAAGTTTATGAAAGTATATTTCGAAAAGAGAATACTGGGGGGCTTTGTTTTAGCAATTATTATTCTGGTTGGACTGGGTATCTATTCCTATTCAAACAATCAAAAATCAATTGAAACAAGTCGCATGGTTTCGCACACCAATGAAGTTCTGTTTCATATAGAACAACTCAATTCAAGTGTGTTGACTTTGGAAGTTGAGTTGCTCCGATTTAATATTCTGGGTGATACCAGTTTCCTTCAGTTTTATAGAGATGAAATTGCTGCTGGAACGAAGCATATTCAAAAGTTAAAAGAGTTAACAAAGGATAATACCTTTCAACAAGATAATATTGAAAACTTAATAAATCTTGGTAGAAAGAAAGTCGCACTCATTCAAAAAATCATAGAGGCTAAGCAGATTTCACCGCATACATTAACAGATTTAATACCCTCTCCCTATAATCGCAGTATCAAGTTACAGATGCAGAAGGTGATTCTCGATATGAAAAATAAAGAGAAACATTTGCTGGAAGCGCGAATGGAGGCCAATCAAATTGAAACAAAAAAATTCAACACAACCTTTCTTGTATTTCAAATTTTTATTGGTGTAATACTCATCGCAGTAATTCTCACCATCAATAGAAATTTAAAAAAGCGCATCAAAGCTGAAAAATCATTGCAGGATGCCAAGGATGATATTCAGGATCTATACGACAATGCTCCGTGTGGTTATCACTCATTGGATAGTCGAGGTTATTTTCTGGATATGAACAAGACCATGCTTAAATGGATCGGGTATAGCAAGGAAGAAGTTATTGGTAAGATGACTTTTTTAAATATTGTAACGCAAGATGGGGTGGAAACTTTTAAAAGGGAATTCCCAACGTTTAAAGAACAGGGCTTCATCAACAATATCGAATTCAATATTCTGCGTAAAGATGGCAACTCATTCCCCATCATTCTAAGCTCGACAGCAGATGTGGATGCTGATGGAAATTTTATCAGAAGTCGGTCGAGCACATTCGATAACACAGAGCGCAAACTAGCTGAAAACAAAATCAGGCAACTCAATCATGAGCTTGAGGCGTTTACCTATTCTGTATCCCATGATCTGCGCGCTCCCTTAAGATCCATTGATGGATATGCTAAGATATTGAGAGAGGACTATGGCAAAGCGATTGATGCCGAAGGAAATCGCCTGATCGAAATCATAGTTAAGAATGCCAGAAGGATGGGTCAACTTATTGACGATCTATTAAATTTTTCAAGGCTGGGTCGTAAGGAAATAACAAAGAGCAAGGTAGATGTTAATCAAATTGTTGAAACCGTTAAGCACGAATTACTGGAACAAGAGCACAGATCAAATATTGACTTTTCTATTCATTCGCTGGAACCCGTATTGGCAGATGCGAATATGCTTCGACAAGTCTGGATCAATCTGATTTCAAATGCGCTCAAGTACTCACGTGGTCAGCAGCAGTCTAAAATTGAAGTAGGATGTTACCAGCAGGAAGATAATACAGTTTACTTCATTCGTGATAATGGAGTGGGGTTTGATATGAAGTATTCCAATAAGCTTTTTGGTGTCTTCCAGCGTCTTCACAAAATTCAGGATTTTGAAGGAACGGGAGTGGGGCTTGCGCTTGTGCATCGAATTATAATGCGTCATGGCGGAAGAATTTGGGCAGAAGCAAAAATTAATGAAGGCGCTACTTTTTATTTTTTTATTTCGTCAAAACAAGAATAGGTGGTTATGATCAACAGCATTGTAGAAATTCTTTTAATTGAAGATAGTCCGGATGATGCGGAACTAACCATCAGAACATTAAAGAAAAATAATCTTGCAAACAACTTAATACATCTTCATGATGGAGAAGAAGCGCTTGCATTTTTATTTTCGGAAACGCAAAGGGTCACTCCAAAATTAATCCTCCTTGATTTAAAAATGCCCAAAGTCGATGGTATAGAAGTACTCCGCGCAATCAAAAATGATCCTGAAAAGAGAACGATACCCGTAGTAGTACTAACATCATCAAAGGAAGAGCGGGATGTTATTGAGTCGTATAAACTGGGTGTCAACGCCTACATAGTGAAGCCAGTTGAATTTGAAAAATTTACGGAAGCAATAACTCAACTCGGGCTGTTTTGGTTAATTCTAAATGAGCCACCTAAATAAGTTACGTGAACTAAACTGTTACCTATGACCACGAGTGGAATTAAGATTTTATTGTTAGAAGATCTGGAAGACGATGCAGGATTGATTGATAGGGAACTTCGCAAGATGGGGTTAACGTTTGAGATGAAACGTGTTGATAGTAAATCCGAGTTTATTGAATCCTTGCGAGGATATAAAGCAGATGTAATTCTATCTGACCATAGTCTTCCGCAATTCAATTCATTTGATGCCCTTAAGTTGTGCAGGCGTGCTGGGTTATTAGTGCCTTTCATTCTTGTAACGGGAACTGTATCGGAAGAATTCGCTGTGAGTTGTCTAAAGCAAGGCGCAGATGACTATGTGTTGAAATCAAATTTAACCCGGTTGTCAACTGCTATTAACAATTCCCTAAAGCAAAAGAAACTGGAGGCTGAGCGAAAAAGAGCCGATCTGGCACTTCGAACACAAAATGAAGAGCTTGTCAAAATCAATAAGGAACTTGACAGCTTTGTTTACAGTGTATCTCACAATCTCCGTGCTCCCTTAATGTCGGTATTAGGATTGTTGAATTTGGCCAAGATGAACAATCACGAACAAGATAGCATCTTCGATTCCTATTTTAACATGATGGAGCATAGTATTCAGAAGTTAGATGAAACATTAAAAGAGATATTAGATTATTCACGAAATGCGCGCAATCAACTCAATATTAAGAAGACCAATGTTAAGGAGATATTGGACGATAGTATTGAGCGGCTTAAATACATGGTTGGATCAGACCAGATTTCAAAGGCAATTACAGTGGAGGAAAATAGTGAATTATATTCCGATCCATATCGGCTGCAAGTAATATTTAATAACCTGCTTTCTAATGCTACAAAGTATCGCGACCAGCAGAAGGATAATTCGTTTGTGAACTTTACGATTACCATTGATGAACAAAAAGCAATCATCCAGTGTCAGGACAACGGCATTGGTATTTCAGATGAGCTCTTACCGAAAGTATTTGACATGTTTTTTCGAGCGACTGAACTCAGTGAGGGAGCCGGTCTTGGACTTTATATTGTTAAGGAAACAGTGGATAAACTAAAAGGAACAATTACTTTATTTTCCCAACTAGGGGTAGGAACGATTATCAAATTGGAAATCCCAAATCTGCCACCAAAGAGTAATTGAAAAAACATTAAGACTAAAGGGTGTCCTTCGAATTATTGAAATAGTTAAGTTATGGAGAACCAAAATGGCGGAACACGCTAATGGCACAAACTGAAATGTGACGACCTCATCCCTTTTCACCCTGACATCTACAAAAAAAATATTTTGAGGGGTCTCACTCAAATGACACTTAATTTACTTAAGTTGCTTTATCAAAAATTAAACCCTTCAGTTGTATGAAAGATATCTACAGGGAACTGCCATCCAGGCGGTTTATACTAGCAACCATTTTAGTTTTATCAATCCAGTTTTTTGGTTTTGCTCAAGATGTTCCAGAGCCCATTACCAATTTAAAATGGATCGATGCAACAACCACCGAGGTTCATCTTTCATGGACAGCACCTGTTGGAGAGGGAGGAGTGGGGTATGTAGCGCGGTATGACATTCGTTATTCTACCATTCCGATTACTTCAGAGAATTTCGATTCGGCCACTCCTGTTTTTTTCTGGCGCACACCTGGTAATGTAGGACCAATTGAATATTTCCACATAAGTAATTTGTCAGCAGGAACTACTTATTATGTGGCAATTAGATCTTCCTTTTTTTTAGGGGAGTGGTCCGCGCTATCCAATGTTCTTCAAGGAAGTACAGATTTGCCGCCAGCCGTTCATGTTAGTTCTCAAATGTTAAGTGACTCACTGGTTATGGCAACTACCTCGACTCAAAATATTACGATTTACAACACCGGCCCTGGCACGCTTGAGTTCTACTTTCAACAAAATGACCGAAGTTTTATTCCTATCATTGATACTGCTGACTGGTATTTAACAATACCATCTGGAGATAGTTTGGTTATCCCGCTTTTGATTGATGCGGGAGGTTTACTTTCAGGATCGAATTTGTTAGATATGTACATTTGGTCCAATGATCCAGTCACACCTAGGGTAACGATTTATTGTTCGTTAGTTGTTACAGATAATGGCTTTCCTGTGGCGAGAATTACAGGTAATCAGGTAGACTATTTCGGTGAAGGCTATTTAGGGGGTGGTGTTGGACCAAGTTGGACATACGTTCAAAATGCTGGAAGCGAGCCATTGATCATTTCTAATATTACCATGTCAAATCCTAATTTCCAGGTTGATTTTAGCGAACCGGATACATTACAAACATCGGAAGAGTATTTTCTGCTCTATGGATTTACTCCAACAGAGACTGGTGAATTACAAGGACAGATAAACATCTATACAAACGATCCTGTCAATCCGGTTTTGAATGTTACGTTGAACGGCACTGGTATATTGTCCCCGGTTCAGATGGTGGTTGATCAAGAAATACTGCAAGACGAACTTTACAGCGGGCAGCAATCCATTCAATATGTTACGGTTCGAAATGAAGGAATTGAAGACCTCCAATTCTTCATAAGTGACTATGGGTTGGGTGACTATTTAGATGTATCACCCCGTTTTGGAACGGTTTATCCCGGTGAATCTATTGTACTGGAAGTTACCTTTGATGCCAAGGGTGTTAATTCTGGATATTATGAACCATTTATTGTAATTGAAAATAATGATCCTCGCAAGTACGGAGCCTTTTTCATGTCAACTTCTTTTTTAGTGAAGGCGCCTGAAGTGAAGAACTTTAGTCTTACCAATTTTAAAACCAATACGGTTATCGCCCCCGTTAACGATGAAGTCACACTAGACGTGGCAGATCCGAATATCAGTAAGTATACTATTCGAGCAAATATGATTCCGGCAAATCAAACTGGTAGCGTAGCGTTTTTTATCGATAACAAATTGGTTAATTATGACAATGCTGCTCCATATACAGTAAACAGTTGGGCGTTGCCTGTACTCGCAGGGGGTGAACATGTCCTTCGAGCCAAAGGCTTTGAACAAAAAAATGGTGTAGGCAATGGAGGAGAAGAAATGCAAGTCGTAGTGAAGATGATAAACTCTGCAAGCGTTGTTAATTTTGCAGTGGTAAAAGCTACAACAGGCGAAAACCTGATGAGCCTGGTAGAGGGCAGTGTAATTGATATTAGCCAATCAGGTTTTCAATCTATAAACATCATTGCAAATACCAACATCAGTACAGTTAGAAGCGTAAGGTTTTTTCTAAACGGTCCAACGGCTCGAGTAGATAATCAATTCCCTTTCTCTCTGGCCGGAAACTCGACTACGGATACATTCTGGCCAGCAAGGCCAGGAAATTATGTGATGAGAGCAATTCCCTACATGACGTACTATGGTTGGGGAGTTGAAGGAGTTCCCCTTACCGTTAATTTTAGAGTCGTAAATGGTAAAGTTCCATCTGTTGCCAATGCACGTTCTTCAGAAGGTCTTTCAAATGATATTGTCGAGGAAGTAGCTATTGAAGCCGATTGGTTGATTTATCCGATTCCGGTTCAAGATGATCTTCATATTAAACTAAATGGAAAGACATCAGGTAATATTCACCTTAGCATTATGAATCTTCAGGGTCAATCTATTCATGTCATGGAGGGAACGTCAGAAATGTTTCAAGATTATAAAGTGAGCACTGTAAGTCTGGGATTGAAATCTGGATTTTATATTATTAAAATTGACCAGGCAGATGGGAATCGAATCATTCAGAAATTTTTGAAAGAATAGTATACGTTGTGTGTAAATGGAATTCAAAAGGGATCTAAAATTTATTGACATTCTCTGGAAGATCTCAATAGCTTTCTGAAAAGAGTTGTATGTGTGGATACGACTTTTTAGTATCTTTAGATAAGGTTCATCTGAGGCACATGCATATGATCGAAAATCTTAACTATCAATTGGGATTGCTTCATTTCGTTCATTTGTTGGTGCATGCAGATGGAATAATTGTTGATAGTGAGCGCAAGGCCATTCTGGCCATAAAGGAAGAAGAGAATATACCTGACTTGGTTTTTCAGGATTTCCAGTCTAAACTAAAATTAAGTACAGACCAGGAAATCTACACCAAGGGAATCGAATACCTAACGGCCTGTACAGATGAAGAACGTCTTTCTGCCTTTGTACATCTTTACAAGTTGGCGCAAGTAGATTCAGGCATCAGTAATAAAGAAGTTCGTTTTCTTCTTTATGGATTAAAAGTGAACAACCTTAGTTTTGAAGATGTAATCCTAGGCGCAAGTATGTCAGGAGTGTAAAGTTTTAAAGAAAATATAGTGACACTGAGATTGGTATTAAGAATCTGTAAACAAATTTAAATACAATGAAAACCAAAATCCTCTCCGTTCTTCTCTTGCTTGTAGCAGGCACAACATTTTCACAGACCTATATAACTCAGGTGAAAGTAGCAGGTCAAAAAAAATGGGGATACGCCACACTCATAGGTGAAATCATTATTCCTGCCCAATATGAAAAGTGTTATAAATTTTCGAATGAAGGATTAGCAGCGATATACGACACAGATAAAAGACAGTATTACTTTATTAATACAAAGGGAGAAAAATTATCAACTGATATTCCTAGTTTTAAATTAATCGATGGATTTGGATTCGATGTGGAAGGATTCACAAACGGACTGGCGCCCATTAAGCAAGGTGAAAAGTGGGGATATTTAGATACCAAAGGTCACGTTGCGATACCTACAAAATTTGACGAAGCAATTGAGTTTAATGATGGGTTTGGTGTTGCTAAGAGCGGAGAGAAGTATATTGTACTCAACACAAAAGGTGAAGAATTTCCAGTTGATCAAACTGGCTTATTGGATGTTAAGCATTTTTCAGAAGGATTAGCTCCGTTCAGATCGAGTGATAAAAAGTTTGGATTTATAGGCTCCGATGGAAAGGTCGTTATTCAAGCTCAGTTTCAGAGTGTAGGATATTTTACAAATGGGTTGGCTTGGGCTAAGTCTGGCGATGGATTGCTGGGATATATTAACACAAAAGGTGAATGGGTCATTAAACCTCAATTCGATGCAGGAAAAGATTTCGATAGTGATTTGGGCTTAGCTCGGATTAAGAATGCCGGTCAATGGGGATATGTTAGCAAAAGCGGAATAGTTACCTATGTAAAAGACACGGATCTCTTTGGAGATTTCTCCAATGGTTTAGCTACGGGAAGAAAAAATGGCTTGGTAGGTTTTTATAACGGTAAGGGAGAATGGACAATTGCACCTCAATTTGAAGCCGCGCGCGATTTTAAAAATGGTTATGCAGCAGCCAAGAAAGGAGACAAGTGGGGGGTTATAGATACAACGGGAAACTGGGTAATGCAACCTATGTTTGATGGAATTAAAGATATGGAGTTGATAAAATAGAAAGGGAAGAAGAGTTATTTATAAAATGAAAGAGCCTCGAACGAGGCTCTTTCATTTTAATCAATTTCTCAATAATACGGAGATTGAAAATTTTTAGAACTTAAATTTCTTCTGCTTAAAGCCAATGTAATATGTAAGACTTCCGGAGAGGTAGGAGCTCTCTGAAAGGATTAACGGCTCGCCCGGTAATGCCTTCGGAATATTGTAGGCGTATGTAAACATGAAACTCCAGTTTTTAAAAGTTACATTCAAGGGCAGACTAAAAGTATAATTCATTATACCAGAGACATTTTGATTGGTTTGTACAATCGAGAATCGGGTTCCGTATTTTCTCATATTTTGAAAGGCTTCTATTAATGTTTTAGGAGCAACATATTCAATTGTTGAAATCTGTTCATTACCCCACAGGACGGATGCCGTTGGGAGCAATGCGATTCGACTAAAGCCACGCCACTTTCTTTTTTCCAACGTCAATCCAAGCGATGGCATAATGCGATGAACATATTGATCTCCAAAATAAAATGAATAATTAACACTAAGAGAAACCGGTTTGAATTCTATTATAGGAGTTATGTATACTGTATTTTGATAGGGAATATAGCTTTCGCCTGAAGTATTGTAAAAGTAATGATCATAACCTGCCAGAATAGAAAACTTCTTTGAGAAGTCGTACATATATCCCAATGATGTAACAGTAAGGTAGTAGGAGGGATCAAAGTCTTTGCTCCAGTACGATGTTACATCAGCAAATAAACCTGAAGTATGGTAGAACGAAATACCGGGAGCAAGACCAAAGTTCTCGATGCCAAGTGTGCGGCCAGCAGAAAGTACGTTGCTATTATATCCCATGCGGACCGCTAGTTGTGATCCTATAGGGCTAGGCATCGCCAGCAGGCTATCAATGAGATTGAAGATCGATAGAGAATCTTCTAAGGTAAGAGCAGTTTCGGTTTTGCTCAACAAAGAATCAGCGTCCTGAGCAAATAAGCTTGCTGAGGACGCTGATATGATTGTTGTCAGAAGCCAACATCTACACCATCTCATGTGATCTCGTTGAGAAATTAATTGTTACGCTTCTGCAATTGCTGTTGCGATTTATCGCGTAAGTGTTGCTGTTTGTTTTGCTGCGTTTGCCTTCGTTGTATTTGTTCCAAAATCATTTGTCTAAATCGCTTCTCGGCATCGGGCAGGGTACGTAGCTTTTGTGCAGAGATCACTTTTAGCAATCGACCTGAGTAATCTTTTTCCAGATCAAGTTCTTTTTGCTTAACCTGAAACTGAAGATCCACCAGTGCCTGATCATTTTGTTCTGGCGTCTTATTGGGATCAGGATTCTTTTTCATCTCCCTATACTGCTGCTTAATCTGGGCTCTGTTCTGCGAAAACTCCCGATAAATTGGCCAAAACTTTTCAGCTTCTTCTGGTGTAAGCCCAAGTTGATCAGTAATGTAAGCGATGCGCGCTGCATTAATTTTGTCTTTTACTTTTGGGTCCTGCGCCTGTGGCAAATCATCGTCTTGTGCCCAAGCCGAAACGGCCATGAGTAAAACAAATCCAACTCCTATTAACTTCTTCATATCTTAAAGATTATCTAATTCCATTTCCGTTACTATATCATCCAGACTTTCATTTTCAAGATTGAGATCATAAACGTTGCCTTCAATCTCGCTGGCATCTTCATCACTTAATTCAACATCCGCCAAAAGCTCTTCCGTTGTCATATCGGAATCATTTAAGTAGGCTACCAAATCTTCCGTTTGAATGGAAGAAAGCAATTGCTCGGCATCAACCACCTTATGCGATTGATTAAACCAAATGATACCTACAGCCAACAACACAACAGTTGGTAGCGCATAACGAAGCGCAAAACCCCACACAGGTCTACCTTCATTTTGAGTCGTTGTTACCCTTGCCTGAATAATGCCGGGCAGTTTGTCAAAATACCCATCGGGCACATTGAAAACTTCTTTTTTAGGTATGTCTTCCAGCTTTTTCATATTCGTCTCTTTGACTTTAGAATTTCAGAATGGTTTAATCTCCTGACAATAAATCTTCTACTTTCTTTACTGCGTGGTGATAACTAGCCTTCAATGCACCGACACTGGTATTCGTTATTTCTGATATTTGCTCGTAGGGCATGTCATCGAAATACTTCATATTGAATACTAGGCGTTGCTTATCCGGTAGTTTTAATAGTGCTTTCTGGAGTTTGAGCTGAATTTCGTCACCTGAAATATGGGGAGAGTTGTCCAGCGCAGCTACAAGTTCGCTTTCTACATCACCAATTGGAAGAAAAAACCTACGCTTTTTTCGCTGTAAAAAGCTGAGGCATTCATTCGTAGCAATTTTGTAAATCCAGGTATAGAGCTGGGCGTCTTCACGAAAGTTCTCGATGCTTTTATGGACTTTAATAAAGACTTCCTGGGTAACATCATCGGCATCATCATGGTCAATTACCATTTTGCGAACATGCCAGTACACGCGCTTCTGATATTCGCGCACCAACAGATTGAACCCGTAGTTTCGGGTATCAGGGGTTTTAATCTTGGCTAAAAGTTCTTTGTCCTCCAAGGAATAATTTCAAAATCTGCCGTTAGACTTCGAAGATATGAAAAGGTTTAAAGGTTCGGAATGGAAAGTTTCAACAAGCTAATGTTTCGGCAGATCAGATTAACTGCATTTCAAAATACCAGTATGAGGGAGGAGGAAAGTGTAATGACTTTCGCTGGTAACTACTTATTGCGCGTGGCAATCACCATTTTTATTTTATTCTTTGCCCCAATCTCCAACACAGTCGTGAGTTCTTGTACCGTGAGATTAGAAGCCATTCGAAGTACAACCGTTGGCTCATCAATTCCCTGGCATTCTTCTTTCAATGCTCCTTCTAATTGAGGAAAAGGAATGGGCTTTTTGTTGATAAAGTATTGTTTTGTTTCGGTAACGGTTAAGGTAATAGATTGCTTGTTGAGTGTTTGGTTAGCCTGCGATTTTGGTAGCAATACCTTAATGACATTCGGATTGGTAACGGTAGAAATAATAAGAAAGAACAACAACAGGAAGAACATGATATCGTTCAGCGATGCTGTGGCTACTTCGGCATGAAAATGTTTATGAAGTTTAACTTTCATGCTCCCTTATTTTTGTTGCAGCGATTGTATGAATTCGAAAGCATCCTTTTGAATTTGAAGTGCAAATCGTTGAATGCTTACATGCAGCATGTGATAGGCGGCATACGCAAGAACACCAACCACTAAGCCAGCACCACTGGTAATCATTTTTTCATAAAGACCTCCGGCAATAATACCGATGCTGATGTTATCCGATAAAGAGATATCATAGAAGATGTGAATGATACCACTAATGGTTCCGATGAAACCTAACATGGGAGCAATACCGGCAATGATTCCAAGGTATGCCATGTTCTTTTCCATCTGTGCTATTTCAATATTAGTAGAGGATTCAAGAACAGATTCAATCTCGCGAATGGGTCTCCCTAGGCTACCAAGTCCATTTAAAATAATCCGACCTGTAGCAGAGGATAGATGAGCCGCTCTTAGCTTGGCACCATTAATATCTCCGGTTTTAAGACTGTTCTTAACAAGATCTATTAAATTAGATTCCTTTTTGGTAGAGTCTTTCAGATAAAGAAAGCGCTCTATGCATACATAGATGACCACCATTAGCAAAAAGATAATGGGGTACATAATGAATCCCCCTTTTAGGAGTAGATCAAGAAAGGTCAACTCCTCCGGTTGAGCAGGTATTTGAAGGATCATTCCAAAAAGCGGGTTAGTATCAGATAAGCCAATCATATTTTATATACTTGTAAATTAAAAGATGACCAGGGTTGTTAGCACTTCTCATCCCCATGAGAAAAAGTGAAGCATGCGGAACCTTTAACAAAAAAAGCCTGACCCACTTAGCTACCAGATTTTCCCTGGTCAATTATTTTTACTTCTGCTTCGGTGGCTTTGGACCCTTCAACGCTTCTTTTATAGCCCGAATTGCTTCTTTGGCTTGTTCATTTGTTGGATCAAGAGCGGATACTTTCTCCCAATTTGTTAACGCTGCCTGAAGATCGCCCTTTAAGTAAAGGTAATAACCGAGGTAAGAGTATGACTCAATCAAATTACCTTTTTCCTTTTCCGGATTTGCTTTTTCAATCACCTTTTCATAGTACGGTTTTGCTAATCCCTTTTCTGAGTCTGGATCAAGTTGTGACTTTGTTCTAGCTAACCACAAGTAGCCCACTGAAATATTGGGTTGAAGCTCAATCAATTTTTGAAAAGTAGTATCAGCTTTTCCAAATTGTTTTGTAATGTAATAAGCCTGTCCAATCTTAAAGTGATCTGCCGAAAGAGGCTTTGCTCTCTTCTTCATCAGGCGGCTGTAAGCATTTATTGCTTTCTCGTATCGCTTGTTCTTGATCTGTGTTTCCGCTATAGTCTGGAGAACTTCAGTTTGAGTTGTATCCAAACGGTAACTGTTTTCGAAACCTTCAATAGCTAATGAATCCTGGTTTAGCTTCATCAGGAGTTGCGCATAGAACTTATAGTCTGATGCTTCAATTTGTGCTGGTACTTGTTTAGCAAAATACTGCTCCATTACAGTCTGGGTTTGTGCAAAATCATCAACCGCAAAAAGTGAGAAGGCATAAAAACGAAGAGTCAACGGACTGACATCTGATTTTTGAATCTGAGTCTTAAATATTTCGTTTGCTTTTGCATAACTCTTTGCCATAAAGAGAAAGAATGCATAGCGAAGTTTCGCGGGTTCTGGATTCTCAGTTAAGCTTAGGTATTTTTCATATGCTTGCACGGCTTCATTGCCTTTTTTTTCAAGATAATAAAGTTCACCTAGTTCTTTATATGCCAATGTATAAGCAGGATCGATCTTAACCGCCTTGGTTAAAGCAACATCTGCTGCTTCCGTATTTTTAGAGCGCAGATAGATTAGCCCGATTTTGTATTCAGGAGTAGCATCTTTCGGATCTAGCGTTGCTGCAACCTCAAGACTCGTTACAGCCTGACCACCGTTGTTTAGAAGAAGATGTGCATCACCTAACAGAATAAATACGTCTGGATCTTTATCATTTATTGCTTTCGCCTTGTTCAATAACGCAAGAGCATTATTGGCATATGCAGCCTGTGTAAGATATACTTCTGCGGCAGCTTTCAATACAGCAATATTTTTTGATTTGCTTAATGTTATTGCCTGCTCAAGTAATTTTTTTGCCTCAACAGCATTATTCTCAATTAACCGTAAATGACCTTTACCAACTGTGTTCAACAGTTCCTTGTCATTTAATTCTATCCCTTTTTGAAAAGATATTTCAGCTTCCTTCAATTCACCTCTTTTGATTTGTACTTCTCCAAGGAAATACCAAAGGCTGGCATCTTCCGGATGGGCTGCAACGGCTTTCTGCAATATATCCTTCGCTTTTGCTGACTGATCAACTAGTACTTGATATTTAGCCTGATCTATTTCAGGCGTTTGAGCCGATACAAATTGAGCGCTAATAAGGAGAAATAGGATTGCCATCTGCGCAGATCCTAAACTTCTAAATGTAACTGACATTCTTTTCATTTTAATTAAGTTTAATAAACAATTGGCTCCTGACTTACTTGCACGATTCGAACAGGCATTGTAGCAGGAACCAGCCCAGCTTTTAATACAATACGTTGCCCTTTATCACTTGCAATAAATGCAGTAAACCCACTTGCTAATCCTGCTCTCGCTTCTCTGCTAATGATGATCACTTCGCGAGAAAGGGGATAGCTATGTTGTGCAATATACGCCTGGTAAGGCTGGTAATAGGAGGAGTCATGCTGAAGTCCAAAAACCCGAATAGTCTTCAGGAAGTGTACTGCTGCAGAATCATCTGTATCACTAATCCAACTTACGCCAATTAATCCGATTGCATTTTTATTTTGTGAAACATAATCAATCACTGCAGGATTGTTGTTTACAGCGTAACAATTATTCGGAAGTTTTTGAATACCGAGTGTATCTTTCAAGTAGCGCAACATACCCGAAGAAGGACTATCGAATACAATTTTTAATGAGTCTTTTGAAGACCCTTTAAATAATTGATTCCAACTTGAAATCTTTCCAGAGAAAACATCACGCACTTGTTGAATAGAAAGTAAACTATCTCGCTTTAATTGATTCATAATAAGCGCAATACCTTCGTTAGCAATCACAAGCTCATGCGGTGTGATTTGTTGCCCTTGAAGTATATCGCGCTCCTCACGAACCAGTTTCCTGGTAATCACAATCATCCTCACGCTGTCTTTCAACAACAGATCAATCGCTTCCGCTTCTGAAGTATATTGAGCAGCAATTGATGCGTTTGTATAAATACCTTGAAATCCTTTTATTTCAGAATCAACCACCGGCTTCAACGATTCATCTACTGCAATTTTGATTGCTCCATAGGTTGGAGTATCTAATGGCTTGCCGGATTTATCTTTATCTCCACAAGCAGCAGCGATCAACAGTAGACTTAAGGTGGTTATTTTTCGAAAATATCTCATCACTTTTTAAAGTACTTCTGATAAACCCTGTACACTCTGAATATTCCATATACTCCCAGCATACTGCCAAGAGGTAACGAATATTGATTCGAAATATTTAATTCTGCAGAGCGCCAAATTATTAAAGCACCGACAATGATGTATACAATGGCCATGCCAATTTCAAGATACTTCATGATCACACTAAATGCATTTGACTCGTCTGAATCGGTTTTCATTCTGCCAGTTTAAATTTGATGGGAAGAACAAAGCGTGATTTAACGGCTCGTCCATTCTGCTTACCTGGTTTCCAGGCAGGCATTGTTCCTACAACCCGCATCGCTTCTTTATCACAATCAGCATGAATACCTTTAACAAGCTGGATGTCGCTGAGATTTCCTTCCCTATCAACCACAAAACTTACAAAGACTGTACCTTGGATACCCATTCTGCGGGGAGCTGCTGGATACTTCGTGTTTTTGTTTAGGAATTTCATCATCGCTTCCATTCCTCCTGGAAATGCAGCTTGTTGTTCAACTACTGTGAAGATCACGTCATCGTCATTCGTCTCTTTCACGACTTCCTCAACAGGCTCATCAAAAACGACATCACCAGTACCTTGAATCGTTTCAGCACCAATGTCAACTTTCTTTACTTCATCAATAGTCGGCATCTCTTCTTCTTCTGCTACTTCTTTTTCAGTAACCTTTGGAGGAAGGAATTTAATGATGGTTTTCACCGGAGGTGGAATATCCAATTGTGGTGGAGGTGGAATATCCTGATCAATTGGAGGTGGTGGTGATAAATCCGTGTACTTGATTGTTTTCTGTACAACCTCTTCATCATCACCTCTTCCTTTGAAGAACTCAACTATTGCTGGAAAAGCCAACACAGTACCGATCACCACAATAGTTAATGCGACAGCAATAATAACATGCTTTGAATAGTTGGTTCTATTAAAGTATGCCCCATAGTCCTTGTTCCTATTTTCAAAGACGATGTCATCCCATTTCAACAATGGAGTTTCCGTAGCTTTCATAAGTTTGATTCTTTAATAAGTTCTTTATCTACAGGCGTAATATCAACCAATACATAGCGTTTCATGTTGGTAATATTCATCTCATCCAAAATGTCGACCATATTTTTGTATCTCGATTCATCTGTTGCTTTAATAAGCACCACCATTTTATCGATCTCCGCATTTTTCTTAAGAAGTATTTTTCGGATTCCTTCATCTGAAAAATTAGTGACTTCAACTATAGGATCAGTCATACCGATATACCAGTAGACTTTGTCATCATCTCCTAAGATAATTGTGAGCACCTTTTTTTCATTTACAGGAGGTGGAGTATCACCTTCCTTCACTTCCTCAGGCATGTTAATTTCCATGGTCTGAGGTTTATTGAGCGTGGTAGTCATTACAAAGAATGTAAGCAGAAGGAATGCAAGATCTACCATCGGAGTCATATCGATCTTAGTAGATGTTTTTTTACTTCTTACTTTGGCATCTTTTTTACCACCACCTTGACTTATTTCTGCCATAGCAATTTTTTTTTAAATTGTTCTCGTTGGTGTTATCAAACTCCCTTTTCCATATTGGTGATCAGGTTAAACCGAAAGACTTTATTGTCAATCAGCGTTTTGATCACTGTTTTGATGACGGGATAATTCGCTTCACTATCACCTTTGACAGCGATGCGCAGTTTCGGATTTGTCATCCGCGAAAATATGATCCAGTCCTTCAATTCATTGTTGACTGAATCGCAAGGAATACCAGGCTGATTTATTGCACTTCGTTCCTCTCGCTCCATGCTCAAAAATTGTTTGAGTTGTCCAATGGGAATTCCCGTGCTAGATAGTACAGAGAAAACCTTAGTCTCCTCTTCTGTGAATTGAATATTATACCGCTCCCCGATTTTACCGAGAAGAGCTTCACGATTATACTTTCCATCCATGTTAAAATAAACCTTTCCGTCTTTTCCGACAGAGATTGTTAAAACATTGATGTCTGGAATAGGAATCTCTGAAACAGAGGTTGGCATATCTACGGTCACAGGCTCATCTGGCGTTGCAGTTGCGGTGAGCATAAAGAATGTCACCAGCAAAAAAGCCAAGTCGACCATTGGCGTCATGTCAATGGAGGTGCTGGCTCGGTGAACTTTAACCTTTCCCATAATATAGGCTGTTTTTTATGAATTAACCTTTTGTAGTAGCAGTGAAATTTTGAACGATGCTATAGCTAGCTTCGTCAATTCCATAAGTAAGTGAATCAATTTTGCTGGTAAAGAAGTTGTACATGATGATGGCGATTGCAGATGTACCGATACCTAAGGCAGTATTGATAAGGGCCTCAGAAATACCGTTCGCAAGAGCAACTGAATCTGGAGCACCGGCTGTTGCTAACGCGGCAAACGCCTTGATCATACCCAATACAGTTCCTAATAAACCTAAGAGTGTTGCTACCGATGCAATCGTGGCAATAATCACCAGGTTTTTTTCCAGCATAGGCATTTCCAACTGAGTGGTTTCTTCAATATCCTTTTGAACCAAGGCTATTTTTTTCTCTGTTTCAAGGCTACTGTCTTTGGCAACTTCGCTGTATTTAGTTAAGCCTGCTTTCACAACATTCGCAACAGAACCTTTTTGCTTATCACATTCAGCAATTGCCTGAGAAATATTATTTGACTTAAGCAATGCTCTTATGTTTTGAACAAAGTTCTTTATACTTCCTTTTCCGGTTGCACGATTAATTGTAAGGAAACGCTCAATACAAAATGTTAATACCATCATCAAAAGTGCAAGAAGGATTGGTACTATTGTTCCGCCTTTGTAGACAATTGCCATGTAATTCCCTGGAAGTGGGTGGTTAAGGTTATCATTTCCCTGGAAGTTAGCTGGATTACCTAACACGAAGAGGTAAATCACAACAGCAATGCCTATTTCAACAGGTATTACGATGGCAGCAAAACCGGATTTTAGATTGTCGGACAGCGAATTAGAAGTTTTCATAATTAGAAATTGATTGTTAAAAGGTTTACATTTTTAGGTATAATAAAAAGCTTTAATAATTATAAATGTGCCGACATTCAACCATAGAATGTAAAACACCGCGAAAAGTCACACGATGTTGGCAGTTTAAAAATAAATTCAAATAATTAATTTACAATGAGCGATTGAGACAGTTGGACCCCAACGGGAAGGTAAGGTATCCAAATAGGATTTTCCAAGACCCCATTCATTGGATCTGAAAACCTGCTTCTCTAATTCGATGCCAACCAGCGCATTGATCCGTAAGGCTCTGAAATCATGCAACATAGCAACATGATCGCCAGTTTCGATGCAGTGATTTTCCAACGGAGATTCAAGAAGATTGTCAGCTGAATAAAATAATTCTTCCTCGGTAAATTCATTTTGTTGTACGGGAGAAAAAGCGGCACTTTGATGATCTTGTTTTTTGCTGGTAGCGCTTAAAAATTCAACAACACCTTTTGTGAAAAGCATAGAAATCACACAAGCTAACACGAGCGAGAGCACGTCTAGTTGGAATGTCTTTTTTAGATTAAGCATTGTTCTCATCACTCTTGCTTCTTTCTTGCTTCACTTTTTCTATGCCTTTGCCACGAAAATATAACGGGTAGGGTCGTAACAATAATCATAGACACAATAATAATCTCTAAGTAATCGACAATTCCCGGAAAGAAATTGCCCATCCAATACCCTGCCATTACCAAACTGGTAATCCAAAGTATCGCCCCCAATATATTATAGAATAAAAACTTTTTAAAATCGATATGCACCATACCCGCAAGGATAGGTACAAATGTTCTCACAATGGGTAAAAAACGCCCTAAAATAAAGGCCGTCATCCCATATCGTGTATAGAAATCCTGTGTGGTTTCAATGTATTTCTTTTTGTAGAAAAAGTTTTCCTTCTTATTCCTAAAATATCGTTTAGCCCGTAATCCAAACCAGTAACCGAGTGTTGTACCACTGATTACGGCAAGAATCATCAATCCAATTAATAACCACAATGGTTGGGTTAATAAACCTGAATGGTTGAGCAATCCAGCAATAAAAACCAAAGAATCTCCGGGTAAAAAGAAGCCAAAGAAAAGACCAGTTTCTGCAAAGAGAACGAACAAAAGCAGAGCCAGCCCACCGTATTGAATAATGGTGTAAGGATTTAATAAATCCATGAACGCATGAATTGTATTAACATTCATTACCGTACTCTGTACGCGATAATTTATCTGACTTAAGAAGTTAAACTGAAGCACTCAAAATAGATTTATGGTCGGTATTTTGGGGTAAGATATAGAAATTCAGGATGGATGGCAGAACAATGGACGTAAAAAACAGAGATATCAAAGAGATTGCCGTGGTAAACAGTTTGGTTAGGGCCTCTTCAGAGAAACCTGAATCATTACATGACCTATTTAGCACCTTTCTCATAGATTTTAAAGGGCTAAATGTACAAGAAAGTTTCCCTGAAAATGATTAAGAAAGTATAAAATATTTGAAATTAACGATAGGACAGAACTTTTAACCTCTTAAAGGAAATAAATTCCGATCACACTGAATTCATTTTCATATCAAGAATTGCCTGACCATTTAAATTTAAATAGCTCTAAATCAGTTTTTAAAGCGAAGCAACCCATAACGCATGTTCGGAACTATGATGGATGCCCCTTACTTAACCTCTAAATTCGCTTAGAGTATCAACCAACAGTTCAAATTGTTCTTTTGAATGAGTAGGGAAATTGGCAAATCGAAGCTGTGTCTTTTTGTTTGCACCATAACCATCTCCGGGCTGCATTCCTTTTGCCAATAATGCCTTCGCCACCTTTTCCGTATGCTCACCACATTCTGCTACAATTACAGTCTTCGATTGAAGTGTCACATCTTTTACAAAGGCATTAAGCAATGGGTGTTGATTTAATGTCTGATACAGAATAGCGGCTTTATACTCCGTTTCTTTTCTGATTGTATGTACTCCTCTTCTCACTAAATCTTCTACCACCTGTCCAAGTAAATAGATTCCTAATACATTAGGTGTTTCTGGATTTTGATTTTTGATGGCATGAGAATATAAAGACGGAATGTTATGATATGATCCAATAGAAATTCCCTTAGATAAAAGTTGATCTGCTTTCGCGATACATTTATCATTGATCATCCATACCCCAAGTCCCGCAGGCAATCCAAATCCTTTTTGAACGGAGAAGAATACTGAATCAAACTTTGTGTAATCAAAATCAGGATAGGGTAGAGATGAAACCGCGTCAACAGCAATTAATGTATTCGGATGTTGCTTCCGGATTGCATACATAAAATCAAGGGGCTGACATACACCGCTACTGGTTTCATTGTGTGTAATACCAATGAGTTCTGTTTCAGAAGGAATGATAACATTAGTATCAAATCCTTTTCCCATTTCAACTTCTGCTTTCGATGGATTCTTGTTTAAGAGTTGCGCGATTTCATAGAACCGTTTGGAGAATGATCCATTCACAAAGTGAAAAGAATTTTCTTCTACCAGATTTTGAAGAATGCGCTCCCAAATTTCATTTGCAGATCCTGTGAAAAGAATGTGGTAGTTAGGAGGGAGTCCCAACAACTCACGCAGACCATCAACTGTTTTCTTATAGATGGCTTCATATTGTTTACTTCTGTGAGAAAGTGACGGAATGCCATCTCGAAAAGCAGTGCGCACATGATCTTCAACAGTAAAATAAAGTTGTGATGGGCCGGGAGTAAAATTGATTTTTGGATTCATACGTTGACTGTAAAAATAGAGACTTCTTCTTTCAGGTCAACCTTTGTTGGAAAATGTCAGAGAAAAAAGATGTTCAATGTATGGGTTCCTTCGATTGCGATGGTTATTTGAAAAATACTTCTCATCAATCGCAACAAGCTATCCGTTTTGCTTAAATTTGTATGGAAATCCACTTGTGTTTGGGACACGTTTGCTGAACCTAACATGTATACAATACCGAGTGAAGCTTTCATCCAAAATCAGGCCTCACCCTTAACAGGACCTCGCCCAAAAAGCAGGATAACAGAAGAAGGTTGCGGATGACGGCAGCTCAAAACTTGTCTTTCTTGAGGTTCAGAAACACCTCTCCAAATTCAGTGGATTTTATTTTTTTTAAAGGGCGGGAGAAAAAAGTGGCAAACCGAACATCGCACCGCTCAACCACCTACCCTTGCTACCTTCCGATCCTGGGGGAGTTCAGCAGGAGCTGGTCGTGCCGATTTGCCGGTGCGAATCTACAATTGATATTTGGAAATTGATAATGCGATTCAAAAATGTTTGTGATTTCATCACACAAGCCCAGAGAAGTACAAATTAAATTCGAGCGCACTGGAGGGTTCGAAACCATCGGCTTTCAAGTCGTCAAAAATTTCGCTGTCAAATTCAAGTTCACGCATTTCAGTCTCTCCGTCTTTTGATATCGAGATTTCTGTTCCCTTAAATTCAATGGGATTTACCTTCACCAGAATCTGAGCACCTTCAGATTCCTTTTTAAAATATTGGTGAACAATATTGCTGCCTTTCGCCATTCGATGTTTATTTGAATATGGTTCAACTGAATCTTCCGGAGAAACTTTCAACTGAGCGTTTGATTTTACAGCGGCTAAGGTACGAAGATGCGGAAGAAATCTTTTATACCTACGCCAGCAAATCGGAAGCTACAAAATTTGTCTCGTGGCCAACGCACAAATCACTGGATAATACGCGCTCTTTTCTTCAGTATGTCATTCACGCCTGGAGTATTGGAAAAGATTATTCATTCTCGATTCGTCTTAAAGAGACAAATCGCTTGATAGGAAGTTTTGGAATTATGAATGATGAAGGAAAGCTACAGTTCGGATATGTTTTAAGCCCTACTCAGTGGGGAAATGGATATGCCACTGAAGTATGTAAATGTATGATGCAGTTATTAAAGAGAACTGAAGGGGTAGAGCGTATTCAAACTTTTGTTGATGTAGAGAACATAGCTTCAGCAAAAGTATTATTTAAAAGTGGTTTGGTTGAAGAAGCTTTACTGAAGGAATTCTTCTCATTCGTTAATCAAGGCAATACTCCAAAAGATTGCATTTTGTTTAAACTTCCGTAAGGGAATGTTCAAGTGCTGGCAAGCTAATTCGTTCAATGAGTTTTGATTCTAAGACTTTTGCCCACGTGTTCAGGTAGGTAACCACATCTGTCTTGATGTTTTGTTTGAGGTTACGTTCACCGAAAGGCAATGCACCAAGCACTTCACTATCCGATAACCTCTCTAAATGTTTAAGATCATCGGAGTCGAAACCAAAGTCAAGCATTGCTGAAATCAAATTATCCATTGGTAAACCACTTGTGGGACAATAATCATTCAGTTGTTCATTCCAATCACCATAACGCTGCATAGCACTCGTATGAATTTCTTCTTTTCTTAAATTGGTAATTTCCTGTGCCAGAAAACCACAGTTACACAAACCCATGTGGCCCCATTGGTATTGATTGCTCGCTTCAATTTTCTTTGCAGCGTTACGCAGCGCCTGGATGAGTTCAATGCTGATCGTTGCCATAGAATTTCATTTTAATATGAAACAAAGAGGATGTCAGCAATGTTCTTAACGGAATAAAAAAAATTAAAAGCGAAGCGTAAAAATAGTTTTTACATCAGGTTCGGATTCAACATTAATTGAGCCATTATGCATTTGCATAATTTGCCTTGAAAGACTTAATCCAATACCTGAGCCAGTGCGTTTGGTAGTATAGAACGGAACAAAAATCTGATCAATCGCTTCTTTGATAATTCCTGATCCATTGTCGATCACTTCAATCTTCACCACATTTTCATCATACCTTCCGATGAGCCTGAGAATTGGTTTCTCTGTTTCAGATAACGCTTCAACAGCATTCTTTAACAAATTGATGAGAACCTGTTCAATCATTTCAGCATCCGCCTGAATGGTTAGGTATTCAGAACTGCATTCATAATGAAAGTCAATATGTGTTTTCTTTAAATCTGTTTTTAGAAGTTGAGCTACTTTTTCAATCAGATCTTTTAAGCGTACGCTGGTGATTACGGGTTTAGGAAGCGAAGTGTATTCCCGATAGGCATCAATGAATTTAATTAAACCTTTGCTTCTGTTCTCAATCGTGCTAAGCCCTTCACGTAAATCATCAGCACCTTCTTGTTGAAGTTCGAAATGATTTCCTTTTTTCTCCATCTCCTTATCCAGAATTTCACGTAGAGTAGAGGTAAGTGAAGAAATGGGCGTGATTGAATTCATAATTTCATGACGCAACACACGCGTAAGATTTTGCCAGGCTTCCAGTTCTTGTTGTTGTAACTCAGGCTGAATGTTTTGCATGGTTACCAGCTTTACATCAATTCCGCGAATGCGTAGCTCAGTAGCTTGCACGGTTAAATACAACTCGTTATTACCCTTATACAGTTCGCCCTTTCCGGGTTCGACACTATTGATAGAGTGATAGAGTTTTGGATTAATATTTATCAATTCACGGATATTTTTAATTCCAACAACGCCCATAAACTTTCTGGCATTCGCATTTACTAATTGAACATTACCTTCTGTGTCGAACGATAAAATACCAGTGCGAACTTGTTGAACAACGGAATTAAGGTATTGCCAGTGTTCTTCTTTTTCAGAACGCGCTTTTCGAAAGGCTTCTAACACCTCGTTGAAAGCTGTGTTTAAATTTCTAAAGCTAGTCCCGAGTTTATTATCGTTAGCAAAACCCGAAATAAAATCAGAATACTTTATGGATTCTAAAAATCGTGTAAGCTTTCGATTCGTCTGACTGACAAACCGAAACAGTTCAGCCAATTGAAAAATGATAATCAGACCCGTTAGTGCAGCAGCGAAAATCATGTTCGATCGGGTGATCATGTACATGAGTGCTGACAAGGTTAGCCCCAATAAGACAACTCTGAGTATGGCACGTGCACGAAAATCATTAAATCCTAGATTCAAGACAGCAAGGGATTAGATGCAAATGTAGGGTATTGATTCATTGATTTGGTAATTTGATGATTCGTTAACGAGAATTAACATCATGAAGATGTACATCAAACGTCAAAGCTTTAACGATGAACCCTAAACTTGAAACGATGCTACAGTCCATACTTCTCCAATCTTCTATACAGGGATGACCTCGTAAGCCCAAGTTCTGAAGCTGCTTGTGTTATGTTGCCGTTATATTTCTTCAATACTTTGCGAATCAGAAGTTTTTCTACTTCCTCCAAATTGTATTGCTCCAGGTTAAGTTGACCTTCTTCTTTTGTTGGCGATACGTTGAAATTGAAATCTTCTGGTTGAAGCACATTTCCTGAACTTAGGATAACAGCACGTTCAATAGCATGTTGTAGTTCACGAATATTTCCTGGCCAGGTATGCTTGTGCATTCTGGATAAAGCACCTTCACTAATCTTGTTGACGCTCTTCTCATACTTGCCCGCATAATGTTTCAAAAAATGATTGGATAGGAGAGGTATATCTTCAAAGCGGTCACGTAGTGGAGGTATTTCAATTTCAATTGTGTTGATGCGATAAAGTAAATCCTGACGAAAGCGGTTTTCTTTCACCATCTCATAGAGTGGGAGATTCGTTGCGCATATTAAACGGATATCAAGGTTAATATCTTTATTTGCACCCACGCGACTCACTCTTCGATTTTGAATAACCGTAAGCAGTTTGGCCTGTAAAGGCATGGAAAGATTGCCGATTTCATCAAGGAAGATCGTCCCATTGTTTGCTAACTCAAATCTACCCGCACGATCTTCTTTAGCATCGGTAAAAGATCCTTTCTTATGACCAAAGAGTTCGCTTTCAAAAAGTGTTTCGGTTATTGAACCGAGATCGACACTCACAAAGTTTTCATTTTTACGAATTGAATTTTTATGAATTGCGCGAGCGATTAATTCTTTTCCAGTTCCATTCTCTCCCAAGATCAACACATTAGCATCCGTCTTTGCAACGCGATCGATCGTTTGAAATATTTTCTGCATCGAAGTGCTTTGTCCGATGATCTCACTATATCGATCATTTAACGCTTGATTGATTTCATGATTTTTACTTTTCAGCACTTCAATTACATTCCGAGATTCGCGTAACCGCATAGCGGAATAAAGTGTAGCTAATAGCTTTTCGTTCTCCCAAGGCTTCAATACAAAATCAGTAGCACCTGCTTTGATTGCTTTTACCGCCATCTGAATATCACCGTAAGCAGTGATAAGAACAACAACAGAAGATGGATCAATTTGTAAAATACGCTCCAGCCAATAATACCCTTCACTACCACTGCTAACATCTTTTGTAAAATTCATATCCAGCAGAATGACATCGTAATCTTCCTGGTTCATTAAGGCGGGAATGGCTGCTGGATTCTTCTCTATATCAACTTGTGCGAAGTGACGCTTCAGATGCATCTTAGCGGCTTTTAACAGGTCTTCATTATCGTCAACGATGAGGATTTTGCCTTGCTTGGATTCGGACATTCGGTTTTAAAGTTTAAGGTTCAGGCTCAAAGCTTATTGTTTTACTGACTTTGAACAGTTCGAAAGCGGGCAAAGTGTGTACCGAAAGCAATACAGTGCCTTTCCGGCTCAAAAATAGTATTTAGCCTCATACTTCAAGGAAATTTTACGTTCGCATCCGGACACACACGTTCACATGTGAACGAACACCATACTGAATTAATGCCTATTGAAGCTTAAAACAAGCTTTAAGACGCTTGGCATACTTGTTGGCTTTAGGGACGAGTCTGAATGTATGATGAAAGATTATGCATCAGTGTAACGTATTTAAAAATAACAGGTAATAGCTAAGGATAATGGATAAGAAGATCGCAAAGAAGTACTGGACTTTGAAACGGATTGCTACCTATGGAGGTGGCGCACTCTTGGTTGGGTTTATCGGTTATCAAATATTTTTTTCTGACAGACGTCAGACTTTAAAAATTGAGAAAGATAAGATTACCATCTCTGAAGTAAAGCGTGGTGTGTTTCAGGAATTCATTCCTCAGACAGGAACAGTAGAACCAAGCCGCACAGTTTATCTGGATGCGGTTGAAGGTGGAGCCATAAAACGCGTTGTGGCAGAGAGTGGCGCGATGTTAAAGACAGGAGATATTATTTTGGAATTAAGCAACCTTAACAGAGAGATTAGTGTCTTAGATCAAGAATCGAATTTGACTCAAAGTATAAACAGGGGTAGAGAAACGAGACTTCAGATCACGCAAAATGCTTTGCGTCAACAAGAAAGTTTAGTGACCATTGAAAACGCATTGGCCGTTCTAACACCTCAATATGATCGTCAGAAAAAACTGTATGAAAAGAAATTGATTTCAAAACAAGAATTTGAAAAAACGCAGGCTGATTATTTGATGAATGTTAAACGCCAACAGATTACCTATGCTGCATATAAGCTTGATTCAGTAGATAGGTTTCGCCAGATGGAACAACTGGACCGATCTGAAAAGAAGCTTCTTCAAAGTCTTGATGGTGTAGGTAGAATTTTAGATAACCTTGTTATTCGCGCTCCTCTCGATGGTCAACTTTCCAGACCACAATTGGACGCTGGGCAAAACGTTGTTCAAGGACAACGCTTAGGGCAGATCGATATATTGGGAAGCTACAAAGTTCGGGTTCCCATTGATGAATTGTATTTGCCCCGCATAACAACGGGTTTGCATGCAACCACAACAATCGCCAACAAGGAGTATGAATTACAGATTGCCTACATTTATCCAACCATACAAAACGGGAGGTTTGAAGTCGATATGAATTTTATTGGCGCAAACCCGGATGGTATTCGCAGAGGACAGTCTCTACGTTTACGGATTGAGTTGGGCCAATCGTCAGAGGAATTGCTCTTGCCTGTTGGTGGATTCTACAAAGACACCGGTGGCAATTGGGTATTTGTATTGGAAGGCGACAATAAAGCTGTAAAAAGAGAGTTAAAATTAGGTCGTAAGAACACTGAGAACTTTGAAGTGTTAGAAGGTTTGAAGCCTGGAGACAAAGTAATTACGTCATCGTATGAGAACTTTGGAAACAACGAGGTATTGGTATTAAACTAATCAACAGTAACAAAAAGAAGCATTACTACGTCTAAAACTAAATCAATAGAATAAACATCCTAAAACTGTAATTATAAATCCTTATCCCATGATCAAATTAAAGAATCTAGAAAAAGTCTACACGACTGAGGAAGTAGAAACAACAGCCCTCAACAATATCAATCTTGACATTAAAGAGGGAGAGTTTGTGGCCATTATGGGCCCATCGGGTTGTGGAAAATCAACCTTGTTAAATATTTTGGGTTTGTTGGATAACCCATCCGGTGGAGAATATCATTTTGGTGAAAATGAAGTAGCACAATATTCAGAGCGTCAGCGCGCACAATTGCGTAAAGGCTCAATCGGTTTTGTGTTCCAGAGCTTTAACTTGATTGATGAGCTTACTGTATTTGAAAATGTTGAGCTTCCGTTATTATATATGAAGGTTCCTGCCGCTGAGCGCAAAACTCGCGTTGAAGAAGTGTTGGAACGTATGAACATTATGCACCGCAGAAATCACTTCCCTCAACAATTATCAGGTGGACAGCAACAACGTGTTGCGATCTCGCGTGCTATCGTAGCGAAACCAAAAGTAATACTTGCCGATGAGCCTACTGGTAACCTGGATTCTGCCAATGGCGAAGAAGTAATGAAATTATTGTCTCAATTGAATGAGGAAGGAACCACCATCATTATGGTAACTCACTCACCTTACGATGCAAACTATGCACACCGTATCATCAACTTATTCGATGGTAAAGTGGTTACGGAGAATATCAAAGAGCAATTCCATATCTAATGGAATTGATATAAACACAGAAGAAGCTGTTTCAAATTCATTTTTGAAACAGCTTTTTTTTTGTTAAAATTGAACACAAGATTGTTCGACATCGAACAATGATTCCTGCACAGCATCCGTTATTTGTACGTATTACACCTTTTCTCATTGGTATATTTATTGGTTTTATGCAACTATTGGTTATTGTACCTGTCCTGTAAAATAGAATTAACCCTCACGTTTTATGCTCAAAAATTACCTCCTCATCACTTTACGAAGCATGAAGAAGAATAAGCTCTTCATCACCATTAACATTCTAGGTATGGCCATTAGTATTGGCTGTTGTATTGTGGCTTATTTTAATTGGGAGTTCGATGCTCAGTTTGATCATCATCATAAGAATGCTGCCAATATTTATCGCGTAAGTTCTATTCGTGAGTTTGAAAAAGTAAGCACACTTTATGGATATGTTCCTTTGCCATTAGGCGCCACCATTAAACAAAATGTTCCGGATGTGAATAATGTGGTGAGAATGTCCTGGTCATACTCCAATTTTAAAGTGAAGGATAATCTTTTTGAAACCAGAGTAGCTTATGTCGATAAAGATTTTTTTAATGTGTTTTCATTTGATCTATTATCCGGGCAGCCTTCAGGATTGAATGAGAAATTGAATGTTTTTATAAGCGATGAAATGGCCATCAGGCTTTTCGGCTCTACGGATGTTTTAGGAAAGCAAATCGGACAAGTTCTATCTGAGAATTTAAAGGAAGTAGTCGTGGGGGGTGTGTTTAAAAAACAACCTTCCAATTCAAGTTTTGGAGAAGACGCATACATGCAATATGATAATGTTTTTGATGACGCCACGGATGATTTTACGGAAGACTCATGGAAGAATCGAAACACACTTTTTGTTCAAATTACCGATCCAAACAGGGTAGAAGCAGTCCATAAACAAATCCAGGTTTACACTGAGAACAATAATAAGGTAAGAGAGGATTTTCTCATCAAGGAATTTGTACTTGATCCTTTTGTAGGCATGGCGAGTCGTGATGAATCAAACGACACCAATTCATGGACGAATAGGTCCAGTCCGTCTGCGGCTGTCATTTCTCCTATCATCATGGCAGGATTGGTACTGTTGATCGCCTGCTTTAACATGACGAATACATCCATATCAATATCTTCAAGAAGACTAAAAGAAATTGGTATCCGAAAGGTAATGGGTTCTATGCGTGGTCAATTGATCGCTCAATTTATTGGTGAGACCATGTTCATCTGTTTCATGGCCTTACTGGTTGGATTGCTCTTTGGAGAAATTTTGCTTTCTGCCTGGAACGCTTTGTGGGTTGAGATGAAACTGAGCTCGCATTACTTTGATCGACCAGCATTCTTCATTTTCCTTGTTAGCATACTAACATTCACAGGATTAATGGCAGGAAGTTATCCAGCATTTTACATCAGCAATTTTGAACCGGTGAGTATCTTGAAAGGTACTCTCAAGTTTGGTGGTACGAATATATTCACGCGCGTTTTACTGGCGCTTCAATATGCGATCTCTCTAACGGCCATCATTTTTGCAATTGCATTTTATCAGAACTCAAACTATCAACGCGATTTTGATCTGGGCTTTGATCAACACGGTGTGATCATTGCCTATGTAAGCAATCAAAATGAATTCGAAACGTACCGAAATGCTTTGTTGGCGAATAAAGACATTGCTTCTATAGCCGGTTCAGAACACAGTATTTTTTCGTCAGGCTATAATGATCCAATAAAGTATGAATCAAAACAACTTGAAGTGGATATTATAAACGTTGGTGACGATTATGTGAAAACTATGGATCTTGACTTGGTGGAAGGTCGCGACTTTGCAAAAGACTCCGAGACTGATAAAAAGGAATCCATTATCGTAACTGAAAAACTAGCAAAGGATTTAGGCTGGGACAAACCTATTGGAAAAGAGATCATCTGGATGGACACGGTGAAGCTTTATGTAATAGGCGTAATCAAAAATGTTTACACGAATGGTTTGTGGCGTGAGATGGATCCTTTAATGATTCGATATGCAGGGCCCAAAAAATATTCTCACGTTATTGTGAATGCGCCTGCCGACAAACTTATTGCAGTCAACTCGTTTATGGAAAAGGAATGGAAACAAACTTTTCCTAACAAGTTGTATAATGGTCGCTACCTGAATGAAAGTATGACTGAAGCCACCACCGTCAATAACAACATTGTGAAAATGTTTGTGTTCTTCGGTATTGTGGCCATGCTGATGTCGGCAACGGGTTTGTTCTCACTGGTTTCTCTGAACATTATTAAGAAGATGAAAGAGATAGGCGTGCGTAAAGTATTGGGAGCATCAGTATCGAACATCACCCGTATTATCAACACGGAGTTTATCATCATACTTTTAATTGCTTCAGTCCTTGGTTCAGCCTTAAGTTATTATGCTGTGGATGGATTGATGGATAGCATTTGGGATTATTATCAAGCGACAACCAGTCTAACATTTATCATTTCCATCATAGCATTATTCTTAATATCAGCACTGGCCATTGGCTACAAAGTGTTTAGTGCAGCTTCTATGAATCCGGTGAATACTCTGAGGGACGAGTAAATTAAGTAGATTTCGTTGCGTCATCACGTTAAATGGAGGCTCAACAATACACATAAAAAAAGCCGAGATCGATCTCGGCTTTTTTTATGTGTATTGTTTTAAAATTTTAGTTGGAGATGATTACTTTCTTTCTAACCACTTCTCCCGTAGTAGACTTGATTTGAATAATATAAACACCAGAAGCAAATTCACTTGTCTTCACCGTTTTCTTTTGCTCACCGATATTAAATGATGCATTGTAAACTTCCCTGCCAAAAGCATCAACCATTTTTACAGGGAATGACTTGGCATATGATCTCGGTAGTTCAATGTTTACTTCATCTTTAGCTGGGTTGGGATATATAGTAATTTGATCTGCCAGGCTTGGTTCAGTACCTGTGATTAAATTAGCTGGAGGAATGTAGGTAGGTTTTTTTAAAATCCTTGCCTGATAGATTTCTTTTGTGTCTTGATTTTGAACAAATGCAATAATGGCTAAACTATCTAAGCGATAAGCTTCTGGTGACCATGAAACACTAACGGTTTTAGAAGTACCATCCAGAATCGCAGAATTAAATAATGTTCCTGTTGCATCGGGTAACAACTTTTTAACCACGTATTTGAAAGAGGTTTCTCCATTTGTTCCGAGTGCATTTAAATCAAGAATTTCTTTTTCGACAACGGCAATATGAAGTACACTGTTTCGAATGAGATTCTCTCTGGCGGTAAATCGAACTTCTATATTTAGTTTGTCGCTTGGAGTATTTGCTGTAATGATTGTGTCGATCGATACAGCAGCGGTCTCCAGTTTCTGTTCAGAAAAAATGCTTGCAAAGGTTCCATATCGCGCATCTATTAAAGTGAAAGGTGTGGAGGTAACACCATAGTAGGCAGCGCGAGCATTGGCATCGGTGCTATTATCCATATAAATTGGATCTTCATTAGGACCACCTAAACCAAGGTGATATTCAAGTTTAACTGCTTCTCCTGAAGAATTCGTTAAAAAAGTATTGATGGTCTGATTAGCTACTTTATTTGGTTCTCCAGCAGTATTTGCTCCACCACTGTTTGTAAATTGCTCAAGTAGCACTAATCTGTCACGTTGCGAAATCTTAAAATTATCGAATGCAAACCCTTCCGCATCGGGAGCGAAGTCTGAACTAGCAAAAGCGAAACGGAATCTGATCGTATTTCTTTCTGCCAGAGGTATGGTAGCAAGAATATCATCTAAAGGAATTGTTGCTGTTCGCCATTGAGCAGAGTCGATTAATCCTGTCCAGCCGGTTTGCAATAAAGTTTGATTGCCTGGATTTGCTCCAATAGCAATTCGATTATACCAATTTTTTCCATCCCCAACGCTGCCGACTTTTTTCCAGTCGGATTCTTTGTTGGTGGTGTTTTTTGTATTGTATTGTAACACAGCTCCATCAACACCTTCTCGTGTTAAGGAACGAAAATCAAAAGATAAGACTGGTCGTTGAATTTGAGTGAGATTAAAGCAGGGGCTGTGTACCCATGAGTCTTCATTGGCATTATAGATTCCAGATAAGTTGGTTACCCATGCCTTTCCATTTCCGGGAGAACTATCATCACTTATGAGCGGCCCGGTAGGAGTGCCCCAGGCCCATGAAGTATTTGTTCCTCCCGACTTCCATGCTTGTGTTTCAAAAGCAGCATCATTGAAATCCTCCATATATTCATTAACACCAATCACACCGGTTTTGGCTACTTTAAATACCAAAACAGAATCTGTCTTTTTGCAATTGAGATCAGTTACTATTGTTACCGTTGAAGGAAAATAATCTGTGGTTGCGTACAAGTGCTGAACAACACTATCCGTAAATACCGGAGATTTCCTTTTGACGATTACACCATCACCAAAATCCCAGTTTAAGCTATCAACATCTGCAAGCGTGTTTTTGAAAAAAGTTGACTTAATAGAAAATCGGGTATTGTCACCATCACAAACATTTGCCCATAATATTTTTAAATCCGGAACTTGACCTATTGTTAAGGCTTCAGATCTTTCTTTTATACAACCTGCATCTGTAATCAGTTGTAATTTAATTGGATAGTTGGATGCGACATTGTATGATCGTTGACTGGTGACTGGTGTATTATCAGGAAGATTGATATCAATTCCATCGAATCCATCTACGTCCCATCCATATTTGAAAGGAATGTTCGTTGGATTTGTAAACACCGGAGTGAAATCAATAATATCGCCTACGCACCCATTCTTAAAATCAAGATCGACTATGGTTGGCAATCGGTTTATTGTAATGGTATTGCTGACAGAATTAAAACAAGTTGTTTGAGGATCAGTGTAGGTGTAAACTACATTGTTTGAATTAGGCAGACCTACAGTTCCTGGGTTAAAGGTATTGGTTGAAGGAGAACCGTTAAGTGTAAAGTCACCTCCTATAGGAAATACATCCAATATAAATGCGGGCTCATTTTCACAAACAACGTCCTTCATTTTTTCGAAAACAACAGGCTTGTCTATAACATCAAATGGTACTGTAACAACTTCTTGAAAGGGTGTAGAAAAGGGATCGACAACAAAACCCGGTGGTGAGCTACTGTAATTAAGAAGTTCAACTCGATAGTAAATTTCGAATTGCTTAGTTCCCTGCGTTAGTTTATCTGTATTTAGATTTAAGTCAATACCGGTGTAGGAGAAAATAGTTGGGTCGGTAATTGAATCATTGAGAGTCGGGCTATTTTGTAATCTTGTCCTGTTCGTATAAATATATCTTCTTCCTTGAATGAAAGTGTAATCCGTACAAGGGCCAAAAAAACAGAACGTAAACCCAAAGGGCTGTACTATTACAGGCGTATTAATGGTTAGATCTTCATTGCTATTTTCTCTGCAATATTGTTCACTTAATCCGCTTACAAAAAGATTCTTATCTCTTACAAAAACAAAGATTGAGTCTTTTGTAATACACCCGGCTAAATTTTCATAGTAAAGATCAATCTGATTTGTTCCTGAATTTGCTGCATTTGGATAAAAGTATTTAGGTGAGCCGTTTGTGTTTACCCCTGGTCCCTCGAAATGCGTGCTACCTATAAATGTTCCTGGAGCGGCACCGACTTTAAAAGTGAGAATCACGGGATCTGTATCTTCTTTTTGATACGTATTGTTTGGTTTATCCGGGGTTAAAATAATTTCCAATTGACTAACATTAGTAGGTGTGTTAACAGTAACAGTTACCGTGTCAGCCTTTGAACTGGAAGGACTATCATTAACCACAACTCTATAGGAAGTGGTGCTGGTAGGTTTAAGTACAGGGTTTGATGATGAACTGACAAAAGAATTTGATGGAAGCCTATACCACTTTACACTAAAGAAACCAGTACCTCCTGCTGCTGTTGGGCTACCTCCTAAAATGACGCTATCGCCAGCACAGATAGTCTGATCAGGTCCCGCATTCGCAGTAAGAGCAGCAATAGCAATGGAAGCGGAGTAAATTTGTTGAGTACAACCAGAAGAAGTCGCACGCACTTCATATTGATACGTTCCGTCTGTTCCGTGGTTATAAGCGCCAAAACTTATTGTACCCCCTGTTCCAGCTGTCGTTCCACCAAAGGCTCCTGGTAATTCACGAATAGCATAGTTCACCCAGTTCTGAGTGTTATCTACATCAATATCATAATTCTCGTTTACTGCAGGCGAAGGCGGATTTGCTGATATGGGCAAGCTTAAGGCAATGGCAGGATTTATTGTTACTGTACTTACTGATGTTCTGCTAAGTCCATTGGTGTTATTCAGTACAGTAACAGTGTTGCTACTGCCAGCCATCCCTGCAAGGGTCTTAAACGTAATGGAGGTGTTCGTATGAGCAATAATTTCGGCTGGGGTAGTAGAGGTGCCATTTACTGTAACGGTTGGAATTGCTACACCAAAATTATTTCCACTGATAACAATGTTATTACCAACACAAGTTGTGCTTGGTGAAAATGGACCAGGATCGAACGAGGGAGGAGCTTCACTTGTAAAAGTTATACTCTGGGCACTGGTTGCATTGTCCACACCATCTTCTATTGGATTCATTCGCAAGAAGTAAACTTGATTACCGGTAAGATTGGATGAGGGATCAATGGTAACAATAGTATTCGTGCCATCGATGCTTGCAGTAAACGGAACATCAACACCTCCAGCATTTGTCAATTTAAAGTTCACTAAAGTAAGAAGGTTTGCAGCAGAGATTGGGCTGTTATCCAAATTACGAATCGCTTCATTAAATGTTATTGTTAAGTTAGAGGATACAGATATGCCTGTTGCGCTATTCGCGGGATTGAATGTAAGCGCAGGCGGTTGTGTATCACCAGTTGTAAACGTAATGCTGGCTGGATCAGGATTAATCAAATTGTCATTGTCATCTTCAACTCCAGTAATAGCAACATAAATTATTGTGTTACCTGGCAATGCTGAAGTTGGATCAATCGTGACCTGATCATCACTTCCATTAATCGTAGCATCAAAGGGGATGTTCGCTCCAGAAGCATCCGTAATCTTTAATGTTATTCTACCATCAATAGATGTGTTGCCCATATCGAAATCATCAGACGCTCTGCGAATGGCTTCATTGAAATTGATGACAATGTTGTTGGTTTCAACAACCCCTGTAGCACCGTTTAACGGATTGAAGGTGGGAACTGGAGGTTGGGTATCAATTGTTGTAAAAGTAATGTTCGCTGCAGCGGTTGCATTATTCGAAGCATCCTCAACAGGTGCTATGTTAAGATAATAAACCTGGTCTGGATTAAGGTTTGATGTTGGATCAATTGTTATTTGATCATCCCCGGCATTTATAGTGGCTGTGAAGGGCACATCAGCACCACCAGCATTTGTTAGTTTTAGCGTTAATAAACTTCCAACATTTGCATTATCAATATCAGAGTCATTGATATTTCGTATGGCTTCATCAAAACTAATAACAAGGTTGCTTGCAACGGCCACGTTAACAGCGCTGGCAGTAGGGTTGAATGTTATAGTTGGTGTTACATAATCGGCAACAGTAAACGTAAAGGTTGTTGGGTTAGGGGTGATATCATTGTCATTCGAGATAGCTTCAACATTGGCTACCGCAACGAAAATAATGGCATTAGAGGGTAGGTCACCAGAAGGATTAATGGTCACTACTGTCTTGCCTCCATTTATAGTTGCATCAAAAGGTATATTCGCGCCTGAACCATCCGTAATCTTCAATGTAATATGATTATCAATTGCATCAGGGCCGGAGTCAGTAAGGGTTGCGTTTCCAGGAGATGAATCTCGAATTGCCTCACTAAAGGTTAATACAATATCACCACTTTGATTTACACCCGTGGCACCACCCGCTGGCACTGATGTAAAAGTTGGTTGAGCCCACGAAAAAATTGTAGTCGCTAGTAGTAAGAAACAAGTTAGCGATAGGTAGTTAACGAATTTTGGTAATGATTTCTTCATGCGACTTAATTTCTTAATTCCCCGTTCTTATCTGTTTTAATCAACATGATGGAAGATAGCCCTCCCAAAGATTTAGATCCACAAATCAAAAAGCCACCATCACTTGTTTCGCGAATGGAGGCAATCGTTTCATCTGTTGAACCGCCAATGATTTTATTCCACAAAACATTTCCACTGGCATCTAATCGTATGAGCCAAATGTCTTTTCCTCCATTTCCACGTTGAGGTGTTGTGGTCAGTGTTCCTCCTAATAAATAACCACCATCTTTTGTTGAAGTAATAGCATCGCCAGTGTCTTCACTAACCGAAACTGTTGAGTCATTTAATGCTTCATTATTTGCTGAATTAATACCATCAAAATATCGTGCAGAACCTGGCTTGAAGTTGCCGCTTTCATCGACCCGGATAAAAAACATATTTGCTTTCGTGCCGTCTGCTTGAGATGTTGTACCAATGGCGCAATAACCAATGGCAGCCGGACGAAGATCACTTACAATAAATGACCGGTCACTAATCTCCCCGTAGTAATTGCTATTCACAAAAGTAGAGCTGTCTTTTACAACGGGTATCGTTATGTACCCACGTGTTAATGAGCCTTGGCTTATCGTAAGAGATGAGCCCCAGAGAATATTGCCGGAGTTATTATAGTGCACCCCACTAGCCAGAGTGTAATTCCGATCAATGTAGTTGTATTGTTTTGTCCATATTGTATCGAGCGTGGTTGGATTGAGCGCTGCAATAAATGAATTTTCAGTTGATCCAGGAATGCGGAAACTTCCCAGCGTGATCAGATTCCCCTGATTATCTTTTGTGATCGCTTTGGCATGAAAGTCAATGTGAATGTCCACGGTGTCAGCTGGATCATCTTTCCATAAGGCGAATGATTTATCCGTTTGCACTTCACCGTCAGAGTTTAGGGTTACCATACGCGACCAGTTGTTTACCAAATCTGAAATCTTTTCGGATGTTGGATTGATTTGAATACTGTCTCCTAAAACGATGTAACCATTAGCGGTTTCCATTATACTGCTGGCAGAGCCTCCCGAGATAATAGTTTCTTTCTCTTCCCATACAGGTTGACCGAATTGATCGACCTTAATGATCACCATTTTTGAGTCGGGTTTATCTCCGGTTATTAAAATCGTTCCAACAATAATGAATCCGTCAGAAGTAATCTCTGCAGCTGAGGCCACATAGCTATTACCACCTTCATAAAAATGCATAAAGGTGTTTCGGTTTTCGATCGGAGCATCTTCCAGATTTTGGCAATTCTGGAAGGCCAGGCAGATCAGTCCAATTAATAAAAAAGAGAGCTTCTTCATTTGCGCGTACGCTTTTTAGGATTAAAAACATTGTAAACATACCCAACGGTGAAGCTTACTGAATTGATAGAAAAAAGAGCGTCTACATAACCATCGGTTGGGATGGATTTTAAATAGAGGTCGTAAAGATTTTCTGAATTTGTAATGGTGGCGAGGCCATAACTATAGCGAACCTCCGCTACAGCAAAGCCATTCGGCACTTTAACTTTTACACCTGCCGAGGCCAATGCATTAAAATTAAATCGGTTTCTCTGAATGGTTATATTTTCCGATTGTTCATCATAGGAACTTCTATCTATTTTAGAACGAGAAAAAGTGTTGGTTGCCTTTGTTAGATAATCTGCGGAGACACCTAAGCCAATGTAAGGATTGAGTTTACTCTTTTTTAGAAAGGCATATTGGACAGAGATGGGAATTGAAATCCAGGTCTGTTTCTCTTTTCCTTCTGTAGTATACACAAGCGTTTCTCCATTGCTAAAATCCGTTTTGGTAACTTTATTTTCGTAGTTAAAGGATTTTAATTGAAGGTTGAGCTCAGCACTGAGCACAAGATTCTTTGCTATAGGATATTCGCCAACCAAACCGCTCTGAAATCCGATTCCTAAATCGTATTTACTTGTGCCATCATTAGAGGGTAAGTAACTTTTTACGTTGGGCTGCGTGGCATTTGCACCAACTTTAGCCCCAATGCGATAGATTGGATCGGTGCGAAATGTTCTATACAATGAAATAAATTCTGCAGGATCATCTTTTAAATTTATTTCGAAGTAATGATCTGTTCTTAACAGGTTAAGCATAGCGTTATCTGCTTTCTCAGGTTCTTCTAAATAGATGTAGGAGAGGGTAAGCAGTTTATACGCTTCTACTTTTTCCTGCTTATTAAATTTGGGTAAGAAACCTTCTAAGATAGAGGGGATCTCATGCAGTCTGCCCTGTTCATAGGTAGCACGGGCAAGACGCAAGGTTTGCGCTCCAGAGGTAAGCTGGGCATAACTGGTTGCGGATAAAAATAGAAAGAGGAGAGAGGGTAAAAGTTTTTTCATTCTTCATTAGTTATTATTGGGCAGGATGTCAGCACAGGTCTGTTCGTAGGGCAAGTCATCGCCTACATACGTTTCCCACTCATCTTTATTCATGTTGCGTTTTACATCACCACATAAAATGCTGGCCATGCTCGGAATTTTTGTTGGCCACGCATGAATAGTGTGTTCAACACCTTTAACTGTTTCAGTTGAGCTGTGAACACTGGCGAGAAGTTGCTCATCATCTGGTGTGAAGGCAACACTCCAAACCCAATCGCGGTGATCACTCAATTTGATAGGTTGCTCTTTTAATCGATTCATATTCCAGAGGCGAACCGTTTTGTCTTTGCTGGCGCTAGCCATAAACGTTCCGGCATGATTGAACTGAATCTCTTCTATAGATGATTCGTGACCAGGTAAGGTGCGAATAACAAAACCAGTTTGATTATCATATATTTTCAAAAGGCCTGTGTTATCACCCACCACAATTCTTCTACCTTCTGGCGCAATGGTAACCGAAGTAAGATGCTGGCCCAAGTCTTTAATCTCCTTAACGGAAAAATTAACCTGAACATCCCATACATAAAGACTTCCGTTTTCACCCGCACCGGCAATTTTGTTTCCATCGGCACTCAGATCAATGGCGTTTATTTTTACAGGAGCCTTTATGACTTCTTTGCTGGATGTTAAATCAGAATACTTAATGCTCTTTCCAGAATTATCACGGGCATAAAATCCTTTGCTATCGGGAGTGAAACTGACATTCTCAATGGCATAAGTATAACCTCTTATTTTTTTCGGGGCCGCCTTTAGATCATTCAGATCATAGAGCTCTACATAGTTATTCGCTTCATTGCTTGGAAATAACCCAGCGGCAGCAAGCCAGTTTCCATCCGGACTAATGGCGATAGAATAATATTGATAATCGGTGCTGGTAACAATTACTTCTGATTTCCAATGATTATTTTCTTCTGTCCATCGGAAGATTTTCCCATCACTTCCTCCAGAGAAAATCTGGTTTGCCGAAACACGAGTAACGAGCGTTCGGGCAGCACCGCGATCATGGGCCTCTAAACTTTTGGTTAATGGATCGTCATTGTTTTTAAGCGCTGCATATAGACCATTGTAAATATCATTGTCATAGATGTAACCATCATACTGCGTATTGAACTTATACGCTTGCTGTGCAATAAGGGCTTCCTGCTCAGGGTCGGTTAGTTCTTTTGACTTCACGGCCATAGCTTTTGCAATGGCGAGATAGCGTTGACGCTGAGCATCGGCAGCATTTTTGGTTGCAATTTCACCTTGTCTTTTTGCTTCCAAAGCATTTCGGTTCGCTTCATCAGCATTTTGTCTTGCCGTAATAGCATTACGTTTTGCTTCTTCCGCGTTCTTCTTTGCTAATAATTCGTTTTTCTGTGCTAATATTTTTGCCTCTGCCTCTGCTTCTTGTGCAGCAACGGCAGCATCTCTATCTCGCTGAGCATTATCTCGGGCAATTTTTGCCTCTGCTTCAGATTTTTTTGCTGCCTCTTCTGATCTTTCTGCTTCTTTCTGCAATCCTATCGCGCGTTCAGTTGCCGTATCGGCAATCGATTTAGCGTAAATGGCATAAACTAAAAATAGAATGGATATTACAGTAGCAGTTGCCATTACAATGCCAAACACACGTGCACGCTTGAGTTTGTTTTTTTGCTCCTGTTCTTTTATGCGCTGCTCGGTTTCCCATTCTTTCTTTGAATACTCCAGGAAAATAAGCGTGCGCTCAAAAGCGGGATGGTAACGTTGTCCCCAAACCAAAGTAGGCTTGTGTTTCGCTTGCCAGTTCAAGGCTAGTTGTAAATCAGGTGGACGCCACAATCCGGCTTTTCCTACCTGGTACATGGATGCTGCCTCTGCCAAACGGGTATACATCTGCACAGCATCAGCCTCATCATCAACCCAATTTTTTAATCGTACCCAGATGCGCATCAAACTCTCATGTGAGATGTCGACCATGGATTTAGAAACGATGTTAATACCATGTGCTGGTGTTAACAAAGATCGACCAGGTTCTCTGAATTTATCAACTACAGCCACTACGTCCTCTTCCGATACACTTGCGATGGCCGCAATTTCATTTAGTTTGGTTGGTCTGCGAATACCAAAGTTCTCACCTCGTTTTTCGGTGATGGCTTTAAATAATATCTCGCAAATGTGTTTTTGATCTTCCGTTAATTCATCGAAGGCTTCATTAGCGTGCATGGATAAGGCCTCCGTCATTGTGCCGATGGCTTCATAATGCTTTAAGTCAACGGACTCTTCAGCAACATCACGGTAGGATGACCAGTAACTCCACGTACGCATAAGCGCGTGTTGGAGAATGGGAAGTTGATCTGGATTATCACCTAAATCATTTAAGAGTTGTTGTACTAAACGCGGGGCAATCTTCGCTCCACCAACAGCAACCGGTCCTTCAATAGCATTTCGTTTTTGATCACGCGTAAGTTGAGGGATCAGATAATGGCTATCGTTTATTTTTCGTGTGAGTTCAGGGAATTGGGCGCAATCACCAATAAAATCAGAACGCATGGTGATGGCAATGTAAATGGGAGCATCCGGATAATTAACAGCTTCCATTAACAGATTTACAAACGCCAGGGTTTCATTTACTGAGTTGGCACTGTGACTCTCCTTAAAGCGAAAGAGTTCTTCAAACTGATCGACCAGCACAAGGTAATTGACATCAGCATCTTTCCGGGTTTGTTCAATGGCTTCCACTAATCCAAGTGAACTACTGCGCAACAAGGTTGAAAAGATGGTGCGCTTTATTTTCTTTTCTTCGGCTTCTGAGTTAAGGTATTCCGGATTATTTTTTAATAACGCTTCCGCTAAATTATCAATAGGACCTCCACCGGGTCGTGTAACAATTACTTCCCAATTTGGACTCGCATCCGTAAGAAATCCTCCATATAAAATCGGCATTACACCGCAATAGATGAAAGATGATTTACCGCTTCCTGAAGGACCGATTACACCAACAAATCGACTCTTTGATAGTTTGAGTAGTACCTCATCACTCTGACCTTCGCGACCAAAGAAGAGATGACTCTCATCAATATTAAAAGGTCGAAGTCCCGGGAAGGGATTGTTGACTTCGACTATTGTTTCATCAATGAATTGACTCATGATTAGGTATTAAATTCTTTTAAAAATGATTTCAGTGATTCAATGGACGCTGCAGCATCACCTTCAATAACACGCAGGTTCTGGCTTCTAAAACTTTCATTGTTCAAGCTCGATCCGGGTGTTGTAAAAATTGCTTTGGCCAGAATGGGTTTCTTTCTTCCAAAGCCGGGGGCTTTCAACAAATCGAGTGCTTTCATGCGCACCCATTGTTCATTTACGTTGCCTTTATAAATAATGGCGCCATCCAGATTCTTTAAGTTATTGATGTGTTTTTGACGGAGTTCCAATAACTCACCTTCATAATCCGGTATCAAAACATTGAATCCTGATTTTTCCATCACATCAATAAGAGGTCTTACTGCTACGCGATCTACTTTATCGTGCATCATATAGATAGTGTGTCCAACACCTTCATCAACAGGTTTCTTTTCTCCTGCGTCTACTAATTCTTCACGCATGATGTTTTTGAAATCTTCAAGTGAAGTTTGCAGGATGTCTGCGCCCTCCTGTACTTCAGCGTCCCGCTTAATGTTTTCAATAAATGCTTTTTGCTTTTCGCTGGCATGGGTAAGGTTAGGGGAGATCCAAACCAATCGACCAAACTCTTCTTTTCTTTCTTTCGCTTGTAAACTTTTTTCAGCCGCCAACTTATTTTGAATATCGACAACAGAACGATCTGATCCTTCTGGAATTTCTCCATATGCACTTCCTATTAAGTGAATGGATAAAGCTGATTCATCTAACTCTTTCCTTACCGTGCGTTCCAAGTCACTTGCATTTCCCGGGAGCGTATGATTGGGCAACACTTGATATCCATGACGCTGTAATTCGCGCTTAATGATGTTTCGTTGAACGGAAAGATCGTGACCCGTTTCAGCGAGGTAAATGGTTTTGCGTTTGTATATGTTTTTCACCTCTGCACTGGCCGCATCGTCTTTCAGGTAGAGCAATGTTTCGTAAATGTCATAAGCAAGGTCAACCATCTTCATCCAATACTGACGTTCTGCTTCTGTGCTAAAATAATCTGTGTATTCTTTTGTTTCGCCAGAGTCCGGATCGAGTTGATACATATCGTAACCAATAGAATCGCGTAAGCGTGGAGGTTGCTCCTGGACACTGAGTGGAGTTTTAAAAACTTTAAATGCCCGGTTCTTCTTTTTCGAAGTTGACTCTACTGCTTTGTAAAATGATTCAACATGGTCAAGGCACTTACCAGACTCAATGAAGTCTTTTGATAATATCGCTACAAAGACTCCAACATTGTCAAGCTTAGGAGAAACTAAATTATCATAATCCGCTTTGATCAATACATTTGGTTTCTCACCCAACACTTGTGTCAGCATCAGCTCCAGAAACTTCTTGAATTGCGATACCCAGCCCGGTTCGTTCTTCGCGGTCGGTTCGTTGTCACGGTCGGCAAAAGCAATCAATACATCAATTTCAAATTGCATGAGGTCTTTATTTGTTAGTTATGAATAGTGTTTATTTTCTTCTGTTATGTTTTTAATAAGGCCTTGCACCAGTTCGTGGTGATTGGCCATTACAAAATAGAAATCCATTAAGTTTATTTTGAAAATAACAGACCTTTCAATTGCTTCTAATGCATTAGCACGAACGATTGGTCCATTCTGAAACAGATCGCCAAATACATCACCAGCTTTAAGGGTGGATAGTATTTTTTGATCATGCTTTAAGCTTAAGTCTCCATGCGCAATAATGAAGATCGGTGTGTTATGATCATCGGGATTGAATCGGACAGACTCACCACGATCAAGATCAAGTGGCGTAATTTTATCGGCCAGATCACTTAGTAATGAACCATGAATGTTTTTGAAGATGGGAGATTGTTTAATGAACATCACCATTTCAATTCCTAGAAAAAATCCATCATCTAAACCATCCAGAAGTTGATTTTTTTCAATGGCTGAATCCATGAATTTTTTATCGCGTTGAGGTATTCTTTCGCCAATAGTCTCATACGCTTTTTGATCTTTATTATAGATCACCCACGCAGCCGTTTCCTGTAGAACTCTGTCAGTATTAAAGACCTGAGCAATCAATCCACGACTTATTCTAAAATCAGGAATAAAGGCGGAAGCGTGAACAGCACAAGCCTTTGTCCAGCGATTGTTCTGATTGAAATCACGATTGAGAATATAGTTGATAACCTGAATAGGGTTGTAGCTTTCACGCGGAAAGTATACCTGTAAATGTTTCAACTTTTCAGGTATAGGCATATCATCCAACAATGGAACTAACTTAGGTTTTAGTTCAGGATCAATAAACAGATCCATCAACTCCATAGCAAAGGCAATATTATCCGGATCTCCCGTTTCGATATTCTCTCTTACCAACTGAATAGATTCAGGATCATAGAGTATCGAAAGCAATAAGGTAATCTGATCATAGTTTTCAACCACTTCTTCCTTTAGTGCTTCACGCAAATGAACGAACTCATTGGTTTCAGGAAGTTCATCTAAAGCAGCAAGGTTCCAAATGGTCTTGCTCATCTCTGCTTCGAGCAGGTCAATTACATGCCTTGCTTCTCGACCTTCTGCACGATAATGGATGTAGCGAAGTGAGTAAAGAATTTGTTTTACAATTCGCTTATCCGGGTAGTCTGCTTTCTTCCATAGTAATTGTAACGCATACCGTCCTCCAACACGACCCATAATTTGAACAATGCGTAACATTACCATATCGCTTTGTCCTGACTTATGAAACGCTGACTCTAACGTTGGCAGAACCGATTCACCAGCTTCTCTTAGTGCGGAAGCAGCCAGGTGACTATAAGAAGGAGAGTTGAGAAGTTCAATCAATACCGGCCAGGTTTCCTGACGCTTTACTTTGCGAGCAGTGAAGAGGGCTTCGAACCGAACTTTCGGATCAACATCGCGCAGTAGTTCCAGTAAAATAAAAATGGTCCGTGCGCTGATCAGTTTACGTAGAAGCTTGCCAGCCAAAATGCGATCAGCCTGTTTAACTGACTTGCTTAACTTCAGTAATTTTTCTGGAGATATAGAAAGCAAGTCGCTGTCTTCTGATTCGGAACTGGCTTTTTCGGCTAACGATCTAATGTCTGATTTCTTTCCATCCCCCTGAAGTTCCAGTGTTTTTATCTTCTCTTCAGCAAAAGCTCTAATGCCAGGAGAGTTACTATCGGCCAGTCGAATGACAGAGTTTTCGAACAGTGCTGGTTCAAGTTTTTCCATCAACTTCAATCCGTAGATCGCTTTTTCTTCAGCAGAGCTATTGACCTCTTTCTCTAACACGGTTTTGATAGTGTATTCCTTCTCTGCTTTGCGGCTCATCTTGGTCTTGTTGAAGGCAAGTGTTTCCTCCAGCGTTTTCTTATAGCTGCCGTGCATGCGATTCACGACCGCAAGCCACATGATAATTAATGGAACCGTAAAGAGTGTAATGTAAATCAGATCGAAGAAGTCTACATTCATAATGAGAATGATCAGTCCACCGGCTACTACACTCGCGAATGCCGTAACTAAACCTTCGATTTTGGTTTGAACATCAATGCGTATGCTTCCTTCAATTGGTAGCAGGTAGAATTTGAATGTGGGATTGTCCAGAGCATCTTTTAAAGAGCTGGCAAATAATCTAGTCACCGCAATGATGATAAAGAAAAATATAAACAGGCTATTACCTTCTGGCGTATACCCAAAGATAGAGCCGAGTATAAGTGCGGTTATAGTAAAGAAGCCCAGAAGAATGGGACTTAACAACAATGCAACCCGCATACCATATGCCTCCAGAATTCTATCGGTTGCGAATACATCGAACAATAACCCAAAAATTACAATGGTTAATTCGAAGTAACTGATAAAGCTTGTTAATTCCTCTGTGTGTGTATAAACCAGAGGAGCAACTTTAAGGAATGAATAGTTTACAAAACTGACGGCAATGGTTGAGAATATAATAAACAAAGACATGAATAAGATGTATCGGCTTTTAAAGAACTCTTTAACGGTCAGCTTTTTATACTGAATTTTTTCCTGCGCAAAGGTGCGTGCCTTAGAAAGATAGGAGAAGGACAGAATAATAAAGAGGAGTGTAAATATGGTGATGCTAATCACGCTTATGGTGTAGAGAGTCTCTGTTTCAACATCTTTCACTTTCAAAAATTGAGGTATGGAAAAGAAGGCAATAAAGGATGCGATCATGGCACCCTGATCTACTGCTCCGACTAGCCTCTTCGATTGTTTTAAATTAAACAATCGTCCAAATGCTCCCCAAAAAACGAGGTAGGTAATAAAGGTGAAGGGTATAATTAATGTAAAACCAAGAAAGAATATTGCTTCAGGGTCACTGAAAAATCCTCCGCCAAATTCAATGAAGGCCGTTAAACCGGTTATGACAGTCAGACTTGTAATGGCTAAGACGGGGAAAGGAATTCTGTTCTGTAAAAAATTATAGATAGCGGTTGCCATCACACCAAATACACCTGAATACAATAAGGCCTTAGGTAGCGCCAATTCATCTGTGAAGTGTTGTAAGAACAGTGATTGAGAAGCAACACTTATGGTGGCGAGAAATACCCCCATGAAAAAACTTATGACCAAAAGCATGGCCACCCGGCCGCCTTCTCCTGGTTGTGCATCTAGTATCTTTAGTAAGAATCTTTTCATAGACTTATCCCGATACCCTAAAATTCGGCAGAAATCAATTTAAATCCTATAAAGTGGTGTAATTTTGGAATGACTTAGTTTTGTGGTACAATTTTTCGAGTGAAGCGATCAGGCAATTTCGCGTTCATTACTCAAGTTTGCTGGATAAGATTTGCCTGTAAGGTTCAACGAAAGAATGAATAAAGACTTCGTAAAGATTATTTGTAGTATTGAAATTAAAATAAACGTGATATGATTAGAAAGACCTACTTACTCAGCGTTGGATTACTGTTTTCAGTTTCCATACTTTTTGCGCAGGGCAGCAAGTCGCTTACTGATGCAGAATATTATTTTAGCGTTAAGAGCTATGATCAGGCCTTACCGAAATTCCTGGAGGTAATTCAGGGCGGAGAAAAGAATCCACTTGTGCATTACAAGGCTGGAGTCTGTTATCAGAAGATGTTCGATCTCAGTGATCAGGTAAAAGCCATTCCATATTTTGAATACGCACTTCAAAATGGAAAAGAGATACCAACCACCCTTCACTATGATCTTGGCACCCTTTATTTGAAAGACGAAAACATCCCGAAGGCAACGGCAAGTTTTGTAAAGTTTAAAGAGCTAACGAACAAAGCCGATAAAAAAGCAATCACGTTGGCAGATGAAGCCATTAAGACGTGTCATAATGCTCAAGTGCTAATGTCAGTGCCTCGTAATTTTACTGTGCATAATTTTGGAGAGATCATCAACACAAAATATACAGAGTATAATCCGGTTGTGTCGGCTGATGAGAGTGTAATGGCCTTTACTGCATTACGTCCCAATACTGGGAAGACTCGTACCGGAGATAAGTTTATCGAAGAGATATTCATCTCTTATAATAAAGGAACATGGTCTGAGGCAAAGGAAGTTGTTATTGCTCACGATTATAATGTAGGGACTGCCGGGATTTCACCCGATGGTATGAAGATGCTCATCTTCATGGGTGGTGCGACTGATCCCGGAAGTTTATTTCAAATCAATAAGGCAGGTGAGGGTTGGTCAAAGCCAAGTTTGATAACACCCTCTATTAATACACCTAAGTATTTAGAATCAACGGCAAGTATTACACCCGATGGAAAGACGATTTACTTTGCCAGCGACCGCTTAGGAGGTCTGGGCGGTTTAGATATTTACAAAACTCAGATGTCTGCAGGTGGCGCATGGAGTCAACCCGTAAACATGGGACCTGATGTTAACTCGAAGGCAAATGAAGATGCCCCTTTTATTCACCCTGATCAAAAGACATTATTCTTTACGTCAGATGGACATAACTCAATGGGAGGTCGCGATATTTTTGTGTCACGCTTAGTAAACGATAAGTGGACTTCTCCGGAAAATATGGGTTATCCCGTAAACACGACTGCTAACGATAATTATTTTACGTTGATTGCTGACGGAACTCGAGCTTACTTTTCATCCGACAGAAAAGGTGGCAAGGGAGGTCAGGACATCTATTACCTTGATATGCCTCCGGAATCAGCCAACATTCCATTGACCATGATCAAAGGAAAAATTCTGAATGCTGAAACCGGAAAGCCAATACCTACCAAGATTTATCTGATCGACAACGACACGAATAAGAAGCTTGATTTTGTTTATGATCCAGATCCTGAAACAGGAAACTATCTGATCATTCTTCCGCCAGCAAAAGATTACGACATGGTAATTGAATCAGAAGGATTCTTGCCGTACACACTTAATATTAATGTACCGAATCAGGCTTATTTCTATGAATTGTATCAGCAAATCTTCTTGCGTACCATTAAGCAATTTGATGTTGTAGTAGGACAAGAAGTTCAGGTGAAGAATGCTTTTTATGATACAGACATAGATGTAAAAACAGACCTTCGCAAAACGCATGAATCGCAATTAGTAAAAAGCGGCAATGTAGATGTGTATGATATGATGTTGGATTTAATGGCAGCGCCCGACAAAGATGGTATTGCCTATTTGGTGGACCTGATTAACATGGAAGACCCTGTTGATAAAGTTAACTTTAATGAGAACGAGAATTCAAAAATAGAATCAGCTGTTCGCACTTATTACTACGATGAGAGCGATGAAAGCAAGTTTGAACAAAAGAAATTTGAGGACAAAAACATCTTCTCGCTTCCTACCTTTAAGGTAACAGAAGAAGCAAAGAAACAGAAGGAGCAACCCAAGAAATCTTCTTACGATAAAACTGCACTTACCAAGTTAGCGAAAATCTATTTTGATGCCGGCAAGAGTGATCTTAAAGCACAATACAATGCGCAACTGGATGTGGTGTTGGCAGAATTGAATAAGTCACCTGATCTTGGCATTGAAATATCCGGTTTTGCTTCGGCAGAAGGCTCAGAAGAATTGAACAGAGAACTCTCTAATAAACGTGCGATCGCTGTGTTAGATTACATTAACCACAAAGGTATTGTGCGGAGAAGAATTGTAGCAAAAGGATACGGAGCCACCAAAGATCAAACCTCAACAAAAGAAGAAGGAAGAAGGGTAGAAGTGAGGGTTGTTGATTTGACAGAACATTCTGGCAATAAGTAGAACGATTGAATTTAGTAATGAGCGAAGCTCATAAAAACAAAGGCCACTTCAGGAAGTGGCCTTTGTTTTTATCCTTTACTTTCATCTGATTTAGGCATTTAGTCTTTTAAAATATTCTTTTGCTTCGGTCATTACCTTAGGTGCGAGAATTAAACCGGATATCATCGTTGGAATGGCCATCAAGGCAAAAGCAACGTCAATCAGATTCAACACTAGATCCATCGAAACAACAGCGCCAATGATAATGGTAGTGAGGTAAAAGTAATCGTACCATACACTTCTCTTCTCACCAACAAGGAATGACAATGCTTTTCTTCCATAGTAACTGTATGAAAAAAGTGCACTGATGGCAAACACAAAAGTGCATAACAGTAATATATAATCTCCACCCAATGGCATTGCTGATCGGTAAGCAATAGAGGTGAGTGTAATGCCGCTTGCACCGGGTGTAAGCCATGCACCTGTAACAAGAATCGCCAAGGCGGTAAGTGTACATGAAATAATAGTATCAATGATCGGGCTGAGCATAGAGATCAATCCTTCCCGGATTGGCTCGGTACTTTTTGAAGCACCCATTGCCATTGGTGCTGTTCCAATACCGGCTTCATTGGAGAAGGTTGCTCTTCGTACACCTAACATAATAATTCCACCAAGTACACCTCCCAGAAAAGGATCTCCATGAAAATTATCTGCTGTGAATGCATCCGTAAAAATTAGTTTTATATAATGAGGAATCTGATCAGCGAATACAATTAAGATCACCATCACCGATACGAAATGGATCACAATCATAAGTGGAACAAGTTTACCTGCCCAACTACCAATTCGTTTTATTCCCCCCACAATCACCATCGAGCAAAGTATGGCGATGACAATACCAATAATCAGTTTGGTTGTACTAATGGAAACACTACCGAGCGATAGAAAAGATTCTTGCAGTCCTAATGGTTTCATCCCAATATCTACCAATGCTTGCGTAAGTTGATTAGCCTGAAATATGGGTAATGCTCCAACAAGGCAACACACACAAAAAAGTGTGGCAAGAGGTTGCCATTTTTTTCCGAGAGCTTCCCGGATAACGTACATGGGTCCTCCTTGTAATTCTCCATTGCTATCTTTTCCTCGATACATGCTGGCAAGTGCACTTGTGAAAAAATTAGTTGACATTCCAATAAATGAAGTAATCCACATCCAGAACAAAGCACCCGGACCTCCCATAGCGATTGCAGCAGCAACACCTGCGAGATTGCCCATACCTACTGTTGATGCAAGTGCAGTTGATAATGCTTTATATGCTGTAATTTGCCCCGGAGCATTAGGGTCATCGTATTTGCCACGTAAGACTTGTATGGCATGAAAAAAATATTTGTATTGAACAAACCTGGAGTAGAAAAGAAAATAGAGACCACCACCAATAATTAAGAACAATACAGGCCACCAAGTGATACTGGCAGCATCCGAAAGAAAATGACCTATTGAATTCAAAAGTTTTTGGGTTATTTAGCAAATTAAATACAATTATCGGATAATGCGGTGTTTCATTATTTTGAAACTCATCACTAAACATTTAACCTGAACGAAGCATTCATGAGTATTAAAAGTCGTCTTATCGTCATGAACTTTTTACAGTTCTTTGTTTGGGGATCATGGTTGATCTCTCTTGGTGGTTATCTCATTGTGACGCTGAAATTTTCAGGATCACAAGTTGGAAGTATTTATGCCACGATGGGTGTTGCATCGTTGTTCATGCCTTCGTTGATGGGCATTGTGGCGGATCGTTGGATAAATGCTGAACGTGTATTAGGCCTTTGTCATATTGTTGGTGCACTTTTACTGATCTATGCTGCACAGCTTTCAGACTACACCGTTATGTATTTTGTGATGTTATTGAACTCCATGTTCTATATGCCCACCATTGCGCTTAACAATTCGGTATCGTATGCGCTGTTGCAAAAAGAAGGGATTGATATAGTAAAAGTATTTCCTCCCATTCGTGTATGGGGAACGGTTGGGTTTGTAGTAGCCATGTGGGCGATCGATTTTGGAAAATGGACGGTGAGCCCAATTCAATTATATGTGAGTTCTATTGCCGGAATAATTTTAGGGATTTATGCATTTACGTTACCGGCATGTCCGCCAACAAAAATAAAATCGGATGGATCGTTGTTATCGAATCTTGGTTTAGATGCTTTTGTATTGTTCAAAAAAAGCAGAATGGCAGTGTTCCTGATCTTTGCGATGTTTCTTGGCGCAGCATTGCAAATCACCAATACATTTGGTGAAGCATTTCTTCATGATTTCGCGGCTTTGTATCCAGGGTCATTTGCAGTGGAACATCCCAGTATATTGATGTCTGTTTCTCAAATCTCAGAGACCTTATTCATTTTGACAATTCCATTCTTCTTACATCGGTTCGGCATTAAGAGAGTGATGATCATCAGTATGTTTGCCTGGGTTCTTCGCTTTGCTTTTTTTGGATTTGGCAATCCGGAAGGTGGATTTCCATTATTAGTGCTTTCAATGATCATTTATGGAATGGCATTCGATTTCTTTAATATATCAGGATCGTTGTTTATGAAGAATGAAGCGGATAATTCAATTATTGCCAGCGCTCAGGGATTGTTTATGTTCATGACCAATGGAATCGGTGCATTTCTTGGTGGTATGCTCAGTGGCTGGGTGGTGGATTATTTTACATCGGATGGAATAAAAGACTGGCGCAGCATCTGGTTAACATTCGCAGCATACGCACTGATTTTAGGAATCATTTTTCCATTCGTATTTAAATATAAGCACGAGCGCGACAAAGTAGTTGTTTAGGTTTTACTTCCTGCTTTTTGGAATGAGTATGGAGCTGTCTCCATAGCTTAAAAAGCGATAACCTTTATCTAATGCTGTTGAATATACTTTCTTCCAATCCTCTCCAATGAAAGCAGAGACAAGAACAATTAGTGTAGAGCCTGGCTGATGGAAGTTGGTGATCAATGCATCGCATACCTTAAATTCATAACCAGGGAGAATGTAAATCGAAGTCTCACCTTGAAGCATTTCCAGTTGATGCTTATCCATGTGTTCTAGTATTCTTGTGAATGAATCCTTTCTTGAAAGTCTTTTGTATTGATTTGAATAGGGATCGTTCTGTGAGATGTGAAATTTCGTTAGCGGATCATGCACCAGCTTTACACCAAACCAATACAAACTCTCCAACGTTCGCATGGATGTTGTTCCAACTGAAATCGTGAATTTATCCTGTAACAGGTTGATCAGATTTGTTCGATTGATAATGATTTGTTCATGATGCATCACATGCTGATCTACATCATCCGTCTTAATGGGCTGAAATGTTCCAGCGCTGACATGCAGTGTCACGAAATCAGTTTGAATATTTTTCCTCTTTAATTTTTCAAAAACTTCATTCGTAAAATGTAAGCCTGCAGTTGGAGCGGCTACTGCTCCTTCGTAATGAGAGTAAATAGTTTGGTAGCGTTCGCGATCCGATTCTTCTGCATTTCTTTTTAAGTAAGGCGGCAAGGGTGTTTCACCAGAAAGATTTACTACTGTGGCAAAAGAGTGATCACCTGTCCATGTAAAGGTTACAATTCCTTCTTCCCGATTTTGCAGGCTTGCTTCTACTGAGAAATCGCTTACCGTCTTTACTAAAGTTTTCCCTTCATTCCATTTCTTCAGATTCCCGATGGTACATTTCCATGAACAGGTCTTTGTAGTTTGCATGGCCTCCACCACTAGTACAGAAGGTTGAACCGGACTCAATAAAAATATCTCAATCTCAGCACCAGTATCTTTTTGAAAATGAAGTCGTGCCGGTATTACCTTTGTATCATTAAAGAAGAGCATTGATCCTGCAGGAATGTATTGGTCTAATGAACTGAATTGTTCATCCTTTATTTCACCCTGATCGTATACCAATAGCTTTGATGAATCCCTTTTATCTAAAGGATATAAAGCAATCCGTTCCTGCGGAAGGGCATAGGTAAAATCTTTAAGGTTTAGATTCATTGGCAGTAAAAGCCCAAAGTTAAACTGAAAACCTTATTTTCGGTTTTTGATTTTTATGCTTCAGGCTTCTTATTCCAAAAAAATATTTCAGTTCGCATTTAAAGCCAGGACTTCGCGTGGGTTGATGAGAGATAAAACATCGTGGTTTATCAAACTTTGGGATGATGCAAATCCTGATGTTGTGGGAATAGGAGAGTGTGGGCCATTACCGGGTTTGAGTCCGGATTCTGTTCCGAACTTTGAGGAGGAACTCAATTCAGTAATTCATAATCTGAATCAGAGTAAACTCAGCACCCCAACACTTCAGCTCTTCTATGAGATTCTACCGCCTCACTTTCCTTCAATTGGTTTCGGAATGGAGACCGCCTTTTTGGATTTACAGCATGGAGGTAAGCGATTGATTTATGAAAATGAGTTTATATCCGGAAAACAAATCCCCATCAATGGTTTAGTTTGGATGGGAGATTTGGATTTTATGATGAACCAAATCAATCAAAAAATTGCACAAGGTTTTAACTGTATCAAGTTAAAAGTTGGCGGCTTGGATTTTGATCGGGAATGCGATATTCTTCAATACATAAGGAAACGATATTTTAAAAATGACATTATCATTCGGTTGGATGCCAATGGCGCATTTAAAATCGATGATGTGTTATATAAGCTAAGTGAACTTACCAAATACCACATTGAATCAATCGAACAACCCATCAAGCCCGGAATGATGGAAATGGAAGAACTTTGCCGCAAGTCACCTATACCAATCGCTTTCGATGAAGAACTGATTGGCAAAGAATCGCCTGATGAAAAGAAAGAACTCTTGGCTCGTTTAAAACCAAAATACATTATTTTAAAACCAACGCTGCATGGAGGTTTTAGAGGTTGTGCTGAGTGGATTGACATTGCAGCATCATTGAATATTGATTGGTGGATTACGTCAGCACTTGAATCCAATATTGGGTTAAATGCTATTTGCCAATTTGCGAGTCAGTATGACACTGCACTTCATCAAGGTCTTGGCACGGGTATGATTTATTTAAATAATATTGAATCGCCTTTACGTGTGGAAAAAGGAATGATCTTTTATGATGAAACTTTAGGTTGGAATGATTTAAGTACTTTGTAAACAGAATGAATTGATCTATGGCGATATGTATTAATTGTAATGAAGAAGTAAGTACACCGTTCTGCGGACATTGCTCTCAACCGAATCCGCCAAAGAAGTTGAAATTGGGTAGTATGTGGTACGACTTCCAATCCCGCATTTATGGTTTTGATGGGATGTTTCCCCGCACCCTTATAGACCTAACAATTCGACCAGGTATTGCCGCAAGAGAATACATTCGGGGGAATCGCATTAAGCACTATGGGCCGGTGGGCTATTTCTTTTTGATGATTACGTTGTTCCTTTTAATTATGTCAATCATAGGAATCGACTTCTCAGAATTTTCAAGGGCATCAAGTGAAGCGTTGATGGATACACCTAAAGAGAATGGTGTACTTGAGCTGCAGCGAAGGATAGCTGCTTTTGTAGGTGAAAACATTCGAACATTTTCATTTGTGGTAGTTGCTCCAATTATTTTGATGACGTGGTTGTTTTTTAGAAAATCCGGATATAACATTTTAGAGCATGCTGTTATTTCATTTTATGTTTTTGGCCATGCATACTGGTTGACTATTCTTAACCTTTTTCTATTCAAGTTTAATGGAACAAGTGCCCGAATGACGTTTCAGTTTATTATAACTGTTTTATTTTTTGCTTACGCGTGTTCTGATTTCTATACTCATAATTCAAGAATGAAAGCATTTTTTAAGGGATTGGCGGTTTATTTTTTGGGGTATTTTATTTTTGCTGTTTTTATAGTAGGGCTGGGTATGCTATATGTTTTATCAGATCCAGAGATTATGGAATTGATAAAATCAGGAAAGAAGTAAGAATGTTTTCTTAGTTCGCATTAGTTTAAAAACTCAGCAAGCAACCGATGAAAATGATGCGTCCCTTTTTCCATCTTAACCGAATAACGTCCGTGTTGATAGAAGCGTGAGCGAATTCCTTTTTGAACATGCTGTACAACATCTTCATCTTCCATTTCTACCTGATGAAGATTTGCTCCAGCTCCCTGACGAAGTTTGTTTTCATCCCACACATACGATAGAAACGAAACCGTGCAGGTTGATGGGCCAGAAGGCTTTACAATGTTGATGGAAAGTCCCCATGGATAAAAATTAAACATCATATTGGGGAATACCCAGAAGTAATATCCTGCAACACGTTTGCCATAATCAGGTGATGTGGTAGGCAAATCAAAACATGGTTCATTTTCTTTCGCTAATCCCAACTGAAGATTAGAGTATCGAAACAATTCGGTTGTGTAATTTCCATAGTCTATAACCGAGTTTAGTCCGGCATGAACGAATGGAATATGAAACCCTTCCAGGTAATTTTCACAATACAATGCCCAGTTGGCTTTCACTTTATATTCTTGTGATAACTCAGGCCGAAAATGAAAATCATTAAACGGCATCCAGCTAACCCGATCAATCATATCGCAAAATAAATCTTCCGCAGGATGTGCTGGATTCAATGATGTAAAGAGCCACTTTCCAAATTGAAATAGAGGAAGCTTGGTAAGATTATCATTCTCTGAAGGAAAATTTTCCACTTCTTTAAACTCCGGCATGAAGGCAAATTTCCCGTCCAATTGAAATCTGCGTCCGTGATATTTACACCGAATGTCGTTGAGCTTACAAGGACGTTCCACCAGAAGATTGCCGCGATGGGTGCACACATTTGATAAGCAATGCAGATCACCTTGTTTGTCGCGTGAAAGAAGGAGGGGTTCGTTAATGTAATTCTCCAATAGATTAACGGGAGTAACCCAACCCGAATCTTTTACCTGATCTGTATCTCCGATGAATTGCCATGTATTGGCAAATATTTTTTCCTTTGAAAGCTCCAGGTATTCAGGCTTAAGATAAAAATCTGTAGAAATGGTTTGGGCTTTGGCAATATCAGGATGTACAGTGAGCATCAGTAATAATTTGAATACAATATAGTTTTATTTCTGAATTGAGATGAACACTCCAATGCGCTAATGCGGATTATTCATGGACATCTTGTCTTTATAAACTGAAATCCCATGCAACATTTCAGCACTATTGTCAATTAGTTGACATTCTACTACTTTAAGAATAAATACTTTTGGGCATGAAAATTTCAACACTAATTTACTGGGTAGTCAGGTTAATAGCAGCACTAATCATGGCGCAGACATTGTATTTTAAATTTACAGGTGCCACTGAATCAATTTACATTTTCACCACTGTGGGTATGGAGCCCTGGGGAAGAATTGGTGTTGGCGTACTTGAACTCATTGCATCGGTTCTGTTATTAGTCAACGCAACCGCATGGCTTGGCGCAGGACTCGCGTTAGGACTTATGCTGGGTGCAATTGGAATGCACTTAACTATACTGGGAATTGAAATTGAAGGAGATGGCGGTTATCTGTTTGCTTTATCGGTTATCGTCTCCATTTGCAGCGCATATATTCTGTTCAGGAATAAGGAGAAAGTAATTGACTTACTTTCTTTGCTAAAGAAAAAATAGGAGCGGACCTGGAATCTATTGCATTTCTTTTAGTGCTGATTCTAAATCGCCTTTCAAGTCTGTGGGATTAAGGATGCTCTTTAATCCTTCGGTCAAAAAGTTAGGTACTTTCTCTCCGCGTGATATCTTACCTTTAATATCAGTAATCATTTCAAGTGCATTTGATTTACCCTCAAAATCAGATTGACCTTTTAATTTCTCTTCCAATGTATCCCATGCACTTATTTTTTTTGTTTGGCCTTCGCGCTTAACAATCTGCTCGGCATGGTTGATGGTATTGTCCTTCACACATTTGTTATACTCATCAATAATAGTTTCAAGATCACGCTTGCCCAGATCTCCTTTTTCAATTTTATCCGTAACGCTAACGCACTCGACTAGAAAGTTAGCCATTACTTTTTTAAAACTCAGGTTGGGTACTTCAGTGCCACTTCCATCTAATTTGGTCAGGAAATATCCATCAAAGCTCATTTGATTAGGAAGCTGAAAAGCATAAAGGGAGAGGTATCCGTCTTTTATGAGTTTCATGAAAGTATAACCTTCTGGTCCTTTAACGGGACGATATGTTTCATTCTTGAATGAAAATGCCTTCACCTGAAAAAGTGTATAGCTTGTTTTCTTTTTATCGCTATTGGTAACACTTACCTTTGAGTTAGAACCAAACGTAAGGGGTTTTACATTACCCTTGATCGTATCACCTTTTGCTGTAATTACATAGTCTTGTGAGAATGTGTTTGCAAAGGAGAACAAGAGGATAAGTAATAAAGGAATACATGTTATTTTATTGTTCTTCATCGGTTGTGTAATTGACCCGCTAATCTAGTTGAAAATCTGTATCCTTGCCTGTAAATGGAATTCGTTTTTTATGCTTCTTTTTTTTGATTAAGGTTATTTCATCTTTCTAAGGATAAACTCAACTGAAGTGTAGGTGTGTTTTTTCTTCCTTCTATATTTGTAATCCTAAAAAACGGATATGGTCAAGTATAACCCGAAAGCCTGGATTGGGCTTATCTTTCATTCCTATAGCAGACATGTAGTACGAACATTGTTCCCTGTTCTGGGCTTTATGGTGGGCTTTGCTGCTTTGATGTGCTATTTGGTGCTTGACTATTTTGACTTACAACCTCACGAGTTTCAGGGCAGCACTACGGTCCATTCGTTGTTGGGTATTGTATTGGGCTTGTTTTTGGTGTTCCGTACCAATTCAGCTTATGAACGATGGTGGGAAGGAAGAAAAATGTGGGGCGGCATGGTAAACAGTAGCAGAAATCTAGCGCTTAAAATCAATGCTTACTTGAACGCAGATCAAAAAGAGGAGCGAGAGTGGTTTGCCATGATGATACCGAATTTTGTTTTTGCTATGAAAGAACATTTGCGAACAGAAGTATTGATTTCTGATCTGGACATTCCAAGTAAAGAATTTTTGCTGGAATTGAATCGTGCCAAACATAAGCCCAACAAATTAGCATCTTTTTTATATATACGGGTGAACCAACTTTACAAAAACCAAACGTTAACCGGAGACCAACTTATTAACATGGACAAGGAGCTAAAAGATTTTGTAGACATAATGGGTGCATGTGAACGTATTAAAAACACACCAATCCCATATTCCTATTCCATGTTCATTAAGAAGTTTATTTTTATCTATCTCATTACGCTTCCCTTTGGTTTTATTACCAGTTTCGGTTATGTAACTGTGCCAATCGTGTTATTGATTTCATTTATATTATTGAGTGTTGAGCTCATTGCAGAAGAAATTGAAGATCCCTTTGGGCGTGATGTGAACGATTTGCCTACGGATGAATTGGCCACACGGATTCGACATAACGTCAGAGAAATTCTTCTGAATGTTCCAGACATAAAGCATTAATGTGTTTTATGGTTTTCTTTAAGAACTCTCCGCACTAGTATTCGGAAATGGATGAGCAGCCAAATCATCAAATGGTGTAAACCCTAATGTATTTTGCCTCTTAAAAAAACACTTGCCCGAATTCAGTTTTTCTCCGTTAATTAGCAGCAAACTGTATTTGCATGAGGCACATCCTTTATTTCTTTTTACTCTTCCCGTTTTTATCTTTTGCTCAAGGGCGCCAACCGGACGCTGCACAAATACAACTAAAACTTAAGAAGCTAAACGTATTGGGTTCTGCTCTATATGTAGCAGCACATCCGGATGATGAGAACACCAGCATTATTACGTATCTCGCTAATGGCCGATTGGTGGAGACAGCATACCTATCAATGACACGTGGCGATGGCGGGCAAAATCTGATTGGCCCTGAACTTCGTGATCTATTGGGATTGATCCGTACACAGGAATTGCTTTCTGCGAGAAGAATTGATGGAGGCAGACAGTTTTTTACACGAGCCAATGATTTTGGTTTCTCAAAATCAGCCGATGAGACCTTTAAGATTTGGAATAAAGATGAAATTCTTTCGGATGTTGTAAAAGTATTTCGTCAATATCAACCTGATGTTATCATTACGCGATTTCCACCGGATGAACGCGCTGGTCATGGTCATCACACCGCTTCGGCAATACTCGCACAAGAAGCATTTAGTGCTGCTGCAAAAGTAGATGTATTTCCTGCTCAGGTAAAACAGTTTGGAACCTGGCAGGTAAAACGTCTTTACACGAACACAGGAAGGTGGTGGAATACTTCAATCAATGAAAACACGCCCGGCATTGTTACTCTTAATGTAGGAACATTCAATATGTTGCTGGGTCAATCATACACTGAGATTTCGGCAACCAGTCGCAGCCAACATAAGAGTCAGGGTTTTGGATCACGCGGTTTGCGGGGCGATCAGTTGCAGTTTCTTGAGTACATAAAAGGCGATAGTGCCAGGAAGGATATTTTCGAAGGAGTGAATACTACCTGGAGCAGAGTGATGGGCGGTGAGAAGGTTCAACCCTTGGTCGATGAAGCTATTCGTGGACACATAATGGAATCACCTTATCGAAGTGTTCCAATCCTGTTTCAAATCAGAAATGAAATAGTAAAACTGGAAGATGGAATCTGGAAGAAGAGAAAACTAAAGGAAGTTGAAGATCTTATTATCGATTGTCTTGGATTGTTTTTGGAGGTAACAGCGGATAATTATTTCGGAACTCCGGATAAACAAGTGTCAGCAAATCTTGAGTTAGTGAATCGTTCATCGATTGAGGTATTGGTTGAACGCATTGAATCAAAAGGGTTAAATATGGATTCAACCTCTGCGATTGTTTTGAAAAATAATGCTTCTGTTCTGCTCAAAACAAAAAAGAAAATAGAGACCAATCTTTCATACTCCGGCCCGTATTGGTTAAAAGAAAACCACGGAACTGGATTGTTCACGGTTCATGATCCAGAGTTAATAGGTAAACCAGAAAGTGATCCGCCCGTTAATTTTACTTTTTCTCTTCGAGTTGGCAACGATAAGCTTATTGTAAGCAGACCGTTGATTTATAAAACGACTGATCCTGTAAAAGGGGAGCTTACGCGACCCTTTGAAGTTGTTCCTCCAGTATTCTTAAACCTCTCCAAATCCGTATTCATTTTTAGTGATGATAAGCCTCGAAATGTTGACGTGAAGATTGTAGCAAGCCAGGCGAATTTAACAGGCGAATTGAAACTGAATGTACCGGAAGGATGGAGCGTGCAGCCAGCCTCCATACCTTTTGACTTAAAAGCAAAAGGAGAGGAGCAATTGAAAAGCTTTGTGGTTACGCCTTCCAAAGCTGAAATCACATCAAGTATAAAAGCAGTGGCAGAGATAAATGGAAAGGAATATGATCAGTCCTTACTTGCTATTTCCTACGATCATATTCCGCCACAAACATTACTACCAAAAGCAGAAGCAAAGTTGGTGCGTCTTAATTTAAAGAAATCAGGAAAGGTAATTGGTTACATTAAAGGTGCTGGTGATGAAGTGCCCATCGCGTTGCGTACCATGGGCTACGAAGTTTGGGAAATGAAGGATGAAGAAATCAATGCTGTGAATTTACAGAGGGTCGATGCTGTGGTGTTGGGCATTCGAGCAGTCAATACCAATCCGCGAATGGGTTTTATAATGAGTGAATTGCTCACGTATGTTAAGAATGGAGGAACGGTTGTTGTGCAATACAATACCAACAATGATTTGGAAACAAATGCATTTTCTCCATACGAATTAACGTTGGGTCGCGACCGTGTAACGGAGGAGGATGCAGAAGTGCGAATGCTCAAACCGAATCATTCATTACTAAACTCGCCTAATAAAATTTCAGCAAAGGATTTTGAAGGCTGGGTGCAGGAGCGAGGTTTATACTATCCATCCAAATGGGATAAAAACTTTGAAGCTATACTTTCAATGAATGATAAAGGTGAAACAGCAAAAGAAGGAAGTTTACTGGTAGCGAAATATGGCAAAGGCCATTACATCTACACTGGACTTTCCTTCTTCCGGGAACTGCCAGAAGGTGTTTCAGGTGCTTATAAACTCTTTGCTAATTTAGTTTCCATTGGGAAGAAGTAAGTTCCAAGTTTAAAGTTCAAGGTTTAAAGTCATCCAAGCAACGATCAACAAACAGCGATTCTATATTTAATTCCTAAATTTCACCACCAATGTCAGACAAGGAAACACCGCCCATCTTCAATTCCTGGAAGCAATGGTATTGGCTTGTGCTTGGAGCACTTGTGGTTCAGGTAGTTTTGTACTTTTGGTTAACCCAATCTTTTGCATGAACTACCTTGATTGGTCTGTACTTGTAGGCACCATACTTTTTATTGTGGTGTATGGAGTCTGGAAGACGCGTGGAAACAAAACCATGGAGTCGTATTTAAAAGGAGACAACTCCATGAAGTGGTGGATGATTGGCGTTTCCATTATGGCAACTCAGGCCAGTGCAGTCACTTTCCTTTCAACACCGGGTCAGGCTATTGAGGATGGTATGCGTTTTCTTCAATTTTATTTTGGATTACCTATCGCCATGGTCATCATCTCTGTAACGATGGTACCTATCTACTATCGCCTAAAAGTTTTCACTGCCTACGAATATCTTGAAACGCGTTTTGATGTAAAGACCCGATCACTTGCCGCTATTTTGTTTTTGATCCTTCGTGGATTGTCAGCCGGTATTACCTTGTTTGCTCCATCGCTGGTGCTCTCTACTATTTTAGGATGGCCCATTTCGGTCACCACCATAATGATTGGTTTTTTGGTTATCATCTATGTGGTTTCAGGTGGAACAAAAGCGGTTAGCCTGACGCAGCGCTATCAACTTACCATCATCATGGGAGGAATGATCCTTGCCGGAATCTTAGCCTTCACCATGTTGCCGAAAGAAATTTCGTTTGGTGATAGTGTGCAACTCGCGGGAGAACTAGGTAAACTCAATCTCGTAAGTTTCAAATTCGACTTAAGCGATCGTTATAATATTTGGTCCGGACTTATTGCTGGCACATTTTTGTTTCTCTCTTACTTTGGTACGGATCAATCGCAAGTTGCACGATATCTTGGCGGAACATCAGTGGCAGAAAGCCGACTCGGGCTGATCTTCAATGGTTTGCTCAAAATACCAATGCAGTTCATCATTTTATTCATTGGCGTTTTGGTGTTTGTATTCTACCTGTTTAACCAGTCTCCGGTTTTTCACAATCAGGTATTGAAAGAGAAAGCGATGCAAACTGCGCAAGCCGATACACTTGTGTTGTTGGATAATCAATACAATGAATTATACAAACAAAAGAGGACAGCGATTGATCATCTTGTTCAGGCCATTCATATTAACGATGAAGTAGCCATTAAGAAGGAAAGTGATAATGTAAAGAGTTTTCAAAAAAACGAAACAGCAATTCGCGATTCAGTAAAATCAACGATTGCCAAAGCGATACCGGGAGCCAAGACACAAGATCGCGATTACATCTTTCTTAATTTTGTTCTGAGCTATTTACCTCATGGCATTATTGGTTTGTTGTTAGCGGTTATGTTTTCGGCCGCAATGTCTTCAATGGCCGGTGAGTTGAATGCATTAGCCTCCACAACGACAGTAGATATTTATAAACGGGCTGTGAATCAACTGGCAACACCAGAGCATTACGTAAAAGCTTCCAAACTCTTTACGGCCATGTGGGCCATTCTGGCAATGATCTTCGCTACGCTCGCCAGCTTTGCCGAAAATCTTATTCAGTTTGTCAACATAGTCGGCTCCTTATTTTACGGAACCATATTGGGTATTTTTCTGGTAGCATTTTATATTAAGCGGGTGCAGGGAACAGCAGTTTTCTGGGCCGCCATTATCGCAGAGGCACTTGTGCTGTACTGCTTTAAGTATACATCCATTGCATACCTCCTTTATAACATAATCGGGTGTGCTGCGGTGATCAGTATATCGCTGATCTTTCAGACATTCCTGCCTTCTCAAAATAAAAATGTCATAGAATAGTTAGTTGCGTTACTACTTTGCGTTAAGGCAAGACTGCCTTCATTAAAAAGTTGAGATGTTGCTTTGATTATTTCCTGAATCACTGATTTAATTCTTATTTTTAGCGACCTCGACTAAGACTATGAGTGAAGAACTTCTTCGTGCCGTTATCCAGCTTTTTGCCATCGTGGCGCGTGAGCGCATTACGGATGATGAACGCGCGAACATCAAAGAATTTCTTGGCCTCCATTTAAACCGCGAGGCTGTCCCTGCTTACCTCAAGTTATTCGATGAGCTAAGTCATTCGCAGAAAGTAGAAACATCCCAAGAGGTGGGAAGTCTCGATGAGGACACTCAGCAATTTGTGAACGACTGGGCGAAGATTATGCAGATTGCCAAGAAGGTAAATCAGGCGCTCACCATGCAGCAAAAGCTGGTGTTGGTGGTGAAGATGATTGAATTGTTGTTTGCTGACTTTGAAATTTCCGAACGTCAGGCTAATCTTATTTTTTATGTTGGTCAGGCACTTAAAATTCCGCAGGGCGATATTCATGAATTGAAGAACTTTGTCACCGGTCAGGATATTGAAGAGCTTTCTTCCAAACATGTTTTGATTATTGACGAAGGTTCAGGAGAGGAAAATTATCCAGGTCCACGAATCACAGAGAAAAATTTAACAGGTCTTATTGCAGTTCTCTGGTTGCCGGATGCCGAAATGTATTTTATCAAATACCTGGGCATCACGACTCTTTATCTCAACAGTATTCTTCTTCGAAGTCGTAAGATTGATGTGTTTCCCACAGGAAGTACGATTCGGGGAGATAAAGTCGATTCGATCTATTTCAGTGATGTAGTCGGAAAATTTTTAACAGATAAAAGTCAGGCTGAAATTACCTTTACAGCCGATCACATTTTCTATCATTTTAAAAGCGGAAGAGCAGGCTTGCAAAACATCAACATTGCTGAGCATGGAGGTAAGCTGGTTGGATTGATGGGTGCGAGTGGTTCCGGTAAGTCAACCTTGTTGAGTGTGTTGAATGGAAGCGAGAAACCATCCAGCGGACGTGTAACAGCAAATGGTATTGATATTCACGAACATCCGGAAAGGATAGAAGGTGTAATTGGATACATTCCTCAGGATGATTTGTTGATAGAAGACCTTAGTGTTTTTCAAAATTTATATTATGCTGCACGATTGTGCTTTGATCATTATACCAAAGAAGAAACCACGGCTTTAGTTGAACGCGTGCTACTCAGTTTGGGCATGACAGAGATTCGCGATTTGAAGGTGGGCTCAGCTATGGACAAAACCATTAGCGGTGGTCAGCGCAAAAGATTGAATGTTGGCCTTGAACTTTTGCGAGAGCCGACTATTCTTTTTGTCGATGAACCAACTTCCGGACTTTCGTCACGTGATTCGGAAAATATTATGGACTTGCTGAAGGAACTTGCGCTGAGAGGCAAAATGGTTTTTGTGGTGATCCACCAGCCTTCGTCTGATATTTATAAGTTGTTTGATACCTTGATCATTTTAGATGTTGGGGGTTTTCAGATTTATTATGGTAACCCGATAGACGCTGTACTGTATTTTCGTGATATGGTGAATGCAGCCAATAAATCGCAAGGCGCCTGTCCCGAATGTGGTAACATTAATCCGGAACAAATCTTCAGTATCATTGAAACGAAAGTTGTTAATGAATATGGCCGATTAACCAATACAAGAAAAATTTCTCCGGGGCAGTGGTATCAATATTTCAAACAAAAAATCAAAGTCCCAAAGATTACACATTCTGCTGATGTACTTCCGGTTGCACAGGAAATTCCAAATTGGTTTAAACAATGGAGTGTTTTTAGTACGCGTGATTTTCTATCCAAGCTTGCCAATAAACAATATCTGTATATCAATTTGCTTGAAGCGCCTGTGTTGGCATTCTTCATTGCGTTCATGGTGAAGTATTATAATGTATTGGGTGGACAGGAAACCTATAGTTTTTACAACAATCAAAATATTCCGGTTTACTTTTTTATGAGCGTAGTGGTGGCATTGTTCTTTGGGCTAACCATGAGTGCAGAAGAAATTTTCCGAGACCGTAAAATTGTAAAGCGTGAACAGTTTCTTCATCTGAGTCGCAGTAGTTACCTCGTGTCAAAAGTTGGAATCATGTTTTTGATTTCTGCAGTACAGACCTTTTTGTTTTTTGCAGTCGGTAATTTTATTCTGGAAATTCCGATGGGCGAGTTTCGGTATTGGTTTATACTTTTTAGTTGCTCTTGTTTTGCAAACATGCTTGGTCTGAACATTTCTTCCGCCTTCAACTCAGCAGTTACCATTTACATTTTAATTCCATTGCTTGTTATCCCACAATTGTTGCTGAGTGGGGTGGTAATCAGTTTTGACAAATTCAACCCAAAAGTGGGTGAACCAATCGGTGTTCCGTTTATGGGAGAGATAATGGCTTCACGCTGGGCATTTGAAGCCTTTATGGTTACGCAGTTCAAAGACAATCCGTTCGAAAAACAATTTTACGACCTGGATAAAATTGCAGCAGATGCTGAATACAAACGCGTCTATTACATTCCTAAACTGGAATCGCAATTGGCCTACTGTCTGAACAACCCTTCAGACTGGAGAAATACGCGTGCTGAAAAGATGAATCAGGCGCTTTCTCTTCTGAAGACGGAAATTTCAAATGAGTTGAAATTTATTGGCGATGATAAATTCCCTGAGGTGGAAAGACTCGTGATAGGAAAATTTGATTCTGCAGTGTATGCAAAAACAGATCACTTTTTCTCCACGTTAAAAAAATATTACAAAAAGCGGATGGAAGAGTCTACCGCCACAAAAGAGAAAATGATTGAGGAGTTAACATCCACTCCTGAAAAGCTGAGTGCATATGAAACACAAAAGGAAAGTTATGTAAATCAGGCCGTTTCTGATGCGGTGAAAAATACGACTACATCAGATCGGATCGTTGAGTATAATGGACAATTGATTCAGAAAATTTATCCGATTTATACCGATGATCATAAGCCGAGTCACCTTGCTGATTTCAGGGCGAACTTATATCAACCCACCAAGCATTTTGCCGGCACAAATTTCCATACCTTATATTTCAACCTGGCTGTTATCTGGAGCATGACAGGTGTTTTCTTCATTACATTATATACTGATGGACTGAGAAAACTAATGCAGCTTCTGGAGCGCCAACGAAAAATGAGAAAGCGTAAACGGAATCAAGGTTGATTTCTATTTTAAAATTTCTTTCTGATAACGTAATTCATTTTATATTTTTGAACCCAATACATATCCATTTAACAACATGAAAAAAATAACGACTCTATTCTCCCTTGTCGCGCTTGTAACTTTATTCGCCTGTGGAGCTAAGCATGATCACGACCACGAAGCCACAGCGAGTGATTCGGTATGGAAAGGAATGGATGAGTTTCACTTTGTAATGGCGGAATCATTCCATCCGTTTAAAGATTCGAGCAATCTTGAACCGGCAAAGAAATTGGCTGCTGAAATGGATTCAGTAGCAGGAGTTTGGCTTGCCGCTGCCCGACCAGAGAAAGTAAATACTGATGCCATAAAAGAAAAGATGGAAAAGCTAAAGGCAAACACCCAACTTTTCGCTGCTGCTGTTAAAGTTGAGGCTGATTCTACTCTTGCAAAATCGCTGGATGATTTGCACAATCAGTTTCATGTTCTTCAGGAAGCATGGTATAGCGATCATCAGGAACACGAAAAGCATGATTAAGCAGGGTCTACTGAATAAATATTGTCAAAGCCATTTGTGATGAGTATTGCTCCTCTGGAGCAATACATCTTCCGATAATCATTCTAAAAATCTGATAATCATTCTAAAAAATAGGGTCTGCTGAATATGCAATCAGCAGACCCTAAGTGTTTTAATGTTTAAGTGAATTGGTTACAAAGATCCATGCTACTTAAACACCTTTCAAAAAGTCTTTATGGAGGTGCTGATATACGAGATGAATAGGTAACCCCATTACATTAAAGTACGAACCTTTTATCTTTTGAATGGCGACCATTCCAATCCAATCTTGTGCTCCATAGGCTCCTGCTTTGTCGTACGGTTTGTATTCATCAACATAGAATTCAATTTCTTCTGCAGTCAATGACTGAAATGTAACTTCGGTTGTATCATCGAAGCTCACTTCTTTTTCTTTCGAGATGATGCACACCCCGGTCATTACGTGATGAGTATTTCCTGATAATGCATTCAGCATAGCAATAGCTTCATTTCGATCGGCCGGTTTGTTCATGATGCTGCCTTTTAAAATAACAACCGTATCAGCCGTTACAATAATTTCATCCTTCATGTTCATTCTGAAGTACTCTGCTTTCTTTTCGGCAAGGTACTTCGCCACAAGTTCCACCGGCAATTCAGCGGGGAAATTCTCTTCTACCTCCGGTTTCTCAACTGTAAATTCGAACCCAGCCTCTTTCATTAAATATTGTCTGCGGGGAGAGCTCGATGCTAGTACTATTTTTCGAGTTGATTTCATCTGTTAATTTTTATTTGTCTAAGGTCAGATGGAATTCGCTAGATTACTAATCCACCTGTTGGGAAATTGGACATCATAGATCATTTCATATTTTAAAAAGGAGCGTAGTCAGGATTTTTAAATTCTTCTTCTTTGATGGAGCTAAACATAAAGCCTCCAATTACCTTCGGATAAAAGTAGGTAGATTTTTGTGGCATGGTATAACCGCTTTTGCAAACTTGCTTCACCTCTTCAATGGAAACTTCATTTGTGATGATGGCCAGCTGAGCCTCACCTTGAATTACCTTCTTCAAACAATCTGAAAAACTCCGATCGAAATCAAGGTTGGATGACTGACGTTGATTCTTGCCGGGTATTCCCAGTGTTTTTTCAATAATGAAATAATGCATTACGGTAAGATCAAGTGCTTTTACTTCCTCCGGAAATGGCCACTTCATTTTGTTGAACGATTCGGGTTTAAGGCGCACTTTATAGGCAGTGTCTTTAAACATAATTCCGAATGCCCATTTCTTACCAGCAATAATTTCATTTAAGGTATCAGCACAGTCAACAGGTTTGATGATAAAGTCTTCTTCTAATTTTTTTAAGATGAGCTCTTCATTAAAATTTGGAAGATCTTTTATCAATCGATGTGTAGGTAAAATTCTTAAATCGTCTGCTTCGGTGTTGGTGAGATACATTAAATGATAGTTGTATCCTTCTTTGCCAGTATGATCAGGATGTAACGCTTGCTGTTGCTTGCGATAAACCTGCGATCCTTCAAAGCGGTGATGACCATCGGCCAGAATAATGGTTTTCTTTTCAATCGACTTGATGAATTTGTGGATTACCGTCACATCTTGTATCACCGCCAGTACATCGCGAACTCCCTGATAATCTTCGGTTTCATAAATCGGATTCTGAATGGCCTCATCCATGTACTTTTCCAATTCAAAATTAGAATCCGTGTAGAGTCCATGGGTGGCGTTGGTGTGCAATTCTGTTTTCGCCAATATCTCAATCCGGTCATTTACGGATTTAGGAATTGTGTTTTCGTGACGAAGAATGATTCCATCACTCCAATCATAGGCTTTGATGTGACAGATAAAGCCCTTGCGACAGTATTCGTGTGCTGAACCAGCAAGGGTAAAGTATTGATAATAGACATAAATGCCGGGCAATCGATCTTGGAGAAGTACCTTATTCTGTTTCCAGGATTTTAAAAGCTCTGCTGCGCGAATGGCTGCATCAGGCGGTTCCGGTACTGAGAGATGAATGCTGTTGAACGGATTTTGGTAAAGTGCTTTGCGTTGTTTGTCAGAGACAACATCAAAAAGAGGGGAGGCTAATACATCGATGTTTTTAGAGAGTTCAGTATTATATCGCCAGGGGCGTATCGGTAGAATTTCGGCCATTTATTTCGGTTCAAAGTTTCAAGTTCAAAGGTAATGCTTGAATGCCAGTGTGGGGTGAACAAAAAATAATTTCACTATTTAAAAAACTTCTAAACTCAGGCAATTTTATTCTACCATTCGTGTAATTTGCTGCATAAGTCAGATCAATATTCTAATTTTAAGCAAATTAAATTTCGACATGAACCTCAACGTAGACGCTGAAAAGAAAAACACGTACGATGCCATTGTAGTCGGTACGGGTATTAGTGGTGGATGGGCTGCTAAAGAGCTCACTGAAAAGGGATTAAAAACTTTGGTGCTGGAACGTGGCCGGATGGTGAAACATCCAGACTACCCAACAGCAACGAAAGATCCATGGCAACTTCCCTATGCTGGCCGCCCAACACAGGAAGACTTAAAACAGCAGAAAGTTCAGAACAGAACGGGTTACACAGTTCGTCAAGACACAAAGCATTGGTTTGTTAACGATTTGGATAATCCATACACAGAAGTGAAGCGCTTCGATTGGATGCGTGGCTATCACGTTGGTGGACGATCCATCATGTGGGGTCGCCAGAGTTATCGCTTAAGCGATATGGATTTTGAAGCGAATGCAAAGGACGGAATTGCAGTGGATTGGCCAGTGCGTTATAAAGATATTTCTCCATGGTATGATTATGTTGAATCCTTCATTGGTGTCAGTGGTCAGGTTGAAAACTTACCTCAACTTCCGGATGGAAAATTTCTTCCTCCGATGGAATTGAATTGTGTTGAATTGGATTTCAAAAAATCAGTTAAGGAAAAACAAGATCGATTAGTTACGATCGGAAGAGTAGCGCACGCAACAGCACCACTTCCACATAGTCCGCAACGCGGAACCTGTCAATACAGAAACCTTTGCTCACGCGGATGTCCTTATGGTGGATATTTCAGTAGTAACTCCTCTACACTTCCTGCTGCTGAGAAGACCGGTAACATGACATTGAGACCAAACTCAATTGTACATGAACTGATCTATGATGAAAAATTAGGAAAGGCTACAGGAGTTAAAGTCCTGGATGCTGAGACAGGAGAGCAGGTTGAGTATTTTGCTAAGGTAATTTTCCTTTGCGCATCAACTTTTGGTTCTACGTTCATTATGTTGAACTCTATCTCAAAACGTTTCCCGAATGGTTTTGGAAATGATAGCGGTGAACTAGGTCATAACATTATGGATCACCATCTCAGTGTTGGAGCGGGTGCTTCAGTAGATGGTTATGAAGATATGTATTACGCAGGAAGAAGAGCCAACGGATTTTACATTCCTCGCTACCGAAATATTGGAAAGCAAAAGAGTGATTACCTCCGTGGTTTTGGATATCAAGGTGGAGCAAGCCGTCAAGGTTGGTCAAGCTTAGTTTCTGAATTAAGCCTTGGAGCTGATCTGAAAGCTGCTGTATCTACACCAGGTAAATGGACAATAGGTATGGGTGGCTTTGGAGAAATTCTTCCGTACCATGAAAACTTCGTAGTGATCAACAAAGAGAAGAAAGATAAATTTGGTTTACCTACTTTGACGTTCGATGCTATTCTTCGCGACAACGAATTGAAGATGCGCAAAGACATGGCTAACGATGCAGCCGAAATGTTGGAAGCTGCGGGCTTTAAGAACGTAAACAAATTCGATAGAGAAACCGGAATAGGTTTAGGTATCCATGAGATGGGAACAGCGCGTATGGGTAAGGATCCAAAAACATCGGTGTTGAACAAATGGAATCAGGTACATGCTTGTAAGAATGTATTTGTTACGGATGGTTCATTTATGACTTCAGCCGCCTGTCACAATCCATCATTGGGTTATATGGCGTTCACAGCACGTGCTGTTGATTATGCTGTAAGCGAATTGAAAAAAAATAACTTATAAGTTTCAAGTTCCAGGTTCAAGGTTCAAAGTTGTTGAGCCTGAAACCTGGAACATTGAACCATGAACTTTGAACATTTTAAACTAAAGAAATATGGATCGTAGAGAAGCACTAAAACGCACAGCTTGGATTATGGGAGGAGCCGTTTCCATCCCTGCCATGATGGGCGTTCTGAAAGGTTGTGCAGCAAAACCAACCATCGATTGGAAGCCGGTTTTCTTAACTGAGAACCAAGGCATATTGGTTTCGCAAGTGGCAGAAATCATCATTCCTAAAACCGATACACCCGGAGCCAAAGATGCCGGTGTTCCAGGCTTTATTGATTTGATGTTGAAAGATTGTTATACAAAAGAAGATCAGGATAGTTTCATCAGCGACCTTACCGCTTTTGATGAAGAAGCTAAGAAGGCATACGGTGATGCCTTCATTGATCTAAGTGCAGAGAAGCAAACCGAGTTTGTAAAGAAGACACACGATGACGCTGTAAATGCGAAAGCTGAAAAGAGACCATTCATCCTGAAGTTGAAGGAACTTACGATGCTTGGATTCTTCACCTCTGAACCCGGTGCTACACAAGTATTACAATATGTTGCCGTTCCCGGATCATACAAAGGATGCATTCCATTGAAGGAAGCAGGTAATGGAAAGACTTGGGCGTCTTAGTTCCGTAAAGGTTATAAGTTAACTGTTAATAGTAATGCGGTTAACAATTGATTTAACTCTTACGGGTAATTTGATTTCCTATGTAAACAAAAACACCTGATCACATTGTGATCAGGTGTTTTTGTTTACTACTTACTGATTACTATTTACGATAACCGATTACAGAACTCACCACCCAATCCCATAATCCTCACCGTGATTACTCGAACCACCCCAGAAGCTTCCGTGCTTCCAGTCAAAATAGATTGCGTTGATTGGTCCTGATGTGCGATCGTCAAACGTAAGTTTATATCCCATCTGAATTAACTCTTTCCGTATCCATGAAGGTGTGCTCTCGTGAAGAAGAATAGAACCCGGTTTTGGTTTTCGATCTTCACCACCTAGTGATAACCAGTATTGATAGGTATTGATATTCGCTGCCTCCGATGCTTCCTGAACATTCATTCCGAACTCAACGATATTCAAAAAGAACTGCAATAGGTTTTGATCTTGTGTATCGCCACCCTGTACAGCAAAAGATAAAAAGGGTTTGCCATCTTTCATGGCTAATGTTGGTGTGAGGGTAACGCGCGGTCTCTTGCCAGGCTCAACAACATTGAAAGGGTTCAACTTTGGATCCGTAACAAAACTTTGCATGCGTTGACTCATTCCCACTCCTGTCTTTCCGGCAATGCATGAAGGTATCCATCCACCACTTGGTGTGATCGATACAACCCAACCTTCTTTATCAGCAGCTTCAACAGAAGTAGTGCCACGCCAAACCTGATCTAAATAATTTTCATCGATAGGAGAGGCAGGTGTTGCGTTCGAGGCCTGGTTCCATTGTTTAATAAGATCATTGTAAGGATTTACTTTTCCTTCGTATGGATACGGATCACCCGGAGCAACCTTTGGATCATTCCGTTCCATGTTCATCGACTTCACTCTTTCCTTTGCATACTCTTTTGATAACAATCCTTTGATGGGTTCTTCGGGTGCGTAGTAAGGATCACCGTAATAAAAATCACGATCAGCAAAACTCATATTCATCACCTGATATAATGTGTGAATGTATTTTGATGAGTTATACCCCATACCTTTCAAGTCAAAGTTCTCGAGCATGTTCAACGATTGCAAAAGCATCGGACCTTGTGTCCACTGAGAAAGTTTGTAAACATCAATGCCTTTGTAATTTACTTTTAGTGGCTCTTCAATTTTTACATTCCAGGTTGCTAAATCTTCTTTCGTAATCAAACCACCTTGTTCCTTACAACCCCGAACAAATTCAGTGGCAATGTCACCTTTATAAAATCGATCGAATGCAGCATAGATTGCTTCCTTTCTATTCTTACCCTTCTTCAACGCTTGTTGCTCTGCTTCCACCATTTTTCTCAATGTCTCTAAGAGATCAGCTTGTTTAAATATCTCACCTTCCGATGGAGCTTCACGCTTCTCACCTAAGTGAGGGAGAAAAACTGCTTTTGAATAAGGCCATTGTTTGATTCGCTCTTTTTGATTTTCCATTGAATTGCCAGTTAGATCCATTGGATAACCTTCAGCCAGTTGCATAGCCGGAGCCAATACATCTTTCAGACTCATCGTACCAAATTCCGCAAGCATAGTACAAAGTCCTCCTGGCGTTCCAGGTGTTACTGCTGAGAGAGGTCCATACTCAGGAGGAAAATTCATCCCCTTACTTTTGAAGAACTCTGCTGTTGCCCCGGTAGGTGCAACACCAAGCGCATTAATGCCGATTACCTTTCCGGTTTTAGGATTGTAAATCAATGCTTGTGTCTCACCTCCCCAACTCAATACATCCCACATGGTACAGGTGCTGGCCAACATCGCACAAGCAGCATCAACTGCATTGCCACCTCTCTGAAATATAATCGAGCCAGAGGTTGCTGCTAATGGTTTACCTGTAATGGCCATCCAGTTTTTTCCATGAAGCACCGGCTTCTGTGTTTGTTGAGCCGTAATAACAATTGGAAGTGATACTACCAGCAGAAGAAATATCGTTCTCATAATCATTTGTTTAAGGAATGAAAGATAACAGTAGTGTAGAGAATTTTACCTACCGTTTAAAAAATGTAAAGACTAATTGAACAGTAGTATATCGACTTTTGTTGTGAACAATTTCTACAATAAATTACAAACGTTGTAAGTGGTGAGGACTTTTTTACACACTATTTCTATTGGAATGATTTTATTTTTCTTTATGTCTGTATGCATATCTTAAGCAGTTCATATCGTTCGTTCACCGAATGATGCTTGTCATTTTTATGAAGATGAACTCTCTTTGTATAAGAATTTTGGAGTGGAGCCCAAAGTCTGAAATTTTTAGTGATCTATTTTTTTACAAAAACTTTGAACAACAATTATGAAAATACTAAAAGTAAAACATGTATTGGTTATGTTAGCAATTCTTCTGTGTACATCTTGTACTGAAGAAATTATTTCACCTGAAATAACGGCCACAGATCCGTCAACAACATCTGCGACAACTTTAGCAACCACTATAAATGGTTTTCCAATTGATATCGGTGGCTCGCATACACCTTACGTAATTGGATCAACCGCAGCCAAGTATGGTTATTACCTTTATCGCCCGTATGGATATTCACTTAATACCCTTAAATATCCTCTGTTAATATTTTTACATGGCAAGGCAGAGCGTGGAAATGGAACAAATTCGCTTACTGTTTTAAACAAAGTATTAAACGGAGGAATCCCTAGAATGATTAAAGATGGTAAGTGGAAACCTACTAACCCAATGTTGGTTGTATCTCCTCAGGATTGTGGATTGGTGGGAAGCCCGAATAACTGGGGTGGCGGAAATGGATTGAATCTTAAAGGCTTCATTGAGTATATGATCGCCAATTATCGAGTTGATCCGAAACGCATTTACCTTACAGGCTTAAGCTATGGTGGCAATGGTGTTTATGATTATCTCGTGAGTCAGGACGATGCTACCAATTACATTGCAGCGGCAGCTCCAATTGCCTCTTATGGTCACAGCAAAGGGTTCGCTAAATGTAATGATACACCGATCTGGACTTTTGTTGGCGAAGGTGATGTGATGAATTTTAATACTTCTAAAAATTTTGTAACGAAGTATAACGCACAGTTACCAGTACCACGCTATAAAGCAAAGATATCTACTTTCAAAAATGCAGGACATGATGTGTGGACACGAACCTATACCGGTTCAGGAATTGGTTTGGCCAACCCGATTTATGATCCATTTAATCAAGCGCTCTTTACCTGGATGTATTCATACCAGAGACCATAACTAGGTTTAAGTAATAAAAAAAATAATAGGATCAGTTCCCTTCGAACTGATCCTATTATTTTTAAAAACGGTTTATTAATTCTCTTCTGTGTATTTTTTAAAGTTGTTAAGAATAGCTTGCCAGCCACCGCGTTGCATTTCGATTGGATTTTCAGTTTCAGCATCAAATGATTCAACTACTTTTGTCTCATTGCCATTCCCGGAGAACATGACCTTTATTCTGCGATCATCTGCCAGAACATATTCAATCGCTTTGTGTTGTGCAACATTGGTATAGAGTCCTTCGAAATCAAAGCTCATGCTTCCATCACGGGCAGCCATCGTTGACTTAAATTTTCCGCCTGTGCGCAAATCATTCTCTGCATAAGGTGTATGCCAGTCGTCTGATGCATTGTTCCATTTCATAATGTGCTTTGGCTCCGACCAGAATTTCCAAACTTTTTCCACAGGTGCTTTTACTATAGCTTCCACCGTGATCACTGTTTTCGTTTTAGTGTCCATAATATTTTGGCTTTAAGTGTTTCCGAAAGGTTTACACTACAAACTTATGTGAATGAATTTAACTTTACGCTGGCGAAAAGCGACTTTTTAATGGGTCAATTGCGACAAAATCAGAATCCGATCCGGAATTATTGATCTGCGAAAAATCTCAATCTTGTTGAGGTTTGTATTCATTAAGAATTGAATCGAGTTGTTCAATAGGCTGAATAAACCTTTTCTTATTCTCAGAGCGAACTACCAGGTAGCAACTTATTAACGTAGTCACATACGTCAATACAGCTCCTAAGATATTAGCGCTGGCTCCACCCGGAACAGATAAACGGAAGCTAACTAAAACTCCAATTGCGACAGTTACTGGAATGAGGATAATTTCATATCGCTTCTTGAAAATAAAGAAGCTTTCCAGAAGTTCACGTTGCTTCGATATATATTCATGGATAGCAGATGTATTCGCCTCGCTTAAATTCGAAGTGGCCATGCGCTTGAATTTTTTCATCAGCATGATCGTGAAGGGAATAAACAGAAGGATTCCAAAAACACCTGGAACAACAATAGTCAGATCATTGATGTATTTTATGATAACATGACTTAAAAGTGCGTACACCAATATTTGCAAAGCAAACGATGCCCAGAAATATTGCATGGAAACCCTTAGGTGATTGTTCACTCTGGACTTTATAATTTTCCTCATCGATACTTCTGTATACGTTCCGGGTTCTATCGAAGCATTGCTCCATTGTTTTTTTAATTCATCAAGTGTTTCCATCGTGATTGATTTATATTGTTTTCTTTAGTTGAATTTCTAATTCTTTTTTTATTCGTACCAGTCGGACACTTACATTGGATTTTGTGAGTCCGGTGATGTTGGCAATCTCTTCATAGCTTAGATCATCGAGGTATAAAAGAGTGATGGCTTTATTGAGCGGATGCAAAGTGGCAATGGTCTGAAACAACATCTTTATATTTTCTTCCTGGTACTGATTACCTTGTTCGGCTATCTCTACATGTTTCAGTGAAAGCGATTCATTTATAGTATTCTTATTTTTTCGGTGATAGGTAAGGGCTGTGTTCAAACACACCCGGTACATCCAGGTGGAAAATTTTGATCTGCCATCGAATTGTTCGTATGATTTCCATAGCTGGTACATCATCTCCTGCACAACATCTTCACGGTCGTTAACATCTAAGAAGTAGACACCAGACACCTTGTGCGCTATTCCAATGTTTTGATTGATCTGTTGAATAAATTGCTCGCTCAAAGGTTTGGTTGTCATAGCCACTTTATAATATCACTACCTATTAGTAACCGGAATAGGTAAAAAACTACAGATGATTCAATTTTTATAATTGTAATGGGGCTTGATTAAATGAATTGCTTCTTTCCTGGGGAACACTATAAAATAGAAAAGGGAATGCTTATTAGGCACTCCCTTTTAGGTTAGGTAGAGTAATTTAATCTGAATCCTTACATTTCGGTATCTCTAGAGGGGTTGTCTGAAAAACCTTTTGTAAAAATGATGATATTATTATTTAGTCAACTCCATCATGATCATGGTATCTTCTTTTCCTTTGATATAAACTTCCAGCATGAAAACTTTATCGAAGGCATCAAATATACGTGACGTTCTGAATTGATATGCTTCAGTTCCTTTTATGTCCGTGATATCAAAGATGGAGTGCTTCTCAATAGCTCCTGTGGCATCATCAAGTTTATAAGCTGTTAAATATCCGCCTCTTTGATCTACGTGTTCTTTCGGAACTTCATCCATACTGATGTTGGCATTTTTTACATTGTCCAGATACAAGACGTAGCTAGAGGTTTTTCCTTTCATGTATTTAATACTCATGCCACCTTTACCAGCGTATCCCAGTTGAGTCTTTGGTAGTTTCTTCATCCAGATCAACTTTCCGGTTTTGTCAAATTTGGTTGCAATCACATCACCATAATAGTAGGTGTTCTTCTGACTTGTACCCATTCCAACACCCATCATTCCGCCACTGGTAACGATATATTGCTGCTCACCAACAACAATGACGGTACCGTCATCATTAAGAGAAAGGTCAATCAATTTTATATCACGGATACCTGCTTTCCCTTTGTCTTCGCGTTTTTCGTTTTTACCAATATCTCTTTTTGATTCATATTGATTAATCAAATCAATTGGAAATTCGAAGTTGTAATTTTCCAAAAGTTTTCCATTCTGATCTATTTTAAAAACCAGAATACCATTGGTGTTGAAGCTAAGATTTCCACCGCCAAAGCTGAATTTATAATCGATTCCATTAGCATAATAACCGATGCAGGCGAGATTGCCATCCACTGTTTCACGCAGTTTAAGTTCCTGAAACATTAACTCACCGTTAACGTCTGTTTTATTTGCTTTCACTTTCAGGTCTTTGGTAATGTTCAGCAATTCAATTCGCTTGGAACTGTTAATATAAGCAAGCATAAAAGCATTGCCATCTTTCGTCACACCATAGGCCAGGTTGTTCATTACTTTTTCAGTGTATGGCATCTTCACCTCACCACCCCATAGTTTGTCCAGTTTAGCATCGAAAACATAAAAGCCTATAACATCATAATTTTTTGAATCATCACGTTCTTCCGGCTTCAGTCGGTAACGAATGAGGAGCTTAGAGTTGTCGAATGATTTGTAGACTTCAAAACGAATAGGCATTCCCATAGGTACCCAACTCATGCTTGCGATTTCGCCATACGAACTTACTGCAACTTCTGAAGCGGTGGAAAAAAGCAATTTTGCGGGTTGAAAAGTAGCATCCGCCATGTTTACTTCCCGGGAGTAGATGTCCTCTTTCTTTTCTTTTTTATTGAACGAGGAGAATATATAAAATAACCGATCGCCCATCTTCAATACTTTTTGAAGTTTCATGGCATCAGGAAAATCTTCGTATTCCTTTCGGTTAACCTCCTTCATGTTGGCAATCTCATAGCGTTGGAGCGTAACCACTTCTCCATCTGTTTTTACGGATACGGTAAACCCTTTACCATCTGAAAAATACTCCTTACTTTTTGCGTCAACTACCTTATAGGGTTTTCCAACGGAAACCAAAAAATCTTTGGATAGCTTTACTTGCCCGAAGGCAGCGAGTTGAATAAATAGCAGAAAACAGAATAGAAAATGTTTGGTTGTCATAGTGTTGATTTTTGGTTTTGCGACAATTTAGAAAATTTGATTTTAATTTTAAAATGTTGGATATCAACCGTAATAGCTAATGGTTATAAATTTAACGTAAACTACAATACATCACCGCCATGATGTAGATAAATAGTACTTTTGATTAAAGTACACTATATAAAATAACATTAAGTAAATATATGAAACCAAAACTACTCCTACGAATACCCGCAGGATGTTTGTTGTTTTTTATGATTGGATACTCATTTTCTCTAGGGGCGCAGTCAATCAAAGTGATGACCTACAACATTCGGCTGGATATTGCCATTGACAGTATAAACCAATGGCCCAATCGAACACACAAAGTCTTTGCCCTAATTAATAAGTATGATCCGGATATTTTAGGCGTACAGGAAGCGATACACCATCAGCTTATGGACTTAATAAAAAATCTTCCGGAATATGGTTACATCGGTGTAGGTCGTGATGATGGTAAAACGAAAGGAGAGTATTCCGCTATCCTTTACAAAAAGAAGCGCTTCAAAGTTGTTCAAGGAAATACATTCTGGCTTTCGAAAACACCTGACATACCCGGCAGTAAAGATTGGGATGCAGCCATTACACGCGTGGCTTCCTGGGGAATATTAAAAGACAAGAAAACGAAGACCGAATTTTTGATGATGAATACGCACTTCGATCACATCGGAAAGGAAGCACGAATAAATAGCGCGATGTTGTTAAAGCAAAAGGCAATAGAATTAGGAAAGGAACTTCCTGTTATCATTACGGGCGATTTTAATTGCTTACGTGAAGAAATGCCTTATTCTACAATCATGAATCCTGAAGGAATTGCCCTTACGGATGTAGCATCAGGAACATCACCTGGAACATTCTGTGGTTTCAAGGTGAATGGCATGGAGTGTAAGGCGATTGATTACATATTCCACACGTCACAATGGACTTCATCCAACTACCATGTAATACAAGACAATGATGGAAAGTATTACCCCTCTGATCACCTTCCTGTGATGGCAACACTGCAGATCAGGAGGTGACACAAATCAGACTAACACTCCGTAGGTTGCTTACCACTGATGGAATTAATCATAATGTTTCCTATGATGGCTTTGCATCCGCTCTGTGGATTTCTAATTTCGGTTCTTAATTCAATCCTGCCTTGAGAATTCTCCTTAGTGTCTTTCTTCTGAGCTTCCTTACGATTTCACTTTCGGCTCAGAAGAAAAATGGATCGTATCAATTGCATCTTCGTCACGCTTCATCACCTATACTTATCGATGGTATTATGGATGAACCCGCATGGCTTGAAACAGAAGTTGCACGCGATTTTGATATGGTGTTGCCGATGGATACCAGCAAAGCCAACGTGCTTACTGAAGTGCGAATGACACACGATGATGAAAACCTTTATCTCATCGCAATTTGCTACAACGGAAGGCCAGGTCCTTATATGGTGGAATCGTTGCGTAGAGATTTCAACTTTGGGAAGAATGACAATTTTCTTTTGTTCATGGATACATTCGATGATCAGACCAATGGATTTTCATTCGGTGCAAATGCTGCAGGCGCTCAGTGGGATGGTATTATGTATGATGGAGGAAAAGTCGATTTAAGTTGGGATAATAAATGGACATCAGAAGTAAAGAACTATGCTGATCGCTGGGTTTTCGAAATGGCGATTCCGTTCAAAACCATTCGCTATAAAAAAGGTATTAAAGAGTGGGGAATTAATTTCAGTCGCAATGATTTAAAAGGGCCTGAGAAATCAAGCTGGGCTCCGGTACCCAGACAATTTCCTACGGCATCGCTTGCTTATTCAGGTTCTTTGGTTTGGGATGAACCACCACCACAAGCGGGACCGAATATTTCACTCATTCCATTTGTACTGGGCGGAGGATCGCGTGATTACGAAAACAAGACACCAAATGAGTATCGCACAGAAATAGGAGGGGATGCAAAAATTGCCATTACCTCATCGTTGAATTTAGACCTGACGGTCAATCCTGATTTTTCGCAAGTTGATGTTGACAGACAAGTAACGAATCTGGATCGCTACGAATTATTTTTTCCGGAGAGGCGCCAGTTCTTTTTAGAGAATGGCGATTTGTTTGCAAACTTCGGATACGCCACCATTCGTCCGTTTTTCTCAAGGCGCATCGGACTTGATGTTCCGATTAATTTTGGTGCTCGGTTCAGTGGTAAGATCAATAAGAACTGGCGCATCGGTGCAATGGATATGCAGACGGATGATGTAAAATCAACTTATCTGCCCGCTCAGAACTTTGCCGTATTCGCGCTTCAGCGAAGAGTGTTTGCGCGCTCTACCGTTGGCTTGATGTATATCAACAAACAATCCTTAAATTATACAAGCCCAACCACGGACACAATACCTTCTTATTCTCAGTACAACAGAAATCTTGGATTGGAATACAATCTGGCATCCTCCAATAATCGCTGGACCGGTAAAGCTACTTTTTTGAAATCTTTTAGTCCGGATAAAAAAGGAGACGACTTCACACATGCTGCCAATCTTACCTTCACCACCCGGGAGTGGATCATTGCATGGCAGCATGAATTCATTGGTAAAAATTATAATGCTGAAGTAGGATATGTACCACGTAAGGGATACATCAGAGTATATCCCTCAATTGCGCGGTTATTTTTCCCAAAGGCATCCAGTGTTTTGAGTCATGGCCCGACCATTAGCTCAAGTTATTTTCTTAATGAGTCGTTTAAACGTACCGATAACGAGAACATACTGAACTATGGAATTACCTTTCGAAATTTCAGTACGTTTTCAACGTTTGCTTCCAACAACTACGTTCAACTTCTCCGACCTTTCGATCCCACAAATTCCGGAAAGGATACTTTAGCAACGGGATCAATTCATCAGTGGAATACTGTGGGGTGGACCTACATCTCCAAACCTCAACGATTGCTTACGTTTGGATTCTCGATGCTCTATGGTGGATACTATGCCGATGGCTCACGTTTGAATTTAACCAATGACGTTGGCTATCGAATACAACCTTACGTGAGCATTGCGGTCAGTACAAGTTATAATGAATTACGTTTGCCAGAGCCGTGGGGTAAAACTACATTTTGGCTGGTCGGCCCCAGACTGGACGTTACCATGACGAATAAATTATTCTTTACAGCATTTGCGCAGTATAATGAACAACGAAAAAATATCAACCTGAACACACGCTTGCAATGGCGTTACAGACCAGCCTCTGATTTGTTTATCGTGTACACGGATAATTACCTTCCGGAAAATATGGGCGTGAAGAATCGATCGTTGGTGTTGAAGCTAACCTATTGGTGGAATATTTAGAGTTGATAATTGACAATTGATGCTTGATTGGAACTTAGTTCCAAAGCAAACTTTGTATGATAGATTAATTCCTGTCTTTGATAGCATAATACAAGCCGTTATTTAAGATGAGTGAAAAACATAAAGCCAGGGATCAGATTGAATATGTGTAATGAAAGTAATTTTCATTTGAAGTTTCTCAACCAAATATGTTTATTGTAAGCGCACGGAAGTAACTTCCGCTCAAGATGAGAATTCAGAAACGGCTTAACGACAACGAAGCTGTATGGACATTCAAAAAACGTGACAACTTTGATGATATCATTTCCAACTGATAAAAGAAAGGCTGCGTTTCGTGGGGGGATGTAGTTGAAAACGACTGGACATTGTAACGTACACATCATTCAATACAAGTATTCACTATGCAAGAAGCAAAAGTTTCTTACTCGTTTAAAGCAAACGATACATGGAAGTTTTTCAGGCTATTGATCTTTAGCGTACTGGAGTTTTTAGTATTAGTTACCATTTTCTTTTGGTGGCTCGTTGTTTTTTGGAATGGTGAGAGTTTTGTTCTGCTCCTTAATCTGTCACTTTTAATTATTCTACCGATTGCGACATTTTACTTCTTTCAAAAGAAATCTACAGTAGAAATTACAGTATTGCTCTCCGACTCTGCAATGGAAATACAATGGCCTTCCAGAAAAGTAACGATATTTTTCGCAGACATTAAATCGTACAGTGCCTGCCGCACATTGCAGGAAACGTATGAAAGGGAAAGTGTCAGCATTCGATTAAAAAATGGGAAGAAAGTAAGACTTACTGCTACTACCGACTTATGTGATATAAAACCATTACGAGATTTTCGTGAAAAGTTTAACGAACTCGGTCAAAATCTAAAACTCCAGCAGAAATATAGTTGGGAGGAGCGCATGCTCAAGATGAAATGATGTTCTCTGCCCTTGTTGGTGTTCTTCACCAACAAGCACTACAAATGATGCAGTCTTCCCGTGTTAGCGTTTTCACTCTTTGGATAAAACCCAAATACCTAAACTGTACCCAACTAAGCCGCAATGAATTGCACCTCTCATTGAGATTTATAATAAGTCAACCCTTGCCCCAAAATTTCCTCTCCTTCCCGCAATCGATTTTGTGAGAAATAGCATAGAAAACTGTTTTTTCTGGTTTATCTTATGCCCGTATGAAGAAACTTGCCTTGAGCCTGGCAGTTGTTTGTCTTTTGAGCAACTGCGCTAAACAGAAAGAGAAAATCCCACCCGTAGCAACCATGGAAAAATCGTCCGGAAAGATGGTGGTTTATCAATTGATGACCCGCTTGTTTGGAAACAAAACCAGTACAAACAAAACCTTCGGAACGATTGAAGAAAACGGAGTCGGTAAATTCAATGATATCAATGAAGCAGCGCTAAAATCGATTAAAGATTTGGGTGTAACCCATGTTTGGTACACCGGTGTTCTGGAGCATGCCTTGCTCACTGATTACACACAATTCGGAATTCCATTGGATGATGCTGATGTAGTAAAAGGCAGAGCAGGTTCGCCTTATGCGATTAAAGACTATTATGATGTTAATCCTGACTTGGCGATTGATGTCAAGAACCGAATGCAGGAGTTTGAAAGTCTTGTTGACAGAACCCATAATCAGGGCCTAAAAGTGATCATCGATTTTGTTCCCAACCATGTGGCGCGAGCATATAAATCAGATGCAAAACCAGAGGGTGTGAAAGATTTGGGTCAGGATGATGACAAGACTGTTTCATTTAAGGCGAATAACAATTTCTATTACTTGCCGGGTCAATCCTTTAAAGCACCTGCTCGCGCCAATACACCAAGTGGAAAAGCGACTTTAATAGACGGAAAGTTTGAAGAGACACCTGCAAAAGTTACGGGCAATGATCAGTTCACGGCAAGTCCTGGAATAAACGAATGGTTTGAAACGGTGAAGCTGAATTATGGTGTAGATATTCAGCAAAACCGCAAAACCTATTTTGAGCCAGTGCCCGATACATGGGTAAAGATGAAAGACATTCTGGTTTATTGGGCCAATAAAAAAGTAGATGGTTTCCGATGTGACATGGCCGAGATGGTGCCGGTTGAGTTTTGGCAATGGGCCATTCCACAAGTGAAAGAAGTGAATCCTGAAATTATTTTCATTGCAGAAATTTACAATCCAGCGGAATACAGGAATTACATCCAGAAAGGTAAGTTCGATTTCCTCTATGATAAAGTTCAGCTTTATGATACGCTTCGCTTGTTACTCAACGGACAACGGAATGGCGGTGATGTTCATGAAATTCAACAGAGTCTTTCGGGCATCAATCATAACATGCTCCACTTTTTAGAAAACCATGATGAGCAACGTGTTGCATCCCGATTCTTTGCAGGCGATCAATGGAAAGCTGCACCCGCTATGGTAATTAGTGCAACAGTTGATCAAGGTCCTGTTATGATTTACAATGGACAAGAAGTAGGAGAGCCCGGCTTAGGAGTAGAAGGATTTCAAGTTGATGATGGGCGCACCACTATTTTTGATTATTGGGGCGTGCCAGAACATCAGAAGTGGATGAATGGTGGAAAGTTTGATGGAGCTTTATTGAGTATGGAGCAACAACAACTTCGACAATTTTATGGTGACTTATTAAATCTTGCTCAGAAGAACATTGCCATTACGCAAGGTGAATGCATTGATATTACAAAAGCGAATGATGCTAATAATTTTAAAGGTAAGGTAACGGCCTACATTCGGTACTCCGGTGATGAAAAACTATTGATCATTGGAAGTTTTAATTCTACAGACCAAATCGTGAACGTTAAAATTCCTGCAGAGGTAGTAACGAAGCTCGGACTTGCATCTTCTGATAACTACATCGCGCGTGATTTGTTATGGAGAGAAGCAGAGGTAGGTTTTACCAACGACTTTTCTTTTGAATTAAAATTGAAACCCTACAGTTCCTACATCTTTAAAATCAAATAGACGTTCATGAAGCAATTTTATTCAGCCTACATATTTCTTTTACTTCTTTTGTTTGCTGCCTGTCAACCCAAAGAGAAGGATGAAACAGCTGCCTGGCCTTATGGTGTGAAGTACGAAGTTTTTGTGCTTTCGTATGCCGATGGCAATGGCGATGGCAAAGGTGATTTTAAAGGTCTTACATCTAAATTGGATTATCTGCAAGACTTGGGTGTAAATGGTATTTGGCTAATGCCGATTATGAATTCTCCCACCTATCACAAATACGATGTAACCGATTATAAAAGTATAAATCCTGAATACGGTACAGTTGAAGAGTTTAAGAAATTTGTAGAAGAAGCACATTCACGCAACATCAAAGTGGTGGTTGATTTAATTCTGAATCACACAGGCTCAGATCATCCGTGGTTTCAAAGTGCCATAAAAGGTAAGGACAGTCCGTATCGTGATTATTATGTATGGGCAAAGAAGGATTCCATTCGCCAGCAAATGTCAAAGAAGACCACTTCATTTGATTCGGATAATATTACCCAATGGCATGCTGTTAATGGCGACACGCTCGCTGAACATTTCTACGGTTTCTTCTGGAGCGGTATGCCCGATTTGAATTTCGACAATCCAAAAGTGCGTGCAGAATTTACAGACATTGGAAAGTTCTGGCTCAAAGATTTAAATGTTGATGGCTTTCGCCTGGATGCTGCCAAACATATTTATCCCGATGATCGTGCAGAAGACAATCACGCTTTCTGGATTGAGTTCAGAAAAGAAATGGAGAAGATCAAACCCGATGTATATCTGGTAGGTGAGGTGTGGTCATCCGCAAAAGTAGTGGCTCCTTATTTAAAAGGACTTCCTGCTCTTTTTAATTTTGATATGGGATACGCCATCACGAACGTGGTCAATACAGGCAGAGACACTATCGGATTGATAAGTAAGTATAAAGAGATCAGTGATTTTTATAAAACTGTTACAAGCGAATACCTTGACGCTACTTTTTTACGCAATCACGATCAAAACAGAATATTAAGTGAACTGGGTGGCAATACTTCGAAAGCAAGAATTGCTGCTGGAATTCTATTAACACTACCTGGCACACCTTACATCTATTATGGAGAAGAGATAGGTATGCTCGGAACAAAACCTGATGAATTTATCCGCGAACCATTTGTTTGGGATGTTGATCAGAAGGACGCTACGCAGACAACTTGGGAAGCTCCAAAATTCAGCACATCATCAACAGTTGTTCCATTAAGCAAACAAAAAGATGACGTCAATTCCATGTATCAGTTTTACAAAAAGTTGATTCATTATCGCAATGGAAGTAAGGCGCTTACACAAGGAGAAATTGAAAATTCAAATTTGAATCTTAGCGAGGTAGTAAGCTTCATCCGGAAGTCTGGTGAAGAAGAAGTGTTGGTGTTAAACAATGTATCGGATGTTGAAGTGACCATAAAGTTAACGGACGCCAATGCTAAATTTGATGCCATCGATTACGATTCAAATGGAGCGGCAAAACTACAGGATGGTGCGTTGGTGCTTCCTGCATATTCTACAGTAATATTGAAATAACAAATGACAATGAATTCGATCAAAGGACAAGCGCGTGTCATTATTGAAAACGTTCAACCTCAGGTGGATGGTGGATTATATCCGGCCAAGCGAACGATAGGCGAACGGGTAGATGTATCAGCTGATATTTTTGGTGATGGCCACGATCACATTCGTGCGCGCATGCACATGCGCAAAGAAGGTCAGCCGTGGAAACAAATTGAAATGACGCCTACGTATAATGATGGATGGAGAGCATCGTTTGTTGTTACCGAGAAGGGTAATTATCATTTCACCGTTTCGGCATGGATCGATCAGTTCGATACGTGGTATGATGGTTTTAAAAAGAAAGCCGCTGTTCATGTTGATGTTCACGTTGAGTTGATGGAAGGTGCTCAGTTTCTGAGAAGACTGAATCTTGAAAGCAATGCGAAGAAACTTGAAGGAGATTATAATAAAGCCATTGGATATGTTTTGAGTCCTGAGTTTGGTGAGTTGGTATATGCTCATCCGCTTATTGAATTTGAAACTACCTACCCGAAAGAATTTGTTGTGCGCGTTGAACACACGAAAGCAAACTTTAGTACGTGGTATGAATTGTTTCCACGCTCCGCTTCACTTGAAGGAAAGCACGGAAATTTCAAAGATGTAATCAAACTTTTGCCGCGTGTGGCTTCCATGGGATTTGATGTATTGTACTTACCACCGATACATCCGATTGGAAAAGTAAATCGCAAAGGAAAAAATAATAATGTACGCTCGCTTCCGGGTGAACCTGGTTCACCGTGGGCTATAGGCAGTGATGAGGGTGGACATAAATCGGTGCATGCCGAATTGGGTACGCTTGATGATTACAAAAAATTAATTGAAGAAGCGAAGAAACAAAATATTGATATCGCTTTGGATCTTGCATTTCAATGTGCGCCTGATCATCCGTATGTAACGGAGCATCCGGAGTGGTTCAAACAACGCCCGGACGGTACGATTCAATACGCTGAGAATCCACCAAAGAAATACCAGGACATCTATCCATTCAATTTCGAAACGGAATCATGGAAAGAATTGTGGGCTGAATTAAAATCGGTCATTACCTTTTGGATTGATAATGGTGTAAAAATTTTCCGCGTTGATAACCCACATACCAAACCAATACCTTTCTGGGAGTGGGCGATTGCGGAAGTCAATAAAGAATATGATGATATTATTTTTTTAGCAGAAGCATTTACGCGTCCGAAGATTATGGATTCATTGGGTAAGATTGGATACACACAATCATATACCTATTTCACATGGCGTGTCAACAAACAAGAGATCACACAATACATGAATGAATTGGTGGAAGGTCCTTCACGGAATTTCTTCCGACCAAATTTCTGGCCTAACACGCCAGATATTCTTCCATTCCATCTTCAACACCAGGGAGAAAATATTTTTATCATTCGAATGGCTTTAGCCGCAACGCTGTCATCTAACTATGGAATTTATGGGCCGCCTTATGAATTCTATGATAACATACCGATGCCAGGCAAAGAAGAATATCATGATTCAGAAAAATATGAAGTGAAACGTTTTGATTGGAAGAAGACCAATCGCATGACGGACCTTATCACCATGTTGAACTATGCCCGCAAAACGCACAAAGCATTACAATCAACCTGGAACATTCAATTCCTGACCATTGAAAATCCGAACCTCATCGCCTATATAAAAGCGACTGATGATTTATCGAATATTATTCTTACAGTAGTGAATCTCGATCCCAATGGAAAGCAGGTAGGATTTGTTCAATTACCCAGACAACTATTGAAGCTTTCAGATCGCATCAATGTAAAAGCACACGACTTGATTACCGATGATCATTACACCTGGATGCAGGAATGGAATTATGTAGAACTCGATCCATTCAAAATGCCTTTTCATTTATTTAAATTAGAAGTACACGAATCTTATATGTAACACATGAGCGCCCCAGCAAAAAGTAATGACCCGCTTTGGTTTAAGGATGCCATCTTTTATGAAGTATCCGTTCGCGCATTTTACGATAGTAATGGCGATGGTATTGGCGACTTCCAGGGATTGATCCAAAAACTGGATTACCTTGAAGACCTCGGTATCAACACCATTTGGTTGTTACCTTTTTATCCATCGCCTTTAAAGGATGATGGCTTTGATGTTACAGATCACTGTGATGTTCATCCGGATTACGGAACACTTTCTGATTTCAAACTTTTTTTGAAAGAAGCGCACCGAAGGAATATGCACGTGATTACCGAATTGATTCTGAATCACACCTCGGATCAACATGCCTGGTTTAAAAGATCGCGCAAAGCAAAATCAGGTTCTCGTTATCGTGATCTTTATGTTTGGAGCGACACACAAGATAAGTATAAGGAAGCGCGTGTAATGTTTTCGGATGAAGAGTCTACGAACTGGTCGTGGGATCCGGAAGCTAAAGCGTATTTCTGGCATCGCTTCTATCGCCATCAACCGGAATTGAATTTTGATAATGCCGAAGTTCAACTGGAGATGATCAAGATTGTGGACTTCTGGATGAAGATGGGTGTTGATGGTTTCCGATTGCCCTCCGTTCCATTTTTATTTGAGGAAGAGGGAACAAGTTGTGAGAACCTTCCACAGACGCACGTATTTTTAAAACGACTGCGCAGTCATATTGATAAACATTATAAGAATCGTATTCTTATCGCGGAAGCAAACTTGTGGCCTGAAGATGCAGCGGAATATTTTGGAGATGGACAGGAGTGTCACATGAATTTCCATTATCCGTTGATGCCGCGAATGTTTCTTGCCTTACGCACAGAAGACAGTTATCCGATTACTGATATCATTGAGCAAACTCCTGCAACACCACTCAATAGTCAGTGGGCACTCTTCTTAAGAAACCATGATGAGTTAGGATTGGAGATGGTTACGGAAGAAGAAAAGGATTATCTCTTCAAGGCGTATGCAAGTGATTCGAATTTAAAATACAATGTCGGTATTCGCAGAAGGTTAGCGCCTTTGTTGAATAATGATCGCAGAAAAATTGAATTGCTCTACACCATTTTGATTTCTCTTCCGGGCACACCGGTAATGTATTATGGTGATGAAATCGGAATGGGAGATAACGTTTACCTTGGCGATCGCTTTGGTGTACGCACACCGATGCAATGGAACATGAATCAGAATGCAGGATTCTCTTCGGCTAATCCACAGCGTTTATACCTTCCGATTATTACCGATCCGATTTACCGACACGAATCGGTTAACGTAGCCACACAGGAAGAAAATCCTTCATCTCTGTTGTGGTGGATGAAACATGTGCTCAGCATGCGCAAGCGTCTGAATATTTTTGGAAGGGGAGAGATGAAGATCATTGAAAGCTCCAACTCAAAAGTATTGGCTTTCGTGCGAACACATGAAAAGCAGCGTGTAATAGTAGTGGCCAATCTTTCTCAATTTTCTCAGGCTACAGCACTGAGTTTGATAGAATATAAAGATTGTGATATCACAGAAGTATTCAGTCAGAATAAATTCATGAATGTTGGCGATGGTGATTATGCTATCACTATTGGTCCTTATGGATACTTCTGGTTTCAAGTGGATACCATTGAGAAGAAAGACAAATCGGAAGCAAGTGGTGAACTTCCCTTGTTGAAGACTGACATTTCATGGGAACGACTTTTTGATAATTATAATGAAGTGCGTGTATTGGAGCGGAAAATTCTGCTTCCCTTCATGAAAAAATGTCGATGGTTTGGAGGTAAAGCAAAAGTGGTTAGTAAGATCGGATTACATCTTACGATTCCGTTAAAGGTTGATCGCGATACCCATTTCCTTTCGATCATTGAAGTTAATTATGTTCAGCGTTTGCCGGAGTTCTATTTCTTGCCGCTAACCTTTGTTCCTGCTGATAGTTTGTTAGAGCGAGTAGAATACACGGTGCAAAGCGTTGTGTGTCGTGGTGAAATACAAGGTAAGGCTGGGTTCATTATGGACAGCAGCTACGACAAAACCTTCCGCGATTTTCTGTTCACCAGCATGGAGAATGAATTGAAGCTGAAAGATGATAAAGGTGGTGTACTGACATTCAACGCTTCCATGTTCACAAAGATTGACATAACGAAGGGTGTTGATTCAAAAATTCTGAAGGCAGATCAGAGCAATACCGCCATCATCTACAACGACAAGTACTTCTTTAAATTCTATCGCAAGATTGAGAAAGAGATTAATCCGGATTTAGAAATCGTTCGTTTCCTTTCTGAGAATACGTCATTCCAGAATTCACCGAAGTATGCGGGTAGTGTAGAATACCTCGATCACGAAAATAATGTTATTGTCTTTGGTTTGATGCAGGAGAAAGTAGAGAACCAGGGAGAGGCTTGGGGCATGTCGGTCGATTCCATCGGACGATTCTACGAACGGGTAATTACAAAAGCAAAAACACTCAAGCTTCCGAAGTTTGTGAATAAGGCGGCCATAAAATTTGAGGATGCTCCTGATGTCATTCAGGAATTTATCGGAAGAGGATTTTATGAGCGTGTGGTTCGACTGGGTCAACGTACGGCAGAAATGCACATGGCGTTGGCATCTGATGCATCGAACCCTGCTTTTGCTCCGGAGAAGTATACGGCCAACTATCAACGATCAGTGTATTCGTCTTTAAGAAAATTGTTAAAGGATCGCTTTGCCATGCTTCAAACGCATTTGCCCAAACTCGATCCACAAACAAAAGAGCTTGCGAAGAAAGTGCTTGACATGGAGGATGCAATCCTCGAATCGTTCAGTGAAGTGTACCAGATCAAAATCAATGCATTAAAGACACGTGTTCATGGTGACTATCATCTCGGTCAGGTTTTGTTCACCGGAAAAGATTTTGTGATCATCGACTTTGAAGGAGAGCCGGGCTTCTCGTTCAGTGAAAGACGATTAAAAAAGAATCCACTGAAAGATGTAGCGGGTATGATGCGATCATTCCATTACGCAGCTTTTGGAAAAATTCTCCTCAATGAAAATTATCGTGATCGTGATGTTGAGTTCCTGGAATCGTGGGCAGAGCAATGGCAACATTATGTGGGTCGTTTTTATTTGGGTGCATACATGGAGCGCATCGGTATGGGCTCAACACTCAGTCATGAAGATGATGTATTGATTCGCACCTTCCTGATTGAGAAGGCAGTGTATGAATTAGGATATGAATTGAATGGCCGTCCGGATTGGGTAAGCATTCCGCTTCGCGGAATCTATTATCATGTCAGCCGATACATTATGGAGAAGGAAGAGAAAAAGAAGAAGTAATTACAAATGTGTCAATGTGCAGATTCTTGAAACATCATTTGCACATTGACCATTGACTCATCGATAACCAACTACACCATGGCAAAGAAATCAACGAAGTCGGAGAAAGGTAATGCAGAGTCATTCAGCTTGCTGACCGATTTTGATGTTCACCTTTTTAAATCAGGTAAGCACTTTAAGCTTTATGAAAAACTGGGTGCGCATTACATTGATACGAAAGAACAACGCGGAACATACTTCGCAGTGTGGGCACCCAATGCAAAAACGATTTCTGTCATTGGAAATTTTAATCATTGGAACAATGCGCAACACAAACTTAATCCACGGTGGGATGAATCCGGAATATGGGAAGGTTTCTTTGCTGATGTTCAACATGGTGAAGCCTATAAATATGCAATTCAATCCAACACCGGTGAATACTTAGAGAAGGCTGATCCGTTCGCTTCATTTTGTGAGATGCCACCACAGACTGCCTCCATCGTTTGGAAACCAAAATACGATTGGAAGGATTCAATCTGGTTGAACGAAAGAAAGAAGGCTGCCGGCAAACCTCAGCCGTATTCTGTGTATGAAGTGCATTATGGATCATGGAGAAGAAAAGCAGAAGAAGGTGCGCGTTCGCTTACCTATCCGGAGATGGCCATTGAATTGGTTCAGTATGTAAAAGACTTAGGCTTCACTCATATTGAATTTCTTCCGTTGATGGAGCATCCGTTCTATGGATCGTGGGGTTATCAGCTCACCGGATATTTTGCTCCGACAAGTCGCTATGGTAGTCCTGAGGATTTCAAATATCTGATTGATTGTTTTCACCAGGCGGGTATTGGTGTTATTCTCGATTGGGTACCTTCTCATTTTCCAGGCGATGCTCATGGTCTTTTTAATTTCGATGGAACCAATCTCTACGAGCATGCCGATCCCCGAAAGGGTTTTCATCCGGATTGGAAAAGCTACATCTATAACTATGGACGAAATGAAGTGCGTTCATTCTTAATCAGTAATGCACTATTCTGGCTCGATCAATATCACATCGATGGATTGCGTGTTGATGCTGTAGCGTCAATGCTCTACTTAGATTATTCGCGTAAAGCAGGAGAGTGGATACCAAATCAATATGGCGGTAATGAAAATCTTGAAGCCGTTTCATTCTTAAAGGAAATGAATGAAGTAGTGTATGGCGAGTTTCCGGATACCATTACGATAGCTGAAGAATCAACCTCATGGTCGGGTGTATCAAAGCCTACCTACCTAGGTGGACTTGGCTTCGGACAAAAATGGATGATGGGATGGATGCATGATACATTACAATACTTTAAGTATGACTCTGTTCATCGCAAGTATCATCAGAATGAAATTACCTTCAGCGTAATGTATGCCTTCACTGAAAATTTCATGTTACCCCTTTCGCATGATGAAGTGGTGCACGGAAAAGGTTCATTGCTCGGAAGAATGCCGGGCGATGAATGGCGCAAGTTTGCCAATCTTCGATTAATGTATTCATACATGTTCACCCATCCGGGAACAAAACTGTTGTTCATGGGAGCAGAGTTTGGCCAGTCGGCAGAATGGAATCATGAACGCAGTTTAGATTGGCATTTGCTGGAATATGGTTTTCATAAAGGCGTTCAGAATCTTGTGCGCGATTTGAATGCTTTCTATAAAGATCAAACGGCTTTATATAAGTATCAGTTTGAGCAACGCGGTTTTTCATGGATTGATTATTCCGATCAGGAGAACAGTATCATGGCGTACCAACGCCAGGGAGACACAAAAGAAGATTTGCTTATTGTGGTGTGTAACTTCACTCCGGAGGTTCGTCAGCATTATAGGATCGGAGTTCCCTATCGTGGACAATGGAAAGAAGTCTTTAATTCGGATGATCTTAAATATTCCGGAAGTGGATTGTTAAATGGCGGGTTGCTGATGACCTCACCTGTAAAATATCACGGAAAAGATTATTCGGTTTCGCTAACGTTGCCGCCCCTTGGAATCACCATTTTGAAATTGGAAAAGGAGTTAAATGAGTTCGATTTGGATGCGCAAGGCTCTTAGTTAATGGTTAATAGTGAATAGTTAATTGAAGAAAGTTTTAAGTTTGTGGTTTGAGTTTAAAGTTTGATTAAATGAAATGTAGTTGAGGAAAAGATGGTACGAATACCATTAACCATTAACTGATAACTATTAACATCAAAGAATTGGAAAAGTATATTTGCATTCACGGACATTTTTATCAGCCTCCCAGGGAAAACGCATGGCTTGAAGTAATTGAAGTGCAGGATTCTGCGCACCCGTATCACGATTGGAACGAGCGAATTACAGCAGAGTGCTATGCACCCAATACAGCATCGCGGATTTTGAATGAGAAGGGTGTCATCAAAAACATCATCAACAATTATTCGCGAATCAGTTTCAACTACGGACCTACTTTGTTATCGTGGTTAGAGAATAGTGATCCGGATACCTATCAGGCTATTATAGAAGCCGATCGTGAGAGTGTAAAATATTTTAATGGACATGGCTCTGCCATTGCCCAGGTTTACAATCATATTATTCTTCCACTGGCCAATCAGCGCGATAAAGAATCCCAAATCATTTGGGGTATCCGTGATTTTGAACATCGCTTCAGCAGAAAGCCGGAAGGGATGTGGCTCGCTGAAACAGCTGTTGATACGGATTCACTTGAGTTACTTGCAAAACACAATATTAAATTTACCATTCTTGCTCCACGTCAGGCGAAAGCCATTCGAAAAGTAGGAGATGATGCGTGGACAACGGTTAATACAGAAAGTGTAGACACCAAGCGTCCCTACATATGTAATCTGCCGTCCGGTAAAAGCATTACGCTTTATTTTTATGATGGGAGCATTGCACAAGGTGTGGCCTTTGATGGTTTGTTAAATGATGGGCGAAAGTTCGCAGATCATTTGCTGGATAAGTTCGATAAGCGATCAGATGAAACCCAGCTCGTGCATATTGCAACGGATGGTGAAACCTACGGCCATCATCATAAGCATGGTGAAATGGCGTTGGCGTACTGTTTGGATTACATTGAACGACACAAACATTCTAATCTTACCAACTATGCAGAGTTCACTGCAAAGTTTCCTGCAAAATATGAAGCACAGATACATGAAAGCAGTTCGTGGAGTTGCGTGCACGGTGTTGAGCGGTGGAGAAGTAATTGTGGATGTAACTCCGGTGGAAATCCCTGGCATCAGCGCTGGCGGGCACCGTTGCGAGAAACATTAGATTGGTTGAGAGATGAGTTGATCACCATTTTTGAAAAACAGGCTGTTGGCCTTCTGCGGGATCCCTGGAAAGCAAGGGATGAATACATCAATGTTATTTTAGATCGAAACGACAATACGATCCGTAAATTTTTGAGTGAACATTGTTTGAAGAGCGTGGAACAAAACCACGTTCTGCGTTTGATGGAAGTTCAGCGTAACGCTTTGTTAATGTATACCAGTTGTGGATGGTTCTTCGATGAGATATCCGGAATCGAGACCACACAGATTATGCAATATGCCTGTCGCGCCATGCAGTTGGTGAGCCAGGTAAGTGATTCCAATCTGGAAGAAGAATTTATGACCCGGTTAGAATCCGCTCCAAGCAATGTTGCAGCATTGGAAAATGGAAATCAGGTTTATCAGAAATATGTATTGCCATCGAAGACCAATCTGCAACGCGTAGGAATGCACTATGCAGTGGCTTCCATATTTGAAGAAGATCCTGAATCGTTTCCGGTTTTTAATTACACCACGCAGAATGAAGTATTTGTTCGCAAGGAAGCGGGTCAGCAGAAGTTGGTTCTTGGCGTAACGAAAGTTCGCTCGAACGTGACGCGTTCAGAAAAGAAATTTGCGTTTGCTGTTATCTACATGGGTCAGCATAACATCATTGGCAATATTTCGCTTGATATGGAAAGCGAACGTTTTGCCAGTATGCAGGTGCGCATGACAACTGCTTTTGATGAAGGTAGGCTGGGGGACGTTATCGGTTTAATGCAAACCTATTTTGGTCCGGAGAAATATACCATATGGCAGCTCTTCCAGGATGAGAAGAGAAAGGTATTTAATCTGATCACGCAGCAAAGCATGGCTGATCTGGAAGAGTCGCTCAGAAGAATTTATAACCGCGACTATCCATTGGTTAATGCCTTGGCAAATAACAGTGCCCCGATACCAAATGCATATCGCACAACGTTCGATTACATTCTCAATGCCGATTTGCTTCGCTGTTTTCTAACCGAGAAAATTAACATCCGACAGGTAGAGCGCATTATGAATGAGTTGGAAAAATGGGATTTGAAGATTGACGATGTTGGCAAGGTAGAAAGGCTGGCAGGGGAGAGCGTATTCAAAGAATTGAAGCGTATAAAAGCAGAGGGTGATACTGCCAAACGGCTTGAACGATTGAACCGATTGTTCCCATTACTTCGTAAGTTCAATCTCACGCCAAACCTTTACATGACACAGAATCTGTATTTTGAAATCTCCATTCAGAACCGTGAGCATGATGGGCATTCGGCAGAATGGATAAAACAGTTCAACTTATTGGGCGATAATTTAGGCGTAAAGGTGGAGTGACTGGATTGATTTACGAAAGGTATCTGTTGATGGGATGTTAGTTAATATTTCCGTCATGATATTTATATCCCATAAATCTGTATTTTCGAACAAATTAATAGCATGGAAATAGTTGACTTTATTCTGCACGTTGATAAGCATCTTCAGGATTTTATTATTCAATACGACAACCTGGTATACGCCATACTCTTCCTAATCATCTTTGTTGAAACCGGATTAGTAGTGATGCCATTTCTACCCGGTGATTCTCTGCTCTTTGCTGCCGGCATGATCGCAGCTCAGGGATCGCTTAATGTAGCCCTGCTCATTCCATTGTTGCTGATTGCTACCTTCAGCGGAGATAACACCAATTATTTTATTGGTAAGTTCTTAGGACATAAAGCACTTGAGATAAAATTGTTTGGCAGAAACCTAGTCAAAAAAGAACACCTTGATAAGACGCACATGTTCTATGAGAAGCATGGACCAAAGACTGTTATCCTTGCCCGCTTTGTTCCGATTGTAAGAACGTTCGCTCCATTTGTTGCCGGTGTGGGCAGCATGTTATACAGAACCTTTATTGTGTACAGTCTGGTTGGCGCAGTACTGTGGGTTGTTGGAATTACTTTGGCTGGATATTTTTTAGGTGACATTCCTATTGTTAAAAATAACTTTGAAAAAGTGGTTATCGGAATTGTCTTGATATCGGTGATGCCCATCTTCTTTGAAATTGCGAAAGGATATTTTAATAAGAAGCGTAAGCCTGAAGCGGGTGCGTGATCGCATTCCAAATTAATCATCACGAGATAAGCATTGTAAATGAAAAAGGTTTGGAACTACCTGATTCAACATCTTCGTGAGGACTTTCATTTCTCCCTTTACGGAACAGTATTTCTTTTTCTTGCCATTGCTATTTACATCAATTACAAAATTGATTTTCTGGATAGCTTAGTCAACACGCAACCGGATACAAGAAAACCTTTTTATTATCTGCTCATGTTTTCAAGCGGCTATTACTTCACGCTGCTGATCTACTCTGCGTTTACAAAGCAATGGGAGTTTTGGAAAGTCAAACGCTTTTGGATCAAAAGTATTTTAGTGTTGACTTTATTAAGCATTGATAGCAGTGTTCCATTTCTTCGCATTGTTATTAATTCATTAGCAAAACCCGAACTTCAATTCTGGATGTACAAGGTGTGCTTGAATCTGTTGAGCTTCTTCACTGTAATGTCACCCTTACTGATCTATTACTTTCTTTATGATCGAAAGGAGAAACACGTTTATGGATTGAGCGCTCGGCAGTTTGATACAAGGCCTTACTTCATCATGTTATTGATCATGTTGCCAATCATCATTGCAGCTTCTTTTCATATCAGTTTCATGAATCAGTATCCCATGTATAAGCATTCCTCTGCCCATGAATTCTTAGGTGTTCCAGAGTGGGTAACAGCGTTGACATACGAAGCAGCTTATGGATATGATTTCGTAAACGTTGAATTTTTGTTTCGCGGATTCATGGTCATTGGTATGATGAAAATCCTCGGACGAAAAGCCGTATTGGCAATGGCCGTTACCTATTGCTTTCTTCATTTCGGAAAGCCCGCAGGCGAAGCGATCAGTTCTATTTTTGGCGGCTACATTTTAGGTGTAATTGCTTACGAGACAAAAAGTATTTGGGGAGGTATTATTGTGCATGTAGGTATTGCGTGGATGATGGAGCTTGTTGCGTTTATTGGGCATAGTGTAAGAGATTGAAACGACCCCCTCGCCCCGAAGATAGACACACGAAGTAATCCAGAGAATAGCCTCTGAGGTTTATGTGCTTGTTACAAGCAAGGCTTTTAAGGGAATAAAAAGCCCTTTGGATGACTTGGATATATAGGATTGAATGCATAGCATTGAGGGCTGACAACGCGTATTGCCTTTGTTTGCGGGAAGGTGTTTACCAGTCCTAAATGGTTGATAGCCGCAATAGAGTTGCTGCTATCTCCGGAAAATGGGGGTAAAACAGCAACGGAGTTGCGGATATACTAATGTTAGCAGCCATTTTAAATGAAATTCGCACAAGTCGACTTAAGACATATGAACAAGACATTTCATAAAAACCTTGGCAACCTTTTCGAGAAGAAACTTATTCGTGAGAATGGTGGCCCATCGATACTATGTGACATCTACGACAAGCTGACAGAAGGAAATGAAATGGGAAGTAATTGTCTTGGAGAAAATTTTAATCAGCTTGTTCAATTTATAAGAGTTGACTTTTTCAAAAACTATAAACCAAGTGCAAATACATCTGTAGAGTTCTATTTCGGGACATACATTTATTGGCTGTATCTTATTGTTGAGCGTCAGGAATTTCTATTCGAAGTTATTAATCCTGATAAAAAGTATAAACTCATTCAAGATTTTAAGGAAAAGACTTTTCCAACCTTCAAGCAAGTGAAAGATTGGTGCATATTTTTTAAGCATCCAAAGGAATTTATGTTGTGTCATTGGCCAACATTTGTTTTTGACAACGACAAGGAGCTAGTAAAGCGTTATGAGGACCAGGGATATTTTAAAATTGATTCAAAATACGTGACTGAGAACTTTACAGTAAACAAACAACGACTGCCACACCTTGAGAACAATCCGAAGGTTTGTGTAATTCTGCCAGAACTTAATGACCTGACAGAACGATTCATTCATGAGTTGACCCAGTTTATTGACTTCATTTGTAAAAACGACTTGATTGTTAATTTTCTAAGAAAGAAAACGACAGTTGAGGACTATTATAAAGAGATATTTGAGTTAGAGAAACAGATTGGAGAACTTGAGACTTCTAACGCAGATTCGGAACACGTAAGTAAAACGGCTGCTAACAAAAGCTAAAAGCAATTGCGGGGTTCGGTGGTGGCAAAGAAATATTTTATACCTAATTTTAATTTGCAACGTGGACAGTGATGCAGTTTCTATACCCGCAACTGCTTTTAGCTAAACGTTGGCGGTAATATTTTAAGGGACAATGGATTTTAAAATAAAAAATTATTTACCACTATTCTTTATAGTTCTAGGTGTTGGACTTATGGTTGGTGGACTATATAGTATCCTCGAAAGAACGGTTCTTGCAATCGGATTATTTTTCATTGGATTAATCCTGACGACAACACAAGACAGATTGGAAATCAATTTGGATGAAAAATACTATAGAGAATATATTTGGACGCTTGGTTTAAAGTGGGGCGAAAAAATAAAATTCAACCAAATACAATACTTCTACCTGACAAAGTCAAAAAGAAGTCAAGTTTTTGGACAGACATACAAAAATCACTATGCAACTGGGACACACTTTAATGGGTACATAAAATTCAGTGACAAGGAGAAGATATTAATAGCTGACGGCTCATCAAAGGACTGGGTTTTAAAACGACTAAAAAAAATTAATTCAAAATTAGAATTAGAAGTAAAGGACTACAGTTAAAATACTACCGCCAACAATGAACTGTGCCATTGTAGAGTTCAGTTTAAGGTTTTCAGTTTTATCTTTCAAGCAACGTTTGGTGTCGTTGGACAATTGCTAATCTTAAGCACACAAGTCATTTACGTAAACGTTGTGATCAATTGGGTCTGCTCATGATCAGGGGGCATAAGCCTTTTTTTATTCCCTTAAAATCTTTAAGTTTAAATTAGATGACCGCTGTAAATTTTTACGAGGACATAAAGGGTAATCCAACAAAGTTCAAACAGTTGGCATGCAGGGGCTTGCTGTTTGCCCACTACAGTTGTCCGCAGGTTGATCTTAAAAAAGAATTCTTTTCACAGCACAATTTTATCTCGTATACTTTCAGTGGAGAAAAACGGATTCACAAGTCTGACAAGAGCTGGTACCTTGAGAGTGATGTTGCTATTTTTGCCAGAAAGGGAGCCTACCTATTCGAGAAGTTCGAGAACGTGGAGCATTGCGTAATGGTGTTTTTTATACCGGATTCTTATATACGGACAGTAGTCAGTGAAAATCGAGCTCAACTACCGGCTATCCGTCAACACTCCCAACCGGCTGAAGCAATTGTGAAGCTCGATCTGACCGATTCCACCAAGGCTTTTTTTCAATCGATGATTTCATATTTTCAAGATCCTCCGTCTGAAAATATCCTGGAGTTAAAGTTCCGCGAGTTGCTGCTCAATATTTTGTACAATCCGCGCAATCAAGATGTGCTTTCTATGGCCAACAACATTCAGTTGCATGAACGCCCGTCCATTCAGCATGTAATGGAAGACAACTTTTTGTACAACCTGACATTGGAAGATTTCGCGAAGATTGCCTTGCGTAGTCTGCCAACGTTTAAACGTGAATTTAAAGCCACTTATAAAACCACCCCAGGGAAGTGGTTGCTTCATAAGCGCCTTGAGAATGCAACTATGTTATTGAATTCCACTTCCAAAAGTGTGAACGAAGTGGCTTTTGAAAGTGGCTTTGAAAACAACAGCCATTTTAGTCGTGTGTTCAAGGAGAAATACGGAAAGTCTCCGCTGCATTTCCGAAAGGAAATCCCCAGTGTATAAGTGATCCTGCCAGCAATTATTTTGATCTTTTTAGCAAAGTCTGTGGAAAAGGACATGCTTACCTTTGTTCTTGTTAAAAGACAAAAAACAACCTTATGAATTTACAGAACATCCTAATCGAACTAGGTCCGGAAATTGAAAAACAAGGATTGATCTCTGACGTAGAAAATAAATTTGCCGAAAAGAACTTCAACCTTCTAAAAGAAAGAGGTGTATATAAAGCTTTAATTCCATCCGAATTAGGAGGCGGAGGCGCAGCGTATTCAGAGCTTTGTTATTTCTTAAAAGATTTAGCAAAATATTGTCCATCCACTTCGCTTACACTATCCATGCACATGCACCTGGTAGCGGTCTTGGCTTTTAAACATATGAACGGAGATTTAATAGCTACAAAAACGCTAAAAGCAATTGTAGAAAAAGATTTAATTCTATTAAGTACAGGTGGTGGAGACTGGGTATCCTCAAATGGAATAGCTAAAAAAGTAGAGGGTGGTTATCGTATTAACTGCGTGAAACCCTTTTGCAGTGGATCACCAATAGCAAATGTTGCTGTTATGAGTTGTGCCTATCATGATGGTGCCAACGAACACGTTCTGCATTTTTCGGTTCCGATGAGTAGTGACGGTATAGAGATTATTTACGATTGGAATGCTATGGGGATGCGAGGCACCGGATCCAATTCTGTTAATTTTAAAGATGTATTTGTTCCGGAAGAAAAGATTACACTAATCAGAGAGCGAGGGAAATGGCACCCTGTTTGGGATGTTGTTGGCACGATAGCGTTTCCTGTTTTTATTGCACCCTATGCCGGTATTGTTGAAGCTATTGTTGAAAGGACGATATCGCTATTCTCTAAGAAAGGCAGTTATGAGTCTTATGCATTTTCAAATCTTGGTGAAATGCATAATAACTATCAGATTACTAAAATGGCGCTTCAAAAATTAATTGAGAACGCTAACAATTTAGCCATAAAGCCAAGTAATCATTCGGCTGCCTTGGCGTTGCAGACAAAATCCATAATAACACAGTATGGGAGAGTTAGTGCTCAAGCTGCTATGGAGTCATTGGGGGGGTACTCGTATTATCACAAAGTTGGTATTGAGCGTCTTTACAGAGATTTGCTTGCCGGTGAATTTCACCCCATGCAAGCAAGCAGACAAAAAGAAATGCTTGGTAATTATCTGATTGGAAAAACTTTAGCAGGATAGAAAAGTTCTACATCTGCCACGTGAAGAAAATAAAAGTGTTAACAAAATAGTGTTTGAAAGTGGCTTTAAAAACAACAGTCATTTCAGTCTTGTGTTCAACGATAAATGTGGAAAGCCTCCTCTTCATTTCCGAAGGAGATATCTAAATATATAATTGAACTTATCAGCAATTGCCTCAAAAGCAATATGACGATATTAGATTTACTCCTCGAAGTTTCAAAAGCTTTGTCGAGTTGCGCGCAATGGTGAGCCCTGGTAAGGTAAAAATGTTATCTTTAATAATACATTTTTACAACCAGCAAGGCACTAAGGTAAGTGACGCGATCGTATACCTGCCATCATGCTTTGTCAGACAAAATCACCGATTCAAATGGCTGAGAAAAAAACAAAACTGGTTGAAATAAAAACAAAACCAACCGCTGCAAGTGTTGAGGATTTTATCAATGCTATTCAGGATGAGCAAAAGCGTAAGGATAGTTTCGTGCTTTTGGAGATGATGAAAAAAGCAACGGGTGAAGAACCCGTATTGTGGAGTAACTCAATCATCGGTTTCGGTAATAAAAGATACAAAAGCCCAAATACAGGTAGGGAAGTGGATTGGCTTCTAATCGGTTTCTCTCCCCGTAAAGCGAATCTATCGTTGTACATAAGCGTTGGTATTGAGGAGCATGCTGCTGCTCTTAAAAAGCTGGGCAAGCATAAGACGGGTGTTGGTTGCCTCTACATAAATAGGTTGGAGGATATTGATATAAATGTTTTGAAGGGAATGATCGATGCATCTTTAAAAAAGAAGTAGCTCAAATGGTGAGGTAAATAAATACGAACGATCTGTTATAACTATTAGAATACCCTACGAATGAAGTATACCTTTTTATCTCTGCTCATGATCGTAACCATATCATCATGGGCGCAATCTTTTTCACCATACGATTGGGCAACCTATTATGCTTTAAAAAAAACTCAGGATATAAAAATCGATGGAGACCTGGAAGATTGGAAAGCTGTAAAAGGATTTTCGCTCGACCAGGAAAAATATTTTTTTGTAGGCCAGGGTATGTCTTCTTCAACGTGGAAAGGAGTGAAGGATCTGTATGGCAATTTTAAAGTGCAATGGGATGAGACCTATATTTATATTGCCATAGAAGTTTGGGATGATAAGGTTACACCACCACATGGCTCCCTTGTAAAAGACAATACATCCGGATCATGGGATGATGATGGAATTGAAATTATGTTTGATCACGATGGTTGTGGTAAATCAAGATACTATATTGGTGACGTGATGCACCATGAATATCACTTTGTATATGATAACAAAACGCCTTTTGTATTCGACAACTTCTGGGTACCTGAAATAAATGCACCACAACCTATGTTTACATTACCGAATGGAGATCAGGAACCACTTGCCTATGCAGGCGAAGCCATGTCGAAGAATAATGTTACAGAAAGTTTTTCAAGTTCGCCTTATTATGGAAACTATCGCATTAAGCGTACCGAAAAAGGATATAACCTTGAAATGAAAATGAAATTGCAAGGCACACTAATGAAACCTATTGACAAAGGCGGTCACAGGATTGGTTTTGATATCTGTATAAATGATAACGATGAAGGTAAAGGCCCGCTGAAACAACAGCTACATTGGTCAGGAATGAATGGTATTTTCTGGCGCGATTGCAAATATTTTGGTACTCTTATTCTGCTAGATAGATAGGTGTCGTAATTTAACTTTCTTTTTTTGATTACATTTAGAAATGAATCCGGTCTTCTCCAACCAGAAGTTTAAGAAAGTTCTTTTTTGGTTGACTGCCTTATTTCTTACCCTTCATCTTTTACTGGCGATTCAGACCATCTTTTTAAAAATTGATTTCCTTCCGAGTAAGATTAATTCATTCTATAAAAAACTCATTGTGCTGGGTCCGTTCTTCAGTGACTCAAGAATCATAACCTCACCTCATCTTTATGTGAGTTACCCTTCTTCATCCGGAGAATGGTCGCCTTTTCGAGATGTTGGTCAAGAGAATTTCGCGTACTTCCAGAAACATCCATGGCGATATGATCATTTAAAGTGGAGCGACTATGAACGATATGCATCACGAAAAGCATACAAAGAAATTAAGCCTCTGAAATACATCGATGGGAGCGAGGGGGTAGCGTCCGCAGAGCTTGTACAATATGTTAAGAGGCTTCAGTCTTTACAACCTGATTCAACCAGGCTAATATACATTTGGAATACCTGGCATTCTGAAAGTCAGTCTATAAAGACTGACACCGCCTTCACTGTAATCTATAAACCAAAGAAGGGTGGAGCGTCTCAATAATTTTCAGCAGCAATTCTTTGAGAAGTTTCTGCATCAGCAGCAAAATGCATTTGCTGTTACTGTATTCTGTAAGGTGCTCGTTCTCTTTGTTGTTTTAAAAATAGGAATGATCTGGTCGGTGAGCAGCTCCATTGTGGAGTTGCATCAATTCATTCCTTCTGTTTCATTTGCTGTTCGGATTTTGTTTTCGCCAGCACATTGGGCAAGTGAACATCTTAGTCTTTTCTATTCGCTTAGTCTTGTATTCCTAATGATCATTCTGTTCATTCGATGGAATTACATTACAGGACTCCTATTCTTTTTATTGGTGATTAATCTTTATCGAATCAATCTCCCAATCACCAATGGATCCGATTATGTATTATTCATGCTGGCCTTCTGGGCGATGATGATGTCGGGGTGGCCAGTTTTAAAAAATGAGAAGTGGAATACAATACAGATCTTACTTTTTAATGTTTCCGTATTGTTGTGTCAACTTCAAATTGTGTTTATCTATTTGACTTCGGGCTGGGATAAACTAATGAGCGAGATATGGCGATCAGGAGATGCTATTGATTACATCGCGCACCTGGATTTCTTTTTTAACAAGCAGCTTGGTTTAGCGAACCACCATTTTCTAAACCTTACACTTTCATGGATAACGATTGTATTTGAATTGGCTTTTGTGTTGTTGGTTTGGTTTAATCGAACGCGAAAGGTTGTGCTTGTGATGGGAGTATTGTTTCATCTGATCATATGGTTCATGCTCAGTCTTCCTGACTTTGCTTTGATTATGATGATATCGTATTTGATTTTTTTGAAAGATGAAGATTTTAAATTCGTTCGAGGTTTGAAGTTCAAGGTTCAAGGTTTTAGGTCTTGAGGTTAGAGATTTTGCAAGGTAAGGAGAGTGCAAGCTTCGATTTTCGTTTGGAGCAGATGCGCGAGGGATCTATTGCATTTCAAATACAGAGCGTGCGCGCGCATTTAAAACACAAAAGCTCCAACCGCGCGAAGCGGTTGGAGCTTTTGTGTTTTGTGCACTGATTCCGCTTGTCGCGGAATCAGTCTTTTCGAAACTATGCCATTACCTCGTTGAGGTTATTTTTATTGGTATCAAGGTAATTCCAAACTAAGCTACTTGCGCCAATGATAGGGGCTGCCTGGTTTTGTAATCCGGATGGAAGAACTTTTATCTTTCCGCGGAACAAAGGCATCAGGTTCGCTTCCATGTGTTTGATGGTCGGTTTGAAAATCAAATCGCCCGCAAGGGATAAGCCACCAAACAAGAAGATGGCTTCCGGATCTGTATGAACAACGGTTTCAGCCAACTTCATTCCCAATATTCTTCCAGTGTATTCAAATGCAGCAAGTGCAACTACATCACCACGTACAGCTGATTCGGTAATCATCTTTGTAGTGAGATTATCGAAGCTTATTCCACGGAGTTCGCTATCTTCTAAGTGATCTGCCAATAATTTATATACGGTACGTTTAATACCGGTTGCAGAAACATACGTCTCTAAGCAACCACGTTTTCCGCAATTACAAAAACGTCCTGCAGGGTTTACGGAAGTATGTCCTACTTCACCTGCGATTCCATGTTTACCGTTAAGCAATTGTCCGTTGGCAACAAAGCCGCTTCCCAGGCCAGTACCTAAGGTAATCACGACAAAGTCTTTCATTCCTTTTGCAGCTCCGTATACCATTTCTCCAACGGCTGCTGCATTGGCATCATTGGTGACAATGGCAGGAAGATCAAACTCTTCTTTGAACATATCCGCCAACGGAATAATACCTTTCCATTTTAAGTTGGTTGCACGTTCAATGGTTCCTTTATAATAGTTTCCATTTGCTGCGCCAACTCCAACACCAATAATTTTATTATCACCCGGAACAGCTTTAATAGCAACACGTAAAGCTTCCGCTAATCCATCGAAGTAATCTTTAAACTCTTCGTATTGAGTAGTCGAAATGCTACCATGATACAACACATTTCCTTCTCTATCGACAATACCGTATTTGGTGTTGGTGCCACCAATGTCAATGCCGATTGTTAATTCCTTCGCCATGATATACTGATTAACTGTTATTAGATGGATAGAATTTTTGAGATGCGGATCGACTCACTATCGATTTCATGATGTTTGCTCATGACGTCATCGAAACTGTTAAAGACAATCTTTTGATTGCGAATGCCGACCATTACATCTTTGTTGCCTGCCATTAAACCTTCAACTGCGCCTACACCCATTTTGCTGGCGAGTACACGATCGAAGTATGTTGGCGAACCACCTCGTTGAAGGTGACCGAGCACAGTAACTTTAATATCGAAGTAAGTTGAACGTTCAGCAACCAGTTTGGCCAATGCATTCGCATCTCCAATCTTAGAGCCTTCCGCAACAACTACTAAACTTGATTTCTTATTGGTATCTCCACCTTCTGTCAGGCGACTGTATAGTTCATCAAAAGATGAAGTTTCTTCTGGAATGATCATGGCCACAGCACCACCCGCAAGTCCAGCGTTGATGGCAATGTAACCGGAGTTACGTCCCATTACTTCAATGAAGAACAAACGATTATGCGATAATGCCGTGTCACGAATTTTATCTATCGCTTCTACAGCCGTATTGGTTGCAGTGTCGTATCCAATGGTAAAATCAGTTCCGGATAAATCGTTGTCAATGGTACCGGGAATACAAATGCATGGAACTTGAAATTGTTCATAGAGTTTGTGAAGACCTGTGAAACTTCCATCACCACCAATTCCAATCAAAGCCGTGATGCCTTCTTTCTTTAAATTATTGTAAGCAATCTGTCTTCCCTCGGGCGTGCGGAATTCTTTGCTGCGTGCGGTCTTTAGAATAGTTCCACCACGTTGAATGATGTTACCTACTGAGCGTGGACCGAGTTTCACGATATCACCCTCGATCATGCCTTCATAACCGCGCATAATACCCGCACATTCGATCTTATAATAGGCACATGCCCGCACTACTGCACGGATGGCAGCATTCATTCCCGGAGCATCTCCACCCGATGTGAAGACCCCAACTTTCGAAATTTTATTCTCCATTCAGTTTAAAAATCCAACAAAAATAACGGACGGCTTGTACTTTGCAATTAACTATTGCATCAATTAAACTTCAAACGTTTGAAATAATTGATTAAGCCGTTTGTTGATGAGTCGTGTGATGTGATTTCTTCGGATGAATGTAATTCGGGGAGGATTTTCTTGGCAAGCACCTTGCCCAATTCAACACCCCACTGATCGAAACTGTAGATGTTCCAGATGATACCCTGGACAAAGATTTTATGTTCATACATGGCAATCAGACTACCCAATGTGCGCGGAGTAAGTTGTTTGAACATGATACTGTTGCTCGGTTTGTTACCTTCAAACACGCGGAATGGCGTATGTGTTTCAATTGAATCCTTACTCATCCCTGCTTTCGTTAGTTCGGCAATCACCTCATCTTCTGTTTTGCCTTGCATCAACGCTTCCGTTTGTGCGAAGAAGTTGGAGAGAAGTTTTGCGTGATGATCTGTTAATGGATTCTGGCTGATGGCCGGTGCAATAAAATCACACGGTGTTAATTTAGTACCCTGATGGATAAGCTGATAGAATGCATGTTGTCCGTTGGTTCCAGGCTCACCCCAGATGATTGGTCCGGTTTGATACGTAACAGGATCACCATTTCGATCGATCGATTTTCCATTGCTCTCCATATTACCTTGTTGGAAGTAAGCAGCGAAGCGATGGAGATATTGATCGTATGGAAGAATAGCTTCTGATGCAGCGCCAAAAAAATTATTATACCAAACACCCAGTAAAGCTAAGATGACCGGAATGTTTTTTTCGAACGGTTCATTTTTGAAATGATTGTCCATGGCATGCGCACCATCGAGTAGTTTTTCAAAATTTTCGAAGCCGATGGTACAAGCAATCGACAAACCAATCGATGACCATAGAGAATAGCGACCACCAACCCAATCCCAAAACACAAACATGTTTTCAGGCGCAATACCAAAAGCCGTTACCTCTTTTTGATTGGTTGATACAGCAACAAAATGTTTCGCTACTTCACCTTTACCACCTGTTTTTTCCAAGAACCATGCGCGAGCCGATTCGGCATTCGTCATGGTTTCTTGTGTTGTGAATGTTTTAGAGGCGATGATGAAAAGTGTTGTCTCCGGATTGAGATGCTTAACCGTTTCAGCGATATGCGTTCCATCTACATTCGATACAAAGTGTGGAGTGATGTTTTTCCAGTACGGCTTCAATGCTTCTGTAACCATGTACGGACCAAGATCAGAGCCGCCAATGCCAATGTTTACAATGTCGGTTATCGCTTTGCCACTATATCCTTTCCATGCACCACTTAATACATTCGTGGTGAACTGCTTCATTTGCTGAAGCACCTTGTTTACCTCTGGCATTACATCCTCACCATCGGCAAGCATGGGAGTGTTTGATCGGTTGCGCAGCGCCACGTGAAGTACAGAACGGTTTTCAGTGTGATTGATTTTATCTCCTCTGAACATAGATCCAATCGCATCTTTCAACTCCACTTCATTTGCAAGAGCGATGAGTTCTTTTATGGTCTCCTCAACGATCAGATTCTTGGAATAGTCAACCAGAATATCTTCAAAGTTTGCATGCAGTTTTTCAAAGCGATTCGCATCTTCGGCAAACAACTCACGCATGTGTGAGGCTTGCATGGAAAGAAAATGCATCTCTAATTTCTGCCAGGCAGAGGTTTCAGTCGGATTGTGGTTGGGTAGCATAAATCTAATTTAGAGTTGCGAAGATAAAGTGGTTTCCGGATTGAAAAAATAATCTTTGAGCACTTGATGATGCAGGAGACCGAATTTACGCTTGAAATTCCACACATCACTCGCTATAAAATTTGCTTATCTGGTCAATGAATTTGATTACTTTCGTAGTAATGATCGTATAAAACGATCAGACCGATTGTTGTTTTATGACCCTACGACCCTCTTACCTTCTTTATCTTTCTATTTTTATTATTCTGTTTCATTCCGTTGCTGATGTTTCGGCACAGAAGATTTATTATGCTGAGAATGGAGCAGTAAAACGAGCAAATCTAGACGGAACCGGAATTCAGATCGTGGTACCATCAGGTGCTAGTTTTATAGCATACGATGCGGATAACGATTTTCTATTCTACTCAAGCACAACAGAGATTTATCGATCGGCAGGAGATGGCACTGGTGCGGTTCAGATTGGTGACTTTGGAGCCTTTGCCGGATATTCTAACATGGATGTGTTTCCAGGAAATGAACAAATTTTCTATGTAGGCATTACCGATGATATGGATGAGGTATGGTTGGGCAGTTATTATGATGCAATTACTGATAATCAAATTAATATTACGCCTTCAGCAATTCCAAGCAATGAATTCCTGGATATTGCCTATAACGAAGCAGAAGATTTTCTCTACTATTCAGACTATAACAACGGGGCGATATTTCAATCCGATGCCTCGGGTTCATTTCATCAAGCTGTTGTAAGCTCTGAAGCGTATGGTCCAATTGGTATAGATTACATTAATAACGCCCTCTATTGGGTTCGGGTCACAGGTGGTTTTAATTATGAAATACGAAGACTTGATCTGAATACATTTGCCTCATCAATAGTAAAGACAAGCAGCACAAATGAAATTGTAAGTATTGATGTTTATCCTAAAATAAATACAGTTCTATTCGCGCAGTCAAATGGCATTTTTAGAATGGCACTAGATGGCACTGGATTAACACAAATTATTTCAGGTTCCAATATTAGTGATATTGCTGTTGCACCCGATGTTAGTTATCCGACCCATACCGTTCTTAATCCATTGGACAATTCGGTTGATGCGCCTGCGCTCTCATCACCCGTAAGCATAACATTTAGTGAAAGTGTAAAACGATCAGTAACCACTGGAACAGCCACAGAAACTTCCATTCGATTTTTTTCGAATCCTGGAAACGTTCCCTTGGGAACTCCGATGGATCGTTCATCCGCCAATATTTCGATTTCCGGAAGCACCGTTACCATTACACCACCCGCTTTACTTGCCTATGGTACGAACTATTATATTCTCATTGGTAGTAAAGTATTCTCCGATTTAAACAACAATGATTTTTCAGGATTCAGTGCAGCAACACAATGGAACTTCACAACAGAAGAAGATCAATCGCAATACTATTCAAGAGTTCCAACGGGTGACTATGATAACCCTACTACGTGGACGCACAGTCCTACACATTCTGGTGCTGCCGCTTCGGATGCTCCAGGTGGAACAGGAACAGATGCCTTTATAGGTCCAGGGCATGTTGTTACCATGACTGCCAATATCGGAGTTATAGCGGCCTCTTCTGGTTTAACAATAAAGTCGGGAGGAACACTCAATGCTGCTGGTTTTGATATGTCGATTGGCGGTGATCTGATAATTGCAGGCACGTTGCTTAACCCGGGAAGAATCATATCTGTTTTTGGAGGTATTGATATTTTCAATACTTCCGGAACATTGCTAGTTGTACAGGAAATTGTTTTGGATGATGGTTTAGGTGGGGAAATAGTCCTGCATAGTGATATTGTGACATTAAATGGAATAACCACGTTATCCGGTGGCACGCTAAATCAAAATGGTTTTAATGTTTGTGATGGAATGGCTGCGCCTCCGGTTACACCTATATTTTCAAACAAGAAAAGCACAAGCGTTACCTTATCATGGACAAAAATAAATCCGGATGATGCCTTCATTGTAATGCGACAGGGATCAACCGTCTTTCAACCAGCAATCACTTCTCTTTATAATGCCAATGCTGTATTTGGATCCGGTGATGCAGTAGGAGCAGGCAACTTTGTTGTGTACAAAGGACCCGCAACTACAGTCGATATCACAGGTCTCTCAGCAAATACAAACTACGAGTTTGATATGTATTCATACAGCACAATAGTAGGGGGCTGCTACAACATCAATAATCCTCAGTTTGCTTCTTTAACATCGTGCGGAGTAATCGCGGCACCACTCAATCCAGTAAATGCATCATATTGTGCAGGAGATATTAAGCCTGCAATTAATGTTAACAGTCCGGGGTCTGGTAGAAATATCAATTGGTATGACGCTGCAATAGGTGGCAATTTAGTTCCGGGAGATGTCAGTGGTGGAGATGGAAGAGGAGGCGTGTTTATTCCAACAGCAGCCTCCGGAACATTTTACGCTGAGATATATGACGGAACAACAGAATGCACAAGTGATGTACGCACAGCGGTTACGCTTACCTTAAATCCTATTGTAACACCCGGTACTCCAACTGGAACGCAAACGGTTTGTGTTGGTGATGACCCAACCGTAATTTCCGGAGGAACAGCAACAGGTGGTGATGGCAATTATACGTATCAGTGGGAGTCTGCTACGGCTTCTACCACTGGTCCATACACCGATATTTCAGGAGCGACATTGGTAAACTATGATCCTCCGGCCGGTATCTCACAAACCACACACTATCGCGTACGCGTTACATCTTCAACCTGCACTTCACAAATTGGTAATTTTATTTCGGTCACAATTGGTTCTCCTACAAATGTTACAGGATTAACAAATACTCCGGGTGATGCACAGATCACATTGAACTGGACAAATCCTGCATCGTGTTTTGATGAAGTTTTGATTATTGGAAAACAAGGGAGTGTTCCTGCATCAACTCCTACTGGTGATGGAACAGCGTACACAGCGAGTACTGTTTTTGGAAGTGGAACAGCGGTTGTGCCAAATGAATTTGTAGTATATAAAGGAAGCGCAACAAGTGTTGTTGTTACCAGTTTAACGAATAGTATTTCGTATTCCTTTAAAATATTTACACGAAAAGGAACAGCCTGGTCATCCGGTGCAATTACTTCAGGCACAGGAATACCAACACCTCCGATCATTGCATTTACGCCAATCAATGGTGCAACAAATGTTTCAGTAACCACCAATATTACCATCGCCTTTAATGAAGCAGTTCGAAACATCAACAACTCAGCGATTGATAATAGCAATGTTGCTTCGTTGATCACACTCAAACTAAACAACGCAGCGGGTGCTGACATTCCGTTCACAGCAACGATCAATGGTGCGAAGGATTTAATTACAGTTGATCCTACATCAGCGCTTTTGCCAACTCAACTTTGTTATGTAAGCATAGCATCGGTTGAAGATAGTAACAACAATGCAACGACTTCCTCTTCTATTACCTTTACTACACAGGCAGGACCATCGATTACAAACGTATCACCGTTAAGCGCATGTGTCGGACAAAATGTAGTGATAACCGGAACGAATTTCGGAACCGCTTTGCCAGTAGTATCAGTCAATAGTGTGAACATTCCGGTTGTATCCCATACAGCTACATCCATTACGCTTGTTCCTTCTATTGCTGTGAGTGGAGTAGTAACGGTAATGAATATGGATTTGTCACTCAGCACAGTTTCATCATCAACACTAACGGTGTCCGCTTTGCCGAACATATTTTCGGTAACAGGTGGTGGAGCATATTGTGTTGGAGGTAATGGAGTGACTATAGGGCTGTCCAATTCTCAATCGGGAGTGGAGTATGAAGTTTATCTGGGTGCCTCTACTACAAATGTGAAGATGACACCGGGAGGAGGAGCTTTTAATTTTACAGGATTCTTTACAGCAGCAGGAACGTATACCGTGAAAGCAAAGAACGCTGGTAATTGTTCAGCAGACATGTCGGGTTCCGCAGTGGTACAAGTAAATGATATTCCTTCTGGTACTGGATCAATTGGAAGTTCAAGAACAACCACCATATGCCAGGATGAATCAGTTGATTTGACAGCTGTTGGATTCCAAAATGCATTGACATACGTATGGACATTACCGGCAGAATTAAGCACAACATCATCAACATCAGCAAGTACAATCAGTGTGAAGGGTGACGCTGTGCCTGGAGGCAAAGTAACAGTTGCTGCAAGAAACGATTGTGGATTAAGCAGTGAGGCCACCACGTTCATAACGGTTAATCCTTTGCCCGTTGTTTCAATACAGGCACCACCTGCTAACGAACAAATTATTGATGATCTCCTTCAATTTACATCTTCAGTTGATGTATCGGTGTCATCGTATGCATGGAGTTTTGGTGATGGTGGATCATCTTCTGATGTGAGCAGTACAGCACATGCCTATACTTCTGAAGGCCAGTTTACCGTTTCGTTGATTGTTAAAACAGCTGCGGGGTGTGAGGGCAATGCCAATGCAAATCTTAACATCACCGAGTTTCCTACACTATCATCATCCGCTATAAAGAATGTTGTTACGGCAAATGAAGATGGAAAGAATGATAAACTGATTGTGGAGAATATTGAACGTTTCCCTAACAATACCCTTTCAGTTCTGGATCGTTGGGGGGTTGAAGTGCACAATCAGGATGCCTACAATAATGATTGGGACTTTAAGAAGGGAGGAAATTATTTACCGGCAGGAAGTTATATCTGCATTATTAAGTTTAATGATTCCGGAACGGTTATTACACGAACCATAACGTTGATTAAAAAATGATGAAACTTTACTTGAAACCATTTTTAATCAGTGTTTTATTCATGGCATCCGTTGTAAGAACGTTTGCACAGGATGTTCCGCTGTTTACACAAAAACTTACCAACTCATTTTTATATAATCCATCTGTGGCAGGAAATGGAATGGGTTCGATTACCTTTTCACATCGACAGAACTGGTCAAGCGTTTCGGGAGCACCTGTAACTAATTTTCTGAGCTTCCATACTCCATTTGCAAAAGATCGATTTGGTGCGGGTGTTAATGTATTTCAGGAAAAAGTAGGAGTATATGAAACCGTTTCAGGTCTCGCAGCTTTTGCGTATCACATTAAGATTACCGATACGAAATCACTTTCTTTCGGAGTCGGGGGTGAATATTCCTATTTTAAAATTAATACCGCGCAGGTCGATGTTATTGATGAAGGAGACGAATTGATATATGATAATACATCTCCCGGTCAGGCTGATTTTTCATTTGGTATCACCTACAAATCAAAATTTTTCACAACAGGGGTTGCAGCCAACCGATTGACTAATCTGACGCGTGGATTTAGTGATACACCTTCTCAATTTCCTGGATTTTATTCTGCTTTTGTGAATGGCACTATCGCGTTACGACAAGACAAAGATCTCCTGGAACCGATGGTGACCTATCGCGGGTATTTAAATGGAGAAAGTCAGTTTGATGCAGGACTTTACTACACAGTGAATAATTTTCTGGTCCTTGGTGGATCGTATCGCACTGGTGGAACAATAAGCACAACCTTAGGCGTTCGAATTCTGGATAAGTTTTTAATAGGATACACTAGAGATATTAATGCTGCCAGTTATGGAGCAAAGTTGGGATCATCAAATGAGATTACGTTGCGTTTTGATTTCAACAGCCAGAAGTATTATTCTAACTACCGCAATTCAAAAAAGATTAATACGCAGGCACTTGCTCTTAGAAGAAAGACATTATCGAAGTACGCTGCGAAGGGTTCCCCGTATAAAAAGAGCAACCGATATAAGAGTTCGATAAGACGAAACTATCAGAAGTCGCCCAATTATAGGCTCGACAGCAGTAAGAAATTGCAGACTATTAAGGTAAGAAAGCAAGGCGGTAACTATAAGAAGAAGTATTCAAACTCAAAACGAAGAAGGAGATAAGAGACCTGCAAAGGATGAAGGAATTGAGAACGCGTAAGCAACCTTGAACCTGAAACATTGAACCTTATTCTTATTTTTTAAATTTACTAACCAACATTGCCAGCTTCTCTTCCATACTAATTTCTTTCTCCTTCGGCTTTTCTTTTTCCCGATCTCTTTTGTTTTTCGGTTTAGCCGCAACCGGAACGGGTTGGTCTGCGAATGGATCACTCTTCATGGAAAGTCCGATACGCTTGCGCGGCACATCAACTTCAACAACGGTAACTTGTACCTTTTGCTGAACAGCAATAAATTTCTGTGGATCTTTTACAAAGGTATCTGCCAGGTGGCTGATGTGAACCAATCCATCCTGGTGGACACCAATATCAACAAAAGCACCGAAGTTGGTTACGTTGGTAACAATGCCCGGTAACTTTACACCAATCTTTAAGTCTGCAATCGTATTCACACCATCAGTGAAACTAAACATTTCAAAACCCTGACGCGGATCTCTTCCTGGCTTTTCTAATTCAAGAAGTATGTCAGTAAGAGTAGGAAGTCCTACTTTATCTGTGATGTATTTTTTTAGATCAAGTTGCTTACGTAGTTCTGCACTCGTCATCAACTCTTTTACTGAACATGACAGATCACTTGCCATATGGGCAACAATGCTATACGCTTCCGGATGGACTGCACTGGCATCTAATGGATTTTCGGCTTCGCGGATTCGTAAGAAGCCTGCGGCTTGCTCATAAATCTTTTCACCTAAACGCGGAACACTGAGTAACGACTCTCTATTTTTGAAAGGTCCGTTTTGATTTCTATACTCGACAATGTTCTTTGCTAAAGCAGGACTTAAACCCGAAACATAAGCAAGTAAATCTTTGCTTGCCGTATTCACTTCAACACCAACCGAGTTCACGCAACTCATCACCACATCATCCAATCCACTCTTCAGTTTAACCTGGTCAACATCGTGTTGATACTGTCCGACACCAATTGACTTTGGATCGATCTTCACTAATTCTGCAAGTGGATCAGTTAATCTTCTTCCAATAGAAACTGCGCCCCTCACCGTAATATCTTTGTCTGGAAATTCTTCGCGCGCAACATCCGATGCAGAGTAAACAGAAGCTCCGCTTTCGTTCACCACCACGACAGCAATTCGTTTATTCAATCCAATATTTTTTACAAACGATTCGGTTTCACGGCTTGCTGTTCCGTTACCAATCGCGATCGCTTCAATCTCAAACTTCTCACATAAACCTTTTATGAGGGCTGATGATTTAGCTGTTTCGCGTTGAGGTTCGTTTGGAAAAATAACATCATGATGAAGCAGTTTCCCCTGACGATCAAGGCAAACCACTTTGCATCCTGTACGGAAAGCAGGGTCGAGCGCTAGCACACTCTTTTGTCCGAGAGGAGGAGAGAGCAATAGTTCTTTTAGATTGCCTGCAAATACCTTTATAGCCTCTTCATCAGCTTTCATCTTTGTCTCCATCCGAATCTCTGTTTCAAGAGAGGGGCGAAGCAAGCGTTTGTAACTATCTTTTACAGCCAGTCTGATTTGGTTTGCTGATTCATTCTCTGCTTTGATGGTTTGTCTTTCCATGGCATGAATGGCGACTTCTTCGGGTGGAAAAATATCCAATGCCAGAATACCTTCTTTCTCACCTCTTCTCATCGCGAGTAATCGGTGCGATGGTGTTTTTGAAATCGGCTCAGTCCATTCAAAGTAGTCTTTGAACTTTTGACCTTCTGCCTCTTTTGTTTTTAATACTTTCGATTCGATAGCGCCTTCACTCCAGAATAATTCCCGAACCGATTTTCGTATTTCAGGATCTTCACTAACCCATTCTGCTATGATATCGCGAGCACCATCCAGTGCTTCTTGCATATTGGCAACTCCTTTTTCGGCATCGATGAACGATTTTGAAAAGGCATCCAAGTCAATATTCTCCTGATCTTTGATTTTCTGAGCCAGGGGTTCAAGTCCTTTTTCCTTGGCTACGCTGGCGCGAGTTTTTCGTTTAGGTTTGAAAGGAAGGTAGATATCATCCAGTTCAGCCAGTGTTTCCGCTCCAACAATCGCCTGCATGAGCTGAGGTGTAAGTTTACCTTGTTTCTCAATAGAGGTTATGATGGACTCTCTCCGCTTGTCAAGTTCACTTAATTGCTCAATTCTGTCTCGGATAGCAGCAATTGCCACCTCATCAAGACTTCCCGTCATTTCTTTACGATAGCGCGAAATAAAGGGGATTGTGCCTCCTTCTTCCAAAAGCTCGGCTACGGCCGTGACATTCTTTACAGGAATAGAGAGTTCTCTTGCAATTTGTGCTACCCAACGTGAAATATTCTCGTGCGCCATAGTTTCAAAACAGGGTGGCAAAAATAAAGGAAGGAATTGAACCTGCAACTTTAATTATAAAGACCTTAAAAAATAGAATAATTGATCATCGGTGTGAAAATTGCGATCAACTTTGTAAGTTTGCGCTCCGAAAAATGGAAGATGTTACAAATCTTACCATTAAGAGAGTATACAAATGGCGCGGTAGCTCAGGTGGTTAGAGCGCAGGATTCATAACCCTGAGGTCGGGGGTTCAATTCCCCCCCGCGCTACATAATTAAAGGGCAGTCTGTACAGACTGCCCTAATTTTTTTATTAACCGTTGTTGTCATTCTGCTCACCGTTTATGGTTTGTTCAGTCCTTCCTTTAACAAAATCTGTAGTGGGTTTTTTATTAGATGTAGAACAAAGAATTCTTTCTCATACTGTTTTAGCCACTAAAGGATATACGATTCACTTTAGGCCATGGACATTAATTTATACTGAGACCTATGGTACTAGAGGTATAGCAATGAAGAGAGAGAAGGAACTTAAATCTTCACAAGGAATATTCTCTATCTGGAAAACTTAAACACCATAGCTCAGATAATTAGATCACTGGATTCAGGGATTCAACGCCAGAGATATTGCAATTAAAAGGGAAATCAATGATGATTGCCTTTTTTATGGTCTTAACTTTTAGGAAAAGTCTGGTCACTTTTCTATTTTCGATTCAGGAGCCCATCTATCTGTTACTGCTTGAGTAACGGATGGATGGGCTTTTGCTTTTTGGGCCTTTTTCAATTGCGTGCTGAAGTTTTTAGTGATAGAAAAGTGTGTTGCTGGGGATTTTGAAAATGTGTTGACTACTCTCACTTGTATAATGATTCATTGAAGGAATCCGAATGAATTCAACTGTCAACGGGTACAGGTAAGCTTCGATCTGAATCGAAGATAGAAACAAATTCTTGAGATAGTGAATGATAAAACTTCAAAACTGTTTATCGCACAATTCAACTTTAATAAAACCTAAAATTATAAAATCATGAAACGCTTTAACAATCCCGTTGAACTTATACTCGAGCGAGAGCCCTCTCAAAAAGGAATGGACAATGTAGAAAAACTTTTAGCGGCTGAAGGAATAGCTATCGAACCATTGACAGAGACTTCGGTTTCAAAATCGATGGAGTCAGGCTCATCAAAGAAATTGAAAGAAAAGGTTTCGCTAAAAACAACAGTGAGCGATCTTGAAATAAATCCATGGGATGTAGCGCACCTCAGTGTAAAAGCGCTGGGAAAGAAAGCTTCCTACATTGAGCCCGATACATGGAATGAATTTGTTGTCGATCGAAAAGTTTCGGATAAAGTCGACAATCTTTCATCGAAGTCATTTGGCAGCGGAACTACCAGTGACGATTTTGATTCCGATTGGGTTCCTCGTGAAAACCGGGTTTGGCATTTGGACGATAATCATTCACAATTGCTGAGTGCACGGAAAGCAGTAGCGAATATTAATTACCCGATTCGAATAGGTCATCTCGACACGGGTTATTCAAATCATAAAGTAATTCCTGCCAGCATTAAGGATAATCCCTTACAAAGAAATTTCATCGCGGGTGAAAATCCCGCAAGAGCATTCGATGTTCAAAGCGAAGGAATTTTAAAACAACCCGGACATGGTACAGGTACTTTGGGAATATTGGCAGGGACAAAAGTGAATCTGAATACAAGTAATGGTGTGTTCAACGATTACTTAGGTGGAGCGTACTTCGCTGATGTTGTTTGTTGTCGTGTTTCTAAAACGGTGATATTACTCAAGACCAGTTCGTTTGCCGATGCTCTGGATTATTTGACTAGACTAACATTAAGTGGAACGCCAGTCCATGTTGTTTCGATGAGCATGGGTGGAGCGCCATCAAAGTCATGGGCGGATGCTGTTAATAGAGCATACATGGCTGGAATAACGGTGGTTACTGCAGCAGGAAACAACTTTAATGGCTTGCCTACACGACACGTTATTTATCCTGCACGTTTCGGAAGAGTGATTGCAGCATGTGGTGTTACCTATGATTTTGCACCGTATTACACCAAGCTAAAAAAAGAAATGCAAGGGAACTTCGGACCAGCGCGCCACATGGAAAAAGCGTTGGCTGCGTTTACGCCTAACACAACGTGGGCGAGTGTAGAGTCGGGTACGATTCGATTTTCGGGTGCCGGAACTTCATCGGCTACACCACAGATTGCAGCAGCGGCTGCTATCTACTATCGAAAATATCATCAGGAACTTGATCGGCTAAAACCCTGGCAACGTGTGGAAGCAATTCGAAATGCGCTGTATTCTTCAGCGCTGAAGAAAGTGAAAAAGGGATTTGATTCTTATGAAACGTATTTTGGTAATGGAATACTGCAAGCCAACGAGGCATTAAAAATTCCGGTAGCCTCTAATCTTCCTATGACAGAAGAAGATTCAGTTCCGTGGTTTCCGATACTCGATACTATTTTTAAAGCTGTACCTGATGCAGAACAGCAAGCAAGGTTAGAGATGTTTAATACAGAACTTGCTCAACTTGTATTTACACATCCCGAGCTCTCCGTTATTCTCGATGACGATAGAAGAGAATACGACAAAATCGGAAAAGCAAAGTGGAAGAAATTTGTAAAGTCAGTGATCGATCATCCGGAGACCTCTGTCACGCTTCGGAAATTTTTGCTTGAAAAGTACAAATCAAAATAATGACTCCCCTAAACAAAACAAATATGGTAACGCTTAAATTAATCATCACCAGCAAAGCAAATCTCACCCTTAAGTATGGTTCTCAGTTTACGGCCGTAAAGCAATTATTTACAAAACTGATTGCTGCTGACAAAAAGAAGAAAATAACAACCAAGGTGGTTTACATTGACGATGCAGCTTCGACAAAACCATTTGGTTTAACATCTGTAAAAAAGGTGAAAGAAAAAGAATGCAAAGATTTTGTTGATGCATTGTACAAGAAGAAAAAACCTGCTTACATCGTCATTTTTGGCGCGCAGGATGTTTTTCCATTTCAGGAATTAACTAACAATGTTTACAAGCCCGATGACGATGATGATAAAACTGTTCCATCTGATTTACCTTATGCATGTGATTCACCTTACAGTAAAAAGATTTCAGCCTTTGTCAATCCTGTACGAGTAGTAGGGCGGATTCCAGATATTCCCAAAACAGCAGATGTATCCAATTTGAAAATACTGTTCAATAACATCATTGCTCAAAGACCCAAACCTGTTGCTGATTATGAAAAGTATTTTGCAGTAACGGCATTAGTTTGGGAAAACTCAACTCAGCAAAGTATCAATAATATTTTTGGCAATTATTCAGGTTTATTAAACTCACCTCCGGCCAAGGGAGGATATTCTAAAAAGCAACTTGCGGCATTGTCCCATTTTTACAATTGCCATGGTGGTTTGTTAGACACAAAGTACTATGGGCAGAAAGGAGCTAACTATCCAATTGCATTGAAAGCTAAAGATGTAACGAACAAAATTTCATATGGAACGGTGGTTGCTGCTGAGTGTTGTTATGGCGCGCAGCTAATGGACCCGGAAGAGGATGGATTTAGTATTGCGAGTAATTATTTACAGAACAATGCATTGTCTTTTATGGGGAGTAGCACCATTGCTTATGGTCCTCCCAAAGGTCAGGGTTTAGCCGACCTGATGTGTCAGTATTTTATGATCAATGTTCATGCTGGCGCATCAGCTGGGCGAGCCTTACTGGAAGCCAGACAAAAATTCCTGAATGCCTGCGGCCCTTACCTTGATCCCTACGAATTAAAAACGTTTGCTCAATTTTATATTTTGGGTGATCCGTCTTTAGAACTCGTGCAAGATGTAAAGGGGAAGGATGGTTCCAATACAGTTGAGAATAGACGATTAAATCTTTTCAGCAAAGGCATCAGCATCGGACAATCGGTGGCACCTTCACAAAAAGTAAAAGCAACAGTGAAGACGAAGCACAAAAGCGATGTTAACAGCATATTGAGCCAAACCGGTTTTAGTAAAAATTTAAAAGAGAATGTTTATGAAGCTCACTTCAGCAGCAAGACAACAGGGGAAATGAAAAAAGCGATGCAGGGCGGTAAGACCCGGTTTCGTACATACCAAAAATCAAAGAAAAAGCAAAAAGGATTGTTTAATATTGAAGTGCTTGTGGTGAAAGAAAATGACGAGCAGGTGCTGGGGTATCGGGTATATGTAAGCCGCTAAAACAAAAATGGAATTAAAAGGAAAAGTAGTGATGAAGAAATTCGGCAAAGGCTCGAAGAGCGAGCATGATGCCGTTTACCTGGAAACCAAAAAAGGCGACTTTGTATTGCGCCAGGTTGGAACCAATGCCTTTGAAAATACGGAACTTAAAAAAATGTTGGGTAAAGAAGTGATTGCCACTGGTGTATTGAAGGATTATCTTTTTTTAGCGAAGAAGATAAAAGAAGTAGATCAGTAATTAGATCTGTTAATTTTTTTTAGGTAATGGTTAGGCATCACGAACAAATCCTGTTTTCCGATAATGTAAAATCAATCAGAAGACAATTCAAATTCGGATTGTCTTCTAAACAAATCACAAAACCCCTAAAACAAATATCATGAGTAATTACATTTTCTGCGCACGCAATATCCGGAACAAAGGGTTTGGCACTAAACCGGGGAAGACCAGCTATCTTATTTTAAAAGATGATGCTAAAACTTCGGGTTCGGATGACATTGTATCTGAGAAAGATTTTCTGGCAACGGTAACCGCTGATCCAAACCTGAAAGACGTAGTCATCTATGTTCACGGAACCGACATGACTGTGGAGAATGTAATCAGTCGCCACAAGGAACTTAAAGTAGGCCTGAAGAAAGCAGGGTATAAAGGAGAACTCATCACTTTTGATTGGCCGAGTTCAGACAAACCATTGTTGTATCTCGATGACCGCCACGATGCAAAAGTAACAGCAATGGAATTGGTAAAGTCAGGCATCGCTTTGCTCGCGAAACAGCAGGGAAGAAATTGTGTTTTGAATGTTCACGCCATTGCACATTCGACAGGTGCCTACATTATTCACGAAGCATTCTCGGATGCAGAGACTACAAAATCAACAGCCGAAATAAACTGGACATTGAGCCAGTTGATTCTTATTGGAGGTGATGTTTCCAGTAATGCACTTTCAACAACACGAGGAGAAAGTGTTTACCGGCATTGCAATCGACTAACCAATTATTTTAATCCCTATGATTTTGCGCTCGCCATTGCCAATGCAAAACGTGTTGGCTTTAGTAATCGTGCCGGACGTGTTGGATTGCCGAGTGACATTCCTGCGAAGGCAGTTGATGTAAATTGTGGACAGTATTTTCAGAAGGAAGTTCATAAACTAAAAGTAAAAAAAGGCGTGCCCTCACACGCATGGTATTTTTACTCTGATGTTTGGTTTAAGGATGTTTTTGAAACCATTAAAGGCGATGCCGATCGAAGCGTCATTGCACTTCGCACAAAAAATGCAGACGGTACATTACGGTTAACGTAACGAGCAGCGTAACTAATATTATATTATTTTAGTAACAGAAAGTATTCGCAATTTGAATCTCGAACCTTAAACCTTAAATGAATCCCATCATCATCCCCATCATCACCGCACTACTAGGCATATTGGGTGGCTACCTTGCCAATATGCAATTGGAGAGAAAAAGAAAATACCTCGCAACCAAGCGTGAACAATTACAATATGTGTATGCTCCATTAGAAATCATCACCCGCATCAACCGGCAGGAATTCGATCGCTACTTTGATGAAAAGACTACGGATGTTGAGAAGGAATACATTGAAACCCATGTCTGGTTTCCCAATAACTCAGAAATACGAAGAATATTAATCACGCAAGCCCATTTGCTGGACGACATGCCTGCGGAGATATACAATCTAATCAGTCACATTAACGTTTGGCTTTCGGAGTATAATCTTGTGCATACTTTAAAAATAAAAAGTGGCCCGGTGTTCGTGGCCTACAAAGGGCAACGCTACCCACAAGGGGTTGATAAGATTATTCAGGAAAAAGCTGCGGAGTTAAGGAAGATTGTAAACCGGTAGGGAATTAAAAGGGGATTATTTATTTTGGATGATGTTTAAAAAGTAATTCAAAGCATTTTAATTCTTCCGTGCAATAACAATCTCAAATGAAAAACTCCAATTCCGTTATCACCGTCAACACGAGTATCAAGGCTCCAATAGAAAAAGTCTGGACTTTCTGGACAGAACCTATGCATCTGGTAGAATGGAATAATGCCTTCGATGACTGGCACACTCCAGTAGCAGAGAATGATGTGCGAACCGGTGGCAAATTGAAACTGAGAATGGAGGCCAAAGATGGCAGTGCGGGTTTTGATCATGAAGCCACTTATGATGACGTTGTTAAAAATGAGAAAATAGAATACACTACTTCTGATGGCAGAAAATCAACCATCTTATTTACAGAGACAAATGAAGGTATTCAGGTGAGTGAAAGTTTTGAACCCGAAGATGAAACGCCACGGGACATACAACAGAAATTTGTACAGTCTATTTTAAATCGTTTCAAGGTGTATGTTGAAAGTCACTGAAAAAATTAAATAGAGATTAATCCGAACTATTCTGATCGAAAGCAAAATTCAACACCAGTACACTTATGAATAAAAGCCTCTACAATTTTGGAATCTTTATGTTGGGGATGTCCATTGTGGTGAATGTGTTGCAAGGTGTTCTGTATCTGATTCTGGGAGGTCGGGTTTTTATGCTTGAATCTTTTATGGGTTGGTTCTGGGTAGCGACTATCACCTCTGTGTCTGCATCATTGATACTGCTGAAATATTATCGATATAGAGAGTATACCATTGCATTTTCAATTGCCATAGCCTCCATGCTGGTCAATTTCTGCCAGGGGACTATGTTTTACTTCATCGTATCCGGAGCACGGGAATGGCAACGCTATTATGTCCCCTTTATCTTTTTAGTTTTAGTGTCAGGAATTGTATACGCTCTCAGTCTTATCTTTTCAAGTGCAGCACAACGTCCCTGGTTAAAGCGAGCCGGTATTTTTATGTTGCTCGTTGCAAGTGCTACGCTGGCACTGGTTGTCATGACTCTTACCTCCAGCGATTTGCAGACGAAACTTATGCTAGAGAAAGCAACACAATGGATTGGATTGTTCGGAAACGTAATTCCTGTTCTTTTTATTCTGAATTTTTTGGATGAGACAAAGCGAGTAAAAAGAGAAAGTGCAAATGTTGTTATACCGCATTATGTAGAAAGTGTGCTGGGTTTACTGTGCATGATTGTATTTGCGTGTGCACTCACGTTTGGATTGTTTATATCCAATGAAAGCCACATGAAATTATACTGGCAAACTAAAAATACGGACGAGTTGGAAAAGTTCGTTAAACTTGGTGAAGAGCGGACATTTACAAATGAGAAAGGAGATATCTTAAAGTATTTGTTACTTAAACCAAAGGATTACGATCCGCATAGAAAATATCCTTTAGTTGTATCCCTGCCATTTGGCACGTACGAATCTCCCCCAGCACAATGGCTGGCAAGTGATGCCAACCGACACAAATACCCTGCTTTTATTTTTGTTCCCTTTTGTCCGGAAGGTACAGGGTGGGGAGGTATACCCAATTATCCTACAATTGATACACTGGTGTTTGATGCCATCTTAAAGTTGGAAAAAGAAGTAAGCATTGATGTGAACAGACGTTACGTATCGGGTGTATCACTCGGTGGTTATGGATCATGGCATTTTATCACAATGCGCCCGGATATGTTTGCCGCAGCCATTCCGGTTTGTGGGGGAGGAGATCCACAACTTGCGCCTAATATAGTAGATGTATCGGTTTGGGCTTTCCACGGTGTGCACGATCGCAACGTACCGGTAAACGGCTCACGCGATATGATTGATGCAATCAAAAAAGCAGGAGGAAATCCGAAGTACACGGAATTCTCAGACAAAGCACATGATATTTGGTATGAGGTAAGTCAAAAAAATGATTTGTGGGATTGGCTTTTTGAGCAGAAGAAGCATTCAATTCAATTAGCGAATTGATGAAGATAATTCACCACCCCGGTTTAACATCCCGATTGAACTCTTGAAGGCTCAGGTGTTCGCTTGGGAAGAAGATCATCTCCTCGAAATTGTACAGAAATATTTTTAATCGAAAGACTTTATATAATTACATTTTAGAGATCCAATTATGAGACCCACTATAGCGCAAGCGTCCCGCTTGTGCTCCACAAATTTCAAGCGTCCGCTTGAGAAATAAGTTGTCTTCTAGAGAGTAATTACGAAGTGTGCTGAAATAATTTTATTTCAAAGACTTTATTAAATTGAATTCTAAAGATTTAAGTATGAGATTATGTAGTATAATGGCATTCTTTTTACTGTTGCTTTGTTTTGATGGATGTACAAATCAAAAGGATAAGCAAGAAAGCATTGTCTTAAAATCAGTGAGCAATGAGGAAGCTAAATTGGAGCAAGATGTATTAACGCATGAAGCAATTATTTATAACTCACTAGACGGAGGCAAAACCTGGATGCCTTTTGATAATGGAATAACTCCAGATGCAACGGTGAGTTCCTTTCTGATTATGGATGATAAAATTTTTGCTTCAACCGATTATCATGGACTTTATTTAATTTGGGGAGGAGAGAAGGAATGGAAACGAATCGATACTGATTTGCCAAAGGGCATTGACATAAATGCAATTTCTGCTGTAGGTAATTTTCTGGTTATTGGAACTTTACATCATGGCATTATGATATCAAAAAATAGTGGCAGGAATTGGAGCGATCCTGCTGTTCAAATTAATAACACTGCCATCAGAAGCCTTTATGCAAAGGGAACTATTTTACTTGCTGGCGCAGACAATGGTATTTATAAATCCTTGGACAATGGTAATACATGGGAACATATATGGAAAGGTGTTCAAGTCAATGGGTTTACAGAATTGAATTCTAAAATTTATGCTGCATTAATGAATGGAGCGATCATGTCTAATGACAACGGCTCACATTGGAAATATGTTTATGAACCGCATGCCTTGCACGACATCTCAACGGATGGAGAAAGAATTTATGCGATGACATTGGGTGGTGGGCTTAAAAGCTCTGGCAATTCCGGAGTGACCTGGGAAAATGCGAATACAGGATTAGGCACATTGAATCTTTACACATTCGAAGTGAAGAGATTTAACAAAACGATTTTTGCAGCGCAATGGTACGGTATCTATGCATCAGATGATTGGGGAGGAAGCTGGAGTTTAATTAAAAATGGATTGCCTGATTCAACTGCTTTCTCAACACTTGAGCCAACCGAAAGTGGATTGATTGCAGGAATTGGATTGAGAAAAAAATAGTGAAGTGAAAAATCACTCATATAACGCAAGTGTTTTGCATGTTCTCTATCAGTATCAAGCATTCGCTTGATTAAAGAGGATGATCAAACAAGGGGCATGAGATTGGTGTAAGTTTTTATCACTCTTTTCAAAATATTGCCAATTCTATTTTTTTACCTTTAAAAACCGATTCACCTGCCTATGGAATTATACTACTCGTTTTCAATCCTCATCGTACTCACGGCTATATTTTCGTACCTGAACCTTCGAATATTAAAACTTCCTTCTACGATCGGCATCATGATCATCGCCATGATTGCTTCTATTACCCTGGTGGCTTTGGGTAAAACGTATCCTTACCTTTTTACAGAACTTTCAGCACTCGTTGAAGGTGTTGATTTCTCAAATGTATTGATGGGAGCGATGTTAAACTTCTTGTTGTTTGCCGGGGCCATTCACATCAGTCTGCACGACTTGCGTCAGCAACGCATACCCATCATGATATTCTCTACGATTGGTGTAATCATCTCAACCTTTGTTGTGGGTGCTTTGTTGTTCGCTGCATTCAGATTGATGACCATGGATATTCCGCTTATTCAATGTTTGGTATTTGGTGCACTCATTTCACCAACCGATCCCATTGCTGTAATTAGTATTTTACGGAAAGCTGGCGTTCGAAAATCACTTGAAATAAAAATTGCTGGAGAATCACTCTTTAACGATGGGGTAGCCGTTGTACTGTTTGCTGTATTGCTTCAACTGGCAAGGGGAAGTGAAATGGAAATTACCTTTATACATATCAGCGGTTTATTAATTCAGGAAGCGGGTGGCGGATTGATCATTGGTTTCTTGTTAGGATATATTGGCACACACGCCATTAAAGGAATATACAGCTACAACGTTACGGTAATGATAACCCTGGCGATTGTAATGGGTGGATACCTCATCTCACGCTACCTCCATATTTCCGGACCGCTTACTATGGTGGCGGCTGGATTGGTAATAGGAAATTATGGAAAGGCGACTGCGATGTCGATGGCGGATAAAGATTACCTCTACAAATTCTGGGAACTGATTGATGAAATTCTGAACGCGATGTTGTTTATGATTATCGGATTGGAACTGTTGCTGATTTCGGATTTAACACAATACTGGTTAATTGGTATCATCAGTATCGCCATAGTACTCATCGCCCGGTTTTTCTCCATCTGGCTGCCCATACGGTTTATTCCGCGAATCGGGCATTTCGATAAGAAATCCATTACCGTACTCGTATGGGGCGGATTGCGTGGAGGTGTTTCCGTTGCCCTGGCACTAACAATCGATAAAGTGCTCAATCAGGATCTGTTTATTTCGATTACATATTATGTGGTGGTATTTTCAATCATTGTTCAAGGACTGACCATTGGAAAACTTACTGAAATGCAACGTATGACCAAGCGAACGAAGTAGAGAATGAATGAATCAATCAATGCAGTGTTGCAGAGGATTTTGATAAGAATTATTTAGCTAAATACCCACATACCACGCCCATCCATTATCACCTGTATCAACAAATTCATCTGTAACTACAATTCGCTGCAGATACTTCATGCTCTTATAACCAATTTGGTTCTCAACTCTCAGTCGTACAGGTGCTCCGTGTGGCACAGGTAAGTTTTTACCATTCATGCCATATGCCAGAATGGTTTGAGGATGAAATGCATCGAGTAAATCAATACTATCAACATATCCATCATAGGCATGGAAATTTATAAAGCGTGCACTCGGAAGAATTCCTGCGCTTTGAAGAACACTGCTTAGCGGCACACCTGTCCACTGGCCAATGGCAGACCATCCTTCTTCACATACGTGCTTGGTAATCTGGGTCCGTGCAGGAAACTTTTGAAGATCTGCAAGTGAATAGGATGCGGGTCTTGCTACTCGTCCTTCAATAGGCAAACGCCAATCAACAAAACCATTGCTGTGTAGGCGTGCATATTCTTCACTGCTAAACTCTTTTGAAAGGTCACCGGGATTGGTTGTTCCGGTAGCAGGGAATGAGGAGATGTCTCGATAAGCATATTCTTTTGCGAGCGATTGACCCGGCAGCAAGATACGATGCGCATTATAGGTAAGTGCATCTCCCATTCGCAGAATGTTTCCATAAGTAGGAGGTACAGGTTTAGAACATCCCGGTAGGAGCAAAGCACCCAGGGAAGCAAGTCCTGTAACAATCGCTTTGCGTCTAGTGATATGAAGGTGTTTTTTCATGTGTCCACTATTTTATCGAATACACTGAAAGTATTATTTTATTGATCAATCGTCATGGCGCGAATTTGTTGTTTGAATCCTGACTTAATCACCATCATTACATGCACAAACAGAAAGAGTTCGAGGGCGATCGAAGCGAAGAAGTGAATAGTACGAGCGGATTGCATGCCACCAAATACTGTTAACAAAAAAGGAAAAGCTGCAGTAATGGCGGGCGACATCGTTAATCCTGTTATTGCAATCAAAGGCAGCAAGAGAAAAATAACAATCAGGTAAGTTGATTTTTGCAACAGTCCGTACTTTGGACCATTCGTTGTAAAGGGGATATTCTTGCGCAAATGACGAATGAAATCCTGCCAAAATAATCTCAATGAAAACTCCTGAGATTTTGGTAGAAGATTGTTCCGAAAGTGGAGTGTGAAAAATCCTACCAACAAATACAATACACCCGTCATAACAAGAAACCAGGCTGATAGAAAATGAAGACTTCTTCCCCAGCCATTCTTGTTGAAGATATCATACGTACGACTGGCGCTCACAGGAGAATTAGCTTCTGCAAAAAAGGGTTCACTCTTTTCCCAACCACCGTGTTGATAATTTCGACTAATGGGCAATTCGAATAATGCAGGTGTTAGATCATTGCCTACCTCACCCCAATAAAATCGGGGATGGACCATGATCATCTCAATCCCAGTAAAGGCAAGCAACAGGAAACTCAAAGTGATAATCCAGTGAGAAACTTTCACCCAGCGCTTATGACGAGTATTATTTGATATTGAATTTAGGGTAGAGGTCATGCCAAGAAATTAATTCGGTTATTTTCTTGATTCAGAAATTAAATATAATCCTTTTTATCCAATGAAGTATCAGGATATTGTTAGGGAGATTTTTTACTTTAGGGCAGACAAATAAATTCATCAGGATACAACAGAATCAATCTTCGGAAACAGTGAAATGAAAATTTGTGTAGCGCAAACAAAACCACTTAAAGGTAATATTCCTGCTAATATTGAGAATCACAAAAGGTTAATTGATCTGGCCATTCACAATGGAGCAGACCTGATTATTTTTCCAGAACTATCCTTAACAGGCTACGAACCCGAGTTAGCAAAAGAATTAGCAACGGATAAGGAGGATAAACGATTGGATGATTTTCAAAAAATCAGCGATACGAATCACATTATTATTGGAGTAGGCGCTCCAACAAAGACCGGCAAAGGTATTTGTATTACGATGATTATTTTTCAGCCGCATCAGGCTAGACAAACCTATTCCAAAAAATATTTGCACAATGATGAGAAAGTTTTCTTTGTTAGTGGAGAGAGCTCCATTGGTCTGTTAGGACAAAAGTCGAATGCAGCATTGGCAATTTGTTATGAACTATCCGTGCCGGAGCATGCTGAGCACGCGGCCAAAAGTGGAGCGGAAATTTATATTGCAAGTGTGGCAAAGTCAGCCAGTGGAGTTGAAAAGGCGAGCAAGAGTTTATCCGATATTGCGAGTAAGTATTCAATGACTGTATTAATGTCAAACTGTGTTGGACCTTGTGATAATTTTGAAAGTGCAGGAAAATCTTCTATTTGGAATTCGAAAAGTATTTTATTAGGACAACTGAGTGATACATGCGAAGGCATATTAATAATTGACACCGCGACTCAAGAGATAGTTGAAAAAACAATTTAGAATTCTCTACTAACGTGATGTTTTCTTGATTGTGCAATACATATGAACTACTGAGCTCCACAAATTTTTGCCTTCACTCGCGCTTCCACTTTCATTCCCAGTTCCGCTGCGCGATTTAAGTCAATGCACGCCTGGCCAATTTGTTTTAGTTTTTCTTTTGCTATCGCGCGATTGTAAAAAGCCAATGCAAAGTCGGGTCGAAACAGAATGGCCACAGTGTAATCTTCAATCGCTTCATTATATTTTGATAGCTTCGTTAATACATTACCCCTGCCAAGCCAGGCTTTGTCAAGCTTTTCGTTAAGTTCAATGGCCTGGGTGTAATCCGCATAAGCGCCTGACCAATCTTTTAGTTTCTCTCTGGCAAGTCCACGGTTAAACCAGGTTTCAAAATTCCGATCGTCCACAGCTAATGCACGGGTATAATCTTCCTCTGCGCCTTTGTAATACCCACCTTCCATGCGTTGATAGGCGCGCTCCAAATAGGGGTACAGCATACTTGAATCGCTTTCAATGGCAAGTTCCAGGCTTTCGTCAGCTGAAGTAACATCGCCTCGTTTTCGTTTTGTAATGGAAAGATTATTCAACGCAAGGGCATGATTCGGATCGATGGCTAGCGCTTTCTTATAATCCAATATCGCAGTGGTATCATTAAGACCTTCTTTTGCCAGAGCACGGTTTACATAATAATCGGGCTGCTTAGAGTCTAGTGTCAGGGCGGAGTCCATCCAAACAATGGCGGATGAGTATTTTTTTAAGTGGGTGTCAATCAGACCCAGATAATTGAATATAATGGGCGTCATGCTTCCACTATGCACAGTCATTACTTCAGTAACTCCTGTGTTTGATGCTGCTGCACTCTTAAAGTAAATCGTGTTGGTTTCTCCCCCAGGAGGAAGTGTTAAAAGTTTCGTAAAGTCTTCTTTAGCCTGAATGTATTTTCCAAGTTGGTAACGTAACGTAGCGCGACTAAACAAAGCTTCTGGCTGATCCGGTTTTTGTTCGAGATAAATGCTCAGGTCAATGTTAGCACCTTCATTGTCGTGAAGTTGTTGTTTGATGTACGCTCGGTTGCGATAAGCTTCGGCATATCCAGGATTTTGTTGAAGACATTGATTGAACCGTTCCAATGCTTCAGGGTACTGGCCATTGTTTAGCAGTATTTCTCCCTGCTCAAAAAGTGAATTTGCCGCTTGGCTTTTCGATTGCCCTTGCACGGAAACGATTGTAAAGAGAAAAAGACTCAGCAGACCAAGGATTAATTTCATGCGCATGAAGTTAAGAAAATAATAAAGCACGAAAGCAAAACCCTTAACCATGATTTTCTGTTATGTAAAGCATGGAAAAGACAAAGAAATCTACCCGCAAGTCAGGTAATAAGCCTGCTGATGATGTGATCAGAGCATCGTATATCGAATATCTTCTCACGGAAGGTAAACGTCCTGCGTCAGTCTATAAGTTTTGTCTCGATCTGGGGATAAAGGAAGATGATTTCTACAATCACTTCGGTTCATTCGATGGTTTGGAGAAACACATCTGGAAGGGTTTCATAGATAAGACCATCAACCGTTTGAATGCCGATGAATCGTTCAGTGCCTTTTCAACACGGGAGAAGATACTCGCGTTTTACTTCACCTTACTGGAAGAATTAAAATCCAATAGAAGCTATGTCATCTTTCAGTTTAATCATTCACAAAAACCAGAGTTCGTTCCTGAATACATCAAATCCTTCAAGTCAACATTCGAATCATTTTTTGAAAGTTTGATAAACGAAGGTAAGGCGACAGGCGAGGTAGCCAACCGTCCGTTACTTGATAAACGTTACCCAACACTCTTCTGGCTTCACATGGGATTCTTATTGTTGTTCTGGAAGGAGGATGAAAGCCCGGGATTTGAGAAGACCGATGCAGCCGTTGAGAAATCCGTTAACCTGGCGTTTGATCTCATTGGCAAAGGTGCAGTTGATTCTTTTATTGACTTCGCTAAATTTTTGTATCAGAGTAAATCGAAATAATCCGTACAGCCCTAATGAAAGAATTTGATCGTATTCCCGTAACGAAAGTACAAAGAGCTTCTAAGTTTATTTCTACTGGCGCTAAGATCGGCACAAACTACCTAAAGCATTACGGAAAGAAGCTGATCAATTCAGAAACAACGCGCGAACAATTACATACTGACAATGCCTCTGACATTTATAATTCATTAAGTGAGTTGAAAGGTGGCGCATTGAAAGTAGCACAGATGTTGAGCATGGACAAGAGCTTGTTGCCGACAGCCTATCAACAGAAATTCTCAATGGCGCAATACAGTGTTCCTCCATTATCGTATCCATTAGTGGTAAAGACGTTTCAGAAATATTTTGACAAAGGTCCGGATAAAATCTTCGATACCTTCACGCAGAAAGCAACCAATGCCGCTTCAATGGGGCAAGTGCATCAGGCAACATTGGGGAAGAAAAAGTTAGCGGTTAAAATTCAGTACCCTGGAGTAGGCGATAGTGTGAAGTCAGATTTGGCAATGATAAAACCCATTGCGCTTACCATGTTCAATTTGAATCCGGTTGAATACGATGAATTCATTCAGGAAGTAGAATTGAGAATGATGGAAGAGACGGATTATACGTTGGAGTTGAAACGATCCATTGAGCTTTCACAACAATCCAGTCATCTTCAAAATATAGTATTCCCGAATTACTATTCTGAATATTCAAGTCCACGAATATTAACAATGGATTGGTTGGAAGGAAAGCCCCTTGGCGAAATTCTGAAGTCTGAATTGCCGGAAGGAAAAGGTGATTTGTTGGGGCAAGCCATGTGGGACTTTTATCATTTTCAAATGCATACTTTAAAGGCCGTGCATGCCGATCCACATCCAGGTAATTTTATTATTACTAATGACTACAAACTGGGCATCATTGATTTTGGATGTGTGAAAGTTATACCTGAGGATTTCTATAAACAGTATTTTCAACTTTTAGATAAAGACATCTTAACCGATAAAGCGAAACAGAAAAAGGTATTTGAAGAATTACGTTTCATCTATCCGGATGATCCTGCTAAAGAAAAGATCCTGTTCAATTCACTCTTTGTTACACTGGTTGAATTGTTAGGAAGGCCTTTCCGGTCTGATGTATTTGATTTTGCAGATGATGCCTACTTTAACGAACTGTATTCTTTTGGAGAGAAGTTATCAACCATGAAAGAAATTCGTGACTCAAAGAAAGCCAGAGGTGTTCGTGACGCTTTGTATATTAACCGAACATACTTTGGTCTATACAGTTTGCTTCACGATTTGAAAGCAAAAATCAGAACTGCGTACTAATGATTCATTAAGTCAGCTCATCACCGAATCAACTGTATCCAACCCTTTAGTCTTTGTTTTTTCTTGGAGGGATTTAAGGCCGCATAGCTAACTTCTACGGAGTAATAATAGATGGCAGACTCCAACGCATTTCCTTTATCATCGTGACCATCCCAATCGATGTATATAGACTTTCCATTCCCGGAAGAGTAGGTATAGATTTTCTTTCCCCAGCGATCATATACTGAGAACTTCACATGTTCAGCAAAACTCGGACAACGATTCGTGGTTAACGTTGTACATGTATTTCCATTACTGCTGGCGTTTGGATCGAATGCACTTAAATAGTCGTTGCATCCATCACCGTTTGGTGTGAAAATGTTCGGTAACTCATAATACAAACAATTATCGTTACATGAAGCATCACTTAATTCGCTTACATGGCCTATTCCATCAATAGCCGCTACACGATAACATCGCGCGAAAGCCGGAAGACCAGATTCTGTAAATGTTGTATCCGTTAAATCTGTTGCGATCAATGTATATTCATCACTTTCAGTATCAGCAGCATAGAGTCGATAGCCTATAATGTCAATTCGACAACCTGGGTCTAGCGTTGGGCTCCAGTGTACAGTATTGGCTAAGTGATAATTTTCACAAACACCCTGACCATAGAATGCTTCACAATCTGCAGGATCAACAGTAATGACCGGCTTGCAGGGAAGAAGATTGTTTTCCGGATAGGAGTTAACCCGTTGAGAGAAATTCAAAAGCAGTTTTATATTAGAATTTCCATACGTACCGCGGGTTTCAACTTTGTACGAAAAGGCTTCATCATCTTTTAAAGGCTGATTGTTAAACTGACCTTCATCGGTATATGTAAATCCGTTTACAGAAACATCAACACTGTCAATCAATGTCATACTTCTCTCTTCACCACCCACGGGTCCCCGGAAAATCAAATGCCTTGGTTTGCTTTGAACTACATTCGTCCACGGTGTAACAGCACTCCAATTCAATTCAATTTTTTTTGGACCGGGTTTTACTGTGAGCCAAACTGAGGATGCAATTGCAGAGGTATCGATCGGAAAGTATTTGGTTGAATCTCTTGGTATGGCATAAATTACGATTTGATAATGATAGGCAAGCTTTTCTGTATTGATGGATTCATTCACAAATGTGGTAACATCATTTTCAACGAGTCCTACCTTTACCAATGCATCATTGCTGGTCAGACTATCGGCTCTGTAAATTTCATACTTATACGGATGTGGATATTGATTCTCATTAATGTTAAGAGGGCTGAGCCAGCTTATGCGAATAGCTCCTGCTTTTGAATGCGTTGTGTCCACTGATACTTCCGTGATTACAGGTGCATCGGTGACTATAGGTTCCATACAAAATTCAGCAGACACGTAACTACTTCCACCGGAAGGCATTTTAAAAAATGCAATGAGCCGGTAACAATATTGGGCAGCGGTCGCTAATCCTTTGTCTGAATTGGTGTCAATGTATTCAGTCGCACTCGGATCAAGTGAAGCAACAAGTTCGTAACCATAAAACTTTGGTAATCCAGCATCGCACTTGGTAGGGCTGTAGTTGTATGATCCAACCCTTCTCCACACCTGAATGGATTCCGCATTCTGACACGTATAATCATTCCATTTTAATACAGCATGTCTTTTCACTAAATCAGGTTCTACAGAAATCCAGGTGGGTGCAGGCGCCAATACTTTTATGCTCCAGCTTTTAAAGGTTGTAAGTGAAGTGCCCTGAATGGGTTTATCCGATGCTTTGAAATTTACCTGGTAAAATTGTTCCCTCGCATGAACACAATCGGTTTTCCAATAGAAATGAAGTGTATCAGGTGAAGGAGAAAATACAGATGGGTTTGGAGTATAGGTAGCTGGAAATTTATCTACAGTAAAATCAAAAATATCGGACACTGCTTCCAGTTTAACGGTTTTATTTTCCGGGTCTGATCCGGTGATGTCATACTCAAGAATAGCTCCCGCCTCAACACAAATTGTGTTAGGAATATTGAGAACAGGACGAAGGTTTTGGCATTCTGCTACTACGATTTGAAAATCGCAGATGGTTGTACTTAGCAGAACAAGTTCTCCTGTATTGTCCGTACGCCACTCTTTGATTTTAAAAGCAATGTTATATTCACCAATGGCACCCGGTGCATCCCATGTTATCGTTCCGGTTGAATCGTTAATGCTAAAAGTAGGAGGTCCTGTTCCATCTTCGTTAGCCGTGGCGTAATTGACAGGATAAAATATCTGTGCATCCGGACTTATATATCCGGTTACCGGTAAGTTTTGATTTTGTTCCGGAACGGTAAGTTCATACGTTAATAAATCACCATCAGCATCAGAGGCACCTGCATTGAAGGTGAAATTTTGCGCCTTGCATGCTCTGTAAACAGGATCATCCTGTAAGATTGGAAAATGATTTCCAGGGAAGTTTGTGTTTATCGTGACATAGGTATAATACTTTGCATCAAAGGCTTCGAATATATTAATGATGCCACCACTTCGATCGCCTTCGCGGTAGCTTACCGTGTAGATTCCGTGACTGCCATAGGTGTAGGTGGTTTCATAAATTGTTACACCAATGCCAGGACCTAGATCAGGGCGCGGAGTAGTTGGTTTTTTTGGAGTTGTGATGGAGATGCCATCACCAAATTCCAATCGACCACTTCCGAATTGGGTAGACGATGCTAAATCAACGTAGGCTGTAACGGTAATGGAATAGGTAAGTCCACTAATCTGCTGAACTTCTACTTTTATCGACCGTAAATGTGTGGCCGAGGCTTCATAAGCGCTGAGAAGAAGTAAGACAAACATCAACCGAACAACGGCATGCTTTGGGCTTTTGATCTTGATCATTATTGCAAGATAAGCCTAAAGCGACCAAAGCGTGATAAAAAACAGTAGAAATCGATAGGCCTCTAATGCCAAAAACAATCCAACGACTCCAAGCATTGCTTTAATAACTAGTCGTTTGCCCCTTTGGTTATAAAAGGTTCGTGCTGAGCGAAAGATGAAGTACAGATTGGTAATGACAAAAATGATGGTTAAGGTAAGATCATTCAGATAATTTCCGGAGCTGAGATTTCCCCATGAAAACAGTTTACTGATGATGAAGAAAATCATTGTCAACGCGATAGCATTGATGGCCAGATTAAAACTGGTGAGCTCAACGGACAAGGCAACATGATCAGTAAAGTAACGATTTTTTTTTCGGAAGATTAAACTTAACGGGAGCGAAGCAACAATGACAAACATCACGACAAGCAATTTGGCAAGACTGGTTGTTTTATCATTATACATCAACTCGAAGCCTTGCATATCCAGTCCATCGTTGTGAATTTTCTCCAACACCATGCGATGCGCTAACTTCTTATGTGGAAGTACATATTGCTGTGATTGCAACGTGGCGTTGAACATCTGAAGGGTTGGGAAGAGGAAGTAAACTAAATTCAGAATGAAAAACATTTGCAACGGACGCATGTAATTCACTCTTCGACCATCTACATATTCGCGCGAAAGAAAACCGGGATTTTTTATAATTAACCACAACGACTTGGCAAATTTATTATCCACGAAAGTGGTGGCAATAAGAACGCTGCCAAGAAATGTTTTAAACTTTCTATCCTTTGGCTCAATTACCTTTTCTCCACATTGATTGCAATACAACCCGACAAATGTATTGCCGCAGCTCTTGCAGATGTGTTCCGGTATTGAGTCCAAGATTGAAGTTAATTGTTAATCGTTAAAAGTTTGAAGTTGAAGATGCTGTTAAGAGTAAGCATCTTCAACTAATTTATGAACTATGCTTGCTCAACAATAACCACTTTCTCCATTACATCACCCTGCTTGATTTGATCAACTATTTCAAGTCCTTCGAACACTTTACCAAAAACAGTATGGTTGCGATCAAGGTGCTTTGTATTTTCACGGTTATGGCAAATGAAGAATTGAGAACCTCCTGTGTTTCTGCCAGCGTGTGCCATAGAGATTACACCTTTATCATGAATCTGATTTGGACCTGTTAATTCGCAATCGATTTTATATCCAGGACCACCATTGCCGATTCCATTCGGGCAACCGCCTTGAATCATAAAGTTTGGAATAACACGGTGGAAAATCAATCCATCATAAAACCCTTTTTCTGACAGGTCAATAAAATTCTTTACTGCCTTGGGTGCATCCTCTTCAAAGAACTTAATCTTCATCACGCCCTTTTTGGTGTGTATTTCTGCTATCTTCATAAAGCTTGAATGTTTAATTTGCCGCAAGGTAAGTCGGATTTTTAGATTGATAAAACAGCGATTTAATGGAAACCTGCACCAGCGGCAAAAAGGTATTTACAAATCAGCAGATCGCTGAAGATGCTTTGATTGAAGCCTGGGGTAGGAATACGTATGCCTCAAACACAGGCCCGGTTTCAGTCTATAAATGTGACGATTGCGGATACTATCACTTCACCTCCCAAGGCAATATGAATGAGCGGCTGGTGAAAGAAATTGCTTCAGGAAAAATTAAGCTTCAGCGTGAAGCAAATCATTGGGAGAGGAAAATGAAGAAGTAATTGGAGGTTAACTATAAAACCTAAAATGTAATGATCAATAAATTAAAAATGAGAATTTCAATAATCCTTCTCAGTTGTGTTTCAACATTCATTGCGTGCGACAACCACACAAGTTTCATTGAGGTTGTGAATAATTCGGATAGACCAATAATGTATGTACTCTCTGAAAATGATCAACTGACAGGAATTCCTCCCTATAGTCAGTCACAATGGGATTCGGGCTTAAAAAATATTAATAGTGAGGATAATAGTTATTTTGTTGCGGCTCACTCGTCAACCAAAAATTTTGGAAAGAGCTGGGAATCGTATATAAAGAACAACTGTCAGGACAGCACGCTGCGCGTTTTTATTTTTAATCCTGACGTGTTGCAAAAACATACCTGGGAAGAAATCAAAAGAGGGGATATGGTTATGACCAGAATCAAGATGAACCTAGATGCTATAAAGAAAGCTAAATGGCAAGTGGTATATAATGATAGTCTCTCCTTTGAAGGAAATAAGTAATATGAACCAGTCTGCTATTGATTAATAATCTCCAATAGTCTCTTCCAACTGTGCAAGAGCCTTCGCCAATTCATCATCATTCGGAGCAGCACCATGCCATTTGTGTGAACCCATCATGTAGTCAACACCAAAGCCCATTTCGGTTTTCATCAAATTCATTACGGGCTTACCTTGTTTAGCAAGTCGCTTTGCATTTTCAAGTCCGGAAATAACATCTTCGAGAACATTACCATTGAATTCCTGAACAATCCATCCAAAGGATTCCCATTTTGCTTTCAGATTCAGTAGTGAAAGGATTTTATCTACCGGACCATCAATCTGTTGTCCATTATAATCAATAGTAGCAATTACATTATCCATTTTATTGTGAGCAGCATACATCGCAGCTTCCCACACTTGCCCTTCTTGTTGCTCGCCATCACCCATTAATACATATACAAAGCGATCATCACCATTCAACTTCTTTGCTTGAGCTGCGCCTAAGGCAACAGACAAACCTTGCCCAAGAGAACCTGAAGCGATACGAATACCGGGAAGATGTTCGTGTGTTGCAGGGTGACCTTGCAATCTTGAATTCAACATGCGGAATGTAGCCAGTTCTTTCGGATCGAAATAGCCAGCATGTGCTAAGGTAGAATACCAAACAGGGGAGATGTGACCATTTGAAAGGAAGCACAAATCTTCACCAGCTCCGCTCATGGAGAATTTGGTATCATGCTTCATAATTTTGAAATAAAGCGCCACAAAGTATTCTGTACAACCCAATGATCCACCCGGATGACCTGATTGACAGGCATGTACCATGCGTACGATGTCTCTTCTGATCTGGCTGGCGGTTTTCTTAAGTTGTTCGGTTGTTGCAGTTTGGCTCATTTGATATCAAAATTTGATCGCGAATATAGTATGTAATTTCAGTTAATGTAAGCCAGATAGCAGTTTGCCATAAAAAAAGCCACCTCAATTGAGATGGCTTTAAATGGGTTAGATTAATTAGGTATTATTTCAACGATTTGATCAGATCTTCATTCATCATTTGGTAGTCGCGGTTCCCGGCTTTTTTAGCTGATTCTAATGAAGCAGTCGCAGTAGCTTTGGATCCAGCTTTGTCTCCTAAAGCTTTTTGAATCTTCGCTTTTTGGTAGAGTACCCAGAATGCATCTGGGCTTTCTTTGGCAGCCTCATTGATCCAGGTAAGTGCCTTGTTCAAATCTTTTCCATTTTCTAAATAATAAACAGCCGCAGAGAAGTAATTGTCAGGATCTACTTTCGTGCTAGCTTCAATTGAGCTCATTACTTTAGCCTCATAATCCACACCAACAGTGAATTTCACAGACGTATTTTCCCATGCAATTTGAACTTTTGCGCTTTTGCTGTCGTCAGCGATGTCACCAATAGAAATAGTTAAAGTTTCAACTTTCTCTGTGAGTTTATCTGCCTTTACTTTGAAGTTTGCAGCTTCTTTTGTTGCGTCATATTTTCCTGTGTTTCCGCCTAAGCTAATTTCTTTGTACAAAGAAATAGTCCACTCAGTAGCTCCTGGCCATGAGAAAATTAAGTACTCGCCTTTCGGCACAGTAATACCTTCTACTTTAACATCATCAGAGAAAGTGATTTTTGTTCCGGAGTTTGCACCGGTTCTCCAGATCTTTCCGAATGGAACAACTACTGCAGCATCGGTACCAAAGATTTTTCTTCCCTTCGCACGTGGGCGAGAATAATCAATTTTAACATCGGTTAAACCAACGACAGTCGAAACTGAACCAGCCGGGCTTGGCTGAGGAGTAGTTACCTGTGCATTTGCAAACAAGCTTACAAAAGCAAGGGATAAAATAAATAAGGATTTCTTCATGGTGGTATGTTGATTTTAAGTTGTTTAATTTTCGGTTGGCAAATGTAATGATTCCATCGAATTGATATTCTTAATGAGTTGTTAATAAATAGCAAAGTCTTGAGGCTGACACCGGAATTTTACCTGGATAAAAATGTTGTAAAAATTGCCCGTTCTCTGTTGGGAAAAATCCTCTTCACGAAGATTGATGGCGTAATTACGGCAGGACGAATTGTCGAAACGGAAGCGTATTCCTGGAAGGAGCGGGGCAGCCATGCCTATAGAGGAAAAACTGCTCGCAATGCCGTGATGTTTGATCAAGGTGGTGTGGCGTATGTGTATTTGTGTTATGGAATACACCACCTCTTTAACATTGTCACCAATAATGAAGGTAATGCCGATGCCGTTCTGATTCGTGCAGTGGAGCCTGTAGTTGGCATTGAAATGATGAAGGAACGCAGAGGAAAAATCTCAAACGAATTTCAACTCACCTCTGGTCCGGGCAAGTTGTCTAAAGCCTTGGGTATTGATAGAAACCTGAATGGTAAATCCCTTTTTCAGAACGAAGTTTGGTTAGAAGATGGTGGAGCATCTTTATCCAATAAAAAAATAGTATCAAGCAAACGAATCGGTATTGATTATGCCGGGGAGGACGCGTTGCTTCCATGGCGATTTACGATAAAGGATAGTTTGTGGGTAAGTGCTTAGCATCTTGGGAAAATAAATTGATTATTCACTTGTAAGCAGGATTGAATGAAATACAGGATTTTATATTTGCAGTTTGTTAAACACCCTTTCATGAAGTTTGTCTTTACGTTTGTCTTTACAGTTTCGTTGTTCACAGTTTCAGCCCAACGCTTAACCAACGCCTCGCTTCAACTTGTTAATATCGCTTACGATGAACTCAATCCGGTTTTAAGTCCGGATGGAAGAACCTTATATGTTACAGTAGCAAATCATCCTCAAAATACAGGAGGTAAAAAAGACCTTGGAGATATTTGGTTTTCAAGGTTAACCGAAACCAATCAATGGTCTGCCTTAGTTCATGGTGGCAATCAATTAAATGACAAAGCTTTTAATGGTGTGGCCGGATTCTCATCTGACGGAAGTGAAATGTATTTGCTCAGTCATTATGATGCATCAGGCACAGCACGAACACAAGGCATTGCGGTCTCTAGAAACACAGGAAGCGGCTGGTCAGCGCCACAAAATATTTCTATTCCGTATTTTCAAAACAAATCATCCTTATTGAGTGGAAGTCTTTCGCATGATCAAAATTTCTTTGTGTATTCAGCCGATACCTATGGAACGAAAGGAGTAGATGATCTTTATGTCACGCTAAAAGGTAGTGATGGTAAATGGAGCGAACCAAAAAATTTGGGTTCGATATTGAATACCTCTTTTCAGGAATTAAGTCCATCGCTTAGTGCAGATGGAAGGACACTTTATTTTTCCAGTAACGGAAGAAAAGGCAATGGAAGTTTTGATGTTTACTTTGCCACTCGATTAGATGAAAGCTGGACAAACTGGTCGGCTCCTGTTAATATGGGATCGAATGTTAATACAGAAGGCCGTGAGCTTTTTTATCGCACATACCCTGAATTAGGATTATCAATCTTCACGACAACCAAAAACAGTGATGGTTATGGTGACGTGAAAATCTATAGTCCTGATGAGCCGTTTATCAGAGACACTACGGCAACTTTAGTTAAAAATACTCCGGATACAGTCGTGAGGATAGTGGAGATTGTGCGAGAACCGGGAGCGGATAAAATGGTTAGAGTGTATGGCCGTGTTAATAACGTAAAGACAGGAGAATCTATTAACGCCAGAATTACATTCTTGTCTCCTGCTGTCAATCAATCAATAACATCAACCATAATTGAAGGATATCATGCCAGCGTTTCTTCCACCAACAAATACAGTTTAAGAATTGAAGCAAATGGTTATGTAAGTGCATTGGAGATCCTGGATATTCATACGTACGAAATGAAGGACCTTGAATTGAATTTTGCGCTTCAGCCTGTTGCTATTGGCACAACGGTGAATATGAAGAACGTTCTTTTTGAACAGGGAAAAACAACGCTACTAAGCGACTCCTATCCTGAACTTGATCTTGTAGTCTCTTTCTTAAAATCAAATCCAAAAGTTAAAATTGAATTGGAGGGGTACACGGATAATCGTGGAATACCTGCACAAAATGTAAAGTTATCGCAAGCACGCGTGGACAAAGTGAAGGGCTATTTAGTATCGAAGGGTATTGATAAAAAACGAATTGCTGGCAAAGGATTTGGCGGTGCAAATCCGATTGCCAGCAATGATAATGAGGAAACTCGTCAGCTTAATAGGAGAGTGGAATTTACAATTAAGAAGCTCTAAACTGTTCTCAATAATTTCAGCTGATCTTTCAGCTGTTTCAAATGATCAGCGGCTTCTTTTAGTTTATCCTGAAACTCTTCTTTCATCTTATCCGCATTCTTTGATTTACCAAAGAACTCAAGGTTGTTATTCCAAACCGCAATGTCGTTTTCAACTTTGCTGATCTTTTTGCGAATGGCCTGCTCACGATGATAGATCTTTTGCTCTGCCATTGGATCGTTACGCAAATCACTCAGTTCGTTCGTCAATACTAATTTACTTTTCTCTTCCTCATTCAAAGAAGAGATAGAACGAATGAATGTGTCTACTGCTTTTTGATGACGTTCACGAATGGCATTGATATTATTGCGTGGCACAAAGCCAATAGAATTAAATTTATTTTGTAAGGTGTGCAGAATATCAGGCGCTGCTGTGCCTGCCGCAATGTGACCTTCAAACTCAGCGCAAACAGCTTCTTTCAGTTTAAGATTTTCCACCTGCTCATTCTCTGCTTTGCCTTTTTGCAAACGCATTTGTTCAAAGAAGTGATCGCATGAATCTTTAAATTCTTTGAATACTCTATCACGCATCTTTTCCGGAACAGGACCAATGTCTTTCCATTTTTGCTGAAGGCCTTTTAATTCATTCGATGCCTTATCCCATTCCTGGCTTTCTTTCAACTCAGAAGCGCGCTTCACTAATTCATTTTTCAACAGAAGATTATGATCACGCTCTTCATCCAGTTTTTTGAAGAAGATGTTTTTATTATTGAAGAATAGTTTGAATGCAGTCCAGAACTTTTTGTTTACCTCTTTCGCTTTCGAGCGCGGTATTCCACCAATAGCTTCCCATCTTTTTTGCAAATCCAAAACCTCTTTTGATTTTAGATTCCATTCTTTAATTCGATCTGAAGTATAAGTAGCAAATACCTGAACTTCTTCACTCAACTTCAACTTGTGCTCCATGTTAACATGAAGTTCTTGTTGTAAAGTATGAACGAAAGCATCACGCTTTGCATATACGGTATCAGAGGCGGTCTTGAAACGTTTCCAAACCGCTTCTTTATCTTCAATCGGAACAGGGCCTAAATGTTTGAACTCATGATGTAACTCATTCAATTCACGAATGGCATCATTGATGTTTTCTACATCAACCAACTTTTCAGCACGAATACAAAGTTCAATCTTGGCTTCAAGATTTCTTCTTCTGTCAAGTTCTTTTAGCTCGAAATAAATACTTTGATTGTCGTAGAAACGATCTAGTAAAGCGTGGTAGTTAGCCCACAATGTTTTGGCTTCAGGACCCGGAACCGGACCGATCGATTTCCATTCGCGTTGCAGTTCTTTGAATTTATCAAATTGATTATTAGTATCATTCGAATCCGATAGAACGCGAAGCGATTCAAGAAGGTGTTCCTTCTTTTTAAGGTTCTCCGATTTTTTTTCTTCGAGTTGTTTGATGAACTGATTCTTGCGATCGCGAATCAGTTTAAGATTGGCATCAAAAATAATATCGAATTCATCGCCTTTGTATTCAAAGTCTTCGGCAGTTCCCCCATCAGCAACAAAGCGTGTTAGCGCTTCTGCTCTTTCTTTGCCACGGATATCATCAAACAAAGGCTTGATCTTTTTAATAATGGTATCGGCACGTTTGAAATTATCGTCTTTTGAAATTTCTTTGATCAAGTCAGCAAATTGCTCCTTTGAATAGTGGGAGTAATCTTCATCACTTTCCGCAAGCAAATCTTCAACGGCCACCGCAACATCCACATGATCGATCAAATCGGATTCTGTATGCAATGCATTGCCATGGTTGTTCACCTCCCCCTCTTGTACGTGCTCCTGCTCTGTTGTATTCTCTCTTTCCATTTCCATGATCAATACTCGTTACTACGCGTTTCGTAAAGTTACTTAAAATTGCTCAATTCAATCTCGGGTCCACCGGATAGTTAGCATACACGGAAAACCGTCCGCCCATGTTGTCTAATGCCTTTTTCCAAATCGCACCAGGTTCGAGATCAAATAATAATTCATCCGTCACAAAGTCACACACAATCCATGTATTCTCTTCCAATTCCGTCTCCAATTGGCCGGGCGACCAGCCGCTATAGCCGAGGAAAAAACGAATATCGGGTGACGCTAATTGTGATGATTGAAGTTTCTCCATCAAACTCTCGAAGTCTCCACCCCAGTTGATTCCATCCAGAATGGTGACTGCATTTTCGATAGCCGTGTTTCTATGAATGAAGTGAAGCGTGTCTTGCTGCACGGGTCCACCTACATATACGAGCCCATTTACCATGTTTAGATCGTCCATCATTTCGGCCACCTTCGCAATGGAGGGCTTGTTAATGATAAACCCAAAAGAACCTTCTTCATTATGCTCGCACAACAACACGACTGTCCGCTCGAAATTCGGATCGGCCAGAAAAGGCTCTGATATAAGCAGCCTGCCTTTTTCGGGTTTGATTCGGTTAGTATATTTAAAAAATTCCATGTTGGGCCAGCGATTCCGAATCCAATTAGGAGGATTCCAACCCTCAATAAAATACTTCGCCACCATCTCTGCAAATTTTATTTCTTTGCTGAAAATTTATCCCCAATCTGCAACCGTATGCACAAACTGGAAGATTTACGAAAGGAGTATTCAAAAACTGATTTGGATGTTCGGGATGTGATGAAAGATCCGATTGACCAGTTTGAAAAATGGTTTCTGGAAGCTGTTGAATCGAAAGTTCCGGAAGCAAATGCAATGAACCTGGCCACCGTTAATTCACAAGGAAAACCAACATCGCGAATTGTATTATTGAAAGGTATTGAGGATCGCAAGTTTACATTCTACACGAACTATCAAAGTCAGAAGGGAAGGGAGTTGGAAGAAAACCCTGCGTGTGCGCTAACATTCTTTTGGCCTGAGCTTGAGCGGCAAGTTAGGATTGAAGGAAATGCATTGCGTGTTGATGAGAAAAAATCAGTAGCGTATTTTCAAAGCAGACCAAGAGGTTCGCAAGTAGGAGCGTGGTCTTCACCGCAGAGTACGGTGATCGAGTCACGACAAATATTAGACGAGCGCGCGAAAAAAATTGAAGAGAAATTCGAAGGGCTTTCCGTATTACCTAAGCCACATCAGTGGGGAGGTTTTGAGATTGATCCAACGATGATCGAATTCTGGCAAGGAAGACCAAGCCGTTTACACGATCGGATTCAATTTGTTAAGATCGATGGAGCATGGAAAATACAACGACTCGCCCCTTAGATTGGGGGACTAAGTTATCTGTTAATCGTTAAAAGTTAATTGAGTTTTAGATCAAATCGAATAGCGATTTGACACCTGGATATCTGCGAACCGTAAATCCTTCACCATATTTCTTTCCAATGGCATGACCAAATTCAATGCCTCTTGATTCAATCATGTTTAGAAATGCAGGACTTGAAATGTAGGTTTCAGGTTCGTTGCTTTTAGGATCATGGAATTGGGTTTTGAAAGCTCTTATCGCTTTCATTTTCGTATCCCAATGATCAGATACATCAACTACAAAGTCAGGTTCGGTGAGAATACTTTGAATGTAATGATATACTACTTTAGGTCTCCAGGCCTCTTGTACTTTTTCGTTTTCATCGCGGGTTTCTACCTTGATTAATCCAGAAAGAAAGCAAGCATCATGTGCCAGCGAGGCACCTTTTCCATGATCGATGTGACGATCGTATACGGCATTGGCCAATACAATTTCAGGTCTGTATTTTCGGATGGCTCTGATTACAGTGAGTTGAGTCTCTTGATCATTTTGAAAAAATCCATCGCGTAATTCTAAATTCTCGCGCACGGAAACACCTAATATTTTAGAGGAATCCTGAGCTTCCTGATGACGAGTCTCAGGCGTTCCGCGAGTGCCTAATTCTCCTCTTGTAAAATCAACAATACCTACCTTTTTACCTTCGGAAATATGCTTCGCGATTGTTCCACCACAACCCAGCTCTGCATCATCAGGGTGAGCTGCCAAAACTAAAATATCAAGTTTCATTCGAGTAAGTTAATGAACGGCTTCCATTTCTTTAGCTACCAGGAATTTCTCTGCATCAAGAGCTCCCATACAACCTGTTCCTGCAGCTGTAACGGCCTGTCTGTAAACACGATCAGCAGCATCACCAACAGCAAATACACCTGGAATATTGGTCTTCGTTGTGCCTGGAATTACCTTGATGTAACCGGTCTCATCCATTTCTAGATATTTATTGAACACATCAGTATTCGGTTTATGTCCGATGGCCAGGAAGAACCCCTGAACAGCGAGTTCTTTCTTTTCACCTGTTTTTGAATTAACGATGCGAACACCACTAACACCTTCATCATTACCTAAGATCTCATCGGTCTCAGAACTCCAATGGATTTCGATGTTTGGAGTGTTCAACACGCGTTGTTGCATGATTTTGGAAGCGCGCATTTCATCACGTCTTACGATGAGGTGAACTTTTGTACAAAGGTTTGCAAGGTATGTAGATTCTTCAGCGGCCGAATCACCAGCACCAACAACGGCCACCTCTCTTCCGCGATAAAAATATCCATCACAAACTGCACATGCAGATACACCACGGTTGGCATATTTTTCTTCTGAAGGAATACCTAAATATTTTGCACTTGCACCTGTGGCGATGATAACGGTTTCAGCGATGACTTCATCCTTCTCATCTACTGTTACCTTTAATGGATAGGTAGAGAAGTCAACAGCCGTCACTAATCCATAACTGATTTTGGTTCCAAAGCGCTCAGCTTGTTTCTGTAAGTCCATCATCATCTGAGGACCATTAATACCATCCGGATAACCAGGGAAGTTTTCTACATCGTTGGTGGTTGTGAGCTGACCGCCAGGCTGACCGCCAGTATAAAGGATGGGTTTAAGGCCGGCACGTGCGGCATAAATGGCGGCTGTATATCCGGCAGGGCCAGATCCGATAATGAGTACTTTTGCTTCTTCTTTTGACATGTTTTCGAATTTGATATCAGAACAAAATAAAGGGTCTCGTAATTCGAGACCCTTCAAATATTTTTAAAAAACTTATTTACTAACCTAAGTAAGGCTTTAAAGCTTTACTTCTGGAGGTATGACGAAGCCTTCTGATCGCCTTCTCCTTAATTTGTCGAACTCGTTCGCGGGTCAAGTTAAACTTCTCACCGATCTCTTCCAAAGTCATGGCGTGTTCGCCATTTAATCCGAAGTAGAACGTGATGACATCGCCTTCACGTTGGGTCAGGGTAGACAGTGCCCGTTGAACTTCCCTTCTGAGGGAATCATTCATCAGACCGGAGTCCGGTTTCTCTTCGCCATCATTTTCGAGAACGTCTAACAAACTGTTTTCTTCACCTTGAACAAACGGAGCATCCATTGAAATGTGTCGCCCTGAAATCTTCATGGTATCGACCACTTCAGCGGCTGTTACCTCAAGGACTTCGGCAAGTTCTTCTGGTGAAGGCTCGCGTTCAAATTTTTGTTCGAGCTCCGAGAAAGTCTTTGATATTTTATTCAGCGACCCAACGCGGTTTAAGGGCAAGCGAACAATTCGCGATTGCTCGGCTAGCGCCTGAAGTATGGATTGACGAATCCACCACACTGCATACGATATGAATTTGAATCCGCGGGTTTCATCAAAACGTTGAGCTGCTTTGATGAGGCCTAAGTTACCCTCGTTAATAAGGTCGCCTAATGAAAGACCTTGATTTTGATATTGCTTGGCTACGGAAACTACGAAGCGGAGATTGGCTTTGGTCAGTTTTTCTAATGCGATCGGATCACCTTCCTTGATACGCTTTGCGAGCGTTACTTCTTCATCGGCTGTGAGCAAATCGACCTTACCAATTTCCTGAAGATATTTATCGAGTGATTGGCTCTCGCGATTCGTAATTTGCTTACTGATCTTTAGCTGTCTCATGCTCTATAAACGTACTTCCTGCTTTTTTATTAATCCAATATAATATCAAATTATAGTTCCTGTCAATTCAATTAAAGTCGATTATTCAGCGGTGGTGGTTTTCGGTATCAACACCTTTCTGGAAAGGCGGAATTTACCAGTCTTTTTATCGACTTCTACCAGCTTCACCTGAACTTCTTCACCTACTTCAAGTACACCGTCCATTTTCTCAAGACGTTCCCACTTAATTTCGGAGATATGTAACAAGCCATCTTTACCTGGCATAAATTCAACAAAAGCACCGAATGGCATAATGGATTTTACCTTACCGGTATACACCTCACCAACCTCTGGTATCGCCACAATGCCTCTAATTCTTCTCAAGGCAGCGTCCATCACTTCTTTACTTGCTGCAAATACATTGACAACACCTTTGCCATTGATCTCTTCAATAACGACAGTTGCACCCGTAGTATTCTGAATATCCTGAACCACTTTACCTCCAGGGCCGATGATGGCACCAATCATTTCTTTCTCAATCACAACCGTTTCAGCACGTGGAGTCTGAGGTTTCAGTTCAGCACGCGGAACTGAAATGGTTTTCTTCATTTCATTCAAGATATGGAGTCTGCCTTCTTTCGCCTGAAGAAGTGCCTCACGCATAACTTCATACGTAAGTCCGTCTACTTTCAAGTCCATCTGACAAGCCGTAATACCTTGCTCGGTTCCGGTAACTTTAAAGTCCATGTCACCTAAGTGATCTTCATCACCAAGAATATCAGAAAGGATAGCATACTTACCTGTTTTGCTATCGGAGATCATACCCATTGCAATTCCTGAGACAGAAGCTTTTACAGGTACACCTGCATCCATCAATGCCAATGAACCAGCACAAACTGTGGCCATAGATGATGAACCATTCGATTCTAAAATATCAGAAACAACACGGATTGTGTATGGATTCTTTTCAACAGGAGGGAGCATTTGCTTCAATGCGCGGAATGCTAAATTTCCATGACCAACTTCTCTTCTTCCCGGTCCACGGTTTGGTTTTACTTCACCGGTAGAGAAACCAGGGAAGTTATAATGCAAGATGAATTTGCTTGATCCTTCAATCATGGCGCCATCAATCATCTGCTCATCGAGCTTAGTACCTAATGTAACAGTGGTTAATGATTGTGTTTCACCACGGGTAAATACAGCTGATCCGTGTGGTGAAGGAAGGTAATCCACTTCACTCCATATCTGTCTGATTTCCCGAGTTTTACGACCATCTAAGCGAAGCCCTTCATTCAACACAAGATCGCGTGCTGCTTTCTTCTGAACTTCTTTAAAGTAACGTTTAGCCAAGTCCTTCTTAACGGTTGTGTCTTCAGGAAGTGAGGCAATATATTCTTCGAAAGGCTGAGATAATGCCTTCGATCTTTCTTTCTTATTTGTCAAAAGTAAACGGGCGCCCGCATACACTTTATCATACAGAAGTTTGCTGATTTCTTGTTGGAGAGCTTCGTCTTTTTCTTCATGACTATAAACTCTTTTCACTGTTTTACCAACCGCTTTCGAAAGTTCAATCTGTACTGTGCACTGATCTTTAATCGCTTCGTGAGCTACCTTCAAAGCGGCAAGCATATCGTCTTCGCTCACTTCTTTCATCTCACCTTCCACCATCAAAATATTTTCGATTGATGCACCGACCATCAAATCAATATCAGCGCGATTCTTTTGTTCGAGGGTAGGGTTAACAATAAATTGACCATCAACACGTGCTACGCGAACTTCAGAAATCGGACCTTGAAAAGGAATATCAGAAACGGACAATGCAGCCGAAGCAGCAAAGGCAGCCAATGAATCGGGTAGTGCATTTTCATCTCCTGAGATAAGGTAGATCATCACCTGTACATCAGCATGGTAATCACTTGGAAATAGCGGACGAATTGCTCGGTCAACTAAACGACTGATCAGGATTTCATAATCTGAAAGTCTGCTTTCGCGTTTTAAAAATCCGCCAGGAACTTTACCTGTTGAAGCGAATTTTTCTTGGTAATCAACTGAGAGGGGAAGAAAATCAACTCCGTCTTTCGCTGTTTCAGAAGCTACTACGGTAGCCAATAGCATGGTGTTACCCAATCTTACTACAACCGAGCCATCAGCCTGACGGGCCAATTTTCCGGTTTCAATAGTTATTTCACGTCCGTCAGGAAGTTTACAGGTTTTGGAAACGACAGTAAGGTTCATATTAAATGAGATATGCAAGGCAGGTCTGGAAAGTATGACAATGCCTTAGGTTAAAAATGAAAAAAGGGAACCTTGTTCAGGTTCCCGGGAAGTGTTATTTTCTTAACGAGAGCTCTGCTAGAATAGCCCTATATCGTTCAATGTTCGTGCTTTGCAGGTAGTTTAAAAGCTTTTTGCGCTTTCCTACCAGCTTCATCAGACCTTGCTGGGTAGCGAAGTCTTTCTTGTTTTCTTTTAGGTGTTCCGTCAAATGGTTGATACGGTGAGTAAAGAGTGCAATTTGTGCCTCTGGAGATCCCGTGTCTTCCTTCTTCTTCACAAAGCCATGCTTCTTGAATAGATCTTGTTTGATTTCAGTTGATAAATACATCTCAAAAAATAGTTATTTCTTTTATTTCAGGGGGCAAATGTAAGCCAAAATGCCTGAACTATCCAAATTGAGAACAATCTTTTCCCCAACTCACCTTTAATTAACAGCGGTTTTTGCTTGTTTTCTGGACGCAAACCATGTCTTCAGCTTATCAAAGACAACTCTATAGAAATCAGCTTCAAAGAGACGTGCATCGGCACGGGCTTGACGGAGAAAGAAAAGCCCAAAAATCAGCAGTATAAAATCGGCAGCCCAAATACCAGTAGCAATTGGAATAGCACCCTGTTTGGCAATTTTCTCTCCCTGCATTGATAAAATGTAATAAACAATGAAAAAGACAATAGATACCAGAAATGGAACGCCAAGCCCACCTCGTTTAATGATAGCACCTAATGGAGCTCCAATTAAAAACATGGCAATGCAAGCAAATGAACTGGCTAATATTTTGTGCCATTGAATCTTAAAGGTACGGACTTCAACAACGTAGCTTTCTATGTTACTATTGGTGTTTAGCACTTGGCTTTTAACTTGCCTTACGGTTGTGGCGGCTGAGGCAAGAGCTTCCTTATTGGGTTGAATTATGAGGATGCTGTCCATTTTAGCATTTAAGGCTGAATCGGTCAATATAATCTTCGCCTTCGGTTTTATTGGTTTTGGCTTCTCAACATTCTTTTTTTGAGGAGTTGATTTGGCCAAAGATTTCGTTGCATTGACCTGCCTCGCTGGTTTCTTTCTGGCATTCCTTTCCTTATTTTTTACAATAGGCTTGGTCTTTATTGTCGCGTTTACGGTGGGTTCTGCTTTTGTATTTATCGTTGGCTTAGGGTCTGTATTGATGTTCGCTTGAGAACCTTTCGTAACATAGGGAAGCTTCTGTATGGAATCCTGTTTCAGTTTGTATTGATGTAAATCGGAAGGGAGAGTCACAGAATCTTTCAGATAGAAATTAAAGAAGCTGGACTTTGTATTATATGCTCCCAGTCGTTGTGAAAGAATCTGCTGATTAATGGAATCTATATCCTGATCAAGCTGACTTAAGTTTCGCATGATGCGGTTTCCCTGAAACCATTTGGTATCAGTCTTCTTTAAATCAAATGAAGATAAATCATACACAACTTGCGTTTTAGAAAATTTACTTCGACTCAGTGTTTCATTATTTTTTCCATCTTGCCCTGTTATCTGTCGGTCGCTTGATGCTCCTTCTGTGTAGTTGTAACCTCTGAACAATTCGAACTTTAAGTATCGCTCATTCAGTATGGTGAACATTCTTCCAGAGTCAGCTACTGTTACCTCTTTGTTACCATCATTTTTCCGATGATCATACACCACAATACCGCCTAATGTGATTCCATCTTCATATTTCTTATTCACTTTTATACTGATGTCACTAATACCATTGTAGAAAGATCCTTCTCGCAGATCAAGTGCCGGCTTCTTTTGTTTAATATCATACAGAAGACTGTAGGCTTGAAGCGCAGCTTTTGGCACAAGGTTATTATTTGCATAGAAAGCTGCCACCGTTAGGAATAGTACAAAAATGAAAATGGGGCGAAGTGTTCTTATGAGGGATATGCCAGCACTCTTGATAGCCGTCAGCTCGAAGTGTTCTCCCAGATTTCCAAAGGCTATAAGTGAAGAGAGAAGTACAGCAAGAGGTAACGCAGTAGGTGTTGTAAAAATGGCAAAGTAGAAGAGTAACTCTCCAATCACATTCCACCCTAGCCCTTTGCCAATGATGTCATCAAAATACCGCAACATCTGAATGTTGAGCAAAATAAAAACAACGACAAGAAAGGTAATGATGAACGGACCGAGGAAAGAATCTAAAACCAGTTTATCAATTTTCTTCATGGAGAATCAAGGCTCAAAAATAAAGCCAAGGATAAGGTAATGAAAAGATACTTGAAATAATTCCGGGAAAAGATTTATCCGCCAACCGTTTTACGCAGTAATTCTACCAATCCATCCCACAGATCATGCAGTTCTTTTTGGTCATCGAAGTCAGAATAATCAAATACTTTTAAAAACAGAGATTGAGTCATCTCATTGAACTCAAGGCGAAGTTCAAAGTAGGAGGGATTCTTTTCATCCTCTTCATCTTCTGGTAAAAATTCGAATCGAACAAAATGATTGGTGCGGTGGGCAACCATTTTTGCTTTGTGTTCGTCATTGTCCCAAACAAAGGTGAAAGTTTTGTCGGAGTTGTTGATCTTAACATCATCAGCAAACCATTCGCCTAATCCGCTGGCCGATTGAATGTAGGGATACAGCATCTTGATAGATGCGTGTAACTCATAATCAGCAGTAAATAATTTCTTTTTGGCCATGCGGATTGTCTTGCTAAAAGACGTGCGATCAAATTAGGGCATTTTCTGGAGTATGGCAACATAATCCGTTAGAAATAAAAAAGACAGATCAGGAAACGGCTTCCTTCTATCTATTCATAAGAACGATTTAAGCTTTCATGCGATTGCAATTCATTTATGCTCCATAATGGAAATAGAAATTTTTACTACTGCTATCAATCCTTAATTTTACACAAACACCCTTTTAAATCAATCCATATGAAGAAACTGATTTTTATTCTTGTTTTAATCCCAGGTTTTTTGTTCGCTCAGGATGACTTGCTTGGAGAGCTGGACAAGCAAACCAAGACAACCGATTATGCTTTCGCCACTTTTAAAGGAACACGATTAGGGAATGGACATACCGTGGAAACAAAGGGTAAGAATACATTGGAGTTTATTTTCCAGCATCGGTTTGGTGCTATCAGTGGAGGCGCTTATGAAATGTTTGGTTTGGATCAGGCATATGTTCGTCTGGCACTCGACTATGGAATAACGAATAACTTGTCTGTAAGCATTGGTCGTAACTCTTTTGATAAGACGATGGACGGATTTGTGAAATATAAAGTGCTTCGACAAAGTAAAGGTGAGCGAAATTTCCCGGTCACAGTAACAGCTTTGGCCAGTGCGGCTTATAAATTTTCTCCAAAGACGAATGAGGAGATTTCCCCGGATTTTAAAAATGTTGATCGTCTCTCTTACACTGCTCAACTTCTTATCGCCAGAAAGTTTACGCCTAAATTTTCTTTTCAAATCATGCCGACTTTGGTTCATAAAAACTCAATTGACTTTGCCACGGAAGAGGCAGAACATAATCAATTTGCACTTGGCTTTGGAGGAAGATTAAAAGTTTCAAGAAGTATTGCCCTTACGGGAGAGTACTACGCCAATTTTAATCAGGGAAAGTACATTTATGGATATGCTCCGGTTACGCTTGATCCTTTATATAAGTCGTATCAAAATACCTTGTGCCTGGGTATTGATATTGAAACTGGTGGACACGTATTTCAATTGCTTTTGACCAATGCCATTGGTCTGAATGAGCGCGCATTCATCACGGAAACGCGAGATGATTTTTTTGCTGGCGATATTCATTTAGGATTTAACGTAACGCGAACCTTTCAACTCAAGAAAAAACAGTAGGCCGTTTTTTTAATTCATGTTGAAATAAACTTTCTGTTTTTTACATTTAGGCGCTCAATCCTATAACCGAAGAACGAATTGTTATTATTCTCCATTATTGCTTACCTCATCCTCACTATCCTTGTCGGTTTTTGGGCTTCACGAAAGGTAAAGACATCAGGAGATTTTATGCTGGCGGGCAGAAGCCTTCCTATTGTATTGAGCTCAGCTGCTTTGTTTGCGACATGGTTCGGATCAGAGACTGTATTTGGTGCATCATCTCAATTTTTGAAGGGAGGTTTATATGCTGTTATTGAAGATCCCTTTGGAGCTGCATTGTGCCTCTTGCTTTTTGGCTTGTTCTTCGCCCGCAAATTATATAGCATGAACCTGATCACCCTTGGTGATTTTTTTAAAGTGCGTTATGGAAGAAAGACAGAACTAACGGCAAGTATTTTTTTAGCACCTCCTTATCTCGGTTACATTGCTGCACAGTTGGTAGCGATGGGCTTAATAATCAATGTTGTTACAGGATTGCCCGTCTGGCAAGGTGTTGTGATTAGTTCATTGGTGGTTACGCTCTATACTTACGTTGGCGGCATGTGGGCTATCTCGATCACTGATTTTGTTCAAAGCATCATTATTATTTTAGGGCTTTTAGTGCTGGCATTTATTATGGCTGAGAAGGCAGGAGGAGTGAGCACGGTATTGAATGCAGTACCAGCCGAAGATTTCAAATTTTTTCCATCCCTGAATTTTAAGGAAGTTGTTACCTATATAGCTGCATGGTCGGTCCTGGGTTTGGGATCTATTCCTTCACAAGATGTTTTTCAACGGTCTATGTCATCAGGTTCCGCAAAGACTGCGGTGCTGTCATGTTACTTCGCTGCCTTTCTTTATTTAACGATTGCCATGTTGCCCATCTTTATTAGTTTGTGCACGAAGTACCTGTATCCCAACTATGCAGTTGGCGATACACAACTGGCATTACCTAATATGGTATTAGCACATACATCGCTTCCCATTCAAATTTTGTTTTTTGGTTCATTGCTCTCAGCCATTATGAGTACAGCCAGCTCGGCCATTCTTGCGCCTGCGGCTATTTTTTCGGAGAACATTATGAAGCCACTCATGAAGGATAAGATTACCGATCATCAGCTTTTAGTTATGACCCGCCTCGCTATTTTGTTATTCAGTTCTATCGCGACAATAATGGCGTGCATGCGATCCAATATTTATGAACTGGTAGGAGAGTCTTCTATTTTAAGTCTGGTTTCGCTCTTTGTTCCTCTCGTAATGGGTTTGTATTGGAAACGTGCCAGCACAGCAGGAGCTTTACTTTCGATGGTGTTTGGAATACTTACTTGGATTATCTTTGAAGTTTATGAAACATCATGGCCAAGTTTGGTGCCGGCAACGTTAGTAAGCTTTGTTGGTATGGTAATGGGTAGTTTGGTGTGGCCAACGAAAACAGAAACAGTATGATTAAGATAGAGTTAAATCGATTGAATGATGCTTTCCTGATGGAAGCAACAAACCAGCTAGGTAATTCCCTGCGAATGGATGGATCTCCAGATGTGGGTGGAGGTGATGCAGCCATGCGTCCAATGCAAGTGTTATTGGCGGCCATGGGTGGCTGTAGTTCTATTGATGTCATTAGCATTTTGAAAAAGCAACGCCAGGATCTAAAGGATATTAAAATCACCATGACAGGCGAACGCGAGAAAAATGTTGAGCCCTCTTTATATACGGAGGTGCATGCGCATTTTAAGCTTTACGGAAATCTGGATGCTGATAAAGTAGAGAAAGCAATAAGTCTTTCGATTGATAAATATTGTTCCGTTGCAAAAACGATTGAGAAAACGGCTAAGATTACCCATTCATTTGAAATTATTAACTCCTAATTTTTATTCGAGACGAAGACGATGGAAGAAACTGAAAGACACTTTGAAACCGATGCTATTCGTGAACAACATGAACGTTCTGCTTTCCGCGAACATTCTGTGCCGTTATACTTAACCTCCAGTTTTGTATTTGATGATGCCGAACAAGCACGAGCTATGTTTGCAGATGAAATACCAGGCAATATTTATAGCCGATACTCAAATCCAAACACAAATGAGTTCATCGCGAAACTTTGTTTGATGGAAGGAACTGAAGATGGTATTGCCACCGCTTCGGGTATGGCAGCGATGTATAGCAGTATGGCTGCACTATTAAAGTCAGGTGATCATGTTTTGGCATGTCGTTCTGTATTTGGATCGACACATCAAATTCTCAATACTATCTTTCCAAAGTTTGGTATCTCGCACAGCTATGCTGATATAACTGAGCCAGAGACTTGGGAAGCAAAGATTCAGCCTAATACCAAGATGATTTTTGTGGAGACTCCTTCCAACCCTGCGTTGGATATTCTTGATTTAGAATGGTTAGGCAAGCTTGCAAAAAAACACAATGTCATTCTGAATGTAGATAATTGTTTTGCTACTCCATATCTGCAACAACCAACAAAGTGGGGTGCGCATATTGTTACTCACTCGGCAACGAAATTTATGGATGGGCAGGGTAGGGTAATAGGTGGTGTGATATTAGGAACAAAAGAATTGATTAAAGAAATCCGATTCTTCACCCGTCATACCGGACCATCTATGTCACCTTTCAATGCATGGATACTTTCTAAAAGTTTAGAAACTTTGGCGGTGCGTATGGAACGTCATTGTGAAAATGCATTGACGCTTGCAAAATGGTTGGAAGGTAATGTCCAGGTGGCAAGAGTGAAATATCCATTTCTGCCTTCTCATCCTCAACATGAGTTAGCAAAAAAACAAATGAAGCTTGGTGGAGGCCTGGTGACATTTGAAATTAAAGGAGGATTGGATCAAGGAAGAAGATTTCTTAATTCATTAAAAATGATTTCACATTCTCCAAACTTGGGAGATACGAGATCGATTGCTATTCACCCTGCGTCAACCACGCATTCTAAATTAACAGAAGAAGAAAGACAAGCAGTGGGCATAACTCCAGGTCTTATTCGAATTGCAGTGGGCTTAGAAGATGTGCGTGATATTATTGCTGATATTTCACAGGCTATAATTGCATCAAAGGGTTGAGATTATTTTAACAACGACATTCAGTAATAATTAAGAAGAGTAAACTGGAAACTACCAATCCGGTTTACTCTTATCTTTTGATTTAGTGGCCTTGCGTTTATTCTGTTGCAGGTATTGAACCTCCTGATTCTTCATGGCCTCCAATAATTTCTTTGCCATTTCAGGAGTAATGTTCATCTTCTGCAGTTTGTCGGAGATATCCTGATCGTTTTGTTTTTGTTGTTGGTCCTTCTTCTCCTGTTCGCTTGGTTGTTTATCCTTTTCAGGATTTTTCTTTTCGTCTTTCTGTTGCTGGTCTTTGTTTTTCTCTTTCTCCTCCTGATCCTTCTTTTCTTGTTCTTTCTTCTCCTGATCTTTTTTCTGTTGATCTTTATTTTGCTCGTCTTTCTTCTGCTGATCCTTTTGTTGCTGGTCTTTTTTCTCCTGTTCCTTTTTTTCTTCCTCTTTTTTCTCCTGATCTTTTTTGTCTTGTTCTTTCTTCTCCTGCTTCATTTTATCAGCAAGCGCCTTCAGCTTCTCATCCTTTGGATATTTCGCCAGCCCATCGCGAATGGTCTGCATGGCTTCTACTTTCTTATCTTTTACATAATAATTCGCGGAGCTATTGAAATACGTTTGCGCACTTTGTGCATAGCCCGTGAGCGCTACGATACAGATTATAGAAAGTGTTAGTAACGTTTTCATTTTTGTTTGTTAATGGTGACGACATCGTTTAAACGATCGATGAAATCTTTGAAATACATAACGGAGGGATCTTTCTTTGCACCTTCCAACATCAAATTATGAGCCTCTGTAAATTTGAATTGTGCTGCCAACGCTTCAGCCTGTGCTTTTAGTTTCTTTGCATACTCTGAAGGTTCCTGTTTTTTATTTTCTTCGTCTTTCTTCTTTTGTTCGTCTTGTTTTTTCTTCTCATCCAGTTTACGCTTTAACGCTTCATAGTTGTATCGAGCGTCTTTGTTTTGCGTGTCCGCTTTAATGGCTTGTTTAAATTGGTTAAGGGCTTCTTCAAATTTTCCCCTTTGATGATCCAGGATTCCCAATTGTTGATGCGCTTTTGATTTGATATGGGATTCTTTGCTATTCGTTAACATTTGATAGCCAGGATAGGCAGCTGCTGTATCTTTTGTTAGGAAATAAGCATTCGCCAGATTGAGCATCACTTCATCTTCATTAACGTGAAGTGAATCGGATAAGTATTTATATTTCTCAATGGCTTTTTTGTAATCTCCGGTTGTGTAGGCAAGCCTTGCTTCTTTTTTTAAACGATTGATTTCTCCAATCTTGACCGGATCGGTTACTAACGAAAACAACAATATAAAACCAAAAACAAACTTCATATCTTAACAGTAGGTATTGAAATTAAAATATCAATCACGAGAAGAACAAGTGCGGCCGATAGAAAGTAAATAAATTTATTGGCCGTTACATCTACTTGTCGTGCATCCCTTACTTCGCCTTCAATTTTAGTGATGGTATTGATTAAACGTGAAACATCGTTTCGACTTTCATTAATTTCAAAATATTCTCCATCGGTTTCACTAGCCAATTGGCGCAGTGCCTTTGGATTTAGCTTTGTTACTACGGTGTTCCCCTGACGATCAATTTTCAATCTATTGTTGGCATAAATATTACCGCCCTTCTCTGTACCAACGCCTAAAGTGAAGAGTTTAATATCACGGTCCTGAATTTCGCGCGTTACATCATCGGTTTCTTCACCAAAATCTTCACCATCACTTATGAGTATGATGACTTTTGATTTTGTTTCGTTGGGTGATCCGTCACTTTTCTCTTCCAATTTCTTTAGTGCCATGCGAAGCGGTGGACCAAAATCCGTTCCAGAAGCTGGCACAAGTGAAGAGCTCATGGATTCAATAAAGAGATTAAGTGCATTCTGATCATAGGTAAGTGGACATTGCATAAAGGCTTCCGATGAGAAGATCACCACGCCAATACGGTCGGAATTGAAGGCCTCAACAATCTTCTTCATTTCATACTTAATCTTTTCCAATCGAGTAGGTTGCACATCAAAGGCATCCATCGATTTGGAGAGATCGACACAGAATACAATGTCTTTGCCGACAGACTTCACTTCTTTCTTCGATCCACCAAAAGAGGGTCCAAGAAGGGCAATCAGGAAAAGGGCAAAGTAAATCGTACGTAAAAACAGTTTAATGAAGATTTTTGAATAGGAACTGTTTAGCTTTTTCGCAATCCGCACGATCCGCACCAGATACAGTACATAAAGCACTGCAAAAATTGCAACGAAGATTATTTCTGTAACACCAAAATCCCTAGTCCAGAGCACAATTCATGAGTTAATCAACTTGCAATTAACGCGTAACGGAGAGTTTATGCAAGTGATTTTTTGTAGTGGTGCTGCTCCTTAGAGCCGTGGCGCCACTGAGTACAGAATTGTCGATAGAACCTGTATTTTCGCGCCATGGTTAGTACCTATAGCGAGGCGCTCGAATTTTTATACACCAGACTTCCGATGTTTCAGCGCATTGGATCGAGCGCCTATAAACCTGACCTTGCGAATACCTTACGTCTTTGCGAGGCGGTTGGAAATCCTCAAACAAAGTTTAAGTCCATTCACGTAGCCGGAACGAACGGGAAAGGAAGCACTTCGCATATGCTGGCTTCGGTATTTCAATCCGCTGGTTATAGAACGGGATTGTACACTTCTCCTCATCTGAAAGATTTTACCGAGCGGATAAAGATAAATGGTATTCCGGTTTCGCCTGATTACATTATTGATTTCGTCAATCGGATGGAGAATACAATTGAAGCAATTGAACCATCCTTCTTCGAGACCACCGTGGCCATGGCCTTTGAATACTTTGTAAAGGAGAAGGTGGACATCGCTATTATTGAAGTTGGACTTGGTGGAAGATTGGATTCAACCAATGTAATTACTCCTGAACTGTCAGTAATCACCAATATTGGGTGGGATCATAAAGATATTTTGGGAGATACGCTGGAGAAAATTGCATTTGAAAAGGCAGGCATTATTAAGAAAAATATCCCGGTAGTTATCAGTGAAAAGCAATCCGGTATTGATAAGGTATTTGAAGATAAAGCTTTCGCAGAACACGCTCCACTATATTTTGCTGTTGATGATTATCATGTTGAACGGTATGAGGAGGATGGAGATGTACTTCTGCGTGTTTCAAAAAATAACGAGCTAATTTTTGAAGGATTGAAGCTTCCGCTTCAGGGGTTCTATCAGCAGAAAAATGTGGCGGGGGTTTTAAAAGCAATTGAACTCATGCAGGTTCAGGGCTGGAGTATTTCGATCAAAGCATTGCAGCGAGGGTTAACTCTTGTGGCAAAGCAAACCGGACTAAAAGGAAGATGGCAGAAGTTAGACGATAGACCATTGGTGATTTGTGATACAGGCCACAATCAGGATGGAATAACGGAAATTGTAAAGCAGATTCGAGCCCAGAAGTACGATAATCTTCACATGATCATTGGAATGGTAAAGGATAAAGACATCAGTGAGATTCTTAAACTTTTGCCAACAGAAGCCAAATACTATTTTTGCGAGGCAAAAATTCCACGGGCATTAGATGCGGCATTGCTGAAAGAACAGGCAGCATCCTTGGGATTGGTTGGAGTGGATATTAAAGATGTAAATGAGGCCATTAAAGAAGCAAGAAAAAACGCTACGGTCAATGATATGATCTTTATAGGCGGCAGCACTTTTGTAGTAGCGGAAATTGAAAATTTATGAAGAGAAAGCAGGAGCGATTTAGAATTATTGAAGAGCGTGATAATGTAATTGAACGATCGAAAGATGTTTTCGAAAGCATAAAAGGCAATTGGCGTTCGACTTATTTTAAGAATGATAATCCTATTACAGTGGAGTTGGCATGTGGACGTGGAGAATATACCATTGGTTTAGCGAAACTTTTCCCCGACCGAAATTTTATTGGCGTTGATATTAAAGGCGAGCGCATCTGGAAGGGGAGTACCTTGGCCGTTGAGCAAGGGCTTACGAATGTGGCGTTTCTAAGGACACCCATATTATTGATAGAAAACTTTTTTCAACCCGGTGAACTGGATGAAATCTGGTTAACGTTTCCGGATCCTCGTCCGCGCAAGCGTGACATCAAACGCAGACTTACCAGCAGTCGGTTTTTGGATAAGTTTAAAGTGTTGCTCAAACCCGGAAGTTATTTCCGATTAAAAACAGACAATACCGGCTTTTATAATTTTACATTGGAAGAGCTTGAAACGAGAAAAGATATTTCCGATTACAAGTTCACCGATGATGTATATCAATCCGACCTTCGTCCGGAGTGCTTTGATATCAAAACCAAATACGAAGAAATGTTCGCGAGCAAAGGCGAGAAGATTAAATACCTACGGTTTAAGTTTTAGCAAAAGTATTTGCTTTGTGTTACTTCGTGTCTTAGTGCCTTCGTGGTAAAAACGAAATGAATAACAATTTCATAATACCTTGACTGCTCGTCTTAAGTTTGAAGAATCTACCTTTGAATTGCATTCTTCTTTATAGGTTTGGTTTGAGATTCCCGTAAGGTAAGCTACCTTGGGGAATCACTACAGTAGACATGGGCAAGAAAAAGAAGCGAGACGTTGAGCTCGTAATATTGTCTGACATTCACCTCGGCACCTACGGCTGTCACGCTGAAGAGCTGCTTCGTTATCTCAAAACCATCAATCCAAAAAAGCTCATTCTTAATGGCGACATTATCGACATGTGGCAATTTAGCAAACGCTATTGGCCTAAGTCGCACATGCAGGTAGTCAAACACATTACAGGACTGCTCGCCAAGAACACGAAGATCATTTACCTCACAGGCAACCACGATGAAATGCTTCGAAAGTTCTCGGGCTTTCGACTGGGCTCATTCCATATCAACAATAAAGTGGTGATGAAATTGAATGGCAAACGCGCCTGGATTTTTCATGGTGATGTATTTGACGTTACCATGCAGTATTCAAAATGGCTAGCCAAGCTTGGAGCGGTGGGCTACGATACCCTTATCGTGATCAATACCTTCGTCAACTGGTGTCTTACTAAATTGGGCAGGGAGAAAATTTCGCTTTCCAAGCGCGTAAAGGATAGTGTAAAATCAGCCGTAAGTTTTATCAATGACTTTGAAAAGACGGCTGCTGATATCGCCATTGAAAATGGATATGATTATGTTATCTGTGGACACATCCATCATCCGGAAATCAAAAAGATAGAAACTGAAAAAGGTAGTGTAATTTATTTAAATTCGGGCGACTGGGTTGAAAACCTCACCGCACTTGAGTTTGATGGAAAGGAATGGAAGATATTTCGCTATGCCGATGACAAGCAGGCACAAGCGGTTAAATTACCCAAACGCCTTCGCTATAAACTTGATAATGATGAGATTTTTAAAGACCTGGTAAACGAATTCTTAACGGTTAAAAAGTGAAAATACTCTACGCTATTCAAGGAACAGGGAACGGACATCTTACTCGCGCAGAAGACGTTATACCCATATTAAAAGAGTATGGCGCACTTGATCTTTTTGTGAGCGGAGCACAAGCCGATGTAAAGCTTTCCTATCCTGTAAAATATAAATCGAAAGGACTTAGTTTTTTCTTTGGAAAGAGTGGTGGTATAGATTTTCTAAAAACGTTTAAGCAAAACAGTTCGAAGGAAGTGTACAAGGAGATGAAGCGATTTCCTGTTGATAAGTACGATCTAGTAATTAATGATTTCGAACCCATCACCGCATGGGCGTGCCGCAAGAGAGAAATACCTTGCGTGGGACTGAGTCACCAATCCGCTTTGCTATCGGATAAAGTTCCGAGCCCTAAAAAGATAGATCCGGTAGGAGAGTGGGTGTTGCATCATTACGCGCCCGTTGATCAGTATGTATCATTTCATTTTGAGCGCTATGATAAAAACATTTTTACACCGGTAATACGATCTGCTGTACGCGAAGCGAAAGTAGAAACAAAAGATCACTACACGGTTTATCTTCCATCCTATGATGATCAGAAATTAGTGCCATTGCTTTCGAAGATCAGTAATGTAAGGTGGCATATCTTTTCTAAACATGCCCGAAAAGCGTATCACGTTGGAAAGCTTTCGGTGTATCCTGTTAATAAGGATGAATTTGCAGAGAGTATGACATCGTCTAAAGGTGTGTTGTGCGGTGCTGGATTTGAAACACCAGCGGAAGCACTCTACCTCGGCAAAAAGTTGATGGTAATACCGATGAAATCGCAGCTTGAGCAACACTATAATGCGGCATCATTGAAACAAATGGGCGTGCCTGTATTGAAGAAGATGAAGAAGAAAAATATTGAGAAGATTGTAGAGTGGATTGAATCACCTTCCATCGTTTCCGTAAACTATCAGAATGTTACGGCAGAAGCGGTGGCCCGTGCGATTAAGCTTGGTAAGAAATGAGATACTGAGTAAGCTTAATTGCTTAGATGATGCTTAAAAAGGAATCTCCACTTTTTCTTTCAACTGACCCACTAATTCTTGCTATATTACATAGTCATTAAATCTACTATGTATGATTTTTACCTGGTTATTATTCATTTTAATTTTTATCCAGGATGAAACTCCCTTCAAAGCCAAGGGCGAATTCGAGGTAAAACTGAATTACACATTCAAGAAAAGACCGCTGCCGGAAGTAACCTCGTTCCGGTTTGATTCTCCCACAAGCGATCGTGAAAAGGAAAACGCATCGAACATGCTTCCTTATTTAGTACTCGATGTTAAAATTCTTTCGGCCTCGCCAACTGAAGCGCGAGTAAAGGTTATCGATAACTTGAATAATAAGATCGTCTCAAAAAAGATAAAGGATGATTTTATGTTTTCCATTGACATGGGTTTTACCGATGATGTGAAGGACCATGTAACGGCTCATGAATACATTGTCTATTTGCTCGATGAAAAGAATTTTAAACAAAGTAAGATTGTAATTTTTGTGAAAGAAGATGGAGCCTTTCTGGTCAATGATGAGGTGAGGGGAAAGTTGTAAGTAATTTATCACGTAAGGAGTGGTGGAAATCCACCGCACTCGTTTCCGAAAAAACAATCTCGCTTTTCATCTAAGTACAGTTAAAGGTATGACATGCAGCGTATAGATTTTGTGAATTGATTTCAGCGCACTTTTTTTTTATTCAGGAAAGGATTGACCATATTCGTTTAGTTAACCTAAACCAAACTAAACTTTATGCTTATGATGAAACGTTTATCAATTCTTCTGTTTGTGCTCGCATGTGGCACGCAGACCTGGGCCCAGAACCGAGAGGTATCGGGCACCGTAACCGACAGCAGCACAGGAGAGGCACTGCCCGGAGCTAATATTGTAGTGAAAGGAACAGCCTTAGGAACTTCTACTGATGCAGAAGGTAAATTCAAATTGAATGCTCCTCAATCTTCATCTGTTTTAATCGTTTCTATAGTGGGTTATGCAACACAGGAAGTAACGATTCCCGCTTCGAATATTGTTTCCATTGCATTGGTCTCTGAAACTTCTCAACTGGATGAAGTTGTCGTTAGTGTTGGTCGTGGTGCACAACGCACGTTTACAGATACACCACTTCCGGTGGATAACTTCACGAACAAAGACTTATCTACAACAGGTCAGTTTACTTTTGACAAGGCACTGCAATATCGTGTGCCTTCGTTCAATACAGTGAACACACCGGTTAATGATGCCTCAACATTATTGGATCCATACGAAATCAGAAACCTCGGACCAAGCCGTTTGTTGGTTCTGATTAATGGAAAAAGAAAAAATCTAAGCTCACTTTTATACGTGCAGTTTGCTCCAGGAAGAGGAGAGACCGGTGCCGATCTGTCTGGCATTCCTACAAGCGCAATTAAGCGAGTTGAAATTCTACGTGATGGAGCATCCGCACAATATGGATCGGATGCCATTGCTGGTGTAATGAACATTATCTTAAAGGATAGATATGAGTATTCTGAGCTCAGCATTAATGCAGGAGGTACAAGTAAAGGCGATGGTGGAACTTATGGTTTGTCTTTTAATGGTGGCAGCAATTTTGGAAAAAATGGATTCATTAATTACACGATAGGAGTTAAGCAGATAAACAATGCAGTGAGGTCAGGAATAATAGATGTACCTACAGAAATTGCAACGTTTGGCGATGCATCAGTAGCTAATCCTCTTACTGATCCGATCAATGCTCCAATCGTTGAATTTTTAAAAGTCAATCCAACTGCCGGAAATATTAATGGAACTGGTGAAACCTCTGCTTCAAGTTTCCTGGTTAATTTTGGTGTTCCTGTTGGTGACCATGGACAGATTTATGGTAATGCCGCGTTTGGGGTAAAGAAAGTAATAAGTAATGCGAATTATCGTGCCCCTTATTGGAGAGTGGATCACCTCCTGCTTCATACAACAGTTGATGGTGCTCCTGATTATACAATGGATCCTAGTTTCTATGGAGATCCGGGCACCCCAATTTTTGATGAAGTCACTGCAGATAAAGCTGCTGGTCTGTATGAAGGATATGTTGGGTACAATCCAACCTTTGAAGGTGATCTGAAGGACTATAATGCAACCGCTGGTTTCAAGGATGATCTGAATGGATGGGTAACCGATGTTAGTATTACCGTTGGAGGAAACCAACAAACCTATTCAGTTAACAATACGGTCAATCGTTCCTTACGCAAGGCGAGCCCGACTTCATTTAAGCCAGGCGGATTTAATTTTAAGCATGTTGTTGGAAACTTTGATGTTAGCAAGGCTTTGACAGATAATTTTAACATTGCTTTAGGTACTGAAGTGCGGAGTGAGACCTATCAGATTATTGCGGGTGATACAGCTTCATATTCTCGAGAAGGTTCTAATTCCTTCCCTGGTATCCGGGCTGAAAATGCCAGAACAAATAGCCGCTATAACCTGGGAGCATATCTGGACGCAACATGGGACATCACCGAGAACTTCTTGATTGCGGGAACTGTGCGTACAGAAAAATACAGCGATTTTGGAAATGCTAATGTGGGTAAACTTTCTTCTCGATTGAAATTGGCAGATGAGAAAGTCGTTTTACGCGGATCATTCTCATCAGGCTTCAGAGCACCTACTTTGCATCAGATTTACGCACAATCTACGCAAGCCAGTTTTGCCGGTGGTACAATTGTGTTATCTGGATTATTTAACAACAATAGTAAAGAAGCTTACTTGTTGGGTATTCCTAAACTGAAGGCTGAAAAATCTACCAATATAACTTTTGGAACAGGTTTAAACTTGACCAAGGATTTCAGCCTTACCATTGACTACTACGATATTACGATTAAAGATAGGATAGTATATAGTTCATCGATTTCAACAGATGATGCTGCAAGCGATTTGGGTCAAATCCTTGCTGCAGGGAATCTGACCAGTGTTCAATTCTTTATAAATGGTATCAAAACCAAAACACAAGGATTGGACGTAGTTGGTAGCTATAGAAATATTGGACTCGGATCAGGAAGATTGGGTATTAACCTTGCCGGTAACTTTACCTTGTCAAATAAAATTGTAGGCAGCCCGAATGATCCTCAAGCGATCAAAGATGCAGGTGCTACTATTCTCAATACCCAAGTAAAATCCCTTTTAACCGAAGGACGTCCAAAGTATAAGGCAATATTAGGTTTAGATTATAGTCTGGGTAAATTTAATGCTGTTTTGAATAACACTTTATTTGGACCTACTAAATTCCAGGACCTTGACAATGGTGGAAGCGTAATGAATAATATTAAGCAAGTGTTCGAGCCTGCGGTTGTAACGGATTTGAATGTTGGATATGCCTTCACAAAGAACATTTCGCTATCATTCTCAGTAAACAATCTTTTCAATGTATTGCCAAAATGGAAGCTTGAGTTAACAGGAAACTCTACAGATCCTGATTATGCAGATGCTCAGGCAGCACTTTCAAATGAAACAGATAAGAGCTTACTCGAAGGATTCTTATCTTTCAGCGGTCGTTACAGAATTCTTGGTTACAACGGTTCTCAGTTCAGTCAACTTGGAACAACCTTTATGGGTCAGTTAACTTTCAAGTTTTAAAAAGAAAATTAATTAAAGTTTTAAAAGAGGCTGTCTCACAAGGACAGCCTCTTTATTTTTGAACAAATTCATTCGTGTGAAAAAACTCTTCAGTCTCAATATTCTGGAAGGCCTATTCTTTGCCATGCTCTGGGCTTCAGCATCCGTTGCCGGTAAGTTTGGTTTGCATTCTGTAGAGCCCTTAGTGCTTTTCAATATTCGATTTTTGTTGGCGGGACTTTTATTACTAACTGTCGTCTATGGTTTTCAACGGAATCGTCTTCCGTTAGGTAAGGAGTGGATGCAGCTTACAATCTTCGGTGCGTTTAATACAGCCTTGTACTTGGGTATTTTCATTATAGCACTTCAGTATGTTGCAGCAGGCATCACTACATTGGCCATTGCGCTGAATCCATTATTCATCAGCATCATGTCGGCCATCTGGACAAAGAAAAGAATTAGTCTTATGATATGGCTAAGCATTGTGTTGGGATCGCTTGGGGTGGTAGTTGCCGCATATCCATTATTGCAGAATAGTCAGGCAACCATTGGAGGTTTGCTCTTGCTTGCCTTAAGTATGTTTACCTATTCTTTTGGATCGGTTTATTATGCAGCGGTTAAGTGGGAACTTCCCCGAACGGTAATCAACGCATGGCAGGTTTTTATTGCCGGCTTTTTAATTGCCCCGCTAACCTTCTTCATGCATAAAAAAGAAAATCATTTCGATGCTACATTTTGGTTGTCTCAAGCCTGGCTAATTATTATGGTATCAATATTTGCCGTTCAGCTTTGGCTTCGCTTATTAAAGGCAGATGCTGTTCGTGCATCGCTTTGGCTTTATCTCTGTCCGATTTTTGGTTTTCTGTTTTCTACTCTCTTTTTGAAAGAGCCTTTTACGCTTTATACAGTATGCGGAACGGTTCTCGTTATTCTGGCATTATATGTTGGGCAGAGGAAGACAGGTAATCGGTAATCGGTGGAGGGTAATCGGTTCTGCCTGAATGGTTGATGTTCAATACTTCAGTCTTAGTTTGTTGCTAAAACATGATGCTGAAAATGAAGTATAAAAAAATGAGTAGGATCAACACAGCGTACATGATAAGGTCCACCCGTACGTAGGGCTTGTATTCAGTATAAAGTGCTTTTAATCTCTTAAACATGGTGTGCTGAAATTATTCTCGGCTACTTTCTGTAATTAATTCGCTGACAAGGTAACTATTTAGAAGAAGATTCGTCAACACAGCAGTGTTATGAATTATTTTTAATCGCGCATAGGGGTAAATACTTTTTGAATTGTCTTAGTCGAAACCAAAAATAAATGATCCGATACTTACTAACAGTTGCCACTGCATCATTAATATCGATTGCAGGATGGTCGCAAGAACGTGTTACCTTAAATGGTTATGTCAAAGATGAACAAAATGGTGAGGAGTTGATTGGGGTTACCGTCTACATTCCCAGCCTTAAAGTAGGAGCAACTACCAATGCGTATGGATTTTATTCCATCACGATTCCCAAAGGAAATTATGAAGTGAGCTACAGTTTTGTAGGTTTTAAAACTCAGGTTATTACCGTTACACTGAACTCAAATCAGGCGAGCAATATTGAACTGGAGACAGAATCAACCGTAATAGAGGAGGTGGTTATATCGGATAAAGCAATCGATGAAAACGTAATTGGTCTGCAAATGAGCAAAAACGTAATTGACATGGTGCAGCTTCGAAAGCTGCCCGCTCTACTAGGAGAAGTTGATATTATCAAGTCCATTCAGATGATGCCCGGTGTTATCTATGCGGGGGAGGGTACTTCAGCATTTTTCGTGCGCGGGGGAAGTGCAGATCAAAATTTAATCTTAATTGACGAAGCACCGATCTATGATCCATCGCATTTGTTCGGATTGTTTTCTGTTTTCAATGCCGATGTCATTAAAGATTCTGAATTGTATCGCGGTGGTATACCGGCTCGCTTCGGTGGAAGATTATCTTCCATTCTTGAAGTGCGTACTAAGGATGGTAATAACAAAAACTATAACGTAACCGGAGGCATCGGAACCCTGGCCAGCCGACTTGCAGTTGAAGGACCGATCGTAAAAGATAAAAGTTCGTTTATTGTTTCTGGCAGAAGATCGTATGCCGATGTATTTTTAAAAGCTGCCAATCAGGACAACACGGTTTTCTTTTATGATGTAAATGCAAAGGTGAGCTGGAAGTTCAATAATAAGAATCGTGTATTCGCAGCTTTTTATGCAGGCCGCGATAAGTTTAGTTTTGGCAACGACTTTGGTTTTGATTGGGGGAATAAAACCGGAACCTTCCGATGGAATCATTTATTCAGTGACCGATTATTCTCGAACACAACCGTTTTGGTAAATAGCTTTGATTATAAACTGGAATTAAAAGATCCGGTGCAAGGATTCTCCTGGACTTCCAATTTACAAGAGGCCAGCGTCAAGAATGACCTTTCGTACTTCATCAATACCAATAATGATTTAACGTTTGGATATCACATCACCGGAAGAAAGTTCTCACCCGGTAAAATTTCACCCTCTACATCAGCCTCCATTTTCGCTCCGGTAGAACTTCAGAAAATGTATGCACTTGATCATGCGTTTTACATCAGCAACCAGCAGCGATTAAGTGAGAAGCTTACATTAGACTACGGTGTTCGTTTATCCATATTTCAAAGTATAGGCAACAGCGATGTGATTATATACTCTGATCCAAAAGACAATGTAAATGTTACCCGAATTGATACAGTACATTATGGTGCCTGGGAAAATATTAAGACGTACGTCAATATCGAGCCACGACTTTCAATGCGTTACATTGTTGGTGAAGGTCAATCGATTAAACTTTCATACAACAGAATGGCGCAGAATACCCATCTTATTTCTGCAGGTACTGTGCCCGTTCCTTTTAACACCTGGAATCCAAGCGGATATTATTTGCGACCACAATTGGCCGATCAATTAGCCGCTGGATATTTTAGAAATTTTGAAGATAATATGTATGAGTTCTCTACCGAAGTTTATTACAAGTACATGCAGCACGTTACCGACTTTGCCGATAATGCTTCCATTTTCTTCAATGAAGATTTATCAACTGAATTCAGACAAGGAAAAGCGCAATCATACGGATTGGAGTTGATGGTAACAAAGACGCAAGGAAAGCTTACCGGTATGATTAACTATACATTGTCAAAAGCAGAGCGCACGATTGATGGTGTAAACCTGGGGCAAACTTTTGCAGCCAACTACGACAGAAGAAATGTTGTGAATATACAAGCTGCCTATGATTTCAATAAACGTTGGACATTTGGAGGAACCTTTACCTATAGCACTGGCAGACCCGTTACATTACCCACTGGAAAGTTTGAATATCAGAACTACAGTCCATCGGTTATTACAGAGCGTAACGGTTATCGATTACCAGCCTTTCACAGGTTAGACTTATCAGCAACCTTTACACCTAAGAAAAATGATTATCGTAAGTTAAAAGGATCATGGGTCTTCTCGGTGTATAATGTTTACAACCGTAAAAATCCGTTCACAATTTATACCCGCACAGCACAAGATAAAGATGGAAACGTAATTGGCGATGGCACCAAGAAGGAAGCCCGAATGATTTACCTTTTTCCAATATTCCCTTCCGTTACGTATAACTTAAAATTCTAATCAGACATGAAGAACCTCATTATACTTATATCACTCGCAGCTATTTTTTCATCTTGTGAAAAAACGGTGGATTTAGATTTACGACAATCCGAATCGAAGATTGTTATTGAAGGGCAAGTTACCAATCACACAGGCTATCAATATGTTCGGGTAACGCGTACAGCGGGATTCTACGATGATGGAGCCACACCTCGTGTTACCAATGCAAACGTATCGGTTAAGGATGATTTGGGGAATGAATTTTTGTTTAGCCATAATCCAGGAGGCTTGGCTGATTCTACCGGATACTATTTACCCGACCTTGCTTTCGAAGGTGAGATTGGAAGAACGTATACGCTCACGGTAGAAGTTGACGGAGAAATTTATACAGCCCAAGATAAATTGTTTAGTGTAAGCGGAATTGATTCCTTAAGCTATCGTATAAATCCTGACGAAGAAGAAGATCCGAAAGATTATAAAAAGTTTTACGAAGTGTTGCTTTATGCTACCGAACCACAAGATGAAGAGAACTATTATTTGTTCAAGTTCTTTCGAAATGATTCACTGAAGGTATATAACTTAACGGATATCTATTTTGCGGATGATAAAATACTGGGTGAGGCCATTGATGGTTTGGGTTCACCGGTTTACTTTGCTCCAAATGACAAGGCGCGAATTGAGATGTACAGCATCTCGCGTGCCGGATACATTTACTATATTGACTTGTCAAACTTACTGAATAATGATGGAGGATTGTTTAGTCAACCACCCTCTAATTCGCGCACCAATCTTTCCAATGGAGCGTACGGATTTTTTCAGGCTAGTGAAGTGGACGTGAAGACAATCCTGATTGAGGAGTAAAGAGCCTAACATTGTAGTTTCTAACTCAATTCTATTGATGTAATACAATCGGATAAATTAAAAAGCTACTTCATCTGAAGTAGCTTTTTAATTTTATAACCATTTTACATACATTTACGTAATTAATCATTAGATATGAAAGGAACAAACCTTGGCGAATTTGAAGAACTGGTTTTGCTCACCATTGCTGCTATGGTAAGTGAAGCTTATAGTGTTGCAATATGTGATGACCTTGAAAAGCGAACGGGTCGTTCTGTGAAATTGGGCGTGGTCCATTCTGTTCTCAATAGACTTGAGGAAAAGGGATTGGCAAAAAGCAAACTGGGTGAAGCAACCAGTACAAGAGGAGGTAAGCGAAAACGATATTACAGTGTTACCAATGCAGGTAAAGCTGCTCTGCTCAATGCAAAAGAATTACGCGATCAATACTGGAGCATCATTCCTGAAATGTCATTGAAACGCATTTAATGAAGGAGCAAAAAAAAATATTACCACCGAAATGGGCCGACCAATTACTCTCTTGGTATTGTCGTCCTGATTTGCTGGAAGATTTGCAAGGCGATTTGAACGAGTATTTTGAACGCAACATAAAATCAAAGGGAGCGAGACGTGCTCGATTGATATACATTATTGATGTCTTTAAGTTCTTTCGAATATATACTGTCCGCAAACCCGAATTTATCAACCTTCTAATCAACTGGATTATGATTCGCAGCTACATTAAAACCTCTGGACGCAGTATCGTACGCAATAAATTATTTTCCGCCATCAATATTGTGGGGCTTGCCATCAGTATGTCGGTTGGTCTTTTGCTGATCGGATTAATTTCTGATGTTCTTTCGTATGATAAGTTTCATGTGAAGCATAGCAACATTTATCGAGTGGTAAGCAAGTATCAATATCTTGAAAACAAGGATAATAATTTCATGGCAACAACTTCACTCAAAGCGGCAAGGGCTATTAAAGAAACGTTTTCTCAACCCGAGAGCGTTGCCATTTTGAGGAGAGACTTTGGTGGTGATATAAGGGTAGGAGAAAAGGTGATTCCGCTTTCTGGTCTTTGGGCCAATGAAGCAATGTTTGATGTTTTCTCTTTTGAATTATTGAAAGGTAATGCTTCCTCTGCATTGAAGAATCCGTTTTCTGTTATCCTCACTGAAAAATCGGCAAAGAAATTATTTGGGGATGAAGAGGCAATGGATAAAACCATAGTATTGAACAACGATAAGGCCTATACCATAACGGGTATTCTGAAGGATGTACCTGTGTTTTCGCATATGAAGTTTGATATGCTTGGATCCTTCAGCACGCGTGAGGTACTTGAAAAAGACAACAAGGATGATTTGAAATGGGATAACATCTGGAGCACATGGGTTTATATTGTATTGCCAGAAGGTAGTGACCTCGATGCCTTTAAAGCAAGTCTTGATCAACTAAGTGTAAAAGAGGATCCGAGTATAAAAAATACACACATTGAATTGGCATTACAACCGCTTGATGATATTATGCTGGGCGAAGATCACAATAATCAGATCGGGGCAACTTTAGGCTCAACGGTTCTTTGGAGCTTTAGCGGCCTGACGTTCATTGTTATTTTGTCAGCTTGTTTCAACTATACTAACTTATCAATCGCCCGATCATTAAAACGAACGCGTGAGGTGGGTATACGTAAAGTTATTGGTGCATTAAAAAGTAATGTGATCACGCAGTTTGTAGTAGAAGCTATCATTATCTCATTGTGCTCTTTGGTGCTGGCATTTGTATTGTTCCTGATCCTTAAACCGTATTTCTTAAACATTGAACCAAATCTGAAGGAAGTATTAGTATTGGATTTATCTCCTATGATAATTGTGTATTTTATCCTCTTCGCCATTGTAATTGGTTTTGGTGCTGGTTTATTCCCTGCCTTATTCTTTTCACGGATAAATGCTATCCAGGTATTAAAGGATGTATCCTCTGTTCGAATGTTTAAGAAGTTAACGTTGCGAAAAGTGTTAATTGTTTTTCAATACACCATCTCTATTATTTTCATTTCATCCACCATTGTTTTATACAAGCAGTACAAGCATTTTGTTGCTTTTGATTTGGGTTTCAACACGGAGAATGTATTGAACATTAAGTTGCAGGGAAATAAAGCTGAAATTCTAAAGAAGGAATTGTCTGAATTGCCGGAGGTGAAGGATATTTCGCAATCCATAATTGTAACCAGCGTTGGAAATTATTGGGGAACCACAATGAAATATCCTGCTAACCCGGATGACTCTGCGGGCGTGTATTACAATACGGTTGATGAAAAATATTTACCACTCCACGACCATAAGCTGTTGGCTGGTCGAAACTTTAATCCAAAGGTGGACAGCGCTATGGAGACAGAGGTAATTGTAAATGAACAGGTATTAAAACGATTCAACATAGCCGAGCAAAACCCTTCAAAAGCCCTTGGAGAAGTAGTGCGAGTAGATGGAAAGGACGTTCATATCATTGGCGTGTTAAAAGACTTTCACTACGGTAAAGCAGCCGATCGCATTGATCAGAAAGAAGTTATTTTTCGGTATTCGAGTACGGATACTGAATGGTTGAATGTAAAAATACAATCGACTGATCTATTGTCTACCTATGCGAAGATTGAGTCCATTTGGAAAAAGCAGGATGATGTACATCCACTGGAGGCAAAATTTTACAACGAACAACTCGAACAATCCTTTGCTGGTATGAAGGCCGCAGCAGAAGTAGCAGGCTTCCTCGCGTTCCTCATCATTTGCATTGCTTCAATGGGATTGTTGGGTATGGTGGTGTTCACAACAGAAACACGCTTAAAGGAAATAAGCATTCGCAAAGTGATGGGCGCAAGCGAAATACGACTGCTCTACTTGTTAGGCAAAGGCTTTCTGTTTTTGCTTGGCATTTCCATTCTCATTGCACTCCCCATCACTGTCTTATTCTTCGAACAAGTTGCTTTTCCTGAGATTAATAACCATGCTCCGCTCGCCATTTCAGAAATGTTTTTAGGAGTCTTCGTTGTATTGCTGGTAGCACTTGTCATGATCGGTTCGCAAACGTTAAAGGTAGCACGCGCCAATCCAGCAGAAGTGCTAAAGAACGAATAGATATTATTACTGAAAGTATTTTATGAACATACGAGGGCAGGCTTTCGCCTTCGTATTTTTATTATGTTTGCAGTTCATGAATACAATTAAAGCGAGCCATCGCACCATTATCTGGATATTAGGAGCGTTAGCTACCGTCACTCCATTTGCTATTGACATGTATCTTCCTGCTTTTGCTCAGATTGCAGAAGACTTCGGGAGCACAACGGCAATTGTTTCACTTTCTGTCTCGAGTTATTTCATCGGTATGGCTCTCGGACAAATTTTGTATGGTCCGTTGCTCGATCGTTACGGCCGCAAGAGACCTTTATATGTTGGTCTTGTTGTTTTCATACTAGCCAGTGTAGGATGCATGCAATCCCACGATGTAAATACATTAGTTGTATTTCGTTTCTTTCAAGCCATCGGAGGAAGCGTGGCGTGGGTAGGAGCATTGGCAATGGTTCGCGATTTCTTTCCTGTTGAAGAAAGTGCACGTATCTTTTCACTTCTTGTTTTGATTTTAGGTGTTTCGCCTTTACTCGCACCAACCTTTGGAGGTTTTATCATTACAACTTTTGGATGGCAATCTATCTTCATCATACTTTCTGGACTCGTAGTCGTGCTACTGATTGTTGTGTTCTTTTATCTCCCGGAAGGACATCAGCCTGATCCTACCATTTCATTGCGAGCGAAGCCGATGATCGAAACCTTTATTGGCATTCTTAAGAATTCGCAGTTTAGCACTTACACATTTGCAGGTGCGTTTTCATTTGCTACGTTGTTTATTTATGTGGCGGGTTCTCCCATCATCTTCATGGAGATATACGATGTTAGTCCGAAGGTCTATGGTGGAATTTTTGCATTGTTGTCAGTTGGTTTTATAGGAAGTAGTCAACTGAATATTGTAATCACGCGCAAGTATCCAAGCAATAAAATATTTCAAGTGGCTTTGTTCTGTCAAGTGATTGGCGGAATTATTTTTCTTGTTGGTGTATGGACTAATCTATTGGGATTATACGGCACAATCGCTATGTTTTTTGTATGCCTGAGTTGCATCGGTTTCATTAACCCGAATGCAAACGCTCTGGCCCTTGCTCCCTTTACCCGAACTATTGGAAGCGCTTCTGCATTAATGGGTTTTACTCAGATTGGCGTGGCGGCACTTTCATCTTTTGGTGTGGGGCTTTTCAATTCGATTAACGCAGTGCCAATTGTTATTCTAATGCTAACCACATCATCTATTGCTTTGGTGATTTTAATTTTTGGACTAAAGCGAATCGGGAAAGAAATTACTGTGGCAAGTGCTAGTGCAGAGAATGCTGCACATTAAAGATTATAGCTTCTTTTGTTTTCTGAAACTGTATAGAAATGGAGCCTTATGTGCTCCTCCGGAGTATTGCTTTTCATGCCGGGCTAAGATGTCAGAAGCCAGCATCGTTCGCTGAAAGGTTGTTCTTCTCAACTTCGTTCCCAGAATGGCTTCATACACTTGCTGAAGTTCCTTCATGGTAAATTTCTTTGGAAGAAGATTCATGCCCACCAATTTTCGATCAAGATTAGCGCGAAGCGTTTCAATAGCTTTGGCTACAATTTCTGCATGATCAAAAATAAGTTTGGGTAATTTGTCTATTGGATACCATTTGCAGGAATCAGAAAGCGCATCAGGCTTCGGCACAACATTCGTGTAGTTAATCAATGCATAGTAGGCCACAGAAATAAATCGATCCAGCAACCAATGATTATCTTCAGGAATAATTCCATTGGCCTCTAAAATCTTTTTCATCGGGGCAGGTTTATTGCGCTTTGCATTTCCGAATGTATAGAATTGCTCAAGGTATATATTCGCCAGGCCGGTTCGCTCTTTCAGTCCGCGACTTACCGCATCATTCAGATTTTCAGTAGTAAGAACAAATCCACCGGGCAAAGCAAATAGGCCTGTGTTGTGATACTCCATGATCAGAATATGCAATTCGTCACCAGAGAAACCAATAATCACTGAGTCGTATGCAATATGGGGGAGATAGTCTTTCGGATCCATTCAAAACCGTTTACCAAAAATAGATGGGAGTTTGTCATAAAACTAATTATTATTGTCGCAAATTGAGACAATATAAACTAATCACTACAATACAATGAAAAAATCAATCTACATGCTGGCGATCGTGCTCGTCACATCGGTTTCATTAGTTGCTCAGCATAACAATGGATTTCCAATTCAAGCGACTACCGATCATGGAGTTATTGAAGGTCTTTATGATACAAAGACAGGTTTACAAGCCTATTTCGGAATACCTTTTGCAAAACCACCCGTAGGTAATTTGAGATGGAAAGCTCCTCAGCCAGTGGACAATTGGAAAGGAGTTCTAAATACAAAGGTGTTTGGTCCAAGACCTGTTCAATCCATTGTCTTTGGTGATATGAACTCACGTTCGAATGGATTAAGTGAAGATTGCCTTTATTTAAATGTATGGACACCGGCAAAACGCAACACAACAGGTTTACCCGTACTGGTATATTTTTATGGTGGTGGTTTTGTAGCAGGTGATGGATCAGAACCACGCTACGATGGAGCGAGTATGGCGAAGAAGGGAATTGTAGTAGTAACGGTAAATTATCGGTTAGGAATATTTGGATTCTTTGCTCATCCTGAGTTAAGTAAAGAGGCAGCGTATAAATCATCAGGCAATTATGGATTGCTTGATCAGCATGCCGGATTATTATGGGTACAAAAAAACATTGCAGCATTTGGTGGTGATCCGAAGAAAGTAACAATTGCAGGTGAGTCGGCAGGTTCTGTTTCAGTGAGTGCGCAGATGGCTTCACCGCTTTCAAGAAATTTAATTGCAGGTGCAATAGGAGAGAGCGGTTCGGGTATGGGAACACTTTCAGCGGTTTCATTAGCGGATGCTGAAAAAGGAGGATTAGAGTTTGCAACGAAAGCGGGTTATCCAACCCTTGCTCAACTGCGTGCACTCAGTACCCGCGACCTATATGAAATTTATGCAGAGTCTAAGCGCTTTGGTTTTCCTTCGGTGATCGATGGTTATTTTTATCCAAAGTCCATGCTTGAAATTTTCAAAGCCAAAGAGCAGGCACAGGTTCCGTTGTTGGTAGGATGGAATTCTGCTGAAATTCCTGGTATGGCATTCATGCAAGGCCAGCCTTATAATGATGAGAGTTTTGTTAAGAAGGTGAAGGAGGCCTATCCGAATGATGCAGAGGAGGTATTGAAACTTTATCCTCACGGATCAGAAAAAGAAATTGAATGGTCGGCTACGCTTTTGGCATCGGATCGGTTTATTTCGTACAGTACATGGAAGTGGTTTGACATTCATCGTAAGACAAGTTCGCAAAAGGTGTATCGCTATTTGTACAGTAAACTTCGCCCACCACTAATTGATAAAACATTGGGTTCTGGTTTGGCAGGAGGAACAGTGCAAGGTGGTTTTAAAATGCCTGAACCGATTGGAGCACCACATGCTTGCGAAATTGAATACTGCATGGGTAATCTTGATTTGATTAAAGACTACGCCTGGACAAAAGATGACTATACGGTATCTGAAACCATGCTGAACTACTTTGCTAACTTCATCATTAAAGGAGATCCGAACGGAGGTACATTACCCCAATGGCCGGCAGCTGAGGCAACGGATACAACTCCTCCGGTTATGATCATAGACGTTCAGTCAAAGGCAGTGGATGCAAAGGACGATGCACGATATATTTTTATGGATAAAGCGAATAAAAATAATTAACGATCAATTGTATGCTTGTAAAAATCCCAGACTGATCAGTTTGGGATTTTTTATTTAATGCCGTTTATTTTAAAAGACAAGTTCATTCTTCATCGACAAATTGATTAACGTTGTATACAGTAGTTCAAAATTAAAAAGGAATTGAATGACATTACTTAAAGTCTCTGGAGTAGGAAAGCAAATTGACGATGCCTGGATTGTAAAAGACATCAGTTTTGTGCAGGCGAAAAATCAGAAGATCGTTATTGCGGGAGAGACCGGATCAGGTAAGAGTACATTATTGAAAATGATTGGCGGGCTTGTTCAACCAGATGCAGGAAGTATTCTCTTTGAAAATAAAGTGGTAGAAGGTCCGAATGAAAAGTTAGTGGCTGGTCATTCCGAGATTGCTTACTTGTCACAGCACTTTGAACTTCCAAAGTTTTTACGCGTTGAGCAAGTACTTCAATATGCAAACTCACTTTCTGTAAAAGAATCGAGTTCGATTTATACTATTTGTCAGATCAACCATTTGCTTCAACGCAAGACAGATCAATTGTCAGGAGGGGAGAAGCAACGAATAGCCATTGCAAGATTACTCATATCAAAACCGAAACTCCTGTTGTTGGATGAACCATTCTCTAATCTTGATATGGTATTGCGGGATATTTTGAAATCGGTTATTGATAACATCACACGAAAGCTTCGCACTACTTGTATGTTAGTATCCCACGATCCTGTTGACTCATTGTCATGGGCGGACGAAATTATTGTGATGAAAGACGGTACGTTAGTTCAGCAAGGAACGCCTGAAATGATTTACAGAAAGCCAGTCAGCGAATATGTAGCGGGTTTGTTTGGTAACTACAATGTGCTCACTACTGCGATGATCAAATTATTGGGTGTAAATCCAAAGAAAGCAAAGCGAATCGTCCGCCCGGAAGAAGTGCGCATCAAGAAATTGAAAAAGAAGAATAGAATTTCAGGTTCGGTTACTGATATTCATTTTCTTGGAACACATTATGAAGTTGAGGTAATGGTATTGAAGCAAAGGTTTTTTTGTTTTTCAAAGAAGAACGCCTTTCGCGTTAATGATCATGTTGCTTTAACTATTTCTGGATAATTTTTTAGTAAAATTAATGCCTTGTATGGTTTACTACCCTGCGAGGTTAGTTTACTCAGTATGCCTGGTCGTGTTTGCTGTTACGCGAAGTTAGTTTAGTTTGTACGTGTGGTTGTGTTTACTACTACGTAAGGTTAGTTTACTCCGTATGCCTTGTAGTGTTTGATGTTACGCAAGGTTAGTTTAGTTTGTACGTATGGTTGTATTTACTACTACGTAAGGCTAGTTTACTCCGTATGCCTTGTAGTGTTTGATGTTACGCAAGGTTAGTTTAGTTTGTACGTATGGTTGTGTTTACTGTTACGTAAGGTTAGTTTACTCCATATGCCTTGTTTGGTTTACTACCCTTGCGAGGGTAGTTTAGTCAGAATGCCTGATTGTGTTTACTGTTATGCGAAGTTAGTTTGAAGCAATTCGCCAATGAAGCTATTCGAAGATAGAGGAAATTGCGATGATGCTTAAGATGTAATCTTTCAAATGCAACCGCAATTGCTTTAACGATCGCGTGATATGATATTCAATTGCTTTCTCTGACAAATTTAAAGCGCTTGCAATCTCTGGTATGGAGTGACCCTCCAATCGATTAAGTCTAAATACTTTTTTCGATTTTTCAGGCAGATGATTCATTTCGTTTTCGATAGCCTCAACGAGTTCGTCATATGCAACTGTCTTTTCTGTTGCTTCATCATATTGCGGTGCGAACGTTTTGTAGTATGTCCAATACTTTTCGCGCACAACACAGGCTTCAATATAATTGAGCGATTTATTTTTTACAGTTGTATATAAGTAAGAGGAAAAATTATTTATCTGTAAAGTAGCGCGTTTGTCCCACAACGTGATAAAAAGATCTTGTACAATTTCTTCTGCAACTTCTTTTGAATGCACTTTCGAGTGCGCCAATCCATGGGCTTTACGCCAATACCTTCTAAACAATTCTGCAAAAGCTTTCTCACAATCCGTGCGAATGGCCTGTAGAAGTTGTTCTTCAGTATGGTGGATGAAGTTCGGCAAAGAGTAGATTTAAGTGTTAGGTACACAATTCTACAACACTCGGTTCAATAAAACAAAATCGTTTGCGGTGTCGATAGATTTATTTTTCTCGGTTTAGGGGAATTCGGAGTTGAGCTGTCTTTACAGGTATGACACAACAGCAGTTTCAAGCAGTATTGAGGAAATACAAACAAGGTTTATGTAGTCCTGAAGAAGAAAAACTTATCAATGATTGGTATGATTCAATTGGCAAGGATATAGAGTTCAACTTCCTGGGTGAAGATGCGAAGGTTCTTGAAGAACAATATTGGAATAATATAAATGACCATATACAGAAGACAAAGAAAAAACCGCTTGGGCGAATTGTCCCTTTCTTCTCATGGAAATATGCCAGCGCAGCTGCAGTTATCTTAGCGGTTGGGTCATTTGTTTATTTATTTTCTGGAAGGCCTATCAACTCTGATATTTTTTCCAAATCAAGCGCATTAGAACAAGGCCTGCGAGAAATCATTAATACAAGTGAGGTACCGAAAGAAATTGCGCTTCAAGACGGTAGCAGAATTACATTACAACAGGGAAGTAAGATTAGTTATACGGAGCCCTTTAATTCTTCGCAACGCGAAATTTATTTAGAAGGTGAGGCTTTTTTTGATGTCGCTAAAGATCCTGCTCACCCATTTTTAGTCTATACGAATGAGGTTACTACCAAAGTTTTAGGTACCAGCTTTTTAGTTAGAGCCAACAAAAACGAAAGGGAAATTGTAGTAACCGTTAAGACTGGACGAGTAATGGTATATGCGCAAAGTTCAAAAGCAGATAAGAAGTCAAGCGAAGATTTACAAGAGGTTGTTTTAAAACCGAACCAGCAAGTTGTTTACAATCGTAGAAACGAAAGCGTAGAAAAAAAGCTTGTCGAAAAGCCTGAGATTATTTTGGCTCAGCCCACCTTTAAAATGAATTATAACAACGCACCTGTGGCTGATATTTTCGAAGCATTGGAAGAGAGCTATGGTGTTGATATTCAATTTGACACAGAAGCATTGTCCGCCTGTACCCTCACCACTGATTTATCAGAAGAGGGATTGTATGAGCGTATTGAGATTATTTGTAATGCACTGGGGGCAACGTATTCCTCCATCGGCACAGCCATTGTTATCCAGGCAACGAGCTGTAAATAACAACTGATTTGACCCAAACTAACCCAAACTAAAACCTTAGCCTATGATTTAAAGAGATACAAAAAAAAGTAGGCTGATAATGTCTCACCATTACCAGCCTGGTCATGCCTCACGTAAGATTTGTGCGGCATCTAGTTTTTGGCCTTTTCGTACACAAAAACCATTAAATCTATGAAAAAACTAAAGCCCTTTCAAGGGGGATTATTGTTTATTATGAAAGTGACAGTAATTCAAATGTTTATCGCAATTACTTCTGTAGCAATGGCTTATGCTATAGACAGTTCCGGCCAGAAAGTGCTGGATAAAAAGATAACGATCGATGTTGAAAATATTGAATTTGACAAGGTTCTTACCATTCTTAAAGAGCAGGCGAAAGTAAGGTTTACTTATAGCCCGAGGTTAGTTGATGCCGATAAAAAAGTATCGCTTCATTTTGAAGACACGAAACTTGTTGAAGTACTTGCCAATCTTCTTGGCCCAGATGTATCCTACAGCATCATCGGAAAACAGATCATCCTAAAACCTACAGCAGTTCAGTCGGAGGGCGAAATAAGCTCCAGCTCTGAAACTCCGCTTTATGATGAAACCGCTGTTAAGATTGAAGGAAAGATTGTGGATGATTCCGGGGCAGGATTGCCCGGAGTAAACATCCTGGAAAAAGGAACCACAAATGGTACAACTTCCGATGCTAATGGCGCTTATACTTTGATGGTAGAGGGTGACAATTCTGTTTTGGTATTCTCCTTCATTGGATATGTAACACAGGAAATTACTGTTGGCACACAGACTTCTGTAAATGTTTCACTTGCTCCTGATATAAGCACGCTAACAGAAGTTGTGGTTGTGGGTTATGGTGAACAGAAGAAGTTGACTGTTACAGGTTCCGTGGTAGCAATTAGTGGTAATGATCTGCAAAAATCACCAGCGATTAACCTTTCTAACTCTTTAGCGGGTAGGATGCCCGGTGTATCAGCAGTTCAGGCAACTGGAGAACCCGGTTATGATAATTCAACAATCCGGATTCGCGGTGGTGGAACAATGACACCCCTGGGAAGCGAAGCTTTAGTGGTAATTGATGGTATCCCTGATCGTGATGGTGGATTTAATCGCCTAAGTCCTCAGGACGTTGAATCAATGTCTGTTTTGAAAGATGCATCTTCTGCTATTTACGGTGCACGTGCTGCCAACGGAGTTATTCTGGTAACAACGAAGCGCGGAAAATCAGGTGCCCCTCAATTATCGTATGATTTTAATCAAGGGTGGGCTCAACCAACGGTTGTTCCTAAAATGTCAAACGCATCCGAGTATGCAGCAATCATGAACGAGATTCCAATGTATAAGAAGATTCCAGCAAATGAATGGTCTACTGCCTGGACTAGTATTCAGCAAACAGGTTCTTATACTTCGCCTACTTCGGGAATTGGTACAATCAATGCTCAATATAGCCCAACCGATGTTCAGAAATTTGCAGACGGTACTGATCCATGGGGACATCCCAATACAGATTGGTTTGGTGATGCCTTTCAAAAATGGGCACCACAACAGCGACACAACTTGCAGATTACAGGTGGCTCAGATAATGTAAAGTATATGGCGTCACTGGGATACTTAACGCAGGATGGTATTTACAAAAATTCTGCAACGAAGTATAATCAGTACAGTCTCCGAGTTAATCTGGATGCAAAAATTAACAAATACATTAACACTAATATCGGAGTGATGGTCCGTGAAGAGGAACGAAATTTCCCGACACAATCATCGGGATCAATTTTCAGAATGTTAATGAGAGGACGACCTACGGAACCTGAAGTTTGGCCCAATGGCTTACCAGGACCTGATATTGAAAATGGACAAAACCCAATCGTGATCACTACCAGTCAAACAGGATATGATAGAAATCCAACGGATTATATTCAATCCAATGGAAAGGTTGAAATAACCAATCCCTGGATTGCGAACTTAAAATTGACCCTGATGGGCTCTGTTGACAAGACGATAGACAATCATAAGAAATGGGAGACGCCTTGGTACCTATATACCTGGAATAAGATTGACTATGAAGCGGATGGTGTAACACCTAAGCTTACGAAAGCCCTTCGATCTACTTTTACAGATCCAAGACTTACCATGAGCAATAGCAATACGTTGAATACCAACCTTACTGCAATGCTTAGCTATGACCACACCTTTGCAAATGTTCATTCCATAGGTATTATGGCTGGCTTGACGCGTGAGACATTCAGGAATGACTACTTTTTAGCATATGGAAGAAACTTTATCTCACCAGCTGTTGATCAGCTTTTTGCCCGTGGATCGCTCTTGCAGAATACAGATGGTCGAGGTTATCAAAGAGCGAGGATGGGTAATTATGGACGTCTTACCTACAACTACAAAGAGAAATACATGGCAGAGTTTATCTGGCGATATGATGGATCATACAACTTTCCATCGGACTCTCGGTTTGGATTCTTTCCCGGTGTATTGTTAGGATACAATATCTCAAATGAGGATTTCTTTCAAAATAATGTCAGCTTCATCAATTTCCTGAAACTTCGTGGATCGTATGGCCAGATGGGTAACGACAGAATCTATTTTGTAGGAGATCCAGACAGGCTTCAGGAGTACGGTTATTTATCAATGTATGGGTTTGGGCAGTATCCAATTAATGGTCAGGTTCAGACTACCCTTGGTGAAGTTCCTGGAACAGTCGTGGCCAATCCGAATTTTACATGGGAGAGAGCGAATAATTTTAATGTTGGTATGGATGGAACCGTATTGAACGGAAGGCTCACCTTCACGTTTGAGTATTTCTACAATAAACGCGACCAGATTCTTATTCAAAATACGGGCTCAACACCTCAATCTTCAGGAATAGTTGATCTCCTGCCTCCTGTTAATGCTGGGAAGGTCGATACGAAAGGATTTGAATTCAAATTAGACTACAATAACCAAATTGGTGACCTTACTTACGCATTTGGAGTAAACGGAGGAACGGTTAACAGTAAAGTAGTCTATTGGGACGAAATTCCTGGCATACCTTCTTATCAACAACAAACTGGTAAACAGTATGGAGCTTATCTGGCCTACTTATCCGATGGCGCATTTTTGGATCAAGCGCAAATTGATGCCGAGACTACACAAGATGGTAGCACAGAACCTACTAAAATAGATTACAGTGGTGTCACGGCAAATGTTCTCCCGGGAGATATGAGAATAAAAGATTACAACGGAGATCATAAAATTGATGCTAAAGATCAGGTGAGACTTGATCAAACCGGAACACCAACGTTCAATTTTGGTGTGACGATGAACTTCCAGTATAAGAACTTCGACTTGTCTATTTTGTTTCAAGGTGCTACTGGTGCTTTGTTGCGATTTGGAACGGAGTCAGGGGACATTGGAAATTATCTTAAGTACAGTTATGATAATCGTTGGACTGTTGATAATCCAAGTAGCACGGATCCAAGATTGGCTTCAAGAGGTGATACTTATTTTACCGGAGGAAATTATGGTTTGAATACCTATTACTTGTTCAACAAAAATTATGTGAGGTTAAAAAATGTGGAATTGGGATACAATGTTCCTTCAAGCCTTACACAAAAGATAGGATTGAGCAAAGTGAGAATATATGTGAACGGATTAAACCTCATCACATGGGATAAGTATAAGCATCAAATATTTGATCCTGAAACAACGAGTGGTAGTGGACAGTATTATCCGCAGTCAAGGGTAATCAATACTGGTCTTCGTCTAACTTTTTAAACCATGATGTTTATGAAACAATCAATTATAAAAATTGGAGCGGGCCTGGTTTGTGTTTTAATTTTAATCTTAATTCCAACCTCCTGCAGCAACGATTTCCTTAATACAAAACCACTTGACAAAATTTCAAGTGATGTAACGTGGACGGACGGGGCGCTTTCGCAAGCCTTCATCTTCAATGTTTATTCATACTTTGGTTATGGAGGATTTGAGGAACAGATGCTCGCGGCCTATACAGATGAAGCTATGTTTACACATGCTGGCCGGAACATCAATCCTTTTAATGAAGGTGTTGAAACGGCTTCCAGTTTGGCCTGGATGAGTCCAACCTATGAGTGGAAGAATATGTATGAGGCTATTCGCGAAGCGAATGTTGCTATTGCGAACCTTCCAATAGCTACGTTTGATGATCAGCCTTTAAAGGATAAACTTCTTGGTGAAGCCTATTTTCTACGCGCTTATTATTACCACCAATTGGTTCGATTTTATGGTGGTGTGCCTCTTATTGACAAGCCTTATGGTTTGAACGAAGATTACTCCATTGAGCGTAGTACGTTTGGCGATTGCGTAGATTTCATTGTAGCAGATTTAGATATGGCAGCGGACCTTTTAGAAGGCAAAACAATGGACCCGGGACGAACTTCAAAAGCAGCTTCATTGGCTTTGAAGTCGAGAATACTTCTTTACGCTGCAAGTGATTTACACAACATCGCAAAAGCACCAGCCTTAATACAAGGTTATGCATTTCCTGAACTGGTTGGATACACCGATGGTCAGGCTGGTCAGGATGCACGTTGGCAAGCTGCAAAGGCAGCAGCACTAGAAGCCCGGAACGCAAGCACAGGCTATAAGTTGGATCTTGGCGCGCCTGCTTCTTTTGATGAAGCCAAAGCAAACTATGTTGCGTTATCAATGGGTGGCGGTAGCAAAGTTGCTGATGCGGCAGCAGGCGTTGAACTTTTACTTCAACGCACTCAAACTCCACTTTACACAGTTGAGAACGACTGGCCATTGGGTGGTATTCACTTCGGTATTAATAATGGTCCAAATGGTTATCACAATTGGGCAGGAAATACCCCGATACAGCAATTAGTGGACGATTATCAAATGATGGATGGAAGCAAATTTGATTGGTCTAACCCCGCACATAGTGCTGCGCCTTATACAAATAGAGAGCCACGGTTTTATGCCACTATTTTATATGATGGTGCAACCTGGAAACCACGTCCTACAGATGTTGCTACCTATGATAATGTTAATCAGATACAAACTGGTTACTATGATGATGGAAATGGCGGAAAGATTAATGGAGTAGATACAAGAGAGTCACCCATTGAGAACTGGAACGGAAGCCGCACACACTATTACATCAGGAAGTTCATAGACTCTGATCCAGCGGTAGTAGATAATCAATCGGGATCACAAGTAGTACCCTGGCCTTTTATTCGGTACACCGAAGTTGTGCTTAATTACGTTGAGGCCTGCATCGAAACAGGGGATGAAGCAGAGGCAAAGACCTGGCTAAATAAAATTCGTTTCAGGGCAGGCTTACCTGCGGTTACTGCGAGTGGAGCTGGCTTAACGGATATTTACAGAAATGAACGCAGAATAGAGTTAGCATATGAAGAGCACCGGTATCATGATGCTCGCAGGTGGTTGATTGCCCCCACTACATTAGGGCGAGGTATAAAAATTATTCACGTTGATGCTGATTTAAAGGTAGGTCAAACAGCACTTGCACCGTATCGATATGACGAAACGGTGTATGATTATACTTATACTGTGCAGGATAATACAGACAATGAAACCAGGACATGGAAGGATAAAATGTATTTTAGGCCGATGGCAAAAAATGAAATCAGTCAAAATGCAAAACTAAAAGACCATAACAATCCTGGCTACGGAAACGAGTAATCGTTGTAAATTGAATTCTAAAGAAAATCTACCCCGAATTTTTTGGGGTAGATTTTTTTTCTTTTAAACAAAACCTGATGCGCATTTTTACAACCTCATGTATTTTTATTTGTGTGCTTCTGCCAACTTCCTTCGTAAGCTGCAATAAAGAGGTTGTGAGTGATAGTCCACTTACGTCAGATAGCATAAGTGCACCCACATTATTTACATTACTATCCTCTCAGCAAACCAATATTGATTTTAAGAATACTTTACAGGAAGGTCCGAACACCAATATTTTAATGTACGAATACTTCTACAATGGTGGTGGTGTGGCAGCAGGCGATCTTAATGGCGATAGTTTGATCGATCTTTATTTTACTTCCAACATGGGGAAGAATAAGATGTACATCAACGAGGGTAAGATGAAATTTAAAGATGTAACCACTGCTTCGGGTGCAGCCGATAATGATGGACCCTGGAAAACAGGCGTAACGTTTGTGGATATTAATGGTGATAATAAGCTAGATATTTACGTTTGCCATTCAGGAGCAGTGCGTGATGAGAACCGAGCCAATACATTATTTGTGAATGATGGTAATGATGAGAAAGGTATTCCTCATTTTAGTGAGCAAGCCCAGAAGTATGGTTTGGCCAGCATAGGTTATAGTAACCAAGCATACTTCTTCGATTATGATCACGATGGCGATCTCGATGCATTATTACTCAATCATAATCCAAATTCTCTCCCCATTCTAAATGAAGTAAGTACAGCAGAGTTTCTAAAGAAGGATGATCTTCTAAAAGGTGTTCGGCTTTATAAACAAACAAAAGGTCATTTTGATGACGTCACTCAAAAAGCAGGTATCAGCGGATCAGCTTTAACATACGGCCTTGGTGTTGGTATTGCTGACGTGAACAATGACGGCTGGCAGGATTTTTATATTTCAAATGATTATGCGGTTCCCGATTACCTATACATCAACAATCATAACGGAACGTTCACTGATAAGTTAGGTGAGAGCATTGGACACAATAGTCAGTTTTCTATGGGTAATGATGTTGGTGATATGAATAATGATGGCTGGCAGGATATCATTACACTCGATATGCTTCCGGAAGACAACCATCGCCAGAAATTACTCTTAGCGCCTGATAACTACGCGAAGTTCGATCTGAACGTGCGAACTGGTTTTCATTATCAATATATGCGCAACATGCTTCAGCTTAACAATGGCAATGGAACCTTCAGCGAGATTGGTCAATTATCCGGTATCTCCAATACGGATTGGAGTTGGGCCGCATTGTTGGCCGATTATGATAATGACGGTTGGAAAGATTTATTTGTCACGAATGGATATTTGCGGGATTATACGAATCTTGATTTTATAAAATACATGGACGATTTTGTAAAGGCAAAGGGTAGATTAAAACGAGAAGACGTGCTTGAATTAGTGAGCCACATGCCCGCTTCTAATGTTGTGAATTATATTTTCAGGAATAAGAACGGTATCAATTTTACGAATGAAACAAAGGCGTGGGGAATGAATCGTCCATCGAATAGCAATGGTGCTGCATATGCTGATTTGGATAATGATGGTGATTTGGATTTGGTTGTCAATAATGTAAACCAACCTGCATTTGTGTATCAAAATGAATCCAGTAAAAATCCTGACAATCATTTTCTGCAAATACGATTTAAAGGTAAAGCTCTGAACACTCAGGGACTAGGGGCAAAGGTATCTGTGAGCTGTAAAGGGAAGAAGCAATATCTGGAACAAATTGTTACGAGAGGATATTTATCATCCGTATCTCCCGTTCTCCAAATTGGTTTAGGGAGTGAAAATCAAGTGGATACTTTAGTCGTTTCATGGATAAGCGGAGTGGAACAAGTGCTTACGAATGTTAAAGCAAATCAAACGATACTACTTTCTGAAGTTGATGCAAAATTAAAAAGTAAGAAAAACAGTTCAACCATTTCTCCTCTTTTCAAAGAAGTCTCTGCCCCAATAATTTATCAGGATGAAAGATCAATTGTCAACGACTTCAAACGTCAGCCTCTAATGATCAGTCAGTTTTCCTATTCAGGTCCTTGTATGGAGAAGGGTGATGTAAATGGTGATGGCCTTGAAGATGTTTATGTTGGCGGGGGTAACGGACAAGCTGCAGCATTGTATATTCAACAAAAAGGTGGAGCGTTTGTTTCTAAAGCAACTCCTGCTTTTGAAAACGATAAATTATCTGAGGATGGCGATGTAGCATTTGTAGATGTGAATGATGATGGAAATCTTGATCTTTATGTAGCGAGCGGAGGGTATCATACTTATGAAAAAGATGATGCTTTGCTTCAGGATAGATTATACATCAATGACGGGAAAGGTAATTTCTCTAAAAGTAAAAATGCTTTGCCGGATATGCGTGCTAGCAAAGGTTGTGTTGTTGTTTGCGATGTGAACAATGATAAACATCCTGACTTGTTTGTTGGAGGTAGAGTAATACCAGGACGATATCCCGAAACTCCTCAAAGTTATGTGTTGGTCAACGATGGTACAGGTAATTTCTCGGATCAAACAAATATAGTTGCTCCAGACCTTCAAAAGTTAGGCATGATAACAGATGCTGTTTCGGTTGATGTTAATCAGGATCACCAGGAAGATTTAATTGTGGTAGGAGAGTGGATGCCTGTGTCTGTTTTTCTAAATGCAAATGGTAAACTTCAAAACGAAACGGATAAATATTTTGCTAAACATTATAATGGCATGTGGAATAGAATTGTTGTCGGTGATTTCAACAAGGATAAGAAGCCTGATCTGCTAATAGGTAACATGGGACTAAATACTCAATTCATAGCCAACGATAAGCAGCCAGCCGAAATGTATTTCAAGGACTTTGATAGTAATGGTTCGGTGGATCCATTCTTCTGTTTTTATATTCAGGGAAAAAGTTACCCGTATGTAACGCGTGATGAAATGCTGGAGCAGATTGGAGGTCTGCGAAAACGTTTCACAACGTATTCAAGCTATGCTGATATTACTTTGAGTGATATTTTTAAGCAGGAAGAGTTAAGTAGTGCAGGTCATCTACAAGCCAACCATATGGAAACAACTCTTTTTTTGAGCGGAGCGGATGGTAAATTTATGGCTTCACCATTGCCTCTTCAGGTGCAATACTCACCAGTTCATACCATTACTGTTTTGGACCTCGATAAAGATGGTAATGATGATGTGTTGTTATGCGGAAATAATAGTCACACCAAAATAAGATTAGGCAAGTTTGATTCAAACTACGGTGTTCTCTTAAAAGGGAATGGTAAAGGTGATTTTGAATACATTAATCTGCTTCAATCCGGATTTAATTTGAAAGGTGATGTACGAAGTGTTCTTCAATTGAATGATGGGTTATTGTTTGGAATCAATCAACAATTGATTAAGGCTTATATGCACAGATAAATAGAAAGACGTATGAGATGTAATTTTCAACAGGCTTTCAAAAAATCATTGCTACTTCTCTTTGTTTTGATAGTGAGTAGCTGCAATGAGCGTGCAAAAGTATTTACTCAACAGGAGGTTGCAACTACATGGGCAGACATGACCTTATATGTTACAAAAAACACACCTGCCAATTCTCCTACATTCGCTTCAAGAGGATTCGGATACATTGGTTTAACAATGTATGAATCTATAGTGCATGGTTACCCAACATACAAAACACTGGCAGGTCAACTAAACGGACTAAGTGCATTGCCCTTGCCGGATAGCATTGTTAAATACGATTGGATACTTTCTTTAAATGCTAGTCAGGCGTACATTCTTAAAAAGATATACATTCAGACTTCAGATGAGAACAAACATCGAATTGATTCTTTAGAGAATGCCATCTATGTTCAGTTTTCTGAAGCATTAAATGATGATACCGATGCCATTGCAGCTCGCTCGATTGAATATGGAAGAGCAGTTGCTGAAGCCATTTTTCAATGGTCACTTTCCGATGGTGGTCACAGAGGGTATTTAAAAAACTTTGATAAGTCGATTGTTGCACCGACTGCTCCTGGTTCTTGGGAACCTCCATTGTACGGTCAATCGTTTAGCCATTTTCCATTACATCCTCATTGGGGCGATAACAGAACTTTTGTAAAGCTAAATTCTGAATTGCCAGCTCCTAGGATGATTACTTATGATACTTCCAAGAAATCTGAGTACTACAAGCAATTTCTAAGCGTGTACGAGAGAAACACATCAGTCACTCAGGAAGAAAAGGAGACAGCACTTTGGTGGGCTGACGACCCTGGCGAAACTTTTACACCACCGGGACACTCGTACTATTTAGGCACACTGGTTTTAAAAAAACAAAATCCAGAACTAATTAAGTGTGCTGAAACATATGCAAGAATCGGAATGGCCACGGCCGATGCATTTGTCAATTGCTGGAAATGGAAATATCATTTCTGGTCGGAGAGACCGTCTAGCTTTATTACAAAACACATTGATGAACGATGGGAATCGTTCTGGCCTGATCCCCCCTTTCCTGCATTTCCATCAGGACATGCAACGCAAGCCGCTGCTACTGCTACCGTTTTGATTGATTTGTTCGGTGAGAAATTAACATTGATTGACAGCGCTCATGCTTTGAGACCTCGCGATGAATTAAGAAACGTAGATTTCAAGCCAAGAATATTTAATTCCTTCTGGCAAGTTGCAGAAGAAACTGCTAACTCAAGATTTTATGGCGGAATACATTCGCCTCAGGATAATGATGTTGGCTTAGCGGAAGGAAGTAAGGTCGGTCTAAACATTAATGCTTTGAATTGGAATAATAATAAAATGAATGACACTTCTGAAAAGTAATATCATGCGCTGGAGTCAGTTCAAATGGATACTAGGTTTCGCAATTTTCGTTGCTGGAAGTTATTCAAACTCCATTGCGCAAAAACGATTTACGGATATTACAAAATCGTCAGGCATTCAACATCAGTTTGTAGTGTATGAAGGAATGTTTGGTGGTGGAGCCTGTGTATTTGATTTTGATAATGATGGATGGGAAGATGTTTTTATTACAGGAGGAATGAATGAAGACGCTCTTTACCAGAACAACGGAGATGGATCATTTAAGAATGTATATCATCAATCAGGAATGGAAAGCACGATGCATTTTGTAACGCAGGGAGCAGCAGCAGCAGATATCAACCGGGATGGATGGGTCGATCTTTTTATCACTACGGTCACAACCAAGGATAGTGTAAAGTCTATTCCCCGTGCTGAGAATTTGCTGTTTATTAATAATGGTAATTCAACTTTTAGAAATGCAACAGAAGAGTATGGATTGAGTGATCTGATCTCATTCAGTGAAGGTGTTAGCTTTGGAGATTTTAATGCAGATGGATTTCCAGATGTTTATATCGGCAATTACTTTCTCAACTATGATGGTAAACTTAGTGCAGTAAATGATGCCACTATTGTGAATGCCAACCGGACATCAGAAGGATATCTGTTAAGAAATGAAAGCGGAAAATATTTTTCTGACGTGTATTCTGATTACGGTCTTACGTATAAGGGATTTGGATTCGGTGGTGTGTTCACAGACTTTGACAATGACAGGGATGTTGATATTTTCGTCAACCATGATTTTGGGTTCAAAGCACCACCAAACGTACTTCTCAAGAATCAATATCCTGAAAAGGAATTTGAGAACATTGCCAGGGAGTTAAAGATGGATTTGAAAATTAATGCAATGGGCACTGCAGTTGGTGACTACAACAACGATGGTCTTTTGGATTATTATGTTACCAATATTCGGTTTAATCAATTTATGGTTAATGAGGGAATAGGTAAGCCCTTCGTTGAGAAATCCAGGGAGCTCGGAGTTGGACTTATCTCCATAAGTTGGGGAACCAATTTCGCGGATTTTGATCATGATACAGACTTGGACTTGTTTGTTGCCAATGGAGATCTGAATCCTAATAACACTCCGCTTGTTGATTACTATTTTGAAAATACAAATGGATTTTTTACAGAAAAAGCCTCAGCAGCAGGTCTGGCTGATTTTGGAATTGGCCGTGGTTCTGTAACCTTTGACATGGACAATGATGGGGATCTTGATCTTTTAGTGGTGAATCAAAAATCAGTTTTAGATTATCCCATGCCTTCAGAAACTAAACTTTATCGAAATGATTCAACGAAGGGTAATTGGATTAAGATTGCTTTGAAAGGAATTGATTCTGAAATGAACGGATTGGGTTCGCGTGTAGAAGTTGTGACTGGTAAAATTAAAATGATTCGGGAGATTGATGGTGGCTCGAGCCACTTGTCGCAAAACTCAACAATAGCTCACTTTGGATTAGGTGAAGCAACTGTGGTTGATTCTGTTATTGTAAAATGGATAGGAGGTAAGAAACAGATTCTTACCAATCAGCAAATCAACCAACTCTTAACGATTACGGAACGAGTAGAAGAGAAAACAAAGTCAAATTTTTCGTTGCTTATTGGAGCAGCTATCGCTCTCGGATTAGCATTATTCTTTATTGCCTATCGATTTCTTAAGAAATGAGTGCCTGTGATTTGATCGTTGGAAAGCGAGATGGCATTCATCTAAGGCCACGTAGTAACGACTTTTATTTCTTTTGATTCTGGATTGGTCCAATCATTAAAGCCTGACGGAATGGATTCAAAATTTACTTTTTTCGTAATGTACGCCTGTGTGTTGAATTTCTTTTCCCGAAATACATTCATTACAAATTCGAAATCTTCCAGTGTAGCATTTCTGCTGCATAACAAGGTTGTTTCTTTGGCATGAAGAGATGGATGTTGAAAACCAAGTTCCCCTTTAAACAAACCAACCAAAACATAATTGCCACCGTGGCGCATGTAGTCTGTTCCACTTTCGATCGCGCGTTTACTTCCTGTAGCATCAAAGACTGTATGGGCAAGTTCTCCATTCGTAAATTCCTTCACCTGATCAACTGGAGAGTGAAGTGCATTGACGATCAGGTCTGCTCCAAATTTCTCCTTCGCAACCGTTAAGCGATGTTCATTAATGTCGATAACAATTACTTTGGCTCCAATATACTTTGCGAGTTGTACAATCCCAATCCCGATAGGACCGCAGCCCATCACCACTACAACATCACCTTTCTTTGTTTGGGCTCTTCTCAATGCATGAGCACCGATAGCCAATGGTTCAACAATGGCAATTTCCTCTAATGACAAGTCATTTGCTTTTATTAGTAGTCGGGTTGGCAACACGATAATTTCTTGCATACCACCATCAATGTGAACACCAAAAACTTTTATATTCTGACAGCAGTTCGACTTTCCTGCTTTGCAGGCAACACACTGCTGACAATTAATATATGGGACAATAACGGTTCGATCTCCCGCTTTTAAACCCTGAGCATTTTGACCGATTTCGATTACTTCGGTAGCCAGTTCATGGCCTAGGATTCGAGGGTAAGAAAAGAACGGTTGATTACCTTTAAAAGCATGTAGATCTGTTCCGCAAATGCCGACTTGCTTAACGCGAAGTAGCGCATGATCGGCAATCAATATTGGCTCTGATTTGGTGTGAAGTGTGAGTGATTCAGGCTGATCGCAGCGAATGTATTTCATTGTGTAATGATTTTATCAAAGTTAATCACTCAGTTGTTAATAGACTACATTATTACGAGATGTAGTTAAAAAGAATTGGCCAAATGTGATCAATGAGTTTAACTATTCTTAATTAATGAATATCTTGAAAACAAATCGTGCATATCATCATCACTTCAATCATCAATGAAAAAATCGCTTAAAAATTTTCTATTTATTCTTGTATTTTGTTCGGCAACAAATGTGTTCGCGCAAAGCGATTTAAAACTTTGGTACAAGAAACCCGCGCGAAACTGGAACGAAGCATTACCTATCGGGAACGGAAGGTTAGGAGCTATGATTTTTGGCGGAGCTAAAGAAGAACTCATTCAACTAAACGAAGCTACACTTTGGTCGGGCGGGCCAGTCAATACAAACCCAAACCCGTTTGCAGCTCAATACCTGCCTGAAATCAGAAAGGCATTGTTTAACGAAGAGTATGAGAAGGCTGAAGAGTTGACTAAAAAAATGCAAGGTTTGTTTACAGAATCCTATGAGCCTCTTGGTGATCTCACTTTGAATTACACAATAAACGGGGAACCAACCAATTACTATCGCGATCTCGATATTTCTACTGCCATCGCTACTACACGTTTTACGATTAATGGCATTGAATTTACCCGCGAACAATTTGCCTCTGCATCGGATCAGGTAATTGTGATTCGTCTCACATCAAGTCAGAAAGGGGCTTTGAATTTTGCAATTGGTACTTCCAGTCCTTTGGATTTTAAAAACAAGAGTATCAGTAATAGTGAGGTTGCTATGAAAGGTAGAGCTCCATCACATACCGACCCAAGCTATCTTCAAACTATGGAGCAAGCGGTTGTCTACAATGATCCAACCAATTGCAGAGGTATGCGATTTGAACTTCGTGTTAGAGCTAAGAATACCGATGGCACAGTGACCAGCAGCGAATCGGGTTTACAGATTCAAAACGCTACCGAAGTTGTTTTATTTTTGTCAGCGGCAACGAGCTACAATGGTTTTGATAAATGTCCGGTGAGTGAAGGTAAGGATGAAAGTAAATTAGCAGAACAATATTTGAATGACGCATGGTCGCAAAGTTTTGATCAACTAAAGAAGAATCACATTTTGGATTATCAACAATTTTATAATCGCGTTAGTCTCTTACTGAATGGCAATCCTAAAATTGATCTGCCTACTGATGAACGATTAGTACGTTACACAAAAGGTGAAGCAGATACAGGTCTTGAAGCATTGTACTTTCAATTCGGAAGGTATTTGTTGATTTCTTCTTCACGTCCCGGAGGAATGCCTGCCAATCTTCAGGGAATTTGGAATCATCATGTGCGCCCACCATGGAGTAGTAATTACACTACGAACATTAATGCAGAAATGAATTACTGGATGGTGGAGTCTTGCAATCTTTCTGAATTACATACACCACTTTTGGATTTGATTGGTCGATTGGTGGTGACCGGTAAACAGACTGCTCGTAATTTCTATAACGCACAGGGATGGGTACTACATCACAATACAGATATATGGGCAACCACCAATCCGGTAAGCGGAAGTCCGTCATGGGCAAACTGGCCAATGGGCGGTGCGTGGTTGAGTCAACACCTTTGGGAGCATTATCAGTTTACTGGTAATGTTGATTATTTGAAAAAGGCAGCGTATCCCATCATGAAAGAAGCGGCTGTATTTTGTTTGGACTGGTTGGTCGAAGATAAAAATGGAAAGTTGGTAACAGCACCATCCACTTCTCCAGAGAATGTTTACATCACTGATAAAGGACTTAAGGGTACGGTTGCTATTGCATCAACCATGGATATGTCGATCATACGTGATTTGTTTTCGAATCTTATAACAGCATCTGAAAAGCTCGGAGTAGATGAAGAGTTTAGAAAAAAACTCATTGAAAAACGAAGTAAATTATTTCCACTTCAGGTTGGTAAGAAAGGTAATCTTCAAGAATGGTCGCAAGACTGGGAAGATGCGGAACCACAACATCGTCACATCTCACATCTCTATGGATTATTTCCTGGAAATGAAATTTCCCCGCGTACTACACCTGTATTTGCAAAGGCTGCCAGTAAAACGCTTGAGCTTCGCGGTGATGGTGGAACAGGCTGGTCTAAAGGTTGGAAGATAAATGTATGGGCGCGCCTACTCGATGGTGATCATGCACACAAATTAATTCGGGAGCAATTAACCGTAACCGGAATCGAAGGAACAGATTATACCAATGCAGGAGGAACGTATCCCAATCTCTTTGATGCGCATCCGCCTTTTCAAATTGATGGAAATTTTGGAGGTGCCTCAGGTATGACTGAAATGTTATTGCAAAGCCATTTGGGTGAGCTGCATCTTCTCGCTGCTATTCCGTCTGAATGGAAAGAAGGTGAAGTAAAAGGACTCCGGGCTAGGGGAGGATTTGAAGTGAGCATGTCTTGGGTAAATCAGAAGCTTACAACCGCTTCTATCAGATCGTTGAACGGAGAAAATTGTGTTGTTCGGACATCTTCTCCTGTTAAGATTGAAGGAGTATCAGCAAAATCACAGAAAACAGAATTTGGTTATGTAACGTCATTCCCGACAAAGAGGGGAGTTGTTTATAAGATCAAATCAACACGCTGATAATTTTTGATATTTTGTCTTAAAGGATTTATGAAAGCAGGTCTTTCATAAATCCTTTTTGTTTGGCATTACCTATGGTACAAGGAGTACCGGAACGTGAATGTGTTCCATTAGATCATCTATTGTTTCTTTACCGGATTCATTTGCATTTTTATTCATCACCAGAAAGCTTAAAGAATTTTTTCTGGCGTGATCTTCGATTCGATCAGTCACAAATCCTACTTCGGTTTTGAAATCATACGATATACCTCTGCCCATCAAGAGTTCTTTCTCGATTATTATAAACTGTTTCTTTGCCTCATCTTCCATCGTTCGTTTTAATTGCAACACTTCACCATTTCTGTATTGAAGAAGACGATAGGTATAAAGAATGGTAAGGTGCATTTTAAGTTGCTGCGCCATGGTGACTGCCCACCGAATGGCCGGTTTGGAAGACTCCGACAAATCGATTGTGCAGAGTATTGAGTTTGCCATAGTATTAAGCCCCGAGATTTCCTTCATGGCACGAACATAAGATGATTCGGATACTAATCACGGGATTTTGATCAATTGAGAGCATGACTTTTGTCAGGTTGCGTAAGATCATTATTTTGCACCTTATGGACGATATGAGCAAAGCACTTTCCCTGGTTTCCAATGACGCGTTTCGAGAGATATTTCAAAGTATGTCGGAAGGAATTGTGATGGTAGATGACAGGGGTAAGATTGTAGTGGCCAATAAAATTGCCGAACTACTTTTTGGTTACTCTGAAAATGAATTAACTGGAATGGCGATGGAAGATTTGTTACCAGAGCGCTATAGAGCAAATCACGTTAATCACCGTAAAGGATTTAACACACATCCTGAACCCAGAAGAATGGGAATTGGCCGCGATCTTACTGCCTTGCGAAAAGACGGAAAGGAATTTCCGGTGGAAATTAGCTTAAGTTATACACAAGCGAAGGGCCAGTTATTGGTGATGGCATTTATTAGTGATATATCGCAGCGAAAGAAAGCGGAAGAAGCCTTGAAGCAAAGTGAAGAGCAATTGATTGTTTATGCGGCTGAGTTGGAGAAGAAAGTACAGTCGAGAACAGAAGCACTGCACAAAACAATTCAGGAATTGGAGAAGGAAGTAAGCGAACGAAAGAAGGCGGAAGAAGAATCACGCAAAGCATTGATTAAAGAACGTGAGCTTAATGATCTGAAAACGAAATTTGTCTCCATTGCTTCACATGAGTTCCGTACACCATTAAGTACGGTGTTAAGTTCGGCTTCGCTGATCAATCAATACAATGAGCGTGCGGAACCTGATAAAGTTGACAAGCATGTTCAACGAATTAAATCTTCGGTTAATCATTTAACTTCTATTCTGAATGATTTCCTTTCTCTAGGAAAATTAGAAGAAGGTGTAATCGATGTCAGTCCTGAATTTTTAAAGGTAAAAGAATTTCTTGAAGAGATTAAAGAGGAAATCGGCTCAACTTTAAAAAGTGGACAGAAACTTAAGATTGAATGCGAAATGGATGAAAAGATTCTTTACACCGATCCAAAAATTTTACGCAACATACTTTTTAATCTCATCAGCAATGCCAGTAAGTATTCTGATGTAAATAAATCCATTCTTGTAAAGTGTGGATTTGAAGACAGTCAATTTGTATTTACGATTTCGGATAAAGGTATTGGAATTCCGAAGGAAGATCAAAAGCATATGTTCGAGCGTTTCTTTAGAGCGAGCAATGCTGGCAATGTTCAGGGGACAGGTTTGGGATTGAACATTGTGAGGCGATATGTAGAATTGTTATCAGGTTCGATTTCATTTGAAAGTGAATATGAAAGGGGAAGTAATTTTAGAGTAATGATACCCAACGGAGAAAATTAATCAGCGATATGAAAAAGATACTATTGATCGAAGACAATCTCGAGGTTCGTGAAAACACAAGCGAGATTCTTTCTTTGGCTAATTACAATGTAATTACAGCAGAGAATGGAAAGATTGGCGTTGAGCTGGCACAAAGCGAAAAGCCCGATCTGATCATTTGCGATATCATGATGCCTGAGTTGGATGGTTATGGTGTGTTGCATATTCTCAGCAAGAGTGAAATAACTGCCGGAATACCCTTCATATTCTTAACCGCTAAAACTGAAAAGACAGACATTCGAAAGGGAATGAACCTCGGTGCTGACGATTACCTGACCAAACCATTTGACGACACTGATTTGCTTAATGCGATTGAAGCACGTTTTCGCAAAAGCGACATGCAACAAAAGCACTATGAATCTACGCCTGAAGGATTAGATAATTTCATTAAAGATGCGCAACAGATTTTGCATGTAAAAGATCTGGCGAAGGATAGAAAGGTAAAATTGTTCAAAAAGAAAGCCGAAATATTTTCAGAGGGCGATATGCCACTGTATGTGTACTTTATTAAATCAGGGAACATAAAGGTATTCAAATCACATCCGGATGGAAAGGAATTGATCATCAACCTTTATCATGAAAATGATTTTTTTGGTTTTGAATCTATTCTTCAGAATGAGAATTATAAAGAATCAGCCATTGCCATGCAGGATACTGAACTTGTTATGATACCGAGATATGACTTCATGTTGATGATTCAAAGCCATCCCGATGTTTCGGCAAGCTTTATTAATTTGTTGTGTAAGAAAGTAGCTGAGCGCGAACGACAATTAATTAACCTCGCCTACAACTCGGTTCGTCAGCGCACAGCAGAAGCCTTAATAAAAGTTACGACCTTAAAAGATTCAAAATCGGTTATTGCCATTTCACGAGATGATCTCGCGAAGATAGTGGGCACGGCATCTGAATCGGTAATTCGTGTACTCTCTGATTTTAAAGACGAAGGTATCATCGAGATAGAGGGAGGGAAGATTAAAATTCTTCATGCTGAGAAGTTGGAGAAAGTTGTGAGGTGGAGTGTGGCGAGATGATTGTAGGTATAGTAGATTCCTCTCCTAATTGGTTCATTCGTAATTCTTCGTAGGGCTTTGCCCTACGGTAGGAGATTGCGCCCTTGCAGGGCTGTGATGGATTAGCAGGTTTCACTCAAATTCCAATACGGCTTCGATGAATACGAACTTCATTTTGATTATGATTTTGCTAACTTTATTAACATATTATCTCCGCGCTTAAGTATTGCGATATCCCTTAAGCCCTGAAAGGGCGAAATATTTTTCCGTTTGATGAATTTATAAACTACCGTTACCTATGGGACAATCACTCGTTCAGAACTACATTCACATTGTGTTCAGCACCAAGTACAGGCAACCTCTCATTATTCCATCCGTTGAAAAAGAACTCCATAATTACCTTGGTGGTATTTGTAATAATCTGGAATGCCAACCCCCTTATTGTGGGCGGTTATGTGGATCATATTCACATTCTCTGCAAACTATCCAAGAAGCTTCCACTAATGAAACTCGTGGAAGAATTAAAAGCTCATTCATCCAAATGGATAAAGACAAAAGACGTGAAGCTTAAAAATTTCTATTGGCAGGATGGATATGGAGCCTTTTCAGTAAAAGCTTCTGAAGTAGACGTAGTAAAACGATACATCGAGAATCAACACGAACATCATTCAAAGAAAAATTTCCAGGATGAATACAGGCAAATTATTGAGCAATATAATGTGGAGTATGATGAGCGATATGTTTGGGGATAGTGCCTGAGCCAACCAAACTACCTGCACATCACAATATCAATCACCCCATCCTTAAACGAAGTCGCTTGTGTAAGATGAACAATAAAGACTCTTGCAATCAAAACAACACCTGATAGCGCTAACATTCCTGTTGTTATACTTCTCATATCAAAATGAAATCGCTTGATTAAAAATTGAAGCACACTGGTAAAGCCAAGCATGATAGGTAACGTTCCTACACCAAACAGCAACATAAAATTAAATCCATCAATGGGCCTTTGGAGTGTTATGCAGAAAGTAAGGGCTAGAAAGGTTAAGCCGCATGGGAGCAGACCGTTGATGCTGCCCAACATGAAGAGCGATCTGTAGTTCTTTTGATTGAGGTATTTACCAAATATATTTTTTAATCTCAGACTGAGTGATTGCATCATGTTGGAAAGAATGGGAATATGAAGGCTTCGTATTCCACCAAAGGCGATAAGCAGAAGAGCAATACCAAGAATAATGGAGATTAGGTTTTGATAATTTCTTGCAGGCAATATCATCCCCGCACCGGAAACGATCATCCCGAGTAGGGCATAGGTAAATACTCTTCCGGCATTATAAAGTACTCTGCTGAGAACGATGGATGGCTTCATTGCAGTAGCCGCCATTACCAATGGACTGCACATACCTAAGCAATGCAAGCTTCCGGCTAGTCCAATGATGAGTGCGGTGAGTACCATTTAGATATTGATTATTTCTTCTATGTAGAATTCTTCACCATCCATAGTCCAAAGAAGCTTGGCTTTGTACATACCGCTTTGCAATCCCCTTAGTTCAATTAGTTGACTTCCATCTTTCGAAGTATTTAGTTTAAAGTTTTTGTCCATCTTTGGATTAGAAGGACAGAATAATTTCAGTTCACCACTTTGGATTTCTTGTGTCTGCATGAAGACTACTTGTAGCAAATTATTCTCTATTACTTTTACAATTGGCTTCTGCAGAAGTTTTTCTGTATTATTCAACCTTAGAATCTGATCCTGGTATGCAAGCTCTTCTTTGTAATAATCTTTTGATACCAGGTTTACATCTTCACGAACACATATTGTTACCAGTGTTCCAATGAACACTGCGAAGAGTATGAAGGAGACAACAATCCATTTTCCAAAGTTCATAATTCAATTTTTAGTTTCGTTTTGCATCGGATGCTTTACTTACTGGTCCTATGAATTTAGCTTTCACAGTTTCAATGCGTTCGCCATTCTGGTAGATCCCAAGTGTAACCACTGTTCTTGCGTTCTTTACATTGTGCTCAGGTATCTTAATGAAGAAAACACTTTTGGCCATACCTTCTGCTGGAATATCGATCGCTTTTCCATCCGCCTTTAAAATCTGAACACCCAATGGCTCTTCTACTTTTACTTCGAGTTTAATCGGATCAAATGTTTTGTTTACAAATTCAATGTTGTACAGATTGGTAATGAATCCCGCTTCCCTTTGATATAGTGTTCCCGGAACTTTCAATACTGTTGTCTCTACATTTGAACGGGTAACCAATGCAAAACTCAAAAGCCCAATCAAAGCAACTAATACAAATGAGTAAGCAATAACTCTGGCATTGATGATTTTTAGAATACCTTCTTTAATGGAATTGTAAGAAGCAAACCGGATCAGGCCTTTTGGCTTTCCAATTTTTAGCATAACATCATCACACGCATCAATGCAGGCAGTACAATTTACACATTCCAATTGTGTTCCATTTCGAATGTCAATTCCGGTGGGACAGACATGAACGCAAAGTTTGCAATCAATACAGTCGCCAGTATTGGCTTGAGCTGTTAAATCTTTTTTCAGACGACCACGAGGTTCACCACGCAACCAGTCATAGGCAACAACAATCGACTCCTTGGTGAGCAATACACCTTGCAATCTTCCATAAGGACAAACAGCAATACAGGCTTGCTCTCTGAATTTCGCATAGATGCCATAAAATATTCCGGTGAATACAATTAAACCGATGAAGCCGGCAAGGTTTTCTCCAGGGGAGTGTTGAACGATTGCCAAAGTCTGATCAATGCCGATTATGTAGGCCATTAAGGTATGCGCAATTGCAATAGAGATAAGAATGAAAATAGTATGCTTGCTGGTTTTTTGAAAAATTTTCTTGAGATTCCAAGGCTCCTTTGATAATCTTCTTTGTGCAGGTGCATCGCCTTCGATGAAGTATTCGATTTTGCGGAATACCATTTCCATAAACAAAGTCTGTGGGCACATCCAACCACACCACACACGACCGAAAACTACCGTGAAGAGAATGACGAAGACGAAGAAAGTAATGAGTACGATAGCAAGCAAAAAGAAATCCTGAGGCCAGAAAGCCTGACCGAGGATGACGAATTTTCGTTCGAAAATATTCAATAACAGAAGGGGCTGACCACCAATCTTAATAAAAGGTCCGCCAAAGAGTAATGATAGTAAAACTACAGTAACAGCAATTCTCAAGTTGTGATACTGACCGGAAGGTTTCTTGGGATAGATCCAAATTCGTTTTCCTTCCTGATCAACTGTTCCAATGCTATCGCGAAACTCATCATCGTGCAGGAGATATAGATCTTCAATAAGTTGTTTGTCTTTCATTTCGCTCAGTGCTAAGTTACAAGTTGCCAGTTGCCGGTAACTGGTAACCGGTAACTGACATCTTTTTAGAGTGAAGCCCTCACAGTAGTTGAGTCTGCTTTCACTACTGTTGTATCTGCCTTTATTATTTCTTCTTTAAACAATTCCCCCTGGGCAGCTTTTGCACCGGCTGGATTTGTTCCTTTCAAACTCATCACAAAGAATGTAGCTGCTTTAACATCTTGAGGGCTCATGGATTTTCCCCATGCTGGCATTCCTTTTTCTACTACACCATTTTTAATTGTGAGGAAAATGCTTTTGATGCTACCACCGTGAATCCAATAGTCATCCGTAAGGTTTGGACCAATGGTGTTACCACCACCGTCAGCTTTGTGACACGATGCGCAGTTATAACTTACGAATACGGATTTACCTTTTTCAATGATGGCTTTATCGTTTGTGAAAGCAAGGGTATTTTCGTCAATGGCTTCCTGAGGTTGTGCAGCTTTAAGTTTGCGGGCTTGCTCATCTGCCAACGTTAGCTCTTGTTCATATTCATCCAATTGCAATGGAAGGGTATCGCTGATATGATAGATTACCAAGTATATAGCACCCCAGACAATGCAGCCAATAAACAACCATGTCCACCATGGCGGTAAGTGATTGTCGAGTTCTTTAATACCATCGTAGTTGTGATCGAGTTCAATATCTTTTTCCTTTTCAACGGGTACTGCAGCATTGATCTGATCGATAAATTTATTCCACCAATTTTGCTTTGGCGCATAGGTAATGCCCAGCTTGCGTGCCCTTTCTTCTTCAGCCTGTTCAGCAAGCATGTTGAGAATCTTCCAAAGATAAATGGCAACAAAGCCAACCAACACGATAACGATGAGAACAAAAAGAGAAACAAGATAAAGAGGCAGTAGAGGATCGTTAAAGGGATCATCCCAAAATGATTTTGTTTCTGCCGAAGCTTCTTGTGCGAAGGCTGCGAACGACAAGAGTAAGAGGGATAGAATTGAAAATACCTTTTTCATAACCTTACACATTAGGATTGGTTTCGTTTTTGCGATCACTACTATCGATTGGGAGATTTTCCATTTCCTCAATGAACTTCTTATCCGTTGTAAATACATGAAGCAAAAGGCAAAGAAAGAAAATGAAGAATATCGAGAATGAGATCATAGGCCAGATGGCGATGTTCTCTATGTTTTGGAGGACGTTCTTGTACATGACTTATGGTTTAATGAGTTTGAATTGGTTACCGATTACCGATTACTATTTTTCTGCAGTCTTTTCGCCTTTAATGTCTTTTCCTAATCTTTGCAGATAAGCGATCAATGCAATAATCTCTGTGTCATCTGCTACCTCAATACCATCTGCTTTTAATGTGGTAGCAATCTCACCAGCTTGTTTTTCAAGATCACTGTTTGCTTCGTCCTGATATCCTTCTTCATACGGAACGCCTATTGTTCGCATCGCATTGATCTTACCGGGAGTTAGACTCTTATCCAGACTTTGCTCGAATAACCAGGGATACGCAGGCATTATCGATCCGGTAGACACAGCATCCGGTGCAAGCATGTGGTTGTAGTGCCAGGTGTTGGAATATTTTCCATTCATGCGATGAAGATCCGGACCAGTACGTTTTGATCCCCACAAGAATGGATGATCATAAACAAATTCACCTGCCTTAGAATATTCACCATAGCGTTCTGTTTCAGATCGGAACGGTCTCACCATTTGTGTGTGACAGTTCGAACAACCCTCCCGAATATAAATATCACGACCATGCAGTTCTAGTGGTGAGTAGGGCTTTACACTTGCAAGCGTTGGAACATTCGATTTGATTAAGAAGGTAGGAATCATTTCAATGGCTCCACCAATCAGAATGGCAATAAGCGTAAGCGTAGTAAATAAGATTGGTTTGTGTTCCAGAATTCTATAATGCCATCCGCCACTCTTTGCTACAAATTCTTTTGCAAGCGGTGCTGCTTCTGCATCTTCATTTGCAGTGAAGACGCCAGCATAGGCAGTCTTAATCAGGTTGTAGGTCATGATGATGGCACCCGTGAGATACAACGAACCACCAAACGCACGCAAGGCATGAAGTGGAAGTATTTGAACGGTTGTTTCTAAGAAGTTTTTGTAAACCAGGAATCCTTCTGCATTAAATTCTTTCCACATCAAACTTTGTACAACGCCCGATACATACATTGGCAATGCGTAGAAGATAATACCGAGTGTACCTAACCAAAAATGAAGATTGGCCAATTTAGGCGAATAGATTTTTGTGTTCCACATTCTTGGAACAACCCAATAGAGCATTGCAAAGATCATAAAACCATTCCAACCCAAACCACCAACGTGTACGTGAGCTACAATCCAATCAGTAAAATGTGCAATGGCGTTCACATTTTTTAAAGAAAGGAGAGGGCCCTCTAATGTTGCCATACCGTAGGCAGTCACTGCTACAACCATGAACTTCAATACAACATCTTCGCGAACCCGATCCCAGGCACCACGCAAAGTCATCAAGCCATTCAGCATACCACCCCATGATGGAGCAATGAGCATGATGGAGAAAACAACCCCAAGAGATTGTGCCCAATCGGGAAGAGAAGTATATAATAAGTGGTGAGGACCTGCCCAGATATAAATGAATATCAGTGACCAGAAGTGAATGATGGAAAGTCGATAAGAGTATACTGGCCGGTTAGCAGCCTTTGGGAGAAAGTAATACATCATTCCCAGGTATGGTGTTGTCAAAAAGAACGCAACAGCATTATGGCCGTACCACCATTGCACCAATGCATCCTGAACACCAGCATACCATGAATAACTTTTGAAAAGTGTTACTGGTATTTCAAATGAGTTAACTAAATGAAGCACAGCAACCGTTACGAATGTAGCGATGTAGAACCAGATGGCCACATATAAGTGACGCTCTCTGCGTTTGATGATGGTGCCAATCATATTCCAACCAAAAACCACCCAGATAATTGTGATCGCGATATCGATAGGCCATTCTAATTCAGCATATTCTTTTGATGTAGTCATTCCCAACGGAAGGGTAATTGCCGCAGCAAGAATGATAAGTTGCCATCCCCAGAAGTGAATCCAGCTTAATTTATCGCTGAACATCCTGGCTTTGAGTAATCGCTGCATCGAGTAGTACACTCCTGCAAACATCGCATTGCCCACAAAGGCAAAGATGATAGCGTTGGTATGCAACGGTCTGATACGCCCGAAGGTGGTGTATTGCAGATCGAAGTTAAATATCGGATACACAAGTTGAAGGGCAGCGGTGAGACCGACTAGCATACCCACCAATCCGAATATCACAGTGGCGATGATGAAGGCTTTTACAATTTTGTTGTCGTAACTAAATTTTTCGATTTCCATATCGAGTGGCTGAGGTTTAGTAAGAATTTTTCCCGCCTTAAAAGTAGAACAGGGTCTCAGTACTGATAATGATTGATGTTAGGGGAGAGGGTGATTTTTGTCAGTAGTTTAATTTTTCGATAATCCTTCTAATAAAATTAATATGTCATTCTAATATCATTCAGCGCGTATATACAAGCCCCAGCGGGGCTACCTGTTTGTAGCCCCCGACAAAGTCGGGGGTAAAATGTATCTAAAAATCACTGCGCCACGCTCTCCATTTCATTCGAAGTTGAAATGCCCCTGGCGCACAGGCTACACACTCCGATCAAAGAGCATAGATGCGTGCCAGAAAGTGAGTCGATTTGTTTCGAATTTCCTATGGCACGCTGGCACTACCGAATTCATTTTCGCTGGGTTGAAACCCAGCGCTACAAACAGGTAGCCCCGCTGGGGCTTGAATCTAAATCGCTTTGCTAAAAACCTGTGATTGATTTTTGCTTCTGTTCATTCGCTGATCGAATACACTGCAGATATTTCGGATGAAGGGCTCGCCAAGAGTTGTTACCTGAAGTCCATTTTCGCTCAAATACAAGATGCCTTCTCTTTCCATAACTCGTAATGCTTCGAGCATCGATGAGTCTGCTACTTCCATCAATAGCTCCTGATTTAATTTAGCATTACAACTGATTTCAAGAATGCAGTGCTTCAGAAGCAAATCATTCTCAGTAAGAATGTGACCCTTGTTAACAGCGGAGTTTTTTTCTTTTATGGCTACCGTGTAATCCTCTACCTTCTTGATATTTTGTGCGTAAGCATATTTTGCATCGCTAATCGCAGAAGCACCTAAGCCAATAAGCAAGTCTGTATTGCTGGTTGTGTAACCCATAAAGTTACGGTGCAATTTACCTGATACATGTGCTTTGAAGAGTGTATCATGACGCAATGCGAAGTGATCCATACCAATGTCGGCATAGTCATTCTTCTTTAATGTATGTCTTCCGATTTCATAGAGATGTCTCTTTAATGCTTGTGAAGGTAAGTCAGCATCTTCATATCCACGCTGACCAGGCTTTAACCAAGGTACATGAGCATAACTATAAAAGGCAAGCCGATCTGGTTTCAGTGTGAGTACTTTATCAATGGTATCGGAGACCGTAAATGGCGTTTGAAATGGCAAACCATAAATGAGATCATAGCTCACAGATTCATAACCAATCGCGCGTGCCTGATTGGTAACGCGCTGCAAGTTTTCAAAAGGTTGAATGCGATGAATAGTTTGCTGCACTTTTTCATCGAGATCCTGAACACCAAAACTCACCCGCTTAAATCCAAGATCAAATAGCGTTTTGAGATGTTCGTAGGAAGTGTTGTTTGGATGTCCCTCAAAGCTGAATTCAAATTCATCGTGAATCAAAGCATCTTCAAGAAGGTATGTAATTAGCCAACGCAAATTTTTTGCATCAAAGAAGGTTGGTGTTCCCCCTCCTAAATGAAGTTCACGAATGACAGGAGGTTTCCTGAAAATCTTTTTATACTCCTCCCATTCCTTTAAGATGGCTTGTATGTACGGGATTTCAACACTGTGATTTTTTGTGATGCGGGTTGTACAGGCGCAATAAGTACACAAACTTTCACAGAATGGGAGGTGGATGTATAAACTAATTCCCTTCTCATCGTTTGATTCATTAAAGGTTCTTCTTACCGAATCGATCCAATGTTCTTTTGAGAAGGAATCTATATCCCAGCAAGGCACTGTAGGGTAGCTTGTATAGCGTGGTGTTGGAACATCATACTTTTTAAGAAGCGATACTTGTGAAGGAGAATTGATCATGTCCCAAAGTAATAGGAAGCGAATGCACAAGCGGATGATTCAACTCAATCCATTTTATGATTTTCATCATCAATTATTTATATTCTAATTTGTAAGCATAGAATGACACTGAGTTGATTTGAAATGCTTAGTATATGTGATTTTGGTTGACCACTCGAAAAGTTGCAATGAATAGAATGCGTGCTTGTGCGCGGGGTATAAAATGTATCAATTAAGTAGCGAGTAGTCCGCGCAAAGAAAAGCTCAATATCTAAACCCTGCGAATTGCAGGGTTTAGATATTGAGCTTAAAATAGTTTACAAATTAGACCGCCAGTGGCGGTCTAATTTGTAAACTATTAAACGCGCGCCTGCTATCTGCATATAAAATGCTATTGACCCTTCGCGCATCAGCTCTGAAAGTCGATAGAAGGTGACACACTTTGTTTGATCAACTACTTTGAAAGCGTAGGCAATCCTTTTGTGTAATTGCTTAAAATAATATTTCGAATCTAGGAACATATCAAAAAAACTAGGCTTAACTTTTTTCAGTTGTCGTCTCTTCAACGTTCTTAGGCTTATCCTCAAACAACATCCTCACTGAAGGTGTATAGGTATCATCATACTGACCACTTTTAATATTCCAATAAAAGATACTAAGAAATAATATTGCGATGGTTACGCTTATGGCAATGAGTAATACGATGATTCCCATAATTAAATTTTAACTCGTGAAGCTGCAAAATTTACAGCAAGTGTGGAAAAACCAACAACACTAATACTACTGATCGGCATAATGATGGCCGCAATAAGAGGAGTGAGGTGCCCTGATACTGCAATGCTTAATGTAATGGCATTGTAGAAAAAGGAAATTGCAAAACCGGTTTTGAGGATGGTAGAAGAAGATTTGGCGAGTTGCAGCATTTTATCCAGGTAAGTGATTTTCTCTCCCGATAAAATTCCATCACATGCTGGTGTGAAAACTCCTGTGTCATCTGTTACAGCAATGCCTACATCACTTTGTTTCAATGCTCCTGCATCATTCAAACCATCACCAATCATCATCACTTTCTTTCCTTGTGCCTGAAGCGATTTAACGTAATGAAGTTTGTCGTGTGGGGATTGATTGAATAGTAATTCAGTTGATGGACCAAATAGTTTTTGCATTTGAGTTTTATCTGCTTCATTATCTCCTGATAATAATGCTGTGCATTTATTCCCCAGACGATGAATCATCGCTTCAATGTTTTGCCGGGTAGAACTCTTGATACTGAAGTATCCTGCCACCTCATTATCAACGGATACAAATACCTGTGATGAACTTACATCGGTCTTTCCGTAAAACCCTGCAAATTGGGGAGATCCAATTTTATACGTATTTCCTTCAATAGTTCCTTCGATTCCTTTACCTGGAATTTCTTTGAAGTTACAGACTGTATTGCTTTGGTGCGACTTGATGTGATTAGTAATTAACAGACTTAGAGGATGTGTAGAATAGCTTGTCAATGTCTTAATGCAACCGAATTCAAATTCATTCAAATCGCCTTCGAATTTTATTTCAGGTTCTTTCCCATGTGTAACGGTTCCTGTTTTATCGAATACAATGGCATCAATGCCAGCCATGCGTTCAATCGCATCTGCATTCTTTAGATATAGTTGATTCTTTCCAAATACGCGAAGCATACTTCCAAAAGTAAAAGGTGCAGCTAGCGCTAACGCGCAAGGACACGCCACCATTAAAACAGACGTCAGCACCAGCCACATGTTTTCAGGATCATTGATTTGCCAATAGATTGCTGTACTTATTGCTATCAGTAATACAATCCATGTAAATCGTTGAGCAGCATTATCAATTATCTTTTGATATTTATTTTCTTCAATCTTCTTAAAAGCATCGTTGTTCCACAAACTGGTCAAGTGACTTTGTGATGTTTCCTTTTCTACTATGAGCTCGATGGGTGATCCGATCAACCGACCTCCTGCATATACCAAAGCATTTTGTATTACTTTCACAGGCCGTGACTCACCGGTAACAAAACTGTAATCAATATATGCGAAGTCATTAAGTAGCATCGCATCCGCTGGAATAATTTCCATATTCCGAATTCGGATGTGATCATCTCGTTTTAATTTGTAAATGATAATTGGCTTCCAATCGTCTTTTATTAATACGTTAACCGCTAATGGAAAGTAGGAGGTAAAGTCGCGATCGAAGGCAAGGCTCTTATAAGTTTTATCTTGAAACCATCTTCCAATAAGTAAAAAGAAAACCAATCCGGTAAACGAATCAAGATAACCCGGTCCGGTTGCTGTAATAATATCGTAGCTGCTTCTTAAGAATAATGCGATGAGTCCGGCAGCAATTGGCAGATCGATGTTGATTTGCCTTTGCTTAAAACTTTTAAAAGCAGAACGGATGTAATCGAATCCACTGAAAAAGAATACTGGTATTGACAAAGCAAGATTGAGCCAGGAAAACACACGCATCAATTGTGCTTCTGAATGATCAATGCCAAGATATTCCGGAAAACTAAATAGCATCATATTGCCAAAACAAAATCCTGCTATGGCAACCTTAAGAACCAAGCTATTATCTCTCTTTGGTTTAACACCTTCGTTGCTATCCAATGTAATCTTTGGTATGTAACCAAGACCGGCAATCAACCTGGCGATTGCACTTAGTTTTATTACTTTGGGATTGAAGTTTACGGAAACCGTTTTCTTCGTGAAAACAACTTCACCGTGCAAAATTCCATCGGCAATCTTTTGTAAGTTCTCCAATAGCCAAATGCACGAAACACAATGTATGGATGGAATGAAGAACGTGATTTTAGAAAAATCTTCCGAATCAAAATCCAATAGTTTGGTTCGGACATCTTTCTCATCCAGATAGGCGTATGTTTCTTCGTTGACCTCTTTCAGTTGTACACCTGGATTTTTTTCGAGATCATAATATTCGCATAAATTGTTGCTGCTCAGAATTTCGTAAACTGTTTTGCAGCCGTAACAACAAAACGGTTTCGCTTCTGCCCAAAGTGCTTCATCACACGATTGTCCACAGTGATAACATTTCAGATCAACATCAGCTTCAGTTTGAGTCATACTTAGGTGATCAACTTATACACCGTCATTTTTTATAGCGTAAGTCCATATCAATCCTTTGTAATGATTGGCTACCGATTCTGCAAGACTTCCAAGTACGAGATGAGAAATCCCTTTTCTTCCGTGTGTTCCCATAGCAATCATATTCGCTTTGATGGAATCTGAGAATTCGCGAATACCTTCATCGGTATCGAAGTGATTATAGATATTGATGGTGAAGTTTTTAAACATAAATCGTTTCGCGAAATCTTCAAGTCGGTTCTGTGTTACGGAATCATTCGTAAAATTGACAGGGGTATTTACCCAAACGATATGAAGGGTAGCTTTGAAGAAATTCTGAAGCGCTTTTATGTTCATCACCAAATCTTCCTGATTTTCGGTGTCAAGGGTATTCGGAAACACAATATGTTTGATTGGGCCTTTGTAATAATCTTTTAATATTAAGACCGGAACTTTTGAATGGCGAACGATCCTTTCAGCATTTGATCCAACGAAATATTCCTTCGCGCCAGTGGCACCATGCGACCCCATTACAATTAAATCAGCTTTACATTTTTTCGCGTAGTTATTAATAACAGTGGAGGGCGATCCAAATTCCACTTTTGTTACCACTTTTATTTTCTCCTTTCCAAATTTGCTGGTCAGCTTAAGAAATTCGGAATTGCCTTTCTCTTTCAGATCTTTTAGAAGTTCTGCTTCAAAAGACAATACAGGCATTATCATGGAATCATGCAGAACGGGCAGCTCAACTACATTTAGGAGATGGACGGTTCCTTTGGACATATCAGCAATGTCCAAAGCAAAACGAAACGCATTTACTGCTGGTTTTGAAAAATCGCAGGGTACAAGGATTGTTTTCATAGTAATGTTGATTGTTATTCAAAAGTATCTCGCAATGATTTGAATGGGCTTGACACTGGTCATTTAAAAGCATGACTTTCGTCAGCTTTTTCTCTTTATATTTAATTGTCTTTGCATAAAAATCAAGAAAATCATGAATGTGACTGTAAAATTTCTTGGAGGAACAGGAACAGTAACGGGATCGCGTTACTTATTAAGCATTGGTAAGTTTCGTGTTCTTTTTGATTGTGGACTGTTTCAAGGATTGAAGGAATTAAGATTACGCAACTGGGATGAGTTTCCAATTGATCCTTCATCGATTAATGCAGTGGTCATTAGTCATGCGCACATCGACCACACAGGATATTTACCTCGACTTGTTAAGGAAGGGTTCTCCGGGCCAATTTATTGCACTGAGCCTACGGCCGATTTAATGGAGATCATGTTGTTGGATTCAGCAAAGCTCCAGGAAGAGGAAGCTGCCTATGCGTTCTCAAAAGGATATTCAAAACATGCTACTCCTCAACCTCTATACACAAGCATGGATGCACAATCTGTTTTTTCATTGGTGAAGAGGCATAAGTATGGAAGCAGGATTCGGATTAATAATAATGTGGAAATTGTTTTTAATGATGCAGGTCACTTACTGGGATCGGCAATTACAGAAATGTATGTTCAGGGTGAAACACAAACCAAAAAAATTGTTTTCTCTGGAGACTTAGGTAGGTCTACGGATGCGATGTTAAATCCTCCCACTGAAATTACTGATGCGGATATACTCTTCATTGAATCTACCTATGGAAATAGAAGCAATCCCGTTGTTGATCCGTTGGAAGATTTGAGCAAGATTGTAAACGAAGCAATGATGAATAATGGCGTCTTATTGATACCCGCTTTTGCAGTTGGACGCACGCAAGTGTTGCTTTATTATCTCCATCAACTTATGAAAGAAAATAGAATTCCGGATGTGCCGGTTTACATTGATAGTCCAATGGCCATTTCAGTTACCTATCTGTTTTATAAATATCCGGAGTATCACAAAGTAAAATTCAACAGTGCTGTATTTGCCGATGAGATGGAAACAAATATGTTGGTGTTTGTGAAGAACTCACAACATTCAAAAACTCTAAATGAAATTAAAAGCCGGGCAATTATCATTTCGTCAAGCGGTATGATGACGGGGGGAAGAATTCTGCACCATCTGTATCATCGGTTACCAAACGAAAATGATACAGTCTTGATTTCGGGTTATCAGGCAGTGGGAACAAGGGGTAGAGATCTTGCAGATGGAAAACCTTTTATCAAAATATTCGGACAAGCAGTTCCTGTAAAATGTAAGGTGGCCAATATGAGTTCACTATCCGGACATGCTGATCGCGAGGAACTTTTTGCCTGGATGAAGAACTTTAAAGACAAACCTAAAATCACATTCACGATTCATGGAGAAGGTGATGAACTAAGGGAGTATGCAAAAACAATTCGGGAAAAAATGAATTGGAATGTAATGGAACCGGAATACCTGGAAGCAATTTCTTTATTTGAAGGGATTTAATTCAAGCTTTCAATTTCGCGTGAAGAATGATTAAGCATTCATTTGGCTTTTATTCTTCACAGATTCAGTAGCCACTTCTAAAAAGCTAGGGATCTCAATGGTAAAGATTGAACCTTCACCAACGCGGGATTGAACATGAATGGTTCCACTTAATTTCTCAACGGTTTCTTTCACAATGTAGAGACCAAGTCCCGATCCAAAGGATTGTTCATGTGCACGGGTATACATATCAAAGATTCTATTCAATGAATCATTTGGAATTCCTATACCATTATCTTCAACAGTAAAGATGATTTTATTGAGGCGTTCTTTTGATGTAATGCGGATGAAGGAATTGGTCTTCTTGCTATCGTAATATTTGAAAGCGTTGGAGATCAGATTGTTTAATATGATTTGAAGGCGAGTAAGATCGGTTGTGATCATCAGATCATCGGGTACTTGCCGATGTATCTTCACATTTTCTGCTCCAGGGAAAAAGCGAAGGTTTTCAATGGCATCTAAAACTAATTTCTTTACAGAGGTATTTCCTAATGCAATTGGTTGCCTGGAGTTTCGGGCGTAATCGGTAATGTCGCGAATAAGTTTGTCGAGATTGGCCACACGACCCTCCATCATTTCATGGTACGACTTTAGTTCCTTTGCATCACTCTCTAACTTAGTAAGCTGAAGCAAACCATGAATAGACATGAGTGGTGCACGCAGATCGTGTGATGTACTATAAACAAACCGATCGAGTTCAAGATTTAATTTCGTTAACGCTGCATTCTTCTCAGTGATCTCCTTTTCATTTTTAGCCATCTGTGATTCGGCACGATGATTAATATTAATGAGGAAATAGATGATAATGACCGAGCCCATTGAAGAGCCAATGAAGTTTATAATTACGTTGGCTTGAATGTACTCTTCAGTATAAACCGGTCGTTGGATAAAATTGAAGTCGGTGAAAAGGGAGAGCAGAAAGAGTGTGGTGGAAAAGAGTGTAAAGAAAATTGCCTTTCCTCTTTCTTCATATCCGAATGCAACCAATGCCGCGAGGTTGGTTGTAATAAAAAACATATAAAGACCAACTTCAAGTGGCTCGTTAACTGCGAAAATAAATATAGTTAGATTCGAACTCAGCCCGAGTAGGATTTTAGCGGCAGTAAACTTTCCATTTCGATTTAGTATAAAGCTAGTCAAGGCAAGAATGGAACAACCAAGCTGATAGGGCCATGCAAAGTTAACGCCACTGTAGAGATCGAAGACGAGGTAGCCAGTCGCGACTACAAAAGCCATTAAACACAACCTTCCTGTTAAAAGAATGCGTTTGTACTGCTTATGCGATAAGATGAAGTGATCTTGCTCAATGAAAAGGCTCCGTAGAAGTGTGCGGGTAAATGCCATTTATGATAAGGCAGGATAAGTTTAGCTAAGACCCTGCTAAGGTATTGATTTTAAGTGCATTTTGAAACCACTTTTAGAATTTTAGGTATCCTCTTTACAGATTCAGCTTTCATTTTCACCAGTTGAATCCTTTTTGGCTGAACGTATTAAGCCCACGCATAGGGTACAGCAGGAGCTTGCTAAGCTTTACGCTCGACTGGAAATATGCCGACATTCAGTAATTCAGTATGGCGGATTACGGAGATATCAACCATGGTAAGAATGTCTTTGCTTGTGAGTTCCTTAAAGAGCTGATGTAATGATTGGACAGGCTTGTTATTGAAGGAGGTTATAATATCCCCTTCTTTTACTTGAGATCGGAACGCTGGTGAATTTTCTTCAATGCCTACAATGAACAGACCCTTATCATTCGGCAGGTGATGGTGCCGTTTCACTTTGGCATTGATGTTTACCTCCTGAAGTTGAAAGCCAAGGTACGCTTTGAAAACCTTTCCGGTTTTGATGAGTTGACTGGCAACTTCTTTTGCTGTATTAATATCCACCGAGAAGCTAAGTCCGTTGGCACCTTGAATGATTGCCGTGTTAACACCAACAACTTCTCCATCGGTTGAGATGAGTGGTCCACCCGAGTTGCCGGGATTGAGCGCTGCATCAGACTGAATTACATTATCAACTAACATTCCATTTTGTGATCGAAGTGTTCTACCTAATGCGCTTACGACTCCGGTCGTGACCGTATGCTGATACCCCATTGGATTGCCAATAGCTATTACAAACTGACCAATCTGAAGTTGACTTGCATCTCCCAGTTTCGAAACAGAATAACCATCAGAATAGATTTTTAAGATCGCCAGATCAGTATCAGGATCTTTACCAAGGAGTGTGGCCTCTATTTCGTTTTCATTTAGTAGAGATACCATTATTTTATCAGCCTTGTCTACAACATGGCAATTCGTGAAGATGAGCCCATCCGAAGAAAAGATAAATCCAGAGCCAGAGCCAGCGGGCCTTAATTTGCCCTGAACATTTTTATAAACATCAATTTTTACTACAGCATTTTTTACGAGTGCTACGGCATCGATGATCATTTGAGAAAAAGCATCCATTGGTTTTTTTACTATTGCATTGGCAAAAACCATTCCTTGGCCATTGCAGGCAAAAATGTCAAGATGATTCTGTCAATGTGCGGGTGAATGAACTTTCGTATTTAATGAATTGTTTTAGCATCTCTCTAAAACAAAAAATCTCCACCCCTTTACGAGTGAAGACTTTTTTCAAACCCCAAACTACCTAACCTACTATCTCTACCTATTATTACTACTAATTTCTCTTTTGATGAACTCCTTTTGAAATGGTCCACGCAGGAATTCCTGTTGATCTTATGTTACCTTTTGTTCCAGCTTCTGTCTTGCCTTGACGATTCACGCCTTTTGAAATTACCCATGCCTGGCTGGTTGATGTTGTCTGAAGCTGTGAGCCGCGCTTCGCTTCATTTTCAAAATTCTTTTTGTTGGATACCTTTTGAACATCTTTTGAAACTATCCAGGAAGGATCGTTTTTAGATGATTGAGCATTTACCAGAATTGTTCCCATTAAAAATAGTGCTAACAATCCTACTCGTGTGGCTAATTTGCTGGTTGTATTTTTCATCGTGTTTATCATTTTGTTTCTACACAAATAAACGGGTAGAGTTACAGCACGATGATCCGTTAATACACGGTTTCGATATCAGGGTTTATACGGATACCCTTGAAATTAGTCCAGAATCTTCATTTCAATTGCCTTTTTAATCAGCTCAGCCGTATTGCTGGCCTTCATTTTCTTCAACATATTAATCCGATGTGATTCTACGGTACGAATACTAATCCCCAATTGATCGGCTATCAGCTTAGTACTGTTTCCATTGGCCACCAATTCAAGAACTTCCTTTTCCCGGGGAGTAATATCATACGACTCATTTACTTCAGGTTTACCAAAGGATTCAGCAAGGATATTTGTGATAGCAGGACTAAAATATTTACCGCCTTCATATACGGAAATGATGGCGCGCTCTAAATCAAAACGTTCGATATTCTTCAACAAATAACCGGATGCTCCAATCTTGAGTGCATTGAGAATGTACTCACGCTCTTCGTGCATAGAGAGCATGATAAACTTTACGGAGGGTTGTTGCTTTGAAAGTTGTTCCAACGCTTCAAGCCCACTAATCACGGGCATATTAATATCCGAGAGTATAATGTCAGGAATTAAAGCATTGCCCATTTCGATTAGCTCTTTTCCATTTTCGGCTTCACCTACTATTTCAAATCGTTCACTTTTACCCAAAAGCGATTTAAAACCAGCGCGAATGAGAGGATGATCATCTGCTAACAACAATCGTATTTTGTTCATGCTATTCAATTAAACTATTGGAATATGAACTTCTATGCTTGTTCCCACTCCAGGTGTGGTGTGTATTTCGGCACTTCCATTTAGAAGCTTGGCTCGTTCCTTTATATTTCGTAAACCTGATCCGCCCTGATGGTTCTTGTCTATTTCATCAAATCCTTTTCCATTATCTTCCAAAACAAAATAGACTTCATCTTCTTTGTCCAATACATGTAGATCAACATGAGAAGCATTGGCATGCTTCACAATATTGTTCAGTCCCTCTTGCGCAATTCGAAATAAGGCAATACTGATTTCGAAATCCAATGTGTGGTTAGTTTCTTTAATAAATCTGAAGTCGATAGTAATGGATGAATATTTCTGAACGGAGTCACACAGTCCTTTTAATGCAGCTTCTAGCCCGTAGTCAATAATGGCCTGTGGCATTACGTTATAAGAAATACGTTTTACTTCCGCTATGGCATCGTTGATTTGAGATTTGATCTCATCTTTATGTACTCCCTCTAGCATGTCTACTTGCATTCGGATGGCGGTTAACATTTGCCCTACACCATCGTGTAACTCTTTGATGATTCGCCTTCGTTCATTTTCTTGTCCTTCCAACAACGCGGCTGCCCGTGTGCGTGCTGATTTTAGCTCCTTTTCATGAAAGGCACGAAGCTCGTCACGCATTCTGAGTAGTGCATTACCTAATGTATCGTCATCGCTTAAGGTTGTAAACTTAGCTTTAAAATTTCCCGCACCAATTTCATTGGCAAAAACAGCCGTTCGCTCGAAGCCATTTGTTAATTGATGAATGGCCTCCGCCATTTGACCAATTTCATCTTCGCTGGTTTCCAATGACCTCTTTGCAGGAAGCATTCCTTTTGAAAGCGTAAGGATAATTTCTTTTAAAAGAACAATGGGACGTGCGATGGCATTCGATAGAAAATACGTTATTACTAAGGTAAGTGTGATGATGAAGATGGTAATGCCCGCAAAATAATTCCGCAGCCGATAAATGGGTTGCATGGCTTCAGCTTCATCCATCTCCGACATGAGTGCCCATTTCAAATCCTTGTTCTCAATATTCCGATAGGCACTGAGCACCGAAACGCCTCTATAGTCAACTAGAATTCCTCTACCGGATTGTCCTTGAAATGATTTTAATGCCGCTTCTGTTTTGGCAGGAATTAATCCTGGAATGCTATCCGGAAAAAATCGAGAAGAAGACCGCATACGATAGTCACTGCCTACCACATAGGATTCTCCTGTATTCCCCATTCCGGTGTTTTCCAATAATATCTTTTGAATTTTTTGAAAATTCTCCTGCACAAGGACACTACCAACCAATTCTTTGTTCTCTATTATCGGAACGTAATAGAAGAGCAACGTAAGCTGATTCGGATAATAGGTAGAGGCGTCAATGATGTGCAGCCGGAACGGATCAGCTGCAATCGAAGAGTCAATTCTCTGTAACAAATCTTCCGGATACATCTCCTTATCCGTACTGTAAAGTTGATGATGAAGTGTATCGAAAACGTGTATGTTTTTAAAATCATAAAAAGCACACAAGTGCTCGATGTCAATTAGATCAGTATTATTACGTTGTTCTTCTGGTGTGGGATGTTTATTCAGATCATGGTAAATTTTTAAGAACTTGTTTTCCAGTTGAAGGGCCTCCAGGTTTTGTTGTGACTTAAAAAAGTAACTCTCTACCAGATCTTTTCTTAGAATGTTAATAGAAGACAATTGATCTAGGGTGCGTTCAATCAAAGCATGACTGATAAGTAAGTAGAAAATAATGGATAACGTAATGATTGCCGTCAAGCCAACAAGAGCATGGGAGAGGAGTAGTTTGACAAAAATATTCAGGTTTTTCATCTGACCCTTTGAAAAGAAATCTTGGTTAAAGTACAGAACAATGGTTTAAGATAAAGCAACTTTCAATTTACTTTTTTCCAATGCAGCAATATCTCTTAATATCTTTTTACCTCGCGATACAAAACCAGCTGAGGCATACGGCATTTGATCTTCAATGATCATCTTTAATTCATTTCTCAAGTCAGGTTCGTCTTTTATAATTTTTGAAAGCACGGTCATGGAGAATACTTTAACGGCAATGGGTTCATTTTTGCTTTGAAGATATTTGAAACAAAGCTCTGTCACCTGACCGTAGTTTCGTTTGGGTATGTCAATGAACTGAAGCAATCGAATGGTGTTTCTTTTTACAGAATCGTGAATGTCCGGTTTAGATAAAAAGTCGAGCAATTTTTTTAGATGGGGAAGGATCAGATTAGGACTTCTCTCAGCGCAGATGCTCAAGGGCCATGCAGCTCGCTGCGTAACCCGGTAAGGGCCTCCAAGATATACTTCAACCAGTGCTTTGAAACGAGTTCGGCTATTCCCCACATAATCAGTCAGTTTATGAGCCTGTGCTTTCGAATGTTCTTTCAATATTTCTTTCTTCAAATCCATTTATAGTGCTATTTGATTAATCACCGTAAGTAGTGTCCGTTAAACCGTTGATAATTAGGGTTTTTTAAATTTGAATATACATTCACACTGTAATTTAAAAAGACCCCATTATGGAATTACTGTTTACTGTAGTTTCGATCGTTTGCCTTCAACTGGGCATCTGCATTTTCTGCTTTCTAAAAAAGAGCGAACATGCTGATATGGATGTTGTTAATGGCTAGTTCATAAATTCTTAATTGTTGTATGCTAATCGTTACGAGTGGCCAAATTTCGCCACATTTCTTCACCTAACATGGGATTGTTGCGAGGATTTATTCCAAGCACTGCATTTTTCGAGTAGCTTTGCGCCCTAAATTACTACTCGGTGAACTACCTTTCTGCAGAACTTGTCGCGAAGACGTATAATGATAAATGGCTATTCCAGAATATTTCGCTGGGAATTTCGAAGGGCGAGAAGCTCGCGTTAGTCGGAAATAATGGAGTTGGCAAATCTACCTTATTAAAAATTCTTACAGGAGAAATTGCGCCTGATGCCGGAAAGGTAAGTACACGTGAGGGTATTCGTCTCGCTTGTTTAACTCAGGAACCTCGGGTTGATCCAAAGTTAACAGTGAAAGATGTTCTCTTTAGTGATGACAATGAGATCGCGAAAGTGGTAAAGGAATACGAAGATTGTATTCATCATCCTGAAACATCATCTGAAAGAATGCAGGCGGTGCTCGAAAAAATGAGCGACCTGAATGCATGGGATTATGAAGCCAAAGTTCATGAGGTAATCGAGAAGCTCGGTGTGCCGGATATCGATAAAACCTTTGGTCAACTTTCTGGTGGACAAAAGAAGCGCATCTTCCTTGCGCAAATGTTGTTGCAAGAACCTGATCTTATCATTATGGATGAGCCTACTAACCACTTGGACTTAACGGCCATTGAATGGTTAGAACAATACTTGTCCAGCGCGAATATTACCTTGATCATGGTTACCCACGATCGTTACTTCTTAGATAATGTAGCGACTGAAATTATTGAAATTGATCGCGGGCAGTTGTTCCGATACAAAGGCAACTATGCTTACTTCCTTGAAAAGAAAAACGATCGTGAAGAGATATTGAAGGTTGAAGTATCGAAAGCCAAATTACTTCTAAAGAAAGAATTGGAATGGATGAGACGTCAGCCACGCGCCCGCGGAACGAAAGCAAAATACCGTGTTGAGGCGTACTATGAAATTGAAAAGAAAGCGTCACAAGATATTAAGAAGGACAGACTTGAACTGGACATGAAAGAAGCCCGTCAGGGTGGAAAGATTCTGGAAGTAGAGCATATCTCAAAGAAGTATGGAGAACTTCCCATTGTTACTGACTTCTCGTATGTATTCAAGAAGAATGATCGGATCGGTGTTGTTGGTAAAAATGGTGTAGGTAAATCTACATTCCTGGATATGCTTACCGGAAAATTGAAACCAGACTCTGGCGAAATCTGGCCTGGTGTTACAACCAAGTACGGTTACTTTACTCAGGAATCAATTGTGTTAAATCCCGCCAATAGATTAATTGAAGAAGTAAAAGAGATTGCCGAGTTCATCACGATGGCGGACGGCACACAAATTTCGGCCTCTAAGTTTTTAGAGAACTTCTTGTTCCCCGCAGATAAGCAATACAATTACATTAGCAAACTAAGCGGTGGTGAGAAGAAGCGCCTGCAGTTGTTGAAGCTTCTGGTTACGAATCCAAACTTCCTTATTCTGGATGAGCCTACTAACGACTTTGATATTGATACCTTAAACGTGTTGGAGGATTTTCTTGAAAAATTCTCCGGCTGTTTATTACTCGTTTCACATGATCGTTATTTCATGGATCATTTGGTTGATCAGCTTTTTGTTTTTGAAGGCGATGGTCACATCCGGTTGTTCAATGGAAACTATTCTGATTACCGCACGTGGTTAGAGGAGAAGGAGGAAGCTACCGAAACCAAGCCTGTTAAGCCATTGGTTATAGAAGAGAAGGCGACATCAACGGATAAGAAGAAAGCAAGCTTTAAAGAGAAGCAAGAATATGAAAAGCTTCAGGCCGAAATTGATGAATTAGAAAAGAAGAAAGAAGAATACACATCGCTGATAAACAGCGGATCTAACGATCATCAGCAACTTCAAAAGTGGGCTGCTGAAATTCAACGCATCACGAATGATGTTGATGCGAAGACATTGAGGTGGATTGAATTATCAGAGCTGGTCTAATACCTTTCCCGCAGCCCGCCAGCTGGCGGGCTGCGGGAAAGGTACTAGATTTTCAATCTGTTCTTCCATTTACTTCCCCTTACCTCCACAGAGGAATTTGGCATTGCTGTAGCCTTTCCATTCATTAAAGTAGTAGCCAATACAGCTGCTAGCTTTTCTTCAATCTCAACCGGTGCAGGTTTAGCAAGCGTTGGAGTAAAGAAGTTCTCAACAAAGCGCGTGTCAAAATTTCCACTTCGGAACGCTTCGTGTTTCATTACGAATTGACAGAAACCGAGTGTTGTTTCCAATCCTGTTATTTCATACTCATCGATCGCGCGAATCATTTTAGCAATAGCCTCTTCACGGTTTTCGGCATGACAAATTAATTTGGCAATCATTGGATCGTAATAGAATGGAATATCCATTCCTTGTTCAAAGCCATCATCCACACGAATGCCATGACCTTGTGGTCGTCTATACGTTGTTAATGTTCCAATATCCGGTAAGAAATTATTCGCTGGATCTTCAGCATAAACACGCACCTCAACGGCATGGCCTTTTATTTTCAAATCTTCCTGAATAAATGGTAGAGGATTACCTTCTGCCACTCTGATCTGAAGTCTGACCAAATCAAGTCCTGTGATTTCCTCTGTTACGGGATGTTCCACTTGGAGACGTGTGTTCATCTCCAGGAAATAAAACTCTAAGGTGTCGTCTAATATAAACTCAACTGTTCCTGCTCCATAGTATCCACACGCCTTTGCTACATTGATGGCGGCTTCACCCATTGCTTTTCTTTTTTCAGGAGTGAGAATAGAAGAGGGTGCTTCTTCTACAACCTTCTGGTGCCTGCGTTGTATGGAGCATTCACGTTCAAATAAATGAACCACATGTCCTTGCATATCACCAAAGATTTGAAATTCAATATGCCTTGGTTTGGTAATGTATTTCTCAATGAACACGGACCCATCACCAAAAGCAGATTTTGCTTCGCTCGTTGCGCGCTCCATTTGCTCATCGAAGTTCGCTTCATTTTCAACAACGCGCATACCTTTTCCACCACCACCTGCGCTGGCTTTTATCAGAATAGGATAACCAATTTCTTTTGCAATCTTTTTGGCCTTCGATACATCATCAATGGGTTCTGATGTTCCGGGTACAAGAGGTACGTTAAACTTCGCGACCGCTGCTTTTGCTGCCAGCTTACTTCCCATCAATTCAATTGCCTCTGAAGATGGACCAATGAAGATGATACCTTCATCTTCACATCGTTTGGCAAAGTCTTCGTTCTCAGACAAGAATCCATATCCGGGATGTATAGCATCCGCACCGGTCTGCTTGGCTGCAGCAATAATTTTATCAATTACCAGGTAAGACTGCGAAGAAGGAGGCGGTCCGATAAGAACGGCTTCATCGGCATAGCGAACATGGAGGGCATTTCGATCAGCTTCACTAAAAACAGCTACGGTCTTTATTCCCATCTCACGAGCCGTTCGCATGATACGAAGCGTGATTTCTCCCCGGTTTGCGACCAATAACTTTTGAATTTTCCCCATAGATCAGACTGAAAACGTAATGCTAATCATAATTTGTAAGGCGGCAAAGTGAGCCGGGAGACTATTTGAAAGCGTTTTTTTTGTTACTTTTGCGCAGTTTTTAATCAATATAAAGCAAAGCTAATGGTAGATCTATTTGAGAAGCTCAGAATGGAAGCCGGCCCTTTGGCCAAGTACTCCCACCTTCCCGATGATTATTTTTTCTTCCCTAAACTGGAAGGTGAAATCGGGCCGAGAATGAAATTTAATGGCAAGACAGTTTTAAACTGGAGTTTGAATAATTACCTCGGTTTGGCCAACCACCCGGAAGTAAGAAAGACAGATGCTGAAGCCGCTGCTCAATATGGAATGGGCTTACCTATGGGTGCCCGCATGATGTCAGGTAACTCGGTTCATCATTTGGAATTGGAACGCCAGTTGGCGGAGTTTGAGAAGAAAGAAGATGCTATGCTTCTTAACTTTGGTTATCAAGGTGTAGTGTCTATCATCGATGCCTTGGTAGATCGGAAGGATGTAATTGTATATGATGCAGAATCACATGCGTGTATCATCGATGGCGTTCGCCTGCACATGGGCAAACGTTTTGTGTACACTCACAATGATATGGAGAGCCTGGAGAAACAACTTCAGCGTGCTACTAAACTTGCTGATGAAACAGGCGGTGGCATATTAGTAATTACAGAAGGTGTATTTGGAATGAGTGGTAAGCAAGGCGACTTGAAAGGTGTGACTGAGCTGAAGAAGAAATATAATTTCAGATTGTTTGTAGATGATGCTCACGGTTTTGGTACAATGGGTAAGACAGGTGCAGGAGCAAGTGAGGAGCAAGGCGTGCAAGATCAGGTAGATCTGTACTTCTCCACCTTCGCTAAATCAATGGCAAGCATTGGAGCATTTGTAGCTGGTGATAAGCACATTTTGAAATACCTCCGATACAGCGTTCGCTCTCAAATCTACGCCAAGAGCTTACCTATGCCACTGGTTATTGGTGCAATGAAACGCCTGGAGTTACTAAAGACTCAACCCCAGTTAAAAGACAATTTGTGGAAGGTAACGCGTGCCATGCAGAGCGGTTTGAAAGAACGCGGTTTTAACATTGGTACTACCAGTTCACCTGTAACGCCAGTGCTCTTTAAGGGCGGTGTTGGTGAGGCTGCAAACATGTCAATGGACCTTCGTGAGAACTTCGGAATTTTCTGCTCCGTGGTGATCTATCCTGTTGTTCCTAAGGATGTTATCATGTTTAGAATCATACCTACCGCCATGCATACTTTGGAAGATGTGGAGATGACTTTATCGGCCTTCTCGAAGCTAAAAGAGAAGCTGGATAATGGCTTCTACAAAGAGGAGGTATTGGTGTCTGTAACCAAGGGGGTTTAAAAAAAACCTCCTTTTTAGTTGTTTTAAAAGGTTTTTACCTAAATTGGCATACGAATCTATTTTTTCAATCTTAAAACTGTACGACAATGCAAAAATTTGAAGAGCTTAAAAGTCTTATCGCAACCTTACAAGATGATGCTGATAAGTTTTATAACAAGGGCAACAGTGCTGCCGGTACCCGTGTAAGAAAGGGTATGCAAGACCTTAAGAACCTTGCTCAAGCTATCAGATCTGAGGTTCAGGATCTTAAAAACAAAGCTTCCTAAAAATAAGCTTTCTAACGGAAGCTTTTCAACCTAAATTCTTATAGAAAAGGGGATCGATTGTCTTATCGATCCCCTTTCTTGTTTTAGGATTTTGAACGATTTCTTTGAATTATTAGAGCGATTAACGTTGAATGATGTTTCGTCCCTACGGGACTTTGTTTAATGTGAATATTTTATTTCTACCAAAATTTCGTCCCTCTGGGACTATATAGTTTTGGCTTGATTGATATCTTCTTGAAGTTCCGTAGGAACAACATTTTGGTAGTAGTAGATCGAACGCAAGAATTAATGCAAATCCCGTAGGGATGAAACTTTAACTTGCAATACCGTTTGTTCTTCCATCATTTAAAGATTACATATCTTGGAAGATAATTTTTCCATTGAAGATAGTCATCAACACTTTCGTTTCGTGAGTCTTCATTGGATCAATGCTGAATACATCTTGTGAGAGCACAATGATATCAGCGAAATACCCGGGAGCTATTTTGCCTTTCACATTTTCTTCATGAGATGAATACGCTCCTCCATACGTGTATGCGAAGAGCGCATCTTGAATTGAAATCTTTTGTTCTGGAACCCAACCGGCTGGCGGTTGCCCATGGATGGTTTTTCGGTTCACAGCAGTGTGCAAACCACGAATTGGATTGAGACTTACACATGCAGGCCAATCACTGCTAAAAACCAACTTCGCATTGTTCTTTAACATCGATGCCCATGCAAATGAATTGGGTAATCGCTCTTCACCAACGGCATTTTCCCAAACCGAAACGGTTCCAGGCTCTGCATGTATGGGTTCCATTGATGGTAAAACACCGAGTAGAGCAAAGCGTGGTATATCAATTGGATTTATGGTTTCAATATGCTCTACGCGATGGCGTGCTGATTTTGCTCCATTAACTGTTTGCGCATTTTCATAGGCATTCAGCGCTTCACGAACAGCCTTGTCTCCAATGGCGTGAGTATAAATTTGGAATCCACGTTTATCAAACTCTGCCACAAGACTGCGATACATATCTAAAGGCAATGCTAACGAACCAGTGGGTGATGGATCATCATGTGCAACATCACTGTAGCGGTCGAGCATTGCACCAGTATGTGATTCAATAACACCATCCAGCATAAACTTTACTGCACTGGCATTGATCATGGGATTCTTCCCAATGCGATTTTTGATTTGTGCGAATGATTCTATGTCTTCTTTAGAAGTGAAATCACCAACTGAAAATGCAGTAGATGCGCGAAGCGTTAACTCACCATTCTTTAACAACTCTTCATAAAGTGAAAATTCTTCTGCTGATCCACTGGCGTTTTGTATGGTAGTAATACCTAACGATGCAGCCAGCTTCATTCCCTTGCGCAATGCATTTAGTTTTTCTTCACGACTGGTTTCCGGAATTACCTTCGAGAAGATAAATTGTGCCTCTTCTGTTACCGTTCCGGTAGCATTGCCATCCGCATCACGAAGTACATCTCCATAACCATCGAACTTAAAATCCTTTTTTACACCCGCAAGTTCAAGCGCTTTGCTATTGACCCATGCGCTGTGTCCGTCATAGGCACGAATCCAGATAGGACGATCGCTGATTACCTTGTCTAATAATTCCTTCGAGGGAAATCCTCCGGTAAACATGGTGTATTGCCAACCTCTTCCTGTAATCCATTTTTTTTCGGGATTCTCACGCGCAAAGTCAGTAATGCGTTTGAGCACTTCTTCAATAGTATCAGCTCCTGTTAATTCCACTTCTGATAATCCCAACGATCCATTTAGAAAATGAATGTGCGCATCGTTGAAACCTGGAATTACCAATCTTCCTTTCAAATCGACAACCTGTGTATTTTTATCAGCAAGTTTCCTGATATCAACAGACTTACCTACTTGTATGATCTGATTACCTTGAATGGCGATTGCTTCTGCAAAGGAAGTTGAGTTTATGCTGGTCCATACATGACCGTTGATGAGAATAAGATCGGGCTGGCTTTTCTTGGATTGTGCTATTGCAAATGGGCTTGCGAGAAGAAGAGCAGTGACAAAGAATATATATTTCATAGTGGATGAGATTCAACTTTCAATTTAGTAAAATGAATGGAAGTTGAAATGATCAAGCTTGAGTGTCGCCAAGGTAGTGATCAATTATTTCTGAAGACCCATCAAGTTCTCTGGAAGTTTTTCAATAGATTCGAGTTGGATATTCGAATAAAAAATTTCAGCACCTTCTGATTGAATTTGAATTTTACCTTTCGTCAATGGTAATTCCTGATCACCCTCCTGTTGACGGGAGTTGTACAGAATCATATTCACCACACCGTTCATCACGTGTATTGTGGTGCCACCAAAACAATAGATGTCAACTGTGTTCCACTGCCCGTTTGGTTTTTCGGCATCTGGATTTTTGATGCAGTGTCTTCCAGTTGTACTTTTTTCACTGAAGGTTAATAATTGCCCTGCTGGATCGTAGATATAATCCTTTTCATTTTTAACAGTGGCGTGCACATCAAACAGACCTCCAGCCACTCCCCAATAATCTCCACAATCTCCTTCTTGTATCTGAAACTCCTGCGAACGCATCCAAAAATTCCAATCGGCTCCATGTTTGCCAACAGCATGATAAAGTATTCCGCTATCTCTCTTGCTGTCTTTTTTAGGTGCCCATTTTAATGTGCCCCATTTAAATTCAAGTCGCAGATGATAGTTTTCAAATTCTTCTTTAGTAGAGATACCTCCAAAGTGTTCACCGGAAATGCGAATACTCTTTTTTCCATCTTCTTTCACAACAGTGAAAACATGATTAAGATCACTGTTTAATCCAACAGGATTACCTTCAAATTTTTCAGTTGCTTGGTTGTAGGCAGGACCGAGATAAGTATCCCAACCTTTAAAATCTTTACCATTGAAAAGTGATCGCCATTTTGAATCGCTGCCAGATTTAAAATTGGTAAAAACCAAGATGATGAACAGTGATAAGACAAGGTGTATTTTGGAATATTTCATGATAGTAAATATACCTTGTTTTTAATTAAAGCTTAGGAGACTTTTCGATCGTTTTAATTTGTTTGGCTCCGAGGTAAAATACGTATGCTGCTGTTGCCATCAATACATGGGCAAAATCATTGTGATTGAACCAACGATGTAGTGTGAATTGTGAAAGATGCACTGTGGCTGCAATCGCTGAGATCCCAACGGCAATCAAGAGTAATTTACTTTCCTCATTTTTCTTCTTTCTATAAATAAAAAGCTCGAACGAGAATACAACTACAAGAAGTCCATAGGCCGCGTGAGCCTCTACAAAGAAAAAGTCCAGCGTTGAGAGTACCACGACAAGCATGGTGATTAGTTCAATAATATTTACGGCTGAGAAAAAGCGTCCAATGCGCGGTTCAATAAGTGGCTGTGCATGAAAGATTGCAGCCCGTTCAATCAGTGCGATAGAGAACATACTCAAGATCCACGTGGGCACCTTCCATCCAAAACTCAGCGCATGAATAAACGCATGTCCGATAATACCTCCATAGGCAGTTGAAATGGACATCGTTAAAAAATAATAGGAAAATAACCGGATGGCAGGCAACTTGCTTTTTGATTTTCTTAATTTCAAAAAGGCATAAAGACAAACTGCCGATACCAGAAGATCAGTAATGGCTGTTACAGGTTCCGAAATTCGAATACCTAATAGTTCTGTTGCTGTTTCTGAATTCTCCATGATAGAACGTTACAAACTAAATATCAAGTTTATTGTTTCATTCATTCTCAATTCAGATAGGGTATATGCTTTGTGTGTTTCATCATGAGTTTTTATTCGGACTTGTTCGAAGCACTGTGTATGGTGTGAACTTTTATTGCTCCAAGATAAAACACATAGGCAGCAACCGCCATCAATACATGCGCTATATCATTGTAATTAAACCATCGATCGATTGAAAACTTTGAGAGGTGTACAATAGCAGGAAGAGCAGAAACCCCAACTGCAATTAATAATATTTTACTTTCTTCGTTTCGCTTCTTTATGAAAATGTAAAGTTCGAATGAAAATACAATGGCCAACAGCCCAAAAGCGGCTTGTGCTTCTACCAGTAAGAAATTTAATGTGGATATCGCGGCCACCACCATCGTGATGAGCTCAACAATATTAAAGGTTAAAAAAAAGCGAGTAGTGCGTTTTGAGAGAAGCGGCCTTGCATGAATGATAGCAGCTCGCTCAATAAAGGTGATAGAGATCATGCTGATAATCCAGGTTGGTACTTTCCAGCCAAAGCCAAGTGTGTTCTGAAGTCCGTGCCCAACAATACCACCAGATGCAGTTGCCAGAGACAGGGTAAGGAAGTAATAGGCAAATAGTTTTACTGCCGCTGACTGTGTCTTTAGCTTTCGTAATTTGAAATAGGCATACAAGCAAACGACTGATACCAAAAGATCCGTAACCACCGTTACGGGTTCTAATATCTGAATGTCCCATAATTCTACAGATGTCTTTACATCCTCCATCGTTGTGGTTTTACAATTCCTCTTTGTAATTAACGATAATAAGAAATGATATTCCTATTTCTTTTCTATAAGTCAATCGATCTAAAGGACTTTGTTATGTTATTCTTAACTTTAGGATTCTGTTAAGAGCTTTAAGAATTGAAAATGGTAAAGAAGATACTCTGGATCACACTCATCATTTTAGTCATCGTGGCGATTGCCTTTTTTAGTATTGCTCCGGGAATGATTGACAAGTCTATGAATAAAGTCATTCATAGTGCTTCGGCATCTGATAAGGTAAGTTGGTACGATTCAATTCCCTTCATTGCCGACCTTCATTGTGATGCTTTGTTGTGGGACCGCAATTTTCTTGATCGCCATGACAATGGTCATGTTGATTTGCCAAGGATGCAGGAAGCCAATGCAGCATTTGAGGTGTTTACGGTTGTGAGCAAAACTCCACGAGGTATCAACTATGATAAAAACAGTGGTGACACCGATCAGATTGCATTGCTTAGTTTTGCTCAACTAAAGCTTCCAGTTGATTGGTTCAGTATTAAATCGCGGGCACTGCATCAATGTGAACAACTGCATGAGTTTGCCGAAGATAGTAACGGTGAATTTCGGGTCATCACCAACAAGAAGGAACTTCAACAATTTATTACGGATCGCAAAACAAACCATCGCTTAGCTTCCGGTATGTTAGGATTAGAAGGTGCTCAATGTCTTGAGAACGATCTTCAAAACCTGGAGGAATTCTATAAAGCAGGCGTACGCTACATTGGTCTCACGCACTTCTTCGATAATGAATGGGCTGGTTCAGCACATGGTGTCGACAAGGGAGGTCTTACAGAAAAAGGAAAGGCAATCATTAAAAAGATGGATAGCCTGCATATCATTATTGACATCGCACACGTTTCTCCTAAGGCGATGAGCGATATTTTTGCTTCGACATCAGGACCTGTCATTCTTTCACATGGAGGAGTAAAGGGTACTTGCGATAATATTCGAAATCTTTCTGACGAACAGATTATTGAAATTGGTAAACGCAATGGACTGATTGGAATCGGTATGTGGGAGACAGCGGTCTGCGGAACAGATATCGAAGCAACAGCGAAAGCCATTCAATATGTAGCAAACAAAATTGGCGTGGATAAAGTAGCAATGGGTTCTGATTTTGATGGAGCAACGATTACCAGCTATGACATTAATGGATTTCCTTTAATTGTTAACGCGCTTTTGAAGAAAGGATTTAGCCGACAGGATATTGAAAAAATTATGGGAGGCAATGTGCGCGATTTCATGCTACGGAATCTTCCGGATTAATCTGTTCACGTAGTATTAACTTTTTAAATTGTAAGATGAGATTGCTGTGTGTATTGTTTAGTTGTGTTTTGTTATGTAGCTGCTACGCACAACCTTGTCCTGCCAAACTTGATTTAAGCAAAGTCAAAATCATAAACGAAAAAGGTATCGGTAATCCGATTGCGTTAATAGATGAACAGGAACTTGCTGGTGACCCTTCAAGTAAAAATGGGGGAAGTCCTAAAACGGTTTGGTTCCCGGGCTGGGCAAAGACCAGTCATCCGGCAAGTGTGTTTATCGATTTAAAGAATCCCGCCAAAATATCTTCAATCTATTTACGCGATGTAAATAATAAAGGATTTTTTAAAGTAGAATCGGGTGCACCTGGTCATTGGACTACTATTGCTGGCGATAGCTTGAAGAAATATCAGACCTGGAATGCCCATTCAGTTGATGTCACCACTCAATACATTCGCTTTACGCGTGTGACAGGTAGTTCCAACATATCAGAAGTTGTTTTGTATGGATGTATGTTACCCGATGGAGGACAACCTTCAGCCATTAAGGATCTCCGCGTAAATGTGATTACTGATCGTTCGATAAAAATACTGTGGACAGCAACAGGAGATGATGGAAACATGGGTGCGTCTACACAGTATGATATTCGATACAGTACGAGTCCGATTGTTGGATCAGAAGATTTTGAAAAGGCTAAGCCTGTTGATGGTGAACCTGAGCCACGTTTTTCAGGAACAGTTCAATCCTATTTGGTAAGAAATCTTTCACCCCAAACGATTTATTACTTTGCTATTAAAGCAATTGACAATGAAGGTAATATCAGTATACTATCCAATACAATTTCAGCAACAACATTGGAGCCCATGCAAGCCAGCATCATCACAGTGGATAAATTTATTGGAGCAAATGCTTTTGTTGATGATCCTCTTGATAAAGCAAAAGCTGTGGGCTTTATCCGTGAGTATCACAATTGGAAATGGGATGAAGGAGGACCTAAGTTTTACGAAGGGTATCCAAAGAATAAGATGAAGTGGGCACCAAGTTGGGGTGCAGAAGGCGGTTGGAATTTTGATACTTATTATAAGACAGTGAAAGCCGAAGGTTTGGAGATATCGCCTGTCATTCAAGGTAATGTAAACTGGCTTCAGGGAAGAAAAGATTTTCCGTTTGATAACAAGCCGCTTGATAAAAGTGGAGCAAAAGCAGATGATCCCAACTCATACCAGGCAAAGGCGCATCACCTGTTTCAATTTGCTGCGCGGTATGGTCGCACTACGGTTTCAGTAGATAAGCTCACGCTGGATTCTAGTCAAAAATTTAAGAGCGGCTTGGATTTGGTTCATTACATAGAAGATTGGAATGAGCCTAACAAATATTGGCTTGGCCCGGAAGCGGAATTTCGTCCGCAGGATTATGCAGCGATGGCGAGTGCAAATTACGATGGCCATGGTGGAACAATGGTTCAAGGCACGAAGACATTTGGCGCGAAAAAAGCTGATCCGCAAATTAAATTTGTAATGGGGGGTAGTGCGGGTATCGATTTAGATTGGATCAAAGAGATTCAATATTGGTTTGAAAATAATCGACCTGATAATTCATTTATCCCGGATGTTATAAACGTCCATCACTACTCCTGGAAAAATGGAAAGAATGCGCAGGGGGGAGGACCACCGAAAAGTCCGGAGGAAGACGATTTTAAAGGACAGATGAAAGCGATAGTTGACTACAGAGATGAACACTTTCCCAACGTTGAAGTTTGGATTTCAGAATTTGGTTGGGATACCAATCCGAGTTCTCCTTTGTGTCCAGCCATCATTGGTCCGAATGATGTTCAAGAAGTTCAGGGGCAGTGGCTGGTGCGTGCCTACCTTGCATTCGCTGCAGCCGGTGTTGATCGCGCCCAAATGTATATGTTACGCGATGTGAATCCTGCCAGTGGCAGATGGTTTGCATCCAGCGGATTGATTGGACCAAAAGATGATTGGCAGCCTAAGAAATCGTGGTACTATGTTTATACACTGAAGAACTCCTTAACAAATATGAAATTCATAGGCGAAGAAACTTCAAGTGATCCAAAAGTTTTGATTTATAAATTCAAGGATGTGAATAGTTCAGAAGGTGCATATATTTTGTGGGCAAAGACTAAAGTGAACTACATTGTGCCGTCTTACAAACTGAAACTTGAGGGAACGCCTGCAACAGCTAAGAAAATAGAGTTGACGCCTGGTGAAATAAACGGAACTCAATCTGTGCTTTCAATAAAAGAAAATACAGTATCAACTCAAGTGAGTGAAAGGCCGGTTATTATTTTAGTTGATGACATCAAATAAATGTTTCATCATCATTTAGATTAGTATAAACTTTATTGTTGGTCATGACGAATGCTAGTTCATCAACACACTCTGAAACTGTTTCGGATTTCGCAAGGCTGTCGAAATACCTTTGCTCACAGAGAGAAGGGCATACTCATCAATATGAACAGGCAATGAAATTGATTTTTCCAAGCGTTCTTTGATGCCGTGCAAAAGCGCTCCGCCTCCGGTAAGATAAATCCCCGAACTATAAATGTCAGAAGCCAATTCGGGCGGACACTGTTGTAGAGTATGAATTATACCTGCCTCAATTTCATCAAATGGTTTGGAAAGTACATTCACGATTTCATGGTATGAAACCTTCTTGCTAACGGGTATACCTTCTTCTAACGATTTACCTCTTACGTAAATAGGATCGGGTACATTTTCTATTTCGTGATAAACTCCGCCAATGGTTTTCTTCACTTGTTCCGCTGTGCGAATGCCGATAAGAAGATTATGTTCTCTTCTGAAATAATCCCGAATGGCTTCATCAAAGGTATCGCCCGCTACTTTCAGTGATTGAAAAGCCGCTACACCAGAAAGTGATACAATCACTACTTCTGTTATACCACCTCCGATATCAACAATTAATTTTCCTTCTGGCTCGCGAATGTTCAATCCCATTCCAATAGCTGCTGCAAGTGGTTCGTAAAGCATAAGCGTTTTCCGTGCATTGAATTGATCAAGTGCCTCGCGAAAGGCTCTTCGCTCAACTAATGTTGTGTGATACGGAACTCCGGTAATGATGGTATCAAAACCGCTTTGCCAAAAGTGTTTCGTATAGACTTTATCAACTAACGAGCGGATCATTTTATCAGCCGATTGATAATCGGCAATAACGCCACCGCGCAAGGGTTTAATAGGATGAAGGGCTTCATGACTTTTTTCAAAAATATTATACGCTGCTTCACCTACGGCATTTACTGTACTATTTTCATTCAGCACGATATACGATGGTTCTGATAACAACAGTTTATCCTTGTCCGTCAATAATGTATTGTTATTACCAAGATCAATGGCAAAACTTTTTGATTTGCTAAAGTTGAAATTCATCATGGTGTAAATGTGTGAAATGAATTGATGTTTAAAAAATCAAATTACACTGATTAAGTGGCTGTGCAATATTTTAGGGAGAAGAGAATTTTATTCTCGATGATGCAAACTCAATAGTGCTAATTTCGCTTCACTTTAACATCATAAATTGCATCCAGCAATCCATCCTTTTCGCGATCCAACGAAAGCTCCCAAAACATAATGCCATCAAGCTGATGATCAATCGCATAATTGGTCTTTAATTCGATCGATTGGATATTATCATAGGTAACAAAAAGCTTTTCTTTAGCATTGTATAAATAAGGCGCTTTTACTTTTTCGTCCCAATACGTGATAAACCCATTCGCTTCTGTTAGTTCTTGCAACTTACTGTAGTCAATAAAGGACTTGAATTTTCCTGATTGATAAAGTCCATTGTTGATGTTTGCAACATTCTCCCACATTCTTCCATAAAAGGCAGATCCAATAACAAGTTTGTTTGCCGGAATCCCTGACTTGATAAGGTAACTTACGGCATTGTCGGTTGACTCATGCTGCTCAGATCTTGAGTACAAAGCAGTATGATGCCCGGTTTGAATTGAGTATCCACTGATAAGGTCGTATGTCATTAAGTTTATCCGATCAACATACTCTATAATGGTTTTCCAATCGACAGACTCTTCGAGGAACTTCTGAAAACCACCCGCGGCAAAACTAATTTCATATTTTTCTCCTAACGTTTTTCGAAGGGATTTTATCAGTTCAGTAAAATTCTGTTTATCATTCGATGAATAGGCATGATTCGGAAATCCCTCGATGGATGGATATTCCCAATCCAAATCAATACCATCGGTTTTAAAATATTGATTCAGATGAAGAACAGATTCTGAAAATTCATTGCGGCCTTGAGCAGAAGAGAAAACGGGAGAGCAGGTCTCGCATCCACCCCAACCACCAAGAGATAAAATTATTTTAAGATCAGGATTGCGTTTCTTTAGCTGAACAAGGTTTTGAATAGTGATTGAATCCTTTTTTGAGTCTACTGTTAAACGATTACCTTTTAAATGACAAAAGCTGAAGATGATGTGGGTTAATTTTTCCGCTTTAATGGTTTGCACTTTTTCAGGACCGGCAGAGTAGTAAGCGATAATTCGAAGTTCATTCTTTTGTTGAGCATAAAGTGAATGCACGCACATCGCAAGAATGAACAAGAGAAGTAATCTTTTTACCATGGGCCTAAATTAATTGTTCCGAAATTATTGAGAAACTTTTGCGACTACATCAGAGTAGCGGCTCGATTGTTTTGATTACGGTGTTCGCCACAATCTTATGTCCTTCAGCATTCGGATGAATACCATCGGCAATGTTTAACTTTTCAATTCCACCAACATCCTGAAGCAAGAAAGGTATGAGTGATGCATTGTTCTTCTTCGCCAGTGTGGGAAATACCTTCTTGAATTTGGTTGTATAATCTGGTCCCATATTAGGCGGAACCATCATGCCGGCAATCACAATCTTTACTTTTGGATTCTTGACTTTCACTTTGTCAATGATCTTTTGAAGGTTAGTTTCGGTTTGGTCTAAAGGCAAACCTCTCAGCCCATCATTCGCGCCAAGCTCTAAAATGAAGATGTCAATCGGTTGGCGCAATACCCAATCTAATCTGGACAAACCTCCGGCAGAGGTCTCTCCGCTTAGCCCCGCATTTACTACTTTAACGGTCTTGCCTTTCTCTTTCAACTTCTTCTCTACCTGGTTTGGGAAGGCCTCTTCGGTAGAAAGTCCATAGCCTGCCGTTAAGCTATCGCCATAAAAAAGAATTACTTTAGGACTTGGAGCTACCTGAAAGATGGATAGGAATAGAATAATAAGTATCTTTTTTACGACCATAGGTATAAACTCAGTTGTGTTTTCGTCTTTACTTAAACAATTTTAGCATAATAACGCTTTACCATCATAATTGATTTAACAAAAACCATGTCAACAATCGTACTTCAAGCCGAAAATCTCACGAAGATATATCGCTCAGCCGATAAAGAGCTTACCGTTTTAGATAATGTATCCTTTTCGGTAGAGCAAGGAAGTTCTGTTGCCATCATTGGGCCTTCCGGAAGTGGCAAGACAACCTTGCTGGGCCTTTGTGCCGGATTAGACACAGCCACCTCGGGTACAGTATCCTTGATGAACTTCAAATTGAATGCTATTGATGAAGATGATCGTGCTTATCTGCGGAATCAATTTGTGGGTTTTGTGTTTCAGAACTTCCAATTACTTTCAACCTTAACAGCGCTGGAGAACGTAATGGTGCCACTTGAACTTCGGGGAGAAAAGAATGTAGCACCGAAGGCAAAAGAGTTATTGAATCGTGTAGGATTAGGTGATCGGATTCAACACTATCCTTCGCAACTATCGGGTGGTGAGCAACAGCGGGTTGCAATGGCCAGGGCGTTTATCACCAATCCGAAAATATTATTCGCGGATGAGCCTACAGGCAATCTGGATGAGGAGAATGCTGTAAACCTGACCGAACTTCTATTTAACATGAATAAGGAACAAGGCACCACACTAGTATTGGTTACACACAATCTTGAACTCGCGCAACGAACTCAACGCATTTTGCGGATGAAGGGAGGAAAACTGGTTGAGGAAACGTTGACCATTAGCAAGGCGCAATACTGATTATTGACTAGTGATTTGTGATTTCTTGAAAACCAAAGCACGTACAACTTAAGCACTTAGAACTTCAACTCTCCACATGATTGAATACATCATCAAGATAAAACGCAATACCCGTTCCATCTTCCAAGACCGATGGATTTGGTTGATGGCGTGGCGCGATGCCAGACATAATTTTTCAAGACTCTTTCTTTTTGCTGCTTCGCTGGTGACTGGTATTGCAGCTGTTGTTGCACTTGATTCAATCAACAATACATTACAAACTGATATCGATCGAAATGCCAAGGAGTTAATTGGTGCCGATCTTGTCATTAATGGTGATAAGAAATTTAACAAAGAACTTGTTGCCGCTTTCGATTCAACAAAACTTGAACAAGCCGGACAGGTAGATATGGCTTCGATGGTGTTGTTCTTAAACAACGGACAATCGCGCTTGATCAGGTTAGTCGCGATTTCGGGACCTTTTCCATTTTATGGGAAAATTGAAACACAACCCGCGGAAGCATTTTCACAAATCACGAAGGGAAAAATAGCGGTGATGGATGAAACACTTGCCACGCAGTATGAGGTAAGTTCAGATGATTCCATTCGTGTTGGTAAAAGTGTTTTTAAAGTAGCAGGAGTAGTTACTAAAATTCCGGGAGGTGGTGGCATTATGGCATCGTTCACCCCCTCGGTTTACATTTCTATGAGTGAGCTTGATTCAACGGGGCTTGTTCAGTTTGGTAGTCGCGTGAATTACAAAAACTTCTTTAAAATTGATGATGAGAAACAACTTGATAAAACGATTAAAGAGCTTGATCCGCTCTTAAAGAAGTTTGGCCATTCGTACGATACGGTTCAGGAAAGAAAAGAAGGATTGGGCGAAGGCTTTCTTTCTATTTATCGTTTCTTCTCATTGCTCGCGTTTATCGCATTGATATTAGGATGTATTGGTGTAGCCAGTTCTGTTCACATCTATGCTCGGGAAAAACGCGATGAGGTAGCCGTACTGCGATGTGTTGGTTCCTCGGGTTGGCAGGCGTTTAATATTTACTTCGTACAAATTTTTGTTTTGGGTATTATAGCAAGTATCATTGGTTCGTTGCTTGGCCTTGGCATTCAGCAAGTACTTCCCATTTTTTTAAAAGGAATCATTCCGTTTGAAATAGGTTTCTCTATATCATGGTCATCATTATTACTGGGTCTTTCTCTTGGAACCATCATTTCAATTCTGTTCTCCATTCTTCCGTTGATCTCCGTTCGGTTTGTTCCGCCACTAACTGTATTGCGCGCTGCGGTAGAAACGAAATTGCCATTCTCTAAAACAAGACTTATAACCATTTTGCTCATTGCTATTTTCCCAATTGGATTTGCCTGGATACAAACTCATAGTTTTGTAACCGGTTTGTTTTTCTTTTTGGGATTGGCAGCAGCACTAGGTTGTTTGTCACTTGTAGCAATGGGATTGTTATATCTCGTTAGAAAGTTTTTTCCTCACAATGCTGGTTTCATTGTCCGGCATTCCTTGTCGAGTTTGTTCAGGCCGAACAATCAAACAAGAGTACTTTTGGTTACTGTTGGATTAGGAGCATTCATTATTTCAATATTGAATATTGTAGAGCAAAGCATGTTGGGTCAGGTTGAATTCACCGGACAAGAGAATCAATCGAACACCATTTTGTTTGATATTCAGCCTAGCCAAAGAGAAGGAGTCATTCAATTGATGGAGGATAATAAATTAAAAGTGAATCAGGTTGTGCCCATCATTACGTGTCGATTGAAGGAACTGAAAGGTAAATCTATTGAGTCTTATGTAGCAAATGAAGATGATAGTATTCCCGATTGGGCATTAACCCGGGAGTATCGTGTTACCTATCGTGATAGTCTGATTCATTCTGAAACGTTAACAAAAGGAGAATTACATCGTAAGAGACCTGGCAAAGATTCTATTTGGGTTACATTATCGGAGGGCATGGAAGAATCGTTGAATGTTACCATTGGTGATAGTTTGGTTTTTGATGTACAGGGTGTACCGATGCGTGTTCGTATTTCCGGAATTCGAAAAGTGGAGTGGCAAAAAGATCCCCCTAATTTCATTTTTGTTTTCCCGAAAGATGTGCTGGAAGAAGCGCCACAGATTTTTGTAACAACAACCCGCATCAACGACCCGAATGTTGCTAATCAATTCCAACAGAAATTGGTGATGTTATTTCCCAACGTTTCACTAATTGATTTACGATTGATTCTGAGCACGGTAAATGGTTTGTTCGATAAGCTTGGATTGGTAATTCGGTTCCTGGCATTGTTCAGTATCATCACCGGTTTGGTTGTGTTGGCAGGTGCTGTGATCAATAGTAAGTTTGTTCGCATCAAAGAGAATGTATTGTTAAGAACTATAGGAGCGAGGACGAGTCAGATTACCAAGATTACACTAATTGAATATGCATGGCTTGGATTATTCTCAGCGTTAACCGGATTGATCTTATCACTCGGTGGTGGATTCTTACTCACTAAATTCTTTTTCGAAATTACATTTGCTTTCGATCCGATTGAATTAAGTGCGATTGGTTTGGGTGTGGTAATTCTTACAGTATTGATTGGATGGTTTAATTCACGCGAAGTAATTAACACGCCACCACTTCAGATTTTGAGAAAGGAGACATAAGGTTATTATAGGTCATTGTTGATAGAAGAATTTTTTGCTTGATTGGATTTAGCAATTCTCTTTATTCCTATTTTTAGTGTCTGTCAGTATAACTTTTTAATAATATGTCTCAGTCAAACAATATTCTGGATGCCATTGGCAATACTCCACTTGTAAAACTTAGAAAGATTGTACCCGACAATGCAGCTTCGGTCTATGTAAAGCTCGAGTACTTTAATCCCACAGGTTCATACAAGGACCGGATGGCATTGGCCATCATTGAAGGTGCAGAGAAAAGAGGAGCATTAAAAGCAGGAATGACTGTGGTTGAATGTACAGGAGGAAGTACGGGCACATCGATGGCCTTTGTATGTGCCATAAAAAATTATGCTTTCCGGGTAGTTTCATCCGATGCATTTGCAAAAGAAAAATTAATGTCGATGCGATTGTTTGGCGCCAATCTTGAATTGGTTCAAAGTGAAGGAGGGATGATTACTCCGAACCTCATTCCTAAAATGATTGAGCGTGCAAAAGAAATCACGGCAGAGACCAATGGGTATTGGACTATGCAATTTGAAAACAAAGATGCGTTTGAAGGATATAATAAATTGGGTTATGAAATAATAGAACAATTGAATTCACCAGTAGATTTATTCTGTGCTGGTGTGGGAACAGCAGGAATGTTTATGGGTGTGGCGCAAGCCCTTCGATCAAAAAATAAGCAAACGAAATTCGTAGCGTTAGAACCTGCATCGGCTCCTCAAATTTCAAAAGGTATTAAAGGAAGTCATAAAGTAGAAGGTATTGCAACCGGAATGGTTCCTCCATTACTGGACAAAGCATATTATGATTCAGTCGAAGCCATTGAAGAATCGGAAGCACGCATCATGGCAAAGCGCTTGGCTGCAGAGGAAGGAATATTAGCGGGTACTTCTTCTGGATTAAATGTAGCAGCAGCGATCAAGCTCGCGAAAGAACTTGGACCGGGTCACAACATTGTTACAGTAGCATGCGACTCGGGTATGAAATACTTTGCAAGTGGTTTGTTTAATTGATGAAGATCGGGATGATCTATCGTACATTTGTGCGAATTAATCTTTCCTTATGTCCAAAACAAAAATCACAATCAACAATAACGGTTCAGTAAAATTAGATGGCGACTTTGAAATTGTTGACATGAATGGAAATGTGTATGGACTTCAGGGAAGAACAGTTGTTTCTCTATGTCGTTGTGGTCATTCTGCCAATAAACCCTTTTGTGATGGATCACATAAGCAACAAAATTTCGAACATAATGCGCAAGCTTTTGATTTGCCTCCTAAGAAAGTGCTCTAAATCACTAGTGCAACACCTCAAATAACGTCTGATTTCGCAGTATTGAAATTACCTTTTGCATAAGAGGAAGAAACCATTGCGAAAAAGACTACCTTTCGGCCGATTATGCCCGGAATTTGATTTTGTAACGACCCTTCACAAATCATTCTTCAGACAGATTCTATTTTTTCAAACTTTTTAAAAACGATGAACTTACGATCACAGTACCCAACCGAGCTTAATCTCTATACTTCGTTATGGAATAAATACCGCCCGGTAATTCTTAAACTGATGTCTGCTGCAGCCACTGAGCCTCAGCAGTACAAACTTTTTTCACATGAGTTTAAGGCTGTTGGCGAAAAAGTGAAGAAAGGATACACTTTTTCATTGCAAGCTGCTAACGGAAAAGCATTGAATAATATAAAAGGGTCTGCCGTTGCTCAGGATTTGTTGCAGGTTTTACAGCAATCAAAAACTGCATCACAACTGATGACTGAAGCTACTTTTGAGTTGAGCATGGATAAACATTTTGTTCTTCAAGTGAATCGCAAGGAAACAGAAGTAGTGGCTGTAGTTGAGGAGGTAGGAGCAGAGTAGTAAATTGATCTGTGGCCATGTCTTAACTGGCCTTTTTTACTTATAAGTTGTTCGTTTAGAGGAATGACTTCTCTAATTTTATTTCCCATAAAATACCATTGTCATGAGTGAACCAGCTTCTTATTCGTTGGATGAGATTCTTAAGAATTTGTCCATTGCATCTCTCAACGACATGCAAAAGGAAATGCTGGACACCTATTCAAAGCGAGATGACATTCTGTTACTTTCTCCAACGGGTAGTGGTAAGACACTTGGATTCCTTCTATCTCTTCTCTCAAAACTCAGGACTGACGAACCTAACACACAAGCTCTTATTCTAGCTCCATCAAGAGAACTGGCGCAGCAACTTGAAATGGTTTTCAAAAGCATGAAGACATCGTTCAAGGTGAGTTGTTGTTACGGAGGACATTCCTTAAAAACAGAAAAGAATAATTTACTCGTTCCACCCGCAGTACTTATCGGTACACCTGGAAGAATTGCCGATCATATTGATAAGGGAACCTTCAGCACAAAGGCAATTCATACGTTAATATTTGATGAGTTTGATAAAGCCTTGGAGTTTGGTTTTACTGAACAGATGAGTTTTATAGTAAAGAATCTTCCATCAATACAAAAGCGGATTTTAACTTCGGCCACACAAGCCATTGATATTCCTGCTTTTGTTGGGGTAAAGAGTTTGACTATTCTGGATCATCTCAAAACGGAGAATCGTTCAGAAGGACTCACTATAAAGATTGTTATTTCTGACGATGTAGATAAACTCGAAATCTTTTTAAAACTTATAGCAGCATGTGCTCCTGCTGAGCAAGCCATAGTTTTTTGTAATCATCGTGAATCGGTGGAGCGAATCAGTGCACACTTAACACAGTATGGAGTGGTGAGCGAATGTTTTCATGGTGGCCTTGACCAGGATCAGCGAGAGCGTACACTTGCCAAATTTAGAAATGGCAGCACCAATATTTTAGTAACAACGGATCTCGCTTCTCGCGGATTAGACATTACGAACATCAAGCATATAGTGCATTATCAGAAGCCTACAACAGAAGAAATTTTCATACACAGAAATGGACGCACTGCCCGAATGGGTGCTGCAGGCACCGCGTATGTGCTCTTAACGACAGAGGAAGAACGTCCGACTTACATACCGTCTGATACCGAAACGCTCGAAGTTCCAGCGGTATCGAACTTACCAGAAAAGCCAAAGTGGGTAACACTCTTTATTGGAAAGGGAAAGAAAGACAAGGTGAACAAGATGGATGTGGTCGGTTTCTTATCGAAGATAGGAAACCTCGGCAAGGAAGAAGTTGGACTCATTGAAGTGAAAGATTATTTCTCATATGCAGCGGTTGTTCGTAGCAATGCGAAAGAGGTAATTAATTTAACAAGTGGTCAGAAGATAAAGAACAAAACAACCCGTATTGAAATTGCCTGATCGTTGTTCGTTAATGTTTTATAAAGTCTGATCAGATATTGGATTCAGATTATTAATTTCGGGCAAAGTTTAAACAGCGATAAGCAATGGCATATGTATTAATTTTAGGTGCGAGCAGCGATGTAGCAGTTGCCTGTGCGCATCAATTTGCTAAGGAAAAATATGATCTATACCTCGCAGGTCGGGATACAGATCAGTTGAACATACTGGCCAGCGACATCCAGATAAAGTATCAGGTTAAAGCTTCTGCTGTTGCTTTCGATGCATTGCTTTTTGATCAACATCCTTCATTCTACGAGGCACTCAATCCGAAGCCTGAAATTGCTATTTGTGTTTTTGGTTTATTGGGTGATCAGGCTGTATCAGCAAAGGATTGGGCATCCTGCAAGCGGGTAATAGATTCGAATTTTACTGGAGCAGCTTCTGTACTGAATGTCATAGCAAATCACTTTGAAGAACGGAAGTCTGGTGTAATTGTAGGGATAAGTTCAGTTGCCGGAGAACGAGGAAGACAAAGTAATTACATCTATGGAAGCGCGAAGGCGGGCTTCACCGCTTACCTTTCTGGTCTTCGAAACAGGCTTGTACCTTCCGGGGTACACGTGGTCACTGTGAAGCCTGGATTCATCAACACCAAAATGACAGAAAACCTTAAGCTTCCGAAGCCTATCACGGCCCAGCCAAAGCAGCTTGGAGAAGCTATCTTCAATGGCGTAAAGAAGAGAAAGAACGTTATTTATGTCTTGCCAATCTGGAGTCTTATAATGCTTATAATCCGGAATATTCCGGAAGGAATTTTTAAGAAGCTAAAGCTCTGAACTACTTTCGAACTCTTTAGAAGTTAGAAGTTTCAATATCCTAAGATAATTCGTGTGTCGGTGATCAACGTTTATATCTCTAGTTCATTGAGAAATCGATTGCGTCAATTTTCATTTGACCGCATTGTAAAAAAATGAATAAAATCGAGTACTGATAAAACTGAGTTTGATGCTAGTAAACCATTTTTGATTCAGGAAAAATGGTCCGAATTTCAAAGAATTCACTTCTTAAAAGTTAGCGTAATCGTATGAAATCGAAATTTAAGGCCAGCCGGCCAACTTGAAACCTCATTCTCTGCAAATGCGTTTTTGTTGGTGGTATTTTACCTGCCTGTTATGGAATCTTTGAGGTGTTATTTTGGACATCAAATCCATCGAAGTTGGTATATTTGTAGGTATATAGGTTACATAGGTTAGCTTGTAGTCTATTAAAGAAAGTGTTTAGACTTATTTGAAGATGTTTTGATCATCTTAATTCGATAAAAGATGTCCTCAAAGTATACTCAACAGTTTAATGACAGGAACCACGTGTTGGTACTTTTAGCCTGTCCTAGTGATTTTTCAAGATTGACACCTTACCACCAATGGTGAACCGCCTGATAGTAATTGTATGCTTCGTTCTTCCACTAAAAGCTATAGCTCAGGCTCTTGATTTTGGCATACCCGAAAAGCTTTCTTTGTCTGTAAACTCTGAAGCAGAAGAAGGCATGCCCTTGCTATCGCCTGATGGTAAGTTGTTATTCTTTTCACGGGCTTTGCATACAGAGAATGTGGGAGGAAAGTATACAGGTCATGACATTTGGATAAGCGAGCAAATAGGAAGGGATTGGAAAAAGGCAGATAATAGAAAAGCTGGTTTAAATAACAAGGATAACACAGTGGTAATTGGAGTGAATGGATCAGGTGACGTCTTGTATTTGATGGATGCTTCTTCATCTAAGAAGGTTGGCGGAATTTATTTTAGCAAGAAAGCGGCAGGCACATGGTCAGAACGTGAATTTATTCCGATAACAGGTATTGAAAGTACCGGATTTCTTAATTTTTACATGTCACCCGATTTTGATGTTTTGTTCATCTCGATGAGAGGTAAGGATACAAAGGGTGAGGAAGATTTATATGTGAGCATTAAGGAATCAACAGGAGGGTGGTCGAAGCCTAAGAATTTGGGCCCAACCATAAACACGAAGGGATTTGAAATCTCACCGTTTTTATCGGATGATAAGAAACATCTTTACTTCTCCAGCAATGGCCATCAGGGTATGGGGGATGCTGATATTTTTGTGAGCGAGCGTTTATACGGATCCTGGGAAGCTTGGTCTGTTCCTCAAAATCTGGGAAAGACTATTAACTCGGAGAAATTCGATGCCTACTTTTCTACCTATGGCGACTCGGTTTGTTTTTTTACCAGTAACAGAGCTGGAACTTCCGCAGATATTTATGCGAGTTATTGGAATAGCTCAAGACGAAGGGAAATGCAGAAGCAGGAAGTTGATCGTCTAATAGAGGAATCTAAATCCCTGCTTTCAGAGGTTAGGGAAGGTACCGATAAAATAACTGTATTTACAGAGTTGGAGGTACTGATCTTTAACGATAGTGAACTGAGTACAGGGTCAAAGAAGGCATTAGCATCAGAAGTCCCAAAACTTATCGAAAACAACTCTCGTGTGGCAATTCTGGGTTCACCAAAACCGGAGTTCACCAGGAGCTCAGCCTTGTTCAGTAAGGTAATCAAATCTGAGTTGGTGAGGCTTGGGTTAGACGAGACCAGGATAATGATACCCTCAAATGAGGATAAAATATTGACTGATGCCGAACTTCAATCTAGGCTTATGACTTTGCCACGAAACCAGTTATTGCTGGTTTTACTGCCTTAGCATTTAGTAACTTGAAGTATAGGGAAGGTGAGATTGGTATGTTTTAAAAGCATTTTAAAGTAACTTTGAATATGGAGATGTTTGATTTTATAGTGTTATATCGGATTTTACTTCGGAAGTTGTGGCTATTGATTCTGATACCACTATTGGCTGCAGTTGTTACGTATTTCTTAACAAGCGGTATTCCGAATCGCTACAAATCCACAGCTCAGCTCACAACAGGGTTCACAACAAACGATCAGATCACCATTAGCAATGAAGGTGGTAGCATTCGTGATGCTGGTGTGAAGTTCAACAACCTTATTGAGACCATGAAATCTGAGCTCGTACTCAGTCTGGTTTCCTACCAACTAATGCTTCATGATCTAACCGATCCAAGCCCTTTTAGAAAGTTTGATCCAAAAACACATCGAGCCCTTTCAGCAGAAGAAATTCAGGAAAGTATCTCCATATGCAAAAGTAAGCTGGAAAAAATGGAGCTTCTCTCTTCGTTTGATCCAAAGGAAAGACGCCTGCTTGATTTATTCACTTCTTACGGGTACAGCAACTGGCAGATGCTTGGAGATTTAGTGATAACCCGTGTGAAGGATACTGATTATATAAAAATACAATACACTTCCGAGGACCCCATCTTATCCGCCTTTTTGGTTAATACATTAAGTGAGGAATACATTCGATTTGATAATGATATTAAATCCTCTCGTTCAGGACAATCGGTTACTTTCTTTGAGAATCTTTCTAAAGAAAAGAAAAAGATACTCGATGATAAAACGCAATTATTGAATAGCTACAAATCATCGAACAATGTTATAAATTATGCAGTTGAAACAACGTCAAGAATTTCTCAAATATCGAGTTATGAATTGGCGAGGAATGAGGCGATTAGTAAAATTCAGGCAATTCGATTATCAATCGCTAATGTAAATAAGAAGTTGGCGGGTTCAAATACTGAACAAACCAACAATACGTCCAATTCAAAAATTCTTCAGATAAAAAATAAAATTGAAGAGTTAACAAAGATCTATAATGATGGTGGAGCTTCCGATGCAAATCTGCACAAAACGATTACAGATCTACGATACGAATTACAAGTTGAAATGGACCGGCTTTCAAATTCTGAAGGTTCAGCAGGGCAATCACAAGCGGGCATTCGATTGGATTTAGAAGCAAAGAAAAATCAATATGAATTGGAGTTGGAAATAGCGGAAGCAAATTTAGCTTCAATTAATTCCACTCTTTCTACTCTAAACAATAGTGTTTCTGGAATTGCAAATAAAGAAGTCACAATATCCGTTTTGGCCGGTGAAGTAGAGAATGCTACCAAGGAGTACAATGAAGCTCTTGATCGTTACAATACAGAAAAGAACAAAGCATTAGTTGCATCAAGCCCAATACGATTAGTAATATCAGGACAGCCTAATGGGTATCCTGAACCTTCCAAGCGATGGGCACTTGTTGGGTTTTCGAGTGCGGCCAGTTTTGCATTGTGTATACTATCAATCATCGGCATAGAGTTAATTGATCTTAAACTAAAGAACCCGGTGCAGTTTAGAAAGTTTGTTGCCCTTGGTTTAGCAGGTTCAATTAATCTCATTAATGGCAAAAAATTAAATCTTGATTATCTGTTTAATAATTCAGTTAAGAGTAAGGAGTTAGAAGCATTCAAACATTTCTTACGAAAACTCAGGTTCGAAGTTGAGGCAACACAAGCACGCACTTTTCTTGTAACGAGCACAAAAAATGGTGAGGGCAAAACATTTGTTATTCTATGCCTTGCCTATTCCTTAAGCTTAGTGAAGAAAAAGGTATTGATCATTGATACAAATTTCAAGCACAACTCCCTTACGCAAGAATTGCTTGTGCGAAGTGCTGATCAGAAGAAACTGGATTCTGGTATTTTTATCCGTGGACTCATCGGCAGTGCTAATCCACATCATGAGATGAGTGAGGAGGATTTTGTAGCGAGTATTATTTCGGCCACCAATCATAAAGGAATTAACATCATTGGAAACTCGGAAGGTGACAGTTCTCCTTCTGAAATATTTGCAGGTCGTGATTTTAAGAAAATGATAGACGAACTTTCGCTTAATTATGATTACATCTTTTTGGAAGGTTCATCGCTCAACAATTATTCAGACACGAAAGAACTTGTCGAATATGTGGATAAGGTTATTCCGGTGTTCTCGGCTTCATCTGTCATTAAGCAATTGGATAGAGAATCGATTAGTTATCTAAAGAGTCTCAATGGAAAATTAATGGGAGCTGTATTGAATGGAATTGAAATGAAAGAACTGAAAATCTAAAGAATTGATGCAAGAGAATAGTGAATCAACAAAGGAAAAAGGAACCATATCCGGATCAGACTTTTTACGCACGTCCGTTACGCTTTTTGTTGTTGTAGTTTATATTTTTTTACTACTCAAAACATTACTCTTTTAATACTATAGTATAAAATGCACGCGTTATTAATTTGCAGATGAGTAGACTAAGTATATTTCGAGTTGGCTCACTGAAACATTTTTTTGTATACGCTCTCCTTCTCTTTATTTCGTTATCGATTGCGTACACTACTGGAGCGTATGGCATTAAAGTAGGTGGAGGAATTGTTGCGTTAATAGCCAGTCTGTTCGTTGTTGTATTTATTTTCTATCGGTACACTTTTGGGTTTTATGTTTTGCTGGTGTACGCCCATTTTATGTTTTTCTTATCCTCTTACCTTTCTGAGTTAATACCGGTAGGTGCAATTATTGACGCCATACTGTTTCTGATCCTGTTTACTATTTTAATTCATAAAAAATTCCAAACAACAGGATCAATTGTTAAGGAATATCCCTTTAAGAATGCCATAGGGATAATGATTATTATTTCTGTTGTCTATGATCTCACCCAGGTTCTAAATCCAGTATCAACATTTAGTATCGGATTTTCTGTGTTAGAGTTGAGAGAGTCATTGTATTTAATCCTTATTTATTTCATCACGTATAAAATCTTTAACAGCTATAAGGCCATAGTAAACTATACCTTAATCTGGGTTTTCTTATCCTTTATTGTAGCGGCTTACGGATTGTACCAAGAGTATGTTGGACTGCAAGATTTCGAGTGGGCTTTTTTGAGAAGAGATCCGCGAAGGTTTGAATTGTACTTTATCTGGGGAAGAATACGAAAGTGGTCATTTCTATCAGACCCCAGTGTTTTCGGAATGCAGATGGCATTTTGTGGGATATTCTGCTTCATTATAGCCCTTGGTAAATTTCCCTTAAAGGTAAGATTGATTTCGTTGGTCGTTTGTGTTATGGCATTATTGGCCATGAGTTATTCGGGTACAAGAACAGCAGTGGGCATGGTGCCCCTTGGTGTGGCTTTGTATTTTCTAATGACACTTAATAATCCGAAGATGCTTGTGGCGGCCATTCTAACGGGCTTAATATTTTTGGCTGTAATCTTTGGTCCATTCTATGGCTCCACAGCAAATCGCATACGATCTACCTTTAACAAGGACGACCCTTCAATGAATTTACGTGATGGTAAACGTGGTATTTTGCAACATCACATTATGAGAAACCCTTTGGGCTCTGGATTGGGAACTGCAAATGGTATCTCGAAAAGATTAACCGTAACAGCAGATACAGATAGTGGCTACTTGCGAACAGCCGTTGACAAGGGTATACCCGGTCTGGCAATTCAACTTGGTTTATATTGTAGTGTGATGATCGTTGGTGTTGCTGCATATTACAGAAGTAAAAACAGTCAGGTCAGGTCTCTCTATGCTGCTTATTTGTGCGGGTTCTTTGCTTTGACTTTCGCCAATTTCTATCAAGATGTATCCGATCAGAAGCCGCTAAGTATTTTACTGATTGCTATATTCAGTGTGCTACTGCGACTTGAAAAAACGGACGATCAGCCTGTATTATCATGAATAATTTATAAATTTGAAACTTACTCATAATTTATCAAAGCATATGAAGAGAATATACTTGTCTTTCATTGGCATATGTGTCGCTGCCATCTCATTTGGTCAGTCCATAGACTATAACAAAATAATACTTCCAGATAATGCTAAGGATATTTCAATAGAGGAACGGCTTGTGCAAATAGCATGGAAGAATAATCCACGCACAGCAATGTCAGCGAATAATGTACAGAGTAGTACCTATCAACTTCGAAAGGCTCAATGGGCATGGTTAGATCATCTTCGCTTTCAGGGTAACTTGAATGAGTTTACCATAAAAGGTAGAGATGAAACAGATCCCGCCAACAGAAGTAATTTCTATCCTCGCTATAACATAAGCCTCAGCTTTTCACTTGGTACTTTTGTCGATATTCCATTAAATAGTAAGATAGCACGACAGGGATTGGAGAATGATGAAGAAGCCGTAAGGTTATTAAAACTCCAAATTCGTGGAGATGTGTTGAGACGTTATCTTCACTACAAAACAAGCAAAGAACTTTTCGACATTCAGAAAGGATATTCTGATGATCTGTCAGCAAAATTTGATCTTGATAAAAGAAAGTTCAACAATGGAGAGATTACACTGAATGAATACACCAACTCTAAAGAGCGCCTTGACAATCAGCAGATCAAAAGAATTACTGCCAATGACAGTTATCAACAAGCTAAATTAGATTTGGAAGAATTGCTTGGACTGAAGCTCGAAGAAATCCTATAATTGGCCCAGACATTTTTAAGAATGTCTAATTTAATAAAACAACATTGTGACAGAAAAATTACGAGCATCATATTGGCTCAAGTCAGGTTCGTTTTCTCTTCTTAGTCAGTTTAGCAATGTTTTTTTTGGTTTCGTAAATTTCTACTTCCTTCTTCGAATACTCGATAAGAATGATTTTGGTGTGTGGACACTTTTTATTTCAGTGGCCACTGTCATGGAATTGATTAAAAATGGTTTTATCATAAGCCCATTGGTTCGATATTCCATGGTTGAAGACAGGCAGGAGTATACTAAAATTCTATCCGCTTCACTTTTTCTCAATTCAGTTGTAACCGCTGTTCAAATTGTAATCATAATATTTTTTTCTTTTTTTCTTAGTGACATGTGGAAGTCTCCGCAGTTGGGGAATCTTTTTTTTATTTTCATTGCGGCCACACTTTTGCTTATTCCGGCTACTCATTTCAGTGCCGTACAACAGTCAAATATGAATTTTAAGGGCAACCTTTATGCAAGCGTGGCGCGTCAGATTACGCTCTTTGTTTTCGTTTCAATTACCTATTGGTTTGAGATTAAATTTGAACTCTGGCACTTGGCAATCGTGCATTCGTTCTCCATTCTTGTTTCTGTATTGGTATCGTATATCAATGTAAGACATCTCCTGGCATTTTCTTCTGTGCTATCGCGAAAGTGGATAGGCGATCTTGCACAATATGGTAAGTACACCTTCGGCACAAACATAAGCTCAACTATTCTCCGGAATGTCGATACCTGGATGTTGGGAGCGATTCTTTCACCTGCAGCAGTAACCATTTATAATCCGGCAGTAAGAATCGCAAACATTGTTGAAGTACCTACAGTTTCTTTGTCCACCATTTTTTTTCCAAAACTTCTTTCCCGGTTTGCCATTGAAGGAATCTCCGTTGCCAAGGATATGTATGAAAAATCAGTAGGAGCCTTGTTTGCTTTTATGTTTCCAGTGGTAATGCTAAGTATAATATTCGCAGAACCAATAGTGCATTTTGTTTCCGGTGAAGGATTTGAAGAAACAGTAGCTATTTTAAGAATTACCATGATAACAGGGCTCATCATTCCTTTCAATAGGCAAGTTGGTGTAACGCTCGATGCAATGGGCAAAGCCAAAACAAATTTCTATTTTGTTCTGCGGAACGCAGCGCTTAATATCATTTTGAGTTATTTCTACATTCATCACTTTGGAATTATTGGAGCAGCATATGGAATGCTAACAACATTTGTGATTAGTTTTACTTACAATCAGTACTACATCAATAAATTGATTGGAGTCAGCTTGTTAACGGTATTTAAACATGCCTTTTTGTTTCAGAAAAGACTTATCTTTTTTGGAATCGAGTTTGTGAAAAATATGATAAGCAGGTGAGTAAAATGACTTTCGTAAGCACATGGATATAATATGGTTTTCGCTGGACAGAGTTGAGAATAAGTATTCATCAACTTCGTTTTCTCTTGCAAAGGAGTTAGCACGAAACAATCGTGTTTTTTATGTTGATAATCCCATTACTTATGGAGAGTTTTTTAAAGAGATCTTGTCGAATCACCGTAATGGTCATGAATCACTAGTTCATTCGATACCGGATATACCTCCCAATTTTTTTTCAGTAAAACCAAGCATGACGTTGCCAATTAATTGGATGAACAGTGGACGTATTTACAATTGGGCATCTCAAGTAAATAATTTTTTGGTTAACAAAACCTTACAGCGATTAATCGCAGATTATTCACTAACGAACTATGTGTTTGTTAATGTATTCAATCCTTTTTATGCACGATCATTTTCACCTGGTATAAAGCCAGCTTTAACAGTATATTATTCAGTAGACGATATTCGATTTTCTCCCTATGTGAAAAAGCATGGTTCGGAATTGGAAAAAACAATTGTGAAAGCGTATGACATTACACTAACAACTTCAAAAGAGCTTCAGCTATTGCTCAAAGAGTTTTCTTCCAATGTTTATTATTTGCCAAACGCAGCTGACATAAGTCTTTTTAAAACAGCACTTTCAAAAGTATTTGAGAGACCGGATGACATTAAACATATTACACAACCAATCATACTCTACACGGGCCATGTTGATTGGCGAGTAAATATTGACTTACTTAAAGCCACTGCAATCCATCACGCTGATAAGGTTTTGCTTTTAGTCGGCCCGGTGTCTCTCAGTCCAATCGTAATGGATGAGCTTAAAGGGATTTCAAATATTGTGTTTACAGGATCTAAAAAGCTGGAGGAATTGCCAGCTTACCTGCAGCATTCTAAGTGCGCGATTATCCCATTTAAATGTAATACGCTAACGAAAAGTATTTACCCTTTAAAAATCAATGAATACCTTGCTGCTGGTCTGCCGGTAGTATCAACTGGTTTTTCTGAAGACATAAGGCAGTTTGCTGATGTTATTGATCTAGAAGATGGAGAGAAAGACTTTGTCGATAAAATCCAATCTTCGATAATTGAAAATTCGCAAGAGAAGGTTATGCTACGATCCAAAGCAGCCGAAAGTAATAGCTGGAAGGTGAGAGCAGATCAATTCTGGAATATTTTAGGAATTCCTGCTAACGGCTAGCAATTTGATTCTCTTCTATGAAGGTAGCGGTTTAGTCTTACTTTTTAGTTTCCTTCGCTCTTCGCCTTTAAGTCTAACTCATAGAGTACAAAAGAATCAATCTCTTTTAATTTTCGAAATCCTTTAAGATGCTCTGGTTTCAATTCCAGTTCTTTATACTTGTTATCACCAAGATCGTAAAGCAATGTAACTTTATAATCATGTATTTCAGGTCGCGATAAAAAAGTATCAAGAGCCTCCTTCGTTTCGGTTTTGAAAAATAGTGATTGAGGTGCTAAAACTTCAAACTCTGCAGCCTGGTAACTTTTGGTTAGTAATACTATTGATGATGGATTGCTCTGTAGATAATCTATAACTTTGGTTTTTCCGCCATTGTAGTTTGCGTATAAAACCTTGGAGCCATTGTATATATTCTGAAAAATTCCATATCCTGCAAGAACGAATACGCCTACATACACTATAGTTTTAAATTTCGATTCAAGAATTTTATCGAAGAGTATAGCAGCGGAAATGTAAAAGACAGGAATGCAAACCAGAGCATATCGAATTCCCCAATTTCGTCCGCCTGTATTGGGCAGTATAATAGGGGACACGATATAGAAAAAGGCGACAGTGATGAATAACATACCTACCAAGGGTTTCCCGCTTTTAAAATCTTGCATGATTTCTTTTCGCAAAATAAAGGCAATGGTTATAACAATTAGAATAATAGGATCGTATAGTGCAGTCTTTGCAAGTAGAACTAAAAATATATACCCTATCTGTTTTACACGCTCTACTAAATTTACCTGTTCAGTAATTTGTTTTGAATGAAGTCCTGTAAAACTTTCGTACAAATAATAATTGTAGGTAAAGAATACTAAAAGCGAGAATGTAATTCCGGCAATAAAAAAATAGTGACTTGCTTTTCTTGAAATAAGCAATCGGTAGAATGACCAGATTAGTAATAACAGTATTATAAAAATTGATTCAGGCCTGAACCACAAAGCCATTCCAGATGCTAAGCCAAATAACAGACATATCAAAAAAGAATTTTTCTTTTCTAGCTCTGTCCTGATAACGAAATAGAAACCAATGAAGCAACAGAGAACAGCAAGTGTGTGTTCCCAGAAAATAGAAGCGTAAAATGTTAGTGATGAAGCGAGAACTAACATTACGATGGAAAGGAAAGTTGCACGCCCACTTAGCTGAAGATCTTTACAGATTTTGATGAATAAGAACCAAAGCGCAATTAAACTTAATGCCGGGATAATATAGAGTCCATGAAATCCAAACAGATTGTAAAGCGGTGCTGTTAGCATGGCAAAGTAAGGAGGGAAGACGGGCATATTCCCACTTGGTGTTTTATACACAAAAGGATTTGTGAAATAATATAATCCCTGATCCCATAACTCATAAGCCCAGGATGGGGCGTCTACAACAAGTGTGTTACCTAAATTCCCATTCAGATATTGCTTCATCATTAGCATTTTGATACCACCATCCTCTGAAAAGAACACTTCCTCTTTTATAAAAAAATGAATGGTTACTAAATAGATTAATCCGATTACTATAATGAGATACGAACTTCTATATTTCATTTCGCACTGTTGTTAGGTTTGAGTTTTTTTTGAGATACGAAACGGTCTATAATAATACTAAAGATAATGAGGCAGAATGTAGATGTTTGAAACCGGAATCGCATATTCTCACCTTGCTCAAAAAGATTTCCAACAAGCATAGTATACACTGTTGTAAGAGCAATATAAGTAAGAACAATGGTTAAGGGGGTTGCTGAAAACAAAATGGATTTTCGGTACTTCCATATTTGATGTAGGCCAATTGCTGTACAGAATGCAAAAGATAAAATCACTAGTAAGCTCAACGACAATGCGTATTCGATTTTAAAAGGTGGTTTACGATCAACTTCTTCCGGATTGTAAATTGTCCATAATATAAGATGATTGTAAAGCTTGTTATACCAAAACATCTTTGAACTGTTATTTTCCAACAAGGGATAGTTGCTTGCAGGATAAAAATAATAACCAAAGGAGATGGCCACATTTTTTATATAGTCCATCGGGTAATGTTTGATTACCGTGATTGCGCTTTTCTTGTAGAGCTCTGATACTTCAAGATAGTGGTAGTTGTGGTAATTGGCCTCTTTAAGATTGAAGGAATCCGAAAGCACACTTACATTGGGATATGGATTAGTCTTGGTAACGAATTTACTATAATGATCTAACGACCAAAATGCAGGCACCAATACAATTGGACTCACTTCACCTGAAGCGATAAGAGGTTCTAATTTCTTCTTATCTATTCGACTGAGTGAAATCTCGTACAAACTCATTCCCATCCAGGAAGAAGTTGAAAAAGTATTGAAGAGTAGAAAGTTCTTGAAGAAGAACGCAAAAACAATCAGGAATGGAACAATAGCGGATAAAAGAATTCTCTTTCTGATTTTGAATCGGGTAATAAGTAACAAAAGAGTAATTACTCCAAACCACAGAATGTGATACATGCTTCTGGTAAGAACAATGAGGGCCAAAAAAAGAAAGAAGAGTAACCCATCACTAAATTTCTCTGACTGCAGGAAACGCAAAAGAAATAACGTTGAAAAGGTGAGTAGAGCGATGACAACATAGGTGTATGAAAGCCAGTTCTCATAGAGTATGATAGATGGACTTAGCATCATCAATACTGTAAGTGTAAAAGCTATTGATGGTCTAACATCCAACCGTCTCATGATGGCAAACAAGGTTGTATGGGTCAATAGACCAAGCAGCAAAAAGTTAAGTTGAAAAAACGTTGCGTAATTTTCAGGAAAGAGTTTTAAAACAACACCGACATACAGATTGTATAAGGGTGGTTGACTATGTAAGTAGTAAAGACTTTCCAGTAATTTATTTTTTAATAAATCGGGAGCGATAAGCTGCCATGTTCCATAGGTAATGCTATTCGTATCGAATGATATTCCGGAGAGATAAAGAATAATTCTGGAAACGATAAAAAGCGCAATGACAACATATAGCCATTTTCGCTCTTGAGCGTTATCATTTTTAATTTGAAGTTCGCTTGCCATATTTTGTTTTAACGTACTCCAGTTTTTCAACTAATTGATCGATCTTTGAATTGAGAATGTTTTCCTTGCTGAGATAGGTCTTTTCTTTCTTTATATTCAAGAGTTGTTCAATTGATGATTTAGTCAGAAAAGCATCTTGAAAAAATGTATAGGTATTGGCGATCGGTTTGTACAATGCATTCGGTAATTTATTCTTGCTTTTATCTTTAAATACTTTCAGGACAAAATCATTTACTTCATACATTGATCTCAATGCGTGTGGCGTATATTCAAGATCGACAGATTTGGTCCAGTCGTTCCATTTAAAATCATTAATGCCGCGATAAGCTTTCACCGGTATCCAGGGAGTACGCAATGTGTCAGCAACAATGGCGGCATGCATGGCTTCAGCAATGACAACTTCCGATTGAAGAATAGCGTCAATTGTTTTTAATGAATCGTCTGTTGGACTTAAATAATTGATTTCGGCAGCTTCACAGAGTTTTCTCCAGGGATATTTCAATTCGCTTTCCCAATGTGGCATGAAAGAGAATTTATATTTCTTTGGTTGAGATGGGAATTTCAATTCTCGCAACAGCGCTGCTCCATCAATAATCCCCAGGCTCTTATCAATACCTAGGGCATTCGCTGTTAAAGGGCCTCGAACACACACAATTTCAAACGATTCATCTACTTTTGGGAGCGATCCATAGGCAAAACCGCTACTGAAAATGATTCTCTTTTTTGACTCCTTGGCCATCTCCAGACCAATGATAGAACCTATACCAGAGAACTCAATGGTAGGATCGTTATCAAAAAAACCAGGTAACAACTTGTGAAAAATAATGGGATTGAGAGCATCACCAAAGTTTGGATCGCGGTAATAATTTAACAGCATGAACGAAGGTCTGGGATAATGTTAATGAACCTGTTTATCAGGCGATATCACTATGGGTTTTTAGCACATTGTTAACCGCAATTCCACAAAAATATGCTAAATTTCGAACCAATTTCCAGATTTTAAACATTCTGTTAATTAGATTTTTTCAATCTACAAAACGCTGCTATGAGCATATTCAAAAATCCCTCTTGGATAAATACGGAGTTGTTAAAGTATGAGAAGCTTGATGACATTCCGGCTTCTATTTTTGATGAGGTAAATACCAACCTCGACAAGGTCCTAAATCAAACTAATCCGATTGCAACGATCATTATCGCGGCCTGGAACGAGGAAGCAAACATTGTACGCTGCCTGTATACACTCTCTAAAAGTCAGACCACTTTCCCTTTTGATATCATTGTAGTTAATAATAATTCAAAAGACCGCACACAAGAAACACTTGACAGGCTTCACGTCAAATCACTATTTCAGGTAAAGCAAGGTTGTGGCCCTGCTCGTCAGTGGGGGCAAGAGAATGCATTAGGTAAATACATTTTACTTGCGGATGCGGACTGCATTTATCCGAAAGATTGGGTTCAGAAGATGATGGAGAAACTCACACAGAAAGATGTCGTATGTGTTTATGGACGATATTCCTTCCTTGTACCCGAAGGAAAATCGCGTTTGAAGTTCGTCTTCTTTGAATTTACGAAAGATGTTGTGGCTGAAATTCGACACCTGAACAGACCTCACTTGAATGCCTATGGTATCAGCATGGGTTATGTTAAGGAATATGGATTAAAGGCAGGCTACATTGATCGAAACATACGAGGTGATGATGGCCGTTTGTGTTTTGATATGATGCCCTATGGAAAAGTAAAACAAGTTCGTTCTCGTTCGGCACGTGTATGGACAGGAGCAAGAACACTGGAACGCGATGGAAGTTTTTCAAGAGCATTCTTACTGCGCATTGTAAAAGAGATATTCCAAATACCCCGCTATTTCTCCAAGCAAGCTCCTCATGATACTAAAACATCAGAAAATGATGATCCGGAAGTATTGAAGGTTTTTGAAAAGAAGTTGAAGAAGAGCAATTAACTTTTTCAGGTCTATAGTTCTATTGTTAGGAGAATCAAACAGAAATAATGCAGAAGACATTTGGCCAACGTTTCGAACGCATGGTTCGCGACTTTCGAGATCAGTATTTCAGAAATTACAAGGACGAAAAGTTACCCGCTGCAATATTTGATAAGGAACTTCCTAAATACACGATTTCATTCTGCACAACCTGTATGAACAGGTTCTTTCACTTGAGAAAAACTTTTCTTAAGAATGTAGAAAGCAATAAAGATTATCCTAACGTAGAGTTTGTATTGCTGAACTATAACTCACAAGATGAGCTTCATGAATGGGCAAAAAAGAATTTGCCTCCCTACATTGAACGCGGTCTCGTTAACTATTATCACACGACTGAACCGAAATCATTTCACGCATCGAAGGCAAAAAACCTTGCACATAAGGTTTCAAAAGGAGAGGTTCTATGTAATCTTGATGGGGATAATTTTACAGGTAAAGATTTTGCGTTCTACATTAATCATAAAATGCAAAGTGTTGGATTGGATGGTTTGCTCCAGTTTAAAAAAGCTCCGTATTGGGGAACGGAAGGTAGAATTGTGCTTTCAAGAAAACATTTTTTTGAACTTGGTGGATATGATGAAGATCTTGAGCCAACCGGCCATGAAGATCATGATTTGATGGATAGAGGAAAAGCGTTTGGTCTTCGATATGAAAACATTCAGATTGAAAACTTCCTTCACTATTTGAGTAACACTACTGTAGAAAAAGCAGTTAACGTTTCAGAAGAAGAGGTGAATTATTATGATCTGGAATCTAAAAACAGAAAGCAATCACGCGAAAATATTGAACAAAATCTTCTCAAAGCTAATCCAAATGGTTGGGGAAAATTGCCTCTTTATAAAAACTTCAGTAAGGAAGCGATTGAATATTAAGGCCTGTTCAATACGTTTACTTTAACCAGGATGATAAGTCCCGGTTCAGTAATTTTTCAAGTTTCAAAATCTCATCCCGGAATTCATTCTTCAGCATTTCACCTGTCTCAGGTTTGATCTTCATTTGAATCAGATTTTTCTGCTGAATGTTCAGTGATATTTTCTTTCGTTGTTTACTCGGAATGAAAAAACGAATAACAGGCCTTAAAAAATTACGCAAGGGATGTCCTTCAAATAGAAATTCATGAAGCCATTGTGAGCGAGGCTTTCCCGACATATTGTGTTTTGTGGTGCTGTCTTTTACTTTGAACGTACTGTCTACTCCGAGAAATTCAAAAATCTCTGCCAATACACGATGCGGTTCTTTGGATAATTCTTCATTGAATACAACCTTAACATCTTTGAAGTTTTCAAGAAATGCTTTTACGGGTTCGTAATAGTGACTAACAGAGCGGTAATGATAAATCAACTCCCAATTATTTTTAACTCGATCATTCTCCTTTAGTAAAGCATCTTCAAAGGAAAGGGGTTCGCGAGCATCTCTTACCAAATGTTGATATGCAGAGAAAGATCTCTTAACTGGATTCCGTAATACTATAACAATTTTAGGATTGCCGAGATATTTCTTAATTGCGGGAATCGTGTGTTTGTGGAAGTATAATGTGTCAGCGCTTGATTCACCAACAACTTTATGGTTGGCAGCATTTTTAAAAAGATCAGAGTATTCAGAGAATGTTTTTACTATCCACTTCTCTACTCGAGAATCTAATGGTCCATTAAGAGGAAACGACATACCCTGACTACTAAGAAACCTTGGTTCTTTTCTACGACTCATAAAGATATCCGGATGCTGCGCCAAATAGTTGTGCAGAGAAGATGTTCCGCATTTTGCAGATCCTGCAATTAAAAAATTAGGTAGAATTATAGTTGTGTTTTGTGAAGTCTCCACAGCATTATCATTTGCAATCGTCATGTTCCGCTTTGTTGAGTTTTAATTTATAGAGGCTTCCGCCAAGAATATTTTCTGTCCGCTCATCACTAATGAACAAGGTTTCATTATCCATAAAGCAAAGACCTTCCTTTTGGCTGAAATGATTTAGTTGTATGGTTTGCTTCTCGCCCTTTAAAAAAGCATCTCCTTTGAAACAGGTAAACAGCCATACCTTATCCTGTGTCAGGATTGCAAGTGTCTTTTTATCTGGGCTTAGATCGGCACCTGTAACCCAGGTATTGTATTTATGTCCAGGACCAAGGTATAGACTATCAACAAGCTCTGCTGTATAATTTCCTGGCGTATTCGGTAACCGATACATTTTTGTATAACCCGTGAATGGGACTGATCTGTTTTTCGAAAACAAATAGATTGAATTGCCAAAGCAAACCATAGCATCCATATCAAATGTTCTCAGTTGAGCCTTCGGTGGAAATTCGAGTTGATCAGGATATTGGAATTGGATAATCTCTGCAGTAATTACTTTTTCCTTAACGGAGTCTGGTGGTGGAATTTTATAGATTTTAAGATCCTTTCGCTTGTTAAAATTATTCCCAAAGTCACCGATGTAAAAGTTACCATGGTCGTCTTGAGATAAGTCCTCCCATCCATGGTTAACATTATTAAGATGAATAGCTTTCTTCATTTTACCTGTGCTGTCAAGGCAAAACAGTATGGCAAGATTACTATCCACAATAGTCCAGATATTATGGCCTGTTGAATCACGCGTGTATTCAAGTCCGGAAGATTCAAAAAGCCTTGGAGGAAGGTCTCCAAGTTTTGTGAATGAAGTACTCTGTCCAGCGGAATGAATCGATAGTAAGGATAGGATGAGAATAGATAATATTTTTCCGGGACTATACTTCATAATTTGAATTAAAAGTTTGAATTACATACACTGATTTATTCTTGAGAAGTTCTCACATAAACACTCACTGAGTCGGTTGGGTAACCTGTTGGTGAAATAAACCGATCAACAAGCTTATAACGTCCTTCATCAAGTGCGCAATCGCGAACCGCATACGGAAAGAAGTTGTCTACGTCCGGCATGTCTTCAAAAAGGATAATATCATATTTGCTGCTGCGAACATTTTCGCAAAGCATTTGTTTCTCGCGGTCAAAGAACGCAACTCCCTTATGATACCAAAGAGGATATTTCACGCCACTTTCCGGAGTGTATCCCAATTCATATGCCAGTATTGATAGGTTGCTCATGTTAAGAACCTGAAGATCTTTCTTTCCTTTGTTCTGTTCAATCAGGCGATCCAATCCATCAGCAGTATTTTCAGGTAGCTTAATGCGCCTCAAGGTCTTATAAGAAGTAAGTTCCCATTGAAAGCGTTCTGATTTAACTGAATCCGTCTTAGGAGCCCAACTGTATCTTGAAACAGCACCGGGTGGTGGTGGAGCAAAAATGGAAGGTAAAGCTATTCCAATAAGTCGTTTAGAATATTTCCAGTAATTTTCAGATCGCCAAAAAAATACAGTTAAGAGGATCAAAACAGTAATCCATACTTTTTCAAAGTTAATAAGACCACTTAGGTTATAGAGCAGAAAAGCAATTGCAAAACTATGGAAATAGTAATTTACGGTAATAGGACTAAAACTTGTCACCTGGATAATCATGGCCTGTACCATAATTCCTAAAGTCAACAATGTAAATAATAGGAATGATTTATCTTCACGCAGAGATGACCAGGTCTTGAATCGAACAAGTGCAATCGTGATAATGCATCCTATATAAAATTTAATCCATAGTGACTCTTCAAAAAACGCGGTAAGAAAATCGAGAAGATTGACTCTCGAAAAATGCGGAGGCTGTCCATGATTGAACCAATAGGAGAAATCGTAACTCAAAAGAGGAAGAATGAAAAGGCATATTGAAAGTATGTAGAAGCCAGTGAATAAAATAATGGATTTAACTTCTTTGTCAACGATACAATTGGCAATCAGCAGTGCAATCGTGAGCGCAAAGGCAAGGCCACCCGCATCTTGCTTAGTGAAGAAACAAAGCGCAGTAAAAAATGCAGCGAGGCCTAGAAAAATGATGCTCTTAGCTTTGAACAAATAATGAAATAGAAAATAAAGGCCAATCAGTTCAAAGACAAAAACAGTATGATTATACCAAGGCCAAAAATTAATCAGAACGAACGATAAACACAATACGGTTACCGAAATCAGAATTTGAACAGGACTAAGTCCAAATATTTTCAAGATTCCCCTAAATGCCAGGAGAGAAATTAAATTAATAAATGCTTGTGCTATTACTAAAGATATGAGGTAAGGTCCAAACAACAAAAAGGATAGGTAGGGAATGATCCAGAATCCATAACCAAGCGGCATTCCGAAATCTTGGAAGGGAAACTGTCCTAGGTACATTCTGTATGCACCTTCCCAGGTTAAAAATATATTTACACGATACGGTAATTCTGTTAGTAGGGGTAGTGCAGTGAAAAGAAGGATAATACCTAATTCTAAAAAGAGTACTTTCCGAGGAGAGAGTTCCTTGTTGATCATGGTGGATTGTTTAGTAACGATTTTGCCTATTATAACTGTGTTTCAGATTAAATACAAATTATAAAGTTAGCTGATTTATAGCCATATTTAAAGCTATTATGTCATTAGTTGAAGCTTTATGAAATCAATACTTAAATTGGTACGCCCGCAACAGTGGGTAAAGAATTTTTTCGTTTTTATTCCGGCTTTTTTTGCTGGTGCCTTGTTTAAACCTGAAAATATTCAGTCCCTTCTTCTGGGCTTTGTGTGTTTCTCCTTAGTGGCAAGTGCGATTTATATCATCAACGACTATCGGGATATAGAGGCGGATCGTAATCACCCTGAAAAGAAGAATCGGCCATTGGCTGCCGGCACGGTAAAGGTTTCAACAGCCTTTATCCTGGTTTTTATATTGCTAGGTGTTGGCTTAGGGCTTGCTTACTATCTTGAATTCAATTTCTTTCTTGCCATCTCTCTGTATCTGGTGATTAACATAGGATACTCGCAAGGACTGAAGAACATTTCCATATTGGACATATTAATAGTGGCCACAGGGTTTCTGCTCCGTGTCATTGCGGGCGGCTTGATCATTCATGTGGCAGTTTCGAAATGGCTTTTGATAATGGTTTTTTTGCTGGCCCTTTTTATGGCCCTGGCCAAACGATTGGATGATTTAATTATAGGGGAAAGGGATGGTAAGCAAAGCCGAAAATCGGTTGAACATTACAATCTCAATTTTATTTATAGTGGTATAACCATGATAGCGGGAATCATAATGGTGTCTTATATCATGTATACCATTTCGGATGAAGTAATGCAGAGACTGGGTAGCGAACACCTCTATTTCACCTCCGTTTTTGTTATTGCAGGTGTGCTGCGGTATCTTCAAATCACTTTGGTTGAGCAGAGAAGTGGATCTCCAACCAAGATATTTCTCACCGATAAGTTTATTATCATCACCGTATTGGGTTGGGTAATATCATTCTTTGTAATGATTTATTTCAATAAAGGTTTCTAATTTATAAATCATTAACCACCGAAGATGCACCTTGTTCTTTTTGATTTTGACGGCACCCTTACCCGAAAAGATACATTTATAGAGTTTATTAAATTCTGCAAGGGTAAAACAAATTTTGTAACAGGTATAATTGTTTTATCTCCTTTGCTGGTGGTGTACAAGCTTAAGTTAATTCCAAACTGGAGAGCCAAAGAGATTTTGTTTGGATACTTTTTTAAAGGAATGCCTAGGCATGAGTTCCAGAATAAGGGTAGAGAATTTGCATTGAAAGTTATTCCGTCATTAATAAGAACTTCGGCATTAGCGCGCATAAAAGAGTATAAAGCATCTGGTCAACGCATGATCATTGTTACGGCCTCTGCTGAAGAATGGATCAAACCTTGGTCTGATCAATTTGGTATGGAGATTATTTCAACCCGATGGGAGTTTCAAAACGATCATATCTCGGGAAGAATTTCAGGCCGCAATTGTTATGGTCCTGAGAAGAAGAATCGAATCGAAAAAGAGATTGACTTATCTAAGTATAATACCATAAGTGTTTACGGAGATACTTCCGGAGATAGAGAGATGTTAGCGTTAGGGACAGAGAGATTTTATAAGCTCTTCACGGACTAACCCAGTCTTCTCTTTAGATAATGTAACATAAAAAAGCGAGTGTCTTTTAAAAAAGACACTCGCTTTAAAATTATCAGATTATTAACCACTTACTCTTTTACAAATCTCTTTTGAACTTTTCCGGAAGTCAATGGTATCATAACATTGTATAATCCTGATTGCAAATCGTTGACATTCATTTCGACAACATTGTTCTCCAAAGTTTTAGTCACTTTTCCAATTTGTTGCCCTTGTGCGTTGATGAGGTAAACGACAACACTATTCTCAGAATGTAATTCTGAAGGAATGCGTATGTGAAGTTCTCCATTTACCGGATTTGGATAAAGTTGTACAGCGTTATCTAGGATAGCGTATTCATTTTTCTGTGCAGTTTCGCCTGTCGCAGTTTCGCCAGCTTCTCTTGCACCAGAACCACCTGTTGTCGTTACTGGAAGTACACTGCTAAGTGCACTGCGATTACCTTTTAAGTCTCTGGCACGTACAGTGAAATTGTATGTAGTCGAGGCATGCAGGCCTGTGATTCTTGCTGTTGTTCCGGCTACTGTGCTTACTAAACTACCATTTCTAAATATCTCATATCCCGTAACTCCCAAGTTATCAGATGAAGCGTTCCATGTTAAACGAAGACTATCCGATGCAATGTTGGAAGCAGTCAGGTTTAGAGGAGTTGTCGGTACAATATTATCAAAAGCGGCATTGAGTGGAGTGTATGAACGGATTTCAAAGGCATTCCATAATCCATTATAGACAACTTCAGATGTATTGGCTTTTACTTGAAAATATACTGTACTGTCTTGCTCTGGTCTTACGCCATAGAAGAATACTCTCTCTGAGTTGTTTCTACCATTGAAGAGTGATTGAGAAGATCCTCCAACGGTAAAGTCAGTTACAATTTTATTTCCTTCGCGTGTCCGATCCCAATCACTGCTGAAGAACAACATGTCATAGGCGCTATTGGGATCAAGATGTTGCAATACCCATTCAGACGGAGGGTCATTGGGGAGAAACAAAAAGGCTGGTCTGATGACTTCACTCGGATAGATTGGATTTGTTCCTACATAACCCCTAACTGTGCTACCTCCATTACCATAAAAGATTTCGTGCATTCCAATAGGAGTAGGAGCAGGGGTGTTTTCAATGAAGTTATACCAGGTATATCCTTCCGCTGTATTCATACTTCCTGGAGATGTGTTCAGGTTGTTCCAAAGGCCACTTGTTTCCTGGGGATGACCTTCAATAGTCGTACTGTTTATATTGATCAGAACGATCTTATCAAAAGTACTTGTTATGGCAGCGTTTGTATATTCAGACTGAGAAGCCGGAGCACTTGTCTTGATAGAACGCACGCGATAAGCATATGCTTTGTTTTGAGGCAATGCAATGTCATCCCACGTTGTGATGTTAGCAGCAAGGGTTGCTACAGTTGCAAAGGGCCCTGCTGGATCGTTCGCTCGCTGAACTTCAAATCCGGTTTCGTTAGAAGAATTATCGTACCAGGTAAGGCGTATTGAACTTTTTGATAAACCACTTGCTACAAGATTGGCTGGTCTCCTTGGTGTAACCGGAGTATATGCTTCAATCACCATGGCATTTATTGAACCGTCTCGGTTGAAAATATCAATAGCGGGAGCAACCGGACTTGGATTGTAATTTGTTGGATCCTTTCTAACCGAAATAACAATTGTTCCACTGCTGGGTTGGATGCCTACAAAGCGTGCCAGGGCGCTGCTATTCTTACGGGTATTAATAGTTACTTCAGTTCCACTGGGTACCCCGGTATTAACTCGATAAATCGTATTAGCAAACCAAAACTCGTTGCGACTGCCTAGAATAGTTATGTTATAACGCCTGGCATTATCAAGACCACTCAATGTTATGGTGTTGGTAGTGGTGACCGTTTGTGAAGTGGTCCAACCACTCTGAATTACCCGATCAGGATAAATTGCCGCATTGGTTCCGGTAGTAACTCCCACATTATCTGCAGAGGCCCAGTTAGCAGTCGCACTGTGCGTAATGGTCATAGGAGACGCCACACCAACGTTGTTAACCAATGTACCATCACTCGCGAGTGATTTGTTATTCCAAGGCGCTGCCGCATTCGTTGTTGATGTGCTAACGAAGTTGATATAAACAGCCTCATTAATTTCAGGATCAGCTACTACCAGTGAGAACTCAGCTTCAGCACTCGCGGTATAGCTGTCATTGACTTTAAGGGTAAGTATGTAGGGACCAACATTAGAAAGTCCTGCGTTGAATTGTATATGACCAGTTCCATTTCCATTGTCTACTAATGTAGCGAATGAAGGTAAGTTAAGTACGGAGAATGAAATAGGATCTCCTTCAGGATCGGTTGCCGAAATATTGGTTTGAACTACCTGGCCGACATTTAATATAACCGTTCCAGGATTGATCAATACAGGAGTTCCATTCGGAGTTGTAATAAGTGCTGATTCGCTAAGAGCAGACTCACCGTAGGTATTGAATGCACTGACTTTGTAGTAATAAGTCCTTCGTCCAATTGTTGTTACATCAGAATATCCAGTCGTATTTTCACCAACAGTGGCAACTTCTGTATAAGGACCTGCAGCTGTTAAGGCGCGATAAATTTTGAAGTTGGTTTCATTCAGACTATTGTCTTGCCAGGTAATATTCACCCTATTATTTAACGGAGCTTGCAGTGCCACATTGGAAGGAGTGTTTGGGGGTGACTGCTCAATGTATGAGGCTTCAAGAATTAATGCGTTGATGTAAAAGAACGAATTAGCTTGAGTTCCTCTTATGTTCACCAGAAGCTCTCCTGTAGTTGTTGGGTATCTGAAATCAGAAGTCCGAGTTGCAGAAGTATTATTTATTACGTTTAGATCAGGCAATATTTGAGGTACATCGGGTCCGGCTGAAGTCTCTTTTCCTGTTACTGTAAATCGGGTATAGCGTGTATTCCCTACAGTTCCAGGAATAGCAGCGTAACCTGTTACTTTATATTTTAATGCAGGGTTTAGGTTAGTAAACTTAAACGTTCGGTTATCCGCTCCTCCGCTTCCCGTGTTCTTAATATAATATGATTCCCTTACCTTCTTGGTATAAATAGACATTGGATCCGCTGGAAGAATAGCTCTCTTCGGTGCCGTGTTCCAATTACCAGGAATAGTGAATCTTAAATACTTCACAGTATTGCCCAACTCATCTTTTAAGTTGATCATGTTTACAGCAGATGCTGGTTTTAGAGGAGTATTGTTCCAGGGAGCCACTTCATTATCGGTTGCTGCAATTATAAAATTCAGAGCAATGGTATAGTGAGGATCAAATGGAGTAATTACCAGGGAGAAGGTTTGAACGTTGATACCTCCTGAATTATCACGGAAGGTTATTGATAAATCATCATAGATTCCTACGTTCGCTGCTGTAGTATTAAAGGTTACTGTAAAAGTACGATTGGCTGTACCAGTACCCGCCCATACCGTTGTAGCAAAAGCAGGTAAGTTTGTTACCAAAGGTGCCTGCGTAAGCTGAGCGTTTCCGTTAGGATCCAGAATTGTAAATACCATCGTTAATTTACGGCCTGCCTCAGTGGATTGATTTTGAACCGTTGTAATTGGAGTTGGTGTTACTGCTGTTCCATCAATAGTAAGAGCAGAGATAGATGGCGCCCGGTTTGCATTAACGGTTAAAACAAAATTATCAGTAACGGTAACAATGCCATCAGAGGCCTGCACTTGAATGTTATACGTTCCTGGCAATACGCTGGTCAACGACAATGTTCCTTTTCCATAGCCATTGCTGGTAAATGAATTGGAAGATGGTAGGCCAGTAAATAGAAAACTGATAGGATCTAAATCCGGGTCGCTAACTGCAATATTAATATTTTGAGCGGTAGCACTATTTTGAAATAAGGTTTGATCAGGGATAGCTACAATTACCGGTGAACGGTTAGTTGTACTTGCTGAAGCGATTTCTGAATACGCGGAAGCCGTGCCACCCGCACCCAAAGATCGAACCTGATAGTAAGCGGTAGAGTGACCATTTGCCTGGACATCACTATAGCTAGTAATGTTAGCAGAGACTGTAGCAACTGTAACGAAGCCACTGGTGCTGTTGTATGATTTCTGAATTTCGTAGCCGGTTTCACTCGTTACATCTGCCCATGTGAGGTCAATTTGAGTAGTGGAGAATACGGATGCAGTTAAAGGAGAAGGTATTGTAGGTGGAGTTGGTGCAGCTGAAGTAACCACATAACCCGGGCTATTTAAGTTAAAAAGTGATGATGCATTGCTCTCGCTAATAGCTCGAACGCGATAGTAATAACGTGTATTCGCTTCGACATTATTATCAATCCATGAGGTTGTTGCTGAAGGTACCGATGCCACTACTTGGTAAGTACCTGTCCCATCGGCAGATTTTAGTCTGTAGATTTCAAATCCAGTTTCATTACTGCTATTATCAGTCCAGCCGAGTGATACCTGATTGTAAGCGATTGAAGTAGAAAGGAAGTTGGAAGGATTGTTTACGGTTGGAAGTGATGCAGCTGTTTCTGTAAAAGCACTGGAAGGTATTGTTTGCTCTGACTGTCCAGGACGGGTCCATCTTACCGAAAGACATTCAGCTCCTGAATTTTCAAAATAATCCACTCGAATTGGATACCATCCTGCGGATAAATTAATTACAGAACTCGCTTTCTTTGTACACGTATGCTGACCATCATGGTCTACAACGAGTACATTGTTAATCCACATTTTACTTCCTTCATCCGTTTGTAACGAAAATGTATAATCTCCGGTAGTTGGGATGTTAATAAAACCTTCGTAGATAAATGCGTATCTGTCATTTTGTGTTCTTTGCGAAACAGAGAATGAAGAAATAAAACCAATCTTAGTCAACGTACCATTGCTGACAATTTCTCCACTGGTTGAAAAGTTATTATGAACATAGTACTTGTAGAGCAATCCAGAGTTACGGGCTATTGTTGCTATCTGATTGCTTGGTGCAGATTCATTGCCTGCTAAATCTCGTGCCTTAATACTAAAATTATAAGTTGACAATGCCGCCAGGTTGTTAGCAGTGTAGAACGTTGCACTACCATTTACAGAGGCAATCAAAGATCCATTTTGATAGATGTCATACGCGCTAATGCCAACATTATCCGTGGCACCAGTCCATTGAAGAAGCGCAGTGGTGCGAAGGGTTCCTCCTATAGTTAAAACTGGAGCAGTAGGTGAGGATGTATCAACCGTGGTTCTTGCAGATGAAACGCTTGTGTAAGCAGAGCCCCCTGAAATATTAACGGCTCGCATGCGATAGTAATAAGTAGTGTTCGCCTGTAAGTTAACATCGGAGTACACAAGTGGATTAGAAGATACCCCACCAGGGACAATTGTTACCAGACTATATCCACTACCCGCAGATGTCGATCGATAGATTTCAAAGCCCGTTTCATTATCAGAGCGATCATCCCAGTTGACTAAATTATTGGTTTGAGAAACAGGACTTACAAAGAAATTAGATGGAGGCGCAGGCACTCCTAAACCATTTGATGTAGTGATTGCCAGAGGATTTGACGCAAGACTAAAGCAACCAGTAGTAGCGGGTCTGTATTCCGTTGGAACAGCATCAAATTGATAAGGTGATCCGGCAGCATCCTTCGCAATTAAGGTATACGAATCGGCCTGTGAAGCCGTATAGTTTTGATCAATAGCTCCGCTAATGTTCACTCCACCTTTTTTCCACTGATAGCCAGCCTTTCCTACCTGGCCACTTAAAATTACATCAGCGCTTCCATCTAACGAGGGAAGATTTACACTTTTTCCATTTGAGGAAATGATGGGTGTAGTAGATGGTCCTCTGCTATTGTCAATAACGACAGGATCAGACCATTCAGTCCACGTACCATCTGTACGTTGAAAGCGACCATAATAGGTGCCAGGAGTATATGGACCTGCGGTGGTTATTGTTATTTCATTCAACGCAGCACCTGTAGCCACAACAGTACTTGTATTTCCTTTCGCCCATTCATAATTAATTATCGCCTGACGATTGCCAACGGCTCCAAAGCCGTAGTTTCCAGTGCCCAGCGTATTGCCTCTTCCGTTCGGATAGATTGTTTTGGTAAAGCCGATTTTAACACTCACAGGATCTCCGGGGCAGGTAAGTGCTTGTTCATTGAAGACGTGAATTTGATTTTTCTTTTTCAACAAAAACCATGAAAAAAAGTCAGGCTTGGCATATTCAGAATTCCAGACGCCATGCCCTAGCGTTGGATAGTAAGAGTAGCGGATGCTTCCGCCAATGTCCCTTATTTTTGAAACCTGAGAATTTCCCTGTGCCGGTGTAGGGTTGGTATCAAGAGCGCCTTGTGCAGACCAGAGTGGTATGTGTTTGAAATACTCCTTATAACCTGAATAGACTTGAGTATGAAATTCATCACCAGCGGCAGACATGGGATGAGCCGCTGCTATATATTCTGGGTAATCGGTAATAAACTGCCAGGAAGCTTCACCACCTCCTGAAAGTCCGTGAACGTAAATTCTATTGGGGTCCACTTTGTAGTCCAGAATAAGTTTGTCAACAACATAACGAACCGCTTCCCTCCATTCCGGATTCCAATTATTACTTGGGCAATTGGCGTAATTATCAACAGGGCTACAGTCGGTACCTGTCCTTCTCATTTGGGGATACAGCACAAACCCAGGAAAAGTACCGTTGAGCACAGCATTCATGTGAGTTTGCCCGCCATGTTGAAGTTGTCGCGAATTGTTTTGCAGATCAGGATTAGCTCCACCATTTTCGCCTGATCCATGAAAGAAAATAATAAGTGGAAATTTATCTGTTGGAGAACTTGAAGCCCATCCATTCGGCCTCATCATTCTGAAGCGGAGGTTGTAAATACCTGATATTCTTGGGTTTTGGTATTCATAGGATTCGTAAGGACCTTCCCATGAATAAAGAGGAATGGCAGTAAACGGACTAAATGCAGGCATCGCCTGACCCAGTGATGGTGTTGATGTAGCCAACGAGAAAGATAAGCACACACCCAGAAACAAGATGTAAGATTTTTTCATAAACAGAAAAATAAGAACGTTAGATTAAAGACCTTTTTAACTCTCTAAAACCTAGGTAATTAGCCAAAACCACCTAAATCTTTAAAAAAAACTCCAAAAAACCGACAGAATGACCAATAGACCTGTCCACAATCGATTTAACGGATATAAACCTACGAGTTCAGATTCACATTGTAAAATAAACCAATGTAATTTTTTTGTCAAAAAAGTAATTTTTTGAGAATTCCAATGGTTACCATTTGAATCATTAAAATTTCAAATTACAGTGATTTAGCAAACGGTCTTGGACGGGAAGATGGATTGGTACTGTTATCAAATGAAAGTTATTTCCATGAGGATAATCGAAGTCAACTGCAAATTGAGGTAGAGCTGTAGATTTTCGCCCGCGTTCTAAGGACTTATCAAAATGAAAACAGACTTGAAGGCATTCTTTATTCAGACGTTTCACGTAACTGTTAAACTGAAAAGACTGAGGGAATGATGAGAGGAAGCTGAGGCTACAGGAGTAAAGAAAGTGAAATATTTAGCGTTTTATCTCCCCTTCGTCCATTTCGGGAATCATGACGTAACAGTTGATGAGATGAATTTCAAATCTTTACAAGAACCTAACGAAATAATGGAAGTGCTTGTTTGAATTACCTGACAAAAAAACAGCGTGCTTGTTTCCATGCACGCTGTTTAAAGAATGATTTAAATGATTTATTCTTTTATGAATCTCTTTTGGATACTGGTAGTGTTTGCCTCCAGGAGTAATGTGTACAGACCCGAATTAAATTCCTGCACATCAATTTCAATGCTATGGCTTTTCACTTGCTTCGTGTAGCTACCCGCCAATTGGCCTTGCGAATTGTAAATTGAAATGCTGACTTCATCCGAAGATTTGAATCGGTCTGGCAGTGTGACACGCAATCTGCTTTTCACCGGATTTGGATAAAGGTTAATTTCTAAGTCAGGATCCTTTTCGGAAGCTGTTATGGTATAGGCCACTTCATTTGAAGTTTGAATACATGCTCCTAAAGTAACTTGTGTTGAATAATTTCCAGCCTCCTCAGGAAGGAAGGTTACATCGGTAGCACCAGGAATTACAGTTCCGTTCAGTAACCACTGATTGCCTTCAGTACTGCTGGAAAGAAGAAGCTCACCATCTACTTCGATAGTAGGTTTATCAAGATGATCAACTTGAACGGGAACTTCAACTCGATTACCCTCACAGCCATTGTAGGACGAGCTAACAAAATAGTTTTTAGATTTTGTTAACAAAGGTGTTGAGAAACTTCCTTGTTCAGAACTAGCAAGGGGTGATGTAGCTTCTGCAGTTTCGTACCATTTGTAGAGTGTTCCGGCAGGAGAACCACTTGCCGTAATGCTTGCGCTTCCACCTTCGCAGATGCTTTCAACATTTATAGTGGGTTCAAATACCTGCTTGTAGCTTAACACAACCTGAGAAGAAAGTGTAACCGCCTCACATCCTGTAATCCCAGCACTCATTTGAATAGTATTGTCACCATAGGAAAGTAATGATGCATCGATGATGGCATCAACGGAATTGCCAGTACCCTGAACACTACCGATTACATTTCCATTGTTCATAATTGAGTATAGAAATCCTTTTTGACTTGTTGATAATGTTACCGGAACTCCAGCCGTTGTCTCACATGCTATTTGTTGTGTTGAAGCAAAGCTGATAGAATGATCAACAGCAGGTTTAGTCATCACTAATTCAAAACGTGTTAAGCCGGCTGATAGTGGATCGGCTGTTACGTCAAATCCATAAGAACTTCCTTCACTAAGTGGGAGTGAAGCATTTGTAAAGTGATCTACTAATTTTATTTCAACATCGAAATTGAATGTTTCCAATTTGCTAAAGTCGAATGAATAATGACCAGCTGTTATGTTTCTAAGATTTAATGGAATTGATTTTTCGCAGAAATTAAGCGTCATACTGTTAATCGCCAAGTCAATATTTTCTACTTGAGTACTCAGGTTAAAATAGGTATTGTCTCGTTTCATAGCATCCAGGGTTCCCTCAATTTCATCAAATGAATTCTCAGCGAAATGAAGGAAGGTACGGTCTGTATATACGCTGTTCTTCAGTGTTACCGTTAATTGATTTACCGAAGGAGATTCACGGAAGAAACCTGCATTCGGAACACTTACTTTCGCGTCTTCAGTGATTTGGATAGATGGGTTTGAGCCATTTGCCTTTACCCAAAATGCCTGTCCTTGGGCAATAATACCGTTGAAATCAGGATCACCTCCAGAGATACTATTGTATTGCTTGAATCCACCTTGTCCTCCTGGCAAATTATCTCGGATCCATACGGTTCCATTAATATCATTATACAACCATCCTGTTCCATTATCCCATTCGATGGGAGCTGCGTACACGTTACTCAACAAGTTCCAACCATCTGGTGACAGATCGTCTGTTCCAGGTGCAAGGTTTGGATAATCGAAATTACCTTGTTGAAGGGGCCCTGTAATTAAAAGTTTACTAGGTGTTGTTCCGTTATACTGGAATATTGAATAACCACGCCCCATGTCAAATGTAGCAGTGTTCGAACCACCGTTGCCAGGATAGTCAAGCCAACCTCCATTGGGTTCATCATAGTAGAATAGTGAAGGGTTAACTCCAGTTCCTCCTGTGAACTGACCTGTAATGACCATGTACGTTTGCCAATCGCTAATGCGAGTACCATACACTGGTGCACCCATATAACGATACACTCTTTTCGGATTCAAATAGCGTTGAAACTGAACGTTTCCAAGAATAGAACCGGCACTTCCAATCTTGCTCACGATAGCCGTGCTGTTTACATCGGAGACCAAAGCAATATTTCCTGAAGAATTCAATCGACCACTCGTAACATCTACTACTTCTTGCACAAATACCTTGGAGGCAATGTTTACCTGTCCAGCAACATTAGCGTTGAGATGTATTGAATTCAATGTGTCTGCAGTGGCCTTAAAATACAGATTTGAGATTTGTGATCCAGTTGAGTTGATGGCAATATCTGCTTTTGATACACTGAGTTGACCAATTTCATTAGCTGAATTAATTGATCCTGTACCCGTCACAACTAAACTGTTATTTCCAAGGTTAAAGGTAGAGCCTTCTTCAATAGTCAATCCACCACCAGCTGATGTTCCTACAGTAACGGACTTAGCACTTGCGCCCCCGACAATAGCGAGAGTAGAATTATTTGAAACTCTAAGCTGGAACAAACGCAGATCTTCCTGAGTATTCATCACTATGTTTTGCGCTTGACCCGAAATGAAATTAAGCGTTAATAACTGGTTATCGGAAGGAGGCGTAATAGTGCCCTGAATCATAAGACTTCCTGAGATATTTACAACCGTTCCGTTTCCAACAGAACCATCAACTGTGATATCATCTGCTAATGTCATGTTGCCATTTACAACATAGGTACCTGTGCTGAATGTTTTTGTTGATGTCGTTCCATCAAGTACGAGGTTGCCGTAGCTTGCACCTGGAATTGAGTTTGATGCTCCATTAAACGTAACGGTTGAAGTAGGAGCAAGGGTGCCGAGTTCTGGTGAAACATCCGCATTCACAACTAAGGTAGCATTCGCATTTACATCGACCAGTCCGGTTATACTATTATTAACTGTTACCGTCATTCCATCACCAATAATAAGTTTGGTATTCGAGCCTGTTACGTTAAGATCTGAAGTAATGGATGCCGTGCGGTTTACAATAAAGTGTTGATTGTTTGCAGCAAATGTAGAAGGGCTTGCACCACTACCATCTAAAGCAGTTCCCCACGTGGTGGTTACAGTAAGATCACCGGTAGGTTTTGGATAATAATCAACGGAGCCGCTTGCGCTGAGCGTAGTAGCTTGTATTGCATTACTAAAGGCACTAAGATTTCCTTTTGCATCTCTTGCACGAACAGAGAACGTATAGGTTGTCGAGGGTTGTAGTCCGGTTATTAAAGTGGTAGTTCCTGCAATCGTTGCTACTAAATCCGATCCGCGGAACACCTGATATCCTGTTACGCCTACATTGTCCGTTGACGCAGACCAGGTAAGACGTAGACTATCTGAGGCAATATTAGAGGCCACCAGATTCTGTGGAGCTGTTGGAGCTTCCTTATCAAACGCAGCATTAATCGGAGTATAAGAACGTATCTCGAAAGCATTCCAGTTACCATTGTAAATGGTTTCAGTGGTAGACACGTGTGCACTTAATTGAAAATAGATTGTGCTATCCGCTTCCGGTTTTATGTTGTAGAAGGTTACTTGTTCAGAATTATTCTTGGAATTGGAAAGTGATTTCTTTTCCGGCCCGACAATAAAATCAGTAACTACTTTATTGGCTTCGTTTGTTGTGGGATTTAATCTTCTCGCCATTTCCCACTCGCTGCCAAAAAACACAAGATCGTAGACTGCATTCGGATCTAGATCTTGTAATTTCCATTCTGCTAATGGATCACCAGGAAGGAATAAGTATGATGTAAGTTGTACAGCACTTGGATAGACAGCACCCGTTGCATTATAATATCCCCGGTCAGGACGTGCACCACCGTTACCATAATAAATAACACGGAGATCGGTTGGTGTTGCCGTTGGAACGTTATCATTAAAATTCTCCCAAATGAAACCACTCGGACCTTTTATGTTTGCCGGTAATTCGCTGAGGTTATTCCAGGGTGAAGACGCTTGAGGATGTCCATCGGCAGAGGAGGAGTTAATGTTAACCAACAGAACCTGATTAAATGTACTTGCCATTGCGACAGACGACCATGCTGACTGTGTACTGTTGGTAGTTCTCACGGAGCGAATGCGATACACATATGCCTTATTTTGTGGAAGATTTATGTTATCATAAAGTTCAGCATTGGCTGCTGTTGTAGCGATTAGCGTGAATGGACCTTCAGGATCTTCTGCGCGTTCAATTTGAAATCCTGTTTCGTTTGTGGAATGTGTTAAAGTTGCAGAAGTAGAGTTATCGAACCACGTTAACCGGATGCTACTTTTTGAAGTTGCAGTTGCCTTGAAGTTGGTAGGCACCCGGAGCGTTGAGTTCGTATAGCCCTCTAACACCATAGCGTTGATTGAAGCATCCCGGTGTGTAACGTTTACATAGGAACCTGATGCTGTGCTTTCGAAAGTGCCATCCTTTCTAACAGAAATTATTATGTTACCACTACTTGGTGCTATACCAACAAACCGCACAACTCCAGATGTATTCTTCCTTGTATTCAGGGTTCGATCCGAAGAGTTAGGCGTACCAGAAGTAACTCTGTATATGGTATTCGCAAACCAAAATTCATTTCTACTTCCAAGAATAGTGATGTTATAAAGTTTTGAATTATCTAATCCACTAAGTGTAATCGTGGAATTATTATCAGTCCGACTACTTACCCATCCGCTTTGGATTACTTTATCTGGATACAACCCTGCGTTAGCACCAGTGTTTACACCTAAGTTATCCAATGATGTACCCCAGTTACTTGCACTCGATCTGTTAATTGTCATCGTTCCAGTAGCACCAGCCGCTTGACCTGTGCTATTCAGAAGAAACTTAGGTAAGGATGCTGAACTAACGTTGTTCCATGGAGCAGCGGCATCTGATGAAGTGGAGGCTGTAAGATTAATGAAGACAGCTTCGCTCACAGACGGATCTGAAATTACCAGTGAGAAAGGTGCGTCTGCACTCGCACTGTAATTATCAACCACATTAAGAGTAAGTTGATAAGGACCAACGTCCGTTAATAATGGCGCAAAGCGGATGAAACCTGTACCGTTACCGTTATCTACCACCGAGGCAAAAGATGGAAGTCCAGAGACCGTAAAGGTCATTGGATCGCCCTCGGGATCAACTGCGAGAATATTCGTTTGTACAATTTGTCCAGCGGCTACTACAATGGTTCCAGGATTGGTTAATACTGGAATACCATTCGGAGTGGTGATCAACGCATAGTTACTCAGAGCAGATTCACCATACGTGTTACTTGCGGAAACTTTATAATAGTAGGTAGTTCTGCCTGAAGCTGTTAGATCAGAGTAGCTGGTAACATTGGTGGGAACTGAACCAACTTCGGAGTAAGGACCTGTAGATGAGGTTGCTCTATAAATTCTAAAGCTGGTTTCATTAAAACTATTGTCTTGCCAGATTATGTTCACTCGGTTATACACTGGCGATTCTAGTGCGACTTCTGAGGGTGATGGAGGAGGTGCACTTTCTATGTAGCTTGCCTCAAGTACTAAAGCATTTATATAATAGAATGAATTATTTTGGGTACCTCTTACGTTAACCAACAGTTCACCTGCTGCTGTTGGGTATTTGAAACTCGATGTTCTCGTTTCCGATGTGTTGTTTATCACATTTAAATCAGGCAGTACTTGGACAAAATCCATTGGGTCAGTCGGTAAAGTCTTACCCGTAATGGTAAAACGAGTATAACGTGTATTGCCAACAGTTCCCGGTATGGCGGCATATGCTGTTACTCTATATTGTAACGCAGGGTTGAGGTTTGTAAACCTGAAGGTTTTATTGTCACCCCCGCCACCGCCTGTATTTCGGATGAAGAATGATTCCCTTACCTTTTTTGTATAGATTGCATTTGGATCTGCCGGGAGACTAGCTCTATTTGGAGGAACACTCCACGTACCGGGTATTGAAAACTTTATATATTTTACTGTAGTATTCAGTTCATCTTTTAAGTTAGAGAGAATCGTTGTACTAGCAGGCGCAGCGCCAGTATTATTCCAAGGAGCTACTTCATTATCAATTGCAGGATCTATGACAAAGTTTAACGAAATTTTAAAAGCTGGATCAACAGGGTTAACAATTAAGGAGAATGTTTGAAGGTTTACACCACCCTTATTATCCCTGAATTGGATAGCAATATTTTCATAAAATCCAGTTTGAGCGACCGTTGGTTTAAATGCAACGGTATAGGTCTTTAAGGTATTATTCCAAGTTGGTGCAGGGCTATTGGCAAAAGTTAGAGACGGTGGCAAACTAATTATAGGACTTAATGTTAAGTCGCCAACACCGTCTGGATCAGACAAAGTAAATACCATAGTAAATGTTCTTCCAGCTTCCATAGACTGGTTCTGAACTGTTGTAATAGGTGTAGGTGTTACTGCCACCGCATCAAGGCTAAGAGCAGAAATAACGGGAGCTCTGTTTGAGCCAACCGTTATAACAAAATCATCACTTACCGTGGCAATACCATCCGAAGCGTCTACATGTATGTTATACGTTCCGGCCGCAACATCGGTAAAAGAGAGAGCACCTTGTCCGTAATCGTTAGTAGTAAAGACATTTGTAGCTGGTAATCCAGTAAACTGAAATGTTATTGGATCATTGTCAGGATCGCTAACACTCATGTTAACAATTTGTGGTGTTCCACTAAGTTGCAACAATGTCTGATCGGGTATCGCAGTGAAGTTGGGTAAACGGTTAGGTGTTATAGCAGAAGCCACAGTTGACCAGTCCGAAGCAAGCCCTCCAGCGCTAGTTGATCTAACACGATAATAGTATGTCGAATGTCCAGATGCATCATTATCACTATACGTTGTGATATCCGTGGCCCGAGTGGCAATGGTTACAAATCCAGATAAGCTATTGGATGATTTTTGTAATTCAAACCCAGTTTCTCCCGTAACATTTCCCCAACTTAAATTAACCTGCGTTGCACTAACAGGAGTAGCGGTTAGTGTGGCCGGAATTGCCGGTGGTGCAGGGGCAGCAGGAGTTGTAACAAACCCTGGCGAATTCATGTTGATCAGGGAAGAAATATTGGTAGCGCTAATTGCACGAATACGGTAATAGTAAGTAGTAGAGGGTTGTATATTGGTATCTATCCATGTTGTAGTATTCGCCCCTGCAACATGAACAACCTGATACGTACCTGTTCCTGTAGGAGATTGGAGACGATAAATTTCAAAACCGGTTTCATTGTTGCTGTTATCATTCCAAGCTAATGCCACCTGATTGTAAGCTGTTAATGTCGATCGTAAATTTGAAGGATTACCAACTGATGGAGGATTTGATACATTTTCTGTAAAGGCACTTGATGGTATAGTTTGTTCTGATTGTCCCGGACGTGTCCAACGAACCGTTAAACATTCGCTGTTTGTGTTTTCGAAATACTCAACACGTACTGGATACCAGCCAGCAGTATAATTTATTGATGCGCTAGTGACTTTTGTACAGGTATGGGTGCCATCATGGGCAAGAACCAAAGCGTTATTTACCCACATCCGGCTACCTTCATCAGTTTGAAGTGAAAATCTGTAGTCACCTGAAGATTGAAGAAAAATAAAGCCTTCATAAACAAAGGCGTAGCTATCTGTTTGCGTACGAGGTGATGTGGAGAATGAACTGATAAATCCAATTTTATTTAAGGTACCTGCAGCCGGTATCTCGACTGTGCTAGATAGGCCAGCATGGTGATAATACTTGTAGATCAAACCTGAGTTCCGTGCAGTTGCCGCTAATTGATTACTAGGGGGCGATATATTACCTGCAAGATCCCTGGCTTTAACATAAAAATTATAAACCGACAGTGCCACTAAATTTTTTGCCTCATAATAGGTAGTTGTTCCGTTCACAGACGCAACGATGGATCCATTTTGATAAATATCGTAGCCCGTAATTCCAACATTATCTGTAGCACCTGACCATTGCAAGAGTACAGTGCTACGAAGAGTAACGGGTATAGTTAATACAGGGGAAGTAGGGGGGTGATTGTCAAGCGTTGTTGATGCTGAAGCGACCGCAGTATAAACTGAACCACCAGCATAATTAACAGAACGCATCCTGTAGTAATAGGTCGTATTCGGCAGTAAATTATTATCGGTATACGTCTGTGGATTGGGTGTTGCACTTGTCGGAATAATGGTAACTAAAGAATAACCGCTACCCGAAACCAATGATCTGTAAATTTCAAACCCGTCTTCATTATCCGAACGGTCATCCCAACTGACCACCACACTATTCTGAGAGTTTGAACTAACAAAGAAATTGCCGGGAGGTGCCGGTACATCAAGTCCATTAGATGTTGTTACTGGAAGGGGATTAGAAGGTAAACTAAAACATCCTTGCGTTGGTGCACGGTATTGGGTTGGAACAAAATCAAACTGGTAAGGACTGCCTGCTGGATCTTTCGAAATAACCGTATACCCACCGGGCTGAGATACCGTGTAACCAACCTGAGTGGCAGCGCCTATATTAACAGCATCTCTTTTCCACTGGTAGGCTGCTTTAGCGGCCGTTGCCGTAAGCAAAACTTCAGTGCCACCGTCCAAAGAGGGTAGTGTTGTACTTTTTCCATTGGCGGAAATAGAAGGTGTTATTGAGGGTCCGCGACTGTTATCAACTAATACAGGATCGGACCATTCTGTCCAGGTACCGTCAGCGCGTTGAAATCTTCCATAATAAGTATCGGGTGTATATGGACCAGCAGTAGTAACATTTAACTCATTCTGGGTTGTACTTGTTAGCACTACATTACTCGTTGTTCCCTTCGCCCATTGATAATTGATGATCCGCAAAATCGTATTGTTAGGGGTATTGATAGTCTTGCTAAAACCTAAGGTTACGTTAACGGGATCTCCCGGACAGGTAAGGGGCTGTTCGAAAAGCACACTAATCTGATTCTTTCTTCTGGCCAAAAACCAGGAGAAAAAATCAGGTTGCGCATATTCAGAGTTCCAGGTTCCGTGACCAAGGGTAGGGTAGTATGAATACCGAATACTGCCCCCTATGTTTCGGATCGCGCTAACTTGAGTATTACCTTGAGCCGGTGTCGGATTGCCATCTAAAGCACCTTGGGAGGACCATAGTGGTATGTGTTTGTAGTTCTCAGCTTGTCCGTTGCTGTGAAACTCATCACCAGCAGCTGACATGGGATGTGCCGCAGCTACATACTCAGGATAATCTTTAATAAACTGCCATGTAGCCTCACCTCCGCCAGAAAGGCCATGAATGTAAATTCGGTTCGGGTCTACTTTATAATCTAAAATTAGTTTGTCGATTACGTATCGTACAGCTTCTCTCCATTCTGGGTTCCAGTTATTGCTTGGACATGCTGAATTGGAGTAATCAGGTAAGCCATAATTAGCGGAAGTAGTATCAGTGATTATCTGACCACAGGCAGGTCCAGTCCTTCTCATTTGCGGGTAGAGCAAGAATCCTGGAAAGGTGCCATTATTAACCGCATTCAGGTGGGTTTGTCCACCATGCAGAAGTTGCTTCGAATTATCTTGAATGGCGGCATTACCACTGCCTACTTCACCTGATCCATGAAAGAAAACGATGAGTGGATACTTATCTGCCGAGGGTGTAGCGACCCATCCATTCGGTTTTTTTAACCGGAAACGTATATTATAAAGCCCGCCAATATTAGGATTTTGATACTCATAGGATTCATATGGTCCTTCCCAAGAGTATAACGGTGTATTTGCGTAGGATTGAAATGCAGGCATTACTTGCGCTACCAGCAACTGAGAGGACAATAATAATGTCAGATACATCCCCCAAATCAGGATGTAATGTTTTTTCACTCCAGGAAACATAAGAACAATTAGATTAAATACACTTTACCACCTCTGCATTTGAAACAATCATCAAAAGTAACCGCCTAAACGCAGAAAAGAACTGATTTAGACAACTATTGAAATCTAAATCAACCCTAAAATTACGCAAAGAATAACATACTTTTACGCTGATATTTCATGTAATTTTTATTCAATAATCTAAAGGATAGCCAATTTTTGTTCCACATTAACAAACCCCTCAATATGTATTTAAATCCCCTTTTTTTTCTCCAGCCCTTCAATTCGTTTCATTTTGGTAGTGAATTACCCAAATACGGGAATTAAATTCTACAGCAGCTGAGTGAGTTTCCATGTTTCGCAAATCATTTTACATTACTTCGCTTTGTGAACCTTAGTGACTTGGTGTCTTAGTGGTCATAATCGTTATTATTTTTAGCCACTAAGACACAAGGTCACAGGGAAGTCACAAAGTCTGCGTATCGTCAATGAGTATGATAAACTGATAAGACTGCTTTTTTATGAATTTCAACAGTCGTATGCTTTAGTGATCACCATGCTTTATTAGTTTTGAATAGGAGGATTATGTATTCACTTTTAATTAACAGTTAATGAAAATAGTAAAAGGATTTGCAGTAGTAGTTGTCGTTATCATGATCCTGAATTTTGTTGCGTTCTCAGTGGCACATGTTCTAACACATGGTAAGATGTTTGGCTCGGCAACTGGAGCGGTAATTAGCTTTTCAAAATTTCCACGGGATATAAAAGCAGCTTTTGCTGCGCTCACCGCTAAGGTGAAATTTTTTCAACTTGAAGTTGACCCGAAATTTAAATACGTCAATCAACTCGATCAGAATATTTACAATTTGGTTTCTTACTATTCTGCGGATGCCGATTACCTGGATTTGAAATTACTAAACCTGAAATCGAATTCAGTTGAACATGAATGGCAGTATCATAAGGAGAATTTGGTGATTGAAGGATTATCGACTAATCACCCCATCCTGATGGACGATTACTCGGTTATCTTCAAACTGGAGTACGATTTATATCGAATCGATTCAAATTCAAAAGTAATGTGGAAGAATGATTCTCTGATGTTTCATCACTCCACTGAGCCTGATCATGAAGGTTACCTGTGGAGCCCGACAACCATTGGCAATGGAGCGCTAAATCTAAACAGCAAGTTAAATAACTTTGGAAGCGAACTCCCTTTTCGCGATGATGCCATTACTAAGGTTGATCCGAAAACCGGTAAGATCTTATTTTCAAAATCGGTTGCTGAAATTTTATTGGAGAATAACTACCCGGCTTTGGTGTATGGATTCTGGCAGTATGATCCGATCCACCTGAACGATATTGAGCCCGTCCTGACAGACTCAGAATATTGGAAGAAGGGAGATCTTTTTTTGAGTTGTCGAAATATTCATACTGTATTTTTATATCGGCCAGGTACAGGAAAGATTATTTGGCTGAGAACTGGAATGTGGGTTAACCAACATGATGTGGACATTATCGACTCTACCCACATTACGGTGTTCAATAATAATGTTAATCAGAATTTTTATGATTACGTGTATCGGGAAAATACCGAGGGTGATGTTAATAAAATCAAAACTATTCATGAACCTGAAAAGTTTAACACGATGGTAGTTTATAATTTCGCGAATGACTCAACCAGCTTGCTTATACCTGAATTGATGAAACGTGAAAAGATCGATTCCCGCTCTCAGGGAATTTTCACAGCATTGAGTAATGGGCTTTATTTCATTGAAGAAACAGATCAGGGTAAAATATATATTGGAGATACCGATAAAACAAAATTCAAAATGCAGTACGTTTCTTCTGACTCATCTTTTGCTTATTACCCGGGATGGGGTCGCGTCTACGAACAGATCCCTGCCAAACAAAAAGGAAAGTAATTGAAGGTGTGTTACCATGTACATTTGAATTTTACTAATTTGGCATATTAAACATATTCGATGTCTATGTGCTTTACTCCGCTGTTATATATTGGTCCCGGGCTGGGCTTGGGAACGATCGCCATTATTTTAATTGTAGTGGCCATCATGATTGCCAGTGTTGGCTTAATCTTGTGGATTCCAATTAAGAATGCGTTTAAGAAAATTTCCAAGTTTTTCTCTAAATAACAGATGTACTACCTGGTAGTATTCTGGTTCGGTCTCGCGCTTATCACCGGACTTATCCTTGGCAGGAAATTCTTTTATGCATTAATCGTGCATACTACCTCACTGTTGGATGCGATGTTGACTGATGATGACGATGAGGTTAAGCAACGATTGCTTATTTCCAGATTAAGCAAACTCGTTGTAACACTGCTTAAGTTGATCCTACTTATTATTACAATCATATCCATATCACTTCTTCCCGGATATGCTTACGCGAAGTTTAACGCCATAGCCATCGACAGCCTGGATTTTAGCTCTACCTTATTCTACGTTGTTTTGATTTCAAGCAGTACTCTTCCTTTTATTCTCGTCAAGATACTATCAAAGAAGAAAGATTACTCCGAATGGTCTATTCTATTTCACCGCATTATTTTTAATAACTACAATATTTCAAAAGGTTTATTTGCGATCGAGAAATCATTATTCAAATCAAAAACCAAACACATAAACGATCGCTTTATTATTGTGAGCGGATTGGCCAGGGCAGGCACAACAGCACTGACTACATTACTTCATAATACAAATCAATTCCACTCGCTTTCCTATGCCAATATGCCTTTGTTACTAAGCCCCAACTTTTGGAGGCGTTTTTACAATCCTAAGAATGAGGCATTGCGCGAGAGAAGCCACGGTGATCGCGTTATGTTTGGCCACAATACGGTTGAAGCACTTGAGGAATTTTTTTGGACGGTACACTTGAAAGGGCAATTCGTTACGTCTGATACGCTTCAGCGCCACGAAATTTCAAGTGACGTGTATCAGCAATATTTGATTTACCAAAGTCTGATAAAGCAATCTGATACAAAGGATACAATTTACCTTGCTAAGAATAACAACTTCATTCTGCGATATGATTCAATGCGAAGGCTTAATTCTCATTTTGTAATCGTGGTGTTATTCAGAGATCCGCTTGAACATGCTTACTCCTTGTTGAATCAGCATAAACGATATACCCGATTTCAAGAAGAGGATGAATTTGTGAAAGAATACATGGGCTGGTTAGGGCACTATGAGTTTGGATTAAGCCACAAACATTTCGATTTTTCAACCCCGGAATCATTGCAAAGGTTTGATGCCAATACAATAAATTACTGGTTACGGCTTTGGATTGACTATTACGCTTATATACTAACCTTACCAGACGATCAGAATTTAGTCCTTATTAATTACAGGGATTTTTTAATCAACCCCAAGAGCATTATTGAGGCCATTGGCAAGAAACTGAACATTGCGCTTCGAACCGATTCAATCGATCAATTTGATAATGAGAAGAAAATTAACTTTGATGGTGACAGTGAACTTCGGGCAGAAGCGTATAAAGTTCATCAAGGCTTGCTGAACAAGAAAAGCACCTTGTAATTTTTTAGGTAGCATGCTGCTCTGGCTTTATCTTAGTACTTAATTTTTAGTGAGCAAGGATTTCTAAAGTTTAACTTTTGTCGTGTTAAATATGCAGGTTATAAAACGGTTCGCCTTAGTTGAATTTAAAATACTCCACCAATCAATGTTGTAAATAATATGGCACACGATAAGTATGACTTAATTTTGGTAGGAACAAGTTTTGCCTCTTCCTTTTTTCTTAAAAAGTATTTAGATCATGCTCCTGCATCTGCAAGAGTCCTGGCAATTGAAAGGGGGCATCTTTTTAGTCACAGTGACAGATTGAAAGTAAAGCGAGGAGAGATGCCTGCACCTCGTGGACAGAACACGTACATTAGTCAATCTGAAAAGCCATGGACCTTTGATCCAAACTTTGGTGGTAGCTCAAATTGTTGGGCGGGTTGCACCCCACGGTTTATGCCCAACGATTTCAAAATGAATTCCAAATACGGAGTCGGAATAGATTGGCCAATCAGTTACGAAGACATTGATGATTACTACTACGAGGTGGAGGATATCATGTCCATATCAGGACCAGAGGTTACACCCTTTCCAAGAAAAAAATCATATCCACTTCCACCTCATATTTTGAGTACAGTTGATCGTATTATGCAAAAGCATTATGGTGAACTTTATATAAGTCAACCTGCTGCTCGGGCGAGCAGATCGGTAGGAAATAGAGGAGCGTGTTGTTCCTCGATTGTGTGTGATGTTTGCCCTGTTAATTCTAAGTTTACCATTGAGAATACATTGAAATATCTCTATGAAGATCCCCGGGTTACATTAATTGAAAACACTCAGGCATATGCTTTAAAAATAGAAAACAATGTAGCCAAATCAGTTACCGTGCGCCAAGATGGTAAGGATGTAGAGTTTTATGGTGAGAGCATTGCTTTGGGTGCTAATCCCATATTTAACGCGCACATCTTACTGAATTCGGGCGATACATTATCGTGGACTGGTGGAGGACTTTCTGATCAGGTTGGAACATATGCAAAAGTGTATTTAGATGGATTGGAAAACGTAGGAGGGAGTTCATTGATTACGGCAAATGGGTATATGTTTTATGATACACCTGACAGAGGTAAGTATGCTGGATGTTTAATAGAAAGCTCCCAAAGTTTCTGGAGTCCCCTGATTCGAAATGAGTTTGGCCGATGGCGACAAATGGCACTGTTCAAATTTATCTTCGAAGATCTCCCACAAAAACAAAACCGTGTGTCGGTTTCAGAAGACCTACTCAAACCCAATGTGGTCTTCAACGATATATCAGATTATGCAAAGGAAGGACTGAAGAATATGCGATCCAATGTAGATAAGTATTTTTCTGTTTTGCCCATTGAGCGAATTGAATATGACGGATATAACCAGGCGTCAGAATATCACATTTGTGGCACAACACGCATGAGCTTAACGGAAGAAGATGGTGTTATTGATAAATCGCTCGTGCATCATAAGTATCGGAATGTATTAGTCTTGGGAAGTGGTACTTTCCCAACCATTACTCCAGCCAATCCAACATTGACATTATCAGCCTTGTCTTTAATGGCCGCCACTAAATATTTTGGATCATGAACAGAAGAAAATTCATAGGTATCTCCATACTTTCCACTGTGGGAATTATAGTGGCCAGCATTGCTATCATATATGATTTTGAAACCTTGATTTTCAAAATTCTAAAACAGGATTTAAAAGGTTTAAATATTGACGAAAAGTATTTTACAAGATTTGCCAATGATGCAAAGGCATCGAACTACTGGAATAGAATATTGTTTGATAAAAAGAAAAAGGCATTTGTTTTTCTATTCTACTTTCTGCCCAAAGTAGGCTTGCCCTATGAATTTAAGTATTTTCAATTGAGAGGAAGAATTGTTGGTGACTTCCTGCTGGCAACTGATTTTTTTGTAAACAAGATGGATGAGAAGAGAGAGATTAAATACATGGGTTTGTACGATCCTTATTTACGCCCATGTCAGAACCCGTTTTCAAATTTGAATTATTCATTGAGTTAAATTTTTGGTGGATTACAAGGTATTACTAAGTAGCAAATATGATTGAGAGCAAGTACGATTTGATAGTAGTGGGCACAAGCTTTGCCTCATCATTTTTTTTGAAGAAGTATTTAGAAAGAGCCCCGGCATCGGCTCGTGTTTTGGTGCTGGAAAGAGGTAGTCTCTTCAGTTATGCAAACCGATTAAAGGAGAGAAGAAATGAGATCCCGCTTCAAACCGATTTCAAAACATTCAGAGGTTCATACATAACAGAATCAAATAAGAGTTGGATGTTTGACCCTAATTTTGGTGGATGTTCGAATTGTTGGACAGGTTGTGTGCCCCGTTTTATGCCGAATGATTTTCAAATGAAATCAAAATATGGAGTGGGAGTTGACTGGCCGATTTCATACAATGATCTCGATAGCTATTATGATGAAGTTGAAGAGACCATGTCAATTGCAGGGCCGGAAGTTACACCATATCCAAAAAGGAAAGCATATCCTCTTCCGCCACACGCATTAAGTACGGTCGATAAGGTATTACAAAAGCACTATGGAAACTTATACATAAGTCAACCTGCAGCCCGCGCTACGCAAGCCGTTGGAAATCGTAGCATGTGTTGTTCAAGTAGCACCTGTGATTTATGTCCGGTAAACTCTAAGTTCACTATAGAGAATTCATTAAAATATTTATATGAAGATCAACGGGTAACGTTGCTTCAGAATAGTCAGGTTTTAACATTAAAGATTGAGAATAATGTTGCTAAATCTGTAATGGTTAGACAAGGAGAGAAGGATGTGGAGTTCTTCGGTGAGACAATTGCGTTAGGAGCAAATGCTATTTTCAATTCACATATTTTATTAAACTCAGGTGATACGCTATCATGGACAGGTCTTGGGCTTTCTGAGCAGGTTGGTACATTTGTAAGTGTGTATCTTAATGATATGGATAATGTAGGAGGGAGTTCAATAATTTCAGCCAATGGTTTCATGATGTATGACACGCCCGAGCGAAAAGACTATGCCGGATGTCTAATTGAGAGTCTTGGTGGACCTTATATCAGGAGCGATGTAGGTAAGTGGCGTAAGATTGCAATTTTCAAATTTGTCTTTGAAGATCTTCCACTAAAGGAGAATGCAGTTTCCGTATCATCCGATTTATCAAAGCCCACTATTGTTTACAATGGTATTTCTGATTATGCGAAGAAAGGTATTCAAAATTTGGAGGCGAATGTAAATAAGTACTTCTCAGTATTGCCTGTTGAACGCATTGAGTTTGATGGATATAATCAGCCCACCGAGTTTCACATCTGCGGAACCACACGCATGAGTGATACTGCTGATAATGGAGTTATCGACAAGAATCTTGTTCATCATAAATACCGAAACGTGGTTGTGTTGGGAAGCGGGGCTTTTCCTACCATCACACCTGCAAATCCTACACTCACACTTTCTGCATTGTCTCTTTTGGCGGCTGATAAATATTATGGATCATGAATAGAAGAAGATTTATAAGAATTTCAATTCTATCTTTGATTGGAGCCGTTGCTGCATCGATTATTGCTTTTTATAATTTCGAATCGTTTGTATTCAGAATGCTAAAAAGAGATTTAAAAACGCTTAACGTTGAGGAGCAGGACCTCAAGCGATTTATTGCAGATGCCCGAAAAACCAATTACTGGAAGAAGAACTCCATCGACTCAAAGAAAAGAGCATTCTTATTATTATTCTATTTCATACCCAATATAGGCCTTCCTTATCAGTTTAAGTTTGCGCAGATAAAAGGAAGGATAGTAGGTACTTTTTTACTCTCAACCGATTTTTTCCTGAACAAGATGGATGAAAGTAAAAAGATAAAATACATTGGATTCTACGATCCCTACCTTCGTCCGTGTATGAATCCTTTTTCCAATTTATATTACAATGATCTTAATTCTTAGTTTCAAGACTATCCAATACTTGTTTATTGTTTTTCTTGAGAACTAAATCAATAAACTTTGCATCAAAAATATTAACACCGTCCTGGTTCATGTGATCGACATCATAGAAGTGTAGTGAATCGTCTAGTTGCAGTATTTCGTTAAAATTGTAATATTCTCCATACGATTTCATTTTCTGATCAAACATAACATTGTTAGTATAGGATGAGTAGAAAGCTCTTGTAATAGGTGTCTGAACTAGTATTAATTCAATATTATTTTCCTTAGTCATCCTTACAATTTTTTCGAATGCTTCCAACTGTTCATCCTTTAGTACCCACTCTTTGCTTGCATACTTCAGATTTTTAAAGTAGGTAATTTCCCTGGCCACATAACCACCTGAAATGTAAGTATCCAGTCCACTATGAACAGGCTCAGAGTAGCTTGCATTTCTGTTAAAGAAATCACAGTATAGCCCATACACAAGGGTGTTGTAAACTTTAATGTGATTTTGTTTGAATGCCAGTTTAATTGACTCAATATCATTGCGATCATTTGAAATAACATCTAATGATGATTCAATACCATCTGAAGTGAACGTGAACGGATAGGTATCATATACGATCACCTTCGGATTCAATTGTTTAAGATGTCGCTTTAAAAGCACATAAGTTTGTGCTGGTGTTTGCGCGCTGGAGCCCAGGTTAAAGCTGGTAAATCCTTCGTTCTTAAAAATTCTCGGATCAAAGCCACGATAGGTATGCGATGAACCTAAGAACAGGAGATCGACATTCGTTGTTTTTTTTACCTCGGCTATTCGTGAATGTAAATGGCCATAGGAACCGATCTTATGATTTAGGTTAATGTGGAATATATCGGGTACAACTTCTCCCCAGAAAAGAAGGATGAAAAGATAAAGTATCCCCGCAAAGGGTATGAATTTGAATATTTCTTTAATAAACAGTTTAATATCGCTCACAATTTCAAGTTGTTAAAATTGGAAATAGATGAATGGAGTCTCCTCTGTTTGCATAAACATGCCTATTGCAAATATGATCAGGGAATACATTACCCAACGTAATGGTCTATTAAATCTCTGACCGATATTCGCGATAGCATACTGTTGTTCACGTCCCAGCCATTCGATCGTCATAAACAAAACAACGAGAATGATAACGACCAGCGCTTTTTTCATTCCTACAAAATCAGGAATCGTTAAGAGAGAACCAGAAAATATTTTTGCGATGTAATCGAAAGCATGCGTTACATCAACAGCTCTAAAAAAAATCCAGGCAAATACCGTTAAGCTAAAGGTGATTGCCATAGAAGCAAACTCTTTTAAAGTTGGCAGATATTTTCCCTTCGCAACAATGTCTAAATTATTCCTATTCGTATTGAAGATTATGGAGGGCATGATGTAGAGCGCGTTCAACAGTCCCCAAATAATAAAGGTCCAGTTTGCACCATGCCAGAAGCCACTTACTAAAAAGATGATGAAGGTATTCCTAATCTTCATCCACATGCCACCACTACTACCTCCTAATGGAATATAGAGATAATCTTTAAACCAGGATGATAATGAAATATGCCAGCGCCTCCAGAATTCAGCGATGTCACGTGAAAAATATGGGAATCCAAAATTTCGAAGTAACTCCATTCCGAAGAGTCTTGCAGTACCCAATGCGATGTCTGAGTATCCGGAGAAATCACAGTAGATTTGAAATGTAAAAAACAGTGCACCTAGAACAAGCGTACTTCCTGAGTATTGCTCGGCATTACCGAAAATGTTATTTGCATATTCGGCACAATTGTCGGCTATCACAATCTTTTTAAACAAGCCCCATAAAATTTGTCGCAGTCCATCCACAGCTCGGGCGTAGTTAAATTCCCTTTTCTTAAGAATTTGTGGAAGGAGGTGAGTAGCTCTTTCTATCGGGCCAGCCACAAGGAGAGGAAAGAAGCTTACGAAAACGGAGTAGTCAATAAAATTTCTTTCAGGCTTTATCCGGTCTTTGTAAAGATCAATAACATACGACAAACCATGGAATGTATAGAAGGAAATACCTACAGGCAAGATTACCTGAAGCGAACCTAGATTTGCTTGAAATCCAAGTAGACTTAATCCATTTGCAAACGATTCCGCAAAGAAATTGTAATATTTAAAAACTCCGAGGAAGCCCAGGTTTATGCCAATGCTGAGCCATAGCCAAAATAATTTCTTCTTTCGATTTTGTGCTTCGTGTATTTTAATACCGGTGAAGTAATCCAGAAGTGTGGAAAAAATAAGTAAGAACAAAAACCGCCAGTCCCAGCAAGCATAAAAAAAATAGCTTGAGACCAATAGTAAAATATTTTGAAGCTTTAGATTTCCCTTTGTTGCAAACCAATAAAGTAAGAATACGATGGGTAGAAATATGGCGAAGTCGAGTGAATTAAAGAGCATCTTTCTACAACTTTGTTAATGGTGTGTTAAAATTGCAAACGTTAGTGTAATGATTAGCATGATGCAATGAAGATGTGATGCAAGCGAAGAAAGAAAATATAATATTACGTTCTCTGCTTACTATACAAAGATAGTTTTTAGTGCTAATTTGGCAAGGATTCGTTTCGTTACTCAATGTATTACGTGCACATATCAGTATGAATAGGAAATTAGTTTGGTTTTTAGGGATATTAGTCGTCATCATCGGTCTGGGGTATATAGCCTATAGGAAGATACTCCTACCGAATTATGTCGCGCGCATCATACTCAATGATGAGACTTCGAAACTTCTTCCTAAACGCTATGAAAAACGAATTGTAAAATCGCGAAAAAGAATTAGTTCAAGTATTGATAGTGTACTGGTGATCAGCCACCGCGAAAACATCTCTTTAGAACAACTGTTGAGAGCTATTGATGACGTGAAGGACGAGCAGGTATATGGGTTCATGGACGAACTCAACACCACTAACATTATCAGCAGCGATCAAGTCTTTGATATCTGTAAAAAGCATTTCAAACCTGATTTCAATGTTGAATTGTTCCGGAGTGTTTTCCGGGAGAAGGCTCCTGTTGTCCTGATCAAGAAAGGATTAGCGATTGCTAATAAACACAGAGAAGATGATGATATGGCTCCTGAAATAGTACGTTCTGTGGCGAAACAGTTGCTAATTGAAAAAGAGAAGAAATATAATACGTTGGTTAAAGTAAATGAAAAGCCTTAGCCCGTAAATGGATCCTTTTAACTTGGCCCATTTAATTTTCTAAAGACCTCTGATTCTGATCATAAGAGGGTCGCAGGATTTTACTTTCTTACTCGGCAGTGAATACCCAAATTTCACTGAATGGTCTTTTTATCCTATACTGATTTCTTACTTTTCTAGCCTCTTCAATATCGTACGAAGAGAAGATGTAAACGTAGTACAAATCATTTTTCGGATTAATCGCTACGGTCACATCGGGATATCCTTTCAATTGAAGATCTTGAGAATAGTTCATTGCATTCTGCATGACTTTAAAGGCTCCTGCAACAACATAATGTCCTTTTGCAAGAGCAAAGCTTCTGGATGGCTTCGCAGTATTTTTAACTGGGTCTGGAGTTTCCTTTGATAAACTATTATCCGGCTGTGGTTGATCCACAGCAACAGTTGCACCTACAATAGCCGCACCTGCTGGATGTGAGGTCTGTTCACGTTGAGCCACCGGATTAGAATCGATAGGCTCTTGTTCTCTTGGTATTTCCGTTGGCTCTTCATTCTTTGCAACTTCAATGGGCTCTTCTTTGGTCTTAACGGAATCCTCTTGAACTGCAGCAGGGGCAACAGTTTTCTTCGACTTCTTCGTAATTAGTGTTTGCTCTCTTTTTTTGCCAAGCCGAAGAGACAGTTGTAATTCATGTGAGCTGGTTGATGTAAATTCTTTGCTTACCGGAGGGAGCTCATAGCTATAACCAAATTTAAAAAGTTGTTTAATGTCAAGCCCGAAGAAAAATCCCATACCGAGGGTTTGATGATATGATCCACCGATCCAGAACTTATCCCTTATGTAAACGACAGAGGCAGCTTCCCAAGAATTTTGTTTGTCAGCTCTTTCGCGATAAAGAAAATAGGGTTCTATTGCAATTCCACTTGAGCCAATTGGGAATTTATATCCAACAGAATATAGGCGATTATTAAGAGAAGATACTTTTACATCTTCAAAAGACTGTGAGCTAAACCGGTTGCCATCAAATAATTGAGTAAAAGCAAAGCCCAGGCGAAAACCCTTATTGGTATAGAGGGCCCCAAAGTTTCCATCTACATAAAAATTATTTTGTGACGCATTGATAATATCGGGATCATTCGGATCATACTCACCTTCTTTTAGATTTAGATCGTTCATCCCTGCACCACCAGATAATCCAAAACGAAGTGTTTGAGTTGAGGTAAGCGGAAGGGCATAAGCAAATGTTGCCAGGATAGATGTATTTCGTAAGGCAACAACTTCATCTGAAATTACATTAAGGCCCAGGGATACTCTTTTCTTCGTTGGATATTGAAAGCTAATACCCATTGTAGTTGGAGCATCATTTATGTTTATCCATTGTCTGCGATAGGAAACGTAAAGCTCTGTTGAGCCATTAATTCCAGCATAGGCAGGGTTGGAAAGATAGGGATTGAAATAGAATTGCCTGAAAGGAGAGGCACTCTGGCCGAAGCACACAACAGCAATTAGTCCAAAGAAAAAAGTAAGTAGAGATTTTTTCATTCTTTCATTTTTTAGCGAACAATCCGTACTCCTCCAGAAGTTTGTTGACCGTCTCCGCATTTGATAATAAAGTAATACGCTTCAGCCTCTAGCGGAACACCATTTGATGTTCCATCCCAGCTGTTGTCATAGGAAGTCATTCCAAAAACCTTTTTACCAAAGCGATTAAAAATTGTGAGTTCACATCCGTCAAAAATAGTTGTATTTGGCCATGTCCAGGTATCGTTGCCATTTTTTCCATTGGGTGTGAATACTTTTGGAAACACCACATTTTCAATTTGAAAAGGTATTAGGGTAATCGTTACCTGTGATGTTGAACTTTCATTATTATTATCAGTAACCGTTAATTCAAAGACATAAACACCCTGAACCAGATCACTTACTACCGGATCGGGGATAGTGATGTCCGAAATAGAGGCTGTGCTTGGGCCTGAAAGTTGGGCCCATGAATAGGATGTGATTGTCCCATCATCGTCAGTTCCTGATCCTTGAAGTTGAATTGAATTCTCAGGCAATACGACTGTAGAATCTGATCCGGCCTCTGCAATCGGAGGAATGTTGGGTTGGGTCATCACATCAATTTGAACCTGGTCAGTATCAGTTGCACCACCATTATCCGTTATTGTTAATTCAAACACATAACTACCTTCTATAAGATCACTTACTAAAGGATCAGACAAAGTGTTATCCGAGATTGATGATGCATTCGGTCCTGAAATCTGAACCCAAGCAAAAGAAATTATACTACCATCAACATCAGTACCTGATCCCTGAAGTTGAATTGAGTTGATTGGTAATATTAGCGGAGCATCGGATCCAGCAGAAGCAACTGGTGGTTGATTAATCGAAGCAGTTCTTACGTCAATTTGAACATCATCAAAATTTGTATCGCCATTATTATCGGTAACCGTTAGACGAAAAACATAACTTCCTTCATTAAGAAGACCACTTACCATAAGAGTTGGTTGATTCAGTGGAGAGGTTGTTGCAGGAAGGCCTGAAATTTGTGTCCAGTTATATTGGGTGATGGTTCCGTCCGGATCGTTTCCGCCACCCGTAAGCAGAGTATCGGAATCAGGCAGCACCACCTCAATAACATCTCCAGCAAATGCAGTAGGGGATATGTTATCAGAAACGTTTACAGTAATTTCATCGGAGTCAGACGCACCTTTATTGTCGGTAACCAGGAGGCTAAAGATGTATGTTCCAGCGACTAGATTCGAAACAGAAGGAGTGAGCGAATTTGCATTTGAAAGGGTTGAAGTATTCGGTCCAGACAGCTGGCTCCAAATGGTAGTTGCAATTGTTCCATCACTATCAGAAGCAGTACCTACTAACGATGTTGTATTCGGTGGCGCAACAACTGATTTGTCTATTCCTGCATCTGCAACCGGAGGATTGTTATTCGGCTCTGGATTAACAATAACCTGAACTTCATCAAATCCTGTTGCTGCATCATCATCAGTTACAGTTAATTTAAAAATGTATACCCCTGCTGTACCAAGTCCACTTGGTGTAAGCACAGCAGATGTTGCTCCACCTAAAGTAGCAGTAGAGGGCCCGGAAGTTTGTGTCCATGCGTAACCACTAATGGTTCCGTCAGTATCTGTTCCGGATCCAGTTATGGTGGTGGTGCTTGTTGGAAGAGTAATAGTAATGTCATTTCCGGCAAGCGCTTTAGGAGGAGTATTTGGAGGTTCGGGATTTACCCGCACGTTAACTTCATCAAATCCTTGTACACCTGAATTATCAGTAACCGTTAATCTGAAAATATAGGTTCCTTCTATCATTGTTGAAGCGGATAATGTCGGAGTTGCTTGCCCGGTAAGTGCAGCAATGGAAGGCCCACTGGTTTGTGTCCATGCCAATGTTGAAATGGTTCCATCAGGATCAGTTCCTGAACCTGTAAAGGTGGTCGAATTGGTAGGAAGCGTTATATTCTTATTCAAACCGGCATCAGCGGTAGGGGGTTGATTCGCAGGTACAGGCTGAACTCTAATATTGATTTCATCAAACCCGGTTGATCCCTTATCATCTGTTACAGTTAGTCTAAAGACATAAATTCCTTCTTGCAAAGCACTTAGATCGAGACTAGGTTGTGTTACATTGGATGTTGTAGCTGTTGAAGGCCCACTGATCTGTGACCAATTGTAACCAGCAATCGTTCCATCTGTGTCAGTTCCTGAACCTGTTAATGTGGTTGTGGTGGTGGGTAATGTAATTACTTTATTACCCCCAGCATTTGCCAATGGAGGTAAATTGAAAGGAATAGGTTTAACCGTTACAGCCACCTCATCAAATGTAGAAACGCTCTTGTTGTCCGTCACGACTAAACGGAATACATAAATGCCTTCAACAAGACTTTGAGCCTGTGTGCTGGCGCTGCTGCCAGTTGAGAAAACTGCAATAGAAGGACCGTTAACCTGTAGCCATTGATACTGTGTGATGGTACCATCACTGTCCGTTCCTGTTCCGGTAAGTGTTACAAGATTCAGTGGTAAGGCTATTTGTTGATCACTTCCTGCATTGGCTACAGGAGGAATGTTGGCTGGCTGTGGATTCACCTTAACCTTCACATCCTTTTGGCCGCTCGCACCAAGATTATCTTTTACGACAAGACGAAATACATATGATCCGGCAATCAATCCACTATACGTGATTGAAGGCTGGGTAGTTGGCGTTGAAGTTGGCGTATTTGGACCACTGACGCGAGACCATTTATAGGAAGCGATTGTTCCATCGGAATCTGTTCCTGAACCTGTAATTGAAACGGAGTTAACAGGTAATGTTATTTCAAGATCAGGTCCTACATTTGCAACGGGTGGGGCATTTGGTGGAGCTGGATTAACCAATACTGTAACCTGGTCAGTGTCAACAACCCCATCATCATCTGTAACCCGAAGACTAAACGTGTAAATTCCTTGAACAAGCCCAGATGCAGTTACCTGAGAAGTAAGGGGAGTATTGAAAGTTGCCGTATTGGGACCACTAATCTGCTCCCAAACGTATGAACTTATAGTGCCATCGGAATCTGAACCACTTCCTATAATTAAAACAGAGTTAACAGGTAATGTAATAGTTTTGTCTGTGCCTGCATCAGCAACGGGTGGTTGGTTTAAGGCGTCAACAAAGATCTTTACTTCGTCAGTAGAAGTGCCACCACGGTTATCGGTAACAACGAGTTCAAAAACATAAATCCCAATAACCAGATTGGTGAGGTTAAGTGTAGGTTGATCTGGCGCACTCGAATTCCCTTGACCTGGCCCACTAATAAAATTCCACAAATAAGAAGTTATAGTTCCATCTGAGTCAGTTCCTGACCCGTTAAGAGTAGCCGAATTAGTAGGAAGTGTAAGATTTTTATCAGCTCCAGCGTTGGCTACAGGAGGTTGATTAGGAGGCTCTGGCGCCACCGTAACATTTACCTGATCGGTAGCTTCTGCTCCGTCATTATCTGTCACAGTGAGAGAAAAGGTATAGATACCGTTTGTCAGATTACTCATGGTGGCACTGGCCAAAGCTGCGCCCGTAATTGTAGCCGTAGATGGACCACTCACCTGTTCCCATAGATAAGATGAAATTGTACCATCTGAATCAGTACCGCTTCCTGTAAATGAAACTGAACTAGTGGGTAATGTTATGTTTTTATCACTCCCAGCAATAGCAGTTGGAGAAATATTTGCAGCTGGGAATACAGTAATAACAACCAAATCAGATCCTGTTGTTCCTTTGTTATCTGTTACTTTAAATTCGAAAGTGTAAACGCCTTCTATTAGATTATTAATCTGGGTACTTGTTTGAGCAGGGGTTGTTAAAGTAGAGGCAGAAGGTCCACTTTGTTGAGTCCAGCTAAAAGAAGCAATGGTTCCATCAGTATCCGTACCTATACCTGTTACAGTAACCGAGTTTGTAGGAAGCGTAATATTTTTATCAACTCCTGCATTAGCAGTAGGAGGTTGGTTAGGCGGAACAGGTAACACGATAACGGTTACCTGATCAGAGCCTTGAACTCCTTTATCGTCAGTTACAGTGAGAGTAAATACATAGCTTCCTTCAATCAGACCATTTAATGCTGTTGCTGCGGAAGCAGGACTATTAATCGTTGCGGTATTGGGTCCACTTGTTTGTACCCATGCGTAACTCGCTATAGTGCCATCTGAATCTGTTCCTGATCCATTCACAGTTGTTGTGTTAACAGGAAGCGTGATATTTTTGTCTGTTCCAGCATTTGCTGTCGGTGGATTGTTTGGAGGTAATGGAAGTACAGTTACGGTTACCTGATCAACACCAGTACTTCCCTTATTATCAGTAGCCGTAAGTGTGAATACATATACACCTTGGACAAGAGCTGTAAAAGAAGTACTTGCTGCATTTGGTGGAGTTATAGTAGCGGTTGATGGTCCGCTATTTTGTGTCCATGCGTAGGAAGCAATAGTACCATCTGAATCTGTGCCAGATCCTACAATGGATACTGAATTCGTTGGGAGGGTAATGCTTCTATCAACACCAGCATTTGCAGTTGGTGGATTATTGGGAGGCAGAGCTAAAACAGTTACCACCACTTGATCAGTACCTATCAGTCCAGAGTTATCTGTTACGGTAAGTGTAAAAGAGTATGAGCCAACAATAAGCCCATTGGCCGTTAGATTCTGTGTGCCGCCTCCTACAAGAGTCGCTGTATTAGGTCCACTGGTTTGTGTCCAGGAATAGCTGGCAATGGTTCCATCGCTATCTGTTCCTGTTCCTGAAAAGACGACAGAGCTTGCAGGTTCGGTTATGGATTTATCAATACCAGCATTCGCAACAGGAGGAACAGGGGCTGGTGCCGGAAGGACTTGTACAGTAACCAGATCTGTAGCTGATAATCCGGAATTATCTGTGGCACTTAAACTAAATACATATGTGCCCTGAATTAATCCTGTTATGTTGGTGGTTAGTGCTGTAGGTGAAGCGATAGTAGCTGTATTTGGCCCACTCGATTGAGTCCATGTTTTAGTGGCAATGGTTCCATCGGCATCTGTTGCTGTACCCGTTAACGAAACGGTACTTACAGGTAAAGTAATGCTCTTGTCTACCCCAGCGTTGACGACTGGTGGTTTTGGGGTTGTGACCCCTCGTTTATAGGTTAAGAACCACTCGTAAATATTTGGATTGTAATAAGTATGCGTTGGCGAATAGGTCTTATCCCAAGTGCTACCACCGTGTGTACCTCCGGCAACCAAAGTCCAGATAGGCACAGGGTTAGCCGCAACCGAATTCATACCGTTTATTGGACGTTTCCCGTCAGCAGGTGGAACCCCTGTATCTTTATCTCCATGAAGTGCCCAAACAGCAATCTTGTGAGCGGCTGTTGTTTTAGCTAAGTTGAAATCACCCTTACACGATATTGGGGCCATTGCTGCAATATAATTGGGAACATTCTGGGCGTCATAGGAGGTATCCCATGTGCCGTCACCTCCCATACTTAAACCAGTTACGTACAACCTGTCCGGGTCTATCTTGTAAGTGGTGAGTGCAAATTTTATAAAGGGTATTACATCACCTTTCCATCCCCATCGATCAGTCGTTTGTTGTGGGGATAAAACTATGAAACATTCATTTACTCCATTTACAACGAAGCACATAGTTGCCCCATTTTTAATAAACTTAGGGGTGCCTTGCGAGGTTACCCTAGTAATCTGAGAGGGTGATCCATCACCCCTTTCACCAGATCCATGAAGGAAAATGATAGTAGGAAAGAGACCTGTAGAGGCTGCATATCCTGGCGGAAGATACTCCAGATAACCTCTGCCGCCAGGAGTTAATCTGGGGGTCTGTTGTCCATAAGTATGAAAAGTGAATAATGAAAACGAGGCTGCAAGGAGAACAATCAGCGCTATGTTTTGAGAAAGAGTTTTAAACTGCCTTTTCATAACTGATTAGGTTAGGGGTTTTTGTCAACATATTTAATAAAACGCAATCACTCATCATGTTTAAGCATGATGAGAATAAGTCGATCGTTAATAAAACTGATTTTGAATAAAAGAAAGAAGTTGAATGCTTCCTTCGAATTCTTTGAGCGGTAAGGCTAATGGATAATACAAGAACGGGTTTGATACCTGATCTTAAAAACAATGCACTGTCACATAGGAGCAGATATACCTTTCCAATAGGTCCGAGAAAAGTAATCGACTTAGGCAAAAACAGCATTGTCACAGGATAAAGGATTATAAATGTACTAAAATAAATCCTTTTAGACTTTATAAGGTCACCCCGTTTAACTGTGATTCCTGTTAATTCTCCGAGAAATTATTGGTTTACCACCCTTCAGGCATATTCTTTTTAATCTCGATGTTGCTGAATTCCTGTCCTTTTCGAGCTCCCACCACTTTAGCCCATTCCGCCATCTTTTTGATTCCGTGGTCTAAACTCACCGCTTCTGAAAGTCCAAAAATCCGATGTGCTTTTGAGTGGTCTGAGTATGCATGCATTACTTCTTTGCGTGCCTGTAAATACTTAACAATAGGTTCAACACCGAGATTCGTACTAACAACCTGAACCAACTCGTTAATTGTATAGGGCTTATCGGCACCAATGTTGAAAACTTGATTAGAGGCTGCAGGAATATTTACCGAATTCGCTATTGGAATGGCTACATCATCAATATAACTGAAGGCTCTGGTTTGAGTTCCATCACCAAAAATTGTCATTGGCTTTTTTTGCATGATTTGATTCATGAATATACCAATCACATTTCGATATCGATCTCCGATGTTTTGATTTTCACCGTAGACATTATGAGGCCTAAAGATTACATAGTTCAGTCCAAACATTTCATGAGCAGCCTTGAGATCAAGTTCTACAGCATATTTTGAAACACCATATGGATCTTCTGGTACAGGCACCATATCTTCGGTCATCGGTAATTGACCTGGACCATATACGGCAATGGAAGAGGTGAATACAAAGCATTTGCATTCGTGTTTAACCGCCTCATTGATCAGGTTAATGCTTCCAATCAGGTTAGTATTATAATTAAATCTCCTGATGAAGTGGGATAATCCCTCTGCAGCATATGCTGCAAGGTGATAGACATATTCAAATTTATATTGATCAAATAATTTAGAGATAAGCACATGGTCTGTTACAGAACCATTTATAAAAGTTGCGCCTGCCGGAATGTGATCTTCAAAACCACCACTAAGATCATCTAACACAATTACATTGTGTCCTAATGCAAGGCAATGTTTTACAACATGAGAGCCTATAAAGCCGGCACCTCCGGTAACTAAAGAGTTGGGTTTGTTCATTATCGATTTGTTTGTGGTATGCTAATTATTTTTTGGCTATGAGATATTAGCTCAAGGATGCGACAGACGTTGTACGTAAATTCCATGAGATTCCTCTGAAAAAGTTTTTAAGATGTTCAAACTGTCCTTTGACCAAATACTTTAAAATAGTTTTCGGAGTAACTGCAAATGTGAAGAAAAACAAGAAGAAAGCCAATTGAATAGTAGTTGAATTTCTTCTCATGAACAAGACTCTGTTGCGATTATGATAGTAGGCTTTAATGGCACTTTCTTTTCCCATCGTAATGGACTCTTTATGATAGATCAGCGCAGTCGGTTGATAGTAAATATTATACCCTGCTCGCTTGATGCGGGCAGACCAATCCAATTCTTCATAATAGATAAAGAAAATATCAGCAAGAGATCCAGCTTTTTCTACTACCTCTCTTTTTAAAAGCATGGCTGCACCATGAGCGTAAGCAGTATAGCCTGGTGTATTATATTGACCAGTGTCTTCTTCTTTATCGCCAATCGATTTGTTTCTTCCGGTGAATGGATTGATCTCAGTAAAACCTGCGTACTGTAATACTGTTGGATTGCTAAAGTAATGTATCTTAGGACTAACCACTCCAACCGTTTTATCTGAATCAAAGGGCTCGAGAAGTCGCTCAAGCAAATCTTCAGTTACTTCAGTATCATTATTAACGACAAAATAATAATCACCCTTGGCAGCTTTTATGCCTACATTATTCCCACCTGTAAAACCAAGATTTTCTTTGTTTACAATGAGCTTAACATCAGGGTAATTTTGTGTGATGATTTCCGTTGGATTCTCTTTCGAGGCATTGTCAACCAAAATGATTTCATAATTTTTATACGTTAACTTCTTAGTCGATTCGATAAACTCACAGGTAACCTTGATCTGATTGTAATTCAGAATGATCATTGAAATCAAGGGGTTCGAAGTTCTGGTCATTGCTTTGGTTGATAGGTGGTGTCAATTTCAGTGCTCTTATGCTCTGTATGTATAAAGCTCTTATTTGCATTCTTCGATTGGAAGATCGCTTGAATGGTCTTTACAATTACAGTTGGCAATAGAAGTATAGCGTGAAATAAATTTTTAGAGTAATAGACTCTTGGAATAGCAATAAAGAGTGCCAATACATAAAGGAAGGTAACGGACCACCAACGCGCAATAATATTTAGTTGTGGATATAGCACGGAGATGATTGTTGAAAAGGAAAAGAGAAGAAACAAGCTGTTAATTCGGGAAGGAAAAAAATTATGAAGAACAGCAATGTTGAAGTAATTGATATTTCCTTTAAAAAGCAACTTGATTCCTTTGAAAAAATGATCTCGCAACATTTGATATTGTCCCGCAATCCATCGTCTTCTCTGATTTTTGTAAGCCTCAGGAGAATCTACCTTTTCATCAAATACGAGTGTTCCTTTACGGTAATAGATTTTATAGTTCCTTTCTACTAAAGCAATTTGTAAAGCTTTGTCCTCAACTGGAGAATCAATAAGTGAAAGTTCGTGTTGTAATACTTGAAATGGAAAAGCCATTCCCGATCCAATCAATGCAGAGGAAAGCCCTAAGGCATTTGATCCTTGTCTGAATAAATGATTATTAATAGCCTCACTAATGCCATCCAGCAATGCCATGGGACTTCCAGTATTTTTAGCAACTCGTTGACATTGAACAATAGGATATCCTTGATTGAAGAGATCATTTATGTCCTCCAGAAAATTCGATACAGGAATATTATCAGCATCCAACACGACAGCAATATCATATTGCTTAGAAAGATTGGACATAGCATAGTTAAGAGATTTACTCTTGGTGCTTTTTTCAAAGCTTACCGGTATAACGATTGCTTCAGTTTTGGAGAGAAGGGAAAGTGTTTCTTCTTTTAATGAATCAGCAATAACGATGACATCAAAAGATTCTTTTGGATACTTTAAGTTAAGTAGATTAGTAGTTGTGCTGAGAACAACACCATCTTCCTTGTAGCAAGGAACTAAAACGGCAATTCGATTATAGGTACTTGACTTTTTTACCTGTAATCTTTGATAGAATAAGCCTGCAACTGAAAGAACTAGAACGTAAGCAGTGTTTAAAAGGAAAAAACCGAACAGAAAATTCTCTAACATCCCAAAATCTTAACCTTCGACTTTATTAAACTTTTTCCTTCTGCAATAGCGCAGGGAAAGTACCTAAAAGAATTTTCATATCTAACCAGAAAGAGTTCTTCATGGCGTACTCCATGTCTAATGCAATCCTTTCTTCAGGCGACATATCTTCTTTTCCTCGCTTGGTAACTTGCCATAAGCCGGTGATTCCGGCAGGCGCCAAAAATCTCCAGGCGATTTGATCCTTCGTAAGTTTCTCGGCTTCATATAAAGGTAAAGGCCTGTTACCAACTAAGGACATGTCACCTTTTAATACATTTATTAACTGCGGTATTTCGTCCAAGCTTGTGCTTCGCAAGAAATTGCCAATCCTGGTAACACGAGGATCATTTTTGATTTTGAAGAAAACTCCATTAGCTGAATTTTCTGAGTATTGATTTAGATGTTCAAGCTTCTTTAATTCTTCAGCAGCACCAACTCGCATCGAACGGAATTTATAGAAATCAAAAATCTTATATCCAGCACCTGCGCGTTTCGAGATGTAGAATATTGGACCTTTCGATTCCAACTTGATTAAGATGGCAATGATGATCAAGAGAGGGGATATGCACAACAGACCAAAGGCAGATAGGATTATATCAAATGCTCTCTTCGATGCCCAAAGTTTTATTTTAGGTATTTCTTCATGAGCTTGAACAGAAACGTACGGCTTATTACCGCGTTGATTCTTGTAGTCTTTTAACTTCTTAATAAACTCAACTCGCTTTAAAAAGGAGTAGGTAATTTCTCCGTGATGATATTCGTCTGCTCCAAACTTTAATGCAAGATCTTTTGCCGACTGTTCAAACTTTGCCGAATAAATAATAAAGGGAATCGCCTTTTCTTTTGCCAGATTTTTTAGAGATGCAGCATTATCTGAAAGATTGAGCGAGTTAATTAAAACAGCATCAATTAACTGTTCTGTCTTTAGATGTTGAAGTGCACCATTGATATCGACACTGGTGAAATAAATTGTTTCTTGAATATTGTCATGATCAGGGACATGATCAAACGAATCAATGCGCAATAAGTGTTTGGTAAAGAGAGGCACACTTGCTTTGGTTTGGGGAACCAAAGATAATGGAGATTCTTGAATAGGAATATGTAAAGCTATATCCATATCAGTTCACAAAAACATTTTGACCCTTAAAGGACAATGCACGATCCACTTCAGCCACTAATGACTGAGGCTCAAATGGCTTAACGAGGTAAGTGAATGCTCCCAAGTCAAGACATTGCTTACGCTTGCTTGCATCTTCATAACCCGAAAGAATTACGACCGGGATGCTTTTGAATAAACCACTTGAACTTAAATTTTCAAGCAGTTCAATTCCATCAAGCGATGGCATCTTCAAATCCGAGATAATTAAATCCGGGATGTTGCCGTCTGAAAGCCAAGACCAGGCTTCCATACCGTTATTCATAATAATGACCTTATACTTTTTCTGAAGAATCTTCTCCAAAAGCCAGCACAGAGGCACATCGTCTTCGATGACCAATACCTTTTTCATGGTACTAAATTTAAATACCCTTTAAAAATGCTGCTTTAAAGATCGGGATAGATTAAGGCGGGATCTTTAAAGCCAACTAAAATAGACAATCAAATCTATATAAAAAAAATGATACAGATGTAACCTTTCAATTGGAAATTATTGATCGGCTGTATTAATAAGTCAAGAAAATGTAGAATAACGAAGCTTAAGTAGGAATAATGATCATTTTAACGATGTACTGTTATAGTTGATTTTCAACGAATTCAATCGTTTTAATCCTGTTTATCTTACCTGTTTCTGTTAAGAAAAATTTCCTTTTGAATACTATTTCTTTAGGTATTGAATAAACTGATAAATTATGTTTGAACATTGAAATAATTTTTTCGATTGTGCTGTTTTCTAGCCTTTCACCTTCAATAATGAGCTGAATTTTTTCTCCAAGCCTCTGATCAGAGACTCCAGTAATAAAAAAAGAACGATTTACTCCCGCCTCTTGAAAGATTTTCTCGACTCCTAGTTCTACGTTTTCGGGAGAAACTTTTACGCCACCTGAGTTTATGACATTGTCATATCGGCCAATCCATTTAAATTCTTTTGCGGAAATTATTTCAACAATGTCATTCGTATGGATTTCATTTTTTAGATGAGGGCTTTTTATAATCAAACAATTTCTATCATCCAATTTAATTTCAACTCCTGATAAAGTTTGAAAAAATTCGGAGGAATTCGTTCCATTCAATTTTTGTAAAGCAATATGCGAAACGGTTTCAGTCATGCCATAGGTGCCGTAGAATTGACAGCTAAATAATTTAAGCTTTTCTCGGGTGCCCTTATCCAAAGCAGCTCCTCCAATGATACTGGTTTGAACTGTATTTAATACTGATGAAAAACCACTAGATATTATTTCTTGTACCTGATAGGGAACAAAAGCTGCAAAATCTATTCTTTGTGTAAAAGGTAATTCTTTGAGCGGGTTAGCGGAAGGATTAACTGCTACAATTTTCATTCCCGTAACAAAGCATCTTACCAACATCATTTTGCCAGCGATATATCGAGTATCAAGACATACTAAAGCATGGAAGCCAGGTTTTAGTTGAAGTGCTTCTTCTGTAAGTCTTGCACTTGATTCCATTTGTTCACGGCTAATGGATATTGTTTTAGGAGCGCCTGTTGATCCACTTGTATTCTGGTAAAATTCTTTTTCACCCGTCATCCAACTTCTTATGAAAGAGTAGGTGCTTTCTTCAAAATCAGACTGACCAATAGCTTCACCTGAAATTATTTTTATCAACTCAACCTCTCTGTTGTTGATGAAAATGGTGGAGAAAGGATAGTCAATCATTTGAATTCTAAATTCACAGTACGCTTAACAATTACCTAGGGAAATTGAGGATACTTTGACCAGTCCGGATCGCGCTTTTCAAGAAATGCATTTTTGCCTTCTTTAGCTTCCTCACTTAGGTAATAAAGAAGGGTTGCATTGCCTGCAAGTTCCTGAATACCGGCTTGTCCATCCAACTCGGCATTGAATGAACTCTTCAGCAATCGAATAGCGAGTGGACTTTTTTGTATAATTTTCTTTGCCCAGGATACATACGTTTCTTCCAGCATCTCCAAAGGAACAACTTTGTTCACCAGACCCATTTCAATGGCTTCCTTCGCATCGTATTGATCGCATAGGTACCAAATCTCTCTGGCTTTCTTTTGTCCTACAATACGTGCCAAATAGGATGCACCAAAACCGCCATCGAAGCTTCCCACCTTTGGTCCAGTTTGACCAAAGCGGGCATTTTCTGCAGCGATCGTTAAATCACAAACTACATGCAACACATGTCCTCCACCAATGGCCCATCCAGCAACTGCAGCAATCACAGGTTTGGGTATGGAACGAATGATCTTTTGAAGGTCAAGTACATTCAATCGGGGAGTGGTATCTTCACCAACATAACCACCATGGCCACGTACACTTTGATCACCTCCGCTACAAAAGGCCTTACCACCTTCACCTGTTAAAATGATAGCGCGTATCGCTGCATCTTCACGACAGATGTTCATGGCATCAATCATTTCCGATACGGTTAAAGGTGTAAACGCATTGTGTACGTGGGGACGATTAATACTAATGCGGGCAATGCCTTCGTAGGTATGAAACAAAATCTCTTTGTATTCTTTGGCTGTTTGCCACGGATATTTAAAGCTCATAACTCTCCTTTATTTTCTGTTTTAAATTTTCAAATATTGATTTGTTCGATGCAGCTTCTGATTCCAGTTCAAGAATTTTTGTTTTTCCGTCTGGTTCGAAGAAGTCTTTCAGTAAATTCTTGAGTTTACGTTTGTTGTCCAGTTTCAAATAATCGAAGCCAAACTCTTCGCACAGCTTTCTTGCGTTTAGCTTTTGATGGGTAGCAAAGTATTCATCCGTTTCAGGCAATGATCCAGGGCCATCAATCATTTTGAATATGATTCCACCATGATTATTGATGACCACAACACGTAGATTTGGAAGAGGATAATTATGCCAGAACGCGTTTCGATCATAGAAAAATGCAAGATCACCTGTAATCAGGAAAGTCAGATTTGTATTCATCAAACTATGACCGACTGCTGTACTGCTACATCCATCAATCCCACTGGTACCTCGATTTGAAAAAACATGTACTGTCTTACTGGCTTTAAGTCCGATGAAATTGGCGTACCGAACACTCATGCTGTTCGCCAGATGCAAACTTGAATGGACTGGAAGATTTTGAATGACTTCATTGATTAATTCCAATTCACCAAAATTTGTCTGTGGAAAAAATCCATCAAGGGAACGCAATGCCCTTCGCTCTTCTACTTCCCAAAGTTTACTGTAGTTATTCTGTTTTTGGTTAGAGAACCCTTCGCTTTGTGGAATTGTATTCAAATAATGAAAGAACGACTCGAATTTGGTTCTGAAAATATGCGTTACATGCTGAAAAGTATCGGCAACAACGCCTGCCTCTTGAATATGCCAATGTTGTTTGGGAGCATAGTTTCGAAGAAATACTTTCAGATTTTTTGATAGCACCGATTTTCCGAAGGTAATCAACAAATCAGGTTGCAATGTTTTCTTTACAGTATCAGGAGCTTGTCCTAAAAACAGATCCGTATGCCTGATTAACATTTCGATGGGATGGAGATTCGATAGAATATCTCCCGCAATCGGCACTTTGTGTTTCTGCGAAAAGTTGATTAGCAATTCAATTTGATCTGTATCAGCATCACCCTGACCGGCCACCACTAAAATGCGATTGAAGGAAGGCCATTCATCTATAATCTCTTGCTTTTGCTGAGTTGATATTTCAAATGATGTAGAATGTTCTTCCACTACTCGAACATCCTTAGTGAATGTTATAATCTCATCTTTTGATGGATAAAGTGGTTCACGAAAAGGGGCATTAATATGTACAGGTCCTAGTGGTTCTTGTCGGCTTAAATTAATGGCTTCATTCACAATTCGATTGATGGCCCATGCGTTATCCGGGTGTTCATATTCCTGTGGAAGCTGAAACGACTTCTTCACGTGTTTTCCAAACAAGTCGGTTTGGTAAATTGTCTGACCGTCCTGCTGGGCAATCCATTCGGAAGGGCGATCGGCAGAGAAAACGATTAATGGAATCTGGTTGAAAAATGCTTCCGCTACAGAGGGAGCAAAGTTATAGGCTGCAGATCCAGAAGTACACACTAGTACGGTTGGTAACTTGGTAGATTGAGCCATCCCCAATGCAATAAAACCAGCGCTACGTTCATCGCTAAAGGATCGGGTATTGATCTTGGGATGCCGTGAGAAAGCAAGGGTTAAGGGCGCACAACGCGAGCCAGGACACAATACACTTTGGGTTATACCTTTTTGAGAACACAGTTCAGCAATATCGTAAATCGGTTGAAGGCGCATCAGGAAGTATGGGTAGACCGTAACACAGAAAGGTAAAAGTAAATCATTCGTCTATTACCTTATTGCTGATGATGAATAACTTTTAACAGGGTGTTCAATTTCATTTCGGTTTCAATCCATTCTTCTTGCGGATCGGAGTCAACCGTAACACCAGCACCTGCGTAAAGCAAAGCTTTGTTATCCTCCAATTGCATGCACCGCAGGTTTACAAAAAGATTAGTCTGATTATTAAAATTTACAGGGCCAAGATATCCTGCATAATACTGACGATCATAACCTTCATGTTCCTTTAAAAATTTCAATGCCGGTTCAAGTGGCATGCCGCATACGGCAGAAGTAGGATGCAGGAGCTGTAGCATAACAGACCCAAGTTGCGGGAAATTCGTGGCCTTCATATCGACTGTAAACTCCGATTTTAAGTGAAGTACATTTCCGGCCACAATTGTTTTAGGGCCGTGTTCATCGTATTCACGGAGCCTGATTTTCTTGAAGCAACTGATAATGTATCGTTCCACAAGTGCCTGTTCTTCAATCTCTTTCTGTGTCCAGGCTACAGTTTTTAAATTAACGTCTTTTTCAAAGGTTTTTGTTCCGGCTAATGCCACGGTTTTGAAAATTGTATTGTCTTCAATGGCCACTAATACCTCTGGTGTTGCACCCATCCATGTTCCTGCTTCCGGACTGCTCACAAAGGAAATCAGTGCGGTAGGATAGGTATTGCATAGTTCTTCAAATATATTCACCACATCAACATTATCGGAAAGTCGAACGGAAAGTGTTCGAGACAAAACGATTTTCTCCATCGGGCCTTTCTCAAGCTCAGCGATACCTTTGTTAACCAGATCGACATAGAACTTTTCTTCACCTTGTTGTTCAACCTGAGTTTGCTTATGGAATTTCGTTTTGGGTTTTGTGCCGGAAGAAGTTTTAACAATGCTCTTCAGCCATTCGGATGATGTAATTTCAAGTTGAGTCTCAGGAGTCTGAAATCCATTTCCTGTGAAGGAGAAGGCGAAGTCAGCTTCCAGGTAAAGACTTTCCTTTTCCGGATTGAAAGGAGAGAAGATGAAGCCTGTCTTCAATTCTTCAATGGTGTCATTCTTTTTTAAAAGTTGTGTTTGCCTGGACAAAACAAGATGCCGGACAGGATTATTCGGCAACTTCCAAAGGGCAACTGAAAACTGTTGGTCGACTGCATGACTAATGATGCGCGATAGACAATCAATCTCTGTTAATGACGATGACTTTTCTGAAACCAGTGTATTCATTGTATCCTAAGGCTCTTTCTCTTAACTCTTTTTTTCTAACACGGCCATGGTAATGCGCGATATGCAAACCAATTCGTCTTGCTCAGTAGTAATTCGAATTTCCCAAACCTGTGTCTTCTTACCAATGTGTATGGGTTTGGTAATTCCTTTCACAAAACCTTCACGAACACCTTTCACATGATTCGCATTAATCTCTAAACCCACACAAAAGAATTTTGTTTGATCAACACACAAAGTGGCAGCGACACTTCCCATCGTTTCTGCGAGCGATACCGAGGCGCCTCCATGAAGCAACCCCATTGGTTGATGTGTCCTCTTGTCAACCGGCATGCGCGCTTCAAGGTGGTCTTCTCCAATGTTGGTGAACTCAATACCAAGCTGTTCTGCCAAGGTATTCCTCGACCATTTGTTAAGGAATTCTACCGAGATGCCTTCTTTGAAAATCCCCATTTGAAGCGATGATGTTAAGGTGATGTTGAGTACTGGTTAATGTTTGATGTCTCCGTAAAACATATCCCTCAATTACCCTTCTGATAACGGATAACTGATAGCGATTAACTATACTTGCGCCCAAAATAACCGAAAATTGAGCAGTAAAAAAATATACATTGTCAGGCACGGTCAGACTGATTTTAACCTGAATAACATTGTTCAGGGGAGTGGAGTGAACAGTAGTCTGAACGATCGTGGCAGAGCTCAAGGACAAGCTTTCTTTGACGCCTTTAAAAAAGTTCCGTTTCAGAAGATATATACCTCGGCCCTAAAAAGAACCCGTGAATCTGTTCAGGGGTTTATTGATCTTGGTATTGAGAGTGAGGCATTAAGTGGATTGAATGAGATCAGTTGGGGAACGAAGGAAGGGCAGAAAATTACACCCGATGAAGATGAATATTATCATCACATGTTGAAAGAATGGCAGTTGGGCAATACTACTTTGCGAATTGAAAAAGGGGAGAGTCCTGAGGATGTTGTGGCGAGAATGAAACCGGCTCTTGATCATATCATGAGTCGTGAAGGGGAGGAGGTAATTTTAATATGTATGCATGGACGGGCTATCCGGATTTTGCTTTGTATGTTGCTGAACTATCCGTTGAAATCAATGGATATGTTTGAGCACGAAAATCTTGGCCTTTATTTAGTAAACTATACAGGCTCCCTGTTTAGCGTTGAGCTTTACAACAACAACGATCACTTGCGCTCACTCAATTGAGCAAGTGCTGATTTTGCTTTGCTATCAATGCTGTTTTTGTACTCGTGCTTCTTATAAGTCAGGGCCTGATCAAAGTACAACTTGGCCGTTTTTTTATCACCCTCTTCCATTGCAATGTATCCTAATTGCAAGCATGCATTTGGTGCAAAATACCAGGGCTCTTCACCCGTGATTTGAATGCTTTGTTCATAATACAATTTAGCATCCTGAAGTTTGTTTTGCTTATGGTTGAGGCGAGCCATTCGATACGGAAATTCGGCTTGATCTCGTTTCGTTGCCCTCTCTTGTGGTGAGATGTTTTCCAATACCTCATAAGCATCTTCATAATATCCGCCATCGGTAAAATACCGCGCTTTGGTAAGTTTAACATGTGGTAATTCATTTTCGGCTAAACTGCGGGCAGCGTATTTATCGGCTTCGGTTGCTTCTTTTCCAATGGTCTTTGCTTCGTCAAAATTGTGCATAGCATCGTTCAAATTTCCATTGAGCCAATAGCACAAAGCAATTTTGTAATGTGCGTCTTTTACGTAGTTCTCACCCGCATAATGATTGATGAACCATCGATACATCGCAATCGAATTGATGTAATCCGCTTTCTGCAAATAGACTTCTCCTTTCAAATATTGAGCATAATAAAGTGGCAAGCCGGTCTTGTGATCTTCCAGTGTGATGATCATCTTCAACGCCTTTTCGCTCTCTGAATTTTTAATGGAGATTGATGCTCCCAGAAACAGAGCCAGGCGACTGTCAGGATTGTGTGTTAATACACTTTGCATTTCCTTCGAGGCGTCTTCAGTTTGCTGAAGAACAAAGCCTTGAACGAGTACATAAAGTAAATCTGCTTCGAGCGATAAAGGGCTTTCAGATTTTCGGATGGTATTCAATTCAAGTAAGCCCTGTTCGATTGATCCTTTGATTCCCATCAGGCTCAATACCCAATCATACTTTTCAGGAATTGAACCAATAATGACTTCTAATATTCCCGAGGATTTTTGAACGGCCTTGAATGCTGGGAATCGCTTCTTAATTTCCTGAACTGCCGAGTACGACTGCTTTAGATTCAATGCAGCATCAAACTCATGCCCGAACTTTAAATAGACAAAAGCCCATTGAAGCCGAATCTCTGCCTGGATAAAAATATCTTCTGCATTGTTCGGTCTGATCTTTCGCTCAAGGCGTTTTTCGAACCGATCTTCATACTCGTTAAACTTCTCCTTGTCTTCTGTAATCAGTAGTTCCAGGGCTTCGGCAAGGGATGCAACATAGAGTTCTTGAACCGTTTTGGGTTGAGGTATAAGTCGCTGAGCTTCTTGTATTTGAAGGTTGAGAACTAAATCATAGGCTTGCTGTGTGGAAGTGTCAAAATTCCAATCCTGAGCCTTGGAATAAAAGGCTAGGCATAAAAAAAGGCATGTGATGAAGCATGCCTTTTTTAATGTATGTACGATAAGTTTATTCAACTTTCTTTCTTCTGCTGATGGGTGTAGGTGCTGCAACTTTTGCTGTTTTAGGTTTATCGCCTTCATCGAGACTATCCATGTCTACATCCGCTAAGATACGGCCAGAATGTTCATCGATCACAATTTTCTTTTTCTCACGAATCTCAGCAATCTTCTGTGGAGGAATTACAATGTTACAGCCCTCAGCAGCACCGCGAACTACGCGTACAACAGCAAGACCATTAGTTAAACTTCCACGAAGGCGCTCGTAATATTTCAAAAGTTTGTCTTCGATTTTCTTGGTTGCTTTTTCACGTTCAGCCAACAATTTCTTCTCTTCTTCCTGGCTCTCTACAAGAATACCATTCAATTCATTTTTCTTAATTTGAAGATGTTCGCCACGCTCCTTAATGAAAGCGTTAGTCTTCTCAATTTCGTCCTTCTTTTGTTGGGTGGTGTCTTTGCCTTCTTTGATCTTCTTTTCGCAAAGCTGTATTTCGAGTTCCTGAAGTTCTACTTCTTTGGTGATGGCATCGAACTCGCGGTTGTTTCTAACGTTTTTTTGTTGTTCGTTGTATTTCTTGATGAGCTTTTCAGCTTCCTTAATGCCTTCCTTATTTTTCTTTATACCTTCTTCAATTTCCTTGAATTCTACTTCTAGTCGGCTTTGGCGAGTCTTATACCCCTCCATCTCATCTTCCAAGTCTTGCACCTCATCTGGCAGGTCACCCCTTAGTTTTTTGAGTTCGTCTATTTTGGTATCAATGAACTGGAGTTTAACAAGCGCTTCAAGCTTCTGTGCAACTGATTGATTTTCCATTCTTTATAAGTAGCTTATTGGATTGGTGATGGTTTTTGAAAAATTGATCGCAAAACTAGGAAATTTTTCCATTAAAACACCTACTATTAAATCTTTGGTGAAAACCTCGCTTTCGTAATGCCCAATGTCCGCAATGATGATCTTTCCATCGGCATCAAAAAACTCGTGGTATTTAAAATCGGCTGTAATGAAGATGTCGGCTCCGGCCTGAATGGCCTTGGGGAGAAGGAAGCTACCAGCGCCCCCTGCTACTGCAACTTTCTTTATGCTTCTATTCAATAAGTCGGTGTGTCGGATTACACTCAAGTTCATGCTGCTTTTTAAACCCTTTAAAAATGCAGAAGGTTCCATAGGCTCTTCCAATTCTCCGATCATACCTGAACCGACCTCCTGATTTTCATTACTTAAGTTGGTGAGGTAGTAAGCGACCTCTTCATAGGGATGAGATGATTTCATCGCCTCTATAATTTCCCTTGATTGATGAGCAGGAAAGATCACTTCAACACGTACTTCATTTACAAACTCTTGCTTATCAATTGATCCTATATTAGGTTGGGCAGAACCTGTTGGTAAATAGCTACCTACGCCTTCAATCTTGAAGCTGCAATTCTTGTATTCTCCGATCTGACCAGCACCCGCATTATGCATGGCGGCCAGTACTTTTTCGGCATCTACCTTCGGGATGAACGTCACCAGCTTTTGAAGCGTATCGGTCTTGGGTACAAGGATGTGGAGGTTCTTTAAACCAATCATTTGGGCAATCTTTAAGTTTACTCCAGTATGAATATTATCCAAATTGGTGTGAATCGCATAGATGGCGATATCATGTTTGATGGCCAGAATGATCGTTCGCTCTATATAATTACTCCCTGTAAGCTTCTTAAGTCCTTTAAAAATGATGGGATGATGCGCCACAATCAGATTACATCCAGTCTTAATTGCCTCGGCCACCACCTCTTCTGTACAATCCAGACTCACCAAAATACCCTTAACTTCTAACGAAGAATCTCCAGTGAGCAAGCCTGAATTATCATATGATTCCTGGTACGATCTAGGAGCCCATGACTCCAAAAAAGTGGTTACATCTTTTATCTTTATACTTGCCATTCGTTTTGAATCGTTGAGGTTTGAAAGTTAAATGTATTTTACGTGCTGATGATCATCTTACGAATTTTGTTATTCCCTTTCGCGGTGTTGTACAATCTGATAACCGGATTTCGAAATCGGTTATATGATCAGGGCTTCAGGCCATCGGTAGCATTTGATTTACCTGTAATTTCCGTAGGCAATCTAACTGTAGGTGGCACAGGTAAAACTCCAATGATTGAGCACTTGATCCGACTCTTAAGTAATGATCACAAAGTCGCTACTCTCAGCCGTGGTTATGGCAGGAACACAAAAGGAATTCGTATTGCATCGAAGATTGATAATGCTTCCACATTAGGAGACGAGCCCTACCAATTTTACAGGAAATATGGCAATAAGGTGATTGTATCAGTGGGGGAAGAGCGAGCATTGGCCATCGCCAACATTCTTCAGGAAGCTGAGGATACTCAAGTTGTTTTACTGGACGATGCTTTTCAACACAGAAGGGTAAGACCAAGCTTTAGTGTTTTGTTGTCTGATTACAATCGCCCTTTTTACAGCGACTTTTTATTTCCCGCTGGAAGGTTGCGCGAATCCAGAAGTCAGGCTACTCGCTCGGATGTTGTGGTTGTTACGAAATGTCCCTCTGAAATAACAGACGATAAGATGATGAGGATCGAAAAGTCGATCAGAAAGTATGCGGATAAGCCGGTCTTCTTTGCGTCCATCCATTACGGAATAGCCCTGCCCATTGGTCGTGCTAAAGGTGACATTGGTCGTGACGTTATCCTTGTAACAGGTATTGCCGATGCTAATCCTTTATTAGCTTATATAAAGCAAGGATTTGAATTGAAGGAGAATGTTCATTTCGGTGACCATCATACGTACTCCAGTGGCGATCTTGAGAAGATCGAATCAATTCATCAACGCTATCCCGGTGCCAGTCTCCTGACCACAGAAAAAGATATGGTGAAGCTCGATGCTCCTGAGTTTAAATCATTCATTGACCGGCTTCCTTTTTTTTATTTACCGATTGAGGTCGAGTTTATAAAGAATGGAAGGGATTTTGATGAGCTTGTCCTAAATTCTGTAAGGCGTGCTCAATAGAAAATTTTTGACTCAAAATCGTTCGAACCACAATCTCCGCTTATTTTTGCCCGTGCATTTTTTAAGAATCTCCATTTTTTTGGTTTTGTGTCTTTTGCTTTCTAACATTTCGAAGGGACAAGACACAGATGATGGCCCTCGGAGAGGTTCAAAAATCATCGATGATACTACACGGTCTGTGTATGGTCCGCGAACATCCAAGTATTATTTTGAACTGGATGATTTCTACAACCGCCCAACATTATACTCTATTGACACCGTCATTAAAAATGTACACCGGATAAACAGTTACGTTCAATTCAATAATAGTCTCTATCAGGATCTGGGCAATACAGGAACGGCCATTCATCCGCTGTTTTATAAAACGCCCGATTTAATTGGTGCCAGCTCGGGCTTCAATTCTTATGATCTGTATTGGGACTCGGAAAACATTAAATATTTCGATACCAAATCTCCCTACACCAATCTGCGAATCATTATTGGCGGAAGAGGTAAATCCATAACCCGTATTGCCTTTAATCGAAACATTAATCCGCTATGGAATATTGGTTTTGATTATCGCGTGCTGTTGATCGATAAGCAAATACAGCGCAAAGGGAAAGGTGATCGAAATGTGAAGGGAACTTACCTGGATTTTCACACGGCTTTTCAATCAAAAGACAGTACCTATCGGTTGTTTATGAATTTCAGAAACAACAAGCATGAAGTAGATGAGTATGGAGGTGTTCAGCTCGAGGGGACTTACGAATACAAAGACTTCTTTTCAAAAGATGCGTTGCCCTGGTTAACGGAGGCATCAAGTATTGAAAAACGAAATAATTTTCACCTTCATCACCGATATGAAATTGCAAGGGCGCTGCAGATTTATCATACCTTCGATAGCTATCAACAAGGCAATGGCTTTAAGGATGATCTATCACAATCACCTGACGACTATTATGATAATGTGGAGGTCGACAGTGTATTAACGGATGACTATGCGAAATTTAAATCGGTTCGGAACGAAGTTGGAATCAAAGGAAACTTGCTCAAGCTCTTCTACAATGGCTACTATGCCATCCGGAATTATGATATGGATTATAAATACATCTCAGAAGATACATTGTTTACAAAAACCAAGGGTGTTGAAAATTATCTGGGAGGAAGAATTTCTATGAAATTGGATTCTGTTTTTGAACTGACCGGGTGGGGGGAAATTATGCAAACCGGAAACTATCGTATTGATGCGCAATTAAAAAGTAAATGGCTGGAAGCTTCCCTGAAGCAAATGCAATACGCACCTTCATTTTTGCAGCAAGCTTATCGCGGTAGTCACGATCTTTGGGATCATGATTTTAGAAATGTAAACATTACACAGTTAAATGGGTATTTACATTACACCACGAAGAAACTGGATATCTCTCCGGGTTTAACGTTCAGCACATTAACAAACTATGTATTCTTTAAACGAGGATACTACGGACAAAAGCAACACGTGCTTCCCATTCAATCTTCCGGAACCCAAGTGATTGTTGCGCCTGAATTCAAATTTTCAATTACATACTTAAAGCATGTAACGCTAAGCAGCCAAACCATTTATACAGCCTTATTGAAAAACGATGACGATGCCATACAGGTGCCAGAGCTTTTTGTAAACGGACAATTGGCCTATCAAAATACGTGGTTTAAAAGCAACCTCGATATGCAGGCAGGTGTGGATGTGCATTGGCAATCATCCTACACTCCGAATGGATACGATATCACAACGCAACAGTTCTATGTTCAGCAAAGTTATTTTGTACCGGCCTTCCCGCTGGTTGATGTCTTTTTTAATGGAAGGATTAAGAAGGCCAGAATTTTTGTGAAGTATAACAACATTATTCAGCTCTTCACCAGGGAAGGATACATGCCAACACCGAATTACCCAGGTGTGCGCAATACATTAGACTTTGGTGTGGACTGGTCTTTCTATGACTAGAATTTTTGATTGAAAATGAAAGCGTCTGATAAATTTACATTAGGGCTTGAATTGCCAACCGATCCACGATGGGCGGATATGGCCGGTAAAAACATTCGTGATATTTTAGTGGATCATGCCTACTGCGAACAAAAGGCCGCTTCATCGTGCATCTCCCTCATCATTCTCCATCACGACCGAACCGAACTTGTTGAAATGCTTACTCCGGTCGTTGCTGAAGAGTGGGCGCACTTTGAACGGGTGATAGAAGAACTCAAAAAACGCGGCTGGACACTAGGACCTCAACGCAAAGATGAATATGTAATACAATTGAAGAAAATCATTCGCAAAGGAGGTAGCCGTGAGGAGCAGTTGTTAGAGAAACTTTTAATGAATGCTTTGATTGAAGCAAGAAGCTGCGAGCGTTTTAAAATGTTGTGGAAAAATATTCCAGACGAATCACTCTCGATGTTTTATTATGAACTCATGATATCCGAAGCAGGACATTACAAAAACTTCCTTCAACTCGCTAAACTCTATTTGTCCGAAGAAGTAGTGATGAAACGTTGGCGTGAATTTTTAGATGAAGAAGCGAAGATTATGAAGAAGTTGGAGTGGAGAGGGGATAGAATGCATTAGGATTAGTAATTAATTGCAGTTCTTGGAGATAAAACGAAATATCCCAATCAATCACCGATTGAATTTATAGTACTCTAAAAATCGGTTGTGTTTTCCAGCTAAAGCGTCTGATATAATATTCATTCCCATAACGCTAAAGGTTATTCCGTTTCCACCGAAGCCTAAAATGAAAAAGCTATTGGGAAAATCGGGATGCGATCCGATGTAGGGCAATGAATCTTTTGTTACACCAAATGTTCCTGCCCATGTAAAATCAGGAATCAGTTTGAGTGTTGGAATTAAGAGCGAAGCCTTTTCTAATAGTATTTTTTCCTTCTTCTCTATTAACCTATCTCTTCTCAAAGGGTTTTTAAAATTCTCATCACCACCGCCTACAATAATCCGATTATCTTCAGTGCTTCGTAAATACAAATAGGGATCGTCTGTATTCCAGAAGATAGTATTTTGTAATGCGGCTGGTAATGTAGGAATGGGCTCGCTTATAAATGCATATGTACTAATCAGCTTTACAATTTTACTTTTAATTATATTTTGAGTTTCATACCCGGATGCGTGAACAATGGATTTGCACTTTATTATATTTTTATCATCGGTAAGCACTGTGCAGTTTTTTGAATCATATTTTATGGATTCAACTTCAGTATGATCATAAACCTGTAAACCAAAATGTTTTACACAGTAGGATAAAAGCGAATGTGTTAGCCGATAAGCATCCAGGCTTGCTCCTGCAGCGGAGAGTATTCCACCTTTTCCAACTACACCAAATTTATTTTTAAGTTGTGATTGATTAAGCCATGAAACATCCAGCGCGTTTGTTTTTCTACAAGCATGTTCCTCTTGAAGCCATTTGGAATCAGAGGATGATGATGCTATGAACAAACTTTTCTTTCTTTTGAATCCACAATTTGCCTTTATGGTTTTAATAATCTTTTCAAGCTTATCAATGGCAGCAACTCCTCCTTGATAGCTGTCTATAGCAGCGCTTGCGCCCACATTTTTTACAAGAGAGTATAGTGGTTCATCAATTTCATATTGAATCATAGCGGTTGTAGCACTTGTGCTACCCAATGCAATATCACGCTTATCGATTACCACTGTTTTATAGCCTTCGCCAGAAAGTTGATACGCCATCAACGCTCCTGTAATACCACCTCCTACAATAAGTACATCACAACTAATATTTCTTTGAAGCGATGGGTAGGTATTGATGAGTCCATTCTTCAGCAGCCAGTAGGTTTCTTTTGAACGGAGTTTCATTTGTTGTAGGGGAGAAGCGTGGTGTAAACATATCGAGAGCCCGTGATGAATTGAATAAATTAAGTATCTGCTCTGGAATCATTCTGCCGGGTTAATTTCTGCCGACTCATATGATGATGCTCAGTGTTAAAGAAGGAGGATGATAATCTAACAATCATAATCACTACACCAAGGAGCAGATACTCGGTGAAAAATGTAATGAGGAGATGAAAAAAATGATCCACTTTTTAAGAGGCTTTTAAAAAGTTGAACCAAGACTTTGTTCTGTCAGGTGATTTCTTTTGTATATCCTCCACCTGTTTAATGAAATTTGAAATTTTCGCATCTGCATACGCACCATACGAATCTATCAAGGTTCCCTTCGTTCCATCTTCCGTTTGAATTATATAGAGTATAGCATTATCCTGAGGGTCAGAGTAGCCTTCAAATCTATGAAAATCAGAAATGGCTACATTCTCTGGTAAGAAAGAAGTCTCTTCATTTTCAGTGATGAGTCCTTTGCCAGTTACTTTAAAGTTTTCTGTATATCCTTTCGCTACTGCTTTGTTAATACACTCAGACAATGTCTTCATGTTTGGTGTTGAATCGTTCTTGTTTGATTCCATATGAATTGTAAGTTGAATTGTATGTGCTGGAATTATTATAAAAACCTTGCCACGAACAATCCATCTGCATTACAAGATTTGAGCGATTTCTGTGAATTATTTTCCACAGTGTAGAATGGAAACTGTGTATGACATTATGATGGTGATCATCTAGAATATTTTTTTAAGTGAAGGATTATAATGGTTAGCTAGAAAGTTTTTTAGCTTATTATCATTGTTTCTGAATTGCTTTCAAAAGTATTTCGCTGGGTAGAATTTTTCCTTCATGCGAAAAAGGCTCCACATGCATACGCTATAAAATCCGCTAAAAGCGACTCCTGCTCTAAATTTTAAAATGGTATACAATTTTCCTTAAAGTGAAATTAAAGGATGTAACCATTATGAATTATGGCAACAAAAACGAAAAGATCAAGCAAAAACCGAATTGTGAAAAATCCAAATGCCTCCAATACTCCAGGTAACACACGTTCGATTGAAAGTCGTGATTTAAATGAAGACGAACAATATCAACTGACCAATTCGACACAGGAAGAGGATAAAATCCGAAGTACAGATTCGAGTAGTCAGGAAGATCAGGAGAGTAAAATAACAGTTGAGCAGGAAGAAGACAATGAACAACTTAGGAGAGAAGATGAGGAGAGAGGTAATGAGCAGGTATAGCGTAGGGAGTAACAAAAAATTAATGTTAATCAAATATAAATTTCACAAATCAATTTAAAACCAAAAATAAATTAGTATGAAAACGAGAAACATAATCGCTTTTTTTATAGCAGTTCTGGTGATTTCACAAGTACAATTCACAAACGCACAAACGGCTTCAAAAGCATTGGATAGTTGGACATTGCTTGGAACACGTATAGTGGACTACACATTGGACCGAGATGTAATATCATTGGCAAAAAGTGACCACAGTATCACGGGATTAAAATTCATTGTAAAAAATGGCACCTTGAATATGCATAAGGCAACCGTTCATTTTTTCAATGGAGATACCCAGGATATTGATTTTGCTGATCAGGTAAACGCTACAAATGACGGTCGCATTATGGAACTAAAAGGTAATTCAAGAGCAATCGAAAAAGTTACGTTTTGGTATGACACCAAGAATAGCGTTAAGGATAAAGCAACCATTGAGGTTTGGGGAAAATAATTTTATAGTTGGGGAGGAGCCAGGGTTAACTAGCCCAAAGAAGACCTCATATGAGGTCTTCTCCTTTTTTGGTCATTGAAGTTGTTATAAAACCTTCTCTAACTTTTGAGCAATGTGCAATTTAAGTTCAACAATACGGTGCCGCATAAGGCATCATATTGTTTTTAGAACCTTTGGAATTATATTGGTAAAAAATAGCATAATGTGTTTGGGTTAGTGGCAAATAGTCAAACCAAATGAACGTGTTAATATTACTGGTAATTTCTAAAGGATAACAATGAAACAATATCTGTTGCTTGCAGATGATGACATCGATGACTGTATTTTTTTCAAGGAAGCATTAGAAGATATTGCGGCTAACGTTGCTCTCACAACAGTTAAGGATGGAGAGGAGCTAATGCGTGTGTTATCAAGCACTTCAGATAAACTTCCCGATGTGCTTTTTCTGGACCTAAATATGCCACGTAAAAGTGGATTTGAATGTTTAGCAGAGATTAAACTGGATGCTAAATTGAAAAGCCTCCCCATCATTATCTTTTCAACCTCTTTGGATACAGACATAGTCAATTCTTTGTATGACAAGGGGGCTCATTATTACATTCGAAAGCCAGGAGAATTTTCAACGCTAAAAAAAGTGATTAACGAGGTGCTTACCATTTTGATGAAAGACAATTCGAATAGACCCGAAAGAGAAAAATTTATACTTCAAGCCTCCATGTAAATGTCTAATTCAGTATGAAAGATTCTCTCAATAATAGTCTGCAGTTCATTGGAGGAGGCGGGGAGATGGGTGAATACATCCGATTGAAAGACTGGAGTAAAACTTCAATAGGCGATCCTGTAAGCTGGCCACAAAGTTTGCGTACGAGTTTGAGTATTATTCTGAATTCGAAATTCCCTATGTTTTTGTTTTGGGGACCTGAGTTACTTTGCTTTTACAACGATGCTTATCGTCCGAGCCTTGGCAATGAAGGTAAGCATCCTGATATTCTTGGTGGACGAGGAGAAGATTATTGGCAGGAGATCTGGCATATTATAAAGCCTTTGATTGATCAGGTCTTAGATGGAGGTGAAGCTACATGGAGTGAAGATCAATTGATACCCATTTATCGAAATGGTAAAATGGAAGATGTATACTGGACGTTCAGTTACAGTCCTGTAAAAGATGAATCCGGAAAATCTGCGGGCGTGTTTGTTACCTGTTCCGAAACAACGGACAAAGTGATTGTCCAAAAAAGGCTGGAGGAAAGTGAGCGCAAATTGCGCTCGATTATTTTGCAGGCACCGGTTTCAATTGGGATTTTCCGTGGTAAAAACTACGTTACTGAAATTGCAAATTCGAAAGCACTTGAGTTGTGGGGCAGAACAGAAGAAGAAGTTTTGAATAAACCCATCCTGGAAGCAATGCCTGAATTAATGCCCCAGGGTTTTAAAGAATTACTCGATGATGTGTATCGATCGGGTAATCCATTTTCTGCTACTGAACGACCGGTGCAACTTAAGCGAAAAAATAAACTAGAAACAGCTTACGTAAATTTTCGCTACGAGCCTCTCTATGATTTTGAAGGAACAATTGATGGAATCATGGCGGTTGGTGTTGACGTTACACCACAGGTATTGGTGCATAAAAAAATAGAAACCAGCGAAGAAAAATTAAACATTGTCATTGAGGCAAGTGAATTAGGGACCTGGGAATTCAATTTAAAAACTAAGGAGGTACAATATTCAGATCGATACCTTAAAATACTTGGTTTTAGTAGAGGAGAGAAACTGACTCATCCGGAACTAATAAGTCGCCTTCATCCAGATGATTTACCTATTCGTGATAACGCTTTTAAAGACGCATTTTCAACAGGTATTTTGCATTATGAATCCAGGATTATATGGACCGACAAATCGGTTCACTGGATTGAAGGCAAAGGCAAAGTTTTTTACGATCAGGATAATCAACCGTCACATTTGTTGGGAACCGTAAGGGATATTACAGATGAAAAAAGTTATCGAAAACAATTAGAAGAAAGCGAACATAAATTTCGACTGCTTGCCGACTCCATGCCACAGCACATCTGGACATCTGACGTTGATGGAAACTTAAATTATTTCAATCAGTCTGTACTGAATTATGCTGGCTTGACAACGGAGCAATTACTAAATGGAGGGTGGATTGAAATTGTACATCCTGAGGAAAGGGAAGAAAATGTTAGACGCTGGATTGAAGCCATCAAAACAGGAAAGGACTTTTTATTTGAACATCGTTTCCGGAATCATACAGGTGAGTACAGATGGCAATTGAGCCGGGCTATTCCACAAAAAGATGAAAATGGTAAAACTCAAATGTGGGTAGGTACGAGCACCGATATCCAGGAGCAGAAAGTGTTTGCAAATGAATTGGAAAAACAGGTAAGGGAGCGAACAAAAGAACTTAGCGTGATCAACGAGTCGCTTCAAAAAAGCGAAGAGCGTTATCATTTAATGGTTGAGGAAGTACAGGACTATGCCATATTATATCTTAATCAGTTTGGTGTTATTGAAAACTGGAATAAGGGTGCCGAAAAAATAAAAGGATATACGGCAGAAGAAATTATTGGTAAGAATTTTCAGATATTTTATACGGAAACCGATCGGAAAATCAATCTTCCTCAAAAATTATTAAATCTGGCGAAGCAAGAAGGTAAGGCTAAACAGGAAGGATGGCGCGTACGCAAAGATGGAAGTCTTTTCTGGGCAAGTGTAGTCATTACAGCGGTTCACAACGAAAGAAAGGAGGTTATCGGTTTTTCAAAAGTTACCCACGATCTTACCGAAAAGAAGAAGGTTGATGATCAACTAAAATTAAGTGCATTAGAGCTCGAACGAAAGAATATTGATCTCGAGAAAATGAATAAAGAACTTCAATCGTTCACCTATATCTCGAGTCATGATTTGCAGGAACCGCTTCGAAAAATTCAAACCTTTGCGTCTATCCTTTTAGAAAAGGAGTATCCGAATTTAACAGAGAATGGGAGAGCGCAATTTAAAAGAATGCAAAGTTCCGCTGAGCGCATGCAAACGCTTATTGCCGACTTGCTTGCCTACTCGAGAACCAATACAACTGAAAGAAACTTTGAAAATGCGCAATTGAGTACAATTGTTAGAGAAGTGGAAGGTGATTTACGTGAAGAGCTGGAACAAAAGAATGCCCGAATTGAAACCATCAATGACTGTACAATCCGAATTATTCCTTTTCAATTTCGTCAACTGCTGCACAATCTCATCAACAACTCCCTTAAATTTTCCAACCCTGAACGTGCCCCACTGATAAGAATCAGTGGCAAAGTAGAGAGAGGAACTGATCTTAAATCGGAAAGACTGAATTCAGCCGCAGCGTATTGCCACATTCGTATTTCAGATAATGGTATTGGCTTTGAGCAACATTATAGCGATAAAATATTTGAACTCTTTCAGCGCTTGCATAGCAAAACAGAATATGAAGGAACCGGCATCGGCCTTGCCATTGTAAAAAAGATTGTTGAGAATCATGATGGCATCATTGCCGCGAAATCGGAACTGGGCAAAGGAGCGACCTTTGATATTTACCTTCCAGCATCATCCTGATTACTTCATTAAACAGAATACATTTCATCACTATGTAAGTAAGGAAATAAATCCAGCCCAGAGTCTACAGCTTCAGACGATCATACTCTTTCTCAATCATATCCAAATGATTTTTCAGATTAGGAAGGGTTGCAGAAATTAAATTCCGCAATTCAATATCTTCAGTTTTATTCATTCGCGATTCAAACTTTCGAATGCTTTTTTTGTGATTGTCCCTTAGTATATCGCACCATTTCCAGTCAAAATCTTTGGAGTCTTCCTGAACAAGATCTTTCAACTCATCCATCGCTTCCTTGGTTTCCTCTGTAGGTTCTGCTATTCCTTTTTTAGAAGCATAAACCTGTAAATCGTGTAACACTTTTATATGGTCTGTCTCCAGCATTTTAGCGAGATTCGTTACGAGTATGTCATTTGATTTATTGCTGGCTAATTTGGCGAGATTGATATCAGCAAAATTTGATGCAATAGCATTGACAATAAAATCGGCATCATTTTCATCCTCTTTATCTTCAAAAATCTCATCATTGCGCTCCTTTGCAATTTCAGTACTATCCTCCTGCTTTTGCCCGGGTTGGCACCCAGCAAAAAAAAGCATTACCAAAGTAATTGCTCTCAAAATGGTTAGTGATTTCATATCTTTTTTGTTTTGTAATTTGTTTCTTTTCCAAAGGGAAAGACAAAACCATACCACTCTGGAATGAAACGTTAGCAAATAAATTCTGTGAATAATCTTTCACAAAATGAGTCAGGTAGGGAAAATAATTTCACTTCAAAATTGCACCGCCATCACGGAAACATTTTTTGAAGCTCATCAACGATATGCGGTTTATAGAGTATGCTAAAGTTTTTAGAGGAAGTAGTAGGTATCTGCAATGCACTCATTAACACTAATCGTGTGTCTGGATAATTATCCAAAACCAATTGAGCATTGCTCCATCCTAATCCATCAGGAAGGTTGTTATCAAAGAAAATGTATTCCGGGCGCTGCTCTTCTAAAACCCGAAGTCCATCATATATGGAAAGCGCTGTATAAACATCGTAGCCTTTCTTTGCAAAAAAAGACGTCATTAAGATTCCGAAGTCCACTTCATCATCCACGATCACTATTTTTTTATTTTTCACAACTATGTTATTAAATAGGAAATCAGCCCCTCTTTGTGGAAATCTCTTCAACACGTAAAACAAACTCTACACTTTATGCACTTTTTCTTCCAGCAGAATAATGCATGGAAGGGTGAATGTTATTGCGATATGCCGCTCTGAACCCTTTCATACTATTATAAATAGACAAGTGATTTTGGTATTGAAATTCCAGCAGACTTTTGGAGATCGTATCAATGTAGGGCCTGGCAATTAACAACCTGTAACATTGTAATGTCAGAAGATCAGCCATTTCAAAAGTATGCAGTTGTATATTCAGATCTATTTCATCAAATGAAGGCCTGAAATCAGACCATATGCAGAACAGCTGACCCTTTGTTTTGGGTTCTGACTCTGTCTCAAAGCGATCATTCAACAGCCGTTTGATAGAACGAATTGAATCTCTTGCATTATCAAGTTCTCTATTGAGCAACATTTTGAGGTGCATATTTCCACATCCATAGGCACTCTTATTATACCCGTTCACACGCTCCTGATTAATATGGAGAATATCAGCAAGGTCTTGTATCATCAATCCATTGGTTTCCATAGTCATAGTGTTTGACTATACTTTGTAATAATTGTGCCAGTTTTAAAGGAACTTAAGGACTGATTCCTGTGAGAGCATCAATATAGGTTTTGGCAAGCTATTCGATGAGTGATTGTGTGAGTAGAAAAATCAACAATCGTCCAAACTTTAAAATTTATGAATAACATTTTCAGAGGATTAATTGCAGGTTACGGAGCCAAGAAACTTGGAGGTGGTTGTTTAGGAACTGTTCTTGTTTTTATCATTATCTGGGTTGCTTTGGGACAGTGTAGTTAACGAATGAGTGCATCTGGTTTTACCCCTTTCAATTATTTTTCAACCACATTAGTAGGTGGATTGAGTATTTGGGTACATTTAGTGAAACTTGCAGTTCAATTTGCTGTCATCACTTTTCTTATTTGAACCTAATCCTTAACATACTTTATGACGAATGAACTAATCCGGGTATATCTAGCTGATGATGATGACGATGATTGCATGCTTTTTCAAGAGGCCCTCGGAGAGGTGAATAGTAAAATAGACCTTACTGTTAGCAGAGATGGGGAAGAGCTTATGAAAACCTTCGAGGAAAAAGTTCCACCACCACCACAGGTTTTGTTTCTTGATCTCAACATGCCTCGCAAAAGCGGGTTTGAGTGTCTTAAGGAAATGAAGCAGAATGAAAAGCTGAAAAATATCCCTGTTGTTGTATTTTCAACTTCTGCAGATGCAGAATATATAGAAAAAACCTTCCATGGTGGAGCCAACTATTATGCCCGCAAGCCAGGTACTTTTATACTTTTGAAAAAGTTAATTGAAAGGGTTATGTCAATTGACTGGGCAAAGGAATCATCTCCAAAGTTTGAGAAATTCTTGCTGCATCCCTAGACTTTATTCTTCAATTTTCAGTATTGCTTGAGGAAAAAATTCCACAGATAAATCTTTAGACTACAATTTTAAAGGGTTTTCTCCCTGAATAGCCTATTGCACAATGTTTGCGGTGTTTTTAAAGTAACCTTTATCCAACAATGAACCGACCTATTTCAATTATCCTGGCAGAGGACGATGAAGACGATCGCCTGTTTTTTAAAGATGCTTTACTGGGATTAAAAATACCCACGCATCTTACTACCGTTAATGATGGAGAGAAACTTATGCAGCTTCTAAGCCAAAATGAAAATGCTCTTGCTCATGTTCTTTTTCTGGACATCAACATGCCGCTAAAAAATGGCTTTGATTGCCTTGTTGAAATAAAGAATAGCGAGAAGTTTAATACCTTACCTGTCATTATATTTTCAACATCTTTTGATAAAGAAGTGGTGAATAAGCTGCACGAATTAGGGGCAAATTATTACATGAGAAAGCCAGGAGGTTTTTTACGACTACAGGAAATTATCGAACGATCTCTTAACCTTATACTCACCACGGGCCTTGAACAGCCTGCTAAAGAAAAGTTTGTCTTGAACGTTGTATAAATTGCAAGTGCATATGAAATATACATTTCGTTCTCTGTTTCAGATCAGAGTTATTTTTTTAGGGGTTACGCTTTTCCTGATGGCACTTTCGTTTTTTGTGTTCAAACAAGTTGAACGTTTGATCGACTCCTCGCATGGAGTAAATCGTAGTACTGAAGTAGCGCTTGAACTTGAAGCACTGATGGGTTGTGTAAAGGATGCAGAGACTGGACATCGGGGTTACCTACTTACACACGACTCTAGTTTTTTGGAACCCTTCCATCGTGGTTTAAGGGAATACCCTAAACATTTAAAAAATGCAAGACTCCTGACGGTGGGCAATGCGATACAACAAAATACCCTCCGAGAACTACAAACAAGTATCGAGAGAAAAATAGCCCACATGCAGACATTATTGGAGATCGATAAAACGAGAAGACCCAGTAATTTCGAATTGCGAATGGGTAAATGGATCATGGATAGTTTGCGAGAGCAAATTAAGACGGTAAGCAACGCAGAAGGAAAAGTATTAAACCAACGAACTCAATTTTTCAGGAAGCAATCCATCATTACTCCGGCTTTTTTATTGGTGATCACGCTCGGAGCGTTGGCTATTCTGTTTGTATCCTATAACAAGATTAATAGCGAACTGGCGCGTTCGAAAAGACTGCAACGCAATCAGCAACTTATGGTCATGGAAGCTCCTGCCATTATCTGCATGATGCGTGGACCTGAACACGTTTATGAGATGGCCAATGAACAATACATGAAACTAATTGGCCAACGTGATATCCTAGGAAAGCCAATACGTAAGGCTTTACCCGAATTGGAAGGTCAGGGTTTTTTTGAATTACTTGATGAGGTATATAAAACCGGAAAATCATATACAGGAAAAGAAGCCCTTCTCAAAGTGAATAGGATAAATAATACACCTGAAAATGCATACATCAATTTTGTTTACAGGGCATCCCTAAACGAAGTTGGAGAAATTGAAGGAATTCTGGTGTATGGCTCAGACGTTACGGAACAGGTATCCGCCAGAAAAAAAATAGAAGAAAGCGAAGAGCAATTGCGAATTGCTGTTGAGGGTGGAGAATTGGGAATGTTCGATTATTATCCGGAGACCGGTAAACTGGTTTGGTCAGCGAAGACAAAAGAAATGTTTGGTTTGAGTCCGGATACCGAGATTGACTACACTACTTATGTTAAAGCGTTACATCCCGATGATAAAGAAAATTTGAAAGTTGTTACGGACACCATTAATCATCCGGAAGGGGGTGGGATGTATGATCTTGAGTATCGCGTCATTGGCATAAACGATGGTAAATTAAAATGGATCCGATCAAAGGGAAAGGCCACGTTCAGCGTGGATGGAAAGCCAATCCGCTTTACCGGTGTTACGCAAGATATTACCCAACGCAGGTTGGCCGAAGAAATTCTAAAGGAAAGTGAAAAGCGTTTTCGGATGCTCGCGGAAACCCTTCCCCAATTGGTATGGGTTACGGATGAAAAAGGAATACAGGAATATACTTCGCATCGATGGGAAGAATATTCTGGTATTAAACCCGGAGGTGAAAAGGAGTGGAAGCAAGTTGTTCATCCGGATGATTATGATAATATTAACAAAGCCTGGGCCAATAGCTTAGCGACCGGCACTACGTATCGATGCGATGTGCGTCTTAAAAGTAAAATGGGAGACTACCATTGGCATGCGGCTTATGGTGAACCTATTTTCAATTCGGAAAATAAAATCATAAAATGGGTAGGTGCTTTCACCGATGTGCAAGATGAAAAGGAATTTGCGCAGCAACTGGAAATTCAAGTTCGGGAAAGAACGCACGAACTTGCTGTTAAGAATAGTGAACTGGAAAAGATGAATAAAGAACTTGAATCGTTTACCTATGTTTCCAGTCATGATTTACAAGAGCCATTGAGAAAAATTCAAACGTTCTCCACGCGAATTTTAGAAAAAGAAAGAGAGAACCTGTCAGAAAGCGGGAAAGACTATTTTAAACGAATGCAAGCAGCAGCGGGCCGCATGCAACGACTTATTGAAGATTTGCTCGCCTTCTCGCGGGCTAGTACCGGTGATCGTGTTTTTGAGAAAATGCGACTGAACACATTGATATCTGAAGTTGAAACGGAATTGAAAGAATCAATTTCGGAAAAGCAAGCTGTGATAGAAGTCGCTGAACTCTGTGAGACGAAGATTATACCGTTTCAATTTCGACAGTTGATGTATAACCTTATCGGGAATGCACTTAAGTTTTCAAAAGCTGATGCAATCCCTCACATTAAAATCGACAGTGAAAAAATACTCCTGAGCAAATTTCAACTCACAAAGGCGGCACTGGATAATCTCCCACCTGCGTTGGTCATTACCGGAAAAGACTATTGCCATATTCGTGTGAGGGATAACGGTATTGGTTTTGAGCCTCGCTTTCGCGATCGCATCTTTGAAGTATTTCAGCGGCTTCACGGCAGAAATGAATATGCAGGCACGGGTATAGGCTTGGCTATTGTAAAAAAAATCATCGATAACCACGAAGGTTTTATTACTGCAAAGGGTGAAGTAAATGAAGGAGCAACGTTTGATATTTATATTCCGTGTGATTCAACTACTTAGTTTTTTCTGTGCTGCGTTTACCTTTAATAAATGAAGCAACTGATTTAAATTTCGTACTTACATTTTTCACCAAAGACACGGCATGAATAAATGGATCAAACTTATGGTTAACTGAATTGACCTCGCCTTTGAAAATTGTTTTTTGAGTTTTTAATTCTTCCTGTAATCTGATTTTCTCCAGAATGAGGTCGTTGTAATTATTAATCTTCTTCATGGCTCTTTTTGATGATAATGTTTTGGAAGAGTATTTTAGAATGGATAACCAATCGCAATGTTGAATACGAGATTTTGCTTGCGCCAATCTTTACTACCAAAATCAATTTGATTGAATACCCATCTATCGTTTGGCTCCAGATAAGGTTTACGGATGGGGAAGGCCACATCTAAACGGAGAATAAAAAAGTTGAAATCATATCGAATCCCGACCCCGGTACCGATCGCTATTTCCGACATAAAGTTCTTTGTAAACTTAGAACCAGTCCTTGAGGTATCTTCTTTAACCAGCCAAATATTTCCAGCATCGGCAAAGATTGCACCCTTCAGTGATTTAAATATATCAAACCTGTATTCAATATTGGCTTCCAGTTTGATATCTCCCCGCTGATCAATAAAGTAAGTATTGGAAGTCATTGTGGTATCTGTTCGAACATTGTAAGTTCCAGGTCCAACGGAACGCGCAGGGAAAGCGCGCAAACTATTCGCTCCTCCGGAAGCGAATTGTTTGATATAAGGTAAATTTTCAGAATTTCCGTAAGCCAATCCCGTCCCAACAAAGAGACGTGTTGCCAGCTTACTTTTTTTATTTATTCGATAGTAGTATCGAAGGTCAGTACTTAAAATTACATATTGCGAATAGGGAGATCCTAAAATTTCATGTTGTTCTTCATTCGTTTTTTTTAATCGCTGTATCGAGTTTATAATATTTCCAGATAGATCGATTGTGCCATTAAAATAGAAATCTGATCTGCGGCTGTCTTTTAACTCATACTTCGTCACAATATCGTCACGCAGCTGGGTATTGAGTATAAATGAATAGCGCGATCCGATTATAAATTGATTTTGAAATGAATTGGCAAGGTTGGATTTTGCGCAAGCAAAGCGTCAAATTCAGCAGAGGTTTTACTTGATTTTACAAAGCTGATGTCGATCGGGAATAATTCGTGCGTTTTATACGTGGTCTCTCTCCAGGTATAACCGTAAGCCGCATTGAATGATGTTAGCCTATAATATTGAAGCCGTTGCTGAAAGTTAGTGCCAATCTTAAATTGGGTTTGAGGAAGATATTTTGTTGATCTATTCCGAATACGAATAGGCGCAACAAATCGAGGAAGATACAATGCGACACTGCTTCCAAACTCGATTGAATTTAAAGCACCTGACTGCTGCCGGCTGATCTGCCATTCGTATGCGCCATTCAATTTAAGTTGCAACATCTCAGCGCCCCTAAAAAGATTTCGATTGGTGAATGTTAATTCAATACCGGGCCCCACAAAGTTATTCGATTTAGAAACTCCTTCAACCTGCATACGTACTGACTTTTTAAGCAGTGGAGTTAAATAAATGTTGGCATCAAGCGAGGCAGAATCGATAGGGTTCTCTGAGAATTTTATATTCACAAATTTGAATGTTTTCAGACTCATGAGTCGGCTTAAGGTATATTCATGGTGAATACGTTTGTACAAACTATCCGGAGTCACGTTGATTACATCGGTGATGATATTTGGGCGAAATGTTTTAGCGTTGTCAATGTAATTAAAGCCTTCAATTTTAATCGTATCGTAGGATGCCGCGGTGCTATCGGTTACAAGATTGTAGTTTGGGAATATATTTACATTCCTGACTCTATATGCGCGCATCATATGAGAGGGAGTGTTCCACTCAAAATGTAGCTTTACGTCTACGTTTCGTTTTCCAATGGAGCTATCGGCATCAAAAAGTAAGTAACGGTCATCAAAATAATAGTACCCGTTGTTTTTAGCTACTTCTTCAACACGAGCCTGGTCTTTCTGTAACCTTTCAAGTTGGTAACGTTGCTTTTCTTTTAACAAACTTGCACGCACTACCGCACTATAAAAGTTAAGGTTTGAAGAATCGATACTGGTGTAATCGATATTCTGTAATTGATAAGGGCGCTCTAAATTAATGGTGTAAACAATATTGCTTTTCTTACGTTTCGTTTTTATTTCATAGGATACGCTTGACCGAAAATACCCATTGTTATTGACTTCGGTTTCAAGGGTCTTTGCTGTATTTTGAGGAGTAGTATGTGACAACAAAACAGGAGGACTTCCGAGTTTCGTTTTTATAAAATTGCCGATACCTCTTTTCTTTTTAGGAGTGCCCGCTATAAAATAAAACCATACTGCTGGCCTTGATCCCAATACAGTTTTGTTTGGTTTCGGTAAAATGTATTCGTCTAATTTGCTAACTAAATTTTTTTGACCTCGAATTCTTCCTTCAGATTGTATTTTGATTTTATAACCTGTATAGAATGATTCATTCTCTTTTAGAAAGCGAGTGGCCGTACAGCCTGATAAGAAAAACAGAAGCAAAAACATTTGAACTCCATTTCTTCTGAACGGTATTTTTGAAAAATTAAATCGATATGGTCTACTCTGCTTTTGCATTGGATCTGAATAGTTCCTGAAGGGTGTTGTAATCTTTAATGTAGATAAGTCCGGCACCGGTTTCGGTCAGCTCACCATCAATCATATCGTAGTTGCTATTCCGAAAACCTGTTATGCGAAGCCTTCCATCCGGAGTAAGTTTAAACTCAAGCGCCAAATCACCAATGTATTCTGTGATGTCTTTTTGGTTGGTGTTTTCTCCTTCAATGTCTACGTTTCCGGCAAGCTTAACTACCAATCTGTCTTTGAAAAGATTCTTGGAAACACCTAACTGTAGTTTTGTTTGACCCTGAACCTCTGTTCCCGTGTTCGTTTCGTATGATTTCAAATCGAAACTAAGTTGAACGCCCTTTACATTCTCAGATAAACGGTTAAGTTGTTCTGAAAGCAAGCGACTTACACTAACGCGTGTCGTGTTGTTTATTGAACTGGTTTGACTTTCAAATGGATTATCGGAAATAAAACGCTTGAGTATAAGAAGAGCGAAAACCTGTTTGTTCAGATCGGATTCTCGCGTATTGATGTCCTGAAGTTTTGAATAAATGGCTCCTCCGAATACATTTCGCTTATCATCGGGCATATCCAGTTCGAAGGTTATTTCCGGTACTAACAATTTTCCACCAATGTTCATGTATACCAGAAAGGGTAATCGCTGATTGTAGGAATTGATTTGGTCTTGGTTAGTTGTATTGATTTGATTGTATACCAGATCAAGAGGGGATGTCTCTACCTTATACAACGCGCGAATATCCATGTCGGCATTTAATGGATCACCTGACCACGTAATGGCACTTCCTTTCACAATATCAAATTCACGTTTTACCAGTTTGTAAAAGGTGAAGTTGTATGTGCCACTGGTTATTTCATAACGGCCGGACAAATTCGTAGTGCCTGAAGACTCTGAATGATAAACAAGTGTGGAGTTTCCTTTCAATGAAAGTTTATCTCCCGTTGTCGGATCAATTACGATATTTAATGTAGCTCTGTCATTCAACTCAATGGTGACATCCACATCCATTCCCCTGAATAGAGACTGGGTGGTATCCTGAATGGAAATATTCTTCATAAATGGGTCTACAGCTGCTCTGCTATCTACGAACCGAACAATACCCTTTTGTTCAAGGGCATTCTTTTCCTCGGTTGGCACCACGTAAGTCAACTCACTTTGATCACCAATCTTTAGTGAGCCGTTTATAACCGGTTGATTTATATTTCCCGTAATCCGGGCAGTGGCGTTTACATTCAATTTTCCATAATACAGAGCGTTATCGGACTCCTTTGTATTGAGTAAGTGAAAATTGCGTGAAGTTATTCGTAAATCGAAATCGAAGTCTTTATAGACCTTGGTAAGAATAGATCCTTTAATAGTTGCTTCATTATTCTTTTCGTCTGTCAATTTGAAATTATTAAATGCAATACCCTCTTGCTCAAAAATTATGCTTTCATCTTTTAACGTGAAAGAATTGTTCAGATAAGTTGATAAGAAATGCACCTCATCAAATGTAAGTTTGCCGCGGATAGAAGGTTCCTTCGCATTTCCTGAGAGCTTCAAATTGCCGTTAACAAAACCTTTAACATTGCGCAGTTGATTTAACGAAAGAGGTTCAATCAATGAAAGATCAAAGGGTGATAATTTGATATCGATATCAAAGGTAGAGACAACTGATGAAGGCATGTAGAAACCTTTCGCGTTAACATTTCCATTTTCACTCTTCACTTCCAATTCTAAAGTGTAGCGATTTGATTTGTGTGAAAGGGAAAAGGAAGCATCTCCCCATTTTTTTTCGAGTATTGATAATTGCTTTATCTGAAGAATCGAGTTGAATTCTCCTTTGTGTGCAGTGGTAAGTTTTATACTTCCATTCAATTCGCCATCGGCTGGTATTACACCCTCCACAAGTTGGGTGAGGTTGGCAAGTTTCCAGCGCAAGAAATCAAATGAGAGGGTTGAGTCTTTTGGATTTGTCACCACTGAAAATTGTTCACTTTCTTTTGACAGACTGAAATTATGAGCAACCACTCCGCTTTTTCCTATTTGCAGATAATTATCCGCTGGGCTAATCCAGTTTTTATAATTCAGCAAAATTTGGTCTGGAATAAAACTGTAGCGGAAACCGGATTCAACACTTTTGATTGCTCCGCCTAAAATGTATTTCTCCTTCATCACTGAATCCAGAATCAACAGCTTCGTTTCAATGAAATTGTTAGCCACTTTTCCTTCCAGACGCAGAGCAGAAATGCGCAGTGTATCCAACTTAAATTCGCGGAGCTTTACACTGTACAAAAGCGCTTCCTGATCTGAATCAATGTTCAGCGTAAAGGAATCTACTGCAGTAGCTGCGTACTTTATCTTTGTGATTTCTATTCCGAGGTTTAATGTATTCTTTTCACTATCGAACGCACCTCGTATTTTGCCTGGAACAAATGAAGTAAGTTCTGGGAATATAATTTCGGTAAGCAGGTCGGTGTCTTTTAAGGTAAGGTCGAATGTAAAATTTTGGGGACTTGTAAAATCATTTACTTTGCTATCGTGCAATTCGAAATATTGATTCAGATGTTGTTTTAAAATTTTTGGCATTTCAAAAACGTTGAACGTGCCTTCAAAATCACCGGATAGTATATCGGATCGAATGGATAGTTCACTTTTCCCTTGTTGGTCAATAGAGGCAAACAAAAGCGAATCAACCCGATACAATGCTTCACCATTATAAATGGCAACGTTCCGTATCCCCATAGTGCCATTGACAATTTTTAAATCGGTAGTTGCAAGATCAATGTCTAAGGTGGCTCTTGCCTTCAATGGCCTTTCTGACAGATGTAATTCTTTGAAGTCTGCATTTGCTAAATTGAACTCGAACGTATAGTGTGGAATTTCTTTTTGATAATCCAGATCACCTTTCAATTCAAAGTCAAGGTTCTTATCTTTTAGAATGGCTGTGCCTGTAAAGAAATAGTTCTTTATTGTTCCATTCAATTTAAAATCATGGTAATCATATTGACTGTATTCAAAGCTTTTCACAATTACATCAATGGCTGCATCCAGACTGTCCAATTTAAATCCAGAACCTCTTATCGATGCTTGCGCGTCAAGCTTGCCCATTTCGGTCTGCTTCAATACTTTGCCAATATCAAATTGTTTGGTAGTTAAAGAGGCATCGTAAGATGGACGGAGGGATGCAGAAAGTGTTTTATAATTTCCCTCAAGCTGCCCGACATCACTTTTTATCGATGCATGTATATTCGGTTGGTGAATTGTTCCATTAAAGTTTCCAACAAGCTGAATCCATTGTGGTAATTGAATAGAGGTTGGTATTAACGAATCGACAAAGATATTTTGAATGTCACCTCGGGTGGTGTAGAGCTTCTCAACTTGCGCACTGAACGTGGCGCGATCTATATTCGGTAAACCCTTCACAGAACCATGCAGAGCAATGGAAGTATGTGTAAGCGATTCTAGAATTAACTGCGATACATTTAAATTATTCAATGTACCACGCAGTTTGGTACTGATGGAAACAGAAGTTTGTTTGGGTAAGTGAATGGGCAGACTGTCTAAAATAGTAGGAGAGAAGTACAAAACATCCTTTAGACTTATTTTTGACTTTAATAAAGTAAGATCAAATTTTATATACTCATAGTCCTGTTGAAATTGATCCAATGAGTTGAATGCTGCATCGACATCCATATTCACAATGGAACTTTGAGTTTTTAAACTAAAGTGATCCGCATGAAGTGTTGTATTGGTTAACTTTAATTCGCTTGAGAATGACTGAATGGCCAATCCATTCTTTTCGCTCACAGATAGATTTTTTATGGAAGCTTGAATTCCATCTTTTGACATCATCATGTTTTCAGCGCTAAGGTTTAAACCTCGCAGCCAAATATGTGAATTGTCAATGCCATTGCCCTTTACGGGCTTACTAAAATCATAGTATTGAAAGCTATTATCAGAAAGATCGAGTTTAGTAAGAGTGATGTTCCATTCTGACGGGAGAAATAGTTCTGTTGACGTACTATTTGAAGTGATTGTTTTCTCCGCTTTGTCTTCCCCGTATTGAGAATAAGATATAAACGAATTATGGAGTTGGAGATCCTGAACATTTACGATATGCTGAATGAGATCAATTTGCTTTGTGTCTATACTTAGCGCACCAATCTTCGCATCAAAACGTTGTTGAAGAGATGTATTAACATATTTAACATTAACGTTTTCCAAATCAGCATTGTCGAAGTTTATTGAGTATGATGCGCTATCTGATTTCTCTGTCCTTTCTGAACTCGCACCTGCATTATTCGTTTGAAGAATATCAACATGACTGTCCTTACATTCAATCGAATTTGCTTCATATATTGAAGCAGTCAGATCAAACTTCTCCATTTCAATCTTTAAGCTTCCTATTGCTGCAGCAATATCATTTCCAGTGAATCCATCCTTATACGAAATCTGAACATCTTGTAAGTTGACATCCTCTATAGTGAACTTCCACGGACTACTTTCTGCAGTAGTATCTGTTGCAGTTGAATCAGAGAAAGCATGAATGATGTAGTCGAAACTGAATGTGGAGTCACGCGATGCTCTGCTTATAAAAGCTTTAGCATCACGTAAATCAATTGTATTGAGCTCGATGCTTTTGTGCATGAGTCCCCATAAATCGGTGTCGATCGAAAGCTCACCAACGTAGAGGAGTGTATCCTTTGACTGATCTTCCAGATACAAACCCTTCAGAACGATTTCTTTTGGAAACGCAATGAAAATATTTTGAAGCTGAACTTTAGTTCCAATTTTGTTTTCAAGAAAGTGAACTGCTCTTTGGGTAATCCGATTTTGGACACTGGGAAGCCTGATGAGAAGAATGATGGAGGTTAGCAGAAGTAGCAAGGTTGCCAGAATCCAGCCCACAACCTTTAGGAATTTTTTTAAAATCGTTTGTTTATTCTTCTCAACCACTCTGTTTCACTATTTAGATTAAGGAAAATCATTGGAATAAACATTCGCTGGTTATTTCCTAAATTCTTCAAGCAGAGTAACGCAATTCGTTAACCATTTTCATTTTCTGCTTTATCAAGGTTGGTTTGGCATATTCTGTATAGAAATCTCCCCATCTTTGGTTAATAATATACACATCGAGTGCACGATTGAATTAGAAGTTATATTTTGTTTGGATTGAAATTATTTAGCATCGTAACTCACTCGCCAAATTATGTTGGTGACATCATCGGTGATGAGCATCGATCCGTCAGGTAAAACAATGGCACCAACAGGTCTACCGTGTACTTTCTCTTTGCTGAGATCATCAATAAATCCCGTGAGAAAATCCTCCGGCTTACCGTTTGGTCTTCCATTGCTAAAAGGAACAAAAACTACTTTATAGCCTGATAATGTAGAACGATTCCACGATCCATGCTGAACAATGAAGGCACCATGCTGATAGTTTTTTGGAAATGCACTTCCCTTATAAAAGACCAGGCCAAGTGAAGCGGTGTGTGATCCGAGAGGCACATCTGGTATTAATGCAGTTTTGATAATTGCAGGTTTCTCGGTGACACGAGGATCAGCATGCTTTCCAAAGTAGAAATAGGGCCATCCATAAAATCCACCTTCTTCTACGTGTGTTAAATAATCGGGAACCAGGTTATCGCCCAACTCATCGCGCTCGTTCACTACGGTCCAAAGGGTTTTTCCATCCGATCCCCAATCCATACCTACAGGATTTCGCAATCCACTGGCGTAAACTTTCAGATCAGATCCATCCGGATTTACCTCGAGGATATCAGCCTTTAAGTGCTCTGATTGTATACCATACTCAGCAACGTTGCTACCCGAGCCAACGCCAATGTAAATTTTTGAACCATCTTTATTCGCAATGATATTTCTTGTCCAATGCCGATTATGTTTTCCAGCGGGTAGATCAACAATCTTTTTTCCTTTCTCTGTGATACTTGTTTGTCCGGCTTTATAGGGATAGCGCCACAGGCCATCGGTGTTGGCTATATAAAACCAATCACCCAATACCAACATTCCGAAAGGTTGATTTAGTTTTTTTAAGAATATGTCGTGCATATCAGGAACTCCATCATTTGTTGTATCGCGTAATACGGTAATGCGGTCAGCACTGTGATGAAGATTATTGGATTTGTTAGCACCAATAAAGACTGCTCCGATTCTTTCGATCAATGGATGGTTAGAATTGCTCTCGGCTACTAGTACATCTCCATTAGGTGTAACATACATCCATCGCGGATTTTCAAAACCTTCTGCATATTTCTTCACTGTAAATCCTTTCGGTGCTTTTGGGGTCTCATTGTCTTTCCATCCAATTACATTGCTGAAATTTTTCACTGATTTCGTTGCATATGGCGCAGGTAGCCCATCGTTGGATGTAGTATGATTTACCCGAACGTCCTTTTTTACTTTACAGGATGAGAAGAATGTCATCAAAATCAGAATCAATAGATATTTGTAATGCATGTGATTTAGAATAATGGTACACAGGTAATGGATAATTACCATGCCAACGGCAAACAACATGATTACTCGAAACTCTAGTATTCAAGGACATGAATATTCTGGTGATGTGGAAAAAGTACCCCATAAATGGGAAATGTATAGCCATGCATTTTTTCTTAGCTAATTTTTTTGACCCTTTACTGATTATCTTCTCTGGCATCAATTTGATGTAGTACTTAATGAAACGTTGTCCGTTGCCCGGTACATTATTCAGTAAGAGCTGCTGTACAACAGCGATTTAGGAGTAGAGAGAAATAAGCACATAAATAAAATTTCATATATGGAAACAACAATCGAACAAAACCGCCCCATTACATTTCACCTCGGTAACCCTGAATCAATCCTGGAGCATAAAGAGATTGAAGTACACGCTTTTCATGAACGCATTAAAAAAATAATTGTTGAGTCGGATGAGCTTGAAAAAAAAAGAGAGGTTGAGAAAGTGAAGATTGAAAATCGATTTGAACAGGAAGAAGAAATTGAAAGAATGCGAAGAGAGGAAGAAGTTAACCCGGATACTGCCATCGATGTTGGTTCCTGCTTATAGTAAGGACAATGAGACAATTATTCATTCGCAAGGACGATTACATTATCATCGTGGCTAGTATTCTCTTTTACTGAATGGGGGCACTGGTTGTTATTTCCTGCCAGTATATAAAATTGGACATTGATGCCATTCTTTGGGTATAGTTTGACCCAATGACTATCATGCCATGGATGATGAGTTGTGGCGAAAAATCCACAATGTGGTGTGGAATTTCTCCGCAGTTAAGATTATTTGCAGTAGACGATTTTTATCTATCATTCACTTTGTTGTTGATTGGGTATTTCAAGTTTAAATGTAGTTCCTGCGCCCAAGGTAGACTCTATTTCAATGTTTCCATGAAGCTTATCAATAGCTTCTTTTACTATATAAAGCCCCAATCCTGATCCATCCGTCTTACTGGTTGCCCTATAAAACATATCGAAGACTTTATTGAGTGCTGAGGCGCTGATGCCAATCCCATTGTCACGGAATACGAGCATGGCCTTCTTATCTTCTACGGTTACAGAGATGTTAAAAAAGCAATTTTCCTTCTGATCATCGTAATACTTGATGGCATTGGATATTAGATTGTTTAGAATAATCGATATCCTGTAATAATCAGAATAAAAGGGGAGTGGATCAATAACCGTAACACGAATTCGTATTTTCTCAACCCCAACCATGAATTGCATCTTATCAAGTGTCTCATTGATAACATCTTTGAAATCGATTTTTGCTATCGTTGGCTCTTGTCTGGCGTTTCGCGCATAGTCGAGAATTTCTTTCAGGGTTTCATCTAATTTATGAACACTCTTTTCCATCATCTCATGGTAATGATGAATTGTATCAAGGCTTGTTTCAAATTTAGCCAGATTTACCAATCCCAGAACCGACATCAGGGGTGCTCTTAGATTGTGGGAAACGCTATATACGAGGCTATCTAATTCGTTGTTAATCTTTATCAGTTCCTCATTCTGTTCCGCCAATGAATGGATTGCGCTCTGTTTGGCCTCTTCTGCCGCCTTGTGCTTTAAGGCCTTACGAATGGCACTGGGTAATCTGCTGAGGTTTGATTTAAGGACATAATCATCTGCTCCGAGCTTAATGCAACTCACTGCGAATTCATCTGAAACGGCCCCGGTCACGAGAATGAATGGAATGTGAGATTGCCTTTCCTTACATATCGCTAATGCTTCTGTTGAATTGAATTGTGGCAAGGAATGGTCTGAAAGAATGACATCAGGTTCAAAGGATTCAAGTTCATGCAGGAAACTCTCCCGCGTGTCCACGACTTTGGTGTTTACCTCCATTCCACTCTTTTTCAACTCCATATTGAGGATTTCAAAATCGTCCTCATCATCTTCCAGGCAAAGTATCTTTAGTATAGACATAACATACTTAAATTTTAGTGTTCCAACTTCACATTAAACTTCTATGACTGTGCTCAAGGTTAGGTCCAAAATTGTAGCGCAAAAATTTATTGAACAATTTGGTTGTCCCGTCTTTAGTTGAAATCGCTATAGAATAATTGTGCCAACTCTGCCTTCCTCACTGGCGCAATACTTGCAATACGGTACCAATTATTCTGGCCTTAAAAGTTTATCCTTAATCCTAAACGAACTGGTCCCATGAAAACCAAAATTTCCCTAAGAGAAAAAAAAGCTAGCCCTGCAAAAAAGACCAAACAAAAAAAATTAAACACATCTCAAACCAATGGTGTAGCTCATTCACCATCTGATGGAGAGAGTGCACAAGAACTTCTCCGGGTACTGACCGAGGTGAAGAATGGAAACTTCACAGTACGCATGCCCATTGATGCCGTGGGCTTGGATGGAAAAGTATACGATACGTTGAATGAAATCATCGCGCTGAATGAGAAGATGATGTTGGAATTTACCCGTGCAGGAAATACCATTGGTAAGCAGGGGAAACTCACTCAACGCATTACTATTCCCAGCGCTCAAGGTTCATGGAGTGATGGTGTGAATTCGCTGAATGTACTCATCTCGGATTTAGTGCACCCCACCATTGAAATTGCGAACGTAATCAGCTCAGTGGCAAAAGGTAATCTCTCTCAAGAGATGCCGGAAGAAATTGGCGACCATAAACTGGAAGGTGAATTTTTGCGCATTGCCAAAGAAGTGAATTACATGGTGAAGCAGTTAAACTTGTTCTCCATGGAAGTAACGCGTGTGGCAAGAGAAGTAGGTTCAGAAGGTAAGCTTGGAGGACAAGCAAAAGTTAAAGGGGTTGGTGGTGTGTGGAAAGACTTAACAGATTCCGTAAACCACATGGCTGGTAACCTTACCAACCAAGTGCGTAACATTGCTGAAGTAACAACCGCCATTGCCCGGGGAAATCTATCGAAAAAAATTACGGTGGATGTAAAAGGGGAGATGCTTGAGTTGAAGAATACCATTAATACGATGGTTGATCAGATGAACTCTTTCGGTTCGGAAGTAACTCGTGTTGCACTTGAGGTAGGTACAGAAGGAAGATTAGGAGGACAGGCAACTGTAAAAGGTGTTGGTGGAGTTTGGAAAGATTTGACGGACTCCGTGAACCAGATGGCGGGAAACTTAACGGCACAGGTTCGAAATATTGCCGGGGTAACTACCGCGGTGGCGAAGGGAGATTTATCAAAGAAGATTACAGTAGATGCGAAAGGAGAGTTGTTGGAATTGAAGAATACCATTAATACGATGGTGGATCAACTCAATTCATTCTCTTCTGAAGTAACGCGTGTTGCACGGGAAGTAGGTTCTGAAGGACAGCTTGGTGGTCAGGCCGATGTACCGGGCGTTGGTGGTACGTGGAAAGATTTAACGGATTCAGTAAACCAGATGGCGGGTAACCTCACCAATCAGGTTCGAAATATTGCGGGTGTAACAACAGCCGTTGCAAATGGCGACTTGTCTAAAAAAATCACAGTGGATGTGAGAGGTGAGATGTTGGATTTGAAGAACACCATTAATACGATGGTGGATCAACTCAACTCATTTGGATCAGAGGTAACACGTGTGGCGCTTGAAGTAGGTACGGAAGGAAAACTTGGAGGACAAGCAACGGTAAAAGGCGTTGGTGGTATCTGGAAAGATCTAACTGATTCTGTAAACCAGATGGCATCCAACTTAACGGGTCAGGTGCGAAATATAGCGGGTGTAACAACAGCTGTGGCGAATGGAGATTTGTCGAAGAAAATTACGGTAGACGTTCGGGGGGAAATGCTCGAATTGAAAAATACGATCAACACGATGGTGGATCAGCTCAACTCGTTTGGTTCTGAAGTAACACGGGTGGCACTTGAAGTAGGTACAGAAGGTAAGCTCGGTGGACAAGCAACAGTAAAAGGAGTTGGTGGAGTTTGGAAAGATCTTACGGATTCGGTGAACCAGATGGCCGGTAACTTAACGGCACAGGTACGTAACGTTGCAGGTGTGACTACAGCGGTAGCGAAAGGAGATTTGTCCAAGAAGATTACAGTGGATGCGAAAGGAGAGTTGTTGGAGTTAAAGAACACGATCAACACGATGGTGGATCAGCTCAACTCTTTCTCTTCTGAAGTAACACGTGTGGCGAGAGAAGTAGGTTCGGAAGGTCAGCTTGGTGGGCAGGCAAACGTGCCGGGTGTTGGTGGTACGTGGAAAGATTTGACTGACTCTGTAAACCAGATGGCATCGAATTTAACAAACCAGGTAAGAAACATTGCTGAGGTGACAACGGCCGTAGCGAAAGGAGACTTATCAAAGAAAATCGCGGTGGATGTTCGGGGAGAAATGCTCGAATTAAAAAATACAATCAACACGATGGTGGATCAGCTGAACGGATTTGGTTCAGAAGTAACCCGTGTTGCGCGTGAAGTGGGATCGGAAGGACAGCTTGGAGGTCAGGCCGATGTACCGGGCGTTGGTGGTACATGGAAAGATTTAACAGACTCGGTAAATAAAATGGCCGATAATCTGACGAACCAGGTTCGGAATATTGCGGAAGTAACAACTGCAGTGGCGAAGGGTGACTTATCGAAGAAAATCACGGTGGATGTGAAGGGTGAAATGTTGGAGCTGAAGGATACCATAAACACGATGGTGGATCAGCTCAATTCGTTTGCATCGGAAGTAACGCGTGTGGCGAGTGAAGTGGGTAGTGAGGGTAAGCTTGGTGGACAAGCAACGGTGAAGGGTGTTGGTGGTGTGTGGAAAGGTTTGACGGATTCAGTGAACCAGATGGCCGGTAATCTTACAGCACAGATCCGAAACATTGCCAACGTGGCGATCGCGGTGGCAAATGGAGATTTATCGAAGAAAATTACTGTGGATGTTCGCGGTGAAATTTTACAGTTGAAAGATACTTTGAATACGATGGTGGATCAGCTTCGCGGATTTGCATCAGAAGTAACACGGGTTGCGCGAGAAGTAGGTACTGAAGGTAAGTTAGGTGGACAAGCTTTCGTACCGGGCGTTGGTGGTACCTGGAAAGATTTAACAGACTCTGTAAACCAAATGGCCGGTAACTTAACGGATCAAGTGCGTAACATCGCGGGTGTAACAACAGCGGTGGCGAATGGAGATTTATCGAAGAAGATTACGGTAGACGTTCGGGGAGAAATGCTCGAGTTAAAAAATACCATCAACACGATGGTGGAGCAGCTTAACTCATTTGCGTTTGAAGTAACACGGGTTGCGCGAGAAGTAGGTACCGAAGGTAAGCTTGGAGGGCAAGCTGAAGTACGAGGTGTTGCCGGAACATGGAAAGATTTAACGGACTCTGTAAACCAGATGGCATCCAACTTAACAGGTCAGGTGCGTGGTATTGCTAAAGTTGTGACGTCAGTAGCGAAAGGAAATTTGAAACAAAAACTTTCCATCAACGCTCTTGGTGAGTTGGCGCAATTAACAGATACAATTAATGAAATGATTGATACCCTCGCGGTGTTTGCTGAACAGGTAACAACGGTTGCTCGTGAAGTGGGTGTTGAAGGTCGATTGGGTGGACAGGCTTCTGTACCAGGTGCATCCGGTACATGGAAAGATTTAACAGAGAACGTTAACCAGCTTGCTGCAAATCTTACTACGCAGGTCCGTTCTATTTCTGAAGTAGCGTCCGCTGTAACGAAGGGAGATTTAACACGAACTATCCGTGTGGATGCCAAAGGAGAGTTGGAAGCGTTGAAAGATACGATCAACCAGATGATCACCAACCTTCGCGAAACAACACAACGAAATCAGGATCAGGATTGGTTGAAATCCAACCTGGCGAAGTTTACACAGATGCTTCAAGGTCAGAAAGATTTGAAGACTGTGGCAAAACGAATTCTGTCAGAATTAGCTCAGGTAGTTTCAACTCATTATGGTGCATTCTATATTCTGCAGCAGGAAGAAGAATCACAGCAAGTTAAGCTGAAACTTTTTGCGGCCTACGCTTATAAAGAGGAGAAGAGCATTCCGAGAGAATTTGCAATTGGGGAAGGACTAGTTGGGCAATGTGCTTTTGAAAAAGAAAAGATCATGCTGACGAATGTACCGCAAGGCTACGTTAAGATTAATTCAGGTTTAGGGAAATCGAAACCAGCCAGTATCATTATCCTTCCAATTTTGTTTGAGAATAAAGTGAAAGCCGTTATCGAACTGGCTTCATTGGATATTTTCAGTGAAACGCATCTTGACTTCCTTGACCAGTTAACCGAGAGTTTAGGTATTGTATTGAATACTATTGAAACCAATACCCGTACAGAAGAATTGTTAGCCCAGTCACAATCCCTTGCAGGAGAATTAAAAACTCAACAAGAAGAACTTCGCAGAACAAACGATGAATTGCAAGACAAAGCATTGTTGTTGGTAAAACAGAAAGATGAAGTTGAGGCGAAGAATAAAGAAGTAGAAGAAGCGCGTAAATCGCTGGAAGAGAAAGCGGAGCAGCTTACCCTTACTTCGAAATACAAATCGGAATTCCTTGCGAATATGTCACATGAACTTAGAACTCCACTCAATAGCTTGCTGATCCTCGCACAGCAACTTTATGAAAATGCGGAAGGTAATCTAAACGATAAACAAATACGATATGCCAAAACAATTCACTCGTGTGGAGATGACCTTATTCAATTGATCAATGACATTCTTGATCTGTCTAAAATCGAATCTGGATTTATATCGGCAAACATTTCTTCCGTTCGCTTTAGTGAAATCGCAAGCTTTGTGGAGACGACATTCAAACCGATTTCAGAGGCGCGAAATCTTCGTTTCAAAATCGAAACCGAGTACGCTCTTCCGGCCTCTATTGAAACGGACATACAACGCCTGAACCAGATTCTCAAGAACTTGTTGTCCAATGCCTTTAAGTTTACAGAGAAAGGGGAAGTGTCACTGAAAATATTTGAGTCTAAGAAAATCTGGAGGTCGGGTATTCCGACATTGGATGGTGCAAGTAAGGTAGTAGGATTCTCCATTACCGATACGGGTATTGGTATTCCACATGAAAAGCAATCCATCATCTTTGAAGCGTTTCAACAAGCAGAAGGTTCAACCAGTCGCAAATATGGTGGAACAGGTCTGGGGCTTTCTATCAGTCGTGGTTTGGCTGAGCTTCTTGGCGGAACAATCGAATTGGAAAGCGAGGCAGGTAAGGGCAGTACATTTACTTTATTTATTCCGCTGCTCAATCTTTCTGATGTTAACACACGCGAAGTAACCGAAAGCATTAAAGTCATTCAGGAATTGAATGTGGATTCGGATGGACATCAGATCAATGACCTGCTTGATAAACTGAGGGTTACCAATGAAGGCATCGAAGCCAGAAACATGGATATCGTTAATGAAATGATTAACGAAACAGGCGATGACCGAAATAATATACAGCCTAGTGATAAGATCGTGCTGGTGGTTGAAGATGACCTTCGATTTGGAAAAATAATGGTCGAGAAAGCGCACGAAAAAGAGTTGAAAGCTGTCGTGGCAACCAACTATCTGGAAGTATTTGATTTCATCAATCGTTTTTCACCAATTGCCATCACGCTGGACGTACAGCTTCCGGAAACCAGCGGATGGAGAGTAATTGATCTTTTAAAGAGCGATCTTAGCTACAGGCATATTCCCATCCACGTTATTTCAGGTGAGGAAAATGCCGCGCTAGCATTGAAGCGGGGAGCACTAAGCTTCCTTTTAAAACCACTGAATAATGATTTACTCAATTTACTTTTCGATGATATCATTGCATATCAGAAGAAAGAGACCAAGCATGTGTTAATTGTGGAAGACAATGAATTGGATTCGTCACAAATAGCAAAAATGCACGAGGATGAAAACCTGAAAGTTACGATTGCCAATACCGGCAAGGACGCTTTGGGACTCGTTCGGGAAAGGGAATTTGACTGCATCATTCTCGATTACACGCTACCCGACATGGAAGGTAAACAACTGATTCAGGAGATTAATAAAACCAAGAACGATCTGACCCGTGTTATCATCTATTCGGCCAAAGATTTTAACCAGGCAGAACTCAATAATGTTAATCATAATTCAAGCGCTCATATCATTAAAGGAATAAACTCAATTGAGTACTTGTTGGAAGAAACGGTAGCGCAACTGCACATCAATCACAAAACACTCGCACCGGAAAAGCGCAGAATCATTGAGAATATTCGTAACAAGGAAGACATCCTCAGTGGAAAATACATTCTGGTGGTCGATGATGATGTGCGAAATCTGTTTGCTTTAACTACTGTATTCGAGCGTTTTAATATTAATGTCATTACTGCGGAGAGCGGAAAAGAAGCGATCAATATTTTAAACGAAAATCAGAAAATTGAAATGGTGCTCATGGATATCATGATGCCTGAAATGGATGGATACGAGACTACTCAGAAAATCCGTAGAGAGCATAAAAACAGTTTGCTTCCTATTATTGCTGTAACAGCAAAGGCAATGAAGGGCGACCGACAAAAATGCATTGAAGCAGGTGCTTCTGATTATATTACGAAGCCGGTAAAAGTGGATCAATTGCTTTCATTAATGCGTCTGTGGTTTTGTAAATAAATAACTTCTCTATGCATCCAAAGATATTATTAGTAGACGATAGAGAAGACAACCTCTTATCCATTGAAACCATACTGGCACCCATGGGCTATCATTTTGTGAAAGCCACTTCCGGTCGCCAGGCATTGAAAGTTTTGTTGGCTGAGTTTGACTTTGCCATGATTCTGATGGATGTGCGAATGCCCAATCTGAATGGCTTTGAGACAGCAGCGCTCATTTACGAACGTGAAAAGCTGAAACATATCCCCATCATTTTCATCACTGCCAATAATTATGGTGATGAAAATATGTACAAGGGATATCAATCCGGAGCAATTGATTACATTTTCAAGCCTATCAACCCGGACATACTTCGCGCGAAGGTTGGGGTATTGATTGATCTGTATAGAAAGAATCGACTGCTTGTAGAGCAGGAAAGAAAGCTGATCTCCATCAATAAAAACCTAGAGCGTGAAGTAGAGGAACGAAAAAGCAATGAGGAAAAAGTAAAAAGGCTGAACCAACAATTGCTCGAGAACATTGCCAGTCTTGAGTCTGCGAATAAAGACCTGGAGCGATTTGCGTTTATGGCCTCACATGATTTGCAGGAACCACTTCGCAAAATCCGGATGTTCAGTGATCGGTTATTCAATAAATACAATACTGTTTCAGAAGAAGATACGAAGTCAATAATGCGCATTCAGAAGGCAGCGGAAAGGATGCAGGCTCTGATCATTGATATTCTTTCTTTCTCTAAGGTATCGGCTGACAAATCTGATTTCTCGGATATTGATTTGAATATTCTAATGAAAGAAATTGTAAATGAAATGAGCGAAGAATTTAAAGAAAATAAAATCTCAATTTCGGTTGATACGATGCCTTCCTTGTTTGTCAATCCGAATTTGATCTCCACTGTATTCCAGAACTTAATTGGCAATGCAGTAAAGTATCGGAGAAAGGATATCGAAACAACAATTAAGGTGCGGCATGAAATCAGTTTGGGCATCAATGGAAGAGGTCAGAACCTTACCAATAAATATTGCCGGATTTTCGTAGAAGATAATGGGATTGGATTTGATCCGAAGTATTCAGAAGAAATTTTCGGCATGTTCAGGCGATTGCATAAACATGATGAATATACAGGTACTGGTGTAGGACTGGCCCTTTGTAAAAAAATAGCGGAGCTTCATAATGGCTACATCTCAGCAAGAAGCAAGTTAGGAGAGGGATCAACCTTTATACTTTCCATGCCACTTAAGCAGGAGGCATAGAGGATCTACCATTTTTTAGAAAGGGTTTCCTTTAACGTATTGCATAAATCGCTATAGCTTGTAGACTTCACCATATAATGCACAGCTCCGGAGGAATTGAATTCTTTAATATCGCTGTCTCCAAAAAAAGTGGAAAACATAATAACGGGTATGTCCTTAAGTGACTCGATACTTTTTAGTTTTTTCAACACTTCCTTCCCATTTAATTTGGGCATGTTCAAATCGATAAAGAACAAATCGGGTTTAGCAACCTTGTTCATTGCCAATTGGTGTAGGGCTTCTTCACCATCATCACTGCATAGACAGCGTATGTCCGGGTACACTTCCTTCATGGCTTCAATGAATATTTCCTGATCTTCTGCGTCATCGTCAATTAAGAAGATTGACTGGTAGAGCGAAGTAGACATAAATTGCTAGGAAACGTTAAACTGCGGATTGTATACTAAAGTAGTAAACGAAAGATAAGGATAATATGTGATGAATCAACTTTGATGTTTTTTAGAAAACTTTAAGATGTGTGTTTAAGACAGCTGGAAAAAAAATCTTCTCGTCAGTAACATCAGGTTGTTAAACCATGGTTGTTTTAGCCTCTGGCAAATTTGGAATATGCTGAACGCTCTAACGTTATTTCTCTTTTTAACTTCATTTTTGCGATGGCCTTGCGCGCCATTTCCTTGCGCTTATCCATCTGCTTGGGGGCCACAAAAGCATTTTGTTTTTCCAGTTGCTCCTTTGTGTAAAATGGAAAGAAGAATCTTCCAAAGAGAACGAGCACAAGCATAAAGGCTGCATACGATCCAATCAGTGCAGCGGAGAGTATAAATATGTCTTTCATAAGAATTCAATTTCTTACTCTAGTTAAAATATCATGCCACTCAAAAAACGCTGGATTTGAAATATTTGTGAATGGTTATGGGGATTAATTACCACAGGTATACCGACTAGTCAACACTTCCTATGGGCAAGTGGATCGGAATCATCTGTAGAATGAAGGAACGTAAATCATTTTACGTTGCTTCATATGCCTTTCAGGTTTCTTTATCGTACAGCATTCATGAATGATATTACTGGCATGCATTTTAAATGTCAACTAAAAACATACATCTAAATTAAAACGATATGAATACCGAAAAAACAATTAATATTTTAAATGGTCTGATTCAAATTAACAACGATCGAATTGAGGGCTATCAAAGAGCAATGGACGACACCGATGAACTCGATCTAAAACGTTTATTCAATGAATTCTCCATCACCAGCAGAAGGCTTAATGACGAATTGATAGATGAAGTTGAAAACCTGGATGGAGATCCCATCGAAGGTACTTCTACTTCTGGTAAGTTATTCCGTATCTGGATGGATGTTAAATCTGCCCTTGCTAATAAAGATCGTGCGGCCATTTTAAATTCGTGCGAGTTCGGAGAGGATTGGGCTGTAAAAGCTTATGAGCATGTAATGCACCATGAGTCAGAGTTTTTAACAATGGATCAGAATGAAATGATCCGGGATCAATTCACCATTGTTAAAAATGATCACGATACCATCAAGGAACTTCGGGATCATGTAAATGCTTAATCCCTGAATTAAATTTCAATTTTAAATTAAATGTTATGGAAAGGAAAGACAAAAACACAAAACGCAAATCCGTCAATCCCATTCCCGATGGATTTCATACTGTAACTCCGTTTCTGATTGTGGATCAGGCGAGCCGGTTAATAACCTTTATCGAACAGGCGTTTAATGGCAAGACCACTTCGATGATGAAAACAGAAGACGGACAAATTATGCACGCTACTGCCCGAATAGGGGATTCCGAAATCATGATAGCGGATTCTATGGGTCGGTATCCGAGCGGCACAGCTAAGCTGTATTTGTATCTGGATGATGTTGATTCATTTTATGAACAGGCACTCATCGCGAAAGGGACATCACTCAGGGAACCAACAGATGAATTTTATGGCGACCGTTCCGCAGGTATTAAAGATCCGTGGGGCAATGAATGGTGGATCGCTACACATATCGAAGATCTGGACCCAAAGGAAATGAAGAAACGTCAGAAAGAATTTATGGAGAAGGAAGCAACCTCCTGATCTTGATGCTCTCTGATTGAAAAGTCGTCACCGCCTGACGGCTTTTCTTTTTGATCCTATTCTGATGTAAACATAAAAAGGCCTGGGGAGTTTAGGTAACGATTAACGTCACGCATATGAAATCATTTCCACAGAAGATTTCACAACAGAGTGAAATTTATAAAAAAAAACAAAATCCTGGTTTTGGCATATTATTTTCAATAATTCAGATGTTAGTCTTTGAAGGAGTGGTTTAATCAGAGATCAGTAGTCTGCCGATGAATGATCATACGATTGAATCTGAGATAATCCTGGAACTTGATCTGGATAATACCAGCGGAAGGAGACAAGGTTAATAAAAGGGGATGCAGTACCACAGGTTAATGCATCCTCCTTTTTTTTGTATCAGCCAAAGTTGAATTTTAAAAGAGTAAAATGACTAAAATCAAATCATTTAGCTTCTGGATGTGCTAGTATTACCGTTGCTACACGCCCGATAATCCATAGTGTTAGGTTCCGCAATGTGGGGAATGTAGTTCGCCCAGGTGTGTACATATTACCCAATATCCAATTACCTGCTCAGATTTCAATGAATCCAACTCAACAGAATGCCATAAAATCAAAATGACATTTTTTTTGTTTCATTGCTCATATACCTAACTGCGCGCTGGAAAGCACGATTTGAATCAGGCTAAAAAATTTAGGGATGGTCTTCATTTGCATTTGCTCAATTTGAGCCTACTACAGAATAGCAATTTCTGTTTTGACTTTATAGGGTGTGATTTTTGCACTATTGCAACGATGTCGATTTTTTTTTCTTACAGACTGTCAGCACAACCCCCACACACTCTCCACCATCATGGCAAATGAAACATCCCAAACAATCGCTCTAAAATTGCTCGAGGAAACTGAACAATATTACCATGAATTTTTGGAGGCGCTTCACGCACCGGTTTATACTTGCGATGCAATGGGATATGTGAGGCTTTACAATCAAGCTGCCGTAAATTTTTGGGGCGTTGAGCCACAAATTGGAAAAACAAAATGGTGTGGATCCTTTAAAATATTTTTCTCTGATGGCTCTCCAATGCAACTGGAAGAATGTCCGATGGCCGTTACCCTTAGAGGTGGTGTTGTCGCAGGTAATGAAGAAATTATTGTCGAACGCCCTGATGGCATACGCATCAATGTTTTGCCGCATCCGAAACTGATCAAGAATTCGGATGGAAATATTGTGGGTGCAATCAATATGTTGCAAGACATAACAGCGCTCAGAAATTCCGAACAAAAACTGCGTGATAGCACAATGCTTCAGTTAGAAGAAGCAGAACTCTTTAAAATAAATATGCTGGCAAGCAAAGCGCATGGTTTGCAATTGGAAAATGAGGCAGAGAAAAGAACACAGGAATTAGAACTCGCCAATAAAGAGATTGTATTTCAAAATTCTGAGAAAGGAGAGCGCGCTGCCGAATTGGTCATTGCAAATGATGAACTGGCTTTTCAAAATGGAGAAAAAGAAAAAAGGGCGTTCGAATTAATAGTAGCTCGTACTGAACTCGCTTTCCAAAATACAGAAAAAGCTAAGCGCGCTGCCGAATTGACCTTTGCCAATGAGGAACTTATTTTTCAAATGAAGGAAAGAGGAAAGCGCGAAGCGGAATTAGCGATAGCAGACCGGGAACTTGTTTTACAGAATGATGAACGAAGCAGATTCATAGAAGAGTTAAGCATAGCGAATAAGGAACTTGTCTTTCAGGAATCTGAGCGAAGGAAAAGATTGGCAGAGTTAGCCGTTATAAATGGAGAACTTGCTTTTCAAATAGGGGAGAAGGAAAAGCGAGCAACGGAATTGATGGGATCCAACCAGGAACTTGCCTTTCAGCTTGAGAAAGTAGCAGCACTCGTTATTGCAAATAGTGAACTTTCATTTCAAAACCGGGAGAAAGAAAAACAGGCGTCAGAACTGATCATTGCCAACGGAGAGCTTGCTTTTCAAAACGGTGAAAAAGTAAGACGCGCATCGGAACTAATCATTGCGAACGATGAACTCGCATTTCAAAATACAGAGAAGGGTAAACGTGCTGCTGAATTGATCATTGCCAACGGTGAGCTTGCTTTTCAAAATGGAGAGAAAGAAAAACGCGCATCCGAACTGATCATTGCCAATGGAGAACTAGCTTTTCAAAATGGAGAGAAAGAAAAGCGGGCTGCAGAATTGGTACTCGCCAATAGGGAACTTGTTTTTCAAAATAGTGAGAAGGAAAAAAGAGCAGCCGAACTGATCGTTGCCAATCGGGAATTAGCGTTTCAAAATCAGGAAAAGGGAAAGCGCGCAGCGGAATTAATCATTGCGAATGGTGAACTTGCTTTTCAAATCGGGGAGAAAGAGAAACGTGCTGCTGAATTGATCATTGCGAATGTTGAGCTTGATTTCCAAAACAAAGAGAAAGGAAAACGGGCTGCCGAACTGATTGTGGCGAACGAAGAACTTGCGTTTCAAAATAAGGAAAAGGAAAAGCGTGCTGCAGAATTGATTACTTTAAATGAAGGACTGGAAGCCTTCAGTTATGTATCCAGTCATGATTTACAAGAGCCGTTGCGCAAAATTCAAATTTTATCAAGCAGGCTCTTAGATGTTGAAAGCGATACGTTATCGTTAAAAGCCAAGGAATATCTGGTGAGGATGCAAAGCGCAGCATCCCGGATGCGATCACTGATCAATGATTTGCTTGAATTTTCCCGACTCAACGTTGCTGAGCGAAAATTTGAAGAAACGGATCTTACTAAAATTGTTGAAGAAGTAAAAAATGAATTAAAAGAAGTGATCGAGGAAAGAAAAGTGGTGATTGAAGCAACGGATTTGTGTACACTAAGAATCATCCCGTTCCAGTTTCGCCAAATTATGCATAACCTGATTAGCAACGCACTTAAATTTTCAAAGCCAGGTGTAAGTCCTCATATTACCATTACGAGTTCAATTGACATTGGACTGAAATTTAATGAACCTAAGCTTTCTGCTCAAATGCAGTATTATCGCATTGCTGTTTCTGATAATGGAATTGGTTTCGACCCTGAGCATAAGGATCGGATTTTTGAAGTTTTTCAAAGACTTCATGGAACGGCACAATATGCCGGAACAGGGATAGGACTTGCTATTGTTAAAAGAGCAGTGGATAATCACAATGGCTTTATAACAGCAACCGGTACGTTGAATATGGGAGCAACGTTTAGTATTTATATTCCAGTTTCATAAGCAACGTATAACCTGAGTATGCAACAGAGTGCGATAGTGTAAATTCATCCCTTGTATAAAAGTGAAAGTAAGGGATGCAGACGTGGACATAATATATCATGAGGAAAAATGATCGTTTTTAGAAATGCTGATTCAGATTTTCTAAGCTGGCATTCTATTTATAAATCCTGCTTTTATTACATAGGTGACTAAGAGTAGGAAAGTGTTTCTTGACAACGAATTGAATGGCTGTATGAATGATCAAAATGATTATATTTGTGAGTTGAAATGCAAATGCTTGATCACTTTTTGCAGACGATAGTATCCATATGAATGGTTTAAAGGAGAGCTCCCAATATTTAAAGGCTATTTTTTTGTGTGGGATATTCGTCTCCGCGTTCATTTGCGCTGAAGGGCAAGGTTGTGCTTGCCCGAAAATTAATACTTGCGGATCTTGCAACGGTGGCCTTACTACACTTACCCTAAAATTTAATGGATCTGTGGCTAGTTCAGTTACGGCCTCTGATCAGATGGGTAATGTCTTTTCAGCAATTGTTAACCCAGGGGCCTCATTTACATTTACAGGTTCTCTTCCTAATCAGAAATTCGTAGGATCTAACATTGAGGTGCGGATTGGTATTACGCTGAATGCTACCATAAGCAGTGTATGCGGAACGCCTGTATATGTAGGCGATGTCTTTGGAAGTTTTACTATTGTTGCTGGGCAAAGTAAGAATGGTGGTTCATTATGTTGTGCAGTAGGTTCAATGGATAATATAAAGCCTGTTATTTCGAATTGTCCGACTAATATTATAGCGAATCTGCTCAATGACGCCTGCTCAACCTCCGTGACCTGGACGGCACCTAATGCAACAGACAATTGTTCAGTGGAAAACTTTACAAGTGATCATGCCTCCGGAGAGATTTTTCCTCTTGGAAGCACTCCTGTTATCTACACAGCTTTGGATGCTTATGGAAATACTTCTCTCTGCTCATTTTCTGTTACAGTGAAGGATATTACAAAGCCTGTCATTACAGGCTGCCCAAATAACATTACGGTTTCTGCCAATTCAAATTGTAATTCCATCGCAACATGGACTGCTCCAACAGCTACAGATAATTGCACAGTGTCATTTACCAGTAACCATAATTCAGGTGAAATCTTTTCATTGGGGAGCACATTGGTTACGTATACCGCTACAGATGGAACTGGAAATGTTACAACTTGTAATTTTAATGTCATAGTAGAGGATACCACTAGCCCTGTCATTGAAGGATGTCCATCGGATATTGAAGCTAGCGCTGATATTAGTTCGTGTGATGCGGTTGTTTCGTGGACCGCTCCAACGGCATCGGACAATTGTTCACTAACCTTCGTTTCAAATCATAATCCGGGAGACGTATTTCCAATTGGAACTACTGAGATAAAATATACCGCAACCGACTTAAAGGGAAATCTAACGATCTGCACATTTAATGTTAAGGTAAGTAATTCAAACGCGATAGTGCTAACAGGATGTCCTGACGCAATTACGGTAAACGCAAATAAGAATGGTGAAGTAACTGTGACTTGGGACGAACCTGAAGCGTCTCAGCAATGCGGAACATTAACAATGAAAAAATCACACTCGCCTGGGGCTGTATTCACTATTGGAACTACTTCTGTGGTTTACGAATTTACAGATGATGCAGGAAATTCAGCAACGTGTATGCTGAAAGTCAATGTATTGGAACAGGAGGCTCTGTTTGCGATCAGTAAAGTGGTTACTCCGGATGGAGACGGGATAAACGATACATGGGTGCTTACCAATATTGAAAATTTTATCAATAATACAGTACTGGTTGTCGATCGGTGGGGTAATAAAGTTTATGACGCCACTCAGTATGACAATGAAAATATTGTTTGGAATGGCACGAATAAAAATGGAACGAAAGTTCCCACAGGAACCTATTTTTATACAATCGAGATTCGGTTACAGGATTCCGTAGTCCGGAAGAATGGTTATCTTGAAGTAATTCAGTAGCATGAAGAGTTCAACTCCATTCAATTTAAAAGGAACCCTTGTTATCCTGTCTATGGCGGTCGTTGTATTTTCGGCCTCAGCACAGCAGATTCCCCAGTTCACTCAATTCATGTATAATAACCTGGTTATTAATCCTGCTTATGCAGGATCAGATGAAGTGCTCAGCTTAACGTTTGTTAACCGAAACCAGTGGAGTGGAGTTGAGAACGCTCCCGCCACCCAAAGCTTTTCAGCGCATACCTTGGTTAAAAATAAAAACATAGGAGTAGGGCTCACCATTATAAATGACAAGATCGGTGTACATCGGAATTTAAGTGCACTAACAAATTATGCTTATCGAATTGCAATAAGTGAGCGGGCAACCTTGGCAATGGGTCTTCAGATTGGTGTCACAAATCTAAAATCGGATTATGCTTCTCTGTCAGGTAATAGCAACGATCCGAAATTGATTAACTCTATTAATGAAACCATGCTTGGTTTCGGTGCCGGCATCTATTTTAAAAACACCAGGTTTCAAATGGGATTGTCGGCTCCTGACTTGCTTTCTAAAGCAGTTGAAGTGAATGACACACTCTCTATCAATATTCGCAGGCTTAATTTGCTTGCAATTTCGCGGTATAGATTTAGACTTAGCGAATCATTCGAAATGGAGCCTGGCATAATGATCAAGTATTTTCCTGATCTTCCTATGTCTTTCGATCTTAATGTTAATTTCATCTACCAAAAGATAATTACAGGGGGATTGTCTTATCGTAGGAACGAGTCGGTGGATATTATTTTCAAATTTCAAATTACAAGGCAGTTTCAGCTTGGTTACGCGTATGACTATCCGGTAAAGTATGCTGCTAAAATGAGTAGTGCCTCAAATGAGCTGATGGTCAATTATCAGTTTCACAAGATTAAAAAAAGCGTTTCATCACCCAGATAAATTACATAAGGAAAGTGAGATGGTTGATTTTATTTATTGGATCTTTGGTTTGTGCCTACAGCGGTATGTGCCAGACTACTGCTTTTTCAGTTATACAGGAACCGCTTAAGTTGGCGAATAAGAATTATTTGGAGGGTAATTATGCCGAGGCAATTGAGCTGTATAAAAAAGCACTAAATAAGAATTCAGATGATCCTGCTATTCTATCGAAGCTGGCACAATCCTATTACAGGGTGAAAGAGTATAGAAATTCAATTTTAATTTATGATGCATGTATAAGAACGAAGAGTAATCTGCTGTCTCAACTGGATTTATACTATTATGCTCAGGCACAGACAGCTCTTCAAAATTATACACTGGCCATTGAATATTATAAACGATACCTGGAGCGTGATCCTGACAATGAGTTAATAGCAAAGAAAATCTGGCGCCTTGACAATCTACAGTATCTATATGAAGACTCTGCACATTATGCTATTCGACCTGTCAGGTTTAATACAAAATTTGGTGAACTCTGTCCAGTGCCTTATCAAAGTAAAATTATATTTACGTCCAACAGAAGTGAAGTGAAGTTGATCGAAACAGTGAATGGAAAATCAAATGAACCATTTTATCAGCTCTACGCAGTAACATTGATGACCGATACGACAACACAAATCAATTCGTTTTCAGAACGATCGAATCGGTTTGCAAAGGCTTTAAGCTCAAAATTCAATACTGGGCCAGTGGCCTTTTATAAGAAAGGCTTGAGCATGGTCTTTGTGTCATCTTTGGGAAAGAATGCTGATGGGGGCAGCCGTAACCTCGGATTATTTTTTGCCTCACTGAAGGAAGGTAAATGGAAAAGGGATTCTGAATACCCCTTTAATAGTAGTGACTACTCTATCACCGATGTCGCGATTAGTGAAGATGGGACAAAGATGTTCTTTTCTTCAGACATGAAAGGAGGACAAGGAGGTAAGGATATTTACATATCGCTTTGGGTAGATGGCCGGTGGTCAAAGCCTCGGAATATTGGCGAAACGATTAATACAAATCAAAATGAGGTATTCCCATATCTTCACACGGACGGTACGTTGTATTTTTCTTCGGATGGACATGCTGGATTGGGTGAACTCGATATTTTTAAGGTTCAGGTAAAGCCGGATGGATACACGGAGCCGCAGAATGTTGGATATCCTTTGAACAGTAGTTATGATGATTTTGGAATAGCATTTGATTCGCTGGGATCGCATGGTTACTTCACCTCAAATCGAATGAATGGCGGCTTTGATGACGACATTTATGAATTTGACATGGATTTGCAAACCTACCCGTTTGTTATTACGGGTGTATTGAAATACAGGGACCATATCTGGACAGATCAATCCACAATCCAAGCCTGGTACAATACCAAGGTATCATTATTTGATAGCTGGCAGGGCACAAGCATTTATGAAAACACTACGGATGCTGATGGAAATTTTTCGATAACAATTCCTTACTTTAGTAAATTCTATATTCAAATCATTGATGAGAATGGCGATGTTTATAAGGCCAGTCTCGAAATTCAGAAGTACAGAGCAGAGACGAACGTCCATGAGATTGTAATAGTGAAAGATATTTTTAAATGAAATGCGAATTTGCAGGAACAGGAGTAATAGAAATAAACAATCCTATGAAGGTGACTTCTGAAACACTTATAGGTAATTCTTTTTTTTGGAAAGAGAGACGCGTATTTTTTATCATCGCTATTTTATTATTAGTAAATGTTTCTGTTGTTGCTCAGGAAAAACAAGTTGTTCAGATTAAAACGTTCGATCAAAAGCTTCAGGTGCTGAAGAATATCGAAGTCTCCATTAACGGTAAGGAATATGTTTCGGTAGGTAGCAAAGGAGTTGCTATTGTTGAATTGAATTCAAATGATCTTCCTATTAAATCGATTCGGATAAAAGATGATAAACTAGAGGCTGCATCCTGGAATTTCTCAAAAGGTATAGTAGAGATAATTGTTCGACCGAAGAGTTACACATTAGTCCATTTTGTTGTTCGATTTCCAAATGGCAATCCATTATCACAATCTCCTGTTGTCTATAAAGGTGCCAAGACGATAACTTTTACGACAAACCAAATGGGCGAATTTGATCTTCCTGTTTCGTTGAACGAAAAAATCATCTCTACCGACCAGTTCTATATACAGGATATGGTGGTCATAAAACTTAATCTTTCTGATCAGGAAAATGTTATTCTCGTTGATCGTCCTAAGCCCATCGAAAATCCACAGAAGAAAATTGATGAAGGTATTTCAATGAAAGAAGATTTTGATGCTTTCGATGTATCACGGTTGGACTCTATTGAATCACTTACTGAGTTTTACGCATTATTTAGAAGTATTTCTATTCGAAACCTGAACGAAGAGACGAAGGCTTTGATTGATAAAAAATTTAATCAATTGATGGCACAGCGAGAAGATTCTGTATCTATTCGGAAAGCGAATGGTATAGGCAATATCTCAGACTCTTCCTTTGTATCAGAAGATGTTAAAAGTCTGTTGAATTATGCCACGTTGGAGAGCGAAGCGCTTCAAGCGAATCGGTCGGATTTTGAAAGCAAAGTCAACGTAATCTCTTCTAAATTAGAGAAAGGCATTTCCAATTTAACGGAAGCTGAACGACAGAACTTACTGAATGATCTTGATCTCTTGGAGCAACTGCTTAGTCAGAACGAAAGGAAATTTTACCAGAATCAGGACGACTATCTGAGCATCATAAATACCTTAAAACAAAAGTATTTTGACATTCAAAATCTGGAGACGAGACTATCTAAGGCAGAAAAAGAAAGAGAAGAGGAGCAACGGGTATTCCGCCAGCGCATGATTATTATCGGTGGCGTGCTTATTGGATTTGCTGTACTAATTATTCTTCTCATATCGTTTAGTACCCGATTACGTAATCAGGCAAAAGAGCTGAAAGCAGCGAATGAGGAAGTGAGCACTATCAATGAGAATTTAGAGCAGATTGTAATCAGGAGAACCAAACTATTAGAAGAGTCTAATAAAGAGTTGGATACATTTTTATATCGTGCATCTCATGATTTACGATCACCTATTCGGTCGATCCTTGGGCTTTGTAATATTACAGATCATATCCCCCAAGCTGAACTGGTAAATCGGGTTATGAATACAACGTATAGCATGGATCGCATGCTTAGCCGATTAATTGATGTAAGTGAGATCGGCCAGGAGTCATTGAATCTGACTACGGTTAAAGTGGCACAAATTATAAATAGAATAAAAATTGAACAGGAAAAGCTTATCAAAACGGGCGGTGTACAAATTCATTTTGATTGTCCTGCTGATATCACTTTGCGGACCAGCTCTACATTGTTGGAAAGTATTTTAATTAATCTCATTGAGAATGCTATCTTCTTTAGTGTGTTGAAAAATCCAGAGCACGCAAGGGTAGAAGTAAAAGTTAACAAAGTGGGTAATGATCTTGAACTTAGTGTTTATGACAACGGTATAGGCATTGAAGAATCTATTCGTCCCCGGATTTTTGATATGTTTTTTACAGGGCATGAGATGTCGAAAGGGAATGGGCTTGGATTGTATATGGTTCATAAATGCATTGTTGCTCTACGCGGAAAAATTACGGTGGAGTCGGAGGTTGGCCGATATACCACTTTTAAGGTGTTGATACCGAATGATTGAAAGCGTTGTTACCAATAACAAGTATAGAATCCAACTTGCATAATTAAAGGTAAATGAAGAAGGCCCCTTTTCAGGAGCCTTCATTTGAGGAAATCAATAGCCTTAATCCTTAATCCTTATTTCTTCCCCCAAAGTTCTACCACGGCTTTAACATCCGATTTAGTATTGGTGTCATACCAGAATATAACCTTATCCAGTTTTAAATTGCTTCCTTTCATGTCGATGTTACGTTCGGTACTCGCCTTTACGTTGTCAGGAAATTCAACATCTTTCATGGATCCATCGCTGAAATGAAGCGTGCATTTGTGCATGCTGAGGGGACCATTTTTTACAGCAAACTTCAGCTCTGTAAAGACACTGGCATCAATGACAATTTCATCCCGGTCAATCAGATAATCTACTGTGCGTGAACCCAGAAGACTCCAGCCTTCAGCCTTTGTACTGGTGGTTTGTGCATAGATTGTTTTGAATGGTGCGATCACCGCGACTATTAAAAGCAGTACGATAAGAATTCTGTTTCTTATGTTCATGGTTTTCATTATTTGTTACTCGTTCACTATTGGTAGGAATTCATCTTTCGTAGATATCGTTTCTCCAGGTTCTTCATCGTCTTGATCATAGTAGAGAACTCTAACTTTCTTCTTAGGAGTAGGAGAGTTCGGTCCATGAAGATTGGGCTTTGGTCTTTTAGCACTTGGCTTACGTTGCTTTGCTTTATTACTCATTGTCCATTTCATTTTAAGGTGAAACATCTTTTTCCTGTTGAAACCAGAGAAACAACCATACCAGTTTTAGCAGTTGTTAGAAATATGATTTAACCATTTTGACAGCGCACAATTGTAGCAGATTTTCTTCGAGCGTGGAGATTTCTCTACGACAGGAAGAACGATTTCTGCTAGTCCACAAGCTCGGTAACAGGCGCTTTCTTCTTTATGAATTGATTCGAAATGCCTTTCAGAACGAAGGGTAATACAGCCCGCACAATCCAACCCGCTTTCGATAATAGTTTATCGCGCACCAGTAAATCGATTCCAAGCGATACACCTGTTTTAAGCAATGACTGCGTTCCAGCTTCTTTCTTTTTAAAGATTCCTAGAAAGGAAATGATATCACCAACCGGCTCAAACTTCTCCTTCACAGATTGTATCTCTGATTTCAGAATTGCTTTTTGATTCCGAAGTTCACCTTCCAGTCGAATGCGTTCGGCTCTGAGTTCCGTATAATTACTAATCCGTGTCATAAATCTTTTTAATAATGAGATTGCGGATGGCGGGTACTACAAACTTGCGAGCTGTAATGAGCAAGATGCCAAGCAGAACAAGGTAGCCACCTCCAACAATAAAGAATCCTGCCATTCGATTTTGCAACGCGTCACCTGCCCACCAGGCTGCGCCTAAACCAACGAAGAGCAAAATGCACAAGACGAATAGCAAAACTAAAATTCCCAGCACACTAAAGGATGCACCCAGGGAAGTTTGCTCAACAATCCGGATGGTTATCAGATCGCGATATGTCTCAATGAAATTTTCGGCACCATCAACCCATTTCTCGGCTGTATTTTTTTCTTCTTCCATGGTACACTACTTATTGAAGACGTGAGTCTAAATCTGTAAAATCAGAAAGCTCTGATTTCATGTTGCTGAGCTCTTGCTCGGTGTTCGACCGCACTTGATTGACAACCTCTTTGCCAGTCGAAATCAATCCGTTAAATTCTTTTAGCCAGTCGGCTGCACCATCCTTAATTTTCTTTTGCAAATCAGTACCTTTCTCAGGTGCCAATAACATTCCAATTGCAGCACCAGCAGCGGCTGCCACCGCCATTCCCAAAACTATTTTTGTTGTGTTGTTCATATGATTTTTCTATTAATTGTTAAACTACTTTTTGCGCCATTTTTCTCTTTTTTCCGGAGGAAGTGTCGTTTTCTATACCATCTCCTAACAAATCACCCCACGGTTTTAATTCAGTCACTTTATCACAGATTACTTTGATGACGGCAATGGTGGGTATAGCAAGAAACATTCCGGGTATGCCGCATAACATGCCTCCAATAAGTACACCTATAATGGTGACGAGTGCGTTGATGCGCACTTTGTTTCCTACTATAAGCGGCATCATAACGTTGTTGTCAAGAATCTGAACAACTGCTAAAATTGCACCTACCCATATAGCATCAGTGGTGTTTGATGACGTTACAAGTGTAATAACCATACATAAAATATTGGCGGTTAACATTCCTACATAGGGTATGAGGTTTAATAATGCTGCGAGCAATGCCAGGAAAACCGCATACTTAATTCCTAATATTAAAAAGCCTGTTGTATTCAATGCGAAAACAATGGCCGTCTCAATAATGAGCCCGGTAATAAATTGTTGTGAAATGGTAGTGGACTGAGTCAGAATTTCTGTTACCTTATCTTCTGAGCCATTTTTAAAAACATTAACCAAAAATTTCTTTATTAGGGAGCGATAGTATAAAAACAAGAACGTATAAATCGGCACCAGAAAAAGATAAGTTAGTATGCCGGTGATGGATCCTACAGTGACCCCTGCTATTTGTGGTGCCTTTTCCTTTAAATTATCTACAGCCTGTTTGACGTACACATTTTGCTTGCGAATCGTCATGTCTGTGCTTTCTCTAAACCACTTCTGGAGTGACAAACCCACTTCGCTGAATCGTTCTTTCAAAGTAGGAAGGTCTTCTACGAAGTGCATTATCTGCGCAGAAAGCAAATAAATTATACCAGCACCAACTACAATCGATAAGAGCAGCGGAAGGATGATCGATAAAGCTTTGGGAACTTTCTTTCGAACCAAAAAATTTGTAACGGGCAACAACAGTGTTGCCAACAATATCGAACACATGAGAGGCATAAGCAAATCACCACCATAAATAAGGGCAACACAAAGTATTGCGATGGAGATTAAATTAAAGCTTAATTTCTTGTAGAATGGTTCTTCGTCTATCTTCATCGACTGTGCTTTTCTTCCTTTTAAACATTATCGTGCCAACCGAAGAGCTGGATTTCAAATGATCTGAAAGTGGTGTATTAATTGAAAACGTGTACTTTTCTCTACACCTGAGCCGGGACGAAATACCCAAATCCCAGTTTACTTTGATCATTCCATTCCGTTTTTGCGGGTATGCTTATTGTTACCGCATCGATACTAACGTGTTACTATGCAGAGAGTATTTCATATTTCGTGGGCCATCTCAAAGAAGGCGGCTGTCAATTTTTTTCAGGGAGATTCATTTTCGTATGCCTCTTCAATAGCATTTTCAACCATCTTTTCATTGCCTTCTATTCTGATTATTGCGCTTTCCATTGGTGCTACTGTGTATGAAAAAGATATCGTTCAAACCGAACTCTTAAACCAGATTGGAGCACTCATCGGAAAAGAGAGTACGCTTGAGATAGAAAAGATCATTCAGAATGCGGCCTTTGATATGAGCAGTTTTTTAGCGCGTGCCATTGGCTTTGTGGCTTTACTGTTTAGTGCTACTACCGTTTTCATGTCCCTTCAATCGAGTTTGAACAGTATGTGGGGGATAAGGTCAAAACCACAGCGGAGTTGGCTCAAGTTTATCATCAATCGGTTATTATCCTTTGCTATGGTGATCAGTTTTGGATTTGTACTACTGGTTTCGTTGCTACTCGATACTATTCTGGTTATTTTTCAAAATATCGTAGCCCGCTTTTTTGACGGCATTACAACCTACATTATACAAGGTGTTAACCTGACCATTTCGTTTGTCATTATCACTTGCATTTTTGCGCTCATGTTTAAAGTATTGCCGGATGCTAGAATCAGATGGCGGGATGTTTGGGTTGGCGCTTCTATCACTGCGTTACTTTTCACCTTAGGCAAATACCTCATCGGATTTTATGTTGGCAATAGTCAGATTAATTCTGCCTATGGTGCAGCTGGATCGCTGGTCGTTATTCTCATTTGGGTTTATTATTCAACCGTCATTTTTCTTTTTGGAGCGGAGCTCACTTCGGTTTATGCACATGAATCGGGAAGGCCGATTGAGCCTTATATGCATGCGGTGCGATTTAAAATTGTAGAGATACCAAATGAAAAACCACCTGTTCAATAGAAACAACACTTTATGAAAATTAAGAAAATTAAAAAGAAGTATATCATCATTGGAAGTGTTGTATTGATCCTGATCATTGGACGCCTGATGTTACCGTGTTTTGTAACACGATTTGTAAATAAAGTATTGGCGGATATTCCAGGATATTCAGGCTCCATATCGGATGTTGATATTCAATTGATTCGCGGGGCATACCTGATTCACGACCTGAAACTTTTTAAAGTAGAAGGTGTTGAAAAGATTCCGTTTATCGATATTCCGACAACAGACCTCTCTGTAGAATGGAGTGCCATCTTTAAAGGTTCCATTGTTGGTGAAGTGATTTTCACCAATCCAAAATTGAATTTCATTGGTGGCGATCAGAAAGATGCAGCCGGAAAAACAACCAATCAAACCGGGGAGGATGTCGATTGGACAGTGCCCATCAAACGACTCATGCCTTTACAAATCAACCGGCTTGAAATTGAAAACGGTTCAATATTCTTTTATGATTTTACAACGAAACCCGAGGTCGACATTCATTTAAAACAACTTCACCTGCTGGCCACCAATTTGAACAATGCCGATAAACAGACGGTTGCATTACCTTCCCACATGAAGGCTACAGCCGTTTCCATAGGCAATGGCCAGTTAACGATTAACATGGATATTAATGTGTTAAAGGAAATTCCAGATTTGGATATGGATATGAAGTTTGAATCCATTAATATGCCCGCTTTAAACGATTTCTTTTTTGCGTATGCAAAAGTAGATGTAGAGAAAGGAGTCTTTAATATTTATTCCGAGTTGACAATCGAAGACGGAATACTGAAGGGATATGTAAAGCCACTGGCGCAAGATGTTAAGATTGCAAGTTGGAAGAATGACAAGCAGGACGGCCTTAATTTAGTATGGCAATCCATTGTGGGATTCTTTGTTGAAATATTTACGAACCAGGAGAAAGATCAATTTGCTACCAAGGCCGATCTGGCCGGAGATCTGAACGATGTAAAAACAAAAACGTGGCCCACCATCTGGAATATTTTCAAAAATGCCTTTGTCAAAGCTTTTGAAAAGAATACCGACAATACTATAAAGTTTACCCCGCGTAAGATACAGGAAACGAAGAAAGAGAAGCGTAAGCGTGAAAGATCTGAAAAGAAGAGTGAAGCCGCTGGCAGTAAAAAATAATAGGAGCTTGGAAGGCTCTTTCAACAACCTCTCTTTAGTAATCGCAATTAATGCTCATATTACTACTGAGCAAGTTTGGAATTTGGATGGTAAAGGTAGTACCCTCACCTAAAACGGAGTGTAACGTAATATCACCGTTCATTTTTACAATACTCTTCTGAACAATGTGAAGACCCAGTCCAGAGCCGCGATGGTCATCACTAATACGAAAGAGCTTATCGAATATTTTGGATTGAAATTCTTTGTCAATGCCAATACCGTTATCTGTAAAGATCAGGGTAGCCATTCCCTTGCGAATCGACACATCGATATGCAAAAATGAATTCTTATTGCGATCGCGATACCGGACAGCATTCGAAATCATGTTATTAAAAAGGCTCAGCACCCTGTTGTAATCGGAAAGGAAAAGTCCCGAATCTTGAGCTGAAATAGTAATATGAACTGAGTCCATATCTTCCATGTATTGCAGAGAATGCAATGATTCAGCAATAATTTTTCGGAAATCAATTTCCTGCTTTTGTATCTCGATGGATTCACTGTCTTTTGAAGAATCTATAATCCCGGAAATAGTTTCATTCATTTTGTCAACACTGGCCTCAAGGAAAGCTATATATTGATCAATATTATCTTTGTTCGTTTCTAATTTGATCAAGCCAATCAGCCCTTTTATGGACATCAGTGGAGCACGCAAATCATGTGTTATGGAGTACACATCCTGGTGTATGGGAGTTTGCTTTGCCTTATCTGAATTACCAGTCACTTCCATAATTAAGTTACGCATATTGAGTTTGAATTAAGTTGAGTTGAGCTCTGTTATTCTCTTCTTTCACTTTCCTGTAAGCGAAGAATAATGCCAAGATGGATTCAGTGATTTATGCCAAATGCAAGGTTTAATGGCATATTCTATTAGGAGGTCCGAAAATGAAGTGTGTAGAGTTCCATGGTGGTGAGCATCTTATTCCACAATGATGGGCTTATGTAAGGGCTTTTGATTCTATTTCTTTTCGCTGCCCAGCACACTGGATTTGAGTCCATCCTGAAGTGATTTCCACCAAAGATTAAAAACAAACCGATGTCGGTCACGGTCGATGTTAATCGCACCAATTCGCTTCCGCTGCTCGGTCGATTCATCTTTGGTCTTCTTTAAAAAAGCATTGATTAAAACGGTTTTAACTTTGTCGATGGATTTTTCCTTATCCGCATTCAACACAGTGATTAATAAGTTGTCGTAGTTGATCTCCACAGATCCTTCTGACTTAAGATCAGTATAATTAAAGTTGAAATACAATTCATTTAATTGACCCGATTCAATTCGCACTCGTGCTGAATTCTCGAGAATAGGATTAATATCAATCAGCGGCATGTTTGCAATTTTGCCTTTCGCTGAATATAAAGGTGATCCATCCAATGGAAACCGAAATGATGCCGTAATCAAGCCGCTGCCCATGAGTTTTGCATGCGCATCGAGTTGAGAATATTTCGGTTTATTATTATAATATCGGTTGTTGAGCCCCGTCATCAATGCCGTTAAGTTGTGAAAATTAATGTGTCCTGGTTGCGTGGCTTGCTCTGCAAATTCCTCAACCGTAATTTTCGTACTGTCAATCGCAATGCTGTCAATCTCTAAAGCAACTTTCAGTTTCTGAAGACTTTTCATAGGTAAATCCATTACTCCGTTTTTGAATGGCATGCGTTTGTCTCTAAAGGAGTGAAGGTTTGCCGCGTGAACTGCTACCTTGCGAATCGAAATCAAACTATCGAATATCGTGTTATAGTTTAATCCGGAAATAGTAATGTTTCGCACAGTCAAATCCAATCGGCTCATTTGCTTTCCCTTAACATGTGCAAATTCATATTTGCCATACATTGGAATAAGCTTCAGTGAGTCAATAGACAGCGATTCATTTTCGCTATCAAATTCGATTTTATCAATATGAGAAGCGTAGAGGCCGTGCGCCTTCTTTACTTTCACATTGGCTATGTTACCTTGGAAATAATGAAAGGCAGACTTAAGTGATGCATTAAGATTGCTAAGTGAATCAAATTTCATTGACCCGTATCGAAGATTGAGTAATGCTTCAATTTGTGTTACGGAGTCCTGTTTCAACTCAACAAATACATCTCGAATGATCACGTTTTCAATTTCAAACGGAAACGATTTGCGAGATGAGTTTTGCGTACTATCCTTTTTCGGTGAAGGCTGATAATGAACAGCACCGCTGTCAATTCTCAACGTCTGCGCATAAAGCTGTTGGTTGAAGATCAGTTGATACAAACTGATGCCCTGAAGTTTAATGCGACTTACAGAAGCTTTGTTTTCAGATGAATCACCAGGTGATTTCCACAAAATATGATGAATGGCAACAGATCGCTCAAATAAATTAATGTTCAGTGAAGAGAAGGTTCCGTTTACTTTCCGAAACTCCGTCTGTGCTTTTTTCTGTGCATAATAGGAAAGAATATATCCCGCGCAAACCAGAAGAATACCAAGACTAATGATGGAGATTACAAGCCACTTGAAAATTCGTCCGGAAGTAGATCGCTTTGAAAAAAAATTATCCCCGTTACGGTTAACAGGGATAATTTTTCTAAACCCTGCCACCGCCAATAAGACGAAACAGAACTGCAATTACAGCCAATACTAGTAGAACGTGAATAATAGCTCCCGCGCTAAAGTAGAAAACGCCTAGCAACCAACCTATAATAAGGATGACGGCTATAAGATAAAGTAGATCTCTCATATAATTTGAATTTCCTTTATTCATCTAATATTGATGCCAATGCCAAAACAACATGCAAAGCCAATAAAAAAACAGGATGGTTCCACAAACTGTGGAAATATTTCCCCGCTACTGTGGTCATATATCGCGAGGAGCGCTAAAAACAGTGTATTTTAGTATCTGGATTGTGGCACATTATTCCCTCTAGGTTCATCAACCAAACAATTCAATAATGATGGATATAGTAAAAATAGCAGTCGCTCTACTTGGTGGATACGCTGTCTTTATGGGACTTATCATAATCCTGATCAAAACATTCTTCCCATTTTTCACTAAAAGAGAATTAAGGCAGAAGAATCGTATGCATCACTACAGAGTTCATTATTAGTAATCGCCAGGTCAAAATTTTAGTATGGGAAGTGTATTGGTAGTGGATGATGAGATTGACATTTGCACGCTTGTCACGAGACAATTGAAGAGTATTGGGATAACGGCAGAATATGCTCTAAGCATAAAGGAAGCTTTATCGAAGACCGCGTTCAATCCATACGATTTATATATAATAGATTTAAATCTGACGGACGGATCGGGGTTCACTTTGGTGCAGAAATTAAAGGAGGAACAGCCTAATTCAAGAATCATTATCATCAGCGCATACGACAACGAATCGAAAAAAGCCATTAAGAGTGGCGCAGATTTATTTGTGGCCAAGCCTTTGTCAAAGAAGACAATTAATGATGCACTTCATGCAGTAAACTTTGTATAACCATTAACAATAACATTAACTATTAAACTTCGCAAACATGCCCAACATTTTAGTCATTGACGATGATAAAGACATTTGTCTGACACTTTCGAAATTCCTCACGAAAAATAATTACCCGACTGAGGTAGCGCATAAAGGTGAAGAGGGTTTACGATTGCTACGAAACAATCACTTCGATCTTGTGCTCTGTGATTATCGCTTACCCGATTACAACGGTGTGGAGTTGTTGCAGAAAATAAAAGTACTGTCACCTTCTGTTGCCGTTATCATTATTACAGGATATTCAGATGTTCGGACCGCAGTTGAAACTTTTAAATACGGAGCGAACGATTATGTTACAAAGCCTTTATTTCCGGATGAACTCCTGGTTACGATTCGGGAAACATTAGAAAAGAATAAAGCACGAAGTAGTAACACCGAACCTGCAGAAGATGGCAAGCCAAGAGCCAGGAGTGGAAGGGGTGAAGCGCTTTCTACTGCTGATTTTATTGTGGGCACCAGTGCTCAATCGCAAACGGTGCAACGTCACATTGAACTTATTGCACCATCGGATATGTCTGTGGTTGTGCATGGGGAAACTGGTACAGGGAAAGAATTTGTGGCGCAGTCTATTCATAAATTCAGCAAGCGAAGTGATAAACCTTTCATTGCCATTGATTGTGGTGCTTTACCAAAAGAACTGGCCGGCAGTGAATTATTTGGTCACGTAAAGGGATCCTTCACCGGTGCTATCATCGACAAACAGGGAAGCTTTGAAGTGGCCGATGGTGGTACTATTTTTCTGGATGAGATTGGCAATTTGTCTTATGAAAATCAAATCAAACTATTGCGCGTAATCCAGGAACGAAAAATCAAACGGATAGGCGCAACCAAAGATACCGCCATTGATGTACGCATCATCGCGGCAACGAATGAAGATTTAGGTAAATCGGTTAAGGAGGGAAGGTTTCGTGAAGATCTTTTCCACAGACTTAATGAGTTTAAAATTCAATTGCTTCCCTTGCGTGAGCGCAAGGATGACATCATGGTTTTTGCTCAATACTTTTTGAAGAAAGCAAATGCTTCGCTGAGCAAAGACGTAAAAATCTTTTCAGATGAAGTAACTGGATTTCTTCGGAACTACTATTGGCATGGAAACTTGCGTGAATTGGCAAACGTTGTAAAACGCGCTGTGCTGTTAACCGCAGGAGATGAGATCATGACGGATAGCTTACCAAGTGAAATCATTCATGGTAATGACGCGAATGGTAGTTTGCAATTGGAAGAAAGTAAGGGTGTTTTAAAATCCATTGCGGGTACTGCTGAACGACAAGCGATAGTTGAAGTTTTGGAGAAAGTGGCTTACAACAAATCGAAAGCTGCTGAACTATTAAATATTGACCGAAAGACGCTGTATAATAAATTAAAGCTTTATAACATTCCGATATAAAAATAAATCCCTTTCGTTTACGAAAGGGATTTATTTTTTGCCAGTAAATTATTTCTGCTGGGCAAGATTGAAAGAGACATAAAGCTGTGCTACCGAATTTTTAGAATCACCAATGGCAGTTCGTGCAGCATCGCTATCAGCTATTTTGACAAGACCATAATTGTAACGCGCCCCTACTTGAACGGCTCCAAAGTTAAAACCTATACCACCTAAAAGTCCCATGTCATATGATTTTAAATTGTCTTTGTCAATCTCGTCAGTACCATTGGCAAGATCACCGGAATACGAAATATTTGCATTCAACAAATAACTAGCATAACCGCCCAAATGAATCTCAGCCGATTGACCCAATTTAATTACTGCCATTACTGGCAAGTCAAGGTAATTGAGATTGTATTTTACTTCTTGTTCAAATGTTCCATCGTAAAAAGCTCTGGACCCTTTTGTAGAATAGAGCAATTCCAATTGGAGTGCAGCTGTTTCACTGGACAACACTTGACCATAAAGTCCAACATTAAATCCATATCGCGCGTTTTCATCTGACACATCATCAATGAATAAATTACTTACGTTAAGACCACCTTTAACACCCATTCTTGCAGATCGGCTTACGCTGGTTTGGGCAAAAGTTGAATCAGTGGACAATATTGACATTGCACCCACTGTCAGTATAGCAATCAAAAATTTGTTCTTTGTTTTCATAATCATTTCATTTTTTTGGTTGTTCAGGGTATAGTAATAATTAGGCCATCTCTGAAGAATAGGGGAAAGCTTGATTTTGATAGATTTTATATGATGAATATTTTTTTAACATTGAGAAAAATGCACAACTGTAGACAGATAACCACAAAATGAAGAAATACTATTCACAGATAACCTTCTTCTTTATTGTTGTCATATTGATTACAGTAAGTTTTCTGACGTATCAGAATTTAAGCAACTATACGGATGAAGTGAAATGGATACGTCATTCGAACAAAATATTAAGAACATCAGAGTTAACCATGTCTTCCTTAACGGATGCGGAAACCGGGCATCGTGGTTATCAGTTGACCCGTGATACGAGTTTCATTGATCCCTATTATTCCGCTATTAAAACCATTCCGCCCTTAGTGAAAACATTGGACAGTCTGGTATCAGATGATTCAGAACAGGCGAAGAAAGTGGATAGTCTGCAGGCCCTCATCAATTATCAGTTTCTTCTTATTTCAAGAATTCTCGCTAATGCTGATCGCTCTGCTTTATATATGGACACCTATGAGAAAAATTTGCTTATAGAAGAAGAGAATAATATGGATGCTATCCGAAATCAGATACGCGTCATTATGGAAGTTGAAAATCAAATATTGATCGAACGTACCAATAAGGAAACTGATTTTCGAAGTATTGCACCACTCGCCATTTTAGTATACACACTCATCGCCATCGGTGGTGCCGTGATACTTTTCTACAGAATACTGGAGGCTCTTAGAAAACGCGAGCAGACTGAACTCGAACTTGCTGATAGTAATACAGCCCTTCAAAAGGAAGTTCAGGTACGTGAGTTTACTCAAACCCTTTTGCGAAACGTGCTTGACAATTCCATTAATGGTATCATGGCGTTTAAGTCGATTCGAAATGCTGAACGTGAAATAATTGATTTTGAATGGATACTTGCCAATGCCACAAGTCTTAATGCATCACTCAATAGAGAGAAAGACCTAATAGGAAAAAGGTTGCTTGATGTAATGCCGGGTAATAAAGAGCAAGGGCTCTTTGATTTATATAAAGATGTGGTTGAAAAAGGTTATCCCATGTCAACAGAAATATATTATACTGGAGAAGGGATTAATACCTGGTTTCATATATCAGCAGTTAAGTTGGATGATGGTTTTGTTGTTACCTTTTCGGACATCACCACGCAGAAAAATCAGATTACATTAATAAAGGAGCGTGAATTATTGTTGAAAGAAGCAGAGGTACTAGCCAGTATGGGAAGTTGGAAATGGACTGCGAAGACAAATATGATGGTATGGTCTGATGGCTTAAGCAGAATACTGGGCAATGTAAGCGAAGATAAACGTTCGTGGGATACCTTCATTGAATGTGCGCACGAAGACGATAAAGAGTCCCTTCAAAACTTCATTACCAACGCACTGAAAAAGCTGGAAGGATTCCGAATGGAATACAGATGCAATGTGAATGGTTCAATTCGTCATTTCTATATCTCGGTAACAACCGAAACTGAAATTGAAAAAGGAAACATACTGGGTATTGTGGTTGATATTACCGATTTGAAATTAAAGGAGAAGCAACTGGAACACATGAATATGGACTTGAAGCGATCCAATGAAGACCTGGAGCAATTTGCCTATGTAGCGTCACACGATTTACAAGAGCCGTTGCGAAAGATCAGAGCTTTTGGCGATCTGCTGTTAACAAAATACAGTTCAAAAGTTGAGGCAATCGGAGCTGATTATATTGATCGGATGCAAGGAGCTGCGGCACGCATGCAGATTTTGATACAAGATCTGTTGTCTTTCTCAAGAGTTTCGAGAAATTCAGCACAGCATGAAACAGTTGATGTGAATCCCATTATTACAGAAATACTGGACGATTTAGAAAATCAAATCGTAAGAGAAGGCGCAGCCATCACCGTAGGTAATCTTTACTCTATAGCGGGAGATAAAGCACAGCTCAAAAGACTTTTCCAAAATTTAATTAGTAATGCCATTAAATTTCATAAAGCAAATGAAAAAGCAAAAGTCAATATTTTCGCAAGCCCGTTGACAAACGCAGAGCAACAACAGTATTTTCCTGCTGCTGAATCAAATACCAAATACATTATGTTCACAGTGGAAGATAATGGCATTGGGTTTGAGCAACAGTATACAGAAAAGATTTTTAATATTTTTCAACGCCTGAATGGACGTACGGATTATGAAGGAACCGGCATCGGCTTGGCCATTTGCAGAAAGATCATAACCAATCACCGGGGTGTAATTACAGCAGAAAGTAAAGAAGGAGTGGGGTCACGATTTATCGTTATCTTACCAAGCGCTTAAAACGCGAGATAGTAAATTATTGGTTTGGAACTGTGGCGTTGCCACGCAATAAAAACATTTTAGTATTCTATGAAGGGTTCATTAATTAAAGTTCTGATTATAGAGGATGACGAAGATGATGTACTTCTGGCGCGTGAATACCTCTCACGAAGTGAGCACTATAAATTTGACGTGACTTGGGAATCGGATTCGAAAAAGGCCCAGCATCAAATCACAAAAGGTAATTTTGATGTTTTCCTTATCGATTATCAACTGGGAAGTGAAAACGGCTTGGATCTCGTAAAATATGCGCATGATAAAGGAGTATTGAAGCCTTCTATTTTGTTAACGGGTCAGGGAGATTTGAAAGTTGACTTAGATGCCAGTCGATATGGTGCTGCGGATTACTTGATTAAAAGTGAATTAAGTGCTTCTGTGCTGGAAAGAAGTATTCGCTATGCGGTCACACAATCAAGAGTTATTCGGGAATTGGATGAGAAGGAAAAGAAATACAGTTCTTTATTTGAACGATCGATTGATCCTATATTCCTGGCGCGTTTTGACTTCACGCTCATCGATCTGAATTATTCATTCTATCAATTTTTTGAGTATACTCCTGAGGATGCAACGAAGTTGGAGATTCGTGAAATATTTGCGGATGAATCGGACTATCATTTCTTTTATAAAACACTTAAGACGAGTGAACAGATAAAAGACTTTGAAGTGTTGCTCATTAATAAGCATGGAGTAAAAAAGTGGTGTTTATTAAATTGTGTTTTTATTCCGGATCAGTCCTCTGACTTCTGTTGTTACCAGGGTATCATTCACGATATCACCCTTCGAAAAAAAGCAGAGAAAGATTTAATTGATGCAGAACGACTTTCATTGACTGGTAAAATGGCCAGGATTGTGGCGCATGAAATCAGAAACCCACTTACCAATTTAAATCTGGCACTTGAGCATTTAAAAGATGAGATGCCTTCTGGTAGCGAAACCTTTCGATTGTATTCTGATATTATTCAGCGCAATGCTAACCGGATAGAACATTTGGTAGGAGAGATGTTAAACTCATCCAAACCGAAAGAGCTTCAATTGGATTTAACATCTGTGAATACAGTGGTGGATGAAACCATTGCGCTGGCGATTGATCGCATTAACCTGAAGGAAATTAAACTCGAGAGAATATTGACGGAAGATTTGTCAAGAATTCTCGTGGATAAAGAGAAAATAAAAATCGCCTTGCTGAACATCGTCATCAATGCAGTTGAAGCCATGACCGAAAAAGAAGGCACTCTTTGCATCCGAACCGGTCAGGAGAATAACACCATCATCATATCCATTTCTGACAATGGGAAAGGTATTTCTGCTGACGAAATGGAAAAGTTGTTCGAACCTTTTTTTACAGCAAAACCAAGTGGCCTGGGCTTAGGCCTTACCTCAACAAAAAACATTCTTGATAGCCACAATGCAGACATTCATGTTATGAGTGAACAAGGAAAGGGCACTACGTTTAATATTCTTTTTAAACTGGCAGAATGAAGTCAGTAGACAGTAATCAGTATTCGGTAATCGGTTACCGGTCACCGGTCACTGATTACCGATTACCGAATACCGCTCCATTACAGTGTGCTTCTAATAGCCAGCCTGTGTAATTAATTCCACAATATTTTTTTCTAAAACTCTGTTTCGACTCTGATTCCATCATCTTAAAAGTGGGACAGGAATTGCATTTCTCTTTCAAAACAAATTAATCCTTTATGAAAAACATCGGTATTGTAATTATCGCAATTGGAATCTTAATGACTGTATTCACTGGATTCAATGTCTTCACTAAAAAAAAAGTAGTTGACCTTGGTTCGGTGGAAATAAACAGAACAGAAAAAACACCAATCTATTGGTCGCCAATTACCGGATTAGTTTTAATTGGTATTGGAGGAATAGTATTATTCGCAGGTCGAAAAAAATAAACATTAAATATCATGGAACAGAATAAATTTTTATACTCCGATGGCAAAGAGGTATTTGTAACGCAATCCACTTTGCAAACGAAGAAGAAGTTGTATCATTTAAAAGGAATCACGGATTTTGGACTTAGCGTATTGAGACCAAATCGGATTCCAGGGCTAATCGTTTTCATTATAGGAGCAGTGATTGCAGCCGATGGCTATTTGTTTTTTCTTCCTGCCTCTTTTTTTGGATTCTTTTCAATACCTACAGCGTATTCACAATCCAATGTTTTAATCCCTATTGGAATTTCTATTGCCGTCATAGGACTTGCTCTTATGGTTTTAATAAGAAAGCGATATGCTGTTCGCATCGAGACCGCAGAAGGAAAAAAGGATGCGGTTGTTTCGAAACGAAAGGAATACGTGGATCTAATCCTAAATGCTATGCGCAAAGGAAAAACTTCGGCAGCCAGCCGGAGGTAATATACGTTGAAGGAGTCTACATTAATTAATCAGAGACAAAAAATTGACATGAAAAGGCTTCAAGACAAAACTGTTTTTATAACAGGTGGATTATCAGGCATCGGCAAAGCATGTGCGGTTGCTGCTGCTAAAGAAGGAGCCAATGTAATTGTGGCAGATCTTCGATCTGTAGCGATAGATTCAGCAATGAAAGAAATACAAGGTGAAAAAGATACTGCGACCTTCATTGAATGTGACGTAGCGTCTATGGAAAGTGTGGCAGCTGCCATTGCATCAACAATCGAAAAATTCAAAACACTCGATGTAGCACTTAATGATGCAGGTATTGGTGGTGAATCAACGCCTATTGCTGAAATGACAGAAGAAAGTTGGAACCAGGTTATTCGGGTAAATCTTACTGGAGTCTTTAACTGCATGAAGCAAGAGCTGCTTCAGATGACTTCACAAAAGTGTGGAAGCATTATTAACATGTCTTCTATTCTCGGTAAAGTAGGCTTTTCCGGATCAGCAGGCTACGTAGCCGCTAAGCATGGTGTGCTTGGTCTTACAAAAACAGCCGCCCTTGAATATGCAGTGAACGGCATACGCATCAATGCGCTTTGCCCCGGGTTTATTGACACGCCTCTTTTAACTAATGGAGGAATCAAGGACAATGAAATTGTTAAACAGCAGATCATGGCCTTACATCCCATGAATCGATTTGGCAAATCAATCGAAATCGGAAGTGCCTTTGTTTTTCTGGCATCGGATGAGAGTTCATTCATCACCGGTACATCATTGGAAATTGACGGAGGATACCTGGCAAGATAAATTAGGTTATAAATAGTGAACAACATGCAAGCCATAAACGAACTCGAAATTACCATCCATGATCTTTTTGTAAGTTATACGGATGATGGTGATGAACATGCTCCTGTAATTGTTTTTGTCCATGGATTTCCACTGAATAAATCGATGTGGAATAATCAGACTGAAGTGCTGCGAAATAAGTATCGCGTAATTACGTATGATGTTCGGGGCTATGGAAATTCAGAAGAAGGTACAGAGGAATTAACCATTGATCTGTTCGCTTCCGATCTGAAACGATTTCTGGACGCGCTTAGTCTTAAGAAAGTAATTCTCTGTGGTTTTTCAATGGGAGGATATATCGCTCTTCGGGCAGCAGAAAAATTTCCGGAACGATTGGATGCGCTTATTCTTTGTGACACACAATGTTCAGGGGATAGTGCTGAAGCAAAGGAAAAAAGATTAAAATCAATTAGTGCCATCCGACTGGGTGGTCTGGAACTATATGCCGATCAGATTCTTTCAGGTTTCTTCTTCTCTGATGTAACAAATAAGAAGTCGAAAGAAATGATTGAAGTAAGACGAATGATTGAAGGCAATTCAGTTGAAGTAGTATGCAATACGCTCATGGCATTGGCCAATCGGTCTGAAACGTGTAGCAGTCTTGAAAAAATTGAAATACCAGTTCTTATTCTGGTAGGCAAGGAGGATACTATTACGCCTCCCTCGGCAGCGGAATTTATGCATTCAAAAATTGCAGGATCGACACTTTATACATTAGAAAAGTCAGCGCACTTATCCAGCATGGATAATCCCATCGATTTTAATGAGCACCTTGAGGGTTTTTTGAAACTGGTAACACAAAAAAAATTATAGAGCATTCGGAAAACTAATTAATACTATCAATTACACACTAAAAAAATAAACATGACAACCTTATCAACAGAAAATTTAACAGGCGTTAATCCCGAAGGAAAACGTCCCAATTTGCCTCTGAAATATTTAACAGCTACTTCTATCATGGCTGACAAAGTCATGAACAAAGAAGGAGAGAAGCTGGGCGGTGTTAAGGACATTATGATTGATATTACAACGGGTAAAATAGAATATGTAATCATCGAGTTTGGTGGTTTCCTGGGCATCGGAGAAAAATTCTTTGCCGTTCCTTTTCGACTGTTAGCAATCAATACAGAGGAGCACGCGTGGGTATTGGATCAAACCAAAGAGACATTGGAAGCAGCGCCAGGTTTCGACAAGGACCATTGGCCGAAAACCAATTCGCATGAGTTTGATTCTTCGGGTGCGTACTGGGGTGGTTTTATGGGTCCTAATACTGGCGGTGGTTTTTAAATGAGAACGCTTTTAATGCATGTAACATGTCTGTTCAAATGAAATTCTGTTTTGTGGAAGAGATGTCATCACGATTGACTCATCAATCGGATGATGAAATGCGAAATCTCGTACGCGATGAAAGTATTTTCGTTTTTCCTCTGGTGACTAAAACAGCACAGGAGAGATCGGCCAGGATGAATTTAGTGATGCATTTGAAAAGAATTTTTATACTCTTTGCTTTTAGTCAGATCGCACGAAATTGAGATTCTCAAAATAAAACATAAACAACATTTGTCAATACTCTAAACTAAACTATACGGTATGAAAGATCACATGCGAATAATATATCATCCGAACATGGAAATTAAGACAGGTAATGCAACGTTCGCATCTTTCACTCACCGAAACTTTAGTAACAATGAATCACTTCCTGGAAAAAAAGTGCACATGGAGATCGTTAGAGATAATGAATCCATGCTGGAATCGATAAATCGGTCAATGAGACGACTCATTCGAAAATTCCAGTTTAAGAAAATGTAATTAGGTTGGTGCTTTTAAGGCATTACTACCATCATGTGATTCTGCATGATGGTAGTGATGCCTTCTTTTTTTGCAGTATGCTTTTATGTATTTGTTTGAAAATTGGTGTACGTTAATCTCTACAATCAACACTATAAATCTACAGGTGATAAAGAAAGACTGCCACTGAGAAGGTGCATTCCCTCTTTTATGGATGGCATGTTTATTCGACTATAGTTCCACAGAAGGGCAAGAACCAATAATTGTAATGATCATATTTTGTATAATACGAAAGGAACGCTGACCAGAAGAGTGTAGTTGAGGTATGGGGTTACAGGTAGGTAGCTCACTCTTGTTGGTTATGCTGAAAGCCTCCTTGACGGGAGGCTTTCTTTTTTGTTAATGTTTTTTAGTATCAAAGTTTGAGTAAACAATCAAACTGATTATAAATCATCGTGGAACCTAAAAATGTCAGGCCTGTTCGAAAGGAAGAATGATGTGAAATGTAGCGCCTTTATCTTCCTTTGCCTTCACAAAGATTTCGCCATGGTGATTCTCAACAATTTTTTTACAGAGTGCGAGGCCAATGCCAGTGCCTTTGTAAGATGCTTTGTCGTGCAGCCGCTGGAAGATGGTGAAGATTTGAGTTTCATACTTTTGATCGAAGCCAATGCCATTGTCTTCCAGAATAATCTCAGAATATCGGAAGGATGGATTAAGCAAAGGATACTTTGTCATCTGTGTTTCCGAAAGTATAGATGATGTTATGCGTATACTGGAAGGCTCATTTTCTTTTGCAAACTTAAGTGAATTGCTGATCAGGTTATAGAACAGTTGGTTCATTTGCAGCGGAACGGCATTGATGATCGGTAACCTTGTGGCTTGGATACTCGCTTTCTTTTGGTCAATAAGTAATTCAAAATCAGACAATACATTCTTTAGGATAATATTCAGATCCGTTAGCTCAAATAATTTTTCGTGATTGATCAGGTAGGAGTATTCCAGCAAATCTTTAATAAGGTTTATCATCCGATCGGAAGAGCCTACAATTTTTTTCATTAAGCTTTCTGCATCACCTGAAAATTCACTTCCGTGTCTTTGCTGAAGAAGATTCGTGAACGTAAGGATTTTTCGCAACGGCTCCTGCAAGTCGTGACTGGCCGCATGGGCAAATTGTTGCAACTGGCTATTGTTTTGTTCTAAGTCTGCAGTCCGCTCCTTAATTTTTGTTTCTAATTCAGTATTGAAGTTTTGAATCGTTTGAGCGGCCGCTTTTCTTTCGGTAACATCTTCAATGGCCAGGAGAATGAGTTGTTCGGCAGTTTTTTCATTTACGATTTGCCTGGCATTTAATAATAAGGTACGCTCGCCCAGGAACGGAAATTTGAGCTTGATCTCAAAATCTTCTAAGTTGATTTTTTGAGGAAGAATATTTTCAAGAAGTGATCGCATCATCCGATCATCCCAAAGTCGGTTCTGTATTTCGTATAGTAATTTCCCTTCTGTTTCAGTTTCTTCTATATTAAATTTTTTGTAGAAGTAAGCATTGGCTGTTTTGATGCGAAGGGATTTATCGAGAACGATAAGCGGTTCACGCAGTGTGGCAATGATTGCCTCAGCATACATGCGGGAAGCATTTAAGTGTTCTTGCTTATCGAGCAGCTCGTGATTAACAATGGTTAATTCTTCATTCGTTGATTGCAATTCCTCCTTTGACGTCTCCAGTTCTTCATTCAAACTCTGCATTTCCTCGCTACTACTCAACAACTCTTCGTTGGCGCTTTGTAATTCTTCGTTTGCGGCTTCCTGATCTTCGGTAATGGAACGCATGTCCTCCCGGCTCTGCGCTAATTCACTTTCTACTTGTTGAATGCGCAATTGCGCTTCCTTTTTTATTTTTTGAGAGGCAGAAGTGACTTTACCTTTTTCTTCGGCCGCTGCAGGTTGAATGGTTTTGCTGAATAGTATTAAATAGTACGTTTCTACTGTACTGGTTAGTGGAATGATTTCAATGGTAACCAAAGATTGCTTTCCATTGTTTACCGGTATGCCTTTTTTAATGACCGTTGCCTGACTGGTCTTCGCTTTGTGTATGGCATTGCGCAATTCGAAGGCTAATCCTTCGCGCGCCATTTTGATAAGGTTGAAAGTAGGTTTGCCTGGTGAAGGTTCTAAGTAAGGAGTGATAATTCCATGAATATGAACAATGTCTAATAGTTCGTTCACCACAACACCAGTAGGTGTGTATTTTGAAAGCAACATCGCTTCGGCACTTTTGCGGAAATCGGTTTGTGTTGCTTCATGCTTAGCGGTCTTACCTTCTCGTTGAGAAGGGATGTTCTTTAAGACAAGCGCTTCTTCTTTTCGCTCTGTGGCAACATGCATAAAATGACCGGGCACAGGCCTGCGGGAATAAATTTTTTCATGACGCGCTAACGGAATAAATAAATCGGATGACGCACCCGTGGTTTCTGATTTACCGAGCACAAGAAATCCTTTATCCTTAAGCGCATAGTGAAAAGTAGCCAGTGCTTTCTTTTGCAAAAAGGGATCCATGTATATCAGCACATTTCTACAGGTGATCATATCCATTTTTGCAAAGGGAGGATCTTTTAAAAAATTATGGGGAGCAAATACGCACATATCGCGAATGGTTTTCCCTACCTCATAATCTCCATTGTGTTTGGTAAAGTAATTTTTGAGCCGACCTTCCGAAATAGTTTGTAGATCTGCTTTGGTATAAAGACCAATTCTTGCTTTTTTAATAGCCGCTTCTGAAATGTCGGAAGCAAAGATTTGGATTCGTATATTCGATAGCTTTTCTGCACAGCATTCGTGAAGGCAAATAGCTAATGAATACGCTTCTTCACCTGTCGAGCAACCTGCTACCCAAACGCGAACAGACTCATCGGCCGATTTACTTTTAAGCATCATGGGAATGATGGATTCGCTTAACTCTTGAAATGTTTTGGGGTCGCGAAAGAAAGAGGTTACGGGAATAAGCATGTCTTGAAACAAGGCATCTTGCTCTATTCTATTGTTCCGGATAAATTTCAGGTAAGTAGAAAGCGTTGTAGTTTTACTCAGGGCCATTCTTCTGGCAATTCGCCTGCGCGGAGTAGGTAATTTATAATACGTAAAGTCGACACCACTACTTTGGCGAATAATGGATAGAATTTGCTTGAAAGCAGCATCTTCCTCCTTCGACTTTTCTTCTTCTTCTGTCAGATTAGAGGTGGATATGTGTGCATTATTGATATCGTGTAATTGAGCGGGAATTTCCTCTGGCGGTAAAATAAAATCAACCACACCGGCATCGATAGCACTTTGAGGCATACTATCGAATGCGGCTGATTTTGAGTCTTGCGCGAATGTGATTCCGCGATGCGCTTTAATAGCTTTCAGTCCCAGGGTTCCATCTGTTCCCGTACCCGACAGCACTACGCCCACGGCAAAACTAGTGTGTACTTCAGCGAGAGAAGTAAAGAAGACATCAATGGGTAAGTTCTTAGGATTTTTTAAATCACGTGGATTGAGCTTGAGCACACCATCGGTTGAGGTGAGCATTTTGTTAGCAGGTATTATGTAGATGTGATTGGGGGCGAGATGAATGTCATCTGTGATTTCATGAACGGGAATGTTGGTAGTGCGCGAAAGCAGTTCGGGTAAAATACTCTCGTGAGACGGATCCAGATGCTGTACCAGCACATACGCCATTCCCGAGTCTTCCGGGATAACCTTTAGCAAACGTTTGAAGGCATCAAGACCGCCAGCCGAAGCGCCAATACCTACAATTGGAAACTGTTGTGGTGTGGCGGGTGGTTTAGTTTTGTCTTTTTTCTGGGATGCCATTCTGCTTAGGTAAGGGGTAGTAAAGTTACGCTAACCCAAATCATATTTGAGTTTGTGTTTGTAATAATGTAGGTATAGTGCATTGTAGACGAGGTAATACTCACTTTTGAAGACAGATTCTAATCTTTTGATATCAACTTAATGCTGGAAGAGCATAGAAGTGCCGTTACAAAATATACGTATTGTTAGCAGCAAAAGTATGCCACATCGTCCTTCCAGCCATTCAAGTGCTTCGATGATGATTGAGTCAGTTAGTAGAAAGTATTACCCAAATTCGTAGAACTAATACCCGACATCGTGGTATATTCCCTCAACAATAGACTAGCTTTGAGGCTCTTTCGGGAAATAGTGGGGAATATCTGAAGTTCAAACGAAAATGGAAGACAAGAAAACATTCATGATCGTTGACGATGACAGTGATGACTGCAGTTTTTTCTGCGAAGCCGTTACTGAAATTGATGCTGGCGTTCAGTGCGTGGTTGCGGTCAATGGCGAAGATGCTTTACTGAAGCTGCGTGAAATGAATACATTGCCCGATTTTCTTTTTCTGGATTTAAATATGCCACGAATGAGTGGAAGGCAATGCCTGACTGAATTAAAAAAGGATTTAAGATTAAAAGATATTCCCGTTATCATTTTCACCACCTCATCATCTCAAAGAGATATCGATGACACAAAAAAACTCGGAGCATCCTATTTTCTGACGAAGCCATCTGATTTCCATTCGCTGCATTTGAAAATCCAATTTGCAGTGGAAAGAATTGGTCCCACACTTCAACTATAGTATTTGAATTTTAAACAAAAATAAAGCATGACGAATCAACGTCATGCTTTATTTTTGTTTAGCTCAATGCGGAAATTCCAAATACATTTTATGGCTCTATCGTTTCTTGAAAAGTGATGCGCCAAAAAGAATGGTGATCACAAACAGCACGATAAATACAAAAAATAAGATTTTCGCGATGGAGGCAGCACCAGCTGCAATGCCACCAAATCCAAAGATGGCAGCAATGATCGCAATGACAAAGAAAATAGCAGCGTAGCGTAACATAGTATAAATATTAAGTTGTGAAATTTATTTATGGAAGAATATTTAAACAGCTTCTTCTTGTACTGCTTGTTGATATTCAGAGATCATGGAATATGGAAAAACCGTTACTCCGATCTTGTCGAAAACAATCTTCAGATTTTTAATGACAATCAAAACATATTTCAGTGCTTCCACCTCGTTGGTAAAAAGAACACCTTTCTTCGTTTCGGTATTGCAAACAGTTTCAACCAATTCATCTAAATGAACTACCGGTTGGTATTGATCATTTGCTTTCCAGGAATGGGTGAAAACCATTTGAAGTGTAGAGGGTAATTTCTTTACTACTTCATTCACTTGTGTTGTAGGTAAACTCTTTGCCACACTGGTCAACACAACTCTGACAATTCCAACGATCTTTCGCGTTGGCAAAAGGCGCATTTCCGTTTTTAAGGATCGGAAGAACATCAATTCCTGATCTTCAGATTGAGGATAAGATTCTGCTATGCTGTTCATGCTGTTTTGGTTTTTAGATAGGCCTAACAAATCTGTGCCATATCAAAAACCTTGCTGCGTCAATCTATTTTCAGTTTAATGAAGGGATTTGTTGCTCTTGCTCCACATACAATGATGAAATTCTACACAAGAAATCGCAGCATCCGAGGATATGAATGTTTGCTCAATATTGAGGTATATGAAAGATTCTAAGAGTGTAGAAGCTCCGCACAGAAGCCAGTGCGTGCTCATGCGCGGAATATGAAATCTGCAACTAATTTCATGGGCAGTCCGCGCAATACAAAACTCAAGAGTAATATCCTGCGATTCGCAGGATATTACTCTTGAGTTTTAAAAATCACGAAGGGCAACCTCGCTTCTGGCGAGGTTGCCCTTCGTGATTTTTAATGTGCGCCTACTATATACCTATGAAATGCAGTCGTTCCTCCGCACATCTGCGCAGAACGCCATTCGAAGATGCAACTCTATGAAGTGATCTCTAGTCTGTGAACGAAATGGAAAGCTGACGACATTAACCAATTACAAAACATCTGGCTTGCAACCGGTAGCAATAATGTTTTCAATTTTCTTAATGGATCGAACCTATGTAAACTAAAATCAAATTTTACTTCGGCCTTCTCGGTCGGATAATCAACCTCAGCGAAGGATCGTTCGAAAGAAACGCAGTAAACCAATTGAACGCTAACTTGGTTTTGTTTCGAAACCCAGCGATCGGTATAATATGAATGAAGAGCCAAATCAGCCAGGCAAAAAATCCAGTGAATGAGAATCCCGGTAAATCAGCAACCGCTTTCAATTTCGAAATGATGGCCATGCTTCCTTTGTCATTATACAGAAACGCTTTCGGTAATTCTTTGGATTCTATTTTCTTGAGATTGGAAGCCAGTAGTTGCCCTTGTTGTATGGCCACCTGAGCAACCTGAGGATGACCATTGGGAAAATTAGTATCAGTCGTTTGAAATGCGATATCGCCCAGTGCAAAAACGTTCTGAATACCTTTTACACGATTGTATTCATCAACTGCAACTCGTCTTCCACGCGCAATCGCATCGGCAGGAAGACCAACCAACTCTCTGCCGATAACACCCGAAGTCCATATTAAGGTATTCGTAGAAATCGTTTCGCCATTGCTGAGTAAAACATTTCCATCGATGTAATCCTTTACAGCCGTGTTTAATTTTATATGAACACCTAACTTCGTTAATACCTTTAAAGCTTCCCCCTGAGCAACTTTACTCATGGGTCCCAGAAGGGCGGGTGACGCATCAATTAAATGAATATAGGACTTGAGGTCTGTGATCTCAGGATATTCTTTCGCGGCAATATTATGTCCCATCTCGGCAAGCATCCCGGCAACTTCCACTCCGGAAGGACCGCCACCGGCAATGACGATCGTCAGATACTTTTCCCGTTCAGCATTATCAACTGCTCGTACGGCCCTTTCCATGCTGAGCAAAACATGGTTGCGCAGATTCAATGAATCGCCAATCGTTTTCATAGGCAATGCGTTTTGCCTTACATTCTCCATTCCAAAGTAATTGGTCTCTGTGCCAAGCGCCAGCACCAAATAATCATATTGTAAAGTAGCCGTATCCGTTTCAATTGTATTTTCCGTGTGATTAATTTTTAAGAGTCGGCCTAAGTGAAATCGCAAATTGTCTTTTTCCTGAAACATTCTACGGAAAGGATAACTGATATTGGAAGGCTCTATAAAAGCAGTAGCCACCTGATAGAGCAGGGGAGGAAAGAAGTGATAATTGTTCGTATCAACTAATGTGATCAAAAAACGAGAATCGTTAGCTAGTTTTTTGATAAAGTTCATTCCGGCAAAACCACCACCGACAACGACTACCTTCTTTGTGCTTTTTTCCAATGGTATATTTTTCATCTAAAGTATCAGAAACTTTACGATTATTAAATTAAATCTGGTGAGTCTTTAAAAGTATTAATGCAATCGAGAGGCATTCGCCTAGGTCTATAAATAAGAAGCAGTCTTACATAAATGTAAGACTGCCTCTATCCATACAGATTAAAAATTATTTCGAACCTGCATTTGTCTTTAAGCCCCATATTTCCACATGTGCTTTCTGATCTTTGCGATTGTCGAGTGTTTTGTAAACAAACACAATTTTTTTCAAACTGCGTTCTCCACCATTTAAATCGATAACTCCGCTTTCTCCTCCTGGTGCTTTAATCGGAAAGTTAACTTTGATGTCTTGCTTGTCACCACTTTCATAGTATACTTCAAGATCCAACAGATTGATGGCAGCATCCGTAACTTTGAATTTAATAGAAGCAAATTTGTCGGCTCCTAATACTGAAACTTCGTCACGATCTTTTTCGAAGTTAACGGTCGTTTCTCCGATTTTGTGCCATCCTGTTTTGTCGCTTACTACCACTGCTGGCTGTTGTGCTTTCGCTGTACCATAAATTCCTGTTATGGCAAGCATCATAATCATTAGTGTCTTTTTCATTTTTTTAAAAAATTTAGTGCATAATTGATTTACTATACGACAAAGGTGAATGCACAAATACTGCCAGTAGTTATATCTTTTGAAAATAGTTACAGGAATCACATGTCTGGTCTCATACAGATTAGAATTTGCAATGTAAAAAACTGAATGAAACGAATTTACAATTATTTTTCGCTAGTAGTCCCAACGATAGTGAAGATTGAAACGGGGAGATTGTAATCTGTAGAGCGTGTAGAGTTGATTCTACAGGTTGGAGAAAAGAAGGCAACACGATATCAATTCAATCATATATTTGTAGTATGAAGAAAATGTGCATTATCTGATTCTATAATGAGACTGATTTACTTGTAATCATGGTTCTAAATTTTTGCGCGCTCACTCGATTTAAAGGCCATTACTATTCATCTCTTCTTTTGCCACTTCAAGTTTCACTTCTTCAATGTCGGCAACAATTTTCTCTCTCTTTAATCCGACACGCACAAAACCAAACAAACTCATATATAAGTTGGCTATCCATACCAAAGCAAAGCCCCCAATTAAGTAGCCACGCCAGTCGCTAAACAATAAATGATATTGCGTTGTAATCAGAAAAAAGAGAGTGATGTAGTGGCTGAAACAATATTCGCAGGTGAAAACGTAAAAGAATTTGCGCTTTAAGATTGTCTTCGATGTTTTTGATTTCTGAATACAAAAGTTTCTGGGTTCACTGAATATCTCTTCATGCGTAACCGTCCACGCGATACAGGCAATAGGCAAAGCCAGGAGAAAAAGAGCAGAAACTTGTTCAGATACAGACTTGAAGAGCATTCGTATAATTTTACATTAACCCAATTTCATTGAACTGTAAATTGAGCCATGGACCTCATTCACCTGCGAATATTATTACTCGGCATTAATTCTCTTTCAAGATACACCAGTTTCTTTTGCTTCGTATTCTCTTCTGCCTGGCAGTAATAGAGGTCGAATGCATATCGCTTCACGATTAATCTTTGGGCGGGACGTATTCTCTCATAGACTACTTCACCTTCTTTGTACATATTTTCCATAGCTTCGTTTTTTTCGTAGGTTAACTTAAATATCTTCTTAATGTCCATGCAATTGTTTCGTGTTCTTCCATCAAACCGGTAAGAAAATCTGCTGTTCCAGCGTCTTTTATTTTCTCGGCACATTGGTCCACAAATTTCCGAAGGTCAGTGATAATGGTTTCGTGATCAATCAAAAGCTCCTTTATCATTTCCTTTGATGTCGGATATTTATTGGGATGTTCTTTCAAGGATGTTAATTTGCCAAACTCCGCCATAGTGCCAATGGTTTTGCTGCCTAGTTTACTAATCCGCTCAGCAACTTCGTCAATAGACTCTTCCAGTTGCTTGTACTGATTTTCAAATAACTTGTGAAGTTCCATGAAACTTTCACCGCCAACATTCCAATGAAATTTCCTTGTCTTGGTATACAAGGTTACCTGATCGGCCAGTACAATAGAAAGTAATTCAGCAACTGAACTTAATTTTTTTTCGGATAATCCAATATGTGGTTTCATTTAAATGATTTGTGTTTGGTTGAGGAAATAGAACAGCAGAGTTCATTTAAAGAGTCTGCTGTTCTATAATTTCCAATTCAGATTAATCGCCTATACTCTAATGTTATTTTCTCGTCTTGTTCCTTTCCACCATAGCGGAAAGGGATTTGCCCAGTTGGTCCATCTCCTGGTTGAAATTTAATTTGAATGCTTCCCATTTGTCCTTAGCATTCTTTCTGTTCTCCTCAACTCGTGATTTTAATTGGGCATTTTTTTCGGTGAGCTCATTCAACTCCTTTTCATATTTTTCTCTCACTTCTTTCTTTTCCAATTGAGCCTTCTCTTTCAGCAGTGCAATTTGCCTTTCGTTTTCAGCAAAGCGCGCGTCAGCTTCTTCCTTAAACTTATAGTAGTCGTTGATGGAATCCAGACGGGCCTGTTCAAGATCTTCCTTAGCTTCCTGTAAATCCTCTTTAGCTTCCTCAACCTTTTCAGCTTCTTTCTTAGGTGATGGATTGCAAGCTGACATAACTCCAACTGCAATGCACGCCAGAAATGATATTTTTATAATACTTGTTTTCATTTGTTTGTTGTTGATTGGTTATTCAATTCAAGATACTGTTACATTTCAGAATGGTTTGCTTAGTACTCGTTGTGAAATGTGTGCCATCCTTTAAGTACGCAACAGACGTTTTATTTCAATTGCTATAATGGAAGTTGTGGAATTCATTCTACATTCTTCATCCTTAAATTCTACAAGTGAAAATCTGACTTTTACACTCCGTGAAAAGGAGTAATTGTGCTATGATTTTTTGATTCCCTGTTTGCCGTAGAATAAATACCATCAATGGGGATTTTGATACTCGAAATGGAAATCTTTAAATGCAATTGAGGCTCGAATGAGCAATATGTACGTTGGCATTAATTTTTACAATGGGTTGCAGAACGTATGTGTAATTGCACGTAGATGAATCTTAAAAACTAAAAACAAGAAATATGGAAACTAAAAAATTAATTGGCGGATTGTTGGCGGGTGCCGCAATTGGTGTTGCTATTGGAATGTTACTGGCTCCAAGAAGTGGAGCAGAAAGTCAAAAGAAAATAGTGGGTGGATCAAAACGATTGGCAAATGATCTGAAAAATGCCGTTGGAGATTCCATCGATTCTATAAAGAATCGCTACAATGGTTTAGTAGACGATACAGCCAAAAGAGGGAAGGAAGTAATATCACAAGCAAGTGATCGTGCTAAAGTTTAACTAAATTCTTACTGTCATGAATACATTACAATTAAAGGGAACCTGGAAAGAAGTACAGGGAAAGCTGAAGCAAAAGTATGCACAGCTGACAGATAATGATTTAATGTTTATAGAAGGTAGGGAAGATGAGATGCTCGGTAAAATCGAAAAACGAATCGGAAAATCGAAGGAAGAGATTAAAAGAGAGATTGAAAGTCTCGAATTAAATTCCTGAGATCTCTTTGATTGCTTTACACTCCATCTAAAACAACAAAAAAAGAACCAAACGATTATGAAAAAAGGAATAATAGCATTTGCTCTAATGAGCTGTGGCATGATGATGATCAACTGTTCACCATCATCTGAAAAGAAAGTGGCCCAAACAGAAAATGAAATTGTAAGGGACATCAAGAAAGAGAAGCAGGAAACCACCAAGGATCTGCAAACGCTTCGTGATGATATTAATACAAAGCTTGATAAAATCTCCAAGAAGCTGGAAGATGCAAATGGAACTGCTCAAACCGAATTAGAATCAGTGAAAGCAACTCTATTGGATCATAGAACAAAAGTAGAGGCAGCACTTGATTTAATTGATCAATCAGCTGACGACACGTGGGATAATGCCCAGCAGTCCGCGAAGAATACACACAACGAAATAAAACTTGCATGCGAACAGATAGCAGAGCGATTTGATAATGCTGTGAAGAACGCAGATAAATAAATTCTATATGAAAAAGATATTTTTTAAAATAATTAGCTCCTCTTTCCTGGTAATTGCAGTATTACTAACTCAAACGAGTTGTAAGACCATGAATAACACAACCAAGGGTGGTGCTATAGGCGCTGGAGCGGGTGCTGCTATTGGCGGACTCATTGGTCATAATTCAGGTAACACTGCCGTTGGTGCTATCATCGGTGCCGCAGCTGGAGGAACTGCCGGTGCTCTTATTGGAAGACGCATGGATAAGCAGGCAGAAGAGTTAAAGAACGATTTGAAAGGTGCAACGGTACAACGTGTTGGAGAAGGTATTTTAATCACATTTAATTCCGGATTGCAATTCGACACGAACTCTGCCTCCTTATTACCTGAAACAAAATCAAATTTAAACACACTGTCAACTACATTAAAAAAGTATGATGATACCAATATTGTAATTGAAGGTCATACTGATAATGTAGGTGAAGATTCTTACAATCAAAAACTTTCAGAAAAAAGAGCTTCTAGCGTTGAGCAATACTTGGCAACACAAGGTGTTAGCGCTGGTCGGATTACACCAAAAGGATATGGTGAACAACAACCGCTAAATGGGAATTCGACTGCCGATGAGAAACAGATCAACCGCAGAGTAGAAGTTGCCATTTATGCAAATAAGAAAATGAAAAAGTTAGCCGAGAAGGGTGAGCTATAGAACCTTAGCGGAAATAACAAACTGCAATTTTATAATTAAAACCCACACAAAATGAAAACCACTGGCAAAATTAATGTAACGAAGAAAGCCCCTGCAAAGAAGGGTACAGAAAAATCATCCAAAGAAACACTGGAAGATATCTTTGAAGGTTTATTGAAGGATATCTATTGGGCTGAAAAACATTTGACAAAAGCACTTCCAAAGATGGCCAAAGCTTCATTTAATGATGAACTCAAAGAAGCTTTTGAAGCACACCTCGAAGAAACAAAACTCCAGGTGAGCCGCGTTGAAGAATGTTTCTCGTTAATCAAGGTGAAACCTGTTGCAAAGAAATGTGAAGCAATGGAAGGTCTTGTGAAGGAAGGCGAAGAAGCTATCGCTGATCATGATAAGAGTCATGCAAGAGATGCTGCTTTAATTGCAGCGGCACAAAAGGTAGAGCATTATGAAATTTCAGCGTATGGTACCTTGAGAACGATGGCTACTGTATTGGGCAAAGTTCAATGCGCGCAGTTATTGGAAGAAACAAAGGATGAAGAAGCGGAAGCCGATGTGAGGCTAACGGCACTTGCTGCCAAAATCAATCAACTTGCCGCTGAAATGGTTGAAGAAGAAGTGGAGCAGGATTAACATATAGCAATACTATAAGACGTGGTTAAACAGCCCATTGCCTATCCGGGCAATGGGCTGTTTAATTTGTGAATGATATTCTCAATGATTAACAAAGTGAGAATCTTATATCTCTACATCGGGAAAGCATTTCTACAGTCTCCATTTAATTATAGCCTTGAATGAACTCGTTTAGCCTGTTGCTTGTGTGGTATGCTTATTTCTATAGGGAGTGTACAGGTTCATCCTGTAAGAAATTAAAAGTCAACTGCATCCCTTATGAAAACCAAACATCTACTTACCCTTACACTGATCGTACTCGCGTTGGGCCAAGCACAACAATCATCTGCTCAGCAAGCTATTTCCGTAACGGATGAGTGGACTTACCTGGGTAATCGAAGAGCAGACTATACATTAGATCATGATGTAATGTTAATCGTTGAAGGTAGTACTCATATTAAGGCATTAAAATTTATTATTACACAAGGAACGTTAACGATGCACCGTTGTACAATTCATTTTACTGATGGTGGCACAAAAGATGTTGAATTTTTGAACGAAGTAAATTATGCAACAAACGGTATCACGATGAATATTCCGGATGCCGATAAAACAATTGATGGGGTTAGCTTCTGGTACGACACACAAGATAATTCAGATAAAAAATCCATTGTTGAAGTTTGGGCTATGAACTAACTGCCTGTTGTTAATCAAGCATTTTCTCAAATGAAAACAAAAATCCAGAACATTACCCTTTCCATGAACCGTTTGGTGTATGATTATCTGCAAAACGATTGGAGTAGCGTTTTGATAACTTTTAAAGACTTAGCGTTATCCTTCAAAAGGAAGTAGCTCCTGGAAATCTTAAGGAGATCATACTATTAAATCACTTTTTACTAATCCAGAATCCGAATTGTTCTTTTAAACAATTGAACCAAGGCGATGGGAGCCAAACTTGTTATACCGATGATTAACCATGCCGTGCTGTTAAGTGATTCAAGTCCAATTATTTTACTTAGGGGATCTACCCAATAGAAAATCATAATAATGACGGTGCAAAATAATAGAGCACTCCATACGTATACGTTTCGGGTGACTTCATTTTGTAAGAAGGAAATTTTGCGCGTTGATAGATTGAACACATGCCAAAGTTGTGCAAATGCGAGTGCGAGGAACGTAATGTTATTGCACGTTTCTGCATCATATCCTAAGTAATAATTGCAATATCCTGTAACCAAAATAATAGGTAACGCTATCAGTAAGGCGTAAACGATAATCGTAGTCCAATCTTTCTTTGTTATGATGGGCTCCTTCGGGTTGCGGGGAGGATTTTTCATTATCAACAAATTACCCTTACCCACACCCAATGCCAATGATGGAAAGATGTCGGTAACAATGTTTAGGAAAAGAATCTGTAAGGGTAGAATTGAAAATGGTAAATTGAATAATCCATAAAGAAACACAATGAAGATTTCACTTAAGTTGCATGACAGCAAATAGATCAGAAACCTTTTGATGTTTTGAAAAATGATTCGGCCTTGTTTTATGGCAGCTACTATCGAAATAAAGGAATCGTCTTTCAATACCATCTCGGCAGTTTCCTTTGCAACCTGGGTGCCTCTTAGCCCCATGGCAATGCCGATGTCTGCTTTCTTTAAAGCTGGAGCATCGTTAATGCCATCGCCTGTCATGGCTACAATGTCGCCTCGTGTTTGATAAAGGCTAACCATGTCCAGTTTCTGCTTGGGGCTTACCCTGGCAAAAATCGTAGCGGCAAATAGTTTTTCTTCCGGTGGATGTTCGTTTAATTCTTTCCCATTGACAACAATATTTTCAGATTCTGAGAGCTTTATTTTCTGAGCTATGTTGAGTGCAGTAGCAGGATGATCTCCTGTTATCATAATCACTTTTATACCGGCACTCCTGCACGATTGCAATGATTCGATGGCGTCCAGTCGTGGTGGATCTAAAAAGCCTATGAATCCTACTAATGTTAATTCTTTTAAAAAATCTTCTTTCGATATAACATCACCTTCTTTAAATGCAAATGCCAATACGCGCGATCCATCGGATTGGATTTCCTCTGCCTTTTTTAGAAATACCTTTTTATCTTCTTCTGTCAGTGGCACTACAGCATCATGGTTACAAAACGAATTGCATTTCAGTATTAATTCTTCGGCAGCTCCTTTAGCCGCCACAAAAGAAGTCGCACCTTTTTTATGCAAGGTGCCCATCAATTTGGTTTCTGAACTAAATGCATGTTCCGCATCGCGTGGGTAGTCTTTACCAATTTTTTCAATATCGATTGTATTGGCAGCAACAAATTGAAGTAACGCGATCTCAATCGGATCACCCAAGTGCTTTTTATCATCACCTGCTGTTTGTAGAGATGCATTATTACATAAGGTTGAAATGAGCAACAGTTTATCGAAACCTGATTTGTTTTTTATTTCGGCTGAACCCGTTGTGAGATCCTTTTCGATAGGTATTACTTCATCAAAGAATGAAAGGCTGTTTGCTTCAATTTTGTTTTCCGTAAGGGTGCCCGTTTTATCTGTAAAGATGGTATTGATTCCTCCCAGGGTTTCCACAGAAGCAAGCCGCTTGATCAAAACATTTTTTTTTGCCAAACGGAGAACACCATAGGTAAGTGCAATCGTGGCTACAATTGGAAGTCCTTCCGGAATAGCCGCCACTGCCAGGGCAATAGCGGTTTCTACGATCAAATAAATTTCTTTTCCCTGAATAATACCTGTGCTAATAAAAATGACAGCAAAAATCCCTGTGAGCCACATCAACTTCGTAGTAAGTCCTTGTAGTTTTTTTTCAAGCGGGGTAACTACTTGTTTGGCACTCTCCACCATCGTAGAAATTTTACCTAACTCAGTCATCAATCCTGTGCCTGTAATAATCACCTTAGCGTTTCCTTTTACAACACCTGTGCCTTTGAACACTGTGTTAATCTGATCTGCAAGACCAACACCTTTTTCAAGCGACTCCAGCTTTTTTACAACCTGTAGCGACTCGCCCGTGAGGGCAGATTCATCCACTTCAAATTGATTTATTTCAAATAGTCTGCCATCAGCAGGAATAATATCCCCCGCTTCGAGAAGTAAAATGTCTCCAGGGACAAGACGTTCCGATGGAATTTCCTTCTGCGTGTTATCTCTCCATACTTTTGAAAAACTGACATCCATTTCCTTCAGAGCCTTCATTGATTTACGAGCCTGAAGCTCCATGAAAAAACCTAAGGCTGCAGTGATGCCAATAACACCGATGATAGAGAAACCTTCAAGCCAATGCTGAAAGAAAAAGGAGAATGCTGAAGCTACCACAAGCAACAATACAATCGGACTTTTGAATTGTTCAAGGATAATTAGAAAAATACTTTTTTGCTTCTGTTCAGTATAACGATTTAAACCATAAGCTTCAATACGCTTGTTCACGTCATCTTCCGTTAAACCATTTTGTTGATTGGCTTGAAGAAGGCGTGCAATTTCTTCTATAGAAACGGAATAAGTGTTTTCAATAGGATAGGTAGTACCCTCTATGGTTTTCATACTATTCATGCTAATGGATTAACCTATGATTATAAATATAAAGGGCGAACGAACCAAGTTAATTCTTTTTAGCTTTAGCCTTACGAGATTCTCCTTTCATATTTTGTTTATAAGCATGCTTTTCTTTTGCTTCATCTATTGAATGTGATTGTTGCAGGCTGCCATCTTTCTTAGCCATATCACTTAATGAAACATAATATTTTTTTATCACTTTTAACTCATCTTCTGTCATACCCTCAACATTAACAAGGCGGTTGCTCGCAAATTCATGAGCAGCCACCGATTCATTCAATTTTAATTGTACCGCTAGTGAATCTTTGTTTTGAGATTTTTGAATAAGAAACACCATCAGGAATGTAATAATCGTTGTTCCGGTATTAATTACCATTTGCCACTCTTCTGAAAAATCAAACATCGGCCCTGTTGCTGCCCAAATCAACACAAGACTAAAAGCAATAATAAAAGCAGGTGTGGTGCCTGTCATTGCTGTTACGCTGGAAGAGAATTTTTCCATGTGTCCCATCTTTGAAACGGAATTTAGTTTAGTCTTCATTTCTTATGGTATTTAGTATAAGGAGTTTTGGTATCAAATAGTTTTTAAAGCAAAAGAGGTCATGGCATTGACCTCTTTTGCTTTAATTATATCGGTAAGGAAGATTAAATCAGTAATGCGCTCTATTCTTTTAGGCTTTTATTCGAATCAATGTAAGGTACACTCTCGGTCCTTTTCCTTTAATACTTTTCAAGCGAAGAACATCGTCCTTTACGGACGCGGTCCATTCTGTAATTCCGTTTTGTGCTTCAATAATAACAATTGATCGCGTTTCATCTGTTCGGAATAACCCGGTCTGAACTCCAAAATAAATACCTTCACTTCTAAACATTCCGTCTGTTAAGAATTCAAGTGTTCCGGATTTTCCTTCCGTCTTTTGTTTTGATTGGTATTTGGTGATGGACCATTTTCCAGCAAGATCACTAATGAGATTCTGCGCAGTAAGTGAAGTTGTGAAACTAAACAGGAATAAAAACGAGGCAATGGCAAATGACTTTTTCATGAACTGAATATTAAGTGTTTTGTAAATATTTTTCTTCTAACGCTATACTATATTTCGAAAATCATACCAATGCACAGCAGTATATAGGCAGCATGGTAAGGGGAAATTCTTCTACACATTGTCTACACTAGTGGTTGCTTCCTGCTCTGCATCCACTCCGGATTCCATATTGATTTTAAGTACGACACGATGATCCATTTGGTCATCTTTTAAATGAAGGATAGCTTCCTGTTGAAGAACATCATCCACTAAAAGTTCAGCCGCTCTGTCGGTTTCTTCCTGGTGTATCTCAATATGATAGATTGTTTCTTTAAATGTGTATTTGATTTTAAATGATTTCCAGTCTTTTGGAATACACGGTTCAAATCGCAATGTTTCTCCCTCGCGTTTTATTCCAAGGTACGATTCGAGTATCAGCTGATACATCCAACCAGCAGACCCTGTATACCACGTCCAGCCACCTCTTCCGATGTGTGGTGGTTCTCCGTACACATCAGCGGCAATTACATAGGGCTCTGCTTTATATACTGCAGCTTCCTCTGCTGTTCGCGCATGGTGGATGGGATTGATCATCGATAGAAGTTCGTTTGTCTTTTCTCGGTCCTTCAATTTTGCAAAGGCCATTACCATCCAGATAGCAGCATGGGTATACTGCCCACCATTTTCCCGAACACCGGGCACATATCCCTTTATATAACCAGGATCTAAATCCGTTTTATCAAACGGAGGTTCGAGGAGTTGAATGATTCCTTTCTCTCTATTGATTAGAAATTTATTCGCGGACTGCATAGCATTGAATGAACGCTGAGTCTCACCACCTTCCGAAAGCACAGACCAACTTTGTGCAATAGCATCAATCTTACATTCTGTATTTCTTGACGATCCGATAGGCGTGCCATCGTCAAAGAAAGCGCGCAGATACCATTCACCATCCCAGGCGTGTGTATGAACGCTTTTCTTTATTTTCGTTGCATTCTTAGTGCACTTCAGGACAAAGGCAGCATCTCCACGGAGCGTTGCTATCTTTGCAAAGCGATTCAGTACATCATATAAAAAGAAGGCAAGCCACACGCTTTCTCCTTTTCCATGAATGCCGACCATATTCATCCCATCATTCCAATCGCCAGAACCCATCAGCGGCAAACCATGTTCACCAAAACGTAAACCATGTTCAATAGCTTGCTTGCAATGTTCGTAGAGTGTTGCCTGTTTGTCGGATATGATGGGCAAATCATAATAGGATTCTTCATCAACGTTTAATCTCCTTCCTTGTAAGAAAGGAATTGATTCATCCAATACTGTTGAATCACCTGTGAGGTTGAGATAACGACTTGTTACAAATGGAAGCCATAGAAAATCATCAGAGCACAACGTACGCACTCCACGACCAAGCGGTGGATGCCACCAATGCTGAACATCACCTTCAATAAACTGACGCGAAGCTGCCGTTAATATTTGTTTACGCGTAATGTTTGGTAAGGTATGCGTGAGTGCCATGACGTCCTGAAGCTGATCGCGGAAACCAAACGCTCCACCGGATTGATAAAATCCACTGCGGCCCCACACTCTGCACGATAATACCTGATACAGTAACCAGCCATTTGATAATAGGTTGATGGATGGATCGGGGGTTTCTACCTGCACATTTCCTAAAGTTTTTTCCCAGAACGCATTAACGTTTTGCAAAGCTTTGGTAGCCGCCTGACTTCCCTGAAAGCGTTTAACCACGTCAACCGCTTCACGCAAATTTTTTCCTGCACCGATTTTGAAAATCAGTTTTCGTTCCTGCCCATTCTCCAATTCGAATGGTATTTGAATTGCCGCACAGGCATTCATGCCGGCACCGGTTTTATTGGAAAGTCTTGCATTGTCCATAGCTTCCGGATGCTGGAGTGTTCCATTGCGTCCAATGAACTCTGTTCGATCGCAGGTATAGAAAAAGTTTGGATCATCAACATCGAAGAAGCCTACGCAATTCTGAAACTCGGGATTGAAAACATTTCTCGCAATCAAAGCTCCACTTACTGTATCCAGTTCAGTAACCACATGCATAACAGATTTTGAGGGAATGCTTCCCAATACCCATTCAGCGTAACCGGTAGCCGAAAGTTTTCTTGGACGATCCGATTGATTGCGCACCGTGATCACAACAAACTTGATTGGCGCTTCAATATCGGTATACATACACACTTCCGTGCGAATGCCATCTTCGTTATGTTCGAAAATGCTGTAGCCAAACCCATGACGTGTTACGTATGGTGATTGGCCTGTTGAAGGTAAAGCCATCGGTGACCAATAATAACCACTCTCGTCATCGCGGATGTAGAAGGCTTCACCACAACCATCGCTTACAGGATCATTTTTCCATGGAGTAAGTCTGAACTCATGCGCATTTTCAAACCAGGTATACGATGAACCACTTTCCGTTACAATGGTTCCGAAGTTTGGATTGGCAATTACATTAGACCACGGTAGGGGAGTTCGTTTATTTTTCTTTGTTGCAATGATATATTCTTTTCCGTCAGGAGAAAATCCGCCAAGTCCATTGTAATATTGAAGCTCACGCTGAGCAATTGCTTTTTGAATATTTGATGAAGATAGTCTGGAAGGAATTAATTTCGGAGCGATTGGTTTTTCAATGGTTCGTTTATTAACCTGATCAGACAGCGTACCTTTTGCATCTGAAATAATAATGCGCGCTACAGTTTGAAGTAAAATGAGATCTTCAGCTGGCACCTGATCTGCAGGCCTCACCGCAATTCTTCCTTGTTTATCTGATGTGTTAACACCTGTGCTGGCAATCAGATTTTGAATTTGCTCTTGTAGCACTTGACGATATCCACTCGGATCTTCATTGAGAATAACAAGATCGACAGCAAGACCTTTACTCTGCCAATACGCTTGTGCCTTAATAAGCTGTTTAACAAGTGTGATGTTGTCACTATCTGAGACATGCGCCAATACAATAGGCAAGTCACCCGAAATAGAATAACTCCATAAAGCAGATTGCCCGCGTTGATTTTTTGATAAAATGTTCGCAGGTGCTCTGAACGTTGGATTGAGGTATAAAATTGAACTGGCCAGCTTTCCAAATAATTGAACATCCGATTCAGTAGCACCAAGTTGACGCAATGAAACCTGGCTGTGCGTTAATGATAATTCAAAGGCACGATCGCGTAAATGCCGATCCTGATATTTATCGATCAGGCTTTGATTTCCTTCACGGGTTTCGGATATTCCGGTGACCATATCAATGGTAACAGCTTCGCCAGGCTCCAGTTTTATTTTGTATTGAATGGAAACAATCGGATCCAACACAGAACCCTGAGAACCGGTGAGTGATTCACTTTCAAAAATTACCTGCGGTTCATGAATGGTGTTTCCACGACCAATGAATTTATTTCGATCGGTTTCATATGAAACTTCTGTTTTGTCTACGCCATCCACCTTCATCAAATGAAACATCCACGGTGGTCTTTCGTCTTTTGAACGTGGTCTTCTGGTGCATATTATTGCATGTTGATTTGAGTGGATTTCAGTTTGTACAAACAGATTACTAAAAGCTGGATGTGAATCGTCTGCAGCAGGCGAGGCTAATACTATTTCACCATAGCTGGTGATTTCCAAATTTCTTTTTGACTTAGAATAATTTGTTAGATGCAGACGTCTTACCTCAACATCATCTTCAGGCGAAACGATGATGGTACTGTACGATTCAATTTCGTCATCACGTCTTCTGAATTCAGCGCGGTCTTGCGTGAAGATGGCTTCGTAACGCGTTGCCTCCTTTAATGTTGGTTGATGTGTTGTTGACCAACTTTCATTTTTATTAATATCCCGGATAAAACAGAAAGTCCCCCAATCGTCACAGGTACTATCTTCCCTCCAGCGATTAATTGCGATTTCTCTCCATCGACTATAACCACCACCCGCATTGGTTATCATAACATGATACCGTCCGTTCGATAACAATTGAATTTCCGGGATAGGTGTAGTCGGAGTTTGAATTACTCTGATTTCTGCTGTCGGTAAAACACGTGGTACATTCTCCACATCTGAACCAGAGTAGAAGCCAGTTGACTTCGGAACCTGCTCTTGCAACAACAGCAATGCTGTTTGAAATTGAGTATCCGATTCAAACCGTTTTTGCATCGGTTTATCCAGTAACAGATACGCTAGCGAAAGAAGACTCATCCCCTGATGATGAGCCATAAAAGTTTGAATCACTGCGAAAGGCTGACCTCGCGATAATCGAACAGGTGTATAATCAACCGCTTCATAAAATCCATATCTCCCTTCAAAGCCTTTAGCTTTCATTCGTTGAAGATTGGTGAAGGCGGCAAGTGGATCAACCATCAGCGCCATCACCGTTGCGTAAGGAGCAATCACTAAATCCTGACCAAGTCCTCTTTTGAATCCGAGCCCGGGAATTCCAAAGGCCCGATACTGATAGGTAAGATGAGCATCCACTACGTTGTAACATGACTCCGAAATTCCCCACGGAACATTTTGCTCTTCCCCGTATTCGATTTGTTTTTTCACCGTGCCTATGCACATTTCGTCCAACAATGTATTATCATAGGTAGGCATCACTAATAGCGGCATCAAGTATTCAAACATTGAACCACTCCATGAAAGCAGAACGGGTGTATTGCCTGCTGTTGTTAATCTTCTTCCTAAAGCGAACCAACTTTCCTGCGGAAGTTTGCCTTGGGCGATCGCCACAAACGAACTGAGCCGCGCTTCAGAAGCCAGCAGATCATAGAAACTACCATCACGCTGATGTTCATCAACATTATACCCGATAGCAAGTAAACGTTGAGGTTTATCGTACAGGAATTCATATTCCATATCAGCAAATTGCAAACACTTAAAGGCAAGATTTTGCAATAAAACAATACGCTCGCGTGCCTGTTTGCTTGCTTCGCGAATGCTTTCCCCGATTTGAATTAGCCAATTACTTTCGATGATTGAATTTTCAAGACTGGAATAACGATCGAGTTCGGTTATCATCTCGCGATCCATTCTTGAAAGTTCATCAAGGGAAGGAATTTCAGAAAGTAATTTCCAGTCGCTGAATTTTTCCGGAATAGCTGAATCGTTTAGCCAGGGAGCCGAAGTGATAATTTCCTGCTTCAACAACTCTACATGTTTTTCGAACGCCAGAACCCACTCACTCTTTTCATAATTTGTTGAAACAAAAAAGTGGTTGTCATTGCTCTCACGATATTGCGCAAGCAATGTGGTTAAATAGTTTTTGAGTTTGGGAAGTGAATCGTATACCTTGAGATCGGATTCATATAATTTTTGCAGATAAGGGCGTATGCGTGAATCCTCCCGCGGGATGCTATCCAATGCTAATCGTAAAGTATCTTTCAATCCATCCAGAAAAGACGGGCCTGTAATTTTTTGATAGGGTAACGCAAGGAATCCTTGTCGAAGTGTAAGTAAATGGCCCGCCATGTTTCCACTATCAACTGTAGAGATGTATCGTGGCCGAAGTATTTGCAAGGTTTGTGTGTCATACCAGTTGTAAAAATGACCTTCATGACGCTCCATTTGTTCCAGCGTAGCAAAGGTGTTCTCGGTGCGTTCAATAAGTTGAGTGGTTGTAATGTATCCAAAATCCCGGGCTGTCAGATTTGCTAAAAGTGAAAGACCAATATTGGTGGGCGAGGTGCGATGTGCCAAAACAGGAATAGGATATTGCTGAAAGTTATCCGGTGGCAACCAATTGTCTTCTGCGGTTATAAAAGTCTCAAAGAACGACCATGTCTTTCTCGACAATGTTCTTAAATATTCTTTTTGATCTTCATTTAATTTTGTCTTCGTTGCATAAACAGGCTTGCTCAACAGACTTACAATGGCGGGTGAAATGATCCACACCACCAGGAAAGACGCAGCAATAAATACAGCGGGTGATTGTTGCCAGTATAATACAATCAGCAAAGCAATGGACAACAGAGGAGCAAACCACATTGTTCGATAGACAGCAAATACATTTTCGTTTTGTTTCTGTACAAAGCCGGAGGGATTCCACTCCAGCAATTTTTTGCGGCTAATGTATACACGCCAAAGTGTTCGGATAATCGCATCGACACTAACAAAGGCTTCGTATGGTAAGCATATTAAAGTAAACAGAGCTTGTAAAATACTTTTTGAAGTATTACCAATCGCATTATTGATGTGTTGGGTAATCGCAATTTCCTTGGGCTTGAACATGGCGTTCCATGCGGAAGTAATAAAAGATGGAAGCATAACGATAAGCGTTACAGCAATTGTCCAGAACCAGGGAGAAGATAGAATGGTCCATCCAGCGACCAGCAGAAATGTAAGGGCAATAGGTATGATGCTGCGTCTGAGGTTATCAAAAATCTTCCAACGTGATAGAGCAGAGATTGAATTCTTTTTTAGTTTTTTATTGTAACCCGGAACAAAGGGTAAAAACCAATTCGCGATTTGCCAATCGCCTCGTATCCAACGATGGCGTCTGCTCATGTCTATGCTGTATCGCGAGGGATACTCCTCATACAGTTGGACATCACTTGCGAAGCCACATCGTACATAAGAACCTTCCAATAAATCATGACTCAAGATTCTGTTTTCAGGGAACCGATTATTCAGCGCGGTTTCAAAGGCATCAACATCATAAATACCTTTTCCAATAAAGGATCCTTCGCCCAAAACATCCTGATACACATCGGAAGTTACCCGTGTGTATGGATCGATGCCTGAATCATTTTCATGAAGACGTGTATAACCCGAACGCGTGGCACCATGCAAGCTAATAGCAATGCGAGGTTGTATAATACCATAGCCGTCTACAACTCTTTTCTTTTTTTCGTTGTATAAAGGATGATTAAGGGGATGTGCCATTAAACCCACTAACTTCCAAGCTGCATCTCTCGGAAGTTGAGTATCCGTATCGAGCGTGATGATATATTTAACGGTTTTGTACACCCGCTCATCTCCCATGATGAGAGAGAATCGATCACGTGATTTACCGCGAAGAAGTTGATTCAATTCAGAAAGTTTTCCACGCTTACGCTCATACCCCATCCAGACTTTATTCACTGCATTCCATCTTCGTGGTCGATGGAAAAGAAGAAAAGTAGAGCTGTGTTCTTTAGCGTATCGCTTATTTAAATCTTCAATTCTCATTTGGATGAATGCCACAAGGGCATCATCTTCCGGCAGCGTTTCAGAAGGAGCGTCTTTAAAATCAGTGAGCAGTGCAAACAAAAGATTCGGATCCGGATTGGCCAGGAATCTAACTTCAAGATCTTCGATTAATTTTTCAATTTGAGTTGTATTGGCGATCAATGTTGGTACAACCACCATCGTTCGGAACTGATTCGGAATACCGGTTGAAAAATCAAGCTTAGGTAAAGGAATAGGTTTTATCCATATCGTTACCCACCAGTTGCTAAGAGACAATGCCAGTTGGCTGGCGGATAAAAGCGAGAATAACCCAATGGCAATCAGCCATCCTACCGATACAGTATCGGAAAGGACTTCGATTATCATACCACTGCCAATGATGAAGGTAAGAAATAAGGCAATTACTATATAGAGAGAGTCAGCGATGTCGGTTAATCTTTCTTTGATCGATCGAACGTAGGATAATCGCAAACCCGCTTTTCGTTCAGTGAGTTTTAACCCACGTCCACATAAGTAATATCCAACATGCGACTTGCGCTCATCGAATTTATCCTTTTCAAAATTCTCATAAGCTAGATCGATGGCAATCTGTGCCACCTGGTTCTCAGACAATGGACTGGCCTTGGCAATTTTTTCAACTCTGTGGCGGTAATGATCGCGTGTATGAAAATCCATTTTGGCATACACACTGTTCAAATCTTTTCGAAGCGTTTGCTCCACCACGCTCATTGTTTCTACAAACTCCCGCCAATCCATTTTAGATTGATAGCGCAAGCTGTTGATACTGTTACTTACCGATACCTGATCTGCTGCCTGCTTTTGATTTTCTTCGAGAACCATCGCACTAATGGTGCGCTCATTGCCGGAGAGATTTTGTTCCACCCAATTAAGTGGAAGTGTAAGTTCTGCACCTTTCCACTGAAGCTTTCGGGAGAACTCTGCTACGAAAGCGCTGCCCAATGGTGGGTTGGACCTCGCCATGTCGGCAATGATCAATACTAAGTTCTTTGGATTTTTATCAACGGTCTCTAATATTTTAGATGCCCATTGATGCGCCAATTCTGTGTCCATTCGATCGACAGCAATGCGAGCTGCCATGCGACTTAAATTTTCGAGCAAGGCAAGTCGAATCATGATGGGAATCGCCCATAACTCACCAATCGTGAGATGATTTATCTTTTGATACGAAGTAATAAAATTACTGAGACTGTAAATATCGACATGTCCATCGCTATGCGAAATAATTTCAATGGCGATATCATATACCCGAGGGAAACCTGCGAGAGGGCCGCTGTTCAATTTAGGAAGGCCTTTGCTATATCCTTTTGGTAAGTATCGTTGGCCAATGCGTATTTCTTCTTCAATCAAATAAAAATTATCAAGTAGCCATTCACCAGCCGGACTGATTGGTTTTTTTTCCTTGATGCTTCGTTGAAGCAATTCGTTGACATGAAATAAAATCGTTTCATTATCGGCTAACCGTGTTAAAAGCTTTTCAGTGGAATGCTCATAATTAATTGAATGGATTGAAGCCAGATGTTGAGCGTGCAAATCCATCTGTTCTGTACTAAAAAGTTCAGAACGCAAGGGAGGCTTATCCTGCACGTCCTGGTGAGTAATATTATCATTTTGGAAATATGACTTAATAGGAGAGAGTAACTCGTCAATTGAAATGTTGTCTATTTTCATAGCATTAAGGCATAATGAGAGAAAAATTTTTACAAACGGATAAAATCGGAAGTATTACCATCCGAATAACGTAGACAATTCTTCTTTGAGCGTGGGCTTGTAAAGAATGCGGAAAGACGTAGACGATGTTTTCGGTACATCCAATACAGTGATGAGATGAAGTTGTGTATGTGGATAGTTATCGAGAATAAATTCAGTCTTTCCCCAGCCCAATCCATCGGGCAGATTATTGTCCAGAAAGAGGTAATCCGGCCTTTCTTTTTCCAGCATCGCCAATCCCTCAGCAATCGAGTTGGCAATAAACACCTTACACTTTTTCTTAGAGAAGAAGGTCTTCATCAGCATACCAAAATCCCTCTCATCGTCAACGATTAAAATCTTTTTCTCTTCCATGCTTTATTGAATTCAACGATATGGCTTAAAAACCTTACCAATAAAATTGAATAGGAGGATGCTTGCCAGGCAGATGTCAAATTAGAGTTGGGGAATTCTTTATACGAAAAGTGTAGAGTATTCTCCTCGCGATGGTTTGCTGAGAGTAAGTTTAAAATTCTATGACTATGGTGATTTGTGCTGGGATACGTATCAATAAAATATTTTAAGTTAGTGGACGCAATGATAGGTATGAAAGACCTTCAAAATTTTGCATGCATGTGGAGTGTGTCACGGTTTATCTTCGTTCACATCAGATGCGCGAGATACAGATAACATTTCATCGATAAAGAGTAGGCGCGCATTTAAAAAGTATGAATGGCCAACACGCCACAAGCGTGTTGGCCATTCATACTTTTTTTAACCAAACAAACCAATCCCGCCACGAGCGGGATTGGTTTGTTTGGTTTCTTTTTGCGCGGACTACACTTTAAGTGACCTGTACATATCATGTTCCGCGCAAAAGCACTTATTGACTTAACTTCGATAGCTCTCATTAGAGGACAGAATCTCAATAACTTCTCGGTTCACTACTCGGACGATGTTTTTAACGTTAGTTGATGAAGATTATTGAAAAGCTGTTACGGTTGGTTTGAACACTTGATCGTTTCCAAACAATCGCTTGAGTTGTGTGCTGAACTTAATTTGAAAATCGGGCGAATACAATTTGTTGCCGACAAAATAGGTAAAGTCCAATGTAAAGGTTGGAAACACTAAATTTTCATTGAGCATCCGAACACCAGCACCAATGGATGTAAAGAAGTTCTTCCCTTCGAAAAGATGCTGATCATCTGATAAAACATTAACATTAACATTATGATAAAAGGCAAATCGAAAACCATAGGTATACCACGGCATGAAGTAGACATTCTCTGCTCCAAATACAAAGCGTTCCGCACCATAAGGAGAAAGTAAATTTGCATCTAACCACTTGCCATCAATTCCAATGGTCTTATCCAAAACCCTGTTTATTCCCCGGGTGTAACTCAGGTTGATAAATTGCCTTGAACGAACGCGTTTGATTTTGAATAACTCACTGAAGTAGGAAGCATTTAACGAAAATATTCCATCTTCAAGATTAGCCCTTCTGGTGAATGAACCCACTGTGACTCCGCCACTAAAGTATCCATACTTCGCAATATATATCCCACCATTTGTTCGTAACTCAAAATAGTTGCGATCAAAAAATTCATTTGCTTCTTTGCCGAGTAAAACACTAACATAACCTCCGATTGGAACATCTTCCGTTCTTCCAAAGCCCCGGATCATTGAGCTCTTCATGTAATTTCGTTTGATCAATGTTATGCTACCCAGAAATAGCGTACGATCGTAAAAGAATGAATTGGAGTCGGATGACACGAATGGCTTTTGAAAAAAATCCCTTGTGTTTACACGCAGGGAAGTGATAAGATTAGCTCTCTTTTGAAACTGGAAAGATCGCCCGAGCCACACATCAACATTGTTTTCGTGGTATGGCATTTCCAGTGTGTCCGTATCTTCAAAATAAAACTTCTCATCCGTGGTGAACAAATCGATTCCACCAGCATATTTAATTTCCGGAGTAAAGAAATCACGAGCGAGCGAGATGCGTGTTTGTATTCGTTCAGAATTGTGTGTGTATTGAATTTCACTCTGAATAAAACTGCTTCGGATATTTGGATCTCTGAAGGTAATGGCGTAACCATTCGGAGTGCTTTCACTGCCATTTCTGAAATACGAAAGCTGGAGTTGTTTAGCAAGACCTAAAATATTAATATCATAAACATCAACACTAAACTTGTCGGTTGAACTATAATTTCCGCTAAATCCGATGGAAGCTACATCTTGTGTAATCACCGCCACATCAACTATTTTCTTTTTCTCATCAATTATGCGCAACATGATTCGCGCATCGCGTAAGGTTCTGAACTGTCGCAGGATGCGTTCATTATCGGCAAGCTGATAAGGATCTACTTTATCTCCGGATTTAAACAACAGGTTCTGCTCAATAATGTAGGCACGGGTGTCTTTGTGTACTTTGTTAATGAACTTACCAAACTTTGTGGTAGACATTTGCAAGGTATCCGTAACAGATCCCTCTAAGAGATCAACCGCTTTAAAGGATATGTTTCCAATGGAATAGTCAACATATTGTTTAAAGATATCTTCACTTTTCTCAATACTATTATTAACAACCGTTTTTCGGCTCTTCTTTTTGATGAGCAAATCAGCCACCTCCTTTGTAATTTTTGATTGGGATGCACGGCTCTGTACTGTATCGTAAAACCGGTTTGATTTTGAATGTGGATTTTCTTTTACCCGAAAGCTTTTAGCCTCTTGCTCTGATAGATAGATAGCCGTATCTCTTCTGGTAACAAAGGAAGTGTCCCTTAAAATGACAAATTTGTTTTTATGTATAGGGTACTTCTTTTTAACAGGTTGTTGCGCCAATGAATCGATGGAAATCAAAACCGGAAGAATAAGGAGTAAGAGTACGCGCATAGGCAACGCTCTAATTCAAATTTTGTGCTAATCATTTAATACTCCTATTGTTTGTATGGGCGGTTTATTGACGATACCTGTAGAGATATCTCCACACATTATCCGGAAGAATGAAGTGATACACTTCATTCTGGCTTCAAACACTATCATGCTAACATTTCTGTAGTGGCACGGAATTTCTATACCGTTGAAGAAATATCATATAATGAAGGTTGGAAAATTACTTCTTAAGGTTGCCTCAATCATCCGTTTTATTGGACAATTTTTTAAAGAGGCGTTTCGACCTCCATTAGAAGGAAGAGAAATTCTGAATCAATTTTACAATATTGGTTATCGATCATTTTTACTGATAACGTTCACTTCATTTTTAGCGGGAATTGTTTTCACTAAACAATCACAACCTTCGCTTGCATCTTTTGGTGCAGAATCGTGGCTTCCATCATTAGTAGCACAAGCCATAGTGCGCTCACTTGGACCACTTATTACCGGACTTATTTGCGCAGGTAAACTAGCATCTAATATTGGAGCGGAATTAGGAAGCATGAAAGTGACAGAACAGATTGATGCCATGGAGGTTTCAGGTACACGGCCGTTTTCTTATTTGGTTGTAACACGAATAATTGCAACCACAGCCATGCTCCCCATACTGGTATTATATTCAGATACCGTTGCCTTGCTCGGATCGCTGGTTATGGTTCACTCCTTTAATAATACCGGTTTTATATTATTCATCAATGAAGTTTCGGCAGTTATAACCTACCTCGATATATTTTCTTCTCTCACTAAGTCTGCGCTGTTTGGATTTGCCATAGGCACCATTGGATGTTATGCTGGCTATCATACTGAACAGGGTACAACCGGTGTTGGTAAGGCAGCAAATACGGCAGTAGTCGTTTCAATGGTTTTTATTTTCGTCATCGATCTTATCATGTTACAATTTCTAAATCTGATCCGATAATGGAAACCGAAACAAAAATCAGCAATACAACAAGGCAAAAAGTAGCCGAGCTTAGAAATGTTGTAAAACATTTTGGAGACCAGGTGGTATTGAAGGATGTTAATCTGGAATTGTATGAGAGAGAAAACTTAGTCATACTCGGTAAATCAGGTTCGGGTAAGTCTGTATTGATCAAATGTATGGTTGGATTATTAACACCCGACAGTGGCGATATACACGTACTGGGTTATGATGTTCCTCATTTATCGACCGATGAACTGAATGAATACCGTTTGCAAGTTGGATTCTCATTTCAAGGCAGTGCTTTGTATGACTCTATGACGATTCGCGAAAATTTGGAATTTCCATTAAAAAGAAATCTTAAAATTTTTGATAAAGCGACACTCGATGATCGTGTGATGACATCGCTGCGTGAAGTGGGTCTTGAAAAATCAGCTGATAAAAAACCGGCAGAGCTATCCGGTGGCATGAAGAAACGCATCGGTATCGCCCGAACGTTGATACTCAAACCCAAGATCATGTTGTATGACGAACCGACTGCAGGATTAGATCCAATAACTTCGGCAGAGATCAACGATCTTATTTTGGAAATGAGAGATAAACACGATACAGCCTCCATTATTATTACTCATGATATCAGCAGCGCGCGAGCTACTGCTGATAGAGTGATCGCACTATTTGGAGGTGTGAATAAAATTGAAGGAACATTCGATGAACTAAAAGCAAAAGGTGATGCAGAACTAGCTGCCTTTTTTAACTATTAACAACTTTTATTATGAGCCAGCAGGAATACAAACAAAACATGAAGCTAGGAGCCTTTGTTCTGGGCGGAATTATCATTTTTCTATCTACCATTTTTTATTTAGGAAGTCAGAATAACTTCTTTAATAAAACCTATATGGTATCTGCCATTTTTAAAAATGTGGAAGGTTTAAAGGAAGGTGATAACGTGTGGTTATCTGGTGTTAAGGTAGGTACAATAAAAAAAGTACAAATTATATCAGAGGGTCAGGTTATTGTTCAGTTGTCTTTAAAGGATAAACAAAATGAATTCATCAAGAAGGATGCAACTGCCTTTATCGGATCCGATGGATTGATCGGAAACAAAATTGTCATAATCCGTCCTGGCAGCAGCGCTAAAATTATAGAGAATGGAGATACAATTAATTCCTATTCCCCAACGGATACACAGGAGCTCTTTAATATAGCAAAAGAAGTAGGGACGAATACCCGCTCTATAACCGATGATCTTAAACTGATCAGTGCGCGATTAAGTAAAGGAGAAGGTATTTTTGGAGAGTTACTTCATGATGGACCGATCTCCGATGATTTGCGTTCTGCTATTATATCCTTGAAATCAGCAGGCGACAATACGAACAAAGCTACGTCAGAATTGAATTTGACTATGCATAAAATCAATGGAGGAGATGGTCTGGTAACTAAACTATTAACCGATACTGCCTACGTATCTACATTTGAAAGTGCACTAGACAATGTGGGAAAAGTAAGTGCTGATGCAAAACGCATGTCGCATGATTTGCAGGCTGTGATTGCCAAAATTAACAGTAACAATAATGCCGTGGGAGTTTTGTTAGCCGATACGGTTTTCGCCAATAAACTCAAAATCACGTTGGATAATGCTCAATCAGCTTCTGTTAAACTGGACGAAAATATGGAAGCGCTTCAACACAACTTTTTGTTAAGAGGCTATTTCAAAAAACAAAAGAAAGCGGAAAAGAAATGATTTACCAAGTAAAAAATGGTCAATCTATTTCACCTAATGATAATATTAATATAGTAGAAATGTTTTCAGGTATTGTGAAAAAAAATCCACAACCCTTATCAATGTACATCTCGTTTCCTTTTTTATAATCTAAGTATATGAAAGAATCCATCGATAATCTGTCAAAATTACCAGTTGGTTTACAAACGAAAATCAAACTTGGTTTTTAACCACACTGGCATACGCTTTGGAATGTACAAAACAAAACAGATCAAAAAGACAACATTAACAAACAACAATAACCATGAAAACTAAAATTATCCTTGGAATCGCACTGGTAGCATTTCTATCAAGCTGTGGAGTGAAAGAAAAAGAAGCATTAAAATCAAGCAACGATTCATTACGAGTAGAGTTGAATGCTGCGCAACAATCAATGGCCACTCTTCAGGAGGTTGGTACATTATTAGATTCAATTGATGCTAACCGCGCTGCGTTGCGTCTTAGTATGGTTGAAGGTACAAACGTTCAGGATTATACAGCACGTTTGAAAAACATAAACAAATATGTTGGTGAAACCGAAGCAAAGATTGCAAACCTTGAAGAAACCTTGAAGAAATCAAATTCTTCAAAGTCAGGATACTCTGCAACCATTAAGCGCCTCAAGAACGAACTAGAAGAAGCGAATAAGCAATTGGCTGTATTGCAAGAAGAGGGTACCAAATTACGCAATGAAAATGGCGTATTGCTCACACAGGTTACACAAAAAGATTCTTTGATCACTGAACGTGAACAGTTTATCAAAGTGAAAGAAACAGAATTGCTTACAAAAGAAGAAGAAGCTCGCGTGATGAGCGAAACCGCGCGAGTAGAAAAGGCAGACCTTTTTTATCAACGTGCTGAAGCTTTGGAATTAGTTGCAAAGCGCACAAATTTTGCACCTCGCAAGAAGAAAGAAACCAGACGTGAAGCGTTGGAGCTTTACAAGATTGCTCTTTCCCTCGGTAAGACTGAGGCTCAACAAAAAATCGATGAGCTTGAAAAGGTAATCGGATAATTTTAGGGAGTATAGGTAGGTTAAAAACCGAGGGGAGACCCTCGGTTTTTTTTATGCTTATTATGCCTTGCTAATTCCGACAATTTACAAGGCCTTCGCGGTATGTAAAAAAACACATCCCTGAGACATCTTTAAGGAAATACTTATAATTGCCATTAGGTTGAACTAATTCATAGTAAAGGGGTTCACCACTTAATTGGTAAAAGTCTAAACAATTCAACAATAAAAATGGAATACAGACAATTAGGAGGTTCGGGTTTACGAGTACCTGTATTAAGTTTTGGTACTGCCACTTTTGGCGGTGGTAATGATTTTTTTAAAGCGTGGGGGAGTACACAGGTAGATGAGGCCACAAAGATGGCCAATCTTTGTCTTGATGCGGGAGTCAATCTATTTGATACTGCCAATGTTTATTCAAGGGGAATATCGGAAGATATCTTAGGTAAGGCCATTAAAGGATTACGAGATAAAGTGTTGATTTCAACGAAGGCAACCTTTCCGATGACGGATAACATTAACGACTTTGGTTCTTCGCGATTCAATCTTATCAAATCGTGCGAGGACAGCTTGAAGAGATTGAATACAGATCGTATTGATATCTATCACATGCATGGCTTTGACGCCAACACACCCATTGATGAAACTCTTAACGCACTTAATGATCTTGTGCAAAGTGGTAAGGTGCGATACATTGCGTGCTCCAATTTTTCAGGATGGCACTTGATGAAATCATTGTCAATCTCAGAGCGATATGGTTGGTCCAAGTATGTTGCACATCAGGCATATTACTCTTTGCTTAACCGCGATTTCGAATGGGAGTTAATGCCATTAGGTTTGGATCAGAACGTTGGAACTATTGTATGGAGTCCATTGGCGAGTGGTAAACTCACTGGTAAATATCGCAGGGATGAGCCTGCTCCTTCAAATGCTCGCGTAGCCCAGGGAGGAAATCCTGTGCTGAACACGACTCAGGATGATGAACGACTTCATTCCATTATAGACGTATTGGATGAACTATCAAACGAAACAGGCAAAACCATTTCGCAGATATCATTGAACTGGTTGCTGCAGCGACCCACCATCTCGAACATTATCATTGGAGCCCGAAACGAAGACCAATTGAAACAAAACCTGGGAGCAGTAGGATGGAACTTAACGATGGAACAAGTGAAAAAACTAGACAAGGTTAGTGAAATCCTTCCAACTTATCCTTACTGGCATCAGCGTCAATTTCCAATGCTCAACGCAGCACCGAAATTATATTGATAAATAATATTCTCGTTATATTTTATTCATCACAAAAAAGAGGTTGGTATTTTATACCAACCTCTTTTTAACATGACACTGAATAATTTAATTCGCTCCAATATTTGTCTCAGCAACAAGTGTTGAAAGTTCCGATGGACTTGCACTTACGCTGATATGTCCATCATAGTCAATCAGCTGATCGTATGTAATCGCTGTTCCATTATTTAGTTGAGTAACATTTGTGTAGCTAACTCCGGTGCTGCCATTAACCGTGTTCAAATCAATTGCAATCGGACCTGTTGTAATAATGTCATTGTCGTAAAGATAAACGGGATATTCTCCTGTTGAAGAAGCTCCATCCAAATCCACCACAACAAGTGTAGTACCGTTAGCACGCTTGTAAAATTTAGCGGCACCTGAAATTCCTGAGGCATTTACCGGACTGAAAGTGTAAGTCGTAAATGTACTTGTCACTTCATTTGCTCCGATATCTCCCTGCGCTACAAGGGTAGCAAGTTCACTTGAACTTAAATGCACATTAACGTATCCATCCAATGCAAGAAGCTGTGCATAGGTTATGGTAGTTCCATCCTTCTTTTTTGTCACGATTGTTTCACTCATTCCAGTACCGCCATCAACAGCACTTAAATCAATAATGATATCACCTGTTTCGGCAGCGGTATTGGCGTGAATGTGTGCCGGATGTGAATTGCCTGCAGTGGTACCATCCAGATCAATTGTAACAATGGTTGAATTGTCGCTTCGTTCTGCGAATTTCACAGTACCACTTACACCAGGATTTGAAACCGAATTAAGTGTGTACGTTTTGGTTTGGCCTGTTAGTGTAATGGCATCATCGTCATCATCAATGCAACTCATCATCGAAGTAGCTGCTGCTATCATACATGCCATTGCCGATAGCTTTGAGAATATTCTTACATTCATTTTCATAATTCTAATGTTTAATTTGAAATAGTTATTATTTGTTATGCGAACGTGTAAGAAATATTTAGGCCAAGTAGGATAGTGCTTAAATTATCTTGTATATCCTTTTTTCAACGCGAGTAATACTTCTCTGTGACGATTTTCTACTACAGATGAATGCAAAAATCTACGTGGAAATATTCCACAGTTCCTCTGCATTTGTAGTTTTCATTGATTCTACGATAATGAGTACTCTGCCTTGACTGGCTAAAAATTTGATTATAGTACTGAACAACGGAACACTTTTTTAACGTAGAACTGGAAGGTTATAGAATTTAAAAAGTTAAGACAATGACAAAATATTCAAAGAAAGCTCAAGCTACAGTAGCGAGGGCTGTACGAAAAATGAAAAGAGGAACATTAAAATCAGGAAGTGGTGATGTTGTGACTGATCCTAAACAGGCAATCGCTATTGGCATTTCTGAAGCGCGTGAGAAAGGCTACAAAGTTCCAAAAAGAAAAAAGAAGATTGATTCTTAAAAGGTATCACCTGAACTGGTAATTACTTCCCAGCGTTACTTGTGTTAACAAGGTTGAAGGAGCATCGGATGCAATTACTCTTCCTTCTATTTTTGGTGAAACAGGAGAGAATGCTGATAAATATTCTTCCATAACATCATGCAGAAGTATTTCTTTCGTTGTCGGATTACGCACTCCCGTCAAGCGACATAAAGTATCTACGGGATCACCATCACGTTCGCAGGCTGTGAGTGTATATGATTTTTCCAATTCAATCACTTTACCTTGTATTGTTATGCTCTGTATTCGCTTTCCTTTCTCGTTACCAATAGTGATGTTGATCTGCATTCCATTGAAACGAACAAACCATCCACCGAAACGTTTTGTTGGATCTTTGGCAAATGTGTTTTCTAATTCCTTCTCAAGCCAGTTCAAAATCTGATGCCCCGTAACATCTCCTGTTTTCACTCTTGAGTTTACGGGTAACATGCTCCATAAAAAATCTTTTGTAATATCAGCAAGCCCCGTTTTATCGTTCGGCAATAGGGGAGTCCCAAATCGAAATCCATTGGATAATGTAATATCGGTTTTGAATTTCCACATCAACGCATCAGTGATTAGATTATCCATCGGAGTCTCCAATATGTAATTTCGCATTAAGATGGTTTTACTCTTGCCAATTACACGATGTAATTCTTTCTCATGTGGTTTATAAACTTGTGCTACAAGTTGTTTCATCTCTTCATCTGCCTTGTATCGCTCCGGATCAACATCTAACAACTCATACGATTCGTCTTTTATTTTACCATTCTCCATTACGATATCTAGCTTTCCAATAAAGGAAGCAAAGGCGCCCGGTTCTGTAACCTTAGCATATTTTCCTTGTAAGGGGTCGCGAATGCGCTCGTGAGTATCAGCCCCCAATATGTAATCGACTCCTTCAGCATACGGTTGAGAGGCTAGGTTCAGCTGTTGAGCAAGTCCCATGTGTGACATCACAAATACGAGTTTACATTGCTCTTGCTCGCGAAGTATTTTAATGTATTTGGAAATATTCCTTTCGGGGTCAGTAAATTTTATGCCCTTACTGTAATCAGGTGATTGTCGGATGGGAGTTAACGGATCGTTATATCCGATGAATCCGATCTTTATTCCTGCGATATTAAAAAGGCTATAAGGTGGGAAAAGCAGATTACCTGCTTCATCATCGTCAAACATGTTTGCACATATCTTGCGCGCATTGTAAGCTGCTAAATCGCTCAGTAAAATTTTCTTTCCGTATACTACTTCCCAATTTCCTGGCAGTACCAAATCATATTTCAGGTTGTTCATCAGCGGAATCATAGCTTGTCCTTGTGTAAGAACAGTAACTCCGCTTCCCTGAAAACAATCACCACCATCTAATAATAATGTATTGGGATTCTGTTTTCGCAATTCAGCTATCATAGTTTTTAGATGAGCAAAGCCACCGCGCTTTTTAAATACAGGTTTGCCATCTTCCCAAAAAAATTCATCGTGCACATTAATCTGCCCGTGAATATCGGTTGTATGCAGTAATGTAATTTTTTTTGCTTTGCCTTTCTTAATTGCATTACGCTGCTGAATTTCTTTTGCTTTACCTTCATTCATCATGGCAAACGAAACTATAGGAGATAGTCCTAAGCCAATAGTAGCAGCGCCTGCGGCCTTTAAAAAATCTTTTCGTGAAACTCCTTCGGGAATAGTTGACTTGCATCCGCAAGTACAATTCTCTTTGTGTTGACTCATAGTAACATATCAAACCCACAATGTAATCAAAAGGCAATATGGTTTCAATTCTTCAAAATAAATGCATGGAAGATTGACCTCCATGCATTTCAGATTTATATCATGTGGACTCTTTATGATAAAATAGTATTACTTAAGTGAAGCATGAGCACTTGTGATGTATAGGATTAATCATTTACGTTTACTACTGAATCGATCTCCCTTTTCCGCTATTAATACAAGAGTGCCGGTACCGAGGAATACAATTGCAGCAAGTGTTGAGTTATACAATGATGTCCTATGGGTTGTTCCATTGAAAGATTCAAAATTGGTATGACGTTCTTTAGCAATTACGCAAAGACCAGAAATGCATGCAGAACCAAATCCCGCCACCAAAAGAATAATCCCCAATACTTTCATCATGATTATCTTTTCGTGTTGATTGAAATATGTAATCTATTCACGGACTGAATCTAGAATTTGAGGGTAATTCCAAATTTGCCTCCTGAGAAAGCAGGTGTACCTCCGACCTCAAGGTTTAATCCAAACCTTTCTGTGAAATAGTAACGCCCACCAACTTGTGCTCCCAGCTGGAGCCCTGAAGTGTGATTACCAGGATAGTCATTATCTGAATTCCAAAAATAAAATCCCAGGTTAAGCCCGGCATAAAAATCCCAATTGGTCGGCATATTTAATAGTGTGTTGAAATGATAATTACCATTACCTGCAATCCCAACAATGCTGTGGTGATATCGATTGTTATCAGGGCGGTCGTTATAGGCCCTGTAAGATACTTCACCTCCGACAGAGATATCGCGATGTACACCAACATCAAAACCTGCATAAACAGGAAGTCCCCAGGAAGAAAGTCCTACACCTGCATTAAATTGCCCCTGACCTTTTCGCAAGCCATATTGAGCAAATGAAATCTGAGCTGCCAAGCATAGCATACTCAGTACGATTAACTTTTTCATAATGATTTATTTAAGTTTTGGAGAGATTAGAAATCTACTCTCGTGGCATACACTGAAATTTTCGTGCCACCGGAAGAATTTAATTGATCCGTACTTATTGGGTAGATGGATGTAGAAAATGATACACACCCTTAAAACAATTCCACAACTTGTTAGCCATAGATGCGCCCAGGTTATTTAAATATAAATGAAGTCGCAACGTTATCTATAAATGAAAAGCACAGAATGTACATTCCGTGCTTTCTAAATAATCGACATATCAAAATTTGATTTGTTCTATACCGAGTATGCTTTCGCAAATTCTGCTGCAAAGTCTTCTAGTTTGGTGGGGCTGAACTTGAGTTTAAGCGTCCGAGCTTCAGCTTGCATGGTACCAACTCGCAATGCATTGCCCATTTCTGTATAGGCACTGGCATGAGTTTCAGAAAGACCAGCTCCAAGCAATCCTGCTTTTTGTTGCTCATCGGTAAATGTTACCCAATTCAAATTTTTGTCGATGGCTTTGCCAAGTACGCTTGAAATTTCTTCACCACTACGTTCATCACCAATGATATAGCGAACTGAGTTTCCTGTGAAGTCTAGTTTTAAAAGTTCATCGAGTGCTGCAGCGGCAATGTCTTTCGGATGCACAAGGAAAACCTTTTCCTGATCACCAAAATTAGCACCCATAATACCGGCTTGTTTAATCATGCCAATCTGTGCTAAGAGATTGAAGTAGAAATATGAAGGACGTAAATGCTTTATGTTGATACCGGTTAATGTATTTAGCAATTGCTCAAGATCATGAACACCACCTATCGGACCAACACCATCTTTTAAATGCGCACCGATGCTGCTCAAGTTCACAACATACTTCACGTTACTTGACTTTAATGCTTCAATGTAATTTTGTGCTACTTCATTTTGTGATTTTCTCCAGTTGCTGGTTTGCCAGATAGGAGGGATCATAGTGTATACAACATCTGCTTTACTAAACGCATTTTTAAGAAAGGCCAGATCTTGTAACTGACCTATCAATGCCTTTGCACCTAACTTTTCAATTTCGCTTACTCTTTCATATGAAGAGGTAATGACATTTACGGAATGTCCTGCCTTCACCAATCCTTCAACAATGTTTTTGCTGATGTTTCCAATCGACCCAGTTATGAGATAGTTTTTCATGATCTATAAATTTTTTGTTTGAATGATGTTGCAAGTCTAACGCAATACTTCTTATTTTGTGGCTAGTTATAATTAACTGATATAGTCATTATAATCATACTAATATTGATTATCAATACATTATGAAATCAAAATCATTAGCCGATTTAGAAAGATGCCCTGTAACTGCGACCATGGAGATCATGGGTGGCAAATGGAAACTTTTAATTCTGCACCTTATTAATAACGATATTAACCGATTCGGCAAGATGGATATGATGCTCAAAGACATCAGTAAACAGATGCTGACTACCCAACTTCGTGAGCTGGAGCGAGACGGAATTATTGATCGCATTATTTATCCTGAGATCCCACCAAGAGTAGAGTATACTTTAACTGAAAAAGGTAAATCACTTCTGCCCATAATCAATCTCATGAAGGATTGGGGCAATGAAAATATTCTGAACATAAAAAATGAAAGTCCATTGGTTGCGACTAATTAATAATAAGGCATCAATGTTCCAATTTCAAATCTCCAGTTGTAGCCTTCACTAAAGTCATTCTACAATCTGCAGTAGGATGAACTAATTATCACGTCTTGAATCAACCACTTGGAGTAACCAAGCCCTCAACTATCGTCCGAAAATCTTAAACAGACTTGTTCTGATTATTTTACTTTCGATATAACTATTTATATATCAATTAATTGTCATCGATATTTTACAGGAGTAAATTAACTATTTGATAAAAACTGCAATTGCGAATAAAATATCTGTAACTATATTTACTGCAATTACGATTAATATCAATATTATGAAGAAGACGAAGCTTGGAGAATTTGAAGAGTTAGTACTCCTTACGGTGGCGGCACTTCAGCAAGAAGCGTATGGCGTAGAGATCAAACGGGAGCTCGAGGATAGGCTGAAGGACAGACTCAGTGTCGGTTCCATCCAATCTGCTCTGAAGCGAATGGAGGAGAAGGGATTTCTTACTTCCGAATTCGGGGAAGCTACTTTGAAAAGAGGAGGAAAGCGTAAGCGCATTTATGCCACTACATCCTATGCGCATAAGGTTCTTTCTGAAATGAAAGAGATACGCAGCGGGTTATGGGATTCAATACCAACGGTCGGAACCATGACTCCCGAGTTGAAAATCATATGATTCAAACCAACGATATCAGCCCTCCAAAATGGCCAGTCAGATTCCTGCGATTCTTTATCAGGAAAGAATACCTGGAAGAAGTTGAAGGCGATATGGAAGAACTGTTTTTCGATAATGCCGAACGATTATCACCTGGTAAGGCAAAACGAATATATACCTGGGAAATGATCAAGTTGTTCAGACCCATCCTGTTAAAAAAACTTAAACAAACTCCCACTTTTAATGAATACGCCATGTTTAAAAACTACTTCAAAATCGCCTGGAGAAATCTGATTAAGAAAAAGGCGTACTCCGCCATTAACATCTCTGGTCTTGGTCTCGGCATTGCTTGCTGTATGTTGATTTTCATGTTTGTGCAGGATGAATTGTCATATGATAATTATCATGCAAACGGAGATCGTATCTACCGGGTGATTCATGGATGGGAAGACCAAGGTGATAGCGCGAAGACAACGTTATCAACCGAATCATATTGGGTGTGGGGTAATGCACCCGTTGGACCTGCCCTTAAGAATGAGTTTCCTGAGATTGATAAAGTTGTTCAATTTTCCGGACGATCGGATATTTTGCTCAGTGTTGGCGATAAGTTGCATCAGGAAGATGGAATTTTTTTCATGGACTCCACTGCATTTGATGTATTCAGTTGGAAGCTGCTGGAAGGTAATCCTAAAACTGCGCTAGCCGCTCCTTATAGTATCGTGCTAACGGAAACAACAGCGAAGAAATATTTTGGCAACGAAAGCGCCTTAGGCAAATCATTAAAGGGAAGCGAATCGGCTGGCAGATCGGCTCCGGGTGATTATACCGTAACAGGCGTCATTGCTGATTTACCTTCCAACTCTCATTTCCGATTTAATGTATTACTCTCTATGAGTACGTTCCGGAAATCAAGACCTGAAATTTTCGAAGCATGGGGATATGTCGATACATACACCTACTTTCTTGTGAATGAACAATTTGATGAAGCAAAATTCAAAGAGAAGATACCTGCATTCTCGGCCAGACATCGCGAAGGTCCTGATTCAAAATACATCATTGCCATTGAGCCGTTGAAAGACGTTTACCTCAGAACGGATGCACAACGGCAACCAGGAGAAACCGGAAGCCTCGCGAACATTTATGTGTTCTCTGTGATCGGTTTGTTTATCCTGGTAATTGCCATGATCAACTTCATGAACCTCAGCACAGCCCGGTCGATGGAGCGCGGAAAGGAAGTTGGCATTCGAAAATCAATTGGTGCGGCCCGTGGAAGTTTGATCACACAATTTTTGGGTGAATCCTTTGTCATTGTTTTTCTGTCAATGATCATGGCATTCGGTATTGTCTTCATGGCGCTACCAAGTATGAGTGATTTCACGGGTAAAGAATTTACAATTGAAAACTTTATTAACTGGCAAACCATTCCAGCCATCCTTGCCATTATGCTGGTGATTGGTCTCGTGGCAGGTTCATACCCGGCATTGGTGCTGTCTGGTTTTAGTCCTGTGAAGGTTTTAAAAGGTATAGCCACATCCGATAAAGGTGGCATTAGTCTCAGGCGAGTATTGGTGGTTTTTCAGTTTAGCCTTTCCATTGCATTGATTGCGGGTACCATCGTAGTGTACACTCAAATGAATCATTTGCTGGATAAAGATCTGGGCTTTGATAGCGAGCGCATGCTGGTATTGGATTACAATTATGATGAAGCGGTAAATGCAAAATCAGAAGCGTTGAAGATAGAAATGGAATCCAATCCGGATATTATTTCAACAGCATTTTCACGAAGTGTACCTGGAAGCTATTTCCCGAATGCAGGCACCGAAATACAAAATGCTGATGGAAAGATGGAGATGATGGGTCAGCCGATTTTCCAGGTTGGGATAGATTTCATTACTCATTTTGATTTGGAACTGGTTGCCGGAAGATCGTATTCCCGTGATCATCCATCGGATTCAAGTAAGGCACTTGTTCTCAATGAAGCAGCGGCAAAGCAATATGGTTATAAAAATCCAGCTGATATCATTGGTAAAAAATTTAGTCAGTGGGGAAGAGAAGGTGAAGTAATTGGAGTGGTAAAAGACTTTAACTACACTTCGTTGCACCGCAACATCGAGCCATTAACGCTACCGTTCGAGGCCTATGCCAGCCGGTACATGACGCTTAAAATAAAGTCCGACAATATTCCACAAACCATTCAGGAAGTAAAAGAAGTTTGGAGTCGGTTAGTGCCACACCGTCCTTTTCTATACAGTTTTATTGACGATGATTTTAATCGTCAGTATAAATCGGATTTTATTTTCAGAAGATTGTTTACCACATTCTCTTGCCTTGCCATATTCATAGCATGCCTTGGCTTGCTCGGTCTGGCAACATATACTGCTGAATTGCGCACGAAGGAAATTGGCATCCGAAAAGTACTCGGTGCAGATATGAGCAACATTGTGATGTTGTTATCAAGTGATTTTGTCAAGCTGGTTCTCATTTCCATTGTCATTGCCACACCTGTATCATGGTATGCCATGAACAAGTGGCTTGAAGGATTTGCATATCGAATGGAAATTCAACCCTGGACTTTTGTTTTCGCTGGAATCATTGCGCTGTTTATTTCCGTGTTAACCATAAGCTATCAATCGATAAAGTCGGCATTGATTAATCCGGTGTCGTCTTTAAAGAGTGAATAATGTAATGAGCGTAAAAATTAAATTCGTATGAAGAAAACAAAGCTTGGCGAGTTTGAAGAGCTGGTGTTGCTTACCGTGGCAAGCCTTCAGGCGGAGGCCTATGGTGTTGAAATCAAAAGAGAGCTCGAAGAACGATTGAAAGAAAGATTGAGTGTAGGATCAATTCAATCAGCACTCAAGCGCATGGAGGAAAAAGGATTTCTTACTTCTGAATTTGGTGAAGCTACGCTAAAAAGAGGAGGGAAGCGGAAACGCATTTATGCCACTACTTCCTATGCTCACAAGATACTGAGAGAGATGAAAGATATCCGGGAAGGGTTGTGGGATTCGATGCCGCAACTTTCTCATGAAGTCAGAACAGCAGCGATATGATTCAAGCCCACGATATTCATCCACCCAAGTGGCCTCTCAAATTCCTGCGATTCTTTGTTAAGAAAGAATACCTCGAAGAGATTGAAGGTGATATGGAGGAAGTCTTTCAAGACAACGCTGAGCGATTGTCTATTCAGAAGGCGCGAAGGATGTATACGTTGGAGATGTTAAAATTAATTCGCCCCATTCTGATAAAAAATGTAAATGGATTTCAACGCATAAACGAATATTCCATGTTTAAAAACTACTTCAAAACTTCTTTTCGGAGCTTGATGAAAAATCCGATGAGCTCCTTCATTAATGTATTTGGTTTGTCTGTTGCCATTGGTATTTGCCTTCTTGTCTATACTTTCCTTGAATATGATCGCAGTATAGACAAGTTTCATGAACACAAAAACGAAGTCTACCTCGCCACCTTTTATGCTGATCGTGACGGTACGATGCAACGCTATGGAACTTCACCCAGGCCGCTGGGGGAAATGCTTAAAGAGGATTTTGATCAGATCAAAAAAACATGCCGCATTGAAGATCGAAGTGTAGTGCTCAAGCAAGAAGACAATGTATTTCACGAACAAGTTCGATATGCAGATGCTGAGTTTTTAGAGATGTTCACCTTTCCACTAAAATGGGGATCGGCCAGTTCACTATCTGATTTGAACAGTATTATACTCAGCGAAGATATGTCGGTTAAGTATTTTGGCAGTGAAAATCCGGTTGGTCGTGACATGCTGATGATCTTTGATGATCAGACAAAAAAAGCGTTTACCGTTACAGGAGTAGCGGCAACCTTTCCAAAAGCACGTGCCATCGAATTTAATTTCCTCATCAATTATAAAAACGTTCGTGTTGCAGATCCTCAATATGATGTGAATGATTGGAAAGAGTTCTTGAATGCTACGCTAATACAAGTAGACAACCCATCTGAGCTTAAGGCTATTGAGCAGGGCATGGAGAAATACAAAACCTTACAAAATGAAGTGCAGCACGATTGGGCGATTTCATCTTTTGCATTTGAACCGCTTTCAACGTTGTTTGAAAACTCTGCCAATATTAAGAACTGCATTTCGCAAGATTATAATGTAGAAGGTCGAATTGGCATGCCCATCATCGCCATCTTTATGCTGGCGTTGGCATGTTTTAACTACATCAACATTGCCATTGTATCAGCTGCTAAACGACTCAAAGAAATTGGAGTGCGAAAAGTAATTGGTGCTAACCGAACCAAAGTAATTGTTCAATTTCTGACTGAAAATATTGTCGTAACCGGTTTTGCTTTAGTTGTTGGATTGATTTTAGGTGTGCTCATATTCATTCCGTGGTTTGTTCAATTTACGGCATGGCCGCTCGAAGCCAATTTACTGGATGGGAATCTCTGGATATTCCTTTTGGCATTGATGCTTTTCACAGGCCTCGCATCGGGCATTTATCCAGCCTTCTACATTTCAAAATTCGAAGCGATTCGGATATTCAAAGGTTCGCTTGAATTTGGAAAGAAGAACCCGCTGACAAAAGTATTCTTGGGCATTCAATTAATCCTGGCATGCATTACCATTTCAGCAGGAGTAGTATTCACTCAGAACAACACCTACCAACGAAATCGTAGTTGGGGATACAATCAGCGAGAGGCGTTATATATTCATGTTCCGGATCAATCCGCGTTTGAGAAATTGAAAGTCGTTATGGCTCAGGATCCAAATGTTGTTTCTCTTTCAGGATCCTTGGATCACTTAGGAAGAAGTGTTTCTACAGCGATACTGCATACACCTCCCAATCGTCAGTATGAAGTAAATCAACTATCGGTGGATGCACACTATTTTGAAACCATGGGGCTCGAACTTGTTAAAGGACGTGGATTTAAAGAACATGCAGAAAGTGATAAGCAAACTGTAATGGTGAATGAACTTCTCGTACAGAATTTGAATTTGACAGAACCGATTGGCCACCAGTTTGAGATTGACAGCATCAAGTATGAAGTGATTGGTGTGGTGAAAGAATTTCATAACGAAAGCTTCTTCAACAAAGTACAACCGACCATTTTTAAAGTTGCTGAAGAAAAAGACTATCGCTACTTATCACTTCGTGTTAAAAGTGGTTCCGAAGCAAAGACCTATGCAGCATTGCAAAGTCAATGGTCAAAATTGTATCCGGAAATTCCTTTTCAGGGTGGCCACCAGGAAGACGTATGGAGCGGTTATTTTGCGAGCCTTGATAAATCAGTAGCGTTCAATCGAATCATTGCCATTGTTGCTGTGATGCTCGCTAGTTTAGGATTGTATGGTTTAGTTACCTTAAATGTAGCAGGTCGGGTAAAAGAATTTAGCATTCGAAAAACATTGGGAGCCCGACTCCATAACATTGCTTCTATTATCATGAAACAATATGTTCTGCTAACCGCCATAGCACTTCTTATTGGCGCACCCATAAGCTACATATTTACAAAGGCGTATTTGGATATGCTCTTCTCGTATTCTATGCCAATGGGTTATTCTGGGATTCTTATTTCGATACTTATTCTGGTTTTTGTATTGCTTGCTGTTATTTCTACACAGATCAGAAAGGTATCCAAATCAAATCCCGTTGATGGATTAAAAGTCGAATAAGAAATAAATGGAACATCCTCTTCACAATACGCGCCCACCGCACTGGCCTTTAAAGCTCCTGAGATTCTTTGTGAAAGAAGAATACCTGGAAGAGATTGAAGGTGATATGGAAGAAGTATTTCATGAAAACCTGGAGCAACATTCACTGCGAAAGGCGAAGAGATTGTATTGGATGGAGATGGTGAAGCTGCTTCGGCTTTCATTGATAAAGAATATAAAATTTTTACAACGACTAAATCAATACGACATGTTCAGAAATTACTTTAAAGTTTCGATGCGGGGTCTACTAAAAAACCCGATGAACTCTTCTATCAATATTATTGGACTATCGGTTTCGATTGGCTTTTGCATATTCGTTTATGCCTTTGCGCGGTGGACCTATAATACCGACCAGTTCCACGAGAATAAACACAATGTGTACCTCACTACTTTTTTCGCTAACCGTGATGGATCTGAACAACAATTCGGTCGCACGCCAAGGCCCCTCGCGGAGATGTTGCGAAATGATTTTTCTCAAATCGAAAAAGTGTGCCGTGTAGAAGATCGTTCGGTAATCATAAAACAAGGTGATCAGGTTTTTCATGAGCGTGTGCGCTATACTGATCCTGAATTTCTGAGCATGTTTACCTTTCCACTTAAGTGGGGAAGTGCAGCTTCGCTGAAAGATGTGAACAGTATCATTCTGAATGAAGATATGGCGGTGAAATACTTTGGTGAAGAGAATCCGATTGGTCAAATGTTATTGGTGAAGTTTGATAAGGACAGGACTAAGGAATTTAAAGTCACGGGTGTAGCGAAGGAATTTCCGCAGTCCATCACCATTGCGTTTGACTTCCTCATCAATTTTGAAAACTTCCGTACCTCTGAACCCGATTATGATTTTCATGACTGGAATGCATTGGTCAATGCCACCCTGATTCAGGTGAAGCAACCGAACGACATAAAGTCAATTGCTGTGAGTATGGACAAATACCGCATAATACAGAATAAGGCTGTTCAGAAAGATTGGGCTATTACTTCATTTGCGTTTGAACCACTAGCCACATTGCACAAGCAATCCGAGTACATTCGCGATGATATTTCCCGCAGTTCGAAGAGTAATTATTCTTCAGTGAGGTATATGATTTTCATTGGTTCGTTCATGCTGGCGTTAGCTTGTTTTAACTTTATCAATATCGCCATTGCATCTTCTGCGAAGAGACTGAAGGAAATTGGTGTACGCAAGTCAATTGGTGCGAGTCGTGGAACTGTGGTTATTCAATTCTTATCAGAGAACATAGTGATTACTTTTTTTGCTCTTCTGTTGGGATTGTTAGTGGGTTATACCTTTTTTATTCCGGGTTTCGAATACCTATGGCATTTCAGCATGGGCTTCTCGTTTGCTGATACGAGTCTCTGGATTTATTTGCCGATTATCTTATTTGTTACAGCCATTGCTTCGGGTGCCTATCCCGCTTTCTACATTTCGAAATTTCAAGCCGTTGGAATTTTAAAGGGCTCTGTCAAGTTTGGACAGAAGAATCCGATGACCAAGCTTTTTCTGACATTGCAATTAATATTGGCTTGTATCTTTATTACGGGTGCAGTCATGTTTACTCAGAATAGCCGCTACATGGCACACCGTGAGTGGGGTTACAATCAAGACGAAGCGCTCTATGCAGCAGTACCTGATCAAGCTGCTTATGAACAACTACACGCGTTGATGGTGCAAGACCCGGATGTTATATCCGTGTCGGGCTCTGTTCATCACTTAGGAAAAAATAATACATCGGCTGTTTTACATTTTCCTGATCGCGACTATGAGGCAGATCAGTTGCAGGTAAATCCTCAGTACTTTGAAACCATGGGCATTCCGTTGAAAGAAGGGCGCTTGTTTACAGATCATGAAGGAAGTGATCAGCAAGCGGTAGTCGTGAATGAACTACTGGTGAAGAACATGGGATGGACGCAAGCTGTCGGGCAAAATTTTACCATGGATAGTCTTACCTATGAAGTGGTAGGAGTGGTGAAGGATTTTCACAGCTATAGTTTTTTCAAATACATTCAACCGACCATCTTCACAGTCGCTGATAAATCAGCATATCGCTTTTTGTCAATAAAAGTAAGACCTCATTCCGAAAGCAAAGTTTATAGTGTGTTGCAAACGAAATGGGCAACACTTTTTCCAGAAGTCCCCTTTGAAGGAGGACATCAGGAAGATGTGTGGGGTAATTATTTTATTGAGTTGGGTATTCATGGTTTGGTATGGAGAGTGATTGCCATTATCGCCATTGGCTTGGCTGGACTCGGCTTGTATGGCCTGGTCTCATTAAACGTAACGGGAAGAATAAAGGAATTTAGCATACGCAAAGTGTTAGGAGCAGAGGTAAAGAATATAGCCACGAATATTTACAGTCAGTATGCCTTACTTTTCACAATAGCACTTGCGATTGGTGCTCCAATCAGCTACACTTTGATTAAGCTGGTCTTTGATACTTCGTATGAGTATCATATGCCGGTGGATTTCTCTGGAGCCGCCATAGCGGTCACAATTCTAATACTCGTTTTATTGATAACCATTTCAACTCAGATCAGAAAAGTAGTAAAGTCGAATCCTGTGGATGGGTTGAAAGTGGAATAGAAGAGAGTCGAGTTCACCGATAATAAATTACGTTACAATCCGGATGCTTCGCTTTGAAACTTTCAATTGTGCGGCTGGAAATTTTAGTATTGTAACACTTTAATGTTTTTAGTTGAAGATTGTTTAGCGGATCGAGTTTGCTTGCATTAGTATTCGAGCAATCGATATTCTCAAGGTGCAACAGATTTTCAAGTGCATCCAATCTTTTGATTTGTGTTCCTGAACAATTTAGATTCTTCAACTGACTTAAATTTCCAACAACCTTCAAATCTTCTACCGGTGTATTGGAAATATCAAGATCCTCCAAAGTTGTTATCAAGCTCAACGATTCAATTTGTTGGATAGGACTATTGGTGGCATGCAGAGACGTTAATGATTTTATATTTTCCAATGGCGGTATTGCAGTGATAGCGGTTCCTGAAAAATGCAATTCTTTCAAATGCACAAATTCGCTTAAGGCATTCAAGTCGCTTACTGGTGCATCTTTGAAATGCAGGGCTTCCTGTTCCGTTAACTTATGTAAGTTCTCTCTCGTTGAACTGGAATCCCTTCCCATCTGAAGCCTGAATACATCTTTCCAATTATTGTTTAAAGTATTCCACCACCGATTCAAATGAACGGTCTTAAAAATTAAAAGACACTTCGGATTCTTCTCCAGAAATTCACGTGCGCTGATATCATGAACCATTGTGTTATCGGCATAGAATCGCTCAAGACTTGGTAGCGTCAAGCGCTCCATGTTTTCTATTTTACTTTTGTCTGCCCTAAAAATTTTTAGTTTATTGAATTGAGCAATGATTGCAATATTACTGACCTCAGTCTCACTGATGTCTAGATATTTGATTTCTTTATGATCTTGCAATGGAGATAAGTTGCTGATGCCAGAGCGGTTAGCAATCAACACGCGCAACATTGTAAGTTTGCGGAGTGGCTCCAAAGTATTCAATCGAATATTGCCACCCATATTGATGGAATCCAAATGCGATAGGTTTGCCATTTCTTCTTTCGATGGCGCGAGTCCAACCTTTGCCGCCTTACTCAATACATCTTGCCATTCTGGAGAAAGTGTATCCCACCAGCTTTGTAAATTATCAGAATCAAAAATGACTTGCACTTTCGGCTGGACAGCAAGGAAACTATTAGCCGCTTCTCTGTTAATACCACTATGATCAGCATAGACTTTTTCAAGGTGTGATAACTTCTGCAAGGCCATCAGGTTTGCAACGGAGGTATAATTAGCATGTAATACAATAAGGCTTTCAAGATTACTCAGTGTCTGAATATTACTGGTGCGTGTGCTATCAATATCAAGTGTCAATAACTTCTTAAGATTTTTTAATGGATTTAAATCCTGAATCGATGTTCCGGAAAGATTCAACCCCGTTAAGTTTATTAGATTTTCAAAAGGAGTCAGGTCAGAAATCTTTGTATTAGCGAGATCTGCATTCTTCAACTCGGTGAGCAATGCAATGTTTGTGAAATCGCGCACGGGTGTCTCGCTTATGTACAGGTTTTGCAACAACGGCATTTTCTCGACAATGGAAATATCCGTGACCAATGTATGACGAATATCGAGACTCGTTAATTTGTTTGCATACTTCAATGGCGATAGATCTGAAATTTTTGTCCTCGCTATATCGAGCATTTCTAGTTCAGTAAGGTTGCGAATAGGAGTGAGGTCTTTCATATTTGTATTGTAGAGGCTAAGAGACTTTAAACTGAGAAGTCTCGATAAAGGCTCTATGTCTTGAATCATTACATTGTTACTGAGATCAAGTTCTTCAGTAGATGTAATCGTTTTGATTTCGCTGATGTTCAAACTATCAGCCGTGCTAGTGCTCGGCAATTTTTTTCGTAGAATGGTTTGCCATTCAACAGAAAGTTCATTCCACCAATTAGTCAACGCTTCCTTCTCATTGAATTCGTTGGTATAGATGCTTACGATTTTCAGATCCTGAACGTCAGGCTGAAAGTTTACTTCAATGTAACGTGGTATTGTGTTGGTGATTATTTTCCCATCGGTTGTTGTTCCGCTCAATACACGCCTCGTGGAAACTTTATAGAAAAGTTCACCAGTCTTTAGAGTACTGCTCTTAATGTCTTCGATAGTAAATTCAAACTTCACATCCTTAAAAAAGAAATCAACGTCTTTTAAATAGGGTACAATGTCTTTGTTAGTAACCACTACTCGCTCTTCATCCAGATCATCTTCAATCTGCACTTTAGCGTCTCTGAAAATTTTGGAATAGCTTTCTTTGACGAGCACTTCTTTATCGCGCGTGGATGTACTGCTGCTGCCGAGTGTATTTAGTAAATATTGAAGAAAGGCAACGATATCCCGCACACGCTTTTCATCTTCCGCAGCGTTTACGGTGCGAACTACAGGTGTTGACGGTGGCGTAGTTTTAGTGACAGGCTTTTTCTGAGGTGCTTGTTTTTTTTGTGGCTGCGTTTTTTGAACAGTCTTCTTTACGGGTTTCTTTTTGGTTTGCGCATCGACACCAAATGAAAGGAGAAAGAGCAATACAAAAGAGGTAATTAAAAGTCTATATGGTTTCATAATGTACCTCATGTCATTGTAAGTGTTACTTTGTGCTTCTTAGTGACTTCGCGTCTTTGTGGCGAACCGTTTTGCCACGAAGACTCTATGACATAAAGGATCACTAAGATCAGATCAATTATATAAATAATTTAGCATTAGTTTTTTCTCGGCATCATTGTTCAGCTTCACAAGATTTGAAATTAGCCAGCCTGTATTGTAGCCCGGTCTGTTAAACTGTGAAAGCTCAAAATACCAACCGTCAACCTGGAAGAAATGAAACTTCACTTCATCCACTGATTTGAATTTCAAATTTCCTTTTTTGATCTCATATAGAAAAACAGAAAGATGATCTGGCGCAAACCGCTTCACAGTAAACTGACTTACACTATCTGTATTGGCAAACGCCTTTCTCAAATTCATGAAATCCAATTCATGACTTAAAGGATGAAGAAACCGGCCAATCTTTGTAGTGTCGCGTTGAAAGTAAGGGTCAAACATATCAGCATGTACTTTGCTGATTACCCACTTATAACCGAGGTGATCTTTTTCAAGCTCCATGTATAAGGTAATGGATTGGCTTACCCCATTCATCGTGAAAATAGTGTGCACCTCTGAAAACCAATCACCCTCATGGAAATTGAGCACGGATGCATCACCCTTATCCAATACATATTTTACGAATTCTGTCTTGAGCGAAGAACTTATCCCATTGTTACGTTCATCAAACAACATTCCGAGATAGCTCTTCCTTAGTTTCGTACTTCTGTATTGTTTATCCTTAGGATAATAGCGATCTCCTTTCTCGCTCTCTTCGCCATTGAATCTTCTAAAAAACTGGTTGACCTGTTTTGATTCAGCGTATAGTTTGCTATCATCCATGTCTCCCACAATCTGCGCAGTCACAGAACAATAGCTTATGACCAGCATCATTAAAAAAATATACTTCAATGTTGTATCATTATTTAGAGTAAAGTGTCAATCTCAAAACCCAAGTCACTGATTACCGATTACTGGTAACGAACTACACACCAGTTTCCGTAACCCGTATATCCCCAAGCAATACATCCCAAAACTCAATCGTCCTTCCTTGTATCTGAGTTTTTTTCCGCTCTACATATATGGTAATGTCTTTCTTTGTAGTGTCTTTGTATTTCATGCCATCATCAGATTCGCCTTCGAACCTCTGATAGATTGTAACAACTCCAACATAGCGACCATCTGGTTGTCTTTCCAGATCGCTGATGTAGTGTATATCATACCACTTAATGGAAACACGGTCATAGTTCAAAGCCATTAAGCGTTCAAAGTATTTACGAACTTTGTAATAATTCACTTCTTTGCTTTTCAAATTTGAAACACCCATTTCACTACCGGGAGAGAAGAGTTCTTCAGCTCTATCCATCACACGACTAGCTTCTGAAAAAGCAGTCTTCTTGTTGCCAATGATGCTGATGTATTTACTCAAGTCACGCACTTTCTCCAATGCGAGCGAATCAATCGCTTGCTTACGCTCAGGACTCACATCATCTGACTGTGCAAATAGGGTTCCGCTTAGCGCGAGACTGAATAGGAATAGAAACCGGAATTTATAATTATTATTGAACATTGAAATTGTATTTAAAAGTGAACTCTAAATAAACTTGAAACATTGAACCTGGAACTTAAACTTAATTTTTCTTCAGCTCCAACTCCGTAATCTTACCATTACCATCCGTCTTAACACTTGAAACAGAATTGATATTCTTCTTCTGATCTTTAAGATAGTTAAGGTAATCTTTGATCGTTGTTGGTTTATCGTAATCTTTCTGGCCACCCGATTCGCTGATCACAATAAAAACGGGAGTTGCAGGAGAAGCAAATAAGGTAAGCGCTTCGTTTATGCTTGCATTAGCAGAAGCCACGTTACTTGAACCTGATATTGAACTAAAGTATTGACCTACCTTCACGGCTGGAGTACTGGATCGACTTTCAGTTTCTTTTGCACGCTGCTCCGCTTCCCATTTTGCTTTATCTTCTTCTGCTTTTCTTGCTGCTAATAATTCAGCATCAGCTTTCTTATCGGCTGCCTCGCGCTCAATTCTGGCTTTTTCTGCTGCGGCATTGGAAGCTTGCATGGCTTTCTTTTTACTCTGACAGCCAAAGGCGCTGATTAAAACGAAGGCCAATACGATCAGTTTGGATGAATTTCGGATGGTAAGCATCATTATTTGTTTTAGTTATTATCGAACTCGCTATAGAAAAGAGCATGCCATCCTTCTTTGTTCACCTCCACGATGGCCAGAGGATTGGATGCACTTTATCTTTTGCATAACGAAAGAAATGAGCAATTGGTACTCCACAACTGTGACTTTTTCTCTACACAAAGATCGATAGTACCAGCTTACTTTAAAACTCGTGGTTTGAAGTAAAGCACGCTCTCCAATACAATTAATGCAATTCCAAGGCATTGTGTAACGATGTAGACCTTTGTAATCGAATTGCCCAACGATATTGGAATCAGATTGAGCAACACAATCACCAAAGCAATATACTGGTAAGGGTAGGAGACACCACGGCTAATGAATTGTGATTTTTCAAAAAAGGATAGTGGTAAAAAAATCAAGAACATCATCCAGAAGAAACCGATATGCTGGAATGCCCAGCCTGGTGAACCTTCATCGTTTATGTTAATTACAAGAAAAAAGATAAACAATACCAACTTCAGTAGATTAACAATGACGAATAGGAATCTCATTTTTTGGAACGTTGAAACGGAAGCTACCGAATAATGTAAAATTTTAAAAGTGATGTTGTTGGCGCTTGGGAGAGAGATTACTTTGCCACGAATGCACGAATAAAAATGCAATTTGATCTGCGAGATCCGCGGGGATTTCAATCCGCGTAATCTGCGGGAGAGTGTATTGGATTTTTCCTCGCTATTGGCGCAGATTGAAAAGCAGTTCAATTTGATTACTCTCTTTTGAAGTTAATCTTTGCGATTTTAGCCCATGATGAAGCAAAGACAATTTAATTTTAATTGTATCTTCCCAATAGATTATGCAAACAAACAGAAGAGACTTTATAAAGCGTAGCGGTGCTGCAGCTTTTACACTTGGGATGTTCCCCTTACTTTCAAAAGCCAATGATTTCTGGCCTGATCCAATCTCAAACGGTTTTACCCGCATGAGTCCGGAATCACAAGGAATTTCGTCTGCGGCCATTCGACAATTTATAAGTGCTGCGCAGACATCGGGTTTGCAATGGCATAGCTTTATGTTGCTGCGCCATAGTAATGTAGTGGCAGAGGGTTGGTGGAAACCCTTTGATGCGAATTATAAACATACCTTATATTCGTTGAGCAAAAGTTTTACGAGTACAGCTATTGGTTTACTTGTAAAAGATGGAAAGGTAAATGTGAATGATTCGGTCATCTCATTCTTTCCGGATGAATTGCCCAGCGAAATCAGCGACAACCTCAAGGAAATGAAAGTAAAGAATCTGCTGACCATGAATACAGGTCACGCAGAAGATACAACACCCAAGATGCGAGAAGCCACTGCTACCTGGACGAAAACCTTTTTGTCCCTTCCTGTTGAGCACAAACCAGGTTCTCATTTTCTTTACAATACAGGTGCTACTTATATGTTAGGTGCAATCGTAAAAAAAGTCACAGGACAAGACCTGGAAACTTTTCTTACCCCGCGATTATTTGTACCGCTTGAAATCAACGATCACGATTGGGAGAAATCTCCGCAGGGATTGAACGTTGCAGGATGGGGATTACGTGTGAAGACAGAAGACATTGCTAAACTAGGTCAACTTTATTTGCAAAAAGGAAAATGGAATGGAAAGGAAATTCTAGCAGAAGAATGGGTAAATGATGCCAGCAGTTACCAGACCAGTTCCAATACAGGAGATAGCGATTGGAGCCAGGGATACGGCTACCAGTTCTGGCGTTGCAAGCCTGGATTCTTTAGAGGTGATGGCGCCTTTGGTCAGTATTGTGTAGTGATGCCTCAACATGATGCAGTGTTGATAGTGACAAGTGAAAGTTGGGATATGCAAAAGCAGATGACCATCATGTGGGAAAATCTTTTGCCCTCCATGCAATCTTCTCCATTACCGGAAAATGCAGAGGAGTTAAGAAAATTGAAAACTGATATAGCGGGACTTATTCTTCCTGTTGTCAAAGGTTCAGTCAGTTCTTCGCTTTCCAAAAAATACAACATGGCAAAATGGAAATTCGATACAAATGAATATAATATTACCGGAATACAATTTCAGTTTTCAGAAAAGGGTTGTGTATTACAACTCGATTCAACAAATGGAAAGCAGACGATTCAATCCGGATGGGAGAGTTGGGCGACAAATAAGGAAAGTCTAGCCTATCCTTTTGTACCTAAAGTAAAGTTACCGCCATCAAAAATTGCATCAACCGCCACATGGACTAATGATAATATCTTACAGCTCAATATGAAAACTGTCGAAGCTATTCATGGTGATAAGGTAACGTGTGTATTCGATGGTAATAAAATTTCGCTCAGTTTTTTAAACAGCATTGCTGAAAATTCGAAAGATAAATTGGATGACCGCCCGAAATTGGAAGGGATGCTTGTGTAGGTAATTCAGTATCTCTATTCAAGTTAGAATAAGCTTCGAGTGAGGCTTGCTCGCTTAAATTTTCATTCAGTACATATTCACTTTGGTAAATGATATCCATGAGTAAATCTCTTTATGATGTTTACTCATGGATATCATTCAAGTAAATCACTTTTGAGAAGTCCAGCGAAATATATAGACACTAAGACTGAATAAGATTATACCAGCAAAGACGGGTACGGCCAAAGGTAAAAGCATTGTGTCAAAAGTAATTTCCTTCCAAAGTGCTATTTCCATTCCGTTTACTGCCCACGTCAATGGATTAAAATTTGTCATAGCCACCATCCACGAAGGCATTATGGCAACCGGAAACATGATGCCGCTGAACCAAGCCAACAGTTGTGATAATGACCAACTCAATGCACCTGCTGCACGTTCTGTTTTTACAAAACTAGAAAGGAAGGCCATTAGCCCAACAAAGAAAACAGCATTGGACAACAAAACTAAAGCAAGGAATAACAGTGAATTCGTTTTTATGCCAAAGAGAACTGTGGCGAACAACCAGGAAATAACAGAGCTAAGAATCAACACCGTTATACAGGCAAGACTCTTTCCTAACAAAACCTGAAACTTGCTGATGGGAGAGACTTGCAGACGGATCATAGTGCCTGAATTTTTTTCAATGGCAATTGATCCTACAGAAGAGGCAAGACCTCCAATCAATCCCCAGAACATTACTTTTGAAAATGCATAGTCGTAGCTGGTAATTCCTAATGAAGGTGCAAAGGATGATGAGAACACACTGCCAATTAATACAATTAAAACTATAGGTAGTGCAAACGTAAGGATCAAAGTGGTTTTGTCCAGCATTAGCAATTGCAGATCCTTTCGGGTAAGTGTTATTATTTCGTTCATGTTAGTCTCTTAAATGTTTTCCGGTAATGTTTAAAAAAGCTTTCTCGAGATTTGGACTTTCCATCTGCAAAGAGAGAATAGTGTCCTCTTCATTCATCCGGATGATTTCCTTTACAGGTTGATCCGTTTCAATTTTAATCTTGCCGTTGCTGGTCTCAACTGTCAGGAGACTTTTGCCCCCGAAATCCGAAATGAGTTTTTCGACACTGTCTTCAGCCACCAGTTTACCTTCATCCATAATGCCTACTCGGTCGCAGAGTTTTTGCGCTTCCTCGAGGTAGTGTGACGTGAGAATAATCGTGCAGCCTTCCTTTTTCAAAGTCCTAAGGCTTTCAAAAATTGCGTTGCGCGACTGTGGGTCAACACCAACGGTAGGTTCATCTAGTATTAATAGGGAAGGGCTATGAAGCAGTGCAGCTGCAATATTCAAACGTCTTTTCATTCCTCCGGAATATTTGCTGACACGCTCGTTTCTTCTTTCGACCAGGTTAACAATTTCAAATACATGTTCGATGCGATCCTTCAAGTCATTTCCGTTAAGCCCATAAAGCTGCCCGAAAAAATTCAAATTTTGTTGTGCTGAAAGTGATTCATAGAGCGCCACAGTTTGGGGCACAATACCAAGTAATCGTTTGATATTTTGTTTTCCGGGAGCCTCACCGTTTATTGTGATGTTTCCGCTTTCAGGATTTAGCCCTCCGATGATCATGTTAATGGTTGTTGTTTTCCCCGCGCCATTGGGTCCAAGCAAACCAAATAATTCTCCTTTGTGAATTTCGAATGATACATTATCCACTACCGTTTTAGAACCAAAGCGCTTTGTTACATTTTCGAGCTTGACCATGAATGTTGTTTTTAGAATTAGTTAAGAACCTTTCAGCGCACTGCTGCTTTCATAAGAGACTGTAATCGCCTTGTCTTTCATTTTCACCCCAAATAAAGGCCGTATGATATTGATCCTTCGAATGATGAATTCATATACAATGAAACATCCCAAGGTGGTAAACAATAAAACCAAAATGAATTGAATAGGAACAGGAATATCCAACGGAAATATCAACCATGAGCCCAGAGATAAAAAGATCATATGAAGAATATATACTGGATAAGCCGCCTGACTTAAATACGTTAATGCTTTACTAGGACGATTAAGGTATTTGGAAGCAAAAGCAAATACTGAGATGATCCAGAAATTCGATTCGATCGCCAACTGGTAGCTAGGCACTCGCATTTGAACTTGAAAGAACCGATACGTGTACAACATAACAGCAATTGCTAAAAACATCCATCGCCATTTCACTATCATTTTCCCAAAGGAATCACCACTCAGAACAAAACAAAAGCCGAAGAAAAACGCCAGTAATCCCAGGAAGAACCCGTGCCACGTCAAGGCATACATTTCGTATGGATTTGGATTAACCAGTATTGCTTCAACCATGAAGGCCGCGATGACAGGGAGCAAACCCAATGGAGTGCTAAAGATCTTTTTAATCCATGTAACAAGGTGTCCATCTTCATTTTGTTTCAAATAGAAGAACAGAGGAGCAAACACAATTACATAGACAAAGATGTTTCCGAGGAACCAAAGATGACCGGGATTATAGCCAAAGAAATTATAGTTCAGGTCAATTTTATAATAGTATTGCCAAAGCAATGTACTAATCGGAACTATGGCGAGCATTCCAAATACAAGGGGAAGTAAAATTCTGCTGGCGCGTTCCTGTAAAAGTTGTTTCCAGTTTCTGTTTTGAATGGCAAAGTAAACGCCCATGCCCGATACAAAAAACAAAAGAGGTATTCGCCAAACATTCAACATCGTCATTGGAATCCATAATGACGCCCAGGGTTTTTTGGTGGCGATAAATCCGATCATCACACCCCAGGACTGAAAACCAATAGCAACATGATAGAGTAGAAGTAAGCCGATAGCAATCACTCGTACCCAATCAATATCATATCTTCTTGATGTTAACATTTTTGTTTGTGTTTAGTGATGGTATTTTATTTCAACATCGCAGCAATCTCAGGTCTTGTCTTTTCGATGTAGACATAGTCTAACTTCAACCCCATTGGGGCTAGCACTGTGCCCATCATGTCATAAGCTCCCTTCACATCCTTGAAAGGAACAATCACCGATTCATAAGCTGTTGAGTTGAAAGAGTTCTTGATGGTTTTGTCAGCATGCTTGTCCAACAACATCTTCACAATTTCAGGACGGCAAAAGAAGGCGGCAGTATGTAATGCAGTGGAGCCATCTTTATTTTGAAAGTTCAGATCAGCTCCGGCATCGATAAGGATTTTCGCCATGTCAGTTTTGCCAAATACAGCTGCGGTGATTAATGGACTTGAACCACCGAAAGGATCCTTTTCATTCAAATTACTGCCGGCTTCTATGTGTTGTTTAAGCGCTGCAGCATTTTCAGTAAGCACTGCTGTATGGATGTCAATATCCGGAGGCTTAACATTCGACTTTGCAGTTGACGCAGGACCTTGTTCGGCCGTTGCCTTCTTGTCTGTGCAAGCAGTGGGCATTAAGAGAGCGATCAGAAAAGCAATTTGAACAGCTGCTTTTAAGGAAAGGGTGCTTTGAGTTTTCATAATTGTAAATGGTTAATAATTAAAAGGCCGACTGATGTTGAATTTTTCAACGATGTAAAGTTGGCCTGAGCAGGCTGGTGCGACTAAACACCTTTGCGGACAAAACCATCAACTATCCGCAAATGCATATAAAATATGACGCATTGATATAAACTATGATGCAAATGCTCGAAATTGAGCCGGAAACTCATTGCTCATTTTAAAATAATTCAGACTTAGACATGCCGGATTTTAGTCCTACTGATATTGAATTTATTCGCCAGGTTACTGCCGCAATAGAAAAGAATATGGCAAACGAGCAGTTTGGTGTTTCGGAACTGGCGGATGAAATGAACATGAGCCGGTCAAACCTGCTTCGCAAGGTGAAGAAGCTGACGAAACTTTCGGTGAGCCAGTTGATCAGCCAGGTACGACTGAAACGCGGAATGGAATTGCTACGAACTTCTCTCTTTAACGTTTCAGAGATATCACATCAGGTAGGCTTTAGCAGCACATCCTATTTCATTAAATGTTTCCGCGAATATTATGGTTATCCTCCCGGAGAGGTTGGTAAAAGGAGTGAAGAGGAATTGAATTCAATTCCAGACGACTGGCCAGCCCAGATATTTGTTGACACCAGCCGAAAGCGAAAGTTCATTATTCTTGGATCACTATTGTTACTGGCCGCTCTCACTGCGGGATGGTTTGGATATACGGAATGGTCTTCATCCCAATCTTCTTCTCTTGAAAAATCAATTGCTGTATTACCTTTTAAAAACGACAGCAACGATTCATCCAACCTCTATCTGATTAATGGCTTGATGGAGTCAACACTCAATAATCTTCAGCAAATGAAAGATTTGAGAGTGATCAGCAGAACTTCTTCAGAAAAATATCGAAACACAACCAAGTCGATTCCGGAAATGGGGAAGGAACTTAACGTAAACTATTTTGTAGAAGGCAGCGGACAGAAAATCGGTGATCACATTGTATTGAATATTCAGTTGATTGAAGCCTCCAGTGATAAACATCTGTGGGCAAAGCAATACAGAAGAGAAACCAAAGACATCTTTGTTTTGCAACAGGAGATTGCCAAAGACATTGCCGATGAAATTGAAGTGATTATCACACCGGAAGCAAAAAAGCAAATAGAGAAAATCCCGACTGACAATCTGGTGGCATATGATTTCTATCTAAAAGGAAAAGATCTGTTTTACGTTAGCACAGGTGAAAGTCTGAAGGCCTCCATTCCGTATTTTAAAAATGCGATTGAACTTGATAACAAATTTGCTTTGGCGTATGCGAATGCTACCATGGTTTATTATTACCTGGATATATTTCAGATCGAGAAAAAGTATACTGCTGAAATTAACAATTATGCAGACAAGGCCATGGCACTCGAACCTAAATCGACAGAGTGCCTCATTGCAAAAGCATTATCGTATGCACATGTGAAAGAATATGAACAAGCGGTTCCATATTTAGAACAAGCATTGGATTACGACCCTAAGGCCGGATTGGCGGTTCACTTTCTTACGGAGTTTTATAGCATCTATGTTTCCAATCCTGCCAAGTATGTTGAGTATGCATTAAAGGGTGTCAAACTGATTGAGCTTCCCTCGTACGATTCAGCAATGATAGGCTTCAAGTATTTTCATTTGAGTAATGCTTTGATGCAAGCCGGATTTGTGGATGATGCTTTAAAATATATGGATATTTCGCTCGCATACGATCCAAAGAGTTATTTCGCAAGCTACGTTAGTATTATTTTTCGTTACGCCAGGAATAATGATCTTAAACTTACCCGTGAGCAACTCATTAAGAAATTAGATAAGGATACCACTCGCATCGATATTGTGAAAGAAGTAGCCAGGATATGTTACACCATGCGGGATTATGAAAGTGCATATCGATATTATAAGAAGTTTATTTTGTTAAGAGAAGCGTATCAGATGGATCTTTTTCAGCAAGATTTTCTGGATATTGGAATTGTGTTTTCGAAAGTGGGACAGCACGAAAAATCGGAGACATACCTTAAATATTTTAAGGATTTCACAGATGGAAACCGCACCCTTTACAAGCAAATGTATCTGGCGCTGTATTATGCATATCGCAACAATACTGAAAAAGCCATTGAACATTTAACGTTGTTTTCACAAGATGATAATTTCATCTATTGGATTTTGCTTGTTAAAGAAGATCCCAGTGTAGATAACATAAAACACGATCCGCGATTCAAGAAAATAATGCAGGACATTGAGGCGAAATTCTGGAATAAGAATAAGGAGATTAAGGTGATGTTGGATAAGGAGGGGTTGCCTTAAAATAATCTCTGAAGTTCCGTCATCGCGAGCTAAAGCGTGGCTAACTCTGAAGGGGATTAAAACCAATCATCAGTAACCTCTGGTAATATTGCTTTCAAGCACTTATATTAGTTGAACGTTTATTCACTATGATACAGGTCTTAAACGAATTCATTTCTGCGCTTCTTCAACTTCTGGCTTTTGCACTTATCCCATTCTTTTTTTTTCTGTTCCGGAAAGATAAAAGCATTACTTTTTTTAAGTACATAGGCTTATATAAACCCACTGGTAAATCAGTTCTATATATACTCATTATTGCGTTGCTTTTTGTTGCCACGGGAATTGGACTATGCTATTACTATGAGGGCATAAAGGCCATTATGTTTTCGCCCAGCAGCGTTACTGGCAAACTACGACTATTGGGTTTTACCGGCAATTCGGTTTTAATCCTGCTCATCATTGCCTTGTTAAAAACGTCATTGTCAGAAGAGATTCTTTTCAGAGGATTTATTGCGAAAAGATTCATCAACCTGATGGGTTTTACGTGGGGCAATGTTGTTCAATCCCTCATCTTCGGAATCATTCACCTCATCTTATTTTGGGCCTTAACCAAAACCACATTTATTCCATTGACCATTATCTTTATATTCTCTACGCTTGCCGGCTGGACCATCGGATATGTAAAAGAGAAATATGCCAGCGGAAGCATTATCCCTGGCTGGATTGCCCATGGTTTAGGGAATGTGATTTCGTATTCGGTTGTGGCTTTTGTGTTCTGATATTCGATTCAGTTTATCAGCATAACTTCCAGTAATGGTAATTACAAAGCAATCGCACTACTTCTCAAACATCCCCAAAAACTGTTGTTTCTTTTCGGCAGACATTTCAAGTTCCTTATTGTTCTTCATCGTAACCGATCCACCCTTACCTTTTGTGTAGCGAATAACATAATCCGGATTGATTAAATAAGAGCGATGGATGCGAAGGAAGCGATGCTCTTTGAGAATTTCTTCAAAATATTTTAATGTTTTGCAAATGAGGAGCGGTGTTGCAACTCCATCGAGATAAAAGCGCGTGAAGTTGTCAGCGGCCTCGCAGTAGAGTATGGTGTTGATGGTTACAATCTCAAAGCCCTCCATCGTTGGTAGCATGATCTTTTGATTGACTGGAGTGTGTATGTTATCAAGCAGCACCTTGCTGTGTCGCGCGTTGTTTGCTTCGTTACGTTCTTTACGAATCTTGTCAACAGCATTGATGAGTTCATCGATGCTAATGGGCTTTAATAAATAATAGGACGCGCTTTGGTTCAGTGCCTGGATGGCGTAATGATCAAAGGCAGTAACAAATACGGTTTCGAATGTAATGTCCTTTATGCTATCAAGAAGATCGAAGCCATTACCATACGGCATTTCAATATCAAGGAATACGACATCAGGATTATGTTTCTGAATAGCTTCCTTACCAGTTGCTACGGATTCACCAAAGCCACACACCTCTACGTCCGCACAATACTTTGCTAAATAGTTCGCCAGAATTTTCCGACTGTCTTCTTCATCATCGATAATTACGGCCTTCATCATCTTAACTTTGTTTTGTAACGGGTAAGTATACACTCACCCGTGTTCCATTATCCAGGCGATCCTCAATCTGTACCCGGTAGTTTAGCTTGTACACTTTATTGATAATCGCCAAGCGTTCTTCAATGTTTTTTAATCCGGTAGAGTTGTGCTTCTTTTGATTCTCTGTTTTTAGTTCGGCAGATCGCTTGCGTCCGATACCATCGTCTGTAATCTCGGCCACCAGATTTCCATTTTGTTTATAAAAATGAAGAAGCAGTTTTCCCTTTTCATTTTTGTATCGGAGCCCATGCCATACTGCGTTTTCTATATAGGGCTGGATCAACATAGGCGGAATTTGAATCGCCTCGGTGTTAATTGCCTCATCCACTTTTATCTCATAGTCAAATTTGTCTCTAAACCGATAGTGTTCCAATTTAAGATATAAAGAAAGTATCTCCTGTTCTTTTTGTAAGGGGATAAAATCTTCTTGTGAATTTTCAAGTACAAGTCGCATCAACAACGCAAACTCTGATAGAAATCGATTGGCGGTTCGCTCATCTTGTTGGGAAATAAACTGATTGACCGAATTTAATGCATTGAAAATAAAATGCGGGTTCATTTGGCCGCGCAAAGATTTAAGTGCCAGTAACCTGTTAGCAAGTTTGCTGGCTTGCGCATTTTTGTAAATAAAGAAAGAGGTAACGCCAATGATAATGATGATGCCCAACAATCCATAAATGATAAGTTGCTGCCGGAAGACGGTTGCCTGTTCAATGGTTTCTTCACGCTGGCCAATGGATACGTCTTTGGTATACTCTTCAATATCTTTTTGCTTTCGGATGAGTTCGGATTTTTCGGTTAGCCGACTCTCACTTAATTTTTCATTTCGATCCATGGCGTCACTATATTTCTTATAGGCATAAAGCGCTTTGTTTGCCTGCCCGTTTTTTTCATAAAGGTTAGCAAGTGAGCGAAACGCGTTGGCTTGTTCTTTGGGGTTGTCGATGGTGTCGGCAATGTGAGCAGCTTCTTCCGCTTCTTTGATAGCAGCAGAGGTTTCACCTTTCGCATCAAGGCTTTTACTAATGGCCACTTTATCTTTACTTACCTCAGCAAGATTTTTTGATTCCAAATTATATTCAATGGATTGTTTACGCAAATCGATTTCATCATCGTATAGTTTTTTATTTTGCAACACATCTGAAATTTCTTCCTTTGCTTCCTGCACCGATTGTTGTTCTTGCGGACTTACACTTTGTCCACTGCGAATGGTATTCAGAGAATTATCGTAAAGGTTTTGTGTTTTACTCAATTCATTTTGACGGGCAGACACTTTTGTAACTTGATTTTCAAGCTGCGGATGGGCAACCTTCCCGGATTGTGCCGTTTTCTCCAATACCTTCATTGCTTCCTCATAATTACCCATCTGGTAATACACTTCCGAAATAGCAATTTGAAATTCCATTTGTTGAGCGCTGTTCAACCGAACCGACAAGCCTTGCTGATAATATTGTAATGACGTTTCGTAATTGCCAAGTTTAAGACATGTGTTGCCAAGACCTTTCAATGTTGTTATGTATTGTGATGTGGCGGATGGTGAAAGTTTTTCATAGGCCCGCAGATAATTTTCATACGCAAGCTTCCATTCTAAAATTCCTTCATTGATTTCTGCTAGCAGGATATACGATCTTCCTTCATTGAAATCATCGTTTTGGGCAATGCTCATTGCCAGGGCTTCCTTTACTTTATTGAGCGCTGCATCTGGATTTTTATTTTTCAATGCTTCGGCTTCGTTTAGTAATTGCGAGGCCTCCGTTGAAGTAGATCGGCTCTTCAGACTTTTATACGACTCCTTCTTATCCTTCTGTGCAAAACAATTGCCTGCCATCAGAAGAATAGTACCGAGGAAACAATAGATAAATAGCTTTTGAACCATGTCTGAATGTAAGAACGGAAAGTTAACACTATAATTTTTATTGATTTTCAGACTCTGCCTCAAGTTTTACCGGTTCACCCAGTCATTCGTGACTTTCCCTAAGTGGATGTCATGACCCACGGAGTTTAGGTATCATCTCCGGTTTTTTCACGTAAAATTTACCAAAACAAACACAGAATATTATGAAGCCATTAACGTACTCCAGCATCATTCCGAAAGCACTCGTGTTTTCCATCGCTTTGCTCTTAATGAGTTTTACATCGGGCTACAAATCTGAAACGAAAGATCAGACCTATCCGGTTAAAGGACAAACTATTATGCTTGCACTCCTGCTCGACACCAGCAACAGTATGGATGGACTGATTGATCAGGCCAAATCGCAGTTGTGGAAGATTGTAAATGAATTGTCAGCAGCCAAGTGTGGTGATGGTACGCAACCCAGCATTAAGATTGCCTTGTATGAATATGGTAATGATGGTCTGCCTGCATCAGAGGGATACATCAGACAAGTGAGTCCCTTGTCGGAAGACCTGGATGTTATTTCAGAGAAGTTGTTCTCGCTGAGTACCAATGGTGGAAATGAATTTTGTGGACAGGTAATTAAGACTTCGTTGAATCAGTTGGCCTGGTCTGCCTCGAATGCAGATTTGAAAATGATTTTTATTGCGGGCAATGAGCCATTCACACAAGGAGGTGTATCCTATCAACTGGCATGTTCCGCGGCAAAAGAAAAAGGTGTAGTAGTAAACACAATCTTCTGTGGCGACTTTAATGAAGGTATTCAAACAAACTGGAAGAGTGGTGCCGATTTAACAGGAGGTACTTTTATGAGCATTGAACAAAATAGTAAGACGGTCTATGTTCCGACACCCTATGATGATCAAATCGCTGCCTTAAATGACAGACTAAATACTACCTATGTTTATTACGGAAGCACAGGTTCGTACAAGAAGGAGCAGCAAATTGTGCAGGACAATAACGCGTCAAGTTATGGTCAGGCGAACAAAGCAGAGCGTGCCATTTCAAAAAGTTCACATGTCTATAAAAATTCAAGTTGGGATTTGGTAGATGCGGCTAAAGACAATGATAAAGTGATAACCGAAACAAAAACGGATGACCTACCTAAAGAAATGCGTAGCATGACGATTGATCAGCGTAAAGTATATGTAAAACAAAAGGCTGATGAGAGATCAAAGATTCAGGCTGAGATTCAATCATTGAACAAACAACGTCAGGAGTTCATCACAAAAAATACACCACAGGACAGTAAAGATGTAATGCTGGATGCGTCTATGATCAAAGCCATTAAGGTAAAGGGGAATGCTAAAAATTTGAAGTGGGAGTAGTGATTATGATGTACTAAGGCGTTGGCTGGGTTTGGATGAGGATGGGTTGCCGGTTTATACTGGCAGCCCATTGTTGTTATAGGTAAAATTCTTTTCTGCGGATCTCACAGTTTAAATCCGCAATAATTTCAGTAGGTGCATTCAGGTTCATGGTTTTGCCCGAATGCACGAATTTAGATACACACTGATCTGCGAAATCTGCGCGTATTTGATCAGCGTAATCTGCGGGAAAGTGTATTTATTTTTTAGTTACCAGACATCTTTCTACATAGATATTGTTGATTCCTAAATAAAATTGCAATTAATGTTACCTGGCATAAAAATTATGTATGGAAATCTCCAAACTTATGCATCTTTAACCAGTGACTTTTAATCGTAATGTTATTATAGAATTGATCAAGGGAAATGTATTCCCGATGTGCGGTTAAAGGACATGCTTTCTTAAAAAAAACAAACTCATGAAAATTACATTTTTGATTTTATCCATAGCATTCGCCTTTCAGATGGCATATACCCAGCAAAAACCCCAAACAATGACGCCCTATAATTATGAGAAGGCCTGGCAAGAGGCCAAAGATTTTGAAAACAAAGGATTACCTGAATCTGCTTTAAAAGTGGTCAACACAATTTATGAGCAGGCGAAAAAAGAGCAAAATGCCGGTCAATTAGTAAAAGCCGTTGTTCATCAATTAAAATTTACTGATTACAAAGAAGAAAATGCATTCGTTAAAAACCTGAATAAGCTACGAGAAGAGGCCCAGTCATCCGCGTTTCCTGTGAAACCTGTATTGCATTCCATGCTGGCAGAGATGTACTGGCAGTATTATCAGAATAACCGATACCGTTTTAACGAGCGAAGTGAGGTGACCAATGTTCAGCAAGACGACATTGAAACCTGGAGCCTGAATAAAATTGTTGATGAGACCTTTGATCAGTACAAGCTTTCATTACAGGAAAGCGAAAAAAGTAAAGCTACTTCCATCGCTTTATACGAACCAATACTCTATCCTGGAAATAAACTGGGCAGAAGTTATCGCGCTACATTATATGATTTCCTGGCTCATCGCGCGCTCGATTTTTCTTCTGGTGAAGAAGCTTCTATAACACGACCTGTGTATGCATTTGTACTCGACAAGGAAGAGTATCTATCGCCAGCCACTTCCTTTGCCAAGCTCCCCATCACAACAAAGGATACCTTGTCAATGAGGTTTTATGCGCTCAGCTTACTGCAGCAATTAATTCAGTTTCACCTTAACGATAAGGATCCTGAAGCATTGGTGGATGTTGATATCAAACGACTTACGTTCGTAAAACTAAATCTTATCCATGCGAATAAAAATGAAGCGTACAGAAAGGCACTGGAACAACTTGAGCAGCAATTCATAAGTCATCCAATCTCTACTCGTGTAACGCATTTGTTAGCGCAGACCTACATGGAGCAAGGTTCACAATACAGTCCATTGAAATCAGATGATCACAAATGGGATTTTAAGAAAGCATTTGAAATTTGTGAGACTGCCAAAAAACGCTTCCCGGACTCTGACGGGGCGATTGAGTGCGAGAATCTTCAGGAGGATATTCTTACTAAATCCATCAGCGCATCAATAGAAGAAACCAATTTGCCGGGTGAGAATTTCCGCAGCATAGTACGTTATAAAAACTTTACCGACTTACATTATCGAATCATTAAAACTAATCGTGAAGAGATCAGCAGCCAGCGGAAAAAATGGGATCGTAATTATAACGTAGACCGCGAACAAAAATTCATTGAGTACTTCGTTTCTAAAACTCCTGTGAAGTCAGGCAAGTTTGTTTTGCCTGATGATAAAGATTATCAACAACACAGCATCGAAGTGAAGCTCGATGCTTTACCGCCAGGAGAGTACATGGTGCTATTCAGTCACCGGCCTGATTTTATTACAACAACAAACGGACTTGCTTATGCCTTTACCAGCATCACTAACATCAGTTACATTCATCGCTCGGTAAAAGATGGTACTACTGAATTTTATACACTCAACAGACAAAGTGGAGAACCATTAGCTAAGGTATTGGCAGATGTTTATTCCAATCAGTACAATTACAAAAAACAAAATTATGAATTGATTAAGATTGGTTCGTTTGTATCGGACGCAAAAGGGTATTTCAAAGTACCGTACGTTAAAAATGACAATCATCGCAGTTTCTCAGTAAGTTTTCGCTTAGGCGATGATCGCTTTAGTACGGAACCTATTGATCGATATGAATATTATGGAGGTACTATAAGTCAGTATAAAAGCGGAGAACCCCAAAAGCATTTACAAACATTCTTCTTTCTTGATCGGGCCATCTACCGCCCTGGACAAACTATTTATTTCAAAGGTTTAGTAGTAAACACAGATGGCAAGACATCCGATCTTCAAGCTAAATTTTCTACTTCAATTACCTTGTATGATGTAAACCATCAGGAGCGGGGAGAGGTATCGGTTACGACCAATGAATATGGAACGTTTAGTGGAACGTTTATAGCACCATCAACTGGTCTCACAGGACAAATGAGTCTTGAAGATAACTATGGAAATGGTTCTGTTTATTTTTCAGTAGAGGAATACAAGCGACCAAAATTTGAAGTAAGCTTTGAGCCGGTGAAAGGTTCTTTCCGTTTGGAAGAAACAATTCAGGCTGAAGGATTAGCACGTGCATACTCCGGTGCGAATATCGATGGTGCTTTGGTAAGTTACCGTGTTGTACGAGCAGCGCGCTTTCCTTTTTGGTGGTGGTGCCGATGGGGTAACTATCCTACTTCGGCTGAAATGGAAATTACAAATGGTGTAACGCAAACTGATGCGCAAGGTAAATTCAAGATCGCGTTTCAGGCTATTCCGGATCGAAGCGTTGATCGCACTTCCGATCCTATTTTTGATTATACAGTGTACGCTGATGTGACCGATATTAACGGAGAGACGCACAGCAATTCAACTTTTATTTCAGTTGGATACAAAGCGTTGCAGGTTAGTGCATCCATTGGCAATATCAATAAAGATCAGATTACAGCCACCAGCAAAGAAATTTCTATATCGACAACTAACCTTGCGGGTCTGTTTGAAGCGGCTAAAGGAAAGGTAACGATCTATGAACTGAAATCTCTCGAGAGAACTTTTCGTTCCCGCCAATGGGAACAGGCCGATCGTACACTCTACACGCGTGGTCAATACTACCAGTATTTTCCAAATGATCTCTATGAGGATGAAACCAATAAATTTAAATGGGAGCGGTCGAAAGAAATATTCAATTTGAATTTTGATACGAATCTAAAAAAGACATTTACACTGGATGATCTCAGTCAATGGAAAGTCGGTGAATACGTTTTGGAAATCAGTGCATTGGATGCTTCCGGACAAGAAGTAAAAGAAGTCACCTACTTCACTGTGTACGCACCCGCTGGTAAATCCATACCTACACCACAAGTACATTATTTTCAACCCGTTAAACTGACAGCAGAGCCTGGAGAAAAGGCATCGTTTGCCACAGGCACAACCGACAGGAAAATTCGGGTACTGTATCAAATCGAACGTGACGGATCATTACTATTCAGTGAGTGGATTGTACTGAATAATGAGCAACGCTTGTTTGAAATTCCTATTCGCGAAGAGCACCGCGGTGATTTGGGAATTCACTATACCTTCATTAAGAATAACCGACTCTACAAGCAAAGCTCAACCATCTCGGTTCCATACTCGAACAAAACATTGAATGTATCCTTCGAAAGCTTCCGCGACAAACTACAACCCGGACAGCAGGAGCAATGGAAAATTCTCATCAAAGGTAAGTCGGCCGAGAAGGTAGCAGCAGAGATGGTTGCTACCTTATACGATGAATCACTGGATGAATTCAGAAGCAATAGCTGGTATGCTAATTTTTTTGGTTCTCATTATTCACAACTGGGTTGGAACAGTACGAATGGATTTAATCCCAAATCACTTACACCTTACGATCGGTCTTGGAATCCAGGGCATGCACGATCACCACATGGAGCTTATTTCGATACCTTCAATTGGTTTGACTATAGTTTCTATCAATATTATTATGGAAACAGACGCTTTCGGGCTGGCGCGGCTCGAAGCGAAATGAATAAGAAGGCGGAAGAGTCTGAATTAAGTGAAGTGGTAATGGCGAATTCAGCTCCTGCTCCGGCAGTAGCTCAAGAAGCTGATGATGCTTCATTTTTAAAAGGTGATGTAGCTTATAAAACTGATAAATCTAAACCCGAAGTAAAAAAAGAAGATTTCTCACAGGTAAAAGTTCGAACCAACTTTAATGAAACAGCTTTCTTTTATCCGCACTTGCAAACCAACGCAGACGGAGAGATCATCATCAACTTCACTATTCCTGAAGCATTAACACGATGGAAGATGCTTGGCTTTGCGCATACAACTGATTTGAAATCAGGTTCGATAATAAATCATTTGGTTACGCAAAAAGATTTGATGGTTGTTCCAAATCAACCGCGCTTCTTCCGCGAAAACGACAAAATGATTTTTCAGGTGAAGGTAAGTAGTCTGGTAGATGCTGAACTCAGTGGACAGGCTCAGCTTGAATTCTTCGATGCGCTCACGATGAAGCCTGTTGATGATGTAATGAAGAACGTTGGTAAAACAAAATCTTTTTCACTGAAATCACGCCAGAGCGCCAACCTCGAATGGAGCATTGAAATTCCGGAAGGATTACAGGCTATAACCTATCGCGTTGTAGCGAAAGCTGGAAATTTTTCAGATGGAGAAGAAATGACCATTCCGGTTGTGACAAACCGTATGTTGGTTACGGAATCTCTTCCTTTGCCAATACGGGGCAAACAAACCAAAGAGTTCAAATTTGAAAAGCTGCTCAACACGAAATCAAAAACACTTCGTCATCATCGCTTCACATTGGAGTTCACCTCTAACCCTGCATGGTATGCTATTCAGGCATTACCTTATCTGATGGAGTACCCATACGATTGTGTAGAACAAACTTTTAGTAAATTTTATGCAAACAGTATTGCATCGCACATTGCCAATTCTAACCCCCGCATCAAACAAGTATTTGATACCTGGAAGAATATTCAACCTGATGCTTTGCTTTCTAACCTGGAGAAAAATCAAGAATTGAAATCAGCATTGCTGGAAGAAACACCTTGGGTACTACATGCTAAAGATGAATCGCAGCGCAAACGTAATGTTGGTCTGCTATTCGACTTAAACCGAATGGCCAATGAACAGGAACGTGCGCTTGATAAAATAGTAAAGGCTCAAAACTCGAGTGGTGGATTCAGTTGGTTCCCAGGCTTCCCCGAAGATCGTTACATGACGCAACACATCATTAGTGGCATAGGTCATTTAGATGTGTTGGGTGTGAAATCCGTTCGAACTGAAGCGCGAACATGGAATATGGTGAACAGTGCTATTGGTTACCTGGATCGCCAGGTGAAAGATGATTATGATCGGTTAAAGGCATTGGCGAAGCGTGGTGAAATTAAGTTAGAAGATAAACACATTGGTTATGTTCAGATTCATTACCTCTATACACGCAGCTATTTCAAAGACATTACTGTACCGGAAAATGTAAACGAAGCTTTTCAATATTATCTGGGTCAGGCGAAAAAGTATTGGTTAGTGAAAAACCTTTACCTCGAAGGCATGACATCGCTAGCCTTGCATCGCTTTGGTGATAAGATAACTCCAACGGCCATGATTAAATCATTCAATGAGCGGGCATTGCGTTCAGAAGAAATGGGAATGTATTGGAAAAATGATTACGGATATTACTGGTACCAGGCGCCCATCGAAACACAGGCTTTGATGATTGAAGTGTATGATGAAGTGGCCAGTGATCTGAAATCAGTTGAAGAGTTGAAAGTATGGTTGCTCAAGCAAAAACAAGCGCAGGATTGGAAAACCACAAAGGCTACGACCGAAGCGTGTTATGCTCTTTTGCGAAGAGGAACTGATGTGCTAGCAAATTCAAAATTGGTTGATATCAAAGTTGGAAACGAAACGATCGATCCAGCAAAACGAGAGAATACTAAAGTGGAAGCCGGTACCGGCTATTTCAAAACCGCATGGCAGGCAAATGAAATTAATTCCGGCATGGGTAAGATTACTGTTTCAAAAAGCGATGAAGGTGTTGCATGGGGCGCAGCGTACTGGCAATACTTTGAACAGCTCGATAAAATCACGCCAGCGGAAACGCCATTGAAACTGACGAAGCAACTCTTCAAACAGCAGAACACGGATCGCGGACCTGTGATAACCCCGATCACTGAAAAATCTCCTTTGCAGATTGGTGATCTTGTGAAAGTAAGAATTGAGCTTCGTGTCGATCGTGAAATGGAATATGTGCACCTAAAAGATATGCGTGCTGCCGGACTCGAACCTGTATCGACACTCTCTACTTATCGTTACCAGGATGGTTTGTATTATTATGAGAGTACACGCGATCTTGCGACCAACTTTTTTATTGGATACTTATCAAAGGGAACCTATGTATTTGAATACGACTTACGTGTATCGCAAAAAGGTGATTTCTCGAATGGCGTAACGAACATTCAATGCATGTACGCTCCGGAGTTTGCCAGTCACTCGGAAGGAATACGGATTAATGTGAAGTAGATTGAGCGCATACTTAATGCCTATGCAAAAAAATAAAGCTACCCTCGGTAGCTTTATTTTTTATACAGACTAATATTATACATGCCATGTCTGATTCCAGATATCAGCATATTGTTCCGGATGGCGTTTGAACTGTGCGCTAACATACGGGCATAACGCAATTACTTTCTTGTTATGTGTTCTGGCATACTGCACCATTGTCGATAATAATTCAGATGCAATGCCTTGCCCTTTCAGTTTATCATCCACTTGGGTATGGAATACAGTTAAGTTGTCACCTGCTATTGCAATCACCATCTCGGCCAGCTTTTCAACTCCTTCTTCAATGACAAATGCTCCGCGGCCGTTATTATTCAACTTCAATTGAATATCATGCATATGAATTCTAATAATCCTTTAAATATAATCATATCTACTAATTTAGAATTGCAACGCGTTTTCAAACTATCTAACATTACCGATAAAGAGCAATAAAAAAGTTCTTGCTGCTTTTATATTAAACCAGCAAGAACCATTCTTCTTTATACCATTTTTACATTGCTCCGAACTGTTTTAGATATTTCTCTGAGTTGGCCTTTACATTGGCCGCTGGATTCATGCTAAGCGATTTTTTGAAATTCTTTACAGCATTGTCCTTGTCACCCTTAAGCGCATATGCCTCACCAAGACTATCCCAAGCATTGGCACTTTTTGGAAAGCGTTTGGTATTCGTAGTTAAGATTTCAATGGCTTTGTCATTCTCGCCTTGATTGATCAGCTGATACCCATAAGCATTCAACTCTACTTCCGTTGCTCCGGCAATTGCTTCGTTCAATATCTTGTCAGATTCTTCTGTTTTCCCCAACTTCTTTAAAAGCCCGGCCTTAACATTGAGTGCAGGAAAGTTTTTAGTTTGTAGAAGAGCTTGATTAATCCAGACTAGTCCCTTATCAAGGTTTACATTATTTTGAAGAGCATAGTTAGCAGCACTGATAAATCCTTGAGGATTAAATCCAATAGGTCCTTTCAATTCCGCGTCACCATTTGCCATTACAATTTCATCGACAGCAAATTCAATCTTTACAGGAAATTGTTTCTTCTCCCAATTCAATACTAGCTCTGCACTGGTCTTGGTTAAGTTTATGAAATCGTATGTAAGCAGTTCTGTATTGGAATTTGAACGCACTTGGATTTTAGTTTTTAACTGATCCTGTTTTTGATCATAAAAAAAGCTTCCCCATGACCGATAATCTTTTGATAAGATTACTTCTCCTGTATTGTCTTCATTGATAACAAAGAATAATCCATAAGAACCTGCGGGCAAAGATTGTCCTTCTACTTTGGCCGCATGTGAAAATTGAATGACTGTATTTTCATTTGCACCGGCACGCCATGGTGCGGAATTGCCATTACCAAAGCCTTGCACATTCCAACCATAAGGAACAAGCTTGCCCCACACTTCACGACCATTTACTTTAGGACGAGAATATTTTACAGTGACTGTAGAGATCCCGATCGTTTGAGAAACAGTTGCAGCTGGGCTTGGAGTTCTTGGTGTTGTGATACCTTGTGCTATTAAACATACTGATGTCAATGCAATCAATGCCATCGCACCAGCGAAATGAAGTAATAATTTTTTCATGGTTACAGAGTTTGTTTTACACCAATGTAACGTGAGTTAGCGCAGAAGACAATGTAATGATGAAGAACGTTACCGATGAATTTTCGAACGGCAAGGAAATGCTTCTGATGGTTTGACAAGACTCAGTCGCAAAAAAACGAAGCAAAATCCATCCCGCCAATTGGGTGACGTGATTTTCGATATTAATCGATAATAATGTGTGGCTGCCTGCGTAAATTTTAGTTGTATTCGGATAAGAAGAAGTATATATTCATACATCTTCCATGAATGAATGGACGATGTATGACTAACCTTTATATCTAAATCGCATGCGGTTTCTTCTGATCTTACTTTTTCCACTTACACTTCTGGCTCAACCTTCTAAAGAGTCGGTGCCCGTAGTCAAAACTGCGAATGGTTCACTTTCAGGAATGTACAATTCCGATAAACAAATCGCCATTTACAAAGGTGTTCCATTTGCTGCTCCACCGATTGGTGAATTTCGATGGAAAGAACCTCAACCGCTTAAATCGTGGAAAGGAATTAAGGAGTGCACTAGCTTTCCGGCAAGCCCGATGCAAAATAACCCTGTTCCCTTTATGATGTGGAGTCAGGAATTTATTACACCTGCCAAGCCACTTAGTGAAGATTGTTTATATCTGAACATTTGGTCGCCCGTAAAAAATGAAGGCAAGAAACAACCTGTATTCGTGTGGATTCATGGTGGAGCTTTTCTTTCGGGATCCGGAGCATGCCCAATCTACGATGGTGAGGCTTTTGCGAAAGAAGGTATTGTTTATGTTAGCATCAACTACAGACTTGGAATTTTTGGTTTTCTGTCACATTCTGAGCTGACAGCAGAATCGAAGTATCATGCTTCTGGTAACTATGGTTTGCTTGATCAGCTAGCAGCCCTTCAGTGGATCAAAGCCAACATCGCTGCTTTCGGTGGAGATCCAAACAATGTAACCATTGCTGGACAATCTGCAGGATCGATGAGTGTTCAGGCATTGGTAGCTTCTCCATTAGCAAAGGGTCTCTTTCACAGAGCCATAGCACAAAGCGGAGCATCCTTCAGTCGTATGTCACGCAAACTTGACGAAGGAGAAAAAGCAGGAGCCAGTCTTTCACAAAAATCAGGTGATCTTAAAAGATTACGTACACTCTCAGCCGATAGTGTATTAGGGTTAGGTAATACATTTCCATTTGGAACTTTTGCTCCCATCATCGATGGATATTTTTTGCCTCAGGATATGAAAACAATTTTTGAATCAAAGAAACACAATGATGTAACGCTGATGGCTGGATGGGTAATGGGGGATGGAAACTTAATGGGGGCTCCCATGTCGCAGTCAGACTTCGTTGCGTTTGCTGAGAAGACATATGGAGAAAAGAAAGATGTTTTTTTTAAAATCTTTCCCGCTGGTTCAGATGAAGAAGCGAAACTATCACAGACCAAACTTGGCCTAATGCAATTTGCTGCACTACCTGATCATCAATGGGCCTTATATAACACCAGTAAGAGTTATCTCTATCAATTTAGTTATGTGCCAACGGATAAACCTGATTTTCCAAATTATGGTGCATTCCATACTTCCGAAGTACCCTTTGCATTGCATACTTTAAAGTACTGGGATCGTCCATGGACAAACAAGGACTATGGTGTTGAGAAATACATGTCCTCGTATTGGATCAATTTCATCAAAACTGGAAATCCTAACGGTAAAGGTTTACCGGAATGGAAATCCTATGATGCTGCCTTGCAGGCTACAATGGAGTTTGGTGAACAACCTGTTTTAAAACCAGGATTACTAAATACTGAGATCCAGTTTTTGAACTCAGAAGATCAAAATTAAAGCAGGCAATTCACCATCCATTTGATATACAAAGCTTCTAGTCACCTTCAGGCTTCAGGATAAAATCTCCCGGTATCCTGTTCTTTTCTAAAAATTATTAAAAATATATTGCGCAAGTACTTGCTTGCCTATATATTTGCAAGCAGATACTTGCGCATTTATTATGGAAATCAGGAGAGACGTTTTTCAGGCTATAGCCGATCCAACAAGAAGGCAAATCATAGGCATGCTGGCCAAACAATCGCTTAATCTCAATACGATTGCCGACCAATTTAATGTAAGTCGTCAGGCCGTTTCGCTTCATGTGAAGATTCTCAATGAATGCGGATTGATTACCATTTCACAACAGGGTAGGGAACGATACTGCGAAGTGAAACTTGATGGATTGAATGAAGTCTCAGAATGGATTGAACAATACCGTAAACATTGGGAAAGCAAACTTGACTCGTTGGAGTTGTATCTCGCTAAAATTCAAAAATCAAAGAAATATGCAAAACGGAAAAAGTAATACTGCCGATCGTGAAATAAATATTTCTCGTTTACTCAACGCACCAATTGAACTAGTGTGGGAGGTTTGGACTGATGCTGATCATATTAAGAACTGGTGGGGCCCAAATGGATTTACAAATACCATCTCTAAAATGGATTTGAAATCAGGTGGCGAATGGGATTTAGTAATGCATGGGCCTGACGGGACAGACTATAAAAACAAAAATGTCTTCAAGGAAATTATAAAACACAAGAAGATCGTTTACGATCATGTATCAAGTCCAAAATTTACGGCTACTATCACATTTGAAAGTCGCGGCAATACAACGTTTCTGAATTGGCACATGCTATTTGAAACGAAAGAGCAATTTATGCAAGTTGTCAAAACATTTAAGGCTGACGAAGGTCTGAAACAAAATGTTGAAAAGCTGGATCATTATTTACAAACCAGAATTAATCTATACACTCAATTAAATAAAACTAAAATGGCACGTGTAAGCACCTATCTCAATTTCCCTGGAAATACAGAGGAAGCATTTAACTTTTACAAATCCGTGTTCGGTGGAGAGTTTGGCGGTGGTGGTCTTAAGCGCTTTGGCGACTTGCCAGCTTCAGAAGGACAACCACCGATGAGTGAAGAGCATAAGAAACTGATCATCCATGCGGAGTTGGAAATTATGGGTGGACATTACATTATGGCAACTGATGCACCGGAAAGCATGGGCTTCACAGTTACAAAAGGAAATAACATGCACATCAATCTTGAACCTGATACACGCGCTGAAACCAAACGATTATATAATGCACTTAAGACAGGCGGTGAAGTGACTATGGAATTACAAGATATGTCTTTGGAGGAGGAGTACTTCGCTTACTTCGGTAGCTGCACAGACAAGTATGGCATCAACTGGATGTTAAATTGTGGAGAACCGGGTAAGTAAAAAAAACTGATCATGAATAGTATGTATCAAATGGAACGATTGTGCACTCTGCTATTGCTGATAACGCTGACCATTTCAAGTTGTAATTCTTCGCAAAGTGAGAAGATGGACACAACACCAATTGCAAAAGTAAAGCATGGCAGTTTAAGCGGTTATATTTCCGTAAACGGTCTCAACATGTATTACGAAATATATGGAGAAGGTAAGCCGTTGGTGTTGCTTCATGGAGGTGGTTCCACCATTTACACTTCGTTTGGCAGAATTATTCCTGAACTCTCCAAACACAGAAAAGTAATTGGAATAGAATTGCAGGCACACGGACACACTAATGATCGAGATAGTGATTTATCATTCGAGCAAGATGCCGATGATGTAGCTGATCTTTTAAAGAAGTTGGAAATAATAAAGGCTGACTTTTTCGGCTTTAGCAATGGGGGAAACACAACCATGCAAATTGCAATTCGTCATCCTGAGCTAGTGGATAAAATAATTGTTGGCTCTTCATTCTATAAAAGAAGTGGCGTGTATCCCGAGTTTTGGGATTTTATGAATCATGCAGCCATCGAGAATATGCCCCAAATCTATAAAGATACCTATGCAAAAGTGGCTCCTCATCCTGAAAATATTCAAAGTATGCACGATAAATGCGTAAAGAGAATGGTAACGTTTAAGGACTGGAGCGATGAACAAATTAAATCAATCGCAGCGCCAACCTTACTGATCATCGGTGATGCTGATATGATGCGTCCCGAGCATGCGGTTGAAATGTACCGGTTAATTCCCGATTGTCAATTAGCCATTCTTCCAGGTGGACACGGAAAGTATATGGGTGAGATCACTACTTTAGGAAAGGATAATACTGATACAACCTTTTGTGTTCCAATGATTGAAGAATTTCTGAATACAAAGCCTCAAGAGAAACTTTAAAAGAATTCGACATGGTAAAAATTGTCGTATCATTTCATATAGCGGTAGTCACTTCGGTGTGAGTACGAATTAAGCATTGAACTCGTGATACTCTGCCGTATGTTCCTCTGCTTTTAGTGGTAGTGTAATACGAAACAGGGAACCGCGACCTGGTTCAGAGTCCACTTCAATTTCTCCATGGAGCACTTCCACTTGTGATTTGATTAAGTACAATCCTAATCCACGACCTTCAACATGGGTATGGAATCGTTTATATAATTTGAATAGCTTCTCTTTGTGCAATTCAGTATCAAACCCCAATCCATTGTCCATGATTTCCAAAATGGCATTTCCATTTTCACTTCGGCTGATCGCAGTTATCTTTAACTTTCTTTCTGGCGATCTGTATTTAATGGCATTGCTTAGCAAATTGTAAAATATACTTTGAAGCATCGCTCTCACAGTTGTGATTTTTGGTAACGATTCAAAATGCGTTGTGATCTCTTCAGTGCCATTGAGACTATCCTGCAACAAGCTTCGGCTTTGGCTCCATTCTTTATCTAACCCAACAATTTCGCGGTATTGATTTGGCTCATTGGTAAGGTCAAGTATTTTACTCAGATCCTTAATAATAAGATCAAGCTCTGAAGTTGTTTTGCTAATAAGGGATATCCATTGCTTCCCTTCTTCAACGTTATTTTCTCTGAGAGCCAAATCGGAAAGGCCGAGCAATCGGGCAACCGGACCGCGCAAGTTATGTGACACGGTGTAGGAGAATTGAAGTAATTCACCATTGTGTTTCACCAATTCATCATTCGTCTTTCGAAGTTCAAGAGTTTTTTCAGTAACAATTTTTTCAAGGCTTCTATTCATATCGCTGATGCTTCTGTTTTTTTCAGTCAACTTATCAGCCTGTGCTTGTATCTTTTCTTTTTGCTCGGAAACTTCCTGATACAAATGTTTCAATTCAAGATTCACCTCCTGCAACGTATTTGATTGTGCTTGTATCCGGGTGTTCTTATCAGTGACATCAACATTCAAAACCTTTATTTGGGAATAGAATCGATAGTAGACAAATGCCAGAATAGCAAGTAATGCTAAGCTGATAACACCAGCGAGTAACAAAATTGATTGTTGCTTGAGCTTTGCATCCTGCAAATGAATTCTGTCTTCCGCAAGTTGTCTGTCTTTTTGTAACCCCAATATGTCCCGGTCACGCTCCTGGATTTCCTGGATCTTTTCAAGGTTTACAAATCTTCTGGCCACATCTGTTCGATGAATGGAGTCTTTCAATTGGCTTGCCTTGATGGCATACTGTAGTGATTCTTCAAATCGATGCTGAGCTGCCAGCAAATCTCTTCTCGTATTAAAATTCAGAATCATGACTTCTTTTGATCCAACGAGGCGGGCATACTGCTGTGATTGATCCAGAAAATGGGATGAGTTTTTGTAGTCTCCTAATTTGAAATAGATATCACCCATTCCCCAGAATGACCAGGCGAGTCCATAGTTGTATGGAATAGTTTCAGCAAGTCGAACACTTTCTTTATATAGCCGAAGAGCTTCATCATACTTTCCTCGCTTCTCTTCAAGATTTCCAAGATTCATCAGTGCTTCACTAACTCCTTGCTGATTTCCTAAGTCTTTATAAATCTCCAATACGGAATCCAGACATGGACGCGCATGTTTAAAGTCATTCATATCAGTAAGCACAACACCCTTCAAGGTAAGGGCACTGGCCAGATCACCCTGCATTGGTTTTCGCGGTCCGGCTTTCATCGCTTCATTCGCCAGACGTAATGCCTGGTCCAAATCACCCAGTCGATAATTGACCCAACCAATGCGGTGTCGAATTATGGAGGTCTCCACATTGAAGCCTCGTAGTTCACTTAACTTCAATCCATCATATAAATTATTAAGGGCAAGTTCGTATTCGCCTCTGTCTGAAAAGACTTTACCCATGTCTGCCAGAAGCGTAACATACTTTCGAAGTAGAGTTGTTCTGAAATAATAATTGCGGGCAGAATCAAAAAGGATAACAGCTTGATCAAATTTTCCTTTCTGAAATAATATAAGCGCTCGAAGGTGAAAGATGTCGTTACGATTTTCTTCCGCATCCGGGTATTTGCTTACGAACGATTCTGCTTCGTTAAGTAGTGCTTCGGCTCCTGTAAAATCACCAAGGCGTAATGTAATATTGGCTTTTAGGACAAGCGCGTCCACCAAAAGAACTTTGCTTGGCAATAGTCTTCGAATGCGAATGGCTCGGTCCAAAAAGATTTGTTGTGAATCTGGTTGATAACGTTGCCCATACAATGCGCTAATATTCCGATAAAGTTTAGAGAGTGTTGTAGGGTCGGTGCTGTCTTTGAAAATCTCATAGCTCTTTTTAAAGAAAAGCAATGCTGAATCATTTTGAACTTCCTCCAGACTACAAACTCCTAATTGGAGAAGAGTATAACCATGAAGAGTTCTGTCGCCCGAAGCTTTCGATAGGCTCAGTCCGCGATGAAGATCGCGATGAGCTTCCGGAAACTGACCAGACGAATATTCATAAACTCCTTTATAAGTATACGCTTTCGCTTCTCCTTTTTTGTAATTGATTTTTTTGCTCAGTTCGATTGCTTGTTCACCGTAAGCAATTACCTTTTGATTGTCACGCGTGATATACTCATAGGTAAGTTGATTAAGAATATCAACCTTCTCCTTCCCCTTAGACTTATTGAGTAATTGTTCCAGGCTATCCGCAACTCTTGACTGGCACAATGCAGTGCTGAAAAAAAAGCCTATAAAAAAGGCAAGCAGAAGCACTTTACATTGAGTCATTTCATTTATAGAAAGTCTTGTAAAATTAAGCCGATTCGGCTTAAAAAAAAGATTGAATATTATGATCGAACTATTGCTTAATAAAAGCTATCGTATTTAACTGATAATGAGACAATATATGTAAGCAAATTACACTCAAAAATGATCTTTTGAAAACCCATACACTCACTTCAAAATGCAGAACAATTTTAGACAGGATTTCGCGTAACTTTTTGCATTTAAGTACCTCTATAACAATTAGAGTGTAGCCATATCAATAACAAAACGATATCGAACATCACCTTTCACCATCCGATCGTATGCCGTTTGAATGTTTTTAATGTCAATCAATTCAATGTCTGAAACAATATTGTGTTCAGCGCAATAGTCAAGCATTTCCTGAGTTTCAGGCAAGCCGCCAATTCCCGATCCTGCCAGACTTTTCCTACCATCCATCAAGCTGAAGGCAGGAACCTCACTTGGTGTCGGAGGTATACCAACCATAATGTGTGTGCCATTTGTTTTTAACAATGATAAATAAAGCTTTACATCATGAGGGGCAGACACTGTATCCAGAATGAAATCAAAATACCCTTTAACATTTTTTGTTTGCTGTCGATCTGAAGTTACAACAAACTTATGCGCTCCTAATTTTCTGGCATCTTCTTCCTTTGATGGTGATGTACTCAAGACGGTTACCTCAGCACCGAAGGCAACACCAAACTTAACACCCATATGTCCTAAACCACCTAACCCCAGCACAGCAAGCTTATGACCTTTGCCAACTTTCCAGTGACGAAGAGGAGAGTAGGTGGTAATGCCTGCACATAATAATGGTGCAACAGCTGCCAATGATAGTTTATCAGAAATGTGTAATACAAAATCCTGATGCACTACTATAGTATTAGAGTAGCCCCCATAAGTTGGTGTTCCGTCTTTCTCTCTTGAGTTATAAGTGCCTACTGAACCATTGAGACAATACTGCTCTAATCCTTCTTTACAGTTCTCACACGTTCTGCAGGAGTCAACCAAACAACCCGTTCCGGCAAGATCCCCAACTTTAAACTTTTTTACCTGATTGCCGACTTTGATAACACGACCAACAATTTCATGACCGGGTACCATTGGAAAGATTCCCGGAAACCATTCATTTCGTATTTGATGAAGGTCTGAATGGCAAACGCCACAGTATTGAATGTCGAATTGAACATCGTTTGGCCCTACTTCACGTCTTTCAAAACTCCATGGAGCCAGATTGGTTGTTGGACTTTGGGCAGCATATCCTTTTGCTTGGATCATTGGGTCTACTTTAATTAAAGATGAAAGGTATTGCGTCTCATTTTATGAAAAGCATCAAAGACCAAAATTTATTTTGATGAGCAAAATGTTATTCATACGGTCAATAAGCCTTGAATTACTATTAAAACACTGGAAGATTGTGAATTCATAACGTCTTCAAAATCAAGAGATAAAATGGTTTAGAAGATTAACCAAATGATGTAAGAGAAGATTCTGAATTAATCAGCTTCAAAAAAATCTCTAATAAAATTCTAATACTATATTATATAGAGCTCTTCAATTTTGCAGCTCTCCGTTGTAAACGATTGTTTTCATCATTGCAAACGTTTTAATAAACGAAAATGCTTGCTTGTTAAAAACACGAATAGTATCTTCACTATGTCGACAAAAACTTTTGCTTCTATGGGAAAAGTACGAGACATCCTCCGCAACAAAGGAAATTCAATCTTCTCCATTGAACCTTCCGAGACTGTGTTCAGTGCACTTGAGTCGCTGGTTCGAAATAATATAGGCGCTCTCATGGTAGTGGAAAATGGAAAGTTTGTTGGCATTTTCACAGAGCGCGACTATGCGCGGAAAGTAATATTAAAAGGAAAAGCATCGAAGGGAACATTGGTCAGAGACATTATGTCTCAACAGCCAATAACCGTGAACATGCATACGACCATTCAGGAATGTATGAGTACAATGACGACCAAGTTTATTCGTCATTTGCCCGTTATTGAAGATGGTGAATTAGTTGGCTTAATCTCCATTGGTGATGTAGTGAAGTTTATCATTGATGAACAAACGGGTATTATAGAATACCTCGAACACTACATAACCGGTCATCAATAATTACATATAGGACAGGAGTTGATTGCATTGGTTTGCAAGTCAACTGGTTTAACAACTCTAAAAATATTTTGCTGGAGGCAAAAACATTTTGGATAGTTCGTATGAAAATTCTGTGCCAATGTGGCCCCTGTTAGTGTACACGGCCATCGTTCTCAGCCTGGTTGGAGCCATGCTTGGGTTGTCTTATGTATTGGGACAACACCATAAAGAACATGCGACTGATGAACCCTATGAAGGCGGCATACTCAGTGATGGTTCGGCACGCATCCGTTTTTCAGCTCAGTTTTATCTTATCGCCATGCTCTTTGTGATTTTTGATGTGGAGACTATTTTCATATTAGCATGGGCCATTGCTTTTCGCGAACTGGGTTGGTATGGATACGCAGGCGTTAGTATTTTCATCATACTGCTTGTAGTAGTTCTGATTTATGAATGGCGAAACGGTGCATTGGATTTTGGTCCTGATGGTAAAAAGATTTTGAAAGCATATTGGAAATTGAAGAAACCGGACAACCTGAACTACAAACCTAAAACAAAACTATGAAATGGTGGTTAAGCAAACCCGATGAGCCAGGTGATGTGGTGAACGGAACAGGTTCGATGGAAGAAGCAATTAAACAAAGTCTGGTGTTGAGTTCAATGCAGGATTTGCTCGCCTGGGGAAGAAAGAATTCCATGTGGCCATTTCACTTTGGTTTATCATGTTGCTTTGTAGAAATGGCAACGAGTATGACACCCAAATATGATGTGGCCCGATTCGGTGCGGAAGTAATTCGGGGTACTCCTCGCGAAGCCGATGTTATGATCATTGCCGGAACAGTCTTTATTAAGATGGCGCCCATCATTAAACGCTTGCATGAACAAATGATGGAACCTCGTTGGGTGATCTCAATGGGTTCATGCGCCAACTCTGGAGGTATGTATGATATCTATAGCGTAGTGCAAGGTGTGGATAAATTTCTTCCAGTCGATGTGTATGTACCAGGCTGTCCACCTCGACCAGATGCGTTTATGGAGGGTTTGACTTTATTAGCGGCCTCGGTAGGAAAAGAAAAGAGACCATTGAGCTGGATGATTGGTGATCAAGGTGTGATCCGACCAGATAAGGTTTCAGTAAAGGATAGAAAAATGGAGAATTGGAAAACGATGACAACGTTTCGCTCTCCGGATGAAGTATAAAGTTTTTGTTCTTGATTTTTTAATGGGTGAATGAAGTGTGATTGATGGAGTACTGAAGTTCCGGAATTGATAGTGAACACAAGGGGTGTTTAATGCATAGTATGGAAATAAAAGGTAACCTAATGGATCAACTACGGTTGAAATTTGGTGATGACGTTTTCACCGAGCAACCGTCAAAGGATGAGATTCTCACCCTGTGGATTCCATTGGGCCGTTTGAAAGAATTGCTACCATATTTGAAGTCCGAAATCTCTCAACCGTTTCCGTTATTATATGATATCACTGCCATTGATGAGCGCACCCGAAAAAAGGAAAATGGTTATCCTTCATCATCCTTCACGCTCGTCTATCATCTCTTCTCTTTTGAAAGAAATAGTTTTATCCGACTGAAGGCTGCTCTTCAGGATAGTAATCTGGTTGCACCCAGTATATCCAAACTTTGGCTCAATGCAAATTGGTATGAGCGCGAAGTGTTTGATATGTTCGGTATACGTTTTGAAGGTCATCCTCATTTGAAACGGCTACTTATGCCTCAGTCATGGGTAGGTCATCCGTTGCGTAAGGAACATCCGGCCCGTGCCACGGAAATGGGACCTTTCGCATTATTCGATGATAAGGTCGACCGTGAACAAGCTGCACTTCAATTTAACCCGGAGGAGTGGGGGCTTGCACGGCAAAGTGAAGATTCTGATTTCATGTTTCTGAATATTGGTCCGCAACACCCGGGTACACACGGGGTGCTTCGCATCATTTTACAATTGGATGGAGAAGATATTGTAGATGCTGTTCCGGATATAGGCTTTCATCATCGCGGTGCAGAGAAAATGGCCGAACGCCAGTCGTGGCATACTTATATTCCATATACCGATCGTGTCGATTATTTAGGTGGAGTGAACAACAACCTTGCGTATTTACTTTCTGTAGAAAAACTGGCAGGAATCGAAATTCCAGAACGCGCGAAAGTAATTCGTGTTATGCTGTGCGAATTCTTCAGAATAGCAAGCCACTTGGTTTGGTATGGAACCTTTGCACAGGATGTTGGACAACTGTCACCGGTGTTCTACATGTTCACTGATCGCGAACGAATCTTCGATGTCATTGAAGCGATTTGTGGCGGAAGAATGCACCCGAACTGGTTCCGCATTGGAGGAGTAGCACAGGACCTTCCAAAAGGGTGGGATGTATTGGTAAAAAATTTCATTGACTATTTCCCGAAGAAACTTCGTGAGTACGATAAGATGGTAATGCAAAACAGTTTGTTCAAAGCGCGAACAGTAGGCATCGGGATATTTACGCAACAGGAAGCGATTGAATGGGGAGCAACAGGCGCCAACCTTCGTGCCTGTGGTTCTGATTATGACTTCCGCAAAAAGCGCCCTTACTCTGGGTATGAAATGTTTGATTTTGAAGTTCCTGTGGGACAGAATGGTGATTGTTATGATCGTGCACTTGTTCGCGTTGAAGAAATGCGACAAAGCCTTCGCATCATTGAGCAATGTTTTAAGAATATGCCAGCGGGCCCTTATAAATCAGATCATCCTCTAACAACACCTCCAGTCAAGAAACAAACCATGCAGGATATAGAAACACTCATCACCCATTTTCTAGGTGTAAGCTGGGGACCTGTTATTCCTCCCGGGGAAGCGATGAGTTGTATCGAAGCAACGAAAGGAGCGAACAGTTATTACTCGATAAGCGATGGAAATACTTCACCGTATCGCGTTCGCATTCGCACTCCATCGTTTCCTCATATGCAGATGCTGCCGTATATCACGAAGGGATATACAGTAGCCGATTTGTTGAGTGTTCTTGGAGCAATGGATTATGTACTGGCAGATATTGATCGATAAACATTTTTAAAATAATTCGCACACTATGTTGACGGCTGAAGAAAAACATATGATTGATGAAGCGATACATCACGTGCCCGTGAGAAAGGCAGCGGGTATCGAAGCATTAAAAATTGTGCAGCAAAATCGGAGGTGGATATCCGATGAAAGTTTACAAGATGTAGCGGACTATATGAAAATGTCAACCGAAGAGCTTGACTCTGTGGCAACGTTTTACAATATGCTTTTCAGAAGGCCAGTAGGTCGTCATGTGATTTTGGTTTGTGATAGCATAAGCTGCTGGGTGATGGGGTATGAAACTATTCTTCAGCATTTAACACAGCAATTAGGAATAAAACTGGGAGAGACGACAGCAGACGGGCGGTACACTTTATTGCCCAACTGCTGTTTAGGTACCTGCGATCGGGCACCCGCATTCATGATTGACAACGACTTATATCGAAATGTAACAACAGAGCAACTGGATGGAATATTAAAGAAGTATGAATAGTACTAAGGTTAGTCAGTAATAGGTAATCAGTAATCGGTTTTAGTACCGATTACCCATTACCAAATACTGATCACCAATACTCATTGTGCATTGATTCTTGAATTGAATATGGAGAAACCACTAACACAACACATTCGCCAGGATCAACGGCCACTCACTCTTAAAGAGTATGAGAAGACCGGTGGTTATGAAGCTTTGCGCAAAGTGCTGAAAGGTATTTCTCCTCAAGGTGTTCAGGACATAGTAAAGGAATCAAATCTAAAAGGCAGGGGAGGTGCTGGTTTTCCTACCGGGATGAAATGGAGTTTTGTGCCACTGCATGCACCGAAACCAAAATACCTTATTGCCAATGCTGACGAGATGGAGCCCGGAACATTTAAGGACCGTATATTATTAGAGTGCACGCCTCATCAATTGATAGAGGGTATGATTGTTTCATCTTATGCAATACAAGCAAATATCTCCTATGTGTATTTGCGTTGGGCGTACAAGACTGCTGCTGCCGCTATTACTCAGGCAATTGAAGAAGCATATACTGCTGGTTATTTAGGAAAAAATATTCTGGGCTCTGGCTTCGATTTGGATTTACATCTTCATACAGGAGTTGGTCGCTATATGTGTGGTGAGGAAACTGCATTGCTGAATTCTCTCGAAGGTAAACGTGCAACACCCAGAGCAAAACCTCCCTTTCCTCAAATCAGTGGATTGTTTGGCAGACCAACAATTGTCAATAATGTTGAGACACTTTGCAACATTCCGCACATCGTTAATAAGGGAGCTAACTGGTTCAAAGATTTAAGTTTAACCAATGATCCAGGAACAAAACTTTATGGAGTTAGTGGAAAAGTAAAGAAGCCTGGAGCCTGGGAGTTGCCTATGGGTGTTACCATGCGCGAATTGATTGAAGAACATGCCGGTGGAATGCTCGATGGATTAAAATTCAGAGGGGCATTACCCGGTGGAGCTTCTACCGATTTTCTGGTTGAAGAGCACCTTGATATAAAAATGGATTATCCATCAGTTGCAGCAGCTGGAAGTCGCTTGGGTACAGGCACTCTTGTTGTTCTTGATGACAAGACTTGTCCGGTAGGTTTTGTAAAAAACCTTGAACACTTCTTTGCACAAGAGTCGTGCGGATTTTGTACGCCTTGTCGCGAAGGACTTCCATGGGTTGAAAAGATATTGGGATCAATTGATGATGGTAAAGGTCGGCTGGAGGATTTGAATCTTTTGCACGAACACACCATCAATTTGGGTCCGGGAAAAACATTCTGTGCATTCGCACCTGGCGCGATGGAACCTTTGCAAAGTGCATTAAAATATTTCAAGAAAGATTTTGAACAACATATACACGAACAGCGCTGTCCGTATCACAACGGTCGCGCATAACTATTCGGAAGGATGGCAACGCTCTATATTGACAATCAACCCTACGAAGTAAAACCCGGCAAGAATTTGCTGGAAACCTGTCTTACATTAGGTTTCGATCTTCCTTACTTCTGTTGGCATCCAGCACTGGGTTCTGTAGGAGCGTGTCGTCAGTGCGCAATTAAAGTGTACAAAGATGAAAATGATACAAAGGGAAGAATCATCATGTCGTGCATGGAGCCCGTAACCGATAAACAAAGAATATCGATAATGGATACTGAAGCGGCCGACTTCCGATCGAATGTAGTAGAGTTACTAATGACCAATCACCCACACGATTGTGCAGTATGTGATGAAGGAGGTTCATGTCACTTGCAAGACATGACGGTAATGACCGGACATTCTTCAAGAAGATTCACATACAAGAAACGAACGCACAACAATCAATACCTTGGTCCGTTCATCAATCATGAGATGAACCGTTGTATTCAATGTTACCGCTGTGTCCGGTTCTACAAAGATTTTGCAGGGGGTAAAGATCTTGATGCCTTTGCTTCGCGCAGCAATGTGTATTTCGGAAGAGAAAAAGATGGTGTACTCGAAAATGAATTCAGCGGAAATCTTTCAGAAGTTTGCCCGACAGGTGTCTTTACCGATAAAACATTAAAGCAGCATTACACACGCAAGTGGGATCTTACAACAGCACCTTCTATTTGCCAACATTGTAGTTTGGGATGTAATATTATTGCTGGTGAACGTTATGGCGAATTGCGCATGGTGGCCAATCGCTATCATGGTGATGTGAATGGGTATTTCATTTGTGATCGGGGGCGATTTGGTTATGAATTTGTAAATGCTTCCGATCGTATTCGAAAACCTAAATTGAATGGAAAGACTGTAGAAAAGGAACAAGTGCTTTCTGAAATAAAAAAACTTCTTCGCAATGCCAAAGTAATCGGTATCGGATCTCCGCGTGCCTCCTTGCAATCCAATTTTGCTCTCAAAGCTTTAGTAGGAGAAACTCATTTTTATCATGGTGTTTCAGATAACGAACACGATTTGGCTGAGCTCGCGATCAAGATTTTGAAAGAAGGCACTGCCCGCACACCTTCATTAAAGGAGGTTGAAAGTGCTGATGCTGTTTTTGTTTTAGGTGAAGATTTAACAAACACGGCTCCCATGCTGGCGCTTGCTATTCGTCAGGCGGCACGGCAACAACCTATGAAAGAAGTGACGGACGCTCATATTCCAATTTGGAATGATGCCGCTGCTCGGGAAATGATTCAGGATAAGAACGGCCCCGTATTTATTGCTACTGCCGACAGTACAAAGCTGGATGACATTGCAACAAAGACATATCGTTCCACTCCGGATGATATTGCCCGACTTGGATTTGCTGTGGCGCATCTATTGGATCCAGCAGCACCAGCGGTTAATAAATTATCGGAAGAAGAAAGAGTATTGGCGCAGCAAATTGTCGAAGCGCTATTTAAGGCGGAGCGACCTGTTATTATTTCTGGTACATCCTGTAAAAGTGAATCGGTGATGAAAGCCGCATCGAATATTGCCTGGGCTTTACATAAGCGGAATAAGAAAGCAGGAATTGTTCTTACGATGCCAGAATGTAACTCTCTTGGCCTTGCTATGATGGGGGGTCACCGACTTCGTTCAGCATTTGATGCTGTTATACATGGTTATGCAGATACAGTCATCATTATAGAAAATGATTTGTATCGACACAGTACAGCCGCGAGTGTTAATACATTTCTCCAAAAGTGTAAGCACGTAATTGTGTTGGATCACCTTGATCATATGACAACACAAAAGGCGAACATGGTAATATCAGCAGGAACATTTGCTGAGTCGGATGGTACATTGGTTAACAATGAAGGAAGGGCGCAACGTTTCTTCCAAGTTTATGAATCAAGCGATGTGATTCAAGAGAGTTGGAGATGGCTTTTGATGATGGGAACCTTTGTAGGAAATGAGCGGATGAGCAAATGGAAAAATTTTGAAGATGTTACAAAAGCAATTTCCGCAGAAGAGCCAATGTTGAAGGGCGTTGATACGATTACGCCACCACCTGATTTTCGTGTTGCGGGTCAGCGCATTCCACGTGCCCCACATCGCTACAGTGGCCGCACGGCAATGAATGCTAATATCAATGTAAGTGAACCAAAGCCACCGGTAGATACAGATTCTTCTTTGTCTTATACCATGGAAGGACTTCGAGCATTGCCTCCTTCATCCATGATCCCTTTCTTCTGGTCACCTGGATGGAATTCTGTTCAATCGGTTAACAAGTATCAGGAAGAAGTGGGAGAAGCATTGCGAGGTGGCAATCCCGGTATTCGTTTGCTTGAACCATCTACCGGAAAAGCGACCGATTATTTTACAGCTGTCCCCGAAATATTTCTCGCGCTCGATGATCGTATTTGGGTGGTTCCGCTGTACCACATTTTCGGATCAGAGGAATTGAGTTCTCGTGCCGCTGCCGTTTCGGAGAGGGTGGTTAAACCATATGTTCTGATCAACAAGGATGATGCTTTGAAATTTAAGCTTAGCGAAGGTCAGCTTATGTCGTTTGACATTGACAAACAATCGTATCAACTGCCAGTAAAGTTGAGCACAGAGATTAAGCGAAGTGTAGTTGGATTACCGTACGGACTTCGGGGACTGCCACATTCTGATCTTCCCGCTTGGGGGATCATTAAGAAATAAATTTAAACCTCCAATGACCAAAGGATCAAAAGATGAACATCATGAAGTTAAAATATAAACACGTAAACGCATTAACATTATAACATGAGCACTCCATTTCACCCTATGCTTATTATTGCCGGTGTACTGGGCGGAGTTCTTCTGGTTGCTCCTGGTTTAATCTGGGTGGAGCGCAGGTTGCTGGCGTTGTGGCAAGACCGTTACGGTCCAAATCGTGCTGGACCATTTGGTGTGCTGGTTGTTCTTGCCGATACAATTAAACTTTTTTTCAAGGAAGACTGGATTCCCCCGTTTGCGGACAAGTTTGTTTTTGTGTTAGCACCGGCTATTGTGGTGATTACCGTATTGCTAAGCTTTGTCATCATCCCGTTCACCCCTGGTTTTATTGTTTGGGATGTGAACATTGGTATTTTATTTTTCCTTGCGATGTCATCAATGGGTGCTTACAGTATCATCCTTGGAGGATGGGCATCGAATAATAAATATGCGTTGCTTGGCGCGATGCGCGGTGCAGCGCAAATGATTTCGTATGAAGTCTTCATGGGACTTTCCATGATGGGTGTTGTTTTGCATGCGGGTTCCTTTAATCTGCAAACCATAGTGGAAGCACAGAAAGATATCTGGTATGTTGTTCCTCAATTTGTTGGCTTCATGATTTTCTTCATTGCCGGCATTGCTGAAACACATCGATTACCTTTTGATATACCAGAAGCAGAAAGCGAACTGATTGCCGGATTTCACTCTGAATATTCAGGAATGAAGTTCGGTATGTTCTTCGTGGGAGAGTACATGGGTATAACACTGATCTCTGCCATGATAACGTGTCTCTATTTTGGTGGTTGGCTTGGTCCAGGATTTCTTCCACCGATCGTCTGGTTTGCTATAAAGACCTTTACCTTCATCGGTATTTTCATCTTGCTTCGCGCTTCGTTGCCACGACCACGATACGATCAGCTTATGGAATACGGATGGAAAATATTACTACCTATCACAATTGTTAACCTGATGGTGACAGCGGGAATTTTATTATGGATGGAAAACTAAACTAAACCTCCGCTTTGGAGGAACAAAGGAGGAAAAATGTTCTCAATTATTCGCACCATGTGGCTCACGTTTCTGCACGCCTTTCATAAGCGTGAAACAGTTCAATATCCTGAGCAGAAAAATAAACTGACAACACGTTGGCGTGGACGAATTGTGCTTACCAAAGATCCCGACATGGGTGAGCGATGTGTCGGATGTTACCTCTGTGCTGCAGCATGTCCGGTAGATTGTATTTCACTTCAAGCAACGGAAGATGAACACGGAAGAAGGTATCCTGAATTCTTCAGAATTAATTTCTCACGCTGTATCTTCTGTGGCTACTGTGAAGAAGCATGCCCTACTTATGCCATTCAACTTATTCCCGATTTTGAAATGGGAGAGTACAATCGTCAGAACCTCGTGTATGAGAAAAAAGATTTGCTGATTGACGGACCCGGAAAATATCCAGGCTACAATTATTATAACGTAGCTGGAATTGCCATTGGAGGAAAAGGTAAAGGAGAAGCACAGAATGAAGAGGTACCAGTGGATGTAAAAAGTCTTTTACCTTAAAACAAGAATAATGTTCAACGGATTATGCAAGTAACATTCTACATCGCTGCAACAATTGCTGTACTCTCCACCATCATGGTGATCACACGATATAATATGATCCATGCTCTATTATATTTGGTAGTCTCATTCCTCGCAGTAGCAATTGTGTTTTTTGCTTTGGGTGCACCGTTTATTGCAGCACTCGAAATCATTGTATATGCAGGAGCAATCATCGTACTCATCATTTTTGCCATCATGATGCTCAACTTACGAGCGGAATCAGTTGAAGAAGAGAAGGTGTGGTTAACAAAAGAAGTTTATATCGGACCAGCCATTCTCTCGCTTATCTTATTAGGTGAAATGATTTACATCATTGCTACATCTGAATCTGCTGGTACAGCACAACGAATGGTGGATGCAAAAGCAGTGGGCATGTCGCTTTATGGACCCTATGTGATAGGTGTTGAATTGAGTGGTATACTCTTAATGGCGGGAATCGTGGGTGCCTATCATCTGGGCAGACAAAAGAAGAAAGTAGTTCACCGGTTTTTAGAAAAGATAGAAGAATGAATACTATACCTGTTGAAGCGGGACTCTTGCTGGCCGGGATTTTATTTGTCCTGGGAATGATCAGCGTGTTGGTCAGGCGAAATATTATTTTCATGCTGATCTCAGTAGAGATTATGTTGAATGCAGCAGGTCTTGCCTTCATTGTTGCCGGCTCACGATGGGTTCAACCCGATGGGCAGGTGATGTTCATTTTTATATTAACAATGGCAGCTGCTGAAGTTTCTGTCGGATTGGCTTTAATCCTGCAGATCTATCACCAGTTAAAAACTCTCGATAGTGATGCTGCAAATAAAATGAAGGGATAACGAATGATAATTAACGGATAACAATTGACCAACATGAAAGAGCTTCTTTGGCTAATTCCAACCTTGCCCTTTACAGGAGCTTTGCTCTTGATCCTGTTCGGAAGAAAACTTCCTCGCTTCGCTGTGTCTTTAATAGGAGCAGGAAGCGTAGGTCTTGCAGCGCTCATCACGATCCTTGTCGGTATTGATTTTAATTCTTCTTCCGAAAATTCCTTTCAACAAGTATTATGGTCGTGGATTGATGTTGCAGGATTTAAGCCACAGATTGCGTTTCACCTTGACGCATTATCACTTGTCTTTATTTTCGTAATCACCTTTGTCGGCTTTCTGATTCATGTGTACTCAACAGAATTTATGCAGGACGATGAAGGCTATGCACGCTTCTTCACGTACCTCAATTTATTTGTGTGCTCCATGCTTATCCTGGTGCTTGCCGACAATCTAGTGTTAATGTATTTTGGATGGGAAGGTGTCGGTCTTTGCAGTTATCTGTTAATCGGATTCTGGTATATCGAAGAAAAGAATGGCTATGCTGCAAGGAAAGCATTTATCATAACGCGTATTGGCGACACAGCAATGGCAATCGGCCTTTTCATGTTGTTCAAAGCATTTGGTACACTACATATTCAAAGCATACTAACACAAGCTCCACAAACCTGGACAATTGGTTCGGAAGGAGCAGTGATGATTGCCTTTCTTTTATTAGGAGGTGCAATGGGTAAGTCGGCTCAGCTTCCACTTCAAACGTGGTTGCCCGATGCTATGGCAGGACCATCACCTGTAAGCGCATTGATCCACGCTGCTACCATGGTAACAGCAGGTGTGTATCTCATTGCGCGCATGCATGTTGTTTTTGAGTTGGCACCTTTAGCACAGATGTGGGTAGGTATTATAGGTTCGCTTACATTATTGCTCGCAGGCTTTAGCGCGCTTACCCAATTTGATCTTAAGCGCATATTAGCATATTCTACCATTAGTCAAATCGGATACATGTTTTTGGCATTAGGAGTGGGAGCGTGGTCGGCTGCTATCTTTCATTTTATGATTCATGCTTTCTTCAAAGCATTACTCTTCCTCGCAGCAGGAGCTGTAATTCATCTGCTTCATCACGAACACGACATCTTTAAGATGGGAGGATTAAAGAATAAATTACCTGCCATCTATTGGACATTCCTTGTCGGGTCGGCTTCGCTTGCCGCAATACCTTTTGTAACGGGTGGCTTTTATAGTAAGGATGCCATTCTCTGGCTTTCGCTTGCAGGTGAAAAAGGTAATGTCGGATTTTTTCTTGCTGCATTGATTGGAGCATTCATTACATCAGTGTATACATTCCGAATGGTGTTCGTTACTTTCTTTGGAACGGAGAAGACGCATGTTTCACATCCTGCAGGTAATCGTATGACTATTCCTCTAATTGTTCTTGCTGCACTTTCAACGTTTGCTGGTTTCATTGAATTGCCACACTCGATCGCACACGTTGAATTGTTCTCTGATTTTCTTAAACCTGTTTTACCCGCCATCACACTTCAGGGAGGAGCAGAGAGTAAGGAATGGATTGTGCAGTCAATTGCTGTTGTTGTTTCGCTCAGTGGTGTGTACATGGCCTATTATTTCTACATCAAGAAGCCAGAGCTATCGGATCAATTAAAAACATCATCTATTGACTTTCATAATTTTTGGTTCTCGGGTTGGGGATTTGACAAAGCATACGATACCTTATTCGTAAAGCCTTTTGTTTTCATGGCAACCGTTAACAAACAAGATATCATCGACCGGTTTTATGACGAGCTGGTTAAGTTAGCTGATTTTCTTCATCGTGTATTCGCGTGGACTCAAAGTGGAATATTGCGCTGGTACATGGTGGGTATTGTTATAGGAGCAATTTTAATTGTGACCTTGAGTTTACTTGTAGGAAGTTAAAGCGCAGTAATGCGACAAGTATGATACTACTTTGGTTTATCATCATTCTCATGGCAGGCGGCATACTTGCCTGGATAGCAGAGAAATGGAATGCCGATCTCTCGAGATGGATTTCGTTCCTGGCATTGTCCGTTAACTTTGTTATTGCTGTGATGATCTGGAGTCAGCACGATTTCATTTCAGTCGAACCGAATTCAGTATGGATTGCTGATTACGTAGTAAACTGGATACCTGTTTTTGGAATTAGTTTTCATCTTGCGATGGATGGGTTGAGTTTGTTAATGTTGATGTTAACATTCTTTCTTGGAATGTTGTCTGTGCTTACTTCTTGGAAGGAGATACAATTTAAAATTGGATTTTTTCATTTCAATCTTTTGTGGGTCCTCGCAGGTATCACAGGAGTATTCCTCACTATGGACTTGTTCTTGTTTTATTTCTTCTGGGAAGTTATGCTCATACCCATGTATTTTCTTATTGGTATTTGGGGACATGAGAACAGAAGGTATGCAGCCTATAAATTTTTCATCTTCACACAGGCAAGCGGATTGCTGATGTTACTCGCCATACTTGGCGTTTACTTTATTCATGGAAATGTTACGGGAACCTATACATTCGATTACTTCCAACTTTTGAATACACCTTTTGAACCAGGCATGGCACGTTGGCTAATGCTCGGATTTTTAGTCGCCTTCATTGTCAAGTTGCCGGTTGTGCCGTTTCATACATGGTTGCCAGATGCGCACTCACAAGCGCCTACTGCAGGAAGTCTGATCTTAGCCGGATTGCTTTTAAAAACCGGAGCGTATGGAATACTTCGTTTTGTCATTCCATTATTTCCCGATGCCGCTCACGACATCAGCAAATGGGCCATGTTATTTGGGGTCATTGGAATTCTATACGGAGCGTTGCTTGCCTTCTCACAAACGGATCTGAAACGATTGATTGCTTACACAAGTGTGAGCCATATGGGTTTCGTGATGTTAGGAATCTTTGCATTTAATGAACTGGCTGTTCAGGGAGTAATTATGCAAATGATTACACATGGCATCAGTACAGGTGCGTTATTTATTCTCGCTGGTTCAGTATATGAACGGATACATACGAGAGATATTAACCAAATGGGTGGGTATTGGAAGAAAGCACCCTTCATGGGATTCATCGCTATCGTATTTGTAATGGCATCATTAGGATTACCTGGCTTAGGTAATTTTGTTGCTGAGTTTTTGATACTGGTGGGTGCCTGGAATTCAACTCATATTCTGACCATTTTTGCTACAACCGGATTAGTTGGAGCAACAGCATACTCATTGCGAATTATGCAGCGCGTATTCTATGGAACAGAAATAAAAAGCAATCATGCTTTTGCAGACCTCTCATTGCGCGAAAAATTAATGATGGTTCCTCTGGTACTCGTAATTGTGTGGTTAGGATTTTTTCCTCAACCAATACTAAATACATCCAACATTCCAGTCAAGAATGTAATTGAAAATCAAACAAAGGCTAAAAGGGAAAGTGTAGCATTGGATAAATTAAATACGAAAGAGGTTTTAAAAGGAGGTAATCATGAGTAGGCAGGATTTTCTTAACATACTTCCGTTGTTCATTCTTACCAGCGCGTCCATACTGATTTTGTTTTCCATAGCAATAAAACGAAATCACAAAGTGATCTATGTGATCACAGCGGTATCGCTGTTAGCTGATTTTCTCTTTCTTCATGAGGTAAACTTCTCCAGCAAATGGACCATCGAACCACTTTTTATTTTTGATGGCTTCGGAAAATTTAATGTTGGCTTGATTTTGCTTGCATCATTGGCAATCACAATGCTTTCATATGCCTACTTCGAACAGCGTGAAGAACGAAAAGAGGAATATTACATTTTACTTATCCTGGCTACACTAGGTTCTGTTGCACTGGTAATCAGCAAACATTTTGTTTCTCTATTTCTCGGGCTGGAAATATTAAGTGTGTCGCTTTATTCTATGATTGCCTATCTGCGGAAACGCGAAAAGTCAGATGAAGCCGGTTTAAAATATTTAATTATGGCCGCCTTCTCTTCTGCTTTTTTACTATTTGGAATGGCGCTGGTGTATGCCGTAACAGGATCACTTCAATTTGCAGGTATCGGAGAATATCTTTCAACACATCAGGGATCAATGCCTTTGCTTTTGTTTGCTGGCATAGGGCTTATGATTGTTGGTGTTGGTTTTAAATTAAGTGTAGTGCCCTTTCATTTATGGGCGGCTGATGTATATGAAGGAGCACCTGCACCGGTAACCGCATTTATAGCAACTGTTTCAAAAGGAGGGATGGTGGTATTTTTAGTTCGCTTTTTTCAGGAAGCAGGTGGTGTTAATTATTCATCGATAATTTTTACAGTTATTGCTATCGCTTCTATGCTGGCAGGAAACTTTCTTGCCTTGCAACAAAAAAATGTTAAGCGCTTGCTTGCATATTCTTCAATATCTCATATTGGATACTTGCTTGTTGCATTTTTAGCGGGTGGCGAACTAGGAATGGAAGCGGTAAGCTTTTATCTCGTAGCGTACTTCCTCACAACAGTCGGAGCCTTTGGTGTATTAGTTACCTTATCGGACAAAGATCGCGATGCAGAATTAATCGATGACTACAAGGGATTATTCTGGAAACGTCCTTTAACTGCATCAATATTTACAGCGATGCTTTTGTCGCTTGCCGGTATTCCATTAACGGCTGGCTTTGTAGGAAAATTCTATATTGTAGCAGCGGGAGTGAGTACTGAAAAATGGTTGCTGGTTATTATGCTTGCGCTAAACAGTGCAATTGGTTTGTACTATTATATCAAGCTTATCGCTGTTATGTTTGAGCAGCAGTCAGATAGTAAAACTAAAGTTGATGAAGTGCTTCATCCGTCTATTTATATTATCAGTGGCGTTACAATGGGTGGACTTGTGGCTTTGCTTTTATGGATTGGAATCTATCCAAATACGTTAATGGTAATAATAAAGGAGTTACTGGCAATCAATTAAATCAACGCAAGTATAAAACCTTAAGTTTTTTGGTGTTCCCACCTGAGTCACTAGAATTGATTTTTTTTATTCTTATTTCCTTTCAAAAGGAATCGGTGAATAATTGCTAAATTATCCCCAGTAATTCACATCTTTTACCTCTCAATAAAAATTGTATCATGCGATATATACTCACATCTTTATTTGTTGTAGCAGTAATGTCTTGTAAAGCACAACAAAAGGACAGCACATTTACAAGATTAAATACGATAAAACTAAATCTTATCAGTAGCGCATTGTTCCAAAACTCGATTGTGTTTTCATACGAACGTGTAACCAAACCAAATCAAAGCTGGGGTATCATGGTAGGGGCTATGCGATTTCCCAACATAGGCGATTTCGGCTCTTCAATCTATGTAAAAGATGAAACGAAGAAGACGGGATTTGTTGTAGGAGGAGAGTATCGGTTTTATTTGAAAAAGGAAAATAAATATGCAGCACCACATGGTGTTTATATAGGTCCCTATACAAATTATTATTTTTTTAGAAATGATCGAAGTTTAGTCTATACCTCACCTGATGATCAAACCACTACAGATGCCTTATTAAAGACAGACATTAGCGTTCTAAATATTGGTGCCCAGTTGGGGTATCAGTTTGTCATCAAAAACCGATGGACCATTGATATGGTTATTGTTGGACCTTCTATGGCGTATTATTCGATGAAGCTTAAACTGGATGGAGGTTTTGATTTAACGGAAGAAGAGATTTTGGAAAATGAAATTCTGAAAACGTTGACAGATAAGTTTCCAGTGGTAAAAGATTTGTTAACAGACAAAGATGTTAACCTACAAGGTAGAAACTCCACATGGTCAGCCGGTTTTCGATATCAGTTAAATGTCGGCTACCACTTTGGTAGAAAGAAGAAATGGAAATAAGCATAACTGGGATAGTAATCTGATTAACTTCTATTTAAATATTTCTCTAAACGATTCCGTTTAATTTATTCTATAAAGGGAATAGCTTTTATTGACTCTTATCGTTTTCTTCGTCCACACTATTTTTTGTTATCTTACTTTCATAAATAATATTACTATGAAAATTTTTACTTTATGTTGCATTGTTTTAGTGGCCGGGTTTATATCAGCCAGCGCACAGCCAACGATCACACTGATGACTTTTGAAAGTTATACCTTCTCAGATAAGTTTGATACAGAGTATGGATACGGAAAGATTGGAGATGGTTTTCAATGGGGAGGTGGTCTTGAGTTTGGATTGACCGAGACAACAGCCATTGAACTAATCTATCAAACAATGAAGACGAATGCAACGTACCAGGGATTTGATCCAAATAATCCAACAGGTTTTAGAACCCTCAATGGGAATATCGGTGTTAACTATGTCATGGCAGGAGGAACACGTTACGCTCCTTTAAATGATAAGATCAGCGGATTTGGAACACTCAATATGGGCGTTGGTTGGTTTAATCCTGACGAATCTTTGGAGACTGAGTCAAAGGCGAGATTTTCACTTGGGGCTAAACTTGGTATTCGAGTTCAGGCATCAGAAAAAGTAAGCATTAGGATTCATGGGCAGGTTTTCTCACCTGTTCAGTGGGCCGGTGGTGGAGTTTACTTTGGATCGGGTGGAAGTGGAGCAGGAGTTTCCACAGGATCAACCATTTGGCAATTCAACGTTGGAGGTAGTTTGAATTACAGACTTAAGTAATCTACTCTTTACCAAAATCAATCGAAAACCTGCTGTTAATTAATAGAAGGTTTTTTTATTAGAAGAAATACCCAATTCTATAAATCACAGGACTGTACTAATTCGCTTCATGAAAGGTCGGGTATCTTTTCGATTGTTGGTTTGTTGCGTTTGTGATTGAAGCTGCGCCTGTGTAGTTATTGAATCGTGCCTGACGGTATCTGGTGCTACTTGTCCGATAGCAATATTTCTGGTTAAGATAATAGTAACGAGCAGTAGTAGTGTTCTCATGTCATTCACATTTTGGAAACTAGTTTGAAAAAAAATAGTCCTGAATCATTCAGGACTATTTTCTAATTTATATTCCGAGAAAAACTAATTTAATTTCCAGGCCATTCCGATATTAATGCTGATGTATGATTGTCCATCAAGGTCACTGGTGTTGAATCCTTGGGTATATTTTGCACCCAGGAAAGCGGACATGGTTGGCGAGAGCTCATATAGTAAACCAACTTCTGGTTGAACGCTAAATTGCCACGAATTAAGATCGCTTACATAAAGACCCATTTCTATTCTTTGTTCAAAATACGTTGTGCCAATACCTAAGCCTATAAAGGGCCTCATCGCATCACCCTCATCACCCATGTAGTAATTTATATTGCCATGAAGTGGAATAGCATTGAGATAATTGTACTGAACACCTGTAAGTTCAAAAGATTTATTACCAATGGTTCCGGTATACGTTGCTAAATCTTTTCTTTCATAAAACACTTGCCATCCTAAAGAGAAGCCAGCTGCGAGGTTCGGATTAATCATTTTACGATAATCAAGACCCACACCACGGAAACTTCCTTTGCTTATGCGATCTGAAGTTTTACCAATGGGTATACCGATATCGTAATGAATGGAAGTATAACCTTGCGCATATACCGAACCAACACCGAAAGAGATAAACGCGATTAATATTATTAGTTTTTTCATAACGCTTAGTTCGTTTTAATGTAACTGGATTGTGTAAATGCCTGATCGATTCCTTTTTCAACGCGTGCTTCAATTGAAGCATCACTTCCTTCCAATAATCCATTAACAACAGCGCTCCATACATTTACAACTTGAGTTTCGGGATCATTATCCATCATGGTGATGATTACAGAACCCGTTGTGTAAGTGTATCCGCTTGGATAATAACATCCGCCATATCCAGGATAGTACCACCAGTCCCAATAATAATTCCAATAATCACAATACACGACCAATGTTGTACTTGAAACTGTGGCAGGAAGTATTACCAAATCAGCAACTTCGGCATCGGCTTCATATACATAGCCGCGATCTTCCATATTAGAAATAATTTTATCCAGAATCAGATTGGCCTGATCATCCTCCAAATATTCAATTGGATCACCTTCAATATAGTTACCGGTAACTTTAGGAATTTTGTCTGGTAAAGCAAATGTACTAGGAGTTCCAAAGTTGTATGTTTCTTCATGTGTAGTGAGGACCAAGTCAAGCTCATCCACGTACTCAGCACCTTCCGGATAGCAGCCTGCCATCATCGTTGTGATGAAACTAAAAAATAGTAATTTCTTTATCATGTTAACAGAATTTGATTTATTCAAATTTAATGAATTAATCGATGAGCAATCTTTGAAATTTCAATAATCATAGACGCCTTCGTCTAGATTAATACTTCTATGTTAATTGATTTAATACGCTAACTATTTTCGATCTTAATAACATAATCCATGTAACTTTGATTCTATGAAAATTAAAATTCTATCGCTTATCAGTTTGCTTTTATTGTCTGCTTGCAGCTCTGTTAAAATAATTAATGTGGAACCAACTCCTGGATTTGCTTTGGCTAATTATAAAACATTTGATTTTTTCAAGACCGAATCGAGTGGTGATATTAGTCCGAAATTCGATGAGCGACTTGAGCTTTTAAAAGCAGAGATTAGTAAGCAACTTGTAGCCCGTGGGCTTAGCCAAGCTACCGATGGATCCGATTTAATGATCAACATTGGAGTTGTAGTAGAAGAAAAAATTCAAACACGCGAAACTGATATCAGAACGGATGGAGCACGGTATATGGGTCAACGGAACTATACCTGGAAGAGTGAAGAGATTGAAGTGGGACGCTACCGTGAAGGAACGGTAACGTTGCATTTAGTTGATCGTTCAAAAAACGCGATGGTATGGCGCGGAGCTGCCAATGGAATTATTCCGGAAAAAGACAGCAAGGTTAAAGAGACAATTGTAGTGGGCGTTGAAGAGTTGATAAAGAAAATTAACTAATGCACTTCTTCAATTTCTTTTGAATAAACACAGCGGTTAAAGAATTCCTTTTCATTTATCTAAACTTCCATTCATGCGATTACTACTTTCACTTACTATTCTATTCTCTATTATCGACAATGCTTTTTCGCAAGAGCAATGGCCGCGAGATATCGAAACATCACAGGGCAAGATTACCATATATCAACCACAGCCTGAAATTTTCTCGGGCGATAAACTCACTGGACGAGCTGCTGTCTCTGTAACGTTAAAATCCAGTGAGCCTGTTTTCGGAGCCATCTGGATTGACACCCGGGTAACAACGGATCGTACGAAACGAGTTGTTACCTTGATTAAGGTAAAGGTAACAGATGTGAAATTTCCTCAAGATGTGGATTCAGTTAAGATGAAAAATTTCAAAAAGCTGTTGGAAACAGAAATCATGAAATGGGATCTTGACATGTCGTTGGACGATCTTTTAGCCACTCTCGAATTGAGTGAAAATGAAAAGAACATCGATGCTAATCTGCAGAATGAAGCTCCCGAGATTATCATTTCACCTCAACCCGCGGTATTGATATTAATAGATGGAGAACCAAAATTTCAAAAGATAGAAAGTACTAATCTCGAGCGAGTGATGAATTCGCCCTCGTTTATTGTAAAAGATAAAGATGGAAAGTTCTACCTGAATGCTGATGAGAAATGGTACACTACATCATCCATTGCAGGCGAATGGAAATTCACCAGTTTCCCACCAAAGGAAGTAAAGAAACAAGAAGAGAAGTTTTCAAATGATACTCCACCTGTATCTCAGGCTGACGAAGCGACTGGAAAGAAGAAAAAGAAAGACCCTCAGATTTTAGTACGCACCAAGCCATCTGAATTAATTGTTACTGATGGAGAATCGTCTTTTGTTCCCATTCAGGGAACACAACTTCTATACGTAAAAAATACAGAGAGTCACATCTTCATGAACATTCAATCGCAGGAATATTTTACGCTGCTCTCTGGCAGATGGTATACCACAAAAAATCTGAAAGGACCATGGACTTACATAGCCTCTGATAAATTACCAGAAGACTTCGCGAAAATCCCTGAAGGATCTGAAAAAGACATTGTATTAGCCAGTGTAGCCGGTACGCCCGCTGCAAAAGAAGCAGTACTTGATGCACAGATACCCCAAACTGCGGCAGTGGATCGCAAGACTGCAACGGTAGAAGTTAAGTATGACGGTGATCCAAAGTTTGAAAAAATTGAAGGAACAAGTTTAGCATATGCAGTTAACACATCCAGCTCTGTAATCTTGTCTGAAAAAACATACTATGCATGTGACAATGCAATATGGTTTACAGCACAAACACCAACTGGCCCTTGGACTGTGGCGACAGAAGTACCTAAAGATGTTCAGAAAATCCCACCAAGTAGCCCGGTATATAATGTGAAATATGTTTACATCTATGACACAACACCTGAGGTTGTTTATGTTGGGTATACCCCCGGTTATGTAGGATGTTATGTATACGGACCAACAATAGTGTATGGAACTGGTTATTATTACAATCCATGGTATGGACCATTCTATTATCCGCGACCTGTAACCTTTGGTATGGCGATGCATTATAATCCGTATATGGGTTGGAGCGTAGGAGTAGCGATTCACGTTGGCGGGCCATACTATGGTGGATGGTATGGACCTCCGATGTATCGTCCTCCGTATTACGCGCACCACGGTCATTACTATGGACATGGAGGGTATAACAACGTACGCATCAACACAGGTGATGTTAACATCAATAGAGGGAATAATATTTATAACAACCGCCAAACGGGTGTGCGTCCCTCTACTCGTCCTTCAAATGGCCAGGCAAATAATGCACGACCATCTACAAGGCCAGCTAATGGACAAGGTGGTAACACCAAACCCTCAACAATGCCCGCTAATAGTGGATCGCGCAACAATGTAATGACAGATAAAAATGGGAATGTCTATCAAAAGCAAGGTGATAAGTGGCAGCAAAATAATGGTAAGTCCTGGGGAGATGCGAACCAAAATAATCGTGACTTGAATAATCAACAGATGAATCGGGATCGCGGTGCACAACGAAGCAACAATTTCAATCAGATGAATGCTGGTCAACGCGGTGGTGGCGGACGAGCAGGAGGGGGTGGAATGAGAAGACGCTAGTGTAACCTCTGTATCGAGAGCTTGGAAACATGGATGATGCGTCACGTCAGTCTCATTACAGCCGGCCCAAATGCAAATACATTTTCTGGCTATAATTCCAGTTTGATCCTATGGGCTTGAGATGCGTGAAGATTACAGCTTAAGGGGACTTGATATGATATTCGATAAACTGGGTATGCTATTTAATCTTAATGGGCAGCTTCTTAAAAATCTTTTTGGTGTAATCTCCAATAATTTTTTCCACATCATCGGCTGCTGAGAACGTTTTGTTCACGCCTCCCGACCACACTAGACTTCGTGTCTTAGTGTCGAACATATCAAATGTTAAGGTTCCATCTTCTACAGTCGTTGCAGTAATTTCTCCGCCTGCCACCGGAGTTGATCCCGCTACATAATAACCAGGACCTGCAACACCAACACCAACGCTAAGCATAGCGCTCTGGGAGTATTTGGTTTTTTCATCTACCTGTGTGTAGAAAATAAAAACGGCATCAGGGTGAAGCGTGTCCATTGACATTCCTCTGCTCTTTAATTCCTGATTGGCAGAATACATAATGTAACCGCCAAACAATTTGTCGCGCCTGCGTCTGTTGAAAACGCTGTCACCAGGGGCTAGCCATGCGTATGTTTTGTATTTTTTAAAATCGACTTTTGTATCGTGATCAGAAAAAACAGATTGCGCATTGGTTTCAAAAGAAGAAACAATGAGGATTGCGCTGAACATAATGTTTATGATTAATAGATATTTCTGCACCGGGTTAGTGTTAATGTAATGACCTTATTTTGTAAGTAATAAATAATAGCACGATGTTACCAACCGCCTCCCAAAGCTTTGTAAAGCCTCACGGTTGAAGTTAACTGATACTGAAGCGCTAATGATTTTTCTAATTGTGAATTGTATAGTTCGCGTTCAGCATCCAACACTTGAAGAAACGAGGTATATCCATTATCATAAAGTGCTTTTGAAAGTACGAGCGATTTTTCAGTTGCCACAACCTGAATTTGGCGCGCATTGAATTCGTTTCGGTAAGTTCGAACTTCAGTCAATGAATTCTCTACTTCAGCGAAGGCATTCAGTATTGTTTTCTCATATGCATATCCAATTTGCTTTGCCACGGAACGCTCTGCCTCTACTCTGCGTTTGTTTTGTCCAAAGCGGAATATAGGTCCCGCCAATTGGCCGGTAACGGACCCTATAAATGCATCGGGCTGGAATAAGTTTGAAATGTCAGGACTGGCAACACCAAGAAAGCCTGTCAAGCTCAGCGAAGGGAAACGCAAAGCCACAGCCACACCTACTTTTTCAGTTTGAGATATTAATTGCTGTTCGGCTGAACGTATATCTGGTCTTCTCTCCAATAATTGAGACGGCAAGCCACTTGGAATTTCTACTGGCAATTGTTGTTGATCATTTAACAATCCGCGTGTTACAGGTGAATAGGTTTGGCCCATTAGAACATTGATGGCGTTTTCCGTTGCAATAATGGCGCGTTCAAGACTGTATAATTGTGCTTCTGAAGAGGCGGCAATATTTTCTGCCTGTAGTTTATCCAACTCCGATACGTCACCTTTTTCGAAACGAAGAGAAATGATGCGCAAATATTCTTTCCGTGTTTCATTTGTTCTTCGGGTGATGGCGAGTCGTTCATCGAGTCCTCGCAATTGGAAATACAATTCAGCAACTTGCGCTACCATACTGATGTAAAACGATTTCCGATTTTCATCAGATGCAAGGAGATCAGCGTATGCTGCACGATTGGCATGACGAAGCTTACCCCACAAGTCGATTTCCCACGATACATTGCCCAACAACGAGAACGAGTTGGTTGGGAAGGTAACGCCAGCCTCGGTGGAAATAGGGCGAAAATCATTTCCACGCACCTTTGCCGAATAATCAAAGAAAGGAAAGAGGTTGGCTTTGTTGTATCCAAGAATGGCTTTGGATTGTTCCATTCGTGCAATCGCAATCTTCAAATCCAAATTCTGATCGATTGCTTTTTTTATCAGCGATTGAAGAACAGAATCCTGATACACTTCCCACCATTTCATATTGGTGATGGAATCCGTGCGTACAGCACTTTGTGTATACGCTTCCGGTTTTTTGGTTTGGGGTCTGGAATATTTTGGACCCACAGCGCATCCGGCAAATACCACGAGAGTTAATCCGATGAAAATTATTTTCTTCATATCAATGAGCCGGTTCTGAAGGTGATACAGATGAATCAGTTTTTCCTGCCTGGCCTGCAGACAATTTCTTTTTTGCTCCAATGCTTTCAATGAACACAAATAGCGCGGGTACTACAATTACACCAATGATGGTAGAAATTAATGTACCCATGAATACGGCCATTCCCATTACCTTACGAGCTTCAGCACCTGCACCCGAAGCGGTGAGTAACGGAACAACACCCAACATAAAAGCAAAGGAAGTCATAAGAATGGGGCGAAGACGAAGCTTGGCTGCTTCCAGTGCCGCCTCATACAACGGCTTGCCTTGTTCATAAAGCATTTTGGCAAACTCAACAATTAAGATTGCATTTTTTGCGGTGAGCCCAATCAACATCACCAATCCAATTTGTGCGAAAACGTTGTTCACGTAACTTGGACTCCACAACCCACCAAGCCATAATCCAAAGAAGGCTCCCAAAATAGCTGCCGGTACTCCAAGCAAAACACTGAACGGAAGTTTCCAGCTTTCATACTGCGCAGCCAAAATCAGGAATACAAATATCAACGCCATCAAGAACATCGTACCACCCGTTCCTTCAGCTGCTTTTTCCTGGTACGACATGTTACTCCACGCAATACCAAGTTCTTTCGGCAAGGTTGCTGCAACTTCTTCCAATGCGTTTAAAGCATCAGTAGAACTGTAGCCTTCAGCAGGAGCTCCTGAAATTTCAGCAGCGCGGAACATGTTAAAACGATTGGTATAGGAAGGACCTGAAATATCATTCACTTGGGCCAGTGTATTTAACGGAACGATTTCTCCAGAGCGACTTCGTACATAATAGCGAGCGATATCATCGGGATTGAGTCGGTCTTCTGCCTCGGCCTGCACAAATACTTTATACTGCCGACCAAAGCGATTAAAGTCATTCACATAACTACTACCGAGATAGGTAGAGATGGTGCTGTTAATTTCACTAAGGTCAATGTCCAATTTTTCCGCTTTGTCAAAATCAATCACAATTTGTTTCTGCGGCACGTTTGAGCGGTAAAGTGTAAAGGCATTGGCGATTTCGGGTCGCTTCTTCGCTTCTATTATAAAGGCACGCGCCTGCGCATCCAAATATTGAGGTGTATTACCAGATCGGTCAAGAAGTTGCAACGTAAAGCCTGCTGATGTTCCCAAACCTTCAATAGGAGGAGGACCGAAGGCAATTGCAGTAGCATCTGAAATATTATTTCTAAACGCAAGGTTGGTTTGCTGAATTAATTGCTTTGCCGTCTTTTCTCTTTCATCCCAAGGTTCCAATGACACAAAAACGAATGCATTGTTAGTAGAGTACGATTGGGTAAGCATGCTATACCCTACCACCATGGTTGAATAAGCAACACCATCTGTTTCATTAATGATCTTCTCTATCTTTTTCGCAATTTCATCTGTGCGTTCCATAGAAGAAGCATCCGGAAGTTGAATGTTCACCAAAAAGTATCCTTCATCTTCTTCTGGCACAAAGCCCCCCGGTATGTTTTTTCCTAATATTCCGGTTACACCTAGAACCACTCCGATTATGATAATGGATCGGATTGATTTTTTAGCGACTATAGCTGCAACTCCGGTATACCCTAATGTGAACTTATCAAACATGCGGTTGAATGCATCAAAGAATCGTTGTAACCATCCGGTCGATTTTTTCTTAGGCTTTAAAAGAATAGCACTTAATGCAGGGCTTAGGGTTAATGCATTGAATGCTGAAAACAAAACTGATATAGCGATGGTGATGGCAAACTGCTGATACAATCTTCCGGTAATACCACCCGCAAATGCAACTGGTACGAACACCGCTGCAAGGATAAGCGCAATGGCCACAACGGGGCCACCTACCTCTTTCATCGCTTTCTGTGTAGCTTCCTTTGGATTCATGCCGTGCTCAATATTGTGCATTACTGCTTCCACAACAACAATAGCATCATCCACCACCAGACCAATGGCGAGGACTAACCCCAGCAATGACAAAACGTTCACAGAGAAACCGAGCAAGGGGAAAATGATAAAGGTTCCGATTAACGAAACCGGAACTGTTAATAATGGAATGAGGGTGGCGCGCCAGTCTTGTAAAAACAAAAACACAACGATGATCACAAGAAAGGTAGCTTCAAAAAGAGTGTGAATAATTTCTTCGATACCTACGGATACAGCTCGTGTAGTATTTAGTGAGATATCATATTTCAAGTCTTCCGGAAAACGACTATTCAATTCTTTCATCGTGTTCTCAACACTTGCGGCAACATCTAACGCATTCGAACCAGGCATTTGATACACCACAATTGTGCTGGCCGCTTTTCGGTTCAGGCGACTGAACGAATTGTAATTTTCCATTCCCAACTCCAATCGCGCAATGTCTTTCAGACGAATGATAGAACCTTTCTCATCCGATTTAACAATGATGTTTCCAAATTCTTCTTCCGTTACTAAACGTTCTTGTAATAATACACTGTAGGTATATTCTACTCCTTTCGGAGTAGGAGGTGCTCCAAACTTTCCACCCGGTGCGATGGTATTTTGTTTTTTCACTGCATTCGATACATCATTTACAGTGAGATTAAGTTTAGTGAGTTGATCCGGCTTAAGCCAAACACGCATAGAATAATCGGCACCACCAAAGAGTACCACATCGCCTACACCTTTCAATCGCTTCAGCTGATCGACAACGTTGATATTGGCATAGTTGTTCAGGAACAAACCATCATACGTTGAGTCAGGTGATGAAAGTGAAACGAGCATCAATGGAAACACAAGCGATTTTTTGGTGGTAACACCATAGGCCTTTACTTCATTCGGCATCTTTGCACTGGCCTGCGACACGCGGTTTTGTGTGAGCATATTGGCATTGTCAAGATCCGTTCCTACTTCAAAAGAAACCTGCAACGTCAGCGATCCATCGGCTGCATTGATGGATTTCATATACAACATTTCCTCTACACCGTTCACTTGTTGTTCGATGGGTGTAGCAACAGCTTGTTCTACGTTTACAGCATTGGCACCGTTGAATAAGGTAGTAACCTGCACCATGGGCGGTGTAATTTCGGGATACTTAGAGATTGGAATACTGGACAATGTAATCAACCCCATGATGACCATCAGGATGGAGATCACCATCGCGACTATTGGCCTTCGGATAAAGAATTCGCTCATAAAATAGTTTGAGGGTTAATTATTTCTGGTTGCTTTTCTGAGCATCATCCGGCCATTTCATTTCAACGGCTTCAATTTTTGAGTTGGGGGTCAGAGAGGCATTTCCTATGACGGCAACTTTATCTCCCGCTTTTATACCTTTTGTAATGATCCAGGCATCACCCACCTTAGGTCCCGTTTCAACAATGTTCACCTTAAGTGTGCTGGAATCACTTATGGTAAATACTTGTGCCAGGCTTTGCAATTGCATCACAGAGCGTTGTGGCACCAGCACAGCGTTTGGATAGGTACTTAATAATATGCGAGTCTTAACAAATAAGCCAGGACGTAACAGGCCCGTTGGATTTTGAAAAGTTGCTTCTATGGTAAGTGTCCCGGTTTTAGGATCGATTTCGCGATCTGCAAAATTTACTTCTCCAGCTTGCGGGTAAACCGAATCATCGGCCAGAATAAGTTGTACATTTTTACGAGCAGAGGCTAACTCTTCCTTGGTTAATTTGGCAATACGTAAGTACTCCCGTTCGCTGATTTGAAAGCGAACGCGCACAGCACCTACACTGGAGATAGTCGTCAATGTTGAAGATGTGCCTGCACGACTCACATAATCTCCAACGCGTACATTGGACATTCCAACGATGCCATCAAAGGGTGCATATACACGTGTGTATCCAAGTTCTATTCTAGCATTTTGTAGTGATGCCTCCGATGCTTTTACCTGTGCCTCGGCTGCCTCATATGAAGCTGTTGCATTATCAAGATCTTTTTTACTTAAGGCATTTAATTCGGTAAGGGGCTTTACTCTACTAAGTTCATTTTGCGAACGAACCAATTCTGTTTTCGATCGGGTTAATTCACTGGCTTCACGATCGACACGGGTTTTATATTGAATATCGTCTACAATGTAAAGTAGATCGCCCTTCTTTACCCGTGAACCCTCTTTGAAATGAACAGAAGTTACCCATCCTTCAACACGCGAACGTATGTCTACATCTGATAGACCAAATACTTGAGCGACAAAATCCTCGTACAGCGGAACATCATTTACGATGGCCTTCACAACGTTCACTTTAACAGGAGGTAATGCTACTGTTTCTTTTTTTTTGCCACAGCCAGCAACCACTAACAGCAGTAGTAAGAAATGTATTTTCTTCTGCAGGCTAATGGTTGTTCCAAAAAGTTTCATAGGTAAAGAGTTTGATTACTGAAAGATAAAAAGAATACCGACCTAATAAATAGTATTATGAAAATTTGCGATTTGCGTCAGTCTTATAAAGTATTTGAGAAGATATGCAATTTAGATTTTGATCAAATTTTAAATGTGGCATATAGCACAATCCACATGAAGACGAAACTGCTAATACGCAACGCTGTGTAGACGGTCTCGTTTAATTGGTCAAAAAAAAACCGGTAGTTAAACCGGTCTCTTTTCTAATTTTTTACCAAAGCACTTGGCGAAGGCGCTTTTTTATTTGATTTGGGTTTGTCGTTTACAAAGGTGTAGAAGAAAATTTTTCCCATTTCCTTATCCGATGTATAGAAGGTGACACTCATGCCATCTGTAATTTCATAAATGGATTCTTTATTCTGTGATGCGACCCATGATGGATCAAGTTTTTTACCAAGGGTTGCGTATGTTTCAAATGATCCATCCTGTTTTTGCACATAGAGTGGGGGAACAATCTTTCCGTTCTCAACACTCACTTTGCCAAGATAACAATCACTATTATCTTCGTTGCGAACGGTAATGATCACCTCATGTGTGCCATCCGGAATAGGCTTCGCACCACGCTCACGAAAAGTATTGTACCATTCTGAAAAGCAGCTATTCGATGATGCTGTTGCAGGCTTTTTTGCTGGCGCTTGAGCAAGTGATGCAAATGCTGAAAGCATTAATAATCCGAAAAACAGAGTTGATATTTTTTTCATACAAAGAAGTTTAGTGCGTTTTATCAAATATCTAAAAAAAATATGATAAGACTATATAGTGCCTCATAATTATCGATAAAGCACCGTGTGAATTTTTATTCTATATATTAACAACCGTAAAGAAGTGATGAAAGATCAAGCCTGCACGATTGATCACAACTTAAAAAGATTGATATTTATTTCGATATTGAATTGATTACTATCGCTATTAAAAAAGAAAGCATGAATACTCCTGAGGCAAATCAAAGCACACAAACCAGCAACGCAATTAATCTTTCCGTACGGTTATTGGCCATTGCCCTTCTTTTCTATTCGTGTTTTCATATTGTTGAGCCCTTTCTTACTGTGATAGTATGGTCCGTTGTATTGGCTGTTACATTGTATCCATTCCATCAGAGAGTATCTAATATAATAGGGAAGCGTTCTATACTGGCAGCTTGCATTATTGTTCTGCTGCTGCTTTTAATCATGGTTGTGCCCGCTGTTTACTTTTTACTTTCTTCCGGTGGTGAAGTGAAAGAACTTGCGACACAGTACCGTGAAGGACTTCTCACAATACCAGCTCCTTCTGAAGATGTAAAAAGTTGGCCACTTATTGGTAGCAAAGTATACGATCTATGGACGCAAGCGTCTACTGATCTTGGAAAGGTCGTTTCCGAAAACAGTGATTCTTTAAAAACGATCATCATTAAATTGTTTGCTCTACTGGCCAGCGCAGGAAAAGGAATTTTATTTTTAGCTGCATCCATCATCATCAGTGGTGTTTTTCTTTGTTATGCAGACAGCTCTGCAAAGGCAGCGAAGACATTGTTCACCCGTCTGGCGGGAGCGACTGGAGAATCCATGGCTTCGATCGCAGAAGTTACAATACGCAATGTTGCTAAAGGAATTCTTGGTGTGGCCTTTATTCAATCAACATTAGCCGGTATCGGATTTGTGGTTGTTGGTTTACCGGCCGCTGGGTTGTGGGTTCTTATTTGTCTTATATTATCGATTATTCAGATTGGTATTGTTCCGGTTTCTATCGGCTCTATTATATATGTATGGAGTGTAGCAAATACCTTAACGGCCACATTGTTTACAATATGGATGTTGCTGGTTGGTGTTTCCGATAATATTTTAAAACCAATCATGCTAGGTAAAAATGCACCCGTACCGATGCTTGCTGTTTTAATGGGATCAATAGGAGGGTTTATTCACTCTGGATTGATCGGCTTATTCACAGGTGCCATTATCCTTTCGCTTGGATATAAATTGTATGAAGGTTGGGTTAATGAATCAACCGCGGCTTAGAGCATTACCGTTGATTTGAATTTTCTTGTTTTTCCTTATGAACAAGGGATTGACTGTGACGGATGGTTCATCGGACATGGCACTAAGATTAAGAACACAAAACTTATACATTACCCCGTTAATCGTTAGCTCAATTTGTTAACTTGAATTGCTATAAATTGAGTATCAAATTAATCATCATCAATGTTCTCAACCTTTAATAGCCTCTGGAAACATGAAAAGGGATTTGTCTGGATGCTGGCAATATCCATCATAATGTTAATTCTTCCCCAACTTACAGAAGGTATCCTTTGGGAAAATAAGTTAATTGTACGAATAGGATTTTTTCTATTTACCCTCATTGCTGTAAAATCCTCTTCGCTTTCAAATGTTGGAAAAACGATAGGGTACACAATTGCTTTCGCTACAATGCTACTCGCCATCGCTATAATTCGGGTAGAAGCTCGTAGCTTGAATTTGCTTTACAGCATACTGGCGACCGGGTATATGATTTATATCATAGCATTGGTAGTGAACCAAATTTTTGCAAACAGAATTATTACGACCTATAAAATAGCGGGTGGTGTGGCTGCCTACATTCTGCTCGGCCATATATGGGCTTCACTTTATCTTGCCGTGTACATTATTCAAAACGATTCATTTCAGTATGGTGGTGAACAAATCCAGGGTGGCGAAGCACTAAAACAATTATCTTACTTTAGCTTCGTAACACTGACGACTATTGGCTATGGCGATATCGTTGCGATGAGCTCAGTCGCTCGGGTATTAGTAATGCTGGAAGGACTTTTAGGTCAACTGTTTCCAGCGATCTTTATCGCTAAACTGGTGAGTCTGCAGATTGAGGACTCCAGGAAAAAATGATCTGTGTTTGAAAGACGTAATACTATTTTAGAATTTTAGGCTCCTGATTTTATCGTTCCGTTGTGGATTCTTTAAAATTTTAAAACGATTAATATTATAGTATAAAGCCACCCAATATGAAAAACATTTTTAAACCCAGCATCCACTGGTTCTTTGCCTTTATCCCAATTGCCATTTTCCTGGAACGCAGCGAGGCTTCAGCACCCCTCATCTTTTTCTCTGCAGCGCTTGCTATAGTGCCCATCGCCCGGCTGATCGGAAATTCAACTGAACAACTGGCAATGTACACTGGTGATGCCGTTGGTGGATTACTGAATGCCACTTTTGGTAACTTCCCGGAATTAATTATAGCCATCATTGCCTTGAAGGCAGGTTTGCATGGAATGGTGTTGGCCTCACTGGCAGGAGCGATTCTCGCCAACCTCTTGCTTGCCATGGGGGTATCCTTTCTTGTAGGCGGTTCAAAATTTCACAATCAGGAATATAATGCCACCAGTATTCGAATGTATAGCTCAATGATGATGATCGCAGTGATTAGCCTTACCATTCCGAGTGGATTTCATATGCTTGCTGTTGAGAAGGCAGCCTCAGAGAATGAGAACTCATTAAACATCTACCTGGCCGTTGTTCTGCTGATCGCCTATATATTGTACCTGTTGTTCATGATCAAAACACATCCTGATTTTTTTCGAAGTGAAGGAGTGAAACAAGAAGAGGAACATGAAGAAAAATGGTCGATTTCCCGTGCACTGATTACATTAATTGTTGCTTCTGTATTAGCTGCCTTCATGAGCGAGGTGCTGGTAGGGGCTGCAGAAGAAACCGGAAAAGTACTGGGCATGTCTAGTGTATTTATTGGCGTAATCTTTCTCGCGATTGTAGGAGGTGCCGCAGAAAGTATTTCGGCCATAACCATGGCAGCTAAAAATAAAATGGATCTCAGTATTGGTATAGCATTGGGAAGTTCTATTCAGATTGCTCTTTTTGTTGCTCCCATGTTAGTCATTATGAGCACATTTGTTGGACCGGCTCAAATGAACCTAAACTTTCCAAAGGGATTAATTGTCGCGTTGTTTTTGTCAGTAATACTGGCGGCTATGGTAGCAGGTGATGGCCGCTCCAACTGGTACAAAGGTGTTCAATTGATTATTGTGTACTTTATTTTAGGTATGATGTTATACTTTATTCCTACAGTATGATGCACGAACAAAACTTCTGGACAAACCGGGTTAAAGAGAGTGCCATTTTAAATCCTGTGGATCGGACAAGTGAAGTACTATTCGGACTGATTATGGTCCTTACCTTTACAGGTGCTATTAGTGTAAGCACAGATGTCAGGGAAGATGTCCGCGAATTATTATGGGCAGCACTGGGCTGCAATGTGGCGTGGGGTCTTGTAGATGCCATCATGTATTTGATGAACGTAGCCGTAGAAAGAGGACATACTATTCGCGTTGTGAAAAAAATACACGCTTCAAGAAATCCGGATGAGGCTGGAAAAATTTTAAGAGATGAAATGCAACCTACTATTGCGGGTCTTATGACTCCAGCGGAATTAAATGATTTGAGTAGTCGTTTAAAGAAATTGCCAGAGCCTTCAAAGAAACAGGTAATTACCGTTCACGACTTATGGAGTGGTGTACAAATATTTTTGCTGGTGTTTCTTTGCACGTTTCCCGTTGCCCTTCCTTTTGCCTTTTTTGAGGAAATAGCTTTTGCTATGCGGGTGTCAAATGGAGTAGCACTCGCAATGCTGTTTATTGGTGGATATATATTAGCGGGGCATGCTGGATTCAATCGTTTTACTACTGCCATACTCTATGTCATTATAGGAGTTTTATTGGTAGCACTTACAATGGCACTAGGGGGATGAAAAAAAATATCAGTTCAATATTATTGCTGGTGTTCGGAATTTCATCCTTGTTTGCGCAAGAGGTATCATCCGATTCATCCGTTTGGCAATTTAATGCCAATGCTAATTTTTATTTTATACCAGATGATTTTTTTGTGCTCCCGGTTTTTCGTGCTGATAGAAATAAACTGCATCTGGAAGCGCGCTACAATTATGAAGACCGACAAACGTTTTCCGGATGGGTGGGATATAATTTTTCAGGCGGAAGTAAATTGGAGTACACGTTAACGCCTATGATTGGTGGAGTAGTAGGACTTTCCGATGGGATTGCACCGGGTCTTGAAGTTACCTTCAATTATAAGGGCTTTGAATTGTATAGCGAATCAGAGTATTATGTTGATTTTGAAACCCGGGAAAATAACTTCCTCTATACCTGGACTGACCTTACGTATTCACCTACTGATTGGTTATGGTTAGGAATTAGTGGACAACGAACCCGGTTGTATCAAACAGATCTCGATATTCAGCGGGGATTATTAGTGGGTGGCGGTCTTAAAAACTGGGAACTTACCTCATATTTTTACAATCTTGGTTTTGACTACACATTTTTCCTACTTGCCGTTTCAGTATCGTTTTAAGATACGTACTCATCATGCTTATCTTTAGTTTTACGTTAAGCCTGCGACAGGTTTGTAAATAAGTTTAGTTCACTATGACAAATGCAATCTACCTCAATACTACCGAACCATACTCTGGCAAATCCATCATCGCGCTGGGCCTTGTTAATTTACTAACAGGTAAATCAGAAAAAATAGCCTATTTCAAACCCGTCATCAGCAGCGAAGGCAACGAGAAAGACAGACACCTCGATACTATCTCAGGCTATTTCAATCTGAACATTCCGTATCAGGATATGTTTGCATTCACACGCAACGAAGTGGTCAAGCACTTTAATTCCGGTAATGAAGCGCATGTTATCGATACGATCATTGAACGATTCAAGCGATTACAGGAAAAAAATGATTTTGTAGTGGTGGAAGGCACCGATTTTAGAGGTAACAGTACAAACCTCGAATTTGACGGCAATATTTCCATCGCTAAAAATCTGGGCATACCAGCTGCCATCATAGTAATGGGCGAAGGAAAATCAATTTCTGAAATTGTTGATAATGCAGTATCGACTACAAAAAGTTTTACCGATGAAGGCATACAGGTAATTACCGTCATCGCCAATAAAATAGACTTTGAGCAACAAGAAGAAATTCGGACACAACTCACAAAAGCACTCCCAAAAGGAATTATTGTAACGCTAATACCCGCAAACGCAGATTTGGGAAGTCCAACGATGAAAGAAATATTTGAATCCGTGGGCGGTAACATTTTGTTTGGGAAACATTTGATGACCAACCAGGTTGATGATTCCATTGTTGGTGCCATGCAATTACACAACTGTCTTACTCGATTTAAGAAGAACACACTCATTGTTACACCTGGCGACCGCGGTGACATTATCATCGGTGCACTTCAGGCAAACATCTCGAAAAGTTATCCGAAAATTGCTGGTCTTATTTTAACCGGAGGATTAGTCCCTGAACAAACTATTCTGAATCTGATTGAGGGATTGGATACTGTTGTTCCAATCATCTCCGTAAAAACCGGAACCTTTAAAACGGTTACGCACGTGGCCAATACACAATCGCGTATCTATCCGGAGAACAAAGAAAAAATAGCACTTGCCATTAGCATGTTTGATCAATATGTTGATGTTAAATCATTAGAAGAAAAAATTATTTCCTTCCATACCAATACCATCACTCCGCGCATGTTTCAATATCAAATTGTAAAGCGGGCGAAAGAACATAAAAAACATATCGTACTTCCAGAAGGCGATGACGATCGCATACTGATCGCTGCCGATACATTGATCAAACAGAATGTGGTTGATCTTACCATCCTGGGTCACAAGGAAAGCATTCAGGCGGCCTTACAGCGATTGAACATTACAATGGATCTGGAGAAAGTAAAAATTATTAACCCTGCCACTTCCGATCGGTATGAAGAATATGTGAATACACTTTATGAACTTCGGAAAAATAAAAATGTTTCGTTGGAAATGGCACGCGACCTGATGTTAGATGTTTCATACTTCGGCACCATGATGGTATACAAAGGTGAAGCAGATGGAATGGTTTCGGGAGCAGTTCACACTACACAACATACCATCCGACCAGCATTGCAGTTTGTTAAAACCAAGCCAGGCGTTTCAACAGTATCCTCTGTTTTTTTTATGTGTCTCCCAAATCGTGTTTCGGTGTTTGGTGATTGTGCCGTCAATCCAAATCCAACAGCGGAACAACTTGCTGACATCGCTATCTCTTCCGCTGAGACCAGTAGGATGTTTAACATCGATCCGAAGATCGCCATGTTATCGTACTCGTCCGGCTCATCTGGAGAAGGCGCAGATGTAGAGAAAGTAAGAAGAGCAACAGAGATTGTACGCCAGCGAAGACCCGATCTGAAAGTAGAAGGTCCTATTCAATATGATGCCGCAGTTGATCCTTCGGTGGGCAAAAAGAAAATGCCCAACTCTGAAGTTGCGGGACAAGCAAGTGTATTAATTTTTCCAGACCTTAATACGGGGAACAATACATACAAAGCGGTGCAAAGAGAAACAGGCGCACTCGCCATCGGACCGATGTTACAAGGTCTCAATAAACCTGTGAATGATCTCAGTCGCGGATGTACAGTAGCCGATATCTTTAATACTGTAGTGATCACCGCCATTCAGGCACAGCAGTAAGTATGAAAGTGCACAAAGCCAAGCTTTCTAATGTCTAAAATCTAATGTCTCATTCTAATGAATGTCTTCGTAATTAACTCCGGCAGCAGTTCAATAAAATACCAACTCATTCGCATGCCGGAAGCGAGAGTGGTTTGCTCCGGGCTGATTGACCGGATCGGACAGGAAAGCTCTACCCTCACTCATAAGGTGTTCATTGGTGAACATGAAAAAGTAAAAAGTGAAATATTACCTATCCGTGATCATGCTGTAGGATTAACAGAAGTGTCACACCTCCTTACCGCTACGGATATTGGTGTAATCAAAGACTCAAAGGAAATTGATGTGGTGGGGCATCGTGTTGTTCATGGTGGGGAGAGTTTTTCTAAAACAATGATCATCACATCAGAGGTAAAAGAAAAAATTAAAAAGCTGTTCTCTTTAGCACCGTTGCATAATCCACCCAACTATTTAGGAATTGAAGTAGCTGAAAAGATTTTTGCCGAAGCGAAACAAGTTGCCGTATTTGATACAGCCTTTCATCAGACGATGCCGCCTGTCGCATATCGCATTGCTATACCGCGATTATTTTATGACGAGCACGGCATCCGTAATTATGGTTTTCATGGCACGAGTCATAAATATGTTTCAGAAAAGGCAACAGCCTATCTAAATAAAAAGAACTCTAAAGTCATCGTCATTCATTTAGGAAATGGCTGTAGCATGAGTGCCATTCGGGACGGTGTTTGCATTGACACTACGATGGGCTTTGGGCCGATGAATGGCTTGATCATGGGCACGCGTACAGGAGATATTGATCAATCAATAATATTTTATATGGTCAATCAGTTGGGATATTCGCTGGAAGATGTCAATACGATCCTGAACAAAAAAAGTGGTATGCTTGGCCTTACTGGCTTCAGTGATATGCGCGATGTAAAAGAGGAGTGCGACATAGGAAACCAGGAAGCTGTGCTGGCTTATGAAATGTATGCCTATCACATCAAAAAATACATCGGTTCGTTTGTCGCGATACTCAATGGTTTGGATGCAATCGTATTTACAGCGGGTGTGGGTGAGAATGATTCTCTAACACGAAGCCTGGTTACAAAAAATTTGGAGTATCTGGGAATTCATATAGCCGAAGAAAAAAATAAAGTAGGCGGTAAGGGGATAAAGGAAATCAACACGACCGATTCATTGGTAAAGATTTTGATTGTTCCCACGAACGAAGAATTAGAAATTGCCTGCCAGTGTTATACATTGTTGAGTGTGTGAGCTTACCTCTGGCAGGAAGTAATTTATTAATTACTTGGTTGGTTGGTAAATTAATTAATAATGCGTTGAGTAAATTCTATTTCTCGTTACTTGATTCTTTTACCACAATCTCTGCATACAACCACCCGAATTTTCGAATATGCAGGTAATCCATTTTTCCAGTAAGCCCAAGACGTTGTATCAAATCATTGAGTGCTTTTGAAAACACCTCGTAAGTATTGATTTTTTCTGGGTCTAGCGGCAGGTTGTTCTCCCGGATATAATTTTTGTAAAAATCGAGATGTTGTTCGCTATAGACAGGGAAGGTGTCTGGCCGATGAAAATTACAATACACAGAAGCAAAATGAAGAAGGTAATAGGATTTCCCGTTGGCATTAATGTTAGCAAGGTCTTCTACAAGCGAAAGATCGCCTTGTTTTATTCGCTCATCAATTTTTAAATTGATAATGTGTGTGATCATTTGTTCCAGAAGTGTATGAGTAGTGATATCCGTATCATTAATGGAGCTAAGCTTTATTCGAATATCATCGGCATTTATGTTGAGCGAATACTTTTTAAACACTTCTAGGTTTTTCAAATCATTCACGAAATACATTTCCTGATTCGAAAAGATATCAAGATATTTTTTTAAGATAGTCTGAAAGGGTTTCATATGAGTTGAGGCTGTTAATTGTGTATGATCTCGAAGTTAGACTATTAATAGGTCGATTGCGTCTAGGGAAAGTTGTATTTAATTTAATATTTTAGTTTAACAGTAAGCGTGATGAACAGGGTTGTGTAGAAAATTATTCAATGCCGCGCTTTATAATTCTATTGGAGTAGTCGGTGCCGTCTAGCAGATTTAGAGTATAGGAATTAATGTTTCAATATGGTTAAATTTTACTGAAATGATTTTCGCGCAACTTGCTATCCTGCTGATTTGCATTTTCATTGGTGCACGCATGTCGGGTATTGGATTGGGTGTAATGGGCATGATTGGTTTGCTCGTCCTTCTCTTTGTATTCGGCCTGGAGCCATCTGATCCCCCGCTCGAAGTAATGCTGATTATATTAAGTGTTGTAACAGCAGCTGCAGCATTGCAGGCAGCCGGAGGTATGGATTATTTGGTAGAGGTGGCTGGAAAAATTTTGCGAAGTAATCCGAAGCAGATTACATTTTTAGGTCCGTTGGTAACCTATGCCTTTGTGCTGTTTGCCGGCACCGCTCATATTTCATATTCTATCATGCCCATCATTGCTGAGGTGGCAATTAAAAATAGAATACGTCCCGAACGTGCAATGAGCATGAGCGTAACCGCTGCACATATGGCGATTACTGCAAGCCCTGTTTCAGCCGCAGCAGCAGCTTTGCTTACTGTGTTGGCAGGAACCGGAGCTGGACTTGCGCAAATTCTAATGATTGCTATACCCTCTACTTTAATTGGTGTTATCGTTGGAATTCTGTTTGTGTGGAAACGTGGTAAAGAACTGAGTGAAGATCCCGAGTTCCTGGAAAGAATGAAAGATCCAACCTTTGCGAAAAATCTTGAAGGTTCAGATGAGCAAGCCACAACAACACTTGCACCTGGAGCAATCAAATCGGTAATAATTTTTGCATTAGCTATCATAGCCGTTGTGCTGTTAGGATCCTTCCCTGATTTACTGCCACAATTTTCAGGCAAAGAAGGATTCGCCCCTGGTTTCGCTGTGAATGCTGCAGGTCGTGTACAAATGCCATCAATGATTATGATGATCATGTTATCGGCAGCCGGGTTGATAATTTTATTCGCGAACACCACCGCAGCAAAAGTAACGAAGGCCAGTTTGTTTGCCTCTGCTGGTCAGGCCACCATCGCAGTGTTTGGTGTAGTGTGGATGAGCAGCACCTTCATGGATAATAATTTTGAAGTGATCAAAAATACCTTGGGCGATGTTGTAGCTACGTATCCATGGTCATTCGCGGTTGCATTATTCTTACTCAGCATGTTGTTGTATAGTCAAGCATCAACCGCAAAAGCCCTTATGCCATTGGGTCTTTCACTCGGATTATCGCCCGCGTACTTGATTGGAATATTTCCGGCCTGCAATGGTCACTTCTTTATTCCCGGATACCCCACTTTGCTCACGGCAATTCAGTTTGATCGCACGGGCACAACGCGCATTGGGAAGTATGTTCTCAATCACAGCTTTATGCTACCTGGTATTGTAACGACAGTTGCATCCGTATTAGCCGGCCTTGCTTTACAAGTCCTCATATTATAATCAACCCTTTAATTATAGTTATGAAAAAAAACCAAAGACCGTTAAGAGAAAAAATGAATCCCTGGCAGATATAAATCATCTATTGGTGCCGTACGAATTCAAAAAAATATAATAGTCAGATCACAAAACCAAACATAACATCGACATGAAAAAGCTACTTTCTATTTTAGTAATCCTGATCGTGAGTGCATACGTTCAGGCGCAACAATTACCAAGGGTAATCATTTTAGCAACCGGAGGAACCATTGCAGGAGCAGGAGCATCGGCAGATAGAGCGGGTTATACCGCTGGAAAAATTCCCATTGACGATCTTGTCGGAACCATCCCATCTGTAAAGAAAATTGCAACCATCACCGGTGAGCAAGTAGCCTCTGTTGGTAGCCAGGACATGACCGTTGATATCTGGAAAAAACTGGCCATCCGTATAAATGAAATTTATGCAAAAAATGAAGCTGATGCTATTGTAATAACGCATGGTACAGACACGCAGGAAGAAACGGCTTACTTTCTGGATCTGGTCGTTCCTTCTGATAAACCTGTTGTGCTAACAGGTTCTATGCGTCCGGCAACCGCCATCAGTGCTGATGGTCCGAAAAACTTATATGATGCCATCACAGTAGCAATCAATCCTGCCAGCAAAGGCAGAGGTGTATTGGTTAGTTTCAATGAAGGTATTTTTGATGCAAGAGAAGTAATGAAGTTAAGCACTACCAAAACAAATGCATTTGGTTCTCCCAACACAGGCCCCGTTGGACAGGCATATGATGGCCGTGTAGAATATTATTCATCCTCTGATCGGGAAGTAAATCCCAAGAAGCCAATTGTATTAAAAACCGATACAAAATTGCCAAGAGTGGATATTGTGTACATGTATGCCGATGCACCTGCTGATCAGATTGATTTTCTGATTAGCAAAAAAGTAGATGGAATTGTTATTGCCGGTGTTGGAAATGGAAACTTCAACAAAGCTTATATGGATGCCGTGAAAAGGGCAGTAGCTGCTGGCATTATTGTTTGCCGCGCTAGCCGCGCTCCATCTGGCAGAGTGGTGCTTCATGACGAGATCAATGATGATGAACTAGGTACTATTGTTTCAGATGATCTTACGCCTCAAAAAGCACGGGTATTGTTAATGCTTGCCCTTACCCGGACAAAAGATAAAAAGCAGCTTCAGGAAATTTTCTTTACCTATTAATTTTCTGATCCATGAAAAAATCAATTCAATTGTTAGTGTTACTGATGCTCTTCAGTATTCCGCACACACAGGCACAACAAACCCGTACAGAAAAAGACTTGTTAGGTGAAAAGCAAATTCCGGCTGATGCATACTACGGAGTGCAAACGCTTCGCGCACTTGAGAATTTTCAGATCAGCGGAGTAAAAACCAATTTTTATCCTGACTATGTAAAGGCATACGCCATCGTGAAGCTAGCTGCTGCTCGGGCTAACACCGAAGTAGGCAGAATGAAAAAAGAAAGAATGGACGCCATTGAGAAAGCCTGCCAGGCGGTGATCAGTGGAAAGTATCATGACCAGTTTCTTACAGACCTTTACCAGGGCGGTGCTGGAACATCGGCTAACATGAATGCCAATGAAGTGCTGGCCAATATTGCCCTAGAAATGAGCGGACACAAAAAGGGGGAGTACCAGTTTATTGAACCGCATGATGATTTGAACATGGGTCAGTCAACCAACGATGTATATCCCACTGCTATTCATATTGCCCTGATATTACACAATGATAAAGTGGTGAAAGAAGCGGAGTTGTTATCTCGGGCTTTTCACAAAAAGGGAGAAGAGTTCAAAACCTTCATCAAGATGGGTCGCACAGAAGGTCAAGATGCAGTACCCATGACGGTGGGGCAGGAGTTTCATGCCTTTGGCGGACAGATTGATGCTGCCATTGATGCACTCAAAAAAAGTGAGGCGTATTTATACGAAGTAAATATGGGTGCTACTGCAATAGGAACAGGGTTAACGGCAAGCCCTGGCTATGCTGAAAAATGCGTAGCACAATTAGCGAAAATTACGGGCAAGCCAATCGTTGGACCGAAAGACCTGATAGCCGCTACAAGCAGTATGCAGGCCTTCATAATGTTTTCTTCTGCCTATAAAAACCTTGCCGTTACCCTTTCTAAAATCAGCAGTGATTTAATTTTCCTTGCATCAGGCCCGCGCAATGGAATTTTTGAAATTAATCTACCCGCACTTCAACCCGGTTCATCCATCATGCCTGGAAAAGTAAATCCTGTAATGCCTGAGGTGATGAACCAGGTGTGTTACAAAGTGATGGGTAATGATGCAACGGTAACCATAGCATCGCGTGATGGACTCCTGCAACTCAATGCATACGAACCGGTAGTGGCAACTTCCATTATGGAATCGCAAGCTCTTTTTTATAAGCTGATGCCGTTGTTCCGTAAAAACTGTATCGATGGGATTACCGTTAATGAAGCCGTTCTAAAACATTATTTAGAAACTACAATCGGTATTGTAACAGCCCTCAATCCGATTCTCGGATATGAAAAAACAACTGAGCTTGCAAAAGAAGCACTTCAAAGTGGTAAAGGAATTCTTCAACTGATTCGAGAGAAAAAACTATTAACGGAAGACCAGATCAAGAAGCTAATGGATCCAGTTGCATTAACAGGGCAAAAATAGTAATGGCAAAATAATGAGATCCTTACAATTTAATAAATAGCGATAAACGATAAGCTTATGAAACTATTTACGAGTATAAAATGGATTCTGTTGTTTCTGTTGATACCAACATTGCTGTGGGCGCAGAAACAAGAACGACAAGTAGGTGATACGACCTATTACAAAACGCTGATACCGGAGGCGAAGCAAGGGTTGCTTAAAAATGTAAGTGTTATTGCGAACATGAATTTCGCTTTGCGAAATGAATTCGTTGATAATGAATACACGCAAACAAGATTCAGAAATGAACAATTCCGATTAGAAATTCGAGGACAAGTTCACGAAAAGGTATACTTCCGTTTTCGTGATCGGTATACACGAGCACAAACCTCAGAATCAGTTGATAACCTGAGCCGTTCCGTTGACCTGGCATATCTTCGATTTGACCTGAGCGAAAAATTCAGCATCTCTGCAGGTAAGATGTGTGCCGATTGGGGCGCATGGGAATTTGACTGGAACCCGATTGATATATACGAATATTCCGACATCGTAGAGTATGCGGATAATTTTCTAACAGGCGTTGGATTCAGCTATACGGCTAATAACCGGAACCAATTTACCATTCAGGTTTTGGATTCAAGAACAAAATCCTTTGATGAGTTGTATGGCACCCAGCCAAACTTTTCGGAATCAAAAGCACCGTTAGCGTTTGTATCGAACTGGCGAGGAAGCTTGTTTGGCGGAAAGGTAAAAACAATTTGGTCGTACTCCTTATTCAACGAAGCGCAAAACACAGATGGTAAAAATGCCAACATGAATTATATCGCGTTGGGTAACGAACTTGATCTCGGAAAATTCAGGTTCATTTATGATTTCAAATGGAGTGATGAAGAATTGGACAGAACAGGTGTGGTCAGTGAAACTGTTCCTGATGATCTGTACGCTTATGCATTAGCCAATACACAATATATTGGGCATTGGGTAAACGTTCGTTACCGCATAACTCCAAAAATCGATCTTACCCTTGTGGCCATGTTGGATATTGCCAAGTGGAAAAACGGAAAGGAGGATCCTTTGAATACAACAGGCGAAGAACACATTCGCGATGCATGGGGATACATTCCGGCTATTGAATATCATCCCTGGGATGATCTGAACATCAAGTTTTTTGCTAACTGGGTAGGAAGGGTTTATAAATACTCTGACTATGCAAAAGATCGGTTTGGTTCAGTGGATTATACCACAGGCAGATTTACAGTTGGATTTATTTCACCGCTGGGTATTCTTTAAATAATAATATCCTATACAATTTTGGCTGAAAGCAAGTACCTGTCATTTTGCTTTCAGCCATTTTGCTTTGCTAACAAATGATGCATTACTTCTTTACAAAAAAGTCTATTCGATCATTACCATCAGCGAGTATGGTGGCTGCGTTACTGCTGCTCCTACCAGCTTTGGATTCCCTCGGCCAGGAGACAATACCGGATGGTACTGAAGGCGAAACGCTTGAAGTGATAACGGCAGATTCAATTCCTAAACGCTGGAGGGACAAGCGCTGGCGATTATTCAAGGGACGATACTCAACGTTTAAGTTTGGCGGAGGATTTCTATACGAGTATGTCGGCTATCAGCAAGATGCTAAAAGCAAAATGCAAATGGACTCCATAGGTAGCGAGCTGAAACAATCCTTCGATGTTCGCGATTTTCGATTGGTAGCCAGCGGGCAACTCAAAACCAAAAGAACCATCAGCTGGAAATTTGGAGCTATGTATGATGGTGCCAGCGGTTCGTGGTTTATTCGAGAGACCGGAGTGATGGTAGGTGTACCTGAACTATGGGGTAATTTTTTTGTAGGCCGAACGAAAGAAGGATTCTCTATGAACAAGGTAATGAATGGATATTCTGGTTGGACCATGGAACGACAAATGGCCATCGATGTAATCCCCATTCTGGGAGATGGTATAAAATGGCTTGGCTTTCTTCCAAAACAGAAAGTATTCTGGAATGTAGGATTGTTTACCGATTGGCTTTCGAAAAGTCAATCTTTCTCTACCTATAAATGGCAAACTGTAGCAAGATTTGGATGGCTTCCTATTTACTCAAAAGAAGAAATGAAGGTCCTTCATATTGGAATAAACTATCGATACGGAGAAGTGGCAGAGGGCAAAATCAGAGTTCGTTCAAGACCCGAAGCAAATGCAGCACCTCGGTTCATTGACACCGGAGAATTTCAATCGGATCATTCCAATCATATAGGAGGAGAAGTATATTACAATTCAGGACCGTGGATGTTTGGTAGCGAAGTGTATTGGCACCAATTTAATTCTTCGGCCACTAACAATCCTTTATTTTTTGGAGGAGAAGTAGTAGCCAGTTATATGATCACGGGAGAATCCCGTCCTTACAATACCGCAACCGGTATACTTGGATTTGTACCTGTAAACAAATCAATCTTTAAGGGTGGTCCGGGTGCCTGGGAAGTCTTATTCCGGGCCTCCATGCTCGATCTTGATGGAGGTACAATACAGGGTGGAAAATTTTGGAGAATTACACCCATGCTAAACTGGTACCTCTCCAAAGACATACGCATTGAGCTGGCATACGGCTATGGAGTGTTGGATCGATTCGGACTGAAAGGAACGACACAATTCTTCCAGACACGTATCCAGCTTACGTTATTGTAAATCAATTTAGAGGGAATCTTATGCTAGAAGTTTAACGCATTATGTATAAACATATTTGCTTGCTGATTTCGCTTGTTCTTTTTGTAGGACAGCACGTAACAGCGCAGTCTCAGGAACAACTATGGATTGAATATCAACTGGATTATCCTTTTGCGAACAAATATCTTTTAGAGGTTTCACCCAGCTATCAAACCGTTTTGTCGAAAGAGAATAAATGGCGAAGTGTAGGCTTGAGTGCAACGTTTGAATATATACTCTTCACGCGCATGGATCTCACATTAGAAGTTCCCGTTGCGTATACACTTCAAAAGGAAGGTAGTAATTCATGGGAGATATCACCGCTTCTGGGTGCTCGCTTGCACATTACTCAGAACAGAAGGATTGATATTCGGTTGCTTCTTCGCTACCAACAGCGCTCTTTCCTGCAAGTAGAAGAGAATGATTGGGATATTAGCAATCGCACGCGACTAAAAGCAGAAGCATTCATTTGCATCAACGGTCCTAATTTATTTACCGACAACTTGTGGTACGCCATTCTGGATTACGAAGAATTTATTGTGCTTGACCAGCAACTGGATGAACGATTCGCGAACCGAAGAAGAGCGCGAATTGGTTTGGCTTATCGATTGAATTATAAAAATCGGTTTGATGTAATCTACACACGACAATCATCACGAAATGAAATCGATGGTGACTTTATCAGTAATGATAATATTATTCAGCTTCGCTACAGAATGTTTTTGAACCCGGCAAAAGTAACAGGCAATGACTAAATTCGAAATCACAATTCATACCCTTCTATGAAAATACTTATTCTTATTTTCATACTGGCGGGATTGGTCTTTTCTCTCAAGGCACAAGTACCTGTAACAACGAACAAACATTTTTCCATAGGAAGTTATGGCAGGGCGGGAATTGCCCGTGGTGACAAGGTGCAATATCCCCGTTCACTTAATCTCAACGGAATGGGATCGATGGGAGGGCGTATGGAAGAAGGTGATTACTTTGAATTAGCAACATCACTTCACTTTGCACCGGTAAGTGGTAGTATTGATACAACAAATATAACGATACAGTCACGCCTGGCGTTGTACACAACACAAGGTCAAATCATAGGCAATGTCACAAGCAATTCATATGGTGGTATTACAGCAGCCTTACCTGAACTTTTTGCGGAAGCTAAAAATATTATGGGAAGTCCGTGGAGTGTTTGGGTAGGCGCGCGTTTTTTTCGTGGAGATGATATTCATATTGCGGATCACTTTTATTTTGATGATCACAGCTCGCAAGGATTCGGTATACAAAGGAAAAACACACAGTTTTCAATTATGTTCCCCGCTGCAGTCGATACGACTTCTTCACTGCCTCCTTACTTTTATCTCAACATCGTGAACGGCACACCAGTGCTTGGGTTACGCAACCGATCTGTTTATATTTTAGAACATACTATTCCTGCAAAAAATGGATACATGAAGTTAATGGCAGAGTATCATAAGTTGGCCTCTGGTACGTTGTCTGACACCACCACAAGTTCAAATTATCCGGCTGACTTTGGATATGTGTTGGGTGTCAAGTATAAAAGAAACATGTCAACGCCTTTGCCTGGTTCGTTTTACGATGTTAGTGTTCGTTTTGGCTCCGGTATAGCCAATGGTGGTGATGGTGGTGGGAGCAAAACCTTTCTTACTTATGGAGGTCCTAATCTCGAAACACAACGGTTTAAAAAGGCATGGTCACTCGCCATTACTGAAAGCATCTTATGGAATATAAACAGGAACTATTCCGTTAATACCTACGGTATTTTTACAAAAAGCAAAGGCGCCAGTGATAGTCTCAACATGACATCGGATTATAATGGAAAACAACTGTTTAACCGTAAGATTGATTTTGCTATAGGAGCAAGGGGTACCTGGTACATCAAAGACTGGTTTCATTTATTGCACGAACTGAACTTCTCTTCGAGAAAGGACGGTACGCAAGATCCTGCACAGATGGTTAAGTTCTGCATCGCTCCGACAATAGTTCCCAATGGAAAACGAGATGTTTGGAGTCGCCCGCACTTTCGATTAGTATACAGCGTGGCACACTACAATAAATTTGCCGCGGAAAATCTGTACTCACCTTATCTGGCACAAACAGGTAGTAAGCACTGGGGACATTACTTGGGTGTGAAAACTGAGTGGTGGTTGTGGTAAATTACTTAGGCAACGCTATAGTCTAGAGAAAAATACGCACTTTTCTTGCGAAGGCTTTTTCTTCTCTTTTATTTACGAGTTGCTTACTCTATCTTTCTATACCACACTACCTCTCAAACCAAATGACTACAAGAAAATTATTCCTTTCAATGTTATTTACGCTTGGCTTAATCTCTGCGTTAGCGCAATCCGACTCTACAAAGCAGTCTGATCAAAAGACTGATTCAATATCCAAGTTTAATTCATTCAATAAAAAGGCGGAGAATTTCTTTAAGTATTGTCCGGTGCCTCTTATCTCTTATTCAACTGATGCGGGTAATGTGTTTGGTTTGGCCAAGTTCAATACCTTTCATCTTTCAAAAAAGGATACTATTTCAAGACCTTCTAAAATATCAGAAGTGGCAACGTTCTCTACTAAAGGAAGAATTAATGTGTCGGTATCAAATGATTTAATTTTTAAAGAGGACCGGTTTATGATCTTGAGTTATTTCAACTTTAAGAAACAACCCGAATATATGCTGGGTATTGGAAATGATGTTTCCAGAGATGATGTAGAGCAGGTGATCACTAATCGCATCAAGTTTGCGAGTACTGCGATGATGCGCGTGAAGGGTAAATTCTACGCAGGTATCGGATTAGACATTGCTGATTATTTTGGTATTGAAGCCTCGGATACCAGTTTTCTGGTTGAAGATCAGATTAGCGGACTAGAAGGTGGAACCGATTTTGGTGTAGGATTAGCTGGTGCATTAGACAATCGCGACAACCGATATAATGCTTCAAGCGGTATGTTAATACTCACAACGTTAGTAACGTATCCAGAGGCCATTGGTAGTCGATATCAATTCACCAAATTCGACTTAGACATACGGAAATATTTTAGACCGTGGAAAAAATTGAAGCATGTTATTGCTGTACAAACCTCCACATCCGCTACCGATGGAAATGTTCCTTATTATGATCTCGCACAATTAGGAGGCGAGGATAAAATGAGAGGCTACTACAAAGGTGCGATTCGTGATAAAGTGTTAGTGGACGGACAAATTGAATATCGTATGCCCATTTGGAATATATTTGGTATTGTAGGCTGGGTAGGCACAGGTCGTGTTGGAAAAGGATATGATGACTTAGCGCTAAGTGGATTTCGGTTATCTTATGGTGGTGGTATCCGTATCCGCGTGGATAGTGGAAGTAACGTAAACCTTCGTCTTGATATGGGCTTTGGTCCGGGAGGTGTGAGTGGATTTTATATAAACTTTGCTGAAGCATTCTAAACACAACTAAATCCTATTCAGCATAGCGAAAGAATACCAAAAGTGTGTCCGCTATCTACTTTCCAAATGATAGCTACTCTTTCAATACGGATTAATGATTACGATATGAAGAATATAATTTTAGTATTGTTGATACTATTGGTATCAGCAAACAGTACAATGGCCCAACGGAAAAAGAAAAAGGCTGCCGCGGATTCAGTAGCATCAAAAGAAGTCGTTGTAGATACAGCGAAGGTTGTAACGAGCTCCCCTCAAGTTGATGGCGATTCAGTAAAGAGCGTGAAGAACTATGATTCGCTGAATGCACAACTTGTTCTCTATAAAAACTTTTACACTTACATCAGTAACAAATTCTTTCCGGAGAAATATAAGAATATAGAAATTCAAAAAGCCATCACCCTTGCGGATTCCTTAAGTGCAGCAAACACCAGCAAATCGCAGGGGCTTCAATCTTTATCAAAAAGTAAAATTGATTCCATGTCCCAATTGTTAAAAATGGCGGACACACTGCGGATACAAAATCAAACCTTCAAGGCTCTCCTTGTTTCATTGATTGGAGAAAATGTTTATCCCCTAAATGAAACTGAACTGAAAGGCAACTGGCAAGTATTTGTTCAGCCTCTGACAGTCACGGGCACGGGTCAGGAGTCTGCAATTGTTAGTTTGGAAAAAATAATATTGCCTGACTCGCTATACAAATCATCCATTAAACAAATTGTTTTTCTGGAAGAAGATCTGGCAGATGTTTACTTCTTTGGAGGGAAAAAGACAAAATGTTTTTACAAGGTTAACGGGTTTAGCCGCGAAAAAACCTATTCGATCTTTTTACAAAAAGGAGATGAGATCAATATCAAATTGTTTGTAACACCGGTTCCAAGAGGTTTACAGGTTTCCTATAAGATGGGCAAAGAAACAGGTAAATATATGTTTGGATACATGCGCAAGTGATCATTTTATCGAGTGCTAAAATAAATAGTCAATTCCGTTGAGTCATTGACTATTTATTGTTATTCATTTTCTTCTTTGCATTCTTAAATATTTTCCTGTTTTCTTTCGACATGATCATCGTTTCTTTTAAACCGTCTATTACGGATTTCAGAATGATGTTGATGAATCCTTTGTTCATATCGCGTTCTACATGAAACTGAACAATTCGTGGTGGCGAATCGGATGAGGCAGGGTTACTGGAGTTTAGAACTGAATTGGCTGCGAAAGCAATAACCGAACTTTTCCACTTGGCTGTTTTATGAAGTTCCAAATCAACTTCCAGATCGTGATATAAGAATTTCATTGTGCCATTTGCTTTCGTATGTTCGGCAATGCCTGAGAAGGAAATTTCATCCAATGTACCAGCATTGATTTTAGCAGGAGTGAAGGCTTGCAGTAAGCCATTTAATTCCGGTAAACTAAATTTTTTAACTACTCCGCTGAAATTGAATTGAGGTTTTGAATAATTGAATTTCAAATCCATTTGAAAGTGTGCTTTATTTTCAAGATACGCGTCTGCATGGAGCGTCAGCATTTCCTTCGATGAAAGATTAGTCAAATTCTTTACCTCCAATGTTGCCCGCTGAATATTCACCTTTGCATAACTGCTGTCGGGCTTTCGTTCATTACTAACCAAATTTACGTTTGTTGCCTTTAATTGTTTAATCAACAGTGGCAGTCCAATGGACTTCACAGTTTGCCCGAGGTATGCTGGCATTCGGTTTTTGTCGATGATTTTTGTTTTGTCTTTGAAAATAGAAGCACTTACCCTATCCAACACAATCTGCTCAATGAAGATCTTCTGATGGTATATCAGCGAATTGAAATTAACCTGAAGGAGATCAATCGTTCCCACAGTTCCCGAGAAATCGGCATGTTGAAAAGCATATTTCTTTTGTAATACTGCATTGCTCACATTCGGCTTAAAACTCAAATCACTTAATTTAATTGTTTTGTCCTTATAGGAGAGCTGAAAGGATTGCAACGTCAGATGAAAAATGCTGTCAGCAGTTTGTATATCCAGTGCCTTTAACCCTGTGTTGAAATCACGGAAATGAAAAATCAGGGTATCCCGTGTCGCTTGTGTTTCAAGCGAGTCTATGCCGATTTTAAAATCCTTCAAACTGACGTGATTCATGGGCCCCTTGTGCATGGTTCCCTCTAATTGGCCAAGTGAAAGATCAGCATGTTTAAGCGATATCCGGTTTCGGCCCGTCTGTTGCTGAATCAGGAGATCGTAAAGGGAAATACTGAATTCAGTTATCCTGAAGGTACGTTCCTTTTTCGAATTGGTAACATGGAAAGAAGCATCCACTAATTGAAATTCATTTAGCAAAAATGAATCAATTGATTTCTTCTTAGCGATTCCATGACGTGTAGTTGCCGTTGAATCTTTAAAGGGCACCAGAATGTATTTGTCTCCTGTAAGGGATAAATCAATATCGGGTTTCGTAATTGAAATCGTTTCTAAGTTTAGTCTGCTCTCGTTTAGAAGTGCAAACAGGTCAACGTTTTTTAAAATTAGTTTTTCAGTCTTAAGACGAAAGCTACTGTTGATATAGGGATAGTCAATCAACGGCTTTTCCCTAGGCAATAGGGTAACATTAAACACCCGAATGGTACCTTCAAAAGGATTAACCATTAGTTTTTCAAATTTCAATTCGTATACATCCGAAATAATATTGGAATCAAATGCCCTGAGCAGCGCATGGGAGAGCAAGCGGTTGAAGTTGGTATACAAAACAATACCGGCTATCAGAACAATTGAGAGAAACGAAAATAGAATAATTTTTTTAATGAATCGCTTCCGTTGTGTGTTGCCGATGTCTCCCTTCATAATTTGATTCGCTATGGAATAAGACGTGCCACGTTAAAGGCTACTCTTTAGTTTTAGGTACTTTTCCAATGGGAATACCTACTGAAAAATAAAGTGAGCGGTTGTATTGATTGGGTGTTGAATCGTCCACCAGCACATCCACAAAACCATAATAGTATCGAACGCCAAGGTTTACCCCGTTGCCACCCATGAGGCGATATCCTAATCCAACCATCAGACCTGCATCGAGTGGATGGTAGTTGTCTTTAATTTTTATTTTGTATGAAAGATCATCGCGGTCTTTTACCTTTTTTGTAAAAACATCTTTTGATTGATTCATCAAACCCAACATCGGCCCCCCTTCAAGGGAGAAATTATTTTTAAATCGATACTTCATTAATACCGGCACGTTGAAGTAGGTCAATTTCCGATTGACTTTCCCATCCACAAATGCAGCATTCAGATCGGCATTGTTCAAATCATAAACCGGTAAATCTTTCGAGCCCATGGTCGACTTTACTATTACTCCTGTATGAACCATCCATGAAGGATTTTTTAATTTCAGATCAAAGTAAAAACCAAGATTGAATCGGCTGGTTGAGCTGGCATCGTCATTGCCTTTAATGGTAGATAAATTCAAACCACCGTCAAGACCAAATTCCAGCTTATCCGAATTTAATTTATCACCTAATAAAATTGAAATAAGAATTTGCGATTTGGCCTCAACTCCAATAAACAGAAGTAGGAAAGCAATTAATAATTTTTTCATAGAAGCTTGTGCAAATTTATATTCTGTCAAAAATTAGAAATTCTATTGCAAGGCTATCATAAACCAAACCGGTATTGAAGTCCTACAAAGCAGTGTTGGCGAGAACCCAGAAATCCATATTCAGCTCGAAGCATCCAATGCTTGCTGTATTGATATTGTCCACCTATCATAAAATTCCATTTTTGTGCAGGGCGTTTTTGAAGTGAGTATTGTACCGTGGAACCACCAGCTGTGCCGATAGCAGCATCGGCAGCGTTTAAAAAGTTTCCAGCGGCTGTCAAGGCTCTATCGGCAGTTTCATACTTGGCCTTGTTTATTGGATTGCTTTGTTCAATAGGCGTTAGGCCGCCCCACCAGGTCTCAACTGACTGCTGCGCATTTTCTACTTTAAGAGAGCCTTGGTCAATTTTCGCTTCCAATTCTTCAGTGGACAGAACATCACTTAATGGAATGGAACCCTTTGTATCGGAGTTAATACTCCATCGGAAACCGCCTACCCATAAGGCGATATTTTGTCCAGGTTTTTTTAATTTAAACGATTTTCCAAAACGTGGATCAAAGATGAATGAGAAGGCAGGCTTATCCAACGCACTAACATCTGTCCATGTAAAATTCATATCTAGGGCAATGAAACCGCCCGCAACGCCAATAGTAGGCGTTAAACCAAATCCAACACTGAACGCATCAAACTCTGCTTTTGTAGAGGTAGAAAAAACTTGCTTCCACACATCGGTAGAATCGGGCACCCAAACCCCAAAGCCTACCGTTGTTGAAGGCTTTGATTTAGCAAAGATGCCGTACACATTTAGAAAGGGAAACACCCAGACATCCGGTCTGAAATTTATACCGTACGCTTCAGAGACTGAATTATCAAACCGAACAATCTCATCCAGATTATATTGAGGGCCATGATTGAAACCAACATATAAATTGTCAATCAACAAGTCTTGCTTCTGCCATAGATATTGCAAGCTTAATCCTGCCGAATAGGGTAGGTCATAGCCTGCTTTCGTTGCCTTTGCTCCTAAGAGGGGCAACGCATAGGGATATTCTGATTTCTTCAGGCTGTCTACCAATTCAGCATTTTTCTTACCGACTGGCTTATTGGTAAAAACCTGCGCAAATGCTGGGCTAAGAATCAACAGAAATAAAAGGAACGTGTATAGTTTTTTCATCAGATATCTTTTTGACCATGTCTTATAAAAAACCGCTGCTCACATTCTTTGCAGAGGTTTTATTCTCACTATTTTTTAGCAGGCGACACCGGGTACTTGGTGAAAATCATTTTTACAGCCGTGTTAATGTTCGCTTCCTTTTTTTCAGGCGAGCTATTTTCTTCGATGGTTTTAGTACCTCTTCCCTGCCAAACTAATTTTTCCGTGGACTTATCAATGAGGTTAATAAAAAGTGTTCCGTCTACATAGGTGTTGTAATCGATTGTGGTGGTTGAAAATCCTCCACCGTATCCATATCGGCCCCTATACATAGTGCCATTGTTAGTGGCCGTTGCCTCAGTTCTTTCTTTTGCCTTTACGTCAAGATCGATCCATGCATCAGGACTATCGGATTTTGTTAAACCACGTGCTGTCAACTCAGCATCAACTGCTCTCAGAAGTCTGTCACGATTCAAATCACCAATCGGAAGTTTAAGGGTTTCTTCAGTATACGCGTAAGTTTTATACTTGTTAAAATCGATACTTTTATCAAGATCATAGCTTACGGTAATGGGACTGCAAGCGGCTGCAAAAGCGGCAATGACAAGAAGGAGGTAAATGCTTTTTTTCATAATTTGGTTAAGGTTGTGTTCAAGAAAATACAAATTTCATAGATAAAATTTCGCTATGTGAATTTAGTTCAAAATATTCAATCCTTAAACATTCCGCGCAGCTCTACCATTTTCTGATTCGCTACGTCCATAGTGATCAACCCACTGCGTGGACGGTCGAGATCAACGATGGTGAATACAGTAGCCGATAACATGACGGCAAATCCGATGACAACAATCCAATCAATTTTATGTTTATTATCGTAGCCCAGCAGAAAGGCCGAACAAAAACAAAGGGTAAACAAAAAATACATAATGGAATCCGGAATGGTCGCTTCTCCTGCTGCTCTGCGTGTTGTGGTAATATCAATCATTGCATTTAGTGCCGGGATTAATTCAGAGGTGCGTGTGGTAATATTATCCTGCTTTGCGTAGTTTGCTGTGGAAGTCCATGCTTTACTGCTGATCGCATTCGCATTATTGAAATGCGAAACTATTTTTTCAACGTCCATTCCAGCTTCGTAAAAAGCAATGCGTTCGTTCACGTATTGATTCAAATAACCTCTCAACAATTGCCGCATGCTGTCGGGGTATACATCGGTTCGAAGAATAACAGTTCCGATATCATTTGCTTCTTCAACTACAAGTTGTCTTCGCGTATCAAATCGTGAACTGGCCATACTGAACGTAAACGCCAGCAGTAATCCCAACAATCCTAACAACGTTCCATTGATCGTTCCAAGGTCAACAGCAGCCTGGTCCGGATTTTTACGAATGATCCTTTGCCTGGTATAAAAACCAAACAGGTATAAAATAATCAGGGCAACAAATATAATGAGGGCAATAAGAAAAGTTGGAGCTCTTTGAAGTATAGTAAAATGGATCATGTGGTCTTATTACGTAGGCACAATTTAATTAAAGAACGCAATAAGGTTTGAGAAATCCAGTAATGATACAAGTCAAATTTGAAGAATCACTAAACGGCTACGTCTAATCTTTATCCAGAACTGGATAGAATGTTTTCAACGAAAAAAGTAGAAATACCAAACTGGGGTTACCCGTGTTTATATTGATGTTCAATCAACCTATTTATGATAAGTTGATTGAACTTTAATGTTAGCTTTTGTTTATTTTACAACCATCACTCTATTCAACACTCAGAATTTTATCCCGTATAGCATTTACTTTTTCGTTCAATCCCTTCATTGTGGCATCGTTCAATAATTCAGTGCCCTTATTATTTGCAATTTTCTCTTCTACATTTAGGTTATCATACGCTGCAATTAGCTCTTCAAACGCCTGAGCATAGTAGGGGTAGTTCGGATTCTTATTTGGATCTAAAGGATCTGCATAACTTTTCAAAAAATTATAAATGGTAACGACATTTTTGCGTTGGCCCAACACAACTTTATAAAGCGGAACGAGAATAACCATTCGCGCATCTTCAGGAAGCATGTCCTTTGGATAGGATTCAATGATGCCAAGAGCTAGGTGAAGATTTTCAATCTGATAAGCCGACATGGCAATGCCCGCCAGTTTTTCGCGTTCTGTTCCCTGAAGATCAAGGGTAGATTTAAGGAGTAAATCATTAACAACATTTTTGACTGAATCATTTTGGGCAATGTTCTCAGTGTATCGTTTCATCAAAAACTCCAAAACGTTTTGTTCAATCCCAATCGCCTTGCTTAGTTCATGGGCAGCCGTAAAATATTCCTTCGAAGTTTCGGTTTGGGTATAGGCAATGCTATAGTTAAGGTCAGAGAGATAAATACCCATATTAGCCGCAGCTTTAATTTCATTCCCAACATATTTTGAGTAATTTTTTGGATCGCTCATAATGGTGGGGTTGAATTCTGCAGCAGTCGCCTGAATTTGAGCCGCGGCCTCAGCTGGGTCCTGAAGGTTTGCGAAAAATGCACTTCGTTCAGCATTGAATGCTTTCTCTTCACTTGCTGTATTTTCTTTACTCTTCTGGCAACTTACAGCCAGGGATCCGAGGAATACAATGAATAGTATCTTTTTCATCATGAATTTTGTTTAGTATCTAAATCTAATTAAAGATTGGCATTGGTGAAAATCTAAATCTTCAATATATGAAATTACTGTTTTAGCGAGTTTTTTGTTAGTGGTTCCGTCTCATCAATGAGCACACCAGTATTAGTTCTTCTCCCATAGTTTTTTATTAAAAGCAATACCGAAAGTCCATGCATCATAGATTTCTTGTTTGTCTTCAAACATCAGGTTTAATGCAATTTCAAAATTTTCTGTAATTTCAAAACTGTATTCGCTGCCCGCCTTTATAATGAATAAGTTTTTGTGCTTCTCGAATTCGTAGCCAGGTCCTATATAAAATGACCAATGTCTCAAGGCGTGATAGTGAATAACGGTTGCAAGTGCAACAGGATTGGTGCGTTCGAGTAGCACATTGCCGTCTTCCACTTCAAAGCTTTGAAGTTTAATATCACCCTGTAATGCAAAAGACCAGCGGGAATGAAAAAAATAATCAACATCAAAACCCCATCCGGGAATAACCGTAACTTCCTTTCCACCTTCTGTTGCATTAGGTACATGCGTATTGGCCATCATAATAGCGCCTCTAATTTTGGGTTTAAATTCTTTGGGCTCAGTTTCCTGAGCAACTACCAAACTACATTGTGAAACAACAACGAAAATCAATAGGATTATTTTTTTCATTGTTGAGTGCGAAGAGATTGAAAACACCAAACTAACAAAGCGGCATGTAACACAACAGCAGGCCACAGCCCCAGTCCGGAAAAATGTTCGACAAGTCCAGCATATACAAGAAGCAATGCAGCTGAAATGTTGTATACGGTCAAAGCCTTTATAATAGGAATCGAAGCCTGTGAATTATCTCTTGAAAGCCAGCAACTGACAGCTAATGCGATTAAAGCCGAACCAGCAATCCTGGTGATTAAAATTCCGCTGGGTTCAGTAAGAGCAGACCCCAACAGCAACGATGCAGTCACCGAAGGTACAACGACCAATGAGAGTCCGGTTAATGCTTCAATGAGAGCTGTTATGCTGAGGAGTAATTTCATTTTTTAAAATGAAGTAGCTTACGTTAGTTTACGCGCTGGGAGTAATCTTGATTAGTTGCATTAATCTTCATTTTTTGTGCTGGCATATTCATCATGGTAGTTGAGATATGGCTAACTCCTGAACTAAACGTTTCATAGTTTATCTGTCCATCAATCGGATCTTTGCCCAGGAGACTTTTGAATTCTTTATATTTAAAGAGATTGGTAGCCGGATCAATATGAATGGTGAGACGATCTCCCTGCACATAAACATTTTCTGCTGTGGCCACCAAGGTTCCATCTTCTTTCTTTGAAATGGTAGCTTTACTAAAGAAGTCAAGCAATTGCCCCTTCGTCATGTATGCATATTTAAGAGATAGGTCCAGCGCTTTTTCAATGTAATCCATTTTGGCATCGACAGCATTTTTTTGAGCCGCACCCCGAAGTCCAGGCTTTGCTTTCACAGAAGTTTCGACATCAATTACCTTTACTTGAAGTTTGCCGCTGGCATCGAAACTGAATTCCGTAAAGCTTGTTGCTTTTAATTGGTCGTTAACATAAGCATCTGACTTACGCTTCCAGATGTACGCTTTTAGTTTTTGTTGGTTGGCTTCTTCGGCTTTGCTAATCTTGAGCGATAATTCTTCCGTGTTTAGTTGAGCGTTTACAGTTGAAATCACCAATGTGCAAATAGAGATCAGGATAAATGTTCTGAGGATTTTCATAAAGTTGTGTGGTTAAACATGGCCGCTGAATTGAATGGCTGTTGCGTTCATTTTATTTATAATTCTAATGGTTTGATTGCTCGCCCATGTATTTTCATCACGAACTAGCGTAACAGACTTTCAACCCATCACTAAACTCATTAGCAAGCTACACGAAATGATTTTTTCTAGTTAGACGGACTCGTTTATATGACCGCACGGTAAATTATTGTTTTCACTTGGAATAAATTTTATTCCAATCCGTTTTCATATCCACAATAACCCAATTGTACTTCGCAGCATCATCCAATCCTTTCTCCAACTTACCTATGTGAGAAGCGCGATCATAAGCCCACTCACGAACAGCGTCTGTGTGATGTACAATCATTCCGAAATGAGGTTGTGTTCCTGTGCTTGTGTATTGCAGCATGGCATAATCCCCATCTGAATTTCCTGCTGTAAATACTGGCCGCTTTCCGATGTATTGATGGATGCCAACAGGCTTACCTTCCTTATCATCAATGAAATTAATTTCAGGAAGCTTGATTAAAACAGGCTTGCCATCGACAACATCATATTTTACTTTTCCTGAACTGCCAACTACCTGGTCGGGAGGAATGCCATACGCTTGTTCAACCCATGGACGCATAAAGTCAACGCCACCACCAGAGACTATGAATGTTTTATATCCATTGGCACGAAGGTAATTCAGTAGCTCAAGCATGGGTTGAAAAATCATTTCATTATAGTGCTTTTTAGTTGTGGGATGTATTGCAGTTGTAATCCAGTCCTTCACTGTTTTTTCAAATTCATTGGTAGTCATTCCAGCATGCGTTGCCATCACAATTTCCATTAATGCTTTTTCACCACCAGACAATGCTGTTTTTAAATCACCTTCCAGCAATGCCTGAAAGGGCTGGGTCGTTTTCCATTCTGGATGTTGTGATGCTGTTGCCTTTACACGGTCGAGCGCAAAAGCCAATTGAAAATATAGAGGCTGCTCACTCCACAATGTTCCATCATTATCGAAGCAGGCAATGCGATCGGATAGGGGAATAAAATCAGCACTTCCGATTTTTGTCGTCCTGGTTATAAAGTCAATGATTGCCTTTTTAGATGCACCAGCATTCCACGAAGGCAATGGATTGGTTACACTTGCTTCTTTTTTCTGCGCCTCAACGAAAAACGAAATGGTTAGAAAAATCAATACAACGATTTGCATTTTACGGTTCATGAATTTTGCTGTTGAGAGTGAATATCTTTAAAAAACGGTCACGCATTTGATGACCGTTGTTAATAACATTGTATTTCATCGTGCTTAACTTTTACCTTCTGTCTGGCATTGCTAATTGCCCCCTTTCTGCAGTGTCTGTAGAACCTGATCCAGACTAAAGCTTCCTACTTTCTGGCTCGGAGGAAATTCTCTAAACGTTGATAAGAATCCTCCTATATATTGTTGCGCAGGAACAAGGAGATAAACACGATCGATCCTCCAATGTTCATAGTCTGCACCAATTTGATCGGCTTTTTCAAATGGATCGGAACGAAGATTAAATAATTTTGGCAGCCGCAACGGAACAAACGGATTCTGCCAGACATCGAAACCCTCTGATCTTTGTTCAGCGAAAACAAGCTTCCATTGGTTGTAACGAAGTCCTACCAGCGAACCATCGTCATTAAAATAAAAGAATTCCTTACGAGGGCTGGGTGATTTTCCGGCAAGGGCATCGGTTATGTTATATCCGTCTAAATGAACCTTAAAGGTATTACTTCCTATGGTCATGCCTTTCAGAAGTTGTTCTTTAACATCCGGCACACCTGCAGCTGCCAACAATGTAGGCAACATATCTTCATGGGCGAAGACCTCATTACTAATGGTACCCGGTTGAATAACACCTGGCCAACGTATGGCACAGGGTACACGGTAACCGCCTTCCCAATTGGTGGCCTTCTCTCCGCGGAATGGTGTCGTTCCACCATCTGGCCATGAAAATTCCTCAGCACCGTTGTCAGTAGAGTACATAACGATGGTATTCTGATCGAGTCCAAGTTCTTTGAGCTTGTCCAAAAGTTGTCCGACCATTGCATCGTGTTCCACCATTCCATCCGGATAAATCCCTAATCCGGTTTTACCTTCACTTTCTTTTTTCAAATGGGTATGGATGTGCATACGAGTTGAATTCCACCAGAGAAAAAAGGGTTTATCTGATTTCGCAGCCTTGTCAAGATAATCCAAAGTGGCTTTGGTAATCTCTTCATCAATGGTTTCCATTCGCTTCTTACCGAGTGGTCCAGTACTTTCAATCTTTTGTGTACCATCTGCATTGGCCCATGTGTGAATGACTCCGCGAGTTTTGTACTTCTGGATCATTGCCGGGTCTTTGAAGTAATCAGCATTTTCAAACTCTTCTTCAGCGTTAAGGTGATACAACGAACCAAAGAACTCATCAAATCCATGCGCAGTAGGTAAGTGCTCATCGAGGTCGCCCAAGTGGTTTTTACCAAATTGAGCGGTTGCATATCCTTGCGCTTTAAGTAATTGAGCAATCGTAACATCGCGTGCCTGAAGACCTTCTTTTGCACCTGGTAATCCAACCTTCAGTAAACCGGTACGAAAGCCTACCTGACCCGTAATAAAGCAAGCGCGTCCCGCGGTGCAACTTTGTTGTCCATACCAGTCGGTAAAGAGCGCGCCTTCTTTGGCAATGCGATCAATGTTGGGTGTCTTATAACCCATCATACCATGATTGTTAGCACTGATGTTCCAGTAGCCAATGTCATCACCCCAAATCACGAGGATATTCGGTTTTGATGACGTGCCTTTGGCTGCCTGTTTTTTTTGCTGTGCATACAACGTGCATGATACCAACAACAGTAATGTGATGAGTTTGGCTTTTTTCATTTTAGCGATAGGGTTTTGTTTTTATGGGTGCTACTTTTTTTTATAAAGACGAATCATTCTGATGATCAGCAAGATTGTCTACTCAATATCGTCTGTTCAAAATAATGATTGGACCTTCTGCAATTCAAGAAATTATTTTTAATCTTTCATTCAGGATAAGGACTGCAGACTGAATGCTTCTTAAGTCAAGTTAATGAATGGACAAATACTTCAACTAGACGGAGACGTTTAGCTATACCATTTTCTGTCTATGTAGTTTTGGCCGTCAGTTATGCTTGCAAATGGAAATTCACTATGAATTGCAGCTAATGAAAAAAGATAACATTACTTTCATCTTCAAAAAAATGAATTAACGATTAACCATCACAACCTTAATTAAAAACTTAAAAACACCTTTATGAAAAAAATTCTCATCGCAGTAACATTGTTAATCTCAACTGTTGGTTTTGCTCAAAGTAACAAAGAAGATGTTGATCTTATTCAATCCATTTATGGTAAAGAAAAGAAAGCCATTGTTGCCGGCTTCGTTCAATTGGAAGGAGCACAAAAAGATGGCTTTTGGAAATTGTATGACGAATACGAGGTTGAACGCAAGGAGCTTGGCAAAAAGCGTGTGAGCTTACTGGAAAAATACGCAACAAACTACGGCACCATGGACGATGCAACAACTGATGCGCTTATGAAAGAGATGACTGGTTTGGGCGTGAAGACCGATAAATTAATTGGGACCTACTACGAAAAAATAAAAAAGGCATCGAATGTAAAAGCCGCTGCACAGTTTGTGCAGATTGAATCGTATTTGCTCAGTGCAGTGCGCGTCAAAATTTTCGAGAGCATTCCCTTTATTGGTGAGCTTAATTAATAGTATTTCATCATGCCTCAAGAACTTATGTTTTGGGGTATGATGAAATACTAAAAACACGCTTCCTCTTACAGACCAATATCCTTATGGCTTTTTCATATCCATCCTGAAATCACGAATATGAATGTTATCCATACCCTTGCTGTCAAAAGGATATTCGATCATGTGCTGAAAATTACTGAGCATGACTAAGATCAGACTGGTCAATGCCAATATCATGTGGATGCACCACGAAGGCACGATGCCGTCAAGGCGGTAGTACATGATGGGTGCTTGTACCATTGGGAAAATAAGAATAAACGTAATGGCGTAAAACCGAATGCCTGTCATCGTTCGATGCCGCACAAGACTGATTAGGTAAACAGAACTTTCAGTGACCTGATTGATATAGCGGATCATACGAAGCACGTTACGGTTGGAGAGTTCCTTTCGGTTCGCTTCGATAAATTCATAAACCTTGTCGACAGTATCTTGCATAGGAGTATAGGAAATGATGCGTTGCTCGAGCTGGCTCATAAGTCGTTCTACCATAGCCAATAAAATCATTTGAAACTCTGCTTTTTTCTCAGGCAACACTTTTTTTGAAATTCTGCAGGAGTAGTCAAGGGCTACGGTTGCTGCTTTAAATCTGCTAAAATATTCCAGTGCACGTTCCCTTCGTTTGAAGGCAGCTTGCAGGGAAAACGCTAACGGAAAAGCAACGGCCAGCCCGAATAACACGACATCGATATTAAATTTAATTTGAAAGCGAATAGCTAAAAACGCAGCGACTTGTGAAATGACCAGAACAAAAAAAGTTCGTAAATTGAAAAGGTTTAAAATTTTCATAGCGATGAAAAAAAGGTTTAGCCTATTGATCTTTCTGACAATTCTTTTTACCTATTCCTTTGCACAGGATGTTCCGCTCTTCCGAACAAAAGAAATCATTCATTTGCGGGCAACCGGCTCTATCAAATCTATTAAAAAGAAGTCAAATGATTCCACGCTCGTTAGTGGAAAGTTTGAATACGACCAAGGTAATGATCAATGGATAGAGGTACCTGAAGAAGCACGGGTAAGAGGAAATTACAGATTGAGTCATTGTTACTTTCCGCCATTGAAACTTAAGTTCAATAAAAAGAAAGTATCGTCAACACTTTTCGAAGGAAACAAGGCTCTTAAACTTGTGGTGCCTTGTCGAACATCGTCTGATAAGAACAACCTTATCCGCAAAGAATATTTATGCTATCAGTTTTATCAGCTCTTGTCACCCTACTATTTCAGAACACGGCTGGCAGATCTTAAGCTTACTGAAGTATCGCAGAAAAAACCGCGTACATATGATCTTCTCACTTTTTTTGTCGAAGACAATTCGATGGTTGCCAAGCGAAGTCAGGGAAAAATTATTGAAACAAAGGGAATACCGCCTACATCCTTTGATGAGAAACAATCGGTACGAAATGATTTCTTTCAATACATGATTGGCAATGCCGATTGGTCGGCTGTTTTTCAACACAACAGCAATACGATGTACGTTCATGGAAAGTACATTCCACTATCCTATGACTTTGATATGTCGGGATTTGTAAACGCAGACTATGCGCATCAAAATGCGCCATCATTGGGAACGGGTGACCCACGAGAACGTGTTTATCGCGGATTCTGCAAACCGAAACCGGTCATGGAAGAAATCCGAAAAGAGTTTTTAGAAAAAGAATCGGATATTCATACCATCATTGATGATCATACCAGTTCGTTCAGCAAATACGAATTGAATGACATGCATTCCTATCTGAACCAATTCTTTGATATTCTTAAAAGCGACAGCCGGTTTAAAGATTCAATTCTGGATTTGTGCCGTACTAAATAAATAATGTTAACGTGTAATTGTTATTTGATCAATTACTTTACCAGTAAGATCAATTTGCTGAAGCGTTAATGCTTTGCCCTTGGTTTCAATCAACGTAAAGGAATGTCGATCGGCAATAAGTTTTTGCGTGAAGGGAGACCAATTCTCTTTCGGCTCGTGTTTCCACAGCTCTGGTTTTTCATTTAAATTTCGGTCGTAGAGACTTCCACCACCAGCACCTGTCACGATATAAATGATTCCTTTCGGCCTTGTATTGGTACTGCCATCAAATTGTTGATCGAGAATAAACGTGCCGTCAACTTTTCCTTCAGGAGAGATGACGTACTGATCACCCATTTCATTTTTTTGTGGAGCAAAGAAAAGCGGAACGCTCCGCTGATAATTATGCACATGACCTGTCAGCACAAGATTCACATTGAGTTTTTCAAACATGGGAGAAAGCAACCGCATCAGTTGATAGTCGTAATGCGCATTGCTTGAATTAAATCCCGGATGATGGAATGCAACAATTTTCCAGTCGGCTTTGCTTTTACCAATATCACGTTTGAGCCAGTCTACTAAAATCGGATCAAGAGGATTCACATAATCATTTGCATCCAGGCAGGTGATGTGAACATTCCCATAATCAAAAGAGAAATTAGACATGAGCGGGAAACGAGGCTTCGTGTTTTTTCTGAATGCTTTTAAACGTTCGCTACTGCCATGGATAGAGGCATTGCGTTCCGTTCTTGGGCCATTTAATGGCAGATCATTATAATAGAAGTACGCAAAACTTCCGGGAGCTTTATCAAGACTATCACTTCGCACATCGTGATTACCGAGAATCATATAAAACGGAATAGTGTTCATCAGGGACGATCCTTTTGACGGGTCCTTCTCTTGCGAGAGATAATATGGGAAAAGATTTGCGCGATACTCTTCTTCCAATCCGTTTTGATATACGTTATCACCAGTCGTTAATACAAACTGGGGCTTCTGCTGAGCAATACGATAAGCAATGGCTGCTTGCTGGGAAGTGCCGGCTCCGAAATCTCCTACCACGGCAAATCGGGTGAATGGTTTTTTAGAACGCGTGCGAAAAGAATCACGTGCAACGATTTTATCGTTGGCAGACACTTCATAGTGATAGAGTGTATCAAACAGCAGATCTTCCAGCACGGCACGATACAGGAAGGTAGTCTTGCCCTTTAGTTTCAGTTCAATATTTGAAATAGAGGCGCTTTCTATTTTGCTGATACTAGTTCCATGAACTTTAATTCTCGCCATAAAGTTTTGCGGCACACTATCGGTTTGCCAGATTAATACCTTTTGCTCTTTTATTAAAGTCGATGCATTTCCTGGTTGTAGATAGGGTCTAACAAGGATTTGTTGAGCATAAAGATTTATCGTGAGCCCCAACACAATGAAGATTACAGCAGAAATAAATAAAGGAATACGCAAAGCTTGGAGTTTATTATTTTACTGTGGCTACTGATTTATGATCGTAATACGCAATACCAATTTAGCGAATTTAAGTCTTGGCAGGGTGACACCAGCGCAGCAATCACTTCGCTGCCAAACCGAATTGATGGAAGGAAAAGAAAGAACGTATTAAACGAACATATAACAATAACGCCAAGGAATATTTTTTGAGTGCAATTCAACATTGGCACAAAACCAGCTTCAACACGTAGAACAATATCCTCTATAAACTTATGAAAGGGGTCTATCGGACACATAGGCAAGATTCCCTTCCGCTAACTGCTGCATGACAACTTTCGCTTCTGTTACCAGATTCTCCAGAAAAGGATAATCAAAATTTTTAAAGGTAATGCGCGTATAAAACATATCGCGCACAATGCCGAAATATCGCATCGCTAGGTCAGGTTTGTCTTTCACACCTAAATAGTCTATCCATAACGGTTGCAAAATAGCATCCTCCGTTTTCTCAATCTGTTCGGCAACTTTAAAAAACAATTCGTGTTTTCTGTTTCGATTGATTTGCATCTGAAACATAACGGGTACTTTGTACTGAACCAGCAGATGAAAGAAATCGGGGTCTATGGTTTTGATTTCCTGCAACTCATCCAGAAAATTACGAGCTACTTTTTCGTGCAAACCGATGAGCGCTATGCAGTATCCATCGAGGTCACCAAAGTAGTGGTAGAAGCCTGATTTATTCAGATTGGTAATCCGGGCAAGTCGTTCAATCTGGATGCCTTCTAATCCCTCTTCAGCATATAATTTGTAACCTTCCTCAATCCATAAGGATGAGTTGTTCTTCTTTGCCATAAATACCTTTTCGTGATTTTCCTTTTCAAATTATTAAATGATTCCGTCTAATAAAATTTATTTCTTCGTTGTAATAAAAAATAGGGTGAGATTGCCAGGAAATAAGTTTCACGAAATACGATTAAACGTAAAAAAAGTGTCCTACCCATAAAGTTGTAGGACACTTAAACCTGTGACGATGTGATCTATTACTTCTTACTAATATCGACTGTTACCTTTTTGATTTTGCCGCTAAATTTGTTCTCGTGCATTTTGTAGTCGTTGGAAACGTTAGTCTCATTGTCTATCCCTACATCGATTCCTTCATCAGCTGAAAAAACAAAGGGTTGGGTTTTTGGAATCTGACCCTCCGCTACTTTTGTGCCATCGACATACAAAGTGCATTTACCACCTGTCCCAGGTTTCGGTGAGTCAGCAATAAATTCATATTTAATTTCATGCTTGCCAATGCCCAGAGCTTTCGTTGATGCAATGTTGGTATGTTCCAATCCAAAGAAATTATATTCGTGCTTAACTTTGCCACCTTTCATATACAAAACCCATCCGCCAAAGCGGCCCGCCTGCGAAATGATCACGCCATTGGTATTTGCATCTTTTAATTCAACTTCTGACGTGATGGTATAGTTTTTATTTTTCACATTTATAAAAGCATTTTCAGAAATGCCAGTCATGCCTTCGTATACGGTTAAGGAAGTACGAGACCCCATCAAATCCGGCCGGCCTGCAATCTCAGCGTTGAAACGTTCGGACCTACGGTCATCAATTGGGAAAACGTGATTCTTGGTTGCTTCCCTGTTAAATATTCCCTTAAGCTCTTTTAATTTTTCAGGATTTGAGTCTGCTAAATTATTAGCTTGGGAGAAATCTTCATTCACATTATACAATTCCCATACATCATCCTTCAATGGAGGATTAGGGACCATAAGCCATGGTATTGAATGACGGGTACAGGCCACCCATCCATTATCATAAATTCCCCGGTTACCAAACATTTCAAAATATTGTGTGGTATGTTGATCGGCTGCCTTGGCATCGTCAAAAGAAAATGCAAAGGATGTGCCGCTGAATGGCATTTGTTCTGTTCCATTCACGGATTTCGGGAACGGCAATCCGGCAGCTTCCATCACCGTAGGGGCAATATCGGTAGCGTGTGTAAACTGTGAACGCACCTCGCCTTTAGCTTTTATACCTTCTGGCCAATGCACGACCATACCGTTGCGAGTTCCGCCAAAGTGTGAAGCAATTTGTTTGGTCCATTGAAACGGAGTATTGCCGGCATGCGCCCAGCCAATGGCAAAGTGGGGAAAGGTGTTCGGGCTGCCCCAGTCATCAATATGGCCCATCATCTGATCTGCAGTACCGATGATTCCATTCAACGCCATCATTTCATTATACGCACCTTGAGGTCCTCCTTCAGCACTACATCCATTATCGCCAATCACATAGAGGAACAATGTATTATCCAATTCGCCCATTTCTTCCAATGCCTCTACCAGTCTTCCCACTTCAGCATCGGTATGTTCGGCAAAGCCAGCAAAGGTTTCCATCTGTCTTGAGAAGAGTTTCTTCTGTTCAGGAGTTTGGTCATCCCAGGCAGGAATTTCTTTTGGGCGGGCAGTGAGTTGTGCATCCTGCGGAATCACACCGAGCGCCTTTTGTCTGGCAAAGGTTTCTTCTCTCAGCTTGTCCCAACCCTGATCGAACTTGCCCTTGTATTTTTCAATGAAGTCCTTCGGAGCGTGATGTGGAGCATGAGTTGCCCCTGTAGCAAAATAAATATAGAATGGCTTTTCAGGTGTAAGCGATTGTTGAGCGCTTACCCAATTAATCGCCTGGTTAGTCATGTCCGTTGTGAAATGATAATTGGGATCATTCGGTGTTTCTACGCGAATCGTTCCATCATACACGGCCGGAGCCCATTGATTGGTTTCACCACCGATGAAGCCGTAAAATTTATCAAAGCCTGAGCGTGTTGGCCAACGATCAAAAGGACCAGAAACCGATACTTCCCAAGGCGCAGTCTCGTGGTATTTTCCAAAAGCTGCCGTGCTATATCCATTCAAGCGCAACATCTCTGCTAAGGGTGTGATACTATTGGGGCGAGCACCAGTATTCCCTGGAAATCCTGTTGCCAGTTCCATGATAGCGCCTGCATTATTCAAATGATGATTTCTTCCAGTGAGAAGCGCTACTCGGGTTGGAGAGCACAGTGCAGTGGTATGAAAGCGATTATACTTTAAGCCGTTCGCGGCCAGTTTTTCCACCACAGGCTCCTGCACCGGGCCGCCAAATGCGCTGGATACTCCAAAGCCCTGGTCATCAATTAATACGATTACAACGTTAGGTGCCTTTGCAGGAGCATTCACTCCAAATCGTGCAGGCGCCTTTGCGTTGCGTGCATCTAATGTAGTGTCTTCTGGATAACTGGGTTCACGAATAGGTAAACTCGTTCGATCAAGTTCACCTGATGTGTTGGAAGGATTTTCTGATTTTTGTTGGGATTGTTGGCAGCCATAACTAAAGAAGGCGACAACAATGATAGGTAGTAGTCTTTTCATATTACATTGAAGGAGTTAATGAATAAAGCTAACGCATTTCAAAACGCTACATTAAACGATCACGTCTACTAAGGTATGTCTGAACCAATGATTAAGACACGATTGGAACAATGTGAATTAATCGATATGATATTGAGTTGTGTTCAGTGAAATATTCTTAGTTAAGTTCGAGGCACAAGGCTCTCAATTTCTTTCTGCACTTGTGCAACAATATCTTTCGCTTCATTTGAAATGATGCGGATATTATCAAGTGTAAAGTTTTCCCAACTGATGCGAGAATAAAACATATCCCGTATAATGGCGTGATACTGAATGACCAGGTCTGGATTGTTGTGAATGTCGATATGATCGGCCCAAATAGAAAGAACGACATGTCCTAACTTATCATCAAGTTCCTTGTGCGCTCCGCAAAATGGTACAGTTTCCTTATGTCTCACGAGTTGCATTTGTACCATAACAGCGGCCTTATGCTGTAGCCCAACCAGTAGGTATTCAGGATCAACATTCTGACACTTCGATACGTCCTCTATAAAAAGGCTATACGCGCGATAATGCCAACGCAATATCTGTTTAAAATAACTTTCGAGATCTCCAAAATAATGATAGAACCCTGATTTATTCAACCCAAGGATGCGGGCAAGACGTTCAATTTGGATACCTTCAGGTCCTTCTTTTGCAAAGAGATTATACCCAATTTCTAGCCACTTCTCTGATGTGTTCATGTATAATTGATTAAAACAGTATATGTGAATTTAAAGAATCTTACCAATAAATAGACGTTCCCGTTCCATAACAAATAGACGATACCGTTTAGTAGTTGAAGTTAATAATTGATCAATTGATTTTAACGGTTGTAATATGCAATTTGACGGTTGTTAAAACAGATTGGATTTATAAGCAGTGGCGAGAGGAAAAAATATTAAGAATAAATATTCTGCATTTATTTTAACAGGTATACAATTTCGGGGCTTAATTCTCCTATGATCACATTAAAAATCAGTTGCAATTATTTGTTATAACAATGAATTAATCAATATTGCTAACGTTGCATATGAGTGATCGGGTAAATTATTTTTTAAACTTCATATAAATTAAGCGTGAAAAAATCGATTCGATTTCTCATTACACTGATCATCTTCATAACAGAAAGCTTTTCAATGAAAGCGCAAACAAACGAGCAACTCTGGTTTGAATACATGCTGAACATACCGTTTGCAAACTCATTCAATGTAGAAAATGCGTTTACCTATAGCACGTTGCTCGGCCAGCCCAAGTGGCGTGCATATGATTACAACGTCACGCTGGAGTATTCCATCTCACCTCATTTTGATCTGGTGGGTGCTGCCTTGATATCCTACACCGAACAAGCAGAATCGTACAATACACTTGAGCTACGCCCCACCCTGGGCACCCGTATCTATTTTACGCCACACCAAAGAATTCAAACCCGATTGCTGCTTCGTGTAGAGCAGCGAAATTTTCAGAATCTGGATACAAAGGAATGGGATAATGTTTTAAGGCCAAGAGTACGAGCAGAGGTAATTTTCCCCATCAATCAGGACTCTTACTTTAAGGACAATCTGTGGTATACTATTACCGATGCAGAATGGCTATTCGTTAAGAACGATTTGGAAGAGCGCTTTGCGAACCGATTTCGATTGCGCATTGGCCTGGGTTATCGATTGAATTATTCTTTTCGTTTCGAAGTGTTGTATATGAATCAACAATCAAAGAATGGAATCGATGACAACTTTAGTTCGAACGATAATATCATTCGTGTTCGGTTAAAGCACTACTTGCGAAAATCAAAACCATCCAAAGCGGGAGGAGTCGGTAACTAATAAGGTTAAATGTTTTTTCGTCAATGAAAGTCCCAAATGTTGATTTCTGTTCTTGCTATTTATTCTTGATTTAAAAAAAGGATGTTAACATTTACCTTGCAGTGAATTAAATAATCCTTCATTAATTTTGGGATGGTGATATGAAGACTTTGATTCGAGTATGTATAATTGTTTTGGTGGGTCTTCATCCATTATTGCTACGTGCGCAAGGTAAACAGGACACTATAAAATCAAATACTGCATCGTTATCGAAAAAAGCATTCCGACAAGGAATGAAGTATATCACCACGAGTAAACGGGATACGATTGTCAATGAATCGAGTGTTGATATAAATAAAGTATATCAAGGCAAAATTATTCGTAACATTTACTTTCAGCACATTGGCTTTGAACGCTCAGTTTATGATACGACTAAACGAACGGATAAAATAGTAGCCGATGTTGCCAATGCACTTCACGGCACAACAAGACCCGCGATTATCCGTCAGCATTTGTTCATTAAAAAGAACAAACCATTAAATCCATACATGCTATCGGATAACGAGCGATATATTCGTGATCTTGATTTTATTTTAGATTGTCGTATTGTGGTAGTACCCATCAGTGATCAGTCTGATTCGGTTGACATTTCTGTTGTTACAAAAGACGTTTTCAGTTTGGGCATAACGGTGGGGGGGAGCATTCCCACAGCTCCTAAACTTGGTATTTATGATGCTAACCTCGCTGGTCTTGGTCAACGACTTGAGTTCACCGGATTGATTGATGCCACGCTTAACCCCACGTTCACATCAGCCGCATACTATCGGAAGAGCAGCGTGTTTGGAAGTCTTACAAATGTTGAACTTGGATATACTCAGTTAAATACAGGAAGCAGTTATGGTGATGAAACTGAATTTGCATATTACGTAAAGGCAACCCGACCACTCGTTTCTCCTTATTCCCGAATTGCTGGTGGGTTTGAGTTTAGTCACAACTGGTCTTCAAACGTGGATCAAAAACCAGACTCTTCTTTTTTGAAATATGCGTACAATGTTTCCGATGTATGGATGGGAATAAACTTCGGCACCCGATTGAAAGTCAATAATCGAAATCGTATTTTTCTTGCTGCACGTTTTTTTGATGGTGCTTATTTGAATAAACCTGATCAGGTTGAGTATAGTGAAGACATTAAGTACAATAGCAATAAAGGATACCTTACTGAACTCACTTTTTACAGGCAAAATTTTTATCGCACACGCTATGTCTTTGGTTTTGGACGAACCGAGGATATTCCTTACGGGTATTCATTTTCGTTATCGACAGGCTACATAACACAGCTGGGTGTTGAGCGTCCATACAGTGCAATCAAAATGGCATATTCAATTGCTAACCGGAAAGGCAACTTCTACATCTTCGATGCTCAGGTTGGTTCATACATTCGGTCAGGTGATTTGGAGGACGGTGTTTTCACAACCACTGTTTCGTATTTTACCCGTGTGCTGAATTTGGGAAATTATAAAATGAGAGGGATGGTGGTAGGAGGGTACGCAGCGTTGATTAATCAGGATATTCTTCCCTCAATTCAAATCGGCCGATCTGATTTGATTTCATTTTCAGCGGATAGCGTTTGGGGAAATAATAAAGCGTTCCTTCGAGTGGAACCTACGCTATACACACCATGGCAATTGCTCGGTTTTCGATTTGCACCTTTTGTAGGAGCGGGAGTGGCATGGCTTGACTGCCTAACGTGCCCACAGAGCAGTGAATTTTTTTATGAAATTACAGGAGGCGTTCGTACGCGAAATGAAAATTTAATTTTTGGTACGATGGAGATACGCCTTACGTACTTACCCGCGACTGATGTAACCGCCAGTAAATTTTCATTTACTTTCAGGCAACGATTAAGAATAAAAAATTCCGGAAGTTTTGTAAAACCACCATCGTTGGTTCGGTACTAGTGTAGGAATTCATTCTATGAAATAATCGTCACCCACGCTCTATCACTCATTTCTGCTTCACACACCTGAATCCTGTATGACTCATCCCTGAGTCATACGCTGAACCTTGTCGTCCGCTGGGTTTATAATTCGAACAATATTGATCGCTACAAACAAAAGATCCTCCTTTGGAAACATGTTTGATTGCATAAGGGTCATCCGGATCTTTTGTTGCTGTCGGCCCAGCCGGATTTGTTAACACGATATTCTGATCTTTTAATTGCTCAACACTATACCAATCCGAACACAGTTCCCAAACATTGCCAATCACATCAAACAATCCAAAACCATTTGGTGGAAAGGATTTTACGGGTGATGTTCCTACAAATCCATCATCCCCTGTGTTTTTTGTAGGAAATGCACCTTGAAAATAATTGGCCAGATACTTTCCTTGTGGACTCAGTTCATCACCCCATGCATAACACTCGCCATCTTTTCCACCACGTGCAGCAAATTCAAATTCAGCCTCAGTGGGCAATCGCTTACCTGCCCATTTAGCATATGCTGTTGCATCCTCATAAGCGATATGAACCACGGGATGATTTTCTTTTCCTTCAATAGTACTTCCCGGTCCATCAGGATGTTGCCAATTAGCACCTACAACCCAACGCCACCATTGCGAATAATCATTCAGCGTCACAGCTGCAGCTGGAGGTACAAAAACCATCGATCCTGGTTGAAGAACATCATCGCCTGGTTTTGGCGTTCCTGCTGGTACTTGTTTTTTAAGTTCTTCCCAATCGAGAGGCCGTTCTGCTACCGTTTTATAATGTGTTGAGTCAACAAAAATTTTAAATTGTGCATTTGTAACTTCAGTTTCATCCATCCAGAAGCCATCTACTTTTACTTTATGAACAGACTGAGCATTTGCTGCTGGCTTTTCTTCTGTGCCACCCATCATAAATTCTCCTCCTGGTATCCAAACCATTCCTGAGGGGGATGAACTATTTAACTTGCCGGTTTCAATAGGTTGTTCTTTTTTTGGAAAAGTACAGGCGCTAAAACAGAACAAAAGAAGAAAAAGAAATCGTGTGACCATCCGTTTTAAGTGTTGAATAAATTTAGAATTCAATCTTTAAGCAAGCAATTTAATGCTTATACTCTAATGGTGGAATAAGAAAATTTTAAAGCTTGCTATTATGCAGATATCATCCTTCAAAATCTTTGAACAAAGCTGTATTTTCGTATCACAACATTTATCATATTACAGAAGAATTAGCGCTTACAAAATAGAGCAAACGACTTCTAAGCAAATTGAAAATGATCCGGTGGTGTATATTTTTCCTAACACTCAGTTCAACAGCGTTTTGCCAACAATTGTTGGAGGGAACGATTGTAGATAAAGAAACCGGAAAGCCTGTGCCATTCGCTTCTGTCGGTATTGTAGGTACTTCCAAAGGAACCAGCTCCAACTTCAATGGTCAGTTTTCAATTTCAGTTAACGGGCCGGTTTTACTCCAGGTCACCTGCATCGGATATGAATCACTCAAAGTTTATTCTATAGAATTAACTTCTCAGATTCAGCTGAAGCCTATCGTGACAACGCTCGACAACTTTGTTGTTTTTGACAAACCCATTAATGCAAAGAAAATAGTTAAAAAAGCCTTTGCGAACATTCCAAAAAATTATAATGACCAACCCTTTCTTCAGAAATTTTTTTATCGTCACTATTGCAAAGATGACGGTGCTTACGGAAGATTAATCGAAGCGTCTGTTGACGTCTGGAAAAATAAAGGGTATAAAATACAACAAAAATCGGCAGGCGAGAAGGAGGAGATTCGTATCACCCAACTCAGAAGAAGTTTGGATATGACAGAAATGGCACAAGGTCATGAACCGATCTCTGTGGGAAATATTTTACAAGCTGATCTGGTAGGGTATCAAGAGGCAGAGAAAAGTGAACACATGTCTTTCTATGCCGATGTGAGTAATCTCAAAATAGATTTAGAAAGTTATTCGTTCACCTTCAAGGGCATTACCAATTATGATGGCGAGGAAGTTTATGAGATAAAGTATATATACAAAACAGATTCCGTGCTTACCACTAGCGGAAAGTATAGAATACGAGCTCAAGCAAACGGCTCTTTATTTATTACAACAGATAGTTACGCTTTTATTAAAACAGAGGATGAAAAATCCTATGGAGGCAATACCATACGAACCCAGGCGTATTACAGAAGTTACACGGGTCAGTATTATCCTTATCATTTTATACTGGATGGTGAGAGTAACAATGCGGACAACAGTACACATACATTCCATATTGAACTAATGTCAGTTGAAATAAAAAAAACAGAGGAAAATAAATTTACGGGTCATTTGCCCAATCGCGAGGAGCTACTCAGCATTCCATATGATTCTGTTTTTTGGACTTCCAATACAGTTTTAAAAACTACTCCTCTGGAAGATGATATCATTCGCGATTTAGGTGGAGGCACTTCTTTAAATAAACAATTTTACCGCTATCAGCATTATGAAATGAACGTACGTGATGGAGGCCAGAATGCAGAGGAAAAGTTTAACTGGCTAAGAGAAGACAGCAAAGGTAGTCGCATTCTATACCTTATTTTTTGGTCAGGTAATTTCCGATCGTATCTGACAGAGCTTGAACTTGCCAAGCGTCTTCACCAACAATTCCACAACAAAATTACATTTGTATTCCTTTCTGTTGATGACGATGAGATGCAATGGCAACAAATGGTAAAGCAATATAACTTTTATACGGATGGCATAATCAATTATCGAATTGGTGGCAATTCTCAACTCGCTAAATCATTCAAGGTAAATGGAATTCCCGCCTTTATTTTAGTAGCGCGAAATGGAGAAGTATTTGATTCAAATGCAAAACGTCCAAGTGACCCCTTATTGAAAGACGATTTTAATTTTTTGATTGAGCAGAAATAAAACGGCTCTTCAAAATGAACAAAAAACAAAATGAAAATAGGTATCAGTGCCGATCATGGCGGTTTTGTGTTAAAGGAAATTATCCAGGCATTTCTCATAAAGATGGAATATGAAGTGGTCGACTTTGGTGCCTATAAACTGAACGATCAGGATGATTATCCCGACTTTGTTATTCCATTAGCAAAAGCTGTGGCAAGCCATGAAGTAGAAAGAGGAATCGCAATCTGTGGAAGTGGGGTAGGTGCATGCATCGCAGCAAATAAAGTGACTGGAGTGAGAGCCGCTCTGATACACGATCATTTCTCAGCACACCAGGGTGTGGAAGATGATGATATGAATCTGATTTGCCTGGGTGGAAGGGTGATTGGTTTAGCCACTGCTCAGGAACTCATTCAATCATTTTTAAAGGCAAACTTTATTGGAGGCGAAAGACATCTGCGAAGGCTGAAAAAAGTCGAACAGCTAGAAAAATAAATTCATTTCTGATTTCTAAAAAATATTAATTCCAAACGGTCTGTAACAAAGCATTATTTTTGGATATTGTCACGATTCATGAAATCTGAGAAACAGGATTTGAATCGAAAAGACAGTACACGATTGTAATAATCAAAATCAAAATAACTTTATGACAGAAACGAAGAAATTCAGGTTGGGTATGATTGGCCTGGGCACAATGGGCTGCAACCTGCTTCTAAATATTGCCGACCACGGATTTTCCGCAGCCGGGTACGATCAAAGTGAAGACAAGGTATCCAAACTCAATCAGTTGGGTCATGCTCAGGTAAAAGGATTTAACAATATCAATCAATTTGTACAAAGCCTTGAAAGCCCGCGTGCAATTATGTTGCTGGTGCCAGCAGGGAAAATTGTGGATAGCGTTATTGCTGAATTAATTCCTTTGTTAGATAAAGGCGATATTATTATTGATGGCGGCAATTCATACTACGCTGATACCGAAAGAAGAGCACAGGCTCTGGAACAAAAAGCTATTCATTTTTTTGGAATGGGTATTTCCGGTGGAGAAGAAGGTGCACGAAACGGACCGAGTATGATGCCCGGTGGAGATAAGGTAGCCTATCAACATGTCAAACCTATTTTCGATTCGATTGCCGCACGGGTTAAGGGAGATCCATGTGTTACCTACATTGGTCCTGGTGCTTCAGGACATTTTGTGAAAATGGTTCACAATGGAATCGAATATGCCCAGATGCAACTGCTCGCAGAAACGTATGAAGTTTTAAAGAAAGGTCTTGAGTTAAAGAATGAAGATATTCACAAAATATTTCAGCAATGGAACCAAGGAAGATTGCAATCTTTTCTACTTGAAATCACCACCGCTATTTTTTCTTTTAAAAATCCCGAAGGAAATAATTTGTTGTTGGATGAGATTAAAGATGAAGCAAAATCAAAAGGAACCGGGAAGTGGACTTCACAAGTGGGCATGGATGTAAATCTACCTATCCCAATGATTGATATCGCTGTTTCAATGCGCGACCTTTCAAAGTATAAATCACTCCGAACAACAACCTCCATTCTTTATCCCAATACTACAGTCACGCCATTGACAGATAACAAAGATGTTTATATCGAAAAAGTCGAGAAAGCATTTTATTTCAGTATGGTGATGACCTATGCTCAAGGAATGCATTTGCTTTACAAAGCTTCAGAAACGTATCACTATGAACTGAAGCTTGATCAGATTGCTAAAATCTGGCGAGGTGGCTGTATCATCCGTTCTGAATTTTTGGAAGATATTTATTCAGCTTTCCATGCTAATGAAAAGCTAGGACACTTGTTGTTAGATCCATCCATTCAATCAACCATTAAGGATAGTTTGGAAGGTATTCGAACCGTGGTTTCTGATGCAGCGAAGCATGGATTAGCAATTCCTGCATATGCATCGTCACTTAGTTACTTTGATACCTTGCGAAGCGAGAAAATGCCTTCCAATCTTATACAAGCACAACGTGATTTCTTTGGCGCACACACCTACGAACGAATAGGAAAAGAAGGTGTTTTTCATACGGAGTGGAGTGTGAAGTAAAACATTTTATACTTCATCACCTTTTATTGCCATGAATACTGCCTCTTTATCCCACTAAACATTTAACAATCGATTTTCTCTTATGTCGTCAACTATAAAATCACAACCTACAGTATTCATCATTTTTGGAGGAACGGGGGATCTCAACAAGCGTAAAATAACGCCTGCACTGTACAATCTGTTTTTAGACAACTGGCTACCGGATCAGTTCACCATCATCGGCACGGGTCGTTCTAAAATATCAGACGATGATTTCCGTGGCAAATTGTTAGACGGCATCAATCAGTTTTCGAGAAAAGGGAAAGCGGATAAAAGTAAATGGGAGGAATTCGCATCGCATGTTACGTATCAATCGATGGACATGAATGATGAAAATTCCTATGCTGAATTTGGGAAATCAATTCAGTATTATAAAACCGAATGGAAGCAGGAACCACAGGTAATTTACTATCTGGCGGTGGCACCTAAATTCTTTTCCATTATTGCAGAGAACATCGCTAAAAGCAAATTGGCGGGTAATCCGGATACAACTCGCATTGTTATAGAAAAGCCATTCGGCCACGATCTTGAATCAGCAAAGTCATTAAACAAACTACTGAACAGTATTTTTGATGAGAAGCAGATTTATCGTATAGATCATTATTTGGGTAAGGAAACCGTTCAAAACATCATGGCATTTCGTTTTGCCAATTCCTTACTTGAGCCAATATGGAGTCGCAATTATATTGAGCATGTTCAGATTTCGGTTACTGAACAATTGGGTGTTGGAAATAGGGGAGAGTATTACGATAGCGCTGGGGCGTTGCGTGATATGGTTCAGAATCATGTACTGCAATTGCTTTGCCTCATTGCTATGGAAACTCCCATAAGCTTTGATGCCGATGAAGTGCGAAATCGGAAAGTTGATGTGCTTAGAGCCATGCGAAGATTTGATTCTGAAAACATTCGTAAACTGGCGGTACGAGGTCAATACAGTAAGGGATGGATGGAAGGTAAAGAAGTTCCAGGCTATAGAGAAGAAGTAAATGTTGATCCGCATTCGAATATTGAAACTTTCGCAGCATTTAAATTTTTTGTTGACAACTGGCGTTGGCATGGTGTGCCATTCTATGTGCGGACAGGTAAACGGTTATTTCAGTCGTCTTCTATTATTACCATTCAGTTCCGTGATGTTCCGCATGTTGTCTTTCCAAAAGAAGCAACTGATAACTGGCAGCAGAACAGACTCATCATTAGCATTCAACCGGAGATGAGTATTCGTCTTCAACTGCAAACCAAACGACCTGGTTTAGATATGTTTTTGAACACCATAGATATGGTATTCGACTATGCCGGAACCTACACTGAAGAAACACCAGAGGCATACGAGACACTTTTATTGGATACATTGATGGGAGATCAAACTCTTTTTATGCGTGCCGATCAGGTAGAGGCTGCCTGGGAACTGTTGATGCCCGTACTTCATTCATGGGAAGCACGAAAAAGTATCAACTTCCCGAATTACGCTGCCAATTCGTGGGGACCTGAAATTGCTGAAGCGCTCGTTGCCCAGGATGGATTTCATTGGTTCACATTACCGATAGAAGACAAAAAGAAATAATATGACACTCCATATTTCCAAAACTGTACCTGAAGTGATCGTTGCGATAGCGGATTATATTGTTTCTGTTACCCAAGATTCAATAGCAACTCGTGGAGAATGTAATATTGTTTTATCCGGTGGTAGTTCTCCGGAACTATTATATAAGATGCTGGCATCTGCTCAGTATAGAAAGCAATTGAATTGGGACAAGATGAATTTCTTCTTTGGTGATGAACGCAATGTACCCAGTAATGATGCACAGAATAATGCCAACATGGTGAAGCGAACGATGTTTGATCCGTTAAATATTTCACCATCTCGTATATTTCCTGTCAACACTTCGCTTCCACCAGATTTGGCAGCGAAAGATTATTCAACGCAGATCGTGGAACATTTTAAAGGGAAAGAAGTAATCTTTGATTTAATACTACTGGGACTTGGCGACAACTCTCACACCGCATCGTTATTTCCGCACACACCTATTCTGCATGATCAATCCGTTTCAGTGCAATCGGTCTTTCTGAATGAACAAAATGTGTATCGCATTTCAATGACTGCCCCCATGATCAATCTCGCGAGACATATCGCGTTTTTAGTTTACGGTCAGGGGAAAGCGGAAGCTGTTCATCATGTATTGGAAGATGAAGCAAACATAGATGAATATCCAGCCCAACTGATTAAACCCAGGCATGGCATTGTGAAATGGTATTTGGATGAAGCGGCCGCTTCGCTGATGAAGTCAAAATAGGAACAACGCAACAATGCACATTTGCATCTAAGTTGGATAGAACGTTGTGACATGAAATGCTTTTATTAATAATAATTTAAAAACACCTTCATCACAGAGCTTGAGTTGAAGATCATGGAGTAATATTTGCTAAATTACTTTACCGTTTCCATGAAGCGTTGTTTATAAAATAAAAATCCTTTCAACCAACCATACTTTTATGCAAAAGAGAATGTTCTTACCTGCGAAATTATCTTTCAAATGGATGTTGTTGCCCTTATTACTAGTCTCTGTACTTTCATGGGGCCAAGAGAAGAAGCCATCAAAACCTTTTAAAGGTTATGGTGAAGCATCCTACTCATTGTCCGCGAGTGAACAATACATGTCCGCCTGGCTTGTGGCCGGACCCGTGCGACTCGATACCACATCGGGAAATCCGAGTGAAGAAACTCAAAGCAGTTTTTTCAAGGAAGACCTTCAACCCATAACCGTAGTCAATAGCAAAGTGATTGCACCATTGGCAATCAAGGGGAAGCAGTATCCCTGGACCCTGGTCAAAACAACTTCGGATATCATTGATCTTGATAATCAGTATTCAGGAGCCGACTATGCCGCAGCCTTTGCATTGGCAGAAATTAAATCGGACAAAGAAGTAAAAACATTCCTTAGCGTTGGCAGCGATGATGGCGTACGCCTCTGGCACAACGGTAAGCTTATTCACGATAACTGGATACCACGTGGTGTAAATAAAGATGATGATTTGGTGCCCATTACATTACAGCCGGGTAGCAACCAGATCATACTGAAGGTCCAGGACATGCAACAGGGTTGGGGATTCGTGATCAGACTCCTCAATAAAGATGCGATTTCAGATCATCTCATCACTGCATCGGGTAAAGGTGATATCGATCAGCTCAAGATGTTATTGGATGCTGGTGCAGGTGTTGATAAAAAGAATACCTCGGGATTAACTGCGCTGAATAACGCACGCTTGAATGGCCGCGAAGATGTAGCGCAGTTACTGCTTTCAAAAGGGGCGAAAGAAACTCCACTACCTCCCATTGAAGCATTGATTGATGGATTATACAATTCCCTCAATGGAAAGACAGCTTCAGGCATTTCCATTCTTGTTTCCAAAGATGGTAATGTGGTTTACAAAAAGGGATTTGGTTATGCCAACATTGAAAAAAAAGAACTAATCAAACCGGATACAAAATTCAGGATTGGCTCCATCACCAAACAATTCACCGCAGTTGCTATTTTAAAATTACAGGAAGAAGGAAAAATTTCTGTGACCGACAAGCTTTCAAAATTTCTTCCCGACTTTCCTCGTGCCAATGAAGTCACCATCCATCATCTCCTCACGCATACTTCAGGTATTCATAGCTATACCAGTAAGCCGGAGTTTATTACCAAAGTCACTACTCCCATAACCGAAGAAGCACTGATTGCATCCTTCAAAAACGATCCCTATGATTTCAGTCCAGGCGAGAAATGGTTATACAACAATTCCGCTTTTTTTATTCTGGGTCATATCATTGGTAAGGTTACGGGCAAACCCTACGGTCAATATCTGAACGAAACATTTTTTGTTCCGCTACACATGACCAACACGGGTGTTCATAGTTCAACATTGAATTTGCAAAACGAAGCAAAAGGATATACAAAGGAGAATAATCAGTATACTTTGGCCACCAATTGGGATATGTCGTGGGCAGGAGGGGCTGGAGCGCTCTACTCAACTGTTGAAGATCTGACTACCTGGAATGAAGCGATCTTCAATGGAAAAGTGCTACAGGAAAAAAGCTTGAAAGCTGCGTTCACACCAGTGGTTTTGAACAATGGCAAAAAACCAGACAACGCAAGCTACGGTTATGGATGGGCATTGGATGAATATCGCGGTCAGGATGTTATTGAACATGGTGGCGGATTGCACGGTTTTATTTCTCAGCTGGCGCGTTATCCTGAAGAAAAATTAACCATTGCTATGCTGACGAACATTACGCCAACAGAAGTCAATATTAACAGTAATACCCTCGCAGAATTTCTTTTGTGGGAAAAGATGGAAAAACAAAAATCCAGATCACTGAACGCTAGTGTTTCCGAGGATGTAAAACAGTATGCCGGGCGTTATGACTTTGGGAATGGTGCCGTGATGATCATTACTTCAGAAAATAATAACCTTTTTGCTCAACTCACCGGACAGCAGAAGTTCCCGATTTTTCCGTCAGGAGAAGGCGAATACTTCTGGAAAGTAGTTGATGCGAAGATTCACTTTATGAAAAACGCTAATGGAGATGTGGAGTATGGAAATTTTGAACAGAATGGCAACAAGCTAAAGGTTGCCAAGTTGAAAAACGAAACCATTGTTTCGATAGACAAGGCTCTCTATAAAACATATTCAGGGAAGTATGATTATGGCAGCAACATGATCATTACCATCAGCACAGAAAACGACAAAATTTTTGCACAAGCCACGAACCAACCCCGGTTTGAAATATTGCCGATTTCAGAAAACGAATTTACAATACAAGAACTGAACGCGAAGTTGCTATTTGTGAAAGAACACGATGGAAAAATAAGCAAACTGATTCTCGACATGGCGGGTCAGAAAAAAGATGTTATTCGGCTAACGGAGTAGTCGCCAATTTATGAAGTCTGAATTTTAATATAGTAGCTCTTCAAAAAAAATGTGGCTGGTATACACTACCAGCCACATTCAACAAAAGCTTTAAGATTAAAAATGAAGTTTATTTGGTTTCGCTCCACGGAGGAGTAATGCCATTCATCCGGCCATAGGCAATCAATTGGCCTAAATGTTCATTGGAGTGACCAAGAACGATTAGGATAGCAGTCATGCTCGTGTAATCACCCGGAAAAGGAAATTCTACTTTGCTTGCAAGCGATGCATCCTTGGTGTTTTTAATTGCGTTTGTCACTACTTCATAGGACCTCTTGAGTTCCGCTGCAATAGCATCTTTCGTCTTTAGATCCATCTCAAGCGTTTCCATCTTAACACCATCTGGTATCTTAGCGCCTAACTTTGAAGCAAAGAAATAATTCGCTGAAATGATGTGTGCACAGACCTGAGCTATAGAACGCACTCCGGCTTCCGGGGACCACGCGTATTTATCAGCGGGAATTGCCTGAGCTAATTGCATAACATGACCGGATACGAAAGCGAGTGATCCTGCAGATTCTTTTTGAAACTGACCTTGGCAAAAAGCGGGTAACGAAATCAAAAACAGAGCGGCAATGGTGAATAATTTTTTCATGATATTTTGGGTTGGTGATTGGATTGATATTACGCTAAAGATAAAAAAACCAATGAACAGCAAATGGATTTTCGGTCAATAAATATTCCTCAGCAGCATCCTCATAATTAATTTGATTCATATTGAGCATGTTACACTTCAGTGTATTTTAAAAGTTTATGATGGTCCACGAGCTCCAAATGAAATTTCTTTCTAGATTTCCAAAACGTTAGCAATACTTTTTTTAAAAATGTAAAAGAGATGGAGCATAAAGGAAAATCAATTCGTCCCTTCATTGGAGCGAAGAACTTTGAACAGTCACGTAATTTTTATCGGGACTTGGGCTTCCAGGAAAGTATTTTGTTTCCTACGATGTCTTACTTCAAAACAGATGGTTTAGGATTTTATCTGCAGGATGCGTATGTCAAGGATTGGATTGACAATACAATGGTCTTTATGGAAGTTGAAGATGTAGGACGCTATTGGAAGGAACTTGTTGCACTAGACCTGAGTTCCAAATATGCAGGTGTAAAGTTGGTGCCAATCAGAGTACATGATTGGGGTAAAGAATGTTACCTGCATGATCCCTCTGGAATTCTTTGGCACTTTGGAGAATTCAATATAAAAAAACCGTAAACTTCGTCAGCTTAATTCGAAACTGTAATCTCATTTCATTGTAGATAAGCTTTTGTAAATTAGTCTATGAAAAAAATCGTTGCCCTTAGTCTTTTGTTTTTAACCACATATGCCAATGCCTCTCATATTGTTGGAGGTGAATTTCGAATGCATTATTTAACTGGTTATCAATATAAAATAGATCTCATACTCTATTTTGATAAGATCAATGGTAATCCAGGAAGCATGGACAATGTGGTGGACGCCAGGATTTTTAGAAATTCTGATAACGCTTTTGTTCGAAATGTTCAGTTGCCTTTGTCAAGCACAGCAAATTTAGGGCAAACTCAACCCACATGTGTTATTGATGGTGTTCTGCTAACAAGCCAGCTTACCTATACCACAACACTGACGCTGCAACCTGAAACTTTTAATGATCCGTCTGGCTATTATATTGTATGGGAACGCTGCTGCCGGAATTATGCAATGAGCAATGTTTATAGCAATGATCCAGCATCATCGTTGCAAGCAGCAGGTCAAACATTTTTTTTACAATTTCCACCCGTTGCCAAAAATGGCTCTCCTTTCATTAATTCTTCACCTCAATTGTCAGTTCCCCTAATGGACTATGCTTGTGTTGGTAGAACGTTTTATACTGACTTCGCAAGTGTGGATGCAGATGGCGACTCAATTTCCTATTCGATCACAACACCGTTGTCGACACACACTTTTGATCCCTTTCCACCAATTTTAGCAAAGCCCTATCCTGAAATTATGTGGAGAGCGCCATTTAACTCACAAAATATTATGGGTGGCAATCCTGATCTGAAGATTAACAGTAGAGGGTTGGTAACTGTCAACGCTTTACTTCAAGGGCTTTTTGCGTTTGCTGTAAAATGTGAGGAGTACCGCGATGGAGTAAAGATCGGGGAGGTGCGAAGAGAGTACCAGTTGCTGGCGATAGATTGTCCTGCAGATGAGGCCCCATCCATTGCTGCAAAAAGTGGTGTTGGTTCATACAGTGAACTACCATTGAATGTTCATTTCGATAACACGGTGTTGGACGCTGATCGATGCATTCAGGTTAAGGTAACAGATAATGATGCATTCACTGCACTAGAGAATATTAGCATCAAAGCAATTCCCATCGGATTTGAAGGTGACGTATCTGGCATTCTTCCATCAACAACAAAAGCGACCCTGTCGCAAGATAATTTGTTTGCTGAATTCTCAATTTGTTTTGACCGATGCCCGCTGACAGATAACGGTTCATTTCAGATCGGAATCATTGCCTTTGATGATGCCTGCAGTGTCCCACTTACAGACACAATCCGAATCAATGTACTTATTGATGTTATTGAAGGAATTTGCCCGAAGAAACAAAGCATAGACTTTCCATCGATATCAGATAAAACATTTGGTGATTTGCCATTCGAGGTAAATGCAGTTGCATCTTCCGGGTTGCCTGTCAACTACGAATCAGAAGATATGACCATCGCCTCAGTGTCAACAACCACGATAACAATGCACAATCCGGGGAGCGTTACAATCACGGCTATGCAATCTGGTGATAACAACTATAACCCTGCGACTGCGGTTGACCGAAAATTTTGCATCAATCCAAAGCCGCCAATTCTTACTCTTTCTGATGATGGTTCTGCAATCATTATTAATTCAAGCAGTCTGATAGGGAATCGATGGTACAAAGATGGAGTCTTACAGGAAGGACTCATTGGAAATTCTATACAGGTTTCAGGTGAGGCGTCAGACTACACGGCAAGAGTAATGATTGATAATTGTATGAGCGAGCCCTCCAACAATATAATCATTACCGATATTGATGAACTAGTACTTAAAGGAGCGCAGATTTTCCCCAATCCCACCAGTAATGGTATCGAACTATATATTCCAGGAAATGAAAGAATTAAAACAATTGAATTGTTTGATATAAAAGGACAAAAACTTTTGCAGTGTGAGGGCTGCGGGGAAAATTATTTTATAAATATGAATGGATGGGAATCGGGAGTTTATCTGGTAAAAATTAAAACTGAACGTGGCGTTTACATTCGCAGGGTTTTTAAAAATTAGAAAGGCCTTCAGGAATTTAAAGAAGCATTAGTCGTAAATAATTCTTCCAATCAGGAACCTGTGAATACAATCTCAAAACAAACTACTATTATTAAAGAGGATCTACAGCATACAACTGGCAATGTTTCATTGAACCTTTTTCATAAATTGCTAACGATATAATTTTACTGAAAAATGAAGAAACTTTCACTGCCGATTATCTTATTGATTGTTCTGGTTAATGTATGCATCGCGCAAGAACTCCGATCACCGAATGGAAAATTCACGATGGTATTTTCCCTTCAGAATGATGGAACACCTACATACCAACTTTCATATAAAGAAAAAATAGTGATCAAACCAAGTGACTTAGGTCTCGAACTAAAGAATGATAAGAAGTCACTTTTGAATGACTTTACTGTCACTGACACAAAAACCACATCGCATGACTCCAGTTGGGAACCAGTGTGGGGTGAAGTAAAAACGATCCGCGATCACTATAATGAACTCGCTATAACGCTCACTCAAAAGGCTACTGATCGTCAGATGGTTATACGTTTTCGATTATTTGATGACGGTCTGGGCTTTCGCTATGAATTCCCAACGCAAAAGAATCTGGTCTATTTTATAATCAAAGAGGAGCATACTCAATTTGCCATGACGGGAGATCATACTGCCTTCTGGCTTGCCGGGGACTACGATACGCAAGAGTATGATTATACAACGTCACACTTATCTGAAATACGAAAACTGATGAAAGGTTCGATCACCGGGAACGCATCACAAACTCCATTTTCACCCACAGGTGTTCAAACCTCGCTGATGATGAAGACAGCTGAGGGCATTTACATTAATTTGCACGAAGCTGCACTGATTAACTATTCCTGTATGCACCTTAACCTCGATGATAAGACTATGGTTTTTCAATCATGGTTAACACCGGATGCTATTGGAGATAAAGGATATATGCAGGCACCATGCAATTCTCCATGGCGCACGATCATCGTCAGTGATGACGCCCGTGATATTCTTGCATCTAAGATGACCTACAATCTCAATGAACCCAGTAAAATTGAGAACACTTTATGGATAAAACCGGTGAAGTATGTGGGTGTATGGTGGGAGATGATCACTGGTAAAAGCTCATGGTCTTATACAAACGATTTTCCTTCGATTCAGTTGGGTGTTACTGATTATTCAAAAGCTAAACCCAGTGGCACACATGGCGCGACAACGACTAATGTGAAAAAATACATTGACTTTGCTGCATTACACGGTTTTGGTGGTGTATTGGTAGAAGGATGGAATGTGGGTTGGGAAGATTGGTTCGGGCAATCCAAAGACTACGTATTTGATTTTGTGACGCCTTACCCGGATTTTAATCTGTCGGAATTAAAGGAGTATGCAAAATCTAAAAATGTAAAATTGATCATGCATCATGAGACGTCTGGTTCAACGCGCAATTATGAACGTCATCTCGATACGGCATTTCAATTTATGAAAGCCAACGGATACGATGCAGTTAAAACCGGTTATGTTGGACCGATACTTCCAAAAGGTTATTACCATTATGATCAGTATACCAACAATCACTATCAATATGTTGTTGAACAAGCTGCAAAATACCAGATCATGATCAATGCGCATGAAGCCGTGCGTCCAACGGGTATAGCACGAACCTGGCCGAATATGATTGGCAATGAATCTGCACGAGGAACAGAGTATCAGGCTTTTGGCGGATCAAAACCTAATCACGTAACAATTGTACCCTTCACACGATTGATCGGTGGGCCAATGGATTATACTCCGGGCGTATTTGAGATGGACATCAGTAAAATTAACCCGGGCAATAATTCGCACGTAAATAGCACGATTGCAAATCAACTCGCCTTGTATGTTACGATGTACAGTCCGTTACAAATGGCAGCGGATCTCCCCGAGAATTACAATCGGTTTTTAGATGCGTTTCAATTCATTAAAGATGTTGCTATAGATTGGGATGAAAGTAAATACCTCGAAGCTGAGCCCGGACAATTCATTACTGTTGCCCGCAAAGAAAAAGGAAGCTCATCATGGTTTGTAGGTAACGTAAATGGCGAAGTTGCACGCACATCAGCAGTTACATTTGATTTCCTGGAAGCTGGCAAAACTTACATCGCCACGATTTATGCTGATGCAAATGATGCTCACTACAAAACCAATCCACAGGCGTACGCGATTCGCAAAGTAGTGGTGACAAACAAGTCGAAACTCTCGCAATGGTCCGCTCCTGGTGGCGGATATGCCATCAGCATCGTAGTGGCTGATAAATCTCAGATAAAAGGATTGAAGAAATTGTAAGTTGAAAATGAAACTCATCACGCAACTCGTTGAGTGAGCCACATCCAAAACACACTGAGCTTAGATTCACGAAGCATCTAAGCTCAATGTGTTTTTATAAAGCACAAAAGCCAGTGTTGAATCCTTTATGTTGGTTCCTATCAAAGTCCTTTGTATGTCTCTGATCGTCACTAGGGATGTTGAGAAAAACTAAAAGCCTCGCTTTGATGTAACTATAAAGTCAAAGGATCGTCTGATGAGTTGAAAGAGAAATTGTCTTTATCATTTTGGATGTCATTGAAACAATTTTCAACTACAATTAATTATGAAAGCAATTGTTTGTACCGCTTATGGATCACCTGATGTGCTTCAACTTTCGGATGTATCGAAACCCATTCCGGGAGATAACGATGTATTGGTAAAAGTGCATGCTGCTACTGTCACTATGGGCGACTGTGAACTTCGAAACCTAACCTTACCCGCATGGACCAGAATTCCTGTGCGCCTGATCATGGGCTATAACAAGCCAAGAAATTTCATACCCGGAATGGAGTTTTCGGGTGTTGTTGAATCAGTAGGCAAGAACGTAGTCAATCTTAAAAAGGGTGATGCAGTATTTGGAATGAGTGGCATGGAGATGGGCTCCAATGCTGAGTATAAAAAAGTAAAGGCCAGTTTCGTGACCATCAAACCTTCCGCAGTGAGTTTCGAAGATGCGGCTACCATTATTGTGGGTGGACTTAATGCAATACATTTTCTTCGCAAAGCCAACATAACTGCAGGTAAAAAGGTATTGGTTATTGGTGCTGGTGGAAGCATCGGTAGTTATGGTGTACTGCTGGCCAAATTTTTTGGCGCAGAAGTAACCGCTGTCGACACTACACACAAACTAGACATCATTAAAAAATTGGGTGTCGATTATGTAATCGATTATACCAAAGAAGACTTTACAAAGAATGGCAAAAAATACGATGTGATCTTTGATGTTGTCTACGGCAGTTCATTTTCTGCATGTACCAACGCCTTGCAAGATGATGGTTGTTATTTGATGGCCAATACCAATCCAACCCGAATGCTTCGGGGACTATGGAAGTCGTGGACCACTCAAAAGAAATTCATCTTTGCACTGGCAGGGGCGAGCATACCGGATATGAATTATATCGCAGATTTGATTGCCTCCGGCAAAATAGAACCGTTGATCGACAAGCGTTATCCATTAGAGCAAACCGCTGCCGCTCATCGCTATGTTGAAGATGGGTACAAGACAGGAAATGTGATTATTACAATAGGAGAATAATCTTAAATGTTGCAATGAAAAGAGTTTCCGGTTACCGGTAACCGGAAACTCTGAAATCAAATTAAGCTAAATCAAAACGATCAAGATTCATCACCTTATTCCATGCTGCCACAAAGTCCTTCACGAACTTCACTTGAGAATCTCCATAGGCATAGGCTTCAGCGAGTGCGCGTAGCTCAGAGTTAGAACCAAAGATAAGATCAACACGAGTTCCTGTCCACTTCACTTTACCTGTCGCACGATCACGACCTTCAAACACTTCCTGAGCATCGGAAGTTGCCAACCAGGTTGTGTTTAGATCAAGAAGGTTCAAGAAGTAGTCATTCGTAAGTGCTTCAGGACGCTTTGTAAAGACACCGTGTTGAGACTGATTATAATTTGTATTCAGTACACGCATACCACCAAGAAGAACAGTCAACTCAGGAGCTGTAAGTGTTAATAGTTGTGCTTTATCAACCAGTAAATCCTCGGCTGTTGCTTTGTGTTTCGGTTTAAAATAATTGCGGAAACCATCAGCACCAGGTTCAAGCACTGCAAATGATTCTACATCGGTTTGCTCTTGTGAAGCGTCAGCACGTCCAGGAGTGAAAGGAATGGTCACATCAGTGCCTGCATTCTTCGCTGCCTTTTCAATTCCAGCACATCCAGCCAAAACAATCAGGTCGGCAAGCGAAACTTGCTTACCACTAACGTTGAAATCTTTTTGAACTCCCTCGAGTGTCTTAAGTACTTTGGCGAGTTGAGTTGGATTGTTTACCTCCCAATTCTTCATCGGTGCCAGACGAATACGTCCACCATTTGCACCACCTCGTTTATCGGAACCACGGAATGTAGATGCTGATGCCCATGCAGTTGATACCAGTTCAGACACCGACAATCCTGAAGCCAGTATTTTGCTCTTTAGTGTAGCGATATCTTGAGTATCAATCAATTTATGTGTAACGGCAGGGATAGGGTCTTGCCAGATCAATACTTCCTTCGGCACTTCTGGTCCAAGGTAGCGTGCAATCGGGCCCATGTCGCGGTGGGTTAGTTTGTACCACGCACGAGCGAACGCATCTGCAAACTTATCCGGATTTTTAAAGAAGTCTCTTGAAATGGGTTCATAGATTGGATCCATTCGCAAGGCGAGGTCAGTAGTAAGCATTGTTGGTGCGTGTCTCTTTGATGGATCATGTGCATCAGGCACAGTACCAGCACCTGCACCAGCCTTTGGCTTCCACTGTTGTGCACCAGCCGGGCTCTTTGTTAACTCCCATTCGAAGCCAAACAAATTTTCAAAAAAGTTATTGCTCCATTTTGTTGGTGTGGTAGTCCATGCACCTTCGAGACCGCTGGTAATTGTATCCGCTCCACTACCCGTACCAAATGTATTTTTCCAGCCGAGACTTTGCTCTGCAATGCTTGCTGCTGCAGGTTCTCTTCCAATATATTTCGAAGGATCAGCAGCACCATGCGTTTTGCCGAAAGTGTGTCCACCAGCAATGAGTGCCACTGTTTCTTCATCATTCATTGCCATACGGCCGAACGTCTCACGAATGTCGCGGGCTGCTGCAAGCGGATCAGCTTTTCCATTTGGACCTTCCGGATTCACATAGATCAAACCCATCTGCACAGCGCCTAGTGGATTTTCCAAATCGCGGTCACCACTATAACGTTTGTCTCCCAACCATTCAGCTTCAGAACCCCAATACACATCTTCTTGTGGTTCCCACACATCTTCACGTCCTCCCGCGAAACCGAAAGTTTTGAAACCCATCGACTCTAGCGCGCAATTGCCCGTGAGGATCATTAAGTCTGCCCACGAAAGTTTATTACCATATTTCTGTTTGATCGGCCAGATCAGCAAACGCGCCTTATCAAGACTCGCGTTGTCAGGCCAACTGTTAAGAGGAGCGAAGCGTTGAGTTCCAGATCCTGCACCGCCACGACCGTCAGATATTCTGTAAGTACCAGCACTGTGCCAAGCCATGCGAATGAAGAATGGTCCATAATGGCCATAATCCGCTGGCCACCAGCTTTGTGATGTCGTCATCAACTCGAAGATGTCTTTCTTCACAGCTTTCAAGTCAAGTTTCTTGAACTCTTCCGCGTAATTGAACGCTTTGTCCATTGGATTGGAGAGTGAAGAATGTTGACGTAGGATATTCAATTTCAATTGATTAGGCCACCAATCTCGGTTTCTTGTACCACCTCCAGCAGATTGCTTAAGCGATCCGCCATGAAACGGGCACTTGGCTTCACTCGAATTCATGTCGGCTAATTTTGCGGGGTCATTCGTGTTGTTTTCCATTCTTTGTAGAGTATTAATTTGTTAATAATGAATCCTTAATGATAGGTCTGTTCGCTTTTCAGTGCAATGATCAACGTCATACAGCTTCCTGATTCAACATAGGTTTGGCGCAAGTTGTGTAACGTTTCCTTCTTTGTCTTCTTGCTTTTCATGCTACTAGTGATTGAATCGTGCAGGATGATGTCGGACCAATTGAAAGTCAATTTTACCATAGATGCTTTAATAAATCAAATTGATTATTTTTATGTTCATATAGTTATTATCTATGACTCTGACACAACTTCAATACATCGTTGCTCTGGATACGTACCGGCATTTTGTGCTATCCTCTGAAAAATGTTTTGTTACACAACCCACCCTGAGCATGCAAATTCAAAAGCTGGAAGAGGAGTTGGGTGTGAAGATTTTCGATCGCACCAAGCAACCCGTTATTCCCACAGAAATAGGAGCGAGTATTATTGCCCAGGCAAGAATCATACTGCGCGAAGCAAACATGATTCAACACATCATTAATGATCAGAAAGATATGATGACAGGTGAACTTCGTATTGGCATTATTCCAACCTTGGCGCCTTACCTTTTACCTTCACTTTTTAAAGTCATGCGAGAAAAATACCCGCAGCTGAACATCATCATTAAAGAGACTATCACTGAAGAAGTCGTCAGCGAATTAAAAAGTAATCGGCTCGACTGTGGTTTAGTGGTAACGCCTTTGAACGATTCCTCTATTAAAGAAGATATACTTTTTTACGAGGAGCTATTCGTGTATGTATCCAGGAAGAATGCACTTTACGATAAAAAGTATGTGTTGGCAAAAGAGATCGATCCTGATCAACTGTGGTTACTGGAAGAAGGACATTGTTTTCGTTCGCAGGTTTTGAATTTGTGTGAGTTAAGAAGGAGTTCCGATTTCCATTTTAAATATGAAACCGGAAACATCGAAACACTCAAGCGCATGGTTGATAAAAGTGATGGCATCACCATTTTGCCAGAACTGGCCGTGATGGAATTCAGCAAACTCCAAATGAAACTCGTAAAGCGATTGAAAGAACCCAGCCCTGCCCGCGAAGTGAGTCTGGTAACGCATCGCGATCACATCAAAACGAAACTCATTAAAACCTTGAGAGATGAAATTCTGAATATCGTACCAAAGCAAATGCAGAAACTTCAGAATAAAAAAGTTGTGGAGATTAATTACTGATGCTTAACAGACAACAGGAAAATAGACTGTATGGAAAATTATTTCCCGCAGATCTCGCAGATTAAAAGACACGCAGATTGAAATTCAAACTGATCTGTGAAATCTGGGGAAAGTATTTTCATTTGGTCCATTAAACACTACAATCCAAGCTTATCATACGCATTGCCATAACCCGTTTCTCCTAAATTGTTTAGGAGAGCAGTTGATTGCCTCAAAAGATAGAGGTTGAAATTGTCAGGTGATTCATTATTCTGAATCTGGGCATTTACCTGACCATAATAGTAATTGAAACCAGATATCGTTACCGATTTAGCAAGGTCCTTCTTGCCAAGATCCATCAGCATTTCGGCCGTGTCAAGATCAGTATAGGAGGGAAGTAAATGAGTATAATGCAATTTTTCAACGGATACAGTCAGTACTTTTTCTGCCATGACTCTGTTGCCTTCCTTCATGTACGCTTCTGCCAACGTATTGAACGACTGCCTTAGCGGTGTGATTATCCTAGCCTGAAAATCTTCATAATTAAAATTAACATTCGCATCTGCCAGGTTAGATAAGTCAGTTAACTCAACCAGATTTTTGTAGGTTAGTTTTGTGTTTACGGCAATACCTTTTTCAGTTCGATCCGATGTAAGTCTGTATACCAGACCTTCCTGAATCAGATAAGGTTTAAGATCAATGTCCAGCGAGTTCATCGATGTAACATTAAAATAAAGCGGTCTTTTCCAATCATTACTTATGATAAGATCAAGTATTGCCAGCGCATTTTTCTCAAGGTAGTTTCCAGATACCCTAATGGATAGTTCTTTTGATGAACCATTGTTGGTTCTGATTTTTAGAATTCGTGAAGGAAGAATATGATAGAATTCACCATTGTTACCTGCCATGCGTAAGGCTGGATGTTCTTCCTTCAGTAAGGTAAAGTATTGATTTATATCAATGCCCTCTTTGATCTGATCATCTATGTAAAGCACATCGTTTATTCCGTATTGACGATAATTCTTTTTATCCAGAGAGAATTGTAGTGGTGGTGATTTATATGACTGCCTTCGAAGCTCGTTAATATACCAGTCTGTATTGAAGTAGCTTAACACCTTGACACGAACATCCGTACGAAAGCCTTCAACCTCCTGCAAATACCAAAGTGGAAAAGTATCATTGTCACCTCCAGTAAATAATACTGAGTTCGGTGCACAGCTATTCAGAACAGCCTTGGCGTTATCGATCTGAAGCCTTCTTCCTGATCGGTTATGATCATCATAATTCTGGTACAGCATCCACGAAGGCAGTGCTATGCTGATGCTTGCAATAAACACGAATTGAAATGTAGCATGTATATAATGTAGACGAATGGAAACCATAGCCAATCCAATCCAGATCGAAAATGCGATATAGGACGCAACATAAATGTAGTCTCGTTCTCGCGGTTCTATAGGAGGTGAATTCAGGTATAGTGCAAGAACAAGTCCGGTAAAAAGAAAAAAGACACTGTTGATGATAAATCCTTTTCTGTCTTTTCGAAACTGTGAGAAGGCACCAAAGATTCCGAAGAGAAGCGGTGCCATCCAATACTGATTCCGCGCTCGTTCAGAACTTCCGCTGCTTAATCTTTCCCAGGGCTTGAGCCATGTGCTGTCCTGAACATCACTTTCCCGGCCTGCAAAGTTCCACATGAGGTAACGTAAATACATATGTCCCAGCTGATAGGTAAACATGAATTCTATATTATCTGAGAAGCTCGGCTTTTCATTTTCTTTCAATCCAAGCCATTGCCGATATGCTTCTATGTGGTTCGCATCACGACTGTACAATCGTGGTAAAATGGTTTCTCTGGATTTTTCATACTGATACTGTACTCGTGTTCCTGCAACTCTGTAGTCTGAATCATCTTTATAGTATGCCTTATTTTTTGTGATGACATTTTCGATGTTCGCATCAAAGTAAGGCCCGAATAAAAACGGACTGGATGGATACGACTCGCGGTTCATATAGGCCTTGATCATATATAAATCTTCCGGATTGGTTTCATCAATTGGCGGATTTTGATTGGAACGTATGAACAGCATAACATAAGGTGTAAAACCCAACAGCAGAAAGATCACAGCCCAGGTATACATTTTATACTTGCCGAATTTTATCAGTATTAAATAAAATAGAGTCACCATCAGCAATAGGAGAATGATTACTCCAGAATAAAAAGGGAGGCCAATACTGTTAACAGCGAAAAGATCAAAAGTGAAAGTCAGTTCAAAAAGCCCGATGGCTACAAACCGGTTAATGATAAATACAAGAGCAGATCCTGCAACTACTGTAAGCATTGTAATTTTGAATTTCACAGTCTTACCTTTTGTAAACCACGTAAAGAACAATATAGGCAAAACCAGTAAACACATTGGATGGATACAATACGATAGTCCGCTCATGTAGCCAATGAGAATAAACATTCTGGTACGTTGAGGCTCATCACAATCCGAACCTTTCAGCATCATCCAGATGAGCAGCAAAAGAAAAAAACAGGATGCACCATACGTTTCCGCTTCTACTGCCGAAAACCAAAACGTGTCTGAAAAGGCAAGACATAAACTTCCACAGAGCGAACCCAGGATTAACAAAGAATTGCGCCATCGATCATTTGATGAAATCAGTTTCTCTCCGAAATAATAAATGATACAATATACCAGCACAACCGATGAGGCTGAAAAAAAAGCGCTCATCATATTGACCATCCACGCTACCTGATTTGCATCAGCAGCAAGCATAGAAAATAATCGTCCAATTAATAACAACAGCGGATTGCCCGGAGTGTGTGGCACCTGAAGTTTGTAAGCTGAGGCGATAAATTCAGAACAGTCCCATAAGCTTGCAGTGGGTTCGAGTGTTAGTAAATAGATTGTGAAAGCAATACAGAAGGCAAGTAATCCGAAAGCACGTTTCGATGTAAACAACTTACCAACAATCGTTGAAAGCTTGGGAATATTTTCAATTCCAATAATTCCAGCGATGGGTAAAATCAATCCCAACAACAGCACAGGCGGTGCTATCCAAAGTGTAAGAATGCCAAATCCGTTAGGTTTGGGATCAACGGCCATGCATACATATGAAATGATGATGAGTATTGCTGAAGAGAAAAAGAGCCAGATACTTTTTGATGAAAACATATTTCTTGAATCCTCCATGCAAGGCTAGTCGTTACATCAAAGCGTAAGCGTTAAAGAGTGTAAAGAAGTGTTAATGGAGTGTTAAATATTGATCTGCTGGATTTCCAATCGAAGAATCCGTTAACTTTAGCATCGTTCACCGAATCGAAATAGATAGTAAACCTGGACGAAGTATGAAGAGCAAGCACCTTAGAATGATTATTGTATTGGGTACACTGTTGTTGATCTGTCTTTTCGGTGTGCAACTATATTGGTTTAATCGCGCTTTTGATATTGTTGAGAAGCAGTTCGATCATAGTGTACAAATCGCGTTAAAAAAAGTAGCCGATTCTGTTGCCCGCGATACTGAGATCACAAAACTTTCATCCAATTTTTTCCTTGCTACCACGGAAAGCGTACTCAACAGTCACGAAATTGATAGTTTGGTAAAAAGTGAGTTTATCCTGCGTAGTCTCAACATTGACTATGAACTTGGCATTTACAATGCAGAAGATGATACACTGGTGTACGGAAATTATGTGACTGCAACGCTAAATAAAGTATCAGATGATCAAGACAAAGCGCTTCGATCCGATAACAGCATTCAAAACTTTGCCATTTATTTCCCCCGAAAGAAAAGTTATTTGGCTGGTGAACTTGACATCTGGATTTTCTCCACGGCTGTTCTGTTATGTATGTCTGGCTTTTTTGCTTATGCCATTGCTTCATTGTTGCGCGAACGTAAATTCTCGGAGCTGAAAAACGATTTTATCAACAACATGACCCATGAGTTTAAAACTCCGGTAACCAACATTGGTATTGCCGCGGAAATCCTGAAGAAAAAAATACAGACTGAAAATCAGCCTTATGTTGATATCCTGTTGAAGGAAAATGAGAAGCTGCGTAAAAAAATTGATCAGGTATTATTAGGTGCATCAGTTGACCAGCTTAGACGTCCAGCGCTGGCATACCTTGATCTGCATCAACTGATTCTGGATTGCGCAGAAACATTTCACTTCAAATTGAAACAAAGAAATGGATTAATTCAGCTTGACTTTAAAGCAAGCGATCCAACAATATTGGGTGATCGCGAGTTACTGTCACAGGCTATTTCCAACCTGATTGACAATGCTGAAAAATACTCAGTACAAGATCCAAAAATCATTGTCCGTACGAAAGACCTCGTTCACGGAATTGAGATCCAGGTAATTGACAGCGGAATCGGTATTACAGCTTCCATGGCAAAGAAAGTGTTTGAGAAATTTTTCAGGGTGCCTTCAGGAAATATTCATAGTGTAAAAGGATTTGGACTGGGATTGAATTTTGTGAAACAAGTGATCCGTTCGCACAAAGGTCATATTGATTTATTAAGTGAGCTCAATCAAGGAACAGAAGTACGAATTATGTTACCCAAGTTATGAAGCAACGCGAAATTATGCTCGTGGAAGACGATGAAAGTCTTGGATTTCTGATTAAGGATTCACTCGATGCCTATGGATGGAAAGTGAATTTATATCCCACCGGAGAAAAAGGGTTGACCGCATTTCATAGCCATAACTTTGATCTTTGCATTCTCGATATCATGCTTCCTGAAAAAGATGGTTTTACGTTGGCAAATGAGATTAGAAAATATAATCAGCACGTGCCCATTGTATTTCTGACAGCAAAAAGTCAAACCGAAGACCGCATCCGTGGATTTCAAGCTGGAGCGGATGACTATGTATGCAAGCCGTTTAGTATAGAAGAATTCAAATACAGACTTGAAGCCATACTGAGAAGAACAAATGAAGACTCATCTTCTACTCAGATGTCGGTGTTGAAGATCAGCAATTCAACATTGGACGTTCATAATTTACTTCTGAATGCTAACGGAATAATAACCCGTCTTACCCATAAAGAATGCAAGCTACTTCAGATGTTTTTCAGACACACGGGAAAACTTATTGAGCGCGAAGTCTTTCTTAAATCCATTTGGGAAGACGATGGCTTTTTTGTGGCCCGCAGCATGGACGTATTTGTTTCCAAATTGCGTAAATACCTAAAACCAGATAACCAGCTGAGAATAGAAAACATAAGGGGTGTAGGATACATTTTGAAAGCGTCATAACTTTTCCAGGTCCTTGCAAGAGACCCACTCTGCCCGGTGTTAGTCACAAGATTAGGTTCACTCCACTCATCATTTTTTTTACTTACTTTGGTTGCTACTTTTTATGACCCTTAAAAAAGATTGAGCAATGAGTATTAATCGCATAGCATCTGGTTTACTGAAATCCATTTATCTCCTTATATTTTTCAATCCGCTACTGGCAAAAGCCCAGCCTCAGGAAAGTGCGGGTGTTGACCGAATCACAATAAGCTCAAAAGTTCTGCATGAAGACCGAGCGATTTATATCCATTACCCAAAGGGGAGTGATAAGAATCCAACAGCGCGTTATCCGGTGCTGTATGTTCTTGATGCCGATACCCATTTCGATCTTTGTCGTCAATACTGTGAATACCTCAGCCGCTGGGATGTCAATGTAATGCCGGAGATGATAGTAGTTGGAATTACCAATACAGATAGAGCAAGGGATCTTACCCCTACGAATACAACCTTCAATTACTTTGGAAAAGTGGAGAGTACTTCTGATTCATGGTTACGAACCAGCGGGGGCAATGAAAACTTTTTCAGATTTATTGAAGATGAGGTAAAACCATATGTAAACACGCATTACAAAACACAACCTTTCAATGTATTGGGAGGCCATTCATTCGGAGGAATTACAGCGCTCAATTGCATGTTGATGCATCCTGATTTCTTCAATGCGTACATAGCAGTAAGTCCTTCAATATGGTGGGATCATCAATATATTTTGAAGCTGGCTAATCAAAAGCTTCAAAAAAATACAATCCTGAACAAAATGCTTTTTTGCAGTGACGGCAATGAAGGTGTATCGGATGGATCCACGTTTCATACTAATCTTATCAAATTTGATTCATTGATAAAATCAAAATCCATAAAAGGATTGCGATATGAGTATGTATACTATCCAACAGAAACTCACATGACCGTTCCGGTGAATTCATATCTTGAAGGTCTGCGGTTTATCTTTCGTGATTGGGCGCTTCCTTCAATGAAGGGCAATGAGGTTAACGGTGAAATCATTGAAGAACATTACAAAAAAATATCAATACTTTATGGCTACACTATTCTGCCAAACGAACGAAATATTCTGGACTGGTCTACCCACCTCGTGAAAAGCAATGAAACGATAGACAATGGCATCAGCATGTTGGAAATGTTAGGGAGAGCCTATCCTTCCTCGTCCACTATTTTTATCAGTCTGGGTGATGCTTATCTCAAGAAAGGTGAAACGCAACAAGCAATAAACAGTTTCCAAAAAGCAGCGTCTCTTGATCCCAATGGTCCAGAGTTAAAGAAGAAGTTAAAGGAGTTGCAGCGTCAATAGCCGACATAAACAAAGACGTATGAATCGCAGAAACTTTCTTTCTAAAGGAACAGTTATTGAAGGAGCGGAGATCTATTCGGAAATAGAGGTAAATCAAATAATTTCAATTCAAGAGTTATTCATTACAAAACAACGGTCAGAAGACCAATTTATCGGTACACTGGTCTGTTACTATCTTTAATTATCGTTGTGCCTTCTGAATTGTCAAATGTATGAGGTCTGTGGCTGCAAGCTTTATCTACCAGCAGCGTCAATTATAAGAAATTTCTGACGATTAGTTCACTCCAATATTTGACTGAGCCATACACTTCGGTGTGGACTCGTTGGAAACTATTTTAAGATGTCCATCAAAATTCAACAGTTGATTAAACGAAATAGCAGTTCCATCATTGAATTGAGTAACGGTGGTGATACTAGATCCCGAACCACCCGCCACGGAAGTCAGCGATATCACAACCTTACCATCTGTTGCTACATCATTTTCACAAATGAAAGCACGATAGCTTCCGATGGGTGATGCCCCATTTAAATCAACCGCTACTACCGTAGTACCATTTGGTTGCTTCGTAAATTTAACCGTTCCGGAAAGATCCGAGTCACTCACCGGAATTAACGCATAGGTTTTGCTTTGGCCCGCTGATTCCATGTCACCTAATTCCTGCTCATCACAGCTCATTATCGATACTGAGCAAATAAGAAATACGACAAGTGATAATGCTGAAAAATTTTGAATTCTGTGTCTCATACTGTAGTATTTAATTGTGTTTCGCTCGTATTAATGGGAAGTTGGGATACGCCTCGCATAGAGAGGCTATACATATTAATGCCAGATACACAAGGTCTGTTTGGAGGTTAGAAAGGAGGTTCTTAACGAAGTCAATTCTTCGCTGTGATGATTTTGTACTACAGAAATGAAAAATAGTCTACAGGAAGCACCCTGTTAAAAAATGCACACGAACGAGACCTTGTTGAAGCTAATTATGGCATTAAGTACACCCAAGCTCGCATCAGATTGTACTATTAAAAACACTTTCTACTTCGCTTTAATGAGCATCACGATTTTATCACGTGCTTCGACTGATTCAAAGGAGTTCTTTCCTTCCAGTTCAAATGAATTAAGAAAATGATGCAAAAAAAGGATGGTAGCATTCCGCATCGACTTCACTTCACTTTTGTATTGCTTCACTCCGTATGATTTGTTGGGTGTGCCCGTGTATAGCGCTTTATGCTGACTGAGCGATCTCCGCCAATCCTCTTTCGGAACGCGGATGGTTTGCGGAATATTGATGTTGTCTGTATTTTTCAAAGCATTAGTTACTGTGAAAACACAACCCTGCTTTTTAAACGGAGGTGGATACACTTTCGGATCTATACTTTTAATGGTAATCTCTTCCACAAAGAGCTCACTATACTCTACTTCTAAAATCAAATTGCAATCTCTTACAAGGTCGGAAAGTTCTACTTCTGTATTTTTTAGAATGCTCATGATTGAATTTCAGGAATATAAAACTTAATACGGAATGCTTCCCTGCAAAAACAAACTATGTTATTTCTGCAGGCACAATTATTTTTATGGCGTGAGGCAGGAGCGTGGCCTTCACTTCGTTTACCATTCCGATGTATTCGCCATCAATTTGAAAATGTACTTTTTTGCGCGAACGCATCACCAATGCATTGGTCTGAAAGATTTCCGTTTTCTCCGGATTAAAGGGAGCATGAAAAAAGATCATTTTAAAGATTTCACGGAAGGATACTTTCTTGATCACAATCACTTCAAACAAATCATCCTCCAATGTACCGATCGGGTTGATCAATGCGCCAGTACCGTACTGTGTTGCGTTGGCAACAACAATCATCACCGCGCTAATCTTTGTCATCCTTTTTTTGATGTTCAATTCGACTTCCATCAACGGATTCTTTTGCAAGGCTTTGATGGATGCCTTCAGATATCCCCACATGCCGCGATCGGAAAGCATCTTAAACTTTTTCATGGCATACGCATTCAGCCCGATATCACTTAAGTGAATGCAGTATTCATTGTTGATTCTGACGAGGTGAATTTCTTTTATGGTTCCATTAGCAATAACATCTAAAGCCTCAAGGGGATCATTGCTAATGCCCAATTCTTTTGAAAGTCCATTGGCAGAGCCGGCAGGTAAAATGCCTAATGGAATGTCTTTCTTCATTAAACATTCTGCCACTAGCTTAATGGTACCATCACCTCCAACTGCGATTACTCTTTGAGGTGAAAAATCTACAATTCGTTGATCAATTTTATGTCCGCTGACTTTACGGGGTAAGGGATACAATTCTATAACATGGTCTGACATTTTGAAATATTCCGCAATAACAACAGGCCAATCGATTGTGCGGCTACCAGAACCTGAATTGATAATAAAAAGTAATCTCATGCTTTAGGTTTCAATTCGATTATGGTGCGATAACTGCAAGGAGGTTTAGTAAATTACGTGCCAAAGTCAATCCGACAAAGTAGATGAGTGATTCTGTTGCTACCATTAAGGTGTACCATGGCTATGGCCACAAAGAAAGTCTTGTGATCTATGGTCACGTGCTGGTGGCCAAACCAGAAGTCAGTCCACGCTATACCAAGAATATAGCCTACAACATCTTTCATCTCATTAAATTATTTTTTGTTACGCCATTAGCAGGCGTGCGTCTACAAATGCAATGGAAAGATCAAACATTCGAAACAATATCGGAAGCAGATGGATTTTTTAAGTTTGAATGGCATTCGAATTCAGTCTTACCAGCAGGGTGGCATGGCCTCACTATTCATTTGCGCGATGAACAAAATCAAATAAAAGCAAGCGCTAACGGTAAAATATTTGTACCGCATTCAACCCAATACGGATTTATATCGGATATCGATGACACCGTATTGGTTTCACATTCCTCCACTACTGGAAAAAAATTACGCGTATTGTTCACTTCCAATCCTCGGAGCAGAAAAACATTTGCCGATGTGGTAAAGTATTATCAATTACTTTCTGATGCGCATACTGAACCGGCCGTTCCGAATCCTTTTTTCTATGTATCAAGCAGCGAATGGAATTTATATGACTACCTCAATGAATTCTTTAAACATAATGAATTGCCTAAGGGGATATTTCTGTTGAATGAAATTAAAAAGTGGCATCAGCTATTGAAACTTGGCAAAACAAAACACCAGGGCAAGTTGGTGAAGCTTGCGCGCATCCTGCAGGTGTATCCCAAACAACGATTTGTTTTACTGGGCGATAATTCACAAAGTGATCCGGAAATCTATGCGAGTATTGCCAATAAATATCCGGAAAGAATTGTGGCCATCTATTTACGAAACATTAGCAAAAAGAAAGAAGCATCGACCCTTGAATGGATGGCATCCATTCAAAATAAAAATATTCCAACCTGCCTTTTTAAACACACCGATGACGCGATTGAACATTCCAGGAATATCGGGTTGATCGAGAAGTAAAATAGACGTATTCACTGCTCATCTTAGCTCATCACATATCAGCGTTTATGCTATCCGATACAATATTCCCATCACAATAAGAATGAAAAGGGCTGTGTAAATCAATTTGTTATGTTTTGCTAACCAATTGGGAAGATAGATGTCAAAGTTATCCTGAGTGGAATCGGAATACTTACGGGCAACAAGGGTGAGTGGGCACATCTTGTTAAAGATCAGCAGAACAATTCCTTCGAGTATAATGAGACCCACACCAATCCAAACGAATGTGTCAATTTTGTCTACCACGACTGCATACGCCATATAGAATAACACAACATTAAAAAATATCCAAATGATGGTATGGACGATCTTCACGATGATCAGTTTGGATGCATCTGAATTATTCATAGACCCTACAATGCCTGTTGTTTGCAAACAAGGTATACCACTGCTGAAGAAGGAGCTATGATTAAAATCATGAATGAAAAGAAAATGAATATATCAATGAAGAGTGCGTGAAAAAAGATTGCCCAGTTCCGGAAACCGAAAACAGTTTAGAGTGTGAGATGGCTCTGGTGTGTGTCACATTCTTTTTATTCTTTTGTAATCTCACTCTTTTCCCCGAAGTCCAAACACAAAATGAAATTCGAAAAAGAAATTGAAACCATATTAAAATCCCGAAAGCGCCATACCGATATGGTCAATGTAATAGAAGCATTGCAGTATGGGCCGGATAAATACCAGGAGGCATTTGATATCGCCCTTGAAATGGATAACAGAAGCCTGGTGAAGTTGCTCTATTCTAACTTCGATGCCGGAAAGGTAATGGTAGAGTTTACCTTGCTTGCAAAAAAGTAAACCATTCAGAAACAGCCAACCGGCTATCAGCTACCGATTGCGGATAACCGATTACTGATAACTTCACCGCCTATCGTCCGTCATTCACCTACCAGTGGCCGGAGTCAGCCTTTTAGTGATGGCCAGTATCAATGCCTACAGCGTTATTTGAAGTGTAATCAGCAACAAGGCTATGAAAACTCTCGACATCACTACCGCAAATCAAAAAATGAACCGTACACGCGAGCACATTCGCCTGATCATGATTGTGGCGGGAATTGTAACAGCCATAATCTGCTCATTGGCTTTGTTATCTGAAGCGCATCCTGCTCAGACTTACGGAAGCGTAAATGGAATACTTTCAACTTCGAAGATGTTTGTCACTGACTTTTCAGTACGGGTTGCAACGTCAATAGTGTGGCCATTATAAACTGAATTTACCCCTCATCAGGGAAATTGGTGATGTATTCATCCATGAGATACCCCGTCATTGTGAGGAAGCTAACCAAAATGTATCGCTAAAGTTTGAACGCCTGGCGTGCAAGTAATTTCCAATCCTTTTTATCTTTCTGCCAAACCAACAGTACACCAATGTTTATTGCATTGCCGTTTGCTTCTCCACGGAGTTCGTGTCTTACAAGGGCGATATTTCCAACAATGTTAATGGTTTGTTTGGTGATGTCTATTCTGGTGAAATCGGATTTACCACTGACCAACGCTTCTACAAAAGCGGCTTTGTCTTCGATTACACCACTGGAATGTCCATAGGTCAGTTCTGATGCTGCTAGTGCTTCTAATGAAGCTTTGTCACCTGCAAGCATAGCGTTGCGAAGCTTTTCAACAGCAGTTTCTACAAGCGCGACTTCAGCAGACTGAGATTGTGCCATAACAAATGAGCAAGAGAGCAGGCAAATGCAAAAGGTGAGTATCGTTTTCATATGCTTCGGTTGGTTTAAAATTAAATGTAATGATTTCTGAATACGCCTATTCATTTTTTAAAGGGTTTAACACGAACTTATTCAAACCATCATTAGGAGAGCCAATGGGGTCTACACGCGTACTTCAGAAAGAGAATCCTATGTGATATTTTGAATATCCGGTTCTAAAAAATATATATCTTTATGAAATTTTTTCTATGAACTGTTACCCAATAGGAAGACGAGTTAATAACTCGTCCGTCCGCGTTAGCAAAAATATTTTGTTTTCTTTCGTTTGTTTGTTTTTGTTCACACCTTGTTTTTCACAGTTCACAACAACCCCAGTCACCAAAAACTCCAGTACTCTTAGCGGCATTTACATGGTTAATGCAAATGTTGGCTATGCCGGAGGTGTTGACGGGATTTATAAGTCCGTTGATGGCGCCAAGACATGGACATTGCTGCCTTACTTTATCTCAGCGTACCAGTCACCGGACAGTATTTATTTCACCTCAATGAATGATCACCACATTCACTTTATTGATGAAAATGTTGGATACTCTGTTGGATGGGGTGCCTTGGGCAATTTTGAGCAGATCATAAAAACAACAGATGGAGGCGCCACATGGCAACTTCAGCATAAAGTTAATCCTGATCAGAGCATTTTTCAATCCGCTGAACTACGATTGAAAGATATCCATAGCTTTAGCGCGAATTCACTCATTAGTGTTGGGTATTGGGGCAGGATTTTAAAGACCACTGACGGTGGGGCAAACTGGGTTGTTAAAAACGCTTCAACAACAAAGCATCTTCATGCTCTTTCATTTTTTAATTCCGCCAAGGGAGTTATTGGAGGTGATGGCATCATTCTTCTTACAACAGATGGGGGAGATACATGGACACAAATAAGCTCTTACTACAAATTCAATGATATTCAATATTTAACAGAACTGGAGATTATCGGTATTACGGAAAACAAAGTAGTGAAAAGTCAGGATGGAGGACAAACCTGGGCGGAATTATCGCAACCCGTACCTGCTGGTCTTGTCCAGATGTCGTTCCTGAATGATAAAATAGGGTTTGTATCAGGTAATCAATTTTTATTGAAAACTACAGACGCTGGAATGACTTTTGAAAAGTACGATCTTACCAATACCTTTTCAACGGATATCCAGGCCCATTCAGAAAGTAAGATTTTCATGACCAGTCAGGACGGAAAAGTGCTGTATTCGGATGGCAGCACGATCGCGTATTCACCGATCGCTTATTTTCAATTCACTGACAATCCTTGTATAAACCAAATCTTTAATGCTACCAACCTAAGCCCTGTAGGCTATACGTATGAGTGGTTAGTAGACGATGTTAACGTTAGCACAAGTTATCATTTGTCATATGCATTTCCAGCGGCCGGTTATCATACACTTCAACTGAAGGCGAGTAATGGTATAAAAACAGATATTTTCTCAAGCATAATCACCGTTCGTGATTATCCACCATTGCCACCTTACAATCTTGCAGCAAATAAAACAGTAGTCTGCAAGGGCGATGCTGTCGAAATTTTTGTTCAAGGTGACTATGCAGGAGAAACATTTGACCTGTATAGCGGGAATACCATAATCGGTAACGTAAATAACTATGGGAAGTACTTTTATCTGAATTCATCCGCTGACTTGTATATAAAGTTGCAAGCGACTGATGTCTGTGGTACGCGAAGCGGTGTGGATTCATTGAAAATTACAGTTGTCCCCAAACCATCCGATACCATTCAACCAAAAGCGGATAAATCCAGCATTTGTTCTGGCGATTCAACGTTTATTGAAATTCCGAATTCAGAAGTGTTTGTCACCTATACTTTAACAGAGAAGTTTAATTTTAACTCACCTTACCAAGTTTCAGCACCGGGTAATGGAGGAATCTTGAAACTTCAGTTACCTTCAATGACCAAACCCACCACATTCGAATTGTATGGTAAGACTTCGAGCGGGTGCGAAAAGATCTATGGTTTAATTTCCATTGCAATCCGAAACTTTACGGTTGATTTTAACATTAGTCCGCTCTTTCCGATAACCAATAGTGCAGTTAACATTACCAATATCTCTACAGCCGATACGTATGAATGGGAATTTGGAAATAATGCTTTGCCTGCATCCTCCGGTCAGGTTAATCCAGCACCACTCTATTCCATTGGCGGTGAGAAGATCGTAAAGCTGAAAGGTAGCGTTAGCGAAGGTTGTTTTAAGACTGCTGAAAAGACGATTTGGGTAATGAATCCTTCCAGCAACACAACCCTATCCCCGGGGCCCAGTTTTAATAATCTCCTGGACTCCAGTTATCGGGTGACCGATTATAAATTCGTTAACGGGAATCATTACCTGTGCGGATACATCAGTAAAAATCCATTGGACATTCTCACGCACACCTTCTTCATTGCAAAATTCAATGCCACTGGTTCACTGGCATGGCTGAAGAAGCGACTTGATGTTGAAACGGATGCGACAGGAAAAGGCAGTAGCGCGAATAGCTTTGCTATTGACAATCAGGAGAATCTTTATGTTAACGGATATTTTAGAGGCAACCAGTTCAGCATTGGCGATAGCACGTATTATTCAAAACGTCCTGGCCATCCAGATGAGAAGCGAGGGATTTTGATGAAGTTTGATAAAAATGGCAAAATCAAATGGTCAACGTTATTTGAATGTGCCGAATTGGTTACCGTTCCTTATCCGCTCGCCTGGTATTCTTCTACTTTCCCTTTAGTGAGCACGCTGGTGAATGACTCACTCTTTGTAGAGATGAGTGCTAATGGCCCGGAACCTGTTTTCATCCGTTCCGGTCATGCGTCTCCATTTAAACGATGGGTGAATCAGTACAAATCTATTCTGATCAGGATGGACACTTCCGGATATTATCATGAAAGTTTGCGGTATTCGTTCGTTAGTGAAAACGCTGTGTCGTACGCGGATAATGGTACACTATACACCGTGGCTGCAGGCACTTTCGAAACTAAAATGATGCCCGCAACACATACTCTTGAAATCAAAAACGACCACGCTCAGGAGGTTAATAATATTGCCGAGATTATCGGGTATTTACCAAGAATGCATAAGATAAGCGTTCATCATGCTGAGCCTGATGGAAACATCCGGTATTTCGCAGGAGCTTATCGATTTTTAAATTCCACGATAAAGCAATCATTAATTGTTGAAGGAGATACCTCTCTTATTTCTACCGGAAGTTTTTTAGCCTCACACGATAGATTGCAAAGGTTACAATGGTTTCATTTTCTACCCTATGCTGAAGTGATCGATACAGAAGTGATTGGGACGGATCTGTTTCTCGTTGGTAATTACAGAGGTGCTATGGGTTCTACGGTTGCGGGCAATGAATATAAAGGTATTAAGGCGCCAACAATGGATGCCAGTATCTTCCTCGCCAAATATGATAGTCGGGGAATACTTCAATGGATTAATAACCTTGATGGAGGCAGCGGTAATGATATTGCTTATGGTCTGGAGAAAAATCCATGTACAAATGATCTTGTTGTATTGGCATCACGCTCTTCCGGCCTTTATCTGACGACCATTTCGCTCGATCAGGATCTTCCGGCAGAGACATGCTTTCAGAGTGGCTTCATTTCTTCCTTCCCCGATATCGTTGTGGGGGACCTGGTAAAATTCACAGACGTTTCAACTGGTGCTCCGCAAAGTTGGCAATGGACTTTTGATGGTGGTGACGTAAATGCTTCGACTTCTCAAACACCTGCTGCAGTGAAGTATATGAACGTAGGCGACTATAAAGTATCGTTAACCATTTCAAAACCAGGGAAAACAAGTACACGAACGATGGATCGGTACATATCAGTTCATCAACCCTTAGTTGCAAAATTTAAGGCTTTAAAAAAAGATGTTGTTGCAGGTGACTCTCTTGATTTTACGGATCTGTCAGAAGGCGACCCGTTGGTTTGGAATTGGTTCTTTGATGGTGCTGGTCTGGGAACAGGTATGTGGGTGGGCGATAAGGATCCGAAAAAAATTCCATTCCCTGTTAGTGGAACATTTAAAGTTACGCTTTTAATAAAACGATATAATCGATCTGCCTACACAGAAGAAACGGGATACATAACAGTTCATCCGAAAATAGCCCCTGACTTTACTGCGTCACAAACTTATGTATTCACCGGCCAGCAAGTTAATCTCACGAACGTGACGCAGGGCGATAACCTTTTGTACGAATGGACTTTTCCGGGTGGCAATCCAGTGACATCCACAGATAAAGATGCTAGTGTTTATTATTCAGTACCGGGAACGTACAGTGTTACCTTGCGTGCATATAATGCAGCTCAAAGTCAGGAAAAGACAATCGACATTACTGTAGCTCAAAAACTAACTGCCGATTTTACGACAACAAAAACAATACTTAACCCGGGAGATGCGATAAACTTCACTGATCTTTCAATTGGTGGTCCGGAACAATATGAATGGACATTTCAGGGAGGAAGCCCCTCATCATCCGTTAGTTCAAATCCGTCAACTATTACGTACAATACACCAGGCTCCTATAAAGTTTCATTGAAAGTAACAAACAATACCCAAACCGATACAAAAATAAAAGAGGAATACATTACTGTATTAGGCGCACTCACAGCTGACTTCAATGCTACGAAAACAAAAATTGTAGCAGGGGAGAGCATTAACTTTTCGGATCAATCGCAGGGTATGCCATCCTCGTGGCAGTGGTCGTTTGAAGGCGCATTACCTGCTACAGACAACACAAAAAATCCACTGCAAGTTAAGTATTCTGCACCGGGAATATTTGATGTAAGTCTTACTACGGGTCGGGATGGCGCTACGAAATTAAAGACCAAAACCGATTTCATTACGGTTTATTCAGTATTGACAACCGATTTTACAGCCGACAAAACAGAAATCAAAACTAGTGAAACAATCCATTTTCAGAATCTGTCTTCTGATGGTGCGGAGACTTTCGAGTGGACATTTCAGGGTGCTGATCCTGCCACATCAACGCAGGAAAATCCGGATCAGATACGATACACGGTTGCTGGAGAATATGATGTTATGTTAAAGGTCACTGGAAATATTCAAACCAAAGAAATCGTAAAGCCCAAGATGATCAAAGTAAACCTGGTTACGGATATTGAAAAAAACGAAGTGTTTGAAGTTTATCCTAATCCAGGGCCAGGAACGTTTATTGTAAAGGGTTTACAAAAAATGTTTTCAGTGGTTTTAGTCAATAGTCTTGGCGAGCATGTTATTGAAATAAAGGACGTGACCGACAACGAAGTTAAACTTCATGCCAATCCAGGAGTCTATATTTTAAAGATTGTTTCAGGGCGTGATGTTTACCTTAAGAAGGTCATTATAAAATGACGGATTGCCCAGTCGCCATCTTGCAAGGTGACGCAGAAAACGAACTGCTTTCCTGATATTGGGGCATGTCCCGCATATTGTTACAAGACATAATTTTATCACACATGCCCCTGCCAGACCGAAGATAAAATTATGTCTTGCAACAACATGCTGTAAAGAGTGCAGAAGTCGGATTAAGGTTGTGATTTTTTCAATGTATCCTGCTGTAGCTTGCTATTTTTAATTCCATAGCCGATGTAAATGAAAACACCAATGATCAGCCAGAGGATCAATCGCAGCCAATTCGCAGGACCAAGTGTGTAGATCAACCCGGTACAAACCAGAATCCCCAGGATCGGAATTACAGGTACCCAGGGTGTGCGGAAGGGTCTTGGAATAGCAGGATCTGTTTTACGCAAAACGATAATTCCCAGACAAACAAGGACAAAAGCAAAGAGTGTTCCGATCACCGTCATGTTTGAAATGATGGAGGCCGGAACAAACGCAGCAATCAGTCCTACAAAAATGAAAAATAGAAGATTTGATTTCCATGGCGTTTTAAATTTTGGATGCAGCTGCGAAAATATTTTTGGCACCAACCCATCGTTCGACATGGAAAAAAACACCCGCGATTGCCCCATGAGCATCACCAGGATCACAGACGAAAACCCCGCAAGAATAGCAACGGTAACCAGTGTGGAGAGCCATCCATAACCTTTCATATACGTATCAATTACATACGTAACAGAAGCCTCCTGGCCAACGGTTCTGAATTCTTTGTAGTTCGCGACACCCGCGAGCACATGCGCAAAAAGAATATACAATACTACACAAATCAAAAGCGACAACAGTATACCTATGGGCATATCGCGTTGCGGATTTTTTGATTCCTGGGCAGCCGTGGATACGGCATCAAAACCAATAAAAGCAAAGAACACCACACCTGCTCCGGCAAAAATTCCTGTCCAGCCGAATTCGCCCGACACATCCGTAATGTTGGGAGGTATATATGGAACATAGTTTGCCGGATTAATATACGACCAACCAAAACCGATGAACAACAATACAATTCCTACTTTAACAATCACGATGATGCTGTTCACCAGCGTTGATCCTTTCACACCCCGCACCAATACAAGGGATAATAGCAGAATGATGAACACGGCCGGCAGATTCATAATGCCTTGAATACCTTCGGCTGAATGTTGAAATGGCGAATGTGAAAATTCGTAGGGAATCTGAACATGAAAGACATTGACGAGTAACTTGTTCAAATATTCCGACCAAGAAGTGGCTACTTTGGCTGACGCAACACCATATTCCAATACAAGATCCCACCCGATGATCCAGGCAATGAATTCACCCAGGGTTGCATACGCGTACGTGTAGGCGCTGCCGGCAATTGGAATCATAGAGGCAAACTCGGCATAACATAAACCAGCCAGTGCACAGCCGATGCCGGCTACTAAAAAACTAAGGGTTACTGCAGGCCCTGTATGGTTTGCAATCGCTTCTGCAGTGCTGGTAAATAATCCGGCTCCAATGATGGCACCGATGCCGAGCGCAATAAGTCCCACGACATTGATCGTTCGCTTCAAACCTTTCGCGTCATCGGAAGCTTCCTGTGTGAGTTGATTGATATTTTTTTTTAGCCAGATGTTTGCCATGAAGTGTTGGACGTTTGTGTATGGTCCAAAAGTATTGGCACAGGCAGGCAGGCGCTAAGGTTGTCGCAAAGAATTGTAAAATGTAATTCGAAGAAACGAAGTGTAATGGCAGTTACACTAAGTTACAATGGATTTATACTCTTGATTTTCAGGCGTATTAATAAACTCACGCAATAACGTTTCGTCTATTTTAATATTCTCGGGAATGATCCGGAGCCGATACTTTCCCTGACCAAGGAATGTAAAAAGATCTTTTCGATCCAGTTTTTGATCTTCCTCCAGCTTTAATATTTCGTTCATGTTATCGATAATGCGGCTGAGGTATGTTTGATTGTTTATTTCACCACCCAAACCGATCAAAATACTTTGTGTGGTCTCGCTTCCATGTTTTCGTCTGATCGCAAATTTGAGCAGGTTGATATATTGAGTGGTCTTTGAACCAAATTCAATAGTCACTCCGAATATTTTTTTAGAGGGAATCGTAATTTTTATCAATGACCAGTCCATAAAACTGATCATCATCTCATCGGGTTTGGGAGTGTTCGCCAATTGAATAACCCAGCTGGTTGCCAATACGAGTGTGATGGCGATGAACGAAGTTTTGGCGGTGATCTTGATCAGGTCTTTTGTAAAGTCGTCATACAAATTTGGAAAGGCATCGGGCAGAACGGAAATGAATATGAAGCCAATGACAATAACGGAAATAATAGCAACGATCTTTAATCCTCTGCTGGCAAAGGTTCTGTAAAAAGTAAAGATCAACAAGAACGTCAGAAAGCCGGACAAGATCAGGTCGGGGAGAGCACTTATCCGCACATTGTACATTTCATTGTATTCGCCTAACAGGGATGGTAAAAGACACGTAAGCAACGCCAGAATAAAAATCAATATGATGATTCTTTTCCTATTGCTTTTATGCTTATGAATAAATTGGGGTGCGTGATCAGCATAGCACAAGGCAAGAAACAGAAGGAGATCGTTTGTAATGGAAAACACATTATTTCCGGTCTTGAAATAGTGTGTTTTAGAAAAATGAGATCCACTCCCTAAATAAGCCCAGCAGCCGGCAACCACCCACACAAAGATCGCGAGACTCAAATACAACAAACCTTTATCAACTCGTTTAGGAGAATTGTCCTCTTGTAAGGTCCGTTTAAAACGGTCGCTTATATTATACCAGATTGCCAGCAACAGCAACGCACCGGTGAACGAAATTAAAATATGAGCGAGAATATGAAACCGTATTACATCTGTCATGGTAGACCTGTCATGCGAAAACTGAGACCAATATCATCATTCATAATAGTATGTAAAAAAATGAAATTCATGAAATCATGATGACCTGGATGAAGAAGTTTTCCCGCCATCAATAATTCGCGATTGCGAATTGAAGCGTGGGATGCGATGAAGGAGCGAAGCCATATCTCATCGATATTGCACTTAGTTTTTTTTCCCGCAGATGACGCAGATTTAAAAGACACGTAGATATCGCGGATGGAAATGCAAACGGGTCTGCGCAATCTGAGTGGATTCGATCTGCGAGACCTGCGGGAAAAACGATTACAAAGCAGTTGCAAGAACTCCTGCTTCTCGGTAGACAGCAAGCATGGGTGTTGTTACGGAGTGAACCATTGCTGCGCGTGATCTTTTTCATTACCTTAATTCCATTAATTCAAACTCAAACTATGAAAGCAGTTCGTGTTCTTGTCGGTACCAAGAAAGGTGCGTTTATTCTGACATCCGATAGCAAGCGTTCAAAATGGACTGTCGATGGTCCCTTCTTTGCCGGATGGGAAATCTATCACATGAAAGCATCGCCAGTGGATCCCAACCGAATCTACGTTTCGCAAAGCAGTGGATGGTTCGGACAAATCATCCAGCGTTCGGATGATGGTGGAAAGACCTGGTTCCAACCCGGATTTAAAGAAGGAGAATCCGTGACGACTCCAGACGGAATGCCGGCAACGGAAAGCAATAAGTTTACCTACGATATTTCCGAGGGAATAGGCAAGCCGCTCACCACGCATCAACATTATGATGGCACACAGCGTCCATGGGAATTTAAACGAGTCTGGCATTTGGAACCTTCGCTAACTGATGTGAATACAGTCTATGCAGGCGTGGAAGATGCTGCACTTTTCAAGACCACGGATGGGGGGAAAAGCTGGACGGAATTAGCAGCACTACGAGGACATCGCACAGGCAAGCAGTGGGGACCGGGTGCTGGTGGTATGGCCGTGCATACAATCATACTCGACAAGGCACATCCGGGACGAATTTATGTAGCGATCTCTGCCGCTGGTGCTTTCCGATCTGACGATGATGGCGCAAGCTGGAAGGCAATCAACCAGGGACTTTTATCAGAATATATTCCTGATCCGAATGCCGAAGTAGGTCACTGTGTTCATCGCATTGCCATGCACCCCGCAAAGCCGGATGTGTTGTTCATGCAGAAGCACTGGGATGTACTGCGTAGCGACAACGCGGGAGAATTGTGGACTGAAGTAAGTGGCAATTTACCTTCTGATTTTGGCTTCGTCATTGATGTGCATGCGCAAGAACCCAATACCGTGTATGTGATTCCGATCAAGAGCGACTCTGAACACTTTCCCCCGGAAGGTAAACTGCGTGTGTACCGAAGTCGCACGGGTGGTAATGAGTGGGAAGCGCTAACGAATGGTCTACCGCAGAAAGATTGTTATGTAAATGTTTTGCGTGATGCAATGGCTGTTGATACGCTCAATCCATGCGGCATTTATTTTGGCACTACGGGCGGACAAGTTTATGCATCCGCCAATGGGGGAGATGACTGGATTGCAATTGTACAAAACCTTCCCGCTGTGTACTCGGTAGAAGTACAGGCCGTGCCATGATCCGCGTCACATTGCCCTTTCATCTTCGTAACCTGGCCGGGGTGCGATCGGAAATACAAGTTGAAGTGGTTGGAGTCGTTACAGTGAACAAGGTGCTCGATGCTATTGAAGCACGTTACCCGATGCTCACCGGAACCATCCGGGAGCACGATACCAAAAAGCGAAGACCCTTTGTACGATTTTTTGCCTGCACCGAAGATTTCTCCCTGGTTGCCGAGGATACAATACTTCCGGAAAGAATTGCCAGGGGAGAAGAACCTTTTATGATTGTGGGTGCAGTTGCAGGAGGATAGGACCAGCGTTGTTTTGTCGAACTGAAATTTTTCCCGCAGATGCCGCAGATTTGAAAGACACGCAGATTTCGCTGATTAAAATGCAAACTCATCTGCGTAATCAGCGTGGATTCGATCTGCGAAATCTGCGGGAAAATGCCGCAGACTTGTTAAACTTCTCCAATTAAAAAAGAATTACGATGTTTACACTCACCGACAAATCCCACTTCCAGGCCGGTGCAATTGAGCAAGGCAAACATAAACTTGCTGCTGTACACCAGGAGATAATGGATTGGATGACGAAACAATTTGGTGTGCGTGCGTTGGATTTTTACTGCGAGAGGAGAGACACTTCAAAAGGTTTGCCACAACAACTGGTTCATGTGATTCTTGACACCGTTGAAGATGTAAAACAGATGCAGGCTAATCGCGATCACAATACATTGATCGTTGAACGATTCTTGAAGTATTTCAAATCAACTCCTTCGGATAACCCGATACCGGATCCCTTGAAGAGCAATGTCTTCCCTGTTGAAACCAATCCATTCCCTGAAATCATTGTTACCTACAGGCCCTTAAAAAATCTTACGGTGAAGGTGATGCAGGAAATGCTTGATGATGAAGAACGCGCTATTCTAAAAACTTTTGAAAGCGTGTGGACCATATCGCAGGCTGTTGTCTTCTTCTACACCGATGCACAGGTAAAAGAAAATGGAGCGAATGGTATCTCAGCAAGAATCACTGAAGCGTTGGGACAAGCTGCTGAAAAGTATGGATTTGATCGTGGTTCTTCTTTTAGCTTTGATAGTATTGATCGGAGCTCTCCCTATCGCTTTGATAGTAAGGAAACCTTTGATCGCGACTATGAAAGCAACTGGTATTATTACTGGAAGTAAAGCACTTGATAGTTGAACCCTAAAACAAAACCATGAAGCTAAAACTCCCCGCAGTTGTCTTGGCCATGCTTAAGAAGCGAGGCGGCACCCTGGATGCCGGGCTTCGCGCAACCCGGGCGCGGTTAATCAAAACATGCGATGAACATAAGTATCCACCTCACGCCTCAGTGATTGCTTTCGAAGCAGCGTTTGGTGGCCTCTTAATTCCGGATGAAGGCAAGATAAAAAAGGATGAACCTTGCTGGCTTTTTGGTACTTATGCTTGTCTTACTTCGAATGCTCATGCGACACCCCGCGGTGGCAGCAAAGCCCGCAATCTTGTGCCTGTGGTGTGTTCGCCTAACGACATCATTTACTATCTCAATGAACAGGGCCTGGCGTATGCTGAAGATACCATCGAAGATCCTTCAGCCGTACTTTATGCTGATGACAGTACATCGCTCGTTTGCCGTATCGTGTTCAATGATGCATTGTTTTCCCGCGGAGAGACAACATTGGATTTGCCTGGATTGCAGGGAGAAGAATTATCCAAAAAACTTTCTCTCACGTTAGTCAAGCAAGCAAGTGGTAAGGACTTCCGCTATTTCACTGATGCAAAAGGTGATGTGTTAGTAGTAGAAGAAATCAAAGCCAAGCGAACACGATTTGCCAGCGCTACTAAGAAACAATTCAACTTGGTGAAACCACCTGCTGTTGCTGGCGCAGACAAGGCAACCCCGGATATGATTCCACATCTGGGTAAATCGTATGTGCGTATGTGCGCTGAGCAGCGCATATCGTTGCCGGAATTTTTCGAACACTTGCCGGAACTCAGAGACCTGGACGTGAGCAGCAATCGCCTGGAGACGTTGCCCGAATCACTATGGCGCGCCACTCAACTAACCTCACTGGATCTCAGCTTCAATCCCCTGAAGATATTACCAGACGGGATTGCCAACATGAACGCGTTGAAAACTTTGTCACTACGCGGCTGCCCGCTTGAGACGTTGCCCGATGGACTTTCGGGTGCGAAGAATCTTACCAATCTTTTGACAAGTGAGTGCGAAAAATTGGATGTAGACAAGGCATTGCTGGTAATTGCTAAACTACCAAAGCTTAAAGAGCTCTCACTACCGTTGTCCTATACTCTTACATCCCTGGCTCCACTTGCGCACCTGCCACTGGAATCACTAACACTTCAAGGCAGTTATGTTAAGCATCCTGACCGCTTGCCTGCCGGACTGGGCCAGTTGAAAAAACTGAAGAGCCTTCGCATTGAAATCGCGGATGACATTGCTCAATTACCTGAGGCGCCAGAGGACGTACGCGCGTTACGCCTCATGTTCGGAAAGCATTTCACCGATAACGACATCCGGCAGAGCGCGCTCAAGCAGCCTTCGAAGCTCTACCTGCGTGCCTTTGCCAATACGTTGTAAGCTTCTTATAATAATGTTTTGTCCGACACAAACTATTCCGCTAGTTACATGAGCCTGGCCCGCGTTTGCGAACTCCTGCCTGGCGGCAGACAGGGAAGCATGGGATGCGTGAAGGAGTGAAGATCGTGGAAGAGACACAAGTGATCAACACTCATTTCCTACACACAACACTTCCGCCAGTGGGGGCATCAAAAATTCTCGCTTCTAAATGTGACTTCCGGATAGCTTTGCATTCTACTGTTGTAACCAACCGATCAACAGTATGGCACAAATAACACAAACTTCCGACAAGACAAGAAGCAAGCGATACGCTCCTCATCTTGACATGACACCCATGGTCGATCTCGCTTTTCTATTGCTTACTTTTTTTGTGCTCACGGTAACCCTAAACAAGTTCTCAGCCATTCAACTCCAAATGCCCGATGAGCCGGAGAGTAATGCGAAACAGCCTGAGGTAACGTCCGAGCGGGTACTCACCCTGGTATTAGGCGAGAATGATAAGATTTACTGGTATCATGGTATTATCAATCCGAAAGTAGAGGTAACCAATTTCTCAGCCACGGGGATTCGTAAAGTCCTTCTTGAAAAGAATGCCGCCATTAAAAAAATGGTGCTTCTTGTTAAGCCTTCTGACAAATCCCGGTTTAAAAATATGGTAGACATTCTCGATGAAATTGAGATCACCAATATCCAGCATTACTATTTAGTTGATGAAACCTCGGAAGATCGGCAGTTGGTAGCCGAATCGAATTTGTAGCGATGAATAGAGTGGACCATCACAGACCGAAATAATAGCGCAAGTGTACCACTTCTTCTTTTCTTCTATCTTCACCTTATTAAAAACTGCTTAAAGATGTATCCAAACAAGAGTAGGTTAAAAATTATCGTTTTCTTGCTGTTCGCAAATCTTCCTCATTACACAAATGCTCAAAGTGGTGTTGTTGCAGAGTACTTCAATGACGTTGAGCTAAAAAATAAGGTATTAACAAGAGTAGAATCCAAACCGTATTTAAACGGCTACAAGAGTAGTCCTGCGCCCGGAGTAAATGGTGAGTATTTTTCAGCGCGCTGGACAACTGTGATAACGGCTCCCTTATCCGGAGAATTCCTTTTTCTCTTAAGGGGAGATGACGGCATACGGTTATGGATAGACAATACATTAATAATTGACGCATGGCGGCTACAAGAAGCGACAACGCATAGCAGTTCAATTGTGCTGGAGAAGGGTAAGCAGTATAAAATAAAAATTGAATACTTCAATGCCATGCTTCACTCCGTGCTCATGCTGTCTTGGGAAATTCCAGAGGGAGGCTTTTCGTTCCTGGGCTATAATTTTTTCAGGCCTCAAGCAGAAGTCCCTGTCTCTGTATATTCTGTAGATGCACAACAACCTGCCGTGCAGAAGGAAACAACAGCTGTACCGGAACAAAAGGTTGCTGCCAGGCCCGTTACAAAAAAGACATCCGTAACGTCAACACCACCAGTGAAGGAAAAAAAAATTACAAAGCCTGAAGAGGATCGCATCAATCCTGATGACTCGCTCCAAAACGCAACCAATGGTTCAATGATTGCGATTAATGAGTTGATTACCTTGAGGTCTGTGCGTTTCGTACTTTCTAAGCCTGAATTGCTGGAAGGGTCCTATAAAGAACTGGATGCAATGGTAGCATACCTGAAAAAATATCCGCAGTTAAAGATAAAAATTATCGGCCATACCGATTACGAAGGAAACTGGAATGCAAATTATACGCTGTCTCAACAAAGGGCGAATGCCGTTGCTGATTATCTAAAAGCGAATGGTATTGCTGAGCAGCGGGTATTCGTTGAGGCTATGGGAGCTTCAAAGCCCGTTGTCATTGATGACCAGCCGCAAAACAGAGAGGAAAATAGACGAGTAGAATTTATGTTAATTGCAGACCCAATGAAGGCGGGGCAATAGATTCATTAGTGATCAACACTCTTTTCCTACACACAACACTTGTGCTAGTGTTTTTTTCGTTGAGTCCCAATTCATCATTAGACTCTGTTGCGAAACAGGCGATATAATTTTAGCTTATGGGAATACGGCTTTGATCGGCTCTCCCGAACTATTGTATTCAAAGTATATCGTTTCCTCTTTTCCTTCCACGAAGAAGGTATTGTTTGTTATCGGATAGAGGTTGAAGTTTCCGAGGTAGCGGATGTTCACGATCAACTGACCATCTTTTTCCCGCAGAATTGTTACCGGGTCGCCACCGTTGTCGTAGTATTTTTCGAAGCGTTTGGTTTGTGATGGATCGTCAGGGATCAAAGCCGGCCAGTGCGAGCGATTGGGTTGGTAGGTGACGAGTTTCGACTCATCGATGGTTGTTTTTATTTCAGTTCTTGCCGCGAGAATTCCTTTAACGATCGCTTTGATCTCTTTCCAGTCAACCGCGACCCAGGGTTCAATGTGCGTGTTTGCCCGATGTACAATGATCATATCGCTGTCGGGCAGTAACATCAGGATGTGTCCGCCCATGCCTTCTGCCGTGTAAACTCTTTGATTGAATATTTTTTCGGGATAGATGTTCCACGCATAGCCAAATCCAATTTTTACTTCTTTAGGCGTATAGGCGGTGAGACTTTCTTTCACCCACTGTTGTGGTATAATTTGCTGATCGTTCCAACGACCGTCATGCATGTACAGCATTCCGAAGCGCGCCAGATCTCTCGATGACATATTGATATGATACAGGGGATGCAACGAATAGTCATGGGAGTATGAGAATGCATCACGTGGCAGGAAGTCTTCCATGCCAATGGGCTTCGCTATTTCGGTATCGAACGCATCGGTCAATTTTACCTGCGTTTGTTGTTCGAACAATGTGTTCAGCGCATTGTAGTTCCAGTTGTTGTAATACCAATGTTCGCCTGGTTTGTGCGAACCTCGTTTCGGTATTTCATCAACGCCACCACCACCGGGAGAAGGAAGATAGATTCCGGAGTAGCCGGTCATGAGTTGTTTTACTGTTGCCTGCTTTTCTGTTTCGGTAAGGGGAGTTACTTCATCGATGCCATATTCACCGATGGATTTATGGAGATCAATTTTATTCCGTGAAGCATAAATTCCTATAAGCGCAGATTGCGTTGCTTTTCGTGCAGAGTGAAGACGGAATTTGCGACTGGCATCTCCCCACGATTGAACGATCGCTCCTTTATAGATAATAAGGACGTTAGCGGAATGATATCGCTGTGCCAGCTCACGTATTTTTTGCAGCTTTTGAGATGAAAAACCTGCGTCTTCAGGAGTTTTATACTGAAGCCAGTGTGTGGCGGGTAGCCGGGCCAGATCTGTGCTGGGAGCAAACGCGAAGAGTACGAGGACGAAGGGGAGGTATTTTTTCATCATTGGCCTTTGATTCAAGTTAACGTTAAAATTCCACTCCGAATTGCAATCGGGGGCGAGTACATTCACATTAACTTTTCTTTCTGCGCCATCAATTAAGATCGTTGAAGAGGCACAAGTGAACAACGCTCATTTCCTACTCACAACACTTGCGCCAATGGGGGCTAGTTCCGCGTTTGCGAACAGAAGGGCGGAATGTGTGTAGGAGTGAAGCAATCCCCCAACTATGAAATGCAGATGAACGAAACCTTAGTGCAGCTAACTTAATATGTGTAGTGCGCCATTGTATCCACTAGAGCACTTCGTAGTATGGGGATTATCACGTCAGCATTTTCAACGAGACGTTGAAAGCTTCCTCGCAAACGCGAGTCAGGCCGCACCATTAATTCATTATAGACTAGCACTTAACTTAAAATGCAATAGTGTATACTTACACATTAATAACTTTAATTAATCGATACTATGAGAATTATACTGACTGTACTTCTTACGACTACCATGCTTACCAGTTCCTTCGGGCAGGAAACTAAGAAAGTGATGTTTCGATATGAGAACCCACCCGCAAAAGAAGTTTTTTATGTGCGTAAAGACAATTCTGAAATTAAGCAAGGTAAGTATGAAAAGTTGTTTAACGGATCATATGAATTAATAGAACGTGGTGAGTATGACAATAATGTAAAAGTGGGTATCTGGGAATATATGTTCAAGGGAGAATTGGAACAAAAAATAGATTATACCAACCAGAAAGTAATTTTTTCCAAGCCCCTTACTTTTATTAGTAAGACAATGATCATCGAAGATGAAACTCTGAAAGAAAATAACTCCGGTGAAACACCCATCCTTCTCGGTGGACAAGGTAAGTTTTTGTATTATTTCGTTCGGTTGATGAGATACCCTGCAGATGCACGTAGGCACGGTACACAAGGAACTGTTCTGGTTTCTGCAACCATAACAAAGGAAGGAAAGATGATCAATGAAGAGGTTGAAGAAGGACTTGGTGATGGCCTGGATGAAGAAGCCGTTAGAATACTTCAGCTACTACCCGATGAGTGGATTCCACTCAAAGTAAACGGAGAACTCGTAGAGACAAGGGTCTTCATTGCGGTGAAATTTAAGCTGGCATAAGAAGTCGAAGGAAATTATTTCGAACTACATCCTCATAAACTAGGAAGAAATCCCCCTCTGGCGCAAGCGTGTCGCTTGTGCCCAGACTAATCAAGCGTCACGCTTGACTCAAGCACTTAACAGGATGTTTTTATAGTTATACGACTGCTATATAAGCGGGACGCTTACATTAACAAGGTACAAGGGAGACCCTTCCGCCAGAGTGGTCCTCAATTTAAAAAAAAAGCATTGACTAGTTCAAGTCTTGCGTGTTGGCTAGTGGAGGGTGAGACTTGGACTTTTTCATGATGTAAGTCTTCAGACTTACACTAAAATTTTCCAGAGACGAATCGATCGTATTTTTTCCTTAACTCAATGATTTTCATTTGGTAACGCGTTGAATGCGTTTCGTTTTTCATCCATCCAGGCACTCATCACATCGGGAGATGTCATGTTTTTACGCATGTCATTCATTGCAGTGATATGTGCGGCATCGCCCTGTTGAACCATTTCACGAGCATGCTTGCTCACCATCATCGAAATCTCATCAAATGTATTGGCGCTAAACGTTTGATTACACGCTCCGCCCAATTCTTTGCAGGTCATTGTTTTCATATTTTTTTTTTAAATGGACAATCTCATTCAGGTTCTCAACTATTTACAAGAGGAACGATTACAAATATATCCATGAAGTCGATACGATCCTCATCCCGAGCAGGTGCTGCACATAATCGGGTGCGCGAAAAACGGAAGGAGCAGAATTTACACGCATTTACATTTCTTTTTACAATTCATTTACAATGCTTGGCAAGGTGGTAGCGTACGTTTATGCAAGTAAAACTAAAACCATTTTTTTCGTATGAAACTTTTTAAGAAACCAATTAACGCAATGAACAACACGCTATCGCTCGCTCTTTTTATGTTCGTGATTATTCCTTTGTTCTCTGCTTACCGTAAACCTGTTGTAAAGGAAAAGGAAATGAATGCTTCGTCAGGCTTCGTATCGTCAAGCGCTGTGGCGAATGAAAAATACATTATCTACATAAAGGAAAGTGTGATGACCTGGAAATGTTCAATGGCCTTTGCGAATAAGGGGGGACATAGTGGGTACATCTCCATAAAAAAAGGCGAATTGATCATGGACAAAGGTCAACTGGTTGGTGGTGTAGTGGAAGTCGACATGAATACCATTGCTGATGAAAAACATGGCCGTGATAATGATCTGGTTGGTCATTTAAAAAGTCCTGACTTTTTTGATGCTGAAAAATTCCCTGTCACTACATTCGTCATTGCGAAGGTTGTGCCTGCAACGGGCGGAAGTCTAAACGTTACCGGGAAATTGACCATTAAAGGCATCACACACGAAGTTACATTTCCCGTTACAGTGGACGTGAAGAATGGCATTGTGAATGCGAATGGCAAAGTGACCATTGATCGTACCCAATGGGATGTCCGTTATAAATCCGGAAAGTTCTTTGGTGATTTGGCAGATGAAGCCATTTCGGATAACATTGAATTCGATATGAAGATCGTAGCAAAAAAATAACATTTAAGCCAAGGCTCGCGCACCGATTTGTCAGCCGATTCATTCACTAATCTCTTTGTCTGAAAAACCAAACAGAAAGTTTACACCAAATGAAATGTTTCGTACCTGCAGGTTTTGCAGGCTAGGATGAAGAGGAGCCGAGGAATTGGTTTGACTATAATCAGATGCCGTCAGATCGAAATGCCTATACGTTATGTGTGGCTCTAATTGAAATCTCCTTCGCTCCCGGAAAACCATCTTAATCCGAAAGTACTGACCAAATGCATCATGATAATTGATATCAAGATTTCCATCGTCCCCAGAGGCAGAGAAGGTTTGAGGCCAGTAATGCTCCAAACCTATAGCGAAATTAAGCCCGCTTACTACTTTATTTTCATTCCATATAAAGGATCGGGCAACTTCCAAACCTATTTTTGGAACAGCAAAGCTTGTTGTAAACGTTGAGCTTCCATACGAACCGTAAGTAGTGGTAGAGGCCGAATAGCGTAAAAGCGAACCAACGGTTAAGGAAGATTCAAACCGGAAAGGTAATCCAACGTTAATGCCGATGTTGGGCCCACCCATGCCTGTAATACTCTCCGTATTGGTACTATTACCTGTGGTAACTTCCTGATTCACTAGTCCCGCACCAAATACTTCAATATCTGCCAACAGCCTTATGCGTTGTGCCAGTGAAGTGGATGTAGTGGAAACAAACAAGAATGCGATTAAACTCAATTGTAGTTTTACGGCTATCGTGTAGTTAAAAGTCATGGTTAGTAAATTTGGCTGTAATAATAACAGATTATTTCGAAGGCTTAATCTTCATGTTTAAATCTTCTGATGATTTGATTATGCGAGTAATGTAGCAAAGGAAGCCTGCACAAAATTCCGTATCTTTTGTACTCCACCGAACGTCAGACCTATGAAAAATGCAATTGCCATTCTGCTGTTTGTTCACTCCGCGGTTTATGGACAACTAACCATGGAAGCCGTGCAGCAGGCAGCCCAGCCTTTTCACCTTTCTTCTTATAGTTATCATGAACAGTTCATTGGCCATCCCGGATATGGTGCACCCCGCATTCTTACTGCAGATGGTGGTGCCGCAGTCTTTGGTGATGGCGATGAAGGACCGGTGCTCATGAAATTTGACAAGAATGCGAACGTGCAATGGAAGCGATCCATCACACGAAAAGGTACGGAGATGGAACTTCAGAGTGTAGTGCAAAGCAAGTTCGGAGGGTTCTATGTTTTTATGCTGGTGTATGATGACGTGAAGTTCAAATACAGGGGTGGCTGCGAGCGCGCCATGTTGATTAACAAAGATGGCGTGGTGGTATGGGACAAGTATATTGGTTCGTGCGAATTGCTGAATAGTCCTATGGTATCCTACATACGGGCATTAGAGGATGGAAGTATCTTGCTGCGCGGACATGTGGTGAGGCAGAAGCCTATGGAAGGGAATGACCCCACGTATCTTTTCTGGGAATCCACACTCAACAACAAAGGAGCGCTCACCCAGAAAGACGGTTCCGCTATCGACTGGAAGAAAACCGAAGAATGGCAAAGTCGGTTGAAACCAGAGTAGCTCTTTGTCGCGAAGTCATTCGGTCGTCAACCAGATAGTTACGCGTTTGTGAACTCCTGCCTGGCGGCAGACAGGGAAGCGTGGCATGTGTGTAGGAGTGAAGCACTTGTCTCATCCCGTCCGTTGGCGGAGCCCCTTTTATATGAAATGCACATTAATAATACCCTATTGCAGCGGACTCAAGCGGACGCTTGAAAATTAGCAGGGCACAAGGGAGACCCTTGCGCCAGAGTAAGGGGTAGGGGTAGGGTCTTTGATACCTATGTCTGTAGATTTTTTTCCTCGAGTTCTTGTATTCAGAGTCGGGATGCCAGCGCAAGTAAAAAAAATTCTGCACAGTGATGAAGACCTTGCACTCCGAATTGGAACGCCTGCGATTTGATTTGATGTGAAGTATTTCGAATGCGGAAAAAACAGGAAGCTGTTTTGAGCAAGGATGATGTTTCACCGAGATAATCTCCGTTATTGTCAAAGTATGAGGCTGCTTCATTAGACTCATCTATCGAATGCTATCGGAAAGATCCTGCCCGTGCCGGAAACACGCACCAAGACCAATAGCCGATGGCATATATATTGTAAGTCCGCACACACACAACTTAGATTATGACATATTGTTTGGGAATATTAGTGAGAGCAGGTTTGGTGGCGGTCTCCGATACCAGAATTTCTTCCGGCACAAGCACCACAATTAAGAAGAAGGTTTTTGTATCGCAAAGCGATAATAGCAGTTTCTTTATCATGACCAGTGGCCTCCGATCTGTACGGGACAAAGCGGTTCATTATTTTGAGGAACTGGTGGAAGAAGGTGTTCACTATGACAAGCTCTACAAGGCGGTGACCGCATTTGGTGAACAAATCAAAAGGGTTTATAAAGAAGATAATGAAGCGCTTGCAAAATCCGGCTATCGCTTCAACCTCAATGCTATTGTGGGTGGTCAACTCCGAAACGATGAAGAACACAAACTATTCTTGTTGTATTCAGAAGGCAATTGGGTTGAACTGGACGAGGGCAGTCCCTATGCGATCATCGGAAATACCGGCCAGGGTAAGGCGATACTAAACAGAGTAATCAATCCGGATACATCGTTGAAGCAGGCGCTTAAGGCTGGTTTTCTTTCATTCGATTCAACACGTGTAAGCTCCAACGATGTTGAGTTTCCAATTGATGTTGTGTTGTATGAAAAGAATAGCTATGAGATGATTGAAAGCAGGTATGAGTTTGACGAACTGCAACATATCACGGTGCTATGGAATGAAAAGTTAAGGAAGTCATTAGAAGAGGTGCCCGAAGAGTGGATGCAAAAAGCATTTCATCGCACGGCCAGTTAACATCAACGAATCATGAAATTTAAAGCGCACAGTGAAATTCAGTATGAGGTATTGATGCCCACCACATTTATCTTCAACATACAAGTATCGAAAACGTCAGGTCAGATTGTAGTTGAGGAGAAGTTGGATATCGATCCTTCCTTTCCACTGGAGGAATTTACTTCCCACAATGGTGAAGTACGATTTTTAAGAGTACAGGTAAACAAACCAGGGCCTTTCAAAATTCACTACGAAGCCATTGTTGACCTCCAGTATCAAGTGATCGACCGGCAACATTTGTTAAAAACGGTTCCGGTGAGCACGCTGGATGCTGGCGTAATTCCATATTTGTTTCCAAGTCGATACTGTCAATCCGATAAATTACAAGAACTCGTATTCAAGGAGTTTGGTAAAATAGACAACACCTATGCGAAAGTGTCAGCCGTTACCGAATGGGTTCATAAAAACGTAAGCTATAAAACGGGGGTGACGAATTCGAGCACGTCAGCCCTTGATACGTTAACAGAAAGAGCGGGAGTCTGCAGAGACTTTGCTCACCTGGCAATAGCATTGTGTCGTGCGCTCTCCATCCCCGCGAGGTATTTCACGGGATATGCATACAATCTGAATCCACCTGATTTTCATGCCTGCTTTGAAGCATACATCGGTGGTGAGTGGATGTTCTTTGACCCCACTAAACTGGTTCCGGTAAATGGCCTGGTGAAAATTGGCAACGGAAGGGATGCTGCAGACGCAGCGGTTGCGAGTATTTTCGGTAATGCGAACCACATCTCTATTCAAGTAGGTTGCGAATCGCTGGATGCCGATTTTAAACCATATTATGTGGATAACGCTACAACTCAGCAATCAATCCTGTCTTATCAGTGATTTCAAAATTCAATTCCAAAATAGTTATACATCATTTTCCCTCAAGCCCGTCCTGGTGTTCTTCTCCAACGCGAATTCATGCATGATATTCTCCCGGTGAAGAACACCAGCAAAGGCAAAGGCCTAACGCGTTTGCGAACTCAATGAAGTGCACCCATGTCTCTACTATGGTGCTTCTAGCAAGGGAATTGCCATCCCGATAGCTATCGGAACATTTTCAACGAAGCGTTGAAAGCTTCCTTGCAAACGCGGTATTATTATTTTACTCAGTAGGGTAGCTTCAGCTGACAACGAGATAGTCCAAATAGCGAGCAGGTTTACACTACATACCAATAGGAGAGTTCAAATATTTTATAGGCTTGCGTTGGTCAGCAACGGAATTGCCTAAACCTTCAGCGAGTATGCACTGGTCAACAACAGGAGTGCGCAATTCTTCCGCGATATCGAGGAGTTGCTTTTCGGAATCCACCTGACCAATCGTGTAGAGGCACAATCCTTCCACGGAATCCACCGTTCCTTCCGCAGGTATGCACAGTTCACTCCGCGAAATGTACTGATCATTCGCAGGTAAGCACTGTACCGTCAACATATTCGCACTGACCGTCAACGGAATCGACTGTATCGTCCGCGTATTCACTCTATCCGTCCACGGGAGACCACCGTTCACTCCACGCATAAGCATCGTGAGACTTAGATTATCAGTTGCCAGTTTCCGGTAACTGGCAACTCCATTCATCTCTTGCTCTTTGTCAAAAATCATCGTCTGAAATGGGTCATTCATCGAAAATAGCATACAACTCCATCACTAGTTGCAGAAAGAATGCACCCGAACGTGCCAGTGTCTTTTCAGTTGCATCTTTATGAAAATATATAGTTCGTAAAATAGTTTCAAAAACGAAAACATAGTGGAGATGATGTAGCGTACAATAGTCATAACTAAATAAAATACGGTTATGTCACACGTAAGAAACATGCAATCCTTTGAGAAGCTCATGGGGATCTGCACCGGGTTAGGAGGAAATTATAACCCCGGAAAACAAAACCTTCAGGTGAATGCGATGACCACCTTGTCGACCATCGCGCAACAAATAGGAGAGGAAGTGAGGGAAGCCCAAAAGGCGTACGACAACGCTACCAATGCCCGCGAACAGGCATTCAGTAACACGCGAGCCTTAAGCTCGAGTGTCTATTTTATGCTGAAATCCAGTGGGGCCAATCCGCTGCTGTTAGCAGATGCGTTGAACAGCAAGCGCAGAATCTGGGGCGCACCCATCACCAGACCAGAAGCCGTTGATCCGGAAAAGGCATTGGAGAAAAAACCAAATACGCGGCCATCGTATGGTAAAGGCTACACAATCATTGCCGAGTACTTCGACCGCCTGGTGAAGACCGTGGCTTCCGAGTCGCGATACCAGGCGAAAGAACCGAGACTTACGCTGGAGGGTTTGCAGCAAACGGCAACTGAATTGTTCGCGTTGAACAAGGCAGTGGCAGATGCGGAAATCCGATTGGATGAAGCGCGCATTAAACGCAACACCGTTTTTTACATTGCTCCGGAAAGTCTGGTGGAAATTGCAGTAGCCGTAAAGGCGTATGTGCGCAGTGTGTTTGGCTATAGAAGCCAGCAGCATCTGCAAGTGCAAAAACTTCGTTTCAACAAACCCATTTTGTAATGCGACACATCGCTAATTGAAAACCTCTGTGGTCAGACTGCAGAGGTTTTTTTCATTCTCGAACGGCCGCAAGCGTACCCAATCTGGTCTACGTCTTCCAAACTTCAAACTAAAAAAATGATAGCTGATTCAAGTCTTGTGGGTTGGCTCATGAGGAGAGAGACTTGGACCTTCTGCCAAGGACGTTATGCAGACAATAGCTTAGGTAATCCAAGCGCTTTCTAATCATTTAAATGACTATCTTGATCAGCGGCAGATTGTTGAGAGAGTGAATCCGGCACCACAAACCTAACACACCATGAAGAAATCAATTTCCACATTCGCAGCATTGCTCATTTTCTTTTGCGCGCAATCACAAAATGCAGAGACTGAAATAAGAAAACTGGAAGGCGAGGCCAGGGATGCTATTCTTAAAAAAGATACCGTTGCGCTGGCTAAACTTTATTCACCCGATTTTATAGTGAACTCACCTGCCAATCGCATTGAAACATTTCAGAACGTTTTGGCACGCATACGAAGCGGTGGACTGGATCGTGAAACGTTTGAGAAGAATATTGAGAAGATCAGTTTTACAAACAACGTTGCGATCGTTATGGGAAATGAAGTTGTAACTCCAAAGGGCAAAGCAGCGGACAGCGGTAAAACTGTGAAAAGACGCTTCACCAACGTCTGGGTTAAAAACAAAACGAGTTGGCAGCTTGTTGCGCGGCAATCAACCATTATTTCTGTGGAGTAGGTGGAGTAGTTAGTGTCTGTCACCCCCAACTAGCGAAAGCGTCCGCTTGTGCTATGCATCCGGATTATAAATTTGAATTCAGGCAGGAGTTAAATTAGCGAATGACAATGTTGACATTATTCCTTTACTCCCATCAGAGTCACCAGAGGCCAGTGATTCTGATGGGGACGTAATGAAATTAAGCTGCTAGTGCGAGTCATTAGTATTTAGCATATCTTACATCCCATTTTTTACGATGATGAAGAAATCCACATTGGTGTTCCATTACCTCCTTTTGCAAAGCTTTTTTTGCTCTGCTCAATCAGGCTGGACACATTTTAATACTGACAATTCACCCCTGTTAGATAATCGGGTAAGCTCGATTGCCATAGACCATGACAATAATCTCTGGGGGGCTTACGCTGGCGCTGGTGGTTTTGGTAACGGCATTGTAAAATTTGATGGTAACAGTTGGACACATTACAATGCCACAAATTCCGGACTGCCTAACAATGACATTCGTGATATTGCGATCGATCCACAGGGCAACTTATGGTTCTCTTGTTATAATGCAGGCATCGTTAAGTTTGATGGTAGCACCTGGACTCGCTATTACACAGCAAACTCCAACATTGGGGGAGATGATGCTGGAGATATTGCGTTCGACACCAACGGAAATCTATGGGTTGGCTGCTACTTCAGTGGTGTTTCAAAATTTGATGGAGGAACGTGGACAACATACACCAAAGAAAACGCACCTTTTCCCGATTCGAATTGCATCAGCGATCTTACCATAGACAAGTTCAACAACGTGTGGGTTGGCTTGGGTTGCGCGGGCGGTATGGCAAAGTTCTCGTCAATTTCGGGATTATGGACAGGTTATAACACTTCAAATTCAAGTATTCCGGATCATACGGTCACATCAATGCTGGCGGATACTTCGGGAGTAATATGGGCATCGCACATCAACGTCAACGTTTCAAGTTTTAATGGATCAACGTGGACGAGTTATAATGAACCAAAAGCAATAGACAAGTTTACACTGGATGACCAGGGTGGCCTTTGGGGATGTGGTTATGGACTTTTCAAATTTGAGAATGGAGAATGGATTAATGTCTTCATTCCAGAGGCGGCTGATACGACCTATGCATTCGGCATGGCAGTGGGCACGATAGACAATTTCTGGTTGAGTACGTACTCGGGCCTTTGGATAAATAAAAGCAACACACCTCCGTTTTTTGAAGTTTCTCCCATCATTGTAGACGAAGATTTTGAAGCGTTTAAAGTTCAAATAGAGCCAGCACCGGTGCCCGGATCTGAGGAATGGCAAACGGTGTCGTACACCCTCATCAACCTGGATGAACAAAAAATCACAGCCACTATTGATGCCCTTACAGGAGAAGTAACACTGGCATCCGTTGCCAACATGACTGGCGAAGCATCCTTTAAAATTATTGCTAACGATGGTCAAGTGGTGAATAGTAGGTATGAGGTTCTTGTCACGGTCACCATCAACCCAGAGGTTGTTACTGGTATTGAGCATAGGGTAGTGGATAACGTACAGTTTTTCCCTAACCCTTTTTCAACAACATTATCATGTACCACAGGTTCTTCTCTGACCTCGTCAGCTATTGTGATTGTGAATGACCTGATGGGGCGTGAAGTCAAAAGGTTTGATGTAACAAAGGACAACCCAGACACAGACGTTTCAGATTTACCCTCCGGAGTCTACCTGGTGAAGCTTGTGAGAAGGGATGGCGCTTCCAAATTGCATAAAATTGTAAAGCGATAGATAGACTGACAATCTCATCCAATTCACACAGCGCAATTCAGGAGGAGTGGAGTTCCTTTTTTTGCAAGCGCTCGCTCCTTTGGTGTTCTTAAATTCATTTGGTCGTCAACATTGAATTTCAGTTGAATCATTTAATTCTAAGTAGCTGAATTTATGATGTTTATCATTTCAGATTATAATTTTGATAACTTGGTTAGTTGGCCGTGTGCGATCTAAATCACGATCAGAGCGCAAATAAACTTTAAGTAATTAATTCTAATGTTCTGATTTAATGAAGATTATCAATACTCATTGCAGAACTCTCAGTCCATTCTTGGTTTTGATTCACACTGCATTCTCTAGTGCTAACAAATCATCGAAACGGCCCTGCATAGGCCATTATTGAACTTATTAAGTTGTATAATTTATATTATGTTAAACGATACACAGTGTAAGAATTGTTCATATTGGTACCCCACTTGTTGAATTTATAAGATTTGACGTGTTTCATGGCTATGAAACCAGAATTTCAAATAGTTCAAGTTAAAATTCAAGGAGAACGCACTGTTGTTCTCTTTAGAACAATGCCGTACCAGCCAGTATTGGTTCCATTTATCTATCTAATATTAAATCTTAAAAGGAAAGCTAAAAAAACGGTTCAATCCAAGTTCACTGGAATCAAATTTCTCTACACCTACTTCAGCGAGAATGTCGGAAGAGATCTGGATGAACTGTTAATAAATAAATCCAATCATCGAATCGTATTAGATCATCTCGACCCCTTTATAAACTGGCTACGGTACAATGATAAAATCTTGGGTATACAGTCACGGGATAATTACATAAGATCAATTAGGGAGTTTTTGGTTTGGTCCACAAACCGATATCTAGGGAAACGCGACATCGCTCAATCAATACAAGACCGATGCAATACATCTTTGCGGTATATTCCTAATTCACTACCCACTAGTGACTCGTCATTAACCAGGGATGAAGTAAAGCTAATCCTCGAGTTTTCAAATCCCCTATTCGTAGGAAACCCATTTCGAGCAGATATTAACAAGCAGAGAAACTTTCTAATAATAAATCTACTCCTGCACACAGGTATGAGAATCGGTGAGTTGTTAAAGTTAAAATCGTCAGATATCTACGAAATGGATGATAGATTTTACGTAGAAATCATAAAACGGGAAGATGAAGAAGAGGATACAAGAGCAGACAAGCCTTCTCTGAAAAACAACCAAAGTCAAAGAATTGTTGGTATTACTGAGGACTTATACAGAGCCATTATAGCCTATATCATAAAATTTCGAAGACCAATCAAAGACGGTAAAAAAGTAAAACTAACACATGGATATTTATTTACTAGTGAAAGGGGACTCCCCTTGTCCAAGGCATTAATATATGATATGCTGCATAAATTAAAGAATGCGCTGCTAAAACAGAAAAAGGCTTTTAACAAAGATCTTAACCCCCACTCCTTCAGACATACTTTTGCTGAACAGTTTTTGGAAAACCTTTTGGAAATACAGGGACTAGATATGGAAAGAGCCAAGGATCAATTGCGGATTATTTGTGGTTGGTCCATAGATTCAGAAATGCCTTCGTATTACGCTAAGCAATATATATCGCGAAGTGCCAATGCCTACAATGTAGATCGCATCACTCGGTCACAAACAAAAACTCTAAAACAATAGATATAATGAAATCCAAGTTCAAATTTGCGAACCCAGGAATAGTTAAAATAATCCCTAGACTGGCAGACGAAAGTATTCTAGTTGATACATCCGGAGATCATTGGATTTGGGAGGATGGTGGAAATACATATAAAATAAAATGGGATTCATTTGAGTTTGCCTCAGAATTAGAAGAACTTCTAAAAGCGTTTATATTTCATAGACTTGAAACTCATTCGCCGCGGACAGTAGCTAGTGTTGATGCAGCATTTGTAAGAGTTTTGAATAAAGCCAAACTCGCGCGATCACTCCCATGGCAGCAAGTTCACATTGAATCGTTTGTTAGAAATAAGGAGCTGATTGCAAGCGGAGGAATCTACACATTTCGTAAGTTCTACACTTGGGCGTTGGGTAAGCAAATTGAAGGATTTACCCCCGAAATAAATCTATTGATTCAAGAACTCAGTTACACAAAGGGAGGCTCTTATGATGCAATTTATCTACGCCAAAATACACTAAGTGAAACTGATGAATTTAACCTATTAAAATACATAGAAGAAACAGTTGTGTTCAACGATAGATTTCTACTACAAGCAAACATCATTCTCCAACTAGCATTTGAACTTGGACCAAGGCCAATTCAAATTTATTGCATTGAACAATCTGATCTTGAAATAGTCAAATCAGATGCCACCACTTATTATAGTATCAATTTGGCTATGGCTAAAAGAATACGATCTGGATTACCGGAGAAAAAATTCAGAAGTATTAGTAACGGTTTGGGGACTAAAATTGAAGCTCTTATCAAACTTAACAACCAAATATTATACTATAAAGGAAATAGTTTAATTCGAAATGAAACGGGTTACAAAAGATTGTCCTCAATCGAAATTGGTGAAACTGTTAATTCACAGCTCCAGCTACTTGGGTTCAATAAAGGTGATTCAATCACATTACTTCGCCATCACTTCGCACAAACATTGGCAGATCTAGGCGCATCTGCTGAACAAATAGCTGAACTTTTAGGACATAATTCCAAAGTTGCTGGTAGAGCATACGTGGGTGCAACTCCTCAAATTGCTGTGATTAAAACCAAAGCTCTAGGAAAAAATGGAACCTATCTGAATCTTATGAAGATGTTCCTTACCGGAGAGGCCATTGAAAAGGAAAAGTCACCTAAGGATAGATGGGTTAAGGGTATGGTAGGCAATCAATATATTGGCGGAATTGGATCATGTGGATTACCGAGTGATACATCTTGTCCAAAGAACCCCGTCTATTCATGTTACACCTGCAAAAAGTTTCATCCATTTGTTGATGGTGTTCACGACAAAGTAAAGAAGGCTTTGCAACAACAGTCACAGTATTTTGTAGATATAGCTGAAAAAGGACTTCTTATTGAAAATAACAGATCAATAGTTCAACTAGAAGCAACAATAGCTGCTGTGGATTCAACGATAGCGAAATGTAATTCAATACTTGACCAACCGAGTTAATATGAAAATTGATGCGTGGAAAAACCTTTCTGATTTTATTGAATCTGAAAAATCACATCTAACATCTCTGGACACCGATGTCAAATGGGAATCATCAGATTGGAACCCTGGTGGTTGGCTATTTCATAGAGGGGCGATGGATACACTACCATTCAAAGAGATGTTACCTGGAAAAAGAAAAAATGAACCACTGCCCTCTCCTTTCTCAGATTTTTGTAAAGCCATGGCAGTTTACCTTGAACGAACAAAAAAAGCAGGATTTATATCTATACATAAATATATTATCGAATGCAGAAGGTTGTTCAACGTGATGAAAGAAAGAAACGAAAATTGTGTTACACAATTAACGCGGTGGCATTTTGAGCGATGTGTTGAAATGCTCATCGAAAACGAATATAAAAATCTTTATGACGCTGCGACAAACCTTCAAGTAATTGCTGAAATAATTGATAAGAAAAAGCTAACGCCCACTCTACTCGAATTTAAACATTCCGTCAAAGTGACGGGTTCTAGACATGCGTATACACCCATTGCTGAACTTGGGTCAGATGAGGCTCGCGTTGACGAAGGGAAACTTCCGAGTTATGAAGCCATGCAAGCATACTCAGTTTGCACAAATAACCCCATTGATGAAAACGAAGAGATAATTTTAAGAACTATCGACCTGTTAATTGGTATGGGGCAAAGAGGAAATGAAGTGGCGCTCATTCCCCTTGACTGTTGGGTCGAACAACCTATGCTTTCCAAAACGGGAGTTCCTGAGCAAGATGCTCACGGCAAGCCGATCGTTCGCACAGGTATTCGTTACTACGCGGAAAAGAAATCTCAATCTAAAGTACATTGGTTGGCTGAACAAGATATTCTATTCTGTAAGCGGGCTGTAGATCGCTTAAAAGTACTAACATCAAAAGTTAGAGAGGTTGCAAAATTCCAACAAGATAATCCTGGAAGATTGTGGAACCTACCACCTGATGCAGTAATCGATGATACCTATTTATCAAGTCTTATGGACGAATTATCATTTGATAGACTTAATTATCGTCTAACCAGCCAAGGTGTTAAACCATGTAGAATAGAAAAGGTAAAATTGGGTAGAAAGAACAGGAACGCGGAATCATACAATAGACGGTACCATTACCTTGCTGGCGAGATCGAAAGCTTCATTAAATCACGAATAGGAGATAAAATAGATCATGTCCAGCTCAAGGAAAAAATTGGAAGCAAATGGAATGTTGTTTTAAGAACAAGCGATCTATTGTGCATTCGATTTCATGGCGCCTTTAATAATAAGGAGGTTAATCTCTTTAGCAAGATTCGTCCAGGAAGAGTGACGCTCCACGAAATAAATGCATCATTGGGTGCAATCCCAAGTGTTAAATCTATTTTTGAGCTAAGGAATTTGACAGAAAATGATGGTTCCAGAATCTCGTTAACTAGTCATCAACCTCGCCATTGGCGTAATACATTATATGAATTAGCCGGGATGAGCAACGTCCAGCAAGCACTTGCCCTAGGTAGACAGAAACTAGATCAAAATCCTACTTACCAACACACATCCATTCTTGAAAAAACAAAAAGCCATCGGGATTTTTTATCGTTCAATAATCCGCAAGAGAAAGTTCAATTTCTTCACAATGGAATTCGTGAAAAGAAAATACTAGGAGAAATAACCACTATCTATCATCGCCTAAAAGAAGAGAAAGGAAAGACCATTGCAGAAAGCTTTTTAGCAACTCATGCCGGTGCGATTCATCTGACCCCATTTGGAGGTTGTACTCATGACTTTAGTCAAGCCCCCTGCCCTAAGCACTTACAATGTTGGAATGGTTGTTCCCATTTACATCGAACGAACACACCTGGTGAGGCTGAAAGAATCAATGAGCAAATAGAATTGAGTACCCTTGCACTCGATGAAATGAAAAAGGATGCTGAAGGTGAATATGGTGCAGACGTTTGGATCAACGATCTGCAAGAGAAACTTGGTAATATGAAAAAAGCTTTAGAAATTAAGCCAATGGATAAACCAGTAAAAGTATTCCCAAATGGAACACCCGTTACAGTTGCATCCTCAAGTAAGAAACGAAGTTCTGTATCAGAGGATTAGTCAATGGCAAAAAAACTTAGGGGTAAAGACATAGACAAATGGCTTGTCGATACTTTATCTGAAATGAAAAAGTTGGGGTTTAAAGTGGCGCCAATATCACGCACCACTCTTCAACGCAGAGGTGGTTTTAAGAGTCGTAGCACATTACTTTTAAAAGGTAGGGCTCACCTGATAGATGCAGCACGAGATATTCAACTGCATGAGGCTGGCCTTGATAAAAACAAGAAGAAACGAAGAAATACTCAAGACGAACAGATTCAGAATTTAAAGAAAGAAATTGAAGCATTGAAAAATGACCGCGACAACTTAACAATTAAGCTTGCTGAAATTATAAATGGCCTACAAGCCAAAGGATATAAGGTTGAAGAAATAATGCTTCCGTTAAGACCTAACTACAAACCAAAGAAAAAGTGAAATTAGGTTGCCTTTTTTAGACAAAATACCCAACAGCATTTATAATAACATCTCCCCTAGCCTGAACAATGCCCGGTCCGAAGATTTCCAATGAAGCAATTTTAAAAATTGTCGAATTAAAATCGCAATCAAATATTAGTAATCGTCAGATCAGTGAGATTCTTAAAATAAACCGAAATACAATCAATCATTATATTAAGCTTTATGAAGAAGGTGAGATTTCAACTTCTCAAAAAGGCCAAGTCAACGCATTAAAGCAAAAATCTTATAAGGACACATTAAGATATAGAGAATTCGCATCCTTCATCAGAAATTACATTGATAAGAAAGACACTGAGCTAAGTCTCCTTGCCATCTGGAAAGAATACAAGAGTCGATCACAGGATGGGTATGGGTACACACAGTTTTGTAAGACTTTTAAAAAGCTAAATGAATTAGTAGTCGCTCAACAGATATCAGGGATAGACAACTACCCGGTTCTTTTTTGCAACAGACTTAAGGGACAAGAATTAGATATGACGACCGGAGAGCTAAATGACACGATAGACATTTACCTTTTGTTCCCTCTGAGTGGAGTTTATTTTAAGCAATCTCTGTCGGAAGTAGCCATAGATCCCATGATCAATTTTTTGAAACAAGTTTATCTTCGGCTGAATTGCATGCCAACAAAAATTCAAGTCCTACCCTACTCCACTGTTAATATTAAACTTCCAATCGAACCAACAAAAGAATTGCACGACTGGTTGTCTATGATCGATATTAAACTGGTCAATATTTCAAATGATTCTAAAGCTGCAGCGACCAGACTTTTGGCTACCTGCATAAAGATGAACGCAGGCAGCCGTCCCATAGAATTTTGTCAAGGCATGAAAAATGTTTTCGATGTAAGGTTTGAGACCAACCTGGGCGAAGAACATGATGTCGTTGTAGATAAAGGTTTAACTCGTAGCGAAATATTTATTGCAATTGATCTATCAAATATTAATTCCCTTCCTAAGTCATTTCCTGAACCGCGGAAAATTATCGATGTTAGAGTGCAAAAAATGTCGCATTTTTATTTACCTGAGGATCGTCACTACTATTCAGTTCCTTCAAAATACATTAGTCATCAACTCACCGTCAAGTATGATTTGGATATGGTGAACGTTTATACCAGCAATGAATTAATATGGAGGCATAATAGGGACTTGAGGTCGCACAAATACACGTCAGTTAAGGAGCACTTCAGTGACGAAAATGAATGGACCAGGAAATATTTTTTATCAAGGGCCTCCCGAATAGGACCATCGGCTATGGCATATGTAGCAAAATTAATTGATCAGTACACAAGTCCCGAAATGGGGTTTAAGCAGGCTAATGCAATATTAAGACTACAGAAAAGCTATTCCAAAATTGTGATCGAACAAATTTGCTGCAAGCTCCAAAGTGATCGTTTAATCACTTACCAAAACCTGAAAAGAAATCTTTCTGAATTGTGAGCCAACCAGTATCAATTTCAGAAAGGTTCACTTAGATACCACAAATCTGAAATATGCCGGATCTATGTATTGCAAATTCCCATCTTTGAACTCAATTAGCGCCATATTTTTAGTGATGTAAGAACCATTTTCCTCGTAAAGTGGCTGTTCAGTCCATTTGTGAAAATAACCTCGTGCCCCAGGTACTCCAAATGGTATTGCATTCTTAAGTTCCACTTCCCTTAAATGATTTTCATTAGAACTCGCCATAGTTGCCTTAGTTATGTTAGTGCCAGAATTCAAATCTAGTTTTTAGGGCCATCAACCGTTTTTCAAAGGATTGAAAATGAGCACTATAGTGCTCACGTAAATTTATATTAAAAATTGAATTTGCCGAAGTGTATAACATAAAAATACATTTTGGTAAGATACTTTTAGGTCTCCGTAAGGAAACTGGAGTGAGTCAAAAAGAAGTTGCTGATAATTGTGGCTTAGAAAGGGCATATATCTCCAGACTAGAACGAGGTCTATCTGAGCCATCTATTACTACCCTATTCAAACTATCTGATTATTTCGGCATTCAGATAGTTGACCTGATATCGACCCTAGACAAGCAACGTAAGCGTGCTAAATAACCCCATAATGCATTCGATACTCAAATTACTACCAATAGGTGGTCTTTGCTGGCATGGTCAATGTTTCTTTATCTACTCTGCTAGTAGCTCATCTCCCCCATTGGTGTAGTCTGCGAGTTTTTTTCTGGCGTTCTCGGAAAGAAAACTGAATTCGTTGATTTAAAATCCGTAGCATCCGAGATAATTGGGCAGTCAATCGAATACCCTATGCATCACACTTTGATGAAACAATTGCATGCACATTTAGCGGCCAATGTTAATGGGCCGGTCGTGGTGATTGGTAAATAGTTTATTTTTTAAAGACCATTTTTATTGCGCCAGGACAAGGTTTTAATTCAGGAACATTGTTAGTTGCAAAATCAGGATCGTACTTTAAATTCACGTAGGGGGTTTCAACTTCAGATAAAGGAACAGTAAACAAATCATATCGCATATAGTCTCTAAAATGCTCGTCAAGTATAGCGGATATTACATCGGCACGAATATCTTCCTGAGTAGTTCTAGGATTCCCCATCCCTTGAAGTTCTGCTAACAATGCGTTTGATTTTATAGTCCAATCTTTATCAAAAACTACAGTGGTAAGTTCTCCTGTAAAACTCATTGAAATAGTGTCTAAAACACCATGCATCCCAAACAATATACTATCACCCTTAATATGTTTTCCAAATCCAACGCCAGCAGTTTCGCCTTTAATACTACCTGGAGCAAATAGAACATCAACTACAATATTATCTGTTGTGGAACCTTGGCATTTAAGATGTATTGTGTAAACACTTTCTTGTTTTGCCACTGGGCGGATAATGTAATAACCACCTTTTGCAAATATCTTAATAGCAGAAGCAAGAATAATTTTAGAATTAGGACCCCTATTCAATCCTGTATTAAATACACAACCCTTGTTTGGTTTAGGGTTATCCCAAGAAGTTCCGTTAGAATTATAGAATATCAAATCTTTTTTCTTTGGATCGCTTATCGCAATACCTGTATGGTTAACTGCGTGGGTGGTTGAATCTAAAAAATAAAGTAGATCACCTGAAACTATTTTCGAGAGTGGCAAATTATCAAAGCGTTTAACTGTTAAACTCTTAAATTCATCACTATTTTTAAATGCCTTTGACCACACTGCGGTATCACCTTGACCAGCTGCGTTTATTGGTATTCCATTTAATTTCGCAGCAGTCGCAAGCTGAAGCATGAACCCTGAACAATCAAGTCCTATTAATTCTTTTGTACAACTTAATGCAGAATGAACACCTTTATCTTTTGATGGTGGTTTTAATGTGAGGTCCTTACTGCCAAAAACATAAGCCAAACCATTTTGACCATTTTCTGTAAATTTAGTTCGGTCACATAACCGTTGTGCTTTAGCCAACATTTTTCCAACAAGTAAACTTTTTTGTAAGAATGGCGGAACGTTAATTGTTGCTTTTCTACCCCCTTTAAGTGATTCTAAAAATGTTGGATCATATTTATCAAAAAAAGCTTGCGTAGACATCCCATTGGGAAGTATAATATCATCCAACTCAACATCTGCTGATGGTGCGTTATCTAATACCTCTATTTGTTCATCGCTTAAAATTGGATCATCATTAACACTTGCTGGATCTACAGAGTCATCTGAATTACAACCAACCAATAAAAGCGCAATAACAAAAATTCTATAAAACGAAGTAATAAAGGTTTTCATATCAACGTGAGGTTAGGGTTTATTTGTATATACTAAGCTAACTCTATACAACCATAACAACAAAAAAATATTCAGTCTTTAATTTTAACCTCCTACTGACTTCAATAGGCATCCCTTTTCTTACTACATCCTACCAGTTACATAATTTCCCCTCTTCTTAAAACCCATTCTTGAGGTTGGGTTTTACCATCGAAAGCGTTTTTAAAATATTTTTCATACCCTTTCGCATCACAACAATAACTGAATTTCAACTTGAGAAGGGAAATAAATTTCAAAACAAAAGCCCTGGTGGTGACTTAAAAAATCACCTTCAACAATGTTTGACGCAAGGATGTTAAAGGTTCAGACCAAATCATAGAATTCCTTACGAGTTAAGATTATATTTTTCATGGCGAGGTGTTATGACGATTCTAAATATTCATTGTAAGCCGATGCTCGACTCGCAACCAAAATTCCCATTTAATTTTAGACCACGGAATTTTCGCACAAAATTTCTTAGCTTTGCAATGGTTTGGGGCATAGTCCCCAGGCCCACCGGGGACACAGATTCGATCTGATCCCCATTTTTTTTGCGATATGTCAAAGGATGTTGACGAACTTTATAACTTAGTCTTTAATAACAAAGCATTGTCCAAACACATCCTTTCCAAATCAACGTTCATATATGGGTGCCAATGTCCCAAGCGGCTGTACTTGCACAAGTTCAAGAGAGAACTTCGTAATCCTGAAGATGAAAAACAGCAAGCCATTTTTGACTCTGGAACCAACATTGGCGAACTTGCACAAAAGCTTTTCCCTTATGGAGTTGATGCCTCTCCTCCTAACTCCTACTCATATTATCTTTCTGTAGCGAAAACACAGGCCTTAATTGCTCGCGGTGTAGATGTTATCTATGAAGCTGCATTTCAATATGAAGGTGTGTTATGTGCTCTTGATATCTTGGTGAAGAATGGAAATGCCTGGTATGCGTTTGAAGTAAAAAGCTCTACGAGCGTGAAAGAGCAGCATGTACAGGATGCTGCATTGCAATACTACGTTGTCAAGCATTGCGGATTACCTATAGAAGATATTTCTATCATCTATCTGAACAATCAATATGTGCGCAAGGGTGCATTGGATATTAAAAAGTTATTTACCACAGAATCGGTATTGGAAAATGTGTTGGCACAGCAAGCTTATATTGAAAACAAAGTAATTGAATTAAAGGCACTCCTCTCCTTACGACAAGAACCCGTAATCAGTATTGGACCACATTGTGTGACTCCATATGAATGTGATTTCACCATGCATTGTTGGGCACACATGCCGACAGATAATTCCGTTCTTTCACTCGCGCGTGGGGTTGGCTGGAAATTATTAGGAGAAGGATATAAGCATCTGGATGAAATACCAGAAGGCTACACATTGGGAGATACAGCCTCTATGCAACTTACCTATTATCGATCAGGTGAAATACATATTGAAAAAGATGAAATTGAAAGGTTTTTAGAACCTCTAGTGTATCCTCTTTATTTTTTTGATTTTGAGACGATTATGCCTGGGGTTCCTGAGTTTGATAACAGCAGACCCTATCAACAAATTCCGTTTCAATTTTCACTTCATGTACAACACGCAGGTGATGTAGAGGTCGAACATCACGCGTTTCTCGGAGATGGCATTAATGATCCAAGGTTGAGACTTATTGAGGTTATGTTGAAAGCCCTTGGTGAAACTGGAAGCATTGTATGTTACAATATGTCTTTTGAAAAGTCACGGATTAAAGAGCTGGCGGAGTTATATCCGCAACACGAAACAAAATTACTTGCTATTCATGATCGCATTTTTGATTTGATGCTCCCTTTCCAAAAACGGTGGTACTATCATCCTGAGTTTAAAGGGAGTTATTCTATCAAAGCAGTGTTACCTGTGCTGATTCCTGAATTGCGTTATGATGCTCTGGAGATTCAAGATGGTGGAACAGCGAGTTTGGTTTATGCTCAGCTCAAAAACCAAGATGAAGAAACAGTAAAGGTTCAGCGTGAGCAGTTGTTGGCCTATTGCAAATTGGATACGTTGGCGATGGTGAGGATTCTGGATCATCTGAGAAATCTATAAGGTCCCTTTTTGAAGTGGGACATAAGGATTCATATAGTTCAATGTTTGCTATGCGGACGAACAACGCTCTGACCTACATACAACATCCGCGCGATACGGTTAAATGGGCTACGGTGCGGGCATTTGCAGGGATCAATTTCATCATCATTGTATTCATTTAATAGATGCCAGGAGATTTGGCTGGATGGTAAGTATGATTGGGTTCCATCGAGTTTAGTTCACCCTTGCGCCAGATCGGTGCTGCCGTCTTACTCTAATCGAGGTAGTCTATCCAATTTTATTCATTGTCTTATGAGAATTTATATCCAAGCAACAATTCTATTGCTCTAAAGAAAAATTGTCTGTTAGATAAGTTAGTAAGGGGTATTCCATTTTTATTTCCGGATTCAAAGAAGAAAAATTTCTTTTCATAGTTTGTGTGTTCAATAAAAAGGTTTGTTCCTTTCGTATAAACTCTTTTTATTTCATTAAAGTTGTAGACCACATCACCTTTAGCAGTCAAAAATTTGATGAATCCGATACCAAGTTGGATATATGGTGTTTGATGAAAATTGTCTTCTTTATAAACATATAAATTAAATTGTAAATATCCTCTTTTCTCCAATTCGGTTTCCATTTTATCCAAAAGGTAAACTGTCCAATATCGCTCCGCCCACGTGTTTAACCAAAACGAAGTATGAATTCTTTCGGGATTATCTTCTTTGCTTCCATGTGTTCCATTTACTTCCCTAACAAGTTTACCTTCTTTAAACCATACAAATGAATAATCAGTGCCCGAATAACTAAAATTTACTTTTCGGATCACAACAAATTTTACCATGTCAGTAATGCCATTGAAATTAATTTCATAAGAACTGACAATATTATCAGGTCTATCCTCACAATTATATTCAGCAAAACCATTCACACCAATAAAATTACAAGCATGCCTAAACCATGTAGCTACAAATGCAATTCGAATACACAATGCAAATGGAACTAATATTAAAATTCCGATCCAAATTGGATTTTGAACACTAAACACAAATATTAAAAACAGCGAAATCACTGAAGCTATCAATCCAAATTTTACATATTTTAAGGTCGTTCCCTTTTGTGTTGAAGGTTTGATTTCGCTTGTAAGGGTTGTAAAACCACTTATTATTTTCCCAATATTTTTTGGTAGCGTAAAGAATTCAGCATTGCCAGGCAATGGCTCACCCCAATGATTGATTTTTGGTTTAAATTGAGGAGTTTCTTGTTGTTTCCTGTCCTGAAAAGAATAGAATGATTTATACGGATTGTAATGAAATTGCTCTTCCTGTTCTGCTTCTTTTTGTCTCTCTTCTTTGACTGTTTGTTGCCTTTGAGGTTCTTCTTTTATAAAAAAATTATTATAAAGAATATCATATTCAGATTTCCTATTGGAATCCGAGAGTGTTTCGTATGCTTCCTTTGCTTCAATAAATTTTGCTGCAAAATAAGTGTCTCCAAAATGTTTGTCAGGATGATACTTTACCGCCTTTAAGCGAAATGCTTTTTTTATTACATCAGGTGGTGCATTGAAAGACACCTCTAAAATCTCATAATAGTTCTTCACGCTGATCTTATTCTTCTATTGCTTCGTTCTGAATCAAATTCTCGCCTATTTCTTCAACATCTCTTCAATTTTCTTAAACTGTTGAGGGAATGTTTTGCTAATCTTACCGAAGTATAATTTAACCATAAATAAAACTTAAATTGCCAATTCAACGCTCAGAAAATAATAACTAAAAAGTAATAGCACTCGATAAATCTGCAGCATCACAAAATTTACATCAGTCTGTATTAAATCATAGGGATAACATACTGATGAGCCCAAGAACAAGAGTTAGGTAACAATTTTATTCTAGATTTTGTTAGTGAAGAAAAAGGTTGATCTCTTCTAGTCATAGCTATTAACTCTGAACATACCTCAGCAAAATGTCTTTGGAGAATTGAATTTTCAAGATCACTATTCCAATCTAACCAGTACTTCTCTGCTTTATCAATAAGTCTATTACAATTACTCAACACAATCTTACGGCTATTTACTAACACACTATCTTTTAGTCCAAATAATCTTATTGACAAATCTGCTCGAAAGAAATTCCAAGGATCAGTTGAATTTGAAACTGCGGGAGCAGGTAATCCGTCAATCGTATAAGTAATCAATTCTGTATCCAACTGCACGGTTGGATCTAAAAAAATATTTCTTTCATTTTTATGATTGTGAGAAGGCTGCGAGGCTAACATCGATCCTCTCTCAACGGGAAAGTAAGATCCTTTATATGAATTGACAATCTCACCTGTCAATCTAAAATTTTTCCAGTCGAAAGCCAGCCACCAATAACCCATTGATGTATCAAATGTCCGTGCTTCAACGTAAGTATCCTTGGCCTTGATTAATGCTATTTCATTCTTAGGCCGAAAGTGATCGACTCTCAAATGAAAAATATCGGACCTTCCTTCAGAGTACCAACACTTATCATTTGACCACTTACTTAGTTGTCTTTTTACAATACTTAGATGCTTAGAATTATCATTTATATACTTTTTTAAACCCTTCTCATCACAGGCATTATAAAATTTATGCATTTTACGTAGATGCTCTTTTACTCTCCTTCTCCATTTTAATGAAACACGAAAGTCAGATATATCAATATGAATCATGATTCCATTCTAGTTTTCATTTGAGCAATAATCTCATCAGAAATTCTTTTCCTTTCTCTTAATTCATCGTCAGTCAAAAACGCCTTTCTATATAAATCTAAATCTTCAAATGAACTCAAATATTCTCTATATATTGGATCGTTAAGAGGCTCAGCAAAATCTATCCCTTTAAGTTTTATATATAAAACTTCATATCTTTCTAGCTCAACGGCAGTCAAGTCATTCTTTGTCCGCTTAATAGAAAGCTCCCTAAATTCAATTAATTCTTGCTTGGTGCCAAAATCTACAGCAGTATCAAACTCGAAGATTTCACTCATTAAAATTGCGTCAACCCCCATTCCACGTAAATCTTTTTGAGGTCTATATGTTCTTGGTAGATCTGTTTCAGGCTTTCGAAAAACAATAACATTTTCTTTGCTTAAACCGGATATCAAAACAGGATCATGAGTGGTAAGTAGAATTTGGTTTTTAAGACTAACTCTTGTCTGTTTAATAGTCTCAAGGTAAGTATACTTCCATTTAGGATTATAATGTGTTTCAGGTTCATCTAATAGATAAAGGGTAGATTCAAGTTTGAAAATAGATAGTAGCCCTACTATAAATCCAAATTGGTGTTCACCATCAGAAAGAGTTCTGTAATCAATTGGCTGCTCAACACCTGTCTTCTTTACCTTAATATTGTCAATTGTAAAAAGCTTATAATTTGGTTCATAATCAAACGGTCGAAACCTCATATAGGCGCTATCTGATGAGTACAATAGCTTTGACATTCTATTAATGGGAATGCCGTTCATATTTAGAAAGCTTAGCCATGACAATGCGTTAAATAAACTTGAAGCATCAGGGAATTGGCTCCTAAATTTAAATTTCAATTCGTTATTAACAACAAATTTTAGCCTGCTGGTATCTTCTGTTGAATACAAGGCTTCAGTAACATTGTTCTTGAAAAAGTCTATCAATCTTTGTAAATCAGCAGTAACACCTATAGAATTTTGTTGCCTAAAATCTGTACTTATGAATAATTCAAAACTATGAATTCCCTCAATTCCAATTTTCGATTTAATTCCATCAATCTCTTGCTCATCCTGCATAATATAATTGCATAGAAGTACGAGTGGACTATCTTCATAACTCATATAAGTCAATCTTGGTGGAGTCGTATAACTTCTATACGTGCGAGTTTTTTGCCCTTCTCGTACTGAATGATAATATTTAAAATTTAGTTTTTTAAAGGGAATACTCAACAATTCATTTTGTCCTGATGAATAACCAATAACCCTAGTTGGCAAAAGTTCTGGTTTGGCCGTCAGATGAACATCTTGTCCATCAACGATTTCAGAAAACATAGGGGCACGGCCAGATAGCTTTTTGACTTTAATATGGGCGAATTCCAGATTCCCTAAATTAATTGATCTGGAAAACAATCCCGAATTCACGTACTCGATTGGCAATAAGTACTCTACAATAAACTGGTCGATTGTAGCAACCTCGCCAGTATGGTTTATATAATCCAAAAAATACAAATCGAGATATTCAAATATCTCAGCGAGAGCTTCTAAGACATTAGATTTTCCTGAACCATTGATACCAACTAAACAAATAGGGTCATTTGAAATTGATTGAAAATCATCACTTGAAAAATGCACTTCGAATCCTTCCGGAAGACTTCTAAATCGTCTTTCAATTTTCAGTCTTAAAAGTTTCATGCTATTTCAGGTTTAACTCACCTTTAAAAGCCCGCTGGCTCAAGCTGCCATACAAATTCTCCAACTCTTGTAAGTTGGTTTGATAGTGGGCTTTGAGAGCTTCAGTTTTCTCTACGATCTGTGCAAACTTAGTTTGGATTTTGTATGGGGGAAGAATTATTTTAAATGATAATAATCTTTCTTGTGAAATATTAGGCATCGAACCCGCACTGCCTGTTGCTAATTTTTGCATTCCACCCCTCACACTTTTGTTAGAAAGAAGTTTCCATAAAAATATGCCATCAACTTTTGATTTATCAAACTCCAATTTAAAAATTGTATCAGGTAAAAGTAAGTTTGGATAATTCCTAAGTACATAAGCAGTTGCTCCCACTAACTCAAGAGTATTCTTTCTTGAAAAAAGAACATCTCCCTTGTTGGGTTCAACTCTTTTTTTGACTTCCGTTTCAGGTTTTAGTTTCTTGTTTGCATTCGGATCAAATTCACCATAAGTAACCGCACTAAGTTTTAGAATAGCCAATTGACTTTCATTCTCGCGTGGATGGTCTTCACAAACAGGACTCCAGCCGGCTTTGATATCAATCAATATTTCATTTAACTTAATTTCGCTCCACCCTCGCTCATTCCTTTCCGGATCCCCAAACATCTCCAAAAAAGTACTCTTCAAAAATTGATCAAGGAGGCGAAGGCTTTCTTTGCGCTGGCTGATCAGTGCCTCGGCTTTGCTTAAAATATTGGCAATGCGGATTTGGTCTTGTATTGGAGGAATTGTCAATTTAATAAGATCGATAAATCTCCTTGAAATTCCCCCAACCGTTGCTCCTCTAAAATCTTTTTGAATTTCAATTTGACCTATTGGAGACTTCAAAAAATGAAAAACATATCTATTGTACGCACGGTCCTTGAGTACTCTCAATAAAAAAACGTGCTCATTAATTGCAGCTTTCTCAAACGGGAATGAATCATCAACAAGACTTACTTTGCCTGTTGTTGCACCATCCTTAACAACTAAAATATCACCTCTAGTAATAATTCCCTTTGTCATATCATTGAAGAATGACTTTGGTACATACTTTACTTTCTCAAATTTAAAGCCGCCAAAATCATTAAGGTGCTCGGCCCCTAAACTAGGTATTGTGTTAGCTTGATATTCCACTGCACCACCTTTTGGTCTTGCTCCCGACTCAAGAACTTCAATTACCGATGATAACTTCTCCCTTTCCATTAAAGTAATTCTTTCAATTCTAAAAGTGTATCCGAAATATTCTTTTCAATTTTATCTAGCTTCTTGAATATGACTTTTGGACTTTCAAAGCTAAGCTCCTCATAAACCTCTTCCTTATACTTACTCAAACTCAAATCATAATCGTTGGCTGTCAGTTCTTGCTTAGGTACAAAGAAATATTTTTGTGTTCTGTCCTTATCTTTCTTTACATCACGTTTAGTGTAACGTGATACGATATCTTGTAAGTCACCATTACCTTCAAGTTTGTTGCGCTTGTCGTCTAAACTGTAACCATCACTTTGTAGGTCATAGAACCAAGTGTTTTTGGTTTCGCCTCCTTTGGTGAAAATTAAAATAGAAGTGCTTACTCCAGCATAGGGTTTAAATACTCCGCTGGGTAAAGTAATCACCGCTTTCAGTTCGGCTTCTTCTACCATTTTCTTGCGCGCCATTATAAACGCATTGCCACTGCCAAACAAAACACCTTGCGGTACAATCACCGCTGCTGTGCCACCCATCTTCAGCATGGTAAAGATGCGTTCAGTAAAAAGTAATTCGGTTTTGGTGGTGGGGAGTTTAAGGCCTTCGTTAATATCTCCTTTATCAATGTTGCCGGTAAAAGGCGGGTTAGCCATGATCACATCATAGTGCCCATCTTCATTAAAACTTTTGCTGAGCGTATCTTTATAGTCAATGTGAGGATTATCAATACCGTGCATCATCAAATTCATAAGACCAAGTCGTACCATGGTGGTGTCTATGTCAAAACCATAGAAGCTGTCTTCCAAAATGTTTTTTACTTTCTCTGTAAGCACCGCACTCATTGTACCGCGCTCAAAGCCATCTTCGTCTTTAATTAATTTCTTTGGGTTCTTCTTGCGAACGAGGTCGGTGAGTATGTATTGATAAGCACCCAATAAAAATCCACCTGTACCACAGGCAGGATCGGCAATACGTTGTCCAAGTTGAGGTGCAACCAGCTCAGACATTAGTTTAATAATATGTCGTGGAGTGCGGAACTGTCCGTTTTTTCCGGCAGACGCAATTTCGCTCAACAACATTTCATACACATCACCTTGTATATCCTGAAAAGCCTGACCGCCTTCGCTTGCATCCTTTTCTATCTCAGTAAATATCTGTTCAATGATATTGATTGCCTCTACCAATAGAGAAGGCTTGGGCATAATGAACACAGCATTGGCCATTGATCGGGTGAAGGAACCTAAGCCTACAATTGCTCCATCATTTTTTGTATTCAACTCTTTCAGAAAAGGAAATACTTTTGTCTGTACATGAAGCAACATTTCTTCCGCTGGCATTCGTCTGAAATTACTCCAGCGCAATTTCTCTTTGCTTATACTGTCGCTGCTTCCCGGCACTTTATATTTTCCGCTAAAGCGTGAAGTATACTTTTCTCCTGTAAACTCGGCATCACGTTCACGCTTCGCTTCAAGATCATCCAGCCGCTTCATGAAAATTAAATAGGTAATCTGCTCAATGGCCGTAAGTGGGTTTGAAATGCCACCGCTCCAGAAGTTATTCCAGAGCTTATCAATGAGGGATTTTAATATTTGATTGGATTGGAGCATTGGTTACGCTACTAGTCGTTGTGTGAACCCGAAAATTTCTTCTATCTGCTTAGGATTGAAAACTCCACGGATGCCTTCGGGGTGCAGCATCGTAAAGGGTGACTCAATTAAATTCTTTTTTGTAAGATCGCCTTTTTCAAGGATAAAACCTTTCAGTAATTCCAGAAACTGCAATTGTCTCGAAGTTAAATCGCTGTGGTTGGAAATGAACTGGTCAAAAGATTTTGAAACTGTTTCAGGAAAACTTTCCAATACTTCAATTCCTAAAATGTGTTTAATGAATTGAAGCAACTCTGCTTTCTTATGATTGTAAACTCTGCGAAGTAAGTCAATGGTAATATGGGGATGTTCTTCGTGTAATTGATCTGCGAGCTTTTCGGCTTCAAATTCAGTGATGGTCCTGCCGTCTTTAATTTTCTGAAGAATGGCATTCTTTGATACAAGTTCGTTCACTCGTTTCTCGACCAACTCACGATATTTCGCTACACTCAATGCTTCGTGCTGAGGCCCGAACTCTACATACTCTTTAGCATAGAGTTCGTCTCTTAGATCAAAAGCAGCCGGACCGAGTGGCACAACAAAAGACTCAATCAATTTCATGAGCGGACTCAACTTATCAATCAATTGATCAAAACCTTCTTCTGTTACCGTTGCCCAAAAATGATTGGTCTGACTTTTACGAATCAGTTCTTCTTGCGATGCAACTGTATTGATTGAAAGCGGAAGCCTGGCAATCTCTTCAATGATGCTTTCTTTTAATGCTTCAAACTTTTCATTCTCTTGTTTTAAATGCGCCAATGAAACCTCAACGATATCTTTTTCAAAACGCATGGCTTTGAAATCGGTATTTGAAACGGTTCGAAGTAAGGGCTTTACGGTCGTTCTTAAAAAATCAATCTTCTTGTCATCCAGCTTCGTCCAGAAGTTATCATCATCCAGGCGCTGTAATGATGACTTGGCATCCATGATGGTGACTGAATTTTGAGGCAGATCTTTAATCTGCTTTCGTAGTCTGGTAACTTCTTTCGCTATTAAGTCCTGTTTACCTAATTCAAGAGATACTTCAATCTTATCTAACCGAAATCCAAACAAACGTACTGGCAGAGGTACTTGAGATCTTAGCTCCTTACCTTTTGGATTGATTTTGAAGTATTCGAAATTGTCCCAACAATCAAGTATCAGAAATACATCCTTCTCACTGCACCAAGGCTTAATAGCGGTTGGTTCAAGCAAGCGAGTTCCTCTACCAATCATTTGCCAGAACTTCGTGTATGAGTAGACAGGCTTCGCAAAAACAAGATTCACCAGTTCACGGATGTCAATACCCGTATCCAACATGTCCACACTGATTCCGATGCGTGGCATGTCTCTGGTTTTAAACTGATCGAGTAAACCACCAGAGCCATAAACTCTCGGATCATCCGAAACCAATACCTTGGCAAGCTCACCATTGTATTCAGGATACAGCGCATCAAATATTTGCTCTAATCTTCGCGCATGATTCATGCTCATGCAAAAGAAAATCGTTTTGCCCGGAAGTACTCCGTTCGGATCTTTAATACACTCCTCCATGAACTGACGAACGATGAGTGCATTCGTTCCTTTGTTAACAACCGATTTTTCAATATCACTTCCTTCGAAGTTAATTTCCTCTACTTCTTTGCCCTCCAGGATTAAACTCTTCTGATCTTCAAGGGAGATGGTTCGTTTGTTGATGCCTTCCTCCTGAAACTTCGTTTTGATTTTCATTACCTGAAAATTGCAGAGGTAAGGAGGAATATTGTATACGGCCTGATCGTAAGAATAAGCAAATGTGGGTACGCCATCTTCACACTCGAACAACTTAAATGTATTGTGATCAATGGCATCTGTTGGTGTTGCTGTTAAGCCCAGAGTGATGGTATTGAAGTAGTCTAAGATTTCCTGGTAGGTATTATAGATCGAACGATGGCTTTCGTCCACCACGATCAAATCAAAGAAGTGAGGTGATAAAGAATTTTCCTTATCGCGTATGATATTGAGCATAGTTGGATAGGTGGACACATAGATTCTTCTATCCTTTGAGATTTCAGTCTCTCCATCCTTGGGCCAACGAGGTTCATTGGGAAGATGAGCTTTGAACTCGCCTAAGGTTTGCTCACGGAGGGAAATTCGATCAACGAGAAACAAGGTTCGCTCTGCCCATCCACCTTTCATCAATGCATCCACCAATGCTATGCACGTCCGTGTCTTCCCGGTTCCTGTCGCCATGATAAGAAGGAACTTCCGTCTCTTCTTCTCAACACCCTCAAGCACTGATCGGATGGCTTGCAACTGATAATCACGACCTGCTATTCGTGTATTGATTAATTCAGACGCAAGAGCTCGTTTTGATTTTTGGATGTAACGAAGTCGTTCGAGGTCATCACGTGTCGGAAACCCAAACACTTTTCTGGGCGGATAATTTTCAAGATCCCAGAAGAATATATCATGACCGTTGGTATAGAAGCAAAATGATAAATCACCGCCACGTACCTTTTGAATATTATAGCAGTACTGCTTGGCCTGTTCGCGACCAATGGCCGCATCTTTTGCCGTTTTCTTTGCTTCTACAACTGCTAACGGCTTACCATCCTTGCCGAACAAAACGTAATCACTATACTGATGACCTTGATAAGGTGTTTTTGGTTCTTCTACCCCTTCAGGCAAACCCACTTCAATATCATACTCCTCTACGACCTGACTTCGGTCTGATAGATTCCATCCGGCAGCCTTTAGCTTGATGTCAATAATGTCTTTACGGGTTTGAGATTCTTTCACAAAGAAGATGCTACATCATTAAATTAACCAAAGACCCGCCCGTTTCTTAGTTCCTAAGTATAACAATGGACTTCGCTAAAATTAGCAGAAATGGGCTACAAATGAAAGGAATTTGCTGAAGGCAAGTGCAAGATTTTGAGCGTTTTGGCAAGGTTCACCTTCTTTTGCCGGACGTATTTTTGTCAAATGACATGAGGTTGAACATCTTTTGAAAGTTCAATATTTAATCGAGCGGTCTTGTCCCTGTTAACCGGAAGTAGGCTAAATAATGCTTAACTAATATATATATAATTCAAAAAATCAAAAATATTTTCAAATCCAGCAAACGCCCCACCACTTCTGGTTTAGAGATTCAAATTTCTCATTACAAAAATGTCTGTCAGGTCATTATAAAATTTATGCTCTGCTTACTGGTTTACCCTACCCCTTCTGATTTACCCTAGCACTTCTGATTCTTGCTTCCACATTTTTGTTAGCCGCTCTCGAAAGTTGTAAATGAAAATTTCGAAGACTTAATTTGATAAGCGCTTCGAAATTTCGGATCGGAAAGAAGTTCAACCTTAATACATTTTATTATGGCTAATGGAAGACTATACTTCTTAGGGGACCTTCATGCCGATTTTGTTTGGCTATCCTTTGCAATTGTTCAGAACAAGATCAAGGACTCGACCATTATCCAGGTCGGAGATTTTGGTATTGGGTTTCTTAAGAAGGAAGATGAGCAGCTGGCTAGTCTTAACAATGTATGTGTACGCAACAATGTGATGATGTTTGTCATTCGAGGTAACCATGATAATCCTTCAGCTTTTAATTCAGAAAATAGATTTTCGAATTTGAAGTTTTTGAAAGATTATACTCTATTGGAAATTTACAGGCTAAATATTCTATTCGTTGGCGGATCAATTTCTAATGACAGATTACATAGAGCTGAAAATAGCAGTTATTGGAAGAATGAAATATTTTTCTTTGATGAAGGAATTCTTTCAAAAGTCCTGAAACCAATTACGACTCTTGACATCGTTGTAACCCATTCCGCTCCACTGGGAGTTTATCCATTCGATCTTGACCCAATTGTGTTTGGGTTCTTAAGAATAGATGAAGATCTTAAATGGGACATCTTGACGGATCGAACCGACCACGCAAGATTAATGCTTTACTTAATCGAATTGGGCTTAAGGCCATCGTTCTGGTATTATGGACACTTCCATAAATCACATTCTCAAATGTACAATGACATCTCATTTAAACTTTTGAACATCAATGAATTTTATGATCACCCATTATATCAATCGCCATTATGAAATCGAAAAATAAGCGAAGGTCAGAAGACATAAAAATGAAAGCTGAGGTAATTTTAAAGCCGAAGCCAATGTCAGAGCTCGATGAGCAACAACTTCTGAATGCTCCGTCTATGGTTCGTAAAGCCGAAGAGGCTAAAGAATTTTTTAAAAAAGCAAAGCTTCCTGATAAAAAGCAAAAATCAGCGACCATCTCAGCTGAATCCGATGTTCCACCAAAGTCGAAGCGAATGTCGAAAAAGAAAATGGAGGAAATAGCAAATTCCCCCGCTATGAAACGTAAACACGATGAAGCCAAAGCGTTTTTTAAAAAAGTTAAGTTTCCTGATTCTTTTCTCGCTCTTCATAGAACATCGCCTTTCGAATTTAAGAAGCCAGTCACAGGAAGACAATACCTAAATCGAAAGGTTGAGCTACAAGAAATCATGACCAAGCTCAAAGGTCCAGCGTTAGTTTTTACTGGTGATTATAAAGGATTTGGCAAGACTTCATTTGCTTTAAAACTATCAAAGGAGATGATTGCGAGAAACAGTAAATATTCTATCGCCTATGTAAACATGCGCGGTGACGTATTGGAAATGGAAATGTTCGATAAATATGGTTCAACAATAAACGGGAAAGATTATGGCTTTGATAAGAAAATTGCGAATCGTAAACCACTGGAAATTGAAAGTTGCGTTAAGGAAATCCATGCTCGAATCAAAAGAGATGGAAAAGAAAAAGCACTTTTGATACTGGATGACTTAGGTATTATATCTTCATCTACCATTAGTAGACAGGCTGAGGAATTGTTCAAGGTTTTATGGGAGAATAAAAAATGGCTTTCAATATGTGTATTCTTAGGAAGCCCTACTGCTGAAATACGAATATTCTTTGAAAGACTACAGACCCATAGACCTAAGTTGTTTGACTTGGGATTAATTAGTTTTCTTGATGATCTTAACGTGAGACATTGGTACGATTACTTTTATCCAAGATTCAAAAAAAACAAACAACTCATTGACAAACTAGCAATCAGTTATATGATGACTAAAATGAACAATGTACCACGCGGGATGCAGCATTTGGCACATCATCTTTACGCCTGGTCCAAACCTAAAATAACAAAACGAATAATTGACATTGCAATTCAGGCTGTAGTCGATTTAAATCGACCATCTTATGAAACGAAATTCAGTAAGTTGAATAAGCTTGAACAAGCTGTGCTCCTTAAATATGCAGGAGGTAAACCAGTTAAAATACCCGTGCATTGCGCGGGAAGAACATGGGATAAACTGGAAGGCATTATTACTGTCTGGTCATGGGGACCATTCTTTCTTGATCCGTTTTTTGAGCATTATCTGAAAGACAAACAAAATGAATGATAGTGGTAGATGACACGTTTTGAAAGATCTTTAATAATCTCTAATTTCGATTATTCGTTAATACCAGTTGTATGCATTAAAAGATTTCTCAACAATCTATAAACACAACGATTTAGTAGTACAACCATATAGCGAGCCCATCGTTTGCCCTGCATTGTGAAAATCAGTGTGGGGCATTTTTTTCAATCAGCTTATTTGGTATTGGAAGCGCTATAAAAAAAAACGGGCAACCATTCCGTCTGAATAATTGCCCGCTTAATAGATTCCCTGCCCATAATGGGTAGGACTTCGAAGATATGCATTTTATTGATTAACTCATCTTTAGGGTGAGATCGCCTTCATGTCTGTTGATATTCTTGATTCCTGTTGTGTTTAACGACCTAAAGTCCAAGCTTTTTGGCTGATAAACAGGAAGTTACAATTATATTGAGTCGCGTTCAATAACTAATATAATTAGTTATATACATTTGCATTTAAACTAATATAATTAGTTTAAATTAAATCAGGCAGAATCACAAGTGTCGTGAAATACTTGGTTCTCTATAAAAAAATTCAACACAGCTTAAGCATCTGAAGAAAAAACGCTTGTGACTAATGGCATGGAGGGCATTAATAAATGGTACTTGACAAACGGTCGGAAATTTTCTCACAATTACAATCGGACATACTCCGGCTGCAGCGTTTTTGTCCTTCTAACAACACGAAACTCGACATGGAACTTGGTTCTATGCTTGATGCTTTCCCAAATCGATCCTTTCCACTAGGCGCTGTTCACGAATTCTTATCCACTCAACCTGAAGATGCTGCGGCAACATGTGGATTTGTCAGCGGTCTTATTTCCTCGATCATGCAAAATAAAGGAACGGGTTTGTGGATTAGCGCATCGCGTACACTATTTCCTCCTGCATTGAAAACCCTCGGACTGAGTCCAGAACGATTTATTTTCCTCGATCTGAAAAACGAAAAGGATGTTTTGTGGTCAATGGATGAAGCATTGAAGTGTGCTGCGCTGACAACGGTTATTGGCGAGATTAGGAACATTGACTTTACACAATCACGAAGACTTCAGCTTGCTGTTGAGCAAAGTCAAGCGACAGGTTTTGTTCTTCGACACCAAGTACGTAATCCAGGAACAACTGCATTTGTATCGCGTTGGAAGATTTCATCATTACCAAGCGAGGCCTTGGAAGATCTTCCAGGCATTGGATACCCTGGATGGAAAGTTGAGTTACTAAAAATACGCAATGGCAAACCAGGTGCTTGGAACATTCACTGGAAAGGTGGAGTATTTGTGCCGGTTCACAGTGCCCCTCTCGTAGCCGATAGCCACCATATGAAAGCGGGATGAGATGCAGCAACGTTTTGTTTCCATCTGGTTCCGTCAACTACCTACGGACTGGTATTCTCTTCGCCAGCCGCAGCTAAAATCGTTGCCTCTTGTTCTTCGGACTAAAGATCACGGCAGAATGATCGTGAGTGCCGTCAATAGCGCAGCTCAGAAAAAAGGTATAGGAAAAGGAATGACTGTCGCTGATGCACGGGCGTTCGTTCACGATTTGGAAGTACTTGACGACAAACCTGAATTACCAGAGAAGTTGTTACAACGCCTTGCTGAATGGTGTATTCGCTTCACTCCCACCGTTGCAGTTGATTTGCCTGATGGATTAACCATGGATGTCACCGGCTGCGCACATCTATGGGGTGGTGAACAAAACTATTTAAAACATATTATGGATCGCCTTTCGGCCCGTGGATACGATATCTGCGGGGCAATGGCTGACACCATTAGGGTTGCATGGGGTATTGCTCGATTTTCGCAAAGGCAATTAACCATAGTCGAATCAGGTAATCATTTGGATGCATTGATGGACCTTCCTCCGGAAGCGCTTCGACTTGAACCTGAAAGTATTGCACGGCTTCATAAACTTGGCCTGCATCAAATTCGCCAGTTCATTAAAATGCCACGAACAGCTTTACGCAGAAGATTTGGTCCATTGTTTCTTCACCAACTCGACAAAGCCACTGGAAGTGAAAAGGAATTCATTGAAGGCGTAATTCCACCGGAACCTTATCAGGAGCGTTTACCATCGCTAGAACCTATTGTGACACTATCAGGTATCGAATTTGCACTACAACAATTACTCGAAAAACTTTGTCTCCGGCTTCAACAGGAACAAAAAGGTCTGCGCGTTGCTGTGTTGAAAGGTTATAGAGTGGATGGAAAAGTCGAAGTGGTGCAGATTGCTACAAATCGTCCCTCCCATCACGTTCCCCACTTGTACAAACTCTTTCAACTAAAATTATCTTCCATTGAACCTGCGTTGGGTATTGAGCTATTTCTGTTGGACGCAGTGAATGTTGAAGACCATTTAGCGCAACAAGAGAAGATGTGGGAAGATTCAGGAGGATTGGACGATGAAAGATTGTCCGAGCTAATTGATCGAATAGCAAGTAAAGTTGGCATAAATCAGGTTCACCGTTTTTTACCTGAAGAACATTACTGGCCGGACCGATCATTTAAGCTGGCTTCCTCACTTATCGAAGAAGCAAAAACACAATGGCGCGATGACCGGCCAAGGCCGATGCACATTCTTCATTTGCCTCAGCGCATTGAAGTATCCGCTCCGATACCGGATTATCCGCCAATGCTATTTAGGTACAAAGACCAAGTACACAATATAGTCAAAGCGGACGGCCCTGAACGAATCGAGCAGGAATGGTGGATCGAACAAGGTGAGCATCGCGACTACTACTGTGTTGAGGATGAACACGGCCATCGATACTGGTTGTTTCGACTGGGACATTATCACGATAAGATCTATCAATGGTTCATTCACGGTTTTTTTTTCTGAGATCAAATGAGCTATACAGAATTACAAGTCACCAGTAACTTCAGTTTTCTGCGGGGCGCATCGCACCCGGAAGAACTGGTAGAACAAGCCGCGGCTTTTGGACATAATGCCATTGCAATCACAGATAGAAACACCTTAGCTGGAATTGTACGGGGCCATGTCGCAGCAAAAAAAGTTGGTATTCGGATTATCCCAGGTGCCCGACTCGACTTGATTGATGGACCTAGTCTTATAGCATTACCAACCAACATCGATGCATACGCAAATCTTTCCGGGTTACTCACACTCGGAAACTTACGGACTGAAAAAGGGAAATGTGACTTATACAAAAGAGATGTTTACGCGTATGCTAAAGGACTAAACCTGATTGCTATTCCTCCAGATTCACTCAACGCGCATTTTGATTTTGAAGATTCATTTAAGACTGTGCTCGCAGAATATCAAAGTGCGTTTGGTGACCATCTATACATTGGCGCTACTCGGAGGTACAATGGCGATGACGCAAAACATCTTCATCGCATCTTACAACTTTCGAAAAAAGTGCGCGTCCCAATGGTTGCCACAAATGATGTACACTATCACGATCCAGATCGAAGGGAACTTCAGGATGTAGTCACTTGTGTTCGCGAGAAATGCACGATTTACAACGCTGGTTTTAAGCTGTACCCTAATGCAGAGCGTCACCTTAAACCGATTAAGGAAATGGAACGTTTGTTCCGTCAATATCCCGATGCCATTTACAACACTCAACTGATTGCAAATGCTTGCAAGTTTTCATTGGATGAATTAAAGTATCGATATCCAAACGAGATCACGAGTGAGGGCAGAACTCCGCAAGAAGAACTTACTTACCTCGCATGGGATGGTGCAAAGAAAATATATGGCGATATCCCCGATAAAATAAAGAACAACATCAATCATGAATTGACCTTCATCCAAGAAATGAATTATGCAGAGTATTTTCTTACCGTATATGACATTGTAAGGTATGCTCGCAGTAAACATATCCTTTGTCAGGGCCGTGGATCGGCAGCCAATTCTACAGTGTGCTATTGCTTGGGTATCACGTCTGTTGATCCATCGAAGTTCGACTTACTGTTCGAACGTTTTATTTCTTCAGCTCGCAATGAGCCACCCGATATTGATGTTGACTTCGAACATGAACGCAGAGAAGAGGTCATGCAATACATCTATCAAAAGTATGGACGTGAGCGTTCAGCTATTGTGGCTACGGTAACACAGCAACATCATAAGGGCGCAATTCGAGATGTTGGGAAAGCAATGGGATTATCGGTTGATACCATTGGTCAACTTGCTGGATTGATTTGGGATTTTGAAGAAGAGGGATTTGATCGTCAACGGATCATTGATCAAGGTCTAAACCCAGATGACAAAATCACTCGCAAGGTTTTGCAGCTCACTTCACAATTCATGGGCTTCCCTCGCCAACTGGGGCAACACACGGGTGGCTTCGTAATCACTCAAGGAAAGATTTCTGACCTCTGCCCTGTCATCAATGCCCGCATGGAAGATCGGACAAACATTGAATGGAACAAAGATGATATTGAAGCTCTTGGCTTTTTAAAGATCGATGTACTTGCCCTGGGTATGCTGACCTGCATTCGAAAAGGATTTGATCTGGCAAAGAAGCACTATGGAATTGACCTGACATTGGCTAACATTCCGCAAGATGATCCTGTTGTGTATGAGATGATCAGTCATGCAGATACCGTTGGTGTTTTCCAAATTGAAAGTCGTGCGCAGCAATCTATGTTACCTAGACTTCGACCAAAATGTTTTTATGATCTAGTGATAGAAGTTGCCATTGTGCGGCCAGGTCCAATTCAAGGTGATATGGTTCATCCATATTTAAGACGAAGAAACGGTGAAGAGCCTGTTGAATTCCCTTCAGAAGAGCTTAGAGAAATTCTAGGAAGAACACTTGGAGTCCCTCTCTTTCAGGAACAGGCAATGAAAATAGCAATTGTCGCAGCTGGGTTTTCGCCAACAGAAGCTGATGAACTACGAAGAGCCATGGCGACATTCAAAGCAAAAGGAAAAATCTCCTATTTTGAGCAGAAGCTCATCAAAGGGATGGTAGCTAAAGGATACAGTCCTGAATATGCCGCACGTGTATTCCGACAACTGGAAGGTTTCGGCAGTTATGGTTTTCCGGAAAGTCACGCGGCAAGCTTTGCACTACTTGTATATGTTTCTTCATGGATCAAATGTTACTACCCCGACATCTTTGCATGTGCATTGCTCAACAGTATGCCGATGGGATTCTATCAACCCGCTCAAATTATCATCGATGCGCAGAAACATGGCGTCAAGATGTTACCCGTTGATGTCAACTATTCTGAGTGGGACAACAAACTGGAAGGTAAGGCAGGAAAGTTTTACGCACTTCGGTTAGGTTTTCGTCAAGTCCGTGGTATGAGAGAGGATGACATGAAGGTGCTGATTGCAGGTAGGAAGAATCAATATAACTCAGTTCACGAACTAAGAGAAGCAGGTCTTACTGAAGCGGTCCTTGAACGTCTCGCAGACGCGGATGCTTTTCGATCAATGGGGTTTGATAGGCGTAATGCATTGTGGCATGTATCAACAAAAGATCACCAACGCAACGCGCTTGTTCAGCAAGACCATCAACAAGCGGAGTCAGATATTAATCTCCCCGGTATGACATTGTCGGAGCATGTTGTTCATGACTACGCATCAACTTCATTATCTATTAAAGCACATCCAGTAAGCTTCATTCGACCAGAACTTTCGCAGCTTAAAATACTTTCTGCAAGCGAACTTGTATCTGCTAAACATGGCAACCAAGTCAAAGTCGCAGGTTTAATCTTAGTCCGTCAAAGACCCGGAACAGCAAAAGGCGTTTGCTTTATCACCCTTGAAGATGAAACGGGAACGATGAACTTAGTGGTATTTCAAAAAAACTTTGACAAGTATCGAAAAGAGATTATTCAATCGAAACTACTGATGGTTGAAGGCGAGCTGCAACGAGAAGGTGAAGTGATTCATGTGATCGTGAAAAGGTGTCATAATGCCTCCCGTTTATTAGGGAAACTAACCTCGACAACCGATGAACATCTAACTCCAGCGCCAAAGTCGCGGTCTGATGAAACCAGTTCTCCATTTCTTGATAAAAAACATTCGGGAACCGGCATTCAGGGAAAAATCTTTCCGGATGGCAGAAATTTCAGATGAATTATCACTTTTAAGGAATAGGTAATGCTTAAATTTAAGTGACAACGACAAAGTTTTTATGTGCTACTTTAAATCAGAAGAACAGAAGTACAACGAATTGATGGCCCACTACGAAGCCTCGTTCCAATCCATTACTGAAGAAATGGAATTGATCAAAGAGAAGTTCACCATCATGCTCAAGAAAGATGATACTCTTAAGGCCATCGGTATGGACAATTCCAGTGAGTTGGGAATGCAAATGATGAAGTATAATGAAAAGAATGCACTACCTGCTAATCTCACCAAAGAAGAGTTAACCGAGATGCGATGGTATCAGCGATTTCTCAGCGCTTATAATAATGAAGCTGTGCATGAAAGGTATTACGAAAATGGTTTTGATTATTTTCCAACGCATGTTCTGACTGCAGGAGAACCTGACAAGTTCAAGATGTTTCGCTGGGGCCTAGTACCGTTTTTCCAAAAGGACGAAGCAAAGGCCATGAAAGACCGGCTCAATACACTTAATTGCATTCACGAAGAGATGTGGGAGAAACCATCCTTCCGCGATGCTATTAAAAACGGTCAACGTTGTTTAATTCCTGTTACGGGTTTTTTTGAATGGCGATGGCTCGATGAGGCGGGAACTATTAAGGTTCCCTACTATGTAACATTCCGAGATCAAAAAGTAAGATCCATGGCAGGTCTATATGCGCGCTGGAAAAATCCTGCTAACGGTGAGTATTATTATAGTTACACATTGTTGACATGTCAGGCAAACTCGATCATGGAGTATGTCCACAATAGCAAAAAAAGAATGCCTGTCTTCATTGACAAAGAAAACGAAAAAGACTGGCTTAATCGCGACCTGAAGAAAGATGACATCATGGACTTATGCCGGCCGTACCAAGACCCATCTATGCGGGCTTATACTATTTCGAAGATGCTGACAACGCGTGGTATCAATCTTAACCTACCGGAAATAAGAGCACCGTTTAGTTTTAACGAATCCATTCATCAAGCCAATGAATTTCTACAACGCGGTGATAAGAAAAAAGCAATCGCAGTCTTTAAAGAATCGATGCATGCTAAACCTGAAGTAAGTAAAGTTCCAGAAGAAAAATTGAAATTGATTACTGAAGTGAAGGACGAGCTGGCAATGTCGTAAAACCTCGAAACGATATCTTATGCGACAATAAAAAATGTACTAAAAAGCGTTGGCTTTTGCGGCTTGAGTTTTCCATTTCAGCGATGACTTTTTACAGCCTCATTTGTTTTGAAAACCCATTCTATCTTTCCATCTCTGATAAAGAAATGGCTACGGCAATCAATCTTTCGCCAGATTGAGGGGCTAATGGTAATATTGCCATTTTTTGTTATGATAAAATTCCATCGTGGTTCGGCATCTTCCAGTAGATTCAAGTAGATATCTGAATTGCATCCACATGGACACTTAAATGCTAGGCTATCTGGCTCATAGCCTTCAGACAGAACTAATATCTTCTTTTCAGGAATTACCTCAGGGAAATCATCCACCAATTCGAACTTGAGTTTTCGAGAAGCGTAAAGGTCATATTGTTTACTAAACCACTCTGCTATTTTACGGATAAATTTCATATCGACAATTCAGGCATTCTTAAAAAGGGCTTATAATCTCCTCTACCTACCCATTTTGAGGAGCTTGGATCCTGAGTAAAAGCTCTTTCCATTACATTTTCAATGCAACCACCGCAGTAATCCATCATGACCTTTGCGTAACTTGTAGGTGCATCATCCTTGAACGAATGGAGCCTATTCAACAATTCAATCACAGCCATGCTACTAATTTGCATGTTGATACTTATTACAGCTGGACGCTCAACGTTCACATTATGAACGTAACCCATTTTCTCTCTCTTAGCAAATTCATCTGGATCTTGTCGCAACAACCCATCATCGAACAATCTTTTCTCAGTGTATAGACCTCTGCTTAAAAGAGTTGAACACCCGGGTTGTATGTAATGAATAGTTGCAAGGATGCTTTCAATACCACCTTTGCCATCAGCGTCTAATCTAACTCCAATGTCAAAATACGGTATCAAGTAAAAGTTTGTGAGTTGTGATAACAAATGCCTTCCGTCCACGCTATCAACGCATCCAAAAATTACATCACAGGAAATAAGCTGATCTAAAGCTTCCTTGCTATCAAATAGGTTTACTGCAAATGAAATAACTTTTGTTCCTAAGCCCATATCCTCAATAGCAGAAGAAAGGACTTCAACTTTCATACGGCCTCCATCAACATCTTTCATTTTTGTATTTAAAATCCTATTGAGATTTTTTTTCTCAACTTTATCGGGGTCGATAATTACGATAGAACCAACACCAAGCCTTACTAATTGCTCTATTGTTGGACTACCAGTTCCCGAGCACCCAACAACACCAACTTTCATTCCTTTCAATTTAGCATAAGTACCTTCTCCAAATGCTTGAACTGTTCTTAACGAGAATTCATCTAGGTGTTTGCTATCAGATATGTCCCAGATAAAAATTCCATCACCTGAAATTGAGATTTTATTAAATGGTAAAGTTTTTAAGTCAGGTGTATAAACTCGTCCAAAAATTTTTCCATCAGGCAACATTACAGCCGAACCATGAATGCCATTATAATCACACCACCCAAATATTGATTGAAAAAATTCATAATCAGAAGCATCATCAACCTCGGAGAATTTTGAGTATCCCCCAGGGTGACTATGAATTTTTAAAATCGCCATGTTTTGTTTCGCGGCAATTTCTATCAATGGGATAATCTTTTCGGTTTTCCACCTAATGTAATCTTCATGTCGTTCGCATTCAACGTGCGGAATTAATTCTATCTTATGAGTAAGCAAGACGGATAGTCCACTTTTTTCAAGCCTACCGCAAAGGGCAACAGCAACTGCCTCTTTCCCGTCTCCGGGAAAGAGGTGTTGTTGAAGTTCATGAAAATGCTTACCCGAAACTCTAAGCTGGTATTGCATGTGCTGTAGGTTTTTTTTCAAACTCTAACTGCAGCCAAACATCACCGAGAGGAACATGAGTGCTAAGATTGTCAAGATCAGGCCGCCAAGGATTTACACCGGTTCTGTGCCTGGACCATTGTTGAAAATTCTTTCCATCAATTTGAGTAAGACTTAACGCTCCTATTGATTGACCATCCTTCCTACTAAGCGGTGGATAAAAATAAAGCATGTCTAACTGTGCGGTCGGATAACCAGGACTCATTCTTATCCCCACAAGCGCTTTTGAAACGTTGTATCCATCAGGCAAGCCATAATTATGGATAAAGATCCATAAAGCGGTTTCAATTTTTACGGCCTCCCAAGTTAGTCCAAGACTTTCGAGGTAAGCTTCATCTTCATCCAATAGAGTGAAGTCCCTTCGTGGGACTTCACCTTCTGTCTGATCCAGTGGAAGGGTCTTGAACTTTTCGATACCTGGTTCAGTAAAACAAACAATCTGATCGTATGCAACAGTTACTACTTTTCCGCCTTTAAACTTTTGTCGAAGCTGGAATCGTTCGGGTGGTGTTTTCCCAGCGAGTAGAAGAATCTCTCGACCAGTCATACACTCCTTGGTAACAATAAATTTTTCACGATCAATAATAATCCGGTACTTTCTCTCTTTCGGAGGAGTGTGGCCGTGTAATGTGGTCCACTCAATGTCTATGATATCATCATCAAGACTGAATTTTAAATTTTCCATTTTTTTGCAAATGTTTTTTAATTGAAATAATGTCCTCAATTTTTTTCGGGCAGAGAGAGGTTACACCAGCCCAGACTATAGGTGTTACGGCAACATTTGCAATGTTTGTTGAAAACTATTACTTTGTGGCTCGAAACAAGGGAAGTTCTGAGGTGATAAGCCTCAGCTAGAAGTCCGCAAAAACTTTAATCCCTTAATGGCCCAATCATCTGCGTCAACAGTGATTGGGTTTTTTTATTTTATCGGCTATTTATTTATTTATTTATTTATTTATTTATTTATCATTTTGTCATTTAACAATTACCCTTTCATCAACCTTTATATTTTCATGGATAAAATTGAACTGGGATAACAAATTTGTAACCTGATCATACACTTTGTTTTTGCCCCTAGTGTCCTTTACAGTTATGACAAGAGCAAATTCCTGCCCTGAGTCTTTACTGTCCTTCATCTTTAATTCGTAGTTATTCCGATAAGCCGCTTCCATTTTCAGAAACCACAGCCGATCTTTTGGCAAAAGTATTTTCTTTTTGCTTTCTGTCAGTTCCTCTAAGTCTATACACCATTTTTTCACTGGAATAAACTGATCTCTGTATCCGTCCTTGTAACTCTTTATAAACCGATCAGCTTTAAATGAAGAAGTTGCAGATCTTTGTTTTGTAGTGCTGTAAATTGATTGTAGTAACAAGTTTTGGGAATCCCTTATATCAATCGGGTTACGATTACTCCTATTTTCGGGCACTCTATACTTTTCAGAATAAGTTCCTAAGGCTACATCAATATCGCTTTGAATATACTCCGCGCCCTGATAGGAGTCCATATGGGGTGCGGTAACTAAAGTAATTTTAATTTGCCCATAGAAATGTTCATCTTCAACAAGACATTCAGGAAAAGGGAAATCCATGATCTTGATAAATGATCCCTTGTCTAAAGAATCCATTAATATTAGTGTGACTTCGTTTGGATCATTATAAAGGATATCGCCAATTTTACTAGGCATGCCAAAACCAATTTGATTTAATCTGTCCTCCAGCAATGCATCAAATCCTTCTGGGTGCCTTGACGAGTGAATTAATAAGGATTTAATTAAAAGCGGATTGAACTCTTCCTTGAGCGAGCCAGCCAATTCAGCGGCCAACGCTGCTACTCGAGGTGCAGAATAACTTGTCCCTACAGCTTTTGCAATTCTACCATCTTGTGAAAATGATTTAACTCCAGAAATTCTTGATATCCCGTCTTTAATCCCTGCGTTGCCACCATAATGTACAAGATCGGGCTTAATAACATCTGAAATTCCCGGTCCTACCATCGAAAATGGTGAAGGATGATTCACTTCCGCGAAATCAAACTCGTTCTTTTCGTGGGCAATAGAACCAACTACCAAAGTCCTGATGCTTTCTGATGCTTCAGTTATTCGTCCTCGGGGGGCTATCCTAAGAAAATTTTTACAATTGCCGGCCGCCTTTACAATGAGTATGTTGTATTCGTCCTGTAGTGAATCAAGGAATTTTGCAAAATCAGAATACTGACTATCACTTATAGGAGTTTCATTGCCAATAGAGAAATTCCAGACTTTAACTTCAGGATGCTTGATGATGGCTTGGCGCATAAACTCAACCATCATTGTCTCATCAATGTATCCAAACTTTTCGTTAGGATAAATAACTGCTTCGGTAATTCTAAATGGTTTTGTTCCCGTCCAATCCTTGCCCTCTAGCGCATCTCCGTAATTTATTATACCAGCAACAAACGTCCCATGTGATTTATCATACTGGCCTTCAGCAAATGCTACAAAACTTCCTCCCTTCCATACTTTCAGGTGTTCGATATCACTAATGCCTTCATCAAAAACACCTATTCTAAAATACTCAATACCCTCTTCAGGCATCTTTTGTTTGACGGAGCCATCCTCAATGAAATCACTTTTTGTAATCTTTATAACCGGAATTTTAGAAATTGAGAAGATGCTTTCACTTTCGTTAAAATTGATAAGGCCTTGCGGTTTAAACTTTGAGACCTTATAGAGAATTAAATCTTTGGTGTAATTTAGTTTTTCATACTTGGCACCAACTTGAGTACAAAGTTTTTCAAAACTTTTCTCAGCAATTTCGTTCAGTTTATAATCTCCATAATTGATAAGTCTCACCTTTAATTCAGCTTCTATCCCTTCTTCAACATTAACGATCGGTTTAAACTCGTTGGCCTCTTCAATTGCTGATATTCCTAGAAGATTTCGTTCAACGTCAGTTATCTTTTCTTTAATCTGTTCAAGGTCCTTCGCATCTTCTATTTTAATCAATAGCTGATTATCTCCTATGAGTCCGATTATATTTACTTTTCTTCCAAAATTGAAAATTTTTCCAATTTCACTGCGATATGTTTTTGCTATTGCGTCATCATTAATTCTTAGTTTAATTACGGTTGGCAAGTGATTTTCTAGTTCACTTTTTCTTTTGACTTTGGTCTCGATTTCATTAAAATATCCGCGAAAATAATTCACGCGTTTATCTACAGCCTCTCCCTTTAATTTGAATCGCTTCCCTTGTGGTCCGCCACTAGGAAGGTAATTCAAGAGTTTGTCATTATCTCTTTTTTTGAAAATTTTTATGGGGAGGTTCTTTGCCATAACTTTAATCTTTTAAGTTGTTTCTAATCTGACGAATGGAAACATTCAACAAGTCTGCTATTTGTAACTTGGGCACTCCATTATCATTTAAATATTTGATTAAGTCTTCGCTTGTAAACTTGCCACGTGTATCGAATTGGAAGTTCTCAATCAATAGATCTTCTGCACTCACTTTTTCTTTACCAGTAATAACAGCCTGAGATATTGCATTATTAATAATATTACGTATGTCAGACGGTGATTTTTTTGAAAATAGAGCAATTAGTTTTTCATACTTCTTTTTATCCGACTCCAAGCCGTCAGCAAAGTCACCTAAGTACATTTCCATAATTCTGCTAATCCCATCGGCATCAGGTTGACCAACTTCAATTACTGTATTGAACCTTCTCCAGATCGCTTTGTCAAGTAACTCTGGATGATTAGTTGCGGCAATGAGTACATTATTCTGGGTGAACATATCAATGTTTTGAAGTAGACTATTTATCACCCTCTTCAATTCTCCCATTTCATGTTGATCATCTCTTGCTTTGGCAATTGCATCAAATTCATCAAGGAATAAAATGCACGGCTTGCTGTCGGCATACTCAAAAATCTTTCTAATATTTTTTGAAGTGTTTCCTAATAGCGATGAGATAACAGCATCTAATCTTGCAGTTACCAAAGGTAGCCCAGTCTTAAGCGAGATGTATTTTGCAATTGTAGTTTTGCCAACTCCAGGAGCACCATACAATAACAGTGTACTTTGAGCGCCTAACCCCATCGATTTAAATTTGTCTCTATGTTGAATTACCTTGATATAGTCACTAACCTTTTTGTCAAGGATTTCTGGTAAGACAACATTAAAATCCGTCTCAATAGGATTGAAGACATCAACAATACTCATTCTAGTCTCTTGATCAACAGGTGCAGTCGTAATGAGCTGTTCCATTGTAAGGGAACTAATGGCCTTATTGTTAAGTAGATTTCTAATACCCTTAGCCAATTGCTGATCTCCATCAGCTGAAAGCTTTTCAGCTAATTTTTGGGCATAGAGCAACACCTTGTTCGGGTCTTTTTTCAAGCCTCCTTCAATTATTTTAATGATTTCAGTATACATGCAAATGCCATTTTTTGTTTATCTGGCATAAACATACAACATTATGTAACAAATATGCAAGTATTCGTTACATAATATAACTAATTCGTTACGTTTAGCGCTAATAGGGGTTATTTCGTTACCGAAATTGTGATTTTAGGATTCTTGGGCGTCCAAAACAGGCCGGACAGAAAGTTCAGTAAGGATTATGGCAATTTTTGTCATCCAGACGCAAAAGGTCAAGGAACTTTTGGAGTCAGTTTGAGAGGCGATAGTGGCATAGATAAGAGTGAGAGCCGAAAACCGAATATGAACAGTTTTATATGAACAGTTTTATTTTTTCTTACTCTATATATCTGATATACAATTAATTAATAAGTATATGATCATTTAACACTGTGTACTTGTTAATTAGTATTGCCAGCTAAACCCACCGTAGTTGGAAATATGCACGAATCGTGCTCCTCTTGATATCCAGACGTGTTTAGTGAATTTGATAAATTGACAGCCTTCGGCATATTAAAAATAGCGGAACATCGTTATTCATGCCGTGTATATTCTAAAAAATTTGAAGTGGCCATTAGCGGCTAAAGTAGCAAAGCACCTACCCCGTCATTTCAGTTTTCTGTATGGACTTTGGAACTTTATAAAACTTGTTGTGTTGAGGCGTAGCAAAACATCACGTAAAATTATCTTTCTACTGGACCATCTTACATCACCACTAAGTAGAACATATTCGAATGAATCCATACATTCATAATTGCTAACTTGCTTATTCATATCAAATCAGGATGAGGCGATTTCAAAGTCTGGGAATTTTAACGTGTCTACTCGTATTGTCAAGCCAGGCTTTTTGTCAGGTAAATAAGCCGGGCATTGATGGCATGGCGCCTTCCAAATGGATCACTCTCCGGCACACGCAAGCTCCGGGACGAAGCTACCGCACCGTTAATTCACAAGAAAAAGTATATACCCAGGAAGATTTCTATTTTAAGACATGGATTCCCATTGTTCACAACTCAAACTTCACGGTTGCCATTAGCCCTCAATATCGCACTGAGCAATTGGAATTTGAAGACAATGGTGAAAACTCCATTAAAATGTTATCGCATTGGAATCTTCGTTATGCCGGAGCTGATCTAAGATCGATTGTGGCCGTTGACAGTTCATCCTGGCTGATCTTCAATACCAACGTTAACAAGAGTGGAAATTTTGGAGATTATAAGTTTAATAGTTTTCCATTAAACTACACGTTCTCTGCTGCGTTTCTCAAAAAGAAATCCAACAACAAAGAAATCGGTGCCGGACTGATTGTAAACAAGAGTTTTACCGGAATAACCGTATTACCCATTTTTGTATTTCATTACAACTTTTCGAAGAAAGCAGGAATTGAAATAAGCATCCCTTACAAAATTGCATGGCGGTATAATGCATCGAAGTCCGATATACTTTACGCGAAGGCTGAAGCGCTGAATAGAAATTACCTTATTCGCCAGCCCGGTGTAGCATGTTCATTTGGACGAACGGATATTGATATGGGCATAGCCTATAATAAATCCTTCTCTAAACTCATTGGAATGGAAGCCTTCGTGGCCTATCGTCAGAACATCAGCAGCCGCCTGCCGAACGATGTAATGGTTATGAAAAAATCAGGGATGGCTTTTACACTTGAGCTTTATATTCGCTCACCGATTAAATAAGGATAGTTGCCATAGCATCATTTCCAACGAATTCCACTTCCAAAATTAGCTTTCTCAACGACCACAATTGAACTTTTAAAATTGGGATAAAGTTATCCTACTGCACAACGCTGTGTTTGGTAAACATGCCCATTGTAAGCCGCAATTCTATATTAAAGTAAATCGGATGAGTCGATCTTGAAGTTATGAGAATCGTGTAAATTTGAAGATATGGCACATTTCCATGAATAGACAACTCACTTCGAACGCGCTCATCGAACGAGCAAGGCAAGCCGCTCAGTCTATTTTCGATCAAAATAAAGACGAGCCTTTTCTCTATCACAATCTGCACCATACCGAAAAAGTTGTTTACGCTGCCGATAAAATAGCGAAACATTATGCATTAGCCGAGGAGGATTACCTCGTAGTAATTGTTTCCGCATGGTTTCATGACGTGGGCTACTTCGAGGACACCGCTCGCCATGAAGAAAAGAGTGTTGCACAGGCGCAGCGCTTTTTACGCCAGGAAAAAGTAGATGAAAACATTATCAATCGCGTCTCCAGTTGTATCATGGCCACCCGAATGCCGCAACAACCTAAAAATCTGGTCGAACAAATCCTGTGCGATGCCGATCTTTTTCATTTAGGCACACAGGAGTTTGATAAAAGCAATCGGATGATCCGTGAAGAATGTAACATTCTTTTTCGAAAACACTTTACCAAAAGAGACTGGGGTAAAAGGGCCATTCAGCTTTTGGAATCACATCACTATCATACTGATTATGCCAAGCAGATACTCAATGCCGGAAAGAAAAAGAATAAAGAAGTGTTAGAGGAAAAAATAATGGAAGATCAGGATGAACCGGATACTACCTCCGAAAAGCCTATGAAAACAGACCACATGAAAAAGGAAAAGAAAAACAAAAAGCCGAAACGCGGTATTGAAACAATGTTCCGCATAACCTCCAACAACCATCAGCGTTTGAGTGACATGGCGGATAGCAAAGCCTCCATCATGATAACCGTAAACTCCATTATACTTTCTGTTCTGTTAAGTGTATTGCTTCGTAAGCTTGAGGAAAATCCAACACTCACCATCCCGGTCATTCTTTTACTTTCCGTCAATCTGGTTACCATCATATTTTCAATTCTGGCAACACGTCCGCAAATTTCACCCGGCATTTACACACAGAAAGATGTTGAGGATAAAAAAGTGAACTTATTGTTCTTTGGAAATTTTTACAAGATGAATTTGAAAGACTACACCGCCAGTATGATGGTGATGATGGACGACAATCAGTATCTGTATAAAAGTTTAATTAAAGATGTTTACTCTCAGGGCGTGGTATTGGGTAGAAAATACAAACTGCTTCGCTCTGCGTACAACGTTTTTATGTTTGGTATTGTCGTTTCGGTTATCGCCTTTCTGGTAGCCACCTTATTATCATGAACCTGAAGAGATATAGACTACATCATTACAATTCATTTTCCTTTTTTAATCCCACGATTAAAATATGCATAGGGATTCTTCTCCTCGTGTCTTGCGATGGCACACCACCAGAAGATGGACCAAAAGTCTATGATTTTTCAAGTCCTGAAAAGACCATCATGAAAGATGACTTGTTGGAAATCTCAGGGATTACATTTCTGAACGATAGTTCCCATTTGCCATTAGCGATAAATGATGAACAAGGGAAACTATATTTTTTAAATTCTCTCAAGAAGAGACCGGGTTTCAGCCGATTTGGTAAGCCGGCTGATTATGAAGATGTGGCCCTTGTTCATAACACCATATTTATATTGCGAAGCGATGGTACATTGTTTTCATTTCCATCCGACAGTATCATCCATAAGAAAGTATCTGCAGCGGAATGGAAAAAGATTTTGCCAAAAGGTGAATACGAAAGCATGCACAGTCGCGACAATAAACTGTATGTACTCTGCAAAGAGTGCGAGCAAGAGAAAAAACAGATTCAGGGATATGAATTGGAGCTGAACAACGACAGCATTACAACTGTAAAACCTTTTTTAATCGACATAAAAAAAGTGCGTGACCAATACGATTTAAAGTTTGGTTTTCGCTCCTCTGCGCTGGCCTGGAATGTAGCCACCAAAGAATGGTATATCCTTTCATCTGTCAATAAGCTATTGATGATTACCGATGGCGATTGGAAAATAAAAACAATGTACTCACTCAATCCGAAAACATTTATTCAGCCTGAGGGAATTGCTTTTGATCAACATCAGAATTTGTACGTTTCAAATGAAGGTAATGAAACGCGCAATGGCAACATCTTAAAATTTACCTTCCACCCTAGCGACAAACGATGATACTACTTTACATACTGAATATACATTTCGTTGATCACTCCAATCTAATACCACAATGAGATTAGAAGCCGAGATTATCAACCCCCGATTTGAAAAATATACAAAGAGGGAGAACTCCGTTCTTTCGTTTGTGAACTTCTTTGATTATATCCGCAATCAGAAAGATCAAGAGAACACCATAAAAAAACATTTTTTTCAATACATCCTCGACCAGGTCGATCATCATCCGGAATGGTTAAAGGATATGGAGATGGAATCATCTGCGGATAAAAAACTTCTATTCGAACTGATCTATGCTGCAGTAGTGCCCTCCATTTCAGACGAGAAAAGTTATTTGTGGGGACTTGCTCATCCCCTCTCTCCTACCATCATTTATGGAACGGACGCTTTTTATTCTTTGCTTAAAAAATTCGTTAAGGCAGGTCGCACAGAATCGGAACGTCTCGCTGAAGAAGAACGAATTGATCGATGGCGTTATACGCATATCTATTCTTTTGTTCTTCACAAGGTTTATGGTCTGTCCATTCCTCTTCACAATGAATTTACCCATTCCTTTGTTGATGACGAAACCGGACTATTAAAATACATTACCATATCTATCGATATGCGGTTTGTTACGGTGTTACCTGTTGACAAACTACCAGACATTGATCTCAAAAAGATTTCCGGTTCAATGGATGGCTGGTATATAAATTACTTGCATCAAAACCTGCCAATCGATTTATTTCAATTCAAAGGCTTCACCATTTGCAATGTGAATGATTCCACGGCTTTGAATGTATTGGACAACATTCGGAATGCGGTTGTCGATCAAAATCCGAAAGACCAGCTTGGCACGGTTCAGAAAACACTCACACTATTAAAATCACTGGTCAGTAACAATAATATTCATTTTGGTATTTTACCCATCATCCAGATAAACAAACATCTCGTTACGTTCTACGAAAATTTGCCTGTTAGCTTTTTAGTACAGATGTCGAGAGAACAAAATATTCCGGAAGAGGTATTCGTACGATACCTTCAACAATTTTACGACAATCCGAACTTGCACTTTTACAATGCCAATGACGATCAAAGCGAGGATTTACCATTCGATCAGATTCTTCATCAGTCCAGTGTGCAGACGATGGCCATCATTCCCATCTTTCACAACTACGACCTGGTCGGTATTCTGGAGGCACACACGTTTGAACGCAATGTGTTGAATGAATCTTCTTTATCCCTATTGGAACAGGCCCTTCCCTTGATGGCGCAGCTTCTTCAAAAAAGCATCCATGATCTGCAATCCTACATTGATCTGAAAATAAAAACCGTATTCACTTCTATCCAGCCATCAGTAGAATGGAAATTCAAGGAAGCGGTATGGAGCTTTGCTAAAGACAACAATCCAGAGAAAAGTGATACATCGATTCCCGTTGTGGCTTTTCACAATCTCTATCCGTTGTATGGAGCCATCGACATCCGGAATTCCACAATGGAGCGAAGCAAGGCTTTGCAGTCTGATTTGATTTTTCAATCACATGCCGTATTGAAGGCACTGGAAAACATAAAAGTACACACTGCCCTTGAAGAAGTTGACGAAATTCTGTCAAAAGGACGCGAATGGTATGAGAAGATCAAGCGGAACATGGTAAACATTGATGAATCTGAGTTTACCGATTTTGTTTCATCAACCGTCACTCCTTTTCTTTTGCAGACCCAACTGTCCTTTCCGGTGATCCGTGATGCTGTTCAGAATTTTCTAAAATCAACGGATGCACATCAGGGTTGTTTTTTCCTAAATCGAAGATTGCTGGAAGCTTCTATGGAGAAATTAATCTCTGCATTAAGCCAGCACATTGATCAGTTCAGATCGGAAATTCAGAAAATATATCCAATATACTTTGAGAAGTTCCGCACCGATGGAATTGAATACGACTTATACCTGGGTCAATCCATCGCGCCAGAAAAACCGTTTGATTATTCGTACTTAAGCGCTTTGCGTTTCCTTCAGCTTCGCTCAATGGCCGAAGTGGTGCGATTGACTAGTACCTTACTTCCTGAGCTTAAAACTCCGTTGCAAACAACTCAGCTTATTTTCGTCAATCCGTCCTCTATCGATATTAGTTTTCGAAACGATGAAAGACGATTTGATGTGGAAGGTGCTTACAACATCCGGTATCAGGTAATAAAAAAACGAATTGATAAGGTTAATACATTAAACACCAAGGAGCGTTTGACACAACCTGGTAAAATTGCTATTGTCTATTACAATAATCTGGAAGCTGAAGAATACAAAAAACACATTCGTCAATTGCAGAAAGACAATATTCTTGAAGAATACATTGAACAGCTTGAATTGGAGGAACTTCAAGGCATCAATGGTTTAAAAGCGATGCGAGTACACGTAAAATTAGAATAGCGAGAATTGGAAATTGAATTGAACAGAGTGAAGTCACGGGTATGAAAATAAAATTTTACATAAGCGTTCCCCTTATTACAGTGGCTTTGCTTTGCTCGTGTGCCAGTTATAAACCACATTATTCGAAGGAAGGTAAACAATGGAAAAATACAGCGTTGCCTGAACAAACTTCACTGAAGCATACGATGTATTTGATTGGTGATGCCGGCAAACCGACACTGATGGGCACTACGCCTGTGCTTCGTTATTTAAAACCTAAACTCGAAGCGGAATCTAAAAATAGTTCAGTACTATTTCTTGGCGATAATATTTACGAATACGGCATGCCGCCTAAGGAAGATGAAGACGCGAGGCAACAGGCCGAGGTAAACATTAATGCACAACTTGAAATTTTGATCGACTTTAAAGGCAAACCCATTTTTATTCCGGGCAATCATGATTGGCGGGGTTGGGGATTAAAAGGATTAAAGGACCAGGAGAAATACATTGAATCGTACCTCAATAAACACAAAGGTATAACGGATAAGAGCGATTGGGAAAATTATTTTCTTCCCGATGATGGATGCTCCGGTCCCTCGGTAGTGGAGTTGGGTGATGTGGTAATTATTGTTGTGGATTCACAATGGTGGTTAGCGGACTGGTCGGAGGAAAACAAAATAAATGAAGGGTGTGAAGCGAGAAACAGAGCAACGTTTGAATTTGTTTTTGAAAACGTAATCCGAAAATATCGAAACAAAAATGTAGTCATTGCTATGCACCATCCGCTCTATACGTATGGACCACATGGAGGTGGATATAGTGCCAAACAACATATCTTTCCGCTTACTGACATTCGCGAAAAATTGTACGTTCCACTTCCTGTCATTGGAAGTCTTGCCGTATTCTACAGATCGCTGATTGGCTCAAAGCAAGATGTGGCAAATCCGCATTATAAAGAGTTGCGCTCATCCCTTATGGCTGCAGTGAAAAAAAATGGCAACTTCACTTTCGTGAGTGGTCATGAACACGCATTGGAATATATTGAAAATGAAAATCAGAACTTTATTGTAAGCGGCAGTGGTGCGAAAAACAGTGCGTTGCATTTGGGCAAGGGAGCTGAATTTGTTTCAGGACGTGCCGGCTTTAGCAAGTTACTCTTTTATGAAGAAGGCGAAACATGGACGCAGTTCTGGGAAGTAAATGAGGATGGTACTGACGCAACACTCGTCTATCAGAAGAAAATAAAAGACAAACTCCAGAGTGGAATTGAACAACTGAAACTGGATTATACGGAATACGATCAACACAACGATTCAAGCACACAATTTGTAACCCGCAATGAAGTGAAGGCCGTTGGACCCATGCATGAATTTCTGTTGGGGTCACATTACAGAGATCTCTATCGTGAAAAGTATCCCTTTCCTGTTCTTGACTTAAACACCTTTAACGGAGGAGTAACACCCGTAAAGCAAGGAGGAGGTAATCAAACCAATTCCTTACGCTTGCGCGATTCCGTAGGGCGCGATTTTGTTTTTCGGGGCATGACAAAAGATGTGAGCCGGTTTCTTCCGTTTCCCTTTAACAAAATGGTTGCGGCTAAATATTTAGTGGAAGATAATTTTCTATCGACACATCCTTTCGCACCATTGGCCATTCCATCATTAGCGGATGCTATTCAAGTGTATCATACCAACCCACGATTATACTATGTTCCGGTTCAACCCGCACTGGGAAATTACAACTCCATTTTTGGAGGCACATTGTGTTTAGTTGAAGAAAGACCGAGTGGAAAAAAATGGAAGCAAGCAGATTTCTTTGGTCATCCGGATGAAATCATTGGCACACCTGATGTCGTTGAAAATATTCTCAAGAGTAATGATAACAAGGTAGATGAAGAGTGGGCGCTGCGAACGCGCTTGTTTGATTTTATTATTGGCGATTGGGATCGTCATGATGATCAGTGGACCTGGGCACGCATAAAAGGTGAAAAGGATAAAAATCTATACCGGCCTATTCCACGTGATCGTGATCAGGCGTTTTCGCGATATGACGGATTTATTCCCGCAGTGGCGGCACAAACTCTTCCGTTCCTTCGTCAGCTTCAGACGTATGGTCCTGATATGCCCAATATGAAATGGACTACCTGGAGCGCCCGGTTGTTTGATCATACTTTTTTAAATGAATTAAGCTGGGAACAATGGGAAGTGCAGGTAAAGTTTATTCAGCAACAGTTGAGTGATGAAGACATCGAAAGGGCCTTCACTTCCTGGCCAGAGAAAGCGCAGAAAATTTCTTCACCCGATCTTATAAAAGGACTCAAAGCTCGCAGAAATGATTTACTAAAAATCGCGCGCAAGCATTATGAATTTCTGGCACAGTCTGTCGACATCATTGGCACAGAAGAGCAGGAACGATTTGAAGTTGAGCGTCTCAACGACCGCCAGACAAAAGTTACCGTGTATGAGATCACAAAAAAAGGCAGACCGAAGCAAAAAGTGTATGAGCGTACATTTGATAACGGCTTAACAAAATCCATTAACCTGTATGGAAATGGTGATGAAGATGAATTTATTATTTCAGGTGATGTACGAAAAGGTATTGTTGTTCGATTGATTGGTGGTCTTGGTAAAGATGAGTTTACTGACACATCATTTGTGAAGAAAGGTTCAAAGAAAACAATTGTATATGACGATTTGCGAAAGAACGAAGTCATTACAAGCAAGGAGACAAAAGATAATCGAACTTCAGACTATGGCTACAATCTTTATGATCGCAGGGGATATGACAGTCAATACGACATCGTGATGCCGTTGCCCATACTGGGCTTCAATCCGGATGATGGTGTACTGGCCGGTGCAAGTTTTAATATCATCAACTATGGTTTTAAAAAAGATCCGTATGCTGCCTATCACCAGATTGGTGGAAGCTATGCTTTTGAAACGAATGCGTTCAAGTTAAATTACCGTGGCGATTTCATTGGCGCATTTGGTAAATTTGATTTCCTGTTAGACACACGTTATCACGGACCTACCTATGCATTCAACTTTGCGAATGTCGGAAACGACTCAAAAAGAATAGTTGACAATCCTGACTTCTATCGTGTTCGCCAAAGTTCAATACGTTTATATCCGGCTATAAAAAAACGCACGGGTGGCAACAGTGGTTATTTCAGTATGGGTCCTGTTTTGGAAACATCCGAAATTGAACAAACTCCGGGGCGATTCATTTCCATTTATGGATCATTAAATGAGAACAAGGAAATCTTCGAAAGGAAATATTATGCCGGTGCACAATTCGATTTTAATTATAACAACGTTGATAATTTCTTCTCACCTCATCGGGGTGTTCGTTTCTATACCACTTTTAACTGGACAGCAAATGTAAGAGAAGAGGATAAAAAGTTTACTTCACTTCGCTCCCACTTAGCTTTCTACAAATCCATTGATCGCAAAGAGAATGTAATATTGGCATCACAACTGGGTGGCGGAGTAAATTTTGGAACAGGATACGAATTTTTTCAAATGCCTACCATTGGCGGTCAGCTGGGACTTCGAGGTTATCGCACAGAACGATTCTATGGCAATAATACTTTTTTTCACAACACTGATCTTCGAGTCAGACTCCTTAGTAGTTATAATCCGGTTGTACCTCTTACAGTCGGAGTGTTTGGCAGTTTTGATTACGGCCGTGTTTGGCTTGATGACGATTCTTCCGAAAACTGGCATTATAGTTACGGTGGTGGTTTATGGATAGCGCCCATCGATGCGCTCGTTTTTTCAATCGGTACATTTATTCCAAAAGAAGATTTTGAAGAATCACCCCGATTTGTTTTTAGACTTGGGTTTGGATTTTAGTTCAAACATCATTTGGTCACGACTAACCAAATGCGCTTTCAAAATTCCACTACTGAAACTCAGTTCAGAAAACTTTTTTAGATATCCTTTTTTCTTTTCGGTAAGCAGAAAGGAACATACATTTAGGTATACATCTATTTCTTTACCTCTTCCATTTTTTTAGGAAACGCAGATTCACCAGATAGATTGATGATTTCAATATTTTGTGTATTCAAGCTTTTAATAACTTCGGCAAAGTATTCCGGTTTGTTTAATCCCCACTGAACAGAGCAGTTGCGCACTACAATATTTTTAGCATAATCTATATAGAATCCTGAAGTATGGCCTTTTACAAATCCATCCATTGCGGAGGGCCTTCGGTCATAAATGCCTCCCGGTATGGCTGTGCTTTTGTTAATTACAATATCCACCTGGTCGAAATAGATATTGGATATTTTATCCATTGATTCTCCGCTAATGTATACTCCATTTTCGCTCGTACATTTAATATTCGTGAAGTAAATATTTTTCACTTCTCCCACTCGACCTTCCGTTGCGTCTTTTGGGAAACGCCAGTTGGCATCTTTGTGGTTTATTTTAGCCCTGCGGTAGGCTGTAACATAAATAGGTTCGGCCTTTCCCCACCATACATCACTGAAAAGATGTCCTTCTACTACCATATTCGAAAAAATAACATCGCTCACAACACCTTCATCTCGATTCTGAATTCCGATACCCCTATTGCTCTCTTTTATAATGCAGTTGTTAAACAACACTTGACGTATTGTATCCATGTTTTCTGAACCAATTTTAATCGCACAGCTTCTGCTCGTCATGGTGCAATTAGTAACGGTGACATTTTCGCATCGGCCAAACTCTGCATACTCCCTCCTGTTCTTAAGGCAAATGCAATCATCACCACTTTCAATATAACAATCACTTATTCGAACATTTTTGCTATGGTCCAAATCAATGCCATCACTATTCCGCACTTTTAAACTGTTGATGAGCGTAATGCCCGAGATGACCACATCATTGCAGCCAACTAAGTGAATCGTCCAGTAAGCAGAGTTTCCAATGCGAATGTCTTTGATGCGTATATTCTTTCCACCAACAATCGTGAGCACGTGTGGACGTGGATCAACAATAGAAAACGGTTTCAGTTCGTACGAATCATCAAGCTCTTTACCCATAAACGAAATACCATTTCCATCAATCTCGCCATGACCGCTGAGGGTAACGTTTTTAAGATTCTCACCTCCAATCCATATTGTTCCTTCTCCAGGGTTTTCGCGAAAGGCACTTTTTTTATAAACATGCTCATCGGGATTGGCCAATAACCGTGCACCGGATTCAACATGAAACTCAACGTTAGATTTGAGGTTGAATGGTCCGGCTAAAAAAATGTGAGGTGCAGGTAGTATCACGATTCCACCGCCTTGCGCAGAGCAGGCATCAATAGCGCGTTGAATGGATGTTGCATCATCTTTCTTCCCATCTCCCAACGCGCCAAATTCTTTTACATTATACGTTCGCTGAGCATGCGCTGCTCCGAATGAAATAAAAATGACAAATAGCATCCACAGTCTTTTGAACATATCCATTTTTTTATTGAACTGAGTTTGCACGAATGACGGTGTCACGAATCACAGCATCCAGTTTCCCAACCGTGTCTTCAAGCATGCCAATGATTTTTTTATTATCGTCCGTGAGTGTTTTTTTATCGAGGATATGAACAAGTCCTAATATTGTAGCGATGGGCTGCCGCGTTCGATGCGATTGTATCCATGATATCTCCCGAAGTTGTTCATTTTGATTTTCAATTTTCTGTTCCCTTCGTTTGCGTTCACTAACATCCGCTATTCTGAGAGCCACTCCGATAATTTTCCCATGATCGTATACCGGTGTATACTCTGACCTGAACCAACTGATAATGTTATCAAATTTCATTTCGCGCTCGCTGGTGATGATGCTTCCAGTCATAATTGCTTTTGCAAAATTATGACGAAAAGCTTGAAAGGTTTCTTCATCGCCTTTGCGTTGATAGCTCATAAAGCTATCGCCTACTTGCAAATCTCTTCCGTAGAGCATCTTACTGGAGAGTAATGCCCTTTTGTTGAAAAAGATGATATGATAATCCAATGACACTAACAGCATGAAAGATTGGGTGCTATCGAATATTGCACTGATAATTTGCCGTGATCGTTCGGCCTGTTCCATGAGTTCAGTGTTTTCACCACACGAACAATGTTGATGTTCCGCGTTATTCATACTACGTGTTATTATAATTTCAACTAATTAACTCAACACATTCCTCACATTACTCCATTCTGTCATTTACTCCCCATTGTTTGTTCGGTGCATCACTCATTTGCAATACCAACTTTCCACCACTTACAATATCCGTGTGATGCACTCGGAATGAGGTAAACTCATTGCCATTTAATTTTGCCGATTGAATATACCGGTTAGCGCTGCTGTTGTTCTTCGTTTCAATGCGGAATGTCTTTCCTTTATAGTATGCCGGATTTAAAGAAATCGTTACGGCATCGAACAGTGGACTGCCAATTTCATAATAGGGATTCTCCTCACAACCTCCTGTCATTTGGAATATTCCGATTTTCATCAGCGTACTTAATGCACCAATCAAACCCTGATCTTCTTCTCCATTGTAACCATAGTATGGAGACAATCCACTGAAAACCTGGTTTGTTACTTCGCGAGTCCAGTACTGTGTTAGCCAAGGGGCTCCAGCAAAATTGAAAATATACGCTGCCTGCATATTCGGCTGATTAGAATAATTTAACCACGTGCGTCTGTCGTCTACGAACTTGGGATTCTCTTCCGGATGTTCATTACAGAAACGATGCCATGCGGACCATTCGAATTGTTGGTTCAATCTTTTGATGGCCGGATCGTTACCACCCATCAGCGTAAACAAACCTGCAAGATCGTGCGGAACAAACCAGGTGAACTGTGCTGCGTTACCTTCAATGTATCCGTTGTCGTACAACAAGGGATCAAATGGTTCCTTCCATTTTCCAAGTGAATCTTTCGGTTGAAGAAAACCCGTGGATGGGTTGTACAGATTTTTATAGTTTGAAGATCGCTTCAGAAAATACTGATAATCGTTTTCTTTACCCAATGACTTTGCAAGTTGAGCTAATGTCCAATCCTGATAGGCATATTCTATCGTCATCCCTGCTCCATCTTCATGATGTCCGTATTGACGCCACGTTGTAAGTGGATAAGGTACATATCCATTTTTAATATAGAATTCTATCCCCCCTGCCTTTGTGGTATTGTGTTCATACCCTGCTTTCCCCATAATGCCACCAGGCATGTGGTTTTTCTTCAGCCCTTCGTATGCAAGCGTGATATCAAACCCGCGAATTCCCTTTTGCCATGCACTCACAAAAAAAGGTGTTGACGATGCACCTGTCATCACATACGTATCGTTGCCCCCGGAAGGACCGCGCGGAATTAATCCTCCGTTCTTATAGTACTCCAGAAACGAATTGCAAAACTCCTCTGCTATTTCCGGATACACCAGTTGCCATAAAGTATTCAATGTCCATTGCGCACCCCAGAAGGCATCCGAGTTGTACATGTTGAATTTTGGTCTGCCATTTTTATCGAGCGGAAGCTGTCGTACTACTTTTGTTTTACCCGTAAGGTCTGTGTATTTACCATCGGCATCGCTCATTACTCTTCGTCCCTGAATGGCTCTCCATAAGTCGGTATAAAATCTGCGTTGCTGTTGAGGAGTTCCACCTTCAATGGCGATTCGACCCAGCATTTCATTCCAACGCTCCTGTGCTTGCTGAAACGTTTTCTCAAAATCCCAATGTGAAATTTCAGTTGACAAATTTTTAGCAGCCCCCTCCTCGCTTGTAAAGGAAACACCCACTTTCATCAACAGAGGTTCTTTTGGTGTATCGAATATCACAACGATTTTACCATTCGTTCCCTCCCATTTGTCGGTCACTTCCGTTTGTTTTCCATTCACATATAACTGAATCGACTTAATTGGCGTATCAAATTTTGCATGAAAATATACTGGCGTTTCTTTGGGCCGTCTGATGGTTGTACCGTTTACCATGAAGCCTTGAATCTCATAATCATTTACTTTCTTAAAACCACCTTTCACCATTTCCGAAGGACCAAGCAATCCGCTCAATTCAAAGATCACACCTGCCTTTCCGGCTGCCGCATAAGTGTAACGATGAAACGCTGCGCGATTGGTTGCCGTTAATTCTGCTTTGATGTTATAACGCTCCAGGTCAACTGCATGATAACCCACTTTCACAATCTCTGATTGATGAGAAAACTTAGAGGTCTTATTTCTTACAATACTCTCTAAATTCCTATCATTGAAAACTACCGGCATTACGGCAACACCGGAAAGCTGCCATTCGTGAATATGGGTAATGCTGCGAATGGAATCTTCTCTATACCGATAACCACTATCCCACTCACCGTTGGTAACATTATCCGGAAACACGTTGACCATGCCAAACGGCAGTGCTGCCGATGAAAAATAAAACCAACGCGAATTGGCTGCGTCCAATAATGGATATACCTGATCAACCGGCTTCAACTGAGCCACACTACAAAATGCGAACAACAAAAGTGCGCTAACGATTACGATCTCTCTTCTCATCCCGTTCAAGGTTTTATGGTACGTATTAATTTTTTGATTGATTCATCACACAAGGGCTGTTCACTTTTAGATTCGGATGTATATTTTCCTTTTATCAAGCCACCAGCCGATCGTCCAGCAAAACATCATAAAAGCAATTGCTGTAGCCAGTGAACCGATTGGTCCTGGTACGATAGTTTGAAAGATTACTTTACTGATCCACTCAAACACAGATAGGTTTGATGGGAGTTTGATCAGCACCAGAACGATGTATAACAGTTCCGAAAACAGAAAAATAAACAGAGGATTTTTTCCGAATACGGTAAAGAAATTGGTTCCTAAATTCCACTTTCGTACCTCAATGCAATAAACCAAGGCCAGCAACATAACGATATCAATACCTATTGTATAGAGAACAAAAGAGCTGGTCCATAGTTTTTTAGAAATGGGAAACACAACATTCCAACACAGACCCAAAACAATCAGCACCATTGCTACCAGCATCAATTTCGTAAGACTTTTCTGCGACTTCCCCATTCGTTGCAAGAACATACCCACCCAATACCCAGAGAGCACATTTACAATAGCAGGAAGTGTGCTCAGAATACCTTCAGGATCAAAGGGCATAACGTCTCTTTTATAAACATGATTTTCACCAAGCAGAAAAACATCCAGCTTGGTGATCGCATTTCCACTCATGGTTAAGGCTTGTCCCTCATCACCAAAAATGAAAAGCAAGGCCCAATACATCACCAACAACATGGCAGCGATGATCATGGAAATGCGCTGAGAAAAGTAATGCAGAATGATGGATGCAAAAAAATAACACAAAGCAATCCGTTGAAGCACACCCATGATTCGCGTTTCACTAATTGGTTTCAACATCCAGGCATCTCCCTGCGAATGTTGGACAAACGGAAACCAGTACATAAGATATCCTAATAAGAAAATAATCAGGGTACGCTTGAAAATGGTTTGAAGAAACAAAGTATCTGCTGTTGATTCAAATTTCTTAAAAGCGAAACTCATGGAATTACCAACCGCAAAAAGAAAGGAAGGAAAAACAAGATCGGCCAGCGTAAGACCAAACCAAGGTGCATGCACGAGATTCGGATACAGCGAAGCACCTTTTCCAGGAGTGTTTACGATGATCATCAGACAAATGGTGATGCCGCGAAATACATCCAGCGATAAAAAACGAAGCTGTTGGACAATATCATTGCTCCTTACTTTTGGTACCTTCTGTATCGTATTTACCACTCCTTCCATCTTTTAAATCGAATAGGCATTTTGTAATGCTGTTCTATATTTACGATGTAGTTCTGTCACCACCTGCAATGCATCTCCAACAGGTTCGGTTGGAAAATTCTTTTGTGTATTCACCCAGTTCCATTCCCATGTTTTAATATCTCGCTCGAACGATTCCTTCTGCATCTCTTCATTGTTCTTCAATGCATAATCCATGAGATGAAAAAATTGACTCCAGCGTGGTTTGTAAAAACTGCTGATCAATCCGCTCCATTGCCGGTTTGAGTATTCATGTAGCCTATTGTTCTCACCACCCCAAAGTGTAATGAGGTTTCTTGCGTTACGTTCGTAAAGTGCTTTCTCATCTGTTTTTTTTCCGCAGGCACGCGCTTGCTGGATCCAGGGACCTAGCAAAAAATCTTTCCGCGTTGCCAACAAAATATCGAGATCATCGAGCAAGGCAATAAACGTATTGCTGTGCTCCACAAATGAAGAATGATTTTTTTGCTGATATGCCTTTACCACTTTTGAATGAAGCACAAGGGCATAGTTCGCTAACACCTGCCGTGTAACATCAACAAGGTCGTACTTAAAGCCATCATAACTTTTACATGCATCAGAAGCCAGCAACAATTCATCCCATGCGGGCAATAAATCGGATGCTGCGTAATTCAGTTTCGTTTTAGCCCAGCGTCTCTCTGTTTCAAGTGTAGGGCGCGCAACGAGAATGGATTCTGCACCATCCCGAATTTCTTTTCCATTATATACGGTGTTACGCAAAACACTCCAAGCTTTCAGAGCATGTTCATCCTTGCTTCCATATCGGTCCTGAATATAATCAGATAACCATGTATCGAGGTCAATGCTTTCCTTTCTCCAGGCATGATCGGTCATCAATTCGTATAGCACTGGGTTCTGTTCAATTCCCTCCATTGTCAAACCAATACCTTTCAATTTTCCAGATGTACTATCCTTTAATGCAACGGCAGGTCCGGTTGCCACCCCATCAATACGACCAAACAAACTGATGTTGCCTCCAAAGTTGTGAAGCATATTCCATATCCAGGGTTTGCCGTAGAAAGCTTCCGTGCGTTTCCACACCGGCTCAATCTCCGTAGCAAGATCAAGAATGATCATGTGATCATTGGGAACAGCATCCAACAAGGCTTTGATCTGAGGCGCATGCCAGAATTTTCGATCGCTATAAAATAACCAGCCTTGCATAACCCACGTTGCCTGTGGATCGGCAGCCTTCATCCCTTCGTATACCCGCTTGCTTAATGTCGATAAAAATTCAGGTGCATCTGATGGTGGCTCATTCTCATTAAAAGTATCGGCTGAATACAAGTGATCGGTACCATAGAGTTTAGTTTGCGCCTCTAAAAATTTCCGACCGATCTCGGCAAACATGGGATCTTCCGAATCCAATATGTAAGTGTCCGCAAAATCATTTCCCCAGTTTGTTTTTTTTAACTTCGCTTTCGGAAAAAGTTTAACGAAAGCCGGTGGCACATGCCCTGTAAAGGCTGGCAACACCGGCTTCATTCCCAACTCGCGCTCCCGTTTTACAATTTTTTGTTGCAATACTTTGTGACTTTCCATCCATGATTTTGGAAGAGGTCCTCTCCATGCATCGAGGTTTCCCATCCAGAACCAACCAAAGTATGCAGGTCCACTAAAGAAGCCTTCAAGATCTTTATCTGAAAATCCCATCTCCTTATAAACCTGATACCAGGTATATTCTTGTCCGGTGATGGATAAGGGCATATTGATTCCATGCAATGCCATCCAGTCAATTTCTTTTTCCCAACGATTCCAATCCCACCAACTCATGCTGTAACTGAAGGTGCAATAGTTAAGATAGTACCGGTATTCATAAGGAGAAGTCTTTTGAATTTTCACCGGTACTTCTGGCAATGATTGAGGAAGATTTAAATTCGTGCCATTCCAGGTAATCTGACCATTCGTATATTCCTTTATATAATAGTATAAAGCAGAGGCAATCGATACACCATTATTTCCGCGAAGTATAATCTTGTTGTCTTTGCTTTCAATCTCAAATACGTCATCATTGGTTGACGACAATGGTTCTATTTTAAAATGCTTTGCATACTGTGGCAATACGCGTTGCACCAATGCCTCAGAAGATTTGTGGTCTAATTGAGAAAATGATTGTTGTACTGCACTACAAATCAAAATGATGACAATCCAAACACGAATAATAAAGTATCGCGTTAATCGCATCGTTATTTTCTCTCCTACACCTTTCTTTTTCATGCGCGATATCATATCGAAAGAGTTTCGGTGTAGATTATTTTTCCGGAACTATCAATAAAAAATATTTCAAATCGCTGCTGATGCACAGCGGCAATCATAAAGCCAGTAGTCCCTTTTGCAAAACGAAGCATGGAAGATGCACCTGTTACGGGAGTATGTTCTGATCCGCCTCCTGAAATTAAGTGATACAGCTTATTGCCTTTCGATTGCAAACTCTGGAGACTATGGTCGTGCCCAGCAAAATAGATATTGACATGATGCTTCCCAAGCTTACCTTCTACCATCCGTTGCAAGTCTGGCTCACTTCCATGATCACCAACCGAATAGATAGGATGATGACCCACAACAACTTTCCATCTTTCTTTCGCATGAGTTAATACACTATCCATCCAAGCCAGTTGACGCGCGGTGTCTTGTTGATGAAGATCAGGGTAATTTTCTCTTTGATTGTAGTAGCTTCCTATAAAGGGCGATGTATCGATAAAAACAAAGCGAACATCATACATTGCTTTTGTAAAATAACGATTGGGCATTTTCCATCGTTGATTTTTTTTTCCGTAATCAATCTGTGCCTGAACATTTCCCTGATAGTCATGATTTCCCAAGGTTACATACCAGGGAATTTGCAATGAATGACTTCGGAAAACATTTTCAAAAGAAGATATCCATTGATAGTCTTCCGTACTCGCAACTCCACAGCAATAAAAATTATCACCCGTAGAGATAACAAATTTTGCATCGACCTGATTCGCTGCAACGCCCATCCAATCCGCTACATCCTGAGTATGACCTTGTCCGTTTCGTCCCCAGTCACCCACTACCAAAAAATAACTAGCTCCAATTTCTTTTTGAAGTCCCTTTATTTTTTTGTTCAGTAATTCCTTCTCTACTCTTACTTGAGCGGGTGCAATCCCAATCACAAAGGAGACAAAACAACAAATTAGTAATTCACTTTGGCCCAACTTCATATAGCATTATTCTGTAGCGATTAAACTTAAAAAAGGGGGAGTGCACCAGGCTAAAAGCGCCTCCCCCAACTCTAACCCAAAGTCTTTAATAACCAATATTCTGCTCCAACAGAGGATTAAGTTGTCTTGCTGTTGTCGGGATAGGAAATAATCGCTTGTTCACATCACCATTTGTTTTAAATCCCCATTCGTCTTCATACTTGCCAAATCGTATCATATCATTTCGATGCCAGTTCTCACCAACGAATTCACGTGTTCTTTCTTCATATATAAATTCCAGATCTACACTACCCAAAGCACCAGATGTTGTTCGCATGGAGTGAACTTCATTGGCTAATGAAAGTGCTGTATGTCCTAGAGTTGGCGTACCTCCTCTTAAAATAGCTTCTGCTTTCATCAGGAGAATATCAGCATAACGGAAAACCGGAATATCTGTATTTTGATTACGGGTAGATGATGTACTGTCTGGATAATACTTTATACTTCTGTATCCCATATTCCAAGCTTTCTCATCGTTCCCCACATCGAAAGGTCTTGATCCTCTGAGTTCAATATCCGGTGTCATTTCTACATGATAAACCAAGGCAGCACTGCCATCTGGACCTGCATACTCTTCATCATACCCAATGTTGGTAGTATTTACGGTAATGGGTGTAGTACCATTATGTAAGTATTGCTTTCCGGTGAGCCATAGTTTTTTGCGCACGTCCGTATCATCGGTGAAGTAGTCGTAGAATGAAGGTATTGTACTCATTGGTGCACTTGGTGTATAATTTAATGAGTATTTGCTGCGAAGTGAGCGTGGAAGCCAATAGCGATTATGAAGCATGTAACCATTGGGGGTAGTTGGACTAAATGGAACCGCCAAAATGAATTCTTTAATTGAAGGGCCATTGTTAAAGAAGAACATTTTCTTGTAGTCACTTTCCAATGCATACTTACCCGAATTGATCACACTGTCGCAGGCAACAATAGCATCATTCATTCGAGGTGTTCCCGTGTAAACTCCGGCATTCAAATACATCTTTGCTAGCAAAGCATAAGCTGCATATTTATTTGGACGGCCGTATGTTTCAATGCCCGTTTCTCTGCTCAGGTACGGAAGCGATGCAAGCACCTCCGTTTCGATGAACGCAAATACTTCTTCCCGTGGTGCTGTTGCAGGCGGAGCAACGTCTCCGAAGTTGGTTACAATCGGAATGTTACCCCATAGATCCATCATCATGAAGTATATTAATGCTCGCAATACTCGGAGTTCCGATATCGCACCAAGCTTTTCTTCTCCGTCTCCAATCAACTCCATTGACTTATTGGTATTAGCGATCGCGCTGCTCAGATAATTCCAGGTATCCAAAACAAAGCCATGGTCTGCATTCCATGTATGTTTATGCAGTTGTTCATATCTACCCTGATCATACCAGTTACCACCACGGGCAGGCATAATGGCTTCATCGGTACTCATGGTTTGTAAAAACCAATACTTTATCGCATAGTCATATCTATAAGCACTATAGGAAGAGGCGGCAGCTGCTACAAAATGTTCCTCACGTGTAGGAAAGTTTTCCTCCGTGAGTTGTGTCGAAATATCAAGTTCTAAATCGTGACACGAATTCAGTGTACCGATCAGAATAATGGCTAGAATATATTGTATACGTTTCATTGGATTACTTTTTTAGTTCGTTCTCAAAATCATATTAGAAAGAAGCGCTTACGCCAATTAAAAAGGTTCGTGTTTTTGGATAAAAGTTGCGGGCATCTACACCGGGTGCTGTTCCACCCTGATTGATTTCAGGATCAACTCCCTTGTACTTGGTGATCGTAAATAAATTATTAACGGACACATACAATCTTAACTTCTTAACGTCCTGGCCCAATTTTTTGAAATTGTATCCAAGCGTTGCATTATCCAGCCTCACGTAGTTTCCGCTTTCCACAAATCGGGAAGAATATCGGTACGAATTATAATCATCAACGGATTCGGATGCAGCCTCAACGGGAATATTATTAATGGTTGCTGTGCTGGGTCTGAACAAATCAGCCCGTGTTACATTCATGATTTTATTTCCAAAAATACCACGGAAGAAAAGGTTGAGGTCGAAATTCTTATACTGCAGGTTGTTGTTCCAACCCATCAATAACTTGGGCTGTGCACTTCCCACAACTTGATAATCGTCTACCGACAATTCAGCAATATCAGAAGTAAGCGTACCATCACTATTTACATACTGAGAAATTCCATTCTCGTCTTTACCAGCATACTTATAGGTATAAAAAGTTCCGATCGGTTGTCCTGTCATCAACACCTGAATGGTAGCTCCTGTTTGTCCGCCTCCATCGGGAGTAAATACGCGGATACTATCTGCCTTAAAGATGTCGTTGGACAGTGTTACGATTTTATTCTCGTTGTGCGCCAGGTTAAGTGAGCTACTCCATGAGAAATTTTGGGTTTGAATTACCTTCGTGTTAATACTAAACTCATATCCCTTGTTGGATACTTCTCCGACATTGGCTACCAATACAGGATAGAGGTATTGGTTTGTATTTACTGGATAAGGATAAATTACATCAGTAGTACGCTTGTCATATAGTTCGAATGAACCACTGACTCTATCTGACAGAATAGAAAAGTCCAACCCAATATTTGCTGTTGCTGTTTTTTCCCAACGCAGATCGGGATTTTCATTTTGGATGGCACTAATCGCATTGATGGTATTGCCCTGATATTCAGTAGTACCGACAAAGCCATACAATAATTTTGTAGTGTAGGCACTAAAGCCAGCAGAATTTCCAGTTACACCATAACTCGCCCGAAGTTTTAGATCGTTGATAACGCCAGCATTCTGCATAAAATTTTCCTGGGAAATTCTCCATGCAGCACCAACAGAAGGAAAGTATCCCCATTGATTATTTTCTCCAAACGCTGACGATCCATCTCTCCGTAATGAAAGTTGGAGGAGATAACGATCGTTATAACCATACTTTACACGGGCGAAATCAGATATTAATCTAATCTGATCATAATAACTTGGACCATAATCTACACGGTAATCGGCAATCGCATATGGATTACCCAATCCTAAATTATTATAACCAATATCATCGGTTGGAAAGTTGGTACTGGAAGTTTGAAATCCATCCCCATTCGTGTTCTCCTGCCATGAATAACCGATCACTGCATTGACTGAGTGCTTCCCAAATTCCCTGTCCCACGAAAGAAAGGTTTCAAGGATTGTATTTGTGTATTGATATGTATTTCTGTACGCCAAACCATCCACTCCAGTAATGTTGATTTGAGATGGATTTGACGGAGGATCTGGTGTACTGCGAACGCTCTCAAATGTATTGGTAAAATAACTATTGTAATACGCTCCATAATTTGTAGTCAGGCTCTGATAAGATGCTTGCACATTATACTTTAAATTAAAGGGTAACTCTAGTTGTGCACTAAATGATCCTAACAAAGTATTATACTTTGAACGTTCTTCAGCACTTTCAAGCATCGCCACGGGGTTATGATCATTTTGATGATTATTGGTGGTGAAACGGAAATACGTTCCATCATCATTTCGAACCGGAACCGTTGGCAAATAACTCACCATTTGAGATAAAACGGTATTTCGATAGGGAATTAACTTTGCATCATTGAACGAATTCGTAATTGAAAAACCAAGTTTCAACTTGTCACGAAAAGCTTTTTGTTCGATGGCCAGACGAGCAACAATTCTTTTTAATCCACTCTCGCGAATAATACCTTCCTGATTAAAATAGTTAAGACTTGCTACGTAGGTTGTCTTATCACTACCACCGCCTAATGAGAGGTTATGGTTATTCGAAACGGCTGTACTTCGCTGTACCTCATCCTGCCAATTGGTATTCGCTCCCAAGTCATCCAAGGGATTAAGAACAAGACCATTTTCCGTTGCAAAACTCCGAAGTTGATTGGCATCCATCATATCATACTGATTCGATACTTTATCAAAACCGACATAGCCACTGTAACTTAATTGAGCGTCTCCCTTTGTTGGCCGTTTTGTTGTTACCATTATAACACCATTGGCTGCACGGTTTCCATAAATGGCGGTAGCAGAAGCATCCTTCAATACATCGATAGACGCAATGTCATCAGGAGCAATTAGCGAAATGTCCGCACCGATAACCCCATCAATCACAAACAAAGGCGATTGAGCTCCATCGCGAAGTGTTGATGCTCCACGCAAGACTATAGCCGCAGCCCGGTTGGGATCGCCACTTCTTGAAATATTCAGACCCGGTACCTTTCCTTGTAGAAGTTGACCCACATCACTAATGGCGCCACGGTTCAAATCTTCTCTCTTTACCGTAGTAATAGCACTCGTAAGAGTTTTACGAGAGTCTGTTCCATAGCCCACCACTACAACTTCAGACAATGTCATGATGTCTTCCATCATTAACATGTCGATCACCGTTTTACCATTCACAGCTACTTCTTCCGTAAGAAATCCAATGAAAGAAAATACGAGAATGGAGTTTTCGCTCTCTACCGTAAGGGTATACTCTCCATTTGCATCTGATACAACGCCTGTGGTAGTACCTTTTACCTGAATCGAAACACCAGGCATGGCTCCTTCACTCGAAGTTACTTTGCCCTTCACCTGTAAAGAGCTTTGCGCTCCTACATCGGCACATGACAATCCTATTATAAAACCTAAAAGGATCATACGTTTGTACAGTTTAATCATAAGCATGTTTGGTTGGTCGTTTTTAATGGTTGAGAAAATCTTTATGAACTTGTTGAAATCTATGGGTAATATCTAGCACTATACCTTACTTTACTTACGAAACCGGTTTCGCAAACACAGTGTAATATCAAAGCAATACCAGCACTCACATTTTTTTGTGAATGGTAACTTTTGCAAAGAATAAAACGCGTCTTCGTTTTATTTTTTTTTACAAGCTGTTAATTATGTGTTACCTTTTTGCGGAGACCGTAAAGGTGATGCACGTAACAGATTTAGTTTTAAAATAGATTTCTAAAAAATAAATTCACCGAACGACTGCTTTAAGCAATATATATGGCGCACTTTCCTCACCGAATGGAGTATGTAAAATCTAATTTGAGGTCTGCACTCGTTGGCAATGCAAGCTGTTGCGGTACAATGTCACTGAATATTGTTACGTTACTGTTATCAGTTTTCCTTCTTCTCAGTCAGCCTATACGATTAGTTGGCCAGGAGATTCACTTCGATCAAATAAGCATTGCAGAAGGATTGTCCAGCAATTCTGTCTATACCATATTTCAGGATAGTTATGGCGTGCTTTGGTTTGGAACCCTTGACGGGCTTGATCGATATGATGGTTATACAATCGATGTCTTTAAACACGACAATCTCAAAAAACAAAGTCTGTCCAATAATCGCATTACACAGATATACGAAGATCGACAACATCAGCTTTGGCTTTATGACGAATTCAGTAGCATAATAATTAAATACAGCCCCGGAAAAGAAGAATTCACTTCCTATTATTTAGACAAAGTAGCTGTTGGTGCTGATCTTAAATCACTTGATTCATTATACGAAGAAAAAGATGGAACATTTTGTATTCGTTCAATTGATGGTTACAATTTTAAATACAATTCAAAAGAAGATCTGTTTGATCTTAAAGAGAGAGATAGCATCAGTACATTAAGCTGGCAGCGGAAAGAAGATCAGAAAGAAGTGGTAGCAGCCTTTGATCAGTACTTATTGAGGTCAAAAAGTAGTTTCAACTCAAACAATGCTGAAATTAGAAAAATTATCAAAGATTCAGAGGGCCGATATTGGATTGCTACTAAATACGATGGCCTTTACTCCGCAAAAGAAGAATCGGGTAAATACAACTTCTTCAGTCACCTGCACACATCAGAAAAATTCAAACTTGTCAACAGTGAAGAAATTTATGATATCTATGAGGACCGCTCCAATGTTGTTTGGATTGGAACAAAGAACAGTGGCTTGTATCGCTACACCCGTTACAAGTATAAGTTCGATCAAATTGAAACAATTCAAATCAGTTCAGGGTCGCTTCAACTCGGAACACTAAGAGCCATTGCACAAGATGCCAACAAAAATATCTGGGTAGGCACGAATGATCACGGATTAATCAGGATTGATGCCACCAGAAAAACAGGAAAACAATATAAACCCGACCCCAACAAATCGAGCAGTATTGGACACCGGTTTATTCGGTCATTATTTATAGATGATCATCAGGATTTATGGATTGGTCATTATAATGGCTTTAGCCGATACCTGCCGTCTTCCGATAATTTTATTCAATATCATCCAAACATTAAAAGCAGCGAAGAAATTCGGGTATATGATTTCAAAAAAGGTGATAGCAACAGTATGTGGATGGCGGGGTGGGACTTGATTCTACATGCAGACATTGAGAAGAATCATTATGAGGTTATTTCACGTTTGGAATCAAAAGACAATGGTTTCTCCAATGAAAATATCCGGGATCTTGAACTGGATAAATCAGGCGACCTCTGGATTGCTGTAGGCGAAAAAGGGATGAGTCTTTATAACAAAGAGAAGCAACAATTCACCACCCTTCGTACTACACCAGGCAACCCTAATGGACTTCCATCTAACAATATCTATGAAGTCTTTAAGGATAGTCGCGAAAATGTATGGCTTGCTACGGCTGATGGGTTGTGTCATTTTGATCCTATAAACATGGTATGTGAAACCTATACTGTCAATGAAGGCCTACCCAGTAACCTTGTTTACGGAATACTCGAAGACAAGCGAGGTTATTTATGGATTAGCACAACCAAGGGCATATCGAAGTTTGATATTAAAAATAAAATCTTCAAAAACTATGACGTTAGTGATGGTCTACAAAGCAATGAGTTTACACAAAATGCTTTCTATCAAAATTCAGAAGGTGTTATGTTTTTTGGAGGTATCAATGGGTTAAATTTCTTTCATCCAGAGCACGTTCCGGATAATCCTCAGACTCCTCAGGTGGCGATTACAACAATAAAAGTATTTGATAAACCTCTTTCCGAGGTTGAGTTATTCAATGAGAGTGGTCTTCACGAAAAACTAGCTGAACATACTGAGATTGTGCTTTCGCCTGATCAGCACTCTATATCATTTGAATTCGTTGCATACCATTATGTTAATCCGTTGAAAAATAAATATGCTTACATGCTTGAAGGATTTGATGACGACTGGACTTACCGAGACGCCAATGTTCGATTTGCCAACTACACAAACTTAGAACCTGGCACCTACTTCTTTAAGGTAAAAGCATCAAACAGTGATGGTCATTGGAGCGAGCCAATTCAACTTAAACTCGTTATTGAGCAACCCTTCTACACAAGTAGTTGGTTTATTTCCAGCTGTACTATCGTGTTTCTGGCTTTAAGTATTTTTGCTTATCGCTGGCGAATTGCAACAGTAAAAAAGCAACAGAGCAAGAAAGCGATTCAACTTGAATCAGAACTAAATTTCCTCAAGAGCCAGGTAAATCCTCATTTTCTTTTCAACACCTTGAATAATATTTATGCATTGTGCCAGGTGAACTCGCGAAACGCAGCACCAATGGTAGGGAAAATTTCAGAAATGATGCGATATATGATTTATGATTGCGCTGTTGCTCTTGTTCCCCTTCAGAAAGAAATTGACTACTTGAAAAATTATATTGAACTGAATCAATTAAAGAGTAGTCGAAAGTTAAATGCATCTATTACTATAGACGGAAATCCTAATGGTCTTACAATTGCGCCCCTGCTCCTGATTAACTTTCTGGAAAACAGCTTCAAACATGGTGATCTGAATTCAAATGGTGATGGCTTTATCAAAGTCTATATCGTCATTAACGAACTGGAATTATTTTTTATGATTAAGAATTCGTTTCGCGACAGGCCCATCAAACGTAAAGAACAAGGCGGAATCGGACTTGAGAATGTTCAGCACAGACTAAGTTTACTCTACCCTGGCAAGCATACATTACGGATCGAAAAAAATAATAGTATATTCGAAATAGAACTTAAACTAAAACTAAATTGAAATTAAAATGCATTATTGTTGACGATGAATTTCTGGCCAGGCAACTTCTGGAAGGTTATGTAAAAAAAGTTCCCTACCTGGAATTAGTAGACCTTTGCGAAAGTGCCCTGGATGCAATTCATGTTCTTCAACAACAGAAAATCGATTTGATGTTTCTCGATGTAAACATGCCTGAACTAAACGGAATTAGTTTTATTAAGTCCCTTAAGTATAAACCAGAAATCATCATCACTACTGCCTATTCCGAACATGCATTAGAAGGTTATCAACTTGATGTTATTGAGTACTTATTAAAGCCAATATATTTTGAGCGTTTTTTGCAGGCTGTCAATAAAGCAAAAGATCATATTGAGCTTAAAGGACTGGCATATCAATCAGCAAAGATGGGGTCTGCTGCAGCCATTACAGGATTGGAAGGAAATTCGATCTTCATAAAGACCGGACCACAAAAGATCACAAAGGTAAATCTGAATGATATCGTCTATATCGAAAGCCTGCATGAGTACGTTCGAATTCACCTAGTCAAAGAGAGTTATACGATCTATCATTCACTTAAAAGTTTGTTGGACATCTTACCTTCTGAACAATTCGTTCAAATTCATCGGTCGTTTATTGTTAACTTCAACCGTATTACGGTGGTAGAGGGAAATACCGTAAAGGTAGATGCAATAGACCTTAGTGTTGGAAAAAATTTCCGTGAAGAATTTTTAAACAGAATTAAATCAAAGAGCATAGGCATTGGCCAGTCTAAGATTTCAGGAGGTAAAAGTGATTTTGAGAAGATTACCTGAAAACAAAAGACATCATTCAAAAATACATAATGCAGCTAATATTCCTCTATACTAAAAAATAGAAGAGCAATACTAAGGGTACCTATCCCAGGTGATCATTTTACCTTCTGGCTATATCAGAAAAAGGATTGGTGACATTGTCTATAAAAACAATTCATAGCAAACTTGTTAATCGTAAACTCCCATCGCCTACAATTTCATTACGATTAATTTATAAACGGTTAGCAATTAATTCTTGTCCATTAAAGTAACAAAGTAAAGACCGTTTTTAAGATGCGATACATCAACCTGCACTTCATTCGTACTGTTGTGAATGGGTTTTTATACTAATCTTTTTCCATTCCACCTCAACCTTCAAGCACAACGGTTGACATGTAGGTGAAAGCCTTCTGAAGAGACTGTTTTGGATCCGTGATCACATCGTTTTCTATTATAAAATGATCAACGCCAGATTTCCGGGCATGCGAAAGAATCGTTTTAAGATCCAGCACTCCACTACCCACGTCTGTTATATAGGGAAATAAATCAATCCATTGTTGTGCATTGCCTCCGTCACCGGAAAAGCGGACGAGTTTGGTCATGTCCTTTACATGCATCAATTTAAAGCGGCCTGCATAACGGTCGAGGTATTTTATTGGATCAGCCCCTCCCGCGGTGTGCCAGAAGATATCCATTTCAAAAAAAACCAGAGCAGGATCTGTGCGCTCAAGGATCAGGTCAAACGGAACTTTTCCATCGATCTCCTGAAGACCATAACCGTGATTGTGATAATAGAAGCGAATGCCAAGTTTTTTTGCCTTTTCTCCAATCACGTTGAATTCATCAGCCATACGCTTATAGTCATCCAGCGTGCTTCTCTCCTCGTCAGGTATTGAAGCAATGCCTGCATATTGCTGTCCAAGGATGTGTGCAGCTTCAGCTGTTTCACCCAACTTGTTTCGTAAAGTATCCAGGCCAACATGCATTGCTGTTGTAGTGATGCCGTTGTCGGCTAATATCTTTTTAAATTCTTTTGGGTCATGATTGAAGTAGCCGCTTTGTGAAAAGCCGATCATTGGTGATATGGCTTTAAATCTATCGTTGTCCATTTGTGAGCTAAACGGATAAGGGCCGAACAGCTCGAGTTGTTTGTATCCAATTTGCGATAGCAGTTTCAAGTTTCCTTTAAAATCCTGCTGGAGAAATTTTGCGATGGACCAAGCCTGAAGCCCTATTGGGTTGATTCCCGAAGTATTGCTTATTGCACCGATCAATGGTGATGATGCCGTGAGCATTCCCGCTGTAAGAGCTCCGGAAGTCTTAATAAACTCTCGCCTGTTTAGCATAGTAAAAGTATCAAGGAATTAATAAATATACCCACTCAACATGTCATAGTCAAACGCGTTCCGTTATTCCAGAATGAGCATGAGACGATTGAAGTAGCTCTCTGTCTTTTCGAAATTATTATTGGATAACGGAGCCAGTCGGCTTAATCATAAATTTTCATCGTCTCTAACACCGTCAGCATCGTCTCCTTCGGGCCGATCCATTTTTCAATATTCTGCCGGATCACTTCGATCATTTCACGTACGATCTCTTTGCGATATCCGAATTTGATTGCGAATATTTCACACAGCCTAAGTTCCTCGCCATGAATACTTTTGTCCACCGACATCATATGAACAAGGTCGTAGAGTTGGGAAAACTTGTCCTCTTCATTGCCCGGAACTTCAAAACGAATTTTAGAAGCGTCCTCCTGAATGGTTTTCAATTCTACTTTAGAAATATTGTTCCGTAGTGCTGCGTATTCAAGCAGTCTTTGTTCTTCACCACCAAGACTTCCGTCAGATGCAGCAATCTCGATCAAATTCCGCATATGACTTTTAGCACTTGCCTTACCTATCTTAAACAGGTTGAGAATATCTTTAAAATTCATAAGAAGACTATTTGCAAGTTTATGGTGACTAAGGTAGTTCAGAGACTCTTCTTCTACTATATTCTTTCGTTTAAAAGCGGATTGAGCAGGTCGCCAGCCACGCGCAAAATTTGCAAGTGGGACGCAAGGTCAGCATATCCATAAATATTATTTTACATCAATGGGAATAAAAGTAGAATGGCAAATGTCTAATATCGAAGAACGAACAAGGCGTCAATCAATCCATCGAATCCAAATGCACGTGAAAATATGAAAACCAACCTGTCCAAATTACTGGCCATGCATTTTTTATTGGCAATATTAGTTTACCCTTCATCAGACTGCATGGCACAATCAGCGCAGCCCTCTTATCTGCTAGCACTTTCTAAAAAAGATCATACCCTTGCGATTATCAATTCAGTGACTCTGAAAGTAATAGCGCGTGTGCCTGTTGGTCCTGATCCGCATGAAGTGGTAGCCTCATCTGATGGAAGACTAGCCTACGTTACCAACACCGGTGGTGGTCGTGCCTTCGAGATTAATGTCATCGATCTCGTTGCACAAAAAGCAATGCCCAACATTGATACAAGACCATTGATTGGCCCTCACGGAATTACTTTCGTAGGAGGAAAATTTTGGTTCTCTGCTGAAGGTGCCAAGGCGGTTGGTCGCTTTGACCCGGCCACTGGCAAGTTGGACTGGAGCATGGGTACGGGTCAGGAAAGAACCCACATGATTTACGTGACAAGTGACGAGAAAAAAATCTACACGACAAACGTCAATGCTGGAACGGTCAGCATTCTTACGGATACGTTGCTTCCCGCTCCTCCATTTCCCGGAGCTCAGCCACGAAGAGATTGGATTCAGACGGTTGTCCCGGTTTCAAAAGGTGTTGAAGGATTTGACGTGACACCCGATGGCAAACAATTGTGGGCTGCCTCTGCTGATGATGGAACCATTTCTGTAATCGATTTGAAGGGTAAGAAACTGGCCTTTGTTATTGATGCGAAAGCTCGTGGTGCCAACCGCCTTAAGTTTACACCTGATGGAAAGCGCGCACTGGTTTCCAGTTTACAAAATGGTGATCTGTTAATCCTTGATGTGGAATCACGGAAAGAGTTAAAACGTATGAACATTGGTCATGGTGGCGCAGGTATTGAAATAGATGCAAATGGATCGCGTGCGTTTATCGGCTGCACACCGGATAACTATGTTGCTGTTATTGATCTGAAGAAGCTTGAAGTCATCGGTCATATTGATGTTGGCCCTGGACCTGATGGCTTAGCATGGGCCGTTCGGCATTAATATGATTTACGGTTATTAATAGGCTGAGAAAAATTGTAAATAGGAACCTGAATATTAAAAATTAAAACACGACACGAAACATGAGCAATGATAGCACCCGCAATACCATGAGAATTTACCACCGATACTTAGGTTATTTTTTAGCTGGCATCATGGCCGTATATGCTATTAGTGGAATTACCTTGATTTTCAGGGATACCGATTTTCTAAAATATGAAACACTAAATGAAAAACAGTTAGAGCCCAACATTAAAAATGAGGAATTGGGCAGAGCGTTGAGAATACGAGATCTTAAAATTGATAAAGAAGAAGGAGACATCATTCGTTTTAAACAAGGCACCTATAACAAAGCAACGGGCATGGCACAATACACTTCCAAAGAGTTGCCTTATGTGATTCAAAAACTAACCAACTTACACAAGGCCGATACACGTCATCCTCTATTTTTTCTCAACGTGTTCTTTGGTTTGTCTCTATTCTTTTTTGTGTTGTCTTCCTTTTGGATGTTTTTACCAGGTACAAGTGTTTTTAGGAAAGGTCTGTATTTTGCATTAGCCGGTGTTGTATTAACCTTACTTCTGATTTTTATTTAAAACAAAGTGTTGCAACGACTTCAGGTCTGATAAGGAAATCCGGTTTTAAAATGTGAGTAAATTTATTGCATGGAAACAGCCGATGAATTAAAAATTCATCGGCTGTTTTATTTGGTGCATACTTCAATTTGATTCTTTATCAACCTTGTGCAGGCTCATTGTTTATCTTTCTACCGGTGATGCTTTCAATACTCTTTCGCAAGCTGTTCAGTAAACTAAAGTCTTGAACTGATTCAGGTTTTGATTTACTAACTGATTTCTCATAGCCCGGCATTAATCGCGGATCGATCAACCCTCCCATCGTAAACAGTGATGCTTGTCTGATAACGTCTTTTGATGTTTTCATTATTTCTGCTTTTAAACTCATAACAAAGTAACGGTGATTGAATGTGAAAGATGGACGGAAGTAATGAAACTTGAGATATAGTCGTTGCAACGCGTTTAAAATGAAATATCATGCATACGATTGCAATTCATAGAATAGTTGCCACTCGTCATGCATCCAAAGCCAATGATCTAAAAATTCAGAATGAAGTCTTGAAGATTCTTGCTTCGATCAAGTTGTAATTTTTTACGCAGTCTGTAACGGCCAATCTCAACTCCACGCACAGATATATGTAATAGCTGCGCAATTTCTTTAGTGGATAAGTTCATACGCAAATACGCACTCAACTTAATTTCCTGAGGACTAAGGTATGGATGACTAACTTTAAAACGATTTGAAAAATCACCATGCACACGATCAAAATGAAATTGGAAATGCTGCCAGTCAGAATCACTTGATATGTTGTTTTCGATATCTTTGGAAATAGTCTGCAGTTCCTTCTTTAACTCATCGTGTTTATTCTTTTTTACAATCTGATTTAAATCTGTTTTGATTCCGGCAATGAATTCATTCTTATTCAGCAAATGCATGGTTGCTGTTGCGAGTTCGGTTTTCATATGATTCAGCTCCGATTCCAGTTTTTCATTTTGTAAACGGTTGATTTCCTCCTGTGTCTGAACCGATAATTTTTCCATCTGTGTATTCTTGTCATGCAGCTCCTTCTCTTGCTTGAGCTCCATCAGTTTTTGTTGACGCTGATACTTGCGATCAACAAAACCAAATCCCAACAACAAAACGGTCATACCTGACACTGTATAAACAGCATAGGCCCACGGAGATCGAAACCAGGGTGCCTGTATGTAAAACGTATAAGTTGCTTCATCACTAATCATACCTTCTGCATTTCGTGCGCGCACATGAAATACATATTTACCCTCCTTCAAATTGGTATACTCCTTTTGTATCAACGTACTCCACTCCGACCAGACAGTTTCATACTTCTCCAAATAGTACTGATATTGAATGTCACTGCCTTCAAAGCTGGTGGCAGCATATCGAAACATCATCGAATTCTGACGGTAGGGCAACTCCACTTTATTATCAATACGTTGACTTGCTACGATCTTATCCTTGACAAAGTGATTTCCAAAAAACAAGAGCGAATCACCTTTCTGGCTAATCGTTGATACAGAGCGAATCAATGTATTAAATTTCGAACGCTTCGGTTTCTCAATTCTTGGATTATAATGTACGAATCCTTCCTTCGCACCAAAGAGCACTTCATTATTGTGAAGAACATTTAGATTTACTAAATCATCATTCAATAAAGCCCGAATTCGGTTAAAAGCATCCGTCTCTGCCACATACTCTCCGGATGCCGTCTTCTTCAATACGCCCATTTTATCTTTACCAATAAAGTATATATTTCCGAAGGCGTCTTCTTGCATGGCCCAAATCTGTGCTTCCGGCCCCAGCAGATTGCTGAAGAATGTATCTGGAATGAAGCGATCACCCTCTTTCTGATATTTGTAAATCCCACGCACAGAAGTAAAAGCTAAATCGTTGTGAATAGTGTATACGTTTATCAGGTTATTGGAAGGGAATCCTTTATTCACTCCATAATAGGAGACCTTTTCGACCTTCTGTGCATCCTCTGCGAGTTGTATTTTATAAGCACCTTTGTAGCCGTGTGTTAGCCAAAGTTCATTTGAATTGGATAATTCCATAACACGCGAGGATTCTTCAAAGCCATTCAAGTTTTTTGAAAAACGCCAATGGCCATCAGCTTTTTCAAATTGTTGAAGTCCATTGTAAGTACCTCCAATCAAAGTTGTACTAGTTTCATTTGGTGAAACGAATGTCCACGCTCCTGGAATTGTTGAAATCTTTGTACTGTTGACACCTTCGATACGGAACGCACCGGTATGATGTCCCATTAATAAATCCGTTCCATAGCGTTTTATGTGATACACCTGACCGCTTGAATTGTTCACCAGATGGACGGAGGAGAGTGGCTCTGTAACCTGCTTAACATAAAGCCCGGTATTCGTACCATAATATACATAATCATTATCCAGGTAGGCTGCGTAACCTGTTCCGGGTAATCCACTTTCTTCATTTAAATGCGAGAAGGGCGAGCCTAGTTCAATAAATGCAATACCGTTGTTTTGCCCCACCCACAAATTTCCGTCATCATCTTCGTACAGACTTAAAACTGTTCCGTTGTTAAGACCTTTACCGCTGGCTAACTCCATGATTAAATCTCCCTCGCTATTCAATACCAACAAACCATTATTCTGAGTACCAAAAGCAAAGTTTCCATTCTTCAGATGGAGCATACAATTCACATTTGAATTTTTAAAGATTTCCTGATTCTTTTCATTCCATACGGATACTTTCCCCTCCTTCAGTTCAAAGACTCCATCCTGAAAAGTGCTGATCAATAAGGCATCCCTTGATTGTTGTAAAATGGATGATACACTTTTGTTGAGAAAAAAATCTCCACCAGGAAAGGCGCGAAGCGAATCACCCTGAAGTTTCATCAGGCCTCTGTTCTTTTCATACGTATAGAGTTGTCGGTTGCCATAAAATGAAAGCTCCAGCCCTTTACTTTCACTTTCAATGACCGTGAACTTTCCCTTTGAATAGATGTAGATGTAATTGAGTGTACAAAAATAAATTCGATCCTGATCAATAAACAGATTCCAAGTCTCATCAAAATTCCGTTGTGCTTCTGGGAGTTTGTCGGATAACGAAGTGTAGACAAGGTTGCCCCGCTCATCTGGAAAAAAGAAACCAAAATTACCTTGTGCGCCAACGTAGATTTTCCCGTCTTCATCAATGGCAACACTTCTCATTTTGCTACCGTTGGGCATGCCATAGTTCCTCCAGGTATTACCATCAAACTCCAGTAAACCATAGTTATTAGCGAAAAACATAATACCCCGTTTGTCTTGGGTAATGGCCCAGTTTTGTATTCCGGCTTTATATTCCAGAGGACTAAAATTTCGTATAAAAGGCAAACCTGATAATCCGGACTGAGCAAATGTTGGATTACCACAAACGAATGATGTAAATACAACAAGGAAAAGGCAAATCAGGTCCATTAATCGAAATCTGGCCTTTGTTATGTTGTGCATCATGTCTGTCTATGCTGTATTCATTAGCAATCAAAAATGCTTCAAATTGGCTTTAAATACAATTTAGTATTGACATGATGTATTTTTGATGTATCTATTTTTACCGCGTGAAGTATTTTAGTTGTGGTTAAATAATACTTATCGCGTCCCCATTTACTGAAGTTTGTGATGCATCGCTAACGATTGTGGAGAATCCCACTCTAATAATCGAAAGCTTGGCAAAATCAATCACTAAACATTGGTAAATGAAGAAACTCTATCTCACCGCTTTCACTCTTTTGATCACGCTTAGCACGTGGGCTCAGACTTTGGTATCTGGTATTGTCACCGATAAATCGGGGCAGACGATGCCTGGAGTAAACGTAATACTGAAAGGCACTACGAATGGAACAGTCACTGATACTGAAGGAGTCTATTCTATATCTGTCCCCACTAATGCCGTGCTTAGCTTCAGTTTTATAGGATTCAAATCAGCTGACATTATTGTATCGGACAGAACGATTATTAATGTAGCGCTGGAAGAGGACGAAACCGCTTTAGATGAAGTGGTAGTAATTGGCTATGGTGTGCAAAAGAAAAGTGTAGCCACAGCTTCTGTCTCTGTAGTCAATTCAAAAGACTTGCAAGGCTTCGGTACTGCACGTGTAGATCAGATGCTACAAGGTCAGGTTGCGGGTGTCACATTCAAAACTTCATCCGGTCAGCCCGGCTCAGCTCAAAATATCTTTATAAGAGGTGTTGGTACTAATGGAGACAATAGCCCGCTTATCATTATTGATGGCGTTAACTCGAATGATGGATTCCTTGCGGCCTTAAACCCAGCCGACATTGAGTCGGTGCAAATTCTAAAGGACGGTGCATCAACAGCCATTTATGGTTCTCGTGCGGCCAATGGTATTATCATGGTTACTACCAAGAAGGCAAAATCAGGAGAAGCAAAATTGAATTATTCGTTTTTCTATGGTATGCAGCAGCCGTGGAAAACTCCTGAACTTCTAAACGCATCTGAATATGTTGCATTGACACGCGAGAAGTATGCCAACGGTGGTTCAACACTTCCAATCGGATTCCCCGATCAGAACAATCTGCCTGCTAATACCAATTGGATGAATGAAATCTTCCAACCTGCAAGCACACAAACGCATCAACTGTCGGTTTCACAAGGCACAGATAAAGGAACTGTTTACGCTTCCCTCTCCTACTTCGATCAGAAAGGTGTTATCGCGCCCGACAAATCAAACGCAAAGCGTTTGACAGCTCGGATTAATGCAGAACAGCAAGTGAATAAATACATTTCATTTGGAGAGAACTTCTTTCTCAACCATTCTTCAAATGAACGAATTCCTGAGAATAACGCATTTGGTTCACCGATAAGCGATGCGTTAGTATATGATCCGACAACTCCTGTATATGATCCGAACGGAACTTTTGGTTTCGCTCAATCTCCGTATGTTCAAAAGGAATACCTGAATCCCTTAAGTAGAATTTTCATCAGCAATACTTCGTCAGCACAGGATGGGTTGCTCGGCAATGTCTATCTCAAATTGAATCCCATTAAAAATCTGACCTTTAAAACAGATTTTGGAATTGATTACAATATCTATACTGGTAAAGGTTTTACTCCATCTTATAAATTCTTTGCAACCGATGGTAGCCAATTACCGCTGACCAATGAGGTAAATGATCTTTACCGTTATTCCTCAAACGTTCTTATCTGGCAATGGGAGAATTATGCAACGTATACTTTAAAGAAAGGAAAACATTCTGGTGATATCACTGCTGGAACAACAGCGCGTGAGCGTACAGGCGGTGGGTTTAGTGGGTCATCTTCGGGCATTCCGGAAGAAGTTCAATTCGATCCCAATTTTCAATACTTAGATAATACCCCCGATTCATTAAAGCGATCTTCCGGTACTGATCCTGAAAGAGAAGCGCTCTTTAGTTATTTCGGCCGGATTAATTACAACTTTGATGAGCGTTACCTTGTTTCCTTTACAATTCGCAGAGACGGAAGCTCAAAGTTTGGTGTCAATAATCGGTACGGTATATTTCCTTCTGTATCCGGAGGTTGGGTAGTATCAAAAGAGAATTTTTGGTCAGTAAAAGATATCAGTTTTCTAAAGCTTCGTGCAAGCTTCGGGATCAACGGTAATGATCGTATCGGTAGCCTTGGATATGCTGCTGTTATTGGTAATACAGGCTCTTATCAGTTTGGTAAACCTGGCAATCAGGTAATACACCCAGGGCTCTCCTCTCTATACCTTGACAATCCCAATCTCAAGTGGGAACAAAGTAAGCAATTGGATATTGGCTTAGAGGTTGGATTGCTTAATGATCAGTTGACCCTGGAGTTGGATTATTATCAAAAGACTACATCCGATCTTTTAATGAATGCCACGACAGCAATTTACATTGGTAATAAACCACCCATTGCAAATGTTGGCGAGGTAGTAAACAAAGGAATTGAACTACAAGCCACTTACAATAAACGATTTGGAGAAATTAATTTCAATGCAGCCTTTAACCTGGCTACACTAAAAAATGAAGTAACAAAAGTAAACGATAATGGTTACATCGATGGGTATACCTGGCCGGTTCGAAATTCAGTTATTTCCCGAATGCAGGTTGGTGAACCGATCGGATATTTCAGAGGTTTTAAAACGGATGGTGTATTTAAAAGTAATCAAGATGTTTTTGCGTACATCAATGCATCAGGTGATCCGATACAACCGCTCGCATCTGCTGGTGATCTCAAATTTGTTGATACCAGCGGTGACGGGAAAATTGATAACAATGACATTGTAAACATTGGGAAGCCCTGGGCTGATCTTATTCTTGGCCTGAATTTATCCGCTAACTGGAAAGGCATTGATGTTCGAATGTTGCTTGCTTCCAGCATTGGTAATGATATCTATCGATCATACGAGCGTCAGGATGTTATCAATAATAATTATCAAACCGAGTGGCTTGACCGCTGGTCAGAAACTAATCCAAATGGAAATTATCCACGCCTCACAACGCTTGATGAGAATAACAATTCCCGTGCTTCTGATTTTTACGTTGAGGATGGGTCTTATGTGCGACTGAAGAATATTCAGATCGGTTATACTGTACCACGATCCATTACGCAAAAAGTATTGATGCAATCCCTTCGCATCTATGTTTCGTGCGACAATCTGCTAACCCTCACAAAGTACACAGGCTTCGATCCCGAAATTGGAACCAGCGGTTGGATACTGGACACTTCTATAGATAAAGGATTCTATCCTCAATTAAAAACCGTTGGATTCGGATTGAATGCTTCCTTTTAACCTCAAGCCATGAATACTATGAAATCACAAAATAAAATCATAAAGGTTCTTACGTTTCTTTTCCTCGCAACAGGCTGTAACGATTTCCTGGAAGTCGACCCTCAGAATAAATACTTATCGAACAATTTCTATGTCTCAGAAGATCAAGTCTTCAAAGGGTTGATTGCCGCATACGACCCCATGCAATACACCTTCGTAGATGGGCGCTGGTCTTCTACAGTAATGCTGGGCGAGATATGGTCTGATAACGCCAATGCTGGTGGCGATAATTCAAATTTCGATCAACCCGGCTGGCAGGAAATTGATGACTTAAATGCAACCACACTCACAGGTGAAGCCATCAGCTTCTGGAAGAAAAACTATTTTGGAATCAACAAAGCCAATCAGGTTCTTAATAATGTAAAGATCACAAGCGAAGCAATTGACCACTATAAAGCAGAAGCTAAATTTTTGCGTGCGTTTTATCACTTTGAATTGTTTCGGTTCTTCGGACCAATTCCGGTGATTACATCTCAACCCGTTCCGGACGACAAGAGTGCAACGCGCAATACGTTAACAGAGGTGTTTACACAAATCACCTCTGACTTAGAGGCTGCTATTCCATTACTCCCTGCCTCCTACTCTGCCGATTTTACTGGAAGAATTACCAAAGGCGCTGCCGAAGCATTGCTTGGTAAAGCGTATTTGTACTGGGCCGATTTAAAGAATGATGATCAAGCACTCTTTGCTCTTGCTGCATTGCACTTGAAAGAAGTAATCAACTCGAATAACTATTCGTTGTTGGATGATTACAATGATCTGTTTGCTTTTGGTGCAGCGAACAGAGTGGAATCTGTTTTTGAGATTCAATATTCAAGCGAAGTACCTGCTGATTTTAATACTCCTTTTGAATTTATTAATGGAAACATGATGGTGCAGATGTGTGGTATTCGTGGACTTTGCTCCAACCATCCTGATTATATCGAAGGATGGGGCTTTCTGTTACCTACTTCCAATTTATACAATTCATTCCTTTCCGATGATAACTATCGAAGAGATGCTACGGTTATTCCTCAAACAGAACTTGTTTTAGGAGGATGTGCCATAAAATCTGCTGCTCAAAACCCGGTTGACTTTCAAGGATACTGGCAGCAAAAATACGCCAACTATAAAGGCTATTCAGCCACTAATGGTGGAGAGATTAACGTACTAAAAGATGCCAACCAGCCTTATATACGCTATGCCGATGTTTTACTAATGTACGCAGAAGCACTCGTGCGCGGAGGTGGATCACAAAGCGAAGCCATAGCCGCCATTGATCTAGTTCGCGAGCGCGCAAAAGGTCCTGGTAATAATATTGGCAACTTCAGAACCACATCCGATCTGATGGCGGACGAAGGTCTCACGTTACTCGAAGTGATCTGGTATGAAAGACGTGCCGAGTTTGCCGGTGAGGGCGACCGTTGGTTTGATCTTGTTCGATCCGGACGAGCAGATGCATCCTTATTTGCTTTGACTGATTTACGAAATGCCAATTTTGATGCGAACGATCTCTACCTGCCCATACCTCAGAAAGAAGTAGACCTTACCAGCAATGGATTAACGGCATATCCCGATCCTTCCCTTTTTCAATAACAACTAGTCCAAACACAAATAAATAATCTATGAGAAAACTACTATTAAACCAATGGGTCTTTGCAGCGGCCTTACTCCTGCTCGCCTTTTCCTGCTCTGAAGATCAGCCAGCGCCACCAAAAGCTATTTCCAGTTTCCAATTCGCATTGGATCCTGCACAATTCAACAAAGTTACCTTCACTAACTTTTCCCAAAATGCTGTTTCACTCAGCTGGAATTTTGATGATGGAACTGCACTTTCAACAGATGAGAATCCGGTACACGTATTTGCAACAGAAGGAACGTACACAGTTGCTCTGACCGCAACCGGAGCCGGTGGAGATACTTCTGTGAAAGAACTGGATGTCACTATAACAGATCCGAACGTAGAGCTCAAGAAGTTAACCGGACTAACTTCTAAGTCATGGAAGATGATCCGTGATGTTTCTACAGGATATTATCCTTTTGAAGTGGGGCCTGCTGACCGATCACAAATCTGGTATGCTCTGGGTATAAATGAACATCTGGGCAAGAGACCTTGTCTTTTAAATGATGAATATATTTTTAGTCTTGATGGAGATTATGAATATAAAACGAACAGTGATTTTTGGGCCGAAGGTGGTGTGTGGAAAGAAAGCATCGGAGCAGGCTGTCACGACACGGATGATGCGAATTTTCGCAACGTTGACGATGCCGATATCTCTGACTGGAGTGACGGAGTACACTCATTTGAATATGATGTTGCAGGCAAGACTATAACAGTCAGTGGATCTGGAGCTTTTGTTGGCCTTGCTAAAGTAGCTACTACTGCTGAGGTAAAAGTTCCTCAGGCTTCTGTGACCTATAAAGTAATCAAGCTTGTTGATTCAGCTGTTGATACGCTTATTCTTGAAACAACATTAACGGATGCTGTTGGCTATTGGAGATTTGCTTTGGTTCATTATGACAATCCACTTCAAGAACCAGAAATACCTGCACTCCCACCACCAGCAGGCAGCATTGATGTTGTGAGCTTTGATTTTGAAACAGCCGGCACACCTATATGGAGTACATTTGGTGGTGCCGGAGCACCAGCAAGAATTGCGAATCCTCATTCAACAGGAATCAACACCAGTGGGTTTGTAGCTCAGATAGATCAAGCTGCGGGTATTGAAGGATGGGCCGGTATTAGTACAGACTTGGCTGGAAAAATTGACTTTACCAATAAGCATACGATTAAAGTAAAAGTGTACTCACCATCCATTGGTGCGGTAGTGAAGTTGAAGTTGGAAGAGATTGGCAATAGTGGAAGCAATAAGGAAATTGATATGACCACGACCACTGCAAATGCCTGGGAGGAATTAACTTACACATTTACGACTGATGACGCCAATAAATGGGATAAGTTTGTTCTATTCTTTGACTTCCAGGGCGCTGCAAAAGCCAACGCCACTACGTTTCTTTTTGATAGTATTATTCTAGAGTAACTTTGATTATAGCCAGCTTAATTAAATTTGAGCTGGCTATTTATTTTCTTAATCCAATAAATCAACGCAATGAGTTTCATAAAGTCCACGGTTTTTATAGCTACCATTTTTTTAGGTCTTACAACGCACCAAAAAGCGATGGCTCAATGCGAAGTACTTGTCTGGAGTGATGAATTTGATGGAACAGGCGCACCAAATTCAGCGTATTGGAATTACGACCTTGGTGCTGGTGGCTGGGGAAACAATGAAGTTCAATCGTACACGAATAGCACGACCAACGTCCGTCAGGAAAACGGTAATCTTATTATTGAAGCAATCAAGTCTGGAAATAACTGGACTTCTGGCCGTATAAAAACACAAGGTAAAAAAGGGTTTACTTATGGTAAAATTGTATACCGCGCTAAACTTCCTTCCGGAGTAGGTACATGGCCTGCGTTGTGGATGTTGGGTGAAAGCATTACATCGGCTGGCTGGCCAGCCTGCGGTGAAATTGATGTAATGGAACACGTTGGTAAAAATCAAAATGTTGTGCAGTCTGCGTTACATACGCCTTCTAGTTTTGGAAATACTCAAAATAAAGGATCAAAAACGGTTAGTACAGTCAGCACAGAGTTTCATGAATATGCAGTTTCGTGGAATGCTGAGCGAATGATCTTTTCTATTGATGATATTCCGTTTTATACCTATAAACCGACAAACAAAACAGCAGCTACCTGGCCTTTCAATGCCAATCAATTCATCATTATCAATATTGCGATGGGTGGAAATTTTGGAGGACCCATTGATGCTGCGGTTACCTCAGCAAAGATGGAAGTAGACTATGTTCGGGTTTACGAAGAAAGGACAGCACCTCTTATTGACGGAAGATCTTTCTTATTTGAAAATGAACAAGGTATTCAATACAAGGCACCGGACTATGGCAATGGCATCACTTATGACTGGACCGTTCCTGTAGACGCGACTATAGTAAACGGGCAAGGAACAAATCAAGTAACAGTGAACTGGGGACCTACTGATGGGACAATCAACTTAGTTGTTAATGGAGATACAGGTTGTACTGATAATACAGCTTCATTAAATGTGACAACCATTGTTGAACCAACCGGATTAAAATACACGATTGAAAATTTTTCCAATCCGCTTTTACCAGGATGGACTAAGAATGACAATACCATTGCTCTTCAGACAATCGATAATCATTTAAAGGTTGACTATAATCTCTCGTCATTGAAATACATTCAATATGAAATGCCGAAGGCTGTACACCTTTCAAACTACAGTATCATTAAACTTCCAGTTCGGGTTGAGTCTGCTTCTGCAATTCCCAATCTTCTACTCACCTTACGTGATGGCGATGGAAAAGAAACCATTACGACAAACTTTGAAATCAAAGTCGTTAAGAATGACGGGAACTTCTATACCTATAGTTTCAACTTTAAGGATCAATGGAATTTAAATAGCCCTGCTGTTAATGATAACTTTATAAAGTCGTTACGAATCTACATGCTTCCAGGGCAAAGTTCATTTCAGTTGGGGGCCATTGAAATGTATAACAATACCACGATTCCTGAAGCGCCTTCCGATCTTTCGGCTAGCATAGATGATCAAGGAAAAATTCTGCTCAGTTGGATGGATGGAACAAATGCAACTTCATTTAATCTTTACAGAAGCAGTAACACGACTGATCCTTATATCAAGATTAAATCATCCATCAAGACTTCTGAAATTCCGTATGCGATCAATCCAACGGAAGCTATTAACTATTACAAACTATCCGGTGTAAACAATTCCGGAGAATCACCTCTTAGTTCGGAAATAGAAGTAGTGGCTACCATTACAGGAACTGAACCATTATCAAACTCTCTTATTTCTGTCTATCCGAATCCATGCAATGGGCGTTTTTTTATCAATACAAATGGAGGTCCTATTAAGAATTTAAAGATATTCGATTCGAAGGGCAGAACACAATCATTCGAAACCATTCAGGATAACACACTTTTGATTGTCGACTTAAAATCAATAAGCAGCGGTATATATTTCATTATTCTGAATCAGGAATCGAAGACCTTTGTCGCCAAGATTGTTATCAACTAAATTCTGCGGAAGTAGCGATCGTTGAGCGTTGCCCGTAAAGCATTACTTTATTGTTTTACTTCTCCCGCATCCAAAACAATCGTTGGAGAATTAATCTGTTTGGATATATAGTCTCCAATGTCCCATTATCCTGAAATAAAAATGGCAAATCCCTTATATTTGCCCCCTTATTTTCATATCCATGATTTCAGTTGACGCGGTAAGTGTAGAGTTTAACGGTTCGGCCCTCTTCAGTAACATTACTTTTAACATTAACGAGAACGATCGTATTGCCTTAATGGGCAAAAACGGTGCAGGTAAATCTACCTTGCTCAAGATCATTGCAGGCGCGACAAAACCCACGCGTGGTAAAGTATCCGCTCCTAAGGATGCTACGATTGCCTATTTACCTCAGCATTTACTTACGGATGATAATTGTTCCGTATTTGATGAAGCGTCAAAAGCGTTTTCAAAAATATTGAACATGAAAAAGGAAATGGACGAATTGAATGTTCAATTGGAAACGCGTACCGATTATGAATCGGATGAATATGCCAAGATCATTGAACAAGTTTCCGAGCTAAGTGAAAAATACTATTCCATTGAAGAAATCAACTTTGATGCAGAGGTAGAAAAGACATTAATGGGGCTTGGATTTTTACGCTCAGACTTCGAACGTCCTACCAAAGAATTCAGTGGTGGATGGCGCATGCGCATTGAGCTTGCCAAAATCCTGTTGCAAAAACCTGATTTGATTTTGTTGGATGAGCCTACGAACCATATGGACATTGAATCCATTCAGTGGCTGGAAGATTTTCTCATCAACAATGCCAAGGCCGTGATCGTAATCAGTCACGATAAAGCTTTTGTTGACAATCTTACTAATCGCACTATTGAGGTGACGATGGGCCGCATTTACGATTACAAAACGAACTACAGTCATTACCTTCAGCTTCGCAAAGAAAGACGCGAGCAACAGCAAAAGCAATTTGATGATCAAGCTAAACAAATTGCTGATATTCAAGGATTTATTGATCGATTTAAAGGCACATATTCGAAGACGCTTCAGGTACAATCCAGAGTGAAAATGCTGGAGAAAATAGAAATTGTAGAGGTAGATGAAGTAGATTCTTCTTCACTCAATTTGAAGTTTCCTCCTGCCCCAAAGTCAGGAAATTATCCTGTCATTATTGAAAGCCTCACGAAGAAGTATGGAGATCACACCGTATTTCAAGATGCTTCCATTACCATTGCGCGCGGTGAACGGGTTGCCCTTATTGGAAAGAATGGTGAGGGTAAATCTACCTTGGTGAAAGCCATCATGAGCGAAATTGATTTCGATGGTAAACTACAACTCGGACATAATTGTTTGATCGGATACTTTGCTCAAAACCAGGCTTCGTTGTTGGATGGAGAACTAACCGTTTTCCAAACTATTGATCAGATCGCATTCGGTGACGTGCGAACAAAAATAAAAGATATACTCGGTGCCTTTATGTTTGGAGGTGATACCATTGATAAGAAAGTAAAAGTCCTTTCTGGTGGGGAGAAGACGCGTCTGGCTATGATTAAGTTACTGTTGCAACCCGTTAACTTACTAATCCTCGATGAGCCTACGAACCATTTGGATATCAAAACAAAGGATATCCTGAAAGAAGCACTTATTGCATTTGATGGCACGTTGATCTTAGTTTCGCATGATCGTGATTTCTTGGATGGTCTTGCTACGAAAGTATTTGAATTCGGAAACAAACGAATCAAAGAACATTTTGAAGATATCAATGGATTCTTACGCAATAAGAAACTGGAGAATTTGCGCGAAGTAGAGCGAACAACAGCAAAGTAGTTTTGATGCGATTGAAGTAGCCTTTGTTACTTAACTGTCTGCTTACTTCTTAATGAATTTCTGAGTGTATATTCTGTCATCGTTTAGAATGACACGGATAAAATAAACTCCGGGAGAAATATCATGGATATCAATTCGTGCTTGCATATCGCTCCCTACATTTGCCTTATCCATCTTCACTAGAGTGCCCATTGAATTCATAATGAAGTACTTCGCATTTCGCACATTCGTTTGATTCTGAAATTCTAATGCCACCTCTGAAGTTGCCGGGTTTGGCGTTACTAATAAAGTGCCGTCTCCATTCGAGTTTTCTATTCCGGTAATGGCAGTAATGTTCACCGTGAATTTTCGGATGAAATTCTCGCTACCATCAGAAGCGGTTAGCGTAATTTCACTCTGTCCTGATTTGCCCGCTTCCATAATAATGGTGAGGGTTCGTTCACCCTCTGTACCATGAACGGATAAATTTTCTGATGGAAGAACTTCCTGATTTCCGGAAGACGCTTCAAGTGTAATAGAAGATAATTCACTATCCACATCTTCTACCGTAAAAATCACACTGACATTCTCATCTTCTGCCTGAAGTTCAATATCGATCATTGCGGAAATAAATGGAGCATCGTTAACAGCGGTTACCGTAAACGTAAATACCTCACTGTACTCAATCTGGCCATCACTAACTGTCAGGGTAAATTCCTGACTACCCGATTTATTTGAAAGCGAAGAAATAGAAACTACTCCGGTAGCAGGTTGAAAACTCAAGGCTGCATAATCAATTGACGAAGGAGATAAGGTAAAGGTGATCAACTCAGAAGTCTCGTCTGGTAAAGGAGGAACCATGACTGGTGCAATCAATCGCAATTCAGAAAAATCTTCCAGCTCCACTGTGTTACTGGCAATTGAAAATTGTGGAGCATCATTTACATTAGTCACCTGAAGCGTAATGATTGATGAAATCTCAAGTCCCCGATCGTCAATGGCCTGGTATTCAAACGTTGTATTACCATTCCAATTCTCAGTAGGAATGAAAGACAAATTATCCTGATCTGTCAAGGATATAGTCTGTCCTTCTACTAAGGGAGTGGATAGCAACAGTAGAGTTCCATTTAGGGGTAAACTGATGATTCGAACTTCTTTTAAAACATCACCCTCAATATCATCAAAGGCGTTTGAAAAAATATTCGGTCCGAACGTTATTTTATCATCTTCTAATCCCGAGAAAGAAAGAGGCGATAATGTGTGTGGTGTATTGGGTGAGCTATCTTCTTCTATCGTGAGTATTTGATTCGCTGCAACATTTTTTAAAACCTGAACATTTCCAGAGGGCCAATCGATTCTTAACACATCAATGTTCGCTTCATTATTTAAACCAAAATGAGTAAGGAGTGATGTCGATTTTTGCGAAAAAACTTCTCTCATTTGCCACTTGTTTCCTGTTCGTACTCTAACTCTGGCCCCTGTACCGGACCGGTTGCTTTGTACACCTTTCAGCTTAATTTCTATCCAATTCTTATTGTTACCCGGATTTTCAAATAGCTTATTTCCATTAAATACATTGGTTACGAAGAGATCAAGGTCACCATCCTGATTGATATCTACCCACGATGTGCTTCGTGAATTACTAAGGTCCTGAGTCAAAATCGAATTGATCTTTGTGAAGCTTCCATCACCATTGTTCTCATAAAGAGAGTTAGCCCGATTAGCACCTCCGTTGGACAGGAATAAATCTAAATCGCCATCGTTATCATAGTCTCCCCAGGCTGCACCGTCAGAATATTCTGCGCTGAACTGTGCATTGACAACTTGCGTAAAATTTCCACTACCATCGTTTTGATACAGCGCATCAGACCGTCTGGATAGATATACATCCTGATCGCCATCGTTATCGTAGTCGCCAAAAATCGCATTGACTGCTTCATTCCCGGGATTCGCAATTTCGTTTGATTCATCTTTGCTAAATGTTCCATCGCCATTATTAAAATACAATAGGCTTTCTTGCTCAGCCACGTTCCAAACGTAGGCATCTATATCACCATCGTTATCAATATCACTCCAGGCGCAACCCGCAGAAGCCGAGCCAAGATCGTTGGCAAAAGCAGAGGTTACAACCTTTTCAAAAGTACCATCACCATTCCCACGATAGAGGCTGTTTGAACTGTCTGGATATAGGTAGTGCCAATTCGCAACTAGCAAATCCAATTTTCCATCGCTATCATAGTCTGCCCATGAACCGCCTTCTGAATACGTTACTTCTTTTCGAATATCACCTTGGGTTATGTTTGTAAAAGAACCATCACCATTATTTTTAAAAAGTTCATTTGGAGAATACAAATCACCGTTGGCCACAAACAAATCTACGTAGCCATCATTATTGAAGTCACCCCAAGAGCTGCCGTAAACCTGACCAGGGTTGCTAATTATCGAAACACCAGTTTTGTTGGTAAATTTTTGATTGCCCTGGTTTTGATATAAGTTGAAACCAGTGGAAGTATTTCCTACAACAACATCCTGATCACCATCATTGTCATAATCTGTCCATGCATTGGATCGGCTATCAAATTGATCTTTATTGATATCACTGAATATCACTTCTCTGAAATCATCGAATGATATTTTATAATGAGCAAGAAAAATATCACCAGATCCAACAGAGGTTAGGGTAGCCACACTATCGGATGGATCGACATCCATACTTTCATAGAAATGACCTGTGATGTAGAAATTCTGATCGTTGTCAATAGCAATCGCTGATGCTACGGTTGAGCTCGGTCCATTTAAGCTAACTGCTTTTAAGAACTCCCCATCCTCATTATACTTGGCCACAAAAACATCAGGTCCACCACCCATCGCAACCAGGTTGGAAATTCCGGAAGACGGATCAAAATCCTCTGTCCCGTAAAACATTCCAGTGAGATAAATATTATTAAAACCATCACGAGCCATAGATAAGCCATCACCCCCAAAGGAGTAAACACCACCAACTCCAAAGGCCCATTGGTAGGCGCCACTGGCTGAATACTTAGCCAAAAACACATCATCATTTCCGGTTGCGGTAAGATTGACAACCGAAGCGGATGGATCAAAGTCTGCTGTTCCTAAGAAGTTACCGGTAACATAAACATTACTCTGCGCATCGGTAACAACATCATAACCATGCTCCTCAGCAGTGTTCCCTATACCAAAAGCCCATTGGTAAACCCCTGTGGCCGAGTACTTCGCAACACAGGCATCTCCTAATCCCGGTGCCGCAGTTAAGTTTGCAATACCTGCTCCAGGATTAAAGTCAGCAGTTCCTTGAAAAATTCCGGTTATCAAAACATTGTTCTGCGGATCAAGGGTTAATTCAGTCATGAATTCGGCACTGGCTCCCCCTATTTTGTAGGCTCCAAGAAAAGAACCTGAACCAGTATACCGTGCAATAAACATATCACTGTAACCAAAACTGGTAATATTTGCCACGCCAGCTCCAGGGTTAAAGTCCACCGTTCCATTAAAATAACCTCCAACATAAACTGAACCTAAGCCGCTCACTTCTACATCAACACCTTCATCATAGCCCGTACCGCCAACTGCTATTACCCATTGATAAATACCATCACTATTGTATTTGGTTATGTAAATATCCCGAATGGCTGCAGACTTTGTTGCAACACCCGCTGCAGGATCAAAATCTACCGTCTCCTCAAAATATCCTGTGATGTATACATTTCCACTGATATCAATGAAGATAGAATTAACCTGGTCGTAGCCAGTACCTCCGATATTAAATGCCCATTGGTATGTTCCTGATGGGGCATATTTAGCAACAAATACATCAGTCTCTCCGTGGCTGGTTAGGTTTATCACCGAATCAGATGGATCAAAATCTGCGGTACCATAAAAATCGCCTGTCATATAGAGATTTCCCTGAGCATCCGTCATTATGCTTTTTCCGGAATCTTCACCATACACGGGAGAACCGGCTTGCAAATGCCAATCGTATAAAATTTCTTGAGCAAATCCGGTTTGACAGAGTCCGGTGGCTACTAAAATAGCGAACATCAATTTTGCGAAGTGTACCATTCAATATTGGCTAATGTGAAATCAATAATTTCTTGTAGTAAAAGTAAGAAAAACAAATTCGGTTTTGAAAAATATTACGCGTAGTCACTCATCTGTACCCATAGTTTTTCGAACTCACTCAAAAATGATTTCACTACTCCTGCTTCTTTAGTAAGTAAAATATTTTCGTGGTTATAACGTGCTGCACTTCGGGTCCAGTTATAACTTCCGGTTAGTACGGCATTCCCATCGATAACCATAAACTTATGATGCATGTGATCCGTTGTGCGATCCATCTTTACAGCAATACCTGCTTTCGAAATCTGCTGGATATCCGACCCAAGATCAAGTGCCTTGTCATTGTCTGTAAGCACCATCATTCCTACACCTCTTTTGTGGGCGCGTAAAATCGCTTCGGTAATTGCATCATCACTGATGGTGAACACACATATTTTCAATTGTTTTCGTGCCTCATTCATCTGTTGAACAATAGCACTGCGACAGGCTTCACCCGGACTGAAGAATGCGTTGGATGACGTATCCTTTTTGTCCGATTTATCCGGGGTGTAATTGCTTAATGTATTGCTTACGTCTTTAATCCAATTGACTACAAAATGATAGTTGTTATCATTCACTCTTTCACTGGCCAATTCAAATATTTTCGCACGAAGTGAGTTGAGTTGACTTTTATCTAATACCTGACTACCCAAAGTACTTTCCAATGTCTTTCGTTCCGGTTTGGAAAGGAAGTCGTCAGCCAAACTTTGCTTTAATTGTTCAATGATCTGATCCATTTTTTATTGATGTAAATGAAAAGTAATATAAGCAAGGAAGCTTGTAGTGCAGCGCTTTTGTAAACGGTATTCGGTAATCAGTGATCGGTGCAACTGATTACTGATTACCGTTTACCGAATACCGATTACTGATTACCGATTACCAATTCAAAACCCTAAATTGCCCCCGAAAACCAGAAATTTTAGCTTTATGAAGGAAGTCTATATCATATCAGCGGTACGCACGCCCATCGGAAGTTTTGGTGGGAGTCTGGCATCAATGTCCGCAACTCAACTTGGATCAATTGCCTTTAAAGGTGCACTTGAAAAAGCTGGCGTAGACGCAAAGCTTGTGCAAGAGCTCTTTGTAGGGAATGTAATCTCCTCAGGACTCGGTCAGGCTCCTGCAACACAAGTTGCAGCTGGTGCTGGTTTAGGTTTTGAGATTCCGTGCACCCTTATTAATAAAGTTTGTGCTTCAGGTATGAAGGCGGTTATGGTTGGTGCTCAGTCGATTATGCTGGGCCACAATGATGTAGTATTGGCCGGTGGAATGGAAAGCATGAGCAACATTCCGTACTATTTAATGAAGGCAAGAACGGGCTATAAATATGGTCATGGTGAACTACTTGATGGACTTCAGTTCGATGGACTCACCGATGTTTACAACCATTGCGCGATGGGTGTTTGTGCAGATAATACTGCAAAGGAAATGAACATCTCCCGTCAGGATCAGGATGCGTATGCCATCAACTCATACAAACGTTCTGCTGCATCCTGGACCGAAAAGAAATTCAGCAATGAAATTGTGCCTGTTGAAATAAAGGACCGCAAAGGTAATGTCACACTTTTTGTGGAAGATGAAGAATATAAGAACGTAAGCTTCGATAAGATTCCAGGACTCAAAGCCGTGTTCACAAAAGACGGAACAGTAACCGCAGCCAATGCTTCTACCTTAAATGACGGAGCGTCTGCCCTCTTGTTGATGAGCAAAGAAAAAGCAACTGAACTGGGTCTTAAACCAATCGCAAAAATAAAAGGCTTTGCGGATGCCGCTCAAGATCCAATGTGGTTTACGACAACACCTTCTATCGCAATTCCAAAAGCCATTAAGATGTCAGGTGTAAATAAAAAGGACGTTGGTTTTTATGAAATCAATGAGGCTTTCTCAGCTGTGGCAATCGCGAACAATATGAAACTTGATCTTGATCCAAACAAAGTGAATGTAAACGGTGGTGCAGTAGCATTAGGGCATCCACTGGGTTCATCCGGATCACGTATTATTGGTACACTAATCAATGTGTTGAAACAAAACAATTCATCGCTTGGTGTTGCCGGTATTTGCAATGGTGGTGGCGGTGCTTCTGCCATTGTGATTGAAAATATGTAATAGAAAGTTAACTTCGAACTTTGAATTTTAAAATTGAACGTAAACAGTGAAGCTTACCTTTCTTAAACTCAGAACGAATTCATCACTGAAGAGGAATAAAACATTGCGTGCTAATCTGCCCTATAAGCAAGCGCACAAGATTGGTATTATTTTCAGTGTCGAGGATAAAATAAAGCACGATGCGATAAAGGAGCTCATCAAGAAATTTGAGCACGATGGCAAGCAGGTGCAGGTAATTGAATTTCTTCCCAACAAAAAAGAGAACTACGAATTTCTGTTTGATTTCTTTAGCGACAAGGATCTTTCCTTCTGGGGAAATATTACGTCAGAAAATGCTTTGAAATTTTCTGATACACCTTTCGATTTTTTGTATTACATCGATGCTACTCCAAATCCTTTAGTCCTGAATCTGCTGGCCCGCAGCAAATCAAAATGCAGAGTGGGAAAATTCTGGGATGAGAACAGTGCGTTTTTTGAATTGATGATTGAATCAAACGGAAACACGCGCGTGCTGATAGACAATATGTATACTTACACCAGTCAATTAAAATAAGAATGAAAAAACTCTACGGAACAGGTGTGGCGTTGGTCACTCCTTTCACGGAATCACTTGAAGTTGATTACAAAGCGCTGAAGAAGTTATTGAACCACACTTCAAAAGGTGTTGATTATTATGTGGTGATGGGCACGACAGGCGAAGCCGCTACGTGTACCGAAGAAGAAAAGAAGAAGATACTGCAATTCGTAAAAGAAAATAATCCGAAGAAGCTTCCTATTGTTTACGGAATTGGAGGAAATGATACAGCGAGTGTAATCAAATCCATTAAGTCGACTGATCTTAATGGTGTTGATGCTTTACTTTCGGTAAGTCCATATTACAACAAGCCATCACAGGAAGGTATTTACCAACACTTCAAAGCCATTGCGAATGCTTGTCCTGTTCCGGTTATTTTATACAATGTACCAGGACGCACAGCATCTAACATGACTGCAGAAACAACATTACGATTGTCCGTACATAAAAATATCATTGGTATAAAAGAAGCATCGGGTAACATTGAACAATGCATGAAGATTGCAAAATTCAAACCCGCTGATTTTGTTTTGATGTCGGGTGATGATATGCTTACTGTAGCACTTTATGCACTTGGTGCGAAAGGTGTTATCTCTGTATTGGCAAACGCATTGCCTGTTGTATTTAAAAAAATGAAAGAGTACGCTTTTGCAAATCAATTCGCCAAGGCAAGTCATGAACAATTTAAGCTGACGGAACTCAACGGCCCGATGTATGAAGAAGGAAACCCGGTTGGGGTAAAGTATTTACTAGCCGATTTAGGAATAGGTAATGGCAACGTACGTCTGCCAATGGTGTACGCTTCCGCGCATCTTCAGGCAAAGATTAAAATTGCGTATAACGATTTGAAAGCAAAAAAGAGATAGAAACTCCAAAGTAGTTTCTATCTCTTTTAAGATGAAGGAAAATAAGATTTCTTAATTCTTTTCGAATGTCAGGTAATCCGTTCCGCCACCACCGCCACTTACATCGATTAGTTTTATTTTTGTAGCTGTGTATTCCATAATGTCCCAATCATCGGATAATTCTTCAAAGGATGCCGGGGTTGAGAATGCAATGTTAAAATGCAAATCATCAAGCGAGTCATCATTGCTGTTGCTGTCGGAAATACTCCACGTACCCGTTTGAGTTGAACTTCCATTGTTTGCCGTCAGCACATTTGATGCCGCAAAGGTAAAATTGTAACCTGTATACTCGCTTGTCTCATCCGTATCAGAATCATAGAAGTACGTGATTTTCCAGGTGCCGGAAGTTGCCGCATTGATAATCGTATCTTGTTTACTCTTGTTTGAATTATCTTCCGAACATGAGGATGCAAGTAGAATTAAGGAGAATGCAATAAGGTATCTTGTTTTCATGTCATTAAAATTAATGGATTGAATCTTCATTGACTGCAACATAAAATTAATTGTATGAGAAGAAAATCAACATGATAAAAGTCAGATGAAGACAAGACTTATGTGCGCATTTTCCTACCTTTAATGTACGATGAAAAAAGGAGCAAAAGCATTTCTTATTCTTGTTGCACTGCTGGTATGTACGAATAGTATACAAGCACAACATTCCTCGTATTGGGATGAGATACAAAATTTCAAACATCAGGATAGCCTTAACGCTCCTCCAAAAAATGCCATACTGTTTGTGGGTAGTTCTTCTTTTAGATTGTGGAGTGATCTTCAAAAGGATTTTCCGAATCACGTGATTATCAATCGAGGATTTGGCGGATCATCCTTTCCGGATGTTATCCGCTATGCTGATGATGTTATCTTTCCTTATCAACCCAAACAAGTGGTGATTTATTGTGGCGAAAATGATCTAGCATCTTCTGACAGCATTACAGCAAAGATTGTCTTTGATCGTTTTGTAAAATTGTTCGAAATGATCAGGAAGAAGAATGAAAAAACGAGTGTTGCGTTTGTATCTATCAAGCCAAGTCCAAGCCGGCAAAAGCTTATCTCAAAAGTAATAGAGGCTAACAAAATGATTGAAGCGTATCTTAAAACGAAACGCAATACGTCTTTTATAAATGTATATGCTTTGATGATCGATGCACAAGGACAACCTTTGAAGGAACTATTCAGAGAAGATATGCTGCACATGAAGCTGAATGGATACGCCATCTGGAAAAAGGCTATCGAACCTTACTTGGCAAAATAACACTCACCTTCAACACTTCGCACTTCAAAGACTTAGAACTTTTGCAGAGAAACAGGGATTCGAACCCTGGTGACGCTTGCGCGCCAAACGGTTTTCGAGACCGTCCCATTCAACCACTCTGGCATTTCTCTGTATTTGACATCGCAAAATTAAGAAATGGATTCATCGACCTCTACACTTTCCTGAGGATTAAAGAAACTATTTTCATTAGTCCAGTTCGTAACCAAAGGCATCGAATGCAAACTTCCAGTGAGTATTAATTTGTACCATTGCCTCTTTGTCTATAGCTGCGTAACTATTCTTCACATAGGTTTCTGATTGCTTCACTTCTCTTATTAAAAAAGATTCAACTTCATCGAACGATCTCAAATCAAGCTGTTGATATACTTTTCTTAATTCATTCATTGGATCAGCAATGAATTGGTTATAAGGAAGTTCATAGACCTGATTTTCAGAAAGAGCAACTTTATCATTGAGGTATTTCCTATACAATTCTTCGTAAGCATACAATACATACTTCTGCATAAACGCATTCTTTACCCGATGAAAACCCAATAAGGGCAATATCTTTTCGTAAAGACCCTCATTCGACACAAACACTTCATACGGATTCCGATGGATGTGGATGAAGTGCGCATCTGGAAAAACTTCTAAAATTTCCTTTATTCGCGCAGTGTTACACGGGCTTTTCAACAGCAGTGTTTTATTCGGATTTCCATATGCCAGCTTCTGAACGAAAAACAAAAAATGTTTCTTCCATTCCTCTCTCTGCTTATCTCCTCTTTGAAACGTAACGTATTCATCAAATACATTGAAGATACTTTTAGGAAAATACAATCCCTGTACCCATGACGCCTGACTAATGCTGCCCATAGCAAACTCTTCTTCAATCGGCAAAGACGCTCCTGCTTTTACATTATCCTGTGGCCGCGTGTCGGGCATGAAAAGTTTCATAATATATTTTACAATTCTTCCACCGTTTAGAAATACATGTGGGGCCAATCCTTCATAGGTCTGGCAAAATGCAAAGCGTGGATCCTTGCTTAATACATAGTGCAGATAAGTTGTTCCACTTCGGGGATGTCCTAAAATGAAAATGGGGTTCTTTACTTTTATTCGTTTTATCTTTTTAGAATAAACCAAATACTCATAAAGCTGAAAGGGTGAATTCAGTACAATGAAGATTGAAAGAAAGAAAGCTTTTGGCCAGAACCGAATGTCGATGGCAAATCCATTTCTCCACAAAAGCCGAAACCAATTGATTGGATCGATGCCAATAATGGTGTGGGTTGGATTGAAGAAATCGCTTGTCTTATAACCTAATCTCATGCTGTATTAATCCGTCTTTCGGGCTTTCGCCACGAACCTGCCTGCCGGTAGGAAGGGACACGAAGGCACTAAGTTGCACAAAGATTTTTGAATTTGGACTGTACATTATTAGCAAGGAAGTTTAGAAATTTGCAGTCTTATGGGAGCAAGTATTTTCTATCTTTGTTCTTAAACCGATCGCAGTTACAGCTACATGGAGTATGGCCAAGCTTCTTAGAGGATCAATTCTACTTTCCTGCGTTCTCTTTTCATACTCCCTTTTTGCACAAACCACATTTGTTGAAGGTTTTGTAAAAGATGAATCGACCGGAGACCCGATTGCCTTTGCTCACATCTTTTTTAAAGGAACTCAAATCGGTATTACCAGCGACACTACTGGCCACTTCCGTCTGCAGACTTCCAAAAAAGTGGATTCCCTGGTGGTCTCTTATCTTGGTTATGTAACCGAGCGTGTGGCTGTTAAACTTTACGAGCGACAAAAATTTGAGATAAAGCTTCGGTCCCAGTTTATGCAACTTCAGGAAATTGAAGTAAGTGCTGGAGAAAATCCGGCATGGGCTATTTTAGAAAAAGTCGTGGATGCCAAAAAAGTAAACAACCCAGAGTTCAAAAATAACTACACCTGTGAGGAGTATGCAAAAATTCGATTCGATCTCAACAACTTCACAGAGAAGATAAAGAAGAACATCATGGTTCGTCCTTTTGATTTCATTTGGGAAAATGTAGACACGACTTCAGATGGTGTTACCTATCTGCCCGTATTGTTTGTTGAGAAACAGATTGATCACTACTATCAACGTAATCCAAAACGAGTTAGAGACTATGTGAAGGGTGTAAACACTACCGGACTTAAAGGCCCGAAGATCATGAAGTTTGTAGATGATCTATACCTTACTCCCAACATCTACGACAATTATGTGGTGATGCTCGACAAGAGTTTCCCAAGCCCGATCAACGACAATTTTAAATTACATTATGAGTATACGCTGATGGAAGACAGCGTGATGATCGATGATGTAAAATATTATCGCATCAACTTTCAACCGAAGTACAAACGAGAACTTGCCTTTACAGGCGAAATGTTTGTACATGCTGAAAGCCACGCCATCAAACAAATCGAATTGCGGTTCGACATCATGGCCAACGTAAACTTTGTGCGGAGTTACTGGGTAAGTCAAACCTATTCGCAGGTAAATGACAAAGACTGGATGCCCATCTCTTCTCAAGTACTTGGTGATTTCACGGTGGTGGAAAACTCATCGGAGATGACCGGCTTCTTTGGACGAAAAAATTCGAGCTATAAAAACTATACAATCAATAAAGAATTACCTTCTTCAGTTTTAAAAGGATCGGAAATTGTAATTGAGAATGATAGCGCCACCGTCCGAAATGCTTCGTACTGGAAAAGCGCTCGCCACCTTGAACTTACTCCTGAGGAAGACAAAGTATTCAACATGGTGGAGCGTATTGAACAAGACCCAGCATTTCTCATTCGAAAGAAGGCGGTGCTCACATTCCTCACAGGATATTTACCCGTTGGCAAAAATTTTGATATTGGAAACTTCTATACATTCTACGCTTACAACATCATTGAGCATTCCCGCGTTAAGTTCGGCTTTCGCACCAATAAAGATCTTGCGTTTCCTGTTAAGTTCAATGCGTACGTAGCGTATGGAACTTTTGATGAAAAATGGAAATATGGTGGCGCGGCTGAGTGGGATATCGGCAAGATGAAAAATCCAAAACGCCTCGGTATCTCTTACCGGTACGACATTGAGCAACTCGGACGAAGCTATAACCAGATTGAAATTGATAATGTATTAACTTCTTTCATTCAGTACGGTGACGTTACATCACGGATCTACAAAACCGATTTTAAAGTCTATGCTGAAAACATGTGGGCTCCGGGGTTCATCACGAGATTAAGCTATTTCAACGACATCGTTTCACCCACCAACAATGAGACATTCGAAATCAACGACAATGGAAATATAGTTCAGCAGGAAGCCTTCAAAGCAAATGGTATTGCCGTGACACTAAAATACAGCTGGCAGAATCGCGATGTTAACGGAGAGTACTACTCACGTGAAGAGCGTAAAATCGTATTTCGAAAATATCCTGACATTGGTATTGAATGGCGGTGGGCTGATAAAGATCTATTTCAAAGTGATTTGAATTTTCAAAAGCTTTCCCTGCAGCTAAAGCAAAAAGTGCGACTGCAAAAACTAGGATACTTTCAGTATAATCTAGAGGCTGGTAAAACATTTGGCACGGTTCCTTACCCCTATCTAAATATCCCATTTGGAAATCAATTGGTATTACACGATGATGCAGCCTTTAATTTGATGAACTTTTTGGAATATGCTTCTGATAAATATGTAACGCTTCATGTTCAACATCACTTCGAGGGACTATTTTTTAATCATATTCCATTGATCAATAGATTAAAATGGAGAGAATTAATTTTTGCCCGTGCCTACTGGGGAGGATTATCTGTTGCCAACAATCAATCCATCTACCTCTTTCCTGAAAACCTCAAAGCCCTCAACAAGGGATATTATGAAGTAGGCTTCGGCATTGAAAACATTTTCAAGATTTCGCGTATCGATTTCACGTGGCGCCTGACGGATACCGATGGACCGGGAGTTTACCGGTTTATTGTGAAGCCATCGTTTAGGCTTGCGTTTTAGTAAGCAGATTTAACTGAGGTCAGTGGTGATACGATTGACGAATAATGAGATTTTTATCTTTTGTTGTATTTGATGAAGTGAATTAATATCATTGTAGCCGTAACGTTAATTATTATAATATGTTAAGAGTGATTCTGGGAGTTATGGCAGTCGTTGCGTTGTCTGGATGTGCCGCTACCTATAAACCAATTGTACCAAGCAAGTTGCAGTATGAAGCCAAAGAAGGTGAAAACTTTAGCTTTGCATACCGATACGGGGTGCTCAGTTTTACAGGAAACAAACGTTACGCGAAGCGTGAGCCAAGAAAAAGGATTAACGTTGTTGCCGTTGAAATCGCCAATAATACAGGCAAGTCATTGAAATTGGGTGAAAATTTTACGTTGTATTCCGGTAGTAATCCTATTTATCCAATGGATCCAGTCATGGTACACAAAGACTTACGGCAGCGTCTAGGTCTTTACCTTTTATATTCTTTAATTACTTTCAGCACATATGAAACCGATCCCTATACAGGTATTCAAACAACTACTGCTACGTACCCCATTGGAATTCCAATAACTGTGGGAAATATGGTAGTAGCAGGATCAGCCAACAAACAATTTAAAGCTGAGCTGATGAGTGGTAGTCTGATAAACAGGGAGATTAAAGATGGCGAAATTGCGTATGGACTTATTGGTGTTCCAGACATGAGCTATCAGCCAATAACTATGGTTTTAAAATAAGAATACACTCTCGTGTGAAAGTAATTCTGCTTTTATGGAATAGGTATTCCGGGTTGAAGAGCAACTATCCTTTAATGACTACTTCCAAAAAGGATTGCACTGCTTTTGATCTACCGATTGGTTCCAATAAGAAAATAAAAAGATTTACCAGTACAGCCAGATATGTAGCCAGGTGTTTGAGCTTATTATATTTCCATGCCGCGAAGAGCAGCATCCCAACGATTAACACTTGGGTATAGTAAATAGGGATGATGATGTTAATATTGGGCCAATCATTTCTATGTAGCCCCACATAAATATTCTGTACTCCACGACCAAGGGCCGGCATCATAATGATAAATACAGTTGACATAAGCCACCATGCATGTTCTTCCATTCTTTTTCTGTGTATGATACTTTGTATCACTGCATAACCGAAAGCGGTCATCATCACAATTTCTACAACTGCAACACCTGAAAAGAACCAAGGTTGAAATGGACCAAATCTGTCTGGCATGGTTAGGGCATTGTGAGCATTAACTAAATCTCGCTGCATCATACTCAACGCAGTAAGACATACGCCACCCGCCAGGAAAATTCCGATAATGCCGTTGGTTCTGTGTTTATCCAGTTTACCATGAGTGGCATAGTAGGGTTGAATGATTAAATAGAGATACCAAATAGTGCCTGTCCAATAATGAATATGAACAGACCAGGCGTTTTCAGAAAAATCACCCCAATAATCTCTGAAGATACCAAATTGCATGAAGACCAAAGGGAAGATCATCCATATGTGCAGGTATTTGTATTTATCCATACTGAAACGTTGTCATTTTGTACCTCACTGCCTACAGAGCAACCACAATTGAAGCTAACAAAATGGTGTAAAGGTAATATTGCCTAAATCGAAGATAGGTTTAAGAGATAACTTATACAAAGAGGATAGATCAAAAAAAATACTGAGTCAGATTTCCAACTCAGTATTTTTTACATCACTTTTTTATGAATGCTAATGCATCTCCACTTCAGGAGCAGCATCACTCGCTTTTTTCCGATAGGCAATTTTTGAAATCAGTACAAACAAAACAGGTACAACAAAGATTGCCAGTGAACTTGCTGCCACCATCCCACCTGCCACGGTCCACCCAATCGTTTTGCGTGCCTCTGCCCCTGCTCCTGCTGAAAAGGCTAAAGGCATTACACCAAGAATGAAGGCAAGCGAAGTCATTAAGATTGGACGCAAGCGAAGTTGAACAGCTTCTAATGTAGCGGCTACAATTTCCATTCCGCGATCAACGCGTTCTTTTGCGAACTCCACGATCAAGATGGCATTCTTCGCAGCCAGCCCTATCAAGGTTATCAATCCGATCTGTGCATAAATATTATTGGTAAGATTAGGGAGTAGTGTCAATGTTAATATTGATCCGAATGCACCAATGGGCACAGCGAACAAAACTGAAAACGGAACAGACCAGCTTTCGTAAAGGGCAGCAAGGAATAAGAATACAAAGACAATGGAAATGGCGAAGATTAATCCTGTACTATTTCCTGCCTTGATTTCTTCACGGCTCATTCCACCAAATTCGTACCCATAGCCTACTGGCAAAGTTTGAGCCGCCACTTCCTTCAATGCATCGATGGCTTGTCCACTGCTATAGCCTGGCTTTGCTTCTCCCATAATTTCGGCAGAGCGATAAATATTGTAGTGTGAAACCAATGCCGGTGTTTCAATTACCTTTGTTGTAATGAGTGCGCTGAGCGGAACCATATTGCCCAAATTATTCTTCACGTGATATTTTCCAATGTCAGCAATATCTTTTCGATAGAGTGTATCGGCCTGTGCTACTACACGAAAATTTCTTCCGTATACATTAAAGTCATTGATATAACTACTTCCCAGTAATGTTGACAAAGTAGCATAAGCATCTGCAACGGATACCCCCAGCTTCTTCGCTTTCTCCTTATCCAAATCGACCTGATAACTTGGTGTTCGGGATGAGAAAAATGAATAAGCCATTGCGATTTCAGGACGTTGATTCACAGCACCTACAAACTTGCGCATCACGCCTTCAAACTTTCGGATATCATCCGTGCTTGTTGTTTGTTGGAGCTCAAAAGTAAATCCAGAAGATTGACCTAAACCCGGAATGGCAGGCGGTGCAATTACGCGTATGCGGGCTTCCTTTATATCGGCTACAAGTTTTTGTATTTGCGCCATCACCATAGGAACACTTTCTGTTTTCAGATCGCGATCGTGCCAATGCTTAAGGTTAACAAATAAAGTACCCACATTAGACTTATTTGAGAAGTTCAGAATGTTCAAACCCGCAAGCCCTCCAACAACCTTTACTGCTTTGATCGTCTTAATACGTTTTTGCAATTCAAGTTGCATCTCAATGTTTCGTGTCGTGGAAGTACCTTCTGCCATTTCATACGATACATACATCCGTTTCTCATCTTCTGTTGGGATGAATCCGGTAGGCTTGTTTTTAAACATGATGAATAAGCCTACAAACAAGCACACCATCATCACCAATACATAAGGCGTTTTGCGAATCCAGGTGTTCACCCCTTTCGTGTATGAGTTTGTTACCTTATCAAACCATTTATTGAAGCTTCCAAAGAAGCGGTCCAGTAAATTCTTTTTGCTGTTTTCATCAGCAGGTTTTAAAAGCAACATGCTTAATGCCGGTGTCAATGACAACGCAACGAAAGCTGAAATCATAACAGACACAGCTATGGTAATGGCGAATTGCTGATAGAGTTTTCCAACTATGCCCGGTACAAATCCTACCGGAACAAACACCGCTGCCAGAATCAATGCGATGGCCACAACCGGTGCCGAAATTTCTTTCATCGCTTTAATAGTAGCATCCTTCGCAGAGAGTTTGTAATGATCCATGTTATGTTGAATCGCTTCCACAACAACAATAGCATCATCTACTACAATACCAATTGCTAATACAAACGCAAAGAGTGTAAGGGTATTGATGGTAAATCCAAACGGTATGAAAAAGATGAATGTACCAATCAATGAAACCGGAATAGCCAACACAGGAATTAACGTAGCGCGCCAGTTCTGTAAGAAAAGGAATACTACCAGAACAACCAGCGCCAGGGCTTCAAGCAAAGTATAAATAACTTCCTCAATGGAAATCTCAACTACTGAAGTGGTTTCCAGCGGAACAAGGTAATCCACATCCTTTGGAAAACTTTTTCTCAATTCCGCTAGTGCTTTTAGCACACCTTCATTGGTACTCAAGGCATTTGCACCAGGCGCAAGATAAAGCAACATAAATGCTGAAGGCTTCTCGTCAACAAAAGGATGGTTACCGTAATTAAATTTTGCCAGTTCTACACGCGCTATATCTTTTAAGTAGACCAAATTTCCCTGCGCTGGATTCGTTCGCACAATAATATTTTCAAAGTCTTCAACTCTGTTGATTCGACTATTCGTAAGTACATTGTATTCAAATGCTTGTAAATGTGGCTGTGGGCTACCTCCTATGGAACCTGCAGCCATTTGTAAATTTTGTTCCGCCAAAGCAGCGTTTACTTCAGCAGGTGTTATACTCAAGCTTGCAAGCTTTTCTGGATTCAACCAGATGCGCATACCGAAGTCATCACCAACGGAAACGATATCTCCTACTCCTTTCACTCGTAGCAAAGCATCCTTCAAATAGATGTTCGCAAAATTTCCAAGGAAGGTAGCATCATGTGTTGCTTTTGGTGAATATAAAGCCAAGGCCAAAAATATACTGGGATTACGTTTACGTACCGTAAGTCCGAGTCTCTTCACAATTTCGGGTAAAGCTGGTTCAGCAACGCTCACCCTGTTTTGCACATCGAGCGTAGCAATATTAATGTCGGTTCCAATATCAAAAGTTACCGTAATGGCGCTCACACCACTACTCGTACTGTTGCTTGACATAAACGACATGCCCGGAGTACCATTGACTTGTGCTTCGATTGCCGTTGTGGTTGTTTGTTCGACTGTCTGCGCATCAGCACCCACATAGAGTCCGTTTATGGCAACAGTAGGTGGTGTTATATCGGGATATTGCGAGATCGGTAGAGTCGTCATCGCGATCACACCTACCAGCACAATCACTAAAGATGTGACAATAGAAGTGACGGGTCTTTTTATAAAAACATCTGATATCATTGTTCGCTGTTAAAGGGTAGTGATCGATTTATTTCTTAGCAGTTTCGGGTGTCGCAATGTTGATAGCAGAGCCTTCACGAAGACTTTGAATACCTTCTGTTATGATCGACTCTCCTTCTTTCAAACCATCTTTGATGATGATGTTTTTACCAACCTGTTTACCTAAAACAACTTTACGTTGTGTGGCTTTAGCACTGTCGGGCATGTATACAAAGAATTCACCGAGTTGCTCGTTGATCGCTTTGTAAGGAATAACAACTGATTTTTGAGTGGTGGTTAATACATGCAAACTCCCGCTCATCCCCGCACGTAACGTATGGTTTGGATTTGGGAATACTACTCGCATTTTTATTGTACCTGTCTGTTGATCAACTGCTCGATCAATAAAACTGATCTTTCCATTCTCAGGATATAATTGATTTTTGAATGCAAGTCTGAATGTAGAATCCTTTTTTGATACCTTGCTTTGGGTAAGAAATTGCGTGAAGTGATAGATCTCACTTTGATCAATCGTAATATCAACAGCCATAGGATCATCAGATGAAATAGTATTTAATAAGGTTTGTCCAATCAACACAGAAGTACCTAAACGAACAGCTGAAATACCAATCGTTCCATCGAATGGTGCTACAATCGTTGTGTACCGTACATTGGTTTGAAGACTTTGCACGTTTGCCTTTGCCGCTTCTACTTGTTTTTCCGCTGCAGCATACGTTGCTTCAGAATAATCAACTTGTTGTTTAGCAATAGCATCTTGCTTGTCTAATTCTCGGTAACGTTCGACATCTTTCTTTGCCTTTTGAAGATTGGACTCCTGAACTGCAAGATTTGCTATGGCCTGTTGATAGTTGGCTTGTGATTGTTGTTGATCTATAGAATATAGCTTCTGTCCCTTCTTTACTTTATCACCTTCCTTAAAATAAATCCCGGTGATATAGCCATTCACCTGTGGACGAAGTTCAACTTCATTCAACGCTTTTACGGTAGCCGGATATTCATCGTAGTATGCTGCATCAGCCGTAGCGACTTGTTCAACAACGACAGAAACAGGAGGTGGTCCTTGCATGGCTTGCTCATCTTTCTTTCCACACGCCACAGCAAGGAGTAGTAATGCGATTACCGAGTAGTATTGTAAATTTTTCACTGACATATTGTTTGAGGATTTCGATTTAGTAATTGATTTGACCAAGCACTCTCAGTACATCCATCTTACTGGACAACACAGCAAAGAGTGCATTGAAATAATTGATTCGTGTTGTCCGTAGTTCGCTTTCAGAAACGGTTACATCGAGATAGGATTTTACGCCATTGCGATACTGTAGCTCAATAACATCATAGACTTCCTTTGCTAATTCAGTATTCTCTTTCTGTGTTAAATAATTGGTGAGATTGCCTTTGTAAGAAGCCAATGCATTTGCGTATTGTGCCGTTAGGTTATTCTCGAGATTATCGAAACTCAGATCAACTCGTTCTTGTGATAACTTTTGCTCTTGAATTTTATACAAACGTTTACCACCTTGAAACAACGGTACGGAAAGTGTAATACCTACGTACGAATACGGAAACCGCTTATCAAACAACTCTCTGAAAGCGTTGTTCTGATAGTTCAGGTTGTAGTTACCAAACGCAGTTAGGGTTGGAAGAAAAGCCCAGCGACTATATTTTAAATTCGCATCCTGCAACGCCTTGTTAGTAGTTAATTGTTCATATTCGATATTCGATGCGTAACTAATTTCCTGCACCGTATCAATAGCAATATCATTTTCCATTTGCAAGGTGTCATACTGAAGTGGTAGAGTGTAGGACATTGGATAACCTATTAGTGCTTTTAAATATTCTTCTTTGTAATTCAACAATTCAGTTGTCGTTTTCAGGGAAGCCTGCGCATTCCCAAGTAAAATAGTGGCGCGTTTGTAATCTGTCTTATCAGCAATGCCACTGTTGTATCGACTTAATGCGTCTTTCAAACTTCTTTGAAGACGCACAATCGATTCTTCATTTACTTTAACTTGTTGAGCCGTAGTCAGAACATCATAAAAAGCTTTCGTAACACTCACCACCACATCAATCTTGCTACGGCTGATGGTTTGCTCCGCCTGCATCCTAACAGTAGAAGCCGTGCGGCTCGCTAATAACACATCGCGGTTAAAGAGAGTCTGTGTTGCTGTAAACTGTGCATAGGACGTATTGTCTACACCAATCGGAATAACGTTTCCATTAAATACCGTTTTTTGCAGATCAATAAATCGCTGATAGTTGTAGTTAAAAGTTATTTGAGGATACCAATCTGCAAGCTTTCCTTTTATAGCCCTATGTGTAATCTGTTGATCCAATAAGGCTTGTTGCACAGCCGGTTGATGTACCAGGGCATACTCTACCACCCGATTCAGTGGAGCAGAATCAAGGATGCTATCGGGCAGATTATTTTGTTGTGCAGAGCCAGCCAGCGGAAGAAATAAGATGAGTAAGGCGGCCCAATGAAAATGTTTTTTTGTTGAAGTGAATTGCATAGTGTACGGATGATTCTTTAGTATGGTCTCTTTAGATTTATTTTGTGGTTATTCTGGCATCTCTTCATTGAAGATGGTTTTGTAGATAATTTGTTTACGTTCAATTAAGAACTTCCGATAGCTGGTGTCGGTCATGCCGTGAATGGCTTGAAGCACGGATTTGGCAAGCAATGGATAATTACATAACGCTGAAAGGTTAACCATAAAGTGCTCAGCTGTAATCGGTGCGATTTTCTTTTTCTTAATCTCAGCTGCCAACTGCTCGCTAATCAAATCGCTTGACTTAACATTTACCTTTGAACAAAACTCCTTTATCTTATCCGGATGGCGTGCGGTTTCACTGATGATGAAGTTGTCCAGATAAGGATAGTTCAATCCATGATCAACCAGTGCATCAATGTAGCGGGCAATCTTTTTCTTGAAGGGTAAATCGGATGACAGAATACTACTCACTCGTTCCTTCTTCTCCCTCATGGTCTCATCAAGCAGGATGTCAAGCATTTGTTCGCGTGAACGAAAGTAATAATGTATGAGGGCTCGGTTTACTCCTGCCTCATCAGCAATCTCTTGTGTCGTAGCATTGAGAAAACCTTTCTGAAAGAATAGCTTCTTTGCCTTTTCCTTGATCAGTTTTTCGGTTTGTGCCTCTTCCGCTCCCATTGTCTTTTTTGTTTAACAAATTTGTTAACGCAAAGGAACGGGCGAAAGGTTCATTGTTCCAAAGAAAAAGGATGAGAAATGAATTATGCTTTATGCAATGGTTTGAAATGAGTAATGGGAGGAAGTATTTGAATGAGAGCGGTCTTAAAGTATTGATTCTCCATTTAAATCGGTTGTCAATACCTCCGTCATGTAATCGAAAAAGGGTCGAATACTCTTAAACGATTTGTTAACCTTAACAAGAAAGTCAGGACTCAGAACTTCTTTATCCGTAAAAGACCGCTCAAACCAATATTGTTTGAATTTTAATAAATCAAGTGAAGGATCATCAATGGAGAATCCACGCGGAACGGTTTTTACCTTCTCACCTTTCATCTCTCCAAAATTAGATTGAATTGATTTTGAGTTAAGCAGCTTACTCCAGTCTTTATAATTACGCATTATATCCAGACGTATTCGTTTCAGATCATCCGGATTAGGGTATGAAAATCCGCAACCAATTCGTGATCCTCCCGATTTGATCCAGATATAATATCCACCTCGAAGCATAGGCTTCACACGCCTCAAATATCCTGCAAACCTTGGATTGTAAGGAGCTTTGTCTTTCGAAAAGCGCACATCGTTATAAATACGATAGAGACCCTTCTTGCCTGAAGATGTTTCAAGCTGATCGTGCGCATTCATTTTTTCAATGAGTGCATCCATAAAGTGCTCAACATTGAGTTGAGCTTTTAGGTATTGTTCCTTATGAGTTTGAAACCAATCACGATTATTATTTTTCGATAACTTTTGCAGGAAATCGAATGTTGACTTTTCAATGGTAGCGCTATTCATCTGAGATAAAATATCGCCCAAGTTAAATAATCACAGGACACTTTCTATTGAAGTTCTACAAGACTGTTCTCAATTTCAGATTAGTCGCTTGGTTGGGTAACTCTATTATAAAGATGGTTCCTTTTCCCTTTGCCGATACAAAACTGATTTTACCTTTCAGTTTTTCGACCAGGCATTTTACAATGTAAAGTCCTAAGCCTGTTCCATTATACTTAGTGGTCGCTCGAAAAAACATTTCAAATATTTTGTCCTGATACTGCTCTTCAATGCCAATGCCATTATCAGAGAACTGAAGTATGGCACGTTCGCAATTGCAATGAATATCGATTGTAACCTCTGGTGATGGTGCTTCCGGATGGTGATGCTTGAGCGCATTGGAAATAATGTTTCTAAAAATGCTTCTCACACGAACAGGGTCGGTGAAAAACGCTGCATCTTCTCTTGAGCTTACCTGAATCTTAACCGCAGGATATTGGTCTTTAAATTCTGCCATGCTCAATTTCAATTCCTGATCCAGCGAAAAGTATTCAGCAGTCAATCCAGTCTTATTATTATGAACAAGCGATACTAAATCTTTAAGCAGTCGATCAAGATGAAGAATACGTTCCTCCATCATCATGGAGTAGTCATGTATTTGAGTACTTGGTTTTTCCATTTTGATCAGATTCACCAATCCCAAAAGTGTTGTTAACGGTGAACGCAAATCGTGAGAAGCATGATAAATGAATTGATCAAGATCATGATTAAGCCGCTCCAGCTCCATCACTTGTTTCTTCTTTTCGGTTACATCGGTCATAATACCTTCAACAAAATCATCATCATGGAAGAATTTGCAGGTAACCGATAACCATTGTTCACTGTTGTTGGATCCTTTGGTTTTGAATTCAAAATCCAGAACTCGCTCGTTTACCCGAAGTTCTGAGCAGAATTTTACAAACTCATCTCCTTTGAAAAACAAATCCCGAAAGGAAATTTGATCAGCATTCTCCAGTCCAATAATTTCAAGCGCTTTGTCATTCATCAGGATTACACTGCCAGAGGAGTATCGAAAACGAAATATGCCCGTGTAGGAATTATTGAAAAGATTGAGGTATTCTTTTTTTATCTTTTTTACCTGGTATCGATACATGGCTTTATGCGTGGTGTCTTGTAACACCATCCGGAAAACCGCTGGAGCATGATTTGAAGTCTTTAAATATTCAATTTTCACCTTCGCCCAAAAAGCAACATTGCGCTTCTTCACACGCCATCCTTTAATCACAATTCTACCTTCTTCCTTCGCTCGCTGAAGATCCTGACTGGGCTTCCCTTCGGCTTGCTCAGATGGAGAATAAAAAATAGAGAATGATTTTCCGATCACCTCCCATTCCTCATATCCTGTAATGTTCACAGCTTCCAGATTACTGCTGACAATCGTACCGCTGGCATTCAATGTGTATTCTTCAAAGCTTCGAAGAATATTGAAAAGCGAGGCATATTTATATAAATCAGAGTGTGTGAAGTCAGAAGCTGGGTCTATGCGATTTTGCAAAGGATTATCTTCAGATACGCGAAGCTTTCGGATTGAGGCGTCCATAGTTGTAGTCTATTCTAGAACATAAAGGAAGTTAATCGCAGACGCAAGCCCGTATCCGACAGGAGTACAAAAGGTTATCATGTAGCAAATAAGAGGTTAACAAATGGTTAACAATCTCATTACAAATGGAAAAATCGGGGTTTTAAAGGGAGGAAAGAAAGGAACTCAGGTTTTGGTCGGTAGTAAGGTTGAGCTTTTTGCGAAGTCTGTGTCGGGCGACTTTCGTACTATCTGCTGAAATACCGAGAATGGTGGCCACCTCTTTTGTTTCAAGATTCAACTTTAACAAGGCGCATAGTTTCATGTCGTTCATGTTTAAGGCAGGAAAATGAATTCTCAATTTATCAAAGAAACTCTCGTGTACCTCTTCAAAATGTTTTTTAAATCCATCCCACTCACGATCCAGGTGAAAACTAAAATTTACTGAGCTGATCATGCCATTGAGCCTACTAGAGAGTTCCTGTGAAGGAGTTGCGCGAATTTGCTCTAATGTACTTTTCAGCTCTTCCATGATTTCATTCTTTTGAATCAGGTTAAGCGTGTAGGTAGTTAATTCCTTGTTCTTATATTCGATTTCGCTGCGCAATTGCGATTCACTGAGCTGTGCATTTTTTAATTCTACTTCCAATAACTCTCTCTCTTTTTCAGATAGTGCTTTTGTCGTGCTTAATTTAATCCGTTGTCTATTTACGAACAAAACAGCAATGATACCTATTGATAAAAGGCTTATCAGCGCAATGGCCGTGTATAGTTTATTGAGATCATTATCTTTCTTGAGAAGTTGATTCTCTTTTTCCCTTCGATCCGTCTCAAAGCGCACTTCCATTTCAGCCAATTGCTGCGTTCTTTCTTTTGATCGTACGCTGTCAACATACACGGTATGTAATCTCTGATACTGATAAGCTTCTTCAAAATTATTCATTGACGAGGTCACATCTGCAAGGTCTTTATACAGTTCCATCGACTTTTCCATCATCTTTGATCTTTGTGAGAGCGTGATCGACTCTTCAAAGAATGCTTTACTTTTAGCATAATCTTTCATGGCCATGTATGTTTTCCCAAGTGACTCAAGGCAGTACAATCGACCACGTTCATAAGTTGAACTTTTACTCAATTCATACGCTTCCAAATCATTCTTAAGAGCCCTTTCATAATCATGACGCATCCTGAAAACAGTACTCAGTTTAAGCAGGGATGTCATGATACCTCCATTGCTGTTTGACGATTTGAAATTCTCCAGACTCTTATTATAATAGCTTTCAACTTCATCGAGTGAATCTTTCTCCAAATAGATATCCCCTATTTTTTGATATACAATGGCAAGGGCATTCTTATCACCATTGGTTTCCAAAAGGCGAATTGACTTTGTGAGATAATCCAATGCTTTACCAAATTCCTTTTGATGAATATACACTGAAGCAATTCCTGCGTATGCATCATGAAGCTTTCCGGATACTTGATGCATTTCAAAAACAGTTAACGCTTTGGTATAATACTCCATCGCCTTTGAATAATTTCCAAATACACTTGCATGCACTGCTGCTATATTGAGGTAATCCTGTGCCTCTAAGTCCCAAGCCTCAATCGCAGCTGCCTTCGTTGCGCTGATGAACAGATACTCTATTGCTTTTGAATGTTCGTTTTTAAAAAAATGTGCAATTGCCAAAGTGCGATACGATTTGGCAATTCCTTTTCTATAACTCAACTTCTCTGAAAGTGCGATTGCTTCTTCTGCATACGGCAGCGCTTTTTGTGAAGTTGCGCGTCCATAAATTTCAGATAGCGTATTCAGTAAAACTACTCGAGTAGTGTCGCTTGATGTAGATAGTAAATTCTCGAGACTATCGATCGATGAAGTCTGTTGAGCAGAACCATTAAAGGAAATGCATCCTAGTAAAAGGAATACGATGGATATTCTGATTCTAAAAATTGACCAATTAAAAAGAGAACGAAACATGAGGGGATTTTAAAATTATGTATGAAGTAAAACTCAAGCTGATTTGACTAGCCAAAATTCCAACTTCGAAATGACTCACGTTGTCTCGAATGCGACAATGAATATAATCTTTCTTTGATTGAATGTTTTGCAAAACAAAATTGCATTCCTCGCTTGCTATCTAACTCATTCATGCTGTGAAAAGGATTATTCACAGAACAAAATGCACGTACTCACATCCGTCATTCAGTGTCTGAGAATTGGTTACTCGAGCACGGGTATACGCTTCGCAGAGAAAATGGTTTAGCTGGATGAATACCCGCTACGAAGAAATTTGATGTTGAAAATATTAGATGACCTCGATAGGTGATCAATCATTCAATGCCTGATAAACGGAGACTCTGAATAAATCATCGATATTATTATGTGATCCCCACATCTGCCGATATAGAAGCACAACCATTTTTTCTTTTGGATCAACCCAATAGGTAGTAGAGAATGCTCCTCCCCATGCATAAGTACCCGTCTGCATTGGAAGAAGTCGGCTACCCTTCTCCGTTACAATAGAGAATCCCAAACCGAATTTATCATCACCGAGGTTTAGATCACCAATCTGATTCATGGTCATCATTCGAACCGTGTTACGACTAAGTATCCTCTGACCATTATATATTCCTCCATTCAACATCATCTGAAGAAATACAGCATAGTCAACAATAGTAGAAGAAAGACCACCCCCACCAGAGAAATATATCTTCTTATGCAGCGGATAGGCCATGTCCAATCCGTCTGGTCCAAATACATTATTTTCTTTTTGCAGATGTCCGAGTGAATCTTCCTGGAAGAAGTTAACCAGACGATTTGCTTTCTCCGCTGGTAAATTGAAATAGGTATCGTTCATACCCAATGGTGTAAAAATACGCTTGCGGAAAAACTCATCTAATGTCATGCCTGACCAAACCTCAACAAGATAACCGAGCAAGTCAACATTTAATCCGTATGTCCATTGCTCTCCGGGCTGATGCATGAGTGGCAATATACCCAGACGATTCATAGCATCTGATAGCTTATCATCCTTCACATCAAGCCCTGCTGTAATTTTGTTCTTCGCGTAAATGGCATTTGCTTCATCACTACCAATCTGTGCATAGCCAAGTCCTGAAGTATGAGTTAACAGATCACGAACCGTAATGTCTCGCTTCGCTGGAATGGTTGTATACGAGGAGTCATCTTTATTGAACTTATCAAGAACTGTTTCATGTTCAAAAGATGGAATGTATTTCGCGACCGGTTCATCCAACAAAAATTTTCCTTCTTCATACAACATCATTACAGCAACGCTGGTGATTGCCTTTGTCTGTGAAGCTATTCTAAAGATACCATCTTTTGCAAGAGGCGCTTTCGTTTTGAGGTCATTGTATCCAGTCGATTTATAATAAACAATCTTACCATTTCGAATAACCAAAGCCACCGCTCCATTCATCCACTCCTTATTAACCCATGATTTAAAGTTGGTGTCAATTCGTTTTAATCGTTCTGAAGAAAAACCTGCCGCTTCCGGACTGGCCGCAGGAACTATTTTCTGAGCGGTTGTCATTTCTGCTATTATCGACACAAAGAATAGTATAGGTAGAATTCTTTTTTTCATTGAAAAATAATTTGGAATAAGTAGCTTATTTATTTCTGCGTTGCTTAAATATACAATTAATCCCCATTAGCCATCTTCATTTCGATTAACAGAACAATGGTAATACCCACTGTGTAGGCAACCAAATCAATCCAATGAAAGGAATTGCCAATAACTATATTGGCAATTTTAGAATGCTGAAGACCTAATACTTTAACAATATGAAAATATTGTAAAGCCTCAATTAAAAATGAAAATAGCAGCACACCTATGGCTGCTTTCCAATCCGAGATATTCAAAAAACTTTTAACCGCGCAATACATAAGAATGACGACTAGGAAATCGCCAACATACGGACGAATTATTCTGTCGTGAAGAAAGAGAGCGATGAGAACTTCTATTGCAAATAAAAGAACAGCCAAGACGAAATACTTTCAATTGAATAGAATCACACTAACGATCTCCTCTCTTCTCCGTGATCATGACTCATCGCTTAGCATTGTTAAGATTATACGTTCGTATGCCGGGGGATTGCAAGACAGGTAAATTGCTTGAAGGTTTATCCAAATAAAAGTAAGCCGTTGATGATACATCATCTGAGCGATAAAAATTAGTCCACCCATTCGGTGTACTTGAATCAAGTTGAAGCACCTTATCTTTTTGATATTGTTGAACAATTCTACCCGTATCGGTTGTTACTGGTATCAATGGGGCTTTATTGCGTTGATATAATGCTACATTGTCCTTCATGTCTCCACCAATTTGTTGGATTGCGATTTTACAAGCGCTTTTAAAATAGATTGGATCAGGAATGTGATAGCGATAGAAGGCCCATTGCAAAAGAGAATCATCGGCAACTGAACATCCCGTATAAGTATTGATGAACTTTCCTTGTCCCCATGCGGTACCAATGTAATCTTCCGTGCCCGTTCCGTTCAACGTTGGTAAATCGCTATCTCCGTCTAAATACATTTTTACTTCGCCTTCACCAAACCATGATTTCTTGTAGGCCGGATTTGCGCTCACACCAATATTGGTTCCCAAAAATCTTCCACGCCCATTTACATTAGGGAGTATTTCAAAATCTTTTGTTAATACAGTTGCTGTATCGCGATGCCAATAGGCATGAAAATATAAATAATCATCATTCCATCTTTTCAATAAGCTGTAGTCAACATCAAAGAAAATATTATTGAGCTTCTTATCCGACTCATTTGTAATCACAATTTTTGCAGCCTTCCTGAATGGCATAGGTATAAAGCAATTGAAAGATCTTCCTTCCGGATTGGCGAAGAGTACGTTTTGAAACGTTGTAGTTCTTCCCAATCCTACTCCGAAGAAATCACCGAAAGGTACTGATACTGCCGGCAAGCTTTCATTATCCCAAAACATCTCAATCTTCAATGCGCGCAGCATTTCAGGAGAACGATCATTGATTGTAATCCAGATACGATTTATTATTCCTGATTCATTTACATTCAATAATTCAAGTGATGATCCAGCCGGAATGGATTCGTATGCTCTTCCTTTTGCGCCAAAGTTCTCTTTACCACCAGCTCCCTTTTCTCCATTCTTATTTTCAGGACTACTCCAACGCGCTTCCAGATTATCCGAATAAACAAATAGGTTACTGGAAGCCGAATCTTTAACTCCATCGGATTGTTGGCATCCCATTGCTAAAAAAACAAGAGACGCTAAGGGAATGAACATCCTTAGGATCAAGGAATGCGCTTTGTTGAAAAATGGATTGTGCATCATATTGCTGAGTGATTATGTATTCGTAATCGAATCTAATTCTTCAATAAAATAACGTTAATTGCTAAAAAGATTTTTATCTAAAAATTCATTCCTGAATTTACCATCGGGATCGTAATGACCAACTAATTTTCTAAAGTCCTCTAGCTTTTCAATTCGCGATTGCAACACCGCAGGAGATAACGTGAACAACTTAGCCCAGTGTGGGCGAGGATTGAATGGCGTCAACTGTTCCTCCATTAAAGGAAGTAAGTCCATCACTTCATCCCACTCCTGCTTCCATGTGGTGTGAATAGCGATGCAATCTTTCTTATAACAAGGACTCATCCACAAATCATCTGCAGCAACGGATCTGATTTCCGATATGAATAAGTGTGGTGATATTTTCTCATGCAATTTTTCCACCGCCATCATCGCTTCATAGCCATGCTCGATGGGCACGAAATATTCAGCTTGCAATTCTTTACCTGCACTGGGTGTAAACCCCATTTTAAAATGAGGCATGCGTTCATACCATACTCCCGCAACACCCATTTGATCCGTACAATTTGCTGCATCCAACTCTTCTACCGGATGCAGGTTTTTTGTTGCCAGTTTCGCTCCATAAAGTTCAGACGAAAATTCAGCAGGACTACTACCCTCTTCAATCTTACTCTTTATCCAAACTTCGTTTATGTTTTTATTTCTCCAATCCGTAAACAAGCTAACGCTATATCCCATTGACATGATGGTGAGGAAATTATTTTCCAGTTCACTCATAGGTAAATTCCGATACACAACTTGTTGCATCTTAAACGTTGGCAACAGATCAAGCGTAAGTTTGGTTACAATACCAATTGCTCCGAGACCTACTACAGCTCCATAAAAAGAATCACCATCTTTCTTTGACAGTGCAACAATCTCTCCTGCAGCATTAACAAATTCAATAGCAGCAACTCCTGATGAAAGATTACCATTCTTTACACCCGATCCATGCGTAGCCGTTGCACACGATCCTCCAATGGAGATATGAGGTAAGGAAGCGAGGTTGTGTAATGCATAACCATTCTCATCAAGGTATTGGCAAAGCCCACCATACTTCATGCCTGCCTCAACGGTCACAGTGTTTGCAACTTTATCAAGAGAGATTACGTTATTCAAGTCTTTTGTTGAAATCTGATTTTCAGTGCTATCGGCAATTTTGTTGAATGAATGTCGGGAGCCAAGCGCACGAAGTTTATCACATTGCTTCACGATTTGTTGAACCTCTTCCACTGTTTTCGGATAGTGAACATTTGAAGTTCCGTACTCAAGATTGCCTGCCCAATTACTTAGTGGTTTAGTATCTGATGCACAGGCAGCGAATTGCGACAGCACTGTACCCGCAGCAATGGCGGTTGACGTCTTAAGGAATGTTCTCTTATCCATATCTAAAATTCGTTTTGTGCTAATTCTTCACCTAATCTACAAATTGTAAATTGTCAATTGACATTTTTTTTGAATAAGAATACAATACCAGAGCCAGTACCGTTGGTGTATATTCCTAACCTTGGTTAGCAGCAAAGCTTTATATTTGAATACTTCCTGATTGAGACTTTTACAGTATGACAACGAATACTTCTACGCGCAGAGATTTTATAAAAACAGCTGGTTTGGTGTCCTTGGCATCTCTTGGATTTTCGTTCAGCGCATTTAAGCAGAAAAAACCTTTATTATCTTTCTCTACATTGGGTTGCCCCGATTGGCCCTTTAGAAGTATTGTTGACTTTGCTGCAGCCAATGGATACAGTGGCTTGGAACTACGCGGACTTATGCGAGAACTGGATTTGCCGAAGTGCCCAGAGTTTAATAGTCCCGAAAGTATTCGCTCCACTAAAAAGCTGATGGCTGATAATCACTTGAAGTTTGTTAACCTGGGATCATCCGTACAATTGCATCAACCCGATGGAGCAGAGCGAAAGAAACACATCGATGATGGTAAACGATTCATTGATTTGGCAAATCAACTAGCATGCCCCTACATCCGAGTCTTCCCGAATAACTTTCCGAAAGATCAGGATAAGAATGTAACAATAGATCTTATTGCTAAGGGCTTACTCGAATTAGGTGATTACGCCAAAGGCAGCAATGTAAAAGTGTTGATGGAAAGTCATGGTGAGGTAGTGTACGTAGCTGATATTGAAAGAATAATGATAGCAGCTGAGCATCCACAAGTAGGATTGATTTGGGACGCGCTCAATATGTGGACCATAACGAAAGAGTCACCCGCACTGGTCTATGCGAAACTAAAGAAGTATATCTATCATACTCATATTAAGAATGCAAAGCTTGTGGACGGTAAAATAAATTATGTTTTAATGGACCAGGGTGAAGTTCCAATCTTCGAAGCGATTGACGCTTTAGTGAAAGGTGGTTATAAGGGATATTATAGTTTCGAATGGGAAAAATTGTGGCATCCGGAAATTGAAGCACCCGAAGTTGCTCTTGCCGACTATCCAAAAGCAATGGCCCTGCATTTTAGTAAGAAAGATTAATTACCTTCATTAAACTTTCAGGCTTAGAACAACTCCCCATAAATCTACTTTGCTACATTAAACCACTTCACTGCGTTGTTGTAATAAATATTCTCTATTACTTCCTTCGGAAGTTTCAAACCCTGAAACTCACCATCGACTTCATCAATCGTCATGGACTGGTCGGTTACAAAATATTTCCAGTCGGCTAACCAACGGCTATGCACTTGCTTTCTTGTCTCTTCAGGATTAGAAGAGTTTGATATTTCAGAGTCCGAACCGTAAATGAGTCTGCCTTGATATTTGATTATAAAGTCGCGAACTTTCTTTCTATCCTTTTGCGATTGATACTGTAAGTGCGCTACCCGGGCCGCCATGTCTACTGCCATGTTTGGAAATTTATCTAAGCGCTTAGCAAGAGAATCTGTATCGTATTCAAGACTTCCTAAATGTGCTCCTACAAATCGCATATCCGGATGACGAGATAAAAATCGATCACGTGCATTGATCTGATCTTCATACGAAGGGTATTCAGGATGTAAATACATGTGATACTCCGGATTATTCGTAAAATAATTCTTGTCATTATTCACGGTCATCTTTTCAATCGGAAGCCAGCAGTTCTTTGGCTCGCCCAAATGCCCCATCACCATTTTATTCTGATCGATAATGTATTGGATGACCGCATCAAATCTTGGGTTGTCAATCATAATAAAATTGCCAACTGAATCTTTATATACCATACCAATGTTCTTCCATATCTTTATTCCCAATGCGCCTTTACCAAAGGATGATTCTAGTTTGGTGATTGTTTCATCTGCCCAGGTTGTAGAATCCCAATGTGCGAGCGTAAAGGTTGTGAGGTAATTTACCTGTTGAGGAAAAGCACTGATCTGGTGTAGTGAAAATCTTTCCTGTTCTTCCACGGATGGATACTCAGGAACATCAACACTCACATCGATCAACCTGAAATTATCCTTTTTAGCAAGTTCTGCCAAAGCTGTGCTTTCGGAATGAAGGTGCATGTGTGTATCCATCTTCTTTACTGACACAAAATCACTTTCTGTATAATAATCTTGGGAACATCCTCCTACCAGAATTAGCAGAAAGAAAATCGGAATGAATGAGAATGATTTGCACATAAGATTAAGAGTTTAATACTTTCATAGATTAATGTCAATCTTTCTGTGCTCACCCTTCGTATTGAAAATCTCAATGGAAATGGCATCATCAGGGACTGACAATTTTCTGGATGATTGAGAAAGATAGGTTGAACCATAATAAAATTCATGCTTTGAAACAGCTCCATTCTTTCTTGTGATGAGCGCATACATATCATCATACTGAATCGAAATGTATTTTTGTTTTTTCAATACCGTATAGGTTTCCATCGCTGCAGAATTGTTTCCGATAAGCAATATCCTGTTGCCTTTAGCTGTAATTAACTCGGCCATACCTTTTGCATCACCATCGGCATAGAATCCACTCGCAGAAGAACTCATAGAACTGAAATTTCCATGCCCATCTCCTTGCAAATACAAACCAACCGATGCATCGTAATGTCCTGTTGAAACCTCTGACGAATATAAATTCCCAACCATCAATGCATCAAGAAATCCATCATGATTAAAATCATCTGCAACCATTCCATAAACAGGTGCGAATTGTGATTCAAGCGGTAGCGCTCTTAAATTAAAATTTCCGTTGCCTGTATTTTCCAGATACGATGTTTTAAACCATTCACTACATAAAACATATGCGTCTTCCAGTTCCGATTCTAAAAAGGATTGATCGAAATTTGCATTGGCATAATCTTCGTACTTTTTAAAACGTAAACGCATCACACTAATCTGACTGATCAATTCATCGCGTGCGTGAACCAAATATTTATTTCCCTGAAGGTAATACGTCATCAGTGGATCGATCGACCCGTTCTTATCATAATCTTTTGCATAGATGCATAGTGGCTCCTTTGCATTTCCCTTGTAGCGTGTATTTAATCCAAGATTTCCAGCGATGTAATCTGTATCACCATCCTGATCAAAATCTCCGGCAGTCAAACTGTTCCACCATCCGCTACTATGAGAAAGTGATGGGCTTTCCATTCTTTCGAAATGCTTTCCCTGATGATTTTTGAAATACGTTATTGGCATAAAATGGCCTACCAATAACAGATCAACCCAGCCATCGCTATCAACATCCGTCCATAATCCGGCAGTAACTAATCCGATCCCAAGTAAATTACTCGCTACATCTTTTGTAACATCAGTGAAGCGACAGATACCTGAACCTGAATCATTCCGAAGTATATAACTGTTCGCTGCAAGTGGGTACTCTCCCGGAATAATTCTCCCTCCTATGAAAAGATCAAGGTCGCCATCGCGATCATAATCTGCTGCAACTGCACAAGAACCGCTTTGCGAAATTTCAGGGAGTGCGTTTGGTGCATTATTAAATTCTCCATTTCCATTGTTGAGATACAGATGATCCAAATATACAGGCGATCCCTTCTTCTCTTCTGTTCCACCGGTAACAACATAAAGATCATTATCTAAATCATTATCTGCATCAAAAAACAGAATACCCATATCATCTGCAAGACTATCGGGCTTGGCTGAAGAACTTTTGATGAATTTTCCGTCACGTTGTTGAATAAATAGTGCTCCTGCCTGATCTTTCGCTCCTCCAATAAAAAAATCATCCAGCCCATCATCATTCACATCGCTTACTGCTATACCAGGACCGTTCTTAGAATGCATTTGTGCAAGTAAGGTCTGCACTTTAAAATCAACAAAAACATTTTCAGAGTGGGTAAAATTAATTCCTGTTGATTCTGTCGCTGGCTCAAATAATAATTGATTTCCCCTTTTCTTAATTAACGGACGCTCATTCGAATGCTGATAGTTCAAATTTAACAGTTGATTGCTCTTTATTTTTCGCAGCACTTGATATTTTCCATCCGGCCAGATCACTTCAAGAGAATCAATTAAGTTAACAGAGTCAAGGCCGATGTGAAGCACTCCATCCACTGTTGATTCAAATCCACGACTTAAAAAATGTTCAAAGAATTGCTTTTGATCGTGATTGTATATTGTTACACTCGCTCCTATTCCATCACGATTTTTTTTAGCTCCCGTGAATTTTATTCGTAGGTAATTTCTGTCATGCAAAACATTACTATTATTTTGATAGAGATGTGCTTCTGCATTCATGTTATTCACAACAAGATCAAGGTCGCCATCATTGTCGAGGTCAGCGTAAATGGCACCGTGTGAAAATCCAAGTTCATCTATTCCCCAGGCTTCTGAGCGATCAGCAAAAGAAAGATGCCCATCATTTTCATATAGGTAATTTCGAAGAGCAGCACCCTCTAATGCTTTGATGGCCGAAAGTTTCTTATCCATTTTTGCCTGGACGGTTCCCAACGGTGTATTATAAATATTCTGATAGGTGATGTAATCCATGTTACCTAAGTCACGCAGAAATCCATTGGTAACAAAAAGGTCTTTATCTCCATCATTATCATAGTCGGCTAGTAAAGGGCTCCAACTCCAATCGGTGCTACTCACGCCAGACAAAAAAGAAATCTCACTAAACGTATTGTTGCCCTGATTTAACTGAAGGGTATTGCGACTAAACTGTGGTTCATATCCCATTCGCAACGACAGTTGAAATTTGTCATACCCTGTTGGCGGTATGATGAGCTTTTGCCGCTTGTTATCTTCAGGTCGCATGTCTAATTCTACAATATCAACAAGTCCATCGTTATTGATATCGGCAATCTCATTTCCCATCCCGGCAAAACTGGTGTGTTTAAAATACGTTGCGGCCTGATTGGTAAAGGTTCCATCCTGATTGTTGATGTATAGAATATCGTTTCCAACAAAATCATTGGATATGTAAATGTCGGGCCACTGATCTTTGTTAATGTCTGTTATAGCAAGCCCAAGACTGTATCCCTCAACTAAAATCCCGGCAGCGTTCGATACATCCGTAAATGTATTGTCACCATTGTTGCGATACAGAATATCTGTACTTTCACTTTCGCCTTTTAATTTTCGCGGCTGAATATGATTTACTTTGTTTTCATAGGATGCAGGATTCGTGATAATAAATAGATCAAGGTCATCATCGTGATCGTAATCGAAAAATGAAGCATGCATAGATAGTCTCTTCTCTGCAATGCCAAAAGCTTCTGCTGACTCTGTGAATGTATTGTTATGGTTGTTGATGAATAATAAATTCCTTTTGCTCAATAAACTACCTGATACACATACATAAACATCGAGCCAACCATCTTGATTTACATCTGCCATAACAGCTCCAGTGGCCCAACTGTCATTTAATATTCCTGAAGATTCCGTAATATCTTCAAAGGTTAAATCACCTTTATTCAAGTATAACCTGCTCGTGACATTATTGCCACAGAAAAACAAATCGCTTAGTCCGTCATTATTGATATCACCAGCTGCAACACCTGCTCCGGTATAAATATTCATGTAGGTATTCACATTCATCTCTTCTGTTTCATCAATAACATTGTTGAAATGAATATTGGAATGACTGGAGGAGACAAGCGAAAATAAATGTGTATCCTTTTGTTGACAGGAGATGATCGTTGCAACAACGCAAAGGGACATCAGAAAAAAGATAAATGAGTGCCTCATGGTCTTATTGAAATCTTTTCTCCTGAAAAACGATGAACAATAATCTCTGCCATATCATCGGACAATTCTAATTTTCGACTGCTACTGGATAAATAGGTTGATCCGAAATAAAACTCGTGTTTGTAATGCTTGCCATTCTTTAAGGTGATGGCTGCGAAAGCATCCCGTGACGAAGGGGTGAAGTATTTTGCGGATCTATTTTTCTGATGCACTTTGAGTTTGCCATTATTGATTCCAGCAAGAATAAGTTCTGTTCCATCAGCTTTAACCAAAGTAGCTAAACCCTTTGCATCCTGATCAACCACAAAACCAGTTTTGGTTACTGGAATGTATTTAAACTTTCCTTTTCCATCGCCCTGTAGATAAGCTCCGATTGAAGCATCGTATCTCCCTGTCGAAACTTCTGTTGCATATGAATTACCTACCAACAAGACATCAAGTTTACCATCGTGATCATAGTCACCTGCAGTTGCCCCGTATATTGGTGAGAACTGAATTTGCGTGGGTAACGGAGTAAGTACAAAATCATCGTTACCTTTATTTTCAAGATAACTACTTTCAAACCATTCGCCACGAACCTCATAAGAAGATGTAATCTCTGTGTTCGAGAAAGATTTCTCAAATGATACTTCAGCATACGGTGCATACGTTCTGAACCGAGCGCGAATCGGACTCATCTGCTTCACCAGATCATCCCACGAATGTGCAACTTGCTTTTCACCATTAATGTATAGACTGAGTACCGGATCAATCGATCCATTCTTATCATAATCACTTGCATTAACGCAAAGAGGTTCTTTTACATTTCCTTTGTACCGTGTGTTCAATCCCAAATTACCCGCGATGTAGTCCATATCACCATCCCGATCAAAATCGCCAGCCGTTAAACTATTCCACCAACCACTGCTATGTGCTAGCGATGGAACGTTCATTTTATCAAAATGCTTTCCTTCCTTATTCTTGAAATACGTAATAGGCATGAACTCTCCTGCTATTAACAAATCTGTCCAGCCATCGTTATCAACATCAGTCCACAATGCTGAAGTAACTAAACCAATCTTAATTAAATCAGGTGCAATCTCATTTGTGACATTAGTAAATCGACAAAGTTTATTGTCTGAATCATTTCGAAGAATATAGCTATCAGCTGGTAAAGGATATTCACCAGGAATAATTCTTCCCCCAACAAACAGATCAAGGTCATCATCATGATCATAGTCGGATGCGATTACACAGGAGCCGCTTTGATAACTATCGGGAAGAGAAGTTGGTGATACATTGAATTTTCCCATTCCATCGTTAAGGTAAAGATGATCTTTATAGATACGTGAATCTTTCTCTTCCTCTGTTCCTCCGGTAACCACAAACAAATCTTCATCTCCATCTTTGTCCGCGTCAAAGAGCAAAACACCCATGTCATCAGCAAGACTATCAATCTTTGCTGATACACTCTTTACAAATTTTCCATCTCGCTGTTGAGTGAATAAGGCACCTGACTGTTGCGCTGCTCCGCCAATAAAGAAATCGTCAAGACCATCTCCATTTACATCGGCCACTGCTACTCCTGGACCATTTCGTGAATGCATATGTGGCAGCAAGGGCTGAACTTTAAAATCAACAAAATCATTTTCATTATGGGTATATTGTAAAGATGCAGATTCAGGAAGTGGCGTGAAGAGAAGTTGTATCTCATTCTTACTTTTTTGAATTTGAGGCTTAGCATCAGAATACTTTAGTGTGAGCACTTGATTGCTTTTCACATGTTCCAATATCTGTACATTACCATCCGGCCAAATGATCTCAACCAAGTCAATCGTGGATACACTTCCCAATCCAAAATGTAAATAAGGTTCCATCGAAGAAAGAAATCCCCGGAAGGGTGTGAAGTATTGATATTGCAAAGTGCCTTTATTTCTAAGATATACTTTTGTTCCAAGACCTTCTCGATTTAATATTGGCCCTATGAATCCAATTCGTAAAAAATTTATTGAGTCTTTATTCTCACCGTTCATTTTTGAATTTCTAAAAACGGAAGCTGGCTCATCAATGTTATTGGTTATGAGATCAAGATCACCATCATTATCCAGATCAGCATAAGCTGCACCATTAGAGTACGCCTTCGTTGATAAACCCCAAGAGGCTGATTGATCCGTAAATGTTAAGTCACCATTATTGTGGTACATATACTTATGCACTACAATGCCCGGAATTTTTGCAAGCATATCGAGCCTCTCCTTTTTGTTTGCTTCCGGTGTACCCATGCGTGACGCGCGTTCGCTGAATTTTATAAAATCAAGATTCGTAATGTCTTGTCTATAACCATTCGTAATAAAAAGATCTTTCAAACCATCGTTATCATAATCTGCAAACAAAGGACTCCAACTCCAATCGGTTGCTTCGATACCAGCAAAATATCCGATCTCACTGAACGTTCCATTTCCATTGTTAAGTTGTAATGTGTTTCGAACGTATTGAGGTTCATATCCATAGCGCAAAGAGTTTTGAAATTCATCATAGGTATTACCCATTATGGTAACCTTCCATCTATAATTATCATCCGGCAACATATCTACTTCAACAAGATCGACAAGGCCGTCATTATTAAAGTCTGCAATGTCATTACCCATGGCATTGTATGTGGCATGTTTAAAATATTTCCTTGCCTGGTTTGAAAACGTTCCGTTCTGATTGTTGATGTATAACAAATCGTTTGTTATAAAATCATTAGAAACATAAATGTCTGACCATCCATCATCATTGATGTCGCAAACCTGAACGCCAAGACCAAAGCCCTCAATTAAGATCCCAGTTTCGTCTGAAACATCCGTAAAGGTATTATCACCATTATTGCGATAAAGTTGGTCGGTTGTAGACGATTCTCCTTTCACTGATTTTGGTCGCGCACGATTACGACTATACTCTACAAAAGCATTTCGTAAAAAATAAACATCGAGATCACCATCTTTGTCATAATCTAAAAAGGCAGCTTGAATATTATGTCCTGTTCCTACCAACCCATATTTTTCTGCAGATTCAGTAAACGTATTGTTGCCATTATTGATAAAAAGCAGATTGTGTTTTTTTCGTTGTGGCGTATTTCGCGTTCCTGCCACAGCAATGAAAATATCTTTATAACCATCCTGATTAATATCCACCATCGTTACACCATTACCCCAAATCGAAGTGGTTACACCTGCCTTTTCGGTGATGTCTTCAAACTTCCAATTGCCACGGTTAAGATACAGTTTCCCGGAGGTCATATTGCCAGTGAAATACAAATCCTGAAGACCGTCATTATTGATATCACCAACGGCTACTCCACCTCCATTAAATAGATATTCAAAATCCAGCACACTGAGTGTATCTGAATACACCAGATTATTTGCAAAATGAATTCCGGTTTGTTCTGAATCAAGCGTTTCATACATCGGAACAGGCTGTTCCTTGCAGGAAATCATAACAATAATAAAAAGTAAAAGAAAATATTTCGTCATTACTATTTTACAAACTTTATAAGGGTTTCACTTCTTTCACTCTGCACAATTTTACTTCAGCGTATAGCAATGTAACTGGATGTCCTTTTAAATCAAACAGCGAAGGGAGTTTGCCCTTCGCTGTTTTACATTTTGTTTGTGAAATAAAGTAAGGTATTAATAGCCCAGATTTTGATCCAATATTCCACCAGTTCGATCAATCTCCGTCAATGGAAATGGGAAGACTTCGTATTTAGGATCCCAACTCGCTCCAAAAACAGTCGGCCCAATACCCCAGCGTGTTATATCAAACCAGCGGTGTGGTTCAAAGGCAAGCTCCATTCGTTTTTCCTTCATCATAGCAAGGCGCAAGTCAGAGGCTGGAGGAAGGTCTGGTAGACCTGCTCGGTCGCGGATGTCATTGATTTGTTGCTCGGCATCTGCATCTCTCCCCTCTTCAAGCAATGTCTCAGCATACAGAAGTTTCAACTCTGCGAAACGAAACATTCTTTCATTATTGTAATCAGCATATCCATGTCCGGCATGATTAGCTGTAGCAATATTTCGCACTCCGCTATATTTCTTTACCGTATAACCAGAAGGGCTCCACGTTGGATCATATGGTACCGGACCATCCGATCCAGTAGTATAATAGTCGTCATTTGCCTGATATACAAAAGCATTCAGACGAGCATCGCCTGGCTCGAATGCAGCAACAAACTCTTCCGTTGGTGCCCACCATCCATTCTTTCCACCGGGTGCTCCGTTGGCTGCATCCCAATACATGCCCCGGCCAATACCTTGTGATGCTTTAAACGCTTCGGAGTGTGTATCATCAAATACCCACACGTTGTCATCCGAGTACGGTCCGCCAAACTGAACTTCAAAAATGGATTCGCTGTTATTTTCATTATCAAAAGCAAACAGGTCTTCGAGATCCTGCGCAGGATTATCCGTATCAATTAATTGATACGGCCCATTCGTAATAACATCCTCAAAAGCCGTAATAGCGGATGACCAGTCTTCCTTCCATACATTTACTTTACCTTCGTAAGCACGGGCAGCCCACTTTGTAGCTCTGCCTAAGTTGGCATCGCCCCACTCTTGATTGTCGGGTAACGAAAGATAAGCATCATGGAAGTCGGAAATAATCTGAGTGAACAATGCATCTTTTGTTGCGTTCGGTACAGCCAGATTGTCCAAGTCTTTTAGAACACTTGTAACAAGTGGTGGCGTGCCCCATAATTTCATCGCTTCAAAGTGAAAGAATGCACGTAGAAATTTAGCTTCACCTTCAATTCTTGTTTTCTCTTCATCGGTAAGTTCATTCTCACCGTCAATATTTTCAAGCACAATGTTAGCGCGCAAAATACCCTCATAAATTTGTGTATAGGCTGCAGCAAATGGAATGTCGCTCGCACGAATAATTAAATTATCCAAACTTTGTGATACGCCATCAGCATTGTTGATGTCTGTCATTACATCATCTGAAATCGTTACACTAATTTTCCAATACTCGCCTTGTTCACCCAGTGTTTCAGTGCTGGTTCCCCAGAGATCCTGAATAGAGGAATACGAAGCAAAAATAGCACCGTCAAAATCAGCTGCGGTTTTATAATACTCAGTAGCGGCCAATCGATCGAGTGGCAACAGATCGAGATTATTACACGAGTTATAGCTTAAGAAGATTATTATAAGGATGATTGATTTTTTCATAGTCTAGAATTTTAAATGTTAACCTTTATCATTTTAACAAAACTTAAAATGACACTTGCCATCCAAACTGAAATACTCTGGGCTGCGGAGAGCTTCCTGAGTCTTGTCCATTAGCCAAAGCAAAATCACCCTTTTGAAAACTAAACCCACGCGTTACTTCAGGATCATAACCGAGGTACTTAGTAAAGGTGTGCAGGTTTTGAGCGGCCACATAAATTCTAAATCGGGTAACAAGCCCATTGGTCCAACTTGTTAATTTGTCCGATGGAATAGCGTATCCCAGTTGCAAATTCTTGATGCGCATAAAACTTGAGTTCTCAATCCATCGGTCAGAATACCTATTGTTTCCATTAGGATCATCCTGACTAAGACGCGGCATTGAATTGCTGGTACCAGCTCCGTCCCAATATCCTAATGCACGCGTAGTGAAATTATTATTTCCACTTAAACTTTCGAGTTGAGATCGCGCCTGGTTGTAGGCTTGAACATTGCCAACACCTTGTAGCAAAAGAGATAAATCAAAACCTTTATAAGAAGCAGAGGCCGTAATACCATAATAGTAACCCGGAATTGAACTACCCAACTTGGTTCTGTCAAGTGCATCGATGATGCCATCTGGAGTTCCATTTGGTCCGCTTACGTCTACAAATCGAATATCACCAGGAGCACGCTCGCCAGAAAATGCATCTATTGTTGGATCTGCATCAATCTCTTCTTGTGTCTGATATATTCCATTCGTTTTAAAACCATAGAAGTGACCTAACGGCTCACCAGCAATTGTACGATGAGTCTGTGCGCCTTGCATACCGGTAATGATCGGTGGTGCTGCTCCTAAATTAACCACTTCATTATATACTGTTGTAATATTTCCCCCTACACTATAATTAATTTCGCCAATCTTGTTGCTATAGTTTAAGGTAAGTTCCAATCCACGATTCAGGATTTTACCAACATTGGCATCCACCGGCAAGAAGTATCCAGAGGTAAGCGGAACAGGTAAACCGATGAGAACATCATCGGTAACTTTATGAAAATAGTCAACTGTCAATTCTACCTTTCCTTGCAGTAAACTAATATCAGCTCCTATATCCGTCTGTGTACTGGTCTCCCATTTCAAATTTTCATTTGCAAAAATTACAGGTGCTGGTCCGCGTGAAATAACCTGGCTTGTACCGATTACATAAAATATTGAAGTTTGAAGCGTGCTCATAAAGGCAAAGTTGGATCCTGTAAATTGATTGCCTGATTGACCCCAGCTCGCTCTTATCTTTATATCATCAACGAAATTATTTTTCGGAAAGAATGACTCTTCACTTAAACGCCAACCCGCTGACACCGATGGGAAAGTTTGAGAGCGGTTTTCTTTTGAGAATCGGGAAGAATTATCATTCCGTACATTGACTGTTAATAAGTACTTATCGCTGAATGAATAATTAATCCGTCCTAGAAAACCACGAAGTGCCCAATGGTCGGCTTCATTGCCGGCAGCCACTTGTGTTCCGGTGGATGGAAATTGAATTTGTGTATTGAAAAGATTCGTTCCCTGAACTCTCGTTTTGTCAAACCTAAAATTGGTCTCTTCTTCTCCTAACAATAAAGTAAGGCTGTGTTTACCAAACGACTTGATATAGGTTAATGTATGACTGAAGTTCTTCGTTGTCTCAACCGCTCGTTCCTGTACAAGCAATGAACTTGATGTATTGATACCATCGTAGGAAACTGCTTCTTGAAAAAAGTCTCCACCACCTTCATTATAGTCTATCCCTCCAGAAATTTTATATTTCAATCCATCAATAATCTCCAACTCTCCATACACATTCGCCAACACTTTTCGATTGTAAACTTTTGTGAAGTTTGCCCTTGGATCTAAACGCAATACTAAATTTTGGGCATAGCCAGCTTCACCAATCGTTGTGATATTTTCCGGATTATATCCGAATGGTCCGTTGGGATCGTAAATTTTATAATAAGGCGCATTCAATGAAGAAGTAAAGCCACCATAAAGTCCTCCTTCCGACTGCGTACTCCGATTAACTGAACTCAACAATAACGACTCTCCAAATTTCAATTTTTTACCAACTTTAATATCTGAATTAGCTTTCATTGAGTACCGCTTAAATCCTTGCGCCAATTCAATACCTTCCTGATTAACATAACCTGCCCCAAGAGAATAATTCGCTGTGGGCGATCCGCCACTCACTGTTACGTTGTGACTTTGAAAAGATGATTTTCTAAAAACTGCATCTTGCCAATCTACTGTTGGTTGTCCTGCAAACTCACTGAGGTCTCTGCCCAACTTGGATTGAATGTCAATGTATTGAGCCGTGTTCAGCATATCCAATCGCTTTATCGCTTCACCACTGCCTACATATGCGTCATACGAAACTGATGCTTTTCCATCTTTACCTCGCTTAGTGGTTACAATAATTACCCCGTTAGCAGCTCGTGCTCCATAGATTGCTGCTGCCGATGCATCTTTCAATACATCGATTGATTCTATATCCGATGGATTAATTCCGGCAAGTGGATTTGATTCAGTAGTAGAAGATGTGTTCACGGTAATATTGGAGGTCTGCACGATAGGCACACCATCAATTACCCAAAGGGGTTGGTTCGAACCAGTAGTACCAACACCACGAATGCGAACCGTTATTGGAGCACCTGGATCACCACTTCTATTCGAGATATTTACTCCTGCTACTCGACCCGCCAATACCTGGTCAGCGCTTGTAACCGGTTTAGATGTAATACCTACATCATCTCCTCGTATACCACCAACAGCGCCCGTCAGGTCAGCTTTCTTTTGCGTACCATAACCAACCACCACAACTTCTTCCAATGCTTTAACATCCGATTCAAGTTTGATGTTGATGGTTGTTTGATTTGCAACCATTATTTCATAGGTTAAATACCCTATGAAACTATACACGAGAACATCCTTATCAGATGAAACGGTCAATTGATATTCACCATTCGCATCCGTACTGATACCATTTGTGCTTCCTTTCACAAGGATGTTAACACCCGGTAGTGCATCACCGGTTTCTGCATCCGTTACTTTTCCTTTCACACTTCTATCTTGTGTCATACCAAGAAAAGAAATGGTGAACAGGAAAAAAAAGCAGACAAGCTTGATTGTAAAATTTACCATAGTCTATTGTTTGGGTTTGGGTTAGTTGAAAACATGTGAACCATTATTTACTTTCGTGTGATAAGTTAGGTCAATTAAAAACAAACATTACTTTCTAAAAGCGCCTTTTTATCCACAATAATCAATGCAAACGTTTCGCTTGATTGCAAAAACTTGTATCGTCAATATTTTCTATTTACCATCGTATGATACAACGATTGAATTATCACCCTACACTTAATTCACAAAACTCCTTATGTCGATTCAAACTACCAACCAACGACTTCTTTCTCTTGATTTCATGCGCGGTCTCATCATGGTTTTACTCATGTTGGAAAGCACGAGGTTGTATGACAATATTTTCGAAGTGACAGAAGGTACTGGCATTGAATTTTTTGTGATTCAATTCTTCCATCATCCGTGGAATGGATTGCGTTTCTGGGATCTTGTTCAACCGGGCTTTATGTTTATGGCCGGAACAGCCATGGCGTATTCTCTGCATCGTCAGCAAATGAATGGAATGAAGTGGAGTGAATCATTTGTAAAAGTATTGAAGAGATCTGGCTGGTTATTTTTCTTTGGCGTCTTGGATTATGCGGTTCGCCCTGAGGGTTTGTCATTTGAATTATGGGATGTATTAACACAATTATCGTTTACAACACTGGTGGCTTTTTTAATTTTCCGTTGGTCCTATACCAATCAGTTAATTTTTAGTTTCGGCTTACTACTGCTTACGGAGGTATTATATCGATTCACCAATATTGCTGGGTTTGATCAGCCCTTTACAGACCAGCACAATTTTGGAAACTACATGGATCTTATCCTGATGAATAAAATAAACGATGGTGGATGGGTCGCCATCAATTGCATACCAACAGCAGCACATACTATTTGGGGAGTTCTTGCCGGCAAACTTTTACTTTCCGATAAACCCGGAAATGAAAAGGTGAAGTGGTTAGTGATTGGTGGTATTGCAGGATTAATTATTGGATATACTATGAACGTCACCATTACGCCAATCATTAAACGAATTGCCACCAGTTCATTTACACTTGCCTCAGGCGGATGGTGTTTGTTAGCACTGGCTTTATTTTATTGGTGGATTGATATAAAAAATCACAAACAACGATTGGACTTCTTCATCATCGTTGGAACAAACTCTCTATTCATTTACCTCTTCTTCGAAATTGTAGCCAGCAGATGGTTCAACGATTACATTGGTGCGATTACAAATGGATTAATGGGAATGATTCATATTCCTCATGCCGTAATGTACATCATCACTTCCCTTGTCATCTTTGCACTGGAATGGAGTTTGTGTCGATTCCTCTATAAGAATGGAATCTTCTTTAAGGTATGATCAATGCATAAGAATCTTTCTCGCATTGTCGGCATAAATCTTTTTTAAGACATTATCACTTAAGCCAAATCCATACAAGGCCCAGTGGTACCCGAATAATTCAATCGCGTAGAAGTGTTCATCATTGGATTCAAGGATGCGAAATGTTGCAGCATACATTTCTGGATCATCTCCCATGTCGGTTCCATATAAAAGTCGATCCTGGTATTTTTCGAAGAACGCATTCATGTAACGTGGGATCGGTGCAGTCTCTCCGTAACGCGCGGCAAAATCTGCATATAGGTTGGGATACTTTTGTAATAGCGTTCCTAAAATTGTTAAATCATATTCGCAGTTCGCTAAATGGCAGGCAATGAAAGTAGTCTTTGGATTATCGCTCACTACATTCTCTAATGTTTTAATTAATTGTCCGTGATTCAGTATTCCCTTCTTTGTAAGATCAACTTTCCAATCGTAGGCATTCATCAAACCATCGTTGGTGGAATCCATTGGAAGATACATCCAATACGGATCGGCAATGTGAATGTTGATGGGCATTTTTAAAGCTGCACATTTTTCGAACAACGGTTTTAGTTGTGCATCATCTACATGCAATCCAAAACCTTCAACCGTACTGGAGTACTCTTCACCTAATCCCTTGTCGCCCAATTCACCAACTCCTTTTGCTCCTACTTTGTAACAACGTTCCAATTCTTTTACAGCATGATTGATCCATCCTGATTTTGGATAACCACTGTAATCAAAACCACACCACACCTCAAACCGATTTCCGTACCGCGAATACTTCGCATAAACACTATCGAATTTTGCTCCGGTGAGCTTGGTCATGATAATGGTCTTCTCTACTCCTACCTTATCCATCGTCTTCACCCATTGGGCAAGATCGACATCGCTGTTTGCATAGGCATGTGAATGAATATCGATCACCGGATATTTTGCTTTTGAAATTTTCGATATTGGAATTTGATAAATTGATTTTGGCCGATAGTCTTTTAACTTTATATCATCTGGGTTTTGTGCTCTTGCCTCCAGACAAAAGGAAAGTATCAGAATGATACATGCTGATTTTGAGATTACGTTTATCATATGCTTAATGTCTTAGTCAAAAATAAATTCAGTACGACTCTTAAACTGCTCACCAGGCTCTAGTATTATGCTCGGAAAATGAGGATGATTGGGCGCATCGGGGAAATGATGTGTCTCAATGCAAAAACCACCTCTATGACGATATGCATCATTATTTTTTCCAGCAAAAGATGGTGGAAGAAAATTCCCTGTATAAAAATGAAAGCCAGGCTCTGTTGTAAATACTTCCATTCGTCTGCCACTTACTGGTTCGGTAATCGTCACTGCTTTCTTCATAGATTGACTATGAACTTTCTCAAGAACAAAAAAGTGATCATATCCTGAACTATGCGTCAATTGTGAATCCGATGAATCGATATGAAGCCCTATGCTCTTTGGCGTATCAAAATCAAAAGGAGTATCTTTTACGGACTGAATATCACCCGCAGGCATTAATCTTTCTGTAGCGGGAAGGAATGATGAGGCGTATGATTTCATTACATGATCAACTATACTTCCCTTCGCATGACCACCTAGATTAAAATAACTATGTTGTGTTAAATTAACGATTGTTGTCTGATCAGTTGACGCTAAAAAGTCAACATACCATTTCTTATCCTCCAGTGTGTAAACGGTAGTTACAGTAAGATTACCCGGATATCCCTCTTCTCCATGCACGCTGGTGTATTTTAAAATTATACCAACTATATCATCATTTATAAAGGGTTCTGCATCCCAAACCTTCTTGTTGAATCCCACATGACCACCATGCTGATGAAATCCACCCGGTGTAAGAGTGAGTTGAAAATCCCTATCATTAATTTTTATTTCCCCATTCGCAATCCGATTGGTACAGCGGCCTACTACAGCACCTAAATAAAACGGATCAGTAATGTATTCGCCAAGTGAATCGTATCCCAAAACAACATCAGTATATTGTCCTTCACTATTAGGAACGCAAAGTGATTGTACAATGGCGCCATAATTGGTAACCTTCATTCGAAGTCCATTACGCGTGCAGAGATTAAATAGATACATCGGTTTACCTTCAACTTCTCCCCAGTAAGTTTTTTCAACTCCTAATGGTGAAAGTGAAAGCTCTTTTTTCATTTCGAAGAACGATTAGAAATGATTGCGCATTTGTAATTCCTTCCGAATAATGGATTGTAACAACGGTGTTTTTTCTTCCAGTCGCTTCAACAAACAAATTTGGTTTCCCGCCCTCACGAAGTTATGATCTTCATATGCTGCGCCATAATACGAATCGTTGTTACAATGATCTGCAAGAAAGCGAATGGCTTGCATGTAAATTAAAAACAAACCGGAATAGAGAATGAGATCTTGCTCCTCGCCTGTTAGTTCATCACCCATATTACTCACATAACCATTGACGATCGCGCGAAAAACATCTTCCCGTATTTCGATCTTTGAAAAATCCTTCTCTTCTTCATTTGCCGGGGAAAGATAAGTACGCATCATATCGCCTACATCACTGATAAAATAACCAGGCATTACCGTGTCCAAATCAATAACCGCCACGCCCTTTTCCTGATCGTCAAATAACACATTGCTGATTTTGGTGTCATGATGTGTAACTCTCTTTTTAATGAGGGGATTGGCATTTATCTTTTCAAAGGTTGTAACGATATGATGATGTTCTTTTAAATCAGCTATTAATTCTTTTGACTGTCGAATGCGGTTTACATTACCTTGTCCAATTGAATCTTCAAACTGCTGATGCCGCAAGGAAAGATTGTGAAAATCAGGAATGGCATTGTATAACTTTGTTGCATCAAAGCCGGATAAGAGGCGCGTAAACTTGCCAAACTGAAAAGCAGCTTCAAACGCCTGATCGGGTGATGTTACTACATTAATAGTATGTGTTCCTTCAATGAATGGAAAAAGTCTGAAGTATCCTTCTATCGGATCATGAACGATAGTCTCCTGTTGTGTATCCCTTACAGGTGACACAAAAAGATAATCAAGAGCGTGTTCTTTCAGATATTCATCGATCATTCGGATATTCTCTGCAATCTCAACGGGTTTCTTAAATACATTGTCGTTGATGCGCTGAAGGATGAAAGACTGATCGCTCCGTGTAACTTTCCATGTTCTATTGATAAGGCCGCTAACTAACGGCTCTACCGAACACGTGTCAAATTGAATTCCGTATGCTTTAAGAATGGACGAAATCATCTTGCAAACAAATAGGGTTGATGAATCAGATCACGTATGAATGAACAAGCGTGGCTCTAGTATTATTTTTTTAAATTTCTCTTTTGTACTTCCGTTTTTCGGAGTCTTTAAAATCTCCAACAACATTTCGGTTGCCCGCTGACCTTGTCTGTAGGGGAACTGCTCAACAGAAGCCAAAGGCGGATTCTCCATGTAATTACAAACCGGAAGGTTGGCAAAGCTCACGAAACTAATATCCTGATTAATGCGGACGTTCATCTTGCGTGCATATTGCATGGCATCTAATGCTACATAATCATTAAATGCAATGACAGCCGTTGGTCCCGGTTTTATGGTAAGAAGTTTCTCCATGGCACGGCAGGTTGACTCTGGTGAGAGGTCGGAATGCACAACATATTCAGCATTATAATCCACCAGTAATGATTTTAATGAAGACTGATAGCCTTCCATGCGCTCATGCGTAGCAAGTAAATCTTTCGGGCCATTCACAAGTGCGATACGTTTATGCCCGCGCTTAACAAGAAAGTCTACCGCCTCATGCATACCTGTTTCCATTTTGCATGTGACGGTATGTATATCTTGCTTTTCCGGAACACGATCAAAGAACACAACGGGTATGTCGTACTTCTTCAACATTTCGAAATGTGAAAAGTCTTTGGTGTTCTTGGCAATGGAAACCAGAAGTCCATCAATACGATGATTTTTCATAGCCTCAACAATTTTCTTCTCACGTTCAATATCATCGTGCGATTGCCCCATGAGTACGTTGTAGTTGTGCTCACTGGCATAGTCCTCAATGCCGCTTATGGCTTCAGAGAAAAAGGCTTCTGATAAGTGTGGAAGAATAACACCGAGCGTAAGCGTCTTTCCGGATTTTAAAAACAGTGCCGTTTGATTTGGCTCATAGCCCAACTCCTTTGCCACCTCCTTGATGCGAGCCGTAGTAGCAGGACTGATGTGTTTGTTGCCTTGCAACGCACGCGAAACGGTGGACACCGATACGTTTAGCATCTTCGCGATTTCCTTAATGGTAGGTGCGCTGTTTTTCAAAGCATGTTCATATTAATGACTTCCGTTTCTAAAGTTGATGTTGGGCTTCTTCTTACTTCACGGTAAAGTAAAGTATTTCATTGCCAATGTATAGGATACATTCTATACTTTATCAACAAAAAATCAGCGAAACGTTTGCATGGTTTTAAGATGTGATGCTGAATTCAACATCCATCGGAAAACAACCAAAGGAACTTAGAGGTATTTCAACTCAAAATTGTTTGGGCTTCATCTTCCGACTGGCAAGTTCTGCTATTTCAGCAATTCGCCTTTGTCTGGTCTCTGGTAATTTGGCAAGAACAAGCCATTGTAACATTGCTTTTTTTACTGATTTGCTTAAACTTAAAAAAAAGTCTTTTGAACCAGGCTTGGCTTTAAATTCTTTTGCCAGGTCTTTGGGTATAATTAATTCCTCTACATCATCTAAAATGGTCCACGAACCATTTTGCTTAGCAGCTTCAATACTTTCATATCCTGCCGGTGCCATTAGTTCTGCATCAATTAATCGTTCGATTTTCTCTTTATTCACTTTTGACCAGGTACTTCTTGCTTTTCGTTTGCTGAAAAACTGAATAAACTTTTCATGGTCAATCGGTTTTCTGATACTGTCTATCCAGCCAAAACAAAGTGCTTCATCAACGGCTTCGCTCCAGGAGATTGTGGGCACGTAGGATTTCATTTTGTAGCAAATGAGCCAAATGGATTGTTTTTTAGTATGATTTTTTTTCAACCATTGCCTCCATTCCTTTCGACTTGCCGGGCAAAACGTTTCTAAAGCTTCTTCCTTCATTACTAATTTTTATTAGTTGGATAAAACGGCATAACAAAATGTTATTTGAAAACTAACCTAAAAAGTTTAATCTACAAAGTACTGGCATGTACTGGCGCAAGTGTTGCGCGATGGGATTTTGCGCAACACTTGCGCCTTTCATGCTTGCAGTCTTCAGACTGCTTTATGAACTTTAAACCTTTTCTATACAATTAATCCATGGCTCCTGAATAATGCAGCTTCGTAAGCTTAAAAACTTACGGTATGAAAAGACACAAGTCACGCGCACTCCTCACTCACTTTCCTAAGACTTGCGCCAGCATCTGTTAATTTTTAGTTGGAAGACTGGGACTAGAGGGGGTTGGTAGCTTTCATCTTTGTCCCCTGTTAATTGTCAACCTGTTCCTTTTATTCCGTCAGGGTTAAAAAGTTCAATCAAGTCCAAGTTTACCTTTCACTGATTCAAATATTTTGTTTGAACTGAAACCTACTCCACTTTTAAATACAATTTCCATTTTCCTGATATTGGAAATGTCTTTTGATAAATCGCCATTTATTAGAATTAAATCTGCTTTTTTTCCCACTTCAACACTTCCTGTTTCCTGAGCAACTCCAAGGTAGTTCGCCCCATTTAGTGTGGATATTTTTATTGCTTCTTCAATCGTAAAACCTCCTTCTATTAGCAATTCAATCAGCCGCTGATTTGAATAACCAGCTATTATTCTTCCTACTCCTGTTGGATCTGTTCCAACAACAACTTTACCGCCCATTGCGTGAAATTGTTTTATTCTCCTCATATCATTTTTGAAACCTTTATAACTCATCGAATCATTTTTTGAATTAGCAAACTGTTTGTAGATGCCTTTTATTTGCTCCAGCAAAAACGGAGCCATGGCAACATCACCTCCTCCGGGTATAACTTCCCTTCCATTAAATGGTTCAGATACGGTTGGAGTGTAAGTGATGGTGACATTCTTTTTAATCAGGTGCTCCATTAACTTTTTCAACTCCGGGTTGTTGTCATCCAGATTCAATAAGGATTGAGTGATTTTACCTTTTTCACACTCATTCTCTTTTTTATTAGGTATAAAATCTGAAGATGCTCCAAACCCATGTTCGAGGTTATCAATACCAAGATCGGCTGCTTCGCGATAGGTAATAGAGCATAAATGCCCGGTTACTTTCATGTTTCTTGCATGGGCGGCTTTGATGATTTTTTCTAAATCATCTTTGGTTATATTGCTGTAGGCCTTTACGGAAGTAGCACCCTTGTCTGCCCAATAATTTATCCAGTTTTCAATGCTTTCATTTCCGTAGAGCGATTGCACCTGAGGTATGAATCCCTGTCGTTCTATGTGAGGTGTAGAGACATCCATATTCGGACCCACCATCTTTCCCTGATTAATAAGATTTTTAATATTCAAATCGGTATTTGCTTCAATGCTACCAGCTGTTCTCATCGTTGTCACGCCTCCTGCCAGGTACATTTTTGGGAAAGTATGAGTCATGTGGACAGCTTTAACATTACCCTCAAAAAGTTTTGTGTAGAATAGATGTTCATGTAGCATAACAAAACCCGGAACAACTGTTTTACCCTTTCCTTGAATAACTTTTGCGGTTGGAGGAATTTTAATCTTTCCCGAATTACCAATAGCAGTTATACGGTCACCGGTAATAACAATGTCTTGATTTATTTTAATCAGTTCACCTGTCCCATCTATCAGTGTTACATTTTTGAGGACAATAACTGACTCATTGATTTCAATGAATTTAGTTACCTGATCGGAAAACTGTTGTCCATAAGCTTCAAACAACGGTAAAAGTAAAACAGAGAGAAGAGTAATAAATATTATTTTCATAACTGGTTTATTTTTCAATTTGACAATAGTAGCAATGTCCATGTCATTATTAGTAGGATGTCACCTGTTAATTGTGAACTCCTTTGTCCGACCCTATGGATGGAAGACATTGTTGTGTGTCGTTCATTTTTTTTTCTTGGTAGTGGTGAAATATTCTTTTCCTTCATTCGCTTCAGAACTTCTTCATTTATCTCTTTCATGCTCTTTTCTTGCTTTACTTTTATAAAGTGGTCATGCTTATCCTCATTCATATATTGTTGTACTGATATTTTAAGGTATGGTATCGACCTGTTCCAGTCATCATTATGCCTAAGGCGTAACATATCATCGTAGATGTTCATTCTCTCTCGAAATACGATTAAGGATGTCTAGTTCTTCTAAATAAGAACAAACTTGAATAAACCCAAATTTGCTGACTTTGTAGACAATATAATTCCTATTATCAGTTTTAAGCTTTTTGGATTCTTGATAGTCTTCAAACATCTCCCCAAAAATCCACTTGAGATTAATAAGGTACTTTTGAAATTCACTCAATTCAGGTTCTTGATTCAAAACAAGCCAGGATTAATAAAGTGGAACCGCTACGCACAACTATCGAATATATACCACCAGTGGCATACATATCACATATATCAAGAAAAAAGGTGCATATAGCCCGCTAATATGGCCGGCTATATACACCTCCCCTATAACCTGTTCTATCTTTGAATCTCTATTTCTTTTCCTTCGTAAAATCCAGCGAAGTAGAATTGACACAATAACGCTTACCGGTTAAGGTAGGTCCGTCATCAAACAAATGACCTAAGTGCGAACCACAACGGGCACAAAGTATTTCGGTGCGTACCATGCCGAAGGAAGTATCGGTTACGGTTTTGATTCTATCGCCTGCCAGTTCTTTGTCAAAACTTGGCCATCCGCATTCCGATTCAAATTTCATATCGGAAGTAAACAGTGGATTGCCACACGCGGCACATTTGTAGGTACCCTTGTCTTTGGTGTAAGTAAACTCGCCTTTGAAAGGGGCATCTGTTCCTTTTTCGCGAAGTACATGATATTGCTCAGGTGTGAGTGTAGCTTTCCACTCCGCTTCAGTCTTTTCTATCTTTCCTACTGTGTCAGCTTGTGATGTTTGAACAATTGGTGCTGAAGTTTTGGCTTCTTGCTTTTGCTCTGCTGGTTTGCAGGCAAATACAGAACCGAGGAATGCCAGGATGATGTATTGATACATGTTTAAATAATTTTAGTCTATGTACGATATAACAATGGTATTCGGATGTAGTTCATCCGGCAATCTAGTGTTGTGTCTTGGAGGTGACAAATTACTGACAGTCGGGCAGCCAAAGCAGCTTCTTTTTGTTTCCTCGCAATTGCAACGGAAATGAAACAGAACTATTGCCTGAAAAATATATATTGACGCGCTCAATTAGAAACCATTTTCATTCAATCAAATTTATCAAAAAATGACAAAGCGATCTTTACCATTCTTCACCATCCTTACCTTCGGTATGGCCATGTTGTTCATGGCGTGTCAAAACAAAGACACTAGTGTTTCAACCGAGGCAACTGATTCCGTTGCCCAGGATAGTGTAACAAAACCCTCTTTCCCCAAATCCATATCTGAGCCATTGGTCACAGCAATCTATACCGCTGATCCATCGGGCCATGTGTTCAACAACAAAATTTATATTTATCCATCACACGATATCGAATCAAACATCCCTGAAGACGATTTAGGCAGTCATTTTGATATGAAAGATTATCACATCTTGTCGATGGATAGTGTAGGCGGACCCGTTACGGATAACGGTGTTGCACTCGACATTAAAGATGTGCCCTGGGCCGGCCGGCAGATGTGGGCTCCTGATGCAGCATTTAAAAACGGCAAGTACTATTTGTATTTCCCCGCAAAGGATAAAAAGGATGTATTCCATATTGGAGTAGCCACTTCTACATCACCAACCGGTCCGTTCAAACCTGAGGCATCCTATATAAAAGGTAGCTACAGTATTGACCCTGCAGTTTTCACCGATACTGATGGGAAGTCGTACATGTACTTCGGAGGAATCTGGGGCGGTCAACTTCAACGATGGAGCAACGATAAGTATGACTCTACTGGTTCGAAAACTGACCTAAAGAAAGATAGCTTGCCTTCCATCAATCCCCGTGTCGCTTTAATGAGCAAGGACATGCTTAACTTTTCCGGAGGCGTGAAAGAAATTAAAATTCTCGATGCTGATGGCAAACCATTGTTGGGTAAAGACCATGACAGACGATTCTTCGAAGCTTCGTGGATGCACAAGTACAAGGACAAATATTATTTCTCCTATTCAACAGGTGATACTCACTTTATTGCTTATGCTATTGGCAATAGTCCATACGGGCCGTTTACCTATCAAGGTGTAATTTTAAATCCTGTAATTGGCTGGACAAACCACCACTCGATTATAGAGATCAATGGAAAATGGTATTTGTTCTATCACGACAGTATTTTATCAGGAGGCAAAACACAATTGAGAAGCGTGAAAGTTACCGAGTTGAAATACAAACCGGATGGTACAATTGAAACGATTGATGCCTATCATAAGGAGCAAATGAAATAAGAAGGCTGATCACAGCGAATACTTATTATTCCTGAAGGAGTAGAAATCTTGTAACGGTGATCAACCATAGTGAAGGTGTTGGGAATATCACTCCAACACCTCACAACTAAAACCTTTGAGTTTTACTATTTCAATCACATCTCCAACAATCAGATGATGACATTCAATGCGAAGAATCCTGTCACAATCATCCAAATCAAAATTGATTTTGGCATTCGGAACAAGTTGGGCAAGATCTAGGATGATCATTTTAGCCGTTCGCTTGTTTCGAACATTTGTTTTAAATACTTCTACCACTGTTGAAGAAGTGTTTACCTTGCTTAGGTATCCAACCGGATCATACATTGCACGTCATCTTGATTTAAATATACTTCAACACAGCAGCCCTCCGGATCAATGCGCGAATCGGCCAATAGTTCATGAAAGGCCTTTCCAATGCTTCCCATATCCTTGTGAAAATCACGAATGGTAGAGCTAATGTAATCACCTTTCTTAATGATGAATATTTCACACTCCAATTGCTTTGCTTCCTCAGCATGCAGTTGTTCCGCTGCTGCCTTATAGACAATTGCACCAAGCTCATTTGGACAGGATATGCCATAAAAATTTCGATCCTCTGAAGTGGGTAGCATGTCATGCAATTTTTCGTGTGCTGCAGAAATCCCTTCCGGGAAGGAAGTCGCAGTCACGCATAAAACCGTGATATCATTTTCAACTTTAATCGTATCCATTATTAATTTGCCTTTTCCATTTCGAAGCTAGCACTTTGATTGATCTTGTGATAATAAGTGTACGAAACAATAAGAATGGCCAGTATGATTAGTGGAAAGAAAGTTTGAAAATCAACTCCATCCACAACAGCATGACCAACACTGGCAGAGATAAAATTAATGGCAAAGCCTGCGTACGCCCACTCTTTTATACGAGCAGGTACTTTTGGTATGATGAGGATGAGTGCCCCCAGCACTTTAAAAATAGTGAGCTGCACACGGAAATAATCCGGAAAGCCAAGGTGGCGGATACCTTCAACTGCGAGTTCGGTATGAGATGTCAGCGCAGGCATTACACCATCGAATAAAAAGATGATCGATGTTGATATCCAGTAAATCAGTTTATTTGTTTTCATATCAGTATTGAGTTTTAGTTTTTGCTGAAATTAAACATCCAGTTCATTCCGAACTTATCGGTTAGTTCACCATACATTGCTCCCCAGAAAGATTGGTGCAATTGCATTTTAACCTGACCACCTTCTGCGAGTTTTGAAAAGTAAGTATTGATTTCTTCGTCACTGCTGCAATTCATACACAGCGTAACGACATTACCTTTTACAAGTCCAGCGCCCATCATGTCGGAACCCATTAGTACAATAGTATCCTTGGTTAAACTACTATGCAGTATACTGGCACCTGCCTCCGATGGCATTTGAGCCGCCATCGGTGACTCCGAAATTTTCTGAATAAAAAGTTCTCCACCCAGGCATTGCTGATAGAAGGTCATGGCTTCACGGCAATTGCCATTGAAGTTTAAGTATGTGATTAATTGTGTTGTCATAGTTGCGTTTTGTTGAATTGACAATACAAACCTAATCGACAACATTGTAATGGAGTCTGTGTAAATGCGTCATTCTAAGGGGTTGTATGCGACATACACTATTAATATCTTCGCTATGTAATTAACAGTACCATGAAGAATGTAATGATCCTTATTCCAGAGAACGCAGTACTCGCTGCCATTGTAGATCCTCGCTATATGTTCACGGCAGTGAATGAGTTTTTAAAAAGCGCGGGTAAGCCACCGCTTTTCAATGTTCAACTAGTAGGACTTAGCAAAGAGGTAAAGTTGAGCGAAGGATTGTTCTCTGTACATACTGATTTGATTTTAAAAAATGCGAAGAAGGCTGACCTCATCATTATTCCGGCCATTAGCGGCAACATTGAAGCTGCCATTAAGATGAACAAAGATTTTATCCCGTGGATTGTTCAGCAATACAAAGGCGGATCAGAAGTTGCCAGTCTTTGTCTGGGTGCATTCATTCTTGCTTCCACCGGATTGATGAACGGAAAGAAGTGCTCAACACATTGGTTGTTTGTAAATGAATTCAGAGAAATGTTTCCGGAAGTAACACTGGTTGATGATAAGGTAATCACAGAGCAAAATGGATTATACTCGAGTGGTGGTGCCAGTTCCTATTGGAATTTACTTTTACACTTGGTGGAGAAATACACCAGTCGCGAAATTGCTATTCTGGCTTCTAAGTTTTTTGTTCTTGATATTGCGCGCAACAGCCAATCACCCTTCAGCATTTTCAAAGGACAAAAAATTCACGCTGATACAGATATTATTAAAGTGCAGGACTATATCGAGGCTCATTTCAACGATAAGATATCCGTTGATGAATTAACGGAGGAGTTTGGTATTGGCAGAAGAACATTAGAACGTAGATTTAAAAAAGCCACGAACAACACCGTTGTAGAATACATTCAGCGCGTAAAAATTGAGGCATCCAAAAAACAATTGGAGACCGGAAGAAAAACCATCAACGAAGTAATGTATGACATTGGTTACTCGGATAACAAAGCCTTCCGCGATGTATTCAAAAAAATTGCAGGCTTATCACCTCTTGAATATCGAAACCGATACAACAGAGAAGCTGTTCTCAACTAGCATTCGGTGCTGTCTGTTTATCAATTAGCGCATGGAACTAAAAAGCTCTTTAAGTGATTTTATTATTATTAAATTCTTTATCGCATGTCGTTTAGCAATCAACCCAGAAAAGTAGCCGTTATAGGTTACAACCGAATACCATTCGCACGTCACAATACAAATTACGCCAATGCCAGCAATCAGGATATGATGGTGGCAGCGTTGAATGGCTTGATAGAGCGTTATCATTTGCAAGGACAATTATTAGGCGAAGTTGCCGGAGGTGCCGTGATCAAACACAGTCGCGATTTTAACTTAATGCGAGAGAGTGTGATGGGAACTTCACTTGATCCCGCTACACCAGCCTGTGATCTTCAACAAGCATGTGATACTGGAATTGAAGCAGCCATATACATTGCCAATAAAATTGCCCTTGGACAAATTGAAGTTGGTATTGCGGGTGGAGCTGATTCAACGAGTAGCGTACCCATTGTGATTAGTGAGCCTCTGCGAAAAATATTATTGGAAGTCAGGAGAGCGAAAACCTTTGGCAGTAAGTTAAGTCAAATTCTAAAAATTAAATTTAAAGATCTGGCACCAGTGGCTCCCGGAATTGATGAACCACGAACAGGTTTATCGATGGGTGGTCATACCGAGATTACTGCTAAGCATTTCGGTATATCGCGAGAAGATCAGGACCAACTGGCTTTGCAAAGTCATCTGAAGATGGTGAAGGCTTATGAAGAAGGATTCTTCAATGATATGCTCACACCTTACCTTGGCCTTGATCGCGACAATAACATGCGAAAGGATACAAGTCTGGAGAAACTCGCAAAACTGAAACCCGCATTTGATAAACAAAATGGAACGCTCACTGCAGGCAACTCCACTCCTTTCACTGATGGTGCTTCTTGTGTATTACTCGCGAGCGAAGCCTGGGCAAAAGAACATAGTTTACCTGTCTTGGCTTACATTACTTTCGCTGAAGTAGCTGCAATTGAATATGTAAAGCAAAAGCAGAATCTTCTCTTGGCTCCAGTCTATGCATCAACCCGTATGTTAAAAAAAGCGGGACTCACTTTACAAGATTTTGACTTTTATGAAATTCATGAAGCCTTCGCAGCGCAAGTGCTTACCACATTAAAAATCTGGGAGAGTGATGCGTTGATGAAAGGGTTTGGATTTGATAAAGCGTTAGGCAGCATCGATCGAACAAAATTAAATGTAAACGGAAGTAGTCTTGCTGCAGCTCATCCTTTTGCTGCAACCGGTGGACGCATTATCGCGACTATGGCAAAGCTTCTAAATCAAAAAGGTTCTGGTCGTGGATTTATTTCCATCTGTGCTGCAGGAGGCCAGGGTGTTACCATGATTATGGAAAAGTAAATCTCTTCCTTGCCGGTAAGCTTAAAAGTATTTCAGCCATTTCACGTCTTTGTTGTTTGCTTTGTAGTTCCCATACCATTTGCAAACCGGATATAATAAAACGACAACGCTTATCCATATCAGGTAAATGGCCCAAAGCTCAAGACCACTTTCACCGTTCTTGGGTCGGCCAGAACCAAATGCACCAAAATTCAATTCACTCCATTGAAAGCCTTGCAACAACATAATGACAAGCATTAGTGCATGCAATAGGTAAAGGTGAATGATGAAATAGAACAACGGTACCTTTCCATAGACCATCACGAAATCGATTACTTTATTCTTTACGCCCTCAGAGAAATACAAAATTAAAAAGGTAATCCCCAGCATGCACAAGGCAAACAAAAGCGAAGGTGGATATTTCGTTAAATTAAGAAAGGAGATAAAAGTAAATACACTGTTTTTCTGTGACGACCATGGTGCATCACCATAAACATTAATAAAGCGTAGCAGTATAAAGAGCACTAATGATGAAACCCCAATCTTCAGCAGAAGACTCTTTCGTTTTGATTCCGTAAACTCAAACAACATACCCGAAGCAAATCCAACCAGCATAATTCCTAGCCAGGGTATTGGAGGATAACCCATAACAAAAAGTACGTTTGGTGTAATCGGAAAAGCAGTCCGCCCGAATAGTGGTGACAATATTGCTTTTAAAACTGAATCTTCTGCAAACGGAATAATGGGCAAGGCATTGTGAGCGAAAACAATAATTAAGCCGATGATGCCTAATGTTCGGGCTGGTACACTCAATATCAATCCCAAAACAACAAAACCAAAACCAATCGCGCCAATAACCTCAAACAGTAAAACATGAAAACCAATATCAAACCACAACGCAAAGTTGACAATTATAAACTCCACTATGATAAGCCAAATACCTCTACTCAATAAAAACTGTCGGCCCTTTGCCAGTCCTTCATTCTTAAAATAAAGATAAGCCGATACTCCAGCCAGAAATACAAATGTCGGTGCACACAAATGAGTAATCCATCGTGTGAAAAATAGTATGGGTGTAGTGGTGGCTAAGTCTGTAGGATCTTGTGTTAGCCCTGTCACATGGATGAAGTCACGGGTATGGTCTAACGCCATAACGATCATTACAAATCCTCTGGTGAAGTCAATGTTGTCAAGTCGCCTCATGATGCTGTGGAAAAATTCATTTTAAATGTATTAAATAAAATGGATTTCATATGTCAATCAATTGATGACTGGCAATTAGGGATGAAATATACGAGTTGAACAGATTCAGTATCCAGAATCACGGAATTATGAAAAAATAAGAGGAACCAGATTAACTTCAGGTTCCTCTCCTATTTCTGTGCACTTCATTTTAGAGCTTGACCAACCTTTTTGTGTGGACCGAATCTTTTTGGTCGATTAGTTTCATAATATAAACACCACTGGGCAAATCACTTATTTGGATAACCATAGAAGTTCGATTATTTAGTATTGACTTTGCTTTCTGCCCTCTTATATCGTAAAATATTACCTCCCGTATAGTGGTCGAATTCTGAATATATACTTCGGATGAAAACGGATTAGGGTAAATTCCAAAGTGAGAATCAATCGATTCTTCCGTTGCTGTAACCGTTTGATTAGTGATGGTTATTTCGATCTCATCAAATACTTCAGATCCATCATTTGCCATTACTTTAACCGTTACAACTCCATCGGCCAAGGCCGTTAAGAGTCCATCAGAAGAAATACTTGCAAAACTGCCGCCACTTGTAATACTCCATGTAATACTTTTATCTGTGGCATCTGTAGGATTTAATTCTGCAACAAGCCGAAGAGTTCCTCCTTTCTCATCGATTGTGGATACATTATCTTCGCCTTTCACGGTAATACTTTGAACTATAACTACAACTTTGACGGTAAAAGTTTGCCACGCACTTTCACAATCATCAGAATTGGTATAACGCACTGAATAAATTCCAGCCTGGTTGCCTTGAATATTTGTCAATGTAATCTCACGATCAGTTGATGAAAAACTATTTGGTCCTTTCCAATTCCATGATCCGCCACTTGATGGATCAGGGCTGAACACTACAACACCACCTTGATTGACACTGGCAATCGAAATTTGTTCAGTGCTATTCGCATTAACTTTCATTTTTGCTACAACCAATGTCGGAATGCAGGTGTCACTTGATTCACCATAAACAATTCCACGACCAGCCGTGCTCATGTAAACCCGACCGTAAACATTCATATCTCCCATTACAAACTGACCATTAGCCGGACCACCATATTCATGGTCGTCATCATTCACTCGAACCCATGTCAAACCTTCATCTGTGGAACGATGAATACCCAATACTCCACCAACTGTTCCATATATGTAAATTGTCGGATAGGTTTTTCCAATCGCTTCTTTACCAAAACCGACTGCACTGCAAGTTGTAACATTTGTAATTTTAGAAAAGGCCTGTCCTGAATTTGCTGAACGCGTCAATCCACCATTATATAATGCAACCCACACATCACCTTCTCTATAAGGTGCAGTTCGAATTACTTTTGAACCGCTACTACCTGGTGTACCAGAAGCAGCAAATGAAACTCCTTCATTCGTACTCACTAGCAATGAACCATTACCGCTATTATAAGCATAGAATTTATTTGGATTAATAGGATCGGCCACTGTTCTCGCTCCCGAAACAGACAGACCAGACACTATTGTCCACGTAGAACCATTGTCTATTGAACGATAGGTGCTGCTTGAATTTTCAGGAGTATGAAGAAACACTTTTCCGTCAGCCGATATTGAAAGATTTCCGGATGGTCCCTTTGCAGTACATTCTGTCCAAGATACTCCCATATCGCTTGAGCGATACATTACACCTACACGCACACCACTTACATCTTTCGATCCAATGCGAAGCATAATCTTGGGATTCTGTGCCGCAAAAGCAATGCTGGTTGTTGTTCCCATACGTGGTGTATGAATGGGTGCATATTGTGTTACATCAGTATGACGAAAACCATCATAATCACCAATGGCTGAAACAACCGGACCGTTGGCAATACTCACGAAGTCAAGTGGAACAGTCTCTTCCAAACCATTAACCTGAAACTTCCAGACGTTTACAGCAGCATCAATATCATCGGTCTGAAAAATTCCATTTCCTGAAATGACAAGTGCTTTTTTTGTATTAAACGGATCAAATTCGATTGACCCAGCCCAGTGAATAGAATGACCATCAATCCAAGGGCTTCCATTCGGATCTAAATCAAAACCTCTTGCCACAACATCAACCCATGATGCTCCGCCATTGGTACTTAGAAAAATTCGGTCCCCATAACTATTATCCTGTAATTGATACGTATTTAAGCTTGACGCAACTAATCGGCTTGCGTTATTCGGATCAACACTGATACCACCGTAAGCTCCGGAAAATCCAGAAGGTGTCACATTCGTCCATACCCCCGATGCTAAATTATATTTCAAAATTGCTCCTGCTCCTGAAATGTCCCAGGGTCCTGCATTATTCGTGTATGTGATATATAGATTTCGATCGCTTGACAACACTGCGCGATGTGGCAAGAGCGTTGTGGGCGCGCCACTTATTGCTGTGAAGCTGACACCACCATCGTTGCTTCTGTACAAATTGGATCCAGTCTGAGAAATGCCAGCAATTATGGTTTGCGTAGCATTGCCAGTAGTTCCGGTTGACGGATCTAAGACTACGAAACTTATTCCATTACTTCCATTCGTAGTAGCTGGAACTGTTAATGAATTTATCTTAGTCCACGCAGCCCCGGAATTTATACTTTTAAACAACCCATTTGATCGCGTACCACAAAAAAGAATGTTTGTACTATTGGGATCAACCTGAAGCTTCTCTCCTGTCTGTCTCCCCATACCATTACCATGCGCTTTAAATTGTGATGTGACATCCGTTATTGAGAATGTATTTCCGTAATCACTTGATCGGAGAATGGCAGTCTTGCCATTATTAAAGTATGATGTACCCACAAGCATGTAGACTTTGCTTGTCTCTACTGGATCAATGGCAATTGATTCAACACCGAGATAACCCAATTCATTTTCTGAAACCCAATCGAGGAGGGGAATCCATTTGCTAGAAGCAGCATCCCATCGATAGGCACCGCCTACATCGGTACGGGAATACATCAGATTCTGCTCTGTTTTACTGGTAATGATACCCGAAACAAAACCGCCACCACCAATGGCGACATTATTCCAGGTATATTCCTCTGACTGCGCAATTGCAGGCAAAGAATAAAGTATTAAAACAAAAACGGTGAAAGTTGTAGATCTTAATGTCATAATTTTATTTACGAAATTTTGGAATGTTGATAAACAACAATCATTACGCTTAAATAGAAAGAGAGAGCTTTTTTTAAGAGCTCTCTCTTTACTTTTACTATTGTGTTTATCTCAAAACAAAATGAAACACCATGTACTCTGCTTTGTTAGGATCACGCTTTCCAAACCAAATTCCAACTGCTTTATCTGTTAAAACGTCACGCTCCACTTTTACAATCTTCCATTGATTCTCAGCCGTGGTGCTCACAGAAACCCAGCTGGCTATCGGAATGCTTGGCGTAATGTCTGTGAACGAAATCATGTTTGTTTCTTCATCGATAGAATAGGTTCCAGTCAGCTTACTTCCATTATCCTGTTTCACTTCAACCGTACCATCTTCAGCAAACGTAATAGCTGCTTCATCAATATTCGCTACGTCAGCATCACCATAAGGTGCCCAACCAGTTGCTACAATATCAGCCCTGCTATTCCAATTATTCAACGGTGCGCCTGTAAGACTCATCCAGTTATACGGAACTTGTAAATCAAGTTTCCAGGTCTTTGTGTTTGTAATAGAGATAATTTCAGTTTGATCGCCATGATCAAAATTCGGATCAGGTTGTTCTTCCGGAACCCAGTTGTCGCTATACTCTTTGGAAATGTAGTTTATGACAAAGTATTCGTTTTTGGATTTATTCTTGAATGCCAGTTGCATGGTGTTCTCTGTTAAAGAAATAACGCGAATATTATTGTTTACAGAAACCGCATCGCTAGGACCATAAGATACAGTTAAAGGAGTTGCATCCGTCATTGTCAATGTTTTAGCATTGATGTCCAAAAAGAAAGTACCTGATTCTGTGTTCACTCCGGCTACTCCTTTATGGTCTGTGTTTACGAAAGGTCCTCCATCCAGGCTAAACGTCATGGTTCCATAATCCATTGGTGCTGCTGCCCATGTATCACTTTTATAATTTGGCTCATACGTCCAGCAATTCGCTCCGTCTGTAACTTCACATACCTTGCTCCAGAAAAGAGTATTACCATCTTCTGCTAAAGTGCCATAGGCATTATCCATTCCTGCGAAGTAAACCGGGCTGGTAAAGAATTTTGATTCTGTATTCTCATTGGCATCCATTAACCAGGTCTTCTCATTACCTACGCCCCCAGTAAGTAAAGTCCACAATGGATCGTTTACATAATTTAGATTGTCTTCCGAAACCGTAACGGTTATCGGATCCATTTCCACCACACCTCCAGCGGTAAGCGCAGAGAATTTAATAACATACTCCCCTTTAAACGCGAAGCGAACCGTGTCTTGTGTTCGGTTTGAACGACCTGTTCCGTAGTCCCACATTGAAATAGTACCGGGTGTGTTGTTTTTCATTATCACGGTGTTACCTCCAGGATCCTCAACAAAATCCTGTGTAACGGCAAAATCAATTTCGGACTTGTCGGGCATGTCTCCCAAATCCGGAGTATCCTCCTGGCATGATGTAATAATGAACATCGTAGCGAAGAGTATAAAGAATATTTTTTTTATTTTATTCATATCCATTTCTGTTATAAGTGAAATAATTACCAGCCCGTGTTTTGTATTAATACACCATTTGATAATGTAATCTGGTTATTCGGTATTTGTTGCAATCCTTTTGTCTCCTGAATTTTAGAGCTAGAAATTGTTTTCGTTCCAGATACCCCCCCATTCAATACAGTTGTTGTTTCCGCTATTTCAGCAGCAGCGGCATCTACACCCTGACGCAGTAAATCCCAATAGCGATGGCCCTCAAGTGCAAATTCTAAATGGCGTTCATCCAAAATATTTTGTTGAGAAACTGGCTTCGCTACAAAATTAGTCTTGTAAGCACGCTGACGCACGGCATCAAAATGAGCTTGTGCGTTAGCACTTCCCAGCTCAGCAGCCATTAACAAAACATCGGCATAACGAATGGACACATAATCTTCAAACTGAGCGATCATAAAATTGACTCCGCCATTTTCAACTGCTATGCTGTTGCCATCTTCATCGACCATGGGAGCATATTTCTTATTATAATATCCCGTATACTCACGCTGTTTAGCTCGATTTTTGAAATCGATGTTCTCATCTTCAATCGAAATTATAGAAGCTACTCTGCGGGTATCTGTAGCACTGTAAGCGTCCCATAATTTTGGATTCACTGTAGATCCACCCCATCCATTTCCATACGGGAAGCTGAATTGCTCACGCATTCCAAGCATTACCATCCAATGATTTCCATCGGTGTTTCCATCATAATCACTGGTGTAGGTGTACTTGATTGCAAAGACTGTTTCCTTATTGTCTTCACCCACGTAATCTTCTACTGAAGCCGCTGGCCAAAGGTTCGCAAAATCTTCAACCAGTCCGTGACCACTATTTGCAATTACATCTTCAACAGCACTTAACGCTTCTGGCTTTGTAACTACGCCAACAAGATCAGTCTTACCATAATATCCAGTGTAATACAAAAAAACACGAGCAAGCAAAGACTCCGCTGCCCATTTCGTAACACGGCCACGTGTTGAAGCATCTTGAGCTGCATAAGTAACAGCTGATAAATTGGCGACCGCGAATTCAAGATCTTGTGCAATCACCGTATACACTTCATCTGGCTCAGCTTGCGGAAGGTTTTCAGCAGATGGCGCTGTTAACAATGGAATGTTTCCCCAAAGTCTTACCATATCAAAGTATAAATATGCGCGCAAAAATTTTGCTTCTGCTTCATAGGTAGCTCTTAGTTCTTCATCTGTCCCCCACTCAATCTGATCCATTTTGCCAATCAATACATTGCAACGATAGATTGCGCGATAGTAGGCATTCCAATTTGCACCAAACAAATTCTGATCAGAGGGTGAACGACTTTTATCAAATTCGTCAATGGCTTGATATCCATATCCATCTGAATTACCCGTTCCACCAAAAGCATTGTCTGAAAAAATTTCAGACGCAACGGGCAGACTTATGCCGTCTGCCCAAACAATTTGCAAGCCATCGTAGCAACCTACCAATGCGGTAAATGCATCTTCCGGAGTTTTGTAGAAATTCCCGTCTGTTACTTGTGTGATTGGCTCGCTATCGAGAAAATTATCTCCGCAGGAAATGACAGTAAATAATCCCAATGCCGCGAAATATATTTTTATTTTTTTCATTTGTGTCTAGGTTTAGAATTTAACATTTACACCAACCATAAATGTTCTTGGGCGAGGATAGTATCCAAGATCAATACCCGATGAGAATGAATTCACACCGTAGCCGATTTCAGGATCCATACCATCATACTTCGTTAACGTGGCCAGATTCAACACAGAAGCATATAAGCGTACTTGATTAAAAAGTTTCTTATCCATTAAGCGCATAAAATCGTAGCCCAATGTGACGTTGCTAATGCGCAGGAAATCTCCTTTGTGAACATAGAGATCGGAGAAGTTTATCCAGTTACTATTGTTCTCTGTTACGCGTGGCATTGTGTTCGAAGAACCTGGTCCATGCCAGCGGTCCAGAATCGCGGAAGTATAATTCCCATACTGACTCGATTGATTGCGATACGACTGCACAAGTTCGTTACCTGCTACACCATTGGCCATCATTGAAAAATCGAAGCCTTTATACTTTGCCGACAACGAGAAACCAAAAGTGAAGTCAGGATTCGGACTACCTATTTCAGTGCGGTCTGAATCGTTGATAACACCATTGCCATCCCGATCTACATATCGAACATCGCCCGGTGCTGCATTAGGCTGAATAATTTCACCTTCAGACGAACGATAACTGTTCACTTCTTCTTCTGTCTGAAAAATACCATCAGTAACTAGTCCCCAGAAATAGCCAACCGGATGGCCACTTTCAGCACGGTTAAATTCACCAGAGTTATTATACAATTGATTGGTTGGACCGTGAATGATACCATCTTGAGTAGGAATTTCGGTTATCTTATTTTTGTTATAGGCACCATTAGCGCTAACTGTATAAGTCAAGTCGCCAACGCTACTGCTGTAGCTCAACGCCATTTCAATACCACTATTCTTAACATTACCACCGTTAATGAATGGAGCATCCGCACCCGCAGTAGCAAGTCCAGGAACCTGGATCAACCAGTCCTTAGAAGTTTTAGTGTACCAGTCAACAGTCAACGCCAGCTTTCCACCCATGAAGCGGGAGTCGAAACCAATGTTGGTTTGCTCAGAGGCTTCCCACTTTATATTTGGGTTCGCCAATCTACTAACATATGCACCTGGCGTTAACACGGCTTCTTCAGAACCAAAAATATAATTGGTGCTGGAAAATGTAACCGGTGCTAAGTATTGGAAGTTTCCAATGTTCTGGTTACCCACTTGCCCCCAACTTGCTCGAAGTTTCAGGAATTCCAACCAACCTGATGTGCTGCTTAACAATGCTGAGTTAGACATTACCCAACCCGCTGATACGGATGGGAAATATCCCCAACGATTGCTACCAATAAAACGTGACGAACCATCAGCACGTAAAGTAGCGTTCACCAAGAAAGTTTCTTTGAAGTTGTAGTTTACACGACCGAAGTATGACATAAGGTTTACTTCTTCGTAAGGCGCTCCACCTAAGCTCATGTTAGTACCGTCTGTATTGGTTGCGTTCGATAACCAGGCATGTTCCAAATCATCAAATACTAAATTGGTATTACCTCCCCAAATACTGGAACCACCGCTCCTGTTTGCAGAAGAACCTACCATCACATCAAAGCGATGCTCAGCCACATCAAATCCGTAACTCAGCCAATTATCCCACAGCCATGTTCTGCCTTTGTTCATCGATTGATTTACCCTGGTGACATCGTTAAACGAATAAATTGACAACTTATAAATAGGAGTGAATGAATGACCTTCACCAGCGCTATAGTCAAGCCCCAAACTTGTTCTAAACTTTAATCCTTTTAAAGGCTCTACCTCGAGATAAAGATTTCCCAATAGTCGTTGATTATTGTTTTCGTTCTGGTTGGAGTACACCATTGATGCATATGGATTTGCTTCACCGTTATTCCATGTCGAGCTGCTGTTGTCAAAGAAATTTCCTTCAGCATCATACATCGGAACAAAAGGGCTCGTTCCAAATGCGCCACGCAAGGTGTTGTTATATTGATTACCTACCCCAATACCATTGTTGTTGGTATATGCAAAGGTTAAGTTTTGTCCGATCTTTATAAGGTCTTTGTATAATTTGTGCTCGGTATTAATTTTAAAATTATATCGATCATAATTCGATAAACTCTCTCCACCTACAATACCTGCTTGTGATAAATATCCCAATGAAAGTGAATACACAGAAGATTCTGAACCACCAGAAGCACCAACCGAGTAACTTTGGGTAGGTGCATTTTTCACGAACATTTCATCCATCCAATTTGTACTGGTTGTCATTGCTGCAATTTCAGCGTTTGTAAAATATGGTAGCTTGCCAGAGTTGACAGCCGCTTCGTTCATGATAGAAGCATATTCATGTGTATTCAACATGTCTGCTTTTCTAGCTACGTTTTGAACACCGTAGAAAGCATCGAATGTGATGCGGGCTGAACCTGCTTTTCCTTTTTTGGTTGTCACTAACACCACACCGTTAGCGGCTTGAGAACCGTAAATAGCGGCTGATGCTGCATCCTTCAAAAGATCAATCGATTCGATATCAGCATTATTGAGGTATGTAATATCACCCGTTAACACACCATCCACTACATAGAGCGGACCAGCATTACCTATGGTTCCTAAACCACGAATAGTTACTTTCATTGCTGAACCTGGCTGACCGGATGTTGATGTTATTTGAACACCCGCTGCCTGACCTTGCAGAGCCTGCAACGCGTTGGTTGTGCTTAGCTTTTGAAGATCCTCTCCTTTTACTTGAATGTTTGCACCTGTATTCAGTGCTTTCTTCTGAACACCATATCCAACCACTACAATTTCTTGAAGCGTTGAAATATCCTCCTCTAGTGTAGCAACAATCTGAGTTTGGTTACCCACTGCAATCTCTTTGGTCTTATAACCAATGAATGAAATTACTATAACATCATCAGGTCGTACTTCCAATGAAAAAGAGCCATTCGCATCAGAAGTGGTTCCGATGGTAGTACCTTTCAAAAGAATGTTCACTCCCGGCAAAGAGCCTCCTGTTCCATCTGTAATTTTTCCGCTTACTACCTGTTTCTGCGCAAGTGCAGTAACCGATAATAACAGGAAGAAAATTACGGAAGCATAGGCAAAGCTTCGGTAGATTTTTTTCATCATAATTAATTTGGTTTAGAGTTTATTGTTTAGAATTTATTTGGTTCACTTACACATTACTTCATCACGATGCTTATTTCGTTTCCTTCGTATTGGATCACCTGGTGAGGCGGTGTTGCCACACCAACCCCCACAGATTGATCTTTCCTAACCCAAAAAATATTGATCGTTCTTTTTTGCAACATTCCTGCGAACGATCCATTTCTTTTACCAAGTGTCAGTGTGTGCGTGGTTTCATTGTACTGAAGCGGAATAGTACTACACTTACCTTGCTCGTAGTTGTAGTTATTTCCTTCATCTTCATAGAGTGAGAAGGATGCATCCTTTCCAGTGAACACATAGAGTGTTAAAGGGTCAGCAGATTTTTCGCTCGTATATTGAATCTTTGGACCTGCTGGAATAATGGAACCTTCCTTTACATAGACAGGTATTCTAGACAGCATCGCCTTTGCCAGAATTGTTTGTCCTCCTTGAAGATATTCTCCTGTATAGAAATCATACCAACCTGTTGTGGAAGGAAGATATACTTCCCGACTTTCAGCTTGGTATGTATAAACAGGATTAACCAACAGCGATGGACCAAACATGTATTGATCTGCGATATTGTGAGCTTTTGCATCGGCATTGAAGTCCATTACCAACCCACGCATGATGGTGTAATCATTAAAATAACTATGACCTGCCAACGAATAGATATACGGCAACAAATGATAACGAAGGTTGTCGTAGTATACCATGCTATTATATTCTTCGCTACCCTCTTTCGCAATGTTGTAAATTTCTCTGAATGGAAATTGTCCATGCGACCTAAATATTGGACAAAAGGCACCGAACTGAAACCAACGTGTATTAAGGGCCTGCCATTCCTTCAATGTCTCACCCGTTGCATTGTAGTATTTGCGCTCTACAGAAAAACCTCCAATATCCATCGTCCAATAGGGAATCCCGGAAAGTGAAAAGTTAATCCCCGTGGCAATCTGATCTTTGAAGTCGCTCCAGCGAGAAACGATATCACCGCTCCAGGTTACCGCGCCATACCGTTGCTGACCTGCAAACGCAGAACGAGTCAAAATAAACACACGCTTATCCGGACTTGAATTTCTCTGTCCTTCATAAACACCTTTGGCATTTACTAGTGAATATGCATTGAAGTATTTTTCGCCAGGCCCCATTGCTGTAGGGCTCATGTTGACTTTGCGTTCAGCAATCGAAAGATTAGAATGCATGTCTGGTTCTGTTGCATCTAACCACCAGCCATCAATGCCTTTCGAATTTAAGTTCTTGTCAATCTGTTTCCAGAAAAGTTTTCCAGCCTCTTCGTTGAATGGATCGTAGAATGTAGATTCATAACCAACACCTACCCAGTCTTTTCTTTTCTTTTCGATGTTGTGTGCAAAGAGAAATCCATTCTTATTCATCTCTTCGTAGTTGGTGGTTCCCTTGTTAAACTTAGGCCATACCGAAATCATGAGATTAGCATGCAAATCATTGTGCAACTCCTTGATCATCCCATCTGGATCAGGAAAACGTTTCAGATCAAATTCGTGTGAACCCCACTTTGGATCTTCCCAATATTGCCAGTCCAATACGATATTGTCTAACGGAATATTTCGCTTGCGATATTCCTTCACCACATTCACCAGGTCCTTTTGATTGCTGTAGCGCTCGCGACTTTGCCAAAAACCCATGGCCCACTTGGGAACTATGGGAGCCTTGCCTGATATCTTTCTATAACCGCTGATGACTTCATCGGCATTGCTACCAGAAATGTAGTAGTAGTTAATCTCGTCAGCCACTTCAGATGAAAGTGATAATCTATTTTGTTCTTCTGGAGAAACCGGATCAAGATGTTTTACTGCAAGGTATCCGTGATCATCCGGAGTCCATTCGATTTTAATGGAATGCTTCTCTCCTTTCTTGACCCCTACTGTAAATTTGTTTGTCCATGGATTCCAATTCTGGCGCCACTTGTCAATTGTAAGATTGCCATCGATCCAGATTTTAATATAGCCTGATGAATACACCAAAAACTTATGTTCACCTTCTATATCTGAAGTGAACGAGCCTTCCCATATTACCTTACCATGACGGGAAACATCGTTTGGAAAATTATCGACTTGAGGAGTTTCTAAAAATTCATACTCGATCTTATCTTCAACAACTTGCTTCACAACATTATTGTGAACATAATAATCCGCGGTAAGTCCACCAGGGTTACCCTCTTTTGTAAAAAGCTTAACTGTATTTAATGATTGGTAATCGCGTGGATCACCAAACTTGCTGATGGAGTAGTTGTCCCAAAGAATTCCGTAGTTCTTGCTTGAGTATAGGAAAGGAACAACATCGACAATATTGTGTTGAGCTAATTCAACATCCTGCCCCTTGTAATTCATCTGTCCGTTTTGATGGCCACCTAATCCGTAGAACGCCTCGCCTTCAGGTGATTCAAATACTTGTTGGATGAAATAATTTTTCTGGTCGCCAACGACAACAGGCTTGAACGTCCTGCCCTCTTTATGTTCAGTCAGAATTGTGTTATCTGATAAATCATTAAAACTAACTTCACCTGTGAGCAATGAAACGTGTGCTTTAAGTTTTGCTGTGCTGAGAACTATTTCATTTTCTCTCTCTTCGAATTTCCAATCCTTTGATCCCTTAACCTCCGGCAAAACGATGAGGCTCTTGGCAGTCGAGAAAGTATCGGTCGGAGTAGCTACTACCTGAATGATCTCATCTGAAACTATTCTAAGTTTTACAGCTTTGGTTTGTCCACTTGTTAATCGCACCACTACACCGTCATCAAGCTTTTCATACTTAGCTTGCTTTGAACAAGAGGTTATTAACAAGGCCATTAAAATGATACAACTCAGTAGATCTTTTTTCATATTCATCCTTTTCGTTTACGCAACCGATGCGCGGGACATAGTTTCAGCAATCGGTTGCGGTAAAGGTATGTGCACGAATACCTATTGGAGGGTATGGAAATGTCTGGTCGTAGTGTTCCAGAAGTCCAGTGATGGTATCAAAATGTCTTTTCGAGGGGTATAATTTGGGTATGGGTCGCTTTGTGGTGGGGGAAAAGTCCTAATCGCAAGATTGAATTCCCTCAAAATGAAAGCTTCAATCCTATTCAATAATGAATGAATGAAGTAGCTAAAGAAAAATTAAGTACAGAGCGAAATGCCTGGAATTAGATCTATAACTCAAAGCGTATTGAAAACAGCGAGTATTTGAAGGCCAGACCTAACTAAAAGGACAGAGCACGTTTAGTTAATCATTATCCACACAAAAGACATGGCTATGGCAAGATAGATAGCGATCTCGATGATGAGCAGGTTGCGTTTTGCTTTTTTTATTTTTTCCGGTGCCATAATGAAGTCCTAAAGATAAAGTCCTGATCATCGCAGCATGGATACAAAAAATCTTTTAGGAGGGTGTTATTTGTCTTATTCGCAAATTTATTTCAGGCTCGTCTCTTACCTGCAGCATAAGCTGAGGGTAAAACATGATACATCTCTTTAAAATACTTAGCAAAGTATTTCGGATTGTTAAAACCAACCTTGTATGCAACTTCAGCAACAGTCAACTGACTCTTCTCTAATAATTGTGATGCTTGTTGCAGGCGTATTGCACGAATAAATTCAAGAGGAGACTTGCCTGTGAGGGCAACAATCTTTTTATAGAAATGGGCCCGACTAATCCCTAACTCACGACCTAAATCTTCTACAGAATAATCTGCATTTGAAATATTCTCTTCAACATATCGGATGGCGTTTTGAATAAACTTTTCATCCAATGAAGTAATATTCAGTTCACTCGCCTTAATACCGGCTTGCTTTGATAATGAAGTATGCAATTTCAAGCGTTGCGCAATCAGATTCCGAATACGCGATTCCAGCAACTCAAAATTGAATGGCTTATTAATGTAATCATCTGCCCCAATTTCAAATCCTTCAAGGCGTTGCTCTTCGCTTGTACGAGCGGTGAGAAGAATTACAGGAATATGGGAAACGCGTTGATCCGACTTAATCTTGCGACATAATTCGAGGCCATTCATTTCCGGCATCATTACATCACTCACAATTAAATCAGGAAAGTGACTAATTGCTTTTTTAAATCCCTCCTGCCCGTCTCTTGCTTCTATGATATCATAGTTCAACTTTAAATTGTCCTTCAGATAGAAACGAAAATCCTCATTGTCTTCGATCAACAATACCAGCGGCTTCTGATCGCCCAATTGACTTGCTGGTAACCGAATCAGGTCTTCATCAACTTCAGCAGGAGTAAGAACAGTTTCTACCGAGGGGCTTCCTGCATGACGTGTAATTTCACTTACTGGCAATATCACTGTGAAACAACTTCCCTTTTCAAGCTCACTCACCACAGAAACCGTTCCGCCATAAATTTTGACAAATTCCTTTGTAATGGACAACCCGATTCCACTTCCTTGATTTACCATGCTCTTGGGTAACTCGTTTTGAAAGAACCGATCAAAAATCTTGTCCAGTTTATCAGGCGCAATTCCGATACCTGTATCGGCAACTTTAATCTGCAGCCACTTTGAGTTTTGATCTTCCTGAAATATCACATCAACCGAAACGCTGCCGTACTCAGGAGTAAACTTAAATGCGTTAGAGAGAAGGTTGAATAATATTTTCTCAACCTTATCCTGATCAAAAATTGTTTCCAGCGAATCCAATGACGAATGGAAGTCAAGTTTGATGTGTTTCTTTTCTGAAAGATCGGAGAAAGAGTAAACGGTTTCCCTGATGAACTTGATCATATCCCCCTCACTCGGAGTGAACTTTATTTCCTGAACTTCCATCTTTCGAAAATCAAGAAGCTGATTCACAAGATTCAATAATCGTTTTCCATTTCGTTGAATCAATTCAAACTGGCCCTTCTGTTCCGCATCGTTTGCTTGTTTCAATAACTTCTCCATCGGAGTTAAAATCAAAGTAAGCGGTGTTCGAAATTCATGACTCACATTGGTAAAGAACTTAATCTTCATCATATCCAACTCATGCATTCGTATTGCTTCCTGACGCTCTTGCCGAATGGCAAACTTCATGTGCTCGCGCTGCTGAATAAGCTTCCGTACAATTAACAAAGCAACAATAACAGTTAGAAAATATATTACCAGAGCTGTCCTGGTCTTCCAGAAAGGTGGCAGCACCGTTATTTCAATGCTTGCTCCTTCTTCATTCCATACGCCATCATTATTTGCTGCTATAATTTTAAATGTGTAATCACCAGCGTCAAGATTGGTAAAGGTTACTCGTCTGGATTTGCTATCGGCAGAAAGCCAATCGGTATTGAAGCCTTCGAGTCTATACTTGTACTCATTCTTCTCCGGATGAAAGAAATTAAGCGCAGCAAACTCAATTGAAAAAACGTTCTTATTGGCAGGAAGAGTGATGTGGGGAGACTCTGATATTGCCTTTGATAATAAAACATCTCCATCAACATTCTCATCTGCCTTAATACTCTTGTTGAATAACTGAAAATCAGTAAGAATAACCTGAGGCTTGTTCTTATTCATTCCCAATTGTTCAGGCTTGAAAATATTAAAGCCATTTGCTCCTCCAAAAATTAATTCATTTTGGCTTGTGCGATAGGCTGCATTTTCATTGAATTGTTTTCCTTGCAAGCCATCGGCTTCGTCATAATTTTTAAATTTTACCCTCAACGAATTTAAAGAGTCAGAAAGGATAGTCATGTTTGATATACCATTCGGTGTTCCCATCCAAAGATTTCCATTGCTGTCTTCCTGAATAGTCAGTATTGAGTTATGAGGTAAGCCGTCCGCTTCACTGAATAATTGAAATGTCTTTTTAGACTTATCAAATAAATTCAAACCACCGTGTGTTCCAACCCAGACGCGGCCTTTTGAATCTTCGCGAATATCAATCACGCCATTGTTACTCAAACTTGTTGGCTCATCTTTCTGATTTATATAATGCACAAAGCGCCCGGTTTCTTTTTGCAGAACATCAATTCCCCAGTCTGTTCCTACCCACAGATTACCTTCTTTATCTTCCGTGATAGTCGCTATGTAACGTGACTGAACAGAGTTTAAATCGCCTGATCTATAATGCGAAAATGTTTTCGTTCTACGATCCAATAAATCGAGACCACCACTTAATGTACCAACCCACAAACGATCAGATGAATCTTCATAGATTTCCCACACACTAACATCACTCAGGCTTTGAGGATCATTCGGATCGTGGTTGTATCGTGTAAAGGATTTACCATCAAAGGAGTTTAAGCCGCCATAATAGGTACCAATCCAGAGTTTCTTTTCATGATCAATACATAGACTAACAATCACATCAGCGCTCAAACTCGTTGGATCACCAGGTTTGTTCTTAAATTGTTTAAATGTTCCGTTCTGCCGATCAAAGCAAATCAAACCGCCACCATTGGTGCCTATCCATAAATTTCCTTTATCATCTTCAACGAATCGATTAACATCTTCATAGGGAATACTTTTTGGATCGAGTAAATACTTTTTATACAATGGAAATCGAATGATATTCTCATGATAATAGCTAACTCCTTTTTTAAAGGTGCCAATCCAGATAATTCCCTCATCATCTTTATATAGTGTATTGATGCTATTCTGTGCAAGACTTTTAACATCCTCTTCATGATGTATTATGTATTGAATAGAAAAATCTTTTTTATTAATAACATTAACTCCACCGTGGTCCGTACCGATCCAAATTAAGCCATTGTTATCTTGCACAATACCTCGGACAATGTTCGTATTCATTTTCAATAGAGGAGCATCTTTGTGGAAATGCTGGAATGATTTATCCTTCTTATTGAAATAATAAACACCTTGATTTCCATTGGCAGCAAACAACCAAATATCACCCTGAGCATCGGCATACACATGATATTCAAACCGCGCATTTCGATTTACTCTTTTAAGATGATCTGTTCTATAAATAACTTTATAGGTAGATCGATTTGTTACAATCTGTTCAACTATTCCTGAGGCGTGTACAATCCAGGTATTGCCATCAACGTCATTGGTGACCGATGTTACAGAGTCTGAGCTGATACTGGTGTTATCACCACCCTTGTGTCGTATCGAAAGTGTAGTGTTATTCTTGGCATCGAACTTTACAATTCCGGCTGAAGAGTGGACAAACCAAAAAACACCTTTGCCGTCATGAACAATATCACGAATTACACCAGCAGGTATTTTATACTTTGAATATAATGGCGAAAGATTGGAGCTGAAATTCTCTTTTGCCGGATCATACAAACTCATCACAGAAGAAGCGAAAACGCAAATCTTACCATCGGGTGTTTCAAAAAGTTTTGAGACGTCATTGCTATGAATAGAGGTTGAGTCATTAGGGTCTCTCCTGAAAATTTTAATGGTATATCCGTCAAATCGATTCAAACCTGATGCTGTACCTGCCCAGAGAAAACCCTTTCTGTCTTTTAAAATATAATTAACCTGATTGTGAGAAAGTCCCTGATTGACATTCAGGTGCGTGAACTTATACGGCACAGACTGAGCCAGCAACATATTACTGCAAAAATGAAATATAACTATTCCAAAAACCAGGCTCCTCTCCACCATAACTATTTTACAATACTGGCAAATTATAAAAACCCCGATAAAGCAGAAAATAGCATTTGATTAATAAAGAGTTATAATGACCAAGCTTCCTTATTATCTCTATTCCGAGTAATTGTGCTTTTGAGTATCGGGATGAAAAGTTCGCCAGCTGTGCCAGAACTCCTGATAGGCGGATACCTTTTTCAAGGATTCAGTTGAATTAACAGAGCGCCCTGCAAAGTTAAATACTTTGTTAGTAGTGAAGAGTGAATCGTTACGAACAGTGAAACTCTCAAAATCAGATGGTCTTTCAAATGCAACGAAGCTCTGGCCATCTTTCGATAACGCAATTACAATGGGATGATCTCCTACCTTATCGTTTATAATTTGATTTTGTTTTAAGAGATTCCAGTCATAGGCTTTACTTGCATTTCCAATCTGAATACCTACTACCCATGACTTGTCTTTCCATGACAGACTATCGGTTCGGGTAAGGTCACCTTTGCTCTTGCCTACTTCAAATCTACCCAAAGTATCATAGCTTGATTTGGAGGCTTCATCGAGTTGCATGACTACAGCATCCGGATATAACTGAAACCATGTTCCAATAGTAAGTTGTGTTGATTCTACTTCCGGAAGAGCTTCTCCTTTTAGTGAACCCGTAATCGCTTCTCCTGTTACCTGACGCCACCAGCTTTTTGTTGTGGCATCTTCAAACATGGCGTTGAAGTGATCCATTCCAACCAAACGAAAAGTTTCATGCTTTCCTTTTACCATTGGCTCGAATACTCTTCCAGTACGACATACACTACAATAGGTAACAATCACTGGCTTTCCTCCTATTACATCCTGCACCTGATGATGGTAGGTAAGAAATCGCATTGGATACGCTTTTGCTTCTCCATTGTGTTCTACCCCAATAACAACGGTACTATCATTCAATGCATTTTCATTCTGTGATTTAAACGTAAGTGCCTTCGGTTGAGCAAACATACTCTCGGCATTCATCTTGAAGTTAAAGAGACATGCAATGCCAATTGTAATTAACAAAACCAATGCTGGAATCCATTTGTGTTTATACTTAAATGCACTTACAGAACCAATCAGAATCAACAAACCAAAAACTATTCTAAAGAACCACCGGTATGAATATAAGAAGTATGCTATGTCAATGCTGTTCATTCGCTGACTTCCAGGCATTGGCATAATGAAGTAGACATTCAAAATTTCAAATAGGCAGAAGCCAATAATACCGATGTAGAAAAGTTTTTTCATTTTAGTTCTGTTTGATCAAATCCATAGTTCATAGAATTCGAGGGTCTATGTTTTAATACTTATTTATATAAATCAAAATTTATGTAGCCTTCTTCCGCACGTCTTGGTCCACGCTGAATATATATATCACGATCTTGTGGCGCCCATGTTCCTAATCCATCTACATATCTATTGAACATGCAGAAAGCTGCTGCAATTAATACCGTATCATGGACTTCCATATCCGTTGCACCAAGTGCTTTCGCTTTTTCAATTTGTTCTGAGGTAACATTCTTACCACCTTTCTGCACACTGGCCGCAATAGATAAGAGTGATTTCAGTTTATCTGAAAGTGGCATAGATTCATAATCTTTCTTCACCTGATCAATGAAAGTCATATCGCACTGAAGGTAATGCTGCGCAAGACCTCCATGAGCATTCTGGCAAAAAAAACAATCGTTCAATGACGATACGTATGTGGCAATCAATTCGCGTTCTCCCCGCGTCAGAGAGTTTTCACTTCGAAGTAATACTTCTGCTAGTTCATTTAATGGTTTTGCAGTTTCAGGTCGAAATGCCATCGGACCTCTAATGCCAGGTAATCCTTCAGGTAGTTTTATGTGGGCCATAATTAGTTACTTAGTTTAGAGCATTGAATCATCTTTATACTACAATCTTATGATTATGTCTTCGGTAAAACATAGCCCTTCTCCCCTAATCGCTTGCCCATCTCCTCATATTCTTTTGGATTGGTTGGCGTTAATGTAGCGAGTCCGTCAACATATCGATTGAACATAGAGAAGGTTGCTGCTATTAATACTGTATCATGAATATCGCGATCTTCAGCACCATGTTTACGGGCTTCCATCACATCTTCTTCTAAAACAGATTTTCCGCTTTGCTGAACTTTACCTGCAATGGTAAGAAGAGCTTTTAACTTCTTATTGATTGGAGCATTTTGATAATCGCTCAAAACAAAATCAACCACCTCGCTTTTGTCCTGAAATAAATATCGCGCAGCGGCCGCATGACTGCTCATACAAAACATGCATTCATTTTGTGAGGAAACATAAGCAGCAATCAATTCACGCTCTGCTTCGCTTAGAGGAGATTCACCTCGAAGCAGCACTTGCGCCAACTCATACAAATATTGACCGCTTTCTGGTCGAAACATCACTAAGCTTCGAATGCCTGGAACTCCTTCGGGTACAGAAATATGCGCCATATTAATTGGTAATTTTTTTTGAGAATAATAAAAAGACTAAGCCCATTAAAAACACGAATGAAAAAGCAAAGAGTGAATTTCCATATCCATTGAAGGTTGCAACCAGTGTACCTACGAAATAAACTGCTGCCGCGGTAAAAAATCTTCCTATGTTAAAACAAAATCCCGTTGCTGATGCGCGAATGGAAACAGGAAAAAGCAATGGAATGTATACCCCGAGCAATCCCTGGCTTATGCCGAACATAAAGGAAAGCATTGCAATCTCAACAAGTGTAATCGTAGTAAAGGTGGTGTTGCCTTTGAAGAGCAAACACGAAAGTATAAAGCATCCTGAAAAGCAAAATATCATCGCTTTGCGTGTGCCCAGTGCATTGGAAACCCACCCGGAAAAGAAACCGCCTGATAATCCGCCAACACCCAGTAACATCATGCTCAAACCTCTTTCACGCTGACCATCTGAATTTGTCATTAGACTTTGAACCCATGTAGGAACCCACGAAAAGATAGCCCATAATCCAATCAGCATTGAACCGAAAATAATGGAACCATTAATCAGATCCTTTCGATGTTCACGAATATTCACCTTTGTCTTATTCTCGTTCGATGAAGTTCGTGATGCCTTCCATTTTTCAGATTCTTTTAAAACCAAAAACACAATAACGGAAATGCCGAGAGGTAGCATTCCCATCATAAAACCCTGCTGCCAACCTGATACAAAAAAATTAACAGCACCTGAAGAAAAAATGCCAACCGGAAAACCGATGGATAGAATTCCGATGAAGACTGCTCTACTCTTTTCTGGCCACGTTTCTGAAAATAAGGTTGTGTTGATCACCATCATACCCCCAACACCGAAACCACAAATAAAACGTAAAACGACAACCATCTCCCATGACTTAGAAAATCCAACAAGTAAGGTTGAGAGCCCAAACATCCCGATCGCCATGGAAAGCGATTTAACCCTTCCTATGCGGTCAGCGAGGAAGCCCCATGTTAATCCGCCAATGGCCCAGCCTACAAAGTACAAAGCATTGATGTAGGCACTCACTTGATTGAGTTGTTCTTCATCCACCAAGCCTAACAAGTCTTTCACCACTACCGGCAAATAAACCGACATTAATGTAGATGCGGCACCACCCATTATATTTCCGAAAAAACAAATGATGAACATCAACCAATAGTAGGCGCTGATTTTTTCAGCACCTACTATTGTTGATGAAGTATTTATCTCTGTTGTCATTAGCGATTCAAAAACTGATCAAACACCACGGATACATAGTAGATCGCACCAATGGAAGGAGATCCATAAGCCTGGTACACCTGATTGTTAAAGATATTGCTTCCTCCGATTTTTACAATGGATTTCATGGATTGAACCCTGTAACTTACCTGTGCATCCACTACTGAATAAGCGTCTATTCTTCCTGGCCTCATCTGGTTGAATGTACTTGTCCAATCGTAAGCATCTTGCCAGCGCCATGCTACATTGAATCCAAGATTTTTTGTAACCGAGCTGTTACCAAACGTTACAGTAGTTCTGTACTTTGGAGTATTGAAGGCTGGAATTTCATTAGGATCAGCATCTTGTAAATTAAAGTCAGCCCATGTTAAATTTCCACCTAACGTAAAGTTTTTTGGAAGAAGATAAGTAATGCCCAATGTTGCTCCTTGTGATGTTACACGATCACTCGCATTCGTATAAAGTTGAAAGAGGTGACTGTCACCATTAACAAGATCAAATGCAGCATCCGGATTAATCGATCCATCAGGAGCTAATACCGGACTCGCTGGTTGCATTACCACTTGGTTAAGTAAGAAGTCCTTATAACTACTGAAATAGTAGTTTGCGTCAATCAATACCTTATCACCGAGCAAAGCTTTGTAACCCACTTCAAATGTTTTCACTTGCTCTGGTTTGATGAAAGGGACATCTGATTTCACTAATAAATCCTTGCTTTGCATAACGGCATCTGGAAATGGTGTTCCTTGTTGCAACTTTGTTTGAAATGATTGGAAAAATGGGCCAAGAGAAGACGTTGTAAATGAATTCTCATATGCGCCAGTACCGGCAATATTATCAGGAGCTCCACCTAAGATTGTAATGGGACCCGCATTCAATTTAATATACATATCCCCTGGTGTAGGATTGCGGAACCCAGTTTGGAATGATGTCCGAAAGAAATGTTTTTTTGCAACCGTGTATACAGCGGAAGCACGCGGAGTAATTCGGCCGTCAAAGTTCTGATTCTTATCGTAACGAGCCGAAGCAGTAAGTCTCAAATTATCTTTCAGTAATTTTTTAGAAACCTGCACAAAGGCTCCTCCTTCATCGATAAGGATTGGACCATCTTTATCGTCAAACAATGTTCCGTTGGTGAACATTTTATATCGCCTGAAATTACCCCCCACCAATAGGTCCATAAATTTTACTTTGTCACTAAAATCATATTGACCTTCTACATGAAATAGTTTGCTTTGGCTCAATATACCTGCACCGCTTAAACCCTGTGTCCCAATAAGTCGCTCTTTCTCTGCATTAAATTCTGGCGATCCTGGTAAATACCTTCCTTCATCAGCAAAAGTTCTTGCATCAGAATGACTATTACCTGGTACGCCAGGCTGATTTCCCAAGAACGCTTCTTCATATCGCTTATACCAAGTACTATCGGCTTTATTGGCACTCACTACATTTCCGTTTAGGTCACGTACCCATGTTTTACCAATCAACTGACCTAAGCCTTTTGCATTATACGAATCATTAGAATCCTCGAGACTGGCGTAGGCACGTACAAAGTAGTTGCTACCTTTTAGTTCTACGCGATGTTGCTGGAATGAAAAATTGTTGATGGAGAAACGATTACTACCCGTATAGGCTGCTGTTCCCTGGCTATAATTGTATTGATAAATCAACTCCATGTTATCAGTAATTCGATAGTGAAGCGCTGCATTGGCTTTGAAGCTATAAACATTGTAATCCATCACATCACGTTCTTCATAGCCTGTTCTGGATATGGTACCAACGTCTGGTATGGATACAGCAACGTCATCACCATAAATGTTGAGTGAGTTTTTACCAGGATTGGTATCGCTTCTGTTTGCAGCGGGATCACTTACATCCTCATAATTTGTTGCGTACCAATCAAGGCCTTTGAAATAGGATACGTTTACTTTAAATGCAAAGCGATTATTGAAAGCCTTGGCATATCGAATTCCAATATCATATAAGCCATGTGGATCAGCATATTTTTCATTAATGTGGTTCACTCCCGTTTTCACCTGAGCACTAAGACCCTGATATTGAAATGGACTTTTTGTGCGCATCATTAAGACTCCATTGAATGCAACCGGACCGTAAAGCGCAGAAGCAGCTCCCGGAATAAGTTCAGCACTCTCCATATCCAACTCAGAAGCACCCAACATGTTACCAACAGCAAAACCTAATCCCGGTGTTTGGTTGTCAACACCATCTACTAACTGTAAAAATCGCGAGTTACCTGTGCTGTTGAACCCGCGCGTGTTAATCTGACTAAAGGTAAGACTGCTCGTTACCATTTCTACACCTTTGATATTTTGCAATCCTTCGTAGAAGCTCATGGAAGCCGTCTGGCGAATGTCTTTGCCATCCATTTTTTCAATACTTACAGGGGATCCCAAAATACTTTCCTCAACACGAGAAGCTGAAACTACTACCTCGTCCATAATTTCTGTTTTGGGAACAAGACTTATGCTCAGTTGCTGGCTGGCATCTGCAACTTCAATTTCCTGACGTTGATAACCAATTACGGAAACGACTAATGTAAACGGAACGCTCACAGAAGAATTCAGCGAAAAGTTACCCTTCGCGTCCGTAATGGTTCCAACCATTTTTCCTTTGATGGAAATGTTTGCACCGATAACAGCTTCATTTGTTTCACTGTCTTTAATAGATCCAGTGATGCCCGTTTGTTGCCCACGCAATGCAAACGAACAGATGAGAAAGAATAAAAGTAGATGTTTTTTCATTCGATGTAGTTTAGAAATGGTTGAAGTAAATATGGTTTGGTTTAGTCTTTTTTCTTGAGATGATCATAGCCTGTAGGAGAACGCATATAACCCTTTGCAATTCGCTCTGCCAATCCTTTGTAAAATGAAGGATCGCTTGGAGCGATGGTTGAAAGTCCATCAACATATCGGTTGTACAGGCAGAAAAGTGCAGCAATCAATACGGTATCGTGAATTTCAACATCGGTTGCTCCTGCTGCCTTGGCAGCTTCAACAGATGCTGCTGTTACATTCTTTCCACTTTGCTGAACTTGTCCTGCGATGATGAGCAATGCCTTCATCTTTTCGCTTACAGGAGCAGTGGATATGTCATGCTTAATTTTTTGCGTAGTGTCGCATTCGCCTAAAAGTAAATCCGCTGCTGCGGTATGGGCGGTTGAGCAAAAGCGACATTCATTACGGTGCGATACAATGGTTGCAATTAACTCGCGCTCACCTTCTGTTAACGTATTGGGTCCGCGCAGCAGAAATTGAGTAAGGTTCCGAATAGGTTCTGCTGTATCCTTGCGATACTCAAGCAGTCCGGTTATTCCGGGTAAGTGTTCTTCTACATTTATATATGGCATGATCTGAAAGTTTCAAATTAAAAACGGAAGCTGCTGCGCTTAACCCAAAAAGTACAAACAGCCCCGTTTTACTTAACCCTAATTATCTAAGTTTATATCTGATGAATAATGAAGGAATGCAAAATGAATTTGCATCGAGATCAGCATCTGAAATCTGATCAATACAATTTGATGAATGTAGAAGAACTTCCCAGGTTTAATAACAAGTTGAATCACTCGCTATAATCACATGCGGAATTGAGCTTCAATACAAAGCCAAATTGTTTTAGGAAATAAAATCGGGAGGTGGTGAAAGTACAGGATAAGCAGCTGCAATTAAAGTGAATTGCTCGCTGGTGTAGGCAATTTGAATTAAGGCTAATGGTTTTGCTGAAATCATTGAATTAGATGACGGAACAAAATCTTTGAGAAGGCTTCCAAAAAGTTTTAGCGCTTGCTTGGAAGACACGGGAACATCCGTTGAAAGTTTTGCAAACCCCGCCATGAAATTAAAATTTCGCTTTTGTTTAAAATCATGAATACACACAACGGACAATGTATCATTCTTTAACTCTTGCTTTACTAATTTGTAGAATTCTCCGTTGTGAACAAATTCACCATTCACCCTCTCAAAATCTTTTGAATCAGACCAGTATGGCAGCGTAAAAGGGATTTTAATTGTAATTGTTTCATCTTCTGAGTATGACTCTGAGTCTAACCGTTGTGCCATCTCTGTATTGGCCTGAAAACGCAAGCCCAGATACACAAAATAGTACCCAACCATCTGAAAGATGAAGACTGCTAAGAGTAATATGGCGAATAGCTTTTTCAGTCTAGTTGATAGTTCTAGCTACATATATCGGGAAAATATTTTAATTCACAACAATTCGCCACAAAATATTCAGTTTTACTCAAGTGAATCAACGTCTGCTTTCTTGCGGTTGCTCAGGAAAATCATTCCAAAAATAAAGCACAAAGCGGCCACACCCATTGGATACCAAAGCCCGGCAAATGGGTCACCCGCCGGGTTTGAAGATGTTTTGCTTGCCTCATAAAGAATTGTTGCTATAAAAGGTGTAAGGCCACCAAACACACCGTTGCCTATGTGATACGGCAGAGACATTGAAGTGTATCTAATTTTAGTTGGAAATAATTCAACCAGGAATGCTGCAATCGGCCCGTAGACCATGGTAACAAGAACAATTTGAATTAACACTAGTCCGACCATATTCCAATAAGGCTCATCCCCAAGTAAAATCTCTTTTTTAACTTCTGGATTAACTACGTCCGTTATTTTTGATACGACATACGTTGAAGTCTCCTTCAAACTGGTCCCATCAGTATATACCTTTACTGTATTCGTAACCACAACAGAATCTCCTGTCGGATTAATCGCAGCAGAAGACGTGCTTTTTCGCGCTTCGTTAATTTCTATCTTAACCGATGTATCTGCCTGCTCATACATTTTTATGTAAATGGGACGATATAAAATCACCGCCATTAACATACCGATCATCATGATCATCTTCCTGCCAATTTTATCAGACCACCAACCAAAATAAATAAACAACGGTGTTCCGATGAGCAAGGCTATCGCAATGATATCCCTGGTTTGAACAAAATCAATACTACACGTTTTTTCAATGAACGACATGGCATAAAATTGTCCGGTATACCAAACAACTCCCTGACCAGCCGTTGCTCCAAACAATGCGATAAGAACGAGCTTGAGATTTTCTTTATTACCAAAGCTTTCTTTCAATGGATTTTTAGAAACCTTTCCTTCTGACTTTAGTTTAGCAAACATGGGTGACTCACTCATTCTCATGCGAATGAAAATGGACACAATAACCAGCACAGCCGACAGGATAAAAGGTATTCTCCATCCCCATTCATTAAATTGGCTGATCTCCATATTCTGACGAACAAGAAGGATAACACCAATCGAAACAAAAAGCCCCAGAGTTGCTGTCGTTTGAATAAAACTGGTATAGAATCCGCGTTGCGTTGCTGGTGCATGTTCTGCTACATATGTAGCCGCTCCACCATATTCACCACCTAATGCCAGTCCTTGTAGCAGTCTTAATATTAAAACAAGTATGGGAGCAAGAATTCCAATGGTTTGATAGCCGGGTATTAATCCAATAGCAAACGTTGATCCTCCCATTAAAATCAGAGTAACAAGAAAAGTGTACTTTCGGCCGACCAAATCACCCAGTCTACCAAAGACAATAGCACCAAAAGGTCTTACAATAAATCCAACTGCAAAGGTAGCAAGCACAGCTAAGTATGCCGCAGTGGGGTTTGTTTTTGGAAAGAAGTGTTCTGATAAGATTGTAGCAAGACTTCCGAATATATAGAAGTCATACCACTCAATGAGTGTTCCTACCGATGAGGCCGTTATAACAAACCAGAGTGTTTTCTTTTGTTCCTTAGTGAGTGCCGTTGATTCCATGCTGTGATTTACTTTTCTACTTCGATGAAAGATAAGCAGAAATCAAAACCACACAAACCCGTACTTGCTTTATCGTAATGATCAACTTATTGAAGAACGTAAACAAAAAAGGGATTGACTTTAGTCAATCCCTTTTTCAAGTAAGAATCTCTAATAAGTAGATTAATTTTCTACACCCAACTCTTTATACCGTTTTTCAATGCGGCTTATTCCAGCCTTGTTGTCCAAATCAGAGTATATTAAATACAGTGCATCAAGAACAGTCTGGTCACTAGGGTTTAATTTTTCGCACCTTTCCCAATAGGGCAGAACCGCTTTTAACTTTTCTACATAGACAGCATCTAATTCATATCTCTTCTTTTTGTCAGCAGCAGATATAGAGAGAGCATTCATTTGGTCCTTAATCGCCTTTGCGTCTTTATAAGCATAACGGGCAAGAGCAAGTGCAGCTTCAAAATGCTTGGGATCTGCTTTCAGAGCATTCTCAAAATTCTTTTTCGCCTCTTCCTCTTTTCCGAGTTCATTATTCAGCATACCCAATAAATAATTCTCCTGCGCATCATTAGGGTTCTCTGCTAATTTAGTTTCAATAAGTTTCGAGGCTTCATCGTATCTTTTTAATTCGATCAATGAGTTAAGCTCAACAATCTTCATGTCCTTCTGTGTGGGGATAACCTTCAATACAGCACGAGCATCTTTCAGAGCTTGCTCAAAGTTTTTATCTTCATATTCCAAAAGCGGAGCCATTGTCATGGCTTGCGCCTGACGTCCGCCTTTCTCTACATATTTTCTGAGGTAGTCGATTGCCTTAGCTCTTTCTTCTCCATTGTATGCAGCATACCCAGCATACTGATAAAAAACTGTATCTCCATTTGTGAACGCTATACCTTTTTCAAATGACGCAAGGGCTTCTTTAAATTGGTCTTTTGCGAAAAGCTTATCACCATTATACAAATAGCGTTGGCTAATAGAGCTTTTTACATTATCATAAATCAAAATACCTCCATTGGCGTCCTGAACGAAATACGAACTTGCTTTTCCTCCTGATAATTCCTCTGCTTTTTTAAATGAAGCGGCAGCCACCGAAGTCAGATCTTCTGTCGATTTATAAGCCGATGTTGTATCCAATGCACCATAAATTAGGCCTCGGTAAAACCAGGTCTTACCATCGTTCATTGTCTTTTCATACGTTGTGGCGGCATCAATAGTCGATTTGGCCTCATCGTACTTACTTGCCTTTAAAGCATTCAATGCCTTGTTGATGTTGGGCTTTACTTCCTTCTGCGCTACAGCAAGAGTAGGTAAAGCGAAAAGCGCTGCAATTATAATTTTCTTCATTGTTGGTTATACATTAAAAATCAAAACTATTTATTCCTGATCGTTCTTTTCAGTTTCCTGATCTGTTTTCTGTATTTCTATATTCTGGATTTTCTCAACCGATGAAATTCTGTCATCATCATTCAGCTTAATAAGTCGAACACCTTGTGTTGCTCTTCCCATTACCCGAAGCTCACTTACCGCAATGCGTATTGTGATGCCCGAACGATTAATGATCATCAACTCATCTTCATCCACCACCTGCTTGATGGCAACAAGCTTGCCAGTTTTATCGGTTACGTTGATGGTCTTCACTCCTTTTCCACCACGTTTTGTAATGCGGTAGTCGTCAATCAGCGACCGCTTTCCATACCCATTTTCTGATACGACAAGCAAGTTAGCATCTTCACGATTAATGCAAACCATCCCGATCACTTTGTCTTCATCGGAATCAAGCGTCACACCTCTTACACCCGCTGCCATACGGCCCATAGGTCGAACATCAGACTCGTTAAAGTGAACGGCTTTGCCTTCACTTTTTGCTATTACAATATGATTCTTTCCATTTGTTAATGAGGCATTTAACAATCGATCTCCATCATGAATGGTAATGGCATTAATACCTCCCTGACGTGGTCTGGAGTAAGCCTCCAGTGAAGTCTTTTTGATCACTCCTTTTTCTGTACAGAGAATCACAAAGTTATTGTTGATGTACTCCTCGTCAGATAAATTCTTGATGTTAATAATCGCTCTTACGGTCTCTCCTTGTTCAATATTAATCAGGTTTTGGAGCGCACGACCCTTGCTTGTTTTATTTCCTTCCGGGATTTCGTATGCCTTCTTCCAATACACTTTACCCTGATCTGTAAATATCAAAAGGTAATTATGGGCATGTGCAATAATAAGATGTTCTGTGAAATCGTCTTCCTTTGTTACTACGCCTTTTGAACCAATACCTCCTCTTCCTTGTGTTCTATACTCAGACAACAAAGTTCGTTTTGTGTACCCCTGATTCGAGATAGTAATCACCATTTCTTCATTTGGAATCATATCCTCCATCGTGATGTCATCATCGCTGTGCACCACTAATGTTCTGCGTGCATCACCATAACGCTCTTGAATTTCAGTCAATTCGTCTTTGATGATTTGCATGCGCAACGATTCATCATTCAATATGGCATTCAATCTGTCAATGAGTTCTTTAATCTCTTTGTACTCCTGAAGAATTTTGTCGCGTTCCAGTCCAGTTAAGCGTTGAAGGCGCATTTCCAAAATTGCTTTCGCTTGAATTTCAGATAACGCAAAGCGGCTTATTAATCCTTCCTTCGCTTCATCCGGATCTTTCGAGTTACGGATCAAGCTGATCACTTCATCCAGGTTGTCTAACGCGATTAGATAACCTTCCAGAATATGGGCTCTTCGTTCCGCTTCCGCCAATTCAAATTTCGTTCTACGAATCACCACTTCGTGACGGTGTTCAACGAAATACTTAATCATGTCCTTTAGGTTCAACGTCTGCGGGCGACCTTTTACAAGCGCCACATTGTTTACTCCGAAAGAAGTTTGAAGTTGTGTGTATTTAAACAGGTTATTGAGAACGACATTTGGAATAGCATCGCGTTTCAAATCATATACAATCCGATAACCATCTCTGTCGGATTCATCGCGCAAATCTGAAATTCCTTCTATTCTCTTTTCATTTACAAGAGCGGCTGTCTTCTCAATCATCATGGCCTTGTTTACCATGTATGGAATTTCGGTCACGATAATCTGTTCCTTGCCTGTAGATGATGTAACGATCTCAGCCTTAGCTCTCATGATAACTTTACCTCTTCCTGTAAGGAAAGCCTCCTGAACACCGGAATAGCCATAGATTAAACCACCGGTAGGGAAATCAGGAGCGGTAATATGCTTCATTAGTTCCTGAATAGTGATTTCATGATTATCAATGTAGGCATGAATGCCATTCACTACTTCTGTAAGATTGTGAGGCGCCATGTTAGTTGCCATACCTACGGCAATACCCGAAGAACCATTCACCAATAAGTTGGGCATCTTACCCGGAAGCACAGTAGGTTCCGTTAACGAGTCATCAAAGTTAGGTTGGAAGTCAACGGTTTCCTTGTTGATGTCGGCCAGCATTTCTTCAGCAATGCGTTTGAGGCGTGCCTCCGTGTAACGCATGGCAGCAGGTGAATCTCCATCGACCGAACCAAAGTTTCCCTGACCATCAACTAATGTATAACGTAACGACCAGTCTTGTGCCATACGTACCATGGTGTCGTAAACCGATGCATCTCCATGGGGGTGATACTTACCCAATACTTCTCCGACAATTCTAGCCGATTTTTTATAGGGTTTGTTATAGTTCACACCCAAATCCTGCATACCATAAAGCACCCTTCGATGCACGGGTTTTAGTCCGTCACGTACATCTGGTAATGCACGCGAAACAATAACCGACATCGAGTAATCGATGTAGGCACCGCGCATTTCATCTTCAATATTTATTGGGATTATACTCTGCCTTGCTGGGGGTAGGCCACCTGTCTCTTCTGCCATGAATAATCGATGTTTTTGGGCTTAATTTAACGCTTTTTAAAGCTGTGCAAGATAGCAAAAAATGTTAATCGTTGAAGGTTAAAAGTGAATAGTTAATGCACTGTTGGATGAAGATTAAAGTATAACATTACGGCATGAGGATGGAGCCGATATGGACCAAGCTCAAAGAAATTAAAAACAAAAAGGCTGCTCTGAAGAGCAGCCTTTTTAATACGACTAAATTCAACCCAATTATTTTCCGCCAAGCAAAATCGGGAAGCCAACGGTGAGTTGAAATGAACCGTTCTTTATCTTCCAATCACCAGTAAAACCATCCTCCTCATCATACAAATTTGAAAGTCCTAATCCGTAACGAAAGTCAATAACCACTGGTCCTGCTTTTACACCCCCACCCATTTGCAAACCAAAATCAATTGCATTGTCGAAATATATCTCATCATCGGCATCATTAGGATCAGTACCAAATTTCACATTTCCACTTTCACTCGCTGTATTACCTTGGCCAGAAAGTTCAATTCTATACTTACCTCCAATACCAAATGCGATGGAAGGTCCGGCATGAACATAGAAATTTCCAAACTTACCTTTGATGAGTACTGGAACCTCAAGGTAATTTAATGTGATGCTGGACTTCGAGGAAAATCCATTCTCTGAAAATTCCGTTCTCCATCCTTTCTGATTAAATAAAACTTCAGGTTGAATGGCGAATTGCTCAGTAATACCAATTTCCAAGGCAGCTCCAAACGCTAAGCCTATTTTGTATTTGGGCTTATCTTCTCCATCAAGCAAATCATCGCTTATCCTTACCGTAGACAATGTGGCACCAGCCTTAGGGATGATTGTTAATTGGCCAAATGTCGTTGTGATAACCATCGTTAACACTAAACATGCAATAATTTGTTTTTTCATTAGGAAGAGTTTTGGTTAACAATCATTAAGATGATGATTCGAATTTATCTTTGTGAATCCGAAAAAAAAATGGTTAGCAGGAAACTGTTAGCTATTGATGTGGAAATGTTAATCCAGAACCGATTTTGCGCTTTACAATGATTCACAGCCAACTGTTTCTTCCTAGCACGATCCTTAATACGGGTCAATTTTCTTTTTATTCTTACCCTTATACTTGATCAGCGTAGGGTAGTTTTCCCCGTAATGTGGGTTCTGCTTTTTATAGATTGCATGCACACGACTTCTATATTCCCGATTGCCATGTGCATGGTTTATCTGTGCACTACAGGTTTTAACAACACATCTTCGAAGTTCAGGAAATCGATAACTCGCCCCTACGTTAATATAAAATGCGTTGAACTTATGCGTGACGGTTTGATCGAGTTCTGCCAGGGTTAGCTTATAACTTTTAATCTCATAAGAAGGCCTCACAAATACCCGGAAATACTCTGAAAAATCGCGTTCAATGCTTGCACCTAAATTCACATAGACACCCTTCTTAATCAACGCTTTATTAAAATTACTTCCAAGCCCATATCCACCCACTTGTGCATCTACCACTAATGAATATTCATAATAGCGATATACCATTCCTCCAATCATACCAAAGTATTTCTTCAACCAAAAGCTGGAGAATTCGGGTGTGTAATTATTGATTTGATCACCAAAAGCCGTGGGCTTAAATGTGCCAAGATGCGTGTACTCAATGGAATATCCACCCCCTATTCGGTAGCGATCATACTCTACATGAAGCGTTGCTTTAATGGGAATGTTAAAGGCTTTACTTTTGAAACCAATTTTTTCCGTGTTGGGATCGATTTGAAAATTTCCAGGTTGAAGAGTAGCTCCTGAATACGTAGAGGTATTAAACCAATTTGTGTTGCCACTTCCGTTACCGGCTGCTCCAAATATGCGAGGCAGTGAATCCGGATTTTGAAGTATACCGAAGCTACTGAGATCGTGCTTGAATTTTGTACTTCCATAGCCTGTACTTAACCCAATGGTTACTTTACTAATGATCTTACGAAATAGACTTACCCCTCTCCGATCAACATAGAATTTGTCCAATGGAATAGCAATGTCCTTATCATCCTGAGCGAAAGCATCCATTGCGCCACAAAGGCTGACACAGGTAAGGCAAAAGAATATGACAATGCGCTTCAGAAAAATAGGGTTAAGCTTTCTAAATCAAAAAATAGCAGCCTGTTAAGTATGGCCTTTAATGCCTAAAATTAAATCAATTTGCGTAATCATCCTACTTCAACCCCGGTACGAATTTCGAATATGGAATTTAGGAGATAGAATATGGAATGCTGAATTTAGAAGTTGGTATTGAAGCTACGACCCGAAACTTTAAACCTGAGAATAGCAATTTGAAAAACACTCCCTCGTTAAGACGCAAAGATGAAATTAAAACCATACCGATATATACTTCGAACAACGTTGCTAGTGGCCACCTTATTGTTTCTAACCTTTGGCGGGTTGGCTCAAAGCAAGGTGCAGCAGAAGATTCCGGAGAAGACCCGAATCCTTTTTCTATTTGATGGATCGGGAAGTATGTTAGAGCCATGGGGGAAGGTAAAGAACCAAACCAAAATTAGCGTTGCCAAATCAATCCTTTCTCAACTTATTGATTCGTTGAAACAAAATTCAAAGCTGGAACTTGCCTTACGAGTCTACGGACATCGGTCTCCACGCGAAATAAATAATTGCAAAGACACCAATCTCGAAGTTCCGTTTAAAACCAATAACCACGATGCCATCATTGCGAAACTGAAAGAGATCAAACCGAAAGGCGTTACACCTATTACATACTCCCTCGAACAAGCTGCAAATGATTTTCCAACCAGTCCTGGTTATCGGAACATTGTCATTTTAATTACAGATGGTATTGAATCATGCGGTGGTGATCTGTGTGCTACATCTCGCGAACTTCAAAAGAAAGGTATATTCCTTCGTCCTTATATTATTGGGATAGGTCTTCAGGCAGAAAAAACATTGGAGTGCGCTGGTAAATTTATTGATGCCGACACACCCGGTAAATTCCATGACGTATTAAACCAGGCCATCGAAGCAAGCTTTGCAAAAACAACAGTGAGCGTTGAACTTTTTGATGCTGCCAATCAGCCAACCGAAACAAATATAAATGTTACGTTCGCCAATACACTTACAAATGTATCCATGTATGAGTTTGTACATTTTCGGGATAAACAAGGTATGACGGATACAGTTCAAATTGATCCTGTCGTTGATTATGATGTCATTGTAAATACCATTCCTCCCGTTATTCAAAGAAATGTTTCCATCACTATTGGAAAACATACTGTGATTAATGTTGCTGTTCCTCAAGGTAATCTCATTGTTCAACAAGAGGGAAGAAAAGATAATAACCTTATGTCTGTTATTCGACTGAAGGGCAAACCTGAAATTTTAAACTCGCAGCAAAGCAACGAGGCGTTTCGCTACCTTGTTGGAAAATATGAAGTAGAGACATTAACCCTTCCGCGCAGAATTTTTCAAGTTGATATTCAACCGAATAAAACACAAACTATTTTATTACCCTCACCCGGCATCGTAAATTTCAATACGATTGCCACGGGGTATGGAAGTCTTTACGAATTGAAGGGAGATGGCACACAAGAATGGGTATGCAATCTTAATGAGCGCAAATCACAATTCTCGTTAACTTTATTACCCGGACGATACAAAATTGTCTTCCGTGTAAAGCAAACCAAGGGAAGCAAATACACGGGCTTTAAGACGTTCACATTAAAGTCGGGGGAAACAGCAAATGTTAATGTTTTTAATTAATACATGATCAAGCTATTAAAGGGTATTGGAATTTCAGTAGCCGTACTGATCACCTTATTTCTTCTTGGCAATCGAAAAGATATTCCAGTTAAAGAGTTAGAGAAAGAATATTTTACACCAGAGTCACGTTACGTCCGCCTTACCGATGCAAAAGTGCACGTTCGCATTCGCGGAAAAGGGCCGTACTTATTTTTACTTCATGGCAGTTTTGCTTCACTTCATACCTGGGAACATTGGGAAGATACATTGAGCACAATTTTTACTACAGTATCACTTGACCTTCCCGGACACGGATTAACAGGCCCTAACAAATCAGAAAATTATACGATCAATAACGTTGAAAAACTGGTCTTCGAATTGGCCGATTCACTGAAGGTCGATACTTTTTCAATTGCAGGCAATTCAATGGGAGGACAAATCGCTTGGCAGGCAGCTCTCCACAGACCTGATCGAATAAAGAATTTGATTTTAATAGATGCTGCTGGCTTTACAACTGCTAAGGGTGATCAACAAAATAATGGCGCACCTCTGGTATTTACCTTGCTCCGATCGAAGCATGCTGCATTTACATTAGAGCATATTACCCCACGTTGGATGTTCTCCTTCAATCTTAAAAAAGTTTATGCAAATTCTGATTTAATTACCTCTGAACTTATAGATCGATACTATCAACTTATCCTTCGCGAGGGTAATCGGCACGCCACGTGGCTGCGCTTTCAACAACTTCAAAAGCCACCAATTGATAGTCTCAAATTCATTCGGGTACCCACTCTTATAATCTGGGGCAAAAAGGATCAATTGATCAAGGTTGAAAATGGATATGAGTTTAATAATGCGATAAAGAATTCAGAGCTTATTATTCTTCCAGAAGGAGGACATACATCGATGGAAGAATTGCCGAATGAAAGCGTTCGTCCTGTTTTTAAATTCATGCAAAGGTTACATAACATCGATCTTATAGACTATTCTCACTCATCACCGAAACTTTAATATTGCCAGGTTCTAACGCGCAAAAATTTGCCTCACTATTTTTGTCTTTGTTTAAACATATAACACTATCTTTGGATAAGGCTCAAACTTCTTTAAACATGTTTCAAAAATTAATTGTAGGATCAGCAATCATACTTTGTCCCACATTCTTCTTCTCGTGTGTGAGTGATGATATTAATAAAATAGATTGTAGCACTTCTGATTTAGCGATTACAAAATCAGTTACGGATGCCACAGTTTGTTCTCCGCCAAATGGTAGTATTACGGTTTCGGCTACCGGAGGAAACCCACCCTATACTTTCAGTAAGGATGGTGTTTCTTTCGTAAGTTCAACTGAATTTTCTAATCTTTCTCCTGGTACCTACACCTTGACCGTTAAGGACGCAAATGGCTGTACAAAGACAACAACAGCGGATGTAGTTCTTCCTGGTTCAACCCTTGCAGCTGAAGCACAAAATAAAGTGCCAGACACAGAATGCCTTACAGGCAATGGCTCTTTTACAATTTTAGCTTCTGGTGGCTCTGGATCTTATCAATACAAAATAGGTGCAGGAACATTCGGTGCTTCCAATTCATTTACTGCACTACAACAAGGTTCATATCAGGTGACCGTAAAGGACGCAGCAAACTGTGAGTTTTCTCTAGCTGTGGATGTTGCAAAAGGTAATAGTAGCGTAAGCTATCAATCGGATATAAAACCTATAATAGAAGCCAACTGTCTAAAGTCAGGATGCCATGGTTTTCGAAATGACATCCCAGACTGGGGTGTCCTTGCCAATGTTCAGGCGAAGGCTTCTTTAATCAAAACCAAGACCGGCAATAAATCAATGCCAAAAGACATTGCCCCAACGGGTCTTCCACAAAATCAAATTGATCTTATTGCGTGTTGGGTTGATGATGGTGCCTTGAATAATTAACGGATAAAGTATTCCTAAAACAAAAAAGGCGATCTTCTTAAACAGACCGCCTTTTTTGTTTTAGCTCAAAGAAACTATTCTGACCTCAGCCACCTAAAAAATTTACCAAGCAAAGTCTTCGGCTTTTCTTTTTTCTTATGTGCTATGTACTCTTCTACTGGTTCTGAATAAATACGTGCGGCCTTTGTTGGCACATTAGTCTTCACTCGGTTAAGATAATATTCAGTGCGCTTTTCTTTTTCTTTAAGAGCATCTGCCTTTCGCTTTTCTTCTGCAGCACGGGCCTCGCGTTCACGCTGAAGTGCTATTGGATTTACAGATGACCGATTCGTTTGCTCTCTCTTATTGTCTTGAACATTTCGTGATCGTTGTGGTCGTGGTTTTGGATTGATCTCAGAACTACCTACACCAGCATGTACTTCTGTTTTCCCACTTTCCTCAGAAGGAGGAACTTCCTTCTTTTTTGGCTCTGGGAGATCAATCTTTCCAATCACTTTTAACCCCGGAAGGTCAACCTTTGGAGCTTTTATTACCTCAACCTTTTCTTCTTTCTGCTCTTGTGTCGCCTCTTTCTCTATTACAGAAAATACTTTTTCTATAGGCTCTGCTTCAATGGAATTGACAGTTGCGATTACCTCTGGCTCTTCAGTTACCTCTGGAGGTCTGACGTCAATCTCTTCCATTTTTTCTGCCAGAAATGATGGGGCAAAATGCTGAAGAATAAGGTGAACGTGTTCATCTTCCAACCTTGCATTTGATTCATTGGTTATTGAAATACCCGATTTGGCCAGCAAGTCCACCATATCCGACTGACGGATTGATATCTTCCTGGCAAGTTGTCCTAATCTCATTAAGTTCTGATTCTGATTTTTTCCGGCCGCAAATATAATCACCTTAATGCTACTTAAAAAGATACTAAAATCCTTTGATGGGTCATTTTACATTTGAGAGCAGGTCACAGTTATCAGTAATAGGTAATCAGTTTCATTTATTTAAACTTGACTAAATACTTGAAATATTGGCTAATCCATCAATTACCTCACTGAATCTTTGCACACAATTTTCTAAGTCGATCATCAAACGCTCTGGGTACAATTCGCCAAAGACTTCCGCAGGGAAGAAACCTCAAGAACTCGCATCTTTATAAACGAGCAAAATAACTTTTACTGTTAACTGACAACTGATTACTAACTACCGATTACCAATCCCCATCGTCCTTCTTCTTTTTCTCTACATACAAAAGTTTATCGCTGAAGGATTGATCCAGCAAACCCAGCATATTCGGTTTACACCAATCGGTTGACAGAACTGTGCCGCTATTTTTTGTTGCATAGTTAGTAAGGTTGTCACGTGCTGTAATTTTTTTATATCCCATATCGCCCGTTATCTGAATAGAGCGCAAAGTAATTCTATACTTTCCATCTTTTATTCCAATCGTAACACTACCACTGAATTTTCCGGTCTGCATAATCGGCTGCAAATTCACCTGACTAAATTGAAATTTTTTATAATCAACAATGATATCCGTTACATCAAAAGCAAGTCCGTCTTGTTGAGCTGTAATGTTCGAGATATACGGAAGCGTGCTGTAGTAGGCTTGAAGTTTTGCCGGGGTTATTGAATCCGCCACAGAAATTTTTTGATAGATAATTTCCTGATCCGCTACTTTAAAATTTCCATAGGATGTAGGTTGTCCTTGAACATTTAGTGAGATAAGGGCGAGTACCAAGCAAAAGATCGTTTTCATAACACGTAATTTAGTTGCGAAGATAAGAAAGTTTCAATTCAAGCGTTCGGAGTTTCCCGTACACCTACCGAGTTCTAATGATATTTCGTAGTGCATAACGGGCAAAGTAAAAATTAAGATCAACGCATAACAATACTGTGGAAATCTATTTGTAGTTTGAAAATCAAATATTTTCTCAAAATCCTTTTAGTAAAAAAGATAGAGTATGTCTGCTCGTTTGAGATTTCCATTCATAATTACACTCGCCTCACTAGCTCTTTTTATCAATCATAATGATACGATTGGTCAGTCACTGGAGAAAATCAAATTCTCAAGGTTCGATGTCAATGCGGGCTTGTCAAATTCTAACGTAACCTGCTTCCTTCACGATTCTCAGGGTTTTTTGTGGATTGGTACACCCGATGGATTAAACAAATTTGATGGTACAAATTTTAAGATATACCGTCAGATTGCGGGTGATACAACTGGGTTTTACAATAACAGCATCAATTCTATTTTTGAGGATCATCAGGGTGTTTTATGGGTAAGCACCAGCAATAGAGGCTTCTATCATTATGACAGAAACTTGGATCGGTTCATTGCTGTTAAAGAGCTCTCTGTCAGCGGTGAGATTAGCTCCATTTCAGAAGATGATAATGGCAATCTTTGGATAACCGGTGTATGGAAGCAACATGGTTATGTAGGCATGCTAAATAGAGAAACAAACCAATGGGAACATCACTTTGCAATCCCACGCAATATAAGCGTTAAAGGAATAATTCAAGAATCTGAAAATGAATATTGGTTGCTTGCCTGGGAGACTGGTCTATATAAATGGAATCGAAAAACTGGAACAATACAACTTGCAACAGATGAACATTCCGGTCTACATAATTCTATTCACAAAGGCATAAAAGATAAATCAGGCAATCTTTGGTTTGCCACTCGCAATGGCCTTAGCAAATTTGATCGTAAGACCAATCGGTTTATTCACTTTAGACATGATACACAAAGTCCAAAAAAATCATTGCCTATTAATGTCGTACGTGATATTTGTTTAGACGGTAATTATTTATGGATCGGTACTGAAAATGGAGGTTTATGTCTGATGAATACCCAAACAAACGACATCACCATTTTTAGTAGCGACTCTAAGTATCCATTCTCTATAAGCGATAATTCCATTTGGTCGGTGTACAAAGATCATCAAAATCGAATCTGGATTGGAACCTATTCCAAAGGCATCTGTGTCTATGATAAGATGAAATTCAAATTCTCTGAACTGGATGTCCCATTCGAAAATGATATCGTCAATGCTATCGCTAAAGACCATAAGAACAGATTGTGGATTGGCACAGAGGGTGGATTAGTAGTGAAAGATGGCGCTCAAATAAAACAGTACAAAAACGATCCTTCCAAAAAAGGAAGCCTAAGCAACAATCCTGTTTTATCCATCTTCGAGGATAGCAAACAAAGAATGTGGTTTGGTACTTGGGACGGAGGTGCAGATCAATTTGATGAGCGAACCAATCAATTCATTCATTACAATAAAAAGACTCCCCAATCAAGTGGTCTTGCAAACCCCAATGTGTATTGTGTTCTTGAAGATATTCAAACCCATCACATCCTGGTGAGTACGTATCATGGTCTGCATGAATTAGTAGACGAAGGTGCCGGTACGTTTAAAAAATACATCGATGAAATTCGGCCTGCAAATAATTTTGGTCGGACTATTTTTCAAGATACTAAAGGAAATGTTTGGTTTGGTACAATAACCGCGCTGAATCAATTCAATCTCAAAACCGGAGATAAAAACATCTATTTCTTTGACGAAAAAAGTGGCTCGGGGATAATGGTCAACACCATTGCTGAAGACGCGAGCGGCCAAATTTGGGTTGGCACATCTGCCGGACTCTTCAAGATCGTGAACAGTAAAGTTGTGGAGTCGTATACCACCGAGCACGGACTTCCCAACAATATCGTTAACGGTATTCTGGTTGATCAGCATAATCTCTTATGGATCAGTACAACACACGGCATTTCAAAATTTGATCCTACCGCAAAGACTTTTACAAATTTTGATATCGATGATGGATTGCTTAGTGATGAGTTTAAACCAGGCGCATATTTTAAAAGCGATAATGGTCAAATGTTCTTTGGTGGAAAAGGGGTAAACGTTTTTTATCCAGATAGCATCAGAATAAATCCACACATCCCTACAGTCTTGATTAACGGCTTGAAAATTTTTAGCCGGTCTATTCAAATTGGCGCTGCTGATAGTATTCTTCGACAAGCAGTAAGTGAATCAAAGGAAATAACACTAAAGCCGGAATTCAATTCCTTTACTCTTGAGTATGTAGCGCTCAATCTTACGGCAAGCAATAAGAATCAGTTTGCGTATATGCTTGAAAAGTTCGACAAAAACTGGAATATGGTGGGAACTCAGCGTTTTGCAACATTTACAAATCTTGATCCTGGCACTTACATATTCCACGTGAAAGGCTCCAACAACGATGGCGTTTGGAATGAACAAGGAGCTTCCATAACCATTCATATTCTTCCTAATTGGTGGCAGACATGGTGGTTTAAATCCATGCTTGCAGGTGCACTATTCTTAATAGCAATCACTATTTCTACCATTCGTACCCGAAACATTCGAAAGCTAAATAGCACATTAGAATTTTTAGTCAATCAAAAGACAAGTGAATTGCAAGAGGCGAATTCCGAACTGCGGTTACATGAAGAAGAGATTCAAAAACAAAATGTCAAACTACAGCACCAGCATGAAGAGCTGGCAGCACAAAATGAGGAGCTCACCCAGGGTCAAGAAGAAATATCATCACAGCGCGACCAACTTGCTAATCAAAATAAGAAATTGGAAGAAGCTCAAAAAATTATCGAGCAGCAGAACAGTAAAATAAAAGAGCGAAATGTAAACCTGGAAGAAGAAGTTGCAAAACGCACTAAAGAGTTGATTGAATACAACCATCAACTAGAGCAATTTGCATTTATTGCCGCCCACAATCTCCGTGCGCCCGTTGCCAGAATACTCGGCCTGGGTCAATTATTACCCATTACACAAACAGAAGAACGCGAGCTAATAATTAAGAAGTTAATCACCACAACAAAAGAAATGGATGATGCGGTGAAAGACCTCAATACGATACTTGAACTGAAAAACGATCGTAACGCTTTTATCTCTAAAGTAAATCTGATTGACGAGATGGCCATTCTACTTCGAAATTTGGAGCGGGAAATTAAGGTAACAGAAGCTGAAATCAGTATTGACTTTAGTCGTGTCAATATCATTCACACAATCAAACCTTATCTGGATAGTATTTTATACAACTTGCTAAGCAACGCCATTAAATACAGAGATCCAATTCGAAAACCCATTATTCAAATTGCATCTAACAAAGAAGCTGACTTCATCATTATATCGATCAAAGACAACGGCTTAGGTATTGACATCGATCAGTTTCGTGATAAAATATTTACCCTTTACAAAAGATTCCACACCCATGTGGAGGGAAAAGGGATGGGGTTGTACCTGATTAAAACCCAGGTGGAATCAATGGGAGGTAAAATTGAAGTGGAGAGCGAAGTGAATAAAGGCACTACATTTAAAGTCTATCTAAAAATAAAAGAATAGATCAACTTCTGCCCTTTTAAGTCTTTATTTTCTAATGGTTAATCATACTTCGAATACCTGCTTCAAGTCCTCGTAACTCTGCTAATCCCCGTAATCGTCCTATGGCAGAATAACCCGGATAGGTTTCCCTACCTAAGTCATCCAGCATCTGATGTCCGTGATCGGGCCGCATTGGAATAGAGGTTTTTCTTCGATTCATCAACATCACCACTTCCTTCATTACCTCTACCATGTTAGCATCACCTTCCAAATGATTTGCCTCATAAAAATTTCCATGCTCATCACGTTTCGTACTGCGCAAATGAAGGAAGTGAATATGATCGCCTAATCGTTTCACCATTCCTGTTAAATCATTGTCCGGCCGGGCACCAAAAGAACCGGTACAAAAGCAAAGACCATTTGATGGTGAAGGCATTGCATCAATCAGGTCTTGTGCATCACGTTCTGTACTTAAAATCCTTGGAAGACCGAGAATCGGATAGGGAGGATCATCGGGATGAATCGCCATCTTTACGCCATTTGCCTCTGCAACAGGTACTACCTGTTTTAGAAAATAGAAAAGATGCTCCTTTAGTTTGCTTGCATTTATACCTTCGTATCCCTTTAATGCAGATAAGATTTGAGATGGAGTAAAAGGCTCGTCACTGCCTGGCAAGCCAAGCAAGCAATTATGATAAAGTTTCTTCTTCTGTTCTTCGCTTGCTTTGTCAATGAATTCTTTAGCCTTAGCGATTTCAGTAGTGCTATAATCATTTTCAGCCTTAGGTCTCTTCAATAGAAAAAGATCGAAGGCTACGAAGGCCAAACGCTCAAAATATAATGCCTTGCTTCCGTCTGACATGGGATAGGAAATATCCGTTCGCATCCAATCAAGAATGGGCATAAAATTATACGTCACCACTTTCAATCCACACTGACTTACATTCTTTAAGCTCTGCTTATAGTTTTCGATATAAAGAAGGTAATCACCCGACTGACGTTTGATATCTTCATGAACAGGCAAACTTTCAATAACGGTCCAAGTCATGCCGGCATGTTCAATTTCCCGGACTCTGTTTTTGATTTCATCAACTGTCCAAACCTCTCCTACCGGGATGTGATGCAAAGCGGTAACAACTCCAGTACATCCGGCTTGCCGAATATCGGATAACTTCACAGGATCTTTTGGTCCATACCAGCGCATGGTTTGCTCTAGAGTCATATCTTGTTTTTATTGTAAAGAATTAAAGACAATCTATTCCAAATAAATTTACAGCGCAAGAGCAAGTGACCACTTTGTGAATGATGACGCAGACCTGGACAAATTGGGCATAAGATTTAAGCGAAGCTTCATTTATTATCTTCTTACTTTTTCAGCACATTTGAATAAACTTGATCGCTTGTATACTCAGATAAAAATACTTTTAGTCTCCATGCTGATGGGATTGGTTTCAATCCAGGTTGAAGCTCAAGAACAACCATCCGATGATGTCAGGTGGTACAACCATTTTTTTGAAGAAGACAATCAAAAATCAATCGAAAAAAGACTGGAGTATACTAACTCTCAACTCACCATGGCAGTTGACAGAAATGACATACACGCTCAAGTAAAGACGTTAACTGAACTCGGTCTGATTCACCTCACCAAGGCCAACGACTATGAACGTTCGATGGCGTATTTCACCCAGGCACTAAAATTAGAAGACTCTCTGAGTTTACATCGCGAAAAGATCTTTACCCTTCTCTCTATCGCAAGAATATTTGAGGATGTGAGCGATTACCAAAAGAGTATTGAATACCTCGATCAGGCCAACAGTCTAAATGAAGAGTCGAAAGATATCCCAACACTTGCATTGATTCTGAATACGTTAGGAAGAAATCATGCAGCGATGGGGCACGTTGAGAAAGCGTTTGAACTGTACGAGTTAGCGATTGGATACAAAGATCAGCTTAACAATGCGGAAGCGGAAGCCGAGGTGTATTTTAATCTCGGAAATCTGGATGTGATACAAGGTAAGTTTAAACCGGCTCTTGAGAATCATAAAACAGCATTGGCAATCCGGAGAAAAGAAAGCAATAAAAAGAAAGAAGCGATTTCCTTATATACCATTGGTACACTCTACCGGTCTATGAAAAATAGCGAGCGTGCCATGGCTAATCATGTTGCAGCACTGGAGATCCGAAAAAGATTGAAAGACAAAAAATCAATGGCCGAATCCTTTAATAGCATCGGGGAACTTTACTATCAACAAAAAAACCCGAAACGTGCCATCGCCAATTTACAATTGGGTTTGGAGGCAGCACAGGAATCTCAAAATCAGGAAGCCATTCGAAAGAGTTATGAATACTTAGGTCAGTGCTACTCTTCCCTTGCAGATTACAGAAAGGCACTGGAGTATAAAGACCTGTTCTTAGCAATTCACGATTTTATTCAACATGAAAAAAGCGAGCACCAAATTTTGGAAATGCAAAGTCGCTATACCTTAACAAAGCAAGAGACACAAATTGATAAACTTGAATCAGATCGTCTTCGAAGAGAAAAGGAATTGCAAACCCAGAAGAAGATTCAGAACTTCTTATTCGTCATCATCGGATTGGGTGTGATTGTTAGTTTGTTGGGAGTCTATTTATACCAGGTAAAGAGAAAATCAAACATCGCTTTGAAAGCTGCCCATAATGAAGTGAAAGAGAAGAATCTCGCTTTATCAAACCTCAATGCTACAAAGGATAAATTCTTCTCAATCATTAGTCACGATTTAAAAGGCCCACTCAATTCCCTTACCTCCTTTTCAGGTTTACTCATCAACCATCTTGATAGTCTTAGCAAAGAGGAAATTCAAATGCTTGCTAAAGACCTGGACAAATCATTAAAGAATCTATTTGTATTGCTAGAAAATCTGTTGGAATGGTCGCGTTCACAAACTGGTAATATTGAATTCAAGCCAGTAGCGTTTGATTTAGGAGCTGTTCTTCAACAGAATAAGGAGTTGTTGAATACTCAGGCTCAAAATAAAAAGATCACCATTCTAAGTGAAGCCAATGGTGAAGTTGTTGTTCATGCACATCAACAATCCGTCAATACAGTTGTCCGCAATCTTATTTCGAACGCAATAAAATTTACACCAGAAGGTGGTGTCATTGCCTTAGCGCTTCAACAAAACAACAATGAAGTTCTTGTTTCAATTTCCGATACCGGTGTTGGAATGAGTGCTGAAGTAATGGACAAACTTTTTAGAATTGACACCAAGCACTCTACACAAGGTACAGCAAATGAAAAAGGCACAGGACTCGGCTTGATTCTATGCAAAGAGTTTATCGAAAAGAATGGTGGAAGAATCTGGGTGAAGAGTGAGGTTGGAAAAGGCTCAGTGTTCTCTTTTACCTTACCAATATTAACTGCCCTTTAGCTAAGTGGTAACCTATCCTATCGCGTTTCAATACTAGATGTCCTTACGACTACCAGTAACACCAAAGAAAGTCAACTCCTGCTGCCGCGCGGAATAGAAAATCTGCTAAACACTTAAACGCAGTCCGCTCGAACAGGAACTCATCACTGAATCCTGCTTGTGGCAGGATTCAGTGATGAGTTAAACAAAACAAAAAAGGCCAACCCGCCAGAAGCGGGTTGGCCTTTTTTGTTTTTAAATACGCGCCTGCCATCTGACAATGAAATGCGATCTTACTACCGCGTATCTGCGCTAAACTTCGATCGAAGATGGCGATCTATTTAATAAGTGCTCTTTAAATCCAATAGCAATCTATAATCACAGGTGTTAACCGAAGTGCACGTAATCCAAATTTATCGCACAAAAAAAACGGCAACCTTTTGAGTTGCCGTTTCAATATTTATAGACGTTGAGTATCAACCTAAGTACGAACGCAGTGTTTTGCTTCGTGAACTTTGCTTCAATCTTCTTGTAGCCTTCTCTTTAATCTGACGAACACGCTCACGTGTGAGACTGAATTTTTCACCAATCTCTTCAAGTGTTAAGGCATGTTCACCGTTCAATCCGAAATAATATGCTATCACATCAGACTCGCGCTGAGTCAATGTAGAAAGAGCGCGCTGAACTTCTCTACGCAACGAATCAACCATCAGACCAGAGTCTGGAGTTTCTTCATTCTCGTTTGTCAATACATCCAACAAACCATTTTCTTCACCTTGAACGAATGGTGCATCCATTGATATGTGACGACCTGAAAGCTTCAAAGTATCTACTACTTCGTCAGTAGTTACTTGTAAAACTTCCGCTAATTCTTCTTCAGATGGTTCGCGTTGAAACTTCTGCTCAAGATCAGAGAATGTCTTCGAGATTTTATTGAGTGATCCTACCCTATTCAAAGGCAATCTCACGATACGTGATTGCTCAGCAAGTGCTTGCATGATTGATTGACGAATCCACCAAACAGCGTATGAAATGAATTTAAATCCACGAGTTTCATCAAAACGCTTTGCTGCCTTAATCAACCCTAGGTTACCCTCGTTGATAAGGTCACCCAATGTCAGACCATTATTTTGGTATTGCTTAGCAACCGAAACCACGAAACGAAGATTGGCCTTTGTTAATTTCTCAAGTGCAATCTGATCACCTTCACGAATACGCTTCGCTAATTCAACCTCCACATCAGAGGTAATCAGGTCTACCTTTCCAATTTCTTGTAAATACTTATCCAGGGATTGACTCTCCCGGTTCGTAATCTGCTTACTAATTTTTAGTTGTCTCATTGGGCATTTAACACGTTATAAGAAATAATTAGTTCCGAAAATGTCTTAAAAAACGCTTCGGTCACACTAATCGACCGGCAAATATACGTCAATTTTAGGCTTTTCCTTCTTAATTTAAAGGATAACATACGTTATCCTCTTGATTCAATGTATGTTTTTAACTTTTGGTTCTACTTATTTTCAAAAAGCTAACGATAGATCAGGAAACTAAACGGCAATAGGTGCTTTGATGGATGGATGAGCCTGGTAATTCACGATCTCAAAATCCTCAAATCGGTAATCAAAAAGGGAATCCGGCTTTCGATTAATCTTCAAAGCAGGCAATGCAAATGGCTCACGACTCAATTGAATCTTTGTTTGATCTAAATGATTGGAGTACAAGTGAACGTCTCCTCCGGTCCAGACAAAATCTCCTACTTCCAAATCACATTGTTGGGCAATCATGTGCGTGAGCAGCGCATAGGATGCAATATTGAAAGGCAAGCCAAGGAAAGTGTCGCAGGAACGTTGATATAATTGGCAAGACAATTTTCCATCCGCCACGTAAAACTGAAACAAGGCATGACATGGAGGAAGTGCCATATCATCAACATCCGCTGGATTCCAGGCTGTAACCATATGCCTCCGTGAATCTGGTTTCTGCTTAAGCTGTTCAATCAACTTTGATATCTGATCGATCTTACCGCCATTGCGGGCAGGCCAGCTTCTCCACTGATATCCGTATACGGGACCTAGGTTTCCATCTTCATCTGCCCATTCATCCCAGATGCTTACACCATTGTCTTTCAGATACTTAATATTTGTATCTCCATTTAAAAACCAAAGCAGTTCGTAAATAATGGAGCGCAGGTGAAGTTTCTTTGTCGTTACTAATGGAAAGCCTTCAGCCAGATTAAACCGGAGTTGACGACCAAAAACTGAAAGGGTTCCTGTTCCTGTGCGGTCGCTTTTGTGGGCTCCGTTCTCCAGGATATCATTCATTAAATCTAAGTACTGACGCATGATTTTCGTTAAGCGCTACAAAAATAGAAATCAAAACAAGGCACTAACCAATTTTTGAAAGAATGAGATCGTGCAATACAAAAAGCCCTTCACGAAGATACTCATCATCCAACTTTTGAAGATCAGTTGTTGCGCCTGTTTCTACACCACCAACTTGTGCTTTCAATTTATCGTTCGTTGATTTTTTCTTCTCAGCTTCTTCCATTTCTTTCTTGCGAACGGTTTCGTTAAGTGAAACGATGGTTTCGTTTATGCTCTTACGAGTTTCGGCAGTCTCTTCAGCATATTTTTCCAAAGCAGGATCAGTCTTCAATCTGGTTTGATAGGATTTACTAAGTGAGGAAACAACCTTATCATTAATCACGGGTGTCTTTTGATAAAGCGTTCCGCGAATTTCATCCCATGGCAATGCGCTAGGCTGAGAGCTTTCACCAAATTGCTCAGCATCCAATGCGCTCGGTAATAAGATATCAGGTGTTACCCCTTTATGCTGTGTGCTGCTGCCGGTTATGCGATAGAACTTTTGAAAGGTAAGCTTTAACTGACCCACCTCACCTTGCTGACCTGGAATGTAACGATTAAGATCAATCACGGTTTGAACAGTTCCTTTACCATAGGTAGATTCACCAACAATCACACCTCTGTGATAATCCTGAATGGCTCCCGCAAAAATCTCGGATGCAGATGCACTGAAACGATTGGTCATTATAACCAATGGACCCGAGTAAGCTATCGTTGCATCATCATCTGAACCCACTTCAATCTTATTGCCCGAAGTCTTTACTTGTACCACGGGACCATCCTTAATAAACAATCCGGTAAGATCAATTGCTTCGGCTAGTGAACCTCCTCCATTGTTTCTCAAATCCAAAACGAGGCCATCCATCTTCTCAGCCTGAAGTTCATTGATCAGTCTCTTCACATCGCGTGTTGTACTGGTATAGTTTGGATTACCCTTTTGGTATTCTTCAAAATCCATGTAAAACGTTGGTAGTGTAATCACACCAAGCTTCATCGATTTTCCATTTTCCTGATATTGAATCATCTTCTTGGTAGCCTGTTGGTCTTCAAGCTTTACCTTATCGCGAACAATCGTGATTTGCTGAGAAGGTCCAGCAATTCCTGTTTCAGAAGGAAATATCTGCAATCTTACTTTTGTTCCCTTGGGACCTTTTATAAGCTTAACAACTTCATCAATGCGCCATCCAATAACGTCTACGATTTCACCAGTTTCACCTTGTCCTACACCAATGATGCGGTCATTCGCATGAATCAGATCACTTTTGTCTGCAGGTCCGCCAACAATTATTTCGGCTACTTTAGTATAGTCATTTTCAGTTTGTAAGCGTGCTCCAATACCTTCAAGAGACAAGCTCATACTTTGCTTGAAAAGATCAGCGGCTTTTGGGGAGAAGTAATTTGTATGCGGATCGTATGCCTCAGTAATAGTGTTCATATACATACTGAACACATCTTCTGTATTGTATTGGGAAAGCGACTTGCGTAATCGTTCATATCGCTCGGTCAGCATCTTCTCAATTTCAGGTTGTGGCTTACCGGTAAGCTTTAAGCTAAGCGCCTGGCTCTTCACAATCTTGCGCCATACTTCGTTTAGTTCAACTTCATTCTTGCACCAAGGCTCTTTATCGCGGTCAGATTGATATACTTCATTTACAGAATAATCAAACTGCTGAGGAATTAATGTATGAATGATGTAATCCATGCGCTGCTCAAAACGGGAATGGAACACAGTATAGATTTCATACGCTGGATCTACATTTTCAGCACGCGTTAAATTGTCGATTTGAAGACGGTACTTTTCGAAGCTTGCCAGATCGGAGGCCATAAAGTACGTCTTGTTGTTATCGAGGCTTTTAAAGTACTGATCCAGAATAACAGATGACAACGAGTCGTTCAGATTGAGTTTGCGATAATGGTTATTATCTAATATGGCTACAACAGCCTTCGCTTCTTTACCATAAACTGATTTGGGTTTTAACTGTGTTGTATCCGAAACACCAAAACCACTGGCTGATACAAAAGCGATCAGCGATACGAGACTTACTAAAATTGATTTCTTCATCTTCACTTATTTACCCTTCACTTATTTACCGAACCCAAGGACAAAATACATGCCCTAATTAAATCGAAGAACGCATTAATTGGATTTAAGTTCTAGCTGCCCCTTTCTGAATCATACTCGCCCAAAAATCGCTGAGCCTGATCAAGTGTTGGGAATTCAAAAAACTTCTTTCCTGTAATGGCTGAATGAATTTCTACACGAACAAGATCTATATTCTTGTTCTTCAGGAAACTAAGCTTGGTAGCATGCTTATAATCATTTGCTTCCTTCGTGGAGATATTAAACGAAGTGGCCCTAACTGATTTACAGTAAAGGCATTGATAGTGCTTGATTAATTCTCCCGATTCATTCGCTTCCGGTTGTTTAGTAATTTCTTCCCGAACAATCTTCATGGTATGAAACCCACAGCTATTGCATTTATACGCCTGAAGATAGCCTGGGTATTTATCAATCTGCACCTCACCTGTTTGCTCATCCACCCATACATCGTAGTCAATGGAGAATACACTTTCCTCCGCTTTCATCCCTTCCTGAAGGTGAACATCTTCTTCTTCTTCACTCAGTAGTCGAAGCTTAACACCATTTTTCCCAACTCTGGGCATATAACGCCACTTGCGTAATTTACTTGCCATTATTGTTGGATAGTAGAAGTCAAGGATCAGAAAAGAGACATACGTAACAAGTGTACCGCCAGCAATTGAAATGAAAACCAATACAAAAAACCAAACTCCAATATCATTTAGTTTCCCAATCCCGTAGAGGTTAATTGCCATCAGTACGGCAATACCTACGCAAAGAAAAACCTTCTTGTAACTCGACACTTCATAATGACTAATGATGTCGTACTTGGCTTTAAAACTTTTTGCAGCTGACACTCTCACATTATGAATAATGTATATGAGAAAACCGATTGCTAGCATCGTGATTGAACCTGCAATCATTATAATGTGCCAGTAGTTTAAGAAGGGAGAGGTGACTGTGTTTTCCATAGACTTAAATGTGCGTTTAAATATAAACATTAAAACCATTTCCGAATTGTGTAATGGATCGATACGATATCAAGATTCTAAGGCGATTAAATCTAAATCAGAATTAGAGCAGAATTTCATAAAGATTTTACAGTCAGATAATTATGACTGCTTACTTCCTCCCTATCGCAATATATTGATAGGAAAAAGTATTGTGCATAATTGCACATAATTACTTGCTTTATGACATTAAATTGTATTATAATTGTGCACTAATACACAATTATATGACAGATTACGAGCGAAAAAAGATTGAGATGGAGCTGAGAGTCTTTACCTCAAGAAACTTTGAAAAGCCATCTGAATGCAGAAATCTGGAACAGATCCGCTTTTATGTACGCGAATTGTGCCTCAAAATTGAGGAATTAGAAGATCGGTTTAAGTATGTTCCGAGCTGGGCATATGCTCTTTTGGCTCAATACAATGCCAAACAGAATACGTTGCTCCACGTGGAATTTAGAAATGCATATAACTAGTCATGCGGTATATCCCCTCTCCTATTCCACTTCAATTTAGCTTTGTGTATAGCGCCACAGCCAATACATCTGGACGCATGCAATACCATCGCATTAAGCCTGGCCAAAGCAAGCTGCGCATTAGTCGCACGGAGTTTATTAAGGCGTATAATGAAGAACAAATAATGGCAATCAACCCATTACAACAGCGCGGCCAAGATGCCGTATTTCAATTCGAGTTTTATATCTGATTTCCTATCGGAGAATGCTTTCCAAATCGGCAGGGCTATAATTGATTGATTTCAACGTTTTATTATCAGCAGTGCGATAGATCAGCCACTTACCTTCCTCTTCTTTAAAGTAACATTCGGTACCATCTTTCATTTTGTAATGCGCAATGGTAGCTTCTGCCTCTTCTTTTGAATTGCAGGCTTTACTCATATTGGAGCGTTGAACCTCATCAAACAGGGTTTTGAATTTATCACCTAGTCCAAACTCCAAAATCGCACCTGCGAGTACATATTGAATATCAGCCAGTGCATCAGCCACAGCTACAATGTCCTTTTCCAAAATACCTACTTCAAGTTCTTTCAGTTCTTCTGCAATCAGTGCTACCCTCAAGCGGCATCTATCATCCGATGGAATGGTGGGCTGGTTTAGTATCGGGTGCTTGAAAGTCTTGTGAAAGTCGGCTACCTGGTTGAGTGTATCGGGTTGTTGCATGTTCTAATCTGAATTTTTACCAAGAAAAGGAATCCGGCAGACTTTAAAAAAAGAGGAAGTGGCTTTTGACTTATTAATTTTTCAAACCACTAGTTCCCTCTTTCCAATTACCGATAACTGGAAACCTTGATCACCTTCACTGCTTTTCTATATTTGCACCTCAAATCTGAATTATCGTAATGGCTCGACAGAATTTTGTAGAAGAACTCCGCTGGCGCGGGATGGTGCACGATGTAATGCCTGGAACCGAAGAATTACTTTCCAAGGAAAAGATTGCCGGATACATTGGCTTCGACCCAACTGCCGATTCTTTACATATTGGACACCTGGTTCAAATCATGACGCTAGTCCACTTTCAGAGAAGTGGACATAAACCGGTTGCCTTAGTAGGTGGCGCCACAGGGATGGTGGGAGATCCTTCAGGCAAGTCAGCTGAGCGTAATTTACTGTCAGAAGAAATTCTTCGTCACAACGAGGCCTGTGTTAAAAAGCAACTCGATAAGTTCCTTGACTTTAGTGCTGGTGCGGATTCTGCGGAGTTGGTGAACAACTACGATTGGTTCAAAGGCTTTGGCTTTCTGGATTTCATACGGGACATCGGTAAACACATCACTGTGAATTATATGATGTCCAAAGACTCTGTTCAGAAGAGATTAGAGTCAGGACTGTCATTTACAGAATTTACATACCAATTAGTTCAGGGCTACGACTTCCTTTGGTTGTATGAGAATAAAAACTGCAAACTACAAATGGGTGGTTCGGATCAGTGGGGTAACATTGTTACCGGAACTGAATTGATTAGAAGAAAAGCTAATGGAGAGGCCTACGCTCTTACCACCAAGCTGATTACAAAAGCAGATGGTACCAAATTCGGTAAGACAGAAGGTGGCAATGTATGGCTGGATCCAAAGCGCACCTCACCTTATAAGTTCTATCAATATTGGCTGAATGTATCCGATGAGGATGCCGTCAACTTTATCAAGATATTCACCCTTCGTCCGAAGGAAGAAATTGATGCGCTAATTACTGAACACAACACTGCACCGCATTTGCGAAAACTGCAGCAAGTGTTGGCAGAAGACATTACTGTTCGGGTTCACTCCAAAGAAGACTTCGATCAAGCTGTTAAAGCATCTTCCATCCTCTTTGGCAATTCGACTACTGAAGAATTGAGAAGTCTGGATGAAGATACTTTGCTAGCCGTGTTTGAAGGCGTGCCTCAAACTACAATCTCCAAGGCTGATTACGAAGGCTGTGCTACAACAACTGATCTGCTTTCTGCAAACACACAAAACTTAGTTTTCCCGTCAAAAGGTGAAGCTCGTAAAATGATTCAGGCTGGAGGGGTAAGTATCAATAAGATTAAGCTTACTGATCCCAACCAAAAGCCAACTTTTGATTTGCTGCAAGGAAAATACCTCCTAACTCAAAAAGGCAAAAAGAATTATTTCCTACTGATCATTGAATGAAGGGAATCCCTAAAAGCCTTCTCGTAACTCAAACACCTTTTTCAATCTCTCAATCAAAGTAGCCGATTCATTAAAGTCCAGGGTTTGCTGGCCATCGGACGCTGCTTCTTCTGGCTTTTGATGTGTTTCATAGATAATACCATCAGCTCCGGCCATTAATGAAGCCAAAGCAATTGGAGATACATATTCACGGATACCAATACCATGAGAAGGATCGGCTATAACCGGCAAATGCGTTTTCTCTTTTAGGATAGGAATCGCATTTACGTCCAATGTATTGCGACTTGCTTTCTCGTAAGTACGAATACCTCGCTCACATAACATGAGCTTTTCATTACCCGCTGCGAATACATATTCTGCAGAGTAGAGCAACTCTTCAATAGTTCCAGAGATACCTCGCTTGATCATTACAGGTTTATCTACCCTACCCAACTCATCGAGCAAATTATAATTTTGTGTATTCCTCGCGCCTACCTGAAACACATCTACATATTCAACCATCTCGGCAATCTGACTAACCTGCATTACCTCACTGATGATTTTGATGCCCGATTTTCGCGCAAGTTTGTACCACATCTTCAAACCCTCTACACCAAGTCCGCGAAATGCATAGGGAGAACTACGCGGCTTGAATACCCCACCTCTCATTATACGAACTCCATTGCTAATCAAGTGATCGATGGTTTGCTGAACTTGTTCTTCTGTTTCAATGGAACAAGGTCCGGCCATTATTGAGAGTGAACCATCTCCTATTACAACACCATCACCCAAATCAAGTTGAGTATACTTTACTTTCCACTTTCGTGATACAAGTTTGTAATCATCGGACACCCGATGAATGTCAGCAATGCCCTTCATTTGTCCGAGTTGACGGATGTCGAATTCTTTTTTGCCGATACCTACCAGATAAGTATTCTTCTGGGTCGTTACATCTGTCGTCTTATAATCCAGGCTTTTAATTTTCTGAATAATAACATCTTTATCAGCCTGACTGATATTTTTCTGTAATTGAATAATCATGTGCGATGATGAATTATAATAAAACTGTTAGGCTTTGAATTGCTTTACAAAAGTTTGAATATCGGCATTCAAATCTTTCGACTCATTCAACAGATTTATAAAAGCACTTCCGATAATAGCGCCCGAACTATATTGAGATGCATTCACAAACGTAGACTGGTTTGAGATTCCAAAACCAATGAGAAACGGATTTTTAAGATTCATGTTTTGCAGTCGCTCAAAGTACTGAATCTGTTCTTTTGAGAATTCACCTTTAGCCCCTGTAATGCTGGATGCTGAAACGGCATAGATAAATCCTTCCGTTGCCTCGTCTATCTTTCTAATCCGTTCTTCCGATGTTGTCGGTGAAATCAGAAAGGTATTACAGAGATTCAGTGAAGCAAAAAGTTCTTTGTATTGTTCTTCAAATTCATGCAAAGGGAGATCAGGAAGGATAAGTCCATCAACTCCAAGTGCGGAAATATCCTTCGCGAATTTTTCAACACCATATTGCAATACCGGGTTAATGTATCCCATGAGAATAATGGGAAGCTTAACTGTCTTACGGATTTCTTTGATTTGATCCAGCAAGAGATGAAGCGTCATTCCATTATCAAGTGCTACTTTGTTGCTGGCTTGTATGGTTGGGCCATCGGCAACCGGATCAGAAAATGGAATACCAATTTCAAGAATATCAGCTCCAGCCTTTTCAAGTGATTGAGCAATGGTTATTGTATCCGTCAGCAAAGGAAATCCTGCTGTATAGTATACGTTGACGATGTTCTTCTTTTTGCTGGCAAATAATTCTGTAATTCTATTTTTCATATTGTGGTAGTCTTATAAGTCAATAATCAACAATCAATACTGTAAATCACCTATCAATACTTACCCCACTTGATATACGTCTCCAAATCCTTATCCCCTCTTCCACTAAGATTAACCACCACAACATCATCCTTGTCAAATTCAAATTGACTGAGAGCAGCAATAGCATGTGCCGATTCGATGGCAGGAATAATTCCCTCCAATCTGCTCAACTCAATCCCTGCATGCATCGCTTCATCATCCGTAGCGCTTACAAACTTTGCGCGACCCACTTCACACAAGTGGGCATGCAGTGGACCGATCCCCGGATAATCAAGACCAGCCGAAATGGAATGGGGTTCTACGACTTGTCCATCTTCCGTTTGCATCAACATCATTCTGCTGCCATGTAAAACGCCTACTTTTCCAAGTACTGTAGTTGCTGCTGATTGCCCTGAGTTTATTCCTTTTCCTGCAGCTTCGACTCCTACTAATGTTACATGTTCATCTTGCAAGAAATGATAGAATGCACCTGCTGCATTACTTCCACCCCCCACGCAAGCGAAAACATAATCCGGAAATGGGTTGCCGATCTCTTCTTGCAATTGCTTTTTGATTTCCGCACTGATCACAGACTGAAACCGTGCGACCATATCAGGATAGGGATGAGGGCCAACTACTGAGCCAATAATGTAATGGGTATCAGTCGGATTATTGATCCAATGGCGCATCGCTTCATTCGTTGCATCTTTTAACGTCATGCTTCCGCTTAATGCAGGAACCACCTTCGTTCCAAGAATGCGCATTCGTTCAACATTTGGTTTCTGACGCTCCATGTCAATCTTGCCCATATAAACAGTACACTCCATACCCATAAGTGCACACACTGTAGCTGTTGCAACACCATGTTGACCGGCTCCTGTTTCAGCAATGATCTTCTTCTTGCCTAATCGCTTAGCTACAAGTATCTGCCCGATGGTATTATTGACTTTGTGCGCACCGGTGTGACAAAGGTCCTCACGCTTAAGGTAAATGGTAGCACCATACTTCTCCGATGTTCGTTTTGCATGATACAATGGTGTCGGACGCCCTACATAGTTTTTTAGCAAGTCGTGAAACTCTGCTTTAAAATCTTCCTCTTGAATTATCCTGAGATAATTATCGCGAAGCTCCTCTACATTCGGATAAAGCATTTCGGGAATGTAAGCTCCACCAAATTGTCCGTAGTAACCGCGTTCATCAACTGTGTATTTCATAATGCTGGAATTCAGAATTTAGAATATAGAATTTCGTTTAATCGTTTTACTTTCAAGAGATCCTTTACACCCGGACTTGCCTCTACCCCACTGTTCACATCAAGCGCGTGAATATTCATGCTATCCAATTTACTTACCTCTTCAATGTTTTCAGGTGATAGTCCACCACTAAGGAAGAAAGGTATTTCCTGGTCGTATTGGTTTAGCAAATCCCAATTAAATGTTGAGGCATTGCCACCATAGTATTTACCTTTTGTATCGAATAAAAAATAATCAACAAACTCTTTGTACGGCTTTGTTATTTCAAAATCAAAATCATCTCCGACAGAAAATACCTTAATGATCCCAAGACCCAGTTGACCCAACTCTGCGCACTGAGATGGAGTTTCATTTCCATGCAACTGAATGTAGTCCAGGTCGTATGTTTTCGTCTTGTCCAGAATTACAGATGATATTTCGTTTACAAAAACGCCTACTCGTAAAATATCCGGTGAGAGTTTAGGTGGTAACACAAAATCATCACCTACAAACCGCGGTGATTTTGAATAAAATATAAAACCAAGATAATCGGGTTTCACAGATGCCACATCCAGGATGTTGTTAGCATCTCTCATTCCACATATCTTAAGCTTGGTCTTCATCGTCAATCCTTAACTGTTTACCGATTACCCTTTACTGATTACTAACTGCTTCAGTGATTCTGTAAACTCTCTCGCAGCAATCTCCGGTCGACTATGCTTCATAAAATTCTCTCCCATCAAAAAACCTTCATAGCCAAATTTCTTCAACTCAAGAATAGTCTCTGGTGATGAAATTCCGCTCTCTGATACTCTGACTACTCCTTTCGGAATAAGAGGTGCGAGGCGCTTTGAATTTTCAATGCTTACTTCAAAAGTCTTTAGGTTGCGATTGTTTACACCAATCATGTTTGCACCTACTTCAAGATTCTGCTTCAATTCTTCTTCATCATGAACTTCGAGCAACACTTCTAATCCAAATGAATGTGCCAGTGCTGTAAACTCCTTTGATTGCCTTGGATCAAGTACAGCAGCGATCAACAAGATCGCATCTGCACCAATCGACTTTGCTTCAATAATTTGATACTCATCAATGGTGAAATCCTTTCGGATGATTGGGCAAAAATTAAACTTTCGAGCAATCATTAAATCTTCATTACTCCCACCGAAGAATTGCTTATCCGTCAGAACAGAAAGGGCGGATGCACCTGCTTGCATGTATCCAATAGAAGTACGCTCTACAGAAGCATGCGCATTGATAATTCCTTTGCTGGGTGACTTCCGTTTAAACTCAGCGATGATTCCCGTCTTGTCATCTCGTTGAATGTATTTGGTCATTGATACAGGTTGCGTTGCGAAGTAAATACTTTGCTCTAGCAACTTCACAGGATACAAGCTTTTCCGCTCGGCTACTTCCTTACGCTTATGTTCAATGATTTGATCGAGTATGTTCATTTTTTCAGTTCAAGGTTCACTATTCAATTTTTCAAGTTCAAGTCCACAGACCACAGTCGGCTGTCGACAGTGGTCTGTGGACATTTTTATAATTCTGTATTCTATCTTTCTACTAATTTCTAACGACTCATTACTAATTTCCTTCCATCAATTTCTTAAACGCATTCAAGGCTTTGCCTGACTTTAATGATTCAGCTGCTCGCTCCATTGCTTTTGCAATACCTTCTTTTTGATGTCCGCAAAAAAGGGCCATCCCTGCATTTGCTGTGATCGCTGCATTCTGTTCCGGAGTACCTTTGCCATTCAATACATTCATAAAGATGTTGGCTGACTCTTCCACTGCATTTCCTCCTTTGATATCATTATACTTCAATTGAGGTAAATTGAGATCGGCAGGCTCGGCAATCTTCTCGCCACCATTAAAGAAATATTTGAATGATCCGGTAAGCGATACTTCGTCATATCCATCCAGTGAATGAAGAATTACAAAATCCTTATTCGTATTTTGATAGAGGTATCCATATTGACGCGCAAGCTCCAGACTGAACACACCTACAAGTTGACGTGTAGGAAACGCTGGGTTTACCATTGGGCCTAACATGTTGAAGAATGTCTTTACACCAAGCTCTTTTCGAATGGGTGCTACATTCTTCATAGCCGGGTGAAACAATGGCGCATGCATGAAGCAAATGTTAGCGCGATCCAGACTGCGCTTCAACTCATCTACATTGTTGGTGAATTTATATCCAAAATATTCAAGCAAATTTGAAGAGCCACACGCTGATGAGACACCATAATTACCATGCTTCGCTACAGGTTGACCTGCTCCTGCAACAACAAAGGAAGAAAGTGTTGACATGTTGAATGTATTCTTTCCATCACCACCCGTTCCGCAGACATCCATCACGGGCTGATCAAAACGAGCCGGGATACATAGTTCTAACATCGCATCACGAAAACCTTGTAGTTCATCAACGGTTATGCTGCGCATCATATACACCGTCATGAATGCAGTCGTTTGACTTGGATTAAATTTCCCTAATGCCAAATCAACCAGGACTTGTTTTGCTGTGTCCTTGGTTAGGGAGCGGTGTTCTATTAAGTCGTTGAGGATTTTTTTCATTGTGTCGTTGATAGTTGGTCGTTGTTGGTTATTCGGAATACATCGTTTTAATTTTTTAACCAGTTAGCAATCATCTTGGGTCCTTCTGGTGTCATAATGGATTCGGGATGGAACTGCACACCCTTCACATCATACTTTACATGACTTAGTGCCATTACTAACCCTTCTTCATTGGTAGCTGTAATTCGTAAATCTGGCGTAAAGCTTTCAGGAAGCACAGCCCATGAATGATAATGCGTTGCCTGAAAGGATGATGTAACACCTTTGAATAAATAGTCGGAAGTGTCGGTCACAGTAGCAACAGAAGTAACACCATGCAATACTTTCGGAATGTTATAAAGCTTCGCTCCATACACTTCACCAATTCCCTGATGCCCCAGGCAAACACCTAATATACTTTTAGACGATCCATACTCTTTTACCACTTGCTTCATAATACCAGCTTCATCGGGAATACCAGGACCAGGTGAAAGAAGAATCTTATCATACTTCTTTACATCTTCTATTGATATCTTATCATTCCGGTAAATATCGAGCGGGTGATCAAGCGCACGAATAATATGAACAAGATTGTATGTAAATGAATCGTAATTATCGAGGACGAGTATTTTCATTGTGTAAGATGCTCTGATTAAAAATTATTAAATCTTTTCCGCCATTGACACTGCTTTTCGCAATGCTGTTAGTTTATTGTTCACTTCCTGTAACTCACTCTCTGCACTTGATTTTGAAACCACACCCGCTCCAGCCTGACAGATCAGTTTGTTTTCATAACTTAAAAACGTCCTGATCATGATAGCATGATTAAATGAACCATCAAAACCGATAAACCCAATAGCTCCCCCATAAAAACCGCGATTGACGTTTTCGTATTTGTTGATCAAAGTCATCGCCATGTGTTTAGGTGCTCCTGATAATGTTCCGGCAGGAAAGGTATCCGCAGCCATGCGCACTACGGAGCCATCCTTCTTAATGGAGCCCGTCACTTTTGAAACCAAATGGATGACGTGAGAATAAAATTGAATTTCCTTAAACACTTCGACATGCACATGATCTGCATTGCGACTCATATCGTTTCGTGCAAGATCAACCAACATGATGTGCTCTGCATTTTCCTTTTCATCGGCCGCGAGTTTCTCTGCTAATGCTGCATCTTCCTGATCATTACCGGATCTTCTGAATGTTCCGGCAATCGGATAGATGTGGGCTTTACCATTACTTACTTGTAACTGGGCTTCCGGAGATGAACCCAGAAGTTTGAAACTTCCATAATCAAAATAGAACAGATAGGGTGAGGGATTGATGGATCTTAATGCGCGGTACACATTAAACTCATCTCCCTTAAAGCCCATTGTAAATCTGCGCGACAATACGATTTGAAATACATCACCACGGAAACAATGTTCTTTACCTTTCTCAATGACTTTCAGGAATTCTTCGTCTTTAAAGTTTGACGTTTCACCATCGGTTAAGGTGAATCGATAGGTTGAAAACCGGTTGCTGAAAATAATTTGTTCCATGTTATCAAGGGTAGAGTGAGAACCACGCTCCTCTCCTTCTGTTGGTTTGTCAATCTCATGTTGAAACAGACTCAGTTCATTAGAGAAGTGATCCACCACAATAACGTAGCGATACAACTTGTACAAAATATCCGGAATAAGTTCTTCCGTTTGTTTGATGGATACATCTTCAAAAAAACGAATGGCATCGTATGCCATATACCCAAACAATCCGTTGTTGGCATATTTCGATTGAACATGATCCGGCTCGAATGAATTCCTAAAATCTTCCAACAAGCTAGTAACCTGTCCAACTTCTGTAAGCTCCTTCTTGGTTGATGCTCCATCGGGGAAATGCATCTCGACTTGATTTCCTCTCACTTGGAAAGATGCAATTGGATCGCAGCAGATGAAAGACAAACTGTTTTCATGCCCGTGATAATCAGAACTCTCTAGCAGAATGCTTCCGGCATACACATCGCGAAGTTTAAGATAGATGTTAACAGGCGTCAGTGTATCTGCCAGAAGCTTTTTAGAGTAGGTTTTTAATTTATACTTCATAATGGTCTGTGTGTTCGTCAAGTTGTGTTTTCAGTTGAACTGAATGTGTATAAAACAAAGAAGGTCTGCTGTGAACAGCAGACCTTCAAGGCTTATCGTTAAGTCATAGTAAGGCTGTTCACATATCGATCACCGATCTGTGCCACCACCATGCTATGTTTGTAAGTTTTATCATTCTAAAATGCCATTCTCTAATTATGCTTCAGCTTTCTTCTTTGCAGGTGCCTTCTTTGCTTTTGGAGCTGTTGCTTCTTTTGCTTCAGCAGTCTTCGGCTTGTTTGAAGCATTACGCTTTAATTTTGCTTTGATTGCGTTCTTACTTCTTGAAACACCGAAAGAACCTATTGTTCTTTTTCCTTTTGCTGTTTTTTTATCTCCTCTTCCCATTACATTAAGTTGAATTACGGGGCAATAATAGTAAAGTCTCAATTTATTACAAACTTCTTCAGAAAAGTTTTGAGGATATATTCTTGATCAATATAGTGTTTATGTTGGCTTCAGCGCCTTAAACAGATGCAAGCCTGGTCTATAAGGAACCAACCTATCAACTGTAATGGTATTACAGGCATACTTAATAAATCAAGTGTTTCATTACCTTTGCCAATTGAACAAATGACCATGCGGACAGGGAAAGAACTGATTCAGGCGAGTAAAGAGTTTACGTGCGAAAACCGATTGAGAAGCTGGCTTGAGCTTATCATAACAATACTCCCGATTGTACTGCTTTTAATCCTCATCTTCCAGGCTCAAACGCCCATGATTCTTAAGCCTGCCTTTAGTATTTGTTGTGGGCTGCTGTATGTAAGGCTATTCGTAATTTATCACGACTATCAGCATCGCGCCATTCTTCAAAACTCATGGCTTGCCAATGGTGTTATGAAAATGATAGGCATCTATTTACTGGCTCCTGAAACGATTTGGAAACGTTCACACGAACATCATCACAATAACAATTCAAAGCTTACCATTGCCGGCATCGGCTCTTATCCAACTATTTCGAAACAACGCTTCTTAACGCTTACTAAAAAAGAGCGCCAACTTTATCTGATCAATCGTCATCCCCTTACCGTCATCTTCGGATATGTTACTTTGTTTATTTATTGGTTGAATGTAAAATCATTGTTCCAAAGTCCTAAGAAACATCTGGATTCTTTGTTGGCTTTGATTCTTCATGCAGCTGGTGCGGCTGTTGTTCTATATTACTATGGCGTGATTATCTTTTTATTGGTTTGGTTTGTTCCGTTCTTCATGGCCTTTGGAATTGGATCTTACCTATTCTACTGTCAACATAATTTCCCGGGTGCACAATTTCGTGAGAACCACGAATGGAAATACGATCATGCAGCATTAGCGTCAACCAGTTTAATGCAGATGAATCCCATTATGCAATGGTTCACAGCCAACATCGGATACCATCACGTGCATCATCTAAACTCCAGAATTCCTTTTTATCGATTGAAAGAGGTTGCCGATAAAATGCCTGAGTTACAAGATGTAGCCACTACATCCTGGAATTTGTTTGAAGTAATCCGTTGCTTCCGTCTTAAACTGTGGGATCCTGAAAAAGGAAAGATGATTACGCTTAGCGAAATTTAATCATCAGAATGTTCCAAGTTCAACGTTTAAGGTTCAAAGTTCTTAAATGATTTAAGTGCATTCTTCTTACTACTAAACACTCAATACTCAATACTATTGTCCTCATGGGAGCAGTCAAGAATTTCAGAAGAAAAGTAAAGTATGGTCTGATCTATTTTCTTGTCAAGTTTTTGGTAATGATCTCTAACTGGATTCCGCGTCAGGCCTGGCTTTCTTTCTGTGGCGGCCTGGGTAGGTTCATGGGCATTCTTCTCAAGCGCTATCGACAGATGGCCATCACACACTTAACGATGGTGTTTGGAAAAGAAAAATCAGCAGAAGAAATCAAAAAGCTTGCACTGGATTCGTTTACCATGCTCGGAAAAAACGGTGGAGATGTTCTACGGGCTTCTACAATTACTTCTCTTGACGATCTCAACAAGATTGTAGTGATGAAAGGCTTCGAGAACTACGAGGAGGCAGATAAGAGAGGTAAAGGTGTTGTATTTATTGCGTGTCACCTTGGTGCCTTTGAACTTCAGATTACTTCAATGGCATTGCGTGGTTTAAACTTCATGGTAATTGGGACTCCATTGAAAGACAAACGTCTGAATGATCTGATGTGGAAGCATCGTAACCGAAACGGCACCAATTATGTCGAACGCGACAAGGCAAACTTTGCGATGTTAAAGGTGTTGAAAGCCGGAGGATCAGTCGCCCTTTTGATTGATCAGGACACAAAAGTAAAAAGCACGTTTGTTAATTTCTTTGGGATGCCAGCCGCTACTCCTATTGGTGCTGCTGTTTTAGCAATGAAAACTGGCGCAGCCGTTATGCCTGCCTTTAGTCATTTGGGTGAAGATGGTTTACAACACATTGAGATTCTTCCAGAGATACAATTGCGCATGACGGGTAATGAAGAAGAAGACATTCAATACAACACGCAAGTCTTCAGCAATTTTATTGAAGATCGCATTCGAAAATATCCTGCTCAATGGGTTTGGATGCACGAACGTTGGAAAACGAAACAAGCTACGCTTACAGATGCGCAATAACGTGTGCCGCTGCTCGATTTGCTTTTGTCCTTGCCTCTTCAACTGAACTTCCTTTCGCAAGGCAAACACCCATTCTTCTCTCACCATCTACTTCTGGTTTACCAAATAATCGAAGTTGAGTATCAGGCTCGGATAGTGCTTGCTCAATTCCTGTAAAGGAGACATTCGCTGATTTTCCCTTTACCAGAATGACGCTGGATGCTGATGGTCCAAGTTGTGTGATCTTCGGAATAGGTAATCCTAAAATGGCGCGAACGTGAAGGGCAAACTCGGTAAGATCCTGGGAGATCATCGTTACCATTCCGGTGTCGTGGGGACGTGGGGATAGTTCACTGAAGTAAACTTCATCGCCTTTTATAAAGAATTCGACACCAAAGAGCCCAACACCGCCTAAAGCTTCTACAACTTTTGAAGCAATCTCCTGTGCAGACTTTAATGCTAAATGCGACATCGGATGAGGCTGCCATGACTCCTGATAGTCACCATGCTCTTGTCTATGACCAATGGGTGCACAAAATGAAACACCACCAATATGCTTTATGGTGAGCAGCGTTATCTCATAGTCAAAGTCAATGAAACCTTCAATGATAACTTTGCCTCCACCGCTACGTCCTCCTTCTTGTGCATACTGCCAGGCTTGATCAACATCGTTCAATGTCTTGACAACACTTTGCCCTTTTCCGGATGAACTCATAATCGGTTTCGCCACGCACGGACAACCAATTGATTTTACACCCGCTTCAAACTCTTCTTTCGTTGATGCAAAAGTATAAGGTGATGTTTTGATCTTCAGTTTCTCAGCCGTTAAGGTTCGAATACCTTCGCGATTCATGGTGAGACGCGTAGCCATTGCTGTTGGAATGATTCGAAAGCCCTCCTTCTCTAATTCGATTAATGTACCCGTAGCAATCGCTTCAACTTCTGGCACAATGAAGTGCGGTTTCTCTTGTCGAACGAGTTTACTTAATGATTCACCATCCAACATTGAGATAACATGCGAACGATGGGCCACCTGCATAGCCGGAGCATTGGCATAGCGATCAACTGCAATCACTTCAACTCCATAGCGCTGAAATTCAATCACCACTTCTTTCCCTAATTCTCCTGAACCCAACATCATTACCTTGATTGCTGATGACGTTAGTGGAGTTCCAATTTGTATTTTGCTTTGCAACATGCTTTATGAAATCTAGACTTTAGAACGTTATCACAGAACTTTATGAGATGTGAACCTTGAACCTGAAACTTTGAACTTGCTTCCGGTAAATGTATTTAAAAAAAGAAGGCAAGGCCAATATTGACCTTGCCTTAGTATAATGATGTAGTGAGTCGTAATCTACTGATTACCGATAACTACTCTTGCACGACCTCCTGGTGTAACCAAGCCTTCTTTGCTAATAGTTCTTCTTTTGTTTCAACCATATCCGGATCAGGCACACAGCAATCTACCGGACAAACGGCCGCACACTGGGGTTCTTCATGAAAGCCAGAACACTCTGTACACTTTCCTGAAACGATATAATAAAATTCATCCGAGACAGGGGTTTGAGCGGCTTTGCCTTCAATCTCTGTTCCGTCTTCTAATTCAACTTTCTCCAATTTCGTACCCCCGGCCCAGTTCCACTCACGACCGCCTTCATAGATAGCTGTATTGGGGCATTCCGGTTCACATGCACCACAGTTGATGCATTCGTCCGTAATCATTATTGCCATGCTTTTTCTATTTTTGAACTTGTTATTACTGCAAAAATACACCAAACAACAATAAAACGGGAACGTCTCCCTAAAAGTTTATCAAGATGAAGATGGAGGAAAGAATAGTTGCATTCAGTGCATTGGGAAACTTGATAGAACAACTAAGCGAAGAGGAGTTTCAATCGTTGGCAGAAGAGATACGCAGAGAAAACCCCTGGTTTACGGAAGCAAATGTACGAATGGCCGTTAGTGGTATCGCTAAATTTCTGAACAAAGAAAAATTACAAGGCTGGACATCATCCTATACATTCAACAACAATCCGAAGAAGGTTGCTCTAATCATGGCAGGAAATATTCCCATGGTCGGCTTTCATGATTTAGTATGTGTACTCATCAGTGGACATCATGCAATGATCAAGCTGAGTTCGAAGGATTCTGTGTTGATCAAATTTCTTGTTCATAAACTCATTGGCCTTTCACCACAATTTGAAAACAAGATTGAGTTTGCCGAACGGCTTAAAGATTTTGATGCTGTGATAGCCACAGGCAGTGATAACTCTGCACGTTATTTCGATTATTATTTTGGAAAGTATCCCAACATCATCAGAAAGAACAGAACATCCATTGGTGTACTCAACGGAAATGAAAGTGAAGAAGAACTAGTTTCGTTGGGTATAGATGTATTCAGCTACTTTGGTTTAGGGTGCCGAAACGTATCAAAACTCTTTGTTCCGAACGGATATGATTTAGGTAGGATATACCGAAGCTGGGAGGGATACCATGATATCGTTCATCATCATAAGTATTGCAACAACTACGATTATCAAAAATCAATTCTGCTCGTCAACATGTCTCCTTTCCTTGATAATGGGTTTGTGATCTTTCAGGAAAATGAAAAGATGGTCTCTCCTATCTCAGTTATATATTATGAGTATTACAATACATCATCTGAACTTACTGAACGACTAAGCACCTTAAAAGAAAAGACACAATGTATCGTGGGCAATTCAGAATGGTCTAACATAAAATTTGGTCAGTCACAGTTCCCCGAATTAAGAGACTATGCTGACCAAATTGATACGTTATCCTTTCTCTCGAAACTCAGTTAATAAAACGTTGTTTCTTTGAGTGCTTTTATAATCTTAATTACTACGGTTTAACCGCTTTTAAAACCTCAATCCATCCCTTCTTGCTTTCGCTTGAAGTCTTCAGTGTGTAATAGTATACACCATCCGATACATCTTCCGCATCCCAATCATTTTTATAAGCGTTTGTTGAGAATACTTTTGCCCCCCAACGATCGGTGATTGTGAGCTTCCCTTCGTCCGCAGGAAGATTGCGGATAAAGAATACGTCATTCAATCCATCATTGTTCGGTGTAATAATATTCGGAACAAACAGATCGATATCCAATGGAACGCGTTCGTAGAATTCCAATACACAACCTATTGAATCCTCCACATGAACAATATAACGACCTGCCGGAATATTCTCATAGATCTTTTCGAACTGAAGATTATTATTCAATTCAACTTCCGTCAAAATTCCATCACCAGGATAAGACGTTGAGCCCTTAGCTGAATCAAGTGTGATACTGATCGCGTATGGAATAAATCCACCATCAAAATCAATGATGCTCATTTTACCGGTAGCAATATCATCATAGGATTCGCCATCATCTTTTGAAAGTCTAGGTTTAGCACGTGCAAATACCGGGCGAGTAGTCGTGTAATCTTTTACATCTGATACTACCTCACAGCCAAAATCAACGGATATCTGTGTAAGATAAATCTGATACTCTATTCCAGGAATAGTAAGGAACACATAAGTAGGATCATTGTAATCAAGCGTTATAGACTTAAGATTTGGATCAACCTGAATTGTGACCGGAAAACCACCCGGTGTTACCAGAGTACCAGGGAAACGCTTATCTGAAATATGAATTTCAAATTGCATTTGTCCGAATTGCACTTCGCCAGTAATGTTATCCAATCGGAGAGACACTTCGGTGCCATTGCATTGCGGAACAAGATCAAAATTCACGGCATTTACTCCGTTCACATTAATCGCTGCGCTTCTGGTAGGACAAGTAGCGGTTTGCGACAAAACGTAGATGAAGTATGTACCATTGGCTAAGTTGTCAAAGGTTATGGATGGCTCGCTGTAGTCTAAATATTCAGAAGCTGCAGGCTCGTTGAATTGATCGGTACTGAGTGCAACTTTGTAAACACCACCGATATCCGTGATATCAACATTGATTGAACCACTCAAACCATTATTCAAACACGTAGCCGGTGAAGGTGTAGCGGTAAAGTTCACAAAACCAGGGAATGTAACATTTACAGGTGTGATGGTCTTTATACAATTAATACCATCCTGAACTAATATACTGTAAACACCACCTGCGAGGTTATCAAACGTAAGACCATCCTGGAAAGCAGTTGTATTAATACCATCTGAAAGTGCATATTGATAAGGTCCTCCACCACCAATGTTTGGAGCGACAGGAGGTGTTATTAGAATACTTCCATCATTGTTATTGCATGTAGCATCGGTTATGGTAGTACCAATTTGCAAATCAGGGTTTGCGTTGTCGATCGTTACCGATACAGTTGCATTACATGCGTCATTAATACTTTCGCCTACCAATATGTTATACGTTCCATTTGGAGGAAGATTCGAAACAGGATTACCTGGTGTAAAGAGTGTCCAGTTAACTCCATTATCTACTGAATAAAAATAAAATCCTGTTCCGCTTCCGCTGGCATTAATGACCGCAGTACCTGTTGGCTGACCAAAACAAGTGGCATCACCAAAAGAATTAGCAGACGCTGTTACGGTAGTTTGCAATGGTAATGAATACGGCTGCTGGCAAACGTTACCTATGGCATCTTCTATTCTATATTGGTAATTACCAGCCGATAAATTAGGATAGGTATAGATTCCTGAAGGTGCCACTTGTGTTAATGTATCAGTCGGTGTTAGCAATTGAATGATGTAACTACCAGGTGTTGTTCCGGCAATATCCAATGTTATTACACCATCATCTTTGCCACTGCAAGTAGGCCTTGTGGTTTGAGCTGCTACCACTGTAATGGTGAAGGCAAAGCAATTAGGACCGCCACAGGTTGCATTGACCACAATAGTACGTGTAGCGATGGAACCACAACTTCCCGATATAGTATAACTAATGAGATGAGAGCCCACTCCAGCCAATGCAGGATCAAATGTTCCTAAGGCTGCGTTCGTAATCCCTGTTCCTGACCAGGTTCCACCAGCCACAGTAGCCGTTAGATTAGTAGCAGCTGAAGTTAAACAGAACGGACCAGCAGCATTAATTGTAGCCGTTGCGGATGGATCCACTGTAATATCGGTTGTCTGCGAATCATTGCATCCGCCAATGGTCACTGAATAGGTAATCGTAAATGTTCCGACTCCGGCTGTCGCTGGATCAAACGTGCCCAGTGCTGTATCCGTAATTCCTGTACCTGACCAAACACCTCCGGCTGTAGCGGCAACTAAAGTAACAGATGGATCCGCAGAACAGAATGGACCCGCTGGAGTAATCGTGGCATTTGGTGGAGGTGCTACTGTGATGTCTATTGTTTTACTATCAGGACAAATGCCTGCGATCGAATAGGTTATTGTAAATGTTCCAGCTCCTGCTGTCGTTGGATCAAAAGTACCCAGAGCTGTATCAGTGATACCTGTGCCGGACCAAACCCCTCCAGCTGTAGCCGCTGTAAGATTAACTGCTGCATCTGTAAGACAGAATGGTCCTGCTGCTGTGATCGTTGCATCCGGTGATGGGTTTACTGTGATATCGGTTGTCTTCGAGTCACTGCAACCACCAATCGTAATGGAATACGTGATCGTAAAGGTTCCGGCTCCTGCTGTGCCTGGATCAAACGTACCCAGTGCTGTATCGGTAATTCCTGTGCCTGACCAAACACCTCCCGCTGTAACAGCTGCTAAAGTAACAGCTGCATCAGCAGAACAGAATGGACCTGCCGGTGTGATCGTTGCATCGGGTGGGTTTGCAACAGTAATATCAATGGTCTTACTATCAGGACAAATTCCTGCAATTGAATAGGTAATTGTAAATGTACCCACTCCTGCTGTGGTTGGATCAAATGTACCCAGAGCTGTGTCCGTAATTCCTGTGCCGGACCAAACTCCTCCGGCTGTAGCCGCAGTAAGGTTAACGGCTGCATCAGTAATACAGAATGGACCCGCTGCTGTGATCGTTGCATCCGGTGATGGGTTTACTGTGATATCGGTTGTCTTCGAATCGCTGCAACCACCAATCGTAATGGAATAGGTGATTGTAAAAGTTCCCGCTCCTGCTGTGCCTGGATCGAATGTGCCCAGCGCTGTATCGGTAATTCCTGTGCCTGACCAAACACCTCCCGCTGTAACAGCTGCTAAAGTAACAGCTGCATCTGCTGAACAGAATGGACCTGCTGGGGTAATCGTTGCATCCGGTGGTGTAGCAACTGTAATGTCTATTGTCTCACTATCAGGACAAATTCCCGCAATTGAATAGGTTATTGTAAATGTTCCGGCTCCTGCGGTTGCTGGATTAAATGTACCAAGTGCTGTGTCCGTAATTCCAGTGCCGGACCAAACTCCTCCGGCTGTAGCGGCAGTAAGATTAACAGCTGCATCAGTAGTACAGAACGGACCCGCTGCTGTGATCGTTGCATCCGGTGATGGGTTTACTGTGATATCGGTTGTCTTCGAATCACTGCAACCACCAATGGTAATGGAATACGTAATCGTAAAGGTTCCCGCTCCTGCTGTGCCTGGATCGAATGTGCCCAATGCCGTATCGGTAATTCCTGTGCCTGACCAAACTCCTCCGGCTGTAGCAGCAACTAAAGTAACCGCGGCATCTGCTGAACAGAATGGGCCTGCTGGGGTAATCGTTGCATCGGGTGGCGTGGCAACGGTGATGTCTAATGTTTTGCTGTCCGAACAAATTCCAATCGTTACGGAATAGGTAATGGTGTGTGTTCCTGCTCCGGCAACAGCGGGGTTGAAAGTACCTAGCACAACGTCAGTGATACCTGTTCCTGACCAGATCCCACCGGCCGTTGCACCTGTTAAATTCGCGGCAGCATCAGTGGTACAAAAAGGACCTGCTGGAGTAATGGTTGCATCCGGAGCAGTGAATACATTTATAGTGGTCGTGCTAAACGCGGTACAACCACCGGATGTAATGGTGTAGGTAATAATTTTGCTACCTGCTCCTGCCACGGCTGGGTCAAATGTTCCCAGAACAGCATCTGTTATTCCTACTCCGGACCATGTTCCCCCAGGGGTTACAGCACTTAATGTCACGGGTAGTGTATTGGTGCAAAATGGTCCCGCTGGATTTATGGTGGAATCAGGTGTTGAGTTAATTGTTATCGTGATCGGCATTGAGCTCGAACAACCTGTTACGCTATTGATGATGGTAAGGGTTGCGTTGTATGTAGCCGCTGCGGCTGCTCCGGGTACTGTAATAACAATTGGGCTGGCAGGTAACGCGGTCACACCAACATCGGCAAAGCCGGCAAGGTTCGCTGCAGCATCGAAGTCAATGCTAAATTGATTTGGACCACCCGTTGTAGCACTGTAGGTTAAGGTGGCACTGGTTGTACCGGAACATACCGAAGGGTTCGCCCCTAATGTAATCGTAGGACTTGGACTAATCGTAACCGTGATCGGTGTTGAACTTGAACAACCGGTTACGCTATTGATGATGGTCAGTGATGCATTGTAAGTAGCTGCAGCTGCTGCTCCTGGTATTGTGATAACAATCGGACTGGCTGGTAACGCGGTCGCACCAACATCAGCAAAACCTGCCAGGTTCGCTGCAGCATCAAAGTCAATACTAAATTGATCAGGGCTACCAGTAGTGGCGCTGTACGTTAAGTTGGCACTGGTTGTACCGGAACATACCGAAGGGTTCGTCCCTAATGTAATGGTAGGGCCAGGATTAATTGTAACCGTGATCGGTGTTGAACTTGAACAACCCGTTACGCTATTGATAATGGTTAGTGATGCATTATAGGTAGCCGCTGCGGCTGCTCCAGGTACTGTAATAACAATTGGGCTGGCAGGTAATGCGGTTGCGCCAACATCGGCAAAACCGGCAAGGTTTGCTGCTGCATCGAAGTCAATGCTAAATTGATCAGGACTACCTGTAGTGGCACTATAGGTTAAGTTAGCACTGGTTGTGCCTGCGCATACGGATGGATTCGCTCCTAAAGTGATCGTAGGACTAGGATTGATCGTTACCGTAATCGGAGATGAACTGCTGCCACAACCTGTAATGGTATTGGTCACCGTAAGGATTGCATTATAGATAGCCGGTGCGGCTGCGCCTGGTACTGTAATAACAATTGGACTTGCTGGCAACGCTGATCCTACAACATCTGCAAAACCGGCTAGGTTTGCTGCGGCATCGAAATCAACACTAAATTGATTTGGACTCCCCGTGGTAGCACTGTACGTTAAGTTAGCACTGGTGGTACCAGAACAAACGGATGGATTTGCGCCTAAGGTAATTGTTGGAATAGAATTGATCGTCACCGTAATCGGTGTTGAACTCGAACAACCGGTTATGCTATTGATAATGGTGAAGGTAGCGTTATAGGTAGCTGCTGCCGCTGCTCCAGGAATGATTATAATAATCGGACTCGCTGGTAATGCAGTCGCACCAACATCTACAAAACCGGCAAGATTTGCTGCTGCATTAAAGTCTATACTAAACTGATCAGGGCTGCCTGCTGTAGCACTATAGGTTAAGTTAGCACTGGTTGTCCCTTCGCAAACTGATGGATTTGCTCCTAAAGTAATCGATGGACTAGGATTAACTGTAACTGTAATCGGTGTCGAGGTGCTACCACAACCGGTAATGCTATTCGTTACCGTAAGTGTTGCATTATAAGTAGCTGCTGCGGCTGCTCCCGGTACTGTAATAACAATCGGACTCGCTGGTAGTGCTGACCCTGCAACATCTGCAAAGCCCGCAAGATTTGCTGCGGCATCAAAGTCAATGCTAAATTGATTTGGGCTACCCGTTGTAGCACTGTACGTCAAGTTAGCCGTTGTCGTGCCTGCACATACGGATGGATTCGCACCCAATGTAATCGTTGGAACTGAATTGATCGTCACCGTGATCGGTGTTGAACTTGAACAACCGGTTACACTATTGATAATGGTGAAGGTGGCATTATACGTTGCTACTGCCGCTGCACCCGGTACTGTAATAACAATCGGACTCGCTGGCAATGCTGTTGCAACAACATCGGCAAAGCCTGCAAGATTTGCCGCAGCATCAAAGTCAATGCTAAATTGATTCGGACTACCTGTCGTTGCACTGTAGGTTAGGTTGGCGCTGGTAGTACCTGCACAAACGCTTGGATTTGCTCCCAGCGTAATCGTAGGACTAGGATTAATCGTAACTGCGATCGGTGTTGAACTCGAACAACCCGTTACGCTATTAATAATGGTAAAGGTCGCATTATAGGTTGCCGCTGCTGCAGCTCCTGGTACTGTAATAACAACCGGACTCGCTGGCAACGCTGTCGCGCCAACATCTACAAAACCGGCAAGGTTCGCTGCTGCATTAAAGTCGATACTAAATTGATCAGGGCTTCCTGTTGTGGCACTGTAGGTTAAGTTGGCACTTGTAGTGCCTGCGCATACGGATGGATTAGCACCTAAAGTAATGGTGGGAATAGAATTGATCGTCACGGTGATCGGTGTTGAACTACTGCCACAACCGGTAACGCTGTTTGTTACAGTAAGCGTTGCATTATACGTTGCAACCGGAGCTGCTCCAGGTACCGTAATCACAATTGGACTCGCTGTTAATCCGGATGCAACAACATCTGCAAAGCCCGCAAGGTTTGCTGCGGCATCAAAATCAATACTAAATTGATTTGGGCTACCCGTTGTAGCACTATACGTTAAGTTCGCTGTTGTTGTGCCTGCACATACCGAAGGGTTAGCTCCGAGTGTAATAGTAGGGATAGGATTGATGGTAACGGTGATCGGAGTTGAACTCGAACAACCGGTTACACTATTGATAATGGTAAAGGTCGCATTATAAGTAGCTGCTGCCGCTGCTCCAGGAATGGTTATAACAATCGGACTGGCTGGTAATGCGGTCGCACCAACATCGGCAAAACCGGCAAGATTCGCTGCGGCATTAAAGTCAATACTGAATTGATTCGGGCTGCCCGATGTTGCACTGTAGGTTAAGTTAGCACTGGTAGTACCTGCACAAACACTTGGATTTGCTCCCAGCGTAATTGTAGGACTAGGATTGATGGTAATAGTGATCGGTGTCGAGCTGCTACCACAACCGGTTATACTGTTCGTTACAGTAAGTGTAGCATTATAAGTGGCGGCAGCGGCAGCTCCCGGTACTGTAATGATAATCGGACTCGCTGGTAATGCTGCCCCTACGACATCTGCAAAGCCTGCAAGATTCGCTGCGGCATTAAAGTCAATGCTGTATTGATTAGGGCTACCCGTGGTGGCACTGTAGGTTAAGTTAGCACTGGTTGTACCCGAACATACGGATGGATTCGCTCCCAAGGTAATTGTTGGAACAGAATTGATCGTCACCGTAATCGGAGTTGAACTCGAACAGCCTGTTACACTATTGATGATGGTAAAGGTGGCATTATAGGTAGCTACTGCCGCTGCTCCAGGTACTGTAATAACAATCGGACTGGCTGGCAAGGCAGTTGCTCCAACATCGGCAAAACCGGCAAGATTCGCTGCGGCATCAAAATCGATGCTGAACTGATTGGCTCCTCCTGAAGTTGCACTATACGTTAAGTTTGCACTAGTCGTTCCAGAACAAACGGAAGGATTCACCCCTAGCGTGATTGTAGGTGCGGGAATAACGGTGACCGATATAGGAGTTGCGCTACTAACACAACCTGTTGCACTGTTGGTAACCGTAAGAGTAGCATTATAGGTTGCAGCTGCTGCTGCTCCTGGTACTGTAATAACAATCGGACTGGCCGGTAATACCGATCCAACAACATCGGCAAAGCCTGCAAGATTCGCTGCGGCATTAAAGTCAATGCTGTATTGGTTAGGGCTACTTGTAGTAGCACTGTAGGTCAAGTTAGCACTGGTTGTACCCGAACATACGGTGGGATTTGCACCCAGTGTAATGGTAGGAATTGAATTAACCGTTACCGTAATCGGTGCGGAACTGCTGGAACAACCGGTCAGACTATTCGTCACGGTGAAGGTTGCATTGTACGTGGCCACTGGTGCTGCACCAGGGACGGTTATCACAATCGGACTGGCTGGTAAAACAGCTGAAACAACATCCGCAAAACCGGCCAGGTTTGCTGCAGCATTAAAGTCAATACTATATTGATTGGGGCTGCCTGTTGTTGCTGAATAGGTCAGGTTCGCAGTAGTGCTTCCAAAACATACCGAAGGATTTGCTCCTAAAGTAATAGTCGGATTCGGATTTACAATTACCTGAACCGATCCGCCAAAACTAGTTGCAGTACAGCCATTATTATCCTGTAAAGAAGTTACACTATATGTTCCTGCGGGTGCATTTGGTATTGTAAAGGTTAAAGCGTTATGGCCTACAATTGGAAAAGAGGTAACTCCATCGAAATAAGTAAAATTAAAAGGAGGTGTTCCAGTGAAGGTAAATGTAACACTCGGTAAGGGGTCACTCGCACATACGGTTCCTCCTCCACTCGTTACAGCCGTTGGCAGAGGTGCTATGTTTACAATAACAACACCATTCATGTTTACTGGTGTACAAGAACCATTAACTGCTCGGACTGCTAAGACATCACCATTGGCGAAACTTCCTGATGGAATAGTTAATGAAATGGGGCCGCCAGTACCCGTTTGAGAAATCCCGGAAGGAACTCCGTTTATAACAACCTCATACGAAACCGGAGCAGCTTCTGTAGTGTTTAAACTTATTTGGGCATTACTTCCGATACAGACAATCAGAGGAGACGCAGTTGTAACGTTCTGCACAGCAGGAGAAGGATCGGTTATCGTAATAGGCGCTAATGTTCTGAAACAGTTTGTGCCATTATCAAAAACGGTTACGTTGTAGGTTCCTCCTGCCAGTCCTGAAATATCCTGAGTCGATGCTGTAAATCCGTTTGGTCCTGTCCATGCATACGTATAGCTCAATGTTCCTCCTGAAGCATTAATATCAATTGAACCATTGGGCGTAAAACAACTGGAATTATCTACCGCTGCATTTAGCGAAGCAGATAAACCGGAAGAGATCGAAAAGATCGTTACTAAAAAAGGTGTACTCCCATCCGCATCCTGCACAATAACCAAGTAGGTTTTACCCCCTACTGTTCCTGGAAGACCGGTAATGGGAACTGGAACACCAACAGTAGCATTAATAGGCCCTATATCAGGCGGGCCAAACACAAATACCCTTAGCGGAGGAGTGTTGGCCGATGACACTAATACCTCAAACGAACCATTTGCTAAACCATCACACGCGTCTTTCTTATTTTGAACTGTGAAGACCGGTTGAGCAAGAGATGTTGCAGCGCAAAAAATAAACGCGCCAGTCAGTAGGAAAAGTATTCTCTTTATTTTCATTTGACTTAGTTAGCCTCTACTTTAATTCTTTTATAAAATGGGCACCGGTCCGTCCGTCCTTCATCTGTGATTACCAAATCATACTCCCCGGGAGCCAGTTTTTCTATCTTGTTCGATTTCGATTTTCTGATGTTACCCTTTGAGTCAACAATATGGATCTTATAATCACCGTTATCATCGAAAGTGATTTGAACAGATGACGATGTGCTCGCACTTTCTTTTAAAAATTCAACTTTAGCATTAATCTCCTTGCAAGAAGATTTTTGCTGTGCGTAAATCGGTACTGCTAGTCCAAGCAAGCAACCCATCAATAGAAATCTGGATAATCTCATCTCAAGAAAATGTTGAAAAACCGTGCTTATACATAAACCTCGAAAAAAATTTGTAACCCATGTCCTTGTATGTATAGATCAATAGTTACAATTGTCAGTTCAAAAAATAGGTCTCATAAAAAAATCAGAACTATGAAAAACCACTCAATAATAATAAAAAAATCAATATCTACGTTGTAATACCTCACTTAATACAAAGGCTTTCTTAAAACCATCCGGGTCTTTGAGCTCTTTCAAATAGTCGTTTAAGACATTGGATTGAGCATCTTCCTCAAACACTTTGAACTTCCCAAACGTCATATCCGTATCCTTCAGCTTCAATGTCTCTTCTAATGATGGCCTGCTAAACGCCTGTCGTTTGGCCTCTTCATAGGTGTCGTAATACGCCTTGTCCTTCTTTCTGTAATCACCGCTTACATCTTCCAGGTCTTGCTCCTCTTCCTTCAAATCATCATCATAGTCAACAAATTCTGATTGGGTGGGTTGGAAAACGGGTTTGACTGGTGCTTTCACCTCTGTTATCTCTCTCAACAGTTCTTCGAAGGTAAGTCCTTTCTGAGGATTAGCCTGGGTCTCCTCTTGTCGATCAAAACGTCTTTCCGCTTTTGGTTCAGGAGCATCAACAGGTGCTGCACCAGCCTTCTTCCGGGCACGGTTAATGAGGTAGATTATACCGATGATCAAATAGATCCAAAATTGAAAGTCACGCATTACCAACAAATTTAATAAAAATCATCAATTGTGCGAATGCAGCTACTTTTCAACCTTAATTGCTATGACCGTCAAGACAATAGTGATGAGGTCAATTTTTATTTTGATAGGATTCAATCAGTCTCTTATCTTTGCCCACTTCTTGAAATCCGATACTTAGGAAAACTGCATTCTAAGGGAATTAAAGAGCATTTTTTACGTTTTTCACAACCACTACATAAGCATGCAATTAGCGAAGCTGGAGATTAAAGGATTTAAGAGTTTTGCCGACAAAATCGTGATCAACTTTGACGAGGGGATTACGGGTATTGTGGGGCCAAACGGATGTGGTAAGTCAAATGTTGTTGATTCGATCCGTTGGGTATTGGGTGAGCAGAAGACCAGCGCGCTTCGATCGGAGAAGATGGAGAACATCATCTTTAACGGAACCAGTCAGCGCGGTGCGCAACAAATGGCTGAGGTTTCCCTCACCATTAACAACACGAAGAACATTCTTCCAACTGAATATTCTCAGATCACGATCACAAGAAGATTGTACCGAACAGGTGAAAGTGAATACCTATTAAATGGTGTTACCTGCCGCTTGAAAGACATCACCAACTTATTCCTGGATACAGGTGTGGCGTCAAACAGCTATGCCATTATTGAGTTGGGTATGGTGGATGATTTGCTGAACGACAAGGACAACAGCCGCAGAATGCTGTTCGAAGAAGCTGCCGGTATTTCAAAATTCAAAAAACGAAAGAAAGAAACCCTTAAGAAGTTAGAGGATACGGACACCGATCTTGAACGCGTAGAAGACTTATTGTTCGAGATTGAGAAGAACATGAAGAGCCTGGAGAAACAGGCAAAGCAAACTGAAACGTATTACCGAATCAAAGAAGAATACAAGGAGAAGAGTATTCACCTTGCAAAAGTGGTTGTGAACAAACAAAACGATAAGTTCACCATCATCAATAAACAGATTGCCGAAGAGAACGATAGAAAGATAGCCCTGGGAACAGAAATTGCTGAGAAGGAAGCTTCTATCGAAAAGGCAAAAGCTGAGTTGATCCTCAAAGAGAAAACACTTTCAACGCGTCAGAAATCAATCAACGAATTCGTATCAAAGATCAGACAATACGAAAGCGAAAAGCAAATCAAGAATGAACGCTTAAAGTATTTGAACGATCGTGCCAATAGCTTACGCGATCAAATCGACCTCGACAAGAAAAGCAATGAGCGAGCACGTTTCAGTGTTCAAAGTTTAGAGAACGAAAAAACAGCAGCGGAAGAAAAGCTAACGGAGATCAATCAGAAACTGGATCATCTGAAGGCTGAATACGAAGAACAAAAACTAAAGACTTCATCCTTACAAGCAGAGTCCGATGGCATTCGTCAGATTCAGCGCGAGCGTCAGGAAGAAAGCTTCCAGGTAAATAAAGGTATTGAGATTCGCGAAATCCAGGTTTCATCTTTGAAACAGGAATTGGAGCGTACCGCGTCTGATACCAGTCAACAGAGTGCAAGCCTTGTTGAGTTCGAAAAGAAATTGGTTGAGCTTCAAGGTCACATTGCTGGCAAGACTGAAGAACTTGATTCACTAAAGAAAGAAGAAGACGAAGCACAAACGCGCATGTCAGGTTTAGAGAAAACCATCGACATGATTCGCGAAGAGATGAACGTAACAAGCCGCAAGCTTGATGCACGTCAGAACGAATACAACCTTACCAAATCACTAGTAGAAAATCTTGAAGGGTTTCCGGAGGCAATTAAATTCCTGCGCAAGAAAGTGGGTAAGAATGCCCCTCTCCTTTCGGATATTCTTACGACATCAGAAGAATACAGAGTGGCCATCGAAAATTACCTTGAGCCCTATTTGAATTATTATATCGTTGATCACGAAGCGGAAGCATACGAGGCTATCAATATTTTAAGTGATGCTTCAAAAGGTAAAGCCCACTTCTTTATCCTCGATCGCTTCGAACGCTTTGAGCCAACCGAAGCAAGACTGTATCAGAGTGCTTTCCCTGCAACACAAATTATCGAGTACGATCAGAAGTATCGCAAACTCATGTCCTACATTCTGGATAAGGTATACATTTACGAGGGTGATGTGAAGAGCATTCCATTCGATGATAACAATACGTTCATCACGAAGAGTGGAAAGTTAACGCGCAGAAGATTTAGTATCTCCGGTGGTTCCGTTGGATTGTTTGAAGGAAAGAAAATCGGTCGTGCAAAGAACTTAGAGAAATTAGAGAAAGAGATCAAGGAACTTTCGGTTAAACTGGATCAAATCCGCACAAGCTTAGTAGAGAAGCAAAGTGATCTTGAAAAATTGAGAAACAACAAACTTCGCCATCAGGTTGAAGAGTTACAGAATACGATTCGTCAGATCAACGAAGAGCACGTTTCCGTACGCACCAAGCGTGAGCAATTCTCATCGATGTTGAGCAATGCCGATTTACGCAGAGAAGATATTCTTGAGAAAATCGATACGTTGCTGAAGGAGCTTGATGATTTAAAACCAAGAGGTCAGCGCGCACTTCACGATTTGGAAGAGCAGGAGAATAAACTTTCGGGCATGACCGAAAATCTGGCTGCTCATACTGAATTGTTAAGTCAGAAATCTTCTGCGTTTAACGAACAAAACATATTCTTCCATCAGCAAGATAATCGCGTAAAGAGTCTTGAGCAGGAAATTCGGTTCAAACAGGAGTCGATGGATCAAAGTAGTCTTCGTGTTGAATCCAACACCGAAGAACTGAAGAAGAATGAAGACGAGATCAAACGGATTATTGAAACAACAGAATCAAACGATGATGAACTGTTGGGTATGTATTCCGAAAAAGAAGAAATGGAGAAAGGCTTGAGCGAAGCCGAGAAAGAATATTACGATTCGCGCGGCAACATCGACCAGGTTGAAAAATCGTCAAGAGAAATACAACATCAACGTCAGAACATTGACACGGTGTTGATGGATTTGCAAAATCAATTGAATGACAGCAAGCTTCAGTTGAATTCTGTAAAAGAACGTCTCTCTGTTGAGTTTAACATTGATCTTGATAGTGCTGTAGGAACCTTTACTCCGGAAGAAGCTGCTGAACTATTGAAAGCAGACGAAGATAAGATTCGTGCAGAAGTAGGTAAGATCCGCGACCGACTTGACAACATGGGTCCTATCAACCCAATGGCGATGGAAGCGTATACAGAGATTAAAGAGCGTAACGATTTCATCTTAGCACAGAAAGACGATTTGCTGAAAGCAAAAGAATCACTGCTGAATACCATATTAGAAATTGAAGGTGTAGCGAGTCAGACCTTCATGGAAGCGTTTAATAAAATCAAAGAACATTTCATCCGCGTGTTCCGCTCACTCTTCACAGAAGGTGACGAATGCGATTTGAGATTAACTGATCCGAGCAATCCACTCGATTCTGACATCGAAATTATCGCGAAGCCTAAAGGCAAACGTCCATTGACCATCAACCAACTTTCGGGTGGTGAGAAAACATTGACGGCTACTGCCCTGCTCTTCTCAATGTATTTATTGAAGCCTGCTCCATTCTGTATTTTCGATGAGGTTGATGCACCGTTGGATGATGCCAACATTGACAAGTTCAATAACATCATCCGTAACTTCAGCAAAGACTCACAATTCGTAATCGTAACGCACAACAAGCGCACAATGATTAGCACGGATGTGATCTATGGTATTACCATGGTGGAGAAAGGGATTTCACGGGTAGTGCCTGTTGATTTAAGAGAACTGGTTTAGAGATAGGTGTTAATCGTTATCTGTTAATCGTTAATCGTTGTGAATGGAATATGGTAAAGTCGTTTGAAGATTTGGAATGTTGGAAATTGGCAGCTTCGCTGAGAAGGAAACTTTCAACGCTGGCAAAGGAATTTCCACCACATGAAAAATTCAAATTGGCGGATCAAATAGTAAGAGCATCTCGATCGGTTACGGCAAACATCGCTGAAGGCTATGGTCGATTTCATTACCAGGAATATATCCAGTTTTGTCGCCATAGCAGAGGATCATTATTTGAATTGTTTGATCATTTGATGGTGGCCTTTGAAGAGAAATATATAACAGAGGCTCAATACAAAGAATACAAAAGTGAAATAGATCGATGTCTGGCAGTGCTGAATGGCTTTATTAACTACTTAGCAAAAGCCAAACAGGAAAGCAGCAAAGTAAGCGAACCTGAAATGAGTTATATACTTGCAAATCCTGTAGTCGACCTACGATTAACGGATAACCATTAACCATTAACGGCACTTGAAAAAGGTAGCATTCTATACGCTCGGATGTAAGCTCAACTATTCAGAGACTTCTACTATCTCCCGTACGTTCGAAGAGAAGGGATATCAGAAAGTTGAATTCACTGACACACCTGATATTTTCATTATCAATACCTGTTCGGTTACTGAGAACGCAGATAAGAAGTGTCATAAGATTGTTCGCGAAGCAAGAAGCATTTCGCCTGATGCGTATGTAGCCATCATTGGTTGCTACGCTCAGCTCAAGCCAAAAGAAATTTCAGAGATACCAGGAGTCGATGCCGTACTAGGCGCTGCTGAAAAATTCAGATTAGTAGAATTGCTGGATGGCTTTGTTCGCAAGCCACAAGCTGAAATTTTCGCTTCTGATATTGTTGAGGCAAAACGATTCAATACATCATATTCAATGCATGATCGCACACGCACCTTTCTTAAAGTTCAGGACGGTTGTGATTATACATGCTCCTTTTGTACCATACCCTTGGCACGAGGAGGCAGCAGAAGTGATACGATCGAAAACATTGTAAAGACGGCAAAGGAAGTCGCGCAAACGGAGGTGAAAGAGATCGTACTCACGGGAGTGAACACCGGTGATTTCGGAATTCAACAAGGCGTACGCGTTGAGCGCTTTATTGATTTGATAAAAGCATTGGATGAAGTGGAAGGTATTGAACGGTTCAGAATTTCGTCAATTGAACCCAACCTTCTGACCGATGAAATCATTGAATTTGTAGCACAATCAAAACGTTTTGTTCCCCACTTTCATATCCCGCTTCAGTCAGGCTCAAATAAAATATTAAAACTCATGCGCAGGCGCTATCAACGTGAATTGTATGTAGCGCGTGTCGAGAAAATAAAAGCCGTAATGCCACATGCTTGCATTGGTGTTGATGTGATTGTCGGTTTTCCCGGAGAGACACAGGAAGATTTTTTAGAGACGTATTCCTTCCTGAATGAATTAAATATCTCTTATCTGCATGTGTTCACCTATTCAGAACGCGAGAATACATTAGCAGCAACATTACCACATGCCATTCCAGTAAGTCAGCGTAGCGATCGTTCAAAAATGCTGCACATTCTCTCTGATAAAAAGAAAAGAATTTTCTACGAAGAAAATATAGGTCGTGAGTCAACCATTCTTTTTGAGAATGATATTGAAGAGGGCAAGATGCATGGCTGGACAGAGAATTACATTCGTGTGGCCGCGAAATACGATCCAATACTCATCAACGAACTTCGCAGGGCAAGACTATCTTCAGTTACCGACAAAGGTATCGTTGACGTGGAAGAACTCTTTGAAGATCATCATTTACAACATTAACTTCTAACTAGTTTCAGTTTCACCAGAAATGAAATAAGCCTTTTGTATAGAAGGGCTCCCCCGCCTCCCGCCAGCAGTACAATTCCAGGCTCCATCGGAATGAAGAATCGATTGTCCCAATCAACCGTTGCAATTCCAATCAAAGCACAATTCACAATGATTACGGTCATGGCAAAGACCTTTATGGGGTGAGGAGTATTTCGGAATCCAAAAAGGAACAAGGCGTAGATGAAGAACGTCCAACTCATCGCTAAGAGATTATGTGTAGTTGAGTAGTATGGCCTGTAGAAGGACATTAAATACCAAATTTTTAAACCTGCGGCCTTCAAAAAATGAATTGGATTGTGAACAACAAACAATACCGTTTTTACTAAGGGATGTTTATCCGAGTTGGTCAATTCTAAATCCTTCATCTTCATGCGCATACTTTCCTGATACAATGTGGTTCCCTCAATTGTATCCATGTAGGTAACTATATTTCCTCGCTTTAACTGATCCGTAAAATCCCATCGGGAAAACATCATACTGGCCCCAAGCAGGCCAACAACAAAAATACAAGCGATACAAAAGAATTTTAATATCGGTTTTGCTTTTAACGCAGCCCAGTGATAGGATATAAAAAAAACGACCGTTCCAAGAATAATGACAATACCCGTTGGTCGAATAAAAAAAACAACAAGAAGTAAGATGGTTACTATTCCATACTCTTTAAATGTGTTGCGGAAAAAGGTTAAGGAATAAATGATGAAACAGGTTACGCTACACGACAATGATTCTGTCATGGTAGTGGTGTTCCAATGAATGTTATCCCACCACATCAAAAAGATCAAGCCCGAAATCAGTCCTGCCAACTTGCTATTAAAAATGCGGGAAGTGGATGCATAAAGGGACAACATCGCCAAGCATGAAATTGTCATCTGAAAAATCAGATAAGGCATGATCTGTCCATGAAACATCCATTTAAAAAATCCAATAAGAACAATCGGAACGAAATAGAATATATGATCTGCCTCTGCTAATCTGCCAAATTGAAACAATAAATCTGCCTCGCTCTCATACACCACTGCATCAAATAAATTCCGAATGCCAAAGTAAGTGAGTAGCAAAAAATGGACAACCAGGAAAAGTACAATAAGGACATGACCATCGTATTTTTCGAACTTGTGCATACAATCCTAACCCTCAGATTAACCAGTTATAAAGTTCAAAGATATACTGATATACGGGTCTATATTCACTACTTGTGAATTAGCGTGCTATGCTTTTCATCAAGCTTATCCAATCGGTCATTCAGCTTGATGACGTGCAAGCTCAGCTCTTCCACTTTTCTCAAAAGCTGAATACTCATTTCACCAGTATTAATTCTGTCATTCTTTATTTCGTTTGCGGATGGCAGATTTGGTAAATGTCCGTTTGTTGGAATAAAAGTTTTCACTCATCGCCAATCAAAAATCACGATTAACCATTAGCCGTTAACTTTCTTAACCTTCTTCCGCATAGGGAATTCAAAACCAAAACGCGCATTGATAACATCGGCATAGAGATTATTGTGACGCGGGTGATATACATTAAACATGATTGAAGTTGTACCCTTTACATTTTTGAAAAAGCGGTATTCCTTTTTCATTCCAACAAAGGCATTCACCAACCATTCACGACTCCTGAGATCCGCAGGCTTTGGTGTAGTAAACGGTGGAACAGAAGTATTCATTGTTTCGATTTCTACGCGAGGTAAAAAACCACGGCCCAGTTTATACTCTGCAAAAGCTCGTGGGCCAAAGATGCGGGCTTGCGCATTGAATGCATGTTGATCTCTGTTGTAGGCTAAGCGTTGGTTCCAACCAATGCCGCTGGTTAATTTACCCGTTAACCGATACCCGACATAAGCATTAAAATCAACAAGAATATTTCCCTGCTTGCTTAGTATCTGAAATTGAATACCCGGTACAATTCTTTCAACAAGAGGCTTCCCCTTCAGATCAAAGAACATTCGTTTTGGTAAATCGCCAATGCTGGGCAAGCTTTCATACTTTGCTTTGTATTTGGATAACTTATCCATGGCGGCCTGAAGTTGTTCCTGCTTACCAGCAAAGTGATCCACCGCTGCCGACTGCACTTGCTGTAATACTTGCTCCTTGGCTTGATCTTCCGATGGTATGTTGGTAACAGGAAGATTGCCAGTAGCATCTTTCAGATCTTTTACTGCATCCAGTTTCATCACCTGACTTTCGGCAAGCTTATCGAGTTGGTTTACATTGCTAACGCCTTGAGTAATTTCACTGGCACCCTGCTGCAACGCACCTGCTTGTTCAGTAACTCCTTTTGTAATATCCGTTGCACTTCCCAGATTTTTAGTTACAGCAGGCAAACCACCTGCTGTAGGCAAATCCGGAATTCCGTTAAGGCCATTGGATGGAATAATTTTATCGAGAGAAGTATCCAGGCCTTTTAAATCGATGGGAGAATTGATTTCGGTGGACAAGGATGACAAGTTCAACTTATCGAGCGATCCTGTAAGCTGTGACGCTTTAGCCTGAAGTTCAGGTGGCAATGGAATGGAATTGAATTTCTCCGTTGCCTTTTGTTTGATGGATTGAATCCTGCCTTCTACTTTTTGCTTAACAACATTCAATTCGTTCTGAAGGCTGTCTACTTTCTTCGTATACTTTTCCGTTGGAAGTTTGAGATGACTGAGACTATCAATCTTCTGCTGGTATTGCGATTTTAAACCATTCACTTTGGCCGTTGCCTTAGTGTAGTATTGCGCAACACTATCCATTCTTCCGCGTGCTGATGCTTCAATGGAATCCAATCTGCCGGTAAGTGTTGCAAGGGTATCCATGGGCAAAGAAGGCACTGAAATCTTCAGCGAATCAAACTGGGCAAAAGCCGTTTGACTGAGAATTACAAAGGCTATGATGGCTAATGGTTTCAAGGCGCGCAAAGATAGAAAATGCAGGTTAATGGTTAATCTTTAATGTTAATCGTGTGTCGATTTTATCACCTTTTTTTAAACTTAAGACACCTGCCAGTACTAGTGCAGAATGCCTGTCCCGCTCCAAGCAGGATTACTTCCCTGCGCTCAACATAAACTCAATAAATATACATAAACTACAAACGGAAGTTACTAACCACTGGCGCAAGTGTTGTGCACGGGCATTGCGCGGCTGCTCACTTGTGCCTACCATATTTGCAGGCTTAAGACTACTCCTGGCAACGCAGCTTCGTAAGTTTGAAAACTTACAGCATGAAAGGCACAAGTCACGCTTAATCCTCACCCACTTTTCTAAGACTTGCGCCAGCAACTATTTATTTTTTTTGTTGGAAGACTTGGAAACAGTGGGTGGCCTTTTAGTCAGGGAAGTATTTGACGGAATTTTTTTAAATATTAGGAATAATCCAAAGCCGCTAATAATAAGAATGGATAAAAGCTGGTGCCAAACTCTTTCGTCAGGATACAATGTCTTATCAACTCCATCTAAATACTTCATCTTAACTATGTCGCCAGTAAATGAAGAGCCACATAGTTTACCGACCCCGTGACTAAAACTTCTTTCACGATATTTAAAATGCACAAACCCTCTATAACTACAGGGGCTTGGCATTTTTGTTATTTCCATTTCCACAATTTCACCAAATCTCTCTATTCTATATTGATCAATAAAATTTGGAATCCAAAATAAGGGACCGACAAAGAATATAATCCCTACAATAATTTTAATTAATTTCATCCTTCGAATTTACTCTATTGTCTTTTGGTTCAGGTTATTTTTGAACACTTGTAAATTTATTATTGTGGGATCAATTTTAGCCCTGGTGTCACAGTCCTTGTAGCATCTGGTTTAATGGTATTTGTCATTAAGTCAAGGCTGGTGGGTTTTGTGGTTACTGTCTCCGTAGCTACCTGCGCAACATTACTTGCCGTATTTGAAGAACCTTCTCTTACAACCTGATTAACCGTGGTTTTAATATTTGTCTCTTTAGTCAATTTAGCTAAATCCGCTTGTCTGCTTGCTTTCGCATTTGGTCCACTCATACTTTGAGCACGTGTCATCTGAGATTGTGATGGTAAACTTAGAACGTTTTGAAGTTTTTTAGTACCTACATCACCGATCTTATCTCCAATTACATCTGTTACAGTCTTCGATAACGTGACTTTACCATCACCAGTTGTTGCTTGCTTTGCAACAGATTCAGCAGTAGAAATACCCGTTTTAATAGCTTCATTCGTAAACTTACCACCTAATGCAGAAGTACCAGAAGTAAGGCCTCCTGCAATTCCTGAAACTACAATCGCACTTCCATTTGAAGGAATCCATGCATCAGCTCCCGTCTTACCATCCATATAATTACCTGCAACTTGAGTTCCATATTCGACTGCGGCTCCAACAATTGCACCAACTACAATGTTTATCCACCTCCCATCTGGATCTGTATGGACGATGGGATTATTCCTAACATAATTGTAGGGTGATAAATCCTCATACTTATCTACGAAAGGGTCAACTTGATTCCATCGTCCTATTTGAGGATCATAACTCCGCCATCCGTAATCAAACCAACTAATATTAAGCGCTGTCTGAATTTCTTTACCATTATAGAGTTTCTTATTTTCAATTGAGTTTTCCCGCTGATACGAATTGTAAGTTAAACCGAACGGATGATAATCATCTGTCTGTATCACCGGAGATTTGACATTGCATACATTAAATGCATCGAAATAGACTTCGTACGGATTCGTTACCTCTTCATTGCTCAGGTAAACATAAATATAACCAGGCTGATCTACAGTAACGGATCCATAAAGACGCTCATGGGCAACATCCTGTCCATACTCTCTTGCAGCGGTGGTCATGCGCATGTAGCCACTTTTACCTGGAATCAAAACATAGTTGCGATCGAATACCAGCCAGTTCAAATAGGCTTTCGGGCCCGTGCCGCTGCTGCCAGTTGTTCCATTGAGTCCACCCGCAAAAGGGAAGGATGATGTGCTGGAGCCATAGGTGCCACCATCAATAACGGTTCCTCCTGGTGCTGTTCCAGCGGCAATTTGAGAGACCAATGTGCTCAAGGCTGTCGTTAGGTTGGCAGTGTTGGAGTCAATGTATTTTCCGTACACCTCCATGTTAATCACATCGCCTGGCATTACACTCAATGAGCGCGCCAAACCATACTTTTCGTTGGTACCCCCCGCCAGGCGTTGCGCTCCACCGGGAGTGGTTGTCGGTGCAACACCATTGGTGCGATCAAACAAATAATGATTAACAATTCGCGCATTTTCGTAGCGCACAAATTGGCTTCGTTCCGTTGCTGCATTGGCTGCCTCGAGTGTGGCTGTACCGCAATCAATCTCTGGTATAGTGGTAAACGTTACTCTTACATTGCCCAAATGGTCTTTGAGGTTGTATTGGTATTCGGGTGATGTGGTTCCGAGTTTTGTAATTTCAAATTCGTTGAGATACATGATCTCGGCATTTACGGGAACATCCCATACAAGGCCTGCTTGTAGTGTGGTAGCTCCTGTTGGAATCGTAACAATTTGTTCTACCCACGATTCACTGGCAACAGCCGAAGGTAGTTTTGAACCGGGCCAGTTTAAATCACCCAGATTGGTTTTGATTAATAAGTAAGCATCTTTTGTTCCCGTTCGATACCCTTTCACACGGACACGATAGCGCTCTCCTCCTGCTACCGTATATGAAGTTCCAATTGGAAATGCTCCTGATCTCGGGGTGATTCCGGTGGCGGTGATCTTTACATATTTCTCTGTGCCGTTCTGCGTGATGAGTGCCAAGGATGCCGTATTGTAAGCAGTCATAGAAGTAACGCTTTCTCCATGATCGGCTGCCATCAGTTTATTGCTGCTCATCATGACACGTCCTTCTTCGTGGCTGATGAATTGCAAGACATCATTTTCATAGGTGAATTCACCAACATAATCCGTCTGCTTCTGAGACGTTCCTGTGGTTACAACCTGTGAAAGCTTGCGACCACCAGCGTCATAAATGTATCGCACACTATTGCCTCCTTTTGTTATGATTTCGGGAAGGTTCAGATAATTATAGGTAATGACGTTTACGTTATCCGTAATGGAAGTTCCAATACCCTTATTCCGGTCATTCATCATATTGCCATTCGCATCATAACGGTAATCGTCAGTAGCCGTAGTAAAGTCAGTGTAAAGACTGGGATTGCCATCCATGAACCCCGCGAAGTCATCTCCAGTGTCTTCCACTTTCAACAGTTTGTTACTTTGATTGGCACCTGTTCCATAATTATAAAACAAGTTGTCCATCCAGCCTGTTCCACGTTTGTCATTGCGCTGCATGGTTTTGAGGTTGCCATTAAAATCGTAAGTATAGCCTGTTTCACCAAAACCACTGTTTGCTGCAGCCGCCCATGAAGTGGTTTTTTCCTTGAAGATTGAGCTCTTTATACGATTCATCGCATCATAGGTATAAACATATCCCTTTTGCTTTGTAGTCCCGGTTCCCGGGTAGTTGCTCCACTTCATTCCGGTGATATTACCATTATAAAGTGCAGCATTAATCAGATCGGTATCGACTGTGTTGTACGAAAGATTCATTCCGAAATAATCAGTCACTTCGTCATTCGTGGCATCCGCAGTGAGGGATGCATTGTTCATGGACGTTAACCACCCCCGAATGTTATAGCGGTAATCAACCGATTGCTTATTGTCTGATGCATTGGTCAAAGTACTGTGCAATTTCTTATCCACTAACTGCCCCAGCTCATTGTATTCATTTCTACTAAGCAAATAGGGAGTACCCGTATCAATCTGATGCCAGGTGTTGGTTAATCTTCCTGCATGATCATATTCAAAAGTTCGCGTGATGCTTTTTGAAGTGGTACTAAAAGATGAGCGCACACCTGCTATCGTATTGCCTGCTATATGAAACGAGTTATCAATAAATAAAGCGGTCGATGATGGCGTGATAGCTGTGGTCGTAATCGGCAGTCCGTTTCGTTTGAATGTAATCGTTGTTCCAATTCTTTCCATGCGCAGAATATCACCCGGATTCAGACCTGTTACAGTCGCCTTATTCGAAGCATTTTCCTGAACATAAAGCGTTGTGTTGTACAACTGAAAGGCATAGTTTATATCGCTATTACTAGTACCTCCGGAATTGGAATCATTAAAGCCTATCATCTTAGTTGTATTGGTCTCCGTAACCATTACTTCAAACCATCCGTCCTGACCCGCTGCCAATTGTTGAACAGAGGATGCACCATATCCCCACTGAGCAGGGCCCGCAACGGATGTAAGCTTATTGCCTTCCTGTTTTAAACTTACTACATCCTTCCATGCAATATCCGATTCTGTGTGAGTTGTTTTAGATTTCAATACCTTGCCAACAAAATCATATACATTGGAAATCCTGTCAATGCCTCCCTTATAATTATCCGCTTGTATTTGTATAACTCTGTATTTGTCATCAAAGTAATTTAGCGACTTAAGCCAGGTATAGCCTCCTGCAACTCCTCCATCCAATACTTTTACTTTAAAGCCCGTTACCTGACCAACAACACTTTGGTTCTGAGAGCCGGTTGCCACTTGTGTATAGGTGCCTGTTAAACTTGGGGCAGATAGATTATCCGTAACATACGTATACGATCCTAGCCAATTCGCTCGGAATGCATAGTTGTCGTAATAATTAACGGTCAGATAATTATTGTCATTCGTTTCCTGTGGAAAGGATTTATTGTCGTAGCCGTGAATAGTAGCTGCCCCGGTATACGTTTCAAACCACGCACCACCATTATTCGGTACAGCAGCATAGAATGCATTTACTCGGAGTTGCATTTTACTTTGAACCAAAATTGAATCGGCCGTGAGAATGCCTGTCAAGACGGGGCGATTGAACGCATCATATTTTGTGAAAGTCCATTCTTTCTTCGTAATGCTTCCGCTTGCATCGGTGCGTTGATTCCCATCTTGCGTCAGCGCTAACCGATCGCGATTGTCATATACCATATACACAGGCTTTGCTCCAGGTACTTGTTTCTGTGACATACGCTTGCGCACATCATAGGTATAGAGGAATGCAAAATTGTTCAGCAACTGTGGCATGGATGAATTTACCTTAAATGAAATGACAGCATCCTGAATGGTGCTTCCAACCTCGTTCAAAGCCGCATCAACAATCAATGTGCCCGTACTGCTTCCAGCTGAGGTCCGCAAACATTTTCCATTAACATAGTATTTGATTTGCGAACCTTCACGTGATACACGTACCACTGTCTTCGTTACATAATTACCCAATGTTGCACCTACCGCCACTCCGCTTTCCCACACATAGATTTTACCATCGTTCCGAAGTTCAATGGCGAATTGAATATTCGTTCCGCTCAGGTTGGTAGAGGACAAACCGATCATCCGCGATTTGTTAATTTCATTGGCCGTCATTTCCACCCAACCATCGGTTGATGCCGCTAATGTTTCAGTTGCAATCGTAGAGGTAGCACTGCCTGTGGTATAACCCGAAGCAGCCGTTTTGGTGAGTATGCTATTCGCAAAACTAACGCCACTCATATTAGCCCAGGTCATGGGCAAGTTTGACAGTATTCCGGGTATAGCCTCGGGTTGCAAAACACAAATTAATTTTCCCGCTTCGTTGTACGTATAGTACGTCTGCGCATATGATGAACCAACAACCTGCACTTTCTTCAAGATAACCTGGCCAAACTTATTGGTGAATTCAATCATTTCATTACCATCTTCATCCCTGGTCCTGCTTTTGAAAAGTTCATTCGCGGGATAATAACTAAACTTGCCGGGCTTGATTAATCCCATGGGATACGTAGTCGTGGGGATTACATAATCGAACAGTAAAACTTCTTTCTCTCCATTTAATTCATACGATTTTTTTACTGTCTTATCGTTTGATACAATAGAGTTTATGGCATCCGGTTGCCAGGGAACGCCTGCAGCACCCTGCTTATTCACGCGATTAAGTGGTGAGGGTTCAAACGAGGTTGCAGAATAGGGAGCAAGGTCATTGCTTATTTTAGTTGATGGATTAGCATAAAAATTAGCGTGAACACTTCCTGCATAGACACCGCTATTGCTGGTTACTCCGGCTTTATACTGTCCATCGTTTGCCGTGGATACATAGGGTAGATACTGAATGGATTCGCGGCCAAAATTGTCGTATTCGATTGGCTGTACAACATCCTTTTTTAAAGGGCTTCCCTGCCAGGCGATTTGTTGGATGCTATTTCCGAGGCCATCGAAATAACTGGCACTCATGTTCTTATTGTCAACGCTCAAACTTGTAATGTTTGCCGGATCGTTGACTCCTTTAGTATTGATGGTTTCCTCTGTTACATAATTCGAATACGAAACGGAAAGGGTCACATTTTTATGGGTATAAAATGAATTATTATCCATTACGCTTAACCGGAACACATATACCCCCGCTGAAATATTCGTCAAGGTCAGTATGTTGGTTGTAGCTCCTGAAAGGGAAATTCCTGTTGGTCCTGAAGTCTTAGTCCACGTAATGCTACTGATGGTTCCGTCCGGATCCGTAATGGTTGCATTGAGAGCCACGGATACAACGGGTAGTATAACGGATTGGTCTGCGACCTGAATAACAGGAAGCTGATTGGCAATCAGCGGCACAATTACCTTATCGCTTTCACAATTGGTTGTTGTATTAAATTTAGCCAGATGATACGTAGTGTTCTGAGTAAGTAGCGAAGTTACGTAGGAGCTGCCCGTGCCAACCAAATTTACGCCTGCATTATACCAATGGTAAGATTCTCCTCCGGTCGCTCCTCCGGCAGTGAAATTTGCCGATGAACCAGACGCGATGACAGAGGGCGCAGAAATGGTTGGCTGAGTTGGTTTGGGATTAAACGCTATCGGTATGGAAGTACTTTGTTGTGTTCCACAGCTATTTTGACCAGTTAAGTAATACGTTCCAGCCTGGGTGGGACTATAGGGATTTGCATAACTCTCCACCGGATTAGTAGCGCTTCCAAGACGCCAGGCATAGTTGGAACCATTACTGGCGGTAAGGGTAAAAACACTTCCATGGCAAATTCCCATGGTACTTCCCGAGGGGGTGATGGTGATGGTCGAACTGGCGGTAGCTGTAAACGTTACCGGGGTTCTCGCACTCTCTGAACCACCACAAACAGCAGCAACATAATAGGTGACGGTAGCAGGGAAATTAGTGGTGAGTTGAGACAACCATACCCCTGAAGTCGGACTGCTTTGGGTAGTTGATACCACTGTACTCCCGCCTGCCGTTGTATACCATTTATGAGCCGTAACGGATCCGTTTACGGATGTGGCTTTTAACGTGTAGGTACCCGGACAACCGGATGCGTGAGTAGCACTGGGTGCTGCTGCCGGGCATTGCGCCAGAAGTTCACCACTAAAAATGACAATGAAGAATATAAAAATGTGTTTCATGATTTCCATTTGGTAACGTCTTGTTTAATTCCGTTGGGATATGTCAGGTTTTATTGATAGGTGTATCGCTTAACGATGTTCTTATTAAAATCCCGCAGAAGTTTCAGCCTTCCAAATGAATCATATTCATAGTAGGTTGTATTATTATTCGCATCGGTTGAAGAAGTCATTCCGATGACCGGATCGTAGGTATAGGTTGTCATCGTTGCATCAGCGGTAAATACTCTAACCTCATCCAGCTTTGTCCCTGTGGTCGTTATCGTTGCTGCATAATTTAGGATTCCACTGTAAATCCATTTCGATGTAGTCCCATCATAGTAGGAATAACTCATCTTCAAATTCGTAGTAGTGGGGGGAGAGAATTTTCCTGAAAATGAAAAGCTTCCGCTGTTCCAGACTTTTGTGCCTGTTCTTGCGAGCGAATTGTTTGACGCATCCTTGAAGTCTACACCATCTTCTTCAAAACTGGTATGATAGAACATATCGGATATCCCATTCGTTATTTCCGCTATCGGCAGGGAATTAGTATAGCCCCATACATAACCGACTGTTACATCCTTTGTTTTAGAAGCAAGTTTAAGATTGCCAAATTGAGCATCGTATTGAAGATAATTAATTCTGGGTTTATAGTTTGGATCAAAAACAAGCGATCCTGAAGTTGTGGTTGATGGAACGAAAGCTCCCGATACAGGTATAGGGTTAACGCTCTCCAGTGAATACGTTGCATCCGAAACAATGCTATTTATGTTTAATGGATTTTCAATAAACGTATTGATTGCACCACCTAATACTTTAGCATTTGCACCATCCCGATCCTGCTGCACAACATAATTTTCAATAATCTGTCCATACATCTTTTTTGTCTGCAGCTTATAAATCCCCTTCGCGTTTCCTGTTGACGATCCATTGACCCCTGAATAGTCTTCCGGGTAGGTATAGTTCTCAACCACCTCATCCCGTTTACTGGTTCGGGTTGTTTTTTTCCACAACTGGAGATGTGTAGGTTTGAATTCAAATATCTCAGTAGTAGTGGCCCACTTCGTTCCATCCACTACATCATACATTTTCGTCTCTGTACTATCGAGCGTTGGCCATTCTGTTCTCACATCATAAGGAGCATTAATGGGCAGTGAAAATTGTGAGTTTAAACCACCCTCACAAGGTGTGTTTATTATTTTTCCAATGGCACCCACTTTCAACCCGGTGCTTATATGAAGCAGAGCATCGCCAGACATCTTGCGATTATTGTAGTAATTCTTTACTTCTTTTACTGGAGCAAAAATGCCGGCACTGTTTTTATAAGTAGTCTCAGTCATTAAAACACCTCGTCTCCACTCCACATCTCCAAAGGAGGGGAAAGGGAATTTATAGACGGATCCATAATTATAGTAGATAGAGCTATACGATAGATCCGGGTTGCCATCAGCACTGGTAAACGTGTACTCAGTCTTTCCGTTAATTCCATTCAGCCCTTCCTCAACGGTTACATTAGTGTACCCGGCTACAGATCCTTGCGTTGTTGCTAAAGTATAATTGGAATTCGATTGCCAGACAAAAAATGGGCATTCAAAAGGTACATTAGTGCATGCAGAAGCACCAGCAGGATAGAAAGCTTGAATAAAAGAAATAATATACCTTTCCCCCGGGGCCCAGTTGTATCTTGGAAAACTTACTAATGCACCACTGGAAACGGAGGGATCTGAAAATTTCTGATACTTGAATACTCTTATTTTGTCATGCCCGTGATCAATGCCGTCATAGTCCGTAATCTTTTCCACACGCAAACCACCTACAGCTGCATCGGTAACATTACTACCCAATCCACTGGTATACTCGGTCCAGTTAACCTTAAAATCAAATATGGATACAGTACAGTTGTAATTTGGTTTCTTTTCCAATTTGATATAATACGATCCATTTGGAATGAATATCTGAGCACCATGGGCCAATACTCCGTTGGCAAACACAACACTATTGTCGGATGCCTTGTAAATCGTTCGCGTTACAGCAGGATCGCTGGTAGTACATGCACCTGCACCCGTTGCGTGGTCTTGTGCGTACACAGTAGCAAAAGCACCATAGCTTCCATTGATATTCAAGGTAGAATTCACAACGAATGTTTGACCCGTTACAACGCTGGCTCCTGGAAGCGTCATAAGAGCCTTCCCCTCACCGGCCCTACCGGGCTGCAGATATATGGATGTAAACTGACTTGATGGAACTTTATTTGCCTTGAAGACAAATTCTGTCGAGCCACCGGTGGGATACACGATCTTTTCCAACGAACCCGCCAACATAGCGGGCTCTATCGAGGCACGTTCCGCTCCTTTTATTTCCCGATTGTTAGTATTGCCCAACCCAAAATCAGCATAGATGGTCGGAATCAGAGTGGGCATTCCAATAATGTTTAGACTTTGAGGTCGCCCGTTAAAATATCCCCAGTGATCCTGACCCCATGTTAAGGGTGTAGTGAAATCGACATCAATCCGTCTCGGTAATTGTTGTGTTTCATTGTAATAAAAAAAATAAGGTGACTTAGCGGAATTATCGCTGCCATATTCCGTTAACGATAAAAGCTTTAACCGATGAGGAGAACCATCAATGACACCATTGCCCTGCCCAAATGGTGATTCACTCGGAATGGTGCCCGGGCCAAAATAACTATAATAGAATTTATAATACTTAAATGGTGTGGTGCTTACTCCACTGAATATCCGAACATATTCAAGCGCTTTATCATCAACATCCAGGCGATAGGTAGACTTTACGTCAAATTCGACCTTACCTTGCAAGAAATTAATTCTTTTTAAACGCCTTCCATCCATTTGATTCCTATTATAACAGCGGGTGCTCACATCCTGGCACTCAGGCCGCCAATTATCTGGATTGGACCAATCTTTATAATAATAGCTCTCACTACCCAACGTGCGAAAGTTGTAGTTTACTAAATCATAATCAAAGGTGACTTGAAAACCTCTTGGGGAATTGATCTCCACCAGGAACCAGGAGCTTATCTCCTTATTACTGATATAACCTTCACCTGCAAAATCACAAACCGAATAAGAATCATTATACTCAATACCATTTCGTAGACCATCTGCGCTTTTTCCAAACACATAACTTATACCATCTGGAGTGGTGATGGTCCAACGGTCAACTTCAACTAACTTGGTTTTTACAATGGAAATTTTTTGCTGAGGCATAGTATACACCGTTATCCCATCCTCACCAATGAAAAATTTACCGCTATACTTTCCAAAATTGAAATAAAAAATATCAGGTTCTGTGTCCGCCCTGCCATTAAAAACGTCACCATATCGAGCATTCAATTCACTTGAAGTATGGGAAGGATCCAACAAATAATTTATCGTATTTGCATATGAACCGTATAATTCATTGTGGCTGTCATCAGCACTGCCTCTTACTGTCCTTGTAATAACACCACCTGCATTTAAACTCCAGCCTGTACCTACCCATGGTGCTAAATCTTCTACTTTAACACCACCGGCATGATAATCAAGTGAAACAGGAACAGAGATATCACCTGATGTTGCTTCATATAAGGGTATGCTAATTTGAGGCACACCAGTATAGTAGCCAACCGGATTTGCACCAAACTTACCCAAGGAGGCTGCATTCGGGGATGCCGGGATGGTCTTCGTAAGCGTAGGATTCTCTCCGGGAGAAGGCTGAGCCTGAAGTAAGTTCGAAATGTGAAAAAGTAAAAAGATGAAAAGCAATCGGCTTACGCCAGTGAATAGTTTAGTCATATCGGTCTTATGAGAAAATTTTGATAAGTAGAAAGCACTATGAATTGTTACACCCATCTGTCTCTAAGTAACTATTTCGGGAAAAGGTTAACATCCCTTTTGAGAATTATTTCCAAAAGTTCAATAACCGCTAACAGATTAAGGGGCAACTATTAAGAAGGGAGAATGAATATCGCACTTGTGACACTAATCATTCAGGTGGCAAAGAATAATTCAACAACGTAATACTTGCGTGTTAATCACTGCTAAAAATGGAACGAGAAATAAGGAATTAGCTATCTCAGGTATGAACAATTTTGGATTTTCTTGAAATCTTCCATACTACACTAAACAGAACCAAAAGCATAACCAAACCGATAAACCAGTACCAGTAGTTTGAGCTTTCTATGACGGGCCTGTCATCTCCGATGTTCACAAACGATGCCCAAAAGAAGGGGTGTGCTGCTGCCGGGTTGGCGGTGGAGAGGTATTTCAATTTGGCTTTCCGCAGCGCTTCACTTTTATTCATACCCTCGGCCAGATTCTGATAAAAATATTCCATTAGCTCTCCCGTGGCATGATCATCCACTTTCCATTGTGTCATCACAACCGAAGGTATTCCTGCGTAAGCGAATGCTCTTGCCAGACTCATGAGCCCCTCTCCTTTTCTCAACGTTCCATATCCCGTATTGCAGGCGCTTAGTACAACCAGTTGAGCATGCAGCTCCATGTTATACAACTCAAAGGCATGTAAATAACTGTCCTCGGTCGAATCCGTTTGATTAGAAAAAACAAGCTTTGAATTCATGGGATCTTCATCGTCAATCAGTGCGTGCATGGCCAGGTGGATGACGTTGTATTGCCCTCCCATTTTTTTGAATTGTGACTCCGTTGCTTCCGAAGCCAGGAAATGATCGTTGTTCATTATTCCAGACAAAGTAATTACTTCCTTCTGATTCCATTTTAATGGCAACACATCATCTCTCAAACGTCCTAAAGCGAGAGCATGAACAGAATCTGGTTTCTCATACGAAGGGGCAAACGAAATCAATCCTCGCTTTGATGATGCCGTTCGTGCTTTTGCGTTTTCCTCAAACGTTAGGGTTGCTGAATATCCATAGGCAATCGTATAATCCTTAATCAAATATTTAAGATCAGCATAATTTCCAACAGGCACCGAGGCCTCCGTTTGTAACAACACATCGAAGGGTATATAATTCAATCGCCCATCGGGAATAATGATCAACGTTGTGATATCCGACTTCTGCTTTATGTTCTCAAAAGAATTCTTTACCAGCAGGTTGTATAGCCCGAATGCCGATTCATTAAATTGCGTAAATGACTTTGTAGCTGTCGTTGGATTTGCATGTTCATCCAATACAAGCGCTTTCCGCAGATTCGTTAGCTGATCACTGAAAACAGAATCATTTGGAATGGTGAACGTATGACACTGATCGGACGTGATGGCAAAAACATAAATGTTTTTAACGCCCTCAAAATATTCCAATACCATGCTCCCACGCTTTATCTGACGCTGAAGGCTGCTCAGACCGATTTCAGTATGCTGGTATTTGAGTTCGTAATATTGCGGATAATTTTTCTCAAGGCTATTTGTAAGTGAGTCAAACTGACGGTTGATATCAAAAAGTTGAGAGGTTAGGTCTTTCATCTTTGCTGTATCGGATACGGTCTTGTTTTTTTCCTGTAGTAGCGCAGATTGCAACGATGATTTGTTCGCTTTCACTCTTTTTTCAAGAGAAAGCAATTCGTCAGGAATGATGCCGATACGCTTTGCTGCGATATCGCGCATCATTTGCTTTAATGTGCCGACTTTATTTTTCTCGGAAAAATAAAAGGCCATGGCAAGATAGTGTGGATCATGACTGATCTGATGCAATTTTAAACTGGCGTCAATACCGCCTTCATACGACATGACAGAGAACTCACCCCGGATTACCTTGTCGTTCTCATTCCTGGCGGCATCCCTCGACAAATCCAAAAGTGAATCAAGAACCTGGTAACACGAATAAGCAAATTTCAGGTCGGTTAGTTTTTTACTGTTTTCATATTTCTTCATCAAGGCCATCGCTTTCCCGTTAATAACAATCCACTGATCACCGATGCCGAGGCAATTGGAAACGGTCGGAGTTGTATACGGATCCGGATTACTAAAATTGAATGTATTCGCTACAGCTCCCAAATGAAAGTACAGAAGCGAATGATCATAATCGCCTTGTTCATCATACATCCGGGCGAGATAAACGTACGTAGCGCAGATCGCCTGGTGCTTTTCACCAAAAATATTTTTAAGAACGGCTATCGATTTCAGGTAGTACTCAACGGTCAAATCCTTTTTTTCCATCAATCGATATACATCGCCAATATTCCGATAATATAAACCCACAAAGGGATGCCGTTCACCCACAATCGATTTATAAACGGAGAGTCCTTTCTGATGATATTCAAGGGCCTTTTGCAGTTCGCCTTTCCTTTTATAGAGTATAGCCAGGCTGTTATAGGTACCTCCTATAGCGAGCGGGTCTTCCGACCGCACTTTATAAATAGAAAGTGCTTTATCAAAGTTTATGAACGCTTTATCATTTTCATTCATCATGCTGTATATATTTCCGATGTTCATATAGCAACTGGCAATAGCAGGATGATTGCTTTCATAATTCTCCTTAAAAATTAACAGTGCTTTATTATCATATTCAAGCGCAAGGGTAAGATCTTTAATGAAATAATAGACAAATCGTATATCCTGGTAGGTTTTGGCTACCCGTGGATGATGGTCTCCGTAAATATGGATGAGAATTGAAAGTGCTTTGTTATTCATTTCAAGAGAACGGGTATAATCTCCTTTAAAACCGTACGCGTTACCTAAAGCAGAAAAGGCCCGTGCCTCCTCTTCATTATTCTTTTCGAGATGTTGATTACTAATCTGTAATGCTTGCTGTGCGCATTTTATGGATTCGTCATAATTTGAAATCTTCTTGAAATTTTCGGCTAATAAATTGTACACCTCTGTCTGCTTTAACCATAGTGAATGACCTTGGTAAATTACAAGTGCCCTACGGCAATTCGCAATGGCACTGTCGTAACCCGACTTCGCAGAGAATGCTTCGGCCTTTTTCATATAGTGATTCGCGCGAACCGTATCCGATGGCTCGGCATAGGCAAATGAATACACGAATGCCAGAAAAAAAGAGAAACTTTTCAAATACATCATAAACACTATCGTAAGTAATCTATTGAATTTCCTTTAGGGCATCCGACAGTGCCTGGGCCTGGGTTGCATACAATGACCGGGACTGAACGACTTCGGAAAGCAATTGGCTAGTTTCATCTATCTTGTCCTGTCGTAAAAGCACCAGCGCATAATACCACTGGCCATGTTGTTTAAGAATAGGATCGTCAGAATTCATAGCCGCTTTGAAATGAACCAGCGCTTTATCCAAACGATCCGTGTTCAAATAACAATTGCCCAATAGAATGTGTGTTCGTGAAAGGGAAAAGTCATTGTCTTTCTGTGAAAGCAATTCTTCCAACAGCACAGAGGCTTCCTCGTAGTTTTGTGAATAGTACGCAGTGAAAGCCGGCATCAGTTGCGTTTCGTCCCGCGTCAGATTAATCGGATAAGGTTTGTAGTAGGTTACGTACAAGGATTGTGGAGTCGCTGTGTTTCGCGACACAAAAAAAATGGTGGCCACCAACAATATAATAGAAGCTGCTATGCCAAGCCAGTGTTTCAAATGAAGTACAGGCTTGCTTTTTGGCGCGGGCTTCATGAGCATGTTTTTCAGTCGGCTCCTTTCCTCTTTCCGATGGATGAGCTGGATGGATTCAACGACTGTCTGCTGAAATTTCAATTCATTTAAAAAGGCACTATCCTTTTTTCGTGAATTAAAAAGCAACAACTCTTCGGCCGTTAAATCGTTATCGATAAACTTCTCAATCAGTGCCTTGTCATCTTCCCGTATCACAATTATTCTAGGTTTGAAGTGTTGGACTGAAGTTCCCTTACTTTATCCATAAGCTTTTGAAAGCATCGTGACTTCGAAACTTTCGCTACATTCGAATTCGTAAAACTCATTTTGTTTGCGATTTCATCCATGTTCAGCTTATCAAAATAAAATGCTTTTAAGATTTGTTGGCATTTATCGGGCAAAGAAGCCATTGCTTCTTCCGTTAATTTTGACAATCGCTCCCGATACCACACTTGCTCATGGTCATCAAAATCCTCTGCGTAACTGGTATCGTACGTTTCGAAGACTGCCTGATGAACACGTTCCTTTTTTTTAAGATTGACCAAATGTAAGTTTCTGCACGTAGCATACAAGTACGCTTTTGTGTCCTTTAGAAATTCAATCTTATTGGTGACGATATTCTCTCGAAAATTCAAAATTGCCTCGGTATAGATATCCTGAGCATCTTCAAATGAGCAGCTGTGTTCGGCTAAAAGCCGATTAATACAATACGCTGAATTCGCCTCAAAAATGAACTTTAACCGCGTATTGTCTCCGGATTTCAATTGATCACTAAGGTGAATGAATTCTTTTGGCTCCATACAAGAATCGTTACACAACTCAATAGTTCAATTTTGTATAGTCCATTCCATTTGTAAAAAATACTTTCGGAGCCTTGGTTGAGAACGACAAATATAAACCACTATCTATATAAATGCCACCTCGCGCGGAAGTTACTTCCGTGCGCTTTACAAGAAACATACTAAGTTGAAAATCTTCAGATGGAAGTTACTTCCATTGCACTTACCCAATCTCGCGCGGAAGTTACTTCCGTGCGCTTCCCAAGAAACATACTAAGTTGAAAAACTCCGGATGGAATGCCTGTCCCGCTTCAAGCGGGATTACTTCCATTGCAGTCACTCAATCCATAAACTCTATTTCCAACATCCCTTTCTTACCGCAATAACTGCACTGGCGCACGTGTTGGTGCGGTGGCGTTTAGCGTGGCTCACTTGTGCCTGTCATGCTCGCAGTCTTCAGACTGCCTTCCCTAAATCAATACAACGTCAATCAACTTTTCAGGCAAACCAGCATAGTTTATCGCACTACTGTACAAATAATGTTCAGGCGATAAGACTATACCTGCTTCTACCGGATTGTTATGTATATAATTCAATCGCTGATCAATCATTTCATTTGTTGCCAATTCAATTGGATGATTGTGTTGCTGCCAAAACTGATAGGTAACATTATTGGCGTTACGCTTCCCGGCTCGCTCAAATAACCAAAGCAGAAGTTCTCTCCTGCTCTCTTTAGAATTGTTTTGTATTGCCTCAATGATTTTAATAGAAGTGTATTTCTTTACATCACGAATAAGTCCTTCTAAGCTCGCCTCGCCATTCCTACCAATGATCATGTGGACATGACTGCTCTTAATGCAATAGGCACATACTTCTAATCCTTTATTTTGTTGACAATAGCGAATACTATCGAGAAAAATATCTCTGTATTCTTTACGGATGAAAACATCCAACCAGTTAATTATGGTAAAGGTGACAAAGTATAATTTATCCTGATCGCGGATTTTATATTTGCGGCTCATGCTAACGGTATTGAATATTCGAAAATACAATGAAGCCTGGAAATGTACAATAACTAAGATTGCTGGCGCAAGTGTTGTGCGTTGGCTTTGCGCGACTGCTCACTTGTGCCTACTATATTTGCAGTCTTCAGACTGTTCCTAAACTATGCAGCTTCGTAAGTTTGAAAACTTACGGCATGAAAGGCACAAGTCACGCGCAACCCTCACACACTTTCCTAAGACTTGCGCCAGCAGCTATTGTTTTTTAGTTGGAAGACTTGGACCAGACAGGGGAAATTTACAATAACCAAAATTGCTGGCGCAAGTGTTGTGTGTTGGCTTTGCGCTGTTGCTCACTTGTGCCTACCATATTTGCAGTCTTCAGACTGCTCCTGACAATACTGCTTCGTAAGTTTGAAAACTTACAGCATGAAAGGCACAAGTCACGCGCAACCCTCACACACTTTCCTAAGACTTGCGCCAGCATCCACGTTTTACATTAGAGCACTTAGACCAGACGGGGGACTTGCGCCAGCAACTGTTTATTATTTATTTAGCTAGCTAGAAGTCTGGGACTAGATTGAGGTTGATTCTTTACGCAGAGTGCGTGCACCAAACACTGCAAACCAAACGAAGTATATTGTTAATGATACATTGGTTCTTACCCATGTATCATCGTTATAAAAAAAAATGCTCAGAATACTTATAAACAATATCAGGGCTGCACTCGACAATGTGAACCACTTTAAAAATTTGTCCTTTACTATTCTATCGTACTCAACGCTCAATAAAAGAAGGCCAATAAAGTTGGCTGTAATCATAATTATTAATCTAATCAGCAATATATGGTTTGCGATGTCCGTAATCGGATTATAATCCATAAGGCCAAAGCTCAACCAAGTCACGCCCGAAACGATGAGCAGTATTTTTCCAATTAAGCCAGCAGAATTGCTTTTCTTATCTTTCAAAAGGCCCACACAAAAAACTATGTTCAACAACCCAGTTATGACATATACAGATGTTACCCATACCCTTGCGTTCATTCCAAGGATGTTGTAAGAAGCTAAACTCAGATTGTTTAATTCCTCATAAGCCAGAGGATTCAGGATGAACAATATCGCAAAGCCTACTATAAAAAAAACTCCTGTTAAAACTCCTATCAAGGACGTAAGACGTAAACCCATTTTCTACTCTGAAAAAAGTGACCAGATAATCAAAAAAATGCCTGCTCCTAAAAGAGCATAGGTGCCAGTTATAACTTGAGCACTTGTCATTGAGCCTCTTTGGCTCTCTTTTAAGTTAGATTTAATGATCAGGCCAATTAATCCAAGCACCAGCGACATAAGGCCAGTTATTAATGTATTCCAGTTCATCATTTCTTTTTATCGTCTGTACTACGAATTTTATCACTTACCCATTGGAATAAATTGCTAAAACTAAAATCATACGCATCTACTGCTTTGTCAAATGTTTGCTTTCCTGCCCCTTCAACTGTAGATTTTGCTGCAGATCCCATTCCACCAAAAGCTAAATCAATAGCCCCGTCAATTGCTACAGTAGTCCCTGCCTCTGACGCTGATTTACCTTCGAAGGCTACTTGTCTGGTTTCATCAAGCGCACCAGCTACGGTGTTTATTATTGCGCCTGGTAAAACCCCCACCCCCGTTACTTCTAGACCCGTACCAACAGCTTTAGCCAATGTCAATCCATCTTTGCTCACCTCATTGGTGAGTACCTTGGTGTTTTTTGCAGTATTATCAGCAACAATTTTAGCATCGCCCATTGTTGCCATTGTTTTATTTTCAACGACCTTATTAATTGATGTAGACTGACTACCTGTACCCCCATTACTTTTTTGCCCAGTGCTTGAGCTATTAGTCATTAACCTGTTCACTGCTCCTGTTGATGAACTAGACTTAAAGCTAGCTACGATTGTAGAGTATTTTACAGAAAGCTGGGCCATTAAACAAGGGATACAATCACCATCAGGATCATTATATCTTATTGGATTATTAAAAGCATAATTGTAGGGACTCCAAATCTCTTGACCTTCTTTATCAGCCTTAGGATCAACCTGCCACCATCTGCCCATTGCAGGATCATACGCTCTAAACTTTGTCAAGTCAATCTCCAAGCTCAATTCGTCTTGTCTCTCTGCTCCACCGTTGTACAGATATTGATTCTTGAAACTATTCTCTCTAGTGTAGGAGTTGTATTGCAAACCGAACGGATAATAATCATCCGTCTGTATCACCGGAGATTTAATGTGGTCTACTTTAAAATCATCGAAGTATACTTCGACAGGAGTACCTTCTTCGTTGCTCAAATAAACAAACATATACCCCGGCTGCTTTACTGTGACAGAAGCAGATAGCAACGCATGCGGCACACCATTCGGATTCGTATCCAGATTTGCACCACTTTCTTTTGCCACTAGTGGCACCTGTACATAATTTGTTTGACTTGGATCTGTTGCGGGAAGAATCACATTGAAATCCTTATCGAACATGATGTAATTCAAATAGGCTTTTGGGCCACTGCCATTGCTTGTTGAGGTATTATTTACTCCGGTGTAGGGATAAGGAGTAGTTGAATTGCCAGCGTAACGTAGTCCATCTGTAACTGCTGACGCATTACCTGAAGATATTGGATTTACTATGGATGCCAGGAGTGGTGTCCAGTTAATCTGATCCTTATCCAGGTACTTAGCATATACTTCCATATTGATTACATCACCTGGCCCTACGGCAAGAGTCTTCTCAAGTCCTATCCTTTCATCAGCTACACCGCTTAGTCGTATGCATGAACCATTCGCAGTGCCATTGGTATGATCAAACAACGGTGAGGTGTTTACAATCCTTACTTTATCATAGCGTAAAAACTTTGCACTTTCCTTTGTACGACTGGCTAATTCCATTGTAGCAAGACTGGTTTCCGTTTCTTGTTTGGTGGTAAATGTAAGTCTCACATTTCCTAAATGATCCTTTAGGTTGTATTGATATTCGGGAGCTGTTTGTGGATAGGTTTGGGTTGCTTCATCAATAGGATAAAGCTGTACATCATTAATGTACATGGTTTCATTCAATGCCGCTACACTCCATAAAGCGCCAACCTTTACACCGGTTATTCCGGCAGGTACTGTAAATTCGGCAGCGACCCAGTTTTCGTTCGCAGACCCGGAAGGCAGAAGAGTTGTTAACCACAAAACGTTAGTACCTGTGTTACTGACCACATAAAGGTAAGCCGTATTGGTTGATCGATATCCTTTCAACCGTAACTGATATTTCTTTCCAGTCGTTACCGGTATGAGCGAAGTAAGGAACCCAGGAGAGCTGGTGGTTTGATTACAGGTAACTTTTAGATAGTTCTCTGCACCGGTTGAATATGGTGAAAGAATAGCATTTTGATTGGGTGCAAAATTCGTGAGGCTTTCAGCACTACCATTGGTTACGAGATTCAATGAAGTATAGGCATCGGCCGTTAGCTTGGTGATCTCAAATTCATTTACATAAAGATTCTCGTTTAGTGTTACTGTATTCCAAACCGCCCCGGCCTGAAGCGTACCACTTGTGGAAATGGTTACAATTTGTTCTACCCACGATTCTGAAGTGGCATTCGAAGGCAATGATGTACCCGGAGAATTTATCGCAGTGCCATTTACCTTGACAAGTAAGTATGCAGGGCTCGTCCCGGTGCGATAACCTTTTAAATGAACGCGGTAACGTTCGCCTGCAACTACATTAAAGGGTATTGATCCGATTGGGAATATGCCATTTCCTGATCCGGCAACAGTAGCTTTGGCATTAATATACTTTGTACCATTTATCGTTACCAATGAAAGTGCTGTGTTGGCATTTGCGGCTGTAACGGAAGAAAGATTTTCACAGGCATCGGTGTAAATCAATTTGGTAGCAGCAATAGCAATGCGACCTTCTTCGTGGCTGATATATTGCAAGGCATCGTTCTCGTATGTAAACTCACCAACATAATCGGTTTGTTTTTGCGTGGTGCCAAACGTTACTACTTGAGAAAGCTTGCGGCCAGTGGCGTCATAGATGTAGCGAACATTGTTCCCACCTTTTGTTATCGTTTCAGGAAGGTTCAAATAGTTGTAGGTAATGATATTCGTTGCATCAGCAAGAGAAGTACCTATGCCTTTGTTCAAGTCGCGCGTTATGTTTCCGTTTACATCGTAGGTGTAATCACTAGTCGCGTTATTAAAAGGATCATCCACAAAGCCGGCAAACTTATCTCCGGCATCGGATACTTTTAATAGTCTGTTACTTTGTGTTGAGCCGGCTACTCCATAATCATAGGTCATGTTATCCATCCAGGCTGTGCCACGTTTGTCGTTGCGCTGCATGGTTTTGATGTTGCCGTTTAAATCGTAGGTGTAACCTGTCTCCCCGAAACCATAGTTTGCTGCGGCTGCCCATGAAGATGTTTTTTCCTTGAAGGTTGAACCGGCAATGCGATTCATCGCGTCATACGTATAGGTATATCCTTTTTGTTTGGTAGTCCCCGTTCCCGGATAGTTACTCCATTTCATTGCGGCTATGTTACCATTATAGAGCGCTGTATTGGCAAGATCAGTATCAACGGTATTATATGACAAACTCATACCGAAATAATCGGTGGCATCGTCATTCGTAGCATCCGCTATGAGCGAAGCATTGTTCATTGAGGTTAACCATCCTCGGATGTTGTAGCGGTAATCAACAGACTGCTTGTTGTTTGATCCATCAGCGAGTGTGCTGTGTAGTTTCTTATCGACTAACTGACCGAGTTCATTGTATTCGTTTTTGCTAAGAAGAACATTGGTTCCTCCTGCATCGATCTGGTGCCATGTTTTGACTAATCTTCCCGCGTGATCGTATTCAAAAGTCCGCTGAATAAATTTTGAGTTTGCACTGAAGGAAGTGCGTACTCCCGCTACAGTTGAATTCAAGTCATACAACGCAGCATCTACAATCAACAATGTAGAAGAGGCTATTGCTGATGAATGTTTTAATATCCCATTCTTGTAATACTTTACAGATGTTCCCGTTCGTTCAATACGAAGAATATCTCCGGAAACATAGGTTCCAAATGTTCCACGCGAGGTACCATTCTCATAAATCATTAACTGCCCGGTATTCGTCATCGACCATGCATAATCGATAGACGTAAAATTCGCATCAGTATTCGCATCGGATAAGCCCACCATTCGGTATAAATTGGTCTCCGAAGCAACGACCTCCATCCATCCATCCTGACCCGCGGGTAATTGTTGCTCAGAAGCGGCTCCGCTTACACTCCAGGAAGAACCAGTTACTGTTCTCGTAATTTTATTTCCCGCAACCGTGGCACCTATTTTATCTTTCCACATCACATCCCTTTCCTCAAAAGTCAATTTTGATTTTAGTACCTTGCCTGTAAAATCGAGCAAGTTTGATGTGCGTTCAATTCCTCCTTTGTAGTTATCGGCCTTTACCTGAATCAAACGGTACTTACTGTCATAGTACTGAATGGTTTTAAGCCATGTATAGCCACCCGTCACGCCACCGTCCAGCACTTTTGTTTTAGAGCCTGTTACCAGTCCCACTACTTTTTGATTTTCGGCATCTGTTGCAACTTGCGTGTAGGTGCCTGTTAAGCTTGTATTGGTAAGCGCATCACTATAATACGTGTAATCACCTAACCAGGCTGATCGAAAATCATAGTTATCATAATAGGTTACGGATAGGTAAGAATTCACATCCGTTACTAAAGGATATGAAACATTACTATAGCCATGAATTGGGCCACTGACTGAGTAGCTCTCCGACCACAATGTTGGGTTGTTGGTGTAGTAGAGATTCACTGCAGTTTGCATGTCCGCCTGCGTAACAACGGTACCATGCGTATAAATACCAGTAAGAATAGGGCGGTTTAAAGCATCATATTTGGTAAACGTCCATTGCTTGGGCGTTCGTTGAATACCATCCTGGGTTAATACTAATCTATCGCGATTGTCATAGACCATGTAAATCCAGTCGGCTCCCGGAACTCGCTTCTCAATCATTCGTCTACGGCCATCGTATTTGTATTGAAAAGCAAAGTTGTTCAGGTCTGTTCCATTGGCATTTACGACATACGTGTCAGTTGTATGGATTGCTCTGCTTAACTCAGGTTGAAAAACGTACCGTAAATTCCCTATGTCATCGTAGATATAATACGTCAGCGCCCAATCGGCTGTGCTGTTCAGATTCGTTGTGTTGGCTATCGCCTGTACTTTCTTCAGTATAACTTGTCCCGATCTATTAGTGTACTCCCGAACAGCATTGCCTTGCTCGTCAATTGTGCCCTTAATGGAAAGTTGGCCCGTGCTGTAATAGCCACCCACTTCAATATAATTTGAAACGGCACTCACACGGATGGGCAGTCCTCCGGCATCCAGTTTCCACGCAATTACTTTCTCCTGGCTGGCGTGAGCAAGCACGGTGTGAACATTAATAAGGTATTGATGTGACACAAATTTATTGCTCCCTCCCACTCCAGGGCCCCAATCATTTCCATGTCCATAATCCTGCAACGGCCGGTTTAAGGGTGATGCTTCAAGAATTGTTTCTGAAAAAGGTCTGGAGTCTTGTGCAATTTTGCCAGCTACATTATTCGCATAGGTGTTACCGGATACACCTGTGTAATTTCCAGTGACATCAAACGTTACCTGCTGATAATAACCATTCGAAGCAGATGCATTAACATATGGCAAATATCTCCTGGTCTCACGGCCTACAGCATCATATACCAGAGGCTGAACAATATCTTTTTGATTTGGTGATGCCTGCTTATTGATCGATTGAATAGGTCTGCCTAAGCCGTCAAAGTATTGAATTGTTTGTGCTTTCTTCGTTATTGGTAAATCCGTGGTCGTACTTAAATCAGTTAATCCTTCAACAAAAAAAGTATTCTTTACTATTAAATTTTTATTCACACAGAACGCTATATCCGTATTATACTTTACAGCCACATCATCCGCAGAAGAAGTACACGGAATATTATTTATTGTCCAACGTAAGGTATAAGCAGATCCTGCCACTCCACTGAACGTTGAGGTGGCACTTGATGAATTTCCGAAAGAGCCGCCTGTCCCACTTACCACACTCCAGGCGCCTGAACCAACAGTCGGTGTATTGGCCGCCAAAGTAACGCTCGTCAATCCGCACGTGGATGTACCGGTCTGATCAGCTCCTGCATTTGATTGGGTTGCATTTCTATTAAAGACAATCACTACATCATCTGTTGATGGGGTACACGAACTATTACTAATTGTCCAGCGTAATGTATAAGTCGAGCCAGCTACTCCACTAAACGCAGATGTAGCACTTGATGCATTTCCAAACGAACCGCCTGTTCCGCTTACGACACTCCAGGCCCCTGTCCCAACGGCTGGTGTAGTAGCGGCCAAAGTTACGCTAGTTAACCCGCACGTGGATGTACCGGTTTGATCCGCTCCCGCGTTGGAGAGCGATGGATTTCTGTTAAAGATAATAATTACCTCATCTGTTGAAGCCGAACAAGGACTATTGCTGATTGTCCAGCGGAGGGTATAAGCAGATCCTGCTACACCACTAAACGTAGAGGTGGCACTTGAAGCATTTCCGAAAGACCCGCCTGTTCCACTTACTATACTCCAGGACCCTACACCTACAGTCGGTGTATTGGCTGCCAAAGTTATAGTGGTTAAAGCGCATGTTGATGCGCCCGTTTGATCGGTTCCCGCATTTGATTGGGTTGGATTTCTATTAAAGGTAATCACTACATCATCTGTTGATGGAGTACATGGACTATTACTGATCGTCCAACGCAAGGTATAAGTAGATCCCGCTACTCCACTGAATGTGGATGTGGCACTTGATGAATTTCCGAAAGAACCACCTGATCCGCTGACAATACTCCAGCTTCCAACACCGGAAGTTGGTGTATTGGCAGACAGAGTTACACTTGTTAAACCACATGTTGAGGCACTCAGTTGATCCATTCCGGCATTCGCAGTGGATACCGAACTGACCGTGGCGGTAGCCAGGGTTCTTCCACTTTCACAGCTACCACTAGCGATATTATAAACTGCAGCATAATACGTTGTCGTTGAGGAAATACTGGGTGTGGTGAAAGATGTTCCCGTTCCAAGTACAACCGTACTAACTGAAGTCTGATACCATCGGATATCCAAACCAGCCCCAGGAGCTGTACAGCTTAATGAAACTGCACCAGCACCACAGCGAGAACCATTATTCACTGTGGGTGCTGTAATAACCGGACAGCTATTGATCGTAATATTGCGAGAGGATCTTGTTATTGTTGCTCCTCCGTGAACGTCTGTAAATTCCTGTATCTTAATGTTACCGGTACCAACAGAAGTCCATAAAACGGTCACGGAATACACTAAACCATTTTGAGATTCAGTAATTTTTGTTCCCTTGGTGATTACCCAAAGATGGTCGAATGATGCGGTACTTGTATAAGTATAAGTCTGTGTGGAATTCAAATAAACCGGACTCACACCCTGTATTGCTTGACCGTACAATTTTGTAGCTGCCAAAACAATAAAAATAAATGCTAATTTAATACTTTTCCTCTTTCTCATTACTCAAAGGTTTATTGAAAGCACTCTGTTCGATAAATCATAATTGCAGAGCTAAAGCAGCACGATTATCATTCCGATTGCTCCAAACGTCAATTCTTATATTTATAATTATAACTTTCTACCAGATTACCCTTATCGTCTTGCGTATACTTTAAGCGACCAAATGGGTCGTACGTGAAGAATATAATTCGATTGTTAAAGTCGGTAACCGATGTCACACCTACGAGTGCATCATGGGTGTAAGTGGTCATCTTGCTGTCAGAGGGAAACACGCGGATGTCGTCCAGTTGTGTACCTTGATTGATAGAGGCATTAAATGGGATGTTTGTTCTAAAATTCCAAACTCCACCTGACCAGTACCAATATGACATCAGGTAACTTTTTCCATCGGCAGGAGGAGAAAATGGTATGGTGTATTGTCCACTATTATAAAATTTCCTTCCAGTTTTAGCGATACCAACCGTACCGGTGTCTTCAAATCCCTGATAATAAATCTGATTGAATGTTGCATTTTCTGCTTGAGCAACCAGGAGTTTTTCACCATAGCCCCAAACGAAACTCGTAACTAGTTGATTGGGTTTATTCTGGATTTCAGTTACGTTTCCGGTTGTTGGGTTGGTTGTAATTTTAGTCTGTTCCTTGTAAGCTGATGTCGATAGAAAATCGGTAAACAAACCATTTGTCTTGTTCTCTGTAAAGTTCAAAGGTTGTGTAGTTTCAATTAAGTAGTTTCCTTTCAGGTAAACCTTTCCATTGATTACCTGGTAGCTAAAAATCTGGCCCTTTACCATGGCACCATTAACCCACTCTTGCTGCTCAATTGGTTTTTCTATAACCCGATTTGCCACCAGATTATCAATATCAGAAGAAACACCCGCCTGATAATCTAAAGGATATTTCGCAACATTTTTTTGAATCTCGCCCTTACTGTTATTGATTTCGGATCTTGACAAAAAAGTATGGACGCCAAGATGATCATAGTAATAGTTTCTTTGTTGCACAAAATCCGCTTCCGTGGAATGCACTTGTTCAATTGTGTTGTCCAGTTTGTACCAATTAGACAATGTCTTGTACTTCGTAAACACAATTGCTGCGCAACCAGTTAATCCACTTACCTGGCAGCCCATAGACAGTCCGTAAATTTCCATTTTGTAGTTTGGATCAACAACACTGTAGTTGTTTGTAACCTTTTTAACAAGGTTGTAGGAAGAATTTTCTCTTGCGTATGTACTTTGTTCAAGCAATAACCCACGTAACCAGTCTTTGCTGGTGTGCATTGCAAAAGGATAATTATAGTAGTGATTGTCAGGGTAATCCTCCGCAGTTGTGTATTTGTAAACTTCCTTTCCGTTTGTGGTCGTTAAGCCATTGACTTTGTCTTCCTCATAAACCTGCACATATTTATAACCCACTGCATTTCCCTGCGTTGTCGACAGAGGTGCCATTGTTGATGCCTGTCTTGCCGTAAAGTAGCAATCCCATATTACAGCTAAATCGGGAAAAGGCAGATCTCTGTTCAGCGTTCCAAAAGTATAATAGTAGACTGGTTTAGAAACAACGATACCACTAGACTTATTTGGATCAGCTTCCATTAAATAGGTGAAATTCTTAGCTTTTGTTTGCAAACCTGTTTCATCATAATCCTTGATTGACTTAACGCGGAGCCCACCAACAGGACGGTTAATTGGGGGTACAAACTCAGGATCAGGACCATTCACTCCAGTCGAAACAATACCGCCTGATTGATTTGGGTCACTGACTTCCAAAGTCAATTCATAATGACCATTGGTTAAAAATATAGTTTGATTGTTGACTGTAACGGGAACTGTTCCTCCATCTGATGACCAACCACCTCCTGCTGGAGAGACCTTATTGAGATAGGCTATTCCCCCGCACGATCGGGTTGATGGATTACAAGGAGCACCGTAACGAGTACTGAACGTAAATAAGCCACCAAATTTTCCGGCTTCCGTTTCAGGAAGATTAACATCAAATCCTATGGTCTGATTAGACCCATTACTTGCGATAAGGCCGGCATACGCAATGGTAGGAATTACATAGGGAATTTCGTAAGGAAAAAAATCAGGATCGTAAACCGTTTCGTTTGCTTCGAAATCAAATACTGTTTTACCACCCATCGGGTATGTAATTTGTTCCAGGACTCCCGCTTTCATCTTTGTAACATCGGACGCCCTGTTTGCACCCGGGTATCTAAATAGAATACCGTTCGTCTCTCTTGTATAGGGTGGTACAAGGGTTGTTGCATTAGCCGCTCCATTAAAATAGCCCCAATGATCCTGGGAGTTCGAGAATTTATCGGGCAATAGCACAGCGTTGTATCCAAAAATATAGGGAGGAATCAATTCGCCATTACTTCCGACTTCCTGAACTGAATTTAATTTCAGACGCTTATACCGGGAAGGATCATTGCATAGCGAAAATGATGCACCTCCTGATGAAATAAAATAATCGTAGCCAAGGACATACTTCTTTATCAAAACATTAGAATAATCATAGACGCTTATCTCCTTAATTGCGTAATCACCTGGCAAATCAAGCCGGGGTGTTGATTCAGGAGTAAATACAATCTTCCCTAACACACTGGTAATGGATTCTAATCTAACTCCTGTTGTTACCGTTTCATTATAGCTATAATTTGTACTGGGGACATTACAGGTAGCCGTAGAAGTACTGGATTCCCAAACATATGAGGTTTCACTTGTTCGCTGACATAAGCTTATTTCATAAGGCAAATAAGTGAAGTTGATCTCTTCACCAGTAACACTTATTATTTTCTTTAAGAACCACGCTGATTTAAAGTTTGAGTAGCGAGAACCAGATCGACCAGCGCTGTTTAACGTTGTGCTTAATGTAGTTTCAAAGGCATCAGTTCCAAAAATATACTTCACTCCATCTGAGTCTGTAATGGTCCACGTATCATTGGCCAACACAATCTTCATTTCCGAAAAAGGAATAGAATATCCAACAAACGAGCTCCCCGATTTTTGAAGGAAAAATTTACCGGATTTTCCATTAAAATTGTAAACAAAGATATCAGGTTCGAAATCTAAATTTCCGGTATTATTACTTACTAGATAACTCGCCTGTTGTGTAGGCGTTGCATTTAGAACCATATCGGGAGTAACTCCATTATTTAGTATACCTTTAGTGGGATGTTCATCGGGTTGTCCCCGGAGCGTTCGGATAATCGCACCTCCCGCATTTAGGGTCCAACCTAGACCAACACTTGAAGCCACCTCTTCAACCCTGATGCCAGAGGCATTATAGCTCAATGATACTTTCGCTGATAACTCCTTACCCGGTAAAACCATGATCGGAATCTCTATTGAGGGTGTACCCGTGTAAAAACTTACAGGAGTATCACCGTACTTACCAAGAGCAGCTGCATTTGGCGATGGCGGTATCAAATTAATCTGAAGGGGATCAACTTGAGCGACACTCTTGGACACAAGAAAGAGAACCGAAATCAGAATGCAATATCTTAAATACATTATGCTACAATTATAAATTACGTTGAAATAAAATTTCCTTACTTATAAACTTATATCTCTAAAATACAAGTATCGGCTACACTGCGCTACTTTCTTACATTACAAAATTTCTGCTGAGAAAGAAGGAAGAAAAATGAAAACAATAAATTCATACTTTTTAAGGAATCAAATGACTCACAATAAAATAACGAAAAGATGGATTAATAAAGCTAATGCAAGATTAGCGTAAGGAATTCAAAATTCAAAAATCTTTGAAATAAATACTCTACTAACGAAAGGGTTGTGTGATGGCACGTGCGGCCACTCACTTGTACCTAATTTGATAGCCGTCTTTTTGAAATAGTCAAAGACCTCTTGAGCAGGCTGTTCGGTTGAGATTAAATTGTTTAATATAATCTTAAAATTGCTTAGCAAAGTTCAAGAATTACTGTATGAACGATACTCCTCACCCGTTTTCTAAAGACTTATGCCTGCAACTTTAGTTTTTATTTAAAAGATTAAACTGGATTGGCATTAAGAGCCTGGTTATCATACAGGTGGCCTCCCCAACTTCTCAAAAATAATCTCAACCTGCCTCACCGTATAAAAGTGCCCGCGCTTCTCTCCGATCTCTTCCGAATACGGTTTTAGCCATCGCTGCAGTGTTAGCCATGACACTCCATTGAGTGCCGCTAACTCTTTGTGTGTATAGGGTCGTATCGTGCATTCGTCTGGCTTGCTCATAACGTGTTTTAGTGAGTATCACTACCATCCTGCTTTCTGTGCTGTTGGTATTGACCTTCTATTTTATTATTTTCAATACGGAGCCCATCATTCCAAGCTGCAACAATGCGATAGGAATGTGGGCTTTTTTATTACTCGCTGTTTTTAGAAAACGACCTATGCTTCGTGCGGTGTGAAATCAGGAGTAATGCATGTGAAATCAGAAGTTATCGGCTATGCAGGAAACGTTAGAGGTCATTTCTTCTGAGGAAGGTGAAGTTCATATCGGACTGCACTACATCCGGCACGACTTGAACCAACATGCAAATCCCTTTTACGGCATGCTGATGTACAACATGGTTCAGATACATGAAAAGCAATATGCGTATTACGTTACAAAAGATCACTACCAACCTTTCACTATGCAATTCTCCAAAACCTATCTTCAGCGTTGGCGTGGCCTGCCTCTACTGGCTGAATTTTTAAGCAAATCCGGGCGACCTGTCGGTTCCAAAATCGCAAACTCCGATCGCATTCTGACACCATCCATGCTCATGATCATCCACGACATTCTGCGATATGCGAATAATGGTCCGCTGCGTAAAATCTATATCGAAGCAAAAGTCCTTGAACTGCTTTGCATATCCCTGGAACAATGGAATGATCCACAACCCTCAGAGGATTCAATTCTTCCCAATGCAGATGTTCAACGAATACAAGTAGTGCATAACCATATTCATCAAAACCTCTCCCATCCGGGATCAGTTTCTGATCTCGCGCGATTGGCAGGAATCAACGAGCACAAATTGAAAAAAGGATTCAGGCAACTTTACGGAACCAGCATACTGGCTTTCATCATCGACCTCCGCATGCAACAGGCGAAGTCGCTTTTGCTCGAATCCAATCATTCCATCAAGGCCATCGCGAACATGATGGGCTACCGCGACCGGTCTAACTTTACGGCTGCCTTCAGAAAAAAGTTTGGTCATGCTCCCAACCTATTGAAGCGCTGATTTAAAATTCACTTCTCTTTCCTAAATCAGGAATTTATCTCAATGTCCAGAACTCTGTTTTAAGACGGGAAAATCTCACTATGCTCTCAGCGTTCCCTCAGCCTTCTCTATTAGTTTGCTTATACCTTCCATTTTTAAAATCATTCACAATCATTCCAAATCATTAACTATCATTCAGAGTCATTTGCACTTCTTTACTTTGGAAACAAAGTGATCCAGCAAGTCCGTTGGTACACACAAGCATTGCGGGTCATTCGTAAACCGGTGTACTGACTGACCGAGCCGATGTGAAAAATAAAACAATAACAAAATGTCACAGATCAAAAACAATCCTTTATTGAAAGGTGCCAGCGGGATGCTGGGAGATGTAGTCGTTTTCCGCGAAGTGCGCGGTAAAGTCATCATGTGCAATCGTCCGAAAAAATCCGAAACACCGACTGAACATCAGAAGGAAATGAGTTCGAGATTTTTGCGAGCTGTCCGGTATGCACGCAAGCAACTGAGCATTCCGGAAGCGAAAGCGGAGTATGCCCTGGGGATCACGGACAGCAAGCACAGTGCTTACGTAGTGGCCCTGGCGGATTATCTTAATGCGCCTACCATCAGTGCTGTAGATGCTTCGCGCTACAAGGGTGCGGTGGGCGACATTCTTTTCATTCGCGCCAGCGATGATTTTAAAGTTGTGGCGGTACAGGTCATCATTCGCAACGAAGCGGATGTGGTGATTGAACAGGGTGATGCCGTCTTGCAACCTGATTCGTTCGATGACTGGCAATACAAAGCTACGGTGCCCAATGCAACATTGGTTGGTACCAAAATCGAAGTGAAGGCAAGCGACAAGCCGGGCAACGTGACCACAGCAGAAAGTACGCTGTAGTGATCATCATCCTTTTTGAAGTCATCTCCAACTGCAGGTGGAGATGCTTTAAAAAATTGGCCTTACTCCTTTTACCAACGTCATTCAAACAACATCATCTATGTCTGGATATTTTAACAGTCTCTTCATCAGCGGGAAGCTGATGGACGATGCCCGAATCATTATTGAAGAAGTCATTAGCGCACGGGAAGAAAAATTGCAGCTGGAGATCCGGTTGCGGGAATTAATCAGTCAGCATGAGCAGGCTTTGCTTCATGCCGAATTTGAAGATCGCAAATCGGCACGGCTAATGGAACTCGACCGGCTGAAGAACGGTTCAAAAAACTTTACTCAAAATGCATTGGCCTACTTCGGTATCCTGGCCTTCTTTAGCATCACGGGTTTTATCATTTCACACGGTTTAGGTAAAATGAGTTCGGAAGAAAGTTTTATTATCGGCAACCTGACCGGTATGGCTGCGGCCATTGCGAAAGATATTTATGGGTATTATTTCGGTAGCAGTAAAGGAGAAAGTGATGCAAAGATTAAGGGGTAGCTTCTGTTTCGCGTTAGCGAGGAAGCTTTCAGCGTTAAGCTGAAAAGGCTGACGAAGCAATGTCTCATCCCGAACCAGGGCGGGATCCCCTTACTATGAAATTCCTACGAACGAGACCATGTTGCACCCGAAATTCTTTTTTTTTCTGATTTCGTTGGTTGAATGCACGCAGATCGCGCAGATCGAATGACTAAAAAATATGGTCTTACTTGCTTTCATAATTTTTATTTATCCTTTAACATAGGGACATGGTAACATTTCACGAGTATAGTATTATAAGTTCATTAGGAAACCTAAATCTATTTAGCCAAGCCGTTGTTGTATGGAGAAACTCTTTTCTGTATTGTCGTCTATCATTCCTCTCACTCCTGCGCTCAAAGATTCGATTGTGCAGCGAATCGTAAGCCTCTCTTTTCCTGAACAACACGTTTTATTGGAACCACCCCGAATTGCCGACCATGCGTATTTCCTGGAGAAAGGATTTGCCCTGTCGTATACATTCCTCAAGGGAAAAATCCATGTCGAATCCTTTTGGAATGAAGGGAGTATCATACTCCCCACCAAAAGTTTTATCGAACAAGTTCCTTCGCGTGAATTTATAAAGCTGGCCCTTCCCAGTGAAGTGCTGTGTATCAGTCATGCCAACGTGCAACACGTACTCAATGCCTTTCCGGAAGCCAATCATCTTTATCGCGTGTTGATCGGCCAACACTATGAGCGCAGCCGCGAGCGTGTTCATGATCTGCACCATCTCTCGACCTGGCAACAATTCGAGAAATTGCTGAAGAGCTATCCAAAAATTGAACAATACGTCTCGCAGGAATACATTGCTTCCTATCTCGGCATTGCACCTCCATCCCTGAGCAGAATGAAGCGTGAGCACGATCGATCTTAACATACGTTAAGCGCTTTTCTTAACCCTTGTTAAGTCGTTTCTTAACCTTATCCCTATTTCTTCGCGATAGTTTCATATTACAATTGCCGCCTATGAAACGTCAACGCATCATTGACATGATATCGCTATTGCTTGCTTTTCTGTTTGTCTATGCAGCCGTTAGTAAACTACTGGATATGGAAACATTCCGTGTCCAAATCGGGCAGTCTCCTCTGCTCACACCGTTAGCTGATTTTATTGCCTGGTTCATTCCTCTATTGGAAATCGCTTTGGCAGGGATGCTGGTATTCAGACGTTTTCAATTCTACGGCTTGGTATTATCCTTTGGATTGATGGTCTTGTTCACCGGATACATTATTTCCATCCTGCAATTCAGTGATCACATTCCCTGTGCCTGCGGTGGTGTGATTCAACGCCTGGGATGGAGCGGTCATTTAATCTTCAATCTCAGCTTTGTGTTGTTGGCGGGTATTGGTGTGGTGTTGGTTTCGCGTCAACAGAAGGATTATGAAGCTTAAAATTTTGAACTAAAAATAAAAATCAGATGAAGAACCATCCCTATCTTTCCATGTTCGCTGTTGTTGCCCTTAGTGCAATAACGTTGCTGGTCCTTCTTTACCGGTCGACCGCTGCTCATGGAACGAATGGCTTTAGCCGGAACTTTGAACAGCCCTTCCCCATCACTCCAATCGACACACTCAATATCGAGTTTGACTCGTATTATATCGCGGGACATTCGAACACACAACTTTATCTTGGCAACTTAGTTGCACCACGGAATCTTCTGGTCATTGAAAGTAATCGTCTGGATACACAGCATGTCTTCCTTACACTTGAAAATCCGAAACAATTAAAGTTCTGGAATGTCATGGTCAAAATTGACTCCCCTCACGTCTATCTTGTCGATGGTGCAGTGCCTGCTATTTTTCATGGCACACTAAAAAGCAGATTCCTGAATTATCTGGGAGAAGGTGTACCCTACTTTCTTGACTGCCTGCCGATGCATCAAAATGCATTTGCCATTCGCTCCATCAGCAAAGAACATGAAGGCGAGCTTGGAAAAGTAACGTTGTCATCCTTTTCCACTGCATTCCATCCTCAATTATTAGAAAAACAAGGGGATGGTATTTTTTGTACGGAAGGCATGCTTCACTATAATAAACAAAATAACACGTTGCTTTATCTCTATACCTACCGCAACCAGTTTCTGGTCATGGACTCCAGTCTCCAACTTTTGTATCGCGGCCAAACCATTGATACAATCTCCATTGCTCAAATTAAAGTAGCCTCGATCTCTTCCACGCATTCAACAACCATGGCATCGCCTCCCCTGATGGTGAATTACCATAGTACTTTGTGGAACGATTTTTTGCTGGTGCATTCTGCACTATCAGCTGACAATGAGAAGCTGGAAGATTTTGAACAGTCATCCGTCATTGATGTCTATAGCGTGGGCGATGGAAAATATAATTTCAGTTTTTATATCCCGAATCATTTAAACAAGTCGCTGCGCAATTTCAGGATAGTCGGCAATCGGCTGATGGTGCTCTATGAGCGTAACCTTGTTTCATACGCTATTCCCGAACGGTTGAAACAACTCAGTGTACATGCTCCGAATACGGAGTAAAGAACTTTACATGTAAAAGCAGGAGAAAGACCGAACACCTGTATAAACTAGTAGGTCAATAGTTTGTTAACTTAAATTTTACACTTTATGAAAATGAGAAATCTTCTTGCAGTCATCATCTTCATGGCTGCCATCGGAAGCGCAATTGCTTCTGAGTATTTAATGGTTGCAGCTTCCTACACAAGCAAGTTTGACGTTCCTGCGCAGGCAGGTGATTGTCAGTTGCGCGGTCAATGTGTCGGATCCACCACTGCGTGTACCATTACGCTGGATCACGATGGTAATGCCGCTACACCTCAGGTAACGGTACCGCTTCGCGATGGCGTGACACAACAGGGTTCGCAATGTGGAATTCAGTTGATGCGTAATTAGTTGAAGTTGAAGGGACCAGGGAGCCCGGTCCCTTCTTTTATTACGAATTGCCAGTAGAATTAGGAAATATATTTTTCCGCTGATGGCGCAGATTGAATGCACGCTGATCTCGCGGATGAAGTACATTGACAATATCTTAATGGGATGGTAAGGACCTTAATCTGAAAGCACTGTAAATAATTAACCATTAACTTTTTTCGGCTTCTTATGCATTGGGAATTCAAAACCAAAACGAATATTTAACCAATCCGGATAAGGGCTTTTGTTGCGGGGATGAAAGACATTCAACATAAAAGTTGAAGTGCCTTTTATGTTTTTATAAAACCGGTATTCTTTTTTGATTCCTACCAGTCCACTCACCACCCACTCCCGGTTTCGGTCATCTAACTTTGAGTTGGAAGCGAATGATGGCACGAGTGAATTCATTACGTCAAACTCAGCTCGGGGTGAAAAGCCACGCCCAAGTTTAAATTCACCAAATGCACGTGGTCCGAAAACACCAGCAGATGAATTGAATTTATTGTTATCAAGATTATAGGCAATACGCTGGTTCCATCCAATGCCTGTCGTTAAACGACCATTCACTCGATACCCTGCATACACATTAATATCCGTGAGGAAATTACCTTGCTTTTGAAATAATTGAAATTGAATTCCCGGAACGATCCGTTCAATCAAGGGCTTGCCTTTCATTGGGTTCGGTGGGCGCTTAAGAATTTCACTCAGGCTCGATATGCTGGAATACTTTTGTTTGTATTTCGAAATCTTGTCCATGGCGGATTTTAAAACTTCTTCTTTACCAGCAAAATGATCCACCGCTACTTCTTTTATCTGACTGAGTGCCAATTTCCTTGCCTCCTCTTCCGACATCATGGGGCTGGCAGGTAAGTTCCCCGTGGCATCTGTGAATCCTTTAACAGCATCCATTTTCATCACCTGACTTTCCGCAAGCTTATCTAACTGATTTGCCTGGCTGAGTCCTTGCGTCACTTCACTCGCGCCTTCCTGCCAGGAGCTGGCATGTGTACTGATACCGTTCGTTAGATCAGAAACACCTCCCAGGCTTTTACTTACATCGGGCAGACCACTAACAGTAGGTAAATCAGTGGGCACGTTGGGAATACCATTTAAATTGGCTGACGGAATAATTTTATCGAGTGAAGTATTGAGATTACTCAGATCGATGGGAGAATTAATAGCAGAAGACAATGACGGAAGCTTGATGCTCTCCAGCGCGCTGGTGAGCTGCGAAACTTTTGATTGAAGTTCGGGAGGCAATGGAATGGAATTTAATTTCTCCGTTGTCTTTTGTTTAATGGATTGAATCTTGCCCTCAACTTTCTGCTTAACAGCCAATAACTGGTTCTGAAGGCTGTCTAATTTCTTACTATACTTTTCCGTTGGCAGTTTAAGATGACTAAGGCTGTCAATTTTCTGCCGGTAATGCGATGTTAATCCCTGAACTTTGGCTGCCGAATTATGATAGTATTGCGTAACACTATCGATTCTTCCTCTTGCTGATGCTTCAATAGAATCCAGCTTGGCGGTAAGCGTAGCGAGTGTATCAAAAGGCAAAGAAGGGATTGAAATCTTCAACGAATCAAATTGGGCAAAAGCCGTTTGACTCAGGATAACAAGCCCTATGATGGCTAATGTTTTCAAGTTGCTCAAATACAGAAAATGCAATTTACTGGTCAATCGTTATCCTTTAATGGTTATTGACAATGCAATGATGTTTAAAACTCCATTAACAAGTTCGTAAGTCTGAAGACTTACAACATGAAAGTCACAAGTCACACGCAACTCTCCCCCACTTTCCTAAGACTTGCGCCAGCATCTTCGATTTAGTTAGAAGACTTGGAGCAGAGTGGTTAGTATCTTTTAATTTTTTTTCTGTGTTGACTAATATTGATACTTTTTATTCGTGCTTCAATTAACACCTTATTTCCTTTCCTAACGTCAATTACAGTGTCAATTTTCACAAGACGCATTTGAGGTCCAAATTCTTCATCTGGAACACTATTCCCATAAAATGAAACTTCAACTTTAATAAGATTATGTAATGCTTTAAGTGTGATAAAATTATTTAAGTCAATGCCTAAACTTCGCTCCGTTACAATTAACCTATCTGAGAAGTAGGTCGAATCATTAATATTGACACTACACCTCTCTTCATCTAGCACAGATGAAAAACGTATAAATACATCATCCACAGTAGACTTATTATTCGTGTACCGAATTGTACCGCATGATGGCAATAGACATAACAATAAGATTGCTTTCCTATTTCTGAGAACCTCCGTTAATTTGACCATTCTGAATTTTGTAAACAATTCTATCAACTTGGCCCTTTGTGACCTTATTTCCAACATTAGGATTACTAATCAGATTTCCGCTCGAATCCCTCATGACTCCCCTGTGCATTATATTACCTGGAAAATCTGTGGACTTATAAACATTCATATACATCTGAACAATTTTACTACCCGCACATTCACAATTAGTTGCATTAGAATTAGGGCTACTGATATAACGCAAATATTCAATGGAGGTCGGTGAAAAGTCCGCTTCATTACTCTCGTCAATGTGTTTTAATCCGGCTGAATGTAAGACTTCATGCGCACCAGTTCTAGCAGTGAAATCGTTTTCAAGATACACTACATTTTGACCAAAAGGGGCGAAACCTTCCGGATTAGAATCTGCGCTTGCATTTGCCCCAGGAACTTTCGCTATATCATCAACCAATCGAAATACATGATCAGTTTTGCTTATTTGTGATTCAGAATTTACGACCTGAATATCACCAACTACTTTTACTGCAAAATTTTCCGAACCATTTATTTTGACATTACTCAATCCTTTTAGAATTCTATCTTTTCGTTTCTCAAGCTGTTTAGCGCTCAAATTTCGACTCGAGTTATTAATCAACTTTCCAGTAACATTTATTGTCACTCCTATAAGCATTCCATTATTATCATACTGATATGAGAATGATATTTCTCTTCCATCTGGATCGGTCAAAATATTTGGAGAATTGGCAACATACACATAAGGTGAAACCATAAAATATTTCTCTGATAATGGATCAGTCACCAACCATCGTGAAATTAAAGGGTCATACATTCTAGCTCCATAGTCAAGCCAGCCTAAGCCAAGCTCTGTTTGTTCTTCCTTACCATTGTACTTATAATCTTGTGGAGTTGCATTCTCTCTCGTATAAGAGTTGTAGGTCAGCCCGAATGGATAATAATCATCCGTTTGTATCACTGGAGATTTGATATTGCATACACTAAATGCATCGAAATAGACTTCGTATGGGTTCGTTGTTTCTTCGTTGCTCAAATAAACATAAACATAACCCGGCTGGTCCACCGTAATTGATCCAAAGAGTCGCTCGTGGGCTACATCCTGTCCATACTCTCTGGCCGCAGTGGTCATGCGCATGTAGCCACTCTTTCCTGGAATCAAAACATAATTACGATCGAATACAATCCAGTTCAAGTAGGCTTTCGGACCCGTGCCGCTGCTGCCACTTGTTCCATTCAGTCCGCCAGCAAAAGGAAAGGATGATGTGCTGGAGCCATAACCGCCACCATCAATTACGGTTCCGCCTGGTGCGGTTCCACCTGCAATTTGAGAGACCAGTGCGCTCAAGGCTGCCGTTAAGTTGGCCGTGTTGGAGTCGATGTATTTTCCGTAAACCTCCATGTTGATCACATCACCTGGCATTACACTCAATGATCGCGCCAGACCATATTTTTCGTTGGTACCACCCGCCAGGCGTTGTGCTCCACCTGCAGTGGTTGTCGGTGCCACACCATTGGTGCGATCGAACAAATAATGATTAACAATGCGTGCATTGTCATAGCGCACAAATTGGCTTCGCTCCGTTGCCGCATTGGCTGTTTCCAGCGTGGCCGTGCCGCAGTCCGTTTCTGGTGTAGCCGTGAACGTTAACCTTACATTGCCTAAATGATCTTTAAGGTTGTATTGATATTCAGGCGTTGATGTTCCGAGTTTTGTAATTTCAACTTCGTTGATGAACATCACTTCACCACTGGTGGCCGCATCCCAAACCACGCCCACTTGCAGGGGCATCAGTCCGCCCGTCAACCAGGGTATGGTGACAATCTGTTCGATCCACGATTCGCTTACGACACCAGTCGGTAATTTGGCTCCCGGCCAATTAACATTGGTACCATTCGCTTTAATGAGTACATAAACATCCTTGGTACCCGTGCTATTTCGATATCCTTTTACGCGAATGCGATAGCGTTCACCGGCAGAAACATTGAATGTACCACCGATTGGAAATGCCCCATTTCCTGCATTTGCACTGGAGGTGATTTTCACATACTTCTCACTTCCGTTTTGAGTAACAAGTGTATTCACAGCTCCTAAGTTTGCTGTTATGGTCGAAGTACTTTCTCCGTGGTCTGCATAAATCAATTTCGTACTGGCCATCATGATGCGACCTTCTGCATGGTTGATAGACTGCAATACGTCATTCTCGTAGGTAAGCTCATCAATATAATCCGTTTGCTTTGTGGTTGTACCCGTTGTAACAATCTGGGCAAGCTTCGTACCGCTAGCATCATACAGGTAGCGAACATTGTTTCCTCCTTTGGTGATGGTTTCAGGAAGGTTGAGGAAATTATAGGTAATGATATTCGTGTTATCATTGACACTTGTGCCAATGCCCTTATTCCGGTCGTTGATCACATTACCGTTGGCATCATACCGATAGTCATCATTTGTTGTGGTGAAGTCACTTGCTAAACTTGGATTGCCATCGATGAAACCCGCGTAATCATCACCTGTATCTTCTACTCTTAAAAGTCGGTTACTTTTGCTGGCACCGGTTCCATAGTTATAAACTAAATTGTCCATCCAGCCTGTGCCACGTTTGTCGTTCCGTTGCAAAGTGAGAAGGTTACCATTTAAGTCGTAGGTGTATCCCATCTCAGCAAATCCATTGTTGGCGGGCGCTGTCCACGAAGTTGTTTTTTCCTTAAAGGTTGAACCGCTAATACGGTTCATGGCATCGTACGTATAGGTATAACCTTTGGGCTTGGTTGTACTTGTGCCGTTATAGTTACTCCACTTCATGGCAGAGATGTTGCCATTGTAAAGTTGGTTGTTGCCGAGATCAACATCAATAGTGTTGTATGACAAGTTCATGCCAAAGTAGTCGTTGGTATCATCATTACTAGCATCGGCTGTGAGATTTGCATTGTTCATGGACGTCAACCAGCCACGGATGTTATACCGGTAGTCAACGGATTGCTTGAAATTAGTAAAGTCCATGCTGTGAAGTTGCTTGTCTACCAATTGCCCAATTTCATTATAGGTATTTTTGGCAATCATCACATCAGGTGTTCCATTCACAGAATGCTTTACATTGAGCAAACGACTGGCATGATCATAAGTGAATGTTTCTTTAACCGTTGTGGTAGTGGAGCTGACAACATACGTGCGCATTGAAACAAGAATGCGGCCCGGAAAGTCCAGGATATTGGTTGTTCGTAATTTTCCTTTGAAGCGGTCAGAAACGGTTTGAATTAATCGGTACTTCGCGTCATAATAGTTTAGGGTTCGCATCCAACTTCCCCAGGTGAGATTCCGAACTTGTGTTCCTGTAACCAGCCCTTTTACTCCCACATTACCAGAAGCTTCCTGGCCGGCAATGGCAGGAGTCTCAACAGTATAGGTAAATCCTGCGGGTGCAATAAAGCTATCGTAAGAATCATAATAGGTAGCGGTGCGATAGTCAGAATCTACTGACAGCTGAGGAAAGGACTTATTATCATACCCCAACACATTTCCCGTAGCGGAGCCGATATACGTTTCAAACCAGGCCGTAGATGTTGTTAAATTCTGATAATAATTATTAATGACCGACTGAATGGTTGTCAAATTGCTGTTGCTTTGGTATCTGCCGGTCAACACCGGACGATTAAGAACATCATACTTCGTGAAAGTCCATTGCTTGGGAGATAATGTTCGTTGATTGCCATCTTGAGTCATCACAAGGCGATCGCGATTATCATAAACCATATATACCCAGTCTGAACCAGGGATCCGCTTTCCAGTCATACGCTTTCGACCATCGTATTTGTATTGAAAAGCAAAGTTGTTTAAATCATTTCCATTTGAATCGACAACATATGTATCACTATTATGTATCGATTTACTCAACTCAGGTTGAAAGACATAACGCAGGTTTCCAAAATCATCATATAGGTAATATGTAAGTGCCCAATCCGTTGTGCTATTTAAATTTGAAATGCCTGTGCCAGCTATTTGTACTTTTTTAAGTACTAATTGCCCAAGTTTATTTATGTACTCGCGAACTACATTTCGTTGTTCGTCAAGGGTTACGGTAATAGTGAGTTGATTCGAACTAAAAAAACCGTTCGTTTCAACAAGTCCCATTGCAGCCGTGCTTCGTACTGGCATGGCTGAAGCATTTAATTTCCAGGAAATAACTTTTTCTGCAGAAGTGTTCACTCCTGTTCCATGTACGTTTATCAAATACTGGTTCTCCGTGAACTTTTCATTGCCTGGAATGCGCCACCCTTCCCCAGCTCCGAAATCTTTCAATGGCCTGTTAAGGGGTGATGCTTCGAAAATAGTTTCGGCAAAGGGATAGGTATCGTCAGCTATTTTGTCAGATGGATTATTGTAGAAATTGTGTGTGTAATTTCCTAATGCTGAAAACGTAATGCTTTTAAAAGCTCCATTATCTTCAGGCGATACAAACGGAAGATACTTTCGGAATTCTCTTCCATTGAGATCATACACGACAGGCCTCACTACATCTTTCTGCAATGGAGAACCTTTGACACTAATTTCCTGGACTGATCTACCGGTTCCATCAAAATAGGTGATCGCTTTGGAAAGGTCAACGGCCGATTCCTGCAATGTCAGAACAGTTAATTCCTTACTAGGTTTGTATGAACTAATAGAATTTAAATGTTCCCCACACCGCGAAGTAAAAGTCGGGTCTATCGTATATGGAATGCGAAACACTTGTCCCTTGCTGGAAGTAGTTTCAACATAATATGTATTTACAGTCACCGGAACTTCGATTGAGTTCGTACCCGACAACGCAGTACCCAGGGTCGCATTTTGAAACCATCGATCCGTGGTTTTATTGCTCGTTAAAATTACATATCCCTGTTGACTGGAACATGTATTGCTTACATCCGGAAAGTCAACTATTGGACACGGAGCGTTTAGCGTCAATGAAGTTATTGAATATTGAAGTGGGTCGCTCCAGCAGTTTAGTGGTGACTTAATTCTCAAATAATAGTTTCCTGCAGTGGTAACCGTTATATCCAGTGGCTTGTCTACGTTGGTGCCACTGGCAGTCGTTTGCCAGTATGAATCTAATGTTCCTGTATATAAAAGGTATATGCCATTACATCTTAAAACATTCAAAACATCCGTTTGATATAAAGTCGCTGGTTTTGGATTAACCAGAACGGTTTCTCCCGCAATTTCTGTGTTGCACGGAGAAGGGAATGTTCGTTTTAATGTGTATACACCAGGCGTTGTCCACGTCACGCTAAAGGCTGTTGCGCTACCACCAGGATCATTTATCGTCCCTCCGTTTCCAACCGCAAAGGTCGCATTACTTCCCGTGCAACTTATGTTTCGGGTAATGGAATGATTGGTAGTTTGGCCAACACAGACAGTCAACGTTGTGGCTGGTACACCGTTAATAGTAATCATTGTTGAAGCTGAATTAACCTGGCATCCACTAAGCTGAACAACGGCCCAATATTCGCGTGCAATTTGAGCACTTGTTGAATTGGAAAAATTAATGGGTAAAGATGTCGTTGTATTCGCCACAACAACCTCACTCCCGCCATTTTCTTTGTAACGATACTCCTTCACAGTACCGCTATTCCCGGTCAACGTAAGGGTTTTGTTAAATGATCCAAAATAGGTGCCGGATCCGCCTGACAGTGTACCTCCTACCGGAGAACCGGGTATCGTACTCACCACGATCGATCTGCCATCACTCCAACAGCCATTACTGTTTTTTATCCTGGCATAATACGTACCGGCCGCAGTGAGCGTTTTGGTTGTACGAAACGTAAGATCTGTACCGGCTGCTGACGTTTGCCAATACGTATCAAAAACACTTCCTGTGTAATTCAATATTACCTGACCACAGCCAGCCTGTTGATTCACTTCAGCTACTGCTGGCATAGCAGGTTGAGCCAGCACAAGAACAGTCTCTCCGGCAACTTCGGTATTGCAGGGGGAAGGGAAAGTTCGTTTCAACGTATACGTACCAGGTGTTGTCCAGGTCACTGTAAAAGCACTCTCACTTCCGCCTGGATCATTGATGGTTCCTCCTGAACCAAGGGCAAACGTGGCGTTACTTCCTGTGCAACTTATGTTTCGGGTAATGGAATGATTGGTGGTTTGACCCACGCACACGGTAAGGGAGGGTGATGCTACTCCGTTTATTGTAATGGTGGTTGAACTCGAATTGACCTGACAACCATTAAGCTCGATAACCGCCCAGTATTGGCGGTTAACCGATGATGCGGTTGAATTTGAAAAACTAACGTTAAGGGTGGTGGTGGTATTGGCTACGACAACATCGCTTCCACCATTCTCTTTATAACGATATTCCTTAACTGTGCCGGTATTCCCGGTCAACGTAAGGGTCTTATTAAATGATCCATAATAGGTGCCTGATCCACCTGACAATGTACCGCCTACAGGAGAACCGGGTATCGTAGTCACCACTATAGTTCTGCCATCACTCCAGCAACCACTACTATTTTTGATTCTGGCATAATACGTACCGGCAGTAGTAAGCGTTTTGGTTGCACGAAAAGTAAGATCAGTACCGGCTGCTGAGGTTTGCCAATACGTATCAAAAACGCTTCCTGTATAATTCAATATTACCTGACCACAGCCAGCCTGTTGATTCACTTCAGCTACTGCTGGCATAGCAGGTTGAGCCAGCACAAGAACAGTTTCTCCTGCAATTTCAGTATTGCAAGGAGAAGGAAACGTTCGTTTCAATGTGTACGTACCAGGAGTAGTCCAGGTCACGGTAAAAGCACTAGCGCTTCCTCCAGGATCATTGATAGTTCCTCCTGAGCCAAGGGCAAAGGTCGCATTACTTCCCGTGCAACTTATGTTTCGGGTTATGGAATGATTGGTGGTTTGACCTACGCACACCGTAAGTGAGGGTGATGCAACTCCATTTATTGTAATGGTGGTTGAACTCGAATTGACCTGACAACCACCAAGCTCGATAACCGCCCAATATTGGCGATTAATGGATGATCCTGTTGAATTTGAAAAACTAACAGGCAACGTTGTGGTGGTATTTGCTACAACAACATCGCTTCCTCCATTTTCCTTATATCGGTATTCTTTAACGTTACCAGTTTTCCCGGTAAGTGTCAGATTTTTGTTAAATGTACCATAATATGTACCGGACCCTCCTGCCAACGTACCGCCCACCGGAGCTGCCGGTATCGTGGTCACTGTTATTGATCTGCCATCACCCCAACAACCCGTACTATTTTTTATTCTCGCGTAATATGTACCGGCTGTGGTGAGCGTTTTAGTTGTACGATACGTTATATCTGTACCCGTTGCTGACGTTTGCCAATAGGTATCAAAAACACTTCCTGTATAATTCAATACCACCTGTCCACAGCCTGGCTGCTGATTTACTTCACCTACAGTCGGAGTAGCCGGCTTGGCTACAATTGTAAAGTAGCTGCTATACAAGGGAGTGCCCGTACACCCTCCCGGAAATACTCTTTTCAACCTGAATGTACCAGTCGTTGTCCAGGTCACCGTAAAATCGGATGCACTACCGCCCGGATCACTGATCGTACCCCCAGACGCACCGTCCCACGTGGCGTTACCACCCGTACCAAAGGAACATCCAATGTTTCTTGGAATACTAATTGTCGAAACACTTCCTACACATTGCGCTGAAGCCAATGCTGAAATGCAAAGCAGGAGAATTAAAATGGCTAGCGTCTTTAAAGAAATTTGCATTCCTGTTTTATGAGTAATGGATAGTCGCATAGGATAGGGATAACAGTTTAGAAGAATTAATTAACGAGATACTGATATTCGTACTGCTCAAGGATTTTGCCGTCATGATTCTTGATTCGCAACAGACGACTTAGCACGTCATACTCGTAGTATTGAGTCTTTCCACTTGGATCCATAATGGACACGATACCAATGAGCGGATTATATTGGTACGTGGTGATCATTGCCTTTAATGTTAAAGCATGGGTTCGGATAGTAGTCGCATTTGCATTATAGGCAGTGCGCAGGTTGTTATAATCAATGCCAACGGCTTTAACAATAGGAACGGTGTTGTTGTATCCCCAGATGAACGATGTCTTCACCCCATCCCTACCCGTCATTTCGACAATCCGACCCTGATCATATTCATACGTTATTTCCGGAGTACCGGCATACTTAGTGTCTTTAACGATATTACCCGATACGATAGCGGCAGGAACAAATACAGTGGTGGGAACGGTCAACTCTGTCGTAAAAACTTTCTTCAGATTAATATCCAATGGAGGATTACTAATTAATTGATAATCGAAATAGAAGCTTTGAAGTAATTTGCTATCCTTCCATACCGAGGATTCAATGGGTGCTGCAATCTGGTTTTTGGATTCCAGTTTATAAATCGAACCGACACTTGGATTGGTGCTGGTAACTCCTGTAGCTAAACAACTGTTCTGAGTTTTGCAAGTATTAATACAAGCCGAATAGGTTTTACGTAAAAGATTTAGCCTGTATTGATAGTCCGTCCACGAGACAATACGGCAGGCCCACCGGCCATCTGCCGTTACGTTACCATCGTCATCTTTCAGGCAAGGATAATAGTAATGTCGGTCATACCCCAGAAGTGTATCACAACCCGTATTCAGTCCAAGCGAGCAGAGTTCAAGGTTTAATTCGTAATTCACACGCAACGCATCAAGCTGTGAATTGTAATCGGAGGCACAACCTGGGCACTCGTAATTGCACGCTGTCAGGTCGGGTACATATTTCATCCTTTCCTCTTGTACACCATCATTCGTTGTTTGACTAACTTTTGTTGGAAGCTGATGGTATATGGAATTGAACTCAGTAGTGCTCTCCGTTTGTACAAAAAGGGCAGGGTTACTGGTATTGTAAACTCGATTCACTTGCTTTTGCCAAAGTAATCTGGCAGACTTGATATCATAATGTGTTGGTAGAGCCAGTTCAAGATAGCTTCCCGTATTTACTCCAAATACGCCCGCTTCATTTTGCAGGTATTCTTCCGTAAAAGCTGTTTCGGTGAGTTTATTGTTATTCTTGTCAAATACCTGTTTTGATTTAAGATTTCCTCTTCCGTAATCGTATGGAAGCGGAGGAAATGGATAAACGGGATCGCTCGGGTTACATTTAGTGACATCAATTTTTCTTACACAAACATCTTCCAGTGTTTGCCATCCGCCAGGCAAAGTCAATAGTCCCTTGAACTCGTTTACTGTGTATCCACCATCCGGATTTATTTCTTTCACTTTACCATATCCAATGTGGTAACCCTGCGTTGTTTGCATGGGATGCACACTCACTGGCGAAACATAGGTTTGGGCGCGTGCAGAGTTCCCTATAATATCAATTTTGCAGCCGCCTTCGCTGGAACCCGTTCCGAGAATGCCAGTCCTTAAAAGCTCGTTTTTTAATTTATAAACGTACACCGGTATGCTGTACAGATTCGCGAGATCATATTCAAATGACTTCACAAGCCGTGGAGAAGCTCCAACTCCAAACTGTTCAATTCGTTTAATCCGCAAGCCACCAACGAGCTTGTCATCACCGACACAGGTGGCAACCGAAGCATAAAAATATACGATCACACCCGAACCGCTTCCGGTATCAGCATCGCCATAGGCGCGAAACGTATGCGTACCCGGATTTAACGCAATGTAATCTTCTGCTGTTTGTCCATTCGTAACGGATGCGATGGGCGTGTTGTCAATGTAAAACCTACCGCTTCCTGTACCCGAAGTAGTGATACGATAATAATAGTAAACCGGAGTTGCAAACGTTCTGGTCTCAGTGGGACCATAGCCTGCTGTTGCAGAAGCCATACCGCCATTAACACTTAAAATAGTGTTGTTGTCATGCGTGAAATTACATTGCGATGTCTTTACCGTGTTGGGTTCATATATATATTCAGTTCCTCCACCAGTAGGATATTGAATTGACCGTAACGCACCGGCACGCATCTGTGGCCATTGTGCTTCTCGATTATCATTGAAGGTTGCACTGAAAACTCCTGTACTGGTCCAGATCGTTGGCATCAAATCAATATTTGTTTCAGCTCCATTGTTGAAACCCCAATGATCCTGAGCAAAACTCAACCGTCTGGGAACAGCTGTTTCCTCATAGTACTTAAAAACAAATGGTGGTTTGCTGATAGTATTGTTACAACTGAATTCCTGTATTGCATCCAGCTTCAATCTTTTCTTATCGGAAGTGAATGAACCAAAAAAGGAAATCTTTGCGGGCAATGCAGCATTGTTTACAAAATAACTTTGGCTGAGTTTAAAGGACGTGCAGAATGCTCCTGATATTGATTCAATTTTTATTTCGGCAAGTGCTTTTGCGACAAGATTCGAGCTTTCCAACATGTCGCCTGTGTTTCGGCACAAATCCTCACGTGCTGCTGTTGAAGGAATGAAGGACACTGAACCATTACTGAACTTGATTTTATCCAGCGCAACCCCTGTAACCCTTGTCTTCATTAAATTAATATTATCGCATATGGTCAAATCAGGAGATGCTTCCACTAAGTGATAGGCATAATCCTCCGCCCGATAGCTCAGTTCTATTTTAGATTTACCATCCGGAGATTCAATTTTGTATAAGTACCAACTCGAATACACTTTTTCTGTGCCCCACACAAATGAAGTAATACAGATTGTGCCGTCCTGTTCCTGCCCTGGAGTAGGGGGAGCAAAAGGGACTTCCGATTGAATGGATCTAAAATATCCGCTTTTTTCAACGGGGTCAACATCTGTTGTATTAGTAGTGGTTACACCGAAGTAATACTTAGTGCCGTCCGGAACGGTAATCACAAAGCCCTGTAAATAGTCGTACGTGCTAAACGCACTTGCTCCTGCTTTAAAATAAGGTTCGATCTTAAGATCTCCTTCCGGTATCATCACGGGTGTATGATCTTCACGGAAATAAAATTTTCCACTGTAGCCGGAAAAATTGAAAAAGAAAAGATCGGGTTCACCGTCTTTATTACCGGCTAATAAAGCCTTATAGTCCGTCTTCTCTTCAGGAGACATACCGATGGTCGTTGTGAAATAGTTTGAGTAACCATTGTCTTTCCAGAACGAATAATTGTCATAGGCCACTTCTTCATCGGGCAACCCTTTTACTGTTCTGCTCACCACACCGCCCGCATTAAGCGTCCAGCCTGCCCCTACCCAACTTGCCGTTTCTTGAACTTTTAATCCCGAAGCATGATGGGATAGACTTATCGGCAGTGTCAAAGGGCCCTCGGTAACCGTGTATATGGGAATCGATACATCCGGCACCCCAGTATGCATGTTTACCGGGAAGTCTACATACTTCCCTAATGATGATGCATTGGGCGACAGAATATTTACTTCGGGATACTTTTTATCAGCACTTTGCCCATGGGTGTAGAAATGCAGCAGCGAGATCACAATGGTGGTGATCAAACACCTTACAATTTTAACTCGGCTTGACAGTAAGGAATTGAACTTACGAAAAGGCCATTCAGATTGTATATTCATCAACAACTAGTTTACATTTTCAAAAACAAATTCACCTAACTTCTCATTTTCCTACTCACAAATTCCAGACAAAAAAGGTTGCCCATATCTCTACGGGCAAACCCGGTAGCCACCAACAGTCATGCATAAGAATAGTATTCCACTGAATGATGATAGTTAGTTCGCGTTAAACCAAAAGGTCATCAACGACTTCAAAATATATTTTTAGTGAGCATGGAAAATTCGCCTTATGCCTGAAGCCTGCTCCTCGAATGTTTGTACTTTTATGTTTTGGCCAATAGATTCGTAGTGTACTATTTTTTAAACTGAGGATTTCAACACGGTGATTATTTCAGATAAGGACTTATGCGGGCAACTATTGTCCGATGATCCGGGGTTAGCGGAAAAGGGTTGGAGTTATATCTACCAAACCTATTATCCCATGGTCCGTACCCTGGTACTTCGGAATGCCGGCACTGAAAATGATGCTATTGACATCTTTCAGGATGCTTTGCTCATCTTCAGCAGAAATTTAAAAAATGGAGTCTTTCGGGGAGAATCCTCTATTAAAACCTATCTGTTTGGAATCGGTAAAAACTTATGGCTCAAAGAAATTCAAAAGAAGAAAAGAGCCAACACAATTTCTTTAGACCTGGACGATAACGATGTTTATGACCTCGATTATTTGAAGAATATTGAACGGGTTAACCGACTTATGGACCAGTTACAGGAGGATTGTAAAAAGATACTGGTCGAGTTCTATTATCACAATCGCTCGATGGCGGAACTGAAAGAATTGTTCCAGCTAAACAGCATTCAGGCAACTAAAAATAAAAAATGGCGTTGTCTAACCTATCTCGTCCGCCTCTTTAAGGAAAATGAAAACCGGAATTCGTAACAGAGATGAGTAACCATATTGACACGATACAGAAAATCGATTCCTATCTTCAGGGTGAACTACAGCCGGAAGAAGTGGAGGCTTTTGAAAAACAATTGAGCACCGACCCTGTGTTGCGCGCAGATTTAAATTCAACACAACGTGTGATTCAAGGAATAGACGGATATGCTTTTAAACAAAAGCTTACTGGATTTCATGATGAATATGTGAAGACAAAGAGAAGAAAGTCCATTCAACTTTACTATTTGTCCGGAATGGCAGCTTCTCTTGCTTTCATTCTGATAGCGTATTTGTATTGGTCTCCTGCTTCTTCAAATCGTTACTATTCTTATTTTGAACCGTATGCCAGTCCTGTCAATGTTCGAAGTGGAAATGAATCGAATGCTTCCCAAGCCGCCTTCGAGTATTACGAACGTGGAGAATATGATCAGGCTGTAATGGAATTTCAAAAACTAAATTCAGAATCATTGACGGATGAAATAAAATTCTATCAGGCGATCAGCCAACTGGCCCAACATCATCCAAAAGAAGCATCAGCCCTATTCGTCAATCTTAGCGATGAACAATACACTCAGCAGGTCAACTGGTATTTATCGCTTTGCTACCTGCTCACAAATGAACATAAAAAGGCCAAAGCACTTCTTGAAAAAATTAAACCCGAAGACTACCACTACGAACAAGCCATGGAAATTCTAACTACTTTATAAATCATTTATGCTGAGGCTTTCCTCCGATTCTTAAGAAAAAAGATCAGTGAACCCAATACTAAAAAGGATATTAAAGTGATCTGAATCCAATACTTTTCAACAAACGATTTTATCACCAAGGGTTCTGCATCCCCCAGCAACACAAAACCAGCCCAGAATGCAGGGTTCTGGCGAATACCATCCGCAGTCTTGATAAAATCAATTTTGGCTTGCTGCAAGGCTTCATCCTTTGTCATTCCCTGGTTAATGTGCCGATAGAATAATTCCATTAACTGAGCTGTCGCCTGATCGTCTGCCACCCAATGACTCATAACAACGGATGGGCAACCTGCATATGTAAAGCCATGCGCCAGACTCATGATGCCCTCTCCTTTCTCCAGTTTGCCATACCCGGTTTCACAGGCACTTAACACCACCATTTGTGCTGAAATGTTCATGGTATATAATTCGTAGGCATTCAAAAATCCATCTTCAAGGCTGTCCTTCGATGCCGTAAAAGCCAACCTGGAAAACATGGGCTTGCGGTCGTCTACCAACGCATGCATGGCCAGGTGAATCACTCCGTACTTATCGACCTCACTTTTAAACGTCCGTTCCAATGCCTCTTCACCTACAAAAGTAGTTCCATTCATATACTGCGCGATACTCCTGACTTCCTGCTGATTCCAGGAAAGGCCCGTGAGTTTACTTCGCACCTGAGCATCGGCAATCTTTCCCGGAATCTCAACAGCATTATCATAAGCTGGCGCAAACGCAATAAATTTCACATTCGCATTGCGCGTGACCGGCCGATTGTTCAGAAGAAGCGTTGCTGAGTATCCATAGCGAATACTGTATTTATTTAACAAATAGGAAAGGTTTCTGTAATCAACATGTGAAGTATCTTCTGCCTCTGTCAACAATACATCAAATGGAATATATCCTAACTGACCATCCGGAATGATGATCAGCTTTTTCTTGTTTGAAACGTTCGTCAATGGCTTCGCCATCACCTTGCCATACAATTCCGTTCCCAGCCTTATGTATTTCCGAAACTGCACCAACGATTCTGTTTTGTTATTCAATGGATCCAGCACAGAACGGAAACTCTTTATCAGTGAGCTTAAAGAATCGATATCTTCCAATTTGACGCAATTAAAATCCTCACGCGTAAGCGTGAATACAAAGGCTGTCTTGCCACTGATGAAATATTGAATCCATGCCGTTTCCGCATCAAGCGTTTTTTGAATGTCCTGCGGTGAAGCCAGTTTGTCGTTATACTTAAGCTGGTAAAATTTGGGATATCGTTTCTCAAAAACCTGGAGTAGTGAATCATATTTCCGGTTTATCCGAAAGAGTTTATCAGTATCATCACTTACTTCATTCCCCTTGCTCTTCGCCATTTGTAATGCGCTACTATACTTCCCCTGCTCTTCCCGCAAATTCTTTTCGAGCTCGATCAGTTCTTTTGGAATACCTCCCATTGCCCTGGCATTTACTTCTGCGAGTGCATCCGATAACATCGCTGCCCGGCTCCGCTCTGCATAGTAAAATGCTGAGTCGATACTGATCCGGTTACGGTTGACCTGGTATAAATCCCAATATCCGGAAAGGGCATTTTCAAATAAGCTTTCAAAACGATTTCCAAAATTAATTTTATCGGCACGACTGCGGTAGGATTTACGCACGACACTCAATAGCGAATCGCAAAGACGATACGTATCAAGTGCGGAGTACAAAGTTTCCATGTTCTTTGTCTGGGTGTACATGGTGTAGAGAACCAATCCTTTATTCCGTATCGTTCGTGTTAACAGCTCGAGGTCCATGAAACCATTCAATGATGGATTTTTTATCAGGTCTTTATTCTGATCCTGAATTCCATTCGCAATCAAACTTTTTTGAACGTACTCCAATGCCTTGTGAGAATCTCCCATCGTAATGTAAAGTGCCACGATATCGCCATAGCATGAGGCAACCGCTGGGTGAACCTCGCTTAACAACTTCCTTCCAATAGAGGCCGCCTTCTGATAGCTTTCCAATGCCAATGCATATTGCTCCTGGTTATGATAAACATCTCCAATATTTCTGTAAAACATCAGCATAAAAGGATGCTGTCCATGGTACAGTGTTTCATAAATGGATACACTTCGATGAAAATAATCCAATGCCTTTGGATAGTTGCCCATATTCAGATATGTCAACCCGATGTTATTGTAACAATTGGCAACCTTGTCATTATTCTCTCCTAACCCGCTTCGATACATATTCAGTGCTTGATTGAGATAGTGCAATGCCGATTCATAGTCCAGCAGAAACCCATGAGAGCGACCAATACCGTTATACTGTTCGGCCACATCCGGATCATTTTTGATCCTTGATTTTAAAAATATTTTCAATGCTTTTTCAAAGTATTCTATGGCAGTTCCGTTTTCTGTCTTGCGAATCATCACACCTCCCATTCGAGCATAAATCTTCCCGACATATCGATGGTCAGGCCCCAATAAACCGGCAGATACATTCAGTGCTTTTTGGAAATAATACATTGCACTGTCCATAGTGGTTTTATAGCTGTGTGCGAGTCCCATTATGTTATAACTATCCGCTTCACTCAGATTTTGTTGATGGAGTTTAGTGCTGGACAAAAGCAAAGCCTTTCGCGCAGCAAGTATGGCATCATCATAGGCAAACATTCCAAAACTGGCTTCCGCGATTTTGTTGTAACATGCGATCGTTCTTTTCCAGTTTCCGGCTTCCTGGTATTGACTCAATGCTTGCTCAAAATAGAATCTCGCACTGTCAAACATCCGTGTGCTCAACTGCACATCACCTTTGCGGAAGTGCGCACTCGCCTGTGTGGTATCCGATAACGGTATGCTTTTGCCATGTACGGAAAAGCCTATCGTGATGACGAACGCGAAACATAACAGCAATCGTTGGACGAGAAAACGCAACATAAATTTTAAGTTTGTTATATGAGGAGGTCATTGTTATTGTATGATTAAACATCATTTCCCTTCGGGGGAACCAAAAATACAGTAACTAAATGCGAAATGGAAATTTCTGGATACCAGCGGATCAACACACAGGATTTGAATAGTCCTCCAATAAAAGGATAATCCATCGACTAGATAGAACATTGCTTCACTCCTTCTACTTCCCTTGTTTCATTTCGTAAACAGTAAAAAGTTCTACCTCATTGCGAGGAAGGGTCTCGCCTTAATGAAGGACATCCTGACGAAACAATCCCCAAGCTATGAAGTGTGCACTTCGTAGCTTGGGGATTGCTTCACTCCTTCGCACAACCCGCGCTTCCCTGTCTACCGCCAGGCAGGAGTTCGCAAACGCGCGGGACTTGTTCGAATTATACTGCCATTAGTTATTCAACCTACAGTCATTTATCTCTCCTCGCGCGGAAGTTAAAATGAGATTTATTAACATCTGTTAAGTCACTTCTTAACCTTATATTTTTTCCAGGAGCCTAAATTCATATTGTAATTACCCAGTAAAGACTTTACATGTAAAAGCAGGAGAAAGACCGAACACCTGTATAAACTAGTAGGTCGCACTTTGTTAACTTAAATTTATTCAATATGAAAACGAGAAATTTTCTAGCAGTCATCGTCTTATTGGCTGCCATTGGAAGCGCATTTGCTTCTGATTACTTCATGGTTGCCGCTGCGTATACAAGCAAGATCGATGTTCCTTCTCAAGCAGGAGACTGTCAGTTGCGCGGCACGTGTATTGGAACGGCAATTGCGTGTACTATAAGCCTGGATCACGATGGAAATTCATTTACGCCAAACATTAATGTACCGTTTCGCGATGGAATTACTAAACCGGGTTTGCCCTGTGGCATTCAGCAGACGATGAATTAGACACGTTTGAGGGGATTGGAAATTCCAATCCCCATCTTGTAATAGACTTTAGTTATTTAATTTCTTATCTCTTATCACAATCACTTTCATCAATCGATTACCCAACACCAAATCCAAACCATTTCTCCTTAGCTCTTTCTTCACTGCCTCCTGGTCCAGCATCATTACATTCATTTCAATATCAATGTTATGATGAATGTTGGTCTCATCGATATAGTCTACGCCTGTGTGAGGTGCGTAGTAAGTCAGTGCACTGAATAATATACTCATCGGATAATTCTGAAATCCAAATCCAGCAGCATCTCCATTGGCCTCCGTTTCAAAATTGAAGCCAGGCATTCCTCCTTTTGTTTTTAATTTTTCCGCAGTTCCTTTTAATGCTACTAACTTCCATACGGGCATCCATCGCTCTTCGAGTGATGCTTCAAAACCAAAAGTGTTGTAGAGTTCCTGTTGCATCGCATTCATGATTTCTTGCTTGCTCTTCGGACCAGGCATTATGAGATCATAATTGTAAATACCTTTTCCGGTTTTATAATCAAACAGGCTAATGCTTTTGTCCGATACTTCCCAAAGCGGATGGGCATACACACGGAGGTATAAGGAATCATTCGGAAACCATTGGTTTTTACCTGTGAAAGCCAACGTATACAGTTCTTGCAGCGGAATACAGCAAATACGAATGCCAGCCTTTCCTTCGCTGCTACCCATAACCGGTGGGATGCTTTGACGTTCTCCGCTCCAGTGCGACAGCTGCGACCGATAAAGCAAACTGTCATTCGATAGACTGGTGAGTACAGGATCAAATGAAGGTCGCTCAACATCTTTGGGCAAAAAAGAAACTTCCTCATTACTCAAGAGATCATTAATTTTTTCAACAGTCATATCTTCTCCTGTAGTAATGGCGCGCACTATTCCATTGGGGTCAACAATGACGATGTGGGGGAAAGAATAAATATTCCAGCGTGTATTCCAGATGGAATCATACGTTACAGTCAATTGCAAGTTGGATCGCTCTCGTAATCTTTCATAAAGCGGACGAATACCATTTCCAAACATCATCTCACCATTCACACCGACCATCAGGAAATGAATCTTGCTTTTAAAGTGCTGTTGAAGGTCGTTGACTTTCGATAAACTGGTGAGGCACGTCTTGCATCCGCGATACCAGAAATCGAGGAAAAGCCATTTGCCTTTATAATCTGCTAAGGTGACTTTTGACTTTTTAGGATGTTCGATGTTATAAAAAGTAAAGTCAAGCATCGGCTTCCCAACTTCCGGAATAATGTCATCTGGTTTTGGATAAGAATCCTGGGCATAGCTGGTTTGAAAAAAAATCAAGAGGGCTATTGTGTATGCGATTTTCATTATCAGTTTTTTTAAATATTTCTCTTTGTGAAGTTTGTGCCCTGGTGTCTTTGTGGCTGGAGTATGCGATTTTTTTTAGCCACTAAGGCACAAAGAAGACACGTAGGGTTCATGAAGGATTTAGTAACCTGGATTTTGGGCGTCTTTCATCGCAGGGTCATTCAGTATCTGCGCGTCTGGAATTGGGTAGAGTGCATCGGTGCTTTGCCAATCATCTCTCAATGCACTCATCACATCATCCACATGCTGATACCGCTTCAGGTCCATCCAACGGTGTCCCCATTCCATGAACAACTCCACCCTCCGCTCCTGCTCGATGGCCAATAGCAAATCTTCCTTGTTGCTGGCAGGCGTATCGCCTAAGCCTGCTCGTGTACGAATCAAATTAATATCTTCTTGTGCTCCGGCAATATTATCCTGCATCGCTCTTGCCTCTGCACGGATCAGAAACAATTCTGCTAAACGCATGACCGTTGTATATTCCGCGCGACTGTGATCAGAAGAAATATATTTACTGGCCATTCCTCCCGAAGCCCACACAACATTCCGCTGATCACCTGCTTCGAAGGCTGATAATAACGATGGCTCAAGTGTCGAATAAATCACCGACACTTCCCAATCATAGGCATAGCCGTTAATCGGATACAATTGCCAGAGGGCTTCATCGCTATTCTTTAAAAAGGTTTCATTCAATGCTCCGAGTCCAAACGTGTTATCTGAAATTACTGCTGTGGCATAGGCTTCTGCTTTTTCCCAATCCTGTATATACAAACTGACCCTTGCCAGTAATGCTGTCGCTGCACTTCTCGAGGGCCTGGTCTTTTCACCTTGTGTTAATTTGTAATCATCGTTCATCATGCTTTGGGCATTGACCAGATCGTCTATCATGTGTTGATATACATCTGCTGTTGGTGTGCGGCCGATTACCTGGTTCAAGGCATAATCACTGGTCAACACCAGTGGAACATCACCAAACAAATTCACCAAATAAAAATGACAGAAAGCTCTCATGAAATACGCTTCACCCATCAATTGATTTTTCATGTCATCGGAAACAGAAGTTGACGCTGACAAACCTTCGATGATGGCATTGGCCTCATAGATTGTGGCATACACATCCGACCATACCATCCGTATCCATTCATTCGAACTCACAAGCGTATTAACATTGAACGACTGAAGTTCTTCGAGGAAGGAAAATGAATTGATGGCTTCATCAGCCGATAAAGCGGCCATGAAACTAATGCTGTTTGCCCCGCCACTACCATAACTCTCCATGAGCGCCATTTTATAATACATATTCACTACCGCGGCATTGGCAGTGGCATCACTGTCGAATACTGTATTGCGAACGAGATCCGTGCGCGGTGGATCGATCTCAACAAAATCGGAACACGATGTTGTAAACAAAAGGAATGCGATGAAAATACTGAAATAGTATGGTCGTTTCATAGTAATGTTTTTAAAAGGTGAAGTGAAAACCAAACGTAATCATGCGGAGTGGTGGCAGCACAAGTCCTGTGGATTCCGGATCCAATCCTTTGTAATGCGTGAACGTCAACAGATTTTGAGCCTGCACAAAAACGCGTGCCTGTTCCATCAATATCTTCTTGCTCCACAAGGTTGGAAGTTCATAACTCAGCGAAATGTTTTTCAGTCGGATGTACGAACCATCGCTGATGCCTGCCGTGCTGCTTCGCTCCTTATCATACGCTTGCTGAACAGTCGTATTCTGATTAAACATTTGATACTGCGCCACATCATTCGGCTGCTGCCATTGTCCCGTTACCCAATCCGGTTGGTTGCCCAATCCGTTTCCGGGACTGCTGGAAAAAATATTAATGAAATTCAACTTGCTCTGCTTGCTGAACTGAAACAAAATATCAAGTTGAACATTACGGAACGTGATCGTGTTATTTAATCCACCATAATAGTGCTGCCCGACAAAGACAGGCGTTTGCTGATCCAGGATATTAATCGACCCGTCTTCGTTCACATCTTTGAACGTATACAAACCTGTCTGCGCATCAACGCCCATCGCTTCGTAGCGTTTCAATGTGCTCAACGGCTTGCCTACTATTAGTATGTTAGCATAAGCCGGTGAAGCTTCGAGGTTGGGGAACGATACTAATTTGTTGTGTGGAATGGTGAGGTTGATGGATGTTGTCCAGTGCCAATCGCCTTTGTCGATGTTGTGACTGCTGAGTTCAATCTCAACACCTTTGTTTTGAACTACAGCCGGAAGATTTCCCTGAACCGATGCAAAACCCGTTGTAGGCGGAAGTGAATAGCCTACCAATTGGTTGGACGACTCGTTCCGATACAAACTCACAGAAGCATTGATGCGGTTTTTGATAAAGCCGAGTTCGATTCCGCCTTCCAGTTTTTTGTTGGTCTCCCACGCATAATCCGGGTTGGCCAATCGCACGGGTTTTAGCGCTGAACTTCCCTGGTACGTTCCGGACGGAGTGTAAGTATCTAAATATTGGTAATTGCCTAACTGGTCATTACCCGTTATACCATAGCTACTGCGCAGCTTTCCAAAGGACAAAAAGGGAAGATTGTTTTTCAAAAAGTTCTCTTCAGAGAAAACCCATGCTAATCCCAGGGCTCCGAAATTGGCAAATTGTTTTCCGGGACCGAATCGCGAAGAGCCATCTCTCCTGCCCGTAAGGTTGATAAAGTATTTTTCATGCAACGCATAATTGACGCGACCGAAAAATGCTTCGTATCGGTACTGCGAATAATAGTTAGTAGAAGCCGTGACCGTTGATGCTGCACCTATGTTTTTCATTAATGCTTCATCTGCAAACCCGCTGGCATTTTGTACCAGGCCCTGCTCGACTTGTTCGAGAAATGAAGTTCCGATCAAAATATCAAACTGGCCCTTTCCTATTTTCGGCTTCCAGTTCAATTGAGGTTCTGCTGTCCAGTTGTTAAAGCCACTCGTGGTAAACACTGATTTATTAATTTCAATGGCTGCTACCTGTGGCGCCAATGAACTGACGGGTGTGGTGAGTACAGTATTGGTCACAATGTCGGTATAACCCAAATTGACTTTCGCAAAGAGATTGGGCAAGATGGCATACGAAACAACGGCATTGGCCAGCATGTTTTTGCTTTTGCTGTCGTAGTCCGTTTTTAAATAACTGAGCGGATGATTCATATAGGGAAATACCCATGTATCAGAATTCAAATCCGTACCCCAGTTGAGATCACCTTGTTCAGTATACAAGGGTGGTGCGTTCGGTGGCAACGTCAGGGCCAGGTCGGTAAGGTCCCGCTTGATGAGGTTGGAAGTGTTAACCGAATATTTTACGGAGAACGATGTCACCAGTTTTTCATTCTTCGATTTGTTATTCAGACTGATGTGTGCCGCCATGCGCTGATCACCATTATTGCCCGGGAACACCGTAGTTTCTTTTCGATAACCGAGGCTCACTGAATATTGAGTAAGTGGATCACCTCCGGAGATACCAATTTGTGCATCGTTTACAGTCGCTGTGTTTCCAATGAGTTCGTCCTGCCAGTCCGTATAGCGATTAGCATCCCATGTCACCAGATCCGGTGCCGTAGTACCATTGATGGGAAATCCTGAATTGTTCATCGCTTCAGTTCGCATCGCCAGGTATTGTGGCGTCTTCATCAATTCCATCTTACTGGCAGGATTACCACTCCCGGAATAAAAGTGTACATCCACCTTTGGTTTGCCTGCACTTCCCTTTTTGGTGGTAATGAGAATAACACCATTCGCTCCGCGCGATCCGTAGATGGCCGTGGCATCGGCATCTTTTAATACTTCGATGCTTTCAATGTCGGCAGGGTTAATACCATTCAGCGGACTATTACCCTGGAGTAAAATATTAAACGATGTTGCCGGGAAGGTCATCGATGTACTGGTGAAGGGCACGCCATCAATAATATAGAGTGGATCATTGCCATTGGCAATACTGTTTTGTCCACGGATGCGCACTTTGAAGTTTCCACCCGGCACGCCTGTCTCTTGTGTGATTTCCAAACCCGGCACTCTCCCTTGCATGGCCGCCAACGGATTTGATACCGGCTGCTTGCGGATTTCCTGTGCCTCTACCCTGCCGATGTTTCCGGTTTGGGATGCCTTGGTAGTATGGTAGTAACCCGCATTGATCACCACCTCTTTTAAACTGTTCACATCTTCTTTCAACGAAACATCCATCAAGCTTTGCGATCCGACATTCACTTCCATTGTAGCATAACCGATGAACGAAAACAACAACACATCACCGTTCTCTACATTCAGTGAATAGCGGCCATCACCATTGGTAGAGGTTCCATTGGTTGTTCCGCGCACGATCACATTTACACCTGCCATGGGTTGTTGATTGGCAGCGTCTATCACCAGCCCTGTAATTTGGTGTAGTTGTTGTTTGCTGTTCGGACTCTGAATGGAACTACGCTCCTCCTTTTGCTCGCCTTCCATTTTCTTCAGCGTGATCATGGATTCCTTTTCGTGGACTTTAAATTTGATTTGCCGTGGCGTGAGGATTTCATCCAGTACTTCGCTTAATACTCTCTGCTGCACATCAATGGAAACGTTACCTTCGTTCTGCAACTGGTTCGGGCTGTATACAAACTTTACATGGGCCGCCCTGCCAATTTCTTTCAAAGCATTTTCAAAGGGCACATTGTCCAGCGCGATGGAAATTTTCTTTTCCAGTATTTGTGTATTTCGACCATAGGCATTCAGGATCGTGCTGCATAACAAGATGATGAACAAGACTTGCCGTATGCACTGGACATACTGATTCGTAAAGATTCTCTTCATAGTATTTTTTTTAGGTCATGGCTCCGCCAGTCCCACCCGCTGGCGGGGACTACTCCAAACGGAGGATCAAATTATTTACAAGTGCCCGTAATAATGACTTCGGCATCCGCATACGTGTAGCGGATGTCCAGTACTTCTGTTAACAGTTGGAGCGTGCTCTCCAATGAGTGATCGGTAAAATCTGCCGTAATGAGGCAACTGCCGGCTTCTTTGTTTTCAAACTTTACAGTAACGTTAAACTTCTCTTCGATGCGCGTGGCAATATCACGCAAGGAAGCATTGGCGAATTGCATATTGTATTCCGTGCCCGAAGTAATGGCCATTACTTCTGTCGTACTGAATATTTGCTTTTCGATTCCGTGTGCCAATGTGTACATCGCTCTTTCGTTGGGAAGGATTTCAACACCCTTCACATCCGACTCTGAAGTGAGCCACACGCGCCCGGTCAACACTTTCACTTCCAGCGTATCGCCCGAAGCACACAGGTTGAAGCTGGTGCCCAGCACTTTGATGCTGGCTTTGTCGTGTGTGATGATGAACGGATGAGCAGCATCTTTCGCCACTTCAAAAAGCGCCTCGCCTTTCAGTTGTGCCAAACGTGTTCCGCGTTCTTTGTCTTCCAGATACGTTACACTACTGCCGTGTCGCAGCCACACCAATGTACCGTCTTCAAGAATGACTTTCGTGATTTCTGCATCCACTGAACTATACAACGAAGTGGAATGAGTCCTGGTCAGCGTCCAGATCGTATACGATGCAACGATGAGCATGAGCAACGAAGCAGCGATGGATAATGTGCGCGCATTCATCCATGTGCGTTTTCCTTCCGGTTTACCCAGCGCTTCGCGGGGTTGTTCATAGAGTGTTTTGATTTCATCAACATTATCGATGTCGGACGAAATTTTCCGAAAGAGGTTTTCTTCTTCTTCTTCCGATAACATCATCTGTTTCGTGTCTTCCACCTTGCGGGCATCCAGCCAGGCTTCGAGCTTGATTTTCTCTTCTTTGGAAATCGTGCCGTTGAGGTAGCGCTGAAGTAATTCGTTGAAATTCGTTTTCTTCATGAATATCATTTAGTACAACCGTAGTACTAATTTAATCACGGAAACATTACCGTATAGCATGAGGTGACGAAAAATTGAAAAACCCACAGTGATTTTGAGAAATCTTTTTACGCTTGGGCCTGGTAAAGGCTTCGCAGATGCTGAAGGGCCGTGACCATGTAGTTTTCTACCGTGCCCTTGCTAATGTTCATGCGCATGGCAATATCGCTGTTGGATAAATTCTCTCCCAGCCGCAGCTTCAATGCCGCGCGACAACGCTCGGGAAGCTGGGCCAATCCCTTTTCCAACAATAAGCGAATGCGTTCCGGATCGCGCTCATGCTCTTCTACATTTTCATACACCGTTTCAAAGAGGCGGTAGTGTTCTTCGTATTTTTTGCGCACACGACTATGACTGATGTGGCGGATGATTTTGTATTTAACAGAGGAGAATAAATAATGGCGCAAAGATGAAATGGTGAGCGAATCATGACGTGCCCAGAGGGATACGAAAACATCCTGCACCATCTCTTCGGCTTCTTCACGCGAGCCAATGCGGCCTGTGACATAACGCAAAAGAGATGAAACATAGCGATGATAGGCCTCTGCAAAAGCAGGCCTCTCTCCTTCGCGAATGCGAATGATCAGCTCTTCATCGGAAACTGTGGACCAAGTGCTCATTGAAAATTTATTACCTCTTTGACTTCAAGAGACTAGAACAGCATTTTTAAAAACTTCAGTTGTGACATGTCTCGCATCATGCTACTATATATTATAGAGTAGGTCATGATTGAAAAAATAGATGTTCGTGTCTATTGTATAGGCAATATAGAAAAAGTGTATCAGTGTATATACTTCTATAGACACATATTTTATGAATTAAATTGAGATTGCCCATCGGGCATGAAACCTAGAGATAAAAAACGTTTGCAAAAATTTAGAGAGAAACTAGTTCTTCTAAGAGAAGAAAGAGGACTTAGTCAACGTGGGCTTTCATCTAACTGCGATGTTGACCATACGAAAATAAGTCTGCTCGAAAATGATGCCGATACTAACCTCACTCTAACAACCTTGTTTGAACTTGCACGAGGACTCAACGTGCATCCGAAAGAATTAATTGATTACGAATTCGATTTTCTGAAAAAAGAAAAGTAGGAAATCACTACCCTGAATTCAGGGGGTTGTTAACATTAATCCATCATTTTATTTATTTTCTGAATTCAAATTTTGATTTTCTAAAAAATCATCGTTAGTTTTAATCAGCAGTTTAGAAAGTATCAGTTACCTAAAATTATCCGTTGTGAACATATTCATCATCGGCATCGTATTTATCATTCTTTATTTCGCGCTCTACCATGTTGTGGAGCGAAGGAGAATTTACCGTAGGAATTTACATGCGCATGAAATGCCTAAATCGTATTTAGCGAATATCTTCATTCAATTAAAAGAAGAATTTATGATCAGTGTGGTTTGGGTATTCCTGGTGCTTGGAATATTTCTCTGCCTGAGCTGTGTATTAATTGAAACAATGAAATGACAAACAATATAAATAGACATATCGCTAACCTGTCGTTATCCTTGAGTTGCTAACCAAGCGTGGAGATGGAGGCGCTGTCTCCTGCTTTGTTTTTCTTTGATAATGATATGATATAAAAAATAAAAGCCCACCAACTAAAATAAAACCGTTGTTTATCTTAAAACCACAACTGGAATGGAGGCGCTGTTCTGGGTTGTGGTTTTTTCACGGCCGAAAAGAGTTTTGGGGGTAATATCAAATTATTCTAAAATACTGTTACTCCATTTCTTTAAACCTTCAAGTGCTAGCTGCGAGTTTATAAAAAGTTGGGTTTCATTTGCATATCTGCGCCCTTGATTAATATCTTTTTCCTTCTTTTTCAATAGTTTGATATTGTTGAAACTATTTTCTTTCAATCTCTTAATTGAATTAACTACAGTCTCTTGGCTGGGATTGATATCATTCTTAGTGAAGGCATTAAAAATAATTCTTTCACTATATTCAACTTCATCAAGCTTTATATCTATTGAATACCGAGAATCAAGAAGAATCTTTGTCTCATCCATTCCAAAAATCAAATAACCAAACTCGTGAGCATTCTCTCCTTTTGGTAGATAGCGGTCTTCAATTATTAATAGATATCCATCCTCCTTTAAAAGGTGTCTAATAGACTGAAGTGTGCTAATCCATTCCTTTGGATTAATTTCATGCAGCACGTTGCAAAGTACCACACAATCATAATTTTCTTTCTGAATTTCGCTGAGGTTTGAAAATATCTCCTTTTTATTGGGAATATTATTTAACAATTCAAATTTTCCTTTATCCGGTTCATATGCACTATACAATATTTTATTTGAAACAACTTCATCTTCTTGTATGGTATATCCTATTCTTCCTTTTCCAGCGCCAAAATCGAGCAGTTCAACATTATTTCTATTTTTCAAAAATTCTTTAAAAATTTTGAACTGTGGATCATTAGTATTCTTTTCGAAAACCACATCAGGTTCTCTGAAGCACTGAACCATAAAATTACCATAGGCCCATTCTGAAATAGATGTGATAAATGTTGTTAGTTCATTTATATGCTCATCGATTCCCATTAAATCGTTAAAAGACTTTCCGGGTGTTGTTCGAGAAGGAGCAATAATTTCATCATCCTTAACCATCATTATTTCATCGTAGTCTAAATGAGATAAAATATGAACAGAATGTGTTGCAATCCATAATTGGCCAGTTTTACCAATAATGCTTTTTAATGCATTTATTAATGTTATCTGAGCTTCAGGATGCAAGTGCTTCTCTGGCTCATCTATAATAATTATGCTTTCCTTAATATTTGTTTTTAGATTTGCATCTAAATAGAAGAATAGAATGGCATAGGCAAACAACATTTTCTGTCCAGGAGAGAATTGATTCAAATTGAAAGGTTCATTGTTGTAGTACAAAATACTATTGACAGTATTTCCTTGCGTGGATTGTTGATAAGAGAATTCTTTTCCTAAAAATTGCTTCACATAACCTTGAAATTTATCGAACAATTGAAACGAAGATTTTATTTTAATTTCGTTTTGAATCAATTCTGGGTTTTGTCTATTCTTTATGTATAGATTGAATTCGTCAGTAATTATTTCAGTTGTCAAATTTCTTAAATAACTAAGAGTCGATTCGTTGTTCAGTGCTGTAAATTCATTTAGTAAAATGCTGTGTTGAGTCTGAGGATTCCCCGCAGCTTGTTTTATCAATTCCGGATTCGCTACTATACTATCGAAATGATTGTTTAGCAGCAACTTCTCAAATGTAAGAGCGCTGCCATTGTTAATATTCGCTTTTATGTTTTTTAAATCGTCATTATCTACAATCTTAATATAAGCCTGGCCCAATTGCTGAAGTCTTTGAATAAACCCAGCCATCTGCTGCTTGATTTGTTGCTTTGTTAATTGAACTTGCTGCGGGGTTAATCTTTTATTCTTAAGTGCTCTAATTTGTTGACTCGCAACGACAATATTTTGTTCAAATTGAGATATAATGGTATTCGGAATATTGACTAAATGTTCATCAAAATAGTTTTCGTAGTCAATGAATTTAAGATAATTTTCAACAAATTTTAGAATACGTGATTTCCCTGCGCCATTTTTTCCAACTAAAGCAACTGTAGTGCCAAGTGGTTTTTTTGTAAGATTAATTTCCTTCAAATTAACTTTCTTCGTCTCGGTCAGCGGCACTCTTATCTTTGAAATTCTCATTTTTATGTTTCTAAGTTTCTTAATTTCTTAAACCATGATTCTATTTGCTGTGAATCTTCTTCAAGAAATTAGCCAATTGATGCAATTCTCAATTTCAATCCAATCATTTGGTAACATTATCTCCAAATCAGTTGATTGTAAAGTATTAGTAAACGCAGCCCAAATTGATTCAGTCTTTCCAGGTAAGTTTAAGTGATTTTCAATCGTCCCATTTTTCCAAACCCATATATTTTGTGTACGCATTTTGGTGCAAATATTTTCTATATTTTGTCTTACATTTTGACTCTGTGCTAATATTGAAAATCCTACAGCTGCCGTAACAACGTTTCCATTTACTGGCCATCCATCGTTACCAATTGTAATATTGTTCGCATTAGAAATGTTAGTCAGCTCTAATTGGCAAGCGGCTATGTCAGTATCTCCAGCTTGAAGGTAACCTTCAGATATTCCTTGTTTCAGTGCGAAATCTAAATCCACAATCACCTTAGTTGGCAAGTCCATAGCTCCTAACACCAGAATTGACTTTCGTGTGTTCCCTGAACCATCCAATTTTACCAATGCAGTTTTATGATGCAAAATTGTTTTACCTGTAACTTTTTCTATTATCAAGGGTAATAACTTGTTTTCAGTTTTGCCTTCCGCTAAAATTACTTTTTCTGAGAAAAGAATATTGCTTGAATTGCTCAAAGAATACATCAAAGTCAATTGATGGGGTGCCTGTTGCTCTACAACTGGAATAGCAGACTTTAAAGTTCTCCTTTTAAATGTCCCTAAAGCTTCATTCTTTCTTACCAAAATCGTATTTCCAACATCCTTTTGAGTTATCATAAATGGTGAGTGAGTAGAGAAAATCACTTGATATCCTTGACTTGCTAAAACATTAAGTGACTTTCTTAAAATCTCCACTGCTTGAGGATGTAAATAGAGCTCTGGTTCATCAATTAGTAGTAACGTTGTGGTTCTATTCTGTTGCGTAATTAATTTCAAGTCAGCTAAATGTCTTATTAATGTCATTTGTATTGACCTCTGAGCACCATGACCCAATGAGCTAACATCTTTTGGGTTTTCAGCTAAGTTCTCATAAACTTTAATTGTTCCCTTTTTAAAGACTTCTTTTAGTTCTGGTGTCGGGATATGGACTTTAACCCTAATATCAGGAAAGAAAGCATCAAGTTTTTCATTTATTTGCTGGTCAAATGCTTGAAGTTCAGGTGCTCTATTTATTCCTTCAGCTTCTAAAATTGTTTTTAGCCCCTCAAGTGCGGTATTCACTTGTTGTCCATACTGCAGTTCAATTGGGCCAATTATCTCCGCTAAAAGCTTGCCTATTGTAGAGGTAGTGCTCGATTTTGTAACATCCTCTTCGGCATTTTCCATTGCGCCAATATGAATAGGTTCAGGAAATAAATCTTTTACCGCGTTATCAATTCCTGTAGGATTATTCTGCCATGTTACTCCATCTGTTGGATCTAACACTTGCAATCTAATTTGAGCGACTGGTTGACTAGGAGTTTCTTGTATCCTTTTTATTGTCAATGAGTCATTCAAAAGAAATGGTTCTATTCGTGCTCTATGACCTTGATCTATGTTTTCTAATATTTCATTTGTAATTCCCTCAATAGTTGCAACCATTTGGATTGATTGACCTGGATCATTAAAATTGGTTGAGCTTAATGAAGTCTTTCTTAGCATCCATTTGATTGCTTCAAGAATATTTGATTTTCCCGCATTATTATAGCCGACAAGAGGTGTAAAATTTGAGAGTTCAAATTCTTGATTTAATATAGATCTGAAGTTTCGTATTTGAATTTTACTAATTATGTGTCCCATTGTAGTTACAATATTTAAAATATGTTAAAACAATTTTAAGTAGTGGCTGAATTAAGTATCCAACATCATTCTCACAACAAATTCAGATTCCAAAAGGGCTCTAGATCGGGAGTTGATCGCTGGTGGGTCAGGGAATCTTTAACTAAGATAATATTTTGTTGGAGAGAAATGCAAGTAAGTATACAGAAGATACAATGCTTCTGTCGGAGGTTATTTTTCGATTATTTTGCTATATAGTTGTTTTGCTTCCTTATACGTTACACTACCTCTTCCAAATGCGAGAATGAAAGGAGTCTTATATTTACTTGGTTCAACCGTCAACAGATTTACCTTTTCAAAAATTCTTTTCCCCATTGTATCCCTGCCAAATACTTCTGTACCAGTGCCGGCTACTAGCATGAAATAATCTAAAAATGAAGTGCCTAGTGTCACAACTGAACCTAAAATAAATCCCAGGCTTATTACATCTGCAGTTTTAGGTCTTAGACTTTCAAACCACGTTGGGATCTTAATTCCATTGACAATCGAACTATCCATAATTGATTCAATTGATAGTGTTGATTTCGACATCTCAACAAGTTCCGATTTAACCTTATCCCTAAATTTTAATAATAGTTTTAAGTCTTTAAAACTATTTACGTTTTGAAATCTTTTCAACTCACCGAGTATTTCATAAATTTTATCCGGACCTATTTCTGCTGTGTCCTCAAAAGATTTAGTCTTAACTCCGACAATTTCATAAATAAAGTCTGCCCATTCATCAGGTTCAAAACTTGAATTGCAAAATCCTGAATCTCTTGCATCCAGGTGATTAAAAATATCTCTTAATGCTAGCCTGATTTGTTCATCCTTGTTCTTCCCATTAAACTTTTCCAAAGTACCCTTTGGTAATTCATGATTTTCGATTCTTGCTGCTAAGACATTAATAGTTTTAGTTTTAATAGGGTTGGCAAGAAATTCATCTGCCTTGTTAAACCCCTCTTCAGGTTTGTCAATTATTACACGTCTATTTTCTAAAGGCTTTGCAGAATCTTGTATGGACCATAATTTTAATTCGTTATCAAAAGGATTATTCCATTTTGCTAAAGGCCAACGATGGGAATTCCTGTACTCAATGTCTGTTAACCAATCTTCTCTTGCTATTACTTGTATATATCCTTCATCAATGAGATTTAACAAATCTTCAGGATGTAAAAAAGTCTTATAGTCCCTATTCAAATCTAATAAGTGAGTTCCAGCAGGGGCCCATACAACAAGCTTTTCAGACATCAGCATCATACTTGGCAATAGATCATAACCAAGTGCGTCAAATTCCGATATGTGACAAAAGGTCCTCATATTAGTTTTATTAATGGTTTTGAAATAATAACTATAAACATTTGCCTACTTGCGAGGTGGCTATTCAGAAGTTATTACTTGCATAGATGAAAACTTCATAACTTCATATATTTACACCAACACTTCGTTTGAATACAAGCACTTTCTCTAAAGGTACCTTACTCAAATAAAATTTAGGATCATTGATAGTAGAATTTCTTCAGTTTTTCAATTAATTCTAAATTCTTGTTTTCCCAAAGATGGTCACAACAATCACCATTTGCATCGGTACATAATGAGGCTCGACCATTGTATATCCTTTCTCCTTTTCTTGTTACGTTGAATTCCATTGAATACTCGCGAATCTTTCCATCATTACCGCAAGTTGTATTAAATACTAACTTATCTTTTGCATCCATCCAAGGAGCCAAGTCTATTTTGTTCACAAAAACAAACGGAAATAAATTACTGTTTAGAAATGGATAAATATTACAGTCCGAACAAGCATCATTAAACTTATCATTGCTTTCTTCAAGTATTATATACTTCTTTTTAATAAAGAATTTGATCTGCAAAGAAGGAGCAGAAAGAGTTTGAAAAAAAAATCTTGGGTAAGAGGAGTTAATTAGTTGGTCAAGGTCTAACGAAGCTTGCATAATGATTTTTATTGGTCGTTTGTCTGACGGAGTAAAAATTTCATGCAAAGAGGCAGGGTATAAATTTAGACTACCATCTCGACTCGTAAGAAACTTATTTGCAGTCAACTCTACTTCATTCTCTTTAGATGTATCTTCTCGATTTATGTCCCAATGACGAAATAGAGAAAAAGAAATCGGAGCTTCTTCATTCGAGTTCACTTTTATGATAGTCTGGTGGTCCTTAGCTGTAAACCAGTCGAGTTTAACAATGCTCTCTGAATCACCGCTTGTTAAAGTTATTTTAGATAAAACTTGAGTTAAGGTGTAATAAACTTCATTCTGTAAAATAATATTTCTTTCATCTATTTTGACTCTAACTGGTTCATCTGCGAATTCTGAAATAGCTTCAAAAGCTTTTGCTAACCATTTGGTTGATTCTATAAACTCGCCCCTATCCTTGTGTGGTATTGCTCGAAGATAAAAGTCTGTGGCTAGTGAAGTGGCAGCCAATTTGCGCTCATCTCTTTTCTTTCTATATGCTTCTTTTGAAAGCCTTATAAAGACCCAGTAGGTGTCTGTGTTTTCCCATGAATCGACTGTTTCGTACTCAGTAATATTTAGGTTACTCCGTGTAATTACATATGATCTAAATTCTTCTTTAAACTGCCGATCGCTCTCAAACTGATGCAAAAATGTCGAGGCGCTTATATTCACTTCAATCTGTGAGGCCAAATCTTCGAGCGCTAATATTCTAGCTTGCTCCAAATAATTTACTTTAATCTTGGTGGCCTGCCCGATACCAATGTAGTACGAATTATCTAATGGTCTATTAGACACCCATTGTGGAGTGTTCTGTCCAGAAACTGAAATTACTCCATTGATTGTGAATATAAGGAGATACGAGAATAGTTTACTAGAGATCCTACTGTTAATCAGTTGCATACAGATTCTTTAATTAAATTTTATATGAAGAACTGGCTTTTAAACTTAACACTTCACTATCCGTTGAGCATAGAAGATATTTGCACCACATATACACATAAGTCACATATCCACTAGTTCAGTTCCTCAATGTTTGGTTCTTGAGATTCCAGGTGGGCTATTAGATCGGGAATTGATCTCTGATGGGTCAGGGAATCTTTAACTAAGATAGTATTTTGTTGGAGAGAAAAGCAAGTGCTGTGCAACGGAAGCGGTGATTGTTTGAAGTTTGCTGAAGCTTTAGTGCCATCTATTAAGTGTCTATGAGTGAGAATAAGAAAAAAACATCCGAAAGAGTCTATTAAAATCTACAAAATTTTGATACATTAGTTCCAGCAAAATCATTTCATAAACCAAATTGTCTTCTGGTTATGAATACTGATGCATTCAATTGGGATAGGAACCGTTGAGGAAGATATGAAACGTTGTCCCGACTGAATTCGCTGTATTGTTTGTCGTTAGTTACTATTTAAAATATCCTTCCTTATGAAACAAAAAAACAAATCCGAAAGAATGTATTCTGTTGGTAGAATGGCATTTCTACTTGTTTCTTTGGTGTTCGTCACCACCATTGAGTCTTGTCAAGCTCCAACGCTTTCTCTCATTGCCCCCAGACCGGCCTTCCCCAGGCAAATCCTTCAGGTCAGTGGAACCGATTTGCTGGGTGCGTCATTGGTTTGGGACATTGGAACACCAACGGAACAAACTGCCCTTCAAGCCTTCTTAAGTCCCCGCTACTTTCAAGTACCCCGAACGACACTTCCGGGTAACCATAGTGCCACCCTTCGAAACTCCGAGGGGAATTCTGCAACGGAGACTATAAACGTAATGGCACTTTCAGGAACCTGGCCCGCGCCCCGGATTGAAGAAATCAGTCTTGCTAATGTTCAGGATAATAATAATGGCACGGCCAACATCTGGCTATTCTCTTCTGTAGCAAATGTTGATCCCGATGCTCAGGTTCAGGTAGGAATCAATGGTGGTGTAGCCAGCGCGCAACCCACCATTTTGTATTCCGCTATCACAACGGATTACTTCAGCGGGCATACGGGTTCCACCTTTAACTATCCTGTTTACCATTATGGTGGCTTAATCACTTTCCTTGAGAATATTCCTTTCTCCGGAAACCTGACGGTAACCGTTATCAATTCGGATGGACTTAGCAATTCAAAGAATTATATGCTTGCCAATAGCGCTGCTAATGTAGACAGTGATAATGATGGGTTGCTGGATACCTGGGAGACAAATGGATTTACAGCCGCCAGTGGGAATGTTATCAATCTGGCGAACATGGGATGTAATCCGAAACGAAAAGACATATTGATTGAAATCGATTGGATCGCTGCCGCAGCACCAAATGCAGGACTCTGGGCTGGAGTTGAAAATGCATTCGCAGATGCACCAACATTAAATCCCGATGGCAGTTCTGGCATTTCAATACATCTTGACAGGGGCCAAGGTGGAGCTTTTACAGGAGGTGGAACGATACTTGCAAATCATACTACCATGGATTTTGGAACAAGTACCAGCCCTGGATATACTAATTTTTTCACCTACAAAAGTGGATCGTTTAACGCTGATCGCCTTAATATCTTCCATTACTGTGTGTTTGGCAGGGTGCGGCCCAGTGGAAGTTCGGGACGGGGTGAAATTTGGGGAAATGATTTTATGGTAACCTTCACAACGTTCACTGAATGGGCATCCGTTGACGCCCAGATCGGTACCTTTATTCACGAGCTGGGGCATAATTTAGGTTTACGCCATGGTGGGATAGACAATGCTGCGACAGACGCTGATGAAACGAACAAACCTAATCAAGAATCAACCATGAATTACCGATATCAGTTTTCAGGTGCATCGATTGATTGTGATTTTACAACGGAAATAATTCATACCTATTCGCAGGGAATGCGTAAAACTATAAATGAAACAAGTGTGAATGAGAATGCGGGGATCTGCGATAACCAGGCGCTGGATATGAATGGTAGCGGAACATTTACGTCCGGCCGCGCAATTGACACAAACTTCGATGGCGTTGCCACCGATATACATCAAAATTATAACGAGTGGGGAAATTTGAAATTGAATTTTACTGCTACCGGTTCACGGTGGCTTAACAATTAAGACTACTAATATGAAAAATAAAAATATAGCCAATGCTGTGATTTGCATCGTGTTTGCCATCACAACGACAGCCTATGGGCAAAAGGGAATACCCGAAGCGGCAAAAAAAATGCAGCCTGCACCTGAAAACAAGGTATTACATTACAATACTAATAAAACCGAAAATGCTGGTATTCAATCTCCACTACAGGACAACACGGGCAAAGGATTATTAATTAAAGTAACTAACGAAAAGAATGTGTTACAGGGAACTAAAACCTTTAGGACAGCACCTCAACTACTAAAGCAGAATTTCTGGATGTTGGAAAGTCCGCTGAATGAAAAACTACAGTTGGCTGTTGATGCGCCCAGTGAAGTCTCGTTAAAGATTGTTGATAGTAAAACCTGGAGCTTAATGATGCGCGACAGTAGTTCCGCTAAAGGTGCCAATGCAGAATACAAGTTATTTGATGAAACATCAACAGGACTTGCTTACACATGGAGAAGAAGCGACAATCCTATTGGGTCAGTGATATACAAAGGGCTAAGCATTTATCAAAAACCGATTAATAAGGACGGATTGAAAAATGCTTTTACGTCTGTCAAGGTGTTTGTTTCCTTGGATGGAAAGGACACAGAAATACAGGTTGGGAAGATGATGCTCATAACTTACAGAGAAAAGACATATCAAATCCTTGTTGATATCAGTGAATACCAGGTAACCGAAGAGGGAGATACACCTACGGGATATATTGCCCGGTGGCTGGCGGTATTAAAGTAAATCTTATTTTTTCTTCGATTTCGATCTTGTGTTTTTCTTGTTGCCCATCGTAAAGGCAGTATAGGTAATGGAAAGAGAATAACCTGCTTTAAGTTCTTTTGAATACTGAAGGTCTTCTCTTTCTTCATATTGCCTTGTCGCCATATCCGGATACAATTCTTTTTTAAGGCGACTGACCTGCATAGCAGCAACACCAAACGTAAAATTCAATTGTTGCTTATCTCCTACAAACAATGAAACACCACCAAGGTATGACGGCCTTGGCGCATCTTCCAATGTAAGCCCGGCTCCTACTGAAATTCCGGCACCCAAAATATTACTGAACTTAAAACCAAGATTGGAATAGGCAGCAAAACCAATCAACGGCAGGGAATTATTGCCTGTCGATGTGATTCGATACGTCATTGAATCATTCTCAACTACACCCCCGGCATTTGGAACCGGAACGTATGCAAATGTTTCACTCTGAAGCTTTTTTCCAAACGCTGTAAACAGACCACTGCTAAAACTAACGAATGGTTTATGCAATACGGGTAAATCAAAATTTACACTATCGTTATACAGTGGCATAATATTCCATTTCGACACCAGTGATTTATCGGAATCCATTGGGCTTATTTTAAATCCAAAAACCAATCGATTGCCCTGTGGATAAATCGGTGGAGCTAGATAGCTGAGGTGTTCCTTTGCTAAATTGTGATTAAACAATACTAACTCCATTAATTTATCATCGGTTAACGCCACAATGTTTTGGAATATTTTATCCAGATTATCTTTAGCCGCTTGCATTTCATCTCTATCCTTCTTTGCCTTTTCAAGCTCCGTTTCTAATACAGATAATTTACAATCATTTAAATCCTTAATCTCTTTTTTCTTTTTATCAATTGCTTTTTGGTCAAGAGGCTTCGCTTCATTTAATTTCTTAAGCTCATCATTGTATGTTTTTAACAATTCATCCTTTTTACTACAATCATTGAATGGTTTGGTCAGCTCATCCAACGCTTTTTGCAAATCAGGCAATGCTTTCAAGGTAACGGCAAGCGCCTTTTGATACGTAGATTTTAAATTGGTCATTCGAGTGCTCAGTTCCGTAAATTTAATTGAATGGTCAGTGCACGCGCATTTGAGATCAGGGCACAGGCTATACGCACGGAGCTGACCTTCCAGCAATGAATCATACAATTCCTTAAATTCCTTGTATGCCACGATAAAGGCTAATAAGTCTTTCGTGTCAATATTCTGACCACCATCCTTTTCTGGTGCGAGACTTGGAATTTCTATATCGCTCCCTAAAAATAATTTTGAAAACAATGCTGGTGGCTCACTTCCGAATTCGACATCGTCAGCCGCAAAATCAACGTCATATATGTACCGGTTAACATTAATGATTCTAAACCGAAGTTCTTCATTGTATCGTACTCGTATGGTATTCAGGTTTCGAATCGGTGTTGCAGAACCATTACTGACCTGGAAAAGCCTCTTGCATTTAAAGTCGTAGACAATAAAATCAGTTTCACAACAATCCGGGCATTCCGACAATTGATCATTGCATATCGTAATTGGTTTAGACTTGACAATTCCATCGGTCTGATGACATTTTTTATTTCCATTCGGGTTATTTTCTTTTTCGGGGTTTGATCCTTCAGAATTTGAGCCCTTGTTGTTATTCACCTGGCTAAAAACATTTAGACTTGCTATCAATAGCATTGACAAGAACATTAATTTCATATTCGAACGGATTAAAATGATAGACGGTAACACTCCACAGTCCAGGAAAAAATCACACTTAACGTTTCTTCAACACAACTTTTCCTACATTAAATTTACGTTGGGAAATTTAATTCACCTAATCCCTAAGTATAATATTTAATTGAAAAGCAGGAAGCAGGTAAACTCCCGGCTACTTACCGTGAGGTATACTATACTAATTTTTTGGAAATCAGGATTTCTTACTAAATTAATGTCACTAAAGGGTTAAGTAATAAAATCTGCAATAACTCTTTAGATTAGCAAATACAATATCTTATTACATTTTTCGTGTTGTGCATTAACCTTACTCGATATGACAACTAATCATAGAGTTTGTATTGATAATTCCAGACAGTCCCTATATCGAATGTATACTGCTTTGCTGGAAAGAAAAGAAAATCTTTTCAATGAGAAAACGAAGCAAATATTCGGAGGTGACACGGTTACTGAACAACTTTTACTCAATTCTAAAAAAGACAGGAATTTTACAAATCTTCTTGCCACAAGTTCAAAGACCAGGATAAAACTAGACGAATTAGCTCTTGAATCAAGTAAGTTTTGGGCCAATGGAAGAACGCTGAATGTCAAGTTTCTTGGAGGGACGATTTTTCTTAATCAGAAGGTTGAGAAATTTGCACGCCTGTGGGAAAAATATGCCAATCTGCATTTCAATTTTACACAAGGAGCTGATGCTGAAATACGAATTTCATTTAGTAAAAATATTGGATCATGGTCTTGTGTTGGTACCGAGGCTTTGGATGTTCTCAATCAACAGGAAGCAACCATGAATTTTGGCTGGCTCAATGATGCATCAACAGATGTAGAGATAAAACAGGTAGTGCTACATGAATTTGGTCACGCAATAGGTTGCGTCCACGAGCATCAAAGCCCTGTCTCGAATATTCAATGGAACAAGCCTTTTGTCTATGAATATTATCGAACTACTCAAATCCCACCGTGGTCCAAAGAAGATGTCGATCAATTCGTGTTTCGAAAGTATGATCAGACACCGATAACCAATAGCATCTTTGATCCTAACTCCATCATGATCTATCCCATTCCTCCAGAGTTTACTACTAATGGATTTTCTGTCGATTTGAGAACAGATTTATCTATACAAGACATTGAATTTATAAGAATCTGTTACCCCTTTACTTAGTCGCCATGATGAATTATAAGTATATATAAATGATTCATTCCATAAAGTAATGTATTTTAACTTTTGTCTGGTGAGCTTGTACATCCCCTAGCTATCATGTGCGCGCTTCGTAGCTTGGGGATTGCTTCACGCCCACCACGCCACCCCCGCTTCAGTTCGCAAACGCGGCAGGCGGGAATTACTTGTGTTTGAAAATTGCTGAAGCATCAGTTTCCTCTGCTAGTGACACTGAAGGGACGTAAATAGAGTAATTGCTTTTGCTTACCAATATCAACAAAGGCTGAGACCAAAGCTTGCCTTATACCAACACCTGATTAATCAACGCCACCGAAAAAATACTGAGCAGGAACCAACCGATAAAACCTTCCAAAACACAAACGTATCGGGCGATGCCATTTGTTGGAATGTTGCCAAATCCCAATGTTGTAAAAGCGTTTAGGCTTAATGTGAATGCATTTAATAATCCGATGAAAAGGCCAATGAGAAGAATGAGAAACGATTTAACATATCCCTTTTCATTTTTTGTTCTGAAGTCGTTAAAGTTTTGAATTAATTTCGATTTGCTAATGGTGTCCCAATCCGAAGGAAAGAACACATAAAAAAAACCAAAGGCAATAATCACATATAAAGAGATGATAATCGCCCTGGCTGGATCTGTACCGTGCTCTGTATAGAATTTCATTAACCTGTTTAATTTCCAACGAAAATAATTATTTATCCCGCCTTTTGATTGGTAGAGTTCATAATACCGGGCTCCTTCTAAATCTTTAAATTCAGTAAACGCAGAGTTGGAATCTTCTAACCTTCCCAGGGTTTTATATCGCGCAATTAATTTAGAATACACTTCAATAATTGGAAAATACTTCTCCTTATGGAGAACCACAGAAGAATCGGTTGGGCTAACAAAAGCTATTTCATTATGCGACACTGGTCCATCGGCAAAGGCGTGCCTTAATTTACTTCCTTTCAACTGCTGCCAGTCAATGTCAAAATAATAATCTTCAAGGGATGTTTTCAGTGAAATGACTTTGATGGAATTGTTTTGAATTAACAAGGATGTTTTGATGGTCGGATTTGCGAGTACTAAATTATCCAATTCATTCTTCGAAATCTCAATGGAGCCATACTCTCCACCTTCCAGAATTTCATTCAGAATACGATTATCGATACACTTAAAACTACCGACAGAAGTATGATACAAGCTAATATTACGAATGCTGCAATTTTCTATGATCAAATTATTCAGATCATCTACGTTAAAATTTGCCCTTACTTTACTCTTTGAAATTTTTATTGAACTTGCCGAGTAATGACTATCAAACGAGTTAATGCTTACTGCGCTTTGAATAATTTTAAAATCTTCAAGAAAGGATTTTTCGATAAAGATTTCAGTCATTCTGCTACCCTTTGGAGTAATTAAACTTCCGTTCTCATACCAAAATGTTTTTACCTCCGAATCGGTAAACCAGAGGGATGAAGCAGCGATGTTCCGGGAGTAAAAATGAACCGTGCTATTCTGAAATTTTATTCCCTTGGAGATGATGATCCTCCCTGCGCTGTCATACTGGAATGTGTTATCTGTTGTTGGCGTAAATTCAGCGAGGAGATTCGAATCAAAATATACGTCTGCATTATTCACGACAACTTCACCTGGCGTGTTTAAAATCAACTCCATGAGCCCGTGCGTATCTATTTTTACTCTGCTCTCCTTCTGACCATGAGATAAAAAGGGCATTAAGAAGATTACAAAAAAAATCTTTTTCATGTGATCGTGGTTTACTTAATTCCGTATCCGGGCTTACGTTCTATTGCTATTGCCAAATCTTCTTTGCCTACACCGTAATCGAAGATAAGTGTACGGAGAAACATATACAAAGCCAATTTGAAATGAACTCACTTTGTACTCGACAGCTTGGGAGATGAATCAACCCTGATACTAAAGGCGTAACTCCTTCATAAGGAAATCTCACTTCGAAAAAAAATAAAACTCATTTCTACTGTGGGTTTTCAATCCATCCGTCACTTCCTATCAGAACCCTTTCTCTGACTATATGCTGATTAAAATTCTCTCGTTACTTTTTATTCCTGCTTTCTTGTTAACCAGTCCGGCACAAACAGGTGAGCCCATACTATGGAATTTTGAATATGATAATATTAATCCTTCCATGGTTTGCATCAAAGCCACAGCAACCCTGGCCCCCGGCTGGCATATTTATTCTCAGTTTCTGGATGAAGGAGGACCCATTCCTACAAAACTCATACTTGAATCCAACGATCCGATTCAGTGTATAGGCCAGGCGATGGAGAATGGAAATCCTATTCAATTTTACGATGGTCTTTATGGTATGAATATCGTTTGGTATTCCAATACAGTGTCTTTCTCGCAAGCTGTAAAAATAAGCCACTCTCCTATTGAAGTAAAAGGCTCATTGAGCTTCATGACATGCAATGAACATCTCTGCATTCCGGGTAGCTGCAGCTTCAGCATTCCGATAAAGACGTTAAGGAGGGCTCCTTAACTTTAAACACAGGGCCGGCACGCATTCACAGTAGAACATCACTTTGTACTTTATTTAGGTTAATACGTTCCACGTGCCGGGCCCTGTTGTTTATCCTACCTTAAAATGTTAACCCTACTATTATCGCATGACGGATTCAGCAAAATTCTTTAAGCTATCACAACGTTTGGAAAAAATATCGGAGACTTTATTTCTGTACCCGGATTTCAGGATTCATCGCTATGTGAATCACGCCTATTATCTTCAGCGCGTGGAAGAAACAAAAATACTATTGGACCAATTAACGGAAGCAGAAAACAAACTCAGTACTCTTCGCATGCGAATGCATGTACATTATGTTGACAGTTTTCATCAATGGAATAAAGATGTGCGATGGCTAATGGTTTACCTTCATCGCTCAGGACTAGTGAATACAACATGCTAATATGAATAGCGTGATAATTCAGTATACAATGTCGTTGTCTAAGACCTCCTCTCCGGAGTCCCGATAGCTATCGGGAGAGGTGAGGCCTTAAAAAAAAGCTTAACTAAACGACATTGATTCGTTACACCCAATACCTTCGCAGTCTTTTTCTTGCACTGGTCAGGCTACGCTCCACTGCCTTGGTAGTAACCTTCAGCAGGTCGGCAATTTCCTGAACGGACTTCTCATCATCCATCCGCATGAGCAAACATTCTTTTTCACGCTTTGGAAAATCTTCCAGCAATGCTCTTATGTTTTGAATGACCTCTTTTTCGATGTAGCTTACTTCGAATGATTTTTCAGGAATTTCAATAGACTCGCCATTCCGCTTTATTGTTGGAACTACATTCAGCATCATCTTTTGCCGGAAATAGTCCACTGCCTTATTGCGAACGATGCGGGCTAAATAGTGCTCGATCGACTTCTCGTGAAGTTGCCCGAGTTGTTTATGGTTTTCCCAAATCGCAACAAAAGTTTCCTGAACAATATCCTCTGCCGCAACATCATCCTGTGTTAGGTACAGCGCCTGACTTTTTAAGATGTGTGCATAGTAATCATACAGCATTTCAATTGCCTTTGCGGGATAGGCCTGTAACAATTTTCTGAACTGTTGATTGTCATTGAAAGTTGCCATTCCGATAACGTTTAACGCAGCCATACATGTGCCATGATTGTACTGACCATGTACACTATGTATTGACCTAACTTCCGGTACAATTGGATTACCGGTTTATACTAACAATTGAATATACTATTTAAAATAGAAATCATAAAAACTGAATGCATGTTGAATGGATCATAGATAAATCCCAAATCGAAAATTCCGTTCTTGAAGAGTTGCTCCATATTCTTTCAGAAATCTCCTCCTCCCTTCTCTTCCGGAGAAGGGCCGGGGATGAGGCCCACATCACGACAAGGTGTATCTTAATTTACTGGTTAAGCGATAATCACATAAAAAGTGAAGGTAAAGCGTTGATTCTGTCGATGATGAAGACAAATTCATTCCTTGTAAGGATTTGAATCGAAATATCCATTTAAATGCGTCTCTGTCGCTTAATCAACTTCATTACAATCCTGCTTATTAGAGAGTTACAACCTATTTAGCCGAATTCTGGTCGAAATAATGCTCATTCAAATCCTGCATTTTTCCCTTGTAAGAATTGTCTTCATTTAAGTCCAGAAATGAATTTCCAATGATCAAAAAGTGCGATGAGTCAAATTCTCCTTACATGCTTGCCTTACTAATCTACAATGCAAAGCGCTGGTGATAAGCTCAACCTACCTTTGATCTATCAAACAAAGCCCCATGAAAAAAATTATCCTCATCGCATTTGCGGCATTGACCACGCTGTCATCCTGCAGTTTTGAATCGTACTCAAGTTGCCCCGCGTATTCCAGCTCGCATAAAATAACGAAGCACGGAGCAAAAGCGCAGACGAAATACCATAAGAAAAATACAAAGAAGAATTCCTTGATTTAATACGCTATAAGGAGCCCAAGAAGAGAGCAAGTAATCGATGTGGAGCGTTTGTCTGGTGTGTTCTCTTCTTTCCTTTTTTATTACAATGTCATTTACGTAAGCTACTGACATCCTCTCCTCCGGAGAGGAACGAGGTGAGGCCGTAAAGCAAGGCTTAAGTAAAAGACATTTTTTGTTAACTAATAATTAAACCATCGGCCATCATTATCCTTCTGTCGGCCATCTTTGAAAGCTCTTCATTGTGCGTTACAATAATGAAGGTTTGTCCGATCTCTTTTCGAAGTTGAAAAAATAAGTGGTGAAGTTCCATGGCGTTTTTGGAGTCGAGGTTTCCACTGGGTTCATCTGCTAATATCAGATCCGGTGAATTTATCATGGCTCTGGCAACAGCGATTCGCTGCTGCTCTCCCCCCGAAAGCTCGGATGGCTTGTGATGTATTCGATCCTCAAGTCCCAGCATCTTTAATAATTCACCCGCGCGATCTTTCACTTTCTTTTCGTTTGTGCCGGATATCAGACCCGGGATGATCACATTTTCCAATGCAGAAAATTCAGGCAACAGATTATGAAATTGAAACACGAAGCCCAGTGAATTATTTCGAAAGGCAGCAAGACTCTTTGAGGATTGAGAGAAAACATCAAGGCCTTTAATTTCCACTGATCCTTTATCCGGCATATCGAGCGTACCCAGTATATGGAGTAGCGTACTCTTACCTGCACCTGAAGCGCCAACAATGGCAACCACTTCACCAGACTTGATCTCCAAATCAATTCCCTTCAGAACTTTCAGCTGTCCGTATGACTTTTCAATCGAAGTTGCTTTCAGCATAATGGCCAATTCAATAAGTTTTCTTGAAATAAACCATTAAATAAACTAGTTTCGCTCCGAAAGAAAAAATCAATGAACATACACGAATATCAAGGCAAGGAGATTCTTAAAAAGTTTGGTGTAGCAATTCAACGTGGAGTTGTTGCCGATACCCCGGAGTCGGCTATCGCAGGTGCTAAAGAATTGCAAGCTGAAACCGGAACCAAATGGTTCGTAGTAAAAGCTCAGATTCATGCCGGTGGCAGAGGAAAAGGTACTGTTAAAGAAACCGGTTCAAGAGGTGTTGTTTTGGCTAAAAGCATAGCCGAAGTTCCGGATAAAGTGAAAGGTATTTTAGGCGGAACATTGGTGACTATCCAGACTGGCGCGGAAGGAAAGAAGGTAAATAAGGTATTGATTGCTGAGGACGTTTATTATCCTGGCGAATCAGAACCGAAGGAATATTACATGAGTATACTTTTGGATCGCTCAAAAGGCTGCCCTGTTATCATGGCCTCAACGGAAGGAGGAATGAACATTGAAGAGGTGGCAGAGAACCATCCGGAGAAGATCGTGAAAGAATGGATTGACCCCTCCATTGGCCTGCAAGGATTTCAGGCAAGAAAGGTTGCCTTTGCTATGGGCTGGGAAGGCAATGCTTTCAAAGAGGGCGTAAAGTTTATCCACGCTCTTTACTCTGCATATCTCGGACTGGATGCCTCCATGTTTGAAATCAATCCTGTATTGAAGACCTCAGACAACCGAATCATTGCAGTAGATGCTAAAGTAAATCTGGATGATAATGCTTTGTACCGTCATAAAGATTTAGCGGAGTTAAGAGATATTACAGAAGAAGATCCATTGGAAGTTGAAGCTGGAAAAGCAGGTCTGAATTACGTTAAACTAGACGGCAATGTTGGCTGTATGGTGAACGGTGCCGGACTTGCCATGGCTACTATGGATATTATTAAACTCTCTGGTGGCGAGCCCGCTAACTTCCTGGATGTTGGTGGTGGAGCGAATGCCGAAACGGTTGAAGCGGGCTTCAGAATTATTCTGAAAGACCCGAATGTAAAGGCCATCCTTATTAATATTTTCGGAGGCATTGTTCGATGCGACCGGGTTGCTAATGGTGTGGTGGAGGCCTATAAAAAGATTGGAAATATTGGTGTTCCAATTATCGTTCGCCTTCAGGGCACAAATGCTGAGGAAGGCGCGAAGATCATTGAACAATCAGGTCTTAAGGTATTCTCTGCAATTGTTCTTAAGGACGCTGCGCAGAAGGTAAAAGAGGTGCTGGCGTAACGGTTTTTGTTCACAATTGTATTGATTATATTGCCTGTTATTAGATTAAAACTTTGAGTATGAATAAAAAGCAACTCCTTGTCCTGATTTTGATTGGTCAAACGCTGATTGTTTCGGGGCAAAGCTTTTATGCTGTCCGAAGAGAGCGCTCTTTGATGGCCATTGCGGGAACGGGTAATTCATCTTATTTTGGAGAGCTCAAGGATGCCAAGGAATATTTAGATCCCAGATTAAATATCAATGTGGGCTTACAGTATTTCGTAACCCCCCGGATTAGCACACGAGTTGAGTTAACGTATTTTCAGCTACATGGAACAGATGCGAATTCATCTGATGGAAGTCGGGTAAACAGGAATCTTTCTTTCAATTCGAGCAATTTTGAACTCAATGCCTCAGGAGCAATAAACCTTTTTCCATTAGGTCAGCGCTTCTATCAACGTCCTCCCATTAACGTTTATGCTTTTCTTGGCGTTGGCTTACTGTATACTAATCCAAAAGCTGAGTTAGATGGAAAGAAATATGCTTTACAACCCTTACAAACAGAAGATGTTAAGTACAGCAGATTTCAGTTTGTTATTCCCTATGGAATAGGAGCACGATTAAAAGTGAACCCATTCTTCAATGTGGCAATAGAAGGTGGATACAGAATGACGTTCACGGATTATCTGGACGATGTAAGCACAGTGCATCCTGATAAATCCAGTTGGGATCCCAACTCTATTCGCTTCAAGTTATCGGATAGAAGACCTGAATTAGGTAGAGACCCGTATCCAGCCGGTACGCAAAGAGGTAATCCGGAAAAAAACGATGGATACTTTTTGTTGAATGTTAAAGTGGAATATTATCTACCCAAGAATTTTCTATTCAAAGATTCCCAGCGAAGGTATTACAATCAGAAGCGCAAGTTGATGTCTAAGCGAAGACGTAAATAATAGAATGCTTGTGATTCTTTTTACTTAGAATCCAACACTTCGTATCGTGAGTAGTTACTCTTAAATTCAGGTACCAGTTCCTTCATTAACGTTACCATCTTCAATTCATTTCGGTCATGAACGAGCTCATGAAACAGATCAACAAATTTATCGATCTCAGAATAAGAGTACTCCTGAACCTTCGCGATCATTATCTTATCATGATGTGTCTTTACAGTGTTCTCCTTTGTATTGAGGAGTTCTTCATAGAGCTTCTCTCCTTCTCTTAAACCACTGAAAACAATATCAATTTCTTTTCCTGGTTCAAATCCGGAAAGCCAAATCATCCGTTTTGCCAGGTCAAGAATCTTAACGGATTGTCCCATGTCAAAAATGAAAATCTCCCCACCCTTTCCCATTGCACCTGCTTCCAATACAAGTCTGCACGCCTCTGGAATGGTCATGAAGTAGCGTGTAATTTCCGGATGCGTAACCGTTACAGGGCCACCTTGTTCAATCTGTTTTTTAAAGAGTGGAATAACCGAACCATTAGAGCCCATAACATTCCCAAACCGGGTTGTTACAAAAGCAGTATGTGCCGTTGTTAAATTCTCCAAATGTTTATTTAAGGATTGCACGTAAATTTCTGCGATCCGTTTTGAACAGCCCATTACGTTTGTCGGATTAACAGCTTTATCCGTTGATATCATGACAAACTTCTTTACACCAAATTCAACGGCCAGGTCTGCTAATATTTTTGTTCCTAAGATATTACACGTGATGGCTTCGGATGGATTTCCTTCCATCATCGGAACATGCTTGTAAGCCGCGGCATGAAATATAATGTCAGGAGTATGCTCTCTGAAAATTGAGCGGATTCGTTCGCTGTTGGTTATGTCGGCTATATAGGATACTACCTGAAAATGATGATCTACTAATTTCGTCTGTCTGTCAATTTCAAATAAAGGTGACTCAGCCTGATCAATGAGGATCAGCGATCCGGGATTGTACTGTATAATTTGCCGTACCAACTCACTGCCAATCGAACCCGCAGCACCCGTAATACAAATTCTATTTCCCCGAAGCTGTCGTTCAAGGTTTTTATCCTCAAGCTTAATGGTTTCCCGCTCCAATAAATCTTCAATATTAATTTCCTTTATTTGATTGAGACTTAACTCACCCTTAACCCATTTGTCAACCGAGGGCACCACGCTTACCTTAACCTGGTTTCGCAGACATATATCAACAACTTCGCTTTTGATATCCGGAGAAAGACTCTTTATGGTAATGATTACATTATCAATGTTGAAATTATTGATCAGCATTTCCAATTCAGTGGCATCTGCACTATAGATTTTTGATCCGTTTAAAACCTTCCCGATTTTGTTCAGATCATCTTCCAAAAAACCCACTACACGAGAGGTGGGTGTTGAATCGATAACATGCTTCGTAATGATTCCGGTTTGCCCTGCACCATAAATCAAAACATTTGAATTCTTTAATAAAGCCTTTTTATAAAATGAGAAAATATATTTAACCAAAAGCCTGTAATTAAATAGAAAAAGGAAAGAAGCTAAAAAAGAAATGAGAATAACGGAATAGGGAATCAGGTTGGATCGGCTGTTGTAGAAGTAAATTAAATTAAATGCCGCAACCAAAATGGCATTGAGAACAAGCATGTAAAAAATCCGAACTCCGTCCTGAAGCCCGGTGTATCGGATTATACCCCGATAACTATTGGTCAGCAGAATAGCAGTTAGTCCGAAAAGGACTTGAAGAGCAATGCCTTCAAAAAAATTATTATGTGAAATTTCGTGAATGGAAAAACTAAAACGAAGAAGGTATCCAAGGATCGCGGAGAAGCAAATAAGAATCAAGTCAATAAAAATGATTACCCAACGCGGTAGTATCTTAAGATTATAAATCTGTCTTTGTATATAATTCATTGTATTCAATGAGATCAATGTCCATGCTGCCAAAAATAAAAGAACCTGTAGCCGAGCAATGAAGGCTTAAGCTCTGGATTTCTTCCGCAATATGGCAAGTTTTCGGGCACCAATAAGTGCACCGGCACCAATAAGAATCTCTATCCCGGTTATCGGCACATCCGGATCGGCACTTGGATCGGCAGGAGGATTGGGTTGTGCGAAGACAATAACCTGCGTCAATAACACAAATGTGCAAAGTAAAAACAACTTCATCTTGAGGGGTGACTTCATGAGTCTATCTTTTATAAACCTTTAAACTAAGTATTCGATCAGAAGTAAACAACCGCAGAATATAAACTCCTGATGGAAGGTTATTCATATCGACAATACCTTTTCCATTGGCTCCTTCTAGCCATGCACCTTCCGCAACAACAGTGCCTATATTGTTATGAAGGGTGACTTTGCGAATGTCAGTTTTGTTACCTGATGCATCAATATATACCTTATCAACAACAGGATTAGGATAAACTGAAATACCAGACGCTAAATTTTGATGTTCGGTTGCCAGGATCACAAATTCATATTCGGAAGATGAGGAACAGCCATCCTTACTTACTTCTACTGTATAGATTCCTGATTTTTCAGGAATTAATGTATTGGATACTTCGCCTGTCAATTCAATGCCATTGAAAAACCATTTATTTCCTTCTGAATAGCTGGAATGCAATGCGCCATCCCCACTTTCTGTAATGACAACATCTTCAAATTGTACAACGGTCGCCAAAACAGGTTTACGCTCGCTTATACATCCTGAGGAATTTGTTGCAGAAACATAATAGGTATGGGATTTAGAAATAATGGGAGTTGTGAAATCCTTGTCGGATGATAAAATCGTTTCAGAAGTAATGTCATCATACCAGTTGAAGCTAGTATTTTCGGCTGGCGTTGAAGCGGCTAACGTAACAGCTCCTTCCTTGCATGTTCTTCCGGAAGTTGTTTCAATAGAAGGTTTTTCATTAACAACGATACTACCCTGATATAATTTTGTGTTAAGACATCTCTGAGTAGAAGCTTGTATAATCACATTGTTAATTCCATTCGCAAGAATTTCCTTATTTACTGCAAGAAGAAGATCTCCTCCATTTCCTTGTACCGAATCAGACACAGACATACCGTCCTTTAGTAAGAAGTAATTCACATCTGACCGTGAGTTTTGTATGATTACTGAAGCGTTGTCACCTTCGCAAACTTGCCCTGAAGAAAATTGCAATTCATCTGAAATTGTTTTTTCAGAGAATGAAATAGAAAAACGATTTGAACCAAAACTTGCAGGACTGCTGGTTACGTCAAATGTATATTGGTTCGTTGCTGTGATTTCAATTGTCTTATTCAGAAAATTATCAACAAGTGTAATATCAACTTCTGAATTGAATGTTTCCATTTCTGAAAACTCCAGCACATAGGTACCCGCTGCAGCATTTGCTATGTTAAGCTTAACAGGCTGTGCACACGTAAAGGGTGATGAGTTAATAGCAAGTACTTCTCCGGTGCTAAGAATGGACGATAAATTGAAAGTAGAATTGCCAAATTTTCTGGAATCCGTTTCTGCATCGTAGCCTGCTGCTGCATCATTTCTAAAATGAATTACGGTTTCATCACGAAGTGTTCCTTTCACCATTGTTATGCGCAATAAATCAGTAAGGGCAGCTTCTTTTAAAAATGTTGTCTGTTGGCCAGCTACTTTCACGTTTTCATTTGCAGATAGCGTTGGAGCTGCTGTAGCTTGAATCCAGAAGGCCTGACCAATGGGAATGTATCGTGTCCCTCCATTTACTCCAACTGAGCCATTCCATGTTGCAAACAAACCAGTGGCATTATCGCGTACATAAATTGTCCCTCCCACGTTTGTCTTTGTCCAGCCCGCAGCTGCATTCCAGTCAATAGTAGAAGCATATGGGTTACCCACTAAATTCCAACCATCATTCGCGGGGGTACCAGAAGATGTAAAAGTTGATGGTAAAGCAACCGCTGCCACATTACCCTGATTGATAGGGCCTCTTAAATTCCAAAGCGCTGATGACAACAAATTACCACGCACAAATAAAGTATAGCCACGACCCGGACTAAAAACTTCTGAATTCGCTGCAGAAGGAAAGTCAACATAGCCGTCATTAATGTCATTAATCAAATCACCGTTCGTATCGGTTATCACATTTTCATCGTATAGAAACAACGATTGATTTGTGCCACAACCTGTGCACACACTTGTACCGGTGAACGAACCCGTTACTGGTATTTCAACCTGGATATCGGATACTGGTGCATTCTGAACAGGCGCTGAAATGTAACGGTAAATTCGTCCGCCATTTGCGCCTTCAATTGTCATGAATCGTTCAACGGTTACATTTCCAGTAATGGCAGATGTTCCGGTAAGTGCTGCAATACTTCCATCGGATGTAGGGTTATCGCCAGTAGAAACAATAGTAAGCACACCTGAGCCTGCTCCATCGGCATCCAAATTTGCCGTTGTATTAAGGGTAAGTACTCCACGAAGATCCACGTTAGCAGAAATTGATGCATCGGGATTTGCGGTGTTATTTTGAATCGTAACGTTGTTGAATATAATGTCCTGGCTTCCGTCAATATTCTTTGTTCCGTTCGCTGTATTCGTAAAGACAACAGTTCCTGCTCCGGAATTAAACACTCCATTATTGGTGAAATTACCAGTAATGTTTAGTGTTGCAGGGGCTGTAAGCGTACCGCTAATAATGATATTCTGAAAAATAGGGCTGACAGAACCTGAAATCGTACTGGCTCCACTAAAATCCACCGTTCCATTGTTCCTGTTAAACGCTCCGTTATTAACAATATCTCCATCAACGCTAAAGGTTGTACTGGGTGCATTGAATGTGGTGCCGTTGTTGGTGAAATTTAAAACGGAAACTGCGTTAGCACCCGAAGTAAATGTTCCAGAGCTAATCAAAAGATTTCCGGCTATTGATATTGATCCTCCAAGAGTAACGATGCCGCTTGAGTTGCTGGTAACATCTCCTAAACTGCCACTCGCCTCCACTCCTGTAGTCAGGTTACCACCTGTAAAGATTAAATCATAAGGTCCTCCGGTTGGTATTGCTCCCGTTATTGAAGCATTTGCGTTTCGGGTAAAAACGGCACCGGTGCCCATATCCAAACCAGATGTGTTCACAAAAACACCATCTAATAAATTAAATGCACCGGTCACCGTAAGGACACTATTCAAAGTGACAAGGTTCCCAGCAGTTGCTCTGTTCAAGTTAAGCGTACCAAGGGTATTTCCAGAGCCTGAAAAGGCGAGTGTTCCCAGTATACCGGCATTCGAAATGTTCAACACAGAGGCTGAGTTGGAGGAGAACACCCCTCCGTTGTTTGTGAGCTGGCTGTTTAAGGTAATGGTCTGATCTTCGAAAAAGAAGGTGGTTCCATTTCCTAATGTAAGGTCGTCCGAAAGCGTAACCGATCCATTGGCATCCATGCTTCCTGCGGTAAGAACCAAGTCATTGGTAATGGCTAATGTTCCGTCTGTCTGTACATCGCCATTGGTTATATTCAGACTATTCGTCAATACAGTATTTCCGGATACGACTAAACTACTTCCATTTGTTAAGGTAACATCTCTGCCATTAAGGTCTCCGTTGACAGTAACATTACCTGCAGTAATGTTCATCACACTTGAAGCCGCATTGGTGTTGACGTTTAATGTTTGATTAAAGGTTATGGCTCCTGTTCTATTGTTGATTAGTGCTTCCAATGATGTTGGATCACTTAAAGGCACAACAAGATCACCCGCACCGTTGATTGTTACGTTACTGTTGATTCCTGTGAAACTGATTAAACCTCCTCCTGTAATGTCTCCTGCAAATACTACAGTAGCATTTTGAGCTCCACTCGTTACCGAGATATTACCGCTAAGCGTTAGATCACCATTGAAGGTCAAGGCTCGTGCTGTTGCAGCCGATGTAAAGAGGATATCTCCGGCCTGCAAGTCTGTTGAACCACCAATGGTTAAGCTTGCATTTGACACCGTGAGATCACCCGTCTGCAAAGTTAAATTGCCCAGGATGGATAGCGTAGTAGCGGCTACTTGTGTTACACCTGCGCTGTTGTTTATATCGGTTGTTATTCCTGCTACAAGGGGTTGTCCATTGCCCATAAACTGTGCACCCGAACCATTGTAAATTACTCTTGAACCAGCGCTATATACTCTATTTGCAGTTGTTACACGCAAATTACCGGTAGTTGCGTTTTGTCCTGTTCCGGTTTGGATAGCACCAGCAACATCGGTCGATTCAACCCTTAACGTTGCATTAGTGCCTAATGTAAAAAAGCTTGTCGTTCCACCAGCCAATTGAGATTCTCCTATAACATTCAGTTCATTATCTGCACTAACCGTATAGGCCAAAACATTGATAAGGCTTGTGGTTGGAGTTCCTGCCTCATTAAAGGTGTGCGCAGTTCCGGCAGTGCCTACAAAGTTCAGATTTCCTCTGCCTGTTGCACCTCCATTAAAAATTCCAGCCTGTAGGTCGAAATTTCCAGAAAGGTTAATTGTACCGGTACCATTACCCGAATCGGAAAGTCTTATGTATCCAGCGGATAGATTTTGATTATAATCGCCTGCAACATTAACCGTGCATGTTCCGGTTGTGCAAAGCCCCACTCTTGTTCCTCCACTCAGGTTGAAATTTTCACTTACCGTAATCGTTCCTGTTCCTGTTGTAACAAATCGTACAACTCCTGTTGTTCCGGTAGACAGTATATCAAGATTTCCCTGCACCGTAGTTAATAAACCATTAAGAGCAAGTGTTGCTGTTTGCGCTGCACAATTCCATTCAACATTTCCAAAACTTTGCCCCCAGTTTCCAGCGGCAGTAGCAGTGGTTAAAGTTGTGTAACCCGCTATTCTCAAAGTTGAAGCAGCTCCTGGTGTAGCATCCCATACCGCTAAAGGAATTGATCCTTGTGTTGTGGTATAGCGATGTTCATAGATACTTCCACTTTGGAATGTTGTTGTCAGTGTTGTGCTTCCCGATATAACTGCAGCGTTGGCATTATTCAATGTGCCTGAGACGTCCAGTATTGCTCCAGCATCGATTGTTAAGTCATTTCCGGTACCGTTCGCTATAGTAACAATACCCGTAGGGTCAATTACCAGCGAACCTCCGGTAGAAATGGTAGTTTGGTCAATAGAAACTGAATATCCAGCCGGAATAGTGACACCATGGTTGACTATAATAGCGGTAGAATTAGTTGCATCTGGCACAACTCCGCTCCAGGTTAGCGGGTCATTCCACGATCCAGCCTGAGAAGAAGTAATCGTTTGAGAAAAGGCATTGTTTCCACATGCCAACAGCATTCCACCAAGTACCAACGATAGACCAAAGTTCTTCATAGTTTCACTTCCTTACAGTTAGAGCAAAAGTAGCTATAAATCCAATCATTACAGATTTTCAAAATAGTTAATTCAAGGCAAATCATACATGTAACCCTTACCATCATACTTAAGACTCCATAAGAATCACGCGCACAATTTCTTCCTGGTGAAGAAGGGTGTCATGATCAGATGGAAGGCATAAGCCTGATTTAAACAAATAATCTGAAACTCCATTCAAAAGAGATTCATACGGGAGAAACAGTGGCTGTCGGTGCATGGGATTCCACATTAACCTTGCTTCCATCCCATTCTTAGCCAATTTCTGCATTAATCCAGTGTTGGTTCGCGGGTTTGCAGTATCGTTTGAGTCGATCAATACCGTTGAGAACCAATAATTTGACTGAAACGCGACATTATGCTTTTGGAAAGCAAAACCTTCCACATTCTTCAAGCTGGCATTATAGTATTCAAAAACCTTCTTTCTTTCCTCAAGTTTGAGCTTGATATCAATCCATTCACCTAAACCTACTGCAGCATTAATCGGACTCATCCGATAGTTAAATCCCAATTCCTCATGTTCATAATATGGTTTATCCGCTCTGGATTGTGTTGCCCAAAAGAGAATTTTCTGATAGTAATCCTGATTGTCTGTCAGAATTGCTCCGCCTCCAAATGTGGTCACAATCTTATTCGTATTAAACGATAATGTTCCCATGGCCCCAAACACGCCAACGTGTTTACCTTTATAATATGAACCAATAGCTTCTGCTGCATCCTCCACGATCGGTATAGCGTGATGATTGGCGATCGCTATGATTTCATCCATTTTTGCCGGCATACCATAAGCATGAACAACAACGATCGCCTTCGGTTTTTTATTCCTGGAAATTAATTGTTCAATCGCTTTCTTTAACAAGTCGGGATCCATATTCCAGGTATCCATTTCGCTGTCAACAAAAAAAGGAATAGCACCTTGATAGAGTATTGGATTGACAGAAGCAACATAGGTGAACGTTGATACCAAAACATAATCACCAGTCGATACACCTAATGCCCGCAAGGCCAAATGAATGGCAGCGGTACCGGTGTTCAGTGCTACAACATACTTTGAACCGGTAAGTTGCTTAATCTGATTTTCAAAATCACGAATGATTTCACTGTGATGACGATCACGATACGCTTCAAGCGTGCTGGCTATTTTATTTCCATCGATTGGATTATAGGAGAGATTGATTTTGAATTTCATTTACCCAATCTGGTTTGTCTCTTTTGATATAGAAAAGATACAATTAAAAGAATCATTAAGGTAGGATTAATAATCAAACGATGGATTTGTGATAATAACGGAGAAGATAATTCACTATCTCCTTCGGTCGATAACTTAATCCAAAAATACAATGGCAGAATAATAAACAGTTCCACTAAGAAGAGAAGGAAGGCAACCTTCATATACTTTTTCTCCTTGAACAAAATGTAGATGAAGAAAATACAAATACCGTCATTGATCAGGAATCGAATTACCTTGTTCACAACAAATCCGGTATACGGCCAGAGGGAATCGGATACTCCCAATCGACTTTGTAGAAACCTGAAGTAATCAAACTTTTGAAAAATAAAAACCATCACCAGCATAAAGCAGGTCAAGGCAAGCAAGTAAAACAGTTTGACTTTATTATTCAACGTGCTTCGTTTTATCGGTACTCAACTTCGTCACCCAAATGATCCACAATACAATAACAACAAGATACAGTGCAGCGGTAAAAAAATATTTATGGATGTAGTAGAAGTAGTGCGTATTCTGCTGAGCGGCAACATACAGCAATATGATCCGGAGAAGATTAAACAAATGAATGATCAGTAAACCCAAAGGCAAAAACCAAAGCATTCGTTTCGCGTATCCACCGTAAGCAACCAGAAACGCTACAAACACAATCATTACATTTAAACCGTTGCATCCTTCAAACACATTGATCACACCATCGCCATTCTCTTGCATGGAGATGCTTTTCATTCCTTGATTTATTTTGATGGAAGACTCAACACCTATTATATTTTGCACCTGTGAAGTTTGATTCGTAACCCAATAGGTAATGGGATCAGGTTGGGCGACATAGGAATCAATAAAAACTCCATAGAGAATATTCCCACAGAAATAAACTGCTAGAAATTTTCCAAGAAACAGAAAGGAGTATTTAAAATCTTTGAACATGACTAAATCGACTTTGCGGGAACACCCACCAGTGTTACATGATTGACGGAGTCCGCTATCACAACAGCCCCTGCTCCTACTTTACACTCCTTACCAATGGCAATGTTTTGCAAAATTCTTGCCCCTGAGCCGATTAGCGTAGACTCACCAATCGTAACCTTTCCGGAAATGCTGCATCCTGGCATAAGTGTACTAAAGCTGCCAATCCGAACATCGTGCCCGATGGTGCAGGCCAGGTTAATAATTACAAATTCTTCTATTCGGACATTAGTCGTAAAGATATTTCCTGCCGTAATAATGCTCCCTCGGCCAAATTGATTGATCACTTCATCTCCCAAAAAATTATGGGGATGTTTCAGCACAGGAAATTCTACATTGTTGTTCCGGATGTTCGCCACTATTTTTTTTCGTAAAAGAGGTTCGGCTAAGGTTACAACCACTGACAGTTTTTCTCCGATTTGATTCAATTCTGATAAGCCTCCTAAAATTCTGAGACCATCCACTTCCGTTCCTTTGATTAATCCATCATCAAAAAACCCAATAATGTTCCAGTCGTTCCGCACTTGATTGATCTGCCTGATCATGAGTGCCGTTTCACGACCAAATCCTCCGGCACCAAAAATCGCTACATTATGCGCCATGGTTTCCGGTAAATTTTTCTTCTAACAGAGAAGCGTCTTTCTTAAATGACATGAGTAGAACAATGGTTTTGAACAAGATCTTCAAGTCAAACACGAAGGATACGTTTTGAACATATACCAGATCGAACTTAAATTTCTCCTGCCAAGATACTGAATTGCGCCCATTCACCTGAGCCCAGCCCGTGATTCCGGGCAACACATCGTGACGCTTTTTTTGTTCCTGTGAAAACAGCGGTAGATATTCTACGGGCAGAGGCCGCGGTCCTATCAGGGACATGTCGCCATTCAAAACATGAAAGAGTTGAGGCAACTCATCCAGTGAGGTGAATCGCAAAAAACTACCCCACCAGAATTTTCGTTCCGCCAGTGTGCCATTACTTTTTAGCGTTCTGAATTTATGAAGTATGAAGGGCTGACCATTTCTTCCAATTCGCGCTTGCGAAAAAAAAAGTGGGCGCTCAGCGATAAGCAGATAAAGTAAACTGATGAGAATAAAGAGCCACGAGAAAATAATCATAAAAACGATTGTGAAAATAATATCCAATGGTCTCTTCAGGAATCTCGCGTACACAGAAATGAATTAAACTTTTCTAAAGATAGAAAAAATGGTCTGCAGTATAATTTTAAGATCAATGAAAAAGGACTGTTCGCGAATGTACTGAAGATTGATCGTCAACTTTTGAGGCATAATTTCCCGAATGTAAAAATCAATTGGATCTTCTTTTCCTTCCAACATTTCATTTTCATTTCGAAAAGCAATGGAGGCAAAATCGGTAATGCCCGGTTTTACACTCAACACATGTTGTTGCTCAATGGAATACAGGTCGGTGAACTTTTTCAGCTCGGGTCTGGGGCCCACCAGACTCATACTTCCGTTTAGCACGTTTATAAGCTGGGGCAATTCATCCAGTTTATATTTGCGCAGGTAAAATCCAAGGGCTGTGATGCGAGGATCGCGGGCACCAACGGTAATGGCCGTTAGCGTATCTGCACGAACATGCATGGTACGAAATTTAAAAAGCCGGAATGGAATCTTGTTCTTCCCGATTCTCTCCTGCAGATAAAACATGGATCCTGAAGAGTCCACTTTTATCCCTATACCAATCACAATAAAAAAGGGTAAAAGAATTACCAATCCAATAAGCGAAACTAAAATATCAAATGATCGCTTAACCATGGACAATAGTTTGATAGCCCTCGGCCACAGCCTTTACAATGTATTCAATCTTCTCAGCATTAAGTTCCGGATAAATCGGAAGCGAAATCTCGCGCGAATAGTTATCGAAGGCAACCGGATAATCACTCATCTTAAAACCGCGCTCTTTAAACACGGTGAGCATCGGTAAAGGTTGAAAGTGAACATTAACCGATACATTGCGCTTTGCAATTTCTTCCATAATTCCATCACGCTGTATCTCGGTAATATTTTTTATCCGAAGCGCATACAAATGATACGATGAGGTTTGATGATCCGTATTCTGTGGTGGTAGCTGCGCCCAATCATAAACCCCAAAGCTTTTTGTATACGCATTGAATACTCTTTGCCGTTCGGGAAGAATGACCGACTGATATTTTCTGAATTGTGCCAACCCAATGGCAGCACAAATATCCGGCATGTTCATTTTAAAACCGGGATAGACGATGTCATACCTCCACCCTGCCCCTTGTGTCTTAGCCAACGCATCTTTGGTTTGACCATTCAGTGACCAGAGTTTGAGTTGTTTGTAAATCTCCTGGTGATTGAAAGAATCCTTTGGAAGATTAATGCATATCGCTCCTCCTTCTGCTGTCGTTACGTTTTTTACTGCATGAAAAGAGAAGACTATAAAATCGCCCCACTGACCGATTGGTTTTTGATGATAGGTAGCACCAATCGAATGTGCCGCATCGGACAAAATAAGAATTCTGCCCAGCTTCTTTTGAATTTCCTTCGCAGCATTAAATTGTTTTTTTATCTGATCATCATTCACCAATTCGTAAAGGCGTTCATAATCACAAGGCCAGCCCGCTATGTCTACCGGAATAATAGCTTTTGTTTTGGCTGTAATTTTTTTTCGGATCTCATCAATACTGATATTAAAATCATCGTTGATGTCTACCATTACCGGTGTGGCACCCACATGCATAACCACCAACGCAGTGGCAGCATAGGTATAGGCAGGAATAATGACTTCATCGCCCGGACCGACACCATACCAGTGCAACATCAACATGAGTCCGGAGGTAGCAGAACTGCAGCAGGCAACCTGTTCTACTCCAACACTTTCAGCCACTAACTTTTCCAGTGCCAGCACTTTCGGGCCTGAAGTTATCCATCCGCTGTTCAGCGTGTCGAGAACTTCTTGCTTTACATCATCATCAATGTAGGGAGGAGAAAAAGGAATTTTCATGAATAGAGTTCTATTATTTTTTTAATGATTCGACTGGATGTATGCCCGTCCCAGAGTTCCGGAATCATGCCCGTCTTCCATTCATTATTTAACAGAGAGGTTAACGCAACCGGGATTTGATCATACGCCTCACCGATCAGAATATTTGTACCCAGTGTCACGGTTTCCGGCCGCTCCGTTGTTGTTCGCAAGGTTAAACAAGGCTTGTGTAAATAGGTTATTTCTTCCTGTATACCTCCACTATCGGTAACAACACCAAGTGAATTCTTTACCAGGTATAAAAATTCCAAATAGCCGAAAGGCTCACAAGTCTTAATCGAAGAGGGCATACTAATCTTCGATAATATTTTTTGCGTTCGGGGATGAACCGGGAAAATAACAGGGATCTCTTTCACTGCCTGATGAATCAACGTTAACAAACGTTCGAGGTTTTGACTATCGTCTACGTTGGAAGGGCGGTGTAATGTCAGTACAAGATATTTTTCTTCCTTCAAATCTAAATCAGAATAGATTGCTGGTTTCTTGAACTTATGTTCCTGAGCAATGAGGGTATCAATCATGGTGTTGCCTACCCAATATATTTGTTTGGCATTGATACCTTCCCGTACTAAGTTATTACCCGCCTCCGGAGTGGTAGTGAAAAAATAGTCAGCAATCGAATCGGTCACTAAGCGGTTGATCTCTTCGGGCATTGTTCGATCACCCGACCGGATGCCAGCCTCTACGTGAGCGACATCAATGTTCAATTTCTTTGCTACAATGGAACACGCTAACGTTGAATTCACATCGCCCACTACCATCACCAGGTTTGGTTTATGCTGAAGGAGTTCATTTTCAAAACTCACCATGATAGCGGCTGTTTGCTCCGCTTGGGTGCCGGATCCTGCTTTTAGGTTGACGTTGGGTTCAGGAATTCCCAAATCCCGAAAAAAGGATTGGCTCATGGCATCATCATAATGCTGACCGGTATGTACCAGCCTATACTCTATCCCCGAACCCTTACTTTTGGCCAACTCCAACGCCTTAATGATCGGTGATATCTTGATAAAGTTAGGGCGGGCACCCGCTATTAATGTTATTTTAATGTTCATTCAAATAAATTATTTCAAATTTCAACGTATCTACTTTCAATCAATTTCTATTAGAATAAATACCGAGTGATCTGGTAAGCTGTTTATTTGATATGGGTTGTTCATTTAATATTTTTTTCCATTGTTGTGACATTGGGGGTTGAGTTAGTAACAAACCATCCATTTCGGGAATACGACTTTATCGCCTTATCATTATAAGATAGAACGGTAAGCATAAGATGGTTATAACCTCTCAATCTTGCAACTGTTTCGAAATGACTCAGTAATAATGATCCATAACCCTTTCCGTGAAAAGAACTCGCTACACCAATAACAATTAAGCCGGCATGCGGTGGCAGCGGTGTGGAAAATGTTTGCGCTTGAACTTTCCCGATCTGTCGTAGGAATTTCATTCGAATATTTTTAACAATAAACTTGTACTTGCTTCTGAATTCACGATGAAAGAACAACCACGGACGAAGTAGTATAGCCTTCACCGCTTCTGCAAAACTATATTGTGTCATTCCGCTGGCCGAGCCCATTGGAGCTTTGCCATCAATGAGCATTCCACCGCAATACCCCACACACTCGCCCTCTACTTCTAGAAAAAACAGAAAAGTGGTATCGCTGGACAGATACCATTCTAACATTTTTACCAGGTAGGGTTGTCCCATCGCGGTGGATAGCGATTGAGGGAAAGCAGAACGATGGCATTGAGCAATGAGCGGTAAATCGTTCATGCTGGCGTCTTTTATTTTTACATCATTCATTTTTCTTCCAATGTAAAATGGCGGATACACCAAACGGAAAACGGATCTTCGCATTCAATATCTTTCTTTCCGATTTGAATACCTGATATAGTATTTTACTGACTAGTCCCGGCTTGTATTTTTCAAAATCAGATTGCACTTTTTTATTCTTATCACGAAAAAAATTTGACACTTTCCGTGCAAGAAATATAGGAATGAAGAGAACAGCGTTGAAGTAGGATGAAAAGATAACACTACCCTCTTTCAGACTAAACAATTTTTTCAGCTCCGTTCTTTTATAGCGTCTGAAGTGATGATTGATTTCATCATGTTCACTCCAAAGGCTCATGAAAGCCGGCACCGTAACCAACACTGAGCCCCCCTTACTACACACTCGACCCAATTCCTGCACGGCCAGCACATGATCATCAACATGTTCGATCACATCGAATGCGCAGACGAGATCAAATGAATTATCGGCATAAGGAAGTTCCAGAATGGAACCTTGAACAACAGATATAGGTACCTGATCTTTTATAAAATCGATACAATCCTGCTCATACTCCAACGAAGCAACCTCACCAAATGCCTGCAACATCATGGATGATGCGCCAGTGGCAACACCCACATTTAAAATTTTTAACTTTCTGTCTTTTCGGGTTATATGCTGGCGTATATAGGCATACAATATTTCACTGCGCGCTTTGAACCACCAGTGATTTCTCTCCACTTCAAAGTACTCTTTATAGTATTGCTTATCCATTCTTCTCTTCCTTTGCTACAATCTTATTTTTAATAATAAAAAGTGGTCTGTTTTTTACTTGCATGTAAATACGAGCCAAGTATTCGCCAATAATTCCAAGGCAGATAAGTTGAACACCGCTGAAAAGAATAATGGCGAAGATCAATGCGGTAAAACCCGATGGAAGTGGATATCCCATTATCTTTTTGTAAACCACGTATGCGAGATAAACCATCGATAGCAAGATCGAATAAATACCCAATCTAGTGATGACCTGCAACGGAACATAGCTAAAGTTGAAGATACCATCATAAGCAAGTTTAAAGAGTGCCTTAAAAGTATATTTGGGTTCCCCTGAAGCCCGCTTATCACGTTCGTATTCAAAACCATATTGTTTGAATCCTACCCAGGTCCGCATGCCGCGAATAAATCGGCTTTGCTCAGGCATCGCTACAATGATATCATTGATCCGCTTTGTCATCATGCAGAAGTCACCGCTATCTAACGGAATATGAATTTCACTAATGCTTTTTAACAACCGATAAAATATCCAGTATGCGAAACGCTTGATTATTCCTTCCTTTCGTTTTTTACGAACGGCATACACCACATCATATCCTTCTTTTAGCTTCGCATAAAAGGAGGTCAGCAGTTCCGGAGGATCTTGCAAGTCGCCATCAATAATCATCACAGCCTCCGAGCCAGAAGCACTTTGCATTCCTGCAGATACAGCAATCTGATGTCCATAGTTTCTGGACAGGAAGACGCAGGTATAATTACCATTGCTTAATGCGAGAGCTTGCATCAAAAGCGGAGTATCATCATTACTGCCATCATCTACCAACACAAACTCCACCGTGGTATTCAGTGATGTAGCCAGTCGATCAAGTCTTTCAATCAACTTTGGAAAAACACTTTGTTCGTTATAGAGCGGAACAATTACAGATATTTCAGATTGCATTAGCAATAATTTCCCGAAAGTAATTTTTTTTTACGAAACATGAAGGAGTAAAACAAATCACTTTAAATATAGGGTACTTTTCAAGCCAAATAGGTTGAATTTGTATATTAGCCGGTTCAAACGATATGAGTTTAGAAAATCCAAAGTTAGTTATTATTATTCCTGTTTTTAATGACTGGGGTTCTGTTACCATTTTGCTAAAAGAGATCACCAAATTAGTTCATAGCTCACATTCATTTCTGCCGCAGGTTCTCCTGATTGACGATGGAAGTACAGAGTATGAACCGCTCTTGGCTACCAACCTGGAATTCCCAATAGAAATTATCCACCTTCAACGGAATGTAGGCCACCAAAAAGCAATCTCAATAGGCCTCTCCTACGCTACGAAAGAAAAAGTATTTGATTATGCTATCATAATGGATTCGGATGGAGAAGACAAACCAGAAGACATAGAAAATCTGTTGAGAATCGCGCAGGAGAAAAAAAATAAAATTGTATTTGCTCATCGGGCAAAGCGAAATGAAAGTCTCCGTTTTAAATTGCTCTATAAGCTTTATAAAATTATTTTCAAAGTACTGACCGGAGTCCCTATTTCTTTTGGGAATTTTTGTGCCATACCCAACGCATTGGCCCAACGATTGATTTATGTATCTGAGATCTGGAATCATTTCTCCGGTGGGATTATTAAATCCAAACTACCGTATCAGCTTTACTCTACGCAGAGGGGTATTCGATACTTAGGAAAATCAAAAATGAATTTTCAGTCGCTTGTTCTGCACGGCCTGAGTTCCGTATCCGTTCATATTGATACCGTTTCGGTAAGACTGCTGTTAGCCAGCCTTATATTTTTGTGTGTTGCCACCGTGCTGATCATTTTTGTTGCCGGAATAAAGCTATTTACTCAGTTGGCAATACCCGGATGGACCTCTAATATTATTCTCGGGTTAACCCTGGTATTCTTACAGGCTTTGTTTCTCTCTGTACTTTTGGTGTTCATCATTCTTTCTTACCGGACCCAGAAAAATTTTATTCCAGCGACAGACTATACAGTATTCATAAACCATATCGAACATCTAAAGTGATTGAAGACGGAAAATACATTGGTAAAGAACTTGAGCTCTTTGAAAAAGCACATCACTGGAAGGCATATTATGGAAATATCCTGAAGCCTTATTTAAAAGGTGATGTCCTCGAGGTAGGAGCAGGAATCGGTGGCACAACCACATCATTATGCGATGGATCACAACAAAGCTGGTTGTGCTTGGAGCCTGACGAGCAATTAGCTTTACATATTCAAGAAAAAATCAATCAAAAAAAATTGCCCGCCTTTTGTGAGGTGAAAAGCATTTATTCTAACGAACTTCCGGCAACAGCATTGTTCGATGCCATTCTATACATGGATGTTATTGAGCATATTGAACATGATGACCAGGAATTGATGGTAGCATACCGCCATCTAAAACCAGGTGGTGCATTGATTGTACTGGTACCCGCTCATCAGTTTCTCTATACTCCTTTCGATAAAAAAATCGGGCACTTCAGAAGGTATTCAAAAAAGAGACTTCAGCAGGCTGCCCCGAAAGAATTAACAAAAGAGAAGTTATTGTATCTGGACAGTGTTGGTTTGAGTGCATCACTGGCCAACAAACTTCTGCTTCACAGTGCTATGCCAAATGAAAACCAAATCAAAGTATGGGATAGTTACATGGTGCCCATCTCGAAATGGATTGATCCGATTTTCGGATATACGTTAGGCAAATCAGTTTTGGGTGTTTGGAAAAAATCGTAAGCGAACTTGTTTATAAAAGTGAAGTATACCACCACTCGCCAGGAGAATGATTAGTGGACGAATGGGAAACAAATAACGCTGCTCCATATAAACTGCGGCACTAAAAAGTACTAATGCGATCCAGGGCATAAGCATCGGCAATACTTCCGTCCATCGCTTTCTGAGGATGAAGAGTGCATAGCCTGAGAAAATAATCATCGTCCAGTTCAATGCATTTAATCCTCCAATCAATAGATAATAACCAAATGGTCCGCGCAGCGGCCCCATTGAAAACGTATCCTTTGTAATGGAATTTATAGTTAATGTATGACCATAAATAATCCTGACAAAAAATTGCTTTAGTGATGTACCGGGATTCGAAACCACATCATCCATCAGCCATTTTGTATAAACCTTTTCATACGTACCTCCAGCCCGAACGAGGCTGTCCAACCTATGCTTCGTGTGATTACTATTCTGGTAATCTTTGCTATCTGCCCGAACATTATCATCCCAAAATCGCCAATCCCAGGTTTCATCGCGAAATTGATAGCGGCCGTGCTGGGCTACATGTAAAAAGTAACTCTCCTGACTATCACTCTTATTGCCTGGTAATTTTTTAACTCCAGAAAACAGAATCAAAACGACTGCGCCCATGATCATGGCTGCCAATGTCATGTATTTTTGACTTTTTACATCTCCTTTTTTCATCCACCAAAGCGATGCGGAGGTTATAAACAATAAGGGTAAGATCAGGATCGCATTGGGTCTCGCCAGAATTAGGGCTACTATTCCAATTGAAAAAAATATAATGCCTTGTCTCCTTTTCTTCTCTACAATTGACCACCCATACAGGGAGACTGAAACTGCGATGTAAGCAGGGCCTTCTGCCATTACTCCTAATCCGTAGTAAATGTGAAGTGGAATGATAAAACTCAAGATGATGCAAATAATACCAGCTCGTTTATCCTTGAAGATGGTAGCAGTAGCACGGTAAATCAGGATCAGTGAAAGTGTAATGAATAATCCGGACCATATCATGGCTGCATTCCAATACGCATTGTCAGAACTTCCATGAGGCAATAGCGTGTAGGGCACAGCATAAAAGACGGATGGCAACGGAGCCTTATTCAGTGAAACATCTTTACACGATTCTCCACTTTGCAGACAATGAGCAATGCGAATGGCCTCCAAATGAAAATCAAGATCACCAAATGATTTTACCTTGATGGAAGCAGTACCGATTATCCAGTACATCACAATGGATATCAGGACAATGGTTAGTTCAACTGAAAAAAAACGCTTCATTGCTTTAGTGATAAATGGTGATGCAGATGCGCAATCTCTGTGTTGCGATTAAAGTGATGCTGAGCCGTTTCTTTATTTCCAGCCCGAATGCTTTCGTATGATTCCTGATTCAATGTGCTGAATTTTTGGATTGCCTCCGACAATTCAGACCACTGGCCAGGCCTGCTCACCCAACCCGCATGATGTTTCTCAACAATGGCTGCGCCTTCTCCTTCGCCAGAAAAAAGAATGGGTAAGCCTGCTGCCATCGCTTCATAAATCTTAGAAGGCACTGCACCGTAAATATTTTTTACCAACGCAATCAAAGCACCGCCATAAGAACTCAAAAGCGTTGGAACCGATTCGCGTGGCATCACACCTAAATATCGAATTCCTTTGTCGGGGTTTAGCCGGATATATTCCTCTATTTGCAATTGCTCTGCCCCCGATCCGTAAATATGAAACTCAGTACCCAATGCTTTGAAATTAATATTCTCGCAGATGGATAAAATACCCTGAGCAACACCGAGTAATCCCGCATACACCAGATACTTTCGCTTCAGTGGATCAAATGCTCCATTTGAAAAACGGGAGGTATCAACACCATTGCGAAATAGATACACATTTTCACTTTTGATCTTGCTGATATGGTCTACAATTTCCTGCGATTGTCCGGTACACAAAAAAGTCTGGCGGTATAAAAAGTGTTCCAGCTTTTCCAACAGGCTGTACAATGTTCCTTCTTTAACGGCACCCAGCTCTTTGGCAGAAAGTGGCCAAAGATCAGACACATTCATAATCATCCTGGAGCCGGAACATTTGGAGAGCATCCAACCGGAAAATGCAAGTGTTAAGGGTGGACTTTCAACTAAAAGGTAATCGGGTTTCTTTGACCGAATAAAAAACAAAGAAAAAAGAGCCGTGAATGAAAAAGAAAGCATGCTTACTATCCGGGGAAATGCTCTGGGTGCATTCGATGCGTAAAGCCAATATCGTTTTGTCTGAATACCTGAAATATCCTCTATGCTGCTAAACGAATGACGATACTGGGGAAAGATTTTTCCGGTAGGGTAGTTTGGCATTGCGGTCACCACGCTAACTTCCCAACCGTGTTGTTGCAGTCCTTTGGCCAGCTCATACAAGCGACTTTGAGGCGCGCCCATTTCAGGGAGAAAGTATTGTGTTAAAATAACAATCCTCATACCTTCAGCTCGGAATAAAAATGTTTGATCTTGCCGGAGGCAGGGCGTTGAATTTCCGCAACCCGGTTAATCTTTAGGACCAATCCCGGCTCAAGATATAAGTCCATCTTGTGGTGCATGTCATTTATTTCTTCCTGATCAAGGGGTCTGTCGCTCACAACATCGAATTCAAAACTATTCAATGTCGTTTGGCGGATGATGAATTCTTTCAACACGCCACTCGACTCCAGTATACTGCGCGATACATAATAAAAGGTAAGTCCCGGAGACTTTTTTCCACTCGGTAATACAATGGTATCGTTTACACGACCAGACAATGTTTTTAATACAAGACCCTGATTATCTTCTTCGAGTGTACCGATGTCGCCTATGTCATAACGGATAAATGGCATCGCCTGGTTATGCAACGAAGTAATCACTAACCTCCCCGACTCCCCCATTGGCAGTACTTGATTGTCTTCGGATAATACCTCTACAAATAAATTCGATTCATTAATCCCCCAGCGTCCCTGTATGTCTTCAATGGCAATGACGTCTAATTCAGAAGCTCCATATTCCCGAATGACCGGAACACCGAAGGCTTGCTCGATTACCTTTTTATCTTCTTCACGACATACTTCTGAGGTGACGATGCAACGCTTCACTGTGGGGCACACCTCTACCAATCGAATTCCCTTTCGTAGCAGAAATTGGGAGAACAATAAAATTGCGTTGGTGTATCCATATACATAATGGATTTTGGTTCGTTGGAATTGCATCAGAAATTTTTCCAGCATGACGTCACCCATATTAAAAACCGGGAAGCGAACGCGATGCATAAAAAGATCTTTAACTTTCTCTTTTGCGTACGAAATTTTATCGAGTGGTATTCCATAAAACCGAGCCTGCCAATCGCCCGGATGAATGTTTAATGACTCATATTGTCGCAGAATATACGACCATGTAAGCGCGTGACTTAATTTATCTTTAGCAAAGAAAAAAGGATGACCGGATGAACCCGAAGTGTTGCTGATGTACACTTTTTTTCGGTTGAACTCTGAAGACAACATCGTATCCAACGGTGCCTGCAAATCACGTTTGGTAATGATGGGGAGTTGAGACCATTCTGAAGTGAAATCCTGTTTTAGCTTACTTTTATAGAACAGGTTATTCGAAGTGTGATACCGAACGATCTGCCGTTTCTTATCCTCTATCTGCCTTTCCTTTTCCTTCCTGGTCAACTGTTCAAAGTTTGCCAGCATCTCATCGGCCTCGTGCATAGGAAAACCCTTCAAACGTAGAATTTGGCTTAATAAAATCATCTTGCTATTGAGGGTGATTTTGTGAATGCACTTACGTACTCTTCCTTCCAGATGGTCACCATTAAAAGTTGTCTTACGAGTGCAGACGCGAGTGTATCGCCTCTTTTAAAATCAGCGAGTAGTGCCCTCGTATTGAGACCTTCAAAAATAGTGCTGTACTCTGTCCTTTCCAGTTGATAGATATATTCTTTAAACCCTTCATCCTCCTTCATGTATTTTTCCCAGGGAACACTAAAGCCCAGCTTTTTAAATTGAAGCACTTCCATCGGCAATTGTTTACCTACACTATTATACAATAGAAATTTACCCTTCTTACCCCGCAATAAATGTTCTCCAGGCAAAGCCGGAATCATTTCCATCAGGCGGTAATCCATAAACGGCACACGACACTCAATGCCTGCCCCCATAGTCATGCGATCATTACGGTCGAGAACAGATGACATGTGAGTAAACAAATCAAGATACATCGCTTGTCGTGCCGGTTCATGTGGATATAAATCAATGGCTTCGGCCAGCATTTGATTGCGATACGAGAACGACTGCAGGTCGATCTTCCGACCGAACTTTAAGAGGTCATCCGGATATACATTGGAGGCATTCAGCAGCACCAAGCTACTGAGGCGACTATCTTTCAGGTATCGGCTTAACTTATCAAAACGATTCACAATGCCGCCCGAGTTGGTGTGCTTTAATAGCGAAGCAGACCACCCAGCCAGTTTTAACAAGTGAAAATGATTCAATGGTTTATAACGCACGTACCCTCCCATAAATTCATCTCCACCTTCACCCGATAGTAGCACAGTAACGTGTTTCTTCGCTTCTTTCGATAAGGCCAGCATCTGCGCATCATTTTGATGAACCAGGGGTTCATCATAGAGCCAGGCCGCCTCTCGTAATGATTCCATCAGGGTCTGCTCTTTCAGCTCCACAGTATGCAATTGAAGACCAAACTTGTCTGCTACTTTTTGAGCCAACGGTCCTTCATTATACAGTGGGTCATCAAACACAAAAGTAAAGGCAGCCAGATTAGTCTCACCATTGGCATGCAGGGCTGCCGCCACACTTCCAGAATCCAATCCCCCGCTCAACATTACCCCTACAGGCACATCACTTATGGTGCGATATTTCACCGAAGAATAAAATTCTTCTTCAAACCATGCGTATGGATTTTTGGGCAGCCTCTCCCGATTGGCTTTTACTTTGTCGGAGAGGTTCCACCACCGGACTTTTTTAATGGTGTCTTTTTGAATCACCATGTAGTGACCCGGAAGTAAACGGTGAACATTTTTAAATACGGTTCGCTCTCCGGCTATATATTTAAACAGTAATAATTCGTCCATGGCCTCTTCGTTTATTTCAGCCGGGACACCTGCCGTGAGCAGCGCTTTGGGTTCGGAACCAAAATAAAGAGAGCGATCAACAACAGCGTAGTACAACGGTTTAATCCCTACCCTGTCGCGGGCAATAAACAACGAACGATCAACGGTATCCCAAATGGCAAAGGCAAACATTCCATTAAGTCGTTCCAATACTGCACTGCCCAGTTTCAAATATAAATGCAAGAGCACTTCAGTGTCACTCTCTGATGTGAATTTTACACCGTCTGCTATCAAGCCCTGACGCAGCTCTTTGTAGTTAAAAATCTCGCCATTAAATACAATCGCATATCGTTTATCGGGTGTGAAGAAAGGTTGATGTCCGCGTTCTGAGAGATCAATTATTGAAAGCCTTCGATGCGCTAATCCCATCTCTCCATCAATATAATATCCGGCACCATCGGGGCCACGATGCGCCATGCTATCGCGCATCGCCAGCAACGTAAGCTCCGTTATCGGTTTGCTTTTATCGAAATTTAGAATTCCAGCTATACCACACATTGCTTAGGCGTACATTAAATTATTTTACTGCTTGATACCCTTTGTCCTATTCCTTCAACCCCAATACCACCCTCTCTGCACACCACATTTGCTAAAGGTAAACTCGTCAATTCTTTTTTCAAGGTGTCTGCATTCATTACATGTTTGTAGTGATCTGTCAGGGAATCGTACGTATCCAATAGAGCCCATTCATATTGCAACGAATCGGACAATTCCGGATACGCATGAAAGTATGTACTCAAGGGAGATACTCTGGAGAGAATGATTTGTCCTAAGTAAAAATTCCGAAATGCTTTATGCATGGGAAAAAAGAAGTCAACGATAGACTTCACAAATTTAAATGCCCTCTCCGGTTTCATTCTCTTGATGAAGGGACGGCAAATAAACATTCCGATTTTTGTTCGCATCGAAAGTGTTGGAGCATAATGATCTACAACCAACCAACCTCCGGGCTTAACCATTTCAAAGAGTTTCTGAATGGTTATTTTGGAATCAGGAGTATGCTGAAGCACGCCTAAGCAAATAACAAAATCAAACTCTTCCTTTTGAAATGGAAGACTTAGAATTGAGGCTTGCGCAATTTTGTGCTGGTCATTCTGAGGAAAATTTGACTGGTTAGCTTCTACAGCAGAACTCAAATCAATTGAATAGACAAAACTTCCCTGCTTTAACAAAACTTCTGTAAACCTTCCTGCACCACAGCCACATTCCAATACTTTCTTGTTTTCCAACTTTCCCCACATACTGCCCAGGCAGCGTTTCAGCCGCTCCTCGGTTATCGTTGTTCCAGAATGGCTATCCAATTGAGTCTTCAAAAACTTGTTCCATTGATATCCAAACGCGTTTGCATAATTCTCAAGTTCCACAAACCTGGGTATTCCATTTACAATGGGGTACTGGTTGTTTTCATCATCAACCAGAAATTCTTCTTTACTGTGCAAAGGTTTTGCAGAATCAGGTGAATAGTAATTAGCCATAAACTCGTGTAGTGTTGTTAAACCGTTTGCAAATCTTTTCTCTCTCGCTTCAAGTCAAGATATCGCAGGACAAATTTATTCGAATTAATACGAGCATTGGCATTGGAGTCGACTTGAGTTCTGTTTTCCGTCACTATTTTCCTCACATCTACTTGCTGTTCAACGATCGTCAATATGGCTTTCTCAACTTCTGCTGAATTGAGGGAAACGAGTATACCGTTTTTATTACTATCTCCCATCAGTTCCCTGTTGGCGGGTAAATCCGTAACGATGGGGAAACATCCTGCCGCCATTGCCTCCAGTAAGGAGGAAGAAATGCCTTCTGTATCCGGAAGCGATACATATATATCAGACTCTTGTAAATATTGGCTTAAAACTTCAGCACTAACCTTGCCCGTAAAGTTTACCTGATCGCTAATGCCCATCGTTTTGCATTGTTCCTGGAGTGTTGCTAGCAGAGGTCCGTGCCCTGCAACAATAAGCCTGCACTGTATTTCTGGAAAGTGTTTGACAACAGCGGCAAAAGCGGTTAGCAAAAGATCATGATGATATTCAGGATAGAGCGAACGACTCACCACAAGAGTCAATTGCTGCGGATTCATAAACGGCAACTTAAAAGGAAATTTATCAACATCAATACCCCTCGGCATGATCATAATCTGATCCTCTCTTGCACCAAGTGAATATAATGAAGGTACCATGTTTTTCCCCCAGGCATGAATCAGGTCTGCACGCTTTATAGCATATCGGGCCATCATAGAACTAATCACGTTAGACCAATGCCCAGGAGGCCAAACATCCGACACACCCTGTGCAGCCAATACGAGCGGACGAAATCCCGACATCGCTCCGATAAATCCATAACTTGTTGTACGATAACCAATCACTACGTCCGGTTTAATATTCCGAATCTTTTTTCGCACTGAAAAAATCGCCATTGGCAAATACAGTAACCTCCTCAAACCTGATCCTTTGGGCATGGACCAAAGCGTTATGGTTGCCTCCCCATACTTCGTTAAATTATCAGTCCAGTTTTTGGTGTTGGCACTATCACCTTCCGCTAGCATTAATATTTTCATCGCGATGGTTGAAGTGTTACGATCTCACTGGCAATACGATCCCTAAATCGCTCATAGGTAAACAAGTGAGCCAACGCAAAAGCCTGTTCTGAAACGTGTTGAAGATTCGGGTGAGCCAGAATGTCATTGATGAATATTTTCTGTATGGCCTCGGCAGAAGGATTCTCAATTAAGAAACCATTGATTCCGGATGTAATGTATTGATCCAATGCAGAGATTGCGGTAACGACTGGAATACAAGCATGCGAAGCCGCTTCCGCCACAACCTTTGGAAAACCTTCCGTCTCACTAGGCAATACCATGACATGACACGTTGAATAAATCGTATCAAAAATTTCCTGTCTTGAAAGGTAGCCACACAAATGAATAGGGATTAACGCCTGATCTTTTATTTTTAGCAGTGCTTCCCTTTCCGGTCCATCCCCAACAATCCACACACCTTCAATGAACGGTGCAATCTTGTCAGAAAGTAAAGCCTTTACCAGACGTAAGGCACCCTTGAAAGGATCAAGACTACCCACAAAACAAATTTTCAATTTACCTCGAAATGATCGGGTGTTTTTGCGTTGCGATACTTCCGCAAGATATTCATCATTAAGACATGGATTCTCCATGCTCATAAAGCCTGGGTGAAGATTGGGCCATGAGCCATTAATGGTGATGCGGATATTCGGTCTGTCTAATTTTGCAAGCAACCACTTTTGAATTTTAAACGCAGGAGGCGAATCTAACTCTGACCAATTACCGGCATACTTATGCCAATAAATTCGCCTGCGATCAATAAAGGAATAAAGAATAACAAGCAATGCCGGCACAGAAGGCGAACGGGTATGAACGATATCCGCGTGTTGAATTTCTTTATAGAAAATATAGAAGAGGCCTGGAACATTCCACAAGACCTGAACCTTTTTCAGAAGTGAGCTTCCTCCACGTTTATCCGGAATAGGTTTAAGAAGAATATTATCGCGTTGAGGAGGCCGGCTGTTTTTTTTCTCAAGACCGTTTCGAAGATAAGACATCCACTTAACGGATGTAAACAAATCAGATACTTCTTCCATCTCCCTCAGAGTAGGTTCAAAAACATAGACCAACCCATCATTATCCTTATAGAAGGGTGTATCGGAGATAATCAGTAAGGATCTTTTTTTTGTATCCATTCGCAAAGGCATCATCAGTTTATCTACAGATTACTCTTCTATCACTTTAATATACTGGTCACCAATAATATTCCAATCATGCCGCTTTGACCACTCCATAGCAGACATGCTAAACTCTTCGTACGACCTCGTAATCCGAATCAAGGCATCGCCAAATTGTTCAGGTTGATCTGCATCAATTAAAATTCCAGAGCGGCCATCATCAATGGCTTGCTCTACTCCTGTTCCTTTCGATCCAATGGCTGGCAATCCCAACAAATTGGCTTCAATTACTGCAATACCAAAACCCTCTACATCTCCGTTTGGCAAATTCTCGCTCAACAAAATCACTACATCCATTTTCTCAAGACAAGCTGCTTTTTCAGTGTCCGTTAACACGCCATGAATGGTGATGTGTTTTGAAATACCCAACGAATCAACGATACCCTTTAAATCGGATACTTCCGTTGGTATGCCAATAATATGATATTCAAGTTTAGGAAAGAGTGTAAGAAGAAAGGGGATCGCTCGTACAACATTTTGTTGACCCTTCCTTTTAGTAACCGATCCCACCGTAACAAGTCGAAGAACACCATCCCCGGATAATGTTCGCGGCACAGATCGCACCTTACCCGGATCAATCTCTACACCATTGGGCACTACCTCCACTTTTTCTGTTGTGCCATAGGTGCGCAGCATACCCTTTGAAAATTCGGATACAGCAATAACGCGAAACGAAATCCTGAGACACCATTTTAAAAGATATCGATTGAGGCCACTCGCCATTGCCAATTCATGACCATGAATAATGCATATCGTTTTAAGATGGTGAAATAGAACCAGTGGTAATGCAAACAACAGTTGAACAGAACCGGATAAGAATACGACATCATATTGGCGTGCATTCCTGAAAAGAAAGAACAGGCTCTTAAAGGACTTTTGTAAAAATCCTTTTTGTGTTTCATACCTTGAAATTGCAAAGGGGAAATTGTGATCAAAATCCTGATCATTAAATTCAGGCCGCGACCCTGTGTACACATCAACACCGTAACCACGTTTTGTAAAAAGGACTGCCAGGTTATAAGCCTGGTTCCCTATTCCACCTGGTCCGGGAGGAAATTCATTACAGAGTATGAGTATCTTTTTCAAATTAATATCCGTTGGACTATATGTTCTAATTCCTTCCCTCTTTAAACCAAAGTTGGAGCGAATAAAAAATTAAAATCTGTTGATAAACCCCAGCCCTGCTGATGGAAGATGCGTAGTCATCATTATGAAGAGCTTTAAAAAGCGCCTGTATATATTTCGGATTAACATACTTTTTCAAAATGCCATCTTGCATGATGTAGTTTTCGATTTCAGCAAAATCTGCTTTTGAAAGCCACGTGTCTAAGGGTATGGAGAAACCGGTTTTAGGGCGCGATGTTGTTTCCTTCGGAAAAAATTGGCTGTGCAAATCCCGAAGTATTTTTTTTCCTTTATTCTCCTGAATTTTATACTTCAGCGGAATGCCCAGGGAAAACTGAACAAGATCTTCGTCCAGCATCGGTACACGGTATTCAATGGAATTTAACATCGACATCATATCCGTCTTACGCAGATAATCGCTTAACATGCGTCTATAAAAAACATCGTTGGTGAATGTTTGCAAAAAAGAATGGCCACCGCTGGTTGGAAAGCAACTGCTGTATAACGCAACACCCTCTCGAAAATCAAACGTAAATGGTTTTTCTCCATTCAGTTCAAGTTCTGGATAAATCCACGACTCCCGAAGGTAAATCAATTCTTCATCAGACTTTGCACTCAACAACATGTTGATCTTTTTCAGCAATCGTTTATAGTTGCCGTTTAACATTCGTGTAACAAGCGCAACGAAAGGCCGGAGTATTTTCAACCGTCTTATTTTGGGTACCGTAATGAAATTAGAATACCCGGCATGGATTTCATCTCCTCCATCACCACCCACTAACACTTTGCCACGCTTTGATGCTTCTTTCGATAAAAAATAAAATGGAATAAAGGAAGAATCAGCATAGGGTTGATCAAAATGCAAGAGAAGCTTTTTCAATAAATCCAGCGAACCGGTTGTATCACAGGTTGTAAAATTCGCTTTGATGTTCAGCGTATTTGCAAAAACCTGCGCTACTTCGCTTTCATTATATCCTTTATCATCAAACGACACGGTTAAGGTTTCCGGTTGATATCCATTGGTCTTCGAGAGCGCAACAATCAATGAAGAATCTATTCCTCCACTTAACGAAAACAATACAGGAACATCGGATATCACATTTCGTTTCACCGCCTGCTGTAATAATTCACTTACGTTGTGTTGAATGTCAGGTGCAGTACGTTGGTGAGGTTGTTCCTTAAAATCGTAACTATAAAGTATCTGACGAGACAACGTAAACGACTGTAAATCCAATTCTAATAATGTACCGGGTTCAACCGCTTTGATATCCTGATAGACCGTATGCGGCTCCGGACAATAGCCCACACTTAAATACGCTTTAATAACATCATCATGAATCGCTAGCGGATCTTTTACTAATGGAACGATGGTTTTGATTTCACTGGCAAAAATAAACTGACCATTTTTTAGATAATAATACAATGGTTTAATACCGGACGGATCGCGGTATAGAATTACTTTAGGAGTCGTTCTGTAATCTGCTATTGCAAAAGCATAAATACCTCGAAGCGATTTAAAAAAGGAAGATTGATTCTCAGCGTATCCTCTTAAAATGATTTCGGTGTCTGAACTGGTTGTTACGTTCTCAAGGCTCGTTCCTAATTCTTTATAATTATATACTTCACCATTATACACCATGGTGAGATCAGGTTCTTCGACCAATCGAAATGGTTGGTTTGCCGCGGTGGACAAATCGATAATACTCAACCTGCGATGCCCTAAAATACCGTGTGGAAATTCCTGAACAGCACCATGATCAGGCCCTCGATGACGTAACCGATCGAGCGCCATTTCGAAAGCGGGAACATCAACTGGATTGAATTGATTAAAATAACCGGCTATTCCACACATTTAAAATCAATAATTTAAGTGTACTCATTTCAATTCAACTCTGCGATTCCAACACTTTCACTTTCCGCAATGACTTGGAGTATTTAAGAGGAGCCAAAAAAAGTGTTAGTAGAAAGCGAAGGAATGTTGTTTTTTTTCGACCTAGAAAATAGAACAGTAAAATTTGAGCAAACCACTTTTCACGTGCATAATATTTTCTGATCATATACAATTGCGTGGGAGGTGGATAGGCTTCCAATAGTTTTGAAGTATTCCTCCACCAGGCACCGTGCTCTCGTAAACCGCCTGTCTTGGCCTTATAGTGAGTGCGAATGGCTTTGGGATTCAGCACAATCTGATATCCTGCCATGTACAATCGTTTTCCTAAATCATCGTCTGCCCCTGGTCCTTTGTTAAAGGCATTGTCAATTTTTCCTACTGCCTGAAGCACTGATTTTCGAATAAAACAGTTTCCTGTATCCAGTACATCGGCAATTCTGTAATAGGTAATGTTTCCCTTTATGTAACTGCGGTCTTTCCAGGGTGCCAGCGATAGTCCTGTCGAAACATCCGAGGCAGAATGTTCTACGAGAAAGCGGTGTTCTTCCAGGCAGTCTTTCCAACAAACTGAATCATCATCGAACAAATAAATCCATTCGCAAGATGCCATATCGATTCCTGTATTTCGGGATATGGCTTGCCCTGCTTCGTCAAGAAAAACAATTTTAACCAAGCCCATCGTGGTAAAGTCATCATAGTAACCGTGTATTCTTTTCTCCATCGGTGTCTGATCTACCACAATGATTTCAGCCGGAGGAAAAGTACAATCCAGAAGCGATTGAATGGCCTGTGCCAGATAATCGTATCGGTTAATGGTCGGTATAATAGCTGTATAATTTGTTACCGTATGCCGCCTGGTTGTTATCAGTTTAAAATGAGATGCATCAGGAACCGCATTCAATGGTGTGATGATCGGTTGAGCGCGTGCAAATAGTTTAGCCCTTATAACTTTATAAAAGAACAACGCGTTTCCTGGAAAATGTTTTTGAATAAACCGTATTTCATCCTGGGCAGTAATTGTTTTTTGAAACTCACAATCAGGAAGGGAGTACATTGGGTTGCAGGTTACCCTTGCACCATTCATTAACAATCTATAAATAAAATCCATGAGTGCAGCGTTGGCTGAATCATAGCCTGAATCAATGCCTCCGATGAGTGAGATTATTCCAGAATCAAAGACAACAAAATCGGTTGTTCCTTTCCAGCTTGTGGAAGATGTTGTACTTGCCGGTAGAAGAAAATTCCAATTGACGGTTAACGATTGGATTCCACTAAAGGCATCTTTTCCTTCAAATACTAAACCGCTGTGTATAACGTCAGACATTTGAAGGTCCTGCATCATCACCTCTTTATCTACATGATCGTAAATCTCTTTTGTCGCGATACATATAGTCGTATCCCTCACAGAAGAGACTGCATCACTTAAATTCTTTCCCGTTCGTATTTGATTTTTATCTATCCAATGCATGCTCATCCATTTCCAGTTTCAGCAATCTGAATATTTTTGATTTTAAGTTCTCGTTCGTACTCTGCACGATACCTGCTAACCCAATAATAGGGTGAAACCGCTAATGCAAACAAGAATGATAATTGGCCTGACAGGGTAAACATAGCGGCTTGCCCCCAGAACGTTTCTCCCACGAACATGGTCAGGATAATTCCACATAGAGCGACCCATGTATAGTTGGAAAGAATGACAACATCCGGATCGTTGATGTAGTTAGAAATCTGTCTCAGATTTCTCCACAGCGCCAATATGAATGAAATAAATACCACCAACCCGAAAAGGCCTAATTCAATAAGGACCTGTAAAAAATTATTATGTGCTCCTGTTGCTCCGATAAAGTGATGGATATTTTGAAAGCCCGACCCCGTCACCAGCAGGTAAGGATACTTTCCAATCGTTTCAAAGATGTCTTCATAAATTACCGTGCGCTCCCGATACAAACCTTCGTAGCCCAATTTTTCAACACGGGCGGTGACACGATCTTCAAACTTTTGTTCAACCCGTTCTGTTATTTCCGAACCATAATATTGAAGAAATATGAACGAGCCCATGACCATCAATAAAATGGGTATAATACCCTTTCCTTTACCTACAATCAAAATAGCGGGGATCACGCCAACAAAACCCAGGAGATAAGTTCGGGTACCGGCAAACAATGGAACGGTGAACATGACGAGAATAAAAACACCAATAATGATCTTCATCGTGAAGAGCCGCGTGCGTAAGATATAACCAATACCAATGCAAACCCCCACTAACATGATTACTCCAATATGTTTATGGTGAGGAGATAGTGTTGCCACAGGTGCGCTGTTATCACTGTACATCAGTTGCCATATTTCTGGCCACAAATTAGGCAGAAGGCCCAAACCTTGAATAAAAGCAATTGATCCTACTACCGCCATTAACCAAAATAGCAGTCGAAAAAAAAAGAGAAAATCAGCTTTCGTTCGTACTACAGCAAAAACCAGGAAAGGAACAATCAAGTAGGACACAAAGCGATATACTCGAATTAACGTGGGCAAGAGAAAGGAAGTGCCGCTGTAGAGAATAGCAACCAGGATGCTTATCAGAACCAAAACGGCTAGTATTTTTAACCAGTACAAAAACCACTGTTTTGATCGAAATAATCGCGCGGTCTCCTGAGTCACAATGGGCTTGCTGAAATAATAGGAGAATGTAAACAAGATGGCGAAATCAAAAATCCTAAAGTCAGAATCGAAACGACCCAGTGAAAATCTTGCCAAGGGAAGGCAATAAAAAAAAGAGACTAACAAAATAGCCAAAGGCACGATCGACACCGCGCGTTTCTGCTCGTAATATCGGTTGTATACGTATTGCCCCTTCGTCAAATTCTGAAAATCAATTTTCATAATGATATTGCAACAGCTGAAGCGTAGATGCTAATGAAAAATCCTTCTTTATTTTTTCCTGTGCTTTAAGTCCTATCCTCTTTCTCGTTTCAGGTTGCATAATGAGGTTGCCAAATAATGCAGCGGTAATTTCAGGATCGCTCGACCGGTTAATAATTCCCTCACCACCTGCCATTAGTTCTTCAACATTACCAACGGCATTCGCCACTACCGGTAAGGCATTTCCCATGGCCTCCAGCACCACATTGGGCATGCCTTCGTATTCACTCAACAATGCAACGCAATCAAAAGCCTGATAGTAGTCATTCACATTGGCTATAATTCCAGTAAAGATAACAGACTGCCGGAAGGAAGATTGTTGAAGTTTGTCTTCAATAGTCCTTCTTTGCGGCCCATCTCCTATAAAACACACTTTGATGCGATCACCAAATTGGTGGTGTAGTTTCATAAACACATTCGCGAAATAATCTTGTCCCTTGTGTGCAGCAAAACGTGCTATGTAGCCAATCACAAAGTCATCCTCACGCCATTGATGCTGCTCCCGAATTCTAGTCCTCAGGCTGGTATCGAAGGATGGAATCTCCATGCCATTCGGTATAACCGGAATGCGCTGTACCGGGTAGCGAACCTGCGCGGCAAGATGCTTCACCACGTCAACTGAATTGCCGCTGTAGTGAGTACCCCATAATTTCAACAGATAAAATTGAAGTATCCTTCTGAAAAGAGAGAAACCTGTCAAGGGATAACAATTGCGTTCCGTTATCAGAAATTTTGCTTGCGTAAAAAAACGAACTGCAAGCAATTGTTGAAAAAGCGAAAAGTTGACTTGAGAATGAACCGCGTGCGGCTTTAATTGTCGAATCATTTTACCGAGACGAAAAAGCGAACTCACGCTCCTCTCCCATCCGGCCGGAGCCTCCCGTACCTCTATTCCTTCCTTTTGTAATTCGGCTAAAAAAATTCCGGTTTGTTTGCGCAGACAAACAACAACCGGTGTGAACATTTTATTACGCTTTGCTTCTATTGAAACCCTGGTAATAAATCGCTCAAGTCCGCCTGCGTCCAGTGTTCCTGTAAAAAAAACGATGGTTCTGTTAGAGTCCATCTAGCACAAAAGATTGCATGAAGGATTCAGTATAGTCATTCGTATGTAAAATCAGAACATGACAACGACCGCGATCTTTCAACACTTCAGTATCTGTAATCAATTTCCCATTCCGTAAGTAGACCATAACGTATCCAAATTCAGAAATGAAGGAAAGAATCTGCGCAGCATTTTCATATAACTTCCTGCCACCAAATTCATGCAACTCAATAAATATCAAGGGCCGGGCCTTTTGTAAAATCTGCGACATACCTTTTATCGCAATACCTTCCGCACCCTCAATATCCATTTTTATAAAGTCCGGAGAAAGACCAAAATAATTTACATAATCATCCAACGACAACGTTGCTTTATAAATTTCTGTTTGATGTCCCAGACGGCCTTTTGTAATGGAAGCGCCTCCTGCACTACCTTCCCAATAAAATGGAATGGCATATCCTGATTTATCTGCTATCAGTGAATTCACAACACGAACCGTATGGTCCGCTTTATTTAATTGAAGATTATGGTTAATCACATTCACCGCAGCTTCTGATGCTTCAAAAGCATGGATCTGAACTTCCTTATTTTGATCTGCCACAAGAAGCGAAATAATACCGTGGTTCGCTCCTACATCGAAGACACATTTTTTATTTTTTGCCAGTTGAAGGATTATGGAATAATCGCGCTCTGCCTCAATTCCTCGTAAATGATAATCCACCTGAAGGTTACTATTGAACAACGAGATTCGAAATGAATTGCGAAGTCCAAAAAGCGTTAACACATTTTTTTTACACCATGAAAGTATCTTTCTCATTTATTCGTATTAAGTAATGGTAATGACTAACGATCGTATTATTTTTTTCCGCGACCGATAACGCGCTCTCCTCCCAAATAAAAAACACCGGCCAGCATGGTGAGGTAGCTCGGTATGATTTGCCATGCACTGGGTTTCAATGTGTATTTGGAACTGACCTCAACATCTTTGAATCCTGCCGTTGTTAATAAATTATGCATTGCTTTTTTCGAAAAGAAAGACAAGTGATGGATGGATCGAATGTCTCGCTTCCGTTGGCTTACGCGTCTAAAAATAATGTCCCGCCAGAAACGGATATTGTCAAACTGATTGGGTACTTCGATCAGGATAATACCTCCGGGTTTCAAGACGCGAAAGGCTTCCAGTGCAGAAATCGATGGATCGGCCACGTGCTCAAAAACGTGGTGCGAGTGTACAATATCAAAGGACTGATCCGCATACGGTAATTTCTCAGCCGGAGCCTGTACCAGACGAATGCCGCGCTCAAGGGCTGCCGCAATACCAGAAGATCCAGGCTCAATGCCTTCTGCCTTCACTCCTGCTTCGATGGCTGCCTGTACCATATATCCCGAAGATGCACCTATGTCCAGGAAAGAAATTTCCGCTGGACTTTTTCCAGTATCCGCAATAAGATCCTGAATACGCTGCCTGAAAAAGGGAAGTCTGCTTTGCGTTACAGCGCCATAATTTGCCTCCGTATTGCTGTAGGGCACCAGCAATTCAGGTACCTTACCACTGAAAAGCGCCATGCGCTCCGATTCATCCGGACGCGGGCTCATAAAAATGAATCCGCAATCTTTACATCGTTTAACATCCAGCGGAGAGAGAATATTCAAATGGTAATTAGCCTCAGTGAAGGAAACGGCTAGCTTACTTTTACAAATCGAACAGGGGATTACTTCCATTATTCCGTCTAAAAATAAAAATGAACTGTACGCGGCTGAATAAACTCAGACAAACCGCTTTCAGGGCATCAAAAATAAGCTTTTGATTCGTTTGATCCTAGGTGAACTAAACCAGGTCGCACCCCCATTATCAGTTAATTAACGGATATTTCTGCTCCGGACCCGGCAGTTGATTTCCCCATTGTTTTTGCTTTAGTGGCAATGCCTTCAAAACAAGGTAGTGTTCATTTTTAAATACAATTTCGTCTGGTGACGTGGGAGTATATTCATTCCTGTGAAGAATAATCCAGTCTAATTTTTTTGACAGCTTCCTATCTGAAAGTCTGTAGGTTTCAATCACGGCTCTATCCCATTCAGGCAAATCACCATCATTGAATTGAATGACTCCGGGCTGAAACTGTGGTGTATAGTACAATGTGGAACTGAATTCTTTAGAGGTTCCATAGAGCATTCCGAAAAATCGAACACTGCGAATATGAAGCCATTGAATAAAGCCAGCTTCGGAATACTGCAACATAAAACCACTGTGTGCCAAACGCTCTAACTGCTCTTCAGAAGATACGGCTGATTGTGCGCCTCGCGGAAGAAAACTATAATGTTGTGTATGGATCAGAAGATCCGTTTCCAACCAGAGTTCGGGCGCTAAAAACACAGCACGGGGTTGTGTCTTCATAAACGCAATCAACTCTCCTCTCTCCTTGTCCCACCGTGACAAGGATTCAAAATTTCGCCACGAAAAAAAACTTTGAAGTCCGAACATCACGATCAAAATGGTCAGGGCAGGATAGGTCAATTTAGTTACCCATCGCTGAGCATACCGTTGTAGTAAACCTGCACCGGTTATGATGACGATCCATCCAAAAACACGATCGACACCAAACGACCAATGACCGGGCTGAATATTTTTACTCACCACGAGCTGCATGTTCATCAGCACGGCACAGCCGACTAAAAAAAACACCAGCAAAACGGAATCGGGTTTTAGTTTTAAAACGAGCAGGATAACCACAGTCCAGATCATAATGCGAATAAGCAGCCCTGCCGGCAATAGAAAAAAACGGGCTTCCGTAAGGCCTCCCATAAGGGCAAACCTGTATCCTTCTTCATCCGCAAGCTGACTGTTTTGAAAAAGTAAAATGCCTGCCCAGCCTGCCATCACGAAACAGAAAATAAAAAATATTGATTGATGTTTCGTCCATATGTCATTCCGTCTCCACCAACGCAGGGCAAAGCAGCACCGATCAAACTCACCAGCGCAAACGCAAATTGAAACCAATGATAAAAATAGTTGAACGGCATCAGTAAACACAAGGCGGCCCAGAGCAAAGCATGCTTTGATAAAAGCGTCTCGCCTGCTTTTATTTTTTTTACACCCAAAAGTGTGAGCGCTAAAACAGTATATAAAAGCGGGTAGAAAAAAATATCATGCGGGTATTGCCGTGGGCCAAAATGCAAAACAGACTCGGGTGAAAATGTGAGGGCATCGAGTATGTAGGAAAGTTGTTTACCAGAAAGCGGGGGTAATTGAGACAGCCAATGAAAAAAGGTATAATGAATCAACGCCACTATGCGTGCACCATTTCCAGAAAAGCCCAATGCCCGTGCAAAAAAAAGCAGGCTGAAATATCCGGTGATCACACCCATGCAACACCAAAAAAGATAGGCCGATACCGGGTTGGTAACGGTAGCCGTAAGCCCCATCATAAAATGCGGAAAAGAAAAAGGAAGCCTGACCAGATCATGATCGGGATCAGCAAGGATAGCCTCTGAAAAAGGATTTAAAGTGTAGGCAATTTTAGACCATTGAACATGATAGGAGAAAGCATCCGGATTATATAACCCATACTGTGTTGTATCATTAATGAAATAAAGCACGCAACCTGCCTGGATTATTAAAAGCAGAATCCATACTTTACTTATAGAAAATAATTTTTTCATGCTGCTTTAAAATGTTTCTCTCGGAATTTAAGAAAAGGTATTTCAATTAGCTTGGATGTAATAACACCAAGCAAAACACTTAGAATAGAATAAGTAGTAAACAATATTTTATTATGCACCGTGAACGGTAAAAACTTAACCACAATTGGCATTAAGAATGCGCCAACCATTACATGAAACAAATAAATGGAGTAAGAGTAAAAGCCTACAAAAGACAAAAGTCGAATTACAGGCATAAGCCATACTTTTTGGAGAATATGCTTCTCATAAGTTATAGAAATCCATAAAAGTGCTCCAAAAGCAAGATACAATAAGGTTAATCCAATTGTGCCAATGAAATATGAATCTATTAAGTAGAAAAAAGGAAGGCCAAGAATGATCACTATTAAAGCGAGAATCAATTTAGTATAACGCGTTCCTATTCGCACAAAATACTCCTGTTCAAAATGATAGATGTATGAAATAAAAACTCCAAAGAGTAAAGAATCAAGTCGTAAATGGGTGGGGAAAAAATGAGTGCGGTACGAGTAGTCTGAAAGCACATGCCATGTTGCAAATCTTAGCATTAATACTCCAATCAAGATTAACAACACTCCTCGAATCACAAGCTTTCTATTCTCAACGACATTAAATTTTACAAGCATAGAGATAACAAAAGCTAGCAGAATATAAAAATGCTCTTCAACAGCTAATGACCATGTATGATTCCAAATTCCTTTAAAGTAATTTTGAACAAAAAAAAGTTCCGATGGCAACTGTTCCAAACTAATCTCATGCTCACCTCCTATAAACTTGAGAGCATAGTGAGCAATAATCGTGACACCTAAGAAAGTATAAAAAAGTGGGTATATTTTAAATCCTCTCCGTATTAGAAATGTCCAAGGTGTAATCCTTCCGGTTTTCTTATACTCGCTAAAAAGCAAACCTGAAACTAAAAAGCCGCTCAGAACAAAAAACAAATCAACACCAATCCACCCTATTCGCTCTAAAGCGTTCACTCTGGGATAGTGACGAAACAAAACCAAAATAACAGCTAAGCCCCTAAAGGAATCCAGAACTTTTGATCTCATAGCATCGAACGATAGAGAGGTGTCAACTGATCAATAACGATATTCAAATCATGGTGCTTCATTGAAAGAAAAACAGTCTGCTCATCGGGTCGGTAATGAGCTTGAGCATTTAAAATCAACTCCTTCAATTTTTCTTCTAGATTATTAATGTTCACATTAATAATCGGTAGAGAATTTAATTGATCGATATATTTTTCATCAATATAACATAGAGCGGGCTTGCCCATAGCCATTAGCTCCACTGTCACCTTACCATACCAACCAATTAATAATTGATCGATCCCAGCATCACACTTCGAAAATCGAAGCAAAACATCATCAGGTAATGTATCCTCAATGAGGTCTAACTTAATCTTAAATCCTTGATTCTGCAGACGCTTCACTGCGGCTAAAATAAAATCCGTACCCTTTGTATTCCTTCGGGTTGGTGCATGTACTAATTGAAAAACTTTGTTGGATATAGGTTGACAAAACTGGTATAAACTGTGTACATCCACCACTTGAGGTATCAATATGGCCTCGGGAACAATTTCCAATAAGTCGGGTGTAGATACTAAAAGATGATCGGCATATTTTCTCCATTGTGCCAGGCGTGCCAATTGATCCGGGCGCGACTTGGGAGGTTCAGGTACATTCTCTCCCCGCGCTTTAGCCTGCAAATAATTATAGTAATGAATATCCACCAGGTCCGTTCCGCGAAAGTGAACGATGATTTTTTTGTTCATCAATTTTAGCAAGGGCAAATCAAGACCGGTGAACTTCCAGAAATCGAATAAGCTCACGCCCCAGAAAAAATGGAAGACATCAAATTGAAAAATAGCTTTCAAAAAAAAGATAAACCGCTGAAAAGGAATCTTCTGACTCGCAATGCGAATATCATTGTGGTAATGTCTGAAATCGGAATTGAATGCTGCAGATCGGGCGTTGTATCCCTTCTTCCGCAGAGTTTCCGCAAGCAACTGCATCTGCCCGCCAATCTCATGTCCCGCTATTAATATTTTTTCTATCATCCGATCGGCTTGCCATCCGCCAGTTTTTCATACACCGAAATCATTTCGGTCACCCATTCATTTTCATTGAACTCACGCTCCATTTTTTGTCGACTTCGAAGAGATAATTCGTTCCGCAGTTTCTCATCCTGAATAAGCAATGCTATTTTTTCAGTTGCGTTTTCCACCTGACCGAAGGAAACAACAAATCCCGTTTTCTCATCCTCTATAACTTCCCGTGCACCCTCACATTCAAAAGATACAATCGGCAATCCACAGGCAGCCGCTTCTACAAGACTATTGGGAAGACCCTCGGCAGCGCTGGTAGAAAGATAAAGATCAGATGATTGTAACAGTTGTATAATATCAGGCTCCTTTAATTGTCCTTTAAATGTAATCGCACGATCAAGGCCCAGTCGATGAGCGGTGTAGCGCAGGCTCTTGTCCTCTACACCACTGCCCACGATCGTGAGATGAGGGGAATGTCCCATCTCTATCAACTTTTTCACAATGAGCAATTGAAATATATAGCCCTTGCGCCAGATCAGCGAACCTACTGAAACAAGGTTAAACGTATCGGAAACTCCTTTGCCAACAGAGGCGGGTTTGAAATTTTGCAGGTTAATACCGTTGTAGTTCACAAACACTTTTCTGCCATCGGCTCCAAGATGAATGCATTGCCTGGCAATGTCATTTGAAACACAGTGAAGGGCGCTCGCCTGTGTGAAATTTTCCCGTATAAAATCCTGATGACCTACCGTGGCGTGAACCGTAACCTGGCTTCCCCGAACGCTGATCACAATCGGTATTTTTTTGTAAAAAGGCACCAGCCATTGGTACCGTTCTTCGGGCACTAACCATTGCAAGTGGATGAGATCAATCGCAGGTATGCGGCTCATCTGGATTACTTCCATACACCATTTTAAGCGCGACAAAAAAGAAGGTTGAGTCGCCAGACGCCATAGCCTGAAATTAGATGGGAAACGGAATATGAGCGCAATGAACTGGAGAATTAAACGAAATGGATTTTGTGTGGATACTTTTTTAAACTCAATCAACTCTGCATTCTTAAAATCAGCAAAGTCCTTTTTCTTATGGCAGGCAATCACCAGCTGAATACCTGCCGCATCCAATCGGGCTAACCTTCTGCGGATGAAGGTAGGCACCGGGTGATTTACGCCCATGATGAATATGCGCATCGTTCGTGGCATCACCGATTATTTACATCAGCATAACAAACGCAAACAATAGCACTGCTCCACCAACGGCTCGGATGGCGTTTGATAAAGCGATGAAAATAAGTAGCTAAAAATCGAACCGGATGATAGATCAGTTTCTGGAAAAAAGTAAGAGGTGCATGTACCTTATAAGGAAACCCACCATGATAGTCGAGGAACTTTATGGTTAACTGGTTTCGTGAAGCAAAATTCTGGAATACCGACAACTTCATGGAACGAAGATTATGAGCCTGCTGGTTTTTTCGATCCACCAAATTTCCATACAGGGAACGGAGAAAACGTTTATTCGGAATCATCACCAACATGGCACCTCCCTTCTTCAGATAAGCAGCATGTTTATCCAATACCTCTTCATAGTTGGTAAAGTGCTCAATGAATCCATTGGAAATAACCAGATCAAATTTTTGTTCTGGTGCATGTGCGAGAAAATCCGTGCAGATGTATTCAAAGTTGCTTACTCCCATAGCGTGAAGAGACCGGCTGAATTTTTCTTCATCCGGATTAAAATCAAGACCGGTAGGATACAAATTGTATTGGGATGAAAGATACGCCAGGTAGCGTCCGGGAAATGCACCTATTTCTAAAATATTCTTTGGTGATTCATGACAACACTTTACCATCATATCCCAAAAATGATCGTAGTTGCCACACACTTTTATTATCGACTCACGATCTTCCGAAGAAGCTTCATAGTAATCCTGCCAATATTTTTTCGAGGTAAGTTCCATTCTTAAACTTGATTAAACAATGTGGTGACCTTCTGTTCTCATTTTAATCAATTTGGCCGGTACACCACCGTAAATTCCATACGAATCCAAATCTCGATTGACAACACTTCCTGCTGCAATGACACAACCTTTACCTACTTTAATTCCATCAAGTACTTTAACATTACTTCCAATCCACACATCACTATCAATATGTATTCCTTCGGACCTAATACCTTGCTGAGACATTGGTATTTCAACAGAATCAAAATTATGATTTGAACTTACAATAATACAATTGGCTGCTATCATTACATTCTCACCTATTGTAACTCCACCGTGGCCATAAATTACTGTGAAGGGATTTATTGTACAATTATCTCCAATTTTGATGAATCCATCATATGAAAATAGCAGCGCATAGTCTTTAATTACAACCTTATTACCAAGCGATATTTTGCCAACGTTAGTAAACTTCGAGTAATCAGCATTGCTAGGATTACATGATGTATCAAGTTTCGAATGTTTAAGTATCTTACATTTACTACCTATCTTGATATTCCTTCCTTTTAGTTCTGCATGGATAGAAACAAAAGTTCCTTTACCCGATTGAGTAAATAGTTTTACATACAAAAAAGACAACAGTCTAATTATCCTATTCATCATCATATATAAAAAGGATTTGCTTTATCCCAGAAACCAATCTCTTCTGACCGGTAACATCAATAAAATAATTAAGAGTTTCTAACATCTTTTTCTTGAAAATGATCCTATACAGCAATATATTAAAATACAGAATAACCGGAGCTAAAAATAATCTTAACAAATTTTGATAACGATATTCAAGTCCAAAATCAAAAAGCAAAAAACAAAAAGCAAAAAATGTAATAAACGATGTAACAGTAATGTATTGCAGCTTAACCAACAACTCATTCCATTTCGCATTGATTAATTTTAAAGCCATTCCAACCAAAACAAATGCACCAGAAAAACGGCAAATGGTTGTAGCTACCGCAACACCAATAACTCCGCTAAGGCTACCAACATACACACTTAATAAGAAGATTGGTGTAAAGTAAATTGCAAATTTAAAATTAATATCCGGTCTCCCTAGCGCATTAAACAACGAACTCGTGGGACTATTAATCGATCTGCTCAGTGCAAAAATGCAAAGTATCTGAAATGGTAAAACAGCATCAATCCACTTGTCACCGTAAATTATATTTATAATTCCTTCGGCAGACAGGATCAATACAAGAATCATTGGAAATGAAACAAGGCCAAGCAATTCAAGAATATGAAAATAAATCTTCTTAAGTCTTGTTGCATCATTTTTGACTTTACTTAGTACTGGTAAAACTAAATCATTCACTAAAAAAACCACATTGGTAGTAATCAGGTTAGCCAATTGAAAAGCCAGCGCATAAATTCCCAATCCTTCCAGGCCTATAAATTTTCCGATAATCAAATTATCGCCTTCGTTTACCAGCTTGGTGAGCACGCGGCCACCAATAATGTGTTTACAATACTGTATAATACTTTTAAAATGCTCCAGGCCTAAGCGGGCATATGGTCTCCAGGTAGTTTTAATGAAAAACGAAAGCATCAGAAAAGGAGAAATCAGCGCCTGGGGTAAAGCTAAACTATACACTCCGAATCCTGTCCATGCGGCCACCAGCTTACCTACGGAAACCAGGGTCATCGAAACGCTGCTGTAATACACAATGGATTTATATTCCAGTTCCTTTCGCAACATGGCTCTTGGAACTGTAGAGCCCATCTCGAAAAAAAAAGAAACGGATAAAAGCAAGAGCAGGCTGTATATTTTATCGTTCTGGTAAAAGTCGGACCACCAGGGACCAACAGCAACCACGATCCCGATGACTGCGAGTGTGAGAAATAAATTCAACCAGAATGCTGCATTTATTTTTTCTTTTTTGTCCTCGCCGTCATAATACACAATGTACTCCGCAATGCCCGAAGTAGCGAGCGTGTTGATGATGCTCAGAAAAACGGAGCTTATCGCGAGTAAACCGAAATCTTCTTTGGATAGAATTCGGGCCAGGAATGCCATCACCACCAGGTTGATCACATTGCCCCAGATTTTTCTGATCAGCAAAAGAAACGCACTGCTGAATACCTTTTTACCTAAGGTCATGCGGGTTTAATCAGAATAATATCCGTTACCTTCTTTTCTCTTAGAGCCGTAGCCGTAACCATATCCGTAACCATAATTGTACGCGTACCCTTGGCCATAGCCATAGCCTAGGCCGGATTTATAAATATCGTTCAGCAGAATACTGATATTCTTCAACTTGCCCGACTGGTAATACTCGTTGATGCTTTGAACAAATTCTTTTGGGGAGTAATTCTGCCGCATCACAAATACAGTATGGTCAGCAAACTTAGACATCACAAAGGCATCCGTCACCAACGCCAGGGGTGGTGTGTCAATCAAAATAAAATCAAATTGTTCCAGTGCTTTTTTAATAAAGACTTCAAACCGTTCATTCAATAATAGTTCAGACGGATTGGGTGGCACCGGGCCTCCACTGACAAGAAATAGATTTTCAATACTCGTTTTTTGTACGACTTGCTCGAATTCAGAAAGAGACGAGAGGTAGGTGCTCAACCCAAAGTCATTGCTGCATTGAAAGTCCTGAAAAATTTTCGGTCTGCGCATATCGGCCCCCACAATCAGGGTCTTGCGTCCGGAAAGAGCAAAAACAGTAGCGAGGTTAATGGTCGTAAACGTTTTTCCTTCACCGCTAATGGAGCTCGTTACCATGAACACTTGTTTCGACTTGTTCGCAGTAAAATAATTCAGGTTCGATCGCATGGCACGGAACGATTCAGCAACGCCTGATTTTGGTTTTTCGCTTACGGTAAGATTTCCTCCCGAAGCATTATGTCCTACTCCACCAATAAAGGGAATAGCCGTCATCTTCTCAATATCTTCTTTTGATTGTACTTTATTGTTAATCAATTCCAGTACAATGAAAAGCACAAACGGAATAACAATGCCCATCAAAATCGCAATCATATAATTCTGCCCGGGCTGGGGTGAAATGGCGCCTCCCTTCATGGGTGGATTAATCGGCATAATATCCGAAGTAGTAGAAGCTTTCGATATACCGGCTTCTGAAAGTTTCTGCATCAGGAAAACGTAGAGGTTTTCGAGAAGCGCATAATTGCGTTGTACCGAAATAAGTTGTCGCTCCGCTGCCGGTAACACGGACATCTGTTTTTCGGTTTCGCGAATTTGCTTTACCAGAAAATCCATTTTGATTTTGTCGGTCGATCGAAGTGCTCCCAATGACTCCTGCACATCGCGTTTGATGGCATTGATGCGCTCTATTTTATTGGTTACCAATGGATTTTTACCGCGCTCCTGTTCGAATACGAGTTTTATTTCCAATTGCAGATCCACCATTTTCGTGAGCATGTCAGTCAACACAGGATCGTTCAGACCAACCGATGAAGGAAGGATTACCTGATCAAAATTATTTCCCTTCTTTAAATACTCATCCAGGTACTGATAGTAGTTTTGACGGATAAGTAATTCAGCTTTTTGAATTTCGAAACCTTCCAGTTTGGCCAGCAGACGCTGCGCCTCAAGACTCATATCTTTCACCCGGCTGCTGTTGCCAAAACGTTCAAGCTGGTATTCCACCGTTCGAAGAGAATCTTTTATTCCGCCTATCTGATCTCTGATAAAAGCAATCGTGCGCTCTGCTGTTTCATTCTTTTTATCCAAATCAACTTGTTGATAGGTATCAATTAGATTCGTCAGAAAATCGATCTCTTTTTCCGGATCACTACCACTCAGGCTCAGATTGATAATGCCCGCTCCTACCTCTGCCCACTTTACATTAAGACGACCAATGTAGGATCCTGCAACGGCTCTTGGCGTTTGAATAACAATATGAAAAGGAACACCAATGTATGACTTCAGTTCGCGGTCAGGGATGCGTCTGATACAAAGGTGAGTGTTTTTAAATTGGATCGAATCGTTTAGCGAGAATACCTGCCCCTTTGCATTTTCATCGTTCGAGAACTCTTTTAATTCATAATGACTTTCATCAGTTAGCGTAAAAATAAACCGACCGGGTCTTACCTCTACAGGTCCGCACCATTCAGCCTTCACGGGCACGTAGCTGTACGACTCCGTGGTCATAAAATATCCTTCGCGGTAAAACGAAACATGAAAGTTAATATTGGTAATAACACGCTCGATAAGAGGATATGAACGAATAATATAGGGCTCGTTCATATAATTTCGATACGGGTCAATCAAGCCATTTTTATACAATAATTCTGCTCCACCCGTTTCCTGCATCTCACGAATCAGAATGGAAGCAGAAACGGGATAGATGGCCTGAGTATATCGGTTTTTATAAAAAGCAGCAGTAAATGCGATAACAAGCGCGGTAACCAAAATGTACCAATGTCGGATGGCACGATAGGCTACTCGCTTGAAGTCCAATGAAAATCCTTGCTGAGTTTGTTGAAAATCAAAATCGGGAACGGACTTATTCACAATCAGTTGGTATTAATCAGGTTGATAGTTAAAAGCAAAAGTGAGAGTGATGAAACGACTAAAGCCAGATTCTGTCCGAAATATTTTCGGAAAGGTCGCTGGCGTAAAGAAGGAACGATTAAAACATCATTTTGATAAACATAATAGTAGGGTGAGTGAATGAAGTTTTCATCCAAAAGATTAAGGTAAACCACCTCTGTCTTTCCATCCTTTTGACGAATCAACTTTACGTTATTTCTCTCTGCCAAATCCGTTAGTCCGCCAGCCAGACCAATAGCCTCAAGGTAACTCACACGATTATTATAAAGGGTGATAGACCCTTCGCGATTTAATTCCCCCAAAAATGTAACCCGATAATTAAGCAACCTTGCTTTTACAATAGGCGACTCCAGGTATCCGGATGCAATTGTCTGGAGGGTATCCTGAATCTGGAAAATAGTCAATCCTGAAACTTTTATTTTCCCCACTACTGGAAAAGGAATCATTCCATTTTCATCTACCAGATGTCCTACCAAAAGTGCACTTCCGCCAGCAAGATTTATGTTTCCGCCTTGCTGTGCCTTGTCAACTGAAAAGATATCAAATTCCTTATTGGTGAGACTTTCAAATTCAACCGAAATTACATCATTAGGTTGGATCTGATAGTTAAATTCATCTACGGCATACGTCCGCATAACGGAATCTTTCTTCAGTGACTTTGAATTAACATCGTCCTTCTGAAGTAATACAAATTTTTTGTTTGAAACACAGGAGCTTAAGAAGAGTATACTACCTGCAAAAAATATCAGAATCCTTCTCATTTAACTTAAAAGGGTCAATCCCACCGTAAATATAAGACAAGTTTCAACTTTTCGGCCTGTCTTTACATTTTGAAATATGGGCTGACGGGTCTGCACAAAAGTGAAGAACTCTACGAATACAATGCGTAACTACTGATCATTAAAAAGGTGCTGTCCAAACCGGAAGCACCTTTTTAATAATATGAAGATAATTGATGATTAGTCGCTTATAACAACCCGTTTGGTTACGCGTCTGAACCCTTGTGAAACTTCAATCAAATAGATTCCCTTGCTTAAGATAGTAGTCGGAAGCTGAATGTTAAACACATCACCTTCCTGAGTTAAACACATCCTGCCACTCATATCGTAGAATCGGATTTGCACGGGCTCATTATTATTCTTGAATACTTTCAAGTTTACAACCTGATCTTTGGTCGGGTTAGGGAAAATATCGAAATCGAGAAGATCATCATTCGATTCAAGCGTTAGTAATACCAGATTAGGATGATAGGAAATTGAGCCATCAAAATCGACCTGTTTCAGACGATAATAATTTTTACCGACCAATGCTTCGCGATCCTCAAAAGTATACGTGGATACAGTCTGACTCGTGCCGTTTCCACCCAGCGTTCCAATCACCTCAAATGACTCTGTATTATCCGTAGAACGTTCCACCTCAAAGTAATCATTGTTCTTTTCCGATGCCGTAGACCATTTTAAAATATTCACACCATTCTCTGTTCTACCCGTAAAGGCAAGAAACGATACAGGCAATGGATTGGCTACTATGATTGATCCAAGCGTTACAATTCTTCTGCTGAAGGAAGTTGTTGAAGTGGCATCAAACGTTCCCCTGCTCTGCGTGTTGCCCGCATTGAAGTTAGTACCTCCCTTATTCGCCCATTGAGAAGTTCCGGTTTCCCACTGCACCACCCGTAAATCCTGCCGTTCAACTTCCACCGCGCTTACATCACTACCTACTCCCCAACTCAGACCAATAGTGGCTGTTTTCCCGGATGCGGATACAGAACCATCCGTTACTACCCAGTAACCTCCCGTAGATATTCGTACCACAGGCGCGACTGGTGTCATATTGGTTACTGTTGCTTCTGCCACATCAGCATTGGTCCCGATAAATTCCATATCCCAGGTTCCGGATGCACTAACGCTTCGAACCGCACCGGAGCGCCAAAACGTTCCCGATCCAATTGGAAAGACAAAACTGTTACCCGCTGCTGCAAAAACTTTATAGAGCCGACCATTAACAAAAGAATTAAGACTACCCTCGGTAGGATTTGATGTTGCATTCGCTTCCATCAAAAAAGTATTTGTATTCGGTGTAATCTTTCCGGACGTCAAAAGAAGTTCACTGTTAACAGTTGTATTTCCAACCAGTGTCAAACCTGCCGAATTGTTTATTTCCAGTCTGTTGAATGCACGGGTACCGGTAAACGTTCCGGTCAAAATTTGTGCTGCTGAGCCTCCGAAGGTGAATCGCTGGCCTGCGGCACCACCTGTTCCCGATGTAATGGTTGCAGCGCCAGCAACGGTCATGTTTCCATTCACACGCATAATATTAGTTGCTCCTGAGCCAGCCGTAAAGATTCCAGCTGTCACATTTAAGTTTCTGGAAACGGTTTTTAAACCTCCACTTCCGCCATTAAACGTTCCTGCAGAATTCACATCTCTCGAAACCGTTATCACACCGGTTGAACTTCCAAGATTAAAGGTACCTCCAACTATATTCAAGTCATTCCCTACAGTAAGTATGCGATTATTTGTATTTAAAACTCCCGCATTCAAGGTAAGATCGTTACAAATCGCAACGTCATTATTTCCAAACGTTTTCGTGCCAACTCCAAACAGGGTAAGGTTCCGCAGAGTGTTAACCCCCGCTAAAATTTCATAAGAGCCCACCCCGCCAAATACAAGACCTCCTCCCGCACACGAAAAGAAATCATCATACACTGCAGCAGGCAATGACGCGCTGGTAATGTCACTATCGATTCTTAAATCGCCAGTTCCTGTTAGTGTGCCTAAGCGGTGACCTATCGAGCCCGAAGGAATCGTTACCGTTGCACCCGCACCGATTTGAGTTTCGTAAAGGCTAACATTTCCAATATTAAAAGTAAGGTTATGACCAGGTGAAACAATAACAGTAGCACCCGTTGGAGCACCTCCACCGGGTACTACCGGAGTATAGATCGCTGCGTTTACATTTCCAGAAGCCGTAGTGGTATAAATAGGCACATTATCGGGTATCGCGACATCAACACCTGCAAAATATTCGGCCGAGATTCCGGCATCTGTGACACCTGTAAAATTAAAGGTGATCACATTGGTCGTTTCATTTACTTCAGCTGTCGTAAACTTATTGATCAACTTTGTTGGGTTTGCATCGGTTAATATACGAGCGGCTATATAATCTGCTTCGGTATAAGGAGCCACAACAGAAACGGCTGATTGAGGGTACAGCATGGTCATGGTCGATCTAAAGGTATTCGCCACGTTGTCTGCATTTATAATCCAGTGATATTGAAGCACGTTGTTCATATCAACAAAGGCAGCTGGACTTGGTAACTCACCAACACCGTTATCGTCAATAATGGAAGGATGTCTTTCATTCGCAGGACGAACGGTGATGGTAGGCGTTCCAGTGGTTCCCGTTGTATTGCCAGCCGTGCTCAAATTAAAAATCACCGGGGTATACGCCAACTGACCTACAGGGAAAGTAAAATCGGTGGTGTATGAGGTAGGGAATTGTTTTCTCACACCCTTATCAGTAAACGAACTATTCGTCTGAATCATGTTCGAAATAGAGAACGCGTTAACTGGTGTTATGACCGCATTGATACGCAAAAACAACAAACTTCCTCCCACATCAAACACACCTTGCTGCAGGCGTAATCCTGTAGTGATATCAAAATTGTAACCATTTCCATCTGGAATAATGACTCCCAATGAATTATTGACTGTAACAATGCCAAGTGAACCTGTGCCACCCGTAGTACGGGTAAGCTGCTGTTGAACTGCACCGTTAAAAATCAATCCTGATCCACTGGTACTGGTCATAGTCGCATCGATTTGCGCATGTCGCTTCAAGTTGATCGCAAAGGTTGATGTGCTAACGGTACCCGCCAACAGTTTCAAATCCTGATTGACTGTAATGTCCTTGGAAACTGTGGTTGCTCCCGCACCTGTCTTGGTAAAGTTATAAAAGTTAAATAATGGCGTAGTTCCGGAAATAGCAGCCGCACCGCTGTTCGTGAAGGTGGTTGTATTCGTAGTTGGAACATAAGAGCCATCCACAGTAAAATTACCACCTATGGTCAAATTCTGGCTATTGGCATTCAATGTTGTACCTGAACTAACAATAACGTTTCCGTTAACTGTAAGGGGACTAATATAGATTTTGGCAACCGGATTATTAGAGCCTGCGATCGTCAGGTTATTGAGTGCTACAGTTGATTGAATTCCAATGTTTAAAGAATTCGCTGGTGTTGATGCATTACCAATCGTAATAGTTGAGCCACTGGTAATCGTTGAAGATGTTGGTTCAAGCCATAAGGATGGCACGGTTGTGCTATTGATACCTTGCACAAGAGTAAAGCTTCCACCTGAATGATTAAATTCACTTCCGGTATTCAATACTTCAAACACGCCTCGCGTAGTGGTGGGTGCACCCCTGTTTCCAATAACTACGGTACCCGCTGATTGAGTATAATTCAAAACACCAGTGGCGCTGGATAAAGATCTTCGAACTTGTCCACCAACGGTAAGATTTCCACCGGTTACTTCAATAGTCGAAAAACCGGAGTTTGAATATTCAATAAAGTTAGCAAAACCAACCCCTGCATCAAAGGTAGCTGTACCTCCGCTGATTCGCAGCAATCCATCCAGGGTTATATTGGCATTCGTACCGGTGGTTGTAGTGCTTACCGTACCTAACCGAACTTCAAGACCTGCCGTACTGGGGATATTAAAGTCAGCACCACCTGACGTGAGTACCACAGAAGGAGTAGCATTGTTCATGATGAACAAACCATTCTGCAAAACCAGTGATTTGGTGGTTAAGTTAGTGGGGCCATCAATCGTAAAATTCGAATTAAATGATGCGGTAGTGGCAATGGATGATCCTTTGTTTACTGTTATAGAATAAAACTGAGGTACATCTCCAGCCGTATTCGTCATAGTCATCGAACTCGTGCCTAATAGGTTCAGATGAATGCGATCATTGGCAGAATTGGAGCCTGCTTTAAAGCCATTTCCGTTTGGTGTTGTGGCAGTATTGCTGCCAGAGGTATTCTGAATAAAGTTTCCGTATAAGTTAATGGTATGGGTAATGGGTGATCCGTCTGGTGCACCAACGCGAACCACAAAAGCAGGATCCGTAAAACCGGTGCCATTACCGATTTTAAAGTCTCCAAATATCGTAATGGTTCGTGGGGTTCCTGTGTTTCCGAATCGGATTTCAGCGCCTCCACCGCTTTCTATACTATTGGCATTGGAACGGAACATGCGCAGATTGCCAAGCACGGTAACGTTACCCGTTGCACCGGTTGGCAACACAAAATTAACATCGCCAAGAAGCTCTAAATTCTTCTTTACCGTAATGTCTTTAGAAATGGTTGACGATTTATCCTGTGCACCCCAACCATCTGTAGCCATCATCAAGTTTGGAAAAGTTGAAGGAACATTGGTATACGTTCCTGAAGTCAGTGTGTTTTCATAAATAAAGTAGGAAGAATCCTGGTCGTTAAAGGCTGCTAAATCAACCCCTGTGTAACTTGGATCAGATAAATTTGCACCAGTACTTCGCACCCAGAATGCTCCTTCACCTGAAACCATAGTCCCACTGCCCAATTGTCCTTGTGTGCCACCATTGTTATTAAGCACAACGGTAGGCCTGAATTGGAAGTTACTGGCATAATTTCGCGCTGTAGGCGTACCTCCCGCACTAAGCATTTGTGTAAATCGAACCTCGGCTACGGTAACGGTATTATTAATCGCAACACCATGGGGTTTACCGCGATCAGCTACTGGAGCCGTTGTCTCTGTATGCGGAATATATCCGATCACGGCAACATCGCCCGGTCCAGGGTATCGATCACCAGCGGGGCCTGTAGTGATAGCAGCCTGACGACTATCGTGCACGTTAAAGGCACCATTTAATCCATAGGTCCACACGTTCGCAGCAGTCCAATCCAAATTCCAGCCATCTGTTGTATAAAGTCGCGTATAATAAACTGCTGGCTGACCTGTAAATCTATTGTTATCACCAGCTGAATAATTCGCTAATTCAAGGGTAATGCGTGTCCCCGGAAAAGTTCCGTTGGTTATGGCGTTTCCGTTGAATGTGATAACATTAGTAGTAGTGTTCACATCATTCTCGTTTCCAGTTCCGTCCTGGCTGCGGGTAAAAGGCGCAACATCCAATACTTTACCGGGTCTGAAATTGCTTTCACTGCTAACCACATCGGAATCCACATAGGTAAATTGATACGATACAGTTGGGAGAGCTGTAAAATTAGCATACCCGACTCTCCAATAATAGGTTAAGTAATTACCGGCCCCACTAATATTTGAGGTTTGCAACAGGCTATTAACTGGAATAATGGTCACTAAACCATCGTCACTGAAGGAAGCAAAATTGGCTTTCGCAGGCGTATACTTACCCACCACACCTACCGGGTAATCCAACACTTCGTTTGCATTAAGATAAAGAGCAAGCCCTCCGTCACTGGAATTTCCGCTTGTCTGAATATAGCGTGTAGAGGTTGCTCCTGAGATTGTTGCGGCCGCCCCTGACATCGTTAACTTGAACGTATTGATATTGAAAATACCACTCGTTAATGTCAATGTACCTAATATCGTGAGATCATCCGTTGCAAGGCTGACCACCGGAGTGGCTTCGGTATTATTCAGTTCAATATTATAAATATTTGCCACAGTAGAATTCAACGTTTGGTCAACCGTCCCATCCATTACCAATCGTCCGGTACTGGAGCTGGAACCGATTACAACGCCACTGCCAAGCGTTACTGTAGTTTTTGCAGATGCGATAAACGAGCCGTAGTCAAATATTCCCTTCGACACTGTAAAGATGCCGTTCACTTGCAAGGCTGCGTTAGGGCTCACTCTACCACCAGCAATAACTACGGTATTCGTGGTATTTGTTTTGTTGATCGTTAAGTTATTAAAGGTTTGGGTAACGGCTGTGTTACCAAAAATCAGTGAACTGGTGCCCGCCCCGTTTATAGTAGTGGTATTGGTACCATGTGTATACGTTCCTCCATTTTGAACTTCAAAGTCTCCTCCAACCGACACATCCGCATTGGTGGTGGTAAAGCTGGCATTGTTCTCGATAGTTAAATAATTCTGAACCGTGAGCGGTTGGATCGCCAGGGTAATTAGATCAGTTCCTATGGTACCCTGACCAGAAGCGGTTTCGAATAATTCAAAAACGCGACTACCTCCCGTACCTCGCATAATCACATTCCAGAAAGCAGCGCGAGATGTAACGCGATAATTGATGGCATTATCCGCTTCCATGATCACCGTACCTCCTGTAACACTCACGTTTGAGGGGTCAGAATTAATAAAAATAGCACCACGCTGAAAAGGGCCTGGATTATTCGTTGTATTACCAAGGGTACTTCGGTTTTGAACGGTTAAAGTACCCCCACTCATATTAAAAACGTTCCCGGAATAGGTGAGACTGAAAACCCCATAATCGTCATCAACAGCCCCGCCTTCTAAAAGGACGGTCCCACCCGACTGAATATAACTACCTACTGCACTGGCTCCATTGGTTGAAGTTCGAATGGCGCGAAGCGTTACTGTACCACCCTCAACATTAATAGTGCCGCTGTCGCGAAGCGTTATCCCACTGTCAATGGTGTTAGCGATCAATGTTCCACTGGTTACCTGTATTATTCCGTATACAACAATCGCATTCCCACCAGTCTTTGAAATGACAGCACCGTTTATCAAAAGTCGCGCTCCTAAAGAGACATTGTAATTTCCAGTATTATTAAGCAAAACAGGACTGGCTATTGTTCCGATATTTGCGCCTAACTCAAGCGTACCATAAATAAGTCCGAATGCATTTGCATTCGTAGCCAATTGAGCAACACCTCCGTGGCCTTCATTAATGTATCCAAAAAGATTAAAGTTACCAGTTGCTGATGCACTAATAGAGGCCTTGAATGTATCATCAGTGCCCTTACTTACTTCAATTCGGTAGAACCGTGTTACACCTCCACAGGTAATGCTTTGATCCTGTGACGCGCTTAACATATTCACATCCACTATACCATCGGTTGCTTCCGAGTTTGGAACAATAACTGTACGCTGTGTAAAATAGGCGGTACCATCATTGGAAAAATCACCGTAGAGATTAAACTCATGCCGTGCGTTACCAAGACCAGTTCGAATTCCCCCTGTTGAACTCACGTTGACATTTCCATTAACAGTACAGGAACGACTAATTACTCCAGCATCGTCATTGAACTTCAAAATACCGTTATTGATAATGAGACTTCCGTTGAGAACATAGTTATTTTCAAGTGTAGCAACATTCACACTGCTGGTCATGTTAACTTCAATATTGTTAAATGTGCGCGCCTGGTTCAATGAAATACCCGTTCCGTTAATTTCCAGTGTACCACCAATGGCAGAGCTGGCAAAATCGGTGGCTGTTCCCAATGGAAAATTATCAACAGCACCTCCCAATTTTATTCTTCCCGATCCGCTAATGGTAACAAAATTATGGCCGGTAGTGGCGGCAAGGTCCAATGTTCCGATTACTTCAATGCTATTCACTTGTGCATTGTTTATATCCATCGTAATCGTACGTCCAGACGTTACCACAACGTTATCGGTTGTGGTGGGTATCTCACTGGATGGATTGACAAGCAATGGAAAAACACCCCCGTCCAAGGTCCAACTTGTAGGAGTCGTCCAGTTTCCAGATTGATAGCTATACCAGGTGCGATTGCTTACGCCCGTAACGGGACTTGTCGTAAGATTCAAGGTACCTAAAGTGTAAACACCATCCGTAAGGTTCGCATCGGCAACACGAAAGGTAATCTGATCGCCAACCAAAGTTTTATCACCACTCGTAATGGCACTCACAACATCATAATTACCTGTGCCTGTGTTCAGCTTAAGTAAAACATAGTTATCTTTATTTTGAGGAAATTGTCCGGCAATTCCTTCACTAAAATCAAAAGTTACATTCGCGTCAATACCCGCTGCAGGAGTCCGATCCAAATACCATCCGCGTGCCCAGCGCTGAACCACTCCTCCGGTTCCTAAATTTGACACAGAAGCAGCATTGGCTACCCCATTGTGTGCAGCAAGAACATATTCACCATTCGCATCAAGTGTTCCTCCAGAAGGCGAAAGAATAAATCCCTGTGAGTTGGCCAAAATATGAGATCCTCCCCCGTTAAAACCAATGCCAGCTAGGTCAAAGTCATAATTTCCATTTCCTGGGGTGTCACCAGCGTAAAAGTCGGCAGCAGCTAAAAGAGTGGCGTTGTATTTTGATGCAAGATAATTCTCAACAATTTGACGTTGAGCAACATTCAGATTGGTCTTATAGATAACCACCTCAGCAATTTGACCTTCAAAATTTGAATTTCCGGTATTATCCAGTGTGCCAATAAAGAGGTTGGATGCATTGTTTGGAATAGGATTTGTCCCGGTACCAGTCTGCTGGCTTGTAGTATTCCCATTTTCTAATGTCAGAATATTTCCACTATTGAATACAAAAGAATTTATCGCTAGCTGATTGTAGGCTGTATTAACATTGGTGAAATTAAAAAGAACCCCACCTGACGAAAGTCCCTGATAGCGTGGAGCATTGGAAATGGCTAATAAGTAAGATTGATTAACTGCGGCAGAGGTTCGCTTTGACACAATCCCCAGTTGAGCATTAGGTACATTACCGGATGGTCTGGCAATAAAAAAAATCGTTAGTCCACTGGTATTATCCAAATTGTCATTATCAGCAACTTGCAAGAAGAAATTGGCTGCAGCAGTATTTGGAAAAGTAATCGATGGTCTGTTATTAAAATTGGCATCAGTCGCATTAAAAGTTGGCCTAGTGGTAGTTGTACCAGTGGCATCATTACTGTTTCCTGATTGATCAATCCAACTATCAACCAATCCTCCAGTAGTTGAAATACCGGTATTAGACCTTAGCCAAAGCACGTTTTGTGGCTGCCCACTCGTGCCTGTTGCATTACCAACACCGCCCGGCCCGGTTTGTCCAATTGAAAAATAAGCTGCAAAAAGTAAAAGGGACGCAAGTACAAGTTTTCTCATAATGGTTTGATCAAGCCAATACCACAAATGTAACTGATTTTACTGCGAAGTTTCTAAGATAATTGAAACGAAATAGGATAAACTTAACCCTTTCCATGCTAAAGCATAATCTAAACCTTAAACCTTGAACTAGGAATCGGGAACGTGATCATGAACCTGAAACTCGTAACCTTATAAGCTAACTTATTTGACCAAAAACCAAGGATTTAAAAGGTCCGGCTTATTATAAATCACATCCCTTTCGCTTCCATGCTGAAACACATTTAACCCGACAGCCTTTACCACAGCATGCGCAGCCGCAGTATCCCATTCCATAGTTGGCGCGAAGCGTGGATAAACATCGGCTTTACCTTCTGCCAAAAGCATAAACTTCAAACTGCTTCCTTGTGAAACGAGTGTTGGTTCCTGTAATGCATTAATAAATTCCTGAGTCTCATCACTCATGTGTGAGCGTGACGCAACAATGCGCAAGGCTGGTTGAGTGAGATCAATAGCTTTGCGTTTTGCAAGAGGCATGATTGTGCCCTTGCGTTTTACAAATCCACCACTTACTTCATCGGCATAAAAAACATCACCTGTAACAGGCACAGCGACAACGCCTAAAATAGGAACGCCTTTATGAATGAGGGCAATGTTTACGGTAAACTCACCATTGCGTTTTAAAAATTCTTTTGTGCCGTCAAGCGGATCGACCATCCAAAAATAGTCCCAGCCCTTTCGCTCGTCATAGGTAATACTTCTACCCTCTTCGCTCAACAACGGAAGATTAGAGGACTGCAAAATCTTTGCGATGGCTTCGTGTCCTTTTTTGTCTGCCAACGTCAGTGGAGAGTTATCTCCTTTTGCCTCCGCCTGAAAATCACCTGAATGATATACCGTTAGGATTTCTTTTGAGGCTTCTTCAGCAGCCTGAATGGCGAGAATGAGTAGGGGCTTTAAATTCATAGGAAGTTTTGTTGCCAGTTGCCGGTTGCCAGTTACCGGTTACTGGCAACCGGCAACTGGTAACTTGCATTCCTAAACGATCATCCCCGCAGCCACAGTCTCATTCGTTCCTTCATCTACCAGAATAATACTTCCAGTGATTCGGTTCTTGCGATAGCTGTCGAAGAATAAAGGTTGTGCTGTGCGGATTTTTACACGGGCAATTTCATTCATCGTTAACTGCTCGGCATTTTCAATGCGGTGAAGACTGTTGATATCGAGCTTGTATTGAATTTCTTTTAGCACGCCCTTCACTTCGTTGGTCATGTGGCGAACATAGAACTTTGAGCCCAAATTAATCGGGCGTTGGTTCATCCAACAAATCATCACATCAATATCCTGTTCGGATTGTGGATGATTGTTTGGCTTCGCTATAATATTGCCACGACTGATATCAATCTCATCTTCTAATGTGATGGTTACAGACATTGGAGCAAACGCTTCTTCCAATACCTTATCACCCAATTGAATGGTTTTTACTTTCGATGTAAATCCGGAAGGCAACACTAACACTTCATCACCCGGTCTGAAAATACCGCCTGCTACCCTACCGGCATAGCCTCTGAAATCATGATGTTCCTTTGACATAGGACGAACAACATACTGAACCGGGAAACGGCTGTCGATGTGGTTGTAATCGCTTTCAATGTGAACAGTCTCCAGCATGTGTAACAAAGTAGCACCGCGGTACCAATCCATTGTCAAAGAGCGATTCACAACATTATCACCCACCAATGCACTGATCGGCACGAACTGAATATCGGATACTTCCAGTTTGGAAGAGAAGGCTTTATAATCTTCTACAATTTTATCATAAACTGCTTCATCGTAATTAACAAGGTCCATCTTATTTACGCAGACGATGATGTGTGGTATTTTTAGTAACGAAGCGATGTACGAATGGCGATAGGTTTGTTCCACCAATCCTTTGCGCGCATCAATCAAAATCAACGCAAGGTTTGCGGTAGATGCACCGGTAACCATGTTACGGGTATATTGTATGTGCCCAGGTGTATCAGCTATGATGAACTTTCGTTTTGGCGTTGCAAAGTAACGATATGCCACATCTATAGTGATACCTTGCTCACGCTCCGATTTTAATCCATCCGTTAACAATGAAAGGTCAACGTAATCAAAACCTTTTTTTGCACTAGAAGCTTCAACCGCTTCAAGTTGATCTTCAAAAATAGACTTGCTATCATAGAGCAAGCGACCGATGAGTGTACTTTTACCATCGTCTACACTACCAGCTGTTGTAAATCTTAGAAGTTGATTATTTAAAGAACTCATGTTTCAGTTTCAAGTTTAATGTTTGATTTCAGGTTCAAAGTTTAAGGTTCAAGGTTCGTTGTTAAATGTGGAACTTGAAACCTGGCACTCATTAAAAATATCCTGCCTTTTTACGATCTTCCATTGCTGTTTCAGAACGTTTATCGTCAGCACGTGTGCCACGTTCTGTCTTGCGGGATGATGCTACTTCTTCAATGATTTTCTCTAGAGTATCAGCATCGGATTCAACCGCTCCTGTTATTGGCATATCGCCACAGGTTCTGAATCGTACTATTTTCTTTGTCGGAATTTCAGTTGGCTTTAATGCGAGATAAGGTGATGTTGATAAGATGGCGCCATCACGTTCGATCACTTCACGCTCGTGCGAGAAATACAAGGAAGGGATCGGAATGTTTTCGGCATAAATGTATTGCCATACGTCCATCTCCGTCCAGTTTGAAATTGGGAACACACGGAAGTGCTCGCCCATACTTTTTCTGCCGTTAAATAAATTCCATAACTCCGGACGTTGGTTCTTCGGATCCCACTGACCGAATTCATCGCGGTGCGAGAAGAATCTTTCTTTCGCTCTCGCTTTTTCTTCGTCACGTCTTGCACCGCCCATGGCTGCATCGAACTTGTGTAGCTCAAGTGTATCCAGAAGTGTTACCGTTTGAAGTGCATTGCGACTTGCGTTAGCGCCTGTCTCTTCTTTCGCGCGACCTTTGTCAATACTTTCCTGAACAGAGCCAACAATTAATTTCACACCCAGTTCATTCACCATCCAATCGCGATACGTCATCGTCTCCGGGAAATTATGTCCCGTGTCGATGTGTACTAATGGAAACGGAATGCGTGCCGGGGCAAACGCTTTGCGCGACAGGTAGGCCAGCACAATGGAATCTTTTCCGCCTGAAAATAATAATGCAGGCTTTTCAAATTGGGCTACTACTTCGCGGATAACGAAGATGGCTTCCGATTCCAATTCTTTTAAGTGACTTAAATAATATTGACTCATATTCTTTCGGTGGTATTTCTTTTTAATCAGCCTACGCTGATGTTATTTTTTATAGGTAATTCTGGGTAGTATACTTTTCAATAACAAATCTAATGAATCCTCTACACTCAGTTGAGCGGTGGGAACAATTACATCCGGATTTGTTGGTTTTTCATAAGGGGAATCGATTCCGGTGAAATTTTTTATCTCGCCTGCACGTGCTTTTTTGTAAAGTCCTTTCACATCGCGCTGCTCGCATACTTCAATGGGAGTATCAACGAACACTTCTGTGTAGTTCTCCGCTCCAACAATTTTTTTAACCTGTTCGCGATCTGTATTAAAAGGTGAAATGAATGCAGACAACACCACAACACCCGCATCGAGCATCAGCTTCGACACCTCTCCTATTCTTCGGATATTTTCTACCCGACCTTCGTCTGTGAACGACAAATCTTTGTTTAATCCGGATCGGATATTATCCCCATCCAATAAATAGGTTTTAAATCCTCTTTCAAAAAGCTGTGCTTCCAACTGAACGGCAAGCGTTGATTTACCTGATCCCGAAAGACCGGTGAACCAGATTAAGTTCGGTTGCTGGTTGAGCTGCTTATTACGCTGGTCTTTACTGACCTTTGTGGTGATGGGATAAATGTTATTCACGAATGGTATAAAAATTAATGGCTGTCACTTAAATAGTTTTTCAAAATATCGCTTTGTGGATTTTGAAAAATAGCCTCGGGTGAGCCTTGCTCTACAACTGAACCGAGATACATAAAGACAATGTTATCGGCCAGCCATTTTGCTTGTCGTAAAATATGCGTTACCAAAATTATTGTATAGTCGTTTTTCAATTCCTGGAATTGCTCTTCAATCTTGCGACTTGAAATGGGGTCGAGTGCAGAGGTAGGTTCATCAGCAAGAATCACTTCCGGATTCACGGCAAGACCTCTTGCCAAACACAAACGCTGTTGTTGTCCGATCGACAACTTTGTAGCCGGAGATTTCAAGCGATCTTTTACTTCATCCCACAACGCGGCTTGCTTCAAATGTTTCTCAACACGATGTGCAATTTCTGTTTTGTTTTTAATGCCTTGTATCTTCAACCCAAAAGCGATGTTGTCGAAAATATTCATCGGCAATGGGTACGGTCGCTGAGATAACAACCCCATCTTCTGACGCAGGTCAGAAAGATTTTCTCCAGCGCCTAATATATCCTGGCCATTCAGTTTTATACTCCCTTTCACGGTCATGCCGCTGTGTAAGTCTGTAAGACGGTTGATGGATTTAAGTAATGTTGTTTTACCACATCCGGAGGGACCGAGAAAAGCAGTGATCTTTCCTTTCGGAATATCGAGGTTGATGTTGCGTAAAATCTGTTGGTTATTATGCGAAACCCAAAGGTTGCTAATTTCCAATATCGGCTTCGCTACCTCTCCTGTAGGCACATTCGCAGGTAAAACTTCTGGTGCCAAGCTCATAGTGTTGTGTTTTTTGAAACCTTAGAAGATAAATATCGGGAAAAAATACTGATGACAAGAATGATGGCGGTAAGGACTACCGCAGCGGCATAGGCTCTTGCCTTTACTTCGGTAATGGGCGAACTCAACTGGAAGAAAATAGAAAGTGGTAAGGTAGCCGCAGGTTCCATAATGCTTTCCGGAATGTAATCGGTGTATCCTACCGTAAACAATACAGCCGCTGTATCACCAATACCTTTTGCAAAACCCAGCAAGAATGCAGTAGCAATTCCGGGCAGTGCTTGTTTGAAAAATATGGTAGCCGTTTCAAATCGTGTGGCACCCAGTGATAAAGAAGATTCTAACAGACCCAATGGAATATTTCGCATCACTTCATCCATGGCGCGGATCATTACCGGCATGATGAGCAAAGCAATGGTAACAATACCGGCCAGCAATGATGCTTTCAATCCGAGTGACAGCATGATCGCAAACATAAATGCTCCATAGACAATCGGAGGAACTCCCCACAATACATCCAACACCAATCGAATAGCATGTTGCCATTTTTCATATTTCACCAATGAGATTGAGATGAAAATAGCCACCGGCAAACTGATCAGGATCGAAAGAAGCGATGATCCTAAGGCTAGGTATAACGAACCAATAATGGCATTGAGAATACCACCTTCCTTACCAAAATAAAAACCACCCTTGGGCACCTGGCTTATCACTTCCCATGACAATGCCGGAGCGCCTTTCATTAAAATTTCAAATATGATTAGTCCCAATAACCCAATGAGGCTATAGGTAAATAATGCCATCAGGTATTTAAAGAAATTCTCTTCTATGCTTTTTCGTTTCTTCCCCATGCGCATTATTGTTGAGTACTACGTTGAATGGCCAACCTTGAAAAAATATTGAAGATCAGTACGATCACAAACAACAGTAAAGCAGCAAACATTAACGCTGCGTCATACAAAGGTATGGACAGCATCTCGCCATAATTATTGGCGATCAGTGCCGGCAACGGATAACCTGCTTCAAACATACCTTTCGGCAACTGCACTACATTTCCTACTACCATCAATACGGCAATGGTCTCGCCAAATGCTTTTGAAACTCCCAATGCGAAAGCAGCAATAATACCAGGAAATGCTTTTCTCAGTACAACTTTCTTAATCGTTTCCCAATAGGTAGCGCCCAAAGAAAGCGATGCTTCTTTCAATTCGATCGGAATGGATCGGAATACTTCCAGCAACATGTGTAAAACAAAAGGAAGTGTGGCAATGGCCAGTACAATACCTCCAGCCAAAATAGTATACCCCGTAGTGTCTTTACCAAAGATCGGAGCGATGTAATCCGCTACGAGTGGAACGACAATGAGAACACCCCAAACCCCGTGAATAACGGAGGGAATGCCCGCCAGAATATCAATTACGGAACGCATTACACGAAGTACTTGTGGCGAAGCGTATTGGGTTAAATAAATGGCAGGTAATAAGCCAAACGGAATCATTAAGACGAGGCCAATGGCCGTAACCACCAGCGAACTTACAATGAAAGGAAGAAATCCAAACTTGCCAGACGAGGGTTGCCACTCACTTGAGAAGAGCATATCGCTGAGCGACACATGATCAAAGATTGGAATCGCTTTGATCGCAATACCGATCGCCAGAAATAATGGAAGCAACAGCACCAGACCCACCGAAAAGAGCGTCCAGGTGCCCGCAGTATATTCTTTTAACTTTCTGGTAAACCTCATTTCAGCTTTTCGCTTTCGGTCGCGAGACGATCAGCAGACAATTGAATATATCCAGTTTCCGCAACGAACTTTTGTCCTTCCGTCAACACCCATTTCAAAAAAACAGTTACGGCTTCGTTCTTTGGTTTTCCATTGGAAACAAAATACAATTCACGTGCAGGAGGTGACGGATAACGGCCGTCTGCAATGGCAGCAACGAGCTGATTCATGTCGTCATAAAATTGTTCGTCTGCGGTTATTTTATTGTCGCCATTCACATCAATCGGCACAACATCGATGCCTGGATATTTTGCTCTTGATGTTAAATCATAAATGTAGATGATGTTATTATAGCCAATGCCCAATGGATCTTTCTTCACGGCTTCCGCAAGACCAGGATCTCCAAAAACACCAAGACCTTTTATTTCGTCCTGCTCTTTTCCACCCAGGTATTGAGCCCAAGTGGCACCCGCACCTGCTGCGTCTGAGCGGTTGTATACATTGATCTTATCAGTCGATGAACTTTCAACCGCTTGACCCCAAGTTTTTAATTCATTCGTGATAAAAATCTTTCTGAACTCATCCTTTGTCAGGCCTTTTTCCTTTAAGGCTGCTACCACCGGATTGATGACACTCATGGTTGGAATAACAGCATCTTTTGTAACGGCAATTGGCCAGGCTCCTTTCGCTTTTTCTTCGTCTTTAATATCGCGTGATACCATTCCTAAATCAACGGCACCTCCTAAAGCATCGGCCATTCCTTTGCCGGCACCGCCTGCAGAAATATTGAATCGTACGTCAGGATGTAGTTTGCCAAATTCTTCGGCCCATTTATTTGCCAATGGATAAAGTGCAAAAGCACCGGAAAGCGATATGGTTCCCTCTAATGCACCGGATGCATTTCGCGAAGAATCACCTTCTTTTTTTCCGCCACAACTAAATTGAATTGAAATAAGAAGAATACTGATCAAAAGGGTAGAAAGCGAAACTTTTCGCAAGGTCTGGTGGTGAGTCATTATTGATGAATAAAGTTTAAATCAGCATTCTCTTTTGTGATCGACAGGCAAAGATAGTTTTTTCCAGATATAAATCTACCAATTCCATAGACGTTAACTTTGATTTAGAAAGATAAGGAAACGGCATTCCCATCTTTCAGTTTAGTATATCGATTGAAACCAATCAAAAAACTGCATTCCCTAAATCCCAATATTTTTTGATCATTTTCAGAAAGTCTTCCATTTCATGCAAAGGCACCATATTCGGTCCATCGCTTAACGCCTTTTCCGGATTCGGATGCGTTTCAATAAAAAAACCATCCACACCCACCGATGCTGCGGCCCGCGCAAGATGCGGAGCAAACTCACGCTGTCCGCCCGATGATCCACCCTTACCGCCCGGTTGTTGAATCGAGTGGGTAACATCAAAAATAACAGGCGAATATTGGCGCATGATGGGAAGTCCACGCATATCAACGACCAAAGTATGATAGCCAAAGCTTGAACCTCTCTCCGTTAAGAATACATTATTGTTGCCTTCACCGCGCACCTTATCTACAGCATACTTCATATCTTCTGGCGCCATGAACTGACCCTTCTTGATCTTCACTGCCTTACCTGTACGCGCTGCTGCTTTCAACAAATCAGTTTGACGACAAAGGAAAGCCGGTATCTGCAATACATCCACTACCGTTGCTACCTCTTCGCATTGATACGACTCGTGAACATCCGTAACGATCGGTACATTCAACTCTTTTTTGACGCGCGATAAAATTTCCAATCCACCTTCTCTTGAAGGTCCGCGATACGAACCTGATGAAGTACGATTCGCTTTATCGAAGGAAGATTTAAATACATAGTCAATATCGAGTTGCTTGCAGAGTTCTTTTACTTTCGCACCAGTCTCATAACAAATGTCAAAACTCTCAGCAGCACACGGGCCGGCAAACAGTACCATGCGTTTACCACCCAGTGTAATGTTGTTTGCTATCTGAACTGTATCCTTAAAAATTTCCATAATTATTGTTTCAATATTTTCTCCATCTCCCCTCTTGCAGCCAATACTAAATCGGCTACTTCACGCAACACACCGTTACCGCCTTTGGTGAACGTTACCAGATCCGCTTTGTCTTTTATATAATCAAATGTATCAGCCGGGCATGCACTCAAACCTGCCAATTTAAAAACACCCAGGTCGTTTATATCGTCACCAATAAAGGCAACTTCTTTTAATTTGAATTTATAATGCTTTGCCAGTTTTTCAAACACGGATGCCTTGTCAACAATTCCCTGGTGACAAAAATCAACTTTCAATTCTGCACATCGCCTTGTTGTTGCGCCTGATTCGCGACCGGAAATCGCACCGACAATAATGCCGGCTTTTTTTAAATGACTGATGATGTAGCCATCTTTCACATTGAAGTTTTTGATCTCACGACCGGCATCATCCAGAATAATTTTGCCATCGGATAACACGCCATCAATATCAAAAAAAATCGCTTTTATAGCGCCCGCCTTTTTTACTTGTTCTTTGGTGTACGAAGATAGAATCTGTTTCAAGAGATGTGTGTAAGGAATTAAATCGTTTTGAAGGGGAAAATTAGTAAAAGCTTTCTACTTTAAGCACTTTAATCGAGACCGCGCATGAAAGTTTTTAAGTTCGTCAGTTCCCTTGTCATTACCCTGGGACTCATCTACCTGTTGAATACCAGCTGGATCCTGAGTGGAAATAGAATTCCACCCCTTGGTAAATTTCTCGATCCCTTTCATGGATTCTGGCAAAACATTGAATCACAGAATACTACAGGCGAAGAAGAACTTGTAATTCCCGGACTCAAGGATAAGGTAACATTGGTGTTCGACAGCCTTTTAATACCCCACATTTTCGCGAAGAACGATGACGATCTCTACCTCGCGCAAGGATATGTAACGGCCCTGCATCGATTATTTCAAATGGAAATTCAAACCCATGATGCCGCGGGAAGAATTTCTGAAATTGTGGGAGATCGCGCACTCGATCACGATCGATCACAGCGCAGATTAGGGATGGCGTTTGCAGCAGAAAAATCATTGCAAGCCATGATGGATAATCCGATCGCCAAAAACATGGTAGGAAAATATTCAGAAGGTATTAATCAATACATCTCGTCACTCTCATACAACGATTATCCTTTCGAATATAAACTGCTCGACTTTCAGCCTGAACCCTGGACACCTCTGAAGTGCGCTTTGCTATTGAAGAACATGGCCAAGACCTTAAACATGGGCGACAAGGACATGGAGATGACCAATGCCTTAAAACTTTTCGGTCCGGAAATGATAGACATATTGTATCCCGATTTCGAATCCGTGGGAGATCCGATTGTAGACCGAACCAACAACTGGAAATTCAAACCGATTACATTAGACACTGTGCCGATGGCATTGCCTTCTGAGTTAATCAACATTAAAAAACTACCTCCCTCCGATCCTACCACGGGAAGCAACAACTGGGCTGTAAGCGGAAGTAAAACAGCCAGTGGCTCACCTTTGCTAAGTGGCGATCCGCATTTAAACTTAACCCTTCCATCCATCTGGTATGCCATTCAATTGCATGCACCTGGTGTGAATGCGATGGGAGCTTCATTGCCAGGATCACCTGGTGTGATTATCGGTTTTAATGATTCCATTGCATGGAGTGTAACGAATGCCCAACGCGATCTTGTCGACTGGTTTAAAATCACGTTTCAGGATGATACAAAAGACAAATATCAATTGGATGGAAACTGGGTGAGCACAAAAAAAATAATCGAAGCCATTCATGTGCGCGGTCAGGAAATTTTTTACGATACCGTGATGTACACCGAATGGGGACCAATTACCTATGATGAAAATTTTCATGCGGAGAATCAACTCAATCAATTTGCCTTTCGGTGGATGGCGCACGATGCGGGAGAAGAGGTAGTTACTTTTTACAAACTCAATCGCGCAAAAAATTATGATGAATACAGTGATGCGTTGAATTACTATGGAACACCCGCCCAGAATTTTGTTTTCGCTGCAGTTAATGGTGATATCGCCATGCGCATTCAAGGGAAGTATCCCGTAAGGCGAAAGAATGAAGGCCGTTTTGTTTTGGATGGAAGCAAAAGCTCCAATGGATGGCAAGCGTTTATTCCCAATGATCAGAACGTGATGGATAAAAATCCTGTGCGGGGATTTGTGAGTTCAGCAAATCAATATCCTGTCGATGCTACCTATCCTTACTATGTTACCGGAAGAAGTTTTGAGGCCTATCGTAACAGGAGAATCAATACCGTATTGAGTGGATTAACCAGCGCTCAGCCATCGGATATGATGAAGCTTCAAAACGACAATTACAATTTGAAAGCATCCGAGAGTCTGCCTGTATTTTTAAACTACCTCGACTCCACTTCCTTGACGAAAGAACAACACGATGCGTATGCGATATTAAAATCGTGGGATTATTTTAATAATAAAGATTCAGAAGGCGCATCCTATTACGAAGCATGGTGGGATAACTTAGTACCACTGATCTGGGATGAGATGGATAAGGAAGGCACTGTTCTGAATTCACCCACTACCTACAACACCATTAAACTCATCAAAGAAAAACCCGATCTGATTTTCTTTGACATTCTATCTACCTCTGAAAAAGAAACGGCAAAAGAAGTTGTTCGAAAAGCCTTTGCGCTTGGTGTTGATGATATTCAGAAATGGAAATCGGGAAGAATGAATTCAATTTACGGGTCGGAGGCTCCTGATCATCGTAAAGTGGAATGGGCCGATTTTAAAGACAGTTATATTGGACATCTTCTTCGTCTTGAGCCGCTTAGTTTTCACGTAAAGGCCGGAGGTAATCATGACATTGTGAATGCTCATTCACGCACGCACGGACCTTCATGGCGTATGGTGGTGAGCCTCGAAAAAACCGGAGTAAAGACCTGGGCGGTTTATCCCGGTGGACAATCAGGGAACCCTGGAAGTGTTCATTACAGCGATCAGCTAAACCGATGGGTTGATGGGAAATATTTTTCATTACTCTTCCTTCAGAAGCCGGAAGATGCCGGAAGCAAACTCTTTTACTCAACGCAATTAAATCCTGAAACGAAATGAAATTTATCATACAAACTTTGGCGATTGCGCTTCTCGGCTTCGTGCTTGAACTCTTTTTGCCCTGGTATTGCATCGCGATTGCTGCGTTCTCCATGGGTTATGTTCTTCGATCGAAAGCAAACTTTGCAGCAGGCTTTCTGGGCATCGGATTGCTTTGGTTGTTAAAAGCATGGATCATGGACGCCTCTTCGACCGCTGAACTGGCCGAGAAAGTCGCGCGCATCTTTCCGCTCGGTCACAAAGGTTTTTTGTTTTTGCTGACCGCAGTGCTGGGAGGATTAGTGGGTGGATTTGCTTCACTAACAGGCTCTTTGCTTCATAAAGACAAACGAAAGTCAAATTCAACGTTAACATTTTAAGTACCTGGATTGTGCCTTACTGTGATTATGAAAAGAACTCTTTGCATTTTATTCAGATCGACTTTGCGATACTTCCAGTTCTACCTTTATATTTGCGTTCCTTTTTAAAGGAGATGTTTTAAGTCGTCTTTAAAGGGGAAGATGTTTTGAGTGTCATCCGGAGAGGTGGGTGAGTGGCTGAAACCAGCAGTTTGCTAAACTGCGGTACTGGGCAACCGGTACCGGGGGTTCGAATCCCCCCCCCTCCGCATTTTTTTGATTAGGCGTTACTATTCCTTTTATGTTTGATTTTGAGAAATTAGAAGTCTATCAGATCGCCAAGGGGGTAGTGACTGATTCGCTCAAAATCATTCTGACAAACACGCAGCTCGATCCTTATGTAAAGGATCAGTGGAAGAAGGCGAGCCTTGACATCCTAATGAACCTGGCAGAAGGAACCAGTCGCATGACCAGCGCAGATAAAAAACATTTCATCACTGTATCGCGAGGTGCAGTTTTTGAATGTGTCACCATTCTGCAAGTGTTGGGAGAGACTGGTTCATTACCGATGGCAGAAGCGCAAAATCTCTACGACCGATATGAAAAGATTTCGAAAATGCTACTGGGCATGTATCGAAGTCATGAATAAAATTGGAGGGTAGTTTAACAGAACGTTGGCCATCGTTTCAGGTTTAGAAAGGTATAAGGAGTATACTTTTCCCTATGAGAATAAAAAGTTTTTGGTCCGGTAGCTCAACTGGATAGAGCATCAGATTTCTAATCTGAGGGTTCGGGGTTCGATTCCCTGCCGGATCACCAAGTAACAACAACACAAAGCCCTACTCCACGACACGGTGAGTAGGGCTTTTCATTTGGAGTTAACTTAGAATACACTTCAAGGTAAGACTCACAGTAGCTTGATAATTACTTCGATATAAATTTTAAAAACGTCTTTTCTTTTTCGATTTTCCCTATGAGAATCGATGATGATCGTGCTTTCATCAACACACTTTCATCGCTATATAAGAATGTGTTTTACTAGTTTTTCATAGGTAAAATCGCTCTATTTCCAGCTGATGAAACTTCGTTTTCATAGGAGAAATTGAAGTGATTAAAATCACACAAAAACAATTATCACGTTGGTTTATAAAGGAATATTATATATTCGTGTCCAGAAGTGTATGCACACGATGTAGACACTGAAGAAAAGTTTTATTAACCACTAAAAACGCTATGGCAAAAACAGCAAAAAAGGCAGCTAAAAAAGCTGCGAAGAAAGTAGTAAAGAAAGCAGCTAAGAAGGTTGCAAAGAAAGTAGTAAAGAAGGCGGCTAAGAAAGCCGTTGCAAAGAAGGCCAAGAGAAAACCGAATGCAGCCTTCATGGCTCCTCTTACTTTAAGTCCAGCTTTATCTGAAGTTGTTGGAAGCAAGCCGCTACCACGTACTGAGATCATCAAAAAAATCTGGGAGTACATTAAGAAGAACAAACTTCAGGATGCTAAGAACAGAAGAATGATTAATGCAGACGCAAAACTAAAAGTAGTTTTCGGAGGCAAAGGTCAGATTTCCATGTTTGAGTTAGCAAAGGTTATCAACAAACACGTGAAATAGTTTCTTCACTGAACTATAAAAAAGGCCCCGCGAAAGTGGGGCTTTTTTTATGCTGATACTTTTGTTCCTACCCTTACTATTCCATTGTGGAAGATATTAACATCAGTAACAGGCTATGAATCATTAAAAAATATTGAATTAGAATTCAAAAAATAGTTGTGGAGAAAAGATAAAATGTATCTTTGCGCCTCGATAAACGTTCGGGGTGTAGCGTAGCCCGGTATCGCGCTTGGTTTGGGACCAAGAGGTCGTCAGTTCGAATCTGGCCACCCCGACAATAAGACCTCCATAATCGGAGGTTTTTTTTGTTTTAGGCTATCTAGTTCTTGCACATGAATATTTTGAGAAACATCCTTGCAGTAATATCAGGCTATGCACTGTTTGTAATCAGTACCGTTTTACTATTTCAACTCTCTGATATTGATCCACATGCTGATCCCTCCCTGAATACCATCGTCCTCACAATTGGTTATGGATTGCTACTCTCCTTCATCAGTGGAATGATCGCACAGTTCATTTCAAAGTCCGGGAAGTTGATTGTTAATTATGCGCTTGCGGGAATTATTGCTGGCTTTGCAACATTCTCGTTATTGAAGGCAAGCGGAAATCATTACTCACAATTGGCAGCGATTTTTTTATTTGCTCCCGCATCCATAGTGGGAGGATTGACTTATCTTAAGAAGATCAGGAAGTAAGAAACCTTCCAATCTCGAAAAATCAGAAAGCATTTTTAACCTTACGCCAGGAATCAAAAACTGATTATTGAAGACAAAGAATTTCTGGAACCAGCTCCAGATAATTTTCAACATATTGAATTACATTGTCATACTGTAGAAAATCTTCTTGAGGATGCATTGTCGTAAGCACAACGGTTTTCATTCCCGCTCGCATGGCTGCCTCAACACCTTTGGGTGCGTCTTCAAACACAATACAATCAGCCGGAGAAACATTCAAGAGCCTTGCTGCTTTTAAGTAAGTTTCAGGGTGGGGCTTACTGATTGAAACATCATTGGCACTTACAATTGCTTCGAAGTAATGCCGTATCTTTAAATTGTCAAGAACGAAATCAATATTGTAGGGAATGGCCGCTGAGCCAATGGCCATTTTTATTTTGTCGTCATACGCACGATCCAGAAACGAAAATAATCCAGGCAATAAATCAAGATGAGGTCTGTATAATTGTTGATACTGTCGCTCTTTGTTCACTGAAATGCGATCCATCTCTTCTACTGTAAACCGCTTCTCTCCAAATATGCGAATGAGCAGTTCATGATTTTTACCGTACATGTGAAGTTTCACTTCTTCACGCGAAAGGTTTGCACCCAGTTCATTTACAACAATATCATACCAAACGTTAAGATGATATTCCATGTCATCGATCATCGTTCCATTCAAATCAAATAAAAAAGCTTTTGCCTCCTTCATAAAATATACATTCTCCAGTTACTGTTTGGCAATACGTTTACGCTCTTTTGTTTGCGTTAATAGAGTTTGTTCCCTTGTTGATTCGATTATCATTCGCGCCCAACTCAGCGGGATATAATTCCAAAATTCTATTTCTTTGAAAGCGAACCGTTTCTTCCATTTTTTGCACTTTAGATCGGGCCGCGTTGAGCTTCGTCCTTGTGCGAAGGATTTCCGCATTCTTCTTTTTCAATTTTAATTGTAAATCAGTCACAATCTGGATCAGTGAATCTTTATCACTCTCCATCACATTTTTCTTTGTGTACATCATAACGCATTGGGGTTTGTAAGTCAAAAGTACTAAATAAGTGTATATAGTACAATTATAATTTAAAGCAGAGAAATATTTAATATTCAGTTAACGGTCCTCTAATGCTACTATGAACTTGAAAGGGGTTAGCACGATTTACTTAATCCTCAATACCGTAACAGACCAAGCCTTAAAGGTGTATTCAAATTCGGATTTGACGCCTTCGAACTTCTCCTCTTTTGGAACGAATTGCGTTGGATTATCAAACGAGTTTTCATCCTCCAGAGAATTAGAGGATAATGTAATTGCTTTACCTGTTGAAGAAACGCTTTCTGCTCCTTCCAACAGAACTGTTGTGCGTTTAGGCTGACCCGTGGCATTGACTACTTTAATAATAATCTCACCGGTCTTTTCATCTTGACCAGCAATGCTAAAGAACTTGCGCGGCTCCCGATAGGTCATCAGAAGTTTTCCATCGAGGTAGCATTCAATAGTTGTGTTACTCACCTTTATTTCAATATCATACCATCGATTGGTTTCAATGGGCTTCTCAAGATTTACGGGTTGCGTAACCATCGCATCAGTGCCATTGGTCACCATTTCAAAGGCAGCTACTTTGTTCCACCAAGCGCCAATATGTACGCGGAGGTAATTTTTATTATCCTGAATGGCAATGGGAATCATGAATGCATTTGGACCTCCTGTCTTTCTTGCTTTCAATTTTAAGGTATAGGTATCAAAGGTTTTATCTTTCAACACCGCCATTGGCCATGCACCATCGATGGTTTGAGCAAGTGCACCTTCTGCTGTGCTCCATGATCCTCCTTCCGTTTCCCAATCCGTTTTGCGATTAATGAAATCAGAGGTGTAAACCACTTTATCATGATTTATGATTTGTATGTCTTTGAATTCTGCGTAAGTATCCCACGTGCTCAATCCTATTTTACCGGAATACAAAGGAGTATTACTTGTTTGATCACTCGCTTCTACCGTTGTTTTCAGGTTTGTGGTTGCTTTGTTTTCGTTCAGCATTTTGATTGCATAGTAGGATATGCGCGCAAAACTTTTTGCATTATCAAATCGAATTAGATTCACCGGCCAGTCGGTATCATTTACATTCTCCAGCAAGGGTGCATAACTACTCATGGTGATCATGTCTGAATTTCGTTCCATGCCCAGGATGAATGTGGCATCGTTAAGCGCTGCCATCATGTTGCCACTTCCTACTCCACTGTTGCAAGCATACTCTCCTACGTAAATCTTCCAATCTTTCCGTTCGTATTTATCGTACCAATCGTGATTGATCATTGGCCAATAAATCCCTTTGTACGCGTGCTCATCTGCAATGTCCATTTTGGTAATGGCTTTAATAGTTGGTTTGTTAATGTGCGCAATCCCCATGCTTGCCATTACCTCCAGTTGTGGGTATTTTTCTTTGATGGCTTTGTAGAAAATATTAAAGCGTTCACCATAGCGTGGCCCGACTTGTTCGTTACCAACTTCAACATACTTTAGTGGAAACGGTTTGGGATGACCATTCCTCGCACGAACAGAACCCCACTTTGAATCTTCCGGACCAATTGCATATTCAAGTGCATTAAACACATCGGCTAATATAGCCGGTACTTGATCATCCGGAAGAAATGTTCCACTTCGGAAATCACAAGACACACCACAGTTAAATACGTACATCGCGTCAGCACCAATGTCTTCGCAGAATTGCATGAACTCATGATAACCGATTCCATCATTCGACCAATATCCCCAAGGACTGTATGTGCCGGATCGTTCTTCCAACGGTCCTATTGTTCTTTTCCAGTTTGCAGCACTCTCTATGTTGATACCTTCAACAAAACAACCACCAGGCCAGCGAATGAAAGCAGGTTTAAGTTCAGCAAGATAATTTGCAAGATCCGGACGCATGCCGTTCGGCCGATCCTTAAAAGTTTTTGCGGGAAAGAGTGAAACGAAATCAAACCAAATGGTTCCCTTCCCCCCTAGTGTTAAATGAAAGGTAGCTTTACTGTCAGATGCCGTTGCTTTTAGTGTGCAAGTGTATTTCTTCCATTCACTTCCCTTTACGCCAGTTACAGTATAAGAAGCAAGCGTTTTACCATCCGCTGAAATCAACGAAGCAGTAACAGGAGCTTTATACTTATTTGTTCTCGCATAGAATACAAGATTATACGACTCACCTTGCTCAACTTTTATTCCCCAGAAACCTTCATTAACAACAGCTACTTTTCCGGATGGATCGACCGCACTGATATCAACTTTCAATGAACGAGGAGTAGCATCATTCAAAGGCTTCGCCATATCCAATGAAATTTTTGCTTTTGACTTACCACTTACCTTCAAAGACCAGGCTGGCCATTCTGATGTAAGCTCCCATTTCATTTTCCAATCGCTCACTTCTGGTTGGATAGAAAAGTGGGGAGTTCGCGGTGGAACGATAAAACCAGAATCTAAAACACATCCTTGTGGGAGTCGTGATTCTTCAAAGCCCCGGTTTTGAATTAGCTCTGCATATAATCCACCCTCACCTCCGTGACTAATCTCTTCAAAAAATATCCCGTGTAAATCAGGCGAGACTGAAGCTCCAGTTTTTTTTACATCAATGGATATTTTAGTATCCTGTGCATAGGTGGAATTGAAAATAAAAAAAATAACAACCGTTATCCATAATGCATTCTCTATTCTTTTCATACTTCACTCGTTCAGTATTGATCATTAAAAAAAATCGCAGCTGTCATTTCTATAAAGAGAAACAACGCGCTGCATCCCAAAAGCCAATTACTAATTTCTCACTGGCCTTCATTTCACCCACCTTCCCAATCCGCCACAATTCTGCTTTGTATCAGGCTATTAAGTATTGATATCAATCAAAAATAAGTAGGCTATTTCTCGGATTATTGACCGAAATTATCCAAAACCAATACGATATTAACCTATCAATACAGTGTTTGTTGACACATAGGAATATTTTGTATTAACTTGGGGATATGAAGATTCTCCCTTTCAAGATTCCAAAAACAACTCAGGAATCGTTCCGAGTACAGGAAGATCATGTCCCTCATTTCTATGACTATCTTCATCAACATCCCGAAATACAACTTACGCTCATTCTTCACAGCGAAGGAAAAGTAATTGCGGGTGACTACATCGGAACATTTAAACCCGGGGATGTATTCCTGATTGGTCCCAACCTTCCACATGTATTTCGAAATGACGCCCAGTATTATGATCCTTCAAATAAAGTGCAGGCACATTCCGTGTCTGTCTATTTTGAATGGCAATCTTTTGGAGAACGTTTTTTGTCGATGCCGGAATTGAAAGGGTTGTTGGAGTTTAATAAACTTTCCGAACGAGGAGTCTTTGTAAATGACCCGGTTCGAAATCGGATCGCTCACCTTATAAAACAATTGTTCAGAACATCAGACATGGATCGTCTGATTGTTCTGTTAAAAATTCTGAACATACTTTCGAATACAAAAGAAATACATCCACTAGCTTCTTCTGGTATTTACAATGAGTTCGATGAAGTCGATGGAAAAAAACTGGCAGATGTCTATCGTTTTACCATGAGTGAGTACCATCGTAAGATTCAATTAGATGAGGTAGCTGCCGTTGCCAACATGACGATCAATTCGTTCTGTCGCTATTTCAAAAAGCGCACCCGTAAATCCTACATTGATTTTCTAACCGAGATCAGAATCGGGCAAGCGCGAAAACTTCTGCAGGAAAAAGATTTAAGTATATCACAAATATGCTACGAGGTTGGATTCAACAACCTTTCCAACTTCAACCGAAAATTCAGAGAAGTGTGTTCCATCACTCCTACTGAATTCAAAAACCACCAACAAAAGGGTTTAGTCATCAGCAATTATTAGTAACTCAAAAGTACTGCTAACGCTAATCTGCAAACCGCCACGATGGCTTATAATCTTCGCTTAAAGTTTGATTGGTAAGAATGGCTCTCACCATATCAACCGGAATGGTACCTTCATGGAGTATTCTATCATGAAATTCTTTCTCGGTTAATTTTCCTGATGCAACCAATTCCTTTTTTAAATTATAAAATTGCAAGCCTCCAACCATATAGGCGATTTGATATAATGGTCCATAACCTCCAGTAAAGGATCTTCTCACTTCAGCTTCTGCATTGGCACGCTCATGCCCAACTCGATCAACCAGAAAATCAATACATTGCTGAGGTGTCATTTTACCAAGATGGTAATTCAACGAAAAAATTATTCTGGCACAGCGGTGCATTCTCCAGAAAAGCATTCCAATTCTATCCTCAGGCGATCGTGGAAATGAATGATCCCACAAATTAAATTCCCAATACAATGCCCAGCCCTCAACCCAGAAAGGAGTTTCAAAACTCCAGCGATATGGTCTGTGACGCTCTGTCATAAATTGTTGAAGATGATGACCGGGTATTAATTCATGCTGCACTGTAGCCCTGGAAAAATGTGGATTGTTTCCCCGCATACTCATCATCTTCTCACGATGCTCCATGGTGTTCGTTGGATATGAAACGATAATTTCTTCGCCACCCAGGAAAAATGGATTTACCTTTTGTGCTTCCGGTGACATCATGGTCATGCGCCACGTTTCTTTCGCCAGTGTAGGTACAGTGATCAAGTTTTTCTCTTCTAAAAAACGGATGGCTTCTTCAGCCAACGAATCAATCAATGCAGGTTGATCGCCCGGAGCCACATAAGTATTCTTTACCTTTTCCATGGCTGCCTTCCAGTTATTGCCAAAGCCCATTGCCTGAGATGCCTTCAACATTTCTGCATCACACCATGCAAATTGTTTTTGGGCGATCGCGATAATCTCTTCCGGTGTATATACTATAAATTCAGTTTGCAGACTTTTAATCAGTGCATCACGACCAATTGGATTGCCTATGATACCGCTGCCATCATCCTTTACAGAAGTGTTAACATAATGCTTTACTAAAAAATCTTCATACACTTTTAAAGTAGCGACCAATGTATCGTAAGGCTTTTCAATCCACCAGGTAAACGATGGATCATAACCTTTATAAAACTCATACGATTCTTTCAGGTTCTCACGTAATGACTTTACAACAGCCGCTGCTTTATCTGCCTTTTGCCAACTTGAAAATGGAGTTGTCTTACTGATTTTTTCTTTTGCTGCTTGCGTTGAACGGAATGCATCGTCAAAGGTCTTTGCCAGAACTGGAGAATTTACCTTCTCTCCTCTCCGTCTTTCTTTGATAAACGAATACAAGGAAGAAGCAAAGTCCGTGACGAAAGCTACCTCTTCAAATTCCTTTTGTTTGATTTTCAAAAAGTAGAGTTCCTTATCAATCTGATTCTTCAGAAGGATATAATCAACCTTACCTTCCTGCGAAAGTTGGGCGAACGATACTTTCTTAACAACACCAGACCATTCTGTGTAGAATTGTGAAAACCGTTGATAGTACTCAGCAGACTCTCTCACGTTATACTTCCGCATCAACGCATACTTGTCAGCTTGAAATTGAGATACCAGTTCGGAAATCTCATCAGCCTTTGCTGTTTGGAATACAAAACTTATCAGGAGAAACAGTAGTAATGCGATGCTTTTCATATAAATGTTTTGCCTAAGGTAAGAAGACTCCTGAAGTTGGGAATAGGAAAATGCTTTTCTTTTGTCAGACTTCTTCTTTCTCCATTATTATTTATCGAGTAGATTTTGTATGGATTCCTTTACTAAACGAACACCGAATAAAGGGCCTGCCTGGTTGTTTGGTTTTGCTAGAAATTTTACGGTGATGCTTTCTTTACCAGTAGTCAGTTGAGAAGGTATGCGATACGTGATGTCGTAAAAGCGGCTCTCCTTATACTTGTTTAGATCCTCAGTCGCAATCTTCTCTCCATCTACAAGAATATCAAAATTTCTTCCGCGGTTATCCATTCCCCAATACGTTCCAATCAGTACATAGGAAAAATCAGGAACGACTTTCATCGTAAAGGTAAATGAACCACCTTCATTGGCAACGCGAAATTTACGGGTATGCGATTCGCCTGCTTCGATTTTATCACCCGTGAAGTTGTGATCTCTTTCGGGTTGCATCTCTCCTACGCGAAGAATATCAACCGTGCTTCGTTCCAGTTCATACTCTAATCTCTTTTTCTCTTCGTAAATTTTTTGTTGTTCTTTCCAGGTTTGTGGTGTGAATACATCCCAATACACAGTGTAGTGATCGTTTTGAATAGAATAAAACGGCTGAAGTTTTACATCTGCTGGAAACCCAGCGTTAGCAGTATGAAATACAAAGGGATCATTTGCATCTTGTTTCATCCACTGCTTAACGTCCTTCTCCGCTGTCACAAATACGGGAATACCTTTCATGGGATCAGGTTCCTGTGCACCCAGATTTCCTGCTAACAACACCGGACCATAAAAGAATGCCTGGCGTGAAGGATTATCCGGCATTGCCATAGCATGAAGTGTTGACGGAACATCAAACTCTACAATATCTCCATTCTTCCATTTTCGATTGATAACAATATACCCTTCAACGTCAACAACTGTTTTTAACGCTTCACCATTTACTTTTACGTCAACCGCACCTTCAACCCAATAAGGTTTACGGATGTGGACGGGCAGAGAAATAGTTCTCTTTGTATTCACCGTAAGAGAAACTTTTTTATCCGCTGGTAGATTGGAATTCAATGTTATAGTCACTTCTTTTTCTTTCCATGTTAAACGTGATGGTATAAAAAGATTAACATACAATCCTCCGTCTTTAGATTTGAAATAAATACTCTCACCATACTTAACATGGTTTTCCATACCTGAACCAACACAGCACGTAAAGGTGTGGTATTGATCACTGAATTCTTTCCGAGTACCCATTCGCAGTGGAACAAAATAACAGGTCATACCATCCTGATGATTCTGAGAGGCAAGAATGTGATTGTACAAGGCGCGCTCATAAAAGTCCATGTAGTTTGCGGATGGATTTAATGCAAACAGATGACGCGTTAACTTCAACATGTTATAGGTATTACATGTTTCCATGGTATTGTCAGTAAGCTTATCATTTAAAGCATCACGTTTGCTTAAATATTCGTAGTTACTGTTTCCACCGGGTGCATAAGTATGATGTTCAACAACCGTCTTCCAAAAGAAATCGCCAATGGCAAGGTCTTTCTTATCACCCGTTACTTCATACCTTCTTACCGTACCGATTGCTTTTGGAACTTGTGTATTGGAATGTTTTCCAGGTAATACATCAATACCCACCGCGAGCGAATCCAAAATTTTCTTGTCGTGAAACTTATAAGAGAGATTGAGATACTTTTTATTTCCTGTGAAGGTATAGGTGTTCACCAGTACATCGTTCATTCCGCCATATTCACACAGTAACATTTTTTGAATTTGTTCATCATTTAGATTTTTAAGAATCTCACCTGTCCAATCCGCCATACCCAGTTCAATCCTCAACGCTTTATCATTGTTGCAATAGAGATACGCATCCAGTAAACCTGCCATCACTTTATGCACGGTGTACCACGGTGACCATCCACCATTCAAATCAAAACCACGAGAACGAATATTGCCTTGCGAGACTTCCATAAAGACGGTATCTTCTTTTGGTATCGCCCCAACGTATCCGGTTTTTCGCGCACGCTGGCATTCATCGAGTTCTTCAACAATGTAGTTTACCCTATTAAGATAAGCGGTATCGCGAGACACAGCATATTGCATAGCACAAGCAGAGAGATAATGTCCTAGTGTATGACCAGCAAGTCCGGAGTCTTCCCATCCTCCATAGATTTCAGCTTTAGGCTTGAGACCTGAATGTGAACGAAATTGTGAAAGCAATCTGTCGACATCCAGCAACAGTAGATATTTACTGTCTGCAATCATCGCTTCTTTAAAAGGACTCTCTAATAATTCTACATCGCTCAGATGAAAAGAGTGCGCCTTAATATCAACAACCGGCTTGATCTTTACCCTTGCATTAATCTGTTCCGGAACATAGGACTGAGCAAAACCCAATTGTGACGTCATACTAATTATGAATAGGAATACACTTCTCTTTCTTAAATTCATTTGCTAAACAGTTAATTGAAAATTACCCTCGTACCTTGTTCTTCTTACTTCGTACCTTATCTCACAATCCACTCCATTATCCCGCTTGAATAATTTTTCGGAAGCGTTATTTCCAAACGCAATGCTTCAGTTGTAACCGGTTCGAAGGTTACTTTCGAATAGTGATCTTTTAGAACCTCGTACTCTGATTTATTCTTCACCGGTACCCAATCATTTCCCTGCTTGAATAATAATCTCCATCCTGCCGGTATGCGACATTCTCCAAATGTGCCATCGTCAAACCAATACACATCCGATGAAGAAATGATGGATGGCTTTTCAAAATCATATTGTACCCATTGCAGAGTATCCTTCATAGGCCACCAATGATAAAAGATAATGGACTGATCGTTGGAATTCTTTGGCTCCATCTGATCGTTCAATGCCATCAATGTTCTTGATTTATGTGATGCCGTTATCTTACTGCCAGATGCAATGGTTGGCGCAGGAAGCGGTCGTGCTGCAGTAGGTTGATTCGGAATCCAGACCATCATTTCTCCTGCGCCACGATGTGCCCATGAATAATATGGAATCAGCGCAACGTCAGTCTCCTCTGTTTTAATTTCGGTTGATGATATACGTGAAGCAGATTTACCTTTACCATCAACAACATAGACCCCTTTCAAAAGATCAGCTTTGAATGATCCCTTCAACGGTGCATCTGCTGATACCATAAGATTTAATACACGATTGTCTTTATTATCAGGCCACTCTGCACAATACATTAATGGACCTCTTTCAATAGATAATCTATCTTTATCGGCAACAACCTGATCATTGGCTTTTATTCTTCTGATCGGCATTGGAAGTTGTACGCGAATGCGATCGCCTTTTTTCCATTTACGATTGAACGAAACGTATCCTTGCTGAATTGTTAACGCAACAGGTTGATCATTTAGAAATACTTTTGGCTGATCTTTAAACTCGTCTTCAAATTGATACAGATCACTGGGTATTGGCTTGTTCACTGCCCATCCGGGAATACGAACTTTCACATCAAACTCCGCAGACTTCTCTGGTGAAACGATGATTTCAATATCACCATCCCAGGGGTAGCTTGTCTTTTGTTCGAGTCCTACATTGATATTGGCTATTTTGAATTGTGCACTTCCTGCTGCGAACAAATTCACATAGATAGACTTGTCCTTCTGTGCGTAAAAATATCCTCCAATGGATGGGACGAACCGCGTTACATTACTTGGGCAACAAGCACAACTAAACCACGGACTGCGTGCATGCTGACCATGTGATTCTAGTGGATTTGGATAAAAGAATTTATCTCCTGTTAAAGACACACCCGATAAGAACGCATTGTATAATGTTCTTTCCAGTACATCAAAGTATTTCGCGTCACCATGTAAAAGGAATAATCTGTAATTCCAATACACATTGGCAATGGAAGCGCACGTTTCATTGTAGGCAGACATGTTTGGAAGCTCATACGCCTTACCAAAGGCTTCGCCATTGCCCGTTGCTCCTATTCCACCTGTAACATAAATTTTCTTTGATACAACGTCTTCCCAGATATCATCAATCGCTTTGATGTACGATGCATCCTGTGTTAACGCTGCAATATCTGCCATGCCTGCATACATGTACGTGGCACGCACTGCATGCCCAACTGCTTCGTGCTGATCAACTACTTTCTTATGTGCCTGATTGTATTCGTCACCCTTTGGTCCGCGAACATCGAGAAAGAATTTTCCAGCATCTAAATATTTTTTATTTCCAGTTTCTACATACAGTTTAGCAAGCGCTAACTCTACAATCTGGTGTCCAGGATATATTTGTAGTTTACCGGGACCAAAATCTTCGCAAACTCTGTCGGCAGATTTAATCGCGATGTTCAGAAAATCTTTTTTACCAGTGGCATGGTAATGTGCAATGGCCGCTTCAATCAAATGACCAACATTGTACAACTCATGACTTAGCTCTTCTTCTTTCTCCCAACGTTTAGAGCCAGCCCACTCATGAGCATGATCGCCCATGATCGTGCGATTGGTATAAAGATAACCATCAGGCTCCTGTGCTTTGCCAATCAAGGCAATAAGGGAATCAACTCTTGCTTCCAAGGCTGCATCCTTTGAAATCTGCATCGCGTATGATGCGCCTTCAATAATTTTATAAACATCGGTATCATCGAATGTAAATTCAGTACAGAAATTTCCAGTCTTTAGTCCCGCTGCAATTTCAAAGTTCTTTATTCTTCCGGTTTCTTTACACTTACCTAAAGCAAATGGAATCGTTACATCATGATTAATTTTAATCCGTGGTGCCCAGAAATTATCAGTGAGTTTTACAGCATTGAAAAGTACAGGCTGTATCGGATAACTTCCAGATGGCTGCTTTGAAGATTGAGCAGTAGCGATTGTTGTTATCGTACCCACTAAAAGAAGGAAAATATACTTATGCTTCATTGTGTTTGGTTAAATCGTTATTCGTAATCTTTTAAGTTCGTTAGTGATTCGTATTTAATGATTCCCATTTCGGTGGATCTACACCCAATAAATGTTTCACAAAAAAATCCTTACGCTTATGCTCCCCGTATTCACCACCACCCGAGTGGCCGATGCCGGGAACAACTACCAATTCAAAATTCTTTTTGGATTTGATAAGCGCATCGGCAAGTTGCATGGTCGATGCCGGATCAACATTGTCATCCAACTCTCCGAGAATCAGCAACAAATTACCCTTCATGAGATGTGCATTCACTACATTAGATGACTCAGCATACTGTGGTCCGATTGGATATCCCATCCATTGTTCGTTCCACCACAACTTGTCCATTCGATTATCATGACATCCACAGGAGGCCGCAGCGGCTTTATAAAATTCCGGATGAAAGATTACAGCACCAGCAGCATTCTGTCCACCCGCAGATCCTCCTGTTACACCCACACGATTGATATCCATGTAAGGATATTTTGCTGATGCGGTTTTCATCCATGCGATGCGATCGGAGAACCCAGCATCCTTTAAATTCTTCCAGCATACATCATGAAAAGCTTTCGATCTCCATGATGTACCCATTCCATCAATTTGTACAACAATAAATCCAAGCTCAGCAAAGGCATGAAGACTTCGATAAACAGCATTGAAACTTTTAGGGACATAAAAATCCTGAGGACCAGCATAGATCAACTCAACAATCGGGTATTTCTTTGAAGGATCAATTGTGGTGGGGCGAATGATAACACCCCAAATATCGGTTACACCATCACGACCTTTAGCAGAAAATACTTCTGGCATTTTCCATCCGGTATTCTGCAAATCTGAGATGTCAGCTTTTTGCAAGGCCATAATTTCTTTTCCATCAACTGCACTCCGCAGTGTTGATATCGCAGGCAAATCCGCACGCGAATACTGGTCAACAAAATATTTAAAGTCCGAAGAGAAGCTGGCATTGTGATTTGCATTTTCACTGGTGAGTCTTACAAAGCCGGAACCATCGAAATTAATTTTACAATAATGAAGTAAATACGGATCTTGATCTTTGTCCAACCCACTGGCCGCGAAGATGATCTGTCTTTGTTCTTCATCAACGTGAATAACTTCTCTCATTACCCATTCCCCTTTTGTAATTTGATTCTTTACTTTTCCAGTAAGACCATCATACAGGTATAAGTGATTCCATCCATCTCGTTCCGAAGCCCAGATAATCTCTTTTGCATCGGCTACATCAAATCGGTATCGTTTACCACTATAATCAATAAAGGTTTTGCTTTGCTCATCAATCAAAGTCTTAATTGCTCCTGTAGAAGCATTTACTTCCATTACGCTGTAGCGTTGATGTCCTCGCTCATTGTATTCAAATGTAAAAGCGCGACTATCTTTTCTCCATTCTATCCAGTCCAGTGAAAATTGTTGTTCAAAAAGTTCATCGCTTATCTGTACATGCTTCTTTTCATCAATTAAAAAGAGCTGAGGTTGTTTCACCGGAACTGCATCTCCGGGCTTAAGGTACTCTCGAGTACATAGCTTGGGCTGAAGTTGATCCTTTGGTGAAGACTCCACAAAATAAATAAGATGCTTCTCCCCCGGCACAACTTTATAAGCCATGAGTTTTTTACTATCCGGTGACCATTGCATGTAGCTGGAATAAAAATTTCCTCCTGATCCATCATAGCTCAGCTGAAATTCTTCTTTCGTCTTGCGATTGTTGATGTACACATTATAGTTTTTTACAAAACCAGTCCATACACTATCCGCTGACTTTACAGGTTGACTTCCTGACTCATTAAAAGCATTGCCCCAATACTCTTCATTTTTCCGTTCAGGTTTAACAATCTCCGTTACCTGGCAATCGTAGGAAGAAAGTATGCACTTCCACTTTGCACTGTCAACCTGGAATGAAATCGTTTTGCGATCAGTGGAGAATGTAATGGTCTGAAAAGGAAGTTTAAGGGGATCAATCTTCTTATTTAATTTCAATGAAAGTGATTTCGCGAGCTTCGCATGATCAAAGGCAGGCTTCTGTATTTTCTTCGCTACGTCAGCAAGAATAAATTCATTACCCTTTCTGGAAGTATTCAAATACCAGAACACTCCGTTTCCTCCCAGCCAGTAAAAATTATGCGGGTCGTTATAAACTTTATTGCGATAGAGTTTTCCCTGATCTTCTGCCCTTTGATAATCGGCCAATGTTCCTTGTCCGAAACAAGTGAATGTGGTTCCTGCTACAATCACTAAAGCTAAAATACTTCTCATCATAATTTGCGCCATTAATTAATCTTGCGAATCACCAGACTCACTTTGTCTGAAGCTATTCAGAAGATGAAAAATAAATCAAACTTTCCACATCAAATACAGCATCATGTAATTATCTCACCACACATGTAATCGTCAAAGCACTCCATAATTAACACGTCACTGAGTCATTTAACAAAATCAAACTTTGAACTTTTAAAACCTAAAACTATTCAATAATCGAGAATGACTTTAATCATGATATTATCCACCTATAATACGATTTTGTCTTTCTAAAAAAACCAGAAGAAGGCGATCTTATATTCATCCTAGTAATTCTTCACCACATTGGAATAATTAGAAGCCCTTGTGGTCAACCAGTTTTTTAATTTTTCTATTTCGACTTTATGGCCCTTTCCGATGGGCCATCGTTTTGCATTATTCACCATTGCTGCATCACAGTGCAATACATTATCATCAAGCTGTGTAAAACAATAGTTGAGCATTCCTGACTGAACTTCTGCCCAACGGGTTTTGTAGGCAGCACTGAATTCAGCGTTAGCAAACATATTCACGAAGAATCCTGATATGTAATTGTATGCCGTTGGTGGATGTGTCGAAGGATTACTACTCCCCATTAGCCATGACTGGCTACCAAAATAACCATGCCCATTTGTCATCGATGCCCAATCAAATGAAAAGCCTCCATCGAAATCCCACACTGGACCAAAGTGATATATGTTGTCGGCATCTTTATACATATACATACTTCGTGGACTTACCAATTCCACATTTCGAGTCATCTCCTGAATGATCAAAAAATCAATCATCGATTGAATGTCCAATCTTTTCGAAAGCTTTGCGAAATCCCGTTGTTTGATAAGCTGCTCTACCACTGCAAAATCTGATTTGATTGCATCGATCTGCACAGCCGTTAGTGCTTCCGGATGTTTAACAGCAATGGGTAGATTATAAACACTCGAATTAAAATTATCGTCTGTATCCGGTGAATATTCCGGCCCATCATCCAAATCAAGGTTTAACAATACACCAGCAGTCTCATCAATTTCAACACGGTTGTTTCCTTGTTGCACCTGCTCCGTAAACTGATACATACCGATGTACTTATTATTCAGATACACTTCAACAAAGCGATTGGTGTTTGTGTAGGGCATCTGCATGTAGCGCGCCATGTCAAAAACAACAGCATTCATAAAGTTTGTAGGATCACGATAATTGGCCAGTAGCACCCAGCTCTTTGCTGCGCCCATGCCCAGAAGTTCTTTTTTAGAACCCAACTTTAAGCGGTATGGTTTTTTATCATAGAACTCCCATGTCGAATTGCCTCTCCCTCGTATTTCAGCCGGATCAGTTGCTTCCGTAGCAAAATCATTGTACATATTTTTTGAATCAATCCTCACTGAACATTTTACATATTCCGTTTTTGATGTAATTACTTCATTGTTCTCCGTTGTGATATACATCGTTGGAATTGTGTAGTAACGATTCACATGAAAGATTACATTTTTGTTATCGAACTGAATGATGAATTCATCAGGGAAAGTCATCGTGGTTATCCCGCTCGAAATCAATTTTCCATTCATCTTCGCTACTCCATTATAATCAAATGTCGGTTTGATGTTACTTAGATCAACTTCGTGAACAACGTTAGCTGCAAATGAAAAGTCGGCTTGCTTAGTAAACACAATGTCCTGGTAAATTGAAGGATTGTCTTTTGCAAGGAAACTAAAGGAAGTAGGTACATCATCCGATGTGGTACTTGTTTTTGTTATCTCGTCATCCTTACAGGAAAAGAGGACTACTAAAACCAGCAGGATGGAAGAATATCGTTTTAAATGAAAATAGTATTTACAATCCATGCCGTTCTTATCTAGCTCTATGTTTTAAAAAAGAAAGCCGTTTGTCGAAACGGCTTTCTGAATCATTTTTACATCGTTAAAATTAGTATGCGTTATTCAATGGTGATATTAAATACAAACATGGTTTTCACCGTCTTACCGGTTTCGTATTCATACACCAGTGCCTGTTTAACGGTATATGTAGTGCCCGGTGCGCAATGTCCTGGATACTGGCCAAGGGTGAACGTCCAGTTTGTATTTGCAAATTCAGAATACACCATAGCATTAGTTCCCCAGGTGATCACATCTCCATTACCTGCGAACCAGTGTCCCAATCCATTCGCTGTAGGGGTTGGATTTAACGTTCCATTACTCTCTACACCATAGAACTTAACACTGCTACCAATGGAACTCGAGATCGCGCTGGGTTGAAGAACAAAAGCCTTCGCCATTTTAATGAGATCGCTATCACTCAATTGAACAGTACCACCCGGATAGGTAACGGAACTGAATGGAAACTTAACATCATAGGTCAAGGTTAAGTCAGCAGGAACTTCTGTTCCATCAAACACAATATCTCCGTACAATGTGGTGTTCGTGAACTTCACTTTATACGGCCACTGATCATCGTTGCTTTCATTCTCATCCCAAGGGTGAGGTGCATACGTGTTGGGTGCACCGGTTACAACAAACCAGAGTTTACTACAATTTGCAGGCACGGTGAAGTTTGCAGTGTTGGTTGTTCCACTATTCATATCACCATAAACACGTGTTCCATTTTCCAACAAAGCAACATATCCATAACGCCATCCGGCCCTCGATGGATCCGTTACCTGATTATAACCACTCTCATTTACAAGACCCGTAAACGCTGTAGATATTTCAGTTCCGGCATCCGGCACATTCAGTCTGATAACATTATAACCTGTGGTTCCAGGACAACGATCGTACGATACTTGATAACTCCCATCTTCTAACCGCGAGCTTTTGAATGTTTGGGCACCAACGTAATTCGCACCGAGATCACGAATTTCATCCAAATCCCATGTAACAAGTTTAGCAGCTCCTGCATAAATCTCTGCGTTCAATTGATCGTTGGTTATGCCGGTTAACCTCATATATGCCTGAATGGGATCTTCAGGACTCTTTGCCTCACGCCAAACTCTTCCAATCATATCCATGCCATGCTTATCAGTCCATTGGTAGTGAACAAAATAACTGGCGTAGCGATACCATTCATGAAAAACATGACGATGATAGTTTTCAGTATATACCTGGAAATTGTAGGAAGTGAAAGCTTCTTCGGGATAACTCTGGAATGATTGCCATTGAGCCGTTTGTTCCCAGAAAGTATTCCCTCCATTCCCACCAAAGCCATACCGAAATCCTGATGAACCACCCAGATCACAGAACACCTGGTACTGGAAGCTGTGCCCGATTTCATGGCCAATCGTTGAGCCTACCGGCTGGCATGTGTTGGGACTTACCCATAATGCTCCAATCGTATTATCATAACCACTGCCCGTTGCCAACCACTCCGTCTGGTAGAAGATAAAGATCATCATCTTATACTTATCGAGATTTGATTTACCAACTCCGGTTTCAGCAAATTTGAGCTCTGAAATATTAATTTCATAAAACTGCTCTGCCTTCTCTAGCAAATCGTCTATGTCGACCCGATACGCTGCAGGGACATCGTTAGAATTCGGATCTTTGTCTTTATACCCCGGAGCCCAGAACACAATAAAGTGTTCTGATTGTTTACTTCGACCATAGTACCAGGCACTTGAACTCTTGTAAAAATTCACCTTCTTCAATTCCTCTGGAATATAAATTTTACTGGCGTCAACCGTTGACGGATCCAGAATGACTACGGTGTCGGTCGGAACTTCTGGTTCTGGTTCTGGCTCAGGATTATCGCTGCTGCAAGAAGCCAGGAAGACAAAAAGAAACACCGTGCATAACGATACATAAAAGCATACGCCACATTTCTTCAACTTATTGATAGATATCATTTACTGATTTGGTTAAATAAGGTATATCTCAACTACTCATCATTTTTTGTCTTGTTCGAAAAAATCAAAAACTCTATTCGACAACCTTTATGGTTATTTTATAGGTTACCATTTTCGTAGTCTTATACATAAGCGCAACCGTTAATGTAAATTCATCACCAACTTCGCAGGATTCAGGGAATTGTCCGATATGAAAAATACCATCTTCATAGTTGACATACACGGCACACGCTTCCGTTCCCCAATCTGTTACATCACCAGCTTGTGTGTACCAATAGCCTGCATCAGCAGTATAGGTAGAGGTCATGCTTTCATCGGAGCTTACTCCGTAGAAGGTAGCATTTGCGCTTAACTCTTCCTCAGAAACACCTATTGCCTCGGCAGCAGCTGCAAAGTCAAATTCAAGATCGGTAGCTGCGTACTCATTGTTCGGGGTTACTTCCAACGAAAATTCACTAGTGGAAACGTTAACCGCATCCGGAACTTCTTCCACATAATAATCACCGACAGTCACATTGATTACAAAAGCAATGCGGTAGTCGCCCTTTTTCATCACTTGAATAAGTTTGTATGTATCACCTGTCTCTACGTGCTTGGGGTGTTGCCCGACAAAGAATTTAAATGCTTCACTATCGAATTCGGAGAATACCGCATCCAGGTCGCCCCAGTTTCCTACATCGCCATTCTGATCAAACCAAAAACCTAATCCATTCGCAGTGAAGGTTCCGGTATAGTCATACCGAGTTGAGTTGTTGATGGCAAAAAAGCTAATCGTGTTATCAAACTGCACACCGCTGGTAACGGTACCCAGTGCTGCAGTAAGTTCTTCCGTTGTAGAAAGTCCCAACTTCTCTAAAAGAATTTCAGTATCGACTGGCACCTCTACTCCTCTGTAATTCACCGTGTCAAGCGGAAGTATAATATTATACGTCAATACATAGTTAGCTTTAACGTTATTCCTTACCGCTTCCAATGAGTCGCGCATCTTAATCTCAGCTTCGGTATATACATGCTTCTCGCTGACCACATTGTCATCACAGGACATAATGAATACCATCATTAATCCGAATAGTAAACCTGATATTATTAATTGTTTCATGATTCTTTTCGTTGATTAGTATAAAATCAAATGGTCTAGTACTTGTCGTTCTGTTTCAACTTTGGATTGGCATCCACAAACGACTGATGTATCGGGAATACATCGGTATGTGTATCTGCAGGATCATTCTCAGCATCTTTACAGAACCAGGACTTGCCACGGTAAACATTCATACCATTCGAAACACGGAACCGGATCAGGTCTTGTCTTCTATGGTGTTCGCCCACAAACTCCCAAGCCAGATCATCCAACAGTCCACCGAATTCAATGTCTCCACCACCTTCGTAGGTTGCTACAAAAGAAGAAGGATCAAAGTTTTTAGCTCCTTCACTGGTCCATTCGCGATGACCATAGTCATAAACACTTGCACCCTTTAGATCAGCAGCAGTTCGTTTAGCGTCAGCAAAATCAACGAATGCACGTTGTCTAACTTGGGTAATTAAGTCTGCAGCCATTGCTTCATTCTGCCCCAAGCGTAGTAAACATTCAGCTTTAATAAACATTGCATCAGCCAAACGGAAGAAAGGCACATCATCACCATAGGTACCATCTGGTCCTGCTACGATCTCATTCTTGACAAAGCGATAGCCTTCCAACATATACGCTCCGGGATTATCAATGGAGTGAACCTCTTTTGTATACGCCAAATTAACTTCACCCTGATCATCTGCTTCAGTTTTTAATGCAGCACCTGTTTCAAAATGATATTGTTGACCATGTGCCCAGGTTGCATCAAAACGTTTATCATCTGCATGATACGTATCCATAAACTGAGGTATAGCACAGCTACCGTTCCATGGACTGCCATCGTAACCAAAGGCTTGTGCGCCTGCACCGATGAGACATTTGTTCACCAAATAGTTATGCGCTGCATAGGTATAATCAAGTGGAATAGCAAAGATGACCTCCTTGTTACCTTTGAGTTTAGCTTTAAAGTTGTCTTTATAGTTCGCAGTAAGTGAATAGCCACCGTTATCAATAACATCACTTACCTCATCGAGCGCCAATTGATAGTAGCTGTTATCTGAGAAATCATTAAACCATGCGTTGTGGTTCAAATACATTTTTGCAAGAATCATTTCTGCTACATACTTGTTCGGATATCCAAATATCTTTTCGGTGCCCACAACATCTTTCACTTCTTTTAATTCATTCACAATAAAATCGTACATAACCTGAGGATCCACCTGTGTTGGCAGATAACCTTTTTCTACGAGTGTAGTGGTTTCAAGTGGTACATTTCTAAAGCAATCAAACAATACGTAGTAATACAAGGCGCGAATGGTTCGCAATTCTGCACTTACTTTAGGGTCTTCTTTTATTTGTTGAATGTCTAGTAGTTTATTGGCATAGGTTATACCAACATAACTGTAATTCCACGCACCCCAGAAGTGATCAATGTTGGCATTGTACGTATGCTTGTGCATGGAAATATAAAGGTCGCCCCATCCGATACCGACACGCAACGGTGTCATCATCAGATCAGATGATTCTTCATTAATATCAAACAATCCATTCCAACCCCAATACAAATAGCGAAGTTCGTTATATACATAACCTTTCATCCGCGACACGTCTTGTTCTGAAAACTTAATGTTCTCATCACTTAACTCGCTATAAATATTTTCATCCAAGTTCGTACAGGCACTAAAAATCAATAGAACACTGACGGCAAACACTCTATATATTTTTGTTATGAATTTCATATTCCGATTATTTAAAAGTTACATTCAGACCTAAACTAAGTGATCGTATAGTAGGGTACTTATCCCGTGAATCGCTACCTGGTGTACGGAAGTCTGTTGTCAATTCGGGATCTAATCCTTTATAGGATGTTATGATCAGGAAGTTTTGGGCAGAAGTGTATAACCGCACTTTACCAATGTGTGCACTGCTCCCAACATTGAAATTATACCCCAGCGTTACATTATCGAATTTTAGAAAATCTCCCTTCTCCAAATAGTAGCTTACAAAGGCCTGCGCCTGTGAACTAGAGAGTGGCACAGAACCATATACAGGATCAGCTGCAGACTTTAACCGGTTATATTGAATAGAATTATTTTCATAAAACATTCGCGTTTGATTTAGAATTGTAAAACCAAACTGACCGGTCATCAGCATATTCAGATCAAAATTCTTATAGCGAAAAGTATTGTTCCATCCGAGAACAACTTTGGGTAAACCATTACCTAACACCTGACGATAGGTGTCATTATTTAAACTTGTTGAATACGGTACAGCCTCTCCGGTATTTGGATCTTCGATGAGCCAGATGCCATCAGGTGTTACGCCAACCGATTTCAATCCCCAGAAATTGCCCAATGGTTGACCTTCCTGCCAACGGTGAGACGGAGCAGAAATAGGATCGCCAATTGAATATTGGCTTAAGTAGTCATTCGTTTCATAGAGTTCATTTGACAAGTTTATCAGTTTGGCTTCATTGTGCGACATGGTAACCGTGGTGTTCCATTCAAAATTACTGGTGGTTATCGGGCTGCCGCTGAGCATAACTTCTACTCCTTTGTTGCTGAGTGATCCTACGTTAGCCGCAGTAGTGTTGTAAATATTAGGAGGAAGAGGTACAGCGTAATCATAAATCAAATCAGTGGTCTTCCTGTTGTAAACATCAACCGAACCTTTTATCCGATTATTGAATAGTCCAAAGTCCAATCCAACGTTAACCTCTGCTGTTGTTTCCCATTTCAAATCCGGATTTGGATTTTGAGCTACATTTAACCCGGCAACCCAGTTTCCATCCTTATCCAAGAAATTTCCATAGTTGGCATCGTAGTCATACAGCGTAAGCGACATATAACTGTCCCTTGGAGATCTTCCCGTTACGCCATAACCCACGCGTAATTTCAGATTATCCAGCCATGAAACGGAGCTCATAAAATTCTCTTTGCTAATCGTCCAACCGGCTGACACTGCGGGGAACACGCCCCACTGATTGTTTGAACCAAATCTAGATGATCCTTCACGTCTAACACTTGCCAGAAGATTATACTTGTCTCTAAAACCATACTGAACACGACCGAAGAAACTGATCAACGTTGCGTCATTCTTGTAGCTACTCATTCCCGCATTTCCATCTTTCAACCGTGCACCTACACCAATGTTGTTGTACAAATATGAATCGGTCTGGAAATCAGAATTGCCGGCACCGAATCCATCATTCACTACATAGTAATAGCTATACCCTGCTAATGCTGTTAAGTGATGCTCGTTCATTGAAATATCGTAAGTGGATGTTAACTCCAGTGATTTCTGGTTGCTTCCATTGTATGATCGGCTTGCGGAACCAGGAAACCCTGATGTAATGGATGAAAAATATTGGGATGTTGCATAGGAAGCATAATTCTGATTGTAAATATTGTTTGACAACATCAGGTTAGTCTTCCAACGTGAAATGGGTTCAATGGTAATATTGCCTATAAGATTAGTGGTTCCGGTTTCATTCGTACCAATCAATTCATTCAACATCGACACCGGGTTATAGTACTGAAACCGGTTGAACTCTTCAGCATAAGCACCTGTCGTTTCATTATAGATTGGTGAGGTCGGATTTCGGATAGTTGCCTGACGATAAATATTAGTAAGACCATCACTCCCGGCATTATTCACCGTGTTAGTGTGGTACTGTCTCAAAATATTCATGTTGATTTTTACAATATCATTGAACAGGTATTGATCCAGGTTAAATTGAAAACGATACTGATCGTTATCTGATTTCTTAATCGTTCCAGCTTCGTAGCGATATGAAAAGTTTCCGGAGTATGCTGAATTTTTGGTTCCTCCATCAATCGTAAGAGAGTGGTTTTGCATGTAACCTTTTTGAGTTACTGCCTTCACCCAGTCTGTATCCCAACCACCATCACTAAAAGATGTTAAGCCCTGGCGTATTTCAGAAGGCCCCATAAAATCGGCCTGTTTATAAAAATCTGACATTGATGCATATCCTGTATAATTTACAGAAACTGCATGATCACGCTTACCGGTTTTTGTCGTAATTAATATTACACCATTAGCGCCCCGTGTTCCATAAATAGCAGCAGCGGCTGCATCTTTCAATACATCCACCGACTCCACGTTCTCGGGTGCCACCGTAGTAAGATCACCAGGTACTCCGTTAATCAATATCAGAGGCTGAACATTTCCCAGAATAGTTGTTATACCCCGAAGTGAAATACTAGAGGTAGCATTTGGATCTCCTGAACCTTTGCTAATAACGAGGCCTGCCACTTTGCCTTTTATCAAATCAGTCGCGTCATTAATTTTCCCTACTTGAAAATCTTTTGCACTCACTCTGGCAACGGCACCGGTAACATCCTCTTTTCTCTGTGTACCATATCCAATCACGACAACTTCCTGAAGGGATGCGATGTCGGGTGTCAGGTTAACATCAAATTGTGTTCGTGAACCTACTGCTATCTCCTCGGATAAATAACCTACAAAACTAAAGACCAGCACAGCCTCAGGGCCGGGAACTTGTAAGGAAAACTTGCCATCCGCATCGGTGGACGTTCCAGTTGTAGTACCCTTCACAACAACATTGACACCGGGCATTCCTTCCTTGGTCTCTGACAAGACGGTACCGGTAACCAACTGTTGTGCATAAGCGTTTTGCATCGTTATTAGCAACCCTGTAAAGAGTGCTAACCACATTAATTTCCTTGTAAATTTTTTCTTCATAGTGGGATTGGTGTTTTGGTGTTTTACACGACCTCGTTTAGATTAGAAAATTAGAATATTGATTAGCTACCTACTTCGCTGGTTTTAGCAGATGCTGATAGGATATTATCCAATAAGTGTATTTCATACACCAAATTGGGCTAGAAGCGTTTTGTATCGCCAAAAAATAAGTTTTCGCAATAAAAAATCGATTGCATCGAGATGGCCAAGTTTATTTTATGGTAATGAGAATGTATGCCGGTTTGCATGAAGGAAAAATTGAGCAAACTGGAGTATTGATAGGGAGAATATCCGCTATCAGTTTTAACAGAACTGATCGCGGTTGTTAATACATGATTGGCCTAAGAGAAGCGTTCGGGATTGAATGCTTCAAGCGAAATACTGGTCTTTTCCCTGTTGACTAATTCACTTACAACTTTTCCTGTTCCTGGCGCAAGGCTCAGTCCCATCATAGAGTGACCGGTGGCAATAATTAAATTCTTAAAACGTGAAGAGCGACCAATGTAGGGCAAACCATCGGGAGAGCAAGGGCGCAAGCCTCGCCAGATTTCTTCTTGCTTAGGAGTAGCAACGTTCATCTCCGGATAGTAAGCTGGAATAGTATTCACAATTCCTTTAACTCGGTTCATGTTGATGGAACGATCAGTACCATTGATTTCCATAGTGCCCCCAAAACGAAGTGAATTTCCCATCGGAGTAACAGCAACTCTCCCTTCTAATAAAATGGAAGGTATTTGAATGTTGTGTTTTACATTATCAAGCGTGAAGCTATAACCTTTTCCACCTTGTAACGGAAGATCAATACCTAAAGCAGAACTTAAAACTCCTGACCATGCGCCTGTTGCTACAATGTATTCGTCAAATGATAATTTCTCTTTTGATGTGGTGAGGCTTGTTACAGATTCATTCTTTACTTCAAAATTGGTAACGGGTGCATTGGTGTGAATGATAACACCCTTGTCTTTCAAATATTGAATTAGATTTTTTACCAGCTTCTGTGGTATCAGATGAGCATCCCCTGGAAAGAATACACCACCTCTTACGGTAACCTTTACTTCGGGTTCTAACTTTTGAATTTGATCCGGAGAAAGTATGTGTGCTTCAATTCGATTCTTGTTAGCAATATGAGCTGTCTCTGCTTCTTCCCTCTCAGTTTCTTTTGTTTGATAGAGCATTAACAATCCTCGTTCCTTATAGTCAAATTCAAATGGATTTTCATGAGCCATTTGCTGATACATCTCTTTACTAAAAAGACTTATGGATTTCAATGAAGGAATAGCATGCTCAACATTTTTCTCATTTGCATGTTTGTAAAACTGATATCCCCATTTAATGAGATTACCATTCAATCTTGGCTTTACATAAAACGGACTTTGAGAATTGAACATCCAGCGAATACCTTTTGAGATCATACCCGGTGCTGCTAACGGAATGATGTGACTCGGAACAATCATACCAGCGTTTCCAATGGAACAACTGTCCATCATATCGCTCGAATCAAAAATAGTTACATCATGCCCTGCTTTGTTCAGGTAGTATGCTGAACTTAATCCGATGATGCCACCTCCTATTACCGCTACTTTCATTCTCGTTTCAGTTATCCGTTATTGGTTATCCCTGCCTACCGGCAGGCAGGCGTTAATAGTTGATTTGGAGTGACCAGCAGTTCATATTAAATCACTTGAAATCCATGTGCATATGGATCTTCATCATCAATTATAATAGTATTGTATCCCGTCACCATTGCCCAACCTTCTATACCTGGAACAATTGCAGGTTTGCCTGCTAGTGTGGTTACTTCTTCTACTCTTCCTGTAAACTTTGAACCGATAATACTTTCATGAACAAAATCTTCTCCTTGCTTGAGCTTTCCTTTTGCATGCCATTGTGCTAATCGCGCTGAGGTACCGGTTCCGCAAGGTGATCGGTCAATTGCTTTATCACCATAGAACACTGCATTGCGTGCCGTTGATGTTGGGTCGATGGTTTTGCCTGTCCACAGAACATGACTGCATCCATTAATTGTTGAATCTTCCGGATGAACAAAAGTGTATTTAGCATTGATGTTATTCCGCAAGGATCTGCTCCATCCAATCAGTTGTTCTGCCTTAAAATGTTCGAGTCCGGGGAAATTTTTCTGCACGTCTACAATCGCATAGAAGTTTCCACCATAGGAAACATCCATATTCAACTCACCAAGATCAGGACACTCAGCCGTAATATTTTCTGCAGCGAGGTAAGCTTTGATGTTTTTGATTTTTACAGACTTTACTTTTTTACCTTCTTGCTGATAGGTAATGGTTACAAGACCTGCTGGTACTTCCAGTCGTAATGTACCCGGAGTCTTTGGTGTTACTAATCCTTCTTCGATAGCAATTGTTACTGTGCCGATAGTTCCATGACCACACATTGGAAGACATCCGCTGGTTTCAATGAACAATACACCTATATCATTTTGCGGATCAGTCGGTGGATAAAGAATACTGCCACTCATCATGTCGTGACCACGTGGTTCGAACATCAATCCCTTTCTGATCCAGTCAAATTCACGAAGAAAGTGTTGACGTTTTTCACTCATGTTCTTCCCAACCAGTATGGGACCGCCACCGGCTACCAAGCGTACAGGATTGCCACAGGTGTGAGCATCAATGCAAAAAAATGTTTTACGTGCCATTCGGTAAATCAGTAATCGGTTATCGGTTGTAGGTATGCGGTATAAAAACTGTTTTAAATATTATAGATGATCTCGTGTCCATGCTCCGTTTATACAGCGTAGGATGTTTGTTGTGTTTTGATTTCTCAGTTCGATAGGTAATAAATCATTTGGAAAATCCTGGTATGAAATGGGACGAACAAAGCGATAGATGGCATCTACTCCTACAGATGTAAATCGGGAGTCTGTTGTCGATGGAAAGAGCCCACCATGTTGCATGGATTTACATACTTCAACACCGGTTGGCACTCCATTAAAAATTATTCTTCCGACTCTTTGTTGTAAGGCATCAATGGTAGAATTATAGGTTGACAGCTCATCAGCCTCGCCAAATACTGTAGCAGTGAGTTGTCCACCTAAACTATTGATTACCTTATGTAATTCTTTCTCATCTCTGCATTTCACAATCAATGAGAATGGACCAAAGACTTCTTCCTTTAGTATTTCACTTTTTAAAAAATCCTTTGCCGTTACCAATGCAAGTGTCACGGATCCAGCATCTTCCTCGGAAGTAATTACCTCAGCAAGAGTTTCAACACCGGGTTGCGTTAAACTTTCACCTCTGCGATTAAGATAGTTTGTAGCAATACCTTTATGAAGCATCTTAGCTGGTGCCACTTGAGCTATCTTTTGCGCAAGCGCTTCCAGAAATTGATTCAATCCCTCATCTTCCATTACCAGCAACAAGCCTGGATTGGTACAAAATTGTCCCGCACCTAAAGTGATGGAAGATGCTAAGGTTAATGGTAGTTCTTTATTTTGTTGAATACACTTCGGAAGTAAAACAACTGGATTGATGCTACCCATTTCAGCAAAGAATGGAATGGGTTCATTTCGTTGAGTGGCCAAATCAAACAACGCTTTACCTCCCTGGTATGATCCGGTAAAAGAAGCTGCTTTTGTAAGAGGATGTTGCACCAATGCTTGTCCAACTTCGATGGTCGTATCTTCAATATGTTGAAATACATTTTTTGGCAATCCGCACATTTCGATTGCCTGTTGAATTGCCCGGGCAACCAGTGTTGAAGTGCGCGGATGTCCTGGATGACTCTTTATCACTACCGTACAACCTGATGCAAGAGCCGATGCTGTATCACCACCTGCTGTTGAAAATGCAAATGGAAAATTACTTGCTCCAAAAACAACAACAGGTCCCAGTGGAAAAAACATCTTCCGTAAATCAGGTTTAGGAAACGGCTTGCGCTCCGTAGTGCCCTGATCAATACTTGCCTGAACCCAATCGCCTGCTTCAAGCAAAGCTGCAAATGAATTCAGCTGATTCGTTGTGCGTCCTCGTTCATTCTTTAATCGAGCTTCGGGAAGATGAGATTCTTCCATGGCAACATGAATGAGCTTATCACCAATTAAATCAATTTGTGATGAGATTGTTCTCAAGAACTTTGCTCGCGCTGCACTACTTACTTTCTTATAGAGATGAAACGCCTCGCTCGACTTTTGCATCGCCTCATCAACACCATTCTGCAACATCATCTTCTAAAGTGTAATGCTTTCTCTTTTTTCAAGGTTTAGATAATCGGGCAACGTTGGGCGATTCTTTAATCCTTCTCGAATTACATTTAATACTGCTTCACGTTCATCGCCAACTAACGTCAACCTTGGTGGCCGAACGGTTTCAGTGCCAATGCCTGCTTCTGCTTCAGCCAACTTTATATATTGAACAAGTTTGCTATGTGTATCAAGTTCCAACAGTGGCATAAACCAGCGGTTAATTTCTAATGCCTCCTGTATTCTTCCTGCTTTTACTAAATGATAAATAGCGACAGTTTCTCTTGGAAATGCGCAAACCAGACCAGCAACCCAGCCCTTCGCTCCCATCAATAAACTTTCCATGGCCAATGTATCCACACCACTTAAGATGCTATAGCGATCACCAAAGCGATTGATCATGCGTGTTACATTCACTACATCACGCGTAGATTCTTTTACTGCCTGAATATTTTTGCACACGGTAAGATCTTCAAACATATCCAGTGTTACTTCAGTTTTATAATCTACCGGATTATTATAAATCATAATCTGAAGTTCAGTAGCATTGGCTATCGCCTTGAAATACTCTACGGTTTCTCGGTGATCTGATTTATAACGCATCGGTGGTAACATCATCAAACCACTCAGGCCTGCCTTAGCCGCGGATTCAGAAATTTTAATGGCTTCACTGGTTGATCCTTCCGCAATGTTTAATACAACCGGAACTTTACCTTCTACTTTTTGAATGGTGAATTTCAGCAACTCGTTTTTCTCATCGTTATTCAGAACACTGGACTCCCCTAATGTTCCGCCAATAATAATACCATCCACTCCCGCGTCAAGCTGCTCCTGCAGATTGGCTTCGAAGGCTTGAAAGTCTAAAGAATAGTTCTTTGCAAATTTGGTTGTTACGGCAGGAAATACGCCTTCCCATGTGATCTTCATATGTTAAATCATTCGTTAATGAATAACAAATGTAGGGCTCAGTGAAGGCTGTCGGTTCATCCATATTAACTACAACTGATACAATCTTAACATGATCGTAGGAGCATTCAATTGCTCTAATTCCGTAACCAGTTTTTCAGAAGGCTAACCTGGTTTGGTGTCGGACTCGTGACTGGAGTAATAGCAAAGCTCCGCTGCGTTTTCTCACGCAGTGTAATTTCAACAACTTTATGTTGATCATTTCGGGATATATCCAGTTTAATTTTATCTCCGGGACTTGCGGCAAGCAAAATATCTTTCAGTCCCTTTGGTGTTGCTTCCAATGTATTCATCTTAAGAATTACATCGTGAGCGCTTATTCCCGCAGACCACGCAGGCGAATTCCATTCCACACTTTTGACCATCATCATCTCATTCTCCACACTGACTGTTGCACCAAAATAGGTACCCGGTATTTTTTTTGGTGTAACATCCATTGACAATCCAGCATATGAAAGGTATTTGTTGTAGTCGATTTCTTTTACTGTTGAAGCATATTCAAACAAATCGCTCAGTGAAACACCCGCGATACGCTCGCATACTTCGCGGAACTCATCATCCGTAAATCCACGCTTCTTTTCTTTATAATAGGTTTGGTACAAAGTGCGCATTACATCATCGAGTGATTTTTTATTTAAGGTTGCATTTCGGATTTCAAGATCAAGCAACATTCCCAAGGCTGCTCCTTTATCATAATAGGAAATAGTAGTGTTGGATGTATTTTCGCTACGATTAAAAAACTGTATCCACGTATCAAAGCTTGACTCTGTGGCCGATTGAAATAAATGCCCGGGAACGTTTTCATAATCCATGATATTGCCACGCATAAATTCGAGGCTTTCGTTTTTTGTAAGAATGCCTGCACGATTCAAAATCAAGTATTCATAATAGACCGTGAATCCCTCTGACACCCAAAGCATGTTTGTGTAGTTTTCTTTATCATAATCAAACGGTCCTAAAGCAATCGGCCGAATGGCTTTGATATTATACAAGTGAAAATATTCATGCGTCAGGAAATTAAGCCATCGTTTATATCCTTCTGTATCATTGTTGTTGTACACACTGCCGCTGGAGAATACAGCAGTCGAGTTACGATGTTCAAGTCCACCCGTTCCATCGCCCATGATGATAAAGGTGTATTGCTTATAGGGTATGTCTCCCACCACCTTTACGGCCGATTCAATCATTGTTTTTAAATCGGCAGTAAATTTTGGAATATCAAATTTCTCAGGCTCCTCCATCGCGATGTAGTGCGGAATACCTTGCACATCAAATGATACAATTTTCTGATTACCCAAAAGAATAGGACAATCGTAGAGTGCATCAAAATCAGGCGCAGAAAAAGTATTGACTTCTCCTTGGACCGGATCTAGTCCTGTAGAGATCTTTTTCCAATCTGCAAATGGTTTTAAGGTAATGGTTGCCGGGTGTTGCAGTTGGCCATCCGCATACATTAACAACCCTGCTGTAGAAATGTAAGCATGTTTGTCGTCCAGAAATGGATCAGCTACAGATTGTGTGAAGGCATATACATCATAACTTATCGAAATTGACTTTGAGCCTGCTGATGCAATATGCCAGGTATTTTTAGTAGTCTTATTCCACTGAAGTGATTTGCCTTGATCATCAACGGCTTTAAAGTCAACCACATTTTTAGAAAAATTTACCAGCCAGTAATATCCCGGAGTCCAGGCTGGAAGTTTAACATCAAGGAACTCGCCCTTTACATCTTTGCACTCCATCACAACATGAAAGTAATGTGCGCTCGGTTTCTCCATGGATACAGTAAATTTTATCGAGCCAACTTGTGCCTCAACAAACGAAACAGCACAAATGAGTACAATCAGAATTATCGCTTTTAACTGAACAGAAGGTTTCATGGTGTTACTATTAAATAATATAGAGTATTTGTCTCCAATCGATTTCAAAGATCAATAATAAGAACACTAAACGTTACTATTCAAAATTGTTTTTTCAACTTGGTCAAGACGCTGCCCTTTACTCTATAAAACGCTCGGTACTCAACATAACTTTGCAATAGGAGCCTTTCTTGTGAAGTCTATGAATACTCCTCATTACACTTTAGAACTTATTAAGAATTTCTAAATCTTTTATCTACTTGCAAATTTAGTGCTGTAGAAAAGAAGGATCGTTCCCTGATTATCCTTCATTGATACAATATTGATATGATCTGGCTCTATTATATGTTTATAAAGCATCGGCTAGAACTATCAGAATAATTCTTTAGGGCTCTTACCTGCTCAAAGTCCGCTATCCTTTTGACGGTTCGTATTGCATTTCTTGAAGATCAGGCTGGAATACAAGGGAATAATGCTTTGTCCTTTTATGACGTGCTATTGACCTATGACCATAGGTACAAGCACTACAACTTTGTGTCAACAAAAGAAACAAAAACCCGTCATGAAAAAAACAATTACACTAACTCTTGATCTCATCATGATTACGAGTCCAACGCTGATTCTCCTCTATACAGGAGCAGTTGATTTTGTACTGTTGGTTATTAGAACACCATTCTCAAAACTCTGTTCGGCCCTCCTGACAACTCTCTTGTTTGTAGGGATTAATGCCAATGGCCAGAATTATCTGGAAAAGTATGTTGCTGATGGCCTTCATAACAATGAAGTTGTTCAGCAAAAAGAAATTGACCTTGAGAAAGCTTTGCTTTCTCTGCGCATTGCGAAAGGAATGTTTATGCCAAGTGTCAATCTTCAAGGTTCTTACACCAGTGGAAACGGTGGACGCAGCATTTCTTTACCAGTTGGTGACTTGCTCAATCCAGTTTACGCTACGCTAAATCAACTCACCGATAGCCAGCAGTTTTCACAGATTGAAAATGTGAAGCAAAATTTCTTTCCTACAAACTTTTACGATACTCGCATTCACACCTCGTTACCTATTCTGAATACTGATTTGCTTTATGGTCATAAGATCCGGCAGCAACAGGTTATGCTTCAGGAATTTGAAGTAAAAATTTACAAACGTGAGCTCGTTGAAAGTATTAAAGTTGCATACTTCAGTTACCTCGCAGCCACCGAGGTTGTAAAAATATACAAGAGCGCTCTTGAATTTGCAGAAGAAGGTAAACGCGTAAATGCATCACTATTAACAAACGGCCGAGGCCTCCCTGCCTATCTATTACGTGCTCAAAGTGAAATCGAAAATATCAATGCTCAAATAACCGACAGTGAAAGACAGGTTCATAACGCACAACTCTATTTTAACTTCTTACTTAATCGTGACGGAGAAGAATTAATCCTTACAGAACAAAACGAAAAACAATTCATTCCTCGCGAAGATAATTTGAGTGAAGCTCCATCCAAAAGCTCGCGTGAAGAACTAAGTCAACTGCGACAAGTTGCTTTACTTAGCAGAACTATCGCCAGAATGGATCAGTCGTTTTGGGTTCCGAAAATCAACGGGTTTGCAGATGTTGGGTCTCAATACCAAAACTGGATATTCAATAATCAATCCCGGTATTATCTAGTCGGTCTGCAATTAGACATGCCGGTATTTGCAGGATTCACTAACCGTAACAAAATCCGTTTGTCCAAACTTAACGTTAAGAATTCTGAGCTCGACTATTCTGTAAAGAGCAAACAGCTTGACATGAGAATACAAGTCGTTAAGAACGAACTCATTACTGCTTATCAGAATTATCACTCTGCAGAAAAACAACTCGAAGCGGCCCGAAGTTACCAGCGACTCATTGACAAGGGCTATAAAGAAGGTAGTAACACCTTCATTGAAACGCTTGATGCCCGCGCTCAATTGACTGCTGCAGAACTTAAGACCATCATTAATCAATATCACATCTTGATTGCCGATGCACACTATGAACGCGAATCGGCCTCTTTCTCTATTGACAATTAACATTCGACCTATAAATAAAAAGACTATGAAAACACTAAAGCTTGTATCCCTTATCATTCTTTCCGGGATGGCATATGCATGCACCCACAGCACAGGAAAAGAAATTACCACCATCGAAGCCAACGAGATTCCTGTTAGAGTTCAGAAATTAAGTATCGAAGAAGTATCTCTGCCCATTCACACCTCTGGTCAATTCACAACCAATGACGAAACTTTTCTTTCGTTCAAGACCGGAGGTATCATCGACAAAATATTTGTTAAAGAAGGTGACAAGATCCGAAAGGGTCAGCTTCTCGCAACACTAAACCTTACAGAAATAAATGCTCAGGTATCGCAAGCCGAACTTGAATTCGAAAAAGCTAAACGCAATTATGAACGTGTTTCTAACCTCTATAGAGACAGCGTAGCCACACTGGAGCAGTTTCAGAATTCAAAAACATCACTTGACATTGCCACAAAGCAAATAGAAACAGCAAGGTTCAATCGTTCCTATTCTGAAATCCGTGCGCTTGCCAATGGACATGTACTAAGAAAAAGTGCAAGCGAAGGTCAGATGATTACCCCTGGCAGTGAGGTGTTACAAACCAATGGCAGCGAAGAAAATGATTGGGTGTTAAAAGTAGGAATCAGTGACCGCGAATGGTCCAAGATTCAATTGGGTGATGATGCTACTGTTTCCATCGATGCTCTTCCTGGTGAAATTCTATATGCAAAAGTTGTTCAAAAATCCAGTGGTGTAGATCGCAGCACCGGTGCGTTCTCTGCAGAGCTTCGATTGACCATTAGCGTACCCAAAGCAATGGCAAGTGGTCTATTTGGCAAGGCAGTAATTATACCATCATCAAAACAAAAAGTGTGGTCGATACCTTATGATGCTCTTCTTGATGGAGGTTCACAATCCGCGTTTGTCTTTGTTACGAATGATATGAAGACTGTGCAAAAACAACAGGTTACTATATTGTCAATTGAAAAAGATCACGTCATCATAAGCAGTGGTCTTGAAAACTCGCAATGTATAGTCATTGCTGGCAGTGCTTATCTGCACGACAATTCCTCCATTCGCATTGTCGAACAAAAAGAAGAACACCAACTCCAGTTAGATGGAGCGAAAATATTCAGAAAGTAAAATTCAATCCTAAAGATTACCGCTATGAAAATATCAGAATACGCCATAAAGAATTACCAGTTCACTTTGGTAATCTTTCTAATGATCATCCTGTTGGGAACGACAACGATTCTCCACATGCCCCGCTCCGAAGATCCCGATCTTCATTCACCACAATTCCCTATCGTAGTTGTCTACCCTGGTACGAGTCCGAAGGACCTGGAAGATTTAGTAGTCAACCCCATGGAGCGAAAGATTACTGAACTTGAAAACATCAAGAAAGTAAAAAGCACAATCAAAGATGGCGTTGCCATAGTCTTTGTTGAATACAAATATGGCAGTGATGTGGAAGCTAAATATTCCGAACTTGTTAGAGAAGTAAATGCGTTACGCAACGAGCTGCCAAGAGATATAGCAAGTATTGAGGTAGGCAGAGTACAACCATCCGATGTGAACGTAATTCAAATCGCGCTGGTCTCTGAAAATACATCCCGCAATAATTTGAAGGAATATGCAGAGAACTTGAGAGACGAATTAGAGCAAATAAAATCGTTGAAGAAAGTTGAGATTCATGGGCTAAGCGACAGGATTGTTCGTGTGGATTTGCAACTCGAAAAAATGGCTCAGATGCATATCCCACTCGAAGTGATTCTTGGAGGCATCAGCAGTGAAGCAGTTAATATTCCTGGAGGAAGTGTTGAAGCTGGAAATAAATCATTCAATATCAATACAAGTGGTAGCTATAGAGACATCGAAGAGATTCGCAAAACAATAGTCTACTCCGCCAATGGCAAGAATGTTCTGTTGCAAGATATAGCGAAGATCGATTATGATTATGCAGAAGAGATGCACATTACCCGTCTCAATGGATATCGCTCTGTATTTGTAACAGCAGCACAAAAGACTGGTGAAAACATTTCAATGACTCAAAAACTGTATTTACCTGCTATTGAAAAATTCAAATCGACTCTTCCTGCTAACATCAACATGGTTCATCATTTTGATCAGGCTGACAATGTAAACAAACGACTCGGTTCCCTCGGAAAAGATTTTCTATTTGCTATTTTATTGATCTCCATTACTTTACTCCCATTAGGACAACGCGCTGCACTGATTGTGATGATCTCCATTCCTCTTTCCCTGGCAATCGGAATTATCATGCTCAACCTTCTTGGATTTACCCTCAACCAATTAAGTATTGTAGGTTTAGTTGTTGCGCTCGGTTTGTTGGTAGATGACAGCATTGTTGTTGTCGAGAACATCGAACGTTGGATGCGTGATGGGCATTCGCGTTTGGATGCAACCATCAAAGCAACGAAGCAGATTGGACTAGCGGTAGTAGGTTGTACGGTTACATTAGTTATCGCCTTTTTGCCGCTTGCATTTTTACCCGAAGCACATGGTGATTTCATTCGCAGTCTTCCGATGAGTGTGATATTGTGTGTAATGGCATCGATGCTGGTATCCTTAACTATTATTCCCTTTCTCAGCAGCCGATTGCTGACAGAACATACCGGACACCCTGATGGCAACATCTTTATGAGAGTGCTAAAGAAAGTGATCCATGGAAGCTATGCTAAAGTGTTAGACAAAGCATTGGCCAGGCCGATCCTCACGATTTTTATTGCTGCTGTTCTATTCATTGGCTCTTTAAGACTTTTCCCTGTTATCGGTTTCAGTCTCTTTCCGGCATCTGAAAAACCTCAGTTTCTTATTGAAGTTACTACGCCACTTCAATCCAATCTTACCTACACGAACAAAGTGACCGCGCGAATTGAAGCTGAATTAAAAAAAGAGAAAGAGATTAAATACTTTGCTACCAACGTAGGAAAAGGAAACCCGCGTATTTACTACAATATTCTCCCTGAAAACGAGCGCACAGACTTTGCCCAAATATTCGTTCAGCTTGAAGAGCATACTACTCCGAAACGCAAACTGATATTGATTGAAGAACTGCGCAAAAGGTTCGCGTCATCTGCAGAAGCGGAAATCAAAGTGAAAAACTTTGAACAAGGTGCGCCCATTGCCGCTCCCGTAGAGGTTCGAATCTTTGGCGAAAATCTTGACACGCTTCGAATGGTTGCAAGTCAAGTTGAAAACTTGCTTGAGACTACCAGCGGAACAATTTATATTGAAAATCCAGTAGCTCATTTAAAATCTGATATTCGAATAGACATTAATAAGGAGAAGTCGCGTATGCTCGGAATACCAACCGTTGCGATTGATAACACGATTCGTCTTGCTGTTGCCGGGATTAATGCAGGCAAGTTCTCAGATGAAAACGGAGATGAGTTCAAAATCATCATGACAAAATCCAGACAAGAACACCCTACACTTGAAGTGTTGGACAATCTCTTTGTGAATACTAACCTGGGTACTGCAGTACCGCTTCGACAAGTTGCCAATCTATCCATGGAGTCATCACCCATCAAAATCAATCATCATAATAAATTGCGTACTGTTTCAGTAAACGCTTATATAAAAAAAGGATTTCTTAGCGACAACGTCACAAAGGATGTGATGGCAAAGATGGACAAGATGAAACTTCCTGAAGGCTATAGTTATGTGATGGGTGGAGAATTGGAAAGTCGTCACGAAGGATTTGGCGGGTTTGGTAGTGTGATCATCGTAACCCTTTTCTTGTTCATTGCTGTACTCATCTTAGAGTTCAAAAATTTCAAAAGCACTCTTATTGTTTTGTCTGTGATTCCATTAGGAATCGTTGGTGCTGTGATTGCTCTTTTAGTAACCGGTAATTCACTCTCGTTCGTGGCTGTAATTGGCCTGATCGCCCTGGCAGGAATTGAAGTGAAGAATACCATTCTTCTTGTTGATTTCACCAATCAACTTCGCTCTGAAGGAAAGTCACTTGATGAAGCCATTCGCGAAGCTGGAGAAGTGCGCTTTCTTCCGATCATATTGACAACGTTAACAGCCATCGGTGGTCTTATGCCCATTGCCATATCCACCAATCCTCTGATATCACCTTTGGCCATTGTCATCATCGGAGGTTTGATCAGTTCAACATTGTTATCACGCATCGTAACTCCCGTAGTATACCAATTAATACCGCCTAAGATTTCTATTTCTTAAATCAACTGTCGGTAGCTTCATTGGACGCATGCCGTGGACAACTAAAGAAGAAATCACAAAAAATAAACAAGAAAAATCATGAAAGCAGCTGTCTACACCAAGTATGGACCACCAGAGGTTCTTCAACTACAAGAAGCTGACAAGCCTTTGCCTAAAGACAATGAAATTCTATTAAGGGTTGAAGCCACCGCAGTCAATTCAGGTGATTGGCGACTTCGAAAGGCAGACCCCTTTGGAGTCAGACTATTTTTTGGTCTGATGAAACCCAAACTAAATATACTGGGTACCGTCTTTTCTGGTGAAGTAGAAAGCGTTGGTAAGGATGTTAAACTTTTCAAAGCAGGTGATGAGGTCTTTGGACATACGGATATGCGTTTAGGTGCCTATGCAGAGTATATCAGTTTGACTGAAAGTGGATCGCTGGCATTAAAACCCAATAATGTTAAACATACAGAAGCAGCAGTCATTCCGTTTGGTGGAACTACAGCATGGCATTTTATAAAAAAGGCCGCCATTAAACCGGGGCAAAAAGTTCTTATCAATGGAGCATCAGGAGCCGTTGGTAGCGCAGCTATTCAACTCGCAAAGTATTTTGGTGCGAGTGTTACTGGAGTATGCAGCACTGCGAATATTGATTTGGTAAAATCTTTGGGAGCAGATAAGGTAATTGATTACACACAAACAGATTTTACAAGAATCGATGAAACGTATGACATCATTTTTGACACCGTGAATAAAATTCCGTTTTCACATTGTATTAAGTCACTGAATAAAAATGGAGTTTTGATTTTAAGTGCTGCTGGAATGTCAGAGATGCTTCAAGGCTTCTGGACTTCAATGACAAGTAGCAAGAAAGTCTTGACGGGTATCATTAGCCACAACGCAGATGATATTAATTTTCTTAAAAAACTTATTGAAACCAATAAACTTAAACCAGTTATTGATAAAACCTTTCTCTTAGAGCAGATTACAGAAGCTCACGCTTATGTTGAGAAAGGTCACAAAAAAGGAAATGTAGCAATAACGGTGAGTCATCATTGGTTGTAGTAATAGTTATGTAAACACAAAGGTAGGTGGCCAGGGAATACTTCTCTGGCCACTTCTATTTTGTGTCATCGAAATGTTCATAGTCCGTGCTGATTTCAACTTCCAACTTGTCCTTTTATGACGCCTCGTTGACCTAGCGCAAGAGCCTAATGAGCCTGACCTTTGTTTCACCGAAGGAAATAAAAATCAAAAACAAAAAAACATGAAAAAGCTAAATGTAATGATCGTTAACCTTGGCGGAATTCTCACTGCTTCACTAATGATGTTCTTGTTAGTGTCGTGTAAAGAAGAAGAGTTTAGTCCAAGTCTCACCAGAGAATTCAGCATTCAATCCATTAGCAATGGAGGCACTTACACCATCAAAGTTGGACTGCCATTGAATTACAATTCATCCAATGAAAAGTATTCAACGATTTATGTTCTTGATGGTGAAGAGAATTTTGATTTCGTTGCGAATACCTGCAAAGAAATTTCGGATCGATATTCCGTACCAAATGTATTGGTTGTAAGCATTGGATATGGAAAAGATAGAAGCATCGATTACACTCCAACAAAAGTCAGTTCAATCACGGGTGGCGGTCCACAATTTTTAGAGTTTATTGAAACCGAACTGATTCCAAAAATAGAACAAGATTTTCGTGCTGACACTACCCGTGGTAGCAGAGTAATTCTTGGCCACTCATATGGTGGTTTATTCGGAGCGTGTGTTCTCGCGGTGAACAATAATCTGTTTGGCAATTACATACTACTGAGTCCGTCCATTTGGTTTGACAACGAAGTTTCTCTGCTGTTGGAAAAAGAAAACAGAATCAATAACCAGGGCAAGAATCAGTTGGTATTCCTGGGCATAGGCGAGTTGGAGAATTCCGGAAGGATGCAAGCCCCTTTTGAAGCATTCTATCAAATCCTTCGCGACAACTATTCCAATATTATTTTATCAAAGAACCGAGTGAAGAATCTGGATCATGTGGGATCCAAGAATCCAAACATCATCGAGGGCCTCAACTACTATTTTCAAAACAGGTAATTCAACACTCTATTAAAACTCAAAACACAAACAATACTATGAAACCATATAAATGCCTCTCGCTCCTATTCTTCCTTTTAGTTTATGCGAATGTGTTTGCTCAAAAGGATTCATCTAAGCACATGGATAAACAATATCCAGTGAGAATATTAACCATTGAGCCAGGTGTTGGTATCCACGCCAATTTCGGAACAGACCTTCTCATTGCGAATCTGGTTCAATGGAATCCACGCAAGAAGCTCAGTCTTGCATCCTATACATCCTTTAACATAAACAATATATCGCAACGAAATTTTAATCATGTAAAAACGAATTATAACTATTCGATCAATCAAAAATTCGGAGTTGGTACCACATTCTATATGAGAAAAAGCGCTAACACATTCCTGTTAATGATTGGTGCCAAGTATACAACTTACAAGGAAACACTCGACAACCCAAATTTGAATAAGGTAAGTACTTCTATTTCTGCGTTAAGTCCCGACTATGGAGTGATGCACAGTTTTAAAAGAGGATGGAAAAAATATTTTTTCACCAGTCGCTTTTATCTCCCGCTCAGTCCTTTGCTAACGAAAGGCGCTAAGATTGAATACGTACAGGGCACGTTCCGTGACATTGCCCTGGAATTTGGGGTGGGAATAAAAATTAAATAACCGAAGATCAACTAAAATTATTTGACATGGCACTATTCACAATTTGGTATGGTGATGATTATACAACTCCGAAAAGGATGAGCAACCTTACGATACAAAAGGATTTTGATGTTGTCTCCCTGGCATCTGTGATGAATGTTGAAGAACAAAATATTGAGAAGCGATTTCAAGAAGGAAATGAAGCGTGGGTGGTTAAGTTGGAAGATAAGCCAGTTTCCTTTGGATGGCTCAACCGGGGAAAGGTGCGCATTGGAGAGTTGTCGAAAGAGATTGATGTTCCAAAAGGAAATGCCTATTTGTGGAATTTCAGAACACTAGAGCCTTATCGTGGCAGGGGTTATTACGCTCAACTATTGAGTACGATTTTAGAAACTGAAGAAAAAATCAGTGAACGGATATGGATTATTTCAGCACCGGAAAATCAAAGCTCCTATAATGGAATAGTAAAAGTTGGATTCAAACCTGTTGGAGACATTATGTTCGATTACAAAAATGAAGTGGTGCTCCATGCAAGTTCTGTCGATGAAAGGACTCAGGCCGGTGCCGATCTTATTCAAATACCTATTACAACATCAGCGGTGCGTCCTTGCTGGAAATGCGCTAGTAAAGCCATGAAGAAAGAGGCATCCTGTAATTGCCATGAAAATCATTTACCATGCTGTTGCAATAATCAAAACCTGATGACGAATATGATGGGACGCATCTGACCTATTGAATTTGTAATTGTCAATATCTAACATCAATCTGTCGTATTCGAAAAACCCTACTCCAATACCTTACTGTCGATTTGAAAAATTAATCCTTGATGAATCATGAAAAAAATTGTCTTTATTATTCCGCCTACTGTTGAATTATTGGATTTAGCCGGGCCGGTTCAAGTATTTACAGAAGCTAAATTCTACGGTTATGAGATTGATATTGAATTTTACTTATACAAGAATGATCCCGTTTGTACATCAGGACTTGCCTTTGGAAAAGTGGCCAATTATGCAGAAGCCCAATTAGAGCAAGGTGATTTTGTCTTTATACCAGGGATGGACCAAAATTATGTTCGAAGTCCATCGTTCAGAAAAGAAAAAAAATTCTTTACGTGGCTAAAAGAATGTACTGAGCGAAAGATAAATGTTTGCTCGGTTTGCAATGGAGCCTTTGCGTTGGGTGAGGCTGGTTTATTAAATAGCTTGGAATGTACTACGCACTGGCGGAGAGTGAAGGAGCTTCAATTGCAATTTCCCCAAACAAAAGTATTGGCAGATGTATTCTATGTAAAGAATAGGTACATCTACACCAGTGCAGGGATTAGCGCTGGCATAGACTTAGCATTATCCATTCTTGAAGATTTAGCAGGTGCGCATTTTACACATAAAGTTGCTAGGGGGCTTGTCGTTTACTACAGAAGAAATGGCAAACGCAAACAGGAAAATACGTATCTTGATTTCAGAAATCACATCAATATTAAGATTCATGAAGTCCAAGATTATCTTATAGAAAACATTGCAGGAGAAACCTCCATTGCTGAATTGGGTTTGATTGTTGGTATGAGTTCCAGAAATCTGACACGTGTGTTTAAGGAAGCAACGGGAGCTACCGTCAATGAATATTTAACCCAGATACGAATAGATACCGCAAAAATGCTTCTTGAAAATCCTAAAAATACGATGTCAATTATTGCTTCTAAATGCGGATTCAAAACGGAGCGACAATTGCAGAGAATTTTAAAGAATTAATAATCATTATCGGTAACTTGTGTGCATTCCTCATTTTTTTACAAGTAAGAAAATCGATATGCTGAAAGTAGCTTTTATTGTTCCTCCCCATGTTGAGTTATTGGATCTTGCAGGGCCCGCTCAGGTTTTTACAGAAGCTAAAACGCACGGCCTTGATGCAGTGATTGAATTTTATAGTTATCATGATGAAAACACATCAACATCAGGCGTTGCTTTTGGCTACATCAAAAATTATAAAGAGGCTGATTTGAAGGCGGGAGACTTTGTATTCGTGCCCGGTACGGACCATGACTATTTGCGAAGTGCTCAGTTTAACGCTGAGAAAAGTTTTTTTAAGTGGATAGCTGAATGTGCTGACAATAAGGTAAATACTTGCTCGATTTGTACAGGAGCCTTTTTTTTAGGCGAAGCCGGATTGCTGGATAACAGGGAATGTACCACGCACTGGAGGCGAACAGATGAACTGAAATCTCGTTTTCCAAAAGCAAAAGTGCTGGCTGATATTCTATACGTAAAGAGCGATAACATTTACACCAGCGCGGGCATCAGCGCAGGCATCGATCTCGCACTCGCGATTTTGGAATATCTGAAAGGTCCTCACTTCGTTCATAAGGTGGCCCGGGGCTTGGTAGTATATAACAGGCGTGATCAATCGCATTCACAAAAAAGTATTTATTTGGATTTCAGAAATCACATTAATCCAAAAATTCATGAGGTGCAGGATTTTCTTATCAATAACCTTGCAGAGGAAAACTCTATTGATGCTTTGGCTGAAATGATAGCCATGAGCCCAAGAAATCTGAGTCGGGTTTTTAAGGAATCTACCGGGCTGACTATTGTTGAGTATCTTACTGAGCTTCGCAGAGAGATGGCAAAAACGCTACTCAATAATCCTGATTACACCATCGATTATATCGCTTCACAATGTGGTTTTAAAACAGCGAGGCAATTGCAAAGAATTTTAAAGTGATCAAATTATTTAGCAGTCATGTGTGTACTTATAGATGGGAGTTAGCGGAACTGACTGTTTGCGCTGGCGTAATATCATATAAAAAGGAATAAAGAACTCCTTTTCTTTGCGCATCATTCAACAATAGGATTTCCGGAGTTTTTTTTTACACACCCTTTAATTATTCCAAGCATAAAATTCGTTGAGAGCAAACGCCTTGAAATATGCTCTTGCGTAATACTTATTTTCCTTTAGTAAGAGTTTCCCTGATAGGGATTTATGATCGAATTAGCTCTTCCGTTCATTCAGCTCTAATAACAGGTTTCTACTTTTGCGCCAGGGGTCGTCATCAGGAGAATGCTGATTTTTCAAAGTCAGAGTTCTCACTAGAGGATAACAAATATATTCCAGTGAACTTTGTGTGAGTTAAATAAAGACCCAATACACAATCGTTATGGCTAAAAACAGAGATAGCAACAAGTTTATTAATACCATTGATGAATGTCTTACGAATGGCGTTAACAATGGCATCTTTCAGGTGTCGTTACAAGATGAAGAGCTTAACGGAAGAGAGGTAACACTTGCCGGTAAGCGAGTAGTAAACTTTGGTTCCTGCAGTTACCTCGGACTTGAGGTCGATGAACGACTGAAGCAAGGAGCAATTGATGCAACCATACGATACGGAACACAGTATTCCTCTTCTCGTTTGTTTTCAGCTTGTCCATTATATGAAGAGCTAGAGGATCTGTTCTATAAAATTTTTGACAACAACCCCGCTATTTTAGCGGCCACCACCACGTTAACCCACCTTGCCGCACTACCCATTTTGGTTCAGGATAATGACTTAGTTATTCTCGATCACCAGGTTCACGGTAGTGTTCAACTTGCCGTACAGCTTCTTAAAGCAAGAGGAACAAAAGTGGAAATGATTAAGCATAACCGCATGGATATGCTCGAAGATCTGATTAAAGAAAATCCAAACAAGTACAATAAGATATGGTACATGGCAGATGGATTGTATTCCATGTATGGAGACTATGCACCATTAAAGGACATACAATACTTAATGGAAAAGTACCCGACCTTTCACGTCTATGTAGACGATGCTCATGGCATGAGCTGGGCAGGTAAGCATGGCAACGGCTACGTGTTAAGCCAAATGTCACTTCACCCAAAAATGGTTTTAACTACCTCCCTTGCAAAAGGATTTGGCACCGGTGGTGGTGTAACGGTGTTATCTGATAAAGAGATGATGCGCAAAATTCTGACGTGTGGCAGCTCGTATACTTTTTCAGGACCTGTGCAGCCACCCATGCTGGGCGCCTCTATTGCCAGTGCTAAAATTCATTTAACTGATGAAATCTATTCGCTTCAAAGCTCTTTAGCGGCAAAACTTGATCTCACACAAAGCATTATTGAAAAATATGATTTACCACTTGTGCTGCCGTCAAACTCACCCATTTTCTATTTAGGATTAGGGTTACCGCGCGTTGGCTACAATATGGTGAAGCGCTTATTGGATGAAGGTTTCTACACCAACATTGGAATCTTCCCTGGCGTGCCGGTTAAATGTTGTGGACTTCGTTTGGCAGTGACAAATGGCCAAACAAATGAGGATATCAAAAATGTGCTCGATGCCTTTCAGTATCATTTACCTAAAGTACTGGAAGAAGAAGGGCAGACTGTAAATGATATTTGCATCAATTTCAATCTTCCATTTGAACAAACGGTGAAACGCTATAGTACTGACTTACCGCATGAACTTGATTCTGATCAACTTTTAGTTCAGCATGAGACCACCATTCATGCGGTCGACAAAGCAGTATGGGATGATCTGTTAGGTGATAATGGAACTTTTGATTGGCAAGGTTGTCGGTTTTTAGAAGAAACATTTTTCGAAAATCCGGAACCGGAAAACAACTGGAATTTTCATTATTTAATCATTCGCGATAAAAACAAAAAAATCATACTAGCCACCTTCTTCACGGAATTGCTCTGCAAAGATGACATGGCCGCTACCGCTGCCATTTCAAGGCAGATTGAAGAAATGCGAAAAAAAGATAAGTATCACCTCACTTCGAAGGTAATTATGATGGGCTCACTGTTGAGCGAGGGCAACCATTTATATGTGGATAAAAATTCCCCGCAATGGCATCAGGCAATGCGTGAGATGTTGAACCTTATGAATGAAGTAAAACTTTCATGCGGGGCAAGCGCTGTGCAATTGCGTGACCTGGATAGCAATGATGCTGAGATGAGTGATTTTTTGATAAAGGAAGGTTTTATAAAAGTAAAAATGCCCGACACTCATGTTGTCGAGAATCTTGAATGGAATACACAAGACGAATTTCTCCAAACCCTATCCTACAAATCTAGAAAGCATGTTAAAAAACACATGATAAACAATGAACACATCTTTGACATTACGATAAACAAGGCCAATGAAGCTTCACCAAAAAAAATACGGGAATGGCAGGGTCTGTATGAAAATGTAAAAAGAAAAAGTTTTGAGATTAATACATTCGATTTGCCTGAAAAGTTTTTCTCCAACCTAGCAAAGGATGAAAATTGGGAGACCATGAACATAAAAGCAAAGGGAAGCGATACCCCAACCTGTTGTGTATTCTCTTACACATCATCAAAGAATAATTATTGCCCGGTAGTGATTGGTTTAAATTATGAGGAAAATGAAAAATATTCGGGCTACAGACAAGCCTTATATCAACTCACATCCAAAGCTGCAAAAGGTAAATATTCAAAACTCATATTAGGTATGGATGCAAGCATTGAAAAAAGAAAAATAGGAGCGAAAGTAATTGAAAAAAGTATCTACGTTCAGGCCAATGATAATTTTAATATGGAGCTGATGTCAACGCTTAGTCAAAATGAAATCTGATTATGAAAAAATTTGAAAACGACTATGTGGCCATTTGGATAGAGGACGATATTCTGTTCAGTAATTACAAAAAACAATTGTCTTTGGACATCGTCAGTGCAAAGCAAATCGTAAAAGATCGTGTGGAGTTCACAGGAGGCAAATCCTATTTTATCCTCATTGACTTTACGAATCTTAAATCTACCACCAAAGAAGCGCGGGATTATATGAATGATCCGAATGGCGGATTGACAGGGCTTTTAGGCGGAGCCTTCTTATCGAATAATGTAGTGGCAACACTATTCGTAAATCTTTATCTCAAAGTGAACAACCCAACCATTCCTGCAAAATTTTTTACTAACAAAGCAGAGGCCATCCATTGGTTGAAGAAAGTGAAGATGGAAAACGCTCAACTTGCCAGCATATGACAACCGGAAAATATTCGCACGGAATTTTCTACCTGGAAAAAAGCAGTGATATTATTTTTGTAGAGTTTCCGAATAATCTGAATGTAACCTTAGCCGTAGCAAAGGAGCTTGTCGCTAATCGATTGAATTTCACAAAAAACAAAAAACATTATTTTGTGATCGATGTATCCAACGTAAGAGCGATCAGCACGGAGGCAAAAGAATTTCTGCAGCACCCGGATAGCGGTTTGAAAAATATTTTGGGAGCCGCCTTTATTGCCACCAATCCGGTGGGTGTACTCTTTGCAAACATTTTCATAAAAACACACAAGAGTTTTGATGCAAAACTCTTCTCTAACAAAGAGGATGCCTTCGAATGGATTGTGGAGTACAGACAAATGTCAAATTTAACGGATGAGATACTTTAATTTTTAGGAATGGAAATAGTCAACATTCAAAGCGAAAAGACAGAAGTTAAAGCTGACATTCTTAATAAACTGTTAGAACTAAGTGAGGCGATGCTCCATGGTGATTACTCAAGACGCATTCTGGTCGATTTTGACGATGAGATCATTACCAAGATTGCGGATAATTTGAACCGATTATCAGACAAGGTACAGCTTAACAAAATTGAAAAGGACTATAGCCAGGACCAAACGGTTGCTGATTTTATTGAAGTCATCAGTTCATTTGCCAATCTTGATTTTAAACAAAAGTTACCCATATCCGAAAACGGAACCATCATGGACGCAATCGCCACGGGTATTAATGTACTGGGGGATGAATTGGAACAAAGTACTGCATCAAAGCAGGAACTGGAAGTTGAACGCAATCGGTTAAATGAAGCCCAGGCAATAGCGAAAGTAGGGAGTTGGGAGATTGATTACCCTGCCCTTCAATTAAAATTATCAAACGAAGCCTATCGGATATTTGAATTGGAAGAGATGCCTGGTGATAAATTATTAGAAGAATATCTAAAAAAAATTCACCCTCATGACCGTGTGTCCATGGATCATTTTGTTAAAGAGGCACTTGAAAAGCATAATCGCTTTACCATGGAATATCGAATCGTTTGTCGTGACGAATCTATGAAATACATTCTTTGCATCGGTGAGGCACAACGAAATTCAAAAACTAAAACAATGGTTGTTAAGGGAACCATTCAGGACATCACCGAGCGAAAGATGATTGAGGAGAAGCTTAAAAAAGCGAAAGAAAATGCAGAAGAAGCCAATAATGCGAAGAGTCTGTTTCTGGCCACTATGAGTCATGAAATTCGCACACCCCTTAATGGTATTCTGGGTCTCACAGAGATCATGATGGGCGAAGAGATCACCGATGCTCATCGTGAATACCTGGAGATCATCGCCAGTTCAGGAAAGAACCTTTCTCAATTAATTAATGACATCCTGGATTTCAGTAAAATAGAAAGCGGTAAACTTCAGTTGGAGAACATCCATTTCGATTTTAACGAGGTGGTATCATCCAATATTAACCGGTATAAATTTCTAGCCAATCAAAAGGGGCTTATATTATCCCATCGCATTGATGAATCCATTCCGAAGGAAGTCATCGGTGATCCGAACCGCATTTCACAAATTCTAACCAATCTGATTGGCAATGCCATTAAGTTCACAGAAGAAGGAAATGTTGAAATTACCTTTTCAACGCTGGAAAATAAAGATGGTGAGGTGGTGATACAGGGAATTGTAAAAGATACCGGTATTGGTATTCCAAAAGAAATTGAGGATACTATTTTTCAGAGTTTCACGCAGGCAGATGAAACGGTTACTCGAAAATACGGAGGCACTGGATTGGGATTGAGTATTGTAAAAAGTCTTTTGCAGCAAATGCATGGTGATATAAAAATGCAAAGCCCTGCCTACCCGATTTTAAACATTGGCTCCATGTTTATTTTTTCGATGAAGTTTAAGTTACCCCCTAACCAATTTATCAAAGAAAATATTGCCGGAAGTGGAAGCGAAAAACTGCTCTTTAAAAATCCAGTAAAAATCCTGATTGTTGATGATAATCCGGTGAATTTGCTGGTGGCAAAAAAGATGGTTCAGAAATTCGGTGCCACTGTAACAACAGCAGAAAGCGGGATGGAATCGATCGAGCTGATAAAAATCAATGCATACGATGTTGTTCTTATGGACATTCAAATGCCGGTTCTTGATGGACATCAAACGACCAGAGAAATACGAAAGCTGAACTACACGAAACCGATTATCGCCCTTACCGCTAATGCGTATAACGAAGATGTCCAAAACAGCATTGATTCTGGCATGAATGATCACTTGCAAAAACCATATACAAAAGAAAACCTCTTCAAAGTCATCACCAAACATATCGAGTAGTGTATCCAAATTGGAGTAAAAATCAGGTATTCTCTTATAACTGCAGGGAATTGTTTTTTTCTTCAACCTGTTTTTGTCTCCCAATCACCCCAATTTTGTTGACACAATCATTTGACTGACCTTTTTATTCCCCTTATCTCTTCTTTCCCTGATCTTTTTCAAATCAGGCTCTTCCTGATTTATGCCGGGGAGAAAGCTGCCAATTTTGAACTACAAAAAGGCACCTACGTTATGAAAACACATCCACAAAAATATTCTGGTTCAACCATCAGACTCATTTTTATTCTACTTGATAATCATCTTTCCATTGTTCTGATGATCTCATTCTTATTGGCCGTTTTAACTTCCTTCAGTCAGGTTCCGAATGTCCCTCCTACATTTGATAGGGGATCTGAAACTGGACTATCCTCCGGACAAGCAAGTACCAGTAAAAACATCAGCACGCTGTTGCGGGTTTCGGATAAAGACAGAGGTCAGTTATTAACCTGGTCAATACTATCTCCTCCAGCTATTGGGACAGTCAGTGGATTTCCTGCCTTTGCACTTTCCGGAAGAGCTGCTATTGCTCCGGATGCCACGTTGCTTTATAAACCAACACCCGGACAAGTTGGAGTGGATGAATTTATAGTCGAAATTTCAGATGGCATAACCTCAGCCAGTCTCACCGTTCACGTCACGCTCTTATTAGTCGAGCCTCCTTCCGATCCTGGTAACATTGATGCTATCAACCAATCAGATACTAGCCGAACGATTTCAGTGGTACAAGAATGGGGTGCGATACGTGTTCCATTTGGCACGTCCTATGATGATTTGGTACTTCCTGTTTATGCAGGAGTAACCTACGTTAACGGTGATGGTGAGGCTTTACCCCTATTGTGGTATCCCAGTAATTTCAATGGGAATGTTAGTGGTGATTATTTGCTAATGGGCGATTTACTATTAACAGCAGGTAGCAGAAATGATGCCTACAGAAAGGCTCAAATCATAGTACACGTACTACCAAATCTTTCTCCTGAGAAAATCATATTAAGCGATTCAATACTGGGATCCTGGCCGTTTGAAGATCCGGAATTCCCACCCAATTTTTTTACAACACAAGATCCAGATGATGCGGTTCACAGCTATCAACTGGTAGACGGTCCTGGCGATTCAGACAATTGCAAGTTTAGCGTAGGGTATGGTATACTAATTATGAAAGACCGCGAGTACTTAAAGGAACAAACCAAGTTTTCAATCCGCGTTAGAAGTACAGACTCAAATAATAATTTCATTGAGCAAGTCTTCATAATATACTATTTACCGAAAGGCAATACTGAAGAAGCCATAACGGTAGAGGTACCCAATGCATTCTCTCCAAACGGAGATGGGATAAATGATATCTGGTTAGTATCTGAATTAAAGGATTATCAAAATGTAGATATAAAAGTCTTCGACCGGTCAGGCGCATTGATGTTCCACACAACTAATCCCCTTCAAGGCTGGGATGGTCGCAATCCCAATGGAAAAGTAATCGCTGGAGCATACTACTATTCTATCAAAGTCGATGAAATCAAGCTCAAAAAACAAGGTGTGCTAATTGTTTTAACGAATTAATAAAATGAAAAAGGTTCTTCTATTATCCGTCCTTTTGATTGCTGTGATTTCGCTCTCTGCACAAAATCGCAGATACATGTCCAGCTTTCAACTCTTTCCCTCCTATTATAATCCTGCTATGACGGGTTTTTCCGGGAACAATGTTAGCGCAAGTTACAGAAGCAGTCGTTGGACTGGATTTGAAGGTGCTCCCAAAACCTATTTTATGTCAGGTGATTTCAATGTTAAAAAACATGCCTTTGGTTTTGCGTTCCTTCATGATTCTTTTGGCCCGTATCGTGAAAGTGAGGCGCTTATTAATTACGGATTTCATATCAATCTTTCACGTATCCTACAGCTCCGCGCTGGTGCTGCAGCTACTTTCAATTTGCAACGCCTTGATATGAGTTCACTCACTATGAATGCTCAGAACGATCCAGCTTTTCAGAATTTTGCCGAGAATTTTAATAAAAATATAGCCGTTGATTTTAATATTGGTATGACTCTTTCCAGTACGAATTTCTATTTCGGATATGCGCTTCAAAATGCCGCACAAGGAGCCTTGGTTGGCAAAGGAGACTTTTTCAACCGCCAGGGATATTTTCGACATGTTGCACAAGCCGGTTTTAGAAAAGTACTTTCAACTAAATTAGGCATCATTGTAAGCGGACTATATCGATATGATCCTACTTTTCTATATTCTGCCGAGGGGCAGTTAAAGGCCGTTTTGCATAACAGAGTATGTTTGGGCTTCGGATACAGAAGCAACATGAATACCATTGGATTGATTGGTTTTAAAGCCAAACAAGTACAAATAGGTTTTGCCTATGAATTACCTGTACAACACAGTTCTTCCGCCAATTCAGGAACCAGCGAATTTACAATGACCTACAAATTCAAAACTCCTAAACACAAGTTGAATAAACACGCCAGAAAGCCGGATCCTAAATTGCTGACGATTTGGTAAGCGATTTCAAGGCATAATACAACTCCTGGTTTCAAAAAAAAGAAGTAAAAATTTAACTACAAGAACAATGCTCAACTGGAAAACAACAATCGGGTTAACACTACTGCTACTTTCAAGTGTCGAATTCTTAATCATAAGAGATCATTATCATCCTCATCGATCACTCAGGATCGATCAGCTATTCTCTATAACGGGATTTATAATCACTATTTTTATAGCCGCTGTACTTGTGATAACCGGAATGAGAAGAAGCTCACGAGGCTAATCCAACAATCTTCCTCTTCATTCCTGGAACGGTGAATGTCTATACAATCAAAGCAGGCTCAATCTGTTTTGCGCAGATTTCATAAAATGAAACATCATGCATTTATAAATTTAATACCCGTAACCAAGTCGGAGTTGCTTTTCTACCTCTTCAGATTGGATATCCTGTTACAGATAATCGATCATTCCATTGTTCAATGATACGCTCCGGGTTTAAGAGTTTCCTTATGTACTCCTTATAAAAGAAAACTAGCCGAAGGCCAATACTGAAAGAACATACAGTATTCATGCCTTGCTCATCAGTCGATAATAGTAAAGAGTTCGCTGTTTACAATATGATAGATTGTTACGTCAGCAATGTCATAGGTCTATTAATATTCATCAGGTTAATTGCACTTCCTTCTTCCTTCCGCAACATTACATTTAGTAATCGTCTCTGAAATACTTTTGGTTATCTCAAATCCTTGGTGTTCAATGGGGCAGCCTTGGAAGTCTAACGTAACGGCCCTACAGTTCACAGAATGTATTTTAGAGGAAAGACAGAAAGAATCCTTAACGAGAATTCTGGACTAACAAACTATACCACAAAATCAACGCGTGATCATTATTTGATTTTTATGAATTGATCCCTTGTAGAAGGCAAGTGTATAATCAATGATAATAGACTGAGGGGATTTGAAAAGTATTTAAATAAGGTAATGCAATCAACTTCCAAATAATGATACACAAAACTGCTTCTGCCTTAGTTTCCTCAACGCTGCTTCGCTCGTTGAAAGGAATTGGGTATGATATGGGTGAAGCGAAGAGTTGTAACCATATACACATCCTTTGCACTTTTGTTTCCCCTGATGTTGCCATTCTGCTCTTGCCCATATCCATTTTGAACGGTATAGAATTGTTGATCTCTTCCCTGGTAGGTAATGGGATTTGTTGGCGTTCCCAGCTCGGTGGTTCTATAAGACATCGCTTTGGCTAGTGGTGAATTAAGTACACCCAGATCAACATAACTTTTACTCACGTCATCGAGGTAATCAGTGAATGTATATCGGGCACCAATCTCAATCCACAAGTCCAACAGCTCGGTTAATTTAAAACGTGAGCCAACTCCAAAGGGAACAGCCACAACCAACAAACTGTAAGGCTTAATACCATAGTTTGCGTCAGACGGATCAAGCTTGGAATATTGTCCTTCTGTGCCCAGTGATCGCAATGAAATCCAATCGTCTGCTTCCGCCAATACGTTACCTTCGAGATCGGTCTTAGGCCCTCGTGCTTTTGGATTATGTAGAATTAACGCCACACCTAAGTAGGCATAAGGCGTCCACATCGGTCTTTTGGAATACGAGAGCTGGTTCTCAAAAAGATCATAATAGGCAACAATGGAAAACTCCTTAATATGATTCCGAAACGAAAGATTGCGGAGATAACGCGGATGATCTTTACTATCGGAGGGATCAGCAGAGTCTGTATCAGAACCACTCAGTGTTCCATATAAGAATTGCGCCTGGAGTGTGTACCGGGGACCAAATCTTCGTGCAACTGAAAATCCAAAGGCTGGTTTTGTAAATGAAATATCAGTGCTGAGTCGCTTTGAAAATGGTGCTATATCCCCGAAGTAATTCATGGAATTCACAGAAAGACCTATAAAGTTGTAGCGTTTGGTAAAGTTTGCGCGCTGACCTGTGAAGCTTGTGATCCTTTTATTGTTTCGTTTAATGGCCCTTCGATTCATTTGTCCTGAAGATTCAAAGACTCGAGATAGAATTAAAAGAAATACTAAAAACAGAGCGAAATTTTTTTTCATATTAATCGCGTATTGAGAAATTCAAAGTCAAACCTGACGCGTCCACAAGAACTCATTCGAATATGAGCGACAACATTTCTATCGTTCAGTTAACAGAATTTCACCGCTACTATTTACAGAGCATCCTCATCAGTAAGGCAATAATCTTTCCAACTTAACCAGTCTCTAAATACGATAAGGTTTGTAAGCAATCTCTCATGAACAACATTTTAAGGATCGGACTTCGTGATAGATATTCGAGATAACAAGTTTTAGTAAAGCGAAATCTTCCGTATGGAAGATTTCGCTGAGACTTGATTTATTGCTTCACGAATTTGATTTCGATTACCCTCGTAGCTCCACTAGCTTGTATTATATACATACCCGATGAATAATTTCTCATGTCGATTCTGCTGACTCTGCTTCCATTAATTGTATCCAGCGTAATCACGTCCATTGTTTTACCCGCTATGGTCATTATCCGCAATGTTTTTACGGCTTTCAAAGAGGATGGTATTTCAATATTCAAAACCTCAACCACGGGATTTGGAAATACAGAGATCACCATATCGCTTGATTTCTCTACACCGGTAACAACGAGTTGATAATCTGCTGATGTGGTACAGCCATCAATATCAACATTAACACGATAAAGGCCTGCATTCTGTATATTGATCGATTGTTTTGTTGCACCTTCAATCATAGCGTTGTCAAAATACCATTGGTTACCTGCTGTGTAGTTTGATACCAATGAATCTCCTTCATCACTAATTTTTGCTTCCGCGAGCTGTATTACTTCTGCCAACACCGGCACGCGCAATCCTTCACAACCTGATTCATTTACTACAGACACATAGTACGTTTTTGATTTTGAAATAGAAGGTGTTAACAATACTGAGTCAGTCTCATTTACAATAGGTAATGCATCTGAAACAGACTCATACCAATTGTAATGACTGTTACCGGTGGCACCATGAGCTACCATTATAACTTTACCTTCTCCACAACTCTTACCCTGATTAACGAATGCTACAACAGGTCCGTTCTGCTTATTTAAAGCAATTGTTTTTTGAACTCCAGAACTACAATTTTCCAATGATCCTTGTATGGTAAGCATATTCTCTCCAGAGACTAAACTACTTCCTGGAATAAAGATGCTGATATCTCCCCCATTTCCTGAAACAGGATTTGACGCTGGAGTATTTCCTAACATCGCTACATAGGTAGCGCCATTTTGTGAAGCGCTAACACTTATGATCGCATCAGATCCTTCGCATAATGTGGCTGTACTTGTACTCAAAGTAAAATCCGGACTCACCGGAGCCGATTCAAAAATCAACACAAAACGATTTGATCCAAAGCTCGCAGCACTTGAAGTGACAGCAAAACTGTAGCTACTACCTGAACGCACATTAAAATTTGTGTTGGTAAAGTTATCCTTCAACGTAATTTTTATATTTTCTGAAAAGGATTCATATTCTGAAAATTCCAGATTATAAGTAGCGGCAGTTGCATTGTTAATATCTAAGCGAACCGTCTTGCTGCAATCGAACGAAGGCAATGAATTAATCGCGAGCTTGTCACCATTTGTAAGCACAGAAGAGAGATTGAATATGCTGTTGGCAAGTTTCCAGGCATCCGCATTCGCATCAAACCCATCGGTTGCATCCGCTCTAAAGTGTACCACGGTCTCATCCCGTAAACTTCCTTTCACCATTGTAATACGAGCTAAATTAGTGTATGAACTTTCTCTGAAGAAAGTTGATTGTGTGCCCGGTGCTTTAACATTTTCACTTGCCTGTAAAACGGGTGATGCAGCATTGGTATTCACCCAAAAGCCCTGACCTGTCGGTATGTACCGAGTGCCACCGTTCGTACCGGTTACACCATTCCAGCTTGCGAATTGAGGCGAAACCGATCCGTTGTCGCGAACATAAATTGTTGCCGCTACGTTTGTTTTTGTCCATCCGCTTGCAGCGTTCCAATCAATGGTAGAAGGAAACGGATTTCCGACCAGATTCCATCCATCATTCGCACTTGATCCGCTGGATGTAAATGTTGTGGGTATAGTGACCGGTGATGCATTTCCGGTTGTGATCGTTCCTCTAACATCCCACAATGCAGAACTCATGATGTTACCTCTCACAAATAGAGCATATCCTTTTCCGGCAGTGAGGGTTTCACTATTCACTGCGTTGGGAAAGTCAATGTAGCCGTCATTTAAATCGGTCGTACCATTTAGATTGCTATCGGTAATAACCGATTCATCGTATTCAAACATCGATTGATTTGTGGCGCATCCTGAACATACACTCGTACCTGTAAACGATCCTGTAACCGAAATTTCTTGTTGCAGATCGGCTACTGAGGCGTTTTGGATTGGAGAAGAGATATAACGATAAATTCGTCCTCCATTTGCGCCTTCGATCGCCATATATCGTTGCACCGAAACATTACCGGTTATTTGTGCACCAGAAGGTAACACATCGATGGCGGCATCTTGCGTTGGGCTGTCCCCTGTTGAAATCAATTTAAAGACAGCAGTATTACTACTACCATCCGCATCAACCACAACGTTACTACCAAGCGACAAAATACCCCTTAGATTTTCATTGCTCTGAATACGCACACCGGGGCTTGCCGATGTATTCGTAACCAGTATGTTATTAAAGTTAGTCAAATTGGTTCCACCGATATCTTGTGTTCCTGCTGTACCCGAGAATTTCACTGTTCCATTGTTATGAGCGAATGTTCCAGCGCTTGATGTGAAATCATCTTTCAATTCCAGTGTTCCTGAAGTGGATGTAAAATTAGTTCCCGACAATACAAAAGGACCATTCACAAGAATATTTCCAGATCCACCGGAGAAAGTTCCCCCGGCAAGTGAGGCTCCGCTATTAGCGATGATAGTATGAGAACCTTGTGTTAATGTACCAGAATATCCTGATTCCAGGGTAAGGCTTTCCATGGTTACATCAGCGTCAAGTGTGAAGTCGGCATCTTTTACATCATTGAATATAACAGCATCGATGGCATTAGGAACTCCGGCACCACCCGCCCCGCCTGCTGTCGTTGACCAGTTCATCGGATCATTCCAGTTGGAAGCAGTTGCTGCTACCCAATGGCGATCCTGAATGTAATCCACTACCCACCAGGGATAAAGATCGGAATTGGCAACCGAAGCGATTGTCACGGTATTGCCCGTTGCATCTGTAGTCGCCACCGGAGCAAAATCATTCCAGCTGCTGGTAGATGAATTCCACCGTTGAGCACTCATGTTGGCCTCAACGGAAGTTGCATTTGGGGCTGCATATTCGCTATCGAGATACGTGAGTATTAAATTCGAAAGCGAAGGTTTTACCGAGTACCCTTGCGCGTTAATCTGCCAAAAGCGATCCGTAGCATACATTGATTTATCTATACCTGAACCACCATTGAAATTGGAAATCCCGGTAGGTAACTGAAGACTATTCTGCCAGCCCGTTGTATACGAGGAAAACAAAAAGTTGCCACTTCCTGTGCCTGCTGTTTTGGTAAACAGTACCGGAATATAATGGGTGTTATCTGAACCGAATGGGATCGTGTAGCTTCCTGTTGTTGTACCAATATTCCATTTAATTCTATTGTTTTCTCCTTCACTAATGATATTTCCACTAACGCGAGTAATCGCGTTTGCCGCGGAATTGTCAATAACTAAATAGGCACCTTGTGCGATATTTACATTTGCTCCGTTTAAGACAAGCCTGGCCTGAGCAAACATGGCGACATGGATGAGCGACAGCGCAACGGTCATTGCTAAAATTCGGAATCGAGTTGAATGTAATGTGGTCATGGTTTTAAATTTTTGAATCCATCAATTCACACCTGTGCATTTTTTAAGATCGATTGATTAATTGATTTTTCTCCATTCGGTTCCGTCTGATATGATATCATAGGTAGATGCACCAGGAGCAAAAACCAATGTTGTGCTGGTAGTACCGCTGTCTGTTCTTACCGTTCTTGATAAAGTAATGTTACCGGTACCCTGATTTACCAGTTTATAGATTCTACCCGGGCAACCACTTGCTGCAGGCATTGTCCATGTTGCAGCAGTACCTGTATTAATTACCACGTGATCCGCAGGTAAAACGGTATAGGCACCTGAGCCCACACGATAAGCCGTGGCAATTGAACCTGTAACCGTTAGTGTTGATGTTGGGTTGTTATTTCCGATGCCTATCATACCTGAACCATTGATGCGCATCCTTTCATTTGATGACTGTGTAGTTCCGCCCGTCATAAAGATTAAAGACTTGGCGGTGGTTCCTGTACCAATCAAGAGGTTTTGCCCTAGATTATAGAGGTAGGCATCATTTGCGTCACCCATTATTCCACTAGCATTTGTGCTACTGTTGATACCCATGTCAATAAAATTTGTAGTCTCACTACCATTATTCGCAGTGGCCACTACGTCCGATGATGCGTTTGTTCCAGCGGATTCATTTTTAATATTCAACTGCAGATAATTGTTGATATTTCCTTTTCCGACAATAGCATTTACGGAAGTAGTAGTACCAGCATTTACGATGAATTTTTCAGGATTGGTACCATCAAAACTAGAAGTACCTACGCCAATGTTTCCATTGTTCATAATGCGCATCCGCTCGATATTATTTGTAATGAAGGGAAGAGCGAAATTAGAGGTAGTACCAAAGTTTCTGTTTGCTGCTACAGCATTCCCATCCAATGCCCAGCTCGAACTTGCTACAAGACTGCCCGGTGTAACCCAGGTAGGTGCAGTGCCCGTGCCATTCGATTGAAGTACGTAACCAGAAGTTCCGGCAATGTTGTTTGGCATAAGTGCCCCGCTAAACCTGAGGTTTCCTGTTACGTCCAATGCTTCTGATGGCGCCAAATTGGCGATACCTACTTTACCAGTTCCATCAATTCGCATTCTTTCGTTGGCATTGGCTGTTCCGCCAGTAAAGAACCGTATCGGTTTAGCGGCTGTTGCGTTACCTATAACAAAATCATTTCCTGTGGCGTATAAGTATGCCGTGTTTGCTCCTCCGAGCACAGGAAGAGATGTGTTGGAGTATCCACTTGAGTTAATACCCATGTCAATGAAGTTAACAGACTCTGTTCCATTGTTTGAGCTCGCTACCAGATCGGAACTTGCACTTCCTCCTGCGGAACTGTTTTTTACATTAATTTGGAGGTAGTTATCGATACTGCCTTTACCTGTCATGAGGTTATAAGAGGTTGTTACGCCTGCATCAATTAGTAATTTTTCAGGATTAGTTGCGTCAAAAGCATTTGAGCCCACGGCCATTCTTCCACTTTGCAGACGCATGATTTCTGACATACCATTGATGTAGTGATAGCTTTTAAACAAAATCGGTTCATCGCCATCATCGCCAATAATAAATTCAAAGCCTCCATTATTTGCCGTTCCAGTAGAACCAAATTCAAAATAATCTGTACCAGCAGAACTTCCTTTTACCCGAAAATTTCCATTCGCATCGGTATACATTTTTGGTTTATAGAAATTGGCAGCGGCTGCTTCAAACTGTAATGCTGAACGCACATACGTTACCTTTTCTGTAGCATTATCATAGTCAGTATATCCTTGTGTTAATCCAAGCGTTCCTCGGTTACCAAATTCCAGAAATGGATTTCCAAACGATTTAAAAATAAGCGCCTTATCATCTGTCGTTCCAATAAAATTGGTTGCTGGGTTAAGTCCAGAATTTCCAGTCAGCGTCCAAGCTGTAGTGCTTGCTGTTGAAAAGGGTACCCATGCAGTGCTGTTCCAGTAATAAAATCCAGGGACTACGTTGTTTGGAGCCGTTCCTGCAGTTGCTGTATTATACACCAACAAACTGGTTGCCGGAGAAGTGATTGGGCCCGCAGCGTTTGTTGCAGTCAATGCAACACGTGGAGCGAGCAAACCTTTATCGGTTGCTGAAACATCCAGCATAGCCGAGGCCGCTGGTGTTGCGCCCGTGGGATTTATGCCGATGTTCTGAGATAGCACATCCTGGTAAAACCCAAGTGCAATCAGAAGGAGGAAGAAAATCTTTTTCATGGTTTGTGATATTTATTAAGTGCTCTTTTGTTTATGTGTCAAAGGTGCACAGATGGGAACTGCCAGAAATCAGGGCTATTCTGATTTGGAAAAAATCAGCATCACCCGTATAGAATAAGCTGAAGAATGAAATCAGTAGAGAATAGATTGAAAAGGCGATGGATTGGCTTTTGAAGCAGGATGAACGAAGCAAAATCTCCAGATAGTAAGGCTTTCCCTTACCTTTCTATAGGGTGAAATCTGATATCCTAACAATCCTTACATGTTAGAAAAAAAACCATAGTAGAATTATACCTTGCTCCTGTAGCCGTACGCCCCTTCATGCAGAGCAGACTTATTCAATTCCATAAGGTTAATTGCATGGCTTACGTATCAAAACCCGGAGCAATAAACTGATGGCTTTACGGGTTCAATATTTTTAAATCGTTGTTTTCCTTAATCTTCAACGCCCATTTTTCCAGCAGGTTTATTACTATCTCAAGTTTTATTGGTTTGCTGATGTAATCATCCATTCCTGCTTTTATACATTCCTCCTGATCACCCTGCATGGCGTTTGCCGTCATCGATATAATAACAGGCTGAAGATGATGTTTTAATCGTATCATTCGTGTGGCTTCCAACCCGTCCATCTCCGGCATTTGCACGTCCATTAAGATGATATCATAAAAGTTCTCATTAAATTTTTCGACAGCCTCTAATCCATTATGGGCAATCTCAATTTGTTGATAGCCCAACTTATGAAGCACACGAATCGCCAGCTTTTGATTGATGGGATTATCTTCGGCTATCAAAATGCGAAGCGGGTATCGCAACGCAAAATCGGTTGACAATATCTGTTTCGGTTTTTGGTCTTCAATCGTGATACCTTTTCCTTCAGGACTAAGAACTGAATGAAGAACACGATTAAATTGCAATTGCTTTACCGGTTTATTCAAAACAGCAGAGAACAATCCGGGATGCTTCTTTTTACTTTCGTCTCCGATCGAACTCAATAAAATAACAGGAAGTGAATTGTATTTGGCTTTAATAAGATTGGTCAACTGCACACCATCCATGTCCGGCATCTGCATATCGGTAATCACAAGATCGAACGGTTGTTGTGTTAGTATTTCCAAAGCTTCCGATCCGGAGGAAGCAAGGGTGGGTAATAGCTTCCATTGTTCAAGCTGAGTTTTCAAGATGGTTCGGTTGGTTGCATTATCATCAACTACCAAAACATTTTTACCCTCAATACCAGCAGTGGCATTCACATATTGTCGTGTGGATTGCTGACTTTCCGAACTTTTAATTGTGAATCCAAATGAGCTGCCCATCCCTGCCTCACTTTCTACAGAAATTGAACCTCCCATTAATTCAACCAAGCGTTGACTGATTACTAGTCCTAAGCCTGTGCCTCCATATTTGCGCGTTGTAGAAGAATCAACCTGAGAGAAAGCTTTGAACAATCGCGAAATTTTATCCTGTGGTATACCGATACCGGTATCTCTGATCTGGAAGGCAAGTTCAAGTTGATTGTTTCCAGCGTTAAGTAAATCTATCCCTACAAAGATTTCTCCCTGGTGCGTAAATTTCATGGCATTGCTGATCAGGTTGAGCAGGATTTGTCGCAGCCTGTGGCTGTCACCAATAATCTGAGCGGGTATCTGATAATCGATTTGGTACACCAGATCCAAACCTTTTTGTGCTGCCTTTGTGGCAAACACATCCATCACATCCTCTATGCACTGACGCAAGTCGAAGGCATGAAGGTCAAGGTCAAGATTCCCTGATTCTATTTTTGAAAAATCAAGTATATCATTAATAACAGTGAGCAGTGCTTCGCCACTTCCTGTGATGGTGTCAGCATATTCTCTTTGTTCTGGTGTAAGTGAAGTTTCCGCCAATAGTGAGGCCATGCCCAGCACACCATTCATGGGAGTTCGTATTTCATGGCTCATCGTAGCGAGAAAAATACTCTTCGCCTCATTCGCATTTACTGCTTCGAGACGGGCTTGCTCCGCTTCGCTTCGGGATTGCTCTGCTTCTTCTCGTTGAACTTGAAGTTCGTCATTAATCTGCTGTAAAAACTGAGTCTGTCCCTGCAACTGGTCATTCAATGTATGCATATTCTCTGCCTGTGCTTCCAGTGCCTCTTTTTGCCCATTTATTTCAGCAGTGCTTTCTTGTATTCTTCGTTCCAGTCTGATTTTGTAAAGCTTCGTTCTTTTCATTTTGAACAGGACAAAAGAAAGGACACATCCAAAAGTAGAAAGACTAACCAAAATTCTGAACCACCAGGTTTTCCAGTATGGTGGAATGATCACAATTTTTAATGTCTTCATATTCTCAGACCACTTCCCTTTATTGTCAAGACCCTTCACTTTGAAAATGTACTCACCCGGATCAAGGTTGGTGTAGGTGGCTGTTCTTTTTATTCCTATAATGTTCCAACTCTTGTCAAATCCCTCGAGCATATATTGGTATTGCTTTTTCATAGGGTGAACATAGTTAAGCGATGCGAACTCAATTGAAAATACAGATTGATTTGGGGAAAGCGTTATTGTGTTTGCCTCTGAAATATGTTTCAGCAAGGGAGATTTTGAATTCAACCTATCTGCTATTGTAACGGACCTGTTGAATAACTGAAAATCAGTTAATACAATGGGAGGATCGTAAGACTTTATGGATACACTATCAGGGGAAAATTCATTGAACCCATTGTTACCCCCAAAATACATTATGCCGGAACGACTTCTGAAACTCGCATTTTGTTTAAACTCATTGGATTGCAATCCGTTGGTAATATCAAAATTAGTAAAGCTTCTTTTAGCTACATCAAACATGGATAGGCCTTTGTTTGTGCCTAGCCAGAGACGTCCTTTATCATCTTCTTCTATGCCAAAAATGGCGTCATTGGGTAGACCATCCGATGTGCGATACGTTGTAAATTTCCTGGTAAGAAGATCAAAATAGTTTAGTCCTTCCGCAGTTCCAATCCATAGGTTTCCGGAATGATCAGCACGAATTCTACCCACAATATTACTGCTGATACTATTTTCTGTTTCACTATGTTTGAAATGAGTAAAGCGCTTTGTGCTTTTATCAAAAAGATTTAATCCACTTCCATCGGTACCGATCCAGAGTTGATTGTTCGTATCTTCAAAAATAGAATTGATTTTATTGCTGCTGATGCTGGTCGTATCGTTCACGTCATATTGAAAATGAGAAAATGATTCATCTTCAGGATGGTAAAGATTCAGACCACCGTAATAGGTTCCCAGCCAGATATTTTTGTTATGATCCTCAAAAATAGACCATACATTATTGCTACTTAAACTCTTTGGATTTCCGGAAACATTCTCAAAGTGCTTGTATGTATTCTTCGCAGGGTTAAATATAGTTACACCATTACCCCAGGTGCCAAACCACATATTGCCGTTACTGTCTTCGAGTATACTCAACACAAAATCTCCACCAATACTGCTAACGTTTCCTTCTTCATGTTTGTAATGTGTAAAGTGGCAGGTCTTCCGATCAAGAAGATTCACCCCTCCTCCATCGGTACCAATCCATAGATTTTCTTTCGAGTCTTCAAAAATGCTCAGTACCTTATCATGGCTCAGGCTGGTGACGGAAGTATTCGGGCGATAATGCGTAAACTGATTACCATCTGTGCTCCAAAGATTGAGATCACCGGAAAACGTACCCACCCACATATTGTTTTTTGCGTCCTTATAAATGGTCCATACAGAGTTGTTGCTTAGACTTGCCGGATCAATGTTGTCTTGTTCTAAATGGGAGAGTTGGTTAAAGCGAATATCATAGATAAACATTCCATTGTGCTCTGTCCCAATCCAAATATTTCCTTTCTCATCTTCGTTGATTGCCAAAATAACGTCAAGGGAGATTCCTATATTTTCCGCGTCCATATGTAATCTTTGAAATTCGTGCTTTGAAGGATTGAATAAATTTACTCCTCCTCCCCGCGTGCCAATCCAAAGTTGATGATGTGAATCTTCGAAAATAATCTGAGTGTTATCTGAGCTGATTGATTTTCCGTCTTTTTGATTGTGTTGATAGTGAGAGAATTTTTTCGATTCTGTGTTATATTGATTCAACCCTTTTTCGGATGTGGCAATCCATAAGGTATGTTCACTATCTTGAAACACATCTTTAACGGAGTTTTGACTAATACTATTCAGATTGTTTGGATCATGACGATGATGCACAAATGTATTCGCTTTTGTATTTAATTCGTCTAATCCGCCATCATCTGTGCCTATCCATAAAATGCCTTCGCCATCGAGCACAAGACTGGTTATTAAATCACTGGAGATGGATTGACTATTATTTGGATCGTGTCTATACGACTTGAACTTTTCTGTCTCTCTATCAAATTGATTTAAACCACCTCCCCATGTAGCAATCCAAAGAACACCATTGGTATCCTCCACAATATCATTTATGATGTTACTACTCAGGCTGCTTTTATTACCTTCACTATTTTTAAAGACTGTAAAGGAATAGCCGTCATATTTATTCAGACCATCGCGGGTTCCAAACCACATCAAGCCACGACTGTCTTGCAACATGCAAATAACGTTGCTGTGCGATAGACCTTGAATAGTACCCAAGTGTTCGAATTTTAAATTCTGCATCTGGGCAAATACACTATGGGAAAGAGTGTGCATAAACACCACCAAAAGTAAAAGGCTAGCGCTCCGCATAGAAAAAGAAAAGGATTGGCTCGAAATCGATGTTATTAAATTCTTCATTTCCATACTTTTTAAATAGTGGACAATTTTTCTTTGATATGAATTGCCCACTTTTCAAGTATGACAACCATTGTTTCAATATGAACAGGCTTGCTGATGTAGTCATCCATACCCGACTCTAAGCAAGTCTCCCGGTCGCCTGGCATAGCATTAGCGGTCATAGAAATAATTACGGGTTGAGAATGTAATTTGGAACGTATCAATCGCGTGGCCTCCAGGCCATCCATTTCTGGCATCTGCACATCCATCAGTATCACATCAAAAAATTGTGCTTCCCATTTTTCAACTGCCATCATTCCATTTTCAGCAATGATGATGTTCTGGTACCCTAATTTGTTGAGCACTCTTGTCGTCAACTTCTGGTTCACCGGATTATCTTCAGCAATTAAAATCCGAAGCGGATATTTTAATGCAAAATCCTTTGATAATACTTGCTTGGGTTTTTGTTCATCCAACACGGTCAATCCATATTCCGGATGGAATACCAAATGAAGTGCGTTCTTAAGTTGCTGTTGTTTTATTGGCTTATTTAGAGTTGTGATAAACAATTCGGGATGTCGCATTTTACATTCATCACCAATGGAACAAAGCAGAATGACAGGGATAGAAGGATGTTCGGCTCGGATCAATTTTGTTAATTGAATACCGTCCATTTCCGGCATTAGCAAATCGGTAATAACAAGATCAAACGGCTCCTGTTGTAAAAGGATTTTCAAGGCTTCCGATCCCGAAGAAGCGACTGTAGTCACCATGCCCCATTGCTCAAGCTGGTCTTTCAACACATTGAGGTGCGTTGCATTATCATCGACTAGTAAAACTTTCTTACCCTCATCGCTCTCGGCATTGATGTGCATCGATGATCGAATCAACGCTTGATTAATCTGACAATTCAGATTAAAATGAAAAGCCGTTCCAACTCCCGGCTCACTTTCCACTTTTATGGTTCCGCCCATTAATTCAATTAATCGCTGACTAATTATCAGGCCCAAACCCGTGCCACCGTATTTGCGGGTGGTTGTTGAATCTACTTGCGAAAAGGATTTAAATAACCGTGAATGCTTATCCTTTGATATTCCAATGCCTGTATCGCGAACAAGAAAAGATAGTTCAAGTTGACTCTCCTCTATTTTTATCAAATCGATTTCAACAAAAATTTCACCCTGATGGGTAAACTTAATGGCGTTGCCAATGAGATTAAGGAGGACTTGTCGAATGCGGTGACTGTCACTGATAATCTGAGTCGGTATGCGATAATCAATTTGATATATAAGATCAATCCCTTTCTGAGCAGCCTTCGGTGCGAAGACATCCATTACGTCTTCAATGCACTGTCTTAAGTTAAAAATATGATTGTCGAGTTCGAGATTGCCCGATTCAATTTTTGAAAAATCGAGGATATCGTTAATAACAGTAAGCAAGGCTTCTCCGCTCCCACTGATGGTATCGGTATATTCTTTCTGTTCAGGAGTAAGTGTAGTTTCGGCCAGCAATGAAGCCATGCCCAGCACACCATTCATCGGTGTTCGTATTTCGTGGCTCATGGTGGCGAGGAAAATACTTTTGGCCTGATTGGCTTTCTCTGCCTCTTGCTTGGCATGCTCCGCTTCTTCTCGTTGAAGCTGAAGTTCATTGTTAACCTCCCGTAAGGAATCGGTCTGTGTCTGCAGCTGATAATTCAGGGTATACATATCCTCCGCCTGCAGCTCCAATACTTTTTTTTGAGCATTGATGGCAGCTGTACTATCGTGAATTTTCTTCACCAGCTTCACTCTGAGTTTTTTAATCATCTTCATGCGTGCTGTGGTGAATGAAAGGATTGCACCTAAAACAGAAAGCGCGATAATAATCCTAAACCACCAGGTCTTCCAAAAGGGAGGCGTAATGACAATGGTAATGTAGGTTCCTTCTTCATTCCAGACGCCATCATTATTGGAGGCTTTAACGTGGAAGGTATACTCCCCCGGATCAAGATTTGTATAGGTTGCTGTGCGGGCATTTCCAACAAAACTCCACTCCTTATCAAATCCCTCCATCTTGTAAGCGTAATTATTCTTCTCACGATCAACATAATTCAATGCAGCAAACTCAATGAAAAACACGGACTGCTGATAGGAAAGAGTGATGGTATCTGTTTCAGAAATGTGTTCTTTTAAAACGGAATTGACATCAGCATTATGAACTGATTTATTGAAAATTTTAAAATCAGTAAAGATAATGGGTGGAACATAAGTATTGGAGACAATACTGTCAGGGTTAAACATGTTGAAGCCGTTATTGCCACCGAAAAGCATCACTCCACGAGTTGTTTTTAATGCCGCTAATTGTTTGAACTCATTGTCTTGCAGGCCATCTTGAGCATTATAATTATGAACACTGTGGGTGTCTGGATTAAAAACACTTATTCCACTTTGAGTACTAATCCAAAGATTTCCTTTTCGATCTTCCAGCACACTACATATTGAATTACTGACCAGTCCATCTTTTTCAGAATAGATTGTAAACGAGTTCGTTTCCTTATTATATAGATTCAAACCGTTGCGAGTACAAATCCAAAGTCGGAGTTTGGAATCTTGAAAGAGCGATAGAATCTCATCATCACTGAGGCTTTTAGGATCGTCTTCGCGATTAAAAAAAGTTGTAAACGTACTGTCTTTTTTATTCAGCAAGTTTAATCCATTTGGTGTACCAACCCAGATGTTGTGATCATAATCTTCAAAAATATCAAATATGGAATTCTCACTGAGGCCATTATTGGCTTTGTTATAATGAGTAAACTCCCGCGTGGAACGATTCAATAGGTCTAGTCCAGTTGTGGTGCCAATCCACAAATTAAAATCACTATCTTCAAATATCTTCCATACATTGTTACTCACCAGCGAAGCTGGGTTTAACGGGTCGTGCCGATAATGGATGAACTCATTATTGGCCTTGTTAAATTTATCCAGTCCGCCATCCCAAAAGCCTGCCCATATGGTACCGGCATGGTCTTCCATAACATTTGTAACAAAGTTATTGCTGATACTTTTTGCGTTTTTTGAGTCATGAAGATAATGGACAAACTTTCCTTTTAATGTTTCATAATAATTTAAACCCCCTCCATCTGTACTTACCCAAATATTTTTCAATCGATCTTCGCAAAAAGAAAGAATATTATTGTGGTTTAACCCGTCAAGGTCATTTCCCTTGTTTTTAAAATGACCAAATTTTTGTACCCGTGCCAGATTAACACCTCCATTAAAGGTACCCAGCCAAATACTGTTATTCCGGTCGCGGCAGAAGGAGTAGATGGTGTGACTACCTAAACTTTCCCCATCGAATGCGTTGGGATAATAATTATAAAATGTCTTCCGATCTACATCCAGAATATCAAGACCGTAGTGTTCTCTACCAATCCACAATTTCCCTGTATGATCTTCGGTGATACAATAAATAGCATACTTAGAATGAGCGCTTGAATCCTGGCGATTATATAAATATTGATTGCATTTATTCAATTTTCTGTCGTATAAAAACAATCCGTCTTTGCGACTGCCGAACCACAATTGATTTTTACCATCTTCAAATATGCAGGTAGCCGAATTGATCTTTAAACCTGTTTTAATAACGGTTTTATTTAGGCGATCAATAACTTGAATTTCCTTTTCATTGACATACCAAAGCACGCCCTCACTATCTTCAAATAAACTTGAGAATGCCCCGATATTGTCAACAGGTGTGTCCGCATGGGAGTAGGTAGATACTTTTTTTGAAATTCGATCCACAATGTATAATTCACCATTGCCTGTCGAAACCCATAGGTGGTTAAACCGATCTTCACAGATCGCTTCGATTGATTGTTGGAGATTGCTATACCAGATAAAATTGTCATTTCTGCGGTCGTAAAGATGAAGTCCTTTACGGGTTCCTATCCATAAATTTTTTTTCTTGTCTTCATAGATTGAACGAATGTCATTCGACTGAAGGCTGTTATTATTTTTAGGGCTATGCTGATAGAGACTAACATTAGAGCCATCAAATTTATTTAGTCCATTCTCTGTAGCAAACCACATGATGCCAATATCATCCTGTAAAGTTTTATTCACAAAATTCTTGACTAACCCGTTTTTTGTATCAATGTGCTCGAATTGTAAATCGGGACGTTGAGCCAATGTATGAGTAGCCATACTTGTCGCTAGCAAGATGAATAAGAATTTCGCAAAGCATTTCATATGTAATCCATTCCGTTTACTCTTCGTTTTGAGATTATTGCTTCGTTTTGATTTGTAAAGCAGATTTTTCCAGCAGGATAACCAGCTCTTCAATGTTTACCGGCTTGCTGATATAATCATCCATTCCGGCATTGATACATTCTTCACGATCACCCTGCATGGCATTGGCTGTCATGGCTATAATGACTGGCTGTGTTGTAAGGCAAAGACGAATCATACGTGTTGCTTCCAGCCCGTTCATTTCCGGCATTTCAACATCCATCAAAATGATATCATAATTTTTCTGGCTGACAATTTCCAATACTTCTTTTCCGTTCTGCGCGATATCCGGATTATAGCCCAGCTTACTCAGTACCCGCATGGATAATTTCTGATTGACACGATCATCTTCGGCTATGAGAATACGAAGTGGATATTGCAGGCTGAAATCAATGGATAGTTTCTGCTTGGAAAATTGTTCCTTCGTAGCAGAGGTTTCGCCAACGTGTTTCAGGTTACTAAAAATATGTTCACTTAGAATATGCTGCTTAATGGGCTTACTCAATACGGAGTTAAAAAGCCCAGGGTGTTTTTTGAAGCTTTCATCGCCATCATTACTTAATAAGATAATGGGCACACTGGGAAGTTGCCTTCGTATGGCCTTCGCGATGGATACACCATCCATATCCGGCATGTTCATATCTGTCAGTACCAAGTGAAAATCGGAAGACTTCATTAAAATCTCCAATGCTTCTTTTCCCGATGAAGCGGCCACGGGTAAAAGTTTCCATTCTTCTATTTGACTTTTAAGGGCATCCAAACTGACTGCGTTATCATCAATGATCAAAACTTTCTTACCACCCATACCTTGCAAAATGTGATTTCGTACAGGCTGTATACTGGCTTTGGCATTGAGCGTAAAGAGAACCGTAGTACCCTTTCCTACCTTGCTTTCAATGGTAATCCTCCCACCCATAACGTCAATCAACTTTTTGCATATAGCAAGGCCCACACTTGCGCTTCGTTGATTTTGCTTTGAATGATCCGATTGTGAAAACTCTTTGGACAGCGCCTTCAATTTATCGGGTGCAATACCGGTCCCTGTATCTGATATTTCAAAACCAAGTTCAATTGTATTGTCATTGATAGTACGTATCAGCTGAACCTTTACAAGAACTTCACCATGCTGTGTAAACCGAACGGCATTCTCTACCAGGTTCATCAGTATCTGACGAATCCACATGCTGTAGGCAATGATGACCGATGGAACATTGTGATCGACCTGATATATCAATTCCAATCCTGCCTTTGCCGATTTACTTGCGAATACATCCAATACCTCCTCAATACTATTTCGTAAATCAAAATCTTTCTCTCCTCCTACCTTTCCCGATTCGATTTTGGAATAGGCCAGGATATCATCAAATAAAATGTCGTTAATAGTGGTCAGCAGATTCTCTCCGCAGTTTTGAATGGTTTCGCAATACTCCCGCTGTTCGGCAGTTAGCGGGGTTTCCTTTAGTAAGGAAGCCATACCGATTACTCCATTCAAAGGACTTCTTACCTGGTGACTGATTCGCGCCAGAAGATCACTTTTCGTTTGATTTGCCAGCTTTGCTTCTTCGCGCGCCTTTTGCTCGCTTTCAATCGAGTAGGTCAATAATTCACTTTGCTTCAGGGCTTGTTGCATTGCCGTTGCTTTCTGATCTTTTAGTCTGCTGACCCTAACTCCATAAAGGATAAAGATCACCGCTAATGCTCCAATGATAGCACCTATATTAAATAACATACCTTGCCAGACAATGACGAGTAAAAGATCAGGTGGGGATGTGAAAGGAAGATAGTGAAGCATAAAATAAAGTGTTAATGTCAAAGTGGTTATTTCTACTTATCGAATGTGCCTGTTTGTATTTGTTCCAAATCCGAAATTCAGTCCCAGTATAAAATACCGGCTGTTACTAAAGGGATCAAAACTGTAAAGTGGAATGGTCCATCGACCCAAATTGAACCCAACCATGCCACCCCATACATAACTCATAGGTTCTTCAGCTTTCTGAAAAAGCTGGAGATGTTGCAACGCCAACCCTGCATAAATCCATTGAGAAGGTTCATAGCCTAGCTCAGACCAGCTGTACATAAAATTTTGATGGCGATTAGTATTCGCAAATGTGTATTGCGACTGAGAAGTGAAAAAGAAATCGTGGTCAGTGAAGGTTACATCCAGTCCGACAGAACCCCCGGTAAATTTTCCCATCACCATCCCGACCACCGGAATGATCGCATAGGAATGGTTATCTTCATCACCCGAAAATATTTTTCCCACATACACTGAGAAGGTTTTTAACTCTTCATAATTATACCGCACTTCGCCATACCACTTTTCATTTTGAATGTGGGCAATGGGAACGATGGTTGGTAATGTATTCTTGCTTAGGTATGTATACTGTTCCAATCCACCGTTGATTTGCGCAGCAGCGAAATGCCCCATACAAACAATAAGATAGAAAACGATGCTACTTTTCATTTTCGATGATGATTAATTCAGCGGTTGCCAGTTTTTCCAATAATGAAATATCTTTCAGATGAGGATTCCATGAGAAAAGGAGTAAATCAATAGGCCGCCATAAAAGCACCCAGCTAAAAATGTCAAGACTGTTGTTCAGTGGTCTTAACACTGGATTTTCGGTGTCGATCAGCAACGGTACAATACCCTGGCAAAACATGGCAACCACTAAACTGATGCCGAGAAGTATCCAGCTTCTAATTCTGAATTTTTCAAATTCTTTCTCACGAACGATTTTCTTTAATGTGTAATGTCTTCGAATCGAATACATCAACGGCTTGGCATATTCTTTATCGACATCACTGGTACACTTCAACTTGTAGAAGATTACCGAATACCTTTTTGCAGGTCGTGAACACGCCATGATGTAGTCATCCAACTGATGACTTAATTGTCTTTTGTATATCGGAGCCGGATCATGCATGTTGAAGTACCCGTTGATCGTCTGCATATCTACAGTAAGGAAAACGTTAATCCTCTCTGAAATGGACTCGCTCATAAACTGATACTTTAAAATGTCATGTTATTGATTCTCTTTTTTCTCTTTCTCGAGCTGACTGACGATGTCTTCACAGAGCACGCTCAGCGAATTGGTTTTACTCCATCGGTTTTCCATATCCTCACTTTTCAATTCATCAATCAATCCGTTTAGTACTTCGCAGTTCAGAATAATGACAGTGGATTTTACTTTGTGGCATACTTTCCTGAAGACCTCCGTATTAATCCGAAGAGACCATTGAAGCTCTCTTACATTGTTGATCATCAGATCAATCAATTCAATTTTAAATTCCGCGTCTCCATCCGTGTGAAGATCAAAGTCGATGTTGAGCAGTTTGGAGTCAGGAGTAACGCCTGCTTTGTTTAATTCTTGCTTCATATTGTTCTTAACCATGTGACCTGTCTTTTTTGTCGTTGAGAGGATTTAATCATTGAATTTTTATCAGAATCAGGGCTGACGCTTCTAATTCGCTGATTGATGAATCAAAGGTCGATTGGATACAAGGACGGTCCGACAGGCAATGCCTGATTTGCAATAAATCAGGGAATCCCTGTCTTTTTCTCTGTGGATGAATAAGGTTTAAGTCGTTTTCCCCTAAATTAAATGGAAGCACAAATCGCTTCACATGTGCATAAGAAATGCAGGAAGCCTGGAATAAGATGAATAGAGGATCACAGTAAACAGAAATGACGAACGGATGCCGGTGCGAGCATCAGCTTTCGAGATGGAGATGGGACATTTGATCTAAACCAATCTCTTGAATTTAGAACTATGTTTATTTTTCAAGAATGATAATTTAGTACATCATCTTGATGGAAAGGTGGATATCATGCGGAGCAGGCAACGTTCCGCCAAAGTAAGGCCATAGGACATAATAGATACCAGTGTTACACGTGGTACCCCTTGCAATTCTAACAGGCTCCTGATTATTGACAGAAAAGGTGTAAGCATCATCCGACAACTGAATTTCATACTGATTTTCCTGGTTCAGCTCCACCGTAGAAATAAATTGCTCCACACGAGTGCCATCTACATAACAGTACGCAAAAATTTCGAGCCTGTCGTGAAGCCATTGCCAGGTAAAGCGAGCACTGTTCTCATGGTGTAACGAATTACAATCTGAAAATCCAAGAAGTTTATTCTTAGAATCCTGAAAACAGGTATCGCTCAATACATACTGACAAGACGGATCAAACTTCGCTATAAAAGTAAGCCGGGTTGATTGTAAGGTTTCGACCAACCGTGGCGAGGCAAAATGCTCTCCTTTTTCAATTATAAACTGCCGTGCCAAATCAGGTTCAGATTCACACTGGAAGAAAACGATGGATAACAGAATAAAACAGAATTGATGGACGTTTTTCATATGATTAGTTCTGGCTCCAGATAGTTACACAAGCAATGGAAGATTTGTCATTGCTGAATTTTCAAAAGTCATACGCGTTACAAGTGGGACATCAAAAAAATTAAAGCAACTACAAAGGTTACTCCTCCTATTAGTACACAGCCCAAAAAGAGTAGTGGTTTAATTGTTCTCATATTGATTGTTGGTTTTATTTATAAATGGATTGTGATCTTTTATGAACTTGACTCTTAAACAAACTGACATTGGCCTTTAATAAAAAAGCCGGGTAGGTATGTCTGAAACTACTCCCTACCGTTACTGAAAATCGCTGCGTTAATCGTACTTTGGTTTCCAGTGAAGGCACAAAAACGATAAATTGATTTTCCACTAACCCGGTTCTCATCTGAGCATACAGACTAATTTTAGTAAACCGTACCAGTGGTGCACTCAGGTATATTCCATACCATGATGCACTACTATTAGCTTTTTGCATTTCAAAAGGTTTTAGCGTGATTTTAGTTTGATAGAATACACCCAATGACCATTCCTTTTTATTTTCATAACCCATAGCAAACTGAGACTCCGTTCCGGCAACAGTTCTCTCCAATCCCACGCTTGCTATTGCGTTCTGCCCAATGGCATTGTTGATGTGCAGAATTAATATCAGCAGGATTAGTAATTTCATAATAGTGTCCTTTTCGATTATATCATTGGGGAAATTCATTGCCTGGCCTTTGAATGGCTTGTGTTTTGTTCGGAGTTATTTTAACCGGTTCATGCCAAAACTTACACCAACATTAATCGTCATTTGATTCGAGAGGCGCGTATCTTTAAATACGGTTGATTTTATTGACGCGAAAGGGCTGCTGTATTTTGCGTCTGCAAAGAGTTTGATAAACTGAAATTTATCTCCCAGGTTAACATCGATTCCAGAGCCAATTGAAAACAAATACACATCAAGACTTCCCAAATACGGCTCGATGGCCACGCTATGATTCACTCCCTTGGGCTGTTCACCAATGTAGTACCCATGAAGTTTATAATAGTTTTTAGAAAAACCACCTGTCACATAAGGTTCAACAATATGTATTTTCTTTGTTAATGCACTGAGAGGATAAAAGTTTGTGCTACTCTCAATTTCCATGAGGTCTGTAGTATGCGGAACCTTTGAAGATGAATAATAGAATCCAATGGTTAGTTTGGTTTCTACTATTTTACTTCCCCAAATCAACCCGGCCGATCCGCCTTCTTCTACCAGCTTCATATTATCAATAGCAGCATAGTTGCTCGACACTTTGTTTGACCTTGTGCCAAAGGATGCAGTAAAACCAAGGTGATCACGTTGATCAGAGTAGCGTGTTTGTGCATCTGCTTTTTTGAAAAACAAGAAAGCTGATAATATGATAATCAAAATACCTTGTGCGATCTGTAATAGAGTTTTCGTTTTCATAATCTTTTCGTTTGAATGATGGATCAAAATTGAAGTGTGTATCATCGACTTCCGATAGAGAATACCTGATTTGCATTAAATCAGGTATTCTCTGTCTCCAACACCCTCACAGAAGCAGTAAAGAATCAAAAATCAAAATCCCTAAAAGATGAATTATGAAAGTGGATAAGAAAAATCCTGATCAGAATTTACAGGCCGATTCTTCCAAAGGATCATGCAGAATCTGATGTAGAATAAAATACCCAACATCAGCATATGTATACCTCATGTTTGAGATATTAAAATTGCATTACAATTGTCATTCTTGAAGAACATAACACATCAACCATCAAATCTATCTTGCCAAAGACACCATTAATCTATATATTGGAGTAGTTCATCTATACACTGTTTTTCATGTGGGTGCGCTTTGTGTGTAATCTAGATGAACTTTTGAAGATCATATTACGCCCGGCTTTTCTCCGAAATAGATATTGCTGAACCAAAGAAGATGGAAGAACGTCTTTAGCTCGTTGCACAATCGGCTACCTGACCTTTATCGATCTAACTAAAAATCGTTATCGTCATGAAAAAACTATTTACTTTTATTTCACTCTTCACGATCAGTTCATTTACCTATACAGATGAACCTAAAACCGATTCACTTTTTGCACTATCATCAACGCCACTTACTGTTTGCACAACACCAAAAACAGCAGTCGCTAATGAAAATCTGGGCAATCAGATAAAGACATTTTTCTCAGGCCTTTTTGAAACGCAATGGTGGCCGGCAAGATGGCAATGCGGACTCTGGTCTCCGTTTCATGGATGGTTATACATTTTATCCGATCTCACAATCGCACTCTCCTATTTTCTTATTCCACTCATTCTGTTGTACTTTATAAATAAACAGAGGCAGCAATCCTCTTTCCGACTTGTTGTAATTCTGTTTGTTCTTTTTATTCTGGCATGTGGTTTAACGCATTTAATTGATGCATCTATATTTTGGTGGCCTGCTTACCGGTTAAGTGCGCTGATTCGTTTTGTAACCGCTGCTATTTCACTTGCCACTGTATTTGCACTTGTCAAAATAACACCTCAGTTGCTTCAGCTAAAAAGTCCTGAAGCTTTGCAGCGCATTGTTCTGGAGCAAACCGAAGAATTAAGAAAAAGCATGTTGCTCATCACAGCCTATCAACACGCACTGGATGAATCCAGCATTGTCGCCATCACCGATCAGCATGGCACTATTCAACACGTAAACGAAAACTTCTGCAAAATTTCAAAGTATTCGAAAGAAGAACTCATTGGAAAAGATCATCGTATTATCAACTCTGGACATCATTCAAAAGCGTTCATTGGTAACTTATGGAAAACCATCACGGCCGGAAAAATCTGGAAAGGCGAGTTAAAGAACAAAGCAAAAGACGGAACTATTTATTGGGTCGATACCACCATTGTGCCTTTCCTGAATACACAAGGTAAACCGTATCAATACATTGCCATCCGGTCCGATATCACAGAACGAAAGAAAGCAGAGGAGGAAATTCGCCAACTCTACGCTGAACTTGACCAAAAAGTATTGGAGAGAACTAATGAGCTATTACAGGCAAAGAATCAACTATCACAAACTTTAGACAAGGTCAGTTTCCTTGCAAGCATTGCTGACAATATTCAGGATCCGGTTATCACGGCCGACAATGAATCCAATATCACAAGATGGAACTATCCGGCTGAAAAATTATTAGAGTGGAAAAGTGAAGAAGTATTAGGAAAAAATGCACTTGAAATTTTAGATATTACGTATGGTGCCCAAACATTGAATGAGATTCGTGATGTATTAATGGAGAATGATTTTTGGCAAGGGGAAGTTATATATCATACCAAGTCTGGCAGAGCTGTAAATGTAATGGCAACTGCATCTAAACTAAAAAATGAACAAGGCAATCTTGTTGGTAGTATTGTTTTGGTAAGAGATATTAGCGAGCGAATAAAAGCGGAAGGAAAATTAAAAGAATTTGAACATTTCTTTAACAACACCAACGACCTGTGCGGTATTGCAAACGGAATTGGGTGTTTTGAAAACATTAACATCAACTTTGGGAAAGTGTTAGGGTATTCAGAAAAAGAATTTTGTGAAACTCCGTTTATTGAATTCGTTCATCCCGATGATGTTGCAGACACGCTTCAAGAATACGATAGACTTAAAGCAGGGGAACTGACGATAAATTTCATAAATCGCTACCGAAGAAATAACGGTAGTTACCTATATCTGGATTGGAACGCTACTCCAAATTTACTAACTGGAAAACTCTACTGTGTCGCACGTGATATCACAGATCGAAAAAAAGTGGAAATGGCTTTGAAAGAAAGTGAAGAGCAAATACAAACCATATTCAGAAATGCTCCCGATGCAGTAGTTGTAATTGATGAGGACGGAAAAATTATGCGGTGGAATCCCAGGGCAGAAACAATATTCGGCTGGAGTGCTGCTGAAGTGAGCGGTAAGCATCTGCACGATACTATTATTCCTGAGCAGTTTCGGGATGCGCATGTAAAGGGAATGAAACATTTTTTAAAAACAGGAAAAGGTCCGATATTAAACAAGCAAATAGAACTACACGCCTTGCGCAAGGATAATACAACATTTGATGCCGGGATATCCATTTCACCCACATTGGTAAAGGGAAAGTATGTTTTCATCGGGTTTATCAGTGACATAACCGAACGTAAGAGGGCAGAGGAAGCGTTGAGTAAATTAAATAGCGAACTGGAGCAAAGAGTCATAGAACGTACCGAAGATATTCTTAAAAACGAAAAGAGATTCAGAGGACTGATTGAAAATAACAATGACATTATTCGATTGTCGGATGAGAATTTCAAACCTATCTACCGTAGTCCTAACCTGGAGCGCATTACCGGCTGGAAAAATGAAGACATTGAAGAAGAAGGTGACTTCATGCTCGTGCATCCGGAAGATCGTGGAAAAATGGTATCGTTTTTGAACGATATTAAATCCAATCCGGAAAAAATCATTCCGATTAGTTATCGGATCAAACACAAAGAAGGTCATTTCATTTGGGTAGAAGGCACGGCTATTAACATGCTTCACGATGAAGCCATCAAAGGCATCATTACCAATTTCAGAGATGTAACAGAACAAAAAAAAGCACAAGAAAAATTGGCATCGAACGAAAAGCGCTTCCGTGCGCTAATTGAAAATTCAAATGATGTGATTTCACTCCTGGACGAATCTTTCAGCGTGACCTATCGTAGCCCATCTGCATCCCGCGTCTTGGGATGGACCAATGAAGAATTGGAAAATCAACCCAGAACTCCGAATGTCCATCCCGATGATGTAGCGTATCTGCAAAGTATTAAGGAATTGGTTCTGAGCAATCCGAAGATGTCAATTCAGGTTCTGTTCCGGAATAAGCATAAGAACGGACATTATTTATGGTTGGAGGGCTCTATTGTGAATTGGTTAGGCGAGGAAAGTTTAAATGCAATTGTCTTCAATTTTCGTGATGTAACACATCGCAAGGAATTGGAAGTTCTCTTAAATAAAGTCCATACTCTTGCACGCATCGGTGGCTGGGAAGTAGATTTAATAAAAGGAACCGTTTATTGGAGCGATCTAACAAGAGAAATTCACGAAACTGAAGACGGTTATATCCCTGATTTAGAAACAGGTATTAACTTTTACAAAGAAGGAAAAGGAAGGGATTTAATTATCCAAAAAGTAAAAGAGGCCGTTGAGTTGGGTAAGGCATGGGACGAAGAACTGCAAATTGTTACAGCAAAAAACAATGAACGCTGGATACGTACTATTGGTGAAACTGAATTTGTAAATGGAAAATGTGTAAAAATCTATGGCAGCTTTCAGGATATTGATCAGCGAAAAAGGGCCGAAGCAGAACTTGCCCAAGAGCGTTTGCTTCTCAGAACGCTCATTGATAACCTGCCCGATTACATTTATGTAAAGGATCTTCATTCGCGACACCTTATCAACAACAAAGCGAACGTGGAGCTAATGGGAGCTTCAAGCGAAAGCGAAACCATCGGAAAATCGGTTGAAGATTTTTTTGAATCGGAAATTGCCCGATCGTACCTGGAAAATGATCAGTTGGTTTTTCAGTCGGGCAAGTCGATCATAAATCAGCAAGAGTCGATCATGACCTTGACGGGCAAACGAAAATATCTCGCAACGACAAAAGTGCCTATTCGAGATGAAAACAACATCATCACTGGTCTTGTAGGAATTAGCCGGGATATTACCTGGCAAAAGCAAGCTGAAGAAAAAGTAGCCGAAAGTGAACGCCTCTATCGAACCATTGCTTCATCTATGCCGGAAACCGCTGTATTCATAATTGATTCAGAACTACGTTTCATATTAGCAGAAGGTGATCTCATTACGAAACTGGGGCACACAAAAGAAAAACTCTTAGGCAATTTTGCGAAAAATGCATTAAGTCCCGATCGCTATGCGGAGTTGCTTCCCAGTTTTCTGCGAGCACTAAGGGGCGAAAATTTCGTTCAATATTTTAATCGCACAGCGTATCACATTGTAGACAAATTTGTTCCGTTTAGAAATGAAGACGGTGAAGTCTATGCCGCCATGATTGTGGTTAGTGACATTACCGATATCAAACGGGCGGAGGAAGCATTGGCAGGATTAAATATTGAACTCGAGCGACAAGTAAACGAACGAACCGCACAGTTGAAGAATGCTAACAGTGAATTAGAATCATTCTCCTATTCTGTTTCCCATGATCTTCGGGCACCGTTGCGAGCAGTCAACGGCTACGCTAAAATGCTGGAAGAGGATTACAATTCGCTATTAGATGACAATGGTAAAAGACTCATTGGTACCGTCAGGGAAAACGCCCGGCAGATGGGGCAACTTATTGACGATCTTCTCTCCTTCTCCCGTCTGGGTCGAAAGGAAGTTCAGAAAGAAGCAGTGAATATGAATCAACTGGTTCGCGATGTCATAGACGAAATCGACACTAATTCCGCTCATATTAAATTTAAGGTGAATGCCCTTCTACCCTTATGGGGTGATAAAACCCTGTTAAAACAAGTATTGTTCAATTATATTTCTAATGCTATTAAGTACTCCTCTAAAACTGAAAAGCCCTTTATTGAAATCAAATCGAGAATAGTGAATGAAGAAGTGATTTATTCTGTAACCGACAACGGTAACGGGTTTGACATGAACTATGCTCACAAACTGTTTCAGGTATTTCAACGCCTTCACAGTCAGGAAGAATTTGAAGGTACGGGGGTTGGGTTAGCCATTGTCTCCCGTATCATTGGCAAACACGGTGGCCGGGTTTGGGCACAAGGTGAAATTGGAAAAGGAGCAACTTTCTACTTTAGTCTTCCTCAATCAAACGATGCGTTAAATAATTTAAATTAAAGACATATGAACCAACCCGAAGTTGAAATTCTACTCATTGAAGATAATGCTAACGATGCTGAAATGACGATGCGTGCGTTGAAGAAAAATAATGTCACCAATAAAATATTTCACTTGAAAGATGGTGCCGATGCATTGGAATTTATTTTCGGCACAGGAAAGTTTGCGGGGAGAAATGTTCTGCACAAACCAAAAGTAATTTTACTGGATTTGAAAATGCCCAAAGTAGATGGAATTGAAGTATTGGAAAAAATTAAATCCAATGAACTAACAAAAACTATACCCGTTGTTATTCTCACGTCATCCAAAGAAGATCCCGATATTCAGAAATGTTATATACTGGGTGTCAACAGTTATATCGTGAAGCCTGTTGATTTTGAAGGGTTTCATAAAGTTGTGGCGGATCTTGGATTGTACTGGGTACTCTTGAATCAGCCACCCGTCTAACTACATCATAACAGAGTGGATAGCCATGAAACAGAAATTAAAAATACTTCATCTTGAAGATCTGCGCACAGATGCCGAACTCGTGAACAGGGAATTATTAAAAAGCGGATTATCCTTCGACATTAAAGTGGTCGATAATGAAAAAGACTTTGTTCGTTTGTTGAATGAGTTTTTACCTGATATTGTTCTCTCCGATCATTCGCTTCCGACATTCGATTCATTTGGCGCATTGCGTGTTCTGCGCGATCGAAATATTACCATTCCATTAATCCTTATTACCTCCACAACCTCGGAAGAAACTGCAGTAAGTGTGATGAAATCCGGAGCCGTGGATTACATATTAAAAGACCGTATGCAACGCTTGCCTTCAGCGATTACACAGGCTATGGATAACCATACTGTTCGGCAGGCCAGAAAAAAAACGGAGGAAGATTTGGCAAGTGCGCATCATCAATTGCTATTTCACATTGAAAATTCACCCTTGGGCTTTGTCGAATGGGATGATCAGTTTAACGTAAAACACTGGTCTCCCCGAACAGAAGAGATTTTCGGTTGGTCGTTTCAAGAATACCATGATTTACAAAAACAAGGATTTAACGCAGTATATGAAAGTGATCTTCCGATTGCATTAGCAAAGGCCGCTGAATTAACATCGGGGCGAGTGAGCCGAAATCGCTTTGTAAACCGGGCAAACACAAAATCAGGAAATATAATTTGGTGTGAATGGTTTAACTCTGTACAAAAGGATTCCAATGGTGAAGTCATGACCATTATGTCGTTGGTGAGTGATGTAACCGAGAAGATGCAATCGGAAGAAAAGCTCGCGGCCAACGAAAAATACTTTCGCTCGCTCATTGAGAACATCACCGATGGCATTGTGGTTTCAGATGCTGACTCGAATGTACTATACCAAAGTCCATCGGTAGAACGAATACTGGGATACTCTCTGGAGGAAAGATTACATCAATCACTGAAAGGCTACATCCAACCTGAGTATTCAAATCGTTATGATGAAATATTCGAAAAAATACTTAAAAATCCGGCTGAACCCTTCCCTTTTGAATTCCCATTTCTCCATAAGAACGGAAATTACATCTGGCTGGAAGGGATTATTACAAATCTGTTAAATGATCCAAGTGTACAAGGCGTGGTGGCAAACTACAGGGACGTTACACAGCGAAAAATGATAAACGATGTGTTGAAAGAATACAACGATCGTCATGAAATAGTTTCAAAAGCAACGAACGATGCTATTTGGGACTGGGACATTGAACATGATTATGAAATATGGAATCATGGAACCGAAACCATATTTGGATACACTGAGTGGGAAGTGGATTCATCGAATAATTGGTGGAAAGAAAAATTACATCCGATGGATTATGAAAGGGTGAATGCTGAACTGGCTGAAGCTTTTAACAACCAATCAGAGAATTGGGCATCACAATACCAATACCGTTGCTCCAATGGAAAATATAAATATATACTCGATCGCGCCTTTATTGTCTATCGGAATAATAAACCCATTCGCATGATTGGTGCCATGCAGGATGTGACCGACCAAATTATTGCCGAACAAAATCTTCGCTCCATGAATGAGCGATATGAAATTGTTCTGGATACCACCGGAGATGCCGTGTGGGATTGGGATATTATACGGAATGAAATTGTTTGGGGTGAAGGGCTTTTTCAACTCTTTGGTTATTCGGTTGAGGGCACGGTGCCTTTATCATTCTGGAGCGAAAAAGTTCATGGAGATGAATTTGTTGGAGTGGAAAAGTCGATTATCACTGCATTAAACGATCGTAACCGATTTAAATGGGAAAGCGAATACCGCTTTCAGAAATCCGATGGCCATTATGCCTTTGTTCACGATCGCGGTACTATCGTCCGTGATAAAACGGGTGAAGCCATTCGCATGGTGGGATCTCTTCAAGACATCACTGAGCGAAAATTATCGACTGAAGAAATTAACAAGCTTTCACTGGTTGCCAGCAAAACCGATAACATCGTGATCATTACCGATACAGAAGAAAAAATCGAATGGGTGAATGAAAGCTTTCTTAAACTTACCGGCTATACATTAAAAGAAGCCATTGGTCAAACCCCTCGAATTTTACAAGGACCAGAAACTGATCCTTTTACATTAGCCCGCATCCGAAAACATTTAGAAGCGCATCAACCGGTTGATGAGGAAATTCTGAATTATGCAAAAAACGGGACGAAGTACTGGTGTCGCATGGGCATCAATCCTGTTTTTAATAACCAGGGTGAGTTAACCAAATTCATTGCCATTGAAAGTGACATCACGCATCAAAAAGAATATGAAGGAAATATTCTGGCCATTGCCAGGGAACTAACCGACCTGATCGATCATGCCAATGTCCCCATTTTCGGCTTCGACCGAAACGGATATGTAAATGAGTGGAATAAAACGACTGAAATTATTTCAGGATTTAGCAAGAATGAAGCGCTCGGAAAGAAGTGGATTACTTTCATTGATTCAAAGGCACATAGTAAAGCAAAGAAAATCATTGAAGCGACCTTTGAAGGCAAACTGTCCATTCAGTTTGAACTTCCCATTACAAGCAAAGCCGGTAAATCCCTTATTCTTCTAATGAGTATTTCAACACGCAGAGACAAAAACAAAAATATCATAGGCGCACTGTGTGTCGGGCAAGATTTGACAGAAGTGATTCAATACCGACAGGGTCTGGAAAAACTAGTGGAAGATCGTACACTAGAATTGAATGAAGCGCTTAAAAAAGAAAAGGAGTTGGTGGAAATGAAAAGCAAATTTGTGTCCATTGCCTCGCATGAGTTCCGAACTCCTCTTTCAACAATTTCATTAGCCACCGGTTTTGTTCGGAAGCACAAAAAAAAGCTAACACAGGAAGAAATCGACAAAAAGCTCGACAACATCGAGAAGCAGGTGAACCAAATGGTGTACTTATTGGATGATGTTTTACTCGTTGGCAAAGCAGAAGCAGGTAAAATCATCGTGAATCTTGATACCATTGATATCAACACTTTTGAAAAACTGGCTGCTGAAGTCATTGAAAGCAAGAAAACAAAACATCACCTTCAGTTCATGAATTTTAGTTCCGTAAACGAAATTCGTTCAGATGAAAAATTGCTTCGAAACATTATTATCAACCTCATCACCAATGCCGTTAAATTTTCACCGAATGCAAAAGAAGTGATCATGCAGTTGGACAGCGATCACAACAATTTAACAATCCAGATTCGCGATCATGGAATTGGAATTCCGGAAAGTGATTTGAAGGAACTTTTTACCTCTTTTTCAAGAGGCAGTAATGTGGGTACAATTGAAGGAACGGGCTTGGGTTTATCGATTGTTAAAAAAGCCGTTGATCTTTTGAACGGAACCATCGAGTTGAAAAGTAAAGTCGGAAAAGGAAGTGAGTTTAAAGTGACCTTACCCCTAACTTATGCCTAAGCAAATTTTGCTGGTAGAAGACACTGTTGATTTACGCAACAATATTGCTGAACTTCTGACAATGGAAAATTACATCGTATCCGAATCAGCAAACGGAGAAGAGGCGATGTGGATGCTTGAAAAGTTGCATCCCAACCTGATTATCACTGATTTGCTGATGCCCAAAATGGATGGATTTGAATTTATTAGATTCGTTCGCAACGAATCGAAGTGGAAGAATGTGCCTATTCTTGTATTTTCTGCAATGCCATCGCATGAGAATGAGAAAAAAGTTTTGGAACTCGGAGCAAATTTATACCTTAAGAAACCAAGTACTCTTGATGTGCTGTTGGAAGCCGTTAATACATTAATGATTTGAAGATGATGAATATGATCAAAGTTGCCATTGCCGATGACCATGGACTTCTGCGCCAGGGTATTATTTCATTACTTCAAAAAATGAATGACGTTGAATTGATCGGTGAAATGGCCAGCGGTGAAGAGGCTGTAAATTTTGCCAGGGAAAATCCACCAGATGTTTTTCTCATTGATATTGTCATGCAAGGCATGACAGGAATTGAAGCTACACGCTGGATAAAAGAACAATCCGCTTCTATTAAAATAATCCTGATTTCAAGTGAAGTTAACAAGGACTTTATTTCAGCAGGAATTAAGTCAGGGATTGATGGTTATCTAAATAAAGATATTGACCAAAAAGTACTTCATGCTGCCATTGATACCGTTCACAAAGGAGGTCGCTATTTTAGTCCGGAGATCACGGCATTGGTTTTTCAGGATTTCTTTTTGAAGGAAACGGTGGGCAAGGGGCTTCCATCCAGAAAGAAAACAATCCTTAGTAAACGCGAAGAAGAAGTACTGATCTTAATTGCCAATGGCAAAAGTCTCAAGGAAATTGCCGATATCTTATTCATCAGCATTAAAACCGTAGAGACTCATAAACTACATATACACGATAAACTAGGCCTCACCAATACGGCACAGCTCGTGAAATACGCGATTGAAAATAGCCTTATTGAAGTGAGCCGAAATAAGTAACATCCTCTTGTCGTTCAGCATAAACTTTAGGTCGTCATAAGAAATAAAAATTATTTCCACCTTTTCTGCAATTACTGCATGTGACCCTTTGATTCCGACCTTCATTCACCAAAGGAGAGGCACACTTTAAACTCTTTTATCAGGAAAAACCCTAGTTACCTGATTTTTCATATTCCGGTTCACGCTGATTGACAGGGAAAGTTTTTGCAACACCTTTGATGCGTCCTTTAAATTAATCATTATGAAGATGACGCATTACAGCAAAGAAAAAATTGTGGAGTTGGAGAAGGCAAATCGCGTGATCAACCAATTTGTTACCAGTTGCTCACATTCCATGAGAGGTCCCCTGAAGTCTATCAAAGGACTCGTAAGTCTATTATACAAAAGTAAAGAGGTTCCCGAATTGGACGCCATTCAGTTTCTCGACCTGATAGAAGAATCCGCTTTTAAGATGGAAAATATGCTGGATCAATTGGAACAAATTCTGGAAAATTCGAAACGTGAACTCACCATCAAAAAAATTGATTGGAATGAATTGATTATCGCGATTCTGGCACGATATAAAAAAGAGATCAATGACGGTCAGATAAAAATAGACATCATTGTTGATCAACCCGAAGATTTCTCATCCGATCGGTTGCGCCTTTATCTTATTCTTTCACACATCGTTGAAAATGCAATTCAATTTCAAAAAGGAACAAACGGGAGTCACAAGATTCACATTGCTGTTCAGACCGATGTATTAAAAGGTACAGTACGCGTTGCCGACAATGGCATTGGAATCAGTGAAGAAGTTCAGGATAAAATATTTGAACTTTTTTATCGCGCTACCGTCTCCTCGAAGGGGGTAGGTGTTGGATTATATGTGGTACGCGAAGCGGTAGAAAAAATGGGAGGTACTATTACGGTGGAGTCAATAGTTGGTACAGGTTCTGTATTTGTACTAACACTTCCGAATATGATGGCTATTAAGTAATTTTCGCTTTGCCAGCAGCCACAGTTACTCTTTGTATACCAATGCTCACCTTGTAGCCAATGAATGGCTCTGGTGGTTTATGAAAAGGTACTCCGTAACGTTTACATACCTGACTCTTACTGTATATTTGTTTCATGACAAAAAGTATTTTACTCATCGATGATGAGCGCATTTTTAACTTCATTGCGGAGAAACTAATAGTAGGGCTTGGCGTAAACGCTAAAATTATCACAGCAGAAACGGGTGAGCAGGGGTTGAACTTGATTCGCGAGAACTTTTTAACTTCAGGGTCTTTGCCCCACCTTATCCTTGTCGATTTTTATATGTCGCCAATGGATGGCGTTACCTTTGTAAAGACTTTCAACGAACTGGATATTCCAGGGAAAGAACGCACGCTTATCGCTTTAACCACTTCATCCGTTGACTCTTCCGATATAGAACTGGCAAAATCTGCTGGAGTACATACTTTTCTGGACAAACCTATTGCAGAGATTAAACTCAGTGAAATTCTTAAGCAAGCCGGTCTTTTGTAGATGCGATTTTGCTAGCATAGTCTTTTGCGGCAATGAGGTAGTCCTTTTTTTACTGCTTCCAACTTCGCAACAATATTATTTACATCTTTCCGTTTAGAATCCAAAGAAGTATAATAGTGCCGTGTTGGAAATGCAAAAGTGGTGAGCACGCGAATACTTAATGTCCTTTACCAGCACTACCTCCTACTCATGAAAACATTTCTGTTGTCCGTATTTCTATTCGGTTTCATTTGTGCCGATGCTCAAAATGTGGGACCGCCCAGAAATGTTGGCCGTGAATATGGTAATCCAAAAATGCCCTTGATGGTGTCGCATTTGGCGGGTGCGAATAAGGAAATGCTGAGGCGTGCAAACAAGAACTCACGACATTCTATCTTCGGTAAAATACTCTGCTTCCGCAAGCTGTGCAGGATACAGTCCGGCCACACAGCGTCACTGCATACTGTCAAGTTTAAGAAATTTAAAAGAAAGGTAGCAAGGAATGCAAAGAAAGGTCTGTACAAAAACTTCCAAACCGATTCCACCCGTAATCGCAAGCCGATCGTGCGTGAACCGATACCGGTTGTGATTGACACAACCAATACTCAGACAACGGTAACGGTACCTGAAATAAAGGCAGACAGCCTCATTATATTGGGAGCAGAACTTTTGTTTGAAACAAACAAATCAACCTTGCGAAGTGAACATTTTGCAACACTCAATCCGATTGTCGATTATCTGCGCTTTCACCCGGAACGATTGGTGAGAATATCCGGGCACACCGACAATACTGGAAGTGAATCACACAATCGTAACTTATCAAAGCAACGAGCAGATGTCGTGGCTGAATATCTGGTAAACAACGGTGTTAACCTCAATCGCATTGAAACCTCCGGACTGGGTAGTGCAAAACCTATTGCGACAAACACAAATGATGAAGGAAGAAAGAAAAACAGGCGTGTCGAATTGCTTATCCATGATGGAGGATAATTTCTTTCACTTTAAACAAATGACCTTATCAACAAGCGTAAGATCGAATCGAAAATTTTTTTAAGTAGAACGAATGTCGGAAGATGGAAGATACCAGTAACACCTCCCTAAATCAACTTCAATCTTTTCCCTTAAGAAAGAATGGCCGACCATATCCAGTAAATGTTTTACTCAGTTGGTTGGTGGCCACTTGGTTTTTATCTCTGAAAAACTGAATTGTATTTTTTTCAGAGCTTACGCGCACGCTATCGCCTTTGGCAACATAGTTGCCATTCGGAATGAGGAAGATAATTGAATCCGCTGACCGATGGAAGATCAGGTATAACATGTCGTGCTCCTTAAACAATGGCTTTAAACTGTCTTCGCGATGAGTCTGTGGATTTCCTGAAGTAAGTCGACACCAAAGCCTACCCGTATTTTCGTTAAACAACCGTACACTATCAACGCGTGCAGAAAATTCATACTGCAATTCCCTGGCAAACCATTCGCGTTCTTCGTCCATTTTATTACTTTGTTTAACAAATAGACGAACAACGAGTAAGAAACACAACAGCCCAATACCTCCGAGAATAAGCAACGTTTTTTTCATAGCCCCTTAAGATAGTAAGTTCTGTGCAACTACGGATCTTTTCCTAGGTCGCTATTTGCTTAAGCGCTTCCTTTGCTGGCCAATTCACTACCATACTATTCACATCATTCCGTTCAGATTCTATAAAACAAACTCACATCATATCCTAAACATGAGGATGCTGTGAATCTACACTAGAAATTGAGTAGTTCACTAATCGGAATGTCTAACGCTTCAGATAAGGCCATCAGCGAGGCAATTGTTGGGTTAGTCTTACCCGCTTCGATCTCGTTCACGCTGCTGTACGGAATTTCTGCATCGGCTGCAAGCTGTTCCTGGCTAATACCCTGGCTCTCTCTTAACTCACGGATATGCAACCCCATTTTGACAAGCTGCTTTTTATACCGTACTCTGATTTGCTGTTTTGCCATATTCAAAGAAACCAGCAAAATAATTTTCAAGTATAGGCTATTGCCTATGGTTTTATTTCATATAATTGTATATGCTATTCCCTATACTTAAAATAATAACGTTATGAAAATACGAAACACACGGTACCCCCTGGTAAAACTCCCCTCTGACATTCAGATCCCCTTGTACCTAATCAAAGAAGAACTGAAAAGCCGTAAGTTCTTTCATACGCTTCAGGATGCGGGCCTGGATGACTGTTACTTTCAGCCGCATCTTGACTCGCTCATTCTGCAAACCGTATGTTTGGATGATGGAAGTGATGAAACGTTTAATTTGTATGATAGCATCATTGAAAGGCGAAGCAAGAAGATTGAAGCTGACAACGACTCTGTGATGAAACAGGCATTAAAGGTTTATCATGAATTGATGCAGGAAAAGAAAAAACGGAATACGAGAGTGAAATAAGATTCAGCGCAGCTGGTCTAATCGTTTTCACTATTAAAACCTTGCGGCTTCTGGATAGTGAGAAGATGGGAGATGAACGGAAGATGGTTGAAAGAGGGTCGCTATAAGGTCTGTATAACGTCTGTATATGGTCTGTATATTGAGCTAAAATGAGCTTTTGCGATTGCAAGCTGCCAAATGTTTTTTATCTTAGTCTTGGTAGTTTTAGATACGTAAAAATACCCGTTATGGCTAAATCCAATTCAATTATTAAATTACAGGGGACAATCGCAGGTCTCACATTCGTAAGAAGCCGCACGTATGGCGATCACGTTCGTGCGAAGCGTGGCACCTATAAAAGTGTGGAAGTGAATGAGGCACTTAAACAGGAAAGCAAAACCCTTCTCAGCGCCAACGTACCGGCAAAGATATTCAAAGATGCGATCGATCCTTATCGGGGTTTTATGGGCGGTCTGCTATGGCAGCGCCTGGTTTCCATGTTTCGTAAACAGATTAAAGATTTTGGCTCGATTGATTTCGGGAAGATTGATCGATTTGAAGTTCATCACGACTATCCGTTTGAACGTCTCCTTCACATACAACCATCGATAAACCTGGAGAAGAAAAAATCACTACTTCATGTCCAGGTGGCATTTAGCAATCACCCAAAGTTCAAGGCTAGAAGCATTGACGGATATACGTTTACTGTGATTGGCATATTCCCCGATCTGAAGAACAAAACAGCAAAGACGTTGTCAGTCGTGTCCAACATTATGCGATTGGATGGAGACATCACTCCATTAGACTTGAAACTGGACGTTCCCACGAAAGCAAAGAATTTTATTGTCTGCATTAAAGTCGAAGGATGCATAAAAGGTGTCGTGAGTGACACACGTTCAACCAACGGACTATGTGTTATCGGTTCTGGGGTTGTTTGAGTTTTATCCGAGTATATATAAAAATAATTTCAATATGACTATAAGGTGTTTATTCGCGTTCATCCCTGCAATGATAGTTTTTAGCACTGTTCTCGCGCAAGAACAGAAACCAATGGTTCGACTCGCAAAATTAGTAGTCGATTCCGTTCAGTTGGAAAATTACAATACCTTGTTGAAGGAAGAGATCGAGGCTTCTATATACAACGAACCAGGGGTACTTACCCTATATGCCGTTGCTGAGACCAAGAAACCAACGCACATCACCATTCTTGAAATTTATGCGAGTGACTTGGCGTACAAAATGCATATTCAAACGCCACATTTCTTAAAATATAAAAACGCAACAAAGGGCATGGTGAAGTCACTTGAATTGATAGAAGCTACTCCCCTCATTCCATCAATGAAGATTAAATAATCAAATGGATAACTTCAATGCGTGGCTTGGATCTTTGTTACAGGTTCTATTGACAGTTAATAATTTTGTGATGCTTCCACGGTTTACCGACTCTATATGAAAACAAACGAACTTCCGAAGTGGATTATGTGAAAAGGCAGTAGACAACATTAGCTTGTGGGGCAAGAATGCCACAAGTTGTTGAGGCGTGATCTGGTGTTGAAGCGTCTGCAAAGAAAAAAGGACACATTGAAGGCACCAGAAGTGTGATGTAAGATGGAACAATCATTGTAGAAATTACCACATGAAAACAACCAAATTTATTCTTATTTGCATTTGTAGTTTGACCACCCTTATCGGTTGCTCAGGCGGAGATGACCTCACCGATGATCAAGACGATTTAAATCCCGTGGTTGAGGCACCTGTAGAAACCAATCCAGCAAATACCAACTACACTCCTGCCTTCGCAGGGCAGACCCGGATTGGCGGAGTAAAAACTACAACGCCAATTAAAGTAACGGTTATCACGTCAACATTGAGTGCTCCATGGGGAATAAAAAGTCTTCCAGATGGTCGCTTGTTAATAACTGAAAAAGGGGGACAATTACGAATCGTTACTGCAACAGGTACAGTTGGCAACGCTATTACCGGACTTCCATCCGTTAACTCCTCAGGTCAGGGAGGACTCCTTGGCCTATGCATCGATCCGCAATTCACAACCAACCGAATGGTGTATTGGGTTTTCTCCGAGAATGTTACCGGAGGCACTTTAACCTCAGTCGCAAAAGGCAGGCTCTCAGATAATGAGACAACAATTGAAAACGCTACGGTGATTTACCGTGCAATTCCTGCAGCCAATAGCACTGCGCATTATGGTGGCCGCATCCTTTTCGATTCAAATGGAAACTTGCTTATAAGTACAGGCGAGCGTTCAAATATTAGCACGAGACCATTATCGCAATCCGTTACCGCAGCCTTGGGTAAAATCGTTCGGATTACAACCGGTGGTTTACCAGCCAACGGAAATCCATCCTTCACAGGTTCCGGTGCACTACCCGAATTGTACAGCATTGGACATAGAAATCCGCAAGGGTTAGCCATTCATCCGGCCACAGGTGAGCTATGGCAAAGTGAGCATGGGCCCCGTGGTGGTGATGAAATCAATCGTGTCGTTGCAGGAGCAAACTATGGATGGCCATCCATTACGTACGGAATTGAATACAGTGGCCAACCTATTGGAAGTGCAATTCAGCAACAAGTTGGTATGGAGCAACCCGTTTACTATTGGGACCCCGTGATCTCACCCAGCGGGATTACTTTTTATAAAGGTAATCGTATGCCTGAGTGGGAGAATAATCTTTTCATTGGAGCTTTAAGTGGTCAGCACATCGCACGTCTTGTTATCAGGGACAACAAGGTTGTTGGGGAAGAGCGATTACTCGAAGATGAAAATCAGCGTTTTCGCGATATCACACAGGGAACTGACGATGCATTGTATGCTATTACGGATTCAGGCAGATTATACAAGATCGATAAGGAATAGATTCGATAATATGCTAATGTTGAACATGGTCATAGAGCAATTTATTTTCACTCTGCGTTAAGATCTTTATACTCTGCTTATAGCGCCAGTCGCTTTTTTTCCGATTTATCAAACCGTTTAATAAATGAACAATGCTGACAAAACTCTTCCACCAGCACGCCATTTAAAAAACCATCTCTCATTTTTATAAATCGGTCACTGTTGACAATATCTTTCAATGATTGCTCTTTTACATTTCCCAAATTGATAGCTGCATTTTTATCTAAGCAACACGGAACAACAGAACCATCAGCATGAATGCCAATGTGATTGACCGCACCGTGGCAGCGACCTTGTGTACCCTGATAGGGTAATGAAAATGAGGGCCATTCAAAACGAGAATCAAAATGTAAGTAAAGTCGGTTCCAAATGTTTTTGGATTTGATTGCCCCGGTCTCAATGTTTCTATTAATCCTGATGTTGAAGTACGATTCTATTTTCAAAAATATATCTTCGTTATCCGAATCGTTGCTTTCCTGATTCCACAATCTAAAATTGGTATACAGTTCGGGCCGAACCGCATGAGCCGATTTTGTAAATTCAAATATTGGCAACAGATAAGGATCGATGTCTCGATCAGGAAAGTTGTCTTTAAAGGCCTGCAAGGAAAAGTTGACTTGTCGTATACAGCTGGAGCTTATGATGCGCTCTTTATACTTCTTGATCAGAATTCCGTTGGTGGTAAGATCAATTTGAGTATTATGTTTTTCACAGATATCTAATATCTCTGAAAACTTAGGATGTGCCAGTGGCTCACCCAATAAATGCAAACAGATAATTTCAGCCAGTGGTGCAACTTCTTTAAGGATAGCCTCGAACTCAGTAAGATCCATTAACTTCTTGTCTTTTTCTACCACAGGGCAAAAAGAACATTGCACGTTACAAATGTTGGATATTTCCAGGTAGATTTTTTTGAACATGCTTCTGTTTAATATGAGTTTCGTCCTGGACTAAAATTGAACCGTTTCGTTCATCAGCAGTTCCAAAGTTCAAAATTAAAGGTATTTTTTAAATCCTAATCTTCCATTGCTAATCTATAAGCAGTTAATAGGAAGTGTATTCCATCAAAGTCGTGACTAGAACTCCATGGGGTTCGCTCTTTTAAAGTCGGATTCGGGTATGATCATAATCACGTTTCAATCTGATTTCCGTCAGGAACAAAAATTTCAGTTGTTGCGAGATTGCTTTTATATCGCTCTATCAAAACAATGACGCTATCTCAAAACGTAAGACTATTTCTAGATGAGATCGGTGAAGTGAGCCGGTTTGCCTGGCGATTTTTCCAAGAGGGATTCAAGCCACGATATGAGTTTGGTGAATTGGTCAGGCAATCTTTTTTCATTGGCTACAAGTCGCTTCCATTAGTAGGTATTACCGCTTTTATTATGGGACTTGTTCTCACCATACAATCACGGCCAACCTTGGTTGAGTTTGGTGCAGAGTCGTGGCTCCCATCTATGGTATCGGTCTCCCTAGTAAGAGAAATATCACCGATGATCACTGCCCTTATTGCAGCCGGTAAAATCGGTTCGAGTATCGGTGCAGAGCTGGGTTCAATGAAGGTAACGGAACAAATTGATGCAATGGAAGTATCGGGAACCAATCCCTTTAAATTCCTGGTCGTTACACGTGTGTTGGCTGCCACTATCATGTTGCCAATACTTTCCATTTGGGCAAATGCCATTGCTTTGTTTGGATCTTACCTCGGTGTAAACATCAAAGGTGCCGTGAGTTGGAATTTATACTGGACTCAGGTATTCGATGCTCTCTCCTACAGCGATTTTATTCCGGCTTTAATTAAGACCTTCTTTTTTGGCTTCATCATTGGCATCATTGGTTGCTACAAGGGATATTATTCCAAGAAGGGTACCGAGGGCGTTGGAAATTCTGCCAACTCAGCAGTAGTCGTTTCCTCCCTTCTGATTTTTGTGCTCGATTTAATTGCAGTTCAAATCACTGATCTTCTCGGCTTGACTTAACGATGACCTGACAATCGAATTTAAAATACAACACATCATACACTTTAGCATATCGGAAAGTATGGTAATTAAACATAACAGTAGGTAGTGGATCAGCAAGAGAATGAAATTGTTTTAGAAGTCAATAACCTATGTAAATCGTTTGGCAGTACGATTGTGCTCAATCAATTTAACCTCAGTCTGCACAAAGGAGAAAATCTGATTGTGCTTGGTAAATCCGGATCAGGGAAATCAGTTTTGATTAAGTGCATCATTGGCCTGATGAAACCGGAACAGGGTTCAATAAAAATATTTGGTAAGGATGTTTTGTCAATGGAACACGAAGCGCTCGATCGGCTGCGCATGAAAGTTGGATTCCTTTTCCAAAGCAATGCACTCTACGACTCGATGACCGTTCGCGAAAATTTGGAATTTCCATTGCGCAGACACTGGATAAAAAATGACATCACAAAAAGTGTGGCTGATCAACTGGTAATGGAAGCCTTGCATAATGTTGGTCTTGAGCATACAATAGAAATGATGCCGATCGAACTTTCCGGTGGAATGCGCAAACGCGTGGCGCTGGCCCGCACACTTATTTTAAAACCGGAAATTATCCTGTACGATGAGCCTACCACAGGGCTTGATCCAATCACTGCGAAAGAAATTATTCAACTCATTATAAACATCCAGCATAAGTATAAAACCTCCTCCATTATTATATCGCACGATATGCAATGCGTGAAGATGGCAGCCGATCGCATCGTTATGCTTATTGATGGCGTATGTTATATGACTGGTACGTTTGAAGAGCTGACTAAAAATCAAGATCCGAAAGTAGAACTGTTTTTTGACTAACCTCCATACCCATGAAAATGACAACAACATCCAATGTTCAACTCGGCTTATTTGTGATGATTGGTCTTGTCTTCTTAGTTGCTGCACTTTACTTAATTGGCAGCAACCGAAATTTGTTTGATCAGACCTTCGAAGTCAATGCCACATTCTACAATGTAAACGGATTGACAAAGGGTAATAACGTACGCTTCTCCGGGATTAATGTAGGCACCATCAAACGTGTAGAGATCATTAGCGATACATCGGTTAAGGTTACCATGATCATCGAAAACCAGACTCGTAAATTTATCAAGAAAAACTCGGTAGCCGCAGTAGGCACCGATGGATTAATGGGAAACAAACTGGTAAACATCAGCAATCCATCTACAGTTTTGGGAGAGGTCATTGAAGAGGGTGATTTACTTGCCTCCGTTAGGCCATTGGAGACCGATGAAATGATGCGCACTTTAGATATGACAAATGATAACTTGTACTCCATAACTACGAATCTGAAAAAGATCACACAAAAAATAGACAACGACAACTCGTTGTGGAGTATTCTGTCAGACAGTTCGCTGGCGCAAAATGTAAATCAATCCATCGCCAATATCCGGTTAACATCCCAACATGCCGTCACGTTTACACGTGACCTGAGCTTTTTGTTGAACGATCTAAAAACCGGAAATGGAATTGCAAGCACATTGCTCTACGACACCGTCTCATCAGAGAAATTGAAATTAGGTTTAGTCCAGTTGCAGGAAGCGAGTGACCGCGCGGCTCAAATAACAACGGATATAAAACTCCTGACCGAAAAAATAAAACAAGCTGAAGGGGGTGCAGGAATTTTATTGCGGGATACGGCCTTCGCGAATGACCTCAACAGAAGTATGCATAACCTTCAATCCGGCACAGAGCGCTTTGATGAAAATATGGAAGCACTCAAACATAATTTCCTTTTCCGTGGATATTTCAGGAAGCAAGAGAAAGAACAAAAGAAACTGGAAAAATCAGATTCAAGGAGTCAACCTTGAGGAAGCTGACTCCCCAGACCAGTTTTATTTTACCAAAATGTAAATCTTTCTTTAAATGAAGAAGACATTATTTCAACCGATCAATCAGGTCCAATACTTCACTCTTAGTCTTTCCTATTTTGCGCTGAATTCTGCCAATCAGTTCTTCTTCTTTTCCTTTGATGAACAATAAGTCGTCATCGGTTAGGCTGGCATATTGTGCTTTTAATTTACCCTTGATGATGTTCCAGTTGCCTTTTATTTCGAGCGTATTCATAATGATAGAATTTAGTGATTAAAAAAATTGTGATACCTGCACAACGTTAACAGAATAGAACGCCCGGTTCTCTGATGTGATTCAGCGTGTACCATGATATTTATCATCAGCTTAATTCGCATCAATTAATTTCGTCATGATCTGGCTCAAATGGGTGCAATCTATTTTTAATGGACTGCAATTCGTTATGAAGGTTATCCACCCGTTGAAGAAGATGGTATATGGCATCAATACCTTCTAGGTTAATCTCAAGATCAAAATGCAGACGAATCATTTTCTCAATATCCTTGATCTGATCTGATTGCAGATATTGAATTTCTTCCGATGTTGTAATGTTAACCAATCCATATTCTGACAACGACTGTATAAACGATATCTCGATATTATAGTGGATGCAGAACTGCTCCATCGGAATCAGCTTTTCATTTTCCATTGGATTTGATTTTTGAAAGTTCGGAGAACAATTCCTTTTCTTTTTCAGTCAGGTTTTCCGGCATTTTGATTTGCCAGGTAATAAACAAATCGCCATACTCCCCTTCTCTTTTATAAATCGGAAAACCTTTTCCTTTCAGTTTCACTTTTGCATTATTCTGCGTTTCTGGTTTAATAATAAGTTTCACTTTTCCATCGAAAGTATCTGTAGTCATTTCTCCTCCCAACACTGCAGTATACAAATCTAAATCCGCTGTTATGTGAAGATTATTTCCTTCGCGCTTAAACTTTGTGGTGTTCGTGATAATGAAAGTGATGTACAGATCGCCATTCGGTCCACCGTTTACACCTTCGCCTCCATGCCCTGCAATTTTGATGGTTTGTCCATTTTCAACTCCTGCAGGAATTGTGAGACGAATGTTTTTCCCATTTACGGTTAATGTTCTTTTATCCGTCCTATAAACATCTTTTAAATCGAGATGAAGTTCAGCATTAACGTCCTGACCCCGAAACTTTACCTGGCTTCTACCCTGCTGTCGTGCTCCACCACCAAACATCGATTCAAAAAAATCAGAGAAATCATGTTCTGAAAAGTTTCCAGAGAATTGCTGACCCGCTCCTCCCGCACGTTGTTGATGCTGCCCTGCATGCTCACGTTGATACTGATGTGCTTCATCTCGTTGTTTCCAGTCATGACCGTATTGATCGTATTTCTTTCTCTTCTCCGGATCGCTCAATACTTCGTTTGCTTCATTGATTTGTTGAAACTTCGTTTTCGCGGCATTGTCGTTGGGATTGAGATCGGGATGATACTTACGCGCCTGCTTACGATAGGCTTTCTTGATGTCGCTTTCGGTTGCGTCTTTCGTTAACTCCAGTATTTTATAATAATCAATAAATTCCATAATTACATTTTCAGTACTAATTCCAGAATACAAAAACCGGATAATCGGCCACCATCGTTATCTTTTTCACAACGTTTTCATTAAAAAATTGCTGCATGAGTGAACGGTGATGAAAGAATAGCGCTAGTGTGTCACCGTTGTTTGCTTTCATATACTGATCTAACGTCCACCATACATCCTCTGAATGCTGGCTATCAAAACTCCATTGAATTTTATTGGCAAGACGTGCCTGAATGGCATCGTGCAATATTTCCATTTTCCGCTGTGATTCGGATGAAGGTTTCTTCTCATCAATGTAGAGCACGCGTATTTCGGCTTCTAAAGTGGTGGCTAATTTTTTTAGTTGATCAATCAGAAATATCGGATTGCTATCGGGGTCGTAAGCATATACCATTCGGTCAATCGGTCTAAACGCATAACCCTCCGGCACAACAACAACTGGGCAACTCGTTTTTTCAATAACATGAAATGTATTACTGCCAAATACATAGTCATAAGCATTATCAGCTCCATTGGTGCCCATCACAATGAGATCAAACATCAGAGCCTGTGTGGCGATGGCTTCAGCAAAGGTATGCGTGGTCTGATCAATGTAGTGGTGGCATGGAACTCCAAACTCGTTGCGCACTTCCTTTGCAAAATCAGCCAGCCATTCGGAAATAGATTCATTACTTTTTTTTGCTTCTTCTTCCAGTTGAATCGCTTCAGGCCAAATGGATAGGCGCACATAAAGCAATGTAAGGCTGGCAGACATTTTTTTTGCGAGTTGAGCAGCATACTCCGTTCCGCTTCGCGATGCTTCAGAAAAATCAACAGGACAAAGTATCTTTTTCATGACTTCATAATTTAGTCTCATGTAAAGTGCTCAAAACAAAATCAAGAAGATGTGATGCAAATCAGGAAGGTGTGTGATTATTCTCACCGATGACTAAAATCATCGCGGGTTATGACAACCGCAATTCCTCCATTTGTAATGACCTGTTAACTTCACACATATCAACAGAAAAAATCCTTTCAAAACATAACGAAAATGAAAGCAACAAAAACTGACAAACCGCTTTTAGTAGTACTCAGTGATGGTATGTTAAAAGCGCAACAGGAAATTGATGAGCTGGCTTTGCAACTTGCTCTTGGCAAGGCGGAAGCAAAAGATAAATTCGAGGAATTAAAAAATGAATTCAGAGAGAGGTTAACCGTGTTGAAGCAACATCTAACCGTATCCGCTGATTATTCCGTACCCCTCGGCATCAAACTTAAAATAGATGAGCTTGAACTTCGATTGCAACTTGGCAAAGTATCTTCAAAAGAAACCTTCAACCTACAACGCGAAGCACTGATATCCGCAATTGTGGCGCTTGAAATGGAAATCAGAGAAGTGCTAATGAATGGTGATCTGTCTGACTATTATCATCATGAAGCTGAAAAATTTCTGCTGAAGCTCGAAATACTCCGATTAAAATTCGGCATTGCCAAATTTGAAATTAAAGATGCTTTTCGAATGCGCATGAACCGAGCTGGTAAGGTCATTGAAAAGCTGACCGAGAAAGTGAGGAAAGTAGGAACTCGAACGCAGCATCACTTCGATTACAAGAAAGAAATAAGTGCTGCTTATAAACATTTGAAGAGTGCTGTGAAAAATCTTTAGGCCTTCACCTGCCAATCATCAATTTCCATATTTTCATTTTTGGATGCTGGTCGGAAATCAACTTGAGGATGCCCGCAAAGGGAACAAATAAAATCATACCCGATACTCCCCACAGTATTCCCCCTGTAACAATCGCAATAAGGGTTGCGAAAGTATTCATGTTAAGTCGGTTGCTTACAGCCAGCGGAAAGATAACATTCGCTTCGAGGTACTGAACAACCGTGAAGACTGCGATCACTGCGATGGGATACCACACTGAGTTAAACGTAATCCAGGCCATAGTTACAGGTAAGAGTGAGCCCGCCATAATTCCAAGATACGGTATGAAGGTAAGTACAGAAGCAATGAAGCCGAAGAAGATGGCGTGAGGCACACCAATGATGAGAAGACCAACGCTATTTAGAACTCCGACTGCTAAATAAACAATCGCCATACCTTTTATAAAATTGTAATACGCATCGATGGTGAGCAATACGATTTTTCGCAGGTCCTCTTTCTTCTCTTGAGGAAAAAGATATAGTACGATTTCAATCAAACGTTGTCTATAGAACAAGATAAGTCCTGCAAAGATGGGTATCATAATAAACATCACGGAAGAATAGATGGACGCGCTAATAATAGAAGGTATGCCATTGGCCAAAAAATTAATGATACGACCTCCTAATTCATCGCTCCACTTCTCTTGCTGTAGTTCTGTGAGCGAATAGTTTTGCACGACCGTTTGTGTTGTCTGATTAATCAGATCCTGAATCTTTATTTTAATGGTTGGCCATTCTTTTAGGAACAAAGAGAACTGTTGTGCTAATAGAACAAAGATCAGACTGATTAATACAAGCATCAGTAACAGACCAATCACAATGGCGGTCATCCGTCCTACCTTCTTTCGTTCGAGCCAAGCACAAAACGGATAAAGAATAAAACTGATAAGGGCAGCAAAGCTTAAAGGTATAAAAAGGTCTCGGCCAAGGTAAAGTATAATGGAACCATACAAAACATACTGCATACCTTTTAAGTAAGGGTCCTTATTTGTCAACGTGCTATCAGCTGATTTCATGTAAAGGATTTAGTTGTACATCTGCACTAAACGGGCATTGCAACTTCATGTATGTTGTTGACTTTGTAAACGACTTAAATCAGACGAAAAAATGAGTTTTGTCATACATTTTATCCAACAAGACTTCGTTCGTCCGCACTTTTCATAATAAGGATTGCTTCACACCTCGGGCACGTCACGCTTCATTAGCAATGACAGTCTCAAAAAGTTCAGATCAGAGCGTCCGGAATTTTGTAACACGCTGAACTACTCGTCTGAACTTTGAGTTATATTAATTGTATGAGAAGTGCTGAAAATAAAAAAAACCTCTTAAACATTTTTGTCTAAGAGGTCTTGATACTTGTTGATCAGAGAAAATGTAGTCCGTACGGGAATCGAACCCGTGTTACCAGAATGAAAATCTGGTGTCCTAACCCCTAGACGAACGGACCATGTTGCATGGTTTTGGGCTTTGTGTGCGTGTGATCTTTTGCAATTCCTTCAAAAGAGGCTGCAAAGATAGACCCGTACTCTTGATTTGCAAACCTGTGCAATAAAATTTTTCGTAAACCATATTTTATTTCATTGGTTTTGGTCGGCAGGTCGTTTATTTTTGGCTTCTCGAAATTTAAACCAAATAGAAAAATGACTAAAGTAGGAATCAACGGATTCGGCCGCATCGGTCGCCTGGCTTTTAGAGCAGCCGTCAATCGCAAAGACATTGAGATTGTTGGTATTAACGACATCGTAGAACCAGACTACATGGCGTACATGCTCAAGTATGATTCAACGCATGGAAGATTTGACGGAACCGTTGAAGTGAAAGACGGAAACCTGATCGTTAACGGAAAGAAGATTCGCGTAACTGCGGAAAGAGATCCTGCTAACTTAAAATGGTCTGAGATCGGTGCTGAGATTATCATCGAATCAACCGGACTTTTCCTTACTCAAGCGGATGGTCAAAAGCACATTGCAGCAGGCGCGAAGAAAGTTGTTTTCTCTGCACCAGCAAAAGACGACACTCCTACTTTCGTAATGGGTGTAAATCACAAGAAATTAACTTCAGCGCATACGATTGTTTCGAACGCATCCTGTACTACAAATTGCCTTGCTCCTATTGCTAAGGTATTGAACGATAAATTTGGAATCGTAGAAGGTTTGATGAGCACAGTACACGCTGTAACAGCAACACAAAAAACGGTCGATGGTCCTTCGGCTAAAGACTGGAGAGGTGGCCGCGGTGGTTTCTCTAATATTATACCTTCTTCAACGGGTGCCGCTAAAGCAGTTGGTTTAGTATTGCCTGAGTTGAAAGGAAAACTTACCGGTATGTCATTCCGTGTTCCCGTTTCTGACGTTTCGGTTGTGGATCTAGTGGTTCGCTTAGAAAAACCAGCTTCATACGAGCAAATTAAGGCTGCTATGAAAGAAGCATCTGAAGGTGAACTGAAAGGAATTTTAGGCTACACAGAAGATGAGGTGGTATCATCTGATTTCTTAGGTGATGCTCGTACTTCTATTTTTGATGCAAAAGCAGGAATTGCCTTGAACGATAATTTCGTGAAGGTTGTATCCTGGTATGATAACGAGTGGGGATATTCGAACAAGATTATCGACCTCGTTCAGGAACTTGCAAAAGTTTAATAACAATACTATTGAAAAGAAAAAGGTGCTTCAACGAGCACCTTTTTCTTTTATAACGTTACCTAAACGAAGAGATGCGCTGATCAGAAGTTTTTAAATATTCCAACCGATTAATAGATCATTACCTTTCTACTGTGAAAAACTATTACAGCATATTGGGAGTTCGGTCGACAGCCACTACTGCTGAAATTAAATCGGCTTACAAAAAATTGGCGAAAGCCTATCATCCGGATAAAAACCCCGGCAACCCCTCTGCAGAAGAAAAGTTCAAGCTAATAAACGAAGCCTATCATATACTAACGGATGCCAACAAGCGAGCACGTTTCGATTATCAGTTGGAAACTACAGCATCAAAGACACCTCGAAAAGATTATACCAGAGAAGCTCGGAGTAGTTCTCGTAATTATCGTCAGCCTCAACAACGGCAACCTTATTATAAAATCGATAAAACGTATTTTAAAACGCAAGGTCTTACCTTACTTGTTTTCATCGTCATCGCAGGACTTTGTTTGATTGTTGTTCAGTCATTCCGATACTTTACTCAGCAAAAACAAGTTCAAGAATATAATGTCCTTACAATCAATTTGCAGAATGTGAACGCTCTTTTTTCAAGTGGCAAAACCAAAGAGGCTTTTTCAACTCTTCAATTACTTCAACAGAAAGAATCATTCGATCTTCGTATAGCAGGTGCACAGGATAGTCTGATAAACGAACTTAGAAGAAGAGCAAAAACAAAGTATGAATCACAGCGATTCTCATCAGCCATTACCGATTACTTCGTACTTAGTCAGTATGAAGAGCCAAAACAACTTGAGACCACACTTAAAATTGCGCAATGTCAATACGCTCTGGAAAATTATAATGAAGCCGTCACCATATTGAAAGCGGTTGATAAGGAACATCCAAACGATCTGGAACTTCTATATGAAATCAGCCTGATCTATCTGAAAAATATCCACAATCCTGATAGCGCGCTCCAATACTTATCAAGTGGCAAGCAATTAATCAAACAAAATTCAATGGTAAAAAATGGTGATTCATTTCGCTTTACCATAAAACCTGAAGATGCTCCTGAAATCTACTTTGAAATTTATGAAGCAAGTTCGGAGGCCAATATTGCATTAACAAATTTTACAGATGCCGTTGAAGATTCAGACCTCTGCATTTACCTACGGTCGGCAAAAGGAAAACCTTACCGACTGAAGGCAATCGCTAACATCGGCAATAATCAATTGGGATCAGTTTGTAGTGATTTACAAAAAGCCAAAGCAAGAGATGATGAGAGTGCTGATGAATTGGAGAGGAAATATTGTCGTTAGCGTTTTGAGGAAATTACTTCATATGTCAACGTATCGGTAGAGTTAAATTCCTATTTTTCGGTCGTCTTTAAGCGGGCTTTTTTACTCAATAATCTATACCAAAAGGACGTTTAGAACAGGTAAATAAAAAATATTAGGATTTTAGGTTTCATAAACCGATTTTTCTCGAAATTACTGGATACAAGACCACTCATTTAGAAGTCGGTAATACGACACATACTATGACACAATTAAACATAGAAAATGCCACTTCCGTTAAGAAGAGCTATTTCAACATTCTGGCCATGTTTCTGGCTCAGGAAAGTATAGAGAGTCGTTATTTGCGTTGCCTGTTGAAATGGGGATTTCAGCTGCATCTTAATCCTGAAGACTTAAAACAGGCCGATGTTGATATATCGCATTTAAAATTCGATGATAAAGTAGAAAAATTAGAAGCGATCTATAACCTGGTATCCATGATTTACCTGGATGAAGTGGTTGAAGACGTTGAGTTAGAAGTTGCCACCATCTATGCGGAGAAACTCGGACTCAAACCTTCCGTTGTAGGCGAGCTTTTCAAATCGATTGCCACAGAAATGTATGATGAGGCTAAACTTGCCAGTGTACGGCAGGAGATAATGGATTTCCTGAAATTGAATAATGCTTAGAGGTTCCAGATTCAAGGTTTGTTGGGTGATTGACTCTTTGTTAAATGCTAAGAAGGTTATCATACGTGGATTAGTATTGGTTTTGTTTATCAGTCAGGTAGCGTTTGCTCAGTCGGATGTTTCTACTATTAATGCTTTTGTTGATCAGTGGCATGTGTCCGCAGCTACAGTAAATGCCAAGATCTTTTTTGAAAGCATGGATAAGAATGCCATATATATTGGAACAGCTGATCACGAACGTTGGACAAAAGCAGAGTTTGTAAGCTTTGCAAAACCCTATTTTGACAAAGGAAAGGCCTGGGATTTCAAGCCATACGATCGTGATGTCCATGTAACATCTGATGGCCAATATGCATGGTTTTCAGAACTTTTAACAACCTGGATGGGTGTTTGTCGTGGATCCGGTATTGTTCATAAGACTCCAACAGGCTGGAAAATAGATCAATACCACCTCTCAGTTACAGTCCCAAATGAAATAATCAAGGATTTTATAACGTTGGTTGATAATTCTAAAAAGAGCAATATCAAAAAGTAGTCGGGCAAGGTCATGCCTTATTTAGGTTCTGTTATTTCATTCAGTTAAACTACCAATGTAGGATTTCACCATCATTTTGGCAGAAATCAAATTCAATTCTTCCGACTTTTGAATCAACAAACCCTCTTCAATTATGGCCAGTATGAGAAACATCGACTTTAAAGAAATCACCAACGCCCGCATTGCTTCCCGCATGAAGCAAGTCATCGTCCTTATCCTTGCAACGGTAATCGGATTGATCATATCCATATTCACAAACGCTTAGTTCCAAAACAAGGCACGTTTTTCATAATTAGAATTGCCAGCACGTTAGTCTAAGCATGGTTTGCTCATTGCCGAGGTAAATTTTCATACAACCTTCGTACTCATTACATTTTAATATAAAATCATTTTACCTATTCCTTTAAGTTATCTAGGGTTGGAGTGGTTATCTTATTTGTCAAATTTATAGTGTAACTTAATGCCACGAATAGTCCTCTTTAATGACCATCAGTCAAATTGTCGACTTTAAGGAAATACTTAACGCAAGAACTACCTCCTGCGAAAGAAGAATCGTTGTCGGCAGTATCCTACTCTTAATCTCATTTTTTATTTCAGAATCAATTCAGGCGCAAGATCATTTTCGAAAAAACAATACCCGGTACTATAAAGCGAAATTCAAAAATCAAAGAACTCAATACGCCAACGCCTGCCATTTGTTAGAGAAAAAAAGAACACAGAAACCGAAGTCCAATCCATTTGCTTTTCTTTCAAAATCGAAACAATATTCTGAGGGTGGAGAAACGGGAAGAGTTCTTTCTAATCCCAATCCAAAATCACAATCAACACCGGTTCGGCAGCCAGACCCTAAACCAACGGTAACTGCCAAAGCTACGGAGATACCTACACCCGAAAAGCTTGAAGTGCTCCATCATAAAGAAGATGATGTATTAGTGGAAAACAAATTACCTAAACCGACTTCAGAAAAACACGAGCAGATTCGCAAACAGGTGCAGGAACATCTGAAAACAAAGAAGGATAATGAGCCGATCGAACTTGCACCTCTCTATTTTACGTTTGCCGAAGACGAGTTTTCAGTTGTCGATATGGATCCGTTTCTAATCGCTGTTGAATATGCTTTACAAGGAAGAATCATTTTAATAGAAGGCCATACGGATAGCAAAGGTGATGCGAATTACAACAATCAACTTTCCATAAAACGCGTTCAGAAAATTCGACAGCTCATGATTGATATGGGTGTTAGTGATGACCATATTTCTATTGTAGGATATGGAGAAGGAGCTCCCAAACATGAAAACTCATCCGAAGAGAGTCGTCAATTAAACAGACGTGTGGACTTTAAAGCTTTCTAGTTTCAAGTTAATCGTTAGGCATTGGTCCTACTTGTCGTACTATCTCATTGAACAATCTGTGCTACTTCATAGTAATGCTTAGGCGACAAGCTAATGGGAGTTGCAAACTATAAAGCACTTCCGCACGATCTACTTTTATATCAGACGCACGAAAGACAAATACCATTCCATAGTCAAAGCCTGCGCGTGCATTGAAAATCCAAGAGCAGGCACAATGTTCCGCGCAGTAGTACGAACTAGCTTAAGTTCTCCATTTCCACCGCTTCACAATCTATCGAGTCATCTAAAAAGATTACGTATTAAAATCTGTAGATTTAATGCGAGAATCATACTTTGTGCAGCCCTCACAATTAACTTTCCCCAATGGATTGTAATCACGATACATTTCTCAACAACCTCTCACAAATAACTGGCTTCCTTTACCTGATTTCCATTGAGCGAGCTGAAGGCATTTTTCCGGGGCATTGATCTTCAGAACAATAATATTATCTGAATGAAGAGTTGGTTTTACGGAAGCATCATAGTCCTTGAGACAAGTGACTATGATGGCGAGAAAATTGTGTTAATACATCGGTGGGTCTTATCTTTAGCATATCAATTAAATTTCTGATGATGCGAAGCAAATACCTGTTGATGAGTGTAGGATTTATAGTATGGTCGCTGACCAGTACAGCACAAAACCGAATTCCTGCTTTCGAAATGAATGAGCGTTTGGGGCGAGGTATCAATATGGGGAATTCTTTTGAAGCGCCTACTGAAACAGAATGGGGTAATCCATGGAGTTCCGAATATTTTAAAATAATATCAGAGCTTGGTTTTGATCATGTACGATTACCTGTGCGATGGGAAACAACAGCGCGCAGTATGGAAACTTCTCCCTATACTATAACTGCTTCTTTCCTCGATCGCATTCAACAGGTTGTTGATACTGCACGAAAGTATAAACTTCATATTATCATTAACATGCATCATCACGATGCCTTGTTCGAAAATCCAACGGTACAAAAAGAACGATTCATTTCACAATGGTCGCAGATTGCAGAACGTTTTAAAAATTATCCGGACTCCGTCTTGTTTGAAGTATTAAACGAACCGCATGGAAATATTACACCTGCTGTATGGAACGAATACTTTGCGGATGCCCTCACTGAAATTCGCAAGACCAATCCAACGCGTGTTGTTTTGATGGGAGTAGCGGAGTTTGGAGGACTCGGTGCGATATCGCAATTGCAATTACCAAACGATGAATACATTATCGTGTCACCACATTATTACAATCCATTTACCTTTACACACCAGGGAGGAGAATGGGTAACCGGTTCTGATGCTTGGCTTGGAACGAAGTGGCTCGACACTGATGCAGAACGTGAAACGGTGATGAGTGAGTTTAATTATGCGCTTCATTTTTCGCAAGCGAATCACATACCCATACATGTTGGCGAGTTTGGTGCTTACAGTAAAGCCGATATTGAATCGCGCAAGCGCTGGACTACTTTTCTGGCACGTTGGTTTGAAGAACAAAACTTAAGTTGGGCCTATTGGGAATTCAGTGCTGGCTTTGGTATTTACAATCCGTCAACGAAACAATTTAACAGCGGGTTGGTAGATGCATTGCTTCTCAATGAAATGCCGGAGGCAACACCCATGTTTTCAACGTCCTTATATACCAGCAATTTCGCAAGTGGAGCGGATGGTTGGTCGCTTGCACAACAAGGCGGAGCTGCTGGCACGCTTGCAGCTTCTGGTGGCAAACTCACTATCGCTATTACCAATGGAGGTTCCGAATCCTGGCATCTTCAGTTAGTGAAGAATAATATACACCTGGAAAAAGATAAGCTTTATAAACTATCCTTCACCGCACAGGCACAGGCAGATCGAAGTCTTACTTTTTATGCTGGCAAAGCAACTTCACCCTGGAATTCCTATAGCAGTGTCAGCGGTATTGGCATTAGTTCAACAGAGGCTACTTATGTATCTACGTTTACGATGACCAGTCCTACTGATCTCGCAGCCCGCCTGGTGTTTGATCTTGGAAAAAATGAAAGTGATGTAATCATCACTCACGTAAAGGTAGAGGAGCTATCTGTTACAGTGGTCACGGATATTGATAAAGAAAATGTAAGACCAGCCGTACATAGTTACCCCAATCCGGCTTTATCTTCTATTACTGTTGAAGGTATTGGAAATTATTATGCAGCAGAATTGGTAGACATGAGAGGTCAGTCTCTGGTGGAATTTAAAATCACTCCAGAAACTCATTCATTAAACATTGAGCCAATTCCTGCAGGCGTCTATATTCTTTCCCTTAAAGGAAATGTGCGGTCGGACAAAATCAGAATTGTAAAAAGATAATTCTATGAGAATTTATGCCATCTCAATTTTACAATTGTTTGAATAAACTCTTTTACTTTCACTAAGGCCTTCCGCTTTTTGCGTGTTATTCCAGCTTTATCCATTTCACCGAAGATAAGCAATATTGGATTTCGAAATCTTGCATGCGTTGAAGTTGTTTGCAGCATTTTACCTTGATCAGTTGTCACCAGTTTCCGGGACGCTGATCTCAGGGTAATAAAATTATCTGAATGAAGATTTGGTCTTGTGGAAGAGAATCCTTGAGATAAGTGACCGTTGTAGGAAAAAATTATTTATAACCAACCATTACAGTGACACATTTCTTATGTTTATTAAACCCAACCTCAACTCCCTTCACTGGTGGTGATTGCTGAAATTGACCTATATAATTCTCAACTACTAAATTTTGGTTGGTCAAAAACTGCAATATTTCATTAGCGAAATTGAAAGCCTCTGAACTACCTACTACTGCCGAAACTTCTATCCGAGATGAAATATCCTTTTCTAGAGATTGATTTATTAAAGCAAGTAATTTCAACTTATTAGGCTCATTCAATTTTCGTTGTATTTCATTAACATTTATTTGAACATCATTGTCGTTCCCTATAATTCCGTTGTTAGTTCCTGTGTTAATGTTTGCTGGTTGATTTTGAACAGCTACTATTGTATCACCGCTTTTTACTGATACTTTACTTGTTGTTTTTTTTCTAAATATTGGAGACTTACTAAGCTTAATTTTATCTAAAGGAACGCTAACAAATTGTGTATCTGTTTTAGATATGAATACAGTATCAGGAACAGTTTTTACATCGCCTCCAATCTCAAGATTTCCCACTTTAAATCGAACTCCGGAAATCACCAATGCTGACGCAACTACTAAAATCACAACTACAAGAGATAGAAAAAAATAGAAAGTCACTTTTGGATGTTCAGCAATGACATCAAAAAGAGTTCGTCCGTATTTTTTATCGTTATTCTCAGACATAGAAATTACCTCTAAAATTAAATCAATAATAGAATTATCACCACTGCTCCAACAACAAATATATTAAAAGAAAACAGAAATGGTCTGATCAATTGTGTTGGTATCATAACTTATCAATTTTCTAGTATTGACTACTTAATGCTTCACAATTAAGCGATATCTCTTAACTTTCCTCCATGGATTTTAGTCAGGATACCTTTCTCAACAACCTCGCGCAAACAACCGATTCACCCTACCTCATTTCCATCGAGCGGGCTGAAGGTATTTACATATACTCGCCAGAAGGTAAACGCTATACCGATATGATCTCAGGGATTGGGGTAAGTAATATAGGTCATCGGCATCCGCATGTGTTGCGAGCTATAAAAGAGCAACTCGATAAACATTTGCATGTGATGGTGTATGGGGAATATGTTCAGTCTACTCCCAATCAACTCGCCAAGAAACTAACCTCGCTCCTTCCAAAAAGTCTGAACTGTTGCTACTTCGTGAATTCGGGAACGGAGGCGAATGAAGGCGCATTAAAATTAGCCAAACGCTTTACAGGAAGAACAGAAATGATTGCGTGTCGCAAATCATATCACGGTAGTACACACGGTTCGCTCAGCGTTTCCGGTAACGAAGTGAAGAAGCAGGCATTTCGTCCGCTCTTGCCGGATGTTCGTTTCATTACCTTTAATAAAGAAGAAGACCTTCAGCACATTACTACAAAAACGGCTTGTGTCATTATCGAAACTATTCAAGGCGATGCGGGGGTTCGTGTTCCGTCAAAACAATATATGAAGGCGCTGCGCAAGAAGTGTACCGACACGGGAACACTTCTTGTTTTTGATGAAATCCAATGCGGCATGGGTCGCACGGGTACCTTGTTTGCCTTCGAACAATTTGATGTAGTGCCGGATATTCTCACCACTGCAAAAGCGTTTGGCGGTGGACTTCCAATCGGTGCCTTTATCTCGGATAAAAAAATCATGGAGGTACTCACACACAACCCGATGCTGGGGCACATTACTACCTTTGGTGGTAACCCGGTATGTTGCGCATCGGCACTCGCTACTTTGGAAGTGATTGAAGAAGAGAAGTTGTTATCGAAAGTAGAAACGAAAGGCAAACTGATTGAAAGTTTACTGAAGCATAAATCAATTAAAGAGATCAGGCGATTCGGTTTGTTGTTCGCGATTGATTTTGATTCGGCCGACATCGTAGCGCGCATCGTAAATCAAGCGAAAGAAGAGGGTGTGATCTGCTATTGGTTTTTATCGCACCCCAATAGTTTCCGCATTGCTCCTCCCCTTACTATTACTGAAGATGAGATTCAGGAATCGTGCGCCATTATTTTGAAAGCAATAGATAAATCGACAATTTGAGGCATGTCAGGAATAAAGAAAACGTTCGACCTTCTGGATTATTCGTACAAGATACTGGTAGTAATTGCACTACTCATCATCTTGTGCATTTTCGCTGCTGATATTATTATACCGATTTGCTTCTCGGGCATTTTCGCCATTGTGATGTTGCCCGCAGTAAAATTTCTGGAACGGAAGCTACCCACTTCCTTATCCATTTCACTGGTTTTGATTGTAACACTTGGTATTCTCGTGTTGTTCATGTGGCTCATTGTTAACCAGATTACCAGCCTGGTGGAAGATCTTCCTGACCTCGAAGCCAAATTCAATCTGATGGAAGAAAACGTGACCAGGTTTTTGAGTAAAAACGTAGGGCTCAATAAAGCAGAACGCTCACAGTTTTTTAAATCAGGCATTACCAACTTGAGTGGATATGTCACGGGTTTCCTGGCATCTACTACCAATGTGATTTCGTTGATAATTCAGATACCTATCTATGTTTTTCTTTTTCTCATTTATCGCGATCGCTTCAAAGCATTCTTTGAAAGCATGTTGCCATCAGCCGAAGAATTTACCTGGAAGAAAGAAGTAGAGAAAGTCATTCAAGGTTACATCTCCGGGTTGCTATTGGTAACGCTCATCATTGCTGTACTCAATACCATAGGTTTGATGATTCTCGGCATTGAACATGCTATTTTCTTCGGCATTCTTTCAGGGGTGTTGACGGTTATTCCTTATGTAGGTATTTTCATCGGTGCTACCTTACCCGTACTCATGGCCTTATTAACGAAAGACAGCATCTGGTATGCTGGTGGCGTGATTGCTATTTTCTCTACGGTTCAGTTTCTGGAAGGTAATTTTATTACACCACGCATTACCGGATCAAAAGTGAGTATCAATGCATTGGCTGCTATTGTCGCGTTATTGATTGGCGGAAAAATACTCGGAATTGCCGGGATGATTTTAGCAATCCCTGCGCTTGGTGTTTTGAAGATCTTATTATCTCAAACCCACTATCTTAAACATTTCGTGATTCTGATTGAAGATAGTCCGCTTACTAAAAAAGTAGAAGTTGAAGTGGTCAAGGTTGTGGAAGATGTTAAAGTGGAAATTAAAGGAGAAGAAAAGTTGAAAGCAGAAAACTGAAATGTTACTTCCTTATTCTCCATTCAGATGGATACAAATTATTCATCCGATTATCCAACACATTTGCCCAGCCCAAAGGAATACTATTATACTGAATGAGGGCAAAACCTTTTTTCTCCCCATGCACTTCCAATGTTTCCTTTCTCAAATATTGTAAGGCCTGAGGAAGTTCAACATTCAATACCGTAAAGTGATCTTTGTTGAGTTCGATTGATAATGCAAGGGCATGCTCAGGAATAAGCTTCTCATGTTTTACGGTCGCCATGGAAGTTCCAGCAGAGATGAGGTAAAGATTCTTCGCTAAAAATTCAATTTCAAAGTTTTTGCTCTTCGGAAAGAACTGAATCTGGTCATTACGTATAATGAAAGCTTTTTCCTCTGGTGTTCGTACCCACTGACTAAGTTGATCTATTATCTTTTTCGATGGAGCAGTAAATGAATTTTTATAATTCATTCTACTTTCACCTCCATTTGTCTTGCGCATTACCGACAAGAAGAATCCTTCACCTCTTACTTTATGAGGAAAGAAACGATAGCCCATTACATTATCTTTCGTTGTCTGCTCAACGTTCCAGGAAGGATCAAGCTGAAGCGAAATAAATTCAACGCCTTGCTCCTCTCTTAACCACGCAAGATTCTCTTCATTCTCTGCTTCATTATAAGTACAAGTCGAGTAAATTAAAATTCCACCTTGCTTTAACGCAGGCCAAACATCGCTTAAAATTCTGCGTTGGCGCTTGGAGCAAAGCGCAACATTATCTGGTGACCATTCACTCATGGCATTCGGATCTTTGCGAAAAAGTCCTTCGCCAGAACAAGGTGCATCCACCACCATTACATCAAAGAAGTTTTTCAATCGCTCGAAATCATGCGGATCGTTAGTGGTTACAACTGAGTTTGAGTATCCCCACTTCTGAATGTTTTCAGAAAGTATGTTCGCACGCGTTCGAATCACTTCATTCGAAACCAATAAACTTTCTTTGTTCATCAGGCTCAACAAGTGTGTTGATTTTCCTCCGGGTGCTGCACAAAGATCCAGCACATTTAATGCTTTAGTTTGATCGACAGACTGGAGAAACGCTTGCTCTACAAACATCGAGCTGGCTTCCTGCACATAATAACTTCCGCCATGAAAGGTAGGATCAAGTGTAAACGATGGACGCTCACTTAAATAATATCCACTTTTACACCAGGGAATTTTCTCAGAATACAAATGAGGAAATCCCTTGGCTTCGTTCACGCGTAAACTGGTGGGTGAGTTTGTTGCTAATGAATTGAGAATAGATTGCCAGTCGTGAGGACGCTGAGCTTGTAATTGACTAGAGAACGCTTCCGGTATATTCGCCATTACCAGGAGTGATGCTTTTCGTTGTACTCCATGATCTTTATGAGATTATCAATCATATGCTCATATTCTTTCTTACCTAGTAAATTCTGATACTCCACTGTTAATTCCTGAACGCAATATCGCGCTTTAATAACAAAGCGCTTTCCTTTCTCCGTTAATGAAATAATGGTGCTTCGTTTATCGGTGGCATCGGTCTTTGTTTCGATGTACCCTTTTTGCAATAAGTCTTTCACCACTTTGCTCATGGCCTGCTTGCTGATCCTGGCGATGGCAGCCAACTCATTGTTATTTGTTCCCTCCGGTTTGATATTCATGATGAGGGGCATATGAGCCATCGTGAAGTCAGTATACCCATGACTGGTGAGTTCTTCCGTAGTCCACGCCTCAAACTGCCGCCTTAAATAACTCAGAATCTTTCCCCAGCCCCGAACCTTAATGTGTTCCGTTTCCCGCAGTATAGTATCCAATTCCGCTTTTTTCATGACTCAAAGCTACAACAAAACTTCATAAAAATAAAATAGTCAACATAGTTGACAATTTAGTCAACCCAGTTTACTTTTGTTCCACAATCAAAAAAGGACATGGAAAACACAGAACCAACCAAAAAGAAAAACCCCCTCATTTTTGTGATGCTGGGTGTTGCCGTTATAGCAGCATTCTTCGGAATTAAATCATTGCTTCACGGCATGAAAGTAGAAGAAACTGATAACGCACAAATTGAATCGCGCTCCGTACCCGTCATTTCAAGAGTAGCCGGATACATTGATTCACTGGGTGTAGATGATTATGAACTGGTAAAAGATGGAGAACTTCTCATCAAGATTGATGACCGGGAATATAAAATTGCCGTAACACAGGCACAAGCAGATCTCATGAGCGCACAAGCCGACATGACCAACGCACATGCTGCCTATAATAATAGTATCGCTAATAAAAAGGTAGCCAGTGCCAACGCGGCTGTTCAACAAACCCGCCTGACCAAAGCAAAGAACGATTTAGATCGTGATGAAGCCTTACAGAAAGAAGGTGCCGTTACACAAAAGCAAGTAGACGACAGTCGCTCGGCTTATGATGGCGCAAACAAACAATACTCAGCTAACAATGAACAGATTAATTTAGCCAGTACACAAGTCGCGATTGCAGAAGCACAACTTCAAAAAATCAAAGCACTGATTGAAACACGTAAAGCTGTTTTGGATCAGGCACAATTAAAATTAAGCTATTGCAAAATTGTAGCACCCATCACCGGAAAGATTGGAAGAAGAGGAATTGAAAAAGGACAATTCATTCAAGCCGGTGCTCCCCTCTTTTCAGTAGTGAACGATGAGAACTATTGGATCATCGCCAATTTTAAGGAAACACAACTGGAAAAAATGAAAGAAGGTCAGGAAGTAAGCATCGTATTGGATGGTTATCCGGACGCTGAGATGACTGGCAAAGTTACTTCATTCAGTCAGGCAACAGGTTCAAAGTTCGCTTTGCTTCCTGCCGATAATGCTACTGGAAACTTTGTGAAAGTTACACAGCGTGTTCCTGTAAAAATTGAAATAACAAATGCTGACCAGTACAAAGATATTCTTCGTGCAGGTCTGAGTGTAAAGGTAGAAGTAAGCGTAAAGTAATATGGCGCTAAAAGGTTTTGCAAGAGCGATCATCGTGTTAACCACGATCTCAGCTGCAATCATGGAGCTGATCGATACCTCTATTGTAAACGTGGCGCTCGCTCCCATCGCAGGAAATTTAGGAGCAACCATTGAAGATGCTTCGTGGATCATTACTGCGTATGCGATCGCAAACGTGATCATCATTCCGCTAACCGGATTCTTTGCACGTCTCTTTGGAAGAAAGCGGTATTATATTGGTTCGATCATTCTGTTCACCATTGCCTCCTACATGTGTGGCCAGTCCGACAGTTTGCTGATGCTGGTGATCTGGCGTTTCATTCAAGGCATTGGCGGTGGAGCTCTGCTCTCTACATCACAAGGTATTTTGTTTGATGCGTTCGAACCGGAAAAGCGCCCTATGGCAGCCGGTATGTTTGGAATGGGAATCGTACTCGGTCCTACCATCGGTCCGATCTTAGGGGGTATCATCGTAGACAACTATGCATGGCCATTGATTTTCGATATCAATATTCCATTTGGTATTGTGGCTACGATGCTGGCAATTCAATTTGTTCCGGATGATACAGAAGAACAATTGGCGAATAGAAAAAATGTGGTGATCGATTACCTCGGCATTTCATTCCTCGCAATTGGTGTGGGCAGTCTTCAGTACGTATTGGAGAAAGGTCAATCAGAAGATTGGTTTGAAAACAAAAGCATTTTGATTCTTACCATTGTTGCCGCCTTCACGCTGATTGCCTTTGTCTATCGACAGCTGACAAGTGAACATCCGCTCATCAATTTAAAGGTAATGCGAAACCGAAACATGATTGCCAGTAATTTGCTGACGTTCGTTGTAGGCTTTGGATTATTTGGTTCGATCTTCATCTTTCCAGTATTGGTTCAACGCGTACTAGGCTATACCCCTACTGATGCGGGTTTCGGTTTATTGCCGAGTGCACTGGTCGCGATTTTCGTCATGCCAATTATTGGAAAAACTCTTGGAGCAGGAACACCTCCATTGGTATATGTCATCATTGGGTTTATTGCCTTTATCCTTCACGGGTTTACTTCAGCAACGGCTGATCCCAATGCCGGTTTAGCATTCTTTATCTTTCCTCAAATATTACGCGGACTGGGTACTGCATGTTTGATGGTGCCATTGATCAATCAAGCCGTAGTTGGATTAACACCACAGGAAATGCCTTCGGGTATTGCGCTCACCAACATGCTTCGGCAATTGGGTGGTGCTTTTGGTATCGCGATCATGAATACCTATGTAGCACAACGGTACGTTCTTCATCGTACGGATCTGGTCAGTAATCTGCAGGTGTTTGATCCGCAAACCGCAGAACGCCTTGCAACGTATCAGGCCGGTGCGATCAGCAAAGGCCTTGACCCTGCTACAGCAACGAATGTGAGTTATAAAATTTTAGATCTCGCAGTAACGAAGCAAGGATTTCTCATGGCCTACCTCGATGGATTTAAACTCATTAGTTTATTCTTCATCATCACCATTCCACTCTTGTTCATGCTGAAAACTAAAAAGGTGGACAAAGCTACTATTCAAAAAATTGCAGAAGAAAGTCATTAATTAAATGGATATGAAAAAGATTACAATACTACTCTCCTTCTTGCTGATTGCGCAGTTTAGCAATGCGCAGGTGAATACAGAGTTAAAAAACTGGATTCAACAATCCTTCGGATACTTTCCGAAATTAAAAGAGCTCGATAAATCCGCTGAGATCAGTGATATCCGGATTGATGTGGCGCAAAGTAATTACTTGCCAAACATCAACGGAACAGCCTCATACTCGTATGTAAATCCGGTCAGTCAGAAAACCTTTGGTACACCCGGATCTGAATCGCTTTTACAATTTCAACCTCACAACAATTACAACTTTAATGTTGGATTGACTCAAGTGCTCTGGGATTTCGGAAAGACACAGGCACAAATCGAAAAAGCCAAGATAGAATTACTGATCACGAAGCAGAATACTGAAGTAGCCAAATTACAATTGGCAACACAAGTGACATCGATTTACTACTCGATGATTTATTTGAAGAAATCAATCGAACTTCAGGACACCGTGATTGGATTCTATAATCAGAACAAGAAAATCATTGAAGGAAAAATAAAACAAGGTGATGGGCTTCAGGTTGATTTATCCAACATCGAAAATAACATCAGTCAGGAAAAGAACAGGAGGTTGGAGTATCAGCGTCAGCTAGAAAGACAAGCTGCATTGCTTACCTATACCACAGGGCTAAACACGCAACCTGCTTCTACGGATTTAAATCTTTCTATTGCATTAACTTCCTCGCCAACCACCCAAAACAACCCCGAGCTTTTAGTTGCGGGGCAGAAAATTTCAAGTGCTCAGTCAGATCAAAAGCTGGCTTTGCAAAACCGACTTCCTACTTTAAACTTTCAGGCAGGTGCTGGTTATAAAAACGGGTTTCAACCGGACATCGAACAAATCAGGTTCAACTATTTAGCAGGTGTTACTTTGTCTGTTCCCATTTTTCAAGGTCACCGCATTCAACAAAATGTAACCTTAACCCGCAAGACGGTTGAGTTGAATGAACTTTCAAAAAGGAATCTTGAATCATCACTACAAAAAGACTTGGAATCGGTGAATGCAGATTTGATTGCTTATCACGAACAGATTATTAATTCTCAAACACAAATTGATGCGGCCAGAGAAGCACTTCGCTTAACCCAGGTTCGATACACAAGAGGTGTTTCAACTTACCTGGATTTGATCTTTGCATCCACCAATATGCAACGCGGTTTGCTAAACCAATGGCAATATGAATATCAGCAATGCCTTGCAAAAGCAGAGCTTGCTCGTCTTGAAGGCAGAAAGTTTTGGGAGGAATAGTCACGACCTCTAGCGTAAGGAATGAAAAGCCATTAAATTTAGGTCTCGAAATCGAGATCTAAATTTTTTTACATGATTAAGGCCAACAATCCGAAACTGAAAAGCTGGTTAGAAATCCCGAAGGATTCCGATTTCCCCATTCAAAACCTTCCTTTCGGGATTTTTAAAACGGAATACCTAACGCCTGTTGCGGGTGTTGCCATTGGTGATTATGTATTGGATTTGGTTTACCTCCATGAGCATGGGTACTTCTTCGGTCTGGATTTACCTCAGGGAATTTTTAATCAGCGTTACCTCAACGATTTTTTTGCGCTTGGAAAAAGGAAAGTGAGCGAAGTACGCGAACGAGTCTCTGAACTCCTTCAACATGACAACAACGAGATTCGACTGAATATTGGAGCAAGGGAAATTTCTTTGGTACCTATAAGTGAAGTGCAGATGCTCACACCGATTCGAATACCCAACTATACTGATTTTTATAGCAGCGAAGAACATGCAACCAATGTTGGTTCTATGTTCCGCGATCCAAAGAATGCGCTACTTCCAAACTGGAAACACTTGCCGGTTGGATATCATGGACGCGCATCTTCTATTGTTGTTTCCGGAACTCCCATTCAACGTCCGCGCGGACAAGTGAAGCCTGCGGATTCAGAGCTTCCGGTTTTTTGTCCATCAAATAAGTTGGACTTTGAATTAGAAGTTGCTTTCATCACGTGTAAAGAAACCAAACTTGGTGAGTCCATTCACACCGCTGATGCGGAAGATTTCATTATCGGATTTGTGTTGTTTAATGATTGGTCAGCGCGCGACATTCAACAATGGGAATATGTACCACTTGGTCCATTCCTTGGGAAAAATTTCGGATCAACCATGTCACCCTGGATTGTGACTATGGATGCACTCGAACCTTTTCGCGTGGATGGACCTGAACAAAATCCACATGTTCTACCCTATCTTTCCTATGGCGGCCCAAAGAATTTTGATATCATGCTGGAAGTTCTGATTCAACCTGATCGATCAACTGAAACGGTTGTGTGCCGATCGAATTTTAAATACATGTATTGGAATGTTAATCAGCAATTGGCACATCATACAATAAATGGATGCAATATTGAGGTTGGAGATTTATATGCTTCAGGCACAATCAGCGGTCCATCGCCTGGATCATATGGATCCTTGCTTGAGCTTTCAAGAAACGGAGAAAAATCGCTGCACATGAATGATGGAAGCGAGCGCACATTTCTGAAAGATGGTGACACGGTCATCATGCGGGGATATGCAGAGAAGAATGGTGTACGCATTGGATTTGGAGAGTGTAAAGGAAAAATTTTACCCGCACATTAGTGCATAGTAGATAGTATTCGATAGTAATTACCACCAATAAATTACTTGACTTGAAAAAATGTATTGTATTCGCCCTTCTCTTGATGGGCATATCTGCTATTGCGCAGGAAAATGTGCATCATCAAACACTCTACTGGCTTTATTATCAGAACCAGCTTTACTTCTCACCAAAACTGTATTGGACAAACAACGTTGATAATCGAAGGTTTATCAATCCAGATGCTGAAAATCAGTTCATCTTTCACTCGCGATTACATTATAAAAGTGGAAAGTGGGACTTTGCAGGAGGTTTGACATTATCCTCAATCTACAATCAGATTCCAGAAAACAAATCGACTCATATTGCCACTGAATTGAGAGCTGTTGTAGAAGTTAGTCATGAGCAACCAGTTGGAAAAATATTCATTCAAAATCGTATTCGATTGGATAATCGCTTTTTAGAAACCAGCACGCAGCAAAGTGTTCTGGATACTTCGATATATGTCCTTCGTTTTCGCTATCGACTTCAAGTCAGAATACCAATGATTAAAAATAAAGATAATGGTACACTACTTCAAATGCGCCTGTCGGATGAGATTATGTTGAATCACAAAGAAAATATTTTTGATCAGAATAGAATTTATGCCACTCTTGACTATATCGTTAATAATAACTTTACAGTAGAGGCTGGATACATCTATATTTATCAGCAGCGCTTTGCGCGAGAAGAATTTTATTCTCGCAACGTAATTCGCGTAGGGTTACAACATAAGATTTTTTTAAAATGAACCGACCTCATTCTATTGAGGTGACGTTCCGTTCAATTTTTCCTGTTTAACTTCTTCTACAATTTTTTTTCCGCGCGTGCCAGCGAATCGCTTCCAAAACGTTTCGCGTTCAACGATCGAAACAAAGTCGACCACGTAGGCAGAAGTTGTGTCGATAACGGGCAGTGGATTATCCGTTAAGGAAATCATATCAAAAACAATGGGCACTGACTTTACTTCTGGACAATACTTTTTTATGAAACTTCGTAGCATAATCGATTGAAAAGGGTCAGTCGCTAAAGCAATTTTTTTGAAACCCATAGACTTTGCCATCTTCCAGGAATAATAAACATTCTCTGTGCTGTGTTCTGCTTTTGATTCAGAAAAAGTATGATCGATTGGAATTCCAAGTGAGTCTGCAATTACCTTCATGGCAACCGCTTCAATGAAAGGAGAATAGACAGCGGACCCTGAGAAGATGATATTCTTTGTATAACCACTATCATAAAGATGCTTTGCCCACAAAATTCTCATCTGCATAACTGAAGAAACTGCTTTCGGTTCATAGGGCACTCCGGGAACAATGATAACATCAAATGGTTTTTCCTCTTTCGCCCTTTCATACGACTTATTTGCATATCGCGAAAAGCTGCAATGCGTTAATAGACCTGTTAGAATCAGGAAAGTAAAAGTATATCCCAGTATTTTTAGAAACTTCTTTAGTCGAGCATTCATCAATAGAAAAGTTAATCGTTATTTGAATTGAATAACAAGAGGAAAAGATTTTAGTTATGTCAAATTTAACTTCCATCCATCATCATATTTTACAATTCCGTCATCTACCAACTCGCGCACAGCATCCACAAAAAGTTCATGGTCGCGTGGTGCAATTTCATCTTCTAATTGCTCTACGGTAATGGATTTCTTTCGCACGACAGTCAGTATTTCTTTTTTGATATCATCAAACCCTTCGCCACTTTCTGATTTTCTTTTATTGATGCAAACATCACAAATGCCACAGGTCTTAAATGTATCTTCATTAAAATAATCCTGGATCATTTGCATACGGCACCGATGATCGCTTGTTACATAGGATATCATAGCATTCATCTTATCTTCGATCAATTGCTTTCGTTCTGCCAATCGTTTATAATTTAACGGAAGCTGATCAGCATCTTGTCTGGCCAAAACAAAGGTAACCTGAGGTTTGTCCTTCACAGGTTGATATTCAATAACACCCAGTTCCTGCAAATGAAGCAACAACTTGATTAATTCGTTATACTTCATTTTCATTGCCTTCGCAAGATCCGTTTCAGAAACGATTAAGAATCCTGCAAACAGTTCACCACCATACAAACGCAACAGCATTTTAATTATTGGGTCAAATGCTTCGTTCGCCACTTGAAATTGATAAAGAGCACCTTTATCAAAACAAATCCGGAGTTGAGAAGGCCGATAGAAACTCTCATTGAAAAGGATCAATCCTTCTTCTTCAAGCTTGCGAAGTGCTGCATACACTTCTGGCGAGTGATAATTAAAACGTTCACAAAAAGTCTGTAATTCAAAATCATAACTCTCACCTTCACTGCTACCCACCGCAAGCTGAAAATAATTAGCCAGGGATTGATAAATCAATTTTAAAAATGCCGGCTCCGGTTGTGATTGTTCAACCTTCCGTTTCAAATTAACAACATCCGCCTCCTGATAAAGAATGGCTGCATACGAACGTAAACCATCACGACCCGCGCGACCCGCTTCCTGATAATATGATTCGAGATTTTCTGGCAAGTCAAGATGAACTACTGTTCGAACATCTGGCTTGTCGATACCCATACCAAATGCGTTAGTCGCTACCATGATGCGGACCTTGTTATGAATCCACTCGTCCTGTCTCCTGGCGCGATCATTAAAATCAAGACCTGCGTGATAGAAGGAAGCACTTATATTATTCTTGATTAAAAAAGTGGCAACCTCTTGCGTGCCCTTGCGGGATCGCACGTAAACAATGGCTGACCCTTTCACCTTCTGAAGAATCTCCACTACTTTTCTCTCCTTGTTCTCTGCCTTGCGCACTACGAAGGAAAGGTTCTCCCGGGCAAACGATTTTTGAAAAACCGAATAACCTTTTCGGAAAGACAAATTATCAATAATGTCCTTGCTTACCAGATTAGTGGCTGTCGCGGTTAAGGCAATAACAGGAACCGATGGCATTACTTCACGCAACAAACTAATCTGCAAATATGGTGGTCTGAAATCATAGCCCCATTGCGAAATACAATGTGCTTCATCAACGGCAATCAGACTTACTTTCATCTGTTTTACCCGGGCAGTGAAGAGCTCCGTTTGAAGTCTTTCTGGTGATACGTATAGAAACTTAATGTTTCCATAAATGCAGTTGTTGAGTAAGATGTCAATCTCTTGTCGCGACATGCCTGCATGAATGGCAATGGCTTCAATGTTTCGTTTCTTTAATTGCCCAACCTGATCTTTCATTAAGGCGATAAGCGGAGTAACAACAATGCAAATACCTTCCACTAATAAAGCAGGTACCTGAAAACAAATTGATTTTCCACCACCCGTTGGAAGCAATGCTAACGTATCCTTCCCGGATAAAACGGATGCAATAATATCTTCCTGCAGGGGTCTGAATTGACCATGCCTCCAATACTGCTGCAAAATGCTAAGTGGTGTTTCCACAAAAGCGAATATAAAGGGAAATGTCGGGATGAAAGTTCTTTATTCTGGCGAATCCTGAATAAAAAATTTGGTTAAAAATGAACAACCAATCATATTATTTTCTTTTAAAAACCAAATCGGTTTGTTGAACCTGAATAACACGATTGAACAACTCTTTCAAGTAGTGATACTCTGTTGATGTGAAAATTGTTTTAGAAATTTGAAGGGAGTTATTCATCGTAAACCGATTGCCAAGTTGTTGGACATCGTAAATGTATTTACCTCCATTATTTGGCAATGCCAGCGCCACCTTTTGTGGAAGCTCATCTATTTCAAAATTCTCTGGAAAGGTCAGAGAAAAAACCAGAACTTGATCGAGCGGTGCACCAAAATCTACAGGGTATGAACGCTCTGATGATTTAAAAGGGTTCTTTTCCCACCGGTCAATCAGAAACGGATTAAACAAAAACGAATTCACGTTTAGATCATCAAATGCTTCGATCGCCACATCAACCTTCAGTACTAATGGCTTTGTTTGATCGTCTATATTCTGAAACTCAAAACCCTTGATCGAAATTGAATGCATTCTTTTCTGCAGGTCATCAATAAATTCTTTCTCATTAGAGAAAGCGCTCAATTTACTTCGTTGACTTGCTGCTTTGTAACCCATGTAGGTGTAATGAATTGTTCCGGTCATAGCTCCAGATTGATCTAACGTTAAATTGATCACAGAGAGCGACTTCGCTTTTTCAGTTGGTTTAATGTCGAACCAATATGATTCTTTGGTTCCAAAGACTCTACCCTTGCTATTCAAACAACGTTCTGGCAAAAGGCCAAAAGAAACAAAGTCATCAGTAGCATCCAGCAGATATATTTTATCACCGATATTCAATTTGGCAACAACATAATTGAAGTCACTCAGTATGGGGAACAGTTCTGTAACCAAACCGTTCTCGCGAGTTGAAAGAAGCATGGGTTCGACATCTAATTCAGCGTAGTTAAGTGCAGCCACCAATGAAAGATTGATATCGCCTACATTTCCAATCTTAGTATCAAACGCTTTTTTTATTCCGAATTCACTGTAGAATCCGTATACATCATTCCATCGATACCAATAGCGGATAAAATCATAAATTTTTCTGGCTTTTGTTAAGGGATCGGTTTCTCCCTGTATCAATTGATCAACCGTACCGTCAACAATATCCTTACCTCTCTTAATCTGAATGCCAAACTTATTCTCAGTCTTTAAATCCTTCTCAACATCTTTCCACTCCTTTGTAATTTTATTTTTTCGGCCATCAAAATAATCAATTTCCGAAAGTTCAAAATTGATAGAAGAGATGAAATTCGAACTGGCAGTCATGTACTCTTCCTCTATAAAAGCAGGTATATCCTTTATTCCCCACATGGAACGGCTGCAATCTGCTTTCATTCCACCTCCTGGAGTAAAGCAATCCCTAACCAATTCACTTTCATTAGTCGTTAATTCTAAAAAACCCTTTAAAGAAATATTATACCGATAATTACCAGGAATAGTTGCCCAATATTCGCTGGATACTTTCGGGATGTCGCTTTGAAAATTCCAGGTTCTGAAATTGTAAATAAAAGGAGATTCCAAAACGTATTTCACCTCAATAACACTTCCTACCCTCACATTGGGAATTGCAAATTTTTGAAGGTTCCAGAACTTGCTGCGCTCTTCTTTGAAGATATTTTTGGGATCCAATTTCACTTCCCTCATTGACCCATTTTCAATATTAAAGGAAGACGCCTCCACGCGAATTATCTTTTCTTCGCGCCCATTACTTTTCTGCAGCGGAATTTCAAAATCACCTTGGGATACTCCCGATTGCTTAAGGATTTTTATTTTGGCATGATATTCAAAAAGTAAATTGTTGTCATTACCATTGTCAATATAGGCTTCGCCAAATTCACTGAGCACAACCGCTACTGCAGCAGTATCCTTATCATATTTTTTTATATCCAAGTCACGATAGGTCACTTTACCGAATGGAAAACCATGGTCCTGCGACAATGCTGAAAATGAAATACAAAGGGCAATGCCGATTAAAAAGAGCTTCATAAAACGAATTTGTAACCTAACGGCAAGATAAAAGGTGAAGACAAATGAACAACACCATTTCTCCATTTTAACAACATTTCAATAGAAGATTTAACTCACAACTGGATTACTAAGCAAAAAAAGGAATGGGTTAAATAGATGTATCTCTTTGTTCTTCTTTTGATTTGGTTTCTTTTTCCAATGAATATAATTGCTGGTTAAGCAAATCGATCCGAACCAATAAATTCAAAACCAAAGCATCCTTCACTTTTTCGCTTGGGCTCGCATTCATTTGCTCTTTCAGCACCATATACATGGCTTCTAATTGTTGAAAGTCATGCGTGAAGCCGTTCAGTCCTTCGTTCTTTTGAAAATCGTTAATGAGTTTTACCTTATTCGAAATCTGCTGAGTATAGAAAATTTCCACATCGTTAAACTCTTTGGATGAAACAGAAGCAACCTGAATAATGGATTCATTTTTAGGAATAATCAGATAGACAGACAATGCAAAGAAAATAATGGCTGCTGCGCGCCAAAGCGCCACAGAATTAAAAAGACTTTTATTTCCAAAAGAAAGAGACGCTCGGATATTTCGCCATGCTTTCTCGGAGGGCTCTTTGTCATCAAACTCATTTCGGTTCTGACGAATAAATTCTTCCATCTTGTCTTTCATACTTTCCCAGTTAAAAGTTCTCTCAATTTTGACTTGGCACGATTCAATTGCGACTTGGATGTTGACTCACTAATCCCCATAATTTCTCCAATCTCCTGATGATCGTAACCTTCCAATAAATATAATGAGAGCACAGAGCGGTATCCATCCGGTAATTGCTCAATACTCCTTTTTACTCGATCAACTGTTAATCCGTCTCCATACTCGATGGGAGTCTCTTCATCTGCCACATCCCATCGTTCATCATCAGGAATGGGCTCGAATTTCTTACGTTGAAGTGAGTTGATCGATTTATTAACAACAATCCTTTTTATCCATGCACCAAATGTAGCATCGGCCCGATAACTGTCAAGATTACGAAAGGCACTTATAAAGGCTTCTTGCAAAACATCCGTTGCATCGTCCTCATTCCCCACAATTCTATAGGCAACATTATACATACCCTTAGAATACAGTTTGTATAACCGATAATGAGCATCCTGATCACCCATTTTACATCGGGCGATAAGGTCATTGTGAATGCCGATTACTTGTTGATCCAATCGATTTTAAACTATCCTTTGGATAGACAAGGTAGGAATAAAAGGGTTGCATGAATGTTACACTAAAACCAAAACTGGAGTAGATTTCTTTGATCTATAAGCAATGAGATCTATAAGCAATTAAAATGGGATAAATACTCTTAGAGTCTATTGGGGTTTGAAAACAAAATCCACCGTAACCTCCACTTGCTCTGCAATATTCTGCCACATCAATTGAGGTATTGCAATTTTATAGTCCTCAAGCTTAGCAATAAACTTTGCTTTGAATAACAATCGGTCACCTTGTTTCTCAATTGTGCCCGGCACCTCCACATCTTTTGTTTGCCCGTGAATGGTTAATTTCCCTTTGGCAATAGCTTGCTGCAACTGATTTACATTTGAATCAAACCCCGTAACCGTCCCCTGAAATGTTGATTTAGGATACTTGTCAGATTCCATATACTTCTCATTGAAGTGCTCTTGCATTAAGGATTTAGCAAACACAAATTCTTTGATGGGAATTGAGAACGCAACATCACCGGTTGCCGCATTGAAAATCCCTGCTACTTTCTCGTTTTTTGCCGCAATGTCTTCTATGCTGGCGTGGGAAAAAAAAGAAGCTGAGCCCTTTTCAACTGTATATTTTTGACCTATTGCTTCAGTGATCAGTAGACTAAAAAATACGAGATAGAAGAATTTCATAGGTTAGAGGCCAAGGTTAAAGAATTATTTATGTCAAGACGTAAAACCAATTTCAGCGGTTGCCTTTCACAAGTACATAAATACTTAATCAAATTGTCGGAAAAAAGAAAATCCCCCGAAGTCCTGGACCACGGGGGATTTTCATTGTCTATAGTTGGCTTTAATCTGTAGCAAACGTAATCGATTGCTTTCAAACCATAATTGGGGAATCGTTTACCTGAAAATACAAAGGATAAGTGGGCAATAAGGGAGGTTAGATTGAAAATGAGGATGGCTAAAAAGTGAAAATCCCCCAAAGTACTCGACTAAGGGGGATTTTCATGTCTATAGTTGGCTTTAATCTGTTTCAAATATAAAATAAAAAAATGTCAAAACAACCGATTGCGTATTTTTTGTTACGAAAATGTGAATTTTCTAAATCAGCGCTTTATGCTGTCTTTTAGAAGTGAGTCTGGTTTTAAGTAGGTCTTCTTGAGTCGCTCTTTTAACTGAGACTTTGAGCCCGGAAAGGTTGTACGCTTACTGATATCGTAGCTTGCATAAAATAGTACAACAAAAAAAATGATGGCACCTAAAACGAAAAGCCGCTTCGACTTGCTCATAGAAACCTTACTAAATAAATTCAATCATCTTGTCGGCAAGCTTTACGTTATCTGAAAGAAGTTCGTAGAACTGATCCTTATTGAATTTCAGAATCACTACTTCAGTCTTTGGAATAAGTAAATTGGTGTTTACAAAATTAGGTAGCGCCAACATCTCGCCAACAAATTGACCATCCGAAAATTCACCAACTCGTTCTCCACGCTGATACAAGTCTACTGTTCCATTCACTAAAACATAAAAGTTATTATTGGATTTTTCGTCTAATGTGAGAGACTCTCCTATTTTCAATCTCAATTCTTCACATATATCGGCCAGATAAGAAAGCGTAATTCCTGGCACACTTTCAAATACCTCTATCTGCTGGAAGAATTGTACCTTGCCGAATTTGGTCATACGCTTAGACTGAATGATCAGCAGATCGAGGTCTCTTCGAATACCTTCTTTAAGTCTCTTTGTATTTTGGGTGTATGCCTCTTCACTAATTTGGAACAATGCCCAAGCTGAAACCTCCCGAATCAAACTATCCGGATTAAAAAGTTGTGCGATCAAATCCAATTTAAAATCTTCAATGCGCAACTTGCCAATCTGGTAGAGTACACAGGCTTTTGTCCAACGGTTAGATTGTGTGAAATCCCGATTAATCATGAACTTCAATACTAACTTCGAATCCAGTTTTATACGTGGATAAAAATCCTCTAATCTGTTAATGCGCTCAGAATCCGATATGTCATCTAATATAGGGATAACACGTTGCTTTAACTGATCAGACAAAAACACGTCCAACAGTTCGATGGCAAAAGCTATTCCTTCAGAAGTTTTACTGTCAATATTTTCCTTTACCAGCTGAATAGAGCGAGTATCATACAACATGGTGAGGAGCATGTAGATGTGCTCAATATCATTTTGAATCTCCCACCGCAAGGCTGATTTTATCTCCGCGCTAAAAGCGTCATCTCCTACTTCCTGAATAGCGCTTAAGTTCCAGCTTATATCAGCAATATCCGATTCAATAGCGTACTTGATACGCGTGATCTGAGAAATGCCTACTTTAAATCCACACTCTCCCAGCGATATCAGAACTTGAGACACCACCACCTTATTTGGATAGTCAATCTTACCCCAAAGAATTTCACGAGCCCGCTGTCCGCCAATGCGTCCCAACACCTGCACAAGTCTTAGCATGACTTGCGTACTTTGTCCACTTCGATAGAAAGCAGAGTCCAATGCAGTTAAGGTATCGGCACCAATCAAAACCAGCGCGTTCATAGCCTGGTTGCTGTATACCGGACTTCCGAGGCTTTCAATGATTGCATTGATAACCTCCGAGTTATTCTTTTTAATAGCCGTTTTAATGGCAGTACTTCTAACCTTTGGTTCAGTATCGGCCAGAAGCTCCATTAGGAATGAAATACATTCGTCTTTTGAAGTGTGCAACAAAAGTTCGGCAGCATAGTGACGGTCGTTCGCATGCGTTGAACGCGTCAATCGCATAATTCTATTCTTGGTTATGTCACCTCCATTGTCCAGGATCATCTGAAGATCCATCTTACTGAGAACGTTTTTCTCTTCGCCCTCCACTTTGGATTTGTCAATACGAATAACATACTGATCGGATACAGACAATCCCTTAAGTTCATTCATTTTCTCCTGTGCATAATGGCGAGTAGCTTCGTCATCATTTTTCATCATGCTATTAATCCATACCGGAACCTGGGCAGCATTAATCTTCTCCAGAAGTTTATAGGAGAATACGGCTTTATAAGAGGATGGTGTATTTAGAAAACTCTCCAGGCGCTTCGTGATTTGAGCAAATCCCTTTTCCAGTTTTTCCTGCTCTCCGTCAGAACTCTCCAGCTTCAATCTGATCTTAGTTCGATAACCATTATACATATTGGTTACCACGATGAAATAAATACCCGCTAATGCAAGCATTAAAACAGAGATATGAATAGCACTAAAGGAGGGGATAAAAGCAAGTAAGAAAATTAACAATCCGGCAATCAATCTGGCTCCCTCGTTTACTAGACCTTCAACTTTCGATTGAATATTAAATCGAAGCCTTCCATCAAGGGGAATAAAGAACAGTTTGAAGACCGGGTTTTCAATCGAATCCCGAAGGGTCCAGTTGAAGAGTCTGCTCAAGGCAACAAACAAAAAGAAATATATGAATCCAAAAGGTGAAATTGCTTTATCAAATCCCATTAAGCTTCCGCTTATAATAGAACCCAATGAAAAAATGGCAACGACTATGGGAAGTATAAAAAGGGAAATCTTTAATCCGTAGTTGCTGATGATGCGCTGGTTGATAAAGGTTTGCATGATCAGACTAATACCATAAACGGCACCCACAAAAAAGGAATTGAAGTTGGTAAGGTCACGTTCATTTGGATACTGCGCGGTTACAATCTTTTGAAAAGAGTACTGACTGAAAACAAACATGAACATTGAAACCATCAAAAACATCGACATCATTATAATGTACCGATCGCCAAAAATCTTGGACACGCTGGCACCTCTGCGCACCTCCTTGCTAAATTCATTCGGGTTATTTTTTGATAAGGTAAATGTTGTGGAAATGATAACGAGTAAAATCGATACTACAATAATGCTTATGGCGCAAAGCAATAAATAGTTTGATGTATCCGGGACAATCTTTGTAGTAAAGGGGATGATTATTAAAGTGGCCAGGATAGCAGCAATCAACTGTCCCGTGTCAATCCAACCAATAATTCGCTTCGATTGCTTAAAGTTAAAAAGTCGACCAAATAGTCCCCAGAAGCTGAGCAACAAAACAGCTGTTATGGGGCCCGACATACAGAACAACGCGAAAATAAAATAATCGTCATACGCTGTATAACCAGCATGAAGAAGCCAATATTCGATGAGTGTAAAAATGAGTACTAGCCCAACGCTGCCTAAAGCAAGTGCTGTAAAACGAATATGGTTCTGAAAAAAAGAAAAAAGCGCTGTTGTTATAATGCCAAGAGCCCCTGCGATGAGAAACGCTTTAGTAAGATGTTCACTCATGCGATTGAGGAACAACGAATCTGCCGTTACCTGATAGGTGGCAATAAAGATACCCATGAAAAAACCCGTGCAGAGCATAAGCACAATTTGCTTCTCTTCCTGGGTCTTGATTTGAAAGGCCTGTGTAAACCGATTTGCCATAGCTACTTTCAAATATAAAAAGAAAAAACCGGCTTTAGACCGGTTTTAACATATTGAAATTTTTGAGAGATCAACTACTTCTTTGTTGCTGTGCTATCGGATTTAACACCAGCTCCTGATTTTTCTGCAGCGTACTCTTCGTTCAAACCTTTTGTAACAGCATCCGAAATATTCAAAGCCTCACCAGCAAAAAGCACATCACTTGATGGATCAAACTTTAACACTATCTGATAACCGTTTTCAGTTCCGTATTTTTTGCAGAAAGCAGTAATACGGTCATAAAGCTCTTTATTCAGCTTACCTTCTTCTTCGGCCAATTGCTGACCTAAGCTTTGCTGATAAAGCTGAAGGTTCTGCTGTTTCTTACCAAGATCTTCTTCAACTGCTTTAACCTGACCCATGGTCATAGAAGTTACATTGCGTTGGTAAGAGGTAATTTCATTTTGAAGTCCGATGGCACGGTTGCGGTATTCTGCTTCCAGCTTCTTGGTCTTTTCTTCCAATACTTTTTTGTTAGCCTCGAGGTAATCATAATGCTTTAGCACACTATCGGAATTGATATATGCTATTTTCAATTCACCAGTAAAGCCAGCTCCGGCCTCTGATGCTGCCGGTTTGGTGCCAGCAAAATGAAAGTAAAAAAGTACGCCCACTGCTACCAGCAGCACGGCATTTAAAATCAGTGATAAATTCTTCATGTTAGGATTTACGGTTTTCAGGGCGCAAATATAACGAGTATTGGTTACGATGAAAGCGCCAGCTTAAGCTTCTTCGTCCTGAGTTTCGAAGGTATAGAGGGTTTCGTCCAGCTTAAAGCTATCTTCTGTATAGTCTTTTATGAATTTTTCAATCACTTTATGAGTCACCGACTCGACATGAAGGCTAACATCGAGGCTAACCCCAAACTCACCTCCCGGATCAATGTCAATGTGCTCCTTTACTTTTACCGTTCCATCCGCTTCTAATTCCATGATCACCTCGGCCATGAATAAACCTATCTCTTCTTCAAGCGGATCTAGTGCTTCGAGGTTCCCATTTTCGTCCTCATCGTAGGTAATCTTTTTGAATTGAGGAAAGTGTTTCGCTGCCCGGTGCTCTGCTATTTCAAATTGCTCGCTCTCATGTTGAAGGCGGAGTGTATAAATCACAGAATCATATATAACATCTTTACCTTCAAACTTTCCTACAAAATAGAAGTGAGCATACTCATCGCTTGTTTCATCTTCTTCATCCAGAATGTAGCTTTTCCCTGAGGCCTTTATGTTGTCTCTATACTCCTGAATAATGATGGGATCATATCCCTTATTTTTAAAATGCTTCATCCTATTAAGTTGATCTTAATTTAACAAAAAAACACGCATTGTGTCTATTTCAAACCTCAAAAAATTACGATTCTCTAAAATAGGTTGGTGGGATTGGATTATGAATAGAATTGAAATCCACAGAGGCTATTTAAACCATTCTGCATACATAGGGTAATTCTTAGCCGTGCGTTCAATAACGGCTTTCATTTCGGGTCCTATATCTTTTATCTTCTTTGCAGGCATGCCGGCATAAATACTTCCCGGCTCAACTATGGTTCCGGATAATACAACCGCCCCAGCTGCGATAACAGAGTTTGATCCAATAACTGCATCGTCCATTACAATGGCGCCCATGCCTATCAATACATTATCCTCAACAGTGCATCCATGAACAATGGCATTGTGAGCAATTGATACATTGCTACCAATTACGGTCTTTGCCTTTTGATAGGTACAGTGAATTACTGCTCCATCTTGAATGTTTGTATTGTCGCCAATGGTGATCGAATGAACATCTCCTCTCACCACTGCATTAAACCAAACGGTGCAATTATCGCCCATTGTTACCTCTCCTACTACTACGGCATTTTCAGCTAAAAAACAATTCATGCCTAACTTAGGAGTAAAACCACGCACTTCTTTAATGATTGCCATAGAGCCGATTTAATGCTTTGCGCGAATCTACAATCCTCATTCTTAAATCGATAATCCCATGACAAGATGTCACCATGAAAGACTAAAAATTGTATTTTTGCGACTCGAATGAGTAGGAAATGGAAAATCTGATTGGTGAACTCGATATTTTGAATGATGGTCTTGAAGCAACTGAAACATTCAGAGTTTCAAAAGATCTATCTACTGGAAAGCCCCGTAAGCTGTACATAGAAAGCTATGGTTGTCAGATGAATTTTTCTGATAGTGAGATAGTTGCATCCATTCTTGAGAAGGAAGGCTTTGACACTACATCCGATATTACTCAAGCCGATGTTGTCTTCTTAAATACCTGTTCCATTCGTGAAAAAGCAGAACAAACTGTTCGTTATCGCTTAACTCACATACACGGTCTTAAGAAACACAAGCCCGAACTATTGGTAGGGATTTTAGGCTGCATGGCCGAACGATTGAAGTCAAAGTTATTAGAAGAAGAAAAGATTGTTGATCTCGTAGCCGGACCGGATGCCTACCGAGACCTCCCTCGTTTGATTGGTCAGGTTGATGATGGCGATAAGGCCGTTAACACGTTCCTGTCGCGCGAAGAAACCTACGCTGATATTAGTCCGGTACGGTTGAATACGAATGGTGTCACTGCCTTCATATCGATTATGCGAGGGTGTGATAATATGTGCTCATTTTGCGTTGTGCCCTATACAAGAGGACGAGAAAGAAGCCGCGATCCCTACTCCATTGTTAAGGAAGCAGAAGACATGTTTCAACGGGGATTCCGTGAGGTAACATTGCTAGGTCAAAATGTGGATTCTTACAAGTGGAGTCCGGAAGAAAATAGCAAGTTATTGCTAGAGAAGAAAGGCGCTCAGGAAGTGATCAACTTCTCGATGCTATTGGAAATGGTCGCTCAGATTAATTCTGATTTACGCGTGCGGTTCTCCACCTCGCATCCAAAAGATATTACAGATGATGTACTCTATACAATGGCCAGACATGAGAACATTTGCAAGAATATTCATCTGCCTATCCAAAGCGGAAACAACCGGATTTTGGAAATGATGAGCCGTGGATATACACGTGAATGGTACTTGGATAAAGTGCAGAGAATCAGATTGATATTGGGAGTTGAATGCGGCATATCTTCCGATATGATTATTGGTTTTTGCTCCGAAACAGAAGAAGAAAATCAGGATACAATAACCTTGATGGAGGAAGTGAAATTTGACTTCGCTTACATGTTCTATTATTCGGAGCGCCCCGGAACACCGGCAGCGAAGAAGTATGTTGATGATGTTCCATTAGAGATCAAACAAAGAAGACTGGAGGAAGTGATTGCCAAACAACGATCACATGGTTTGGCGAGTAATACAAAGGATTTAGGAAAAGTTTTTAAGGTATTGATAGAAGGTTTTTCGAAACGATCGGATGAACATTTACAAGGAAGAAACACACACAACAAGGTTGTCATTTTCCCGAAAGGAAATCACAAAAAAGGTGAGTATGTAAACGTGTTGATAGACGACTACACCAGTGGATCGTTATTAGGAAAAGTAATTCACTAACATGGCTATTTCAGATTCAGAAATTCAAAATATAAAACAGCGGTTCGGCATCATTGGTAACTCTGCTTTGCTCAACAACTCAGTAAGTGTTGCCATGCAGGTTGCCCCTACCGATATGTCGGTATTGATAACCGGGGAAAGTGGAAGCGGGAAAGAATCGTTCTCAAAAATTATTCATCATCTCAGTTCGCGCAAGCATGGGCAGTTCATTGCTATCAACTGCGGATCGATCCCTGAGGGTACTATCGACTCTGAACTATTTGGTCACGAGAAAGGATCTTTTACCGGGGCACATGAGGCTCGCAAAGGATACTTTGAAGTGACTAGTGGCGGTACTATTTTCCTAGATGAGATTGGTGAAATGCCTCTTGCAACTCAAGCCAGATTGCTCCGTGTTTTAGAGAATGGTGAGTTCATTAAGGTAGGATCTTCCAAGGTTCTAAAGACTGATGTTCGGGTGGTTGCTGCTACCAATGTTAACCTGATGAAGAACGTAGACGAGGGAAAATTCAGGGAGGACTTGTATTACCGACTAAGTACTGTACCCATCTATATCCCTCCATTGCGCGAGCGAGGAAAGGATATTGAACTTCTGTTTAGAAAATTTGCATCTGATTTTGCTGATAAATACAAGGTGAAGCCGATCATGCTTACTGAGGATGCCAAAGAGATTTTGATCAAGTATCGGTTCCCCGGGAACATCCGTCAGCTTAAAAATCTGGTGGAACAGATCTCCGTTCTTTCGTCTGATAACAAGGAGATTAATGGCGAGACCTTACAGCGATACATTCCAAGAGAAAACAGTTTACCTGCCTTGTATAAAAGCATTGCTTCTGATAAGGATGGACTTTCAGAAAGAGACATTCTGTACAAAGTTCTCTTCGATATGAAGAAGGATTTTAACGACTTGAAAAAGCTGGTTTTGGAGTCGTACTCATCAACAGGTAATCCAAGTCAGATTATAAAAGACAACCCAGGCTTATTTGAAGGAGTCGAACAAGAACATGTCACCGATAATTCGGATCCCGTTGTTCTCAACTTGTCGTCATCACAAAGTAATGGCAATCATGTTGAAGATGTTCATGACATAAGCCATGAAACAGAAGACGATTCTTTATCGATCGAAAAGAAAGAAAAGGAACTCATCATTCGGGCACTTCGCAAGAACAACAACAAACGTAAATATGCGGCACGCGATTTGGGTATTTCCGAGCGCACTTTATATCGCAAAATCAAACAATACGATCTTGAAAATTAGAGACCATCAAGCAAGCATGCGAAAGTCAAAATTACTTTTTCTCATTTCCTTTTCTGCGTTACTAACCTGCCTTTCATTTTCTTCTTGCGGGGTATATTCTTTTACTGGAGCGAAAACCCTTGCCAAGAACATCTCGATTACTGAATTCTATAACAATGCTGATCTGGGCCCGGCCAACATGGGTCCGACATTCACCAATAGTTTGAAAACCTATTTTATACAAAACTCCAGTCTGGATGTAGTTGCAGAGGAGGGTGAACTCCAGATGGAAGGTGAGATTAAGGACTACAAATTAACGCCCATAGCACCTGTTTCCACAGGCGACCCAAACGCGATTAACAATGCCTCTTCCACACGTCTCACCATCACCATCAAAGTAACCTATGTAAATACGCTGGATGATGCCATGAGCTTTAAAGACAAGACATTCTCATTTTACAAAGATTTTCCTAACGATCAGGATTTTGCCGACATCCAGGAGTCCCTTACCAACCAAATTTTCGATCGAATCATAAATGACATCTTTAACGCCTCGGTTGCCAATTGGTAAAATTTCTTATTTTTACCATAGTCAAAGCATCCGGTGGACAAAATTCAATTTGCAACTGTACTTAAACACTACTCCGATAGTTCGGAGCAAGAGGCACAAGAAGTTCTTTCTCTGAAAGGTCTCTTTCCGTATAGCCAGATGCTGCATGCCCTTTCAGCACGCGTTTCAAAAGACCATGGGTTCAGCAACCAGCAAAGTGAATTGCAACTTGCAGCGGTCTACGCAGCAGATCGCATGGTGTTAAAAGAAATCATCACTAAAGACTCTCCCGAACGCAACGAAGTTATCAAGAAAGTGGTGGAGAAGACAGATAGTAAAGCGACCTCTGCTCTTACTGTTGGTGAAGCTCCTACTAAGATTGTTATTCAACCGAAGGGTTCTTCCGATAATGTTGCCGAAGAGTTGATGCACGACTTAGAGCGTCTGAGTGAATTGAAACATAACTTCGAGGCGCTGTTTATTGATCAGCCCAATACCAAGCTCAAACCAATTGTCCATAAAGAACCATTGGTTGTTAACAAAGTACCGGAGCCTGTTCATCTCGAATCTGGTCTAACCAAAAAACAACGGATCATTGAGTTGGCCAAATCTCTTCAGGCCGAAAAAGAAGCCGCCATACCTGTTACACCGATCGTTCATAAGAAAAAAGAAAATCCAGCAGAGAAGCTGATCGAAGAAATTAAGACTTCAAAAAAAGAGATTGAACCTGAGGGCGAGAAGCTAAAAGAGCAAATTGAGATCATCGATCATTTTATAAAGATTCAGCCCTCCATCTCAAATGTTAAGGAACGGGCGCAACAAATACCGGCTGGAGATCTCTCCACTATCAAATCAGGTGAGTTTGGGGAGAATATTGTTTCAGAGACTTTAGTAGAATTATTGATCAAACAAGGCAAAAAAGATAAGGCTATCGAGGTTTTGAAAAAGCTAATTTGGAAGTTTCCACAAAAAAAGGCTTTCTTTGCGGCTCAAATTGAAGATTTAAAGAAGTAACCTATGTATTTATTAGTAATCAGTCTCATCCTATTGTTTGCCGTGCTGTTGGTATTGGTGATTTTGGCTCAAAACTCTAAAGGTGGTGGACTTACCAGCCAGTTTGGAGGTTCTTCCGCCAGCAATATTATTGGCGTAAAGAAAACCGGTGATTTATTAGAGAAATTAACCTGGGGTTTTATTGTTGGAATTATGGTTCTGGCGTTGTCTACGAACTTTATAACATCAACCTCAACGGGTACAACGAATGAAATCTTAGAAAAAGCTGGTGAGCAAGCTCCAGCATCCACTACTCCTCCTGCAGGGTTAGATTTGGGTACAGAAACAGCACCTGCTGATTCAACAAACTAAGGAATCAAAAAACATAAAAGAGAACCTTTTCAGTATCTGGGAAGGTTTTTTTATGTCCATGATTTCTTAGATGGATCGTTACAAGCTCAATTCTCGAAGGGCTTTGGGATTTAGAAGCTTATGGTCAATGCAGAACAGCGCTAGTAGTGGCTGATTAGAAGAGAATTCAAATACATTTTCCCGCTGATGTCGCAGATTTAATACACGCAGATCTCGCGGATCAAATGCAATATGATCTGTAGATGGGAATGATTTCAACTTAGGTCTAAGGCTTTGAACTTTTAATACAACACCCTAAACTTAATCGTCTGCTCAATCGCGCGAAGTTTAGCGATTACATCTTTGTCGTATTCCTTGTTGATATCGGTAATCACATATCCAATCGATTCGGTTGTCTTGAGGTATTGACCCATTATGTTGATGTCGTTCTCGGCCAACACTTGGTTGATCTTGGCTAAGATACCGGGGACGTTATGGTGAATGTGAATCAATCTGTGAGCATTATCCAGAATAGGTAAAGTAATGTTCGGGAAATTTACACTGTTGGACGTGCTACCAGTATTAATGTATTCCATGATTTTGCTCGGCACAAAATTTCCAATGTTCTCCTGGGCTTCAGCAGTACTTCCACCGATGTGAGGTGTAAGTATTGTATTCGGCAATCCGCGAAGTTCAGACATAAATTCTTCATCGTTGCTTACCGGTTCATACGGAAAAACATCGATAGCAGTTCCTGCCACTTTTCCGGATAAAATATTTTCGCGCAGTGCTTGAATATCCACTACATGCCCGCGGCTAAGGTTGATGAAGATGACACCTTTTTTCATCATGGCAAATTCTTTCTTACCAATCAGATTGGTGTTTGATGCGCGGCCATCCACATGCATGGAGATTACATCGGCTTGCTCTAACACTTCTTTCATGGTTTTGCATTTTACTGCGTTACCTAATGATAAGCGTTCCTCTGCATCATAATACAAGACTCTCATTCCAAGTGATTCGGCAATAACAGAAAGCTGAGTCCCGATATTTCCGTAACCAATCAATCCGAGTTTTTTACCACGAACCTCAAAGCTCCCTTTTGCAGATTTATCCCATACGCCATTGTGCATCTTGGCAGATTTATCTGCAATGCTTCTGATAAGGATGATCATTTCTGCAACAGCCAACTCAACAACTGAACGTGTGTTGCTGAAGGGTGCATTGAAAACGGCAATACCTTTCTTCGTAGCGGTCTTTAAATCAATTTGGTTTGTTCCGATACAAAACGCACCAATTACCATCAATCGATTAGCATGTTCTAATACCTTTTCAGTGACTTGGGTCTTTGAGCGAATACCCAAAACAGAAACGTTCTTAATCTTCTGACAAAGTTCTTCCTCAGTCATCGCAGCATGGTAGGTTTCTACATTGAAACCTTCGAGCTTCATTAACTCAAGAGCAACCGGGTGAACATTCTCCAATAACAATACATTAATCCTGTTCTTCGGATACGAAATGGCAGTGTTTAGTTTATTGAGGTATAAAAATTCATCCAGACTTGGTGTAATATGATCCGCATTCTTCTTCACGTTTTCGCGTTCTACGTTTTCTGTAAAAGCGAAAAACTTATTGGCAAAACCAGCTTGCTTAATTTCATAGTCAGTATAGCCATCACCTATTACATATATATCGCCCTGAAGGTTAAGCTTCTTCAATTGCTCTACTTTCCCTCCGTTGGCTGACAATGGATTCTCTGTATCAAAGCCAATTACCTTACCCTCCCTATCGAACTTGAATTCATTGGCAAGAATATTTTCTGGTTTGATTCCAAATTCCGTTACGATAGGTTCAATGAACTCTTTAAATCCATTTGAAATGATATAGATATTGTCTGCATACTTCAGGAAGAATTCCTTGTTACGCTTAAACGATTCAGAAACACTGTCCTTCAGTTTAAGAATCAGTGCAGGCAAATGATTTTTGCTTGGTGCTAAAAGGTTCAGTCTTTTTTCCAATGACTCACGAAACGAGATCGACCCGTCCATGCCCTGGTTAGTGATGCTGATGATTTGTTTCTTGCGTTCTTCGCGTTCCGGATGATCTGCTAACGAGATGTCAGCGAGTACATCGAAGGCTTCTACTTTAGTAAACGTACTGTCGAAATCGATTACGAAGTTCTTATTCAGTTTCATGAACGAAAGAAATTAGATTTTTTGAGGCAGTAGATGATCAGCTTTGCATTCATTCAAACGATGAATGCTCACTTACATTTTATACTTCAATTTTACGTGCGCAAATGTAACAAAAGTATAGTGTTGGCTAGTGTTCTCTCGATGTTTTGAGAGGATTTCATTTACCTAACAAATGATAGTGGAGTAACGATTACTAGTCCAGGGTTTGAAGTCTGGATCTTAAAATTTGTATTCGGTTAAGGTTGATCTCAAAGAATTACCGAATCATCAAATTAACGAACAGGAAAAAATCAAAACTACTTCAACTTGTAAACCATGCACACAGCCGATGTTGGACAGACATGACTGAACTCAGAGGATACTTTTATTTCTTGTGGAACATCTTCACGCGCTACATCCTGAAAACCCCTCTTCAAAAAGAAAGCGTGTGCCGTTTCAGTGAGCAGATAAATAGCCGATATTTTTTTTGTCCTCGCGTGATTAATTAACTGTTCCGTAATGGATGACCCCAGTGATTGTCCGCGAATGCCAAATTTCACCGACAGTGAACGCAACAAAGCAAACTGATTGTAGATTTCCAATCCGCCCGTTGCAACCGGGTTTACTCCATCATAAAAACCAATTAACAAATGCTTTGTAAAATCGAGATCATCCGTTGGAAGATTAGCCGATTGTAATAACGAGCGGAAAGCTGTAAAGCTCTCCGCATCGTCAATAACTTTTGAAGTTAGTTCCATGTCCTAAAGTTATGCTATGATTAGGATGATTTTTCTGATTGGCGGGATTTATTGTTGCCGATTTAATAATCAGTTGATTTGCTTTCAAATTTACTATTGAATTTAGTTAGAGCAACACTCTGGTCCACAACATGCCGCTTTCTTTTCTTCAATAGCTTTTGGTTTCACAAATGAAGTTGGTTTATCCGCATATACGGTAACGCTGTAGATTCCAGTTTCTGTTGATTTAAAAGTAGCAAATTCTTCTTTCGTTAAATAAGCAGATGCAATTTCATCCGGGATTGTAATTTTCTTTTCTTTTTGAATCAAAATGTTTTCAAAGCCAGCTTCCTTTACCAGTCGTAAATAATCCTCTTTTTGAATTGCGCCTGAAATACAACCTGCATACATCTCAGCACTCGTTCGCAAACTATCAGGCAACTCTCCTATCAATACAATATCCGAAACACTAAAATGTCCTCCGGGCTTTAGTATTCTAAATGTTTCAGCGAACGCCTGGGCTTTGTTTGGAACAAGGTTCAGTACACAATTACTCACCACAACGTCTACTTCATTATCTTCCACTGGTATTTCTTCAATGTCGCCATATCGAAATACCACATTGCTGAAACCTAGCTTTCTTGCATTTAGTCTCGCCTTATCAATCATCTTCGCGGTGAAGTCAACACCAATTACTTTTCCTTTTTCACCGGTGATTGAACGCGCCACAAATGCATCGTTGCCTGCACCCGATCCTAAGTCAACCACAACATCACCTTCTTTAATGAGTGCAAATTCGGTAGGTAAGCCACAACCCAGGCCAAGATCGGCATCAGCTACATATCCTTCCAGCTTGGAATAGTCTTCCGCCATAATCGCAGCATCAACAGTTGAGCAGCCACAACTGGCGCCACAACAGCTCGAGGCGTTATCGTCCCTACTCTGATCTGCAATCTGAGCATATTTTTCTTTCACAATCTCTTTAAGTTGTTCTGATGTTTCATGGGTTTTCATGGTATTAGAAAGTTAAATTGTTAATCGTAATATTGCGATGATTATGGTCAAAAAATTTTAACAACACATGTTGCCTGCTAATTCTTTAAATAATGATGTTATGTTTTTTTGTGCTTTACCCCAGGCTTTCTCATCAATGCAATAACAAACTGAAGGTCCTTCAATGTCACCCTTAATGAGTCCTATATTTTTTAATTCCTTTAAGTGCTGCGATACGGTCGATTGAGATAGTGGCAATTCATTTACAATGTCTCCACAAATACAACCTTTTCGATTGGCTAAAAATTGAAGGATAGCAATTCTGGCTGGATGTCCCAATGCTTTGGCTAAGGCTGCCATATCAACCTGCGCTTTTGTAAATCCCTCTGTCTTGGTTAGTCCCATATTGTATATAATCGTAATATTACGATTAATGTTTCACTTCACTGAGTTTTATTTTCTATTTCTTATGTGTCCATCGGGCAAAAGACCTAAAGAACCCATTCACTAATTGCTCTAAAATAAGTTTCATAGTCTTGTTATCCACCCGATCGCTACCCCTCTATTTGCTATTTATCTTCTAAAACTAATATCTTTCCAAAGCGTATTCCCACGTAATCATTGATGGAGAGGTTTATAGAGCTGTTCAAAAAACGACCCTTTGAAGTAAAAATCAGTTTGCTGGTTTGCTTATTGGGCGTATTGAGGGTTGGGGTTGCCGTTATTGAAGATCTTATTCGCTCAATTGTACTGGTAGAACTGGCTACTGACTCAATTTTGCTGGTCATTTTTTCAACCCTATTCTACATTGCATTAACCAGACCGGATTTTAAAGGCATTCACCCCGTTGCCGGAATTTTAATGATCATCTTTCTGAGTTTCAACTTCATTGAGTTTGCAGGTGTAGCCGGAAATTCTGAATTCAATATACTCTCCGCCATATTAGGAATTGCCTGTCTCTTTTCAGGGAAATGGATGTACTCACTTACCTTTATTATTGTTGGCGTTATTACTGCATTGCAGGTGATCATTCTTTACAATAAAGAATTCATGCAATCCTTCTTTTTGTATTCAAGTGATCAGTATAGTGATTTTATTTTCAGTATTGTTTCAGTTGTTGCCATCACCATGCTTCTCAAGCAACTTGCATCCAGTGAACGAAATAAATTGGAACTTAAAATCAGTGAACTAAACAATAGTGTTAGTCTGGCTAAGGCAACAAATCGAAAACTTGTTCAAAAACATCAGGAGTTAGAGCGAGCCAAAGCCGCATTGGAATTAGAAGTAGAAAAGCGGACTCACCATCTCAATAAACAGAATGATGCAATAGAAAAATACATTTATTATAATACCGAAGAGCTAAGAGCTCCTTTGACGAATCTGTTGGAAGCCGTTGATAGTTATCAAGGCAGCTCGGCATTATATCCACTGCTTCAAATTTCTTCAAGTGAATTAAAATCCGTTATTAGCACCATTAATGTCGCTTTAACATCAGATCAAAAACTAGATCGGTCTAAACTCAGATAATATGACCCGCTATTTTGAATTTGACATTTTTCGAATTGGCCTCGTAACAAGTGCGCTATATCTGATGCTTCAATTTGTTCGCGATTTGGTTACAGCCGCTCCTATTATCAACATGTTCATCAATCTCTTTTCTATTGTTGTCATTGTGCTCATGTTATATTTATCCAATTACGGAAGGCTCTACAAATGGATTAACCTGGCTTTCTTTCTTTTGTTGATGCTCCCTCTATTCTCTTTCTTCTGGATTCAATACGGTGGCATCAATGGATCCGTTCCCTATTTCTTTATTTTGTACTTTATGTTTGCTACCGTTAGCTCATCGGGAATCACCGGATTGGTTGCTGTGAGTTCAGGTGTAGTTATGCTTCTATTGTTGCTTTTGCTCCCTACGCTATTTTCCGAAACGCCATCAATCTTTCCGCTGGAAGAAAAACAACTTAGTATCGATTTCTTCGTCACGTGTGTGTTGCTTACTATTTTTACGTTGTATGTTCGAAAGAAATTCGAACATTATAGAAATCAAGCGGAACGCAGAAACAGTCAGATGGAGAAAATTGCATTAACACTGACTACTCAACATCAAATACTCGTTCGCGAGCAATCTGAAATTGAATCCATCAACAACAATCTTGAACAACTCATCCAGGAGCGTACACGTCAAATTGAAGACACCAACAAAGCGTTGTCGGAGTATGCATTTATTAATGCTCATATGCTTCGCGCTCCACTTTCAAGAATTATTGGTCTATCCGATCTCATGGAACGAGATGCAGTGAACGGAAGCAAAAAAAAGATTCTAGAAATTAAAGAATTGGCTGGAAGTATGGATAATGTCGTTCGAAAAATTACAGACGCACTAGCTTGATTACTTACACTCACCAATCAATCTCTTTCATTCCCTTTTGTTTTAAGTAGGCGTTCGTCTTACTAAAATGCTTACAACCAAAGAAACCACTAAAGGCAGAAAAAGGTGAAGGATGTGGTGACATCAGAACAAAATGTTTGTTGCGATCAATCACTTGTCCCTTCTTTTGCGCGTAGGCACCCCAAAGAATAAACACTACATTTTCTTTTTCTTCGGAAATAATTTGAATAACAGTATCCGTAAACTGTTCCCAACCTTTATTCTGATGTGAACCTGCCGTTGATGCGCGAACTGTTAAGGTAGCGTTAAGTAGTAACACACCTTGCTTTGCCCAACGTTCAAGATCACCCGAAGTTGGAATCGGTTTACCAAGATCACTTTCAATTTCTTTAAAGATATTCACAAGTGAAGGCGGAAGACGAATGCCATCGCGAACGGCAAAACATAATCCGTTTGCTTGTCCTGCTCCATGATATGGATCTTGTCCTATGATGACAACCTTAATCTGATCGAAGTCACAGCAATCAAATGCTCGAAAAATTTCTTTGCCAGGAGGATAAATAGTTTGTGTTTGATATTCGCTTTTAACAAAACTGATCAGTTCAGTGAAATATGGTTTATCAAACTCTTTTTCTAACCGCGTTTTCCACGAAGGTGATATTTTAACGTCCATAGTTTCAAAACTAAGTGCTAAAGTGATACCTGCAAAAATTAACCGCAAAAGCACAGCTTGAATGATTTAAAAACACTGATTTACAGCGATTTGATAACTCTTCGATCGCGAAAGCTTGTCTATTGCAAAAAATTAATATTTTTGATGCGAATGGTAACTGAAATTACAAAAGGCATCAAAGTGAGTGTGGAGACCGAGTACCAACCGGCCTACTCCAGCCCGAGCCAATACCATTATGTTTTCACCTATCGCATCACCATCGAAAATCAAAGCGAATACACTATTCAATTGATGCGCAGGCACTGGCATATTTTTGATGCTGGATTTAGTCAGCGTGAAGTAGAAGGTGAAGGTGTTGTTGGACAACAACCTGTATTAGAACCCGGACAACTGCATCAATATGTATCCGGATGTAATTTAAAATCCGGGATTGGCAAAATGATGGGAACATATCAGATCGAACGCGTGATGGATGGTTCAACGTTGCAAATCAACATTCCGGAGTTTACTATGATCGCCCCGATCCGTTTAAATTAAGTGACGGAGAAATTCTTTCAACTCAAATCGTTTATTACGTATTGGCTTGATGCTGTTGATGCCCATTCTCTGCATTCACCTTTCTTTTATAATTTTTACACAAAGGTTGTTCTGTCAAAAGAGAGCAATCCAAAATTCAATTTGATTGAAGAAATTCGGAATACATTACTAGAAGATGAACGCATCTTAACTGTTTCTGACTTTGGATCTGGTTCTCAGTTTTTAAAAGAATCTTCAAGAACAGTAAAAGACATCGCGCGAACGAGTTCAAGTCCAGAGAAGTATTCAAGGATTTATGCAAAGCTTATCTCCTACTTCCAATGCAAAACTATTTTTGACCTTGGAACTTCATTCGGCATTAATACACTCTATTTGGCTTCGACAGAAGCTAGTGAGATTACTAGCTTTGAAGGTTCGCCTGAAATAGCACGTGTTGCAGGTCAATCTATTGACAGCTGCAACGCCAGAAACATCCGAATTATAGAAGGTAATCTTGACTCCACCTTGCTCGCTGAAGTTCAATCCGTCAGCACTATTGATCTGGTGTTTATGGATGCTAATCATCGGTATGAACCAACCCTGAGCTATTTCAGTATTCTGATTCAAAAAATGAATGAGCGAGGGATTGTTATAGTAGATGACATCCATTATTCTGCTGAAATGAATCGCGCCTGGAATCAACTGAAGCAGCACGCTCGGGTACACGCAAGTGCGGATCTGTATCGGTGTGGTATCTTGTTCTTTGATCCATCACTCAACAATCAGCACGTTGTATTGCAGTGCTAAGCATTGAATAGAATATCAATTAACCTTACTTTTGTACATTATCCTCCATTATTATGAGCGAAAGCGAACCAACCCTACCTCTTACACCAGCGCCTAAGAAATCATCAAACAAGACCGCCATCATCATCGCTATTATGGCTATTGTGATTGTCGTTCAAGCGATCAAAATATACCTCGATTCGCAGGAGAAACAAGAAATCAAAATCGCAATGACCTCCACGGAGCAAGAACTTGCCACCACCATGCAGCGCATGACCGAGATTAAAGCAGAGCTTGATCAAAAGATTGAAGAAGTCAAAAAGCTGGGTGGTGATTTTTCCGATCTCCAACAGGCGAAAGTCGAAATTGAAAAAGAACTGAAGCGATCGAAGTTTGCCACCGGTAAGCAGATAAAAGCATTGAAAGACAAAGTCGAAGGCTATGAAGTCTTGTTGAAAAATAAGGATGAGGAGATTGATAAGTTAAAATCAGTTAACAAGGAACTTCTCACTGAGAACAAAACCCTCAAAACCCAGAAGAATGTACTTGGTGACTCAATCAATCGCTTGAGTCAAACGAAAGATGAGCTTGCGACAAAAGTAGCCATTGCCTCCCAGCTTAAAGTTGAGAATGTAAAGATCGTAGCACTGAACGATCGCGGAAAAGAACGTGAATCGCCTTTTAAGAATCGTCAGGTCGGCAAACTCAGGATTGATTTTAACATTGCCGAAAACAAGGTAGCTCCTGTTGAAGGGAAGAAAATTATGATTCGGATTATCGATGAAAACGGCCAGGTAATTTTTGATGTTGCCCGCGGCTCCGGAACATTTATATTCGATGGCAAAGAAGAGTTCTATACCGCATCACAAGAAATACTATTTGATAACACCAAGCAGAAGTTATCCTACCTATATGAAAAAGGATCTGACTATCCTTCAGGAGCCTACACGGTTGAAGTGTATACCGATGATTATAAAATGGGAAGTGGGCAGTTTGTTGTTAAATAAATAGGTTCCAAGTTTCTGGTTCAAGGTTCAAAGTTGTGGCTACGTTTAAATCATTTGAAGAAATTGAGGCTTGGCAAAAGGCAAGAGAGCTTTCTAATGCCATCTATGAGATTACTTTGACGGGAACATTTTCCAAAGATTATGGATTGAAGGATCAGATTAACAGGTCAAGCGGTTCTGTTATGGATAATATTGCTGAAGGGTTTGAGAGAGGTGGAAACAAAGAGTTTATCCACTTCCTTTCAATTGCAAAAGCATCAGTAGGTGAAGTTCGTTCTCAACTTTTCAGAGCATTAGATCGAAAACATAATGGTTCTAAGGACTTTGATATTCTAGATAATGCATTGAGTACAAGCCGGCTCATTATAGCACTCATGAAATATCTCCTTGGAAATGATCTGAAGGGAATGAAATTCCACGAACCCGAAGAACCATACTCTGCTTCTTCATAAGAAAACTTAAAGGTAAGGTAAACCTTGAACCTGAAACTTTGAACCTGGAACTTAGTCTTTTACCTTATTCAGTCCTAGAAGATTCAGCATCCAATTTGCCAAAGGCTTTTCAGGATTTCTGTTTTTTAGGCTAAGGAAAATTCCCAACTTTTCAATGATTGGAATTTTATGGGTCTCTACGAATTCAATTAATGTTTCATCCGGATCTTCAATGTAGGTAAAGTGACCTGCTGCCTTGCCCATGTCAAACGACTGACTGCTATCAACTGTAAACTCAAATCCTTTTGACTTACAATTCTCGCGAAGGTCTTTCATTCCGTTTATATCGAAGCAAAGGTGAATGAATCCCAGATCTCCCCACAGTCTGTCTTTGAAAATCACGCGGGGCTTTATGGATTTAACTTCAACCAATTCTAATTCAGTATCACCCAATAATTTTGAGAACGCGCCTACTCTTGGCTTTTCATGTCTGAGCAAAACTCTTCGTACTTCATTCTCACCTCCCGGTACTCCTTTCAAATCCTGAAATACAGATTTTACATCATACACTATTTTTGTATAGCCTAAGATACCTTGATACAAGGCAAGCGCTTTGTCAATATCGGATACGCCAATAATACTTCCTCCAATACCGCCCATGGTTTTCTTTTCTTGCTTGAACCAACTGAGTCCCTCCACTACTTCAAATAAATTTCCATAAGGATCATGAACAAAAAAATGCAAGCGTCCATCGGGCATTTTTTCGGGAGCACTTAACACCTTCGCACCTTTTGCTTTTAACTCGTTATAGGATTCCATTACATTTCTGGATTTCATCTTCACTGCGAAGATTCCAGTATCACCCAATTGCGGGATAAACGAGGCAGGGTTTGGTTTGCGTGAAGTGTACTGCCAAATCTCAAAACCTCCGCCACCCTGCATGTTCATGGCAAGAATGGCGAATCGCTGCTCAGCATTGCCAGCGGTGTATCGGGTCATTAACGAAGCTGTTGCTGCATCTTTAAAAATGGGCACATCCATGCCGAAATGTTTCCTGTACCATGCCCAGGCTTCTTCTGCATTGTTAACTCCAATTCCAATTTGCTGAATTCCGCTAATGATAAATCCCATAGATCGTTTATTTGTTCAAATAGATCATTCGCAACGACAACGCCTTTTGAATGATTTTAAAGGTAAATTTTCCGCAACCTAATAATAAAATTGTAATCATCCATATAGATTACAGTTCATCAAAAGAAGGTTGAAGGCAAATATTTCATTGGAGGACTGAATCAATAATGATCACTGCCAAACTCTAAACTTTGATGGCCGTAACTTCTATCTCAACCAAATAATCATCATCAATCAGGGCACTTATCTCTACCATCGATGTTACGGGTTTAATGTCTTTAAAAAACTCGCCATGTGCTTTACCAACCTGTTCCCAGTACGAAATATCAGTAACAAACATACGGGTACGCACCACATCATTTAAAGTAAAACCCGCCTGATGAAGAACTTTTTCGATCTTTTGAATGATGAACTTGGTTTGAGCATAAAAATCACCTTTGCCCACTACACCATTATCATCGGTAGCCACCGTTCCAGACATCTCCAATTGATTGCCTATTTGAACTGCCCGGCTATATCCTACAATATCTTCCCATTTCGCTCCGGATGAAAAATTCTTTCGTTGCATAATCTTCTGTTATTTTACATTTCGATATGACCATATAAACCTGTAGCCACTTGACAAACTTAACCAACGAAGAGTTAATTCGATACAACCGCCACCTGATCTTGCAAGATTTTGGTGATGCTGGTCAGCGCAGGCTTAAAAATGCCAGTGTGCTGGTGGTTGGTGCCGGAGGTTTAGGTTCGCCTACCCTTCTCTACCTTACTGCTGCCGGAGTAGGCACTATCGGCATCATTGATTTTGACACAGTAGAAGTTTCCAATCTTCAGCGACAAGTTGTTTTCACAACCGAGGATGTCGGTAAGAATAAAGCAGAAGCTGCATCACTTCATTTATCAAAACGAAATCCACATGTACTTCTGAAAACCTATTCCGAAAAACTCACTTCCTTTAACGCACTTGATATCATCCGCGATTATGATGTCGTTGTTGATGGAACCGATAACTTTCCGACACGATACTTAATCAACGATGCTTGTGTATTGTTGAATAAGCCTTTTGTCTATGGTTCGATCTTAACCTATGAAGGGCAGGTTTCTGTTTTTAATTATTCAACAAAAGATGGAAACTTCAGTGCTAACTATCGTGATCTGTTCCCCACGCCCCCCGAACCATCAAGCGTGATGAATTGTGAACAAGCTGGAGTATTGGGAGTACTTCCAGGCATGATCGGAAGCATGCAGGCGAACGAGGTAATTAAAATCCTTACCGGGATTGGAGAAGTATTGGCCAACAAACTGTTGCTATTGGATAGCCTTACGATGCAACAAACCATTGTTACCTTTCGAAGTCAACAATCTCGTGACCGCATAAAATACCTGATCGATTATGACGAATTTTGTGGTGTAAGTCCGCAGAAAAGTAAATCTTTGAATCCAAATCAAATCACCATGAAAGAAGTTACCGTACAAGAATTAAAAAAACTAAAAGAAACAGGCGCAGATTTTCAACTTATTGATGTGCGCGAGCCACACGAATACGATATATGCAACCTTGATGGCGAACTTATACCTCAAGCTGAAATACCTTCCAATGTTGATAAGGTTAGCAAGACCAAACAAGTTGTGATTCATTGTCGCAGCGGAGCACGCAGTGGCAACATGGTGCAGTGGCTGGAAAAAAATCATGGTTTCGAAAACCTATACAATTTGAAAGGTGGAATTCTGGCGTGGGCAAAAGAAATTGATCCAACGATGCCCACATATTAATTAGGGAAAGAAAGCCCAAAGAGCGCAAAGAAAAGGTCAATGCCTTCTCTTTGCGCTCTTTTTATTCTAGACCTTTTAAGAATGTCTCTTCGGAGTTTTTATTCGAATCTTAATGATTCAATTGGATCAAGCTTCGATGCCTTATGTGCAGGATAATAGCCCGATATCAATCCAACAAAAATACATACCAGCATTCCCATAAACATCCACACCCAGGGCACAATGAACTTCTCTATACCAATCAGGCTGGCGATTCCGTTACCTACCAATATCCCCAGAATAACACCAACCACACCTCCAATTAAACAAACAACAATAGCTTCAATAACAAATTGCTGACGGATGCGCAGCGGAGTTGCGCCAAGTGCTTTGCGCACGCCCACTTCCCGAGTACGTTCTGTTACAGAAACCAGCATGATGTTCATCAAGGCAATAGAAGCACCAAGCAGCGTTATAAACCCAACACCAAAACCACCAACCCGTAGGTAGCCAGTAATTTCAGCTGTGCTTTCTGCCAACGTTTCACTTTTATTGATTTCAAATGAATTTTCTTTGCCTACACGATCCTGACGGATGGATCTCATCAAACCAGTAGCCTCTCCCATGGCATAATCAAACTGCTCGAAATTGGTTACACCAATTGACATTTCGTAATCTAACTGACGACCACCTGCCAATTGGTTTCCTTTCTTGATTGGAACGAAAACCTCGTTGTCAGAATTATTGCCGGCTATTCTTCCTTTCTCATTCATGATTCCAATTACCTTAAACTGCGTTCCTAAAATATTCACTTTAGTATTAATTGGATTCTCGTTTTCACCATAAAGAGCCTTTACAACTTCGGAACCTAAAATCGCAACGTGCGAAGAGTTTTCAAGCTCCATTAATGAGAAGTTTCTACCATCCTTAAAATCAAGCCCCTTGATAGCCATATAATCTGCATTAATGCCTTCTACACCAACATTGGGATTGGTCTTCTTTGATAGCCGTTTTATCTCCGCTGCCCAGGAAACATTGGCATGGAGGCTAATAGTAGTGGGTACATTGAATTGTTTAATAAAAGATAATGCCTCGTTAAGCTGAAGAGGCGGGTACGATTTTTCTACTTTACCCTCGTTATTGCCTCTTCGATTATTATAGGATTGAATGTCAAAAGTATTTACACCTAATGAAGCAAAGCTTTCGGCAACAGTGCTTTCAATACCGTCAATTGCGGTAAAGATTCCAACGAGGGAAGTAATCCCGATTGCCACGATTAAGGCGGTGAGTACAGAACGAAGCATATTGGCCTGAACTGAACGAAGACCTTCTTTTATATTTTCAATTAAATTCATGAGAACCGTTATTGCTTAGTAAACATCTATACGTTGTTAAAACAGGCTAATTGTTACAACTAACCACGAAATTATTAAGTATCAACTCATTTTTTATCACTTCCGTTAAAATAATGGTTCGGGCAATGTAAATTTGATTCACTAAAAGGGGTTGATATGAAGCGCAGTCTGGTTTTGATGATTCTCTTATTGGTTGGCAAAATCCTTATGGCCAATTCCATTTTCATTCCCATGGATGAAAAGCAAACCAATCATTTAAAAGCATACGGAATTGCGTATTGGATTTTAAAAAGCGACACGGAAGTCGATTGGCTTTTGAATTACCGTGGGGGAAGTTTCATGTGCGATTATCATCCTGCCATTCAAAATGAATTAGTTATACGAGGTGTAAGTTTCGAAGTCATCTCTGACGCGCAGACCAATCAAATCATTACCGAGATTGCAAGCCCTGCGCTGAACTACGACATCATGAAATTGGAAAAGTATCCTCGCATCGCAGTGTACTCACCCAAAACCAAACAACCTTGGGATGATGCTGTTACGCTTGTACTAACATATGCCGAAATACCTTACGATGTTATTTTTGATGACGAGGTGTTAGAGGGAACATTGGCAAAATACGATTGGATACACTTACACCACGAAGACTTTACAGGACAGTATGGAAAATTCTATGGACAGTTTAGTAACAGCCCCTGGTATATTGAGGCACAGAAGGAAGCAGAAGATACAGCAAGAAAATATGGCTTTCATAAAGTATCAATGCTGAAGCTCGCAGTTGTCAAAAAGATAAAAGAGTTTGTGGCGGGTGGTGGTTTTCTTTTTGCGATGTGTTCGGCTACAGATACGTATGACATTGCACTGTCCGCTGAAGGCATTGACATTTGCGAACGCATGTACGATGGCGATCCTGCAGATCCACAAGCACAAGAAAAAATAAACTACCAAAATACGTTAGCCTTTACTGACTTTAAGCTTGAGCGCAATCCACTACAATACGAATTTTCCGACATTGACAACCAGCCCAACGAACGCGGCTTGCGTCAGGACAATGACTATTTTTCGCTCTTTGAATTTTCAGCAAAGTGGGATCCGATCCCTTCTATGTTAACTCAAAACCACACGCGTGTCATCCAGGGCTTTTTTGGCCAGACCACCGGCTTTAAGAAAAATCTGATCAAACCCGATGTAGTAGTTATGGGTGAGAACAAAGAAATTAAAGAAGCAAAATACATACACGGAATCATGGGCAAAGGCTTCTGGACATTTTATGGTGGCCATGATCCGGAAGATTACCAACATCAGGTAGGTGAAGAACCTACCGATCTTAACCAGCATCCAAATTCGGCTGGTTACCGACTCATTTTGAACAACATACTCTTCCCAGCCGCGAAGAAAAAGAAGCAGAAAACATAAGCTTAAAAGCGTGTCATTTCCGCTTTTTCGAGTTGATGTACCCTATATCCACATATTATAGTGGCATTCTTTAATTTTTTTTATTTCTTTCGCCTTGTTATTCAGTTTGCATTTAATCATGCTATACCTTTTTTACACATTTTGTGCTTTAGCTGCGTTTGCGACCATGGAGCTCGTTGCATGGGGCACCCACAAATACATTATGCATGGCCTGTTGTGGCACATGCATGAAGATCACCACCGTCCTCATGATAAGAAAGTTGAAAAAAATGATTTCTTCGCTTTAATCTTTGCAATACCAGCGTGGCTATTCATCATGTTTGGAATAATACATGGAAACGACTACAAACTCTTTATCGGAATCGGCATTACCTTCTATGGCTTGTGTTACGTATTAGTGCACGATGGACTAATTCACCAGCGCTTAAAAATCTTCAGACAAACTGAAAATCCCTGGTTGATTGCTTTAAGAAAGGGACATAAGGTTCATCACAAGCAATTGGATAAATCAAATACCGAATGCTTCGGAATGCTCGTTGTGCCTCTGAAATATTATCGCGAAGCCAAGGCGTATACCCAAAATCGGAAGAAGCAAAAAGCATAGTTCATTTCGAACCTCTGCACCAATCAGTTAAACATCTTTGACATGATCTTGGCAGAATTCAAACACATCGGTATGCCTGCACCCGGATGGACACTGCCACCAACAAAATACAATCCCTTTATCTTGCTGCTATTCGAGTGTCTTAAAAAAGCAGCAAACTTGCTGTTCGAGCTATTTCCAAAAACGGCTCCAAAAGCACTGGCATAATTTTCTTTGATCATCGTTGGTGTTAAAACAAACTCATGCTCAATATCAGGAGTGATATGAAGCATTCTTTCGATTTTAGCTAAAACATTCAACTTAGTTTTTGCAACCAGATCATTCCATGATTGTCCCTGATCGTTGGGGGCAATGACCAATACAAACCAATTTTCACATCCTTGAGGCGCATCGTCCTTCACATGTTTCGCTGTAACACTAATGTAGACTGATGGGTCATCACAAATAGTAGCTTTATCAAAAACAGCATTGTATTCTGCCTGCTCATCTTTGGCAAACAACATGTTATGTACACCTAATTGCTTATGTTCTCCCCTCACATTCCAGTAAAATCCGATTATTGAACTGGATTTTGGTTGATTTAAAATGCGCTGCGGCTTTTTCTCATTTGGAAGGAGCTTATTGTATGCATGGTAAACATCCATGTTATTTACAATCCGATCATACGCCAAGACTTTATTTCCACCAATGCGAATACCGGTGGCTCTTCGATCTTTTACGATAATCTCATCCACTCGCGTATTGTAGTGGAATGTTACGCCCATCTCTTCTGCCAATTTCACCAGAGCCTCAACCAGAGAGTACATACCACGATCTGGAATGTAGGTCCCATTATCAATAACCAAATGTTGAATCATATTAAGCGTTGCCGGAGCCACCATTGGATTTGATCCAACATAAAACGCATAGTGATTAAACAACTGAATCAGGTTTGGATCTTTGAAGAATCTCTTATTCGCATCATTCATCGATTCAAATGCTCCGATCTTATGAAAGTTAATCAAACCCTTTGCCACGCGCGAGGTGAAATAATTACTCAGAACATGAAGCGAATTTTCGATAAATACTTCCTTGGTAATTTCATACTTTGTTGAAATATCTTTCAGATATTTTCGAAAACTTTCTTCAGAGTCGTTGGTCTTTTTCGCGATCTCTTTTGCTAAAAGATCCGCATTACCATAGGCGTTAATCTGTGTGCCATCTTCAAAAATATAATTAAACGAAGTAGGTAATCGGGTGTAGCTAAAGTAGTCGCGTGGATTTTTACCACACAAGATGAACAGTTCGTCAATTAAATGAGGCATTGTAAAAACGGATGGTCCCATATCAAAACGAAAACCATCTACTTGCATCTCACGAAGTTTTCCTCCCGGATAATCGTTTGATTCAAAAATATCTACTTTCAATCCCATCGCTGCAATGCGAACGGCTGAGGCAATACCGGCTATTCCCGAACCAATAACTGCACAGGTTTTCATCTGGTTAAATCTCCTGGTATTAACGTTGAAATCTGGTTAATCAATGCATCAAGCATTATGAACAACGAGTGTAACACAAAATTTCTTCCTCTTAAACTTGGTGGCATTTGCATCCTGGATTGTACTATTCAAATAAAATCGCTCTCAAGCAAAAAGCTTCAAAACGGTTTCAAAAATAACTTTTTTTTTCCAAAATGCAGTACCTTAAATAACCTGCTTTTAGTATACTTTGCATACAAAATTGAGTGCATATAAAGCGTTTAAACGATAGCTAACTGTATAACCGTAAATGCATCAACCACACCGCTAAGCCAACAGAAATGGACATTCTAAAATCGGAAATGCTTGCCCAGGAACTTTGCCGATATATCAAGAGCAATATTGTAGACAATAGTATTCAAGTTCTGCCTGACACACCGTTTGGTAAGCTTGGAATTGATTCACTATCCATTATTGAATTGGTTCTATTTCTGGAAAGGAAGTTCAAGATCATACTTCCCGAGCAGGAACTTATACCCGAAAATTTTATTTCAGCAAATACGCTGGCCGATTGTGCGATGCGATATGTTAAAAAGCAATGAAAGCTAAAGAGGACCTCAGCCACATTCTGCTAACACCCGCGGACTGCTTTATGTTGGCATTAGAGAAGCAGCATATCAACCGGATAGATGCATCGAACAACACCTGTCGATATTTACTGGAGCTTGAAGGACAACTTGATATATCGCAATTTCGGTTGAATATACAATCCAACCAAAATCTGTTGCAACTCGCTTACATTACCGCTGAAAAGAAACATCCTTTCTCTATTCCAACGTGGAAAGCGAATGAACCTGCAAGCGAAATTCCTATCGCTGTTTTTCAAACCGATACACTTATACCAGAAGAAATCATCAATCGTAAAATTTCAGGTGACGTCCCTCCTCTTTTGTCTTTTGATATTTTGCTTCGCTCGAATGGAGATTCAACTCTTATTTTCTCATGGCATCATTTACTGATGGATGGTTATGGTGCCATCTTACTGATGAAGCAGCTTGCAAATGGCTTTTCTGAAAAAGAATTGCAACTTCATGACGATTCGAAGCAACCGAAATTAAAATGGAATGAGCTGATTAACGCAACGCGAGCAAAATTTTTCATTGACCGCATTTCGCGAAAGCCACTATCCGGTATTTCTCTTTCAAAGAAAAAGAGTATTAACACGAATCAAAAGGTAAGGATCATCCGCCTTACTGAGGAAGAGACAATTCAACTTGACAAGGTGGGTCCTTCTCTTGGCGCACAATTTGGAAGAAGTGCACTATATCTTGCTTGCGCGGCCCGAAGTGTAAGAACGTTATTGGTTGAAAAGAAAATTCCCGTCCATGACTTTTGGATACCCGTGCCTCGCGATCAACGAAAGAAAGGTGCACTCGGACCGTTGCTTGGAAACCATCTATCATTTATTTTTTATCGACTAAAAGCAGTTTACCTCACTTCACTAAAGCAAACAGTGAGTAGTATCAATCAGCAAATGATTGATCAGTTAAAAAGCAACATGTCACGCGACTATGATATACTGATGCGCTTTCTTAGAAGGACACCCTCTTCGCTGTATTACTTTTGGATTAAGGGACCAAAAGGTGGATCGCTTGCTAGTTTTTTATTTACAGTCGCAGCTGATCATCCAACCGATTTTTTAGAATTCAATAATCATAAAATAAAGGATGCCTGGAATTTTCCTTCCAACATTTATCCTCCCGGGCTTACCTTTGCCTTTATGAAATTTCAGAATCGCCTTCACTTAATGGTGATGTATTTTGAAGAAGTGCTTTCCGAAGAGGAGATGAATACGATTGAGAAACAAATACGACACGAATTGGTTTTTGGAAAAGAATTTGATTCATGATTCCTCACGCAACAGACATACTTATTGTTGGCAGTGGCATCAGCGGATTTGCTGCCGCGATATCAGCTGCAAAAGAAAATAAAAAGGTAGTGTTGATTGAAAAGAGTAATTCCATTGGTGGAGACTCAACACAAACTAATGTCGGTACTATTTGTGGTTCGTTTCTTCGCTCTTTCTCAGGAAAAGAGAAATTCGTTGGCTACTCTTTTTGCTGTGATTTTCTTAAGGAACTCCAAGCAAGTTACCCAACTTCCAAACCAACTCTCTATCACGAAGGTTTATACATTATTCCATACGAATGGACTGTACTTCAGGAAGTAATGAAAGCACGATTAAAAGATCACCACATAACGGTCTTAACAGATACTGAATTAATAAGCACTCATAAAGATCAAAATAAAATACAGAGCGTAACGGTTCGAAACACAACACAATCTGTTGACATTAAAATAAAATCGATTATTGATTGTAGTGGAAATGGAATTGTATCTGCGCTGGGAAACCTGAGTATGATACAAGATAAAAGCTATCAGGCTGCTTCTCAAATCTTTCGGGTTAAGAATATTGACATTGATACTGAGTTCACTTTAAACATGAGTATCAAAAGATTAATGTTACAAACGATCAAGGAGAAAAACTGGCCTGAAAGTTACCTTTCACTAAGTGCTGTTCCCGGATCATTGCACAATCATAATGCTGATCTTAAACTTACATTACCTGAAACCATAACCGATTCAGCAGAAGAAAATAAGGCAATACAAACGAAAGCCCATCAACGCATTCAGGAAATCTTTCCTATGCTTAAGCAACATATTCTGAGTTTTAAAAATTCTTCCATTGAATACATATTTCCTTCTCTTGGAGTTCGTGTTCAACAACGATCAAAAGGAAAATACATCTTAACGGAAGTTGATGTTTTATCATGCAGAAAATCAGAACAAGGTATTGCCGTTGGGACGTGGCCAATCGAAGAATGGACCAATGATGGTAAATTGCATTTGGATTATTTTGAAATTGAGGATAGTTATGATATTCCTGCTGATTGTTTACTCTCCGATGATGTATCAAACTTATATTTTGCAGGGAAAAATATTTCGGCCACATCACGCGCCATTGCAAGTGCACGTGTTATGGGTACTGGATTGCAAACCGGTTATGCAGCAGGTAAATTAGCCTGTAGTGAGAATGAAGTTCAACGTAAGGATATAGTAAACAGATTGCACAGTGAACTCTCCAACCTCTAATTTAAACGTCTATTACACTTTAATAGCTACGTCAGCAACCTGGCCTGATAACATTGCCGTAGTGGATGAGTTCGGAGTCATTACCTTTGCTGAACTCTATCAGCAAACGGAGCAATTAAAAATTAAACTAACTAATCAGGGTATAAAGTCTGGTCAAGGTATTGGCTTGTTGATCAAAAACAATCGTTATTTTTTAATTGGACTATATGCTGGGATTGGTTGTGGTGCAGTGGTGATGCCCATTTCTCCTCAACAAAAACCGGAGGAGATTAATAAAGCTACACGAGAAGCTAAGCTGCATTACCTCCTCTCCGATCGAATTGATCTCTATGCGGACAAAAAGGAATCACATGAAATTAATCTTCCCCAACAATCACTTTTTCTAAGCAACACCAATAGAAATCCGGAAGAAAAAACAATTGATTTTATAGATCATCCTGCCGTGATGAGGTTTACTTCAGGCACAACAGGTGAGGCGAAGTGTGTTGTACTATCTCATCAATCTATAATCGAAAGAATAGAAGCAGCCAATGATGGATTAAAATTAAGTGATGTTGATCGTGTCGTTTGGGTTTTACCAATGGCCTATCACTTCATTGTTTCCATTATGTTATATGTGCGTTATGGTGTTGGTATTATTGTCTGTAACGACTTTCTCGCAGAAAACATTCTTGAAAATATTCGTCAGTATAATGGAACACTGTTGTATGCATCACCTATGCACATTCGACTGTTGGCTTCTTATGCAAAAGATGCCTCTGTCCCATCGCTTAAGCGAGCAATCTCCACCACTACCAGTATAAGCCCAACTATTTGTAATGCCTTTAAATCAAAGTACGGGTTGCCTGTAATGCAGGCCTTTGGAATTATTGAGGTCGGTTTACCTATCATCAATATCGATCGTTCAGAAGATCATCCGGAAGCGGTTGGGTACAGCTTGCCTGCTTACACCGTTGCAATTCTAGATGAGTCCTTCAACCCATTACCCTCCAACGAGTTTGGATTGTTGGCCATTAAAGGTCCAGGAATGTTTGATGGTTACTTAACTCCGCTAACGCTTCGGAATAATGTTCTAAAAAATGGATGGTTCATTACCGGTGACTATGCAACGCGCTCATCTGATGGCCTTATTGAAATAAAAGGAAGAAAGAAAGTTGTCATTAATGTTTCAGGGAATAAGGTTTTTCCAACAGAGGTAGAGGAGATTCTAAACACTTTTCCAGGCATCGTCCTATCGAAAGTATATGGACAAGCTCATAGGCTCTTGGGTGAAGTAGTTGTCGCTGACCTAATCCTTGAAAATCCACAGTCCTTTCAGGAAGAAGAATTATTAAACCATTGCCACAAAATGCTTTCAAGCTTCAAGGTGCCTCACCGAATTAACATCGTGGATCACATCGAAATGACAGACAGCGGCAAAATAAAACGGTGAGAATTCAAATTGCTGACAAAGAAAACGGATCCGGAACTTGAAGAATCTAAAACTTTAGCTTTTAACTTTTACTCCCACTTCAACTCAGAATCCACACCATTCGAAACACCATTGGTTTTCACCTCTGCCGTCTCTTCTTCGCGCTCGTGCATGTGATCGAATTGGGCAAAGTCAACCTCCGGCATGAGTTCAGTTTTTACGTGGTTTACCGTGGAATTTAGTGCCTCCATGAACTTATTAAAATCCTCCTTGTAAAGGAAAATCTTATGTTTTTCATAGGTAAACCCATCCTCTTTAAAACGTTTTTTGCTTTCGGTGATAGTGAGGTAATAATCATTTGAACGGGTTGCTTTCACATCAAAAAAATACGTCCTCTTGCCAGCCTTTACTTTCGTTGAGTAGATTTCGTCTCTACCATTTCCTTTGTTTTCTTCCACAATCCTTCAATTTTTAGGTTTACACTATCGTTTGGTTCAGACTAAGGTAGTATTTTGAGAAATTAATGCAAACTAACCCACCATTATTTTGATTGAAGAATGGGTGTTTAACCATTTAATCGGTTTTGGAATACCATATTTTGGTTTGTTCTGAACCCGAAACCCAATCAACATGTCGTTATTACAGTTAACAAATCATGATTAACGTATCATTTGTATCACTCATACTTCCGAACTTTAGCACATGGATTTGAACGCATTGAATCAGACAGGCAACCTGGAGTTAATTGCCCGCCAGTTGGTAGAAGGATTTGTTACGGGATTGCATAAGTCACCCTATCATGGATTCTCTGTAGAGTTTGCTGAGCATCGCCTATACAATGAAGGGGAAAGCACACGCCATATCGACTGGAAAGTATATGCCCGAACTGACCGGCTTTTTACGAAACGATATGAAGAGGAGACCAATTTACGATGCCTTATCGCATTGGACATTTCAGCCTCTATGTATTACCCGGAAAAGAGTAAAGCCAAGATCAGGTTTAGCAAATATGCTGCTGCTTCACTAAGTTATTTATTGCAACGTCAGCGAGATGCCGTAGGACTTTGTCTTTTTTCTGATTCCATTAAAAGCATTACTCCTATCAAATCCACACCTGCCCATCTTGATAAAATTTACAAAGTACTGCATGAAGTAGAAAAGCAAAAGCCTGTTCAAACGCAAACCAATGTTGCCAATGTATTACACGAGATGGCCGAGAAAGTATCCAGACGATCTTTGGTTATCATCTTTAGTGACATGTTCGATTCGGCAGAAAGCAGCGATGAACTCTTTAAAGCCTTGCAACATTTAAAGCACAATCGACATGAGGTAATTGTATTTCATGTGATGGACAAGGAAACAGAACTGGATTTCAATTTTGAAGACCGACCAATGGAGTTTATCGATCTGGAAAGCGGGGAAAAAATTAAGCTAAATCCGGCAGACATAAAGTCTCGTTACCATGCTGACTCGGAAGCTTTCTTAAAGGAACTTAAGATGCGATGTAATCAATATAAGATCGATTTTATAGAAGTGGATGTCAAAGCAGACTTCCATGTCATTCTTCAGACGTATCTGATTAAGCGTGGGAAGATGAGATAGAGAGTAATCGGTTAATGGCTATCGGTATTCGGTGGTAGATGATAGCCGGACTACTATTTCGATCGAACTATAAAGGTAATTTTTCCAGTGGATATAGCCGGAACGTTTGTACCGGTTTGGGTAAACGACAACTTCTGAATTTCTTTTCGGCAGATCTGCTCTGCTTCCTGGCTTACACTTCGTTCTAGCGTTTTGATAGAAATGATGTCGCCATTTTCATCTACTTTAATTTCGAATACAAGCCTTCCTGATTCATTATTTGGTACGTCAGGATTTGGTTTCTGATCCCAAGCCCAGCCTGATAATTCCAAGCTTGATCCGCCACCGCCAGGTGTGCCTGTGTATTGACCTCCCTTAACGAGCGTTCCTTCTGGCTTTCCTTTATTGCCAGTCTTACCTGCATCATCACCCTCACTTCCGGCAGTACCTTCTTTTGAGCCACCTGCATTTGCATCTGATTCAGTCTTCTTTTCGGTAGGCTTAAAAACTGCCTGAGGTTTCTCAGGTTTTACTTCGGGCTTCTTCTCCTCTACTTTCTCTTTCGGTTTATCGGCTGGCTTTACTTCGTCCTTCTTTTCTTTTATTACAACAGAACTCTCATCATCAGAAGTGATGAGCTTTTCATCTTCTTTTGGAGCTTCAGCTTTGGTTTCTTCCTTAACGGTTTCTTTTACTTCTTCTTGCTGAGCGTCTTGCGTTTGGTCTTGAACTTCCTCTTGCTGATCTCCATTATCGCCAACAGGGGTAATCATCGGATCATCTCCTCCACCCTCATCATCAAAACCAATGTTTAATTCAATTCCTGCCCCAAGATCAGATAAAGGAGGATCAGGTGCTCTGTAAGCAACCAATAGAAACATCAAAACAAAAAGAACAGTATGAATACCAATAGTAGAGACTAAAGCTATTTGTCTATTTTTTCTTTCTTGATCCTGCTCGCTCATCCTTATTCTATATTCAAGTGAAAGAATACAAAGTTTGCGTTCTAAAAAATTCCCTCTAAGAGGTTATCCTTTAATACTTAACAACCCAAACGTCATTGCCATAATCGCCACCCTTCTTGCTGTCCGCATTGGTTTGGGCATCGGCATACGTATCAGCTACATCAATGGCAATGCGATAGAATTTAGTCTTACCAAAAGGTGGGATAATTTTACTACTCACACCTTTCTTACTCAAATCTTTTGCGTAGTCCATTATAAGGTCATCGTCTATAGCACTGGCTACCACAACATAGTAACGGCCAGATCGCTCGCTTAGTGTTTCAATTGCCCCTTCAGAAGGTTTTGCTGATGCTAAAGAATCGGCTACTCTTTTCTCATCTTCAATGCGCTTCTGCTCAGCCAGAAGGTCCGCTTGTTGCTTGCGGGCTTTTTCATTTTCAAGCTCTTGCGCTACCCTGATTTTTTCTTCTTCTGCTCTAACCTTTGGTTGATGAAACCCAAAGAACCAAACGGCTACACCAGCAAGAAGTACGATAACTAGAACTGCTAATATGGTTGGCATATTGCTGGACCTCTCTTCCTGAAGATAGTCCGGAACATACTGTTCCTCCTCATTACTAACCGATTCTTGTTGTGCCTCGTACGAAGGCGTTTCTTCTGCTACAGTTTCTGTTACTCTTGGTTCTTCTTCTACTGGTTCATCGCGCTTAAGCGGCTCGTATTCAATTTCAGGAAGACCAAACGTATCATCCGACTCGTTGGTAGTATTATTAAGATTTTCAGATTCTTCGTTTTGCTTTTTTCTTCGGGCCATGTCCGGGTTGTTAAAGTTTGAGGAACAAGGTAATTATACAAAAATAAGCTAAAATTTCACGGATACAAGCGTTTCCGGTAGCGGATGTTCCCGGCTTAACTAGAAGCTCCATGTTATGCCAGCCATTACTTGGAAGCCTCTCACTGGATAGTTAAGAAACATCGGGTACTTGTTACCTGTGATGTTGTTCAACTGAATGAAGGCTGAGAAACTCTCTGAGAACAGATATTCTGTTTTGAAATTCAAGTCGAAGGCTCCACTAAGTTTCACTGATTTATCTGTCACCGGATCAATTGCTTTCATTCCTCCTTGTGCAATTAGGTCAGCACTAAAAATAAACTTCTGATACAGGTTATACGATCCATTAGCCGTAAGCTTATACGTTGGGCGATGCAGCACCGTGGATGAGCTATATCCATAATAATCTCCACGTACCATAAACTTGGCAAACTCGGATTGGGCATAACTTAATGCTACAAAAAAATTCGTACGCATAATACCGTCCTTGTCATAGACAACATCAAACTTTGCCTGATTCTTTTCTGAATTCTGGTAATAGTACCAGTTCTTTAAATTGGCAAACGATAATCCACCATAGGCCGCTACCTTGTTGCCAAGACGGGCATTCAAGCCAACACTAAAATCAAATACCTTGTTGGTATGGAATACATCGATATTCGAATTGAGCCATAAGTTTTCGTTAGAGAGCGATTGCAAAGATACCTTTTCAATTCCTCCGGTTAATGAAGCGACAACATCCAACGATGGATTAAGTGGATAGGATGCTTTTACATCTGGATAAAGATGCGTGCTCTTTGAATCGATGGTATCGTTTTCAAAAGCCGCAACAAAACCAACACTGAGTTTTAAATTTTCGATCGGTGTAAACGCATAATTAGGTGTCACCATAAAAAGATTACGGGGCTTCGCTTCTATTGCTGAATCTTTGCGACTGAGAATAATGTAATCTGCCTTGATGTTGATTTGAGATTCCTCTGTTAAATCATACGATGACTTAAAACTTAAATCGACTTCTGTTTCTCTAGCCTCGTACTTATCTGAGAGATAACTAAAACCTGCTCCTAGCTGGTATTTAAAATCAGAATTCTTGGTGTTCTCTAATGCGGCTGAAAGCTTTAAGAGATTGTAGGATTGTTTGATCGATTTCGCGTCAACGTCAGTGCCTGGAACATATCCATAAAAATGAGTGGATCGATTGGAGAATCCGGCATTACCCGAAATCGCTATGTTGTCGTTGAATGATTTTCCATAGAGGGAAATACCCGATGAACCGCCTCCTGAATTTTTTCCATCTACAGGTCCTTTATCCGAACCATTCCAATAAACATGTGCTCCGATTAATTTATTCTTATCACGTGTTGAATTAATGTAGCCTTCAAAAAGTGGGGAAACGTAATTACCAAAGCCAGCGCGGATATAACCTCCGTACACATTCGACTTACTTTCAGCCTTCAGCTTCAACGGCTTCACCAATGGATTTACCTGTGGCGCCTGAAAATTAAAAGAGCGGAAGTCATAGGTAATCGGTGGCTTGATTGGTTCTGATGGACGCGGTGCTATTTTCTCAAAATTACGATTGGCCTTTGGCAACGTAATCTCTCTCGGCTTTACGATTTCAATTTCTACTGATTCAATTTTTCCTCCCTCCTCCCACTTTTCATCCTGTGCTTTGACTGCAGAAGGAAGAAACAGTACAGTAATAGCCAAAATCAAAAAGAGCCATCCTGAATGGTTTCTGCTTTTTGTATTGAAATGAATATTGTTCTTTAGTCTCATCGCAAAAAATGATTAACGATTATTGTCGGTTGTGTCTGCTTCTATTTTCTTTTGCTTGTCAGCTTCTTGTTGATCAAGTTGCATCAATTTCTTCTTCGCTTCATCCTTTACGGCTTGTTGAGGAAAGTGATCGATGAGTGATTGTAGCGTTGCCCTTGCTTGGAATACATCCTCCATGGCAATGAAATTGTCTGCCAATAATAAATACGACTTACCCACCCAGTTTTCATAAGCAGCGAAGTCGTTGTTGAGACTCATTAATGTTTCGTTGCTCTGCTTATATTCTTTTTTGGTAGTGAATATCTGCGCTACCAAATATTTCGCTTCTGCTCCGTATTCATCACGAGCGGCATTTAATGTGTTGAGGAATTCATCTTTAGCTCCTTCATAATCGCCACGCGCCATAGCCGTCTTACCTAAATAAAGTGAAGCTTTATTCTGAGCACCTGCATTGATATTACCGCGTTCGAGAATGATACGGGCATACACATCTGCTGAATCGTATTGTGTAAGCAAATAGAATGTTTCCATCAAACCAGACCAGGCATTATACTGTTCCTTTTTATTCGTAGCCAACTTCTCCAATCGATGGTACGAAGCAATACCATCACTATACTTACCTGTCTTAAATTCGATCTCAGCGATACGAGCAACTACCTTGCTTCCCATAGCAAATGTCATATCGTTATTCAGTTCTTTATAGATTATCATTGCTTTATCATATTCGCGCAAGCGATAATGAGATTCTGCGATGTAGTATTTGGCCTCTTGTACCTTCGTTGTCTGAGGATATGATGTAAGGAAATTGTTCAGGCTGACAATTGCTTTTTCGTATTGCTGATCGAAGTAGATGTTTTTAGCCGTTTCGTATTTCAATCCTTCTAAACTTGAATTGTTGGGATTGGCCTTCTCTACAAGTGCGATGTACTTGTCAAATTCACTTGAGCGACCAGCAGTGTTGAGTGCTTCCTGTAATGGAAGAAGGGCTTCTTGTGCTGCAGGATGATTTGGAAATTGTTGAATAACCGCCTGATAGTCGCTGATGGTTTTATCATATTGCTTCAGGTTGAATGACGCGGCACCACGTCTGATAAAAGCATACGGTAAGAATTTCGAATTACCACCATCTCGGATCAACTGGGTAAAGGCATCAACAGCCGCCTGGTAATTACCTTGTTCAATTTCAAACTGGCCTCGTTGGAACATCGCCTCAGCACGATACTGAGATTTTGGATAACTCTTCACCAGTTCAGCAAATTGATTTCGGGCTTCAGTATACTTTCGCTGAATGCCATAGATCACTGCCGATTGCATGAGCACATAATCATTATCAACTGAACCAAATGCTTTTGCTTTATTATATTGAGCGAGCGCTTCGTCATACTGTTTGCTTACATAATAACAATCACCGAGACGGATAATACCATCGGCATAATTCGCAGTTGATTTATTTCCTTTATTCACAAACTCTTTGAAGCTGAATAATGCCTTATCGTAGTTCTGTAAATTGAAATGAGCATAACCAAGACCGTAGCGAGTCTTCACTAAAATTTCGGGATCAACTGAGGCTCCCAATCCAATCACACGTAGGTAATTAGTAGCAGCCTCCTCATATTTTTTTCCAATAGAATAGGTTTCGCCATTCCAGAAAGAAGCGAGTGCTACATAGTTCGGATCAATGGGGAACTCAAGTGACTTGTTGAAATACTGAACTGCTTCCGGATACTCGTTCTTATTAAAGAGTTCAGCACCTTTTAAGTAAGTAGCTTTCTGATATCCCTGATTTAAAACCGGGCTTCGGGATGGAAGGGCTTCAATGTATTCAATTGCTTTGTTGAAGTTATTTCCATTTACATATGCCTGGGCGAGAAGTTCCTTTACTTCACTGGTGTGAACACTGGAGGGATAGGTAGTAACAAATCGCTCAAACTCATTAATAGCCTGATCTGGCTTGCCAGCATCATAGGATACCTTTGCAAACTGGAACGAACTCTCTTCCGCAAGCTTACTATCCTTTGGATTCTTCTTGGCATAATCAAAGGCATTGAGGGCATAAGGCTTGTTCCCTTGTTTCAAATACAAAATACCAAGGTAGTAGGAAGCGTAATAACTGACTGTGTCCTTGGCGGCCGCAGCTTTATCTAAATATTCAATTCCTTTTTCTGTATTGCCTGCAGCATAGTTTGCATACCCCGCTCTGAATAGTAAACCCGTTTCAGTTTTACCATTACTCTCAAAATACTTTTGGTATGACTGGATTGCATTTTTGAAATCACCTTTGAAGTATTGAGCCTCCGCGACAAGCATCGCTATATCGCTGGTGTTTGATACATCCTTACCTTTTAATGTATTGGCATAATCAATCAAGGTATCGTATCGGCCTTGCTTGTAATAAATGTTGGCGATGAGGTAAGGTACAATGCTGGCATATGATGGACTGCTTTCAGCCTTTTTCAAATCAAAGAGAGCCTCCTCAAACTGACTTTTCGAATACTCGATAAACCCGGCATAATAACTGGCAGCCGGTGCGTAAGCATTACTTTGTCTTTTCACAAAGTTGAACTGCTCCAACGCCTCATCTAATTTCTTTTGATTGAAGTAACTGTATCCCCACTTGAAATGTCCCTGACTTTGCTGATCAGCTGTAAGAGCAGGAAAATTTACTTTCTTATAATACTGAGAAGCCTTTGTATAGTTGGCCTCACCATAAAAGAAGGTAGCCAAATCGTAGAAAGCGGTAGATGCTCGAGGGCTTGACGGATTGTGATCAATAAAATCATCAATCAACCTTTCACCATCCTTATGGCCAAGATTCAGTGCACAGAACGCAACATAATACTCGGCCTCTCCTCTTCGCGAATCGGTTGGCGATGACAATGAAAGAAATTCAGTGAAGGCTTCACGTGCTGCACCAAAGTTCGAGTGGTTAACAAGGTCCACTCCTCTTTGATAAAGTTTCTCGGTCTTATTCTGCGAGAGCTGATCCTGGGCAAAAACGTGTGCACTAAAAAAAACGACAAAGCATAAGGCAATATACCTGTTCATTATAAGGGGGTAAGCGTTGTGGTTAAAACAGCGATGCAAAAAAAATATTGCAAATAAAGAACCAAAAAAAAGTTTAAAAAATATTTCCGCTGCAAAAGCATGGACTTAAAGGTACAATGCGAATGCGTGATTGTCCAAATTCGAATTGAATTAATGCTGTTACCTCAAATCCATTATGCGCCAAACAAGTTCTCTAAAAATCTGTCCATCATCACTCGTTCCGGTATTTACACCTTTCAGTTTTAAGTCAGCTTCTTTAATATGCGAGATGTTATCGATCACTTTTGCAGACGAATATCTACGTAAAGCCAAGCTATAGTCACGAACTGCGTATGGGCTCACTTTCAGTTCACTAGCTAATCCCTTCTCACTCTTATCTGTAAGATGATTTGCGATAAGAAGCTTGCTAAAAAATGAATAGAGGTACGCCACTGCGGGTATCATCGGGCTCTTCTTTGTGTTGCTTTCGAAGTAGTTCACGATCTTATTGGCAAGCAATGAATCGTTATTAATGATGGCTTTTTGCAGTTCAAAAATATTATACTCTTTGCTCACGCCAACTTGGTTCATCACCTGCTCAACCGTAATACCTTCGCCAGGAGCAAGGGATATGATCATCTTATCAATCTCATTTCCCAATCGGTGTAGATCATTTCCTACATATTCACACAAGGCCTGGATGGCCCGATCATCTGCTGATATCTTCTTATCTTTGATGTAATCCGAAACAAATTCCGGAAGCTGATTGTCGTAGAGTTTCTTCGTGTTTACTGTTACTGCTAGCTGGTCTATTTTCTTGCCAAGCTCCTTTCGTTTATCCAAACTCTTGTGCTTATGACAAAATACCAGCACGGTGCTCGGAACTTGCTTGGCGAGGTAATCGAGTAATAGCTTACCTCCTATTTCTTTATTCAGGTCTTGAATGTCTTGTGCCTCCTTAACAATTACCACTTGACGTTCCGCCATCATCGGAAACCTTCTGGCGTTTGTTAGCACTCCTGCCATGGTAACATCCTTTCCATAGAGAATCACCTGATTAAATCCTTTCTCCGAGTCCGACAATACATTAGCTTCAATGTAATCTGAAATCAGATCGATGAAGAAAGCCTCTTCGCCCTGGAGAAAGTATACAGGCGCATACTTCTTTGCTTTCAGATCAGTCAATATCTTCTTTACGTTCGCATCCATCTCAACTCACTTTCTTTTGACCGCTAAAGGTAAACGCTGAAACAATACCGACCAATGCACCTGCCAAATGGGATTCAAAGGAAATGGTTGGATCACCTGGGAAAATTCCAAAAAACACCCCACCGTAAACCAAGATCACAATGATTGAAATGAATAAGGAAATAAAATCTCTTCTAAAAAAACCAAAGAAAATCAGAAAGAAAGCCAATGCATAGATAACACCACTCGCGCCAATGTGATTACCAGGGAATGCAAAAATCCATACCAAGATGTTCGTCCAGAAATAAGCCCGGAAGAATACCTGACCTCCGATCTTTGGATAAATGAAGAAGAGTATCGCCCCCAGAAAAAGCATGGGGATGGTGTTCGAAACCAAGTGAAGCACATTACCATGAATGAGAGGTGCTGTGAAAATCCCGATGAGACCTTGAAACGTGCGGGGAATAATTCCATACTGGCTTACTGGCCAGCCAAGAACATACTCCAAATAGAATACAGCCCACATCAAAAATACTAACCGAAACGGAATAACTGAACTACCAAACCAGGATTCTGATGCCATACAAATTCAAGCCAAGCCAAAAGCAAAGATGAAAATTGCTTCGCTACGTTCGGTGCTTTTTAAAAGGATATTGAAAATTATTTTTGGGATGGATTTGCCAGCATCGGAAGCTTCATGTACTTCGCTTCTTCAGCACCCACCGTCTTCATTCCAAAGAGGCCTCCGGAAGAGGTGGCTATTTTTTCGGCAAGAGCCAGCAGCATATCATAAAAGTCAGCTGCGAACGTTGGATCGATTTTCTTCCACAAGACATTAATCTGAGCGAGCTCTTCAATTACAAGAGGTGCTCGCTGAGTTGATTCATAGGGGAAACTTTGAATCAGTACCTTAATCTTATCTTCGAAATCCTGAGACAAATCTTTGAAATATCCAACTAAAGAGGACTTGCCTTTCATCTGTTTCTGCGCCACAGATATCGCTTGTTTAATTTCCTTGCGGTCGATGTTTCCATCGGCTCCAGCAATGAGTATACAGACTAGAATTGGAGCTTTAAGCATGAGCTCAATCTCCTCATCTTTGAGGTTTTGAAATTCCGAAATCATGGGCAGGTGGGCTTGGTTATTAAAGTTGATGAAATATTGCCGCATCCGAAACTTTTATCCCTACTATCTTCACATGTCAATAAGACAACTCCCAGTGGACTAATGGATAAGCCGGTAACTGTACTTTGCGCTTGGAGATTTGACCTGTATATTTACCTGATTCAATTGCAAGACACATGTACGAAAAAGACCCCGTTAAGATTTTTGTTGTAGAAGATGATCCTGCCTACACCAAGTTTTTAAACTATGTTCTTGGCCTTAATCCCGATTATGAAGTAGAGTATTACACCTCCGGTAAAGAGTGTCTTGCCAACCTCTATAAAAACCCGGCTGTTATTACCCTTGATTATTCCTTACCCGATATGCCTGGCGAAAAAGTCTTGGGCCAGATCAGGAGTCACGATCCTAACATCAACGTCATCATTGTCTCCGCTCAGGAGAAAATACATACTGCGGTCGAGTTGCTAAAGTTGGGAGCTTACGATTACATATCGAAAGATCACGAGACAAAAGAGAGACTGTTCAACTCCATCAACAACGCACGCAACAAGACTTCACTGATCAAAGAGATCGATCATCTGAAGAAAGAGATCTCTGAAAAGTATGAATTTGAGAAGAGCATCATCGGTACAAGCCCCGCTATAAAGCGTACTTTCTCTTTGTTAGAGAAAGCTGTACAAACTAATATTTCAGTTAGTATTTCAGGTGAGACTGGAACCGGTAAAGAGCTGGTTGCTAAGGCAATACACTACAACAGTAAAAGAAAGAATAAACCGTTTATAGCGGTTAATATCGCAGCTATTCCACGTGAGCTTATTGAGAGTGAGCTATTCGGTCATGAAAAGGGATCGTTCACCGGAGCCGTTACCAGACGCATCGGAAAGTTTGAAGAAGCTGAAGGTGGTTCAATTTTCCTGGATGAGATTGGCGAAATGGATCCTAGTCTTCAGGCTAAACTTTTACGGGTACTTCAGGAACGTGAGGTAACTCGTATTGGAGGTAATCAGATAATTAAACTTGATGTACGTATCATCGCGGCAACGCATAAAGACCTGGCTGAAGAAGTTAAAGGTGGTCGATTCCGCGAAGATTTATACTATCGCTTGCTCGGATTACCGATCCATCTTCCACCCCTGCGCGAGCGCTCTACTGATGTCATTCTTATTGCCAAGCATTTCCTCGATCAGTTTGCCAATGACAACCAGATGCGCAAATTCAAGATCAGTGAAGAGGCTCAACAGAAGCTTTTGCAATACCCGTTCCCGGGAAACATACGCGAGCTAAAGTCAATTATCGAACTGGCTGCGGTGATGGCTGAAGAGCAAGAGCTAACAGCTAAGGACATTAGTTTTAACAGTACAACTCGCATGGAGTCCTTTCTTTATCAGGAAATGACCATGCAGGATTTCATGTACCGCATCATCCGGCACTACCTCAACAAATATGACAATAACGTACTTGAAGTGGCAAGCAAACTCGACATTGGAAAATCATCACTTTACAGATATTTAAAAGAGATGGAGGCCGCAGGGATTTAAGTAAGGCATGAAACTGCAAAACTATTTAAAGAAAGGAAAATTCTACGAAGCAGTAGTTGAAGATGGTTCAGACATTATCTTCATTGTTGACTTCTCCGGCAAAATCTGGTACCACAATGCGTCTGCATTAACCACCCTGGGATATCGATCAAAGAGTTTGATTGATAAAAATTTCTTCGACTTCATTCTACCCTCAACTGTAGAGGATCTTAAAAACAAATTCAAACAAAGTCAGAAGCGCGCATATACTGAGAACGTAGAGTTTCAGTTTCTCTGTAAAGACCTTACCTATCGGTTTCTCGAATTCAATGCCATCAACTTAAAACACAAAGAAAACCTGGATGGGTTCATCTTAGATTGCCGTGATATTGAACAACGCAAAAAAGATGAGGTTGAACTTCTTCGACTTCAAAAAGCGAAGGAACAGTTCCTGGCCAACATCAGCCATGAAATCCGAACGCCTATCAATGGCATTGCTGGTATGGCCAGTTTGCTCAGTCAAAACCCCAGTCCTGAAGAGAGCGAAACGTATTTAAATGCTATCCGGCATTCTGCTGAGAACCTGAAAGTTATCATTAATGATATTCTTGATCTATCAGCTATCGAATCGGGTAAACTTCGGTTTGAGAAGATTGCTTTCAATCTGAAAGATTTCCTCCCCTCTCTCATTAGCTCATTTACTTTTCAGGCCAAGGAAAAACGGATTTCACTGAACTACGAGATCGATGAAAAACTCAACAAGATATTGCTAGGCGATCCAGTGAGACTAAATCAGATTTTAATTAACCTGATAAGTAATGCTGTAAAGTTTACACATGCAGGCTCCATCCAGGTAAGATGTTCGGCTGAACGCGAACAAAAGGGAGTGTGTTGGGTGCGCATCGAGGTCATTGATACAGGTGTTGGAATTCCATTTGAAAAGCTGGCAACCATCTTTGAAAGTTTCAGTCAGGCTGATGCCAGTGTGACTCGAAAATATGGAGGTACTGGCTTGGGGCTAACCATTGTGAAGCAATTAGTAGAGCTGCAAAACGGTCGAATAACCGTGAGCAGTGTCGAGAATGAAGGTTCAACCTTTATCGTTTTTATTCCTTACGGGATAGGTAAGGCGCGAAACATTCAATCGCTTGGAAATGAAACGCTAAAAGAAGTAAACGCCTCTCAACTTTCTGTCCTACTAGTGGAGGATAATGACATCAACCGTCTCTATGCAAAGAGCATCTTAAAAAAATGGCAATGTCAGACAGATACAGCCGAGAATGGATTAGTGGCGATTGAGAAGGTAAAAAACAATCTCTATGATGTAGTGTTGATGGATATTCAGATGCCTATATTGGATGGGTATGAGACCACCAGGGCTATTCGCCTAATGGATTCTGAAATATCGCAAGTCCCAATTGTAGCATTAACAGCAAATGCCACTAAAGTCGATGTGGAGAAGTGTCTGGCTGCTGGCATGAACGATTACCTTCCAAAACCTTTTACACCAAACGATCTTTACCGAAAGCTTTTTGAAGAGCTGCACATTAAGCCACGTAAAAAAGAAAAGCGGAAGAACCAGAAGATTAAAAGCACAGCGTATAATTTAGAATATCTGCGATCTGTTTCAGGAAACAATGAAGAGTTTATCCGGGAGATGATCACCACGTTCACTCAAACCATCCCTCCTATCCTGAAAGAAATAGAAGAAGCAACGGCTCAAATGGATTGGAGCAGAGTGTCTAAGTTATCGCATAAAATAAAACCTTCTTTCGCACTGATGGGGATGAATACCTTGCGAAATACAGTGGCTTCTATTGAAGAGAATGGAAGAGAGAGAACCAATTTGGATGAACTCCCCGCAACCATTTCTCAGTTTGTGAGGAATTGCCAAAAAGTATTACCCGAATTAGCCAGCGAAATTCTTCCTGATTAATCTCGATTAATCACCGCGATCTTTCTGTATACCACCGACTTCTCTCCTGATTGAATCGCCATGAAATAAATTCCATCCGCTAGATGGCCAAGGTCAACCCTCTGAGGTGTTGTTAAATCACGATTGAGGTTTCCTTCCAATACCACTATACCTCGCTGATCAATCATCTTCCATGCATAATCATGATGGAGACTATTATCCAATTGCAGATTTAATGTATTGGATGCCGGGTTTGGATAAATATTCAATCCGGAAATTTCGGATGCAGTAGGATCATCTGGTAAGCCAACAATAGTTAAGCCTTCTGTGTTTGGCGCTTTTACAATAACGCTTTGAAGAATCCTTCCTGAATTTTTATCCGCCAATAATTTTTCCTCCTGAACAAACGCGATTATATATAACTTAGTAGAGTCTACAATGGGAACGTTCACTTCGTAGTCGATTGGAATAACCAATGAATCACCAAGATTCCAAGGAGTGCTAATAAATCTTCCCTCACCTTGTAACAAAAGCTTACGAAGTGAATTGACGTTTCCATTGACACCCGTTTCTATCAGTGCAGCGTGAAGAATTACATTCTTTGTGAATGTGCTATTTTTTGTATCAATATATGTGTACTTCAACTTCAATTTGAGCTGATTATTGGGTGCATTCGTTGTCTTAATTTGAATACCAAAGGCTGGGTCTTCAAGCGATCTTCTATCCAATTCTTCCGTTGTGATGTAAGCATAGGAACCGTTAAAGTTTGTTCCATAGTAGTCTCCAATTATACCATCCATAATAGTAACCGGTGGCTGTGATACACCATAGAATAATCTTCTTGCTGACGGGTCATCCGGATTGTCCGCATTAATCTGATCATCGCCTGGGTTCGCAATGTGGTATTGAAGTTTAATGAAGTCAGATGAATCTCGATTATTAAAGTCAAATGAATTGGTATATAAATCATCCAGATACTGATCTGCTTGTCCACTCGGAATGCTGGAATCATTGGTAAAATGTTCTACCAATACATTGCGTTTCTTTTCTCCAATGGAAATGTTATCGAAAGCAAAGCCATTTAAGGTATCCGGAAGGTTATCATTATTGCTACCGAAGGCAATACGAAATACCACTAGATCCCTTTCCGCCACTGGAATTTGTTCTAAATTAAAACGGGCTGTTTTCCAACCACTGGAACTTCCTGTCCACCCAAAATTGTCCTGTCCTCCAGGGTTGCCACCCAAATTATTACCATTATACCATTCAATTCCTTCTCCATTTGCATCCCCTATTGTTTCCCAGGTGCTCGATCCATTTGATAAATACTGTACAACAGCACCATCAAAGCCTGCATCAGCATCAGACCAATAATCCATTGATATCATTGGTCTTTTTAAAGTTGATACATTCAGACAAGGTCCGGTTACTTCTGTGCTATCATTCGGGTAATAGGTACTGAAATCGGTAGCAAAATTAGGATTCGCACCGGTCCACCATGCATTAACACCCGAGTTGGCGCTATTGATTACATTTCCACTTGGCGTACCAAAAACCCAACTATAAATTCCCAGTTTGTTCACATCCTTACTTGAAGATGTGTTCACCCAACTTCCTTGTCCAATCTCAAAATCTTCGAAGTAGGATTGTGTAGAGGAAGGCGCAACGTAATCCAGAATATACACGCGTTTCTGAACTGACTTCTCACATCCAACATCTGTTTTTACTGTATGTATCACTTGGTACTCATTAAATGCTCCATACTTATGATAGGGTTCATCATAGGTATTCTCTGTAGGTGAAATTATGCTTCCACCAGGGCCAGGACCCACAGTAATACCATCACCGAAATCCCATGAATACTCAACAATTGCACTGGCTCCTGCACTTGAGTTGTCCTTAAATTCTGTAGTTTGTACACCCACGCAAATTTTTGACCATGTGAAATCAACTGTTGGCACAGGGCCAACTTGAATAACCTTTGTTCCTATATCACTACAATTCTGACCTTCATTGGTTATCACTTCTAATGTAACAGTATACGATCCGTCAGTTGCATAAATATGATTTGGAGACTGTTGGGTGCTCTTAGGCGTAAAATCTCCAAAGTCCCAAATATATCTCGCTGTTAAGGTGGGAGGTATTACGGATGATTCGGTAAACGAAATGTTATCAATAACGCAAGCATTGCCAACATCAATGTTAGCTTTCGGAGCAGGATATATTGTCAATTCCTTTGTTACGGTATCTCTAACGGCAGAACTATTCGTGTAAATATATTGCACAATATAAGGTCCACCTGTAATACCTAATGTATTGATCTTGTAGTTCGTTCCGTCAAAAACAATCCTGCTATTCATATACGGATCAGTACTTTTGAATAGTGTTGGGTTAAATCCTGTGCTTGCAGGTGGATCTCCTATAAGTGTGAGCAAATTATTAATACCTGAATTTTCACAAAGAGAGAATTCATCACCATTATTTGTACCAGGGGCCTCAATGTCAAAGTCCGCTGATGTAATCGAATTGACAACAACGGTCTGTTCAACATAATTGGAACAACCGGTTACGCCATCTGTAAACGTATACCGTATCACATTGATAGCATTTGCTATTGAAGGATTAAATGTATTAAATCCAACTACACCAGGTCCAGAAAAAAGTTCGGTTCCACCATTAACAGAATTGTTGACGCCCGTCATTGTGATTGGTGGATCGTTTTCTGCATAAAATGGATCCAAATCGAATATCTGGACTGTTGGTCTCTTATTGATTTTTACAAATACTTCATCGAAAACAATTCCGCAAGGTGCACCAGGATTATTGGTTGTTAACCTAAGCGTAACACCACCACTTGCAATATTCGCTGGAGTTAAGGTATAAGTAGTAATAGGTTGGGTTGCGTCTCCAAATGCTCCACCCCCTAAACTCCAGGTCACGTTTGTTGTAGAACCACTGAATGAACCATTTAGATTCACCACCTGATCCTCACAAACTTCAAAATCAGCTCCAGCATTTACTTTTGCGGATTCATTGATGTGAATAGCAATATCAGCAAACTCGTTCGTGCAAGGGCCAAACCCGTCCGGGTCGTTGGTAGTGAGTCTAAAGGTTAAAGTTGTATTAACATCGGACGGCCCGGGAGCATAGCTAGGAATGTAGGCTGCATTAACCGTAAGGCCACCGGTAACACTGCTTGCTGAAAGTGTTCCAACCCCAGGAGAAACTAAACTCCATAATCCACTACTAGCACTTCCCATCAGTGTTCCATTAAGATTAATAGAAGGTGGCTCACAAACGGTGTAGTTAGAAGGCAGAGTAATTCTGGCGCGTCTGTGTACATCAATTGTTAAGTCATCCGAAACGATGGAGCATGGGCCGCCAAGATCCGGATCATTGGTTGTCAAACGTAACTTCACTTGTGACGCAATATCTCCGGCACCAACGGTATACGTAGCGGTTACAACCCCAAACGCATCAGTAGTGCTTGACGAAATAGAACCCACTCCCGAAACAATTGTCCACGAACCACTAGCAGCACTTCCTCCTATTGTTCCGCTGATCGGAATGGTCATGGCAGTGCCAGGGAAACTTAGCGTTTCACAAACGCTAAAATCTGTTCCCGCATTTACAGTTGCAATTGGATTAACCGTTGCTGTAATAATAGTTATTGGTCCATTACATCCATTGGCTGATGGCGTTATTGAGTACGCCACTATTCCTATCAATGCATCCGTGGTTGATAATATTTGATTAATGGTTGATCCATTTCCATTTGCCGAACCCACCACATTTGAGCTTGGTGAAGCTATCCATGAAAAAGTAGTACCACTGACACTAACCGGGGTTGGAAGTATATTGATGATAGCATTCTGTCCGCTGCACACAATAACATTTGAACCAGAGGCTGATGGTTGAGGCTTAACTGTAACTATTAAATCAATTGGAAGTCCGCTGCAACTGTTTAAACTTGGGGTGATGGTATATCGAATTGTACCCGAAACATTTCCGGTATTCACTGGTGTATCGGTAATGGGTCCGCTTCCGCTGGCGGTTACTGAACCGGAACTAATTGTTCCGATAATTACGCTGGTCCATGTAAAGCTTGTCCCAACGATGTTTGCTGTTGGAGTAAAGGCCAGCGTTTCTCCGCTACATATTTGTTGTGAGAATGATGCCGGGGTATTTGTCAATACTGGAACAGGCTTAACCGTAACAGTTATTGTAATAGGTACACCTGCACATCCGTTGGCATGAGGTGTAATGGTGTAGTCTACTGTACCATTAGAAAGACCATCTGCACTAGTTAATACTTGACTGATGGTGTTTCCACTTCCGGATGAAGAACCATTTGCGTTGGTAGCTAATGCAGTCCATGTATAGGTAGTTCCTGAGACTAAGTTCGGATTTGAAATCACAATCGATGTGGATGAATTCGAACAAATTATTTGGTTCGCTGCCAATACATTCGGAACCGGGCGAACAGTAACAACAAGATTAACAGGGTTTCCAGGGCAGCCTGAAACGAATGGGGTTATTGTATAAATAATAACCGCATTAGAGTTAGTTGCATTGACTGGTGTATCGGTTATAGCGCCAACTCCGCTTGCACTTACTCCACTCAATGTACCAATCACAGTTGAAGTCCATGTATAATTCGTCCCTACTACTGATGACGTTGGCGTAAAGTTCAATGCTGTGGCACTACATATGTCTTGTATGAAATTAGTGGCCGGATTAGTAATGATTGGCCTGGGTGTAACATTTACAATTACATCGAACGGACTTCCTGAACATCCATTCGCTGTTGGTATTATGCGGTATGTAAGCGTTCCTGTAGAAATGCCATCTGTAGAAGTTAGGAATTGACTAATCAAAATACCACTTCCTGTACTTGCACCCGTAACATTGCTTGGACTTACCACTGTCCAGGTAAACGTTGTACCGGATACAAGATTTGGATTGGTGATTGCAATACTGGTATTTGATCCGGAACAAATTGTCAGCGGAGTAGTTGCTGCTGCATTCGGCACCGGATACACACGAACTGTAACCACTTGGCTTACCGGAACCAAAGGACAAACAGGGGTTGAACTCGGTGTCGTTACATTAAACGTATACACTACATCAATCGGAGCATTCGTGCTATTCGATAATGTTTCTGTTAATGTATTGCCATTGGTAAAGATGGTCGTGCCTGGAATAATCGTTCCGCTGTTGCCTGCTCCATTATAATTCACGCTCACCACATTGATCTGGTGGCCTGTCGTACTACTGTTAAATAAAATACTCGCATTCGATCCACTACAGATCGTGGGTGCATTGTTCGTTACCGTAAAGCTTGGGTTCGGATTTACCGTTACTACTATCGTGAAGGGTGAACCAGTACAGAACGTAGTACCTAAACCTGTTGGAATAACCGTGTAGGTAATGTTGATTGAACTGTTCGTTGAATTAACAGGAGCGTCAGTAATGTTACCACTACCACCACTGCCATTGCTGCCACTCCAGGTAAAGGTACCTGTACCTATACTCAAGGTGGGAGTGATATTTAAACTTGTACCTGAACAAATTATATGCGTTCCGGCTGCTACACTATTGCCTACCGGGATTGGATCTACTGTTACTGTTATCGGAGCCAGTGGCACACCTGCACAACCATTTGCACTCGGTGTGATAATGTATTCAACACTACCACCTGCTACACTGGTTAAGGTTTGACTAATCGTTGTGCCACTACCTGCGGACTGACCACTCACTGTACCCGTGATAACTCCCAATGTCCAACTGAACGTTGTGCCACTTACTGCATTCGGATTGGTGATCACAACATTACTTGTGCTTCCACTACAAATACTTTGAGCACTTGCTGCTGCATTCGGCACTGGATACACACGAACTGTAACCACTTGGCTTACCGGAACCAAAGGACAAATAGGGGTTGAACTCGGTGTCGTTACATTAAACGTATACACTACATCAATCGGAGCATTCGTGCTATTCGATAATGCTTCTGTTAATGTATTGCCATTGGTAAAGATGGTCGTGCCTGGAATAATCGTTCCGCTGTTGCCTGCTCCATTATAATTCACGCTCACCACATTGATCTGGTGGCCTGTCGTACTACTGTTAAATAAAATACTTGCATTCGATCCACTACAGATCGTGGGTGCATTGTTCGTTGCCGTAAAGCTTGGGTTCGGATTTACCGTTACTACTATCGTGAAGGGTGAACCAGCACAAAATGTTGGTGCGGGACCAGTAGGAATAACTGTATAAGTAATATCAATTGGATCACTTGTGGTGTTAATAGGAGTATCCGTTATATCACCACTGCCACCACTACCATTGTTACCGGTCCATGTAAATGTGCTTCCTGATACACTGGATGTTGGAGTGATTGCTAATAACGTTCCTGAGCAAAAGTTATAGGTACCAGCAGAAACAGAATTACCTAACGGTGTTGGCAGAACACCAACAAACACAGATGCTGTTGGACCTGCTACCCCATTAGCTGTTGGCGTTATTATATATTCAACTACACCGCCAGCAACACTAGTAAGTTGCTGAGCGATGATTGGCCCGCTTCCAGCAGCTTGTCCTGTTACTGTTCCAGTTACTGTTCCAACGGTCCATGTAAATGTTGTGCCTACTACTGTTGCCGTTATAAGAACACTTGAATAATCACCTGTGCAAATGTTCTGATCACCGGCCAATGCTCCTGGAACAGGATATACTGTAACATTAAAATTCAATGTAGGCCCTGGACAACCATTCTTAGTAGCAATCACACTTACTACAACTGAAATTGGTGTCACACCTGAATTAATTGTTGTAAAGGATGGGATCGGAGAAGAACCGGAACCATCAGGTAAACCAACAGCTGCTCCCCCGCTCCATGAAAAATTCTCACCCCCAAGCGTATTCGTGGTTAGGACAATTGGACCCACCACCACTCCGGTACCAGTAGCAATATTTGATATAGGATCAATAACAGGTATTGGATTAACCGTTATCGTAAAACTTTGCTGGGTGCCAGTGCAAATACCGCTACTAGGTGTTATTGTGATTGTTGCAACTACGGGAGATCCACCGGAATTAAATACCATGAAGGAAGCAATATTTCCAACTCCACTGGCTGGCAAACCAATTGATGGATTATCATTTGTCCAGCTGTATTGTGATGCATTTCCAGCAAACGTCACAGCAGAAGTCATTGAACCTGAACATAAAATCTGATTCGATGGTGCTGTTACAAATGGATCTACATTATTAATAAGAGTTACTTCATCAAAACTCCCACAAGCTCCATTGCTTATCGTCCATCTCACCACTGTCGGTGCACCTCCTGCTGTTACACCTGTAACCGTACTGGTAGGTGATGCTGGAGTCGTTACAGTACCAGGACCGCTCTGGATTACCCAAGTGCCTGTACCAGGTGCTGCCGCATTACCCACTAACGCGAATGTGCTTGTATTACATTGGGTCTGGTCCGATCCTGCATTCGCAGTCGGGGCGGGTGATGAATTTGTTAATACTATATCATCAAAGGTCGTTGCACAGAGACCATTACCAACCGTCCATCTTAATGTAGCACTTGTACCGGCTGCTATGCCAGTGATTGTAGTAGTTTCTAATGTGGCGTTGATAATGGTTGCAGTACCTGCGAAAACAGTCCACGTGCCACTGCCCACTAAAGGTGCTGTCGCATTCATTGTGAACGTGCTCGTATTACATTGTGTAATGCTCGCTAAGCCTGCATCTGCTATGCTTGGGGTTGCTTGATTCGTTAATACCACATCATCCTGGGTACTCGCGCAAACTCCGTTCGTAATCGTCCATCTCAACGTAACACTGTTCCCTGCCGTCAACCCGGTGATTGTACTCACGTTTGAACCCGGAGTCGTTATCGTGATGCCCGCAAAGCCGCTTACATATGTCCATGTGCCTGTGCCAGGGGCCGGGGCGTTGCCGCTCATCGTGAAGCTGCTCGTATTACATAACGTCTGATCCGAGCCTGCATTCGCAGTCGGGGCGGGTGATGAATTTGTTAATACTATATCATCAAAGGTCGTTGCACAGAGACCATTGCCAACCGTCCATCTTAATGTAGCACTTGTACCGGCTGCTATGCCAGTGATTGTAGTAGTTTCTAATGTGGCGTTGATAATGGTTGCAGTACCTGCGAATACAGTCCACGTGCCACTGCCCACTAAAGGTGCTGTCGCATTCATTGTGAACGTGCTCGTATTACATTGTGTAATGCTCGCTAAGCCTGCATCTGCTATGCTTGGGGTTGCTTGATTCGTTAATACCACATCATCCTGGGTACTCGCGCAAACTCCGTTCGTAATCGTCCATCTCAACGTAACACTGTTCCCTGCCGTCAACCCGGTGATTGTACTCACGTTTGAACCCGGAGTCGTTATCGTGATGCCCGCAAAGCCGCTTACATATGTCCATGTGCCTGTGCCAGGGGCCGGGGCGTTGCCGCTCATCGTGAAGCTGCTCGTATTACATAACGTCTGATCCGAGCCTGCATTCGCAGTCGGGGCGGGTGATGAATTTGTTAATACTATATCATCAAAGGTCGTTGCACAGAGACCATTGCCAACCGTCCATCTTAATGTAGCACTTGTACCCGCTGCTATGCCAGTGATTGTAGTAGTTTCTAATGTGGCGTTGATAATGGTTGCAGTACCTGCGAATACAGTCCACGTGCCACTGCCCACTAAAGGTGCTGTCGCATTCATTGTGAACGTGCTCGTATTACATTGTGTAATGCTCGCTAAGCCTGCATCTGCTATACTTGGGGTTGCTTGATTCGTTAATACCACATCATCCTGGGTACTCGCGCAAACTCCATTCGTAATCGTCCATCTCAACGTAACACTGTTCCCTGCCGTCAACCCGGTGATTGTACTCACGTTTGAACCCGGAGTCGTTATCGTGATGCCCGCAAAGCCGCTTACATATGTCCATGTGCCTGTGCCAGGGGCCGGGGCGTTGCCGCTCATCGTGAAGCTGCTCGTATTACATAACGTCTGATCCGAGCCTGCATTCGCAGTCGGGGCGGGTGATGAATTTGTTAATACTATATCATCAAAGGTCGTTGCACAGAGACCATTACCAACCGTCCATCTTAATGTAGCACTTGTACCGGCTGCTATGCCAGTGATTGTAGTAGTTTCTAATGTGGCGTTGATAATGGTTGCAGTACCTGCGAATACAGTCCACGTGCCACTGCCCACTAAAGGTGCTGTCGCATTCATTGTGAACGTGCTCGTATTACATTGTGTAATGCTCGCTAAGCCTGCATCTGCTATGCTTGGGGTTGCTTGATTCGTTAATACCACATCATCCTGGGTACTCGCGCAAACTCCGTTCGTAATCGTCCATCTCAACGTAACACTGTTCCCTGCCGTCAACCCGGTGATTGTACTCACGTTTGAACCCGGAGTCGTTATCGTGATGCCCGCAAAGCCGCTTACATATGTCCATGTGCCTGTGCCAGGGGCCGGGGCGTTGCCGCTCATCGTGAAGCTGCTCGTATTACATAACGTCTGATCCGAGCCTGCATTCGCAGTCGGGGCGGGTGATGAATTTGTTAATACTATATCATCAAAGGTCGTTGCACAGAGACCATTGCCAACCGTCCATCTTAATGTAGCACTTGTACCCGCTGCTATGCCAGTGATTGTAGTAGTTTCTAATGTGGCGTTGATAATGGTTGCAGTACCTGCGAATACAGTCCACGTGCCACTGCCCACTAAAGGTGCTGTCGCATTCATTGTGAACGTGCTCGTATTACATTGTGTAATGCTCGCTAAGCCTGCATCTGCTATACTTGGGGTTGCTTGATTCGTTAATACCACATCATCCTGGGTACTCGCGCAAACTCCATTCGTAATCGTCCATCTCAACGTAACACTGTTCCCTGCCGTCAACCCGGTGATTGTACTCACGTTTGAACCCGGAGTCGTTATCGTGATGCCCGCAAAGCCGCTTACATATGTCCATGTGCCTGTGCCAGGGGCCGGGGCGTTGCCGCTCATCGTGAAGCTGCTCGTATTACATAACGTCTGATCCGAGCCTGCATTCGCAGTCGGGGCGGGTGATGAATTTGTTAATACTATATCATCAAAGGTGGTAGCACAGAGACCATTGCCAACCGTCCATCTTAATGTAGCACTTGTACCGGCTGCTATGCCAGTGATTGTAGTAGTTTCTAATGTGGCGTTGATAATGGTTGCAGTACCTGCGAATACAGTCCACGTGCCACTGCCCACTAAAGGTGCTGTCGCATTCATTGTGAACGTGCTCGTATTACATTGTGTAATGCTCGCTAAGCCTGCATCTGCTATACTTGGGGTTGCTTGATTCGTTAATACCACATCATCCTGGGTACTCGCGCAAACTCCATTCGTAATCGTCCATCTCAACGTAACACTGTTCCCTGCCGTCAACCCGGTGATTGTACTCACGTTTGAACCCGGAGTCGTTATCGTGATGCCCGCAAAGCCGCTTACATATGTCCATGTGCCTGTGCCAGGGGCCGGGGCGTTGCCGCTCATCGTGAAGCTGCTCGTATTACATAACGTCTGATCCGAGCCTGCATTCGCAGTCGGGGCGGGTGATGAATTTGTTAATACTATATCATCAAAGGTCGTTGCACAGAGACCATTACCAACCGTCCATCTTAATGTAGCACTTGTACCGGCTGCTATGCCAGTGATTGTAGTAGTTTCTAATGTGGCGTTGATAATGGTTGCAGTACCTGCGAAAACAGTCCACGTGCCACTGCCCACTAAAGGTGCTGTCGCATTCATTGTGAACGTGCTCGTATTACATTGTGTAATGCTCGCTAAGCCTGCATCTGCTATGCTTGGGGTTGCTTGATTCGTTAATACCACATCATCCTGGGTACTCGCGCAAACTCCGTTCGTAATCGTCCATCTCAACGTAACACTGTTCCCTGCCGTCAACCCGGTGATTGTACTCACGTTTGAACCCGGAGTCGTTATCGTGATGCCCGCAAAGCCGCTTACATATGTCCATGTGCCTGTGCCAGGGGCCGGGGCGTTGCCGCTCATCGTGAAGCTGCTCGTATTACATAACGTCTGGTCCGAGCCTGCATTCGCAGTCGGGGCGGGTGATGAATTTGTTAATACTATATCATCAAAGGTCGTTGCACAGAGACCATTACCAACCGTCCATCTTAATGTAGCACTTGTACCCGCTGCTATGCCAGTGATTGTAGTAGTTTCTAATGTGGCGTTGATAATGGTTGCAGTACCTGCGAATACAGTCCACGTGCCACTGCCCACTATCGGTGCTGTAGCATTCATTGTGAACGTGCTCGTATTACATTGTGTAATGCTCGCTAAGCCTGCATCTGCTATACTTGGGGTTGCTTGATTCGTTAATACCACATCATCCTGGGTACTCGCGCAAACTCCATTCGTAATCGTCCATCTCAACGTAACACTGTTCCCTGCCGTCAACCCGGTGATTGTACTCACGTTTGAACCCGGAGTCGTTATCGTGATGCCCGCAAAGCCGCTTACATATGTCCATGTGCCTGTGCCAGGGGCCGGGGCGTTGCCGCTCATCGTGAAGCTGCTCGTATTACATAACGTCTGGTCCGAGCCTGCATTCGCAGTCGGGGCGGGTGATGAATTTGTTAATACTATATCATCAAAGGTCGTTGCACAGATGCCATTGCCAACCGTCCATCTTAATGTAGCACTTGTACCCGCTGCTATGCCAGTGATTGTAGTAGTTTCTAATGTGGCGTTGATAATGGTTGCAGTACCTGCGAATACAGTCCACGTGCCACTGCCCACTAAAGGTGCTGTCGCATTCATTGTGAACGTGCTCGTATTACATTGTGTAATGCTCGCTAAGCCTGCATCTGCTATACTTGGGGTTGCTTGATTCGTTAATACCACATCATCCTGGGTACTCGCGCAAACTCCATTCGTAATCGTCCATCTCAACGTAACACTGTTCCCTGCCGTCAACCCGGTGATTGTACTCACGTTTGAACCCGGAGTCGTTATCGTGATGCCCGCAAAGCCGCTTACATATGTCCATGTGCCTGTGCCAGGGGCCGGGGCGTTGCCGCTCATCGTGAAGCTGCTCGTATTACATAACGTCTGGTCCGAGCCTGCATTCGCAGTCGGGGCGGGTGATGAATTTGTTAATACTATATCATCAAAGGTGGTAGCACAGAGACCATTACCAACCGTCCATCTCAATGTAGCGCTCGTGCCCGCTGCTATGCCAGTGATTGTAGTAGTTTCTAATGTGGAGTTGATAATGGTTGCAGTACCTGCGAATACAGTCCACGTGCCACTGCCCACTAAAGGTGCTGTCGCATTCATTGTGAACGTGCTCGTATTACATTGTGTAATGCTCGCTAAGCCTGCATCTGCTATACTTGGTGTAGCTTCCAGTACAACCTGTACATCATCCGTGCTAATGGCACAAAGTCCGTTGCTAATTGTCCATCTTAAAATATAAGTTTGTCCTACTGTACCTGTGAATGTGCTGTTAAATAATGCCGCGTTACCAAATGCTCCTCCAACTCCAATATTAGAGGGTGCAAAACTCCACGCTCCAGTACCTACTCCGGGATTATTTGCTGCCAACGTAACACCTGTCCCACAAAAATTCTGATCTCCACCCGCAGCTGATGTGGTAGGCAATTGCTGAACTGTAATCGTTGACGGAACTGATGTTGCCAAAATACCATTACCATCTCTTATCGATACAGTATATGAAGTCGTGACGGTTGGTGATGCTGTTGGATTCGAAACTGTAGTTCCGCTAAGCCCTGTTGATGGACTCCATAAATAAACTATAGAAGGATCTCCCCCAACTGTAGCAGCCGTTAACGGTACTGACCCCCCAACACAAATAGTAACATCACCACCCGTAATGCTAACCAATGGACTTGCCCCTGTAATTCCTGTAAAGGCAGAAGTTTGCCCTGCCGTTAATGCAGCACCATTTGCCGTAAGAGTATTCGCTCCTAATGCCGCAAACTTTGTCCAAGGATTTGTGGCTTGGTTAAATGTGCCATTCAATTGTGCAGAACTGGTACTCGCTTCAACTCCATTAATATCACCCGCCAGATAGGTCCCAACTACATTGGCGGTAACGGCAGAGGTAGTCGTTACATTCCAATATCGGCTCAAAAAATTAGCTAAACTTGCATTACTTGGATGTTTAGCATCGACTAACGATACGCCAAGGTCAACTGGAAAACTACCTGCAGTTACATTAATTGTTACCGGGGAGTAATCAGTTGCTCCTGTATTATCGCCAACTGGAAAAGCAAATGAACTTGCGCCTGAATATGTTTTCTTTAGCTCACCTCCACCTGACACCAAAATCATTGTAGTGGCCGAGCCACCCGATATTGTCCCAGATGAACCTATTGACAAGCTATTCGAACCAATATTTACATTTCCAGCAGTGAGGTTTAACGTTCCGCTTACTTGGGTTGAACCTCCAAGAGTTGCACTGGTTCCGCCTGTTTCATTTATCGTAAGATGGTAATAGTTGGACGCATTGATCGTCTGTGAGGCCCCATTAAAAGCAACCGTATTTCCAGTATTGGATGCATTTAATGACGTTATGGAAGAGGTGCCCAGAATAGTTAAAGTAGAGTTGGTGCCTTGAGTTAAACTTCCAGTTCCACTCAGAGCCGTACTAACTGTTAAAGTATTATTGTTCGTAAGAGAAGTTCCAGACACCGTAACATTTGGAATGGTATAGTCTCCGATTAGCGACTGAGCATTTGTGTTAAATGTATGAATGCCGGAGCCCGCTGTAAAAGTTCCTGTACTTCTTGAAATACCGCCTTGAAATGTGACTGGTGAATTTCCTGAGTTATTCCAAACTCCCCCGGCCGATATCGTAATCAATCCTCCGAAAGTCTTGATGCCAGTTGCAGATGAAATAGTAAGGCTACCACTTATTCCGCTTCCAACAGTAGTTGTACCCGTGACAGAAAAAACAGAATTTGCGATCGTGAGTGTCGAAGTATTACCGATCGAAAGGTTTCCGTTAACGGCAATGGTACCTGAAGAGCCGGTAAATGTTCCACCTGAAATTGAAAGTCCTCCATTGAATGTTTGAGTAGCCGTTGAAGCCTGGTAAGTTCCGTTAACTGTAGTAAGCCCTGTTACTGTATTAGTCTGCCCATTTGCATTGAGTGTACCCGATAGTACTGTTAAGGTACCGCTTAACGATGTCGAAGCTCCTAATGTAACAATGTTTCCCGGGTTGTTAATCGTTAAATTGGCTGGTATGTTTTGCGTTAAACCATTCCCTACTGCTTGATTTGCAGTTCCATTATAAACGTAGTTAGCACCTGCACCATAGGTTCTTGTTGTTGTCCGGATATTACCTGTGGCACCGGCCGTTGTAATCCCTGCTGCTGATCCAACTCTGAGGGTAGCATTCGTGCTTAAAGTAAAACTACTGGCTCCTGTCTCATCAATCAAACCTGTACTACTAATCGAAAGATCTCCATTATTTTGAAAAAAACGAGGCGTACCACCTGAAGTAATTCTTACTGTTCCTGAAATGGTTCCAGTACCTGTTGAACTGAGTACAAAATTTAACCGGGCCCCGAAAGCTCCCATGGTAAATATTTCGCCAGACACAACAATGAATGTTCCTGTAACGGTAATGGTATTGAAAGTCGCGGAAGCCTCAAAAGTACATGAACCATTAATAGTGAGGCTATTTAAACTGATGGTTGGAACTGCCGTAATAGAGGCTGACTGATCTGCTCCAATTATAACATCATCACCGGCACTTGGCTGACCTGAAGGACTCCAGTTCGCTGCAGTAGTCCAAATTCCCCCGGTTGTACCAACCCAAGTCTTCGTTACCGCACTGGCTTCAAAGCCAATTCCGAGAGTTAGCAGAATCAAAAAAGCCTTCAAGGCATGTTTCGCAAAAGGATTATATGTAAAGATTGTTCTCAAGCGAATATTTTTAACGTTGTTAAAACAGAATCTAAACCGCCTTTGAGGGACTTTTCAGTGGTCAGATTCAAAATAGGAAATCGAAAGAAGGAAAGATTCAAAGAAAATCGTCTGATTGAGACAAATAGTGAATTAACGCCACCTAAGAAGAGATTAAAAAACGAATAAAAATCGTACAAATAAGCCATTCAATCCATTTTAGAGCGTTAACTACCTACTTTATCAATAATACTAAAACTTTGTAACCCGTATAATTCTTCATTAAACTAGTCTAAAAATTGTCCATTGGCATTGACTTTTATCAATGTCATTTTACTGTTTTGCGAATCCAGCTCAACGGTTCCCAGAATCACTATTGTCCCATCTTCTAGTTCCCTAACTGCAGCTGCATAATCATTTCTTGTAGCTGCGCCAAAACTGGCCGATAATTGAGGGAAACCTTCACTATCCACTTTAGAAAGCCAAATATTGGTAGTTCCGGCCAGGTTGGTCTCGTTTGATACAATCAAGTAACGACCTCCTGCAACAGATTGAGTAATCGAAACGGCTTCCAGATTTTGTGACTCCCTCACAACTACCGGTTGAGATAGGAATCTCAAACCAGTAGCATCAGTTGTTTCGCTAGCGACCAGAATTATACTTTTTTGATTTGTTGAACTTATTTGAGTTCCTACTGAAATAAATCTGGAATTACCCGTTCGTATCGTCTGACTCATGCTTTCTACTTTCGAAGTGTCACCTGAATAACTATCAAATGAATTGATTCCATTCTCATTCAAGGAAGCGCACCAGAAATTATTTTCATAATGAACATCGCCTATAGTATTTACATCGGAATAACCGAACATATAAAAAGGTCGGTCTTTATAGTTTGGATCGCCATTTGTCGCATCATACGTTTTACTTTCGATTACCGTAATGGCTTCGCCATCGAGTTGATTGGTAACTCTACTAGTCCATAGCGGTGGATCGGTAATATCATTATCAATTAAAATAGTAAGAAGGTCGGTTGAGCGAACCCCTTCTTGCTCAATCGCATCTATAATTTCAGTAGTATATCCGGAGACAATGTACCCTCCCATCGGTGGAACATTATCTGAAGATACGCGCGTTACTGTATTGCCATACTGGCTTCCGAAAATATGGAACGATTTATCTTTTGAATCCACAACTTCTCCATCCTGAGAAATTTTAATTAGATGAATATCATGTTTGTCGGCTCCTGTAGCCGGATCCTTTCCTAAAAAAATATTCGACAGGACAACAAAGCTACTGTCACTTTCCAATGTCCGCTCAATATCGGTAGCATGTTCACCGTTATCACCAAAGTTTTTCTGCCAAAGGACGTTGCCTTCTCTATCAACCTTTACCAGGAAAATCCGACTTGAATCATCTCCTGCTGAAATAGTATTCCCCAGTAATATCATTGTGCCGTCATAATTTACAATCATGTCAACACCTTGTTGCTTGCCGTCTTCTCCATAATACTTAATAAAGTATTTCTTAGAAAGATCTTCAAAGTCATTTTTCGTATCACAACCAGAAAAGGTTAATACAGAAATCAGAAAAAGAAATGGTATTGCTCTAACGCTTATCATCTTGCTTCTTTATCCGTTTCAGAATCGATTTTGTTTTGGCCTTTTTAAGCTCCCGCGGTTTGTACAACGGGTGAATAAATCCGAATGATAGAATAACATTGTTCATCCGAAAAAAATCATCAATGTGTCCCGCACCAAACGTGGCTTCTCCATTACTTAGGTGGGCATCACTCGTCAAGTCATTACCAGTATAATCGTAAATTGAACTTTGGGGGTTAGTAATATTCCGCATACCCAATGAATATCTCACATCAATAAAGGCGTAGTTCAATCCCACTTTATACTTAACACCCCCTCCAATAAAAAGAGATTGGTTAAATCTATTTCTTCTTGATGTGAAATCCTGAAGCGGGCTTTCTAAAGTTTGTGAATTGAAAGATTTCCTTGAATATAAAGAGTCATTATTAATGGTAGTAAGTATTGCCTTATCACTTAGCAGATAATCAAGTGAAAAACCAATGTATCCATAGGGTCTGTACTTACCGACATCATCAGAGAACTTAATACCAATGGGGAGTCGGAACCAGTTTTGCCTGTCAATCACCTCAAGCTCATCACGTCCGAAAATATTTGTTGTTGTTTTCTTATAGGCAGAACGTAAATAATTCAGCTCTACTGTCGCACTCAGATTTTCATCATAATGCCACTCTAACCCTGCACCAAATTGGAAACCTGGTCGAATGCTGTATTTCTTATTAATTGATGAGGTGTATTGGCTTGGATCTGGATTTGGGTTGGAGGTAAACGGATTTACATCATGAAGTACGTTTACATGAGACATATTGGGACCAGTGTAAACAAACAAAGAAAATTGAGGAGACGAAGTAAACTTCGAACTGAAATAAACTAAATCGATCGGATCACGTTCGGCATTTGGAACGTATTCCGGATTTGCTTCCAAAACTTTCAAATAACTATTCTTTGCCCCGATAGGGTCATCGAGTAATAGATAGGTTTGTGTTAATAATAAATAAGCACGTTGACGCCATTCTCTGTTTTGCCCTTGTTCAAGGCATGGATTTAATAAATCAGCAACTCCATAAAAATGTCCGGTGTTAAACTCCTCGGTGGCCATATTCAATGTAACCTCACAAGCATCCTGGGCTACAGCACACGAAACAGACATGCAGAAAATAATGAAACTAACTATGTAGTAGCGCAACTTCATTAGTAGTCTTTTATTAACACTCGAACACATGTCGTTTCAAATTCAATCTGATCTCCAACATATTTCTTCCATTCTTCCTGTGTCATATTGCGATCGAGCTTAGGGCAAATTTTATCAGCAAGTAATGATGGATTTGTTGGCCATACTCTAATCTCGGATTCACTACATGCTGAAATTAAATAATCTGATCCACTGGCAAATTCAATATCCCATACAAAGCCATTGTTATTGTCCATTTCAATTGGTAAGTCTTCTGGATTGTCTAAAACATAGAGTTGTATTTTTTTATCAGAGCCAGCGCTGGCTAATAATTTTCCATCGGGACTAAATTCCACATCATAAACACCCGCCTTATGGCCAGTAAATTGTCTGGTTTCTTTCGTTCTGAAGTTATAAAGCTTTACGATACCTCTTTTATTAAAAGGATCGTCAATCTTGTCGATGCCATAGGCTAATTGATTTCCGTCTGGACTAAAACGAACCGTGAGTACTCGATTAGAGTTATCATCAACCAAAGTATTAATGGAGTAGTCAGAAAGATTAATCAACACTACCTGACCAGACCAAGCTGCACCTGCCAATACTTTTCCATCCGGACTGATGCTTAACGATTTTAATTCATACGGAAGGTCCTTCAATACCCGCATATCTCCCGTTAAGGCATTAACCAGTGATAATGTTTTTCCGGAAGAGGATACAATGAAGCCAGAATTATCCGGAAGAAACTCGATATCATTCGTTCCACCCTTAAATCCTTTTACAATTCTCGGTTTTGATTTTTCTTTGAGGTTATAAATCTGAACAACACTTGAGTCACTACCATTTACAAGGTAATTTTCATCTTTACTCAATCTGATAACCTTGCTTGGATAAGGATTGGAGTATTCTGTTGATTGATTTGCAAGTGTTTCATGGTTCCCTACGAAAATTCTTCCATCTGCGCCAGCCGAATAAAAGGTTTTACCCTTTGAAGAAACTGCCAGTGTTTTAATGTGATTTCGAGGTGGCCCTTGAACCTTAATGGCATTATAAGTATTACCTGATAATTTAGTAAGAGCACTATAGAGACCTCGATATATATACGTGTCGTATTTCTTGCCCTGATACCTTCTGTGATAAATATAACCTTGCATTGCTTGAAGTCCCGCCAAATTACTATCATCATCTTCCTGGAAAGATTTTGCAGCAAGATTTTGCGCTACTGTTAACATCAGAAGACTGTCTGCCTTATTTAAGTTTTTCTCGGCTCTCTTGGTTTCTATTTGTGCTTTTACATTCGCCTCTTTTTCCTTTTCGCCAGCAGCAATGGCTACTTTTTCAGCGACCCTCGAATTCGCCAAAGCCTGCTCGGCAATCGCTTTTTGCTCCGCTAACTTATCAATGGTAGATTTTAATTCTTCATTTTTTAAAGCGAGGTTCGCTTCCGCCTTCTTCGCTAATTTTGTTTGCTCCTCTGCCTTTTCACGGTTCTCATCTGCTATTCTAGTTTGTTCTTCAGCAAGATTCTTTTGCTTCATTGCAGCTGTTCGTTGCTGTTCTGCCTCCAATCTTTGAGTATACGAATACAAGAAAAACATAATCGCTACAACGAAGGCAATCCCTAAAATAATTGCAGTAGCACGCGCTCTTCGCAGTGTGCGTTTCTGCATCATCTCCTGATTCTTTAACTCGGCCTCATAGGTAATACGACTGGTGTCAAGAAATACAATAGCGCGCTCGAACGCTTCATCATACCGTTGAGCCCACTCGCGTGTTGGCTTCTGTTTGCGTTGCCAGTTAAGTGCTAATTGAAGATCGGGAGGGCGCCAAAGTCCTGTCTTACCAATCTGATACATCGAAGCCGCTTCTGACAAGCGCTTATACATAGAAGCCGATTCTGCTTCATCTTCCACCCACACTTCTAATCTATTCCATATGCGCATCAAGCTCTCATGGGAAAGCTCGATCATTGAGTCGCTATTAAGCGGAATATGGGCAGCAGGCATTAAGAATGAACGGCCTGGTCTTCTGAATTTTTCGACAACTTCAATAACCTCCGATTCACTTGCTTCTGATAATTCGGCAATAAGACCTAACCGGGCTGGCCTCCTCATCCCTTTGTTATCCTGATTCTTCTCTGTAATGCTTTTGAAAAGAATTTCTGCAATCTCTTTTTGACGTGTAGGCAATTCATCAAACGCTTCGTTTGCGTGAAGCGCAAGAGCTTGCGCAACTTTACCTATGGCATTGTAATGACGGATATCAATGGGCTCTCCCGGTTCATGATTCTCAATCCAATGATCCCATGAACGCATTAATGCATGCTGAAGAATGGGAAGCTGATCCTGATCATTTCCCATATCACTCAGCAATCGCTTAACCAATCGTTGGGAAACTCTTCCACCAGCAACAGCGATTGGTCCTTCAACAGCCATCTTCTTTTGTTCTCGCGTCATTTGCGGAACAAGGTAATTGCTGTTGTTAATTAGCTGTGTTAATCCAGGGAAAGCAGAACATTCTCCGATAAAATCTGAGCGCATCGTTAATGCTATGTACGCTGGCACTTTCTTCTGCTGAACAGCAGTGAGAATCATGTTCACATATAGTTGCGCTTCATTCTGTGCATCGATATCATTTTGATCTCTATACCAGAAAATCTCTTCAAACTGATCCACCAGGAAGAAAATATTTTCTCCTTTTTCAGTTTGCAAATACTTGGATATCTCAATAAGTCCATCAGGACCGCTGCGTAAAACTGAGTTGATTATCGCTTTGTGAATATCAACATCTACATCATCAATGCGATTGCTGTTAATCATGAACGCTATGATGGAATCAACTAAACCTTGTATGGGTGATGTGCCTGGTCTTGTGGTGATCACATTCCAGTAAGGTCCGGAGTGTGTCATAAAGCCTCCGTAGAGGACCGGAACCATTCCACAAAACATCAAGGATGATTTACCACTTCCTGAATAACCCATAACGGTCACAAAGCGGTTTTGAGACATCTTCAATAATATATCATCCACCTGCCCCTCACGGCCGAAGAAAAGATGACATTCATCTATGGAAAACGAACGCAGTCCAGGAAATGGATTTTCAGTACCTATCTGAGCATCTACTGAAGCGTCAGAAGAGTACGATTCAGGTTCACCGTTATGTAAGGGTCGATTTAGCATGAAATCCCTTTTGGAACCTGATATGTTGATCTTTGCATGAATACCAATGTAGTACTATTCACTGCTTAAATTAAGATTAAAAAATGGTTATAAAAGCTCCAAATACAAAAAATGATTGACAAGATAACCGAAATTTATTAAAAACAAAAAAGGGGCGTATAGCCCCTCTTCTTGCTCAGTACCAAAGTACTATTTTACTTTGTTGATAATGGCCTCGAAAGCAGTCGGATGATTCATTGCTAAATCAGCCAATACTTTACGGTTCAAATCAATGCTTCCTTTTTTCAATTTACCCATAAGCTCAGAGTAAGACATTCCGTGCAAACGAGCTCCAGCGTTAATACGCTGAATCCAGATGCCTCTGAACTCTCTTTTCTTCTGCTTTCTGTCGCGGTAGGCATACACCATACCTTTTTCGACTGCGTTCTTCGCTACAGTCCATACATTTTTCTTTCTTCCAAAGAATCCTTTGGCCAGTTTTAAGATGCGTTTCCGCTTAGCTCTGGAGGCTACACTGTTTACTGATCTTGGCATTTTGCTGCATTTTTGGCTGTTGGCGGCTTTTTATCTCAAAGCACTTAGTTGCCAGAAACCGGGTTAAACATAAGAACCATTAAAGAACAAGCATGTCCTTTACATTTTGCATATCCCCCTTACTTACTAAGGACTTGTTGCCAAGTCTTCTTTTCTGCTTGGTTTCCTTTTTGGTCAGGATATGATTTTTAAAGGCACTCTTGAACTTGATTTTACCGGTACCAGTCACTTTAAAGCGCTTCTTGGCTCCGGATTTTGTTTTTAACTTGGGCATTGTATAAAAAATTAAACTTCTATTTTTTAACTCCTTTAGGGATGATGAACATACTCATCCGTTTACCTTCAAGCTTTGGCAATTGTTCCACTTTACCATATTCTTCAAGCGCCTGGGCAAATTTCAAAAGTAAAATTTCACCTCTTTCTTTATAAACAATTGATCTTCCGGCAAAGAATACAGTCGCCTTTACCTTTGATCCTGTTTGAAGAAAATTGATGGCATGCTTTATTTTAAAGTTAAAATCGTGTTCGTCCGTGTTCGGACCAAAACGAAGTTCTTTAATTACAACCTTAAGCGCCTTTGCCTTTATCTCCTTCTGTTTCTTCTTCTGCTCGTACTTAAACTTCGAGTAATCAGTAATCTTACAAACTGGAGGATCTGCACTTGGTGAAATCTCAACCAGGTCTAAACCTTGTTCCTGAGCCATTTTAATGGCTTGCTGAATAGGATAGACATCAACTGCAATGTTTTCTCCTACGACTCTGACTTTCGAAGCCGTTATCCTTTCGTTAATCCGATAGGGCTCTTCTGGTCGCTGTGGGCCTCTTCTTCCCCCACCGCCTCCTGGCCTATTAAAACTGGGTCTATTTAATGGAATTGCGATACTCTAAATGTTTAAGTTTAAAAAACAGGGTGCAAAGATCGTTATATTTTCATTTTTTCAAAATATCAATTGGGTGCCGCACACTCAATTCTGAACTGATTCACAAATTCATCAAGGTTTAAGCTTCCCTGATCACCTTGTCCGTGCTTCCTAACCGCCACTAATCCTTCTGACGCTTCCCTCTCCCCAACAATCAACATATAGGGTATTTTCTTGGTCTCTGCATCGCGGATTTTGCGTCCAATTTTTTCGTCTCGATCGTCCAGTAACCCTCTGATATCCTGCTCTTTGAGTTTATCATATACTAGTTTAGCGTAGTCGTTAAAGCGTTCTGATATTGGAAGAACAGCAATCTGATCTGGCGCCAGCCAAAGCGGGAAATTACCAGCACAATGTTCAATTAAAACAGCGATAAATCGTTCGAGTGATCCGAACGGTGCACGGTGAATCATTACCGGACAATGTTTTTGATTATCTGAGCCTACATACTCCAATTCGAAGCGTTGAGGGAGCTGATAGTCAACCTGGATGGTTCCTAGCTGCCAACTTCTTCCCAAAGCATCCCGAACCATGAAGTCAAGCTTAGGGCCATAGAAGGCAGCCTCACCTTTAACGGCAACTGTCTTCAAGCCACGATCATCAGCGGCTTCCTGAATCTCTCTCTCAGCGCGTTCCCAAAGAGAATCCTCACCAATATATTTTGCCTTATTCTCAGGATCTCGTAAAGAAACCTGGGCTGTATAGTTTTCAAAACCTAAAGAGTTGAAAACATGAAGCACAAGATCGATAACCTTGATGAATTCATCTTTTACCTGATCGGGTCTGCAAAAGATATGGGCGTCATCCTGAGTAAAGCCTCGCACGCGAGTCAGACCATGGAGCTCACCACTTTGCTCATAGCGATAAACCGTTCCAAACTCTGCCAAACGTATCGGCAAATCTCTATATGATCTTGGCTTAGTCTTATAAATCTCGCAGTGATGAGGACAATTCATTGGTTTTAGCAAAAACTCTTCTCCTTCATCAGGGGTACGAATGGGTTGGAAAGAATCCTTACCATACTTTTCGTAATGACCTGATGTTATATACAACTGCTTGCTTCCAATATGAGGTGTAACAACCGGATCATAGCCAGCTTTGATTTGGGCTTTGCGCATGAACTGTTCCAGACGTTCACGCAAGATTGTTCCTTTCGGTAACCATAGCGGCAAGCCCATACCAACTTTTTCTGAGAAGGCAAACAGCTCGAGTTCTTTTCCAAGCTTTCTATGATCACGCTTCTTTGCTTCTTCTAAAAGCTGAAGATACTCTTCGAGTTCCTTTTGCTTTGGAAAAGTAATGGCATAAAGCCTAGTGAGCATTTTATTCTTCTCGTTTCCCCGCCAGTATGCACCAGCAACATTCAACACTTTAGCTGCTTTTATAAAACCTGTATGCGGAATGTGTGGACCTTTACATAAATCAGTGAAGTCACCTTGTTGATAGAAGGTAATCTTTCCATCTTCCAGATCACGAATCAACTCAAGTTTGTATGGATCGCCTTTCTTAGAAAAATATTCAAGCGCTTCAGCTTTCGTTACATCTTTACGGATATAAGCATTGTCTTTTTTAGCAAGCTCTTTCATCTTGGCTTCAATGGCGACCAAGTCTGCTTCGCTTAACGTTCTACCTTCCAGATCGATATCATAGTAAAATCCATTCTCAATGGGTGGACCGATTCCAAACTTTACACCGGGATGAAGGGCTTCAAGAGCCTCCGCCAGTAAGTGCGCTGACGAATGCCAGAACGTTGTCTTACCTGCTTTGTCATTCCACGTTAAAATTTTGATTGATGAATCGGCATTGATTGGACGGGACAAATCCCACACTTCACCATTCACTTCGATTGCCAATGAAACTCGCGCTAATCCTTCGCTTATGCTGGATGCAATTTCAGAACCTTTAACGCCTTGGGGATATTCCCGAACACTTCCATCAGGAAGCGATATTTTTACATTCATACTGCTGGTTGAACTAAACTACAAAATTAATTCAGGTCGCAAATATGCAATATTCAAATCACTAAAACACAAGATTGATATTTTAAAGTGTAAACTGGAAGCCAATGCGCACACCAAAATTCTTTGGTTTTTCGCCATCCATTAGATTATTTGTATACGTCATGCGATGAACAAATTCAACCCGCAAAAATTTAAAGATGTTTTCTACACCATACCCCAACTCAACATATGGTTTATTTGACTGGAACGTTCCGATCTCAAGGGTTTCATGTTTCTCGGGGGCAGGAGTAACATCAGCATTTAAGTTCAAGTTAGCCTGACTGAGCGATCCATAAACGACATTTGCCGATCCTGTTAATCTCCATTTCAGTTTGCGCATCAACGGAATGCGATTCAGAAAAAGTCCTTCAAAGTGATGCTGATATTGTAATGCTACGGATTTATCGCTCACAAATTCTCCGTATCGCATGAGATTATAAACAGCCGTAGAATAAATTATGGTTTGATTTCCGATGTGTAATGTTAATAGTGGATAAGGTAGTGTTCCCTTTACATAATCTCCACTAAGGTTTAAATACCCAACACCCAATGGCCCCATGCGCAAGCGTTTGGAAAGACTCAATCGAAACTTTTCGTAGTCAAAATCGCTGTCGATCACTCCGCTTATTCCTTTTACATAGCGAAAGGTAATGACAGGCCAGCGTGTAGTACCCAGGCTTATGCGATCGTTATCATCTTGCACAAATAATTCGTCTCGTGCATAACGTGATTCAAAAATCAATTCAGATGTTTGGAAATTTTGAAGCGTGTCGCTTGTTGAAAGATCTTCAGGATTATTATAATAGGCGAAGTCGTAGGTTGGCGAAAAGGTAAAGTATCTGAACCCTACGCGTTGGGAAAATCCTTTGAAGAATTCGCGTTTAAAATCTACCCGGCCTTCGTTAAAGTAATATCCACTCCGAAATGTTCCAAAGCGTTGAGATGCCTGCAAAAGAAAGTTGTCTCCAATATTCTCGTCTTCTAAACCTACCCGGCCCAAATCACTCCTTGCTTTAAACGTCAGCGTTGTCCATCGTTTTCGGGAAAGGATGCTTTGAACATAACCAAGATACTTTACCCGGTCATCTTTAAAACCATATCCTACTTGTCCTCCAATTACCCACATATTGCTAAACTTCATATTGGTTTTAAAGCCAGGTTGTATCCGAACACCTTCGATGTTATTTATTGCCAATAAGGATACATACGGACCAATGTCAATTTTACCTGCTGTGAGATAACCACCTATGACAATCTTAATAATATCGGTATAGGTTCTGATTACCGGAATAGTTTGAAGTGTGTCGATCATTTTGTAAACGTTCTTCTCCGTGCTGCTCAGCGGTTCATGTCGTAACGTATCCCAGTAGGTTTCACTTTCATTTAAGCGGGCATCCTCTGCCATCACTATGGGTTGACTATAGAATGATGGCTCGTACGGTTTATTAACAACAAATTTCTTATTCGATGTATAGAACTTCGCCAGCATTCCAGCCTGGCCATTATTTACTTCACTGATATCAATCAACAATCTATTCTTGGATGGTAGCCACGCTCCTTCTTCTGTTCGTTCAAGCTCTTGCTGAATTTTTATTTTTTCAACAAAATTCAGATTGGCTTGCTTACCTATAGTAGCATCTATTTGTTTCAGTGCATATCCATCTTTCGAAATCCACATCGTGCCGGTGAAGGCAAGATCCTGTGGACTCTTTGGGTAGAAATCCAGACGATAACAATATTCATTGCCTACATAGAGGCTATCCATTAAATCGTAATCATAATACAACCGTCCACCATCAGCGATTGGAGAAATAAATTCTTTCGAAACAATGTTCAGCCAGTTCTGATAAAAGTTATATTCCTGAAAAGACGAACCCACCAATTGAGTCACCAACGTTCCATCTTCTACCCCTACTCCTGTTATTTTTGATTGCAGGATATTTTCAAATTTTAAGCTGGGATCGTCACGATAATACAACTTCGAAACACTTTCTGTGATGAGTAGTGGTAAAATGGGTTTCCCATCTTCACCTGCAATGCGATCGATACTATCGAGCACATTGGCAATTTTTTTCATGATCTTCTTTCCTCTGAACTTTTCGGAGATATTATCTACATCAATTTCAATTTTTGTGTATGTGTCATATTCATAAGCTGTCAGCTTTCGCTTATCGTTATTCTTTTTGTTTTTGTTGACACGTTTTAGAATTTCGAATGCCGGATTCACTCCTGATTTTATCACCACCTCATCGAGTTGCTGAATATCTTCCTCTATCTGAAAATCGATGGTTTGGGAAATACCTTTTACAACTTTCTTATGCTTTGGCTTATACCCAATGTAGCTTGCCGAGAGGGAATCCGTTGGTGTTGATGTCTTGATGGTGTAATTTCCATCGAAATCAGTGGTTGACCCAATACCTGTTCCTTTAAACACAACATTTACAAAGGGGATAGGATCACCCGAATTAGCATCGGTAATTTTTCCCTTTATAATAGTTTGCTGAGCAAAAAGGAAAAATGAAGAAAATAGAAAAAAAGAAAGCGTGATAAAGCGCATGTATATTTTCTCAGCAACAGATACAATCGGCACAAACAGAAATTTAAGGTTCAAAATTAAGCATTTAACCCCTGCAATGGGCGGATGGTTTCAATCTCTAACTATTTAAATCTTCCTTCTGACCTAAAAATCGAGGAGATGTATTTAAAATGTATAAGTCCAGTACGGCCTTTGTCCTGGCAAAATACTCGCGAATGCGCACTTTCATGGAGGATTCCAATTCGATTTCGTCAGCTACCATGGCCACGGCATCCATGCCGTAATAATTTCCAATAAACAAGGCGCGGTAACTATGAAAAGGTTGAGTAATAATGATGAGTTTATTCTGTCCGAAAATTTCTTTGCTTCTCACAATCGAATCCAACGTGCGAAGGCCGGCATAATCAAGAGTGATGGCAGTAGCTGGAATACCTAGTTTAATCAGCGCCTTTTGCATTTCAACAGGTTCATTATAATAGATTGAACGATTGTCACCGCTCAGTATAAGATTATCAATCTTGCCTGATTTATAGAGCGAAGCAGCCATTTCAATGCGCTTCTCAAAAAATGGATTCGGCTTACCGCTGATTAACCGGTGACTGGTACCCAATACTAACCCTACACGGTGATTAGGCAATGCTGTACTGTCGTAGAAAACCTGATCTTTTGTGCTTTGTACAACCCAAATATTGCTTACAAAAAAGAAAGCGATAACAATTAATATGGTAAACAGAATGATTCTCTTCAGCAAGCGCATCGAAAGGAGAGTAAATTAAAGCCAGCGTAAAGTTACCGAATTGTGCGGATAAATTCGCGTTCAATCAAATCGGATCGCTTTACAATTTTTCGATACCATTCTAAGCGTATTGCATCTTTCTCTGTTTCACTTAGTCCATAGTCATCAGGTGATGCATGAAGCCTGGTGATTAAGCTGCTCAAACAAATGGCTACACTGGCGGATATGTTCAGGCTTTCAGTAAAACCAAACATGGGGATTTTTATTTTTTGATCGGCATTTCGTTGTGCTGTCTCTGATACACCATGAAGTTCGTTACCAAACACAAGAGCGATTTTACTTTCATTAACCGGAACGTCATGGATTGAAATACCTTCTTCTGCGGGATCGGCCACCAAAATTTTATAACCCGACTCTTTTAATGTATTGAAGCACTTAATAGTTGCATCATCTTGTTTGGATTGATGATGAATAATATCCGTCCATTTGTGTGCACCTTTCAGAACCCTTCGATTCACACTGTACTTACTCTTGTCTTCAATAACATGAACATCCTGCAAGCCCATGCATTCACACGTACGAATAACTGCACTGGAATTTTGTGATTGATAAATATTTTCAAGCACAACCGTAACGTGACGCGTGCGCGAACTCAATACCTTCTCAGCAAATTCTTTTTTATGATCTGAAACAAAGCGCGACAAATGCTGTAATACCAACTGCTCCTGACTTGTCATATCGTATTGCTTTCCATGAACACAAACTTAAAAGGTATTTTTACGAATCCACTCCTCTATTAAAGCAACACCTTCTTTGTGTACCTGTTCACGACCTATTTCAGGCATGGCAATAGCCGGATCAATAGCTTTCATTCGAAATACAAGAATAGAATGTTGAGGCTGGCCGGGAACAATATCAAATTGCAAATCACCTGCACCTCTTCCTGCGGCAACCGGAGATTTATTAACTCCTAAATGTGATGGGTCTTTCTCAAGTATATCAAGAAAAAGCCCTGAGGTATTTGCTGGACCTAGTTTTGAATGGCAATGACCACAGTTTGAATCGAGATAAGCACGTGCACGATCGTTTACAGTACCCGTTGTTACATCATCCCAAACGGCCATCTTCGGAGAGGCTTTTATATCATTCATTGCCGTCAGCATTCCTCTTTCTTTCCAAAAAGTCAGTTGATTCTGTTTACCTGCTGCAAATTGAAAATCACCATTCAGTTGTCTTGCGGATGGACCGATCGGAACCATTACCTTATCTTTTATATGACAACCCTTACATTGATTCTTGTTGGGTATGGCATAGGGAGTTGTGATTTTTTTTCCAGCCTTATCGATGTAGGAAATTATTTTGGTTTCGCCCGCAGGATCATAGAAAGCTTCTGTTTGTTCATCGTTCCATAGGTAGGGCCACGCTTCCCAACCTGTGTCTGTATTTACAAGCAGTCTTGTCTCCAAAATCTTTCTCCCTTTTTCTGGCTTTCTAAAATCATTGGGGTAATAAAAGTTTTTAATCAGAATGGTTCCTATCGGGAAAGTGAAAACAGACGAATCGTTATACACTGCCTGTGTACCTTCAGGTAATTTGATGAAGCGAAGTTTCTCAGCGTAATTACTAAAGAGTGGTGTATTCAATCCATACGGAACAACTTCGTCAACAGGTTCTAGTTCTGCCAGTGTACCCTTGAAAAAATTATAAGCTGATAATGTTTCTTTTCTGTCAATAGAAACATTCGGACGAAAAGAAAAGAATGAAATGATGGTTAAACTCATGCAAAGAAAGATGGCAAGATTCTTCATAGGGTGTTATTCACTCGCACTAAGCTCAACCGCTTTTATAGGCTGTTGCTCACAATCATATGCTTTCATATCCGTTGATCTGTTCTTAAAATTGTTGCCCGCATCAATATTAATGATCGACTGATTCTGATTATTCTTGATGCATATATTTCGATCCTTCATATTCGGATTTTCAATACCATCAAATAAAATGTGGGGAACATTTTTGCCCATACGTAATTTAAATCGGAACATCTTTCCCATTCGTCCTTTACCTGTTGGCTTTACATGCGGACGCTCATAATAATTATTATGAATAAAAATATCAGAAGGGTAAGGATGATAGGATGTATCATTAATTGGATTTTCAGTAATGAAATAGCTGGCGATGGCCGTGCCTATTGAAATGTTATTCACAATCTTATTTTCAAACACCTCTACATGTCGGGTAGCCAAAATCATAACGCCTGTTCCTTGGGGAACTTTTCCAACAGTATTTCCTTTTGGTGCAAAATTAATATGGTTGTTGTCGTGAATGCTATTTTTATAAACGCGTACATATCCACCTTCTTTTTGAATCAGATCAGGTAAATCAAAAACCAAAATGCCGCCCGTATTATTATAAGCCTCATTGTCGTAAACATCGGCATACCATGAATTTTCAATTTCAATTCCAGCTACATTGTTATAGGCCTTAGAGTTACGAACAACGATGTATTTCGATTGACCAACGTAAATACCAGCATCGCTTGCCCCAACAGCCGAGCAACCATCAATCAGTACATTGGTACATTGAACGGGATATAATCCATAACCACCATTGTCTTTATGCCCGCCATTCGTCCATTCTGCCTTTACATTTTTAAAAGTAATACCTTCAACCAATTGTGTTTTCACTCCATCACCTTTTGTATCCTGAACCGTTAAATCCTGAACGGTGATATTAAATGCATTGGTGATTTTAATTCCTTCCGCTCCGGAAATCTGACCTTTAAAATTCAGGAAGGTTTTATTCTCACCGGCTCCCTTAATCGTAACATTTCGCTTTCCATCAAGTGATAAGCTCGCATCAAATTGAAAATGGCCCTCTGGTAATTCTATCGTTGAGCCATCTGCTGCTTCGATAAACTGAGTCTGAATTTTCTTTTGAATGTCTTTCTGCGCCCAAAGGGTTATGGATGAAAAACAAAATAGAGTGATGTAGATTCTTCTCATAAGTTCAATCTAATTGGAAGTTCCGAAAGTATAAGTTTAGTATGTAATGACGAGCAATTGCTCATCCTGATTGATCAAGCAAAAAAGATGAGCTAAAGTAAAACTTTTCATTCTATACTTCAACCGACTACTCTATAAACATCTTCTGAATATCAGCTCCGAATGTTATCACAAATGACAGCCGTTGCAATGGCGGCATTTAGTGATTCTGCTTTTCCGTAGCGCGGTATGGTAATTTTATTAGTAATGTATTTCTCCAATGCAGGTGATATACCTTTCGATTCATTTCCGATAACCAGAAGACCACCTTCTCCAAAATCAACCTGATGTACATCTTCTCCATTGAGGTACGCTCCAAATATTTTAAGGTGAGTTTTGGAAAGATAATCTTCCAGATCGGTATAGAAAATTTTGGATCGGGTAAACGACCCCATCGATGAGGTAATCACTTTGGAATTATAGAAGTCGGCTGTTTCGGCTGAAGCGATAATTTTGTTGATGCCAAACCACTCAGCGGTGCGGATAATGGTGCCCAGATTACCCGGATCGCGGATGTCATCTAACACCAAAGCAAATTCATCTGCCAAAACTTCAATTAAGCTATTCTGCTTTTGTCTCACAATGGCCAAAGTAGAATCATTCGTTTGAAATTCACCTAATCCCTCCAGCTCCTTAAAGGTAACTTCAATTACTTCACACTTTAATTGCTGGTGAATCGTTGAAAGAAAATCCGATGTCCCCAATAAAGTGACCAATTCAAAATCAGAAGTCAGCAATTCGTGCACACTCTTTGCTCCTTCCACAAGAAAACATTGTTCCTGTTTGCGGTATTTCTTTATTTGCAGGGATTTAATAAACTTAATCTTGGCTTTCGATAGCATTTTCAGCGCTTGAGTACACCGAAAAGTAAATATTTTCTTCCAACTATACTCTGTCTTGGAGTAATGATGTCGGGTTGTCTGGGCACGAAGCACTTAAAAGACAATCAAAAGATGTTGTTCAGGCAGCGTATTCAAGCGCCTAAGGGGATTAACGCGGATGAACTCAAAGACCTTTATGTTCAACGGGCCAATCGAAGATTTTTGGGTTTGACCATCTATCACCTCGTACTCCTTTATTATTGGGGTGAAAAAAATTACGACAAAGAAAAATTCATTCAGAAGAAGGAGGCGTCCGACAAAAAATTTGCCGATAAAATTGCTGCTACAACATCCAAAAAGAAAATAGACAACCTCAACTTTCGCAAGCAGAAAAAAGCAGACAAGTATACCAATAGAATTGAAAATGGAAACCTTCTCATGCAATGGGGCGAACCCATTTCAGTATACGATAGTGTTTCGGTGCAGCTCACTTCCGATCGGTTCAGGCAATACCTTTTCTCAAAAGGATATTTTAGAAATGAAGTTGATTCGCGAGTGCGAATAACGGGAAAGTACGCGACTATAATCTATAGTGTAGCGCCCGGACCTGGATATACCATTGATACTATTATGTATCAAATCCAAGATACCGCTGTTGCCAGAGTTGTGCATGGAAATAACGTAGAGAATTTTATAAAGCTCGGTGCTCATTATGATCAGGACAACTTAGTAAAGGAACGAGAGCGACTTGACTTGCTTCTCAAAGACAATGGCTACTATGATTTTAGCAGACAATACATTGATATTAGTATGGATACCAGCATGCTAAAGAACCATCGTATCGCTCTGCTCCTTAAAATAAAAGATCCGGCAAAACGGGGCTATCACAAAAAGTTTACAATTGATGATATTACATTCACCACCGATGCTGGAGCAACTTCCACAGGAACCGAAAGACAAAAGCGAAATTATAGAGATATACAGTACCGTTATTATAAGGACACTTATAATTTGAGAATTTTAAGTCAGCGTGTTTTTTTAAAGAAGGGAGATTTATACAGCCGCACCAATACATTCAACACGCAACGGCAACTTGGTAATGTTGATGCTTTCAAATTTGTGAACATCAATTACGATACATCGAATGGAAAATTCATTGCCAATGTTTTCACTAGTCCTTTAGATCAATATGAATGGAGCAATGAAGCCGGCATTAATGTAACACAAGGTTTTCCAGGGCCATTTTACAACCTCACCTTTCGGAAACGTAATTTATTCAGAGGAATGGAAATGCTGGATCTCAATGGCCGATTTGGTTTTGAAGGTGTCGCTTCTGCAACAGACGATCAAGATATTTACACCAGCAAATATGCGGGCATAAATGCCACCATTACCTTCCCTCAATTTATTTGGTTCTTAAAAGAAAGCAAGCGATTTAAAGTAGCAAAATTTAATCCGAAGACGAAATTTACTGCAGGATATTCCTACACCGATCGCTCAGAATATATCCGATCAAATACATCCGTCTCGACAACGTATACATGGTCGAATCAACGCAAGCAACAATACTTTTTCACTCCTGTTAGTTTGAGTATTATCAATTCTACACTTGATCCTAAATTTGAAGAGGAACTAGAAAGACAAGATAGTTTGGGGAATTACAGTTTGGTAAACAGTTTCAATCCATCGTTTGTAAACAGTATGATTTTCGGATCAACCTGGAATTTTAACAATTATGGTAACAAAGAAAAAACATCCAGCTACCTGCGCGCTCAATTGGAGAGTGGAGGAACGATTTGGAATTTCATTGACCCCTCTTTCATTAAAGATAAATATGGACTACAATATTTTAAGTATTTAAGATTAAACCTTGACTACAGACGAAACCATGTAATAGACAAAATAACCTCTGTTGCATACCGCATAGATGGTGGTGTTGCCTATTCGTATGGAAAAGACAAGAGTCTTCCGTATGAAAAATTCTTTTTCAGCGGGGGTAGCAACAGTGTTCGGGCATGGCGACCACGAAGATTAGGGCAAGGTTCCTTCAAACCACTAACGAATGAAAGTGTTGGAAAGGATCCGGTAAAGAATGGTTACTTTGACTACAGTTACGAGCAACCTTCTGAAATACTATTGGAAGCCAGTGTAGAATTCAGAAGAAAGATTTTTGGCTTTGTTGATGGTGCAGTCTTTATAGATGCAGGTAATGTGTGGACCTTTCAACCACGCAAAAAATTTGATGATCAGGGAATTGAAGTTCCTAATGGAAACTCTCAGTTTAAATTCAGTGAGTTCTATAAAGAAATTGCACTGGGCACAGGCTTCGGTCTTCGCTTTGATTTTTCATTCCTAATACTTCGTCTGGACGTAGGTATGAAAATGTATGATCCTGCCAGAATTAAAGGTGAACGATTTGTTTTGGGCGAAGCACGCTTCTGGAATCCATACGCAACAAAAACAGAAGATGGATACACTAATTATCGAGAGCCTGTTATTTATAATGTTGGGATTGGGTATCCGTTCTAATTTAGTAATCAGTAATCGGTGATCAGTTCTTGTTCACTGATCACCGATTACTGAATACCGATTACTCTTAACACTAGTAATTCAAAAGTTTTTCAATTGCCTCTATTACCTTCTGTGCATTCGGCAGCATCATCTTTTCCAAATCTACATTTAACGGAACAGCAGGGAGATTAGCAGCACCGAGTGTCCAGACCGGAGCATCGAGTTCTTTAAAACATTCTTTCGAAATTCTTCCGGCCAACGATTCAGCAAAAGAATTTAACAACGGCTCTTCGGTTAATACAATTGCACGATTGTGTTTTCGAACGGAACTTACAATGCTACTCCAATCAATCGGATTGAGTGTACGCAAATCCATAATCTCAACACGATCTTCAAATGAAAGGGACGCTTCTTTCGCCCAATACACACCCATGCCATAGGTAATCACCACACATGATTCACCGGCTTTTATCTTTTCTTCAGATGCTTGTTGAACAATCGATGCTTTTCCTAGCGGTATACTATACTCTTCATCCGGCTCAATGGTTTTTGCATCACCCGTTCCCGGAACCTTAGACCAATACAATCCTTTATGTTCTAATAATACCACGGGGTTCGGATCATAAAAAGATGCTTTCAACAATCCTTTCATATCAGCAGCGTTTGAAGGATACACTACTTTAATACCGCGAATATTCAACAGGGTTGATTCAATGCTTCCTGAATGATATGGACCACCACCACCATACGCACCAATCGGCACGCGTATCAATGATTGAATTGGAAATTTTCCCTTTGATAAATAACAACTCTTCGAAAGCTCTTCGACTAATTGATTAATGCCCGGCCAGATGTAATCTGCAAATTGAATTTCAACAATCGGCTTCGCTCCTACTGCTGACATACCAGCAGTCGAACCAACAATGTATGCTTCCTGAATCGGTGTGTTAAACACGCGATCATCGCCATATTTTTGTGCAAGTGTTGCTGCTTCACGAAATACTCCGCCCAATCTTCTTCCTACATCTTGTCCATAGAACAATGCTTCGGGATGCTTCTTCAAAATTTCGTCAACAGCATGAAGCGCAGCATCAACCATTACTACTTTTTCTCCACCTTTCGGTGATCGATTACCTTTCTCTTCTATAATGGAAGTTGGAGCAAATTCATGCGAATCAAAATCATTTACATCCGGATCAGGTGATTGAACAGCGCGCTCGTAATCTTTTGCTACTTTATCTTCAGCTTGCAATAGAATCTCTTTCAGCTTCTCCTCTGTTTCACCCTGACTCAATAAATAATTATAAAGTGCTGCTATCGGATCTGATTTTTTATGCAATTCCAAATCTTCACCGCGATACCATTCTCTCCGAACACCTGAAGTATGATGCCCTAACAAAGGACAAGTGGCATGGACCAGAATCGGCCCACGATACTTTCGTACAAAAGCAAACGCTTTTTTCATTCCTAAATAGGAATCTACAAAGTCAGCACCATCAATTGCCATTCGCTCCATGCCTTTAAATCCGCCAGCATAATGATAGGCATCCATGGCACGCATTTCTTTTCCGGTTGCGGAAATACCCCAGTCATTATCCTGAACTAAATAGATGATCGGCAATTTTTTTAGCACCGCCATTTGAAAAGCTTCTGCTACCTCACCTTCCGTTACTGAGCCATCTCCCAATGAACACAAGACGACAGGCTTATCTTTTGTTGATAACAAGCCTTGTGATTCGAGATAAGCAATTCCATGCGCCATACCTGTAGCTGGAATAGCTTGCATTCCTGTAGCTGAACTTTGATGCGGAATAATAGGAAAACCTTCCCGCTTCAAAGATGGATGTGAATAGTATGTTCGTCCTCCCGAAAATGGATCGTCACGTTTGGCCATGAGCTGAAGCATCAGTTCATAGGGCTCCATGCCGATACCGAGCAGCATCGATTCATCGCGATAATACGGTGAAGCAAAATCAAAAGCTTGTAATTGTAGTCCTGCAGCAAGTTGAATCGCCTCATGCCCACGCGAAGTACTGTGAACATATTTACCACACACATCGCGCTTCTCATCATAGGTATTTGCCAAACCTCTGGCAACACACATTAATGAATAGGCTTTGAGTAGAACATCATTGCTGATCTCCGGGCTCGATTTCTTCTTGGCTTTAGCGGTCTCCTCTATTGCCATGTTAACATTATGTTGATCTCGGCCGAAAGATAGGAATTTCAGGGTAGGTTAATAGTTATCCGTTAACAGTTAATTGTCAGTCTATTGACCAGATGGATGACACAAAATAACTATTGTACTGTGATTCAAATTACTTGTTATCCGAGTACTCCGATTTAAAAAGGTTATCCACCATTAACCATTAACAATTAACTTTACCGCATGCCAACAAAAGAAACAATACGCGACTGGTTCTCTGACCTTCAAAAAGATATTTGCAAGCAATTAGAAGAAACGGATAGTCAGGGGAAATTCATTCGTGACGAATGGGATCGCCCAGGAGGCGGTGGTGGTGTGGCAAGTGTGTTGACGGGGGGGGGAATAATTGAGAAAGGTGGTGTAAACTTTTCTGCTGTTTGGGGAAAGGCACCTGAGCCTGTGCTCAAGTCGTTAAACCTGAATACAAATGAGCAGATTGATTTTTTCGCTACTGGTATTTCCATTGTCATTCATCCTTTCAATCCAATGGTTCCGATCATCCACATGAACACGCGATACTTCGAGATGAGCAATGGGATGTGGTGGTTTGGTGGGGGCATCGATCTTACACCTCATTATGTAAATGAAGAGGATGCACGTTATTTTCATCGGCAGTTAAAATCAGTTTGCGATAAACATAGCCCATCCTACTATCCTGAATTTAAGAAATGGGCAGATGATTATTTTTTCATCAAACACCGAAACGAAACCCGAGGCATTGGTGGAATATTTTTCGATTACCTTAAAGCCGATGACGGTTTTACGAAAGAATCGAGATTTGAATTTGTAAAAGATGTAGGTGCTTCATTCGCACCATTGTATTCGCACTTTATGAAAAAGAACCACACGCTTCCCTTTTCAGAAAATGAAAAGCAATGGCAATATTTACGCAGAGGAAGGTATGTTGAATTTAATCTGGTGTGGGATCGCGGTACGAAGTTCGGATTGGATACTGATGGACGAACAGAATCCATCTTAATGAGTCTTCCTCCACAAGCCAATTGGGAATACAATCAAAAGCCAAAGCCTGGGTCGAACGAAGAAAAAACGTTATCACTCCTCAAAAAAAATAGTAATTGGATTTAAATCTTACATCGTCTATCTTAAATACAATTCAATTGTAAAATTTTACTATGTTTCGAGGTGTTGGTAAAAATCTGGCGTGCCATAAGTTTCATCGGGACCACCCCGAACAGTGATCGAAAAGAAATTCGTCACATTGCAATCTGTAATCGCATTAGTCTGATACTCTCAGGCTTTACATTTCTACTATTCATTGTTGCCCTGCTCTATTTCGGTTGGATTGTAACGGTTAAAATAGCACTGGGTGCTACCTTCTTTTTCTTCGTGCCCATTATTTTGAACTACTTCCGATATATCAGTGTCAGTAGAATACTGCTATTGACATCATTAAATTTAATTTCTCTGATTGCTTCTGTTGCCGATAAGTTTGATGTGCCGGGAATGTTAGAAGAATTTCAATACTTTCAATTTCGGTTGTTAATATTGGCGGCCAGTTTATTTCCCTTTATACTTTTTAAGCTGGAAGAAAAAAAACGCCTGATCTCGGGATTGCTCATCAGTTTTCTTTGCCTGGTATTGTATGATCCCATTCATCACCTGTTCGGTGTGGGTTATTATGACATGGGGTTCTCCGCACCCAACTATTATTTCACCAACTACATGGTGGGCGCTACATTTCTAATTATTACCGGGAGTAGTTTCTTCTTAAAATACAGTTTCGAAACGTATGAGAAACAGAATGAAGTTTTGATTCAAAACCTCAGTCATGCCAAGGCCCTCATTCAACAGCAGCAGGAACAACTGGCATCCGAAAACGTTGAGCTAAACCGCGAAGTGGTTGAGAAAAATACACAACTATCACAAACTAATGAGGAATTAATCAAGCACAATAATGATTTGCTGCAATTCTCGTATACCGTTTCACACAATTTGCGTGGGCCTGTAGCAAGTTTGATTGGTTTGGTTAATCTATTCGACCGAAAAGAACTGAAAGAAGATCATCAAACTATTTTACAACATCTGGAGCTTAGTTCCGAACGATTGGATGTCACCATAAAAGATCTTGGAAGTATTATTGACATGCGTAACTCTGTTTCCAAAACAAAGCAACGCCTCGAATGGTCGAATGAATTGGAACACATTACCATCTTGCTGAAAAAGGAAATTGAAGATCAGCAGGTTGAAATTGAATCTGATTTTAGCAAAGCACCCATGGTGTATTCCATCAAACCAATGGTCAGCAGTATTTTGTATAACTTAATCAGCAACGCCATCAAATATCATTCACCTGAGCGAAAACCAAAAATCAATATCCGCACAACACAAGAGAATGATCTGGTTCGATTAGACATAACCGACAATGGAATGGGCATCGATCTCGATAAATTTAAAGACAAGGTTTTTGGATTGTATAAACGCTTCCATACTCACACAGAAGGAAAAGGTTTAGGATTATTTCTCGTTAAGCTTCAGGCTGAAACCCTTGGTGGTCGTGCAGAAGTAAAAAGCAAACTGGATTCAGGAACAACGTTTTCGATTTTCATTTCTTCTTCTAGTCTGGACGGTTAATTTTCAACATTTTCATTTTATCAAATTTACTCTTTAAAAGCTTTTACTCATACGTATAGAATTTATATTTTTGTCGTATAGAAAACCAATGCCGTTATGGATGCAAAAATTACACTAAGCTTCGATGAGAAAATAGTGCAGCGTGCAAAAAAATTTGCCAATGCAAACAATGTAAGCTTGTCGCGATTAACTGAATACCTGTTTAGAAAAATTACAACAGAAAATTATACAAGCTTAGAAGATTTACCCATTTCTGATTGGATAAATAAAATAGCAGAAGGTGAAGCTACTTATCAAACAAAGCCCCGCAAACGCAGCGCAATGAAAAAAGAATTCTTTGCTGCTAAACGATGAACATCTTTTTAGATGCCAATATTCTTGTTTCCGTTTTAAACAAAGAATACCCTTTGTTTACATACTCGGCTCGCATCCTCAGCTTGTCTGACAATCCAAAGTTTACAGTTTACACCTCTCCTATTTGTCTCGCCATTGCCTATTACTTTGCCGAGAAAAAGACAGGATCAGTTTCGGCAAAAAAGAAAATTGAAATTCTGGCTAAAAAAATAAAGATCACTTCAGTTGATAGTCAAACTGTATTGAAGGCTATTCAGAATAAATCAATTGGAGATTTTGAAGACGGTTTGGAATATTATTCAGCACAACAAGCTAAATGCAAGTGTATTGTTACGGAAGATGTAGGCGACTTTCACTTCTCATCTATAGAAGTACTGAACGCTAAAGCGTTTTTTGATACGCACATGATTAAGTAGACGAAAGTACCCTTCTGGATTTATTTCTTCTTCGCATTCAACGCAGCTTGCAATTTCACAACTTGTATTGCCAATTGATCAGCAACCGATGAATCTGCAATGGCCTCCGGAAACTGATTAGAGAAAAATGCTTTCGCTACCCAAATCTCTAATACATCTTCGGCATTAATTGAATACGGTTCGTAAAGACGATTATCGGAAACCAACAACACTTTACTTTCATCGTCCGCAAAATTGAAAATGCGTTTGAATACAATACCATCTTGCTTGGTCACTAAGATGTAAAGTTTTCCATTTTTGATGGATGAAATATCTTCCAGGTATTCACCGAAAATAATGCTGCCGGGTTGAATCGGTAGCATTGAGTCACCCTGAATTTCAAAGGCACGATAGGTTCTGTTCTTCGGCAAAACCGGCATGCTGATCTTCGGAAGATCTTTCACAAACTCCACGTCCTGATATCCCGATAAATAACCAGCTGATGCTTTCTGTGTAACCAACTCTACATTCTCTTTATTATTACTGTCAACGGTAATGGCCAATACTTCTTTTCCGCGTGAAGCCGAAACTCCTTTTCTATCCTTCTCAGACACACGACTTAAATCGTGGCTCACTAACATATCCAGGTTTACTTTAAAAATCTTAGCGATGTCGAGTAATGAAACTAAGGGTGGAGTAGAACGCTCCTCTTCATACGCACCAATGGCTGCTTGCTTCAATCCCAGTTTCTCAGCCAACTGTTTTTGAGTAAGGCCAAGCTCTGTGCGAAGGAATTTTAAGTTCTTATTAATTAATGCCATAGATAAGTTCGAGGTTTAAAGTTCAAAGTTTAAAGTTCAAAATGAACTGTTCACAACTTCGCTGCGACAAACATAAATACTTAGATACATAAACACTAAAATGCTTAGTACTCAATGTCTTTCCGCAGATGTTCCTACAGGTTGAAACCTGCAGGACGCATCACGAAAGCAATCGCCAACTACAGACGATCTATATAAGAATTTGAAGCAGGCCGGAAAAATTCCAGCCTTCTTTCAAATTCTACTGCTATGGCTGACAGTGAGACAAAACTAAAATAATTAGTTTAATATAAAAACAATTAACTAATAATTTTAGTTAATTAGCGTCATGGAACGGAACATCATACACTTGGACCTGGACGCTTTCTTCGTAGCGGTAGAGTGTAGAAAAGACTCAAGACTAAAGAACAGGCCCTTAATAGTAGGCGGAAGCAGCCGCAGAGGTGTGGTAGCCGCATGCAGTTATGAGGCTCGGGTATTTGGCGTTCATTCCGCCATGCCCATGTACTTGGCCCTTCAACTTTGTCCGGACGCAAAAGTGATTTCAGGAGATATGGAAGCGTACAGCAAGGCTTCACACGAGATTACCGAGATGATTGCAGAAGAAGCTCCTTCTTTCGAAAAAGCATCGATCGATGAATTCTATATTGACGCCAGCGGCATGGACAAATACTTTGGTGCATTTCAATGGGCTACCGAATTACGCAAGAAGATTATTAAAGAGAGCAAGCTGACCATCTCGTTAGGCATGTCGGTTAACAAGCTGGTATCAAAAGTTGCAACCGGTGAGTTTAAGCCGAATGCCAACAAACATATTCCAGCCGGAGATGAAAAAAACTTTCTCGCTCCCCTGTCGGTCGATAAAATTCCGATGATCGAAAACAGACTTCTTCTTTCTTACACGACATGGGTGTTCGCACTGTAGCTACGCTTCGCGATATGCCCATGAATTTTTTAGTAAGTGCTTTTGGTAAAAATGGCATCAGCTTATGGAACAAAGCGCATGGAATCGATGATACTCCTGTACTTCCGTACACGGAACAGAAATCAATTTCTACGGAATGTACTTTCGAACAAGACACCATTGACGTAAAGCGATTAAAATCCATTCTCATCGCCATGGTAGAGAAGGTAGCCTTCCAATTGCGCGATCAAAAGAAACTGACATCGTGCATCACCGTAAAAATCCGCTACTCCAACTTCGACACCGAAACCAAACAGGTGCATGTTCCTTACACTTCGTCTGATCACGTATTGCTGCGTGTCGTAACGCAACTCTTCGACAAACTCTATAATAGAAGAATGCTGATCCGACTGGTCGGTGTGCGTCTCAGCAATTTGGTTCATGGCAACCACCAAATCAGTTTGTTTGATGATACTGCTGAAACCATTAACCTCTACGAAGCCATTGACCGAATCAAACACAGACATGGTGTAGAAAAAGTAATCCGCGCCACTACCTTAAATGTAAACAAGCGCGTGAGGATGGAGATGAATATGTTTAAGGGAAATGTCTAATCCACTACGAAAACAAAAAAACAACAATATGAAACCCACACCAGTAAAAGTTGCCACCCCGGTACAAGAATTATTCTTCATGATTGCACCACCACCACACATCAAGAGTGATGTATCTGTATTAAAAGATGACGTGCATTATTTGATTGGTCACGAATTTGAAGACCGATATTCCAAAGCGCATATCTCGCTTTTTAGATATAACGATGAACATATTGAAGGCATGCTGCATCACGTTCAATCGAAGGCGCAACATTTCAAACCGTTTAACATCTTCATTAAAGATTTAAATGTATTCCATCAGGGATCAAACCGCACGATCTATCTTGAGGTTGTAAACAAATATCCTTTACGCGATATTTTTGAAAAGCTAGTCAAGGAAGACGCTAACTTTGTTCCTAACATCACCATCAGCCGCAATCTTTCATCAGAAGATTTTCTAAAGACCTGGCCATACTTAAAGGATCTTAAATACAGTCAGCATTTTCTGTGCGATCGGATTACGGTATTAGCACGAAGCGAAAATCGCTGGGTGCATTATATGGATATTCCTTTTGGTGAATAAAAAACAATAAACTAAGTTCGATATGACGTTAACGTTACAGGCTACTATGACACCGCTCGAAATCCTTCGTGATCAATTTGGGTACGCTTCTTTCCGGCTGGAGCAGGAAGCGATTATTAATGCTGTGCTTCAAAAGAAGGACACTTTTGTACTGATGCCTACCGGAGGTGGAAAATCGTTATGCTATCAAATTCCAGCCTTGGTTTTTGATGGACTTACTGTGGTAATCTCTCCCCTTATCGCATTGATGAAAGATCAGGTAGATGCGCTGCGGGTGAATGGAATTGAGGCTGCATATTTAAACTCAACACAAAGCTACAACGAGCAGGAAGAAATTTTAGAGAAAGTAAGATCCAAAAGACTAAAACTACTCTACCTCGCACCCGAAAGTAATTACATCAAACGTCTATCTACTTTCGATGTCAGCTTAATCGCCATTGATGAAGCGCATTGCATTTCGCATTGGGGCCACGACTTTCGTCCGGAATACCTGGTATTGTCTCAATTAAAGCGATCGATGCCGCATGTGCCCGTCATTGCATTGACGGCAACTGCCGATCACTTAACACAAAAAGACATTCTTGAGAAATTAGAACTCAACAATCCCACAACATTTTTATCGAGTTTCAATCGTCCGAATATACTTTACACTGTCGAGCCCAAACAGAACAGTTTTGAAAAATTACTTACGTTCTTAGAAAGCCGGAAGGATGAATCGGGTATCGTTTATTGCTTGTCTCGTACATCGACAGAAAGGATTGCCAATGATTTGAAAGAAGAAGGTTTCGATGCACTACCCTACCATGCAGGTTTGACCAAAGAAATTCGCGCGAAGCACCAGGAAATGTTTTTGCGTGATGAAACAAAAATTATGGTAGCTACCATTGCTTTTGGCATGGGCATCGACAAATCGAATGTGCGGTATGTAGTGCACATGGATTTACCTAAAAATATCGAAAGCTATTATCAGGAAACCGGCCGGGCTGGTCGTGATGGATTGGAGAGCGAAGCGTTGTTATTCTACTCGTATGCCGATGTAAGTAAAATGAAAAAGTTTGTCGCGATTGACGATAACCCTGAGCAGACTAAAATCTATTTAAGAAAGCTGGATCAGATGGCTAATTATGGCGATCTGTCAACCTGCAGAAGAAAATATTTGTTAAATTATTTTGATGAAGCCACCAAAGATTATTGTGGTCACTGCGATGTGTGTCTTACGCGCATTGAGCTTGTTGATGGAACCATTGCAGCACAAAAAGTGCTCTCTGCTGTCGCACGTGTGAACGAACGTTTTGGTGCCGGGTACATCATCGATCTTTTAAGAGGATCGAATTCAGCAAAAATTCAGGAAGAACATAAACAACTTAAAACATTTGGCATTGGTGTAGACAAAAGTAAAGAAGAGTGGACGGCCATTATTCGCGAACTGCTATCTCAACATTATCTCACCAAATCAGAGGGTATATATCCTGTCTTGCAGTTTACCCAAAAAAGTGAAGCAGTGCTTAAGGGGCAAGAGAAAGTGATGCTCGCCAAACCAAAAGAAAGGGTTATGGTAGCGATGCCAAAAACAGATTATGAAATAGACCTCTTTAAACAACTCAAAGAGAAACGAATTTCTATAGCCAGGGAAGAAAATGTACCGGCCTACATCGTACTCTCCGATGCAACACTGATGGAAATAGCTACTTACCTTCCTCATAATAAAGAAGAGTTCAGGAAAATATCAGGCTTTGGTGAAGTGAAGATTGAAAAATATGGGAAGCTATTTTGGGATGTCGTAGCGGATTACTGCACAGCTAATAATTTACAATCGCGCATCAACCTCAAAAGCGCAAAGCGTATCCGAAAAGAAAGACCCGAGCGTGAAACTGATACGAAGCAGCAAAGTTTTGAAATGTTCAAGCTGGGAAATTCAATTGAAAAGATTGCCGAGCTACGAGAGCTTAGCAAAGTCACCATTGAAGGACACCTTGCCTTTTATATACAACAAGGTGCCCTCGACATTGAACGGATGATGGACTCTTCTAAAATTCCGACCATTCAAAAAGCTATTGAACAGATCGGAGGAAAAGCATTATCACCCATAAAAGAAAAATTAGGTGATGCTTACAGCTTTGGTGAGATTCGGATGGTGATGGCGTATGTGGAAAGAGTGAAGAAATGAAGTTTCTGTCTGGTACTGATGAGCATAAAATATAAATAATAGCACTCGATCGGAGTATCGCACAGCATGTATTGAGTGCCAGTGCGCGGATAGAACATAAACACTTCGAATGCAAAGCGTAGGCCGCGCTTAGAAAGTACAGCAGCAGCTCCCGCGAAGCGCAGGAGCCGCTGCTGTACTAATCTCGTTTTAACTCTCAACCCCGCTCGTGGCGGGGTTGAGAGTTAAAACCTTAAACGCGCGCCTGCCTGCTTTCTATGAAACACGATTGTCATTACGCGCGTCTCCAATGAAAGTGGATCGAAGCAGGATCACTTCGCAGAATGATTAGTCTCAACGTCTCCACCATTATTGACTTCAATACATCGAACTTATTTTCAAATTCAAGCATGTATCTCAACTGTCACACCGGTTTTAGTTTTAAATATGGAACCTTACCCATCAAATCACTTTTTGAAGAAGCGAAGCGATGTGGTGTACATAAACTGATACTAACAGAAATAAATAACACTGCATCATACTTAGAGATGCTGAGAATTTGTGATGAGAACAGACCTTGCGAAAATGGTCTGACTAAATTCGGAAAGGAAGCGTACTCACTTGACATCGCAGTAGGCATCGAATTTCGAAAACCACATAACGGAGAGATCGATGATAATGAACTACTTTACATTGCTATCGCAAAAAATAATAAAGGCTTCGAGCAGCTCAATCGGTTTTTATCCTATCATAATAGAGAAGCAGAACCACTGCCCAAACGTGCACCTGAACTTGAAGATGTTTTTATCATTTATCCCTTCGGTAAAATTGAAGCCAGCCTGCTCAAACCGTTGGAATACATGGGCATAGGTAGACAGGATCTTCATCATCTATCAATTCATCCTGAAAAGGAAGTGTATCTGCAAAAATCAGTTATCCTTCAACCCGTAACATTCCTTCCCCCAGAAAAGAAAGGCAGTAAATTAATTTACAGAGATCACAACGCACATCGATTGTTACGCTGCATTGCCAATAACACTTTGTTGAGTAAACTTCCAGAGCATCAACAAGCACGAAAAGATGAATTCATGATGCCGGAAGATGAGTTTCAAAAATACTTTGAACAGTATCCTGAATTAATATCCAATACACAAACGCTTATCTATCAATGCTCTATTATCTGCAAACAGAGAGAAGATAAAACAAAAAAATATTTCAGTGTAAGTCTAAAAGAAGATATTACATACCTTAGAGAAGAGACCATGAAAGGTCTTAAAAAAATAGAGAAGAAAACGAAGGAAGATGAAATAACATGGAACGACCGAGTCGAAAAAGAATTAAGGATTATTGAGCGAAAAGGGTTCACATCATACTATCTCATTACTTACGATCTTATCAAGCATGCAAAATCAAAAGGTTATGAATTTGTTGGGCGAGGAAGTGGTGCGAACAGTACGGTTGCCTACTGTTTAGGTATTACCAATGTTGACCCTATCGAGCTTGATTTATATTTTGAACGCTTCCTCAACGAAGAGCGAACCTCTCCTCCTGATTTTGATATCGATTTTTCATGGGACAATCGTGATGCGATTTATGAATATTTATTTAAGACACATAAGCCGGAACACGTTTGCCTACTTGGAACTCACGTTACCTATCAAGCCAAATCCATCATGCGAGAACTGGGAAAAGTTTTCGGCTTACCAAAAGAAGAAATCGATGAGCTGGTTGAGAATAGAAAGATCAATATTGAACGTGATCACATCGGTAAGATGATTCATGCATACTCTGCCTACATCGTGTCAAAAGAATTACCTGCCAATATTTCCATTCATGCCGGTGGTGTGCTCATCACTGAAAAAAGTATTTACGCATATACCGCTACTGACCTTCCACCAAAAGGACTGCCCGTTTCGCATTTCGAAATGCACGCTGCCGAAGATTTTGGCATTTACAAATTCGATATCCTCAGTCAGCGCGGGTTGGGTCATATCAAAGAAACGGTTAAGCATGTAAAACGAAATAAAGGAATCGATGTTGATGTAAATCGTTTTCATGATTTTAAGAAAGACGAAAAGATAAAAGACCTCATGCGTCACAGCAAAGCGATGGGTTGCTTCTATGTAGAGTCACCAGCCATGCGAATGCTATTGGGGAAATTATGTTGTGACGATTATCTCACGTTGGTGGCTGCAAGTTCTATTATTCGTCCGGGGGTATCAAGCTCCGGAATGATGAAGACATACATCGAACGTTTTCATGCTGTGAAAAATGGAGGCACGTATGAGGCAATTCATCCGAAGATGGATGAATTGATGAGAGAAACCTATGGTGTAATGGTATACCAGGAAGATGTTATTCGCGTAGCCCATTATTTTGCCGGACTAACGTTAACTGAAGCCGATGTATTGCGCAGAGGTATGTCGGGAAAGTATCGTTCGCGAGCCGAGTTTGATCGGGTGCGTGATCGGTTCTTTGAGGGCTGTCGCGAACGAAATTACCCACAGCATATCAGTGAACGCGTTTGGTTTGAGATTGAAAGTTTTTCGGGCTATTCATTTGCAAAGGGACATTCGGCCAGTTATGCTGTTGAGAGTTATCAAAGTCTATTTTTAAAAGCACATTATCCATTGGAGTTTATGGTGGGTGTTATCAATAACTTTGGCGGATTTTACAGAACAGAATTTTACTTTCATGAAGCAAGAATGAATGGCGCATCCATTGAGCCACCCTGCATTAATCACAGCGAATACCTTACGACTATTTATGGTGACCAGATTTATATTGGCTTCATTCATTTAAAGAGTTTAGAAAGCAAAGTAGCCAAGCAAATTGCAATCGAGCGTACTCAAAATGGAAGCTTTAAAAGCCTCGATCATTTTTTACGAAGAGTGACACTGGGCCTGGAACAAGTGCGTATTCTCATTCGCATGGGATCTTTTCGCTTTACTGGAAAAAGCAAACAGCGATTGCTTTGGGAGGCGATGTTGTTTTTAAGCGACACTAAATCACGTAATAAAACGACTGCTCAACTTTTTGATACTGAATCCAAAGAATTTCCATTACCTGTATTACAGCGAAGTGAATTGGAAGATGCCTTCGATGAAATCGAATTACTTGGCTTTCCACTTTGCGATCCGTTCAAATTGGTGGCTACACAAGATTTCGGTAATGCTTTGGCGCTTGAGCTGATAAATAAGATAGGTAAGTATATATCTATTTTAGGATATGTAGTGACGACAAAAAACACCAGCACCAAGAAAGGCGAGTTCATGTACTTTGGAACATTCTACGATCAGCATGGTGAAGTATTTGACACCGTTCACTTTCCGGATGTCGCACGTAAATTTCCTTTTCGCGGAAGGGGATTTTATTCCATTAAAGGTAAGGTGGTAGAAGACTTTGGCATCGCTATGATTGAAGTTACTTCCATGGAAAAAATACCGATGGTGAGTAAACGTGCAGAAGAATTTATGCGTGAGGCTACACAGGAAACAAGAGTAGTTCAACATCAATAATAACTTGGAAGGAAGCGCCTAAAATCGAAATTTATCAATACTCAACTTCCGGAAATACATCTTCCAGTGATAACGTCAATCCAGGCAATGTGAGTGGTGAAACTCGGTCGGTACGAACATAAGGTTTAAGTGTACCCTCATACTTGCCGTTTGTATTGAGTGTGTAGATTAGAAGTGTTTGCTCTTGTGGGTGCACAACCCAATATTCCTTAACACCCGCATCTTCGTACACATCAAACTTTTCGCGCAAATCTTTTGATGATGTGCCACTAGACAATATTTCTATAATCCAATCGGGTGGGCCAACGCAACCCCGTGCATCAATCTTGGAAGGATCACATATCACGCATAAATCAGGTTGCACTACTGTAATAATATCGTGATCAGCTCTTTTTCCTGACGAGACAGGTAGCCGAACATCGAAGGGAGCTGAAAAAACCTGACATTTTTTTCCTTTCAAAAAATTAGCCAATTGCCTGAATAGTTCACCCGAAATTTTTTGATGCAAGCTTCCGGGAGCGGGGGACATTTTAAAAATCCGACCGCGTATCAGTTCAGTCATATCACCCCACTTCCAGGTGAGATAATCGGAATAGGTATAACTGCCGGAAAGATCAGGCTCTTCTACTTTCATTCACTAAAGATAGAGCAGATGCGAACATAGTACAAGCGTAATAATGAAAGGTACTCTCACTTCTTAAATACCTTCTTATACTCCTCCTCATTAAACCCAACAGTCATCACCTGATCATTCATTTCAATCAAAGGTCGTTTGATAATACTGGTCTTTTCCTTCATCACAGCAATGGCCGCTTTTTCATTCGTTACTTTTAATTGAGCCTCCTCACCCAAATCTCTCCAGGTGGTACTCTTCTTATTCATAATACGCTCCCACCCTACTTGCTTGCTCCAGTCTTTCAACTTGTCTTCACTGATGCCTTCTGTCTTGTAATCGTGAAATTCAAATTTGATTTTCTTTTTGGTCAGCCATGTGGTGGCTTTCTTCACCGAGTCACAGCTCTTAATTCCGTAAACAATCATGATAAATTTTAGTAGTTTGCCAATTCTAAGACGTGAAAGTATGCATTTAAAATTGATCAGCATATCCTTTGTAACACTGGCCAGTCTCTTGTTTTCCTGTCAACCAAAAATTAATAACGAATCCGTCATGAAGTCAACCGAAAACGATATTCATTCTTTTGCTCAACCCAATGAAGCACGCGCTACGCATTTACATTGGAAGGCCCATGTTGATTTTGAAAGTAAAATAATCAAAGCCATTGCGTCATGGACCATTGAAGTAAAGACCGATGCCGATATCATTCTATTCGACACCAAAGGATTGACCATCGAAAAAATAACATTGGACAATGATACTCCCACAACTTTCCGGCTTGCAGAAAATGATTCTCTTTTAGGACAAGCCCTCGCTGTCCTCATTCACCCCGACACCAAACAAGTAAACATACAGTATCAAACATCTCCCGATGCAGAAGCCATCCAATGGTTAAGTCCACAGCAAACGGCCGGTAAAAAGTTTCCGTTTCTCTTTACACAATCACAAGCGATACTGGCTCGTAGTTGGGTTCCATGTCAGGATTCACCGGGTGTGCGCTTTACCTATGATGCTGATGTAACCGTTCCAAAAGAGTTGTTGCCGTTGATGAGTGCATCGAATCCAACAGCAAAAAATGCAGAAGGCATTTATCATTTTGAAATGAAGCAAGCAATACCTTCTTATCTCTTAGCATTGTCCGTTGGTGATATTTCCTTCGCTCCCATCAGCGAGCGAAGTGGAATTTATGCAGAACCAAGTGTGCTGGATACAGCCGCCTGGGAATTTGCGGATCTTGAAAAAATGATTGCGGGTGCTGAGTCTTTGTATGGTGCCTATCCCTGGGAACGATATGATGTATTAGTACTTCCTCCCAGTTTTCCCTTTGGTGGCATGGAGAATCCGCGACTTACTTTTGCAACGCCTACTATTCTTGCAGGTGATCGTTCCCTCACATCACTCATCGCACACGAACTTGCTCATAGCTGGTCAGGAAATTTAGTAACGAATGCAACCTGGAACGACTTCTGGCTAAACGAAGGCTTCACTGTTTATTTTGAAACACGCATCATGGAGAAATTATATGGACGCGATTATGCAGAGATGCTGGCGTCTTTAAATCTTCAGGACTTAAAAGATGAAATAAAATCACTTACAGACGATGGACATGCAGCCGACACGAAATTAAAACTCAATCTTGAAGGCAGAAACCCGGATGATGGTGTAACGGAGATCGCCTACATTAAAGGATATTACTTTTTGCGTTCCATTGAAGAACAACACGGTCGCGAAGCATTCGACAAGTTTGTGAAAGATTATTTCACACAAAATGCATTCGAGGCAATGACAACCGAGCGTTTCATTCCATTCATTAAAGATTATTACAAAAAACAATTTAATGTAACGTTAGAAGATACATTTTTCAATGTCTGGATTTTTAAAGAAGGATTACCTGCTGATTGTCCTACACCAGCATCGGTAAAATTCAAAGAAGTAGATAAAGTTTTGACTAACTGGAAGACAACTCAAAAGCTGGAAAGCGCCATCACCAAAAATTGGAGCACACACGAATGGCTTCACTTCCTGAAGAATTTACCCGATACGCTTTCACTTCAACAAATAAAATCATTGGATAATGCAGGACATTTCACCTCCTCCGGAAATGCGGAGATCATTACGATATGGGGAGTCTTAGCTATTCAACACCAATACGAAGAAGCCTATCCAAAAATTGAATCATTCCTCATCCACACCGGACGAAGAAAATTCTTAATGCCTTTGTATAGTGAGTTGATTAAAACAGAGAGTGGAAAGAAAAGGGCTTTATCTATCTACGAAAAAGCAAGACCGAATTATCATTTTGTTGCAACCAGTAGTTTGGATAAGTTGTTGAAGTAGAATGATTAAAAATATAAGTAGCATTTGTTATTTTTGATTTAACAAACAGTAATGATTTTCAACCATGAAAACATCTGGCTACTCCGGTACCCCACTGGCAAAAAAATTAGGCATCAAAGAAGGCTTCAATATCCGCTTAGTCAATCCACCTGACTATTATTTTCAACTCTTCGATGATTTACCCAAGAACATCACGATTGCAAAAGATAAAAAGTCAAAGAAAAATCTGATCCATTATTTTACAAAGCAACTTGCTGATCTGCAAAAAGACATTGTCTCGTTGCGAAATGAAATTGAACCCAACGGAATGATCTGGATTTCGTGGCCAAAGAAAGCCTCTAAAATTGTTACGGATATTATTGAAGATGATATCCGCGCATTAGCATTGTCCAATGGATTGGTGGATGTAAAAGTTTGTGCAGTGGATGAGATTTGGTCGGGATTAAAATTGGTTATTCCCGTTAAGGAAAGGAAAGCTTAATTTTTAGTTAATTTTTTAAAATAATATAGGAGAAGTTTGTGTACATTTATTGACCTATCATTATCCGCATTGTTCATTTGATAGGTCTACTCTAATTCTTTCAGGTCGCGTTGTTTGTTAAGTGTGAGGGTGCATCTGATCTGCCAGAATCTGTTCAGCGATCTTGTATTAAAGTATCCTCATATGAAAAAAACATCCACCCTCAAAAATGGTATCATAGTACCGCTCCTTTTTTGCTTCTTCTTTTTTCAGATCAGCAGCTTTTGTGAAGCTTCGGAAACAACATCAACCTGCACGTCAAAGCCCGGAGTTCCAATTGGTAAAATGTCAGAGTACAGCGATTCCATTGATTTTGACTTTGCTTATGTAGGAGGAGCTCAGTGGCCGATTTACGCAAACATTGAAAATCATGGAACAGAACCATTGATTATATATTCTATAAACTCAACAGCTGATTTTCCTACCCAAGAATTTGAAGGCCCTGTTACAGTCTTACCCCAGGATACGTATTCACTATACATCGAGTTTGTCCCTACAGCAGTAGGACCTCGTTCGTGCAGTATTCAAATTTTTACAAATGATCCGGTAAATCCAATTTTGATTGTGTATGCCACCGGTGAAGGGCTTGAGCCTCCCACAGCAGATATCATTAAGGGTAAATTGTTCCCGGATCAGCAAATTCATAAAACCGTTAACATTAAAAATACAACCGCCAATGATCTGGACTTCCAAATCCTTTTTTCATTGGAGCATACAGATCAAATGCAGTATTCGTACCACTATGACACAACATTTCATTTGAACTCGGGAGAAGCCGTTGATGTTGACATTCCCATTAATTCGGCTGGCCTTATCGCGGGTCAATATTACGGATCTGTATTCATTGAAAATTACATTGCCAGTATTTACATACCAGTAGACTGGACTATTCTGGAAAGACCTTTTATCTTTTCTAATTTTGATCGATCAAGTTTTACACTGACAACGCTCACTGGTCAGACACCTCCCAATGGTAAGTATATTAACATAGCTAATTCAAATGACATTCCGCTTCACTATACGGTTACCAAAACTTATTCAGACCTTGATTTCGTAAACTTCGTTCCAGATTCCGGTACTCTGGGGATTCATCAGAACTACGATATCCCGCTACAATTCAACACTAAAAATTTACCAGCCGGGACGTACCAGCAGGAACTTCAATTAACCATTGATGATCCGGAACTAACTGTCGTCAACCTTAAAGTAACCTTACACATTATTGATAGCGGTCCTATTTTATCCATAGAGAGTTATAACTTAAGTTTTGACTTTGGCACCTCGTGGGTAGGTGGTAGTAATTACCCTAGTTGTCTTGATTTTACCAACACGGGTTCGGAGCCGCTTGTTATTTCGCAGATTGTATCCACCGACCCAAACTTTGTCGCGGATACACTGTACAATGGCGAACCTGTTACGATTCCACCTTTTGATACTTTATCCTTAAATAGCTTCTACATGTGCATCGGCTTCCGTCCTGTTGAAATCGGAAATTTAACAGGAGAAGTTCTCATTTATTCAAACGATCCGATCCATCCCATCACCAGAATATCGCTAACCGGAACGGGTCTTCCTCCACCATTCGTTCAGACGCACATCGCTGATACGTTGTTAACCAACCAAAAAACAATGCATACTGTTACCGTTCAAAACCAATCGACAGAACCTGTTGAGTATGATGTGTATTCTTATTTTAGCGGCATTATTACGAACATTAACAGACACATCGCACTCGCACCCGGAGAAGCAAAAGATATTGAAATCGAATTGTATGCTACTTCTGGCATAGGGCATTTTGAAGCCGAACTTAACGTTCAGGGCGATGAAGGTCGGCTTTGGTTTTCGATCCCTGTTACATTAGACGTTCTACCAACACTTGATGATTTCAGTCTTACCTATTTTAAATCCGGTGTAGTAAAATCATCGTTCGTTGATGAAGTAACATTGGATGTTGCTGACCCCGACATAGAGAAGTATACCATACGGGCAAATGAAGCCAATCAAAAGATTAGCAGCGTTAAATTTATGTTGGATGGGCGAGCCATTAACACCGACAATTCTCCACCGTATACGCTTGATCACTGGACGCTGCCGGTACTCTCTGCAGGTGTGCATACCATTACTGCTCAAGCCTTTTCCAAAAATAATGCTCATGGAGAGGCGTATGAAGTTATGGAATCTCATATCCGTATCATTAACTCAGCATCGATCATTCAATTTGATGTTGTGGATACTAATGGAAATATCCTTACGAGTCTTTTTGATGGAGACATCATCAACATTGGGCAACCCGAATTTCATGACATTAATATTATTGCCATCCCTAATATTAATACGACACGCAGTGTGAAGTTTACTTTAAACGGAGTCACGGCACGTATTGACAACCGGGCACCCTATGCTATCAGCGGATCATCCAATGGCTATGAAACTCCATGGAATATCAAGCCTGGTTCCTATTCGTTAAAGGCTACACCGTATATGAAATACTATGGATGGGGTCCTGCAGGCATACCTTTGACTGTTCATTTTACGGTTGTAAACAATACCTCTGTGCTTGCCGATTTGTCCAACGGCCGTGAATCATCACAGCGGAATGCCGAATTACAAACTCAGGAATCGGAAAAGCATTTTGTAGTGTATCCAAACCCTGTTATAGATGAATTACATGTTGACTATAACAATATGGCCGAAGGTAATTTCGAATTAAGAATATTGAATACAAATGGTCAGATTGTATATCATGTACAGGGGGATATGAAAACACTGCAAGAAAAGAACATCAGCACGAAACAACTTGGATTGCCCAGTGGTATGTATTATGTACAACTCATCAGTACAAACGGGTTAGTTGAAGTTAAGAAAATTACAAAACAATAATACTTAACTCCTATTGACATTCGATTTCTACAGTAGTCTCCCAAAATGGTGGGAGACTATTTTTTTGAAGTTGAATAATGCTAAAAATATTTTTATTCTATTCACATCGCAGCGCCTCTACAGGATTTGATCGTGCAGCTTTAATAAAATGATAGCTCACCGTCAACCATGCAATACCTGCCGCCATTATTCCGCCTAATAAAAATACAAGCGGTCCCAGTTCAATCCGATACGCGAAACTGCTGAGCCACTCCTTCATCACATACCACGCCAGCGCTGATGCAATCACAAATGAAATCCCTACCAGCATCATAAACTCTTTTGACAGCATTGTATTTACAGATGCAACGGAAGCTCCCATCACTTTACGAATGCCAATTTCTTTTGTGCGTTGCTCTGCTGTGAAAGATGCTAATCCCAAAAGTCCAATGCACGCAATGAAGATGGCAATGCTGCTCATGGCTGTAAAAACTTGCCCCAACCGCTGCTCTTCGCGAAAGAGTTTATCAAAATTCTGATCAAGAAAATTATACTCATAGGGTTCGTTAGGTGCATATTGCTTCCACACCGCTTCCACCGAAGCGACAACGTCCTTTGGGTTTCCATTATAACGAATGAGCATGTTAATTGCTTTTTTCTGCACGGATGGAAGAATAACCAGAGGCTTCACTTTCGCTTTGAACGATTCGAAGTTGAAATCTTTAACGACACCAATTACATTCATGCCAGGACTTGAACCTGTTAGATCTCCTGTTAACTTTTCATTGAGTGGATTGGTCCATCCAAGTTCTCTGGCAGCAGTCTCATTAATGACACAGGCCGTGGAATCAGAAGCTAAATTGCTGGAGAAAAAACGTCCACTCGACAATTCGATCTTTAAAACATCCAAATGGTTCTCATCCGTATAGTACATCGGAAAGGTTAAATCTTTGGTAGTACCCACCGCGCGATAGACCCCGAGCATATCTATCCCAGGAAATGCGTTGTCAGTATAGCTGCACTTCTCTATCCCCGCCAGATTGTTTATTGCTTCGAGAAAAGCGTGTTGCCTGTTTTTCAACAACACGGTGTTTTCAAGAACTAATACATTCTGTTTATCAAGCCCAAGATTCTTCTCCTGCATGTATTGGAGCTGATTGTACACCACCATAGTACAAATCATAAGGGCAATTGAAATGGTAAACTGCAGCACCACCAAAACACTTCTGATGCCTTTGCTCTTCATACCCGATCGTATATTCCCTTTCAGTACATCAATAGGATTAAAAGAAGTAAGGTAAAAGGCAGGGTAACTTCCTGCGAGCAAAGCAACCATCACAAAAACGACAACGATTGTTACCAGTAGTGTCGGTGATAACAGCGTGTCAAATGAAAGTACCTTCCCTGAAAGCAAATTAAAGGAGGGTAATAACAGGTACACTCCCACAATGGCAATCATCATTGCTGTAAAAACATATATAAAGGATTCCGACAAAAACTGCGCAACCAGTTTTGAACGCGCTGATCCTAATGTTTTTCGGAGCCCCACTTCTTTCGCTCTGCTGGCAGAACGAGCCGTAGCAAGGTTCATGAAATTAATACAAGCAATAAGCAGAATGAATGCACCGACAGCACCCATAATGTAAACGTACTTGATATCGCTCGCAGTTCCCAAGGCGTCAATTTCCGGATGATACAAATGACTGCTCGATAAAGGATAAGCAAAGAAGATAAAAATTCCTCCACTCTTCTCAAACTCCTTCATGTTCACGCCAAACGATTCCTCGATTTCAGGAGCTACATGCTTGGCAATGATGTCTTTGAATTTTAATTCGATTGAAGGAAGTGGAGTGTTCTTATTCTTTCGAAAGTAAACATACATTTCACCAAGATCTCCCCATCCTCCTTGACTCATCCCTTTGTCGGATACGGAAGAGAGCAACATGTCAAATTGAATGTGTGAGTTAGCAGGGGCCTCGGCTGCAATACCCGTTACCTTGAACGCTTTCTTGTCGTTGCCAATCGTGATTATTTTTCCAAGAGCAGGGTCATTGCCAAAATATTTCGTTGCTATTGCAGTTGTCAGCACGACCGAGTTCGGATCCTTCAATGCTGTTTTTATATCTCCCGACAACAGCTTGTAGCTGAAGAATTCAAAAAAATTGGAATCCGCATAAAATGCTTTCTTTTCCGTAAACGCCTTATCCTCATACTTCACGATCAGATTTCTCAGGGTCCATGGATTAATTCGCGTTGTCTGTTCTACTCCTGGAATAGTACTCATCATTTCAGATGCAAGTGGCGGACAGCTAGACGCCATTATAAATTCTCGTCCGCCAAGATTGATATGAAGGCCCACATGATAGATGTCTTCGTAATCTTTGTGAAAATGATCAAAGGTTAATTCGTCATATATATAGAGACCAATCAGAAAACATGCGGTCAGACCAAATGCCAGTCCGGAGATGTTTAAAATAGAATAGAATTTATGTTTGCGAATGTTGCGCAGGGCAACTTTAAAGTAATTCTGTAACATGAGGGTTTGGGTTGGTTCAGCTTACTGCATATTGCTAGGATGATAGTTGAAGGGAAAAAGTTGATGGTCTGAATCCTCCATGTTTCTGTGTGGTCCATTACCCTCATCAAATTCGTTGTGGTTCCTCCATCCTAGCACCCTCATCGTCTATATCAGTAGCTGACTCTGTTCCAATCCATTATCATTTGGCAGAACACACCATAAAATGGCAATATCTTCCTCTCTAATTCCCTGAAAACCACCCTTTTTCATAGATAAATGGGCTTAAGGGGAATGACCAATGGCAGAAGTAACAGAATATTTCATTTAATTTGCGCGCGATACAATGAATCTATGGTTCATTAGATTGAGATTCTTGTGGGGTTTCCTGATTTGGTGCCCTGCGGGAGCAATACCGTACCTAAACTCTAAACATGGCCAACATCTGGGTAAAGAAGTCGATTCAACAATTAATGGTTGAAACCGCTGAAAATGCGAACGGATTAAAACGGACGCTTGGAAGATTCAACCTCATCATGTTGGGCATCGGGGGTATTATAGGTGCTGGTATTTTTGTTCTCACGGGTCAGGCCGCTGCCAATTACGCGGGTCCAGGCATCGTACTTTCCTTTACCATTGCTGGTTTTGCCTGTGCTTTCGCTGGCTTATGTTATGCAGAGTTTGCATCCATGATACCGGTTGCGGGCAGTGCTTACACATACGCCTATGCTACTTTGGGCGAATTCATCGCCTGGATTATTGGATGGGATTTGATCCTTGAATATCTTTTTGGAGGTGCCACGGTTTCAGTAGGATGGTCTGGTTATGTCGTCAGTTTTTTAAAAGATTACGGAATCCATATTCCACCTTCACTGAGTAACGCGCCTTTCGCATTTGATACGGCAACACATGAGTGGCTCTTCACCGGAAGCTTCCTGAATTTCCCGGCTATGTTTATTGTCGGAGTCATCACCACTTTGTTAGTGATCGGTATCCGTGAATCTGCCAATGTAAACAACCTGATTGTAGTTGTTAAAATAACCGTAATCCTTCTTTTCATCGGCTTCGGATTATTCTACATCGTACCTGAAAATCTTGAACCTTTCATTCCTGAAAACACCGGAACATTTGGTCAGTTTGGATGGAGTGGTATTTTCAGAGCATCCGGAATTGTATTCTATGCTTATTTAGGATTTGATGCTATATCAACGGTAGCACAAGAAGTTAAAAATCCACAACGCGATATGCCGTGGGGAATCTTAGGATCGCTCGTAATCTGTACTATAATTTATATACTCGTTGGATTTGTAATGACCGGTATGGTAAGTTACACCAGCCTGAATACGGCAGCTCCAATTGCTGTTGCTGTAGACAGTGCCGGAGATTCTTTGACCTGGCTTCGTACCCCTATTAAGATAGGTGCAATTGCAGGCTTAAGTTCAGTTATTCTTGTTCAGCTTCTTGGCCAAACCCGAATTTTCTATTCGATGTCAAATGATGGTTTGCTCCCTCCGGCTTTTGGAAAAGTTCATAGTAAATTCAAAACTCCTTACATCACTACAATCGTCACTGGCTTTTTTGCCATGCTGGTTGCAGGTTTGTTTCCCATCAACTTATTAGGGGAACTGGTTTCAATCGGAACGCTGTTAGCATTTGTATTGGTATGCGCTGGAGTGTTAGTACTTCGCTACAAAAATCCAGAACTACACCGTCCCTTTAAAACACCACTTTTTCCATTTGTACCGATTATGGGTATCCTCACATCACTGGGCGTTATGTTTACACTGCCAGGTGACACATGGATACGACTCATTGTATGGATGGGCATCGGTGTTTTAATTTATTTCTTGTACAGCGTACGAAAAAGCAAACTCAATCCTGCTAACAAATCTTTGTAGTGCGTATGTTGATCATCTGTTCGTATTCAATTCACCATTAATCTATAAATGTTTATGACTAATTCTACTTTTGCGTTAACCATAATTGGTATTTCAGTTATGGCACTCGTGTACGCATTCTTTCAATCGCGCTGGGTATCGAAACAAGATCCTGGAAATGAGCGCATGCAAAAAATTGCAAAATACATTGCCGATGGCGCGATGAACTTTTTAAAAGCAGAGTACAAAGTGCTTTCCATTTTTGTTATCGTTGTTGCCATTGTTCTTTCCGTAAGTGCTAATCCGGAATCATCTCATGCCATTATTGGTTTGGCGTTTGTTGTTGGAGCAACACTTTCTGCCTTGGCAGGATTTATTGGAATGCGCGTAGCAACGAAGGCAAATGTGCGTACCACTCAGGCAGCCAGAACAAGTTTGTCAAAAACATTTCACATCTCTTTTACAGGAGGAAGTGTAATGGGTATTTCCGTAGCAGCCTTGGGTGTTCTTGGTCTTACAATACTCTTCGCTGGTTTACAACAATTTTACAATACAGATGGTACACATATTCATCGTGTGCTTGAAATCCTTACTGGTTTCTCATTGGGTGCAGAAAGCATTGCACTCTTCGCGCGCGTTGGAGGTGGTATCTTTACGAAAGCTGCCGATGTGGGTGCTGACCTTGTTGGAAAAGTTGAGGCAGGTATTCCGGAAGATGATCCACGTAACCCGGCCGTTATTGCCGATAACGTAGGTGATAACGTAGGTGACGTTGCCGGAATGGGTGCCGATCTTTTTGGTTCTTATGTGAGTACAATTCTTGCTACGATGGTTCTTGGAGCCACTGTAACGTTAACTGACAATTGGAATGGCCTTTCCCTCGTAATTCTTCCCATTGCCATTGCTGCCATCGGACTTGTGTTTTCAATCGCAGGAACTTTCTTTGTTCGAATTTCAGAAACAGGAAGTCCTCAGCGTGCATTAAATACAGGTAACTTTGTTGCCATTCTTCTTACCATAGCAGGTTCTTACTTCCTGATCAACTATCTGACACCGGAAAGCTTTTCAATTGGTGGTAGCGTGTTTCCACGAATCAATATTTTCTATTCCGTAATTATCGGCTTGGTGGTTGGATTCCTGATGAGCATCATCACAGAGTATTATTGCTCAATGGGAAAACGACCAGTGACTTCTATTATTGAACAATCTATATCAGGACCTGCAACCAATATCATTGCCGGCTTGAGTGTTGGTATGATGTCTACCGCCCTACCGGTTTTGGTTTTGGCATTCGGTATTGTTGCAGCGTTTGAAGCTGCTGGTATTTATGGTGTGGCGATTGCCGCTTCTGGTATGATGGCTACTACAGCTATTCAACTTGCGATCGATGCTTTCGGACCGATTGCTGATAACGCAGGTGGTATTGCCGAAATGAGTGCACTTCCAAAAGAAGTTCGCGAAAGAACAGACATACTTGATGCAGTGGGGAATACAACTGCTGCCATCGGTAAAGGATTTGCTATTGCTTCTGCTGCTCTTACATCGCTTTCTCTTTTTGCAGCATTCATGACGATTACAAAAATTACGGTGATTGATATTTCAAATGCACGCGTATTGGGCGGACTCTTCATTGGTGGTATGATTCCATTCATGTTCTCTGCATTGGCAATTCGCGCAGTAGGTCGTGCCGCTAACTCAATGGTGGAAGAAGTAAGAAGACAATTCAAAACAATACCTGGTTTGTTAGAAGGTAAAGAAGGTGTAGAACCAGATTATGAAAAATGCATCACGATTTCAACAAGTGCTGCTATTCGCCAAATGATTCTACCCGGTGCTATCGCAATCCTTTCTCCAGTGATCATTGGTTTTGCTGCAGGCCCTCAAGTATTGGGTGGTGCATTAGCAGGTATCACAGTATGTGGAGTCCTTATGGCGATTTTCCAATCGAATGCGGGTGGTGCTTGGGATAACGCTAAGAAGTCTTTCGAGAAAGGTGTAACCATCAATGGCGAGTTGTACTACAAAAATTCTAATCCTCACAAAGCAACTGTAATTGGTGATACAGTGGGTGATCCATTCAAGGATACCTCTGGTCCATCCATGAACATTCTTATTAAACTTACTTCTATTGTATCGTTGATCATTGCATCAATGATTTCATAGATAAAATAGTTCAGAATTAACGTGATAGGCTCTGGTTGAAATTTCAACCAGAGCCTATTTTTTTATTTATACTTTTATCAATTCTGTTCTTTCCATACTCGCTATCCACTGGCATCCATCTCCCCACTCATTCAGGCTCATCACATCCTTTTACTCTTCACATCACAACAGCCCGCTACCGTCCGCCATTGTTCAATGATGAACACTCCTCTCCTATAAAAATAGCGATGCTTGCAATTTTTAGCGGTTTTTCGTTCTGGCACAATTATTAATACTACAATTAGGAATTAATTATTTCCGTCATGAAGAAATATCAATTAGGTGAATTTGAAGAAGTGGTAATGCTCACGGTAGGCGTCTTATACAAAGATGCATATGGAGTTTCCATTAAGAAAGAAATCGAAACCCGGCTTTCACGTAATGTAAGTGTTGGCGCACTTCAAACGGCTTTGAAACGGTTGGAAGACAAAGGCTATCTGAAATCATTCGATGGGGAAGCAACGGAAGAGCGTGCCGGAAGACCAAAGAAGTATTTTCAAATAACAGCACTAGGGAAAAAAGCAATGGAGCATTCCAAGAGTACAAGGGACGAATTGTGGAGTGCTATTCCAAAGATGGCGTGGAATGTAAAGTTGGGAATAGTAATCGGTGATCAGTAATCGGTAAGTACTGATCACCGATTACGTGTTACTGATTACCCATCACAAAACACATTCACTAAATGAAACGTAGACAACCTCCCAAATTCCCCCTTCGCTTCTTCCGTTGGTTCTGCCATCCGAAGTTGTTGAAATACATTGAGGGAGATTTGTTGGAGTTGTATGATGAGCGAGTAAAAGAATTTGGGAAACGAAAAGCTGATCGAAAATTTATTGGCGATGTAATCTTGTTATTCAGACCTAGCATTATCAAGCCAATAGAAGGTCATCAAAATTTAAACAACTCGGATATGTATAAAAGTTATTTAATAATTGGATGGCGTAATCTATTGAAAAGTAAAACACACTCTTTCATCAACATCGGAGGATTGGCAGTAGGTATTGCCAGTTGCTTTCTAATTGGTCTTTACATAAATGATGAATTACGTTATGATCGCTATCATGATCATGCAGACAGGATTCAACGCGTAGTGGCAGAAGATTGGGCAAAAATGCCAGCCGCGCTTGCACCGGAATTGAATGCAACCTATCCGCATTTAGTCGAGCAAACTGTTCGACTCTGGCCTCTGTTTGCACCAGCGAAAATGCGACATGAGGATGTTGTGTTTGTAGAAACAGGTATTGTCTTTGCTGATCCCAGCATCTTCTCCACTTTTACATGGCCACTAACTTCTGGTAATCCAGTAAAAGCATTGGCCGATAAAAACTCGATTGTACTCACTCAATCAACGGCTAGTAAATATTTTGGTGCGAAAGATCCGTTAGGTGCGCAAATGAAATTTTGGGGCAATGATCTAACGGTTACAGGAGTAATGAAGGATGTACCTCCTAATTCTCACCTGCAGTTTGACTTCCTGATATCTTTTTCAACACTCCATTCTATCATGGGTGATAACCTTGATGAAAACTGGGGCATGCCCGTGTTCTATACCTATGTTCTTCCAAAAACCGGAATCGCTATTGATCTATTAAAAAAATCTATCGAACAACTTGTCAAAACTAATTCGTCAGATACATCCATTACCCTGGCATTACAACCTCTACCAAGTATTCATTTGCACTCAAACCTGAAAGCTGAATTCAAACCAGGCGGTAACATTTCATACCTATATGTACTGGGAACAGCAGCATTATTTATTCTGGTATTGGCGAGTATAAATTTCACGAATCTCAATACTGCTCGCGCGACTACACGAGCCAGAGAAGTAGGTATGAGAAAAGTACTAGGGGCGATAAAGAGTCAGCTGATTGAACAATTTTTTGGTGAGGCACTTATCACCAGCGTTGCCGCTTTATTAATTGCAATTGCATTGATAACCTTGACGCTTCCTGTATTCAACCAATTTACAGGGAAGGTGATTCAACTAAATGAAGCACTAAGTCCTGAATTCATTGGTGCCTCTATATTACTTATCGTATCCATTGGCTTTTGCGCAGGCTCTTATCCAGCTCTTTTCTTAGCACGCTTAAGACCTATTAGTTCTCTAAAAGGTTCTGGTGGCGTGTCCAATTCAAATTCGTTTGTACGAAAAGGATTGATTGTCTTTCAATTTATGGTTTCCACTTTTTTTCTAACCGGAATGATCGCGGTGTTACTTCAACTTAACTACCTGCAGAGCAAAGATCTCGGCTTTGACAAGGAACAAATTATTGTTTTGGATGGAGATGGCTTTCCACAGATGCAGAGTGAACTCCGGAATGTGGCTGGTGTAGAAAGAGTATCCGGTGTTCCTCAAATTCTTCCCGGACTTCTTCCGATTAGTCCATACCGCGCAGAGGGAGTCTCAACTGACTCAACAAGTCAGATGACGCATTACGGTGTAACGCCTGGCTTTATTGAAACTATGGGAATCAAGTTAATTGCCGGTAGAAGCATTGCTGAAAATTCTAAAAAAGATGAGCAAGAGGCATTCATACTAAACGAGTCGGCCGCAAGAGAACTTGGATGGAATCCAAATGAAGCTATTGGAAAATCTTTTTCCATGCTTGTACCTCCTCTCAATGGTGGTTCGGAAGTGTGGAGACAAGGTTTCATCACTGGTATTGTTCAGGACTTTCACCACGAAGCACTTTACAAAAAGGTAGGGCCTATTGTGTTGTATCCAAGTTATGATATGAACCTCACGCTGGTACGAATTCAGGTAAGTCAAGCAGTAATATCCTCCATTCAAAAAGTGTGGGCAAAGGTCAATCCAGATGCTCCGTTCAATTATTACTTTCTCGATGACCGTATCAAACAACAATATGAATCAGAGATTAAGCTCGGCACACTCATGTCGGCTGCTACCGGTATTGCTATTGTCATTGCATGCCTCGGACTGTTAGGACTGGTTTCTTTTTCAGCGAATCAACGAACCAAAGAGATTGGTGTACGAAAAGTAATGGGAGCATCTAGTGCTCAGGTGGTAGCGCTACTCTCAAGTGATTTCATTAAACTGGTAGGTCTTGCCGCTCTTTTATCCATACCCATGGCCTACTACGCATTGAGTGAATGGATCAATAATTTTGCGTACCATATCAAACTGTCATGGATCATTTTTGCCATGGCTGGTTTGCTTACACTTTTTGTGGCTATGCTAGCAGTGGTTCTTCAATCATTAAAATCCGCAGTGGCACCTCCAACAGAATCTTTACGGTCAGAGTAATCATGAAAAGTGTTCATCCTCCAACTCTATTTTTAAGATTCTTCCGATGGTACTGCCATCCGAAGTTGCTGAAGTACATAGAGGGAGATTTGATGGAGTTGTATGACGAACGGGTTAGAGTATCGGGGAAACGAAAAGCGGATTTAAAATTTATCATTGATGTGCTCTTGCTGTTCAGGCCGGGCATCATCAGGCCAAAGGAAAATTATCAACACATAAATCAGTATGCTATGTATAAAAGTTACTTGAAGGTAGGGTGGAGAAACCTTGTAAAGAATACCGGTTACTCTATCATTAATATTGGTGGCCTTGCTCTGGGTATGGGTGTAGCGATTGTCATTGCCTTGTGGGTGAAGGATGAGTTGTCGTTCAACCAGTATCATGAAAACTATCCACGTATTGCACAGGTTATGAAGGGCGGCCAGTTTGAAGGAAGACACTATGTTGGTCAGACTTCGTTACCTTATCCGCTAATCGAGGAGTTGAAAAATAATTATGCGGCCAATTTCAAACACGTTGTTCCGGCATCGTGGCAGTGGGATGGTGTTCTATCTATTGGTGATAAGAAAATTTCGAAGCAAGGAATGTACATCGGTGAAGGTGCACCTGAAATGCTAACCTGGAAAATGGTCTATGGCAACTGGTCAGCTTTAAAGGAGATGCATTCAATCATGATTTCTCAATCAACAGCGAAAGCGCTCTTTGGCGATGCCGATCCCATTAACCAGGTCTTGAAAATCAATAACGAAAAAGAGGCTACAGTTACAGGTGTATATGAAGATTTTCCAATGAATACGGAGTTCTACGGGCTTCAATTTTTTCAACCCTGGAGTTTTCTAATGAAGGATGCGGAATGGATCAGCAGGCAGGGATGGGACAATCATTTTCTTCATGTCTATGTGGAGGTAGCACCGAACACCAACTTTGAGAAAGTTGAAGCGAACATCATCAACGCAGAAATGACTGCCATTAAGGACCTGGCTTATATGAAGGACGAGTTGAAGTACAACTATGAAGTACTGTTGCATCCAATGCGTGACTGGCATCTGAATTCTGATTTTAAAGAAGGCGTTCTGCAAAACGGTCCACTGCAAATGGTTTGGTTCATTGGCTCCATTGGTGTATTTGTTCTGCTGCTGGCATGCATAAACTTTATGAACCTCAGCACAGCGCGATCCGAAAAGAGAGCAAAAGAAGTTGGTATTCGGAAAACCATTGGCTCTGTGCGTTGGCAACTCATTGGACAGTTTTTAAGTGAATCATTTCTGGTTGTTGTACTTGCTTTTATTCTGTCGATAGCCTTGGTTGGTATTTCACTTCCCTGGTTCAATCAGTTGTCTGGCAAAGACATGAGTTTACCTTGGATGCAGGGATGGTTCTGGACCGGTAGTGTTTTATTTTTATTGATCACCGGAATACTTGCCGGAAGTTACCCGGCTCTTTACCTATCGTCTTTCAAACCTGTAAGTGTGTTGAAGGGAGTTTTTCGTGCGGGTCGTTTTGCATCGGCACCACGAAGAGCGTTAGTTGTTTTACAGTTTACGGTTTCCGTAATGCTCATCATTTGTACGGGCGTTATTTATAATCAGCTCATGTTTGTGAAAAATCGCCCGGTAGGTTATGAACGTGAAGGACTAATCTTAGTCCCCAAAAAATCAGCAGCCTTTACGGATAAAGCTGAGGTGTTGAAAGCTGAGTTGAAGGCCAGTGGTGTGGTAACTGAAGTTGCAGAAGCAGGTGGATCGGTAACACAAGTTTGGTCGAACAACGGTGGCTTTACACAAGAAGGAAAAAGCCTGGATAAAGATAAAAATTTTGCCACCCTTGGTGTCTCCCACGACTATGGAAGAACCGTAGGTTGGGAATTTCTGGATGGTCGGGATTTCTCAAAAGAAATTGCCAGTGATTCAGCGGGATTTGTCATTAATGAATCAGCAGCAAAATTTATGGAGTTAGACAAAGCTACAGGTCAGGTCATTCATTGGAAAAACGGACCTTGGAATATGGATAGAGATTTTGTAATACTGGGTGTAATCAAAGATATGGTGATGGCTTCTCCCTTTGAACCCGTGAAGCCGACAATCTACTTCACGATGGGGTGGAAGCAATGGCTGTTACTGCGCGTCCCTCCGAATGTTCCGGTTCGCGATGCCCTTCCTAAAATTGAAAAAGTATTTGCCCGTGTTATTCCGGACATCCCGTTTGATTATAAATTCGCCAATGTAGAATACAATGCAAAATTCAAGACGGAAGAACGCATAGGAAAATTGGCAGCAATCTTTGCAACACTGGCGATCATCATCAGTTGTCTTGGCTTATTCGGACTCGCTTCTTTCATTGCAGAGCAGCGAACAAAAGAAATTGGCATTCGAAAAGTATTGGGTGCATCGGTAGCTAATCTTTGGCGAATGTTATCGCGTGAGTTTGTGCTGCTTGTGATATTCTCGTGTGTGATTGCCGCACCATTATCATACTACATCCTTAAAAAGGGAATTGAAGAATATGATTATAAGACGGGTATCAATGGATGGATTTTTGTGACGGCCGCATGTGGTGCGTTGACGATCACACTGCTCACCGTGAGTTTTCAGGCTATCAAAGCAGCGATGGCAAATCCTGTTAAGAGTTTGAGATCGGAATAGTTACCGGTGATGAGTAATCGGTAATTAGTAATCGGTAAGTACCGATCACCCATTACCTCTTACTGATTACCAATCACAAAAACACTATAGATGAAAAGAACACCACCCAAACTCCCCCTCCGCTTCTTCCGATGGTTCTGCCATCCGAAGTTGTTGAAATACATTGAGGGAGATTTGATGGAGTTGTATGAGGAGCGTGTAAAAGAATTTGGAAAACGAAAAGCCGATATAAAATTTATTACCGATGTACTTCTGCTATTCAGGCCTGGAATAATAAGGCCTTCGGAAAAACATCAACGATTAAACCACTACGATATGCTAAAGAATTATTTGACCATTAGCTGGCGAAGTCTCCGGAAACAAAAGATGTATTCATTCATCAAGATCGGTGGATTTGCCATTGGCGTTGCCGCTTGCCTGCTCATTGCATTATTCATCAAGGATGAACTGTCGTACGATAAGCAATATGCCAATCACGATCGGTTGTATCGGGTACTGGGTGTCATTACCGAAAACGGTGATATCAAGAAGGGTGATTCATTTCCTGCACCCATGGCATCGGCATTGAATGAGGATTTTCCAGAAGTCCTGGCTGCGGGCCGTTATAACAACAGCGAGTTGTTTGGTGCGGGAGCTGGTGAAGTGCGTGCCGGAGACAAGCAAGACAATGCTTATGATGACGGGTTTGTTTATTTCGATCAGGCTCTGGCGGACATGCTGCAACTAAAGTTTATTTACGGCAACCCTCAAAAAGCGTTAAGTTATCCAGGAGCGATTGTCATTACCAAAAGTAAAGCGGATAAATATTTCCCGGGCGAGAATCCGATAGGCAAGACATTGGTGATCAACAATCAGGCGGACAAGCCTTACACGATTGGCGGGGTGATCGAAGATTTTAAATCCAGCTCGCACGCACAGTTTAATTTTCTAATCGGTATGGAAGGCGTAGAGTTCTGGGGTGGCGAACAAAAAACCTGGGGTGCCAGCAACTACGCCACCTACATTCTATTGGAAGAAAATACGGATGTTAAATCGTTCGAAGAAAAGCTCTCGAAAAGGATCATTGAAAATTACTTCATTCCCGCCATGCTGGAAGGTGGTCAGTCGGAAAGCAATGTGAAGAAGTTTTTTGAAGAGAAAAAAGCGCATTTGGAACTGCAACGTATGGATCAGATTCATCTTTACTCGGAAGGCGTTGACGACAATCTGAGTTATGGTGACATCCGGATAGTCTGGTTATTCGGAGGTATAGCGTTGTTTATTCTTCTGATAGCAGCAATCAATTTTATAAATCTATCTACCGCCAAATCTGCAAACCGTGCAAAAGAGGTAGGCCTGAGAAAAGTGGTTGGTTCTCTTAGAGGAAATATTATTAGTCAGTTTCTAAGTGAATCGATCATGTTCAGTGTAATTTCTTTCTTGCTGGGATTGGCAATTTCTTTTCTACTGCTCGATTACTTTAACTCAATTTCCGGAAAATCAATATCGATGCCCTGGACGGAATGGTGGTTTGTTCCTTCGCTTGCAGGCTTGTCAATTTTAGTGGGCATCATCGCAGGAATATATCCTTCATTTTACCTATCCTCTTTCAAACCCATCCAGGTGTTGAAAGGCCGGTTAACACAGGGTGCTAAAAGTTCTTCCATCAGAGGCTCATTAGTGGTGTTCCAATTCACCATTAGTATCATTCTGCTTATCGGTACAATGGTTATTCAGAAGCAGATGAATTTCATTCTGAACAAAAAGATTGGCTTTGATAAGGAACAGGTGTTGCTACTTCAGGGGACAAGCGTATTGGGTGGTCAGGTGGTTTCGCTTGCCAATGAATTGCGCGAAGTACCACAGGTGGTTGAAGTATCCACAGGCGATTACCTGCCGGTGAGTGGTTCAAAAAGAAATGGAAACGGATTTTGGAATGAAGGTAGACAAAACATTGACCCTACCGTGTCAAGCCAGTTTTGGCGAGTTGATCAATTCTATCTCAACACACTCGGTATTGAGCTTGTGGAGGGTAGAAACTTTGATCGTAACCTGGCGTCAGATTCAAGTGCTATTATCATAAACCAGAAGATGGCGAAAGAGCTTGGTGGCAACATGCTGGGCAAACGCATTACCAACTACGCAGGCCTCTGGACGGTGATTGGAATCGTAGCAGACTTTCATTACGAATCGTTGCGTGATGATATCCGTCCGCTCGGTTTAGTGCTTGGACAGGAAGCGTCTGTACTGGCCATTAAGCTGAAGACTTCTGAAATGGTCGGGAGTATTCAGGCTATTACAAACGTGTGGAAAAAGTTCGCACCTCACCAGCCCATTCGTTATTCTTTTTTGGATGATCGTTATGCCGCCATGTATAACGATGTACACCGCATGGGAAAAATATTCACAAGTTTCTCCGTGTTGGCCATTGTGGTAGCCTGCCTGGGATTGTTTGCCTTGTCGGCTTTTATGGTTGAGCAGCGCAGCAAAGAAATCAGTGTGCGACTCGTATTGGGCGCGTCTATGAAAAGCGTAGTTCAATTGCTTACCTGGGATTTTCTAAGACTGGTTTTGGTTTCGATTTGTATTGCTGCTCCAATAGGGTGGTTTATGATGTCGCGCTGGCTTGAGGATTATACGTATAGAACACCTATTGGATGGGACGTATTTATTGCTTCGGGAGTAACCGCTGTATTGATTGCACTTTTCACAATAAGTTTCCAATCGATAAAGGCTGCCCTGATGAGTCCTGTAAAAGGTTTGCGATCGGAATAGTTACCGGTTCACTGTAATCAGTAATCAGTTATCGGTACTCGGTAACCGGTCACTGATTACCCATTACCTGTTACCAGAAAAAGATCTGGTGATTTTTAATCAAGAATTAAAAAATGAAAAAGAGCAGTACAGATCCACCTCATCTCCCCCTTCGCTTCTTCCGATGGTTCTGCCATCCGAAGTTGCAAAAATACATTGAGGGAGATTTGATGGAGTTGTATGACGAACGATTAAAAGAAAAAGGAAAAAGAATAGCGGATATACGATTTGTCATCGATGTTATTCTGCTTCTTAGACCAGGCATTATCAGACCTGCAGAAGGATATAAAAATTTAAATACTTACGGCATGTATAAAAGTTATTTCAAGATCGGATGGAGAAGCCTCATCAAAAACAAAGGCTACTCCTACATTAACATTATCGGCCTTTCGGTTGGGATGGCCGTTACGCTTCTGATTGGCATGTGGGTATTTGATGAAGTGTCTTTTAATTCTTATCACAAGAATTTCAATGACATCGCTCAGGTATATCAGCATCAAACCATTTCTCACGAAATCAAAACCAATGCAGCCGTACCGGTGCCCATGTCTTCTGAGTTAAAAACGGTTTATCGAAATGACTTCAAACATGTGGTACAAATGTGGTGGGAAGGCAGTCATGTGCTGGCCATTGACGAAAAGAAAATTCCGCGAAATGGTACGTTCATGGATAAAGAAGGACTGGAAATGTTTTCATTTCAAATGCTTCAGGGTTCGTGGAAAAGTTTGGACGATCCTTCTTCGATTGTGTTATCTGAATCTACTGCTCTGGCGATCTTCGGTGATCAGGATCCCCTCAATCAACTTTTGAAGATTGATAATAAAATGGATGTGAAGGTAACGGGAATCTTTAAAGATGTTCCAGCCAATTCGAGGTTTCATTCCTTGCAATTCATTTCGAGTTGGGAAACATGGCTTTCATCCAATCCCTGGTTAAAGGATGATGAGAATAACTGGAACAGCGATGACATCAATTTTACGGAGGCCATCACATTTGTTCAAATAGAACCCACAACTTCCTTTGAAGCAGTCTCAAAAAAAATAGAGAAAGTAAAGTTTAACAAACTACCGCGCGAGCAAGCTGCATCAGAGAATCCTCTGGTTTTTCTGCAGCCCATGAGTCGATGGCATTTACACTCGGAGTGGAAAGATGGCAAAGAAAATGGCGGGCGTATTCAGTTCGTGTGGTTGTTTGGTATCATCGGAATGTTTGTCCTTATTCTTGCCTGCATCAACTTCATGAATTTAAGTACGGCACAATCGGAGATGCGCGCCAAAGAAGTGGGCATTCGCAAATCGATTGGCTCGGCACGTGCTCAGTTGATTGGTCAGTTCTTCATCGAAACGTTTTTGATTGTCGCATTCGCGTTTGTTTTGGCGATTGGTTTGGCAAGTCTCTCATTACCGTGGTTCAACCAGCTGGCAGAAAAAGAAATGACCATGCCGTGGACCAACTCAACCTTTCTTCTCATTGCAGTATGCTTTGTATTCGTCACCAGCATTCTTGCTGGAAGTTACCCGGCTTTATTTCTTTCTTCGTTCCAACCTGTACAAGTTTTGAAAGGAGTATTCCGTACCGGTCAATTCGCAAATGTTCCACGCAAGGTATTAGTGATCTTGCAATTCTCAGTATCTGTAGCATTGATCATTGGAACGATCACCGTATGGCGACAAATCCAATTTGCAAAGAACAGACCGATTGGATATACACGAGAGGGACTTATCATGATCCGAAAAAACTCGAATGAGTTCTGGGGGAAGATCCGACCGCTTCGAAATAAATTGAAACAATCCGATGCCATTGTTGAACTGGCAGAATCATCAAGTCCCGCTACCGAAAACTGGTTTACCTTAAACAATTTCAGTTGGCAGGGGAAAGATGCGAATGAAAAAGTTGGTTTTGCCTGCATGGCGGTAACACCTGAGTACGGTTCGATGATGGGTTGGAATTTTGTACAGGGTCGGGATTACTCCCGTGAAATGGCAACGGATTCCTCCGCGGTCATTCTCAACCAAACTGCTGCACGATTAATCGGTTGGCAAAATCCGTTAGACGAAGAGATTGAATGGCAGGGAAGAAAATTCAAAGTAATCGGTGTGATCCAGGACGTGGTTGTGGATTCACCCTATGAACCTGCAAAGCCGAGCCTGTATTTTATGACGAGTGATCTTTTCTTAAATACCATTGGCAGTTCATGGATTACCATACGGTTGAATCCGAATCTGAATTCGCATGAAGCGATTGCACGGACAGAAAATGTTTTTAAATCGGTGATGCACACCGTTCCCTTTGAATTTAAATTCGTTGACGAGGAATATGAAAACAAATTTGCCAGCGAAGAACGGATCGGGAGACTGGCGTCCCTGTTTTCTCTGCTTGCTATTTTCATTTCATGCTTAGGATTATTTGGCCTTGCTTCGTTTGCTACTCAACAACGAACAAAGGAAATTGGCATTCGAAAAATATTAGGCGCTTCTGTTTTTAACCTTTGGAAGATGTTGTCGAAAGACTTTGTTGTGTTGATCGGGATCTCTATTGTTATTTCTATTCCCATCACCTACTTCATGTTGAACAACTGGCTGGAAGGTTTTCAATATCGCACAGAACTAGCGTGGTGGATTTTTGCTACCGCGGGATCGAGTGCCATTGTGATTGCTCTCCTTACTGTGAGCTATCAGTCGATTAAGACTGCATTTATTAATCCGGTGAAGAGTTTGAGATCAGAGTAGTTAGAGGTTCATGACAGCAAAAATATTTTCCCGCAGATGCCGCTGATTTAAAGGCACGCAGATTTTCGCTGATCAATGCAAACTGATCTGCGTAATCCGCGCGGGTTCGATCCGCGAGATCTGCGGGAATGTATTCGTGTGAAACACCATCCATATCTATTATTCTTTAACATTTGATACTAAATAGTAGAACATATCCGAAACTCTTTCGTATATATGCTCTACAATCTAGTAACATACATCATGATCGAAACAAAATTAGGCGAATTTGAAGAGGTTATCCTACTATTAGTAGGCATACTCGGAGAAGAGGCATACGCTTTTAATATCGCCCAGGAATTTGAAACGCAGACCGATCGCTCCGTTTCCATTGGAGCAGTCCACTCTACCCTCACACGATTAGAAGAGAAAGGATTTCTCAAATCTGAAATGGGAGATTCAACAGCCGAGCGAGGTGGAAGAAGAAAACGCATTTACACCATCACTGCCTTTGGTCGCAAAACATTAGTAGCAGCGCGCGATTTTAAAGTGTCTTTGTGGAATCAGTTTCCTGATTTTGCTTCCAGTAAATTAATTACAGGATAGTTACTTGAAGAAAGTGAAAGCGATACCCCCTACCCTCGCCAACAAATTACTCAACAAATTCCTGCGAACGGATCTTGCTGAAGAAGTGCGTGGTGACCTGGAAGAAAATTTTTATTCGATCTTAAAAAAGAAGTCACTCTTCAGAGCAAAACTGAATTATTGGTATCAGGTCTTCCACTATGCAAGGCCATTTGCCTTACGAAAATCAAAACGATTGCAACAGTTTAAACCCTTCTTTATGTATCGACATACCATCACGCTTGCATTCCGCAATTACATGCGTTATAAAAGTTCCTTCTTCATCAATCTCACCGGACTCTCTACCGGGTTAGCTTGCGCGATGCTGATTTACCTATGGGTTTCGGATGAATTGAGTTACGATAAATTTCATGCAAGCAGTGACAGATTATATCAGGTAATGGCCAATCATAACAAGCCAGAAGGAATTTCTACTTTCAACGCTACTCCTGGACTTTTAGCAGAGGCTTTGCGCGATGAAATTGCCGGTGTTGAGGATGCTGCGTGCACTTCCGGATGGGGCATTCAACGCTTTTCGTTAAAGGCCGGAGACAATCGACTTAAAAGTTACGGACAATTTGCCAGCGAAGACTTCTTTAAAATGTTTTCGTATGAAATGATTCAAGGCGCGCCAAAGTTAAATGATAAAGATGCTATTGTAATCTCGGAATCTTTGGCGAAACAATTATTTGGCAAAGCAGAAAATGTATTGGGTAAGGCGATTGATTGGGAGATCATGGGACTAAAACATCAATGTTTTGTTTCGGGTGTTTACAAAGATGTGCCGGTCAATTCATCCATTCAATTCGACTTCGTTCTTTCGTTTAACTATTTTAAAGAAAACATTGTACAATACCCGGGCTGGACTAATAACTACGCCACTACGTATGTTCGATTAAAAGAAGGTACAAACGTTGATGCATTCAACGCGCAGATTTTAGGTTTCATGAAGACCAAACAAAACGATAGCAACATTACGTTGTTCCTTCAACAATATTCAGATCGATACTTGTTTGGCGCGTACGAAAACGGGATGGTGAGCGGTGGAAGAATTTCGTATGTAAAATTGTTTTCAGTGATTGCCATCTTTATTCTGTTGATTGCCTGTATCAACTTCATGAACTTATCCACAGCACGCGCTTCAAGACGTTTAAAAGAAGTTGGCATTAAAAAAGCCATTGGGGCGAACAGAAAATCATTGATCTCTCAATACCTGGGAGAATCCATCATCATATCCCTCCTTTCACTTTTTGTCGCAGCGGCATTCGTTGCCATACTCCTTCCTCAATTCAATCTGATTACAGGTAAACACCTCGTGCTTAATTTTGACCGGAATATAATTTTATCGGCCATCGCGCTTGCACTCGTCACGGGAATATTGGCCGGTAGTTACCCCGCTTTATATCTCTCGGGTTTCAATCCGGCAGAAGTATTGAAAGGAAAATTAAACACAGCCATGGGAGAACTCTTTGCCAGGAAAGGTCTTGTAATATTCCAATTTTCTCTTTCCATTATTTTGATTGTAGCCGTGTTTATTGTGTATCAGCAAATTGAATTTGTGCAGACCAAGAACCTTGGATACACACGAGATCATGTGATCTACATTGAGAAAGAAGGTAAGGTGGCTGAAAATATCGAAACCTTTATAAACGAGGTGAAAAAAATCCCGGGCGTTAAGGAAGCCGCGCCTACTTCATTCGAGGTTGCGGGTGGTGGTTCTACCTATGGTATTACATGGGAAGGCAATGAGGAGTACAACATTCAATTTCACGAAATAGATGCAGGATATGATGCTACAGAATTGTTAGGCTTTCAAGTGGCATCAGGTCGTAGTTTCTCCAACGCATTTCCATCCGATAGCAGCGCTATTCTTTTCAATGAGAAAGCCATTCAAATGATGGGACTAAAAGATCCGGTCGGTAAAAAAGTAAAACATTATTCGGGTGAGCGCACCATCGTTGGAATAGTGAAAGACTTTCAATATGAGTCGCTGTACGAAAACATCAAACCAGTTTGCATTTTGTTCAATCCACAACAGACCGTATTTGTAATGATTAAGCTTGAAGCTGGCAACGAGCATGCATCCATTGAATCGCTGCAAAATTTCTACACGGCTTACAATCCCGGTTTTTCATTCGACTATAAATTTATGGATGAAGATTATCAAAACTTATATTCAGCTGAGCAACGCGTATCGGTATTGTCAAGATACTTTGCCGGACTAGCCATCGTCATTTCATGTTTAGGTTTATTCGCATTGGCTGCCTTTACAACCGAAAGAAGATTAAAGGAAATCGGTATTCGAAAAGTATTGGGCTCAAGCGAGTGGCGGATTATTTATTTACTCTCCAGTGATTTTACTAAAATGGTACTGGTGGCAATCGTACTTGCCTTGCCCGTGAGCTATCTCCTATCTTCTTATTGGTTAGAGAATTTCTCAGAGCACATTGAATTGAAATGGTCTTACTTCGGTGGAGCTGGTGTCATCGCTCTGCTGATTGCGTGGCTTACCGTTGGTCTTCAAACCTTTAAGGCAGCAAAGGTTAATCCAACGCAATGTTTGAAATCAGAATAACGGAACGTATAAGACCAATTATCCATGATCATTAAACCTCCCAAACTCGCGCAACGCCTGCTGCTTCGTTTCCTTCGAAACGACCTGGCGGAAGAAGTGCAGGGTGACCTGGATGAACAGTTTTATTCAACACTTAAAAGTAAATCAGCGCTTAGAGCAAAACTGGCTTACTGGTATGAGGTAGCAAATTACTTACGCCCCTTTGCCATTCGAAAATCAAGACTACAGTATCACTTAAATGAATTCGATATGTTCAGCAATTATTTTAAGGTAGGCATCCGGAATATTCTGAAGTACAAAGTATTTTCATTCATCAACGTCTTCGGACTGGCCGTGGCCATGTCGGTTTGTATGTTGATCATTCTTATGCTGGCCGATCAGGATCGGTATGATCAGTTCCACGATAAGAAGGATCGCATTTACCGAATCCTCTCCGACCAGGAAGGATCCCGTCAACCGTATGCCACGTCACCCTACCCGTTGGCGCATGCATTGAAAGCAGACTATCCTGTTATAGAAGAAGCGACTAATCTTACACCGGGTGTTGGTGGCGATGTTTCGTACCAAAAGAATGTAACTGAAATGCGCGGCTACTTTGCCGAGCCATCGTTCTTTTCCATTTTCAGTTTCGAATTGGAAGAAGGTGATAAACACACAGCACTCTCCGCTCCTTTCTCGATGGTGATCAGTCGTGAGGTGGCTACTAAACTTTTTGGTAATGAACCCGCGATTGGCAAGGTGGTTGAATTTGCTGACCGGCAACTACCCTTTCCGGTTGACTTTGATGGTGTTTCTTCTACTCCATCACCCTGGGGAAGTTTTACCATCACGGGCGTAATCGATGAATCAAAATACGTATCACACTTAACCTTTGATGTACTGGTATCCGCATCTACACGTGAGTCGTTTGTGGCCGACAAGAAGACGGATGATTTGAGTAACAACTGGGAGTATTACTTTCGCACGTATACGTTTGTGCTTTTAGATGAGGATAAAAATACTGCAGACTTATCAGCAGCATTGAATGATCTGGTCATTCGCAAATATGCTAATCTTACATCTGACTTAACGAAAGGTTTTAAACTTCAACCTCAAACCTTGGGAGATGTAGCCTTAGGGCTTACCGGAAACGATACGAATAATCGCATGCCCTTGATTGGCTATTACTTTTTGTGGGCGCTGGCGCTCGTCATTATGCTATCGGCTTGTCTGAACTATACCAATCTTTCCATTGCGCGTGCGCTTACGCGTGCAAAAGAAATTGGTGTGCGTAAAGTGACGGGTGCCTTTCGAAAGAATCTCATCTTCCAGTTTTTGAGTGAGTCTGTTATTACGGCTATGATTTCCCTGGCGATGGCGTTTGTACTCTTGCTCTTTCTGGTGCCGGCCTTCAAAGGACTGTGGGTGAATCAGTATTTGAACTTTGAACTTCCGATGGTTCCTTCGGTCTATCTGATGTTTACCGGATTCGCTTTACTGATTGGCATTGTAGCCGGTTTATACCCTGCATTGTATTTATCAAAGTATCAACCGATAAAAGTGTTGAAGAATTTACATGCAGTAGCTCCCGGAAAGCTGGGCATGCGCAAAGTGCTGGGCATATCGCAGTTTGTGATCTCCTTGTTTTTTATCACCACTTCCATTCTGATATACAATCAGTTTAAACATTTCCTTGCGTTTGACTATGGGTTTAACACGAGCAACGTGGTGAATATAGAATTGCAGGGTATCGATTACCAGAAAGTGGCGAATGAATTGCAAAGCGTGCCCGGTGTTACTTCCATTTCAGCGTGTGATATTATCCCCGCGGGTGGCAGAGCCAATGGAAATGAAATGCGGAAGCCGGGGAGCAAAGATGAATACTTCGGCAACGACCTCTTGTTTGCGGATGAACATTTTATGGACAACCTCGGAATTAAAGTGATTGCTGGCAGAAATGTAATGGCACAAGAACCCGCTCAAAATATTGTGGTGAATGAAGCCATGGTAAAGAAGTTAGGCTTTACGATTCCATCGGAAGTGATTGGCGAGATGGTGGAGACGAAGTGGGGCAATGAACAGTTTAAGATTGTTGGCGTGGTGAAGGACTTTCGATATCGGTTGTTAATCAATGACGATGAGATTAAACCTTTAATGGTACAGAATCGACCTGACAACTTTGAATACATCAATGTAAAGTTAAGTACAACGGATTTGATGCTGACGATGGCGAATCTTGAACGCCAGTGGAAGAAGATCGACCCGGCCCATCCGTTTAAGTATGAATTCTTTGATGAACAATTGCAGGCTACACATCATGCGATCTTTGATGTGGTTTCCATTCTCGGATTCATTTCTATACTTGCTATCATCATTGCGTGTTTAGGTTTGCTGGGCATGGCAACCTATACGGCAGAGCGCAAAACCAAAGAAGTGGGCATTCGAAAAATACTGGGCGCAAGAGACTGGAGCATTGCCCTCTTGTTGTCGAAAGGATTTTTGAAGATGCTGATGATCTCCATTGGTATTGGTGCACCGTTAAGTTATTTCGTGAACAACCTCTGGCTCCAGGAATTTCCGAACCGGGTGGAGTTTGGTTGGGGTACAGTATTGATAGGAACCTCTGTACTTCTTGTTCTGGGTATGCTTACGATTGGTTCGCAGACGTTGAGAGCATCAAAAAGTAATCCAGTGGATTCACTTAAGATGGAATAGGGTTTTGAAATGAGTAGTATTATTCTTTTGCCACAAAGACGCAAGGGCACGAAGGAAGCACAAAGCTTAACGAATTTCCGTTATTGAACATTAGTGGCTATTATCTTCCCTTCATCTATTACCTTGTATCTTACGATTGTGTGGAAGTTTTTATCGAACCAGTTAATCTTAACACATATCCACAACTGTTTACCTGTAGGCTTGTGTGACAACGTAAACATGTTGTTCTCCTTTTTAAAATAATGATAGGTCTTGTCATCTATTAAAGCAATTTCTTCTGCGTAATCTGACTGGATTCTAAACGTTATCTCATCACCTCGAATTATATTTTTTGAGTATGGAAGTTGAGCACCAGTAATTGGGAAGTCATTAGAAAATGTTTCAATAAACTCTTTTACTTTTCCTGAAACTGCATCGTTATATACCTCATTCGGATTGAAACCCAGTTTAAAAAAGGTCTCATCCAGGTAGGGTAATTTTTCATATTGGGCAAGTGTTAACGAGTCAGCGGTCAATTGCCATTTAGATTGCTCCGGAAGGTGAGTAAAAATAAATGACTCAGGAGCTACATCAAACCAATAAGCATCAAATTTTGTCGTGCTAACTAATTTTCCGTCTTTGTTTGTTCCGTAACCGTTGGCCCACGTTGCATCGAATAGTCGCCATTCGCTATCAACCTTTATTACATTCCAGGCGTGGTCGGTTTCCTTAAACGTATCACCTACATTGTAGCCATAACCTTTCGCATAGCCGATTACCTTCTCTGCTTCCAGTCCTGCTGCGTCACATAACGCTTTAAGGATATTCCCATATCCATCGCAAACCGCTTTTTTATTTCGCAAAACATTTTCCGCTGAGTAATCAGTATAATCTCCGGAATTGAAAGCTTTGTCGTCATATTCAACGTGTGATGCAACCCATGTAAATAATACTCTTGCTTTCTCAATGTCTGTCTTCGCAGGTTTAATAAGGTATTGAGCAAGGGCTGATACAGTAGCTTCATATCGTTTGGGAGTCTTCTTTGCATATTCGTCAAGTGCATAAAACTCGTCTGGCTTTAAAGTCTTTGGGATTTTCTTTCTTGCCTTCTGATGTACTATTGAATCAGACGATGGAGATGTCGCCAAACTATCAATGCTGTTCCCTTCATTGGGAGATGGTATCAATCCGGAAACGTAAGTCCTGAAGTCTGCATTGGTCTTATATAGAAGATAACTTGCTCCCGAAACGATCGATAGTAAAATGAATATAGCAAGTAGTCGTCTCATCATGAAGCCAGCAATTAAATACTTTCTGTTTCCCTTTGTTGTTGGTGGCTAAGGTAAGTGTAGGCATTAAATTATGCAACAGAGTACAATTGGTTCGCAGACGTTGAGGGCATCAAAAAGTAGTCCGGTGGATTCACTTAAGATGGAGTAGATAAAAGATTTGAATTAGATTAGGTTCTACAGTGGCTGTAGGTCAAAGTTCGCTTACACACTTTGCCGCTCTAAAACTTGGTCCAGTTGCATAAGTGACTTAGACTAGAAAGGTGCAGTTTTTAATTACTATTTATCATTAGTTTAATGTATGCCATCATCATTGGATTCGTAAATCTATACCTTGTATTAAGCCCCGTGTCGAGTCTCTCAAGAATCATTCCCCTCTCCTTTAAGCATAACTGATTTAAGTTGTACGAAATACTGTTCCCCTTAACCGTTTTAGTTGTTCGCTTCGTATATGAAGTAAGAGCACTCGAAATACTAAAACAATTGAACTCGTCTAGTTTTGACTCAGCGCAAGAGAATATAACATCTTGCCATTTATTGGTTGTGCTTAATCCAATTATGGCCTTTCGATAGGCAGATTTTAATTGCTCGTTAGTGTTCTCAATACCTCTATTAATTGCAACCTTTAAATCACCTTGGGTAAATTCATTTCTCTCCTCATCAATTATAAGTTCGGCTCCATACTTACACAGCAAATGTATATAGTGAGGAAAGCCAGATGCAAATTCAATAATGTTTGATTGAACTTCAGCACTAATGCTAATTTCTAACTTGCTAAGACCTTCATCAATAATCTCCTTTGATTCATTTTCAGACATTCTTGGCATCCTAACTTGCTTTAAACATCTTTCCAATGAAAGGTGATTTCCAATAAGCTTGGCTACGTCATCTGCAATACCAACTAATACTATTGTAGTGTTGGTATTATTGTCTGAGAATGATTTGATCAAGTCAGCAAATAGTTTTCTTACATCTTTGTCCGTTATATTATCAAATTCATCAAAAATGAAAAGAAAACTAATATCTGGAAATTGTCCGAGGAGGCGTATAATGTCAGAAGAAAAAGTCGTTGAACTTTCGTCCAAAGAATCTTTTAAACTAATAATTTGTATAATGTCTTCTGCTCTAAATCCAAGCCCTTTAGTTGTCGTTGAAAATTGAACTTGTTCAAAAGCTTGTTTCCATAGAGTTCTAAAATTGTCAGCTCTATTACAAGTGACTTTCGTAGGATAGAGATTTGTTATCGAGTCAGTCATAATGTTTGCTAACGAGGTCTTCCCGACACCCCTTTCTCCGAATAGTATTGCATGTTGCCCTTCTTCGTTAATGGCCTCGCAAATTTTTCGCAATTGCGTAATCCGTCCTCTAAAGAATTCTTCTTTCTTAATTGGGGCAGTTGGTGTAAATACCCATTTCAAAATCTCTTCTCTTTCCTGTTTTGTCATAATTTATACAAGTCTGTTAACAAGTTGTCCAAAAATTGCACCTAACAATTGAATATCAAAAACATTGCATATATATCTATTGAAGGTACTGTTCTAAATTACAAAACTGTTTGATTCCTCTGTGGGCTGGGATCGGATTGGATCAGGTGGTGCAGCGGAATCGTTGAACAATGTAAAAAGATATGGGGAGAGTTGCAAGAACTCTAGTTATTGAGATTGGTGGAGAGGGTTGCTTCGCTTACGCAGCGTCACGAAACGGAGACACTGCTAGGACTGGATTATAAAACTGTTTTGCTTCCTCTTTATTGAATATCCAGAACGTTCATGTGCGAATTAAGATTAGCCATTATTTGTTGGGAAATTGTCATTACCCTTGCTCCTTGTTGTAGCACCTTTAGCAATTGCAAAACCAGAAATTGCAGATAGTATCGGCAAACCAGCTTCCGCAGTTATTGTTTTTGTGAGCAGAAGAATGGCAAGTATGCCAACAATGAATATACATATACTCATTTGTCCATAGGTAATCCAAAAATCATTTCTCCTCTCTAATGTTTCGTTAAGATAATTAACTACGGCATTCATTAGGCGTCCAAACTCATTTCGATTATTTTGTCTCAATAGGTCCAATAGCTCATACCAACTACGGTGATTTAGATACCTGTCTTCAGGTCTTTGCCTAATGAGAAATCTTCCAAAGAGCCAGATTCCAATAAAAACAAGAAGGGTAATTACAGCAACTAAAATGATGCTTGATGGTATTACATATTGGTCAATCATAAAAATATATGTTTAAATGCTTAATCCTTTCTGGATAATGTCCTTATCTCGCACTCACTCTCGTTTTCTGAATTATCAGTTTATAATTCTCTGTCCACGAAGACTCAATTGCGCGCAACAATTGTACATAAGCAATATCACCATATATCTCTATTGTCAGCGCTGCTTTCAATTATTAAACTGCTTGATTCCTCTGTGGGCTTGGATCGGATTGGATCAGGTGGGGCAGCGGAATCGTTGAACAATGTAAAAAGATGTGGGGAGAGTTGCAAGGGTGAGGTCTCGTTCATACGCATTTCATAGCGAGGGGATTGCTTCACTCCTACGCACATCCAACGCTTCCCTGTCTGCCGGCAGGCAGGAGTTCGCAAACGCGGACTAGTTGGGTTGCAAGACCTCTAACTATTGAGATTATCAGATTCAGTAACGGGGGCGGAAAAGGTGCTATCAAATTACTTATCTCCTAAGGAATCTATTTTAACCGTGGCCGATTCATGCATGTAAAAAATCTTCCATTCATTATTCGATTTTCTGAAAAGGAATGTGACCGCCAACGGATTAACCAAAACCCGATCTCCATTTTTCAATTGATCAATATCAGAGCCAATCAAAGTATATGCAGCGCTGGTATTACTAATGATGTCAAACTTCTCTGACGCCACCGTGTACTGCTGACTTACGAGCGATTCAAACTGTTTACGGATACCTTCTTTGAAAGAATTAAAATCAGGAATTGCGTTCCCGTTCACGATCGCTGTAAAATCTTTCGTGTCTTCAAACACGCTGATGGCATTGTTGAAATCAGCTTGCTCGCACGCTTTGGTAAATTTTTTTACCACGGGCTGGAGCTCAGTCAAAATGCGTTCTTTATCACTTTTTGTTAGCTCCTGTTTTTGTGGTGTGCAGCAGAGCAATGAACTGACCGCCAGAATAATTATGGATGTGCGGAGCATATATATCTTTATTGTAAGTGTTGTTTTTAAATCCTAAGACTGTATGATTCCTCCGTGGGCTAGGATCGGATTGGATCAGGTGGGGCAGCGGAATCGTTGAACAATGTAAAAATATATGGGGAGAGTTGCAAGAGCTCTTAGTGGAGAAAGTGATGTCTCGTTCGTGCGCATTTCATAGGGTGGGGATTGCTTCACTCCTACGCACATGCAACGCTTCAGTTCGCAAACGCGGGCTAGGTGGGTTGCAAGGCCTCTGGCTATTGAGATTGGTGGAGAGGGTTGTTTCATTATGCAGCGGCCCGAGGCGGAGACACTGTCGACCGCTAATTACAATAAGTATTTGCCATGTCAGCAGGTAATAATGCTGATGTAATACCTTTTATTTTGTCATTTGTTTTTTGAAATACAGGTTTCGTACACTTCCTGTTGTTAGGAAAAAACCGTTAACCTTATTTGCTTTATCCCGGGAGAATAAAATATTGAAATCGCCATAAAACATATCCCTTATAAATGAAGAAAACCACATTTCTTCATTTCTTGGTATTTTTACGAGTAACTCAACATCATTTGCTGTTATTCTATATTTAGTATCTAATTCAGGGCTATAAAATTCTCCTTTATACTCCTGCAATTGTTCTGATGTTAATTTGATTCTGTTTACCTTTTCAAAGATTCTGTCTATATCACCTTCTACGGATAGTAAACATTTTGCATTTTTTAAATCTCCGCTAAAAGAAAATTTTGTCTTGCTATCAAAATCTGAAAAATCAAAATTGCTCGATGGCTTTAGGTTTGTATTTTCTATCTGCAAATTTCTGCTTTTATAGTTTAGTTCTAAAATTGATTTCGTGTTCATGTCGATATACTCTCCTGCCCATTTTTTTACGATAGTGCTGTCAGTCTTGAAAGCTATTGCCATATCTTTTAAACTCTTATCTATCAAAAATGCATCCGCTACTTTGTAGGCTAATGTTTTTACTCTAATATTTGCCAGATTGGCAAGCAATATTACGGAAAAACGTTCGTCAGGAAATCGGATGAAAATGCTACGATATCCTGCATCCGATCCGCTGTGCATTATGGTTTTGTACCCATTATGTGTTTCTGTATATAAGCCCGATGCATATGTTTGTTGCATATTATTATTCAATACGCCCATTACCTGCATGGCATTAATTAAATTATTGCCACCAACTTTTTTTGTATAAAAGTTTTCATCCCATTTAGCTAAGTCTTCCACAGTTGTAAAGAGACCGGTAGAACCATAAAAATCAAAAACAGGAATGCTTATTTTCCATTTTCCATTTTCATCTTTCTGATATGCTGAAGTTCTGTTGGGAGTAATTTCACTATGGTCACTATGAAAATGAGTATTGGTCATGCCAAGAGGTTTAAAGAAAACTGAATCTGCATATTCTCTTAATGATACACCACTAATCCGCTTAACGGCAACACCTAATAAAGTATAGCCTGTGTTGCAATAATTTTCTTCATCTCCGGGCAAAAAGTTTAATGATTTTTGACGGGCAAGCATTTCCATGATATCATTTTCCGATATTAAATCATCGTTCCGCCAACCTGCAAAGGTTTGTAGTTCCAACTGTTCGCTCAGTCCACTCGTATGATGCAAAAGATGGTTGAATGTTATTGTATGTCCGAAATCAGGAACTTCCGGCAAGTATTTTCTTATGTCATCGTTAAGCGACAATTTTCCTTCAAGAGAAAGCACTATGATAGCCGCGGCTGTAAATTGTTTGGAAACAGAAGCCACATGAAAAATAGAAGATGGACTGATTGGAATATTATATTCCAAATTGGATATACCATACCCTTTTTCGTAAATAATTTTTCCGTCTTTTAATATTGCCAAAGCACAACCCGGTGAATTTGCATTATTGTAGTCAGTAAAAATAAAATCTATTTTCTTCGACAAAGAGTCAGTTACTTGTGCACTGACAATTTGGAATAAGAAAGTAAAGAGTAAAGCACAAAAGATTTTATTTTTCATCGTCAAGAATTTATTAAGGATATTAAATTAAATTTATTTTAAATACTAGGTGAGTTATTCAGCAGCGCCAAGCTGCTAATTATAATTAGTGATAAATAAAACGCAATCAACTTTATTGACACAATCTTTTTTAGGTAATGCTTTCTTTGCAACGCTCATGCCAAGACATTGATTCTACATTTAACCTTGATTTAAGTAGTTATAATAAGTTATGTCGAATTGAATTGTTCATAACTGAACGATAGACCTCATAATAGTGAACACAATTGTTCACATGTTACCCTCATTATCCGAGCCTATCGTTGTTCGAAGTAGTCATTGTGCCAGACCACATTGCAACCAACAATTTTATATAAGCCATATCGCCTATATATCTTTCTTGCAAGCGTTGTTTTCAAATTATAAAACTGTTTTGATTCCTCTGTGGGCTGAGATCGGATTGGATCAGGGGGGGCAGTGGAATCGTTGATCAATGTAAAAGATATGGGGAGAGTTGCAAGACTCTACCTATTGAGATTGGAGCGAAGGTTGGGGAGGGAAACAGTGCGGACTCGGAACTAAGTTCCTATTACAAAGACCTACTTAGATTTCTTCAGCGCACTAAAGTCACTTTCGCGCGATATGGAAAGGCATGGACTGGAATGGGTTAGTCGGCATTTAATATTCCTAAAATTATGAAAACTATTCCTGAACCAACTAAGCTCCAACTCCCTATGATTATTTTAGCTATGGAGTAATCTCCGCTTCTATTGTTTTTATCCCTTACTGACCTTCTTGAATTCCAGACTATACCAATAAGTCCAACGAACAAACAAATGAGTCCAATCAATATTTTTTCAAAATCCATCTCGTTTTAATCCTTTAACTTTCTCAATCTAAGAATGTCTGTCATTAAAATGGCAATAAAAACTTGGTCTCCATTTGTTCCTCCTAGCAATATAATGTTTCTCGGATTGGATCAGGTGGGTCAGCGGAATCGTTGATCAATGTAAAAAGATATGGGGAGAGTTGCAAAAGCTCTAGTTATTGAGATTGGTGGAGAACTTGCTTCAATTACGCAGCGTCCAGAGACGGAGACACTGCTGGGACAGGAGTGGTGTAATTCCCCTTTACCTACTCGACTAGTGACTGACCATTTTCACCCGACCTTTATCTAGTCCGATATCAAATGTTGTACAAGATTAACTCATCTCTTATAAATAATATGCCCACAGGGAAGTGAATCAATTTGCGGGGACATTCTATAAAAAAGATCTGGTCCTTTTAATACAAGTTCTGCCCGGTTTCCTCCTCTTTCCTGGCTCCATGCACCAGCCCTTGTCTGATAAAAGATTGCTTCAACATAGAAAAGACACTCTTCTTTAGGACCTATCGTTTTTTGAAACTTGGTCGGTTTATCAAAAGATTCCAAATCGGTTACACCATAGTCAAATAAGGATTGTTTGTCTTGGGTCATTGTGTCAGAAGGCAGAAATAATTTTACGAACGTATCAGCTGAATTAGGAATTGGGATGGAATCAGCGGAGAAATTAATTGTCAGCTCGAATGGAGTCTCGGTTTGATTGACTACACGAGTAAAGAACACTAAGTGACTATAATTAAAATTCTTTTTTGTAGGTCCCTTATAGGGTCCGCCCTTTGGCAAGCTGTTTTGTATTACTATGCCATTTGTATTGGTCTCACTATACCAATTAGTTTTGGAAAGCCCTTGTCCGGTCGCGAGCGTGCAAAACGAATAAAAGACTGCTACGAAAAAAATATATCTCATAATTTTGATGTATCGGGTTCACACTTTCAAAATGGCTTGCCACTTTGTTGGCAGTACTAGAGCTCTTCTCCTCACTTCATTCGGGGCTCAATCTTTTGTCCCCTGTTCATTAACATATGCAAGTTGGTTGGCGCGGGGTTACTTCTTTTTTCTTTGTTTGTCAACCTATAAAACGGTTACCAATGCGTCAAAACTTTTTATCGATTGTAGTTTTGTTGTTGCAATTTGTGGGTCTACATATTATTTCTGATCCTCTTTCCTTTTAAAGTACGTGAGGGCCTTTCCATCATAACTATAACGTTCAGATCCAATCCAAATGCTTCCATCATCAGCCCCTAACATCCCAAAAGGCAGATTTCTACGCCCTTCATATTTTGTCTTTATTACTGTTACTTCTGGCTTTTTATCAGACAATGACTGTTCATCATAACGGAAAATGGGGCCACCTATACTAGTGAGAATGTTTCCCTTTTTATCTTTGATTATAACACCCGCACCCATCTGATCAATTTGGGTAAAGGCACTGCCGTCATAGCGCCAAAGACCATCTGCACCGAACCAGATATTGTCTTTTTTGTCCTTGATTATAGCCCATACATTCTTGAAAGTTTTGTAGCCCATATCGGTAAGAGTGGTAAATGTTTTTCCATCATAAATGGTGATATCACCCCGTGTGCCAAACCAAATTTTCCCCGTTTTGTCTTGAACAATAGCATGAACATCATTATTGGTCAGTCCATCCGAGGTTGTAAAATTTCGAAACGTTTTACCATCATAACGGCTTACTCCATTTCCGGTGCCAAGCCAAATAATGCCAGCCTTATCTTCATAAATAGGCATAACCGAATTATCTGCAAGCCCATCCAGAGTTGTAAAATTTTGAAAGGATTTCCCATCGTAATAATAAGCACCTGAGCCATAGGTACCGAACCAAAAATTTCCTTTTCTATCTTCTAAAATAGAAAAAAAGGGGACGGAGATCAGTTTACCTGTGATATTAGTAAACGATTTTCCATCGTATCGGTAAACACCATCATCTGCTGCAAACCAAATGTTCCCATTTCTATCTTGCTTGATATCCCAAACGTTAGTAGTGATTGAGTCTTTGATTTCGGACTTGATGGCTATCGGGTTAATATTTTCTTTTGGTACGTTTGTTTGGTTTTGTCCACAGGAAGTGGAGAGGATAAGTATAAAGAGCAAACCAGGTATGTTTTTCATCATTATGTATTTAGTATTAACTCCAACAAAGCTACCAGTCTTAGCGCCCGGCTTTGGTAAAGCGTATGTAAAAAAAATGTAAATGAAATGTAAAAGTTGCCTGGACAGCATAATGTTAACTAACCCTTGTCAAGGGTTGACCATTTCATTGCTCATTTGCACAACGTTAATTTGCTTTTTAGTCGAAGTTGTACCGAAGCAGTACTTGTCTCTGTGAAAATCTTTGTTAACAGAATGCTACTCGTTAGAGGACCAAATTGTGTTGGGCCCTGCCCTATTACTGCCAACAATAGTATATAAGCAATATCGCTTATATATCTTTACTGCAAGCACTGGCTTAAATTATAAAACTGTTTTGATTTTTTTCTGAGGCTAGGTCAGGTGGGTCAATGGAATCGTTGATCAATGTAAAAAGATATGGGGAGAGTTGCAAGATTAGATGTATTGAGATTAATGTAATAGAACTGAAACGTAAGGGATGCGGATTAAAACAATCCCAAGTTTGCACTTAAACCAACACCGAGCCAGGGTTTATTTTGATAAATCCAGTCATTAGAAAATTCACCAAAACTATTATCAAAACCTAATGCCAATACTAATCCTAGATTATTTCTCGCAAGTGTGATGCTTGCTCCATAGCTCAAAGCAGGGTTGTTTTGACTTTTACTTGTTCCGTATAATACACTTGTTGAACTCACCGCACCACTTTTGATTTCAGCACTTGACAAGCCTAAGAAAGCTCCAAAAGTCGAAGAATAGTTTATTATGCTTCTACTTGTTATAGTTGACTTTCCTACCGTCCAACCACCGGTAAAAGCTATGTCGGGTCTTGGAGATGTTACTGTAGTTTTTGATTTTTCTGTTGAGCTAATGGTTTGTGATCCTCTCAATCTAAACGGTATGGTTGCCACTCCAAATGTGAGGCAATTAAATGGAACTTTTAATACTCGCGTTGGCTGACCAATTGTTGTCCTTCCGTCAGAGAGAGTAGGTAATGTCGTTAAGTTAAATGGTGTTGAACTATTAACAATACCTGCTTGTCCTGCAAAAGGGTCAGTTGCAGGATCAATTCTCCAAAAATCAACAAGAATTACACCACTGCTGTTTAGTTTAATTACACATTTCAATCTATTATTTCCTCCAATAATCAATGGACTACCTACCCCATCTCTTAATACAAAACCAGCATTTGTTATCGCATTCTGACTTAGTCGGTGTTTAAATTTCGCTCTGTTTTGTCCGAAAAGAGATGAAGTTGCTGTCAATACAATCAAGGTAAATGTTAGAATTAAATTTTTCATTATGATTTTTTAGATTTGATAATCGATATCAGTGAGTTAACGCGTTGTCAGCTAAAATGGCTTATAACAATTGCATATGTACAATATTGCTTATATGTTTCTATTGTAAACGTTCCTTGTAAATTATAAAACTGTTTGATTCCTCTGTGGGCTGGGATCGGATTGGATCAGGTGGGGCAGCGGAATCGTTGATCAATGTAAAAAGATATGGGGAGAGTTGCAAGACCTCTAGCTATTGAGATTGGTGGAGAAGGTGGGGATATAAGGGTTGTGTGGGAGGATCAGAGTCCCGGAGGCCGGTGACTCTGATCGGGGGAAAGCAGACTTCATTTCACAATGAGTCCGTTTAGAAAATCATTGAATTTCACAATGTTTATATCATAGGTTTTAGGTGTTGAAATAAATTGAATCCACAAATATGCTTTAGACGTTTCCAATAGCACAAATTGATTATGATAGATTTTCTTGTCAAAAGAAGTAAAAACTCGGGAACTTACGCCATTTTTAATTTCCTTGAAATCTCTCTCATTTCGACCATACCAGATCTGCTGCTTATTATATAATGTCTCTTTTCCAAAAACATTTCCTGTTATGTATATCCTTTGGAAATCACTAAATGACGCAAACTTATTCTTATTAAAACCGGTGATTAAAATTGCATTTTCATTATTATCAATAGCTGGCATTATTCCTCCAAAAGAAAAAGATGTATCCGTTTCTTGAATATTAAGCCAAGAAGGAACACTTAGCACGTAACCAAATTTTTCATTATTGTAAGTCTCTGTTTGACTATGTACATAATTTACAAAACAGATAAAAGCTAGGATTGTGAATGTAAATTTCATTTGAATAGAATGTCTTAAGCTTGCTTCTAACGCTGGTGCATATGCAGTTTAATTCTCCTTTAAAAATAATTAATCAAATTTAAATTGCGTCTATAAATTGTTAGCGCACGTTTTCTCATCATATGTCCCTTAAATACTTCTTTGTCAATTTTCCATTTTTGTCAAACTCGATCACTAAATATGTGGGCTCCATCCCTCCAAGAATCCCAATCTTATAATAAAATTTATCTCGTTCGTTCCAATGAGGTGTCCCAATCAGGTCTTTTACTTTTAATGAATCAATTCCGGGTAATAATACATTACTCATCAAATCCTTCAACATATAAGGGCGTATAACTTCATAATCATTTTCGTGTCTACTCCATTCTGTTGAATTAAACATTAAACTATCTGTATTGATTGATATGAACCCATCATTATCCATGTCAACGTATTTTATACCAAAAAAAATAACGTAGATAAAGATTGAAAGAAATATCAATCTCACAATCCACATCTTTGTCCTGTTTGTCATCTGAGAATGTGCGCTAGCAATTGCATCTTGATAAAATTATAAAACTATTTTGATTTTTCTGTGGGCTGGGATCGGATCAGGTGGGTCAGCGGAATCGATGAACAATGTAAAAAGGTATGGGGAGAGTTGCAAGACCTCTGGCTATTGAGACGGGTGGAGATGGTTGCTCCAATTACGCAACGTCCCGAGACAGAGAGCCTGGTGGGGCAGAATTCTTTGTCCAAATGCTATAAATTATTTCGGGTACTTTGGATGTTTTTTTACCTCTCTTACCTGGCCTAAATGCCGAAACGTATGTTGAAAAAAACTCATGTATTTTTGATGGACGTTAGACACAAAATAAATGTAGAGTGCGCGGAGAAGTTTAGGACAGTGTTTTTAAGTAGATTCTTTTCTGTAATTAAGATCGTTTTTGTGTGCTTGAAGTGGCTTTGTCCAACGCTAAGAAAGTACAGATAAGACCCACCAGCGATAATGCCGACCTGACCCAGCCCATTCTTCCCCATTCAAAGGCAGCTTTTTTAAGTGTTTCTATATCGGGAAGCTGTTCTGAAAGAAACATAATCTCATTTCTGGGATAAAAATAGGTAAAGGTTAAAATCATTGAGGATATATAGCAGAGTATAGCTATCCCCAAATACAACCGAATGGAAGTCGAATTTTTCCAAAATAAAATTAAGGCCAGCACAGCCAAAAGCGTATTTGTTGGGTCTATCAACTTAAAGAAAGTCCCCGGATTGGCAACTACAAAAAAGTCTCTGGTTGCCGTTATGGATAGAGGGATATTGCTTTCCCAGTTGGCTGCATTAACGATGGAATTATAGACAAGGGTAAAAAATAATCCGCTTGAAAACGCAACGCATGCGTATAGAACTATTCTTTTCATATTTCGTCATTTTTATTTCTTCAAAGCTATCGATGAGAAAAGAGCTGTGATAGTATAAAAACGACAAAATCAAATCTTGTCCCAATCCAACTGAAACTGTAAATGTTCGTCAGATAATTCTTTGTGTACGAGCGTAGGCGTAAGCTTGGCAAATTCCTTAAAATCTTTGATAAAGTGTGTTTGGTCGTAATATCCTACTTGATGTGTCAAGTCTGGCCAGGATATTATTGGTCTGCTTTCGAGAATTTTGTATGCTTTATGAAATCTGGCTATTCGTGCATACATCTTGGCCGGCATACCTAATCGTTCTTTGCATTTGCGCTCAAAATTACGAATACTCATACAAGCCAGTCCTGCAATCTTGTCCATATTCGTATTGTAGTTTGTCAACAGGTGTTGCAGAGCAAAATCAATGGGTAACGGTTCTTTTATCTGAGATAGTTTTCTGAGAAAATAGGACTGTACAATAGTATTCAATTCATTTAAAGAAGTAGTGTCGTGAGATTTGTCTAAAAGTTCTTCTATCTCCCTGCCTATAACTTCTCTGGCACTGTAACCATTGTCAAATATTTCCGTCATCGGAATATTCAAAAACCGGTTTAGCCCTCCCGGTTGAAAAATAATGGATACGGTTTTATGGCTTTCGCTTACCAATAGTTTGAAGGGAGTAATTTGTGCCCCCATCAATGTACAAGACGTAACGTTATTGAAATTGTTCTCGCCTGATTTTTTGGATTTAAGCCGGGTATAGAGATTGATGAACATAGCCTGGTCGGGCGAGGGCATATAATTACCTTCAATACTAACAGGAATATTGCCGAAATCAGCTTCTATAATAACGATATGCCTTATCAGCGAACGTAATGCAGGATGAATATTGCATTGTTCTGTACGGATATTTGACATCAGGCTGTTCATCTTTTATTGACAGGAGCCATGGTTAGCATTTTACTCTTGGTTTATTTTTGTCTTGTTGGGGATTCCGAGATTGCCACTAACATTCCGATATAAGAACATCATTTCTCCTATATCGCTAATGCAAGTGTCTTACTAAAATTACAAAACTATTTTGATTACTCTATGGGCTGAGATCGGATTGGGTTTTCATGATATGAACTGCACCTCCAGTCAAATGCTCATACTGCCAGGCTTTTATTTTTTTGAACAAAAAAAGTAAGAAGTATGGAAGAAAACCCGAACACTATAAATACGTCCCGATACAAATGATACCTTAACCATTGATCTCGTATGCTTGTCCAGTCGGTGGGTATTGTTGCAGGAGTCCACGTAAGAAAGAGATCATTTATCGGCCCGTTGTATTGCAAAGCTATAAACGTGTCGCATAAAAGGAATGCTAAAGCGGCTAACACAAGCCACCCTTTACGCTTACTCTTTTCAATAAAGAATAAGGCGATAAGTAACAGATGCATGGAAGCTATAATCGTAAATAATATCGGCCCGACTTTTCGTATTGCTAAATCTAAAGGACGGTGCATTTCTATAAACGTTACTCCTGAAATTTCATACGAGTAGAGAAAAAAACCGAATTCGTACAAACGTGCCACGCCAGGTCCCATAATAAAGACGAGCAAAAAGATCAACGCATTTTTGAGGAAATTAAGAAAGCTGTTTAGTCGTCTTTCTTCCGCATGCTCTTTTTCCTTTACAAAGTACGTAATGACAAAACAAAGCCAACCCACCATACCCATTAATCCGTGAAGTCCGATGTAGTTCAGCCAACTATCTTTTAGATCAATCCAATTAGCAGGGAGGTTGTTTGGCGTCCAACCGGCTATTTGAGAAGCAATTGGATAAGCATATTGTATGATAAAGAATACTCCGATAAGATTGGCCAGCAATGCAAGTACGGTCAATATGCCTTTTGTTTTCTTTCCGTCTTTTAAAAACAAAACCGCCTGAATGATGAGGAGAAGTATAGGAATCAGGTCTAATAAAATTAGCCCCTTAACATGTACAGATTTCTCTGCATGATTGAACCAGTCTAAAAATACTTCAACATTGACAGCGCCCTTTAAAGTATCAGTAGCACCATAGCCAGTAGAGGCCGATGCCGCTGTTAGAAGAGTGGCAACGAAAAGAATGGATTTTTTGAGCATACGTTTTTAGAATCTATGGTTGATGGTTAATACTACTAGCAATTGCACATAAGCAATATCGCCTATATATCATTATTGCAATCGTTGTTCTCAAATTATAAAACCGGTTGATTCCGCTATGGGTTACAATCTGGTTGGATCAGGTGGGTAGTGGAATCGTTGAACAATGTAAAAAGATATGGAGAGAGTTGCAAGACCTCTAACAATTGAGATTGGTGAGAAGGTTGTATTGGCAGTGGTTGTTTTCTACTAATCAGTCCGTTTCCTTTGTAGTCCCGACTTTGATACCTTGCTTAAAGAAGAAATCCTTTATCATGTCTGACTTTTGAGAACAAAGATCTCCTAAGCTTATTCTCTCCGAGCTTAGTTCCTGCATGTGACATGTAAAACAGATTTCTATAAATTCCAATAAGTGGTTGTTTGAGTCAAAAAATAAAACTGCATTTCTGGGGTCATAGCATCCAGTACCCCGCAAAATGAAAATTTCTCCGCGATAGGTCACGTTGTAAAAAATGTTTGCCAATGAATCCGTTCGTTCCCGATCAAGAACTTTGGTCTCCTTTATTTGAGAATAATCTATTTCTCCATCAATAATTGGTAGTCCATTGAATGTTGAATCGGAACCATTCTCAAAGGAAACTATCGAAACAGAGTGAGCGATATCAAACGGATAAAATTTTCGAAGCTCCGTGACGGAATACTTGTTTGTCAAAATGCAATTATGGTTTCTGTCCTCTCTCCTCTCTTGCTTCTTTGTCATATAGTCCACATAAGGAAACCTTTTAAGCTGCCTCTTGGTTTGGCCCATCGTCAAACTTGGCGTCAAAGCAATTAGTAGTAAAACAATTAATTTCATGACCTGTCAATTAAAATAATTATCGCCCCAATTGTATATAAGCAATATTACCTATATATCTCTATTGCAAGCGCTGTTTTTAAATTTTAAAACTGTTTGATTCCTCTATGGGTTGAGATCGGATTGGATCAGGTGGGGCAGCAGAATCGTTGAACAATGTAAAAAGATATGGGGAGAGTTGCAAGACCCTACCTATTGAGATTGGTGGGGAGGTTTGCTTCATTACGCAGCGTCCCGAGGCGGAGACATTGCTGGGACGGAAGGGTGTCGCTACCACAACCAATAGAAGACTTCTACTAATTTAATTTAGTCAGTGCTTTAGAATTGCGAATTAGAATAACATATTGAAAAAAATCTGTTGTGGTCTGATTTTCATTGTTAGGCAAAACATCATTACCGAATAATTTAGCTTTAACTCCCGCAAGCTTCTGACTATGTCTATAAGGAGAGTCTGTATTATTAAGCGAGAAAACTGTAATAGTGTTCTTGTTCGACACTTCTTTCAAATCTTTAATTCCACTTACTAACACAAACGGCCCATCTAAATTAAACAACCGAGTTTTTTCATCAGGTGGAGAGGGATATTGATTATTCGGAGGCATATACATATCACTATCTAACGTAAGACAAACCATGCTCTGGATCTTATTTGAAAATAGAAAATCAGACTCCTTAATTTTTGCAGCAAAAGGATGAATATCTTTTTTACCGTAGCCATTTTGCAAAACATGCGAGTATCCGAAATAGCCATAAAACTTTTCATGCTGCAGGCCTTTTGACGCTACAATATTTTTAAAATTGATTAGCATGATTGAATCTCTTCCCTTTTGCGATTCATCTTCAAAATTCTTATCGACACCGAGAACAATAATCTTTAAAGAGTCAGGCAAGGTTTTATTATATTCATATATGTCAAACCATTTTTTATACAATTCTCTACTGGATTGTTGAGGAATTCTCAATTTAATATCATTCACTACTTGTTTTAAGAGTAGTGTATCTTTTTCATCTTTTGACAGAAACACATTTAATGTTCTGGCCCGAAGACTATCCATTTCTGCTAAATAATATCGCAACCCAATTTTCTTATTAAGGTGAATGATCATAAACTTATCAATAAGCTGAACATCACCATATCCATGATTTTCGCCTAGAAAGAACACATCATTATTATAGAAGGCACTATCAAAAATTTCAGTAGCTGGATTGATGTCAACACTGTTTTTATCTATTTCTATTTTGTTTTTTGATAGGTACTGGGTGTTTACCTCATCAACTCCACCGATGTAAATCAAATTTGTAATCCAAATAAAAAGAGAAATAACTATTGGGAGAACTATTAAACCTAAAAGTACTTTCACTACAATTTTAAAAAATTTATTCATGGGATATATTTATAACATCTGTCGCAAGGTAATTGGAATTAAATCAATCCAATCACGACTATAAAATTTGTTTTAAGTATGTTCAGTGCAAGCGTACTATTTATAGTCCGTCCCACATTTTACTTTTTGAAAGTCCAATTGTCCCAAAACCGTTTACCTGTACAGAGGGAAATATTTATTAGGAGAGTAGAGTCAGTGTGTCACCTATTGGGTTCTATTACTGCCAACAATTGTATATGAGCAGTATTACTTATATATCGCCATTGCAAGCGCTGCCATAAATTTACAAAACTATTTTGATTCTTCTTTGAACTGAAATCGGATTGAATCAGGTGGTTCAGCGGAATCGTGGATCAATGTAAAAAAGATATGAAGAAAGTTGCAAGAGCTCTACTCATTGAGATTGGTGTTGACTGTATCACTATCTATTCGGATAAAAATTGAGTATATTTCATTATCGCTAACCCCACGCTGGGGCGGAAGTTATTTCCGTCCCCACTCAAATCATTTCTTAAGATACGAAAGCTTCAAGTGGAAGTTACTTCCACATCTCAATACTCAATCCATAAACTCCCCTTCCATCCCTCACTGGGGTGCAAATTAGGAACTAAGTTCCTCTCTTAGATTAACCAACTTATCAGATTCAGTAAAGGGGGCGGAAATAACTTCCGCCCCAGCAGGAAAAAATAATTTGCCTTTATTTAAGTTCTGAAAGTATAATTTTTTTCTGCTTCAATGTGTTCTTCATTGCTTTCTCCCTTACTACTGGGTCATCACTATGTATTAATTCAAAATATTCAGTTGGTACAACTTGCCATGATAATCCATATTTATCTTTACACCATCCACAAGAACCTTCCTCACCACCATTTTTAGTAAGCGCTTCCCAATAATAATCCGTTTCGGCCTGGTCTTTTGTATTGATAACAAAAGAAACTGCTTCATTAAATTTGAATAGCGGGCCTGCTGCCAATATACTAAACTCCATTCCTGCTATTTCAATTACAGCGGTTTCGATGCCTGCATCATTTCCACTTTCATTACTCTCGAACTTGCGAAAATCTTTCAGCTTACCGTCTTTAAAAATAGATAAATAGTAATCGGCTACAGCTTTGGCATCTTTCTCTACCCACAAATAGGGTGTAATTTTTTGAGTAATCATTTTTTCATTTTTAATGTTTTTACTAGAGTCATTTGCGATTGGATTGATTGCATTATCAGATTTATCTGACTGATTTGGATTTGAACAAGAAATCGTCAAACAAAAAACAATCGCTGCAGGAAAAATTAATTTATTCATTTTCTATTTCTTTTGAGTTTTTAATAAGCTTGTCAATTCCCTCACTGGGTCAGAATCGTTAATCAATTTAAAAAGATATGGGGAGAGTCGCAATACTTCTAACTATTGAGATTGGTGAGAAGGGATTTCTTGTCCGTGTGCATTTTATAGCATGTGGCCTTGCCAATGGGCGGGATGAAACAATTTCACTCCTACACACATACAACCCTCGCTGGGGCGGAAGCCGTTGGGTTGGATCGGAAAAATCAATAATCAACCGATCAACACAATATTCTTAGATCCTTAAAATAGTACAGTAACCTTTTCCGTTGGAGTGAGTATCTTATTATCAAACTCACTACCCTATGGTAAAGAACTATCTCGCCATCGCTTTGCGTAACATTCGTCAGAGTCCACTTTATGCTTTCATTAACATTTTCAGTCTGGCTATTGGATTAGCCGCTTGCCTTGTCATCTACTTATTCGTTGCAGATGAACGAAGCTTCGATGCCTTTCATGCAAAGAACGAGACCATTTACAGGCTCACAGAGATACAAACCTTTCCGGGTACAAACTCACAAAAGGTGGCATTGTCAATGCCTGGAATGGGGCCTTACATTCAAAAAGAATTTCCGGAAGTTCAAAACTATGCTCGCTTTCGAAATCAAAATAATCAATTGGTGGTAAAAGAGGATCAACGTTTTATTTTGCCCAATGTAGCCTTCGTTGACAGCACATTCTTAGACATTTTTGATTTTGAGATGACCTCTGGAGATCGCACCACTGCCCTGGATGCACCCAATTCAATTTTAGTAACGGAAGAATCGGCACTGAAATTTTTTAAGACTACAGATGAAGCGTTGAACAATAGTCTTACGCTTGAAGGAAAAGAATTCAAGATTACAGGCATTCTTAAAGATGTACCTGAAAATTCACATTTGCAGTTTGACGCGCTCTTGTCGATGAGTTTCTTCACGAGTCAACAAAAAGATTTTAATGATCAGTGGGGGTCTAATTTTCTCAACACCTATTTTGTATTAAATGAAAAGGCTGACATCAAAGCCATGGAAGCTAAGTTTCCTGCTTTTATGTCGCGACACATGGATGACCCTGACATTAATACCTACTATAAATTATTTCTTCAGCCACTGAAACAAGTCCATCTCGGCTCTACGGATATGGAGCATGATTATAACAACTACCGGAAATTCAATGGCACCTACCTGGATGTATTTTATGTTATCGGAGGATTTATAGTATTGATTGCTGCCGTAAACTTTATGAACCTTACCACGGCAAGGGCATCTCATCGATGGAAAGAAATTGGTGTACGTAAGACGGTTGGAGCAAAGAAGACCGAGTTGTTCGGCCAGTTTATTTTTGAATCGCTATTGATGGCAATTATGGCTCTGGTCCTTGCACTTCTATTTGATATATTGTTTGTTCCCTTACTGAATAATCTAATCGGCAGAGAACTTTCCGTGTTGAATTTTTTCAGTAATTCCACTCAGCTTGTGTTTGCATTAATGGGTACACTCACGCTGGGTATGCTTGCCGGAATTTATCCCTCTTTCTACATGACATCCTTTAATATGTCTCGAGTTTTAAAAGGAGGTAATAAAACAGAAGGTCGTTCCATTTTCCGCAGTGGACTTGTTGTTGTACAATTTGGATTAGCACTTGCTATGATTGTTAGTACCCTCATTGTTGTGCAGCAAATATCCTTCATGCAAAATGCTGATATTGGTTTCAACAAAGATCAAATGTTGTTAGTACAAATGAACCGAGATGCCAACAAACAATTCGAGACAATGAAGCAAGAGTTGCTGGGTAATTCAGTAATTAAAGGTGTAACCGCCAGTGGTCAACGCCTGGGCAATAATTTTCACCAATGGGGTTTCAAAATAAAAGGCGACACGGGAGTGTTTAGCTTAACACCTTCCAATGTAAACGTAGATTACGATTATCTGAAAGTATACGGTATAGAATTAAAAGAAGGAAGAGGGTTCTCAAAAGATTTCGCCACCGATAATGGAAAAGCATTCGTTATCAATGAAACCCTTGCGAAAGAACTTGGTTTAAAAGAAACCGTAGGAACAGCTGCAGGACATGACTACTATCACAATGATTCATTGGGTACTATAATAGGCGTTGTGAAAGATTTTAATTTTAACTCTCTTCACTACAAAGTAAATACATTAGAGATGGTGGTACACCCGGAATGGGGATATGATGAGATGTCCATAAAGATTGAAGCAGGGCACGAAGCAGAAGCAATTGCAGTTGTGAAAAAAATGTGGGACAAAAATGTTCCGAACTTCCCGTTTGATTATTCTTTCCTTGATGAACATTTTGAACTACTCTATCGATCAGATAAACAAATGAGTTCAGTCGTCACCATCATGGCAGGACTGGCCATATTAATTTCGTGCATGGGTTTATTTGGATTAGCGGCTATAACGACTGAAAAGAAGACGAAAGAGATTGGCATACGGAAAGCGCTCGGAGCAACGGAGACACAAATCACAGTGCTCCTGTCAAGAAACTTTGCATTGCTCATTATTATTTCATTTGTCATTGTAAGTCCTATGACGTATTATTTTCTTGACAAATGGCTACATAACTTCGCGTATCGTATTGGTATCAATCCTCTCCTGTTTTTATTAGGCGGTGTTATGGCCATGACGATCGCTTTGCTAACAATCTGTTATCATACCTTACGATCTGCCAGGGCGAATCCGGTAAAAGCCCTACGGTATGAGTAGTTAAACTTCTTCCAGATTACGAATTGAGTCTCAATACAGGATTTTGTAGTTGCCGAAATCGGTATTTCTAACTCAAAATTATAAAATCTCATTTGGAAGTTTTTATTCTTTGTATATTCCGCAAACGAAACGAAGGATAATATGAAACCCCTCTACTCTAGTTTCGTAAAAAGTTGCGGCCAAATTTTTACGATCACATCACTTCTCTTTTTATTAATCTGCCCCAAGCCACTTTACGGTCAAAAACCCGACAGCGTTCAACAAGGCCGTTTGCGCTTCAAGGTCAGTCGGGAGCTTGCTTCCAGCTTAAGCAAGGCGAAAATGACTACAGCCCGTATAGGTCGAGATAAGATTCTTATCTCAGGCATTAAGCCGCTTGATGCCGTTCACAAACAATTCAAAGTTCATGGTTTACAACGCGTGTTTCGGGAGGCTGGCATTTATGAAGCGAAGCACCGCAAGTATGGTCTTGACCTCTGGTACGAAGTTGATATGGACACCACGAGCTCCATCGCACAAGCAATGGATGCTTTCAGAGGTATCGGTCAAATTGAAAAAATTGAACCCATTTATAAAAAACGTATTCATGGATCCGAAAGGAGCAACTTTGGACCTGTCGCAGTAAGCACAACCGCTACGGCAGTGCACATAGGGAAAAATGGCCCCAGCGATCCGTTATTTTCACAACAATGGAATTACAATAATAGTGGTCAGACGGGTGGCGTACCCGGAGCTGACATTGATCTTCTAAGGGCTTGGAAATTAGAAACAGGAAAACGAAAGGTTATTGTTGCAGTAATGGACGGAGGCATTCAGTATGACCACCCGGATCTAGCTGCCAATATGTGGATGAACTCCGGAGAAATTCCAGGTAATCATCTTGACGATGATAACAATGGTTATGTTGACGACATTTACGGATATGGCTTCGGTGATAACATCGGAACTATTATCGGAAATCCGCATGGAACCCACGTTGCAGGTACAATCGCGGCTGTAACGAACAACGGAATTGGTGTTTCTGGAATTGCAGGCGGATCTGGTAGTGACGATGGTATCCGTTTAATGTCCTGCGCTGTTTTTGGTTCCCAGTCTCAAGGTCACTTTCCCGAGTCCTATGTATATGCTGCAGACATGGGTGCAGTGATTTCTCAGAACAGCTGGGAGTATTATTGGAGTTATGAATCGGCTGTTCTTGATGCCATCAATTATTTCATCGCTGAAGCGGGTAAAGACGAATCCGGCAATCAGACGGGACCTATGCAAGGAGGATTGGTGGTGTTTGCCGCGGGAAATGACTACGGATATTATAGTCCATATCCTGCCATATACGAACCGGTTGTAGCGGTAGCAGCAACAAATGATAAGGACCTAAAAACAGAATACTCCAACTTCGGATTCTGGGTGGACATCTCCGCACCGGGTGGCGAATTTGTCAATTCACAATCAGAAGAAATTCTGAGTACGCTAAACAACAATCAATACGGTTTCTTTGAGGGAACGTCTATGGCATGCCCACACGTCTCCGGTGTAGCGGCTTTACTCATCTCCAAATTTGGAGAGCCTGGATACACTCCCACTGATCTGAAGCAAAGACTATTTCAAACTGCCGACAATCTGAATTTTATCAATCCTAAGTATAGCAAAGGGTTGGGATCAGGAAGGCTGAATGCCTACGCAGCACTTCATGTTCCGGATAGCGTTGGACCAGATGCTATTCAAGATTTATCCGTTACAGCAATATCATCAACTTCTCTAACATTCTCATGGACCTCACCGCTCGATATCGGTGACTTACCAGCTGCCGTCTACGATCTGCGGTATTCATCGGACACGATTACATCAGAAAATTTTGATTCTGCGACTGCGGTCCCAGGCCTACCAGAATCTGATGAGCAAGGAGTGTTGGAATCATTTACTATAACGGGTCTTATTCCTGGAGCTTATTATTTTATTGCATTAAAAGCAATTGACATTAACGGGAATACTTCGGGCTTATCGAATGTAGTTTATCAGAAAACCTACCTACCATCAAAGCTTTCACTAACACCATCTGGTTTCACCGCAAGCTTGCAGACTTCAGATTCAACTATTCGAACATTGACTTTATACAATCGAGGTGAAGATGTTTTAGACTTTTCATTTGTTCAAAATAATCAGAATGCCTTTGCAGTTGCCAAACCAAACAATGGAAAGATTTTGAGTGGCGACAGTTTGAACGTTGTTGTTACGATTAACGCCAGCAATTTCTTCACGGGGACTTATCATCAGAATCTGATACTCAAAACGAATGACCCACTCCAAAGCAATCTATCAATACCTGTACAGATGGTGGTAACCAACAACAATGCACCAATCTTTATCTCAAGTTTGACTGAATTAAATTTTGGCAACATCAACATTGGTACAACCAGCATTAAAAAAATCAACGTGCGCAATGGAGGGACTGAAATTTTAGTACTGGATACACTATCGCTCACCTCAGATATATTTACCATTGGATTGTCTTTCCCCCTAAGCATATTGCCCTTCGACACGGTCAGTTTGCCTATTCATTTCACACCTTCTGTTGTGGGGAGTTTTTCCGATGCAGCAATAATTGTTACCAGTGATCCCTCCATACACGAATTTAGCATTCCTATTTCCGGCAATGGTTATGATCCACATGGTGGTATTACAGTGAAACCTCAATCATTGACAGCAAACCTGAGGCCTGGTGAGACGTCATCACAAGCGCTCATGGTTCACAACAATAGTGCACTACCTGTTTCATTTACAGTAAAGGTCGACAATGATGGTTTCTACAATACGGCTATGGCCAATACTAATACTCTAGCACAGAATCAAAGTACGGCAGAGAAGAAAACTAAAAACACCGAATCATTTGATCTATACTCTCCTAAATTCAACAGTTTAAATAACGCGCTTACTTCAAACTCCACGAATAGTTCTTTCGCTACACAATCGGCAGCAACATTTCAGTATGCCACCGATTTTGAGAGTTTCAATACCGGAGATATAAACCAGCAAGGATGGTATTGGTATGGAACAGATCGCTGGGTCATAAGTTCAACTAACCCCGCTCGTGGACAGCAAAATTTAAGATTTAATCCTGGCACAGGAATATCGTATGCGTTCAGCCCTGTCGTGGCCATTGGAACTGAACTTAAATCAACAGTCAAATTAAAAGTTAACAGGGGCCAAGGATCTACAGGATGGTGGCAAATTATGTGTGGATCAATAAGTACCGGCTACGTAAACACGCGCATACAGCTGGAAGATAAGGATACAATTTCAGTACTCCTCAATGATGGAAACGGCAACTACCATTTCGAACCAATTCCATTTGCTGTGCCGCATGGATATTTTGACCTCACTCTTGAAGTCGTTAGAGCAACGAACGAATTCACACTTTATATTGACGATAAAAAAGTCTTTTCCGGATTAGGGTTTGCAGGAAATATTGAACAGGTAGCTTTTATCGCCAATTCCGATGGCGCGTTCGATGTGGATGATTTCCGAATTATTGATGGTGGTATTGAAGGAATTCCATACATCAATGTCAATCCCCTGACAGCAACTCTGGCCGCTGGAGACTCGGTTTCCCTAACGGCAAATTTTGATGCTGCTCATCTGCGTTTTGGCGAATATTCATCTACCATAGCAGTGCAGCCACAGGGTTGGATTGAGATTGATGTTCCAGCGACTCTCTTCGTAACGGGTGAACCTCTGCTGACGCTAAATGGAGCTGTACCCATGTTTGTCGCAACCGGTAAAGACACCACAGCGCAATTCTCTCTCACCAACATTGGGGGTATGCCAACGGATTATAACATGCACATTGTTTATTCTGATGCCGACACCGCATGGCTCACCATTACACCCGTATCCGGTTTCGTTCCGGTCATGGGTCATAACGAAATTTACCTTCAAGCACATTACGATGCCTCACATCTCAATCTGGGTGTCTATTCCGCCACACTACAAATAAATTCCGATGCACCCGTTTTGAATATTCCCATCACACTCCACGTAACGACCCCCGGACAAATCGTAGTTGAACCGAATACCTTATACATTGAAGTTCCTGAGCTAGATGCATCCGCTGACTTTACCATTCAAAATACAGGAGGCACCAGGCTTAATTATATAATCGAAAGTAATACGCATTTCCGCTCTCCTCATTTCACTACACTATCGAAAAAGAATTCTGAGCCCGTCAGTCCGGGCCTTGATGATCTTGCTGCCATTCCCAACACAGCTGAACTGGGGTGGTCATACCAAAGTTCTTTCTTTGAACAATTGTATTGGTACGATGATAATAATAGAAATGTAGATGGCTTTGAAGGCTGGGCGGCAGACGGTGAGAATTGGGAAGTAAGAGGCCCACACGCCTATGAATTTTTTATGCGTGGACGATCAGATGGTAGTGGGGTTCCTTCTGCAATGTATTCACCACGAGTGATTAGTGGTAGCGAGCGTGTTTCTAACTTTTTGATTAATGTCAACTTTATCTATTCTGCAGGCACCTCGTGGCAGATTATCCCTCAATCTTCCGCGGATAGCGCAATTGTCACACGGTTGCAGATAAATCCAGATCGTACGATTCAAGTATTGGTGAGAGACAGTCTTGGCCATTCAAGCTTTCAACGGATCATAGCAACACTGCCAAATGATTATTTTAAAGTTAGAATGGAAATCGAAAAGGAAACCTCGCTCTTCACCATATTCTTTAATAACCAAAGGGTATTCACCGGCAGAGGCTTTGCAGATCATGTTGATCAAGTAGCCGTATTGTCTCAAATGGAAAAAGACGGCTCAACAATATTTGTAAATGAATTTAGTATTAATGACGGAAGTTCGCTGCTCCTCATCAAAGAATACATAGATTATACAGACTATCTGGTTAACAAAACGACAGGATACGTTGAACCAGGAGAGTCAATTACTCGCGGGCTTTACTTTACAGCATCGGATCTTACTCCAGGCATTTACAAAGACTCGATCAAGATCATCACAGATGATCCCGACAAATCTGTCCTCTATCTTCCCTACACCCTACAGGTTGACCGGCCTTTTGTTCAGCCCGATGATTACGTTCAGCCAGCAGGAAAATTGGATCTGACGTATGATACGTTGGAGGCAACTATTTATAAAGGAGATGTTGCAAATATTAATCTGACACTCCACAATCCGAATGCTGTTGAACAGACTCTGTATTTCCCCAAGCCAATTGATGCTCCGGTATTATATCGTGCGTATTGGCGTGAGTCGCAAAATTTTCATTGGACTGATATTTCAGTAACGGGCACACGATTGATGTTGGGGGATGACGATTCACAAACCATCACGATGCCCTTCACATTTAACTTTACGACTACGAGTAATTTGCTCACCATCGGATCGAATGGCTATTTATCTCTTGGGGCTGTACGGGCCGACAACCCCATCAACAAAAACATGAACTTCAATCAGACTCAGTCGTATGATGAGATAGTGGATAATGTAATCGCTCCCTACTGGAGTGATCTAACACCAGATGACTCTTCGGCAATCTATTATCATTTTCAGGATGACAAGGTCATTGTTCAGTACACCAATGTTCCATATTACGGAACAAACATGCGGAATACTTTTCAGGCAATTCTTTCACGTGAAGGAACGATACTGTTTCAGTACTTGCATATGAATGATCAGCAGAGAGCCAGTATTGGCGCTTCAACCGGCAGCCTTTCAACGGGCAATTACTATCCCGTTTCATTGACCTATAATGAACCTTTTGTAACCGATAGTCTTGCTATTATGATCCATCCTCCGGAAGCCTTAGGTGTCTATGATTCCCTGACCGATACTCCTCTCTACTCCCTGTATCCCTGGATCGTATATCCCGATGAAGGTAGCATTTCCGTTGGCCCTCAGAGCAGTCAGTCAATAGGAATACAGTTGTCTTCAACTGCCTCTTGGTGGGGTCCCTGGTGGGGCAACGAAGGAATGAGTTTACCCATTGGGGTTACAAAAGGCAATCTCTTTCTGTTCGGTCACCCGTATCAAAACGTGGACTACTATTTCGATGATCAATACGATGGTGGCGCATTTTTCCTGCCCGTAAAAGTCACTGTGCTGGATAATCCTCCCCCGGTAATTGACCCTCTTCAACCTATTTCCCTAGTCGAAGGCGAATCGAAGGTCATTGTTATCACAGCCACTGATCCAAACGATACACAGATAACAGTATCATTGGACAACCCTCCCAACTTCGTAACCTTACTCCAGTCTCAGGATGGATCAGTTGAATATAAAATAGACCCTGCATCAGGCGATGCCGGAGAGTATACACTGCTGGTCCGTGCAAAAGATCCTCACGGTGCAGTTGATGTTGATACGCTTTATCTATCGGTCATCCCTGCAAATGGCATAATCAATTTTAGCCTTATCTATTTCAAAACTGGAGCCACTGTCTCTACCTTCGATCAACAGGTAACGCTTGATGTAGCCGATCCGGATATTGAGAATTACACTATTCAGGCCAACATAGCAGGAAAAGTAGGTAGTGTCAAATTCATGCTCGATGGCCACAAAGTAAATATCGACAACAATGAACCTTTTACCATCAATGCCTGGTCCTTGCCAGTATTAAGTTCGGGCTCTCATACACTGGTGGCCCAAAGCTTTTCTAAAAACAATGCGCGAGGCAATCTGACTAATACGAAAGAAGCCTCCCTGTTCATTACCAATTCAGCTGCAATAACTTCCTTCCAAATCGTAGATCGTAATGGAAATAAAATAAAAGATCTCTTTGATGGCGATATCATTCATGAAGATCAACTGGGGTCCAACGGTTTTAATATTATTGCCAACACCAGCATCAGCAATGTTCGAAGTGTTCAGTTTGTACTCAATGGCTTAACTGCTCGAATAGATAATCGTGCTCCTTACGCCATCCACGGACGAGCGAATGGGTACGATACACCCTGGAATGCTAAACCTGGGATATATACATTAACCGCCATACCCTACATGAAATACTATGCGTGGGGACCTAAAGGAATAAGCAGTACGATTCATTTTACTATTCTAAACAATACTCAAAATGCAATTGCCACAGCCAAGGAAGCTCAATCCGGTTCCGGTGATGATGTTGAAAATGAAAGTCAAAAATTACTTTCGCTATATCCAAACCCTGTTGTAGACGAACTGAATATATCATTGAGCAATATTAATGATGGTCAATTTATTTTGAAAATTATGAACCTCAATGATCAGGTTCTGTATACACATAAAGGGGATGCGCAAACGATTCAAGCATTAAACATCAGTACCAATCAACTCGGACTGAGCAGTGGTGTGTACTACATTCAATTGATTGGAGCTAATGGATTTAATCAAGTTGTAAAATTTATTAAGCAATAAGGATTTCATCTGACCACTTCAAGTCTGTAATCAAAAAAAGAGGTCTCATCATATGATGAGACCTCTTTTGAAATTTACGTTTGGTGTTTTACTTAGAATTAATTTCAAATAAAGAGGTGGAATTACTGGGATTTTTTGGGTGGTTTGACTCTGGAAAACAACAGTTTTAGCGTAGTATCATCTCAATAAAAAAGGTAGTGCCTTTTCCTACTTTGGTTTCAAACCAAATCCTCCCCTGCATTTGTTCAATGGCTTGTTTCGCAATAGCAAGACCTAATCCAGACCCTGATTTCTTTGTAGTAAAGTGAGGAAGAAAAATGCGCTCCGCAACCTCTGTATCAATACCTTTACCGTTATCACTAAACGATAGCAAACAAATGCCACCTTGCTTTTGCAAAGTAATATTAACCACCGCAGCTCTTCCAGGCACTGCTGATTGAAAGGCATTCAAAATAATATTTGAAAACGTTCTCCCTAGTAATTGCTCATCACCGGTTACATTAAAGTTATCATTTGCTATAGCAAGCTCAATACTTCCAGAGTTACGATGCAATTCAACAATTCGTTTCAGTAAAATTGCCAGATCAAGAGGTTGCATTACAGGTTCAGGCATTTTTGCGAATGAACTAAAAGAAGAGGCAATATCATTCAAGGTATCCACTTGTGTGAGTAACGAGGAGACGGCCTTCTCAGTCCGCTCTGATGACGTTGAACCTTGCTGGAGTTGTCTCTCCAACTGTTGAAGCGTCAACTTCATTGGCGTTAAAGGGTTTTTGATTTCATGCGCCACCTGTTGTGCTATTTCACGCCATGCCAATTCACGTTGGGTCTGTTCCAATTCTGACTTACTCTCGCTCAATTTAAACAGCATTTGATTGTACTCCTTCACCATTGTACCAATCTCATCATCCGATCGCCAGATAAGAGGTTGATTTGTTTTTGTAAGCGAAGTTTTACGAAGTGATTGTGTAATGAAATTCAACGGAAAGGTTAGCCACTTCGAAACAAAGTATGAAAGCACAACCAACACAATAAAAATCAAAGCAAAAATATTCAATATGTTCGCCAGAATATTGATTTGAATTCTTTCCAGTGAGGCTAACGATTGAAAGAAGGGTATCCCCAACACACCCCATAATTCTCCACTAGAAGGATATCGTAATGGAGCGTATGAAACAAAATAACTTAATGAACCCACTCCCTCCTCTTTTATAAAGCTGCTCTCACCAGATTTGATCCGGTCAAAGGCAACCGGATTAATGCGATCTGAAAGTAAGCTGTTCTCTATAATTGCGGGTTGACTAGTCGTTAACATCACACCAAGAGTATCATAAACATTTACATCTAATGCTGCCAGCTTGGCCAGATCGGAAATCTGATTGCCTAAACTTTTAACACCTTCCTTATCTTGCTTTAGATCATTATCAAGTTCTGCAGAAACCTGTTCACTTAATGCCTTGGTCTTTTGAATAAATTCATCCTTCAACTGTTGCTGCGATGACTGATTTGTTAAACGAAGTGTTGTATAACTAACCAATATCAAGGGTAAGAAAAATGCTAAGTTCAAAAAAAGCTGAATGCGAGCTGAATAATTAAGTCTATTGCTTTTTCGGTAGTTTACAACACTTAAAATGGTAATGAATATCAAAACGAATGCAAGGCTCCACGCCAGTAAAAAAGAAAAGTTCGCCAGTCGATAGGTTAAAGATGTATGCGGCAATGAAACTACAGCCACTTGCTCATTTTGGTCTTCCTGAGCAATGTGATGATACCCTCCTTCATCAATACCTTCAGAATACATTTCTGGTCGACCGAGCCAAGTTGTTTTAAAACCATATTCGTAGTTAAAAAAGCCGGCACTGAAAGACATCTTGTGTCCTGAGTAAACAGCGTAACTCAGATCATGATTTCGATAGAACTTCTGACCACGGTTATCAACCAATAATTCAGGGTAAACACTTTGTGGAATTACCTTCTTTAATGAGAGCTGCAATACTACATAACCAGCAGTAGCACCCGTTCGAATAATGGGAGCCGTTACAAGGTATTTCTGATTTGACTGATCTGACAATCCACTAATAAAAAAGACACCAACATAATCTGTTCGTGATGTTTCTCTATTGTATGAATTTAGAATAGTCGATAAAGCCTCATTTGTGCGATTGTTTATTGGCTCTCCGGAGGCATCAAAAATGGAAATGTCAACATCATATCGATTAAAATAACCCGGAAGAAATACCTGGCGTATCTTTTGACGTATAGCATCGCGATTCAAGAACGGACTAACAATACGAGTTTGAATAAAAGCATCATCCCCTATTCGCTTCAGCGTTTCATGCAATAAATATTCTCCAAAATTATCACGATCAATCAAAAAGTTACTGGCAAACCGAAACTGCTGCTTCGTCATTTCAATACGACTAAAATTGTAAATACTATATGCCCCATTTGCTGATAAGAAAAATACGGTGGTGAACAAATAGGCAAACGTGCTAAAACTCAACTTCCTTAAAGTCGCATACAAGTGAAGATAGTATACAACAGAAAAATACAACACCCCTACAAGTAAAGAAGATAAGTAGTTCTGTGTTGTCCACTCATTGATACCGATAAAAATCAAAATCGATATTAGAAAAGAAATGAACACTCTGAAAAACTTACCGTCACCCATTAATAATCGGATAAAAACATGGGCAAACAAAAATGAACATATACCCGACAACAAAATACTGATCATTGCCACTATTCGGATACTATTAAAGAAAAGGGACTGAGAAATATCGAGAACAATTGCCGAGTTATTGTAAAGCGTTTGAATTACAACAAAAGGAAAAAGTGATGCGAACAAAATACATAAGCCGCATACAACAGAGAAGCACCATGTTGCCATTTTACTGACATACACTTTTCTCAAAAAACGAAATCGATAATAGTTTCTGAATATATAAAGACAGACCAGTAGCACCGATACTTCGTTTAATATCAGATCACCTAATGATGCATTAAAATCAGATGAAGCAAAAATCTTTGGATTAAAAAGCTCAACATTCAAGAGACGATTTGGAAAATCCACCTTGATCATACACCATCGTAATGCGATAAGAATGAGATAAAGTAAAGCTGCACCTAATTCTGGAATTTTGAATCTCTCCAATCGCTGAAACAGAATGATTACAAAAAATATGATCGCGAGTGCAATGCACGTAAAAGCAACCCTGCTTGAGCGCTCATGTGCAACAAGATTTGATTGTAGAAAACTGACGCGAAACGGACTTACTTGATTGATATAAACCGGAAATCCAATGTTCGAAGAAGGTTCCAATACATTAAAATTCCCCCAGGGAAAAATATGGTTATTCCACTCATCTTGCAGATAAGAATTGGTGATGGTATACTTTCGTGTTAATGGGATAATGGCGATTAGGAATTTATCCTTTGCGATGGTCCACTTCTTCGCCAGGTAATCTCCATTACCAGCCTTTATTAATTTTAATTGAAAGGTATCCGATACCGAGGATGGTGTAGGAACAAACTTATTATCTGACCACAATACTACTTGCTGATGATCGTAAACAAAAAAGGAGTATTTATCTACATTATCCAATTGTGTCTTCGTGCTCTTCTTCAGCAAGGGTAGAATCGAAGCAACATGTTCATCTACTTGAACTAACTCAGAACGAAGACCTAATGACACCTTATCAACTACAGACTGAGATGAATTCTCACGTGTCGATAAATAAAATGACACCATGCCGATGATCAACAACATGATGAAAGAAATACTTAACCAGGTGAGCTTTGATTTCACGCTTTATCAAATGATAATTGATAAAGATAATCAATTAGTTGTATGCTACGCCTGCGCATCATACGTGATGCCACCAAAAAAATGAAGATATAAAATTCGGGAATAGCGATAGTTAAACGGGGCGATGCAGATCATAAACCCAATGATGGACAGAATGTATGTCCACTCTGAGGCTGGATTTACCAACGTATAAAGAATCAAACTAATAACGATCAGACAAGCGATTGTAATGCCATAACCAACATACATAGCCCCTTGATAAAACCCTGGCTCAGGCTCCAATCGAACACCACAGTGAGGGCACATTTCGTTCATTACATTGAACTGAGTAATCTTACTTACAGGGTATGTAAAAATTGAACCTTCGCGACAGCGTGGGCATTTACCGTGGAGCAGTGCCGCGATGTAGTTTTTTGTTTTCATAGCTGGTTTTATACCACAAATATCCAAGAACAATAACCGCCAAATAGGGCATTGCAAGCAAGTAGAGAATACCGGTGTTAATGCCTGCCGCTATACCTGGATTTCCATTTGAATAATTATTTTCCAACGTAGATCGGCACATGGCACATTGCGCAAAAACATCTGCTCCTGATAAAATCAGGATTGCCAGCGTGGAAAGTAATATTTTGCTTTTCATGTTATCACTATTTACTGATTCAACTTCACCTTCATTATTTGTAATAGGGACTGATCATCAAATAAACAATCACACCCGTAACGGCTACATACAGCCATATTGGAAATGTGAATTTAGCCAAAGCCCTGTGCCTTTCAAAATCTCCAAGCCAGGCCCTCAGGTAGGTAAACAATACCATGGGTATAACACAAATAGAAAGTAAAATGTGCGAGATGAGTATAAAAAAGTAAATATATCGTATCGAGCCTTCTCCACCATAAGGGGTTGAGTCGCTGGTCATGTGATAGAGTACATACATGATTAAGAATGTCGCAGAAAACATGATGCACGTTTTCATAAAAGCCTCATGAAGCTTTCTGTTTTTATTCTTTATCGCTACAAAAGCAGCAACTAAGAAAACAGCAGTAAGGGCGTTTAATGATGCGTAGATCGGGGGTAAAAATGAGAGATCATAGCCCGGCACTTTAACACCAAACAATATTGCCACAACAACGGGTATAACAATCGAGATCGCGATTATGATTCTCTTGTAAGTAGTTTTCTCTTTCTCTATATCAACCGGCTCCATTTTAATATTTCTTAAGAATAATTGTTATCTCCGTTAATAATCGATCGACCTCTTCACGATCGTTCGATGTATATTGACCTCTGATTAATCCTCCCTTATCAACCATCACCAAGTCTAAAGGTTCTGCCAAAAAGAAAATACATTTCTTCCATTGTAATACTTTCTGACCCAGCGCTGGGAAGCGAATCATTCGAATTCCATCTTTTGAAATTTCATCCATGATTCGATTAATTTGAATCTTACCCTCTTCATCCGGCTCTCCAAATAAAACGAGCGCCAGACTATCCCCTTTAATGTTCAATTGGTTCATCACACTATCCGGAATATGATACGGAAATGCAACTGGCAAACATCCACCCGGAATTTCAGAATTACTTTCCATGAACAAAGGCTTAACTGCAAATTCGTTTTTGCCAAAGAACTTAAGGAAGAGAAAAATCAACACAGGAAGGATGAGCGCAAGGAAAAGGAAAATGGATTTCTTCTGCTTCATAGTAAAGAGTATCTGCAGCTCATTGCTGCTCAAAAAAAGAGGCTTAAGTCTTCACCTAAGCCTCTCTCGTTTATTTCTATTTTAATTATCGAACATCCGAGATGGCCATACCTTCATAAATAAAAGCAGTCAACATCCAGATAATAAAAATGGTTGGGATCAAGATTGACCAAAGCAATACTTTGGATTCGTAACGCAAATGCATGAACTCACCTACGATGTACGCTGCTTTTACAATGGTCATCGTAATGAATATCCAAACACGTGCGTCTTTGTATTCGTGTGGAACAAGAAACGCAACGGCAAATTCAAAAATGGTAATGATCAACAATATTAATGCTGTCATCCACAACTTTTTTATTTTCGCTTTATCTGGAGGGATAACGTTTATTTCAATTTCTTCTGCGTGTGCCATGCTATGTGTATTTACAGATTGATGATGAATAGTTTATTAAACCAGGTAGAAGAACGTGAATACGAATACCCACACCAGATCCACAAAGTGCCAGTATAAACCAACCTTCTCGATCATTTCATAATGACCTCTGCGTTGGTACACTCCTGTTACTGTATTGTAATAGATCAAGAAGTTAAAACACACGCCACTGAATACGTGGAAGCCGTGGAAGCCTGTAATGAAGAAAAAGAAATCAGCAAAATCAGGAGGTCCGTATTGATTGTGAACCAAATTAGCGCCTCCATCCGGTAATCCATTTCCGTGAATGAAGTGAGACCACTCCCAAGCCTGGCAGCCTAAGAAAGCAGCACCACCAACGATCGTCCAAAGCATCCACTTCTCAACCGCTGCTCTATCCATGCGATGACCAGCCTCAACTGCCAACACCATCGTTACACTACTCATGATCAGAATGAAGGTCATGATACCAACGAAAACAAGTGGAGCTTCTAAACCGTGAAAAAACGGAATCGCTTCAAATACTTTTTCTGGTATCGGCCAGTAAGCAGGAGAAAATGTAAAGTTCTCTACTAAACCTGTGTACACTCCATGCGATGAACGCACCAAGCCATAGGTAATAAGTAAAGCAGAAAATGTAAAGGCATCTGAAAGCAAGAAGAACCACATCATAAGCTTGCCGTAGCTTGCACCCATTGGTGAAACTCCGCCATCCCATGCGCTGCGCCCTGAAGCTGTTGCTGCTGAAGTACTAGACATAGTTAGTTGGTCGTTAAGGTTTTGGTTGAGGTGTGTGAGTGTATCAAAAATATCCTATTTATTGATCAATAAAAAGACGAACAAATATAGCCAAAGAACATCCAAAAAATGCCAATACATGGCACACATTTCTATCTGATCCATGTTTTTTGAATGCACTTTATACTTGAATGTTGCTGCGAGAACAATGACCAGAAAAACAACTCCGCTGATCAAGTGAACACCATGCGCCCCGCTCAATACATACACAAAAGAATGAGACACATTACCCCCGGTAAAATGCTCCTTCAGCGCCACCATTTCTTTAAAGGCGAGAAGTTGTCCAACAACGAATGCGATTCCTAAAATAGTAGTAATGCTCAAGGCAAGCTTTACCGTCTCTAACTTGTCTTTTCGTGCTGCGCGAACCGCCCAAATCATACTTACACTGCTGGCCATAATAATGGCTGTATTAATCCAAAATTGATTGGGTACAATAATCTCTGTCCAGCCAATGTCTCCGCGCTTCACAATGTACGCACTGGTCCAGGCCGCGAATAACATGATGACTGTTGCCATGAACAACCACAGCGCGAACTTCTTAGGGTTCATGCCGATGGGCTTGTTCGCTTCTTCTACTATTCTAATTTCTGCTGCCATACTTTATTTATTATCTCCCCCTCAAACCTTATCTAACATATATGCGATCTGCACAATCGGCAAGTATAAAAACGATGCGAACATAATTTTTAAAGCCGACTTACGGTCACCTGATTTCATCAATGAAAATGTTGCTGCAAAAAATAGCACTCCACATATCGTTGCAACAATAGCCGAGTTAATTCCGGTAATTCCAAAGGTAGCTGGAAGCATTCCCATTGGAATAAGGAACATCGTATAGATCATAATCTGAATCGCTGTATTCAAATCTTTCTTTCCTCCGGAAGGAAGCAACTTAAAACCTGCTTTTTTATAATCATCATCCGATACCCAGGCAATGGCCCAGAAGTGTGGAAACTGCCAGATGAATTGTATTCCAAAAATAATAAGCGCTTCATGGGATATTGTTCCTGTTGCAGCAGTCCATCCTAAAAGCGGAGGTAACGCTCCTGGAATAGCACCTACAAAAACAGCAATCGGACCAACGCGTTTTAATGGAGTATAAACAAAACTGTAAAGCACCATCGACAAAATGGATAATGAAGTGGTGAGCCAATTGGTAAAAATTATAAGAATGCCGACACCTACTATAAAACAAAGGATAGCAAATATTATGCTTTCGCGGATAGAAAGTCGTTCGGTTGGCAATGGTCTTTTCATGGTTCGAACCATGAGTTTATCGAGGTCTATTTCAATTATCTGATTTACAATTACAGAAGATCCAGAAAGCAAAAAGCCTCCAAGAAAAAGCATGCTTAATACAATTCCATCCACACGAGGCGTGGCCAATACAAAACCAAATGCACAAGAAAATGCTACAAGAAAAGATAAGCGGGGTTTCAACAATTCCCAATAGGCTTTACCTTTTGCAAGGGCAAGAGAAAATCCATTCAGTTGATTGATGCTTCCTGTAATCATTTCAATTGTTTAACACTGACTCTGCTCTTCTGTTTAGTCGCAACAACAACATAAAAAGTATTCCAAAGGTAACTGTAGCCAATAGCAAATGAACAGGCTGAAGAAACGCTGGAACTGCAAAATAGGCCATTGCTGTACCCGCTAAAACAGTCCCCAAAAGTAGCACGATTAACGCAAGGGCGAAAATTTTAGTCCCCTCGGTTTTCCACAATTTCACGATTAATATGACATTCAAAATGAGAACTATCCATGAGAATGTTCGGTGAATCACGAATTCCTGTCCCAGGTTATCAATCCACGATTCGCGCGCAAAAGTCAATGCAACTTGATCGATCCCTTCCCTGACTTGTGTTCCGAAAAACACTTGAGCCAAAAGAGCTATCATACAGGCCACAACCCATCCATAAGCATAGGCTATGGTAATATTCTGACCGTAACTACTCTCCTTAAATATGTAAACCAGAAAACCGACTATGACCAGGGCCAGAAACATATGAACGGTAATCGTCCATGTAGTGAGGTTGCTGGAAACAACAAAAGAACCAAACCATCCCTGAAGACCAACCAATATCAAAGTAGCGAGTGAGGCAATGGTTAATTTCCTTTCTTTATTCCAAAGACGAAGCGACAACAGGAAAAGAGCAAAAATGAACAAGCCAATAATAACACCTACTATACGGTTAATGTATTCAATCCATGTTTTAGTGACATTGAAATCATTTTCATGCAGCACTTGCGGATTGGTCAGGATTTTTGAGGCGGTCTCTTCAAATCCAAAGGTTGAAAGGTATTTAGCAAATCGTTGATTCTTCTTATCGCGATAAGCAGCGTAAACTTCTTTGTAGTTTTCGGGAAGTTCAGAGACTTCTGTTGGCGGAACCCAACTGCCAAAACACTTTGGCCAATCTGGACAGCCCATTCCTGATCCAGTACTACGCACTACTCCACCAACAAATATGAGAATGTAAACTGCAACTAATGTAGAAAGAGATAGTCTGCGAAAAGACCTCATAGGCTATAAAAGTTCAAGGTTCCAGATTCCATGTTCAACAGTATTTAACCTTGAACCTCGAACCTGGAACCTTGATACTAAATTATTTTTTTAGTGTTTACTGCCCTCAACTACAATTGCACCCTGTCCATCTAAGGTCTCCAATTTGATCAAATCATTTTCATGAGGGAGATTCGATTCAGGAGTTTCAGAAAATGGAATTGTTTGAGGAATATAATCTTCTTTCGCGCCTGGCTTGCTGTAGTCATATGGCCATCGGTACACGGATGGAATTTCGCCTACCCAGTTTCCGTGACCCGGATTACGTGGCGTTGTCCATTCTAATGTAGTTGACTCCCAAGGATTAGCAGAAGCAACACGACCGCGGAAAATACTATAGAAGAAATTAAATAAGAAAATGAATTGCGCGGCTAAGGTAATAATGGCCGCAACACTCACCAGCATATTCAAATCAGCAAATCCACTGAAGGTTTCAAAGTTCGTCCATGAATAGTAACGTCTTGGGAAACCAGCAATACCAATGTAATGCATTGGGAAGAACACCAGGTACACACCAACAAAGGTTAACCAGAAGTGAATGTATCCAAGCTTATTGTTCATCATACGACCGAACATTTTCGGGAACCAATGATAAACACCAGCCATCATACCAAAGAATGATGCGCTACCCATTACCAAGTGAAAGTGAGCCACCACGAAATACGTATCGTGAAGCTGAATATCAATTGCAGAATTACCTAAGAAGATACCCGTGATACCTCCCGTTAAGAAGAATGAAACAAGACCAATTGAGAAAAGCATACCCGGTGTAAATCGGATGTTACCTTTCCAAAGTGTTGTAACATAATTGAAAATCTTAACCGCAGAAGGTACCGCGATAATCAGTGTAAGCAGCATGAAGACCGATCCAAGGAACGGATTCATACCGGTTACAAACATGTGATGGGCCCAAACGATGAAGGATAAGATCGCGATGAAAAGCATTGAACCGATCATGGCTTTGTAACCAAAGATTGGTTTGCGTGCATTAGTCGCAATGATCTCTGAAGAAAGACCCAGTGCAGGTAACAATACAATGTATACTTCAGGGTGACCTAAGAACCAGAATAAGTGCTGAAATAAAACGGGGCTTCCACCATCGTGCGCCAACGCTTCACCAGCGATGTAAATATCTGACAGGTAGAAACTTGTTCCGAAACTTCTATCGAAGATTAATAATAATGCTGCGGCAAATAGTACAGGGAAAGAAAGTACACCGATAATAGCCGTAAAGAAGAATGCCCAGATCGTTAGTGGCATGCGCGTAAACGACATACCTCGTGTACGCATGTTGATAACTGTAGTAATGTAATTAATACCTCCTAGCAAGGAACTAACAATGAACAAAGCCATCGCTACCAACCACAATGTCATACCAAGACCAGAACCTTTTATCGCTTGAGGCAATGCACTCAATGGAGGATAGACAGTCCAACCACCACCGGCAGGTCCCGTTTCTAAAAACAAGGAAGTAAACATCACAACACTTGACAAGAAGAAGAACCAATATGAAAGCATGTTCATAAAGCCAGATGCCATGTCGCGTGCACCTACTTGCAAGGGTATCAAGAAGTTGGAGAACGTTCCACTCAAGCCAGCCGTCAACACAAAGAATACCATGATCGTACCATGCATGGTAACCAACGCGAGGTAGAATTCAGGATCAAGTTTTCCTTCTGCGGTAATCCACTCACCTAATACAGGCTTCAACCATTCCAAACTTGCATTTGGAAAACCAAGCTGAAGGCGGAAAATCACAGAGAGAATTCCACCCAACAACGCCCAGAAAATACCGGTAATTAAAAATTGCTTTGCAATTACCTTATGATCCTGACAGAAGATGTAGTTGGTCCAAAAATTACCTTCATGATGCTCGTGCTCATGTTCGTCATGATGGTGCGTGTCCTGGTGAATGTTGATATCGGTCGTTGCCATGTCGTTAATAAATCTTTTTCGCCTATTACTCTACTACTTTCGCTACTGACGCGCCCGGATCTTTTTGCATTCCTGCTTTAATCATAGCCGCCTCTTTCAAAGCATCGGGTACTTTCTTCAAGTAGTCCGGATTTTGCTTTAACCATGCTTCCTGAGAAGCCTTCCACTTATCGTACTCGTCTTTCTCTTCTACAATTACCAACATCTTCATAGAGAAATGTCCTTTACCACAAATTTCGGTACACGCCATTTCGTAGTTGAAGTTTGGATTGCCCAACTCTTCACGCATTTCTTTAGTAGTCTTTGTCGCTATGAATTTGAATTGCGTTGGCATTCCTGGTACAGCATCCATTTTCAAACGGAAGTGCGGAAGGAATACACTATGTAAAACATCTTTTGCTCTGATCTTTAAGAGAATTTCGATTGGGTGGTCTTCATCTCCTTTTGGGATGTGTAACTCCAGTGATTTAAAATCATCGAAAGAATTTTTATCTGTTAAGTCAAGACCAAATTCGTTTATGGCATCGATCAACTTGTAGTTGTTCTTACCAAGTTCATTGTCTTTCACGCCAGGATAGCGAACTGTCCAAGCGAATTGCTGACCAATAATTTCAATTACTTCTGCATCCTTGCCTGCAGGTGCAGTGATGTCATTCCATGCACGAAGACCTGTGAAGATAAGGACTGCCAATACTATGGCTGGAATAATCGTCCAGGCCAATTCGAGGTAATGGTTATCTGGAAAGTATTTTGCTTTCTGTCCATCTCTGTGTTGATACTGATAGATGAACACAAACATGATGATACTGATAATGGTAAACGCCACTACCGTTATGGCCATTGTGATCCAGAATAACTTATCGGTTACTACACCATGTTCAGACGCAACCGGCAATGTATAGTCGTCATAAAAAGCAAATGAATACCAAAAGAACGCAATGAAACTCGCCACCATGAAAACGATGAAAAGCGCAGCGTTAATCGAATTCCATGAATCTACTTTCTTATCCTTCTCCCCCTTCGCTATACTTACCAGGTTGCTCACCCGGAAGATCATGTATAAGATCGCCAGGACAAGTACAACACCAAGAACTACAATCAAACTCATCATATCAGTTTCTATAATTAAATGTGGTGATGAAGACTTTCTTCTAACATTGGATCATTCTTGCCGAACAATGGCAACTTCGTTAAACCCGTGAGGACAACGAATAAATAAACGGCCGCAAAGATCATGGCCATACCAATTTCCATAAATCCTACCCCTCCTTCGAACTTCATAACACCTGGCGTAACCATGTTAAAGAAATCGAACCAGTGCCCGACAATAATAATCGGACAAACAACTTTCAACATTGACATTTGACGTTTCGCATCTCTTGTCATTAACAACAAGAATGGAAGCACAAAGTTTAGGATTAAATTCAAGAAGAATATCCAGCTATATGGACTGTTCTTCATACGCTCCAAGAAGTAAACCGTCTCTTCGGGAATGTTTGCATAGTAGATCAATAAGAATTGACTGAACCAGATGTACGTCCAGAAAATGGAGAAGGCAAATACAAATTTTCCTAAATCATGAATGTGATTTGCATTTACAATTTTCAAATATCCTGCGCTCTTTAAGTTGACAACAATCAATGTAATGGTAGCCAAACCTGTTACCCACCAGCTGGCAAATACATACCAACCGAACATGGTAGAGAACCAGTGTGTATCAATACTCATTACCCAATCCCAAGCTGCTACTGAAGAACTTACCCCGAAGAAGATAAGGAATACGGTAGATAGAACTTGTTTCTTGTGCCAGAACTTGGTTGAATTTTCTAAGTCTTCTGCTCTCATGTTTTTGCGGATCATGGTTAAGAACCAATACCAAACTGAGAAGAACAATACCATACGACCTAAGAAGAAAACAGGGAATGTTCCACCCGCCAAAGGCCAGAAGAAGAATGGAGCTTTCTTATCAATGATTGCATCATATCCAGAATTCACTTCACCATTTGCTAGTTTCTCACCATATAATGAGCTGTGTGTCCAATGGAAAATATCGTGGTGTGTTAAAAAATAAAGACCTAACATTAAAATACCGGCCACTGGAATCCAAGTTCCCATGGCCATACCTACGCGCTTCACCCCCACTGACCAACCTGCTTGCGCTGCATATTGAATAGCAACGAAAAACAAACCAATAATTCCAAGACCTGTGAAGAACACATTGTTCATCCATAAGGTTGTATAAATTCTTTTCAACCAAGGTGCAGTTTCTTCATGATGACCACCCTCAGCTCCATGTGACTCTGCAGCAGTCGCTTCATGTTGTGTACTTGCTACTAATTCCTTAGCAACAACAGATGAAGCGTGACCTTCACCATGCTTTGCTTCTTCATGGCCACCTGACATGGCCAGAACCAAACCAAGCGCAAACACCGCTACTCCAACAATGAGCAAGATGATCAGCTTCTTCCTGGTTTCAGGTTTAAATACATAATGTTCTTCTGCCACTTCTATTTGATGATGCGCCATTATCGTTATCCGTTTGTCGGTTGTACGTTACTCGTTGTTATTCTATTTCTGTAAAGTCTTTACATACTTCGCAATCTTCCAGCGGTCTTCCGGACTGATTTGTGAACCATGTGCCCACATTAAACCTTTACCATGTGTGATCACGTGGAAAATATGTCCTTCCGAAATATTTTTCAGGACTCCGGAATTATAATCTGGAACACCATTGTAATTTCCTTTTTGAACATCATCAATCTTAACACCAGCCGCTACCTTTCCATCACCAGCTCCTTTTGCTCCGTGGCAATGATCACAATACATTTCGTAAAGTGCTTTGCCACCGGCAATAACTTCTGCTGTAGAGTCTAATGGGTTCTTCAATGTACGGGCTGCGAATGCTAAACTATCTTTACCTAATCGGTAAGGAAGGTATCCATTCTTGTTACGGCTCACCGTGTTGGGAGCCGGCTCGCGCATGTTCATTTGATATGGATTAAGATTATTTGAGTTATAAAACTCAGCATGTCCATCCTTATATTCTATTGAGGTTAACCAACGTCCGGCTTCCTTATCATCGATTTGAGAATAAGGTTCGTACGCTACGGAGTGATACATGTTAGGAGCATATTCCTTGCCCTGATTGTTGCCGCTGGCACTGCACGATGCAAGTGCTACCGCGATAATCAATCCTCCAAATACATTTAATATTGAACGCATAGTTATCAGTCGCTGATTATTCAAAATTCTTTTCATTCACTTCTGAAGCACCTGCACTTTTCAGGATGCGGCTTATCTCTTCTTTGCTCTTACCGTGATTAATAGCAAGGTCAACTGCCATTACGTGTTTATCGTCTGTGCTTCTCAAATCAAATTGACGTGGCCAGGCATACGGTTTAAGTCCGCTTACAATCATAAATGTGCCCACCATGCCGAGTGCGGAAAACAATACTGTCATTTCAAATGTAACCGGAATGAACGGAGGCAGAGATGCGAAATTTTTACCACCGATAATCATCGGCCAGTCATAACCCAACATCCAGATTTGCATGGTCAATGCACACGCTGTACCCGTCATACCAAATAAAAAGGCAGCGATTGGAAGACGAGATTTCTTAATCCCCAATGCATCATCAATTCCGTGAACCGGAAAGGGAGAATACACTTCATGAATTTTAATGCCTGAATCGCGAACGTTTTTTATTCCGCTCAATACAGCATCTTCATCATCAAATATGCCTACTAAAAAATTCTTGTCTGCATCCATTTTCTAAACTTTAGAATATTTTAACACTACTTAGTGATGCTCTTTATTTTCTGTTTTCTCGCCTCCACCTTTGATAATACTTTTTACTTCTGCCATGTTGATCACAGGGAAGAATTTAGCAAAAAGTAAGAAGGCGGTGAAGAAGAATCCGAAGGTGAAAAGGTATTCACCAATATCATACATGGTTGGGTGGAACATCGTCCAGCTTGAAGGAACGTAGTCACGGTGAATAGAAGTAACGATGATTACAAATCGCTCGAACCACATACCGATGTTCACAATGATAGAGAGTATAAAGGTTGCTGCGATGCTGGTGCGGATTTTCTTGATCCAGAATAACTGAGGAGAAATTACGTTACAGGTCATCATAGACCAATATGCCCAGGCATAAGGACCTTGAACACGGTTGTAGAAAGCATACCCTTCATATTCAACTCCGGAATACCAGGAGATGAACAACTCGGTGATGTAAGCGATACCAACTATTGAGCCCGTTACGATGATGATGATGTTCATCAACTCGATGTGGTATATCGTAATGTAATCTTCCAACTTAAACACAACGCGTGTTACCAGCAAGAGTGTTAACACCATCGCGAAACCAGAGAAGATCGCACCGGCAACGAAGTATGGAGGGAAGATTGTAGTGTGCCATCCTGGAACGATGGAAGTCGCAAAGTCCATGGATACAATAGTGTGAACCGAAAGTACAAGCGGTGTAGAAAGACCAGCTAAGATCAAGGCAACCGATTCATACCGGCTCCATGTTTTAGCACCACCTTGCCAGCCGAAGCTTAATGCGTTATATACTCTGGCCCTTACTTTGTTTCCTTGTACAACAGCTCTGTCACGAATAACAGCGAAGTCAGGAATCAAACCAAGATACCAGAATACTAATGATACTGTAAAGTATGTCGAGATCGCGAACACATCCCACAACAATGGTGAGTTAAAGTTCGCCCAAAGTGAACCCCATGTATTTGGAAGTGGGAATACCCAATAGAAGCCTAACCATAAACGCCCCATGTGAGCGAATGGGAAAGTAGCCGCGCATATAACGGCAAAGATCGTCATCGCTTCAGCCGCACGGTTGATCGACATTCTCCATTTCTGACGGAATAGCAAAAGGATCGCAGAGATCAGCGTACCTGCGTGACCAATACCAACCCACCAAACGAAGTTTGTGATATCCCACGCCCAGCCTACTGTTTTGTTAAGACCCCATGCACCAACACCATTCCACAACAAGAAGCAAAGGGCATAAAAACCGTACGCCATTACGGCAATGGATACGGCCATGGCCATCCACCAAAGTTTTGTTGGGCTACCTTCTACCTGACGGCTGATGTCGTGCGAAACATCCTTTACTGTTTTGCCACCGGTTACCAGGGGATCACGAACTGCTGACGTTACCTGCATTGAGCGTTATTGTTATCCGTTTAAATTTCTATTCGTTATCTACTTGTATGCGTTGATTAAGCTTTCGCTTCATCTTTATTTCTCACCTTCGTCAAGTACCAGATGTTTGGCTTCACGCCAATTTCCTCAAGCATTTGATACGCTCTTGGGTTACCGGTAATTTTATCGATGCGATGTGGCTGGCTTGGATCAGCTGGGCTGATCTTCAACAACTTCGAGATTTTACTTTCCGGATTGTTTACATCTCCGAAAACAATCGCACCTGTTGAGCAAGACGCCTGACAAGCTGTTGTTACTTCACCATCAACCAATGGTCTTCTCTCTTTCTTCGCAGATAATTTACCTGCTTGAATGCGTTGTACGCAGAAAGAACATTTCTCCATTACACCGCGTGAACGTACCGTAACATCCGGATTCAATACCATCTTACCTAAGTCACTATTCATCGATGGGTTTACATCTTCAAACTGAGAGTTGTCGTGATATTTAAACCAGTTAAATCTTCTTACTTTATAAGGACAGTTGTTCGCACAATAGCGAGTTCCAATACAACGGTTATAGGTCATTTGGTTAAGACCTTCTGTGCTGTGTGTTGTTGCTGCAACAGGACAAACTGTTTCGCAAGGTGCATTATTACAATGCTGACACATCATCGGTTGGAATACAACTTCAGGATTGTTGGAAGCAACCTGAACATCGTTCCAATTCTCTGCAGAAGCATCACTGCTATAGTAACGGTCGATACGTAACCAATGCATTTCTCTGCGTTTGATTACTTCGTCACGACCAACAAGGGATACGTTATTTTCTACGTTACATGCTACCACGCAGGCGCCACAACCGATACACGTGTTCAGGTCGACCGCCATTCCCCAATGGTGATTTTTGTATTCGTGTCCTTTCCAAAGCGATAATGTATTTGGACCTACTTTATGATCTTCATTTGTAGTAGCCCACGTGGTAACACTCGGATGGAATGATTTATCCCAGCTCTTATTTTTATAATTCGTCAACAATGTTTCCTGAACAATGGTCTCGCGACCCATGTAGGTATTGTGTGTCTGAGTTTGAGCGATCTGATATGTTTCTTCAGTTCTTGCTATTGTTATGCTTGTTGCAGAGTAACTGATTGATCCGTTTACTAAGGAAAGAAGTGGATATGCATTCTGACCGATATTGTCAGCTACTTTACCCGCTTTGGTACGACCATATCCTAATGGTAAACCAATTGTTCCAGGGGTTTGTCCAGGTTGAACAAGGATGGGAAGTTTAACGGGCTCCTTTCCAGGAACTGTTATAACAACCTGCTTCGTTACGCTTTCCGTAAAATCTTTAACCTGAGCATCTAATGGAGATATGGTTACATAATGATCCCATACTGCTTTGGTAATAGGATCTGGTAATTCTTGCAATAAAGGATTGTTTGCCTGAGAACCGTTACCAAGATTTCCACTTTCGTAGATCACCAACTCGAACTCTCCACCTTTAGGAGCGCTTGCTATTGTCCTGGCTGCGGCATTTACATCACCAGCAAAAGAAACAGTAGATGCTTCTGATGGTAATTCTAGAACGCCATCGTATAAACACTTATCCCAGAAGCTTTGGAAATCGAGTCCGGTGAAGAACCATGTTTTCCAATTGCTTTTTACAAATTCGAAATAATCTACGTTTGATTCACCGGCCCAAGTCAAAAGACTTTCCTGAGCTGCACGCGATTTGAAAATCGGTGTGATCGCAGGCTGACCTAAACTGAAATGGTTTTTCTTTGGTTCGGCATCGTTCCATGCTTCTAAGAAATGATGATCAGGTGCAAGGTAATTTGCTAACTCACCTGTTTCTTCTTCCTTGTAACTGGTGGCAATAGAAATCGAAACTTTCTTCAAGCCCGCTCCAAGTTTCGCACCCATTGGATGATCGTAAACCGGATTACAGTTGTAGAAAATAACACCATCTATTTTACCTGCATCAACATCCGAAACAAATGAAGCCATTGCCTCATCATTACCTTGACGATAGTTTACAGGAGTAGTATTGATTGTAGATCCGTAACTTCCTAAGGCAGCATTGATTGCGTTAACCAATACCTGGATTGATTTATCATTTGATCCGGCAACAACCAGGGCTTTCCCTTTGCTTGCCAATAGATCCTTCGCTGCTTTTGCAAGATGCGGGGCATCAGTTCCACCTTGAAGTGATGAACCTGTGATCGCATTATATAATTGAATCAAAACCGCTCCTTCTTGTGAAGGTTTGATTTGTGATCTGTAATCAGCATTAGCTCCTGTGATCGATAAATTCGATTCGAACTGATAGTGACGTGACATATCACGTTTCTCTTCTGAAACTGAACGAGTAATGGCGTATTGTTTTGTAAACTCAACCGGTGACAACCAGCTTCCTAAGAAATCGGCTGCAACACTTACAATAACATCAGCCTGACTGAAATCATACGATGGAATCATGGCTGCACCAAAGGATTCTTCATTGGCCTTCAACATTCCATAATGTGAAGACTGATCGTATTGAATATGTTGTGTAGTTGGATACTTTACTTTGAATTTCTCGATCACCGCTTTTGTACTTGGGCTGAGAATGGTGTTGCTAACGATGCGGATTTGTCCGCCTTTCCCTGCTACTTCGGCAAGCTTGGAATTTACTTCCTTATCTAATTCTTCCCAGTTTGTTTTCTTGGCTCTGTCCGTCAATTTCGGACCACGAAGTCTGGAGTTGTCGTATAGTGAAAGAACAGATGCTTCAACTTGTGCACTTGTTCCACCTTTTGAAACACTTGATAATGCGTTACCATCTATTTTGATGGGGCGTCCTTCACGGGTCTTCACTACGATACTACAGTAGTCGCCACCGTTTACATACGATGATGCGTAGTAATTCGGTAAGCTTGGATCGATCTCAACAGGCTTGTTAACATATGGAATTGCTTTTCTGATTGGCGCCTCGCACGCGGCCAACGCTGCTGCTGAAACACCGAAGCCCATCATCTTCAAGAAATCTCTGCGCGAGTGACCTAAATCTTCTTCTGGTCCTGGCTGCGCGAATTCTGAATTTGCATGCTTTACAAACTCAGTATTGTTTGCAAGTTGCTCGATGCCTTTCCAGTATATCTTTTTAGACTCTTCCATTTGTATCTCTGAACTGTTAATCGTTATCTATATTATAGTTGTAAAGCCTTCAATTAGTAATGGCATTTCGCACATTCCAAACCACCATTGTCTTCAACTTTGTATGGCTTGTTTCCATTCTTTGTTTTGTGAAGCTCCATTAACTTGTCGTAGTAAGCGTTGCCCTTTGTATTTACATCGGTCTTGCGATGGCAATCGATACACCAGCCCATGGTTAATAAAGAGTGCTGACGAACAACATCCATGGTTTCAATTGGTCCATGGCAAGTCTGGCATTCTACACCACCAACATTCACGTGTTGCGCGTGATTGAAATACGCTAAGTCAGGAAGGTTGTGAATGCGAACCCACTCGATTGGTTTATTATTCTGCCATGCATCTGTGATCTTGGCAATTTCACCTTCACCTGTAATCGTACCTGATTTGATCTGATTGTGGCAGTTCATACAGATGTTAACTGAAGGAATGGTTGCACTCTTATTTTTCATTACGCCAACGTGGCAATATTTACAGTCAATTTCATATTGACCAGCATGAATTTTATGAGAGAATGCGATCGGTTGTTTTGGAGCGTAACCTTGCTGAATACCAATGGAATAGAGGCCGTTAATAACCGCTTTGAAACCCAATGCACCTACCAGGAAAAGAACGATGAAAATGAAACCTGAACTTTTCGTTACCGAAGAAAAAGAAATAGGTGAGTGAACAACTTCCTTATCTTCTTCTGATAATTCTTTCTGATCGAGGAAACGCTTCAATGCTGAAACCAGGAATCCGAGTATAATAAGGAGTAGTACTAAAATGAGTACCATTCCGATAAGGATAATGTTTAAGTAAGCGGAAGGAGCACCCGCTTCGCCAGCAGGTTGACCGCCAGCAGGAACAGCTACCTTTGCAACTTCAGGACCTTTAACAGTTTCTGCCTTTATGTAAGCAAGAATGTTCATGATCTCAGCATCCTTCAATCCAGAGAACGCTGTCATCTGAGTTTTACCATTGTCCTCGTACACTTTTACAGCGTAAGGCTCTCCGGTTGCAATTAATGCTGATGAGTTGTGAACAAATTTGATGATCCAATCAATCGATGGTACGCGGTCATAAACTCCTGCCAGTGAAGGACCCACAACTTTTTTGTGAACCGCATGACACGTTTTACAATTCGCATTGAAAAGAGAAGCACCTGAAGCAATTGCCGCAGGATCATCTGATATAGTTTGTGCGAGTGAGGTTAAACTGGAGAAGAGAAATATGAAAACGACTGAGATGTACAGAGAGACGGAAGCAGTACGATTTTTTATCATGACAGGTTTAGTATCCGTTTTAAAATCAAGTGCACAAATCTACTATCGGAATGCATTTTTTCAAATTTATTTGCGTGGTTGAACAATAAATAATGCGGAAATTGATACGTTAGCAAAGCATCTGAAAGGTAAGTTGCCTTTGGTCTGTTACTCACCTCAGATGCAATTTAGAATCATTTTAAATTAACAAATGAGCCCTTTTGAATTCGTAACTGTACTCATCTCCATCATTCTCGGCTTAGGTATTACAACCATTTTAACAGGAGTGGCCGAACGAATCAAGCACTTTCATCGCACTAAACTCTATTCACCATATGTCATCTGGATCAGCATCGTGTTTATGCTTCATATTTATGAATGGTGGAACAGCTTTACACTTCGGGCGATTGAAGTCTGGTCTTTGCCGATGTTTCTCTTCATCCTTCTCTATCCGATTGTGCTCTACGTGTTGGCACATCTTCTTTTTCCTTCCAACAATGATCAGCAGTTTAATGCAAAAGAATTTTACTTCGTGAACTACAGACGATACTATTTCATCGCCATTGTACTCATATTACTAAGTGTATTGCATAATCTTTTCATTGAACATTTAGGAATCACCAGTCAGACTGGTCAGTTGACAGCCTTACTTATTATAGTAGCCTTCATTATTTCTAAAACCAAAAAAGAGATTGTTCACACCATCGCAGCTAGCGTGCTCTTAATTATGCTGATGGTAAGTTTAATCCTTTCAAATGATACATTAGTTAACAACTGATATGCCCATAAAAATTAAAGTCTCTCTTTTTCTTTTACTGCTCATTGCTTTCCAATTCTCTTTTGCACAAGATGTGAAACCAAATGAAGTCGATGAATCACAGTCAAAATACTTCGGCATTGGCATAACAGGAAGTGAAGGAGATGTCAATGTTCCAACGAAATCGGGAATTGTCCTGGTTGGAGGAAGCACAGATGTCGATGAAGCCATTGCCTGGATGATTGATCGATCAAAAGGAGGAGACTTTGTAATCATCCGTGCTTCTGGATCTACCGGATACAATGATTATATAAAAGAGCTGGGCGATTTAAACTCAGTAGAAACCCTGATGATTGACTCACGCGAAAAAGCAATGAGCATAGCTGTAGGTAAACGCATTCGCGAAGCAGAAGCTATCTTTATTGCCGGAGGAGATCAGGCCAACTATGTAAACTTCTGGACCGATTCAGAAGTGTCGTCTGCTTTGGAATATTTAATCACCAAAAAGAAAATACCCATCGGTGGAACAAGTGCAGGCTGTGCCGTTCTAAGCGAACTCGTTTTCGATTCAAGAAAGGGAACGGTAACATCTCCAGATGCATTGGCTAATCCTTATGATACATTGGTGAGTCTTTCTAAAAGTTTTATCCATCTCTCCTACCTCAAGAATACTTTAGCAGATCAACATTACTCGCAGCGTGATCGTCAAGGCAGACACGTTACTTTTCTGGCGCGGATGATGCATGATCTTTCGCTTCCTGAAATAAAAGGTATTGGCGTTGATGAACAGACTGCTGTGTGCATTGATGAGAATGGAAATGCAAAAGTGTTTGGAAAGAACCAAGCCTATTTTATGATCAGCAATGGCAAAGCACCGGAAAAGTGTGAAGTCTCTACTCCTCTTGTTTGGAATGTTAACAATTCCGCTTTAAAAGTTTTTATCTATAATGCTTCAGCTACAGGAACCGAAGCCTTCAATTTAAAGACCTGGCCAAAAAAGCCAACGCAGTTCTGGTATGTAGAGAATGGTGTGCTAAAGAAAAGAGATAACTAAGGCGATTCGCTATTCCCCAGAGCTTTCATTTGCGCTCTTTGCATTTAAACCTTTCCGCCTTTGCGTGAGATGAATTCCGTTCACGCGAAGGCGCAAAGTAAATCCTGTTAAGAACGCAAAGAAAATTTCTGAGAAAGCATACGTCTTTCTATCCTTTCTACCAACCTTCTTCAATACCTAATCCGAATAAAGCAAAGTCATATTTAATCGGATCGATGGGATCAAACTTTTTCAGGTTTGATGATAATTCCAATACGGTTTGCCAATCAGTTTGCTTGCGCTTGATCAATTTTAATTTTCGTGCCACCCGTTCTACATGCAAATCACAAGGACAAAGAAGTTGATCGGTCCGAATGTTTTTCCATAAACCAAAATCAACTCCATTGTTATCCTTCCTAACCATCCATCGCAAATACATATTCAACCGCTTGCAGGTCGATTTTCTTTCAGGTGTTGCAATGTGCTTTTGTGTTCGATGAGGAAAATCAGGCAAACTAAAGAAGAGATTATTAAAATGAATTAATCCTTTTTCTACTGTTGTTTCTTCTTTCGGAACTAAGAAAGCTTCTTCAAGTGATGCATGGTTGGAATAAAACCATTTTAGAAATTCAATGAAATAAAGTGTGTCGGTTGTATTAAAGGTTCGGTGTTTGAAATCCAGTAGCAATTTTAAATCATTCTCAGAATGATGCAGAACAAATCGATGTGGATCGTTATCCATTCGATGAAACAAGTCCTTGCATTTATTAATAATGGTGATGCGTTGCCCCCACGCTAACACTGCGGCAAACAAACCCGTAATCTCAATATCTTCCCTCTTCGTATAAGAATGCGGAATTTGAATCGGATCGTTCGCAATAAAACCAGGCCGGTTGTATTGTTCTACTTTTTCGTTTAAGAATGATTTTAACTCTTCGTGTTTCAAGGCTCAAAGTTGTCAATTCTTATCAATACTACTCAATACTAAATACTCAGTGCTCAAAAAAAAAGCCGCCCTTTTCAGGACGGCTTCTTCTTAAATGAACTAATCAGAACTAGATCTTTTTCTCTAATGCTGTGATTTTTTCTTGTGCTTCAGTCTTGCCTAAAGACAATGCCTTCTTATACAATTCGATTGCCTCTTTGTAAGTCTCTTTCTTCTTGCGTGGAGCAAGTTGTGTGCGTCTTGCAGCTTCTTCAACGGCTTGACCGCGGGCAAAGTATGCATCTGCTTCACTCATCTTGCTTTGAATCATCATCTCCTGAACACGAGCTTCGATTAAAGCAAGTTCCTGGTTCTTCGTTTCAATCTGAGCTGACTTGTCAGACAACTCTGCTTCCTGCATACCTACTGTGGTGATCAGGTTTTGGTTTTCGCTGCGGAATTTATCAACCTGCTCTTGCAATGATGCTATTTCTTTGGACTTCGTTTCTAAATCAGCTTTAAGCTTTTTGATAGTTTTAGAGAATCCAGCGGCATTTGAATTCGACTTCTTCAACGATGTTTCAAGATCATCGATTTTCTTTTGAGTGTCTTTTACATAACCATTGATATCCTTCATACGTGACTTGTAGTCATCGTAGGTTGTTCCTTCAACCATGTTCACGCGTAACAACTGACGGCTTGCATCGATGGAATCCATCAACACGCCCACTTCAGTTAATGTAGCGGCTACTTTTTGGCTGGCTTCCAATTCAACTTTAAGGGAATCTACTTTAGATTGTAAGGCTACCTTTTCACCATTATCGCACGCTGCGAAAAGAGCAACAACCGGAATAGCAAATAATAATTTCTTTAGCATAAAGATTTGATTTAGGGGTTATTCGGGCGTAAAAGTACTCCTGATTTTGATGGTTCAAGACCGGGCTCGCTAAAATATTTTTTTTTGGCTGTTAAATAGCAGATTATCCCGATGGCTTGTTTTTTCAATTTCCAAGATATTATCGTTTTCTTTTTGCGATTGCCTAAAGGAAGTTAAATTTGCGACCGTTTTAAAGCTTGCAGCAAGCCTACATGTCCATTTCGATCATTGCCAAAAGGAGTTATACATCTTTGGATTTTCAATATCCCGTTTTCTTAACCAGTAACGTTAACCTAATTTCTACTGGCCTTTTTGAATATTTACATACCCATTCCATTTCAGACAAGTTTAGAGTAGTAGTGATTGCAAACAACACATGCGTTTGCCGGATTAACTGTAATTAGTGTATTTAGAGCCGATCGAAAGACGGGGTTCAGTATGGCGACTTCAAATGACAAACACCTAACGCCCTTATCAGCCGCTGGTGTGTTGGTTTCACTGGGAATTATTTATGGAGATATCGGAACGTCTCCTATATACACCCTTCGATTTATTGTCGGGCATCATCTCATAACAGAAGAACTTATCCTTGGTGGGCTTTCCCTGGTTTTTTGGACACTCACAATCATTACCTCAATAAAATACATATACCTCGCCCTTAGCGCGGACAACAAAGGTGAAGGAGGAATTTTTGCTTTGTATGCCTTAGTAAGAAGGTACAAAGCAGGCTGGGTTATTTATCCCGCGATGATTGGATGCTGTACGCTTATAGCGGATGGATTTATAACACCTGCCATTAGCGTAACATCGGCAGTCGAAGGTTTAAAAACACTTCTTCCAAGTATTACCAACCAAACCATCATCACCATTGTCATTGTCATTTTGGTATTGCTCTTCTTATTCCAGCAGTTTGGAAGCAGTGTAGTGGGCAAAACATTTGGTCCCGTTATGCTGGTTTGGTTTTTATTTATTGGAACGATTGGAGCATACCATTTAGCAGGCCATTTGGAAATTCTCAAAGCCGTTAATCCCATTTACGGCTTTAATTTATTAGTGAAATACCCGGGGGGGTTCTGGATTTTAGGTGCTGTATTTTTATGTACTACAGGAGCCGAAGCCATGTATTCTGACCTAGGTCATTGTGGTAGATCCAATATTCGAATAGGATGGGGATTTGTAAAGATATGTCTCTTACTAAGCTATTTCGGTCAAGGCGCCTGGATGCTCTCTACTTTAGAGGGAAAGACGCTAGGTGAATCAATTCCTTTCTTTGCCATGATGCCTGAATGGCTACTCATATTTGGTGTAATCCTCGCTACTATGGCTACCGTTATTGCCAGTCAGGCGTTGATCTCCGGCACCTTTACATTGGTTAACGAAGCCATGAAGTTAAAACTCTGGCCAGCAACTCGCGTGCAGTATCCCAGTCAAGTGAAAGGACAAATTTATGTTCCGGCTATTAACTGGCTATTGTTGTTAGGAAGTTCAATGGTGGTTATATATTTCAAGGAATCTGATTCTATGCAGGCTGCATATGGACTTGCTATTACATTCAATATGTTAATGACTACGGCCTTATTAGTCTACTATTTCTCTACCGCTAAGAAGTCAACCTTCCGATCTTCATTAATGGCACTGGTATTTTTTACAGTTGAAGGTGCATTTCTAGTTTCTAACTTAAGCAAATTTTCACACGGTGGCTGGTTTACGTTTGCAATTGCATCCTTATTCTTTCTCATGATGTTTGTCCTACTTCGGGCCCGATGGTTGCGTGAACGTCATACTGAATTTGTTGATTTAAAGCATTATGTTGGAATGATTCAGGATTTGCAAGCTGATCTTGCCGTCCAAAAAGAATCCTCGAATCTTGTTTATCTGGCAGTCGCAGATAGCAAGCGTTACATTGACTCTAATATTATATACTCTATCTTTAAGAAGAGACCGAAGCGAGCAGATGTGTATTGGTTCCTACACGTGGATACAGTTGATACACCTTTCACCAGCAAGTATTCTGTCGACACCATCATTCCGAAGAAATGTTTCTTCATCCGCATGCGACTAGGATTTAAAACGGATCATCGGGTGAACCTGCTCTTCAATCAGATCATTCACGACATGGCCGACAGTGGCGAAATTGATTTAGTAAGCGCTTATCCGTCACTACATAAATACAGTATGATGGGCGATTTCAAATTCGTCATCATCCACTCATGGGCATCTTCTGATAGTGAGATCTCTACTTTCGATAGACTGATCATTCAAGGTTATCGCATTCTTAAAGAACACAGCTTACCCACTGAAGAACTCTACGGTATTGAAGCTGCTAACCTTGAGATAGAGAAGGTTCCAATACAGGTAGGACCTCAGGCCAAAGTCAAAATCAAACGAGAGAGAGATTAGTTAAAAGTAATCCGTGATCGGTAATCAGTAGTCAGTAGAATACACTCAATTGACTACAATCGTTACTTCACTGTTCACCGATTACTGATTACCCTATACCAATCAACTATCCGCATGCGGACACCCCCGTTCGCTTTTGATTAACTCTATTTTCTAAATACCACTTAATTCACTCCAAAATAGAGATTTTGTCATGGCACTGATATTGGCAAGGGATGTTGTCAAACACTCACTGTCATGCTACAGAATTACCTGAAGATTGCTTTGCGCACCATGCTGCGCAACAAGTCATACTCTATTATCAATATCCTCGGGCTATCCATTGGTGTTGCATGCTGCCTGATGCTGGCACTCTACATTCAGGATGAATGGAGCTACGACCAGCATCATAAAGACCTCGCAAACATCTACAGGATAAACTCTCACTTTGAAGGAGAAAGGGGTCTTGACAATCTTGGTACTACCTCACCTCCTATTGCAATGGCCATGAAGGATGAAATTCCTGAAATTGAAACTTCTGCCCGAATGGTAAACCCTCCTGGTGTTGCACAGAACTTAATTAAATATGAAGACAACCTGTTTTATGAAACTGATGGCTATATAGCAGACTCTACCATTTTTGATATACTTACATACGAGTTTGTTCAAGGCAATCCTAAAAAAGCATTGACAGAAGCCAACTCCGTTGCAATCACTGAAACCATAGCGCACAAAATATTTGGAAGCGAACCTGCGCTCGACAAAATGATTTCTATTAGCCAGGGTGGCGCAGCGGCTGAATATAAAATAACAGGTGTTTACAAATCAGATAAGAAAAGTGTTTACAAAGTCAACTTCTTCATTTCAGCGACAAGTTCGTCTGACTGGGCAAACTACCTCCGGTCAGAGAATGCCCAGGGTGAGTGGGCTGGCCAGAATTTTATGCCAGCATTTGTGAAACTGAAATCCGGCCAATCAGAAGAAGAGACGGAGAAAAAAATGAATCAGGTATTGATTAAACACGGTGCTGAAGACATGAAAGCATTGGGGATCTATAAGACACTTACGCTCGAACCTGTAAAAGACCTCTATTTAAAATCTGAAATTGATAAGAGTCCCCGCATTACTTACCTCTATGTAATTGCTTCAATCGCTCTTTTCATTTTACTTATTGCCTGCATCAATTTTATGAATCTTTCTACGGCAAAAGCAACGAAGCGCGCAAATGAAGTTGGCCTGAGGAAGGTAATGGGCGCATTCCGTTCATCCCTTATCAGACAGTTTATGGGCGAAGCATTGGTTATCGTTTTGATTTCAATTCTAATCAGTGTGGTGATGGTACAAACCGCATTACCAATTTTCAACCAGCTCACTGATAAGTCAATTTCATTTGGTAGTGAGAACGTACTGTATTTTGCAATCACGCTCGCGATCATAACCCTTGCTACCGGTATCATCGCGGGTAGTTATCCGGCACTGTACTTATCATCGTTTCAACCCGCGCAGGTTTTAAAAGGTAAGCTCGCTTTAGGTAACGCCTCAAGCTTATTACGAAGATCGCTTGTTGTTTTTCAATTTATGATTGCTATTGTGTTGGTGTGTGGCATGGTGATCATCACTCAACAACTTAACTTCATACAAGAAAAAGATCTAGGCTTCGATGCACACGCTAAAATTGTTCTGCCGCTTCGAACAGAATCTGCTATGAGAAGTTACGAGACATTGAAAAAAGAAATAGAAAAAGAAGCCTTTACAAAATCAGTTTCAGCTACTGAATATATTCCGGGTTCTCAGATCTGGAGCGATATGAGTTTTTATACATCAGGAGGCAGCATGGACAATGGCATAATGAACAGACGCAATACGGTAGACCAAGGATACCTTGAAATGATGAACATCAAAATGATTGCCGGAAGAACATTCTCAACCAACCGCGCATCTGACAGTAATCACAAATTAATTGTAAATCGCACCTCTGCTAAAAAGTTTGGTTTCGAACCGGAGAAGATAATCGGACAACCGCTGTACTTCGAATGGCAGGGAGAAAAGCATGAATTTGAGGTAATTGGTGTAATGGAAGATTATCATCAAACGAGTCTGAAACAAGAAATCTATCCGACCATGTTTGAGTTAGCTGATTCAACCCATCATTTTGGACATATGATTGTAAATCTCAATACAGAAGATTTTAAATCATCCGTTACGGCAATCGAAGAAAAATGGAAAGTCCTAGTGGGTGATACACCTTTTGAATATTCTTTTCTGGATGAAAATATTCAAAAACAATATGATGAAGACCGCAAAGTGGCTAGCATCATCACAAGTTTTACGTTTATCGCAATGTTCATTTCATGTCTGGGTCTTTATGGACTTTCTACTTTCATGGCCGAACAAAGATTTAAAGAAATTGGTGTACGGAAAGTAATGGGAGCCAGTGTCAATCAGATTGTTGGCTTGATGTCGACTGAATTTATCAAGCTGGTTATTATTGCCTTGATCATTGCAATACCCATTGCCTGGTATGGTATGACTCAATGGCTGGAAGGTTTTGCCTATAAAGTTCCGATCAGCATAATGGTATTTGTTTATGCTGGCGCAGTCGCTTTGCTCATTGCATTGCTAACCGTTAGTTTCGAATCCATTAAGGCCGCGACAGTTAATCCTGTGAAAAGTTTGAGAAACGAATAAAAGGTTACCGGATACCAGTAACTGGAAATTAAAAGTGATATAACAACACAGATTTAAATCTAGAATATGCTCCGTAACTATTTCAAAATCGCTATACGAAGTTTATTAAAAAACTCAGTCTATTCCTTTATCAATATCGGTGGACTTGCAATTGGTATTGCATGCAGTGTTTTAATTGCGCTTTGGGTTTGGGATGAAATCTCGTATGATCGCTTTCACAAAAATGCAGACCAACTCGGTCAGCTTTGGCTTCATAATGAATTTAGTGATAACATAAGCTCGACTCAGGCTGTACCTCTTCCTACCTATGAGTTCCTTAAAACGTATGATAATCGCATCAAAAACACATGTGTCGCGCAATGGCTCAACAAATATTTGATGGATGCTGAGGGAAATAAAATCACGAAGAATGGTCAATTTGTAACTCCTGAGTTCTTGGAAATGTTTCAATTTCCGTTTGCCAAAGGGTCACCATTAACTGCCCTCAAAGATCCGTCTTCAATCATCATCACAGAGTCGGTAGCAAAATCACTTTTTGGCGATACCGACCCTATGAACCAAACCATTCGATTAGGCAATCAATTCGATTTAAAAGTAAGTGGTGTTCTAAAAGATCTTCCCAGTAATTCTTCTTTTCAATTTGAGTTTCTCGGCAACTGGAATCTGTTTTCCGGAGACGAACCGCTAAAGAATAATCGTGATGATTGGGAGGATCAATCGTTTCAGGTATTTGTTGAACTCCAACCCGATGCTAAACTTGCTGAAGTAAATGCGCACATAAAAAATGTAATTCGTGAAAAGTTAAAAGATGCAAAAGTCGATTTGTTCATCCATTCCATGAACGATTGGCGCTTGCGCTCGCGTTTCGAAAATGGAATACAAACGGGTGGATTAATTGATTCTGTATTCTCATTCACTATAATAGGTATGTTTATACTCATCATCGCGTGTATCAATTTCATGAACTTAGCTACAGCACGCAGCGAGCATCGGGCACGCGAAGTGGGTATTCGCAAATCCATTGGTTCAAGGCGCAGGGAACTCATCGGACAATTCATTGGTGAATCCATACTCATTTCCGCACTTGCATTTTTCTTAGCGGTGGTTTTGGTGGAAGTTACTTTGCCCTTTTACAACAATCTTGTTGAGAAGAATCTCTTCATTGATTATTCTTCACCTATAATATGGCTCATGGCCACGTCACTTATTCTCATTACTGGTTTATTTGCAGGAAGCTATCCGGCATTCTACCTATCATCCTTTAATCCTGTTCAGGTATTGAAGGGAAAAGCTCAAGTGGGCAGAGGCGCAACTGCACCTCGAAAAATATTGGTCTCACTTCAGTATTTCTTTTCCATTTTTCTCATTGTCGGAACCATTGCGTTTTACCAACAGATTCAACATGTAAAAGCACGTGAAGTTGGATATGACCGTGAAAATTTAATTATGGTAACAGGTAACGAAGAGCTGAATAAAAATTACAACGCAATTAAAGACCAGTTACTTTCCCTTGGCATTGCAAAAGATATCACGACATCCAGCAGTCCAGTAACGGAAATTTATGGTAACAATACATTGGATTGGTCAGGAAAACCGAAAGGCCAGGAAATTCTTTTTTCAAGAGTAGTAATCGGATACAATTACTCCAAAACCATGGGTATTAAAATGGCAGAGGGACGTGACTTTTCAGAAGATTTTAAAAGCGACTCGAGCGCTATGATTCTAAATAAAGCAGCAGTCGAAGCAATTGGTGTGGAAAATCCGATCGGACTCAAAGTTGATTTGTGGAGCCGTAAGTGGACCGTTGTGGGTGTGATCAATGATGTTGTAATGGCCTCACCGTCTAAAGATGTTCAGCCTGGATTTTTTCTCCTTAACCCAGGCTGGGCAGAAGTTGTTACCATTCGATTGGAGAAAACTGCAGATCTCAACGTTACCCTATCGAAAGCAGAAAGTGTGTTTAAAAAGCTCAATCCATCGTATCCTTTTGAATATCAATTTGTAGATGAACAGTTTGCCCGGAAGTTTTCGAATATTAATCTAGTAGGTACACTGGCATCACTCTTTGCGTTTCTGGCTATCTCCATCACATGCCTTGGACTTTTTGGTCTCGCCACATTTACTGCAGAGCAACGAACAAAAGAAATAGGAATACGCAAAGTAATGGGCGCAAGCTCAACGAGCATTATTACATTAATTTCAAAAGATTTTACACGCCTCGCGTTTATTGGTTTTGTAATGGGTGCTCCACTTGCCTGGTGGGTAGTCAATAAATATCTTGATCGATTTACGTATCGCATTACTATTTCATGGTGGATCATTCCCGTAACAGGTTTAGTTGCATTGGCATTAACATTAATTATTGTTTCTATACAAGCACTTCGGGCTGCAGCAATGAATCCATCAAAAAGTTTAAGAAGTGAATGAGAAATAATTAACAGATACTAAACCCACAACCCATACTAAATATGCTCCGTAACAATCTCATCATCATCATCCGAAGTTTAATCAGGAATAAAACCTTTAGTCTGATTAATATTCTTGGCTTGTCGATCGGACTTATTACTTTTTTAGCGATTAGTTTATATGTAGTGGATGAGTTATCCTACGATCGTTTCCACGAAAAGAAAGACAGAGTTTATCGCTCCATCATCAGTGCCGACTGGGACGGACAAACCATGAAGTGGGGAGGATCACCCAATAAACTTGGACCGACAGCAGCGAAAGAAATTCCGGAGATCGAAAAAGCTACGCGCGTCTTTCATCACAACTTTGGTGATATAGGATTTATATCAACCGAGACTGAAAAGTTTTCAGAGTCTAGTTTGTTTTTTGCTGACCCTGAAATTTTTGATGTGTTCACGATTCCGCTTATAAAAGGAAATCCTAAAAAAGTATTGGATCGTCCGGGCACCGTAGTGATAAGCGAATCGTCTGCTAAAAAATATTTTGGCAATGAAGATCCGATCGGCAAAAATCTTCTCGTTGATAATACAACAAATCTCGAAGTTACCGGGATCTATTCCGATTTCCCTTCGAACTCATTTCTACAATGTCAGCTCATTGCTTCGTTCTCTTCGAATTGGTTTGGTGCAGAGAAAAATCAAAATTGGGGTAATGCAAGTTTTGATACCTATTTTCTATTAAACAATGATGTAACGAAAGAAGCGGTTGATAAAAAAATCGCAGCAATGCTAGAGCATAACATAGAGAAAGATAATCGTTGGTTTTCGATTACCCTTCAACCCCTTCTGGATATTCGATTACATTCCGGTGATCTGACGTCCAGTATTGATCGAAGAGAGTATGGCGATTATAAACAGGTAAAAATTTTAATAGGATTAGCACTCATCATCCTGTTGATTGCTGCAGTCAATTATATGAACCTGACCACCGCCCAAGCGCAGCGAAGAAACAAAGAAGTGGGTATTGCTAAAACGTTAGGAGCAACATTCGGGCAGCTCAACCGGAAATTCTATTTTGAAGCTTCTGTTTTTGTTTTGCTATCGCTTTTGATTGCAATCACTTTCTTCACTCTTGCTCTTCCTGTATTCAACGAATTGAGTGGAAAAAATATATCGCTTGATTTCATCAATCAAGGCTGGTTCTGGATTTCATTCGGGATCGTTTGGTTGTTCCTTACTTTTATATCGGGTGCATATCCAGCACTCTACCTCTCCTCTTTTTCACCGAAGTTGGCCCTGCAGAAAACTTCTAATTCTGGTAGGCAATCTTCTATTCGAAAAGGATTGGTTGTATTTCAATTTTCAATTTCCATTATTCTGATCATTTGTTCAATGATCTTTTACAAGCAAATGAATTTCATTCGCGATAAGAAACTAGGCTACCAACCCGAACAAGTAATTGCTGTTATGGTATCAGCAGCAAAAGATCGCGATCAGATTGCATCGGTTAAAACAGAATTTGAATCACTTGCTGAAGTAATGAGCGTAGCAAGAAGTCAATCCTACCCCGGCATTGGTACAAGCAGCAGAAATATTGTTCGTGAAGGAGGCACAGATCAAGGTGCTGCTATTCTCACCACACGAGCGACACATGAAGTATTGAATGTGCTTGGGATAAAGTTACTAGCAGGAAAAACGCTTCCTGAAAACAAAGATCCAAAGGATACACTTGTGCAGGTGGTCATCAATAAATCAACCGCTGATTATTTAGGATTGATCCCTGAAGATGCCATCGGAAAACGGGTGAGCATTCAAGGGTTTGATGGACCTACAGATGTTGTTGGTGTTACGGAAGATTTTCACGTTACTTCTCTTCATCAGAAAATTGGTCCGTATTGTTTTCACAATGCAAGCACAGAAAGGTTTACGTATCTGTTGGTAAAAGTTCAAACGAAAGATTTAGCATCCACCGTAAAACAACTTGAAACCATTTTTAAGAAAATCATTCCATCCTCCTTTGAATATTCCTTCCTCGATCAGCAAATGGCGAAACTATATCGAACCGAAGAACGACTCTCCAATATTGTTTTACTATTTGCCGGACTTGCTATTTTCATTGCGTGCCTTGGACTCTATGCGTTAGCATCATTCACAGCCGAACAAAGAATAAAAGAGATTGGCGTGCGAAAAGTATTGGGTGCATCCGTCATTCAAATTGTAAGCATGCTCTCAAGAGAATTTATTATGCTCGTGCTAGTCGCTTTTGTTATTGGCATTCCTATAGCCTATTACCTGATGAGCAACTGGCTCGAAGGATTTGAATACCGAACCAGTTTTGATTTGATTGTATTCATCCTTGCAGGTGGAACAGCTTTAATTATTGCCTGGACAACAGTAAGCTTCGAATCGTTCAGAGCAGCAAGGAAAAATCCGGTGGAGAGTTTGAAGAGTGAATAAAACCAGTATTCGGTTATTGGTTGTCAGTAATCGGTGACAGAGAATTCTAAACATATACCGATTGGCGAACAACGATTAACGATCAACAAACAAAGAACACCATGCTACGCAACTACTTTAAAATCGCCATCCGGAGTCTGATTAAAAATCCGGCTTACTCTTTCATCAACATTGGTGGACTAGCCATAGGCATTGCGTCAAGTATATTAATTCTTTTATGGGTAGCGGATGAATACTCGTTCGATACCTTTCACAAAAACTACGGCAGCATTTATAAGTTATATCAAAGTCAACAATGGGCACAAGGTATTGGAACAGGAAACTCCATGCCCTTCCCATTGAAAGAAACCATAAAAAATAAATCGAGCCAGGTAAAATATGTAGTAATGACCAACTGGGGAGAAGGTAACATGTTGCAAGTTGGCGAGAAGCGTTTAAACAAAATGGGATTGAGTGCAAGCGAAGATTTTTTCAATATGTTCAGCTTTAGCATGGTGAAAGGTGATCCAAGCACGGCACTTACGGAACCAAACTCAATTGTGGTGACTGAATCAACGGCTAAATCTTTCTTTGATGATGAAGACCCCATTAATCAACTCATCAAAATTGACAATGGAGAAGAACTGAAAGTTACAGGCGTAATTAAAGATGTGCCCAAACAATCATTTTTTCGATTTGATTACGTTTTGCCATTCGCTTATTATGAAGCAACACAAGGTTGGGTGCGCAGATCAAAAGATAATTGGGAAAATAATTCCTTTCAAATGTATGTTCAGCTTCAGCCAGGTGCTAAGGAAGCGGACGTCAACAACAGCATCAAATACCTTATTAAAGACAACAATCCTAAAGCACAAACGGCTACCCTGTTCCTGCATCCCATGAGCAAGTGGCGATTGTACTCCAATTTTGAAAACGGAAAGAATACCGGAGGAATGATTGACTATGTACAGCTCTTTACAGCCATTGCAATTTTTGTGATGATCATCGCCTGCATCAACTTTATGAACTTAGCTACGGCACGAAGCGAAAGTCGCGCACGCGAAGTGGGCATTCGTAAAAGTGTGGGATCAAGAAGAAAGGAATTAATTTTCCAGTTTTTAGGAGAATCATTAATGATTACGTTTATCTCCTTTTTATTTGCGTTAGTCGTTGTGGAGCTACTACTTCCAGCATATAATACGTTGGTTGAAAAAAATATTTCCGTTAACTATTCTAATCCCTGGATTTGGAGTTCCGCGCTGGCACTGGTTTTAGTAATTGGTATTTTTTCCGGTAGTTACCCGGCTTTTTATCTCTCCGCTTTTCAACCTGTTAAAGTGTTGAAAGGAAAAGTAAATGCAGGAAAAGGTGCCAGCACTCCACGGCAAGTACTTGTTACTTTGCAGTTTGGGTTCTCCATATTTCTCATCATTGGTACATTGGTGATCTATCAGCAAATCATGCATGTAAAGAATCGTGACATCGGCTACGATCGCGAAAACCTAATGCAAATCTGGACGAACAATGAATTGGAAACCAATTTTCAAACGATTCGGGAAACGCTTGTGAGCACAGGTGTTGTAAAATCAGTTTGCAAAAGTAATAGTCCTATCACTTCCATTTTCTCAAATAACGAAGTGCAGTGGGCCGGTATGCCTGAAGGTCAGCGCGTTGGATTTACTACCATTGCAACTGAATACGATTACTCAGAAACCATGGGTATAAAAATGCTGGAAGGCAGAGATTTCTCGCGCGATTTTAAAAGTGATTCAACTGCTGTAGTCGTTAATCAAGCTGCTATCGATCTGATGGGAATGAAAGATCCGTTAGGTCAAAAGATAAAAGCAAATGGTCAAGACTATGAGATCATTGGGGTAATGCCAAACGTGATCATGGATTCTCCGTACAGACCCGTAGAAGCGCTAACCATGTTTTTTGATCCAGATTGGAGCAGCACCATCACCATTCGCCTTAATAAGACAGACGATCTTAAAAGTTCGATTGATCAAATTGAACAAGTTTTTAAAAAACTAAATCCGAATTATCCCTTCGAGTTCCGCTTTGCTGACAATGATTTTGAAAGAAAATTTTCCACCATCAACCTGATCAGCAAACTGGCGGGTGTCTTTGCTTCATTGGCAATTTTGATTACCTGTCTTGGACTTTTTGGTTTGGCTGCATTCACGGCTGAGCAACGCACGAAAGAGTTGGGTATTCGTAAAGTATTGGGTGCCTCTGTAACGAGTCTTGTAATGTTAATCTCAAAAGATTTTTCAAGACTAGTAATCTTAGCCTTTGTTATCGCTGCACCTATTGGCTGGTGGTTCTTGTCTGGATTCTTAGAGCGCTACCCTTATCGTGTGGAAATTTCATGGTGGGTTTTACTGATTGCCGGAGCTGGATCGTTGGTGCTTGCACTCATTATTGTGAGTATACAAGCCATGCGCGCTGCATTGGGTAATCCTGTTAAGTCGCTGAAGAGTGAATAAAAAAATTAGTAGGAACGAGGTAGGATCTATAGATTATAGATCCTACCTCGTACTTTAAGCTTTGTCCATTGTGCTTACTATTTCACTTTCTTAAACACTGCAGTAGCGTTGTGTCCACCAAAGCCAAAGGTATTGCTCATGGCCACATTTATTTCTTTGCTAAATTTTTCTTTCAAGACAATGTTCAATCCTTGTGGCAAGGATGGATCAATAGTAACGGTATTAATTGTTGGTGGAATTGTATTCTCCTGAATTGCCTTAATGGCGATGATCGCTTCTATCGCTCCTGCCCCACCAAGCAAATGTCCAGTTGCAGATTTCGTAGCACTGATGTGTAGCTTCTTGAGATGGTCTCCAAAGAATTTTGACACCGCTTTCATTTCACTATTATCACCAACGGGGGTTGAGGTAGCATGAGGGTTTAAGTAATCAACATCTTCCAATTTCAATTCTGCATCTTCCAATGCCCACTTCATTCCCAACATTGCGCCTAATCCTTCAGGATGTGTAGCGGTTAAATGATACGCATCAGCAGACATTCCACCACCAGCAACTTCTGCATAAATTTTTGCACCGCGTCTTTTCGCGTGTTCATACTCTTCGAGGATGAGTGCACCAGCACCTTCACCCATCACAAAACCATCGCGATCAACATCAAAAGGACGTGAAGCGGTTTGTGGATCATCATTACGAGTTGATAATGCTTTCATTGCACTGAAGCCTCCGATGCCAGCTTCGTTCACAGCCGCTTCTGATCCACCCGTTACAATAATATCTGCTTTGTTCCAGCGAATATAATTCATCGCATCGATGATGGCTGTAGTCGATGTTGCACATGCAGACACCGTAGTAAAGTTAACACCCATAAAACCATATTTAATGGAAATCCATCCTGACGCAATATCAACCAATACCTTAGGAATAAAGTACGGATTCATTCGGGGTGTACCATCTCCTTTAGCATACTCGATAATTTCATTCTGAAAAGTTTGAAACCCCCCATTGCCAGATCCCCAGATTACGCCAACACGCGTCTTATCAATTTTATCAAGATCAAGTCCGGAATCTTTAATGGCTTCAGCAGAAGTTACCAATGCATACTGAGTAAAGGGATCCATCTTGCGAACATCCTGTTTTTCAAAATGATCAATCGGATTATAGTTCTTTACTTCACAAGCGAACTTGGTTTTGAATTTCGTTGTGTCGAATCGTGTGATTGGCCCCGCTCCACTCTTTGCGGAAATCAAACCATCCCAAAATTCTGAAACGGTATTACCAAGAGGTGTCAGTGCACCCATTCCTGTAACGACTACTCTTCTCTGATTCATAGATTATTTACTGATTTGGTCCAAAATACTTTTACAATGTTTAACAATAATATCAATCGGCTCACGCGATCGTTCCACACGTGAGAACATAATGGCACCTTCAATTGAACAGAAGAATGTATATGCGATTTCGTTTGTCTTAATTCCTTTTTTAAATTCTCCAGCCTCTACTCCTTGTCTTAGCAAGTTCGAAATAAAATCAACCGTAGCCATTATTTCTTTCGTTACTACTTTACGCATCGAAATGCGATGATCATCTGCTTCAATAGCAGTATTTAGTAAAGGACAACCTCCCGGAACAGGAGGATCAAAAACATAGCGCGCATAAAAATCGCACAAGGCAGCAAGTTGTTTCTTGTATGTTAAAATTCCATCCATCTCCTGTTGAACCATCTCCCTTACCTTGCGCATAGAATACCGAAACGCTTCTACAGAAATATCTTCTTTGTCTTCGAAATTTCCATACAGTGAACCTTTGGTTAGGCCAGTTGCATTCATAAGATCAGACATGGAGGTACCATCATAACCTTTTGTATTAAACAATGGGGCTGTCTTTTCGATTATGAACTGACGGGTACGCTCTGATTTAGTCACGCGCAAATATACACAAAATATACCGAATGGTATATTTTGTGTATATTATTTAAACCGTCCTTGAAGAACTTCTCAATGATGTTTGTTTAAAATAAGTGATTTCATCCTGCAGCTGTTTGCGCTTCACCACTAATGTAATTGCAGAAAGTATCCACAATAAAGGGGTTAGAATGATGATAACCGTGGGCAACAGAATCATGAAAACATAAACGCGTATTTTTCTACCAACAGAATCGATATGGCCTCCCGAAGCTATAAACTTTGACCAGATTGAAAATGATTTCTGGCCACGCCTCTCCATCATTACTAAATTCGGTTTAATTTCAATCGCATCATTCTGGTTTAATTGATGTTGGAGTAATTCAAATTGATTCGATGTAATCGCATCGTTGATAAGTTTCCCAAAAACGGAGGCATGCTCAACATCACTTGTCGAAACACCAGCCGCAGGAAAAAACCAAAAAGCATCTTTCTTTCCTGCGAGCATCCATCTCAGAATAGTGATTAGGCTTGTGAGGTTTCCACTCTTATCAATGAGTGCAATATGTCCTACTAATTTCGCATCGGATTTTTGTAGCCATTGCTTTACTTTCTCTTGAGCGCCCAACCACATGTTGCGACAACCAAGAATGGTGATAACATCTCTTCCCTTCAATATTCTTTGTCCTTCTGTCGACTGAAGAAAAGAACTCATCGGTCGCGATGGCGTTAAGAACCAAGGCTGATATCCCAACACAACTAAATCGTATTCTTCAAATGCTTTAGCAGAAATTGGTTTGAGTTCCAAAGGTTTCTGCATAAACGTTTCCGGAAAGGCATTGAAGAATTGAAATGCACTCCAGGGAAAAGGATATTTCTGAACTGGCTCAATTGCTTCGAAGTGAACAGTATGTCCTGCTCCTACTAACGGTTTTACAAGAGATTCAAGAATAGATCGTTGCTGACCTGACTGCGAAAAATAAACAACAAGAATTTTTTTCATTGATGGTTGTAGAAAGTTCGAAAGTAAGAAATTTTATGGATCGATGTCACTTCTTACTTACGGATAGAAAAAGAAAAAGCTATGTTACCATGGCTTCCAAATACTGTAAGGCAGGTTACTTACCAGCAAGCTTCATCAGTTTCATACCCGGTTCGCCTAAATGTTTTAGCAATATAGAGCGATACTCCTGTGAGTTAAGGTATCCTCCGTTGGCTGCAAAGAAATCCGACATCAAAGGAGACCAGTCGCTGTTCATAGGCATGATGAAACCAAATTGTTCAGCCGCCTTATCACCAATCGGATGACGCTTAATACCCTTGTTCATTTGCACCGCTTCGAGATAGAACGCCAGGTCGAGATAAGCAAAACCTTTCGGATCACTGATCACTTTTTCCAGTGTCTCCTGACTGGTTGTGGTTGCCGTAGTTTTCATTGCTGGAAAATACTTTTGTTTCAATTCCAAAACTCTCTTTTCGTTTGTTGTGCCTTTCGCAGCATATGCCGTCAAGCCCACAAAAGTAGTAGGTAAATCTTCAAACTTGGCCAAGGTTGGTACACTTCCATTGGTAATAAGAATGGCAAAGTTGGTAATGAACGGTGGACTGAATTTTACTTCCTTCTTTCGTTCTTCCGTGATCGTTACATTTCCTAATCCTACAACACCACCAATTGATCCCTTCACCTTTTCATACATTCCCTTAAAGTTGGATCCATCACCAACGTATTTACTTCCGAGCTTTACGCCCTTCGTGTCGTTCACCCACTTTACAAAATCAGTCATGATGTCGACACAAATACCGGTCACCTTTCCAGACTTATCTTTGTAAACAAAACTTGGTGTTTCAACATAAGCCAGTGTAATGGTGCCCGTTCCGTTCGTCTTTATTTGACCCCAGCTATCGCCTGTATAGGTTTGCGCATAGGTGAAAAAGGATGAGAGTAGAAAAAATAAGGTTAAAAAGTTTTTCATGGGGTTAATGAGTTTATCCCATGAGATTAAAACATTTATAAGTAACTTTTCAATATGCCGTAATATTGAAGTGCTTTTTCTTCCCCTTTTAAAGATTACCAGGAGATTTTCTTCTTCGAAAGAAATGCATCAATACCTTTCTTACAATCATCGCTCTCACGTGCCGTTGCATTCATTTTTGATGCAAACGTTAGCGCCTCTTCTAACGTCATCGTTTGCACATCGGCTATCATTTTTTTTGTGAGCATCATGGCGTGTTGAGAGTTTGTATCTATCAATCGCTGAGCAAATGTTTCAACGTGATTTTCAATTTCATTTGATGCAATAACTTTATTCACTAAACCCAATTGCACAGCTTCATCCGCTGTAACTAAATCACCCGTGAGTAATATTTGCTTTGCCTTTCCCTCTCCTATTTTCCGAAGCAAGAATATCATTACGATTGCGGGGATAAATCCAATCTTCACTTCTGTATATCCAAACTTTGCTTCCGGAATGGCAAATACAAAATCACATACTGTTGCAAGTCCACAACCTCCAGCCAAGGCATGACCTTGAACTTGAGCGATGACTATTTTATTTAAGGAGTAAATCTTAAGAAATAATTCTTTTAAGTGATTAGAATCTGCCAGGTTTTCTTCATGCGTAAAACTTTGAAGTTGCTGAAGGTAAGCCAGATCAGCACCCGCACAAAATGCTTCACCATTAGCTTTTAGGATGATGACCTTAACTTGCTCATCTTTCTCTGCTTGTTGAAATGCATCCTTCAATTCAGCCACCAATTCGTGCGACAATGCATTCCTCTTTTCAGGTCTATTGAGTATTATAAAAGCTTTTCGATTTTTAACTGAGTAATCTATGTACTTCATAAAAATAGGTTAGGTCTTTACTTCAAAGGCTCCATTATGCAAAACAGAATATACATTGATATGCAATTCTTTTGCCTGCTTCAACATCTTATCTATGTGATAAAATGAATTGCTGCTATCAAAAATAATTTTATCTGCTTGAATGTGATTTTGAATAGCTGTCAAATCCTTAATCGCATTTTGAGAAACGATAAGATAATCTACTTTCAAATCATTCGGTAATGTAAATGTACTTTGATTGAGAACGAGGATAGTCTTTTGTTTCCAAACCAATAAAGTACAGCCGTCTTTCTTTGCTATATTATCCAGCTTTTCATATCCTGACTGAACATTACCTACTCCTCTAATCAGTCGATTGGGTTGAATATGAAACCGCATCTTCTCATGGTCATTATACAAAGCTGAATCTGTAAAAAATAAAGCTTGTCCATGATCAATCAAATCAAAGGCACTGTGATGCGCTACTTTATAAACGATTAATCGTTCGGTATTCACATCTTCTTCAAAATGAATCCAACAGGTTATTGCAATTACGAACGATACGCAAACCGAGACCAACAAGTAAGAGAATTTCTTATACTCCAAAACCCAAACGATAGCAATAATAAAAAGCATGATCGTCCAACATTGAAAGGTATTAATGTAAATATTCTCAACAAGACTAAATGGGAAATCCTCTACCGTAAATACAACAAAATTCATTGCCTTTATAAACCATTCCAATATCAATCCGAAGAAACTTGCAAGCGGATGAAAAAACCCAAAAGCCAATACAACAAGACCATCCACTAAGACACCGAATGAAATGGGAATAACAAACAGATTAGAAATAAGAAAGTAATTTGGAAACTGATGGAAGTATAATAGTCCCAATGAAAAGGTAGCCGCTTGAGCCGAAATGGAAACGCAGGTAATCTTCCATACTTCATCCCAGAATCTTGATCCTGGCTCCCACCATGCATAAAGCGAAGGTTGCAAATACACTATACCTAACACAGCAAGAAAAGAAAGTTGAAACCCTACTGACATGATAAAGTAGGGCTCGTAGATCAACAAAAGAAATGCGGCCGCTGCTAATGTATTGTAAATGTTCGTCCGTTGATTTGCAGGGCGCGCAATAGCCACAACCGAAAACATAGCAACTGCCCGAAGTACGGAAGGTGACAAGCCGGTAACAAATGCGTATGACCAAAGAATAATAAAACTCAAAACAGCTAATGTCCATTCGCCCGATTTTGATTTGGTTAATGGCTTAAACAAAAGCAGAATGATCCAATAAATAATACCAACATGAAGACCGGATACTGCCAATACATGCATTGCCCCGGTAGCAGAATATGCACTTAACAATTCATTATCTAAACCATCTGTAACGCCTAATACTAAAGCAGAAGCAATGGCTTGCTCACGTTCACCATTAACATTTGCATACAAAGTAGAATCAGCCCACGCACGCGCCTTGATTGAATAATAAAGAAAGTAATTGGGCGGATCGCTTTGCAACCATTTGACATTTTCTCGTTTGATAAAATGCTGATGATAAATATTTCGAAAGGTTAGAAATCGCTTATAGTCAAACTCACCCGGATTAGAGGGTGACTGCACAATCTGCGGATTGCCTTTCACCAGCAATACATCACCATACTGAAATGGTTTGTTAAAATCTTCTTTCGGAAAATAACACACAATTTTTCCTTCACTCGTTTCCCACTTTCCATCACTCTTCAGTTCTATCAAGTTGACTTCTAACTTCCATGATTTGTCCTTTTCCTCCGCATACCTTGCTACAACTGCTTTATAATATTCTATTGACTTGTTGAAATGGATGAAATGTTCAGCTTGTCTCGATTCAGTTTGAGAAAGTAATTGAACATAACCAGCAAGAAAAATAGTGGCGAGTCCAAGAAAACCAAGGTTGATCTTTTCTCGCTTCTGCGAAATAAAGAAGAGAGCAAGGTACAGGATTACAAACGCACCTAAAATAAACTGGGCAAGAGTTTCATTGATAATATCAGGCTGATAAATACCCAACAGAATACCCGCTATAAAAAATACAACGATGCGAACAAAAGGATACGGTATCCATGCAACCATGTAGAAAGGTAGAAAATTTCAACTACAAATTCTCCCGGCCATAGGCTTCAATAATATCACGCACAAGGCGATGACGTACAACATCTTTTTCGCTCAATTCAATAAAGCCTATTCCTTTTACATTCGACAAAATCCGGGCTGCCTCTTTCAATCCCGATTGCTGGCGAATAGGTAAATCGATCTGTGTCACATCACCGGTAATGATCATCTTTGACTCAGGACCCATGCGTGTGAGGAACATTTTCATTTGCATTGGAGTCGTGTTTTGTGCTTCATCCAATAAAATAAAAGCATTATTCAACGTCCGTCCGCGCATGTATGCAAGTGGTGCAATCTCAATGATCTCGCGCTCCATGTAATACTTCAATTTTTCAAATGGAAGCATATCATTCAACGCATCGTAAATGGGGCGCAAATAGGGATCTATCTTTTCTTTTAAATCGCCCGGAAGAAATCCAAGGTTTTCACCTGCCTCTACAGCGGGACGAGTGATGATGATTTTTTTCACCCATTTATTCTTCAGCGCGCGCACCGCAAGTGCAACGGATATGTAAGTCTTACCTGTACCAGCAGGGCCGAGGGCAAATACCAAATCATTTTCCTTTACTAACTGAACAAGCTTCTGCTGATTAACTGATTTTGGTTTGATCGGATTACCTCGTGTTCCATAGACGATAACGTCATCGTTGGAATCCGCCAGATCACTCACAAGTATCTCTTGCTCCCTACCCAAATAGTTCTGCACATTCTCTTCCGTCACTTTTCCATAGCGATGATAGTGGTCTACCAAAGAAGTTAGGATATCGTCAATTTGTACAATCTCTTCAGTTGATCCTTTAATCAACACTTCGTTACCGCGTGATATGATTTTGCTTTTTGGAAAAGCCGCAGCCAGGGTATCAATGGTTTTATTTTCAACTCCCAAAAAATCGATAAGGGAAATGTTTTCGAGTAATATTATTTTTTCAATCAAAACGTTAATCTTTAGACTTTGAACCAGAAACTGTGAATTTGGAACTTATAAAGGAATATGGACTAAAAGTGTTTATTTTCGTGTTTCAAATTTAGCGAATATCTACGGCATGGCCATCGTTACTCTTCTTACGGATTCAGGCGAAAACGATCATTACGTAGCGGCAATTAAGGCAAAAATTATCAGCATTAATCCCGGTATTCGCATAGAAGATATCAGTCATAAAATCAAGCCTTCCGATATTGGGCACGCTGCCTTTGTCTTACGAGCCGTCTTTCGCGATTTTCCAAAAGGTACCATTCATCTTGTCGGTGTGGATTCAACCGGCAACCGTGGAGATTCGTTCATAGCATTGCAACTTGAAGATCATTTTTTTGTTGGGTGTGATAATGGATTATTTGGTTTGATCAGCGATAAGAGTCATCAAACATTGGTTGAGCTTAACTCCATCAACACCATTAACACAACCTTTCCGGAGCGTGATATTTTTGCACCCGCTGCTGTAAAGTTGGCCAGCGGAGTTGCCATAACAAGCCTGGGCAAACCCATGCCTACCTTTAAGAAAATGACTGATCGTCAAGTAAAGGCAACAAAAAAACAAATTACCGGAACAGTTATTCGGGTCGATCATTTTGGGAACCTGATCACCAACATACCAAGAGAACCGTTCGATATTTTAAGTAAGGGAAAAGCATACACAGTTCAGTTTGGAGGCGAAAAATTCAGGCGCATTCAAACCCATTACAACCAAGCTGAACAAGGCGAATGCTTTATTGTATTTAACAGTATCGGTTTGCTTGAAATTGGAATCTACAAAGGCAACGCCTCCGAACTTCTCGGATTGGGGTATGATAGTACAGTAAATATTTTCTTTGAGGAATAAGCTTTGAAGTACGAAGCTCGAGGTGCGAAGTACAAAGTCATGTCTAAGCTTCTAAATCCAGTGTCTAAATTTAAAGTTTAAATTCCCCCACCATGATAACACGTATTGTACGGATGAATTTTACAGAGGCTGGAGTAGAAGAATTCCTTCAGATTTTTAATGAAAACAAAGTGGCCATTCGCAATTTTCCGGGATGCACTCACCTTCGGTTAATGAAAGATGAGCTGGATCCGCTTTGCTTCACAACCGTAAGTGAATGGAATGGTGCAGGCGATCTTGAGAATTATCGCAAATCCGAATTATTTGGCAAGGTTTGGGGCAGGGTAAAGACACTATTCTCAGCCCGAACACAGGCCTTTTCATTGGTAAAATTTATTGAACTGTAAATTGCGCAACACCTAAAGTTTCTACATATTTGCAACCCAATTGAGTGGAAAGGCAGATTACATGCCTTAGTGGCGGAACTGGTAGACGCGCACGACTCAAAATCGTGTACCGTAAGGTGTGCCGGTTCGATTCCGGCCTGAGGTACTTCAAAACAAAAATAGCCGACTTATCAGTCGGCTATTTTTTTATAATTTTAAATTCCAGGTTTAATCTCTAAAAAGAGCAGTAGTTATGGTTATTCGGATTGTATTGTTTATTGCCGTTTCAGGATTACTTTTTTCTTCTTGTAATTTTTCAACTAACACCGGTTCATCTTCTGTTGATTCCGTAAACAACGTTCTGAAAACCAAATATTCAAACGGAGCACCCCGGGCGGAGATCCCCTACAAAAACGGAAAGAGGAATGGAAAAGCTACAGAGTTCTATCTAACAGGCAAAGTGTTTCAAGAGACCGATTATGTTAATGGTATGAAACATGGATTTGCCAGGAAGTATTATGAGGATGGTGTCTTGCTGCAGGAAACACCTTACGATAGCAACCGGGTTAATGGCATTCAGAAAAAATACAGGAAAGACGGTATGCTCGCTTCGGAAGCACCTTACTTCCATGGCGCTGAATGCATCGGATTAAAGGAGTATTATCTAAATGGTACATTAAAAGAAGAATATCCAACCATCAATATTCACCCTGAAGATTACCTTTATTCGCAAGAAGAATACCGGCTTGTATTAACGATGTCGGAAAAAGTGAAAGACGTTACCTACTATGAGGGTGAGCTTACCGATGATAAATACATTGGGGGAAAGGCTAAAAAACTTACGTTCAGTGAAGATCAGCCTGGACGAGCACGGCTCTCATTTTTCGTTCGACAAGGTGAATCACTAAAGAAAATAGTCAACATTATTGCAAGGTTTAAAACAGTGCAGGGAAATTACTACATCACCCAACGTAAGTACAATTTATCTATCCGGCATCGATAGGCTAACACTTTACGATTTCGCACGAAGTATTGCTTCAATCCATCAACAAGAGCCAAGGCAGCAGTGCAATAAGTAAGGAGATTAGAAACCAGATTAAAACTTTTCTATTTGTAGAAGAGGTGGTGGAATTATCGGACATAGAATCGTTACGATTTTAAAATCGTAACGGTAAGCTAAGGCCACGGGTTGGTTCAGCTTGGGGTATTTTAAAGGCTTTAACAAATTATTAACAGTTTAGGTTGCCTGACTCCATCGCTGCCCATAACCCCAACTGCCGTGCCCTCTAACCCACTTCTTACAAAATAAATTTGAATTATGAATCAAATTTCACGCTTATCTCCAATGTGCGATCATCGTATTTCATATTGTATTTATCCAAAACATCTTGTGGTATACCATTCCATTGATTAGGTGTATTACCTGCATAGCCAAGATCTTTGATCCCAATTTTGCTGGTGAAAAAACCACATGCCGTAAGATCGCGCATCGTGTTAAAAAACGCCACTCCCTGTAGTAACTCCGGTTTCGCATTTTCCGGGTATGCAATTTCATCTACAATTTCAAGTTGCTGTGCCGGTGTGCAGGATACAAAATCGATATTGTATCGTTTCATGCACTGAATATCAAGCCACTTCAATCCACCCCTCAAAGGTATTTGATAACGAGGCATATCTTTAACAATAAATTCAATGAAAGCAGGAACACCGGCATCTGATGCACTGCCTGATGTTCCATCTTTTGGAATAATAATATCAGCTAAAACATGAATTGTTTTCATCTCATGCTCATCAAAGAATTTCTCCGCAAGAAGCTTTTCTTCACGAAGCAATTCTGCCGGAGTTCTATCAATAGTAAAAGCCTTAGTCACCTCTTTTACTTCACTGTAAGGAACCAGGTCACAAGATTGGAGTAATACCCCTACACCAGCAGTGCCCGCAGCAAGTGTCTTCAAATATTTCCTTCTGTCCATAACTAAATGTTTTGCTTTTTAAGTTGATCAATAATGTATTCCGATGCGCGCATGGAAAGGGCCAGAATCGTCCACGTAGGATTTTTATCTGCTTGTGAAACAAAGGCTCCACCATCGACCACAAAAACATTTTTGCAATCATGAGCCTGATTAAATTTATTGAGTACTGATTTTTTAGGATCATCCCCCATGCGCGTTGTTCCTACTTCGTGAATGATTCTTCCCGGAGCCGCAAGTCCATAATTATTTTCTGCAGAATCATTTCCGGAAGTAACAACACCTCCCATTTTATCAATGATCTCAGCAAAAGTTTCCTTCATGTGCTTTGCCTGTTTTATTTCATAGTCACTCCACTTGTAGTGAAATCGAAGCACCGGAATACCATACTTATCCACTGTTGTGGGATCAATCTCGCAGTAGTTATCTTCACGCGCTACTGCTTCACCGCGGCCCGACATACCGAAGGTAGCACCATAGAAATAGCGATAATCATCCTTCAAAGACGCTCCATAACCACCGGCTGCTTTCTGTTGCCCATCTCTTCCCGGATACTTTCCGTTTGTGTTTTGCATACCAAAACCGAAACCGTATCCTGGCATGTGCATCCCTCCTCCATACTCAATATGATAACCACGAGGGAAATCTAATTTTCTATTATCGAGCCACCACGGTGTGTACACATGCATTCCTCCTACGCCATCTTCATTATAACGCTTTCGTCCAACAAGCTTAGGAAGAATTCCTCCCATGGAGGCACCTGTAGAATCATGAAGGTATTTCCCTACGATGTTACTTGAATTCGCCAGACCATTTGAATGCAGTGACGATTTTGAGTTCAACAACAAACGCGCAGACTCACAAGCACTCGCAGCCAATACCACGATTTTTGCATTCACTACATATTCCTGCATATCGTCCTTACTGACATACGAAACACCCGTTGCTAATCCTTTCTCATTTGTGATTACTTCACGCACCATCGCATTTGCAATTACATCGACATTACCCGTAGCCATCGCTGGCTTTATAAGCACAGACGAAGAAGAGAAGTCACCATAAACCGTACAACCTCTGTTACATTGTGAACAAAAAAAACATGCTCCTCTGTTTTTATTATTTTCAAGAGGCTTGGTCAAGATGGAGAGGCGCGATGGTATTACCGGAATACCCAGAGAACTTCCTGCTTCCTTTATAAAGAGCTCATGCAATCTTGGCTTGGGTGGAGGAAGAAAAATACTATCCGGATCGTTCGGTAAATTTTCCTTAGATCCGAAAACTCCGATCAACCTGTCTACCTTATCATAATAGGGAGCAACATCATCATAGCTAATGGGCCAGTCATCTCCCAATCCATCAAAACTTCTGTGCTTAAAATCTCTAGGACCAAAGCGCAATGATATTCTTCCCCAGTGGTTGGTTCGCCCACCCAGCATACGCGAGCGGAACCAGTCGAATTTTGTTCCGTCTTTTTGTGTGTAGGGTTCACCTTCAAGTTCCCAGCCACCATAAGCTGCATCAAAATCTCCAAAGTTTCTCAACGGAGTACTTGCTCCTCTTCGAGGAGATTCATAAGGCCACTTGAGTTGAGTAACATTTTTAGCGGGATCATACATGGGTCCTGCTTCAAGCAACAGCACCTTTATTCCCGCGTTTGCTAATGTATAGGCAGCCATTCCGCCACCCGCTCCCGATCCTACAATGCATACATCATAAGACTTTGGAGATTTTTTGATTTGAAAATCCGGCATAGGTTTTAAATGGGGAAGAAAGTAATAAATTAAAAAGACTGTTGGATTGGATAAAAAATCCCTGCTCCAATTTAAAGGAACAGGGATTCTTTTATTCAATTCGTTTTTACATCAACTACCACCCTGGATTATTGGGTTGCAGGTTCGGATTATTTCTGAAATCTGCAGCTGGCAAAGGAAGCAAGAGATGTTTAGCTTCCAATGTTGCTAAGTTTAAAGTAGCACCTGTGAAATCGATAAAGGTATCATTTGCAGTATCGTATACCTTGCGCAAGCGAATCATATCAAACCAGGTTATGCCTTCATAACTAAGTTCGTGCCAGCGTTCTTTTAAAACAGCATCGCGAAAAGTTGTTTGAGTAAATGTACCAATATCAGGTGTTACGAGGCCAGCTCTGTCTCTAATCGCTTTTAATGCATTGTATGCATCAGCATCAGGAGCACCACTTTCATTTTGTGCCTCGGCATAGGTTAATAGTATATCAGCATATCGAATCAATGGATAGTTTAATCCAGAGTTTCCCGTTCCTGGTGAACCAGGCGCACCGTTAGCAGGGGCATCAAAATGCTTAAAAACATAAAACCTATTCAATGTTAAGGGGGAACCTGTTCCTCCACCGAGAAAATAATCTTTAAAATAGAACCCTTTCTCCAGAGTTCGCTTGTCTCCCACTTCATAAGAAGCTAAGAAGTCATCTTTTGGCACAGTAGTCCCAACTTCACCAGAAGCGGTGATGTTGGTATTGTTCGGAAGAAACTTATCCTGATAACCAGCATTGGCAATACCGGCAGCGTACTGAATCATAAAAAGATGTTCCAGTGTATTTTCCTTTGCCGGATTGTGAAGATCATCGTAAGATGGAAAGAGCGCGATCTTGCTTGGATTGGCTGCCGCATAGTCCATTACTTCTTTTGCCTTAGCGGCCGCTTTTTGATAATATGCTGCTCCCTTGTTCAGGGGCTGACCTGCCATTGTCAAATATACCTTTGCTAACAATGATTTTACCGCAGCTTGTGAAGCTAATCCGGTTGCATCCATCATTGGAAAGCCAGCAGCTTCTGCCGCTAAAAGATCTTCCTCAATTAGAGCATATACACTTTCTGAACTTGCGCGCGGTGGTGTTACGTTAGGATCCTGCCAATCATAAATTGGTTTTGTCAGCAAAGGAACATCACCCCAAAGTCTCACCAGCCAGAAGTAGTGAAAGGCGCGAAGAAATCTCGCATGACCGACCCACTTTTTCTCATTCTCAGGTAGAATCAAAGGGATCGTAGGGATCTTCTCAATAGCAAGGTTTGCGTTAGACACACCATCATACAATTGTCTCCACCATTGTGACAACAATAAGTTGTCACCTGTATGTTGAAAGCTTAACAGCGTATTGAGATCTGAATTCTGAGCGGTTTCGGTTAATGAGGTTCCGCTAAGCGCATCGAGCATTTGAAAATTTGAAACGAAAATCCCGGCTCCATCGGCATGGAATCGTAAGTTTTCATAGATACCATACACTGCGGCTTCGGCATCTTCAGGAACGAGAAAAAATGTTTCCGGAGCAATGTTGGAAGGATCTTCCTCCGTCAAAAAATCAGAGCAGCCCGTTCCGACAATCAATGCGCTGCAAAGAAGAACCTTGCTTAAATTTTTTATAGTGAATTTCATTTTACTTATCATTTTAATGAAACAATTACAATCCTATACTCACACCAAACATATACACGGTTGGCTTGGGATAATCAAAAAACGTTTGGCCTTGTGCAAACGGGTTTGTGTATGTCGATACCTCAGGATCATTTCCACTGAATTTAGTAAGCAGGAAAAAATTTTGCATCGATACATAAACCCTCGCTTTGTTAAGCTTCAATCGCTCCGTTAATGAGCTTGATAATGTATATCCGATTACCAAATTACGGCCACGCACAAATGAACCATCCTCAACCCAATGCGTATCAACATTCGAAACATATCCTGCCTTCGAATCGCGAATAGCAGCAATATCACTATTCTGATTTTCCGATGTCCATGCTCCCAATACTGACCTGTAACTATTGGAAAGACCTGTTCGATCTTCACCTGAGTGCTTCGTCATATTGAGCACATCATTTCCAGATGAGTACTGAAGATCTAACAAGAAATCAAATGACTTGTATTTGATATTGTTAATGAAAGAACCATAGAACTTAGGATTTCCATTTCCGATAATCATTCGATCTTTATCATTAATCACATGATCACCGTTTACATCAAGGTATTTAACATCACCCGGCAACAACGGCTTATTGTTTCCGCGATAGGTATTCGCACCATACAATGCTGCTTCAGCAACTTCTTCTGGAGATGTTCCCCATGTTCCTAACCTTACTAATCCCCAGAATGAACCTACAGGTTGTCCCTCCATAATAACACCCGTCTGGTTCGTGAAGTTAGGATTACCTACTCCAAAGATTGGAGCTGGGTTAGCCAGTTGCAATATTTTGTTCCGATTCAAAGCAATATTGAAAGTAGTATTCCATATAAAATCGTTGTTTGCAATGTTCTCAGTATTCAAGGTAAATTCGAACCCTTTGTTTTCCATACTTCCCACGTTGCGAGTAATGACATCAAATCCTGACGTAACAGGCAGTGGTGCTGACAATAACATGTCGGTGGTTTTTCTATAATAGAAATCAGCTTCAATTGAAATTCGATTATCCAACAATCCTATTTCCAAACCAATATCTGACTGCGCAGTTTTTTCCCATTGAGAATCAGGATTACCCAGTCTGTTTGTAGCGACACCCACTACGCGCCCATTGTTGACCACACCCGTTACGGTTCTAAGTAAAGACAAGGACGAATACGGAAGCACTTCGGAATTCCCGGTTAAACCATAGCTGGCACGAAGTTTCAAATTTGAAATGGTACTGTTTCCTTTAAGAAATGATTCTTCTGAAATACGCCATGCCAAAGCTGCTGATGGAAAAAAAGCATACTTATTAGAATCCCCAAATTTTGAAGAACCATCCGCACGACCTGTAACGGTCAATAAGTACTTATCCTTAAACCCATAGTTCACTCTTCCAAAATAGGAGTTAAAGGCAAATCGGGTTCCGCCAGAACTTATCGGGGGCGAGTCAACTGCAAAATCCTGAGCGCCACCAATGTTGTTGGTTCCGAAAAAATCAGTGATGAAATTTCTTGAGCTAGCCTGATAAAAATACGTATTTGTTTCCTGGATAGAAGTACCTAACATAGCGGTAAGAGAATGAACATCCGCAAACCTCTTAGTGTATGTGAGATAATTTTCAAACAACCAAAACATTTCGCGATCATTTCGAACTCTGGCCGTGCCTCTTTCATTCGGTCCGTTTACATAGGTTGGCGTTTGTGGAGCAGGTCTTCCATTATAGCGTTGGCGCTCACGTTCCAAAACGTTTACACCAAGTGTAGAACGAAACTCCAATCCTTCTGCAAGTCTGATGCTAGCGTATACATTTCCGAGAATATTCTGACTTAAAAGTTTATAGGTATTGTGAACGATTTGATCAACCGGATTTTGTCCACCTTCTATTGAAGGAGAATAGTTTTTATTGTGCGAATAAACTCCATTTGGATATTGCACAGGGAGTATTGGAAGTGCCTCTGTAATCATACGCACAACATTCAGTCCTCCTGTACCGAAATCAACAATATTCTCTTGTTGATTATTGTATCCTAATGTTCCACCAATCTTCAACCAGGATTTTACCTGGCTATCCATTACAAATCTCGCTGAGTATCGTTTCAGATAAGAATTAAGAAGCAGACCATTATCGTCTCTGTATCCAAGAAAGACACCATAGCTGTTATCTCCATTTCCACCTGTTACGGATAATTGGTGGTTCTGTGAAAGCTTGTTTTGTGTTGATGCCTTTAGCCAGTCTGTATTGTAAAGCGGCTTTCCATTTTCATCAAATAATGAATAAATACCGATATCGGTAAGCGCAGCGCGTGCATCTTGTGGATCTTGTCTGCCGGAAGAATGTGAACCTGTTCCGTTTGGTCCTCCGGTAGGATTCCATCCAGCAGGATCATAAACTTTTATATTGTCCCATCCTTTTTGCTCCACATCTAAAAACTCTTGTGCATCCAACATCTCCACGCGATTAGGACCAATTGTCGGTACACTCATTTGCATATCGTAAGTAACCTTCCCACCACTAGTACTCCCTCTTTTTGTAGTAATCATGATCACCCCGTTTGCTCCTCTTGCACCATAGATAGCAGTAGAAGAAGCATCCTTCAGCACTTCAATAGAAGCGATGTCAGAAGGATTGATATTATCAATCGCATTGTTCAATGAATAGGATCCATCGGTTTGCGTTCCTTGCGGCATAATCACACCATCGACAACATATAATGGATTGTTAGACGTACTGATCGAGCTAAAACCACGGATTCTAACATTCGATTGTCCACCTGGACGACCTGAGTTCACACTTACTGACACACCTGCAACTCTTCCGGCAAGGGCCTGTGAAACAGATGGTGCCTGACGCTCTTGAATTTCATCTGCCTTTACGGTTCCGACAGAACCGGTAAGATCAGATTTTTTCTGGGTACCATATCCAATAACCAGAACCTCATCTAATGATTTAATATCCGGTAGCAACGATATGTTGATTTGAGTTCTTGCCCCAACCGTTGTTTCCTGTATTTCAAATCCGATAAAACTAAATATCAGCGTTGCGTTTTCATTTTCAACATTGATGCTATAGTTACCCTGAGCATCTGTTGTTGTTCCATTCGTTGTGCCTTTAACAAGAATGTTAACTCCAGGTAAGGGAGCACCGCTTTCATCCGTTACTTTTCCGGTTATTGCGATCAGCAGTAAATTATTATAACCATCTGCCTGAGCAGTTGCGGAATTCGGATCAATGGGAGCTTTAAATAAAGAGATACGATCCGCTATAACTTGATACGATATTCCCATTGGGGAAAGTAAATTCTTTAACAAGTCTCCTAGCTTCTCTTTATCCGCGTTGAGTGTCACTTTTTCCAGATCGCGGACGATATTAGGACTATAGGCGAACTTAGTCCCGACCAATTTCTCAAGTTTATTCAATGCATTTTTCAATTGAATATTATCGATCCGAATCGTTACTTCCTTATCCAGGATACCTTGTGCATTAGTGCCATTGGAAAAGGCCAATGAACTAAAGACCAAAGCGATTGCGAACTGTGTAACTGAGATTTTCATGATTAATAGCATTAAATCATAGCATTGCAGCCAAGGCAGTTTTTTCATAACTTTATGAAGTTTTGTTTATGAGTGGAAATTTATTGACAAGACACATTGGGCATCTTGCAGGATGTCCAAGGACTATAGGTCGGCAGTAAAATTTACTGTCGACCTTGTTTTTTTAAGTATAGTTTCTATTCATAGTATAGTGGATTTAGGTTGTTTTTATTAAAAGGTTTATTGGCATCCTCTTCCGGTTATTAAAATTTTTGTTCCCTTTACTTCATAGTTCGTTCCGGTCGATTTACAGATGATATCCAGTATATCATACAGTTCCATCATCGAGACATCACCCGTGAAAGTGCAGGAATAAGAAGCTTCATTTTCGATAATAATGTCAATGGAATAGGTTCGTTCCATGCTGCTTATAATATCACTCATCGGAGTGTTACTAAATACAAATTCCAAAGCCTTATTGGAATTTGGAAGTGGTTTAGGTTCTTCTACCAGGCTGGTAACCCAATGTTTATCATTTACAAAATATTCTACTTTTTCATTGGGTGTTAAGATCACCCCGTTTGCATCAATACCATGCTGAGGAACATTATTTTCTTTAGCGCCTTCATATACCGAAACTTTTCCTGTGCGAACTGAGACCTCAATGCTTTCAGCATCCTTAGTAGCGTTTACCGAGAAACTGGTACCCAATACTTTCGTCACAATCTCACCTCCATAAACATAAAATGGCCTTTTGCTATCTTTCACCACTTCAAAAAAAGCCTCCCCCATTAAATGGACTTCACGTTTTTGATCATCCCATTTCTTTGAGTAGGAAATTTCAGCATTTGGTTTTAGTTCAACTGTGCTGAAATCCGGAAGCTGTATCTTTAAAATATTCTGCGTGGTGTTTTTGTGCTCGATTAAATCAGGTGAAGAAAGAACCTGAGCGATCTGTTTAACTGGAGTGATAGCGTTTCGATTGACCAATACATACACTACGAGCATCGCGAGTATTAAACTTGCCGCCACCCTCAACATAGGAAAAATAAGGGGATATACTTTTTCTCTCTTATTTGCTGACGGTAACGTTTTGCGAATAGCAGAAATCATACGGTCTTTCACTTGTGTTTTTTCGAACTCGCTCAACTCAAGATTTTCGTCTGAGATTTTTACAAACCAGTCATTTACTTCACGAGCTTCTTCTTCGGAGCAATTCCCCTCATTATACCGTTTCAATAATTCTTGAAATTCTTCTTTAGTCATAATTCTCATCGCTATGGATTGATGCTATACTAAAGACGATGAACTGGATAAAAATCCTTAACTGGAACATTAAGGTTTCTGAAAACAAGAAGAATCTGGGTCAAACAGTCGCAAAGAGCAAGCCCATGAGAATATATTCGCGCAAATACGAACGCATAAATTTTACTGACTTCGTGAGGTGATAACCTACTGTCTTTTCCGAAAGATTCAAGTGTTTGGCAATTCGATCGGATGTCCAGTGGTCTAGTCGACTCAATTTAAATACCTGCTGCGATTTAGTCGGTAATTTTAACAATCCTCTTTCAATTGCTTCTGACAGGTCATCAAACTCAATACTATTCTGAGTCGCCCGGGAAGTTAATTCACCAAACGACTTATAAAAATCAATGTATTTATTTGCTACAAGACCAGATTGAATATGATCAATGACTGAATTCTTAATGGAAACAAAAAGATAGTTACCAATCTTTTGCGGCTTCAGGCTCTCGCGCTTTTCCCAAAGTTTTAAAAATAAATCTTGTGTTAACTCTTCCGCAATTTCTTTTTTGCCAAGTCTTTTATACGCAATTGAAAATACCTTGTACCAGTATTCATCATAGATTGTAAGAAACGCTTGCTCGTCTCCATCGCTAAGAGCCTTTAAAAGTTTTTCTTCATTAGAGGGAGTAATGAACATGGCGGAAATATTCTTGATCAGTTACTCAACAAGTTTAAAGCAAAGTAATATCAAAAACAACATCGGTTTGCGAAGTCGTTTTCAGTTTCGTTTTTTCTGCAAAATTTAATTTTCGATTTGAGGATAATTTGGCGCGAACTCGTCTACTGTAATTTTAAGTGTGCTTCACACGCATACAAACACAAAGTTCAAACTTGTACTTACTTTCAATTGACTTACAACAGATTATATTCTTTCGAAGGTGTTACCATTTCTAAAAACACATTTCTGCCTAAAGAATTTTCGGGATAAATATTTCTGTGTGTGTGTTGTGTGTGTGATGCCATTGAGAACTTTTTTTTGAAAAAATAGCAAAACTTTAATCGATACACTATTTAAAATTAAAGAAGGTAGCTATCGCTGGCTACCTTCTTTTTAAAACCAATAAGAATCGAATACACTATTTTTTATTAGCAACTCTAAAGAGCATCGTCATCATACCAATAAAGAAGAGCGTTCCTAAAATATAGTATCCGCCATGTCCAAGTAAAGAGAGCATAGTACCTTCCAAATTTACGGAGGCCATTACATCCGGAAGAAAAACTACAAAGATCGCTGCGATTACTCCCATTAAAGCGCCTCCTGCTACCAATCCCGTTGCAAACAAATTACCTTTACTCAATTCAGACTCTTCGGCTGAAACATTCTTGTCTTTTGATTTCCAATCGATTATTCCCTTCACTGCTCCACCCAAAAAAATCGGAAGCGTTGTTGATAAGGGCAAGTAAAGTCCAATAGCAAATGCTAACGCCTTGATACCACAAAGCTCAATCATCACAGCAATAAAAACTCCTACGATTACAAACTGCCAATCCAAATTGAAGGATAAAATTCCGCGCGCTAAGGTTGCCATCAAAGTAGCTTGGGGAGCTGAATACACTTCTCCTATAGCATGCGTCACACCTTTATCCAATAACTCTTGTGATGGGATATCCAATATCTTGATGATTACGCCAATGGCAACAGACGATACAATTGCTCCTATAAACAAAGCATATTGCTGATACTTAGGAGTAGCGCCCACAATGAAGCCAGTCTTCAAATCCTGCGAAGTTCCACCTGCATTAGCGGCAGCAATACAAATCATACCTCCTACTACAAGTGCCATTGGTTCATAGAATTTTCCGGTCCAACCAACGGCTGTAAAAATCAAGCAAGTTCCCATCAACGTGGCAATGGTCATTCCTGATATCGGACTATTACTTGATCCGACAAGTCCAACAATTCTACTGGCCACCGTTACGAAGAAGAAACCAAATACAACAATCAATACACCGATTAACAATTGTTGTACAATTCCATCACCGGGTATATTTGGCATTACTCCTAAGAGCGCAACCAGAATTAAGCTTCCAACAATCACTACTCTAAAAGATAAATCACGATCGGTACGCAAAACTCCCTCTTCACCTTTTTCCTTAAGAGAACTTACACTTTCGCGGAACGAACTGATAATGGTCGGTATGGTTTTCATTAAGGTAATGAAACCTCCGGCAGCAACTGCCCCTGCTCCTATCTGTTTGATGTAAGCATTATATAGAGCATAAGAATAGTTGCCAAACGTTTTGGTGGTCTCATCCCAATCATATTTTGTAAGCTTAATGTTCAATTTAGTTAATTGATGTGCTACCGTTTCCGGATCAACCAATGTGGCAAGCAAGGGAATCATTGCCCACCATGCTAACACAGAACCCGCCACCAGTACTCCACCAATACGTGGCCCGATAATATAACCAACCCCCAAATATTCAGGAGTGATCTCTCCGTTGATGGTTGCTGAAGGCCAAAACTTATTGATCTGTTTGGTAACGAATACAGGAGTTTCAGATACAACATGCAGAACCTTTTGAAGAATTGCATAACTAAATGCTACTCCCATGCCAATAAAGGCAGTGCGCGCAAATTCTCCACCTCGTTCACCTGCTTGTAATACAGAAGCACAAGCAGTTCCTTCCGGATAAGGGAGTGTTCCATGTTCTTTTACGATCAATGATCTCCGAAGCGGGATCATCATTAATGTACCCAACATTCCACCAAAAGCGGCAAGGATAAGAATGGTTAAATAGTTGAAATAATTTTCGCCAATACTAACACCATCAGCGCCTGGAGAAAGAAATAAAAACCCAGGAAGCGTAAACACAACGCCCGCGGCAATGGACTCACCAGCCGATCCTGTTGTTTGAATAATGTTATTCTCCAGAATGGTTGTCTTGAGAAATTTTCTGCCCAGTGTTATCGCTAAAACTGAAATAGGGATGGATGCCGATACCGTTAAGCCAGCTTTTAGTGCCAGGTAAACAGTTGATGCTCCAAACAAAATTCCAAACAAAGACCCAAAGACAACTGACTTCACTGTGAACTCAGCAATGTTTTGTTCGGGGGCAATGTAGGGTTTGAAAGATTTAGTTTCTTCCATAGTTAAATATAGGTTTAGGTTTATGAGTCTGTCTTTCTTATCGAACGTTGCCCATCAGCTTGCGAATAGGTTTATACAGTATGAGTATAAGAAGTCCGGCTCCAAGCATGATCATTGAGAAGTAACTGAATAGATCCACCAGCATATGTGGATTAGCCTCAATCGCTTTTCTATCAAATTCCCCAGCATATAATCCTGCAATCAGGTTACCGAATGCAAGACTCATGAACCAGATTCCCATAAGCTGGCCAACCAGATTCTTAGGCGCCAACTTTGTTGTTGCACTCATGCCTGTGGGATAAAGGCATATCTCTCCAAACGTGTGGAAGGTAAACGTTAATATGAGCCACCAAGGGGAAGCGAGACCTCCACCCACAACAACCATTGATCCACCCATCATCACAGCAAATCCTAATGCCGTAAAAATAGGTCCAAGAGAAAATTTTATAGGTGTTACAGGATTCAGATTTCGCTTACTCAACCACACCCATAACCAGGCAAAGACAGGTACAAAGACAACCACAACTAGTGATGGAACAGATTGAAACCATTCTGGTCTTATACTGAAGTTCCCTATTTTTAAATCTGTGTAACGCTCAGCAAAAAGATTCAACGATGATCCTTGTTGTTCATATCCTGAATAGAACATGCCGGAAGTAAGAAAAAATATAGCTAGCGCAACCAGCTTGAGTCGTCCTGATAAATTCTGACCCGTGAAGAACATAAGGTAAATAAAATAGATCACAACACTGGCAATCAATATGAAACCAGATGCTTGTGCCACAATAATTGGATTGATGACAATGATCCTTGCAGTCAACAGCGATACAAATAGAGCAAGCAATAATCCAATAACAATTAATGCATTGCGAATATTACGCTCCCGTCTTAACTGCATTGCTGCATCAGGAAGTCTTTCAGGATACAATCCCGCATCACCGAGATTGCGTTCTGTCAACTTGTATTGAATCAATCCGATTATCATACCTATTCCAGCAGCTGCAAATCCATAGTGCCAGTTATAGGTTCGAAGTTCACCTACAATAAGAGGAGAAATAAAACCTCCGATGTTGATACCCATATAAAAAATAGAAAAGCCAGCGTCTCTTCGTGCTGGCTCATCTACTGTGTATAATTCACCTACAAGGCTACTGATCGTTGGCTTCAAAAGTCCAGTGCCTATTATAATGAGTAGTAGACCTAGAAAAAAAGTTTCCTGCGTTGGAAATGCAAGACAAAAATGCCCGAGTGCAATGACACAGCCACCATAAAAAACAGATTTACGCAATCCAAAAAATTTATCCGCAAGCCATCCACCTGGTAATGCAAGCAAATAGACAAACATGGTATACAAACCATAAATTGCTCCTGCTGTTTTTTCTTCAAGGCCCAAACCACCGCTTTCTACAGTTGCTACCATGAAGAGAATTAGCATCGCACGCATGCCATAGTAACTAAATCGCTCCCACATTTCAGTAAAAAACAACGTGGCCAAGCCTCGCGGGTGACCAAAAAAAGTTTTGTCAGAATTCATTAAACAATAGATAAAATAGGTGAATGATAATTACGCGAAAGGTTCTTTTATAAAAGCTCAAAGTATGTCGATAAATCCACTTTCGCAAACTCACCGATCGGGCGGCAAATTAACAAAATCTTCATTGCAATCGATTGAAATAAAACATTTTTGCCTAGCTTTGAATTCTCATTAACCCAAACAATCATGCAAGAACTCGGAATAAAGCCGGCCAATACCTCGGTCACGGACCTTGGTATTGAAGAGGGTAAGGCCCACTGGAACCTACCTTCTGATCAGCTTGCCACGATGGCGGTAAAGGCCGGGCAAGCAAAGATGACAAGCACTGGAGCAATCGCTATCAACACAGGTGAATTTACAGGGCGATCTCCCAAAGACAAGTTCACTGTAAAAGATGAAGTGACCTCGAACTCGGTATGGTGGAACAACTTTAACATTCCATTTGAACCTGAAAAGTTCGATCAGTTGTATCGCAAGATGATCAACTACTTTAATGGAAAAGAATTTTTTGTGCGCGATGCTTATGCTTGCGCGGATACACGTTATCGGATGAACATCCGCGTGATCAATGAATATGCGTGGTCTAATATGTTTGTATCGAACATGTTTCTTCGTCCAACGCAAAAAGAATTATTAAACTTTACACCCGAGTGGCACATTTTAAATGCGCCAGGCTTTCATGCTGATCCTGCTGTTGACGGAACGCGTCAACATAATTTCTCTATCATCGATTTTAAGCGCAAGATTATTTTGATTGGCGGAAGCGGTTATACAGGTGAAATTAAAAAAGGAGTTTTCACCGCATTAAATTTTATTCTGCCACATCAAAAGAATGTATTGGCGATGCATTGCTCTGCCAACATCGGCAAGAAAGGTGACACAGCTATTTTCTTTGGATTATCCGGAACTGGAAAAACAACACTATCTGCTGATCCTGATCGTAAATTGATTGGAGATGATGAACATGGTTGGACCGCAGACAATGTCATCTTCAATTTTGAAGGTGGATGTTATGCAAAGACCATTGATCTATCGGAAGATAAAGAACCGGAAATCTTTCACGCTATTAAACCGGGAGCCATACTAGAAAACATTGGCTTCAAAAAAGGAACGAACGAAGTAGATTTCAATGATAAATCAATCACAGAGAATACACGCGTGAGTTATCCAATCGATCACATTCCAAATATTGCCGAACCATCATTCGGATACAATCCTAAAAACATTTTCTTCCTTACCTGTGATGCTTACGGAGTGCTCCCTCCTATTTCGAAACTTACACCAGGACAAGCTGCTTTTCATTTCATATCAGGCTACACTGCAAAAGTAGCAGGGACAGAAGCGGGTATTACAGAACCAACGATGACATTCTCTGCATGCTTCGGTGCGCCCTTCATGCCGTTACATCCTACAAAATATGCTGAGATGTTAAGTAACAAAATGCGGGAAGCCGATGTTAATGTATGGCTGGTTAATACAGGTTGGTCTGGCGGATCATATGGAACAGGAAAAAGGATGAGCTTAAAAATCACTCGTGCCCTCATTACCGCAGCGCTCAAAGGCGACTTGAATGCTGTAGAGTATGAAAATCATGAAGTGTTTGGTGTGGCAATACCATCGCAATGTCCAAATGTTCCGACAGAAGTATTGAATCCCAGAAATACGTGGAAGGATAAAGATGCATACGATCAAAAGGCAAATCACCTGGCCGATTCGTTCTTAAAGAATTTTGAAAACTTTGTCGCGTTTGCAAATGAAGAAATATTAGCTGGCGCTCCTCGCGTACATGCTTAAGCGTTAACCTACCTAAACTGTAAAAGGCCGCTCCGAAATTAAGTAAGGGCGGCTCTTTTATTTTATAACCTTTCCATTTCATTCGTGTTTAGTCTTGAGTATAGGGTAATGAGTCTAACAACGTATGAAAAACTATCTCATCATCGGTGCAAGTTCGGGTATTGGAAAAGCATTGACTGAAGTACTAAAGAGTAAAGGACATACTGTAATCACTGCTTCACGTAGCGATGCCACCATCTCTTTTGATGCAACAAAAGATACATTGAATACAAATCAACTTCCCAATCAACTGGATGGTTTAGTGTATTGTCCCGGAAGCATCAACTTAAAACCATTTGCACGATTAACTGATCAGGAGTTTAAAGATGATTTTGAATTAAATGTATTGGGGGCAATAAAAGTTATTCGCGTTGTGCTACCTCTATTAAAAAACGCGGAACAATCTTCTATCCTATTATTCAGCACAGTGGCAGTGGATCAAGGTATGCCGTTTCACACCTCAGTGTCGGCATCGAAAGGAGCATTAGAAGGATTAACCAAATCGCTGGCGGCAGAATTTTCACCGAAGATCAGAGTCAACTGCATTGCGCCATCACTAACCGATACACCCTTGGCTTCTAAATTATTATCAAGCGAAGAGAAGAAAAAAGCTTCGGGCGATCGTCATCCATTAAAGCGTGTAGGCGAATCCATTGATGTGGCACATATGGCCGATTTCCTTTTATCTGACAATGCCAGCTGGATTACTGGCCAAATCCTTCGAGTGGATGGTGGTATGTCCACATTACGGATTCTTTAAGGGAATATTACGTTTCCAGTTTAAATCCGATGATTTTCAGGCATTAAACAAAATTAATATCTTTGTGGCCTTCTTTAGCTTTGGCTACATGAGACTACTGTTTACACTTGCTTCAGTAATATTTTTTGTGCTGACTGGCATTTCCACTAATGCTCAGATGAGCGACCCCTTTGCACCATTCGATTGTCGTTTGCATGCCGAGTTCTTTTATGATGTTCCCGTTGTTGAAACTGTGAAGGTTGATTCTGTCGTCATTACTCCTCCTGAATTTGTAATTACAATTGATACTATCAACGGCTGGAAAAACTGGAGCCTCGTTAATAACTTTACGTTCGGGAAAAATCGGGGTGCTTTACCCATGATTGCCGATGTTCAGGCACTCCATCCTTACTTCCGTGATAAAGTCCTGGAGTTAATCAAACAATGTAAAGCCAATGGAATTGAATTAGCAGTGGTAGAAAGCTATCGCACACATGCTAAGCAACATGAGTACAAATCAATGGGTCGAAAGTATACCAGCTCCGGTGCCGGTCGATCAAAACACCAATATGGTTTGGCGATTGATATTGTACCCATTGTTGACTCCGTTGCCGTTTGGGATAATGTAGCATTGTGGAGAAAAATAGGAATGACAGGAGAAAAACTTGGTCTTCGCTGGGGCGGACGATGGAGAAAGCCTTATGATCCTGGTCACTTTGAATGGACAGGCGGCTTAACATCAGTCCATCTTACGAAAGGAATATTACCTCCCGTTCCCACTGTAGAAAATACCTATCCCTGCATGGAAGACGACATCAAGTTGTTGAAGAAATATTGGAAAGAATGGGAAGTATCCCAAAGCTCGCTCACGCGTAAATAATGAAAATTACTTTCCCCGAAGATTTCGCTTTCGGAACCAGCACAGCCGCTGCACAAATTGAAACTGCTTTTGAACACGATTGGCAAAGCGTAAAAGCACGCGATGGTTTTGTATTTGATCGCACCACGGATCATGAGAAGCGTTTCAAAGAAGATGCTGGCATCATTGCATCGCTCGCACCCAACTACCGTATGGGATTGATGTGGAGTAAACTACAACGCGAGCCTAATGGGATTTTTGATCGGGAAACAGCAGACGAATATCACCTCTTTCTTCAGGATTTAAAATCAAAAAATGTAAACATCATGATGGTGTTACATCACTTTACAAATCCATTATGGTTTGCAAAAAAAAGTGGATGGGAGAAAGAAGAGAACATTCATTTGTGGGTAGACTTTGCAAAGAAGGTTGTAGATGAATTTGGTCAGTATGTTTCCAACTGGAATACCTTCAACGAACCCAATGTGTATGCAAGTTATGGATGGGTTACTGGTTTCTTTCCGCCATTCAAGATCAGTCCGCTTATGGCCACAAAGGTGGTGAAGAACATGGGGCTCGCGCACGACCTTGTTTATGATTACATCAAATTAAAATTTCCCCATCAGCCTGTTGGCATTTCACATAACGCAACGATTTTCTCTGCCGATAATATGTTAGGCTGGTTTCCAGCAAAGCTTACCGATTGGTGGTTTATGGAGCACATCCCTAGCTACTTCGAAAAAGTTGATTTTTTTGGAATGAGTTATTACACGCGCATTCCGCACGATCCGATGCCCATTACTTTTTTAGAGACTCCGGAGAAAATGAAAGCACGCGGACTGGCACATGATGATATTTGGGAATATCATCCCGAAGGATTGCGCACCTGCTTAGATCGATACTGGAAAAAATACAGGAAGCCCATCATCATTACTGAAAATGGTGTGTGTGACGAAAGTGATTTCCTTCGCTTACAAGCCATACAAGATTATGCCCAAGTTGTTCACCAAGCCATTGCTGATGGTATTGATATCAGAGGATATTATCATTGGAGCACCTGGGATAATTTCGAGTGGCACCTTGGTCCATCAATGCGATTTGGGTTATATGAAGTTGATTTGAAAACCATGCGAAGAATTCGCAGACCAAGCGGAGATTTGTATTCTTCTCTTGCCCACACAAAGAAAATTTCAGTTCAGAAAAAAGAATCTGTTCTCGCTTAGATTATTTATAAAAAGTGAAACTATCCACATTATTAGTTGACAGTTCACGAATATTCAATTGCAAGCAATTCTTCACGGTTGAGGTGATCAATGTAAGGCGTACAATGCGGGGAAAGAAAACTCAGTTCGTACCACTCAATTTGTAGGTCCCGCAAGAGAAAACTCTTAGTAGAATCCTGGCTGAGGCGGAATTCTACTAAGAGTTTAAAAAATCACAAAGGGCCAAACCGCTTGAAGCGGTTTGGCCCTTTGTGATTTTAAATGCACGCCTACTCATTATCTATAAAATGCAATCTGCAGTTCGTGCATCTGCGGTGAATGCTGATCGAAGGTGGCATACTTCATTTGATACATCATACTAAAACGCTTAGCCAACTATTTTGAAATTGAAAACGATTAACTTCTACCCATCATCAACACCTGCCACGCTAGTTCTACATTACCATTTTCCAAATAGCCATGAGCCAGTTGATGCAATGCAACCTCTCCCTTTAAAATTGCAACTTTTAGTTCTTCATTATTTTTGAGCTCGTTCAAGTTCACTGGTTCTGGAATATGTTCAACATTCGCCAGCAACCCGAGATCATTTCCCGTAAGGGTTTTACTCAATCGAATCCTTTCTGGAAGTTGATCAACCCCAATACCTATTTTCTCCAACGGCTTCGGCACCTTAAAAATAGCATCACCCTGAACACGGCAATACCAATCTCCTCCTAATCGGGCAACAACATCGAGTTTGAAAGGATCGATCCTTCCTTCACTATCTAATATCGCTTCGTCAATGTGCATATAAACTACTTCACAAATCACCAGATTACCCGCACCACCTTGATCACCCGTAGGAATAATCTGCAAAACTTTACACTCCATTGCAACTGGAGCTTCAGCTACACGTGGTGGCTTCACCATTAAAGAAGGTGCTTCTGTGAATCCAGCCTTGACAAATTCATTCACACCCTTTTCATATTCTGTACTGGAAAGTGACATTTGTTGAACCATGTTATACTTCACGATGTGAATCACCACTTCGGGAATTTCATTCACATTTTCGAAGGTATGCTTCGTTGTATTGTCGCGACCTCTTCGTGCCGGAGAAAAAATCAGTAGTGGCGGATTGGAACCAAAGCAATTGAAGAAACTAAACGGGCTAAGGTTTACATTGCCATCCTTATCAATTGTACTTGCAAATGCAATGGGCCTTGGTGTTACTGCACCCTGCAGATATCCTTGCATTTTAGAAACTGAAATTTCTTTTGGATTGATCGTTATCATAATTTTATTCGATCTGTAAAAATACAGATTAAAAGTATTGATCTTTTATCTTGCATCATGGCGCAACCCAATCTTAATACCTTTTCTCCTAGCTCAGATTATTCAGGATTAAGCACACGTTTTCCTCAGTTAAGCAAATCCAATTCAATTATAGTTGTAGGTGCAGGAGCTTTTGGTGGATGGTCAGCTCTGCACTTACTACGTCAAGGATTTAAAGTGACGTTGGTTGATGCATGGGGTGCCGGAAACTCACGATCCAGTTCGGGCGATGAAACGCGCGTGATCCGCTCTACCTATGGAGCCAATGAATTGTATTTTGATTTGAATGTTCGTGCCCTTGAACTTTGGAAAGAGAATCAAATTACTTTTGGTAAAAAACTATTTCACAATACAGGTGTGCTTTGGTTTTGTTATGAAAATGAAACTCCATTGGTTGACGATTCAATCCCTTTTACAAAAAAGCACAATATGCTTTACGAGAGGTTAACCAATATTGAATTACAAAAACGTTTCCCAATTGTAAATACAGATAGCATACATCACACGTTCTTAGATTCTTATGGAGGTTACCTCAAAGCACGCGAATCGTGTATGGCAGTCTTTGATGCATTTATAATGGAAGGCGGAAATTTCATTCAAGCTCAGGCATCACCCGGAAAAATCAGGAATGGAAAAATAGAAAACATTCTTCTATCAAATGGTGAAACGCTAAAGGCTGATACCTTCATCTTTGCTTGCGGATCCTGGCTAGGAAAATTATTCCCTGAAGTTCTGGGAAATGTAATTACCTGCTCTAAACAAGAAGTGTACTATTTCGGAGTTCCTTATGACCATGCTCTCGCCTTTGAAAACTTTCCAGCATGGGTTGATGTAGACGGAAAGAATTTTTATTATGGCATAGCCGGAAATGCAAATCGAGGATTTAAGATTGGTGTTGATATTCGTGGAGAAGCATTTGATCCTTCTTATGGTGATCGATCCGTAAATCCAGAAGTATTGACCAAAGCAAAAGAATTTATTAGCGATCGCTTTCCGTTACTTAAAAACGCACCTCTTCTGGAAAGTCGAATATGTCCTTATGAAAATTCACCTGATGGAAATTTCATTTTCGATCTTCATCCAGAAACAGACAATCTGCTTTTTCTTGGTGGTGGTTCTGGTCATGGATTTAAACATGGCCCAGCATTGGGTGAGTTAGTGGCGAACGTATTATCAGGAAAAGCTAAGGCACCAGCTCTATTCTCAATAAAGAAATAGAATATTATGCTATTGGAAAACGTGCCGTAAATTCACTGCCCTTACCTTGCTGAGACACTAGTGTAATCTCACCATTTAGTCGCTCAACGAGTGTCTTTACAATAGCAAGCCCAAGGCCGTTAGAAGATTCACCACCCGTAGGACGCGCGCTTAATTTCTTGAATTTTTTAAATAATTGCTCCTTATCATATTCTGAAAAACCCGGACCGTTATCTTTTATCGAAATCCAAAAATGAGTTTCATCAGCATCACTGGCAATCAAAACGGAAGAAGTGTTTGAAGAAAATTTAATAGCGTTCGAAATCAAATTATCCAATATCCTACCCAAATGATCTTGGTCTGTTGATACGGATATAGTTAAAGAACAATCCAACTTGAGATCAATCTTCTTTGCTTCTGCAGCCATTTTAAATGCACTGACCTTTTGAGAAACAAATGAGCAAATATCAATCGAGGAGTAATTGGGTAAAACGTTTTCTTCTATATCATGAACGTCCAACAAATCGGTAATTAAATCAAGGCCCGACTGTGCTGAATCTTTTATCATTCCCAAATAAGAAGCTTTAGGGCTGGCACTACCTTCTTCCATTTCAATAACATTGAGTAGTCCTTTTATTCTATTAAGAGGAGATTTAAGATCGTGCGCCACAATGCTCATCAACGTATCCTTCTCATTATTCAAATCGGACAACTGCTGATTCCGTTTGTTTAGATTTTCATTTTGTTTCAGTATTTCTTCACGCTGGTACTGAATTTCTTTATTTTTTGCTGTAAGCCAAATGCTGGCCATCCTCCGTTTCCTACTATTGAGCCATTGAAACAATACCAGCAGACTAACGCATGAAGCCACTACGACTAATACAATATTCTGAAGACGTTGTTGCTGAATGGTTGCTATGCTTTTATTTTCGTTTGCTTTCAGAAAATCATTTTCTTTCTCTTTCTTTTCGATTTTTAGTTGGAACTCAAGTCGCTCAATCTGTCGCGTTAAATCGATATTTTCCAACGACTCTTTCAATAACAAATAGCGATTGGTATAAACGGTTGTCTTTTGTACATCGCCTTGCGCTTCATAGATTTTTGATATGTAAAATGTAGCGTCCATTTTTTGGGCTATGTTTTTACTCTTACTTGTTTCGGCAATGATTTGCTCGAATAATGCGATTGCTTCATTAAACTTTTTTCTTCGGTATAATATCTGACCATGTAGCAGCTTAACACGAGGCAGTAAAACAGAGTTGGATGTAGTTCTTAAATTCTTAGTAGCATTATCAATCTCCTTTTCCGCTAACATCAAACTGTCCATCGAGATCAGTACCTCAGCAACGCCCAATTTAATTTCAGCCAGACTTACCTTGTCTTGGATATGATTGGCAATGGTTTCGGCTTCTCGAAAAGATAACAACGCATTTTTTGAATCGCCAATTTCTTTATACACTAAACCTAATTCCGATAGAGCAGATAGTGTAGTTCTTGGTTCCCCCACTTCTTTTCGAAGTTCACATGCACGCTTAGACATATCCAAGGCGTTCACATAATCCTTCTGTGACTTAAATAGATTGGAAAGACTTCTGTAGATGTAGGCAAGTCCTACCTTATCACCAACATGATCAAAAATTCTTCTTGCTTCGCTAAAATTAGAATAGGCTCTCTTTAAATCACCTTGGTCAAAGAATAACCTTCCTAAATTATTGTAGCCATATGCTAATTGAATAGAATCATGTTGTTTTAAGGCAACCTCGATTGCCCGATTATGATATTCAAGCGAAGTTTCCAGATCGCCTTTATAGGCCGAAGCAAGTCCAATAAAGCTTAACGACTTTGATAACTCTTTCTTAACCTGAATTTTCTCACCCAACTCATATGCCTTGGTGCAATAAAAAACAGTGCTGTCTGGGAAGGATAACCGATATTGAAAACCAATCTCATTTAATAGTTTAAACTGCTGTTCTGGGGAAGCCTTGCGCAATGATCCCTTTAAACTATCGATCAACTGTTGGTTTTGACCAACGCAAAAGAGACTCAACGAAAGAAGAGAAAATAGAAGAAAAACCTTTTTAAACACGGCTCCAGAATTTCAATAGAAAAATGAGGATAAAGTTTTCATTAAGCAAGTCCTTTCTCTGGTTAATCGTTAAATGTTAATCGTTACTTGGTTTGCGGGGTAAAGTATAGGTTTAACACACCTAGTCTTCCTCAAAATTCAAATCTCTTCCAAATGTTTCGTCTACGAAACGTAAAGCTATTAATGCAATGACAACAGTCGTGACACCAATAATTAATGCTCCTTGAATAAAACCAACCTCGACTCGTAAGGATTTAAAAATGATGGTAATAGGAACTACTGTTCCGCGGATGATATTGGGAACAGAAGTAGCAACAGTGGAGCGAAGATTTGTACCAAATTGTTCGGCAGCAACGGTTACAAATAGTGCCCAATATCCAACACTAACACCTATGCAAAAACAATTGATGTAAAAGAAGGTTGGCGTTTTAAAAGGTGAAAATAAATAAACCAGTATAAATACTAGCGTCAATATAATAAAACTGAATATTACCTTCTTCCGCGAATGTATTGCTTGACTTGTGAAACCACTCACTAAATCACCAACAGCTAACCCTAAGTAACTAAACATTACCGCATCGCCCGGATCTATTATTCCAATGATTTTCAATTCTCTGGCAAATTCAGGAGAGAAGGTTATCAGGATACCAATAACAAACCAGATTGGTAAACCAATAAAAATGCAGCCTAAGAATTTTTTCAACCTGCTTCTTTTTTGAAACAACTGAAGAAAATTTCCGCGTTCTACTTCCTTCTCCCTTGCTTTCAGAAAAATACCCGATTCAAAAACACTCACGCGTGCCACGAGCAGCATAAGGCCAAGCCCTCCACCAATAAAATAGGCAATCTGCCAATCGAACGCTTTCGAAACAAAATTAGCAAGTACAGCACCCATCAAACCAACACCAGCAATAATGGCGGTTGCATATCCCCGAAGGTTTGTTGGCAATGTTTCCGAAACCAGCGTAACTCCAGCACCCAATTCACCCGCCAATCCAATACCCGCTATGAGGCGAAGCCATGCATATTGATCTACCGTTGTAACAAATCCATTCGCAATGTTCGCAAGGGAATACAAAAGAATGGAACCAAATAAAACAGAAAGCCTACCCCTCTTATCACCCATTATTCCCCAAATAAAACCTCCTAGCAAAAGCCCTGTCATTTGCATTCTAAAAAGGTATTCACCTTGATCAAGTAATTGAACACTATCCGTAACACCGAGGGAAATCAAACTTGACTTTCGCACGATACTAAAAAGAAGTAAGTCGTAGATATCAACAAAGTAGCCAAGTGCGGCAACAATGACGGGTAAGCTAAAAAGCGCCTTCAGGTTTTTTTGATCCATTCCGGAAATTTAATAATCTTATTTTGATTCAAACAATTATCGAATCCTATTCGGAATTACTAGAAGCAAAATGGTTAACAGGGTAAAATCGAAAACAAATAATTTGATACAAAAAACAGAGGTGTCAAAATATACGATGTCTATTAAGGAAAAATAAAAACATCAATAGCCAAAATACTAAACAACTTGATTGCTAACAAAATACGAACAACTGTGAAACGTAACTTTCTAATAACTGATAAAAAGTAGTCACCTATCCAACTAAGATGGTTAGGCGACTTATTTTTTATATTAGATATTATCTACCTTCTTTCATTTTTTTCTCTTCAATAATATAGGCAGCTCCTAAGCCAAGACCTCCAAAAATAAAGAGCATTGAGAAGTAGGCTACAGCGTTCATACCAAGAAACTCTCGAAGAAAATAGCCCATCAGTAAACCAATACCTGCGCCAATAAATAGCAAGGAAACACGCAAAGGCAGGGAAGCATTATGCTGTTTTCGGATATTAAATAGCTCGGGGCTAACTCCTTTTTCTATCATTGACATGCGCTCTATATTTTGAAACTTGCGCAAGTAAATCACCATTATAAATGCACCCAAGGTTATCACGATGACCATTAGTATTCCAAATATTCCCTCTTCCATAATTGATAAGTATTTTAAGTTTTGCCTCTTTGACGCTACCTTTTTCATTCCGGTTACATCCTTTTGGCAAAGGGACAAGATAATATTCCACAGAATAAAAGCGCAATTGAGGGGCCTGATACACATATTAACACAAACTGAAAGATTTCCCACTCGAGGGGTTTGTAGTTTAATAAAAATTTTCTACTATATTTGGAACTGTTAATTGTCATCCTTTCACCGCGAAGTAGTTCAAGTTGAAGCCTGTCAGTTTTCGTTAATTAATTTATTCATTTATTCTTTTTACACAATGAACATTTATGTTGCCAACATCCCTTTTAAGGCATCCGACTCGGAATTGAAGGGATTATTCGAAGAGTATGGCGAAGTTTCTTCAGCCAAAATTGTAATGGACAAAGTAACTCAGCGCAGCCGCGGTTTCGGTTTTATCGAAATGCCGGATGATGCGAGTGCCCGCCAAGCTATCACTAGCTTGAATGGTTTCGACTTCCTTGGTAAAACTTTGGTAGTAAACGAAGCAAGACCTAGAACTGATGCTCCCCGCAGTGGTGGTGGTGGCGGAGGTGGCTACAACAGAGGTGGTGGCGGTGGTGGATTTAATCGCAGAAACAACGATTATTAAGCATAACCGATACTGACACAAAAAAGCCTTGATTTACATCAGGGCTTTTTTTATGCCCAAGAAATACCGTTGCGCAACTGTTTTGAGATGATTGGACTTTTAAGACGCAAACGCTTACGATTTCTGTTGCCTTTGCCAGCTTAATTTCTTAAACTTTGTATATATAAACCCTACAGGTATGAGCGTAATTACTGACGTTGAGAAATGGGGGAACAATCACCGCCCCGGTTTCCTGGATTTCTTCCGCATGGTTCTGGGTATCTTTATCACCTACAAAGGCGTTTTTTTCATCACACATATGAACGAACTTGAGATGACTGCTTCTGGCGTGAACGTAGCATTCGCAGCAGTTGTGCTATCACATTACATCGTATTCGCGCATATTTTAGGAGGGCCGCTCATTTTCTTTGGACTTTTCACCCGCATTGTTTGCCTGATACAACTTCCGATTCTTATCGGTGCCGTCATTTTTATTAACCTGCCCAAGGGTTTATTATCGATAGGTAATATGGAACTCTGGGCATCTATTGTTGTATTAGTTGGCCTTGTTGTATTTATGATTTTTGGTGCTGGTCGATTCTCGATTGATGCCAAGCGAAGAAGAGAGATGAATTCTTCATCCTCGTAAGTTATACATCATTTTACCTAATCTGAACCGAAGGGCATCTGAACGATCAGATGCCCTTTCTATTTATTAACGATCATTTCCTAACCACTGGTAACTAATAACTATTCACTATTTTAGAAGCCACAATTTCATTCATGGACTACATCATCGGCATTGACATCGGTACAGGAAGTACAAAAACGGTTGCTGTATCAACAACAGGCGAGGTACTTTGCACATCACAAGTCTCCTATCCTATTCTCAATCCGAAGCCGGGTTATAGTGAACAGGCACCGGAACTTATCTGGCAGGCATTTATTCAATGTGTTGTGCCCATTGTGAATCAACTTCAATTTCAACCAAAAGGAATTGCACTGAGCAGCGCCATGCACAGCGTGATTGGCGTTGATGAAAATGGACAGGCATTGATGAACATGATTACGTGGGCGGATAATCGCAGTGCCGTTATTGCAGAAAAAATTAAGGCGTCATCATCCGGAGAAATGCTGTACGAACAAACCGGAACTCCAATTCATCCCATGTCGCCATTGTGTAAAATAATTTGGCTGCGAGAAAATGAGCCTGTGCTCTTCCAACAAATACATAAATTTATTTCTATTAAAGAATACATTTGGTTTAAACTCTTTGGCGCATTTGAAATTGATCACTCCATTGCTTCCGCCACAGGACTCTTCGATATCGAAAGACTTCTGTGGAATGAAAATGCATTGCAACGATGCGAAATATCGGTTGATAAACTCTCAACACTTGTGGGCACATCACACATGCGAGATGATGCACTAGAGCCTATACTTAAGCAACTCAGTATCGATCGAAATATACCGTTCATCATTGGTGGCAGCGATGGCTGCATGGCAAATGTCGGAAGCTTTGCTATTGAACCAGGGATTGCAGCACTCACCATTGGAACAAGTGGTGCTATTCGTGTAGCCAATGTAACGTCTACCATTAATACAGAAGCAATGCCTTTTAATTATCGGCTTGATGAAAATACATTTATCATTGGTGGACCAATCAACAACGGTGGAATTGCTTTGAAATGGTACGTAGAAAGTTTTCTGAAAAAGAAATTACAATCATCTGAAGATTATGATGCGATATTAAATGAGACCAAAACGATCGCACCCGGAAGCAATGGACTTATCTTTCTTCCCTACCTTCTTGGCGAGCGTGCTCCTCTTTGGAACAGCGAAGCGTGCGGTGTATTCTTCGGAATTGATTCAACTCACACACAAACGCATTTCACACACGCAGTGATGGAAGGTATTTTATTTGCGCTGTACAATATTGGCAAGACAATGGAAGAATCGGGCCTACGCATTAATGAGATTCACGTGAGTGGTGGATTCGTTCAATCTGAAGTATGGCTTCAGCTATTGGCGGACATTTTCGGGAAAAAGATTGTACTTATACGAGCTGAGGATGCATCCGCACAGGGGGCAGCATATCTGGCTATGAAAAAACTAAAACTGATTAATGATTATAATACATTAATGCCTGCATCGTTTATAACTTATCTTCCGAATGATAATCACCATCGAATATATTCAGAGAAAATATTCCCTGTATTCAGAAACCTTTCAAAAAATCTAACGCTGGATATGGCTGTGCTTCATGAGTTGAAGATGAGTTTACAAAGTGATCCTGCAAATAATTAACTCGCCCAAATATTTAATACAATGCAAATCGGATTAGTCGGGCTTGATAAAACAGGGTTCAACCTTGCGTTGAACTTGCAGCGAAAGAAGTATGATGTTGTAGGGTACGATGTAAATCCGGTTACACTAAAATCCATTCAAGAAAAAGGAATTAAAACAGCAACATCATTAAAAGACCTATGTGAAAATATACAAAGCAAACGTATAATCTGGCTATTGATTCCTGCAGGTGAACTGGTTGATCAAACTATTCAGGAACTTCAGCCCTACTTGTCAGTTGGTGATATTATTATTGATGGGGGCAATTCTTTTTATAAAGATTCCATGAGGAGATATAAAGAGATGGAGGCATTTCAAATCGATTTCCTGGATTGTGGCAAGAGTGGTGGAGACGAGGATAAACGTAATGAAACTAGCATGAGGATTCATGGAAATCGATTTGCATTTAACTATTGCGAACAGCTTTTTAAAGACCTCTTCGAAAACGGTTATCATTATTCCGGTAAAATTGGTTCCGGATATTTCGAGAAAGATTCACAATGAATGGATAGGCAATTCTGTGATAAAAAATAACTGATTGTTGTTGGCTCTTCGTTGATCAATATTATCTGATCTGTTTATTTTTTGTTTCACCGCAATCGAATACAAATCACTGCTTTCACTTTGTACAACGGTTTTCAGCAGAATACTTTAAGAAAATATTGCGAATAAGATTTAATACTCTTATTTTCATGTCATTACTCTGTTGCGAAAATTTCCCGCCCTTGAGCCCAACCGCAGAGTAAATGATCGTTAGTCGAGAATTATAGTATTGAGGAGTTATTAAAACTGATGAGTAGAAAAATGACCGCTTGTGCGTAATCGTTTAATTAAACCACTGCACTTCATGTTAAGAAAATACACGTTAACATTAAAACCGAAAAACAATGAAAAAGAATTATCAACTCGGCCTCCTTCACTTTGTACACATGTTGATCAACACCGATGGACGAATCGATGATCGTGAAATGGAAATTATTCTGAAAATTAAAAAGGAAGAAGATATTGAAGACAGTGTATTCCTGGAGTTCTCAAGAAGCATCGCTACTGCAAAAGATCAGGATATATTTAATCGCGGTTTAGACTTACTAAACAGTTGTACAGAAGATGAGAAACTCTGCGCTTTCGTTTACATGTTCCAGCTTGCTGAAGCGGATGCCTCTGTTTCAATGAAAGAAGTTCGTTTGCTAATGTATGCCCTTAAAGTTACCAACGTTGATTTCAATGATGTTGCGATCAGTACTGATCTTGCAAATCCTAATACTAACAGATTGAATCCATTTCATGTTGGGAAGAGTTAGCTGATGATTAGCGTTTAGCAGATAACATCAAGCACGCTTCAACTCTATAATTGTAAGCTCTGGTGGCATGCCTATTCTTCCGGGATATCCCAAATAACCAAAGCCTCTGTTAACGTATAAATATTGATTGTCTTCCTGATAAAGTCCAGCCCACTGCTTATATGCATACTGTGACGGACTCCATTTGAAATTCCCAATTTCTACACCAAATTGAAATCCATGGGTATGTCCAGCAAACATCATGTCGATATCAGGATAGAGTTTTCGCACTTGCGCATCCCAATGACTGGGGTCGTGTGAGAGTAAAAGTTTTATGGCTGCTTCTTCTGTTCCATTGTAAGCCTGATCTAACTTTCCATGCTGCGAAAATTTTGTACCCCAATTCTCATTGCCAAGTATGGCAATCTTCTCTCCCCCTATTTCAATGAAACGATGCTCGTTCATTAAAATTTTATAACCTAGCAGTTTGTGTGCTTGGACTAAGTCTTTAAAATTTTTCGCCTTTGCCTCTTTCGTTGCCCAGGGTTGATAGTCCCCATAGTCATGATTTCCGGTAACCGAAAAAACACCTAGAGGAGCTTTTACTTTGTTAAAGATGTCAATATAATCCCTTACCTCTTTGGTTTCATTGTTTACCAGATCACCGGTGAAGAAAACTAAGTCAGGCTTCTCGTTCATCAACATCTCCACTCCTCCTTTCACAGCGGTCTTATTGAAGAAGCTCCCGGAATGGATGTCCGAGATTTGTGCGAGCTTTATTCCATCAAATGATTTTGGAAGGTTAGGAAGTTTTACCGTCAATCGCTTTACGCGATAATCGTGTGCACCTGAAATAATTCCATATGCCATTGTTCCAAAAGGTATGGCCGCAGCAACCAATGCAGTTTTCGATAAAAATTCAGATCGTGTGATTGCTTCACCAGGCATATCACCATTAGCTCCTTTATAAAATAAATTAGCAAGCCACTTTACTCCACGATAGAGATCATCAATGAATAAAATAACAACGGCAAAGAGTTTAGAGAAATATACCGAAATCAAACCTGTTAAAACCCAATTGCGAAAACCTGCACTCGATGTGTACGGGTCACCAAACGTCCACCACGTAATGGCTGCTATGCTCAAAAGGGTCGGAATCCAAAATCCGTATCGAAAAATGTTCCTCCATAAAGGCGACCACTCTTTGCTCACCATTACGATGGCCTGGAATACATAGTAGTCGATTACTAAAAAAACGATCGTAACAATAAAGAAGGTCATCATTCTAGGCTGCATAAAAATAAAAAAAAGTCGTCTTAGCTATAAGACGACTTTTTATTGATTTTAGTTTAATAATATTAATTTGTTACAATAGCATTTGTTGAATCAATTGCAAGGTCTTCATTTGCTTTCTTCTTAAATACTTTCTCTTTCAGTTTTGTGGTTAACAAATACATGGAAGGAATAAGGAAAAGAGTCAGGAACGTTCCGAAGATCAATCCAAAGATCATTGTCCAGGACAAAGGTCCCCAGAACGCAACGTTATCTCCACCAAAATAGATATGTGGGTTCAGTTCCGTGAACAGGGTAACGAAGTCGATATTTAAACCAACTGCCAATGGGATCAGACCAATAGTTGCCGCAATAGTAGTCAACAATACAGGGGTCATACGTGTTTTTGCGGCCTCAATAATCGCCTCATAAAGCGGAACACCTTGTGAGCGTAACAACTCTGTAAACTCCACTAACAAAATTCCATTTCGCACCACTAACCCAGCCAATGCCATTACACCAACTCCTGTCATGATAATGGATATTTCCATTTTAAATAATGAGAACCCAATCAACACACCGATAATACTGAACACAATTTCTGACAAGATGATAATAGGCTTACTTACTGAGTTAAATTGAAGCACTAAAATCATAAAAATCAAAGCGAAAGCAAGTCCGAAGGCTACACCGAGGAAAGCAGAAGTCTCTTTTTGATCTTCCTGTTCACCTGTCATCTTTACCACGACACCATCTGGTGTTGGGAAAGCATTGAGAAGCTCTTGAATTTCAGCTACTACTTCGTTCGCGTTATAATCTCCTAATACGTTAGACGATAATGTGATTACTCGTTTCTGATTGATACGTTTAATACCCGCATAGCTATTTGAATAATCCACTTTTGCAATGGCAGAAAGCGGCACCTGACGAACTACTCCACCGGAACCCATATCCCTATACGTCAACGGTAAATTGATCAATACATTTGGATCATTGCGCTGACTTTCTTTTACGCGCACTTGAATAGGATAGTCATCATTCTCATCGCGGAATCGTGATACTTCAGCTCCATACACCGCAGTACCCAAAGCTTGTCCAATATCTCGTGTTGAAATTCCTTCGCGGTTTGCTTTCTCACGATCGATCGTGATTAAGATCTCAGGCTTGTTAGCTTGGAAGTCTGATTTTAACTCCTCTACACCCGGTACCTGCTTCGCTACAAGGTAACGCTTCACCTCATCCGCTGTCTTCACCAGGAGTTCAAAATTATCTGCAGCAATATCAATGTTCACTGGCTTGCCTGTCGGTGGTCCTCCCTGCTCCTGATCAACTGATATTTCAGCGCCACGAACACCCTTTACCGATTCACGGATCTTATCCAGATATACTTTAGTAGATTGTCCTTCGCGTTTTGCAAACTTTACAAAAGCCACCGATACTTTACCCAAATGAGGGCTTGTATTTCCACCTGCCTCAAAAGGATTTTCACTTGCACCGATTGCAACGTTCGAAATAACAGACTCAACAATTGGATTGTCTTTGCCCATGGTTGCAATTATTTTGTCCTCAACAATAGCAGTAACTGAATCCGTTACCCTTTGATCCGTTCCAATGGGCATGCGAACAAATGCATAGATAAAATTCGGATCACCGCTTGGGAAGAACACAACAGAAGGCTTCCGAATCGCAGTAAATACAATAGAGAATATAAAAAGTCCGATCACACTCAGGCCCACAAAAATAGGTCTGTAGCGATAGAGCGTCCACGTTAATAATTTTTTATAGGATTCCTGAACTTTAGGCCATGCTGATGTTTGAAATCCTGAGATCAATGCTTTCAAAACAAAATGATGCAATGCATATAACAAATACATAAGCACAACAAAGTTTCCAAGCCCAAAACTCATCAAGTATGAAACGAGGGCGATACCAGCAAATACTACTGAAGTCACTTTAAAACCTTTGGTCACTTTTGGACCATCGTTGTGTTCATCATGATCGTGTGGCTTCATGAAATCAGCTGCAAACACGGGATTGATAATATAGGCCACAACCAATGAAGCCAACAGAGCAATGATCAACGTGATGGGTAAATACATCATGAATTTACCAATAACACCTGGCCAGAATGCCAATGGAATAAAAGGTGCTAATACAACCAATGTTCCTGAAAATACTGGAAGGAAAACTTCTCCTGCTGCAATCTTCGCGGCTTTCCGAATGGGCACTTTTCCATTATCAAATACGCGGTGTGTATTTTCAATAACCACAATAGCATCATCTACCACTATACCCAAGGCGAGTAAGAAGGAGAATAGTGTCATCATATTAAGTGTAAATCCAATGGTAGGAAATACAAGGAAAGCAATGAAAGCAGAAATAGGAACCGACAATCCTACGAAGACCGCGTTCGTTACGCCCATGAAAAACATCAGGATAATGGTAACCAAAATAAATCCTATGATGATTGTATTGATAAGATCATGAAGTGTTACGCGCGTGTTCTCAGATTGATCGGCAGTCACCGTTACATCAAGACCCGCTGGTAATGTTCCACCTTCAAATTCTTTAATGATGGCATTGATCTGATCCGATGCATCAATAAGGTTTTCACCGTTACGTTTAATGATGTTAAGTGTGATTACGTTCTTCTTATCTAAGCGCGCAAAACTTTCCTGTTCTTTATTTGTATCAATTACTTCGGCAATATCTTTTAAGTATACCTTACCACCACGGATAGAACCAATAACCGTGTTAGCCATTCCTTCAGCCGTTGTGTATTCACCGCTCACGCTTAAGGAACGTTTCATATTCCCTACAGAAATCTGGCCGCCTGGCATAATCACATTCTCGCCACTGATGGTTTGAATAATATCACTCAGTGCAACACCTGCTAAGGAAGCCTTATATAAATCAACATTGATTTGTATTTCACGATCGAGTGCTCCTACAATGTCTACTCTTCGAATCTCTTTCAATGTTTCAAACTCATCTTGCATTTGCTCAGCGTAGCGCTTAAGCGTTTGAAGATCGTAGTCACCCGACAAGTTCACAAACATGATGGGCACTTCTGAAATATCGATATCAATCACTTGCGGATCATCGGGAAGATTAGAAGGCAGATCCGGTTTAGCCCGATCTACTGCATCTTGTACTTCACGTTTGGCTTCTGCAACATCTACATCGGTTTGAAACTCGATGAGTACACTGCTGAAATTTTGCAAGGAGTTACTGGTAATCTTTTTTACACCAGCAATCGACTTTACCTGCTTCTCAATCTGTTTTGAAATCAGATTTTCAACATCCGTAGGTGGTGCACCCGGATATTGAGTCGCCACATATATCTGTGGAAAAACTACTTCTGGAAAATTCTCCTTGGGCAAAGTCATGTACGTTACAATACCCGCAATACAGATAATAAACGTAGCAACGTAAATCGCTACTTTGTTATCGATTGCCCAACTGGTGGGGCCAAATTCTTTGTTAGAGTCTTGCATATTATTATTTTTTATAGGTATGTGTGGTGTTCAAATCCTTCTCTGCTTTCCTTCTTCACGATCCAAACACCACCCTTTACCTTATGTTAATTAAAGCTGAATAAAATCACCATCGTTCAAACCCTGATACCCCACGGTGATCAATTTTTCACCGGCTATAACGCCTGATTTTATCTGCGCGAGGTTATCGTAAACACCAACAACTTCTACAATGCGTTTGCGCGCCACTGTGTTTTTGCCATCTGCTCCGGCTATATAAACAATTTTTTCACCGTTGACAGTTTGAACCACATTAACCGGCACAACAATGGCGGAAGGATCGGAGTGAAAAATTACTTTCACAACGGCTGTCATATTTGGTCTCAATTCAGGACGCGTAGGAAGATCTACTTCAATGGTGAACGTACGCGATAAAATATCAATATTTTTACCGACAAACGTTACGGTGGCATTGATATCCTTTCCTAACTCCTCAACGGCTACACTCACTTTATCACCCTTCTTAATTGTGGTGATATACGATTCAGAGATATGCGCAGTGATTTTTAAATTAGATGTGTTGATCACGCGAAACGCAGGCATACCTGGAGAAATGCTTTCTCCGTTCTTCGCTTCTACTGCATCAACTGTTCCACTGATAGGTGATTTAATGCGAGTCATTTCGTTTTGCTCTTGTAATCCGGCAATCTGACGCTCTAAACCTTCTTTATTTGATTTAGCCTGAAGATATTGTACTTCCGTTCCAATCTTCTGATCCCACAAATTTTTCTGGCGTTGGAATACCTGAGTAGCAAGTTCTAATTGTGATTTCATCGATTCGATGCTTCGTAAAATAACAGAGTTGTCAACTTGTGCCAGCACTTGTCCCTTTGAAACACTTTGTCCTTCCTTCACAAATACCTGCGTGACTACACCAGGCGTTTTAGCGCTTACTTGAATATTGTCTTCCGCTTCAATGGCACCTTGTGTTTGTACATAGTGATCGAACTTCTGCGGAGCAAGTTGGATGACTCCTACCTCTTTCGATTTTACTTTAATCTTAGAAGAATCTACTGGCATCTCTTTTTCTAGTGCTGCGATTTCTTTTGCAAGTGCGGTTTGCTTTTCTTTTAATGATTCGAGCTTTGCACTTTTATCGCTGCCACAAGCCGCAAGTACTGCAGCCAAAGCCAAAATAGATAGGTAATTGTATACTGTTGATTTCATTGTCAATTTATTTTCAGGTTAAGGGTCTATGTTAATTTTGTGGAGATGCAAGAGTATTGATCTTTCCGTATGCGCGTATCAAATCAACACGTGATACGATGGCATCATACATTGCATTGTAGTAATTGATTTGCGCTTCACGCAATGCACTTTCTGCATCCACAACTTCCAGGTTTGTTCCAACACCTTGTTGGTATTTAATTTTCGTTACACGCGCTACGTTTTCAGCCAATGTTGTATTTCTCCTTTGGGCGTCTAATGATTTCAATGAATTTTCATACACAATGGTGCCTCTCTTGATTTCAAGATCAATCCCATCCTTCAAGGACTTAAATCCGTTTTCAATCTTCATTAAAGAGAGCCTGGACTGTTGAAGTTGAAAGTTACGTTGCAAGCCACTGAAGATTGGAACGTTTAACGTAACACCAAACGATGTTGCAGGATACCATTTATCCGGACCAACACCACCAGCATCGGCCACGTTGCTATTGGTTTTAAACAGTCCGGCAATGTTATTCGATTGCGTTCCTATTCCCATGTTTGCAAAGGCAGACAGAGATGGTACTGAAGCAGAAATTTTATTTTTCACATCAAGTTCCTGAAGTCTGTGATTAGACTCCAAAATGCTATAATCAATTCGTGTTGTATAATTCCAATCTTCCTGCAGATACGTTAAATCACGATCTATTTTTATGGAATTAAGATCTCCTGCTACTGCAAGGCTTTTCTCCATCGGGTAATTCATTTGAAATTTCAAAAGCTCAAGAGCAATCTCCTGAATGCCCAAAAAATTATCACGTTCAATAATCAGATTATTTAAGGTTACCTCAGTTCGATCAACATCAATGGCTTCAGCAAATCCGTTTTGATTTAATGCTTTTGTTGATTTGAATAAAGAATCAACACGACTAATGTTACTTTCAAAAAGTTTTATTCGTTCATTGTTAATGATGGCAACGAAATACGCTTTTGTTACATTCTCAATAATCTGCTCTCTTGTTTGTTGGGTAGTTTTGGTAGCAAGATCACGATATGTACTTGCCGCCTTTAAGCCAAGCAAGTATGAGTTATTGAAAAGCAATTGACTGAATGACAAGCCTGCACTTCCATTACTAGGCAATTGAAAAAAGTTTTGCATTGCAACAACATCCCCAGACTGTATCCCTGGAACACCACTTAAGTCCCCGCCAAATCCGGGCTGATCTGGATTATAGGTCATATAAAATCGCTGGAGCTTTGCGTTATGCATTAGTGTTGCCGATCCATCAACCTGAGGCAGACCAATTCCTCGAGTCTCCTTTACCTTTGCATCTGAAATTCTTTCATCGATCAATGAGTTCTGCATGGCTAGGGCATTCTCCAATGCATAATGAATAGCTTTTTCTAAAGTAAATGAACTCGTGGTGTCCACCGTTTGTCCATTTACCCACAGGGGTACGAGCAGTGATACTAAGAGGGTTTGATATAAACGTTTCATATTTGGGATTTGGTAATTACGCATGTTGATATTGTTCCTTATGTTTCTGATATAATTTTTTTCCTTTGTCGGTACAGAGTCCGTAAACAAAGTGATCGAATATTTGGGACTGCACTTCCGAGAGGTTAAATATGTTTTGCGGAAAAACATTCTGATCGAAACCAATCGATATGAGTTCAATGCGAATAGCCGCAATAATTTCCGCATTCACCTCGGGCCGATAATATCCTTCTTCAATGCCTTGCTTAATATTTCGAACTACTGATTCGCGTATGTATTTGTTCTTGTGGTCCAACCAAACCTCCCATGCCTTCGGATGAAATTTTTGGAGATCAAACAAAACAGATGGGTTCGTTTCAGACATGTCCTTTCGTAAGCACTGCGATATTTGAGCGAGCTCATCAATGGCATTGGCTGAATTGTCTGTTATGGCTTCATATTGTTTCCGGTTCGATTCAATGTGAGCCGCCAATACAATCGTGATTAAATCCTCCTTATCGGCAAAGTGCTGGTAAAGGGTTTTCTTTGAAACGGAGAGGTGACGCGCTATATCATCCATCGAAATGCTCCTCAATCCGTATTTCATGAAGAGCCCTACCGCCCCGTTTAAAATCTTCTCTTTTGTTCCGTTTTCTTCCATATTGGCTGCAAAACTACGGAAACTATTAACATTACCAAAGTTTCCACAGTTTCCTCGAACGCCAATTCCAGCTAATTGTTCGGCTTTTTCAGAAAAAAGTTTAATAAATTTTATTAAAGTGTCTCCTCAATCGTTTGAAGTCGCAGAATCCTTACTTGAAGTGCTTTCGTCCCAACGGCACCATTTATCTTTCATTTTTTGCTTGAAGGCCTCACGCTCTTCCGGACTTAAAGACGATACCTTATCAACGAATCGTTTCTTCCATTGCGCTCCGTAACTATTTGGGTTATGGCCATGCGATTTTCCACCAAAACCGGAGAACAAAATCTTACTGAGTAAAAACAATCCTAACGCTTGCCAAAATGTAATGACCGGGCCATTGAACAATTCGGGCACAAGCCAGTTCCAAAGCGACATGGTGATGAATCCAAATACCACAATCGCCAGCAGCACGAATCCCACTACTTTTATAATCATCCCTGCTTTTCTCATATCTCTACTATTTTAAATTTCATTGTATAATCGTTGTAATTTTTTCCGAAGCGCTAGAATGGCATACCGTTTCCGGGAAAGCAATGTATTGATCGATACACCCGTCTCCTCTGATATCTCGCGAAAGCCGCGTTCTTCCATTTCATTTTGAATGAAGATCTGACGTTGATCAGCCGGAAGTTCATCAAGCGCTTCCATGATGGCATCCCACAGCACTTCACGAAAGAGTGCATCTTCCGGTGTGTTCCCTAAGTCGGGAAGAATTTCCTGGAGGGTTAAAGGTGCATCATCATCACTACCGGAGCTTGCTCCAAAATCAGTGCGTTGAGGCCGAGCTGCATCTCGTCTGTACCGGTCAATGATTTTGTTTCGGGCCACTTGAAATAACCACGATGTAACGCGGTCAAGTGACTCAATCGACTCGTAACCAGCAACAAACTGATAGAAAACATCCTGCAGTATGTCTTCGGCCTCCTCTACGGAAGAAACGCGGTTACGGATAAAACTCAGTAACCTGCCCTTCTCTCGTAGGAATGTTTGCTCCTTTATTTGCATTGCCAGTTCCATTTCCTTGCGCTTAACTATGGGATAGTCGGTGAAGGCGCAAAGAATATTGTAGGGTTTTTAAAATTTATTGCGAAGATAGCAGCAAACGTTTTTGGTTTTTATCTGCAAACCAATTATTCGTAACCCGATAGCATTGCACTTTCCAACTTTACAATATGAAAGAGACGAAACAAGTGCTTAATGTATTTTAGGATGAAAGATTTTACAACTAACTTAGTTCACGAACGGAGATAGTGACGTTGTTTTAGACACACCTCCGCTTATGCACAAGTTTAGGGCTAGTTAAATATCACCCATAGGGCATGAATTCTGAAAGAGCGTTGCACTTGTAACCAGTAAAATATTGAAATGAAACGCCTAGTTGTTATCCTCGCAATTTTCGGATCAGCATTTATCAAAAACGTAAATGCACAAGAAAATAGTCAGAAAAGCTACAGCAAGTTTTCCCTTACTGCAGGTTGGGGGTATTATGAACTCGTCAATGCCGGCTTGCAATGGAATTATTCAAAGCGATCTTCTCTATCAACCTATGTAGGTTCAAACCTGGGTCTTAACCATAACACATCCTGGGCATTTGGTTTGTCGTTTGATCAGGTTTTCCTTAAACCCTCTTCGTGGAGAATAAAACCCGGCTATTCCATAGGCGCCCTTGCTTGGACAAGAGATGATGACTTGTACTATTTCAAATCCCTCTCCTTCCCCATTATGGCAATGGTTGCCTACCCTATTTCTCCATCTCTTACCGCCCGCATTGAAAGTGGTGTTATCTTCTGCAGCGTTTCTGAATCAGACCGCAAACAAAATGTTGAAGCTGGATACCCGGATCGTTATAACGGTAATGTGCGTATCAACATCGTTTATAAATTAAAACGCAAGTGAAAACCAGAATCATAACATTTGCTTTGTTGTTCCTCCTGGTTGGATGTGAGAAAATTATCTTTTCTGTAGATAACCCTATTTCGGGTTTAGATGTACCGATCGTTTTAATGCACCGGGGCAGTGGTGATAATCCGGATATAACCGGCAATACTTATGAAGCAGCAGAATATGGTTTAAGTGTGCTCGATGGCATTGAACTTGATATTCAACTTAGCGAAGACGGAACGTTGTGGCTCGATCATGATAATGAAGTGCATGACTGTAATGGGAATGTAATTGGTTGCTTTCAGGATATGACCGATGAACAGATTAATGCTGCTGCCGAATGCGATGGTATAGTTCGATATCACATGCTGGAGCCTGTATTTCAACTGATCGTTTCGGAGTATCCCGACTCCTATATCTCATTGGATATTAAAGGACAATATTGTCAAATTTCAAATACACCCGATCTGATGAGACAAATGGCTCAATCGGTACTGTCATTGGTCGATAAATATAATCTTGCATACCACGTGTTGGTTGAGTCGAATTCACTTGCCTTTATGGAAGAGCTAGACAATCAAAAATTAGTAGGGCAATGCGTTATTTCCTTAGGTGATATTGACCAGGGGTTGGCAGATGCGCGCGCTACAAACGCAAGAGGCATTTCTTTAAAATATGGTATTGAAGAACTTAATGCTGAAGTGGTTTCTCTAATTCATAAAAAAGGATATGGCCTTGTGGTTTGGGTCATCAACGAACCAAACGATATCGAAGATGTATGGAGGGCTCATCCTGATTTCATTCAGACTGATAATGCTGATTTCAAGGAATATATTCCTACAAATTAATTACAAACATTTCTCGAAACAGATTCAACGCTCTGTATCTGTTTCGAGAAATTCATTGTTGTTTCTGACGTATCAATAGCCCGGATATACTATTGAACTACCTTCCTCCCGGAGGGCAATTTCTTTTTAAGTATTCTGTATATAATGTCGATAAATGTTCGAAGGTACCCTCTCCTTCTGAGATACTGTGGGTACGATTCGGATAGGCCATGAACTGAAATTGTTTGTTGTATTTAATCAACTCATTCAATAACATTTCGGCATTGGCATAATGAACATTGTCATCACCTGTTCCATGAATGTAAAGTAAATTCCCTTTCAGGTTTTTAGCATAGGTAATGGGCGAGCCTGCTTTAATATCCTGAAGACTTTCTTCTGGCAAACCCATGTATCGCTCCTGATAAATATTATCATAAGTAAGTTGATTGGCAACGGCCGCTACTGCAATACCGGTTTTGTAAATTTCGGGAAACTGAAACATCAGATTCAATGTAGCAGAACCTCCACCACTCCAACCCCAAACTGCTATTCGCTCGGCATCAACAAATGACCACTTTAAAATTTCTTTTGCAGCCAATGCCTGATCGCGAATGTTGGTGATTCCTATTTTGCGATAAACACATTTTCTCCATGCACTACCTTTTGGTGCTGGTGTTCCCCTGTTATCAATAGACATGTAGATGTATCCATCTTCGCGCATGTCACCGGTATACATGAAGTTATCGGCCGTTCCGTATTGATCATGGACATTGGCTCCCCATGGCTCAGTATATACAAAGAATACAACCGGATATTTCTTTGATGAATCAAAATTTTTCGGCTTCACCATCCATCCGTCCATTTCAACACCTTCTTCGGTTTTTACTTTAAAGAATTCAACATTCTTCTCTCCTTGTGCCGCTGCAAGTTTGATTTTTATACTCTCCTTCTCAATGATGGCTTTATTTGAAGAAAGCTCGATTAACTCGTTCACTGGTTTGGTGTAACTATTCGAAAAACTATGTTGTGCATATTTTCCATCAGCAGAAATACTATAGCCATGCGTACCCGAAAGTTCTGCTGATGTAACTAACTCCAACTTACCTTTACCATCCAATTTGGTTTTATAAAGGTATTTCTGTGTTGCATTGGTTGGTGATGCTAAGAAATAAACATAATTATTTTTCTCATCCACCAAACGAATGTCCATTACATCGAAATTACCTTTCGTAACGCATACTTCTTTCGCACCTGCTTTATCGTTGGTGATGCGATATAAATGTCTCCATCCATCTTTCTCACTCATCCACAAAAACTCTTTTCCTTTATTGATGAACGTAAACTTATGTCTGAAATCTATCGCATAAACATTTTCCCAGGGCGTGTACACATCAATCCATGCCGGGTCTTTCTCACTATATAATAGGTGAGCTTCTCCTGATGACGGGTTACATGAGTAAATCTTAGTCTCATTCTGATGTCGATTTATTTGCTGAACAAAAACTTCATTGGCGTTTAACCATTCCATGCGTGGTAAATAGTTCTGATTTGATTCTCCGGGAATATTCAACCAAACTGTTTTCTTCGTAGCAATATCAACCACTCCTATTTTTACTGGTGAAGGAGTCTGACCAATGGTAGGATATTCTACCGGTATGATTTGAGAATAAATCGAATCGGTGTTATTAATCATATAGAAATCACGAATGCGATTCGCATCCGAATTCCAGAAGGATATCAGCTTGCTATCCGGGCTCCATTGAAATCCATCGCGACAAGCAAACTCTTCTTCATACACCCAATCAAACGTACCATTGATTAATTTACGATTGCCATTTGTTGTTAAGGCTTTGATTTCATTTGTGGCAATATCCTCAACATAAACATTGTAATTGCTTACATAAGCAACTTTACTATTGTCAGGTGAAAACTTGGCAAACATCAACGATGATTCAGGTAATGAGCTGCCTAATTTCTTCAGTGCTTTTGTTTTTAAATTCAATACCCAATAATCACCGCGGGTATCAAGTCTCCATACTTTTTTGGTATTGGTGTAAACTAACAATAAGCTTTGATCATTCGAAAAAGCATAGTTCCTCAACTTCAAGCTCTTCGTTTGCCCTTCAGGTGTAAGCATGGCTTTCGTCACCAAAATAGCTTTCGAATTGGAAGGCAATGTATACTGAGCCAACTCATCGGCTTCAATTCTAAAATAGTTGCTACCTTCTTTTGCCCAGCGTATTCCACCTTGTTGTGCGTAGATACTTGAAGCAGAAAACAGAATCAGAACAAAAAACAATCGCAATGTCCGGCTAATGAGATTCATAGGAATTAAGGTTAATGTAAGGCGATAAATATACTGGAAGTCCACAAGATTCAATTTCGAATTGGGCACAATCTTTTCATTGGTTAAAACAAAATTGCCACGAATGCACGAATAAATTCATATTCGTGCATTCGTGGCAAATAATAAAATCCACTTTGTGTAGCTTGGTGCCTTAGAGCCTTCGTGGCCTTACTCAACCGTTTAAATATGCAGGATCGTTTTGTTCAAACTGAAAATGCCGCACTCCATTATAATGTTGCCGGATCGGGCAACAAAACGCTTTTATTGTTTCATGGATTTGGTCAGGACAATGAAGTATATCAACCTTTAGCGCAAGCACTTTCTTCTACCTATACTCTTTACATTTTCGATCTTTATTTCCACGGCAAAAGCAAATGGGCAAATGATGAAAGTCCGTTGGAGAAAGAAGAATGGAAAAAAATCATGAACACTTTTCTCTCTGAGAGTAAACTTGAAAAATTTTCCGTTGGTGGATTTAGTCTTGGAGGAAAATTTGCCATGGCAACAGCAGAAGCATTTCCGGAAAAAACAGAAGCCCTCTTTCTCATAGCACCTGATGGAATTAAAACCAGTTTTTGGTATAGCATTGCCACTTACCCTTTTCTATTCCGGAAATTCTTCAAGAGCATGATTACAAAGCCTGGTCGGTTCAATGCCATTGCCAATGCTATTCAATCGATTGGCTTGGTTGATAAGGGGCTCATCCGCTTTGCCGAACATCAGATGAACACACAAGAGAAACGAAATCAGGTCTATTACTCCTGGGTTGTTTTCAGACGATTGATTTTTGATTTGGGAGCGCTGGCTAAACTTCTGAATGACCATCACATCCCAGTGACAATGGTGACGGGTCGATACGACAAAGTTATTCTGACCAAGAATATGAATGGTCTTGTTAAGAAACTGAATAATCCTCAGGTGGAAGTTTTGGAGTCTGGGCATAATGGCCTTGTAGTATCTGAAGCTTTAGCGAACATCATGATTAAGCAGGCGAGCCAAGCATCATAATAGGTTGACTTTCTGACTTAAATTCCCATTTCTTTATTGTCATGCTGATAGATGTACTGTCAGTATATGTGAATAGCCCATATAGTGGTACCACAGCTTCTATCGTGACATCATTATATATAGAGAAATCGCGCAGAAAAATGATAGAACATCAACAATACCTGTTATTTTTGCGCATCCTTTAATTAGTCATTCTCTCCATGATTTTATTCTTCCGTTCAAAGGCCAATGTTGTTTACGCAATTGGCATGGAACAGCCTTTTCAAAATTCTGAAATTCAGCAACTTAAGTGGCTTTTGGGCAATGCTGAACCGCTGACTGAAAAGCAGCTTTCCGGATACTTTATTGGCCCCCGAAAAGAAATGATTACACCCTGGAGCACCAATGCGGTGGAGATCACCCAAACCATGGGTATAAGGGGTATCAATCGGATTGAAGAATTTAAGGAAGTGGAACATGCAGAGGTAAAGCACGACAGGATGCTTGAGCTCTTATATCGTACTTTGGATCAGGATCTGTTTACGATTCATCATACACCCGAACCCATCATTGAAATTGATGACATTGCTGGCTACAGTAAGAAGGAAGGACTTGCTCTCGCGAAGGAAGAAATTGATTATCTGGAAAATGTTAGCAAACAACTCGGCCGTAAACTTACGGATAGTGAAGTATTCGGCTTCTCTCAAGTAAACTCAGAACACTGCCGACATAAAATCTTTAACGGCACTTTTATTATTGATGATAAACAAAAAGAGTTCACCCTTTTTCAACTCATCAAACAAACATCGAAAGCCAATCCGAATTACATCGTTTCAGCATACAAAGACAACGTAGCGTTCATCAAAGGTCCGCGCGTTGAACAGTTTGCTCCAGGTCGGCAGGATGTTCCGGATTATTTTGTGGTGAGCGATTATGATTCTGTTATTTCGTTGAAAGCAGAGACGCATAATTTTCCAACCACTGTTGAACCCTTCAATGGTGCAGCAACGGGATCAGGTGGAGAAATACGCGATCGATTAGCAGGAGGAAAAGGATCATTACCATTAGCAGGAACTGCTGTGTACATGACTTCTTATCCACGTTTGGAAAACGGAAGACCATGGGAGAAAAAATTTGAAGCGAGAAAGTGGCTTTATCAAACACCAGCCGAAATTCTTATCAAAGCATCTGATGGAGCCAGTGACTTTGGAAATAAATTCGGACAACCACTCATCTGCGGAAGTGTACTCACCTTTGAATACATTGGCGAGAAGAAATATGGCTTTGATAAAGTCATTATGCAAGCTGGTGGTATCGGTTTCGGAAAAGAGAAAGACAGCAAGAAAGATGCTTTACAAAAAGGCGATAAAATAGTTTTGCTTGGTGGCGATAACTATCGCATCGGTATGGGTGGCGGAGCTGTTTCTTCTGTTGCCACAGGAGAATATGGAAATGCCATTGAGCTCAATGCTATTCAACGTTCCAATCCTGAAATGCAAAAGCGAGTGATGAATGCCATCCGAGCGATGGTAGAAGCAGATGAAAATCCAATTGCGTTGATTCACGATCACGGAGCGGGCGGCCATTTAAATTGTTTCTCAGAATTATTAGAAGAAACTGGTGGAGAAATCCATATTGATAAACTTCCTGTTGGTGATCCTACCCTATCGGATAAAGAAATCATCAGCAACGAATCGCAAGAACGCATTGGCATTGCCATGCACGAAAAGCATCTCGATAAATTAATGAAGGTTGCTGAACGCGAACGTGCTCCTATTTATGTTGTAGGTGAAGCAACAGGCGATCAGAAATTTGTATTCAGCAAAGCGGGTCAAAAACAACAGCCCGTTGATCTTAAAGTAAAAGACCTGTTAGGATCTTCCCCAATCACTATTCTTAACGATAAGAAAAAAGCTTCTTCATTTGAAAGTCTCCGATACGATCAAACGAAAATTCAGGAATACTTAGAACAGGTTCTTCAACTTGAAGGTGTTGCGTGTAAAGATTGGCTGACAAATAAAGTTGATCGTTCTGTTACGGGCAAAGTAGCAACACAACAAACGTGTGGACCGATCCAACTTCCATTGAACAACGTTGCTGTTATGGCAATGGATTTTATAAGTAATAAAGGTATTGCTACTGCTATTGGTCATGCACCTGGTCCAGCTTTAGTTGATGCAGTTGCCGGAAGTAAATTAGCCATTGCAGAAGCTCTTACTAACCTTATGTGGGCACCACTCACTCATGGATTGAAAGGCGTATCTCTCAGTGCAAACTGGATGTGGCCTGCGAAAAATGTTGGTGAAGATGCACGGCTTTATGAAGCTGTAGAAGCCGTTAGTGATTTTGCCATCAAGCTTGGCATTAATATTCCTACCGGGAAAGATTCACTTTCGATGACACAAAAATATCCTCAGGGTGATGTTGTGTTTGCTCCAGGCACAGTTATTATTTCGGCTGTTGGCGAAGTAAGTGACATCAGAAAAACTGTTTCACCTGCTCTTCAACCGATAGAGGGATCAAAACTTCTCTACATTAATTTATCGAAGGATGAATTTTCATTAGGTGGAAGCAGCTTCTCTCAAATATTGAATGCTTTAGGATCTGAAACACCAACGGTAAAAGATGAAGCATACTTTGCAAAAGCTTTTACAGCCACACAAGAACTTATCAGTCAAAGCGCAATACTTGCCGGCCATGATATTTCTGGTGGTGGATTGATTACGGCTCTTTTGGAAATGTGCTTCGCAGTTCCAAACATTGGACTTACACTAAATGTAAGTTCACTCAACAGCGATTTGATCAAAGTATGCTTCAACGAAAATCCGGGTATTCTCATCCAGGTTGAAAATGAAAAAGCAGTTGCTGATGTTCTTTCTAAAAACGGAATAACCTATTCCGTACTGGGTCATGTTACCTCAGAGAGAAGTGTTACCCTTCATCACAATAGTCAGCTGATAAAACTGAACATCGATGAGCTTCGCGATGTGTGGTTTAAAACTTCATACCTCCTCGATCGCGAACAACGCAAGCCAGCCCATGCAGAAAAGCGTCTGAACAATTATAAAAATCAGATTCTTAAATATTCATTCCAGAAAAAATTTGATGGTCAATTCGAAACGTATGGAATCGATCCTATGCGTAGAAACCCATCCGGCTTAAAAGCAGCAATCATCCGTGAGAAAGGTGTGAATGGTGATCGCGAAATGGCGTACTCCCTTTACCTTGCGGGCTTCGATGTTAAAGATGTTCACATGACTGATCTTGTTTCGGGTCGTGAAGATCTTTCAGGTGTTAATATGATTGTTTTTGTTGGTGGATTTTCAAACTCCGATGTATTAGGATCTGCAAAAGGTTGGGCCGGTGCATTTCTCTACAATCCAAAAGCAAAACAGGCATTGGATAATTTCTATAAACGCAACGATACATTAAGTCTTGGTGTATGTAATGGATGTCAGTTGATGATGGAATTAGGATTGGTATATCCAGAATGGAAAGATCATCCGAAGATGAAGCATAATGGATCAGGTAAATTCGAATCCACCTTTATCAATATAACTGTACCTCAAAATAACTCCGTGCTTCTCCAATCCATGGAAGGAACCAGACTTGGTGTGTGGGTCGCACATGGAGAAGGAAAGTTCAGTCTGCCGGAAGACAAATCTCTATTTAATATAGCGGCAGAATATTCTTATCCGGAATATCCGGGCAATCCGAATGATTCTGATTTTTCAGTAGCGGCTCTATATTCTAAAGACGGAAGACATTTAGCCATCATGCCACACATTGAAAGATCGCTTTTCCCATGGAATTGGGCATATTATCCATCTGAAAGAAAGAATGATAAAGTATCTCCATGGATCGAACCGTTTGTAAACGCACGCGAGTGGATCAAGAAACATATGTAATCCGTTAACAAAACCATAAACCGGGTTGTTGTACTGTCGTTCTTTTACTCGTATATTCATCTCTTCAAATGACCCGGTTTATGAAGAAAGTTTACATTGCCCTTCTTTCACTGATTTTGTTTGCTTCTTGTCTTGGCTACAAAGAACTTCCCGTTGAGTACGATTATAGCTACAAGGGTAATTTCAAAAAATACAGAACCTTCGATATCATGAGATCAGCCGGAGCTGCCGACTCAACGATGACGAATGAAGTGATTGAAAAATCAATCATAGCCCGAATGAAATTTCTAGGCTACAAATATTCTACACATAAACCTCATTTAATTATTGGCTTTAAAATGTTTAGTGACAGTTTAAAGTTCAATGGATATACTCAACCGGATATAGAAGAGTGGGTAAAAAATCAAAACGAAAACATTGACTACGATCCTAAAAAATTCAGTCTCAGTACTGGAACACTATTAATCCAATTCTACGATAGACGCCAAAACCGCTCCATTTGGCAAGGATATGCTACCACTATGTATGGAACAATCGATTTCAACAATAGCCGTCACCTTCGTAATGCCGTGATCTCTATTCTGGATAAGTATCGATTCTGGGCGGAGGGCTTTATGGACAATTCTACCGCCACGGCTGAGGAAAAAGACCTCTAAAAAGTATTCCCTCATTTTACCATTTCCGAAAAAAAATTTTACCTTTGCAATCCCAAAATAAGGGTTTTGGTATTGTCCGATGGTGTAACTGGCAACACGCCTGATTTTGATTCAGGAAAGTCCAGGTTCGAGCCCTGGTCGGACAACTGACTTTGGAATCCCGCTGCTAGCGGGATTCTTTGTTAAATTGTTAACCGTTAATCGTGCTTATTTAGGTATCGATTAACACTTTGAGCCGATAACGGATAACGTAAAAGACATGGCAGTAAAAATTTTCAGTGGAAGATCAACCACCTATCTGGCAGAGAAAATTGCCAATGAATACGGTGAGACTTTAGGAAAAGTGGACTACCAGCAATTCAGCGATGGAGAAATGTCACCTTTCTTGACCGAGTCAGTTCGTGGTCACGAAGTTTTCATTATTCAATCAACCTTCCCACCTTCTGATAATTTGATGGAATTACTGCTCATGGTTGATGCTGCCATCCGTGCCAGCGCATCCAGTGTGAATGTTGTCATTCCATATTTCGGATATGCCCGTCAGGATAGAAAAGACAAGCCCCGGGTTTCAATTGCAGCCAAGTTGATTGCCAATCTTATCTCCGCAGCGGGTGCATCGCGTATTATGGCGTGCGATTTACATGCCGATCAAATTCAAGGATTTTTTGATATACCAGTCGATCACTTAGATGGTGCTTACATATTTGTTCCTTACCTGAAATCGCTCGGGCTGGATAACAACATTATGTTTGCCTCTCCGGATGTTGGTGGAATAAAACGAGCAAGAAGTTTTGCGAAATTTTTCAATGCTGATTTAGCCGTTTGCGATAAGCACAGAAAAGAAGCAAACAAAGTTGATTCAATGCGTCTGATTGGTGAGGTTGAAGGCAAAGACGTAGTATTGGTGGATGACTTAGTCGATACAGCTGGTACAATTTGTAAAGCTGCCTCTTTACTCAAAGAAAAAGGAGCGAAATCGGTTAGAGCAGTCTGTACACATGGCGTATTATCAGGCAAGGCTTATGAAAACATTGAAGCTTCTCTATTAGAAGAATTGGTGGTGTCAGATACTATTCCGCTAAAGCAACAAAGCAGCAAGATCAAAGTTCTTTCTGTTTCCAATCTCTTCGCTAAAGCGATCCGAAAGATTCACGACAATGAATCGATCAGTTCACTCTTTATTAAACTGTAAACTTTTAAACTAAATAAATAAACAAAAACAATTATGAAAACCATTGAGATTATAGGGTATAGACGAGCAAATCTCGGTAAGGTAGAGTCTCAGAAATTAAGAGACGAAGGATCCGTACCGTGCGTTTTATACGGAGGTAATGAACAAATTCACTTTCATTCACCTATGGTATTGTTCCGCGAATTGGTGTACACCAACGAAGCACACTTTGTTCACTTCAACATTGAAGGTGAAGAAGGACAAGCCATCCTTCAGGAAGTTCAATTTCACCCCGTAAGTGAAGTGATTCTTCATGCCGATTTCCTTCGCATCAGCGATGATCGCAAAATTAAAATGAGTATCCCTGCACGTTTGGTTGGTCAAGCTCCAGGCGTAACAAAAGGAGGTGCTTTAGTAAGCAAGAGATCAGCATTGAAAGTGTATGGCTTTCCAAAAGACATGCCTGACCACATTGATGTAGATGTATCTGCACTTGATTTTCACCATGCAGTAAAGGTTGGTGATATTAAAATTGCAAATCTTGAATTATTAGATCCAAAACAAGCATCTGTTGCCGTGGTTGAAGTACCACGCTCTGCTAAGTTAGCTGAAGAAACTGCTGCCGCAGCTCCTGCTGCTGGCGCTGCTACTCCTGCTGCTGGTGCTGCTGCTCCTGCCGCTGGCGCTGCTGCTCCTGCCGCTGCTGCTGGTGCTAAGAAAGCTGAAGCTCCTAAGAAAGACGCTGGTAAGAAATAATCTTAACAGAATCTATTAAAAGAGAAGGCTGCCTCAAAAGGGCAGCCTTCTCTTTTATGTTAAATCTCCAATCGTTAGGTTGTCTGAAAATAGTCCTACGCTTCTCCTAATTCACGATTAGCCATCAATTTATTAATAGCTTCCGTCAGCTTCTTGTGATTTCTGGTTACATTTTTCCTTGATCATTTCATACGCACGCATATCACCTAGCTCACCTGCCTTGCTTAAGTCGAGACAACCATTCTTCATGTCACCGAAGGTGATGCGAAGAACACCTCGCATGTAGTATGCGTCTTTATTTTTTGGATTGATCTGAATGATCTTTGAACAATCGTTGATGGCATCTTCATACGCTTGCAAATATTGCTTCGCCTTACCACGATTGAAGTAGGCTTCGATATAATTTTCATTGATAGTGATAGCAGAAGTGTAATCGGCAATAGCACCATAATAATCCTGAAGTTTCATCTTTACATTGCCACGGGCAAAAAATGCATCCGCAAATTTTGGATTCTTTTCAATGGCCGTGTTATAGTCTTTCATCGCACCATGGCGATCTTCAAACGTATCCTTAATATTGGCGCGCAGATAATATGCTGGTGCATAATTTGGATCAATTTCAAGCGCTTTGTTTAAGTTGAGAAGCGATTCCATGAATTCACTTTTCTCATAAAGCTCCCGCCCCTTTTGCGTAAGATCTTTTGCAGATTGTGTCTGTCCAAAAGAGAACGCAGAGATAAGGATCAGGCCCGAAAGTATACCAAATTGTTTCATACCAGTTAATTTAATCAAAGCTACAGTATATTAAAGTTACAAGGCTTCTGGCGTAATATTTTCAATGCTTTGGAAATATTTCGGAAGCTATAATCATGCTCTTGGCGAACTCATCCTTGTTTAATCCTAATTTCTCACCTTTAGCTTCTAAAAAAGAAAGAATAGTCTCAGTTGCCAGATTACCCACCAGCTCATCTTCGGCCATAGGACAACCACCAAATCCATTTATCGCACCATCAAAACGTCTGCAACCTGCACGATAAGCTGCTTCAATTTTTTCAATCGCTGTTGACGGATTCGAATGAAGGTGTGCACCGATTTCAATTTTAGGATTGGATTTTGAAAGCGAAGAAAAAAGAGAGTGAATGTTTTCAGGATTGGAAACACCGATGGTATCGGCAATGGAAATAATCTCAACCCCAAGTGTTACCAATATATCTACGAACTGCGCTACTAAATTTACATCGTACGGATCACCATAAGGATTACCAAAACCCATGCTGATGTAGACCACTGATTTCTTATTTGATTTGATGCAAATGTTTTGAATCTCTTCAACCGTATTCAGTGCTTCTGAAATTGATTTGTTGGTGTTACGTTGTTGAAACGTTTCAGAGATAGAAAGCGGAAAACCCAAGAATGAAACCGCATCAAAGCGCGAAGCATCTTCTGCTCCCCGAACATTGGCAACAATAGCCAATAGTTTGGTCCTACTTGCATCAACATTCAATTCATTAAGTACCTCTATTGTATCGCGTAACTGAGGGATGGCCTTGGACGATACAAAGCTTCCGAAATCGATGGTATCGAAACCTACTTTTAACAATTGATTGATATACCTAATTTTATCAGGTGTCGGTATAAAATCGGCTAAGCCTTGCATGGCATCGCGCGGGCATTCGATGATCTTCATAGTACTTTAAGTTAATGTTAAAGGTCCGTGTTTTAGACCAAATCGAAAACAGGTAACGCAGGATGAAAGGAAAATTACCTCAATAATCGGAAGCTAATGCACTTCGTCTTTAAATTGAATAGTTTTACATACAGACCTTTATTAATTGATCTATTGAAACCACTCTACTATGCCCTTACCTCAATACTCCGGCACCTGGGACATCAAGCAGGCCGCTCATCTTTTACGAAGAGCAACGTTTGGTGCCACCAAAGATCAAATCGATTCATTCGTTAACGATTATGCTTCTCCTGGTCAAGCTGTTGACGCACTTTTCAGAGAACCTAACCTGCCTCCACCTGTTTTACCCATCGATCCTCAAACCGGACAAGAATGGGTTGAAGCTGGGATAACCGATGCTAACAGTAAAGAATTTGATTTAGAAACATTTACGCTTAAGTGGATTCTGGGTCAATCAATGAGCCCCGGTGTTCCTGAGGAACTCTCGCTGGCTTATGCCGCTCGGGAAAAAGTTGTTCATTTTTTACATACGCACTTTACAACCATTGCCTCGAAAGTAAGCAGTAGCCGTGCGCTCTATTTTCAAAATAAATTATTTCGGCTATTCGCGCTCGATGCATTGGATCCCAGGCCAGAAATCAATTTTAAAAAGCTAACCGTAAAAATTAGTGTTGATAATGCGATGCTGCGATTGCTTGATGGCAATCTCAATGTGAAAGGTAGTATCAATGAAAATTATGGACGAGAACTTATAGAACTCTATACCATTGGTAAAGGATTACAGGGAACACAAACCCAACCAACTGATGAATACGATTACTTTTATTACAAAGAACAAGATGTTCAAGCTGCAGCCAATGTATTAACCGGTTGGACAGATGATGACACGTTTTCGAATACTGATCTTGAGACTTTAATTCCGCGAGGTAAGGTTAGGGGCACACCAACCAACGCTTCATCACACGAAACGGATGATGATCCTGATGAAATTAAAAAGCAATTCAGTACCCGCTTTGTAAGCGCACTCTTTCCCGATCTAATTATTAGACCTGATGCGGCATTGCTGGCATTAAATGGTGGTCAACCCAGTGAAGAAACGGCATTGGATGAAATCGATAAATTAATTGAACTCATCTACGAACAGGAAGAAACCAGAAAACATATCTGCCGAAAAATCTATCGGTTCTATGTAGCCTCTATGCACACAACCGAAGATAGTGTTGCTATTGAACCCATCATTAACGCGATGGCCAATACCTTTAGAGACAGTGGTTATAAACTTCAAGCGGTTATTGAAGACCTATTAAAGAGCCAGCACTTCTTTGATAGTGTAGATGCAACTGTTGTTAATGATAACTTTGGCGGTCTCATTAAATCGCCACTGGATCTTACTGTAGGAGTACTGCGCTTCTTTGGCAAACAAATTCCCGACATGGCTACTTCACCTCAAGGGTTTTATGATGCTACCGGAGTAATTTTGGAAGCGATTCGAAATCAAGGCATGAGTTACTACGAACCTACTGATGTTGCTGGTTATGAAGCGTATCATCAATGGCCTATTTATCATCGCGCGTGGATAACACCGAATACTCTCCCTACACGATACAAGTTTATACCAACCATTACTAATTTTTCAGGAGATAGCATTTTTAAAGAAGATCTTCGTCAATACGTAGAAGACAAGATGCCGCCTGCTATTGCATCCAATGCCCGATTGCTGATAGTAGAACTGGCGAAGTATCTATTACCATTAGCCGATAACACATTAGACTTCAATGCCGACAATGGATCACTCACCGCTGCACGTTTAAATTATTTTTTAACCCGTTTTGTACAAGACTTTGCTGCTGATCCGGAACAATACTGGACAGACCGATGGAATGGAACTATTCCTGCATCCTATGACGACATTCGCGACCAGTTAGGATATCTTTTCAATGCCATGTTACAATCACCCGAATATCAACTTGCTTAATACAAACGAATATGAAAAATTCGAGAAGAGATTTTTTAAAGAAGTTGCCGTTGGCCATGAGTATTCCTTTTACCATTGGCGGCATACCCATAAAGGTAATGGGCGATAATTCATTAAGCAGGCTTGCCAAGGCTAGCCAGGGTAATCCACGCGTACTGGTGATCCTGCAAATGGCCGGAGGTAATGATGGATTAAATAATTTAATTCCCATTGAAAAGTATGATCTCTATTATAGTAAGAGACCAAACATTGCCATACCCACACAAAATAAAGCGCGTGGTTTCATTCCCTTAGATAGTACGCTTGCAACAAATGCTCAGGTTGGTCTCCATCCGGACATGCAGGCCATGAAAGCACTTTATGATATCGGAAGAATGACTGTTGTACAAGGTGTATCATACAAAAATAATGACGGCTCTCACTTTCGTGGACGTGATATTGCCTTTATGGGTGGGTCTGCTGATGACTACCTTCAATCCGGTTGGCTGGGTAGATATTTGGAAGGAGAATACCCAACTGGAAATCCCGCACCAAATGATTTCTATCATTATCCGCAGGATTTTTTAACTAATCCGGATAATGGAAATCCAATGAAAGATCCACTTGCATTGGAATTTGGAAGTGAGCAGTCCCTTATTTTTCATCAGGAAGGAAATATTCCAACCTCAATCTCTACCGATGCTAGTCTGAATTTTGCGAAAGACATAACGGATCCTGACAATCCACTCGAAGGCTTTTTTGAAACGGAAGGTGTCGATCCTTTTGGTATTCCTCCCGCGTTTTTAGGTGGTTCACCATACTTTAAAGAACTCAATTGGATACTAGATCTGGAAGACAAAGCGAAGGATTATGCAACACGTCTTCTGCAATTATTCAACGAAGGTGGAGCTGGCACTACAACCTACCCGGAAAGTTATCCATTCAATGCACCCAGTGGAAGCAAACGAAATGGGTTGACACCTCAATTAAAACTGGTTGCCAGGTTATTACATGGTCAGGCTAAGTTATCAGGAGGAAAAATACAAACAAAAGTCTTTTTAGTAAAGATGGGAGGCTTCGATACACACGTAGGTCAGGTAGAAAGTTATGATCCTACTATGGGTGGACACGCTGCCTTGCTTTATCATATGTCTACAGCGATGAAGGCTTTTCAGGAAGACTTGCGTGCTCGTGGTTTAGAAGACGATGTATTAACGGTAACAACATCTGAATTCGGAAGACGCATTTATTCGAACGGAAGTTATGGAACGGACCACGGTACTGGTGGGCCTCTTTATATATTCGGTAAAGGCGTTCAGCCTGGAGTTGTTGGAACTGTACAGCTAGATTGGAATGAACCTAATATTACTCAGCAATACGATTACCGAGTTGTCTATGCCAACATCATGCGCGATTGGATGTTGATCAATGATGATACACGAATGAATAAAATATTTCCAAATAACGATGTTCCTGGACAAGGTATCATGTCGCCAGGAGGAACTTCCGATGGTGTGACCTTTGAAGCGCTTCCATTGGCACAGCAGAACATCACTGGAGCAGAGGGCTTCATCAGTGATCGCTTCTCATTAGAAGATTGCTACCCTAATCCCGCGAAGGATAAGACAACTATAGTCTTTAAAGTAAACAGCAGCTACCAGGTGAACATTAACCTGTTTGATAATCAGGGAAGAAAATCGAAAACGTTGGTGGATGGAGTTTATGCGCCTGGTGAACATAAAGTAGAAGTAGAGTTGAGTGATTTGTCTGCCGGAACTTATATTTATGAAATGAAAACTGGTTTTTATAAGGAATCGAAAAAATTGATTATCAAAAAATAAAAGAACCCAACCCTCTCTCTACGAATCAATAAGCTGAATATGAAAAGACTCTACATTATTCTCTTTTGTTTCCTGATCATGGCCCAGGCTTCGGCTCAGGATAAGAAACGAAAACCTTCAAAAGCTTACAACAAGCAAAGCAACGAAAACGAAAAGTTTTTAGAAAAACAGTGGTGGCTTGGTTTTAAAGCCGGTACAAATCTGTCGAATGTTCATGTGCTGAAAACCTATTCTGTGTTTTCACCTACCAATTATACACCTGAGGAGTCCGGGAAAAAATACGAGCACTTCGCACAACTAGGGGCTCAAGCCACGATAGAAGCTTCCTTTTATTATAAGGGATTTTATTTCAGTCTTCAGCCTAGCTATCAACATTCGCGCTTTACGTATACGAATACGTATAACTGGACAGATGATGAAGTGCCCACGAATTCACTTCAACTCAATTATGAGCAGGAACAAAAGGTAGATCATTTTATTATTCCATTTATCATTAAGTATGATTTTACAGGAAGTAAACTCCGTCCGTATGTTCAGATCGGTGCTTACTCCGCTATACTTATCAATGCCAATAAGTTTGTCACCATTTCCGGTGTCGACAATGCATCGGGTGGTGCAAATGAATTCACGGATCCTACGATTATTGTAGGGGCAAAAGATTTGTTTGCAAAAAGCTCATGGGGTCTTATCGGAGGTGCCGGTTTAAATTACACACTAGGCAATGTACGATTGAACCTTGACGCGCAATATAAATACGGCATGAGCAACATCACCTCCACTAAAAATCGAAACAGCAACGATAATCTTTCAGGAATAGGTGATATTATGGATGACATGACATTGGACAATATATCCTTGACTATTGGCTGCCTCTTCCCAATGCGTTTCTTAGCCAATGGATTTAAATCATCAGACCGTTAATCCTTATACCATGTTGAAAAGATTCTATACACTCCTCATATTAGCGATTGTTGTTCTGTCGTGTTCAGAAGAATCAGATCCGAAATTTGATTCGGAGAACTTCACCACAATATTTGATAACTATAAGTTCAGCATTGCCTACAAACCTATTGACATGCTCCAGACTTCCGATGGAGGCTATATTGTTTTAGGAAGCAGAAAATTAAATGATTCGAATTACAGTGGTATCTATTTATTGAAAGCCGATAAGGATGGAAATTTTGTAAAGGAATTGGAAGTAGATGAGAACTATGTAAACCCTGTTGGCCACTTTACGCAAATTGGAGATACCTATAACTTCTTTTGCATGCAATATCCATCCGATTCACTTAAAGCCAACATCGCTTCTGTTGATGTAAACATAGAGAATGTAACGTTTACCCCTGTTTCATCAAGTACCCCTGATGATATTAACCCCACCTATCCATCAGTCGCTTCTCTTGTTGATAATTCTTTTCTTTTACAGTGCTATGATCATTTAAATAGACAAACCGCTCTTCTTGTTGTTAACCCAACTACAGGTGCAGTGTCAGCAGGGAAAGCCTTTACGCTAGGCGTTGGAGCTGCTGATAACGTGGACGAAGCGGTGCAGAATAGTTTCCTATATGCAGGAAGAAAATTTCCATATGAGGTTGGGAAAGTTGGAGGTCTATATTTTTTCAATGGCTTCTTTGACTTTAACTTCTCACTGGTGTTCACCGATCTGAATGCAGATGATCCAAATGGTTTTGTATATGGCCAACAGCCTGACTTCAATGGAGGTTTTAGTTCTGTTGTGAGTTTAGGTGCCTCAAAATTTGCTGCCTCTACATTTTTCTTTGGAGAGAATTACATTATGCCTAATGCAGTAATACAAACATCTGGACCAAGTTCAATGACACCTGATCAATTGCCTGGTCTTTCATTTCCCGAGCTTGTTACAAACGCTAATGTTAAAATTCTTCGCTCTACTATCAATAACAAGAGTGTATTGGTTTATGGATCCGATACTAAAACAAAAGAGATTGGTCTTTACTTCTATGATGAGGCAACAGGCGAGTTTCTTGGCAGCCGTTACCTGGGCTTCTCAAATCCATTTGAGATAGCGGGTGTAATCAACACATCCGATGGAGGTATTGCAGTCTGTGGCACAACCTATGTAGCTGGACGCTTTGCTCGCATTTGCATTTTCAAACTGTCAAAAGAAGAAATTGCCAAGAATGTAAAGTAGATTTTACTAAAAGTTATCCACAAAATCATTTTAGCAGTGGTCAAGACTCAGCGCTAAAGACTTTGTCTGGTCTTGACACATGATTAATTACTTTCCTACCTTGTTGTGGAATTATTTTATCCATGTCAATACACCATCAAGTCGACCTTCTTCCCTTTAATACATTCGGAATTAGTCATAAGGCTAAATTTTTTACAGAAATACATTCTGTTGAAGAGGCTCAAGCACTTTTTACAAGCGATCTTTTCAAATCGAACCCATATTTATTCCTTGGTGGTGGTAGCAATGTACTTTTTACAAAAGATTTTGATGGATTAATCATCAAAGTAGCAATCATCGGTAAAGAAATTATCCGTGAAGATGAAAATACAATCACATTAAAAGTTGGAAGTGGAGAGTGTTGGCATGATGTTGTTCGCCATTGTGTGGATAAAAATTGGGGAGGCATCGAGAACCTCTCTTTGATCCCCGGAACGGTTGGAGCGGCTCCGATTCAGAATATTGGGGCTTACGGAGTCGAAATTGAAAAAAATATTTTTGAGGTCGAAACCATCGAAATCAGCACTGGAAAATTAAAAATTTTCACGCACGATGAATGTCATTTTGGATACCGCGAAAGTGTTTTCAAAACGAAATTGAAAGATCAATTTTTAATATCAAGTATTACTTTAACACTCGCAAAAAAAAATCATTTGTTACATGTTAGCTACGGTGCAATTGCTGATACTCTTCAACAAAATGGAATAAAAAATATTTCAATTCGCGATGTGAGTGATGCTGTTATTCAAATTCGCAGCAGCAAATTACCAGACCAAAAAAAAATTGGCAATGCCGGAAGTTTTTTTAAAAATCCTTCAATTCAGAATGATTTGCACGATTTTTTAAAAATACAATACCCATCAATGCCAAGTTTTCCAAGTCAAAATGGTCTTGTAAAAATTCCTGCAGCATGGTTGATCGAACAATGTGGATGGAAAGGAAAAAAAATAAACAACATCGGTGTTCATCAACATCAAGCACTTGTGTTAGTGAATTACGGTGGTGGTAGTGGTGAAGAAATTTGGAATCTCGCGATGAAAATTCAAGCGAGTGTGAACGAAAAATTTGGCATCATACTTCAACCTGAAGTGAATGTTTTATGATGAAAAAAGTGATTCACTTCATCACTTCCTGGTTACTTTTCATGCATGTAAAAAATGTCGCTCCAAAAAATTTTTTGCAAAAAATTTTTGTGAATAAAATAATTGTTATAACTTTTCGTATAGTTTAACAATAAACAAAAAACGCTATGGCAAAAACAGCGAAGAAAGCAGCAAAGAAGGCAGTTAAAAAAACTGCAAAGAAGGCAGCTAAGAAGAAGAAGTAATTAGGTAATACCTAACGAAACTTTGCGAAGGGAAGTAAATTGGATTTACTTCCCTTTCGTTTTTTATAACCATCTACATCATCATTATCACGCATCATCTCATCATTTTTCTGTTCCGATCCTCTCCTTCTCTTCATTTTTTCTTTACATCATTCCATTTTTATACTCTTCATCTCCATCATCCTGGCTAAATGTTAAAATGTGTTTCGTTGTAAATGCAACGGATAGACAGGGCTAGTTAAACTTATCCTTGAAGTATTGGGGTTGTTTTCATTCGGTTGCGTAAATAATGTATTTCAACTCCTTGTCTCAGCCACTCAACCCCTTTAACTTTAGAATATATTCAGTTCTCAACCTAAAATCATTATGGCAAAACAACCTGCTAAGACTAAAACTGCAGCGAAGGCTCCTAAGAAAGCGGCTGCTCCTAAAACCAAAGCAAAATCCTCCTCCACCTCCATTCAAAAGGTAAGTGAAGATGTGTTGAAAGTTTTACTTGCCCTTGACCTGGGAGGTTCGCTTCAATCAGACATCGTTTGGTGTTTAGGCAGCTATAAGCACGATAATAATCCGAGCGGTCTTTTAGATATGATGGAAAAGTCGCTGGTTGTGTTAACTGAGGAAAAACAAAAGAAGACAAAAGGAATTACAGCGAAGCTGATTCTGGATATAGAAAGTGTATTAAAGAGCCGATAATTCGGCTCTTTTTATATCATGTGGGTAACATTAGAGAGTTGACCTGCATACTTTTCTACTGCTACGCCAAATTTTCTTAAGAAGTCGACACCCTCATCAGAAGTGAGTCCTTTATGCTCCGCATAAGAGTTAAGGTAGACCACTCTTTTAATTCCCATCGAAAAGATAATTCGTGCACACGATAAGCATGGTGAAAGTGTGACATAAATAGTAGCACCATCCACTGAAGATTTATTTTGTACTGCATAGAGAATAGCATTCTGCTCGGCATGTATAGCCAATGAACATCCTCCCTTCGAATCACGGGGGCAACCAACTTCAGGCCATTCAACATCACAATTATGTGTTCCGGATGGCGGGCCATTGTATCCAATAGAAATAATGCGCGTATCTTTTGTTAACACGGCACCAACGTGGCGCTTAATGCAATGCGAACGCTTGGCCAGGTTCACCGCCAATTCCATATAAATGTCATCAAATGCCGGCCGATCCATATCTGTAAAAAATTTAGCTTGCGAATATCCTGAATTCTTACATTTGTTTTATACAATGCACGCTCTAAATACGATATTCGGTATGCGATTGGCAAAACCTGTCTTTATTACTCACCTTCTCATCCTTCTATTCTCCTTTTCATCCTTCTCTCAAGAAGCAATTAAGCCACGACCCAGTCCATTGGCCGTTATCGCTATTAAGTATAGAGATAGCTATGTGAAGATTACATATTCTCAGCCGCATAAAAACAATCGCAGTGTTTTTGGTTCACTGGTTCCGTACGGGCAAGTATGGCGAACGGGAGCAAACGAAGCCACAGAGATAACTTTAACGAAAGACATTCAACTCAATGGAACATTGTTGAAAGCAGGTACCTATAGCCTGTTCTCCATTCCCGAAAAAGATCATTGGACCATCATCATTAATAGTGAAGTAGGTTTGTGGGGGAGTTATAACTATAATAACAAGTTGGATGTGATGCGATTTGATGTTCCTGCTCAGACTTTGAGCGGGCTTGTATATGAACCCTTTACAATGGCATTCGAACAACAAAATGAAATGGCAAACCTTTTGATGATGTGGGACAATGTGAAGGTATCTATTCCAATAAAATTTATTATCCTACCATAATGTATCGAATAATCCTGCTCTTTGTATTTGCAATAAACGGTGTACTGGCACAAGACTTAAGTGAACTAGATAAACGGAATGGTTTCAAGGACATTAAGCTTGGTATTTCTGTTGACTCTATTCGAGGAACGAAACTTAAAAAAGAATTTAAGGAAAGAAATGAGTTTCCTGCTAAGCTTTTTGATGTAGGAGATCCCGCCTATGAAAAGATCGGAGAGGTTCCTGTAAAATCGGTTGAAATAAAGGCGTACAAGAACTTGATTTATGAGATTCATGTGGTGGTTGATAAAGATGTTCGTGTAATGAAAGCGCTTGAATCACTCTATGGGAAATCAGAGTATGATATGAAGGCAGAAATCTATTTTTGGAAAACGACTAACCTTGTTTTAAAATTTGGATCGCATGGAAAACACCACCTTGAGTTAACATATATTTCCTATCCCATTCACAAAATGATGAAAGAAGATAAGGGCAAGAAAGTAGACGATATTGCAGAAGACTTTTAAAACAATACAACCATGATCAAACCAATTAAATCTTTGCTTATCCTATCGGGATTTGCATTTGTAGTCGTGAGTAGCTCCGCTCAGGATAAAAAGACTCCGGAATCAAGTGAGATTTGGGAACCTCAACCTAAAATAATTACACCAGCAGAAAAGCCAACCGATGCACCTTCAGATGCTATTGTACTTTTTGATGGCAAAAGTTTAGATAACTGGACAAGCGCAGACGGGACACCCTCTAAGTGGACGTTGAGAGACGGAGAAGTGTTGGTTCTTCCTGGAGGTGGTTCTATGAAGACCAAAAAAGAGTTTGGCGATTTCCAGCTCCATGTAGAGTGGCACTCCCCTGTTCAGGTTGATCAAACAAAAACAGGTCAGGGTCGTGGCAATAGCGGAATATTCTTACAAGGCCTGTACGAAGTGCAAGTGTTGGACAATTTTAACAACAAGACCTATGCAAATGGGCAAGCTGGTTCTATATATAAGCAACACATCCCGTTAGTGAATGCTTGTAAGAAACCAGGTGAGTGGCAGTACTACGAGATCTTCTTTACAGCTGCTCGCTTCAATGGAGAAGGTCGCATTATTATTCCGGCATATGTAACGATCGTTCACAATGGTGTATTGGTTCAAAATCACATCGCCATTTGGGGGCCAACAGAATACATTGGCTTCCCGGTTTACAAACCAACTGAAAAAGGTCCAATCAGTTTGCAAGACCATGGTAACCTTGTCGGATTCCGAAACATCTGGATTCGTGAACTATAACAGTAGAGAAAAAATCTTCATACTCATTTAAGATATCCTAAATGAGTATGAAGAACCTTATCGATCGATATTATGAATAAGATTACCTTACTCTTCGCTATCCTAACTTTGTTTCAATGCAAGTCAACCCAAAATGATGTGAGCACGGCCACACTTGAAAATACCTATTGGAAGTTATCTGAGATGAATGGCAAGCCTCTTGTTACACCAGCAGATACGAAAGAGGTGCACATGATTCTGACTTCTATAGATAATGAAAAAAGAGTGAAGGGATTTGCAGGATGCAATAACATGGGAGGAAATTTTACTCTCGAAGGGAATAAAATTCATTTTACTATCTTCTCTACCAAAATGTTCTGTCAGGAACGAATGGATGTCGAAGACTTTTTTACAAAGGCTTTATCGAAAGCTGAAGCCTACATTATTAAGGGTGAAGAACTATCCCTATATCAAGGAGAAACAAAATTGATAACATTTCAGTCAGTTTACTTTAAATAGGCTTCTTGTGAAAGTCTATTCGATTACGTATTGACCACCGTTTATACAGAATACCTACAGCAACAGCAATCAACAACGCGATCAATTGAGAATGAGAAATGTAATTCTCAATAATAAATCCACGACCCAAATCGCCCCTAAAATATTCCAGTACGAATCTTCCAATCGCGTACAAGATCAGATAGAGAAGGAACAATTGCCCGTAGAAGGTTCTTCTTCCCCGAATGTAAAGAAGTACCAGCATCACCAATAAAATATAGGACGCTTCAAATAATTGTGTTGGATAGAGCGGTTCATTCAATGGCTTAGCACTACAAGCTTCGTCTGTAAACGTTACACCAAAAATGGAGCTAGTTTGTTTGCCGTAGCAGCATCCTGCAAGGAAACAACCTATCCTACCAAACATATGCACTAAGCATGTTGTGATGGCCATAACGTCAAGCATGGCATAGGTAGGCAACTTGTGCTTCCTGAAAAACCAAAGCATGGTGGGCACAGCAAAGAGAAACGAACCATAAAACACAAAGCCCCGACCCGTTAATAGATTTTTTGGATTGCTGATGTAATAGGATGCATCTTCAAAAAATAAAAATACTTTACCACCAACAAAAGCAGCAATGAAAATAAAAAGAAAGAGCGAGTTAGCCTGATCGAACGTTAATCCAAATTCCTTTTTACCACGAGTCGCCATGTAGGTTACACCAGCAATTGCTCCCAGCGCAATCATAAACCCATAACTATAAACACTTATGCCAGAGACTTCGAATAGAACAGGATGCATGTTTTAAGAGAATAAGAATTTAGGAGTTAGAATTTAGAATGGCAAATAGTCAACAGACCACAGTCGACTGTCAACAGTGGTCTGTTGACTTGATGAAACTGTAAACCCAAAACTATTTAATACCAAGTTTCAACTTTAGCGAATTATCAAAAGCTGCTTTCGGAATCACCAAGCTTACTGTATTGATAGCAAAGTAAGTTTCAGACACATTGATTAATCCTTTAAACGGACCAACCTCGCCCCAGGAATTTTTCACTAAGAAAAACTTCTTTCCCCCTTTTGATTTCTCTAATCCTACCAAATGCATAAGATGATCATCCTGCGATGTCAGATTCTCATACAGCGCCTGGCGCATTGTCTGATCATACTTCACCTCCTCCTCATCTGGATTAATTATCTTAGGTCTTTCCGTAGCTTTACGCTGTATGGCATATCCATTTCTTTGATCAAAGTAAGAATTGCTTACATCAGCATCCCACATAACGGAATAGCCAAGCTCAACAGCACGTTCCGTTAACTTGATCATCTCATCTAATGGAAGATTATAGAATGAACCATTCAGAAAATTATCCGGTGCTTCTAAAATGAAGGGAGCGTAAAATGGATGATGTGTGTAAGACGTTACGTTCACATAGTCTTCGGCATTGAAGTGGAGTACCTCCTTTGCAAATGACTTGGGTGTATATTGTTTCTCCTTATAGGTAAATACATCAGGTGCTTTGCCAAGATGATCATCCAGAATGGATTGAAATCCCTTCATCCAATCGGCAGGAATGGGGCGCGTTTTTAGAAGACTATCCAAGTAAAACTTGAGTTCCGAATCAAGTTTGGAATGATCATGATTTCTTTCTCCTAATGCTAATCCGGAATAGACATTTTCCGGAACAGCACCATAATTAGCTATTCCACGAATTACATCATGACCCAATCCACCAGGGCCAAATTGAGCTGTGCCCTGACGAAGAATATAGTTTCTCGCCTTCTCTGTATAGATGTTCCGTACGGTAAACATTTCAGAAAGGTCGATTTCACCAGAACCAATTTTCATTGTTTGCGATTCCACCAATGATGTAGCAGAGAAACTCCAACATGTTCCAGTGTTCGCCTGATTCTTTATAGGTGTATAGTCTACTTTTTTCAGAACAACCAAATCAGTAGCACTTGCTTGTGCCCAACTCATTTGATTCATCATCAAACCGCCAACGAAAAGAAATAAAATCCTGATGTACCTAACCATAACGAAAAAATTATCCTTTATACGAAATTCTATAAATCACATTTGCCTGATCATCTGAAACCAACATGGATCCATCCGGCAAAACCAATACATCCACCGGGCGGCCCCATACTTTTTGTGTTGCTTCATCTAACCACCCAGATGCGAATGCTTCATGTCCTGAAACAATACCATTATTTAGTTTTACGAGTGTTACATTATAACCATTCTTTGGTTTACGATCCCATGAACCATGCTCAGCAACAAACAATTGATTTTTGTATGATGCGGGAAACATAGAACCGGTATAGAACTTTAAACCTAATGGTGCTACGTGTCCACCTAATTTATCTGCCGGTTTTTCAAACTCAGAACATGCACGCTTGCTGCCGAACTCTGGGTCCTTAACATCTCCTTGATGACAATAGGGATATCCAAAATGCATTCCGGCTTTTGGTGCAGTATTCAGTTCGCATGATGGCAAGTCTTCACCTTCCATAGAGTCGCGACCATTGTCAGTAAACCAAATGGCTTTGGTATCAGGATGCCAGGTGAAGCCTACAGAATTACGAATACCTTTCGCAAATACTTCGCGACCGCTTCCGTCTGCATTGATGCGGGTGATGCTCGCATAAATTTCATCTTTCGATTCACAAATGTTACACGGTGCACCAACTGGTACATATAACTTTCCATCCGGACCAAAGGCAATGTATTTCCAACCATGATGGGTTTCAGTTGGATAATCTTTGTTGATCACAACAGGTGCCGGAGGTGCGCTCAATTTCGATTCGATGCCGGCAAACTTTGTGATGCGGCTTACTTCCGCTACATACAAATCGCCATCCTTAAAGGCAACACCATTCGGCATGTTCAGTCCAGAGGCAATCACCCATTTCTTATCGGCTTTATAATCGCCATCCAAATCCTTTATGGCATATACTTTATCTTTATCACGATTACCAACATAGATAATGCCCGATGGACTTATTGCCATGGACCGAGCATTCTCTACTTCAGCAAAAACATCAATTGTAAAACCCGCAGGTAGCTTGACCTTATCTAATGGAAGTGTCTTATAATACTCCGTAAGAGCAGGTTGACTTCCATCTGTTCCAGGTGTAGAATTTGCATTCTTATTATCAGTTGTACCAGAATTGCTGCACCCTAATGCGAGGGCAAGTAAAGCAATTGGAAGAATTCTCATTTTTTTCATGTGGGAGTTGATTTACACTTTACTCTAAAATTAAATCCTTTTGGTTTTACATTACATATCAATTCTACAGGCGGCTCAACTATTTCCTCGAAATCTGCTTTTCCTTCGTAATTTTGCCGCATGATTTCGATTACCAATCTCTCTTATTTCATTGGAGGCCGTGCCTTGTACGAAAATGCCAACATGTTTATCAAGCCAAAGGACAAAATAGGCCTTATTGGACTGAATGGAAGGGGTAAATCGACTTTATTGAAAATTATCAATGGAGAATACAAGATCGATGGTGGCTCAATAAGCATGAGCAACGAGTGCTCAATTGGCTTCCTGAACCAGGATCTACTCTCCTTTCAAACCGAGGACTCTATATTAGAGGTGGCAATGACCGCTTTCAAGGAGGTAGTGGACATTGAACGCCAGATGGAGGCAGTCATTCACAAGCTGGAAACAGAGTATTCTGAAGACCTGGTAGATAAACTTTCAAAGCTCCAGGAAAAGTACGAGCACATGGATGGTTACACCGTCCAATCGAAGGCTGAAGAAATATTAGAAGGTATTGGGTTTAAGACAGAAGACTTACATCGACCACTCAAGACGTTTTCCGGAGGTTGGCGCATGCGTGTAATGTTGGCGAAGCTTCTTTTAGAAAAGCCTTCACTATTGATGATGGATGAACCTACCAATCACTTGGACCTTCCGTCTATTGAATGGGTAGAAAACTATCTGCGCAATTATGATGGCGCCATCATCATCGTTTCCCACGATCGGATATTCCTTGATAATGTTGTGACCAAAGTAGTTGAGGTTACACAAGGGCAACTTATTTCGTATGAAGGAAATTATTCTTTCTATCAGCAAGAGAAAGAAGTGCGCATGGAAATTCAGAACGGTGCGTATGAAAATCAACAAGCCAAAATAAAACAGACAGAGCGCTTTATCGAACGCTTTCGTGCCACAGCTTCTAAAAGCAAGCTTGTACAATCGCGCGTAAAAGCATTAGATAGATTGGATCTGATTGAAGAAGTAGTAGATGATACTGCCGCTGTTAATTTTCGATTTAATTTTAAACAGCAACCGGGTCGTTACATTATCAGTCTGAAAGACGTTTCAAAATCATACGGTGATGTTGAAATCTTAAAACACACCTCCATCAATTTAGAGCGAGGAGATAAAATCGCGTTGATTGGCGCAAACGGCAAAGGTAAATCAACTCTGCTTCGTATTATTTCAGGAACAGAAACAATACAAGGTGAACGCACCTTGGGCTATAATGTAATTCAAGCCTTCTATGCGCAGCACCAATTAGAATCACTTCATGTAGAGAATGAAATATTGGAGGAGATGAAACAAGCCGGTTCCGGCAAAACTGAACAAGAACTTCGAAACGTATTGGGTTGCTTTTTGTTTTCGGATGAAGAAGCGTTCAAAAAAATCAAGGTTCTATCCGGTGGTGAGAAATCACGCGTGGCATTAGCCAAGACTTTGATCTCTGAAGCAAACTTCCTCATGTTGGATGAACCAACCAATCACTTGGATTTTATTTCAGAAAACATTCTGATACAAGCGCTTCAGCAATATGCCGGTAGTTTTATTGTTGTGTCTCACAACCGTCACTTTGTAAGTCAGATCGCCAATAAGATCTGGTACATCGAAGACAAACAGATTAAAGAATATCCAGGCACATTTGATGAGTATGAATATTGGCGCAAGAAGAATGAAGCCAATGGTGTCATTGCCAAGGTAGAACCAGTTAAGCCCGTAAAGAAAGTTCAAGAGCCTGCTGCACCAGTGGTTCCCAATAATGATAGCAAATTGAAATCGTTAGAGAAGGAGTTGAAAAAAGTGGAAGATCAGCTGGCAAAACTTGAAGCGCAAAAGGCTGAACATGAATTACAAATGACCAAGCCCGAAGTTTTTGGTGACTTTGAAAAGATAAAAAAAATTCAGTTCGATCAGAAGAAAATCGAAAAAGAGCTGAAAGACGTTACCACAAAATGGGAAGCGTTAGCCGTTGAGATTGACTCCCTGGTTTGATTTTAAAACCAATCAAACTGCTCAAGTATTACACTCATTCCTAATAGTATGATCAAGAGCATCAATGCATAAAGAGAGACCTGCAATCTTTTCTGCGAGACACGGACGAATAGTTTCATTGTAAATAACGTAAGTGTAACTATTCTGTATAACGATTAAAGGTTAGTGAAATATATATCGGAATCGAAGTCCTACATCAAAAGTAAGAGGCGATGATGATAGACCTACATCCGATTTATAAATAGAGTTAAAAGGATAGCGAATGCCAGGATTTAACGCTAATCGGTAATGCTCTCCAAATTTGTAGCTTATTTCTGTTCCTACTAATCCGCTAAAGTTTACGGTTCTATAGGGAGAATCCGATCCACTCTCCTGAGTTGTTTTTTCCAGACTGCTATTTTGTGGTGTTAATGTGTTTTGAAGAAATAAATCAGTCGACACACCCGAGTTTAACTGGACTACCACTCTTTTATTAACAAGAATGTAACCCGCCTGAAGTGGCACACTAACAAATTGAAGTGTGTTATTTACTTGATAGTCAGCAGTCGGCACCACACGACCTGACATAGCATCATTCAACAACGAAGAGGATGCTACCTTAAAGGATTGAAAATCGGCTGATGTAACTGCAGAGTTGGCTGTATAATCAGAAGCTTGAGTCAAATAATTTAATCCGCCTTGTAACACCCATCGTTTCGCAATCTTAGCACCAAGATTGATTCCTACCGAATACGTTGACCCAGATGCTTTCGCTTGTTGGTTAGCTGTAGTATTATTCTGAGAGTATAATGCAGTAGTGGTGGGTGAAACACTTGAGTTAACTGAACTGAAGCCACCAGCAGCAAATCCAACGGAAGTCCAAAGACGTTCTGATCGAACTTCTTTTTTCTTGTCTTCTGCTTGAAGGGTCATCTCTCTTTCAGCAAGCTTCGCGAGTAGAAGAGCACCTGCGTCTGGCTTTACTTCAGTTTGTTCTGGCTTGTTTATCACAGGCTTTTGATTTCGTGGAACCCTGGTAACAGAAGATGCTTGAATCAAATTCGATTGAGAAAATACGTTACTATCATTGATGATTCTATCAATCTTTTGATTTACTATTTGGTCGTTATCTTTAGGTAACACCTTTTCAGCAAAGGAATTTAAGTTGTTTCCTGTTAAAGACTTTTGATTTGCTGCAATTGATGTGGATGATTGAACTGAATTACTCTTGGTCTCACCATTATCATTCAATTCAGTTTTCTCTCTCACAACTTCGTTCTGATTCGCATTGCTGTTGAGTTCACTCGCTAAAGTTTCTTTAGTATTATTACCATCAACATCCGAAACAGAATTGGATCCAGTAGCCGGACTCGATTCATTGACTTTATTGTTTTGATTTTCAGAAGCAATTTCCTTTTGTTTGTTTTTCAACAAGGCTTCTTGGTTTTCAAAATGAGATGATTTTTTTACTACATAGACTGAAGCGACACCAACACTCAAAGCAAAAATTACGGAAGCCGCTGCTACCATTTTATAGTAGAACAATCTCCTTCGGATGTCGCCTCCTTCTGCCTTCTCCAAATCCAACTCAATGTTCGTCCAAACATTTTCAGATGGCGTTACCTCGGCATCTTTAAAAGCGTCCTTCATTAAATCATTAAATTCTCCCCTCTCCATAGCGTTCGTAATACGTTGATTCCTTCAATAACTTTTGTTGCAATAAACTCTTCGCCCGTGCGAATTGTGATTTTGATGTGCCCTCCGAAATGCCCAGTGACTCTGCAATTTCTTTATGGCTATACCCTTCAATAGCAAACATGTTGAAAACGATCTGGCAACCTTGAGGAAGCGATTGGATAAGTTCCAACAATTGCTTGAAATGAATTCCTGATAGGCTTATTTCTTGTTCAGGTAAATGAAGGTCTTCAACATCGACCATTGGATATAAATACATTTTCTTACGCTGGGCATTCAAGGCTGTATTCACCATGATGCGCGTAATCCAGGTTTCTAATTTAGCCTCATGGCGAAAACCTTTTATGGCCTGAAATACCTTTACAAAACCTTCCTGTAAAATGTCTTCTGCTTCATCTATTCCCTTTGAATAGCGTAAACAAACCACCATCATTTTTCGGCAATACGAATCGTACAAAGCCTGCTGAGAGGTTCTGTCATTTTTGATACATCCTTCTATTAGCTCCGTTTCGTTGAGCATGAACCCGATTATGCGGCCATTTTGCATTTTAGACACGCTGTTGAATACAAAGGTTGGAAATGGTTTCTATCTTTAACACGCTATGAAGTACACCTGTTTTATTCTCGTTTTAATGTGTGCAGTTGCATGCGTTCCACTTACACAAAGTTCAACTAATTCAGAAGGCAATCCAAAAGCATTGGAGTTGATTGATCAGGTTTATGAACCTCAAATAAGGACCGTACAATTAAACCCGGTTGGCAATACAGCACTTCCGGCCGTGACTTCTCTTGGGCAAGGGAATTTAATGCTCTCTTTTGATGACTTGAGAAGTGATCGGGATACCTATTTGGCCAGACTTGTCCATTGCAATTTTGATTGGTCTAAGTCGAGCCTTCAGGATCTTGACTTCATGGTTGACTACAATGAATTTCCCATCAACAACTATGAAACTTCTATTGATACTCATATTCCGTATGGACATTATTGGTACAACCTTCCAGCCGTTAAGCTCCCTGGCAACTATGTAATAGTAGTCTATCGAACAGGTAATAAGGATGATATTATACTCAGTAAGCGATTTATGGTGTACCAAACCAATGTAGATTTTAAAAGAAATGCTAACCTGGTTGGGCCCAGCAACATGGCCGACCTAAATCAGCAAATCAACTTTACCATAAACCACAGTAATCTTTATATTACCAATCCGCTGGTAGATGTTCATGTTAACATGCGTCAAAACCAACGATGGGATAATATGATTGTTGACATGAAACCAAGTTTTATCCGCGATTATGAAAAAGAATTAGACTACCGCTATTTCGATGATGCCATGATGTTCAAGGCTGGAAATGAATTCCGTTGGTTTGATTTACGATCTCTTAATTACCCGGGAAGGAATGTAGCACGGGTTAATAAAACACGTAAACCGTTTGAAGTCTATATCGATCGTGACCGAAGTCGTAATGGAATGCCATATGCTATTTATTTAGATCAAAACGGTGGCTACACCATTGACAACTACGATTTCAGACAATTGCCCTATACCAACTATGCTTACGTTAATTTCTCACTATCATCTCCCAAACTTAAAAACACAGATGTTTTTGTGACTGGAGCATTCAACTCTTGGAACATGAATCAAGAGAGCAAAATGAGATATGATTCAGCAATAGAAAGTTATACAGCACGAGTATTACTAAAGCAAGGATTATATGATTATCAATATGTAACAAAGTCAACGTCAGTTCCTTCATACTATTTTGAAGGAACATATTTTCAAACTGAAAATTTCTATGAAGTCTTTGTTTACTATAGGGCTCTGCGTCCTAATGCAGATTTACTCGTAGGGTACATACCTTTAGCAAAGAGCGCTCGCTAAGCGTAAACCATTTCTTGTTCGGTGGCGCGTTGAATGGAATCGTTGTTGGCTACGTCCAACATACCAAATCCTTTGTGTGTGAAATAACCGAGACCATTTTCATATACAAATTGCTGCACTTCTTTGGCGGCATAGAGTGTGAACGGAAAGGTATAACCCCTTACTTCAAATTTCACATCATGATCGTATAAAGGGTAAATGCGTGCAAACTTTTTATGTGATGCCTGAATGCGTTGGATGTAATCGTGATCAGCAAGCAATTGAAACTTATAGAAAGAAGTAATCTGTTCGGCTGTATATTTTCCTGTTGCCTCCATACGTGAGATGGTAGACTCATAAAGCAAATCAGAAAACTCATCGTTTTCGGGGGAAACAAATTTCTTACAGCTTTCATCATTGAAGGCCGCACGAATTACAACAATTGGGGAGATGCAAAGGAACCTACTCTCATCACCAATTTGTGATAACTCTTCCGTCTCAAAACTTTCAGGTTGCAAGTTTAGATTACCTACCATTACCTCTTTTAATTCAAAGAGTCGGGCCAAAAAGTAATCCAGAAATTCCTTATTGGTACATGCAAAAACAAGGGTCACTTTCGATGAGAAGTAATGAAGTCCTTTGCGACTGATTTTTGTCTGCCCCTTAAGACCAGAGAAGTTATACTCTGTAAAATCGAGGTAACGTTTATCAGGACCAAACACAAGCAAACCTCTAATGACCTGGGCCAATAGGTATTGATGATGAAAAGGAACGTAGGCACCCCGGTTCTTCAGTGAAAAAATTATTCTTGTTCTCAAACCCAAAAAAATTTTATGAGGGTTAAACTATACCAATACAAAAAGCCCGCTTATTGTTGAATATGAGCAGTTTATAAAACTAAGAAAAAAAAATAAAGGTTCTACACTTTGTGGGGAAACTTTACACATTAAATCGGAAATGCATAATATCTCCGTCCTCTACTATATATGCCTTCCCTTCAACCGCCATCTTTCCGGCCTCTTTGCAGCCTTGCTCAGTCTTATATTGCTGATAATCAGCCAGCTTAATCACTTCCGCCCGAATAAAGCCTTTTTCGAAGTCGGTGTGGATAACCCCGGCAGCCTGTGGGGCTGTCCAGCCTTTTACAATAGGCCAAGCCCGAACTTCCTTCTCTCCGGCTGTGAAATAGGTAATCAGGTCAAGTAAATGGTAAGATGCTCTCAACAACTTATTCAAGCCAGACTCCTCCAAACCATATTCTTGCAAAAACACTTGTCTATCTTCCATGCTTTCCAACTCAGCAATCTGAGCCTCAATTGCTGCGCTTATCATTACCACTTCAGCATTCTCATTCTTCACTAACTCCTTTAGTGCATCAACATATTTATTACCCGTGTGAATTGATGCTTCATCTACATTGGCAATGTAGATAACAGGTTTAGCTGTTAACAATTGAAGATCGGCCACAGCCTGCTTTTCCTCTTCATCAGCTTGAACCGTACGGGCACTTTTCCCTGCTAACAAAGCTTCCTTATATCGTTGAAGAACAGTTACTTCCTTTTTGGCTTTAACATCTCCACTTTTAGCTGCCCGCTCTACTTTACTCAATTTTTTTTCAACTGAATCAAGGTCTCTTAATTGAAGCTCGGTGTCAATAATTTCTTTATCGGCAACCGGATTTACGCGACCGTCAACATGGACGATGTTATCATTATCAAAACAACGAATAACATGAACAATCGCATTGACTTCGCGGATGTTAGCTAAGAACTGGTTCCCTAATCCTTCACCTTTGCTGGCACCCTTTACCAATCCGGCAATGTCCACAAACTCAATCGTTGTAGGCAATACCCTTTGAGGGTTAACTAATGCTTCTAGTATTTTCAACCTGGGATCGGGTACTGTAATTACCCCAACATTCGGCTCGATGGTACAAAATGGGAAATTGGCCGCTTCGGCCTTATTATTTGAAATCGAATTAAAAAGGGTTGATTTTCCAACGTTGGGTAATCCAACAATTCCACACTGAAGCGCCATAGTAAAGTTAATTTTAGAACAAGGGCGCAAATATACTGGCAGTTTTTGGATTGGCAGCCATCGAAGTTACCAGTTTCCGATTACCGGTAACCGGAAACTGGTAACTTTTAAGTTTTCAGTAGAAAAAGTATGCCCTAATTATTCAACTTACTCTGAAAGGTTACAGCAAGTCTTATGCACTTCTATAAATGATGCTTAACTTCGCCCTTGAAATTTTATAACCAAACCGAATAAATCAATGAAATTCTTTATCGACACCGGAAACCTGAATGAAATTAAGGAAGCTTACGACTTAGGAGTATTGGATGGCGTAACAACCAATCCGTCTCTTATGGCCAAAGAAGGTATTAAAGGTGCCGAAAATATTAAGGCTCACTACAAAGCCATCTGTAACATTGTCGATAATAACGTGAGTGCCGAAGTGATCTCAACCGATTTTGAAGGTATGATCCGCGAAGGCTATGAGCTTGCTAAAATTGATGATAAGATAGTCGTGAAAATTCCGATGATCAAAGATGGCGTGAAGGCATTGAAGAAATTCAGCAGCGAAGGTATCCGTACCAATTGCACATTGATATTCTCTGCTGGTCAGGCATTATTAGCCGCTAAAGCTGGAGCAAATTACATGTCACCATTCATTGGTCGCTTAGATGATATTGGATTGGAAGGTATGGACCTCATTGCCCAAATCCGTTTGATTTATGACAACTATGGATTTGATACAGAAATTCTTGCTGCATCAGTTCGTAATACAGTTCACTTAATTCAATGCGCTGAAATCGGAGCTGATGTTGCTACATGTCCTTTGAATGTAATTACTGGCTTGTTAAATCATCCGCTTACCGAAAGTGGTCTTGCAAAATTCTTAGCAGATCACAAGAAGGTGAATGGTTAAACGTTACTAGTGAGTTCGCTCACATAACGATTAATCATCATGGCAATTAATACCTCCGAAATGTTTTCTACTGATCCAGTTGTTAGAGTAAAAGAGGCTAGTATTTTTCAGGACCATAATACGGTGCTGGGTGATATTTCCTTTGATATTGAAAAAGGTGAATTCGTTTACCTTGTTGGTCGCACCGGTTCAGGAAAATCTTCATTACTGAAAACACTTTACGCTGACCTGAATTTGCGTCTTGGCGACATTCAGGTTTCTGGATTTAATATTCGGGGAATAAAACATTCAGAAGTTCCATTGTTGCGCAGGAAGCTCGGCATCATCTTTCAGGATTTCCAACTTTTCCCCGATCGATCGGTTGATGAAAACCTGATGTTCGTAATGAAGGCAACCGGGTGGAGTGATAATGGAAAGATGCGTTCACGATTAAGCGATGTGTTGATGCAGGTAGGTCTTGGTTCGGTGGAAAAGAAAATGCCTCATCAACTTTCAGGTGGCGAGCAGCAACGTGTCGTAATTGCTCGTGCTTTGCTTAACGAACCTCAAATACTTTTAGCGGATGAACCTACCGGTAATTTAGATCCTGAAGTATCGCATGGCATCATGCGAATTTTTCAGCAAATCAATAAAAGTGGTACGGCAATTTTGATGGCGACACACAGTTATGGGCTCATTAAAAAATTCCCTTATCGTGTATTAAAATGCGAGGATGGAAAAGTGATCGACTCAGCAAAAGAACAGTTTGAACTCGTAACAGATTACTAACAACATTATCCAGTTAGAAAAGAGCTCTTGATGATGAATCATCAAGAGCTCTTTTTATTTACTTACCTCCAAGTTTTATCAGCTTAAATCCAACAGAAACCTGAAACACCTGATTCTTAATATCAAATGAAGAATTATCACTTACGTTTTGAAGGCCGAGGTTATAGCGTCCATCAATTGTCAATCCAAAAGGTAAATCCCAACCCACGCCCATGCTAAGGCTGATGTCGGATTTCTTTACAGCACCTTCAATTTCTTCATTATTATTTACGACCACCGGATCGTTCATTAGAAATCCAAACTGAGGACCAGCCTGTAAGTTAATCCCGGCAACAGTGTATAGTTTTATCATGATTGGAATATTCATGTAACTGAAATTAGACTTTACATCATCACCGTTGACCTTAACCGTTGATCCTTGCTGAGAAAAGATCAACTCGGGTTGAACTCCAATTTTTGCAAACTTAAGCAGGGCAAAAGCTCCCGCATGATAGCCCGTTCTATTGTTGTAAGTATTACTTACACTGGTTACATCAAGATTCGCAAAGTTTAGTCCACCCTTTAGACCAACAGAGAATTGCGCTTGCGCTAATGCGCCAGAGCCGATAGCCAGGAAGAACGCTGCCAGTACTACTTTTTTAAATGAGTTCATAAGAGATTGAGTTTGTTTGGAATTACTTTATCAAAAACGAGGCCGATTTATTTTTAGTATTACATAGATAATGGATAATCCTTCAAATTTAAATCCATTTGCAGTTTATAACCGATTTAGGATTGAATCACTTACATCATTAGGTAACGTCACTTGAAGGTCTTTTGTTGAATTCATTTCCCGTTTAATGGCCAATAGTGCATTATCATTTCGAGCCCACGCTCTTCTCGCAATACCATTATTTACATCAAAGTGAAGCATGTTCTTCAGCTTTCGATCTGCGTCAGCACTTCCGTCTAACAACATACCAAATCCTCCATTCATCACTTCTCCCCAACCTACACCTCCTCCATTGTGTATGGAAACCCACGTGGCTCCGCGAAAAGAATCGCCTATTACATTATGAATCGCCATGTCGGCAGTGTACCTGGATCCATCATAAATATTAGAAGTCTCGCGATACGGGCTGTCTGTTCCGGAAACATCATGGTGATCACGTCCTAATACTACCGGACCAATCTTTCCTTCACGAACAGCATTATTAAACGCTTGTGCGATTTTCATTCGTCCTTCTGCATCAGCATATAATATTCTTGCTTTCGAACCCACAACAAGTCGATTACTCTTTGCTTGTTTGATCCATTGAATGTTATCACTTAACTGTGATTGAATTTCTTGTGGAGCATCTTTTAAAATTTCTTCCAGTACATCTTTCGCAAGATGATCGGTAAAATCTAAATCAGTGTCTTTACCAGAAGTACAAACCCAACGGAAAGGACCAAATCCAAAATCAAAACACATAGGGCCCATAATATCCTGAACATAGGATGGGTATTTAAAATTAATTCCATCTGTTGCCATTACATCAGCACCTGCACGCGAAGCTTCCAATAGAAAAGCATTTCCATAGTCAAAGAAGTATGTACCTCTTGCTGTGTGCTTATTGATCGCTGTAGCCTGACGCTTCAATGACCGATAAACTTCTGATTTAAATTTATCAGGATCAGTTGCCATCAACTTATTTGATTCTTCAAGACTTAATCCAACCGGATAGTATCCGCCTGCCCATGGATTGTGAAGAGAGGTTTGATCGGAACCAAGATCCACCAGAATTTTTTCTTCATCTAACTTTTCCCACACATCCACAATGTTTCCGACAAAGGCAATTGAAACAACTTCCTTCTTTGCTTTTGCTTTTTTTACTCGATCTACTAATGCATTGATATCACTAATAATTTCATCAACCCAACCTTGATCAAATCGTTTGTGCGCAGCCTTCGGATTTATTTCGGCAGCAACGGTAATACATCCTGCAATATTTCCTGCTTTGGGTTGAGCGCCACTCATTCCACCAAGTCCAGACGTAACAAAAAGTTTTCCGGCAAGCCCCTCTCCTGCTTTGCTGATTTTTCTTCCAGCATTTAAAACGGTAATCGCAGTTCCGTGTACAATTCCCTGTGGCCCGATATACATATAAGAACCCGCGGTCATTTGTCCATACTGTGTAACACCTAGTGCATTATATTTCTCCCAATCATCTTGTTTCGAATAATTCGGTATCATCATACCATTCGTAACAACAACTCGTGGTGCATCTTTGGATGAGGGAAACAAACCCATTGGGTGACCTGAATACATATGCAGCGTCTGCTCTTCTGTTAAACGAGACAGATACTGCATTGTGAGAAGGTATTGCGCCCAGTTCTGAAATACGGCTCCATTTCCTCCGTAGGTAATCAACTCGTGAGGATGTTGTGCTACTGCCGGATCAAGATTGTTCTGAATCATCAACATGATGGCAGCGGCCTGCTGACACTTCGTTGGATATTCAGATATTGGTCTTGCAAACATTTCGTACTCGGGACGAAAGCGATACATATAGATTCTGCCATAAGCATTGAGCTCATCATAAAATTCAGATGCAAGAGTTTCATGATGCATCGGATGAAAATAACGAAGCGCATTTCGAACTGCCAATTTCTTTTCATCGCTTGATAATATATCCTTGCGTTTTGGCGCATGGCTAATAGATGAATCATGCGACTTTATGTGCGGTAATTCATTTGGAATACCTTGAAGAATTTGCTCTTTAAAACTCAATGTGCTCATGTGTCGATTCGTTGATGAGTTTAATTCTTTGATTCGCTGATCATGATCAGGTTGTTAAACCTTCAATTTAAAGTCGTCAGCTTTAAAATTCTGTTTCGTAAACTGATATCCTATTTCGAATAGCTCTTTTGCTTTGCTTACGTCAAAGCCACTTACCCTACCTACTAGTGGTGGATCGATCAATACATCACATAACTTTTTATTATTTCCCGTGTTCGCATCAATGCCCATCATTAAACTGCGTTCGATAACTGATCGCAAATTTTTAACATCAAAATCTTCGTTCAGATAATTGCAATTCGAGCCAATTAAAAAATCGCACTGATGGCGAATGATCTGCGCTGGAAGATTATCGAGAACACCTCCGTCAACATATAGATTACCTTTAAACTGAATTGGATTAAAAACAGCTGGTACACAACTTGAGGCCAAAATAGTTGGCACCAATTCACCCGATGAGAAGTATTCCGATTTGCCTTTTTTAATATTGGTTACGGAAACAATCATTGGTTTCTTCAGCGATTCAAAACTATTTTCCGGCATGTGCTTCAGTAATATATCGCGAAGTCCGTCAAGGCTAAGAAGTCCGGTCCATGTCCAGGCTGGGCGTAACGATTTAAAGAAACTCGATGCTAAAATAATTTCAAGAATTTTATCAGGTGCATATCCATAAGCGTAAAGAGAACCAACAATCGATCCTGCGCTTGTTCCCGCAACACAATCAACTTTTACACCGAATTCCTCTAAAGCTTTTATTACACCAATATGTGATATACCTCTTGCTCCTCCTCCGGATAATACTAAACCAACTTTCATTTTATATTCTATTAAAATCTGACTCCATGTAAATCGTTTCGCTTTCTTCGGGAACCTTAGTGACTTTGTGTCTTAGTGGCTAGAAACTTTTTTTGCCTCGAAGACACAAAGAATATGGTTAATTAAAATGATGCTTTACAAAATTTCACTAAGACTAAAAGCTCGATCTAATCGAACACCTTTCTCTGTGCGTTTCACAGTACAACATTCATTTTGTGAATCATGTTCTAAGAAAAGGATGTATCCATTATCGGCTGCTTCATTAAGAAATTGCTCTTTCTCTTGAATTGTAATTAACGGCCGCGTATCATATCCCATTACGTAGGGAAGTGGAATGTGTCCGATGGAAGGAAGAAGATCGGCCATGAAGCAAATTACCTTGTCTTTATACTTGATCTTCGGAATCATCATTTTATCAGTGTGTCCGGAGGCATAGAAAATATCAAACTGCGAAAATTCCGATGGCGATGCTGCATTGGCAAATTTCAATTGACCACTTTCCTGCATTGGTAAGATATTCTCTTTCAAAAAGCTGGCCTTCTCGCGCGCATTCGGTTGGGTTGCCCATTGCCAATGATCTTCGTTGGACCAATACTTTGCGTTCTTAAAGGTAAGTACTGGTTTTTCATTCTCCATCTTAACACCTCCACCGCAATGATCAAAATGAAGATGTGTCAAAAACATATCGGTAACATCGTCTTCCGAAAATCCTGCCATGTTCAATGACTTTGTAAGACTATCCTTTCCATTTAAGTAATAGTGGCTCAAAAATTTTTCTCCTTGCTTATTGCCGATACCATTGTCAATCAAGATCAACTTCTTTCCATCTTCAATCAGCAAACAGCGCATGGCCCAATTACAAAGATTGTTTTCATCGGCAGGATTTGATTTTTGCCAAATCGATTTGGGAACCACTCCAAACATGGCGCCACCATCGAGCTTAAAAAAACCAGTATTGATTATATGAAGTTTCATCGTTTATGTTTCGTCTTAAAGTTAGGTACAAATAAAAAAAACCGCAGGGTATGCGGTTTTTAATTTTATAATCAATGCTTAACACTTGATTTCCATTATCATTCTTTCACTACGCCCATTGCGCAGAATTTCTCAATGCGTTGTTCAATGCGCTGAGCGGGTGTTAGCTTTAATAACTCCGCTGTTTTCTCAAGGATTGTTTTCTTGATTTCGCCTGCCATCCATTTCACATCGGTATGCGCTCCACCGAGTGGCTCTTTCACAATTCCATCAATGAGTTTTAGTGATAACATATCTTTTGCTGTAAGCTTCAACACCTCAGCGGCCTGTTCTTTATAATCCCAGCTTCTCCATAAAATAGAAGAACATGATTCAGGAGAAATAACAGAGTACCATGTATTCTCCAACATCAATACCTGATCGCCAATAGCAATACCCAATGCACCACCAGAAGCACCTTCTCCAATTACGATACAGATAACAGGAACCTTCAGCATGAACATCTCCTTCAGGTTGCGCGCAATGGCTTCACCTTGTCCGCGTTCTTCTGCTTCAAGTCCTGGGAATGCACCAGGCGTATCGATAATCGTAACAATCGGCTTGTTGAATTTTTCAGCCATCTTCATCAGGCGTAACGCCTTGCGGTAACCTTCCGGATTCGCCATACCAAAATTGCGCATCTGGCGCTGCTTGGTGTTGCGTCCTTTTTGTTGACCAATGAGCATGAATGTCTGGCCATCAATAGTACCCAAACCACCAATCATTGCTTTATCATCAGCCACGGTACGATCGCCATGAAGTTCAATAAAATCGGAAGTGATTTCGTAAATATAATCTAAAGTGTACGGTCGCTCAGGATGGCGGGAAAGTTGAACGCGTTGCCAGCCGGTAAGATTATCAAACGTCTCTCTCTTGAGTTCGTGAATTTTCTTCTCCAAAGCCTTAACCGCTGCCTTTACTTCTTTATCGCTGTCGCTGGCCAAGTGCTTCATATCATCTAGTTTCGCTTCTAATTCAGCGATAGGCTTTTCAAAATCCAATAGCATAGGGACGATTTTGTGCGCACAAAGTTATAAGGATTGATAAATATCCGTTAGAAATTGATGGAAAAGCTGGAAACAAATGCGGGTAAACGATTTTTTGAAGGGTCTTCGTAACTCAAAATCAGGGACTTACAGAATCTTTACCGAAATGAAAGAGGTCGATGAATCCAACCCATTAACATCAATTCAAAGGTTTCAGACTGAACTTCTTAATATTAAAGAGAACGGATTTTTCACTTTCCGTTGATTTCGGTTCTGAATCATGTCGGCAATCTCGGCCCCCATTCGTTCAAAGTCTGTGCTTAAAACAGCAATGCCTCCCGCTAATATTTCTTTGAATGGCGAATCATTATAGGCAATAATACCAACTGATTTTCCAAGTGACAAATTCTTTGAAGTCGCATTTTTTACAATCTCGACTAAGTCTGTTTCTTCAATTACAATATAGAGTTCGCGTGCCCTTACTTCATGGTGAAAGGCTCCGTCAATAATCTCATAACCCAATTTGTTCTCATGGCAGAACCGTATAAATCCATCACGAATACCCGTGCAATAATAATTTTCAGTTGGAAAAATTAAGAACAGCTTCTTGTATTTCTTGATACGCGCAATGCCACTTCGAAGCGCTTGCAAAATATCCAACTCAAAGTCTTCGTATACACAACCGTACAAACCACTAATACCTGTCAAATCTTTATTGAGCAAAAACAATTTCTCTTTTGGTATTCTATTGATGGCATCCTTTACACTTCCGGTTTCATCTTTTAAGTGGGGCATGATAACGTAGTAGTCGTACTTACCCAGATTCTCGATAATGATCTTCTCCAACATTTTATTATCAGAGTGGTGTATTTGCAAATCGATACTACCCCAATCTCCCAATTTCTTTTTGAATGAATTGTAAATTGCTTTTTTGTGATCGCTCAGTTTGTTGAATACCAACAGAATTCTTTTTTCAATACTCCGAGAAGTACTCGTTACATAAAAACCTTTTCCGCGAACGGAGGTGATGATACCTCTCCTACGTAAATTCTTGTAAGCCTTCTCAACCGTGTCTCGAGAAAGCAAGAACTCTTCACTGGTTTGATTGATGGATGGAATTTTATCCCCTACTTTCACAGTGCCACCGCCAATGCTTGAGATAATCATATCCGCTACTTGCTGATACTTCGGAACCTTTGAAGTTTCATCGATCTCTGGTGATGTGGGTGTCATAATCTTCAATGCTAAATTAATTTGAACTGCTCAGCATCCTGCACTGTTACGGTGCTTGTGTTTCTCTTCGATTATTGAAATGTATCAATTTTATGAATAGTAAAATAATAAAATCAAGACAAGCTTCGGAAAGGAATATATGAAAACACTTCACCCGCTTTAAACTCAGATCGATCATCAGGCAATTCTAAAAAGCCTGATACATTTTTGAGATTAGCAAAGTCACCAGAGCCACCACCCTGATTGGGATACGCCATCAACTTTCCATTTTCGAACTTAACTTCTACTTGTAGAAAGTAGGTAAGGTCAGGCTTGAAAGAAAAATCGCAGGCTAAAGTTGCTTGTGTCAGATGAACTTCTACTCCCAGACTTTTAAGCAGCCAAGGTTTTATATATCGATAGAAACACATATAGGTTGAAACCGGATTTCCCGGCAATGCAAAAACCACTTTGCCATTTTCGGAAACACCAAACCAGAAAGGCTTGCCCGGACGTTGGTTAACCTGATGAAAAAGTTTCTTTACGCCAATCTCTTCAAGCGCATCGGGTATGTAATCAAATTTTCCTTTTGATACTCCTCCTGATAAAATGATGACATCATAATGCTTTGCTATCTCTCGCAGTGATTTTATAATACTTTCCTTTTGATCTGCCAAGTGAAACGATTCACTCTCCCACCCCATTGATCTCATTGCGGACTGAAGCGCATAGGTATTAGATCGCCTGATCTGATGTGGTGCTGGTGTTGAAATTACCTCTACTAATTCATCGCCACTTGAAACAACTGCAGCTTTTGGTAATGAAAAAACTTCGATCTTATTTTTTCCGATTGAAGCCAGCAGGGCAATCTCCGCTGGCGAGAGCAGTATTCCAGAATCTAATAACACATCGTTTTGTCGGGCATCTTGCCCTTGTCTATGAATGTTCTGGCCTAAGGAAATTTCCTCAATCTGAATAGTCCCAACACCCTTTTCAATCTTTACATCTTCATAGCGGATTACCGTGTCTGTCCCTTCGGGCAACATGGCACCGGTCATTACTTCCAGACAATGGTTGGCATTCTTCAACTTCTTTCTTGGCTCGCCTGCTGCCTGTACGGCTTCAATAAAGAATTCTGCTCCAGCTTTCAATGATGTATATTGAATCGCTATTCCATCCATGGCTACCCGATTGAAAGGTGGGAAGTCACGATCCGCTACTACTCTTTCGGCCAGCACCCTGCCAACAGCTTCTTCGATCTGAACACTCTTTGGACGCGATTTAAATAACGATGCCCATACAACTGCCGATGCTTCTGTTACACTTACCATGTGATTTTTTATAACTTTGTTTAACGCCAAGGTACATGACTAAAAAGAAATTTACACACATCGACTCGTCTGGCAACCCAACAATGGTCGATGTTTCTGAAAAAAAAATTACCAAACGAATTGCCAAAGCACAAGCCATTGTAAACGTTGGTTCCACCATTCTTCGTCAGATTAAAGATAACGAACTCATCACTAAAAAAGGACCTGTATTTCAAACGGCCATTATTGCGGGTGTGATGGGTGCCAAGCAAACATCATCCCTCATTCCGTTCTGTCATCCTTTGGGATTGGAGGATTGTCAAATCAAAATTCACGTCTCCAAAAATAAGATTGTTATTGATAGCATAGCAACGGTGACCGGGAAGACTGGAGTAGAAATGGAAGCCCTTACCGCGGCATCCATTGCCGCTTTAACGGTATATGATATGTGCAAAGCACTATCCCATAATATCATCGTAGAAGAAATAAAATTGATGGAGAAAACCGGAGGCAAAAAAGATTTTAAACGTAGCGCATAATCTATGACACTTCGCAGACGACTTTACTTAACCCTTACACCGAATGAAAAAGGTGGGGTACTTGAACGGATTTTTGAAATTGTATTAATCGTTATCATTCTTCTCAATATTCTCGCAATCGTATTGGATTCTGTTAAAGATATTGATCGCGAATACGTTAACTTCTTCAAAACCTTTGAAGAGTTCTCTGTTCTCTTTTTTACGATCGAATACATAGCGCGTGTATATTCCATTGTTGAAAGTCCGAAATACAGCGATCCGATACGGGGCAGGGTAAATTACATTACATCACCGCTTGCCATTATTGATTTATTGGCATTCCTACCTTTCTATGTTGGCTTCTTCATTATTGACCTTCGCTTCTTGCGGATATTCAGATTGATGGCATTGTTCCGTATGTTTAAGATTGCCCGATATCTTCATGCACTAGATATTTTTAAACGTGTTTTGAAAGAACGAAAGGAACAATTACTGTTGAGTTTCTTCTTTATCTTTTTCATTCTGGTTATCATTTCGTTCGTTATGTTTTATACCGAACGTGATGCTCAACCCGATAAATTTAGCAGCATACCAGCCACGATGTGGTGGGGAATTGCAACACTTACCACTGTAAGCTATGGTGATATGGTGCCCATTACACCTCTTGGAAAATTCTTAAGCGGACTCTTTGCCATTGCTGGCGTTGGATTTCTCGCTTTGCCTGTCGGTATTTTATCCTCCGGATTCTATTCTTCTATGCAGAGTGCACAAAAGAAAGAATCGACAAAGTGTCCGCATTGCGGAAAAGAAATTATTGATGGAGAAGAACATTAATCAATCCTTATCTCCTACGCTCTTTGGCTTAATTCTGGCTGGCGGAAAAAGTTCGAGAATGGGTTTTGATAAAGGCTCAATTGACTATCATGGAAAACCTCAACGCGAATACCTATTTGATCTCCTGGGGAAATATTGCAATCAGGTCTTTACATCGTGCAAGAACTCAAATGATATTCCTAAAACGCTTAATCCGCTTCCAGACCAATTTCAAATCAATAGTCCATTAAACGGAATACTAAGCGCGTTTCAATTCAATAAGAACGTTGCCTGGCTTACAATTCCAGTTGATATGCCAATGATTGATGCTGCTGTTATTGAGTTTCTCCTGGCACATCGGAATGAATCAAAGAAAGCAACTTGCTTCTTCGATTCTGATGGAACAAATCCAGAACCTTTATTTACACTTTGGGAACCCTCAGCTTCAGATGATTTGATAAAATTTCACGAGTCCGGAAAAATCAGTGCTCGTGATTTTCTAAAACAATCAGACATTCACATTCTTTCTGTTCCAAATAGCCGATACCTCACTAACATCAACAGTGAAGAAGAATGGAAGCAATTTAAAAGAGATTACAATCAATTCTCGTAAAGAATGGTAAGTTCAACGCGTCTGTTTTTTGCCCGATCTTCCGGTGTTTGATTTTTATTGAGTGGTTCACTCATTCCTTTACCATCAGAAGTGATTCTCTTTTCATCCACACCTTTTTCAATCAAATAATCTTTAAGGGTCTGTGCTCTGTAAGTTGATAATTTCAAATTGAATTTCTCCGAACCTACGTTATCGGTATGTCCGGTTAGTTTAATTTTCAGTTCGGGATTATCAACCAACGCTTTTGCTAAATCATTCAGGTAAGTTGTAGCGGCTCCGTCAAGAACGGTACTGTTAAACTCAAAATTAAAATGCAAAGTGGCCTTCTCTAAGATTAAAGGTTCATGCTGAATATTGCCGGCATTTGCATTTGCTACCACAGAGTCTTGCTTTTGCTTTAACCGCGAACTCAAATCTTCTTTTACAGGATTTGGTTTTACCTTCGATGAGTCAGTAGTGGAAACCGGTTTCTTAACAACATTTTTCGACTGATTATTCATCGCAGGTTTCTTCCTGGCTTGCTCCTGCTGCTTCTTAAGTTGTTCCTGCCGCTCTTTCTTTCCTTTCGGAAGAACCAGTCTTCGAAATTCAAGTCCCACTTCAAAGGCACCTGTGTTCGCTACGTTTCTAACAATCACCGGAAAATCATAGCTAACCCCTATTGAGAATTTTTCCTGGTGAAATTGCAACCCGAGAATTCCAGATCTGCCAACAACATATTTTGTTATCAAGTCGACATGTGCTGAAACTTGATTGGGATACGGTTTGATTTTATATCGCGTTATTCCCCCAACATTGAACACATTTCGGTTTGAATTTCGGGTATACAAAACCTCCGGAAGGAAACTAATATCACCTTGATGCAACAATCGAAAACCAAGAGACAATACTCCTGTTGAATTGAGTTGACCTGTTGATGTTAAATATGAATCTTGCGGCTTATTGAAATCAAAAAATGAAGCACCCAAATATGCTATCTTATCACCTTCCTTATCCACGCGTTGCCAATATAATCCAGTGCTGAATGTGAAGTAATTATATATCACACCATTCAAATTCTCACCGTTCGAAATGGTTTCATCAAATCCACGATCTGCAACGTATTGCGACCCCGTATACAATCCATCTAAATTTATTTTGCTCGATTGATACAAACCCTTCACACCAAGGGAAAGTGTTTGACCTTTTGCCAATGAAACTGTGATTGAATACGATAACGCAATCTCTTTTGTATTGAAAATCCCGGCCTGACCAGATCGGTCATCCATCAGGGATAATCCAATACCTGACCATCGCGTTCCATTCCTTGCCAAAAAGGGGTATGATACATTGATGATGTTACTGGATAAATTAAAATTACTTCCTGTCGCTTGATTGCGATAATCATAACTCGCGGTTGCATAATCAGAAGTACTGACTTGTGCCGGATTAACGCGTTGAGGTGTAAAATTATACTGACTAAATTGAAAATACTGGGCATAGCTTTTTGCTGGGGAACAAAATAATAAGCATACAGCAAGAAATAGTCTCATATCCAACATCGACTAACGAATAAGGACGATAGATCCCGATTCCTTTCCATTTAGTAACACTCGTTTTCCCGTTGGCACACTACCTTTTACTTTCCAAAAATAAACTCCACCAGGTTGTCTTGTTCCATTTGTTAATCCATCCCAACCACCTTGCACAGCTTGTGTTAAGTCAGATGTTTTAAACACCAGACTTCCTTCCCGATTATAAATCGTAAAAGTAAAGTCTTTAGCAGAGGTTAATCCATAGATTTTCAATGCATCGTTTTGGCCATCATCATTTGGAGTAAAAAGGGTAGGTACAAACCCGCTGTCTTCAACCATAACGGTAACTATGGCCTGGCTTGAACAGTTAATCGAATCATAACCTGTTACTGTATATTGAATAGTAACGTTTGGTGTTGCTGTTGGATTGGAAATATTGGTCTGATTTAGAAAGGTTGATGGCGACCATTCATAGCGGTCAGCACCGCTGACACCTAACGTTACCGATCCACCCTTCATAATTTTATATTGATCAGCATCAAGTAACAACTCGGGTCTGCTTACACGAACAGCTGTTTTCCGAAGAATCGTGCAGCCCTCAATATTTTTTAATGTAACGGAGACGGTATCGTTCTCTGACACTACATAGTTTATGCTTTCTGCTGTTCCCAAATTACCTTTCACATCACTCTCCCATTTCACAATATCCCAGCCGGACTCTACTTCAAAATTCAATTGAGTCCCAACGCAAGCAAAGCGAGTTCTCAGCTCTGTCTTAGTTGTGTCATCTTTGATCTTAATCGTCCAGGCCTTCAATGCAGCACAACCGGAAGTGATTAATTGAGGATCATAAGAGAATAACGTGTCAGATTGATTTGCCTGAAAATTGAATTCACTGGCTAATCCTACAAATCCATTGGCAAATGAAAACCATAATACCTCATGAGAAGAGGTTAGCGTAACATCTTCACGATGACAAGTTGATAATGAATTTACCTCAATTGAAGCACAGGTACCACCCCCTCCTATGCAAATAGAACCTGCATAAAACGCATTATCAATTGCTTGAACTGAGATGGACAGACTACCGTCTGGAATTCCAGTCAATAGCCTGAAATTTTGTGTGCCATTGTTTCCATGACTTACTAAAAGTCTTTTCTCATTTAATAAATCAAATGAACCAACCTGGTATTCAGTAGCGCCATTTAGAAATACATCAAATGTCAAAGACGAAATAGGCGTATGATCGTCACCTGGCTTGTCCCAATACAAAAAGACACGATTGAAAATAGGTAATACTACTGCATGAGGCGGTCGCTTGGGAGCCGTATTCTTTAGCGCAATTGCATTCTCATACAATACAAGATACAGTGAGTCTCGTTGAACAAGTTGAATCAAATCCAGATCACCATCATGATCCATATCGCCAAAACGTTGATCAACTAAATTGTTAGAGTTTAAGGTGTCGTAATCCTGATCACCATACATGTTAATATTAAGCGTATCACCCAAACTGTTTTTACCTAAATAGTTAACATCAACAACTCCATCCGAGTTTAGATCGGCCATGAAACTCTGTGCATCTGTAAGTACCAGCGGATAATTCGATATTGTATAGCTTCCATTACCACAGAGATAAAGTTTTGTTTGGTTTACATTATTCAAATCCTTTCCAGTAATCAACACTTCAAAAAGGCCATCAGCACTAACATCCGCTGATGCAGAAGCGCCTTGAAGATCAATTACATTTTCGGGTTTGAAATAAAATGAATTCTGATTGGCCAGGAATCCACTCATTAACGAATCTGAATTAACACGGCCACTTACAAATAGATCGAATCGACCATCTCCATTAGCATCCACCACTTCCAAAGCACTAAGCGAAAATTTAATTGAATCGTGAACCACATTCCAGATATAATCTTGTTCCTGCTTCAAAATTTTTGTGAAGGGTAATCCATTATCAATTCCTGATACTATCCATTCAGTATTTGCATCATTATCAAGGTCAGCAAATTTACTTATTGCAAAAGCAGGGACATTTAAAAAATGTTCTTCAAACTGAAATGCGCCTTTATTTAAATACACCGCTGTAGTATCTACTCCATTTCTCTTACCTGATACAATTACATCTATATCATTATCAAGATCGTAATCAACAATATCAATTGTTTGATGAACAAGTATTTGAGTAGTTTCCATTCTTAACACAGGGATATTCACAGTGTCTCCTTTAATAAAATAAAGATAACTTCGATTTGAAATATTCTTTCCTGCGATTAAAATATCGAGCAAACCATCATTATCCAGATCAACCCAAACAGGTTGAGCTTCCTGAATTGAATCTGGCAACGCGATTTCATTTTTCTTTTGAAATTGCTGGGCGAATGTTAGCTCAACACAAATCATCAGCATAAATAGTATTGCAGCATTTTTCATTGCTATTCTTTGGCTTTAATAATATGAATCTGAAAAGTCAACGGCAAAACAAGTTTACTGGGCACTGGCTTACCATTTAAGGTAGCAGGCTTCCAAACTGGCATACTCTCTATCAATCGCTTTGATTCAATTTCAAATGGTAGTCCTAACGATTCAATAAATCGAATGCTTTCTGGCTCACCGTCTTTATTAATAACGAACGACACCGTTTGAATACCTTGAATAGAATCCTTCAGGCTTTCAGTTGGGTATTGAAGATTGGTATTTAAAAAAGTATAAAGTGAAGCGTATCCATTAACTGGTTCTGCTTGAACATAAACGGATTCAACCGCAGTGTTTTGACTCGAATTACTTTCGTGAACCGAGCTTTGAACGTCTGGTCTCTTAGCGATTTGTTCAGCTAGAATAGGCTTAACCAAAGCATTGTTCAATTGCATACTATCCATCAGTGGTATTGATTCTGCTGAAGGTAAAGTTGGCTGACCTGACTGTATTTCAAGTTGTTGATTTAGAATTGAAGGTTCTGCATCATGATTATCAAACGTAAAGAACCAAATGACCGAAGAGACCAACAATATTGCAGGAACTGACCATTTTAAAATAGTATATCGACTTCGTTTTTTAATATCCAACTCCTTTTGTTTTCTCCGGAGCGAATCGAAATCCATATAGCTGTTGATCTCTTCATCCGAAAGATCGAGCCTTTGTTTCATGATCGTAATTTTTTGTTTCATTTCTGTTGTAGAAAAAAAATCTTCATCTTATCCAGTACACGATACACCTTTACCTTAGCGTACGTCTCTGTAATGTTTAGAATTGAAGCCACCTCTTTAAAAGGACGTTGCTCAAAAAAACGCAACTCAATAAGCTGCAATTCATCCAAGGATAACTTTTGAAGGATGCGTGGCAATCGATCTTCTAAATCTTGTACAGTAGAGTCTGCGGTGAGTTCAGCATGCAGATGGTCTATTGCATCATCTTCAAGCGTAACTATTCGGTGACGCTTATTGCTCCGAAAAAAACTATTGCATTCGTTTAATGCAATTCTGAATAACCAAGATGAAAAAGGGAAACCCCTAAAACTAAATTTATTGATATTGATGAGTGCTTTTAGAAATACCTGAGAGGTAATGTCAGCGGCTGTACTCTTGTCTTCAATGCGGTGAAGGACGAACAGAAATATTTTTTTGAAGTAGCGTTCATAAAGCAATCGAAATTCATCGGGGTTGGCTTGTGCATTCCGAATCAGTTCATCATCATCATGTACCAGCAGCTTCTGTTTATTTTGATGTTGTTCAATCACCATGAATCAGTTTATTGCATTTCGTTCGCAACTAAAATGCAGATTTCTGTAAAAGATACAGATCGCTGAGAAATACTTGAATAGCTTTGGTAAAATCGGACAGAAAAAGAAAAGAGCAATTGATTAAAAATGAAGTCGAAGAATGACACAAAACCAGTTGGAATTTGGGGAGGAGAAGGTCTCCCTGCCCAGACAGTAGTGGTGACTTTCGTCATCCTACTGTCAGTGCAAGAACACAGTTTAACGCTATGGCAAAACAGCTTTAACTGTGTGGAGAGATGTTAAAGTAAGGGGTTAACTTTCACTTTTCCTAAAGATTCTATCAAACTTTGTGAAGGTTAAAAAATTGGCTTTTTTGCAAGCTGATTGCACTCGTTAAAGTGACATTTTTGCTTTTATGAAAACACTTAAATTTTAATTAAGTACATGAAAATCAGATACTTGAATGGTTGTAAACATTTGATCCACAAGTTATAAACATTACCATTCCAACATGATTGAAGACAATTATAAGCAGCGAGGATTGAGGAATAAACTGGTCAAAAAGCTAGCTGAAAAGGGGATAAAAGATGAGCGTGTTTTGGCCGCAATCGGCAAGGTTCCAAGGCACGTTTTTTTTGAAAATGCACTGCTCGAACATGCCTATCAGGACAAGGCTTTTCCGATCGGAGAAGGACAAACCATAAGTCAACCGTACACTGTTGCATTTCAAACTGAGAAGCTTGAAATTAAACCTGGCGATAAGGTTCTTGAGATTGGAACGGGTTCAGGTTATCAGGCTAGTGTGCTGATGGAGGTTGGGGCGAAAGTATATACAATAGAGTATAATCGTAAGCTTTATGAAAAGTGTAAAGACTTCCTTCCAACGATGGGTTACAAACCTTTCTTCTTTTTTGGAGATGGCTCGAAAGGTCTTCCTGCAAAAGCACCTTATGATAAAATTATTGTAACTGCTGGTGCTCCAATTGTGCCAAGTGCCTTGACCGATCAATTGGCAGAAGGCGGAATTTTAATTATACCTGTCGGTGATCGGGAGAAACAAATGATGTTGAGAATCAGGAAGAAGAATGGAAAGTTGATACAGGAAGAATTCGAGAACTTCGCTTTCGTTCCACTGCTCGGTGAACAGGGTTGGAAAAAATAAGAATTCAATCGTGTACCGGAATTAATTGCGGATCCAAAATGAACATCCAACTTAAAGTTGTTTCTTTGCCGCTCGACTTATGATGAAATTTATTCAAGCGGTTTTCCGTAAAGTCTTCTCTCCAGAATTCTTGAAGTTTGCCATTGTTGGTGGCATCTCTGCTCTTATTGAATACTCTCTCTATCTTTCGTTAAAGCTGTGGATGGACTATTTAACAGCAAACATTGTAGCATTTGCCATCACCAATATTGTAACCTACATTCTCAGTAAGATCTATGTATTCGGTTCTTCAGATGGCAATAAGGTAATGGAAGCAATTCTTTTTTTTACCTGCCTGGGTGGCGCGCTCTTGATAAGCCAATTTACATTATGGGTGCTTGTCGATCATATTGGTTTAGACGATCGGATTGCTAAAGCGATTGCTATGTCTATTGCCATTGTTTGGAATTTTTTCACACGCAAGCACATTGTCTTCCGACACGCACTTAAGGTGACGGATCAAACCACTACAAATTCCTCATCAGGTAATTCTTAAAGGAATTAAAATCCTTTTGCATTGGCAGACTCTGTTTGGTTTGCTGCATGAATTTCAGGAGCGGTTTTGGAATTTCTATTTTCTGTCCTAAAGTTTCATCCACGACATCTTTGAACTTTGCAGGATGAGCGGTCTCCAGAAAAATACCTGTAACCTTTTCTCTTGTTTCTTCAATATATTTCTTCAAACCTAAATAACCAATCGCTCCATGCGGATCCATTACATATTGTTTTGTTGCATAAATATGGCGCATTGCTTTTTGTGTTTCCTCATCGGTAAAAGCACATCCATAAATATCTTTTGACAACGTTTCAAAATTACCACTATACAGATTTAATATCCGATCAAAGTTGCTTGGATTACCAACATCCATTGCATTGCTTATGGTTTGTTGGGATGACCTTGGTTTAAATAATTTTGTTTGAAGGTATTCAGGAACCACAGCATTTATATTTGTTGCTGCAATGAAGTGATGGATTGGAAGTCCCATTCGCTTTGCCAATAAACCACCTGTGAGATTTCCGAAATTTCCACTTGGAATAGAGAACACAACAGGTTTGCTTTTATCTTTTACCTGAGCATATGCATAGAAATAATAAAATGATTGAGGAATAAGTCGAGCGATGTTGATTGAATTCGCGGAGGTTAGATAAAATTTCTTTTTCAGTTCGTCATCTAAGAAGGCTTGCTTCACCAAACGCTGACAGTCATCAAACGTACCCTCAACTTCCAGTGAAGTAATGTTCTGACCGAGTGTTGTGAATTGCTTCTCTTGAATATCACTCACTTTTCCAGAAGGATACAAAACAACAACGCGCGTTCCTGGAACTCCTAAGAAACCATTGGCCACTGCGCTTCCTGTATCACCAGAAGTTGCAACAAGAATAACAATCTCTTGCTTTTGCTGCTTGGCAAAATATCCCAGCAACTGTGACATAAACCGTGCACCAAAATCTTTGAATGCTAATGTAGGTCCATGAAATAATTCCAGCGCAAACACATTCTCCTCCACTTTTACGAGCGGAGCATCAAATTGAATGGTATGTTCAATGATTCTCTTTAGTTCACTTTCCGGAATGTCATCTCCAATAATGTTCTTGGCCACAGCAAATGCTATTTCCTGAAAAGACTTTTGTTCAAGTGAATCAAAAAACTCTTTGGGTAATGTAGGGATTGATTCCGGCATATAAAGCCCATTATCCGGAGCGAGTCCTTGTGTTACGGCTTTCTCTAAATCAACTTTGATTGATGGGTTATTGGTACTGTAAAATTTCATTTCTTGATTACTGGATAATTCTAATTAATTCAATTTTCTACTGATAGCTTATTCCACTATCCGCGCACCTTTATCATTAATTTTTGAAACATAGATTTCGCTATTCAGGTTAATAGCAGCAAACTGCTTTTGAATTTCATTTGCAACCTTTTTTGCAATATCGTACTCGGTACTCAGCGCAAAGATGGTAGGACCAGATCCCGATATACCACAACCCAATGCACCTAATTTTATAGCCTCTTCTTTTATGCGGTGAAAGCCAGGTATTAAAAGAGAACGAGTAGGCTCTGCCACAACATCTTTTAATGAGCGCATGATCAATCCGTAATCCGGTTTCATCAACCCCACAACAAGACCAGCTATATTTCCCCACTGTGTGATGGCATCCTTCATTGGAATGGTTGGTTTTAAAACTCTTCTTGAATCTTCTGTCTTTAATTCAAGGTGAGGATGTACCAATGTGCAAAACAAATTAGGTGGCGTTGGTATTCTGGTTACATCCAAAGGATCATAACCACGGATCAAAACAAATCCACCCAACAAAGATGGCGCTACATTATCTGCGTGCGCTGAGCCACAGGCAATGCGCTCAGCTTCCATTGCGAAAGGCAAAAGTTGTTCACGTGTATATGGATTATCATGCAAGTGATTGATTGCAACCAAAGCCGCTACTGAACTTGCAGCACTTGATCCCATCCCACTACCTAACGGCAAGTGCTTATGCAAAACAATCTCTGCTCCTATGTTGCTATCAATGGCTTTAAGAAAAGCCTCTACTGCTACACCTGATGTATTCCGATTGGATTCCCGCGGAAGTCTACCTTCATCACCGGTTATGTCAGTAATAATTACACCACTTTCATTTCGCAGTGTAACAATCACTTCATCTGCTGGCGCTTCTACAGCAAAACCAAAAATATCAAAGCCGCAGGATACGTTTGCTACAGTTGCCGGGGCTAGCGCTTTTATCGATCTCATTTCTTTTCTTAATTATTAAGTTGATGGTTGTCTATTCGATCTCTTTACGATCAATTCTCAACTATCTTGTGTAATGTCCAATTCGAATAATGTCTGCGAATACTCCGGCTGCAGTAACGGTTGCGCCAGCTCCTGGTCCTCGGATCACCATGGGGCGATCATGATATCTTTCTGTGGTTAAGAGAATGATATTATCGCTTCCGGAAAGTGAGTAGAACGGATGCTTTGAATCAACAGAACCAAGTTGGATTTTTACTTTATCTTTTTCCAACACCGCCATGTAACGAAGCTTCTCATTTTTATCAGCCGCTTTCTTTCGAAGCTGTTCAAACTCAGCATCATGTTTTTCCATGCAGCTAAAGAATTGATCAATCTTCATTTCTCCTCTGCAAGATTCAGGAACAAGATTTTCTACTTTGATATCTTCGAGTTCCATTATCAATCCTGATTCGCGGGAAAGGATTAGTGTTTTGCGTGCTACATCCATTCCGTTCAAATCATCACGAGGATCGGGCTCTGTGTAACCTTTCACTTTAGCCTCCTTTACAACCTCACTGAATATTTTTCCTTCCTCAAAAGAACTGAAGATAAAATTCAATGTTCCGCTCAGTACAGCTTCGATGCGTAATACCTTATCTCCACTTAAAATCAAATCGTTCATGGTGTTGAGAACAGGAAGCCCTGCACCTACATTCGTTTCATATAAAAACTTAACACCTCGCTTAAACGCAATTGATTTTAAGTTCAGGTAATCCTCCATCGAACCTGAGTTTGCTTTCTTATTTGGGGTTACAATAGAAATGTTTGCCGATAAAATACCCTCATAGAAAGCCGTTACATCGGCACTCGAGGTACAATCGACAAAAACACTATTCGGTAAGTTCAACGAAACCATCTTATCAAAGAAGTCTTTCATGCTCATAGAATCGCCTTCACTCTTCATGCGGGCAATACTGGACTTCAGCACTAATCCGTTTTCTTCAAATAACATCTTCGTACTGTTGGCAACGGCAATAACATTCACTTCAAGTAAATTCTCCTTTGCTAGTTTAGCAAATTGATCATCTACCATATCAATCAAGCATTTGCCAATCAGTCCTGTTCCAACAAGGAAGATGTTCAAAACTTTTCTATCTGACAGGAAGAATGCTTCGTGCAAAGCATTAAGAGCCTTCGATGCATCTACCTGTGGTATAACAGCTGAGATGTTTCGCTCGGACGAACCTTGTGCTATCGCCATTACATTCACACCATTCTTTCCTAATGCGCTAAACATTCGTCCACTTGTACCAGGACTATGTTTCATGCCATCACCCACGACAGCAACAATTGCCAGTTCATGTTCGATCTGAACACGATCAATTTCTTCGTTGCGTATTTCGTATTGAAATTCTTTTTCAATCGCAGTCTTAGCACGCAAAGCCGATGCGTTTTCAACTGCAAAACAAATTGAGTGTTCAGATGATGCCTGACTGATGAGGATAACGTTTACGTTCTCTCTCGCAAGGGTAGCGAACAAACGCATCGATGCACCCACTACTCCAAGCAATCCACTTCCCTGAAGACTTAATAAACTCACACCACTCATGGACGAAATGCCCTTGATCATCTTTCCATTGGTAGACTGAGAATGTATTACAGTACCTTCAAAAGAAGGATTGAATGTATTCTTAATCCAAATTGGAATTTTATTCACCATGGCCGGTTGCATGGTGGCTGGGAAAATTACCTTCGCGCCAAAATGTGAAAGCTCCATTGCTTCCTCATAGCTCATCTGCGGAACAGTAAACGCCTTCTTCACTTTACGTGGATCGGCCGTCATCATTCCATCTACATCCGTCCATATTTCAAGATCGGTTGCGCGAAGTGCTCCAGCAAAAATGGCTGCGGTATAATCTGAACCACTACGACCTAATGTAGTCGTCTCACCACTTTCAGCAGTTGCAATAAAACCCGTAATGATTTGAACTTCTTCGTGATGTTTGAAGTGCTCCAGTATAAGTTTGTTGGTAACTTCGAAATCTACCTTAGCATAACCAAAGTGTGCATCAGTACGAATCACTTTCCGTGCATCTAAAAATGATGCCGCTAGCTTGCGATCTTTAAAGGCTTCTGAAATAATGTAGGCTGATAAGCGCTCACCAAAACTCATTACATAATCCAATGTTCGTGTTGTGCGTTCCTTTACCAGAAAAACTCCGTGCAATACATCTTCTAGTTCATTGATCATGAACTTTACTTGCGCCAGTATTCCACTTTGCCTGTGTATATCAATTAATTCCCGAACGGCTTCTAAGTGACGCTTCTCAATTTCAGTAAGCTTCACTTTATATTCAAGATTTCCTTCTAATGCCAGTTGACTCACATGAATGAGCGTATCCGTTACACCACCAAATGCAGAAAAAACAACAGCAACTTCTCCTTGCAGATACGGTTTAACAATTTCAATAACGGCTTGTATACGAGCCGGGGTAGCTACCGATGAGCCTCCAAATTTCAGGACCTTCATTAAAAAAATAGAATTTAAATGTTGATGTTTTCATTTCTGATTATGCAGTCTGACTCCTGGAGTTGCGGCATAATCGCACGGGGCTGGGATACAATTCATGAACGGGTTACCCCGTAATAATAGTGGTAATGGTAATGATAGTAGCAAAAATAGAAGCGATCGCCCGCGATGTAAGGCGTTGAGAAATGAATATGGTGTTGATCGCTTTCATGAATTGATCCTCAAATAGTGAAATGATAAGCTTGATTGCAAAATATTTTTTAACATTTTTGCACGAACTAACGATTAGTAGTAACTCGCAATCGAATGAAATGAGCTATTGAAGCATGCCGGTGTTTAAGTGCATGTGTTATTTTGAGAATTAAATTAGTCACCACATCATTACTTCAACACATAAGTCTATAAATTTCAAATACCCCGAAGCAAAATGGCCCGTAAAACCAAAACACCCAAAGAATCATTTGTGAGCATGACCGAATTGGTCTTGCCTAACGACACCAATACACTGAATAATCTCATGGGTGGAAAGCTCATGCACTGGATGGATGTTGTGTCTGCTATTGCGGGACAGAAGCATTGTAACAGCATAGTGGTTACTGCATCGGTAGATAATATTTCATTCCGGTCTCCGATTCAGTTGGGTAACGTGGTAACACTTCGGGCAAGGGTAACGAGAGCATTTACCTCATCAGTGGAAATAAGGATTGATGTTGAGGCGGAAAATATTCCGGAAGGAAAAAGATTTGATAGTAACTCAGCTTACTTCACTTTTGTGGCCGTAGACAAGAACGGACATCCTGTAGAAGTTCCGGAAGTTGTTCCTGAGACAGCTGAAGAGAGAGAACTTTACAATGGAGCACTCCGCAGACGACAACTACGTTTGATCCTTGCTGGAAGAATGAAACCTGAAGACGCAAAAGAATTGAAATCCATTTTTGATATCAAAGAATCGTGAGCCAAACCAACCCTCTCGAAAGCCTGTTTCAGGAAGAGCTTTATAAACTTCCTTCTCCCCTTCTCATTGTTCTTTCTAAACCATGGGTCGAGCTTACTGCAGAAGAACTAAATACTCTTACGCGAATGCTTAATGCTGTCAAGTTAAGCCTGGCTTCAGTTCAGATCATCATTCGGAAGGAGTTTGCCCCAGAAGAACTCTCGGCTTATTCACCTGAAAGAATCTTAGCCTTTGGTTCTTCATTAAAAGGATCTTCAGCATTATATGAAAACCTATCGATCGGTGGGATTTCTGTTATCATATCTGAATCGCTTAGTCAACTCGATGATGCCAAAAAGAAAAGCCTTTGGATGGCCCTTAAGAAAATGTTTAACCTTTAATCATTAGGAAGGGACTTTAGCACTTAAAAAGTAGTAATCTGGTCTATAACGTATTTGCAAAGGCCTCGACTTGTCGGGGCTTTTCTTATTTTTGATAAATCAAGAACTGAAAATATGAAGATCCTTATATTTCCGCTCCTACTGCTCTCGTTTCTGGCGAATGCACAATCCACTATTGTCGGAAAATGGAAATCCGTTGATGATGAAACTAACGAGGTGAAATCAATCGTTGAAATTTTCGAAAAGAGTGGTGTTGTCTATGGCAAAATCCTGAAGATTTTCCCTAAAGCTGGAGAAGACACAGACCCCATTTGCGACAAATGCCCATCGGATGATGGCCGCTTTAAGAAAAAAATAATCGGAATGGAAATTATCAAAGACATGAAGAAATCAGGTGATGAATATACCGAAGGAAGTATCCTCGATCCAGAGGTGGGCAAAATTTATAGTTGTAAACTTTGGATAGAGGGGAACGATCTGAAAGTAAGAGGATATTGGGGACCCTTTTACCGAACTCAAACGTGGCATAAGGCTAACTAATCCCGATAAGGTTAATTAATCGATAAAAGTAACAAACTAGGGACCGCAAGGTTACTAAGGCAACAAAAGATGGTATATAGGTCGAGCTCAACCATGAACGAGAAAGAGATTTTCGAACGCATATGTAAAGGCGATGAGAAGGCTCTGGAGTTCTTGTATAAGAAGTACTATAGGATGATGACCAAATTGGTGATCACCAATAGCGGGACAGAGGACGAGGCTCGCGATGTTTACCAGGATGCGTTAATTGTTTTCTGGCAGAAAGCCACCTCTGGAAATCTCGTAATGACGGCTAAGATCAGTACCTACATTTACAGTATTTGTCAGAACCTGTGGAGAAAAGAGCTTGATCGTAAAAAGCGGCTCTCCAATGAAGAGAAAGACACAGCCGTTTCATTTGATACGGATGCTGCAGAGCGAGAGAAGATCATGATGAAGTGCATCAATCAGCTGGGTGAAACCTGCAAGAAGGTATTGATGTTCTATTACTTTGAAGAGATGTCGATGCAGGATATTGCAGATAAACTTGGGTTTGCGAATACTGACACTGCGAAGACAAAAAAATACAAGTGCAAAAAGAAATTGGATGAACTGGTGAAGGCTCAATATTCGGAGCAGGACTTTTTAGATTAGGATTATGATAACGGAAAGAGATTTAGAATTACTGGACAATTACGTTGGCAACCGCATGAGTGTTGACGAGAAAGCTGCGTTTGAAAAACAGCTTGATGCTAACACTGAGCTCAAGCAGGAGTTCCAGTTACAAGAAAAGATTGTTGAGAGCTTGCGTCAGTCGCGAGTTGCTGAGTTAAAGAATATGCTGAACAATGTACCTGCTTCTGCATTAAAAGGAAGCAGTACAACCGCATTTATAAAAGCAACTATCGGTATTGTGGCAACAGGTATTGTTGCTACAGGACTTTACTTCTACTTCACACCAGAACCGAGCAAGCCTCAGGCACCTGTTGCAGAAGAAGCAAAGACAGAATCACCTGAGCCAGTGAAAGCTGAGGAGACACAACCTCAACCGGAAACTCCAACAGTATCAACACCTGTTGAAGAGAAGAAGGTTGAAAAAGTTCAACCTAAGAAAGCTACTAAAAAGGATAAACCTGCAGAGGATGTAGCGAAGCCAGCCCTTGAAGTATTCCAACCTGAAACTGAGGTGGATAGTCAGGCGACTACGAAAGCTACTACTACGGAAAAAGTAACTACGGAGAAAGTGAGTCATGCGGGTTCGATCTCACTCGGAATCGATAAGACCAATAAAAAGTATGCATTCCATTATCAGTTCAAAGATGATAGTTTGCTTCTGTTCGGTCCGTTTGAAAAGAATGTATATGAGATCATGGAGTTCTTCAGCGATGATAACAAGCGCACCATTTTCCTCTACTATAAAGACCATTACTATTTCTTGAAAGAGGAGAGCGACAAGATAAAGCCACTGAAAGCCATCAGCGATCCGGCACTTATCAAGAAATTGCGTGATTCGCGAAAGAAATAATGAACCAACCAAAGCCTCACTGAAAAGTGGGGCTTTTTTATTGCCTTCATCAAAAGGAATCGAGGCTCGTTTTTTGAGATTTTATCCTACCTTTGGCAGTCATGATGGAGAAACTAAAAACTAAAAAGAAATTAGGAGGCTACCCGGCTATTGGAGTGGTGACGAGTATAACGCTCGCTCTTTTTGTTCTTGGCCTGTTTGGTAATCTGATCATCTACTCCAATCAATTCGGAGGTATTATTCGTGACAATCTGAATGTAAAGGTTTACCTCAAAAGCTCCGTTTCCAATACACATAGAAATCAATTAGAAAAGACCATCCTTGGGGAAAAGTTTGTAGCTCAAGGAGAAAATTCCATCACCTTTATATCAAAAGGAGAAGCTGAGAAAGATCTGGTTAAACAGATTGGCGACTATAAAGAAATTCTGGGTGAAAACCCGTTAAAGGATGCCTTCATTGTTAAAATCAATCCGGCTTATCAGGACACTACAAACCTGAAAAACATAAAGGCCGAGCTTGAAAAAATGAACGGTGTATTTGAAGCCACCTATGAAAAACATCTATTCGATGATGTCAATAAAAACTTCACCAATATTTCCATTGCACTTTTGGTTTTAGCTCTATTGCTAATAGCAATAAATTTCTTGTTAGTAAACAGCACTTTGCGTATTGCGCTATTTTCGCAGCGCTTTCTTATCAGAAGCATGCAACTCGTAGGCGCTAAGAAATGGTTTATACAACGTCCGTTTTTGTATCGCGCAGCGGGTTATGGATTATTATCCGGATTATTGGCTGCTCTGCTTTTATGGAGCGTCTCTACCTATGCACAACAAAAAATACAAGATCTTACGCTCTTGCATAATCAATCACAATTCTCAATTCTATTGGTGATTCTGGCCATCATGGGAATAATCGTTGCCGTGGTGAGTACCTTTTTCGCCATTCAGAAATATTTAAGAATGTCATTAGACGAACTATACTGAAATAAAAATAATATGGAAAGCAAACTTCCCTTTGGTAGAAGAAACTATAAGCTCATGATCATCGGTGTGCTTACTTTGGTTATAGGTTTCATCATTATGTCAATCGATAAAGAACAACACGGCTTCGGGTTTCTGGGTTTAACGCTCGGCCCCATTGTTGTTGTTGCAGGATTCATTATCCAGTTTTTTGCAATTCTTCTTAAGCCTACGAAGTAGTTCCAAGTTCATGGTTTATGGTTCAGCGCTTCTTAATAAATTATTGAGGCTTTTCATCCCTTCAAAACATTAGAACCGATTCAAAACCTTGAACCTTGAACTTCAAACCTTCAACCTATCCATGTCCATTCTCCACGCCATCATTCTCGCCATAATAGAAGGACTCACAGAGTTTCTTCCCGTCTCATCAACAGGGCACATGATCATTGGGTCTTCGCTTATGGGTATTGCGTCTGACCCCTTTACAAAGATGTTCACAGTCGCTATTCAATTGGGGGCCATTGTTTCAGTTGTCGTGTTGTATTGGAAGCGTTTTATACCGGTAGAAAAATCATTGTACCAGATTATCGAATTCTACCTTAAACTACTTGTTGCGTTCTTACCTGCAGCTGTTATTGGTTTTTTATTAGACGATTACATTGATGCATTATTAGAACGTGTAGATGTTGTTGGTTACATGCTGATTGCTGGTGGTATCTTCTTTCTTTTTGTCGATAAGATTTTCGAAAAGAATGAAGCCAATATTGCGCTAGACATCTCCTATCCTTCCGCAATTAAGGTTGGCTTCTTTCAAACCATCGCAATGATACCAGGTGTGTCACGATCTGCAGCAACTATTATCGGTGGACTAACACAAAATCTGAATAAGAAATCAGCAGCAGAGTTTTCGTTTTTTCTTGCCGTACCCACGATGTTTGCTGCGACATTATATAAAATGTATTCTTTCTATCACAAGGGAGGATCATTTGGTTCGAATGAAATTACATTATTAGTGATCGGCAATGTGGTCGCGTTTATTGTAGCGCTTATCGCAATTAAATCCTTCATTACTTTCTTAACACGATATGGCTTTACGATTTTTGGATACTATCGAATTATTGTAGGAGTAATTATCCTATGCCTTTATTATCTTGGTGTGTCTCTTTCCATAGTATAATGGAAATAAAACTTTCAGACGAAGGCAACATGTTGCTCATCAACAAGCCACTCGAATGGACTTCGTTCGATGTGGTGAATAAATTGCGTTACATACTCAAAATAAAAAAAATCGGTCATGCTGGAACACTTGATCCACTGGCAACTGGCCTCTTAATCATTTGTGTTGGTAAAATGACGAAACGCATTGAAGAGTTTATGGGTCAGGAGAAAGAATACACTGGCAAATTTATTCTCGGTCAGACAACTCCTTCTCACGATTTAGAAACAGAAGTAACTGAGCGAAAAGATATTTCAGGGTTAACGGAAATTTCGATCAGAGAAGCTACTAAAAACTTTACAGGAAAAATCAGTCAGTTACCACCGCAACACTCTGCAATACGCATTGGTGGAAAACGTGCGTATGAGTTTGCACGAAAGGGTGAGGAGATTGAATTAAAACCCCGTGAAGTTGAAGTGAGCGAATTTGAAATTACCTCCATCGCGCTTCCTGAAATAAGTTTTAGAATTGTGTGTTCAAAAGGAACTTATATCAGAAGCCTTGCTCGCGACTATGGTAATGCATTGGGAGTTGGAGCCTATATGTCAGAACTTTGCAGAACCCGTATCGGACCATATACATTAGAAAATGCTGTTGGGATCGATCAAGTGCATCTAGTTATTCCTTAATTTCAGCCATCGGTTTGATATGAAAATATACCACGGCATTGAAGATTTTTCCAGGCTTGACTATGCTGTTGTTACCAGCGGCACGTTTGACGGAGTTCATCTCGGTCATCAGAAAATCTTATCGCGATTGAATGAGATTGCATCAAATCAAAATGGCGAAACAGTCGTAATCACATTCTGGCCTCATCCACGTCTGGTCTTAAAACCAGATACCTCTTTAAAGCTTTTAAATACCTTTGAAGAAAAGGCAGAGCTTTTAAAGGAACAAGGTATTCAGCACCTCATACGCATTCCCTTTACAAAAGAATTTTCTCAGCTTAGTTCAGAAGAATTCATTATTAAAATTCTGGTAGATACAATCGGGACCAAGAAATTAGTGATTGGATATGATCATCATTTCGGTAAAAATCGCGAAGGTAGTTTTGAACAACTCAAGCTTAACGGACCAAAATATGGTTTTGATGTAGAAGAGATTCCGAGACAAGATGTGGACCACATTGGTGTGAGTTCCACTAAAATTCGAAAAGCATTAGAGGAAGGTGATATCGATACAGCCATACACCTACTTGGAAATCCATACAGTTTATCCGGACGTGTTGTGATGGGTGACAAGCTGGGAAGATTATTAGGTTATCCAACGGCAAATATTGAAGTTGATACGGCTTTCAAATTGATTCCTGCAGATGGAATTTATGCTGTTACCGTTCGCTACGCACATGAGACATTTAAAGGTATGTTGTACATTGGTAACAGACCAACCATCAACGGTATAAAGAGAAACATTGAAGTCAATATTTTTGGTTTTGACAAGGATATATACGGAGACTCGCTAACTATTTATTTTCACAGCCTCATAAGACTCGACATTAAATTCAGCGACCTGGAAGGATTACGTACACAACTGGGGATAGATAAAATTGATGCTTTACGATTGTTGCAATCAAAGTAGTTTCAAATCATTATTTAAAAAATTATGATTAACAAAGTAGTAAAAGATGCAGACGAAGCCATTCGGGATATCAAGGACAATGTAGTTCTTATGTTAGGAGGATTTGGACTAAGTGGAATTCCTGAAAATTGTATCTCAGCATTACTCAAAAAAGGAGTCAAAGGTCTTACTTGTATTTCCAACAATGCAGGTGTTGATGATTTTGGGATTGGATTGCTATTGAAAACAAGACAAGTCAAAAAGATGATCTCTTCGTATGTAGGAGAAAATGCTGAGTTCGAAAGACAATTACTTTCGGGTGAGTTAGAAGTTGAGTTAATACCTCAAGGTACTCTGGCTGAAAGAGTTCGTGCAGGCGGTGCAGGGATTCCAGCTTTCTTCACTCCTGCTGGTTATGGAACAGAGGTAGCAATAGGTAAAGAGACAAGAGAGTTTGATGGCAAGATGTATTTGTTAGAGAGCTGGCTTCGTGCTGACTTCTCAATAGTTAAAGCATGGAAGGGAGACATATCCGGTAATTTAATCTACAGAGGAACAGCGAGAAATTTTAATCCGATGATGGCTGCAGCTGGTAAGATTACAATCGCTGAAGTTGAAGAACTTGTACCCATTGGTGAACTAGATCCTAACAATATTCATACACCTGGAATTTATGTGCAGAGAATCTTCCAAGGTAAAAACTATGAGAAGAGAATCGAACAAAGAACTATTTCAAAGTAATTAATATGCTCGACAAAATCGGAATAGCAAAACGAATTGCACAGGAGGTTAGGGATGGAATGTATATCAATCTCGGAATTGGCATACCTACTTTGGTTGCCAACTATATTCCAAGAAATCTAAATGTCATTCTTCAATCAGAGAATGGTCTTCTTGGTATTGGTCCCTTCCCTACTGATGAATATGTTGATGCTGATTTAATTAATGCTGGCAAGCAAACCATTACGATGGTAAAAGGTTCTGCACTGTTTGATTCTGCTGAAAGCTTTGGAATGATACGGGGTGGTCATGTAGACTTAACCATTCTAGGTGCAATGGAAGTTTCTATTCATGGCGACATTGCGAACTGGAAAGTCCCGGGTAAAATGGTGAAGGGTATGGGTGGTGCAATGGATCTGGTTGCATCAGCAAAGCATATCATCGTAGCCATGCAGCATTGCAGTAAGGATGGCGCTTCAAAGTTATTGACAAAGTGCTCCCTACCTATCACTGGAATTCGTTGTGTAAAAAGAATTGTGAGTGATATGGCTGTGTTGGATGTTCTACCAGAAGGAGGTTTTAAACTTTTGGAATATGCTCCAGGAATCTCTGTTGAGCAAATCAAAAATGCTACTGAAGGAAAGTTAATTATTGATGGCAGCGTAAAGGAAATGATGATCTAATTCATCGCTGACAATAACTTTGGATAAAAAAAGCCCCGCGAAACGCGGGGCTTTTGAATTATGCATTATTGATTAACAATATTCATCAAACACTTCAACCAAATGCTCACCAATCATCTGTGCATTGCGACCTTCAATGTGATGACGCTCTACAAAGTGAACCAACTCTCCATCCTTAAACAAAGCAATGGCCGGTGAAGAAGGAGGATAAGGTAACGTATATTCACGCGCCTTTTCAACCGCTTCTTTATCAACCCCAGCAAAAACTGTTGCAAGATTGTCAGGTCTTTTCGTACTGTGTTCAACAGCCCACTTTACTCCAGGACGAGCAGCACCTGCTGCACAACCACAAACCGAGTTAATTACCAATAAGGTAGTCCCTTTCTGGTCTTTCAATTGGCTGTCAACGTCAGCTGAGGTTTTCAATTCTTTGAAGCCCGCCACCGTTAAATCGGTGCGCATCGGAGCCACTAAATGTTCAGGATACATATCAATTAGATTTTAGATTTATAACTTTTAGGTTCACAGTTCAAAACATAGTTACATGAAACCTAGTTCCAATTTTGCTGCTTCGCTCATCATATCCTGCGAATAAGGCGGATCGAACGTGATTTCCACTTTTACATCATTTACACCCTCAATGGCTTTAATCTTCTGTTCTACCTCTCCCGGAATCGCTTCAGCAGATGGGCATGACGGTGATGTTAGCGTCATTTGAACATAAACATTATTGATTGGATAAATATTGACCTCATAAATAAGGCCCAGTTCAAAAATATCAACCGGTATTTCGGGATCGTACACCGTTTTGATAGCAGCCATTACTTTTTCCTGTAAATCAGGAACAGTTGCGCTGTCTACTTTCGGCTCTATATTTTCTACTGACTCACTCATGACTTTACTTTACTTGTGCCTTCGTTTGGTACGCCAAAGCGTATAACTTCATTTGTTTAATCATGGCAGCAAAGCCATTCGAACGTTGTGTACCGATGAATCGTTCCATGCCAATTTTATGCATAAAAACTAAATCAGCCTTCAAGATGTCTTCTGGTCTCTGGTTGTTGAATATTCGTATCAACAAACTCACCAATCCCTTTGTAATGGCTGTATTACTGTCAGCAGAGAAATGAATCCTGTCATTTTGAATATCTGCTATAAGCCAAACTTTCGATTGACAGCCCTTTACAATATTATCTTCCGTTTTATAGGATTCATTCATTATCGGAAGTTTCTGACCTAATTCCATAATGTAGAATACCGTCATTTCCATATCTCCATCCAATAAGGAGAATTCACTTACAATCTCATACTGGACTTGATCTATCGACATCCTACTTCATGAAATTAATAATGCGTTCCAATCCCTCTACCAATTGGTCAATCTCTTTCTTCGTATTATAAACAGAGAACGATGCTCGCACAGTTCCTTCAATTCCAAATCGATCCATTAACGGTTGTGTGCAGTGATGTCCAGTTCTCACAGCAATGCCTCGCGCATCCAACATCTGACCAATATCAAAAGGATGGATCCCATCAACCGTAAAAGACAATACACCTACCTTATGCTTGGCTGTACCAACAAGTTTTACAGAAGGCAACGCAGAAACCTTTTCAGTTGCATAGACTAACAGTGCATGTTCGTGAGCTGCTATATTTTCCTTGCCATGCTCCAGAATAAAATCCATAGCATATTTATAAGCTACTACATCACCAATGTTAGGCGTGCCAGCTTCGAATTTGTAAGGGAGATCATTATAGGTAGTTTTCTCAAACGTCACTTCTTTGATCATCTCTCCTCCACCGTGATAGGGAGGCATCTTCTCTAACAATTCTTTCTTTCCGAAAAGAATTCCGGAACCTGTTGGTCCGTACATCTTATGGGCAGAGAGGCAATAGAAATCACAATCCAAATCCTGAACATCAATTTCAAGATGCGATCCTGCTTGCGCTCCATCTATCATGACAACCGCTCCTACTTCATGCGCTAATGCAATAATATCTTTAATAGGGTTAATCGTTCCTAAACTGTTCGATGCATGATTAACCGAAACGATTTTCGTTTTAGAGGAAAGTAATTTCTTATACGCTTCAATATCAAGTTCACCTTGGTCCGTTACCGGGATGACTTTGATTCTTGCTTTTCTTTCCTCAGCAATAAGCTGCCACGGAACAATATTGGAATGGTGTTCCAATCCTGAAATGATAATCTCATCTCCTTCATTCAAAAACGCTCGGCCATATGATGAAGCAACTAAGTTAATACCTTCAGTTACACCACGTGTAAAAATAATTTCTTGCTCAGATGAAGCATTGATAAATTTCTTCGCAGTATGACGAGTTTCTTCAAAAGCTTTTGTAGCCTTCTCCGCTAATGTATGGATGCCGCGATGAATGTTCGCGTTATAACCTTTATAATAATCTACCAACGCATTGATAACAGATAAAGGCTTTTGCGATGTCGCTGCATTATCAAGGTAAACTAAATCACGCCCATTCACCTGTTGATGAAGGATCGGAAATTCTTTTCTTATTTTCTCAACATCAATAGACACAGAAAGGGTCGCAGTGCTGGTCATACTAAAAGTTTTTATGAAGTCTTTCGCTGATAATCTTGTCTAAATAATCTTTGATCACAGGATGCTTAACGTTATCCAGTAACTCTCCTGCAAAAGCATAGAGCATCATGGCCTGCGCTGTATCCTTACCTATGCCACGTGATTGTAAATAAAACAACGCCTCCTCATCTAACTGTCCTGAAGTACATCCATGGGAACACTTCACATCATCAGCCCAAATTTCAAGCTGTGGTTTTGTATTTATACCGGCATTGTCCGTAAGCAAAATGTTTTTGTTGGATTGAAAAGCATTTGTCTTCTGCGCCTGCGGACGTACATAAATCTTCCCGTTGAAAACACCTTTTGAACTACCATCCAAAATACCTTTATACAATTCATTGCTGAATGAATTCGGTTTACGGTGATCCACTACGGTGTGATTATCAGCCAGGGTATCGTTATCCAAAAGATATAGTCCATACATATGCGACTCAATGCCTTCACCATCTAAACTCAGATGAAGATTGTTTCGGATCAACTTACCACTCAATGAAAACGTAAAGGTATTGACGCGGCTTGCATCGGCCTGATGTATTTGTGTCAATCCATATTGAAACCGGCTACCGGAATCGTTTTGAATCATATACAGATTCAACTCGGCATTCTTCGCTACTGAAGCTTCGGTAGCTGAGTTTGAAAAATGACTTGCTTTTCCAACCGAATCATATTTCTCTAACAGTGTAACCGAACTATTCTCCTCTACTACAATCAAATTACGGTTATGAGAGATTACTTGTCCCTGGCTTGTATCATGAACGTGATACAAAACAATTGGAGTTTCAACTTTTGTATTGGCCGGAATATGAACAAACAAACCACTCGTCCATGCTGCAGTGTTCCAGCTAGCGAACGTATCTGTTTTAAGATCGATGTATTTCGAAAGATGTGCGAGCACAACTTCTGATTTCTTTTCAACCGCCTCTTCTAAGCTGAGAATTGAAATTTCAGTTTCAGAAGATATAATGGATGAATGTTCTTTAGAGAATAATCCGTTTATAAAAACAATGACGTTTGCTTCCAGTTCAGGAATGGCAAATTCTTTTACATCGCTGACGTTACCTTTTGGATTCGCAAGAGTGAAGTCGAAATTTTTCTCAAGCAAACGCTTTATCGGAGTGTGTTTGAATTCTTCATGCTTTGCAGCAGGCAAACCCAATTTCATAAATTCATTCAACGCCTCCTCTCGCTGAGCGAGCAAAGAAGGAAATGTATTAACTCCAGATTGAATTCCTGCAGCAATATCAGAAGCACTATTTTTTTCGATGGCTATTGCGCTCATAATTCTACCGCTACTTCGTCTTTAATCCAGTCGTATCCTTTCGCCTCAAGTTCAAGCGCCAAATCTTTTGTGCCGGACTTCACAATCTTACCTTTATATAGAACGTGCACATAATCCGGTACGATATAATCCAGCAAACGCTGATAGTGCGTTACCACAATCACTGCATTCGATTTGTTACGAAGTTTGTTTACACCATTCGATACAATTTTCAAAGCATCGATATCAAGACCTGAATCGGTCTCATCTAAAATAGCGAGCTTGGGTTCAAGCATCGCCATTTGGAATATCTCGTTACGTTTCTTTTCACCACCAGAGAATCCTTCGTTTAACGAACGGCTTAAAAGCGATTGATCAATCTCAACCAACTTCATCCGCTCTTTCATCAAACCTAAAAACGAAACAGCATCGAGCGCCTGTAATCCGCGATGAGCGCGAATTTGATTAACAGCCGTCTTCATGAAATTGATGGTACTTACCCCTGGTATTTCAACCGGATATTGAAAAGCAAGAAATACACCTTCACGTGCTCTTACTTCCGGATCCATTTCTAATAAATTCTTTCCAAGGAAATCAACTTCACCATCCGTTACTTCATATTCTTCGCGACCCGCCAACACAGAAGCCAATGTACTTTTACCAGAACCATTCGGTCCCATAATCGCATGCACTTCTCCTGGTTTAATCTCAAGGTTTATTCCGTTCAGAATTTGCTTGTCACCGATCTTTGCCTGTAAATTCTTTATACTTAACATGTCTTCTATTTCTATTTTATCCTACACTTCCTTCCAATGTCAACGCCAATAACTTCTGTGCTTCAACAGCAAACTCCATCGGCAATTGATTCAATACTTCTTTTGCGTATCCGTTTACAATCAAGGCCACTGCTGACTCTTCGTCAATACCTCTTTGTAAACAATAAAAGATCTGATCCTCCCCTATTTTTGATGTCGTTGCTTCATGCTCGATTCGGGCTGAACTGTTTTCAACATCGATGTAAGGAAATGTATGCGCACCACACTGATCGCCCATGAGAAGGGAATCACATTGTGAAAAATTTCTGGCATTGCTCGCGCGCTTCATAATATGAACTTGCCCGCGATAACTATTTTGCGAATGACCAGCCGAAATACCTTTCGATACAATTCTCGACTTGGTGTTTTTACCAATGTGAATCATTTTCGATCCGGTATCGGCTTGCTGATAATTGTTGGTTACTGCAACCGAATAAAACTCACCCATTGAATTATCTCCCTTCAAAATACAGGAAGGATATTTCCATGTAATAGCTGAACCTGTTTCAACCTGTGTCCATGAAATTTTGGAGTTGTCACCAAAACATAAACCACGCTTGGTAACGAAATTGTAAATTCCTCCTTTACCATTCTTATCACCAGGATACCAGTTCTGCACTGTTGAGTATTTTACCTGAGCATCTTTCATCGCATAGATTTCAACTACTGCTGCGTGCAATTGATTTTCATCGCGCATCGGTGCAGTACATCCTTCAAGGTAACTTACGTATGAGCCTTCATCGGCTACAATCAATGTTCTTTCAAATTGACCCGTGTTAGCAGCGTTAATCCTAAAATAAGTTGACAGCTCCATTGGGCAACGAACTCCTTTCGGTATGTAGCAGAATGATCCATCGGTAAACACAGCTGAATTCAAGGCAGCAAAATAATTGTCGCTTACCGGAACAACAGAACCCATGTATTTTTTAACAAGCTCCGGGTGATGCAGAACTGCTTCACTGAATGAACAGAAAATTATTCCCAGCTCGCCTAATGTTTCTTTATAGGTAGTGCCAACTGAGACACTGTCAATAACGGCATCAACTGCGATGCCTGTTAATCTCTTTTGCTCCGTTAATGAAATTCCAAGTTTTTCGAAAGTCTTAATCAACTCCGGATCGATATCCTCTAATTTCTTCGACTTATCAGATTGCTTTGGAGCGGAGTAATAAATAACGTCCTGGTAATTGATTTTTGGATAGTGAACGTTTGGCCAGGTAGGCTCCTTCATTTTAGTCCACTTGGCAAAAGCATCTAATCGCCAGTCTAACATCCATTGAGGTTCATTCTTTTTAGCTGAAATAAACCGGATAATATCCTCATTTAGACCTTTTGGAGCTGAGTCGGTTTCGATATTAGTTGTCCAGCCGTGCTCATATTCCTTTGAAGTCAACTCCTCTAACACCTGATTATCCTTACTCATAGCAGTCTATTTAGACTAATTTTAAACTGAACACAAAAATATAACATAAAAGCCATTCTAAGGTTCCTTTACCACTCTTTAATAACAGGAATCGATTGCTAAATTAGGTTTAAGCTTCGATCCAGACTTTCTTCTAAAGAGATCATCGTTTCCGTGCGCTCTATGCCCTCTACTTGTTGAATCTTATCGTGCAATACAATTTTCAAGTGGTTGGTATCCTTACAATGTATTTTCACAAACATGCTGTAATTACCTGTTGTATAATGAATGCTCGTAATCTCTGCGATGGTTTTCAGCTTTGCCATAACCTGATCATACAAAGCACTTTTCTGAAGGAATATTCCAATGAAAGCCGTGATGTCATAGCCAAGCTTGGCATAATTTACTTTTAACGTTGTCTTCTCCACAATACCCGCCTCCTCCATTTTATTCATGCGAACATGAACGGTTCCTCCCGATACAAAAGCTTTTTTTGCTACTTCCGTATACGGTTTCTTGGCGTCTTGCATCAGGATTTCTAAAATCTTGAGGTCGACATTGTCAACTTTGTAATTTTCAGCCATGGTGAAATTTGAGTTTTAACTAAAATTCAAAAATATGAAACAATATTAAAAAGTCCACAATAATTAGAATGTTTTATTGTTCCGGATAGTAGTTTCTGCGTTACTTTGTTGCATAATTAACAATCACACACATCAACCACACGCACACAAACACATTGTAGGGTGTTGAAATTGGCAGACAAGCCCTCCGGTCTCGGGGGTGGAGGAAACGGGATAAAGTCCAGCCTTTGGCGACCTAACCGCTCCGTGGAGGTTCGAACCCTTCCTCTACAGCGAAGAGACGTTCTTTGATTGAAATTTAAAACACACCATTGTAGGGTGTTGAAACTGGCAGACAAGCCCTCCGGTCTCGGGGGTGAAGGTCACGGAATAAAGCAATGCTCCCCGATCCAATTTCGCTTAATGCGGCACTGGATCAGGTCAAAGCCTAACCGCTTCGTGGAGGTTCGATTCCTTCCCCTACAGCAGCTCAGTTTAGGTTAATGAGATTCAGAGCTACCCATCTCGATTTATCGGGGTGGGTTTTTTTATTTACAGCCATTCCTTCTTTTCATTTTATCAGCTATTGATTTGCTGGCCAACAATCGTTTGCTTTGGGATATTGATTATGTAATCAATTATTGACTTCCATTTTTGAAATTACCTATAATGAAAAATTATCCCTGGCTTGATAAATATCCAAAAGGCACTGCACAAGAGATTAAACTTTACGACCATCCCTCATTAATCGAGTTGTTCGAAATCAGTTGTACTAAATACAGCGATCGGGTAGCTTTTGAAAATATGGGCGTTCGCTTAACATATGCTCAGGTTGATACACTCTCTAAAAACTTTGCTGCGTACCTACAGCAAGATCTTAAACTCAAAAAAGGAGATCGCATCGCCATCCAGATGCCGAACCTCCTTCAATTTCCAATCGCATTTTTTGGAGCGTTGCGAGCAGGATTAATTGTAGTGAACACTAATCCTCTATATACTCCTCGCGAAATGGAGCATCAGTTTAAGGATTCAGGAGCAGTCGCTATCGTGATCGTTGCCAACTTTGCGAGTAATCTCGAAAAAATAATCGGCAACACTTCCATTAAGCATGTTATCGTTACCCAGCTAGGTGATATGTTGGGTGGATTGAAAGGCATGATTGTGAATTTTGTAGTGAAGAATATTAAGAAGATGGTGCCTTCTTATCATCTTCCCGGAGCGATTTCATTTAACAGTGCTATAGAGAAAGGTGCATCATCACATTATACTAAGCCTTCCATTTCAATTAACGACATCGCTGTTCTTCAATACACAGGAGGAACCACGGGAATTGCAAAAGGTGCTCAACTATCACATGCTAACATAGTTTCGCACAATTCTATGATCACCGAGTGGTTCAAACCCTACATGAATGAAAATGGTGGCGATCTTATTATAACTGCCATACCGATGTATCACATCTTTGCGCTCACCGTTAACGGCATGTTGATGTTTAGCACGGGTGTAAAGAATGTACTGATCACAAACCCACGCGATATTCCCGGGTTTGTAAAGGAATTAAAAAAACACAAGTTCACCATTATCACAGGTGTTAATACGCTTTTCAATGCGTTACTTAACAATTCTGATTTTAAGAATCTTGATTTCTCTGCATTAAAAGGTGCCGTTGCTGGAGCAATGGCCGTTCAGGATGTTGTGGCCAAACGCTGGAAAGAAGTTACAGGCACAAATCTTATTGAAGGTTATGGTTTAAGTGAAACTTCCCCTGTGTTATGTTGCAATCCATTGGATGGTACACATCATGCTGGTACTATAGGTGTACCTATGCCAAGTACCGAGATTGCTATTTTTGATGACAACGGAAACCGAGTACCTCAAGGAGAACCGGGTGAAATATGTGCACTAGGACCACAGGTAATGTCCGGCTACTGGCAAAAAGATAATGAAGGGGTTTTCTTTCCGGGTGGATGGTTTAGAACCGGTGACATTGGTATCATGAATGCCGATGGATTCTTTAAGATTGTCGATCGTAAAAAGGACATGATTAAAGTCTCCGGCTTTAATGTGTATCCCAACGAAATTGAAAATGTTATCGCTACTCATCCCAAAGTTTTGGAAGTAGCCGCTATTGGCATATCCGATGTTAAATCAGGAGAAGTAATAAAAGCGTTTATTGTAAAACGTGATCAGAGCTTAACCGAAGAAGAGATAAAGAAATTCTGCCACGAAAATCTCACAAATTACAAAGTGCCCAAGTATTTCGAATTCAGAACCGAGCTTCCGAAAACCAATGTGGGTAAAATTTTAAGGAGGGCTTTAAAGGAAGAAGTTGCAGCTGCATAATAATTTGAATTACTTCGCGAAAAATTTTCAATAACTATGTTCAGGATTCTTTCATTCTTAGCTCTGTCGGCTCTATGTATATGCTGCAGTAAATCATCATCAACTGCGCAAACTGCAAATTCAACAATCGTAAATGTTGACACCTTAAAATATCCTGAAGAAGTACATTTAAAAAATCTAAGACAATTAACGTTTGGTGGCGACAATGCCGAGGCCTACTGGAGTTTCAATAGCAAACAACTTACCTTTCAATCGAACAATCCTGCATGGAATCTAAAGTGCGACCAGATTTTCGTTGCTGCTGTCGATGGTGTTGATCTAAAGAATAATACTCCTCAACGCATCAGCAATGGAGAAGGAAGAACAACCTGTTCTTATTTTTTACCAGGTGATTCCCTTATTCTTTTTGCATCAACTCATTTAGGTGGGAAAGATTGTCCGGTTGAGCCGGAACGCAAGCCAGGCGGAAAATACTTATGGTCTATTTATGATACCTATGATATTTTTGTTTCGGATTTAAAAGGTAATATCAAGAAGCAACTTACCAATCAAAAAGGATATGATGCAGAAGCAACCGTGTCCCCAAAAGGAGATAAAATTGTTTTTACATCAACACGCAATGGTGATCTTGATTTGTACACCATGAACATCGATGGATCGAATGTAAAACAAATTACAAACGAACTTGGTTATGACGGTGGTGCCTTCTTTTCACCGGATGGATCGAAACTTGTTTTTCGTGCATCCCGGTTTACAACAGATGAAGAAAGGAAAGAATACAAAGCTTTGTTAAAACAAGGATTGGTCGCTCCTACTGCAATGGAGATTTTTACCTGCAATGTAGATGGCTCAAACCTTCAACAGCTAACTAAGTTAGGCAAAGCCAACTGGGCTCCGTTCTATCATCCATCCGGCAAAAAGATTTTATTCTCATCCAACCACAAAGGAACAAGAGGCTTTGAATTTAACATCTACATGATTAATGAAGATGGAACTGGCCTTGAGCGTGTGACTCACGACTCAGTCTTCGATTCGTTCCCTATGTTCTCATTCGATGGAAAACGACTTGTATTCTCATCAAACCGGCACAATGGAGGAACGCGAAACACCAACTTATTTGTAGCGGATTGGGTAGACTAGGTGTTAGACTTAAGATTTATTTTAAAAGAGTAAAAGTTGACATTGGTTTGTAGTCAATGTAACTTCAACCAACAAACCTGGAACTTTGAACCTCGAACTTTAAACTTAAAAATATGCTGGGCTTCTTCGAACATCAATATCTTTCTTACAAAAAGAACCACATCAAGAATTTGCTGGCGTTGGCAAAGGTCGATGGACACATGCACCCAAAAGAAGAAGAGCTACTTTATAAAATTGCCAAACGTTATGGCCTTAAAGATCGGCAAGTAAAAGTGCTGATCGATAGTGATGAGAAGTTCAAGATGAACGTGCCCGATAATCACAACGATAAAATGAATCTGCTTTACGATCTTGTGCTGATGGTATATGCCGATGACGTTGTCGATGAACACGAAATCGAGTTTTGTGAAGAGGCCGTAAAACAGTTCGGGATGAAAAAGGGACTTGTTAAATTCTTACTGGCAGAATTCGATCGCGGCACACCTCCACCCCCTGACGAATGGGATGAAATTAAACGCGAAGCAAAAGATAAATATCTAGCTAAAAAGTAACACCTAACCCAATTCGGGTTAACTCAATGTTCTATTAATGTCTGACGATTTTCACCGTCTGAACCATTGCGAACGCACGTCTTATCATACTTTTACCTCGGGCGTAAATTGTGGCCCTATTCAATTCACTTTTAAGGATATTCCATAAACCAATTCATTTATGGAATCACTTTCTCCCTTCTATTCAAGAAACCAGTTTATTAAACTTGTCTCCGTTGGCACGTTCGGTGCCGTTTTCATTCAATCCCATAAAGCTCAAGCCCAGGAGAAAATTCCTTTAAAAGCAGATCTCGTTAAAGAGTTTGTCATTGCCGGTCATGGCAATTTAGAAAAGACTAAACTCTTGTTAGAGGCTAATCCAGGGTTACTGAATTCATCCTGGGATTGGGGCAATGGCGACTTTGAAGAGGCTATAGAAGGTGCTGGTCATGTAGGCAATCGTGAGATCGCACTTTACCTTATCAATAAAGGTGCGCGTTTCACACTTTTTGTTGCCGCCATGTTAGGCAAGATTGAAATTGTAAAATCCATAATCGAACCATACCCTGAGTTAATTAAGTCCAAAGGCCCGCATGGACTTGATCTCATTCATCACGCGACAAAAGGTGGCGAGAACGCTATAGAAGTTCTCAATTATCTGAAATCGAAATCCTGATAAGTATATTCAGTGGATTTGACCAACCTAAAGCGGCTTTTGAAGGTTCTCAAATGTTACCCAAGACAACGGGTCCGGGCTATAGCTGTTTTCAAAATACCGTTTGAAACTGCGGTAAAATGAACATCAAACTTTAATATGCAAATTACGGTTACATTGACGTTGTGTTTTGATTATAGTAATAGAGCATCCACAAAAGTGATCTAACACCCTATAATTTTTAAATGCGATTATGTTTTTAGGCTAATTGAATAAAGGTAAATTCGAAACGGAAAGAGAGACATGCTATGGAGGACTTACGGAAACTATCGACCCAGGAAAAAGCGCTGCGTATTAATTTAAGCAAAGCCATTTATGGTTCGTTTGCAGAAATTGGTGCCGGGCAGGAAGTAGCAGCGAATTTTTTTAAGGTAGGTGGCGCATCAGGCACAGTGGCCAAAACGATGTCGGCCTACGATATGAAGTTTAGTGATGCCATTTATGGCTATTGCGAGCGATATGTATGCGAAGACCGCCTCATGCGCATGCTTGATCATGAATATGTATTATTACCCGAACGCCTCCCCCATCGTATTGCAGGTACACGCTTCTTCGCTTTCGCAGATACTGTTGAAGTTTTAAATTTTGAACGCACGAATCAGGGGCATGGATGGATTGGTTTACGATTCCAATTACGTCCTGAGAGTGAACCAAATGAATGTGTATTCCATGTAAAGATGCACGACAACGATCCACTTCAGCAACAGTATGCTTTGGGTATTGTCGGTGTCAATATGCTCTACTCGTGTATGTTCGTGAAGGATCCGGAAGAAATCCTGATGTCTCTGATGGACGGATTAACAAGCCGCAGAATTGAGATTGATATGTTCCGGCTTTCAGGCCCTGACTTCAAACACGTTGATAACCGTTTGATGGCGTTGAAACTGGTGAAGAACGGACTTACAAAAGCCGCCATGTTTGGACCTGACGGAACGGTCATGCAGCCCTCTGATGAACTGTATAAGAAAAACGTATTGGTGTTGCGTGGTCGCTTCAGGCCCGTTACTCATGTGAATGCGGATATGCTGCTAACATCTCGGAGACATTTCAGACGTGAGCCTGATGTTGACCGATCAAAATTGGTGGTGCTTACCGAACTTACCTTAAATGATTTGAGTCCGGATGGGAAAATTGATGAAAAAGATTTTCTGTATCGTGCTGATATTATCTGTTCCCTCGGTCAAAGCGTGTTGATCTCTAACTACTTTGAATATTACAAATTGGTAGATTACCTATCCAAGATCACCAAAGGAAAGAAGATTGGTATCATCATGGGGATTTATGCGTTGCAAAAAGTATTTGACGAAAAAACCTACGAGAATCTTCGGGGGGGAATTATGGAATGTTTCGCTTCCTTGTTTGGATCGAATGTTAAACTCTATATCTATCCAGCCTGGAAGAAAGATTCAAAAGAAATTTTTTCACTGAAAGATTTCGGCAATGAGTTACCTGAAAATTTAAAAAGTCTTTTCCGTTACCTGCTTGAAAACAACAAGCTGGAAGATATAAACGATGCGAATACAAATAACCTGCACATTATTTCTGATAATGTATTAGCCATGATTCGCAAAGGTGAAGCGGGTTGGGAAAAGTATGTACCTCACAAAGTGGAAGAAGCTATCAAGGAACATGGCCTTTTCGATTATCCATACACACAAGAGACTAAACAGATTTCTGTTTCAGGTTAACGAAACACGTTGATATTTTAAAAGGCTCAGCTTATTTTACTTGACCTCCTCAAGCTTTCATTGCTGAACCGTAATGTTAAATCCTAGACTTACACCTCGAAATTTTTTCCATTGCCCCTGACTTGTTTCTCTTGTTATAAAGGGGCTACCCAAAAAACCAGCAGAAAATAATACACCTCTTTTATCCTTCTGTCCAAAATTCTCAATCAACTCGAGGGAAACAAAAAAATCATCTTTCACTTTTATATCATACTGCCGTAGATCAAGAACGAATTTTCCGGTATTCGTTTTAATGGGAAAGATAATTTGATCTGCAACTATTCTTTCATTTGGTAGTCCATCCTTCAGATTATAAAAGTTAAGTCTGAACTTCATAGAGTCACTGGTATTTGAAACAATAAAGGCATTGAATGCTTTAATAAAGGTGCCTCCCTTTTTTACTTTAACCACGATACCCAGCTCATTACCAAGATCACTGTTGGTAAATCCACCTCTAAACTTTTTCGACTCCGTTCTATTCCCTAAAATTTCTTCCTTTAATCTCTTTTCGGATACAACAAGAGGCTGCAGTTCCTGAGTAAGTTCAAGTAATTTTATTTCAGGATTGCCAACAATGAAAGATTTGAATTCAGTGACTTTGAATACGCGGGTCTGATATCCAACCATTGAAATTCGTAATGAATCATCATTAAATCTGTCATCTAAAGAAATTCTGAATTTTCCATCCACATCTGACACCGTGCCTACATCTCTGTTTATGATACCAATATTTACATACGGGAGTGGTGCCCTTGAAATACTGTCCTTGATAGCTCCAGAATAAATGGATTGTCCGAATGAATTTAAACAGATGAAACTCATTACTGCCAACAGGATTTTTACCATCGTGAGAATATTTTATTAACTATTTACTCAGATGGCACAGAACGTAAAAAAGTTTTAAAATTAGTTTTCGTTTCAGCTCACTAACATATTCATCAACATTAAAGCAATGAGTTGCAGCCTCCTTTTCAAAATTTATCTGTCAGCAGGTAATGCTATTGTTTATTCAATATCTTTTCGTGTAAGGGGGTTTCCATCATTCAGTGCGTTACTGATTTTGCCAATAACCTGATCAAGCTCATCTCCTGATTTACGAAGTAAGTCCAACATCTCACTGTCCTTCATTGTCTTATCATGCTCCATCAAATTAATCAATCCTAAAATTCTGGAGAGAGGTCCGCGAAGTAAGTGAGAATTGATAAAAGCATATTCAACTAGTCTTCTGTTTTGAATCTCCAACTCTTCAGTACGCTGCTTTACGCGTTCTTCAAGACCTTCATTGATAAGAGCGATTTCCTTGTTTTGCTGCTCAATGTGATGTTCGTATTCTAAACGTTGTGCTGTTCTGAAGGCAAGTGAAATAATATCAGCCACCGAACTGGCAAAAATCAAATCCTCTGTAGTCCACTTTCTAATTTCGTTTTGATGTTCACAGCACAACAGTCCTTTCAAGTGTCCGTCCAGAAAGAAAGTGGCATCAAGTAATGAAAATATATTTTGTTCAGTAAAGTAGGACGTTGCAAACTCTTTGGTATAATGATGAGTTCGGGCATCATCCGCAACGATTATTCTTTCCTTCTTAAGCGCATCAAAATAATGTGGCGCTTCTTCAAAACGCAATTTCATGGTGTCGACATAACGATCTTTTTCGCGATTATAACACGCTATCGATTCAATGAACTTATGTTCATCATCATACACCCAAATACTTACCTGGTTTACCTTTAGATTTTTGGCCGTGATTGAAACAATATCACGCGCTGCATGCTCAAGGTTGCCTAAAGCAATATTTCGGTTCTTTGAAAATCCAACTAATGTATTCATGTGACTTTCAAGTTCCGTGTTCTTTACATTCAGAATGGTATTGATCTTTTTTATTTCACGGTTTCGATCTTCAAGCAAATGATTTACGCGCAGTATCCTTCTTCTGTTTCGTAGCTGGAGATAAAGCACGACAAGTGCTGAGAGAACCATCACTGTAAGAACAATGATGAACGCTATTCTGCGATCTGCTTTTGCTTTCAGTACTTCGTTTTCTTGTTCTCGCTTTGCAATCTCCAATTCAAATTGAAATTTCTCCTGCTGCCGTATGCTTTCCAACGATTGAATAGAATCTTTCAGTGCAATGTATTGCGAATAATTATTCAGCCCTTCTGACATTCTTCCTTCTTGCTTAAACGATTGCCACAAAAAGAAATACGCTTCCATGCGCGTGTTCAAATCTTTCCGAAGTGTTGAGATTTCAATCGCCAGATTAAAATTTTCTTTGGCCTTATATAAGTTTCCCTTTTTAAAATAAATTTGTCCCATGGTTAAATATGCCCCTGGAAGCAACCGCATATTTTGTGAATTTTTAATAAAGCGTAATCCTTCATCAGCCATTTTCTCTGCTCGTTCCAGTTCTCCTGTATTCATCAGACATTGAGCGGCCAGCGTTTTTATTTCCGCCAAAATGATGGCATCTTTAATTACATTACCTGCTGAATCTGCCTGTTTAAAATAATGCAAGGCTTCATCGTTTCGTTGGTTATCCATATAGAGTTTACCCAACTGAATCATAGCCGACATAATTTCTCTTGCATCTCCCTGTGTTATTCGAATATCATACGCCTGCTTGAAATACTTTTCAGCATTCACTATATCCTTATTTATCTTGTAATAGCCAGCCAGACTTTGTAAGGAGTAAGCAAGGCCGGAAGAATCCCTCAGGTTGGTAAAGATCAAAGAGGAACGAGATAAGTACAAATATGATTTGGGTAACAGCCCCTGCTCAAGAAAAAGTCTGCCAATATTATTGCAAGCATGTGCTAACTGCAAAGAATCTCGCTTAGCTTCTGCAACTTTCAGTGCCTGATTAAAATAATCGAACGCATCCAGGTGATTACCTTTATGAAAATAAGCCAGACCGATAAAATTCAGTGGCCGTGCTAAATTCTTTTTATCGTTTAGCTTCTGTGCTAAGCTGTATGATTTTAATGCATAATAAATAGTGCTATCCGGAAAAGCTGCTCTGTATTCCCACGCTAAATCGCTTAGTAATTTAGCCTGATCCTTTTCCTTTGCTTTTGCAATAGCGCGCTTTATTTTACCAATTTCAGTAAGGTTCTGACTATGGCAAACCAAGCTGAAAGACAGCAAGACAACAAGGGTTATATACTTTTGTATCACGCAGTAAGATTTGTGACTTAAAAGTTATCAATTTCCCATGACATTCAATTCGATGTGCTAACAATATGCTGAATTTTATAGGTTTGTTGATTCTACACATTGATTAATTACGTTACTGTATTCCATACAGATAAAATGATAATGATCTGTTAAATAATAAGCTAATGCTACTAAATAAAATGACTAACACACCACAAAGGGCTGCGTTAGTCATTTTTAATACTCTACTTAAGAAGCTTGTGGTTACCAATACAAACAAAACAACATCAATTTTTAAACGCCCAGGAAAAATCTAGTCGTATTTCAGGATAACTTTCATTTTTTCCATTGAACTTCTGGCTGTGAATACTGCCATCTAATTTAATTGCTACTACAGGAATGGGTCTGTAAACAATTCCGGCAGAAGTTTTGTAAAATACACCGTCATCGGCTAAGCCTGATTCTTTATCACCACCATACGTCTTATTGTTAATTACTTCCGGGTGTGACATCCAATCAAGGAATAAATAAGGAACCAACTGACCTATTTTTGTATCGAGACTATATGCTAGCCTGATGTAATAGGTTTGCACATCATACTTAACCGGTACAACTACATCAGCAGTCGTAAGGTCGGCATCAAGCTTGTTCGAGTTTGCGCCCAGAAATCTTTCCCGTTGCTGAGGATTGATTTCTGCCTCTTTTACCAAGACTAAAACATTATCAGCATTTCGAAGTGCATCGTGCTTTGCCATCCAGTACTCAAACTGAATATTTAATTTTCCAAATTGTTTTTCCGCAAAGAGACCGGTTAGAAAAAAATTATCACCATCCATCCAGGGTAATACGCCACCTTTAGGAGAACCATCCCCAAATGCAACTGTCGAAGTAGTCTTTTCACTATTTAAACTACTTTTAAATCCAGAGGTACCTATCAGCAAAGATTGTCTTTCTGATTTGAGCCGTAAGTCCCAGCCGATTGGAATCACTTTCTTTTTTTCACCGCCTTCACCATTTTCGGTTGTTAAGGAATATTGAAGGTTAACATGCCCAATATCCTTATTTCCATGAATCATAAGGTTAGTTGTACGGGTAATAAAAAGGTGATCGGTATCAAAAATTTCCGGAGGTTCAATTCCGGTAAACGTTGGAATTTGGTCGAGTCGCTCATTATATAATCCAAACCTTCGATACATTTTACCAATTCTGACTTGAAAAATGTTTCTTACTTTAAAGTTTCCCCAAGCATTGCGTACTTCAATTTTTTCGTCCGCATACGCCAGGTTAAAAAGAACATCTATTCGCTCCGATAGATAAGCTGACCCGTATAAGTGAAAAGCCTTGACTGGTACCCATGTAAAAGGGTCATCTTCTTTTAATGTGGTGCCGTCATTCGCAACCGATGGAAAATTAAATTGCTTTTCGGCATTGGTATTAATATAACCGTAGAGCTTCAGTTTTCGATCAAGCTCTGTTACATTAATTTGAAGAAGTTCTTCCAATGACAAATCAAATAAATCATCGGATTTTCGGCTTAGTGAATCCTGAGCATTTGAAATAAATGGACTTAGTAACATAATACATACAAATAATCCTCCTCGAAGATTATTCTTACAATACGATAAAAATTCTGGGGTCATAAATTTTTCGTTTGGTTGTTAACTACATCTGGTTCTATAAGCAGAATAGCGTAAATGAAGTTAAGCTATTCTCTTCGTACGATTGCTATGTTAAGGGTTTTCTTTTACGGTAGAAGTTTGAGTGGTAAATTTTGGATTCTTACCCTTTACCTTTAAATTACATTCTATGCAAAAAGTAAATACACTCTTACTTGTTTTTATTTTCCTTGTTAATGTTTTGCCAGGCAAAGCTCAACAAGTTGCTGACACCTTGTATAGTCCAGTCATTTCAAATCCGGTTTATGGCAAAGGTGAAGGTTCAATTATTTTAATTGATGAAGCCCATCATAATTTTCATACGCTTAATGGAAGGTTCAAAGCATTTGCCCGCGTGTTAGAGAAGGATGGTTTTGTTGTGCGTGCTTCTTCCGAATTGTTTACACATGCTCAATTGAGCAAAGGCAAAATTCTTGTTATTTCAAATGCATTACATGCTTCTAATGCAGAACAATGGACTTTACCCACCCCCTCTGCATTTACGGATAGCGAAATAGAAGTGGTGAATTCGTGGGTGAAGAATGGTGGTTCACTTTTTCTTATTGCTGATCACATGCCTTTTCCGGGAGCAGCAGAAAAACTGGCAGCTTCTTTCGGTTTTAAATTATACAATGGATTTGCGATGAAGACGGGTGGCAAAGATATTTTTGTGCCAGGAGATGGATTGATGGTGAATACTCTCACAAAGGGACGCAATGAAAAAGAAATGATCACTTCGCTTCAAAGTTTTACAGGACAAGCTTTTGAAATTCCTGCCACTGCACATTCCGTCATTGTTCTGAATTCAAAATATGAAGTAAAGATGCCTCAAACTGCATGGGAGTTTAAAAAAGATACACCCACCGTTTCTGGTCAAAACCTTTCACAGGGTGCTTACATGAACTACGGCAAAGGCCGGGTGGTCATCTTTGGTGAAGCCGCCATGTTTACCGCTCAGCTTCAGGGAAAAAATAAAGTGGGTATGAACGTAGAAAGTGCTTCACAAAATGCCCAGTTTTTGCTCAATGCAATTCATTGGTTAGATGGTATTCTGAATGAGTGATGTGCACAATTAATTTGCTACAATAGAAAATAACAAAGATCCACGATCACTGATATCATCGTATATCAGGAATGCTAAGCAAAAGCTTTACGATGTGTTGTATTTACCTGATCAGCACAGTCGCTCTTTCTCAAACCATTGATAACACTGCCAGTTTCCGAATGAACACAGCAGAAAGTCTTATCCGGTTTCATTACGCAAATGACTACTTCACAGGTTCAGATGAATACTATACGCAAGGTATGAATCTTGAATTTGTAAGTCCTGCGTTGAAAAGAAATCCAATTTCAAAGTTACTGATCACACTGAAAGAAAATAAGGACCAGTTTGGATTGGCCATTGAACACAATGCCTATACACCCACCAGTATCAGCTCAAACCAAATACTTTATGGCGACAGGCCTTTTGCTGCTTCCCTCCTGTTGAAAACATTTTCGGCAAGTATTCATCCCACAAAACGATATCGCATTACATCGTCCCTGTCTCTTGGCATCATTGGAAAAGTAGCAGGCGCACACCAAATACAAAAAACCATTCATAAATGGATAAACGACACCGATCCTCAGGGATGGCAGTATCAAATAAAAAATGATTTGATTCTTAATTACGAAGTGGGTATTGAAAAAAGTATTTTCTATTCCAGGTATTTCCTGCTCAACGGTCTTGCCTCCGGGCGTGTGGGTACATTGAATACTAAATTCTCCTTAGGTAGTACGATCGTGTTAGGAAAATTAAATTCAGCTATCACTTCTGCTTTTTCAGATATAACATCAATACAAAAACAAAAATTTACTTTGCACCTCTATGCACAACCCATCATTAACACTGTGGTGTATGATGCTACGTTACAAGGCGGAATGATTTTCAATCTGGACAGTCCTTATACATTAACCAGTAAAGAAATAGAGCATTTTACTTTTCAGGGAAATGCAGGAGTAGTTTTGACTCTTGGTTCTTTTAACATCGAGTACTTTCAATCCATAATTAGTAAGGAATTTACAGCCAGCCACTATCATCGTTGGGGTGGATTGAGAATAGGAATTCTTTTTTAGTTTCTTAAACTTGTTGAAGTTCAAAAATTGTAATCTCTGGTCTTACGTTAAATCGTACCTGGTGTAAATGTCCAACGGCTCTGTTAATGTAAAGGGTTCTACCGTCTCTCAGGTCGATTTCGCCTTGCGTGTATTTTTTATTCTTAACCGGTAAAATTGGAGCGTCTAAAAAGGGAGGTTTGCATTGCCCGCCATGGGTATGGCCTGATAGTATCCATCCCTGATAACCATTCCAGACTTTCAAATCGCAAACATCAGGGTTATGACAAAGCACAAGATTAGCTTTTGATTTGTCATAGTTGTTCATCACAACATGAGGAGCAAAATTTAAAGCCCAATAATCATCCAAACCAATAATATTTAACCCTTCAAAATCTTTCTGCTTATTTTTTAAAAGACTAATTCCTGAGTTTTTTAATTGAGCAGAAACCTGGTCGGCAACGGACTGTTCAGACCAGTTCTTGCCATAATCATGATTACCCAATATGCCGGCTGTTCCTAATTTACCTTTAACAGTATGCTTTAGAACTTCATCCAATTGTTCAAATTGCTTTTCATTTTCGTAACTGATATAATCCCCGGTATAGACAACAAAGTCGGGCTCAAATTGCTGTGCTTTGATAAGGGACTCAATTATATAATGGTAATCAAACCGATTTCCAACATGGATATCACTTATCTGCATGAGCGTTTTTCCAATCAATTTATCGGGCAAATTCCTGACGGGCATTTTTTTCTTTACAAACTCAAGCCAAAATGGCTCGACTTGCCAGGCGTATAGTCCGGCCAGAACACCAATTGCCGTTGTAGCCAAGAGACTTTGCTTAATGAATTTTCGCCTGTTCATTTTTAATGGATTACAACGGGCACCAGTAGGTTTTGTTGTAGCTGGCGAGTTTACTTAATTTTTATAATTGTCTTTAGCGATGGTTAGCTTGGAAAGTATTGATTCAGATTAGTTTTTCTAACGCTCGGCTATAAAACGTACGCGTATAAATACCTACATCTTTGTCCCAGGCTGCTGACGAAATTTAATAGCAAACACTTTGAGAACCTCCAATACACATATGCTTTATAGTTCCCATTGCTGTGCCTTGGTGCTATTTGGTTATACTAGGTTCTTTATAAACCATTCCATATTTTTTTTCAGTAATCGCATATTCTTCCTCTGTTTTTTCTTTGGCCGGTGCTCCATGTAATGTGCCATTCTCTATAAAATATTCTTCAAATCCAGCCGGTGAATACTGAAAAATCATTGATAGATTTTCTTTTCCAGTATTGTGAAGACCATGCCATGTCCCTCTTGGAACAAATGCAACATCACCCGTCTTTACTTGAATGGACTGCTCATCTAAAGTAAGTGTACCTTCACCTTTGTGAATAAAAATTAGCTCATCATTATTCAAGTGCTTGTGAATACGCATTTTACTTCCGGGGCTTTGTTTTTCGGTACAAAATGAAATTCCATCTACACCATGTTTTGCTTTGGAGATTTTTATAGTTATCGGCACTTTGCGCCTTCCGGTTAGAATATGTATTCCCTCATCTTCGTGAATTACGATTCCCTTATCATTAGCATTGTAGGATTTGGCAAAACTAATCTTGGGTAAGTTGGCAAATAACGCTGTGCAAAATCCTGCCAATCCTGTCAATAGAAATTTCCTGCGAGGCTGTTGAATATTGTTCATAGTCAAAGTTTTGTATGGAAACAAGCTACTTAATTAAATCGGCAAATAAGGACTTTTACATTTCGTGTAGGTACGTAATTAGTCGAAGTGGGAGTTTGTGGATTCGTTAAGCATGACGCACAACATTAGTATTGCCGCAATACTCGATTTAGGAGCCGTTACTACCTGCACCAGGTCCAAATCCATGAAGCTCCTAGTTACTAATGTTATGCATCAATACTATACATTCATCCTTACATATCCAAGTCATACGATTTAATTCAATTCTTGTCACTACTTGCTCTTTCTAAATCCATTTGGAAACATAATGGTTAACAATGCGAATATCAGTAAGAAGTTAAATTCAACTCCATTTCGTCCACCGCCTACTACAAACCACCCCTCTTTAAGATGTACTAAAAAGATTCCCGTTATCAGAATAAAAATAGTGACAATGCCCGCCCACTTCACATATTTTTCAAACACTAAACAGAATGCTGCAACCACGTGCGATAATTTTATCAACCACGCAATCAATACACCAAAAGGCGCAAAACCGATTTGATTTAAATACAGATTTCCGAAGTCGTTTATCCCGTTGTTAAACATTCCAGGTACGCTATGCATCAGGAGGATAACGGATACCGCAAGGCGAAGCAAAAAAGTTCCATTCAGTATTTTCATGGGGGCTGAATTTTTAATGTTTGTTTAAAGTGCCATTAAAACCCTACAGTAAAAAATAGCATTCTGAAAGATAAATATTTCTAATGATTCTAATCCGGAATTGAGCACGCAATATTTTGGGTGCAATGAAGTGAGTGATCATCCAGTTGAATTAATCTTTTCCAGGAAAATCAAAAAATGACTCTTCCGATTCTTCTGTGAGAAAGAAAATGCAATGTTTGTTACCATCTTCACGGATGAACATTCGGGTAGCCTCTGGATTTTTTGATTCATACACAAAATATCGTTGGCCCTCTTTATCTTCGAAAAATTGATTCCAATACTCTTGCGTCCAACCACTGTAGGGTTTTGCGTGCTGAAAATAGAGTGCTTTAAATTCAGCTTTGGTTATTTCATATTCGGATTTTTCCTGTTTCAACTCAATCAATGGATCAAATTATTTCAAGAATTCATCAGAATAGAATTCCACCTCTGATATTGCCAGTTGACTTGTATCATGTTTAAAATTTATTCTGATGTTACGCGTCATCACCTTGTCAAAGATAAACGTGTTCTCCGTGTTGCCCGTTAGAATGACAGGAGTCTGTTTCTTCATCTTTACAGGAAGCCATTGTTCTTTATCCTTGTATTCAATGGTGAAACTTTCGGGCACGCCAAATACTTTGCCATCGGTATATAAATAAATTTTTGCAGTAGAAACTTCACGAGGTTGTCCAAAGTCCAGCGCAAACCAATCTGTTTTTGAATTCGAGCCAAGTGTTGTCCAACGATTTCTGACTTCAGGGAAATACCAAATTCGTCCGTCAACCGCTACGTAAAGTGAATCAGGAACTGAATTAACCGATGCAGAAGGAACAGGATACGCATCTGTTCTTATATTCAATGCAAGGTTAGCAGCTTGCTTCTTATTCGTATTTGCCTTCGGAGCACCAACAACAACCTGATATTTGCCGCCCTCTTGTGTTAATGGCATTCTCTTTCCATCAACCAAAACAGTCAGGCCTTTTCCTGCTTTGTATTTATTGCCATCCTTGTCATATATCAGAGTTAACTTATGTCCATGATACATAACCTCATCCAGATAGAAATACTGAATCGAATTGTCTACCAATGGATTTAGAGTAAGCGTATCACCTGCAGAAGGACGAATGCCGCAAAGACCACTAATGACAAGATTGTTGAATGTTGAATGATTATAATGGTTACTCCAATTAAAAAAAACGATAGGTCCGCCTTTATCGGGATCATAATTTTCGACAAGGTTTATTTTGCCATCAGGCAGATAGTGTTGCAAAGCGAACTGACGTAATAATGTTACGTAGTCTGATGGGGAAACAATGTTCTGCTCATAATTATTAAGCAAGTTCGCCATACCCGTAAGTGTCTGACTTGATTGGTAAGGCCAACTCGGGCCGTTCCATTGACTACTTGGCTTTCCAAAATTAAATACAAATTGCTTAAAGTAATTCGGGTAAGAAGGTTCATTCGTACGGAAACCAAATTTACCAAGCAGCTGAGTGGTGTCCAGCAGGTGCTTCCAGGCGACAGGATACTTTCCATTATTTGATGGTAAATTAAAATACCACGGTGCAAATCCCGCCAGCTCACGACCACGGATAAAATCCCAGTAGTGAACATATTGATTATCCACTTGGTAACGATCTATAAAATGTTGCATGGTATCATTCCATAAATATTGCTCGACATTGGCTTTTAAAAGAGTTGCACGCTGCAAATAATCTTTTTGAGCAACCTTATCTCCAACCATTTCTGCTATGCGAGAAATGGCCATGGCATTGCCATACATATAACTATTAATGGTTGGTCTAAAAGCTTCACCTCCTTCAAAACCACCCTTTTCACCTGAAGCATCTATAGAGGCTATGGTATACTCTGTGGCATCTGGCATGGCGGGTATGTAGTATAGTTCCTTATCTGCATCCCAATGGTCATGCCATCCATCATACTTAACTTTCATACTATCCAACTGACTAACTACGAATATCGAATCCGCATTAACGAGGTAGCGAGCGTACGTTGCATCCGCTATACTTTCACTATACTGAAGATTGTTACCACCATTCTGGTACAAATAATTAATATATCCATCGATGTATCGGTTGTCTTTAAGCCAACGCCCCTCATGAATATGATGCATGGATGCAGCATTGATGGTACAGTATGGCGCTCTGTCAAAGCCCATGTGAACGATAAATTCAGTAATGACGTATTGGTTTTCCCCAACATTGCGAATATGGGCTTTATACATTTTCCAACGGTAGTAATACACTTGCTCGATTTGTTTATCGGAGCACTCAAAGAATGGAATGTTATCAAGATACCACTGCGCATCTTCCTGATAATATTCTTTTGCCAGGGCGTTTCGGTCCAGAACAGCAAAATTTGTTTCCTCTTTGCAACCGAAGAAAAGTACTAGCAATATGCCAATCCGAAGGGAATTGGATAGCATCCTGTTGAGTTTCGAATTCATTGAATTATGGAAAAGGGTATAGAGTATGATGTGTTTGAATTTAAAGTAGCTTAAAAGTTTTAAAGATCAAAAAAATAAGTGGAGAAGCTTCGCTCAGAAATTTCAGAAGCTCTTCCACTTATAGTAATTCCAATTGCTATCTGCTGTTTATAATTATTAAATCTTGTACCCTACTTTTAAGCCTGCTGTGATTCTTCCTTTAGAATCTTCAAACCATGTTCCATAACCAAAGTGCGGAATAATTCTAAAATGCTCTTTTATGGCAATGGCCCACCCAAGATTTAAGCCAACGGTAAAATTAGTATCCGAGAACGTTGTGCCACCATACTTATTACTGAGCGTTATAAGTGTTAAATCAGGACTTACGTAAAATCCCTTATACGCTTCTTTAATATAATACTCCCCCGAAACCCCAACAGCAAAAGCATTAAGCTTCGAACCTTCGTCAGATCTGGAAAAAAGACCGATATTCAAAGACGCAACAATATTTTTGGTGAATGCATACCCACCAGCAAGTTCAAAACCCGCCAGGGTTTTACAATTGGTACATGCGGGAGCTAAAATTCCCCCACCTGCACTTGCCATAATTTTTGATTCACTTTGAGCGAGAGCCATTGAAATTATTCCAAAGGCCAACAACATTGTAAATGATAGCTTCTTCATAATTTTTGTGTTTGGTTATAGATACTACTCTCTGAAGTTAATGAAATAACTTTAAAGTGCCATTCGTAAATACATTTGTTTTTCTTTCGGAATAAGACTATTGAATTGGCAATAATTTTCCTCTCAAACCATTCAGAGGTATGCAATTCATTTTAAGAACAAGTCTCGAATAAATTGTTATACCATTACAGTCATTCCTGACTTTTTATTATACTCGAACGCATTTAGAAATAAACATGATAAAGAAGAGTCGGTTGAAGGAGGGTAATTTTGCTTCAGAAGTTTCAAATACACTGTGGGAGCCAGAATTAGAGAAATCATCTTCGCGGTATCATTTGGTAGCTGCCTGGATAGGTATCATTTTCGATCCACTCTTTGCCATTACCGACTACTATAATATTCCTCAAAGTTGGGATTACGTTTTCACCATTCGACTGAGTGTATCCATTATCACTCTTACCGCATTGTTCATTTGGAAGCGCTATTATCTTCCTTCCTATTTTATTGTAGTCATACCCTGCATATTGATTTCTCTTCAAAATGGGTATACCTACAGTTTGATTGGTGATGAACATTTGCTGGGGCATAGTTTAAATTTCATGGCATTATTTATAGCCGCCTCTATGTTTCTGATGTGGCCTTGGCCTTACTCAGTTGCATTAGTAACTTTGTCAGCATTAGCAACGGCATACTTTGTAAGTATAAACCCAGCGCTTAATGTCAATCAGTTTTTTGTGAAGGGCGGATTACTCCTGATCGCCTCCGGTGTTTTCATGACGATGCTCATTCGAACACGGTACAATCTTACGGTGAGGGAGATCAAGGCACGTATCGCTCTTCAGTTAAGTAACGAAGAGATTAAAAAGCAAAACGAAGAGATTAAAGCGCAAGGAGAAGAGATAAAAGGTATTAATGAAAATCTGGAGAGTCTGGTTCGTCAGCGAACTGCTGAACTTGAAAAAAAGAATAAAGCACTGGAAGAATACGCATTCATCAACGCACACAAACTTCGCAGCCCCGTGGCGAGCATATTAGGACTCGTTAACCTTTTGAATAAAATACCCACAACGGAAGAAGGGAAATCGGTATTAGGGCATCTTCAACTTTCGACCGATAAACTGGATGATATTGTCAGTTCGATTACCAAAGCGATTGAAAGGGGAGAAAAATAGTTGAGGTTCTATAATCGTGTTGCACCAGAATAGATTATTTCAACTCAAATTGCTTCTTTTATTTAGCAGAAAGTTTGCCTTCATTAACGTATAAGACTGCTAACTATATTTCCCTCACTCATAATTAATTTATTTAGTATCATAGTCTAGCAGTATAACACCAGAGGGTGATGTTACTACTCTATTCAATTTTAAACCCACTCTGTTTTTAAGATCTGAAAAGAGCGGCTTACCTCCTCCCAATATTACTGGGTGCACGGCAAGTAAATAATTATCAACAAGTCCAAAATTAATAAAGGTGGTTATCAGGCTCGCACCGCCATACAGCCAGATGTTTTTTCCAGGTTGGTTTTTAATTGTCATAACGTTGCTGAATATATCTGCACTGACATATACTGCCCGGTCATTTTTCTTTTCAGAATTTGTTGAAAACACATATTTACTTTTACTGTGAACGCTCTGCCAGAGTTTTTTTTCAAAGGGCGATGCATTACTATCCGGTTGATATTGTCCCCACAGATCGTAACTCACCCTACCGTAAAATATAGTATCAATGCCCGAAAGAAATTGTTCAAAATGAGAGTCTGCACTTGATTCAGAAACCGGGTCGTTATCTACTATGCACCAATCAATCTCACCCTTCGGACCTTCAATAAAACCATCAAGAGAAACTGCAAGATTTAAAATAATTCTTCTCATACAGTTTTTATACTGAGGTTAGTATTTATAAAAATTATCATTTCCTACACCAACATCAAATCTTCCTTCCGATACAGTAATCGGTTGACCCTCAACCAAGGCTTGAAACTCAAATGTGCCTGAGAGTATTATTTCCGCTTGCTCTTTGTCAACGATTACATTTCGAACTTTGTTAAATTTAAATATTCCATTTATAACTTGTGTTGGTTCCTCTACTGCTCCATTTTTTATAAAAACAGAATAGGTTGCATCCGTAAGATCCACCGTTGTTCCATTCAAGGTAATTAAATCGGAATATTGCTGAGCTTCAAAGTTGGATATCTTAATTATCAAAGCTACCTCGTTTGAATCGCCTTTTCTTCCATTAAAAATAAAGGATGTTTCCCCATTGGTTACAACTACTTTAACCGGAACAATTTCGCTTGATGTAAATGCTTCCCGATCATAGTAAGCGCCAAAAGTATTATACCCCAACTCTGAATACTTTGGCAGACCCGGGTTAGTACTGTCTTCAACATAAACTGATTTTTGCAGTTCTCTTTCATCACCGCATGCCCAGCTGCAAAATGAGACAATCAATATTAGGATTAGAATTCTGTTTTTCATTTTAGCAATTAAAAAGGTATCTGAATATTAAGTTGTGTTCCAAAGCCAGCCGTTGCTTCAACAAGGCTTGATGTGCCTTGATTCAAAAAAAAGGAAGGTCCTATCTCTATTTTAAATGCAGTCTTTGAGCCTCTTCCGATCTTAACTCCTGCACTTGTACTCAAAATTGAAACCATGGTGCTTGGATCATCTAATTTCTCAATTACCTCATCACTATTTAAATCCATTGCATTGTCAACAAATGAAACTGTCGTTTTTGTTTTCAAACGATAATCAAATTCAAGTCCTCCTCTAAAATAAAGTGTAAAAAGCTTTTGTTTAAAAGGATACCACACTAGTGATATAGGAATACCGAGATAGTCGGAGGCTTGATTTATTTCTCTAACTTTCAAATACTCTATCGATGTTTCTGTTTGGTTTGTCATAAAATAAAAGAAATCGCTGGGACTATCCCACTCATTAGACTTACCCAGCGAGCTATTCATTCGGGTATATCGCAATCCTGCAGACAATCCAAATTTATTGTTCCGTGAATGCATTTCTACTTTTGCACCACCATACATTTTATACATCATGCCTTTCAAATTTTTAGTGACGTCACCGTAATAGGTAGCCGTCTCTCCACGGATGCAATCACATTCCACAACCGGGCCTCCAATTGCATCTATACCCGTTTCCAAACCAATCAGTCTTACTCGTTGGTCTTGCGCCAGTGACATCAAACTCAAGAGACAAAGGCAAAACACGGGCAGAATTTTCTTTGTACAATACATCATTCTTATTTAAAGGTTAAACATAATAGTCTCGTTGCGAAAATTATAACTTTCATACCATTCGATAGACACATCCTGTTACGCCAAAGTTGTAACGTCATAAAAGCTTCCGGCTGATTGATAAATACAAATAGTACAACTTATTAAAGATAAAAATTCTGTTGATTCTAAACCATAGTGAGATTCCAAAAAGCAAACATTACAATCACTATTCTCATAACGGCTAAGCTAGCACTTACGATCAACAGGTAAACAATATAATCAGACCTATAGCACTCATCTGGCAAATTAAATACAACTATTGCGCTGAGTAAGATAAATAACCAATAGAATTCATTACATTCACTTATCGCAATTATTTGACCTCTAATTCTCATCTCACGAGAGGTTTCAATTTAAGCAACGTCCAGTATGAAAACTATCTTTCGTTCTTTGGTCGACTTCATTTCAAATCAGAAAGTTCAAATAAAGTATGGACATATTTATTCAAGAATTTTTTCTGCAATACTTATAATGGCAATTTTGAATTTAACAACCGGGTGCCACCCCTATTATAGATCCACTACTGTTGTAAAGTCGAATACCAATCCCAGGAGAGCTTCCTACCAGATAAACAAATTCAGAAACGAAGATAAATACTACGTTGTTCATCAGGGAGAAAAAATGTGGCACCTTCAAGACGCCTCTGTAAATAAAAAAGACAAAACATTAAAAGGTATTTTTGAAGAGGTCGATTCCGTGCACATGCACTATATCACCTTAATGAAACAATCTAAAAAGGCAAGTTATGAGAAGATCAATAAAGGGGATGTTTTATCGCAGGTTCATTTGTATGTGACTGAATACGCGCAGGAAGAAAATAGTAGAATCGTCATTTCGTTCTCCTCCATTAAACAAGTAGATTTCTACTATCAACCTAAAGGGCCCATCACTATTGGGATTATGATCCCCGCTGCTATAGTGACGTTTATTTTCTTTACGACAGTCATTATTGGATATGTTGATTGAATATAATAAGAACTGTGAAAGGTCAGATTACAAAACATCACTCGTCTTTCGGTTGATTCTATTTGAGATTGAACAGCTATTAAGCTAACAAGGAAGATTTGCTTGAGTAAAAGAGGGTATCAACCAGGTAAATTCAATTTAAAGAATTCATCAATAAATTCTCAACGTCAAACCACCTTGAACTCCCCACACGTTTATCTTTTCATAGTATTGTTGAAAGACTACACCACAGGTTGCATACGCGTGAATTGATTTTGCTGAAAAGAGTTTGTACTGAATCTGCGCACTTGCTTCGGTTCTTGGTTCAGACCAACGAAATTCCGTCATGCCACCAATCTTTTGACTATTGCCCAAAACATTTAATGCAGCAGTCCATTCTGAAAATGTTTTACCTCCGCTAAAATCTTCATGTAAAATGCCACCACCAATGCGTCCTGTAAAATTCTTAGTGGTTACCACATTTAGTTCCAGGATTTGCCAATCCTCTGTCCGGATGTGTTTTGCTCCGTCAAAGTCTTCTTCAATTAAATAGTTAAACCGAAAGTCGGTGGAAAACAATCCCCAATTACCTCTAACACGTGGGTTCACTATGTAATAACTCGATGGCTGAGACGCAACCTGAAGCATAACATCAACCGAAACAAGGGAAGGATTGGTGGCTTTCTTTTCAAGTGTATATTCCTGCCAGGCTGCAATGGCGACAATTCCATAAAAGGTAAGTTCAAAAAAAGCGACTACTCCATCTCCCGAAACATTCGAAGAGGAGGAAGATTCCCTACTACTTTTTGATGTTCTGCTGGAAGATTCTCTTTTGATATCATCAACCTGAGCTGATGCAAGGATAGGAAATAACAGGCCTAGTATAAGCCCGGTAGTGAGGGTTTTCATAGGTTGGAAGGTTAGGTTCTTGTCTACATTCAATAAGCATGCCATTTGAATGATTAAATGTAGAACAGCCTATTGAGCCAACGATTCCGAAGTACGCAACCCGGAGAATTTTAATCTGCATTAAATACTACAACGGTCCTCCACCAGAAAGATATTGGCAGTAATTGCCTCAGGTTTATATTACAGAGCCAATGAGTACGGAGACTAAAAACCATGTCCTATAACAGTAGAAGGCTTACACCATTGGAGTGGCTATTTTTTAATAACCATGTTGGCAAATTCACCATTCACACCCTCCGACCAAAGTCCTATCAGTCCATCCTTGCGAATATTTAACTTAGTAACTGTCAACGATGGAATGGTAGCATTATTTACATAAACGTTAATCGCTGAGTCATCCACAACAATTCTGGCATGAAACCATTCTACAGCCGAAGGTGCAGGATCAATTCCTTTTTCATACATACCGTTTTTCTCTTCGCGCAATCTATCCCATGGAAAATCGGGCTCGCTTATGTATTGAACAGCATGAATTTTTCTTATTGGATCGCTCGCTCTAAAATTAAAGGGACGGAAATAAATGGCGTCATAGGTAAGGGTATCCACTCCATGAAATGCGATACCAATAAAACTTTGCTGAACAATATCTTTTCCTCGAAGGTCGATTTCAATTGTACCGGTTGAAAAATTCACATTCTTTAACCAAACAATTCCATCACTCGAAACGCCAGATTTACCAAGGTCATTCAGCGGAGTTACAACGTGATTGGAGACCAATTTGCCTTCCTTAAGAAGTTGTTGAAGATTAAACGATTGACCGTGGCTCTGGATAAAAGTCCCAATCGTCAGGATCAACAGAAACGAAATAACTTTTGAATTGATGCTTGCGAAAGCGAGAACAAAATTCTTTTTAAACATAGTGTGAGAGGTTGAGCATAGTTGACTTTATAACCTAACTGTATTTAAAGATAAATATTCCAATCGATTCCAAACTAAAAAAAGATGTTAATAGGTAATTACTAAAAACTTAGGCCACTTGGTATAATTCAGCTTACAGTTCAAAGAACCATATGCTAAACGATTGCCAAAACGTAAATTTGTAGAAGTTCAAAACAGAGTAATGATAAAGCAGATGGACCATTAAGGCGACCGGAAATACATTTAACCTTCTGTGTGATCGCCAGTCCCAAATACATAAAGCTACTATTAGAATGTCGGCTAACGTTAGTCCAACAACCTGGATTACCGGTCCATCAACAGAAGGAAAATAGGGCAATAAACCGGGGAAGTAAAACATAATGATACGATCAATAACGGCAGTGAACATGGCAAAGACCGTACATATCATATAACGAGCATGGACCATTGGTTTTTTTCTATAGTATATGGCGAGTCCATAAAAAACTAAAAAAGTAAGCAGTGCATTTAAGACAGAGGCCGTAAATAAATAATCCCTGATGCTTAATGCAGTCAGTTCGCTTAAGCGATATTTATAAAGATCGAGTGTGGTGATAACAATCAATGGAACCAACAAATAGGAAAACTTCCCAACCTGCTTATGAAGAGTATATTTCTTTTCACGAATCAGATAGGGTTGAACTACCAACATAAGACACCAGGAGATTAAGACAATGCCATGTAAATGCATGCGATAATTTTCCTGATCTAAAACTTTGGTAAAATACGTCAACCAAAAACCGGCCAGTACAAAAAGAAAGAATACAATAAAATAGATGTAACTCTTCTGATATAAAGTTTGCTCTAACTTCATCGTTTAATTCATTTTTATAGGGATTGAATACGCAACTCACACACAATTCGTGACTTTAATGTACAAAGCTTCTAACTAAAGATAAATATTTCCTGGAACTCTAAAAGTAAGATGTTTGATTATTCATACTGCAGGCACAACTATCACCTTCTGGCAAAATGAATTTACTAGTTGATTACTTCAAAATCATAAATGGCTAGTCCAATGTTTGTGTAAACTACAATTTTACCAGTAGCGGCAGTTGATGGAACTATTACCTCTATTTCATTTTCAGTAGACCAAACTGAGGCGGCAGGAGCTTGAATCTCTCCTGCTCTAAATATGACTTCACCATCAAACAAATTTTCTCCAGAAATGATTACATGATCTCCTACTTTGCCTTTCGATGGATTTACTCCAGTTATTACTGGCTTAGGACCGCTCCTGGCAACTACGGATTGGCTGTACCCTGCAAAAATACCAAAACCATTTTCAATGTTACCGGTTACGTTAACCGGCTGCGCGAAAGGATCACCTGATGTTTCGTTTTGCAGTTGAACTGTAGTTTTGTATTTATAACTGTCTTCGCTTAGTGTTTGCAGCGAGACAATTACAGTCTCTGAATCCTGGATGGTTGTATATTGTGTATTCACTGATATCTCAAATTCTTTTCCATTAAAAAGAATGTCTTTAAAAATAACACCACCATCCCAGAATGTCTCATTATTATTACTTATGTGGTCATTGCTTTCTATATTCACAGGCCTACGGCTTTTGTGGATTGTCCCATCATATCCATTGTACCATTCTGATTCTATCTGGACCATTATCTCATAGTAATTTACTTCAGCAGCATTGTCTTGAAAGGTTACATTAATTACTGTACTCTCCCCTTCAGTCGCAGACGCTTCTCTATTCTTGACATCAACGTGTGAAATTGGCGCAGGCATCGGGATTTTTGACTTACCATTAATCATTCCATACTCTGCTGTACTGGCTCTGATTTCATATTCAGTATTGATCAGTGGTTTATTTGATTTCGATTTATAGAATCCATTCTGCTGATGAATTAAGGTGTCAATCGGAGAATCATTTTGATACATAATAACCGTTGCGTCTTCAACACTTGCAAAGGGCAAATCACTTAGAATGTGACGGTTTAAACTTATGGTTGCCGACCATACACTATCCGGATGGAAGAACGTATTCAGTACAAGTTGTGGTTGTCCGAATGGCACTTCAACATCCACGATTAGTTCGCAGCCAAATAGAAGTAAGATGAAAAGAAAGGGAATGTACTTTTTCATTACCTAAAATTTAAAGTGATATGCGATGGAAGGAATAATCGGAAACAAACTGTATTGAACAAACTTTCTGTTGCCATGCTTATCATAGGTTAAATCCATATAGAAAGGATTTTTTCTGCTGTAAAGATTATATACACCAATGCTCCATGAGCTTTCTCCCCACTTCTTCTTTTTTGTGATGGTGTAACTTAAGTCCAGACGATGATAGGCTTTCATTCGATAACTATTGCGGCCATCGTAATATTGGACAGAAGGATCATAACCACCGTATTGATTGGGGTTATCATTAATTCGTGGATAAGTAGACTGTGGCAACGTTACAGCAGCACCTGATCCATAAACCCAGGTCATGGCGAATTCCATGTTGTCCTTCAATTTGTAAATCACTGCTGTTTTAAGATCATGCCTTCTGTCGTATCGGTACGGAAATGTTTTGCCTGAGTTGATGTTTGGAAATGTTCGGTTTGTCCAGGATAAAGTGTAGCCGATCCATCCACTTAGCTTACCCGTTTTTTTCTGGACAAAAAATTCTGCTCCATAGCTTTGACCTTCACCAATATCCACTTTCGTTTGCCAGTCACCTTCAATATTCAAATAGTTTGCACCGTCTTTATATTCAATAAGACCTTTCATCTTCTTATAATATCCCTCCACACTGAACTCATATTTGTTTTTCAAATTGTATGCAGCACCCATTGATGTTAGGTACGAGTGCTCAGGACCTACTTTAGATGTAGCCGGAACCCACAGATCGGTTGGCAGTCCAATACCTGCATTGCTCAGCAGGTGAATAAATTGAGCCATCTGTGCATACGATGCCTTCCAAGAAATTTGTGGTGTAATTAAAAACCTTCCGGAAATGCGCGGCTGCAGTGATTTGTAAAATTTATTTTCCACAGCAAAGCCGGAGGCATGAAGTCCAGCATTGATTTTCAATCGATCGGTGATCAGGAAATCATCTTCAGCATAAACAAAAAATTCATTGGCGCGGGTAAGAGGTGCACCCAATGTAGTATCGCTCACTTCAGTGGCTCGATAACTCAGTACACCTGGAGAAAAAAGATGCTGAATCGCCTGGCCACCAAACTTGACGTAATGTTTGGGATTAGGTAGATAATCGAAATCAATTTTCAAAGCAAAGTCTCGAATTCCGGAATTGTATTCCGTATGAAAAAACTCAGTTTCGGTGGTATCCTGATTCGTCATGGTTTCTTTTGAATCGGCACTAACCACAAACTTATAACGGCTATAAGTAGCCGCAACATTGCTGAAAAGTTTATTTGTGATAATTGAATTCCAGCGAAGTGCCGTTGTAATGTTTCCCCATTTCAGTCCCAGATCGTCTTTGCTTTCTGAAGTTTGATCATCGCTAACGTAAGTATATTTGGAATGTGAATACGCTTTATCATCTCCAACGTACGTACTCAGAAATATTCTATTCCGATCATTAATCCGATGATTGATCTTGAAATTAAGGTCGTGAAAAAAATAGCCCGCACGTTCATCTCCTTTCGATGCCTTTTTTATTAGCGGGCTTGCCAGTATGTCGATATACGTTCTGCGGCCCGAGACAATGAAAGAAGTATTTTTAGTGATGGGCCCTTCTAGTGTAAGGCGAGAAGCAATAAGGCCAATGGAACCCTCTCCTTTAAATTTTTTATCGTTACCTTCTTTCATACTGATATCAATTACAGAAGATAACCGTCCGCCATAGCGGGCAGGGAATCCTCCCTTTATCATTTCAACATGATTGATGGCATCGGCATTGAAAACTGAGAAAAACCCGAAAAGGTGTGAGGCATTATATACTGGAACACCATCCAATAAAATAAGATTTTGGTCTGGCCCACCACCCCTAACATAAAGCCCACTGGAACCTTCTGAGCCAGCTTGCACACCGGGTAATAGTTGCAAAATTTTAAATACATCTACCTCGCCTAAAAGAGCAGGCAATGACTTGATCTGCTCAAGTGGTACATCAATGGTACCCATCCTTGAACTTTCCTGTATTTTATCATCAGCTCCGGTAACAACTACTTCGTTCAATATTGTTCCATCAGATAGTCCGATGTGGACGGTTGTATCTTTGGTAAGAAGAAATTTAAGAAGCTGAGTTTCGTAGCCAACAAAAGATACTCTCAAGTAGATGGAATCGTTAGACTGCGTTAAGCTATAGAAGCCGTATGTATTGGATGTTGTTCCCTGTGAAGTTCGTATGTTGTAAATCGTTGCTCCGATAAGATTCTCACCACTGCTCTGATCCTTTACAGAACCATTGATAGTGAATTTTTGCGCGTGACTACAAAACGTTATAAAAGTGAGCGTGAGTAAATAAAAAGATTTCATAGATACATTCAGACAATGGTTTATGATTTTCAGGTCAGGGTAATTGAATAACGACCATCTTATCATGATTGGTATATTCCCATAACATTAAAAGTCAAAATAAGTATAGTTTAGTTGCTAAGCAAAATCAACGCTTGTTCAAACTTGCAAGTCGCTCAACTCTTAGCATGGTGTTCAATATAGTAAGCATTGATTTATCGATCCATACACAAGCAGTGTCTGCTACTATGGAGATGCTGCTCCTTTTTTGCCATTGAGTTTATTACCTAAATAATTTCCCATACTAAAACAACCTTGCAATAAATATCCACCGGTAGGTGCATCCCAATCCAGCATCTCTCCGATTGCATAATGATTCGGTAGCTTCTTTAGCTGAAAGTATTCATCTGTTTCAAGCAAAGAGATTCCACCTACAGTGGATATTGCTTCATCAACGGGCGCCATACTTATTGTTGAAATCGGTAATCGTTTTATATTTTCCGAAAGCGAGTTTGCATTCGTAAAATCTTCTTTGGTCAATATAGATTTTAGTAATGAGATTTGAAGCTTACTCAGTTTTATATGATCCTCCAATGCTTTTGAAATAGATCTGTTTCCAATTGCTCCGAGCTTCGCCTTAATGGCTTCTAAGGTTAGCGAAGGTTTGAGGTCAATGAAAATAGTTGCTGTTTTGTTTTCAATCAGTTGCTTCCGTATCTCAGGGCTTAACGCGTAAACAGCACCACCCTCTATTCCAAATTTTGTCAATACAACTTCTCCCTTCTTTTCTTTTCCGCCACAAAAAACAGAAATGTTTTTTAGTGGCTGGCCTTCAACTTGATTTATAAAATTTTCATTCCAGTTAATCTGGTAAGCACAATTAGAAGGTTGGAATGGAACGATTTCAATATTTTTCATCTTAAAGTAATTCGTCCACGTTCCATCACTACCTGTTTTGCTCCAGCTTGCACCGCCCAATGCAAATACAACGACATCAGATTTTACAATCACATCACTGGATTCATTTTCAAACAAGAGTTCGTTTTGATCATTCCATCCTTTCCATTCGTGTTTCATTTTCAACTGAACGTTTTTGCTTTTCAGCTCATTTAAAATGGTATTCAACACCTGAATAGGTTTAATTTCCTTTACGGGAAAAATGCGTTTGCTCGATCCTACATACGTTTCAATACCGATGCGCTTCAACCAGTTTTGTAAATCAAGATTACTAAATGAACGAAGGCTTTTCTCTAAATAACCTGAAGGAGTGTATCTCAGAATAAATTGGTCTAACGCCTCTGAATGAGTCAGATTAAAACCACCATCACCTGCCACTAAAAATTTCCTTGCCGGAGCAAAATTGCGCTCGTATATGGTCACATTAAAAAGGCTTTGATCTAATGTCGCTGCTAACATAAGCGCTGCAGGGCCACTACCAATAATTGCAATTGATTTCTTCATAAGTAGTCAATCTTCATTAGTAAGTGATCACCAAAATAAAAAGTACATTACGTACACCAGAGAAGTTTTAATTCTTCTTTAAAAATGTCGAATGCAGAACTTTGATCTTCCACTCTTTCCTTTCTTTTACCAAGACAACCGTTTCTAACCAGTTTATAGTGCGATGATTACCGTTTTGAATTATGTCTGCCTGATTGTTATAGGTTGACCAGGCTACATTCTTTTCTACAGTTGTGTTGATAAAATCGATTGTGTTCATTCTTTTAAAATCCTTAGACTTATTTAGCCTAATGGCTTTTATTATCAGTGTATCCAAATTCCAGGTCTTTCCATATTCGAATAGCAAAATATCGGGAGTACAGTGTGACTTTAATTCGACTGAATCTCGATTGGATAATGCTTCAAACATCTTTATTACGGTGTTCTGCACTGCCTTCTGATCTACGGATAATTTATCCTGTGATCTGACAAATGATACTGAAACAATAAAGACAGCAATGGTCAGAAATATTTTTTTCATAAAAATTCTATTGGATAAATTGAGCTTCATAATTCCTATTCCGGAAGATCCAAAGTCTGATCGCCCTCATCTTCACAATCATGAAAACTAATTGAAGTATCGGGTTGTTTGAATTGTCCTTTCCGGAACCCAATTGGAGTATTCCTGTATACTTCCTGCATATACGCATCCCAAATAGGAAGTGCAGTATGCCCACCCGATCCAAACTTCCAGGATGGGAAATGAATGCTGGGCTCATCGCCACCTACCCAAATTCCAGTCACCAGGTTGTGTGTTACACCCATGTACCAGCCATCGGATGCATTGTCCGTTGTTCCTGTTTTTCCACCAATTTCATTATCACTCTTTACCGATTGACTTAACGCTTTTGAAGTTCCTCCATCCTCTTCAACTCCTCCTTTCAATAAATACAAAATCTTATACGCAGTTTCCTGGCTCATTACTTCTTTTGTTCGTGGCGTAAACCGAGCCACTACATTTCCATTTTTGTCTTCAATGCGAGTGATATAGTATGGCTCAGTATAAATTCCAAGATTAACAAAGCCACTATACGCTGCTACCAATTCTTCAAGGGAGACAGAACTTGTTCCTAATCCTAAAGCATACACCGGGTCAAGTTTACTCGTAATACCAACACGATTAGCAAAGGAGGCTACGTTTTCTGGTTTAAGGCGTTCCATTAACTGAATGGTAATTGAGTTTAACGATTTCGCAAGGGCTTGGCGAAGCGTATACGATTGTCCATCACCGTAACCACCATTTGAATTCTCAGGATGATAAAGCGTTCCATTCACATTGATTGTGGGGGAAATATCCATAAACGGCTGGCACGGTGAATATCCATCCTCCATGGCTTTGCCATATACAAAAGGTTTGAATGTCGATCCAGGCTGACGTTTACTTTGATGAACATGATCATACTTGAAATATTTATGATCGATACCGCCCACCCAGGCCTTAATCTCCCCTGACATAGGATTCATAGAAAGTAATCCTGCCTGAAGAAATCGGTTATAATATCGAAGTGAATCCATGGAACTGAATAACGTATCGCGTTCTCCACCCCACGCAAAAATGCGCATTGGCTTTTTCCTATTCATTTCAATGTTGATGGAATCTGAGCCCGGATCAAAACGATGTAACAGGCTTTTGTAGGTGTCGGTCTGCTTTACTTTTCGGGGGAGAAAATTTTGCAGTTCTGTATAATGATCATCAACCCATGGGTTTTTATTTCCCCATGCCTTGTCAAATTCTTTTTGAATTTTGCGCATGTGATTCGCTAGTGCAGTCTCTGCCAAAATTTGCATCCGGCTATCAATGGTGGTGTATATTTTTAATCCGGAATCACGAAGATCATAACCATTTTGCTTGCACCATGCCGACAGGTTCGCACGCAATACACTTCTAAAATAGGTAGCATACCCTTGATTCTGATTTTGAACTGAATAGTTCAATTGCAAGGGAAGTGCTTTAAGCGAATCGCATTCTGATTCACTCTTTATAAAATAATGATGCGCCCATAATTTATTCAGTACATCATTCCGTTTTTGGCGGGCCCGTTCGGGAAATTCTATTGGATTAAATCGATTGGTGCCCTGCAACATCCCAACCAGTAAGGCAGCTTCTTGCACTTTCAGTTGCTGAGGTGATTTATTAAAGTAAGTCTCTGCCGCTATCTTAATACCGTAAGCATTGTTATTGAATGGAACCGTATTCAAATAAAGCGCGATAATTTCTTCCTTTGTAAAATTGCGCTCAAGCTCAACCGCAATAATCCATTCTTTTGTTTTACTGATGAGTAGTTTAAGCGGATCCGCCAACTTGGATAATTTTCCCTGAAGCTCTTCATCGCGTGTGTTAAATAAGTTTTTAGCGGTTTGTTGTGTCAGTGTACTTCCTCCGCCTTGTGCATTCCCTGTAGCGATTCCCCAAAACACACGCAGGTACGAATGGAGATCCATTCCTGAATGTTCAAAGAAACGATGATCCTCCGATATCACTAACGTATTTACCAATAAAGGAGGAAGTTCTTCATAGGTAATCTGACTGCGGTTGAATCGGAAATACCTGCCTAACGAAACACCATCTGCTGAAATAACTTCAGATGATAAATCGTTTTCCGGATTTTCAATCACATTCAGGCTGGGCATCCCACCAAACCAATCAAAAGGATTCTGAATAACCGCGTAGATGTATATGAAAAAGCCAAGGATTCCTGACAAAAGAGAAATCCAAATTACCTTAACCAGTTTATTGAACCACGGTCTTTCAATGCGTAAAATGGTTTTGATTCTTTGAAGGAAAATTGGTGATGAAGTAGGTTTGCCCATCGATTATAAAATGCAGGTTTTAATATGGCTAAAGATATTGAATTACTTCAATACTAATTCTTACAAAATGATTTTGAAAGATTCAATTGCAGTCCTTCACCGCTGTATATCTGTATCAACTTTATTCAACAACGCACAAGCAACCAAAAGCTCTGCTAAAAGCTTGAAGGACTCTTCCCAAAAGACACCCCCGGCAAGAACATCAATAGTAACCGAAGCAATACCCAATAGGGCAGCAAAGAGAAGGAGTATTCGGCTTATGCCCTTTAAATTATTCCACAGTAGATAGGTAATAAAAGCACCGGCACATGCACCCGCAATAACTGGCAATTCATAAATCAAACGTGTAGTGGTATTGAAAGAGAAGATGATTCTTTCTTTTAATTGTTCATGAAACATGAAACGCTCATCCAGCGCAAGCACCACAAAAAATGCAGCAATCAAAAACCATTGAAACCTTCCCTGACACATGCCCAGAATCAAGGATATTGTAAAAGATATAACTAACAATACCCCCGACATCCATGTACCGACAGAAGACTCTCCAGCAATAACCTGTAGGGGGTAATGAGAATTAGAAAAAAATGCGATTACAAAAACCAAAACAAAAAAGGCAATGAGCAATGCCACTGCAACAAAAGGAGAAGCTTTCATGTACAATCAAGATCTTCTGCCCAATCCAAAATTTGCCAGGTGCCATTGATATTGATAAACCACAATGACTCAGCCATAGTATCACTACTTATTCCTTCAAACGTTCCGGAGACACAGGCGAGTTCTGGAATGCCATCGCCATTTAAATCGGCTGTCCAGAGAAAATTATTTGGGCGAGTGGTGATGCAAGAAGTTATCGGAGGCGAATTATAGGGGATGTACACACCTAGTATTTCGTTCTCCCCTAAATTTTTAGAGCAGGCAAAATCAATACGCGGCTGATCCGACACACAACCCATATTTTCCGGAACTACCTTTAGTGTTACAGAAATAAGATGAGCAGGAACTAAGCCATCTTCTGTTAGAAAAAAAACAGGTATACGATTAACAAACGTGTGGATAAGTGATCCAATTCCATTCACCTCCTGAGGGCCACTATCATACGAGTCGAGCGGTGGACCGAAAGTAATATTGATGGGTACATTCTTGAAGTGATAAAAAGAGCTCAATAAAAAATTTCCATTCTCTGTTGTTGAACTGCCAAAACGAGTTTCCGCATTCCCTTGTGGATCAGTATAAATTGTATTGTTATCGGTTTGCAGCTTGTATATAAAAGGAGCTCCGCCCAGAAAGAAAAAATTGCCATGTGAAAGGAATGCAGATGCCTCTACTTTTGGAAGAACCATTGAAGATGAATCATTGGGTTCGGCCGAACGATCAAGTTTTAAAATACTGGGACAGTAGTCTTTCAATACTGGTCCAGATGTCATTCTTTCCTTGTAAGCCAGTATCGCCTGATAGGCTTTTATTTCATACGGTCTAAAGATCAGGCTGTCGTTGGGATCTGTAAGTTGCTGTGTTCCGCGTAACATTTCAAGACTGTCCTTAATTTCAATTGCCTGGTGGGCAAGGGAATGAATTGGAGTAAAAGGTGAAAATGTTTGTAGTGCAATTTTGATTTCACTATCCGTTGCACCAGCATATTGAATAATGTTATTTACCTTAGGTAAAGGAGCTGCATCTTCTTCTGGTAATGACAGCGTGCTATCCGGCTGGGTAGGTAATCCTGTTGATGCCGCAGAATGTTCCTTAGGCTTACAGTTTCCAAACAGTAGCATGGCAATGATGAGACTATGAAAAGGAATTTTGTAATTACTTCGTAAGGTGTGAAGAATAGTATTCTCTGTCATTGGCAACGTATCGATATTCTTATCCAAGATAAGAGATATTTTTAATACTTCTCATTACCACAAATAAGTGATCCGACACAGAAGTATAAATTAAAAAATCAGCCGGTTTATTTGGAGCACTACTGACCCGGAACTGATTTACATTGCCTGCAACCAAACCCTTCTCGAAATGTGCTCCAGGCAATTAGATAAACAGAGAGGATGCTCAGAAAAAGAGTCAATGGACTAAATTTAAAACTGATGAATAGTAGCGCAACTCGTGCAAATACAAACGCTATTCCCCAAAAAATAATTGAGCTCTGTTCAACCTCCTCAGTCCATAACTTATGCTATAAAAACTCGAAATATAATACGTAAGCAATTCGGTTATTCCATTCAGAAATCGATTGCGGTATCAATTATTTGAAATTGAGTAAAGGGAATTCGGAAGCCCTGCTTTGATTGTTATTTTTAATAAAACCAAACCTCTGTAACAACCATGATACGCTTATCAAAGATCGTCTTGGCTATCGCCATTACCGTTAATCTTTTTGTAGGATGCTCTTCCGACAAGAGCAGTAGCACCAACAACAAAACAACCTCCCTCTCCGATCGAAGAAATTTTGAAAGAAGCAAGGATGAAGCCATCGAAAAAAAGATCGATGAACTTCTCAGTCAAATGACCATAGAAGAAAAAATTGGTCAGATGACACAAGTGAACAACTCTCAAATCGTTTCGAATTCGCAATGGGGCGCGGGCACAGACCTTCGCATTGAAATCAAAGTGGATACTGCTAAACTCGGCACGATGTTACGTAAATATCACGTAGGTTCTTTCCTTAACGGTATTGCTGTGCCTGCCGAAACCTGGTACCAGTTTAATAAAGATCTGCAGGAAACTAACATGCGAATATCACGTCTGAAAATTCCAATTATCTATGGTGTGGATCATATGCACGGTCCGAACTATTTAGAAGGAGGAACCATTTTTCCACAAGCCATCAATACAGCGGCTACTTATAACAATCAATTTCCGGCAGACATGGCACACGTTACAGCCATTGAAACAGCTGACCTCGGTCACCTTTGGTTATTTGCACCAGTGCTTGATCTTTCCCGCACACCTTTATGGGGTCGCTACTACGAAACACTTGGTGAATCTCCTTATGTATCCGCAACCATGGGAAGCATTTTCGTGAAGACTGTTCAAAGTGATCCGGACATTGCTCCTTATAAAATCGCGGCAACGGCTAAACACTTCTTTGCATATTCCGATCCAAAGAATGGTTGGGATCGCGGCCCTTCGGATATTTCAGAACAGACCCTATATGAGTTTCACCTACCTTCATTCAAAGCAGCTATTGATGCTGGTATAAAAACCGTGATGATTAACAGTGGTGATTTAAATGGTGAACCGGTTCATAGTTCATATTGGGCGCTAACTGAAATTTTACGTGATCAACTAAAATTCAAAGGAGTAGCTGTAACCGATTGGGAAGATATCATCCGTCTTTATCGTAATCATCGTGTAGCAACGGATGAAAAAGATGCCACTTACAAAGCGATCATGGCGGGAGTAGATATGGCCATGACACCTTATACGACTGACTTCTGTGATCATTTAAACGCATTGGTTAAGGAAGGTAAAATCAGTGAAGAACGAATTGATCTTTCGGTGAGCCGTATTCTACGGTTGAAGCTGGAAGTTGGATTGTTTGATAATCCTTACCCACGAAACGATCGCTTCAATCGCATTGGCTCAGCCCAAAATAAAGCGAAGGCGTTGGAAGCTGCTCGTGAATCGATTGTTTTAATGAAGAATGAAAATGTTCTTCCGCTTACTTCGCCAAAAAACATTCTCGTGGCTGGCCCGATCGCAAATCTAAAAAGTCCATTGGGTGGCGGTTGGACATTGCGTTGGATGACGAGCGATGAATCGCTTTATCCAAAAGATATGTTGACGGTTTATGGCGCACTCCAAAAAGAATTTGCTTCGAGTAGTGTGGCGCTTGCTGCCAATGCAGCTGAACTAAAAGCCAAAGCTGGAAAATCGGATGCCATTGTAGTTGTCGTTGGCGAAATGCCATACGCAGAAGGCTTTGGAAGTATTAGCGACCTTACCTTACCAGAAGATCAACTCGCGCTCATTCAAACAGCACAAGCCACAGGCAAACCCGTTGTGCTGGTAGTAGTTAGTGGACGACCACGCGTGATTACAAAAGTGTATCCCGGATGCAAAGCTGTTTTATTCGCTGGCCTTCCCGGTTTTGAAGGTGCTCAGGCTATTGCTGAAATAATCAGTGGCAAGGTAAATCCAAGCGCTAAATTAAGTTTCAATTATCCGTATGCAGTCAATCGCCTTATTCCACACAACCATAAAATCAGCGAAGTATTACTGGCACACGAAATTGAAAACCCAATTGCTTTAATGCATTTCGGTACGGGGTTGAGCTACACTTCTTTTGAGTATAGTAATTTACTGCTCAGTGACTCGGTGCTTACTTCTGAGTCATCCGAAATTAAAGCAACGGTTACCGTAAAGAACACTGGCACCCGCGATGGCAAGGAAGCCGTGCTTTGGTTTTTACACGATGAGGTAGCGAGCCTCTCCCGCCCTATCCGTGATTTGAAGTACTATGAAAAAGAATTGATCAAAGCAGGTGAATCCAAAACTTTTTCGTTCACAATCAAACCACAGGAGCAACTTACTTTTCCAAATAAAAAAGGAGAACAACAATTGGAAGATGGTTACTTCGATCTTATGGTGGGTAATTTGAAAACGCGTTTCAAGTTAGAACGAATCGCTGCGAAATAAATTCCAGAACAAGTATAGCAGTGTCTTCGCCCCTGGGCGAAGACACTGCTTATTTTTTCTTGTGAGGCTCAATCGACCAATTCAATTACTAAAACAAAACTTTGCTATTGCTAAGACCTCCGGTTTGTTTACCACATTGCGCAGAGCTACTGAAGTTGGAGGTTCTGCTGCAATATGATGATCTATTTCAGTCTGTATGCAAATCCTAAACCCAACGAAAGCGCTTTCATTTTTTGTTCCGGTGGACCATTTGGAGATGCTCCATTATCTTTAAATTTTAACTTCGTTGAAAAATAATCTGCCGTAACAAGTAGTGAAATCTTTTTGGCTAAATGAATTCGAAACACTGTGCCCATATTGAATATCAGGGATGCACTACTTTCAACGGGTTCGGGTGTTGTATTCTGGCGCTGTCCACTGCAAACTGCACGACCAAGCATCGGGCGTAAATCCCATTCTACTTTTTCTGAAATTGGAAAAGAGATTAATGGACCAATCATTATACCACCACAGCTCCAGGGCTCAAGATCTGTTCGAAAGTCACTGGTTCTTGAATAGGCTGCACCGAACCACGATCCGGCAATTCCAATATGCTTTGTAAATAAATACCCAACGTTTACAAGATTCAATTGAAGACCCGTTGATGTTGACTCTGATCCGGTCACTCCAGGATCTAATGCAAAACTTTGCTTGGCAAAATCACCAATTGGAAAAGATGGTCCCAACGAAAATCCGATATAGCCTCTTCTTCTCGGTGATTCTTTTGGTTTGGTAGTATTTTTTTCTTGAGCGATGGCTATGTTGCAGAGTACAACAAATAAGATTAAGGCTATGTATGTTTTCATTTTAGTGAATGGTTAATCTTTATTGATAATCTTTTTTAATCCTTCACACAGCGTACCGACATACCATTAGTCAGAAGATGTCCATAACGATATGCATTGCCTTCGTTCCATAACAGCTCGCGATACCATGCTCCTCCAGGGTCTCCCGTAGCCGTCCACCAATAACTAACAAAGTTCATATTGTCAAACGATCCAGTATTATAGCGTGTGCCGCCCGGAAGACCAGTAAAGCCGCTTGAGTTTGTTGCTTCTGTATTCGGATCTTGCCAATGTAGCGTGCCTGCTTCTTTTAGTTTGCCGCTGGCAATACTCTCACCTCCCAAATAATTTATCAAGGTAGCCCATTCGGCATCGGTGGCTACGTGCCAACCCTTAGGGCTTAATTTTCCGGTGTTCACAGCATACCAATTGTATAATGCTCCATAATCATCTTTATAACCTGCTTCATCATTGCCGTACCAGCAATAAGCAGCATTAGTTAGATTCGCCCATTCAGTGTTATCGGTAATCATTGGAATTTGGGTGCCATCATTGTATTTGGTCACTTTCAAATTTTCGACCATCCACACCTGTGTACCAATGGTTACGGAATGAAAAACATTTCCGTCAATGTCAGCTTCAGCTTGTTTGTAAGTTGTAACAAATTTACAACCACCCTCCGGAACAGTGCTCTGATACGTCATGGTAAGCGTTGTGCCTGAAATGGAGATGGTAATTTTTCTGAAATCACCACCGAAATCAACTGTCATTGCTGAACCCTTAACGGTATAGGTATAAGGTCCTTCCCCATCAAAGGTTATAGTAGTTGCAGTGGCAACGGCTGCCTCGCAGTGAGAGGTACAGGTATAAATTCCATTGTTTGATGGATCTGTACAGTTGCTGGAAACCTGGCTTACTTGCTCCCAGGCGCCTATTAGAAGTGCACTCTGGTTAGGTTCAGGATCTTCATCCTTACAGCTACTAACAAGAATGAATAAAACTCCTATCAAGAACAAGGAGCCAATCCAAATGTTGTTTTTCTTTTTCATGGTGATTTAAATTTCAAAGTTTCGTTCTTTAGTATTCACGTTTTTTGAGAGAATATCTTTTGAATAAGTCATTTGCAAGTAGTGTAAGTGAATAGATGATTCAAGAATAATTTTTTAAGAAATCAAGACATCTCTATTTCATTACTCCACTTACTTTATTGTATTACATAGTACATCGACTTTTCAAGTTGTAAACTTGCAGTTCCTTTTGCTTTATCCTCCGTGTACTTGTTAAGCCCACTTGAAATCGCATCCTGAGAATTTTTCGTCTCTATTTCAAGCTCTTCTGGGGTAAATGATTCAGAAGATTTTTTTGTTAAAAGCTTGATTACTTTATCCATCTTCTTTTGATCATTCGGATTAAGCGGAAGTAGTTCTACTCTCGCTTTCATAGCGCCCATTTTGACGGCAGCTTCTATAAAATATATTTTACCTGCTTCAAGATCAGCCTCAACAAAATCCCGATTTTCAGATCGTGCCCAAAATAGATGAACTCCAGGTTTGCATTCATACCGGATATACTTTGGACCTTTGAATTTGCCGATAAGGCGAGTGCTGTCATAATAGCTAAAGTTGATAGCCATCCCTACAGCAGACGTTCTAACAAAATAAACCACAGCTTTGTCTTCCGGTGCGGGTTTAATGTCTTGACCAACACACATTATGGTGTTGATGAAAAGTACAGAAAATAAAATGATGGAGTTTTTCATAGTGGTTATTTTAATTTTTAGTTGTGGATTAGTTTAGTCCATTGTCTATTGATAGTTGATTTTATCCTGCTACTAATTAAAGGGTGGAATGACTTTAGTATATTTTCTTAATCTTTAACACACCGAATCTTCCTTGCAACTATTTGCGAAAATGAGTATTTTAGATACTTCATTTATGACTCCCCCAATTGGATATCCCAACAGTTACTACTAACATATCAATGGGAATACGCTGTGTATTGTACAGAATGGTATTGTCTTTTACATAGACTGTTTCATTGTTAACATAATCCATTGGCTTGGAGTGATAGTATCGAATTCCTACCATCAGAAATTTTTTAATGACAACACCGGCCCCTATACCATAGGAAAGGTTTGTTGAGGTAACATCCATATGTGTGGTGGTTTCTACTTCATCTTCAGCGCCTAATAACACTTCTTCCCAAAATGTTGCCTCATCAACGATCACGGAAGTGGTTTCTGTCCACGCTAATGTTATACCTGTAGAGAAATCAAGGAAAGGTTTCACATTCAAGTCTTTTTTAGGAGCCCAGCGTATGAAAGGAAGGAACTGTGCAAGACCTGTATTGGTTGAGATATCCAGACCTTTGAACTTATCCTTTTTAGGACTCGTGATCACACCACTGACTTCGAGCCCTGCACTAAAGGATGGAATTCTTTTGAATGATTTCCCCATCTCCAGACTAAGCCCTCCTTTTATATTTGAATATGCCCTTAATTTATTTTGTGGTATTGCCAATTGACCAAGAAGACTGATATAAAACTCACTTTTACCATAGCCGGTTGAGGGAGTTGCATAGTCATGTTTTTTATGTTGTGCCCATACTTGATAACAAAAGACATTCGATAATCCAATGATGCAGGCGAGTGTAAAGATCCTGGTTTTCATTTTGTTTGTGGGTTTGTTGATGTTGAAAGCATGCTCAAAAGTGAAGCATTTGCTCTCATCAACAATTCTGTAATTCACTCAACACTAGAATGTTTATTGCAAAAAACAGATTGCATGTCGCATCGAGAGATTTGATTTGCAATATTCGCAACGATGCATCCAGCAGAAACTGATTACTAAGCATAATTGCAAACTGAAGCACGGATTGTGCGCAGACATGAAGTAACCCCTAAGCTAAGAAGTGAGCACATTGTAGTCAGGGTATACCGCCCTTGAGGGTATACCCTGCTGCGGCAGGCGTATCAGGCTAAATAATTTATTAATTTCGATAGACTAAAACGATACTAACTCCTTAGAAATTAATAACCATGACAACTCCTTACAAAACGGGCCGGCATATGTATTTGATCGGTATTGCCGCGTTAGCCATTTACAGTTTCATGAAGGGTGATATTGCAATGACCCGCCCGCGCCCACTGCCCGAATTCTTACAAGGCATCAATCCCGCCATGGCGTATGTTTCCGGGGCGTTGTTTCTCGTTTCAGTTTTAGCCTTTTACCTGAATCGGTATCGAACTGCTGCATTGTTAACAATCGCTAACCTGGTATTTTGGCTAGTCACCAGCAGGCATATACTCAATTTGTGGCGCGATCATATCAATGGGTTCAAGACACTTTGGTTTATCAGTGGTGCCCTTCTGATCCTAACTTCACTGGACGGCTACCGAAAATACCAAAAGAAAGTACTGTGGCTTAATCTTATTATTCTCTTTGTGTTTTTTATCGATTGTGGTGTTGCCCATTTTCAATATGCCGAGTTTGTGCAAAGTCTGATCCCAACGTTTATTCCTTTTCCCTTATTCTTCGCTTACTTAACGGGTGCATGTTTAATTTTAGGAGGTGTTGGCCTGGTGATTCCACAGACACAAAAATTAGCCGCTTTACTTTCCGGAATTATGATTGGGGGATGGTTCATCTTGCTACATATTCCCAGAGCGTTATCCCTGGGTGGAGATGAATGGATAGGTGTTGGAGAGTCTTTGGCGGTATCCGGAATTTGCCTTATGATCTATGGTGAATTTCTGTCTTCGTCTCAAAGCAATCCTTAGTTTCATGTTGTATATGAGTCCACATTGCTGGAGTCGATGTTGAGAGAGGTTAATTTTTAAGAAACTCGTTTCTGGTTTCATTTAAATAGAGAATTTCATTTTTCTCTTACACAACATGCTTAGTTAAACTTCATTAAACACAGCTCCTAAATCGAATTGCCAAAATACACTTTGTTGACTACAAAGAACAATAGAATGGTCAATAGATTTACATAGAGCCCCTAGACGGAGGTTTGTAACCCATTGAAAATATATTGCGTTAAAACCGGAATACCAATTTTCAGAGCCTATGAAAAAAATCGATATCCTGAATTTTATAACTGATTTTAGGAAAGCACCCAACAGAATAATATCCCATAACGATTTGCTTACCCACCTGGGCTCCGCTAATGAACCAGCAATGAACACCATGCTGACGGAGCTGCAACAATCCAGAATTGTAAAGGTAACTGAGCTAAATGGAGAGAAAGCGTATCAGGTAATTTCAAGATAAGAATTCGCTGCCGCTTGAATACATTCCCGCAGATTACGCGGATTGAAAGGCACGCGGATTTCGCTGATCTGTGACTACAAACTATCTAGTGCCTTCATAGAAATATCATGGCGTATTAAACCACAAATTAAAATGCACGATAATATACGCGATCGGCATTAATCCGCGCGATCTGCGTGCCTTTCGATCTGCGACATCTGCGGGAAAACTGCTGCAACAATGATGTGCTAGCTGATCACAGCCATAAGATTTTATTTCCCCACCGTTCCATATCACGTTCATCATGCGTGATAAGTACGAGCGTAGTTTCGCTATCCAGATGTAACTGGAGGTATTGATTTAATTTTTCTTTTTGACAGGGATCCAAAAACCGAAACGGTTCATCGAGCAATAATAACTCCTTCGGTACCAACAAGCTCTTCATAATAAAAACAAGTTGAACCTGGCCGGATGACATCTGTCGTATCATTTTATCAATAAAAGCATCGGCTTCAAAAAATTGAATGAGCTCTGTAAGTTTGTCAACATCTGAATTCTTATTGCCACTTAAAATGTAATTACGTCCTGTAAGCGCTTTGTCTTTTGGATCGAGGAAACTCATTTGCTCCGGACCAACGTAGGATATTCTGTTCTTTATATCCCAGATCGATTCCCCTGTACCTCTTCGCTTACCAAATAAAAATACCTGTTGACTATAGGCCAGCGGATGATCTGCATAAATCAAACTGAACAATGTTGTTTTCCCCGAGCCATTTCTTCCGGCCAGTGCCCAACGTTCGCCTTTGTTGATAGTCCAATCAAGATTGTTGATAATGGTAGTTTCGCCATATCGAATGGAGAGGTTTCGCATTTCTACTACAGGACGATTAGGAGACAATGAATCATTTTTTGATTTTATTTCCTCCAATATCGGATGAGGTGTTGGTGTAAATGAGGCTTGCTCATGAACTTGAAAATTCTTCAACACTACTTTACGATTGAGCACTGAAGGTAATGCTGAATCATGACCGGTTATGATTAACTGGACACCCTGTTGTATGGAAAGTACTTCAAGAAAATGAATAAGATCATGGCGACTCGTGCGATCGAGAGCTTCAAACGGATAATCGAGTAACAATACTTTGGGAATTTGCTTTGCCAGATTCGCCAGGATCATTAATCGTTTTTGTTGTCCGTTGGAAAGTGTTGTGAGTTTGAGGTTTAGGAGATGATCTATTGAGAGTGATGAAGGAAATCCGTGATTGTGAATTTGATTTACTGTTTCAACACCAAGAAAATCTTTTACCAGCGGAACAAACTCATCCCCCAGGGAATAGTAGCGTTGCTGATAAAATAATTCAGGTTGATAAATGTGCGTAAGTGCCGCATCAGCCTGAATGAAATGGATGGCTTGCTTGCGCTGCTGATATCGCTCTTCCCAACTTTCTCCCTTAATAAAATCATAGTGTACTTCTCCATACGTTACGGGAATTACGCCTGCAATAATTTCAAGCAGAATCGTTTTGCCACTTCCATTATCGCCCATGATCAGGATATTGTCTCCCTCTTCAATTCTGAAGTTAAAATCATGAAATAGTTTTTGTCCTGATTTATGTATGGAGATTTGGTGAAGGTCAATCATGGAAAGAATTTTCTAATACAGTTGAACCTAGTATTGCACAAATCAACACGGGAAGATTTGGGTTAGTAGAGGGTGGGACACAACCAATGTTTAATTAATATATATTCAAGGGCATCGTTTTACTGGCAGCTCCATTTACACCAGGTACTTCCAATTGAGTAGCCGTGATCATGGCCTGGCCAATTTTTATTGGCGTTATCACACCTGTAACACTATCAATTGTAGCAACGGAGGGATCGGAGCAGGAATAAACAATAGCACCTCCCTGTGGAACGTCCGAAACAATATCCATTTCACATACATAGGAATTATTTCCCAACTGACACGTTACAGAGCAACCTCCCCAGCAATAACTCAATTCTAATACCGGAATGGGGTAATCTATTACAGTGAGTGAATAACTACCCGTGCACTCTTGAAACTTATCCGGAACTTCAGCAAGCGTGGCGGTGATCGTAACTTCGCCTGCCCTTATTGGATTAACTATGCCTTCATCACTTACTGTAGCAATGGTTTCATCACTACTGGCATAGGAGATGTGATCTTTATAGTCGAAGAGACCCCAGTAACTATAACTGACTTCATTTTTACAACCACCGGTAATGGTCGAACATGTATATTCTGCACCATGTACAAACTCCAGTGTTGGCTTCGGTGGTAAAATAGTAAGTTCATAAATCCCCACGCCCCTTGCGTTAACTCCATGCTTCGCCTCTTGTACAAAATACACCAATGTTTTTCCGGACTTTCTAATCTCACGTATTTCACCGAAAAAATCGATGTTCGCAAAATAGGTATCGAGAAAAACACTCACCGGACCTCCAGCTGGAATAGATGTTGTCCACTTATTTGCAAAGGTTTCCGAACTACCCATGGTGCAAGTATATGAGCTACCTTCTGAAAACGTAATCACCGGAGTTGGATCAACTATCACTTTATAGGAAGCGTATGCGTAGCGATTCACTCCCGGTTTTTCCATCAGTTCTGCCTTAATAGTTGCCTGCCCAACCGTGTGACATTTTACGAAACCATCAGCGTTTACACTGGCCACACTTGCATCACTTGACGAATAAATAAACTTTTGCCCCGGAAGTATTGAATTAATGACCGGGTTAACAATCGAATCTCCGGCACCTTGATAAAATGGAACATATACATCACGGAATTGTTCCTGGTACCACGTTAGTTCCGGTAGAGCATCCAGCTTTGGTAACACAATCAATCTAAAACTACCTCTGCCTTCTGCATTATAACCTGGTGCTGCTCGTTGAATAGCTGTAATTGTGCATTCTCCTGTTTTCTTTGTAATAATGAAATTACCGTTAGGCTCTGCAACAGAGGGATCGCTGCTGGATAATGAAATGAGACCACTTTGCATAAGATAGGTACCATTCCCAGTTGGGATACCAATAAAAATGGAGCTCGATACAGGATTATAACAATCCGATTCAAGGTTGCAGAATAAATTACTACTTGAAAATGTTAACACCGGAACAGGATCAATCTGAACATCAAAGCAGCTTGACATCAGCAGAAACAATAGCCAAAAAACAGGGCGCGGAAAACGATGCGAAGACATTAGAATAGCCATAACTTTTAGTCCAGATTCAAAATTAACATCGGTAGTATTATAAAGCAATTAATCCATCACGAATAAACAGGTAATGCAATAACACATTCACGCTCCAGTCTAAAGCGTATATGCAAGCCAAAAAAAAACAGAAATCACTTCGAAAAGAATTGTGGTAATTTGCAGTCTTTAAAATAATATTATGCGCGCATTGCTCCTCTCCTTCCTTTTGTTTCTCCCATCATTTGCCCCGGCACAAAATGCTGATGATATTATTAATGACTACATCCGCTATATCGGTGGGGAAAAGAAATGGAAGAAAGTAAAAACCATTGTAAGCAAGGGCGATTATGATTATGGTGGTATTGTCTTTCCCTTCACTACATATGCGAAAGCCCCAAATCTCTACAAGTTTGTTGTACCGTTCAATGGAAAATATTATGCTCAAGGGTATGATGGAACGAGCGGATGGATGATTGATGCCTTCAAAAATGAAACGAAGCCTACCTTACTCGAAGGCAAGGCCGCGCGGGCCATGGCCAACGAGGCCGATGTTGAACTGGAAATCCCATTCATTAATTACAAAGCAAAAGGTCACCAGGTAAAACTGGAAGGCACCGATATCCTTGAAAACAAAATCTATTACAAAGTAAGCTTGCTGAAGAACAGCGGACAAATTGAAACCTATTACTTCGATGCCGTTACTCATGCATTATATTTAAAAACGGCCATCGCTAAAAATGCAGAACTCCAGGGAGCATTGCTTCACACGTATTTTATTGAATACAAAAACATAGAGGGTTTAAACATACCTTTTAAACAAGTAAGCAAGGTTGGTGAACAGACCATCCTTACCGTTATGGTAAAAGAAGTAATACTGAATTCTGATATCAGCGATGATGAGTTTAAAATGATGGAATTGAATTAGTTTACTTTCCCGCAGATGTCGCTGATTTAAAAGGCACGCAGATTTCGCAGATCTGTGACTGCAAGCTGATAAGTGTCAATATAGAAATGTAATTGCACAGAAAAATCCAAATTAAAATACACCATAACATCCGAGCTCGGTATTAATCCGCAGGATATTCGTTTAAATGTTAACGCATAGTTTCGAAAGATAAATATTTACAATACGTTATAAAGGCACAAGTTTCGTCATCACTCAAACCAACATTGGAAGCCTCAAAAGTTGAGTGGCTATTCATTCGTCTATCTGCTCCTTTCAAAAGCAAACTCCATTGTTTCAATACTATCATTGCTAAAAACATTTCCAGGATTAAACATACTTATCACTTTTCTTTTATCGTCTAGAATTCCAACGCCACATTGTTCAGTAATCTTGTTACCTGATAGCTCGAGTAACGCGAGCTCACCATCATCAGAAAAGTCCCATCGACCTTCGAAATTGGATTGGCCATAGCTTAGTTTAAACGACTTATCCCAATTTAATTCTAGAAAACCCTCATCCTGCCCGCACGGTTCTCCATTCTTTAGTTTGCAATTATAAAGTGTGTATCGTCCATTATATTCCTGGTCACATGAACACATTGCCAATAAAAGAACAATTAAAAATCTTTTCATTGATGATTCTGATTAAGCATCTTTTTAGATAGTATCATTGAATTACTAAAATACAACTTTGTTAATAAGAAAGAACATAGTAAGTTGTCGAAGCTATAGTGCATCAACGATGCGGAGACTCTATTGTAAAAAAAGAATATGAAAACTGTATTGATCATCGTAATTATACTCTTGGTTGTCACCAGCATTGTTGTGGTGGCAAAGTATACTGTATTCCGGTTAGGTAAGGCCGTGAATGAAAAAATATCCGATTCGTATTATTACCACTCCATTAAAAATATAATTGTATATGCCCCAGCTGGCAATTGGTTTGAACTTGATTATGTAGAACTGGAAGCAGATAAAAATTCCTTCCTGCCCATTTCAAGAGACTTTGGAAAAGACAATACTTCTGTGTTCTGGAAAGGAAAAAAGCAAGAGGTTGATTTTACCACATTCACTGTTGATAAAGATGAGATTGCCAGAGACGACAAACACGTTTACGGTTCGAGTGGATACGATAAAAAATTAAAAATTATTGAAGGAGCTAATCCAAAAACATATCAGCGATTTGATACCGGTGTAGATTCCTGGAATCGATACTGGACGCGCGATGATGCTCATTACTTTTACATTGACAAAATGGTTGATGCTGATTATCATTCTTTCAAACGCATCAACAACAGCATCGCGATCGATACGAATTCAGTTTATGCCATTATCAACAAACAAGTATCGGACAGCCTTCATGTAGAAGAGATTCGGGAAGTAGTAAGGAAAGTTTCTATTCCGAAGGGAACTGCCAAAGCAATCAATAGCGATTATGCTTTGATCGGCAATTCAGTTATTCTATCGAATTGGAAAACAGAATTTGCCAGTATTCCCTTTGCACACATCGATTCTATCCAAGTGATCGATGAACGAACCATCGTAGTGAATAATCAACTCATTAGTGATGGGAAACTCTTTCCTGAAATAGATGTAGCGACCTTTACCATTCCCATTCTTCAACGTGACTACTTCCAGGATAAAAACCATGTTTACTTTGACGGACTCCTTATTGAATATGCTGATCCCAAAACGTTCGAGATTCTCAATGATGATTATGCAAAAGACAAGCAACACGTGTTCTATAAAAATCAAAAAGTAGAGCAAGCCTCCCCGGCTACTTTCGTTTATGATTATGCTACCGGCTTGGGTACGGATGGTAATAAGAAATTCAAAGAAGGAAAATTAATAAGGACAGAGTAATAAAATTAGTCGACAGAAAGGCACAAGTCTCGACTTCACTCAAACCAACGTTGGAGGACCTCGCAATTCAAGTTAGGTGATTGCTTACTTTTTTTCTATTTTACAAATAGAAATCCACCTCAGACTATTTAGCTAAAATTACTTTTATGAAAAAAATCATCTTGTCATTATTGGTTGTATTCATTATTCCAATCGCTTTAATTGGACAAACACTTCCCCAAAATTTCGATTGGGGCACATCAGCAGCTACAGATCAAAAAGTCGATGGACCTTGTCATTTGTTTGCTGCCGCTGCGGCTGTAGAAGATTGGTATAAAATTTTATATGGGCCAACCATTAATCTATCAGAAAAGCATCTCTATTCACCATGTGCAGGTGCAAGCCCTCCGAGTACAACTATTGATGATGCGTTAACCTTTTTCAAAAATTATGGTGTGGTGAACGAAGCATGGATACCCTATCTTCCATCAACTCCAAACACCGGATGTAGTACTACCGGAGCAAGTGAAGGGTACTATGCCGAAAAAATTACCTCAAATTGGGTAATCGATTGTGGCACTCCATATCAAAATTGTGATGGTATCACTCTTCCATCAGAACGATATAGAGTAGCTAACTTTGCGAGATTGGACATCAGTGCGATGGCAAACACAGATCAACTGAAAAGAGAGTTGATCAACAAGGGGCCAATCCCACTCTGGTTTGTTAATAACACACTACATCCTGGAAGAAACCACGCTTACTTATTAACTGGATATATAGGTTCGACCTGGATTCTAAAAGATAGCTGGCCAGGCGCAGCTACAATCTCACACCTAGGCATCGACCTTGTAGCATTATTTAAACAAAATTCAGATTATGAAGCCTGGTATATCACCAAGACAACTCCTAACGATCCGAAAAATGCGGTCTATAAGCAAGTAAGAAGTGCAAATGGAGTATGGAGTGATGCTCCAGCAACATTAACCTGTTTCTCTACCACATCAGCAGTTCCTTTTACATTAAAACCGAATGCGCCTACCATTACCAGTATACCGAATGTATTTAAGGTTGTTGGCCCCAACAATTTAAATCTCTCACTTTTAGATAATCCAACGGTAGAGTGGTCGTATGAGCCCTACCCGAATGGTTCGGTTACTATGCAAATCAATGGCAATGATGCAACCATTACTGCAGCGACTTCTGGCACCGTAAATATTATTGCTAAAATTAAAACGCCAAACGGCATCTGCCGACAAGTTAAAAAAAGCTATACCGTTTCAGCGCCCACACCCTTCACGTTCACTTTTACAAAAGTCTCCGAAACCTGTATAGGTTCAGGTAAGCGGGTTATTTATAAGGTAACATCCAGCACACCGAATCTACAATATGTGTGGAAGTATTATCCTAGTCCTCCAAATCTGAATACAACTTCTGGCAATGGAACTTCACAGTTTACAATTGACATTGCATCACTTCCTACCAGCTACGGTGTTACTGTTGAAATAACATCACCTAGCGGATATAAAGATGGCTATACAACGGGAGGATACGTAGCAAGTTGTTCGAGCTCCGGGCGCATTGCTTCGGGTAATAAGAAAATGGAAATACCAGGTGAACCCGAGACCATATCCATTTTCCCCAACCCCGCTACGAATCAATTGAATGTGACACTGCCAGTTAATAGCAAATATTCAATACAGTTGATCAGCGCGCTGAAAGGAATCGTTATCGAACAATCTGCAGAAGAATCCATCGAAATAAATACAAGTAAACTAGATAGAGGTGTTTACATTATTCGGCTGATACCACACGACCCTGGTCTTCCTGCAGAAGTAAAGAAATTTGTTCTTGAATAATTTTTAAGATCAGTATATCTTCATTCTTAAAAATCACCCCTACATGGCCACCAAACAAAAAACCAAACCCACCGAAATAACGGTAGAAAGTTTCCTGGATAAACTCACCAGCGAAAGCGTTCGCGATGATTGCAATACCCTCATCAAGATGATGAAAAAAATTACCAAGTCGGAACCTAAAATGTGGGGGCCTTCCATTATTGGATTTGGACAATACCATTATAAGTATGAAAGTGGCCATGAAGGTTTTTCGTGCCTCACTGGTTTCTCACCGCGAAAACCTGCAATCACAGTTTATTTGATGAGCATGTCTGACCATCCCGATTTAATGGAAAAACTGGGCAAGTACAAAACTTCCAAAGCCTGCCTTTATATTAAGAAGCTGGAAGATATCGATTTGAAGATTTTAGAAAAGCTCATCACCAATTCCGTAAACGATGTCAAAGAAAAGTATCCGGAGAAGTAAGGAGATACAAGTTGATAGAGGTAGGCAGTTTCTCCGATACAGGAGACACCGCTATGACAGCTCTGAGTTCAATTTCTCACCACGCATCCAACCCCAGTAATTTTCTTCCTAACGATGAGAGTTCGGCTGTTGTATATTTTGTTTTCTCCCATTGGCGCGGGTCACCCGGAAAGGCGTAGCCTTCAGGAGCATTACGTTCTTTCCATGAGTTTATCCTCCACTGTTTCAGTGGTTCATTCTCTTCTTCTGCCGGCATCATCGAAATGTATTGCGCCATTCTTACTTTGTTGCCACTACGGTTGGCGCGTATCCCATGCGGTTGCAAGCTGTTAAAGATCAGAAGATCACCGGCATTCATCTTTACTTTTTCGAATTCAAAACCCGTGGTGTCAGGTTTGAAGTGATCACGATCGTCTGGTTGTGTCAATTTCCATGTATCGTAATTCCGGAATAGTTCGGGTATGCACTGAAATCCTCCCATATTTTCATCCGTCTGATCGGCCAGCGCCAATACACCCTGCACATTTTGAGGTTTTGTTTCAGGATCATAATCCCAATGAATAAAGGCTTTGTATTCATACCCCGGACGAATCGGTAAATTCAAATTGGCACGATCGATCGTTACCCAGAGTTTCTCAGTTCCCCAGATGTCGGCAAAAGCCTGGTGAACTTTTGGATGCTGGCGATTGTCCCATAAGTATTGATGATTGTATACTTCCACCATCCCCGTGTTTGTCAGTTCTTTCATTTGCATTTCGGCACGCGGTGGAGCATACCACGTTTCTGGATTGTTCGGATCCTTTTCTTCAAATTCCCACAAGAAATTAGCAAGACGTTCTACCTGATCCTTCGGTACAACATTCTTGATCACAACGTAGCCATTGTACTTCCAGAATTTCCATTCCTCCTCGGTAAGCAACTGAAGAGGTTTGCCATTACTGCGGTCGTTGAGTTTTTGAGTACTGCTCTTTGCTGTTGACGGATTTCCGGGAATATCCTGGTGCGCCATGGTGGGCGTCATCGTGGGTGTCATAGTAGGTGTCATGGTATGTGTTGCCATTCGTTTTGCATTTTGGTTAAGACAAAACTACATCCCCTCGGAGGCTTTGTTTTATATGGTTATTCGCCATCTTTTGCTCTGCATTGACAATTTTATGATACTTACGCGTTCAAAATGCATAAATTGAGACAAGAATTGTGAGCATATGAAAATTATCAGGGAAGACGTCATTATCGAGAAGGGTAAGTCTTTCAGGATTTTTACGCCCAGTTTACGGAACTACTTCATGTGGCATTACCATCCTGAATTTGAGTTGGCCTTCGTGGAAGCGTCAACGGGTATCCGGCATGTAGGACAACATATCTCCAGTTATGTTGGGAGCGATTTGATTCTGATTGGTTCCAATGTACCGCATTTGAATTTTGACTACGGCCTGCAAACTGAATACAAACAAATTGTAGTTCAGTTAAAAGAAAATTTTCTGGGAGACGCCATTCAGGTAACACCAGAATTTTCATCGATTGAAAAACTTTTTGGGCGTGCCGGCTTTGGGTTGTCTTTTTCGGGAAAGACAAAGGAAGTAGTGGCTTCGCGTCTTCGTGAAATGTTCTCGCTCAATCATTTCGAACAGCTCTGGGCGCTAATCGAAATATTTCAATGCCTGGCAGAATCAAACGAGGTAGAAGTATTGAATGCTGAAAACATCAGCTTTAAATTTTTCCTGAATGATAAAGTCAGAATGGGAACAGTATATCAATACATCGACATCCATTTCAATAACAAGCCCAATGTGAATGAAATTGCAGATCAGGTGCATCTCACCACAGCAGCGTTCTGCCGGTATTTTAAAAAGCAAACCAAAATGACGTTTACCGATTTTGTAAATCAATACCGGATTAACCACGCGAAAAATTACTTGATTCAGGACAAAAGTATTTCTGAGGCTTGTTATGCTGTGGGGTTTGAAAGCCTCTCCTACTTTAACAAACTATTTAAAAAAGTAACGGGAGAAAATCCAACTGATTTTAAAAAGCGATATAAACAAAAGGTTTCTTAAGCTTTACGCTTTACTCCGAAGAAGCCATAGAACAGTTGGGGAAGTGAGTGTGTGATTAGTGCATGAGTCCTCCGAGGCCGCCCCGCGAAAAAGTGGGATAAACTCCAATAAAATTATGTCTTGTAACAACATGCAGGCTATATCATTCCTTAATCTCCACAACCACAATTTCATTTCCATACAGATCACGGCAATGGAGAAATTTATAATCCGGGGTGATGACAGGCTCAACATGGATGGTAACACCGTTGCCTTTCAACTTGATATATAATTCTTCAAGTGCAGTAGTATAAATAACCATAGCAGGTTGTTGACTGGTTTGATTGCCGATCCGATCCGCTTGTTGTTTGCCATCAGCTTTTATAAACCAAATGCCCATGGAGTCTAACGGATCTGTGCCAATGTGAAGAAACCGTTGTCCTACATCGGTAGTCACATCATACATTTTTTTAAAGCCAAAATTATCCTCATAGAAGTTGGTGGCTTCATCGTAGTCGTTAACAAGCAGGACAATTCTTCCCAAATAGTTTTTCATTGTTTGTGAGTTAAGGTGTAAACCTACGAGGCACCACCGTGAATTTGCAATTCCCCCGGGGGAATTAATTGCGGGGAATTTACTCACTTACAATTATTATACTCACGTACTATGGATTCTATATCCTTGTGCGTTAATTCCTTACTTTGAATTTTAAGTTTTACTTTTTCGCAGTTGCTAAAGTATTCTGAGAACTCCTCTACAAATTTTCTTTTCCGCACATATTTGAAATCATTCGTTCCTTTTTTACGAACATAAAAATTCTCGTCTGCGGTATAGTAAGCCGTTGGAGCCATGCCTGGTCCACCAAACCCTGCATTCCTAACCGATATCATTTTAAAATACAGGCCCGCTTTCTTACCACTCTGAATAACTTTATAGAATGAAATATTATCCGATACAAAATTTTCGATGCCGAATCCATATCCCTTAATCTCGTACGGGTGATATTTCTTCTTCGATCCGTCAACACCCACGAAGTTAACGATTGAATAGAGCTTTGTCTCATCCATAATATTGTTCTTAATCAAGCCTTTTACTTTGACCGAATCTGAATTGATAACATACCCTTCACTGTACTTCAGATTTGATTTGAGTTTCAAATAGGTCTTGGATTCCTGGGCATAGGCCATACTTATCGAATGCAATAGCAGAATTGCACATACTGTAATTGTTCTCATTGTGTAGTTAGTCAATTGATTTATGTATTGCTCCCAACGTAAGATAAAAAACGTGATTGCGCGGAAAGATAAATAAATCTATCATCAGTCGGCAATCCAGTCTATCATGGCTCAGAAAAACCCGAATTAAAATATATCATAACATCTGCGTTCGGCATTGATCTTCGTTTATTCGATCTGCGGAATCTGCGGGGGGAACTGCATTTGAATTCTCCCCTTATATCCTAGCTCTTAGCTTTCAATAACTCCAACTACCTTTCGTATCCGCACATCTATAACCTCACACAGACACCAGTTGTCAGTGTGAATTTTTCTTTCGAGTGCGATCCGGAAATTATGACAGAAAAAACAAGGGCCATGCTTGTCAGGGTCGATTGCGTCATCCTTGCTGTATCCTTGCTTGTCATGTTTTGAAGCGTCAGTGGAGTTTACGCAGAGGCATGTTTAGCTTTTATCCAAATCGATCTACCATAAACAATTGATATCGATAGTAAAGACGTAAATGACATTACAAACTTTCCATTGTGAAAATTAATCGGATCAGGATTAAAAAAACCAAACAGTGAATACTCACGAAAAAAGAGGAACGCGATCTCAAAGGCGATAAGCTGTATTAAGCCAAACGATAATTCGAGATAACTTGGAGTCTTACTGAATCGCTTGATTATTAAAACCAGTATCAGGGTTATCAAACCAGAGATGACTGAATTTAAAGCAATCGTTATCACTTGGATGTAACCTTCCGCAACAGACTGACATGTCCATAAACTTAACGCAGTCGCTATTATAATATAAAGTAAAATATTAAGGACATCATGCGAGTACTTTGTTCTGTTAATTTTCATAGTCCAGTTGAGTCTCCACCTTTATTGACATCTTCCTGGCTTGAATTTCATAATTCCTGCTTTTGTCAGCTCACAAATATTGTACACCTTATTATCACAACCACAGAGACCACCATACTCGCGGGTGCAAATATTCTTTTCATTTTTTTTTGCCAATGCTTCATTGTAACATTCAAGGTTATTTAAAATACCAAGGGAAGCATCACTCAAGTCTCCAACAATAGTAATGGGATAGGTAATTTCCTTTATAACTGTTCCAGCCTTGTTAGCTATTAATAAGTACTCCAAATTCTCTTCAAATTTCTGTTTGCTTCCTTTGAGACCTAAATACTCAACATCTCCTTTAAAACTTTCCACTACATTAAGTACTACATAGTGATCTGTGCTTTGGTCATCAAGCACTACAAAACCTACAAAATCAGATGTTCGAATGGCACTTTCAATATCGTTAGGAAGTGCTGACTCTCCAGAGGAAAAAGAGGTGAGAATCAGAGTGAGTATAAAGAGGATCGCTTTCATTTGGCTTATTTAAAATTCTATTATTGACTGAATTCCTAAAGTACAACTTTGCTGATTAGTAAAACATAGATTACTTTTTAGGAATGATTACAGTCGCTTCAATTTCGATCAGCACATCTTCTCTGAATAGTTTCCTCACTTCAACCAAGGTACTGGCGGGTGGATTTTTAAGATTAATGAATTGGTTTCGAACCTCTCTAACGGCTTGAATTTGTTGAGCATCCAACATAAAGATGTTCAGCTTAATTACATTATCCATTGTGCCTCCAAGATCAGTAACAATACTTTGAATGTTTAAAAAAACCTGCTGCGTTTGTTTGGCAACATCGTCTTTTCCTACCAGATTACCTTTGCTATCAAGTGGAACCTGGCCTGACAGGATAATCATTTTGCAGTTCCCTAAATCAACAATGGCTGCGTGTGAATATCCCTTTGGTGTTGATACTGTGGAAGCGTTCTTAAATTCTACGATGGATGATTCCGTTTGAGAAAATGCATTTAATTGCGCGAGCAGAAGAAAAATAAATAAAAGCTTTTTCATTGTCAAAAAATTAGGAGCATGGGTGAGATTAGAGAAAAGCACAAGTCTCGACTTCACTCAAACCAATGTGAAGAACTTGCGGAAGTACGGTAATGCTAGTCAGTTGCCTTTTCAATTTAAAATTCCTGGAATAACTTTTTTTCTTCGATTGTAGCGAATAATTCTACGATCAGAAGTTATTAATTCACATTGAAGCATCATAGCAGAAGCTAATACCTGTTTGTCATGATTATCAAAATTATGACTTGATTCGATATCAACGATCTTAATAAAATTTTCCAAAACCTCGGATTCTAGCGGCTTTATTTCAATGTTCTCTTGAGATTTAATTCGCTCAAAGACTTCATATCTTATTTTCCTCGCCATCTCTTGACTCGTGAACCATTTTCTGAAAATTTCGACAAATACAATGCTTGGGATAATCAGAATTACTTTGCCCGAGAAAGCAGAGTCAATTAATTTTAACGATTGCTCAGAGATTTGAGAGCCTTGTCCAAAAACATTACTAAAATATGATATCAGAGAAGTAGTATCAACAACGTATCTATTCATAATTAATACATTTCTATCGACTTTATCAGATCCTCATCCAACGTATTGTTTGCATCTGGCATCTGATTCATTAGGTTCTCGATAAACTGATAATCAAATTCTTGAATAGTAAATATCAACTTCTCATTAAATGAATAAACAAAAGCTAATAGCTTGTCGCAATCAATTCCTTTCTTGACGTAAATCTCTAGATTTTTAGAAAGAAAATAGTTAAAACCAACTAGTTCGATGTCGTAGTAATCCTTACTCTGCTCAATCCACCCTTTCAGATCAGCAAACTCCTCATCGTAATCTATACCAAAAAACTCACACTGTATCATTTGAAAGTAAGACTCTTTTGAAAGGCACAATCTATTAGTCATATATCTAGCTAAGTTTTGATTTCTTTAATAGATCCACAGTTTCGTCACTGGCAAGCTCTCTTGAAGACCCCTCCTCAATTTTTTTGGGCTGACCAAGTACATTAATTACAAATTCCTCATCAATTATTTTTAGATTAGCTTCAAGAGCTTTCTCAAGCAAATGATTAGCCTTCTGTAGAATCCCGGCTGCATTCAATTCGGTAACCTCCCCAATCTTATAAATAGCCTTCTTATCGAATGGAGAAATTAATAGGTTGACATCTGAACCTTCAACCTTTTTTATTCTATATTCACTTAGATACTTTTTTATTAAAAGAACAGCATGATCAAGGCTTAATTTTTCAAAAAACACAATATGCCTCGAACTAGAACTAGCAGTTGTAATAGGACTCCGTTGCTCCATACCAGTATCTCCCCAAGACTTCTCTATTAATCTTGGAACACCGGCATGCAGTATTAAAATAAAATTATAAAAACCGATTTTTGCATTCTTAACAATGCCATCAAAAAGATTGGTTCTTAATTCTAAAGCAAATTCTCGCTTCTGTCTATCACTTTGAAAATCAGGTATCCTCTCAAAATCATCTACAATTATATACGCCCCATTAAAGCCACCAGCTAAAAAGAAATTAACAAGATGGGTAAATACAAACTCGATTTTCTCCTTTCCTTTTCTTAAGTCATCGAAATAGTAACTTGAAATATCTTTCGCATTTACTATTCGACTTGAAAAGAAATTATTCTTGTCTCTGTTAAGTGGGAAGCCACTTGGCATTCCTGAAAATTCAGGCTTTTTAAGTATTGCATTTGTAATTGTTGAGATTTCAACGTGATTTTCTGTAAACCACTTGTAATCATTCATTGCCTTAATTGCATCCTCTTCGCTTTGAAATAAAGTTTCAACTTTTAAATCTGGATAATTTTGAGCAATTGACTCTAGCCTCAATGTAGTGAGACAATACTCGAGGAGATTAGAATTACATATGCTTTCAAAGATTAGATCAACAAGATTGTAGAAATTTTTTGTGCGCCCACTTGGCTCTGGGGAAAGAAATAAGCCAAAGCACTTATTTGCGTTATTCGAGATATCAAGGCAATACTCTTTATTTATGGTTTTTAGCAGGTTGATCGAAAAGCTTGACTTTCCATTCCCTCGGCCTACATATGAAGTGTCAATTATATAGCCCATTCTTAGGTGATTGGGGTCGCTTTGCGGAACCTTCAAAAAGTTGTTAGTTACCTTGTTCCATTCCTCCTCTCTTATTTTCAATTCGAAAATATCTCCATTATACCTAATATCTTTATTATCCTGATTTACTATCGGGGTAGCAGGAAATGGATTTTCAAGCAAATTATATTGTTCAAATTTCGAATTGTCATTCTCAAATTTACCTGATGGCTTTGCTAGTAGGTTTTTCATTTTTTATAATCAATTGCTATGATATTTTTATACTTTCCATTCACGAGAACTGGTTCTCTCTTAAGATACATTGCACTAGTTTCTTGAGGTAGTCTATCTGCCTCCAATGAAATTTGAATATGAAGTTCGTCTTTTAAATTTAAATGATAAGTTTCTTCTAGACACTGATCAAATAAAAAACCTGGTATGCGAATTTTAAAGCATACCTTTTCCTTCAAATCCGACAAATTAATAAATAAGTTTCCCCTAACCCTTTTTAGATCGAAGTAGGTATCAACCAAAGTTTTGACAAAAAGTTCTCTATTCTTTTCATTCTTCCATTGTGGTCTATGAATATATAAAACCTCTTTATTTTCATACTCATAAACCTTTAGAAAATCCTCATTAACCACATGACTTTGAGATATAATTGAAGTTGGATAAACCATTCTTCCGTCTAGGTTTGGATAAAATTCTGTTGAATGAAGTACTCCTAATTGCTTGCCCCTCTCAACCCAAATATTGAAAGTGTCAAATGAATATGTATAATTATATATAGACTTCAAAAAGAAATTCAACCAGTAACTTCTTACCTTCTTAAGTAATGAGTTATAGTTTTTAGAATCGTATCCACTTGTGAGATCATTTGAAATATAATTATCTGCAATAAGCTCGTCAATTAAGATTGATTCAGCTGTCGTCAAGTTTATTTTCTTGTGGGTATAGGTTTTAATGTCACTCTCTAGCTTTTTAGTTAAAGCCTTTAAATAATCATAGATATGAGTATTATTTTTCAATCCATCCTTTTTGAATCCAAGTTTTAATGGAGAATAAACAGGAAGGATGAGAACACCTTGTTTGTGCTCATTACTCTTATAGCATAGTTTAATTAAGTGGTAGAAAGCATTATACTTGCTTTCCATCAACTGTAACATGTGTTTATTAAATTCTAATTTGCCCTTTTCAAAATCATTCAAGGCCTTTATTCCAAAATCTTTTAATAAGATTTCATTATTTTTCTCCCGAATAAGACCATAACTATTGGCCTCACTAATAACCTGATCAAAGGTATACCTATAGCGAGTAATCTGAGTCTCAGATAAAACATCAACATCTTGAGTAAGTTTTTTGTATTTGGATTCTCCTAGTTGGAATTTATGCTTGAGATTCTTAAAATTCTCGAAGACTTTTTCTTTATCAGAGTAATGTTCAGCGCTCTTCAAAAGAATATAAAAATATTCTATGAAATAAAATTTCTTTACTAACTGAGGCGATGAAACGGGTTCTTCCTTAAATATCATTGATATTAAAGCTAATGATTTTGTCGGAATTAACTTGAATAAAAATCAATGCTACCTCCGTTATGGTTCTGCAATATCAACAGTTCTTGCTTTGCCTATCAAAGATAATGATCTAATAGATAAACTGCACTCGTTTCCACCCTCCCATGCCATCCCCGCTCGTATAATTTCTCCCCTTAGATTGTGATAAAAAAATGGAAATTGCACTGGCTTTATGAATGCACCAGACAAGTTCTTCTTTACGCGCCTGCAATACGAATCGGGAGATTGGGATGTGGACCAGCGCATGCCGGTGAACTTGCTGAACTCGCTCATTGAATACACTACCCTGCCGGTGGATACGCAGGAAAACATTGTGCCGCTGAGCAGCGATGCGATTTTCAGTTGCCCCTTTTGTTATTTAAGCGGTCATAAACTGGTGGAGTTTACGCAACAGGAGCGCGCTAACTTCGAGAAGTATGTGCGCAATGGTGGCTTTGTGTTTGTTGATGATTGCAACCACGATATTGACGGGCTTTTCTCCAAATCGTTTGAGTCGCAGATGGAACGCATCTTTGGGGCCACCGCACTAAAGAAGATTCCCAACAACCACGCGCTCTACTCCATGTTCTTCCACTTCGATGGACCGCCCACCACTTCACAAGAGTTAAACGGCTGGGGCGATGACATCGTGCACGATTACCTCAAAGCCATCGAGATCAACGGGCGCATTGGGGTATTGTATAGCAACAAAGACTACGGCTGCGAGTGGGATTATGATTTTCGGAATAAGCGGTTTTATAAGATTGATAATACGAGGTTTAGTGTGAACATTGTTATGTATGCGATGATGCGATGAAAATATTGAACCGCAGAGACGCGGAGGCGCAAAGGAAATCAGCAGAGTTTCGGTTGTCACTCAGCATTTCTCTGCGTCTCAGCGCCTCTGCGGTAAAACATGGATTAAGGAAACTATAAACGATATGAAAGAAGATTTGAAAGCAGTGGAACAATCGGTAAAGGATGTGATTGTGAAACTGGATGCGTTGAAGGGCGAGATCAGGAAGGTGATTGTCGGGCAGGAGGAGACGATTGATCAGCTGCTCATCACGTTTCTTGCGGGAGGGCATGCGTTGCTGGAAGGTGTGCCGGGTCTTGCCAAGACGCTGATGATTCGCACGCTGGCGGATGCGATCGATCTGAAGTTTCGCAGAATTCAGTTTACGCCCGACTTGATGCCTTCGGATATTATCGGTACGGAAATCCTGGAGGAAGATCATACTACAGGCAAACGGTTTTTTAAATTCAACAAAGGTCCTGTGTTCTCGAATATAATTTTGGCCGATGAGATTAACCGTACATCACCAAAAACTCAGGCAGCATTGCTTGAGGCCATGCAGGAGTTTGAAGTAACCTATGCAGGCGTTACCTATCCATTGGATAAACCGTTCTTCATTCTCGCCACACAAAATCCCATTGAACAGGCCGGCACGTTTCCATTGCCGGAAGCACAGCTCGATCGCTTTTTACTTTTCATTAAAATAAAATATCCTACGGCTGAAGAAGAGCGTTCCATTCTTGCCAATACTACGGGAAGAAAAACACATACCATCAATAAAGTAATTGAAGGCACAACCATACAAGAAGCTCAACGCCTGGTGCGTGATGTACACATCAACACAGATCTGATTGATATGGTGAGCACAATGGTGCGCGCCACGCGTCCGCAGGAAAGCGATGTGAAGTTTGTGAAAGAGTGGGTGCGTTGGGGTGCTGGTCCACGGGCCGGGCAGGCAATGATTCTCACGGCTAAAGCGCGCGCGTTGCTGCACGGAAACTTTTCGGTTACACAACAGGATATTCAGGCGGTTGCTTACCCGGTGTTGCGTCATCGCATATTGATGAACTTCAAAGCAGAAGCAGAAGGTGTAACGAGTGATGATGTAACAGAGCAGTTGTTAAAACTTGCCACTTCGTCTAAACCAAATCTGTAAGCCACTTCACTATACAACATTGTGAACACGCAACTGAAAGACTTACTCAAACCCGAGATTTTAAATTCCGTAAGCGGTCTTGAGTTGGTTGCGCGTATTATTGTGGAAGGCTTTATGAGCGGCAGTAATAAAAGTCAGGCAGTGGGTGCGGGTCAGGAATTCAGTCAGTACAGAAGTTATGAGCCGGGCGATGACTTGCGCCAACTCGATTGGAAAATGTATGCGCGCTCGGAGCGCTATTACATTAAGCAGGCTGCCATTGAAACGAACATCACGGTAAAGTTTATGCTCGATGCCAGCAACTCGATGAGTTATGCTGAAGGCGCGATGAGCAAATTGCATTATGCCAAGGTAATGATCGCGGCCCTCGCCTACCTTACGCGCAAACAAAGCGATACCTTCGGACTCTTTACGGTAAACAATAAAAACATCAACACCATCCAGCCACGTTTTGAGCAACAGCAATTCATTCGCTTTCTCAATGCGTTGGTAAATGTGAAGAGTGAAGGCAGTTGGAATAAAGATGGTGGCATTGAACAATTGTTCGATCATCATGGCAAGGAACTGATCATCTTCTTTACGGATATGTATGATGACGACAACGATCTGTTGCATTTCATTTCACGATTAAAGACGCCACGCAATGAAGTGATTGTATTTCACATCATGGGTCAACAGGAATTAGAGTTGAGTTATGATGGATCGTTTTCATTTGAAGATCTGGAAAACAAACGTCAGGTAAAGGTAGACACTGCACTTCAACAGGAAGTGTATGCCACACGCATGAAAGACTGGGTGAAGGAAACACGGATGTGGATGCTGGAGAAAGCGATTACCTATCAACTGGTAACGATGAGCGATCCATTTGAAAAAACATTGCGCGATTTTTTGAAGGTACGTAACACGCTGATGCGATGATACAGTTCTTAAATCCGATATGGCTCTGGGGACTTACGGGATTATTGATTCCGATCGGGATTCATTTACTGAGTCGCAAGGAAGGAAAGGTAATTCGGTTGGGGAGCATTCGTCATTTGGTGGAAACCAGTACACGGCAGTTTCGAAATATTCGATTGAATGAGTTTGTGTTGCTGGCGTTAAGATGTTTGCTGATTACCTTAATCGTCTTGTTGTTGAGTGGATTGAGTTTCAATCGCTACAATACAAAAAACATCAATTACTTGTTACTCGAAAAAGGAATGGAGCGCGAGCCTGACTTCAAGGCATTGATTGATAGTCTGGAGCAGGAAGAATTTGAAGTGCGATGGCTGGCAAAGGATTTTCCATTACTAAAGGATAGTGCAGCGATTCATTCAGACACACATTACTGGTCATTGGCCGAGGCATTACAAAAAGAACAAGCGAGGCAAATCGTGGTGCTCTCGTATAATTATGCGAATGGCTTTAAAGGCAAGCGAACAGAGATACCCGAGAACGTGCATTGGATTTCAAAGAATCCGGAGCCAACCGAGTTTATATTGAGTGCTGTTCGGCTTTCAGCTGATTCAATTTTAGTTCGAAAAGGAAAAACGGAAGTTAGAGGTACTAGGTTTGCGAGTGACGAAGTACGAGGTGAAACGCTGACAGATGAAGAGAAAGGACTTGTACAAAATCAGGATACAGTTTCGATTACTGTTTATAGTGATGTGAAGTTTGGATCCGATAAAGAAATTATGATGGCTGCACTGAAAGCAGTGGATCAAACATTGCCATGTGTCTTGAATATCAAGGTGCTTGATGTTTCAAAATGGAATGATGATAAGGCGGATTGGGTTGTGTGGCTTTCGCTGAATGAATCTCCAAAGACATCAAATGCTAACAGCATCACCTATTCTAAGAACGAGTATACAAATGAGTTGCTTACCTTATCAGATAAAGGTTGGTTGATAACGAAACGACTTGATCAGGAAAATGCCATCGCTTATAACCTTGCATTACAACTCGCTTCTATCCTACTTCCAAAAGACGAAGCGCTACAAAGAGCAAATGAACTTGACAGACGTGCTTTGCCTGAAAAGGAATTGTGGTCGTCTGCTCCCTTGGGCATTGCAAATACAATGGTACTAACTGGAACAAGCAGTGCCGTACCTTATTTATTAGGATTGATTTTGGTTGTATTACTCACTGAACGCATCATAGCCTTTAAACGCAATCAATGAGCACGCATCCCTCACTATATTTTCTGCATCGCCTGAAGCAACGCTACAAGTTGGTTCGGTTGACGGAAGTATGTTTGCTAGCGTTCTCGGTTAACCTCGTGGTGTTTGGAATTAGTCATGTGCTTTCTTTGGAGACCATAACCACCTATGTTCTTTCTATTGGTGCAGGTGTGCTCTTCTTTATGATACGAAGCACACAGTTGAATATTTTTAAAATCGGGGAAGCGGAGTTGGTATCCTATATGAATCAACGTTATCCTCAATTGGAAGAAAGTAGTGATTTACTTTTGATAGACGATAGTAAGCTGACTTCTTTGCAACAACTACAGAAACTCAGAAACATAGAACAATTCGAACAACTGTATCCCAACATCAAACTACCGAATAAGATTGGTCAGGCGTCACTCATCTTTGTATTGAGTATTGTTGTGTATGTAGGACTGAGTTCGTTTACCTTACCAACTCAAGACAAAACTCCTTCAGCAAAAGAAAGTAAACAGGAAAACAAAGTTGCTGAAAAGCTGCCTGCTTTTATCAAGAGTATAATGATTGGTATTACGCCACCTGCTTACACTGCGCTTCCGAAAACAGTAACGAGTAATGCCGATATTAAAATCGCAGAAGGAAGTAAGGTGCAGTGGAAGATCATATATGAAGGCGAAGTGATCGATCACAAAATCATTTTCTCCGGAAAGGACAGTGTGAATCTGAAAGCCAGTGGAAATGGATATGTATTGGAGCAATCGTTTACCGAATCCGGATTTTATCAATTGGTTTGGAGTGATGCAAAAGGAAGACAATATTCTGACTTCTATAAAATTGAAATCGTAAAAGATCAGCCACCTACTATTACAGTAGAAAACTTAAATCAGTTTACCGAACTGGCGGCAACAGATAATTTAAAGATCAGTTTGAAATCAGTGTTGGCGGATGATTACAGTATTAGTCAGGCACACATCATTGCTACAGTAAGTAAAGGTAGTGGTGAGTCTGTAAAGTTTAGGGAAGAGAAATTGTTTTTTGATAGTCCTGCGAAGGTACAAGGTAAGGAGGTACGATGTACGAGGTTGATTGATTTGATCAAGCTTGGGCTTGAGCCTGGGGATGAACTCTACTTTTATATAGAGGCGTTTGATAATAAGACTCCGGTTGCCGGACACAATCGAACGGAGACTTTCTTCATTGCTTTACAAGACACCGCCCAACAAGAAACCTCTGTTGATGCAGGACTGGGTGTTGATTTGATGCCCGAGTATTTCAGGAGTCAGAGACAGATTATTATTGACTCGGAGAAATTGTTGAAGGATAAAAAGCAAATCACAAAGGAAGCCTTCAATTTCAAAAGCAATGAACTCGGCTATGATCAGAAAGTATTGCGTTTGAAGTATGGCGAATTTATGGGTGAAGAGTTTGAAACGGGTATTGCTCAAAGCTCTGCATCTGCCGAGGGTGGAGACAATAACTCTCACGAAGACGTGGTTAAGGAATTTGGTCATGTACACGATGAAGAGAATGAGCACAATCTTGTAGCGGATAAGAAATCTGAAGAGGCAGGACACGATCATGGAGCCAAGGCCGATCCAAATGCAAAAGAAGATCCGCTAGCAGACTTCAAACATGTTCACGATGATGAAGAAGAAGCAACCTTCTTCACTCAATCCATCAAAGCCAAATTGAAAGCAGCGCTCACCATTATGTGGGATGCGGAATTGTATTTGCGTTTGTATCAACCGGAAAAATCATTGCCGTATCAATACAAGGCATTGAAGTTGTTGAAAGAGATTAGCCAGGATTCGAGGGTGTATGTACATCGCACCGGGTTTGATCCGCCACCATTAAAAGAAGAGAAACGATTAACGGGCGATTTAGCGGAGATTGAAAACTCATCTGCTCAATATCAAAAGCAAAAGATGAATGCCTATCCCAATATTAAGCAAGCTGTTTTGGTAATTGAGAAGTTGCTTCAGCAAAAAACAATCAGCATTACGCCTGCACAGAAAAATCAATTCTTAAAGGCGGGGCAGGAATTATCGGTTGTTGCATTGAGTCAGCCAGGAAAATATCTAAAGAGTTTATCACTGATCTCTTCCCTTACCGAAAACAAGATTGAAGCGGATAAGAAAGCAGAGGCATTAAAAGAAATCAGAAAAGCATTCTGGAATATTTTGCCGAATGAAACCACATCACCACAGGCAACACAACAAAGTCTGCATACTATTGATCAGTCGTTTATTCGGAACCTTGAAGCGTTGAGAAATTAATATGATGTGTGAAGTCTTACCGCAGAGGCGCAGAGAACGCAGAGGAAAACAGAGGGATTTCTCAAGGTATAATGTATTACATAACTAAACGAGATGGTGTCATTCAATGCTCTGCTTCCTTTAGAACTTGTTACTTCAGTACTTGTTGTGCTTGCCGCATTTTTTATCTGGCTAGAATGGAAAAGAAAACAATCGCTTCGTGTTTTGCGAATCATTTCTGTTTGTTTGATGATACTGGCGTTGGCTGGAATAATATTACAGCCTACCTATCAAGTTGAGAAGTCATCTTCTATTATTCTATTAACTGCAAATTATGATCAAACCAAAGTCGATAGTCTTCTCCAACTCAATAGCCGTGCAACGCTAAAACATATTGAAGGCGTAAAATCTCATAAAGGATCGAAGCTACTCTCCTATTCAGAAATACCTTCCATACAAGATGATATACAGTTTGTTGTTGGAGAAGGTCTGCCGAATTATGCACTGGACTTGTTAGAGCACAAAACATTTCAATTCATTCCAGCAGACAAAACAGAAGGCATCACGCAATTACATATTGATGAATCCATCCTGGCCAATAGAACCAGTACCATTAATGGACTCTATTATAACGAGTCGGGAAAAACCAGGATTGTGCTGAAAGGACCTGCCGGTAGGGAGGACTCTATATTAATAGAGAAAGAGGGTGATCAACCTTTTCAGCTTTCATTCCAGCCTAAGCAAAGCGGGAATGTATCGTATGAATTGATTCTGAAGAAAATAGATAGCAATACATCAAGCGAAATACTTCCATTACATGTCGAGGAATTTAAGCCGCTAAAAATTCTTTTCCTTCAATCCTATCCTACTTTCGAAACTCAGTACCTTAAAAACTTTCTCACTTCAAAAGGTCATCAGCTGGTATTGCGTTATCAACTTTCTAAAAACAATTTCAGATTTGAATATGGTAATCTGCCTTCTCAACAATTTACTCGCCTGACAAGCGAACTCTTAAATCGTTTTGATTTGGTGATGTTAGATGCTAATGAGTTAAAAACATTTTCTGCCACTGAACAAACAACGCTTCATGAAAGCATTCAAAATGGTTTAGGGTTATTAATGATGAATGTTGATCCTTCAAAGGAAACGAAAGGAAGAATAAACTTCTTTCCGTTTCAAGCGCTGAAGATTAAAGCGGACACAACGAGTTTAATCCTATCTAAAACATCTTTAACCCTTCCTGCATTACCTTTTCGAATTAACGCATCATCTTCCGTAAAATCGATTCTTGAAAACAAAAGCGGAATACTATCCGGATATAAGAATCAGGGGTTGGGTAAAATCGGATTTCAGTTTTTGCAAAAGACGTATCAACTTACCTTAGCCGGAGATTCAATTCGTTATTCCCATCTTTGGTCGCCTGTCATTGAAAAGATTTCCAGAGATAACACTTCGTCATCCAAGATCAACATTAAAACTCCGTTCCCTGTTTATCAGGATGAACCGATTGACATTGAAATCATTTCTACACTTGAAAATCCTACCCTCGTTGCTGACAGTATTCATATACCTCTTCAGGAAGATGTAATGCTGGATGATGTGTGGCATGGCCGTGTGTGGGCAAAGGAAGCAGGATGGCACATGATGCACGTGCAGGACGCTTCTCAGTATTATTATGTATCGAAACCAGGGGAATGGAAATCACTTTCTACTGCACAGCAAATCAAGTCAAATCAAATATTGAGTCATGCTTCAGAAACAATACCGTCAGAGAAAATAATGGAATCTAAAATAGTGGATCCGATTTACTTTTATATGCTCTTCATTCTCTCCGCTGGATTCTTGTGGCTTGCCCCGAAGCTCTGATAATATTTCACTATTTTAGTCGCCACTATGAAAAACAGAATCCTCCAACTTATCTTCATCCTCCTGATGTCACCAGCTATGGCTCAAACTACCATTCCATTATATAGCGGCACTATACCCAACAGCAAACCCACACCCAACAAAGAGAAAACAGAACAACGTGATGGCATGATCATCGTCAGCAGAATTTCTGTGCCTACACTTACCATATTTCAACCGACAGAAGTAAAAGCAAATGGTACGGCTGTGATTGTTTGTCCGGGCGGTGGATATTGGGTGAATGCTTCCGGTCATGAAGGAAAAGATGTTGCCGAAGCTTTTAACGAAATCGGAGTAACGGTTTTTGTTTTGAAGTATCGTATACCCAACGATACGACAATGAAAGTGAAAGAGATCGGACCACTTCAAGATGCCCAACAAGCCATTAAAATTGTTCGTGAGCGTGCAAAAGAATGGAACGTCAATCCAAACCGTATTGGCATTATGGGATTTTCTGCAGGCGGACATTTAGCTTCCACTGCCGGCACACATTTTAAAACTTCGTCCATTCCCAATGATAAAAATATTAACCTCCGTCCTGACTTTATGATTTTGATTTATCCCGCGATCAGTTTCCGTCATGATGTAGGGCACATGGGATCACGCGATCAACTCCTCGGAAAACAACCCGCACGTGAGAAAGTGCAACTCTACTCCAATGAACTTCAGGTAACCAAACAAACACCTCCTACTTTTCTTGTTCATGCGAGCGATGACGATGCCGTGAAATCAGAGAACAGCATTGTATTCTATCAGGCCCTGAGAAAAAACAAAGTACTAGCCGAAATGCATATCTACCAAAAAGGTGGACATGGATTTGGGATGATCAACAAAACCACTGATGAGCGCTGGATGGATCGCTGTACAAATTGGTTGAAGAGTAATGGATGGCTTTGAGAAGGTTCAAGGTTTAAAGTTCAAGGTTCGAGGTTAACCGGTGAAAGAATTAATATTAGTTAATTCGTTGATTCACAAATTCTTTAATGCTGATATAATCTACCATGAAATATTTCTTTACGGCATTTATTCTTTTTACTTTCCTCTCCACATTTGCTGGTCTACAGCCAACATTGCTTACCTGTGAATATAAAATCAATCCATTGGGTATCGAGGTTGCTCATCCCCGATTCAGTTGGCAGTTTATTATAGATGGAAGAGATCAACATCAAAGTGCGTATGAAATTATTGTAAGTGATAATATTAGTGAGATCAGTTCGGGCAAAGGATCTCAGTGGAATTCTGCAATACCTTCAACTCAAAACACGCACATCGAATACAACGGTAATGAATTACAATCCTTCACAAAATACTTTTGGCGTGTTCGTTCATTTGACGGAAAAGGAGAAGCATCAAACTGGAGTGACGTTGCCACTTTTGAAACGGCTATGCTTCAAGCATCCGATTGGAAAGCAAGCTGGATCGGAGATGGCAGCAAACAATTTGAACGCGATGAAGATTTCTATAAGGATGATCGCATGCCGTTGTTTCGAAAATCTTTTACTACAAAGAAGAAAATTCAATCGGCACGATTATACATTGCGGGTCTCGGGTATTATGAAGCGTATTTAAATGGAAAGAAAATCGGAGATCAGGTTTTAGATCCGGGCTGGACAACCTACAAGAAAGAAGTGTTGTATGCGGTGCATGATGTTACATCCCTTGTCAAAGAAGGAAGTAATGTAAGTGGAATTATGTTGGGTAATGGATGGTACAATCCTCTCCCGTTAAAAATGTTTTCGCGATTCAACTTGCGCGATGTTCAGGAAACGGGAAGACCCTGTGTAAAAGCCGAAATTCATATTCGTTATTCCGATAACAGTGAAGAAATAATTCCTACTGATGAAAGTTGGTTAACAGCGCCTGGTCCTGTTGTGCGCAACAACGTTTATCTCGGAGAGCATTATGATGCACGATTAGAGCAATTGGATTGGTTAACTCCACAAGTCAATGCTAAAAATTGGAAGAGCGCAGTGAAGACACAAGGCCCTTCGGGAAAGCTGAGCGCACAAATGCAATCCCCTATTCGCATCACCAAAGTGATCAAGCCCATTGGCCTAAAAGAAATTTCACCCGGAGTATATCTTGTCGACATGGGGCAAAACTTTGCTGGTGTTGCCCGCATAAAAGTGAAAGGCAAGGCGGGAACACAAATCAAATTAAAGTATGGAGAGAATATTCATCCGGATGGAACATTGAACTACTTAACAACAGTGGCGGGACAGATAAAAGAAATCTGGCATATGAACGGAGGAGCAGGTTCGCCTCCTACTGCGTGGCAGGAAGATCGCTACACTTTAAAAGGAAAAGGAACAGAAACATGGTCACCACGATTTACCTTCCATGGCTTTCGATACATTGAAGTTACGGGTTGGCCCGGTAAGCTCGATGTAAATTCAATTGAAGGGCTACGCATGAATACTGATTTACCTGCTTCTGGTGAATTTGCATGTTCAAATGAAATGTTCAATCAGATTCACACCACTATCAACTGGACATTCTTGAGCAATGTATTCAGTGTGCAGAGTGATTGTCCGGGAAGAGAGAAAATGGGTTATGGTGCCGATCTTGTTGTTACGGCTAACTCCTTCATCTACAATTTTGATATGGCCAACTTCTACCGTAAAGCTGTTCATGATTTTGCAAACGAACAACGGCCTGAAGGAGGCATCACCGAGACGGCACCGTATTATGGTATTGAAGATCGTGGGTATGGTGATGGATCTGGTCCGTTGGGTTGGGAACTTGCTTTTCCCTATTTGCAAAAACAGCTTTACACTTTTTATGGCGACAAGAAAATCATAGCCGATAACTATGAAGCCTTTAAGAAACAAATGAGTTTCCTTCAAGCGAAAGCGGTTGATGGATTATTTCATTGGGACATCAGCGATCATGAAGCACTTGATCCAAAACCAGAAGCGTTTACCGCATCTGCATTCTATTATCATCATGCATTACTTGCGTCCGAGTTTGCTGGAATTTTAGAAAAGAAAGAAGACTCTATTCAATACGCGAAACTATCCAAGCAGATCAAAGAAAGAATCGTTCAGAAATATCTTGTCCCCAACACCGGTCGATTTGACAATGGAACACAATCCGCACAACTCTTTGCATTGTGGTATAACTTTTCGCCTGAAAAAGAATTAAGCTTTGATGTGTTAATGAATGAATTCAAGCGTCACAAGAATCATGTATCATCAGGGATCTTTGGCGTAATGATGATGTTTGACGTATTGCGTGAACGAAATCAAAACGAAGTAGCCTACACCATCGCCAATCAAAAAGATTTTCCGGGTTGGGGATTCATGCTTTCAAAAGGTGCAACAACATTATGGGAAACGTGGGAATATCCGGACAATGCTCCCTCTCAAAATCATCCAATGTTTGGATCAATTGACGAATGGTTTTATCGATCGTTGTTAGGCATCAATCCAGCATCACCAGGCTTTGAAAAAATTATCATTAAGCCACAACCCGCGGGTGATTTAACTTGGGCGAAGGGAAGTTATCAATCCGTGAAAGGGAAAATCAGCAGTGAGTGGAAAATAGAGAATGGAAAATATTTGCTAAGCGTTTCTATTCCCGCAAATACAACAGCAGAAGTGTGGATCAGAAGCAAAGAGAATTCTCCAGTAAATGAAGATGGTAAAGAAGTAATGGGAATACGATATGAGAATGGATATGCTGTGATTAAAGTAGGATCTGGCTTGTATTCATTTACATCAACTCTTAAATAAGTATAAAGTAATCCAGCCCCAGAGGGGCTACCTATTTGTAGCCCCCGACAAAGTCGGGGGGGAATATAGCAAGTTCAATTTTGCGCCACGTTCGAAATGCAATCAAAATCACGATATCTCTTGGCGTATGTGCACAATTCCAGATCGGGGAGCATCGATGTGTGCCAGAACATGAGAAGATCGATCACAATTCTTCTATGGCACACTCACAATACCTAATTCATAACGCTGGGTTGAAACCCAGCGCTACAAATAGGTAGCCCCGCTGGGGCTGAATGCATTTTAATATTGTGTCTTCTTTGTGTGTTGGTGGCAAAGGAAGGCACGTCACAAAGACACTAAGTCACTAAGGTTCACAAAGAAATTCAGTTTAGCTTATTTCAAGGTTTGTTTCTTTACTCCTTCAAAGGTAATCTTCACGGGTATTATCAAACCATTTTCATCAAACTTCATTTCGTCAATGCAAGTAACACGATGATTGCCATCAGTCTCTCCCAACGGTCTGCGATGATAAACGATATACCATTGATCTTTTGTTGGATGTTTCATCACTGAATGATGCCCTGCTCCCGTAGCTACCGCTGCATCCTGCTGCAACACAGTTCCAATTCTCTCAAACGGTCCGAACATGGAATCCGAAATAGCATAGGCTACTTTATAATTCGGTCCAGTCCATCCTCCTTCTGACCACATGAAATAATATTTATTATTTCGGATAAACATAAAGGGACCTTCTACATAATCCTTTGGTGTAATCTCTTTAAAGGTTGTGCCGTCAGTATGAGGAACAAATCCTGTAAAATCATTTTTCAATTTAATGATGTTACAATGTCCCCATCCTCCGTAAATCATATAGTACTGACCATCCTTATCCTTAAACACAAATTGATCGATGGGCTGAGCACCGTTTTTAATTTCATTGATTAATGGTTTTCCAATAAGGTCTTTAAACGGACCTTGAGGTTGATCGGCCACAGCCACTCCTATGCCACCTACTTCACCCTCGTGAACATCATTCGCACCAAAGAACAAAAAGTATTTTCCATCCTTCTCTACAATAGCCGGAGCCCACATCGCTTTCTTTGCCCACTTCACTGAAGTGGTATCAATGATGCGTGCATGTTTTGTCCAGGTGATGAGATCAGAAGAAGAGAAGGCATCCATAAAAATCTGCTCCTCATATCGGGCAGAATATGTAGGGTAAATCCAGAATTTATTCTTGATAATGATTCCTTCCGGATCAGCATACCACCCGGGAAATATGGGATTGCCTGAAGTGTTTTTATTCTGTGCAGAAATATCAGCAACAAGAACGGTAAATAATAAAACGACAAATATTCTTTTCATGGGATGGGGTGATATAGTATTCCGGTATAGTGGAGCAAGTAAACATTAATTTACCAGATTGAAAAAGGTAAAATCCGAAGTAATCAACTCCCTGAAGGATAGTCGACAAGTTCATTTTAATTCGCTATTTTTATTCTTCTCAACTACAACTCATGAAAAATTCCAAATCCTTTCAGAACGTTGGCATTCTTACGTCTTGTCTGATCTTGCTGCTCTCTTGTAGTAAATCAGGCAAAGAATATAAGTCCTGGGAAGTTTATAATGGAGGTAAGGAGGCGATGAAGTATTCTTCGCTAACGCAAATTGATACTTCTAATGTCAATCAATTGCAAGTGGCATGGACCTATCATACTGGTGACGCGGATACCGTATACGGTTCACAAATACAATGCAATCCCATTATGGTGGATGGTGTGTTATATGGTGTTGGTCCGAAGATGAAATTGTTTGCTGTTGATGCATTAACCGGAAAAGAGAAATGGGTATTTGATTCGAATTCAAAATCGATATCTGAAATCAATCCCATGTTCCAGCACATCATGATCAATAGTCGCGGTGTTGCTTACTGGACCGATGGCAAAGATGACAAGCGAATATTCTTTACTGCAGGTTCGAATACATTTGCCGTGGACGCCAACACTGGCAAGCCGATTTCTTCCTTTGGTGACAAGGGTTCAATTGATTTGCACGAAGGACTTGGTCGTGAAGTAAACGATTTGTTTGTGGTGAATACTTCTCCCGGAGTTATTTATAAAAACTTAATCATCTTGGGTACCCGCGTGGATGAAGCACCGCCCTCTGCACCTGGTCACATCAGGGCGTTCGATGTATTGACCGGAAAACTTCAATGGATATTCCATACGATTCCTCAACCGGGTGAGCTGGGCTATGAAACGTGGAAAGACAAAGATGCCTGGAAACACATGGGTGGAGCCAATACCTGGAGCGGATTTTCATTGGATGAAACAAGAGGAATACTCTTCGCTCCCACCGGATCAGCGGCTTACGATTTTTATGGAGGCAAACGCAAAGGCTCAAACTTATTTGCCAACTGCCTGCTAGCACTGGATGCTGCAACCGGAAAATACATCTGGCATTATCAATTCGTGCATCATGATTTGTGGGATAAAGATTTGCCCACACCTCCCTCACTAATCACTCTAAATAAAAATGGAAAGCTAATCGATGCTGTTGCACAAACCACAAAGAATGGAATGGTCTATGTATTCGAACGCGAAAATGGAAAACCAGTATTCGACATTGTCGAAACTCGCGTTGATACGACAAGCGATCTTGTCGGAGAAGAAGTCTGGCCCACACAACCCATTCCACAAAAGCCAATTCCGTTTGTTCGTCAGCATTTAACAGACAATGATATCAATCCTTATCTGGATGACAGTGTAAAAGAAAGATTAACCAATAATCTGAAGCGTTACCGACACGACCATATGTACACACCACCGGGAAAAATACCTTCTCTTGTTTTTCCGGGTTATGATGGTGGTGGTGAATGGGGCGGCCCTGCATTTGATCCGCAAACCGGAATCCTCTATGTAAATGCGAATGAGATGGCGTGGATCATGGAGATGAGAGAAAATAAAATGGAGCAACCCAAAAAAGAATCATGGCTTCAGGCAGGCGAGCGATTATACAAACAAAACTGTTCGTCTTGTCATGGTGCAGATCGAAAAGGAACAGGTAACAATCCTACGCTGGTAAACATTCAAACAAAATATAAGAAAGAAGATTTCATAACACTTGTCAATAGCGGGCGCAGAATGATGCCTGCCTTCAAGCACATTTCGGATAACGACAAGAATGCCATCGCATCCTTCATACTCGATATCAAACTGGATCACAGAAAAGAATTTGATGGTGGTGAAGTTAAAATCGATAGTGTAAATTTTATGCCTTACAAACTTACAGGGTACACGAAGTTCTTAAGTCCTGAGGGGTATCCTGCGATTAGTCCGCCATGGGGAACTTTAAATGCCATCAACCTCAACACGGGTGAGTTCGTTTGGAAAACAACGTTGGGTGAATATGCTGAACTGAAAGCGAAAGGTATTCCTCCTACCGGAACAGAAAATTACGGAGGCCCTGTAGTAACTGCCGGAGGACTTGTATTCATTGGTGCTTCACGCGATGGAAAGCTACGTGCCTTTAACAAAGCCAATGGAAAATTGATTTGGGAATATACATTACCTGCTCCTGCTTTTGCTACACCGGCTGTTTATGAATTGAATGGTAAACAATATCTGGTGATTGCCTGTGGTGGTGGGAAGTTGGGAACAAAATCTGGTGATGCGTATATTGCTTTTGCTCTGCCTGATTGAGCCACACACATTTTTAATTAAAATGTAGCCGATGGTTTAAACCATGTGCTATATATTAATGATTCATTGCTAGTCACCAATCCTTCTCCACATAGGTCGTGTAAGGCATGTTGGTCCGCCACCACCTTTGTAACTGATCTCCTCTCCTTCGTATTCAATTAATTCACAACCTGCATCAAGGATTCTTTGTTTTGTAATGTTATTACCTTTCATCATCATACATTTTCGAGGGGCAATGGCCAGCACATTACATCCCATCGATTCAAATTCTTCATCAGGCACTTCAACAAATGCGTAGCCACGACTAATCAACTCATCACGGAAAACAATTGGCATCAGCGGTGAATACACAACGGCCAGATCTTTATCAACCGGACTAAAAATCGACATCAAATGAAATACATCCGATGGTCCTTTATAATGCGGCAAATGCACTACTAATATCTGAACGCCAGAAGGCTCCAGCATTTCACGAAGCTGACGAATACCTTCATCGTTTGTGCGATACGTTCGCCCGACTGCCAGGGTCTTCGGATCAAGCCACGCTACATCTCCACCTTCAACGGTTCCGGGAGATTTGATTGTGCCAAGAATTGGAACGTTCAATTCGTTGTAAACTTTAGCTGCGACAGACGGCTCATTTTTTCGCGCAGGCTTTCCCATGTTGCAAATGATCATTCCATTATCCGTGGCAATGCTGGCATCGCGACAATAAATGGAATCCATAGTGAGGGATGAATCTTTCGAGAAGAGTTTTATTTCAGAACCATTCTTACTTAACAGTTCTTCAAATTGTTTTGATTCTTGTTGTGCTGCCGTGTTGTTGGGTTCACTTAGAAAGTTGAGCGATTTCCATTCGCGGGCAATGGTATCCTGATCAATAAAAGCATCGGCCGCTCTCTTGATAAACACACTTTGCAATGCTCCGTATTCCGACTGACAAGTAAGTTTCATATTTCAATTTTTGATTGATTTACTTTGTGACCCTTTGTGACCTTGTGTCTTAGTGGCCTATTTTTATTATGCACTCTTTTGCCACGAAGGCACCAAGACACGAAGGTTCACAAAGAATAAACATTAAGGGTTGCGCATTTTACTCCAGCCGTAGAAAGGAACACCGGCCATGAGGAGTAAAAATCCCCAGTACACGGTTTCTTCACCCGAGCCACCCACGGCCCACATCGAATATAAAAATGCCAACATAGCAATTCCGAGTTTTACACTATTGTTCCATTTCAAATTATTCGATCGCACAGCAAGAATCGCATACGAAACAGCAGAGAAAAGATACGGTACCAAGACCGTCATGGTTGAAAGTAAAATAATGAACTGATAAGTATCTGCCAGACTGCGACTAAAATTCATCAACATAACAAATGAAACCAAAACACTTGATCCCACCACACTGAATACCGGTGCACCAAATTTGTTTTCTCTTTTGAAAATAGAAGGAAATAATTTGTCAGCTGCTGCCGCTGCAGGTATTTGTCCTTGCATAAGCAACCATCCATTCAATGCACCGAACGTAGACATTACTGCTCCTCCCGCAACCAGGTAGCGCGCCCAATCTCCCCACATACTTGCAGCTGCATCAGCGAAGGGGGCTTTTGATATTTGTAATTCAGAGGGTGGTAATACACCCATAATCACTACTGTTCCTAAAATATAAATTGCTGTTACTGCCAACGTTCCTAACATGGTAGCACGCGGAATTGTCGTCTCTGGGTTTTTAACTCTACCGGAAGGAATAGTAGCGCATTCCAAACCCAAAAAAGCAAACAGGGTAAGTGTGGCCGTTGTGGTTATTGCACTAATATCTGAAACACCACTACTGTTGAATGGAAAATAATTTTCGGTATGAATGTAAAATATCCCTCCAATGGTAACGAGTACAAGAGGAGCTATTTTTAAAATAGTGGTTACAATCTGAATAGCACCGGCTTCGCGAATACCTCTTGTATTAATCCAGGTTAAGAACCAAATAGCAAACAGACCCGTTCCGACCGCTAGAAAAGAATTCGTTCCAAGCGCTGGCAAAAAAACAGTGAGGTAACTAACGAATGCTACCGCGATCGCGGCATTGGTACACCAAACCGATATCCAATATCCCCAGGCTACAAGAAAGGCTGCGAAATCGCCAAGACCTTCGCGTGTATAGGCATAAGGCCCTCCGTTGGCTATGGGCATTAACTGACTTAACCAACTATACATCAAAGCAAGACAAATTGCACCGAAGCCAGAGACCAACCAGCCTACTAAACTAATGCTACCAAAAGTGGAGAGTGTTGCTGGCAACATGAACATGGCGGATGCAATCATGTTACCCATCACAAGCGAAGTGCTTGTCCAGATACCAATGGTTCCGGATTTAGGTTGTGGCTCAGGCATGTTACAAGCAAGTAAATCTAAATGGCAAATCCAATACTCTTATACTGAAAGAGCGATCCACCTGCATAAATCTAAAATCGATTAGCGTCTACCGAAATAATTTTATCACTTCAGCGCCTGATAAACACTGATTCTGAATTTGCGAACAAACTCTCCGTAGTGCGCATAGGGATGAACATTCGTGAACACGAGCAAGATCAAATTTTCTTTCGGATCGATTGTATATTCTGAACAATACATTCCGCCCCAAGTCAAAGAACCAGGAGTTGTATTCGCTCCATAATGTGATTCTTCCGTGATGATCTGCAAGCCCAAACCAAACTTATCTTTGCGGTCCCACACTTCAAGATCACCAATCTCATTTCGAAACATCATCTCGACTGTTTTCCTTCCCAGAATTTGCTTGTTGTTAAAGCTTCCATAGTTCAATAGCATCTGGCAAAGTTTTGCATAGTCTTCAATGGTACTCACCAATCCTGCACCAGCAGAGAAATACGTCTTCGCTCCCATGGTTGACGAGTGGCGATACTCATTATTGGTATGAAGTGTAAGGGGGGTCGTTTCTGAATCTTTCGAATACAACTCAACCAATCGTTTTGCTTTATCTTCCGGTAAATAGAAATACGTATCCTTCATGCCCAACGGATCAAGAACATTTTCTTTCAGAAAAACATCTAATTTTTTTCCGCTCAGAATTTCTATCAGATAACCAATTACATCGGTGTTCAATCCATAGACAAATGCTGTACCCGGATCATGGGTGAGCGGTCGTGCAGCAAGTCGCTTGATTACATCTGCCAATACTTCTGGTTGTGTTGAGTTAAAGAATGGTACTTTAAATTCTGGTCTGCTATCCAACGGATGCTCATATGGAATACCTGCGGTATGACTTAATAATTGTCTGATAGTGATTTCGCTTTTTGCCGGTCGCGTTTCATAGGTATTGGTTTTAGCATCTACACTTTCGAGTACCCGTGGATTCTTAAATTCAGGAATGTATTTCGAGATGGGATCATCCAATAAAAATTTACCTTGTTCGAAAAGTGTGAGCAATCCAACGGTAGCCACAGCTTTTGTCTGAGATGCGATCCGAAAGATGTCGTCTTTCTTTAGTAGCGTTTTTTGCTCAAGGTTACTGTATCCATAAGCGTTGTATGCTACCACTTTTCCATTGCGTGCAACGAAGGTCACAACATTGGGTGCGATTCCCTCTGTAACAAAAGATTGCATCAATGCATCCAGTCGCTTCAATCGTTCAGTTGAAAAACCAGCTTCTTCCGGTGACTTGGCCATCGTGAATGTCTGAGCTGCTTTTTGCTGAGCATGGCTAAGTAAAGTGACAAATAGAAAAAATAGAATAGGTGTTCTTTTCATTTGAATAAAATCCGGTTGTCTAAATAGTTTATATCGTCCATCCTTTACGGGGCTCACGTCTCACCAGGTCGTTCACTTGTGGAACGTTCGTTACTTTCATGTTCTTCGCATCCCACAATAGTTTTCTTCTTCCCGGATAATTCTTTCCATCTTTTACATAATAACTCTTCAATGCCAGAACGCCCATCAAAATTGCCTCTGTGAATGGGCCCGCATAATCGAATGAAGAACTTAGTTCTGCTTTGCCATATCCTTTCATACAAGCATTCACCCATTGCACATAATGTCCTTCCGGTACGCGCGCCAACTTTTGTTCGAGTACTAAATCTTTCATTTTAGAAGTGGGCAACAATCGTGGATTTGCTCCATAACAATCGGCCATTACTTTCCCTTTTGTTCCTTCGAAGATGATACCACCACTCCAATCACCCATGGGTTCATCAGCACCTAACTCAGCAGGTCGCTCTGGTTTAATACCACCATCCATCCACGATAATTTCACATCGGGTTTTCCATTCTTACCCGGGAATGTAAAATACATAGCCGAGGATGACGGAAAACTTTCCGGAATAAAAACTTCATTGAAACTATTGCCCCATGTGCCGGTGAAACTACACTCCACATCAGATGCATAATCAATGGGAAGAATTCGAAACGCAGGATCTAAAATATGACATGCCATGTCACCCATCGCACCTGTACCAAAGGCAGTCCACCCTCTCCATCCGAACGGTACATAACCAGAATAGTAATCAATGTCGGGAGCAGGACCCAGCCACAAATTCCAATCGAGTTCTTTTGGTATTTCTTGTTTGTCTTTTGGGACCGGTATTCCCTGAGGCCATATCGGTCTGTTGGTCCACGCAGATACACGCGTAACATCACCGATCAAACCTGCATCATACATTTCTTTCATTCTTCTTACGCCATCACCCGATCCGCCTTGATTTCCCATTTGCGTTACTACCTGATACTTGCGCGCAGCTTCGGTTAAAGTACGTGCTTCGTACACACTCCATGTTAATGGCTTCTGCACATAAACATGCTTTCCTCTTTCCATTGCATTCATCGCTATAGCGGCATGTGTATGATCAGGTGTTGAAATGGTAACTGCATCAATATTTTTGTTTTCCTTATCGAGCAATTCGCGAAAGTCTTTAAAGTACTTTGCGTCCTTAAAATTCTTGCGTGATTTTTCTGCTCGTCTGTCGTCAACATCACAGAGGAATGAAACTTTTACATTCGGGCTTTTGGCACATTCATTCAAATCACTTTCCCCTTTGCCCCCGACACCAATGCCCGCAAGGTAAAGCGTATCACTTGGTGGGATGAAGTTTTTACCTCCCAATACAAAGCGTGGAACGATTGTGAAGGCGGTGGCTGCCACTGCTGCATTCTTAATAAAATTTCTTCTGGAAAGATTTTCAGCAGAAGGAATGTCTTGTTTCTTTACAGGCATATGATTGGCGTTTTGGTTGTATGAGTACTTTTGATTTTTATGATCTATTTAATTAAGTCAGCATAGCTGATTAATTGAATTCCCAGTTTCTTAATAGCATCTTTCACACGCTGGTCAGTCCATGCATCAGTAACGCCTTGACGATCGACTGCTACATTTTCATATCCAATATGGTGAATGGCCTGAAGTTCAGGTGTGTTCAATCCAGGATGATCAACAAATAAATACGTCTCTCCCGGTTTCAAACTCTCCAACATCGAAATAAAGCTCTTTACTTTTTCTTCGGATGTCCCAGTCGGGCCACTGTAGCCAATGTATTTCACTCCTAATTCTTCGAGATCAATGTCGATCTTATACTCCTTCGACAATTTCTTCGCCAATGTTTTTACATCATCGCGCATGCCATAGCTATTCATGTGTGCGCTGATATGACTCACGCGCGGAATATTTTTTACTCCAAGTTCAATTTGAGCACGAAGTTCTTTTTCTACATCCGCGAACGTCCACTTATTTTCGAGCAGGGCCTGGCCTGGATAATTTTTGTTTGGCCAGATAAACGGGAAGAAATATCCATTTGCATCGGTGAGACTGGGGCAATTACTAACGGGCCGATATTTTACATTATCCCACTCGCTGGTAAACGCAATGTGAAGACCTACATCAACCGATGGATTTTCTTTCAGCAACTTCACGGCTTCCGGAAACCAGGGTGAAGGAACAATAACCTCGATTGATTTTTCAATCCCGTCTTTATAGCATTTTATTAACGCTTCATTACCAGAATGCGAAAAACCCATATCATCACCCCGAACAATGAGACGGATCTCTTTTTTCTGTGCACAGGATATAAGCACGCAAAAACACAAGAGCAGGCAAAGACTGTAAGGTTGTTTCATCTGGTTAGTATTGGTTAGGTAAATTATAAAACTAAAACCGAAATACATCCCCATTTATCACAATCTTCGTTTTTTCGATCCCAGAACAGATAGTACAGGAAGGTTAATGATTAAATATTCCTGACTTTTGAAATCTATCAATAGGTAGTAAATTTCATACACTAAGAAGATGAAAACAACCCAGTTTCAACATGTAAGCTATTTGTGGAATGAGGCAAAAGCCGCTTCATTAAAAGATAGTGAGGTCGACTTGTTCATTTACCGTTCCAATCTGTTAGGTGCTGATTTACGACTCACCAACTACGCAGGTGGCAATACATCCGTAAAGGTATTTGATCAGGATACGCTCAGTGGTGAACAAGCTTCCATTATGTGGGTGAAAGGTTCGGGTGGCGATATTGGCACGTTAACGAAAGCAGGGTGCGCGAATTTATATGTAGAGAAACTTCATGCTCTGAAGAAACGCTATCGCGGACTCGCCTTTGAAGATGAAATGGTTGACTTGCTCAACTATTGCATGTTTGATCTGAAATCCGCAGCTCCTTCTATTGATACACCTTTGCATGGATTGCTTCCGTATAAACACATCGATCACCTACATCCCGATGCCATCATTGCTATTGCTGCGAGTAAAGACGGAGAAAGCATCATGCACGACTTGTGGGGAGATAAAATGGCATGGGTTCCGTGGCAACGTCCGGGATTTGATTTGGGATTAAAATTAGAGCAGGCTGTAAAAGCTAATCCAAAGTTGAGAGGAATCATTCTTGGTGGACATGGACTGTTCACATGGGGTGAAACTTCATACGATTCGTATATCAATACATTGGAAGTAATTGAACAAGCTTCCGTTTATCTCAATACTAATATTGGAAAGAAACGTGCTGTGTTTGGTGGAGTGAAGTTTGAAAATCTCAGTGAAGATAAGCGCAAAGATCAGGCATCTAAGCTCATGCCTACTTTACGTGGATTGGCTTCGAGCTATCGAAGAATGGTAGGGCACTTTACTGATGCTCCCGCTGTACTCGAATTTGTAGCAAGCAAAAATTTAAATGCAATGGCAGCGAAAGGAACCAGTTGCCCCGATCATTTTCTTCGTACTAAGATTCGTCCACTTGTATTGGATGTTGCTATGGATACAGATTTAAAATCAGAAGTAGTTCAATTGAAATTGAAAGAACAGTTTGAGAAATATCGTTTAGAGTACAAATCGTATTACGACAATTGTAAACATGCTGATAGTCCTGCGATGCGTGATCCGAATCCGGTGGTGATTTTATATCCTGGTGTTGGCATGTTTACGTTCTCGAAAGACAAACAAACTGCTCGCGTTGCTGCGGAGTTTTATACTAACGCCATCAATGTAATGCGTGGCGCTGAAGCCGTTTCAGAATACACAGGACTGTCAGAGCAGGAAGCTTTTAATATTGAGTATTGGCTGTTAGAGGAAGCAAAACTTCAGCGTATGCCAAAACCCAAAACATTATCTGGCAAGATTGCTTATGTAACAGGAGGAACAGGAGGAATTGGGAAAGCCATCGCTGAAAAGTTTTTACAAAACGGAGCGTGTGTTGTGGTGGCCGATCGTGAGTTGCTGGAAGAAACGCAAACAGAACTTCGTCAGAAATATGGTAAGGATAATGCGCTGAGTGTAAAGATTGACGTAACGGATCAGAAAGCAATTGCAGAATCATTAAAGCAGACCATCTTACAATTTGGCGGAATTGACATCGCAGTAAACTGCGCAGGGCTTTCCATTTCAAAAGCATTGGAAGAAACCACTATTGCTGATTGGGATATATTGCAAAATGTTTTGGTGAAGGGACAATTCCTAGTGAGTCAGTGTGCTGTATCAACTATGCGCGAGCAAAAGTTAGATGGAGACATTGTAAACATCGCAAGTAAAAATGCATTGTTTGCCGGACCGAATAACGCAGCCTACGGAACTGCAAAAGCAGGACAACTTCATATGAGTAGATTACTCGCTGCAGAGTTAGGTAAAGATAAAATCAGAGTAAACACCGTAAATCCGGATGCTGTATTGCGTGGCAGCAGAATATGGGAAGGCGGTTGGGCCGAGGGTCGTGCGAAAGCGTATGGTGTAACGGTAGATGAATTGCCTGCGCATTACGCCAAGCGCTCTTTACTAAACGAGGAAATTCTACCCGATGATATTGCCAAAGCTGTATTGGCTTTTGTTGATGGTACCTTAAGTAAATCAACCGGAAACGTATTGAATGTGGATGGTGGTTTTGCTGCTTCGTTTGTTCGGTAGAAACGAATATTAAATTTCAACTCATGGAAATTAAAGGATTCATCGAAAAAGAAAATAAACGGTCTGCAGCAGAGCATACAACACAACTAAATTATTTGTGCGAGCTTCTCATCAAAAAAGGTTTTGATGTAAATGCGCTTCTGCATCAGATCAAAAGCTTTCAAGTGGCCATTCCAAGTTGGGCGTTAGGAAGTGGTGGCACACGATTCGGGAGATTTTCAATCGGTGGCGAGCCACGCAATCTTCAGGAAAAGATTGAAGACATTGGATTACTCCATGCCTTAAATCAATCATCAAATTCAATCTCTTTGCATATTCCATGGGATATACCGAAAGATATTGCTGCAGTGAAAGAATCATTGCATGCCAATCAACTTATTATTGATTCTGTAAACTCGAATACCTTTCAAGATCAAATTGGACAAGAACATTCCTATAAGTTTGGTTCGTTGAGTCATGCGAACAAATCAGTAAGAGAACAAGCCATTCAACACAACATTGAATGCATTGAACATGGAAAAAATCTTGATGCAAAGACTTTAACGGTATGGCTTGCGGATGGAACAAATTTTCCAGGACAACAACACTTTAGAAAATCATACGAGCGAACACACGAGTCGCTGGTTGAAATTTACGATGCATTGCCTTCGGACTGGAATGTATTGATTGAATATAAGCCCTACGAACCCAATTTTTATTCGATGGTCATTCCCGACTGGGGTACCTCATATTCATTATGTCAGCAACTTGGTGAACAAGCGAACGTACTCGTTGATCTTGGTCATCATTTACCGAATACAAATATTGAGCAAATCGTAGCACGACTCATGTACTTCGGACGGTTGGGTGGTTTTCATTTTAATGGATCCATGTATGGAGATGATGATCTTACGACAGGAAGTATAAAACCCTATCAATTCTTTCTGATCTTTAATGAATTGGTTGATGGTATGACAGACAAGAAAGTGAAGAATCCAAATTTGGCGTGGATGATTGACGCCAGTCACAATACAAAAGATCCTTTAGAGGACTTAATGCAATCCGTTAATATGATCTTAACTACCTATGCAAAAGCATTGCTTGTGGATCGGAAAGCATTAACGGCAGCACAAGAAGAAAATGACGTTGTACATGCAGAAGAAATTCTGAAAGATACTTTTCAAATTGATGTTCGCCCCTTGGTAGCAGAAGCCATGCTTCAAAAAGGCGGTGCAATAAAACCGCTGGATGTTTTTCGAGCCGCTAATGTCAGGGGAAATCGAATTGCTCAAAGGGGTAAACAATCGGTAGCCTCCGGATTATGACAGAGGCAACAGTCATTTTTGATGTTGGCAAAACCAATAAAAAAATTCTGCTGTTCGATCGTGACGGAAAAATACTTTTCGAAAAACTTCACACCCTTCCATTGATAAAAGATGATGATGGTTTTCCATGTGAAGACATTAACTCCCTTACCCGATGGTTACAATCAGAATGGAATACATTACTAAATTCCAGAGACTTCAAGATAACCGCTGCTAATTTCACGGCACACGGAGCGAGTTTTGTCCATCTTGGTGAAGATGGTAAACCCGTTGCTCCTCTTTATGATTATTTAAAACCAATGCCTCCAGAGCTCTTAAAGAAATTCTATGATGAGGTGAGGCAAAAAACAGGATTCGATTCAAATCAATTTGCACAACATACCTGTTCTCCCAAGCTTGGTATGCTCAATTCAGGACTGCAACTCTATTGGCTGAAATACACAAAACCAGAGTTGTGGAAAAAAATCAAGAGCTCACTGCATGTACCACAATACCTATCTTATCTAATCACTGGAAAGAAAGTAAGTGATTATACTTCGGTAGGTTGTCATACTGCCTTATGGGATTTTCAACAAGCTCAATACAGCAAATGGCTGGATGCCGATATTGTTTCAAAGCTCTCGCCCATCACAACAGAAGCATTCATAACTATTGATATCAACGATGGTAATACATCCGTTCATCGTTCCATGAAAGTTGGCAGCGGACTTCACGATAGTTCAGCTGCATTGATTCCTTACCTACAATCCTCAAACAACAGCTTCATTTTAATCTCCACTGGCACCTGGAGTATTCAATTGAATCCTTTCAATCATAATTCACTGACAAGCGAGCAACTCAATAAAGACTGCTTGTGCTATTTAAAATCAAATGGAGACCAGGTGATGGCCTCACGCCTTTTATTAGGAAAGGAACACGATCACCAGGTTGAAAGAATTGCCTCACACTTTAAAGTAAGCAAAGAAATTATCAACTCACTACCCTTTGATGAAACCGTTTTCGTGAAAATAAGAACGGAGCAGAAAACTGAATTTTATCCAGCCTGCATGGAAGGTTCTGGTCCGTTTCCGGAACATCAAATTAAATCGTGGGACATTTCTGTTTTTGAAAATGCCGATGAAGCATATCATCGATTGATCTATGATTTGCTCTTGATGCTTCATGTTTCCATACAATTAATTGATCAAACCAAGGTGGAGACTTTATTTGTAGACGGTGGATTTGCGCGCAATACAATATTCTTAAATACATTAGCAAACATCATTGATCAGAAAAAGATACTTGCTTCTTACCTGCCACAATCAACCGCTATGGGTGCTTTCATTCATCTAAATAATTACCACCATGGCAATCAAGGCGAGTTTGATAAACACTTTAAGCCATACTCTTCAATCAAAATAAATTAGTTTTACTGTACCTGTTGTTTTAATGTACTTACTCTTTAAGTTTGTTACAATGGACAAACTTACCACCTATTCATTCTTTGGTGTATGAAATATTGGAGACATCATTATCGGATGATTGCCAAAATTCTGTCCTCCTCCTATTCGTATGGTAAGTTGAATGTATTGATGTGCTATTATAAACTGTTAATAAGATCAATCCTTCATCATAAAATATATTCCGGAAAAAAGAATTCAAATTCAAATATCCTTACTATCGATTTCCTTGGATTTCATATTCAATTCTTCAGCTATCCTCAACTTCTTAATCTTTTCGAAGAGATTTTTATTTTCCAGGTTTACAAATTCTCTACATCGATTACATCTCCTTGTATCATTGATTGCGGAAGTAATATCGGATTATCCGTTTTGTACTTTAAAAAGATATTACCAACTGCAAAAATTCTGGCCTTCGAACCCGGCATTCAAACGTTCAAAATTTTAGAAGAAAATGTAAAGCAGAATGAATTAACGAACATCTCGTTGTTCAATTTTGCGTTAAGTGATGCAGAGGGAGAAATAGAGTTTTACAAGAATTCAGTCTCATCAGGATCGCTCAATATGAGTATAATAAAATCATCCAATGTCAATACACTGGAAAAAGTAAATTCTAAAAAACTATCCAGGTCTATCACTGAAGAAATCGAAATGTTAAAGATTGATGTAGAAGGTGCTGAATTTAGAATTTTAAAGGATCTTATTGAAACCAATACGATTAATTTTGTCAGCAACATGATCATTGAATTTCATACTCACCTTTCTGAAATTTCAATACATGAATTTACTGCTAAAATAAAAGCATGTGACTTCGTATGTCACATGCCTGAAATCAAAATCTTCCCAAATGCTAAGGATGTAATGCTGTATTGTGAAAAGAATCCTACTCGTCTACACAACTAGCCAAAGAAATTAAGCAGTTGCAGTTGCTCTTTATGTAGCCCATGCCTTTCCAACTTCTGCTAAAGGCACGCAACCTTTAAACGCACCAGGAACCTGATTGTATTGCAATACTTTCGTAGCCCCTGGCTCACTTGTAAAGAATCCAAGAATAGTGAGCTCTTTTGCTTTCAAAATAAATGGTTTTTCACCTCCACTGCCCGCATTCCACCATCCAGATGAACCACCGTCTACTCCTTTTGCAAAAGCTGCATCATGATGTTTCTTTACTAAAGCAGTTCGTTGTTCAGGCGTACACAATGCAAAATGATCACCGTATTCTTTCTCAGCATCAGCATCAAACTCCGCTAGTCCTTTCAGGAAATCATCTTGCTGTTCTTTTGTATAAATTTCTTTCAGCATCTGATCAATAAAACCGGGAACTCCTGCATCTTTTGCACCCGGTGTGGATGTCTTCGGAATAATAATTTCGGATAGCTCACTGATTATCAAAGCCTGATCTTCTGAAAAGAATACAGGTTTGTAACTAAGTTCTGGTGATGCTTTACAGCCTTGCAAAACTCCGACAATAGCGGGCCCCGTAAGGGCGTAGCCTAATACAAGGCTTGCTCGTTGGATGGCTTCTCTTCTGTTCATATCGTTTCTATTTTTTCGATTATAGATTTCCTTTTTTCAATTCGTTAAAAGCATGATCGGCTGCACGGGCAGTCAGTGCCATATACGTAAGCGATGGATTCTGACAAGCTGATGAAGTCATTGCAGCACCATCGGTTACAAAAACGTTCGGAGCTTCGTGAACCTGGTTCCATTTGTTCAACACAGACGTCTTTGCATTACGACCCATACGCGCAGTACCCATTTCATGAATACCCAATCCGATATTATTCGGTGCATCATACATGCTTACATTTTTAAAGCCTGAAGCTTCTAACATCTCGGCAGCGGTAACACGCATATCTTTGCGCATGGCTTTCTCATTCGCTTTCCATTCTGCTTCGATGCTTAATGTTGGTAGTCCATGAACATCTTTCTTATCCTTATTCAATGTTGCCCGGTTATCCGAATATGGCAAACACTCACCGAAGCCTGTGATACCAATCTTCCATGGACCTGGTGATGTAAGCGACTCTTTCAACTCTTCACCAAATGACATCTCAGCAACGCCACGCGACCAGCTTTCGCGACTACCACTACCCTGGTATCCATAACCACGAATGAAGTCAGAACTTTTATCATTCCCTACATTGCGAAAGCGAGGAATGTAAATTCCATTTGGTCTGCGACCTATATAATACTTATCATCGAATCCCTCGATTTCTGCTTCCGCCCCTGTGCGATATTGGTGATCCATTAAATTTCTGCCTACCTGATCACTTCCATTTCCTAACCCATTTGGAAATCGATTGGAAATCGAATTCAATAAGATAAATGTACTGCCTAAAGTAGAGGCATTGAGGAAAATAATTTTTGCAAAGAATTCTATTTCTTGTTTTGTTTCAGCATCCAATACCCTGACACCAACTGCTTTGCCTTTCTTCTCATCATATATAATAGAATGAACAATGGAGTGAGGTCGCAAAGTCATATTACCTGTTTTTGCAGCGGCCGGTAAAGTAGAAGAATTGCTGCTGAAGTATGCACCATAGGGGCAACCGCGACTGCACAGATTTCTGGATTGACAAACTCCCCGTGATGGATCATGTGGCAATGCAGCGGTAAGATGTGCCACTCTTCCGATCGTTATTTTTCTTCCGAATTTTTCAGCCACCTTATCGCGAAAGACTTCTTCCACGCAATTCAATTCCATAGGAGGAAGAAATTTTCCATCAGGTAATTGAGGAAGACCTTCAGCCTGACCACTTACACCGATGTATGATTCAACGTGATCGTACCATGGAGCAAGGTCATCATAACGAATAGGCCAATCGACACCAACACCATCTTTGGCATTGGCCTCAAAATCCATTGGAGATAAGCGATAGGTTTGCTTACCCCACATAATCGATCTTCCACCTTCGTGATAGCCACGAATCCAATCGAAAGGTTTTTTTTCAGTATAAGGATTTTCTAAATCATTTACCCACCAATGCTTTGTATCCTGACCAATCCAGTTGGTGCGTGATTGAACTGGTAGCATTTTCAAATCCTCCGGGGTAAGTCTGCCAGCATTTGGAAAGTCCCATGGATCTTTGGTCATGGTGGGATAATCAACAACATGCTTTACGTTACGCCCACGTTCAAGCACCAGTGTTTTTAATCCTTTCTCCGTTAGTTCTTTGGCAGCCCAGCCGCCACTAATGCCAGTACCCACTACAATGGCATCATACGCATTTTGCTTTTCAGCTTCAATGTTCAAATTCATGATCTGGTTGATTTAGAAAATGAAATTACCATTTTTAGTTAATGGATTGACAACTGCATACAGTAAGTGAGTAAATAATTAAAAAAGTATACGAAGTCTACATTCAAATTTTCATGATATACTACCTGCTTTGAGAAAATGACGCTGAAGAATAACCATAAAGCTTCATAATACTAACGCCAATGAACAATTCACCAAGAAAGAATAAAAGCCAATTGTACGATTGGGGTATGTACGTTGAGGCAGCATGTAGAAACTTTTCGCTTTGCATTAGTTTGGGGTAATCAGATAATGATCCGGTCACTAGAAGAAGAGTTCCATAGTCTTGCATAAAGGTGAAGAGTATTAACAGGCTACCCACGAGCAAACCACTCATGATCAAAAAGGAAAATTTCTCGCGATTATCCCTTCTCAAAATTACACTTGCTAACATAATCATGGTAACTGAACAAATAACCGGAGCGAGTACAGGCCCTAACCAGGTAATCGGAATCAGGAACAATATATCCCATTCAAAAAAAGAAGCAGGCCAGTCAATAAAGACCTTTAGCCAGACATAATAAAAAATATCCCATACAGCAAAGCTTAATAAAAAATAGGCGAACCGGTCATAGCGATCTTTTCCTGTCAGATACGCTATTCCAACCAACATTATAAGGGTAGCCAGTTCGCGTACTATTTCAATAAGAAGAATCTGCTCATTGATTAATTTAAAAACTACCGTAAATCCATCAGGATAATACAATGCTCTTAGATAAACGACAACTGCACTTTCAAGAGCAGCCATGGCGACACTAAAAATACAGAGCACTATGATTTTCTTTGTTGTTGATGTCATACTATTTTTTCATTTACATTCTGTAACTTCTTCACTTTATAGTAACAATTCAGCAGAAGCAATCCACCAAAAATTCCAAAAGAACAATCAATCATCCGCCAGTAAAATGGTATACCGCGCACCGCTCCTGCAATAAGTGCAAAAGGAAAAATAAAAAAACAGGAAAGGATTCCAAATTCGATAACCCATATATTCTTTAGCGGATCACGCCACGGCCCTATAAAGACTAGTGCAATTATAAAATGAGCGAAAGCAAGCCAGTCTGTTCCGTATGAAATAAAGGGATATTTAGCATTCGTTTCTTTCACACCCTGATAAACAAATTCAAGCCATTGAAATAGCGGTTGATCTTTATCGAAATCTTTACTCCATTTATGTGCCCATTGAAGTTGCCATTCAATAGGAAGAGCGGTGAGCCCGCTAAGGACAAGTCCGATCATGAAGAGCGTTAAAGTCAATCGGATATTTTGAATCAGTTTCTTTTCAGCATCATTCATCGTGTTAATCTTTAAGTGTACCTAAAAGTGCTACTGATCGATACTATCAAAAGTACTTTGAATTACAAAGTTAATGAAACGAAAGTCATCTCCAAATGTTACATTATACACAAAGTCAGGATTTAGGCTTTAAATGAAGATAGAAATGATCCAAATAATAAAAGGGAGACAACCTTCGTCCAGGGCTTTCGTTTACCGATGAAAGTTAATTCTAACGAATCATGACAAATTTCATTTCATGACATCTCCTATTCAATTGAATTTCAAATTCTCTTTCTAACAAGACCACATTCAATATTGAATTGATCTTTACTTTTACTCACGGTTTCTAAATAGAAAATGCATTGCATCAGGATTCATTCTTGTGAAATTTGATTGACGCATTTTCATTCACTAAAACCAATTAACTATGACTCAAAAACCATCAAGTGCATTTATTGGCGCGTCCTGGGTTGCCTTAGGTACCGGTATGATCGGATACTTAATCGGACTCTGGAGATCAGACATGCAACTCAATGAGAAAGGGTATTACTTCACGGTTCTTATGTTCGGTCTCTTTTCAGTTGTGTCATTACAAAAGAGTGTGAGGGACAGGCTAGAGAATCTCCCGGTAACGGATATCTATTATGGGCTAAGCTGGTTCTCTACGATTTTAGCGATTGTGCTATTAGTTGTTGGATTGTGGAATGCGGAGTTGCTTCCAAGTGAAAAAGGATTCTACGCCTTTTCATTTTTGCTGGCATTGTTCGCTGCTGTAGCTGTTCAAAAGAACGTGCGCGATGTGAACGCTGCCGAACAAGGTAACAATACGCACCACGAATAATTTTCGTAGGACAATTTCATTTTCAAAATTTCACCACAATACTGAAACAAAAGGAGCAACCTCGCTCCTTTTGTTTTTTGTATAGGCTTGTTTAAAGGCCACACGTAAGTAAACTTAATTTCAAGACTAGATTATTTCCATAGCAACCTGTATACTCGCACTTTAAAATTCAGGATTTAGCTTGAATTTCGAATCTTTGCACATAATTACAGCGATGATCCACACTCCAGAACAAGAAGAGCGCGAATACCTTGAGGAAATCAAAGAAAAATTGATGTTAGCTATCAGGCGAGTCGATGATAGTGTAAAACAATATTCCAAAGAACTCAGGCAGAATAAAGAGTACATCTATGAACACCAATCCGGAATGGATGATGCTGACATGGTGGCTGCCGGCCAGTCTATCAATCGTATGGCGTTTACAGGAGAATCGGCTGTAGCACGTAAAAAGAAATTAATGAAATTGGGTGAGTCACCTTATTTTGGTCGTATCGACTTTGTATCAGAAGATGATAAGGAAAAGACTTTAGGCTACATCGGCATCTATACTTTTTTTGATGAAACACTTCGCTCCAATTTAATTTATGATTGGCGCGCTCCCATCTCTTCCATGTTTTATGATTTCGAATTGGGTGATTCATGGTACGAAACTCCTTCCGGAAAAATCAGTGGAGAGATTGTATTAAAGCGTCAATACAAAATCAAAGAAGGGAGGATGGAGTTCATGATTGAAAATGCTGTAAATATTCATGATGACATTCTTCAAAAAGAGTTAAGCAAATCGAGTGACGATAAGATGAAGAATATTGTCGCCACTATTCAGCGCGATCAGAATGCTGTTATCCGAAATGAAACTGCACCTGTTATGATTATCCAGGGTGTTGCAGGATCCGGAAAAACTTCCATTGCTCTTCATCGTATTGCATTTTTGCTATATCGTTTCAGAGAAGAAATTACCTCAAAAGACATTCTGATTATTTCACCCAACAAAGTATTTGCCGATTACATATCCCAGGTATTGCCTGAACTAGGTGAAGAGCAAATTCCAGAGATGGGCATGGAAGAACTAGCCACCGAATTGTTGGAACATAAATATCCGTTTCAAACTTTCTTTGAACAGGTTTCATTATTGCTTGATGATCCTGACCCGGCATTCGTTGAGCGCATTCAGTTTAAATCATCATTCGAATTTTTAAGTAAGCTCAATCAACATCTTATTTACATTGAGAATAATTACTTCAATTTTACTGAGCTGCGTGTTGGAAACGTTGTTGTTCCATTTCCCTTTATAGAAGAACGATTTAAAAAATATTATAGGATACCGTTGTTAAAACGTTCGCATGAAGTAATCAAAGATATTCAGAACTACGTACGAGACTTCACGAAGCGCAAGTTAACAGGCCACGAGAAAACACAGATCTGGGAAGCCATGCCTAAAATGTTAAAGGCAACGAATGTATTTGATCTCTATAAAGATTTCTATACCCGGATCGGAAGACCTGAATTATTCAAGGTTGACCATGGAGGTATTTTAGAGTATTCGGATGTTTTTCCGCTGATCTATTGCAAAATCAGAATGGAAGGTTTGCAATCGTACGATCATGTAAAACATTTGTTGGTAGATGAGATGCAGGATTATACACCTGTTCAATATTCTGTGTTATCCAGAATCTTTAAATGTAAGATGACTATTCTGGGTGATGTGAATCAGCCCGTCAATTTACATAGTGCATCATCGGCTGAAGGTATTGAACGTGTTTTTCCACAAGCAGACATTGTAAAGCTTTTCAGAAGTTATCGGTCAACCTTTGAGATCACCGCATTCACTCAACGTATAAGAAGCAATCCAAGTCTTATAGCCATGGAACGTCATGGTGAGAATCCTGATGTGAAAGGGTTTCAAAACAACACAGAAGAAATCGAAGAGATTAAGAGGATCATTAGTTCATTCAAAAATTCAGGGCATCAATCGCTTGGCATTATCTGTAAAACTCTTGATCAGGCTGAATTTGTATATGAAGAAGTAAAATCGTTGAATGCTCATCTACTTACTGCAGACAGCACATCATTTAAAGAAGGTATTGTAATTACTACAGTTCACTTGGCAAAAGGTTTGGAGTTTGATGAAGTTATTGTGCCGTTTGCCTCCGGCCGAAATTATCGAACCGATGTGGATCGAAGCATGCTGTACATTGCATGCACGCGAGCAATGCACCAGCTTACATTGACTTATTCAAAAGATCAGTCGCCATTCATACAGGAATAGATATATTCCAGACAGCCTTTAATATCAATTACAAATAATCAACATACATCCTCAAGTGAGTATATGCCTCGGTCTATCTTTTAAATACCACTACCCGTAGCGGCCCAATATATGCCTCCATACAAATGATCGAGAAAAATAGGATCAGAGAACGTTAGTGGAATATGCCCCAATGCGGTGTAAAAGGAACGACCTCCGTCATACTTATGATACCACGATATGGGATGAAAAGCTCCCATTCCTTTGCCTTCATTCTCGCCCCACTTGGCATATGGGTTGTATGTTTTCTCATCAACCGAAATTAAGAAATGCAGATCATCCGCTTTTCGTGGACCGAATTCGTACCATTCATCTGTCCATAGTAATTTTTTTGGAAAACGTTCCATACCTGGGAAGTTGCTGTCTTCTACTTTCAGGTAAGCTGTTTGCTGTTGAGGATGAATTTTGAACATCATGCCAACCATCTTTGTGTACCATGGCCATTCGTATTCTGTATCTGATGCACTGTGAATTCCAACAAATCCTTTTCCGGCCTTAATAAATTTCTCAAAGGCAGCCTGTTGTTCCTCATTTAGAATATTTCCTGTGGTATTTAGGAATATCACAACACTATAATTCTCCAGTGCCTTGTCATTGAAAATAGACGCATTCTCCTGCCAGTCTACGGTGAAGTTGTTGCGATTAGCCAATTGACGAATAGCCGTTACTCCTTCGTGAATGGATTCATGATGAAAGCCATCGGTTTTAGTAAATAATAATGCTTTAAACTGTTGGGCAAACGAAACGGAACAGGTCAACAAAAATATTAGGACTAATGCAGTACGAAGAGAAATTTTCATAAAGGATAATTTAATTGTTCAACTAAACGAATTGGTTATAGTTAGAGTGTAGTTCGCAGATCAAGGGTGAATGTAGTATTGAAGCTTATTGTTTTTCATCATGTCTTCCGGCTATGATACTGTCTACAATTTGAGGCAGCACATCAAGCTTCAACGAAATTTTCTTACAGAGCTCAACTTCATTTGGATTGATGTCATGATCGATGGACATGAGCAATACCAGGTCTTCAATTTGTTGAACACGCTGATCATGTGTTTTGGGCATCACAAAAGTGACAGCTTCAGGGTTTTCTTTTATGGCATTTATTTCTTCCTCACCTACTCCTAAACGTGATGCCAGGTAAACCAATAATTCCCATTCGTCTTCTGACAAGTGTCCGTCCGCGAGGGCGATGGTAATCAGGTTTTTTACATGACTTCTTCTTAATCCTTCTTTATCCGGACCAAAAATGTTTGAAAGAATATCCATACACGTGCTATTAAATGACCTTTGTAAGATCGGAACAAAAAGTGAAACGTATCTAAAAAATCAGGGGAAGTTTTCAGGATATCCCAAATAACGGCAAGCACATGTGAGTTTAAGGTTTTAGTGCTGGCTTAATTAGATTGATTTTTTTAGTATTACAGAGAAAGACTAACTCAAAAAAGAAAGCATGACAACCGAAATTATTTTGCGATACCTTCACTTCATCAGCATTTTCGCCATTGTTGGCTCTTTGGTATCAGAGCATTTGCTGCTCAAAAAGGAATTGAGTCGGGCAGAGATTGGGAGATTGTCCAGAATTGATGCTGTGTATGGTATTGCCGCCTTGATATTACTTACTGTTGGATTAACCTTGTGGTTGGGTGGCTATGGAAAGCCGTCAGTATATTATAGTAAGAACTGGATTTTCCATTTGAAAATAACCCTGTTCATTACCATCGGTCTTCTATCCATCTACCCTACTGTTTTCTTTATTAAAAACAGAAAAGGTAATCCAGAGGAAAGAATAAAAATTCCATCTGTTGTTTTTTGGATGTTGCGATTTGAATTACTGCTGCTGTTCATCATTCCATTGTTGGCAGGATTAATGGCACATGGTGTTGGGTTTTTCGGATGATCTTATTTGTTGCTCATTCTTAACACTACCTGCTTAAATCAACGAAACTCTTTTGCCACTCGCTGCTGCTGAATAAATAGCTTCAAGTACCTTCATATCTTTCATTCCCTCCTCACCTGCAATATGGCTTGGTAATTTTTTATTTTCTAACAGCACCTTTGATATCTCATCCATTTGTGTGGCTTGCTGATTGATCTCGGGGAAATTCATTTCACCATTACTGGTTCTTCCTTTAAACGGTCCATAACTAATGGCCGGGCTAAGTTCAAAAAGACCATCATCGGCCGCTGCAAAAAGTCGATCAATGCCACAGTTATACATACTGGAAGATGTACTCAACGCTCCACTGGGAAATTGCAATTGCCAGGTAATGGATTCCTCAACTTCTGAAAATAACTGCTTGTTGGTAACAGGTCCGAATTGCGCTGTAACTGAAATGGGCTCCTCACCCAAAATATAACGGCTGGCCTGAACACAATACACTCCCAGATTCATCAACGGACCACCGCCCGCTAATGCTTTATTCAATCGCCATTCTCCTGGGGTTGCACTTTTATAGCCAAGGGATGCTTCTACTAAGCGAACTTGTCCAAAAACTTTTTCCTGCCCTAGTCTTTTCATCTCCATATTATAGGGCTCATAATGTAACCGATAGCCAACGGCTAATTGTACTTTGGCTTTGTTACACACATCGATCATCTCTTTGCAGTCCGCTTCGGTTATGGCCATGGGTTTTTCAACAATAACATGTTTGCCCGCTTTAGCCGCGCGAATGGTAAACTCCTTGTGCATAGAGTTTGGTAATACAACATAAACAAGGTCAATCTCTTTATTACGCGCTATTTCATCAAAGTTCTGATAATTGTAAACATTGCTCTGCGCTATAGAATACTTCTTTTTCCACTCTTCTGCTTTGGCTGGGGTACCGGTAATAATTCCTGCCAAACGACAATACTGCGCATCCTTAAAACTCTCTGCCAGGTATCCGGCATAACGACCAAGGCCACAAAGTGCGATGTTTATTTTTTTTCCATCATGGGGCTTGATGTGCGAAGAAGCAAGACTGAGAGAATGGGGTAATACGAAAGCAGCAGCAGCGGTACCTGCACCCATACCCACTTTATGTAAAAACGAACGTCTTGTTAAGTTTTCCATAGTATGATTCGTTAGGTGTATCAATAGGTAGTTATTTTTTGCTGAACATTACAGGGCAGGTACCAAACTGTCAGAAATAATAAATATTCCATTTTCGTGTAATTCACGCAAGAATCACCCCACTAAGGTTATAAATTAAGTTCTAAAGTGTTTCCTTAATTCTTAACTTTATACAAACCTTACAACTATGGACGAGACCAGATTGGATGGACACAAAAAGGTGCTTGGCATTTTATACGTTATCTCAGCCATGCTTACCATTCTTGGAATGATTATGCTCAACGCTATTCTATCAATCGTTTTTTCATTTGCCTTCAATGAGGTTGATCCAGACGAAAGAAAGATTATGGAATTAATCTTATCCGTAGTTCAATACGTGCCCGCATTTGTAATCCTTGTTTTTTCAATACCTACATTAATAGCCGGAATCGGTTTATTAACGAAACAGGGTTGGGCCACTATTTTTGCATTGATTATGGGCTGCTTAAAACTTTTCAATTTTCCGATTGGAACCGCAATTGGAATTTATGCAATCTGGATTTATTCTGAAGATCAAAAACTAAAAAGCTTTCCTCCTGCTAAATAGAGTTAAGCGGCAATCGCTATTGTAATACGAATTGCTCAATGTCTATTCACAATAGGTGATTTTAGAAATAAGACAGCACTCCTTATTTTAAGGCGGCAGGATTAACGCCAAACTTGCGTTTAAATGCAGTGGAGAAATGATTGGGGTTCTTGTAGCCAACTAAGTTGGCAACTTCATTTACAAACATTCCATGATCGCTTAGCAGTTGTTTTGAATAATTCATCTTCTGTTCCTGAATGTATTCAAACACAGTAGTACTAAACAATTGTTTGAATCCCTTCTTCAATTTGAATTCATTCAGTCCGAACATTTTCGAAAGTGCTTTCAGGGAAAGATCATCCGTAAAATGTTTATCCAGGTAACTGCGGAGATCATGAAACAATTCAATATCAGTTCCTCGCATCTTCATTGAAGAAGTCTGGGATGAAGTTTGATTCGAGAATTCATTTAACTGCAAGGCTGCAATCTCTAATACCTTTGCTTCTATCAGCAAGCTCTTCAAATTACCGGTGAGCGAGTTACGAAGGATAGTATGAACGGCTTGTTGCATGCTGGCATTTAACTGACCATCGCTGTTGCACACTAATTCCTTTTTCAATAATCTCTCTTTCATGCTCGCGGTCCAGCGATCATTTTCACAAAGCAATTCAGCATAATAATCAAGATCGATGGCCATGTGAACAACATTCACAAATTGATCAATCGATAATGAATAGGCTGTTTCGTTGGCGTAAATGTTATGATGTTGAAGGGTTGATAAACCTGTATTGAATTTGCTATCAGTAAGGGTCAAACCCATATCACCTTGCAACACCATGCAAATGTTCATGCTATGACGCATTTGCTCCACATCGTATTGTAAGTGATACTTGCCATTGAGTTTGGCATTGTACTCAGTGACGTAAACATGAGGATGTTCCAACGTTTTAAGCTCCAGTGAACCCCACCCCTTATCTTCTAATCGTTGTACAGCAAAATCATTTTGCTGAATTATTGAATTGATTTGCGCATTCGCTGCAATATCGGTGTATGAAAGGGTTTGATAGGTATTCATAAAAAAATCCTTTTGCCGTATAGAATGTTCCTTGTAACGAAGGTTTATTTCAAAGGTTTTTTCTATACAGTAAAATATTAGCAATACCTCTCCCTGCCTATCGGCAGCAATTAACATTCTTCTTTCGCCAGGCAATTCAATAAATCCGGTTTGCGTAGGTCAGACTCCCTTGGCCGTAGGCTTTATGGTATAGGTAAGCCGTGTTAAGGCAATAAAATCATACAGAAAGTAAAATGATAAAAAAGATCTTAAAAGTTACAGGCATTATTCTAGGTGTAATTGTATTAGGTGTTGCCGGCTTTTTTACGAAAGCCTATATAAGTGTTGAGAAAAGAAGACATACGCATTATAAAGTTGTCACTCAACCGATCGTTATAAAAAAAGATTCAGCAATATTAGCGTTAGGAGGAAGACTTGTAAAAGCGAAAGGTTGTACCGAATGCCACGGTGAAGATCTTGGTGGTAAAATCTTTGCCGATGATCCTATGCTTGGACATCTCGTTGCCAGCAATCTTACAAAAGGGAAAGGTGGACTTCCAAAAGATCATGTTAGTCAGGATTGGCTACTCGCTCTGAAACACGGAATAAGAAGAGATGAAAAACCACTGCTCTTCATGCCAGCTCACGAATTTACATTACTTTCTGAAACAGACATGTCAGCCATCATTACCTACTGTTCACAGATCCCTTCTGTAGATCGCGAGTTTCCAGAAGGTAATTCACTTGGACCATTAGGATATATTCTTACTGACATTGGCAAGCTACCCATGTTCCCGGCCGAGATGATCAATCATGATCGCATATTAGTGAAAGAAGTGAAGGCAGAAATTTCACTTGAATACGGAAAATATCTTTCAACATCTTGTCAGGGTTGCCACCGTGAGAACATGAAGGGTGGAGAACCGGTTGCTCCAGGATTTCCCATTGTAGCTGATATTTCTTTCACCGGAAATCCGGGCAAGTGGAGCGATGAACAATTCATTACTACTTTACGCACGGGTAAAACTCCAGAAGGAAAGATCCTGAATCCAAAAGATATGCCGTGGACAATGGCTAAAGAATTTAATGATGTTGAATTAAAAGCGTTGCATCTCTACCTCAATTCGCTTTAATTATTTCATCAGTCGGCCGAATGCCATTTTCATATTTGTTTTTGTAGCACAAGTCAACCTTCCTGAAGTATCTGGATTAACAGTCTTCATCGTTTCTATCAAATGAATTACATTCAGGGAGAAAGCGTCAGTTAACTTCATTTGAGTTATTGTTTACATTCAATACCCCTCTTCTTTACATTTTCATCACCTCAATTTTCTTCCTTGTTATGCATCTTGCGAAGATCAGATGTAGTAAGTAACAGTGAAATCAGATGTGTGAAAATAACACGTCTGCCAATTTCATAATTGGTTTTTATCCATCCTTGATTAATGCTAATTTAGACGCTCAAATCTTGAATGGATATGATGGTTACTAGAAGAACGCTATTAAAACAACTGGCTGTGTTTTCAGCCGGAATTATTTTGGCACCCTCGCTTACTGGATGTAACAGCAAGCCCTCGCCTTTGTATAAAAATATTGTGGTTACGGATGAACAGGATGAGTTGCTGGCTCTGATCTCTGAAACAATCATACCGAAAACCAACACACCGGGTTCGAAAGACACTGGAGTACATGAGTACTGCATTAAAATGATTGATGACTGCTTGTCGAAAGAAGATCAGGAGAAATGGCTGAAAGGCCTGACCGAGTTCAATGCACTATCAGAGAAAAATGCTAAAAAGGAATTTGCATCCATGGATGCTGCTGAGCGCGTAAAATTCCTTACTGAATTAAATGAAAGCAAAGCGGAAGATGATGTCAACTTCTTTTTTAAAACAACGAGACATTTTACGCTTCGCGGATATACAACCTCCGAGTATTATATGACCACCGTACAAGATTATAAAATGATTCCCGGTAAGTTCAAAGGCTGTGTTCCAGTCACTAACCCTTCTTAAGTAAATACAGATATGGCAAACTTAGTTGATTCAAATAAAGATAGAACCTTCGATGTGATTGTAATTGGCTCTGGCATCAGCGGTGGCTGGGCAGCCAAAGAGTTCACTGAAAAAGGATTGAAGACATTAGTACTTGAGCGTGGTCGTGATGTACAACATTTAAAAGATTATCCTACCACCAACATGAAGCCCTGGGAATTTGAACATCGGGGTGAAATGCCAGCGGCAGTAGTTGAAGAGAATCCAGTAGTTAGTAAATGCTATGCCTTCAATGAAGATGCAGCACATTTCTTCGTGAAGGATAAAGAACATCCTTACGTTCAGGAAAAACCGTTCGATTGGATCAGAGGATATCAGGTTGGAGGTAAATCCCTTCTCTGGGCCAGACAAACCCAACGCTGGAGTCAATATGATTTTGAAGGACCAGCACGCGATGGCTTTGCTGTGGATTGGCCAATACGCTACAGCGATATCGCACCGTGGTATAGCTATGTGGAAAAATTTGCTGGTATCTCTGGAAATAAAGATGGACTGAACATTTTGCCCGATGGCGAATTTTTACCTCCGCTTGAATTGAGTTGTGTTGAAAATTATTTCAAGGATTTTATTTCGAAAAATTATAAAGACCGTCATGTTATCTATGCGCGTTGCGCTCATTTAACGGAACCTCAACCGATTCACGTTGAACAGAACAGAACACAATGTCAGAACAGAAACCTGTGCCAGAGAGGTTGTCCTTTTGGTGGTTATTTCAGTAGCAACTCCTCTACTCTTCCATGGGCTGCAAAAACAGGTAATCTTACTCTAAGACCTTTTTCAGTAGTTCATTCAATTATCTATGATGAGAAACTGGGTAAAGCAAGTGGAGTTCGTGTGATTGATACCAACACCAAAGAATCCATAGAGTATTATGCGAAAGTAATTTTCGTAAATGCTGCTGCGTTAAATACTAATCTTATTTTATTGAACTCAACGTCAAGTCGTTTTCCAAATGGTCTTGGTAACGACAGTGGTGTGCTAGGTAAATACGTTGCCTTTCACAATTACAGAGCGCACATCTCTGCACAATACGATGGCTTCATGGATACAAAAACAGAAGGTGGAAGACCAACCTCGGCCTACATTCCAAGATTCAGAAATGTGATGAAACAGGAGACTGATTTTCTTCGTGGGTATGCTTCAGGATTCTCGGCAGGTCGTTATCCATCCGGATCAAGAGAAGGTATTGGTGAAATATTAAAGGAGAATTTATCGAAATCATCATTAGGTCCGTGGTATGTTGGATCTCACATGATGGGAGAAACCATTCCGAAAGAAAGCAACACAGTAAGTCTTGATCCTTCATTGAAAGACGCATGGGGAATGCCGCAGCTTAAAATCAATATCGACTATGATAATAACGATGAAAAAATGGTGAAGGACTTTATCGAACAGCTATCCGAAATGTATACGAAAGCTGGCTTCACCAACATTCGATCAGACGACAGCAAACAAGCACCGGGGCTTGACATCCATGAGATGGGTGGTGTGCGCATGGGCCACGATCCTAAAACATCCATGCTTAATAAATGGAATCAACTTCACGCGTGCAAAAATGTTTTCGTTACTGATGGAGCGTGCATGACTTCAACCTCAACTCAAAATCCTTCTCTTACTTACATGGCATTCGCAGCGAGATCAGCGGATTATGCCGTTAGTGAAATGAAGAAAGGTAATATTTAATACTATAATGAGCAGCGCCCTCTTAAGGGACGCTGCTCATTATAGTTCTCCAAAAAATTACCTGATTTCAATTTCTGTTGTGTTTGTATATCGAATTGCTGAAATTACCTATGGCATTGTTAAGACTGCAACCAATAGTATATGAACTCCTTCTTCTCACCCTCTCCTCTTTGGCAAAAAAAAGGATTAGCCATTATCAGAATCATAATTGGTCTATTAATGATCTATCACGGCAAAGAAGTTTTTGATTCTGAACTAATGAAAGGATATACAGAGTGGGATAATTTTAAAGGTCCTGGTGCTAAGCTGATGGTCTATGCTGGAAAGTCGTCTGAACTCGTAGCAGGTATTTTTCTTCTCTTAGGACTATTCACAAGACTTGGTGCCATTCTGGTAATTGGCACCTTATCGTACATTACTTTTTTTGTTGGACATGGAAAGTTTTGGTATGAAGATCAACATCCATTCATGTTTGTGTTGTTCGGATTGCTTTTCATTTTCACAGGTCCTGGAGCCTGGAGCATTGATGCATTGCTCTTCAAACAAAAAACTTAGAGCACACTGTATTTACAGTGACAATTATAAATCCTGTAAAGGCTCATCGAAATACCTACCAAGTCTTATCCATTCACTATTGGCGAAACCCTGGATCCGATCAGTTGAATGGACTGCAAAAGTTTCGCATGAGATAACCCAGCATTATCCATTTGAAAAGTAACTCTTGAGATACCACCCAGTGCTTCGCTATGCCGGATGATTTTCTGAGCTACCTCTTCTGGGCTGCCCACCAAAAAAGCGCCTAGAGGCCCGCGTTGCGCATCAAATCTTTCTCTTGTAACGGGTGGCCATCCGCGCTCTCTACCAATTCTTGTAAATGTTTCTGCATAGCCAGGATAATAATCAGCAACTGCTTCATCTGTGGTGTTTCCAACGTAGCCCAAAGAATGTAATCCCACTTTCAATGCTTCGGGCGGATGTCCAGCTTCTTTTCCAGCTTGTCGATACAAATCTACTAACGGACGAAAGCGATGTGTGTCACCACCAATAATAGCAACCATCAATGGCAAGCCCAATGCACCGGCACGAACAAATGATTCAGGAGTACCACCAACCCCAAGCCAAATGGGTATTGGATCTTGCAATGGCCTTGGATAAATGGATTGGTTCTTAAGTGCTGGTCTGAATTTGCCTGACCAGTTTACTACCTCATTCTTACGAATGTTGAGTAAGAGATTGAGCTTTTCAGAAAACAAAGCATCGTAATCATTAAGGTTCAAACCAAAAAGAGGAAACGATTCAATAAACGAACCCCGGCCAACCACCATTTCGGCACGACCTTGCGAAACGAGATCGAGTGTGGCAAAGTTTTGAAATACACGCACCGGATCAGCGGCACTCAACACCGTGACGGCACTGGTCAACCGAATACGTTTTGTTCGGGATGATGCTGCCGCCAGTATAATAGAAGGAGCCGAGTCCAGAAATTCTTTACGGTGATGCTCACCTATTCCGAATACATCAAGACCCGCTTTATCGGCTTGTTCTATTCGCTCTAATAATTCTTGAATAACCTTTGTACTGTTGGCGGCTAAGCCCGTACCATCACTCGCCATGTTGGAGGCGAAACTATCAATTCCAATTTCCATCAATTATCTTTTTAAACCCAAACTACTGTAGGAAGTACCAATCTATGGGACACAGTCAGTTCAGTACATCAACCCAATATTCACTTATTTTGTTCGTAAGGCTCAATCCTACCGTGCTTTTACGTTGTGCATTTAATTTCGGCATACGTTTTCGAAGCAACCTTACCCGTCAAAAAGAATTTTAAAAATTACGCAAACATCTTTTGAGGTAGACACGTTGAAATAGCAGGGTTATTCAAACCCGAAATCTTGCTAAATGAATATTCAGCACAGTTTTAGAGATCCACGCACTGAGTCATCGACTTTCTTTACAGTGAAGGACTTATCCCAATCCAAAATACATCAGGGTATTACGAGAAAATTCGATCGCGTATTCGTTTTACGTTTTTAGGAGATCGGTAAATACGCTATTTTTCGAGCGAGCCCGGAATGGTTGTTTGTGTTTCGTTAACATCCAGGTCCATATTCTGTCAAAACACTTCGTAAATTGAGTTTTATTTAATATTTATCGATTAAATTCGACCTTATCCCTATGAAATCATTAAAGCATCTCTTTATTAAAGACGATTCCGAGGAAGACCAACCGGAGGAAAAAGTATCATTTCCAGTGGTAGAACCTGGAGCAAGCCATGGTTTCAACCAACCCACCACTACTCCTTTAGCAAATACAAGTTCAAACCCGTACTTGAACGAAATCATTGAAGTATATGAAAAAGGACTCGAGAGCATTAACATGCCGGGCTATGACTTTTATGATTTCTACCAGGCGGTAAAAGCCGCTGGAGCTCAGAACGAGGCCATTTACAAGATGGCTTTTCAGATGGGTAAGACTATGGATTCAAGCATTACATCCCATAAGCTTTCTTCGGATGCTGAATATTATATCAGTAAGATCAATGATGTTTACAAGACATACTCTGAAAAAGGTAGTCAGAAACTCAATGGACTTGAAGCTGAACTAACCGCAGAAAAAGAGAAGCTTACTGGAGAAGTAAATGGGATAGAAGCAGACATCAATAAGATGCGTCAGCAAATCATGGCCATGGAACAGAAGTTATCTGAAACCCGCAATGATCTGGCTAAGGTAACGAACAAGTACAAGCCACAGCAAGATGTAATCAAACTGAAGTTACAGGCGAACGATCAGGCCATGCAGGTAAGTATTCAGAAATTAAATTCTATCAAAGAAGCGATTACCAAGTACATTAAATAGTATACATCAAACGTAATTATACCCTAATGAGTAATCTTCCTGTTGAGACCCCGAAAGTGTTGGAACTACCGATTCTAAAACACTTTGAAAAATCTGAAATATCATTAAACCCACAGAACTGGCGCAAGGGCGAAAAAGGAATTGCCGGTTTCATTGGACTTGGACTCCTCGCAGTAGCCGCTTGGGGAACGTTCAAGTACGTGCTCCCCATTGTGTTTACAATGGTTGGACAAGTCCTTGGTGCAATCTTGTCGGCTGTATTGGTTATTGGTTTCTTTATCTTTCTACCTGTAATCATAAAAGGATTAAGAAAACTGGCGCGCGCATTTCATAAACTTCTTATACGCTATGATCCGTTTGGTGAGTTAGAAGAACAGAAGCAAAAGATGGTTCAGAACCGTCATCACTTCAAAGAAGCGAAAGCAAAGATACGCTCGATCAAAACTACGATGGAGACGGAATCAGTGAAGGCAGAAAAAGAATCAAAAGACTATCAAGATAAAGTTCTCCTACTTCAGGAACGTGCTGCGAAGACAAAAGATAAGATGACGCAAATGGATCAGGTGAAAGGTGACGCAGCAAAAGAAACGGATGAATACGTGGAGTTGCAGACTAATCTTATGAAAACTTTGTCGGATGCTCAACGAACAAGCCACCTGCTCAATCAAAGCACAGGCCTTGTGCGCAAGTATGGAACACGAGCGCACGTGATCGGCAAGCTCGATCGTAAGCTAAATATGGTAGAGACTGCTATCGATATTAAAATCGCTGACTTCGAAGTAAGTATCGATATGCTGAAGAAGGAATATGCTTTTGCCCAGGCTGCTAAAAATGCAACCGAGCAAGCTAAGTCGGCCATGTTGTTTACCAAAGGATGGGAGTTGGATTATGCGTTGGATGTTGTTACCTCCACCGTGGCGCTTGATCTTGCTACAACCCGTGAAAACCTTCTTGATATCGATTCACTCACCAGCCAGTATTCATTGGACAGCGATGAACTGTATTCGAAGTTGGAGAAGCTAACCGATCAAATCAAAACCGAAACGTACCAGGTACCGGAGGCAAAAAAATATGCAAATCCCAATTACAAATTATCGGATAAAGACAAGACTGAAACACCTGGTTTCGGTGATATTTTCAATTAATCAACCTGTTTACTAGTTCCAAATTAATCCTAAAAAAAATGCAGTGGTCTAAATTAACGTTTTTCGCTAAAGCAATTATTGTATTGATAATTGCCGGTACTGTGGGTGCCCTTGTTTATTACCTCTCCCCGGGACTTCGGGTCGGAGAATCCAAGCAACTCCAGGGACTTGATGTTAGTGATAAAGATGTCAACAACATCAGCAACACGAATGAATTACCCCCACCGCAGGAGGATCTCTCAACTGCCGTTTCCAACAAACCATTGGTTCGCATCGGTGGGTACGCCTGGAATGCACAGTCGGGAATCATCGTAGCCAACGGTGGACCTAAGACCACAACCGGTTCTCTTATGGAGAAGAATGGTGTGAACCTGGAGATCGTTCGTCAAGACTGGCTTTCAGAATTGCGTAATCTTCACCTTAAATTTGTTGAGCAATTTGATCAGGGAAATGCCAATCCGAAGGAAGGTATTTTTGCTGTGATGATCATGGGTGATGGCGCTCCTTACTATATCAGTTCAGTACAACAAGCATTGGACGATAAATATGGTGCGAACAAATACAATTTACAAGTAGTAGGTGCAGTGGGACTAAGCTTCGGTGAAGACAAACTAATTGGCCCCCCTAGCTGGAAGATGGATCCGCAAACCATGAAGGGTTCACTTATCTCAGCCGTAATGGGTGATGGTGACTGGGTAACTGCAGTAAACTATGCATCCATCAATGGTCTTAAAATAAATCCTGATCCTTCAACCTATGATGCTGAAGCCGTAAACTTTTTACCTTCTGCCAATGATGACTACATCGAGTCCGCCAAAGAACTTATCAAGTCTCAAAAAGAAGGCTGGACGGTACCTTTGAAGGAAGTGAAGAACGGAAAGTTAACCGGTAAAAGCATTGATAAAAAAGTGGATGGCTGCGCAACGTGGACACCGGGTGATAAGCTGGTATTTGATGAATTGTCCGGGTTTACTGATGTCATATCAACAAAAGAATTTAATAATCAAATGGCTACTACCATCATTGCGTTGAAGCAATGGGCGGAGAAAAATCCTGAAACGATTTCTGCCATATTAAAATCAGCATACCAGTCTTCTGATCAGATGAAGCAGTTTGATAGCTGGAGAGTAAAAGCGTCTCAAACCGCTGCTAAAACTTTTGCTATGGAAACACCTGAATACTGGTATAACATGTTCAAAGGGCAGAAGGGTGAAAAGAATGGCATATCGTATAACATGGGAGGGTCACGTGTATTCAACTTTGCGGACGCTAATCAATACTATGGAATTACTGATGGTGTTAACCGATACAAAGCGGTATACGACCAGGTTTCTCGTTACTTAAAAGATCTTGATCCTGCAGGCTTCAATGAAAATGTGAAACGTATTGTGCCATACGAAGAAGCAGTGAACTTATCATTCCTGAAGAGCATAAAAGATATTAGTGCTGGTGAAGCTTATGCTTCTGACTACTCTAAGAAAGCAACGAAAGTAATGGCCTCTGGTGAGTGGCACATCACTTTTGAAACGGGTCGTGCTGCGTTGCGTCCAGATGCAAAAGATGTTGCCGAACAGATTTATAATCTTCTGATTCAAGCTGAAAACTCAAAAGTTGAAATTGTTGGACATACTGATAACACCGGTACCCGCGATGGGAACTACTCACTTTCCCAAGCACGTGCTGAAGCAGTGAAGAGTTATTTGATGCAGAAAGGAATACCAGGTTCTCGCTTTCAGAAAATTGATGGCAAAGGGCAAGATGAACCTGTTGCTGACAATGCCACTGCTGCTGGAAAAGCAAAGAACAGAAGAGTTGTCGTGACATTGTTGAATTAATTCAGAACGCTACGAATGAATTTTAAATTATGGGTCAGGCCATTTGAATCTCTTGGAAAAAGAGATTCAATGGCCATTGCCGGCTTTTGGATTCTGCTGGTCACTATTTATTGGGTCATCGCTACTTCCGGAGAAAAGAAACTCTTTCCTTCCCCCGACCAGGTATGGCATGGGTTCGTGGCCTTGTACAATGAAGGACTCGTAGTACATATAGCAAGTTCATTGTGGCTGTGTCTTCAGGCAACACTAATCTCCATCGTATTTTCATTATTAATAGCGTACGCATACCCTATCCCGTTGTTGAGACCTCTATCGAAGACCATGAGCCAGTTACGGTATTTACCGTTGACGGGTATTACGTTTTACCTCACGATTCTTGTTAACAATGCAAGAACGATGCAGGTATGGGTGTTGGTAATCTTCATGAGCCTGTACTTTATCACTTCTTTGATGGCGGTGATCAAAGACATTGCACAAGAAGAAATAGATCATGCCCGCTCGCTTAAATGCAGTCGTTGGGAAATTTTATGGCAAGTCATTATCAAAGGAAGAGCAGACTATGTTATTGATGTTTTGCGTCAGAACTTAGCCATTACCTGGATGATGCTGGTTACCGTAGAATCGATTCTCATTGCAGCCGGTGGACTTGGTGTGCTCATCAAGAACAGCGACAAGTTTATGAATCACGGACGCATACTCGCTTTGCAAATTGTAATCCTTCTTGTAGGACTTGGAATTGACTTAGCCTTGACAACGATTCGAAAATCTGTATTCCGCTATTCAAAATTTAGTTGACGATGCAATACGAACTGAAAGACATTGTTCTCCATGTTGAGAATTTGAGTGTGGCTTACGGAGACAAAGTCATTATTCGCGATGTTAATTTTATCGAACGCAATGTTACGCGTCCGAACATGACACAAGGACAAACTATAGCAGTGCTGGGGCGTTCAGGCCGCGGCAAATCAACTTTGTTTAGAGCCTTAACAGGGCTTGTTAAACCTTCTACTGGCAAGGTTTTAATACCTGATTATACGCAAGCGCCCAAAGACGGAATGCAACCAGCGAAAGCTGTTGAAGAAGGTGATGTAGGATTTGTGGATCAGAAGTACACGTTGTTTCGCCATAAAACAGTATCAAATGCTTTTATGTTCGCACTGCGTAATTCCGATCTCAACGAAAAAGATAAAATAGAGAAAGTAAAATTATACCTCCATGAATGGGGTCTCGAAAAAGTAAAAGATCAATATCCGAATGAACTTTCAGGCGGACAGCGTCAGCGAGTAGCTATTATTGAGCAATTACTTTCATCCGGACACTACATGGTTTTAGATGAGCCCTTCTCGGGACTTGATGTTGGAAATATTATGAACGTGAGAAAGTCGTTTGATCTTATTGATCAGGGTCATGATCTCAACACGGTTATCTTCAGTACACACGACATCGAACTTGCGTGCGAGCTTGCGGATTCAATTTACATCGTTGGTTATCCAAAAAAAGAAGATGGCACGCTTGACTCAGTAGGTACCATCGTAAGCCATTTCGATTTAAAATCCATGGGCATTGCCTGGAAAAGTGAATTCACTACGGAACATCTGGATCTTGTGAAAGAGATTAAAGCGTGCATGTTGGGAAGTTAAGACTCTCTATACCCCTCACTTCGTGATTACGTTAATTTAATCCCATCGGGCTGCAACACAATCTTACGTTGTCTATACAATGTGCCAATTGCTTTTTTGTATGCCTTCTTACTGATACCAAACGTTTCATAAATTTCTTCTGGCGTGCTTTTATCGGTAATAGGTAAAAATCCTTCGTGTGATTTAAGCTTGGCCAGAATCATTTCGCAGTTCGGATCGTTAAAATTTTCGAATCCAATCGGCTGTAAAGAAATGTCAAGTTTGTTGTCATCGCGTATTTGCTTAACGTAACCTGTTACCTTATCACCAATGTTAAGTTTCGTGAAGATGTCGCTTTCGAAGATCAACCCCTCATGCTGTTGATTAACAATTACTGAAAAGCCAAGATCCGTCTTCTTCATGATCATCACTTCTGCGGCCTCACCTTCCGAAACGGTAAGCGGATCATTGCTAATCCTCTTCTCAATTTTATTCGTAGCATACAATCGATCCGTTTCTTTGTCAAGATCAAGGTAGACTATGTACCATCTCCCCTCTTCCATCTTTTGTCGCTGTTCGCGAAATGGCACCATCAGGTCTTTCTCTAAACCCCAATCCAGAAAAGCACCTACATTACTCACGGATGCAACGCGCAAGAAGGCAAATTTATGCATTAAAATCTTGGGCTCCAGGTTAGTAGCGATCTTGCGCTCCTCATAATCACGATATACAAAGACGTTGAGCTTCTCTCCGATTTCAAAATCGTCAGGACAATATTTATTCGGCAACAATACATCTTCTGTTTCTTCTTCATCACCTAAATAAAGGCCTACAGAAGTATGACGTAATATGATTAATTCCTGGTGTTGTCCGATGGGTATCAATGGGTAGATATTTTTGCAAAGTTACATAATTTGAGGTTGGCGAATAGTATATGTTCCAAATACAAGAACGATAGCCAAGCTCCTCCCTCTTCCAATAACAGACATCAGCTAACCTAATAAGTTCTAAACTCAAACACTATATCCACTTGCTCCGAGAATTCTTTTCCTGCATCAAGTATCTCCTCATCGTCTTCGTTGTAGTACCAGATAATGCTTGCTCCCTTAATTCCTTTAAGGCTGCCAATCATATCGAGTAATACTTTTGAAGAGGCAGTGTTAAAGTAATCTAACTTAAAAGTAAAAGCAGTTACAGGATTAGAATCCTTTGCATACAACTTAAGCCAATCCATAACAGGTTCATAAAACTGAAGGACATCCTCCGGCAAAGAGCGTCCTGATATTTCAAAAATTGCGTTTTTCTTGTCTAAGATTACAACAGGTGTATCATCTGTTCCGTCTATTCGTAAAGTCTCCATATTCCTTTTAACCTCGCTGATTTTGTAATAGTTCAGTGTATTGACTATAACGCAAAAAACAGTTTCTGATTATCGATTTGCTCAACAATTTTGCTAAAACAGAATCCTTTTATCAGAAAATTTTCTTTTAACGTTGTGGCAACATATTCCGAATGGCACTAATCTTCCATTTCTTCTCATTGCAAACAACAATAAACGTACTCCACATTTTTCGAATGGTCCCATCCTGGTTTTGAATTTCATACCGTGCATCTACAATTCCACTCGTTGAATTGAGTAAGCGTATTTTATCAACAATGATTTTTCTGGAGCCTGAATTACTCTCTGAACTTTTCAACATACCCTTCACTGATTCGCTCATGCCTGCTCTCCATTCCCCTGAAGAAACCAATTGATCGATATCGTCAGTTAAAATACTTTTAAGCAGCACTGTATCCTTCTTCTCCCTCGCCTGAGCGTATTGATCAATCAAAGTATAAATATCTTGTTTCTGTTTGTCTGTCGGAATTAATTGCTGACCATGCACCATGGATGTGAATACAAAACTGAACAAACTAAGTATCCAGATCCTTTTCATTTTTTTATGATTTGATTGAATTGAAACTTCTCAGCCCTTTAATCATTTCAAACTATTACCAGATAGAAATCACTCTATTATGAAGAAGACATCTTCCCCACTGCCTCAATGAGTCGGTCAAGGTCTTTCGTGGTGGTGTACACATGTGGTGTAACGCGAACAGCATTCACATTTTCCCATTTGATAGAAGTGGTGTGAATTCCATGCTCGCTCATGAGTTTGCTTGTAATGTCACCTACATCCAAACCATCAATACTAAATGTTCCCAATGCGCAGGAGTATTCTGGCTTTAATGAAATGTGAATTTTAACACGTGGATTTTTTGCGATGGCATCACACCAATAGCGTTTCAAGTAATGTAATCGCTCCTGCTTGCGCTTACCGCCAATCGCATTGTGAAAATCAATGGCCTGACCAATGGCTTGCTCGGGAGCAAATGATCGCGTGCCTAACGCTTCAAATTTTCGAATATCAGGGCTTTGCGGTTTGTCGTTGGGGAAGATGGGCCATGTTTTTTCGATCAGCGGTTTGCGCACGTACATCAGGCCTGTGCCAAAAGGAGCGCATAACCATTTATGTAAACTGGTACCAAAGTAATCGCAATTAAGATCTGAAATTTTATAATCTAAATGAGCAAATGAGTGAGCTGCATCCACAATACTGATGATGCCTCGTTTGCGGGCTTCTGCACACAATTTTGCTGCTGGTAAAATTTGTCCCGTCCAGGTAATGAGATGAGTGATGTGCCATATTTTAGTTTTGGATGTTGTAGCATCTATATATGCTTTGATAACAACATCATCATTTTCAATAGGCAGAGTGAGGTTAATCCAATTGATCTTTACACCTTCGCGCAATTCGCGCTGTTTCCAGGCGTGTATCATGTTGGGGTAATCTTGTTTCGTCATTACAATCTCCTCTCCTCGCTGCATATCAATACCCCATGTAAACGTAGCCAGTGCTTCCGTTGTATTTCGATTGATTGCCAGCTCATCATGACTTACACCGGCTAAGTCTGCCAGTTTTTTCCGCAACGGTTCACGTCCGCGGTCTAATATTTGCCACATATAATATGAGGGCGCTTCGTTGCTCAAATGATAGTAGCGATCAACAGCGTCCTGCACTACTTTGGGTTGTGGACTAACCCCGCCATTATTAAGATTGAGAATGGTAGGGCTTACTGTGTAAGCCTGTGCCATCCGGGCCCAAAGATCCTCATCGTTGGCAGCATCTAAAGGAGAAAGTTTATTGAGTGATAGCAAGGCATCCGAGATGTCTTCCGAAATGGCGTGACTAACGAAAGGAGTAAGCGAAAGCGCGCCAGCCGTGCCAATCACTTTTTGAAAGAATGATCTGCGGGTTGTCATCCGTAAATGGGTTAATGAAAAGCAATAGAATGGAATTTAGAATTTTTATTGCTGAATTCATAACCATTGTAAATCAGTGGCAACACATTTGATTGAGCGGAGACTTGAAGGAGTAACGATTAGCCAGAGACTCAAGTAATACTTGATAATGTAGGAAATTAAAATGCCCTTTCCCGCAGATTAAGCAGGTTGAACCACCGCAGATCGCGCTGATCAATTTGCATTTTAATTCGTGTATTCGTCCAACAAAACGAGAAAAAACCGAGGATCGCTACGCTTTTAGATAGGTGAGTCAGTGGGAAAGAATTCAAATATCCTCTCCCACGGATGAGTCCCTTTACTTTTTTATTTCATCCAACCATTGGCTGTTGCTTTACGCGAAAGCCAAATCAACCAGATGCCAATGACGACAATCATGATGGGCATTACCAAGCCGCCTGGTCCAAAAACTTCAAATGAATTACTGATAAAGAAGGAGTGATACATCTGCACCACAATTCCGGCTAGTGATAAAATCAGAACTGGTGTCGCTTGCTTTCTGCGGAGTAGCAACAATACGCAGCCTATAATGCCTCCCCATACGGCAATTGCAAAAGCCATAGTAGCCCACGAAGGCACTGACTCATAAAGCGCTCTTTGATTTTCAGGTAAAGCCTGGAGTGCTTCAGGACTCATTGTCACTTGCGATATGTAAGCCATTACACCCATTAAGTTCCATACAAGTGCTACTGCACTAACAATCCAAAACCATGTTTTAGGTTTATTTCCTGTTGTCGTCATAGTTATTGTCGGTTAATTGTTTTCGTTGTGTAGAGAAATTTATGATTCAATTTAATGAAAATGCTTTAGAATTTTATCATATACATTTTAGCCTTATTATCACTCAACGAGGAAGCTGGTGTTTTCAATTTCCTGATTGTTCTTGTCAGCATCAGAGTCCAGGAGGCCGGTGACTCTGATGGAAGAAAACTTAGTTCATCAAAATTCGTATATTTAAATATGTTAAAAAGACTGAAACGCGGTTTTATAGCTCTTCTCAAGGGTGAATTAATATTCTGGGCAATCATGCTGATCCTTGCTGGCATTATCAATTTAGTTCAACTTTTTTGATTCTGCATTTCAATCATCAGAGTCCCGGAGACCGGTGACTCTGATGGGGAATATGTTTAAAGAGGTTTGCCCGATTCTAAAGTTTTAATGGCCTGTTCTATTACTTTTTTGGCATCTTCATTTGGTGCCTGTGCCAGCGCTAGCTTGGCATGTTCCAATGCTTTCTTCAGATCGCCCGAAGCTGAATAACCACGCATCATTCCGCCATTCGTAGGCCAGGCGCCTTTATTCTTTTTGTAATTATTTTCAAAGATGGTCATGGCCTCTTTTGTACGCTTTTCGCTCAGCAACTGACGACCATACATATGCATCTCCATTACGCTGGCATTCACCAACGCTGCTTTCATAATCTGATCTGCTTCTTCTTTTTTATTCAGCTTGCTTAGCAAGCTTGCTTTTGTAGAAAGCGCACTGAAAGTATTCACACGACCCATGTTAGGATCTACAACCGCATTTATCCAGCCTAATGCTTCTTCATAGTTTACATTGTTACTTAAACACCAAGCAGCAGCAACCTCCAAGCTTGGAGCATCAAAACCCATGGCACCACTTAGTTGAGAACGAATAGACGCCAGTGTTGTGTTTGTTAAATCTACTTCTACCTTAAAGGGAATACGCCAATGCTCCCACTCCAGCGCAATCTCAAGGGAACGATCATTTTGATTTGAGAAAGTATATTCCAATCGCTCCTTATTTTCCTTTATTTCTTTTTGCTGACGTGTTCCGACACGCAATACATCCATTTCACTTCGATAAAAATAACTTCCCCAGCCCGTAGTGTTATTGTTAAAGATGAGGGTGCACGAATCTGCATACAGTGCAATGAAGAAACCGTATTTTCCAGCAGCTAGCTTTTTACCATTAATGGTAACGTCTGTCGAAAATGAAATCGTGGTGCTTTCGTTGGCTCCGGCTCTCCAGGGTGATGCTACGTTCGATCCATAACCTAAAACTGTAAATCCATAAGGTGCTACATTGGTGCCCCAGATACTCCCTTCTCGACCTTTCACACCGGGCGCATTCCAGTATATCTCAATGTCTGTTACCCCAACACGGGCTCCGGCTTTTCGCGTAAGATTCACTCCTCCATCAGGTAGTTGTATCATTTGCCCAGTGACACTCGTGTGCATCAAAAAAATTAATCCGAACACGGTTAAGAGATGGTTGATTGTATTTTTCATTTTCATATCGGTGGGTTTGTAGTTACTCCATTTTTTCTGATGAAGATATACGGAACGAATGATAAACGAGGCATTCATAAAGTAACAAGTTGATGAACGGTACTATTACAATGTGAATTCCGACCAGCTTAGAATTCATTGAATTGATTCTCCCCCAACTGGCGTGAGTAATCCGTGAGATCTGCGGTATGGTTACCAGGCTAACTTCAGATACTAAACTGTGACCTCAAGTTGCAAGAGAATTGGTGGTCTTAAAAAACTCCATCGCATTATTGGAAACCATTAGTCTAAAGTAATTTGATCGATACTTACCCCAAGTAATTTCTTACAAATTCCACTCAAACTTTCTTTATCTCCCTGCAAATGAATTGTGCGATGTAGGTGATGAAGGGAAGCGCCTGGTATTAATGCAGCGGCTGGTGATGAACTTTCAATCTCGTAAAATCTTCCTAACTGAGTGCCGTTGTTCGGACCATCATTGTATGCATTAATAGCATCTCCGTCAAATGGATTGTCTTGAATCTTCCACAACGAATTTACATAGTCCTCCGCTTTTGTTTGGGGTAAGGTAAACTGAGCAATGGTTAATACATTATTCAATGCATCGTAACTTGCTACTATGGGTAATGCGCGTGATGGGGCCACACCAATTTTACTCCGGTTATTGGCATCGGCTTTAAATAGAATCAAACCATTACTAACTTTCAATCTATCGGCAGATACTTTTCCAAAATAATCATCGGTGACTATTTTGCCAAGCTTTGCATTATCTCCTTGTTTGTAGGGCACAGCCACTGTTGTTTTCTCCGTTGCATTCAGCATACTTAATATCCAGATGGAAAGCATTCCCGATTTTTTATCCCATGCTGTTTTGCCCGTGTTCATGATACTATTGTCAGACTCAAAAGCAACAGCATGGACATGCTCTGGAACAACCACTCCCAAAACTCTGTCAATAGTCGGATTGCTTAATAGTCGAATCGTACGGTTCCCTTGCAGATCAAAGATATTGCCTGAATAATTTTCTAAATGCATCTCCTTTTGAAATAATGCCTCTGAATTTGTTGAAGATACTAATGTAAACGCTTCGGTATCCAGTTCTTTCGGTACGAACCAATTATCAAATGTAAACTCAACGTCTTTTTTAAAGTAAATCGAAAACTGTCCTCCCTCTGGTCCCAGCCAAAACCGCTCTTCACCTCCATATGCATTGATATGATCTGCCTCTTTGCCCGAGGCAATTAATTCATAATTAACCCAACCCAAACTGGTACCAGAATAACCATTTGGAGTACTCGTCATCACACGACCTTGATACGCTGGGAGTATAACGATTTGTGCACCCATACTGTCATCACCTAATACCACTAAATCTTTGTGGTATTGTTTCAGGAAATTATGATCATAACCAAACGAGCCTTTGGGGAACGCTAGCCTTTCGGTAACAACTTCTTTTGTGGATTCTTTACTCTTATTACAAGACCACATTGCTAGTATGGAAACGGCCAATATGAATTTATTCATTTTTTAATTCTTTATTTCAAATGTCAAGAGTTCGTCAATCGTTATTTCATTTAAATTGTAGACCTGACTATTGCTTTCCGACAAAAGTCCTTTCGTTATTTTATAAATTCGTATCCTATATGAATTCCGATTTAGTTTTTAATCTGTAATAAAAATCAAATGCACTTTCCCGCAGATTGCGCAGATTGAATACCCTCAGATAAAGCAGATCAGTTTGTATTTGAATTCGTGCATTCGTGGCAACAACATTTAAGCTTTATTATTCTTTAAAGTCTTGGGTTTGCAGGTTTGAGGGGTTTCTCGAAATTGTTAGCGCCCTTCACTTTTACCTTTCTTCGAAACACTTTGTCGTGGCAGGAGACATACAGGATATCAAAGTTCGGACCCCCAAAACAAAGGTTGGAAGCCTGACCTTTTGTTTTTGGTAATGGAATAATGGCGTTAACTCTTCCTAATTGATCCATCACCTGAATACCACTAAGACTGGTCACATAAATTCTTCCATCGCGATCGCATTTCAATCCATCACTCCATGCATTCTCATCAGTATCCCGAACATGCAACCAACCATAACGTTGTTTATTGGCTAATGAGCCATCCGCTTGTATCTGATACACCCAAACCCAATGTGTTGCGGATTCAGTTACATAGAGTTGTGTTTGATCAGGCGACAGGCAAAGGCCGTTTGCAAATTTTAGTCCTTCATCCACTACACTTCTTTCGCCACTTGATTTTATCAGATACAACTTACTGGGTCGCTCGCGGCCATCAGGTGATGTAACATATGTATTTCCATTGAACGAAATGGTAATATCATTTCCGGGAGTTTCATCCGCCACAACTTCGTAGGCTTTGGATATTTTGTATCGATGCACTTGTTTGGCAGGTGGCTCCGACCAACCACCAGTAGCCGTGAGCATATCACCTGTAGTAGAGAATGTGGTGCCACTCGCTTTCTTTGAATCAGTGATGTATACTTCCAACTTGCCATCCACTCCTACCTTGTATGTTTTCGAATTCGGGATGTCCTGAAAAAAGACTTCACCTTTTGCATTCACAGCTGTCCCTTCCGTAAATCCATAATTTTCGCCTACCAATTCCCAACCTTCCTTATCGATGAGGATATCCTTGAGAAATGTATTATTCGTTTGACCAGCAGCGACTGGTTTGGGATAATCACGCCACAACCAACGCATCGCTTCCGGAAACAAGGCCGTTCCGTGTTGACCGTTGTGTGCACCTTCTCCCCACACATGCTTTACATCATAGCCAGAAAATGTCAATGCTCGTTCCATCGATTCATTTGCTTTCCACCAATCGCCTGCATAAATATTTAAATCATTGGCTCCATCTTGCATGAAGATGCGAATGGGCTTGGGCTCATGCTTTCGTATCAGAATATCATACCGGTCAGCACCGCGCAAGCCAATGTATGTTCCTATTGCACTGAATACTCTTGAAAATTCTTCGGGATGTTCCCAGGCTGCAGTGAACGCGCAAACAGCACCACTACTTGAGCCGCCAATGGCTCTGTCATTTCCACTCTTCGATAAAACGATTGACCTGCCATTGGACGTTTTTTTACTTTCAACAAAAGGAAAAACTTCCTCCAATAAAAATCTTGCATAGGCATTACCTAAACCATCGTACTCGAAGCTTCGATTAAATCGATCCAGTGCCATATCTTTATTTTGCGCCAGTACTTTCCCTGGCGTGATGAAAATACCGATGGTGATGGGCATTTCATTTTTCGCTATCAGATTATCGAACACCGTTGGTGCTTTCCATTGAATTCCATCCTGGTTAACATAGACACATGCCGGCCTGCTGGCGGTATACTGAACGGGGATATAAATTTTGATCTCGCGCGAGGTTCCTGGAAATATTTTCGAGTTCTCAAATGTAAAGGTTAAGATTTCACCTTTTGGGATTCCGGTATGTTCAACGGAGGCCGAGTCGACAGGATAATTTTCTGTATTGGTTTGGGCTGATAGTTTTCCAAAACATAAGAAGAGCAGGAGTATTACAAGTATTTTCATATCTGAAATTCCGGGATGGATGAAATGGTATTGGTAAGTTATTAAATCCTTTCCAAATCACCACGCTACTCTAATATCCATCAGCGTCTCAAAATATCCGTGTTGCTTATGGAAGTCTGTGTTTTAGGTATGGAGAAGAAACTAAATCTACTTACAATTTGGACACGTCCACTCCTCATCGAGGTCAATCACAGTAACGATAGAAAGATGCTTCTGAGTTGGTGCTACGATTACCCGAATGTGTTGTTTGTCTTTTAAGGTATAACCCTCAAGCGCATATTTCGGACCGCGGGTAGCGTCTAACTCACTCTTATTATAATTCACATTTGCCTTTCTCACAATCTCTTTTATTTCTAGCTGCGTTATTTTACGACATGCCATTCTGCATCGGGCATGCTTCGTAAAAAAGTATTTTGCATCCGCATCACGAAAAATATCCAGGCTATCTTGTTTTTCTTCTCTTGTATTGTTTGTCTTAGGTTCATTCTGTACCGATGGTGAATTAACCTCTTCCGATTGCCTTGACCGATATTGCTTAACGACAAGTGCAATAACAAAAAGAATAGCCAGCAGAAAATAGGGAATCAGTTTTTTCATGTTCTTCATCACATCCATTCAAAGGTAGGCTTTTAATAAATTCGTAAGGTCATACCATTTGTCATAGAACTTCCTTCCCGTATCAATGAGTGCTTCAATCTTCGTGCCTTTTGATCTGTGGGAAAGAATTCTAATGCATTCTCCCGCTGAATTCGCAGATTGAATCCCCGCAGATCACACAGATCCGAGTGCATTTCTATTCGTGCGTTCGTGGCAACAAAATCCTATAATTTATTATCTTGAACTTCTTTCAAATTATACGATGGTCAATCTTATCGAAAGCGTTCTAAAGCATCCGGAATATTCCCGTCAGTTTAACTGTGGCGAAAGCCTTATCACGGTGTTTAATTGTCCACTGGAAGCGAGACTCATGAAAAATCGCTTTACCGATTTATGGAGTCAGAATAACTATGTCTTCTACGTTATCGATGGGAGAAAAATATGGCATACTGCCCACGGTTCGTATGATCTTAAAAAAGGTAGCTGCGTCTTCGTACAGAAGGGCGCCAGCATCATTGAACAGTTTTTTGATATTGGGTTTTGTCTCGTACTCTTTTTTATTCCGGATAACTTCATTTGCGAAACGTTGAAATCCAGATCGGTACCGATCCGTAAGATGGACAAAGATTATCGTACTGTTATTCACTTAAACACGACTGAGACACTGGAAACTTTTTTCCTTTCAATGTCCTCTTATTTTGCCAGTACAAAAGAACCCGACAAAGGTTTGTTGGAATTAAAATTCAGGGAATTAATTTTAACCCTTGCCGATGATCCGCATAATGCAGAACTGCTTTCATATTTCTGTTCTTTGGTGAATGAGCCTCAGTCGGTCTCCTTGCAACGGGTAATGGATGATAACTATTGCTTTAACCTTACGCTTGAACAATATGCCGAACTCTGCAATCGCAGTTTGTCTGCGTTTAAGAGAGATTTTCAAAAAGTAATGCACACTACTCCGGGCAAATGGTTGTTGGAAAAGCGATTGAATCATGCCTTGCAACTGCTGTCGAATAAAGACAAAAACGTGAATGAAGTGGCCTTTGAAAGTGGTTTTGAAAATGCATCTCACTTCACTCGTGCCTTCAAAGAACGTTATCAGGCAACACCTTCCGTAATCCGAAAGACGTTATCTGTCTGAACTTTTAAGAATGTTTTTTGGACTTTAAGGTAAAGCTTGGTTTAGGGCTGATGTCTACTTTTGTGCTATAACTTATTAAGATCTCTGAAGCATCAGAGTCCCGGAGGCCGGTGACTCTGATGGGGAGGGAGGCAAAGAAAAATTTCAACATTAAATCCAAAAATCAAATGACTATGAATCCAAACAAAGCATTATGGGAAAAGGGAAACTTCAGTCGCATTGCCGACACCATGCGAGAAAGTGGTGTATCACTGGTCTCTAAACTTGGGATCACAAAAGGTCTTCGTGTTCTGGACCTTGGTTGTGGTGATGGTACTACGGCAATACCCGAAGCAAAACTAGGCGCTCATGTATTAGGCGTTGATATCGCGAGGAATCTCGTTGAAGCCGGAAACATGAGAGCTAAAGTGGAAGGACTTCCAAATTGTATTTTTCAAGAAGGTGATGCGAGTGATTTGAGTACACTTAATGATCATGCTTTTGATCTTGTTGTCAGCATCTTCGGTGCCATGTTCGCACCAAGACCATTGGACGTTGCGAAGGAAATGGTTCGCGTTACGCGCAAAGGTGGAAGAATTGTTATGGGAAACTGGATCCCGGGAGATCCTACTCTGGTAGCACAAATATTAAAAATAAGTTCTGCCTATACACCTCCACCACCAGAAGGTTTTGTTAGTCCTATGTTGTGGGGAATAGAGAACAATGTTATCGAACGTTTTACCAATGCTGGCATTGCGAAAGAAAATATTTCATTCGTGAAAGATACCTTTACGTTTAACGCTCCCTATTCACCCATTGAACTTGTTAACACATTCAAAAACTATTACGGTCCCACGATGAATGCTTTTGAAGCTGCTGAAAACAATGGAAAGGCGAAGGATTTGCAAAGTGAATTAGAAGTTTTGTTTAACAGTCAAAATAGAAGCACGGATAAGAATAAGACTTCGGTTGATGCCACTTTTTTAAAGGTGACGGTGATATGTTGAGGTTTTTGTGCGTGGAGTGAAGGTTGCTAAGCACTATTGACTTTCAGTGCGGATGCGCGTCAGGGCATCTGCATTTCATATCAAGAGTGTGCTCGCGCAATAGAAAACACAAAAGGAGCATTCCGCCATTGGCGGAATGCTCCTTTTGTGTTTTGGTAGACTCATCAGCTTGGAGCTGATGAGCTTACCTAAGATGTGAATAGTTGAACCGCCTCGGTTCAACTATTCACATCTTTAAATGCGCGAGCACACTCTTGATATGAAATAGGATTGTGTTGTCGCGCTGTATAACTAAAATCAGATCGAAGTAGGCAATCTTCGGTCGATGCATGTTTCCACTCAGCCTCACAGATCTACCTCCAACTTCAACGTAGCATAACTTTATTATGACAGGCTGTATAATTTACTTGACGAAATGCAGGTTTTAAGCGCATTTGGCGTGATGAAAATTCCTAATTTGAAGTATGAATCGATTCTGGAAGTACAAATTTGATCATGTCATTTTTTGGACTGCCACCGTTGCTTTCCACATATTTACGCGAATCGATATGGTCAACGCAGCAGGCTTTGATCAATTCATACTTGAAATTAGTATCCGGAACGTTCTCCTGGCCATGTTGATTTATTTCAATTTACTGGTACTCATTCCAAAGTATGCACAGGAAAAAAAGATTATTACATATGCCTTTTTATTATTCATTGCCCTGGCATTATACGTGCTGCTTAAAAATACACACGATGTCTACCTGAATGGTTATGTACTGGGTGATATAAGCCGTAGATCTTTATTTTATAATACGTATTACAATTTTTCAATTGGCCTGTTTTACCTGGCATTTAATGTTGCGCTTCATCTAAGTAAGGAATGGTACTTTCAACGCGAGCTCATTCAGAAATTGGAAGTCGAAAAACTGAGTTCCGAATTAGAATATCTGAAAGCACAAATCAATCCCCACTTTGTGTTTAATTCAATTAACACTATTTATTTTCAGATTGATAAACAAAATATTCACGCGCGCGAATCCTTGTCGGCATTTTCGGAAATGCTCCGGTATCAATTATATGAATGTAATGGAAAGGAAATTCCCATAGAGAAGGAGATTCTGTATTTAAAAAATTATGTTGCCTTGCAGCGAATGCGCAAAGATGAAAACTATACCATTTCGTTTGTGGAGGGAGAAAATTTAAATGGCTTTAGCATCTCGCCCCTCTTGTTCATTCCCTTTGTTGAAAATGCCTTTAAGCATGTATCGCATCATCCACACAAAAACGAAGTGAGCATACGGCTCTATAAACACGAAAATACGGTTGAACTTTTAGTATTTAATACAAAAGAAAATAAAACGATTGTGAATGGATATGCGGGTATCGGATTAAAAAATGTACAACGAAGATTGGAATTGCTGTATAAAGATCGTCACGAATTGGTGATTGATTGCCGAACGGACAGTTATGAAGTTCATCTTACCATTCGCACTACTTAAGTATTGAGGACCCAAAAATATCACAGCGAAATACATGAAACTAAACTGCCTCATTATCGATGATGAGCCCTTTGCACGCAAAGGGCTCGAAGAGCATGTTCAGGAAATTGACTTTCTGCAGTGTGTTGCTTCATGTGAAAATGCCTTGAAGGCCGCATCGTATTTGAATGAACAAAAGATTGATCTGATCTATTTGGATATTCACATGCCGAAAGTAAATGGAATTGATTTTCTCAAGGCCTTAAAAAATCCGCCCCTCACCATTTTCACGACTGCCTATTCGAATTATGCCCTGGAAGGTTATACACTGGATGTCATTGACTACCTCGTGAAGCCCATTACCTTTGAGCGGTTTTTGAAAGCGTCTCAAAAAGCGATGGAATATTTTCAATTGAAAATGCGTGCAGAAAATAATAACACTCCTCCGGTTGATTATTTTTTTGTTCGCTGTGACCGCAAGTTTGAAAAAGTATTTTTCCGCGATGTCTCGTATGTTGAAGGACTTCAGAACTATGCGGTGATTCATGTTGCTGATCGAAAACTAATTACCTACATCACGCTAACTAGTCTTGAAAATCAATTGCCAAAGGATCAATTTTTAAAAGTTCATAAATCCTTTTTGATTTCCGTACCACATGTTAAAGCGATTGAAGGCGATGAGATTATAATGGGGAACGCCCGTATTCCGATAAGCCGAACGTTACGGGATCAGGTTGTTCAGCAAATCTTGGGTAACACTCTTTTTAAGCGATAGCGTTTGTTGAACCATCAGAGTCTCCCGCGAGACACGAGAGACTCTGATGGGTTCAATTTATTTTGATGCCGTGCTCGACTTGTCACCGATTACAACATAAACTACCTGTTGCCCTTCCGGAAAATCGTTGGAGGAATAGTAAAGCTTAAGCGTATTGCTTCCTTTTGGTTTCAGCGCAACAATATCGTTCACCTGGCATGTCATGGGTTCGTTGAAGCCTGTTGACGAGCCCTCAAAGCTCCAATCCTTCAGCACCTTATTGTTATTGTCTTTAAGCGTAAGCTTTCTACCGGTTACGGTTCTTCCACATTCACTGTATTTCACAATGAGCTGATTATACTTTTCAGCTGGATCCAAAATTAATTTTGGTGCAGCTGTTTTGTGAAAATCCAAATACTGGTCAACCATCAATTTACTATCCAGGTAAACCTTGGCACTGTGTGCACCAGAGCCTGGTGCAGCTGAGAACGAAAAGAGAATGGCACATAGGACAACTGCCGCTAGGGAGTGAATCCAGGAAAATGAAATGATCTTTTTCATGTTGTTTAATTTTAGTTACGGTTTATGACTTTGTAAATACTACTCTAAGGAACGCAGAAAAATACCCCAGGTGTAGTAAGTCTGACCATCTGCAGATATTACTTGATGAACTGCATTTTGTTCATGCACTTTTCAGCAGCTCGCGTGGAGGATATATAATTCGCAGACTCCTGAAAGGGCATTTTCGTGCAATTTAAAATCGTACTGGTACAATTTGATTGTTGTGCGTTGACCATAGATTGCTACTCACTATTAACTTTCAGTGCTGATGCGCGACATTATGAATGAGTTTCATGGTCAGATAGTGCGCGCGCAAAAGAAAAACATCAATGGTGCATCCCATGGGATGCACCATTGATGTTTAGGTTGGCTCATCCCGCTTAAAGCGGGATGAGCCATTAGATAAAGAAGTGAATGATTAAGCCGCGCGAAGCGGCTTAATCATTCACTTCTTTATCTGCGCGCGTAAGCTCTTGCTATGAAATAGGATCGTCTTGCCGCATCCTCACGAAATATGGATCGAAGCGGGCGGACTATAATGTATGCACAGTTCTATTCCCATCAACTAGAATCCCGAAGACCGTGATTTCCTATGGAAAGAACTGATGCAGATAATCCTGTATTATTTTAATAGTGCTAAAAAGTTGGGGCCAAGGTTTTCGACAATAATTTTGCGATAGCGTATGCTGCTGCGATATTCCTTTGTCATAAATTCATTCCAGGGTTGATCCCAATCCGTTTGTTTCGCCATGATAAAAGCCAATTCTTCATCAGCTCCAAAATTGACGTTTTGTCTTTTCACGGGAAGTTGTCTGCGGGTAGCGTCTAAATATTCTGTAAAATCAAGTATTGTAAAATATTTCGAAGCACCGGAAAGTCCTTTCAATATCTCGCCACCGGAATTGGCATACGTTACTTTTAATGCAGGTGCATTCTCTTTCTTAATCTTCTCAATGATCTTTACATGCGTACTACCCGTAATTACTTTTGCACTGTAATCCTTCATTGCTGTACCAATCTCATCTACACGATTAATATTCGGTGCATCGGTGTGGGTGAGCATCACCACGGGGTTGTTCATAAAGGATGGTGTAAACTTTAAAGTCTTTTTGCGTTCCTCGGTAATGGTTACGTTCGTTACTCCTAAAATATTGGGTGTACTTTGCGTGATAGATAAGAAGATTGGAAATACTTGTTCTTGTCCCGCATAGTTAATCTCTACAATCTTATTGTACTTCGTCTGCACAAATTGGGCAAAATCACCTAAGATGTCAACACAGACGCCTTTCATTTTGCCAGAGGCTGGGTCTTTGTAAATCAATCCGGGTTGTTCGTAATAAATAACGGTGAGTGTACCTCCGTTTGATTTTACTTTAGACCACGAGTCGCCTGTGTACTTCTGACCCAGGCATGCTGAAGCGAATAGTACGCCAGCAAAAAATAGTATGTTTTTCATTTAGGTTAATGTTTAACACGAATATATAGACTCCTGTTCCGTATCAAAATTAATTCACAACATTATGTTCACACTATGCAGCGTCAACGATTGCTATAGATGTAAACAAATGATGACTTAACTCTCAACCTAAAACTTAAAGATGTCCATTACCCAGCAGGGAATGTGGCTGAGTGACGAAGAAACTCTCCAGTAAGTAAATTTGACACCTCCTTAGGTGGATGCAACAGGGTGAACAAAATAAATTTAAGAGCACAATAAATCGTTCCGAATGCTTAGTATATTATTGCTTTAAGTAGTTTTGCCCTTTCCTTTAATTTCTTACCATGAATAAATTCTTTGATGCGATAAAGGTGATCATCCTGGTGAATGTTGTGCTCTTCGCCATTCCGTATTTGTTTCCTGATCTGGAAGTACAAATGCTGAATTCGTTAGCCTTGTATTTTCCAGCGAATGAACACTTCAACTATTGGCAACTCGTTACCAGCATCTTTATGCACGGTGGAGTCGCGCATCTGCTTTTAAACATGTATGCGCTGTGGGCCTTTGGCACACCCCTCGAAACGATGTGGGGGAAAAATAAATTTATCTTTTTCTATTTCATGTCCGGTATTGGTGCCAACCTGATTTACTTGGCAGTGAATTATTTTCAATTTCATTCTCTTTATAATGAACTTTTGAGTGCTGGTGTTTCGGCCGAGAGTATACAAGCCATTTTAAAAACGGGTAGTTATGATACCAGCGCTATAAAAACCATAACAACGGAACAACTCACCCATTTTTATCAGTTGTATCATACACCCGCGGTCGGTGCTTCAGGTGCTATCTATGGTGTATTGGTGGCGTTCGGCATGGCTTTTCCAAATGCAAAGCTGGCGCTCATCTTTTTCCCTGTCCCCATTGCCGCGAAATATTTTATTCCCATCTTAATTACCATTGACTTATTTTCAGGTATTACCGGCTTTTCAATTTTCGGTGGTGGGATTGCTCACTTTGCTCATGTTGGAGGCGCAGCAGTAGGATTTCTGATCATTCTACTTTGGCGTAAAAAACAGACCACGCCTCAAGTCCAGCAGGATAACTATTGAAAAAGCGGCCATAAACAAATTTTAAGAGAGCAGACTATTTTCAGGAATTAAACATCGATTCCACAAGGCATTGGGCAAGATTGCATTTACCCATGAGATTAAGATGTGGTTGTCGTGGTTTAAGCTTATCTTACATGTAAACCGGAACATTTAACGCTGATCAAACAATTCCTCTTTTCAATGCCCCTCCTCATCTTACCTTATCCAAAGAAGCAACTTTTCTAGACCCGTTACTAAATCATCCCAACCCGTTCAGCAATACATGCAACGTTTACCTTCCGTCTCAAATGAAAACGATCTTATTTAGTGTATTCATCCTTATAGTCATTGCTTCAGGCATCATGCTCTATCGGGATAGTTACATTAAACGTAAGATCCGAAAGCAAGTGACGCTGCGCTACAGCATCGTTGAACCATTGATTAAAAAACTTGACTCAAAGGAAAACATCACCAAGCTTGAAGTGCTGACCATGGTGAAAGATCCAGCCCTGCGTCATGGTGTATTCCGTGTACTCGAGGCGTACAGCCGAAACGATCTTTTTCCCGAAGAGTATTACACCCGGGAAAAAGGTGCTGAAGGTTTTCTCGTGAACTGGCTTGAATTTCCAACTGAACTGGGCATACCACCTGATGAAATTGAATTCCTTTCCATGGTCTCCATTGCGGAAAGTGAAAGTATTGACTACTATGTTTTCAAGTACAAAACGAAAGTACCCCATACGTTAGGAAAACTGGATTGGATGATTGGTGTATCAGGACCTTACTACAGCAATAGCCTACCCTATGATGTACCGCATCGGGTTTTTAGCCGATTCAATACAATCGATACCATATCGCCTGAGCATGAAGTGCAGTGGGTGCATGACAACATTCAGAAAACGTAGCGTATAAAATGAAATTGCGCTAAAGAATTTGAAATGATAATCTCCTATACTCTTTATAGAATAACACGAAGTTAATCAGGGTAATGGCTGCTTACCCAATTGCTTTAAAATCCGGGCATGCATTGCCAATGCGCCCATAAAGGTTTTAACGCTTCGATACGGCAAGCCAAATTCACACGCGGTTTGTTTTACGATACCGGCAATCTTCCTGTAGTGCACGTGACAGACATTCGGGAATAAATGATGTTCAATCTGAAAATTTAAACCACCGACATACCACGAAAACCAACGACTTTCATTTCCGAAATTCGCAGTCGTAATCAATTGATGTACGGCCCAGTTATTTTCCAGCGTTCTGTTTTCATCCAGCATGGGGAAAGTCGTTCCTTCGATTACGTGGGCGGGTTGAAAAATGATGGCAAGTATAAATCCGGCAACATAATGCATCATGAAAAATCCCAAGAGAATTTGCCACCATAGTAATGAGGTAATCAATACCGGAATAACAAATATATAGCTGGCGTAAAATATCTTGGTCATGATTAAAATAACCCACTCCTTTTTTGCATTCGCCATGTGTTTTTTCAGTAGCCCGGTTTTCTGATAGTGCACAAGGCGGAAAAAGTCTTTGGTAATCATCCACACTATCGTCATTAAACCATATAGAAACCACGCATAAATAAACTGGTATTTATGAAAGTAGTGCCATTTTGTATGCGGTGACATGCGCAGCACTCCCCGGGGACTGATGTCTTCATCTTCATCTATTACATTTGTATAGGTGTGATGCAGAACGTTATGCTGCATTTTCCAATTAAACACATTGGCACCGATAAAATTGAGTGAGTATCCCACAACCGTATTCACCCATTTCTTTCTTGAGTACGCACCGTGATTCGCATCATGCATTACGGACAATCCAATACCTGCGAGGCCGATACCCATAATTATAACCAGTGCGATCAGACCTGTGGTGTTGATCACTACACCAGTAACGATGAGAAAATACGGGACCATATATAGTACAAACATGATAATCGTTTTGATTACCATTTCAGGATTGGCATGACGACTGATGTTGCTCTTTTTGAAATATTCATTAACACGAATATTAAGGGTGGCCGCAAAATCCCGATAGGATGTTGCAAACTTGATTGTCCTTGGCGTTACCATGGTGATGTGATTTAAAAAATCTAGTACCAGAAAAAAAACAAGGCTTGAAGCCTTTTCAATTGAAGAATTCTGGAGGAGGTAATTGATCGGAGGGGATTTGTCGCCTTCAGCAGGACAGGAGAATTGATAAATAAAGATAATCTTTTTTAGTTAGAATAGGGTCAATTGATCAAACTCAATTATTGCATTGTATCATTCTTAAATATCACTCTTATTGGAAGCCATTCAAGGCATTTTATACTGAATGTGTTTCCTGTTGCACTTCGAATTATGGAGGTATCACCAGTGGTCAGATGAGATGTTGCCTTACTCCACACATCACTGCCTTCAGTTGCAATGATGTATGGGATCCACGCAATTGCGAAGAAGTGTGAAGCATTCGAATTGACATGCAGTGAATAATCGGTAAACAACACTATATTCGATAATAATGGAATAACGATTTTTGGAATATGAAATGGACCTATAGTATACAAAACAAAATGGTTGCTTCGGGAGCGCTTTTCGCTCTGTGTGTGCTGGTTTTGTTCAGCAACTACGTAGACAGAGATCATACCAGCAACGTCAAGAAATCGATTAGTACTTTGTATGAAGATCGATTAATTGTTGAAGATTATATTTTAAAAATGACAATCGATGTTTATGAAATAAAGCAAGCATTGAACGCACGTGATTTAAAGGATGAGCATTCTTCTCATCAAATTAAAACGCTGCTTTCTGAAATCGATGGTCTCAGTAATGCGTATTTGAAAACAAAATTTACCAAAACCGAGGATGTAAAGTTTGCTGCGTTATTAAAAACACTAAACGAATTTAAATCCTCGTCTTACTCTAGCATTCAAGCGAAATTGGAAATAACAGACCACGCCCTTTTGCTGTTGAATGAACTCTCTTTGATTCAACTGGAAGAATCTAAACTCATTATGAAACAGGCTGAACATTTATATCGGTCTGGGAAGTTAACATCACAACTGGCTTTTGGTATCACCATCATTATTTTGCTGGTGCTACAGGCTCTTGTGTTTACTTCGAAAACCTTAACGAATGGCAGGCAAGCATCCACGTCACATCTCAATTAGTAACGCATAGATAACATCAAATGAATTAATTAAAGAATTCTTTCCTAACAAGAATGTATCCATATCGGGAAAGCAACCCACTCCCTATAAAATACGAACGAACAAGACCTTGTTGCACCCACCTGAATGTAGTGCACTGTTATTTTTACTATTGAACTTTGAAGTATGGGATCTCGCCAAGAGGCAAAATCCCCATGCTACTTGTGCGACCTTCAGAATCGTCCCGAGTTCGGATGGTTTTGTTCGATTTCGCACGAAGCATTTATATGTACTTTACCACAGCGGGGAAAAAGCAGCATTGTCCATGGCATGATCATTGGAATGCAAGCCGGAAAGACAAAATGATGAAACTACTTTTTACCTACATACTCATGCTGTCTGTTGCATGCTGCTCGATCAACACATTCGCACAGAAAAAGAAAATCCTGGTGGACGTAGCACATGGTCAGAAATTTTACAGCAACCCGGCTGACAAGATATCAACCGAATTAGTACCTACGCAGCGATTAGAATACATGACAGGCGAGCTCACCAAAAATGCTTCAAGCCATGGCGCAGTGATCACGTATTTGAAAACAAGCATCACTCCAGAAGCATTGTCAAAAGCTGATTTACTTTTCATCCATGTTCCATCTGTAAAATATTCGGTTGATGAATGTAAAGCCATCCGCCAGTTTTTGGAAAAGGGAGGTTCCTTATTGATTGTGATTGAGGAAGATTATTGGGCAACGCTCGATCAGGTAAATGCAAACGACATCGTGTCACCCTTCGGTATTACATTCTCTTCAAACAGTCCAGATCAAACGGTGGGCGGTTATGCTCCCGAAGGTAAAATCATAAAGGCTAAATATTCCATTCCATTTCACGGAGCTCGCCAGGTAGCAGGCGGCCAACCCTTTGCATTTACCAATGAACCCGTGAAAAGTTCTTTTGCAGTCTTCACTGAAGTGAAAGGTGGTGGCAAAATCATCGCGATGGGAGAAGGTATGGTATCGCTTTATATGACGAGCTGGCAAGGCGTAAGCAATTATCAATGCGCTCCCTTTATGCAAGATGTTGTGGGGTGGTTATTGAATTAATTTTCTGAACCGAATTCGCAGTACGGTGGAAGTCACCTACTTAAAATTCAAGCAATGCTGGAATACTTGGGAAAGTTGAGGGTGGCCACCATCGCCCTGATTCTGCTGGCGCAGAATCGGTCCCTCCTGAGGCCGGAGGGAAGTAGTAGATGGTATTACAATATCGATAAGGCCGTTTTGATAATGTCACTAAAAAAGGTCTTGTCGGTGGTTGACTTGGCAGACACGCGAATACCTTTTACGGTATTGAGAAAAAAACGAGCCAGCGCTCTCGCATCTTGTTTGTTCGTAATCTCACCACTCTCCTGCCCCAACTGTATCGCGCGGTGAAACGAATCTTCAATCTGTTGCTCATTTTTCCGAACAATATTTTTAACCTTACTATCGTGCGGTGCTACCTCTACTTCAGCATTGACCATGAAGCAACCCTTGTGCTGCTTGTCCTTTAGCAGATCGCTCGTAGTCAATTCCAAAAGCTTTTGTATCGCATCTTTCGCAGAAGGAGTATTGGTTACAATCGAACACAAATTACCCGATGCTGAATTCTGATAAAATTCCAAAGCCTTTACGTACAAAGTGTGTTTATCTACATAGGTATCATACAGGCTCGATCGACTGATGCCCAGTGTGTCTACCAGCTCTTGCATGGACGTTCCATTGTAGCCCTTATGCCAGAAAAGACATACTGCTTTATTCAATATTTCGTCTTCATCAAAATCTTTCGTTCGTGCCATAGCAGTAAATAGCTTTGCCGGTAATGGGCAAAGCTATTCATTTTTAATGGGTTGTTTAAACGATGTCGTACGACTGCAACTCAATGCAGTTTATCGGGCACCACCACTCGCAATAATCGTTTCACCGGATAACCAACTTGAATCATCAGTAGCTAAAAACACAGCGATCTGCGCAATGTCTTGGGGTTGGCCGGTGCGACCGAGCGGTGTAGCCTTTACAGCATTGGTATGGAACTCACTTCCAATAAAGCCAGCCGTATGCGTTCCTTCGGTTTCAACCATTCCGGGATTGATGCTGTTGACACGAATATTTCGCGCGCCCAATTCTTTTGATAACACTTGCGTGATCGAATCCACAGCACCTTTCGTAGCGGTATAAATAGAGCTTCCTGGAGGAGTTATGCGACTCACCAGTGAACCAATATTGATAATGCTACCTCCCTTGTCGCCAAAGCTTTTCACTGCACCCTTTGTAGTCAATAATAATCCCAATACGTTCGTATTAAATTGACGATTAAATTCTTCTACAGTCACATCTTCTATGCTACCAAATTGGTAAACACCCGCATTGTTCACCAGGATATCGACTCCTCCGAATGCTTTTTCTGCTTCTGTAAAAATGCGATCCACATCGGCTTGTTGGGATACACTGCCCTGAACAGCAATGGCTCTTCCTCCATCTTTTACAATGGCATCAACTACTTTTTCAGCACCTTCGCGGGAAGATGCATAATTCACCAGAACGGCCGCTCCTTCTGCCGCCAGACGCCTGGCGATCTCTGCTCCAATTCCTTTGGAAGCTCCGGTAACTACGGCTACTTTGTTGTTTAACTTTTTCATGTTTTTTGTTTGATTGGTTTTATTTTGGAACTATCGTTCCAGTATAAAACACAATTCAGGAACAATCGTTCCGTAATATAAAATAAAGTTAAAATAATTTAAGTGAATACCGTATGGGCGCCAGACCTGAAAGGGTTATCGCATTTCATCTGAACCCGTAGCATGATTATACCCTGGCAGAAACAAAGCTTACAGATGCCCGACCGATTTACCGCAAAAGGGTTACCACTCCCTTGAAGTTCTTTTTGATGTACGAAGTTTCGAGCTCAATGGTAAAAAAGTATGAGTCTGCGGGGAGAATGTTACCGTCCAACACGCCATCCCAACCATCATCCAGTGTGGTAGTTTCATATACCATCCTACCTCTCTGGTTGTATACCTTGACTTTTACTGCTCTGAATTGTTGCGAATTCGTCAAGGTGCGAATTTCCCATGTGTCATTTGCTTGATCACCATTGGGGGTAAATCCTGTTGGAATATCCAGCAATAAGGTCTCAAAATTAATGGTCCTTTCTTTTGTAAGGCTCACATCCTTTCCATCATTTACATTGAGATACACAATTTTCGATCCGGGCATTACAGGTACGTCACTGCCATCGGTGATGGGTGTTTGATCATACTGCACTGATCGTATCGCATCGCGGTATTCTGACACGGTAGCAATTCCAATAAGTGACAAGATTCCTGTATGAGCATCATACAACCCTCTGATCTTAGCGGTATTATTGAATACCAACACATCATTTGCTTCACTGTAACCGTCCGGTCGTATTCCAATCTCTGCAAAATTTAAAGTTTCATTATCCACATCTGCAAGATCAATTATTTCAGTTATGCCAACGGCTCCATTCCCCGGGTCATACGACAATGGGGCGGTTTCAAATGCAGTGATCTGAGGAGCATCGTTGACAGGGTTTATCAAAATCGCTAAATTGAATACAGGGCTGGTATTCTTGCCATCATTTACCGTTACTCCAACAACAAGATATCCATTAAAATCCATGTCGGGTATAATCGTGTGGCCACTGCTTTTATAATGATCTCCCTCTAATACGTTCATCGTAAAGCCGGTAGGATAAGAGTTATCTATGTCTACCACGATCAGGTTCGCGAACTGCAGGGTTATGGATTCATCTTCGTTCATTCGAAGCTCGGTTTGACCTGTTATCTGTGGCGCGCTGTCATCTCCGGGGAGTACGAGAATCTTGAGGTTAAAGGGCGCACTGGTGTCGGTACCATCGTTGACTGTAACTTGCACGGTAAGGGTACCTGTAAAATCACGCATAGGCGTTATCACCATTCCCGACACTGTATAATTGACGCCTGCAAATAATGCCATTGTAAAATCGTCTGGATAAAGATTATCCGCATCACTAACGATGAGGTCCGTCAGCTTTAAGGTAACGGATCGATTCGCATTGGTACCAATCAGTTGTTGCCCGGTAATGACAGGTTTAGCATTCACAGGAATGAGGACGTTTATCTGTACTTTAAAAATGGAACTATTAATCGTTCCATCATTTACCATAACATTTGCATTCAACGTTCCTGTGAAATCAACAGAAGGTGTTATTATTTTACCAGACGCAGTGTAATTGGTGCCGGGCTCGATGCTGAGGGTGAAATCATCCGGGTATTTATTATCCGGATCAACAACAGTTAAATGTAAAAGCTGCAACGTTATAGGCACATTTTTGTTCGTGCTCAACGGAACTTGCCCGGTAATTACAGGCGGGTCATTGACAGGCGTGATATTGATCTCCAACATAAACACAGGGCTGTCATCGCTTCCATCATTCACGGTAACCGGGACTGAAAGCTTTCCGGAAAAATTCAACGCTGGTGAAATGGTTAAGCCCGATAGGGTGTAGTTGGTCCCTGAATTAATTTTTAAGGTAAACCCGGTCGGGTAACTATTATCAGGATCTTTCACTATCAAATCACCTAAGGTGAGTGTAAGCGTTTCGTCCTCTTTGGCGGTAAGGGAATTTTGCCCCGTAATCTCAGGAGGAATGTTAGCGATTTCAATCACTTCAATTTTCAAATCAAACGTATTGCTCTGATCTATACCGTCATCGACTGATACCGGAACGGTAAGCACACCAAAAAAAGCTGGTGCAGGTGTTATCGTATTGCCATTTGCCGTGTAATTTGTTCCGGAAGAAACGTTTAGTGTAAAATCAGTTGGATAGACATTGTCATCATCACTTACTTTCAACTGCGAAAGTTGCAGCGTAAAACTTTCTCCTTCATTGATTTGAATCGGATCTTGCCCGGTGATGACAGGCGGGACGTTACTCACCACCGTAATTCTTAAATCATAATTTTTACTATCGTCCTTTCCATCGTTAACCTTTACAGGTATTTTAAGATTACCTGAAAAATTGGCGGATGGTATTATCATATCCCCCTGAAAAGTATAATTGTTTCCTGAAGAAATTTTTAATGTAAAACCTTCGGGATATTGATCATCAAGATCAAACACATAAAGGTCTGTTAGCTTAATTGTAATCGGAGTACTTTCCTTGGTGCTGAGAGGTTTCTGACCTGTAATTACGGGTTTAATATTCGCTACTACTTCGCCTTGAACAGGAGCCGTTAAAAAAACACAAAAAAGTAGCAGTATACTTGCACGCATAGATTCGAAACTAGTTGGTAGGTCAAACTGCGTTTGAAAAGGTAAAAATTATGCCAGATCGTAAAACACTGAATCCTCTACACCTTCCCTATCGGTGTTTATGAAGCGTAGATATAAATACTCAACTTTTCCCCGTCAATTCCTCACAGACCGAAATAAGTGAATGTCGCTACTTAATACTCGACTTAGTCTCTTCTTTAATCACAGGAGATTCCGGAAACGGCAAAGGTGTCTTAGGCAACGTCAACCACCCGTATATAAATACCACAACCAGTATTAAGGGTAGCAAGTAAGCCCCTGAGCGGAAGCGAAGACCGGTATGTTCATAACTTCCGGAAGAGAAATCAAGTCCCACTTTTATGGCAAGCGCAACTGACAGAGCCGTGAGCAAAAAGAACAACAATTTTCCCGCTAGATTTTTTAATAACGCGTTCTTAACAGCAAACCGAATCGTCTCTGAAAAAACAGTGGCAACACCAACGACCAGGAAGACGGTTAACAATGCTTTCGGGAATGTTCGCAGATAATGATACTTATACACCAACAATCCGATCTTTCCCAAAAGGTTCGGACTACGGATCAACACGGCATCAAGGAAGATCAGCGCAGCGATGAAAAGGTAAAAGGTGAAGCGGGATTTCATTTAGCTAAAATAGTTAATTCTAAAGTATCTTAAGGCGGAGGGGTATTTAAATTAGCGGTGTTAAAAATGTTTGACAATAACAAAACTAGAATCGGTTTGAAATCAAACATCAATTGCTGATCTTACCGTTGCTGCCCACGGATTGATGAGTTTAGTAGACGTCAACTGCGTCCTTAAATCTTAACCGCTGTAAGCGTATAACTCCTGCAATCCCAACCACATGCGTATCTCATTTATCTTCATTACACTCTGCTCTCTCCCACTGTTTTCATTCGCACAAAACGATCCAGTTCCGTCCTATCTCACCACCCAACATTTTCCTGACAGCGTGAGAAACTTGCCAGCCGTATCACTGAATGGTGAAGTGCTGACGTTCGGGAAAATGCTCGACCAGTACAAAGGAAAAAAAGTGGTTATTGATATATGGGCATCGTGGTGTGGTGATTGCCTTGTGGGTTATCCGAAGCTTGATGATTTGATGAAACGTACTGCGGACGAAGACCTGGTTTATCTTTTTGTGTCTGTAGATGACAACGATCAAAAATGGCGAAATGCGATATCTCGGTTTTCAATGAGGGGTGAACATTATCGTCTTCCTTCAGGCTGGAAGAATTCGCTGTCTTCGTACATCGCATTAGACTGGGTGCCACGCTACATGGTTGTAAATGAAAATGGAATAACTGTCGAGCCAAAAGCTATTACTAGTGAAGAGGTGGAAAAGTGGTTGAAGAAATAGGACTGGAACTCATGCTTGCGCAGTTGTTGTGCGTTGGATTTGTGCAGCTGTTCTTCCCTATCAGAGTCATTCGCAGAGGAATATATAGTCAATATTTTTCTTCTGATTGAGAACTAGCTCCGCGTGTTTGCGAGGAATCGTGAAGCGTTTCGCTGAACATGTCCCGATAGCTATCGGGATGGCAAACCCCTTACTATGAAATGCGAACGGACGAGACCTTGTTGTACTGAACTCATTAGCATGCACCACTGCCTTTACTACTGCACTTCGTAGTAAGGGCTCCACCTCTCATCCTACGCTTCCCTGCCTGCCGGCAGGCAGGAGTTCGCAAACGCGGGCAAGTACGTGCTCGCGAGGTTGGGTTAGCAAGTATCAAGTGATACATCGTTACTGCAAAAGATTCGATTCGATATGGTTATATTTGCTTTAGCCCGATGATTAAACTTAGTAGACATAAAATAAAACAGCCGACTTTGAAGCTGAGCGCTTGGATTGCGTTTTTGCTTTTCTTCCTTGCCTTGCCAGGCTGGCCAGCGTTTTCCCAGCATATTACCAAGGATGCCAAATTCAGACGCCTCGCGGAGAACATTCAACTTTCTAATCTCAACATCACCACCATCACACAAGATTCCAAAGGCTTTCTTTGGGTAGGTACGCTGGATGGATTGAATCGGTTTGATGGATATGATTTCAAAACCTATCGCAACATTGAAAACGATACAACATCGCTGGTTAAGAACAGGGTTGAAACCATTTTTGAAGATAGTGACGGCACGTTGTGGGTATCTACGTTGAACTCCGGCTTGCAGTATTACAACCGCAAGGCGGACGCCTTTGTTCGTATTCCCGAATTCTCGCAACGGTACTGCCAGGTCTTTCGCATCACGGAAGACAAGCAACATAATTTATGGATTGGCGGAGCATTCAATGAGCAAGCTTTTGTAGCCGTTCGCGATCACAAAACGGGTACGTGGGAGAAGTTCTTACTCTTTCGGGCAGCCGAAGGCATCTATAGCATATTTCAAATTTCAGAGAATGAATTTTGGTTAGGCTCACAATCAAACGGCCTTCTTAAATGGAATAAAAAAACAAATGTTGTCGAGCAGCACTTCTTGCACGATCCCAACAATACGAACAGTCTTCCGGGGAATGACATTCGTAAAATCGTTCAGGATACCAGTGGCAATCTATGGATTGCTACGCACGATGGCGGACTATGTAAAGTCAATTTCAAGAATAATCAATTCACGCATTTCACAACGGAGTCAACAAACGGCAAAGCTTCATTGCCCAACAATACCATCCGGTGTATGATTGCCGATGGCCGTTACCTTTGGGTTGCCACGGAAAATGGAGGGCTTAGCAGGATAGATGTGGAGACGGAAGAGCTGACTAACTTTTTATACGATAAGACCAATCCGAACTCCATTATCAACAATTCTATTTGGTCTGTATATAAAGACCGGCAAGGAAGAATTTGGGTGGGATCATTTGCCAAAGGTATTTGCGTGTTGGATGTGTTGGAAGACAAAATCCAAATCTATGATCATTCGCTCGAGAACGATCTTGTTAATGTCATTTTTATGGATTCAAAAAACCGAATGTGGATCGGAACGGAAGATGGATTAATATTAAAAGATGACACAGGTTCCCACCGCTTTCGGTTTGATTCCAAAAACAAAAACAGTCTCAGCAGCAATGCCATCGACTGTATATATGAAGATCGAAAAAATCGCATCTGGATTGGCGTTTGGAATGGCGGCATCAACCGTTTTGTTGAGGATTCAAAAACCTTCGTTCGATACACGCATGAACCCAATCGAAAAGAAAGTCTGACGGACCCCAATGTCTTTAATATTGCAGAGTCTTCTCAAACCGGGGAACTTCTGGTTTCCACGTTTGGTGGTTTAAATATTCTGAAAGATGAGCAAGCCAATATTTTTGAAAACCCATTCTCTTATCCACACGAGGGCGATCAATTTCACTTTACATTAAAGGAAGATAAGGAGCACAACATTTGGGTGGGCGCGAGAAGTGGTCTCAGCATTTATTCGCTGGAAACAAAACAAGTTAAACCGATCAATATCTGGGACGATACCACAAAAACAACCGAGCAGATCAATTGTATTTTTGAAGATCATAAGGGGAATCTTTGGATTGGCTCCAGTGGCGGCCTTCATCAGATGGTGAACCAAAAGAAATTCATCACCTACACCATCAAGAATGGATTGCCCGTAAATTTTGTTCAGGGAATTTTAGAAGACGACAAAGGGAACTTGTGGCTTGGAACAAGCAAAGGATTGGCAGTATTCAACCCGACAACCAAAAAAATCAAAACCTTTGATGAAAGTGATGGCCTGCTTTCGAATGAGTTGAGGAGAAAGGCGTTCTTAAAAATGAAGAATGGGCAAATGTTTGTCGGGGGAAAAGGAGTGAATAGTTTTTTTCCGGATAGTATTGTTTCGAATCCCAACAAACCTTTTGTTTATATCACCGACTTAAAAATATTTAATAAGTCGATCGAGGCTAAAGCAGCGGATGGTATTCTGAAAAATGATATCGCTGAAACAAAAGAGATTTATTTGAATCACGATCATAATTTTTTTACGCTTCATTATGCGGGCATCAATTTTACCTCTAGTTATAAAAATCAATACGCGTATAGGCTGGAGGGTTTTGACCCGAACTGGATCAATGTGGGCACACAGCGTTTCGCTACCTTCACCAACCTCGATCCTGCCACCTATATTTTCCATGTAAAAGCCAGCAACAATGATGGTCTTTGGAATGAGGAAGGCACTTCGCTTATTATTCACATTTTACCTCCGTGGTGGAAGACGTGGTGGGCGCGGTCTTTATTTTTTGTGACGATGATTGGTGTGGCTATGCTGGCTTTTTTCATGCGCACACGAAACATTCTAATCGCCAACCGGGAATTGGAAAATGCCGTTAACCAAAAAACAAATGAGCTTCAGAAAACCAATCTGGCTTTGCGAAAAAGTGAGGAAGAAATTATTGAGAAAAATAAAAAGTTAGTAACTCAAAGTGATGAGTTGGCTGCTCAAAATGAAGAACTCTTACAAAGCCAGGAAGAAGTATCGGCACAGCGCGACCTCGTTGAAAAACAAAATGAAAATCTGGAGTTGGAGGTTGCTAAACGCACCAATGAGCTCGTTGAATACAATCAACAACTGGAGCAATTTGCTTTCATTGCGGCTCACAATCTTCGCGCGCCCGTAGCACGGATACTCGGATTGGGCCAGCTCCTTGAAATGCTTGGCGAAACTCCTGAGAAAAAAGATGAGATTTATCCTAAACTGGTTAACACAGCACGCGAACTGGATGGCGTAGTGAAAGATATGAACACGATTCTCGACTTCAGAAAAAACAGTGAATCGCATCTTACCCTGGTCGATCTGGCCGTTGAAGTTTCGAAGATCAGAGTAATGCTGGAACGGGAAATCACCAATGCTCAAGTTGTCATCACCACTGACTTTACAGAAGTAGAAAGTATTCGCACCGTAAAGCCTTACCTGGAAAGTATTCTGTATAATTTAATCAGCAACGCTATTAAATACAGAGCCACGGAACGCAGTCCGACCATCCATGTTAAAACAGAAAGAATAGAAAATGAAATTTGCCTGAGCGTTGCGGACAACGGCTTGGGTATTGACCTGGCAGCCTTCCGTGATAAACTGTTTACGCTGTACAGCCGTTTTCATATTCACCTGGAAGGAAAAGGATTGGGACTTTATCTGGTGAAGACGCAGATCACGGCACTGGGGGGAAGAATTGAGATTGAGAGTGAGGTGAATAGGGGGTCTACTTTTAGAGTTTATTTTAAGAGTTGAGAGTGTGGGTTTAAGTGGAATTTGACCACCCTGATTCTGCTGGGGCAGAATCGGTCCCTCCTGAGGCAGGAGGGAAAAATGCAGGTTGGTATAAAGCTTTGTTTTTTTTATTTTGCACAAGCCAGTTCCCTCCTGCCTCAGGAGGGAACGTCTCGACCTTTGGTCGAGACGGGGTGGTTAAATTTCTCTAACACGTTGTCAAAACCCAATACTATGAGCGAAATCCATAACCGCAAATACTTAAAACAATTTAGACGTGACTTGCGCAACAATCTGACTTCTGTGGAGGTTGTATTGTGGAATCATTTAAAAGGAAAAAGTCTTGGAAGAAAATTCAGACGACAACACAGTGCAGGTAATTTTATACTTGATTTTTATTGCGCTACTGAAAGAATTGCAATTGAATTAGATGGTGCTCATCATTTTACGGATGAAGGAATGAAATATGATGAAGAGCGGACGCGGTATTTGAATAGCTTGAATATAAAAGTGATTCGGTTTGAGAATGTGAGGGTCTTTGAGGATTTGGAGGGGGTTTTGAAGGAGATTAGGGCTTGTGTTAACCACCCTGATTCTGCTGGGGCAGAATCGGTCCCTCCTGAGGCAGGAGGGAAAAAGTGAGGGAAGCTGTTGGCATTAATTTACCTTGCGGTAAATATGATGCTTCACCAGCATCTACCAGATTAAGTAAGTATGAAAACGCTGTTGATTACACCTGAAGGGTTAGAAAAGTTAAAGGCTGAGTTGGATCATCTGTGGCGCGTTGAACGGACAGAGACCACTCAAAAAGTAACGTGGGCTGCAAGTCTTGGGGATCGTTCTGAAAATGCAGATTACCATTACAATAAAAAGCGCCTACGCGAAATTGACAAGCGCTTGCTCTATTTACGCAAATGCATTGATGATTTGAAAGTCGTGCATTATTCATCCTTCCAGGAAGGCAAAGTAATGTTTGGTGCGTGGGTAGAAATTGAAAATGATAAGGGGAAACAAATACGATTCCGTATTGTAGGCCCCGAAGAAATTATCAACACCCCAAACTATATCTCTATGGATTCACCAATGGCACAGGCACTGATCAATAAAGAAGTGGGTGATGAAGCAACTGTGAAAACTGGTGCGGGTGAGTTTGTTTGGCGCGTGACCAAAATTGAGTATCAAAAATAATGTTAGGTTTTAACGCTCCACTAGAGTCACTGGCCTGGATGTAGTGTACTATTGTCTTTACTATTGCGCTTCGTAATAAGGGGATCCCGCTAAGGGGTGGGATGAAACATGGCTTCACTCCTTCTCACATCCCGCGCTTCCCTGCCGGCAGGCAGGAGTTCGCAAACGCGGACTTGCTCGTGTTTGCTTGCTCATAAAAAAACCTTAATTCTTTCGAACAAAGGCTTTTGTATAGTCTTTAAGGAATCTCGAATTCGAAATTAAGACTTCTCAAGTATTCTAACGATTGGTGGATCACGCTACTTCCCGCATGTGGGCTATGAGGTCAAGGTCATCTTGTGTGAGTTCTGCTGTTTTGGCTAATTGTTCCTGCGAATTGAGAAAAGCCTCAAGGTCGGCATAGAATTTCAATCTGTATTTCCAGATTAGTTTACTTCCAACAGCCTCTTTCATTTCACGCAAGTCGGTCTGATCATTAAGCCAGTAAAGATCGTGTGTAACGTTTGTTGTCGAGTTGTCGATGTAGCCTTGCATAAAATCAAGATTGGTGTGCCCAAGCTTTTTACGCACTTCTGTCTGAAACTCCGGCCGGCCGGTAATGTATACTGTTGTCCAGTTCATGATTGTTACTTTAAAAAATGGCTTCGGAGTGGAAGGGATTTAAAAAATTCTGTCAGTATACCGAATAGCCTAATAAACTTTCTGACAGCTTGATAGATTGATCATCCTTCTTTCACTTCTCGTCAACCCTTTACGGTATTGACGGTGCGAAGTTTCACAATTTGAAGCGATAATCATAGCCAATGTAATGTTTAATCACCGCGAACGATTCCCGCAAAGGTGTGCGTAAACTATGCAACTGACAGTACAACGGAGTTGATATAGGATTATAAATGTGGTTACTTAACGGTATGGAATAGAAAAAAATGCTTGCCTGAGATTGAACAAATATTCGGTGGGTAAATTGATTTTAGAGAGAATAAACTATTCATTCCAGCAACTTTTTCAACTTCACAAACGACTCGTGTGGTCCGTCTGCCATGGCCATGTTGATAAGCCATGCCGGCACAGAGCCGCCTGGATCAATCTTCATCGTGTACGTTATGTACAAGGTGTTGTTCAGACTTGATACATCCCATTCAGCATACGAAAACGGTACGCGCACAACATCATCGCTGAAAGGATAATCAAAGTTTAACGTCTTGGTGATCACCTTCAGTTTTTTGTCTTTCAGATTTTGAGTGAACGAATACTCCACAATCAGTTCACGATTATCAACGGGCCAGGGAGCATCAATTTCCGTTCGTACGATCATCGAATCTTCTGACAGCTGTTTCAAAAGTCTAGCGGAACACATGTTGTATTGCCAGTCGGTGTAACGATCAACTTGTTTTAAAAAGGCCACTAACTCCTCGATTGTAGTATTGGAAAGGGTGAACGTGGCTTTCAATGATTTTAAGCGCTCGTTTTCCGATTTACAGGTGTACACCAATATGTTGTCGGAGTTCTTTTTTAATTCGCACTCTTTCGTTTGAGCCAGAACGCTAACGCTGATGAATACAAAAAGGGAGGCTAATACATTTCTCATGCAATTCGGTCTAAACTTAAGCAAGCCTGGCCGCATTTAGAAATGGAATGTAGGTAGCCATGAACAAGGTACTGAAATAGACATACCATTATGCGATCGGTGAACTGTATAAACATCTGTATTCAAGCGGACGCTTGAAATGAAGAGGCACATAACCACCCTGATTTCGCTGGCGCGGAATCGGTCCCTCTTGAGGCAGGAGGGAAAATAAAGTGGTAGATTGTTGGTCAGTAAATGGTTGTTAGTTTAATGGCAAAACAATAGCTGATTGGGTTCGAGTCCCACCCTTCTACCTGGGTAGTTTAAATTGGTTAAAACCGCTATGTTGCATTGTTCGATTCGGTGCACAACCACTAATGAATCATTGTTTGTCAACTTGGATTTGGTAGTGTTTGCTATAGTATGCGATCATAGAGGATCACGTGTTTGCGAGCCTGCCTGTCGGCAGACAGGGAAGCGTGTCCCTATTCAACAATTGCTCATAAAAAAAACCTCTGCAGTCTGACCGCAGAGGTTTTTAATTGGTGGTGGATACCATTACATGTGTGGTTTAGTGAAATGTAATTTCGACACTCCGGCAAACTGCTCACTGCTGTAACCAAACAGTGAACGTAAATAGAACTTGGTTGCCATGGCTGTATTCACGAGGTTGTCATCTCCTGTATACAACACGCTTCTGACTTTTGTGCGCACCAAATCAAGCTGCACCACGGCCTCGATTACTGCTGTATTTAAATGCTGCAACTCGCTCAACTTTTGCTCTAGCCCTTCCAACGCTAGTTCGGGTTCATTGGCATTGTAAAATGCTTCTGCTGAAATCGTCTCCACCAGTTTACCAAAGTGGGCGGTCATGCTCGCGTAGTCCAGGCCTCGGGCTTTCCTGCCGGAGGGTTTCTCCTCTCCTGCTGTTTGTCCCGCCAACGGTTCGGGCTTTCTGGCACGAGTACCTCTAAGCTTGCGTACGCTGAAGCGTGCATCTTCAATGGTTAACGGATTAGCACCAGAAGATTTCAGTGCGTTGTACATTCGGGAGGCGAGTTTTCCAACTTCCCGAAATACAACTTCCCGACTGTTGGTTGCCCGCTCGTAAGCCGTTCGTGCCTCGTGCGCTTCCGTTAAAACAAGTTGCGCATTGTTTAACAAGGTGGTCAATGAATTCACCTGAAGGTTTTGTTTTCCGGGATTGTACTTTCCTCCGTACCCGGTGCAAAAGCCCTTGAGCTGCTCAAAGGCTTGCACGTTTTTTACATGTGACATAACACTGTTGTTTAAAGAGTTATGCACCTATACACGCTGCAGCATATACGTTGTTGTATTATTTTAAAGTATTTTGAAAACTATATTTATTCCAATAGCAGCAACCTGAAAAACAATGGCACGTTCTGATTCAATTTTTCCAGGTACGTTGAAGTGATCAATACTTATTTTCGCTAAAGTGATGAAATCAGCAGGCGGTGACGAGTATGGAGAGTGTATACTTTGTACAGGGGGATTTATACTTTGTATGGTGTGATCTGAACTATGTTTAGAACGAGTTGAACTTTGTACAGCGTGATCTGAGCTTTTTACAGAGCAAGGTGAACTTTGTATAAAGCGATCTGAACTTTGTGCAAAGCGAGTTGAGCTTTGTACAGCGTGATCTGAGCTTTTTACAGAGCAAGGTGAGCTTTGTATAAAGCGATCTGAACTTTGTGCAGAGCGAGTTGAGCTTTGTGCAGCATTAACTGAACTTTGTTCAGAGCAAGTTGTACTTTGTACGGAGCGAGTTGAACTTTATGCAGAGCAAGGTGAACTTTCAGAACGTCTCCAAATATTTCCCTACTCCCCACCGGAGATCAAGGTATCTCATGCTGGCTTAGGCTAATTTCCAACCCGGAGCTTGTTGGTCCCTCCTGAGGCAGGAGGGGAAAAGGTTGATTTAGTTAGCCAGGAGCTTTAACTTGGGATTAGAAAGGAATGCATATATAAATAATGTGTAAAGTTTATAATACCGTTGGCGCTCTTACAACTATAAAGGCTCGTTTAGCTCAAAACAAAATTGATAGTTTCCATTCTGTACAAGAACTAATCTCCTTCCGGGATAATTATTCCACTGCCCGGCAGCAAATCATTTCAAATCAAAAAGATTTAACAACGGAAGAAAGAAATAATCTACGCGCTGGGGTTTTACAGTTAGAGCAAGGAATCACGAATAATAAAATACAACTCCGACAGAAATTGCAAGCTGAAATTGAAAGTTTAAGACGACAATACGATCAAGTGGTAGAAGCGGAAAAAAGTTTTCTTCAGGAGTTTACGTACAGTTTTAAGGCGCTCTTTATCTTTATCAAGATCAACTTCATAAGCCTGTTTTCTAATGCAATTATTTATTTCTCTATCAGGAATAACGTTAAACTGCTCGCTATAAAGCGTAAACGCCTTCAGTATATTGATTCAAATTTTGAAGAAGCGGTTAAAGAAAGTTGTGGAATTGCATTACATGATCTGGACCGGAAAAAAATAGCCATTGATGAAATCAATACTTTTATTTATGGTGCTATAGGAGAACAGAAAGTAGTAAAGGAATTAGAGCAATTATCAGATGAATATATTTTGATTAATGACTTCACCTTTTCATTTACCAAAGCCATATACTCCAGGCAAGATAAGCAGTACATAAAATCCATTCAAATCGACCATCTTTTGATTTCCCCTTCTGGTATTTTTCTTATTGAGACAAAAAACTGGAGCAAAGAATCATTGAAGAATTTAAATCTATTCTCTCCAGTGCAGCAGATTAAAAGGACAAACTTTGCACTATTCAAAATATTATCCGGCAATTCGAATTTTAAACTTGACCAGCATCATTGGGGAGAAAGAAAAATTCCAATCCGAAATCTTATTGTTCTGATAAACCACAAGCCCACGGAAGAATTTCAATATGTGAAAATTTTAAGGTTAGATGAGTTACTTGTCTACATAAGATATTTTGAGTCAAGTTTATCGAACAAAGAGACTCAGGAAATTTCGAATTATTTGACTAAAGTTAGAGGAACTCAAGCGGACGCTTGAAACTTGGTAAACACAAGGGAAACCCTTGCGCTAGATTGGTCATCCATTCGACAATGGTATTTTAATGAAGTCGATCATAAAGCTCTGATTCAAATTTCTCGAGGATTAGCGATGCATGGCCACGATTTGTATACCCAAGAAGAAAATTCTGAATGCAAACCAGCATCATTCTATCTACGTTACTAATTGGGCCAAGAAAGTAACGCATGCGAATCATCTCAATACCAAATTTAACATCACCTTCATCTTTTGCTTTTAGTATTTCGCGATAATTTCCGCACATAAATTACCAATTAATCCAATACCAATGATTGCCCTCGATGGGGACTGGTTCTTTACTTACTTCATATTCCTCTCCATTGTCGAGAACATCAGTAAGCTTGAAGTAAATCAAACAGGGAAAGTTTGCACCATTGACCAAAGGTCTTCGGGCGTAGCGTGTTAAATTAATTTTGTATTGAATAGTTCCTATATCACTATCCAGATTTGAGAACTGAACATAGAGTTCCTCTTTGTATAATTTAAAGAACGCATATGAGGGCGTCCCAATCCTAAAGTATTTCACTAATCCGTTTGAAAGACAAACTACATCTCCAACACGCTTCAAAATGTGGTCATCGTATTTAGGATCTGGTCGATTATATTCAATCGCTTTTAATATTTTGATTCTTGGCTTGCCAATGACTTTGAGCTGTTCCAGGATGTTTTTCTTTATCAGGAAAATGTATTCTGGAAATGTTAACGCATTACCATTGCTGTCAATATTTGCTGTGTAGATAGTAACTTGAAATTTACCTTCTTTATATTTTTCAACAAGCGTTCCTTTTTCTTCATACCGGACATTCAAAGAATCGGTTTCTATGAAGCCATTGTTATAAAGTAAGGTGTAATTCCTTTTAGTCAGCTCATCAAAAATATGAACATACTCAACTGATCCTTCATCACGGGCTTTTATAAAGTATTCTATCCGTTGAATGATTAGCTTTCGCCTTTCATCAAAAGGAGGAATTGTAGTGTAGCAGGTGTAGTGAATTTCATCACTCTTCTTTTCAACAATAATGTCTATTGAATTTTCTTCCTGACTAAGTTTAACAAAGAAGTTTTTCATCCGGTCTATTTCAAACCGTTCGGTAACTTCAATACCCTCATTGAAGTAATAAACTTCTGAATCTTTGATCAGGGGATATTCTATGACCAAAAATTCCATTTTACAAGAGTTTATCGTGTCAAATCGTTATACTTATTTTAGGTCAACTTTTACCTTTGGTGGGTAAATTCTCATTGTCTAATGTGAATTTGGGATTTCTTTCTACAAGACGCTTTGTTGGATTTAGTAAAAGTGTGTTTGTATACTTTTGAATTTCCTCCGCGGTATGATTTGTATCTTTTAGTATTTGAATCTTCCTACTTAAGATTTCTAGCTTATTCAATTCCATTTTCTGCAAATGTTCCTGTTCCTCTCGTTTATCTTTTTTTCTTTCAATCTTCATCCGGTGCTCTGCTTCAATTTGATTCTGCTTGAATTGTTTATTCGATTTACGATGGTCATTAATTTCATGAACAAAGTCAGTGATGCTCTTAATTGGATCGGGCAATCCAAAAAATGTAAATTCACCTGGAGAGTTAATGTTTATGCTTCCTATTTTTAATTGAGAAGAGTTGATCGAATCACCACTCAAAATTTCGTTTGAGCGCTCTCTTTTTTTGGAACGAATAAAGTTTGTAAATCTATATGAATTGTTACTTGCAGCCTGCGCTAAGTAATAATTTTCATTTTCTCCAAACTGATCCCTGTTGTGAATTAGATTTTCAATAAAGAGCGCACCTTCGTATGCTGCGAATAAGTCATCCAGAAATTGATTCAACTCTATCACCGAAATATTCTCAGATGTTTTGAACCTAAATAGTTGAAATTGACTTAAAAGCGTCATAGTCTTATATATTTATGAAATGAACGATTCAAATGAACTAAAACTTCTCGAACTCGAAACTTCGTTGTGAGGAATTAGCATGTACCTCCATTGCTTACCTCTATTAGCCTTTGTGAATTCGCTGGCATATTTACAATACTTCAATGCAGCTTTTCTTTTATCCAAGACTTCAGCACTACCAACTTGATCAGCAGCTTTTGTTTCAATCATATAGATACAATCCTTTGTTTCGACAACAAAGTCTGGATAATATTGCTTTGAATTGTTTGCCCAATAAATTCTAAATTGATTTGGCGCTGGGCGCATCCACCTTGAGATGTCCTTGTCGTTTTCAAGGATAAAGGCAAAGTCCTTTTCGGTTTTTGAATCAAACTTGTATTCGAAATGGCAGGCTCTTAGGAAACCTCTAAAGACATATTTTGAAATGGCACTAGTTGGGGCTACCACATCCCTATAGTCTTTATAACCTCCATTATTCAAGGCCGAAAAATTCCATTGCAAAATTTCAACGAATGGTAAAACTTTTGGCTCAATGTATTCAGGTTCACCTATTCGTAAATGGCTCTTCACCTGATCATAAATTTTACCGGCAATAACCTTGCGATATTGTCTGATAAGCAAGGGCAGCTTTAACTTATCATCCAATTTTGTTTCAAGAACTTCAATTGCTTTCGTTGATAGCTTATGCAGAAGGTCCGCATTGTCGTCATAATCAATTTCCGGAAAGTTGATGAGTTCACTGATGATCTGATTTACAGGCGCTTCTTTTGTAAAAGCCCCCTGTCGAACACCTATGGTTTCAACTTGCTTGTCCTTTAGGCCAATCCGCATAATTTCTTCCTCCATTACTCGGAAGTCAAATCCACTGGAAGTATCCAAATCAAAATCTTCAAACCAAACCTTTACCTCGTCTTGAACCAAGTCCATGCGTGGAATCTCAATGATGTTTGATTTATAGGAGGAAACAACAGCATTGTAAATAACTTCTGCCTCTGCGGCAATGGAAGCCGAGAATACGTTCAACTGACCTTGCTCTAAATTACTTTTCACCTTCTCCAAAACCATCTTCTTCACTTCTTCCTTTTGTAGGTCATCTACCCGCTTTACGCCAGAATTAGCATTGAATGAAGGAAGTACATCTATAATTGCCTTTTTAGCATCGAGGCTGTTTTGAGCCCTCTGTCTATCCTGATCATTTTTTATTTCCGTTACTTTCTTCTGCTCTTCCTCAATTTGCTTGACAACAGTAGAAACAGCAGTAACGACCGTAGTCTGCGTCTTTAAGTCATCCTCAGATAGTTCAATGAATGAGATCTTGTTCAGTACTGAATTTGGATCTTGGGCGGCCTCAATTACCTTTTCAAAGTTTTCATGCGCCACAACTGTTAGCTTATCCACTTTGTCAACTCCGGTTCTTTCTCCTTTGTATGGAAGTCGTAAGCCGCGACCAATGGTTTGCTCAACCAATACGGCTGCATTGGCAGCGCGAAGCGGAACGATGGTGTAAAGATTAGTAACGTCCCACCCTTCTTTGAGCATGTTCACGTGAATAACGATTTCAATCTTATTCTCCTCACTTTCCAGCGTCAGAAACTGCTTTTCAATTTCATCTTCTGATCGCGTTGAAGAATCGATTTGAAGTGCTTTGCCCTTGTAACTTCCTTTAAAAAACTGATCTGAATTAATGTAATCGAAGATTTCCTTGGCATGTGTTATATCGCGACAAACCACAAGAATGAAGGGCTTTACCTTTTTTACTTCATTGTTTCGTGAATAAATCTCTAACTCATTCTTAGTATCTTCGTGGATGCTGATTGCATCCTCCAATTTGATTGTTTCAATTTCCCGATCCGAAAGTCCTTGCGCTCTGAAATTCTTACGTGTGGCAATAGCAGGATTCTTTACATACTTACCATCGGTTAAAGCCTGTGCTAAAGAGTATTCATAGACAACATTCTTAAACGTGTTTCCCTTTTCATCGATAGGCGTTGCTGTCAACTCAAGGCCAAGAATCGGTTTCAGTTCATTGATTGCATTTTTTGAAGCATCCGCATGATAGCGGTGTGCTTCGTCCATTAGAATCACCAGATCACTTAATCCAGAGAGATAATCCCAGTACGATTGACCTAAAAATTCTGATAGTCTTTTAATTCTTGGCGGAAGACTCTTGCCACCACTTCGGGTTCCGCGATTTTCGGAATTGAACTTGGCAATGTTGAAAACATTAATCCGGATTTCATTTTCCTTGAATAGTCCACCTTGCTGTGCGTAGTTGTCGCCCGTAATGATTTGCGGACGATTATGAACAAATTCTGAAATGCCATTGAAGACATACTTCGGGTTTCCCGGATTGCCAAAGTCTTCAATCAGCTTGTCGTAAATGGTAAGGTTAGGTGCAAGCACAAAAAAGTTTCTAATGCCTTTCTCCAAATGCAGGTATGCTATACAAGCACCCATCAGTCGGGTCTTACCTACCCCAGTTGCAATGGAAAAGCAGATGGAGGGAAACTCCCTTTCAAAATCGGAACATGTAGGAAATTTGGCTTTGATCTTGCCCAGTTCTGTTACTAGGTCAACCTCTTTTTTAAGCTCTAGCTCTTCGCTCAATGAAGCTACAATATCCAATGCATCACGTAGTGGATCACGAAGGGAAAGCCTTTGCTTTATGTAATTCGCTTTTGCGTTCATGGCTGATCGAAGAGATTGGGTTGAGATGACTTTTTACTTTTGGTTTTTTTGTAGGTTTCTACAGGCTCGTTCACCTCATTATTCTCTTCATCATCTTTCGGTAAATCGACAATATTTAAACTGTAGTCCTCTTTGCCGAACTCACACCGCCCTAGCAGCATTTGCGGAATTTTCTTTATAGAGATATTTGGATGACGTGTTTCACAATCAGAATGAAATGCCTTGCAAGAGATCAGCAGACTTTCATCAGGCCGCATTTCATCTCTTATCTTATCAAGCACTTCTATAGTGATAAATTGAGTAGTGGTGTAGATGTAATCTTTCTCACTACTATTTCCTTGCTTCCAGTAGACATGTTCATCAGGTGCATACCGAAAACCTTCTTGCTTGGCCATTGCCGCGGCAAGCATAGAAGGATTGTACTCTTTTGTTATTACCCAATTACCATATTTATCCTGATTAAGTAACGATGGTGCAAGCGTATAGAATTTAAATCCACCACCACCAAGCCAATTAACTTCTTCACTTATACCTCCTTGTTCTCCTTCAATTACTTTTTTTAAACGGGCATGACAAAGTGTATATGCTTGCTCACCTATCTCGACACCAATCCATGAACGCTTCATTTTGTGAGCGACCGCTACTGTCGTACCTGTTCCCAAAAAGGAATCTAAGATCAAATCTCCCTCATTGGTAGCAATATGAATTATTCGTTCGACTAATCTTTCTGGCTTAGGAGTAGCGAACGCATTCTCTTTTCCGAAGAGATTATGAATTTCTTTCTTTGCCTCATCAGTGTGTCCTACTTCTTCACTCGTCCACCAAGTCCAAGGCACAACCCCCTCCACCTCTGTTAAAAACCTAATAACATTGGGTTGCGAATTGTTATCCTTCCCAAAGTATATTCTTCCCTGTTTTTCTAAGTCTCTGAAATTTTCCTCAATCATGCCCCAGCATCTTCCTTCGGGAGGCAAATGAACCTTCCCTCCTGGGGCCTTTATCGGGTACATTTGATTAGGTCGATACCCTTGTGCCGTCATCGGGATACTTCTCCATCGACCGTTTGGGTGATTATTCGGATTTTTATATATATTTTTTTGACTTTCTGTTAAAGGAAGCTTATTTCTCTTTGTTTTAAATGCATCCAAATTTTTTGCATATACAAGTATATACTCATGAACATCTCCAATGGCCTCTCGATTCTCCCGCGAGTATCGTTTTTGCCAGATATTTGAAGCAACAAAATGCCCACGTCCACATATTTCATCCAGAAGAACTCGGAGATATGCTACTTCAGAATCATCAATGGATATCCAAAGGGAGCCATCATTAGAAAGTAAATTCCATAAAATTCTGAGCCTTTGATTGATCAGATTTAGCCAAATTGAATGCTCAATACCATCTTCATAATGTTCGAATGCGCTGCCCGTATTGTAAGGAGGGTCTATATAAATACATTTTACTTTTCCTGTATACTCCTGTTCAAGTGATTTTAATGCCAGCAAGTTATCACCATGTATAAGCATGTTTCCGGTGTGTCGGTCACCGAAGGAGTAGTCAGGGTTTTCAATAAGAATACGTGGCTCTAGTTTAGGTTCTTCTCCCTTACCAATCCATGTGAGTTCAAGTTTCTGTAGTTTATCTGCCATCACTAATTCTTAACATATTTTCTAAACGCGGATACAATTTGTACAATGAAGAAAGCCAATACAATTCTTTGGAGGCCATCCCAAAAGTGAGTTCCAAAGCCGAGATCACGTTGGTCAACATCAGGAAAAAGCCTGAAAGTCCAACGAGCAGGATTAAACAATTGAGGTAATACATCTATGTGCTTCCATAGAACTTTGAAGGTTATAACCCAGTCACTTGGATGCCAAGACGGCCACGGATTAAGTTCTGGCGAGGCGCATGCCACAATAAGCGGAAAGAAAAACAACACGGTTAATCCAACAACCCAGTAAATTGGCCAAAGCCAATTCAACCCAAAGGCATTTGTCTTGCTGAACCTTAGAATCCACCTGTCCTTATCAAACCACCCTTTATTTTCCTTTATCTCTTTTCTAAATGCCACAAGTTCCAGGGCTTGAAACTCCAGCGCTTGAATTCTATCCCCTTGCTTATCACAGACCTGTTTCAACTGACGATAAATTTCTCTTCGTTCCTTATGGTCGGTGTTGTCAAAAGAAACTTCAAGATTTGAATCTTCAAACCAATCAACGCCAACTGTAACCAATTCGATTAAAATAGAATCGGTAATTCTTACCTTTGAAAAGGAGTCAAGAGAAGTATTGAGCAGTTCAAATTTGCCGAGGTTCGAATTGTCTATTTCAAGTAGGGACTCAACTCCTTCTATAGCTGAACATGCAGCCATGGAGATGGTGGCTGAATTTGATAATCCGGAAAACTGAAGTTTATCAAAGTCACAGGTATCAAACCTTATATTTCCATTTTTTAAATCACCTGATACAATGGCCTCCTTAAATGAACAGCTGGTAAATTGGATGATACCCTCCTGACTTCTACTGTTTGAAAGGGTTAGGTTTTCAATTACTTCAGTGCTGTTGCCACTTACATCGAGTAATTGACCGAACTTATTGTTCAAGAGAAATATCTTCCGATGATAGCCTTGCACTTCATTATCATTATCATCAAAGTCTATGGAAAATTCTTTAGTGAATTCAGCACCGATTATTGAGGTTTGTTCACTTTTTAAGCCCTTGATAACAAAATCATCGTTAAACTTTCCATTGTTAAAAACCAATGAAGTTGTACTTCCTGACCACAAATAAACGTCTCCTTCTACTGAAGAATTGAGAAAATCGATGCCCCCTGAAATCAAATTTTCATACCGGACAGAAGACTTGACAACGGTTTTAACAATAGCTATCTCACCATTCTTACCGACAACAATGTTTGAAAATCTGAACCGTTCCTCAATAGTTGATTCGTCAATTCTTAAACTACCGTTTGGAATTTGGAGGTCGTCAATATTTAGATTTGTAACCTTCGACTTATTGAAAATCTTAAATCCTCGCTCAAAGTAATTGACAACTGGTAGGTTAAGCCCCTCTATTTCGCATTGATCAAAATAAACACTACTGGAATCTGAATTGAACTCTCGCTCGTATCCTTCAGCCCGGCAATTTTTAAAGGAGATACCTTTTAGGAAACGGCAATTCTGAAACTTAATCCCTATACCTAGATTGACATTCTCAAAATCCACTTGTTCGAAAAAGACAGAGCCCTTAATCCAAGCGTACTTGCAATTGTAATTTGCAGGAGTAAATGCAATACGCTCCCGCTGCTCACCACCTGATATTTCAACCGGAAGCCCGGGGGTGTTGAACATGTCTTTAAACTGCTGAATTGGTTCTGCTCGTTTTGCCATACTATTTTAGTATCCAGCGAATTGTAAACAATTCAGTTTCCTCAACTTTTTGTTTTAACCTGTCTTCTATTTGGGTTAGCAAGGTGTCTTTCTTTTTGTCAATATCATCCTGAGCCTGAAAAAGCGAAATGCGCTTATCGTTTCGCTTCTTTTCCAAATCCTTAATTAATCGTTGCTCTCTTATCTTTTGCTCAAGGTTCATGATTTTCTTAACCTCTGCTTTTTTCATTTTAATTTCACGATCCAGTTCTTTCAACTCCATTTCAAGGCTTTCGCGCATATCGCCTGCCCATTTATCGAGCTTGTCATATTCTTCATCAAAGAATTGGGCATTGCGTTTCATATTGTCGTCTAGTACATCGGTTTTTGCCGCCTGCACGCTTCGGAGAAAACGCTCTTCCATAGCAGGGTCTTTTTTAATTATACCATTTGTGATTTCTTTAGCTGATAGCGCAAAGAATTTCTCACACACTTCCTGATGCAGTTCTTCTCCATCATCCGTTATACCAACAATTATTAAATGATCTTCTGCTTCAAATGAATTGATGGTTAAGCAAGTTACTTTCAGCCAACCTCCCTTGTCTTTGTACTGTTCGAGCACTGTAATTTTACCTTGTGATGAATTCAAGTCGAACGCTAATTCTTTCGGTGGTAATTTTTCATCCTTGCAGGCTTTGATAATACGTTGCGCGAGTGGATGACCTACCCTGAAAATATTCGTGTCATCCTGAACTTCTATTTCTGACTTCTTTTGGTCTTTTCTTGTCTTTAGAATTTTATAAGGGCCAGGATGAATATCCTCGTTTGAGAATGGATTTTTTCTAAGGATGAAAGAATCATCGGTTGCATCAAACTCTGCAAAATCCATGAGGTAATATTTCGTAATGTTCCATAGCCACTCTTCGTATCTCCGTAGATATTCTCTGCCCTCATCCGGATTTAGTCGAACCTTGCGGATAACATCGTGATCCAGATTTTCAAATAACTTTCTTTTCGTAATGTCAATTCGCTCTTCAATTTCCGGTTCAAGTTCTTTTTTCAGGTCTTCAAAAGCTTTTCTAATCTCTTCAGGGCTTCTATAGTTCTGATAAATTTTAGCAATGCGCTTTTCAAAATCAATTCCACTTTCAATGCTTCCCAACACTTCATCGCTTACTCCAAAGACACCACTAAAGAGTTTGAATTTTTGATCGAGTAATTCGTACACACGCTGATCAGCTTCGTTTGCTTTATTGAGGAAGTTTATTACAACCACATCAAACTTCTGTCCGTACCGGTGGCATCGACCTATGCGCTGCTCGATCCGTTGCGGATTCCAGGGCAAATCATAATTTACAACAAGCGAACAGAATTGAAGATTGATTCCTTCAGCCGCAGCCTCCGTAGCAATCATTATGGTGGCTTCATTTCGAAAGGCATCTACAAGGGCAGCGCGCATATCAGCACTACGTGAACCTGAAATTTTATCTGTTCCTTCGTGTCGCTTGATCCACTCATTGTAGATCTTTCGGGAAATTGGGTCGTTATTGCTTCCATTGAATAAAACAATCTTGTCTTTAAACCCTTTTGTTTCGAGAACTTCTCTTAAATAGTTTTGAGTACGTGTGGACTCTGTGAAGATGATCGCTTTTTGTGGTGCTCCTAATTCATCAAGTTTTGCAAAGCCTTTTTCCAGTGCAGTGAATAATTTTTCTCCCTTCGAGTTCTTTACAATCTTTGATGCTAAATCCTGAAATCTTCTAAGGTCTTTTAGTTCCGCATTAATTCCCTGAATTTGTTCAGGTGTGTATAGTATTTCAGGCTTCTCCTCCTTTTCATTGTCATCAAATTCCTCTTTGTATTCATCAACAGTTTCAAAATTGTCACCGACCACATCGTCAACAGCCGTCAACTGCTCTTTCACAGCAACCATGTTCTCTAACTTAGTTGCCAAACCTGCAAATGTTCCGGAAATAGCGTATGAAGATGAGGCCAGTAATTTTCTTAGAATAAGTGTCATCAATTGCCGCTGACTTGCAGGTAAGGCATAGAGATTTTTTCTGGTTAAGTATTCTGTAACCAACTCATATAGTTCCTGTTCATCAGCGTAAGGATAAAATTCTTCAACAAGAGCAATGCGATTTGTAAAATTAATTTCGACTACATTTTTACGCAGTGTACGCTTACAAATAGGTTGAATTCTCTTCCTAAGATCTTCATAGTTTGCTTCATCAAGATTTTTTGAGAATTGCGCTTTGAAACTTGGAAGATCACCGAAAGTATAATCATCAATAATACTCACTAGCCCGTAAAGCTCAAGTATAGAGTTTTGTAGAGGCGTTGCAGTTAACAGCACTTTTGGTGCATTGGCGAGAGCTTCTTTGATTGCTTTTCCTATCTTATTACTTGGCTTGTAAACATTTCTTAATCGGTGTGCTTCATCAATAATCACCAAATCCCAATTCACAATTTTTAGATAAGCATCTTTTGCTCTCGCGAACTGATACGAGCAAATAACAATACTGTCTTTCTGATCGAATGGATTTAGGTTACCAGCCTTTGTTATCTCATTAAAAGACTTGGATTCAAGAATTGTACTTTTCAAATAGAACTTATCCATTAATTCCTGATTCCATTGCTTGCGCAAATTGGCAGGGGCAATCACCAAGAGTTTACGCTTTCGTTCAGCCCATTTTTGTGAAAGGATTAGTCCTGCTTCAATTGTTTTCCCAAGCCCAACTTCATCGGCCAAAATCGCACCTCGTGACAACGGAGATTTGAAAGCAAAAAGAGCAGCTTCAACCTGATGAGGGTTTAAGTCAACTTGGGCATCTTGAAGAGATTGAGCTAGTTTACCTAAATCAGAAGACGGTAGCCTTTTCGTGAGTTCATGCGAGAAATATTTGGCGTGATACGGGGTAAACTGCATTGCACAATATAATGAAGGTGTAAAATAAGAAAATATGACAACAGATGCCCAATCCCATTCATCATACCATGTTTATGTATCATGCACTGAGAAATCTAAAAATGATTTTGAAGACTTTATTTAACCTGTCCATATACATTAATCTTGATCGCCACCGGAAAATTCTGTTCACCTCCGAACATCTCCCTCCCACCAAAACATCAAAGAACATCTTAAAAAGCCGATTTAAACCCTGGCACTATTATTATACCTACATTTAGAGTATAATATTCAGAACATGAAAAATTATCAATTGGGTGAGTTTGAAGAAGTGGTGATCCTCACGGTGGGCATCTTAAATAACATGGCGTACAGCGTATCCATTAAAACGGAAATTGAAGCAAGGCTGGCGCGCAGCGTGAGCATGGGTGCGCTACACACCGCACTGAAACGGCTGGAAGATAAAGGGTATTTAAAATCATTTGCCGGGGAAGCAACGGAGGAAAGAGCGGGAAGGCCGAAAAGGTATTTTGAGATTACGGCTCTGGGGAAGAAGGCGATTCAGTATGCGAAGGCGACCAGGGAAGAGTTGTGGAGTGCTATTCCGAAGACGGTGCTTCAGGTTCAAGGTTCCATGTTCAAGGTTCAAGGTTAGGGTTCAAGGTTTCAGGTTCAAGGTTCAAGGTTCAAGGTTGAGGGTTTAGCTAATGTGATCCGTCTTGGGTGACTTGGAACTTTGAACCTGGAACTTGGAACAAGAATTACAAGAATTAATTAAAGTATAAAGGTTTGAGAAAATACAATAGCTGTCCTCCTCGCTTCGCTCTGAGCTTCTTTCGATGGTACTGCCATCCCAGGATGCAGGATTATATAGAGGGGGACCTCATGGAGGTGTATGATGTAAGAGTCAAATCACTTGGAGAATGGAAGGCGGATGTGCGGTTTGTTATCGATGTGTTGTTGCTTTTTAGGCCAGGGATTATAAGACCTGTGGAAGGAAATAAAAATGTAAATGCGAATGGTATGATCAGAAGTTATTTCAAAACCGGGTGGAGAAGTTTATTGAGAAGTAAACTTCACAGTGCACTGAACATTACCGGCCTTACGTTTGGCATGGTCTGTTTTCTGCTGATCGCGCTTTATGTTTTTGATGAAATGACGTTTGATCAGCAACATGTGAATGCGGAAAGAATATACCGTGTAATCGAACATAAAAATGTGCGCGGTGAAGCGACTACCATCGCGGCAGCGGGTTTCAAGCTGGCGGAAGAATCAAAACATTCCATCCCTGAAGTTGAAAACACAACGCGCATGCAAAGGCAAGGAAGAGCGAACCTTGTAGACCCCGAGAATCCTGTGCCTTTCCAGGAAACGGTAACGGTAGCCGATGAACATTTCCTCGAGATATTTGATTTTCCATTAGCAGCCGGTGATAGACGTACGGCTTTAAAAGAGCCGGGTTCCATTGTCATTAACGAAGACCTGGCCATGCGCCTTTTCGGCAGAACCGATGTGGTGGGAAAGAATTTACAGTTTAGTCACCTCTCCTCTCCTTTAAAAATTACGGGTATCTTAAAGAATCATCTCCCCAATTCCAGCTTCAACTTTAATTCGTTGATGTCGGAGTCGAGTTTTTATAAGGAAGATTTTTTCAAGGAAACCATGACGAGCGATTGGGCTTCGGGTGAGTACTCGGTGTACGCCTTGCTCCGACCGAATTCAAATTCAGATTCAGTATCGAGGAAGATGAGTCAGTTGGTTCTTTCCAACTTTAAGCCTGAAGAAGGAACGAAGCTTTCCTATAGTCTTCAGCCCTTAAAAGAATTACATCTTAAATCGGCCGACATTGTGGATGGTGCCCGGAATTCCAACGTGGAAGGTATACCACAAGGCAATCCGCTTTACATCACCATCTTTTCATTCGCTGCTTTGTTTGTGTTGCTGATTGCAGGAATCAATTATACTAATCTTACTACTGCGCGGGCATCGGGAAGAATAAAAGAGATTGGTGTTCGCAAAGCAATCGGTGCATTGCGCAGCAATCTGATGGGACAGTTTTTATTCGAATCGTGGCTGACAACAAGTATTGCTTTCGTGCTGGCCATCGTGGTTGTCACTCTCGTGCTTCATCCTTTTAATCAGTCTACAAACAAACAGCTTTCGCTTTTCTCGGTCGACTATCGTTTCTGGATCTATGCAATTGCCGCCATCCTTGCGATTGGATTATTATCTGGCAGCTACTCTGCGTTGTTGCTTTCGCGTTTGAAGCCATTGTCTTTGTTAAAGGGATTGAAACTTCAAACCACAGGTGATTTGTCTGTGCGGAAAGTGCTGGTCGTTTTTCAGTTCACCATCTCGATTGTTATGATCATTGGTACGATTGTGTTTCTGCAACAGGTCAGTTATTTGAACACTACCAACCTCGGGTTCAATAAGGATTTAATGGTGGTGATCGATGTCAACAACCGTGCTGCCCGGAGCAACTTCGAGACCGTGAAAGATCAGATGTCGAAACTGGCTTCCGTAAAAAGTGTATCGGTCACTTCAAGGGTACCGGGTGAATGGAAGTTATTTCGCACTGTGAAAGTACGGGGTGAAGGAAGTACGGATGAGCATGGTGATGCCTATTTGATTGGTGCGGATAAAGATTTCATGAAGACGTTTGAAATAAATTTGCTCCAGGGAAGAAACTTTAATGAGGCGAACGATTCCTCCAGTGTCATCATTAATGAAACGGCTGCACGACTGCTGAATATTACAGAGGCTGCTGAACAGACTATTGATATTCCTGCGGCATCGGGTGGTGGTGCTTTCGAAACACTGGACGTTCCCTTCAAGCCTCGCGTGATCGGCATTGTAAAGGATTTTCATTTTCAATCACTCCGGGATAAAATTCAGCCCCTGATCCTTGCCTACAATAACAATCCCATTCATGTGATCGATTATTATTCCGTGAGAATATCACCAACGGATATACAAGGAAGTCTCGAGAAACTCAAGGCCATTATGGTGGCGAATGATCCGAATGATCCTTTCGAATATCATTTTCTGGATGAGCAGCTGGCGTTGTTTTATGTTGAAGACGAACGAAGACAAACACTGTTGGGCTGGACAGCCATGTCTACCATCTTCATCGCGTGTCTGGGTCTTTTCGGATTGGCTACATACGCTACCGAACAACGTGTGAAAGAAATCGGTGTGAGAAAAGTATTGGGTGCGACCATAGTCGGTCTTGTATCCTTACTCTCCCGCGATTTTCTGAAGTTGGTTTTGATCGCCAGTGGTATTGCTTTCCCCATTGCATGGTGGGCAACCAGTAGCTGGCTGCAGGAATACGCCTATCATATTGACGTTGAGTGGTGGGTGTTTGTTTTAGCGGGTGCGTTGGCAACGGGAATTGCTTTGGTGACAATAAGTTATCAGGCGATTAAGGTGGCGTTGGAGAATCCGGTGAAGAGTTTGAGGGCGGAGTAGTGAGCGGTGATCGGTAATCGGTATTCGGTTATCGGTGATCAGTGCGGAGGAATTAACAGTAAGTGGGTATGCGTGAGTAATAGTGACCGGTTACCGATTACCAGTCAGGTCATAACATTAAAAAAAGTGAATTGAAAAATAAAGCTAATCCACCTAAACACGCACTTACCTTCTTCCGGTGGTACTGCCATCCCAGGATGCAGGATTATATAGAGGGAGACCTCATGGAGGTGTATGATGTGCGAGTGAAAGCGCTGGGGAAATGGAAGGCGGATGTGCGGTTTCTTATTGATGTGTTGCTGCTTTTTCGGCCGGGGATTATTCGGCCACCAGAAGGATATAAACAATTAAACACGTACGGTATGTATAAAAGTTATTTCATTGTGGCCTGGAGAAATATTCTGAAAAGCAAAAGCTACACAACAATTAATATCGTTGGTCTTTCCATTGGTATTTCAGCTTGTATTCTCATCGCCTTGTATGTGCAATTCGAACTGAGCTATGATCGGTTCAATGAAAAGGCCGATCGCATTTACCGCGTAAACAATGAAATAAAAATTGGCGACAACCACATGGATCTCGCGGTGTCGAATGCTCTCTTCGGTGAAACCGCCATGCACGATCTTCCGCAGGTAGAAAACTATACCCGACTGATGTGGTATGGAGGCTTGCTGATCAAGAAAGACAACGAAAATATTCGCGAAGGCATGGTGGGATGGGCCGATGCCAGTTTGTTTGATGTGTTCTCTTTGAACATGATATCGGGTAATCCGAAGACGGCTTTAACAGAACCCAATTCGATTGTGATTACGGAAAGCATTGCTAAAAAATATTTTGGAACAACGGATGCAGCGGGGCAAACGCTTGTGATCAACAATACTGAAAATCGTAAAGTAACCGGAGTGATAAAGGATGTGCCTTCCAACTGTCATTTTCCATTCCAGTTGTTTATTCCCACAGTCGAGCATCCACAGTCGAAGGAAAATAACTGGGCAGGAGGTCAGAACTGGAACACATACCTGCTCTTAAAACCCGGTACTGATGCCAATGCGTTAGTGCCCGAACTGAAGAAGATGCTGGATCACAACCTGGAGCCTCAGCTCAAAAAGTATATCAACAAATCCCTGGCAGAATTTAATAGCCAGGGAGATTATTTCAAGGTAAGCCTCACTCCTCTTGTCGACATTCATTTGTACTCCGATCGAATAGCGGAGTTGTTTGGAAGTGGAGACATCCGGTATGTCTATGTTTTCTCCGCCATCGGATTGTTCATATTACTCATTGCCTGCATCAATTTTATGAACCTCGCCACAGCACGCTCTGCAAAACGATCACGCGAAGTGGGCGTGCGAAAAGTATTGGGCTCAGTCCGGCAAAGTCTGATCAACCAGTTTTTAACAGAAGCCATGTTAACAACCGCGTTTGCTATTGTACTGGCCTACGCTATCACCTGGTTATGTCTGCCTTACTTCGTGGAGTTAACGGAAAAAGGAATCGACAAAAACATATTAACCAGTCCGGAGGTATTGATGGCGCTTGCAAGCTTATTACTGGTTGTCGGATTTTTAACCGGCATCTATCCCGCATTTTATTTATCGTCTTTCCAACCCGTTGCCGTGTTAAAAGGAAGTACAGGCGCAGGATTTAAAAAATCTTTTTTCCGAAACTCATTAGTGGTCTTTCAATTTTCAGCATCGGTGATTCTGATTGTGGGCACCGTCATCATCTACCTTCAACTTGATTACATCCGCAAAAAAGATATCGGGTATAATCGCGATCAGGTATTGATCATCAACAATACGCGTTCGCTTGAGCAAAAGGAACAAACGTTTAAAAATGAATTGTTGCAAATCGCGGGCGTTCAAAAAGTGGCCGTGTCCGGATATTTACCGGTGAACTATACGCGTAACAATGATTCCTTCTTCCCCTCGCCCACCATGGACACCAAAGATGCTATTTCGATGCAGATATGGGATATTGATGAAAACTATATTTCCACCATGGACATGAAAATAGTAGCGGGTAGAAATTTTTTAGCCGATATGAAAACGGACAGCTCGGGACTTATACTCAACGAAGCAGCTGCTAAATTTCTGGGCAACAAAGACATTCTGAATAAAAGTTTATACCGATTCACCGATGACACAGGGGCCTCGGAAGAACTTCACATTATCGGAGTCGTAAAGGATTTTAATTTCAGTTCGCTGAGAGAACAGGTTAAACCCCTCGCCTTCTCGCATCGCAATAGTAGCGGAAGCATTTCCTTAAAAATAAATACAGCTGATACACAAAACATCTTGTCGCAGATCAAAACGAAATGGCAAGCTGTATCGTCCGGTCTACCGCTTGAGTACAGTTTTATGGATGATGACTTCAATCAACATTATACAGGTGACCGTAAAATCGGAGAGCTGTTTACGATATTCGCTGTACTCGCCATTTTTATTGCCTGCCTGGGTCTGTTCGGACTGGCTACTTTCATTGCTGAGCAACGCACCAAAGAAATCGGGATACGCAAAGTGCTGGGTGCTAATGTAACAGGCATCACGGCCTTATTGTCGAAGGACTTTATTCGATTGGTAATGATTGCCATTCTGATTGCCACACCACTGGCGTATTACTGTATGGATAAATGGTTGCAGGCTTTTGCCTATCGCATCGATATCCAATGGTGGGTATTTATTGTATCCGGAGTACTGGTCACGTTGATTGCATTGGTTACCGTGAGTTTCCAGGCGATTAGAACTGCATTGATGAATCCGGTGAATAGTTTGAGGAGTGAGTAGAAGTTAATGGTTAATGGTTAATCGGGGGTGTGGGTGTGTGAGTGCCTAACGCTTTGAACTTAATTGGAAATTTAAACCGCGCTTAAAGCCTTAAGACTATTAACCATTAACGATTAACTATTAACTAATAGCAAGAATTGAAAAATAAAACCAACCCTCCTCAACTCGCGCTTCGCTTCTTCAGATGGTACTGTCATCCGGAGATGCAGGATTATATCGAAGGTGATTTGATGGAGGTGTATCAGCAGCGGAAAGTTAGAAGCGGAAAGTGGAAAGCGGATTTGCGATTTGTCATCGATGTGTTGTTGCTTTTTCGGCCGGGAATTATAAGGCCGGTGGAAGGACATAAAAAATTAAATACTTACGGTATGTATAAAAGCTATTTTAAAATCGGATGGCGGAATATCAGGAGGAATGTAGTCTACTCCTTTATTAATGTGTTTGGGCTTGCCATTGGGCTTTCGTGTTGCCTGGCGATCGGGCTGTATATCCAGGATGAATTCAGCTTTGATTCTTTTCATAAAAACCTCGGAAATATTTATCGCGTTGTAGAGAAACAAAAGCAGGCGGGTGTCATGTATGATGTAGCTAGTACACCGGGGCCATTAGGTCCTGCTATGAAAACGGATTTTCCGGAAGTAATAGAAATGTGTCGTCTTGGCTATATGCCGGGTGTGTTGCAAATCGATGATTCAAACGTGGAGACCAATTCCATACGCCTCACGGATAATGCATTCTTTACCATGTTCGATTTCAAATTAGTAAAGGGCAATCCACAAACTATCCTTTTAAAACCAGACGAGATTGTGCTCACCGAGTCATTGGCCGATCGCTTGCTCGGGCCAGAGTGGAGAACAGACAAAAATCTTTTAGGCAAGATTATACAGTTAACCAGTTGGGGGAAAGAACATACCTTGTCGTTAGCCGGTATTGCAGAAGACGCTCCTACCAATTCACACATTGTGTTTGATGCGTTGTTGTCGTTTTCAATGATCGCCAGCAACGACAATAATTATTCGTGGGGTAATAACTCCTATATCACGTATGTGCAGCTTGACCCGAATGCGGATGCCGTTGAGTTTGATTACAAGCTTACAAAGTATATCGACAAATATTCTGAGTACGGATCGAAAGATGATCAACGCACGCTTCTTCTGCAACCTATGCGTGATATCTATCTTCATTCTAAATTTGATTTTCAAACCGATCCCAGCAAGACCAACGACTTTGTCTATGTACAGGTATTTTTCGCTGTAGCTGTAATGGTGCTGCTCATTGCGATATTCAATTTTGTAAATCTTACTACGGCTCGCGCGCTGAAGCGTGCGAAAGAGGTTGGCGTGCGCAAAGTGGTAGGTGCTTTCAAGAGACAATTGGTAAACCAATTCTTAACGGAATCCCTGATGCTCACCATGTTCTCATTTTGTATCGCATTACCTATGCTTGAACTTTTACTGCCCGTGTTGAATAACATTGCAGAGAAGTCACTCTACATACCATTTAACGAGCCAGCCTTTCTCGGCATTTTAGCGCTTTCGGTTTTCAGCATCAGCGTACTCGCAGGTTTTTATCCGGCCTTCTATCTGTCTTCTTTTAAACCTGCGAAAGTGCTGAAGGGTCAATTTCAATCCGGCTCAGGGTCGCGCTTCAGAAGCGTATTAGTAATCTGTCAATTCTCGTTTTCCATTATTCTGTTGATTAGCACACTGGTGGTCTATAACCAACTTCAGTTTATGGAACACAAAAACCTCGGCTTTGATCAGTCACATTTACTGTATGTGCGCCTCAAGGACAATGTGTGGAAGAGGGCAGCGTCTCTCAAAGCGGAGTTAATAAATCAATCCAGTATTACATCGGCTACCGCAAGCTCAACCAATTTAATTGATGTCAGCAATTCTACCTACGCTTTTGAGTGGGAAGGGAAAACAAAGGATGATCAAATGCTCATCACACAAGTCAATATTGATCCGGATTTTTTAACGACCACCGGCATCAAACTGGTTGCCGGAAAAAACTTTAGTGGGGCTAAGTCCGACACCGTTGCTTATCTGATTAATGAAAAAGCTGTTCAGCGCATGGGGTGGAGTTTAGAAGATGCTATCGGCAAAACCATTACGCTTTGGGGTACAAAGGGCACTGTGATTGGTGTAGTGAATGATTTTCATTTCCGGCCAATGACCGTGCCCATTGAGCCGTTGGTATTTCGTAGCTGGCCCAATGCCGACTATTCTGGTGTGTTCATCAAAACGAGTGAAGGCCGTACACAAGAAGCCATCGCTGCGATTGAAAAAATCTACAAAACACATGAAGCAAAACGGACACTGGATCTTCAGTTTATTGACCAATCGATCGAACGTCAATACAGAACGCAACAAAATACAGGACGCATTATCCTCTTCTTTTCCATACTCGTCATCCTGGTTTCCTGTCTCGGCTTATATGGACTCGCTACATACGCTGCCGAGCAACGCACAAAAGAGATTGGCATCCGGAAAGTTTTGGGTGCCAGTGTGAGTGGTATTGTTCAACTCCTTTCAAAAGATTTTATAAAACACGTATTGATTGCAGTAGCTATTGCAACACCCATTGGCTGGTGGAGCATGACGCAATGGTTACAAGGTTTTGCTTACAAGATCGATTTGGAGTGGTGGATATTTATAATGGCTGGCATGCTGTCGATTGTCATTGCTTTGGTTACGGTGAGTTATCAGGCGATTAAAGCGGCTGTGGTGAATCCGGTGAAGAGTTTGAAGACAGAATAGTTCAAGGTTCAAGGTTCAAAGTACTAGGTTCAAGGTTGAAGGCTTGAGAAAGTTTTTAAAGAAAAATGATTTGAAAAAGAATATTCCTCCTCGCTTCGCGCTGCGTTTTTTTCGGTGGTATTGCCACCCGAAGATGCAAGATTATATAGAGGGAGATTTGATGGAGGTGTATGATCTGCGAGTGAAGACACTTGGGAAATGGAAGGCGGATGTGCGACTTATTGTTGATGTGTTGCTGCTTTTTAGACCCGGCATCATAAAACCAGTGGAAGGATATAAAAATTTAAACACCTACGGTATGTATAAAAGTTATTTCAAGATCGCGTTGCGAAATTTGTGGAGCCACAAAAGTTTCTCGTTCATCAACATCTCCGGTCTTGCCGTAGGCATGGCGACCTGTGTCTTCATTATGCTTTATGTGCTCGATGAAACGAGTTATGATAAACATCATGAAGATGGCAAGCGCATCTACCGCGTTGCTTCCGAAGTGAAAGATGAAAAATGGGTGGCTGCTCCCGCGCCTATGGCCGAAGCATTGAAAAAAGATTTTCCGGAGGTAGAACAGGTAACGAGGCTGTTGCGTTTTCCAGGAACAGAACAGATGTTATTGAAAGATGACGCGAACAAAAAACAGTTTTTCGAAACGCATGGTTATTATATTGACTCTACATTCTTTCAGCTGTTCCGGTATGACTTTAAATACGGTGACAGTCACACGATGTTGAACGAGCCGAATTCAATTGTGATATCGGATCAGGTTGCCTTTAAATTCTTTGGTAATGAAAATCCGGTTGATCGCATATTGACTGTAGGTCTTTCGTTTGGTGATTTTAACTATACCATTAAAGGAGTTTTCAAAAGCAGCACGCACAAATCGCATATACCGGCAAACCTTTTTCTGTCCATGAACAATGGCGATATTGGTGGATGGGTAAAAGGGCAAAATCAATGGGCTGCGAATAGTATCTTTCATACGTATGTCAAATTAAAAGAAGGATCCAATGCGAAGACATTTGAAAGTAAACTAACCGATTTCCTGAATCGAAATGGTGGTGATGAGTTCAAAGCCGCAGGGTTTACGAAAACACTTTTTATTCAACCACTTGAAGACATTTACCTGCACTCCAATTACGGTTACGAGGTGGCGCCTAACGGAAACATAAAATACCTGTACATCTTCACCTCCATTGCTGTGTTTCTGCTTCTGATTGCCTGCATCAATTTCATGAACCTAAGCACAGCACGCAGCGAGAAGCGAGCCCGAGAGGTAGGTATGCGAAAAGTAAGTGGTGCTACAAAAATCTCATTAGTCGGCCAGTTTCTAAGTGAATCCGTATTGATGAGTGGACTGGCATTAATACTGGCCGTACTGCTCATTCAACTTTTTATTCCGGTTCTTAACCAGGTAACAAATAAGTATCTTTCGCTAACTGAAATACCCCATATCTATACCTGGCTTATCGCGCTCACCCTGGCAACGGGGCTGCTGTCGGGTATGTATCCTGCATTTTATCTTTCATCCTTTAAGCCCGCTACTGTGTTGAAAGGAAAATTGATGAATACACTTGCAGCCGTGTCCATCCGAAAAGGACTTGTTGTTTTTCAGTTTACCATCTCTATTGTGCTCATTTTGGGTGCGCTTGTCATTCGCCAGCAAATGAATTATCTGAACAATGAAAGTTTAGGGTTTAGCAAAAGTCAAAAAATCATTTTACCGATACAGACGAATGAGTCCAATACAAACAGTAACCTATTAAAAAATGAATTGCTGAATAATGCACAAATACTATCTGTTGCGAAAGGAGGCACTTATCCCGGTATTGAAAGTATTACAGGGATGCTCTTCCATGCTGAGGGAAAAGTAGCCATCGATAATATAGAACTACAAACTGCTTATGCCGAGGATGGTTATATCGAAACGCTGGGCATCGAACTTTTAAAGGGAAGAGGATTTTCCAAAGCCTTTACCAATGAGGTGGAAAACCTGGTGGTGAATGAAGAAGCCGTCAAAAAGCTTGGCTATACCCTCGACAATGCGATAGGAAAAAAAGTATACTATGAATTCCAGAATGCAACGCATGCAATGAGCATTATCGGGGTGGTGAAGAACTATCACTTCCAAAGTTTACACAATAAGATAAAACCACTCGCGCTGTCCATCTCTCCTTTCTTTAGTGGGCCTACCTCTTATCTGATTGTTGATGTTAAAGCAAAAGACTATTCTGAATTAATTGCCAGTTTGCAAAAGACTTGGACTAAAATTAATCCTACCTCTCCGTTTGTATATTCTTTTCTCGATCAGGACTTTCAGAAGAACTATGATAAAGAAGAACGGACCGCTTCGCTCATTCAATACTTTACCCTCATTGCCATAGTGATTGCATGCCTTGGTCTGTTTGGCCTGGCGACCTTTACTGCGGAGCAACGTGTAAAAGAAATTGGGGTTCGAAAAATACTGGGCGCGAGTGTAATGCAAATCGTGACGCTGTTATCAAAAGATTTTCTGAAACTGGTAGTGGTTTCCATCGTGCTCTCCGCTCCTATTGCATATTACATCATGCATACATGGCTTCAGGGCTTTGCGTATCAAACAAATATTACAGCATGGGTATTTGTGATGGCAGGTGTCGCTGCGACAGTGATTGCTTTGCTTACGGTAGGATACCAATCTGTAAAGGCTGCGTTGGCGAATCCGGTGAAGAATTTGAGATCGGAGTAAGGTCAAGTTCAAAGTGCCAAGTTCAAGGTTTATTGAACTTGGGATTATTGGTATCTGGAAATCAGTGCCAGGGAACAACGCATTAAAAAACTATTATTCTTGCCTAACCCTTTGCTTTCTACACTGATGAAAGGCATGAGCTATCACATTTATTTTATGATGCTGTACTTTAGCAGTAAATGATCTTTGAGTTTTTTACTATACTTTTAAAGTCAAATCATTTTCATGTTACGGTACAAGTATTCTCTCCTCGTTGGAATTCTGTTGGGAATTGCCGCAATTGCTTTTATGATCCATGCTGCGAGTGAATTCTCTAAAGCGATGGGATATGCTGGAAATGAAAAAAAGTTCAGTCAAAAAGAATGGGCGAAGCCAGAGTATGGAGAAGATCGTCAGAAAATGACGGATGATCTGCAAATTCATTATCTGCGAAAAGGGCTCACTAAAAAACAAGTGCTAAAACTTTTGGGAAAGCCAGACCGCAATGGTCACTACAGTTATAGCTATTCATCAAAGGAAAACGAATACAGCTATGACATGGGGATCAACTTTTTGGATCCTTGTACCTTTGATTTAGAATTTTCAGACAAGGGCATTTTAGTTTCCTATTCCGTAAACAGCAATTGATGGAAGCCTTCAAACACTTGTTTGCTGTTGCACTTGGTTTTGCGGTTACCATCGCCATAACCATAATCCTCGCGTTTTTATACGAAGGCTTGTCGCAAAGCAGAAGGTATGATGAAAAACTTTTTGATTCGGTAGTTTGGAAAGAAAATGAGAATGATAATGAGCGATATCGCATGATGAAGGACCTTCAATATTACTATCTATCCAATGGAATGAGTATTCAGGAAGTTACAGGGATACTAGGAGAACCTGAATTAGAAAAAGGTGATTCCATTGTCTCTTATACTATCGGCTCGGGTGGAATATTGTCATTCGACCAAAAGCTCACCTTTAAAGTGCGTGATGCCATTGTCATGGATTTCTATATTGAATAATATTTCGAAATCAATCGTTTCAGCTTTTATGGAATTTTGATCTCACTTGCATCTTCAGTAGGTATTTAAATCCTACACCATGCAAAAGAACATCAAACTCGCCATCCCTACACCTTGTCATGAAAAGTGGAATAGTTTCACTAAAACAGCACAAGGTGGGTTTTGTGGTTCCTGCCAAAAAGAAGTCATTGATTTTACGGGCTGGAGTGAAGAGCGGTTGAAAGCCTATTTCAAAAAACCACTCGTTAATGCCTGTGGTCGTTTTAAGCAGGAACAATTAAAGGTTTATACGTTTGAGCAACCTTCATCCAAAGTAAATTGGTTGTCTTTTGCCTTTGTAAGCATGCTCTTGTTGTTTTCATCGCGGCAGGCATCAGCGAATGCCGTTACCAAAACCAAGCATCACACTGAACAACTTCAACCCAAGATGTTCCTGGGATTGACTACGGCAATGCCAAATGATTCTTCCATTGTATTGCGTGGAAAAGTATTTCAGGCTGGAGATAGTATTGCGCTGCCCGGAGTTAATGTTACTTTAAAAGGAACTGGCAACACCACAGTGACAGATGCTGATGGCAACTTTATGTTGAACGTAAAAAGCCTTTCACCTTCCGCTATGCTTGTTGTCGATTTTATTGGATTACAAACAACAGCGTATAAAATTGATGCGAAGAATGCATTAAAAGAAATACAAATTATAATGGAATACGATGTACAGTTATCTGGTGAAGTAATCGTTGTTGGTGGAATTGTGAGTGCACCCTGGTACAGTCCAAGACGCTGGTGGTGGGGAGTTAAACGGTGTTTTAGAAATTAATAATTCCGAAAACAGATCGCGTATACGCTACATGCAAATGATAATTCAATTCAATTAGGTTAAAATGACTACCTTGCATGAAATCAGAATTACTATCCGTTTTTCCTACATCATTTTCTCTTTTTCATTGCCTTCATCGGTCGCGTTTGTGCTGACCATCAGCTTTATACAAAGTATTCACCAAAACAATTTACATGCGTCAACTTAAGATTAGTAAACAGATCACAAACCGCGAGAGTCAATCTCTGGACAAATATTTACAGGAAATCGGGAAAGTAGATCTGATTACGGCTGAAGTTGAAGTAGAACTTGCCAGGCGAATCCGCGAAGGCGACCAACAAGCATTGGAGAAACTAACGAAAGCCAATCTTCGCTTTGTGGTTTCAGTAGCCAAACAATATCAAAACAGCGGGCTCACGCTGGGTGATCTCATCAACGAAGGTAACCTTGGTTTGATTAAAGCCGCGAGCCGGTTTGATGAAAAAAGAGGTTTCAAATTTATTTCGTATGCTGTTTGGTGGATTCGCCAATCGATTATGCAAGCCTTGGCAGAGCAATCCCGCATTGTGCGATTGCCGTTGAATCGGATTGGTTCCCTTACAAAAATCACCCGAACCTTTGCTGACCTCGAACAGAAATTTCAACGCGAACCCTCCACGCAAGAAGTGGCGGAAGTGATTGGCGTTACCGCAGAAGAAATTACGGATAGTTTGCGCACAGGCGGTCGCCACATCTCGGTAGACGCACCCTTTTCACAAAGCGAAGACGGTAATTTACTGGATGTTATTTCGGATGTGAATGCATCCAGTCCGGAAGCGGAAATGATGGCGGAATCACTGGTGAAAGAAGTGCAACGATCGTTAACCTGTTTGTCTACTCGCGAAGCAGAAGTAATTAATTTGTATTTCGGGTTGAACCATAATCATCCAATGACGCTGGAAGAAATTGGTGATAAATTCAATCTCACACGCGAACGCGTGCGACAGATTAAAGAAAAAGCAACCAGGAGACTACGCAATACATCCAGGAGTAAAACATTGCAATCTTATTTAGGATAATAGGAAAGCAAAAATAAATAGCGTAACTTTGACCATCATTAAGAAATAGTGCCTTTCAGCAAGTCTCTCCAAACGAGTTTAGTTGTTTTTCACCTTCTTCGATTAATAATCTTCTTTTAAGCTTACTTAAGTTATTGAGATCATTGTTACACCTGATGGGGCGGCCCATTAGCCAGAGTAGTTTTTTTATTTTTAATTTTTAATACAATGCAAGGAACAGTAAAGTTTTTCAACGAGACCAAAGGATTTGGTTTCATCACTCCGTCAGATTCAAAAACTGACATTTTCGTTCACACTTCAGGTCTTAATGACGAGATCCGTGAGAATGATGAAGTTACCTATGATGAAGAAAAAGGCAAGAAGGGCATGAATGCCGTGAACGTGTCTAGAATAATGAATTAATAATTCTTTATTTATAAAGTAAAAAAGATCGGCTGCAAAGTCGATCTTTTTGTTTTTAGCGATGTCTGTAAATTGAATACATTTCAATCCTTCGAATGGAATTTATTTAAAGCATCAGAGTCCCAGAGACTGGTGACTATGATGGGGAGGAACTATGGTGATTATGATGGGGAGTAAAAGCAAAAAGCCTCAATTCTTTCGAACTGAGGCTTTTGTGCGGTCTGGACGGGACTCGAACCCGCGACCTCCTGCGTGACAGGCAGGCATTCTAACCAGCTGAACTACCAGACCAATATCTTTTATAACTTTAATCTCAAGTCGCTAGCGATCTTCCCGTCAAAAACGGGACATTCTAACCAGCTGAACTACCAGACCAATATCTTTTATAACTTTAATCTCAAGTCGCTAGCGATCTTCCCGTCAAAAACGGGACATTCTAACCAGCTGAACTACCAGACCAATGCTTTTTTACTTCCCTAGAATGCTGCTATCCGTTTGATGGCTGTCTAAAAGGGAGTGCAAATATAGCCCTAGTGTGCTTTTCTCCAAAATTTAGTTCGAAATTATCTTCAATGCTTTGTGTTTTTATCAATCTGCAGTCGGTCAATCATGCTTTTGCTGATCGATTCTGCATATACGCCATAGGCATCTACCAACAAACCTTTTATACCAGAAGTAGAAGAGATGGCATATAAAACAGAACTGTCATCCGGGTTAGTCATGCCTTCGAAGCGGTGTACTTCGTCAATGTGAAATTCTTCAGGTTTGAGTTTTATGTTTAGCGGTGCACATTCAATCCAATCGGGATGGAGGTTGAAGTCGTTGTTGTAGCCTCTTGCAGTTAGGGAGGTGATGGCTTGGGAGAGGGTTTCGAAAGTTTTCATGTGTTTAAAGTTCAAGGTTCCAGGTTCCAAGTTCAAGGTTTTGGTGAACTTTATAATGCTCGTCCTAGCGAGGTATTCAGTTATTGGTAACTGGTAATCGGTTAACAGATTACTGATAACCGATTACGAGTTACCGACTCAATTCTTCTTATAGGTAAGTGCTTCTGGAATCCAGGATTGTAAATCTTTTACGCGCGTGTTGTGTGATGGGTGAGTAGACAAAAACTCAGGGGGCTCTGCGCCTCCTCCAACGGTTTTCATGCGTTCCCAAAATTGAGGTGCGGCATTCGGATCGTAGCCTGCCATGGTCATAAAAATTAGTCCGATACGGTCAGCCTCTGATTCATGCGAGCGACTAAACTTTAGCATCCCTACATTAGTGCCCACACCAACCGCCTGCATCAACAAATCTTTTCCGGCCGTTGGGTTTTGCCCCATTACCGCTCCAAGTGATGAAAGCCCCAACTGTGCTACCATTTGCTGACTCATGCGTTCACGTCCGTGATTAGCAATCGCGTGCGCTACTTCATGTCCCATTACTACGGCCACTCCTGTTTCATCCTTGCAAATCGGCATGATGCCCGTGTAGAAGGCTACCTTACCTCCGGGCATGCACCAGGCGTTAGCGGTTTTTGGATCGTCTATGAGATTAAACTCCCACGCAAAACCTGCCAACTCTGACGAAGCATTTTTACTGGCCATATACTGTTCTACTGCTTTCTGGATTTTTACACCTACCCGCTTTACCATTTCAGTCTGTTCTCTATTGGTGGACAACGGGCCCTTCGCGATGACTTCATTATACTGCTGGTTAGCCACCGGTATAATCTCGGCATTGGAAACAAGAGTCAATTGATTTCTTCCGGTAACGGCAACGGATGCACACGCGTAGATGAGAAAAGCGGTGAGTGCTATGGTTGCACTTAGTATTAATTTCTTCTTCATGGATTTCATTTTGTGTAAAATTATGAATTTGGTTGTGATTTGTAATCGGTATTCAGTAATCGGTTATCAGTACCGATAACCGATTACTGAATACCGATGACCTTAGTATTCGATGGAACATTTTAGTTGTTCACGATTGCTTGCTACCTTGCATATACATTAACCTGCAAACACACAGCATCATGCGCATATTTGCTATCGGCAGAAATTATGCCGAACATATTAAGGAGTTGAACAATGAACGGCCGGATGAGCCCGTTATCTTCACGAAGCCTGATACTGCCATCATACGCAATAACGCCCCCTTTTATTATCCCGATTTTTCGAAAGATGTTCACTACGAAGCGGAACTGGTGTTGCGCATTTGTAAAGAGGGGAAAAATATTGAGGAAAAATTTGCACACAAGTATGTAGATGCCATTGGTATCGGAATCGATTTTACAGCACGCGATCTGCAGCAAAAAGCGAAAGACAAAGGACTTCCGTGGGATATTGCCAAAGGTTTCAATGGCTCTGCTCCCATCTCGGATACATTTTTGCCTATTGCTTCTTTCAACGATTTAAAGAACATCAACTTCAGTTTGCAGGTTGATGGTGAACTAAAGCAACAAGGAAACACGAGCCTGATGCTTTTTAGTTTTGATTATATTATTTCATACCTGTCGAAATTCTTTACACTACGCACAGGCGATTTGATTTTTACCGGCACACCGAAAGGTGTAGGCCCTGTGAAGGTTGGCAATGTGTTATCCGCTTATATTGAAAATGAGAAATACCTGGAGTTTGAAATTAAGTAAGGCTGTTATACTATTTTTTTCAGCCTGTCCATTTTTTGTTCACGCACAATTCAGCAAGCCGGAAGAAAAATTTCCGAAAGAGGAGAAGTACCTCTACCCGGTTAATCCCGGCAAGCCTGGTTCGTTAGCGGGAACAATGGGCGAATTGCGCAGCACACATTTTCACGGAGGTATTGACATTCGCACCAACAACATGATTGGTCTGGCAGTATTCGCTTCCAAGAGTGGATACATTTCGCGCGCCACAATGGAGGGCACCAGTTATGGTAATGCCATTTACATTACACATCCGGATGGAAACACTACGGTCTATGCACACCTGGATAAATTCAAAGGCGCATTAGCAAGCTATGTGTTACAAGAGCAATACAAAAAGAAGACAGGTCTCGTTGACTTATTCTTTCCGGAAAATCAGTTCGTTATTCATCAAGGCGATACAATAGGTCTTTCCGGAAACTCCGGTTCTTCAGGCGGACCACATCTTCATTTTGAAATTCGCGATGCGCAGGGCTTTACACTCGATCCAATAATTGTTGGGAACTTTCCTGAACTCAATGATAAATTACCTCCCCGCACGGAGCGCATTGCTTTGCGCACATTAGATATTAACTCACGCATCAACGATCGCTTCGGCCGATTTGAATTCTATGCACAACGTGTGGGTAATAATTACATCATCGCCCATCCGATTTTAGCGCATGGAAATATTGGCGTTGAGATATTAGCGAAAGATAATCTTGCTCCACGGAGTCCGTTTTTTGGTAGCGTCAATTATTTGGAAATGAGAGTAGACAGTGCATTAATATTTCGTCAGGCGATACAGAAAGTAAGTCTGGCGGAAACGCGTAGCATTCTCGCGCTTATGGATTTTAAAACAATGCGCAGCAAAGGCAGCAAGTTTTACAAACTCTACATTGATGATGGTAATGAATTAAAGTTTTATGACGGTTCGCCTACCTCCGGAAAAATTCTGGTGAATCAGGAAAAAGATTCGAAGGTTCAGGTCAGACTGAAAGATAGCAATGGAAACGCCAGCACCTTTTCGTTTCGCCTAAGACCGAACCCGGTGGTGAAGCAAGTAGATAACCTCGAAGCGTTTGCATTACCCATTGTCTATGATATTAATGAGAATATCATGATGGTTACGGCTAAACCGTGCAAGGAGAAGAACAACAAAGCCATTCTGTTTTCAAAAGGTACAACTACAGAGATTGAACCGGATTACTACAATTACAATCGCGCAGTATATCTGATTGACTTGCGCAAAATGATTCCTGATTCCGTTATGGTTTGTGGTCATTCTGTTGCGCCTAAAATCAATCTTCCGATTCCCTCAGGAACAGAGTATAGTTTTTATAGTGATATGATGGATATTCAATTTCCATCGAACACACTTTATGATACCATGTATCTGAACACGAACTACACAGCTCTGAAATCGGGTGGTGAAATCTTTACGATTGGCTTACCCACCATTCCATTAAACAAAACCATTGGTATTTCACTGAAACCTGCAAAGAAGTATTCAAAAGAAAAGACAGTGGGTGTTTACAGGGTCTCCGGAAAGAATAACTATGCTTACATCGGTGGCAACTGGGTAAATGAACGCATTCAATTCAATACACGTGAGCTGGGTGATTTTACGATCCTCAGCGATTCGATTCCACCAACCATACGGCCTATCTATGTAAACGGTCAGGCTGCGCGGTTTAAAATCCGCGATAATCTTTCCGGTGTTAAGACTTACGAGGCTACTTTAAATGGTGAATGGGTGTTGATGCATTTTGATAATAAGATGTTTACCATCTGGACCGAGCGGTTGAATAAAACAAAACCTATGAAAGGTGACTTCGAATTGGTTGTCACGGACAATGCAGGAAACAAGACGAAGTACACACAAAAGATTTTCTAATCATGAGTTTAAAAATTGGGAGTAAGGCACCGGACTTCACGGTAAATGATCAGGATGGTAAACCCGTTACACTATCGGAGCTTAAAGGTAAAAAGGTAGTTCTCTATTTTTATCCTGCTGATCTCACTCCTACTTGCACCATAGAAGCCTGTAACCTTCGCGATAATTATAAAGCTTTGGTCAAACAAGGTTATCAAGTGTTGGGGATTAGTCCGGATACGGAAAAAAAACATCGTAAGTTTATTGAAAAAGAAAAGCTTCCGTTTCGTTTGTTGTCTGATGTTGATCTTACCGTACACCATCTTTACGGAACATGGGGAGATAAGGTATTATTTGGAAGAGAGTATAAGGGCACATTGCGAACAACGTTTGTGATTGATGAAAAAGGTGTTATCGAAGATATTATTGATAAGGTTGTGAGTAAGGAGCATGCTGCACAGATTTTGAAAGAAGAAAAGACTAAGGCGCCTGCGAAGAAGTCTGCAGTGAAGAAAAAATAAAATTATTTTCTAAGATTTTTTTGACTTGTGTCCAATCTCTGGAAGAGACGGGTTAAAGTATTTACAAAGTTTTGAGATTGTGGAGGTGGTGAAGAGTGGTGGCGTTGATCGACTTTCAGTTATGTTGCGCGGAGGGTCAAGAGCATTTCATAGTGAAATGGCAGGCGCGCGTTTAAATGCATGAATGATAGAGCCGCTCGTGGCGGCTCTATCATTCATGCATTTAAGAAACTCATCAGTGGTATGCCGCTACTAGCATCATACCACTGATGAGTTTCTTTTTGTGCGGCCTGCGATAGAACTTTTATGCTCTGACTTTTCGGTCCGCGCAATGACGGGCTTTTTATTCTGTGCGACACTTTGCAGAATGCTACATTCTCTGCAGTTCAGAGGACTCGCTCAAATCGTTACTTTCTATGCTTCGCATAAATGCCCAACCGCTGGAGGCGAGTTGGGCATTTATGACTTTACTAATTCATTGCTTGCATGCTGCAACATGCAGCATGCAAGCAATGAATTTTTCTTGCGCGGCCTGTGAGTGAACTTTGGTGCTCTGATTTTTCTGCCCGCGCAATGACAGGCTTTTTATTCTGTGCGACACTTTGCAGAATGCTACATTCTTTGCAGTTCAGAGGACTCGCTCAAATCGCTACTTTCTATGCTTCGCATAAATGCCCAACCGCTGGAGGCGAGTTGGGCATTTATGCCTTTACTAATTCATTACTTGCATGCTGCATGTTGCAGCATGCAAGTAATGAATTTCTCTTGCGCGGCCTGCGATTGAACTTTGGCGCTCTGATTTTTCCGTCCGCGCACTGGCACTCACTTCATTCTGTGCGACAAGTGTGCAGAATGCTACATTGCATGTAGCGAAGTACGAGATAAAATGTCTGGTGGAGATTATTTTGTGCAATAGTAAATCAACTCACCAGGCATTAAACCATACTTAAAAATATCTTCTTTGCTGAAGGTCTCAATAAAATTATCTTCTAACACCGTAAACCCAGCTTCTTTTAAACGGTCTTTGTAATCTCTTCCATACCACCTTACGTGATCGGTTTTCCCGAATGCTTTTTTTCTGCCTGCGGGCGTTGTGATTGAAAAATCTTCGTACGTCTTTTCAAGTTTATAATCGATCGGTACCTGCAGGATACACCACCCGTCTGACTTTAATACACGTCTTATCTCCGACATTGCTTTTCGATCATCGGGAATATGTTCCAGTACGTGGTTGCACAATACGATGTCGAAACTGGAATCAGCAAATGGAATAGCCGTGATATCTGCTTTCGTAACTTTTGTGGAGCCGTTGTAATTATAAATTTCCGGGAACAGATCACATGCGTGATATTCAAAACTTGGATTACGGGTAAACGCATTGTAAAACATTTCTTCAGGCGCAAAATGCAAAAGCTTACGCTTTCGCTGTTCAAAGAAATTCGTCTTGCGTTGAAAATATAACCACAACAAACGATGGCGTTCAAGTGAACTGCATTCAATGCATCTGGCGTTGGTGCGATGACCTAATCCGAAAGGAGCGAATATTCTGAAGGTAGCACTGCAAACCGGGCACACAACCTGATCACCCTTGTACTCTTTTTGCTCCTTTGCTTTTCGATACAAACGATATTGACTCCGTGCACTCTCGAGTATTGATTTAAGCATCGCTTCTTAATTTATTCGCATTGCAATATAAAATATTGGCAACAAGATAAGGTAAGTTTGGAAATAATTCAGGAAGAGCACATGCGGCATCGTAAAATTTAATCTTAGGTTACGAATACTCATAATTGATTCGGATATTGCCATTCAATCCGCATGTATACAAAATGAGCAAAATCAGCATCAAGCATTCCAATCGCAAGGCACACAACTGGCTTGTCTACAATATCATTGATCGGATCCTTATCCAAAACAAGCATCTCTATAAAGGTGTGATCTATGACTTAGGATGCGGTGAAAAGCCCTACGAGAAATTTTTCCTGGAACATGCTGATCGTTATGTGGGAGTGGATTGGAGTAATACACCTCATTTACTTAAAGCCGATATTATTGCTGATCTGAATAAACCATTACCCATTGACCCGGGCGTTGCTGATGTTATCATCTCTATATCAGTGTTGGAACATTTGTGCGAACCACAAATTATGCTGGGTGAAGCCTACAGAATACTAAAACCCGGTGGTTCCATTTTTCTACAAGTGCCCTGGCAGTGGTGGATACACGAAGCCCCGTATGATTTTTATCGCTACTCCCCTTTCGGGTTGAAATACTTATTTGAGAAGACAGGTTTCAAAGAAGTGAATGTTCAACCTACAGCCGGATACTTTTCGATGAAAGTGTTAAAGGCGAATTACTTTATGCTGCGCCTCATCAAATTGCCAAAACCCATTCGTGCCGTTTTAAAAGGATTGTTTATTCCGTTTTGGTTTATCGGTCAAACATTAGCACCGTTGCTTGATAAAATCGATCGGAACTGGATGCTGGAAGCACCCGGATATTGGGTGGTGGCAAAGAAATAAAATTGATACTGACGATCAATTGCCAAGACAGAACTAAGCAAATACGTTAGCGGACTGCCGAATCAGTACGTCCAAACTAAAGTGCAATTGAACTTGCTCTTTATTGGACGTTGCATCTTCTGTTGTTAATAATACAATAGGTTTATCATCATTGAATTTAGACGCCTTGATTTTCTTTTCTGCGAGCATGCTCCATGTCGTAATGTCATCCCGCAGGTAAACGGTTTTTCCCAATCCTAAAAGTGAAATAATGTTTCCTAATCCTTGCTGACGCCAATGGTTGAAGATGGCGATATCGATGGTGGAGAGAAAGTCAATGTATTCCTGCAGCGGCATAAAGCTGGTGAGGGGCACAAACTTTTCACCAAACACATTCTGGCCGTATTCAATTACCTTCTTTGCATTCTTCTTCCCTCCATACGACAACGGGCATAAAATCTTCACATCATCATTTTTCAGATACGCAATGCGATCGATCGCTTCGAAGTGTTTATTCGATGGATGCGCTGAGTTGCCCAATTGAATAAATAGTGTTTTCTCTTTCTTGGGTGTTAGCGTAAGTGGCTTAAACAAATTGCTGGGATACAGAAAACAATCAATGTGTTTTCCACTGAAACCAAACCAGCTTCTGGCCAAATCAACATCACCGTGAACCTGCGATACAATTGCGCCCAATTCTTTTACAACACTTTTGAATATCCATTTCGATAAGGGATTAAAAGTAGACTTGCTATATTTTTCTATTCGATAATAAAGATCGCCTCCCCATAAATACCAATATCCTTTTTTTCGAAAAGAGGAAAATAAAAACAAGAAGGAAATGACTTTGCTTTTTGAAAGGCTGTGCAAAATAATTTTATCGCTCTTCCGGGTATATTGATACAATTCCCAATAGAACAACAAACCCATTCGATAATATTTCAATGACGTAACATTGCTGGCCTTCGGTTCTTTTCCATCGGTTTTTAAATACAGGAAAAGATGTTCTTCCGGGTTGAAGTTTGAATTGACAAAGGGAATAAAATCCAGGAAGAATTTTTCCGGGAAAAGAATATGCAGATTCTTTACCGGTTTCATGAGCGGGAATAAAATTTCCGGATGAGCTTCACAATTTTATCCAGATCATCAGATGACAATTCATAGAACATCGGTAAGCGTAACAGTTTTTCTGTAAAGTTATCACTGTTCGGCAATGGTCTGCCGTCATGTTTGTCGTGATAGTATTTGCTGGAATGTAGACTGATGTAATGAAAGACCGCCATTACATTGTTTTCTTTCAGAAAACTTACCAATGCTGTTCGTTCATCCAGAGAACCACAAATTATGTAGAACATGTGGCCATTGTTCGTGGCGTAATCAGGGATAATAGGAAGTGAAATTCTTCCCTCCTCCTGTAATGGTTTCAGTCCGTTATAATATTGATTCCAAAGCGAAATGCGTTTTGCCTGGATCATATCGATATTCTCTAACTGTGCATAGAGAAAAGAAGCGGTAAGTTCAGAAGGCAGAAAAGAAGAACCGGTATCTACCCAACCGTATTTATTTACCTGTCCACGAAAAAACTCCGCTCGGTTTGTTCCTTTCTCCCAGATAATTTCAGCACGTCTTGAGTATTGAGCATCGCTCGTGATAAACAAACCGCCCTCGCCCGATATAACATTTTTAGTTTCATGAAAAGAGAAACAACCAAACTGTCCAATGCCACCCAATGGTTTTCCTTTGTAGGATGATGCAATACCTTGTGCTGCATCTTCTACTACTGCGATATTGTATTTTTTAGACAAGGCCATGATCTTATCCATATCACATGCGATACCTGCGTAGTGAACCGGCACTATGGCTTTTGTTTTCTTTGTGATCAAGGCTTCAATAGAATCAGCATCGATGTTCGGATGCTTCGCCTGACTATCCGCAAATACGATCTTAGCACCTTGTCGCACGAATGCCAATGCCGATGAAACAAATGTATACGATGGCACAATGACTTCATCACCCTCTTTTATATCCAGCAACAGTGCCGCCATCTCGATTGCATCGGTGCACGATGATGTGAGTAAACACTTTTCAAAATGATATTGCTCCTTAAAAAAGTTCTGGCACTTCTCCGTAAAAATTCCATTACCCGAAAGCTTGCCACTATATACTGCCTGGTACAAGTAGTGTGCTTCTTTGCCGGTGAGGAAGGGTTTGTTGAAAGGGATCATGTAAAATGCGTTACGGCCAGTAATGATAGATATGTGTCACATTATGAATTACAAAGCCATTTCGTTCATAAAACTTACAGGCTGATTCATTTTGTTTTTGCGTAGGTACAAAAATATACAGAATATTCCGTTGCCGTGATTCCTTTTTCACGTGTTCCAGAAGCTGAGTTCCTACATTCATTCCCCTGAAGTCTTTTTGCACAGCAATTAAACCGATGTGCGCGTCCTGCTGATTGAACTTAACCGTTACCATGCCCACGATTTTATTGTTGCTCGTTGCAATGTAAATCTTATCCGCCAATCGCTTGGATACAGAGCCATCGATCCACTCCTTGTACAATCTGAAAAAATCCTTTGCCTGAAAAGAAGGGTCTGTTTTAAAGCGAGAGAACTCACCACTTTGATAGGCGAGATTCTCAAGTTCGGCCGAAGTATCTGAAAGAGAATATTCTTCGAGCTTCACTTTCGAATCATAATGTGCCTCGCTTTGAATGGCATCCTTCAATGTCAATTGATACATGACTTTACTATCCACCAACCTACATCCTGCATTCGTTTCGCAAAACTTTAATTGTCTGTCCGCAGAATCAAAAATATAGAAGAGCTCAATATTGGGATGCGCAGAAATTATAGTGGGGATATCAGACTCATTGTCCCCTGGCCCCACATCGATTTTGCCGATGCGTTTGCGAAAGAAATTACTATCCCAATCCAGATCGGTGAACTTCATAGTTATGCAGACAATCTCTTGTTATCCCTTAGCATGATCGTGGATTGATGCCGATGATTTTTTCACAATACCATTCGCAGTCCACGTTTTCTTTTGTGTACGCGTTTCGTTGCGAATGCTCCTGTTTTTATTGATGGACTCCGGTGTGTTGTAACCACGCTTGTGATCAAGGTGTATACAAATGGCGTAATACCGTATCTGTTTTCCCTTGATTGATTTATTCATCAACCGCTCGCCCAACTCGCGATCTTGTCCACCGTATTGCATGTCTTCATTAAATCCATTCACCGCTACAAGATCTTTTTTCCATCCGGAAGAATTATGTCCGTTCCAGGTTGCTTTCGTTGGTGTGATCATGGTCATGAAGGCAGCAACAAACTTCGAAGTTGTAAGCTTAAGCGTTTTATAAGTAGAGGGCAATCCATTCGCACGCAACCATTTTACATCAAACGATTTGCCGCTCACAACATCTTCGCGTGTAATGGTTTTACTCGTATCCATCGGCAGCATAAAATATCCTCCCGATAAAAAATATCCCGGTTCAGCATGTGCAACATGTACAGCAATGAAGTCATGACGCGGTATGCAATCGCCATCTGAAAAAACAAGGTAATCTCCTGAGGCGGCTTCAATGGCTTTGTTTAAGATTCTGGATTTTTGAAACCCATCATCTTCCTGCCATACATGTTTGATTTTTAACTTAGACTCCCGCTTAAACTTTTCAATCAATTGTCGGGTAGGTTCACCTGATCCGTCATCGGCAATGACAATTTCAAAATTGCCATGCGTTTGACATTCATATCCCCACAATACTTTTTCAAGCCATGCCGGAGAGTTATAGGTACTGAAGATGACCGATACATTCATGCAGGGCAAAGATAGCAAGCATGCCCTGTTAATCAATAGACATCAATGGGCTGAAAAACACATCATTTTTTGAACTCTCGCTTGTAGCGGTCTATACTTTCCTTAATAATGATTTGTGCTGTGTCCTTCGATTCAAACTCATCTACTGTAACTACCTTATTTTCCAACACTTTGTAGTTTTCAAAGAAGTGCTTCAGCTCTATTTTGAAATACTCCGGAAGTTCACTCACATCGTTGATATGACTTACACTCGCGTCCTGCATGGCCACCGCGATAATTTTATCATCGCCTTCTCCTCTGTCAATCATTCGCATCACACCAATTACCTTGGAGGGAATCAAACAATTAGGAACTACAGATACTTGTGTGAGCACGATGATATCCAATGGATCATGATCTTCGCCCAGGGTCTGTGGAATGAAACCATAGTTCAATGGGTAATACATGGAAGCATAAATGACACGGTCGAGTTTAATTAAACCACTGTCTTTGTCGATCTCGTATTTTGCACGTGAGCCTTTCGGGATTTCAATAATACCGTTTACAAATTCAGGCGGATTATCGCCTACAGAAACTTCATGCCAGGGATGCTTTACCATAACTCTTGATTTAGAAAAGCAATATTAACAAAAAGCCCCCGGTTTAGTCGGGGGCTTTTGTTGTTATTTGTCGTCTTCTTTCTTTTTCTCTTCCTTCTTCTCGGTTGCCCGAATCTTGTCTCCGTCTTTTATTCGCTTGCTTACCACGAGGAACGGTCCTGTAATGACAACCGAACTATCGCTGATGCCTGAAATGATTTCGATGTTATCGTAATCGCTGATACCGGTTTTTACTTCAACCATTTTAGCCACTCCTTTTTCGTTCAGGAAGACTACCGTTTTCTCTTCTTTCTTTTTCACAGGCTTAGCATCGGTATTCTCATTACTTGCTTCACCTGGAGGTCCGTCTGGCGGTCCACCTTTGTTTTCCGTGGCCTTCTTTTCATCCGCTGCACGTGTGGTTACTGCGGCTAGCGGAACAGACAATACGTTATCTTTTCGTGTGGTCATAATGTCCACGCTGGCCGTCATGCCGGGACGGAAGGGAAACTTGTTACCTGCTTTCACTAAATCCTGATACGAAGAACTCAGTACTAAAATTCGTACTTCAAACTCAGTGATGGCATCGGTTGAAACTTTATCTTTTGCCGTATTGGCGATGAGTGTTACAATACCTTTGAACGTTTTATTTTGAATGGCATATGCATCAACATCGATGATGGCCGTGTCGCCTAAATGAACCCGCACGATGTCATTTTCATTTACGTTTACACGCACTTCCATTTTACTCAAGTCTGCAATGCGCAACATTTCAGTTCCGGTCATGGTTGCTGTTCCTACAACACGTTCACCATTTTTTACAATGAGTTTGGAAACAACACCTTTCATGGGTGCCTGAACGGCCGTTTTTCTGAAATTCTCCTGTGCTTCATTCAGCGATGCTTGTGTGCTGTTAATAACATAACGCGAAGCCTCTACCGATTGCTCAGCGGAGGTAACATCATTCTTTGCTATCTCATAATTTTGCTTCGCCAATTGCCAATCAGAATCTGAGATTACTTTTTCATTGAACAATTTTTCCTGGCGGTTATATTCGGCTTCTGCACGTATGAACGTTGCTTTTGCGCGCGATAAGCTGGCGCGTGATTGCTCCAGGTTAGCACGTTGTTGACTTAGACCTGCCTGTGCGCGATCTAACTGACTCTGCCAAGTGTCAGGACGAATTTTAACCAGTGTTTCTCCTTTCGCAACCGAATCACCTTCTTCAATGAGTAAGGCAATAATTTCTCCTGAAACTTCCGGAGCAATTTTTACTTCGGTTACCGGCTGCACCGTTCCAGAGGCACTTACCTTTTCAACAATGGTAACGCGTTTTGTTTTGCTAAAATCGACTTCCATTTCTTTTGGCTTGCCGATCCAGCCGGACGATTTACCAACGAGGATAACGATGATAAGAATTACGACAGCCCCGATGAGTCCGTAAATTAACTTGTTTGATTTCTTGCCTTGTTTTGCCATTGCCTATGGGATATTAAAATTCGATTTGTTTGCCTTGATAAAAGTCTAATATTTTTTTCTTGAAGATGAAATCGTATTTGGCTCTCACCAAATCTGACTTCGCTCCAAACAGATCATTCTCTGCCACTTGGTATTCTACATAATTGGCCGCACCATTTTCAAAGCGCTGCTTCGTCATGCGAAACGCTTCTTCACGCGCTGACACCTGACGCTGAGAAGAGTTATACGTTTTGGATGCCGCAAGTGCATCATTATAAGCGGTCTCTACATTTTGACGTAAAGTATTTGCCGTTTCTTTCGCGGCAATGGTCGCCACTTTGTAATTGATAACGGAGCGCTGATACGCTGAGCGTGACTGCAGACCGTTAAATATTGGAATCGACAATGAGAATCCCGCAGAACGGAATACGTTATCTTTCAACTGTGCACCATAACCGTAAGTGTTTTCAACAGTCCCACTCGGAATCAAAATATCGTTCATGACATCGTAATTTGTACCACCTACATCAACATAACCAATTGTTTCAGTGCCGGGCGTTGGATCACCACCATCCGGAATGAAATGTACCCCATCAGAAGCACTGGAATAACGTGATCCTATAGATCCCTGAAGACTCAATTGAGGATACATATTCCCTTTGGCTGCCTTGGCTGCATATTCAGCACTTTCTACTTTCAAATTCGCACTTCGGATTTCAGGCATGGTTTGCTTCGCGATATCGTATATCTGATCGCGTGATTGATCCAATACAAAATCTTCTGGTTGTATCTGAGGAACCTCTACATCAAATGCCGAGCTCGCGGGGAGTTGAAGCGCCTGTTTCAGTTGAAGAAGAGAAAGATTTAAAGCATTCTCACGTTGGATAACGGTCAGTTCATTCGTTGCTACCTGCGCATCCAGATTGAGCTCATTTGATTTTGGTAAGGCACCTGCATCTACTTGCTTCTTCGTACGCTCGTATTGTTGTTGTGTTGAGCTCAATTGAAACTTTGCATTCTCCAATTGCTCTTTATTAAAGACAACCGTGATAAAGAGTGTCGCAATATTGATGCTGACATCATTCTTCGTTTTGGCTAAGTCTTCTCTTGACGCCTCATACGAACGGGCATTTTGTTTGAGGGTATTTTGAAGTCTGAAACCATTGAACAGCGTAACCGAGCTGCTGGCATTCGGATTCGTTGATCGGATTTCTGAAGTAGTAAAAAGGTTGGTAGTCGGGTTAATGGAACGCCCCCAGTTGAAACCGTAGTTGGCGTTGGCATTCAATGAAGGAAGCAGCGCCATTTTTGCCTGACGCAGATTCACCTCATTCGTTTCAACATCATACACGCTTCGCTCTACCGTCAGACTGTTGGCGAGAGCGTATTCGATACATTGCTTCAGTGACCAGACGTTTGAAGCAGGCAGAGAATCGGTTCGCTGCGCCTGCACAGTAACGGTAATCAATACCAGGATAATACAGAGTAATTTTGTTTTCATCATTTACGTTAATTCATCAATCTACATTTGGAATATATATCACTTCCTTTATCCAGCTAAGACTCTTTATATAAGCTAATGTTACAGCCTTGAGTCCGGAATCCATTTCAATAACAAGGCAGGCCAAATCATTTTTTCCTTTGCGGGAAACCGACATGGTGGCGATGTTGCAGTCATCATGCGCTAATACATTGGCCAAAAATGCTATGCTTCCTTTTACGTCTTCAGCAGTAATAATAATCGTGTGCAGGTTGGTGGTGAAGTCGGCTTTGAAGCCATTTACTTCGGCAATGTTGATCATGCCTCCGCCCCTGCTTTCCCCTATCACTTCAATGCTTTGATCACCTTTTTTCAATACCAGTTTAATGGTATTGGGATGAAGTGTTGAGGCATTGCCAACCGATTTAAATGTATAGACCAATCCACTTTCCTTTGCCAGATCAAGTGATTCTTTTATTCGCTTGTCGTCCGTTTTAAAATCCATCAACCCCGCAATGATGGCGCGGTCACTGCTGTGACCTTCGTATGTAGAAGCAAAGGAGTTATAAAAAGTAATGTCGGCATGATCGGGTATGCCACCTAAAAGTTTCACGGCTGCCCGCGCAATTCGAACAACACCCGCGGTGTGTGAGCTGGATGGGCCTATCATTACAGGGCCTATCATATCGAATACACTACTTTTTTCGGGCATATTAGGTTAACTGTGGGATATGTCGGCAAACCCGGGTAATTGTTACAAGAAAATTTAAAAGGACTCAAAAATACCATGGAGTAAGGATTAGACAAAAGATTTTAGACTGTATGAATTGGCTGGCTGTAACTCTATATGTAAAAATCTAAAGTCTCGATATCAGTAACACCTAAGATTACTGCACTTGAAAAATCCTGCGCTTTAGACTGTGTGCACCTTGTTACGCCAGATGAAAACTGGTGCTTTTTACTACGAGTATCTGTGGCGTATAGAAACTGCTGAGAAGAAGCGGCCGCTGACGGCCGCTTCTTCTCAGCAGTTTTAAAAGCTTCCATCCTCCGAAACGCTGGCGTTTCGGAGGATGGAAGCTTTTCTATTCGTGCCATGTATGCTCTTTAGTAAGAGCACAAAAAGTTCTGGCACGAAAACTTCGCACGTTGTACTGGCGATTAGCATCAACAAAATGTTTCGAGGAAAATCGACCCTAAAACTTGAACTATCAAACCTTGAACATGATACTTTGAACAATGAACCTTTTTCTAGCCATCCTGTAACAAAATCACTTCGATTAGGGTTAATTTTGTAACAAATTCGAATTCCTTGATCTCACAACTCGAAAGCGCGAAAGCATACTGCAACAGCCTGGTTCAATACAGCCGCAGAAAAACCATTGAAGTAAAGATTGGTGATGTAGCCATGGGCGGAAACAATCCGATCCGAATACAATCCATGACGACAATCGATACAATGGATACTGCTGGATCGATTGAACAAACTATTCGCATGGTGGAAGCGGGCTGCGAATATGTGCGGATCACTGCACCTAGTATTAAAGAGGCACAGAACCTGGAAGAGATTAAGAAAGGACTTAAGGTAAGAGGATATAACGTTCCACTTGTTGCCGATATACACTTCACACCCAATGCTGCTGAACTTGCTGCACGCATCGTGGAAAAGGTTCGCGTCAATCCGGGCAACTATGCTGATAAGAAAAGATTTGAAACAATTGATTATACTGAAGCATCGTATCAGGCCGAACTCGATCGTATTCGCACGAAGTTTATTCCGCTGATTAAGATTTGCAAAGAATATGGAACGGCCATGCGTATCGGTACAAATCATGGCTCACTTTCAGATCGTATCATGAGTCGCTTTGGTGATAGTCCGTTGGGAATGGTGGAGTCTGCTTTGGAATTTCTTCGGATCTGCGAAGACGAACAATATTACAACATTGTGCTATCGATGAAGTCCAGCAATCCACAAGTGATGGTGCAGGCGTACAGATTGCTCGTTCAAAAGTTAGATGAAGAAAATTTCAAACCGTATCCATTACATCTTGGTGTTACGGAAGCGGGTGACGGTGAAGATGGACGAGTTAAATCATCAGTGGGCATTGGCACTCTATTAGAAGATGGGTTAGGCGATACCATTCGTGTTTCGCTTACCGAAGAACCGGAAGCAGAAGTTCCAGTAGCATTCGAACTTGCCAAGCGGTATGACCACCGTGCAAATCATTCTGTCATTCCAGCCATTGACCATTATCCAATTACACCTTTTGAATACAATAGAAGAAAATCACTTGAAGTCGTAAACATAGGTGGTGGACATCATGTGCCACGTGTGGTTGCTGATTTTTCTACGAAGAATAAAATTACAGCGGCTTCGCTATTTGCATTAGGATATCATTACTCTGTGCCGTTAGATAAGTGGAACATTACTGATGTAGCGTGTGATTTTATTTTTCTTGGTGATCAAAGTATCGACTTTGAAATTCCGGGAACATTGGGATTGATCTTCAATCATCAAACCTGGACTACACAAAAATCAAAAGACCGAGCCTATCCAATACTTGAAGTTCAACAGTACATTAAAGGTGTTGAGCAATCTGCCACTTTGAATTTCATCAAGGCTTCGCTTGCTGATGTGAATGATGTTCTGATCAATAAATTAAAAGAAGATAAAACAGCAGTACTGGTTATTGACACCAACAACGAACATGGAATGGCGGAGCAACGCAGATTGTTTGTTGAGTTGATGAATAAAGGATGCAACGTTCCGGTGATCATCAAACGGAATTACAAAAATATATCTGCAGAACAATTACAACTCTACGCTGCAACAGACATGGGTGGATTGTTGGTAGATGGTTTAGGTGATGGTGTTTTCATCTCCGCTGAAAACTGTGCTTCCGATAAAATCATAAATGAAACGGCCTTCACCATTTTACAAGCCACGCGTACCCGCATTTCTAAAACAGAATACATATCGTGTCCTTCCTGTGGAAGAACACTTTTTGATTTACAAGAGACAACAGCAAAGATTCGTTTGCGCACCAGTCACTTAAAAGGATTAAAGATTGGTATAATGGGTTGTATTGTAAATGGTCCGGGTGAAATGGCGGATGCGGATTATGGATATGTAGGTTCGGGACCGGGGAAAATAATTTTATACAAGGGGAAAGAGGTAGTGCGCAGAAATGTACCCACTGCCAAAGCGGTTGATGAATTAATTGATCTGATCCGCGAGCATGGAGATTGGGTAGAAGCAAGTGAAGTGAATAAAAACTAAAAGAAATGGAAGAGAAGAAACGCTCATTAAAAGAATTTTTTAGCCTGGGTGAAGTTGGTGGTTATTTCTTCCGCAAGAAAGATCCGAATAGCAAACCTGACTTTACTTTGCGTGCCATGCACGGCATCAATAAGATTTCAATTGTTGTTTTTCTGTTGGGTGTGTTATACCTCATTTACAAATTAGCCATCAAACCACGGCTGTAAACGTGAATATAGAAAGTTTCAGAACGTATTGCCTGACCAAGAAAGGTGTAACGGAAGAGTTTCCGTTTGACGAAGAGACACTTGTACTCAAGGTGATAGGGAAAATGTTTGCCCTTACTGGAATCAATGGTTTCACCAGCATCAATTTGAAGTGTGATCCTGAACATGCAGTAGAGCTTCGCGAGAAATATGCAGCCGTACAACCTGGTTACCACATGAGCAAAAAACACTGGAACACGGTACTCATAGACGGCTCCATTCCGGACAAGCTTTTGCGCCAGTGGATAGACGAATCGTATCAATTAGTGGTGGGTGGACTGACTAAAACCCAAAAAACAGCGTTAGAAACCATGTGATTTGATAGTCAAACGGTTACAAAACGTGTCATTTGCTAAAAATTCTCCTTAAAATCTTTATTTTTGCTTGATTACCCCTATCAATGAAGAGGGCATTTTTTGCTATTGTATGCTTTATCCTCCTCAGCGCGTGCACACAGCGTATGATTTGTCCTGCCTATCAAAGTGCATTTATCTACGATAAGGACGAGCTTCGCAAGAAGTTTAGCTACCTCAATGAAGACTCTACACCCAAAGTCTATTACACCGCCAGCAAAACGAAATACCTTATTGCGGAGCCGATAAGCTATCGCAAAAAAATCAGGAACATGAGTACGGTAGTGATGAAGGATGTGAATGTAAAACTTCCTGACTCGCTCCAAATTGGCAATGATGATATTGTGGCGGGTGCAGAATTAGATCTTGCTGCACGATCCGTGATTGATAGCGTTTACATTGTCGATATTCCGCAAGACTCAACGGCCGAAGTAGAAGAAGAGCCCTATATGATTTCAACAGACAAAGAAGTGCGTCTGCTGAAATACGATTTCCCTGACAGTTTAATCTATGATCCGGCTACCGGAAAGTATGTTGCTGAAACTCCCAAGTATGTAATCACTGATATTCGCTTTAATGTTGAGCAGGATAATTACATGTATTATTTACGCGACTATCTCATTTTGCCCGATGTGAAATTGTCGAAGGAAAAGCAGAGTCAGGAGGCATCCGGTAAATCTGGAAAAGGAAAAAAAGCGAAGAAAGGTGTGTTTGGTTTCTTTAAGGGATTGTTCAAAAAGAAAAATAAAGAAGTACCGGATTCAACCAATCAGGCCCCAATTAAATCGTCCGATGATTTTGATTATGTAGATGAAGAAGCTTTACCACCAGGCACTACTGCAATCGAACCAAAAGCGAAGAAGAAAGGACTCTTTTCATTCCTGAAGAAGAAAGACAAAGCGGTTGCCCCTGTTGATCCAAATGCACCGGTAGAAGAAAAACCAAAGAAGAAAAAGAAAGTAAAAAAAGCGAAAGCTGACGATACGAAGCCTGAAGAGGAGAAGAAGAAAGAGGAAGATGATGGGTTCTAAAAAGAGGTTGCCCGTTACCGGAAACTACTCATACTGCAACGCCATCTTTTTAATCCTGTCTTCTAATTTTTCCGAAGTTAGTTTTTCTCTTAGCCTGTCCACCATGATGGGGAAAGCAAACGGAGTTGGCTTGTCAGGATAGGTGATAATAATTTTCTGTTGAGCAATTCGTTCCAGTGCATTTCGAAGTCGCGCTTCTTCTAATTGAAAATCCATTACCTCCTCAAACGCTTGTTGCAATAACAAGCTGTGTGCTTCATAGTCATTAAATACATTAAAAAACAATTGAGAGGAAGATTGAAGGTGTTTGTCTTTTACCGGTTTACCCGGATATCCTTTAAACACTAAACCCGAAATAGCTGCGATGTCTCTGAATTTTCTGCGTGCCATCTCTGTCGAGTTAATACTGGCTTGAATATCATGCAGCAAATTTTCAATGCCTAATACATTTGTTTCTACTGCTTCTTCAATGGGTATAGGCTGATCAGAAAGTAATTCAAAACCATAATCGTTCATGGCAATGGAAAATGTAATGGGTTGCAACTGCGCGATGCGATACGCGACTAAAGCAGCCATACCTTCGTGAACAAATCTTCCATCGAAAGGATACATCATTACATGATAACCATCTTCGGTTTGCAAGTATTCAATTAAGAATTCGTTCTTTGAAGGAAGTTTGGAACGTTCCTGTTGCAAGTCGAAAAGTGGTTTGAGAAAGATCATCTCCTCGTCTTTCTCTTTGCCCTGCACCACTTCATCTAATTTATTTCGAATCATTTCGCTGAGCTGAGATGATAACGGCATTCGTCCACCTTGCCAGGAAGGTACCTTACCTGATTTGCGATTTGACTTGCGCACCTGAGCCTCCATCTCTTTTATGCGCACCAACTCCAAACTTCTTCCTGCAAACCAAAATACATCACCCGGGTTTAAGCGCGAGATAAAATATTCTTCAATGGTGCCCAGGTATTTTCCGGAAACAAACCGAACGAACATTGAACTATCTCCTACAATTGTACCAATGGATAAACGATGTCGCATGGCAATGGCTCGGCTTTCAACTTTATAAATTCCATTTTCAATAATCACTTTTCGATATTCATCATATGCCTGTAGCGCATCTCCACCCGTTGTTATAAAATTCAAAAGCCAATACCATTCATCATCGGTGACGCTTGAATAACATAATGTAGTTCGAATCTCTTCGAGGATTTTATCCGGCTCAAAGCCATCGGAAACAGCGAGTGTAATCAGATATTGAATTAATACATCAAATGACCGGATATACGGAACCCGATGCTCTACTACTTTCTTATTAATGGCTTCGCGAAGTGCAGCAGCCTCCATCAGCTCTAACGAATGAGTTGGCACAAAATAAATCCTACTCAACGCACCGGGTTGGTGTCCGCTCCTACCCGCGCGTTGTAAAAATCGTGCAACACCTTTTGGTCCACCAATTTGGATCACCGTTTCCACCGGACGAAAATCAACACCGAGATCAAGACTCGAAGTACACACTACTGCTTTGAGTTTACCTTCATGTAATTGTTCTTCTACCCAATTTCGCAACTCCTGACTTATTGATCCGTGATGCATGGCAATCAATCCGGAAAGCTCCGGAGCTTTGTCCAGCATCTTTTGATACCATATCTCTGCGAAGGATCGTGTGTTGGTAAAGATGAGTGTGGTCTTACTTTCTTTTACGATATCAATGACTTTTAGCAAGAGATGAATTCCTAAATGGCCAGCCCATGGAAGACGCTCAACCGAATCTGGCATTACGGAAACTACTTCTATTCGCTTTACAATATCGGATTTGATGAGACAGTATTTGTTCTCGTGATAATAATTTCCAAGCAATGCTTCGAGCGCTTGTTCCATATTACCAATGGTTGCAGATATGCCCCAGATTTTAAGACGAGGATGAATACCTTTCAATCTGGAGAAAGCAAGTTCTACCTGCACACCGCGTTTTGATCCCATGAGTTCGTGCCACTCATCGGCCACAATCACTTTTAAGTCTTTAAAAAAATCAGGATAGTTTTTCTGCGCAAGCAACAGATGCAGACTTTCAGGTGTCGTGATTAAAACCTCCGGGGGTTTCTCTTTTTGTTTGGCGCGCTCTTTTAAAGAGGTATCGCCAGAGCGAACACCAACTTGCCAGCTTAATTCCAATCCTTCAATCAATCGTTTGGCTGATAGTTCAATTTCTTTCGACAATGCCCGAATGGGAGTTATCCAGATAATTTGAAGTCCGTTGTTCTTTTTTGTTTTGTAATCTTCATGATCTCGAATGAACTCCAGCATAGCAGGCATCAGCAGCGAATAGGTTTTACCGCTTCCTGTTGGAGCGTTTACTAAACCACTTTTCCCATCCAGATAGGCTTGCCAGGCTTCGAGCTGAAAGTCAAAAGGTTTCCATCCGCGACCTGCGAACCAATCTTTTCCTATTTTTATGTTGCTTGATGACACGAACTAAAAGTATGGTTTCCGACCGGCCTAAAAAACTATTTTTGCATTCAACTGTTAAGGCCTTATAAAATCGGATCGATGGGTAAGTATTCTATAAAAGAACTCGAACAATTATCAGGCATAAAGGCACACACCATCCGCATCTGGGAGAAGCGCTATAAACTGATCGACCCGTCCCGAACAACAACCAACATCCGTTTCTATTCGGATGATGACCTCAAGAAAATCATCAATGTATCGCTGCTCAATAATAATGGAATAAAAATTTCCAGGATTGCCGACATGTCGCTTGACGCCATGAACAAAAAGATCATGGAGATCAGTGAGGTGAACAGTGAAGCCACGGTCTATATCGATCAGATGGTAGTGGCCATGATCGACATGGAAGAAGAGATGTTTGAGAAAATTCTAAGCAATCTCATCCTGCGCTTTGGTTTCGAGAAAACGATTATTGATGTGGTCTACCCCTTTCTGGAAAAAATTGGCATACTCTGGCAAACACATAATATCACACCGGCTCATGAGCATTTTATCTCGAATCTGATCCGACAAAAAATAATTGTGGCCATTGATGGACTCCCAATCCCTCCGAAGGTTTCAAAGAAAATTCTACTCTTTCTTCCGGAAGGTGAAATGCATGAGATGGGATTACTCTTCTACCATTATCTCATCCGTAAGAATGGTTGCAGAACATACTATTTGGGTCAAAGTGTTCCGCATGAAGATTTGAAAAAAGTGGTTCAGGTACATCAGCCTGACATGATGATTACTTCGATTACCTCTTCCACGAACGGAAATACTGAGCATTACTTGAAAAAGTTATCAGACGATTTCCAAATACCAATCTTAATCTCGGGCTACCAGGTTCAGCGTTTCACTGGTACAAAGACCAATAATCTCCAATTCTTCTCCCGCGCCTCAGAATTGAAAGATCTGATCTAGGCAAAAGCTTCGTATTTACAGTATAAGCTGAAATTTCAATCCAGCTTATAAACCATTCAAACCCGTAATCTGGCCGATTAAGGGTATTTATAGTATATTGTTTATGATTTCATAATAATGTTTAAACAATTATATAGGTTATTCGGTATTAGTAGTTATATTTGTTTAACATTTAAACATAATCTTTAAACAATAAGTATTATGACAACTACAGAATTCACCACCGAAATTTCAGGTTTAAGAAGTACACTCTTGACTTTTACCCGCAGGTTTACACACGATCGGGATGAATGTCTGGATCTTGTTCAGGATACTATGTTAAAGGCCCTTACCTATCGTGATAAATTCAGAGACGACACAAACTTGAAAGGCTGGCTCTTCACAATTATGCGGAATACCTTCATTAACAACTATCGCAAAAATCAAAGAGCTAAAACCTCTACCGATAAGACCAAAGACCTCTATTTCCTGAATGTTGAAGACGAGCATACTTTCAACAGGCCACACGAATCGATGGAGTTCAAGGAAATCTGGAGAAATGTTGGCGCTATACAAGATGATTTATTGATACCCTTCAAAATGCACGTCACGGGGTATAAGTATCACGAAATTTCGGAGCATCTCAATATTCCGATTGGTACGGTGAAGAATCGAATCTTTCATGCCCGGAAAGAAATCCAGAAAAGATTGCAGGGATATAATTAATTTTCCAGCTAAATTTTTCTCAAATGAGCCGAGTGGCGGTGATTGGTTCGGGTTTCGCGGGATTGTCGGCTGCTTGCTTCTTGGCAAAGGAAGGATTTGATGTTACAATTCTCGAGAAAAACGAATCCGCTGGTGGACGCGCACGTAAATTTCAATCCAACGGTTTTACATTCGATATGGGACCAAGCTGGTATTGGATGCCCGATGTCTTTGAAAAATTCTTCCACCATTTTGATAAAAAAGTTTCGGACTACTATACACTAGAACGACTTGATCCCTCCTATCGGATTGTGTATTCCAAAGATGATGTATTGGATATTCCTTCAGGTGTAGAGGCATTGTGCAAGATGTTTGATCGATTAGAACCAGGAAGCAGTAAGCATCTCCTCCGGTTTTTGGAAGAAGGAAAAGTGAAATATGATATTGGTGTAAACAAACTGGTTTATAATCCTGGTTTATCCCTTACTGAATTCATCGATGTCGATTTGATGAAAGGTGTTTTTAGCATGCACGTTTTCCAATCCATCTCTACCTACATCCGAAAGTTTTTTAAAGAGCCTCGCCTAATTCAACTATTAGAATTTCCGGTTTTATTTCTGGGTGCAAAACCTGAGAATACACCTGCACTATATAGCTTGATGAATTATGCTGACATGGCACTCGGAACCTGGTATCCAAAGGGAGGCATGTTTAAAGTGATCGATGGGATGGTGACACTCGCCAAAACATTAGGTGTGAAAATGGAATTCAACAGTGCTGTTCAGCGCATTGATATTAATGGATCAAAAGCAAAAGGTGTTTTGGTAAACAATACACTTCGCGAGTTTGATTACATCGTGGCCAGTGCGGATTATCACCACGTAGAACAACAATTGTTGCCTGAAACGCATCGCACGCACACAGAAGCATACTGGCAGAAAAGAGTGATGGCGCCTTCCAGCCTGATCTTCTATTTAGGCATCAATAAGAGAATTGATAATATCCTTCACCATACTTTATTCTTCGATCAGGATTTCAAAGTTCATGCACGCGAAATTTATGACGATCCGCAATGGCCTTCGTCTCCGCAATTTTATGTGTCGTGCACATCGCAATCCGATCGGACAGTAGCACCGGAAGGATGTGAAAATATTTTTATTCTTGTACCTGTTGCACCCGGACTTGAAGATTCAGAAGCCTTGAGAGAAAAATATTTTGATGTTATTGTCAGGAGATTTGAAAACATGATGGGTCAAAATATTCGCGATCACATTATTTACAAAAGAAGTTATGCCCATACTGACTTCATTAGCGACTACAATGCATTTAAAGGCAATGCGTACGGTCTGGCCAATACACTTTTACAGACCGCAAATTTGAAACCCTCTATTGTAAACAAAAAAGTAACAAACCTGTTTTATACTGGTCAGCTCACTGTGCCAGGCCCCGGAGTACCACCCTCATTAATCTCGGGCCAGGTAGTAGCAAAAGAACTGATCAAAAGACATCAGGAATTTGTAAATTGATAGTTGATGAAAGAGATTTTCGACACGGTTTCCATTCGTTGCAGTCGCATTACCACTAACGCGTACAGCACTTCTTTTTCGTTGGGCATCCGCTGCCTGGAAAAGGAATTGCGCGATCCAATCTATTCCATCTATGGATTTGTCCGGTTTGCCGATGAGATTGTTGATACCTTCCACAATTACGATAAAGCTGACTTATTAAACCGGTTTAAAGAAGATACGCATCGATCAATCGAAGAGAAAATCAGCCTCAATCCCATACTGAATAGTTTTCAGGCAACCGTCAATTATTACCAAATTGAAAACGAGTTGATTGACCAGTTCTTAAAAAGTATGGAGCTGGATTTGGTGAAGAAAGAATATAATACAGAGACCTTAAAGGAATACATTCTTGGCTCTGCAGAAGTAGTGGGCTTAATGTGCCTTCGTGTTTTTTGTAAGGGTAACAATGAAATGTACATTCGCTTGAAACCCTTCGCCATGAGTTTAGGCTCGGCTTTTCAAAAGATAAATTTCCTGCGCGATCTTAATGCAGATTATATTGGAATGGGTCGTACCTATTTTCCAGAGATTGATCTTTCCAATTTCGATGATGCAAACAAACACAAAATTGAGGAAAGTATTAAAGCTGATTTTGACGAAGGCTATAAAGGAATTAAACAACTTCCGCGATCAGCACGCTTTGGTGTGTATGTAGCGTATGTATATTATCTAGCGTTGTTTAAAAAAATTCAGAACACACCATCCGAGCGTGTCTTGAAATCGCGCATCAGTATTCGCAAGCGGCATAAAGCAAGATTGCTGGCGTATTCTTATTTGAAACATCAATTCAACATGCTTTAATGGAACACGTTATTCTGGTTGATGAATTCGACAACGCCATCGGTACGATGGAAAAACTGGAAGCCCATCAGAAGGGAATATTGCACCGTGCCTTTTCGGTTCTGCTCTTCAATTCAAAAGGTGAAATCCTGTTACAGAAACGCGCGATTGGAAAATATCATAGTGGTGGCTTGTGGACCAATACCTGTTGCAGTCATCCATTGCCTGGCGAATCCATGCAAGAAGCTACGCGAAGAAAACTAATCCAGGAAATGGGAATTGATCTTAAGCCTGACTTTGCCTACAAGTTTATTTACAAGACCAATCTTGATGATAATTTAATCGAGCACGAATACGATCACGTATTTATTGGTACACATGATGGTGATCCGATCATTAATGATGAAGAAGTTGAAGATTGGAAATTCACTGACCTACTTTCCCTACGGATGGATATAAAAGAAAATCCTGAAGCGTACACGTATTGGTTTAAGTTGATCATACATCATCCGCAACTGAATACAGTGATTGCATAACGTGCTTTCAGACTTATATATAAAGGATTTCAAAAGTTTAGAAAACTTTACCTCAAAACAAAATTCCATTTTTATTCTCCCATAATTTCAATAACACTGGGTTAATGGAAAATTCAGATTTACAAGAACTTATTTCTGCTCTTCAATTAAAGAATAACCAGCTAGCAGAACGAGAAGATGACCTGGCGGATCAGAAAGAAGAGTTTCAAGCTCAGAAGGAAGAACTCACCGCTGCCATTGAAGAGTTAGTGTCTAAGAATAATTCGCTTGCTGAAACCTTGCAACAACTTCAGAAACGAAATGAGGAATTAGATCAAATTCTTTATCGGGCGTCACACGATTTAAAAACTCCGGTTTCATCGCTTGCAGGGTTGCTTGATTTAATGAGAGCTGAAAATCTAACACCTTCTCAAACCAATCTGCATACCTATATGAATCAAAAGGTATCGCAGATGAATGACGTGCTGAAATCATTGACCATGTTCGCGGAGGCATCGTTCGAAAAAATTGAAGTGAAAGATGTTACTTTAAAAAACGTTGCTGAAGAGGTGCTGCGCGATCTTAGTTATTTGCCTAACTACGGTAATGTTAAAATTGAAATTGAATATAATTCGTTACATCATGTTCAAACCGATGAACTCGTATTATATAATATTCTGAAATGTTTAATCTCCAATTCCATTACCTATCGCGATCCTGTCAAAGAAGGAAATGTATGGGTTAATTTCAGTAAAAGTTCTAAACACTTTCATATACAAGTCACGGATGATGGGGAAGGTATTTCTACGGGGATTAGTGATTCCGTTTTTGATATGTTCTTTAGAGGTTCTGAACGATCGCACGGACAAGGATTAGGATTATACATCGTAAAGAGTGTAGTGGATAGAATGAAAGGTGAAGTTCGATGGCTTAGTAATTCTGGCAACACAACCTTTCATGTTACTTTTCCAGAATCCTAAATCTGGTGCTTCAAGCGTTCCTCAAGTTCTTTAATGTAAACCAGATTATCCTCCAGCATTATCCGCTGCGACTTATGTAGTTCCTTTAAATAAACAACCTGTTCTTCACAGGCAAGCATGCGTCTTAAATGGAGCGAGTTAAAATCATCCCACTGCTTTTCAAAGTTTGCGTTGAGTGATTCAATACCTTCAACATACGCATTTTTGATTTTATTCAATTCACTACAATGGGTCGATTTAATATTGAACAATTCCTTCTCCAGTAGGCCGGTGAGATAACCAATTTTTTCCTGGAGTTGATCTTCTGGGGTGGGGTCTTTGCTCACCATATTTCCTTACTGAGCTATGGCTTGATCGATAGACTCCGAATAGCCAATGTCCATCAATTTAAATTTTCCACTGGGATGAATCGTGTTAATCTTCTCCCTTCCGATTTTTACACTCTGACGGAACACCTCATCTTTTGGGAGAATTTTACGGTGTGTTTTCAAACCCTTATCAAACATCTTCTCTTTCCACTCTACGAAATACCACTCCATTGAAGGTTGATGAAATACCGTTAGGTTACGTTTATCAAAAACGAGCTTTGTTATTTTTTCCTTCTCCACCAATTCCCCTATGAAATTGAATATCTCTTTAAATTGATCGATTGGGATATAGGTAGATAGAGCCTCTACTACCGCTATTTGAGGTGAATTCTGAACAACATAAACTGCAGCATGCTTCAGACGCTTCTTTTCAACTAATTGTGCATTTGCCTGATGTGTTTCCATTTTTAAAAATTTAATATTCATTCGTATTAACAGGAACACCAGATCAAAGTTTAAAATAAAAGATATTATCTTTTTGAAGCATTAAGGGGTGTTTTTGCATGGTAATACAACTTCGACTCCAATTCACCTGTAGACTTTCCTAAATTATTTTACTATTTCATCTTAAAAATAGAAACATATTAAATGCTTATCCCGTATCAGGGAATAGAAATACTATTTCATGAAAGGATACATAGGTGAATTTGAAGAACTTGTGCTCTTAACCATTGCCAGCCTGGGCGAAGAAGCCTATGGTGTTTCGGTTAAAGAAGATATTGAAGAGCGAGCAGACAGAAGTATTAGCATTGGTGCATTGCACTCTACTATTACCCGATTAGAAGAGAAGGGATTTATAAAATCCCGTTTAGGCGATCCAACACAAGAACGCGGTGGCAGAGCCAAACGCTTTTTTGAATTAACCCATGACGGCAAAGTAGCACTTCATCACATGAAAGATTTGCGCGATGAACTCTGGAAACTTTCAAAAACAACTTTGTCGTTGTCGAAATGAAAAATAATAGATCCATAAGACCACCTCGTCTTGCTGAAAGACTGTTTGAATGGTTTAGTGCTACTGCTATGGTTGACGACCTGCGTGGTGACTTGGAAGAACTATTTTATTTAAACCTTCAACGAATGTCTCCGGCTCGCGCAAAGTGGCAATATTGGATACAAGTCTTTGCCCTCATTTTCTCTTATGCATTGAAAAAGAGAAAACAAAAATCTGAACATCATACATTTTCGTCCAACACTTTCAATACATCTATGTTAAAAAACTACTTTTTAATTGCCTCTCGCAACTTGATCAAACATAAATTTTTCACAATCATCAATGTGATCGGACTGGCAATCGGCATGTCCATGGGTCTTTTGTTAATTGCTTTGCTGTCCTTCGTTTCAACCTATGACGATTTTCATAAAAATAAAAACAATATCTACCGCATCATCTCAAAAACAGACGATCACGTCAATAACCGCGAGTTCGCTTCCGCACCTGCTGTTCTCGCGGATAAAATAAAAAATGAGTATCATGGTGTAAAAGAAGTTGTGAGAATAGATAAAACACTTACTGTAGAAGCTGTACATGATGGAAAACAACTTTCATTGAATGGATATTTTGTCGACTCCAATTTTTTAAAGGTATTTTCATTTCCCCTATTAAAGGGGAGTCCGGCTACGGCTTTTGAAAAAGTAAATACTTTGCTCATAACGGAAAAAGCGTCTCAAAAAATATTTGGTGATGCGGATCCTATCGGCAAAGTAATCACAATGGGTTCGTTTGGCGATTTCGAAATTTCAGGGTTGCTTAAAAATCACCCTAAAAATTCGCACATGCAATTTGAAGTACTGGCGTCCTATCAAAATCTGGAGAACGCTCAATATCAAAAGAACACATCTACAGAAAATCAGTGGAGGGAATTCAGAGACTCCTATGTTTACCTGTTACTACCGGATGGTGCCAACCCTCATGAAGTCGAGAAATATGCGAACAGCGTTGCTGAAAAAATTTATAAAAAAGAAGAAAACTTCAACGCGTCATTCGAGCTTCAATCCATCAACGACATTGCACCTGGACAAGACTTGTCGAATGAAATTGGAACCGATTGGGGATATGGCGCGATAGTTATTTTTACAGTCCTTGCCCTTTTAATATTACTTCCAGCTTGTTTTAACTATTCTAACATTTCTATTTCGCGGGCTCTTAAGCGAATGAAGGAAATTGGATTGCGCAAGGTAATGGGTGGACAGAAAGATCAAATTCTACTTCAATTTATTACTGAAACGCTTATCATTACCTTCATCGCTCTCGGAATATCCTACTACCTCTTTACTCTTGTGCGCTATGAATTCCTCTCCATACTGGTTGGAGGTCACGATGTTTTAGACCTGGACACTAATGCACGGACCATTATTTACTTTGTTCTATTTGCTTTGGTCGTGGGCGTATTCACGGGTATTGTTCCAGGGCTATATTTCGCAAAGCTCAATCCTATTCAGGCATTGAAAAGTAAACTGACCGGAAGTAATGCCAAGTTCAACATAAGAAAAACATTAATCGTATCTCAATTTGCACTTTCACTGGGCTTCATTATGAGTGTGGTGATCGTATTAAGTCAATATCGTCAAAGTCTTAATTACAATTTTGGTTTTGACCAAGCGAACATTCTGGATGTCAATCTCCAGCAAGTTGATCCGGAAATAGTCAGAAATGAATTTACCAGACTTTCATCGGTGCAAGCTATCTCGATGTCATCTCATGTGATGGGTGCTGGATCATCGGGAAGTAATTGGGTAACGGGAACCGATCAATCCGATTCGGTCGAGGTATCGCAGATGTTTGTTGATCACAACTACCTGACCAATCTTAATCTTAAACTGCTAGCGGGAAAGAATTTTATTGAAAAGGCTTCATCGAATTCAAATCATGTTATTGTCAATGAAGAATTTCTCAAACACTTCAAGATAAAACAACCCTTTGATGCCATTGGTCAAATCTTTCTAATGGACGACAAACAGGAAATTGTGGTGATCGGTGTGGTGAAAAACTTTCATTATGCCAGCCTGCGCGATCCAATCAAAAGTTTTTTCTTTCGCTATGACGTAAGTCAATTCAAAATGGCCAATATAAAAGTTGCCTCTTCTGACATGTTTGGTTCAATTTCAGAAATGGAATCCATTTGGAAGACCATCGGTGGTGAAAAGAAGTTCGAATCGCAGTTCTTAGAAGACGAAATTGAAGACGCATATTCATTCTATTTCACCATGGTTAAGATTTGTGGATTCCTTGGCCTACTTGCCATTACCATTTCATGCTTAGGACTCTTGGGCATGGTTGTGTTCACAGTTGAAAATCGTACGAAAGAAATCGGGGTGCGAAAAGTAATGGGTGCTTCAACATCAACTATCACTATTCTACTCTCAAAAGATTTTGCGAAGTTGATGTTCATTGCAGCCTGTATTGCCACACCCCTCACCTATCTCTTTTTTGATAAGGTATTTTTGAGAATGCAGTATTACAAATTGCCGATTGGCGTTTTTGAAATTATTGTGAGTTTGCTGCTTCTGCTCACCCTTGGCTTTATGACCATATTGTCACAAACCGTGAAGGCTGCAAAAGCGAATCCGGTGGATACGTTAAGAAATGAATAGTTGAAATGTTTTAATCAAGTGATCGAAGCTTCAATTTACCTTATCCTTTTTCTTTACTTGTTGATAGATAAAATCAATTCCATAAATTGATCCTAACGTAATGGCTCCTAAAAGCAGAATGTAAAGAAAATCAAAAGCGCTGAGATCGTAATTGCGGTAAAGACGATAAACCCCTAATATCATATTCCAAATGTATGGATATTTCTATAGGATATTAAAGATGCTCGCGTAATTCCAGATACTATACTTTTGTGTACTTAGTGATAGAGAAGCTGGAGAATGTCAAATACCACCAAGCAAAAAGATTGGAACTACAAGCCCCAGCGGGGCTACCTATTGGTAGCCCCCGACAAAGTCGGGGGTGTGGTATTAGGATAGATATTAATTGTGCCACGTTCAACACGTCAAAGGAGTGAAGGATGTCCATGTCGCATCATAGCCTATGCACGGTCGAAGAGCAACTATGTGTGCCAGAAAATGAGAGCCACGATTTTAAATTTCCTATGGCACATCTATACTACCCAATTCATAACGCTGGGTTGAAACCCAGCGCTACAAATAGGTAGCCCCACTGGAGCTAGGTTTATTGTAAACCATTGGGTGTTATCTTATTGCAACTATATCAAAAAATAGAAGAGGCCGGCAATGGCCGGCCTCTTACATCAAGCATAGTGGAGTTGGCTTAATGTTTCTTTATCAATTTTCCATACTGTGTCTTTCGCTTCCCGCTATAAAAACGGTAGATGTAAAGATCTTCATTCAAATTCTCATCGTTACATTCGAAAGAGTAGGACTCACCTTTCCAGACGTTACCTTTATAAACCTCGTGAACTTTCTTTCCACACTTGTCAATGATATCAAGTTCAACGTAATCGTCTTCATCACATTTCCAGTCAAATTTCAAATTGCCGTGGAATGGATTTGGATACGCACAAACCTTAACGCCATCATCGTCTCCTCCTCCACTATGATTACCGTGACTTACGGTATCGATGGCGATACATTGTCCGGCTTTGTATGCTACGACTGGATCCCAATCCTGAAGGGTTTCGTTGCATGAGTTGTCACCACAAATAGTAAACTTTACTTTAAATGTTGCAGTCTCTTTTCCAAAGTCATTCACACCATCCACTTTAAGTCCTGTTATTCCGGTTGTTGGATCGGTACCTAATTCCATTTTCCATCCACCAGAGTTCCAGGTATTTTTTACTGTACCACACGGTATGGCAATATCCCAATGCGAAAGTTCATGTCTGCAATTTCCATCCGTACTTACAATTACCTCATACGTTTTACACGATCCATCTGAGCTGATCAGCGTAACCGATGAATCAAAACATTCATCACAGGTCTCGTTGTTATCACCACCATCATCCCCGCCACCATTTCCACCACCTCCATCATCCGGAGCAGTACAGGTGGTAGAAGTGTACGAACATGTTTGGGTACATCCATCTTTTATGATCGTCAATGTGAAGGTTGCAGTGCTATTCACATCACCTGCAGTGTAAACAATGGATTGACTGCCTGAACCGCTCGTGATAATCCATTTACTATCCGAGCTTTGAACAGTCCATTGGTAACTTGTTGCTCCAGTAACTGAAGTCCCCAGTGCATTATCATTCGAACCACAGATTGCTGTTGAATCTGGTTGTGTGATCAGGCAAGACCATCCTGCTACAGATCCACTAACAACAACCTCTTTTGTTGTTGAACACCCATTATAATCTTTAATCGTAACGGTGTACGTACCGGATTGCAATGAATTCAAATCTTGTGTAGTTGCTCCATTCGACCAGGTATAGGTGTATGGTGCTTTTCCACCAGCAACCGTTAAGTCTATATTGTACGATCCTTCTGCATTACATTGAGTATTGGAAACAGAAGCTGATGAAGTAATCGGAGAAGGGTTGGTAATAGTGTAGGTAAGTAAACGACTACAGCCGGTAGCATCCGTAATTGTAACTTTATAAACACCCGGTGCAATTTCGGTTATTGAATTTCCGGTTTGCCCATTCGACCATACATAGGTATACGGTTCTACACCTTCACTTGGTGTAAGCGTGATTGAACCTGTGCTTTCATTATAACAGAGTGGCTGAATAACTTGTGAACTTACCTGAAACGTTTTCTTCGATACACTAATCGCAAGAGTCATCGAACATCCATTGGCATCGGTTACCGTTACTTTGTAGATGCCCGCTAATAGGTCAATTAAATCCGGAGTAGTAGCACCATTCGACCATAGGTAAGTGTATGGTGCAGTACCTCCACTGACAATAAGATCAATTGCTCCTGATGCATCATCAAGGCAAGTGGTTTGCGTTACGACAGAAGAAAGTTTAAGGGTGTTGTTTTCTCTGAGACTATAAAGCAATTCAGTTGAACATTCTGAAGCATCGGTAACCGTTACTTTATACATACCCGCTGGTACATTCTGAATATCTTCGGTTGTTGCTCCGTTCGACCATACATAGGTATAAGGAGCAACACCACCACTCACGGTGATATTAATGCTTCCATTGGATTGTGAACATGCTGGCAAGGTAGAGGTTGCCGTGATCAGAATCTGTGAAGTGTTAATGAGGTTGAATTTTTTTTGAATTGAACATCCAATACTATCCTTTACGGTTACACTGTATGTTCCGGATTTCAATGCAGTAAGATCTTGCGTTGTAGCTCCATTGTTCCATACATATGTATAACCCCCGTTGCCTCCTGAAACGGTCAGATCAATTGCACCATCTGTTCTTCCATTACAACTTGCATTTGTAATAGTTTCTGAAATGGTAATCGATGCAGGCTGTAAGATCGTTCCATTCAGAATTAATTCTGCACCAGAAGCATCACGAACGGTTACAGAATAATTACCAGCAACACGGTTCTGGATAGAGGATGTTGTATCACCTGTTGACCATGTGTATGCATACGGTGCCACACCTTCCGTCACCACAACTGAAAGTGCTCCATCGGCTGCTCCAAAACACGAAGCGTTTTTTTGTTGAAGACTTGCTGCCAGATTCTGACACGAATTATTTTTAAGTGTGTCGTAAAAAACACAGGTGGCAGCTTTGTAAGCAACAACAGGTTGCCAGCATTTCAATTCATCCACACATGAACGGTTATTGGAACATTTTCCATCGTCTGGACAAAGCGTAAACTTTACGATGAAACTTTTAAGCGATGTCCCACCAAAGTTTGGAATGTCATCAATTTTAAATCCATTGAGTTTTGTTTTAGGATCGTAGCCATAAACCTGTTTCCAACCTTTTGAGTTGGAAAGATTCTTCACATCACCACAAGGAATGGCTACTGTGAAATGAGACAGCGCATGATCACATTTACCTGAATACGAAACTTTAAATTCGTAATTCGTACAAGCTCCATTTTTTTCAGCCTTAACAATTTCAGTAGTGAAACAATTATTGATGCACGATTGAGTTGCAGGTGAATGTTGCGCAAGCAATTCTGCTTGAATGGACAATAGTCCTATTAATATGAGTAGGTTTAATATACTTGTCTTCATAAGCATTGATGTAAGTAATGCTTAATACAAAGTGATCAGAGTTTTAAGGCTATCGCAAGTACGAATGGTTTGTGACCCCGATAAGAATGGCAAGTAATCGGGCCAAGTGAGTTTAAACGAGGGTTACTGAAATTTGCCAGTGAACATTCCGCAACCGCAACGATGTAAGGTATTTCCCGATTTGTGATTTTTGCAAATGAGCCAAATGATCTAGCTGAAGAATCGCTAGATGCATTTGTTTAGGGCACGTCCACACAGTAGCCACAAGCTTTCAGCACAGAATATGAAGGTTGCATTTTCACCTTCATATTTTGAGTCTGCTTTTATAAAGTTGATCAAGTGGTTCCCCTTCGGCATATTACTCTAATTTGGTAATGCAATTTCAGGATCATGCTATTATCACTAATGAAGATGACAAAAATCACTGCTTCGATTATTACTAACTGGTAAATTTCCTTCGTCATGGAGTAGAAAAATAGAAGAACAATCAGCCTTACTTGTCATGGAAATCATTCAGAACCCTACGGAAAAATCTCAAAACAGACTATCACTTTTTGTAAACAGTCCATCAACGAACGCAATCTTGATCCTCGCATTGATTTTTATGTTTACAGAATCTTATGCTCAGGTGATTTACGGAACTACTTCAGGTGGCGGTGATGGAACAGGATCAATCTTTAAAGTAAATGGAGACGGAACAGGATATCAAGAAACCCACATGGGAGGAAGCAATGGAAATAATAATGGAGATTCACACTTTGGTTTGGATCAATATAATTTAGCACCCTTTTCCAATGGTAAGCTCTATGGTGTAACCATTGGCGGTGGCTCTGTGGAAGCAGGTGTTCTATTTGAGTATGACCCATTAACCAACTACTATAATGAAAGAATGGATTTTGAATTTTATGGCACTGGCTTACCGCTTGGCCAATTGATTGAGTATAACGGAAAGTTATATGGAACCACCGCTGGTGTAGCCTATGGAATTTTTTCCTTTGACCCTGCTACAAATTCCTTTCATTCAGAGCGCAGATTGTCGGGTCGATCATCTGGACTGATTTTGCAGAATGGAAAATTTTATGGCATGACTTCAGGGGGTGGCAATAAAAGAGTAGGCAGCATTTTTGAGTATGACTCAAAGACTGCGGAATACAATGTTTTATTCCATTTCGACCGCACCTCAACGGGGTATTATCCCGAAGGAGGATTAACGTATAATAATGGAAAACTTTATGGCGTAACCACTACTGGTGGTCTGTACTCACAAGGAACATTATTTGAATATGATTTGACTAGTCATCACTTTGAAAAGAAAATTGATTTTAAAGACGATATTACGGGAAGCAGACCAATCGCTGATCTTTCTATTTACAATGAAAAAATTTTAGGAATGACCTCTGCGGGAGCCACATACAATCAAGGAGCATTATTTGAGTTTGACCTTGTCACCGGATTATTTAATAAAACAATTGACTTTAATGACAATGCACCAGGAGGAACCTTCAAGCTAATAAATGGAAAACTATATGGAGTATCTATAAATGCCGGTGTATACGGAGAAGGCGTATTATTTTCATTTGATCCTGGAACCGGAGAGTATACCAGATTAATTGAATTTAAAGAAGAAGACACGGGAGGGCATCCCTTTGGCCAACTTACCCTCTATAATAATACACTGGTTGGTATGACAAAATCCGGAGGGAAGGGTAACGGAGGTGTCATCTTCAAATATGAAATAGGGAGTGATCAACTTCAAATTGGCCAGTCATTTAATTATTTCCCTTTTGGAAAGACGCCAATGTGTTTGGTGGAATTGAACACTAAATTTTATGGATTAACCTCCCAAGGAGGAAGTTATGGTAACGGGCTTTTATTTGAACTGGACCCAACATCATTTACGCTTACCAAACTATATGATATCCAATGTGAAAAGTGCGATGGGAATCCATCTCCATCAACCGAAGGAAAACTGTTGGCCATTAACGATAAACTATTTGGAGTAGTCACAAAAGGTGGAAATGATTCCAGCGGTGTATTGTTTGAGTATGATGTTAATCAAAAAATTTACTCTACTCGTATTGAATTCAATACCAGCGAAACAGGCTTCGTACCAATCGGAAGTATTGCATTGTTAGATCAAAAAATATTCGGCACAACAAGATATGGAGGTCCGGAAAATAACGGTGTATTGTTTGAATATGATCTCCAAAATTCAACCTTCCAAATAAAACAGAATTTAGTAAGCTCCCAAACAGGAGTCGAACTTCGTTTAACAAGTTATAACAATTCACTTTATGGATTGGGATCTGGGGGTAGTTTCGGAAACGGAGTAATCAGTACGTACAATCCAGAAGATGATACATTCATCTCTCAACACGAATTTCAAAATTTTAGTGAAGGGATTTATCCATCAGGCGAACTACAATTCCATTCTTCAAAACTATATGGCATTACAACTTATGGTGGAGCCTGGTATGACGGTGCACTATTCGAATTTGATCCTCATACCAAAGATTGTAAGAAGCTACTTGACCTCTACGATGATGGATTCCCTCAGGGGGTTTCTGCTTTCAACAATAATAAATTGTATTTAGCAAGATCAGGAGGTGCGTTATACGAATTCAACTTAGATAATGCTGAATTCCAAATCATCATGAATATCAGAATTGAAAAAAACTATTATAGTGAAATCAATTCCCTGATTATTCACGATGGTGATTTTCATACTTCGCCTGCTACAATTAACCAGGTAATTGAATTCTCACAAGGCAGGCGCAAAGACGGAAAGCCAATAGACATCAATAGAAGTGATCCACAAAAAGCATTATATCTTGCAGATTCTTATGACTCTCCGTATAACGGAATTCAATTTGTTTCACTAGGCTTTGGTGGATCAATTACCCTGGCATTTGACCAACAGCTTTATGACAAAGCAGGTTATGATTTATATGTTTATGAAACTTCCTACGGAAATCCATCCTTTTACGATTACCCCGAACAGGCAGAAATTTATGTTTCTCAAAATGGTGAAGAGTGGATTTCATTGGGGCTTACAAATCCTCAGGGTTCCGAGGAAGGTTGTTACTTAAAACTTGATTCTGAATTTGATCTACAACCTTCCGGATGGGATTGGATACAATATGTAAAAGTGACAGACGTAACCAATCCACTGGCAAAACGGAGAAATAAAAATACTTGTGTTGAGTCTGATTTTTTTGCCTTCAATAGCGCTTCCGATGGTTTCGATCTTGATGCTATCCATAAAGTTAAAATCTTATTTCCAATCGCTCCCTCCGTGCGCGGCACATCCGATAATAGTTCAGCAATAGTTAATGTTAGCACCACTAATGCAACGGCTCTGGTGTATCCTAATCCGGCATCGCGTATTCTCTCGATTGATTTATCAGAAGAACAAGAGCTGGCCATTATGGAAGACGATTTCCATTTGGAAATTATTGACACACAAGGCAAGACCTGGAATGACTCACGAGAGTTAATGGATGAAACCTGGACCATCAACCACGATGTATCCAAACTCAATCCGGGTATGTACATCGCCCGCGTTACGAATGGAAATGTGAGAAGGCATTATAAGTTTATGAAGAACTAACTATTTTTTATTCCATCCCTGTTGTTGGTGAAAAACACCAACAGGGGCTGAGGATTGCTTTATTCGACCGTAACCTTAAAAAAACCTTTAGCCACAATTCTACTCTCGTAACAGTTCGTCAAACATTGTCCAATGAACTCTGTATACCCTTTCAATTCTTGGCCTACGTAAAAGTTTTTTCGATTCAAGATTAATTTAAAGTCCATTGTTTGGATCTTTCTGTCAGTTGTATCTGCAGGGTAAGAAAAGTCGTAATGAATAATATACTTATCCCTAATTACTTTTATTTTATAGTTGTGATCATGAGACTCATCTGTCTGATATATCAAAATATCCAATGTGTCTCCATTAAGTTTTGCTTGAGTAAATAGAATGTCAGTCATGGGATCATCATTGACAAGCAAACCGGATTTAACAACAAATATTTCATCGCCAAATTTCAACTTCTTGTCTTCGTTCTTTATCAAACATTTTATGCTAGAGTCTAGAACCAACGGTTTTAGTTCCTTATTAGATTTGACAATCAAAGGTTCATCAAAATATGCTTCCGGTCTATCCTGTCCAATGGAATAGATAGTTGAAATCAAAATCACTATAATCAACGGTATGTTCTTCATAAAGAAAATGGCTAACAGCAACTATACATTAAAAACTATCAATTCCTTTTCACAATAAATAACCACTTTGCCTACTTATACCTTCTTCTTCTTCGGCTCCTTCTTTGGAGTTGTTGCAATAACCGAAACCAATTCATTATACCATGGCTCACCGTATTTGCGAATGAGGGGATCGCGTAAAAATTTATAGACGGGTACTTGTAGTTCTTTGCCTAATGCACAGGCTGGTGTACAGATGTGCCACTTGTGGTAGTTAATGGCTTCGAAATCTTTTTTCTTGGTGATGCGGATGGGATATAAATGACAGGAGATGGGTTTCTTCCAATCAATATCGCCAGCCTTATGGGCAGCCTCAATGCCACACTTCAATATTTTCCGTTCATCGTAAATGGCATAGACACATTCGCGTCCGCTGATGATGGGGGTACACAGTTCACCTTCATCGTCAATGGTGTGGGTACCTTGCCTTTCAATTTCCTTTATGCCTTCAGGGCTCAAATACTTTTTTACTTTCGGATAGATCTCTTCCAGGATGGCCAACTCTTCTTGTATCAGGGGTGCACCAAAATCACCTTCCACGCAACATGCGCCTTTACACTTCTCCAGGTTACAAACGAATTCCTTATCGCGAATATCATCTGACACCAACACCTCTCCTACTTTCATCATAGCTCCAATATTTTTACAAAGATAGAAAACCAAATTTACAAACCGCAGAGGACGCTGAGGTTCACAGAGGGATTTGTTGAAGGAGGTATTTACTCTGCGTTCCTCCGCGCCCTCTGCGGTTTAAAGCACTAGAACAATTCAAACTGCAAATGCTCACTTACCTTAATATCCTCCTGAATGGCACGCGTTGAAAATTGCTTCGAGAAAAATCCGATGGAATACGCTGGCAAATCCATTAGCTTCGATTCCAGTTTATGCGTTGACAATGCGGAATTTAATCCCGTTACCAACATATTATTTTGATACAATCGAACCAGTCGCCTATAGAATTGTTCATTGGTTTCCACACCTTTCATCCGCTCGAAGTTTGCTGCACCTGCATATCGCTTAAACTTCTCTGAATTTTCATGAAGGTAATAGCGATAATTCAACCGATCGTTCATCATAAAGGTGAACGGCATCAGGAAACTGAAATTCAATGCGGCCAGCGTATCAATCATGGCAAACGGTACTTCGACAGAGAAGGGATCGATCAAACAAATTACCGCCACTTTATGACCGCCTTTGCTGGGTGGTATGTAGGATCTGAACTTATCGATTAACTCGTCAAGAGGCGAGTCGAAAATTACCACATTCTTTCCGCGGTGGTATTTATTCACCCGAATTTTTAAGGCTTTTGCCTGATCTGCTTCCTGCTCACAAAAAATCCATTTGGTTATGGGCAGATCGGCATCCAGCGAAGCCAGGCATGTGCCTTGAAAAATTTCTTTTTGATGCCCGACAGAATATAAACCGCTTCCGGAAAAAAGATCGACAAACACAATTTCGTCTGCTTTGCCGGATACATTAACGGTGAAGGACTGGATGTAACTAAGGAGTAGTTGAACCTTTACTTTAAACCAAGACTCTGTTGCTGTAATACTGAAACCATCATCGGTGTAAAGTTGTTTTGAATTGTTCGTTCCCGTTTTAAAGTTCAAAGTTCCAGATTCGAAGTTGAAAGTCCGTGTTAAGAGCTTAAAGGTAAATCGAATTTTAGTGGTAGAGAAAATTGCGTTTAAGAATTTTGAAATTGTTTTTTTTGAACGAAGAGATTGGTTGAATTCACTTTCACGCAAAGGCACAAAGGCTTAGATACAAAGTGCGCAAAGGAAAATACAGGAAATACTGATTTTAAGTCTTGGAAGAATTCTTTGCGAACTTTGCGCCATTTCTTTGCGTCTTTGCGTGAACAGCATTTTCTGATCCAACTCACAACTATCAATTATTCCAGATAATATTCTTATCCCAGATAAAATTTAACATGACAGTAGTTTAATTTGCACCCGTTATGATGGACTATTTAGCGAGTTTGAATGAGCCCCAGTTAGAGGCTGTTACCAATACAGAAGGACCGTGCATGTTGATTGCCGGTGCGGGATCAGGAAAGACAAGAGTATTGACCTTTCGCATAGCTCAGCTGATGGGCAAAGGTGTTGATCCCTTCAACATCATGTCGCTTACCTTCACCAACAAGGCCGCCAAAGAAATGCGCGAACGCATTGAAAAGGTAATGGGCCACGATGCGCGCAATTTGTGGATGGGAACGTTCCACTCCGTGTTCGCTCGCATCCTTCGCGCGGAAGCGCAGCACCTTGGCTATCCCTCTGACTTTACCATTTACGATACAGACGACTCGAAGTCCCTCATCCGAACCATCGTAAAAGAAATGGGATTGGATGATGCTACCTATAAAGTCAACACCGTTTATAATAGAATTTCTGCAGCTAAAAACAGATTGATTGGTTGGGCGGAATACATGGCCAATCCGGAAATTACCGGTGACGATATCGCGAACTTGCGTCCGGAGATTGGAAAGATTTATCGTGCCTATGCTATGCGCTGTTTCAAATCGGGTGCGATGGATTTTGATGATTTACTTTTCAACACCGATAAACTTTTTAAAGAACATCTCGAAGTACTGAACAAATATCAACAGCGCTTTCAATATGTATTGGTGGATGAGTTTCAGGATACCAACTTGTGTCAATACTTTATCATACGAAAACTCGCTGCCGTTCGTCAGAACATTTGTGTTGTAGGTGATGATGCACAAAGTATCTACGCTTTTCGCGGAGCTGATATTACCAACATCTTAAACTTCGAACGCGATTATCCCGACTTGAAAATCATCAAGCTCGAACAAAATTATCGTTCGACCGGAAACATTGTAAGTGCTGCCAACTCCGTAATCAAACGAAACAAAGCACAGTTACCTAAAAATGTTTGGACCGAGAATGAAGAAGGTAATCTCATTGAACTCATCAAAGCCGTTTCGGATAATGAAGAAGGTAGACTAATTGCCAACTCCATCTTTGAAGAAAAGATGCAACATCAATTGAAGTTTAGCGACTTCGCGGTGTTGTATCGCACCAACAGTCAATCTCGCGCCATTGAAGAAGCGTTGCGCAGAATGAACGTCAAATACAAAGTGGTTGGTGGATTATCGTTTTATCAACGCAAAGAAATTAAAGACTTGCTGGCCTACATGCGCTTTGCCATCAACCAGCAGGATGAAGCATCGTTCAGAAGAATCATCAACTTACCCAAGCGTGGCATTGGTGATTCAACAATTGATAAAGTTGTCGTTGCAGCAAACGATCATGCTATTTCCATTTGGGAAGTACTGCAAAATGCAAACTCATTTATTGGCGGACGTGCCGCTACACCCATCGAAGATTTTGTGTCGATGATTAAACGTTTCAATGTCGAGATCGAAAAGAAAGATGCCTACGATGCTGCGTTTGAAATTGCAAAAGGATCAGGTTTGCTTCGCGAATTGTACGAAGACAAAACCGTTGAAGGATTAAGCCGATATGAAAACGTTCAGGAATTATTGAACGCCATAAAAGAATTTGTAGAAGATCCGGAACGCGAGGATAAAAAATTAGGATCGTTTCTTCAGGAAGTGTCGCTTGTAACCGGACAAGATCAAAACAAAGACAACGATCCTGACACGGTTACCCTCATGACCATCCACATGGCAAAGGGTCTGGAGTTTCACAATGTTTACATCGTGGGTATGGAGGAAGATTTGTTTCCTTCTCAGATGATGTTGAGCAGTCGCGCTGAGCTGGAAGAAGAACGCAGACTTTTTTATGTAGCCATTACACGTGCGCAGAAAAAATTATTTCTCTCTTATGCACTAAGCCGTTACCGTTTTGGTCGGTTGAAGAATTGTGAACCGAGTCGTTTCTTAGATGATATTGATCCTGCCTTTATGAAGGTAAGCACGAAGCACATTGGACTGGAATCAACACCCCCACCGAGTAGTTTATATGCGAAGAAGTTGGTGAGCAGTGTGAAGAAAACCCAGGCGCAACCTGTCAATAAACCATCTGGCTACAAAGCCCCGGCTGATTTTGCACCAAGCGATACCTCGGCTTTGAAAGAAGGCATGAAGGTAGAGCACCCCAAATTTGGTTTTGGAATGGTACTTCAAATGGATAACAGCGGAACAGACCGGAAAGCAAAGATCAATTTCAGCGATGTGGGTGAAAAGACCCTGCTGTTGAGTTTTGCCAAGATTAGAATCGTGGAAAACTAATTAAGCAACTGGCTAAGGGTATTCACATAAAAAAGGGCAAATCAATTGTTGAAGTTTAGCCCATTCCTTGGTATGTTGCCCAAATATCTGCTACCTTGCAACCTAAATACACCGCTATAACAGCAATTGACTCTCTTCAAATTGCCAGTGCAATCGAGAAAAATGGGAGGGTTTTACAACAGCATTTGAGCCATTAGAGAAATACCGACACGTATTGATCAACGATTTATGATCGAAAGAAACATCACAAACCACTTCAAAACATTATCCGCCAAATTGCCTTACGCCTACTTCATCGGCCTTAGCCTTTGGATGGCACTTGAAGGTGTGCTGAATGGGAGTATCTCTTCAGTCCTGGTACTGATCGTTTGTGTGCCTTTTTTCTACCAATTGAAATTTGAAAACCGAACGTTGAACATCATTCTCGGCAGCCTGCTTTTGTTCTGGTCGTTCTGGATTACACTCGCTTATATTTTTGATATCGCACAAATCATTACTAATAATAATCATTCATTACGTTTCATTCTTGGAGGAGGAGTTCTGGTACTCTTTAACTTTTTAGCCTCCATCAGCATCCTGCGCAAAATTAACGCGGGCAAAAACAATACTATTTCAATCGCATAATTTTTAAACTGAATTAATCACATCTACATGATCGGAGAATATAACTCACAACGCGTTGGCATTATTTTAAAAGAATATGGCCGCAATGTTCAGAACCTGATTCAATACATTCGCAATCAACCGAGCAAGGAAAAACGCACCGAACTGGCATACACCCTCATCGAACTCATTAAACAACTTACTCCTACTATAGCCGAGCAACCGGAAAATCCGCAGCGCCTTTGGGATGATCTATACATCATGGCGGACTTTGATCTGGATGTAAACAATCCATACCCAGTGCCCGATCGTGATATTCTTTTCAAGAAGCCGCAGCGTATGGAGTATCCAAAGAATGATCTGAAGTACAGACATTATGGAAAGAATGTAGAGAAGTTGGTAAAGGAAGCACTCAAAATTGAAGATCCACAAGAGCGCGAAGACGCCATCATCTACTTAGGTAAGTTGATGAAGACGTTCTACGGAAACTGGAACAAAGAAATATTGGATGACTCGGTTATCCTTCGCGACATCAATGTAATGTCGGGTGGAGCATTGAACATGACCATCGAAAAGGTGCGCGAGGAAAATCTGTTCGAGAAATTATACCGCGAAAGAAAAACCAACAATGCGAGACCTCAAGGCGGACAAGGTGGAAACAGTCCACGTCAGCAAGGTGGTCAAGGTGGTGGCGGACATCATCGTCCGTTTAACAAGAACAATAACAACCGGAATAACAACTTCCGTCCAAGAAGAAGAGATTCGTAATCATAGGTTCCAGGTTCGAAGTTTCAGGTTCAAGGTTAGATTCTTGAAGTCAAAAGAATCTTAAAACCTTCAGGCCTCCCTCTCTTCCGGAGAGGGTTGGGGTGAGGCATCCAAAGTTGTGACATCAGCAGAAAATGATTTACTTGGAGGTTTGAATTACGTATCAAACTGTACCTATATAGATGAGCATTTTTAAAATCCGTGGCGGAAAAAAGTTAAAAGGAGAAATCATTCCGCAAGGCGCCAAAAACGAAGCGCTACAAATCATCAGCGCTACCTTACTTTCAGCAGAACCCATTACGCTACACAACATCCCAAACATTGTGGATGTCAACAAGCTCATTGAGTTGGTAGGAGATTTAGGAAGCAAAGTTGAAAAACTAGGGCCTGAATCATATCGCTTTACAGCAGCAACTCTTAATACAGCATTTTTAGAATCGGAGGCCTATCGCAAGAAAGCTTCAGCGCTTCGCGGATCGGTGATGTTACTTGGTCCTATCCTGGCGCGCTTTGGAAAAGCTACTTTGCCAAAACCCGGTGGCGATAAAATTGGAAGAAGAAGATTAGATACGCACTTCTTAGGATTTCAAAAACTCGGAGCCAAATTCAATTTCGATGCGGAAGAACATTTATTTCATATCGATGCCACGTCATTGACTGGCTGTTACATGTTGCTTGATGAAGCATCTGTAACCGGAACGGCCAACATTGTGATGGCGGCAGTATTGGCAAAAGGAAAAACTACCATTTACAACGCAGCATGCGAACCGTACCTACAACAACTTTGTATGATGCTCAATCGCATGGGCGCCAAGATTACCGGTGTGGGTTCAAACCTGCTCACCATTGAAGGCGTAACCAAACTCGGAGGTACCGAACACACTCTCCTGCCCGACATGATTGAGATTGGAAGTTTCATTGGCTTAGCAGCGATGACCCAATCTGAAATTACCATTAAGAATTGTCGCGTTGATATGCTGGGCATCATTCCGGAAATCTTCAAACGACTGGGTATTAAAATGGAATTTCGTGGAGATGATATTCACGTTCCATCACAAGAGCGTTATGAAATTGAAACGTTTATTGACGGTTCGATCCTTACCATTGCTGATGCACCATGGCCAGGCTTCACACCTGACTTATTGAGTATTGTATTAGTTGTGGCAACACAAGCGAAAGGCACTGTGCTCATTCATCAAAAAATGTTTGAGAGCCGGTTATTCTTCGTTGACAAGTTGATTGACATGGGTGCTCAGATTATTCTCTGTGATCCTCACCGTGCTACTGTTATTGGATTAGATCGTAAGTATCAACTGAAAGGTATCAAGATGGCATCTCCTGATATACGTGCCGGGGTATCGTTGTTAATTGCTGCACTCTCAACCAGTGGTGTGAGTGAAATCTCAAACATCGATCAGATAGATCGCGGTTATCAAAACATTGATGAACGTTTGAGAAAGCTTGGGGCGGATATTGAGCGGATTGCTTAAAGTAAAATTGTATTTTGGTTTTTAGTAATCAAAGTTGAGCTTGCATTGTAAGAAACGGTAATACCGTATCTAATTTTCATTGATCAGTCGTAACGCTAATGGCATTTCAACATCCTTTTTGTTTACCCAATTGTCAAAATCAGGAATTACTTCAAAGTCGGGAATTGTTCCGCGACCATAATTTTTAGTTAAGTCAACCGCATTGGTATACTTCTGTAACGGTATTGTCAATTGAATACCCATTGGTAATTTCGCGGTTGGCATAATGCCACTTGTATTTCCCTGAAAACCACCACCACTTTCCTGTCCGATTACAAGTGCTTTATTGTTGTGCGACAATATTGCCACGAAGTCACTACAGGAAGACATGCATAAGCCATTGGTCAAAATATATACCTTTCCCTTAAAGTTATTCCGCGAAGGTTTTTGTGTCAAATAGTAATCAAACTCATTGGTCAATTTAGCTTTTCTCCATGTGTACATTTCTCCCTCCTTTACTGGCTTTCTATAAATAAATTTAACCGCTCCTTTAATTTCCTTTGCCAGTTTTTCCGTTACCTCAATTTTCTCCCAATATCTGAAGGGCTTATCAAAAAAGTAGGAAGCGAGTTTTACAGCATTTCCATCTGAACCGCCCGTGTTGTATCGCAAGTCAATGATCAGGCTCTTCACATCTTTCTCTTTGATTTGCTTAAATACATCTTTACTGAATCTCTTAAAATTTTGCCCGTTGCTTTTTATGGTACTTTTAGCAAATGAATGTACTTTCAAAACTCCAATGTTGTTTAATATCTCAAACTCCAAAGGTTTTTTGTAATTCGATTCTAATGATGCAAGTGAAGGAAATGATTCCTTAGTAGTGCCTGTCAACTCGTATGAATCGGTCACTCCATTGCTCTTTGTTTCAATTTTAAAAATATCGTTCACTTCAATGATGTTCTGATACCAGAATGCAAATCGGTGATTCAGAAGAAGAATCTTTTCAGTCTGATTAAAACCGTCTGAAGGAATTGCTTTTAATATTCTGTTCAAGATATCTGACATTGCTCTTCCGTTTATTGACACAACTTCACAGCCAATCTGAATTTTTTTATTTGCATCGTAGTTTTTAGTGATCCGAACTCTTTTACCAGAATCAATAAATACTTCGATTGGAATTAAGGTAGAAGTATGATCTAGATAATTTTGGTATTCCCTTGAAAGGGAAACTCCTGTATGCAAACATCCTATTTGTGTAAACAATGGTTTTATCTTTCGGTAATACGCTAATTCGGTCAATGAGTCTTTGATTGTCTGTACAGTGGAGTCGATTAGATTATCAAATGTAACTTTCGAGGCATATCGGTAAAAACCAGGGTGTTTCTCACTTACAGCCTTCATCACACTATTCGTCCATTGCCGCAAACTGTCAGGGCTATATTTATTACCAGGCTTGAATTGGTTCTCTTGAGCTTCCAGGTTTGTTGTCAAAAGGATGACGAATCCAAAAATTAATAATTTCATCTATCGTTTTCTTTATGATGCACCTATTGATAAAATAGTTTTGATTGTCTTTTTGCTGTCCTGCTGCAGTGTTGAAAAATGATGTACACTAATGAAACATTCTGGAAGTTATCAGCAACAGAGAAGTTCCAATTATGAATCCAATTAAACCACCTGCTACAATCTCTTTCATTGTATGTCTTCCTAATGTTAATCTTGACCATGAGATAAGGATAACAAAAACAAAAAGAACGATAGCCGTTATCAGACTCAAAGGCAATATTGAAAATGCCAGGTAAACATTTAGCGAAACGTGTAATGAGCTTTTAATAAAGTAATTCACCAGTTGTGATGTTAGTAAAAGAATAAAACCAAATAACATACTCAAACACAACACTCTTGATTGATTGGTTACGAACAAAATGATTGTAACGATTGCCAACAATGCCAGCGCATAGAAGTACCACGCTTGTCGTTGTGTTTTTTCTGAGATATCAAAATTGGTGTAGGTGCCATCTTTGGAACCTTTGTACATTTTGATGGTGAGCGGAATAAATATTCCTCCACCAATCAACAACGAAATGAGCAAGGCCCTTTTCGGTTCTTCAAAATTAAAGAGCGCTACGATAACGACTAATGGAATTGTCAATAGCGGATGACCTAAAACAGAAATGTATTGGGCGAGTTTTGTTGCCATTAGTATTTCACTCCATTCTGTTAAAAGAGGTTGTGGGGTTAAAAATCAATACTATTTAAATTTGTCATAAAGAAATTGTAAGTCGTCTTTGGCTTGAGTGAACTTAAAATATTTGGGTTCATGAAGAATAGAGTTGAAATAAAGTTCTCGTGCATCCTTCTTATCTCCTGATTCATCAGTGGCACTGAATTGCACAATCAGTGTGCTATAGAGCGCTCCAATGTGTCTCTCATTGTACAAGTCTGTTTTATCGTAACCAATCCAGTTAAAGTCTTCATAGTTAAAATTCTTATAGTAGAAATAATCTCGACCATTAAACTTGGGAAGTTTACCGCAAAAGTCAAGTATTTTCTTGTTGTTCTTCATCATCTGAAGAACTCTAAAACGAGGTCCAATCAGGGCATTCACCATATTCAAAAAGAAAATTGCCTTTTCTGTTTCGTTATTCAAACCTAAACTGTCAAGGTTGAAATTGTATTTGTTCAAGTTAGTATCATTAAACAATTTACCAATACCACTGTGAATGCGATAGTAGTAATTATCCAGCAACCATCGGCTGTCAATCTTGCTCGAAAGCGTTTCATTTGCCACAGTGAGCGCTGGCCTTGGAGTGAGGTTTTTGTTTACCCTATTGTAATGTATTTCGCGAATAACATACCATAAAATTAATTCATCGTCATTTGGTCTTGCCAACAAGCTTGATTCTAAAATTGTTTTGTCTGCTTTGCTTACTGCAATCAAAGCATCAGCAATGCGACTCAGTTTAGGTGTCCGCAAAGAGTCAATTGATTTGGCAAATTTATCACCTCTTGCGTCTGGGTTGCGCGAATAAAGTTCGCTTATGGCGATTAAATTATTAAGGTCTTTTTGTTCCAGTATTAATTGAGCTTTTGCTATAGTCGCTGACAGCAGAAGAGTAATTGTTACGATTTGCTTCAGGCATACATTGTATCTAAGTGTTCGATTTGCAGTCAGTTTCAAGTTAATAGTGTTTACTTATCCACAAGGATTCGCCAAAGGCAATTATGGTAAATACCTCTTTATTGTTAAGCTCTAAAGTAAGTTCCCTCGTTAACTAATCCAACCAGAGACTAGCGTAAATCTCATTTGCGGTGCTTTCTAACCGAATCTGCCATAAATCACCTAAAATGAAAACCGAAAAGTGTTTCTTTTTAGACAAGCTTTCTTGAACTTAATAGCAGAATTAAATGGTCATCAAGATCACCCATCCTAATTCTGTGTCATAGAATACGGTGAATACGAGGCCATGTCAGGATTGGACTCCTATGTTAAACTTGTTTAACCTTAAACCGCCACCGCTATGAAAGTCTATGATGAAAAACACATTAAAAACATCGTTCTGTTGGGCGCCCCGAAAACCGGAAAAACGCTGTTAGCCGAAGACATGATCTTTGAAGCCGGAATCATTCACCGAAGGGGAACGATTGAAGGCAAAAATACCGTTAGCGATTATCATGAAATTGAACAAGAGCGAAGCAACTCTGTATTCGCCACCAGCATGCACACGGAATGGCAGGATTTTAAAATCAACATTCTCGACACACCTGGCTTTGACGACTTCATAGGTGAAATCATTTCTTCAGTGCGCGTTGCCGATACGTGTGTCATGGTCATCAACGCACAGCATGGTGTTGAGGTGGGTACGGAACTCATTTGGAATTATGTTGATCAATTTAACAAGCCGGTCATTTTTGCTATTAACCAGGTTGATCATCCGAAGGCCGATTTTGATAAATCGCTTGAATCCGTTAAGCAACGGTTTGGGCATGCTGTTACGCAAATGCAATATCCCATCAGTCAGGGCGAAGGATTTAATGGCATTATTGATTTACTAAAAATGACCTTATATAAATTTCCAGCGGATGGTGGCAAGCCCGAGAAACTTCCGATACCTGCCTCTGAAAAAGAGAAAGCTGAAAAACTGCACAACGAATTGGTTGAAAAAGCAGCCGAGAATGATGAGAAGCTGATGGAGAAATATTTTGAAAAGGGTACGCTCGATGAAGACGAGATGAGACAAGGTTTAAAGCTGGGCATGATTCATCACGACATTTTTCCAGTCTTTGTGATGTCGGTCAAGAAAAATATGGGTAGTGGAAGAATGATGGGTTTCATAGACAATGTTGCTCCTACTCCCCGCGAAGCAAAACCAGAGATCACGGAAGACGGAAAAGAAATTCAGTGCGATCCGAAACAACCTGCTGTTCTCTTCATTTTTAAAACGCACATTGAACCTAATCTTGGCAAGCTTTCATTCTTCAAAGTGATATCGGGTGAAGTTACTGCTACTTCAGAATTGATCAATAGTCAGACGGGTGCATTGGAGCGATTCCATCAAATCTTTATCATGGATGGAAAAACCCGGAACCCCGTAGATAAACTTGTAGCGGGTGATATTGGCGCTACGCTAAAATTAAAAGATACCTATACCAATCAAACGCTTCATGCAAAAGGATTTGATGTTGCCATTAAACCCCTTGAATTTCCTGAATCGCGAATTCGCATTGCCGTAGTGGCGCTGAGTAAACAGGATGATGATAAAATTGGCGAAGTATTGCAGAAGATCCATTTGGAAGACCCAACGCTGCTGGTGCACTACTCATCTGAACTAAAACAGCTCATCATCTCCGGACAAGGTGAACTTCACTTGATGGTTTGCAAATGGTTATTGGAAAATGTTTATGGACTACATATTGATTTTGTTACGCCTCGCATTTCGTATCGCGAAACCATTCGCAGGCCATCAACGGCAACGTATCGTCACAAAAAACAATCCGGTGGTGCAGGTCAGTTTGGCGAAGTGCATATAAAAATTGAACCCTATTATGAGGGTATGCCCGAGCCAACGGAGTTTAGTGTTCGCGGAAAAGAAGTTATTAATCTGGAATGGGGCGGCCAACTCGTATTTTACAATTGCATTGTGGGCGGAGTAATCGACACACGGTTTATTCCCTCCATATTAAAAGGTGTGATGGAAAAAATGGAAGAAGGACCCATTACCGGTTCGTATGTTCGTGACGTGAGAGTAATGGTGTACGATGGTAAAATGCATCCGGTAGATTCCAATGACATCTCCTTTAAGATTGCCGGCATGATGGCCTTCAAAGACGCGTTCATGAAAGCCGAACCTCAACTCCTCGAACCGATTTATGATTTAGAAATTATGGTGCCTGAAGAAATGATGGGAGAAGTGATGGGCGATCTACAAACAAGAAGATCAATCATTACAGGTATTGATGCCAATCGAAATTATCAGGTGATTAAAACGCAGACACCACTGGCCGAGCTGGATCGATACTCTACTTCATTGCGATCACTTTCACAGGGAAAGGCAAGATTCTCGCAACGCTTCGCTGACTTTGCACCAGTGCCTTTTGAAGTTCAGCAACGACTGTCAAAACAGCTTCATGCGGTTGAGGCGGATTGAGGAAAAGTAATGTTTGAGTGGAGCTGCTTTTGATGATCAGCGTCCCGGAAGGCCGGTGACACTGATCGGGATTAAGTTCTATTTATTATTTGAAAGCTTCTCCAATCTTTCTTTCTCCTTCACACTAAGACTTTCAATTCCTTTTTTGTTGATTTTTTCAAGAAGTTCATTTAGTTCTTTTTCGTCTGCGCGCTTTTTTATGTTGTGCTTATCATCTACCGTAAGCACTCCTTTATGCTTTAGAAACGGATTTTCAGCCAGCAAAAAATCAGGTCGTGTTATAACCAGGAATAGAAAAACACTGGAAGGAACAACGATCAGTAAAATCGGTAAGTAATTTTCTTGCAACACATGTGGAAACATCAGTATCGCTGAACCTAACCCAAAGAGCCCTCCACCCAAATGCGCCTCATGGCCAATATTATCTTTTTTAGATTTGATTCCATAGAGTGTATACAACGTATACAATAAGCCAAATGCCCAACCCGGAATGGAAAGTGGTAAGAATAAAAGTCCGAGTTCCATGCCGGGAAAAAGAGCAATGCATGCAAACACCAATCCACTCACGGCTCCTGATGCACCCACAGCACTATACCTGGAATCATGTCTGTGTATAAAGAGCGCCAGTAAATTTCCTCCCAGCAGACTTCCAAAATAAAGTGCCAGGAAGCGAGGAATACCTAGTGCCATTTCGAGAGATGAACTGAAACTATAAAACGTAAGCATGTTGAAAATAAGGTGCGGCCAGTCGGCATGCAAAAAGCCGGAGGTGAAGAGTCTTTTATAATCCTTATGTACCAGTATGGCATTGATCTTAAAGGAGTATTGATCCAGGAAACCGTAGTCTTCTATGCCTTTATATGAAATGAGACAGGTAACTATCAATATACCAAGGCCAGCGATGCTTGTGGTTTCCATGAAGATATCAGGCTAAATAGGTTTGTATTCTGAACTATTTGCTGATCTAATATTGAGATGATTTTTATTAAAATCAAAGCAGACCCGTAACGGTTACGGAAATAAATCGAAGGATCGTGTTGGGCGTTTTAACGTTGCCATAGGTGATCAGTATCCCTGAGGCTGTGGCACTGATCGGGATTAAATTATTCCATGGGAGAATAGGTATCGATTTCTAATTTATAGGAACCATCCTTTTGCAAACGCCAAACATTCACGTAGCTGAAATTCCATTTTGTGGAGTCGGCTAACAAGGTGTAACCATATCCTGTCTCATAAATGATTTCGCGGTTGCCCGCTACAGTTTCGGGTAATAGAATTAAGTCGATGGGATTTTCTTTCATCTTCAGAAAGCCTCCCCAATCTTTTCCAATTTCATCTTTTCCTGTTAGGATTTTTCTGTTGGGTTGTACATACTGCGCGCTATCGGAATATATATTGGCCAGAAAGGAAGAATCTCTCTTCTGAATGCCGATGCTAAATTGTTTATCACCTTCCTTTACAATACGAAGCATTTCATCTTTTGAGATCGCATTGTTATCACTTTGCTTCGGCTGGCAAGAAGCCAACAACGTTATTCCCACCAGACCCAAAAGTATTTTCATGGTTTTCTAAGTTATACTGTATACTTTAAAAGTATTCAGACCTTCTTGAACGGAGGAAAAGGATAAAAGATACACCGATGGGGCTGACCTTGATGATCAGCGTCCCGGAGGCCGGTGACACTGATCGGGATTAAATATAAAGATCATATTGTCTTTATTCACTCCTCAACGAATTAACCGGATTAGTCCTTGCAGCTTTCCACGTTTCATAACTCACGGTAAAAAGGGTAATGAGCAATAAACCCAGCAAGCTTCCAGCAAAAACCAACGGACTGATCGGTGAGCGGTACACAAAAGCTTTCAGCCAATACTCCGCCAGAAAATACGCAACGGGCAATGCAATAAGACTGGCAATCACAAAAATCTTAATAAAAACCCACACCAACATTCCAACCACTTGTGCTACCTCTGCTCCCATTACTTTTCGGATACCTACCTCTTTTGTTTTTTGTTCTGCCGTGTATGATGCCAGACCAAATACACCGAGTATTGTAATGAGTATTGCTAATACTGCAAAGCTTTTTGCTAATGATGTCACTCTGCTTTCTGTTAAATACATGCGGTTGAACTCATCGCTCACAAACCAATAGTCAAACCCTACTCCCGGAAAAATTTCTTTCCATTTCTTCTCAATGGATTGAATCTTCTCTTGAAATTTTCCGGCCGGTAATTTTACATAGGCAATGCGATCAATAAAATGAATGCGTGGATTCAGAAACAACGGTTCAATGGCCTGGTGCATGGACCGGAATGGAAAATCTTTTACTATACCTATTACCCTCAGCGGACGTGAATCACGTTGTCCATTGGTTTGATTAAAAAAGGTCTCGGATAAAGTAGAGCCCATGATTTTTTCTATGGGCTGATTAAGCGCTTTCACCGCAGCTTCATTTAAAATAACGGCACTGGAATCTGAGAGATTCGCTACATTAAAATCGCGACCGGCAATAAACTCGAGGTTGTAAGTCTTTGGAAAATCAAAGTCTACATTCAACTGATTCCACTGCAAGGTCTTTTCATCAAACTCCGGAAACTTTACTTCCGCACCAATGAATCCAAAATAATTTAAGCGTGGCAAATGGTTGGCCATCGTTACATGATCGATGTCGGGATCTTGCAATACAGATTCTTTAAAGGCCGCAAACTTATTCTGATCTGCAATGCCTCCATACCGAATAGAAAGCAACTGGCTTCCCTGCTGATTGAGCTTGGACGTTTGCATGTATTGCATCTGTCGTATAACGATGAAGGTTGAAATAATCAGAATCAGTGAAACAGAATATTGGATGGTCACTAAACTTTTGCGAAAAAACTCCGCTCCTTTTCCTTTTACAATTTGCCCTTTCAATACCTCTGAAGGTCTGAAGCCTGATAAATAAATGGCCGGGTAGCTTCCGGAGATGAGTCCCATGAATAATATAATGAGTATCACAATCCCAATCATGTAAGGATTAAAAAGCGAAAGGATGGTAAAGGTCTTGTGCGCCAACTGATTGAATGGTTGCAGAAAAATAATTACCAATACAAATGCAATCAGCAGCGAACCGATGGTCATTATAAATGATTCATAGAAGAACTGCTTGGCTATTTCTCTACGTCTGCTTCCAAGCGATTTACGTAACCCAACTTCTCGCGCTCTTCTTGCTGAGCGTGCCGTGGCGAGATTCATATAATTGATGCAGGCGATAAGCAATATCAGAATTGCCACCGAACTAAAAATGGCGAGGTACATTCTATCTCCCTGGGTACTGTCGTTCTCCCATAAATTCTTTTGATCGAAATGTAAATCCCTTACGTTCGCGAGAAAAGGTGTAATCGTAAATCCTTGCGCCCTTGCTCCTGAATCAGATTGAATCATTTGGTTAGCAAGGGTCTGTAATGTTGTTTGGATTTGCGTTAGGTCTGCACCTGGTTTCACCACAACATAATTTTCAAAGAACTCAATGTTGTTAAACGTAGAGCCTTCCATATAACTATTGAAATCAGTGACCACCCCCCGAAACGCATTGACGTTGACTAAATACTTCGACTTGAAATGTGAGTTAGAAGGAAAGTCACGAAACACACCCGTAATCATCACATCAATCTCCTTACCATTGGTGGCAAAACTATGTTTCACAGTGATCACTTGTCCGATGGGATCTTCATCACCAAATAGTCGCTTTGCTCCTGCCTCGCTTATCACCATACTGTTTTGATTCTCAAACATTTTCTCCTGATTTCCTGTGATGAGATCAAATGCAATGATTTTATCAAAACCAGGTTCTGCCCACTTGATTTCTTCCGTGAGAATAATTTTGTCTTTCGCTTTGTGATGCAGTGATGTGGGGTAGCCAATGTAATCCACGCGCGTCATTGCAAGCACTTCACTTCTCGTGTCTTTTAATTGTTTAGTCCAAAATCCGGGAGATGTGGTATTCTCAAAAGTTTGACCTTCCTGGTTTTTAAAGGTAAGTCCAATGCGATAGGTATCTGCGTAGTGTGGATGCATCGTATCGTACTGAAGCTCATCACTAACGTAGAGAAAAATAAGAATAGCACACGCAAGCCCAAGCGCGAGACCAAACATATTGAGGAAAGCAAGAAGTTTTTGGCGTTGAAAGTTACGGAGGGCAATAAGGAGGTAGTTCCGGATCATAATCTGGAAAGGGTTGGTTTACTGGAAGAACGAGACTCGACCCTGAAAAGGTTATCACCCAAATGGAATGATTTTATTCAGCGGAGTTGCTAATATGATGATGGCTGTGGCCTAAAAGTTCTGAGTACTATCTGCTAACGGTATCACAGTAATTTCGGAGGAGTAGCAAATTATTTTGCTGTGTAATTAAATCGCAATAAGGTAGGTTGCTTTCCTTGTGCTTCGTTTGTAATGAGCATGTCGCCATTCTCAAAAAAGCTAATGCCTTCTGCCTTATTAAATAGAACGGGATCAAGTTCCTCGATATATTCAATCTTACCTTTAAAATCGAAGATGAACAGTAAATAATCGGATGCAGAAAGCAGGTAAAGTTTTCCTGTAAGGGGATGGATGCAAATTGCCGAGGTTGCCAACTTAAGAGCAGGCTCTGCGGTCAGTTCATTCTTTTTTGTTTTTAACCTCAGGCTTATATTATGATCAAGAGCAAATTGCTTGATTGTTTGTACATCAAAATCAAAAACAGGTTCTTTAGATAGTGTTTTGGTCTTTAAATCGAAACCATAGATTACGCGCTTGTCTTTTAACTCAGGGCCTTTCCCCATTTTTCCTTTGCTTGCGATTAAAAGCCTGTTGTTATCATGATCATAGCAAAGTCCCTCATTGTTTGGTGCAGGCATGCCCGTCTCATACGACTTGAGTTTAAAATTTTTCGATTGATAATTTGAAATTTCAAACAAGGTACCATCACTTCTTAAGATATATATAGTCTGGTCAACCCTGGTTATGCCTTCGTAGTCACCATCAATATTGAAAGTGTATTGCTTTTTAATCTTGTTCTTAACGGCATCATAGATAAAGAGTATGCCATTCTCATCTTGAACACAGGCAAAGGTGGTCGCATTAATGGATGCTAATCCTGAAACTTCACGCAGTGTATCCGGGAGAATAAGCCGTGCGTCTGGTTTTGTCAGATCATATCCTTGTATTTTTTCGAAGTGAATCCAGATTGAGCCATAGCTTAAGAAAGCTAAAATCAGAATTAGGGAGAGCGTTGATAACCGATTCAGCATTGTTCTATTGTAAGTCTAAATTAAAATCCAAAATAGTCATTTGGCATTTGTGATGCAGATGGCAATAGTTCTTATTATTTTAGCGGCCTGAAACGACAGCTATGCAGAACGATCCGGAGTTAAGTGGAAAATACTTGGGCACCATCTCACAAGATTTTGTGAAGGTATCCGATACATTAAAAGAAGCATCTTACCAGATTCGCACGGCTGGTTTTGATTATCCCATTTTTGTGATCTGCAAAGAAGCACAGCCCATTGGGCAATTGATGCTGGATCAAAACAACAATAGTACAGAGTGGAACTACTTCGCTTCTTTTCTAGATGAATTTGTGCAGCGCGAAATTGTGGAAAAAGAGAAACTGGATGCGTTTCATGAAGCGTACAAAAACCCGGACGAGTTTTGCTGCTTGTTTGTGGTGGATACGGCCTTTACAAACTTTGTTTTTATTCCTTACCCCGAGGATTAGTTTAAAAAGTTAATGGTTAACCGTTGATAGGAAACTCCCATCACGATTAACCATTTCCTATTAACCATTAACTTATTTGATCTTCTCTGTGTTGAGCAACTTCACGCCCAATATACTTTCCAACATTGAAGCCTGACTATTGCCTCCTCCACCTGCCATGTACGTAGTAGGCAAAACAATTTTAGACAAAGCTTCAGCAACACCAATCTTGGTGTCTTTCTCAAACTGCGCACGCTCTTGTGGTGTTAAACCAGCGGTTACCAAACGCGTGTTGGCATAAGCCTTTGCATCCGCATCCGTCTTAACACGTTGTGACGCGAGTATTGCAGTTTGTGCTTCAAGCGCTGCTACTTCCTTTTCCTGTTGTGCCTGGGTAATCGCTTGTGCTTTAATTACCTCCTGCTCCCACTTCGCTTTTGCAGCTGCTGCTTTACCTTGAAGCTCAGTCGTGATGGCATCCTGCTCTGCTTTCTTCGAGTTAGCAATGGCGGTTTGTACCTGCATATAAGCTTGTTGTTGCACTTTGATCTGATTCTCAACTTCAGCATCGTAATCAATCGCATTCAAAGCAAGACCTTGAAGACTTACACCGTATACTTTCACAGCAGAAGTTTCCTGACGCATAGGTAAATTATTCTTATCCTGAACAATCCTCACGACCGTAATGGTTTTATCGGTGTTCATCAAGTCATCATGCACTTTAATATCTTCCTGCTTCGTGCGATACACTCCGTTGATGGATTGATCTTCAATGAAAGAAAGTAAATCATTTCGTTTCTCAGCTGACGATTCTTTTGATGACATTAAGGGTCCTGTCATATAAACTGATTTAGTCACGACCTGTCGGATCAGCTGTTGTTCAACAGCACCTTGCGAACCAAAGTCAGTATGGAGTTTTAAGATTGCTTTATCATCCGTTGGCATATACCACCGAACCGATCCTGAAATTTCTCCATGACCTCCATCGTTGAAGCGTATCTTAATCGCATCATCGTTGTCTCCACCTTCATCATTCTTTTTGCTAAACCAAAATTGGCTTGCCTTCTTATAATGCGTGGCCGTTCCGAAAGCCTGGAACACCGGGCCGGCTGTTGTGTATACCGAAACTTTACCGGTAAAGATACTTTGTATGATAACGATCTCAGAGTTATCAACATTCTCTACGATTTTGCCGGAGAATAAAATAAGGATCAGAATCAGGATACCTGCTCCAATCATCAATATTCTTCGTGAATTCATTAATCCTTTTACGTTTTGCAACGGGTTTTCCATAGTATTAAATTATTTAGTTGTTTGAGTTGTTTAATAAATTGTCAGCTTCTTCTTTCAGCTGTTCTGCTGATTTGAAATGTTGGTCTACTTCATTTTGAATGTCTTTTACTTCTCTGACTTTTTCTTTCGCTTTGGAAACTTTCGATTCTAAAGAAGCGTCATCCGCTTTTTTTTCGGCAACCTCTTCGTTCTTTCGAAAAGAAGGAAACAACGGCTTACCTACAATCAACGGATAGAAGAATTCGGTAATCGACATTAACACGATAAAGGCCAGTACAATAAATTCAAGAATCATCCACATAGTTGTAGGGATTAAATTATAAGGGAATAAAGAAACAAAAATTTAGGGAAAGCGGAGAGAGTGAGGGGCTACATATACCTTTTGGCATCAACCATTTTTTACGGACATTAAACCACGTAACCGATACGAGGTAACCAAACAACTGACTACCTAAGCCATTTCTTGTAAAATATTTTAATTCATTAAAGACAGACGCAACTATGTATCAAAAAATATATTTGCCTAAAAGTGAAACCATTTTTAGAAACTGGTTTTTTCTGGAAAAAAAGCAACTGATTTAAAAGATAATCAGCTTCATCCTGAGAACGCTTCGCTATAGCGAATGTGTTTAGGGCAACTAAACTTCACAGCTTCTGCGTCACTTTCCCGGTAAGTGTATTTGCGGGCGGGCCAACTTTGGTCGCTCTTTAGCATTTACAACTATTGGCCGGTTCAAATCCAGGGAGAGGGAGCAGCTTTTCTTGCTAAGCTTGGGTTTGTGTGGTGGAGTGGTGTGGCTTTGCAAGAAGTGCTGCGGGAGTGCGGCTCACTTCTTAGTTGTGTGAACTTGCAGCCTTCAGATTTCTTTCCGTAGGAGCAACCTTTGTAGTTGCAGGAACGAGAATTCTTTCCGCAGTCGTGAACTTCGTATCCGTAGAAGCTTACTTTCTTTCCACAGTCACGGGGTTCGTGTCCGTAGTCGCTAACATTCTTTTTGAAGTCGTGAGTTTCGTGTTTTCAGTCCACTTAATTCTTTTTTCAGTTGGTTCAGTTCTAAATGGAGTTGCTCTATTTCCACTTGCAGGACCAAATTCCCTGTTTTTTAGTCCTTTGTCCTCGTCTGTTCAGTCAAGTGGGTCAGTCGTTAGTCCGTCTTTCGTATTCTCTACGAAGTAGTTTTTAAATAGAACAGGGAGAACTTTCGTCCTCCCTGTCTCCTACCTCGGTCTGTGGGCTCCGGCTCTAGTCTCCTTTCATGGCTTTGAATTCCAGTCCGCTTATTTGTTTGTATTGTGGGCTTGATGCACCGAAGAGCGACTTTACATATTGCTTCACGTCTCTGGCAATGTCAACCAGGCCGATGTCGTCTGAGTACATCACTTTGTCACGCGCTATGCGCGCGTTGCTTAATGCTGTGGTTGCATTTATTACGGCTGTATTTTTTGCTTTTAGATCAGCGAGCAACGTATTTAGCGTTGCTACTTTTAACTCGTTCTCATTGGGAAGGTATTTCGCTTCGGCTGTTAATGTTTGAATGAGTTGGGCGAAGTTGTCCATCAACTTGTCATAACTCTGTTGAGATGTGGAAGCTGTTTTTACCGGAACAACTGCTACGCCCACTGCTGCTGGTTCGGGTTCTTTAATTGTTTTTGCTCTCTTTCCCTGAATTTTGTTGTTTGTTGATTTCGCATCGTCAACCGTCTGCGATGTTGAATCGGTGGATGCTAGTGCGTTGACAATTTTTGTTGCTAACGGCTTGAGTGGTTTGAAAGCAACTTCACGAGCGTTGGTTGCATTGTCGTAAGCTGTCTTTGCAACCTTAACAGCTTGCAATGTTGCGTTTGCATTTGTTAGTAACGTGCTTAATCCCGGAAGTTTGATTGAAACTTTAGAAGGATTGTAGGTTGCCCCGTAGCCTGTGCAAAAGCTAATGAGGTCTTCGAAGTTTGCCACGCCTTTGGCGTGGCCGGTTTCTGATGTTGAAGCCATGATGGTAACTGGTTTATGATTAGTGAAACATTATACTGTTTCCGCTAACGGATTTACAAAGTGTGGCGAAAGGTTCTTTACCTATTTAGAATGCAACAACGAGTTTATCTGATAACGGAATAACTAGAACGAAAATAACAATGGAAGAGTATTTATGCAAGTGGACTGGTTGGTGACTGGGGGCCTCACCCCGACCCTCTCCGGAGGAGAGGGAGTAGTGTGGTTGATGTTTCTGAGCTTGTTTTCTATTTGAGATTAGTATTGCAAGCGAGACGCTTGAAATGTTGGAGCACAAGCGGGACGCTTGCGCTAGAGTGGGTTCTTTGCGTGTCCGGTTTCTGACGTACTTGCCATAAGTGTAACTGGTTTATGATTGGTGAAACATTATACTGTTTCCGCTAACGGATTTACAAAGTGTGGCGAAAGGTGTTTACCTATTAGTGTGCTACAACGAGTTTATCTGGTAACGGAATAACTAGAACGAAAATAACGATGTAGGACTATTTGTGCAAGAATAGATTCTCCAATTATTCATTAGATGTTTCATTTTTCTCTATCAGTTGATCAAAATCTTTGTATAAATCATTATTGACTTCTCTCCTTTTTATAAACTCCCCAACTACTCGTTCAAGAATAGCTACAATAGCTTGTTCAAGTTCTGGAGTTTCAAAAACTTTAATGAGGTCACTCGACCTATACTTTGAAACGGGAGAGCTGTAATGATTTCTAAGGTCTAACAAAACATCAAGGACAGGTGAATGATCATCGTCTTTTACGTCAGCTATATCTGGTGTTTCTGAAATACTCTGCGTCTTTTCTTTTAAGTCAATAAGTTTTGATATTAGGCTTAGTTCAGAAATGTCCTTTTTGTTAAATAAGGAAGATATAACATCAAAAAAACCTGTCGTTTTGGAAGTGTAGTTAAAATTTGTTTCCGCCAACGAAATAACATTATAATTTATTGATTTTGGATCTACACCAAAGTTCATCACTGAAAGTCTATCAGCAAACTTTAGTGGAGAATAAATATACCAATATGAAAAATCTCTGTTTTTATCTCGAAGTATTTTCCGAGAACTATAAAATGCCGAGTCCCACGTAATTAAGTACGGCTCATTAAATACTGGTGGGTCTATTGAATCGTCCGTATGATACTTTGGAATTGATAAAAAAAGTATTGTCCGAAGATCATTCTCCCTTGCTGAATAAGATCGTTCCTTCCGAATGTAGGCTAGGTTAGATTCATATTCCTTCATCCACTTTTCAAAGTTGTCATAAAACTCGTGACTTATTGTTTCAATGTCGATTAATTCCAACAAGTCAACGATTCTCTTCCACGTATTTTCTGAAAAACTTTCTGAATCAAAATTTTGATTCTTTGTCTTTGTTAACTCTCCAACGAAATCCATCAATGAGTCATCGTCTTCTATTAAATCTTGCTTTTTCAGCAAATCATAATAATTAAAGAATACATTCTTCGATCGACCTAATCTGGGGGATATTGGCAGATTAAGAAATCTTGTCAATTTCACAGCTTCTTGAAGATGACCAACTACTTCGCCAACGTAATCCTCTGTTGTAATGAGTGTTATCCTGTCACTATATTTTCTTATTGTTTCAAGAAATTGCTTGACAGACTTGAACGCAGCTTCGTCAATTTGATCTGGGCTTTTGTACAACAAACAGACAATTCTTAATAATATTTGCGTGTCAATTAAGATTGTTTGTTTGTTTTCACTGAGATATCTTTCTAAAAGATCAGAATTATAAAGTTTAGTGAACATTAGTCCTGCTGCTAACTTATTCAAGTATTCATTGCCTCCACAATATGACAGCAAGGATTTAGTGATAGCGGCAGAAACACTTTCTTCAACTCCCGCTTTGGTAAAAAATTTAACAATATCTGTATAGATTCTCTTTAGTGATGCGCTAAATGAATTATTGGTGTTTTTTAATTCATTGATATCAACTTCATAATTTTCTTGGTAAAGAGTTTTAAGGAGCTCAACAAGGTCATTTGCTTTATTCTCCAGGGCATAATTCTTTAGAAAAGATACTATTTCAATTTCAAGATTCTTTTCGTGTTCAAATGTTTGCTGGTAAATTTGATCAATCTCCTTTACCTTTTCATCTGAAAGAAAATATTTCGTTTTATCTTCTCTACTAATTAAATATCGCCTTAGTCTTAAATTATTTAGGACAGATTCAAAATGTCTTTTGTCAAATCTGTTGTTAAGATTGGGGTTTAAAGTGGTGAATATCTCATCAAGAGACGATCCCGGATTTTGATATATGAATGACAGTATAAATGAATCGACAAATCCCTTTTTTATTTCAATAGTATCCTTTGAACTAGTTAAAACATCAAAGAGTATTTTTGATCGCTTATCCACTTTAACAAAATCCTTTGTACTATCGATTTCATAAATAGTAAATAGGGTATCACGTATTGATTTAAACTCTGAAGAATCCTCGGCAAATGTATTGGCGTCAATTATAATAAGATCTATATCAAACTCGGTCTCAGCTTTCTTTTTTAATTCATTCTTCTTTGACTTAGTGATTGCTATTGAAGTATAGAAGTCCAATTTTTTCTGATAGTCAAAATTCTTAACATTTTCGCGTGCTTTGTTCAAATCAGATTCAATTTTTCCATCAATTCCACTTTTTTGAACGGTAATTTGAATGTTTTTTCTAAGCTCCTTTTCATTAATTACTATTTCAAGATCAATACCTCCATCATAAGGACCATTTGTTATTCTTACATGTGGTGTTTTATAATACTCCTTAACATAATTTTTGACTAGAAGATTAAAATGGTCTTCAGATAGACCATTGATTAATTTTACCAATTCATCTTTCATTGTATTATATGCTTAACGTTACATAAAACTAAAATACGAAATAACTCTCACCTAACTATGAATTACTAGCGCTGTTCTAGAGCGGCAATAAATTTGTTTGTCGTAAAGAGTGTATAAAAAGCAGACCACGTAAGGCGACTTCTTACTTCTTCGGTATCTGGGGTCTAGGCTGCTGCGGAACTGTTGGGGATGGAGAACTCTTTTCCTTTCTAGGAGGTGGTGGTGTTGGACGAGTTGGTTGAGGTTTATCGTTACTCATAATTACTTATATTTTAAAGATTATTTTTATGGCCAACAAAACAAAGATAATAACCACACTGATGATTAACCACATTTTGGACTTTTGGAAGTGTTCCATGCGTTGATCATTAACTGTACAATTCATTCGACTGCAATCACTATACCATTTGATTAGGTCTTGTTGAAATAATACGTGAGTCTGATCTAATGGATCATCATTTGAATTAAGATCCTGATGATATTTGTATAATTTTTCGTAATGCTCGTTTATATCTTTTGCCTGAGGTAGAACATCATAGTTACGATTCATACCATAGAATACGCAAGTTAAATGATAGATTGATATTCCTATTGGAAGCATAGTTGCGAGTATACCAAACCTGATAATGTTATTGCATAGCTCAACCTGCGTAAGTATTGTTGCTAGTCCTCCAATTAAAAGAGCCAGAATGGTTATCGGAAGATTGATAATGTTGTCGAAATTACTCCTTCGGAATTGCTCGTACTCATAACGTTCTTTTAGAACATCAATTAAGTAGGACTTGTCAGTTTTCATAATTCCTCATCAGATATAAACTTGTTCTAAATTCACTCAAATTTAATTTCCATTAAGATCAGAAAAAAGAGTTTTTTCAAGTCCTAATTTGTTATCCATATAGCTGGCTAGTTTTGCAACTTTATCAGCATTTTTGAAAAAACTATTTAAGTAAATTGTAGGAAAAAGTTTATCGTATCCTTCGCATAAAACATCTAGCACCTTTTCAGTAAAAGCTTCGATCTGCTTTTTATCAATTGCAAATTTTGGCGCACTACTTTCAATCTTCTCAATCCCAAAAAGTTGATAAACCTTAAAAAGAATAAGACTTTCTCCATGGACTGCTGCTATTGGCTTTATATCATTTGATCCAGCAAATTCAATAATAGAAAGTCTTTCTTTTACAACCCGATAAACAACTACAACTCTCCACAGTCTTTGACCTGTTGTCTTTCTATTAAAGATTGTCCGGTAAGGCGGTCGATCAATATCAAGCCAAATTGAACCAATATTCCGATGTGCCATTACAGATAAGTTTATATCTGGATGATAACAAGCTAATGCAAATGTGGCTTCTTCAATATCGCAACCATTCAATTTATCTTTAATCTTCTCTCCAGTTCTGAAAACATATTCCTTTTTATCTAGTAAAAGCTCATGCTTCAATCTCTCCTGCTCAGGATCTAATGATGCAAAGTCCTTGTTCTCAATCTTGTTTTGAGTATTTGTAAAACGTGTAATCTTCTTTTCAAATCCTTCCTCAGCGTTTGTTAAGTTGATAAACCGAATTTGAACCTTTGCGTTTTTTACCTGATCAGGAAAGTGTTTATATGCTTCTCCAATACTTCCATATGTTTGTGCCCCATTAACAATACTTACATCATCGAAATTAAAAACTCCGGCCGCTCGATCATTTCCATGAATAGCTCCTTTTCCAACATTCCTACATAGTACTGTTATACCATTGTTAAAATACCAAAAATTCAACGCTTCCTTAGACAAAGTAATTTTGATCAGTTCATTCACTTGTGAACTGTCTTTGAATTGCCTAAGGTTTTTGTTCAATAATGTTTGACCGTGTTCAGCCCATAATTTCGCAAGTTGTTCTGCTTGAATTTCGCCAAAAAAACTTTCGTAAGGTTCAGAGTGCTTGCCCCAATTATATAGAGTAATCTCCTTTAAGTTTATTGGAGTTAGTTCAAGCCCTGATAGAATTGCTTTATACAATTCTTTTTGATCGATGAACTTATAACCAAATAAATCAGTAGAATCGTTGTATTCGGAGATTTGATCGGTAATGCAGGCTAGAGATTCGCCAGATATTTGTTGAACACTTGTATAAACCAAAACAACATTTATCCGAAAGGATGGATCTTTAAAACACTTAATCAGATCGTCTTTCTTAGTTAAAAGCCGATCGGTGAACTTGTCGAATTTTAATTTTATTAGATCATCCACTCCACTAAGGAAACTTTGAATTTCATTTTTTTTAGGAACAGAATTCCCTTTAGAAATCCACTTTGACTGCAGTAGGTATAATATCTTTTCATCTGAGTCAATATGAATCCCATCGATGCTGTTATCCCCAAAGCCATCAAAAACTGATTCCGCTGCAATCTCTGCACTAGTTTTGGCTAAGTACTTTATGGCCAAGGCACACTGACCCCTGCTCAAAAACATTTTATCCTGTTCATCCCTAGGAAATCTCTTTACATCATCAAGATTTATTTTATCGATAAATTCATCCTTAATGTGTTGTTCAATTCTATATATGTGGATATCACTCATGCTCTATATAGTTTACTTGAATGTTCGATAACGCGTTGTAATTAGAATACGGAATAACTGTAAGATTCCAATTTAGTAAAATAACTCAGCTTTTGTAAGTGCGTGGGTTTGCCTCTTTGCGGAGCTTGGGATGTGTGATGGACTTGCTCGGCTTCGGCAAGTGCCAAAAGCGTTGGGGGAGAATCTCAATTAAAATTGCCGTGGGCGGGCGTTAGATGCAGACACTAATTACCTTCTACTTCATTGTCCGAGGTGAGTGTATTTACCTTGTTGTTGGATGGATGCAGAATTTTTCTGGAAGCATGTGTGGTAAGATGGTTATATCAGAACAGGATACCGTTTCTCCCTCACCTAAAAAGTGTTAACCTCTTTCTCATCGCTTTTCATTAGCCTATTTTGAAGAATTGAAATAGGATTTATTCGTATTGAAGGATCACTTATCTGTGTTCCCTATTCTTACCGAATCTTTAGCCTTAAGCAATCCACTTTTACTTTCCATCCTTGTACCCCTATTGGTATTACCCCAGGTAACACAATATATTGGATGGATTTATCTGGCGGTTTTCGAGGGATAAGATTAGTTTGGAGTAGATAGTATTGAGTATTAAGACACTAGACTTAAGACCCAAAGTCTTGAACTTTAAACCCTGAACTCGGTTACAAGGAAGTTTTAGTCCATATTAACGGGCTGAAAGGTACAGACCTTACTGAATATTTTGATTTTAGCATTTTTAGCCACATATTCGCAACTATAACAATTGTAAACATGAAACATTTAGCACGCATTTTATCTCTTTTAATACTCGTTAGCGCAGGTTTATTCTTCGCAAACTGTGGTGGCGGTGACCCAAGTGATACTTCGGAAGAAGAAACAGAATTGAATAAATTCAAGGGTGTTTGGAACATGACTGGCGTCACTCTAGATGGTGTTTCTAAGATAACCGACTACGATGGAGTTGAAGTGACTTTTACAGGTACTTTTTCAGCCGGTGGCAAATACAATTACACCAGTACTGCTGATGGATGGCCTGATGTAACAGCTTGGAAAGAAGATTCTGAATGGAAATTTAAGACTGTTGGCACTGCGATCACAAGATTAGACGATAACCCGGATGTGGATATAGCGTATGATTTCTTAAGCGATGGTAGTTTACAACTTACCATTGACAACTATGACGGTGAAAGTTATACTAATGGAAGGGTAAATTCTGTTGCTGGAGATTGGGTATTTACCTTAACAAAGTAATTCAAATAATAATAATACTTAAAGGCCTCACTTGAGGCCTTTTTTATTTTAATACCACCACAGTAATACCATCTCCTCCCCTCTCCACATGTTCATCTTTTACAGAGGCTACTTCTTTGTATCGTTTTAAATGATCGCGGATTACTTTGCGTAAAACTCCTTCTCCTTTTCCATGAAGGATTTTGAGTTCGCCCTGGCTTAGTAATATTGCAGTATCAATAAACTGTTCCAGGATGTTGATGATTTCATCTACACGTTTGCCACGTACATCCAATGTCGGGTTAAAACTGATCCGCTTTTCCAATACATTAATGCCTGCCGATTTTAAGCGGGTGTTGATTTCCTTTTCAACAGCTGTGGTAATCTTTTCAAGCTTCTCGAGCTTGGTCAATGATTTAATCTCACCGAATTGAACGGTAGCATTTTTACCTTGTATGGTGAGAATAAATCCACTGCTATCCTGACCAATAATGCGAACGCGATCACCTTCTTTAAAACTTACGGGTGGCCTTGGTTCTACTTTTGGTTTTTGTCCTACGCGTTCGGTTAATGATTTCAGATTTTCACGAACCTTAATGGTTTCTTTTTTCTCTGCCTTGTTTTCACGAATGTGGCGAATGGTCTTTTCAATTTCCTTATTCGTGGACTTCAATAAATTAGAAGCTTCTTCTTTCGCTTTGGTAATGATTTCTTTTTTGCGCGTCTCTAAATCCGTGGATAGGTTTTGATATTTGTCAAGGGCTTGCCGGAGTTCAACATCGCGTTTCTCCATGCGCTTTACTTTCTCACTCAGCTCTTGTCGTTCACGCTCAAGGGATCGTACCAGTGTTTCAAAACCCGCCAGATCTTTACCTACTAATTTCTCGGCTTGAAGTAATGTTTGTTGTGGAAGGCCTGTCTTGCGGGCAATCTCCAAAGCAAACGAACTTCCGGGCTTACCTATATCAAGTATGTAAAGCGGTTCTAATTTCAGATCATCAAAACGCATTGCCGCGTTGCGGATTCCCTGATGTTGTCCCGCATAGAGTTTTAAATTATAGTAATGTGTAGTCGCGATGCCCCACACTCTTTTCTTCACTAGAAAATCAAGAATGGATTCCGCAATAGCGCCACCAAAATTCGGGTCAGTGCCCGATCCTAATTCATCCATCAACACCAACGACCGATCTGAAGCTGATTGCATGAATACATTCATGTTGCGCAAGTGACTGCTATAGGTACTCAAATCATTCTCGATCGATTGCTGATCACCAATGTCCAGGAATATATCGTGAAAGATTCCAACGCGTGATCGGTCTGAAACCGGGATCAGCAAACCACATTGTACCATGTATTGAATCAGTCCTACCGTTTTAAGGCAAACTGATTTACCTCCGGCATTCGGTCCGGAGACTAACAACATTCTATCTTGTGGATTCAATTCTACTGAAAGCGGAATGACATCGCGCTTACCTTTCAGACTTAAATACAGCAGTGGATGTTTTGCATTGTACCAGGTCAATTCCGGCTTGCGTTCTAGTATGGGTAAGTCTGCATTAATCTCTACAGAAAACTTTGCCTTCGCCCGAATAAAATCAAGTTGAGCCAGAAATTGAAAAGCTGTTTGCAAAACCGGAAGCTCCAATCGTAAAGCATCCGTCAGCTCTTTTAAAATTCGGATGACCTCTCGTTTCTCGGCATGTTCAAGATCGCGAATTTCATTGTTCGCGTCCAGCATTTCAGTCGGCTCTAAAAAAACCGTTTGACCTGTTGCTGATTCATCGAGAATAAATCCTTTGAGCCTGCGCTTGTTCTCGGCCAGTATCGGTATTACCAATCTTCCATCACGTATGGTAGGCAATGCACCTTCAGGTACCCACTTCTCCTCCACAGCATTTCTAAAAATCTGATCGGCTAGTTTGCGTAATCGAATTTGCTCATCTCGCAATTTCTTCCTCACCTGTCCTAAGGTAGGGCTGGCAGAATCTTTCACCTGAGATTTGTCGTCAATCTTTGTAAGGATGAGTTGGCGAAGGCTATTTGTAATGGCAACCGGTTCTGCAAGTCGATATAGCTCCGGATAAATTTCCTTTACCTTATCTAAAAATTGTTTGCACGATTGAATCGTCTCCAATGCGTAGGCAAATTTCAAAAACTCATCCGCCTCCAGCCAATTACCTTCCAATCGTATCCGCTGAAACCAATCGGAAGGATCATAAAAATGCTGGGCAGGAAAGGTCTCTGCCTTTTCTAATATCTGTCTGAACTCTAAATTTTGCTTCAGAAGAACGGCAATGAAATCAGCATTGACACTGAAAGCCATTCGATCGACCCAGGCTTCACCAGCAGTAGAAAGGCAATACTGTTTTAACTTCGCACGGATTTGATCAAACCCAAGCTTCTCTTCAAATACATTCGGGTAGATCATTTTTCTGGAGGCTTGGACGTTACCCGTTGCTCACGAAGGTTTAACGAATCAACCAAAGCACTGTAAATCTGCTCCAGCTCTTTTGGGTGAGCCATATAATAATCGAATGATTTTTTCAGCACGGAATCCTGTACATTCTTGGCCTCCAACACTTTCGTATTCAATTTCCTAAACAGAAATTCACCAGAGTCACGCGGAATGCTCAGCATCTGAATCTTTTGTTCGGCTATATAAACATCAATAAGAGTACTCACCATTTCGCGTTGGCTAAGTATTTGTTCCTCCGGGGCCTTTTTTACTCCGCACGACAGCCCGGAAAACAATAGGGTACAGAAAATAAAGTAATGTATAAACCGCTTCACAATGCATATTGGCCTTACGCCATTTTAGGGAGGCAAAATACTCATATTTGTTCTATTTTTGCGCGAGTGCGGGTTAATGGTTAACCGTAATTGGTAATGGTGAAGACTCTTACTATCATGAACGCTAATTAACCGATAACCATTAACTGATAACTGATTACCGAATTGAAGGAGCTTCTTAAGAAATTACGCAAATACGAAATCCAGATCCGCAAGGTGATTAACAGTCACATGCAGGGCGACTTCCATTCCATCTTTAAAGGATCGGGGCTGGAGTTTGACGATGTGCGCCCATATCAGTATGGAGATGATATTCGCACTATCGATTGGAATGTCTCGGCCAAAGGGCATGGCATGTTTGTGAAAACCTTTAAGGAAGAAAAAGAGCAAACGGTCTTTTTTATCCTAGATGTAAGTGCATCCGAAGATATTGGAAGCAAAGGCCGTACAAAGGGCGATATCGGAAAAGAAATCTGCGGGGTGCTGGCACTTTCTGCTGCAAAAGAATCCAGTCATTTAGGATTGATTTGTTTTTCGGACGTGAAGGAAAAATACATAAAGCCTACCAAGGGACATTCTCAGGCGTATGAAATCATCAGTACCATCACGAAGCTTGAACCAAAATCTTTAAAGACCAACCTCACGAAAGCGCTTGCCTTCTCATTGAATGCCATCAAGCGAAGAAGTGTGATCATTTTAATTTCTGATTTTATTGATGAAGGTTATTTTCAAAATCTGAAAGCATTGGCACGCAGACACGACCTTGTTGTCATTCATGTAAGCGACAAACGCGAAACACGATTACCTAAGCTTGGGATTGTTCCGATACTGGATAAAGAATCACAGAAGACTTTGTGGATCAATACATCATTTGGTGACTTTCGAAAGAAAATAAGCACACACCACGATGAACGAAAAAAAGAACTGGCTACCTTCAGCCGCAAGCACGAAATCAATTTTATTTCGTTGGATACGGATGAGGACTATGTACCCAAACTTTTAAGATTATTTAAAGTCAGAAACAGATCGTTGAAAACGACCTAAGAGATGAGAGTGATGCGTTTATTTTTGACTTTATTTCTTTTCATGCTAGTGAGCATTGCGTCTGTGCACGCGCAAGATGTCGTGGTGAGAAGTGGTTTCTTTTCAGATAGTCTGAAGATTGGTGAACCTTCTGGTTTCTATTTGTCTGCTACCTATCCCAGCAACACCAATGTTTTATTCCCTGACTCAAGCTATAATTTCGCACCGTTTGAGTTTAGTGAAAAAAAATACTTCCCTACTGAAACAACAGGTGGGGAAAGTTATGATAGTGTAGTGTACTATCTGTCAACTTTTGAATTGGATGATATTCAATCACTGAGTCTTCCAATCTTTCAACTCAATCCACAAGATTGCACAGCTTTCGAATCCAATCGCGATACCATTCGATTAATTTTAACGGCAACCGATATTCCGGATACTGTTTCTCTTCAAACACTTCCGTTGAAACAAAGTCTGGCCTATGAGAATGTTAATTACGATTTCAATTATCCAATTTTGCTTTTGGTGCTTTCTATTCTTCTTGTTGTGCTTGCGCTGGTGTATTTCTTCTTTGGTAAGAAAATCAGAAAACACTTCCGGTTGAAGCGCATGTTAAAAGCTCATCAACAATTTATTGAAACATTCTCATCCAACATTGAAACGGTTCGCACCGCCTTCTCTCCCGCTTCAACAGAGAGCACGGTTTCGTTTTGGAAAAAATACATGGAGCAATTAGAAGCAAGGCCGTACACAAAATTGACCACAAAGGAAATGGTGCGCATCCAAAAAGATGAAATGCTTGCTAAAAATTTACACGCTGTTGATGGCGCCATCTACGGTCACAATACATCGGTTGTTGAATCGTTGCAAAGTCTGAAGTCGTTTGCTGATGAACGCTTTAATAAAAAACTGGAGGAACTGAAGCATGGATAGCAATCTAAATCCGTGGTATTACCTGGAGTGGTTTATGCCCTCCACATTTCGTGCGTTTTCGTGGGAGAATAAAGTCTTCCTGTACATATTAATAGCGGCACCTATTCTATTCTTAGTTCGATGGTTTGTTCGGTATCGCTTCAATCAAAAATTACCGGTTGCTGTTACACAAAAAGACTTAAGGGTATCGGCAGTCAATTTGGTTCGATTCGTTCCCGAGATTTTTCTGATGCTCGTACTAATGTTGGTGTTAACAGCCCTTGCACGTCCACAATTATCAAACGAAAAAACAACTCAATGGACAGAAGGTATTGATATTATGCTGGCGATGGATATTTCGAAATCCATGGAGATGGAAGATTTTGTTCCCAACCGATTGGAAGCTGCCAAAAAAGTAGCCCTTCAGTTTGTTGATGGACGCGTACAAGATCGCATAGGACTGGTGGTCTTTGCAGGTGATGCCTTCTCACTCTCTCCACTCACCACCGATTACGACTTATTAAAATCCTATTTAAAAGATATTAGTTTCGATATGATCGAAACACCACGAACTGCAATTGGCAGTGCCATGGCCGTTGTAACCAACCGCATGAGAGAATCTGAATCGAAATCAAAAGTATGTATTCTGCTAAGTGATGGAGAAAATACCGGAGGTAATATTGATCCCATCACAGCAGCCGAACTTGCTGCAGCTTACAATATTAAAATCTACACCATTATTGTTGGCCGCGAAGGGCGTGTGCCGATGGGTAAAGACTTCTTTGGCAATACCCAATATTTTGAAAACACCGTCAATGAAAGCACCATGCGAAAACTAGCCGAGATTGGTAGTGGAGAATTTTTCAGAGCCACAGACAACAAAGCATTAACTACTGTGTTCAAAAAGATCGATCAGTATGAAAAAGCAGAGATTAAAGAAACACGCTTCAAAGACACTTCTGATTTTTATTGGGTATACCTTCAGTGGGCGGTTGCCTTCTTCCTGATGTGGTTGATGCTGAAGTCTACGTTTATGAGTAATGTATTGCAGGACTAGAATCTATAAAAAGTCCACAGACCACGGTCGACAGTCGACTGTGGTCTGTGGACTTGAAAATCAAATCATAAGTCCTAATCTTAATCCGCCAAAACCGGCCTGCTCACAATCGCCTTCGCAGATGCTTCCATAATCTCGAAAGCACTTTCGGCCATTCTGTTTTCAGTATCAAGAGTTGGGTTTACTTCAACAATTTCCCAGGCACATACTTTAGGATCTTTGCAGAGTTCAACGTTTAAGATTTTTGCTTCCTCTACAGTAAGCCCGTTCGGTACAGGTGTTCCGGTTCCGGTAGAAAAGCGACTGTCAATACTATCTACGTCAAACGAAACGTAGACGGCATCGCAATGCTCTAACATCGCCAAAGCACGCTTGGCAACTTCAGCAGCGCCTTGCTTCTTTACCTCTTCTGTTTCAATGAAGTTGATGTTGTATTTGTTGATCAGATAGTTCTCTGGCTTCTCTAAGTCGCGAACTGCGATGTACACGATGTCTTCCGGATAGATTTTCGGACCTGCCAAGCCCACGTTCTTTATTTGCTCCCAGTATTCCTGAGTCTCTCCGCGAGGGTCATTTACCTTACATTCAAAATTATCAATGCCGCAGGCCATGGCCAGTGTCATGCCGTGCATATTTCCGGAAGGTGTGGTGAAGGGTGTATGGAAATCGGCATGAGCATCAATCCAGATAACCCCCAGGCGCATTTTTGGGTCAGCCTTCTTTATTCCTGCAATGGTTCCGTAGGCGGTGCTATGATCGCCCGCTACAACGAAAGGAAAATCTTCTTCCCAAATCGTTTCATAAACCTCAAGACAAACGCGCTCTTCCATGATCATTACCCCATCGATGAACTTGGCGTAAGAGTGTTTGGCTCCGTCAAACAGAAGTTCGTTTACGTTTTCTACCTCCACCGATTCGTGAATCCTGAAGAAATCGGAGCCCATGTCGAGGCTGGCAATTTTAATTGCCTCCACGCCTAAACTGGCTCCGCGGGTTCCGGCACCGATTTCGGACTTCACTTCTATTATTTTTAATTCTTTCACAGGAATCTTGTATTAATGTTTTGTGATGAACAGGTTATCGTTTGAAAAAGATTGGGAAATGCCTTAATCGACTTTAAAAGTCAGGCAAGCCAACAACTGGCAGAGTCGCGAATACGGCTCTTTTACAAGAAAAACGATAAACCATGCGTTTGGATAGCATGTTGCAAAGATGGCAAAATTATGACAATATTGCACCTCTTTTATCAAAACCCCTGTATGCCGAAATGAAGAGTTACCGTGAGCTAATTGAACAGACTTTCGAGTTCCCTCAGAAAGAATTTAAAGTCCGTGACCACGAATTGTTGTTCAACGATGTGCCTTTGATGGATATCATCAAGCAGTACGGAACGCCCCTCAAGCTCACCTACCTTCCCCGAATAAGTGAAAATGTTCGGTTTGTTCAGGCTACCTTCAACAATGCGTTAGAGAAATTCAAATATCAGGGAAATTATACCTACTGCTACTGCACTAAATCATCGCACTTTTCTTTTGTGATGGAAGAGGCCCTGAAGAATAATAACGTTCACATGGAGACTTCTTCTTCATTTGATATTCCGATCGTCCGGTCGTTGTTTAACAGCGGTAAAATTTCAAAGGACACCTACATACTTTGCAACGGCTTTAAGATGCCAGCATATCGTCAATATATCAGTGAACTTTTGAATGACGGTTTCAAAAACTGTGTACCCATTCTTGATAACCTGGGTGAAATTGATTTCTACGAAGAGAATGTAAAGACACCATACCGTGTAGGGATTAGAGTGGCTGCCGATGAAGAACCAAAGTTTGAGTTCTATACATCCCGCCTGGGTATCCGCTACAGCGACATTAATGCGTTTTATAAAGATAAGATCGAAAATAGCGATAGAGCCGAGCTCAAGATGTTGCACTTCTTCATCAACACCGGTATTAAAGATACAGCCTACTACTGGAGCGAGTTGAGCCGCTTCATCTTCAAGTATTGTGAATTGAAGAAAATCTGCCCTACACTTGATTCAATTGATATTGGTGGCGGTTTCCCGATTAAGACATCCCTTACATTTCAATACGATTACAAGTACATGATCGAGCAGATCGTGGAAAACATTAAATGGATTTGCGATAAGAACAACGTGCCGGTTCCAAACATCTTTACTGAGTTTGGAAGCTACACCGTTGGAGAAAGTGGTGCTGTATTGTATTCTTTGATCGATCAGAAATTACAAAACGATAAGGAGCTTTGGTACATGATTGATGGCTCGTTCATCACTCACCTGCCCGATGCCTGGGGAATGAATCAGAAATACATTCTACTTGCTCTAAACAAATGGGATGATCCATACCATAAAGTAAACATCGGTGGACTAACCTGCGACAGCATGGATTATTATAATTCAGAAGCGCACACAGGCGAAGTTTTCTTGCCAATGATTACCGATGAGGAAAATCTATATGTAGGATTCTTCCATACCGGAGCCTACCAGGAATCACTTGGAGGTTATGGAGGCATTCAACATTGTTTGATACCTGCACCCAAACATGTATTGATCGATCGCAACGAAGACGGTGAGATTACAACAAAGCTTTTTGCTACAGAACAGACGAGCGAGAGTATGTTGAAAATTCTTGGTTATTAGTTATTGGTTAAATGTTAATCGTTAAGGTGTTTAACGATTAACATTTAACCAGTCTTAGTGCTGACCTGTATATCCCTTCACTTCCTTAAAGTCAGCTGGTAATTCAAAAAGCGAAGCGCTTAGTGATTCTTTTTTGATCTCCGTTACCTCCATGGTCATCGTACCTTCGGGCATCGTCATTTCCATTTTCAATGGCACGCCTTCAATATCCTGGTAGAACATAGACTGATTGCCACGGCCCATGCGTTGCTTAGAGAGGCTCTTTAAATCCAGATCTTTTATTTCAGTTGTAGTCCAGTAAAAATTTTTCATCGTTTTTCCATTCTGGGTTACCTCTACAATGGTCTTGGTGCATGTGTAGTTAAGTATCTTTGCTGTTTCTTTTGTCTTGGTCACTTTTATTTCCGGACTTGTCTTTTGAGGCTCGTTATTCCCCTGAGGTAATGCGGTATAGGTTTTATTCTGTCGATCTAAAGAGTACGACTGATTTTTATCGGTGAGGTTCAGGATTTCCATGCCGCCCATCATACCACCTTCCATTTGCGCAATGCTATTATTGTTTTTGATTTTTACAGTAAATGCAGAAGGCATCATTGAATTCAGATTCCCGCCCTGCATCATTTGCATGGTCTTTTCCATTTGGGCTTTCATCTGAGGATTAGCTTCCATCATGGCCTTGAACTGGGGGTCGTTCATCTGCTTCTCCATCTCCTTCATTTTAGCCTGCGTTGCCGGATCGTTCATTTTCTTTTGACCTTCCTCCATTCTTGCTTTTGCTGCCGGATCCGTTATTTCCATCTTCATCGACCATTTAATTGTTCCCTCAAACGAACTTTGAGCAAGACAGGTACAGGCAAAAAGCAGGCAGGCAATTACTATAGGCGTTTTCATGGTGAAGGTGTTTTTATTAGTCCGGGATTAAAATTATCAGAATATCCCCTGACATCAATTTAAAAGCCAGCTTTTTTACTCATTGTTTAACTTTAAACATTTACGACTTCATAGCGCTCCTAAGGCCTTGTATCTAAATAAATACCAGTCTTGTCAAACTAACGATTGATTAACCTGCATCTTTTTCTAGTTTTGTTTACAATCCAAAATCAGGTGAGCAACGCTATCGTTATTATTCCTACGTACAAGGAGCGCGAGAATATTCGCTCGATCATTGATACTGCGTTTGCCTTACCGAAAGACTTCCATATTCTGATCGTTGATGATAATTCACCCGATGGAACAGCGGAGATCGTAGAAGAATTACAACAGCATTATAATGTAACCGAAACCAAACTTCACTTGCTGAAACGTGCGGGTAAGCTTGGGTTGGGTACGGCCTACATCACCGGTTTTAAATATGCCCTGGAGAAGGGATATGATTTTATTCTGGAAATGGATGCGGATTTTTCACACGATCCAAAAGACCTGGTAGGCCTTTATTTGGCGTGCTCTGAACGTGGAAGCGATGTGGCTATTGGTTCGCGCTATGCCACTGGTGTTAATGTAGTGAACTGGCCGATGGGTCGCGTTCTCCTCTCCTATTTTGCCAGCAGCTATGTCAGATTAATTACCAGCATGCCCATTCGCGATACAACCGCAGGGTTTGTGTGCTATAGAAGAAAGGTATTGGAAACCATATCACTTGATAATGTAAAGTTTGTTGGATACGCCTTTCAAATCGAGATGAAATTTCTGGCGTGGAAGTTTGGATTCAAACTCACGGAGGTGCCTATTATTTTTACAGACCGCACACGAGGTGAGTCCAAAATGTCGGCAGGCATTTTTAAGGAAGCTTTTTTTGGAGTGCTTCAGTTAACCATACAAAGTTGGTTTAAGAAGTACATCCCAAGTGGTCAGCCTTCTTAAACCAACACTTGTTTTTAGATGTCTCGTGGCTGGTGAAAATGTTCTTGTTCTTCCGAATCAATAAACGTTATCGGGCCAACGTGCGATTTCACCATCTCCAAATCAGGTTCAGTGATTTCCACTTCGTATCCATCTTCTTTCAGCATGGCCAGAATGTCTTCTGCCGCTTCACGCTGTTTGTAGATGTGATAATCTTCGCGTGCAAAAACAGGATAACGCCCTAATTTTTGTTCGCGATCAACGAAGTTGAAACCACATAAAAACAACTTGCTATCCGCATGTTGAATTCTGTAGAGCGGCATTTGCGGATACTGTTGCATCCACTCCACAAGTTCTTCGCGCGTACCCTGAATGATCTCGGTAAGCTTAAAGATTTTCATCAATTCTCCTTGATTGGGTTTGTCCAACAAGCGAAGATCGAAGTTGTGAACGTAGGCCGATAAGCCTACGCAGCCGCACAATACCATTAGTGGATTTTGTGCATCGCCATGCAACCGCACATCCAGGTTCTTTGCATTAAAGAAAGCCTGAAGTCTGCGGTTTCTTTTGGTGATCGTGTTGGTTAGGTCAGGCCTAACCGGGTTTTTAAATTTTAACTGCATAACATTATAACCGTTAAGTGAGATAAGGTGGGCTCCTTATATAACAAAAGTATAAAAATATTTGAAGTTCAAACGCTTATTCCAATTAATCGAATCGAATGGCCTTTATCGGGTTTACGCGGGAAATGACCATGGTGGGGAGTAGTAATACCACAACAATAACCAAAAAGGCTAAAAGATTTAAAAGCCCCACAATTTCCCAATGCCAGCTGATGGGTACTACATCCATATAATAATCATGCGGGTTTAGTTTAACCAATCTGAATTTATATTGAACATAACAAATCCCCAAACCCAGCGCGTTGCCGAACACAAGTCCCTTCAGAATAAGGTTAATCCCATTGTATACAAAAATGGATCGTATCAACTTATTCCCGGCACCCAGTGCTTTCAACATTCCAATCATTTGAGTTCGTTCCATCACTAATATAAGAATAATAGAAACCATATTGACACATACCACCAAGAGAATAATAGCCAGAATAATATTAACCTGACGGCTGATAAGATCGAGCCATTCAAAAACCTGAGCGTACTTATCGCTCACACGTTCAACATATAAATCATAATCCATTGATTCCTGTATTGCATAACCTGCATCATCTACCTTGTCGACATTTTTTACAAATACCTCCACTCCTCCCGCCAATGAATCAGGCCAATCATTTAATTTTTGAATAAGGCGAATGTCACTGATAATTATTTTGCTGTCGAAATATTCAGACAAGTCGGTTTCATAAATACCCGTGACTAATAACTTCCGAGAGCGCGGTGGATTTTGAAAAAAGTGAACGATAATCTGATCGCCCACCTTTGCTTTCAATTTGTTTGAGATGTCTTTGCTGATCACTACCTGATTAGCATAACCGGAATCAGGAAGTGTAATAAACTTTCCATCAATGATATTTTTACTAAACGCATTCGCATCAAAACTTTTACCAATGCCTTTTAACATCACACCCAGCACTTCATCATCAGCCTTAACAAGTCCGGCTTTGTGAGCATATTCCTGGAGGTGCTGTACATTTGGGTATCGTTCCGGATGGAGGTAGGCATCCATTTGAAAATTCATTGATTGTTCTTCCGGAGAATTACTGGTGGTTTGTTTCGTTATAATGAGATGACCGCTGAAGTTATAGATTTTGTTTTTGATAGTTTCCTGAAAACCTTTCAATATCAAAAACGAAACGATGGCTGCACCTAAACCAATGCCAATGCTGGCAATAGCAATTTTATGAATCGTAGAAGCAAAACCCTGCTTCTGCTCCTGGCTGATTCTTTTCGATATGAAATACGAAAGGTTCAAACTTATGATTAACTTTTCAACATTTATATTCTTACGCAAAGTAGGATAACATTAGACCACAATCAATACTTTCATTGCTTCAGTCTGAATTAATAATTTTGTCGATATGAAGAGATTTGTTTTTGCTTTCCTCGCATTGCTGACTTTCGTAACCTGTGGTAGTGGCGTGCATGTGCCGAGTACATCTTCATCGCAGACCACTGAAAAATCACAACCAAAAAAAATTGTGATAGGTGCAGAGCAACTCGACTTGTTATTGCCTAAACTAAAAGACAAACGAGTAGCGCTGGTCGTAAATCATACATCCTTAATTGGTCAAACCCACCTGGCCGACACACTGAAAAGCAAAGGCGTTAACATTGTTAAAATATTTGGACCTGAGCATGGCTTTCGCGGAAACGCAGCGGATGGTGAGAAAGTGAACGATAGCATCGATGTTAAAACCGGGATTCCCGCAGTATCACTTTATGGCAAAAATAAAAAACCTACAGCCCAACAATTTTCCAATGTTGATGTTGTGATTTTTGATATTCAGGATGTAGGTACTCGCTTCTATACGTATATCGGAACCATGCATTATGTAATGGAGACTTGTGCCGAAACCAAAACGAAACTCATCATCCTCGATCGTCCCAATCCAAATGCTTTTGTTGACGGGCCAATGAATGAAAAACCTTTGCAGTCTTTTGTTGCCATGCATGCCATTCCGATCGCACACGGATTAACCGTTGGTGAACTGGCGCAAATGATCAATGGAGAAGGATGGTTGGCAAACAAGTTAAAATCTGACGTTGAGATTATCACGTTAAAAAACTGGCAACATTCGGATGATTTTATTTTACCTGTTAAACCATCGCCCAATCTTCCAAACAATCAAGCAGTAAAAATGTATCCTTACATCTGTCTTTTTGAAGGAACAGTGATAAGCCTAGGCCGTGGTACACCTTCTCCATTTCAGGTATTGGGCAATCCTGAATTAAAAAGCATGCCCTTTCAGTTTACACCTCAAACGATTAAGGGCGTTGCTGTCAATCCACCACACGAAAACAAAATCTGTTATGGAATTGATTTGCGAAATGCTTCAATCGAACGAAAAATTGATTTGAGCTATTTGTTTCAGATGTACAAAGCTTACCCTGATAAGGATAAATTCTTTCTTCCGTATTTTGATATCCTTGCAGGCACCTCCGCATTAAAGCAACAAATCAAAGATGGACTTAGCGAAGACCAAATTCGTGAAACCTGGAAAAAAGATTTGACCACATACAACGAGATGAGAAAGAAATATTTGTTGTACCCTTAATGTGTTTGAAGTTCAGACGAAGATGACCAAATCCGAAAAAGTAGCCGACATCATATCCATTCTCGAAAAATATTTTCCTGATCCTGGAATTCCGCTCAATCATAAAGACGCTTATACATTACTGATCTCTGTTTTGCTTTCTGCTCAATGTACCGATGAGCGTGTCAATAAAATTACACCACTCCTTTTCAAACAAGCCGACAATCCTTACGACATGGCGAAGATGAGTGTTGAGGAGATTCGCGAAATCATCAAACCGTGTGGATTGTCTCCCATGAAATCGAAAGGTATTTATGGCTTGTCGAAAATACTGATTGAAAAATACAATGGTGAAGTTCCGAATACATTTGAAGCACTCGAGGAACTTCCTTCTGTTGGTCATAAGACTGCCTCAGTTGTCATGACTCAATGGTTTGGTGTGCCTGCTTTTCCAGTCGATACACATATCCATCGACTTGCTTATCGTTGGGGATTGACCACTGGTAGGAATGTAGATCAAACTGAGAAAGATTTGAAGCGGTTGATTCCGGAAGACAAATGGAACAAAGCGCATCTTCAAATTATTTATTTCGGCCGTAAATATTGTCCGGCCCGTGGGCATATTTGGACCGATTGCCCGATTTGTAAAAAGTACATGAGAAAAGAGTTGAGAGATTAAACCGAATAGGGATTGATCTTATTCAAGTTCTGATTTATTTATTCCTGCCTGTTTGAGAATAGAGAAAAATGTGCCCTTAGGAATATCCCTGTTGTGCATCGGAACAACAACCCGCCTTGTACCATCCTGCAACATATAAATTTGATGACTGCCTTTCGTTCGATCTAAAATAAATCCCTTCTCTTTAAGGATTTTGATTACCTCTTTAGCAGTATAAGATGGTGTCTTTGTCAAGCAGGAACAGAAACCGAATATTCAAACGTATTCTCCTCCGTTGGTACAGGCTCACCATGAGCAACAAGACTCGCAATGTATAATTCAATAGCCTCTCGTACGTTAACGATTGCCTCATCCATTGTCTCTCCATAGGTAACACATCCAGGCAATGTAGGCACAACCACAGTAAAGCCCCCTTCAGGCTCCTTGTTCAATAAAACGCGGTAAGTATTTTGACTCATTAACCAAAGGTACTTATTATCGGACTTTGAGACAATACATAGAGCTTTCATTTCAAGATTTTAGATATTTGCCCCTTATGAATAGTCTTCGCATCATCTTCATGGGCACACCCGAATTCGCTGTTCCGAGTTTGGAAATACTGGTTGAAAATAAATTCAATATTGTTGCCGTCATCACTGCACCCGATAAACCACAAGGGCGCGGACAAAAAATTACGTACTCCCCTGTAAAAGAGTCTGCACTAAAACATAACATACCGGTTCTTCAGCCAACAAATTTAAAGTCGCCAGAATTTTTGGAGGAGCTTAAAAGCTACCAGGCAAATCTTCAGGTAGTGGTTGCATTTCGCATGCTGCCAGAAATGGTGTGGGCAATGCCATCACTTGGAACTTTCAATTTACATGCTTCCCTCCTTCCTCAATATCGCGGAGCAGCACCGATTAACTGGGCTATCATCAATGGCGAAAAAGAAACAGGAGCAACCACATTTTTTCTCAAGCACGAAATCGATACAGGTAGTATCATCTTTCAAGAGAAGGAATCAATCACAAAAGATGATACTGTTGGTGAACTCTATGAACGATTGATGATTAAAGGTGCCCACCTCGTTTTGAAAACAGTGCAGTCGATTGAGAATGGTAATTATCCATCGATACCTCAAACTGAAAATGCGGAAGTAAAGCATGCTCCTAAAATATTCAAAGAGACCTGTCAGATTAACTGGAATCAATCGAGCGAACAGATTCGAAATTTTGTTCGAGGATTAAATCCTTATCCCACCGCCTGGTGTGAACTGAATGGCAAGAACTACAAAATCTTTAAGGTATCAGTTTCAAAAGAAAGTGGAAATCAAGAGGAAACTGGAAGTCTAAGTACAGACAATAAGAACTATCTCAATATCCGAACTTCAGATGGCTGGATTTCGATTGACGAACTACAACCTGAGGGAAAACGAAGAATGGACATCAAAGAGTTTTTCAGGGGAAATAAAATCAATTAACACGGTCTTATAAGCTTGTTTCTCTTTCCAAAAAAACAGAAAATTATTTGCACCTTTGCACGTCCGAATTATCTACCGATTCAATGATTATCTCCCTCATTGCCGCCCGAACACAAAACAACGTTATCGGAAAAAATAACGACCTCCCCTGGCACTTGCCAGACGACATGAAATATTTCATGCAGACCACAAAGGGACATCACACTATTATGGGCCGCAAGAATTATGATTCTATTCCAGAAAAATTCAAACCACTTCCAAATCGTACCAATATTGTCGTAACACGTCAAACCGATTTTCGTGCTCCGGGATGTATTGTGGTTAATACACTTGAAGAAGCGTTGGACATTGCGCGAAAAAATGGTGAACCGGAAACCTTCATCATTGGAGGAGCTGAAATTTATAATCTTGGTTTTTCTCATGCTGATAAGCTCTATGTAACCGAGATTAACACCACACTGGATGGGGATACTTACTTTCCTGATTTTAGCAAAAAAGATTGGAAGGAAATCTCCAGAGTTCATCACGGTAAAGACGAACGCCATAAATTTGATTTTGATTTTGTAGTCTATCAGAAATAACAATTGATTCTCATACGAATATGTCAACACTTGCAAATAAAGTAATTTGGATAACAGGCGCTTCTTCCGGGATCGGTGAAGCCATTACCTATGAGCTCGCCCGCAGAGGCGCAAAACTTATTCTCTCTGCACGAAGGAAGGAAGAACTTGAACGCGTAAAAGGAAACTGTATTGCGTCCGCACAGCCCAACATCCGCGTACTCGCACTTGATCTTTCACAATCAAGCACCTTACAACTTTCTACTGAAGCCGCCATTCAGATTTTCGGACACATCGATATCTTGTTTAACAACGGTGGTATCAGTCAACGCAGTCTCACCAAAGACACTGTTCTGGAGGTTGATAGAAGAATTATGGAGGTGGATTATTTCGGTACAATAACGCTCACCAAATATTTACTTCCTCATTTCTTACAGCGTAAGTCAGGGCACTATGTAACGATCAGCAGTGTGATGGGTATTATCGGAACACCCTATCGATCGGCTTATGCAGCAGCGAAGCATGCTCTGCATGGATTCTTCGATTCGCTTCGCGCGGAAGTGTGGCGCGAGAATATTTTTGTTACGGTAATTTGTCCAGGATGGATTCGTACCAATATTACAATGAATGCCTTGGTGGGTGATGGCACAAATCTCAACAAAATGGATGGTACTACCGAAGACGGAATGTTGCCAGAAGAACTTGCGAAGCGAATTGCCACTGCTATCGAAAAGAAAAAACGTGAGGTCTATATTGGTGGTGCCAAAGAAGTACTCGCCATTTATATGCATCGCTTTCTTCCAGGCGTGTTTGCTAACATCGTAAAGAAGGCAAAGGTGAGATAATGATTTAGGATGAGTGATTAGTGATGATCGATTGGTGGTTTTGGTTTCCCACGACTACCTAAAAATCGCTACCAAATCACGCTTCATTAATCACAAATCAACTACTTACTTTTTCCCAATAAGGTACCAAAGAATTGGCCCGAGGATAGGCAAAAATAGTACAGCAATAATCCATAATACTTTCTTTTCTAAGTCTTTGTTGCTGCGAAAAATTTCAAGCACAACAATGATGTCTATAATTAAAATGATGAAGGATATGAGACGCCACATAGTAAAATATTTACGATTTTAATTTGATTCCAAAATTCTGAACAGCTCATCAAGATTTGGAGTGATGATAATTTCGGTTCTGCGATTCTTCTGCTTGTTCTGAGGTGTATCATTCGCGGCAAGCGGCATGGATTCACCTCGACCTGATGCAGTAATCTGTTTTGTTGAAACACCTGCCTTTGTTAGAATCCGAGTGATGGAGGTTGCGCGCATTACACTGAGATCCCAATTGTCATTCATGTATTGTGATTTCTTGGAGATCGGTACATTATCAGTATGTCCTTCCACCATAATATTAATGTCACGCTGATCCTTAATGGCCTTAGCCAATTGTTGCAGGGCCGTTACACCTTTGCTGTCAACATCAATACTTCCGGAACCAAATAACAATTGTTCAGCTAGTGATACATATACTTTTCCGTTTTTCACTTTAACGGTGATGTCATTCTCTTTAAAGTTCAATAATGCATTGCTGATTTTATTTTTCAAATCCTGAACTGCTTTGTCCTTACTGGCCATAACTTGTTCAAGCTCTCTCACTTTCTTTTCACGCTCCGCCAAACTAGTGCTCAGCGAGTCATTCATCTTTCTAGTATGATCCAAATTTTGTTGAATGGCAAGAAGTTGTTCTTGTTGCTGAGCCATGTCGCGGTTTTGTTTGCCGCTGCTGTTCAATAGGTTTTTATAATAGGTGCTTAATTGACTATGTTCTTTTTCCAACTCAGCCAATTTACTGCCTGTGGTGCGTACACCCTTACCAAGATTGGTTGTGTCATCTTTTAACTTTCTAATTTTCTGATCAAGATCCTGAAGTTGAAGATTGGCACTGTCTAATGCTGTCGTGCGATCGGCCAGGTCCGCTTCCGTTCTTATTTTTTGAGCAAGCAGCTCATCGTATTTTTTCTTGGTGACAATGCAGGAGGATGAAATAAAAAGTAAAAAAAGGATCAGAATTAGGTTCTTCATAAAGCTAAGCATCAAGTTGAAAAAATGGTGATTCGAAATTAAGAATTATTATTTACTTACAACTATACCCACCCATGAAGTGTCTATAACAAGAATGGATTAGGAGCTAACGAATAACCTAAAACGATTCAAGCCGTTACTATTTCAGTATTTTTTTTCATATTTAAAGTGCTATTAACTAAAAACCAATTACCGCATGACCATCAATCCAAAACTCCTGTCCGTTGCAGCGTTGTCTATTCTCATCGGCATTTCATCGTGTAAAGACGATGATAAAAATGCGAACCTGCTGTCAAAAGATGAAGCAAAAAGTACCATTACACAGTTTAATACCGCGGCTGTAGGCGACCTTCAAAGTCTGACAGATGCCACAGGAATGCAAGCTGTTCAGGACTTGGTTGATCTGACGGAAACGGATGATCCTTTTGGACGAATGGGTGGCACAGATAAGAAAAAAATCAAGCATTTCTTTCAGAAAAAAGGACGTGATTTCAAAACCATTTTCGCAGCCAACAAAGCCGTTTCCGGTCGCACTGCAAATGATGAAGCCTTTGATTTCGAAGCCAACCTGGGCGTGTACGAATGGAATCCTGAACTTGGCGAAGCAGGCGCTTTCGAAAAGACCGGAGAATCAGAAATCATAGAAATTCAATTTCCTACCGAAGGCTCAACAACCAACAATGCTGCACTTCAGCTCACGGAATACAGTGAAATTGAAGTCTACGATGAAGAATGGGAAGAATATTCTTATCAACCTGAATTACTTACTGCGTTTTTGTTTGTAAACGAGGTTAAAGTAGTTTCGCTGCATCTTGAATCAGCATGGGATGAATTAGGATTTCCTTTAATTGTTGATATCACTTTATCGATCGATGAATTTAAACTTGATGTTTCTTTTGACGATAGCGGACTAACCACCTCTTCCCTCAGTGTTTCATTACTTCGCAATACTGAAACAGTAATGGCTACCAGCGTTACGGTAAAGTACGGTAACGATTCAAAATCAGAAGAGAGTTTAAAAAGTGTTGAGGGATTTGTTCAGGTTAAAAACCTTAAACTTAGTGGCGATATAAATGTTGAAGCTGCTGATGCCTCAGAGGTAGATTGGAATGATATTATAAATCTGGCATTGTACAGCGATAATAAAAAACTAGGCGATGTTGTATTTGTTGATGAAGATGGGGAGTTCATCGCCTACCTTCAGTATGCTGATGGAACGAAAGAGAAACTAGATACGATACTTCAACCCGTATTAGATGAACTTGATGAACTCGAATCAGAGTTAGACACAAACGGTTAGAATTATACTAATTCGTATTCGAAAGGGTCGCAATAAAATGCGACCCTTTTTTTATTTAAAAAGTCAGGTAATGTATGAAACCGGTTATGAAATTCTTACTTTGAAACACTTAAATTAACAATTATGGAAGGCATGTTAAAACCCGGAAGTTTAAAAGACAGAACGATCATTATTACCGGTGGTGGCACTGGTTTGGGTCGCTCGATGGGTGAATATTTTCTGGAGCTTGGCGCAAACCTGGTGATTACAAGTCGCAAGATGGATGTGCTTGAAAAATCGGCCGAAGAAATGATGAAGAAGAAAGGTGGGAAGGTATTGGCGGTTGCATGCGATGTGCGCAAGTACAATGAAATTGAAAATGTAATTAGTCAGGCAGAAACTACCTTCGGACAAATTCATGGCATACTCAATAATGCAGCAGGAAATTTTATCAGCCCTACTGAAAGACTTTCTCATCGGGCATTCGATATTGTTGTTGACATTGTTTTGAAGGGAACATATTACACTACTTTGGCAGCAGGGAAAAATTGGATTGCTAAAAAACAGCCTGGAACATTTCTAAACATTGTAACCACTTACGCCTGGACAGGTTCCGGATACGTTGTACCATCAGCTTGCAGCAAAGCAGGTGTATTGGCGTTGACACGATCGCTTGCTGTGGAGTGGGCGAAATATAAGATTCGAAGTAATGCTATTGCACCGGGGCCATTCCCAACAGAAGGTGCGTGGAGTAGATTACTGCCAGGAGAATTAGTAAAGAAATTTGATCCGGCTGAACGTATACCTTTGAAGCGTGTTGGAGAACATCAGGAACTGGCAAACCTTGCAGCGTACTTAATGTCAGATTATTCTGCTTATGTAAATGGAGAGGTGATCACCATTGATGGTGGTGAATGGTTACGCAATGGTGGTGAGTTCAGTCATTTGGAAGCGATCCCCGAAGAGATGTGGGATTTGCTGGAGAAATCGAGAGGGAATAAATCTTAATATCGGAAAGAAAATAGTTACTAGTCCAAACCCGCATTCTCTAACGACTCACGATTAATTATAACATGAAAAAATTCATTAAACTTTTCTTCATCTTAATCGCTTCTATACTTCTTGTTGCATTAATTTATGTTGGCGTTACCTTCCCTCCTGTTATGGCGGGCATGGTTTCAAAAACAGTTTGCTCATGCGTTTACATTGCAGGCCGAACAGTGGAGAGTGTAAAAGAGAAAGAGCTACAGGTTTTTCCTGGTCTCTCAAGTGCTGGTGTTGAAATGAATAATGTTGACTCAACTGTTGTGGCCACTATACTCTGGGCAAAAAGTAAAGCAATCTTCCGCCATGGTTTGGGCTGTACATTGCTATCAGAGAAATCAGAAGAAGAGGTACGAAATCAAGAATTCAATTTAGCAGCTACACCAAACACAAATCAAGACTCCCTTCTTTGGCCGAATGGAAATCGTATACTTGATTCACTTCTGAAGAATGTGAATTATAATGCAATCGACAAAGCACTTGCTGATGCATTTGTGGATATCGATCCAAAGAAACCTGCAAACACACTTGGTGTTGTAGTTTTGTATGATGGACAAATTGTGGGTGAGAAATATGCCGAAGGTTTTGATCAGCATTCTAAACTTATGGGCTGGTCTATGACAAAAAGTATTACCAATGCTCTCATTGGAATTTTAATGAAAGATGGAAAATTAAAAATAGAAGAGCCTGCACCTGTAAGCGAATGGAAGGATGACGATCGAAAACAAATTACTTTGAACAACTTACTTCAAGCCAGCAGTGGTTTGGAGTGGTCGGAGTCATACTTCGTACCGACTTCTGATTTTCACAATATGTTTATCAAAAGCGATGACAAAGGTGAATATGCTGCTAATCGAAAATTGAAGTTTCCTCCAAATACTGTTTTTCAATATTCAAGTGGCAGTTCCAATATACTTTCCAGAATGATCAGACAACAACTAGGCGATAGTGCCTACCATGCTTTTCCTTATGAAAGACTGTTCTATAAAATTGGAATGAACAATACGATTCTTGAACCCGATGCATCCGGAACATTTGTAGGATCTTCATACTGTTATGCCACTGGCCGCGACTGGGCTCGCTTTGGTTTATTGTATTTGAATGATGGTGTTTGGAATAATGAACGAATCCTTCCGGAAGGGTGGGTAAAGTACACCACCACAACAAACACTACATCTGAAATCGGAGAGTATGGAGCACAATGGTGGTTGAATGTTGGATCAAAAACAAATCCTGCTCTTCGCAAATACCCAGAACTACCGACTGATGCATATTGGGCTGATGGTTTTGAAGAACAATACGTAATGGTAATTCCTTCTAAGAAATTGGTAATCGCACGACTTGGTATTTCACATCATGGTTTTGATTTTACAAAAATGGCCTTGGGAATAATAGATGCCCTACCAAAGTAGTTTAGATGCTCATTGTTTCTTCATTCTAAATTGATTAGACCTTTGATTCAACATCCGCCTGCAAGATGAATACTTTACAATCTTCGTTAGCTAAGCAACTTGCACTTCGCGATACAGAAGGCTCGCGTAGATTTCTAAAACCTGATCAACACGGACTTATCGATTTTACTTCCAACGATTACCTCGGACTTGCACGTTCCCCCGAACTATTTAAAGCAATTGACCAAAAGATAGATGCAGTAAAGGCTAAGTCAAATGGCGCAACTGGTTCGCGATTGTTGTCAGGAAACTCGGACTATGCTGAACAGGTTGAAAAAAAATTAGCGCACATTTTTAAAAGCGAAGCAGCACTTGTTTTCAATTCCGGTTACACTGCCAATCTTGGTGTACTCTCTTCATTACCTCAGCGAGGAGATACTATCCTGTATGATGAACTCGCACATGCCTGCATGAAAGATGGCGCGCGCTTAAGCTTGGCTAAGCGATTCAACTTTCGGCACAATGATTTGAACGACCTTGAGTCAAAACTAAAATTAGCAACAGGAAAAATTTTTATTGCCGTTGAATCCATTTACTCAATGGATGGAGATCAATGTCCACTGAAAGAATTAGTGGATCTATCAGAAAAATATGGAGCCTCTATTGTTCTTGACGAAGCTCACAGTACCGGAGTTCTTGGAGATAAAGGAGCCGGGCTTGCCGTGTCACTTGGACTCGAAGATAAAATAGACATTCGGATTTACACTTTCGGGAAAGGAATGGGTATACACGGTGCATGTGTTGCCGGATCGTCAACGCTTAGAGATTACCTTATCAATTTTGCTCGACCCTTTATCTATACCACAGCGCTTCCTCCCCATGGTTTAATTTCCATTGAATGTGCCTTTGATTTTCTTAATCAAAACATAAGTCTACAGGATGTATTAACTAAAAAAATAGAACACTTCAGTCATGAACTTAATCATGCCGGAGAAAATTCTACAAGCAAAAGCTCCATCCAATCGATATGTATTGGAGGAAATGAGAAAACGAAGAAGGTAGCAACGGGTCTTCAACAGAAAGGGTTTGATGTTCGGCCAATCCTATCTCCCACTGTTCCAAAAGAAACCGAGCGTCTTCGCGTTTGTCTACACACCTTCAACACCAATGAAGAAATTTCTAATCTTGTTCAGTCACTCCACGCATTGAAATCTTCTTGAAATAAAGTGTACTCGTTAAAGACCAATTTTCCAGTTACCAGTTGCCGGTTGCCGGTATCTGGCAACCGGAAACTGGTAACCTTGCATTAAAATCGGCATACATATTTTGAAAGTTTCACATACCTTTCGGGATGAACTATTTTGTTACCGCCATTCACACCGATAGTGGCAAGACCTTGGTCTCGGCAATTCTTTGTGAAGCACTTCATGCTGACTACTGGAAACCTGTTCAGGCAGGATTCCCAACCGACTCTGAAACAGTTGCTAGTCTGATTTCAAATGCTTCAACAAAAATTCATCCTGAAGCTTATCTATTAAAGAAACCTGCCTCACCTCATGCTGCTGCAAAAGCAGAGGGTATTGAAATAAAGAGAGAGAATTTTATTCTACCATCAACAAATCGTGATTTAATTATTGAAGGAGCCGGTGGCTGTCTTGTTCCGCTTGGCAAAGACTTCTTTGTTGTTGATTTAATTAGCATGTTCAAAGCAGAAGTGATTTTAGTTTCCAATCTTTATCTTGGAAGTATCAATCATACCTTGCTCACTGTAGAAGCTTTGAAGAATAGAAATATCAACATCAGAGGAATTATTTTCAACGGGGAACCGAATTTGGAAAGTGAGAGCATTATCTTATCAACCACAAAACTTCCTCTCCTTCTCCACACCCTCCCTGAAACAACCATCACAAAAGAAGTAGTGCTACAATACGCACAACAACTTAAAAAGAATTTGCATGTCTGATCTCCACGATACCGATAAGAAATTAATCTGGCATCCGTTCACATCACTCGTAAGCGAGATCGAACCAGTTCTCATCCAATCTGCTGAGGGAATTTACCTCACAACCGATGATGGAAGAAAAATTATAGATGCTGTTTCTTCGTGGTGGGTAAATATACATGGACATAGTAATTCATTCATTGCAGAAGCTATTGCCAAACAAGCAAACAAATTAGAACATGTAATCTTTGCTGGCTTTACGCATGAGCCTGCGATTACATTAGCAAAGAATCTCATTTCGATTTTACCTACTAATCAAAGCAAGATCTTCTTCTCTGATAATGGAAGCACTGCCGTAGAGGTTGGGTTAAAGATGGCTTACCAATTTTGGTACAATCGAGGCATTGAAAAGAAAAAGATAGTTGCTATTGACGGAAGTTATCACGGAGATACAATGGGTGCTATGTCTGTGGGAGAACGTAGTCCATTTACCAATGCATTCTCTCCATTATTGTTTGATGTCGAGTTCATTGATTTTCCTTCGGCTGATAAAGAAGATTATGTAGTGGAGCAATTCAATGACATTGCTCGTCAAAAAAATGTAGGTGTATTTATTTTTGAACCCCTTGTACAAGGTGCTGCAGGAATGCGCATGTATTCACCTGCAGTTCTCGATCGTCTTATTCAAATTGCACATGAAAACAATATTATTTGCGTAGCGGATGAAGTCTTCACTGGTTTTGGTCGTACAGGAAAACTATTCGCCTCACATTACCTAAAGAATCAACCTGATATTATTGCAGTCTCAAAAGGTATTACCGGTGGAACAATGGCCCTTGGCGTTACAAGTTGTTCGGATAAAATTGTAAAAGCATTTGAATCGGCAGATGTACTGAAAACATTCTTTCATGGCCATTCCTACACTGCGAATCCGATTGCTTGCGCAGCAGCGAATGCGAGTTTTACTTTACTCATGCGCGATGATTGCCAACAAAACATCAGACGCATTTCAAGTCAACATGAAAGTTTTAAACAAAAAATCAAGAGCAATAAAGCAGTTAAAGAAGTACGGAATATCGGAACGATCATCGCCATTGAACTGGCAAGTCAAACTGGAACTTCTTACTTCAATGAAATCAGAAAAAGGATTTATCCTTTCTTTCTGGAACGAAATATTTTACTGAGACCTTTGGGAAATGTAATTTATATTCTTCCTCCGTATATAATTAAAGAAAAGGAATTGGACGAAGTGTATCGTTGTGTTGAAATGTTCTTAGAGTCCTTGTGATCAACAATTGAGTGGAGCTATTCTCTGCATTGAAAGGCTAACAAGTCAGGTGAACATACACCAAACTGACCGTACTTTTGAAACAAAGAGTATCTACTAAAACGGACGTATTTGTGCGCTATTGAACACTCTGATTTTTAAAAATTGCCTTTCAGTAGCTTTTAGCGCTCCATCTCCTCTGGCATATTAATTGGCTAACATGCTTCGAATTACATTCAGTAAGTTTCCAATACCTTAAAATTGATCACATGTTTAAGAATCATCTTCTTATCACCTTCCGCAGCATGATGAAGAACAAGTTCTTTATTATCACCAATGTTATTGGAATGGGCGTTGCCATTGCCTGTTGCATTGTCGGATATTTTGCCCATGAATATGATTCAACCTATGATGGTATTCATAAGAACATGAACCAAATTTATAGAGTCAGCGTCATTCGCGAATTTGAAAATGACGAAAAGAAAGTTGCATTTGTTCCTTTTCCATTGGGTGAAGTCGTAAGCAAAACCTTTCAGGATGTCAATCAATCAACACGATATTTCCATTCCTATTCTAACTTCAAACGGGAGAATGATGTTTTCTCATCAAACCTAGCATACGTAGATCCCGCATTCTTCCAGATGTTCTCGTTTGATTTTATTTCTGGAAATCCTTCCGATCTAAAAGATAAGTCCAGTGTATATGTTAGTGAAACGGTAGCCATCCGATTGTTTCGCACACCGGCTGAGGCTTATGGAAAAACAATAACACAAGTGTATGGAAATGAATTGAAGGAAGTAAAAATTGCCGGAGTCTACAAAGACCCTCCAATGAATTCCAGCTTTTATAAGCATAACGGGTCAGCGTATATGAACTTCGAAAATCATAAAGATGAATTCAAGGAGGTGCGGGAAGATGACTGGAGAAATATAAGTACACTATTTGTTCAGGTCAATAGCGACAACCAATTAAAGAGTGTGGATAAACAACTTCAGCCCTATATTGAAAACAATAATAAAGTGCGGGAAGATTTTCAGATCAAGAAGTTTGTACTCGATCCTTTAACCATCATGGCACGTCAGGATCGGGTGCAGCAAGTTGATGCATCAACGTGGGTAGCGGCTCCTCCTTCCGCCATCATTGGCTCTATGGTCATGGGTGTTTTGATTCTTTTAATCGCTTGCTTCAATTTGACCAATACAGCCATCGCGATTTCATCCAGAAGGCTTAAAGAAATCGGGATACGAAAAGTAATGGGCAGTATGCGCAAGCAATTGATCATTCAATTCATTGGAGAAACCATGACGGTTTGTTTTCTTTCTCTGATTGTTGGCTTGGGCATAGCCGATCTTTTAGTTAGCGGCTGGAATACAATGTGGGAGTTCATGCAATTAACACCACACTACCTAGATAATCCTACGTTCCTGTTTTTCCTTATTGGTATTTTAGTATTTACAGGAATATTAGCAGGAAGCTATCCTGCCTTTTACATCAGTAAGTTTGAACCGATTAGCATTCTAAAGGGAAAGCTCAAGTTTGGCGGCACAAATTATTTCACCCGAACTCTTTTAGGTTTGCAATTTGCCATCTCTCTGATCGCGATTATAAGTGCCATTGGCTTTATTCAAAATGCAAAATACCAACGCGAGTATGATCTTGGATTTGATATCCATGGTTCGGTTATAGCGTGGTTTAATAATCCGCAAGAGTTTGATACATATCGCAATGCACTACAATCCAATCCGGATGTTCTCTCGATAGCGGGCGCGAAAAGCGGAGTATTCTCCAACTGGGAGCATCAACCTGTAAAACATGGAACACTTCAATCTGAAGTTGACATTATTGATGTGGGCGACAATTATCTTCATACGATGGATCTCAAGCTTGTTGCAGGTCGTGATTTCGAAAAAGAATCGAAGACAGATCAAAGAGAATCAGTAATCATAACCGAAAAAATGGCGAAGCTTTTCAATCTGGAAAATCCTATTGGAAAAGAATTGATCTGGAAAGATACCGTGAAGTATTATGTAGTTGGTGTTGTGAAGGATGTCTATACCACGGGCCTATGGAGAGAACTGGAGCCTATGATGATTCGGTATGTGCTACCCGATCAATACACTCAGATTGCGGTGAGTGCCAAACCTGAGGTTGTTGCCGCTGTCAATACTTATATGACTGAACAATGGAATACATTATTTCCAACCCGGTTATACAATGGACACATGCTTGCCTTAGAAAAGCAGGAGATGATTGAAGTAAATGTTAACATCATGTACATGTATGTATTTTTAGGAGCCATTGCCATGATGTTATCGGTGACGGGCTTGTTTACTTTAGTGTCGCTGAATATCATTAAACGGATGAAAGAAATAGGAGTTAGAAAAGTTCTTGGCGCATCGGTCGGAAATATTACCCGAATCGTCAATACAGAATTCGTGATCATACTGACAATCGCTTCCGGATTAGGATCGTGGGCTAGTTACAGTATGAACAACGCCTTAATGGGTAGCATCTGGAAATATTACCAGGGTGTTGGCCTTTCGACTTTCATCATCGCCATCGGATTGATGTTCTTCATTTCATTCCTTACAATAGGATTCAAAGTATTTAATGTTGCTAATATGAATCCTGTTAAATCGCTTCGAGATGAATAACATGCGGATTGTTTTTCAGGGACCGCCTTTAAATTAAATAATCCCATTTCATTAATTTGATAGTAATGAAATGGGATTAAACCGAAATTAGCTCCTAGTGTTCAGATTTTACAGAAGCTTCCAGCCATGATGCTGTAACATCATTCAATACTTTTACCTTATGGTTAAAGTCACCTGATATTTTTTCGCGTATGCGCTGCATATTATTCAGCAGCTCATTTGTATCCTCTGGCAAAGCTTCTTCTAAATATTCACGGATGCGTTTTGCAATGGTTGGTGATTTACCATTTGTGGATACGCCTATTTTAAGATTACCTCTTGTAACAACCGATCCTAAATAAAAATCACAGAGATCCGGTGTATCGGCCACATTGATAAGCAATCTTCTGCTGCGTGCAAATTTGCGAATAGACTCATGCAGACTTCTGTTATCAGTTGCCAGCAACACAAGATCTTTATCCCACAAATCCCATAATTTAAAATTGCGTTCAAATAATTTTACTTGTGGATATTCACTCGCCAATTCCCAAATGGATTTTTGAATCGTGCGGGCCACTAATGTTACTTTTGCTGTCGGGCTATTCTTCAACACGGCACTTAATTTCTCCAACCCTACGTGTCCACCACCTACGATGAGCATATCGAGGGATTCAAGTTTTAAAAAAACCGGGAAGAGATTATTGCGATCCATGTTGTTTACTATTATTCGACTATTACTTTAATTTTCTATTGTTTCTACCAGCACAGTATGAAGTTGCTTTGCATACCGCACTACTTCACCCACCACAATAACTGCAGGCGCACCAATACTTTCTTGTTTTGCCAAGCCTACTATATTATTGACCGTGCCCACTACGCTTCTTTGATTTGGCAACGTTCCATTTTGAATTACTGCCACAGGCGTCTCACCTTTTCCAAAAGCTTCAAACTGCGCCATGATTTCCTGAATCTTATGCAGTCCCATCAGTATAACAATTGTAGCACTGGATTGTGCGGCCAAAACTAAGTCCGATGATATTTCACCATTCTTTGTTGTCCCGGTCACGACCCAAAAACTTTCGCTCACTCCTCTTGCTGTAATTGGAATTTGAATGCTAGCCGGAACAGACAATGAACTGCTGATACCCGGAACAAACTGTACTTGTATACCATGCAATTCAGCAAAGGCTATCTCTTCTGATCCACGACCAAATACAAATGGGTCTCCACCTTTCAATCGAACAACATGTCCGTAGAGGTATGCAAACTCAACAATGAGTTCATTGATTTCATCTTGTGAGTGAGAATGTTGACCAGCACGCTTTCCTACCGATAAAGTAGGGATACCATTCGGAATCATTTTCAAAATATCATCCGAAACCAAGGCATCATACAAAACGATATCAGCTGCTTCAATGGCCTTGATTGCTTTTAAAGTAATCAACTCCGGATCACCAGGTCCTGCTCCTACTAATGTAAGTTTAGGTTCTTTGTTCGATGTAAAGATGGATGGTATCATTGCGCTACAGTTTCTTTTTCAATTGAGCGATGTGCTTTTGCGTTCTCTACAAAATTGGTCGCGTCTTTTAAAAAGAGCGAAGCAAATTCGAAAGACGGTTCATTCTTGTTGATGCGCAAGAGGTGTTCTCTGAAATCAGGTGTGAAGGTAAATGCTCCAGTATCAACAAACTCGCGTTGAAAATCAGTAATTACCTGATGTTGTGTGCTCGGTCGTACATCCTTCGTTAACAACATTGCTTTCGCTGTGTTAATGAACGTTGTGTAACTCTGATAAATCGAATCAGCAAACTGCTCTTTCTCTAACGCCTCTTTTGCCAACGTCAATTTCTCTTCTGACTCATACAACAATGTAGAAATCAAGTCAATCATTACGCCAGCACATTCACCTACTGAAGTGAACAAAATAAACTTATGTTCTTCCCCCCAATCAATGTAATCTTCCGGAACAACTGAAGTAAGATCACCCAATGGTTTCAGAATTTGATAAAAATGATTTCTGCCAATGCGTTGGAAATAGTCGTGGTAGTATTCGCCATCGGTTGCATTTGTTTCATAGTCATTCAATAAAATACGAAGGGCTTGAGGTCCACGCTTGCTCGGTAGTTTTATGATCTTATCTGAAATAATACCTTCACCATTTTTTAACTTACCTCCACCCAACAACACAACAAGCGCTGGTAATACATTGCCCTGCTTATCCTTTATCGTACTTCCATGCAAGCCAATACTGGCAAGCCCATGCTGTCCACAAGAGTTCGGGCATCCACTAATTTTTATTTTGATATCGCTGTTATAAATCAATTCCGGATACTCTTCCGTGATAACCTTCTCCAATGCTAATGAAATAGCGGTGCTGCTCGAAATACCCAGTGCACATGATTCAGTTCCGGGACAAGCCGTAATGTCCGCTACGCTGTCGAAGCCCGGTTCAGCTAATGCTAACTTATCTAATGCAACATACAAATGTCTCAATGCTTCAGGACGAACAAAGCGAAGCAGATATCCTTGGTTAATGGTAACACGCATTTCGTTTGCTGCATACGCATCTACAATATCAGCAAAGGTATGGGCAAGCTTAGAAGACATGTTGCCCAATGGAAGTTTTACATAAACTCCAAAGAATCCCTCCTGCTTTTGATCAATTACATTGGTATCTAACCAACGTTGATATTTTTCTTCGTTGATTGATCCTACATACTCTGTTGGAATAAACTCTGGAAGAACGGGATCTGGTAATGCATCAATATCAATTTTATATTGATGATGCTTCAACGCCAATCTCTCCTCCTCAACCAATGCCATAAATTTTTCAAGACCTAAATCGTCTAACAAAAATTTAAGACGAGCTTTCATTCTTCTGGTGCGTTCACCGTAGCGGTCAAAAACGCGAAGTACACCTTCAGAAAAAGGAATGATCTGATCTTCCGGCAAGAACTCATAAGCCGTCAAAGCCAAATAAGGATTTGCTCCAAGACCTCCGCCTAATACTACTTTGAACCCGCGAACTCCATTTTCGATCTTTGGAATAAAACCAAGGTCGTGAATGAAGGTATACGCTGTATCGTCTTCATTACTTGAGAAAGCAATCTTAATCTTACGCCCCATGTCCTGGCAGATTGGATTGCGCAAGAAGTAACGGAACATTTCATGAGCATAAGGCGATACATCAAACAATTCATTTGGATCAATACCTGCTGTGGCGGAAGCTGTGATATTACGAACCGTGTTGCCACAAGCCTCACGTGTAGTAATTTCGTCTTTCTCCAACTTAGCCCACAACTCGGGAGTCTTATCCAGGCTTACAAAATGGATTTGAATATCCTGGCGTGTGGTAGCATGAAGATTGCTTGATGCATACTCTTCTGATATGTCAGCAATTCTGCGAAGCTGCTTGGTTGTAACTCTTCCGAATGGAAGTTTAATACGGATCATCTGCACACCCGACTGACGCTGTCCATAAATCCCGCGCACTAAGCGGAGACTTCTGAATTTGTCGCTGTCGATTTTTCCATCGCGAAAAAGTCTGATCTTCTTTTCGAGATCAATGATGTCGCGCGCCACAATCGGGTTGTTTAAATCTTCCAGTTCGGTTCTAAAGCTTTGCATAAAAAATTATTCGTCAATGGTGGTTAAAAAAAAAGCCCTCCCTGTTTTGCAGGGAAGGCTCGTTATGTTCTTTGATTTTATAATCGTTAGAAATCACTACGTATCCAAAACTCCTGCATCTTGTATAAGATGTTTATAGCAACAACACATCTTGTTGTCTGCCATCATCTTCTTCATACAGGGGTTATTCATTTTCATATTGAGAACGAAAGTAGAGTTTGTAAAATAAAAATCAAATCAATGTTTAAAATAATTTGGAATTAATTCAATTAACAAGTGTTCGTAAAGAAGTGCAAACGATGGATACGATCTAAGGTTTCACTGTCCCGACCACAAGCCTGACCGTGGTTTTACTAAACGGTGCCAAATGAAATTTGGTTTGTTTTTTCTTTACACGGTGAAACTTTATATGCTTACTTCGTCTAATCCACTTAAATAGTCACATCACAAATGTGAACTCCTTGGTTTAATGACGCTATTTTGTCCTCACGTTTCGGTATGAACTCTTGTGCTACATACCCCTTAAAGCCTGTTTGCAGAATGGCCTTCATAATGGCCGGATAATTCAATTCCTGTGTATCATCGATTTCATTTCGGCCAGGAACACCTCCTGTATGATAATGTGAAATGTACTTGTTGTATTTACGGATAGTGGCTACTACGTCCCCTTCCATGATCTGCATGTGGTAGATGTCATAGAGTAACTTGAATCTGTCAGATCCTATCTTTTCACAAAGAGCAGCTCCCCAAGCAGTATGGTCACACTGATAATCATGGTGATCGACCTTGCTGTTGAGTAATTCCATTGACATGGTGACTTTATACTTCTCAGCAATGGGCATCAGACGTTTTAGACCGATGGCGCAATTTTCAATTCCTTTTTCATCATCAAGCCCATTTCTGTTTCCAGAGAAGCAAATGATTTGATTGAGTCCAGCAGCGGCTGCTTTTGGAATAATGTCGGTATAACTCTTTACAAGTTCATCGTGCAATGCTGGATTGTTAAATCCTTCAACAATACCCTTTCCGGCTCCCCATGGCATAGCCGAAGTCAAGTCATACTTCTTTAATAAGGGCCATTCTTCAGGGCCTGTAAGTTCAATTGAAGTCAATCCGATTTGTTTTGCTGCTTTACACAGGTCTTCCAATGGAATGCTGCTATAGCACCACCGGCAAACGGAATGATTTACTTTTCCTTTTAAGTCACTTTCGAGTACAGCCTCTGCAGCTGAAACACGATGCGAGAGTGCCGTTCCTGCAATAGCGGCCGCTGCCCCTCCAACCATTTTCTTGAGTGCCATTCGTCTGGATGAGTTTTCGTTTGTCCCTTTCATGATTGCGTTATTGTTGTGGTTTTATCTGGTTGATTAAAGATAAGTGTCTGTTAACACTTTAAATCTATGAGAATTTCTACTTAAAAGACAGTTAATAGATTGATTATCCTAAAGCGGCTGATAATCAAACGAAATGAATTTATCTTCTTCTGAGTAGATTTCGGAAATTACCGTACAGAACCCCTCAATTAAAGACATTAATTTAACTATGAAGCGCAATTATATTGGTTGGACGTTCTTTATCCTTTTTGCAGTTTCAATCGGACTTTATCCACTAGTCTATTTCATTATCGACATGAGTGGTGGTCTGCTTTCATCCAAAGCAGAGAGTGTGCTTCAGAATAGAATCTGGAATGCCGCTTTCTACACTCACATTTCATTCGGAGGATTATCACTTCTTACAGGCTGGTCACAATTCAGTGAATGGCTAAGAGATAAAAATCTTATTGTCCATCGATGGCTCGGAAAAATCTATGTGATCTCTGTTCTTATGAGTGGGTCGGCAGGTTTATACATCTCGTTTTATGCCACTGGGGGAATTGTATCTTCATTAGGTTTTGGAAGTTTAGCAATTGCATGGCTTACCACAACCATTATAGCGTACATTAGTATCAGACAACTTCAAATTGAAAAACATAAGCAGTGGATGATCCGAAGTTTTGCACTTGCCTTTGCTGCTGTGACTTTGCGATTATGGATACCTTCCTTTCAGATTTTAACCAACATGGATTTTATATCTTCTTATAGAATCATTGCATGGTTGTGTTGGATACCAAATCTTGCAGTAAGCGAATGGATTGTACGAAGAATCAAACTTCAGTCTCATAAAGCAATTTGACCAGCTCAGAATTTAAAATATATTTGCCAGCCTAAATTGAGGGATTAGCTCAGCTGGCTAGACCGTCCCGATGAAAATCGGGACGGTCATCTGAGGATTCAATTATTTTGAAATTAAGGGGGATTAGCTCAGCTGGCTAGAGCGCTTCCATGGCATGGAAGAGGTCATCGGTTCGACTCCGATATTCTCCACAAAGAGTCTACTGAACGTGGACTCTTCTGCTTTATGAGCTGTTTGGGAAATCCCATGTCATATACTAGACAGCAAAGTCTTTCAATAAAAGAAAAGAGTACCCCAATGAGGTACTCCTTCCAACTAACCCAAATAAACTAAACACTATTGAATAATAAAGGTGCTGATGGAATGGGGCAAGCTGGTTGTTGGAGCTGCCATACCATCCATCCATAAGTTGTACGCTATTTTTTCATCGCTGAGATTGAGCACTACTACTGCAATCTTTCCATCCGCATTAACAAAGGCTGTGGTCTGCAACTTATCCCGATTGGAAGAACTACTAATGCGCTTCGCTCCCGGCCGAACAAATTTTGAAAAGTGCCCGAGATAATAATACGCGTTGGTATAAATTAAATTTCCGGAACGCGTGTCAGCATGAACAGGCGCAAAACAAAAATTCCCAGCGTGATTGGGGCCACCTGTTTCATCTAACAAAATATTCCAATCGGTCCAAGCTGCAGTGCCGCTGTTAAAGTCGTTCACCATGGAAAGTCCGTAACGCTCGCCCAGTGACCAGTCATTTACCTTCGGAAGATTAAATTGTTCTTTACATCCTTCCGTGAAAATCAAATTCATATTCGGAAAGGATTCGGAAACACGCTTAACATTTTCAAATTGCATTCCACTACCCGTCCAGGTTTCATACCAGTGAAAACCAATTCCCCAAACATACTTCGCTGCGTCAGCATCACTCAGAATTACACTCGCACGCTGAAAGATCAAATCGCGATTGTGATCCCATGCAATTAATTTTTTATTAGACATTCCATTCTTTGCTAATGTGGGGCCTAAATATTCTCGGATAAAATCCCGTTCATCTTCAGCAGTATAGATACAGGATTCCCATCTTTGTTTTGCCATGGGTTCATTTTGTACGGTGAGTCCCCATATCGGAATTCCTTTTGCTTCGTAGGTCTGAATAAACTTTACATAAAAGTTCGCCCACGACTGACGAAACTGCGGAAGTAATTTTCCTCCTTGTACAACTGAATTATTATCCTTCATAAAAGCAGGTGGGCTCCACGGACTAACATACATGGTGAGCTTCCCTCCTGCTGCTGCGATGGCTTGCCTGATGAATGGTATTCTATACTTTTCATCATGCAATACATCAAACGTATTTAATGACTCATCACTATTACTGACATAACTATAACTACCACTGGAGAAATCACAACTTTGAATACTGGTTCGGGCTATTGAATAACCAATGCCTTTATCAACATCATAATATGCCGCGAGTAATTCTTGTTGCTTCTCCTTCGGAAGTTTGGCGAACGTCTCTGCAGAAGCATCGGTTAATGATCCACCTATACCTACAACAGATTGAAATGTTTTAGTTGGATCAACAAAAACACAAATTTCTGTTTCAAAAGGTTGCTTAAACGTTTTAAATGAAAGTGTTCCCTGTTGTGCTAAACGAAGATCAGTTTTGTCTGCTGTAGTATAAACCATAACCGATTTTTCGGCTGTTGATTTAGGTTGATGGTTTTCTATTGGAGGCTGTGCATACACTGAAAACAACGCACAGGTAAATAAGAATGCTAAGTATATTTTTTTCATGTGAAGGATGTGCTACGACTCAAGTCGTTTTTAAAAGCTGTCGGTAAAAATTACCGACAGCTTATTAACCTTATTATTTCTAATCACTTGTACCGCGCACTTCAATATTATCTACTGATATGCCACCGCTTAAATTCTCACCACCACATTTGATTACCAGATACATGGTGCCACTGGTAGTTGCTGTAAAAGTCCCTTTATTTTTGTCCTCGTTACAGCCAATACTTGAAATCTTACCACTAAATGCAGATGTGCCACAGCCATCCCAAGTGTTAATATTTCTTAGAATGCCACCCGCACTATAGTCGTTATTTTGTGTTGGTTCAGTGGTGGAGCAGTATACTTCAAACCACGTGTTGCTTGCCCCGGTCGTTGATGAACCAATCAGGTCAATTGTATACTTCTTACCCTCTATTACCATTATTTCCTGGTAGATGCCTTGTTGATTCCAGCCTCCACCAGTCACTGTGGCTTTACCATCATCAAAATTCCACACTGTACCGGAAGCACTGATATTCAGAACAGTCCATTCATCGATATCCTCTTGAGTATCCAACTTGCCGCCTCTGACAATATTCCCTGAAATAGGATCGGGTACAGAAACGATTAGTGGCAAACTTTCTGATTCTTGAAATCCACCTTTACCTACAGCCGTGTGAATCACGGTGTAGTCACCCTTATCTGGCATAAAAATTTCTTCTTCTTCATTTCCAATAAATGCAGGAGAACCATCACCCAGCTCCCACTTCGACATGATGTAGTCTGTGGTGTTTGCTTTTAGTATAAAGCGATTGGGTGAACCATCAACCGGTGTAATTGTGAAAGCAGCATCAAGGCTTTCTTCTGTTAAGCCATTGTTCTCGGCCTCCTCAGGGAAACAGCCAGTTACCAGGATGATGATCATCATTGCACCCAACTTTGTCCATATCTGTTTTTTGTTCTTCATAATCATATTGATTAGCGTTAGTCATAATTAGGATTCTGAACGAGTTTTGTTCCTCTCAGCTCCTGGATCGGAATAGGGAATATCTCATTCTTATTGGCGGTAAATCCTTTGTCTTCCAGAACTGTTGCCGCATCACCCCAGCGCACAAGGTCAAAGAAGCGATGGCCTTCACCTGCCAATTCGGCTCTGCGTTCTGTTTTGATAGCGGTTAGAGAAACCGGAACCGGAGTGAGTCCAACCCGTGCCCTGACAGCATCCAACAATGCCTGTGCGCGAACACCGGTTCCGCCCAGCGCTTCAGCTTCCATCAAATAAGTATCAGCAAGTCGAATAATGTAACTGTCTTGTTGGTAGTTCAAATCAGTAGCACCACCCGCTGTGCTAACATCTTCAGGACGCGGCATAAACTTGTTCATGTAGTAACCCAGATCCTCATCTCCATGCGTGTATGAAACTTCTCCTGATTCTTCATAGGCCGCAAGGTCAAAAACAGTGGCTTCAAAGCGCGGATCGTTTTTGATGAAGTCATAGAACTCCTGCGTGAACGTGCTGAAGCTCCATCCTCCAGGCATTGATTCGGGAGCGTTTGTTCCGGATAACCGTTTGTATGCACGGATGCCACTCATCACGTTCAACGAATTTCCTTCGTCAGCACCTGAGCCCCAGAAACCCCAATCGTTTTTCGATTGATTACTGTGTGTACACTCAATGATCGACTCAGCGTTAAACTTATTATTGAAATTCCACAAGTCTGCATAGTCATCCAACAACTCGTAGCCATAACTGCTAGGCTGTCCGGGTGTAGTACCATTTATATCCGCGAACTGTGCTGCGGCTTCGGTTTTCTTGTTGTTATACAAGTAAACTTTTCCAAGCAATGCTTTTGCACCTCCACGCGTCATGCGGCCATTCTCTTCAACAGGGATGTTAGATGGCATAGGTAGATCAGGTATTGCTTCTAAAAGATCCTGCTCTATTTGAGTATACACTTCGGCTGGATCATTCTGCACAACATTGTACATGCCATCCGCTGTTACCGGCTCCAGGAGCAACGGAATATTGCCAAACATGCGTACCAAGTTAAAGAAGTATAAAGCCCTAAGTGCTTTTGCTTCTGCTATGAAACGAGCTTTTTCAGTTGCGTCCATAGAAACACCCTCCATTTTGGAAAGCAATGTGTTTGCTCTGAAAATACCCTGATAGTGATCATTCCAAAAACTACCGGGCATGTTGGTTCCATTCAGGATGAAATTATCAAAACGATGTATTTGTAAACCGTCAGTGGATGAGCCACCACCAGCTACGTTGTCATCCGAACCTGCGTTCATCATGACGACCATATTCTCAAAACCACCCGTATTTTTTCGGATGGCATCATACGCTCCAATGAGGCCAGAGTATGCCTGATCACGAGTGGAGTAATAGTTACCAGTCAGGAACGCTCCCTTTGGAGGGATACTTAGAAAATCATCAGAGCACCCAACCAGCATGATGGTTAGAAGCACTGCAGCGATATAGTTTAATCTTATAGTCTTCATATTTTTTAAACTTCATATTTACATTAACGAACCATTAAAGTTGTATTTGGAGTCCAAACAGGAACGAACGTGCTTGTGGGTATTGTCCTTTGTCAACACCAAATACACTACCGCCTACTTCAGGATCATACCCGGTATATTTTGTGAAAGTCAACAGGTTCTCGGCAGATATGTAAGGCCGTAACTTCGTTAGCTTGATCTTACTTAGGATATTACCAGGAATGTTATATCCCAACTGCAGAAGTTTCAAGCGCATGTAGCCGCCATCTTCAAGATAGAAGTCAGACATTCTTCCAAAATTTTGATTTGGATCTGTGCTCGTCAGTCTTGGGTAATCATTAGAGGTTCCCTCACCTGTCCATCTACCCAGCACGTCAGTCGAGTAATTTGCTTTTCCAATATCCAGGCGTCTTAGGCCCTGGAAAATCTTGTTGCCACCAACACCATTGGCAAATACCATCAAATCAAAACCTTTGTAGGCAAAGTTAAGGGTGACGCCAAAGGTATATTTGGGAAGGTTTGTGCCAAGGAATGTGCGATCAAGATCGTTATCTGTAATTTCGCCATCGCCATTAACATCCACCCAACGGAAATCACCAGGCATGGCGTTAGGCTGAAGAAGTTCTCCATCTTTGTTTTTATGGGCATTTACTTCAGCCATGTTCTGAAAAATACCATTTGTCTTGTAGCCAAAGAAAGAATTGAATGACTGGCCCTCTTGCGTTCGTGTGATTGTACCCATGCCCTGGAAGCCAGCATCACCATTAATATAGTTTGTTTCCGAAGCCACAGAGGTCATGGTATTCTTAAGTGTAGCAAAGTTTCCGGCTGCAGAGAAGTTCAGGTCACCAAACTTGTGACTATACTTTAATTCAATTTCGATACCTTCATTTTCCATAGACGCCAAGTTGGCATAAGGACTCTCTGTTACACCAACGTATCCTGGAATAATTTTAGGGCGAAGGATACCGGTTGTTTTCTTGATGTAATAGTCAAAGGACAGATCAAAGTCGTGTAGAATGGTTGCTTCGAAACCAACGTTTATCATATTGGTAGTCTCCCACCTCAAATCCGGATTATCAAGAGATCTTGGGGCATATCCCGTTACAACATTATTGCCAACGGTGTAGTTATATCCAGGGGGAACCAGCGATAAAAAGCCATAGTCGCCAATACCATCATTACCGGTTACTCCAAAGCCACCTCTCAGCTTGAAGAAATCAACATACTTGACCGTGCTCCAGAATCCTTCCTGCGAAACATTCCATCCCGCTGATGCACCTGGGTAAATTCCATACTGGTTATTCGCCCCAAAACGGTTACTACCGTCTCTGCGCACGATGGCCGTTAGCATGTACTTCTCTTTGTAGTTGTAGTTTACACGTCCGAACAAAGAACTTAACTTATGAATATTGTTGTAAACGTTACCATCTGTGTTGTACGCACTGGCCGTATACTCAGATGAGTTAGTATAAAATCCGAACGATGCATCTTTGTAGCTCGTTACCGGTAGGTCATATAAGGTAAATGAATTGCCTCCTCCTACATTAGAAACATACGCGCCCTGACCCAGCAAAACCGTTAGGCTATGATCTCCAAATTTCTTTGAATAGGTGATATAGTTTTCAATGTTCCAGTTGGTTCTGTTATTGATGTTTCGATACATATTGTTTCGAGGTGAGGACTGGCCTCCTCCAGACCCCAGATAATAAGAAGGGTTGAAACCTTCATCGCCCCAGAAAGAAAGCTTACCGGAAACTACCGACTTTACTTTTATACTAGGTGTTATGGCCGCCTCAAGAGAAAGGTTACCTACGATATTATCATCCCATGATTTTTGACCCAACTTGGTTTGAATGTATGCTGATGGGTTAGACATTTCCTGAACACCCGCTGTAGAGATACCATACACATTTCCATTGTTGTCTTTCACAGACAAGGCCGGGTATAGACTCGGATTAGAAAGCTTGGAAGGATCTGTCTCAATGATTGGTGTTAACGGGTCAAGGTTAATTGCTGAACTTAAAGGCCCGCCATACTCACTGTTTGTATTACCCAGACCTTGGCTATTGGTGTGCGCGTATCCAAGTGTTTGTCCTAATGTGAATATCCGCGAGATTTTATGTGTTGAGTTAAGGCGAACACTGTATTTCTCAAAGTGAGAGATTTTGGTTGCCACAATACCCTCGTCCTTCTGATAACCTAGGGAAACGTAGAATGTTGATTTATCATTTCCTCCTGTAAGCCCGATCTGGTGATTGGTGCGCATGGCTTTGCTATTAAAAATTGTGCTTTGCCAGTCGGTACCTTTGCCTAATGAGGAAGGATTAGCATAAACAATACCACCACCACCTCCAACAGAACGCTCATTCATAATGGTAGCATATTGTTCACCGTTCAGCAAGTCCAACTTGCGGGCTGGTGCCGATGTGCCTACAAAACCGTTGTAGTCAATAGTGAACTTGCCTGCTTTACCTTTCTTAGTGGTCACCATGATTACACCGGCTGCTGCTCGTGTTCCATAGATAGCTGCTGATGTTGCGTCTTTCAAAACTTCAATAGACTCGATGTCTGACTGATTCAAATAGCCAATACCTCCGGCATCTACTACAATACCATCAACAACCCATAGCGGGTTATTCTCTCCGATTGTGGTAATGCCTCGAATGCGAATGGTTGAGGCTGATCCTGGCTGACCCGAGTTTTGTGCGATTGTTACACCGGCCACCCGACCTTGCAGAGCCGTTTCAATGCGTCCGTTTGGAACATTCACTAAATTTTGGCTCGTTACTTTAGAGATTGCACCGGTAACTTCAGATTTTCTCTGCTCGCCATATCCAACCACAATCACTTCTTCTAATGTAGAAATGTCACTCGTTAAGGACACATCAATTGTGGATCTGCCTATCACAGCAATTTCTTCTTTGGCATAACCAACGAATGAAAACACCAACACGGTTTCCGATGATGGGACTTCAACCAAATACTTTCCATCAGCATCGGTAATAGTTCCGGTTGCTGTACCTTTCACTACTACGTTCACTCCGGGCAAAAGATCACCCGTTGTCTTGTCTTTTACTGTGCCACTCACACTTTGCTGGGCTTGCGAAAAACTCCAGGCCAAAGTGAAGCACAGCATAAGGAAGTATTTCAGATACTTCCCCGTCTGTAAAAATTCTCTCATGCGTTTTACTTTAAGGTTGGGATAAAACTTATCCCGCAAACGTTTCAGTAATGCTGCTACAGAAATCGTTTCCGGTTAAGTCAAAAGTATGGGCAGGCCTAAAGGGATTGAAAAAAACGACTACGGTTCTATTACTGCATGGATAAAATAGCATTCGCCAATACTACGTCACGGTCAAAAAAAATACTGACTATCAAGAAGTTGAACTGAAAAAAGTTCAAATAAAAAATGGCGTCAAATGGATATTTATGCACCTCGATGAGGTTAATTACGGTGAGGTATTATAGAGACAACACAAATTCCATAAGGTTAACAGTAGTGGAGAGTCTTATTTTCTTGAGAACCTGGTATTGGAAATACCATTCCCTAAGAAAGGACAAGACCAAGGGCGAACCTATTTCTTTACTACTTAAAGTCATGCAACGATAGGTTTTGGATGGGAAGCGTCAATGATGCATCTTTCAATCGCTATTTAAAAACTAATCCATTCGATGTATCGATCTCTGATTATACTTTCGTTTCTCACATTAGCATTGCATGTCTTTGCTCAAACCAAGAGTGCTAAACGCGGTGTGGCATACGGTTCCAATTCATCTCAAGATCTTTCAGTGCTTTCGAAAAGTGTAAGCTGGTGGTACAACTGGCATCATCAACCTGAAAGCACCGTAATCAATTCATATTCGAATTACGGATTCGATTATGTACCCATGGCCTGGAATGGAGCCTTCAATAAAGAAGCGATGCATGCATTTCTTTCAACACATCCGGATGTGAACTATATTTTAGGATGGAATGAACCGAATTTCATAAGTCAGGCAAATATGACGCCCTCGCAAGCCGCAGCACTTTGGCCGGACATTGAAGAGCTTGCAGATGAATTTGGTCTTGAGATCGTAAGTCCGGCCGTAAACTATTGTGATGTATGTGTATCCGAAAACGGAACAACCTACACTGATCCCGTGAAATACCTCGATGATTTTTTTGCTGCTTGCACAGGTTGTCGGGTTGATCATATTGCGATTCACAGTTACATGGGTAACGTAAGTGCATTACAATGGTATGTTGGTCTTTTTAAAAAGTATGACAAACCAATCTGGTTAACAGAATTTGCTAATTGGGAAAACAACCCAACACTACAAGACCAAAAAAGTTTTCTTGTAGGTGCCGTTGATTATCTTGAAAATGATGCGGATATTTTTCGCTACGCATGGTTTACCGGCCGACATACAGGTGCACCGTATATTGGTCTGCTGGAAAATGGCCTGTCGGGTAACCTTACTGACCTGGGCGACATCTATGTAAACATGCCATTGCATCATCCAGAACACTACGAAACCATTCCTGCAAAGATTGAAGCGGAGAACTACAATAGCATGAGTGGAATTCTACTAGAGATGACAAGCGATGTTTCAGGCTTTGCTAATGTTGGCTACATTGAAGCAAACGACTGGCTTGAATATGGAATTGATGTACCTGAAGATGATACCTATCAGCTTTCCATTCGCACGGCAGGAAATCAAAATTCTTCGTTTCAATTTTTAGTGGATGGTGTACTTCTAAAAACAATTTCTGTTCCCGCCACAGGCGGATGGCAAACTTGGAGCACAATTAAAGAAACTGCGGCACTCACTACCGGAAAACATCTTATCCGATTAAAAGCAAATTCTTCCGGCTTTAATCTGAATTGGTTTCAGCTTGCAAAAGAAGTTATTCTTTCAAACGAGCCTGATGAGAAAATAAATTTCAATGTTTATCCCAATCCCACCGAAGGAAAATTGAATATAGAGAGTTCAACAAGATTCAATTCAATTGAAATTATTAATGTATTAGGAGAAAAGAAATATCAAGGCGATGCGAATGTTGTTGACATGGAATCCTTTGCTACAGGAACTTACTTTCTGCGAATCACGTCAGTTAATGGAAAATCGTTCGTGAAGAAAATTATCAAGAAGTAATATAAAACTCCATTACAAAAACAGGCTCAAGAACAAGTTGGTCATTCAAAGATTCAGCCCCAGAGGGGCTACCTGTTTGTAGCCCCCGATAAAATCGGGGGTGATATGATCAGATAGAATTAGCGCCACCTTCAATATGTAATTAGAATGAAAAGTTTGCATGGCGCATTACCACCCATCCCCGATCGAAGTGCATCGTTGTGTGCCAGAAAACGAGAAGCACGATTTGAAATTCCCTATGGCACATGTTCACTACCCAATTCATTTCGCTGGGTTGAAACCCAGCGCTACAAACAGGTAGCCCCGCTGGGGCTAAAAAGACAAATGGACTTCTATGCTCCTATCATTCTTCGTTTGTCGCAATGATATTTTTGAAATCTTGATTAACAACTTTATTCTTCTGCTCCTTCAATCAACACCTTATCATTTGATGAATATAGTTTTTCAAGGAATGCAGACATATCCTGTTCATGGCTCATGCCCAATCTTTTGCGTAAGCGATATCTCGCTGTCTCAACTCCTCGTACAGAAATATTTAGGATAGAAGCAATTTCTTTATTCGTAAGGTTCATTCGAACAAACGCGCACAATTGAAGTTCCTTGGGAGTAAGATCAGCAAAAGTCGATTTTAACTGCGTGAAAAATTCATGATGCACACGTTCGAAATTCGCTTCAAAAACCTGAATGTGCTCTTCGTTCTGAAGGTTGGAGGTTACTTTTTTAATCAGATCGTGCACCATTTGCCGGGGAGTATCCTGACGAACCGATTCTTTTAAAGTTTTCAAATCATCGTGCATTTCAATGAGCAACTCGCGTTTTTTCACCAACAGCATAGTATAGTTCGCTAACTCTTTGCTTTTATGAATGACATCTTCTTCAAGTTGCTCCTTGTCTTTAATGATTTGTTCTTTTTCTTGTCTGAGTTTTATCTGAGCAAGTTCCAACTCCAATACCTTGCGTTTCTTTTCTTCTTCATCACGCGTCTTATCGGTTTCGTATTGAATTTTGCGTCTTACCATTTTGATTGTCGTGATCATTAACAGAAGCCCAGCAATTACGTAAAGTACATACGCCAAACTTGTTTGATACCAGGCAGGAAGAATTTCGAAGTAGTAAATTGATTCAACAGCTCGATCACCCAGTAAGCTTCTAGCCTTAATATGAAATACATATCCGCCCGGACGGAGATAACTAAACTCTTTAAAAGGTTCTTCACTCCACTCCGACCACTGTGCATCAATATTATCCAGCCTGTAGCTATATTGAATATTCATTCGATCCTGAAGATCAGGGGCTGCAAATTCAAATCGCACGTTGACGGTTTCATTTGATAATATCAATGGTTTTTTTGAAGACGTTTCAAGAATACCGGTTACATCACTGGTACCACACTGCGCGCGTACATTTGCGATTTGAGTTTGCGCTGAGCCGGAAGGTGAATAATTAAGATTAAAAGCATACAAACCAGTATTGGTCCCTAATAACACTTGTTCATTGCTAATGGGAACAATACACTCCATACCTTGGTTGAATGAACCTTTCAGACTTAGGAATAAATCTTTGTTTAAAATCGATTGTGCTGAATCGGTAATAAAGTATCCGGCTTCATCACTATGCACAAACCATGTCTTATTGTTGTCTTGAAACAACTTGCGCACATTCAATTCTTTTCCAAAAAGTTCGGTAAGGGATTTATGAAGTTCAAACTGATTTGTTTTTTGATTGAAAGTGTACAGACCATGATTTGTTGTAAAAATAATTTCATTCTTCCATCGAAACACATTATTGCTAAACGCGGAAGGTAATCCATTCTGATCTTTGAAATGTTCAAGGCTTACCGCACGCGTAAGACTCTCATTTACTTTTATGCGAAACACACCCTTGTATCCATGGCAAATCCAAAATACTCCGGGCTCATCACTCTGTAATATGTCACGACTGGATTCATTGAAGCCTTCCAGTTTATGTTGCAAAACAAAACCCTTTGTCGAGTCAAACCGAAGAACATAAATAGCATCATACGTGCATACGAAAAAATAATTGGGCTTGCCTTCAATTGAAACTACCTTCCATACTCCGGTGATGTTGGGGATCTTCTTTACTATCCCATTCGATATCAGAAACAATCCACGGTCGTGGCTGCAAATGATTTGTTCATTGAAATATTGTAGCGTCCAGGCCTGACCTTCGAGGCCCTCAATTTTCTTAAAGTTTAATCTTGATTTGGAGGTTGCTGTTTCGGATACAAACACGCCCTGATTCGTAGCCATGTAAATTTTATTCTTCACAATAAGCACATCGAATATGGCAGCATTTTCAAACACAATTGACATCGGGGATGAAATATCAATACAGTCAATTCCATTATTCAACAATGCCCAAATGTTTCCATCCTTGCTTTCAAAAAGATTCAGAACTGTTTTGTCTTGCAGGTTTTGAAAGGCTTCGTCTGTGGTAACTTGTTCGCCCGTTTCGTCTAATAAAATTACTTTCGTACTCAACGTACCAAAGTAATACTTCCCGCTTGACGCTTTAATTCCACAAATGATCAAATTGCTTGAATTCTGAGGTATTAATCTTTTTAGAAAAACAGCTTTATGTTTTTCTTTATCAAGCGAGTATGCACTTCCCTGTTTGGTTATTAACAGCAACCCCTGATCATTAAAATCAGGTAATAGCGTAGCAACTTCTTCACGATGAAATTCTTCCTGGCGAACAACATCCGTAAACTCCATTGACTTTAAATTCAGTTGCTTAATACCCTCACTATCCAAAGCATATAATTGGTCATTCACAACAGTACAATGCTGATACACACTCGTTGTTGGTATGGTTAGCGCTTTGTTGTTACTGATGGCAATTAACATCTTCGAACTTCGGAACACCATGTAGCCTTGCACTTCATGAATCTGCCAGATGTTTTCAAGATTGCGATCTTCTGGTCGCAGCAGGTTTATCAACGACTCGTAATAATATTTTCCTTGTTCGTTTCTTTTAATAATACCCAGCTCATTGAAACCACCCGCATAGATTTCTCCTCGCTGGTTCATTTTTAAACTCCGCACCGATGAGTTATTCGGAAGCGATACTTTTTGCCAGCGCTCTCCATCAAAAACCAGGGTTCCATCATTGTTCCCGAAATACAACACCCCATTTTTGTCCTGACACATGGCCCAGAACTGAGGATCGGCATTAAACTCTTTTTTGGTATAGTGAATGATGCGCGGCACACCCTGAATGGTCATGGTCTTTTCTGGCAGACCACCGGTTTGGGCTTGAGTCTGCATGCCATAGCAACAGAACCATGCTACTACAAGGAGTAAGCATGACCTCCATCGTACTGAAAATCGGGGATCGGGTCTCATTTTCTCATTGGCCAATCTGCATAAATAAGGTTTGTTCATGACTCTTGAAAGAAAATTTATTCCTAAAGGGTCAATAAATTTTGTGTAGTCATTAATTGAACCAATTACCTGATTCTCAATACCTATGATTTTTATGAAGTACTCCTGACGTAACCTTGAAATTTGCATGAAGTGTATGAGATGTAATTCATAGTAATAAATAGTCAGGTCAGGTTGATATACTTGAATCCCGAAATCGATTGTAGAACTTTTACTAAAAAATGTAGACGAATGAAGAAATTTGTACCCCGCAACCTCACACTGATTTTCATATTCTCATCCCTGACGCTGCTATCGATCAATCTTTCTGCGCAGTTTCTTCATGTTGATGGTAAAAAAATTGTCGACAAGAATGGAACTGAGGTGATTCTTCGTGGTATGGGCCTTGGCGGATGGATGCTTCAGGAGGGATATATGCTGGAGACCAATAGTTTTGCGAATCCACAGCATGAGATCAGGGCAAAAATCAAAGACCTTATCGGAGAAGCGGATACGCAGGAATTTTATGATGCATGGCTTACTAATCATTGCACCAGACGCGATATTGACTCATTGGCTTCATGGGGATTCAACTCCATACGATTGCCGATGCATTACAATCTTTACACATTATCCATACAAGACGAACCCGTAGCCGGACAAAACACATGGCTAGAAAAAGGATTTGCCATGACCGATAGTTTGCTGAAATGGTGTGAAGCCAATCACATGTATTTAATTCTTGATCTGCATGCGGCACCTGGAGGACAAGGTCATGACGCTGCAATTTCAGATTATGATGCAAGTAAACCATCGTTATGGGACAGTGAAGCGAACAAACAAAAAACTATCGCGCTCTGGAAAAAACTAGCTGAACGTTACGTTAATGAAGAATGGATTGGTGCCTATGATCTTATAAACGAACCCAATTGGAATTTCGTAGCAGGTCAGAATCAAAATGGTTGTGATGAAACAGGAAATGTTCCTCTCCGAAAACTGTATGTGGATATTACGGCTGCCATTCGATCAGTCGATCAAAACCACATCATCTTCATTGAAGGTAATTGCTGGGGCAATCGATACGATGGTATTTTTCCGAAGTGGGATAATAACATGGGCGCTAGTTTTCACAAGTATTGGAGTTACAATGACCAGGGATCTGTGCAGTTTGCTTTGAACATGCGCGATCAGCAAAATTTACCCGTGTGGTTAGGTGAGTCTGGTGAAAACTCAAATACATGGTTTACCAATGCAATCAAATTGGTGGAGACTAATAAAATTGGTTGGGCCTGGTGGCCGATGAAAAAAGTAGGGTCGGTTGTGAATCCACTAACGATCGTAAAGAATGATGAATACAACACCTTGCTTCAGTACTGGAAGAACGGAGGAACAAAACCTACTCCTACGTTCGCCAAAAATGCGATGATGCAACTCGCGGAGAATACAAAAATTGAAAATACGATTTACAGAAAAGATGTTATTGACGCTATGTTCAGACAAGTGAACAGCACCACTACTATTCCTTATGCAGCTAATAAAGTACCGGGCGTTGTTAACGCTTCCGATTTTGATTTAGGTCGCTACGGAAAAGCATACTCCGACACTGACACGGCTAACTACAATGTAACCACACAAGTTTATACTGCGTGGAACAGTGGTTGGAGTTATAGAAACGATGGCGTTGATATCGAAGCCTCTTCCGATGCTGATCCATCTTCGAACCATTTCAATATTGGCTGGACAAAAGACGGAGAATGGTTGCAGTACACTTTGGATGTTGATTCAAGTGCGGTATATGATATTGTCATTCGCTATTCCGCATCGAATAGCACAAGTAAAATTATTCTAAATCTGAACGGTGCGAACATCAGTCAAAGCACAACATTGAATTCAACCGGGGGAAATCAAACCTGGGGAAACAAAACCATCAGCGATGTGGTGCTCTACAAAGGCAAACAAAAATTAAAACTGATCTTTGAAAAAGGCGGTGCAAATCTTGGTTACATAAGCTTCTCATTAAAAAAAAAATTAAATGAAGTTCTGTTTACTGCACTTTCATCTGAAACCAGCAACGCAGGCAAAACACTTTACTTGACCACAAACAAGAAAGTAGATCAATCAACGGTCACAAGTTCAGCTGGCTTTTCGATAAAGGTAAATGGCAATGAAGCAACAATAAGTTCAATTCAACCCGATCCGGTTAATGACAGTCGTCTTATCCTTACCATCGATCCTGAGATTTTTGATAATGATATTATTACTATAGGTTATTCAGCTGATGTGGTGTTGTCAACCGATGGAACATTACTGGAAGACTTCGCTGACCTGGCAGTAAAAAACAATCTACCTTTTTACTTCGAGATACCTGCTAAAATTGAAGCTGAAAGCTTTGTAGTAAATCAGGGTCTTCAGTTGGAAAATACTACAGACACTGGTGGGGGACAAAATGTTGGCTACACGAATGCTGGTGACTACCTGGAGTATCGTATACGCGTACCAGAAGACGGAGACTATCCACTTCAAGCTCGTATTGCCTGCAACAGTATTGCTGGAAAAATTGAAGTGCAGCAACGGACCAGCACAGGCGAAGTACTAAACAGTGTGATCATTGATGTACCCGTAACCGGTGGATGGCAATCGTGGCAGACCGTAACCGGTAAAATGAAATTGACGGCAGGTCGTGGAATTCTTCGCGTCAAAATACTTCAGCCCGAATTCAACATGAATTGGTTTCGATTTTTGACTGCGGATATAATAAGCGGAGCAGAAGATGATCGACAAGGGTCGCTGAATATTTTTCCAAACCCTGCGGATAAATACCTGACTATTGAATTGCCCGAAAATATGCAACACCAGGAAAAGACATTGTCCATTCAATCACTCAATGGAATGACGATAACCAATGCTTATCTTTCTATCAATGAAGCATTCGCTACCATCTCGGTTGAACATCTTCCAGTAGGAATGTATGTAGTCCAATTACAAGGCAGAGATAAAATATGGAGAAGCAAGTTTATTAAAATGAAGTAGACTTCAGGTGATTACATCTACATCTGATTGCGATCAATAAACTCCTTAAATGATTTACGATAGGTATCACTAATGGGTATTTGTGCAGTACCAATCTGCACTTCACCTTTATGTATTACATCAATGGCGCTGATGGCGATTATGTACGAATGATGTATCCGAATGAATTTATCAGAGGGCAATTGTTCCTCAAGCGATTTGATTCGTTGCAAGCTTACGATTTTTTGTTGCTTGGTGTGAATAGTAACATAATCTTTCAAACCTTCAACATATAAAATATCATCCCATCTAATCTTCACCAATTTGGTTCCGTCTTTCACGAAGATGAAGGGCTGAGCAACATCTGCCGGTTTATTTTCAGAAACAGTAGTCGTAGGAACTGAAGTGCGTTGACTTGCCTTTTCTACAGCCCGAAGAAATCGTTCAAAAGTGATGGGCTTCAACAAATAGTCGATCACATCTAATTCATATCCTTCAAGGGCATATTCGGAATAGGCTGTCGTTAATATGACCATCGGTTTTTTTTGCAAAGCCTTCAACAACGAGATGCCTGTAATCTCAGGCATCTGAATATCCAGAAATAATAGATCGACAGATTGTTTACGCAAAATCTCAATGGCAGCAAGTGGACTGGAGCAGGCTTCAATTAAATTTAAATACGGAATTTTCCTGACGTACTCGGTCATCAGGTTACGTGCTAATGGTTCGTCTTCAACAATGAGGCAGGTAAGGTTCACGCTACAATTAATTTTAACTGAACAGTGTATGTATCCGGTTGATCGTCCACATTCAATTCGTATTGATCTGGATAACTCAGTGCTAATCTACGATGAACATTTTGTAATCCGATACCTGATTTACCTCCGTTATCAGCTTGGGCTGAAGCAATTTTACTATTACTCACCGTATACAAACATTCCTTTCCGTTTATTTTTAACGAAATCTTAACCCATGCACTCGGATTGTTATTCGTTACACCATGCTTGAATGCATTCTCCAAAAATGTAATGAGTATAAAAGGTGTAATCAATACAGAACTTACATTTCCTTCCACCGTAAATTCAATTGGTATTTGATTGTTTAATCTCAACCGCTCTAAACTGATGTAGCTTTCAATGTATTCTATTTCTTTTGTCAGCAATACCTTGGCATGATTCGAATCGTAAATCATATACCGCATCATCTGCGAAAGCTTGGCAATTACCTCTGTTGTGTTTTCAGATTTGGTATAAGCCAGATAATATAAGTTATTCAATGTGTTAAAAAGGAAGTGCGGGTTGATCTGTGCCTTTAAAAAATTAAGTTCGGCCGTAAGTTTTTCATTCTCCACTTCTTTCTTTCTCGCCTCAAGCTCCAGCCATTCTACAACAAACTTCAGCAAGCTCACAAAAACAACAATAAAAAAATTGGTCATCACAACCTGAACAATGAATCGCGGATTGTACAAATAACCATTCTCGCCAGAATAGCCATCAATCAAATATCGTTCAGCATGTATTCGAATAAACATCACAATGCTAAAAGGAATAGCAAACTCAAGAAAATACAACCATGCATTTCTTCGCTTTAAAAAACGAGGAAGCAAAAAGAAATAATTGAGGTATGAAATGATCAACACAAACACCAATTGGTTCCCAACCACAGTGAATATCCTGTTCCAATCAATCTCAGGTCCTTTCTGCCACGAACTGATCTGATAAAAAAAGAAGGAAAGGTAAACGCACCAAAAGGAAAGGTGCATTAGCAACATTCGGTTACGGTTAACAGTGGGTTGAGCTGTGAGCATACATTTTATATAATCTTCGAAATATAATTCGAACAAAAGAATCGTACCTGCTTTCTTAACACTATTCTACCGTTTACATTATTTCATCGACCGTCAGGCACGATTGTGCATACCTTTGCCAGAGTCGAATATTTGTCTGGATTGTCGAATTAAAAGGCACGATGGTCTAATAGGAGAGAAAAACTGTAAACAAAAATATTCCTTTGCAGTTAAACAAGGTTGTTGCCCTCATGCAATACCTGAAATCAAGATTATGAAAAATTTAGTTCTACTTACCTTACTCATTTCCACCGCTTTTGTCTCGCTGGCACAAAACCAGCCCACTGGAAATGTACCATCTACTCCTGTTAAAAAAGGCAATGCGAAAGTTATTGGAGCTGTTATCGATGCTGAAACCAATCAACCGGTTGAGTTTGCTAACATCGCATTAATAGATCCAACCACCAACAAACCGGTTGACGGAACAGTGTGTGATGATCAGGGTAAATTCGCGATGATAAAAGTTGTTGCAGGAACCTACACCGTTTCTATTTCCTTTATAGGATACGAGACTCAGACTATTGAGAATATTACTATCCCAGACAAGAAAGAAGAGTTGAGCCTCGGTATTATAAAATTAGCAACCAGCGCTAAGTTATTAAATGAAGTTGTGGTTGAAGGTCAAAAACAATTGATTGAGGAGAAAGTTGACCGCACCGTTTACAATGCAGAAAACGATCAAACTACGAAAGGTGGCGATGCAACTGATGTTTTAAAAAGAGTGCCCATGCTTTCAGTCGATCTGGATGGAAACGTATCCATGCGAGGGAATCAAAACGTAAGAGTGTTAATCAATAATAAGCCTTCTACCATTGCAGCCAGCAGCATAGCCGATGCTTTAAAACAAATTCCGGCCGATCAGATTAAATCGGTTGAAGTGATTACTTCTCCATCTGCAAAGTATGATGCAGAAGGTTCTGCAGGTATCATCAACATCATTACCAAGAAAAATACACTGGAAGGTGCAACTTTAAATATTGACATGGGTGCCGGTCTTCGCGGATCAAACCTTGGATTGAATGGAAGCTACCGCAAAGGCAAGATGGGTTTCTCATTGGGTGGATTTGGGCGCGCGATGTACAATGTGAATGGTGAATATTACAACAAGCAAACCATTGGAAGCACTGAAACTATTCAAGAAGCAGAAACAAGAAGCAATAATATTTTTGGACGCTATAACCTTGGTTGGGATTACGACATCAACAAAAATAATTTCATAGCTGCATCCGTTCGATATGGCATCCGCAACGGCAGCAACTATCAGGATAATGTAATCACAACTGACAATAATCCAAATTCTAACGATGGTCTCCGCAATTCAAAAACAGTCGACAACTCAGGAACAGTCGATGTAAGTTTAGACTATACTCATACATTCGAGAAGCCACAACAAGAATTCAGTATCTCTACTTTATACAGTCGAAACAATCGCAACAATAACTTCCTCAATACGATTTACACAAATCAATCGGTTGATAGTTTGTTGAAAAATTTGAACGAGAGTTTTAATCAGGAAATTACAATACAGGCAGATTACCAAACACCAATTAAGAATACGATGCTGATTGAATTTGGTGGAAAAGAAATTATGCGCAAAGTTTCCAGCGATTACAAATACTTTGTTGCCGATGGAGAAAATCAACCTTTTATTCCTCTTACCGGTTCAAGGGCTACAAACGTATTTAACTACGATCAAAATGTAACGGCTGGATACTTCTCATATACCTACAACTCACAGAAGTCCTATAGCTTTAAAGCAGGTGCACGATATGAGTACACCGTTATCGATGCTAATTTTCAAAACACAGGTGAAACTGCTGCAAAGATTCCATCGTATGGGGTGTTGGTTCCTAGTATAAACGTTTCCAAAAAACTAAAGAATGGAAACACGGTAAAGCTGGCTTACAATAGAAGAATTCAGCGTCCATCCATTCAGTTTTTAAATCCAAATGTTCAAGCATCCAACCCGCTTAATATTTCTCAAGGTAATCCCAACTTAGATCCTGAATTTACAAATAACTATGAGTTGGGTTACAGCACTTTTATTAAAGGTACTTCGCTTAACTTCTCCGCCTTTGTACGCAACACAACAGGTTCAATTCAAAGTGTACGAACAAATCTAAATGACTCTACCATTTTCACTACATACCAAAATATTGGAGTAGAAAATGCCTATGGATTAAGTGCATTCTCGAATGTAAATATTGGAAACAAGCTCTCTCTTAATGGTGGCGTAGATGTGTATTATGCCATGCTGGATAATAAACTTACCGATCCTCTGTTGGCAGCAACCAATGAAGGATGGGTTGCCAGTGGTCGCATGTTTGGTAGCTATAATCTAAGCAAAGGCTGGGGATTACAATTCTTTGGATTCTATCGCGGAAGACAAGTTCAACTTCAGGGAACACAAGGTGGGTTTGGAACCTACAGCCTTGGTGTGAAGAAGGATTTCGCTAACAAAAAAGGAAGCTTTGGATTCGGTGCAGAAAACTTCTTCACTACATCCATGAAAATTAAAAATAACCTGGAGACACCTACCATTGATCAATACAGTGTAAATACACTTCATAATTTAAGCTTCAGAGTGAACGTGAGTTTCCGCTTGGGTAAAATGAGTTTCGATAGCGCACCAAAGCGAAGAAAGAAATCAGTAAGCAACGATGACTTGAAAGACGGTGGTGGAGATGGTGGTGGCGGTCAAGCGGATGCAACGCCAACACAGCAGCGAACCGGTGGCGGTGGATTTACACCAGGCCAAGGTAATGCTGTTAAACCAGCAGCAGCTGGTGCAGGTGCTGCCAAAGCAGTAGCTGCTGACCCAGCGGCAGTTGTAGATGCAACGGGGATCTGGAACTATACTGTTGAATCACCTCAAGGTGGAAGTGGTGTGCTTACCCTAACAAAAGAAGGTGACAAACTCAGCGGCAAAATAAAGAACAATCAGTTTAACCGTGAGAGTGACTTATCCGTTGTAGCACTCAATGGCAACGAATTGTCTTTTAGTTATGAAGTTTCCTTTGGAGGAAACACAATGGTAGTACAAGTAAAAGCAATTGTTACCGGTGATGATCTAAGTGGTAACATGGCCGTTGGAACTTTTGGAACTTACCCAATTCAGGCGAAGCGCGCAAAATAATTAACACGTAAAAAGCGTTAGTTCATAGCATAAAAAAAAAGGTGATGGAGAAAGAAACAGTTGAATTGTGGAGAATGAAAGGAAGAGTTGGTGAAACCATTCTTAAGAAAGATTACGACCTGATCAGCGAATTCATTTTTTCATTACTATCGGAAAGGGAAACTGTAGAATTGCAAGAACTAATTTTCGAAGCACAAGCAGTTCTTTCTGCGGAAATAAAAAAAGATTTTTCGAGACATTTGCTTGAAGTAAAACAAGATTTAGAAGCGAAAGGTCTCATCAAAGTTACACGTCAACCCAACCGGCTGCAGTTTATTAGCATCATTCGAAAGAGTTCACTTAAAGAGCGGTCCGGAATATGGGGAAGGAGCCAGTTATAGGTACAGGATATAGGTATCAGGAAATACTTACACGATACCTATATCCTTAACATTGCAATCTCTTTGATTTTTCTTATCCGTTCAGGATCTACAGTACGAAGTTTGAACTCACTGCCTTCATCTGAACCCATGCCTGCAATTTGCGGATTTCTGAAAATCATTTCGCTTTCGCGGAGAGCAGTGGCTGAAAAATGAATTTCCTTTGCTTTCGATTTTTCAATGATCTCCCCTACTGTATTTTCATTTACACCCGATCCGGGCATGATGGCAATTCTTCCATTTGCTTTTGCGATGAGTTGCCCGATTAGTGCTGCACCTTTTACCGCTTGAGCCTGTTGGCCAGCTGTTAATATCCGATCAAAACCAACTTCAATACAATCTTCCAATGCTTCGAAAGGATCGCGTGTCATATCAAACGCACGATGGCACGTAACTTTCAATGGTCGTGCCTGATCAATCAATTCTTTGCATCGCTTCTTATCAATCGTTCCATTGGGATTTAGAATTCCAAACACAACGCCATCCACACTAAGCTTTTGACATTGCGAGATGTCACGCTTCATCGAATGGAATTCATAACTGGAATAACAAAAATCACCACCTCGGGGACGGATCATTACAAATACATCCATGCTGATGTTTTGTCGCACGAGTTCGATTATCCCATACGAGGGTGTTGTTCCACCTTCACCAGGATTATCACACAATTCAATTCGATTGGCTCCACCCTCTTGCGCTTTTAAAGCTGACTCAATATTATACACTACAATCTCGACCGTCATTAGTAATTGCTTTTGGAATCAAAGAGTTTATTTCCGGATGCATCGTGAACAGCAAAGGTGAAACCTTTCTGTAAACAATATGCTCCATACTCACCACTCTTATTTAATGCTAAAAAACCGACTTGCACTTCTTTCGCTTTCGCTGGATTTTTTTTGATGATGCGCTCTACAGCAAGTTGACATGCTTCCTGAGGTGAATGACCTTGCCGCATAAACTCCACAACAAGATGACAACCAACAATGCGAATAACTTCTTCCCCAACGCCTGTAGAGGTAGCCGCTCCAACTTCATTGTCAACATATAACCCTGCTCCTATAATAGGCGAATCGCCAACGCGTCCATGCATTTTATACGCCATGCCACTGGTAGTACATGCGCCTGATACATTTCCGTTTGCATCCAAGGCCACCATGCCAATGGTATCGTGGTTTTCAATATTTGCTACTGGCTTATACTCAGCCTTCTTTAGCCATTCTTTCCAAAGCTGTTCTGCTTTTTTTGTAGGTGACTTTTGCTTTTTAAATCCATTGGCTAATGCAAATTGTAATGCGCCCTCTCCTACTAACATGACGTGAGGTGTCTTTTCCATTACCAATCGTGCGACTGATATTGGATGTGCAATATGTTGCAGAAAAGCAACTGATCCACAATTCCCATGCTCATCCATAATACACGCATCCAGCGTTACCTTGCCATCGCGATCTGGTAAGCCACCTAACCCAACTGACATTTCGCTTGAATCACTCTCCGGAACACGCGCTCCTGCTTCAACTGCATCTAGCGCACGACCACCGCTGGATAAAACTTTCCATGCATCTACGTTGGCTTGCAAACCAAAATTCCAGGTAGAAATGACAATGGGTTTATTGACCGATTGAATCGGCTTGGCAAGCAGGTTGGATAAGGGCAATGCTGCTGCGCCAAGAGTAGAAATCTGAATGAATTTTCTGCGCGAGGTCATAATGTATTGTTATAAGTTTGAAGTTGTAAGCAGTGAAGCCTGTTGTATTATTAGTAGTTAGTTTTCTAAATGATAATATTTATTTGCCTTTTCGTCAAATTTAATGGTCACCATTTTCTTGCTCTTCATGGGTTTATTTGAAGCCAAAGCAATAGAAGATATATTTAACCCGACATGAAATGAAAGTTGAAAAAAGTCATCCATACGTTTCTGGGGAACATTTGTATTCACCACAAATTCTGCTGGCTGATGTGTAGTGGTGTCTGGAAGGAAAATAACTTTATACAATTGTCCATTATCAAACTCAATGGCACACTTTCCTCTATTATCAAATCTTTTTTTGACTGAAAGCTTAAACGTTCTAATTGTATCAGCATTAGAATTCATTCTTAGAACAATAACTTTTACATCTTCAGCATAGCCTTTCTCAATCGTTACTTCTCCTTCCCACTTCAATTTACCAATAGCTTTTTTATCTCCTTGTGCTAAGGAATTTGTAAAGCAAATCAGGCAGAAGAGTAATTTAATGAGTCTAATAGCCATTAAAATATATTACATCTATATCTCTTAGTAACACCATTTAGTTAATGACACGCCTTGCTACGCGAAAACGTTTTTGATAATATTCTGCATATAAGTTAGTCTCGACAACGCCCAATGAACTGGAAGAATGTATAAACTTCACATCTTTCTTTCCGCGCACATCCGTGACCAGACCAACATGTGTAATCTCTCTCTTTCTTTTTCCAGTAGCAAAAAAAACAAGATCGCCTGGCTGCAGGTCGCTCATCTTTACTTCCTTTCCAATTTTGCTTTGATCTTCTGAACTTCTTGGTAGTTTAAAATCGATGGCATGAAAGGAGTTGATCAATAAACCGGAGCAATCCATCCCGCTTCTGGTGGTGCCTCCATATTTATAGGGAGTACCTATAAAGGTTCGCGCTGTTGTCACTACCTTACCGACCGTATCTTCACGTGCACTGGCGTGCTTATGCGAGGCACACGAATATTGGAAAAGCGCAGGCATTAGAACAATAAAGAGAAAAAGCTTTTGATTAAGTTTGAGTTTAAAAAATGACCTCATAGAAGTTTAAAAAATAATCAAACAAATATACGCGTTTCATGGCATTTGCAGAAGTCACTAATCTTATCATCAGGCAGTTTGAAGAAATTGTAGGGAAAGAGAACGTCATCACTGACTCAGAAAAGCGATTTGATTATTCACATGATGAGACAGAAGACCACTCCTTTCTTCCTGATGTAGTACTGAAACCACGGTCGACTGAAGAGATCAGTCGAATCATGAAGCTGTGTTATGAACATGTCATTCCGGTAACACCACGAGGTGGTGGAACAGGCTTGAGTGGTGGCGCGCTTCCAATACATAAGGGAGTTGTAATTTCAATGGAACGGTTTAATAAAATTTTGAACATAGATGAACTGAACTTACAGGCAACTGTAGAGCCCGGTGTTATCACCGAAGTATTCCAGGATGCTGTAAAAGAAAAAGGACTTTTCTATCCACCCGATCCAGCCAGCAGAGGTTCTTGCTTTATCGGTGGAAATGTTTCCGAAAACAGTGGCGGACCTAAGGCTGTTAAGTACGGTGTTACCCGTGATTATGTTTTAAACCTGGAAGTTGTTCTTCCCAATGGTGACATTATCTGGACAGGCGCTAATGTATTAAAGAATTCTACTGGTTATAATCTCACACAATTAATGTGTGGAAGCGAAGGTACACTGGGTATCATCACCAAAATTGTTTTCAAGTTAAGAGGCCTTCCGCAAAAGTCTGTGTTGTTGCTGATACCTTTTATTACGAATGAAGAAGCATGTAAAAGCATCGCTGCCATTTTCAAAGAAGGTGTTCAACCCTCAGGAATGGAATTCTTCGAGAGAGAAGCCGCCATGAAAACGATCGACTATTGCGAGAAGATTTATGCAGCTAAAGTCTTGACACCTTTTCCTGAAAATATGGATGCCTACATTCTCTGTGAATTAGATGGCAACGATGAAGAAGTTTTGATGAGAGATGCCGAACGAGTAATGAACGTAGCAGAAAAATTCCAGGTTGGCGAGATTCTTTTTGCCGAGACTTCAGCACAAAAGGATGAGTTATGGAAAATCCGAAGAAATATTTCTCCGGGTATTAAAGCATACTCACTTAATAAAGCTGAAGACGTTGTCGTGCCACGTGGTAACTTACCTAAACTCATCAATGGCATCAAAGAAATCGGAAAACGGTATGGGTTCAATTCAATTTGCTATGGACATATTGGTGACGGAAACTTGCATGTGGATGTAATGAAGGAACAAATGAGTGACGAGGACTGGAAGACAAAAGTAATTGAAGGCATTGGCGAAATATTTAAGCTCACCATCAGCTTAGGCGGAATGCTTTCGGGTGAACACGGTATAGGCATTGCTAAGAAACCCTATATGTCCATCGCCATGAAGGAAACAAATCTGGTGATCATGCGAGGCATTAAACAAACCTTCGATCCAAAAGGTATTTTAAATCCTGGAAAGATATTTTGATTTTATGATTTTTATCATTGACCAGTTAAACCCTCAATACTAATCTTGCACATATGGAATCATTTTTTGCAGTCGTCATCATCATCATTGCAGTTTACATTGTTTATAAGATTTTCACTGCACTCCTAAAATGGATATTAATCGGTCTGGTGATTGTGTTGGCTATTGCCTGGTTCTCTAACCCGGATGAATCGAACCACAAGAAAAAGTTTAAAGAAATCGTGAAGAACATTCCGGTAAAGATAAAAGACGATGCACTTCAGATAGACGACTACAAAGTGTTCTCGCTGGCTAAAGTGAAGATAAAAGGCGAAGAAAAAACGGTGGGCGTAGGTATGTTTGGCAAAATTTGGTATTTTGATGATATAAAAGAAAGCATTGTCAATCCTTGATCGATTGATATTGAAATAGAATAATGGTTGTTTGAATACTGTATATTTAAAAGGAGCAACTACGTATTCATTTTTATTGTGAAGGGAACCTGGCATACTTTATCAAACGTTGGCGTTGTTGACAAGATGCCGTATGAAGACGCCCGAAAAATCCGGCTGCTGAATCAGACCTCGGCTCTCATTATTATCATCCTCCTGATCTTTGTTGTCATCAATATCATTTTTCCTCGATTCCTTTTAGCATCCATCGAGTTTGGCTTCGCGCTAATGTTTATGGTGAATATTTACCTTCATCATAAAAAGAAATACTTGCTTGCATCCATACTTCTCTTTACAAATCTCTATGCATTCACCTGCATAGTATGCTTCGTCTTCTCAACCACTCGAAGTTTGGAGTACATGTTTTTAGTGTTAAGCATTTTTCCGCTCGCCATTTTTAGAAATAAAGTACTGATCTACTTACCGGCCTTTCTTTGCTGGTTGCTCTTTATTTTTGCAAAGTATCAATTTGTTAAGAATGCAGATTTCGTTTCCTATCTGAATGGAACCATGCTTTTCCTGTTGCTCTTCTTCATAGTAAAATACTTAAAAGATGAACATGAAGGCTATCGCAAAATTGTAGAAGCACAAAACCTTCAATTGCAAAAATTGAACGAAGAGAAGAATGAACTAATCGGTATTGTTTCTCATGATTTACGGAGTCCGTTAAAACGAATTAAGGGACTTCTTAATTTGCTTGTACAAGATCCTGGTACATTATCGATGGATCAGCTCAACATTGTTAATAAAGCCAAAGACGTTGCCGAACAAAACGTTGATTTGGTTAGCCGAATACTGGACATTCAATCGATCGAAAGCAGTGAGAAAATCAGACTCCAAAAAATTAATATCTTCGATATTCTTAGCCCAATAGTAAAATCATTTGAAGAAGGGGCAGCAAACAAAAAGATTAAGCTTCTTCAATCACCGCTATCCGGAAATGTAATGGTGTCTGTTAATGAAGATTATACCAAACAGATATTTGAAAACCTGCTTTCGAACAGTCTTAAGTTCTCTTACCCTGAAAGCTCAGTATACATTACACTCCGCTCAACAAAGCACCATGTTTATATTGCTGTAAAAGATGAAGGGCAAGGATTAGATGAAGAAGACCAAAAAAAACTATTCAAAAAATTTCAAAAGCTTAGTGCACAACCCACGTCAGGCGAGCAATCTTCCGGATTGGGTTTGTCCATTGTTAAAAAATACGTTGATGCTATGAATGGTACAATCTCCTGCGAAAGTCAGAAAGGCAAAGGTGCGGAGTTTATTGTTCAGCTTCCCATCGCGGAGTAAATACATAACCGCAGAGGGCGCAGAGATGCGCAGAGTAAATACCCTATCGTATCAGAAATTTCTACTAATCTTTAAATAGCCGATTAATCTTGCAAAATTCTCCGCGTAACTCTGCGCCCTCTGCGGTTTAGAGTGTTTTCTGTTTTTAGAACAATATAAAATACCTACCTTCATCGCATTAAAATAAACACAATGAAAAAATATTTCTCCTTTCTTTTGATGGCAACGCTGTTCGTTTCATGTCAACAGAAAAAGAATGATACCCAAACAGACGTTGACTCCATCGCTCTATCTTCCACAGCAATTGCTTCAGATGCTCCCGTTTTAACGGAACAACAAAAAGCGGAGGGTTGGAAACTTTTGTTCGATGGAAAAACAATGGACGGTTGGAAAACTTTTAAAGGAAAAGAAAACAACACATGGGAAGTAATCGATGGCACTTTACACTGCAAACCCTTTATCGATGGCCAAACCGAAAAGCGTGCCGATATCATGACCATCGATCAATATGAAAATTTTGAATTGATGTTCGATTGGAAAATATCAGCACAAGGAAACAGCGGTGTAATCTATCGCGCTTCTGAAGAATTCGATGAGCCCTATGCTTCAGGTCCCGAGTATCAGGTAATTGATGATGAAGGGTATCCTGGTGACTTAACAACGCTGCAATTTTCAGGAGCTTGTTACGGTATGTATGCCCCAAGTGCTAAAACGGTAAAATCTGTTGGTGAGTGGAATGAAAGTAAGCTCATCGTAAACAACAACCACGTAGAACATTGGCTTAACGGAACAAAAGTGGTTGGGTATGAATTTCAATCAGCCGACTGGAAAAAGCTTGTAGCATCAGGCAAATGGAAAGACTTCCCGAATTATGGTCTCACAAAGAAAGGTCACATCGATTTGCAAGATCATAGCAATGAAGTTTGGTTTAAAAATATTTTGATTAAGGTGATTTAACTATTACATCTGGAAGCTTAACATCTTCCCTTTATTCCGCAAACGTTAATTAACCCCCTACAAAGTTCTGCATCAAGCCAGAAAACATGCCTGACGTATGGTTGTTGCGGTGGTGTCCGGTTTTGTCAGTAATTAACTGTACCTTTGCGGCTTACATAATATCAATTAATGAAATCTTTTGAATCATTAGGCCTGTCCAAAGGTCTTGTTGAGTCGGTCCTAAAAATCGGCTTCGAAACGCCCACGCCCATACAGGAAAAAGCCATACCTGTTTTATTGAAGGGGAATCGTGACTTTGTTGGCCTTGCACAAACCGGAACCGGTAAAACTGCTGCCTTCGGATTGCCCCTTTTAGACTTGGTTGACGACTCTAGTCGTGACACCCAAGCTCTAGTCCTTGCCCCAACGCGCGAACTTTGTCTGCAGATTGCGAGCGACCTTGAGAACTTTACTGAAAAGTTAAAGCACATCAATATCACTGCTGTTTATGGAGGATCGAGCATTACTGACCAGATCAGAAAAATCAAGAAAGGCTCACAAATTATTGTGGCCACTCCAGGTCGTTTAATTGACTTGATCGATCGCAAAGCCATTTCTTTAGGCACCATTAAGTTTGTGGTGTTAGATGAGGCTGACGAAATGTTAAACATGGGTTTTAAAGAAGACATCGATAAAATTCTTTCATACACTCCTGATACTAAAAACACTTGGTTGTTCTCTGCTACGATGCCACGTGAAGTACGCGCCATCATGAAGAACTACATGGAAGATCCTTTCGAACTTCAGGTAGGCGAACAAAACACCAGTAACGTTAACATTGAACATACTTACGTTATCGTTCAGGATAAAGACAAATACCTTGCACTGAAAAGAATCCTCGATTACAATCCGGATATTTTTGGTTTGATCTTTTGTCGCACCCGCATCGACACACAACGCATTGCCGAGATGTTGATGAAAGATGGCTACAGTGCTGATGCACTTCACGGTGATCTTACGCAACAACAACGCGATCGTGTAATGAATAAATTCCGTGGACGTGGATTGCAAATCTTAGTTGCAACTGACGTGGCAGCTCGTGGTATTGATGTTGATAACATTACACACGTTATCCATTTGAATATTCCGGATGAATTGGAATTCTATACCCATAGAAGTGGTCGTACTGCTCGTGCTGGTAAGAAAGGTATTTCAATCGCGATGATTTCCAAACGTGAGTTGGGAAGAGTAAAGCAGTTGGAAAAATCATTGAAGTCAACTTTCAAAAAATTAACGATCCCTACAGGACCAGAAGTTTGTCAAAAACAATTGCTGGCGTTGATGCACAAAGTTCACGAAGTAAAAGTGAATGATGACGAGATTGCGGAATTCCTTCCAGCAGTTGAAGCAGCATTGAAAGATTTAACGAAATCAGAGTTGATCAAACGTTTTGCATCAATTGAATTCAATCGCTTTTTAGATTATTACCGGAATGCTCCTGATTTGAATGTTGATGGAACAGGAAGACGTGATAATGCAAATGATAGCTATTCAAGTGGCAACCGTTTCTTCATCAACTTAGGTAAGATGGATGGATTGGAAGTTCCTGAAATGCTTCAGTTTATACAAGAGTCATGTCGTGTCGATAGACGCTTCATTGGCAAAGTAGAATTGAAAGGTGCATTCTCTTTCTTCGAAGTAGAAAAAGAGCAGGCAGAAGCAATCTTCAATGGCTTTAAAGGTGTTGAATACAAAGGCCGTCAGGTACGCGTTGAAGTTACAGAAGGAAGATCACACGGTGGCAGCTCAAGAGGCGAGTCACGTGGTGAATCATCAGGTCGCGATTACAAACGCAGTAGCTCATCATCGTCATCTTCTTCAAGAGGTAGCAGAGATGGTGGTGGAGGTGGATACACCAAACGTCCCCGCACAAGTGGTGGATACGGTGGTGGTGGCGATGCGAAGAAAAAGCGTTGGTAGTCTTCACTATTAAATCATAAATACAAAATCCCATCTGGTTCAGATGGGATTTTTTTTGCGCTAGCATCAATGGTTAACAGACAAATCAATCTATCCATACTGTGTTCGGATTCGATGTTATTTAGGTTTTCAGAAAAATTATATATCATTGCACCAGTATTGGTTCTCGACATGTGTCGGGATTAAAAGGGAATTCGGTGTAAATCCGGAACAGTTCCCGCTACTGTAAGTGTTCTCAAAAGGTTTGTCCCCATCTTTAGTCACTGTCCTGCACCTCGCGGGATGGGAAGACCGACAAACCAACACAAGTCAGGAGACCTGCCAACACAATTGAAAATGCTCTTATCTCGGGAAAAAGGTAATGGCAAATTGATTTTATTCTTTTAACGCTTTCAGATGTTGATCACACTGGTATTCCGCTTCAGCGGGATTGGTCTTTGTGTTCTTGCATCACTTTCAGTTTGTGCACAACAGAGCAAAGACTCTGTTACGCAACTTCATGAAGTGATTGTAGAGCAAAGCCGTCTGGGTAATTATGCTATCAGCAAGTATACACTTCGTGTGGATAGTATGACGCGTGCATTGGCCTCATCCGGAAGCCTTGCAGATTTGTTGCGCAAATATGGTTACGGACATGTACGCGGTTACGGGCCAGGCGGATTAGCAACTGCATCCTTCAGAGGCACTGGCAGTAGTCATACAAGCATACTATGGAATGGAATTAATTTACTAAGTCCGCTATCAGGACAGTTGGATTTATCTCTTGTGCCTGTTGGCTTTATTGATGATGCGTCCATTCAAACAGGCGGCACAACCAGTCTATATGGAAATGGATCAATCGGTGGCACTATTCTTCTTAACAGCAAAGCCCATTTCAATGAAGGCTTAACACTAAAGACGTTTGCAAGCGTAGGGTCATTCGGAAGTTACTATCAGGATGCTGCAATAAGTTGGAGTGGTAAGAAATTCATTTCGTCAACCAAATTTTTTACGAATCAATCTAACAATGACTTTAAGTATAACAATACCAACACCTCACCTCCTTCAACAGAACGAAGAGATCACTCCGCTACAAACCAACATGGCATTCTTCAACAAAATTACTGGCAGCCTGCTGAAAATCATTTGATAACGCTAAAGCTTTGGTGGCAAGACAACACGTATGAAGTTCCTAACCCCACTACGGTGTTAAAGAAGGCTCAAGCCATTGAGCAAAATACATACTGGCGATTTGTTGGAGGATGGAACTATACTAAACAGAATTTTGATTTAAGTTATCAAGGTGCTTTTATAAAACATGATTTAGCCTATCATCCTTCCGATAGTAGTGTTTCTCTCAGCACATTCAATACATTCATCAACAACGCAGAAGGTAATTTCAATTTCATACATAACCTAAATCTATCCTCTGGGATTAATTATACCTGGGAGCAAGGAAAAGTAGATGAGTTTGGTAATGATGCTCCGGTTCGAAATCGAATTGCTTTTTTCAGCGCATTTAAATGGAACCCTGTAAACCGATGGGAGTTTGCGCTAGCCATGAGGGAAGAATTTGTAAATGGAGAAGCTGCTCCTTTCGCTCCATCCATTACGGCAAAAACATTTTTAATAAAAGGTCTTGAGGTATATGGAACCGTTTCGCGCAATTATCGGCTGGCTACCTTTAATGATTTGTACTGGAAAGGTGGTGGTGCTGTGGGTAATCCTGACTTAAAAACAGAACTGTCTTCTGGTGGCGAAGTAGGATTAAAGTTTTCCAAATCGAATTCCAAAAACACAAAATCAATTTCCTTCTCAACTGTTGCATTCAGCAACGATGTCGACAATTGGATTTTATGGTATCAGTATATGGTATGGTCTCCTCTTAACATTAAAAAAGTCTGGTCGCGGGGAGTAGAATTACAAGGCGCTGGTCACATTGTTTTGGGTAACGTAATTATGGAATTATCTACTCAATATAGTTTTACTCGCTCAACGAATAAAACGCTTTACGCTAACAATTCGAATCCAAATGAGTTAGACAAACAATTGCCGTTCACACCTCATCATGAATTCAGTGCTACCGCTCGATTTATTTACAAAGGATTCCACATCAACATCATGAATAGCCTTACCGGAAAACAGTATACAACCACTGATAATAGTGAATCCAACGCACTTCCATTATTTAATCTTACCAACCTATCGATAAGCAAATCGCTCCCGATTAAAGTCGTGCAGATAACCCTCAATGGAGAAGTGAATAATGTATTCAATACTGAATATCGATACAGGCCAGGTTATCCTATGCCCGGAATAAATTTTAAAACCGGAGTGACTATCAATTTTAACAAAAACAATTCTTTATGAAGATTACATCTAATTTTTTCAGATCATTAGGCGTACTGGTTGTGCTGGCCGTAATGATTTTTATTCAGTCGTGTTCAGACGATCCAACACCAATAAAACCAGGAGAATCAGGGTTTTTTATTGTGAACGAGGGTGCTTGGGGAAACAGTAACACCTCTCTCTCTTACTACGATCGCAAAACAGATGAAGTAGTCAATGACCTTATTTTTAACATTGAACATCCGCTTGGAGATCAATCACAATCAATGACTATTTTCGAAGGTAGAGGTTACATCGTTGTACAAAATTCTTCTAAGATTGAAGTGATTGATGTCAATAGCTTTACATATGTGACTTCCATCACTGAAGAGTTACCAAGTCCACGATATTTTGTAGGAGTGTCTTCAACAAAAGCATACGTATCCGATTGGGGTGTTGATGGCGTAACAGGAACTGTAAAAGTAATTGATCTTACTACAAACAAAGTAACGAAGACTATTTCAACAGGATCAGGTGCCAACCAAATGTTGAAAGTAGGCTCTCAAGTTTATGTAACCAACTCCGGTGGATATGGTAATGACAACACTGTAAAAGTGATTGACACAAATACAGATGCGATTGTGAAAACCATTACAATAGGCGATAAGCCAAATAGTATTCAACTCGATAAGGATGGAAACATTTGGGTGGCTTCTAGCGGAGCAACTGCATACGAAGAAGATTGGGTTACAGTGGATGAAGAAAATAGCACGTTTGGCTCTATTAGCAAAATCAATAGTAGTAATGAAGAAACATTACGCCTTACGGTTGATAAAATCAAAGGCAATCCAAGCAACCTAACCATCTCGCCTGATGGTACTACATTATACTACACGTATGATGGTGGCCTCTATTCATTATCAACATCAGCAACATCCTTACCTGCTACTGTATTCAAAAACAAAAGCTATTATGGGTTAGCCGTTGATCCGTTCAATGGAAATGTCATTGGTTGCTATGCTCCTAATTTTAGTTCATCAGGAAGCATTGATGTATATGATGCCAGTGGAACTTTAATAAAGACAAGTACAGTAGGTATTGGGCCGAATGGATGTGCTTTTAAATAATAGCAAATCACAAATGAAACAACAAATCAATCCTCGTCCATTTATACTTGCCGCATTTATTATGGCTGCGGGTATGTTCAGACTTACAAACTCTGGCGGATTCCTTCCAACCTTATTCAACCTGACTCCTCTTGGAGCAATGGCGATGTTTGGCGGATGTTATTATCAGGACAAGTGGAAAGCTTATCTCGTTCCATTGCTTACGCTGTGGCTCACTGATATTTTCATTAATCGCTTTTTGGTTTTCAATGAATGGGTATTTTTCTATGATGGCTTCGCGTGGGTTTACGCAAGTTTTGCATTGATGGTAAGCATCGGACAATACATTAAGAACGTTTCGATTAAGAGTGTAGTCATATCAGCTACAGCTTGTGCACTCATTCATTGGCTTGTATCAGATATGGGTGTGTGGCTTGGTGGTGGAACAGACATCACTACTGGCCTACCTTTTACCCGCGACTGGCACGGACTAATGATGTGTTATTATCTCGCATTACCTTATCTGCAAAAGGTATTGTTGGGGAACCTGGTATTCGGAGCGCTCCTGTTTGGAAGCTTTGAATTTGTACAACTGAAGTTTCCAATTCTTAGACTTCATTTGAGTGAGTAATGGGTGGGCACCCGGCAATCCTGAACCCTCTTCAGGATTGCCTACTCTAAACTTTAAATTCTTTTATCACAAGTTCTAAATCATATCTCAATGAAAGCCTGCTCCTTCTTGCCTGCTGCTACCAAAATGATTTACGACATGAACATGCAACATCTGTTGCATGGCATCACTTTCGAATGTCCACAGGAAGCGTTGAATGAGAAACACAAAGTAGTTCGCTATTTCCTGGAAGGCAATACCTACACCAGCAAAGAGATTGATACCATTTTCAGTGCCAGTAAAGCACAAGGCAAAAGTTTGTATTATGTAGATGACGATTTACTTCAAGCCATTCAACCCGATATTATCTTTACACAAGATGTTTGTGAGGTTTGTCAGATTGATACAGCGTGTACATTAGCAGCCGTAGCAAAGTTGAGTAAACAACCAAAATTGATTGCGCTTACTCCTTCTGGACTTGACGATGTATTTGCAACTGCCATTACCATTGCTTCTGCTTTGGGTGAAGAAGAAAAAGCATATGCTTATCTAAGCAATCTGCAAGCGCGAATTGATTCCATCATCGATACACTTCGCAAAGAAAAAGCAAAACCGAAGCGAGTTATGCTGATGGAATGGATTGAGCCAATCTACAATTGTGGCCATTGGATACCTGATCAAATTGCCATGGCGGGTGGAATTGATATGCTATCGAATCCAAAAGGTGATAGCATTGTTACACAGTGGAGCAAAGTAGTTAAGTATGATCCAGAAGTTCTGGTGATTGCACCCTGTGGATTTCGTCCGGAAAGAAGTCTTGAAGAATTACATTTACTCAGCTCCAAACCAGAGTGGTCTTCACTCCAGGCTGTGAGAAATGAAAAGGTGTTTATTGTTGATTTCGAATTATTCACACAACCATCTGCTTCGACATTAGTAGATGGAATCGAAGTACTGGCTTCATTATTTAATCCTGATCTTTTCGCGCTTGAACCTCATTTAAAAGAAAAGGCGCTGACAATAAATTCAAAATTCGCATTCACTATATGAGCCTTTTTGTTACCAGTTGGAGTGGCGGAAAAGACAGTTGCTTCGCAATGATGAAGGCCATTGAAGAAGGTCATACTCCTGTGGTGTTACTGAATATGATGAATGAAAACAACATGGTGAGCAGAAGTCATGCTATTCCAAAACCAGTTCTGGAAAAACAAGCCAGCATGCTAAACTTACCAATCGTAACAAAGCCTGCGAGTTGGGAATCGTATGAAAAAATCTTTATTGAAACCCTTGAGAAACTGAAATTGGAATTCAATATTTCATATGGGGTCTTTGGCGACATTGATCTTCAGGCTCATCGGGATTGGGAAGAAAAAGTTTGTACTGCTGTTGGAATAGAAGCCATTCTTCCTTTATGGAAACAACATCGAAAAGCATTGGTACTTCAAATGTTGGACAGCGGAATTGAGACCTACATTGTTTCGTGTAACGAAACAATGGGTGAAAGATTCTTAGGTAGAAAAATTGATGAAGATTTAATTGATGAGCTGGAAAGAATTGGGGTTGATGCCTGCGGTGAGAATGGAGAATATCACACATTGGTGGTGAATACACCCTTATTTAAGAATCGAATTGATATTACCTTTGGCTCTACCTCACACATTGGGAACTATTGGTTTATTGAAATGAGATTGGCATGAGTGAATCACGAATCATATCCAAAGAAAACGAAGGAAAACATGAGATCCTTGTATGCAAGCGATGTAGCTCACGATTCGAATGCAAGGTAGGCGATGTGAGTAATTGTCAATGCTCAACTATTTCATTGAGCGATGTCACGAGAAAATTTTTAGACCATACTTACTTTGGATGTCTTTGTGCGAATTGTTTAACTGAAATTGAAAGTAAAGTCTCAGCATTAAAGGGAAAGTCCTTTCCAAAACCAAGCGAACAAATAGAAAACATCCATTATTACATCGAGAATGGATTCTATGTTTTTACAGAACAATACCACTTATTACGGGGATCCTGTTGCAATAGTGGCTGCAGGCATTGTCCTTATGGATTTAAAAAATGAAGGAGTTCACCAATCACTTTCCTTTCTTCGGAATATTCACAAAATTCTTTGCCTTCGTCTGATTGATTTTCACTCCCTGTTTCAGAAAATACTGAATCATCTTTATATCAATGGCATCTGCGCTATCAATAAAAAGTTTTTTAATATTCCGTGTGTCATGATTTAGAACATGGTATTTATCCTCCATGGCACAACCTTCAATAAAACCAAGAGCGACTTTCTTCTCTTTTTTATTGTAAGACAGGTAACAAAGAAATCCATTCTTAGAATAAAAAGGATAATTCCACTTTACGCACTCTTCAACATCTTTGACCGTGTCAAAAATAATTTCCCGAAGTACTTCGAATGTCATTCGAATATCTTCGGGCATATCAAACAAATAATTATCGACAGCAGGGCTATGCATAAAGGTTAAGGTACGAAGTATGAATTACAAGGTACGAGTTGATGGAATTAAACTATTCAGCTAACCAAACCTCGTACTTCATCACTTACACCTTGTACTTTATTTTTGCTTCATTCGAATGACGTATACTGCGCCCACACGAATTGAAAAATCAACTTTAAAGTAGAAATCACCTATCGCCTCAAAACGCCAGTTTTCATTTATGGGTTTTGCCCAGCCACCACCAATGGCCAAATCGTTTTCGCCAATCAATCCACGAGCGCGAACAAAAACATTATCTACTGGATACCATCTTCCCCCCAATACAAGACTCACGTGATCATTTGTCCAAAAATCAACTCCAGCGGATGCTGTGAATTTACGGGTGAGGAAATAGTTACCTTCAATGCCAAACTGTGCTTTTTTCACAAAGCCATCGTTATCCGTTTTAATCAGGTCGAACCCACCCCCTACTAAAAAATCCTTTGCAATCTGAGCGTGTGAAAAAGAAGTTAAAAAAATAAAAGCCAGAAAAAATAAATACCGTTTTGTCATGATTATCATTTATGGATGCAAATATAAAAGACAATCGGCATCCAACTACGCATTGTAATAGAAGTGCTTGCAATAAAAAAAGTGAAATTTGAAAATGATTGCTACTTCTCCAGAATACCCTTAAGTGTTTTCAGACTGGTCTCCATATCCTTTCCCAACAACTTTTCCATGTTCATGAACAGAAGCATAATGTTCATAGGATAATTCATACTACTCGTCATGCCCCATGTCACTTTTGATTGTTGCGGAGATACTGCTTCTACTCTAAACGGAGTACTTGCCACTGCAGCAAAGGGTTTTTCAAAACGAACTTCCAGGCCGAGATATTTACCCTCTTCAATGCTTATGATTTCTTGCTCACCTTTACCGGCTTGCTTATTACCCTCCCAGGCATACACAAATCCAACGGTTCCATCATTACCTCGAAATTCTTTCTTCATGTTAGGATCCATCATTACCCACTTACTGAATTTATCCTGATTCTTAATATGCCTGAGGTATTGAAATACATCACTACTGGATTTATCGATCACGATTTCACGTTCAATGGCATAACCTTTCTTTGTGAATAGTGCCATAATAAAAATCAGCGCTGCACAACCGAAAAAAATGGTCAGACTAATCAATAGAATATTCATATGCTTAGATTTAGGCGTTTTGCTTTACTAATCTTAAAAGTTAGCTCTTCATCAATTACTTTCTATTTCTTATCTTCAATCATCTTCTGAATGGCCATGTATTCATCACGCAATTTCGCAGCTTCCATAAACTCCAATTCTTTTGCTGCTTTCTCCATTGCCTTTCGTGTACGATCAGCCATCTTCATCAATTCGTCTTTACTAAGATACGCAACAACAGGATCAGCAGCTAATGATGCTTCTTCGTTTTCTACATAGTAATTCTTTGTTGATTTCTTAGAGTCGGCCACTTTGGTCTGTCCCAAAATAGATTCCATTGATTTAAGAATGGTTTTTGGTGTTATGCCATTCGCTAAATTATAATCAATTTGCTTTTGTCTTCTGCGATTCGTTTCATCAATAGCCAATTGCATCGACTCTGTAATTTTATCAGCATACATAATCACTCTTCCGTTTTCATTACGCGCTGCACGACCAATGGTTTGAATCAGCGAGCGCTGATTGCGTAAGAATCCTTCTTTGTCTGCATCGAGAATGGCAACAAGCGAAACTTCAGGTAAATCAAGTCCTTCACGCAATAAGTTCACACCTACCAATACATCATACACACCCATTCGAAGCTCACGCAAAATTTCGACCCGATCGAGTGTCTTCACTTCAGAGTGAATGTAGCGACACTTCACACCAACACGATCCATGTATTTAGTGAGTTCTTCAGCCATGCGTTTAGTAAGTGTTGTCACTAATACACGTTCCTTCTTCTTTACGCGCTCGTCAATCTCTTCCAACAAATCATCAATCTGATTTCTACTTGGTCGGACATCAATTTCCGGATCGAGTAATCCCGTTGGTCTGATCACCTGTTCCACTACAACTCCTTCTGATCTTCTTAGTTCATACTCTGATGGTGTTGCACTTACATATACAACCTGATTCATCAGCGTTTCAAACTCATTGAAGGTAAGTGGTCTGTTATCTAAAGCAGAAGGAAGACGGAAACCGTAATCCACTAAATTTGCTTTGCGCGATCGATCACCTCCCCACATCGCACGAACCTGAGGAACTGTCACGTGACTCTCATCAATCACCAATAAATAATCATCCGGAAAATAATCCATCAAACAGAATGGTCGCGCTCCAGGGGCTCTTCGGTCAAAATAACGCGAGTAGTTTTCAATACCCGAACAATAACCGAGTTCGCGCATCATCTCTAAATCAAATTCAGTTCGGTCTTTTAATCGCTTTGCTTCTAAATGACGAAGCTCCGATTCAAACATGCCGACTTGTGCCACCATATCATCCTGAATCTCTTTCATTGCCTGGTACAAGGAGTCTTTTGCTGTAACAAAAAGATTGGCTGGAAAAATAGTAACAACCGTTTCATCTGAAATTTTCTTACCACTAATCGGATCAATGCGCTGCATAGATTCAATCTCATCGCCCCAAAAATAAATGCGTACGGCATAGTCGGCATACGAAAGATAGACATCAACGGTATCACCCTTCACTCGAAAGGTGCTACGCTTAAATTCAACTTCGGTTCGATTGTATAAAATATCTACCAGACCAAATAGTAATTTATTACGCGCTATGGTCTCTCCTACCTTTAGCTTAATTACATTCTTACCAAACTCATCTGGATTACCGATACCATAAATACACGATACAGAAGCTACCACAATAATATCTCTCCTTCCTGTTAACAAAGAAGAGGTGGCACTCAATCGAAGCTTTTCAATTTCTTCATTTATCGAAAGATCCTTTTCGATGTAAACATTCGAAGAAGGAATAAAGGCTTCAGGTTGATAGTAATCGTAGTATGAAATAAAATACTCGACCGCATTCTCTGGAAAGAACTGCTTGAACTCTCCATACAATTGAGCCGCTAGTGTTTTGTTGTGACTCAGGATCAAGGTAGGCTTACCTGTGCGTGCAATAACATTGGCCATCGTAAACGTTTTACCAGAGCCCGTAACACCCAACAAGGTTTGATGCGGTTCATTTGCATTGATACCATTAATAAGTTGTTCAATGGCCTTGGGCTGATCGCCTGTAGGTACGTATTCGCTTGTGAGTTTATAATCCATAGAGGGAAGTTAATGGTTATATGTTAATTGTTAAAAGTTAATGGTTTCTCTGATCGAAATAGTTCCAACAGTCTAAAAACAAAATCGCCCCTTATTCCGAAGGGGCGATTTTGTAAAGCGATGACGATTAACTTCGCTATCAATTATTCCAAATCATCCACGATTTCTCAGCCTGGATGTGAAGCATTTCTAATCCATTTTTAATTTTCGCTCCGCTCATCTCTGCCTTTTGTAGGAACATCGTGCGTGCAGGATTGTAGATCAGATCATATACATAATGATCAGCACCAATATGTTCAAAATCAATCGGAGGCATAGCTTCCGTGTTTGGACTCATGCCCAATGGTGTTGTATTAATGACGAGTAAATTATTCTTAATGTGTGAAGAATCCTTCTCCAGATCAGTGTACGTCAAATTACCTTTACCTGCTTCACGCGACACAATAGTAAAGCTTACTCCCAACTTCTTCAACGCTTCCTGAACCGCTTTTGAAGAGCCACCTGTTCCTAAAATCAAAGCACTTAGTTTATTTTCTTCTGGCAACCACTTTTCAATGGTTTCAAAGAATGCATCTGAATCTGTATTGAAACCCTGAAGCTTGCCGTCTTTAATTTTAATGACATTAACGGCTCCAATTCTTTTTGCAAAACCATCTACTTCATCCAAATATTTAAATACTTGTTCCTTATATGGAATGGTAACATTAAGACCTGTCAATCCTTTTGTGTCTTTCAACAAAGACTCAATGTCATTGATGCTATTCAAGGGGAATAATTCATAGTGATAATCACGAAGACCCTCACGGAAGAATTTTTCATCGAAATAAGCCTTAGAGAATGAATGACTAACGGTAGCACCAATTAGTCCGAATACTTTTTCCATGTTCAGATTTTAGTTTTAAGTCTTGTCGCAATCTTTTCCAATACTACTATTATAAAAACACCAAGCGCCATCATTAAAATTGCCTGGAAAACCTGAGGGTCCTTACTTGTTGTGGCCATAAAATGCCAAGGTAAAACACTTTTATCAAATACAGGAACCTGCTCGCCTTTGCTGTTCGTAACATATTCCAAAACTTCGCGCCAAGGCCATACCTTGTTTAACGAGCCAATCATAAAACCGGCCAGTAAAGCTACTGTAGCACTGTGATAATTATCTACTATCCAGCATAAAAATCTGGAAAAACTAAGAATTCCCACTAAACAACCCGTAAGAAATACAAGAATGACAAGAATATCGAAATTTATCAGCGATGTAACAATGAATTGATATTTTCCAATTAACAACAATATAAACACCCCTGAAACGCCTGGTAATACCATGGCACAAATGGCTAACGCACCCGCGAAGAAAACGATCACAAGATTATCGGGTGATTGCATCGGTGATAATATAGTGATCGCATAAGCAATGGCAACTCCAATAATAAAAGATAGAACAGCGAGGCCATTCCACTTTTTAATTTCCCGAAACATAAACGGTGCTGAGATTAAAATCAATCCAAAGAAAAACGACCGAATGGAGATAGGATGATGTCTCAATAAATACATCATCAATTTTGCCAACGAAAATAAACTGGTTACAATGCCGGCAACTAATACGGCTAAGAAATTTCCATTAATCTTTTTCCAGAATAAAGCGAACTCGAACTTAATCAAGAGCTTCATTGATTCAATATCAATTTCTTTTATTGAATACAGAAGCTCTTCGTAAATTCCGGTAATGAACGCAACGGTACCACCGGAAACGCCAGGCACCACATCTGCCGCACCCATTGCAATACCTTTTATATACAGAAGTATGTAGTCTCTTAAATTTCTCAAAATGCCTTTGACTTAGTCAATCTCAAATGGCGGGGCAGTATTTGTTTTCTTTTTTTCGATGCCCAAAAAATGCAGAAAGGTATCACCACGCAAACCTAAGCGGATGGTCTCTAAAGGAATTACTTCTTCAGGTGCAATGTTGCCCAGATTTACATTCGCACCAAGCAACTTAACAAACCAGACTTGCTGTGCTTTTTGAGGCGCTTCCCAAATAATTTTCTCGAACGGAATCTTCGTTAGGATTTCCTGAACAAGTCCGGAACGTACTTCGCCAGTTGATCGGAATAGTCCTACATTACCACTCTCGCGTGCTTCACCTATTACTTTCCATGCACCAGCATCGAGTTCCTTCTGCATTAATTCAATCCACTGATACGGAGGAATAATCTTATCTGCATCCTTAGACCCAACTTCTGATAACACGGTTACCTGCTCTGATAATTTTGTGATGTAATCACACTTCTTATCATGATCAATATCCATCGATCCGTCTGATACCTCAGCAAAAGAAAGATCATATTTATCCAATACTCTACGGTATTCATCAAACTGATCGCGGATGACAAACGCTTCAAACAAAGTTCCTCCAAAATAAACCGGGAGGCCCGCATTTTTATAGACAGCAAGTTTATCCTTTAGATTTGGTGTTACGTAAGATGTTGCCCATCCTAGTTTTACGATATCGGTATGGTCCGTACAGTTACTTACAAAGTCCTCTGCTTCACGCACACTTAGGCCTTTGTCCATCATCATAGTAAAACCATATTGTCTGGGCTTTTGTGTTCGCTCAGGCAGATTCTTAATTTCGTAATTCATTAGCTGTTATCTTTTCTAAATTGTTCGATGATCTTGAATAAGGCCTTTTGGGTCTCAATTTTAGGGAAAAAATCGAACAATGCCGCATGGCCATCAAAATCCAAAATTAATGCATTTTCCAAATAATTAAATGCTTCCTTAAAACGACCACCTTCGATCAGGTAAACGGTCATGCGGTAAAAGAACTCCGCATCATCTGGAACATCTTTGAAACCATTTAACAAGGTCTCTATCGCTTTATCATAATCGCCTTGTTCAAAATAAATGAACGACCAGTTAAGCCAAATTTCTTTATCGGTTGGATCAAGTTTACACGCCTCTTCATATGCATCAATACTGGATACCGTATTGCCTACCTTAAATTCAGCATGCGCAACGGACTTCCAATACTCTGCATTTTCGGTATTGATCTTTAATGCTTTGTTATAAAAGTGAAGTGCCTGAAACCACTTCTCTTGTTTTTCTAAACATGCGCCTGCTCCAAACCATGCTTCATCATACAACGTATCCAACTTCGCAGCCTTCTGAAAATATTTCAGACCTAAATCATATTGCTCTAAACTTTCATACGCAGCACCTAAACAGCAATACACTTCCGGACTTGGTCCTTCTATATCAATTGTCTTTCTGAATGCATCTAACGCTTTTGTGTATTCGCTAAGATTCATATGGGTATTTCCCATATTGAAATAAGCGGAAGCAAACGTCTCGTCAATCGTTACAGCGTAATCATAAGCATGAAGCGCCTCTTGAAATTTTTCAAGTTTGTTATAAACAATACCGAGGTTATACCATGCAGCGGTTGAGTATGGATCTTCATCAATAAACTTCTGATAGTACTCGATGCTGCTTTCCAGTTGACCAGTGATATCAAGGCAATATGCCAATTCATACAAAGCGCCATCGTGATTAATATTTAATTCGATTGCTTTTTTATACGAATCGATTGCCAATTGGAAATCACTCATCGATTGATGCGCCAGACCAATGCTGTAATACACTTCATCTTTATCTTCAGCAAGGGATAAGGCTAATTCAAAATTTTCGATTGCACTTACATGCTCTCCTTTCAAAGAGTAAATAGACCCCTTGGTTAAATAAATTTCCGGATCGTTTGGCTGAAGTGCATGAGCCTGATCAAGCAGTTCAAGTGCCTGATCAAACTCTTCGAGATTCGACAAAATCTGGGCTTTAACCGTGATTAATTCGGTAGAAAAAGGATATTGACTAATGGCTTGATTGACAGCTTTAAGCGCTTTATTGTGCTTGCCGCGCATCATATAATGATCTATAATCTGCTCGTAGGCACCAAGGTCGTAAAATTCAGTTTTCTTTTTTCGCAGATGGTCCTCAAAACGCTTAATCAACTCATTTCCTTCTTCTCTGTTGCGATATTCTTTTGACATGGACTAAAAGGTTTTCCTAAAATAGGTAAATCTGACGTAAAGCTAAGACCTTTTATCCTATTTTTTTGGATTGATTTTTCTGAATGTAATATTCACAGCACCATTGCAGCGTCTGATCAATCGATTGAAATTCAAATTGGAGCAGGTTTTTTATTTTCTGATTCTCGTAAAGAAATTCCGTTCCTGCAAAGCGTGCTGTTTCGGGCGTAATAAGCGGTTCGGAAGTGGTGAAAAGGGTACGAAAACTCTCCATACGAGCCAACACATTTAACAGTGTTTTACCTAGCTTAATATGAGGTGGTTTTTTATTGAAAAGTTTCGCCATTTTTCCAAAGAAATTTTCATACGAAATATTTCCTCCACTCACAATAAAACGCTCTCCTTCAATTTTATGATGAAGCAATTGATACGCAATACTCGCTACATCGCGTGCATCTATATAATTTAAAAAACCCGCTGTGATGAATGGTTTTTCCTGCCAGCTATATTTAAAAAGTTGAGCACTGCTGCGATTCCAATTGGCTGGCCCAAGGATACCGGATGGATTTAAAATAACGGTGCTCAACCCTTCTTCTTGCCCACGAAAAACTTCAAGCTCTGATCCATATTTTGATTCAGCGTAAACACTATTGAGTGCGTTGCTCACCCATTTATTTTTTTCATCAACATGTGTTTGCCCCTTTTGCCGACCTAAAGCCGCAACAGAACTAATATGAACAAGGCGTTTAATGCCAAGGGCTAAGCAGGTATTCACAACATTACGTGTGCCCTGGACATTCACATTCATTACTTCTTTTGCTCTGCTCGGATTGAATGAAACAATTGCTGCGGTGTGAATGACATGCGTCACCTTTTCAAAGGCTTCGTGCAATGAAACAGGATCAAGAATATCAGCATCGCACCATGTTATTTTGTTTTCAATATCAGCAAGCATGGAGGTGTCACTATTGGCTCGCTTCAATGCAAGAACCGATTCATTCTTCGCAATCAATTCCCGGATAACATAATTTCCAAGAAGACCATTTGCACCCGTGACTGCTATCATCTATAGTGTGTTGTTTAAGATTGGTAAAGATAGGGCTTTCTGAAAGTACTTCATCGCTTGAGCATCACCAATCAATTTTGCATGTTGCATGTGATGACAATCACTGCCGAGAAAATGCACCCATCCCCTATCAATTAGTTTTTTTGCTACTGACTGCACTTCTGGTCCATAATGTCCAACGATAGAATTGATGTTCATTTGCAATAGAACACCCCGGTCAATCAAATCGCCTGCCTTATCAATATTATGATACATATATTGATAACGTTCGGGATGAGCCAGGATGAGTTTGTATCCTTTAACTGTTGCCATAAAAACAAACTCCTTCAGGTTAAGGGGTTCTGTTAAGAAATTGGTTTCGAAGAGCAGATGCTTCTTTCCAAACGTAAGCATCTCTTTATCCTGTTCAACCAACTTAAATACATAGTCATCTAAATAGTACTCGGCAGCCGCCTGAAGATCAACATCTACATTTACTTTATGGAGATGGTGTTGAAGTTCGTGAAGTTTTTCCCTAATTATCTCTGGCGTGTTCTTGTACGAATCACTAATCACATGAGGTGTTGTGATGAGCTTGGTATATCCTAATTGCTGAAAGTGTCTGATAATTTCTTCTGATTGCTCAACCGATTTAACACCATCATCAATTCCCGCAAGAAGATGAGAGTGAATGTCGATGCGCAACGCTTCGGCAGGAGATACTGTATCTTTTTTCTTTAGCCAATTGAACATTATGATTTAAAAAAATTCAATATCGAATTTCTTCTTTTAGGTTCCTCGTAATAGCCGTAGCCATAACTGTTCTCCCCGGTGGAAGGAAGAGCATTCAGCAAAGTAGTGATTGTTGAAAACTTATTGATGTTAATAATGCGCTGAAGGTTACCCATAAAATCCTTCTTGGAATAGTTTGCCCGGAATATGTAAATCGAAATATCAGCGCGCTTCATTGCCATGATACCATCAGTTACAAGTCCAACGGGTGGCGTGTCTAGAATGATATAATCGTAATTCTTTTTTAATTCACTTAACAGCCCTTCAAACTCACCATTCAGCAACAGCTCAGATGGATTTGGCGGATGTGGACCAGAAGCGATGTAGTCGAAGGTTTCTAACTGCGTTTTTGTAATACACTCTTGCCAGCTATTCTTTCGAATCAAAATTGTACTCACTCCCTTCGATTTATCCTCCACTGAAGTCGGAAGATTTATTTTTGGCTTGCGCATATCAAGATCTAGAAGAATTACTTTCTTTTTTGATAACGCTATAACACCACCGAGATTCATTGCAATAAATGATTTTCCTTCGCCTGAAACAGTGGAAGAAATTGCAATTACTTTTTGATTCAGATTTGTATTGAAGAAATCAAGATTCGTTCGCAACGTGCGAATGGCCTCACTTACCATGGACTTCGGATGGTCAATAATATGAAGGCCATTTTCTTTTGAATAGCGTGATGAAGGCACAACGCCCAGCACAGGCACTTCTCTTATCCTTTCTAATTCCGAAATATTGGTGATCTTATTATTCAGCAAATACAATGTTCCTATAAAAAAGAGACTCACAACAAGACTCGCCACAAAACCAATACCGGTAATCATCCATTTATTTGGCGAGATCGGATAATTGGGCATGGTGGCTGGAGACAGGATCTTGAAATCAGGGATACTACCCGCCTGCGCAATTTCAAATTCTGATTTTGATTGCATTAATGATAGGTAAAATTGCTCATACAGTTTGTAGAACCTGAGGTTTTTGGAAAACTCTGTGCTCTTATCCGGAAGACTGGCAAAGGTATTCTCCGATTGTATCTTGCGTTGATTTAGTTCTTGCAATTTCCTAAGTGATTCTGTTTTTAACTCGGTCAATTGCGCTAGCGCTTTGTTTTGTAATGTTTCAATCTCCTTTTGTTTTTCGCGGAAGGCAAATGTAACCTCACTATAGGAAAGCTTTAATTTCTCCTGATCCAGGTAAAGTTGCTCGAGTGTTTCCAAATTCTTCTCAAGCGAAAGCGGAAGAAATTCCCGTTGTGACAGCGAGACAAAAAAATCACCTTGATTAAGGCCATCTACCAGACTATTGATATCCTTTACTCTTCTGGTCATTTCATATCGTTGGGAATCAATTCGGTTTATAGCCGCCACTGTTTTCTTCAGGTCATCATCCATGTTATTGGTTTTGTTCTGAAGTGTAAAATCCTCGAAATAATTTTCAAAGTTTTCCATTCTTTTTTCAATGTGAGCAAGCTCATTTGATACCCAGTCTATCTTTTGTTTGGTCGCCAGATTTTTTTGCTCGTTACTGTACTGAAGATAGATCGTGTCAATCTTATTTAAAATGGAAAAGGACTTGGTAGGATTATTATCTTTAAATGAAATCCGTACGGTATTCGCACTAAAGTTAATGGGTTCAACTTCAAGCCTGTTCGAAAGGTAATCAAGCAATACATCGTGACTATTTAAAATAAAGAAATAGCCAATCTCTGTACCCTTCGTGAAATTATCATTTCTATCTATCGTTAACTCCAATCCTGGTAAAGAAATCAGTTTTCCGTATTTTGCCATTACCTCTTCACCCTGATCACCAATGGTAAGGGTAAAACTCTTCGTGTCTTTTTCATCCAGGTAAATCGGTGTATTTAAAAACCGATTGCTTTTCTTTACATGATGTGTTATGATAAAGGGTGCACTTGAATACAGTTCATCGTTTAACAAACGACCAATGCTGTAATAACTCACATCCAGCTTTGCAGAATCAATAACGTGGCTTAAGAACAGCTTTGACTTTATAATTTCAATCTCACCTGAAACCACGTTGATATTCTGATCTTCAACAACACTTTTTATTCCAAGCTCTGAAGCATTCTTCTTAATATCTAACTTTAGTTCTGACCGTGACTCATATACATTCTTCGTGTATCGAATTGTTAGGTAAGCAATACTATTGATGGCAATAAAAATGATCAATAACCAGAACCAGTTGTGGCGAACAACGGCACGGAGTGTATTGAAGTCAATTCCTTCTTCTGCGGGTGATTGTAATCGGATATTTTTTTGATTCTCCAACGTAGTGTGCATTAAAGTGAAATCAGCACAATTATCAGCGTTGATATGCTGGTGAAAATAGTAAGCAATGCGGCATTGTCACGTAAGCCTTCGCTAAAAGGTCTTCGAACAGGCTCAACATAAACGATATCACCTGGCTCCATGATCATGTTGTTTTTAACGAATCCTTCAAGAGTACTAAAATCAACAACGTATGCCTGATCTCCGCGCAAGACCCTAATATTGCTGGCCTTCGAGTCGCTATTCAATCCCTTCGATAATGCAAGGACTTCTGTCAATTTCATATTTTCATTTATCAACGGCACAACACTTCCGCTTATGCCACCCGGCCCTCCTAAAACAACGACACGTTTATTTGTGCACTTCAATCGAACAAAGGGTTGCTCATAAAACTTGGCGTATGCTTGTTTCAAAATATCCTCCGCCTGTAGTAACGTAAGACCTTCTAACTTCACTTCGCCTATCATTGGAAATCGAGTTGTCCCTGAATCATTAATCAGGTACGTAGTTGTTTCCTTCTTTTCATCAAGGGTTATATTGGAGTTCGTTTGGCTTAGCTTTAAATCCGGATCGATCAGACGCTCACCACTATTGGTATAAACCTCAATCATGAGGTAGTCATTCTTTTGTATCGTGTAATTCTTTTCGACAGCATCAACGTGTTTCGCTAATGCGTAACCTTCCGGCACCGTAAACATGATATTCTGTTTATACGATGCGCATGAAGAGATGAGCAAAGTTACAAACAGGTAAAGACCAGTTTTAAAAAAATACGATTGTCTCAAGATTAAAAAAGTATTTCAGTTGCGTGAAATTACTGATTTTCTTAACAATTCAGCCAACGTGGGTAGCTGCTGATCTTTTTCTGAAATGATGGGATTGGGCACTTGCCAATCGATATTGAGGTCAGGATCGTTCCAGATCAAGCCAATTTCTGAAGCCCTGTTATAAGGATTGGAACACTTGTAGAAAAAGACAGAATCCTCAAGGGCCGCAAAACCATGCGCGAAACCCTCAGGTACAACCAGCATATTGTGTTGGTCACCCTCTAATATGCAATAATAAACCTGGGCAAAAGTCTTTGATCCCTTTCTTAAATCCACCACCACATCCAATACTTTGCCCTGGAGTACACTTACCAATTTCACCTGAGCATAAGGCTCAAGCTGCATGTGAAGGCCTCGAATGACTCCTTTTTTGGAAAAGGATTTATTATCCTGAACAAAAGTATAATTCAGGTTATGCTCCTTGAAAAACTCCTCCTTATAGAACTCCACAAACCAGCCACGATTATCATCATATACCGGTGGGATTATTTCAACCAGTTGATCAATACCGGTAGGTTTTATTTGCATGCTAAACGATTTGTAATCAAGAGGCTTTCTTAAGGCCTCTTAAGGTTTCGAGATATTTATTTATAACAACAGATTCGTTAAACTCGGCTTCCATTTTCGATCTACCATTTTGACCAAAGGCTTCAAGCTTGGCGTTATCAAACCCCGACATTAATTTCATCTTTTCTGCAAGATCATCTGCATCCTTTAATTTGCAAAGCAGACCGTTATATTCATTTGTAACGACATGATTACAGCCCGGTACGTCTGTTGCAATAATAGGCTTCGAAGAGCTTGCTGCTTCCAGCAAAGTACGAGGTGTACCTTCTCTGTAGGATGGCAAAACAATGCAATCTGCCTGGTTTATAAATTGACGGACATCGTTTGTAGTACCCAGGTATTCAATGGTTCCGGATTGAATCCATTCCTCGATGACACGAACCTTAATACCGCGTTTGTGCTCCTCGTCCATAGCTCCAAGAATTTGAAAACGAGCATTCATACCCGTTAATTTCAAGCTCTTTACAGCTTCGATGTATTCCAGAATACCTTTATCCGTTATGAGTCTTGAAATAAGAAGAAACGTAAATTTCTCATTTCGCTTAAAGGGCATCGGCTGAAATTTCTTCAAGTCAATTCCTGAACCCGGAACAAGATCAACTGCACTTGCCGGAACAAGTCCTCTGTCAATAAAGAGCTTTAGATCATCATGATTTTGAAAAAAGACCTTTTGAGCAAAGCGAAAACTTATCTTATAAAGGAGAATGGCAACTGCTGATACCAGATTGTTCTTCAAAAACACGGTTCCTAAACCGCAAACATTATTAATAACCGGAATGCGGAGCATCGATGCCGCCAGCGTTCCATAAACATTGGGTTTAATCGTATAATGAAGGATAACATCGGGTTTAACTTTTCTGTAAATCATGAAAAGCTCGGCAATAAGGGCAGTATCTCTAAATAAATTTGCCCCCCGACTATCCATTTTTACCTGGTGATGGATACAACCAGCTTCTACAAGAAATTTAGTGTAATCGTCATTTGGGGCAATGGTATGGACCTCGTATCCCTGGTCAATCAATGTGCGTACAAAACTCATCCTGAAATTATAAATATTCCAAGAGGTATTCAGGACTATGGCAATTCTCATCTGGGCTCTTTATTTGAGAATTTCGAAATCCTTTTTTCGACAAAGTGTCGAAATCACAGGTTTTTTAGAAAAATCTCCGGTTTAGATTCGACAAAAGTAGAAAAAAGTAACCCAGTGTTACAACTCGCTTTCAAATTAATGCACTAAGTTCGCGGCTTCTGTTTAGAGCAGTATGCAAGGAAAAGAAATCACAGCAGTTTTGGTAGCATTGAGCGATGCACGCAAGCAAGAAGAAACTCAAGAGCATTTAGAAGAACTGGCGTTTTTAGCTGAAACGGCAGGTATTAAAACTTTGCGCAAGTTTGTGCAAAATCTTCCACACCCGGACAATAGAACCTATTTGGGTAAAGGAAAACTTCAGGAGCTAAAGGAATTTGTTCAAGCCAATAAGGTAAAGCATGTCATCTTTGATGATGACTTAAGTGCCTCTCAGCTTCGCAATCTTGAAAAGGAGATCAACGATAATCAGGAAGATGACGATCTCAAAGTGAGGATCTACGATAGAAGTCTTCTGATCCTGGATATATTCTTATGGAGAGCCCAAACCGCTCAGGCAAAGACACAAGTGGAGCTTGCGCGTTTTCAATACATGTTACCTCGCCTTACGCGACTCTGGACTCACTTGGAAAGACAACGTGGTGGAACAGGAACTCGTGGTGGATCAGGTGAACGTGAAATTGAAACGGATAGAAGAAACATTCGCTATCAGATCAATATCTTAAAAGACAAGCTTGAAAAAATAGAGAAGCAGCGACTCACACAGCGCAAGTCCAGAAACGATATTGTTCGGGTTGCCCTTGTTGGGTACACCAACGTAGGTAAATCGACTATCATGAATCTGCTTTCCGGATCAGGTGTGTTGGCCGAAGATAAACTCTTTGCAACCGTTGATGCCACAGTAAGAAAAGTGGTGTTCGGAAATATTCCTTTTCTGCTTTCGGATACTGTAGGGTTTATCCGCAAGCTACCTCATCATTTAATTGAATCATTCAAATCAACATTAGATGAAGTGCGCGAAGCCGATGTGCTTGTTCACGTGGTTGACCTTGCTCATCCGTATCACGATAATCAGATTGAAGTAGTAACGAATACCTTAAAAGAAATTGGCGCGGTTGACATTCCAACCATTCTGGTTCTGAACAAGATCGATCTTTATAAAAAGCAAAATCCGGATGCTAACCTGGAGGAAATGAAGGGTTACTATAAAGATCATGGGTTCAACCATATCATTTTTGTATCGGCTACTACCAATGAAAACATCGTTGGACTGAAACAGACTTTGTACGAAGAAGTGAAGAAGAAACACGTTCAGATCTTTCCAAACTTTTTAAAGAGTGGCTTCGATTTTTCTCCCTGGCCAACAGAAACTACCTGATGAGAAATAATAATTTTTATCTTTGCCGACCTTTAAAGCTGTAGGTTCGATTCCTGTACGGACTACTTCTATTAAATGGCCCCGTAGTTCAATGGATAGAATAGGAGTTTCCTAAACTTTTGATGCAGGTTCGATTCCTGTCGGGGCTACTGAAGGCGATAAGTCAAAATTGTTATTGACTTGTCGCCTATTTTTTTGATTATAATTCGCGGAGATTTCTGCAATTAGGCCGATTACAACATTGACTTGTGAGGTTCGAAATGCATCACTTTTTTTATCAAAGATAATTCCTTCAGGGAACAGGATATTCTGCACCATTTTCCTTTCTTCATAGTCTCCATTTGACCAGCAACTCGCTAATTCTGAGGCAAATAAGACTCCCTTGTCTATCAACTCCTCCGGGTTCGAAATGTCTATTTGGTGCTTTCCTAATTCTTTTGTGATCTCGGCTATTTCCAATTTCAATTTGGCACTTCTTTTCTCGTAGATGTTCTCATCAATTTTTCCATCTGCCCAACGTTCCTCTACATTATCAAGCGTAGTTTTAAGGTCGCTAAGTTTTGCTATCATAGATTTCTGCTCACCCGCATTAGATTCAATTGCGTTATACCAGGTTATCTCCAGTTGCTTTTTAACCAATGGTATCAGATTCTTATCAAGCTGATATTGTTCTAAAAATCCAGCAAACTTATCATGCATTAATTTCACACTCCTGTTACACTTGCAGCCGGTCGTATAACACTTGTAATAATAGAAGTGTAAAGTATTTCCGTTCTTGAGAGTCTTCCGTCTCAAGTAGCCTGTAAGTGGTGTACCACAATCTGCGCATTTTATAAATTGCCTGAGCGGCATATTTAAGTTCTCGTCATTACGCTGGAAGCCTTGAGGTACTTTTTTAAGAATTTCATTCACCTGAAGAAAGATTTCTTCTGAAATAAGTGCTGGATGTTTCCCTTTTACCAATTCGCCCTCAAGGAGACTGTGAGATACATAGCCGCAGTAAAAAGGATTTCTAAAAACTTCTGATAATCTTTTATAGGTAAGCCTTAATCCCATCTTAGTGATTGCGTCAGCAATTTCAACATTGCTCATGCTGTCGTGTATCTTCATTAAGAAGGCTTTCTTCATTAAACGAGCATCGTCATTGAAGACAATCTTCTGCTCCTTAGTGCCACTACTGCGATCAAATTTGTAACCGAGAGGTGCAACACCCATCCATTCCCCCTTTAACAGTTTTTCTTTCATCCCAGCAACACTCTTCTGTCTCCTCAAGTCATTATCGTATTGACTGAAAAGAAATAAGATGTTTTGTTGCAGAACTCCAGAAGGATTACTGGTGTCGATCGGTTGAGTAACAGAAGCAATCGTAATTCCGAGTTCTCTCAATTGCCTGGAGAGCCAAATAGCATTATCGCCTGTGCGACTGAATCTCTCAAGGCTGTACACGATGATATATGATATTTTTTCTTTTGCCTTTTTTACAAAACTTATCATGCGCACGAACTCCTTGCGTTCATCGCTTTGTGCGCTTTCATAAGTTCCTCCGAAGTGCCCGCAGATTTGATAGTTTAATTTTTGAGCAAATACATTACATCCTTTCAGTTGAGTTGTAAGACTCATATTATCCATTTGCTCTTTAGAAGAGACGCGAGTGTAGATTACCGCATTACGGCCTTTGGTCTTTCTTTCTGTAAGCTCGTTATCACCTTTCGCGAATGGTTTAATGAGATCATGATATTTACTCATGGTGGTTTTCGTTTGTTGAATTTTCTGATAATTAATAATGCTAACCTTTCAACGGCTAAAATTATTTGTTTGATCTCACCGTCAGTGCGGTGTTCAAATCCGTTAAATCTTCTGACGTCCTGAACGGTTAGCCGTTTGAATTCCTTCCCCTCCATCTGCACCAAATTTTGCGCCCAATTTTGCCTAGTATGACTTTACAGGACGCTGAATTGCAGATTCCCGTAATTTACAAATATTATGACCTTTTCTTCCTGGTATTTTGCAGGACAGGCCCAAGATTTTCACTGATTTTTTCCAATGACCGTCCAGCAACGTAGCCCGTTACACCCATTTCCATTAATCGCCAGATATGATCATCCAGTGTAGCCACAGGGATATTGAAATATGGCACAAGCACATAATTGTTCAGCATAATGAACATGCAAATAACCATAAGCATTGGCCGCCAGTTTCGTTGAAGCCAGCTATCGCCTTTTGCCTCAGCCTCCACAATTTTTGATTGACTTTCCAAAAGCTTGTTCTCATAGTTCAGGTATGAACCTTCAATTTCCATAAGAAGCTGCTTATACTTTAATTGCATTTCAAGCTTCTCATCCGACTTGTCAATCTTGTCAATGGCATTCCCGATCGCATCGACTGTTTCTTTAGCACCTGTGCCTAGAATTTTTGACAAAAAGCCTCCCCACAGGCCAACGCCTTTTCCTTCTGCTTCCATAATAGTGTTGTTTAAATTGTTGAATTATTTACTGTGTAAGATTTCAATGCTGGTGATGCATTGGGCAATTGATTGAAAAAATTCATAGTCCCTTTTACCCCGTAACGGTTTCTATAAATGGTAATTGAACCACTTTGTACTTCCCCTGCAATTTCAATTTCATGTTCCCAATCTTTGCCTCCCCTATAATTCCCATCTTTTGTATGTTGTAAAATAAGAATGAAGGCAGTTTCAGGATGAGCCTTTCGTAAATCCTTATAATCCTGAAGCTTCAATCCCAGATCATTGACAGAATCAAGAATGACAAACTCATAATCTGAAATATTGGCTTCTTTAAAATTCTCGGAGAAGAAAAGATTGGCAGGAAAAGGATTAAGCAACTCATTAACCTTTTCAGTCATCGTAGAAGCAGCAAATTCCTCTGACGACACATAGAGCACCTTGCCAAAATTCTCAGCCAGGTATTTAGCAAACTTTAAAAGGAATGTTGTCTTACCTGCTCCTGGTTCACCGTGAAGCATCATAGTGAAATTCTTAGCCGGTCTTCCAATCAAGGAGGCATACATTGAGTTGAAATTCAGCATGTCAAAAGTTCGGTTTGCCATTTCTTCCGCTGTGAGCACGCCACTCAGTCCATGATTGTGTGAACAAGCTCCTCTTGTCGAATCAGAGTATGTTCTTTTTTTACATTGCCTGAGTTGCTTGCCTTTGGTATAGTAGATTTTGCCTAGACTCTCTTTGCAGCCACATGCTTTGACGACTCCTTCCAACCCGTTCAACTCTGCTTTAGTAAGAGAAATTTTTCCAGAAGTGGTTTTTAGTTTCTTATATATAACATTGAGCTTATCGGCATACGGATCGTCACGGATAATCTTCTTTTTGCTTACTGCAATTTCTAGCTGCTTTAGAAAAGATTCAACTTGATTCGCTGTCAGTTCCTTTTCCTGCATTCCAATAAAACGCTTAATGAACTTGATAGAAGAATACACTTCTTCACCTCCGGCAAGAGTTACAAGTTTTCCTAAATCCCTTTCATTGATTTCAAACCGTTCATCGCTTTTCATTTTATTATAAGCGTTCACCAACTTGTCCTGGATCATTTCAATCTCCTTTGACAAGGGAGAAGTTTTACGAATAAGCTTTTGAACGATGGAACGCTGGAGCGCTTTTAAAAAAGAGAGAATGGCATTAGGTGACTTTACTTTATTATGAAGGCCAACATACCGCTTTATAAATTTTATTTCTTCGCGGATATGTTCAACCCGTTTCCCAGGCTTTCTTTCTTCGTTCAGTTTTTTTGACTTCTTATTGCCAACTGCTTTTTTTGGGTGTCTTACCTCTCGTTGCTGTGTCTGAGGGTAAGGTTTGAGATATTTCTTTTCCGGTTTCGGTTGAGCATTATCTCCTTTCTGTGAAGAGACAAATTCATTCAGCTTGGTGAGATAAAGGTTAATTACTTTCCTAATGGTTTCATTGCTATTGTAAGTGTCCCAACTGTCACCGTTGTTGGTGCTTTTTAATACAAGCTCATGGCTCTTTCGGAGTGTTTCAGGAAGTTTGTTTATTCCGATACGTTCAACTTCGCTGAAGTAATTATTTGTTGTAATCATGTCTCATCTTTCTAATGATTGAAAGGTAATGCATGACAAAACCGCAAGTATCTACTTTGGAAAGCTTTGGAAATGATTGGAGTGAAAAGGTAGACTATGAAATAATTTAAGAATCTATTCTTAAAATGAACCGTGCGTTACTGTTAATCTTCTTCATCAGTTTGGTCGATCTCATCCGTGTCTTGACAGAAATCGTTGAATTTGTCATTTGTCTCTTTGTCCCAAAGTATCAATCTGTCTTTTCGAAATAGTTTCACTATTTTATAATATTTTTTAAGAGTCTCGGTTGTTAATACGACAAGCAAAATACCTGAAGTCCGTGAAAGGATGGTATAAACAAATTCAGCAACTTCATCCTTATATTCAATGTCCTTTCGGGTCGACCAAAGAACACAAGTTTTCTCCAATCCCTTAAGTTTTAAAATGGTATCAGTCTCACAAGGAATCTTTATAGCTCTTAATGCATTGCAAATTTCAAAATCAGATTCTAGTATCGTAATTCGATCAAGTCCATAAACTCCGTACGTTTTATATATGACTTCTAATTTGTCTTTCAAATCATTGGGTGTCGCTGCATAAACAACTATAGGTCTCGCTCCTGGGGGACTGCCTTTATACGGTGTTATGACGCTCCCGTCTTTTATTGTTTCCGAAATCTTAGTCACACATTCACTTATTCTAAAAGGAAGGCGATAGGAACCCTTAAGATTATAGGTCTTTCTATTTACCATTTCATCCGCTCTTATTCTTGGAATGTCTGCTACATTTCCAATTTGAATTGCTTGAGCAATGTCTCCCGCTAGAACAATATTATTTGGATTCTCCAGCAGTAAATCAAAAACATGATAGTCCGCTTGCGTGCAGTCCTGAAATTCGTCAACAAAAATATGAGTGAATTTCGTTTTGATTTCTTTTCGCTGAAGTTGCTTTAAGAATTTATGACGTCTGCTTACAATTGATTCACAATTTCTCTTTTCAAGTAGTTCAAGAAACTTTATAACAGCTTTCCAAAGAAGTTTACGGTTATCCCCATCCTTTTTCAATTTAGGTCTTCCCTTTCTCTCGCTTGTCAGAAATTCTGCTTCAGTTACATATTGTAACCCGTACACAACTCTATGGTATTCCTCTATTACATAGTCTGGACTTAAAACTTTATCATGGCGATTGGTGGTAATATTATTCTCTCGTTTTAGAATTGAGATGGCTTCACTTGCAATTGTCCGCAGAGTATTGTTGAAAACTAATGATCCTCGGGCGTTACCAATTCTCGTGGGTAATATGTCAAAGTGCATTAGTCGAATATTGAATTCATTGGAATTTTTGAATTTGAAACTATTTCCAACTCGTTCACATTTTTCTTTACTTAGCAGTTCAGCTATCCAATTCCCGAGATAGCTCATCAATTGCTTGTTAAAAGTAGTCACAAGGATTTTCAGATCTGGACTGTACTCTTTAATCTCAACAAGATTTTTTATTCTTTCAGTCACAACAACACTCTTGCCACAACCAGCAGGGCCTGAAATTATGGTTGGTCTCTCTGAATGCTCCGCAGCTTTCTTTTGGTCATCATTAAGAACTATGTCCCGCCTGATAGCTATTGGTGGATTATAAAGTTTAATTTCTGTTTTAGTCTTCCTTTGTTCAGTTGAAATTAGATTTAATGTTGATTGTTGCTTTGTAAGGATTGTTCCTACAAATGAAAAATCCTTCCATTCAACAACTCGGCTAATGGACTGGGCTTCATTTGTCAATAACTGAGACCGATAAATTTGAAACAACTCTTTTCTGAAATTACTTGTTTCAGAAAGCTGGCCGCTCAAAAGTAATTGTGTGTTTTGAACTTCTTGTTGGTTATAACCATTTGCTGAAAATTCTCCCTTGAGTTCATTTAACAATGCTCGCTTTGGAGGTTGATCAGAAGTAAGTAATAAGATCGTTGATGGGGTAAAAAGCTTAATTAAGTCGCGAAAGCCCGTTTTAACAGATTCTTTATATTCTGCATTTACTTCACCACTTATGGAAGTATCCGAAATGTCAAACAAGTAGCTGGCTGTTATCCAAGGATTAGTTATACTTACTTTTCTACTATTACTCCAGGAATTAATTTCATATTCAAGATCGCTGGTAAAGTCATTGCAATGCTTGTATTCAATAAGAAAATGCTTCCATAAATAGTCTCGGCTATAGTAAAGCATAAAAGGACTTGTGTCAACATTCACAATTTTTATTCTTGGAACGACCTTTCCTGCCTCCTTCATCCTATGATAGATAAGACCAATTGCCCATTGGACTGCTCCAGTACCAGCACCTAAATCAAAGATTTCAATCTGTTTGTCAGTTGTGTTAAATATTGTTTTTGCGAAGAAAGAGAGGAAGGTATTTACTCGCCTGGCGTGATACCAAAGCGAATATCCAAATGCAGTATTTGGTCTGTCATAACATAAATCTTGATTTCGGATTAAATTATAGGATTCGAATTGACATTCAGAAAGGTCAAAACCAAAATTTGCACGATTTCTATTTTTGTCGTGAAATTCACGTCCCGCATTAGCAATTATTCTGTCAAGCTTTGGTTGTTGTTGCTTTAACCAATTTAGGAGTTCTAATTCTGTCATATTGGTTTAAATCCATCTTTGCCAATGCCTATATCGGGAATATGTTTCTGAATAACATCAAATACTCTTTGATACTTATCCATTGTCCAATTCATTTGCTTAACTAAATCCATTGCCTTTTCTCTCGTACTTGCAATAAACTTTCCTTTGTCAGAATGAAAAGGTTGAATTATAAATTTTTTAATCCCCGTGTCAAGTAGGGATTTCGCGAATCCTTCTGCATCCTCAACTGGTAAAAGAGGTGTCATGGTAATACAAGAATTAACACCCGCGTCATGAATTTCCTTTATTGCTTTTAAACGACTGGAGTTTGAAGGGCAGAGAGGCTCAAAAACTTTTCTCACATTTTCACTATCAGTTGTTATAGTCATATTCACCTGAATGACCCTAAATTGCTTAAAGAGATCAATATCTCTTGTGGCTAATTGGCTTCGAGTCTGAATAACCAAACGTGGTTGGTGATAGTCTAAAAGTTCTTTGAGTAAGCTTCTTGTTAGGTTTAATTCCCTTTCTATGGGTTGATATGGATCAGTTACACTACTCATATAGATTGTCTTATCGTGTAGTGTTTTTTTTCTTTGCTTAATTAATAATTGAAGAGCATTTTCTTTTACATGAATCCAATATCCCCAATTTTGTCTTTGCTCTTCTGATCTTGAAAAAAATGCAGCATAACAATAAGTACAACCAAAGGAACATCCTGAATAGGGATTTAACGTGTAGTCATATCCACCCATAAATCCCTTGCCTTCAGTTAAAATGCTAGAAGCCTTTTTGTAAATAACCTCAGTCTTACCAACTGAAGTCTTTTTATCGCCCTTTCTCTCTTCTGGAAATAATTCTAACATGAACTAATATCGTAGTAAATACTTTGTGCTAATCTGCGGCTTTAGTAGAGCGTAAAAGGTTTTTGATTACCCATTTATTCTGACAAGATTCAAATATAGGGCTCTTTCTGCCCATTTATGCCTTTTACTATCGTTTTATGCTGCAAAATCCAACAGCTCTAACTCAATCTCCAACGCCATAGCCTCCAATTCCAGTTCATCGGGCACAGTCTGTTTAGGCTGGATTCTCATCATGGGCTTAACACTCGGCCGTCTTTTAGCAATCTCCATTTCAATCACTTTATATTGAGTCGGATTAAGAGAAACACTTGCACTAAACTTCGCTTGAAGTATCTCCACCAGTTTGTCGATCTTATCTTCATTCAAAGTAGCTGCCATTCTATCGGATACCTTCTCGAAATTCCTATTGTCCACCAATTGAAGAATATCAGGATCAAGGTAAACATCGCCAGATTTCTGTTTTGATGATGAAACTATCAGCTTAAACTTGCCGGGTTGCCGGAATATTGAGATGTTATTACTGGTTGTAATCTGGCCACCTGGTTGTAAGGAACGGATGATCTTCATGGCTTTTCCAACAGGTACTTCTACTTTTTGTTGTACCTCGTTTCCAGGGTTCCAGTGTTCAGGCATGAGTATACCTTTCTTCACCGTCCCGCCAACAGTTGTATAACTTACCAACTTTCCTTTGTATGAACTGAATGCCTGTAGCAGGTTTCCGGTAATGACATGCCTGATCTTCCGGTCAACATTACTTTCCTTTATAGAATCTTCCCAATGAGATAAGGTTTGATCTCTACCCTTATCATTAAGCCCAACACTAGCACCTTTGATTGCGGTAATGTCCTTTGAATAACTTGCTGGGATTGCGATATATTTATTGCTGCTTGCAATTGCGAAACGCAAGCGCATGGCACTTGGTGTGTATGGGTTCTTTTTCTTTTGATCAATGATGAAACCAAGGAATACCGCTGGTACAAGCTCTTGTCCTTTGTCATAGCTTTCAACTGGATAGTTAAGATTACGACCAACATAGAAGAAGTCTAACAAACCTTCCAGATATTGTTGACGGTTAGCGAAGGTCTTTCTGATTTTCTCTTCAGAGGCTGTTACCGCAGTTTGAAGTTCCTTTGTCCTGTTGGCAATAAATTCCTGGAATGCAGACTGACCTTCTTTCTCCAATACCTTCTTCACTTTCTTTTCGTTCGGCACTTCACTAATGAGTTCTTTATAATAAGTGGTGTTTTCTAAAAGCTCTTCCTCAAGTTTACTAGCCGTGAAACCGTCATATTCTTTTTTGATTTCGTCTTGTTGGACAATTGGTTCTCTGCCCTCCAGAGCTTCTGTAATAAGATTATTCAATTCATTTTTAGTGAAGGGTTTTTTCAATACGTTGGCCATTATTGTTTCCAGAATACTGTCATCACCGAATTCACTTTCACCACCTTTGCCAACCTTCACAACTCTTGACGAAACAGTCTCAGCCTGGAGATCCATTGCTTCCACTTCAAGATCGTAGTCGCCAACTTGTTTCAGGTAATCAACAAAGTCGATATATCGCGAAGCAATCTCATTATAGAATTCCTGTTGCATTTTTGTAGAAAGTACAGCTACACGACCTGAAACTTTATGCGCGGCATCTTCCAATTCTGCTCCATCAGCCTCACGCTTTTCAAGACCGAGCGGATCATCTAGTAAGGTATTGACTTCTTTATTTTCATTTAGGTATTCAGCAACAATCCGATCTCCATACTTATTTAGAAAATCAGGTACATCAAGAATCTTGGTACTTGATTTTTGGTTCGAGGTTGTATTGGCATCCAAAGACTTGAGCTTCTTTTGAAGCATCATCATCAATCTTTTTTCCGCTGGGATTGCAGAGTTCACATAATCATAAATCGGTTTTAAGATTTGACCAGTGCGATTAATCCGACCACGTTTTTGAACCTCAGTGTTAATATCCAGTTCAGCTTGAAGTACAATCATTACCCGTTGTTTAACTCTCTCCTTCGAAACTTTAGGTGTAACGATGGCATGAGCGGACGCACCCGTGCTGCCAGACTGATTGATCAATAACACATCAACCTCATTATTATTAAATTGCCGAAAAGCATCGTTGGTATTGATTCTTCTTCGTAGAGCTACTAATGCCTGATTGTTCTTCGGATTAATTTGTAACTCGTATTTCCTTCCAGTAACCTCTGCCACTTTATATCCAGCTTGGGTTAACTTTCTTACGATTACATCAATCGGAGAAATGGTAATACCAGTTGAGATGGACTTTATTTTGTCGCTGATCCTTAAATATTCTGCCTGGGCTTCTTGCGAAAAGTCTGTTATCTCAAACTTTTTATAAATCTTATTTCCGTCAACATCTGTTTCGGTGTAACGCAAAATACCATCCAGTCCTTTTTGGAGTACTTCTGAAAAGTCTGCATTGATCGTATCGCCATCCGATACTTGCAAGCCTCGGTTGTTTTCCATTTGCTCAATAAAACTTCCCATCGTGCTGGCAAAAGCTATGACGGGTTTCTTACCATCCTTTAATCTGGCAATAGCTCGTTCAGCAACGGCTTCTGCTTTTATAGAGAAGAGCATTTGATTGATAACATTGAAAACCTTTGAGAAATAAGGCTGGTTATCTACTCCGGCCTGAGAAGTACCTTCACGGATAGATACTTGTTTGCCTTCGGCCACTGCTATGTCATCCAGTTCATCTACTATCTCATCTACATGCTTACCTTGAAAGCTGATAATGTCGCGAAGGACTTCAGTAATGTTATCGGCTATGGCTTTATGTTCTTGCTCTTTATCATCAAGGGTTATGTAATTCACTTCAACACCTTCAAAAGATCGCTCCCTTCTCAGCATTTGCCCCTCAGCTACGAGCTGACTCGCTAACACTTCTTGTAAAGCGACTCCACCTTTCATGATGGCATCGACTAATTCATCGCGGGTCATGTTGGCATCGCTGATAGCAGTTTTCATGGCATACACCGGCATGTTGTCTGGACGTTTGGCAAACGTAGCTGAAAGAAAAACTACGCCCATTGTTTTCGCTAGTACGCCTTGCATGAAATTTCCAACATTGCTTGAGCCACTGGAGTTATGACTTTCATCCATGATGATAATATTGTCTTCCGCTATCGCATGTAAGAATGAAGGTTTCTCTGGTTTCTTATCGGGCGAATTGAATTGTGAATAGGTGGCCACAACAAAATCAAATCGACCAGGTACTTTTTGGTCTTTGAAAATCCGATTTTGATCTTCCGTTGGTAATGCCTGATAAACTATATCTCCGTCTTCATTCTTAATATCCGTTTTACTTTCACGACCATTAACTATGAAAGGTACAAGTTTTTCTGAACCAATGGCCACAAGATCACGGTAGATGTCGGAAAACAAATTTGCTTTCTCTGTGATGAAGATCGGCTTTACTCCGCGCTCAACACCGTAACGTATCATTGCGGCAGCTACTCGCCCTTTACCAATTCCGGTTTGATCGCCAATGATCATGCCTTGGTTTCGCGCTTCAATATTATAGATAGCCATTGCGACAGCATCAATCTGTTCCGCAGCTAGTGCTTTGCAAAGTTGAGTTGTAGTTTGATAGTTAAGTCTGTCCCGAACAAACTCGTCCATGCTACCACCAACCTCTTGTTTAATTCTATCCAAGGCAGAGTGGGTTTCATAACCCATTGAATCCGGAACAACTGTATCAAGTACAGTACAGCTATTGGATGCAGGAATGTAAGGCATTCCCAATTCCCCTTCGTTTAGCAATTCCAGTTCTAATGCCAATGCTTCGGCTTCTAATTCTAAAGATGTCATACTAATTTCATTTCGTGGTTCAACTACATTCATCACACGTTCAAAAAGCTCTTCAAAGGAGTCAACTACTTTTTCTCGTTCGCTATTATAAATTGGTGCAGCACCAAAAGGCTTTGGCTTTCGGCCATCAATTAAAATCAATCTCACATCAAAGGAAGTTCCCTGGCGGGAATAGAGTTTACTTCCATCAATATTTATCATGTCTGCTACATTGTATCGGCTATAGAGGTAATTAAAGAAAATCCTGTTTTTCCCTTCTTGAATTCTTCCTTTCTTATCAAAGCGAGTATGGCCTCCGATAATGATCGATGCCTTGCCGTTGTCCTTCATAGTATCAAGAGCACGCAATGCCATTAAATGATCAAGCGTCCTGATACCGAATGTCTCATACTTAACTTCTTTGCTAAGGATGCCAAATGGAGGATTTGTTAGAACGGCATCAAACTTCTTATCAAAGCCTTTGAAGGCCAGTGTTGCGTCTTGTTTTAATACTTGCTTATAACCTTGATCCTCCAGATTTGATCTTCGGAGGTTGTCAATCTCATTTACAATTACATTAGAGGGATTGGAAGCAATTGTGAGTAAACCATTTCCGGCTGAAGGTTCAAAGACTGAAATATTTTGATCTGCGTTAGCAAATAGCCCAGCAAGAAAAGCGATTGGTGCAGCCGTACTATATTGTTGTAGTAAAATGCTTTGGCTGGTTCGGTGAGAAAGATTTACCTGGCTATGATAAAGCTCTACGATTTTGAAAAACCGTTCATCAAGGCTTAGATTGGATTGGGCAATGCTCCGGGCTTTAAAGACAATGGCAAGCTCCGTGTATTCCTTTATTTCTGTTTTATCAATAATTCCATAAGTGGCTGCAATTCGCTCAACTGATTTCTTGTTGTGTTTTGCTTTTACATCCAGTTCTTTACGGACATGCTGGATGAACCTTGCTTTCGCTGTTGCTTTATCTTGCTTTTCAGTACTCATAGCATTCCTTCATCAGCAAAAGAGAAATAGCCAGTCTTGGTAATGATAAGGTGGTCGAGTAAAGCAATGTCAAGTACCTTTCCGGCTTCTTTTATTTTTCGGGTCAAGTCAATATCTGCCTGACTTGCATTGAGATTACCGGACGGATGATTGTGGGCTAGGACTATTGCTACACTTGCACTGATCAATGCGGTTGCATAAATTAACCGGACATCGGCAACGGTTCCTGCGATACCTCCAATTGAATGCTTGTAGTAACCTAATATTTCATTAGCTCTATTCAGGTAAAGGACTATAAAGCCCTCTTGCAATTGAAGGATACCACGACTATATATCCTTCTGATGAAATCGGCAACATCTTTTGAGTGACTGACTTTTCCAAGAAAAACTTTAGATGACCTGTTGTAACGGATTTTGATTTCGGGTAAACCCTCTTTAGGAATTAGACCAAGGCCAAATACGAGAATTTCCTTTTTCTTTTTGTTTGACGTTAATCTTGAAAATCCATTTCCCATAATATTTCTGAAAGACTCAGTCTGTTTTCAGAAATATAAACCAACATACCCCCGCAAGTATCTACTTTAGATATGTTTGGAATAGAAAGGAAATCTTTATCGGACTAATGATCACAATGGAAATTAACTTATTAGCTCGCTGACCTGAAAGGTTTATAACCATTTGGGTAAATAATTTCCACGTTAGAAGGTTCACCAATAAATTCAAAAATCTTTATGACCTGATTAATGGAAAAGAAGTTGCCATGCTTTTCTCCAATTTCCTTTTCAAAAGGCTTGAGTTGTTGCTTAATAATTTTATAAGATACTCCATACAGTCCACACAAATCCTTATGCGTACACATTCTCACCGACCATGTTTTCATAATAGTATATAATACCTTTAGCAGTATTTCTATAGAGATGTAAACAACCAGGAGAAACGTTGCATTAAAACAACTTGAAGCGCACAACTACCACCACACAATTCGATTCAATCTCCTCATTCGCCAAAAAAAACTTTTCAGTACTAACGTGAGAAATAGTATAAAAGTCACATACAAGTAATGTTATGGATACATTTAGAGTACTTTAGATTTTTTTGGATAACAATGGAAATTATTTGAAACGATTCAATCATTTTATAATGAAGCAAAGTCAAAAAAAATTAATAAGGACAAAACTTTTGTTCCTTGAAGAAGATCAAAAAATAAATTTCCTATTGGCTAATTGAAAGGAAGTTAATCATCATGATGAAAGGTATTGGGCGATCGGGATGTTTTCATGAATGAGAAGGTTTATCCTAGATAAACGATGAAGGTTTAATAAAATTTTATTCGATTGAAATAAATGTTTGGTGTTCAAATGAGATTCATCATAACTCAGCCTTTTTTGTGAACTTACAAAGTTGGCTGTCATAATCTGACTGTAATTGATCGAAGCGACAGGTTATTTCTCAGCCCGACGCTAAAGATTATTGATGGCAGTATTTTAATGAAATTGAGCTCCTTTGCAATGAAATTAGCCACTTTCATTCCTCAAAAAAACCCTTAAATCCGCTTTAAAAACTGGATTTTCACCAGTTTATATTATATTTAAAAGCAATTATTTTTTAACCAGTTATCATACCTATTCCGCTAGATGGCTTTAAAAAAACTTCTCGATAAATACCGTAAAATATCCTTGTGGAGACGGTAGACATCGTTGAGAGTTTGCCGAAAGTTAAGTTTGACTAAAAAACTTTATTAAATACAAGGGTAAATAGAATTGATCACATAAATAAGATTAATACGTGTGCTGCAAGATTTGTACTTGAGGTACAGGGATTCAATGCCATTGGCAATTATCATATCAATGTACATGCTGAAAGTTTCTTAGTCCCTGTATTAAATGAGGTCTTTGGATTACAGCTCGAAAACCTCAATTCAACTCAGCGCAAAAATTTTCCAGCGATCGACTTAGCGGATTTCACAAATAGAGTTGCTTTCCAGGTAACCTCCACCAGTACGTTAGACAAAATTAAGACGACACTTGAAACTTTTGCGCGTCATAATTTGCATGAGCAGTTTGATGTTCTCTATATCTATGTCATTACTGAGAAAAAGGAACAATACAACGATTCTAAACTAAACGATGTCATACCAACTGGTTTCTCGTTCGTATCTACAGATCATGTGATTGACAAAGATATTATCCTGCAAAGGATTAACGCAATAAGTGGTACGGCAAAGCTACAAGTCATTGCAAAGCTGTATGAGCATGAATTCTCTGACGTTCAAATTGGACAGAGAAAGAAGAAGTTTGAAAGCGGCTATTTGAATAATGAAGCAGAAGATATTTGCCCAAATTTCGTTAGGATAAACTTTCCTAACACGATATACAAAGCTGACTTAAATATCGATGAAGAACCAATAATTGCAAAGGTTAATGAATACTTGTCTTCCATTGGAAAAAAGAAAGTGAAGTCATTAAAGCCTGGTAAATTGATGAAGAGTGCATTAAGGGAAATAAACGCCATTTGCTCCGATTGGATTCTTTATGAGAAATGTTTGTACACGTTTCGTGATTTAACCAAAAGTGAAGAGCCATTCCGAAAACTGGTAGATATTGGAACAATAACACCAATGGAGTGTGCCGAATTTTACGAACAAAATGAGGCCGCAAATAGAGTATTCAAAAATTTGCTTCGTAATACCTTAATGGAGTTATGTTATAGAAGAGGATTACAATGGTATGATCCAAGAGGCATATTTCGTTTTGCAAGTACAAGGCCGCCTGGCGTAAAGCAAGTAAGGTGGAAGGGTAAGAATGAATCAACAAAGACTGTCATTTTTGCGATGCACAACAAAAAAGAGGGTCATTTGATTTGTTATCGCCATTTAGCGTTTAGATGTTCGTTCTTGAATTTTGATAATGATTGGTACTTAGTAATAAATCCCACATGGAGTTTTACTAATCCAGGAGGCTATCATGAAAGTCGTTTTGAATCCGCGTATATGGCTGGATTAAAACGCCTTGAGAATAATAATTCAGTCTATAATTACTTTAGATTTTTCACATACTACCTATCCTATTCCGATTTATTTACACCGGAATTCCCTTACATGCAAATCCAAAGACCGCAACCGTTTAGCTTATCACCAAGTCTGCAAGAACAGAAGTGGAATCCTGTAAAGGTCGTGGAAAAAAACATTGATGCACCACCCACGGACATTAATGCAGATACAGAATTATCCGATTCAAGACTATTCGAAGAATGAAATTAAGATATATAGAAGAACCATCCCTCCAATTCGGGACAGATCATCATATCTGTCCTAAGAGCGGCATTTATACTTACAATCCATTTGACATATCTCAAGTTCGTCCCGAAAAAATAACAATTGGAGTTATTGGAAAAGGAGAAAGTGTGGATAAAATCCTTGAATGGATGGAGAGCTGCAAAAACCATATTGATGGGAAACAAAGTAAAACGCCACATCCAAATTTGTTTATGAATTTTTGTGGTTTTAATAAGACAATTGGCTTTAAATGCGAGATAGCTTATGATGAATCGTATCTAAGAAAACTAAACAATTCAGATTTTGAAAACATAGCTAAAGAACAGGATTCTCTCGAAGGTGTTATTAAAGAGATGACAAATTTGTATCTCAACGAGATAAAATTTCTTTCTAAGAATAAGAAGCCTGATGTTATACTTTGTGCTTTATCTGAAAATTTCATGAAACATCTCATGGAAGCCAGGCCGAAAGCGATAGAAGAAGGCGAAGAAGCCGAAGTCATAGAAAAAGATTTCGATGATGAAGAAGTTTCAAAGAAAGAACAAAACTTTCGAAGAAACTTAAAAGCGAAAGCGATGCAGTATAATGTTCCGATACAAATTGTTCGAGATAGGATCGCCAAGCCAACAGCAGAAATGCAAGACCCTGCAACGATTGCCTGGAATTTTTTTACTGCTCTATACTATAAAGCTTCCGGCACACCTTGGGCTTTAATCAGAAAGGACTCCGCTGAAACAACTTGCTATGCTGGTATTAGCTTTTTTAAAAGCCGCGACAAGAAATCAACGCAAACTAGTATTGCGCAAATTTTTAATGAATTAGGTAAAGGAGTAATTCTGAGAGGAGAGGAAATAACTTTAAAGAAGCATGATCGCACTCCTCATTTGGAAGGGCAACAAGCGTTCAACCTGCTAACTCAATCTTTAAAAGAATACTATGACGCAGTTAAGATTTATCCAAAGCGTTTGGTGCTGCACAAAACTTCTAACTTCAATGAAGATGAAGTTTACGGATTCACGCAGGCAGCAAGAGAATTACACATCAATCAAATTGATTTAGTTTCAATTCAGGTATCTGACCTGCGCCTTTATCGCGCTGGTAATTATCCTCCAATGCGTGGCACACATTTCAGGATGTCAGATAAACACCATTTACTTTATACACGAGGGTCAGTGCCCTATTATGAAACATACCCCGGCAGATACATTCCAAGAGCTATTGAATTAAAACTTGTGGCTTATGATGAGTCACCAAATGTGATTTGTGATGAGATTTTAGCGCTCACAAAAATGAATTGGAACAACACTCAGTTTGATAGGCAAATGCCCATTACAATTGAGTGCGCAAGAAACGTGGGCGAGATATTAAAGTATCTTGAACCAGATGATCAAATGCAGCTTAAATATAGTTTTTACATGTAAGGACAAACCGTTATACATTACAATTTATCAATTTTCAACTCCCCTTAACTCCTTTTAATCATAAATGACTCAACTCCATTCGAATTTCAAGACGATATGAAAAAAGTTTAACTTTCCTCAAATATTAACGGAGCCCACCTGTTAGAGCTAATGCCTTCCTTTAAATAGTCAGGCATTACTCGTTTTTAGCAGACTAATCACCAAGATAGATATAGGCGTCCAATTGAACATGCTCGCTTAAAACTATGCCGTTACTCGGCAATTCCTCCGCAGAAAGAAAATAAATGACCATGTATTCAGAAAGAGTCTTCTGAGCAAACACATATTTATGGATTGCATTCTTCCAAATTGCCATACTGATCGCAAAATCTAATCTCTGCAAGAAAAACAATCTTCAAATAGAGTCAGGATTGTCTAATTAGGTTGCTTTTTAATGATGGGCATCTCTAAAGACTATTTTTTACTCGCATCATCCCCTCTCTTCTCCGGTTAGAGAAGGATAATTGGAGCTTTTTAGAAATGTCCTAATATTAAATCGAGCATTATTTAACAACAACAACGCGTCAATAAAATATGTAATACATTGCATTATAAAAGTATTACTATTACATTTGCATGTATTAATCTAAATATGGCAGTATTATCATTTAAACTAAATGAGCACCTCTACATCCGAGATCCTCAACACACCGAATTAGGACAGAATATAATTAGCAAGAGTGTGGAGATGATTGACGAACTAGGTTTTGAGCAATTCACCTTTAAAAAGTTGGCTGCTGAAATTGAATCGACTGAAGCATCAGTCTACCGCTATTTTGAAAACAAGCATCGGTTGTTGCATTACCTTATTTCATGGTATTGGAATTGGCTGGAATATAAAGTCGATTTGGCGACTCGAAACGTACACAAGCCGGAGGAAAGGCTAAAGGCGTGTTTGCGAATAATTACTGAAGAGAAAAAAATTGATCCTTCTTTTGACTATATGGACGAGGAAGCATTACACCGCATTGTTGTGGACGAATTAGATAAAACATATCTCACCAAATGGGTAGAAAGCGATAATAAAGACGGCCTCTTTGGAAGTTTCAAATCGCTTTGCAAGAAGATAGCAAGCATTATACATGAAATAAATCCAACCTATAAATTTCCAAATGCTTTGGTAAGCACTTCATTGCTTGCGGCTAAGCAGCAATATTTCTTTTTATCCCATCTTCCCTCACTCACAAACATTAAACAGGATAAACATAAGTATGAAAAGATTTATGAGTTCCTGGAAACGATGGTATTCAATAGTATAAAAAAATAATTATGCTGAATAACGACCAGATATATAGAACGCTTCGAGAAGTCTCTCTTGCTACACGTCATGATTTCAATCTTGAAGACATTCACCATGTAGAAACAAATAAACGGAGCTATGATGAATCACAACTCAGTGAATTTGAGCGTGACTTAATTGAAGCGGGTAATAAAATTCGTGTACTTTTCCTTCAATATCATTTGGATGATAATGAATTCAGGGATTTCATTATCAAAGAATCAAGTCCTGTTTTAGTGTTTGTAAAAGATAACGATCAAATTAAACCTATTCTGCTTATCCCTGAAAAGAAGGGTTATTATCAGATTATTATAGACGAAACAAATAATTATAAATCAGATGTGATAATCAATGATTTGGATTTGGTTCGTGATGCTATGGGTCAGATCCACTTCTTTGCAATATTCAATTATCAGAGCCCCTTAAGCACTTCAGAAGAGGGTATCCATATTAGTCCGGTGAAGCGGCTATTTCGCTTATTAGGAACGGAGCGTAAAGAGATTTTCTATATTCTGTTTTATACTCTCATTATTGGCTTCGTCAGCCTGATCCTACCACTTGGAATACAAACCACGGTAGAACTTGTATCGGGGGGGGTTGTATTCAGTTCTGTATATCTGATGATTGGTTTGGTGATCTTGGGGGTTTTGGTTGCAGGTGTTCTGCAAATTGTTCAGATTAGTTTGGTTGAATTTCTTCAACGAAGAATATTTTCGAAGGCAGCGTTCGAATTTGCTTACCGCCTTCCCCGCTTAAGGATGGAAGCAATTCTAAAGAACTATGCGCCAGAGTTAGTGAATAGATTCTTTGATGTTATTACTATTCAAAAGGGTTTACCAAAACTGTTAATTGACCTTTCCTCGTCTGCCATTCAGATTCTATTTGGTTTGCTTCTCATCTCACTCTACCACCCTTTTTTCGTTTTCTTCGGAATATTTTTGTTGACAGCGTTGACTATTATTTTTTACCTAACAGGTTCACGAGGACTTCATTCATCCATTCAGGAGTCAAAGTATAAATACAAAGTTGCTCAATGGTTGGAGGAGTTAGCAAGGGCGCTCCCTTCTTTTAAATTAGCAGGAAATACGGATTTGCCCATTCGTAAGACCGACTATAGTATTAACAATTATTTAAAAAATCGAAAGATTCACTTTAATACCCTGGTAACCCAGTTCTCTTTTATAGTACTTTTCAAAGCTCTGATTACCGGAGGACTTTTGATTATGGGAACGCTGCTTGTGGTTGACAGAAAAATAACTTTGGGTCAATTTGTCGCTGCCGAAATAGTAATTATTCTTATTCTCAATGCGGTTGAAAAAATAATCATGTACATGGACGTTGTGTATGATTTACTTACAGCCATAGACAAAGTTTCGCATGTTACCGACATCCCTATAGAAAAGACTGGTGGTGTGGATTTTGTAAAAACAGACCCAAAGGGCTTCAGTATTCGAACAAAGGATTTAAGCTATCGGTATGATGGTGGTGATCATTATGCACTTCAAAATATTGATCTACAGATAAGTCCTGGCCAAATTGTATGTATATCTGGATCTGGCGATGCTGGGAAAACAACTCTGACAAATATCCTAACGGGATTTTATACGGATTTTGAAGGCATTGCCACCATGAATCAATATTCCCTTAGAGATATAGATTTAACTCATCTTCGCGATCAGGTCGCAAAAAACATCTCACAGGAAGACCTATTTGATGGAACACTTCTGGAAAATCTAACCGTGGGCAAATCACATACAACAATTCAGCATGTAATGGATGCCATTAGCAGCGTGGGCTTAAGTGATGATATAAATCGTATGCCGAAAGGACTAGATACCCCAGTTATCAGCGGAGGGAAAGGCATGTCCCATACGTTAGTTCAAAAACTAATTCTTGCCCGATGCCTGGCCAAAAGACCTAAACTAATTGTATTAAACGATTTCTTTACTGCGTTAACCAAGTCTGATAAAATGAAACTCTTAGGCTGCCTGATACAAGAGAATCGTACATGGACTTTACTGGTAATTTCAAACGACCCATTAATCATGAGTGCTTGTGAAAACATTATTATTATGGAGCAAGGTAAAATAAAGAATGAAGGCACCTTCGAAAGCTTATTAAAAAAAGGAGATCTAAACGATTTCATATATTAAATCAACATGTTAAATCTATCATCTAACTCCGTAAAAAATAAACTACAGCAGGACAGCCTGTATTCGTTGCGGTCACTTAACACACCAATGGCTGGGAAAATCCTTGCGCGATGGCTTATAGGACTTATTCTACTGTTCATCACAATTCTTTTTTTTCCCTGGCAACAAAATATTCATGGAACAGGGCAAGTAACTGCGCTTTCACCAAGTAATCGTCCGCAGACAATTCAAACAATTATAGCAGGAAGAATTCAAGATTGGAAAATTAAGGAGGGACAATTTGTGGAAAAGGGTGACACGATTGCTATTATCAGTGAAATAAAAGAAAAGTACTTTGATCCTAAAATGTTGCTACGATTGCGTGAAGTAATTGGATCGAAAGAAAAAAGTCTATCCTCCAAAGATTTAAAAGCTAAGGCACTTAAAAGACAGATCAGCGCACTGGAAGATGGCATGAATATAAAGATGGAACAATCTCGGGTTAAACTTGAAGCTGAACGTGTCAAGTTTTCAAATGCTAAAAATCAATATGAACGGAATAAAAAACTTTTTGAAGCAGGAAATATTCCGTTAACAAAATTTCAGGACATTGAATATAAGTACCAAGGCAGTGAAGCTGATTTTGTAAATGCTGAAATTGAAATCGATCGTGTGCAGGCTGAGTATCTTGATAAGATCAATAAAGCTGAATCAGACCTTAATAATACTTTGTCCGAACAGTTCGAAACACAGGCTGAGCTATCAAAGCTGGGCAATGAGTATGTAAATATGGAAATACGAAGTCACCAGTATTTCATTCTTGCTCCTCAGGCAGGACAGGTAGTAAAGGCAACGAAGGCAGGTATTGGAGAAACAATAAATGAAGGAGACCCAGTCTGTTCCATCATGCCGCTTTCTACTGACGTGGCTGTAGAGATGTACGTAAAAGCGATGGATGTACCTTTGATTAGTAAAGGACGAAAAGTTCGTGTTGAGTTTGATGGATTTCCTGCGCTCCAATTTTCAGGATGGCCTAGCATATCGGTTGGTTCATTTGGCGGAATTGTGGAGGTCATTGACGTGGTGAACACAAGCCCTGGGCAATTCAGGATATTGATTAAACCGGATCAAAAAGATACGGCCTGGCCAAAACAAATTCGAGTTGGATCCGGCACGAAAAGCTGGGTTATGCTGGACAATGTACCGGTATGGTATGAACTCTGGCGACAACTTAATGGCTTTCCACCTAGCTTATATGCAGAACCAAAGTCCGATCAACCAGAAAAGAAAAAAGAGAAGAAGGAGAGCGAATCTACATCATCTTGATATGAGAAAAATAGCATTCTTTATATTATTTATTTTTATCGCTGAAGCAAACGCTCAAACCAAAAGCGCACTTGATTCAATTTTTGTGCTACCTGATAGTATTTCTGCGTTTAGCATAGAATCTTTTTATACATCTATTCTTGAAGCTCACCCAATTGTTAAGCAAACACAACTTTTAAATGAAGTTGCCAAGCAAGAAATCAGATTGGCCAGAGGTTCTTTTGATCCAAAAGTTGAAAGCAGGTGGAGTACAAAAGAATTCAATGACAAGGATTATTACAATAAATGGATTGCTTCCTTCACCGTACCAACATGGTTCCCGCTTGATCCTAAAATTGGAATTGAACATAATAGCGGAGCCTATATTGATCCTGAAAATTCGGTTCCCGATGCTGATAATAATCGACAAATCTTTAGCGGTGTTTCGTTACCCATAGGGCGTGGATTATTTACGGATGAGCGAAGAACAGCCTTGAAACAGGCAAAGCTCTTTACCAAGATGGCGGAGGCCGAGCAAGTTAAACTTATCAATAAAATTTTATTAGATGCTGCCAAAGATTACTGGCAATGGTACTATTTTTTTTACAACTACCGATTACTTTCTCAGAACACCGTTATCGCAAGGGAGATTTTCAGACGAGTGAAGTTAGATGCCAGTCTGGGTGAAGCTTCTGCTATCGACACAGTTCAAGCAAAAATTACATTGCAGCAACGCATCGTAGAGCGACAGGAAGCATATATGGAATTTATTAGTGCTGGAATAAACATTTCGAACTATTTGTGGGATGCCCAAGGAAACCCGCTACAACTATCTGCGAATGTAGCTCCGCTATTGGTTCGCAATGACGGGCAAATTTTGGAAATTCAAACGCTGCAATATCTGACTTCTTTGGCCAAAGAAAATCATCCAGACCTTGTAAAACTTACTGTAAAACTTAGTCAGTTGGAAGTTGATCGAAAGCTAGCTGTGGAGTATCTTAAACCTCGGTTGGATTTAACTTACAATTTTCTTAATCAGCCCATTAGCCCTAACGGCGAGTTTCAATCATTCACATTTCTAAACAACTATAAGTTTGGCCTGGATTTTTCAATGCCCATATTAATCCGAAAGGAACGTGCGAAACTTGAACAAACAAAAATTAAAATTCGCAGTACAGGATACGAACGAACTCAAGCGGAAAGGGAAATAATTAATCAGATTAATTCAGTCTACAATCAAATCGTGAATACCAATATTATTCTGGATCAGCAAACTGCGATTGCTCATAACTATGAAAGATTACTGAAGGCCGAGCTTCTTAATCTCGAAAACGGTGAAAGCGATCTTTTCAAAATCAATGTGCAGCAGGAAAAATTGATTCAATCGCAATCGAAGGTTCTTAAATTAAAATCGGAATACGAAAAACTAAAAGCTACACTCTATTGGGCTTCCGGAGTCAGAAATTTAAGTTTAGAGTAATTTATTTCTTGAATCTGTAACCAATCTTTGTAGATATTTTCAAACGGGTTTGCAGGGAGTTTTGAGATAGAAATAATCGTATCTTTTTTTTGTGAACAGAATTTTATTTTAATGAAACTCATCACACTAACAATTGCATTTCTTAATGCTTTATTGATTGCGCAAGCACAAGAGTATATCAAAGGGGAAAAAAATAGATATACGTTTGCGCAAACAACAATCGGATATAATATTGATTTCACTCCTGCCTCTGGATATTCTTATTATAGCAAAAATGGAACCATCGAGAAATTTAATTTTGGCAGTAGCATCACTCCTGTCTTTACCATTACAGGATTACATTTCTGGGGACATGCAGAATTTTTTACCGGATTTGCTTTGCCAACTATTAATCTTGATAACAATTCCTCCTATTCATTTTCAAGATCAGCAGGAACTGGGTTCAAAATTTTTCCACTCCAAATTCGAGAAAGACGCCTTACTCCATTTTTTGGATCGGCAGTATCTTCGTTCGCTTACAAATTAGGTGAAGGGGTAAAATTCAAGCGCATTGAATTTCCAGTTAATTTTGGCCTTACTTATTCATTTAAGCATGGATTGATTGAATTGGGAGTTAATTATTATCATCCCAATTCCCATCACTATTATCTGAGTAAGGATGAAGCTTTTAAACTTTCTACTCCACCGTTAGCGTTTTCGTTGGACTACAAATATTTTTTTGATTTCACAAAAGGTTCACATAAGAAGGACCTTGCTGGAGAAACGGGAAGGAAGTATGAGAAGTTAAAAAAAACAAAACGACTTAGTAGTTTTTCAATAGCAGCGGGACCGGCCTACACCTTTTTTGTTGGCAATTCATCTTATAATAATCAGGTAAGACCTTATCTTGATCACTATAAAATATCTGGTATTTTTCCAGACCTTGGTTTAGGATACTACTTTTTTAAACCCGATGCCTCAATCAATCTATCGTATAGATCTTTTAATGTAGAATTAAGTGCATTTGATGTTCATCAATTTGTGGAACGAAGATCAATAGCTTTAGAAGTTTTTAAATTTTTTGGTGACTATCACGGATTTGTTCCATTCATTGGCCCCACAATAAGTAAGGAATTCATTCAAGTAAAAGAAATTGAGAATGGAAATGTTGTCCTAGATAACATCCATAGTTTTTGGACACCCGGAATTATACTAGGATGGGACGTCCGCCCGACCCGTGTGGATTGGTGGGGGGTGCGAACTAATATTCGATATTTTCCACTATTGCAGCTACCAGTATCCTCGAATCAGCACATTGATTTTCAACAAATCGAAGTAAATTTTTTACAATTAGTTATTTATCCGAACCGATTATACGGGCATTTTATCAAAGACTAATAACTAGCTCCTAGCTCAAATTTTAATTAGGGGAAATTTTTAAGGAGAATTTTAAAGGTACGCCATTTTATTCTTGTGATATTTAATACTGTTCGTACCAAGAAAACTTATTTTGAACAATATTTGGCTTTTCTTTTTTTACGTGATCAAGGAATGAGACAGCCACGGGCGAATGATTTTTCCCTTTAAGCCAAATCAACCGCCAAACTGTTTTAATAGGCAATCCGTTTACTGGCACAATTTGCAAATCGCCATCACGTAGTTCGTTTTTTATCCCAATCAAGGGCATGATTGAAAACCCAAGTCCAGCTATCACTGCTTGCTTGACGGCTTCATTTGAGGTAAGTTCCATTTTCTTTAGAACAGGAATTTTATTCCGTTCAATAAAAGACTCCATTGCTTCGCGTGTGCCTGATCCCTTCTCTCGGTAGATAAGAGGCAGCTCCTTAAATATCTCTTTACTATATACATTTTTTTTAAACTTCTGCTCCGTATTCCCAACCAGGTATAACTTATTTTGAAGCAAATCCAATTTTTCGATATTAAGAATACTGGGAAGGATGGAGACTAATGAAAAGTCTACTTCATTGTTCTCCAAGCTTTCCAAGACTCTGACTTTATTTGTTACATCCATCATTAATTCAATACCTGGATGTTGCTTGACAAATGCAGAAAGAAAATACGGCATCACATATTTTCCGGTTGAGACAACAGATATCTTCAGTCGGCCCGTTAACTGACCTTTGTATGCCAGTGTTTTGTGTTTGATGGTATTAACCTGATTCAAAATATTCTCCACAGATTCAGCTATTTCCTTTCCGAAATCGGTGATGTAAATCTTCCTACCCACTACTTCGGTTAGTGGAATATCAAATTGATCTTGAAAGTTTTTTAGTTGAATAGAAACTGCTGGCTGTGTCAAGTGCAATTCTTCCGCTGCCTTAGTAACACTAAGCATTTGAGTAACTTTTAGAAATACCTGAAGTTGATTTAATGTATAGTTCATAAACATATCTTATGGATGTCATAGTAAATATAAATATAATTATATGAAGTAAACCACCGATCTTTACGATGTGAAAATTTTAATAACTAAGAAAGGACGTTCGATATTAACAGCAGCAGTACTGATACTACTTGCTTTTGTTGGTGAAATTGAGATCGCGAGCTTTCTTTCAATTAATGTTCAAAACAGTGAAATAAATTCTGAGACCGAAAAAGAAAACGAGCGAGAAACTGAGATTCGACTTTTTAAATTGAATCAACACACATTCACAAAAAAAAGTATTCAGTATAGCAGAATAATAGATCGTTTCTTCGCATTACCAACACTGTTCATCCTTCAACCTGTAGTTTTAAAAAAGAGACGTAGCATTACGTACTGTTCGCTCCTGATTTAAGAGATTCCTTTTCTTATACAGTGTATCTATTCTGATGACCTATCCGTCATCATACCATCCTTTCCAATAATAAATCTTAAAAAAGTTCTTGCTATGAAAAATAAACTATCCATGCTTGATTATTGTAAGCAAATATTAAAATCAGTGTCTTTCGATAAAAAACTCTTCAGGAAAGAATATCGCAAGTCGTTGAGATGGCTAGCCCCCCCCGAAGGAATAGAATTAAAAAATTGGATTCGTAATAAGTCCATGAAATTTTCCAAATAAACTAAACTTAAGTCATATGAAAAGTATAGTGAATATCCTCTTTGTCGTTATTTCTGTTTCATACGTCAATGCCCAGAGTAGAGCTAAGAATTATGATAATCTGAAAGACGCCATTCAAAACCGAGATAGTGTAGAATGGCTTACACTTCGAGATCAGCAACTACAACAATTTCCAGTAGAAATTCTGGAGTTCAGAAATTTGAAATACTTGGATCTAAGTAATAATAATATATCCTGGCTGCCCACAGAGATTGGAGGATTGCAGAATCTGTTTTATCTAGATCTATCAGGCAACGATATCTCTACGCTGCCCAAGGAGTTTTCAAAAATTACAAACCTCCGTAACCTTTATTTAGATTATAACAATTCTCTAAACCTGGACGAAGATTTTGAAGTACTGAGCAAATTGCCACTACTGCGTGTTTTAAACATTAGCGGTGGAAGCATACGCAATTTACCGGCCTCCATAGGCAAACTAAATAGCCTCGAGTATTTAGAACTTTCTGGGAACGAAATTATGGTACTTCCTTCGGAGTTTTCTTCATTAAAAAACCTACAAATACTTTATATCGACAACGATAAGTATTTCGATCTTTCAAAAAATCTTGCTACACTAAGCCGCTTGCCTAGCCTTAAAGAGCTGCACCTGGAAGGAAATCAATTCAAACAAATTCCAGCCGAAATCAATTCGCTGCGTCTTTTGGAGTATCTGTATCTAAGTAATAATCAATTACAACAGATGCCAAAAGAAATTTTTCAAATGAAAAGAATAAAACTGATTGATATCTCTGAGAATATAATGCCTCATCTCTTATTGGATAGATATCGAGATGATTTAGCACCAACAGTAAGGATTGTATTTTGACTCACTTAAAAATCAGCTATATGAAAACTCTAAATATTGTTTTGTTTTTTCTTCTGTCCACTATCATGATGAATTGTTCCGTGATTCGCCAGGGCGAGATTGGTATGAAGCGCAAACTCGGAAAGTTAGATCAAAAGATACTTCTACCCGGTGCAGTGGGCTTCAATCCTTTCGTAACGCGCATCATTAAGATGCCCATTCGCACCATGAATATGGAGATTAGTTCTAACCTCCCTTCGAAGGAAGGTCTCAATGTAACTGCTGTTATCTCGATTCTCTATCGGATAGTTCCCGACAAGGCGCCTTCCATCATAGAAAATATTGGAGTCGGAAATGAAGCCAATGTAATCAGTAGCGTCTTCCGTTCTTCGGCAGCAGATGTTTGCTCGAGGTTCTTTGCAAAAGATATGCACTCTGCTCAGCGAGCGTCAATCGAGAAAGAAATCACTGAACAAATGTCCAAAATACTGACCGCACGTGGTTTTGAAATCGAAGCAGTTCTTCTAAAGAATATTGCCCTCCCGGCAGGCTTAGCCCGTGCCGTGGAAGAAAAGCTTGAGGCAGAGCAAATTGCTCAGCGAATGGAGTTCTTATTAGATCGCGAAAAGCTAGAGGCACAACGGAAAATTATCGAAGCAGAGGGAATTCGTGATGCACAAAAGATTATTGCAGAAGGGCTAACTAAAGCAATTATCGAATGGCAGAGTATTGAAGCGTTTCGTGAGTTGGCTAAATCACCAAATACAAAAATCATTATGACCGATGGCAAAACGCCATTGCTAGTAAATCCTTCAATTGAATAAAGATAATTAAGGAGATAAATACTGTATCTATCTCCTCATTTTTTTCCATTATAACTTCTTAGTTATGAAAAACCATCAACCATTTGCATTAGTCTGCTTTCTTTTAATGCAGACCATTTCGCTGTCCTCGAAAGCACAACTAAGTGTATCAAACACTGAATTTAAAAGTCTGAAGGCTGCCTATGTATATAGTGAAGAAGCCGCATGGCTTGATTTAAGTAACAATGAATTAACCGAAGTACCGGATTCATTGTTTGCCCTGACTAAACTTCAGTACCTGGATTTGAGTAGCAATCAAATTGAATCAATCCCTGCTAAAATTAGCGAACTAAAAAATTTGAAATACCTCGTGCTTTCCTATAACCAGCTCAAACGGCTACCGGAGGATATGAAATCGCTTGCAATGTTGCAAAGCCTTTATCTTGATCACAACAAAGATCTTGAAATAGATCAAGCGATAATTGTAATGGCGCAATTGCCCACACTTAAGGTGCTTAGTCTTGCAGGCGACAACATTTCTGTAGTTCCGCAAAGTATCACGAAAGTAAAGGGGCTTGAAACCGTTGATTTTTCTGATAATGAAATTATAGATCTGCCAGCCAATATATCTGAGCTTCGAAAGCTCCGAGTACTTTACCTAAACAATGATCCCTTCTTTAATCTGGAAAAAAATATTCGACTGATGAGCAAGATGAAAAGTCTTACTGAGCTACACATTGAGAATAATGGCATCGCCAACCTGCCACCAAATTTAAATGAACTAAGTAGAGTTGAGTATCTATTCCTAGTCGCTAATAAATTAGAAGTATTGCCTCCCGAATTAAACCAAATGAAACACCTTCGATTTCTTGATTTATCAGAAAATCCTATCCCTCCTCTCATTTTGGATGACTATCACAGGCAATTGGATCCCAAGATTGTGATTAAACTGAACAAGAGGAATTAAAACTCATCTAAAATTATGACTCTTATGAAATGGATTGTTCTAGAAGAAAGCCCAAAGCCAGACGAATACATTGTTGTACTCGAAGTAGACGAAGAACGTTTTTTAAAAATAGAAAGAAAACCTTGTTCTAAATTTCTTACGCGTGAAGAGGCTATTAATCGAGCAAGACAATTAAAAAATAAGTTTGATGTAATGAGCATTCGGATATTTTATATAGAAGGGAATTCAGACATTGTCTAACACAGATAACATTAAAAACAAGCGACATGCACTACAAAATAAAAGTATTGAAGGCTACAAATTTTTCAAGACTACTTATACTTTCCCTTTTCGTAAGTATGTCAATACCTGCATTTACGCAACAAGTAAGTCAAGTGGATATAGAAACAGTAAAAAAGGATTTACAACAAGAACGTGAAACTATTTTTATTGAGGCTCTGCATTTGTCAGTTTCGCAAGCCTTTGTATTTCATCCGATCTTTGTAAGCTTTAACAGAGAAAAGGTCGTTTTAGATGACCTTCTGATGGAACTCTTTGTGGAGTACACAGAAAAGTACAATCAACTCGATCGTAGAACAATGCATAATTTTATCAGGCTTTCAAAAGAGCATCAACGGAAAGAATTTCGAGTTCGAAAGAAATATTATAGAAAATTGCGTAAAACCATCTCTATCGAATTGGCTTCAAAGTTTTATGAGGTGGATGATTTAATTTCGACAACGCTTCGATTAAATGTTTTAATGGGGTTGCCCTTTTCTGGTAGCATTGTTAAACTCAATCAGAAATAGTCCACAGTGATTTGCTTAAAGAAATTGCTTGGAAGAATCTATAAAAGGTAATAGCTATAACTAATTCAAATGAACGACACCGTATTACTCTGGATATTCTTCAATATTTTTGTCTTAGCCATGCTGGCTCTCGACTTAGGTGTTTTTCATAAAAAGTCGCACGAGGTTTCTATACGAGAGGCACTTACATGGACCTGCGTTTGGATTACACTCTCGATGTTGTTTAATCTGTTTGTCTATTACTATTTCGATAAAGAAAAAGCATTAGAATTTTTTACCGGGTATCTTATTGAGAAATCACTTAGTGTTGACAACATTTTTGTAATGATCCTCATCTTTTCATATTTCAAAGTGCCATCTGCCTATCAGCACAAGGTTTTATTTTGGGGCATTTTAGGAGCTCTCGTTATGCGTGTTATTTTTATTGTTACTGGTGTAGAATTAATTCATCGCTTTCATTGGCTCATCTATATTTTTGGCGGCTTCCTGGTATTTACTGGTATTCGTATGATCACCTCAGGCAGTCTTAAAATCGACCCAGAGAAAAATCCAGTGATTAAATTTGCTAGAAAATTATTTCCAGTTACACAAACCTTTGAGGGTGATCGTTTTTTTGTAAAACGCGAAGGTAAGATCTGGGCAACGCCATTATTCCTGGTTGTGATTTTGGTTGAGACTACCGATTTGATCTTTGCGGTAGATTCCATACCTGCCATCCTTGCTATTTCAGATGACTCCTTTATCGTCTATACCTCCAATGTATTTGCCATTTTGGGATTGCGCTCACTTTACTTTGCTTTGGCAGGAATTGAGAAATATTTTAAGTATCTCAAGTATGGTCTATCAGCTATACTGGTTTTTGTGGGGGTGAAAATGTGCATTGCTGATCTATTTAAAATCCCGATAGAGGTTTCTCTTATTATCATTGGCTTTACATTAATGATCGCAATGCTATGTTCACGGCTATTTCCAGGAAAATAATCCGAAGAAAAAACGAAAACACAATTTCTAGTTTATTTAAAATAAGATTTTTTACGCAATTATTCACCCACTCAAGTGCAAGCGTCCGCATTTATCGCATCTCTTCCAAAAGTTATGAGTAAATCAGCGCACCTGCATGTTGATGACTTGTTCAGTGATTCGTAAAAAGAGTGATTGGAATAAAACCAAACTCGAAAAATTTGATTCAGCGTTACTTCAAGTGAGGAATCCGGTGTAATTACTCTGCTATTTTTATTACGCGTTTTGTTTGAGCAATTTTTAAAAATGTGTGGAATTTTTTCAAATCTTAATTCATAAAATAGTTTGATGTATATCATTATAAATATAAATGCAAATTTATGAATAACAATTTTCAATTTTGCCATAGGGACTAGAAAAAACATGTCAAAAAAACAACTCATTCAAAAAGTTACCATCGCTGGAGTGTTCTCTATGATGATCTGCTTAAAAGCTATTAACCCAAATCAGAATATCGCTATAGAATTGATTTCAGACATCATAATTGTCCTGGCGCTGTTGGGTTTTAGTGAAATTATTTTAAGCACATTATTGCTTTGGACAGTTTATTTAATCTCAAAAACATTCGACCAAATAAAGTCTAAATAGCCATTTCATAATGAAGATATTTACACAGAGATGTTATTAAAAAAGTATAATAAAATACATCACTTAGTTCAAAAAGAAAACATGATTAATGTAATAACCTATCTCTACAAAGTACATGATGCTAAATACTCTGGTCAGAAATAACACAAACAAAATTTAACAGAAAATATGCAAAAAATAACTGTAGCTAAAGGAGATGGGATTGGCCCGGAGATAATGAATGCCACGCTGGAAATAGTATTGGAGGCAGGGGCAAAAATCGAAATTGAAGAAATTGAAGTTGGGGAGAAGGTGTATTTGGCAGGCAATACATCGGGCATAGCGAAAGAGTCATGGGATGTAATCAGAAAAAATAAAATCTTTCTGAAAGCACCCATCACTACCCCACAAGGAGGCGGATATAAAAGTCTAAATGTTACAACCCGAAAATTTCTGGGGCTTTATTCCAATGTGCGCCCATGCATGAGTTTACATCCATTTATTAAGACAAAGCATCCGCAAATGGATATTGTAATAGTAAGAGAAAACGAAGAAGACTTGTATGCGGGGATTGAACATCAACAAACTGATGAAGTCGTTCAATGCCTAAAATTAATAAGCCGCCCTGGCTGTGAAAAAATAGTACGGTATGCTTTTGAGTATGCAAAACAAGCAAGTAGAAAAAAAGTAACCTGTTTTACAAAAGATAACATAATGAAGCAAACAGATGGATTGTTTCACGAAGTATTTGATCAAATAGCAAAAGAATATCCTGAAATAGAGAATGAACATTGGATTGTTGATATAGGTGCTGCAAAAATGGCCGATACGCCAGAAGCCTTTGATGTGATTGTGATGCCCAATCTATATGGTGATGTACTATCAGATGTGGCCGCACAGATAGCTGGTTCAGTGGGCTTGGCGGGCTCGGCAAATATTGGGGAAGAGTGTGCAATGTTTGAGGCCATACATGGCTCAGCTCCTCGAAGAGCGGGCCAGAACTTGGCTAATCCATCAGGGCTATTGCAAGGTGCTATCATGATGCTTAACCATATTGCACAAACAGATGTCGCAGAAAGGATTCAGAATGCCTGGTTAAAAACAATAGAAGATGGTATTCATACCTATGATATTTTTAAGGAAGGCATCAGCAAGCAAAAAGTTGGGACTAAAGAATTTTCTAAAGCCGTGATCGCCAACCTTGGTAAAAAGCCAGAAACATTAAAAGCGGTCTCATATAAAAAAGGTGCAGCGTTGAATTTACCAAAGTACATCAGAAAAGCTTCAGCAAAAAAGGAATTGGTAGGTGTCGACTTGTTTGTGCATTGGAGTGGAAGTAATCCTGACGAATTAGCTAAAGTGATTCAGCAAATAGATACTCATGAAGTAAAACTTTCGATGATAACAAATCGCGGAATTAAAGTATGGCCTGATGGCTTTGAAGAAACTTTCTGTACGGATCATTGGCGTTGTAGGTTTAAGCCAGTCGAAACAAATAAAATGACTAAACAATATATCATTCAATTGCTTAATGACGCGGTAGATAGAGATATAGATACTATTAAAACTGAAAACCTTTATGCCTTTGATGGTAAACCAGCCTTCTCACTTGGACAAGGACAATAAGTAGACGGTAGGTAATGTAATTCATTATATTAAACTGAGAATTAGTGGATATATATTCTGAACATGTCGTCTTATCCATAATGATTTTTGCCTTGGCTTATGTTCACAAAAAAATCGAGAATTCATCTGTACGTAAACGACCAGAAAATAAAGAGAAAAACATTGAGTCGATTTACTTGAATGAAGCAAATGGTACAACCAGAGAATCGTTAAACATGAATACCATATCATATTTAAAACAAATAACAGGCAATGAGAAAACACTTATTATCTCCTGCATTGAATGCTGTATGGACGTTGAAAATTCAGGAAGTAACCAGTTTTATAGACATACAACACTAGGTAATGTCGTATGTGAAAACTCTTTTCAGGAGGATAGTATTAAGTACTATGTAGAATCAAGAAAATGTACACATATAATAGTAGCTGGCCATACAGATTGTAAGGCAATAAAATCCATTCTTAATGACTCTCTAAATAGTCAGTCCATAGCATTTTTGAAAACGGAATTGCAGGGTATGCTCGAAGGAAATCATAGTAAATATTTGAAGACAGACTTTCATGAATTACTTGTGATAGAACTAAGTGTTACCAAACTATGCCGGAGTTTGTTAAAGTACTCGTTCATTCACGAACGGCTTCAAAGAGAAAAGATAAGTGTTACGGGTATCGTTCTCAATTCTCTGGGTTCAAATAAGAAAATATTTCACAATGGTATAGCATTCAATGATTTAATCTCGATCAACTAATTAAAGTGTTACGATATTCTCAAACAAAAAATGCTAGATAGTTTAATATCACCAATGGTACTCGCTTTTGCCCTAGGCATTATAGCCTCCCGGTTGAAAAGTGATTTGAAGTTTCCGGATTCCATATATACAGCATTAACGATTTACTTAATGGCCGCTATAGGTTTTAAAGGTGGTTATAAGCTATCCATTACACCGTTAGCAGAAGTTTACTTGCCTGTATTGATGGCGGTAGTATTATCGTCTATTATCCCTCTATGGACATTTGTGATAATGCGAAAGCTGGGGAAGTTCAATATTTACGATGCTTCAGCGCTTGCTGCGCACTATGGATCAGTATCGGTTGTAACATTCAGTGCTGCGCTGGCTTTTCATGATAATTTAAATATGGAGTATGAGGGTTTCATGCCAAGCCTGCTTGCTATTATGGAAGTTCCTGCAATTTTGATTGCCATTGGGCTGTCTCGTTTAAATCAATCAGGGATTCAATCTTCTTCAATACCTCTAAAACAAATATTTAGAGAATTGATTGTGGGAAAGAGTAGTGTATTGCTTATTGGATTTTTAATAATAGGATACATATCTGGGCAACATGGCTGGGAACAAGTTTCACCTTTATTTGATCTCCCCTTTAAAGGAGTTCTTACACTATTTCTTTTAGAAGCTGGCCTGGTTGCCGGGAAAAAATTGTCAGATTTGAAACAAAGAGTCGGATTCATTATTCTATTTGGAACATTGATGCCCGTATTTCATGCTGCCATTGGTATTTACTTAGGTATGCTGGCTGGTCTTTCGGAAAGTGGAGCTACAATACTAGGAGTGTTGGCCGCAAGTGCTTCTTATATTGCTGCACCAGCGGCTTGCCGGGTAGCATTACCTGAGGCCAATCCATCGTACTATCTAACAGCATCCCTTGCTATTACTTTCCCTTTTAATATTACGATTGGCTTGCCATTGTATCATCACATGGCTACAGTCATCTATAAATTTTAATTGTGACACGCTATGAAAAATCACGTATTAAAACTTTTAACAATCATCGTTGATGAAGCACTTAAAAGCACCATTGAAGAAGAGATTACTCTATTAGGCGCCAAAGGTTATACCCTGACGCACGTTGAAGGAAAAGGAACCAGTGGTGAGCGTAATAATGCATGGGTTGGAGAAAATATAAAAATTGAAACAATAGTTGCGGAAGAAGTTAGTGTAAAAATTCTTGATCTCTTGTCAGATAAATACTTTGATAAGTATGCGATCATTGCCTATTGCACAGACGTAAATGTAATGCGGGTTGACCATTTTATTTAATCCTCTGAAGGGGCAAATTCTTATCACCTAACGCATTATGGGACATCGTTTTTTTAACAATAGAAGCGCTGTACTAATTACCTTGCATAAAAAGGAAGAAGTAATTTTTCCTTTATTGAAACCTTTAGGAATGAAGCTATCAGTATTTAATAGTATTGATACCGACCAATTCGGATCTTTTACAAGAGACGTACCTCGCAAAGGCACTCAACTTGAGGCGGCACAATTGAAAGCTAAAAAAGCACTCGAAATTTCTGGTGAGGATATAGCCATCTCAAGCGAAGGAAGTTTTGGTCCACATCCTCAACTATTCTTTGTCCCCGCTAACATAGAGCTAATATTATTTATTGATACTCTCCATAAAATAGAAATTGCCGGGTGGGAAATTTCATCAGACACAAACTTCAGTCAGGCAGAGGTAGAATCGGTAAACGAAGCCATGCACTTTTCAACAACCTGTGGTTTTCCCACACACGGAATTGTTGTAAGACCCAATCAAGGCAACAGTGATTCTATCCTGTTCAAAGGAATAACCAATGAGGGTATCTTGAATGAAGCCGTAATGAGATGCATAAATGCCTCCAAAGATGGAAAGGCATTGATTGAAACAGACATGCGTGCTATGTATAACCCTACAAGGATGAAGGTAATACAGAAAGCAGCCGTAAACCTTCTCCATAAACTGCAAAGTGTGTGCCCCGTTTGTTCATGGCCTGGGTTCGAGGTAACGGAATCGTTAAGAGGTCTTACTTGTGAAAATTGTTTTATGCCAACAAAGCATGTCCTAAAGGATATTTACACTTGTAAAAAATGCAGTTACAAAAATGAAATGGAGTATCCGGGTGGAAAAATGTATTGTGAGGCACAATTTTGTGACTTCTGCAATCCATGAACACATCCCAGATCAGCTATCTACAATAAATTACGAGAATTGATAATTCACCTTATTCTATAACAACTTAATGAATCCAGTACTTATAAAAAATGCAAATATTGTAAATGAAGGAGAAATAATTTTAGCTTCTGTTTTTATAAAGAATGGAATGATTGAACGAATTGGGGAATTCAGTCTAAGTAACGATATAGAAGATTTACAAATTATTGACGCCAAGGGAAAATATTTATTCCCTGGTATCATTGATGCGCAAGTCCATTTTCGTGAACCCGGACTTACTCATAAAGGAGACATTAGTTCAGAAAGTAAAGCGGCTGTTGCGGGCGGTGTAACATCTTTTATTGAAATGCCTAACACCATTCCTAATGTATTATCCGATGAAATACTTAAGGATAAATTCCGCATTGCAGCTAATAAATCGCTGGCAAATTATTCTTTCTTCCTGGGTGTGAACGAAAGCAATATTGACGAGGTAGTTAAAATGGACACCTCTCAACTTATTGGTATTTCGGACGATGGACTCTATTTTTCAGGAAGAGGAAATCTGCTTGCCGATAATCCAGATACGATGGAAAAACTTTTCGCAAACTGTAAATCCATAATTGCCATCCATTCCGAAACTGAAAAAATCATCGAAGAGAACGAAAAAATATTTCGGGAAAAATATGGTGAAAATGTACCAGTTGAATTTCACCCGTTAATTCGCAGCGAAGCAGGATGTTATCAAGCTACTAAAATAGCTATAGAACTTGCCGTTAAACATAATGCACGCTTACATATTCTGCATTTATCTACCGAAGCAGAAACGCATTTGTTTCAAAACAGCGTTCCGCTGCGAGACAAAATGATTACTTCTGAGGTAAGCGCACATCATCTTTGGTTTTGTGACAAAGATTATGCTCGTTTAGGAACTCTGATAAAATGGAACCCAGCTATCAAAACTGAGAATGATAGAAGTGGTTTGTTGCGTGCATTGCTTGATGACAGGATTGACATAATTGCATCCGACCATGCTCCGCATACATTAGAAGAAAAGCAGAGTTCATATTTTCTGGCACCATCAGGTGCACCAATGGTTCAGCATTCGCTTATAGTAATGATCGAACTCTATTACCAAGGATTAATATCCTTAGTAAAGATCGTTGAGAAGATGTGTCACAACGTGGCAGAGTTGTATCACATCGAAAAAAGAGGCTACGTTCGAGAGGGTTACTGGGCTGACCTTACTATTGTTGATTTGAATTCTCCGTGGAAGGTTAACAAAGAAAACATTTTCAGTAAATGTGGATGGAGCCCGTTGGAAGATCAACTGTTTCATTCAAAAGTCACACATACCTTGGTTAATGGAAATGTCATTTACGAAAACGGACGATTCCATGAGGAGATAAAGGGGCAGCCTTTAGCATTCTATGACAACAAAAAAATATCTATACTATGAATTTAGGCCGCCCATATGTATGGCATCCCTATACTCAAATGAAGAACCTTCCTGCCCTACTAAACATTGAAGGTGGAGATGGTGTGTATCTTCATCTTAGAGACGGTCGGAAATTAATAGATGGAATTTCTTCCTGGTGGTCAGTAATTCATGGTTATAATCACCCTGAACTGAATGAAGCGTTGGTCAACCAAGTAAAAAAAGTATCGCATGTGATGCTTGGTGGAGTTACGCATCAACCCGCCAAAGAGTTTGCAAACAAATTAGTAGAAATAACCCCACCGGGATTAAATCATGTATTTTTTTCTGACAGCGGATCTGTCGGTGTGGAAATTGCCTTAAAAATTGCAATTCAGTATTGGGCAAATAGCGGGATGCCTGAAAAATCAAAATTTCTTTCACTTAGAAATTCATATCATGGAGACACTTTCAAAGCAATGCAAGTGGGAGATGATTCAGATTTTCAAAAGAAGTTTGGGCATACCCTGCAAAAAGATTTTTTTCTGGATACACCTCAAGGAGGATTCAACGCAACTAAACATGATCTCTCTGAAGATATAGACTTGCTTAATCTAACTCTTCAAAAGTATCAGAATAAACTGGCAGCGTTCATTCTTGAACCATTAGTGCAATGCGCGGGAGGTTTTAAAATGTATTCACCGCAATATTTACTAGAAGCACGGATATTATGCGATAAGTATAATGTGCTTTTCATCTTTGATGAAGTAGCCACGGGCTTTGGCCGTACCGGAAAATTATTCGCCTCCGACCATGCAAGTGTAAGTCCAGATATAATGATTCTTGGTAAAGCCTTAACAGCAGGATACATCGGTCATTCCGCCACTCTTACCAAAAACAAAGTATTTGAAAATTTCTATGGTAATGATTTGGAGAACGCATTTATGCATGGTACAACCTTTATGGGGAATCCTCTGGCATGCGCAGTAGGTTTAAAGAGCATCGATATATTTCAGCGCGAGAACTATTTAAAGAAAATTGAAAAGATAGAGGCTATCTTAATAGATGAGTTTGCCAAAATCAAATCCGAAGCAATTGTAGGGAAACGCGTTTTAGGAGCCATAGGGGCAATCGAAGTTGGTGATGCTGAATGTTTAAAGAACATACAAAGTCATTGTATTAAAAATGGCGTTTGGTTGCGGCCTTTCGGTAAATACATTTATGCAATGCCTCCATACATTATTGAAGAACAGGAATTAAGGGCAATAACCCAGGCAATAAAATCAGGATTACCAGATTAATTTGAAGCATAGAATAAAATGGAGATTCGAATGCATTACACTATTGTTGAATTTTGTGGTAATATTTTTTTAACAAAATGCCTGCACTTTTCCCCGTGAAACATAATTCACGTTCCTTTCCTAAGTTCTCCTTTCATTTCCAATGATGTCTTAATGGATTTAAAAGTATCCCTTCATTACTAAATTCAGTAATCAACCTCCCTTCATTTCCAAAGTAATCTAAAGTAGATACTTGCGATTTCCGCGCGTTGCATATTTGATTCATGAACGCAGAGATAAATCAAAATCATGGATCAGGTAATTGGATTGCCTTTCTATTGGGAGCAATATTTAACGTATTGGCTAGCATTAATGTCTCCAGCCTGTTAGAGCACGCTTTGATAGCTCTTATAGGTGGAGTGATTTGGTTAGTGTTTCAAATTCTTGCTAACAGGCTATTGAGACAAGACTCAAAACCCAAGTCAATCCGTAAGAAGAATGTTAAGAGCTAAGCACATATTGATCGGTGCTGGTGCGGCTGCTGCCTTGTATGGTGCAACATACCTTATAAAGCTTAACAGGCTATCGAATGAAATGGAATCTGTAACCAAGGTTTCAATTTATAAAGTAAACCTGGCTGGTATTGAGTTGAAGATAGATGTCACACTTAAGAATCCAAGCGGAGGCAGCGTGAAAGTAAAGCATCCCTTTGTTAAGATGATCTACGGTGCGAGCACGATAGCATCTTCAACGATCAAGGATGTAAACATCACCATTCCAAAGTTCAGTGAAGTGAACATGGAGCCTATCATGATCAACATCGGATACTTAAACCTTGCAACAACAGTCCCTGCATTATTCAGGGAATACAGGGAAACAGGTAAGCTAAACATTACGGTGAAAACTGTGAGCACTATCAATGACAGCTTGCCATATACCAAAACAGATAACATAACACTTGGAGGCGGAAAGCCAGCTTGAGAGGGGAAGAGAAAGATAGAGTATGGAATCGAGGAAGCGAAAGATCAAAGATGGAAGAGAATTTGACAAGCTCTTTCCACCACCGAGTGAAGAAGATACAACGGTGAAGAAGGAGGCCGATGTAGAAGATACAATGTTTCTAATTCAAAGGACTGTACCTAAGACCTCGTGGCATACACAAAAGATAGCACAGAAACTAAGGGGCAAAACATTAGAAGAAACCTGCTCTAACATCTGGCACTTTGTATATGACCACATACAGTACAAAAGAGATGAGGATGGAGTAGAACAGGTGCGCAGTCCAAGAAGGACATGGTGGGAAAGAGATAGTGGTGTGGACTGTGATTGTTACACCGAGTTTATAAGCTCCATCCTTTTAAACTTCAATATCCCACACAAAGCCAGGATAACGAAATACCCAAAGCTGCCGCCTGAAATTCCTCGATGGCAGCATGTGTATCCAATCGTTCCGAAGAGTGGAAGATTGGATCAAGCACTCCACCGTGATGATTACATCGTGCTGGATTGTGTGAAAGATGAATTTGATAGTGAACAACCATTTCTGGAATGTAAAGATTACAATATGAGACTCGAATATTTGGATGGCATAGACCAAGACGAAACACTAGAGAATACCCAAGACGAAGGTCAACTTATGGGTGATAGTTACACTGAGCCTGACAGTGTTGACCTCGCTGATCTCGCTTCTGTATATGATGATGCAGAAATGGGAAATGTATTTAAGAAAATCGGCAAAGCTGTAAAAAAAGTAGGTGATAAAGTGGGCACAGGTGTAAGGTTCCTTAATCGCTATACAAACCCGGCCACCATTCTGTTGCGCAATGGTGTATTACTAGCCATGAAAGTAAACCTGATGAATGTAGCAGGTAGGTTGCGCTTCGCCTACCTCACCGATGCTCAGGCAAAGGCTATGGGAATGAACCTCGATGCCTTGAAAAAAGTAAGGCATGTAAGAGACCGTTTAGAGACAATCTATTGGCAAGCCGGAGGTAAAAAGGAAAATTTAAAGAAAGCCATTCTAAAAGGTAAAGGTAACCACGATAAGAAAGTTTCATTGAACGGGTTATCTGGACTTGATAATGTATATGCTGATCATGATGAATATAACATCATTCACAACGATGTCAATGGTCTTGGAGAATTGGGTATTGTTGGCAGTACTGCCCTTGCTGCCGCTACCAGTGCAATTGCCGCAATTGCAGGAGCATTAAAACAAGTAAAAGGTTTATTCAACAAGGGAGGTAAATCAGAACAGTCGTTTCAGAGTGAAACTGATAACGCAGGTAGTGCAGCTTCTGTCCCTGCTACGAGTTCGAAAACAGAAGATCAATCAAGCTCTGATGATGAATCCGCACAGGATTCAGATTCAACGACACAAGACTCACCAGACAATTCTTCAAGCTTAGTAGAGACTCAAAGCAATGAAACAAAAACTTCGGCATTGGTTGATCCCCGCAATACTCAACCTTTTAAATCAGCAGTACCAGGTGCAGCTTCCATCGCCCGAAGAGTTACATCTGATGTGGTACAACAACAGGAAGATACTTCGAATCAGAATCAGGATGATAAGCCGCAAGCGCAAGGTCTTATTCAAAAGACCACAACATGGGTAAAAGAAAATCCAGGTAAGTCACTGCTGATTGCCGGTGCAGTAGTCGGTGGAAGTTTCTTACTCATCAAATCTATGCAAGGCAATAAGTCAAAGCATGGTGAAATGAGTGGACTGCCTTCACATCACAAAAAGAAATCGAAGCGAAAGAAGCGACAATCAAATCAAAAGAAAACTAAAATGGAACGCACTAATCTTTTATAACATGGGACGTAGCAAAAAACAAAACAAGAATAGAAAGAGGAAACCAAGCCCCCTTTCTGGTACGGCACAAGCAAGCGCGGGCAACTCTTATATGGAAACAGCAAAAGAGGGCGGGTTAATACTGCTGGCCGCCATCGCTGCCGGAGGAGCTGGTGCAGCCATTGGCAAGCACTCCCTCATCGCAGGGATTCCTCTTACTTTAATCGGAATCCACAGGAAGAACAAGTACCTCATTGCCGCAGGTCTTGGGTTGACACTCAGCAATGGCTTTCAAAAGCCAGGTCAATCATCAACAACACAAGGGGTAGATGGTTTCGATCTCAAACAAATCGCACAAGGTGCAAAAGATCGTGTAGGCACTTTCTTCGAGAACTTCAAAGGGAAACTATACCTGTCACCCGCACCAGTAGCCACAACCACTGATGGGTTAGGAGAAGGGAACGATGGTGAGCAAGTCACCTATTTTGTGAATCCTTATAATAATGGCACTGGCGCATTGGATACTTCAGCCATTGACCGAGTGCAAGAACAGATTGCGGAGATGAACAAGAATGTCAACGGTCTGAATGACATGGATCGGGAGTTTTAATTATTGGACTTAATAAACTTTTAAACAATTATAAATATGCTAGGAGCATTAGGACAACTCACGGAGAGTGAGTACACCAATCCCACCGAACTGTTGGGATTGAATGGAGAGATGGATGCCGAGTTGTTAGGGTATCTGAATGCGTTGAACCCGGTAGCGCGTGCCCGCGCAATGAACAAGATGGTAAAGCGAAACATCCCATCGCAGGGATCACGTGCTGAGTTTGAAAAATTCTTTGTTGAGTTGCCCAAGCACATCAAAGAACAACTCTTGCAAGGTAAACTTCGTCTTGCGGATCAATTGATCTACACGATTAAGCCCGTGAATGGAGCAAAGACAATCAAAATGTTTGAGAGTCAGGATGTGAAAGAAGTGGGCTTGCGAAATATCAGCAACGCCAAGCTTCCAAAAAATATGGCCTTGTTGGTATCCGGCATTTATTTGCTACAAGGTCAGGCAGCTTCATTAAGTGCGGAAGACATCAAGACAACTCCTCTTAATACGATTGAAGGTCTAGGAGCTTTGGCTAACGGTGAGTTCAAATTGAAAGCCAACAAAAAGCAACTTGTCAGTGATACGTCCAATCGAAATTTTGTCACCAACGATTTTCACATGGTTCCGAAAGGATTCTACAAGTTGGCCAACCCACGCCTCATCCACGATGATATTGACATCGAGTTTGAGATTGAGCTTGGAACCATTGGTGGCCTAAACGCCAACACGATTATCTATGTTGGCCTGACTGGAACTGCAACCATACCTTAATGGAAATGGAAGCCCGATTGGTGGATAAGATATTCAGCTTCCTGGTAGATACCGAAGCGACACCGTACAGCAAAAAGTTTGACTTGGATAAGAATGTGAAACTGGTGCATGGCATCATGCTGAGTTCGGACAAGCCAAACCTTTTGTTCTATCGGGGTTCGCAGCGTGTCGAGATTAGCGGAGATGAAATCTTTCCCGAAGACTTTGAAAGCAAGATCATGATGAGTGGCCTCGCTGTGCCTCCAGACCAGAAGTATCTCTCATTGGGCAACGGTGTTGTAGCGGGCAATGGAGAAGTGAAAGTTCAGTATAAGGATACTGTCAATCCCAATGCTCCTTTTGCTTCCTATAAGGTGATCATCATTTTAAAATGTGAAATGAAATGATCACTACAAGGATCAAGCGAAAGATCATCGTTACCAAAGTTGAGGTGAGCAAGCTCGAACGGTTCAAACCTTTTGAGATAAAGCTTCCTGCTAATGTGATAAAAATCAAAGGAGTGCTCGTCACTGTTTCGGCTAAATAACTTCTGCAATGGAAAGGCTCGGACAAATAAGTTTTCAGACTAACGATAGCTCAGATGTATTTCTGGTGGCTGAAGTTCGTGAGGATGGAATTGAAATATCGGACGAGTCACTCATGAATATTGAAGACACGCAGTTTGACAGCGACAAGGCTTGGGTTACCGGAAAAGTCCCTCGAATGAAGTCTGTGCTGATTGAAGGTGATACAACAATTATTCACGCTTGGTTCAAAGGTGAAGTGTTTACAAATGCTTTTGTGATTACGATCTATGTTGAATGTGAATTAGCTGAAGAACTCGTAGATGCAGAACCCGATGAAGTCGATGAGAATAGTAATGACAACGCTGACTTGGAACCTCAAGAAGTCAACTTATGACTGAACAATTTATTCTTGAGTATGCTGCCGTTCGGGTGAAGCAGTTAGGATATAGCAAATATCATTTGCGATACCGTGACCTGGTGATTGAAGCTAACGACATACAAGTGATCGCGGCATACAATGAACTGTATTTCATCATCGATGATCCACCGGGACTTGTGGTTGAATCCGACTATGGTTTGTATGACTCTACGGATGATCCGATTCCAGACAGTGTTCATCAACATCGTGGAGAAATCAGTATTCATAATCCGGGTACTGGAAAGAGGAGAATAAAATTCATTCAGATAATTATTGTGAATTAAACTTATGGCACTTCAATCAAAAGAACGATACGACCCCAAGAAGGTTGAAAGGCTGGCAGAGCACCTGCGCCTTTATCAGGAGAAAGGACAGCCTATAGATTTTGAGATCATCGTGGATGGTTTCAAAGTGGTACGCAGAACGAATGATCCCAATATGTTCTCAATGTACGAGAACTTCATTGATGCCGACACGCGGAGCATGGAGATCCTCATCTATAATGGTGCAAGCAACAACAACGACAAAACAATATTCTACTTCGGAGAAATCCCAAAAGAAGGTTTAAGCGGAGTAGATATAGACAATCGTATTGATGAGGGTGTAGAGCGCAAGCTCAAAGAGAAGGAATACGATGAGCTAAAAAAGGAAAATGAAAAACTCCAAGGCGAGATCAAGGATCTGGAAAAGGAAGTAGAACAACTTGAAAAGGAAAAGGCTGAGATGGAGGCAAGCCAGTCACCCCTCAAAGGTTTGTTGGGAGAAGTCGGTTCCAGCTTCGTGGAAAGTTTCATTCGCAGAAATCCAAATATCGTCAAAGGTATTCCAGGAGGAGAAGCACTGGCAGGTTTGATTGAGAATGACAACAAACGGAAAGACCAGGAAGAGCAATCTCAATCAAAGGAAGAAACGGAAGTCAGCTTTCAGCCTAAAAGCAATAGTAGCCCTTCCTTAACCGAGGATGAACAGGCTGCCATCACATTTGTAAACCAGCTTAAAACACAATTCACCAAAGATGAATTTGATAATGTCTTACTCATTCTACAAACACTGGCGGACGATAAAAGTAAGATTGAGTTAATCTTAAATCATGTAAACCAGAAATAATAAACACTAAACAGCAATAGCTATGAAGTTCAATTTTGAAGTAAGCATTGAAGCAGTAACCCAGCAGGAAGCTGAGGTGAAACTAACAGCCGCGTCAACCTTGATGCAGAAGCTGCGAGCACGGGAGATCGCCAAGCTGGCGGACGTGGTGAAGAACGACCCTGTAAAAACAACGATCGCTAAAAAAGCATTGGGCTTATAAGATTGGGCTATGGTAGAAATAGATGCACAGAAGATTCAAAACTTTAAGACCGTAGTGATCTACTCAACGCTTGGGTTAGGTACGGTTACGGGCTTATTCTTCCTTGGGCGTCATTTCTATAAAAAGTCACAGTCTAAAAGGTCAGAAAAGAATAGTCTTGAAGAAGGCGATCCAGCCACGATGGCCAAACAATTGAAAATGGCTTTCGAGAACGACAATTACTTTGGATGGGGAACGAATGTTGAAATGGTGAACAAAGTCTTTCAGGATGTTCCTTCCAAAAAAATGTACGACAGGGTGCAGAAAGAATATTTCCGCATGTACGGAAAAAGTCTGAACGCAGATTTGGAAAGCGAACTAAGCAGTGATGAGTACAATGAACTGATCAGAATATTGACCGCTAAGAAGTAAGATTATGGCGAAGAAGGTAACGAAGAGGAAGAATCAAAAGCAGCATTCTGAAAAGAATAAAGCCCAGATAAATAAGACCCACGGGAGTAAAACCCAAGGAAAGACACTACGCAAAGGTATCAAACCAGCAAAGGTTTTTATCTATGCATTGGCTCTTGCAGCTTTTGGTGGTGGTGGCTATTTGATCTATGACAGAATAAAGCGCAAGAAATCTTCGGATATTCAGGACGATAGTTCAGACACCATTGTCATTAACAATAATCTTCCGGCTTCCTACAATACCTTAGTCAGTTCTGGTTCTCGTAGTTCGGGTGCAAAGGGTAGCGATAACTTTCCACTGAAAAAAGGAAGCAGCGGTTCGCGGGTTATGTTACTTCAACAAGCACTTGCTAAAATTATAGGCACATCTGCCATGAATGCCAATGGAGGTATTGATGGAAAATTTGGAAAGGGAACTGTGAGTGCATTAAAGATGGCAGGGTATCCGGAAAGCATTAACGAAAGTGTTTTCAATAAGATTACGGGTTCCTCTGGATCAAGTCTTCAGATCGTATTTAATCCTAGTGATATAGCGATCAAACTATACCGTGCGGCTCAAAGTAAAAATTCTGAGGGAGTGCTTTCTCAACTGAAGGAAATCAAAACGGTATCAGATTATTCTTCTGTCAACGAGTATTACAAAAAACAAAGCTTCATTTCTAAGACCATTGTAACGGACTTATTAGATTTTGTTTTCAAGGGAGATGAAGATGCAAAGCAGCAGATACGAAATGAATTCCTACGAATAGGATTGAAAACGGATGACGCTGGTAGATGGAGCTTGCAAGGTGTTTCTTTGTTCAAAGACCTCATAACACTTCGCGAAACTATTGTGACCGATGCTCACAACAATCGCATACCAGTACGAAGGAATACTATACTTGGTGATGAAGTAAAAGTTCAAAGCGGAATGACCTGGTTCAGGTCGATAGATCATAGTATCCTCAAAGTCCCTACTCAGGATGTGAAATACACTTGATCAATTAATAAAATCGTAATTCTAAAAAACTAAACATAAAAATTATGACACGGCAGGAGTATATCGAACAATTCAAGAATGTGGTGTTGGAAGCGGTGAAGGGAACAGGATTGTTTCCATCCCTAATGATGGCTCAAGCCATACTGGAAAGCTCCGATGTGAAAGGTGTTCCTGGTAACAGTACACTCGCCAGAGTGTACAATAATCATTTCGGAATCAAAGCGGATAAGACTTGGACTGGCAAAAAAGTAAATCTAATCACGCGTGAAGTATTTGAAGGAAAGTCTGTCATTCTTGGCGATTACTTCCGTGTGTACGATGAGGCAGCTCATTCATTCAAAGACAGAATTCAGTTTCTTAAAAAGAATTCTCGTTATGCGAAAGCTGGAGTGTTCTCAGCAAAGACTCCGGACGAGCAAGCGCAAGCTTTGAAAAATGCGGGGTATGCTACTGATCCCAATTATGCAATCATTCTAAGTTCGCTGATCAAAAAACTTAACCTTTCAGAGCTTGATAAGCCAGTATCCTAATGCTCTCGCGGGTCAAAGCCATATTGAAGGAGTCCGGTTATGTGCTAAACACAAAGCCATACCAGCTTAATATCGTTGGTATGCGCAGTAAAAGCACGAACTCAAATCGCTTTGATGATGAGATTCATGTTTTCTACAAAATGCCAAACGGAAAATGGAACTACCATATCTATCCGGCAACAACCGATCCAGGCACGTTCTGGCTTAACAATCCTTCTTATTCTCAAGGCACTGCAATACTTGCACAAGGACAATATAAGAATGCTTATGCAATTGGATTACACAAAGGGAAATACGAAGCATTGGTTCAGCACAAACCTGTTACCGTCATCCGCGATTATGATCGTGATGCCTTGCTTGACTTTAATAATGGAACAAGGCAAAGCGGAGAATTTGGAATTAACATCCACCGCGCTGAAAGTTCAGGTACAACAAAGTACATCAATAAGTATTCGGCAGGTTGTCAGGTCTTTCAAAACGCAACAGACTTCGATGAGTTTATGAAGTTATGCGAACAACACAGAGCACTTTATGGAAATGCTTTTACCTATACACTGGTGGATTTCAGATCAGCCAATCGAATTATTCTAAAACGTATAGTTGCAGCTTCTTCTATGATCGCTGCGCTCATCTTTGGATGGACAATCAAAAACGTATTGAAGTATGAGCGTACCTAAACCACCCTTTCATTCGGCAACCGAAGAGCTACTTTATAACATTTATCTAAAGCTTTCAGATAATATGGGTTCTCTAACCACAAATGATATAAACACACTTGCCAAGCTGAATTCAATTCTTACGGATGCAGACCTCATGAAAGCAGAGGATGTGGTTAACGCAATTAATGCTTTCAAGGGGAATGTGCCTGTTGCAGGAGATACACTTGAGAAATTATACAACATTATCCAGGCGCTCAATTATCTCAAGACTGAAGATATTGACACGCTTGCAGAGATCAACGATATTATCATCGATGCCGACTTAATAAAGACTGATGATCTGACCTCTGCAATTAATGGGTTAAAGGGAAATATTCCAGCAGCAGTCGACACTCTTGAAAAATTGTATAACTCGATTTGGCTTCCAGATGGAAACAACTTTGGATCAATCAAATTCATTGGATCGAAGGATAATTTCTCTTTGCCCTTTATTACTAACAATATTGAAAGAGCAAGAATTACCGCTTCAGGTCAATTCCTAATTGGAGTCCCTGATCCAGTTGTCGGACTTGAAACCTACAAACTTCAAATTGCCGGTTACAATGCACTAGCAATTTCAGGGAACTCGATGTTCCAGGAAGGTAGTGTCAACATCATTCTAGGGAAAGTTGGAACTCCAATGGCAAACGCTTTTAGAATCAACACCTATGTTCCTGGATTTGGCGGTTTTGAGTTCCTTTTAAGCGCATCCAATACCAATGCCGCAATTGAAATTTCGGACTCCTTGTTTGGAGGTACAAGAAATGAAATGATCAGGCTGTCACCTGGTGGATATGCCAATACAGGAATATTGATCAGGCCGAATGATGTATATAATGTTGCTTATGGATATCGCTACCTTCTTCAGGGTACAAATGTCGGGCAGCAAAGCCGATATGTTTCAGCGTTTCATGCGCAAATTATTTTCCCTGTAGATGATGCTTATGCCACCATGAACCGTGCAACAATGTTTTCTGCACAGGCAACAGTGACAAATCATTTCATTGATGGTTTTTATGCTGATGTAAGAGGAAATGATCCAAACTCTCAAGTCTTTGCGTACCATTCTACCGGAAGTCGAATATTCTTTGATGGAAACGGAATGGCGTTCAGTACTCCTGTCGTTAGTATTAGTACAGATGGATCACCCCAACTTGGAGCCACTAATTATCTATTGAATGGAAGCTACGTAATAAGTGCGGCTCTTTTCGTTGTGCCTATGGGAGCAGAAAGAACAGGACTTATTATTTCGCCTGGACAATCACAGGCAAATGGATTATTCCTAAGCCCACAGCAAACCCTTGGTTCATATAACTATGATGGCTATTTGATGTGGCTTCAGTATAGTACCACTGGTAACAATATTTTAGGTGGAACATCCAAGCCAATGTTATATATCAGAAAGCATAATGCTCAACTAAATGGGTTTGATCACACAGGGGCATTCATTAGGATGGAGGAAAATATTGGCTCAACAGGAGTGTTTATCGAAGCCTTAAAATATGATACGGCAAGCAATTCTTTGAAAGTTAAATTTTCGGTTGATCGAGATGGCGTTCTCTCAGTTGGAAAAATCGACTATGATCCAGACACTATAGATTCTGCTTGCAGGCTTTACTTTAGGGATGATGAATTGCGATACTTAACATCAACAGGAGAAATTAGAGTAGTCAATACATTTTGGGGACCATAGTCCATCTTTTGAAAAAGATAATGAACAATATAAATTGAAGATATATGACAAACAGAGAAGCTTATCGATTGATTACCGCGTTGTTGGAAATGGCCGCTCCATCTGGAACTAAGCTCGAACATGCCAAGACTCAGACTTTGAAAAATGCAGCCTCTTTTATCGAAGCTTATAATGATAAGCTTGAAGATCTCAACATTGACTATTGCAGCACCGATGAAAAAGGGAACATTATTAAAGACCAACGAAATCAGTACGTCTTTACAAAAGACAAGCAACGGGCACTGGCCAAAGAATTGAAGAAATTTATGGACAGCGATGTGATCCTTCCATTCAACCTAGTCACTACATCCGATAAAAAGGGACTTAGTAAGCCACAGATCGAATACTTGGAGGATGCTGGGTTTCTGAAAGTAGAAGAATGATCGATTAGTTATTTCAACTTTTTCATAAATCGGGATATAGAAGTCTTAATTTTTAGCAAATCCTGTATAAATAGGTTCGAAATGGCCACCCCCCAGTCTACATGTTTTTTGCGTACGTTGTTAGAAGTATTAGTACAGGTTATTTGTATAAAGGTCATTGCCAAAATCTTGAAGAGAGATTGAAGCAACATAATTCTGGAATGACCGAGTCGATCAGAGCATATATTCCTTTTGAGCTGTTATACTTCGAAGCCTTTGAAACCAGAGAAGAGGCAATAACGAGAGAGAAGTATTTTAAAAGTGCGGCAGGTAGAAGATTCTTGAAGTCTAAGCTTACTTAAAAGGTTTGTAGTTCAATGCCCGCCCGATCCGAACGAACAATCATTTTTCATCGACAAAGTTTCTCTCGGATCGTTCGGGCGGGGATAGAATAGGAGTTTCCTAAACTTTTGATGCAGGTTCGATTCCTGTCGGGGCTACCCCGTTGTAGCAGAAGAAGTCCTTGATGAACTATTGACGAAATAGTAAACCTTGAAATATTATTCCGTTGCTCCGCAAAAATCTGAAAACATCATCATTAAAGACTGTGGAAGAGCCAACAGCGCCCCGAAGCGAGCGACAGTATCGAGAAAAAATTTCGTTTAAAGAATTCATTTTTTCAGTATATTTCGATACCACCCTACCCTTATTCCTACATGAAGATTCTAGTACTGGCAGCATTTTACATTGTGCATACAATTACAACTCCTGCACAAACGGTTTCGAATATCACGGCTAGCATGGATAACGTGAATGGTGCAGTTAACCTGACATATAATTTGAGTTCAAAATCAAAAAGGATACGCTACAAAGTCGAAGTGTATTGTTCGGAGGATAAAGGTAAAACCTTCTCGGATCCTTTAATCGGCATCAGTGGAGATGTAGGTTACAACATCAAACCTGGGCTCGGAAAAAAAATAAACTGGGCTTATTTTGTCGATATCCCAGAGTTCAAGGGCAAAAATGTAGTCTTCAAGATTGCTGTAAAAGAAGATATTGAGTACAAGGACAATATGATTTTAACCCTGGGTGGTCCAGAGAAGTTTTATCAATCGATTTTAATTCCGGGATACGGAAACTATCATGTTCGAAATGGAAAAGGATACATGATCATTACCTGCCTAGTAGGCGGATTGCTGGGAACCGGTACTTATCTTCATTATCGGGCACAGGACTATTATACTGATTATAGAAATTCCACCACGATTGAGATGGCAGACCAGAATTATAAGAAGGCAACTTCCCTATCACAAACTTCGAATATTTTGTTGGCATCAGGCTTTGGAATCTGGACCATTGATGTGGGTCAGGTGATCATGAAGGGAATTAGCAATCGCAAAAAACAAAAGGAGATTTTGCGAAGAAGACAGAAATGAAAAAGTTCCCTCCATATCTATTCGCACTTGTCTCCTTGTTTCTGATGACATGTCAGGAATTCGAAAGGCTAACGCTTTTGAAAACCGAACTTGACATTACAACAGATACCCTAATAGTAGTAAAAGGAATACTACTTGATTTAAAGGATGGAGATGAAGTATCATCGTATGGGCATTGTTGGTCCGAGTCGGGAGAACCAACACTAAGTGACTCGACAACACAATTTGAAGTTATCGACAATACACTCGAAGGTAATCATCTGACCTTTCTAAGTAACGTTACTAACTTCATTGGCAGTAGAACCTACTATTTTAAAAGCTATATAAAACTACAGAGTGGTACGATCCAATACGGAAACACACTTACCATAACCTCTGAACAGACAAGAGGCAGATGGGTGAAATTGGCAGATAACTGGTATGCAACAAAATTCAGTGAGGTGGGAGATGATGGAACAGGATGCGGGCCAGCCAATCAGCATGTAGTCTATTCGTACACCTTTATGAATGCAGGATTTTATCAGGATAAAATATTTACCTGTGGCGGGATTGAGCATCAATATACAGGTATTGATTATATCGATCCGAAATGCGAGGATCCAATGGATGGAGGACAAAGTCTTGCCACTTATTATTATTCGGTTAATGATAAGGTTCGCCTTTTTGATGACCAGTGGAGGTCCACCACAAATATTCAATTCGATTCTCAAAATGCGATATACACTGATGGATATGGAGGGGTTGGTATTGTAGATAACGGCTTTTTCTATTATGGAGGAGGGCAAAAATCGATCGCTGCCTACGCCTATCCTTTTTATGATTTATATCAAGCGCCTAGTTATAACGTGCCAAACCAACAGCTGAGTTTAAGTAATGGATTCAAAGTGCTCGACATTCAGAATAGTATTATACTGGACCTGGAGCCAAATCCTAAACCGGCACTTTACCCAGCGTGTTTTCTTTTGAACAATAAAATATATGTTGTAACCAAAGGTCAAGTTATGGCTTATAATATTGCCAGTAACCACTGGCAAGAGATGAATCCATTTCCAGGCAATACCAAAATTCATGGAGTTGCCTTTGTTATTAACGGAAAAGCGTATGTAGGCTCTGGCTTTACTTCAACAGAGGAGGTAGACGAGTATAGAGGTGTTTCATTCTTCTATCGTATTCCTACCTCACCCACAAATGAATTTTGGGAATATACTACTGAAACGGATAGTTGGAAGAGAATTGCCGATTTTCCGGGTACTGCAAGAGGAGGTGCATTCAGCTTTGCGCTGCAAGGCTATGGTTATATGGGATGTGGAACTCCTGACCTTTTTACAAAATTTCTCAAAGATTTTTGGCGATACGATCCTATAGCAGATCAATGGAAACAGTTGGATGATTTTCCGGGGGGCAGAAGATTCGGATCTGTAGGATTTGCCAATCAAAATGTTGGTTCTGCTGGTTTTGGAATGGTGATAAGAGAAGACGAACCAGAGGTTATGGATAGATTTCAGTTCTATGAATACGATAACAAAATCTTCTATACATTAAATCATTTCAGAACATCTCCTCAATCGGATTTGTGGATATATAACCCTTCAATAAATTGAAATGGAAAATATCCTAAGCAAGAAGATTCATATTGTAATTCTATTACTCCTTACCTTTTGTCTAAACGCTTGTGAAAGTGAGTTTCTTCATCAGTATATAATCTATTCTCAGGATATCCAACCAAAGAGTGAATCGTGGGTTATCATAAAGTCTGTTTTAGCTGATAGACCACTTGGGGGAGAAATTAAATCCCATGGATATTGCTGGTCTGTCAATCCATCTCCAACAATTTCAAATGATACGAGTATGCTCAGTGGTGAAATTGTAGAAGGTAAATTTAAAGGCTCTCTCAAAGGACTCATTGCAGGTAAACAATACTATGCGAAGGCTTATGCTGTGGATCAGACAGGCTTCGTTCATTATGGAAATGAACTGAAATTCTTAAATAACTTTACCCCATCTTTTACCATCACCAGACTCAATGCAATAACCGATACGTATTTTGAAATATTTTCCGAGTTAACATTGATGGGCAATGATACAATTTTAGAATACGGGCATGTTTGGTCAAAAACTGAATTGCCAACAGTGGCAGACGCTCGTTCAATTTCTGGTAAAAATCTTACTACAGATCAAATTAATTTTACATTCACCACTCAACTTAGCTCTCTTCAAAAGAACTCTAAGTATTATGTTCGTGCGTATATAGCTAACAAATGGGGAGTATTTTATGGATCGCAGATAACTATTACCGTTCCAGAAAAGATTCTAGCAGGTCAATGGATAGAGGTAAATTTCCCCAATACTCGTCAGTCAGCTGAATTTAATTGGCTCATTTTAAAGGGCAATTCTGACTTGTATTTCTTTACAAGCTTTGAAGATCCATTTTCAAATTACCTTGGATCAAACCGCTGCGCCAAAATAGACCTTACTTCAAATCAAGTTGATTCCATTGAGAGTTTTCCTGGCGTTTATAGAGAACATGTAAAAGGTTTTTTTGTTAACGATAAAGCGTATGTTGGTTTTGGAAGCGGTAATTATTTTTCGGGTTCTAACTATTACTATGACATGTGGATTTATACGCCAGAAACGGATAGCTGGACGCCTGGAAAAAATTTACCCACAATGGGTACCGATGTACTATTTTCCACTGACAATGGTGGGTATGGTTTTGTTGGAGTTAAAAATGGTGCTAATCTGGAGTTATGGCGTTATGCCCCCACCACGGACTCTTGGTTAAAGTTAGTTTCTAATATTTCGATATCTCCGGATTCAGATGTCGGTAGCGCTATCAGCATTGGAAATTATTTGTATTTCAGTGTAGGCTCAAATTATAATAATTATAACAATACTATTGTCCGATTTAATCCAATAACTAATAGCTGGGAAAAAATAGGTGACTTTATGGCGTTTCTATTTTTTACTTATAACGATAATGTCTATGCCGTCAATTTTGGATTAAAAGTTTTTAAATTGGACGCAACAAATAACTCATGGATAGAAAGGGCTTCCGTAATATCAAATAAAATCTATCCCCCTTACACCGCTTTTAGTATGCATATGAATGGTGAGGCGATCATCGGTCTTAATCAAGGCATAGAATACTATGAGCGAATACCTGATCAATCTCTTTGGTTTAAATATACGGAAAGATGAAAAAAACATTACTTCTCTTTTGCCTAGTGAGTCAAACCCTTGTGGCCCAAGAAGTATCTTCAACATCGCAAGTCTACAACTTTGATGTCGATAAAAATAAAAGCTATGATTATCTCTATATCGATGAATCTGTTGGGAAGTTTTATGCTCTTATTATTGGTGTTAACAACTACTATGACCGAAACATTCAAAAACTCGACAACCCACTTTCAGATGCTGAGAATCTGATTAAAACACTGACGACAAACTATAACTTTGAAAAGGAGAATGTCACCTTCCTGAAAGATCCGGTTCGAGTTGAGATTATTCAGATGTTTGAAACTCTGATCTCCAAATTAAAACCTACTAAGGGGGTTAAAACAAAGGGTACCTTATAGTACAGAATAAAAAGTGCGAAAATCACACAGGACGATAGTAAAAAGGGCGTTTTTGGCCTTGATGCCTGATTGGCTCGCTAAAACGAAATGTTCCGAACTTCTACTATTTCGGTTCATTGTGGGTTCATTTACTGAGCTGTTTTTTGCGATCATCTTCGATTAAAGTTAATCGCCCCTCCAAATCTATGAGGCGCGAGTAGATTTCACCGGGCTTGCGCATCTGGCGTGAAATGAAGGCAACGATGTACCAAACTTCTAAGATATCCTCAGGGTTCATCACTAATGGCGGGTACTCTCCTGGATGGCGTTGATTGTCTGAATTTAGAATGATTTTGCCATCCTTTTGAGTTCTGTTTAAAGCCCGCTTTACGACCAATCCGTCATGACAAAGTACCACATGGACGCGATCATCGCGGATTTCAGCCAGATTATCAACGAATCGGCATATCACAATATCGCTTTCGTGGAAGGTTGGAACCATGCTATGCCCGGCCACTTCGAACATTCTGAAAAGCCCATTTTCCATACCCGGTAAGCGATAAGTTGGCAGCGTTTCAATGAATGCCGGGTCTTCATGACCATTAAGATATCCTGCTCGCGCACGGGCTGGAACCATAACTGTATTGTCATTACCTACGCGATCTACGGTAACGATTTTTGGCACCCGGTTGTAATCGACCAACGGTTCATTTAGTCGATTAGGTGTGCGGTTAGGTGTGCTATAAGGTGTGCTTTTGACCTCGTTTTTTTGATCTCCGACTTTGTCAATTAGGTGCGCAGTTCCTAAAAGTTCATCGAGCGAAACATTTAGTAATGCGGAAATTTTACGCAGTGTTTCAATGTTAGGCTGCGATCTTCCGCGCTCATAATCAGAAATTGTTGCACGCGAAACACCGATTAAATCGGCTAATCCAGCCTGATCTAAGCCTTTTTTCCTTCTAACGGCAAATAGTGACTCCCCAAAGTTATCCATCGTAAAAATATTATGCGTAATTAATTTGCATTTGCGTAATAATGTTGATTATGTTTGTGTCGTGCTAAACGCGACAAAATAAAGGTACTAAAACCCATGAGGAAAACTATAAGCAAGAAACGATTGAGAGATGATACAGCCCGGATCGTGGCAGAAATACACGGGGTTTCTCCGGACTATGTGAGGAAGGTCGGAAAGGGTGAGCGGGAGAACGAAGAGATAATGGCATCGCTGATTGACTACCGACAAGAGAAGAGTAAGCTGATAAAACACATCGAATCACTAATACCTGTTACCTCAAACCCTGCAAAGTATGCGCGTAAAAAGAACTAACAGCGGCAAGTTCTCACTTCGGGTTACCCAAATAGACAGGTGCAATGTGTTTGACGCAATGGGGTTGTTGATGGAGGATGATACCAAGCTGAATCAATTCAACCTTTCGGATGAGCACTCGATTCTTAATGCTCTCTATTATACCACTCTGATCGGAATGTTCAGACGCATCGACTATCGATTGTACATAAACGAGGATAGTAAATGGGTGGTAACGCGAGCTGAAGCGATTGCATTGATGTGGTTTTTACGCCACCATGATCACAACATGCAAATGTTGGATATGAAGGCTTCACTACATAAAAACCTACAGTCATGAAGCTAATCGATAACACTATATACATAGAGTTCGCTGAGCTGGTTGGTGTTGGTATACCAGCAAACACTTTAAAGAACGCGAAGCTTCGTAACTCTCCATCGTGGCCGTTCATTCAAGACCCGAACGACAAACGTAAAGTGCTGATGCCTTTCGAGAAATTGAAGGATGAGTACAAACGTAAAATCGAAATACGATATGGTGATGTGTACGAATACATGGCGAAGCAGCCAATAAAGAACCTCGTAAAATTTGATGATAAAGCGGAGGCTTTCTTCTTGGCCTATAAGTATGATGACAACAAGGTGCTATCAAGTGAGCACGTAAAGAAATATACAATTGCTGCGAACTGGCTGAATATGTTTAAGGAAGTTCTTCAGGATAAAAAGCAGCTGAAGAAAATGTTGAACATGACTGTTGAAGAGTTCTTCAATCATGTGATTGACATTATAACGATCGACAAAATTGATTTGCCAGCAACGTACAAGCGCCTTCTTGAAACAAGGAGAGAGTACGAAGCCAACGGTTATGCTTCATTAATAAGCGCACGATTTGGAAACAAGTTTGCCGCGAAAATTATTGATGAACTAAGTGAGAGTACACTGCTCGAAATGATTGCTCACAATAATCAATACGATGATGTGTTTGTGGCAATTCAGTATAATAAGTGGGCCAAAAAGAATAACTACAAAGCGATTGATCCGAAAACGGTTGGACATCACAGAAGGAAGAAAGACCACCTTATAGTAATGCAACGCGAAGGGAATGCTGAATTGAAAGGCACTTACCTGAAACAGGCAAAAGGATTCAGACCGACAGCTCCTCTTCTTTTAGTAGAGAGTGATGATAACCATTTGGATTTACTCTTTATCGATGTGGACGACACCACACCTCATAAGTTCTATCACAAGTACAAGACCATTGTAGTAACGGACAGTTTCAACGACTACGTGTTGGGATATGCATACGCAGAGAAATTATCGCCAGAGTTGGTGAGAGCTGCCTACATGAATGCGATGTATTACATCCGCAGCATAACAGGACAATGGTATTTGCCGCACGAAACGAAAACAGATAGATGGGCATTGAAAGAACTTCAACCTCTATATAAGAGTCTTGGAAATTATTTTCCGACTCCGGTTGGAAGTAAGAACAGAGGCTACATAGAAAACTTTTTTGGTAGTGCGCACTGGAAGCGTTGCCTGAAAGCTGGTGCTAATAATTACACTGGCAACAATATAACTGCAAAGTTTCGCGGAGTGAACCAGGAGGCTTTAGAGCGCAACAAGAAAGACAGACCACTGATTGGTGATGAAGCTGCACAGCAGATTGAAAATGCATTTCACAACATGCGCTTCATGCCGCAAAGTAATGGCAAGAGCAAACATGAAGTGTGGATGGAAGCTTGGAGCACGATGGCCGAGGGTGGTAAACGCGCAATTAGCGATGAGCAATTCTTAATGAAGCTTGGCATTGAACACAATCATAATGGAGAAGGCTTGCGCATAACGAACCGTGGTGTTCGCCCGATCATTAACGGAGTGCAATACAGTTTCGACCTGAAGGATTACAACATGGCTGACATAAATAAACGAGTGGTGGTGCTGTATGATCCATTTGATATGAGCCGGGTGCTAGTAACAGATCACGAACAATTCAGAATGATGGCATACGATGCACGATTGAACAGCCGCGCATTGGCTGATTCAAACACCGACAGCCGCACTTATCTCAATTCAATATTGAACGAAAAGAAAGCAGATGTAAACCTGATCGCTACGAAAAAAGAAAGACGCGAATTAGTGTTGGCCTCTGCTGGTGTTGATCCGGAAACATTGCTACAGGCTGGCGTGATGACTAAAGAATTAAAGCAAAGCGCAGAGCAAAGAAGACTCGCGCCACCAACACAATATGAAGAAGACTATTTAGATCAATTGTAAAATCTTAACACCAAACCAAAATGACAGACAATCAGAAAAAAGAAGTTCAAGCAATGCTTAAGCAGCATGTGAGTGGATTCTCTTCTCAAAAAAGAGCGATCAATGCCTTACAGGACGTAAGTGAATCGACCGCTATCAATGTGATTAAGGGGAACTGGGAAAGTATCTCGGATTCAATGTGGAGAAATATTGCCAAGCAAGTCGGCTATACAGTGCGCGGAGTTTGGAAGTATGTACCTATTCGCGCATCGAAAGTATTGATTGATTTACTTGATGATGCTGGTGAGAGTGGAAATACTTATGGAGTGATTGCAGCTCCGGGAGGAAGTAAGTCATACACTACAGAGCAGTTCGCAAAGAAAGAAACCAACACCTTCCACGTGATATGCAGTGAGTACTTCAATCGAAAGATTTTTTTACAAAACATGCTCTCTGCAATGGGTAAAGAATCTAACGGGTACAATGTATCAGAGTTGATGGAGGAGATTGTAAAAACAGTAATGCCTCTTGAAAGCCCACGGTTTGTGATGGATGAGTTTGACAAAGTGCCTGATCCTGTATTGTGTTTTGGAATTACACTCTTTAATAGACTGGAGGATAAATGCGGACTCTTATATACAGGCACTGAATACCTAAAGAAGAGAATTGAACGTGGTGTGCGGATGAACAAAAAGGGATACCGTGAATTCTACTCTCGTATGGGCAGAAGATTCATTCACCTACCGATACCGATTGAGCAGGAAGTGGCAGACATCTGTAGAGCCAACGGTCTGAAAGATGCCGAATTAGTAAAGTCTGTATGGAATGACTGCGAAGGTGATTTAAGGCGAGTAAAACGCATGGTTTACAAATTCAGGAGGAAGGAACAGAAAAAGACCGCACAAAATGCCGCTTAAACCCGCTTAAAATGAAAAACCAGACCAACATTCATATCAATGCTCCAAAAGACCGGGCGCTTGCGCTGAAGGCGCAGGTTACGGCTTTGCTAAAATGGAATGATCAGGGTTATGCTGATTTGCAATACACAACCGGAATGAAGTACCTCAAACTATTTCTTGAAGGTGATGAGCACATGGTTGATGTGTTGAGCGCCAGCAAAGTATTCTGGCAGTGGTGGCGCAACCATTGGATGAACCGTGATCAGGAGTTTTTGAAACTGCACGGTAACATCTACATCAATAACCTTGAGGTGCGCAGACAATTGTATGTACAATACAATGGCGCGAAGATGCTGGCCGAGTGCATTCATCCAAACAGTGTGGTGATGAATGAAAGTTACACTGAAATGATTCACTCACTTGTTAAAACTGAAACGCAAGCAGCATGACAACGAAACGATTTGTATTACTAGCGTACATCATTCTCTACCTGCTCGCAGGGTTTGTAATTGCATCTGTCTTTATAAGCGCAGCTGTTGCTTATTGGTTGGGTGTATTTATAACAGTAGCAGTAATATTTTCTGCACGTATAATTTTTAAGTAATGAGGTTCGATTATCCACAAACACCAGCGGTAAAGCGAAACCATATTTTGGAGTTGGTGTGCATTGAGTTTGGAGTAACGCTCAATGATTTGAAGGGAAAGAAAAAACTAGCTGTGCTTGCTGATGCACGTAAGGCGTATGCGTACCTGATGAGAAAACATACCAACGAAACCTTACAAAGAATTGGCGCTGAGATTAATCGTGATCATCCAAACATAATACACATCATTGTTCGGGTTGAAGAATTGATTTCTGTTGGTGACTTAATCAAAGAACAAATTGAGAATATAGAAAAGCAACTTTTAAACTAAACATACACATGGCAAGAGCAAAAAAAGTAGTTCTAACAGGAACAATCGACAAGACAAAAGCAGAGGAAGCTTTTGCAGAGTACGCAACAGCTGATGCGCGCGAGTGCGGCATCAAAGCGAAGATGGATGTCGAGATGACACGCATCCGTGAGAAGTACCAGGAGAAGTTAACAGAGCTTGGAGATGAGAAGGCAGCAGCCTTTGAGAAACTACAGAGCTATGCTGAAAACAACCGCGAAGAGTTTGGCAACAGGAAGAGTCTTGAATTTGCGCATGGTGTTCTTGGTTTCCGAACAGGCACACCTAAACTGAAATTATTGAAGGGCTTCACATGGAACAGTGTAACAAACCTGATCAAAGAATTTTTACCAGACTATGTGCGCATAAGTGAAGAGCCAGCAAAAGACCGATTGCTCTCTGATCGTGAAGCGCCAGAGGTGAGTGCATTATTCAAGAAGATCGGAATCATGGTTGACCAAGATGAGACCTTCTATGTAGAGCCGAAGAAAGAGCTTGAGCTAGCGAATTAGTCGAAGGGAGTGGTGGATAATGAACATGGCCTTGACCGGCTCTGTGCGGCTTACCTTACTACCTGACAGATGTCGACCCTTCAACTCACATGGGGTTTAGCACGACACGACTACTGGTGTAATTGGCACCGATGGATGTATAAACCGAGCCACTGCTGGTAACAGAAATTCTCGGAAAGGAAGCAATAGAGACAAGCGATACACTTCCCTCGAAGCCCGCTTTAAGCGGGAAAGTTTGACCCGAACGTAATGGATAGGATTGAATTTTTGACCCTAAAAAGTCGAATAGAGGGGGGGGTTTTGCCCTTTTTAAACGAATAAAAAACGCATTAAAAATATATGGATCAGACACTTAACACTCCGAAACCAACACTCGAAAAGCAAATCGCTTTCGTGCATGATGCCCGCAAGTTGGTAGAAGAAGGACACACGGTGCAGTACGATGAAAAGAACATTGAGATGTTCCGAGCTATTGAAGAAAATCTTTGCACAGTTAAACTATATGAAGCTCATGCCTAAAGTAAAAGTATTATCCCTTCTACAACCGTGGGCTACACTGGTTGTAATAGGAGCAAAAAGAATTGAGACAAGATCATGGGATACAAAACACCGTGGCGATCTCTTGATTCATGCAAGCAAGAAGTTCACTAAAGAGCAAGCGAAACTGTGCTCTACATGGCCATTCAATGAGTACATCGAAAACTTAGAACAAATCGAATGCGGCTATATACTCGGTGCGGTCAATCTCTATCAAACTCGCACTTCAGTAGCGCAGCTTTCAGATATGAAATTAAGCGAGAGTGAAGGATCACAAGAAGAGTATAGGTTCGGTGACTATTCTCCCGGTCGATTCTGCTGGCTATTTCACAATGCAATTGAATTCAACGAGATAATTCCGGCTAAAGGAAAGTTGGGATTATGGGATTTTGAAATTGATCACCCCTTAATCAAAAACCATCATGCCTAAATACTACTTCCTATACTACAACCCTTCTGTCACCCGCTCAGTGGTTTTTCAAGCGGATGTAACACGCCCAACCGAAGAGGAAGCGCGAGAATTGATTTCGAAAACTTATAACGCCATAGTTATAAAACTTCGAAAGGGCAGACAATATTCTAGTACTGAAATAAATAAGACTAAGACATCATTAAAATATTAACAGACGAATGGCGAAAGTAATCGGCTTGAAGCAATTGATAAGTAAGAAACACAAATTTTTAGAAGGTCTTCCGGCTGACATAATGGACAGCTTCGGCCAGCTGGTAGAAAACTTTGTAATGATTATTTGGGGAATGAGCGGACAGGGTAAGAGCAGCTTAATCATGATGTTTTTAAAAGCACTGATGCCCTATGGTAAAGTTTTATATGTGGCACTTGAAGAAGGCTTCGAAGCCACTACACAGTTTAACGTGCTGCGCTCTTTAAGCGAAGAACAACACACTGGTAAGATTGAGTTTGCTGACCACGAAATGAAGTTTGATGAACTCGTAAAGAAGCTAAAGAAAAAGAAGTCGCCACGGTTCAATGTGATTGACAGCGTGCAGTATTGGGATGTAACCTACGACAAGTACAAGCAGCTGAAGGAAATGTTTCCGAAGAAGACATTCATCTTCATCAGCCACGCCTCAGGGAAGTTGCCAGATGGAAAGACGGCTGATAAAATCCGATACGATGCCGGAGTGAAAGTGAGAGTTGAAGGATTCGTGGCTTTTGTAGCAAGTAGATATGGAGGTAATAACCCCTACGTGATTTGGGAAGATGGAGCGAAGAGACATTGGGGCAAGGACTACAAGAAAGTAATTAAAGGAATTGAATTAAAACCTAAAACGAAAAAACAAGATGGCAAAGAAAAAGGGGAATCAGAAAAAGACACATCCATACCTGCGGGTAAGTCATTGGACGAATCAAGCGAATTGGTTTTGGGAGTACAAACCGAAGTGGAGCGAGAGAGTTAAGCAATATTACCGCGATTGGCTCAGTAGGACTTTTTACAACAACAAACAATTACCAGCCTTTAAACTTGACAAGATAAAATAATGAAGAAGTACATCATCACCAGCCCGGCCTTCACTGGCGATATCAATGTTCTCTACAACCAAGAGAACATCTTAGTGTACATCGATTTTATGAAGTGTGATTTAAGCGTAGAGCAGCGCGAGTATTTTAAAACAAAGTTGCCTGTGGTTATTGATGCTTCAATGGGTGAACAGGGCGAAGAGTTTTTAATACGGCAATTCGGCAAAAGTCGATTGAACATTGCAAGTGCTGATTTCAAAATATCATTCGAACAATGGTGGGTACGTTACGACCGAAAGGTTAACAAAGACCGATGTATAAAGCTTTGGGAAAAGTTAAGTATCGCAGATCAGGTGAGCGCCTTCTTCAAGCTTCAGCAATACGAACGCTATCTCTCACTTAACCAATGGCAAACGAAAGCAGACCCGGAGAAATACTTAAGGAATAAATACTGGAACAACGAATACAAATAAAATTATGAACACAGAAGAAAAACTCAACACCATCAAAGTGATTAACAAAAGACTTGAGGAGATCGACAAGGAGTTGGAACAAATGACTTTTGATATATCTGTTATTGAAGGGTTAAAAAATCAATTGAAGGGTGAACGTGAACGATTGTTTACAAATGCTGAAAATTTAATGAAATGACAATCTACTACGAACCATACCAACACTGTGCGCAATGTGGTGAGCGAAATGAAATACGCGCTACATGCTGCGAGATCTGCGGAGCTAAACTAACACGATAATGAAAAAGATATCTGGCGAACAAATTAAAATAATACATGCCATCCTCAACAAGCTTGGCATGATTGACGAGAAGGCTGGCCTTGTGAGCGACTTCACCAACGGCAGAACAACCAGCTCGCGTGAAATGACTTTTGCCGAAGCCTTCTCACTAACGGGTTATTTAAGAACACTACAACCAACGGAGAACAGCTCCATAAAAATGCGCAACAAGATTTTAAGCATGGCGCACGAGCTGGGCTGGGAGCTTAATGAATATACGCGTGGTGGTAAAAAGAAAATTGATATGAATCACCTGAACAACTGGTGCATTAAACACGGCCACGCTAAAAAGAAACTTGACAAGTACACTAACGCTGAATTGCCAATGCTGGTGAGCCAGATGGAAGTAATCTATAAACAACACTTAACCAAAGTTTAAACCCCGAATCTTATGATTGACATTTTCAGAATCATTTGCCTTTCACTTCCCGTCTTTGTGGAATTGTATGATGACCGAAACGGAGACAAGCACCCGAATAACGATTGGCTATTCCGTGGCATTACAATGATCTTCTTCTCTGGTCTTTTTGCTCTTCTGTATCACGATAAGAACGTGATTCAAAACCTGCTGCTCTCGTTTGGCATTTTCGCCTTCTTCTTCCCTTACCTAATAAACATTGTGCACTTAAAGCGCGGTGTAATAAAGCTCGCTCCAGGAGAAAAGTGGTACAACCATTTAAGTGCTAAAGCTTGGCCAGATAATCAGGAATGGTGGAACGGGATTCCGTGGTATGCCCGATTGATAATGATGGGCATTGTATTTCTAGCGTGTGCGTTGGTTTACAATTGTTGGGGAAAGCTATACGTGTTTTCTAACGCTTGCTAAGATGGGAAAAGAATCTAAAATTCAGTGGACACAAGGAACATGGAATCCTTGGTACGGTTGCATCAAAGTTGGTGAAGGCTGTAAGAACTGTTATATGTATCGAGACATGGATCGATGGAATAAAAACCCACGCGATATTCAACGCAGTAAAACCAAATTTAACGATCCGTTAAAGTGGGATGAGCCACAACTTATTTTCACTTGCTCACTTTCTGATTTCTTTATTGAAGAAGCTGATTCATGGCGCGCAGAGGTTTGGAATATTATCAAAAAGACTCCTCAACATTTCTATCAGATTCTTACAAAGAGACCAGAACGAATTGAGAAATGGTTACCAACTGTACTTGATAATCCCCCTTACTTCGATCTACCAGAGAATTGCATTTATATGCTTTCGGTTTCAACTCAAAAAGAGTTTGATACGCAGTGGCCAATAATGGAATCACTTAAAAGGCACTACAGAATAAAAATCGGATTGTCCATCGAACCAATATTAGAGCAGATTTCAATTGAAGATTGGTTACATGATGACTATGATCATACCTGCGCTCTACCTGATTGGGTAATTGTTGGTGGAGAAAGTGGACACAAAACAGGAAAGTATAAAAGAAGAGATTGTGATCTCGCATGGTTGAACATTATATGTCAACAATGTGCGGAATTTGAAGTGCCTGTTTTTCTGAAACAACTCGGCAGTGCACTGGCTTCCCAATACAGCTTAAAACATCCTCACGGTGGCGATCCGACCGAATGGTTCTTTGCACCACTTGCTAAAGATCACCTTCTACAGTTCCCTGATTTTATGACTAAATATTTAAAGCCATGAAATATCTACTTATAGCATTATGCCTTTTGTCTTGCAATGATGATGAACTTGACAATATCACCATCATTCCAACAGAGTTGCAACCTTTATTTGATATGTTCAAAGAAGAAGCAGCTCTGCGCGGTGTACATATTGATTACACTGGTGTTAAAGTTCGATATGAAGATATGAGTGGCACACCTTACACGGGTTATGCTTACCCAAAGAAAATGTTAATCACTCTCGACAGTTCAAAGCTCTCTTATAAAAAATTTCAGCAACGAATTGTTTTTCATGAGTTAGGCCACTTACTGCTTGGTCGTGATCATGATGACACGCGAATGGGCAAAAAGGAAGTTATCAAATCATTGATGAACTGTTGCTATGCTCCAGAGAGATATTATGAGACTGTACCAGCGATGCAAAAATATTACTTAGACGAATTATTTAATCCTAACACTCCGTGCCCGGATTGGGCGAACTAGATTATGAAGAAGAAAACTATAAAAACGATGCATTGCGTTGTCATCATCGGATTGCTAGTTGCGTGGATTGTAATACACTTCCTGCCAAGTTCATCACTCGCGGCAAAAATAGTAGTTCTGATTTGTGCAGTGGTTGTTCTGGTATTCGGTGAGATAGAACGCTGCAAAAGATATGTGAGAAGAGCAAGGTGTAAGCACAAAGAAACATCACTCGCTCCCATCGATACTCATGATGGTTATTCAATGAGTATTAAGTGCTTGAAATGTGGTAAGGTTCGCATTCTAATAATGATTATAATTTTTATGGCAATGCTTTCCGCTGGTTGCACATCATACAAAGGATTAGGAAAGACACCTGCTTATCAGGGATATTAAAATTAAACAAATTCAATATGTGTAACTGTAGAGATGTAGAAATAGGGAGTTATGACAACCAGATATGGGTGCATGCTCCTGCACACATGCCGAAAGATAACGGCTATTGTTTAGACCGTTGCGTTGCCGAAGAAGTAATGCAACTTTGGATGAAAGGTATTACAACAACAGGATGTTGCTGCGGCCATAACAAAGTGAATGGCTTTATTGGTGTGATCGAATCTGATATTTCAAAAATGAAAGAAATGGGTTATCAGGTTGTAGATAATCCAAGTCGTCCGGGAGATGAAGATTCTTTTTATCCTAAATCACAAGATGCGATGATTTGTTTCCCTAATGGCAGAGAAATGGTTTTGCATATTATCGGTGAAAGGGATTTATCTGGAGTAGTATCTCGCGCGATGCTGAAGGCTATTCAAGGAGCTCAATTAATTATTGATCCTAAACCAGAACTAGTACAATCATTATATCCGAACAGTCAATTTAGAACGCAAGAAGTTTTAAATCCTACGCCAGTAGAAATACTTCAGGAGATTAATGCCAGCATGCCAGCTATTGCCGCTCCTAAATTTCCGGAGAACTTAAACACCAGAAAAGCGAAGCGTAAGCGATACTTAAAAGATTAGATATGTATTTCTGCGAACTTACAATCCATCAAAAAATCACGTTACGTGGTAATGTCTTTCCGGGACATTGCAGACATATACTTGGCTCTTGGTATAACTATCATCTAATGCCACTCAGCCATTACTCTTCTGATATGAAGTATGGTAATCTGAAAATGATCAAACACAATTCTTTAAACAGAAAGAGCAAACGTTCTGGTGAAACTCTCAAGTGGATGTATGGATGTCCAGAAAGGAAGGTTGATCATTCGACTGTTGAGTTTAACAAAAAGACCGAACGGAGGGAACATAGAGTATTGTTTACAGAAACCATCGCGGCAACAGTAGGCGCTTATGGATATGCAGGTATCAAATGGTGGAACCTTCCTGTTATGCCAATAAAAAAAAGGCGTGCAATAAAAACTATACAGCATAAACTATTTGAAGCATGATAAAGGGTGAAGCTATTCAAGCAATGGAGCAAGGTAAGAAAGTGACACACCGTTACTTCTCACATGATGAATATATTACAATGATTGGTGGTGTAGTGATTGACGAATATGGACATGAGCACCAGAACTTTTGGCACTGGCACTCTGGCAAGCATTTCGAAATGGATTGGAGTATTTGGGAAGAGAACAATCACACTAAACCGTGATAATCGATTTTATCACACTTTTGATTAAATTTCTGAACAATTAAATATTATATATATGAGTACAGTTAGATCAACACAAATGAAGATGGCCTTATTCTTTTGCATTCTGGCCATTATAGCAGGATCGATAAATACCTGCACGGGGCAAGATCAGAAAATAAAAATATTTGATCCTGCCTATATAAAAATCGGATTTACCAAACCGGAACTCGCCAATTGGATGAAGTCTCAAAATAAGTGGAACGCAAATAGTCTTGATAAAAACAAAAGTGACACCACGAATTGGACAGATTCATATTATTGCACGAATGTGGATTCGTATCATTATAAATACTTTTTTAAGAATGGGAAGGTTAGTTATATAAAGATTGAACAATTTCGCGATAACCTTAACGAAAAATCGTTTTCTCAATACACAACCGAGTTGCTAAAACAATATTCTGATGAGGGTGTTGTGAAGAAGGAGAATCCGAGTCGCAACGTTTTAAAGTTTTTAGCTTTGGATAAGAGTTACAGGATAATGATTATCGAATTCGTAAAAACCACTCAATGGGAAACAACGCGAACTTATGAAATTCAGGCAGGTTCTTTGAATATGTAATTAAAACGAAACGGTAACTTTTATGGCAGCAGCAAATCTTGGTGAAATATTAAAATCAATGGGTTTTGACGTGGATTTACATGTAGGTGTTATTCCAAAGGATTCGAAGGTTGAATTGGTGTTACGGCCACCAACTGATGTACTAATTCCAATTGATTACGATTTTGTAAGAGATGAAATAGCCACCAATTGGAGAAAGCAGGAAGAGGAAGTCATTAAGAAAGTGCTTCTTCAGTTATTGAATCGGGAACCAACGATTGACGATGCAAAACTTACCAAGAGAATGTTTCATGAAGGTCAGCCTGATCGATATGATCTCGTTTATGATAACGGGTTGTTAGGATGTGTTGTTTACGAGAACTTTCTTAACTACGAAAACACTTTTGGAATAAAATTCACTCCCGCAGAACCTGAAAGATTTCTACAATACGTAATGGGATAAAGATATATCGGAGCCCAGCCGGAGCCTCGCAGAAATGCGGGGCTTTTTTATTGCCCTTTCATGACGGTTTCTATCCTGCGCTTGGATAGAAAGAACTCTTCACAAAGGGTATTGATTACATCATCGTAGCGCATTCGGTTTTCGTTGTATAGTTGATTGAAACGGTTTTGAATGCGGTTGTTACGAACACGGGTGTTGTTTTTGAGCGTATCGATAGCGCCCTGACGATTATTGTAAGTAGAAATAGTTGCCTCTTCTGTTACGATCATGCTGCAATTTAACGCAAAAAGAAGCATGTAGATAAACCATCCACAAGTTATCCACAAAAAAGTTATTGACATTTTACCACTTAATAAGTGGTAAATGTTACGTTCAGCTCAAGCGCTGGTTGAGGACTTGGTTCACTGAACAGCTTGGAAGCAGAGTGATCGTAAATGATGCAGCGATAAGATTGCATGCTCTTCATTTTTGCTTTCGTGATTGCGTTTGGTAACACAACGCCATTTGGTGTAAGGCTGTTTAACACGCGCATATCGTTTGGTGTATTAAGCAAGGCAACAAACTCTGGCAGGTAGCTGATGAGGGAACCGAATCCCTGAAATGTTTTATTGACTTTATCGAACAGCCTCATGTGATCAGTTGGTGCGTCTTTACTAAACCGTTTGCCGCTGTCTAAAACATTTTCTGTTACGAGATGGATTAACACATCAAACTCTGCACTTCGCATTCTGTTGCCATGCGTTTTCACTTCGCCAGCTGGAACAAAATCAAACCACAATCCCGGAGTGGCAAACAGCAATGTGTTTTTATCGGTGCTACTATCTTGCTGAAGATAGAAATCTATTTCGCGCAGCTCTGGGATTAATTCAGTGGCGCGTTTCTTTAAAATCTGTCCTGCGTAAGTGATCATAATTTAACCTTTAAGTGGTGCGCGTGGGTAGCTGCCTCCAGTCCACCCTTCTATTGTTACATGATCGTGAAACCCGCATGGACACACCACGCTGTTGAACACTACTCCATCTTCACGTATTCCGTGTGGTGCATTATCGCCAAGCAAGCCAGCGCCACAGTCTGGACATTCTATGCTTGGTTTTTTATCGCCAATGACGATGTACCAGTTATCTTCTTTGATGGTGATCATATCATTTAAAAATTTTATCCATTTCGGTGTCCATGAACTTCTCAATAATCTTTTCCAAGTAAGGATCGGACTCTCCTGGTACTGGCATGAATTGACGCTTCGGCATTAAGAATCCTGCACCACGACCAGCTCGAAGACCTTCGTTGTGAACCGCTGTATAGATCACATCAGAACTCGCCTTTATTTCGTCTTTGGTGCGTGACACCTCAATGGAGCGCTTCATCCTTCCGCTACCTTTACCAATGAGCAGTTTGCGTCCGGCATCTTTCTCTTTCCGGTTCTTCCATTTGCTGCTCTTAGGTTCTTTGTACTTCTCCTGATCGAAGCTTTCAAGAATCTGTTTTTCCAATTCTACCTCTACCTTTTCAGGCATGCGCCTATCAACCAAGTCCTGAAACTTTAGAAGATCAGCGTTCATGTCGCTGCTTAATGATTGGCCAGTTTGAATATTTCTAAACATATCTTACCTTTGTTATGGCCGGGGAGTGATCCCCAGCCCCAATTGAAGGTTCAAGCATGCTTGAACCTTTTCTTTTTTAATCCCTTCCAATTTTTCCATAGAAGGTCTGATTCTTAATTTCGTCTTCAGTTAAATCAGTCACCACATCACCATAAATTACAGTGAGGCTCTTAATTTTAGATGTGCGCCTTACCCGATTGTAAATAGCATCTTCCAACACTGATGGTTTAATGTTACTGACTACATCCAGAATGATATGCTCTGATTGATCCTTCCCTTCCTGTAATTGTTTGTCAATAGAATTGCTCGTGCCTTTTCTGTTGGTTTTAATTTCAGCCAGCTCGCCATTCAATAACACATCTGCATTCTTAACACCATGCTGATTGACTACATCACGAATCACAATGCTATCACCACGAGTGAATAGTTTTTTAGCAGCTGCCAAGTTTTGTTCGTAATCATTCGCTTTCTTCAAACCCTTGAAGATGAAACCACCACTAAGGTTATCTGTTGCAACCAGTTTAAAGTTCTTGTCTTCGCTCAGGCTATTGAAAAGCTGAAGGTTTGCTTCATACTTTACAGGATCAACAGGAGGCTTCAACCCGAAAAGATTTTCAGCCTTTGCAGCAAAGGAACCATCTACATTGAAGTATGGTAAATCTTTAAACACTTGCCCTGTAATACCAACGTTGTTTTGAAATGTTGGAGGCACATCATCAATTCCTTTCGGTGGTACCGCTTCACCTTCCGTTCCATCCCATCTTGTAGTACATCTACAGTTCCAACCATTAGGAGGAAAATGATTGTGCCAAAATGGATGGTCTACCGGGTAACGCGCACCATTCATATTTCCGTGATCGTATCTGGTGCGCCCATCCATTACAGCCACATAAGAAATGAATCCACCCTTCTTTACATACGTTTGCCACTTGCGAGCCATCTGCCCACTTGCATACGCTGTGTTGTATTCAGTTCGTAACCAATTGACATTGTACTTCGGCTCTACTTTGTCCTTTACCGCTTTACGAAATTCACTGAAGCTTCTAATCTCGCCTTTGCTATCGAACAACTCTCGACCCATATCGAGCGCGAAGTGATGGCGTTTAAAAACAGATGTTACGAAAGTGTTGTGACGCATCTGCACCAACAGACGTTGTTCCTGCGATCCGAATTTTATGTTTTCACCGTTGGTGTTCCATCCTTTTTTCACTCCCTTCCACAAGTGTTCAGCCTCAGCACGAACCAACTCTGCATCCGGCTGGCCGGGCGTTGTTTTACCTTCGTACATGCGCTTGATGGAGCGGTCTACGATCTTGTCCAGGTTGATGCCACCGGATTTATCATCTTCGGCTTTTGGATGACCATGATGCTCACACAAGCCGTACAGATGTTCAATCTCAGCGGTTATATCTTGTACTTGTAGAGCGCCCGGTTCTGGCCGGGCTTTGTTTTTTTTGCGGGGCTACCTCCAGCGCCCTTTTGATTCGGATCAGTTGCCTCCGGATCGTTTGCTTCCGGGTTTGCTTCCTGATAGCTGAGGTATCTGTACTCTCTATCCTCAAATGGATAACCATGCTCGATAAGAAATGGAAACAAATCTTCGTTTACGTGGTATGTTTCCTGCCGCTTATTGGCTTCTGTAAAATCGTTTAATACACGCTCATGTACTTCTGCTCCACCGACAAAAGCTTTCTCATCGCTGGTACCAGTTGCACCGCTGATTGATTTTGATATTTCGGTATTGCCGAACATTGCCAGCTCTTTGTAAATCTGATAAGAGTCTTTAAACACTGGCTCTTTCAAATCCACTTCATCATCCGGATCAAGAATCATCCACAAGTTTTCACCAAACTCTGCGGCCATCTGTTCAAGCTTGTCGAGTTCTTTTGTGTCGCGTGTTGCTGCCTTTATTGCAACGATTGGCATTCCAAATTTTTCGGAGTGGCGACTCCAATCACTACGTGCATAATTTTTCCAGATGTACTCCTTTGTGGCGACCCTAAGCAAGCCTAAAAATTTAGGCGAACCCATCTCAATTAGTTTGAGAGTTTTCTTAATGGCGGGATCCCGGAAATTAAGACCTGTTTCATGCGAGGTGTCGAACACAATAAAACCCTCTTCAGGACGAACGTGTTCGCGTGGAATTAACTCGATGTTTTTGAACTCGAATTTCATTCCGGGTTCTTTACTTTCAACCATCTCAACAAACTGCACAAGTGAGTGTCCCCAAAATTGTGCTTCCTGAAAGCGGCTTCGATAATCTTCAAACCATTTCTTCTGAAGCAATCGCGTTGCCTGTTCATCTATTTCGGTACCACCTTTTTTGAAAACTCCAAACGGTGATCCTACAACCTTTAAGATGGCTTTGCGCGTTTCTCCAATGGTGTGTCCGTCACTATCCCACACTTCATCGTACATTCCATAAAGCATATCTCTGCGTGGACGCTCCGGGTCTTTCGCCCACTCGATAGCAGCTTTCAAATTGTCTTGCTGCATTTCGGTTTTGAATTGTCTTCGCTGAGTTAGATTAACTGCTACTCGCTTAACAGGTTTTTTCAACTTGTCGAGTTCTGTTTTTGTTGAATCCGCTTCTGCCTTCAGTACCGTAAGCTCAGTCTGAAATTTCTGTACAGCTCGCCTGTCTGCTTTCCAAGCAGCTGGCAATAATTTATCGGGTAATGAAAATCCAAATTCCATACTTAGTGCCTGTTATAAGTGTTCGATGTAGCATCGTTGCTTCTGCGTGGTCTGCTGCCCCAGCGCCTTACTGTTACGGGAGAAGAATTACCTTCATCATCGGTAACGGTTTTAGGGTCGAGTCCAGGAACGTTCTTCTCTGCTCCATTTACTTCTTCGAGCATCTTCAAAACGTCATCGTAATTTTTCACAACTCGCTCTGGTACCGATTCATCCGGAATGCGCTCGTAGATGTAGTATATCACCAAGACCTTAGCCCAACGAACGATGATGGCGTTTCTCGCTCCGGCAGTTTTGTTAAACTCCGTTTCGAGATTATAATAGTTTGCAAGGAAGAATGAGATTTGACCGAGCGCATCTATTTCAGCAGCATCGAGTATTGCCTCTTCATCTTCATCCTGCGATTCTAAAACCTGATCGAGCCTGTAGGTTCGCATCATTGGTTTGTAATCGTCTTTGGTTAAATAATTTGTTATAGCCATAGTTAATTCAAAAAGAATTTGAATGATATAATCTCTGACACATCCGCGAGAACCATCTTTTCAGTGGTGCTGTCAGTCTTGCCTTTCGCAACAAATACGAGACGCACAATAAAGTTATCATCCTCTACGAGCATCAGATTTTCTATATGTGCCGCTTCTTGCTCTTCGTTCCTGTCCATGATGGTTGTTGCGTTTGTTGAGTAAATAAATTGCACCTTCAACTGAATCGGGTCCGTCATCATGTCCATTCGGAAATGAAAGGAACTGATCGCGAAGGGTTATCATATCCGGGTCTTTCTGAAGCTTGCTATTAAACCGCAAGCATCCACTTTCTGCAATGGGTGTTAAGTCTTCAATACGCCCGCCTTTATCTGGCTTGGCACGCTTGTCTCCCCTGAGGCGAAGTTGTACACCTCTGCGATCTCCCTCTTTACGATACTCATCCATGTACAATTCTTCCTGAATGAAATTCGCCTCGATGTAATGGAATACAACGCTTTCGATTTTACCGCGCGTGATGCCGAGTGTTGATTGTTTACCAGTTACCACATCATTGATCATGTAATGCGCCAACACCATGCTCTTACGCGAAGCGTGACGAACCCACGCCCATAACACATCGTACTTCGATCCTGATTTACCGATTAACACAATGGCCTTCGTATCTCCCTGGTCTTTGTAGGACGGATCGTTGTATGTGATAAGTGCATCGTACTTATCGAGGTTCATTGGTGGTACCCAAGGCAGGTCTTCTTCTTTGAAGATGTCGCCATCTTTAATGTCCTCGTGGAAGAAATTTCGCATCGCTGCACGATGCCCCATTTTCTTCATGCGGTTTTCAAGATGTTCGCGAGTGTAGCGTGGCCATGCTGGCACACCACCGTCAATAGGAAGAAGTTTTTTATGCGTCTTCGGGTCTTCGAACGCAAACACTTTAATGTGAGTGAGACCTTCGCGCAATGGATCGCCTTCGTTTACATCGCCTACAACATGCGCCATCAAATCGTTTGATGCAGTTCTGTTGTTACCAAACAAAAGCTTTGAACCTTTGATGGCAAGACATCCCATGAAGTCTCCAAATATCCAATCGATATCCGCTTTGATACGCTCCTGATTTTTGGAGCGCCTTCTATTTGCAGCATCATCTACTATGCCGAGGTTTGGACGTTTCGCAGCTTTACGAACACCCGCAGGATTTTGGCCAAGACCGAAAGACCAGAAGCCAACACCAGTGGCGCTCATGAAATGTCCTTCGTTCCAATCGCCAATGGTTCGCTGCTCCCCGAAGTCGGCAATAAAGCGATTGTTATTCTGCAACTCTGCCTGAATATCGCCAAGCAAAACGCTGGCTTTACTTTCTGTTTCACTGGCAAGTAGTAAACCTGTGAGCCATCCTGTAGCCAGTAAATTCATAGGAATGAAAACATCCATGAACACAGACTTAGCGTGTTCGCGTGGCCACTCAAGCGCAGCCATGATATCTTCATGCGTTAATATTTCTTTGCCGGCCTTTTTATGGAACCATGCGAAATCAGAATCGATGTAATGAGGAAAATAATACTTGCAGAATTTCTCGAAGTTTTGAGGCTTCAGCAAATCAGCAATACGTGCAGCCCGAATAACTGCGGTTTCAAAAATATCTTTATCAACGGCTGTGGCATTGCCAATGATTATTCGCTTGTCGAGCCAAGCCTTATATGCTGCGGAGTCTTTACTGATCATAAGTTCTTACGCTTATAATTCATGAAGTCATCAACATGATCAAGTATCTGTTGACTCAATTCCAGATCACGTTCGGAAAGGAAGCCAACGAACTCGCTTAAATTATTCACAACAACAGACCAGTCGAGTTGTTTGCCTTTTACGGTAGTCCATAACTTTTGAAGTGCATCAACATCTCCCTTGTCTAACATTGGTAATTCTTGCAATTCTTTAGCATCGAATTTTCTTTGCCATTCATCCTTCTTTGCCTTGAGTGCGGCACTCTGGTAATTGATCAACTCCCACACATCGTTCTCTGAAACCTCGCGGCTCATGTTCTTCTTGGCGCGCTTCTCTTCCCAACGGTACTTCTTCTTCCAATCGCTGATCGTTTTGGGAGTAACGTCTAAAATTTTTGCAATGCTGTTCTGGTCGAAGTTGACATTGTAGAGTTCCTGAGCTGCGCTTTTCTTATCGACTGCCATCTTGTTTTGTTATGACCTGCACAAAAATGGGTTGTTTATGAGCCGAATTAAAGGCGACTATCAACGAGGTTGCAAGCTTTTACAACGAGGTTGCGCAATACTGCAACGAGGTTGAAGCTCCACTTGCACACGCTTAAAAAGCCGCGCACTTTTGAATCACTTTTAAAAAAGAACGGGAGAAAATGTTTGAACTCAGAGCTAAATCTAATTCACAAGCAGACATACTGATGTATGGAAGTGTTGGCGAATGGAATAGAATAAACGCTCGTGATGTACATCAAAACCTAGTAGACGCAAAAACCAAAGGCTATGAAAAAGTAAAGTACAGAATGAACTGCATGGGTGGAAGCATCTATGAAGGCATCGCGATTATTTCAGCAATTCAAAACAGCGGCATAGATGTATCGGCTGCCATTGATGGAATAGCAGCAAGTATGGGAGCAGCAATAATAGCCTGTATCGATGATGTTGAAATGGCAGAAGGTGCAAGGTTGATGATCCATCAAGGGTCGTCAGCGGCTTCAGGCCAAGCATGGCAGATACGCGATCAAGCTGATTTATTAGACTCCCTAAACAGAACACTAGCTGAATACTTCTCTAAGAAAACGGGTAAAGACAGGCAGTGGATTCTTGACAATTGGATGGCTGCTGGTAAAGATAAATGGTTTACGGCACAGGAAGCGTTGGACGCTAAGTTGATAAAACGAATTATTCCAGGAAAGGCAAAACCAATGCCTAAAGAAGAAGCCACTTATCATGAGATGGCAGCACACTACGAGCAATTTTTCAAAAACGAAGATACAATGAACAGAGACGAACTTATTGCTCTGCTTGGCTTAGCTGCTACAGCTACCGATGCAGAAATAAAAGCGGCAATGGCTGCTAACAAAACCAAAGCTGAAGCCGCTGATGCAGCAGCAACAGCCGCAGCCGCTGAAAAAGCCAAGGACACATCGAAGGGTACTGACACGGTTGCGACCGACAAGGCTCTCGCCATTGATGGCATTGTGGCTCTTGGAAAAGAGCGTGGTATGGATGACAAGCAGTTGGCATCATTGAAAGTGCTTGCAGGTGTTGATGTGAAGGCAGCGATGGATATGATTCCAACAAAAGCGACTGAGACTTCAACAGTGAGTATCGCACAGATGATTGCTGATGCTAGTAAAGGTGGCGTTGGTGCTGTGAATAAAGCAGACCGCAAAACATGGGGTTGGAAGGAATGGAGCGAAGAACCAGCAGCATTTGCAGAGTTGTTGAAAACCAACCCGGCAGAGTACCAGAGAATTTTTAAAGCTGAGTTCAACTACGAGCCAACGCTCGCTGAGTTGCAAGGCGTAGTATTTAAATAAAAGAAAGACAACATGCCTGATTTAATCAAAGCCCCGTTTGGAGCTGCCAGTGTGCAGACTCCAGCATACGCAGCAACGATAGCTGTAACCATCACCAATCAGTTAACGGTGATTAAGCCCGCTGTTCTTACAGGTGCTTTGCTCTTGAACCTTACGGTTGATCCGCAAGTGACAGTAGGTGCAGAGTTGATTCTGGAATTGACCAGCGATGGTACCGCTCGTGATACCACGTTGGGTACTCTGATTGATGGTCCTGTAATAACAGGAACGATCTCGAAAACAAAATCTCAAGCGTTTTATCTCGCTTCTGATGGTGTGTTCAAACCGAAGGGTGCATTTGCTCAAGTGGATTAAGCGCTTGATAAGTACGATTTAACGAACTAAAAAAGGAAGATATGGCAGTTGAAGTTTTTAAACGAATCATGAGCAGCGACCTGCAAAAGGTGTTGTTCCCTGTTAACACGTTTTACTCAGGCGCGAAGAGCGATGATGCAGCTATTGATGCTGAAAACATCGAGATACCTCAGGACGAAAACGGAGTCGCAGGTATTGTAGTTAACCCTACAGTGTTTCCGTTGCAAATGCGCACTGAAGAAGACAGTAAGAAAACCTACGCTGCTGACCTTCTTGTAACGTTGCCTGAAGTGGTAACCTGGAACAACCAGTTGCTTACCAGCTACGACAAGCGCGGAGCGAAACTTGAGAAGCACAAGATGTCTCTTGAGACGCAAGTTGCCGACCGCATTCTTTATGGATGGGGTAACACGGTAGCAGGATTGAAACGTGCCACCACTGGTGGATCAACACGTGCCAACACTGCGACACCGGGTGGTAACGCAAAGAAGATCATCACAGAAGCGGATGTAATGTGGGCGATGACGCAGATGCGTTTTCAAAACATTCCTGAAGCTGGCAGACGTGTTGTTTTGTCTCCTGATATGTATGAAGACCTCTTGGCAATCAAGAAGGCATACGGTTCTGGTACTGACAAGAACAACCAACTTCTTGCCGAAGGAGCCATCGATAAAATCTTCGGATTCGATGTGTTCATCAGAAGCAAAGTGCAGAAGTACAGTGCTGCTGGTGCAAAGCTGGCAATCGGTGCTGCGGCTGGTGCGACTGACGGATGGGCTGCGATCTTCTATCACCCTGCATTTGTGCGCTACATCAAGGGCACTGTAAAGGTGAACATTGATCCATACGAACGCCCTGACTTGGCTGGTGGTATGGCAATGAACTGCATGGTTCGTTCTGGTGGTACACTAGGAAGAAACAGCGAGATCGGAGCAGTGACTCTGTATCAAGGAGAATAATACACAATAGAGCGAGATAGGACAACCCAGCAGCGCGAGTGAATCGCGCTGCTGTATTACTAAACTCTCATCCTAAAAACTTGAGCCAATTGAGTAACAATAGAGAAGGCACTATCGGTGGATTCATCGCCACCTCCCTTGCATCCAGCACTGGGATACTTGACGCAAGAACTTTTGCTGAGGCTGTGTTCTATGCCATTGTCGGAGCAGTGATTGGTTTCTTAACCAACAAAGTGATGAAGTGGGCTGACAAGCAATTGCCAGCTTGGAAAGAAAAAGTTCAGGCATCGTTTCAAAAGTTCAAAAGCAAATTCCACAAACCAAAATCATGAAAGTAGAAATCCATACCATTTCATTACCAACCGAAACCCTCGGAAGTCTCTTTGTAGACGGTGTAATGATTTGTAAAACAATGGAGCTACCGTGGCGAGACAATAAAAAAAGTGTGAGCTGCATACCCGCAGGAACTTACACTGTAATGAAACAAGAACCGAAGGAAGGAAGAAACTATCCATACTTCCGGTTTAAGAAAGTACCAGGACGAGGCGGCATACTGATTCACAAGATCAGTTATGTGAGCGGATTAAAAGGATGTATTGGAGTTGGTAAAGAGTTTAAAGACCTCAACAACGATGGCACACCAGATATAATCAGATCGGGCGAAGCATTGCAAGAGCTGATTGATTTATTACCTGACGAATTTGAATTAACGATAATCCGCAAATGATGCGACTGTTCTACACTGGTTTGGTGGTGCTTATGTTGATGGTGGCCGGTTGCAGTCGCAAGACATCAACTACCACCTCAACATTTGTAAAAGACAGTGTGCATGTGGAGTACGTTGATCGGGATGTTGAAGTAAAACTTCCGGGTGATACTGTCTACTTACCCGGCCACATTGAATGTGATCCTGTCACAGACAAACCCAAACCCTCTTCTGGAAAAAAAAAGTCCGGAAGGCTTACACTGGACTACCACCTTGATGCGAAAGGTAAAATAAATATTACGTGCGCAGAGGACAGTCTTAAAACGATTATAAAAGCTCAAGACAAATTGATCTTTCAGCTGCGTCACTCAGAGACTAAAAAAACGGAAGTAATAGAAGTTTATAAAACCAGAAGGATAGACATAATCTGTAGATGGATTGCGGCCATCCTTCTGGTTGTAGTACTAATAAAAATCTACTTAAAATTCATCAAACCAATATAACACTTATGGAACTCACAGCATCCCAAAAAGCACTAGCGGTTCAGTATTTCGAATCGTATCCAACTGAAAGCATTTTACTCATTACCTCTGATGGTAATGTGTTTTTGAATAGCGGTAGAAACGATGCCGCAGTTCATCAAAGACGCCTTGATCCAGGAGTGGGGATTTTAACTGTTCACAGGAAACACCTTGGAGCCTACGCACCTGCATTTGATTACGATTCATTAACAGATGAAGAGAAGGCTGTTTATGATGAGCAAGTGGCAGCACTGGAAAAGGAAGAAGAGGATGCACGAATCAAAGCTGAGGAAGAAATCAGACTTGCTGAGGAGGAAGAAGCTCGTCTTGCTGAAGCGCAACGATTGGCAGAAGAGGAAGAAGCTCGTCTTGCTGAAGAGCAGCGATTAGCAGAAGAGGAAGAAGCTCGTCTTGCTGAAGAGCAGCGATTGGCTGAAGAGGAAGAAGCTCGTCTTGCTGAAGAGCAACGATTGGCGGAAGAGGAAGAAGCTCGTCTTGCTGAAGCGCAACGATTGGCAGAAGAGGAAGAAGCTCGTCTTGCTGAAGAGCAGCGATTAGCAGAAGAGGAAGAAGCTCGTCTTGCTGAAGAGCAGCGATTGGCTGAAGAGGAAGAAGCTCGTCTTGCTGAAGAGCAACGATTGGCGGAAGAGGAAGAAGCTCGTCTTGCGGATGAGAAGAGATTGGAAGAAGGAACACAAAACAATGCTGGCACTCCTCCCGCAGATGAAACTCCGAAAGTAGTAAGAGGCGCTGCGAAACAGACAGCAGCGAAGGAAACAAAGAAGAAATAATATTCGCTTAAAGCGGATTTAACGATAACGACTATGGCAGGATTACCTAATGTTAAGATCAACAATCTCAACGGACAACTTGGACAACAAGCACCGAGCGAGGATGGTGTTGCAGGTATTGTAATGACAGGAATTGCCACTGGTGGCATTGCTCTTAGTCAAAGCAAGAAGCTGACGAGCATTGCTGATGCTGTTGCTCTTGGTCTCGATGCTGCCTACGATGTAACCAACACCACGAACGTTTACAAAACTATCAGCGACTTCTACAAGAATGGAAGTGGACCCGTATTGTGGATTATGATTGTGGCGAAGACAACCTTGATGGCTGCAATATGTGATGTTGCAAACTCGCTGTTGTTAAAGTTGATCAACGACTCAGGACGTACCATTCGCATTGCGGGAGTAACCCGTGTGCCAGATGGTGGTTATGCGGCAGCACCTGTTAATCAAATTGATCCGGATGTATTAGCAGCAGCTGTTAAAGCTGAAGCGCTTGCAGTTCAATTTGAAAATGAAATGGCACCACTTCGGATCATCATTGACTGCCGCGATTTTCAAGGCACAGATGCTTCTTTAGCAACCCTTAAAACCAATGCATACAACCACGTGCGCATTTGTATGTGGACTGATGTTGCATCGAGCAAAAATGCGGCTATCGGATTGGAGCTTGGAAGGCTTGCTGTAATTCGTGTTCAACGCAACATGGGCAGAGTGAAGGATGGTGATCTTGGTATTGCCAATGCTTACCTCACCAATCAAGCCACTACCATTGATGCACTCACGCTCGTAAAGCAAGATGCCATCTACGACAAAGGTTATGGTACCGTACGCAAGTTCCCAAACAAGAGCGGATGGTTTATCGCTGACGATATCATGGCCACTGCTGATGCAAGTGATTACAATCGCTTCTCTCGCGGACGCACGATTGACAAAGCGCGAATTCTCACCTATGGCATTTTCGTAGAAGAAATTCTTGACGACATCGAGATTGATGAGAATGGTTATATGGAAGCGGGAGTTGTGAAGGGCTATCAGTCTAACATCAAGAAAGAGCTTGATGCTAAAATGACAAGTAATGGTGAGATCAGCTCAGCACGTTGTGTTATTGATCCGAAACAAAATGTGCTTTCTACAAACAAGTTTGTCGGAAGTGTATTCATCATCCCGAAAGGAATGAATAAAGAAATAGAAATAAGTCTGGGTTACGAAAATCCATTGAACCAATAATACTATGGCAGAAGTAAAAGCATTTAACTCGGAAGAGTATGGATTTGTGGACTTGCAAGTTGTAGCACTTGGAAGACCAATTGCCGGGCTATTAGGACTTCGGTTTAAGACTACCCAGGAGAAGGTGAACATTCATGGCGCGGGTGCAAAACCAATCGCTAGAGGTCGCGGACAGATCAACCATGAAGGCTCTATTAAAATTCTTCTGAGTGAGTATTTAGCGATTCTTCAAAGTCAGGGCAATCCTGCAAAAGGAGGCGTTGGCTTAAAACCGTTTGATATTGTCGCTGTGTTTGCACCTTCTGTTGGTTCAGTGATAACAACCTTCCGACTTGTTTATGTTGAGGTTACTGAAACCGAAGTGAATGTAAATCAAGGAGACACCAGCATTGAGATTGACCTGCCGATTATTATCGGAGACATAGAAAACAACGTGTAGAAATTCTCTACACTTTTTTAGCACACCAACCCAAACCAGATTATGAAAGCGAGTAATGAACAAATTGCCTTGTGGCAAGAGCAGTATGGTAAAGGAAACATCAGAGAGCTGCACTACAAGGGAAACTACTGCTACCTGACAGACCCAACGATAAACCTCAATAAGATGAAAGTTCTTATTGCGGCACAATTTAAAAGCACTGGTCATTTGGTTGATGCCATGTTTGCGAATTGCTGGATTGATGGCGATGACATCTTTAAAACGGATGAGGCCATCAAACAGGGTATTGAAAAGAAAGTTAGTGATCTGATGGATTTACCAGATCACGAAATTGAAGAACTGGAGAATGGTAATGATTTAGTTACTGTCAACGATTTTTCAATTGAAGTAAGAAAAGCCACACGAATGGATATTCGTTACGCTGAAGACAGAGACAAGCACAAAAAACCGTTGGTAGAAAATATTTTCCTGCTTGAGCGATTGGCAGTAGATGAAGCAAAATTGAAAGAGCTGAGACTTAAACCTCGCGAATATGTGAGTGTTCTTCTGGCCATCAAAGAAGTAAAAGACGAGAAGCTCTCTGACATAAAAAAGTTTTAACGGAGTATACCATTACTGGTGACTCCGGTTTTTTTCGAAAACGCGATGCCATCATTCGGTACTACACGCGAAGTGATCCTGATCAGTTGACAGACGATGAGTACTGCAAGCTTTTAAAGGACATCGAGTGGTGCCGTGATGAAGAACACAAGCATAGCATAACCTCCATCGGACAACTACTGGGATGAAAGTATACGAATACATCGTACGGATAAAGAACCAAGCTAGCGATACACTTCGCAAGCTTAGTTCTGGTTTCAGTTCTGGACGTACTGGTGTAGATCGATTTAATGCAAGTGTAAGTCAGGCACAGAAAAACACCGTATCACTTTCAGACGCCACTTCAACTTTAGCCCGCTATCTTGGACCTGCCATCATTGGTGCAGCATTATTAGGTTTCACGATGAAAGCCTCTGCGCTCGGCAGGGAGATAGAACAAACCCGAATATCATTTGAAGTAATGGTTGGCTCCGTAAGGGAAGGCCAAGCATTGTTTAAAGAAGTAACGGAGCTGGCCAACGTTACTCCGTTTACAGGTCGCGACCTTCAAGGCGCTACTAAACTGCTTTTAAACTTTGGTGTATCTGCGCGTAAGGTAATTCCTACATTAAAAATGCTTGGAGACATAAGCGGTGGCGATGCTAACCGTCTTCACTATTTAACACTCGCCTTTGCGCAAACATCAGCAGCTGGCAGGTTGATGGGACAAGACCTTTTACAAATGGTGAATGCCGGATTCAACCCGCTCCAGGAGATTAGCAGGAAGACAGGTATAAGCCTTGTTGTACTGAAGAAGAAAATGGAAGACGGTGCCATTAGTGCGGCAATGGTTGAAGCGGCATTTAAAGGCGCGACACAACAAGGTGGCAGGTTCTTCGGAATGATGGACAGGCAAGGTCAAACTTTTGAAGGCAGGTTGAGCACATTGAAAGACAAGTGGGAACTGGCAATGGGAGGACTTGGTGAAGCTACCAATTCAATACTTGCCCCGGTTCTGGATGCCGCAATTAAAAAGCTCGATGAGATACTTGACAAAACAGGTAAGCTTCGAAATGATGCTGTTAAACAGCGTGACAACTTTAGCAACCTTCAGACTAATACTCTTCCGCTGATCGATCGATACAAAGAGCTGGTTAACGGTGGCAAGACTCATACAAAAGAGTTTGCTGATGTAATGAGACAGATTGGTAAGGATGTACCGCTTGCTGTAGAGAAGTGGGATAGAATGGGTAACGCTACACGGATAAATGTAATTGAAGCGAAGCGATACATTCGATCACAAGAAGACCTTTTCAAACTTCAAAATTCTAATGCGCAAACAGGAATTGAGGATAAGCTGAAGAAAATTAATAGTGAGCGAGCTGCAATTAACGGTGTGCTTGGCGAAGTGCAACAGAAGAAGTTAAGCACGAGCGACAATCATAAATTCATGAACACGGGACTAGCCCGATTGAATGAGTTAAATGAAGAAAAGCTTCAGCTTGAAAACCAATTAAGTCAGCTCCGGAATGACCGCACAATGGCCTACTTAAAACAGGGAGGTGATAAGGATGGTAAAGACCCATTTGCTGACCTGAAGAAGGACACAAAAAAAGGTAAGGACAAAGATGGCCTTGATAAAATAACCGGAGGTGGAAAGCAATTTGTAAATGTGACCATCAACCTGGAGAACCTGATAGGGACACAAAAGTTTGATGTTACCAATGTGAAGGAAAGCATTGCTGACATGGAGAAACAAACTGTTGAAGCATTGCTGCGCGTGTTGAACTCGGCAAACTACGCAATGTCACAATGAGTACTGTAGGAAACATACCGCCCAAGTTCGATTTGAATCAGGCATACCAAACTGCCTTTAATCATGTTCGCCCTCCGTACCCGTTGCTTATTGCTGAAAGTAAGACTTATGGCATTAGCCCAGTAGGAACGGCTAAAGCATTATTTGGATCACTTCAAAAAAGTAAGCTTGGAGATTTTTATTCACTTCGAACAACGATAGATGGTTGGTTGATGCCAAACGAACCAACCATTAGCATAAGAAGCGGAAAGCGTGTGATTGATACACCACTGAATAGACTCGATCCAACCACCGGAAAGATAGAACGCAAGAGTGTTCTGGAGGAAGTAGGGTTGAATAACTACGAGATCAGACTGCGTGGCGTGATCTTTAACGAAGATGACTCTGAAGAATATCCGATTGATGAAGTGACGCGATTGCGTGAAGTCTGTGAGAAGACAGGAAGCGTAGAGATTAAAAATGATCTGCTTTCTCTCTTCAACATTAATCGTGTGGCAATTGTCAATATGGAATTTTTAGAAGTGCGTGGATACATCGGTGCGCAGGGTTATGAACTGATTCTGTTGCAAGACGAAAACCTGACACTGGAACTTGAACTAAATGAACCTGAACGGTCATGAAAATACTACTACTCATGTTTGTACCTCTTTGTGAAATACTGATTGGTCAATTTGTCTTCAGACAAGTTAACGAAGTTGAAATCGAAAAGAGCTGGAGAAGTCTTGGCAATACCGCTATGATTCGTTTGCCCAATCTTCCGGGAGCGTACCAAAACAAAAGTTTGCTTGAAGAGAAGTTAACTACTGGCTCGCCTGTTCAAATCACTTTGTGGTATATGGACGAGCAAGCACACGTGGAGTTTACTGGTTACGTAAGCCGGGTTAAAGCGGTGATTCCATTCGAGATTGAATGTGAGGATGAGATATACTGGTTTAAACGAACTCCAATAAAAAAGACGTGGAAGGAAAAAACCAACTTAAAAGAAGTTGTAAGGTATCTGGTGGATGAGGTTAACGCAAAACATAAAGCAAGCATTACCCTCAGCGGAAATTTACCTACTGTAAAATTCAATGATGGATTTGTGATTCAATCCGGAAACACCGCTGCAACTGCCCTTCAAAAACTGAAGGAAGAGTATGGTTTGGTGAGCTACTTCAGAGAGAAAGAACTCTTTACCGGACTTTCAGAGCAACAGAATTTCGGGCGAGTGAAGTACAGCCTTGCATGGAATGTTATTGAGAACGATCTGATCTTTCAACGTGCTGAAGATACCATCATCAAAATTAAAGCAGTTGGCTTTACTCAGGACAACAAGAAGATAACACCGAAGAAAGAAGTAGGTGATGCTGATGGAGAGTTGCGCACTGTGCATTACTACAATGTGACTACCGAGGCAGAGTTGTTGAAGCTCGCAGAGAATGATTTACAAAAGTACAAGTACGAAGGCTTTAAAGGATCGCTTACAGGTTTCTTAATACCATTTGCAGAACCGCTTATGACGTGCGATCTGATTGATCCAACATACAATGGTTCGCGCTCCGGACTTTATCAAACTGATTCAGTGAAAATAAGCTTTGGACAAAACGGTGCCAGGAGAACTGTGGAGTTGGGAAGGAAGCTTAGTGTATGACAAAGCAAGGTGAAGAGCTGATTGAGAAATTGAAAACACTTGGCCGGTCTCCGTGGATCGTGCAGGTGGCAACGGTTAAGGAAGTTGATACTACCAAACTTAGCTGCACAGTGGAATTGCTTTCTGATGAAACGGAAATACCAAACATAAGGCTAAAGGCTGGCATCGATGAGATAAAAGACGGCCTCGTGCAGATACCAAAGGTTAATAGTGTGGTGCTGATCGCGATGATCAACTTCAATATTCAGACTCACGTGATAGTGGCCTTTAGTGAAGTTGAAGAAGCGATCTTCTTTAATGGTGAGAATGGTGGATTGGTGATTATAGGTGAGTTGGTGACAAAGCTTAACAACTTGGAAAGCAAGGTTAATGATTTAATCTCAGCGCTTCAGGGAGTAGTAATACCTCTCGCGCCAAGTGGCACTTACCCTTTCGCACCTCTGTTCGCTGATATTTTACCACTTGATGAAACAACGGTCGATGATTTGGAAAATGATAAAGTAAAACACTGATGCCACAAGACTACTTACACGATGATGACGATGACCTGTTGATTGTCAATGGTGATTTTGCAGTTGGTGAAAGTACTGTGCAGCACCAGAGTTTGCTTTTAAGAATGCAAAAAGGAGAATTACGCCAATACCCGAAAACGTGTATTGGCATTGATGATTTTCTTCTTGCTGAAGATGCAGAAGATATGCGGCAGGAAATCCAGAAGCAATACGAAGCGGATGGAATGAAAGTGCGCAGTGTCAAATTTACTCAAGTTGAAAACGGACTGAAACCAATAATTGACGCATTCTATCCATGAGCGCATTGAATACATACAAAGGTGAAAGCTCTATCGATCTGTGTATAAGAAGTTACACACGATTGGAAGGGCTTATTGCTTTTTGTATTGACAATGGCCTTGACTTGGATCATGAAGAGACCACGAATGTAACAGGCAGACTCGTTGACGATGCTTTGAAGAGTGAGCTGGTAACAAACAGGCCGCTCTTCCCATTGAAGCCACAAGTAAAAAAGGAAGTGGTTTTTGTTAAGGATAATCAGAACATCATTGACCTGACATTACAACACTACGGTGCTGTTGAAGGCTTGATTGCTTTTGCAAAACGCAATGGACTGGCCGTTGATCAAGACCCTACTGTTGAAACTCTGGTGAAGCTCGCAACAGAAGAAGTGAAGAGCAAAAAGGACAAAGCATTTTATAAAGCGAATGCTTTGGTGGTGGCCACCGGATGTGATTACGATTTAACGAGAGACCTCACAGCTGACGATGATACGATAACTGTGGATAGCACTTTAATAACTGGAGATCAAACAATTTACTGATATGGAACTAATTAAAAAACTTTTAGAGAAAGTGGATGTACTCCGCTTCATGACAGCCGTCACAGTGATGGGTGCTTTTTTTCTTATCACCAACGCCTTAATCTATCAGGAAATTCCTGAAGCGAATAAGGAAATTTTAATCCACCTGCTTGGCATAGTGGAAGGTGCGGTGATGACCATTGTAGGTTATGAGTTTGGAAGCTCTAAAGGATCACAACAGAAGAACGATTTGCTGTCAAAAAAAGAAGGTGAGTAATGCGGAAAATAATTTATATTCTCATAGGGCTGATTGCTTTCCTCTCGATTGCGCCAGCCTTTGCACAACAGCAATCAATTAATATTGGTACCAGTGCGAACGATCACACAGGTGATCCGCTTCGTACTGCCTTTCAAAAAGTAAATGCCAATGATGCGGAGTTGTATGCAAATGTGATAGCCACGACAACAGCTGGTGGTACTAACACTTACACTGCTACGCCCGATCCAGCATTGACCAGTTTAGTTCATGGCCGAAAACTGGTTGTTACTTTCACGAACAACAATACAGGCGCTTCAACATTTAATCCGAATGGTCTCGGTGCAGTGGCGATTAAGAAGTATGTAAGTGGCGCTCTAGTCGACCTTGCAGCCAATGACATTGCCGATGGACAGGTGTTCTTTCTTGTTTACGATGGAACGAATTCATGTTGGCAAATTCATCTTGGAGGTGGTGGCACATCATTAGTTGGAGGAAGCGGAACGGTTGTCTCCGGAGACTCAATACACTGGAATGGTGAAGTTTTGCAAGACACTGAATTGATAATTAATAACGGATCGACAGGATCAAAAAAAATTAAATTCATTGCGAACGCTACAAATTTTAGTCAGCCTCGACTATCGACTTTTCAGTTTGGTAACAACGGATTTTCTGCGGAACATAATTTTTACGATGAAGATGACTTCACTAACGACCCTATTCTATACAATAGTTCTTTTTCCTATAACGCTGTTTCATTAGGATACCTTTCAACAAGAGAATATCAATCTACTGTAAAATCTTTTGGACTTGGATTTTCTCCAGTGACAGGATTTCAAATGAGTTATGAGCATCAAATGAACTCTTCCGGTTCTTACTACATGTACATGAAAGAGTTAGGGTTCATTTTTGGTACAGGGAGTGAAGATGATCCTCTCGCAATTATAAATCGTGATGGGATTACAAATGGTGCCGCGATGAAGCTTTGGGAGTCGACAAGTGGAGGGTTAACAACTAATCATTCAAACGCACTTGCATTTGACACAGATTTATCTCAGCCCGTTTTTTGGAACGGATCAGTCTGGTCACCATTACGATCGGGAGGGTTCAATGGGATAGATGACTTTACTACACCTGGATATCACCAGTTAGGCGGGTACATGACTAAGGATACAGAATTTCTTTTCGATAACACATACGATCTGAAATTTACTGGGGTTGACGAATACGAGACGAGTGCCAATAGTGCAAAGTTTACTACACCTGATTTTTCTATCGATGGTGGATTTACAATGAATGGCGATATGCAATTCAATCCAACCGGAGAGTTTTTAATCAATACTGTTCCCGGTGATGCTGGTGATGTTTTCACAAGTCAAGGTGCTGGCCTCCCTCCAATATGGGCTCCCCCTGCTGGTGGTGGTGGCGGTGGAAGTGTTACATCTTTCTCTGCTGGCGATCTCTCTCCATTATTTACAACTTCAGAAGCTACAGCTACAACAACACCAGCTCTTACTTTTTCTGCCGTAAGTCAAACACAAAATTTATTCTTTGCTTCACCTAACGGAAGTTCAGGCAATCCTAGTTTTCGTGCAGTTGTGGCCGCTGACATTCCAACATTAAATCAAAACACAACAGGAAGTGCAGCAACACTTACCACTGGCAGGACGATTGCACTTACTGGTGATGTGACTTACACGAGTCCATCATTCAATGGATCAGGAAATGTAACAGCTGCTGCCACAGTGACACGAGTTAATGGAGTTGCATTTTCTGGATTAGCCACAGGTATTCTGAAGAACACTACAACGACAGGCGTTCCTTCTATTGCTGTTGCTGGTGATTTCCCAACGCTTAATCAAAGCACTACCGGAAGTGCAGCAACGCTTACCACAGGTAGGACAATTGCGCTTACTGGTGATGTGACTTACACAAGTCCGTCATTCAATGGATCAGGAAATGTAACGGCTGCTGCAACGGTGACTCGCGTTAACGGAGTTGCATTTTCCGGTTTAGCTACTGGCATTCTAAAGAACACAACAACAACTGGCGTTCCTTCTATTGCTGTTGCTGGTGATTTTCCAACGCTTAATCAAAACACAACAGGAAGCGCAGCAACGCTTACCACGGGCAGAACGATTGCGCTTACTGGTGATGTAACTTACACAAGTCCGTCATTCAATGGATCAGGAAATGTAACGGCTGCGGCTACAATAGGTAATGATAGAATTCTTGAGTCTCATCTTAAAGCTGTTAACTCGCCAACAGATGAATATATTCTTACTTATGAAGCAACTACAGGAGACTTTGAATGGCAGGTTGGAGGTGGTGGTGGTGAAACAAATACAGCTTCCAATCTTGGTGGTGGATTAGCTAACTACAGCACCAAGGTTGGTGTTGATTTGCAATTCAATTCTTTTAACGCGAGTAATTTTGATCTTGCATCAAACTTAATATCCTTAGACTACACCAACAGTCAGTCAGCTTCAGGATCCTTAAAAGGATTTCTTACCTCTACGGATTGGACTACGTTCGATAACTCAATAGACGGATCGGGAACATCAACATACGCTCCATACTTTAATGGAACACGTTCTATTACCGGAGAACCTGAATATAATTATAGTTCATCTACGAACACTTTAAGCGTTGATAATTTAACATCATATACAAATCAAGCAGCGTGGATCACTTCAAAATCCGGATCAGTAAATTATACCAACACGGCACTTGTATTGAGAAGTGATATTAGTTCAACTCCATTAGCATTGACAGGTACTGGTCTTGATTTTGAAACTGAAACTGCCGCTAGTGTTTTTGAGGTAGGCTCAAAGATTGAATCTATTGCTACCAACGTTGGCACAGGAACAGAATCTTTTGATTTGGTATTCAAGACAATGTATAATGGAGCGACCGCTGATGAAAAATTAAGAATACTTTCAACGGGCGATCTTAGTGTAGGAGGTTCTGTAGGAACAGCCAGACAGGTATTAACATCTAATGGATCGGGGACTCCACCATCATGGCAAAATCTACCTCCAAAAGTATTTTTAGTTGCAGTGTCGGATGAGACGACAGCGTTAACCACGGGAACAGCAAAGATTACTTTCCGTCTTCCTTATGCGATGACTTTAACAGCGGTTAGAGCTTCCTTAAATGTTGCTCAGGCCAGCGGTACAATAGTCACTGTTGATATCAACGAGGCTGGTACTACAATTCTTTCCACAAAGCTGACTCTCGACAATACCGAAACAACAAGCCAGTCAGCTGCAACGGCTTACGTTATCTCCGACACTTCATTGGCAGACGATGCCATCATAACAATAGACATTGATGCTCTCGATGGAGCTACAGCTGCAAAGGGTTTAAAGATCACTTTAATCGGATACTAGGTGATGAGGAAACTATTCGCACTCCTTAATCTTTTAGTTTTTGTCCTCACGGCTAACGCTCAGGTGTTGGTCAATCCATTCAATTATAAACCTGCTCCGGCCACTCCAACCTATGTTGGAAAAGGAACATCCGCAGCCGGAACAGGTAACGTAACTCCAACACTTCCGGGATCACTCGCCACAAACGATCTCATGGTTCTGGAAGCCGAAACCAATGGTGAGACTGTAACAGCACCAGCAGGATGGACAGAATTTTCTTTTAGTCCTTACAATAACACCTCAAACATAACACGCCTCACTTTATTTTACAGGCGATATGTTTCCGGTGATGGCAATCCAACAATAACTGATCCGGGTGATCATTGCATTGCTCAAGTGTATGCATTCAGAGGTGTAACGGTTACGGGTGATGGATCGAGTATGCACACAAACTCGGGGTTCAGTTCTACCACTGCCTTTACTATTCCGCAAGGAACTACCACTGACCCAAATCAACTTGTTGCTTTATTTATTGCTGATGGTGCAGATGTTGCAACAAACAGATTTGTCGGCCTTGGGACGAACGCCAGTTTAACAAGTTTAAATCAACGTGAATCGATATCGAGTAACCTCGGAGATGGAGGTGGATTAAATTTATATACGGGCATTAAAGCTACGGCTGGCAGCTGTGGAGATTTAACTGGAACACTCGGCACTGGTACCGGATTCGCTTGCATCTCTATTGCGTTCACTGCAACGCCAACCATTACAACTCCTGTTAATACTTTATTACCTGCTATAACCGGAACGCCAACGGTAGGTGCTGTATTGACATGCTCGACTGGTAGTTGGACTTCTATTGGATCAACATCATACACCTATCAGTGGGAAAAGGATGGAGTTGATATTGGTGGAGAAACTTCAACCACATACACCGTTGTTTCGGGTGACAACAATCATAACATAGGTTGCGATGTTATTGCAACAAACGCATCAGGTGCAAGCCCTGAGGCAGCTGCATCCACTGTTTATGTAAGCACAATTACGAATTCAGAAATCACTTCGAATCACTTCTACTCCGGAAGTGATCGGATGTTGGTTTATGTTCCTCCTGGGTATTACAGCAATTCAAATGATTATCCTGTAATTTTATTTTACCCTGGCAATGGTCAAAGAAGTGTATCGGTAGATACTTATGATGCTATAGGAACTGGTAATGGGTCGACCACAAACTTTAGTGGCAGTTTAACAAACTCAAACACAAACACTGGTAAAATTATTCACAGTTCAGCTTATGTAACTGTGAGTGGATTGATTGTTGCCACAGGACATCTAGGAACGTTTACTGGGACTGGAGTTACGGGTACTTATGACTACGATGATGGAACCAGCGCTGCTTATAGCGTAACATTTACAACTCCACCTGCTAGCAGTGCTCCAATTAGAATCTATTATACAAAAAGTGACCTCTTAACTCAAGGTACTTTCCGATATCTAAATTTAGGTGATACTCCTCCGGATGTAATTATAGCATGTCCTCAGATTTCAAGAACTGACGGTGGATATGAAAACACAGAATGGGATAATGCTCTCAATTACCTAACTACCAATTTCCGAGTTAATACAGATCGAATATACGTCACTGGTTTATCGCTTGGAGGTGATATGTGCAATTGGGTGTTCATTGATGGTAATGGTAATCCCGGCAGTAACTATTCATTTGCTGCTTTTGTCTCTGCATCTCCGGGAAGTAATTCAAACGTTCCTGCTGGAAGCAGCGATGCGTATGTGAACTCGGACAACAAAGGGAAGTTATATGTTCGTGGCACTAACGAAGGGACTGGCGTAGGAGATACCAAAGTTCCATCGATGATGGCGAACGCTAATACCAAAGACTTAGAGTTCCCTATTCAGCAGATATTGTATTGGGGAGGCACGCACGGTTCAAGCGGATGGGATAATCATGTGTACAATCGAAAGAACAGAACCGATGCGACAGGTGTTGCCGAGTTTGATTATATAGACTGGTTGATGCGATTCAGTCTCGATGCTGAGGAGCAGGCAACTTTGTTCGTTCGCTATTGTGAGGATACTGATTTGATCGAGGACTACCGACTTGCTAAACGTCAGGTTGATAATTTAACAGCAGGTGCTACTAAAACCACCTTACTTGCAGACCTTGTAACACAACGCGCGTTGATAGGTAGAGTTGCGTTGATCGATTTCGGTACCGCGTTCTACTCCACTTCTACCACAGGGTACAATAATATAACCTCAGCAGCGGCTGGCACGAGTATCTCAGGATTAGTTGATGATACTGGCGCAAGCACAAGCTGGAACTATACAACAACAGCAGCCACCGCAGCCACACCGACTATGCTTAACGATTTAGGATCGTTGCGTGTGAATGGTAGGCAATGGGGTTTTACTGATCTTGATACCAATAGAGATGGTATGTTGATTGACGCTGCCGGTACAACTGGCACATTCACATTTACTGGATTAAACAATGCTAAAACCTACACATTACGATTCTATGTAGCTGCTTCTTCAAGTTCATATTCTGCACGTGCTGAGGTAGCCGCTGTAATGGGAGGTGTGACTAAAACCCTTTACTGTGATAACCAGAATTTTAGATATATCGAATACACAGGCAGAGCACCTTCTGGTGGAGTATTGACTGCTACACTAGCACAGAACCTAACAACAAGCACAGAAAGAAATGCTTACCTGCAAGTAATCGAATTTATCGAAGAACTATAACATAATACGATGGCACGTACAACCATAAATGAAATTCTTACTGAAGCCAACGAAGCACAAGAACGTGTTGGAGAAATCTACACGTTGATCACTGCTGAAGTGAATGCTGATGCTGATCTAAGCACGATTAACAGCACTAGTAAAACGGCTGAGTTTAATTTGTGGAAGTTCGTGTTCAGTGCGATGTCATACATTCAAGAGCAGATTTGGGGCGAAGCTAAAGCGGAGATTCAGCAGATCGTAGATGATGGTATTCCTGGAACAGATCGATGGTTTCAAAAGGAATTGCTAAAGTTCCAATATGGCGACACGCTAACCTTCAACAATACAACAGCCAAGTATTCCTATGCGCTTATTGATTTAACAAAACAGATCATTAAGCGATGCGCTGTTGTGAGTAATGGAGGTCTGACTCAAATTAAAGTTGCAACTGAAGATGGAAGCGGAAACCCGATCGCGCTAACAGCTCCACAACTTACAGCCTTTGCAAGTTTTATGAGACAGATACAATGGACTGGTGCGAACATTGGAAACCCGATAAGCTTCAGCAGTGATAAACTGAATGCACCTATGACAGTGTATTACAATGGCACAGTGAATCTGGATGATTTAAAACCATTGGTGCAAGCTGCTTACAATTTGTATTTGACCAATCTCTTATTCAATGGTGAATATAAAGTGACAGCACACCAAGATAAGGTGCAAGCTGTTGCCAATGTTAACGATGTTGTGATGGGAGTTGTACAGGCAAAACCAAATGCAGGAGTATACGCAAATGTTAATCGCATTTACATTCCTGTTTCCGGATATGTTGAACGTGACGGAGCAATAGACTTTGATGTAATGATAACTTATGTAGCACAATAATGGCGCTTATAAATTACGATATCGACTTTAAAAAGATGGTGCAGCAGCTTGTAGGATACATACTGCGAAAAGTAATACGTGTGGCGTGGCTTACAGCATGCTTGAAAGTTGTTCGCAATATTCACGATGATGTTGTGGCTAGTGTAACCATGTGGCTTTATGATGTGAAGTGGAACGGGCAAACCATTAAGCTTCAAGAACTACTGATTGATAAATTCGGAGAAGGAATTTACATCGTTAACAACATCCTCGAAAAGAATGGTGCCTTTGTTGGTGAGGGTTTGGACAATGGATTTTATGTAGGTGAGAACAATGACAACTCACAACACATTGATGTAACCTACAGCATAGAAGGAAAAAGCTTTACAGTTTACGTGCCTGTTGCTCTCGTCTTTACAATGAGCGAGATGGTGGCATTGATTAATAAATACAAAATGTTTGGTACAACATACGAGATAGTAACATTCTAATTTACCACTATGAAGAAGATTAGCACAGGCAACATTATTGAGAACGTAAGGAAGCAGCCATTTAACAAAGCATCTCTTGAACATATTCAGGAAGCATTTCAGGAAGTGTTTGCTGATATGATGAAAGGATTAACAACCGAAGCTGCTGGTGTTGTTGTTCTTTATGGTTGTGTTGATAGCGATCCTGATCCACTGGATTTTAATTTAAGTGCCGGAGCTGTTTTGTACAACGGTGAAGTATATCGTACTCCTGCATTTGTAGGAACTCACGCCACCCATGTTCCAGTACTTTCTCTTGACATTGCTTATCGTGCTGGTGATCCTGTAAAGTTTACAGACAACAACGACTTCAATGTTCATGAGATTAGAACATTGATTTGGACAATGGGTGTGAGTGGAAGTGGTCTTGTGGACTTTGGAGCATTGAAGCGTTGGAAGGATAATATTAAACCAGCCAGTATTACTGCACTTGATGGTAGTCTCATTCGATTTAAGAAAATGCCACTTCCAATATGGAATATGGAAACTGATGCTTTCTGCGAAATTACCCACGGATTGCCTGACGCATCTAAAATATTTGCTGTTCACGCTATGATCCGGAGTGATGATCTCACTGGCAGACATCCATTGGATTCAAAAGCATATGAAGGTGGACAAGGTAACGGAATGGTTCATGGTGGATGGGTAGGATTTACAGGTGTAGGTAGCACTGAAATTTATTTAGTGCGCAAAGGAACAGCTTCTGGTCCTGACGATGGAATGTTTGCCAATGCTGGTTATTCAAATGTGTCAGGAGCATTTAGCAGAGGTGACATGGTGATATCATATTACGAATAGAAATAAAAAGTAATTGGGGAGATAAGCGTTAACCCAAATTACTTACATGAAGAAGACACCTTTAAGTTATTACGGTGGCAAGCAAAAGCTGGTGGCCACCATCAAAACCAAATTACATCCTCACAACTTATACTGCGAGCCCTTCATTGGAGGTGCCGCAGTTTTGTTTGGTAAAGAACCGAGCGAGGTTGAAGTGATCAACGACACGAACAAAGAGTTGATGAACTTCTATCGAGTAGCCAAAGAGAAGTTTGCTCTGCTGCAATCAATGGTTCGCGTCTCATTACATGCTCGCACTCTGCATCAGGATGCTAATGTTATTTATTCCAATCCTCATCTATTCGATGAAGTGCAGCGAGCGTGGGCTGTGTGGGTTCTAAGCTCACAATCATTCAGCGCCATGCTGGACGGATCGTGGGGCTATGACAAGACTTTCAAAACAACCACCAAGAAGATCAGCGCAAAGCGTGAGCAGTTCACTGAAGAGATTGCAATGCGTTTACAGGATGTTCAACTTGAATGCGCTGATGCCATCTACATCATTCAGAGCAGAGACACTGAGACCAGCCTATTCTATTGTGATCCTCCTTACTACAATTCAGACTGTGGCCATTATGATGGTTATTCCATCGATGACTTTGAGAAGTTGTTGCAGACTTTAAGCACTATTAAAGGGAAGTTTCTGCTGAGCAGTTATCCGTCACCCATATTACTGAAGTATGCCAAGCTGCACGGCTGGCACATGTGGAGCCACGAATCAGGTGTAAGTGTAAACTCGAAGAGCGGTTATATGAAGCGCAAGATTGAGGTGCTGACTGCTAACTATCCGGTATAATATAAAGACCGGACTGTTAAATGTTAACGCGAATCAACAAAAAACCTCACTAAGTGAGTCGTCCGGTCTTATGGGGAAATAAGCCGAGGTTGACACTTAGTAAGGTTTAAATTTGTTGATTCGCGGGTTAAAGATAGCTTAAAAAGCTAGTTTTATGCAACAGAAACGAGGTGCAGGACGCAGATTTTGGGGCTACTGCGAAATATACCCATTATGTTTTAGTTTATGGGACGTTTCGTTTTCGCGATCTTACTACTGATAATTTATTGATTTATTATGCTGGTCATGGATATTGGGATAGAGAAACCAAGCAAGGGTATTGGCTTCTCGCAGATGCTATTGAAAAGGATCGATCAAGTTGGTTTCTGAACGAAAGCTTGCTCCGATTCTCCGATAAGGTAGATGCCCGTCATCTGCTTTTAATCTCCGATGCATGCTTTAGTGGTGGAATTTTTAAAACACGTTCATTGGCAACTCTAGAGTACGAAGCAATGAACAAACTCTATAAATTTCCAAGTCGTAAGGCCATGACTAGTGGAGCATTAACAACTGTTCCAGATAAATCTACATTTAGCACAACACTAATCAAACGCTTAAATCAAAACAAGTCCATGTACATTAGTGCCGAGCGCATCTTTCATAGCTTAAAAAATGACGTCATAGTAAATGGTGATCTCGATCAGATTCCACAATACGGAGAGATTTCAGTGGATCGAAACAAAGGAGGTGATTTTATCTTCATTCGAAGAAACCAGACGGAAGCAACTCTCACAAAGTAAGTAATTCGGTGACCGATGAGTCTTCCATATTGAAAGTCAAGCCGACAAAACTTGAATGTCTTTAATTCCAAACAGCTTTCATAAAATCAATTTTACTTAACCAAGACAACATGAAAATTACTCAACACCTTTCAAAAATTAAATGGCTCATAAGCTCAATACTTCTCTTGTTTGCACTCACTTTCATACAATGTAGTGATGACGAGTCACCAGCTCCAGATCTTACACTCACAATTGATGATACAAAAATTAATCTTAAAAATGCTAAAATTTACTCCAAGGATGAATATACCAATAACGGATATACGAGTAGGACTTACTTTATTTCAGATGGCGTTCCTACGAACGATTCTCCTGGGGCGTTATTCCTTTATATTGATGCCACCTATTTTCTTATTATTGAATTGGGGGCAAAATTGCCAGATGATCTTTCGCCAGGTGATTTTCCTTCGGTTTACAATTGGAGTACAGCCACCGGTAACAACATCAGCTATATCTATTCTGAAGTGACTTTAGATAATGGTAATGTTCATCCCTATAGAATAACAGAGAACGACCCCACTACTGTAAAGGCGAGCGGTAAATTTGATGAGGACGAACAGATCACTTTAAGTTTTGGTGGCAATTTGCTGGATGAGAGCAATGGACAATTGGTACCCTTAAAGCTTTACTACAGTGGGAAAATTATACAACTTTAATCCGAATTAATTTTTCAGTCCACAGTATTTGTAAAAATCAATTCGAAAGCTACAGATTACCAGCAGTGAAGAAGATTAACTTATAGTAACAATCCGAATGTAAATGATTCTGGAAGATTATTTATGGATTTGAATTAATCGACTTTTAACATGCTAAACTTTCTCAGATCTAAGATGAATTGGTTCGATATTCGGCTGCTTGGCAATACACAAAAACTTTCGAAAGTAAGCCTTTTTGGTCTGCACCAATTTCAGCTCGCAGAACCTACTAATAAATTAAGAGTTTAGAAGCCCCTTACACTCTTCAATAGAACTAATCTACCAGAAACAAGAAGGTCGCCTCTTTATATTCCGGCTTGCTTACCTGGCTTCTTAAATTACGAAAGGTCTCCAGTGGACCTCGGGTGGCAAACAGGTTAATAAGCCATGCCGGAATTGAACCACCCGGATGCACGTGAAGCGTAAAGACAATATCGAGGTATTTATTCCTTGGTGTTACCGTCCAATTGCTCTTGGTGTGCATAATGCGTACTACATCTTCTTGCTCCTTTAGGTAATGGGGCAGATTTTCTCCGTCCACCGTCAGCTTTTTGGTGATACTGTCCTGTTCCAGTTTCACGCGCACGATAAAATCGCGGTTGCTAGCCGGCCAGGGTACATCAATTTCAGAATGATAGATTAATTCCGAAGAAGAAATGGTTTTTTGTACCCGACAGAATTTCGTGGCATAGACCCACTCATCGCTGGCAGGAATATCAAGTAACACGGCTGTCAGCTGCGAAAGTGTTGCTTCAATTGTGCATTCTACTTTAATGGCTTTTATGTCTGAGTTTTCGACCGTGCGTGTGTACACCTTTATTCCTTCTTCTTCATCCTTAAGTTCCCAGGATTGACCTGTTAACGAAATGGAAACCAACAGAAAGCCGATCGTCAAGACTCTTCCAATACGGTTACCTGCAACTGTAAAACCCATTGTGCAATGTAAGCAGTCATTGATTTTTTTTCAAATTAGAAATGAGAAGGTTCGATATTCGTAACCTCGGTGCTACCTAAGCTTGACCCGAAATGATCATGCTTTTTTTGAATAACCTGAATGACCGATTAGCATCACTACTGTTTTTTGGACAGTTTGAAAAATGTACCTGCTGTAAGAATCAACCAGGGAATCGTTGGAAGAAGACTAAGGAAAGAGAGGATAACACCGATTTTTCCAAAGGATGGAGGTACTATCATTAAAATGCTTCCTGCTAATCCGAAATAAGCGGTTGCCTTGCTGAATATATTACTTCTCAGCATAACAGTAGAGACAGTGAACATCGCTATGGCCCCGAGTATATAACTCACATTAAAGGCTGTGCCCTGCCAAATAACTAACATCGCCTGTCCTGCTGCCAGTAACACAAATTTCTCCTGATCAGTGGTTGCCACAGAATATTGATTGCTCAATGAAAGCATTTCGAAAGCCGTTGTCGATGCCAAATAACTAGTTATACTTAAGACTTCAAGTACAAGTGCTATTGCCATAAGAGATTGATTCACATGTTTAAGAGATGCCCAAAGCGCAATGAAAAATATCATCAAGATCACATAGTCAATCGTTAACAATAAGTCCATGTCAAGAAGGCCGATGAAACAGTTACTCTGAAAAAGCGCAAACCAATCGATAACCTTATCCGGAGGAGGCCAGACCGCAAAAATAATTCCCTGTAGGGGGATGAAAAACGTTACCATAATACCTACTATACCTCCAATTTTGTAAAGGCCTTTCCAATTCGTTACATCGTTCTCTCCGGTCATTGATGTTGGTTTAACCTGTAAACTACATTCTGAAGTATTGTTCACAAATGATCAATGTCATACAGAATTATCATTTACATCATCCCTATTAAAACGGTGTTAGTTAGTTTATTTAATTCCGAGTTAATATCTTCTTGAAAAATATGACAAACGATGTGATTAGCTACTCCTCTATTCCTACTTTTGGCATCTAAACACTTCTCACAATGTCAAAAATTTTTCGTTGTTCATTTGCTGTATTCCTCCTTCTATCGTTCGCTTTTGTTTCGTTCGGACAAAATACTGCAACACTTCCCTATTATGATTCAAGCTGGTCAAAACCATACGAGCCCTTTCGGATTGCAGGAAATTTGTATTACGTAGGTACCTACGATCTTGCGTGTTATCTGATTACAACTCCTAAAGGAAATGTACTGATCAATACAGGCCTTGCTGAATCGGTTCCTCTGATCCGCAAAAATATTGAAGCCTTGGGTTTTAAGTTTAGCGATATTAAAATCCTACTCACTACGCAAGCGCATTATGATCACGTAGCAGGTCTTGCAGAAATAAAAAAACTGACAGGTGCAAAAATGATGGTGCATGAAGGTGATGCGCAAGTACTGGCCGATGGCGGAAACTCGGACTTTGTCTTTGGTGGTAAGGGCCTCACATTTGCACCGATTAAAGCAGATCGATTGTTACACGATGGCGATACTATTCAAATCGGAGAAACAAAATTACTATTGCTTCACCATCCCGGTCATACCAAAGGGTCCACCAGTTTTTTAATTGATGTCAAAGATGAAAAACGTTCCTGGAAAGTTTTGATTGTAAATATGCCCTCCATTCTTTCCCAAACCAGAATCTCCGGAATGCCTTCGTATCCGAATGTTGGCAAAGATTATCAATACACACTGGAGTCTTTAAAGAAACTTCAATTTGATCTTTGGGTATCGTCTCACGCAAGTCAGTTTGATTTACACGATAAACATAAACCTGGCGATCCCTATCACCCTGAAGTATTTGGAGATCGAGCAGCGTATGAAGCTTCTGTGAATGGCTTGCAGCTTGAGTATAATAGGCGATTGAAAAGTGATCGGTAGATAGTTCCTGCGAAAAACTTAAGATAAACTCTATTTCGCATACCGCAGCAATGATTTTGCTGTATTCCAATATTGCCATGTAACCTTTCCAAACGGTTGAAGTACTAAAGGAGTATCCAAAACTCTACACGTATGAAACTCAATAAACGCATCCTCTTTTCCTGCCTTTTCATTGGTCTCGTTGCAATGCCTGGTTTTTCACAAGAAACCACTAATCAGAAAGACGAAAGCAAAACAGAATCATCTAAAACAGCTGGCTTACGAAAAATAGCCGGTGGATCTCAGCTCCGGAATCTCGACATCGAAATTAACATTGACGAAAAAGCGCTCGAGGCATCTATTGAATCTGCAATCAAGGAAGCAATGGAATCGGTCGAAGCTTCACTGGAAGGGCTTGTGATTCATATTGAACCAATCGAAATCAACTTGGCTGATCTGAATATTGATATCGAACCTGTCGTTATAAACCTACCTGATCTGGACCTCAACATTGAGCCGATTGAGATCGAAGACATTGACATTAATATAGACGACATCAACATAGACATGGATGAAAATCACTCTGATTGGGAGAACGATGAAGATAATGATGATAACGATCAGTATTACGACAATGACAGTGATAACGATAATGACAAAGATGAAGACAAGGTGAAGGATAAGAACAAAGACAAAAATAAAGCTAAAAACAAATACGACAAGTCAGACAAAGAAGTAAAGGATAAATCAAAAGGTCTTAAGAAGATCAATTAGTGTTCAGAAAAATTTAATCACAAGTCTTCCAGGGATCCCAACCACGCTGGAAGACTTGTGGCAAATCATTAGTTCTGTGTTGTTGATTGTGCGATAGTGGTGGCAACATTTCTCTTTTAAAATTCTTCAAAAATAATTTCTCTATTCGCCATCGTTCCAGCTGTTGTACCCATCGCTACAGCATTGGCAACCGAACGCATGCGCGTAGTATTGTCACCGCAAGCAAAAATTCCAGGAACCGTGCTTTTTTGAAAGGGGTCCACCTTAACGTATCCTTCCTCTGTTAATTCACATCCAAATTTTTCAGGGATTGTACAGTGTTGCTCAAAAGGACTACGTGCATATAAGGCTTTTATGGATGAGTGAGAGCCATCCTTAAAAAGAATTTTTTGAAGATATCCATTCGTGTGATCCAATTTTTTAATTTCAGTTTCCACGATTTTTATAGAATGGCTTTCAAGTTTCAAAGTTTGCTCAAGTGTCAAGGTTGATTTTCCGTTGGTGAACAGCGTGAGTTCTTTCGTCCAATTTGAAATAAGAGTAGAAAATTCAAAACCATATTCTCCGTTACCCAGAATTCCTGTGCGTTCATTCCGCACTTCATACCCGTGACAATACGGACAATGAAGAACCGATATGCCCCAACATTCGGCATATCCATCCATATCAGGCATAATGTCTTTAATACCAGTTGCAAAAATTAATTTCTTAGCACTAAACGCTTCGTCTGTTGCGGTTTGAATTTCAAATCCGTTTTCAGTTTTAATTCCGCTTGTTGCTAATCCATTAAAAAACTTTACCGTGTTATATCTCTCCACTTGCTGCCTGGCTATTGTTGCAATCTCTTTTGGTGTTTTACCGTCTTGCGTTATGAAATTGTGTGAATAAGGAGTTTGTCTGTTGCAAGGCTTGCCATTATCAATAATCAAAACCCGTTTCAATGCTCTGCCCAAAGTCATTCCGGCTGCAAGCCCGGAGTAACTCCCGCCAATAATGATGACGTCAAAATGCGTATGATCTTTCATTTGATTAAATTTTAAAATACCATTAAATGAATAGTGAAGGTTTTATTGCCAAGTGCAATTGAGCTTATTACTTGTCTGTCTTTGGTGAAATTACACGTATGATTAAATCCACAAAGGGCACACCAACGAAAACAATCCAGGGAACCAACGAGAGTGTTAGTATACAGGTCTTTTGATACAAGGGCAACGCAGACATTGCCTCTCCAAAGAGGTAAAGAAACAACGTGATCGATGGGTAGATTACAACCCATATTTTCAGGGATGCAATTAATTTCATTTTTGTTTTCATATAGATTATTTTTTTTGAATTGTGTCCCGATAACCATCGGAATCATTCACAAAAGTAATTTCAGATATGCTCTGCAGGATAGGACAAAAATAAAGTTGAATGGTACTTACTTAAATTTATGCCGAAACACCTCTGGTGTAAATCCGGTATGCTTTTTAAAGAACCGGATAAAATACGAAACATCGTCATACCCCAGATGATAAGCTACCTGACTTATCTGATTGTTGGTTGCCAACAAATATCTTTTGGATTCAAGAATACTATATTCATCAATAACCTCTGAACACGTTTTACCCAGTGTCGACTTCGTAATCGCATTAAGCTGATAACTGGAAAGATTCAACATATCGGCATATTGAGATACTTGCTTGTGTTTAGAAATATGAGTTTCTAAACGTTCTAAAAATTCTTCAAGACGATCCTGTGAATACGTGCTGGTACTATTCGATGGAGTTTTGGGATTCTGTCGATACCGAACAAGTTCAATAAAGAAAATACCCAGATTCGCTTTTATGACTTCCTGATAATTTTCTTCCTGGTTGTTATACTCCTGAAAAATAGAATTCAATATTGGAAGTAACTTTTTGAAAGCATGGGCATCACGCTGGCAAAGGTTCTTGTTACTTGCCTTACGTAACATTTGTTGTGATACCTTGTCATGAGGAAAATAGAAATCAGGTTTAAATTCCATTAGGTATCCCCTACTTCCCGTTTTCAACGTGAGTTGATGTACCTGGCCCGGGCGCATGAAGAAAACAGAATGATCACGAACCTCATACGACACAAAATCGATCTCATGATTGCCTTTTCCTTTTTCAAGTGACAGAACATAAAAGAAATCATGTCGGTGAAGTTCCTGAACCATGTCTTTTCCAGCAAGCAAATCACGAACATCCCGTATGCTAAAACTTTCAATGTAATGCTGCTTTTTCGGATTTGCTTTAATGTTTCTTATGGGAATGTTTTCCATTGGCGCTTGTGATAGTCTATAAACTTAACCACTTTAAAAGTAAGAACGTTCGAAATAAAGGTCAGGGTTTAATCTACTGAATTCTGATCCGGCAGCACGAGGTTAAATAAAAACTAAATTTTATGTCATATTTTCAAACCTCCTGTCACTAAGAAGATAAGGATTAAACATACACATGAATCAGGAACTTGAAAACACCTTTCTAAAGGCGTTAGAACAAAATAAGCAGAAACTGCTCAGGATTTGCTCTGTTTATGCCGAAGATACTGAGGACAAAAAAGATCTCTTCCAGGAAGCCGTCATCAATATCTGGCAGGCTATGCACTCTTTCGAGGAAAAGTCTTCTCTGAGTACATGGATGTTTAGAATTACACTGAATGTTTGTCTTCGCCTTCAATCACGGCAAGAGAAAAAAAGAAACGGTTTCGTGAGGATGGACAGCATCAGGATCGAAAACATTACAAGTGAAGAAAATAGTAATGAAGATCATGAACGACTGATCAAACTTAGAAACTGCATCAAAAAACTTAACGATGCAGATCGGGCTGTCATCACACTCTATTTAGAGGAATTACCTTATAAAGAGATTTCGGAAATCACCGGTCTGACGGAAAATCATGTGGCCGTGATGATCAAGCGAATTAAAGAGAAATTGTTAAACTGTATAATTGAAAGATCATGGTAGAAAATGAATTAGTGAAAATCTGGCAATCGTCTCCCAATTTAGAGCGTGTCAAGTTTGAAAAATCGCGTTTGATGATTGATGTTCAATACACTGTAGATCATCTTCATAAAAAGATAAAGTATCGGGATCTGACTGAACAAATAGCGATCGTGCTTGGGATTCCTGTCTTCGCGTATTATGCCTACTCTATTCCGTTTACGCTAACAAAAATCGCTTCTGTGTTAATCATTTTTTGGGGTATATATGTATTCATCCGATTACGCAATACAAAAAAGCACAAGCCAGGCGCGTTCACATTGACCTACCTTGAATATCTATACAAAACCAGAGAATATATCCTGATTCAAAAACAGCTGGTGGACAATATTCTTTACTGGTATATTTTACCTGCCATGGCGCTCATGTTCTTATTTATCCTGGGACCAGGGATAGCTGGAAGATTGCTAAAAATAATGAAGACTGGGTTGGGCATTGTTGTCGTAGGAGCAGCCATTTATTTTTTAAACAAACGAGCCGTTAAAAAACAAATTATTCCAAGACTTGAGAAAATTGATGAGCTGATTAAGGTGATGGAGAAATCAATATAAGTAACTTATGGTGTTCCCATTAAACTATTAATCATCCTGATAGCCATCGGGACAAAATCATAAAGAATATGAAGCCATCCGATTTTACCTCCGCCATTTTAGTAGACCAAACTCCGAAAGAGGCATTCGATGCTATCAATAATGTCCGCGGCTGGTGGTCAGAAGAGATTGAAGGAAGTTCAAGCAAACTCAATGATGTATTTAAATATCACTACGAAGATATTCATCGTTGCCAAATGAAATTAATAGAAGTTATTCCAGACCAGAAAGTAGTTTGGTATGTAATGGACAACTACTTTAAGTTCACAAAAGAGGAAACTGAATGGACCGGCACAACCATTATTTTCGACATCTCTAAACAGGATAACAAAACACAAGTCCGAATGACGCATGTAGGCTTGGTTCCTGAATACGAATGTTATGAGATCTGCAGGGAGGGATGGAATAATTATATACAAAATAGTTTACGAAGTCTGATCACCACAGGTAAAGGCAAACCCAATGCTACCGGTAAACCACAAACTGAAACCGAAAAGAAACTTAGATCCTCTACTACGTGAAATACCCTTGTTCATTCGCTATTTTATGATTCTCTATTTTTGAGCCACACTATTTACTTCAAGCCAATAACCATCGGGGTCTTGAAAGAAAACCTGTTTCATACCATCGGCTCTCACGTTCACTTTGTTCGCAGCACCAGGCCAGTCGGAATACGGTATCTTCATTTTATCGAGCATGGCAACAAAGGCATCGAAGTCGGTTGTTGTCAAGGCAATATGAATGGCTTTGTTTAGCAAAATATTTTCTTTGACGAACGAAATGAGGTGCAGCTCCTTCCCCTCCCCGATTGAGAACCACCTTACACCTTCCAGCTTCGATCTATTTGTTATCTCCTGAAACTTTAAAATGTTCCCATAGAAATCAGCAGACCGGTTTAAATCCTTAACCGAAATTGCCAGGTGATTAAATGTCAAATTGAAAGGATTGTTGTCTTGCGCTTTTATCAGTTGGAAAGACGATAGAACGATAAGCGCCAGTGAAATTATTCTTCTCATTGGGATGGGTTTGTTACTCTTTGTTTCTCTAAACTAAATAATCTTTACCACAATCCTCCAACCTTTAACTTACCTCATGTGTCTATGATCCCATACATCAATCTCATGCGGAGCTATACTTTTCTTTCTTTTATTTTTGCCCTGTTTATTGTTCATCCTTGTACCTCTCAAACGCCTGGTCAGCAGTTATTCGACAATTCAAAAATTCATGAGATCAAAATCACTTCTCTATATGAATCACTAACCGACTCGCTTACAAAAAATTATCTGCTATCCTTTGGGTTCGGCCAGATCCAAACTCGAAAAATACCCTATGCAACTTCCCTGATAACCATTGATGGAACTGTGTTGGATACAATAGGTATTCGATACAAGGGTTTTAATTCCTGGTGGAACTCTGTTAAAAAACCAATTAAGATTGATCTTAACCGATACAAAGACCAGGAATATGATGGGCTCAGTAAATTTAATCTTCACAATGGTTCGGGTGATCCTTCCTTTATCCGCGAAAACATCAGCTATAACCTTTTAAGATCGCTGGGCATTAAAGCACCACGAACAGCATACGCCAAAGTATATGTGGATGATACTTACCTTGGCCTGTACCGCCTGGTAGAACAAGTTGATAATACATTTCTGGATGTAAACTACGGTAATCACGATGGTAACTTATATGTGCAACAAAGCAAAGGTTCAGGTGGTTTTGTATTTGACTGGATCAGCAATAATCAGGAAGATTATTATGAGTCTTTGGAATTAGAAAACCATCAGAAGACAAATGATTGGTCTTCGCTTATTCATTTTTTGGATGTGTTAAATCATGCACCAGATGCCAGCTTTCGGAATGATATCCAAGCTGTATTTGATGTAGATGAATATTTGCAGATTCTGGCTTTTGAAACCGTCATTAACAATTTGGATTGGTATGGTAACTCAGGTCGAAATTATTATTTGGTGGAAGTAGATGGCAAATTTCATTGGGTGCCCTGGGATTATAATTTAAGTTGGCGTGAAGATGCAAAACCGATAAACATTAGCGCTGAAGAATATCCTATATTAATCAAACGCATTTTAAATGTTCCAGAGTTTTACAATCGCTTCTTGCGCAAATATTGTGAGCTGTTGCCACTCCTCTCGAATACGTCTTTCAATGCATTGATAGATAACGAGGTTGCCATGATCAAACCACTGATGGAAGTGGATCCCTTTCTCGATTATTCTTATGAAGCTTTCGAAACCAACGCAGCCACAACCTGGGAAAACAAACCGGGGTTGAAAGAATTTGCAACACAACGACATGCTGATATAACCAGCACATTAGAATCTCTGCACATAGATTGTTCTGATATTACTGACATTCCCGAAGGTGAAGAAAGTAGTTTGAAAATGTATCCGATACCTGCAAAAGATGTTCTGTACATCGAACCATTCCCAAACAAAGAGATGAACATAACCATTATCAATAGCGTAGGTCAGGTTGTGTTGCAAACAAAGGTAAACGAAACAGGTTCAGTGGATGTGCGACAATTACCGCCTGGATGTTATGTATTAAAAGCCATCGTTGGTAATAAGGTGTATTCAAGATTAGTATTGGTGGAACACTAGTCGGTGGAAAAGAGAAAGAAGATAGAGGTAAATATCTCACAATCTTTTCACGCACTACTCAGGAGCGCTATCGCTAGTTTAAAAAATGAAATAGAACTTCCGATGAACTAAATTTGCAGATACTGAAGCGTGGTAGTTTCTTCCTTCGATAATCCTTTCACTTTTCGACCGCGGCTTGCTTTATTCCACTTGGAACGAAAGCTTCCTGCTGTCCAATCTGATAATATGACCGGATGAATGTAACTGGATCGGCATACCGTTGGTGTATTACCCAAATCAGATGCTACCGTTTTGACAACTTCGTTTGAAATTCTTTTTCTGGCAGTTAATGTATCCGGATCTAATTGTTCGGAAAGTCGTGACGCCATTTTCCAGGTGGCTGCCCACGTACGAAAATCTTTGGCCGTCACATTCTCATGTGTGGCGGTGATGTCATCCAGGTATTCATTGATGTGATTGGATTTAATATCAAAATCATTTCCGTTTTTGTCTTCATAGCGAAAAAGATCCTGGTTCCTTTTTACACCTCCCATTTCTCCTGATGCTTTGATGAGCATGACCAACTCATCTTCCCAAATTCTTCTTTTCCAAAGCTTCCCGGATTTTCCCATGAATTCGAAAACAGCATCTATCTTTCCTTCCGCTGATCTGGATTGATCAATGATCATGTGACCTTCTTTTAGGGTCGTCAATCCGTAAGATTTGTTTGTTTTTGCGTACTCATCATTGCCGACCCTGAAATGGTAGAGATCAATTAACTTAACGATTAACGCTGCCACTTTATCTTTCGGCATTCCCTTCAGTTTCAAATCTGATTCTACTTTCTTCCGGATGGTTGGGAGCGTTCGTGCAAATGTGATCATGTCGTCAAACTTCTCTTCTGCACGGGCTTTTGTCCAATTCTCATGATAGCGATATTGCAAACGTCCTTTCACATCTTTGCCTGTAGCCTGTAAGTGTGCCAGGGGATCGTGCGATATTTTAACATCTTCCCACGCAGGTGGCAGCACTAATTTATTGCAACGTTCTATAATTTTTTGATTCGAAATTAATTTGCCGTTGTGGTCATAATATTCCCACACAAGCTTTTTGCCCGGCTTCCTTTTTTTTCGTGTTATCGCCTTTTTTTTCATTAGGTTAAAATACAAAAAAATGCTGTTAAGAGCGGTGTTGCATAACTTCAGTCGGTACGTTCTTAACCAATATTTATGAAGTCAAGCTGACAATGGCTTACCTTATTTTAAAAACGGCAGCGACCTCGTTTATTTGCATTGTGTATTTGATCACGTTAATCGTCACAATTTCAATTTGTTCCTGGACCTCTTTCCAGTTTCTCGTATGGGGCAAAATCTTCTGCTAGTGATTCAACCAACAAGGGCGAAAAGTACCAACCGAGAATCTTGTGCCAGAGATAGACATTAAAACCAGATTAAATTTTTCCATTCATAAATATTTTACAATGTCACTACGTTGCCTGCGTTAATGTTATGCATCCGATTGTTTTCAATCGGAATGTAATGTTCATCTTTCCCTATCGCGAATTACGCTGTTGAAGTGTCAGTCGAAGAATATCCGGAACGGAATTCATTCTTTCTTTGATGTGTTTAATTAGGTAAATTAGTAATGGTTGATGAGAAAAGATTGAATACTAACGAGGATAATTAATTTAAGAAAAATGGAAAAACTAAAAATCGTTGTCATGCTTGATGTCAACGGCTCAACGAAAAAACTACTAAACGCATCGGATACGTTCACCGATTTTGGTTATCAGCCTGCTAAAGATGAAGTGATCGATATTCAACCATTGGGAGAAATGGATAAAGCCATTGTCAATGATGATTTAGATATTGATCAGAATCGGTTACGCGTTAAAGTCACTAATCGTGATTTCGATTATCTGGCCCATACGCTCAGGTTGTATTGTGCAGTGCTTTAGAAGTGCTAGCGTTTACTTCTGACATCTGGCATGCTGGGATACCAGAGAAATGATGGTTCTTAACTAGTCATGTAATAAAGTTTACTTTTTCACCCACCACAAAATGGCCGAAGCCAATGTGGGCTTTTTGCCGATGCTATACATCATTCCCACAACAAGCCCGATCACACCACCTATGTAACTGAAATTGTGCATCGATCCCACCTTAATAAAGCCCTTGAAATCAATCAGGTTTTCAGGAAGATACCAATTGCTGAATTCTTCCTTTGGAAGATCAGCGAGGAAGAGATGTCCATAGGCAAGTCCAATGAGCCCGGTTAGAAAAGCAATTAACATCGTCAGAAGAAAAGCTTTGAGTGTGATGGTGAACATTAACTTCCACTCAGAATGAATAAATCCCACCACTGCTAAAAAACTTCCGATAAAAAGTCCCATCCACCACGTTGCTAAAAATCCTACAATAGAAACATACAATCGTGGATTAGTAAAATTTTTCACTTGACCTTCATCCAGCAAACCAAATTGATAGAACTTGAATTTTGTATAGTACTCCGTAGCGATAGAATAGGTTAGCTGATCATGAAGTATACCGTAAAGGCCGCCAAGCAAACTCGAAATCAAAATAAGAAGAAGAAAGGTCAAGATTTTTTTCATAAAACGAAAGCTCTGATTTTATGAGATGACAAACAAATGACACAACCCTCTCATCTGGCTCAAACGTACACCCTTGCTTTTGTTAGTGATCTTAATTGGAACCAAGCAGAACTCCTCCGCCAGACAGGTAAGCTGAAAAATGTATATAATTTCAGTATCGAAACTTACTAATTGGATAACATATGCTCCAGGATAGGCCCGCATTTTTCACTGCAGGTTGCATAGTAATGACCATGTTTCCAGGCTTCGGATTTTGGTGATTGTCCCCACCAGAATTCAGCCAGTGCCAAAGGTTTCATGTTGTGCTGAAAGGCATACTGCAATAGTTTGGGTGCAGCACATTCACCCGCACCACTGGGTGGATTTTTCCGCAAAGCCTTTTTAAAGATATCATGAAGACTCTTCTCTTCGCCTGACTGGTTGAGGAAATGATAATGATCAAATAATTTACGCTGCAGCGAAACGGAATGCTTTTTTCGTGCTGTTATTAAAGTATCCAGTTGCTCATTCGTTCCTTCGGTTTTTGCTGCCTTCAGGTTTTTTATATGGTCATTCATTCGCGTTAGCTTTTGCATACCCAGATTCAAAAAACTATTCGCAGTAAGACTGTCAAAAACCGGTGGAACAAACTTTGCGTGATGATTACTACCTGCCAGTTTGCCGGAGAATGCTGCAAGGTAGCCGAGTTGCTTGTCGGATGTCATCACCACCAGCACACCAAACATTTTTCCAATAATGATACTGGCATCGTTCTCTGTGAGGCCAAAGTTATGATTCCATACCTTCTGCGTTTTCAGATGCAACTGCAACTCTTCTGCTGCCAAACTACATAGAGCATGTGGTGCTCCATCACGTGTCAGAACAAAATGTTCAGGAATCGCCAAATGATCAGTGGGCGATGTATACGATGTAAAAAACAACGAGTTGTTAAGGGGCTGTACGTTACCAGATTTTTTTGTGATCACGTTGATGTAACAACGTTGATGATGAACGTAGCTGGTGCAAAGGTAATTATTAACGAACGGAACTAATCATTTTTAAATTAAAAGTGTTCAGCAACACCCTATTTTTTGTTCAGTCTATTCTAAACCCTTCAGAACATCAAAGAAGCTGTTCAAAATATCCTCCAATGTTATTTTCTTTATCAACAAAATGGACTTCTAAAATCCAGTATCTTTTATTTCCGCTCGCATCACGTAATAACATATCATTGTGATTTTCCGGGTGTACATCGAGTTCCCAGCTTTTCGGGTCGGCAGGTTGTTCATGTGGATATTTTCCAACGATATGTCCCGCGATGATGCCTGCGGAAGTCCACCCGTATTCACTTGCTTTTTTGCGTGTAAGCGCAAATAAGTCAGATGCCTTCACCTGTGTTTGTTTGCGATACCAATCCTGGATTTCATACCAGGCTTTCTCAACATCATGCTTCACCTTAAGCTTTTGCGCATCATCTCCCAGCACGTAGGTACGCGCGTAGTCAGCTTCATAACCATCCACAATAATTCCATAGTCAAGAATCACGATATCATCCGCTTGAATGATTTGGCTTGGCGGATTGTCCGGGTAAATTGCCATCGTGTTGATGCCCGCTCGCACAATTTTTTTATGCCAGTGTGCTTCAACCCCAAATTTTTCGCGCGCCAGTTGCACAACCTCTTCGTTCAGTTGCGCTTCCGATTTCCCAGCCACGATCAATTTGTTCTGTTCAACGGCCTGAAATAAATCAGCCGAAATCTTTTGGGCGTATGCCATTTTTGTATCGGTGATGTCCATGGTTTTTGTGTGACCGGCTGGTCTGGTATAGAATTCTTCAGATACATTTTGTGTTTGCATTCCCGTACTGCGCTCTGAAAAATATATCGGAGCAACCCGCTCCGATACCATGAGCACACAATAGAGGATGATCACTGCCAAATTTTTCATAGCGCAAAAGTTGAAGTTGCTTCTTTCGGTAAATGAGATTCAGAGCATGAATGTTTTCGCGCTATGATCGACTGCATCAAAGGAGGAGATAAAAAATGCAGGAAGTGTTAATCTACATTAACGCGCCCTATCTTTTTTTTCCTTAACACACTTAAAAATTGTGGCGTAATGCCAAGGTAGGAGGCTATGTCCTTTTGAGAAAACCGTTTCTCTGCGTACGGCTTTTTTTTGAGAAACAGCATGTAGCGTTCCAGGGCCGGTGTTGATAAAATCAAATTAATCTGTTCGCGTTGCGCAATGTATGCGCGCTGAAAAAGCAACCTGAAAAACCGCTCGAATTTTGGAATTCGTTGGTATACTTCTTCTAAATCATGTTTACTGATTTGCAATACATCACTATCTTCGATGGCTTCGATGGAAGATTGCGCAGGAGTTTGCGTTAAAAAACTAAAGAGATCATCGGCCCACCATCCTTCTATGGAGAAATCCTGGATGTGCTCATCACCATGTTCATCATGATAATATGTTTTCAGGCAACCGCGTGTTACGAACGATTCATACTTGCAAACCTCCCCGGCACGAATCAGGAACTCTCCTTTTTTTAAGGAGGTTGATTTCAATAGCGATGCAAAAGAATCAAACTCACCCGGGTGTAATGAGATATACTTGGAAAGATGGGTTTTCAAAAGATCCAGGTGCATGCCAGGGTATTGATACCCGGCAAAGGAAAGAAAATCAAAATTAGAAGTAATGCTCAACGCACTATTATTTTATGCGCATTAATCTAGATTAATTGATCACCGTACTTTTTTCGCTAATGTTACGCGTTTAAAATGATCGATGGTTATTGAATTAAAAAAATGAATAGAGTATTACGCATCAATCCTGCATTAATACTGATTGATCTTCAAAAGGGTTTTGATGACATTGATTACTGGGGCGGACAAAGAAACAATCCTAACGCAGAGCAACATGCGGCCGAGCTCTTGCAACTATGGCGAGCGTTAGATCTTCCTTTATTTCACGTAAAACATTGTTCCACAAACCCGCAATCGTTGCTACGGGAGTCACTGCCCGGCAATGAATTTAAAGACGAAGTAAAGCCCATTGGCCGGGAGCTCGTCATCAAAAAAAATGTCAACAGCGCATTTATAGGAACAGAATTAAAAGCAAGGCTTGACCTTGCCGGAATCACCAAACTGGTAATCGTAGGGCTGACCACTGATCATTGCATTTCAACCACAACGCGGATGGCAGGAAATTTTGGATACGACACCTATCTTGTTTCGGATGCTACTGCAACCTTCAACAAAAAAGGAATGAATGGACAACACTATTCAGCGGAGATCATGCATGAAACAGCACTGGCCAGTTTACATGCTGAGTTCGCCACCGTTGTTACAACGGAATTTATAAAAAATAGCATTCGGGAGCATCACACTCCTTATCTTTAAAAATGCAGTGCTTGATGACGGTATTCGCTTGCATTAATGGGTCAGGTATTTATTTGGAATGTTCGAGGGATGGTATTCAATACCGTAATTCGCCTTCAGCAATATTGACACCACGTCATAAATTTCTTTTTCCGTTCGCTGGAATTGACGAAGAAGTCCCATCATAGCATAGCTAATGGGATTGACTGCAGGAACAAATGTCTCCCATTCATAACCTTTACCCCAAATAAGTCCCTTTACAGTAAGCATTAAATCCGCTTTTTTGGAAACAAGAAAATTCAGTACGTCAATGCCTTTATTCGCATCTTGATTTACCGTATGAAAAACAGGAGTATGGCCTCCGAAACCATTGTGGTCAAGTCCTGCTTTTGAGTTGATATCAGCACCGTGTTTCACGAGAACCTCGGCACAGGCTAAATGATTGTATTCAGCACAAATATGCAACAGTGTAACTTCGTAAAGCGGAGTGAACGTGCAATCAAATGAGTATTTCTGTACCAATGCATTTTTATCAGATGCCAATTGATTGTCAAGTTCAGTGGAATTGTCTAGCAAAACGGATAGCAATGCTTTGTCGCCAAATTCTAAGCCGTAGTCAACAAACGTTTTGATGCATTTCTTAAAAGAAGGCCCGCGGGTATACATATTAATCAGGCCATAAATAAGGGGTTTCCCATTGACTATTTCGTTTGGACTGATTCCATTTTCAAAACATTCCCGAATGGTTTCAACAGAATGCAGTTCGAATGCCGTTGTAATTTTTTTCAGATTGTCCATAGAAGATCGCTCATAAATCTATACTCTTATTGCATATTCTCGATCCACCAAAGGTATGCGTCATAATCCGTTACCGGTATCTCTCCCTGTATGCCAAGCCCACGACACATGGAAACAATTTGCCCACGATGGTATGAACCGTGATTGACCAAATGCAGGATATACTCATACCGGCTTTGCGTGCTGTCAGAGACACGGATGTGATCAACCCATTGTTGTTCATTCCATTTGGAAAACTCATCGATCAGCAACTGCGAGCTTGCCATGAGATCAGTGATCACTGTATCGACAGCATTTTCTTTGTAATGCGGATTGAATGCATTAATCTCCTCATGGCGGATGATGGGATACCAATACAGTTGTGCAGACAAGATATGCTGCAGAGTATGGTCAATGGTTCCAAAACTCGAATCAATATGCTCATAGAGCTTGCTCCGGTCAAGGGACACCAACCACGAAGTAATCCGTTCGTTAGCCCAAAGATTGTACTGGAGGTAGCGGGTGGTCAGGTTTTGGAGGTACATGAATTTAGGGTGATCGCTTGAGTTACAAAATACAATGATTAAAACGGAAATATCCAGTACCCCATTATATTACCTTATACTCCAAAAGTGTCAATGCCAAATTTCTGTTGTGCACAGGTAACTCTTCAGTCTGCGGTGTTGTGTAATTTTCAACAAACGTGAATCCAAAACTCTTGTAATAGTTAATAATCGTTGGATTATCAGCCCACGTATCCATGCGAATAATGCTAAGTCCTTTTTGTTTTGCATGGTCAATGGCCCAGTTCAAAATTGACCCGAACAATCTTTGTCCCTTACATTCCGGATTCACCACAATACGGTGAAGATAAATTGAGTTTCCTTTATCGAAGTCCCTCCAGATGACTTTGTCGTCATAACCAACACTAAATACGATGGCCATCGTTGAGGCTACCATTACCTTATATTGATTTTTATCTTCAATGTCTTTAATGATGGCATGCTTGTCATAATTTCTCCAAACCGGAAACCCTTTCTTTTCCTGATACTCAATGGAGTGCTCAAACAGTTCGAAGATTTTTCTGAGATCACTTGCCTCTGTATTAATAACATCAACCATGTATTTTTAGTCTTAAGTAAAGTTGCTCACTATTTTCATTAGCCGTATAACATCCTTGTTGTTAGGATAGATTTAATAGTATTTTTTTTTGAGTCAGACTTTCATTAGTTGGATTTCCAAGCATCCCGCTTGGCCGATCAACTATTTCAATATGTGAAACGTCTGCATTGCAACAGGTTCAAGAGGGACGCTTGCATTCAAATAGGAACAAGCGAGACGCTTGCTCCAGTGGGAGGTCGTTAGCAAGTCCTTTCAAATTACTCCACGTACTGTACTCTTGTCCAACGTGACCAAATTTTTGCAGCCTACTCGTTACCTGGCTTAGAACCTGGAAGTCTGCTTTTGATATACTTAAACTGCCCGTTGTGGTTAGATTCATGTTCACAAACATGAAACCATTTGCAATAATTATTTGTCGGACCCCATCCCCAACTATCGTCAACCGTAAGTAGCCATTGATCGTCTCTATTTTTAAATTCCTTTATCGTATTCTCTCTAACCTCTTTTAAAATACTTAGATAGTAATCTAAGTTATTACCCTTAATTGTTTTTCTGGCATCGTCACCGAGAGCGCTGGCTACGCCAAATCGCTTTTTGTCCTGCTCACTCCAGTCTCCCCATTTCTTTCCTTCAAAAGTGTGGATTTGATAGTATCTCTCTGTCGCAGCCAAATGAAAAAGCATTGCACCAATTGAATTGGAAGTTTTGTCAAGAAGATAATCCAATTGCTCTGGTGTCATATCTTTAACTGGATTTAATATTACTCTTCGCATCCAAGTCATCATGGAAAGCAATGTTCCAATTTGCGGAGAGAAGCCTTCTCTTGGCCCAATTACGTTATCACGCTCGTCAGCAATAAGAGGTGTCCCTGTGCTGATGTTGGGAAGCATAGATAGTCCGAGCGTCCCCGAGGTGATAATAGCAGTAGATTTTATGAAATCTCTGCGGTCAATTTGCGTTACGGTTTTCATATACTATTGGTTTGGTTAGTCCTTTTTGTCGTGCCCTGTTCACTTGTCCCGAAATTATATTTTTTTATAGCTTTGTGCATAACAATTGTATATATGCCATATTGCCAATACCTGATTATTATATCCCTCCAAGATATATTTAGGTACGCACATCTGCAATCGAAGGACTAGCAAATTGGCATTACGTAAAGAGTGAGATATCCAAGATCAAAGTCACCGGCCTCAGCGACTCTGATTATCTCAATGCTGAATTGTAATTGATACAAGCGGGACGCTTACATTCAAATGGACACAAGCGAGACGCTTGCGCCAGTGAGGTTACTAACAATTTTAAAATTGAAAGCTTTCAGCAACTCGCTATTTTTTTTGCCCATATGGCGCAAGCTTCAGACTTGGTTCTCCAGCCTCAGTTGGTTAGTAGACGTTTGGTTTCGCAAGGCACCCGCTAGACTCTTGTGCCAGATGAGGGCAGTAAGGTTACTTTTTTTTATGAATTAAAGTTTCCTCAGCTCTGAATGATATTGCTCATTCATTTTTTCCCTTGCGATTCAAAATTAATCATCCAATGAATTCCAAACTTATCCGTAAACATTCCGAAGTATGCTCCCCAAAACGTTTCATTCATTTCCATCTTAATTTTTCCTCCGGCTGAAAGCCCGTTAAATATCTGGTCGGCTTTCTGTTTACTGTCTGTGGTGATGGTAAGAGAAATATTATTTCCAACGAGTGTTTTTTGCCCAAAAGCTTCCATACTATCACAACCCATTAAAATGGTTTGCTCACTGATGAGCAAAGAGATGTGCATAATTTTATCACCACCTTCATTAGCAAAATTTTTCTGGTCTGCTGCAGGCGCATCTTTATAACGGCCTACATATTGAAAGTCACCACCAAAAACGGATTTGTAGAAGTTGAATGCTTCTTCACAATTGCCTTTGAAGCTTAGGTATGGATTTACAGTTGTCATCTTACCTGTTTCTATTTATTTCAACTTAAGTGGCTCGTCTTTTCTTCAAACTCCTTTTTAAGACCATCAAATCGTTCTCGAGCTTCCTGTAAAAGTTTGAAGGCATTGTCAAGCTTCTTGATTTCTGAAAGTGCACTCTTCTTATCATCGGCCGTAAAACTTTTGATCGCGCTGCTTTCTATAATTTCCTGCAGGTCATTGAATGCTTTATTCGCGTCATGATAAACAGAGCTCAGGACTTTTGTGGGGTGTTGCAGATTTACTTTGTTCATGATCGTCTGGTTTAGTTCGTATGAAACTACGCTTTTTATTGGTCGATAGACAATATCGAAAGCCATTTCTTTAACACCATCCGATATACCATCTTATAGTAAAGAAAAAGACTCATCCCGCGACACGCGGGATGAGTAACAATCAAAGACACCAGTGAATAAAATGCGTTAAGCATTTTATTCACTGGTGTCTTTCAAAGCGCGCGCACACTATCGATTTGAAACACGCTAGCCCCTCCGCGCTTCTTCACAAAACGAGGATCAAAGCAAGCACACTTCATTAGGAGCACACAACATATGCAAAGTACTGCTCCCTACTCTCACCACAAAAGCTCCATTCAGCCTTGATCAAAAACAGATGTTAGTTGATCACCCTCCATCCACATTGTTTGAATTTCGTAATTATTGATTTGAATTTTGTTCTAAAACCCTTCGTAAACCATCTTCCTTTGTATCCGAAACCTTAGTGGACGATGCAAACGAGAAATTACTACCCTCCGGTGAGTGTGCTCACAACAATCGTGTTGTTTGTTCTTTTCATTTTTACACACACCGCCTTCTCTCAAAAAAACGACAGCATAAAATCCGTCCGATATTTCGGTGCTGCAGCTACTGTTACCAATAACGGAATTTCATTACTCCCAACATTTTCACTCGGCAAGCCAGCCGCCATCTTTGATCTCAACGTTGGAAATAAGAGACTCAGCTTCGAACCTCAACTTCGATTTGCTTTAGAGGGCAAGCCGTGGTCTTTCATTTTTTGGTGGCGGTATGTGTTGCTACAAAAGGGGAAGTTTAAAGTTAATATCGGTGCGCACCCCGCAGTTCTATTCAGAACCCTGCCGGTTGAAATTAATGGAGTTACCAGCGAAAGCCTTATAGCACTACGTTACTTCGCGGAAGAATTTGCTCCTAATTACTTCATCACAAAAGACATCAGCATAGGCCTCTATTATTTGCACTCCAATGGTTTTGATGAAGGCGCAATAAAGAATACCGACTTCATCACCATCAATAGTAACTTCTCCAACATCAAACTTTCAAAGAAGTTCTACATGAAGTTTAATCCACAAGTATTTTATCTAAGAATGGATGGCGTGGATGGATATTATGCTACAGCAACAGTAACCTTAGCAAGACAAAACTTCCCGCTTTCCATTCAGTCAATTCTCAACCAGACAATCAAAACCAACATCATAACCAAGAATGATTTTGTTTGGAATGTGAGTTTAATCTACTCGTTTAGAAATGAATATGTGAGGAAGTAAAAATGGTTACCGGCAACAGGACTCAAGAAGTTCTGTTTGAATTTTGTAAATTTAGAAATGGATAAGGTGGAGACTCTTGAAGAATTTTATAAACGAAAGTTTAATTGGCTGCCGGAAAATATCCGGAATGACATCGGGCATTTCAATGTTTTTCGACTCACCTATTCTGATGAGAGTAAGATCGACTCTATTCCTTATAGGAGACGTGATTTTTACAAGATCATGCTATTGAAGGGTAACAGCCTAATGTATTATGCGGACCAAGTATTTGAAGTTAAAAAACAAGCCTTGGTGTTTTCTAATCCATTTATACCTTACAAATGTGATCAACTTGAGAATGCAGAGATATTCTATTGCATATTTAATCAGCATTTTTTTAGTCAATACGGAAATATCAGCCAATACGAAATATTTCTTCCGGGTGGTACGCACGTTTTTGAATTGGAGGATGAGCAAGTGTTGAGGGTACAGGATGCCCTTGAAAAAATGGAAGTCGAATTACAGGCTGACTATAAGTACAAATACGATGTTATTAAGAATTTAGTATTTGATCTGATTCATTTTGGATTGAAGCTTAAGCCCAACGCGCTATTGGCAAAGCAGCCACTGAATTCTTCTCAGCGCATTTCTTCCATGTTCCTCGAATTGTTGGAAAGACAATTTCCGATTGATGACAATCACTCCTCGATCAGCCTTCGCACGGCTTCTGATTTTGCTAATCAATTGAATGTGCACGTCAATCATTTAAACCGCTCAGTGAAAGAGTCTACTCAGAAAACAACTACGCAGGTCATTGCTGAAAGACTCATACAAGAATCAAAGATATTGTTAAAACACAGCGCATGGAGTGTATCTGAAATTGGCTATGCACTGGGCTTTACAGAGGTCACTCATTTCGATAACTTCTTTAAGAAACATGCTGCGCTAAGCCCGTTGAAATTCAGGAACGGTTCAGTTTAAGATCAAAAAAAATGAAACGATTTAAATTATTTATCCCCCTATCAATCGTTGTTGCCCAACTTTGTTTTACGATCATTACAGAAGCACAGTCTAATAAGAGTGATCAGGTTCTGAATACGAGGCAGCAAAGCATCGTCACTATTTCTGCTTTTACTGCAAAAGGTGATATGGTGCAATTGCAGAAAGTATTGAACGAAGGATTAGATGCTGGTTTAAGTATTAACGAAATCAAAGAAGTTCTCGTGCAGCTTTATGCCTATGCAGGATTCCCCCGAAGCCTCAATGCACTCAACAATTTTATGAATGTTCTTAAGGAGCGAAAGCTAAAGGGAATTAAGGATGAGTTAGGTAAAGCTTCGAATCCTCTGCCTGCTAATAAGACGAAGCTTGAGCTGGGAACAGAGTTACAAACACAATTGATTGGATCTCCTGTTAAAGGTGAGGTCTATGAATTCGCTCCAGTGATTGATCAATTCCTAAAAGAGCATTTGTTCGGAGACATCTTCGGTCGTAATCTTCTCGACTTTAAGACGAGAGAAATTGCCACCATCTCTGCTCTCACCAGTCTGGGTGGTGCAGAAAATCAATTGCGTTCTCACTTCAATGTTGGCATGTACAACGGACTTACAGAACCGCAGCTTAATCATTTGGTATCCATCATTCAAACGAAGGTTGGTATTAAGGAAGGTAATTCTGCTCATGCCGTTCTTCAAATGGTTTTAAAGAAAACGCAAAACAAGATTGAAATCACAACCAATCAAAAGGCCGATACTATCTTTTCAAAAGGTGAAAAAATCACCACCAACAATTTCAAAGGCAATGCATGGCTCGAAACTCTGGTGCCAAACGACAGTCTTCATAATACACAGGTCGGCAATGTAACGTTTGAACCCGGTGCCCGAACGAATTGGCATTTCCATCCTGGCGGACAAATTTTGCTGGTTACAGGAGGCATAGGTTATTATCAGGAAAAAGGTTCACCGAAAAGAATTCTCCGTAAAGGAGATGTAATCAAGTGTCCACCCAATGTTGCTCACTGGCATGGTGCAAGTAACGATACCGAGTTTATTCAGATTGCAATAACAACAACACTAAAAGGTTTAACGGTGTGGTTGCAGCCTGTGACCGATGAAGAGTATAACAGTGTGGTAGAGCCATAGTCAGAAAGTCAACTTTACACGACATGGATTGACAAGTTGTTTGAAATTCGTAGGTAGCTGTTTGGTTTGTGTTGTCTCTGAATCGGATTGCCCTACTACCTTTGATTCATAAATTAAAAGTTATGGAAACAAAAATGCCCAAACGAAAACTAGGTAAAACCAATTTAGAAGTATCAGCCCTCGGGCTCGGCTGCATGGGTATGAGTTTTTCTTATTATCCATTTCCAGAGAAGAAAGATGCTATCCATCTTATTCATCAGGCAATAGAACAAGGAGTTAATTTTTTCGATACAGCAGAAGTATATGGACCTTACACCAATGAAGAGTTGGTAGGAGAAGCACTCGTGCCTTATAAGAACAAAGTAGTAATCGCTACCAAGTTTGGTTTCAATATCGAGAATGGAAAAATGGTAGGCGTTAACAGCCGCCCGGAAAATATAAGACGTGCAGTGGAAGGTTCTTTGAAAAGATTAGGAGTTGAGACTATTGATTTGCTGTATCAGCATCGAGTTGATCCGAATGTTCCCATTGAAGAAGTAGCTGGAACGGTAAAAGAATTAATCAAGGAAGGTAAAGCAAAACACTTCGGTCTTTCGGAAGCAGGTTCCAGCACAATTCGAAAAGCGAATGCTGTACTTCCTGTTACAGCATTACAAAGTGAATACTCTCTATGGACACGACAACATGAAGCTGAAATTATTCCAACCATCGAAGAACTTGGAATTGGTCTTGTAGCTTTTAGTCCGCTTGGAAAAGGTTTTCTCGCTGGTAAAATGAATGAGACCACAACATTTGCCGATGGTGATATTCGAAAAATTCTTCCGCGCTTTACGGAAGAGGCACGAATCGCCAATCAGGCATTGATCGATTTGTTAAGCGCCTTTGCTGCAAAAAGAAATGCTACACCGGCACAGATTGCTCTCGCATGGGTGTTAGCTCAGAAGCCTTGGATCGTTCCGATTCCCGGAACAACTAAACTGCATCGCCTTACAGAAAACAACGGAGCTGCTTTCATTCAATTATCCACTCAGGAACTTCAGGAAATTGAAAATGCCTCAGCTCAAATAAAAATTATGGGTACGCGCTACACAGAGCAGATGGAAAAGTCGGCAGGGTTGTAATCGGATATTAATTTAGTTCAATCCCCTGTATTCATTAGGAGACATGCCCACATGCTGTTTAAAGAAACGACTAAAGTGCTGTGGGTATTTGAATCCTAAACCATAAGCAATTTCGCTTACCGATTTGTCAGCATCGAATATCCTTTCTTTTGCCGCGTCAACCAATTTAAGGTTTATAAATTCATGGGCGGATTTGCCCGTTTCTTTTTTAATCAGATCGCCAAAGTAGTTTGCAGATAGATTAAGTTCACTTGCACAATATGCAACGGATGGTAAGCCTATTGTCTGGGGTTTGTCTGATGCAAAAAATTCTTTAAGCAATGTTTCAAATCTTTCCAGGATTCCTTTGTTAGCGTTATCACGAATGATGAATTGTCGATCATAAAATCGCACGCAATAGTTCAACAGTAATTCAATGTTCGTTGTGATCAATGTTTTGCTATGCTTGTCAACAGCATGTTCTAATTCAAATTTGATTTTTGCAAAACAATCGAGGATCAGACTACGCTCACGTTCCGATACATGAAGTGCTTCACTCACATTATAGTCAAAGAAACTATAGTCGGCAATGTTGCGTCCTAGTGATGTACCTCGGATTAAATCGGGATGAAATACAACTCCATAACCTTTTGGCTGATATACATCTTCACTCGATTCAATACCCGCCATTTGACCCGGTGCGATAAATACAAGAGTGCCCTCCTGATAGTCATAAAGATTCTTTCCGTATCGAAGATCTCCACACATTACATCCTTCAGTAAAACGGCATAGAATCCGAAGTAGCTTCGTCTTAGTTTCCGTGGATTAGCTTTTGAAAAATCAATCACACTAACCAGTGGGTGCAGTGTCTCATGATTGTTGAAAACATTGTATTGGCTGACGGTTTCAAACTTCAATATCTCTTCCATACCATCTTTTTGATTTCTACTCAAAATTAGACTGTTCCATTATTGATTTCCTATTCCTAATTCAAAATCGGTGAATTTGGTAGGTAATACAGTAATCTGTATACATTCCAGATCCAAATATGACGGCATCTTTGTAATGTAATGGTTGGAAAGTAAAAGAATCTTTAAACAAACAATGAATAATATGAAACAACTGGCATATGTCGCACTCTTGTTAGCGGCTGGTTTTACCAACACGATGGCACAGAATGCTACCATCTTTCCCAAAGGAGAAAAGGGCCCGAATGTTCATCATGTTGGAAATGTATGGCTAAGTGAATTAAGTTCTGCGGATAGTGTGTTCACGTATAGTATTGCACAAGCGGCATTTGATCCAGGTGCTCGATTAGATTGGCATCAACATCCCGGGGGACAAATTTTACTGATTACTGATGGCATCGGCTACTATCAGGAAAAGGGAAAACCGAAACAAACAGTTCACAAGGGCGATATCATAAAATGCCAACCCGGAATTGAGCATTGGCATGGAGCAACTCCTGAAAGTGGTGTTACCTATCTGGCAACTTCGCCAGCGCAGAACGGAAAAACAGTTTGGTTACATCGCGTGAGTGATCAGGAGTACAGCTCTAAATAATTCAATACCCCACATTACAAATTCAACCCGATTAAAATATGAAATCGACAATAATAGGAATGTGCTTATTGACAGTCGTTGTATCTTCCTCACTCGCACAAACAGAAAGCACTGCAAAAAAGAACACGAAAGCAGAACAGGAACTTCTTGACCTTTCAAAGGAAAAATGGCAGTGGATGGCAGATAAGAATGTAGATAAACTTAAAGATCTCTTTCATGAAAAGTCTGTCTTCGTACACATGGGTGGATCGTGGGGAAAAGACCAGGAGGTCAATATCATTGGAAGTGGAGGCATTCATTATAAGAAGGCAGATATTCATGAAGTGTCCGTGAACATAATCGATGATACGGCCATACTGCTAAATAGAATCACCTTGTTGGCTGTTGTTGGAGGAAATGAAGTAACGAATCCATTTATGGTTACAGAAGTTTATATGAAGCAAAATGGCCTGTGGAAGTTGGGTTCGCTCTCATTCACCAAACTATTCACACCAGGTCAATAATTAAGAGTGATAATAATTACAGCGATGAAGAAAATGTTATCAGGGTTTTTTCTTTTGATTTCGGCTTGTTCTTCCTGCCAACCAAAGGGAATGGATTCTGTAGCAAATTCTGTTTCTGATTCAGGAAAAATATTGATCGTGTATTTATCAAGAACGAACAACACCAAGGCAATCGCAGAAATTATTCATGAGAATACAGGCGGAACACTGATAGCGTTGGAATTAAAAAATCCATATCCCGAAGATTATAAAACAACTGTTGATCAGGTTGCAAAAGAGAACGAAACCGGTTTTCTACCTCCATTGAAAACAAAGATTGATGGCATAGAGAAATTTGATTTGGTGTTTGTTGGCTTCCCGACCTGGGGAATGCAATTACCGCCACCCATGAAAAGTTTTTTAAGTGAGTATGATCTAAGCGGAAAGACCGTTGTGCCTTTCAATACCAATGCTGGTTATGGAATCGGAAGCACTTTCGATACAGTTAAAAAACTATGTCCTAAGAGTACGGTGCTGGAAGGTTTTTCAATCAAAGGTGGAGTAGAAAGAGATGGAATCTATTTTGTAATGCAGGGCGAAAAAGAAAAGCAAGCACGGGATGAAATAAAGAAGTGGCTGCAAAAAATCAAATTGTCTAAATAGATAAACTACTGAAGCTAAAAAAATAATGAAGTCCTGATGCAAGCAACAAATGAAATAATAACACAAACCGTAAAGCTAAATAACGGGATTGAAATGCCCCTCTTAGGTTTTGGTGTGTTTCAAGTAACCGATCAAAGTGAATGCGAACAAAGTGTGTATAATGCTATTCAAGTAGGATATCGTTTAATCGACACAGCGGCTTCTTACCAAAATGAAGAGGCAGTAGGAAAAGCGATTAAACGAAGTGGCGTGCCGCGTGAACAGCTTTTCATTACTACAAAGCTTTGGGTGCAGGATGCTGGTTATGAAAATACGAAGAAGGCATTTGAAAAATCGCTCAGGAAACTTCAGCTGGATTACCTCGATCTCTATTTGATTCATCAACCTTTTAACGATGTTCACGGTTCATGGCGGGCAATGGAAGAACTTTATCTGCAGGGCAAAACGCGCGCCATTGGTGTAAGTAATTTCCAACCTGATCGATTGATGGACTTGATCTCGTTTAACAAAATCGTTCCCTCAGTCAATCAAATCGAAACACATCCGTTCCATCAACAAATCGAATCGCTCAAGTTTCTTCAGGAAAATGGTGTGCAGCATGAATCGTGGGGACCCTTTGCCGAAGGTAAGAATGATCTTTTCAAAAATGAATTACTCTACTCCATTGGAAAGAAGTACAAAAAATCAATTGCACAAGTTGTATTGCGATGGCTTACACAAAGCGGAATTGTTGCCATTCCAAAATCGGTACGCAAAGAAAAAATGGAAGAGAACATTAACATTTTTGATTTCCGGTTGAGCGATGAAGACATGAAACTCATTCAGACACTCGATCAAAAAGTAAGTGCCTTTTTCGATCATCGTGATCCATCTATCATAAAATGGCTCGCGAGCAGAAAACTTGATTTGTGATTCATACAGAAAAATAAGACTACACCCTTAACAATATGTCAATCAAATGAAAAAACTGACCATCGGAATTACTTTATTACTTTTCGCGTGCAGCTTGCATGCTCAACAGGGCGCAGGACCTGAAATTAAGACCGCTTCTGGAATTGTACGCGGAATAACTGAAGGAGATGTATCCATCTTCAAGGGTATTCCTTATGCAGCGCCTCCTGTTGGTGTGAATCGATGGCGCCCACCTCAACCGGTAACACCATGGAAGGAAGTTCGCGATGCAAGCAAAGATTGCGCTGATTGCCCACAACGCGCTTGGCCGGGTTCGACAGCAAAGCAATCCGAAGATTGCCTTTTTCTTAATGTGTGGGCGCCCTCTAACACTACGAAGAAATCAAAATTGCCAGTAATGGTTTGGATTCATGGAGGCGGTTTCACAGGCGGTAGTGGCTCGGGCCCGGGCTCTGCGGGAGATGCATTTGCTAAACAAGGTGTTATACTCACTACTATCAATTACAGACTTGGCCGCCTCGGTCATTTTGCGCATCCTGCGTTGAGCAAAGAACATCCAGAAGAATTTAAAGGCAGCTATGCCTATATGGATCAGATTGCTGCGTTGAAATGGATCAAGGAAAACATTGCGGCCTTTGGAGGCGATCCGAATAACATAACGATTTTTGGTTTTTCTGCAGGTGGAGTTTCCGTGCATTCACTGTTAACAATTCCTGCTGCAAAAGGGCTTTTTCATAAAGCTATTGGAGAGTCTAGTGGCGGACGTGATGGTGTTCTTACTGGCAGACCAATCAATAAAGAAAATGCCGATCCTCTCTATGCTGTTTCAGCGGAGACAATCGGGATAAACTTTGCACGCAAGCATAAGATTCAGAGCACTGATGCTACCGCTTTGACCAAGCTTCGCTCCTTGAGCGCGGAAGAAATTGTGGATGGTGGTTTGGAAAGCGATAGCGCTGGTCTTCGAATTTACTCAGGTCCAATCCTCGATGGCAAACTGGTAGTTGAAACAGCAGAGAGTGCATATAAGGCAGGAAGGCAACCCACTGTTCCGGTCATCATCGGAAATTGCAGCGCGGAAATTGGCGGACCGTTTGTTAGCAACGCCAATTCAAAGGAAGCGTTGTTTGCATCTTTTGGTGAATTCGAAGCTGAAGCTAAAGCCGCCTTCGATCCTGATGGTAAAAAAGAATTCGCTGAGGTCATTACAAAATTTAACACTGACTGGGTATGGGGTGAACCAGCGCGGATGACGGCAAGAACTTTTGTAGCCAAAGGTGTCCCAGCTTACATGTATCAATTTGGTTACGTCCCTGCCGCAATAAGAGCGCGGGCTCCGTATGGTGCCGGTCACGGATCTGAAGTTTCTTTTGTATTCAACACCCTTAATGCCCGATGGGGAGCACCCGCTGAAGCAACACCTGACGAGAAAGAGTTAGCAAGAATCATGAACTCTTATTGGACAAACTTCGCTAAAACTGGTAATCCCAATGGTAAGGATCTTCCGAGTTGGCCTTTGTATGACACTCAAAAAGAAGAGATCCTTGATATTGATTTAGATGGGAAAGCAGTAGGAATGCCAGATCCCCGGAAAACAAGACTGAATGTGATTGAAAAGGCATTTAAAAATCGGGCCCTTATACAATCACGGGGTATTTAACCAATGAAATTAAACCGATGGATTTGGGCTAACGTTACGAAAGAAAAGCTAACCCATTAAATTGAAGTACTTAAAGATTAATGATGTACTTAATGGAGAAGAAAGTGTAAATTAAATTTTACTATGAAAAACAGAACGCTGATTGTCATTCTCCTTTTTACCATGTTTAATGGGCTTGCTCAAACCAACCCTATTATTGGTGCTTTCCCTCAGGGCACAATTTTACATGACAACCTCTCATATGCCAATGATAACCTGGCTAAACACTTACTTGATATTTACTTACCTGCGAATGTCAAAGGAAAAATACCATTGGTGATATTTATTCACGGAGGTGGTTGGTTAAGCAACGACAAGTATGCTGACATGGGCTATATGAAAAAGACTGTTTCAGAAATTATCAGCAGCGGTTTTGCACTGGCATCGATTGATTATCGATTCAGCACGCAAGCTGTATTTCCTGCGCAGATGCTGGACTGCAATCGTGCCATTTCATTTTTGTATGACAACGCAGATAAATATGGCTTCGATAAAAATCATTTTGCGTTGATGGGATTTTCAGCCGGTGGACATCTTGCTTCCATGGTAGGATTATCAAAAAACAATAACATCGAAACCTTCTTTATGCCGGGCACAAACAAATCATTCAGCTTCAAAGCAGTTGTGGATTTTTACGGTCCTGCTGAATTGGTGTTGTTTCCCGGAGCCAACGATGAGAAATCACCAGAAGGGTTATTAATTGGAGCAGCACCACTTGCTCGTCCTGATTTAGCGAAAGCAGCAAGTCCTGTTACGTATGTCGATAAAAACGATCCGCCATTCTTGATTATTCATGGTGAGAAAGATGAGTTGGTTTCACCAAAGCAATCACAATTGTTGAGTGCATGGTTAAATGTGGTGGGTGTTCAGAATGAACTCATCATCGTGAAAGATGCACCACACTTCGGTGAGATGTTCGATGCAGATGAGATACGAAATAAAGTGATCGATTTTTTGATGAAGAAATTGAATTAATCAAGATACTTTCCATGCGATGTTTGAATTTCGTAATCAATTGTTGGATAAGAGTAGTTACTTTTAATATAGATATAGGTACTTGAAAATAAATTTTTAAACCATGGCAGCGATCAACCTCAACATAAACGGAAAAAAGCAGACAGTAGACATTGACCCCAAAACGCCCATGCTTTGGGTATTGCGAGAACATCTGAATCTTGTCGGTACGAAGTATGGTTGTGGCATTGCACAATGTGGTGCATGTACAATACATCTTAGTGGTGTTGCTGTTCGTTCGTGTCAGCTGCCGGTTTCAGCTGCTGCGAACAAAGAAATTACAACCATTGAAGGAATTTCTGAAAACGGAGATCATCCTGTGCAGAAGGCGTGGCTCGAGCTTGATGTCGCACAGTGTGGTTATTGCCAGACCGGACAGATCATGTCTGCAGCGGCATTGTTAAAAACGAATCCGAATCCGACCGATGCACAAATTGAAACTGCGATGTCAGGCAACATTTGCCGGTGTGGTACCTACTTGCGCATAAAAGATGCTATCAAATCTGCATCAGCACAAAAATAAAATTGATCGAATCACCATTATCCTAATGTAAAGAATTAAAAATGGAAAAGATTAAAACATCACTCACCAGACGATCCTTTTTAAAGTCATCCATGATTGCCAGCGGTGGCTTGATGATCAGCTTTAGCGGATTGTCACAACATATGCGTGACGGTAAAATGAATAACGCTGATCTCCCTGAAGAATGGAATGAAATAACCGGCTATATCAAAATCACTCCGGAAAATATTATTAAGATCCTCAACCCCAATCCGGAATTTGGGCAAAATGTGATGACCTCACTCCCCATGATTGTCGCGGAAGAATTGGATGTGGATTGGAAACAAGTGATAGTTGAAATGGGGCCACACGATAATGTGAAACTAGGACCTCAATTTACAGGAGGAAGCAATTCAGTCAGGATGTATTGGAAACCTCTTCGTGAGGCAGGCGCGGCCGCTCGTCAAATGTTGAGAGATGCAGCAGCACAAACCTGGAGTGTACCTGTAGAAGAAGTGACCACAAAAGCCGGGATGCTCTATCATGAAAAAAGTGGAAAGGCTGGAAAGTATGGTGACTTTGCTTCGAAGGCTGCAGCCAATCCCATACCCAAAGATGTAAAGCTAAAGGATACAAAAAGTTTCAACGTTGTAGGAACTTCGAGCAAGAATGTAGAAGGTTTAAAAATTGTAACAGGCAAACCTCTTTTTGCATTGGACCACAAGTATGAAGGAATGCTGATAGCCATGATTGAACATCCACCAGCATTTGGCAAGAAACTTAAATCTTTTGATGCATCCGAAACTTTGAAGATGCCAGGAATCAAAGATGTATTTCAGCTGAAATTGTATGAAGATGGTTACGAACAGGCTGGGTTTGATACCCGGACATTTAATGACTTTCTCGTAGTGGTAGGCAATACCACGTGGGAAGTTATGAATGCCCGTAAAAAACTAAAAGTAACGTGGGAACCGATCAGCGAAACGAAAGAAACAATTGCCGGTTTTCGCGGTAAGACTGAGGTCGTTATTCCAGCGGAACTTGAAACTACTGGTACGCAGTATCAAAAAATGGCTGAATATGCAAAGAAGCCCGCACAACAATTACGAAAAGACGGAGACCCTGAAACGGCATTCGCTAATGCTGCACAAATTTTAGAACGCACCTACACAGCTCCTTTTTTGGCGCACAATTGTATGGAGCCCATGAATTTCTTCGCGCATGTCACGGATGAAAAAGCGTTGTTGATAGGACCTCACCAGGCACCGGGTTGGATCGAACCTACACTATCGAAAGTTTTAAATCTACCAGCCGATAAAATCGAAATCCAAATGACCCGGATGGGCGGAGGCTTTGGCCTTAGAGCATACGGACATTACATGACAGAAGCAGCGCTTATCTCCAGAAAAGCAAAGGCTCCTATCAAACTTGTTTATAGTCGTGAAGACGATATGACCTATGGCATTTATCGCCCCATGTATACGGCTACCTATCGTGCGGCATTGGATGCCAATAAAAATGTAATTGCCTTTCATGTTAAAGGAGGCGGAATACCAGAGCATCCAGTTCATGCAAACCGGTTTCCCGCTGGTGCAATTGATAACTACCTCGCTGAAGGTTGGACCATACCATCCAATATAACGATCGGAGCTTTCCGGGCGCCACGCTCAAACTTCAATGCAGCAGCCGAGCAATCTTTCCTGGATGAGTTGGCTGAAATGGTAGGCAAGGATCCCATCGATTTTAGACTGGAACTTTTAAAACGAGCGAAAGAAAATCCGGTTGGAAAAAATAATGAATATGATGCTGACCGATATGCAGGCGTATTAACGTTGGTGAAAGAAAAATCAGGATGGAATAATCCTGAAAATAAAAAATACAGTCGCGGAGTGGCTGCCTACTTCTGCCATAATTCGTATGCCGCGCATGTTGTAGATATGGTGAAGAAGGACGGCTTACCTTATGTTGAGCGAGTGTTTAGTGCGGTTGATTGCGGTGTAGTAATTAATCCAGATGCTGCTGTTAATATGGTGCAAGGTGCGGTAGTGGATGGAATCGGAAATGCTTTTTATGGAGGGTTAACACATAAAGAAGGTGTATCGGAGCAAAACAATTTTAATCGCTACAGAATGATCCGACACAAAGAAGCGCCTAAAAAAATTGATGTCAGTTTTGTAAAAAGTGATGTTGATCCAACGGGTTTGGGCGAACCACCCTTTCCTCCAGTCTTTGCGGCAGTGGCAAATGCTTTATATAAAAACATGGGCAAACGATTTTATAACCAACCGTTCACGAAAGACTTTACTCCCTCTACGCTGAAGATGTAAGACGAAGATGGTGTTATTTGGTATGCTTACGCTGAAGCCAGTAGGTAAGCGTACCACTTGACCACAGTGTCCATAAAATTAATACTGGTTGAAAGAACAAACGAATCAATCGTGCCTGGTCAGTGTTCAATCCAAACGCATCTGTTCTATTTATATATTGCGCAATGTTGCCTGGAAATATTAGTACATAAAATATAGCGAGTACTAAACCAACTCTAACTTTCTGCTTTGACCAAAACACCATTGCAGCCCCAAACAACAACTCAACAACACCAGACAGAATAACTACTAAATCTTTACTCAAGGGTACCCAGTCTGGTACTTGCGCCTGGAACTCTTGTCGTGAAAATGTAAAATGCCCAAATGCAGCAACCATCATCAGAAGGCCGAGGATGATTCTAAAAACATTTTGAAGTGTAGTTGTTTTAATATTTTCCATAATTACTAGGTACAATAATTAAATGAATAATTTAGCAATGAGTGAAGGGCCACAATCACTTTAAGCATCAACGTGAAAGCGATCAGAGCCTGATAAAAATAAAGAATAATGGCAAGAATATTCATCACAGGTTCAGCAGATGGTCTGGGGCATTTGGCGGCAAAGTCATTAATCGATCAGGGACATCAGGTTGTCTTGCATGCACGTAATGCAGAGCGCGGACAAGAAGCGTTGAATAAATTACCTTCGGCAGAAAAAGTTCTCACAGCAGATTTGTCTAATATCGATGAGACCAAAAAGCTGGCGACTGAAGTCAATGCAATGGGTAGCTTCGATGCCGTGATACATAACGCAGGAGTCTACAAATCATCAAACGAATTGATTTTTGCCGTGAATACTTTGGCACCTTATATTCTTACCTGTTTAATTCAAAAACCTAAACGTTTGATTTATCTCAGCTCAGGTATGCATTTACAAGGTGATCCGAGTCTGAAGAGTTTGAATACTGTTGCCAGCAGTCGGAGCAACTACCCTACCTATTCCGATACGAAACTACATGATGTTATTTTATCGATGGCTGTAGCGCGCAAATGGCCAGAGGTATATGCTAATGCAATTGATCCCGGCTGGGTTCCAACAAAGATGGGTGGCCGCAGTGCTCCTGACAATCTTGAGAAGGGTTATCAAACACAAGCTTGGCTGGCCACTAGTAATGATGATCAGGCTAAGGTGAGTGGTTATTATTTTTATCACCAGAGACAAAAAAAATATTTACAAGAGGCTGGCGATGTTAATCTGCAGGAGAAATTTCTTGCATTGTGTGAACAGATCAGTGGTGTTCAATTTCCTTGAAATAAAAAATTATGAGTATAAAAATATCACCCCTTCAAATGATGATCACGTGCTTAGTAACGCTGTGCTCATTGCAAATCGCTTCTGCTCAAGACAAAAGTCAAATGGTGCGATTGGCGAAAATCCAAATCGATTCGGCCCAACTGGAAAATTATAAAGCTGCACTGAAAGAAGAAATCGAGGCTTCAGTAAAACTTGAACCAGGAGTATTGACACTCTATGCAGTTTCTGAAAAAGACAGGCCCACGCACATTACCATTCTTGAAATCTATGCTAACACGGATGCATACAAAGCACATATTCAAACTCCTCACTTTATAAAATACAAGAACTATACAAAAGATATGGTAAAGGCACTCGAACTAACAGAGACTACACCCTTAATACCGGGGATGAAAATAAAATGATGCACATTATTCTATCCGTAAAGAAGTGATGATTAGTGTTCCAGAATAATCAAAAGATATCGAGTTTTGTGTAATGCACAGATCGTGTTAAATTACCTCATCATACTATCTTCATTACATGAAAAAAATTCTCAAGATTTTTCTTTGGACATTTGTCTCCCTCTTTCTGCTCATCGTTGGAGCAGCAAGTGTATTCATATACAAAGTAAAAAATGGATTCCCGGTTTCGTATGAAACGAACACTCCGTCCATTGATTTTCCTGCCGGCAAAACAACCGTGTTATTGTTTTCGAAATCCACCGGCTTTAGACATGAAGAATCCATTGAGGTTGGAAAAAATGTTTTGGCCGAACTGGCAACTAAGAACAACTGGTTTCTTTATAGCACCGAAGAAGGTGGAGTATTTAATCCAGAGCAACTTGCGAAATTTGATATTGTAATCTTTAACAACTCTACCGGCCGTGTTCTGAATGATGAGCAACAGAAAACTCTCGAAGAATATGTAGAGCAAGGTGGAAATCTTGTTGGTATTCATGGCGCGGGTGATGACTCCCATCATTGGAATTGGTACGAAAAAAATCTTTTGGGCTCAAAGTTTTCGCACCATCCGCTTGATCCACAACTCCAGGAAGCGGATATCACATTGAATAATGTATCTGACAGTTTGCTCGTACAAGGTTTAACTACAACGTGGAAACACAGTGATGAGTGGTACGTGTTTTACGAAAATCCAAAGGCTAAAGGTTTCAACATATTCTATACTATAGATGGCGAAAAGATCAACCCCAGCGGAAATATGCTTTGGATGAAGGACAAAAATTTTGGTATGGGTAAGGATCACCCTGTGGCATGGTACCGTTCAACAGGCAAAGGAAGAACCTTCTATACCTCAATCGGTCATAACGCAGAAGCCTGGAAGCAAGACGCTTTTGTGCGTATGCTGGAGAATGTAATAAGCACTTCCGGAAACTAAAACAAAAAGGAAGAATTGGGATAAAAGGTTTAGAACTACTGAAATAGAAGTGATAACTTTCCGGTTTTGAAACCAGAAAAATTTATGCAAAACCTTACTAGTACACACAAGTCAGATAGAGGGGACAATACTTGTGTTCGTTTTTTGAGTCGTCTCACCTTTTTAGCAGTACTTCTCTTTTCTCAAGTCCTTGTTTATGGTCAATCCATAAAAGGGAAGGTTACGTCTTCCAAAGATGAACCTCTATCAGGAGTGAATGTGCATTTACTGAACACCAATTTAGGAACAGCTACGGATGAACAGGGAAATTTTGAATTGAAAGATGTAAATCCAGGATCATATCAAATTCAGGTTTCAACCATCGGGTTTGCAACCGTTGAACAAACAATAGAGGTAACACAAGAGGGCGCTTCCTTAAATTTTCAACTGGCGGAAACAGCTACTCAATTAGAAGATGTAATCGTGACGGCACAAAAGACGGAGGAAGAAATTCAAAAAGTTTCACTGAGCGTAAGTGCGATTTCATCTTCACAAGTTCAGCAGTATCGGATTTGGAATACAAAAGACATTACTGCCATTGTTCCCAATTTATACTCTTCCAATCCAGGCGATGGTAGAAATGTAACTTCGATACGCGGCATTACCTCTACCTCTTATGATCCTTCAGTTGCTACTTACATAGACGGAGTGAATCAATTTAGTTTGGATACCTACATCGCTCAGTTGACAGACGTAGAGCGAATAGAAGTTTTAAGAGGCCCTCAAGGAACTTTGTACGGAAGAAATGCAATGGGTGGTGTGATTAACATTATCACCAAACAACCAAGCAATAGAATGACAGGCTTTGGAGAAATCAATGTTGGCAATTTCGGACAACAGCGATACAGTGCAGGCTTTCGCACACCTTTAATAAAAGACAAACTCTTCCTGGGAGTATCTGGAATGTATGATCGATCAAATGGATTTTACACCAATGCGTTTGATAATTCTCATTTCGATAAAAAACATAGTACTGTTGGAAATTATTATCTGCGTTACCTCGCTGGTCCTGCATGGTCTTTCATGTTAAATGTGAAACACAATTCAAACCGGAATAACGGAACGTTTCCATTATCGTATGATGCCATCAATGATGGATTCACTGTAAATCAGAATAGTGTGGGGACCATGGTGGACAATGTATTCAATGGCTCTTTTTCAGCGAACTATTCGGGCAGAGCATTTAACTTTTCTTCGCAGACTACTTATCAATCCAATTGGCGATACTATAAGACACCGCTTGATGGAGACTTTTCAGATTCCGATGTAATAACGATTATTAATAACTACGGAAAAGACTGGAACAATGTAAAGGCCTGGACACAGGAATTTAAATTTACATCACCGGCTTCTGCTTCCAACTTAAAATGGACGGGAGGAGTTTATTTATTCCATCAGGAAAGTCCGGTGAAACAAGCCACACATTTTGGTGCAGACGTAGACTTCACCATTCCAAACTCAAGCAGCATCAGTACATCAACAGGAAAAACAACAGGATATGCTTTCTTTGGCCAGGCAACGTATACTGTCCTTGAAAAACTGGATTTGATTGGTGGTTTGCGTTATGACTTTGAACACAAGACTCAAAGTGTGATGGGTGAATATCAGATTGAGCCCGATGCACCCTTTACTACTTTACCAGACACGACAGCATCAGCAGATTTTAATGCTGTCTCACCTAAGGTTGGTCTTGCCTTTCGCGCAAACGAAAATACGAATCTCTACTTTAATTACTCAAGAGGGTTTAGAACAGGTGGACTTACACAGCTTGCTCCTGATCCTTCTCAACCACCCTTGTTCTCTTACAAACCGGAATACAGTAACAACCTTGAGATTGGTTTTAAGGAAACCTTTCTGGACAACAAAATTCGTTTTAACGTAGCCGCATTTTTTATTCGCGCAAAAGATGTGCAAGTACCTACACTAGTTTTGCCAGAGGCCATCACGGTTACCACCAACGCTGGTGAACTGGAGAGCAAAGGATTCGAAGCCGAAATATCAACAACACCTTTTCCGAATTTTCAAATCGATTATAATTTCGGATACGCCAACGCGAAATACACAACGTTGAAACTTTCACAAAATGGAACAGAGGTTAACTTGAAAGGTAATCGTCAATTGTTTACGCCAGACATTACTTCGATGCTGGCGGTGCAATACAACTGGAATCTTTCTACATCACAAAATATCAAATTGATCCTACGTGGTGAATGGATGTATTTGGGTGACCAATATTTTGATTTATCAAACACAATCAAGCAATCGGGTTATAGTTTACTGAACGCAAGAGTTGGCGTTACTGCTAAAGGCTTTGAGTTATTTTTCTGGGGACGCAACTTAGGTGACACGAAGTACATCTCATTCGCATACGATTTTGGTGCCGCCCATTTGGGTGATCCGAAAAATTACGGCTTAACCTTGCGCAAGAATTTTTAGGAATGCTTAATTACTTTGCATCACTGAATTAATAAAAAATAAGCCCGAGACCCGGGCTTATTTTTTATTAATTTTATTTTCAATACTCATTCCATGCAAGGACTCTTTATCGAATACGTCTGTCTCATCGCGATCATTCTGGCACTGGTGATGGTAGCGAATAAGTTCAAGTTACCCTACCCCATCGTGTTGGTTTTAGGTGGACTGGCCATCAGTATCACCAATGTGTTCACACACGTTACCATCGATCCGGAATTAATTTTCTTCATATTCCTTCCACCATTGCTTTATGAAGCAGCATGGCAAACTTCATGGAAAGAGTTCAAGAGATGGAGGCGCGTAATCATGAGTTTTGCGTTTCCGATTGTAATCCTGACTTCCTGTGTGGTTGCGTTTTCATCGTGGGCCATTATCCCGGGCTTTACGTTGGCGCTTGGATTTCTTTTAGGTGGAATCGTATCTCCACCCGATGCGATCTCGGCCACTACGATTATGCGTCAGGTAAATGCACCCAAAATTTTGATCAGCATTATTGAAGGTGAAAGTCTTCTCAACGATGCGTCTTCACTCATTGTGTTTCGCTTCGCACTGGTTGCCGTGGTCACCGGACAATTTCACATGTCACAAGCCATCGGAAGTTTTTTCCTGGTGATTGTAGTGGGGACATTGATCGGACTTTTGATTGGTCTTGTTTTCTATGCCATCTATCGCTGGTTACCCACCACACCGAGTATTGAAATCGTGTTGAGTTTTGTTGCTCCGTATTGCATGTATTACTTCGCTGAAAGTTTTCATTTTTCAGGTGTACTGGCCGTTGTTTCGGGAGGTTTGTTATTGTCGAGCAGACGCCAGGAGATACTCAGCTATAAAGGACGTGTGCAAGGATCAAACGTATGGTCAACCATAGGATTCGTGTTGAATGGTATTGTGTTTTTATTGATTGGTCTTCAATTGCCTTCCATCGCGCGTCAGGTAGAAGAGGTAAGTTTGGGTACTGCTATTGGATACGGACTTGCCATTTCGCTGATACTTATTATCGTGCGCATGCTTAGCACGTTAGGCGCTGCGCTCTTCACGCGATTTATGGGTCATTTTATTACCGTTGCGGACCGAAACCCGGGATGGAGAGGTCCGGTGATCTTTGGTTGGGCAGGAATGCGCGGTGTTGTTTCGCTTGCAGCGGCTCTGTCCATACCGGTATTACTACAGGACGGTAGTCCTTTTCCCTATCGAAACCTGATCTTGTTTATCACCTTTGTTGTGATCCTGGTGACGTTGGTGTTTCAAGGACTGACACTTCCGTGGCTGATTCGAAAATTACATCCAACGGATCGATTCGGAACGATGAGTTCCGGGGAGCAGGAGCATATCATTCAAAAGAAGATCGCCCACATTTCACTTCAATACCTCGAGGAGAAATATTCTGATGATCTTACTGCGAATGAATACCTCGGCAATCTTCAATCGAGAATGAAAATCGAACTGGCTTTTTTTAACAGGGGGTTCGAAGAAATAAAAAACACAAATTCTAATTCACTTTGTCAACTGCAAAACATCTACCTGGAGATGCTGGAACAGCAACGCGCCCTCCTTGATAAGATGAATAACAAGGCCGAGTTCGATGAAGAGTTGATCCGAAAATATCTTTCGTTGATTGATATTGAGGAATTTAAGATTCGGGAGAAATTAGTAAAAGAAGGTGATTCACTAGAATGATTTTGCTTAGCTTTTTGAAAGTGATGAAAAATGTTTTCAGCACAGTTCATTGTTAGCAGCTGGCCGTTTATTTCAGGATCTTTTTAAGTTTGTCAGGTTCTTGCCGACTGTCCCAAATTGTTAAAATCAAGATTTGAGTTTCAGTCTCTTCGTAAATTATTAAGTAGTCCCTGACGATTTTGATTCTTGCTTTAGTGTCGTCAGTCACTTTCCCTATTTGTGGAAAATCAAGGATGATTCTAATTGATTCTTTAAATAACTCGTTTAACTTTTTACTGTAAGTATTTGACTTATTTCTCTGCCTCCAATAATCCAAAATCTCTCTCTTATCATTTTGTGCTCTAAGAGACCAAATTACTTGCTTAGCCATTCGTCAATTTCCTTGTTAGACTGCTCATCTGTCAAAAATTGTCCGCTATTAATTTGTTGTCTGGCCTCACTAATGGCTTTTCTTTGATCGTCATTAAGCTTATACATTTCAATGTCCTCAGTCTCCAACTCAAGCAGTCTGTAAGCTTCTGCAAGTAAGTCCTCGTTCTCGGTTTTTTGAATTTTATCAATTAGCCGTCTCCTCAATTCTATGGCTGACATAAGTTTAATATTTGTCTCAATTTACAATTTTTTCTCAACAAAATGGATTGACAGATTTGTCCAAAAACGGCTTGCTGCTAACGCTTAGCTATAAAACGTATGCGTTTAAGTACGCACGTCTTTGTCCAACGTTGCTGGCGAAATTTAACAGCACACGCGTTAAGAACCTACACTACAGCATATGTATTATAGCTGATGTTAGCGAGCGTATTTTTTCAACGCATTTTCAATCGAAGTCATTGTCGTGGTGAATAAAGTAATTTCAGTGGGATCAAACTCTCTCCACCCAAGAAATATCTTGTATCCTTTTAGATTATTTCCGATGTTTTTACTGCAATAAATACTGTAGTCAAGGTCAGCGGGTCCCGAGCCTGACTGATGAATTTCAAATATTTCGTTTGGGAATTGCTTCCTTATCTCTCGCTCAAGTTTACTTTGAATTTTATTGACATTTCCACGACTCGTAGTGATTCTAATTTCTCCATCATACTTTATCCATTCATCATATTTAACTGGTGGAACAAAAATATTTAGGTCGCTTTGAATATTCTTAAGAAATTGACGGGCAAATGCGATGGAATCAAACTTAATTCGACCAACGGGAACAATCTTACTCTTATCTAGCTTATCCGCAATTGTCGTTGAATAATTAAATACTCCACGCTTGCAAACAACTTGCTTACACTCTTCGTTCACACGCATTTCGTCAACAATTTTCCCGTCCTCAATTACATATATGAAATAGTTATACCAGCAGAAATAGAATTCGTTGGTTCTTTTCCCGATCCAGTTTGTCTGAAGATTGTTTAAGGTGAGTTCGTCATTAATTAAGAAACTATTACTGTTGTCCCAGCGCACAACTCCATTGCGGATCGAGTCTAAATTTTCGTGCTCATCGTCTCTTACTAGAACATCGATGAAGTACAGTTGATACCGTCTGCCGGATTCCAACTTTAATATGGATTCCTGTCCCCATAACGAAATGCAACTCAGGATAAAACCTATTATGAAGTATATTCTCATCTGTCCAAAAAATATGTTCGCTAACGTTTATGTTTATGACGGCTTGGGTTTTCGAAGCGCGTCTCTGTCCCACGTTGCTGAACGAAATTAAGAAAACAAAACTTCAAACCTACACATCACCCCAAGCTGGCATAAACATTTTGTTAGCCACAGTCAATATTTCCGCTCTGGATAAATTGAAAACATTTCGCTCTTGAAACTTTCAAACCATGTATCAATATTGAAATGATGTCGCTCGATAATATCTTCTGTCTCTGAAGTCATTAAAAGTCCATAGTTTTGTTGCATTAGCAGCGCAGTCCTATAATCTTTTCTCGTCTTAAGTTCTTCAACAATTTCCGGAATAAGGTTGTAGTCCAACGAGAACGGTGTCGCGAAGTCTCCTCCTTGTATCAGGTTAGCCTTTCTTCTAACAATAGGATGGTCTTTCAGCTCCTCTGAGGGAGTCATCTCGTTAAACCTGTCCACGTTTTTTTTAGACGGAAGTCCGAAGAAGAAGTTTGATGCAATTGAATTTACAAGTGCTCTATCCGCTTTATCCTTTTGTCCTGTTTTATAATAGTTCTCGGCCAACCAGTACCACGTTTCAGAATATTCGCCAAATAGTGATACAGCTCTTTCTAGCTTTTGAATAGCTTCTTCGTTCTTTCCGTTTTTTGTTAAAACTTTTCCTTTATTAGTAAGTGAAATAAAGAAGTCGTTGTCATTAAGATTCATTGTCGGGCCCTCTTGGCCACCCGTCTCTTCAAACCAGTCTACAAAAGATGTAAAGTCCCTAAATTCAGGAACTAGTAAACTTTCTTCATGTCGTGAGGAACACACAATGGGAAGACCTTCTTCTTTTCCAATTTCCCAATACAGTCCGTAGTCGTCACCGCCTCCGTCACTTGTTTCGTCAATAGATAGATATCCTATTGGTGGGAAAATTCCATAGTTGTTCTTATTGACTGTAAATTTTTCAATGTGTTCTGGAAACTTCATAAATATTGATTGTGGCTAACGCTTATGCATGAGAAGTGGCGTGATTAGAACCGCTTCAGTATCCACGTTGCCGAGGTAAGTTAGTTGAAAACTCTTTCACCTTAAAATCACCACGCCATTTCTTATGCATGTTGTTGGCGGCCGTTACATTACTCACTTACTTCAATCAGTTTATCTCCAGTTATTTTAAGTATTCGCCTAGGCATCGAAGTGAATATCAAAGTCCCACAAGACTCAGTGCTAGTCTCTATAATTGAATCCTTCTGATTTATAGTCAGCCAGTGTCCCAAACATTTTTCGTCAATTGTGTCCGAATGAATATTTTCGGTAAATGTTGAATCCTTGTAGAGAATGATTGTGGAATTACCTGTCCGAGTGCTAAGTCCGTATGTCCCCAATTTATCTTTTGAGTTACACATTGTCAACGTCAAAAGAATTGTAACAACGGTCGGATAAATTGTCGCCTTAATAGTCATGATTGTACTTTAATGTAATGGCCGCCAACGCCTAGCTATAAGACGTATGCGTGTAAATACCTACGTCTTTATCCCACGTTGCTGACGAAATTTAACAGCACACATGTTAAGAACCTACAATACAGCATATGTTTTATAGCTGTTGTTGTGCGTCCGTAGTTTTTATTCTCAAGTGCTCGATAAATAACTTTTCCAGTCTCTTTAAGTCAACATTGTCAAAATCTCCTGCCGGTTCATAGGGTCGTTCGTCTCCGTCTGTCAGATTCTCTAATGAAACAAAGAAGTCATTCTCCCCATATGATGAAATATAAATTAAATACTTCTCTTCGTTGTCAGTCAGCCCAATTGCGGTTAAGTCCGCGTCCCAGTGGTCTTTCAGTTTGAAGCTTGTTTCTCCGAATTTGTCCACGAGATGCTTTACAATGAATTTTATTCTCTCGTCCTTATTTATGTCTTGATAGTTCATGCTACTCTGTTCAAAACTATGGCGCACAACGCCTAGCTATAAGACGTATGCGTGTAAATACCTACGTCTTTGTCCCACGTTGCTGAGCGAAATTTAACAGCACACACTTTAAGAACCTACGATATAGCATATGTATTATAGCTTGTGTTATGCGCATGTGCTGTTGTTCGTTTGGAAGGCGTCACTTCACTTCTTGCAGATAAGTTGGTTCAATGATTCCAAAATAATTCTCTACTCCTTCATCCTTACCTCCAAAGTATTTTGTCTTGTTCCCAAACTCATTATAAGTGTAACCAGACCATTCCAAACACTTTCCATTCTTGTCTTTTCTTATGTAGTAAGTCAGATTATGGTTGTTGTCATAAACTTTTTCTTCTGTCTTTATAAATTCTCCCTGCAAAATAAATGTCCAAATTTCTTTTTGCCCTTCATACGAATATAGGTTTCTCATTTTCTCTTTTCCATTTTCATCTGTAGTAATCTCTTCAACGAGGCGATTCAAAGAGTCATATTTTCTTTTACAGAGTTCATAAAATATTCCGTCTTCGTTAAATCTTTTTAGCGAATGGTCAATAAGATTTTCTTCTGTTTTATGGATGATGTTGCCATACTTGTCCTTTGCAATCCAGGCTTTCAAGTTCTCAGCAGGCAATTCAAAGTTTTCATACCATTCATATATTGAACCGTCCACAGTTCTGACAATAGTCTTTATTTCATTCCCATTGTTATCATAAGTATGTTCATCGCTTCCTTGAAATGTATTATCTGCCGAAAAATCAGTTTGCTTTAAGCACTTTCCATTGCCGTCATAGGTAAATGTTCGGTAGTATTTAAGCTTACCGTTCCCGTCTTTGTAATCTGTTCTAATGCGATTGTCTTTGTCATCATAAAAGTATTCTTCAACCGATTTGGTTTTGCCTCGTTTATTTTTAACTGTTTCAGTTGCAAGTTTCATATTTAGCAGTAACGTTCAATCGAAGCGGTTAGCATTGCGCATAACGCCTAGCTATAAGACGTATGCGTGTAGATACCTACATCTTTATCCCACGTTGCTACCGAAATTTAATAGCACACATGTTAAGAACCTACAATAAAGCATATGTATTATAGCTGTTGTTGTGTGCAGTTGTCCCTACGCAAATCTTTCGAGTCGTCCGTCCGTGATTTCAAATTTGTCAAAGTCGAATTTTTCCAATAAGTCCCACTTCTCTTTCCCTTTAACTTTTTTAATTGGCTTTATCTTCTCACCGTGGCAATATGTTTCTAAAAGAACAATTTTTCCACTGTTACTTTTTCCTTCAACAATTTCAAAGTCCGAGTTTGGAAATTTCTTGCTGGCATAAAAGTCCTGTCCACCGAAGCTTAATATCTTGTCGGCCTGAATCTGAAATAAATAATACACACCTTCGTCCTCTTCCTCTACAAGTTCATAATACTCATTCGTCTTTACTTGAATTGATGTCACCAGATTTTTTGCTTTAAGGTCTTCAATTCCTTTTAATTCTCTGTCAAAAGGTAACTTACTGTCAAAGTAACTCCAAAGTCCAATTGCAATGAAGATTAAAACAGTTACGACCAATAAGATCCAAAGTCCGCGGTCGACATAAAAACTTGCAATTATCCCAACGACTAAAGAAGTAAGAGTCCAGAAGATGACAAATTTCATCAGTCGAGATTTTCTTTTCCCAATGTCCTTTACTCTTTTCTCAAGAGTTTTAATTTCTTGTCCGCTTAATTGTCTCTCTATTTTCAACGGTAAATTTTTTTTAGGGCAATTGCACACAACGTTCGTGTATGTGCAGTTTAAATTTTCCTTTAAAAATAATTAATCAAATTTAAATTGCACATACACATTGTTAGCAGCTGTGCCGTCACCTCTCTCTTTGTCATTTATGACTGTCTGCGCTCACCAAAACCTCTGCTATAATGGTCCTAGGAAATTCGTTTGCTATTTCCTTTGATCTTTCTGGCAAAAGCGTGTCGTCTCTATAGTACTCCAAAAAACTAGTCACAAAAACTGAGTCCGTTGTTATTTTATCAAGTCTGGATTTCATGACTCTAATAATGAGTCCGTCCGTCTTTTCTAATGACTCAAGATATTGTCTGTCAAACCAATTGTTAAATCCATTGTCTTTTCTATGTTCGACAAACTTTGTCAACTTACCTTCAACTACAATAGCTATCGTGTCAATGGCTATGCCGCGAAAGGATCGGCTGTAAAAGTCAAGATGAACAAAGTCTCCGATGTACGACTCATCCAATCGGTCCACGGCTCTGTACAAAATATCAGAGCCGTCCTGACCGCGTAAAGGTGTCCAAGTTGTTAATGCAACCAGAATAATTATTAATTGAATCTCATGATCTTTGTCCCAGGCGTTGCTGCTAACATTAGGATACCCGCAACTCAATTGCGGCTATTTCGCGTTTAGGAGCAGTCTTTTTTCATCTCAACTATCCTTCAACAAAATTACGCATTTCCCAATGTCGTCCTCAATGCTATGCATTCAATACTATATTTCCAACTCACCCTGACTAGAAGATTTCAAAATCTGCTTAGAAATTATTGCATAAAAAAAAGAAGGCTATCCCAATGAAAGGATAGCCTTCTTTTTAATATCAGTTTCTTAAAAACTATTTCGCAGCAAAACGTTTTGCTACTTCGCTCCAGTTTACCACATTCCAAAATGCAGTAATGTAATCAGGTCTGCGGTTTTGATAGTTGAGGTAGTATGCATGTTCCCAAACATCTAAGCCAAGAATAGGATTACCTTTTACTTCAGCAACATCCATTAAAGGATTGTCTTGATTCGGTGTTGATGTGATGGCTAACTTACCATCGGCTCCAACAATTAACCACGCCCAGCCTGAACCAAAGCGAGTTGTTCCTGCGGCTGCAAACTTGGTTTTAAATTCATCAAAAGTTCCGAAGGCTGCAGTGATGGCATCCGCCAACGCACCGGTTGGAGCTCCACCTGCATTCGGGCCAAGGACTGTCCAGAATAAACTGTGATTGTAATGACCACCTCCATTGTTACGAACGGCAGCCGGATATTTTGAAATGTTTTTGCAAATTTCTTCAATGCTCAGACTTTCTTCGGGCTTACCGGCAACGGCTGCGTTCAAATTCGTTACGTAAGCATTATGATGTTTACCATGGTGTATCTCCATGGTGCGTGCATCGATGTGTGGCTCCAATGCATTGAATGCATACGGAAGCGCGGGTAATGTAAAGGCCATTGCTAAATTTATTTTTAAGGTTGAACAAACTTTTTAAGACGTCAAATATAACAACCAAAGAAGTGCGGATAAAATTCATTCGCTCTTACTTTGGCATTGAACTTATTTATTCTTTTTAGGATATGGTGGCGGTGGAGGAACTTCTTTTCTTGTTTTCAGTTCCTCCAGAATCACTTCAATGGCTTTGTCGAGCTGCATATCCTTGCCTGCATATTCATCAGCAGGACTGTTATCTACTTCAATATCAGGATCTACACCATACCCTTCTACCGGCCATTCCTTACCCTCGGTATCATAGCTTGCAAACTCGGGTTTGTTTAATGTACCTCCGTCAACAAACGGAAGCGAACCGCGGATACCTACTACTCCTCCCCAACTTCGCTTTCCAATTACCTTACCAATCTTATTCTTCTTAAAACGGTATGGAAAAATATCTCCGTCAGAAGCGGAGTACTGATCAATCAACATCACTTTGGGGCCTAACAACATTCCTCCCGGATCAGTGGATGGAACTGCTACGTTCCGGGGCAAATCATAGAATACTACTTCGCGCAACAGTCGTTCAATAATTTGGGGAGAAACATTCCCACCACCATTTCCACGGTCGTCAATAATTAAGGCTTTCTTGTGTAATTGAGGATAGAATGTTTTTACGAATTCATTCAATCCATGCGTACCCATATCGGGTACATGGATGTATCCTACTTCTCCATTCGTTTTTGACGAAACATAATCCAGGTTTTTCTTTACCCAATTGAAATAGTATAAATCCTGTTCATCATTAACAGGCACTACCAACACTTTTTTACTTCCCGCTTTATCAGGTTTTGAATTTACCGTGAGCTCAATGGTTTTGTTTGCTGTATTGACCAGGAGTTCATAAATATCTTTTACAGATTGGGTAGTGGTTCCGTTCACAGCGATAATGTAATCGCCAACTTTTACATCAACACCCACTTCAGTCAGTGGAGATCTTCTGGAGTCCATCCAATTTTCTCCTTTCAAAATGGCATCAATTTTAAAATAGCCTGATGCGTCACGACTTAATTCAGCACCCAGTAATCCCGTTTGAATTCGTTCTGCCTTCAGAACATCGCCTCCGCCTACATAGGCATGGCCGATGCTTAACTCGGCTATCATTTCGCCAATGACGTACGTTAAATCGGAACGGTGATTGACATGTTGTAATAAAGGCTGATACTTCTTTTTCATGGCAACCCAATCCACACCATGCATACCGGGATCATAAAAGAAGTCGCGCATCTGTCTCCATGATTCATTAAAAATCTGCTCCCACTCTTTCTTGCGGTCGATCGCTACTTTCAGATTCGTCAAATCAATATGCTTGTCTACTTCCGTTTTGTTTTTGGGAAGATCAACAATGGCAAACTTCTTATCTTTCTCTAAGAGCATTTTCTTTTTATCCGCTGAAACAACATAGGCGGTATAGGCACCGATCTCTGATTCTTTCTTGTCTTTCAAATCAAACACTTTTAAGGTTTGATCTGTTTTCGTTGAACTATAAAAATAATACACAGACTCACCAACAGCAGTGATCGCCCCATAGTCACCGGCATCAATTGGAAGGGATACAATTCTTGAAGAAAGTCCATCAACATCAATCACAACAGGCTTAATAGGTTTAGCCGGTTCTTCTGCAGGTGTTTTCTCTTTTGTTTTTGCCGCTGGTGAAGCAGCTGGCGTCTCGGAAACTTTTACTTCATCATTTTTATTTCCAAGCGGAGAAGGTGTTGCTTTCGCAAGGGTTACAAAATAAATCTTCGATAGATTGTTGTAAGCATGATTCCATTCGGTGTAACTATAGGTAGGAGCAAAATCACGATCAGAGGAAAAGAAAAGATATTTACCATCATCGCTAAAAGAAGGCGAGTTGGAATTGAACCAATCATCGGTTACGGGATACGATTTCTTTAGCTGAGTATCGTACAGATAAATTCTACTTTGCCGATTGTCCTCTGAGCGGGAATAGGAAATCCAACGGCTGTCGGTTGACCATGTACCTCCTCCAAATTCCCATGTTTTGGATTGGTCAATCAGTGTAACTTGTTTTGTGGCAACCTCTACATATTGCAATCTTAATTTCTTATCGGCCCAGCTAATTTTTTTGCTATCAGGCGACCATGTTAAATAATATTTGTAGGTATCCGATCCACTGGTAAGTTGAGTTGGAGCTTCGCTTCCATCTTGCTTTTGAACATACACTTCATCTTCACCACTAACATCGCTAATAAAGGCAATGCTCTTTCCATCAGGCGACCATACCGATGAGCGCTCGTGACTGGCAGAACTCTTTGAAATATTTCGAGTGATACCTTCTTTCGCAGGAACAGTCCACACATCACCGCGAGCCGTTACAACAATTCGATTTCCATCCGGACCAAGATCAAAATCGTATGGCTCAATAAATTTGGAAGCATCAATTAATTCATTGCGTCCGGAAACTGCATCGTCTTGGATGGTGATACTGATTTTAGATTCCTTACCAGCTTTCAAATCATAAACATAAATGAAACCTCCATTCTCGTAGACAATAGCATCACCTCCTAAGGATGGAAACTTCACATCGTATTCCGTGTAGTTTGTAATCTTGGTCGTTTGTTTTGATTTCAGATCGTATGAAAATAAATTCATCGTGCGATCTCTGTCGCTACAGAAATAGATTTTATCGCCATACCACATCGGGAAAATATCCTGTGATGGATTGTTGGTGATGTTCTCCATTTGCTTTGTAGCAAAATCATAAATCCACACATCATCGGCCATGCCACCTTTATAATATTTCCAGGTGCGGAATTCACGGAACACGCGATTAAGTGCCAGCTTCTTTCCATCGGGTGAATAGGTACAAAAACCACCTACTGAAAAAGGAAGCTCCTGCGATAAACCTCCCTCTACATTGGCAATAAACAATTGACCTTTAAAGGAGTTGAAAGATTTCTTCCGACTACGGTACACAATTCCTGAATTGTCATTCTTCCACGACATCACAATGTTGTTCGGCCCCATGCGATCACCAATATCATCGCGACCTAATGTTGCCGAATAGGTAAGTCGAACAGGAACACCTCCTGCCGATGGCATTTTGTATACTTCTGTGTTACCATCGTATTGTCCGGTGAAGGCAAGTGTTTTGCCATCGGGAGAAAAGCGGGCAAACATTTCGTAACCAATATCATTGGTTAGTTTTCGGGCCATTCCGCCCGAGCGGGCTACGGTGTACAAATCACCAGCATATGAAAACACAATGGCATCGTTTGATATGGTTGGAAAACGTAACAGACGAGCTTCCTGTGCCGGTGCAACGTATTGACAAAGGGCTAACAAGAAAGTGCAGAGCAGGATTTTTTTAAGCATAGAGAATATTTTTGTGAGGCTATCAAGGTAATAAAAAAAGGAAATGCCCTGACATTTCAGGGCATTTCCTTTTTAATAAATGATCCTTAAAAAACGATTCGCTACATATTAAAACGGCAAATCATCCGTTGCTCCATTATCCTGGGAGAAGGGTTCTTCCGTTGGCGGAGGTGCGCTATGGCCACCACCGTTGCTTCCACTACTGTCCTTCTCTAATTTCCAAGCACGTGCTTCGGTGTACCAGCGACCATTGTATTCGCGGCTCTCCAAATCAACCGATACGTTCACCATATCACCAATCGTTAAATTGTATTGATCTACCTTATCACCCCAGGCAGAAAGACAAACCTTTTTAGGATATTGTGCTTGTGTTTCAATGATGAACTCTTGTTTTTTCCAGGGGCCTTTTTTGCCCTGTCCCGTTGTGAGCGGCAATAGTTGAAGTACTCTTCCTTTTATTTCCATTTGTTTAAAATTTACACGTTCAATTTTGATGTTGTTCTTAATCCCCGAAAGGAAACACACATCACTCTCTTACTTTCGAATGCCTTTAAAAAATGTATCCACCATTTTTTTACACTCATCTGCCTTTACTCCTCGTACTACCTCAGTCTTTGCGTGCAGCAGCGGACTACTTATTAAACTATATCCACGCTGAACATCAGACGCACCAAAAACCACTTTCTGAAGTTGCGACCAATGTAATGCACCGGCACACATTACGCAAGGTTCGAGGGTAACATATAAAGTACATTCACTCAGATATTTTGAACCGAGATAATTCGCTGCAGCAGTAATGGCCAGCATCTCAGCATGGGCTGTCGCATCCGTCAGTTTCTCTGTTTGATTGTGTGCACGAGCGATGATACGATTCTGGCAAACTACTACAGCACCCACGGGCACCTCTCCTATCTCAAGAGCCTTCGTTGCTTCCTTCAATGCCTCACGCATGAAATATTCGTCCGTGTATAATTCCATTTTAGCTTTTACATTGTAAAACGTCAACGGTCCACAGTCGACAGTCCACTGTTGACGGTCGACTGTGGACCGTGGACTACTTAATCTTAATCGCCTTCATCATCAACCTCGCGGTTTCCTGCCACTCTGCTTTATCTCGATTCGGACAATTGAAGGAGAATACCAAAGCCTTTCCGGGTTCGATGAGGTATTGAATGTAGGTGTATTTCACGATCGGGTCTCCATAACCTTCACGCTGCTTAATGCCATTGACACGGGATTCAAATTCGAAAAAGATAAATTTCTTTTTATTGATTTCATGCAAGCCTTCATCAATCATTACCACCCGATCGAACGAATTCATGATACTGGCCTTAAAAAACTTCTGTGCAATATCCAGATCCGAATCTGGCCATTGGGTGGCCGATACGTTCACGCTAAAATCTACCAGGCGCTCTTCGTTGGTATAAGCAGCCAATGGAGCCCTTACGGAGGGGTAACGTTCATTAAAGTCGAGCCCATCCATGGGTCTCCATCCCCGTGGGATTGAAACTGTGAGAACCTCTGAAACTTTCGTTTTTACCAACTTCGGCTTATCAGCCGAAATGAGGAGAAATGCCAACATAAACAGCCCTAAAGGCATCACACTTTTAATTTTTGTCATATCATGCAAGGACACAAAGTATTATTAAATTCGCGGCTAAATTAACTAAAATCACATGTTACGAACCCATACCTGCGGTGAATTGCGATTGACGGATGTAAATAAACAAGTAATATTAGCCGGTTGGGTACAACGCCAGCGCGACAAAGGTAGTGTGCTGTGGATAGACTTGCGCGACCGATATGGAATAACTCAATTAATTTTTGAAGAAGGTAAAACAGAGGCTAATCTTTTCCAGTCGGGACGATCTGCCGGACGTGAATATGTTATTCAGGTTGAAGGTGTTGTGACGGAACGTCTTTCAAAAAATGATAAAATCCCTACCGGGGAAATTGAATTGAAGGTAACGAAGCTTACGGTGTTGAATGCTGCTAAACTTCCTCCCTTCACCATTGAAGACGAAACCGATGGTGGTGATGACCTTCGCATGAAATATCGCTACCTCGATTTACGCAGAACTCCGGTGCGTGAGAAACTTCAGCTTCGGCACAAGATGGCGCAGCAAACGCGTACGTTTTTAGATGCTCAAAACTTCATTGAAGTAGAAACACCTGTGCTTATTAAATCGACACCCGAAGGTGCGCGCGATTTTGTTGTACCCTCACGTGTTCATCATGGTGAATTTTATGCTTTGCCACAATCACCTCAAACCTTCAAACAATTGTTGATGGTTTCGGGCTTCGATCGATACTATCAGATTGTAAAATGTTTCCGCGATGAAGACTTGCGTGCCGACAGACAGCCTGAGTTTACTCAGATCGACTGTGAGATGGCGTTCATCACACAGGAAGATATTCTCAATACATTCGAAGGATTGATCCGTCATCTTTTCAAAAATGTAAAAGGTATTGAATTACCTTCTGTTCCAAGAATGAAATATGATGAAGCCATGCGTCTCTATGGTTCAGACAAACCGGATACACGTTTCGCGATGGAGTTTGTAGAGATCACTGAACTTACCAAAGGAAAAAACTTCCCGGTATTTGAAAGTGCTGAAATGGTGGTGGGTATTGCAGCAACAGGTTGTGCTGAATACACGCGCAAACAAATTGATGAGCTTACAGAATTTGTGAAGCGTCCACAGATTGGTGCGAAAGGATTGGTGTATGTTCAATACAAAGCAGATGGTTCATTGAAATCATCGGTTGATAAATTCTATTCACCGGAAGAATTAAAAGCATGGGCAACAAAATTCAATGCTCAGCCTGGCGATCTTATTTTATTGTTAGCGGGTGAAACCTACACCACACGCAAACAATTAAATGAACTTCGTTTGTTGATGGGTGAGAAACTTGGCTTACGCGATAAAAATAAATTCTCAGCACTTTGGGTTCTTGACTTTCCTTTATTGGAATGGAACGAAGAAGCAAAACGATATCACGCAATGCACCATCCATTTACCTCACCAAAACCAGAAGACATTAAATTGTTGGATACGAATCCGGGTGATGTTAGAGCGAATGCATACGACATGGTAATCAATGGCACTGAAGTAGGTGGTGGATCCATTCGTATTCACGATCGCGCAACACAGCAAATGATGTTCAGTCACCTTGGTTTCACTGAAGAAGAAGCGAAAAAACAATTTGGTTTCTTAATGGAAGCCTTTGAATTCGGAGCACCTCCACACGGAGGTATTGCCTTTGGCTTCGATAGATTGTGTTCACTCTTCGGTGGTGCTGATTCTATCCGCGATTTCATTGCCTTCCCGAAAAATAATGCCGGTAGAGATGTGATGATTGATACCCCTTCTACCATTTCGAATGAGCAGTTGAAGGAGTTGGGATTGGGAATTAAATGAAGAGTTAAAAACTAAAATATAGAATTTAGAAGTTTGGATATAGAAGGCAAAAGCATCTTCAACACCAGATTACTTCGGAATGAGGTATAGAAGTAACATTTTTCTCTATCAACTACGCAGAGTAATGCCAATCTTAAATTCATTACTCCCATTAGGTTGGGCTGTTTTTGAACTTTATAATGGAGAGTTAAGTACTGAATTAATAATTAGATCAATTACGCTAGCTTCTATATCTATTGCCCTAATATTATTTTTTAGTAATATTAACAAGCACTTCATCGAAGTAGAAATAGGTAACGATTGCGTCTATAATTTAAATGATTCTGTAAAAATTAATTGGTTGGACATTTCATCAATTAATTTTAGATGGTTTGGATTATATCATGTAAAATTAAAGGGTGATTATTATCTTTTTACGTCTTATGATTATTCGTTTCATTTTTTTGGTCATAAAATATTTACAAACGAGTTCGATGATTTGATTATCAAAAAGAAAAAAGAACTGAACATCTAGATTTATTATCAAGTTTATTGCCATTAAGTTTTGAAGGGACTCCAGCCTCTGCGACAACAAATTATAACAAAATCCATTAGTTGCCTTGAGTTTCAAGAAAAAGAAACTATTTTGTGTACAACTTTTTGTGTGTACGTTACTATCAACTACCAAGTACGTTGCATCTCATTATTAATTCATTAAACCATTATCTAAATCCAAACAGTTATGAAAAATCATTTTGTTGCAAAATTATTCACTATTGCTGTCATCTCCATTATCTCCTGCAAAGGCGATGATCCAAAAGAACCGGATACCTGCTCCGATGGAGTATTGAATGGAACAGAAACCAGTATCGACTGCGGTGGAGAATGCTCGGCCTGTGTGGAACCCGAGCCAACGGAGACCTATTATATAAAGTTTAAAGCCGATGGTGTATGGAAAATTTATGAAACCGTTGAACCTGGATTTCAATCGTGTGGCGATTGTGCCTGTTCAACAATTCCTCCACTGAATGATTCGGATTATGGTGACCTATCGATTTGCCAGGAAAGCAACGACTGGATTGAAGCCGCTGACATTCTCGGCTGGAATGGTGATGTGATTAGCTTTACTGGCGATGTACCTCTGGCCTCATTTTATTATGCTGAAGACAACATTGATTTTTCATCGGATAACGCCACGAATCAAACATCAAGTTCAGTGACCATTTCAAACGTTGAGCTAAATGGAAATATTGGAGGTGCCAACGCATATAAGGTTACCGGCACATTTAATTGCAAGGTAGCCAAATCAGGAGCAGCAGACGTTGTTATTACGGAAGGTGAGTTCGTAATTAAGTATACTGAAGATTTTTAAGTTGCTGATTATTCAAAACATGAAGTCGTAGCAGAATTTCCTTAACGGATTTCTGCTACGATAAATGGATTGCTCAAATACTTACATCGCGGTAAAGCATCAACATTTATAATAAAATTCCATGAAAAAGACAGCCATTATATTGACTCTGTTCACTTTAATAAGTTCATCTCTATTCTCACAAAACAAAAAAATCGGACTTACCCTTCAAGTGAGCAATCCCATTCGGGATACGAAAGTGGGTTGGTTTGATGTTGATATGGAGTCAATAGACAATTACAACATCAAAGAAAATTCGTACGCCTTAGGAATTCTTGGAACTTACAAGACATCATCCATGACCAATTATCGGGTAAGAATTAATTATACCAAAATCGGTATAAAGGAGTATCATGATCAATATTATGTCGGTATTCGTAACAATGAGTCAGTGACGGGTAGTCAAAACAAAGTAACAATAGCACCGGGCGTTTCCTGGAATTTAAGCAAAGAGAAGCTTGATGTTTATTTTGGAATAGAAATACCATTCACTCTACACAGAAAATTTGATGTGGATTACAAATCAGTTCAAACTGATTCCGCTTCAGGTGCACAAATAACATATATGTATATAAAAAATGAAATCCCAAATGGGTATTCAGTTGGGGTTGGGGGAATCTTTGGATTTAACTACTTCTTATCGTCTAAACTATCATTGGGTGCTGAATTTTCGCCATCATTATTATACTCAAATCTTGGAGGTAATGTTAAAGTGAAAGCATCCTCAACACAGTCTCCTCAAACTGCAGTAGGAATATCTGAAGATAACTTTCGTGGATTTACACACTATGAGAATCGATTCTCTTTTGGCATATCTTTGTGGTTTTAAAAGGAAGATAATTGATTTCAGTTCTAGGAATGCCGCTTGATGAAAACTCATCCTACTTGCAAGGAGCTGCACTAGCACCTCAAAAAATTCGTGAAGCGTATCACAGTGACTCTGCTAATTATTGCACAGAGAATGGAATTGATCTAAGCAAAGACAATCGCTGGAAAGATGTTGGTGATCTTACGCTTTCATCAATGCCTCTTGCCTTTACAGAAATTGAGAATGGAGTTCAATCACACCTTGATCAGGGCAATAAGGTATTCAGTTTTGGTGGCGATCATTCGGTTACCTATCCCATCATAAAGGCCTTCGCGAAGAAATATCCCAAGCTTACCATTCTTCATCTCGATGCCCATGGAGATTTATACAATGATTTCGAAGGAAATAAATTCTCGCATGCTTGTCCGTTTGCGAGGATCATGGAAGAGAGATTGGCACAACGATTAGTACAGGTTGGTATTCGAACTTACAATCCGCATCAGCGCGAGCAAGTAAAACGTTTTGGCGTAGAGGTGATTGAAATGAAAGATTGGAAAGACTCCATTGAATTTCAATTTGATGGTCCGGTTTATTTATCGCTCGACCTGGATGCGCTTGATCCTGCCTTTGTTCCCGGAGTTTCACATTATGAACCCGGAGGCTTCTCCACCCGTCAGATTCTCTCCATCATTCAAAACTTAAAAGCCAATCTTGTTGGTGCCGATATTGTTGAACTAAATCCAACACGCGATATTCAAAATGTAACAGCTATGGTGGCTGCAAAGTTATTTAAGGAAATACTGGTGAAGATGCTTTGATTTAGTTGTTTGTTTTTGGTTGATCGTGGTTAAGCTTTAATTATTTCTTTGCGTCTCGTAGTGCGTTCGGGACTTGATGGCAAATTTCTTCATAAAAAAAGCCATCCGTTTTGCGAATGGCTTTTGCCCATAGAGTTACCACAACTTATCCTCCGGTAGTACCACACATCCATCCACTACCAAGATCAACTTCTACACGCACTCCATTTTCAGTGATGTAGATAATATTATCACACTCTCCATTTCCATAATCAATTTCAAAAGTTCCCTCTTTATCGCCTTGCTTATAATGTACCACTTCACGACCGGTTACCGCCACCCAAACATATCGGCTATTTAATACTCCCCCACTAAACGAATTGCATGAATAATTAGAGACTAATGGTTCTACTACACTGGAATGATAGTAATCATTTCCATCTCCATACGCATACTCGCTCTCTTCAACAACCCATCCGGTTTCATCATAATGCGATTTACCTTTCGATTTATATTCATACACCCTACCGCTATAATTATAAAGTGATGTATCGTTATAGGAATATGCTCCAGAGAATTTGTTTCGCGAAGTATCATACGAAGAATAACCTTCATAAAAAGAATTACCATCAATGCTCCAGTCACTGCTATCTACATTATAATGACCTCCATAATTATCATAGAGCATCTTGAATAAATACGTGTCACGAAATACAGAACCTGTATGCTGAGAATTGTATTTGTACGTTTGAATGGTTTTACCGTGCATAAAATATTTATAATCACCCCAACCTTCCTCACAACCATCGCCATAATCATAACTGGTTGTGGTACTACCATCTGCATTTTCGATTGTCGAAACAACCGCACAAGAAACCCATGGATCTTGAAAAACAGTTGAGTCTTTCCCTGGCTCACTACCATCTGTTGAATCACCTTTGATACGACCACCGCTAAAACCGTGGCTACTCATCATGCTTTGGAAACTTTGATTGATAGCAGCATCATTATTGCGATTCATGGCATTAGGAGAACCAAGTCGCATGCTCATAAATTCCTGGGCGAATTCACTCAGATCAGTTATAGAAGGCTCCGGATCGCTCGAGTCACAACTCAGAACAATCACTAGAAGGGCAACAAAAAAGAGAGGGTTTTTTCTTGATTTCATAAAAAGTCAGGTTGTTTCCAATCGTTTAGACCCCATTATCCGTAGAAACGTTGGAGTCACTCGAAAAATATTAATCGAGCTCAACAAAAATCCGAAAGGACCATGCAAAAAGACTACTTCTCCACCCATTCTTCCATTTATGCTGCCTTTCGGCCTACCTATCCAAATGCGCTTTATGAATTTATTTTCAAACATGTTAAGCAAAAAGGAAAGGTATGGGATTGCGCTACCGGCAACGGACAAGTGGCCAGCTACCTTGCCCATCACTTTGATGAAGTATATGCCACAGACATCAGTCAGCAGCAGTTGAACAATGCTATTGAATCCGACAACATCTTTTATTCCATTAGTCCGGCCGAAAAGACAACATTCTCCAATCATGAATTTGATTTGATAACGGTTGGTCAGGCGTTACATTGGTTTAACCTTGAAGGATTCTACAAGGAAGTAAAACGGGTTGGTAAAAAAGATTCCATACTCGCTGTTTGGGGTTACGAACGTTGCGCAGTCAATACTGAAATCGACAAACTGTTTTCTGATTTTTATATCAACATCGTTGGGCCCTATTGGGACCCTGCCCGAAAGCTAATCGAGAATGAATACAGAGATATTGAATTTCCATTTGAAGAAATTCCAACACCGAAATTTGAAATTAAAGTAGAATGGACGCTTGAACATTATACCGGTTACTTAAGCAGTTGGTCCGCCACACAAAAGTACATCCAGGCAAACGGTGTTGATCCTCTTCCGGAGCTAATTAAAAAGTTAAACCATCATTGGAAATCGGGAGAAATTCGATCAGTAACCTTTCCTGTTTTCCTTCGGTTAGGTAAAATTTAGTGTTAGCAACCGAATGCACTGAAAATAATTAGACTGAACGAATTCTCTTCTTTCATTTCTCCCCAATCCTACCTATCATAGCCTTACTTTTATAGTCGCTATGCGCTTTGCCTTTTTTCTTTCCCTTGCCGTCATTATTGTTCTGGCTTGCCAACAAATCACCACGCCTCAGGAATTTGATGTCATTATCCGCAACGGAACAATTTATGATGGTTCCGGTACAAAATCTTTTGTTGGGGATGTTGCCATACAAGCCGACACGATTGCAGCGATTGGTGATTTGAAAGATGCTCACGGCAAAAAAGAAATTGATGCGACCGGTTTATCGGTAACACCAGGATTCATTAACATGTTAAGCTGGGCCGATCAAAGTCTTTTGAAAGACGGACGTTCCATGAGCGATATCAAACAAGGTGTAACACTTGAAGTGTTTGGAGAAGGATGGTCTCCTGGTCCAATGAAGCGAAAGAGTAAAGTTCCGGTTGATAGTTTATGGACCACATTGGACGGTTACTTCAAATGGTTAATGAAGAAAGGATCTACACCAAACGTTGCATCCTTTATCGGACAAACTTCCATTCGAAACTATGTAATGGATTTTGCTGACCGAAAGCCAACCGAAGAAGAACTTAAGCAAATGAAGTTACTTGTTCAACAAGGTATGGAAGAAGGTGCAATGGGTTTAGGCACCTCGTTGATTTATCCTCCAGCAGCCTATGCTTCAACGGAAGAACTCATTGCACTTTCAAAAGTAGCATCACGCTATGACGGTATGTACATTAGTCACATGCGCAGTGAAGGTGATTTTATTTTAGATGCTATGAATGAAACCATCCGCATTGCCAAAGAAGCAAACATACATGCAGAAGTCTATCACTTAAAAATTAACATCGCGCGCAACTGGAATAAGATTGATACACTCTTGGCAAAAATAGACAGTGCTCAAAAAGCAGGATTGAAAATTACAGCAAACATGTATCCCTACACCGCCAGCGGTACTGGTCTTACTTCAAGACTACCAACCTGGGTGCAGGAAGGTGGATCAAAAGAAATGCGCAAGCGTTTACGCAATCCTGCAATTCGTAAAAAAGTATTGTATGAAATGGAGATGGGTATTCCCTATAAAAATTCTGATCCATCCAATGTTGTCATTATGGGCTTTCGACTCGACTCACTTAATCTATTATACAAAGGCAAACGACTGGATGAAGTGGCACGTCTTCATGGAAAGAATGCAGATGAAACCGCGGTGGATCTAATCGTTCGTGATAGATCCAGAATTGAAGCCCTCTATTATCAACAATCGGAAGACAACATCAAAAGAATTATACAGTTGCCTTATGTCAGCTTTGGCTCAGATGCCGGCTCGGAGGCAATACGAGAAGACAATATGGAAGAGGGTACACATCCTCGTACCTATGGAACCTTTGCCAGGGTACTGGGCCAATATGTTCGCGATGAAAAACTGGTATCATTAGAAGAAGTAATCAGGCGATTGACTTCCTTACCTGCATCGAACTTAAAAATAAAAAACCGCGGAAGTCTAAAAGTCGGGTATTATGCGGACCTCGCCATTTTTGACGCCAATACCATTCGAGATCTGGCGACCTTCGAAAAGCCTAAGCAATATGCAATCGGAATGGCACATGTATTTGTGAATGGAGTGCACGTGCTGAACAACGGAGAACATACCTCTGCTAAACCCGGGCGAGTGGTGAGGGGGTCTGGTTACCGAGTTAAATGATTCTTCCAGAGGGTTGAGGGCACTTTGGATTACCGTGGGTCCATTACGTTTATCTCGATTATTTTTCGATATTTACCTTAACTTTTTAAACTTAATTGAAAGTATCCATCAGTATGGATAAACGATTCTTAGGAGCCCTTTTCATTTTTATTGCAGTATCTGGTTTCAGTCAAAGTGCAAAAGACTTGATTGATAAAGGAGATCGCTTATATGCCAAAAAAGATTATGGAGGCGCCCTTCAATTATATTTGCCTGCATGTGAAACCAAAGGAGATGATGCACTTCTTAATTTAAAAGTAGGCATGTGCTACCTCTACTCCGAAACCAAATGGAAAGCTGCTATTTATTTAGAGAAAGCATATCGTCTTGATCCAAAGGTAGACCTTGATATAGATTACCATATGGGCATGGCGTATCAGCAAGATCACCAATACGCAAAGGCAATTGTACACTACGAAGCGTTCAAAAAGAATAATAAAAAACTCGCAAACATCGCGAATGAAAAAATACAAGCCTGTACCATTGCTGATTCACTTTCCAGGAAACCGGTTCATGTATTAATTGAAAATGCAGGTGGAGCTGTGAACTCAAGCTTTCATGAATACTCACCTCTTCTTTCAGCAGATGGAAAAACCATGATCTTTACTTCGAACCGCTCAACTGATGATTACAAAATAAAGAGTGGCACCAACTTCGAGGACATCTACATTACCCACAAAATGGGCGACTCATGGGATGAACCACAAAAAATCAGCCCAAACATCAATATCAAATTTAACGATGCGGCTGCTTCTCTTTCAGCTGATGGAAATACATTGCTATTGTATTATGAAGATGGTGGTGGGGATATTTACATCTCAACTAAAACGGATGGAGAATGGTCAAAACCAGTTCCCCTCAGCAAGAACATTAACACTCCACTTTTCTGGGAAACATCTGCCTGCCTATCGGCCGATGGAAAGAGACTGTTCTTCTCAAGCAACCGTCCGGGTGGAAAGGGTGAGCTTGATATTTATGTAAGCGAATTGGATGCAAAAGGCGCCTGGGGCAAAGCGACCAACATGGGCTCTACGATCAACACGCCAGGAAATGAAGATTCACCCTTCCTCCATCCTGATGGCGTTACCTTATATTTTTCATCCGATGGACATCCAACGATGGGTGGAAATGATATTTTTAAAAGTGATTTTAAAGACGGTAAATGGCATAAGCCAACCAATCTTGGCTATCCAATCAATTCCATTGAATACGATGGATTCTTTACTATATCCGCTGATAAGAAAACAGGATACTACTCTACCTTACGTCAGGATGGATTAGGGAGTGCCGATATTTATACCGTAACTTTTCTTGAGCCACACCCAGAAGCAAAACCAGTTGTATTGGTGAGTGCTCCGCCTGAAGTAGTGAAAGAAGAGCCGATCAAGAAAGAAGATCTTATCAAGAAAGAAGAGCCGATTGAGAAAGAAGTTCCAAAAGAAGCAGCAGTGGTTGCTATTGTCGAACCCCCGAAAGAAATCAAAGAGACGGTAACAGTGGAAACCAAAACAGAGGACTACCTAGACCCCATTATTCAATTTCATAAGGATCTTAAAATCGTAACCGTTCTTAAAGGAAAAGTAATTGATGAAACAACGGCAGCCCCGTTGAGTGCAACCATCTCGTTGGTGAACAATCAAACCAATAAAGTAATTGCAAAAATCAACTCCGATCCTTCCACAGGTCTTTTTGAATTATCGATCCCTCATGGAGGTAACTATGGTGTGGCTACAGAAAAAGTGGGCTATCTTTTTAACTCCATTAACTTTAATCTTCCCCAGTTTGCTGAGTATCAGGAAATCGATACTCACATTATTATGGTGAAAGCAGAAGTGGGTTCAAAGGTGGTATTGAAGAACGTATTCTTCGATATCGGAAAAGCAGATCTCAAATTTGAATCGATTGCTGAAATTGAAAAACTTCGCGAACTCTTGGTCGCCAGCCCTGAGTTAAATGTTCAAATCAATGGACATACCGATAATACCGGAAATGCTGTCAGCAATAAAGCCCTCTCCCTCAAACGCGCCAGTTCGGTTGTTAACTATTTGGTTTCAAAAGGTATCTCTCAGACACGGGTTTCGGCAAAAGGTTTTGGTTCAGAACGCCCAATTGTTTCCAATGACGATGAAGAAGAGGGTCGTGCCATCAATCGAAGAACCGAAATTGAAATAATTGAAGGTAAGATGTGAGTTACCTTATTTCGACCCTGTTGAATTAACAATGCGTTCTTTTCACATTTAATTTCCAATTATATAATCGCTAAACTTGTTTTCACTTCTTTTTGTTATTTTGCATAGCGTGTCAAATAGTTGTTGTTTGTAAATCATTCAATATGAATCTTAAGGCTTTAATTGTTGATGACGATCATTTGGTTCAGTTTCTGAATAAGAAAGTGCTCAACTCCCTGGGCATTGAGGCTGATATCGCCAACAATGGTTTTGAAGCCTTAATGAGATTAAAGAACACCACATACGATTTTTTATTAATGGACATCAACATGCCTGAACAAGATGGGTTAGACACGGCTCGTTGGATTAGGGATGACAGAAATAAACCCTATCGGGATATTCCCATCTTTGCACTAACGAGCTATGGTTCACTGGCGCATACCTTAGAGATAAAAGATGCTGGCATAAATGAACACCTTCAAAAACCGCTTGACTCAAAGTTGCTAATCGCCATTTTAAAACGATACTTCCGCAATAAGATTGATGCGGATGTGTTGACATCAAAGTAGCTTGTATCTTCCCAAAACTTTCAGAACTTACGGTCTTAATTCCACTGACTTTGATTTTAATAAGTCAACTGAAATAAAAACCCTGTACCCTTAATCCAAAACGTTTTGGCTTTTCTTACTACTCTTCTTTTAAAACTTTATACCGTCTGGGTCTTTCTCGTATTCACGGTTTTCATGATCCTCTTTCTGCCCGGATTAACTATACCCTTTATGCTAGGTAAGCGATTCAGTTGGATTGGATATTCCTTTCTTTGGATCTGGTCCTGGATATTCAGCAAGCTTACCTTTATTCGTTATGAATTTTACGGTCAGGAGAATTTCAAAAAAGGGAAAGCTTACATCTATGTAAGCAATCACACCTCATTCCTGGATTTACCCGGCATTCGGATGATTATTCCAGGTGAATTCAGACCCATGGCGAAGAAGGAGTTATTAAAGATTCCATTGTTCGGATGGATTGCCCGGGGTGCTACAGTAATCGTTGATCGCTCCAATGGCGATAGCAAAAAGAAAAGTCTTGATAAATTAAAAGACGTTTTACTTCATGGCATTTCCATTTTGCTTTTTGCTGAAGGTACACAAAACCGAACGAAAGAAATTCTACAACCCTTTAAAGACGGGGCATTCCGCCTTGCCATTGATACGCAAGAACCTATATTACCTATGGTAGTAATTGGTGCAGGTAAGCTGATGCCTCCTGGAACAGTTAATCTTAGACCGGGCGTAATAAAAATTTATGTTGGTCAGGAAATTTCAATTGATGGATTATCCAGCACCGATCTGCCTGCACTCAAACAAAAAACATTTGATGTGATGAAGGAAATGATTCTACAGAATAATTAAGATTGACACATTCAATAAAGTGGCTTGTCAGAATAAAAGCTCTAAAATCAAATATCAACTAAAGAGATACTCCTAAAAAAGTAAATCCGGAGAGGTTTGTATGACAGCAAACCTACTCCGGATGATTACTTACTAACCCAAAAATTCAACTCCTATAGACTGACTAACCCTTCAGTTATAAGAGATAGAGAGAGTGTTTGTGTGACTGTGACGTGTGTGTAACCCAAAATCTTCTAAATCTTTAAAGCCACTGAACAGTTAATTGATCTTCCGTCTGAAGACCAAACTCCGGGACCCGGGTAAAACTGCGGTCGCTTTGTAAAATATTGTTCATTCGTAATGTTGTTGATGTTTACCCGAAACATCAGTTGATTTGAAATTCGCACTGAAGCATTCACATCCAATACAGAATAGGAAGGCACCAAGCCTACAGCACCTGACTTAGAAGGTGTTTTCGTATTCAAAGCATCTGCGTACGATTCTCCAGTATAGCTGTACAAAGCAGATATGCTTACCGGATGCAAGCGGAAGGTAATTCCGTTGCGGGTAATTAAATTTGGAACAGACTCAAGCTTGTTACCGGATATATCAATATTTTCCGATTGAGAACTTCCTCCGGGATTCTTACCTGATTTAACTTCAGCATCGGTATAATGTCCATCAAATAAAGCTGTGGAGGTAAAGAAACTAATGCCAATACGATTACTGATTTTAAAATTGTACTCGACAAATATCTCAGCTCCATTGGTTATTGAATTACCTATGTTCGTTCGAAGAATATAAGTCGTTCCGGTATCAGGATTTGTTTCCTCTAAACTTCCCAGGCGATTGTTATACCTCAATTGAAATACGCCAACATCCCAACGAAGACCCTGGTACGATCCTCTGTATCCTAACTCCAGATTATATCCGTAAGCATCCTTAAGATTTTTGTCCACTACTTCGTAAACAGAAGTAGGAATAATGTCTTTAAAAATTACAGGGCGATAGGCTTGTGACCATCCTGCATAAAAACGTTGACCATTTTTCATTTCATAATTTGCATTCAAACCGAAGAGCGGAAAATTATGCTTGATTGTATTCGGGAGATTTCCCGGATCATAAGTCGTAATAACACCCGTCATATCAGACTGACCGATTTCCATTCGCATACCAGGCGATACTGTAAGATGCTCAGTTAACTGAAAACTATTTTCTGCAAAGAATGCGATGTTCTTTGTCTTCAAATGTAAATCTCGTCCCCAGGTAGGATCCGTTAATGTTAAGTCAAAATCTGTTCCAGTTGTGCCCTTTCCTAATTGCTGACGGTGTAGATCATTGTTAAATAACTGAATTCCACCAACGAGAATGCCTCTTACATTTCCAAGTGAATATTGGTGTAGTAACCGAAGTTCAGAGGTATAACTATTAAAATGATCGATATCGACCTGGCGCGGTGAATAAGTCAAGGTTGCAGGATTAATTGCATCAGGAACTGTTGCAAGCTTATCGAATTGAACACTATTGCGTGCTCCGAGAACAGCAGACACTACCCATGATAAATTCGTTCGATCTCCCAGTTTCCAATCCAATGAAAGTGATGGAACATATATCTCCGGATTAAAATAATTTCTTGACCGTGTTGATTGCTTAGGATCTGCATGAAACATACTATCCGTAAGCGGTCCAGGTATTTGATAAACATAATTTGATCTGGACAACTCCGCTTTGAGTCGAACATTTTTTGATGCATTATAAATTAATGTTATTGACTGCGCATCAAAGTCCGTGTGACTATTGTTGCGATAACCGTCTGACACGCGTTTGTTAAAGTAGGCGTAGTATTGAAATTTTCCGATCGTTCCACTTATTGCATTGTATGTGCTAAGCATATTGAACGAACCGATTGAATTAACACTTTCAAATGTAATGGCACGAAGGGTATCGGGTGATTTGGAAACGTAGTTTAACATTCCGCCAAATTGTGCACCAAACTGAAGTGATCCCGTTCCACGAACCAGCTCAATTCGTTCAACTGCCTCCATCGGCATGCTATAGTGACTGGCCGGATATCCATACATATCCGAGTTCGTGATTATGCCATTCTTGCGAATATTAAATTCCCAACCGCGATGCGGATCAAGTCCGCGTGTTGATATGTTAGTCTGATTTCCAGATCCGTCCATGTCGTAAACAAAAACGCCCGGCACTTTTGAAAAAATCTGGCGAGGTGTTTTCTCAGCAATATTCACGTTCATGCTTTGAACGTTAATCACTTCATTCTTTTTGCCGCCCAACAAGTAGGTTCCTTGTGAAGCTGGTAAATAGTCAACATCAAGCAAACGTCTCTCGTTGATAACAACTTCCTTAAGCTGTTTCGTTTTTATCGAATCAACCTGCGCTACGCTTAGACCTATAGCTGAAACAAAAAGTAAAAAAGTAAAAACTATTTTCATCTAAAAATTAATAGTGAATCAGTGAACGCTGCAATTGCAGCGTTCACTGATTTTGATACTATATTTCTGTGTTCCTCATTTTATTAGTCAGCTCCATCCGTTGAAGCAAAGGTTACGGTGTAGCCACCTACAACTTTTCCATGGGCTAGGCCCATCTCAATGTCGGCCCGATAATGAATCGCTCCGTACAATCTAGAATCGGATGCCTCCTTGGCCTCCGTCATAAAGTATTCGGTATCACTGTCAAACAAGTAAGACAAAACCGTAGCAGCAGCACCAGAAAATGTTGAGTGTCCTGAAGTAAATGCAGGGAAGTTCGGTACACCCGTTATCGTTTTAATAGATGGATCCGTCTGGCATGGTCTCGGGTTGAAATAGAAATACTTAGTATCCCAACATGCAATTGCTGCATCATGCAATGCCATATTCAATAATGCAAAAGCTCTTGCTGCACGCACTTCGCTATAATTTGCATCGCGTATGTATTCAGCAGCAATATCATTCCAGTGACCAGGAGGTGTGTAGGTTCCTGCACCATCAGCCCACTTGTGTACAATAGCTAATCGCTCGCGCGTTATGTGAGTAGCATAGTACTTCACTTCATCAGTCTGTGATTTCATTTCACCCGTGTTAGTAAGAGGAGGAGCAATGGGACGGCTGGAAATAATATTAGCATCCGACATAACCCATGCTTTCACACCCGTGGAAACTCCTGCCTTACGCAAACCAAAAAATGGAAGCATTGGAGGGCGCTTTGGAGTTTCAAGACTAATCCAGGGAGTTTCTCCATGAGAAGTTGCTGTGTCTGCAAGAGCTTGCCACTGAGCTTTCGTTCCAATAGCGTTACCCATTCTATCATTTCTTGCGCGGTTAGTAAATAAACCGGCTACTGATTTACCTAATGCTAATCCTTTCGCAATATCACTGGAAGATGCACGACCAGACCACAACGCTGCATTACGTTGCTCCGCAGCTTTAAGTGTAATCTCTTCAAGAGCTGCAGGGAAAAGTAATTTTAGCATCTCTGCTGTTACACCAGACAATACTGCATCGTGTGAAGGATAAGCAGGTAAATCTGTTTCAGGCATTAAGGATTGGACACCGCTATCATTTTTATAAGGTGATTCTCTATTGTATAAATACATGTAGTGCCAAGCAGCCTTTAACGCTTCATATTGAGCGGCACTTACATAACTGTACGCACGTGATGCATACGGAGGATTTGCAAACGGAAAGTTTGGATCTGCAAATGGGTTCTCAGCATCAGGTGCAGGATAAGTTCCATCAGCCTTTGGTGCTGGAGGAAGATTATACTTTGCTACAAGGCCACGAAGTATTTGATTCCAACGAAGTACACCACCACCACTCCAATACTCAATAATTTTTTTCTGACCACTGGTTAGGTTCTTCTGCAAATCTTTAATGGATGCAAGCTCCGCTTTATAAGCATCCGAATTTATGTTGCCGACAGAGGCAGCATCATTTGCTGGATCGAATATTTTTGGTGTTGAGGTCTCTGCTGCTGTTGTAATTTTAGCAAGTGTTACATCAGTGGCATCATTATTTACCGGGAGCCAGGTTTCAGCATCAATATCCAAATTGGTTGGCTCCAATGGTGTAAGCTGTTCTGAGAAATCAAGGTCTTTATTACAGCTTATTGGAATTACAACCAGCGCCAGAACAGATACGAGTAGAGTGAAGTAAAATTTTGTTTTCATATTCTGATATGTTATTGGTTGTCGATGAATTTAATAGTGTAAAGCAAGCCACCCATGAAGGTAGAGGATTCACCCACGTTACGTCCTGTAAGAGTAGTCATTGCCGATCCGCGCACCGCAAGACCTTTTGGCTTTGGTAAATAGTACATTACTAAAACACCTGCTTTTAAATAGTTCATTTTATTTGAAACAAAAGGCATGTCTTGTCTGCGAATGTCACCTCCACCTAACGTGTTCTGTTGCATCAAATTAAATTCTGCTTGTAGGAAATTATTCTTGTAACCTGCACTAACAAAATAATCAAACACGTTAGGCATTTCTACTTCATCGGTCATGAAGAATTGTCCATCTGTGTAATAGGATGGTCTGTCAAGGGTTACATTACTTCTCCCGGTGTAGCCCATCGATCCATTTACAAACCAGGTCTTGAGGAATGTGTAATTTACAGTAAGACGAAGCGCTGCTGTCGAACTGGCCATGCCAATGGATAGTGGGAGAAAATCGGGAGTGTAGTTAGTAAGTGGCGTAGAGGCTGTAAGAAGAACAAATGTCTTGATAGAATTATCACCAAAATCCTTTCGGAAAAAATTATACTTAACAGCTAGGGATAAATCCTGAATACCTTCCATTGAATGCAAGGTTCCCTGACTCGCCTTTGTTTTTACATAGGGCACTGCAGCAATTACATTTATCTTATTTGTGATACCATAGGTTCCATACCACATCACAGTTTGTGTAGTGATCTTACCAATGTTTCCGTTCTGACGATTAAGTGTCCCTTCCCAATAGTTTTTCCATTGGTCATGCGAGTACATAAAACCTGTACAAAGACTTCCCTTCGACATCATTAATCCGTCTGTGGTAGTTTGTGCAGAGGTGAGAACTGGAATTAGTCCCACCAGAAATAAGAAGTAGATTTTCTTCATAGGTTTAATTTAGCTTATATAAAAATTTAAAAGTTTCTTTCTGGTGTTACCCAAGTATTCAGCTTGCGCGTAGCAGGCAAAATTACCTGCTGGTTTTTTTGAAAATAAATTGAAATTGAATTGAGTCCGAAACTGTATAAATACAGTCAGACCAAAATGCATCCCACGTGGCAGGATTCATATGAAGGAAATGATTAACCTCGTTCCGGAGGGTGAACGATGGATGCTGAAAATGAACTTAACAATACAACGGGTCTGCTGCTAACGGAAACCTCCTGAGTCCATCCTGCGGATGAGAACTCAACACTAAATGACTGCGGAATATAATCTTTAATAAAAGTAGAGGTAATATTGATGTTGTGATGATTTGAATTAGAAGGCTTATCAGTAAAGGTCTTTACATAATCAGCAAGGGCTTGCTTGAGACGTTTACTCGCCATGTCTTTAATACACACAATGTAAAGTGTATCCTTCACTAATTTCTGTTTCACTAAACGATAAAACTCTCCCTGGTGCTCAATCTCTCCATCCACACGCTCAAACTCTTCTGAATCGATGTGATAGGGAATGGCCATGGGCACTTTTAGTGTCACCGTTTCATCATCAGCATAATCACGATTATCGAGTCGCTGCACTAAGTCCTGGCTGGTTTTGTAGCGCAAACCCATAAACAAGCCAATGAATCCCAGCGCATTAAAGAGCAGGAGACAGACTAAGAATATGGCGATCAGTTTTTTCAAATCAGGCTAAAATTCTAAGCATAGGTATTAAAAAAAAATAAAATATCAAAGAAGCTCAGTTTATGGAAACAACGTATTGAATCAATTCAGGCCAAAAAATTACCTATAAAGGCACGTAAACCACTTTTTTGGTTTCGAAAAACTCTTCCTTAAAATAGTCGGTAAGGTCAAAAATCTGGTGAGGTTTTTTCAATTCCGCTAACTCTTCTGTCAGGTCTCCTCCTTTTAAATAGAGTATCCCATTGTACAGATCATGTTGAGACTGCTTCTTCACTAAGCTATTTACCCAACCATAAAATTCCTTGAAGCGGGTAACGGCACGGCTCACAACAAAGTCATATTCATCTTTAATTTGCTCTGCTCTGATTTGTTCCGCTTTAATATTCTTTAGCCCTAAACCATCCGCTACGTTTTGAACAACGGTGATCTTTTTTCCAATGGAATCAACCAAATGAAAAGTCGTTTCCGGAAAAAGAATGGCGAGAGGAATACCAGGGAAACCTCCACCCGTACCTACATCTAAAATTTTTGCACCTGGTTTAAAGGATGTCACTTTTGCAATTCCTAATGAGTGCAGCACGTGATTGATGTACAGGTTCTCTATATCCTTTCGGGAAATGACATTGATTTTACTATTCCACTCTTCATATAAAGAATAGAGTTTTGAAAACTGATCCTTTTGCCGGGAGGTAAGGTCAGGAAAATAGTGAAATATGATTTCGGGAGTTTGCACGAATTAAATATGATCGCGCTTGTTCTTCACCATTTCGAACATGAGTTCACGGGCGCGGTGTAACTGAGCTTTTACGGTACCTAAAGGCGCTGGAAGTTTATCCGCAATTTCTTCGTATGAAAGCTCATCGAAGTAGCGAAGTCGAACGAGTCGTTGATATTTAGGAGGAAGCTTATCCACAAATATTTGGATGAGCTCTACCTTTTGTGCCTTTATTGTTTCTTCCTGTGGATCGAGGTTCTCATCTTCTACATCAATGGAGACGGATTGGCCGTCATCATCAGTATAGGAGTTTTCAATACTCATGGTATTGAGTTTTTTCTTTCGGATATAGTCGATAGTGTTATTCGTAGCAATCCGGAACAACCAAGTGCTGAAGGTGAAATCTTTTTTAAACCGATGGAGGCTTCTGAATGCTTTAGCGAACGACTCGATAGTTAGATCCTCCGCATCGTCAACATTGCGCACCATTTTCAAAATCATGTGATAAACCGGGCGCTTATAGCGTGATAATAACTTCGCGTAAGCTTTATCATCGCCACCCACTGCCAGGTCGATCAACCTAAAATCTTCTAATGCTTTTGTCGAAAATCTACTTTCTTCTAATTCCTCTTCCATCGTACTTTTTTTGACAGTAACGCAACAAGGCCGGTGACAAGATAATAAAAGGCGTAAATAAAATCTAAGACCAGGGTAATCCCCGACTCAAACTTGTGGCCAAGGTGCTTCACGGCAACATGAACGGTAATGGTAAGCAGTATAACACGAAATATCAAAGTACCGAGTAGGATATATGGAATCTCAGATACAAAAAGCATTGGCAAACCCACAAACCAGCTAATCAACCAACTGATAGAAAAGAGCGCAAGCCACAGTCGGTTACCTCCCTTATACAATTTACCCACGGATAGGTGTCTTATCTTCTGAAAGAAAAAATCCTTCCACGTGTTTTTGGGGACAGAATACATTAACGACTCCTCTCCCAAACAAACCTCTGTGTTCTCCTTTTTAGCATGCTGATTTACAAACAAGTCATCATCGCCCCCCATAACATGAAGGAACTCGTGAAAGCCCTTCGCTTCTAAGAACATCGACTTTCTATAGGCCAGATTTCTGCCAACACCCATATAAGGTTTACCCAAAAGGGCAAAAGAAAAATATTGAACAGCCGTTATTAAGGCTTCAAACCGAATGAAGAGGTTCAAAAATCCGGGTTGCTTTAAATAAGGTGAGTAGCCAAGCACAAATTGTGTTTCATCCTTCATGCGAACACTCATCGACTTAACCCAATTTTGGTTATGTGGACGGCAGTCGGCATCCGTCAATAAAATCCAATCGTATTGAGCGGCTTTGATACCTAGTGTTAAAGCATATTTCTTTCCATTTGCATGGGGAGGTGTTCGGTTAACATGCACCATGCGCAAGCGATGGTTCTTCTTCGTTTCTTCTAAAAGGAAGTCAAAAGTTGAATCGTTAGATCGGTCGTCAACAATGATAACCTCAAAATCCTGGTAATCCTGAGTTAGAAGTAAGGGGATTAACTCCTTTAGATTAGTATCCTCATCGTGTGCACAAACAATAATGGATACGGGTACTGATTTGTCTGAAGGATTGATCGTCCGCTTCCGGGAAAAAGCGACAAGAAATACGATGAAGTAAATTACCTGAATTGCAATCGCGACAAAAAATACAATTTCCAGAATTTGCAAAAGAGCTTCGTTTAAAAATCACAAATATAGAAGAGGATTGGAAGGATAAAAGAACATTTATCTGTTCAGTTAGAGATTCATTTTATCAAGCCTTACCTTTTCATCAATCTCAGGTCAGACTTAGTTAGGATAAAACAATCTTCAGGAATTCTGGTTGCAGAACGGTATTTTTGCCCCGCATTATGAAATTCGAACTTACCTCCAAAGATCCTCAATCATCAGCACGAGCGGGCATTCTCCACACCGATCACGGAGACATCCACACGCCTATCTTTATGCCTGTTGGAACCGCAGGCTCGGTAAAGGCAGTCCATCAGCGCGAATTGGCCGAAGACATTAGAGCAGAAATCATTTTAGGAAATACCTATCACCTGTACTTAAGGCCTGGCATTGAGCTGCTTCAGCAAGCCGGAGGACTCCATAAATTCAACGGATGGAACAGACCTATTCTTACTGATAGTGGTGGTTATCAGGTTTATTCATTGGGAGCCAATCGAAAAATCACGGAGGAAGGGGTAATCTTCAAATCACACATTGACGGATCGAAACATACCTTTACGCCTGAACGCGTGATGGACATCCAGCGAACCATTGGTGCCGATATTGTTATGGCATTTGATGAGTGTACGCCCTACCCTTGTGAGTATCAATACGCGAAAGACTCTATGCACATGACCCATCGCTGGTTAACACGGTGTGTCGATCGGATAAACTCAACTGAATCAATGTATGGCTATGAGCAGGCGCTCTTCCCCATCGTTCAGGGAAGTGTGTATAAAGATTTGCGTCAACAGTCTGCTGAATACATTGCCAAACAAAATCAGTGGGGCAACGCGATTGGTGGCTTATCAGTTGGTGAACCCCATGAAGATATGTATGCGATGACCGATTTGGTGTGCAATATTCTTCCGGCAGACAAGCCTCGCTACCTCATGGGTGTTGGTACCCCAGAAAATATTTTAGAATGCATCGCCTTAGGAATTGATATGTTTGATTGCGTGATGCCCACCCGCAATGCACGTAATGGAATGCTTTTCACAACCGAAGGCATCATCAATATACGTAACGAAAAGTGGAAAGATGATCTATCACCAATTGATTCAAACCTTGGTGGATATGCCAGTACCTTCTACTCAAAAGCTTATTTAAGGCACCTCATTATCAGCAAAGAAATTTTAGGAGCGCAAATTGCTTCTATACACAACCTAACCTTCTACCTTTGGTTGGTTAAGCAGGCCCGTATTAAAATTCAAGAAGGCACTTTCGTGGAATGGAAAAACAAAATGGTAAAAATAGTTTCGCAACGGCTATAAATTAGTCGACAGACCACCGTCCACAGTCAACAGCAAACTGTGGACAGTTGACTGTTGACCGTGGACATAAAAACATGAAGCTTCTCGATAAATATATTCTCAAATCGTTCCTCACTACATTCTTCTTTGTGGTGCTGATCTTATTAGCGGTGATCACCATGATCGACATGACCGATAAGATGGATAATTTCGCAAAGGCAAATCTTGGTGCCTCGGAAATTTTTGGATACTATTTGGATTATATTCCCTGGATAGGCGCGCTTGTAACACCCATTACACTTTTTATCTCTACCGTTTACGTTTGCTCCCGGATGGCAGGACATACTGAGATCATTGCCATACTGAGCAGTGGTGTCAGCTTCAGGCGCATTCTTTTTCCGTTCTTTATTGGAGCATTGATTATTGCTATTGCTAGTTTCTTTTTAACCGGCTGGCTCATACCGAATGCCACAAAATCACGCTTGGCATTTGAAGTACAGTATTTGAAAACGAAGTATTACTTCGATAAAAAAAATATTCACATTCAGGTTGCGCCTAATGTTTACCTCTATATGCAGAGTTATAACAACAGCAATCAAACCGGTTATCATTTTAGCATGGAACGGTTTGAAAATAACAAGTTGATGGAGAAGCTAACCGCCAATCGCATTGAGTGGGACACCGCCACGCAAAAGTGGAAATTGCGCGATTGGAAAATAAAAAAAATCAATTCCATTTTTGAATCGACCGGCAATCCGGAATCCATTGCATTTGAAAACACAAGCAAGCGGGTTGTACTTCATGGAGACTCCACAACAAAAGGTTCATCGATGGATACAACCCTTGTTATACACCCAAAAGAATTTGAGAGTGATTATCGCAAGTACGATGGTATGACCATTGGTGAACTTGATGATTACATAGATACCTTGCGGGAGCGCGGATCAACCGGCATTGAGCTGTATGAAGTAGAGAAATTCACACGCTTCAGTTCTCCTTTTTCTATTTTCATCCTGGTATTTATGGGTGCCATTGTTTCATCACGGAAAAGTCGTGGTGGCACAGGACTTCAAATTGCATTGGGATTTGCCTTGTCATTTATCTTCATCATCTTTTTCACGTTGTTCCGAACATTTGCCGAGAACGGAGCCTTACCTCCACAGATATCTGTTTGGATTCCTAATATTACCTTTAGCATAATTACTGTTCTCATGTATAAATACGTTCCACGTTGATAGCAACACGAAACGATTATTTCAAACTTCACTTCATCGTTTTCCTTTGGGGATTTTCATCCATCCTAGGAAAACTGATTTTATTGCCCGCGATGGAGATGGTGTTTTTTCGTTCGATCCTGGCCGTTGCAGGAATGGCTATCTTGATTTTGATTGTCCAGGGGAATTTCAAAGTAACAAGCGTTGAATTAATTAAACTTATCCTTATTGGTTTTGTTGTTGCCCTACATTGGGTTTCGTTCTTTGGCTCGGGTCGCGTTTCGAATGTTTCGGTTAGTCTTGTGGGATTTGCAACGAACTCCTTGTGGGCCGCATTGCTTGAACCTTTGTTTAACAGAAGCCGCATTAAGAAATTTGAATTATTCCTGGGCCTTGTGGTGCTCTTTGGATTGTATATTATTTTCTCCTTTGATTTTCAATACAAACTCGGATTGCTCATCGGCATCTTTGCTGGTTTTACGGGTGCTCTCTTCTCGGTGTTTAATGCGAAAATGATAAAGACGGTTGATTCGTATACCATTACGTTTTATGAAATGATTGGTGTATTCGTTGGACTTGCTTTGTTTATGCCCATCTATAAAAACACCTGGGCAGTTGGTCATGTTCTACAACTTTCACCTTCGTTCAATGACTGGATTTACCTTGTATTGCTGGCGGGTGGTTGTTCTGTTTATGCCTACTCACAAGCGGTAGAGTTAATGAAGAAACTGAGTGTATTCTTAATTCAGCTAACCTTAAATCTGGAACCGGTATATGGCATCATCATGGCCGTTATCATCTTTAAAGAAAAAGAAAAGATGGGTTTAAATTTTTATGCCGGCACGTGTATTATTCTGTTGGCCGTTGCTCTTTATCCTCTTCTGAAAAAAAGAATAGAAAGCAGACGATCATTAAAGGAAACAAATGATGATCTGATTTAAATCAATAAAATTGATAGCGAACATTTGTACGCTAAAAACGGAATCGATTTAGGATACGCTTTGATTTAAGCTGTCGGTATTCGCTAATGATTTTAGTCATACCGAAGCTCCTCTCAGATTAATTCTTTATCTTTAGCTATTTAACATCTATGTCGGAACCTACAACCAACCTTACCAGAAAAGAACAAGTCATTCGCAAGGCTGCCGAATTGTTTAAAGACAAAGGTTATGCCGCTGCATCCATGCGCGATCTGGCACAACTCCTGGGCATTGAAGCTGCGAGCTTGTACTCACACATTAAATCCAAAGAAGAAATTCTTCAAAGCCTCTGCTTTGATATGGCGGCCGAATTCAGAAAATCGCTGGAAGAAGTAGAAAAACAAAATGCAACTTCTATTGATAAACTTCGCAACGGTATCATCGCTCACATACAGGTAATGGCAAAAGACCTTACCGCTTCAGCCGTCTTCATGAATGAGCACCGCCATTTAAGTCAGCCCTATCTTCGCGACTTTCTTTTATTGCGCATCAACTACATAAACCGGTTTAAAGCCATCATCGAATCGGGTGTGAAATCAGGTGAGTTCAAAAGTACCATCGATACAAAACTGGCTGTTATGACCCTGTTCTCATCCTTAAACTGGATGCCAATGTGGTACGATCCGGATTCCGCCATCGATCCTACTGCCCTTGGTTTTCAACTGGCCGATATGCTCGTAAACGGGTTGAAAAAGCAATCCTGATTCCTCCTGCTAACAATCGTTTGGTTCAAACGTTATAAAATTGTAAATCGCTTCGAAATCGAATGCGATTATACTTTTTAATGTTATATCGTATATCCCTGCCTACTTGCAGGCAGGCCGAATCTTAAATCGTGAGCATTATGTACGGTGGTGGAAATACATTTGAAGGAATCCAAACGGATAGTTTAACGAAGGAAGATCCTGCCTTGCTGGCTGCTTTTGAGGCACGAATAGCACGAGGCGAGAAGATTGAACCTGCCGATTGGATGCCAGAGCTATACCGCAAGCAGCTAATTCGCATGATCGAGCAACATGGTCACAGCGAAATTATAGGTGCGTTGCCTGAAGGCACCTGGATTACGAGGGCACCTGGTTTTAAACGCAAGCTCGCACTTATGGCCAAAGTTCAAGACGAGGTAGGTCATGCTCAATTATTATATAGTGCTGCCGAAACCCTTGGCAAATCACGCGAGCAAATGATTCAGGACCTGATCACAGGCAAATCAAAATATTCAAACATTTTTAATTACCCCACCTTTACCTGGGCAGACTGCTGTTTCATTTCCTGGCTGGTGGATGCCGGTGCTATTGTCAATCAATTGGCGAATGCGAAGGGTAGTTACGGTCCATATTGTAGAGCACTCGAAAGAATTTGTGCGGAGGAGTCTTTCCACTTAAAATATGGTCATCACTGTGTAATCTACCTCGCAGCCGGCACACAAAAGCAACGCGAAATGTTTCAGGACGCTATCAATAGATGGTGGGCTCCAATGATGCACTTCTTCGGTCCTGCCGATAAAATTTCAGCTCACACGGAAGTGTTGATGAAATGGAAAGTAAAAATGTCTACCAACGATGACACGCGCAATCAGTTTTTAGATATGTACGTTCCTAAAATCTGGGAACTTGGTTTTACAATACCCGATGAGAAACTGAAAAAAAATTCTGAAACCGGAAAATGGGAATACACAGAACCAGACTGGGAAGAATTTAAAAGAGTCATCAACGGTGGCGGACCTTGTAATAAGGAACGCTTGGAAGTTAGACGAATTGCCGAGGAAAGAGGTCGGTGGGTGCGTGAAGCACTGAAGACTCCGAAGACTGCTTATGTTACACCACTCGCATAAGTAACTATACATTTTCAATATCCTAATCTCCGTGAAATCACTTGATCCCAGAGTAAATCGTCTTCCTCAAATTGGAACTGAAGGTTTAATTGTTCCTAAGGCAGCACTCGATCAATTCGGAACCTTTGAAGTTTTTGTTCAGGCTAAAGAAGGAAAAGCCTTTCAACATGAAGGTGCTGTTCATTCTCCAAATCTAGAAATGGCTTACATATTGGCCAAAGAAACTTTTACAAGACGATTCACTTGCACATCGCTTTATGTGGTGGACACACGAAGCGTTTATGTATCACCCATTACAGAAGGAGATCGAAACGCATATGATTTGATTGATGATGTTTCGAATTCACCAAATGAAAAAGGGGTTTTTGAAATCTATCACTTGCTGAAGCGCGGTAAGCAACATGTACATGTCGGATCCGTGAATGCTTCATCACCTCAAGAAGCAATATCAATTGCCAAGCAGCGATTCAATACAGGAAAGGTATTTAATATCTGGGTTATAGAATCTATTGATATCCGATTCACTTCTCCAGAAGAAAAAGAGCTCTGGCTCACTTTATCTGAAAAAAAATTTCGTGATGCCGCGGATTATAAGGGGGGTGAAAAGCTCACATCTTTTTTAGAACGAAGAGGCAAGTAGTCTCATGTCTAGTGTCTCAATATTAATGTCCACATACACATGTCAAACCTAGCATTAAAAGAACTTCTCTATAAAATAGCCGATGATCAACTCATACTCGGTCATCGTAATTCTGAGTGGACAGGATTTGGTCCCTTGTTAGAAGAAGACATTGCGTTTTCTTCTATGGCGCAAGATAAGGTTGGACATAGCCAGGCGATCTATTCAATACTTCATCAGCTAGGTGAACAAGTGCCGGATACATTAGCCTTCATGCGTCCTGCAAATCAATTTCATAATTGCATTCTTGTAGAATTACCTAATGGAGAATATGATTTTAGTTTAATTCGCCATTTTCTTTTTGACACAGCAGAAGCCATTCGCTTTGAAATGCTTGGACATTCTTCATACCAGCCGTTAGCTGAGCTGGCTAGAAAAATCAGAGGAGAATTGCGCTATCATACTTTGCATGCCAATACATGGGTGAAGCAACTGGGATCAGCTACTGAAGAAAGTATTTCACGTTTACAAAAATCATTAAACGAAGCTCTCCCCTATGCGCTTGGAATTTTTGAAGAATCTCCATTTGAAAAAGAAATAATAGAAGCTGGAATTTTTGAAGGCGAAAAGGAGTTACAAAAACGCTGGATGAAAAAGGTGGAAGAAATTATTCAGCAGACCAATCTATCCTTACCCGATTGGGAAATTATTACACCCATTCCGGGTGGACGAATAGGAAAACACAGTGAACATCTTCAACCGCTTGTAGATGAAATGTCGGAAGTGTTTCGGATTGATCCTGGTGCGGAATGGTAGAAAGAGTTCAAGGTTCAAGGTTTAAAGTTCAAGATTAACAACAATGAAAAACACAGTTCAGGAATTAGATCAGATCATCATCCAATTCAAGAATAAGATCAATGCATTTTCCGAAGCTGAATTTGCTGCTAAACCATTGCCGAATAAATGGAGCAAGAAAGAAGTATTAGGACATTTGATTGATTCAGCACATAATAATCTTCGCAGGTTTATTTGTGGTCAGTATGAAACAACACCATCGAAAATAGCATACGATCAGGATTTTTGGGTAGCTGCTAATAACTATCAACACCTTGGTAAAGAAGATGTAATTCAACTTTGGGTATTAATAAATAAACAAATCTCCTCTGTGTTGTTACAGATGAATACATCCAATTACAATAAGGTAGCAGATACTGGTAAAACAGAAGTTAAACTCTACTCCCTTCAATTTCTGGCGGAAGATTATGTGCGACATTTGAAACATCACCTTAACCAAATCATTCCGGGATCATTTGATATTGTATACTCCTAGAAAATGAAAACACTAACTGTCGATACAATTTATGCGTGGCTTGAGGATGTAAAAGATCCGGAGATACCTGTATTGTCGTTAGTGGATTTAGGGGTAATTACAGCAGTAAGCATTGTTGCAGACGCTGTTCACATTGAGATGACGCCAACTTTTGTAGGGTGCCCTGCATTGGATATGATGAAAGAGGAAATTGTATCTGTTCTTAAAAACAGGGGTGTTGAAAATGTTACCATTGTAGTGAGCTTTCGGGATGCCTGGTCATCCGACAAAATATCGGTCAAAGGAAAACAGGCTTTAAAGAAATTTGGACTCGCACCACCACCATCAAACCATGTTTTCACTGACCTTGAAATCCTGGAACATGCCCAATGCCCGCGTTGTGACGGAACCAATACTGAGATGAAAACTCCTTTCGGCCCCACCCTATGCCGGTCCATCCACTATTGCGTTGACTGCCGAGAAGCTTTCGAGCAGTTTAAACCGCTATAATTCTTCAAAAACCTTACATATCTTACAAATTGAACAAAACACCACTAACATTTTCTTTCTTTGCACCGTTCTGAATCCTGAAGTCCAATTTTAACCTATGAAGCTCCTTATTTCTGCTAGTGCTGTACTCTTTAGTGTAATGATGATAGGCTGTGGCGAAAAGAAGGCACCAACTCAAGATACCACCTTTACTAAGGTCGACTCGCTCACCGATTACTACCTCGCCCTTCAGGATAGCATGCTCCAGGCTTGGAACATGATGACTCACGATGACAATGAGAAAATCCTAGCCATGCACAATCTAGTGCACGAACTAATGATTACTAATTTTACAGACAAGGATATTCTAACATCTTATGAAGAACGACTGGAACAGCTCAAACACTTACGCTATACACAAAAATCAATGGCCAATCCTGATGTCGTGGAGGAATACGATTTCGCTTCAAACTCATTGGTCAGTGAATTGATTAGTCTGGCCGAATCGCGAACTGAATTTACCTATAACACTACGTTACAAAAGCTAGCAGATGATATCCGTTCGGCAGATCAACGGGTCGATTCCTACAGAGAAGAATACGATATTATCACCCTTCACTACAATAGATTCCTGGATCAACAGAACAAATTCCTTAAAGAGATAGATCCAAACCAAACCTTTGAAAAGAAACCCATCTTTCAAATGGTTTCTGGAGAATAGTCATTCTGCTGAAGGGATCCGGTATTAATTCAATAACTTCACTTAAGAAGGCTTAACAGGAAATTCTGATAAGCATAAGTCTTTCACTTGCAGAATTGTTCACCTAAACAGTAATGCTTGGAAGATATATGCCGCAACGCGGGGTATTACACAAACGAGACAGATACATTAATTTGCGAATGCTGTGCGTATGAAAGCTTTTCTCATTTTATTCTTTTATTCATTGCTGTTCGTGATGACTGGAATTGCTCAGCCATCTCAATACTCGTTGCGAAACTATAAGGCAGTAGATGGCCTTCCTCAATCACAAGTCAACATACTGTTAGAAGATGCCAATGGGTATTTGTGGATTGGAACCTATGGTGGAGGTTTGGCCCGTTTTGATGGTCATCAGTTTAAGGTATACACAACGCTAGACGGACTGCAGAGTAACATCATCAGCTTTCTCAAACTTGACAGCAAGCAAAATTTATGGATCATTCATCCCCGTGGCATAACCAAATTCGATGGACACAAATTCACAAAGTTTCAACAACCGGGTGACCCTGCAAATGCCAAGCGTTTAAAACGAATATTTGAACATAAGGACTCATTGTTTTTTACAATAGGAATGGGGCAGATCGGAAAAATATATAATGATTCCGTTTACTATTGGTCAAAACCCGTCTCTAAAAACAAAAAACTGTCAATTTCCTTTTTTCACAAAATGCCTTCCTGCGAAATATTGCTTTGCATGAATGACAGTTCATTTATCATTCGCGGTAAAAATGGTGACTACCAGCTAAGTCATAAAGAAAGTTTTAACAACCTGAAAAATATTTTCAACTATAAAGGTGAGGTGTGGATAACAACAGACAAGGGATATTTTTCTATCGATTTTAAAGAAAGAAAATTCATTCAACGAAACTTGGAAATCGAAAATTCCATTATTCTCTACGACAGCACGGCAAATATTTTTTGGACAAGACAGGGTAATAATTTATTGAAAGAATCGCTCACCGAAACAAAACACAAAATCGATACCGTTTTACTGGATACTGAAATCAATCAGGTTTTCCTTGATGATGAGGGGAACACCTGGTTTGCTACGAACGGCACAGGTCTCTATAAATACTTTGTTCAGGATTTCGATCGCTGTAGCTCTGACAATCTTCGCGCTGTGATGGCCATCTTTAAAGATCGTGAAGGAGCAACGTGGTTAGGATCACAAACCAAAGGCTTGTGGAAAATTCACAAAGGCAAAATTTCTTCCTACCCTAGTAAAGAAGAGCCAAGCAGAAACGCTATCAACACCATCACCGAAACAAAAGACGGTAATGTGTGGGTAGGTACAATGTATGGATTAGGTAAGTATAACAAAGCAAGCGATTCATTTCAATGGTTTACGCGTGAGGATGGATTATCAAGCGCTTCTATCATCAATCTTGAAGCGGATGATTTAGGCGGTTTATGGATTGGAACATTTGGTGGCGGATTGAATTATTATGATGGAAAAAAGTTTACCTACTTCACAATGAAAAATGGCCTTACTTCTAATTCAATAATGGCCCTGAAGTATTCTCAGTATCATAAAAAAGTATTTCTCGGAAATGAATTTGGTCTTAATATTTTCAACAAAGGAAAAGCAATACCGGTTTCTATTTCAGGAATAGAGAATGCTACCGTACTTTCTATTCAGCCTTTTCGCGATTCACTATTCTTGATCGGAACTGGAGGTTCTGGAATAGTCGTGTTCAATCCCACCACAAAATCCAGGCGCTTGCTCACCACGCGTGATGGACTCGTTTCTGATTTTATATACTTTATTGCGCCTGATTCTACTGATGTTTTTTGGATTGGAACCGAAAAGGGAATCACCCGCATTCGACTTAACGATTTATTTGATATTACAGAGAATCTACATTATGGATTTGAAAACGGGCTAACCGGTGTCGAGTCGAATCATAATGCATTTTATGTTAATGGTGATGAGAAATATTTTGGGTTGATTGACGGTCTTTATCAATTTAATAATGTGGAGAAGCAAAACAAAGAATCCTTTGATCTTCATTTTACAGATGTAAAAATTCTATTCGGGGAATTCGATCTCCATGATTACACAGACAGCACACAAGGATTTTATAACATCGCCTATAATCCCATTCTTCCGCCCGATAAGAATCACATTACATTTCAATTCAATCGAGTAGATAAGCGGTATCCCAAGTCTGTGAGGTTCCAGTATTTTCTTGAGAATTTTGAAAAAGACTGGTCGCCAACTTCTCCCTCAAATGAAGTTACCTATAGTAATCTTCCGCCAGGTGATTACGTGTTCCATGTAAAGAGTACAAACAAACAAGGAAGCTGGTCTCCCTCTGAAATTATTTATCCTTTCACTATTCAGGCGCCATTCTATCAAACTGCTTCGTTCATCGTTGGTGTAATGGCCTGCTTTATTGGGCTTGTCATTCTTGTTTTGTATGCTCGCGTTAAAGCAAGAGTTAATCGGGTAATTGCAACAGAGCGCATTCGCGTAAGAGAACAAGAGATGCTCCGAAAGGAAATCTCACGCGACTTTCATGATGAAATGGGTAATCAGTTAACGCGCATTATTAATTATGTGAGCTTGCTAAAATTAAATGGAACAAACGGCCACTCAAACGGGAACGGTAATCATCACGATTTATATACCAAAGTAGAAGACTCCGCTAAGTATTTATATTCCGGAACTCGCGATTTTATCTGGGCCATCGACCCGGTGAACGATGAACTTTCAAAACTCTTTATCTACATCCGTGATTTCGGTGATAAACTTTTTGAAGAAAAAAAAATGAGCTTCCGGGCGTTCAATGAGATAAAGGAAAATATGAAGCTGCCATACGGTTTTAGTCGAGAAGCAAATCTGATTTTTAAGGAGGCAATGACGAATGCATTCAAATATTCCGAAGCCAAAAATATTTCGTTTCGACTAGAGCGAGCCGAACAAGGCTCCTTTCAATTAACACTAGAGGATGATGGTGTCGGTTTCTATACGGGCGACATTGATAAATTAAATGGATTGAAGAATATTCGGGAAAGAGCAGATCGAATTAACAGCGTTGTACGTATAACAAGCATAAAGAACCAAGGAACTAAAATCGTATTGGTTTTTACACTCACTAAAACATTAAAATATGGCCTTGCCCTTTAAAAAAAGAGTCATGATCGTGGAAGACGATCAGGAGATCCGCAACAGCTTTACATTGATTGTGAACAGCTCACAAAAATTTATGGCGGTAAACGCCTACAGCAATTGTGAAGATGCGCTGGACAATCTCAATCGTGATAAGCCCGAAATTGTTTTAATGGACATTGAGCTGCCGGGCATGAATGGAATTCAAGGAACAAAAATTATAAAAGATAAAAGCCCACATATTGATATCATCATGGTATCCGTATATGAAGATAGTGAACTTGTATTTGAAGCATTGAAAGCGGGCGCTTCCGGATACATTACCAAAAGCTCAAACTATATGGAGCTATTATCTGCGTTAGAGGAAATTATGAAAGGCGGAGCACCCATGAGTAGCCGCATTGCGCGAATGGTAATCGACAATTTTCATGTTAACCCGAATTCGCCATTAACAAAACGTGAAACCGAAATCTTGCAATTAATATCAGAAGGAAAAACGTATACACAAATTTCGGAAGAGCTCTTTATTTCGAAGGAAACATCAAAGACTCACATCAAAAATATCTACTCAAAACTTCAGGTAAATAGTAAATCAGAAGCCATTGCGAAAGCGAACCTGGAAAAACTGATTTAACATTAATCTCTATTCAGATTCGGTAATTCTTCTTTCATAAAATCATATTCTTTGGGGTATGTTAAAAGTAGAAGTTTCAATCACCTTTGTTGAGGAATCCTTCAACATACAATAGAAATTTCTTCAATAAGTTTAGGTTAATGAAAAATTCTAAGAAGGACTCTAGCCCCTAGACGAGGGGCTTTTTTTATGCCCTCAAGTTTTAATTGCGCTATTATTCCGTCTAACGCTTCCGGGGTTATATCGCATCACTCAATATACCTGATTTCAAGTCATTTTTTTAGCTCTTGCATTCGCGAGTTTTGGTTAACGTCTTCTCAGATCATTGCAGGAAGATGGAGTTGTCTTTTTACGAATCTTAAACCTAAACGTATGAGAAAGTTTTTACTCGCTAGTTTCTTTTGTTTGTTCTGCCTGCCCTGGGTGTTGGCACAACAGCGAAGTATCTCTGGAAAAGTTACCTCTGCAGATGATGGATCTGCATTACCCGGTGTAAACGTTGTACTGAAGGGAACAACAACCGGAACCGTTACGGACGCAAGCGGAGAATTTGTTTTATCGGTCCCCACTTCAGGTGGTATTTTGTTGTTCTCCTTCATTGGTCTAAGTTCCCAGGAAATTGAAATCGGAACACGATCAGTGGTAGACATTTCAATGGCAACCGATGCAACACAACTTGGAGAAGTTGTAATAACCGGAGCCAATATTGAGCGTGACAAAAAATCAATTGGCTACCGATTAGAAAGTGTATCAGGCAATAAGCTACAGCAAGTTTCAGAAGCTGATCCACTTCGCGCGTTGCAAGGAAAAGTAGCCGGTGTCAATATCATCGGATCAAGCGGTGTACCGGGTAGTTCTACCCGAATTACAATGAGAGGAAACCGTTCGCTGTTAGGAAATAATCAACCTCTCATTGTGGTTGATGGTATTCCATTTGATAATACTCAAACCAACACATCCAATCAATTAGTCGGAGGTGGGGCGTATGGAAGTGGCTTGGCCGCAATCGATCCGAATAACATTGAGTCGATGAACATACTTCCTCCAGGAGGAGCCGGTGCCGCACTTTATGGAGTGCGCGCAGCAAACGGTGTAATCATTATTACAACAAAAACCGGAGCGTCACGAGCATCACGCAAGGGACTTGAAGTATCCGTTAATTCCAGTTACTCCGTGGAAGAAATTTCCGGCTTACCAGAATATCAAAATAAATATGGAACAGGTACTGGTTTTACATTTGCTCAATCAAATGGTTCGTGGGGTGCTCCGTTCCCAGGCACTGTTGCCTACCCTACCATAACTACACAACCCTACTGGGATGAATATGCAACGGCATTCCCGGATCACCCAGCTACTGTTCCATATCGCGCCTATCCAAACAATGTAAAAGATTTCTTTAACAAAGGAACCCTGTGGGAAAACTCGATTACGCTATCAGGCGGCAATGAGAAATCGAATTTCACAACAACCATTTCAAATACTGACCAGACTGGAATTGTTCCTGAATCTGGTTTTAAAAGAACCAACATAAGCATTGGTGCAAATACAGTATTGGCTAATAAGCTAACTATTGGAGGAACCATGTCATACAATGTTCGCGATCAGCATGGCCCTCCTGGTGGAGCGAGTAATGCTATTGGTAATGGTTCTGCTTTCGCACGTACATTATACTTAGGTAGAAACTGGGATATGCAAGGTCAACCCTTTGAAGATCCTTTGACAAAACAAAGTATTTTCTTTGTGGCGCGCACAACGGCAACGAATCCCTATTGGTCAGCTAAATACGATGGATTTGAAACCAAAGAAAGCCGCACGATCGGAAATCTAAATTTAAATTATGACTTCACTGATTGGCTAAACCTTTCCTATCGAATAGGCCTAACACATTTTGATCAAAAAAATCAAGAGTGGTTTAGACCAGGGGGTCGTGCTGTAGGTGGTGTCGGTCAGATAACGGATGATTACGTTTCTTCTACTGAAATTGAATCATTCCTGATGTTGAATTTCAATAAAGAACTTGGGAATGATCTCACTTTGAAAGCTTTTGTTGCGCACAATATAAACCAACGCACACGCACCCAGCAATCTTACATTGGAACAGGATTAATCGACTTCAATATTATTGACATTGATAACACAACAAGTGTTCTGAACAATGGAGGTATTTACACGCAAAGAAGATTAGTCGGTGTTTTGGGTGAGGTTCAAGTGCAGTATAAAGATTATTTATTCGTTACGCTGAATGGAAGAAATGACTGGTCATCAACCTTGCCAAAGGCAAATCGGAGTTTCTTCTATCCCGCTGTGTCAGCTTCATTCATTTTCAGTGAAGCGTTACATTTACCTACTACCATTCTGTCATCGGGTAAGGTAAGAGTAAGTTATGCACGCGTGGGTAATGATGCAGCACCTTATCTTCTCAACAATACCTATACACTCAATCCGCTATTTGTATCTCAAAGTGTTCAGTTTCCTTTCCTGGGAATTCCTGGTACAACGCTGGGTGACATAACCACAGACCCTAACCTGACACCCGAGTTTACCAATACACTTGAAATCGGAACACAGTTGCAATTTTTTAACAGCCGCGCCTCGCTCGACTTGTCCGTGTATAGCTCACTAACAACCAATGGTATTGCGCAACAATCCTATCCATCGGTTTCGGGTTACACAAGTTACTTAACCAACTTTGGGGATGTAAGCAACAAAGGAATTGAGATTGGCTTAAATGTAACGCCTGTAAGTCTTCCAAACAGTTTCACCTGGGATGTGAATGTCAACTTTACGCACAATCGAAATGTGGTTGAGAAATTAGCGCCCGGTGTCGATGAAATTGTAATTCAAAATTTATTCGGTGGGGGTATTACACCTGTATTACGGGCCGGCCAGGAGTATGGCATTATGAGAGGTTCAGTGGATGCGCGTGATGATGAAGGTAATCTTCTTATCGATCCAGCTACTGGACAATTATTAAGATCAAGGGATCCTGCCATTGTTGGAAACCCTAACCCAGACTTTATTGCGGGTATGACGAATACCTTTAGTTACAAAGGTGTTCGACTTTCTGTGTTGTTTGATTGGAGACAAGGTGGTGACATTTACTCCACGACCATTAATCAGCAGCTAGGAAGGGGTGTTACAAGAGATACTGAAAATCGGGAGATCAATTACATTATTCCCGGTGTGATTGGTGATGCCAATACCAATGAACCTGTACTGGATGCAGAAGGAAATAAAATTCCAAACAACATCATGATCGAAGCAAACGATTTGTATTTCGGTGAAAGTTTTGGAACAGCTTCGGCCGATGAGTGGAGTATGTTTGATGGCACTACGTTCCGGTTACGGGAAGTTGCTCTGGGTTATACTTTACCAAAAAGTATGCTCGCCAAAACTCCTTTCGGTTCTGTTTCCGTAAGCATCACCGGAAGAAATCTATGGTACAAGGCACCCAATTTTCCGAAGTACTCGAAGTTCGATCCAGAGACCAGCACATTCGGAACATCAAACGCACAGGGTTTCGAGTTTGACAATGTTCCTTCTGTTAGACGCTATGGCGTTAACCTGCGATTTACATTTTAACTCCTAACGAATTTTTGTATGAAGAACTTAATACAATATTTCTCCAAAGCATTGCTAGCACTATCCATCATCTTGATGACCGCTACCGGATGCAGTGATTTTCTCGATATCAATACCGATCCAAACAATCCGCTTGATTCAAAATTGAGTCAGGTTCTTCCATCGGTGCAAACCGTAATTTTTGAAGCCTTGGGAAATGGATCAGGTGGTATGTCGGATCTAACTTCTCAGTATGTACACCATACTGTGCAACGCGGTCAGACAAACTTCTACTTCTTTTCAGGTAATGAATTCAATATCGCAACCGCATGGCCAAATCTCTATTCCAGCGGAATGAAGGATATTGATGTTATGATTACCAAAGCCACCGAGAGACAGTCCTGGCATTATTTGGGTATTGCACAAATATTAAAAGCATATACCTATAGTATCATGGTGGATATGTGGGGCAAGGCTGTATATACTGAATTCGGTAAAGGAACAGAAAACCCTTTTCCGGCTTTTGATAATGGTGAAGCAATTTATCCTCAGTTGTTAACATTGCTAAATGATGCTACCACGAATCTTGCTAAAACTACAACTGAAGTTCCGGGCACAGACGATTTAATTTTTAATGGCAATAGAGTTAAGTGGACTAAGCTAGCGAACTCATTAAAATTAAAGCTCTACAATCAGGTAAGACTTACTCCTCTTTATGACGCGGCAGCGGTCGATGATATCATCAACAACGAAGCGATGATGGGTAGTGTAACCGATGGATTCAAGTTACTATATGGTACAAGTAACAATCCTGAAAACAGACATCCATTGTTTAAACAAGACTATGCCGATAATGGAGCAAATTATATTGACCCATACTTTTATCTGATCATGAAGGGAGATCCCTCATTACCTTCTTTTAATCCAATTTTAGATGGAATTGCTGATCCACGTGTGCCTTTCTACTTCTATAATCAGTTAGATGGAAACGAACCTGTGAACCCAATTACGACAGCACGATTTGGCGATTTCCTTTCCATCTGGTTTGCTTCTTTTCAAATCGATCCGAATGAAGGATTTGATCAGGCACAATTTCAAACTATGGTTGGGCAGTACCCATGTGGTGGTGCGTTCGACAATGGAGAAGGTGGAAGAGCGGGCGTTGCTGCGGGTCAACATGCAGGTTTAGGTGGAGCGGGTTATACTCGTCTGTATCCATACCTTGCACATCTCTATACACGTGCCGAACTCTCCTTAACAAAAGGGGCACCGGGAAATGATCGTACTCTTTTTGAAGCCGCTATGCGAGCATCATTTGATGAAGTAAGTCAATTGTCCGGAACAATTGTTCCCGGTGTTGATACATATGTAAATGCTGTACTGGCTTTGTATGATGCCGCTTCAACACAAGGAAAATTAGAACTGATCCTTACTGAAAAATGGATTGCCAGTTTTGGATTTACAATTGATGCTTACACCGATTATCGCAGAACGGGGTTTCCGGTAATGTTTGATCCAAATACAGATGGAAATCCATTTACTATTCTCAATCGTGTATACCCGGTTTCAATTCCATACTTCATCGATGATTTGAGAATTAATCCAAATGCAGACCCGCAACGCGATCCGGCAATCGACAAAGTATTCTGGGATGTTGACTAATCTAAATCACTACTTGATATGAAAAATATTTTTAAAAATATAATCTTCGCAGCACTTGCCTTAGTTCTTACGATCTCGTGTCGTGATGAAAGTGTCGTGCGGTTTCCCAATTTAATTACAGGTGTTAACGCTCGTCTTATTTTATATCCGGAGAGGTCGTTCATTAATTTCTCTGATTTAGATAACGCTTCTGTAGCATTTGATATCTATTCTGAGAATAAAGATCTGGATGAGATTGTTTACACGGCTACGTTTGTGGAGGCTAGTTCGCCTAATACTGTATTCCCATCAATTGATGTAATAACCGTACCGGCTAGTGCTTTTGTGAATGGCAAAGCAACCGAGTTGGAAATTACAGCAGATGAACTTGCTATAGCTCTCAATCTCCCCGGAGGTAAAGATTATTTTGAAGGTGGCGATCGAATTACCTTTACCGCTGCTGCGAAATTAACTGACGGAAGAATCATTGACGCAAGCAATTCAGCGGCAAGTATTACCGGTGGCGGAGCCTCCAGCTTTACAACACAGTTTGTTGTTTTTGTGGGATGTCCTTCGCCACAAGCAGAAATAGCGGGAGAATATTGGTCCATCATGGAATACAATAACTTCGACCTCGCCATTTCTGATACGGTTGATGTAACCGTAACCTTTGTTGGCCCTGAACCTTTCCGTTATAGAGTAACAGATCATACCGTTGAATTGTATGTTCCTTTTGCAGGTACCCAATATCAGGCTGACTTTTATGATATCTGTGGGCAATCAATACTGCAGCCCGCACGATCCTTTGGAGCTGTTGTTAATTTTGTTGATCCATCTGATCCGAATTTTCTGCCCCCTGTAATTGATTTGAGTACACCTCAAACTGAATTCGTTCTCAACTGGCATGAAACAAATAACGACATCCTTGCTTCTGTTCGTTTTGTTAAAAAGCCGCTCTAACCATCTTAACAGATTAAAACTTATGAAGAACTTCTATAAACTCATATTGATGATCCTGATGGTATGCAGTGTCATTTCATGTGTGGACGATTATACTGATGCAAATCCCCCGGCACAATTCGATGCACCAACGTTTCGCATTAGTGCCACAGGAAGTAATCAAATCATTATTACCACACCCGTCAACCCGTTTCAAAATACGTATAGCTCATACTTAAAGTATGGGGCTCCAATTGAATTTACGGTATCGGTTATTGATGCTCCTGGCAAAGTAGCTTCCGTTTCTGCTGTTGCTTCTGTTCCCGATTTTGGCAGTGTTACACTTGACAATGCCAGTGTATCTGCTTTGGTGGGGAAAGAAACAGGAGAATTCAAGTTCACCTTTACACCAAGCGCTCTGTTACCGGATGAATCTGATCGCACGCTTAATCTGGTCGTCAGCATAACGGATAGTCAATTGGATGAAAAGGGAGAATCCGATGCTAAGACTACCACACTCACCATTCCAAGCACATTGGTAAGTTGTGTGTCGCAAGATCTGGAAGAGGGTTTGTATCACGTAACAGAAGCAAGCGGTAACATCGATGGTGGCGGAACCTATACACTGGATGATCTGAAGTTGGACGGAGGTGTTGATGAGATCGTAGTCTCTATTACAAAAGATCGGCCCGGATTATATACGATCAATGAAGTAACCGGAGGATGCTGGCCCGTGTATTATAGTGGAAGGGCTAATCCGGAACTTCAGGTCGATTTCTGCAGCCCGGGTATCACAGGTCATGAAGGATCGGTTACTGCCGGTGCTGCACCAGGACCGTTACGCAAATTTACCATTGATGGCACAAAGAATGGTGATGGCACCATTGACATCACGTGGTCATACGAAAGACTGGATGCAGCAACGCCTGCGGATCCGGCTAAAGGCACATACACATTAACAAAGCTATAATCCTTGTTTTCCAAATAGTTGTCTTACCGCCCTCTTGATGTAAGAGGGCGGTTTTATTTCAACGATTAATATAAACCCTTATGAATCGAATACTATTTTTCTGTCCGTTGCGAAAGAAAGAAATGGTGATCCTACTTTCATTTACATTTTTTGCATTACAAGCATCTGCACAGCAAGGAAGTGTATTACCTCCAAACATCAGGGCAGTGAACACAATTGAACGACTTACTGATTCCAATGGATTAGGAACAAATGAAATGATATACGGCATACCTCTTCCTGAAGGTAAAGTGATTGGTGATACGTATTTGAATTTGGAATGGAAGAAATCCGCCATCTTACTTTATGATGTTGATAAATTAATTGAAGGATACTCAGCACGCTACGATATTCAAACAAACGAATTAGATATTGAAACATTGACTGGAGTCAAAGCCTTGTCGGGTGCTAAAGTAAAAAGCTTTGTATGGTTGGATTCTCAAACAGGCAAGTCTTCATTTTTTATTAATACCAAAGAATATCATTATAATGAGACTGTGCTTAATGGTTTTTTTGAAGTGCGCGTAGACGGGGCAACTCCCTTATTCAAAAAGGTAAATTTAGTTGTAAAGAAAGCAGATTATAATGTTGCTCTGAACACCGGCAGTCGCGATGATAAAATATTGAAGAAGGCATTGTATTATTTCGGACAAGGTGATCAGGTTTTGCTGGTACCCAACTCCAAAAAGAAAATGCTTTCGATTTTCAGTAAGGATGCTGATAAAGTTAATGCCTTTATAAATGAAAATGGTTTATCGGTGAAAAACGAAGATCACCTTGATCAAATATTTGCATATTTCAACTCGTTATCGAATGCAACAAAAAGACCAAGCCTCTAAAATCACTCACCGTTCCCCAAACCTGTCTTCCTGCTTGCGAAATTTCCATTCAGGTTTCGGGATTCCTCATTCGCTTAGGTTTCTAACCTAAACAGTATGAAGCGCTGAAAAGTAAAGTAGCAATGAATGAAATCTGGAAGGCCCACAAAACTTATGCTCTGTCACAAATTGAAAACTTCCAGGAAAATCCCCTTGAATATCATGCGGAACCATCGCTTAATGCTCCTCTGGACAGCCAATTGGTGTCGATGAACAAGACTTTTGTGGCTCAAAATGATTCATTAATCCGCATTGATTAAGTAAGGTTTTTACATTTATGTAGAGATTGTGTTTGCCTTTTGCCACAATTTAATCGCTCAACAAAGCCTCATTTACAGGTCCATTATGCTGTAAATGACCTAATTATTGAAATTTTATATTGTGTTCATTATGTAGGTTTTTGAACCACTTTGCGGGGAAAGTTTAACAGCACTTGACGAAGTTGCAGAGTGTAATCATAAAGATTATTCATTTTTTAACTATGCCTGTTGCATTTCGCTTTGCGGCAATTTTTTTACTGTTATCCCATTTTTCACTCGCTCAGAAAAATGAAGTTGATAGTATTGAAAGCACTATTCGAAATCATCCTGATGATACGGCTAAGGTAATTTTGGTGAATGGGTTTGTTAGCCAATTACGCGACAAGGATAACAATCGCATACTTCCATTTGCGCTCGAAAATGTTAAGCTCGCTGAAAAACTTCAATACAAAAAAGGACTTGGTCTGGCCCTTGAAAATCTAGGCTGGATTCAATATCGAAGAGGCGATTACACAAATGCCTTTGAGCAATCGACAAAAGCATTGCACGTTAGCCAGGAACTGAACGATGAAGCTGCTATTGCACGCTGCTGGATTGGCATTGCTGCCATAAACTATGAACAAAAACAATTCAGCATCGCCATTGAGTATTTCCTTAAAGCGTACCATGTTGGTAAAAAAATGAACGATCCTCTCATGCAGGCGCGGAGTCTAAATAACATTTCATTTGCATTTCTTGAATTGAATCACCTTGACTCGGCCGCATACTATGCATTGCTTTGCACAAAGGTGGCAGTCTTTCATACCAATTATTTCGTGAACGGATTTGCAAATCGCACATTAGGCGATATTGAGTTTCGTAAAAAGAAATACGACAACGCAATACAGCATTACCTAAAGTCGATAGAGATCGGAAATAAAGAAAAAAATACTTTTATACTATCCTCTACCAGCCATCGTCTGGCAAAAGTGTATTTAGAAACCGGACAATTAGATAAAGCCAGAAGAGTTGCACTAGGAAACATTATACTAACAAAGGAACATTCGTATCTGGATGATCTTGAGAAGACATACAAAGTGTCTTCGGAAATAGCGAAAGCGCAACATAACACCAATGAAGCCCTCGTTTTCCAATCTCTCTATTTGAACCTTCACGATTCACTTTATGATACACGAAACAACGAGTATCTGGCGTTGATGCAAGCAAAGTTTGAATCCGAAATAAAACAGGCAGAGATTGAGTTGTTGACGAAGGATACTCAACTAAAAGAAGAGGCGTACAGGCAACAAAAGATATGGACCTATTTCTTTATCGGTTGTCTTAGCCTGGTGATTATTATGCTACTTGTTTTTCTATATAGCAATCGCCTGATACGAAAAGCCTATGCCCAGTTGAAATTAAAGAATACTGAAATCTATCGGCAGTCACAGCAATTGCGCAATCTGAATACAACAAAAGATAAATTATTCTCGATTATTGGTCACGATTTAAGAAGCCCGGTGGCAAGTTTAAAGGGATTGATGGATATCGTTAGTCTTGATAATTTATCACCACGGGAATTTGCCGATGTAACGAAGAGTCTAAAGCGGAATTTAGATTCTGTCTATGAAGATCTTGATAATTTATTACTGTGGGCGCAAACCCAACTTAAAGGAATTCATGCTGAACCAGAAGTGGTTTATCTAAAACCGCTGGTTGAAGAGAAGATTTCCATGTACGAAGAAGCGGCTCGTAATAAAGAGATTACATTACTAAATGAAGTCGGGAGCGATGTTGCAGTATGGGGTGATATTAATCAGCTGAAACTTATCTTCCGTAACTTATTGAACAACGCTATAAAGTTTAATCACAATGGCGGAGTGGTTCGCATTTATTTAAAGGAGTCTTCCGAACATGTTGATATTTCCGTAGCAGACTCCGGTGTAGGTATTGATGGCGTTGATCTTGGTAAGCTATTCAATGCCGAAACTCACTTCACTAGGTTGGGAACTAAAAAAGAAAAAGGGTCTGGCCTTGGTCTTCTACTCACAAAAGAATTTGTGGAATGCAATGGCGGAACTATTACCGTAACCAGTGAGCTCGGCAAGGGTTCCACCTTTACCTTTACATTGAAGCGGGTTTTTTCAGAGGTAAATAAAGAAGAAAAAGCTTTACACTCATCCTTTTAACTTTGCCACTTCAGTTTTGTGGAAGTTCAAATTTCTTTTTTGATACTCCAGTAAATTAAGAACGGCTTTTGACTTATTATCTCTACCCAGAATATCTGGTACATGTGGTATCTATACTGACCTGGTGTGATTGGGTTTGTTTGGCACTAAGACCTGAAGAGTGGATGGCAATATCCTGATCTCAAATGAATCATCAATACCGCTCGGCTCACCATCAATATGGTACGCAATAGGTCGCGATGTTTTAAGTTGGAGTGAAGAGGTTTCCAATGTTTCGCAGAAGATTGATTTCTGAATATCGCCTGCAAACATGGCATAAATAAAATCAGCGCGATAAGCCGGAACTTTCTTCAACATCGTTACATGAAGAATACCATCACATACCGAAGCGGCTGGAGCAATGCGCGCATTGTTTCCGTATTGTGAAGAATTTCCAATCGCAACGATAAATGCTTTTTGGTCTATCGTTCCTTTTGCATTTGAAAGCTGAAAATCAAATTCATGAAACTGAATATATTCCCGAATGATCAGTTTTACATAGCCGAACAATCCGCGCTTACTTTTTCTGCCAAAGAGATTGGCAATATGCCCATCAAAACCAATACCTGATACATTAAGAGAGAGCTTGCCATTTACAGTAAAAGTGTCCATTGCCATTATTCGGCTATCGAACAAACTCACCAACGCTTCTTTAATTTTTAACGGCATCCCCAAGTGTCTTCCCAATCCGTTGCCTGACCCACGGGAAATAATTCCCATTGGCACATCTGAAAAAACCAATCCTTGTGCTACTTCATTTACAGTACCATCGCCTCCAACGGCAATTACATATTGAAAGCCTTTAGTAACAGCTTCACGGGCTAGTTCTGTAGCATGCCCTCGGCTTTGCGTAAACTCAATGGTACATTCAATGTCCCTTGCTTCACAAGCATCAATCATCAAACCTTCTACTTCAGGTTGAAAACCACCCCCTGCGAATTTATTGACAATGAATAATACCTTCTTAACTTCGTTGTTCACGCTTCAACATTACTCAATTTTATGGAATTGGATTTTTATTTGAACCGAAAATTAATGTTCAAGGCCTGGAATAAAGAAACGAAGTTGCTGATGCGCCTGAACGCTATTGATTGTGTTCGTGGTGAATTACAAAAGAAGAATCACATACTTCTTCAATTCACCGGATTACATGACCGGCATCAGGAAGAAATTTATGAACTGGATGTCCTGCTCATCAATAACAAGAAACACGTAGTGGTTTGGAACGCTGAGCGAAATGGTTGGGAACTCAATTCGATATCAGAATCTGCCTTGCGGGAACCCTTTCTAAAAACTATTTCAAGTCAGGCAGCCCGTATCTGCAATTACTTTGAAACCGAAGAGGGTAAAAAGGTGAGCTGAGATTATTTCAGGTTTACTTTTTCCTGAATGTATTTCACGGCCTGATCGAAGGTTTGAAGTTTCTCAGCATCGTCATCCGGAATACGGATATCGAAGGTCTGCTCAAACTCCATTACAATTTCTGCATAATCGAGTGAGTCGATTCCTAAATCCTTAACAAAATTTGCATCTGGGGTGATTTCTGATTCTGCGATGCCGAGTTTTTCTGTCAGTATCTTGGTGACTTTAAGAGGAATGTCTTGCATAGCGGGGTTAATGTGGGGGTAAATGTATTAAATCCGTTTTAGCCTCACAAGGGATTGTTAGTTTCGAGTTATATAAAGTGTCCACAGTCCACTGTCGACAGTGGACTGTGGACACTTAGAATCTCATAAAAAACTCAGTCCCCTTCCCTACTGTTGATTTTACGGTAAGCGTACCCTGATGCTGGCGCATGATCTGGCGCGATAAACTAAGTCCAATGCCCGAGCCTGTTTTCTTCGTGGTGAAGAATGGAATGAAAATCCGATCAAGGGCCTCAGGTTCGATGCCAGTGCCATTGTCTTTTATAGAAATAACAGGCCTTGTTTTTTCATTCAGGAATGCCTTGATAATAATCTCCTTATTCTCCGACTCATCAAAAGCCTGAATGGCATTGCGGAGTAAATTGATCAGAACTTGCTCGATCAAATTCCGATCAGCAGAAATCGTGAGATCCTCCGGGTAAACCGATAAGGTAAGTTGTATACATTTCTCACTCAGGTCCCTTCTGTGAAGCATTGTTAATTCTTCCAGTAAAGATTTGATACCAATATCAATGGGTCGTGGTTTCGGAATGCTCGTCAGGCTTCTAAACTCTTTTACAAAGTGAATGAGTCCTTCGCTGCGCTTACCTATGGTTTGTAATGAAAGATGAATATCATTGAGTTGATCTTTCGAAAGCGGCAAATCTGAATCGGATAAAACGTGTGGTTTCAATTCTTCTTCTACCACTCCTGCCAGCGAAGAAATTGGTGTTACTGAATTCATGATTTCATGCGTTAACACACGCACTAGATTTTGCCAGGCTTCCATTTCTTTTTCTTCCAATTCGTTTTGAATGTTCTGAATAGAAATCAGCTTTGCATTTTCGCCTCGTAGTGTCAGCTCGATCGCATATACTGAAAGTTGCAAAAGATCTTCACCTGCTTTTACACGGATGAGTTCACGTCCTCCCGTCTTTAGTTTTTCAAAAACAAACACAAGTTGTTCATGTACTTCGCGAAGATCATTCAATGTATCCGCACGATTGGTCTTTAAAAGTTTTCGTGCTGCACTGTTAAAAATTTCAATCTTTCCATCCTCCTTAAATACCAGAAGCCCAATACCCACATGCATTACAATATTTTTGAAGAAGAGAAACTCCGAATCTTTTTCCCTGCGCGTGTTGCGTAGATTGGTCATGGCTTCGTTTAGCTCATGATGCAATCTTCTTACAGCAGGATCATCGCTTTCCGTTTTAAAAGAATAGGTAAGATCGTCAAACTTAATGGAATCGATAAAGGCAGCCACGTTTCCATTGGATCGATCGAGGTAATCAATCAACAGTTTTACCTGGTAAGCGCTCAAGGCTAAAAATACCAGTGAGACAATCCAATCTCCTTTTGAAAAAGCAAAGAATGAAAACAGAAAAATAGACGCAGCCAGAAAGGCAACCCTGGGTACTAGTGGAGATTTCCAATTAAACTCCATCATAATCCTGAAAAACAAAAAGCTAGAAGCATAAAGCAAGTATACGGCAGATCAGCAATAAAGATCAATTTAATAAACAAAGTTCTAAAAGACATCGTGTACGGACTGTGTTCGGTTTTGAAACGAGTTGCCAGTTACCCGTTGCAGGTAGCCTCGGACTGGTGACTGGTCAGGTGCCCTTGTTCTGTTCTTTACAGTTGCACTGTATGAGTTGCACTTTATACACAGCGAGTTTTACTTTTTACACTGCGAGTTTAGCTTTTTACAGAGCGAGTTTAGCTTTTTACAGAACGAGTTTAGCTTTTTACAGAGCGAGTTTAGCTTTTTACAGAACGAGTTTAGCTTTTTACAGAACGAGTTTAGCTTTTTACAGAACGAGTTTAGCTTTTTGCAGAGCGAGTTTAGCTTTTTACAGAGCGAGTTTAGCTTTTTGCAGAGCGAGTTTAGCTTTGTACACTACTCGTTGTACTTTTTATAGAGTGAGTCCAGCTTTTTACACCCACATTCTGTGGTAATTTCGCGTCTCACGAAACGCTTCAAAGAATTACTCTTTTCTTTACTTTTTTCTCCCGATATTTCTAAATGAATTGAGCCTTAAAATGCGTAATGAAACCCATTTTTAACGCGTTATATAAAAGATGAAATACCTCAGTCTTGTATATTTTTTTCTGATTTCATTATCTGCGCAGGCTCAGCAGCCTATTGAAGTAGATGATCGTATTAATGAACGAAATTTCCTGCTCAACGAATTAACCTATTACATTGACGAAACGAATTCCATAACTTTTTCTCAAGCTACTTCAACCGGGTTCTCCAATCGGTATCGCCAACACGAATCCTATCAGAATAAAGATTTTAAAACGAATGCATCGTATTGGATTCGGTTCCCGGTTCATCACAATGCAAACTCAAAAAAAATCTGGCTGTTTGAATTTTACGATCAGACGATCGATTACATAGAAGCGTACATCCCACAAGAGGATGGCTCCTACCGTGGCATCGTGATGGGTGATACGCAACCCTTCGATAAGCGAACCTTTCTTCATAAAAATTTCGAGATTCATCTCGATATGAAATCGGATACGGTTGTCTACTATTATTTCAATGTTCGATCCCACGACTTTGCCGATATCCGAATTGCGTTCCGATCGGTTGACCGATTTATTTATTATGCACTCAACGAATATTTTCTATTCGGCACATTCTATGGAATGATCCTCATCATCATTCTCTATAATTTTCTGATGTATCTCGCCATTCGGGAAATAAAAAATATCTATTACATCTTCTACCTATTGAGTGTTGCAGCTTACGCTTTCAGTCTGGATGGAATCGGATTTCAATATTTATGGCCGAACCATCCGGAGTGGAATGATTACATGTTGGGCATAACGCTGTATGGCGTAATTCTTTGGGCACTCATTTTCACACGCAGGTTTTTAAATACACGTGCCAATGCTCCTACTCTCAACAAAGCATTGAAGATCATGATTGCTTTACGATCGCTCATGTTTGTTATCGAGTTCTTTTTCTATCCTGAGCTGTTTGCCTATCGAAGTGTAGAGATTATCCCACTCTCATTAATATTTTATACCGCCATACAGGTTTGGTCAAAAGGATATCGGCCTGCACGATTTTTCGTTTTTGCTTATGGCCAACTCTTCATTGGATTCTTTCTGCGAACGATGGTGTATCTAAACGTTCTTCCCCTAACTACACTTTCACATTACAGCCTTCACATCAGCTTTGTACTCGAAATGCTTCTTTTAACCTTTGCTCTTGGTGATCGGATTCAGATTCTAAAAGACATGCGCGACCGGGCATTGAAACGAATCATCCATCAGCACGAAGTGAACATGAAATTAAAAGACAAGGTAAATCGTGAGCTGGAGGAAAAGGTGCAAGGACGGACGGTGGAGTTGAATGAGAAGAATCATTTGCTGGAAGAAATCAATCACAAATTAGAGCGCCAGTCAATCGAAATAAATCAGATCAATTCTATCCTTGACCTGGATAATTGGAAGCTGAAGAACAGCATAAAAGAAGTATTGAATGAAAGGCTCATGGAGAAAACCATGGACTATACTCAATTCAAAACCCTTTATCCTGATGGCCTGGCCTGTGATCGCTTCCTGGAAAATTTAAAGTGGGAAAAGGGATTTCACTGCCGCAAATGCAACAATGAAAAATACTTTGATGGTGCCCAAAAGTTTGCCAGAAGGTGTTCACGATGCGGTTATAATGAATCCATTACGGCCTACACGATATTCCACAGCATCAAATTCCCAATTGAAAAGGCCTTTTACATAGCCTACCTTACCGTAACCGGCAATAAGGATATGACACTGGACAGCCTGGCCACCCAGCTGGGATTGCGCCTTAATACTGTATGGAGTTTTAAGCACAAGGTTGTTGATAGCATCACTGAGCTTCAAAAAAGAGGCAAAAAACCCACTGCTTCACGCTGGGAAGAGGTAATCTTTACCGACTCGGCTCCCAACGCTTCTCAAACAAAAACAGCTTTAAAAAATATAAAATTAAAGGCCTGATCAGCTCCTTCAATTTCATGTTTATCAAGCGCAAAAAGATAAGCCTTGAATATCTAAAAATGGCCAGAAAACGATTGTAATCAATGTTTTTTAGGCGCAAAAAAGCATGTTCAAAATACACACTTTCCAAGCCTCGGATTGGTTGATTTGTTAGAAAAATCTCATAATCTACTTGACTCCTACATAATTTAGTTCTGCCTACAGCACAAACACACAAACGCTGTACTGCATCAACGCTTATGAGGAGAATTTTAACAGTTTTTATTGCACTTCTAACCATTTCCTCTGCCTTCGCCCAAACAAAGACAGTGAAGGGAAAGGTAACGGACGCTGAAACCGGAGAAACACTACCCGGTGTAAACGTGATCGTGAGCGGGACCACTAAAGGAACGACCACGGACATGGATGGGGCTTTTTCAATTGATCTCGGTCCAAGTGAAACTTCCTTGAGTTTCACCTTTGTAGGATTCAAAACCAATACTGTTTTAGTGGGTGAGCGCACAATTATTGATGTGAGCCTTGAAACAGATGTTTCGGTTTTAGAAGATGTTGTAGTCATTGGATACGGAACCGTTAAGAAATCGGATTTAACTGGAGCAGTTGGGTCATTAAAGGGCTCAGACCTCACCAAAATTCCATCTTCATCTCCTGTTATGGCTCTTCAAGGCAAGGTTGCAGGAGTTCAAGTAACCAGTTCATCAGGTGCTCCAGGTTCGGGCCCTATCGTCCGAATCCGCGGGGTAGGTACTTTTAATAATTCAGGTCCTATCTATGTTGTTGACGGTGTCATTCTAGACGACATCAATTTCCTAAATTCTGGAGACATACAATCTATAGAAGTTTTAAAGGATGCTTCTGCCACTGCCATTTATGGATCGCGTGGTGCCAATGGGGTTATCATGGTTACAACAAAGAAGGGTACTCAAGGTCAGGAATACCCAACGATCAATTTCAGTGCTGACTATAGCATTCAAAAACTTAATAAACGAATTGATCTGCTCAATGGTAAAGAGTTTGCCACTATTGCAAATGAAATAACGCCCGGATCGTTCAATAATGTTGATGCCGTACCCAACACCGATTGGCAAGATCTCATCTTCGATACTGCACCGATGCAGAATTATCAGGTTTCAATAGCAGGTGCGTCCAGTAAGGCTCAATACTATGTAGGTGTTGGATACTTTAATCAAAAAGGTATAATACCAAAGTCATCCTATGAACGATTAACCATTAAGCTAAATAATACCTACACGATTTCTAAATCGATTCGGTTAGGAAACAATCTTGCTTTCACTCCTTATACTCAGCAAAACACAAATGGAAATTCTGTTTTTGTAGTATACAGAGCCCAACCTACAATTAAACCATACCAACCCGATGGAAGCTACTCACCTGTTCCAGGGGTTGGTAATGTTTTAGCTGATTTACAATACACAAATAGTTATAACACAGGTATTCGATCGGTTGGCAATTTTTATGGTGAAGTAGATTTTCTAAAAGGATTCACATTCCGATCAAGCTTTGGAGTTGACTTTAGCTACGGAAAGTCGAAGAGTTTCACACCCATCTTCTTCGTGTCTCCTCAACAACAAAATAGTACAAGCGATTTGAACAAATCATATGGTGATGGTGGAACGTGGTTGTGGGAGAACACCTTAACGTATAGAAAAGAAATAGGTAAACATCGCATAAATGCAGTGGCAGGATACACCATGCAGGAAACGTCATCTGAATCAATAAGTGCTTCAGGTCAAAACATTCTTCGTGATGGGCAGGATTTTTGGTATTTGAACTCCGGAAACATTGTCCCAACTTCTGTCAACAACGGTGTAGATTTAAATCAGAACTATTCAATGATATCTTATCTATTCAGAGCCAACTATACATTTGACAATCGCTATTTATTTACAGTTACATACAGAAGAGACGGCTCTTCAAAATTCACTCCGTCCAATCAATATGCGAATTTTCCTTCCGTTGCTCTTGGATGGAATGTCATCAATGAAGACTTCGTGAAGGACACAAAATTATTTTCTAATCTAAAGCTAAGAGCAAGTTATGGCGTAGTGGGGAATGAGAAGATCTCCTACAGCAGACAATTCTCTTCTGTTTTAAATGGCCAGGGTGCTGTATTTGGTACAGGCGAAATACTAAACGATGGTTCTACGTACGGAGTTTTTGGAAATCCAGATTTGGTTTGGGAAAGCACTTACCAAACGGATATCGGTTTAGAAGTAGGCTTTCTTGAAGATAAGCTCACCGCAGAAATCGACTATTATAATAAACTCACGAAAGATATTCTTGTAGACTTACCCATCCCAGGATATCAAGGCAATGGCATAGGAGCGGCCATTACATACAATGCGGCAGAAGTATTAAACACAGGTCTTGAGTTGAGTTTAAATTGGGCAGATGAACTGTCGGCAGGCTTTAGGTATAAAATTGGTGGGATGATCACATCAATTCATAATGAAACAATGCAGGTAATGGGTACCGGTGATGACGGAGATTACATTAACAATCAAGCTGGTACAACCAAAACTAAAAAAGGTCTTCCTATAGGAGCTTTCTATGGATATGTAACCGATGGGATCTTTCAAAATCAGGCGGAACTGGATGCCTACCCGCATCTTTCAAATGCCGGAATTGGTGATATCCGTTTTGTTGATACGGATAATAACGGAATCTTAAACGGAGAAGACCGCACCTATATCGGTTCTCCTATTCCAAAAATCCTCTACGGATTTAATGCTGAGGCTTCCTTCAAAAGCTTCAGTATTTCAATTGACTTTCAAGGCCAGCAGGGAAATAAAATATACAACGCCAAAGAAACGGTAAGGCCTGACCTATACAATTTCGAGCAGCACTATTTTAATCGCTGGACTGGTGAAGGCACAAGCAATTCAGAGCCCAGAGCAAGTTCTGGCGGTTACAACTTTTTACAGTCAGACCGATTTATCCAAGACGGATCATATTTCAGATTACGAAGCATTTCACTTGCCTATTCACTACCAAAAAGTTTGATGGAAAAAATCAGTATGAGGTCTGCACAAGTTTATGTGCGGGGTACCAATGTATTCACAAGCTCCAAGTATACTGGCTACTCGCCAGAGGTTTCAAACGATAATGTACTAGAAAATGGAATTGACACCGGTCTGTATCCAGTTCCATCAGTTTACAGTGTAGGATTTAATATTTCATTTTAAAATCCATTCCAATTTTATGAAACGTATATCAATATTTATTAGAAGGATTTTACAAGCTACAGTGTTGTTTCTGTTGCTTCCATTATCGTGTAGTGATTTTTTAGATAAATCACTGCAAGGACAATTAACGCAAGAGAATTTTCCTACCAGTGCATCCGATGCGCTGTTGGCAACAAATGGTGTTTATAACATCATTCTGAATTCCAGTTTTCATTTTGGACTATTCCCCATTATGGATATCATGTCGGACGATTCTCGCAAAGGAAGTAACCCTGATGATCAAGGGACGACTATCGGTCCATTTGATTCCTTTAAACATATCGCAACAGAAGCAAACTTAAGTCGATGGTGGAATACGCTTTATGAGGGGGTGAAGCGAGCAAACGTAGTCATTGAAAGTGTTCCGGCCATCGATATGGATGAGACTTTACGCAATCGCTATGTTGGAGAAGCGAGTTTCTTAAGAGCGTTGTTCTATTTCGATTTGGTTCGTGCCTGGGGAGAAGTTCCCAAAATCACAGTTACCGCTCCTGTGTTAGGAGCCGAGAGAGCAAGCGTAGATGAAATTTATGATTTGATCGAACAAGATCTTTTAACTGCTATTAGCGGTTTACCTGAAAAGTCAGACTACAATGCAGCGGAGCTTGGTCGCGCTACAAAAGGAGCAGCGAAGGGTTTGTTAGCAAAAGTTTATTTGTTTAAGGGCGATTACATCAATGCCGAGAAGTATGCATTGGAAGTTATTAACTCCGCTCAATATGATTTAATGCCGGACTTCGCTGATGCAAATAGCAAAGCGGGAGAGTTTGGTGCGGAATCGATTTTCGAAGTTGGTGCTATTGGCTTTGAAGGTACTGGTGGTGGACAATACGGAAACGTGCAGGGAGTTCGTGGAACTCCAAATCGCGGTTGGGGTTTTAACAGGCCATCGCTTGACCTTATGGATGCTTTTGAAGCGAACGATCCACGGCTTGAGAAAACCGTTATTTTCTTAGGTGAAGAAATTGATGGCGTAACAATAGCCGGTGATGGTAGTACTCCGGATGAAACAAAAGATGGTCTCGTAACCATTGAAATAGAATGCTACAATCAAAAAGTATGGACACCCGGAATAAATGTTCCATCTCAATTTGATCACAATAGAAGAATACTTCGCTATGCCGATGTTTTACTTATGGCTGCAGAAGCACTCAATGAAAATGATAAACCCAATGAGGCTCTTGTTCAATTAAATAAAATTCGAGAGAGGGCTCGCGAAGGAAATGCAGCTGTTTTACCAGACATCGCAGAAACAGATAAGGATGATCTGCGTGACATTATTCTTCACGAACGCAGAGTTGAATTGGCTATGGAAGGACATCGCTTCTGGGATTTAGTCCGGACAAACAAGGCATTAACAGTACTTGGCCCACTTGGGTTTGTTTCTAACAAACATGAATTACTACCACTACCACAAATAGAAATGGATTTGACACAAAATATTTGGGAACAAAATCCCGGATGGTAAAACTTAAATTATGTTCAACCTTAATTAATTAATAACTATGAAAAACCTAAAATCAATTTTTAGTATGGTACTGGCAGTGGGGCTAATAGCCACGGTGTCCATTACAATCACAAGTTGCAGTGAAGATGAGCCACCAGCACTTACGTTAACCTCACTAACCGCTGGAAGCATTGACCTGAATGGAGCAACAAGTGCTACAGGGGTGCCAACAGATGCAACGATTACCGCAGAATTCTCAACCGCAGTTGATGCTGCAACAGTTGATGCCATTACATTAACCCGTGACTTTGATGGCGCAGACTATCCAGCAACCATTACAGTTGATGGTAGTACAGTAACGATCAATCCTGATGATAACTTCAGCACTGGAACACTTTTCGTGGTGAACTTTGGTGCAGGACTTGCAAGTTCCGAAGGCAAAGCATTAACTGCTGCAATTGAGCGAAACTTCAACACTGAAGGAACATTTGCTGTACCAGGTGCTATTGCTCATTGGACATTTGAAGATAACACTAACGACATTATTGGTTCATTTGATCCAACTGCATCACAAGTTGTAGCCATTACCTATGCAGATGGTCGTAAAGCTGATGCTGGAAAAGCAGCATCTTTTAACGGTACCACCAGTATCATCGAAATTTCAAACGGAGATCAATTAATGAACGAAGGTGATTGGACTCTTAGCTTCTGGGTAAAAACAGCACTTCATACGGATAATCCAGATAAAGGTCATTTCGTAATGGGTCTTGGTGCATTCTACGGATTTCAATTTGAAATTTATGGAGGCTATTCTGGCTGGAAATTAGCAACACGATATGCATACGACAACACCACAACAGAGATAGCCGGAACAATTTCAGAAGATAACGGCTTCAACGGAGATGGTAAAGACAATACAAATGATGGCTGGCAAGGTTTTGTATTCACAAAGGATCTCACAGCAGCAGGTGGACCTTCTTCCATCATAAAAGAAAAGTGGGCACATATTGTATATGTTTATAATGCAACCACAAAACAGGGAGTCTATTATGCCAACGGAGAAAAAATGCGTGAACTTGATTTTGACCTTTGGCCAGATGACGATAACAAACGTTTCATAAGCGGTCCTAAATATGGTGGAGCTGCTCCCGATGTAGTGAATGAACTTGCTTTTGGATTCGTTCAGTCACGTGCAGGAACTATGTGGGATGCTGAAGACTGGGGTGGTTACGAAAAAGCCAGCGCAAACCACTTTAAAGGATTATTGGATGATGTGATCATCTATGATAAAGTATTGACAGCAGCGGAAGTTTCATCTATGTATAATTCCGGAAAACCTTAGTCGTAGTTTATTGGGTTAGTTTGGTTTAAAGGTTTCCGGGATCCCGGAAACCTTTTCTTTATCTTTTCTTCATCATGCTAAAACGGTATTCTCTATTTCTTATTCTTCTTTTTGGCGTATTCTATTTATCATCCTGTGATGAAGAGAATAAGAAGATATCACCTGGAATCATACAACTTGCCACCGCGCGTGTTGGAGCCTATACATTAAACCTCAGTGACTTTACAAAAAATAAAAGCGCGCCAACAGACAAACCAATAGTCGTTACCTTTTCAGCAGCCCTCGATAAAAATATGGTTGAAAGCTCTCTTCAGCTAAGGCAAATAAGTAATGGTGCTATTATATCCTTTACAGTTGCTTATCTGGATGAAGATAAAACCATTTCAGTCCAGCCAACAGAGAATCTAATACCTTTAGAAACCTATGACTTCATCATTTCAAATGAACTGACAGGAGTTCAAGGTGAAACGTTTCCAGGATATCATATTGAGTTTACCACGGTTCCTGGAGTATTAACCGTAACGTCTTTAAAGATTGCTGCACAAGAAGTACTAAGCACAAGCCGAATAAAAGATGTTCCACTCCAAAGCACAACGATTGATGTAACATTTGACCATCCAATAGATCCGTCATTTGCATCCTCAACTTATTTTTTTGTTTCCTTTCAGGGAAATCCAGTACCGCTTCTCTTTTCTCTTTCAAATGAGAATATGACAGTCAATGTCACTATAAATCAAAAACTAAAAGACCTTCGGAAATATTCATTCGTTATATCCAATGAATTAAAAGGTGCAAACGAAGAGGCATTGCAATCTTTTTCTAAAACATTCTATACTATATCTGATCCGCTTCCGGATTTTCCAACGATAACAGATGAAGAACTACTGACTCTCGTTCAACAACAAACTTTCAAATACTTCTACGATTTCGCCCACCCTGCCAGTGGCTTGGCGCGCGAACGAAATACTTCCGGCAATACCGTAACCAGCGGTGGTTCTGGTTTTGGAATCATGGCCCTTATTGTCGGCATGGAAAGAAATTTTATAACACGCAATCAAGGTGTTAATCAAATGAAAAAAATTGTTTCCTTCCTGGAAACCGCTGATCGCTTCCATGGTGCATGGTCACATTGGATCGATGGAAATACCGGAAAGGTAATTCCATTCAGCACAAAAGATAACGGAGGTGATTTGGTAGAAACATCATTTCTAGTGCAAGGCCTACTTACCTTCCGTCAATATTTAGAACCAACCGATACTGTTGGCAACAACCTCATCAATCGCATTACCAATCTTTGGGAAACGGTGGAATGGGATTGGTATCGAAAAAATAATTCAAATGTATTATACTGGCATTGGTCACCCAATTACAATTGGGATATGAACTTTGCCTTGTCAGGATATTTTGAAGAACAGATTACGTATGTACTGGCTGCGGCCTCTCCTACTCATAGCATTCCGAAAGAAGTCTATTCAAATGGTTATGGTAAGAATGGCGCCATCGTGAAAAATAATATGTATTACAATATCAAACTTCCACTGGAAAGTCCTGCACCACTTTTCTGGGTACAGTATTCGTATCTTGGATTAGATCCTCATTTTTCAGATGAGTATGCCAACTATTGGGAACAGAATGTAAATGCTACGTTGATCAATCGTGCCTACTGCATTGCCAATCCAAAGAAATACATTGGTTACAGTGAAGATTGCTGGGGGCTTACCTCCAGTGATAACCAAGACGGTTATAACGCTCATTCTCCAGGAAATGATTTAGGAGTGATTACACCTACTGCTGCCTTATCCTCTTTCCCTTATACACCTGTCGAATCGATGAAGGCTATGAAGTTTTTTTACTACACAGTGGGTGATCGCATGTGGGGACAGTATGGATTTTATGATGCGTTCAATCTTACAGAAGGATGGACAGCCAACTCTTATCTTGCCATTGATCAGGGACCTATTATTGTCATGCTTGAAAATCACAGAACCGGTTTACTCTGGGATTTATTCATGTCAGCTCCGGAAGTCGATGATGCTTTTACAAAACTGAATTTCACTAAATAAAATAATATAGAGTAATGAAAAAGGTAGCGCTTTACGGATTCTTTCTGCTGTCGATTGTAATAGCATGTTCGTCACCTGCAACCAAGACGAGTGTATCAGTAAATACATCCATCAGTGATGACTCGCTTCTCACGCTTGTTGAATACAGAACGTTTCAATATTTCTGGGATGGTGCAGAACCAACCTCTGGTGCTGCCCGAGAACGTTTTCATACTGACAATATTTATCCTGACAACGACAAGCATGTCGTTACTTCGGGTGGAACTGGTTTTGGAGTGATGGCTATCCTTGTCGGTATCGAACGTAAATTCATTACCCGTGAGCAAGGATTTGAGCGATTGAATAAACTTGTTAATTGGTTAGAGAAAGCCGATCGCTTTCATGGTGTATGGCCACATTGGTTGAATGGTGAAACTGGAAAAGTAAAACCATTCAGTTCCGATGATGATGGTGGTGATCTGGTGGAGACATCTTACCTGGCACAAGGATTACTTTGTGTACGTCAATATTTTAAAGATGGTAATCCTCAGGAAAAAGCAATGGCCACAAAAGTTGATAAACTTTGGAAGGAAATAGAATTTGATTGGCACCGTAAGAACAATCAGAATGTATTATACTGGCATTGGTCCCGGAACAATCAATGGAAAATGAATTTCGCTGTTGAAGGCTATAACGAATGCCTCATCATGTATTTCCTTGCAGCAGGCTCACCAACGCACACTATTCCGGCTGAAGCGTATCATGAAGGATGGGCACGCAAAGGCGGAATTCGCAATGACTCAACACACGAGCAATACGGTTATCACCTGAGTTTAAAACACAATGGTGCTCAACAATTTGGTGGACCTTTATTCTGGTCGCATTATTCTTTCCTTGGACTTAATCCACACAACCTCAAAGACGACTATGCTGACTATTGGCAGCACAATACAAATCATACTCTAATCAACAGACAATATTGTATAGAAAACCCGAAGCACTTTAAGGGCTACGGAGAAAATTGTTGGGGACTTACTGCGAGTTATTCTGTTAAAGGATACGCGGCTCATAGTCCGAACGAAGACTTAGGTGTGATTTCACCAACTGCAGCCTTATCTTCTTTTCCTTATACACCTAAAGAGTCGATGAAAGTAGTGCGCCATCTTTATGAAGATCTTGGCGACAAGGTATTTGGTGTATATGGATTTTATGATGCCTTCAGCGAACAAGAAAATTGGTATTTACCACGATACCTGGCGATTGATCAAGGCCCTGCTATTGTGATGATTGAAAATCATCGCTCAGGCTTGCTATGGAATTTATTCATGTCAGCTCCGGAAGTTGGAGTTGCCAAAACGAAATTAGGATTTAAATAATTCTTGGAGCCCACTTCATCACCCCTTCCCGAAAGGGAAGGCTGATGAAGCCCAATTTCAAACTAAAAAATGATATGAACTTACCATTACCTAAACTGAAGAGCGCTGTTATCCTTTCGATGATGGCGCTTTCATTTCTTATCTCCTGCCAACCTGAAACGCAACATCCAATAGCAGGTGTAGATGCTCGAGTAGATTCTATTCTTCACCTCATGACACTCGAAGAAAAAATCGGACAACTCAATCTACCGTCAGCCGGTGCGTTTACTACAGGTGCTGTCGAGAGTTCTGATATCGCCAAAAAAATAGCGGAAGGAAAAGTAGGTGGCTTGTTCAACATCAAGTCGGTGGCGAACATCCGCGAGATGCAGAAAATTGCCGTAGAGAAAAGCCGGTTAAAAATTCCGTTGATCTTTGGTATGGATGTGATTCACGGATATGAATCACTCTTTCCGATTCCTCTGGGCCTGAGCTGCAGTTGGGATATGAAGTTGATTGAACGCAGTGCGCGCATTGCTGCTACGGAAGCCAGTGCCGATGGTATTAACTGGACATTCTCACCCATGGTAGATATTTCTCGCGATCCTCGGTGGGGCCGCATCTCAGAAGGTAGTGGTGAAGATCCTTATCTGGGTTCGCAGATCGCGCAAGCAATGGTAAGAGGATATCAGGGTGATGATCTATCCGCGAACAACACCATCATGTCATGCGTGAAGCACTATGCCTTATATGGTGCCGGTGAAGCAGGTCGCGATTACAACACGGTAGACATGAGCAGAAACCGTATGTACAACGAATACCTTCCTCCATACAAAGCCGCAGTGGATGCAGGCGCAGGAAGTATCATGGCTTCGTTCAACGAGGTTGATGGCGTACCAGCAACGGCCAACAAATGGTTGCTTACGGATGTGCTGCGCAAGGAATGGGGCTTCAACGGTTTTGTGGTTTCTGATTATACCGGTGTAAGTGAAATGATCAATCATGGTTTTGGTGATCTTCAATACGTTTCGACCATGGCGCTGGAGGCTGGCTTGGATATGGACATGGTGAGTGAAGGATTGCTCACCACACTGGGCAAATCCGTGAGTGAAGGAAAGATCAATGAGAAACTAATCGATGACGCTTGCCGCAGAATTTTACGCGCTAAATTTTTACTGGGTTTATTTGATGATCCATATCGTTATTGCGATGAGAACCGCGCGAAGACAGAAGTGTTCACTGCCGCCAATCGTGCCGAAGCCCGAAGCACTGCTGCTCAGAGTTTTGTATTGTTAAAAAATCAAAACAACATACTCCCCATTAAAAAATCAGGAACCATCGCCTTGATCGGGCCATTGGCGGATGCAAAAGAAAATATGACCGGAACCTGGAGTGTGGCTGCAAGGTTTTCAGAATCCATTTCGGTGCTCGAAGGTTTGAAAAAAGCGGTGGGTACGAATGCAAAAATAGTTTACGCAAAGGGTTCAAATCTTGATGAAGATGAAGTACTCGAAGCGAATTCAACCCTGTTTGGAAAATCCCTGCATCGCGATAAGCGTTCAGCATCGGAGCTGCGGGAGGAAGCCTTGCGAATAGCAAAGAATGCCGATGTCATTGTAGTCGCCCTGGGCGAAGCAGCCGAAATGAGCGGTGAAGCATCGAGTCGCACTAACATTCAAATCCCCGAAACCCAACGCGATTTAGTGAAGGCATTATTAAAAACTGGAAAGCCGGTGGTGCTGGTGCTGTTCACTGGTCGCCCATTAGCACTAAAGTGGGAAGAAGAAAATGTACCGGTCATTCTGAACGTGTGGTTTGGTGGAAGCGAAGCAGGCGATGCCATTGCCGATGTATTGTTTGGTGATGTAAATCCTTCCGGAAAACTAACAACAACCTTTCCGCAGAACGTTGGACAAGTGCCTTTATATTATGCACATAAAAATACCGGACGCCCGTTAACAGGAAAATGGTTTTCAAAATTTCAGTCCAACTACCTGGATGTTTCCAACGAACCCTTGTATCCGTTTGGTTATGGATTAAGCTACACCACATTCTCTTACAGCGATCTTACACTTTCCAAAAGCACCATAAATGAAAAAGAAGAGCTAACGATTTCATGCAAAGTTTCTAATACCGGTTCGCGCGATGGTGCCGAAGTCGTTCAGCTATATATCCGCGATTTAGTAGGAAGCGTAACACGACCTGTTCTTGAACTGAAAGGCTTTGAAAAAATAATGCTAAAGGCAGGCGAAACAAAAGATATTTCATTTAAAATAAGTTCCGATAATCTTTCATTCTATCGCCAGGACATGACTTTCGGACCAGAGCCCGGAAAATTCCAAGTATTCATTGGAGGAAATTCTCGAGATCTTAAAATGGCAGAATTCATTTTGAAATAATATCCATAACTACATCAAACAAAAAAGTCACTGCTACAATTGTAACGGTGACTTTTTTGTTTGGTTAAAATGCTGGGTTATTCCTTTTTATACTGAAACATCCAATCATAAAGTTTCATATCAAAAGGGGAATAGGCAGGATTAGCAGTATCTATTCCGCTTCCACTGTAAACTCTTGTCCACACATCATGGCCAGCGCCAACGAAAGTGGAAATTTTAGCATTGTATTTTGGAGCAGGGACTTGAGCATTATATTTTTCTACGAAATTTTTGCTCGTACTAAAATTCGTAGCATCATTCTCTCCCACGAAAGTCCAGATTGGTGTATTCTTACAAATTGCAAATTTCTTATTGTGTCCATAAGCGGCAATCGGTGCTGCTGCGGCAATGTAAAATGGTTCTGTTAAACCAATCAAATAATCATATACTCCGTTACCACCATGGCTTAATCCGGTCAGGTAAATTCTGCTTTCATCAACGCGATAGGTGGCCTTCAAATATTCAATAAAGGCTTTAAGGTATGCTGGCTTTCCGCCACCCCAGTTATTTACATTGTCATCACCGGCAATCTGATAGAACTGAGGTGAAATAACAATCATCGGATACTTAGGATCCCAGGTACCTGCTTTGATTAATTTTGGCGGACCATTGACTAAAACTTTATCGAGTATAGCCTTGGTATCTCCTTTACCTCGTTCGGGCTGGCCATGCAAAAATACAAGGAGTGGATATTTATTTGTGTTTGCAGCATATCCGCCAGGAAGATATTCGTAGTAACCAAACACTGCAGAGGTAGTTCCTTGAAGAATAGGGGTATGCGTTCCACCAGTATCTTCTGGCAAATCCTCTAAATCTACAGTAGTTCCACCACCTCCAGGATTCGGATCATCATCGCCTCCTCCACAGCTGGCCAAAATGGATACAAACAACAGAACAATTAGGGTTGACCGGGTTTTTTTTGGGGTACTCATATTATTTCACTTTATAAAATTGTAACGACCAAGAAGAAATTAAAGATTACACACATGCTACAACTCACTACTCTACTCAAATCCAACTACTGGTACAGGTGTGAATCAGAAACTAATACAACATAAAGCTACTAAATATTAAAACCGCAACAATACGCTTGTGCGGTTTTAATGCAGATATGGCGATCAAAATACCTATTGAATCGGCAGGTTAATTATAACCTGCCTGTTTTCATTTTATGGCCGCTGATTAATACCTTACCCTTATAAAAAAAATATTGTCAATGCTTGTTACCTATTCGTAACGTAATGTATTCGCAGGATTAGTCATGGCTGCTTTTATCGTTTGCACACCTACGGTTATCAAAGCAATCAATACAGCAACGACAGCAGCAACTAAATAGACCACTACATTCATGTCGATGTGATACGCAAATGAACCAAGCCATTTACTCATGGCAAACCAGGTGATGGGCCATGCTATTACACTGGCAACAATAATCAACGTTACTACTTCTTTTGAAAGTAATTTCAGGATTGCCGGAACAGAAGCACCTAAGACTTTTCGGATACCAATTTCTTTCACGCGTTGAAGCGTGTTGAAGGTCGCTAATCCAAAGAGACCAAGACACGCAATAAAAATAGCAAGTCCGGAAAATATCGTGAAGAGCTGACTTTGCTTTTCTTCTGCCTGATACAATCGTTCATAGCGATCCGAAAGAAACTGATAATCGAACGGTTGATTGGGCGCAAATTGCTTCCATACTTTTTCTACATAGGATACACCCTCCTGAAAATCATCTCCTGTTATTTTTATTGATAAGTCATTATAATTATTGGAGGGTACTTGAAAAAATACAATCGGAACAATTTGTTGATGCAAGGATTCAAAATGAAAATCTTTTACTACTCCTATTAATTTACCTTTTGTACCTCCATATGCAAAATCCTTATCAACACCCTCTCCTGCAGTCTTCCACTCGTACTTATCTACCGCTGCTTCGTTAATGATAAAGGCAAGCGAATCATCTGTTATAATGGATTTATCAAAATCCCGACCCGCAGCGAACTGCATATTGTAAGTCTTGAAAAACTCATGGTCGGCATACACCATTTTTGTTTCAACGGTTGAATTGATAAGACTGTCTCCTTTCATAATGGATGGAGGTCCTGCGCTGTTCAATAATCTACTGGTTGGGATAAGTGTTGAGCGTGCTGCATTCTTTACCAAAGATGATTTTGTTAATTCATTATAGAATGCTTCATAATTGTCAGCAAGCTCATTGTAATAGGGTAGTATAATGATTTTATCTTTATCATAACCCAGATCGCGCGAAGTAAGATAATCCAATTGTTGAAAGGTAATGGCTGTTGCAATGATGAGCCCGATAGAAATAGAGAATTGTGCAACGACAAGAAATTTTCGAATACCACCCTTTCCTTTTACAGAACCTTGCTGACCTTTCAAAACAAGTGCAGGTTTATAGGATGAGATAACAAACGCAGGATAAATACCTGCCAACGCTCCAACACCAATCGCAAAGGCAATGATTCCAATCAGTACATTACTATGTTCAATAAAATTAAGTGACAGTTCTTTCTCTGTAAAATTGTTCAGCCAGCCAATTGCTACAAACGACAAGATCAATGACAAGATCATGGCAAAAAATGAAATCAATACTGACTCACTTAAGTATTGATACACGAGTTGATTCTTAAGTGCCCCTACTACTTTACGCAGGCCCACCTCCTTGGCACGCATCGTTGCACGAGCTGTTGATAGATTAATGAAATTGAAGCACGCAATGAGCACGATAAACAATCCGATAATACCCATCATGTAAACACGCTCAATACTTCCGCCAGCTTCCAATTCATCAGCCCGATGCGAATTCAAATGTATGTCTGTAACTTTTTCAACGTGAAGTGTGGTGGCTTTGGAGGCAATAAAATCCGGAGGCGCTCCATAATTGCTGATGGCATAGGGACCAAAATGCTTATTTAGAAAATCAGGCATCTGCGCTTCAAGTTTCTTTGCATCAACTCCCTCATGCAATAAAATGTAAGTGCCAAATGAATTATTGCCCCAATTGGTTTCGAGTCCTCTCCTTCCATACACCATTGTGTCGTCAAGCGTACTGAACGAAACCAACATTTCAGGATGCCAGTGTGATTGCTTCGGAAGATTTTCATAGACACCTGTCACTTCAAGATCAAGTCTGCTATCGGCACGCAGTCGTTTTCCAATAACATTTTGATCTCCAAAATATTTCTTCGCTGCTTTCTCCGAGAGCATTACTGTAAATGGACGCTCCAATGCTTTTTCGCGATCACCTGATGTAATGTTGATATCGAAGATTTTAAAAATACCAGGTTCTGCAACGAATGAATACTCTTCATTGAATACCTTTTTCAATTCTCCATTCTCTTCCAGGCCAACCGTAAATCCATAATTAATGGTTCGAGCCATAACTTCAATCTCTCCAAAATCATTCTTCGCCAGCATACCAATGGGAGGAGCTACATTAGCCAATAGTAAATTCGGTGTTCCATCGCGAGAAAGAAAATCGCGCGTTATGCGATAGGTTCGATCTGCTTTTGCGTGATACTGGTCATAACTAAGTTCATCTGATATGTACAGATAAATCATGACAGCACAGGTCATGGCCAAGGCAAGGCCGGCTATGTTGATAAAGGCCGTTAGTTTGTTTCTAAAAATACTACGGAAGGCGACTTTTAAATAATTGCGGATCATGGCAGGGAGGTTTAAATAAAATTTCCAATCATTGACAGAGTTGTTCAAAGACCAGTTCAGGGAAGCAATAGATGCTTAATTTATAAAAAAAATCCATCTGATTTCTCACCCAATATGATATATGATTTAGGTAGATTTATCATACTAAGAAATGGTTACTATGCTTAACTCATTCTTCATCCCGTTTATGTTTCAATTCTTCCTGCCTCAAAACGATTCACCTCAATTTGAATCGCAGGTAATTGATAATACCATATCAATTGGCTACGGCCTTGCCATCGGAGATGTAGATGGTGACACAAAACCAGATATACTTCTGGCTGACAAAAAGCAATTTGTGTGGTATCGAAATGGTGATTGGAAACGATTTGTCTTAGCGGAGAATCTTACTGAATTCGACAATGTATGCATCGCTGCACGCGATATTGATGGTGACGGAAAAGTAGAAGTGGCTGTTGGTGCTCAATGGAATCCGGGCGAAACTTCTGATACCCTTAAATCAGGAGCCGTTTATTATTTAGTGAGACCGAAAGATCCAACAAAATTGTGGACGACTATTAAGCTTCACGCTGAGCCAACAGTTCACCGAATGAAATGGGTAAAAGTTGAAGATAATAGGTATCAACTGATTGTAGTGCCCCTTCATGGCAGAGGAAATAAAAACGGAGAAGGCAATGGCGTAAAAGTGATTGCATATGAGATGCCTAAACATCCAGCACAAAAATGGAAATATTATGTAGTAGATCAATCCATGCACATGACACATAACTTTGACGTGATCCAAGCGGAAACTACGGGTGAGTCAATTCATATTGGTGGAAAGGAAGGTATAAAGTCTTTTAGGTTTGACGGTAGCAACAATGGTAATAAATGGCTTCAATACGATCAACGGTTTCAGATCAAGGACAAAAGTTTCGGTGAAGTGAGAATAATCTCCGGTGATATGAGAGTTATACTTGCAGGAAGAAACGGAGTCTTTGCGGGAATAACACCGATGCATGGAAATGAACTAGCTATACACGACAACATTACAAAAGTTGTTTTGACTGACGATCTAAACCAGGGTCATGCACTCGCTTCCTCTGATTTACTGGGAACAGGTAGAGATCAAATTATTGTTGGATGGCGTGAACCTAACAAAGAAAATAAAGTAGGCATCAAAATTTTTGTTTCCGATATCTCCGGAGTCGTTACCTGGAAAGGATATTGGATTGACGACAACGGAATGGCGTGCGAAGATTTACAAGTTGCTGATCTCGATGGTGATGGTAAAAAGGATATTATCGCAGCCGGAAGAGCAAGTCACAATTTGAAAATCTACTGGAATAAAAACAGTAAATAGATACTTAATCGTGAGACGTATTTTGAAGAAGCCAGTTTTGAAGTTCTTCTATTCTGATATTTTGATCTTCAATCATATTGTTTGCAATTTCCTGCAACTCGCTTTGATCCATATGCTCCAAAAATGATTGTGCCATTTCGCTAGCTGCGCGATGATGATGAATTAAAAGCGCAGCATAATCATGATCTGCGTCTCCTGTTGTGCCTTGAAGAGCAGCATCAGTATTCATCTGCGTCATTGAAGCTTCCGCTTCATCATCCCAGTGATACCCCTGAGGAGAACTTTTACCACTATGCTCATCTAAAAATAAGTCCAGCATATCCATCTCCGATTGTTGCTTATCAATCATTTCCTTTGCCATGATTTTTAATGCAGCATCATCACCTTTTGCAATCTGCTTCATTCCCATATCAATAGCACCCTGATGATGGATAATCATAAGCATGGAAAAATCCCGCTCAAGATCTCCTTTCATTTGCAGAGAATCGATCTCAACTGACATAACGTTCATGATCGTAATCATTTCAGTGTCGTCATAGTTGTCTTGCACTTTGATTGCCTCATCATCACTACACGATGCAAGGATTACAAACAGAAAGGCAAGGGCGGAAATGGAATAGATTGATTTCATAAAAAGAATGATATAGTGAGTAGTTGTTCAGGACATTGCTAGTTGTCCATATGTAAGTACTCAATATTAATGCCGGATGAATCTTAATACTTAAAGGGCTGTATAACCTTTGATTGGCCTTTTTGATGGTCTCCGATAATTACAAATGAAATTTGCTGTTGAATGAATTCTACAATCGTCCACAACTTATCTCCACAATAGCATTCCTGCAGGGGAATTACAAGATTATTAGTGCGAATGAATTTACAGAATCCTATTTACTAGTCAAGCCGGGAAAAGATTTCGGTTGTACTCGAGGGCTAATCTAAAAAGACTGTATTAAAATGGAGGATGTCTAAGCATCTATGCTGATTGGAAAAATGACTGAAATCTTCGTACCCCGTCCTGCTTCACTTTGCAACTGAACACGAGCTTTTAATTTGTCTGCTGTTTTCTTTACAATATAAAGTCCAAGTCCATTTCCTTTCGAGTGTTCCGTTCCACGAAAATACATATCAAACACTTTGGCTATATATTCCTGTTCTATACCCTGGCCATTGTCTTCTACTTCCATAACAATTTCATCATTTCTTTTATATCCCTTCAACAAAATACAAGGATCTCGTCTTCCAGAAAATGAAATTGCGTTTTCAACAACATTCTCGATAATAATTTTAACCAATGCAGGGTACGAATAAAACTCCATCGATGAATCAACACGGATTTCGGTGCGAATGTTTTTTTGAAGAAGTTCCTGGCTAACGCGATTCACTTCATTTTTAAATTTGTTCTCAAGGGAAATCTGTTTGTAAACAATCTCCTCAACCCCTAAGTCGCTAATGGATTGAAGTTTCATCAACATCTTGTCAAGGTTATGTGCGGTTTCATTTACTTTTTCAAATAACTCCAGCGCCATCCTATCTTTTACGGTGATTTTCGCAACTTCAGCAAGCCCCATAAAGGTTGTCAATGGTCTCCTGAAATCGTGAGAGGAGCGATAGAAAAAAGTATCCAGTTCGTTATATGCCTGCTTCAGTTCTGACGTTCGCTGTTCAATGCGTGCCTCCAGATTTTCATTTACACCTGATATGAGTTGGTTGCTTTCATGCAACTCTTCTGCTTGTGCTTGAATTTCTTCGTTTTTCTCGGCCAACGAAAAATTTAGCTTTCTTAACTTTTTGTTAAACTGGTAATACATGAAAGCCAATATCAACAATGCGAATACACCCGCTACCGCTGCGTACAGGATTGTGTTCTGCTTTGAAACCAAAGACTTTGCAAGTTGATTATCTTTATTCAGCAATTCAATTTGTTGTTCGTTTCGCTCTACATCGTATAAGGTGCGATAGGAAGCAAGGCTTTGGGAGGTCTGTTTACTGAAAATACTATCCGAAAGTTGATTGTACTTTTTGTAATAATAAATGGCTTGTTTGTCTTTTCCTACTTTTTCAAAGTAGCTGGCGAGGTCATAGTAATTGTCGCGAAAAATATCATTTGCTGAAATGGGCAATGCAAGGGCTAAGGATTTATCAAGATATATTTTGGCGGAATCAAAACGTGAGAGTTGGGTATGGATTTTTCCAATACGATTATAATTGAGGCTCATGCCATAGCTATTATCTAAGTCCCTGTCTATTGCTAAACTTTTGAAATAGTAAGGCAGTGCTGTTTCCGGATTTTCCGTCTTTAAATAGAACTCACCCAGATTAAAATTTCCGTCTGATATCTCTCCTTTGTTTTTTAAAAGAATCCTGATGTCAAGACTTTTTTTGTGATAGGTTAAAGCCGTATCGAAGTGCATCAGATTTCGTTCAATTAATCCTCGCAAATCCCAACACCCGGCCAGTTCAAATCTTGCCTTCAATTTTTTAAAAATCTGTTCGGCTTTTAAATTATTATCCAGCGCTATCTTGAAATTTAAAGTACGGTAATATACCCAGCCTTGTTCGTTGTAGATTCCACCCGTCAGATACTGGTAGCCAGCCTTTTCAGATACCTTTAATGCATCGGCCAGGTATTCGTTCGCGAGTTCAAAATAACCTTGCTCTTCAAATACCGCCCCCATTCTAAACAACAATTCAGCTAACATGTACTTATATTGGTTCTTCCGATGATATGTCAGCACCTTCGCCCAGTTTTCAAGGGCACGTTGAAAGTCACCATGTCTAAAGTGAATTTCACCCATATTTTGAAGATAGTCGGCTTCAATAAATGGCTCACCTTCAGAAATACGAAATGCCTTCTGGTAATACTTTTCCGCTTCATCAAAATCCTCTTTGCCGCGGTAACAATTACCAATCAAAATCCAGGCATCAGCAAGCCGGACTGAATCTGTTTTTGATGCTCGCAATCTCATAGCCTCATGAATTGCGTTGAGTGCTGAATCAGGTTCGTGAATCGTCAGGTAAAAACGACCCATGTTCATGAAAACAACCGATCGATAGTATTGGCTCTGACCGCGAAGATTGGGATGGATGGCCTTCTGATAGAATTGACGAGCCAAATCAAACAACCCCTCATCCCGGTAAACATTTCCAAGTTGAGTTAGAGAATAGGTTTCTATATCCGGATCGTGAAGCGCTTTGCCGACAGCAAGCGACTGTTCAAAGTAGTCTTTGGCCTCGGTTAAATTTCCACTAAAAAGAAAATAAAGTCCACGATAAGATAGCGCCCATGCCCCACCACGCTTATCCTGAATCTTATCTGCTAACTGAAGTGCCTGCTCGGTCGATGAACTTGCCTTCTCTACGTCAAGATCAAAAAAAGTAAATGACAACTCATTCAGCAATTCAACCTTTCGTTTGGATTCCCCTTCATCATTAATGAGCCGTTGAAGACTATCAACTTTTGATGACTGACCATAGGCCAGAGAATTCACCCCACAAAAAAAGACAATTAGACCTAGACGCACTAGTGAAAGGAAAGTTGAATGATTCACCTAAGTTAACATTTCAAATAAACAAATGTTCAAATCTTCGAAAAAAGCATTAGATCTCAATACATTTTTCCTTCGTAAACCCTCCCCTTCTCGCGCGGATGTTGTGTGCAAGCAAGCGCGTTGCTACCCGTGAACCAATAGAATCTTGTTCGATGAAGAAATCGGTGAGGGAAGTTACTTCCGTATGCATTTCACTCTTGCCGTTGAAGGTAAAAGAGTAGCTTCCCTTTTTTAGAAACCTTATTAATTTATTACAGCATTTATTTTTTTCCAGAGCGCATCGTCAAATCCAGAAAGTGCAAAATTGGGATTTTCCGGATCGGATGCATTTCCCATTCTTATTACTACCATATTTTTGCTGGGAATTACATAGATGCGTTGATCCTCCGCACCCATTGCAGCATACATATCGGTCTGGGCACTCGGCACTAAAAGTCCCGGGTAAACGGTTTGACCACCCGGCACCATATAACTTGTCTTACCATTTAACCACCACAAATAACCATACGCTGGATTTATGCCTTGCGATGTGCTAACGCTTTCATTAAAAAAAGTTTCGTTTATAATTTGCTCATCTACCCACTTTCCTTTGTTCAGTGCCAGTAGTCCAAACCTCGCCATACTACGGGTATTACTATTATATATTTTAAAAATAACACCATTGTCCCAGGCGCCTTCCATTCCTATTTTGCTTTTTAATTTGGCGTTGAAATACGTCTCAAAATCCTGGCTGCTTGCCGCTGCCACAACATCCATTAATTTTTGAAAAACATTATGGTATGACCACCTCACACCGGCATCTTCCAGGTATGTTAAATTCGCTTTTATTACAAAATCACTTTCATCATTAATCCCTGACGTCATCGTCAGCAAATGTTTTGATGTTATTAAGTTTTCTTTTTCTATTGGTTCACTCGTCCATCCAGTGCCTAGGTATTGTGATACTTTGTTGTTGATATTGAGCAGCCCCTCTTGCTGTGCTATTCCTGTTGTAGTGGTTACCAATGTTTTACCTGCACTATTCCATGGCCAGGAAGAAGTTGATGTATGTCCATCAAAATACTCCTCCATAACAATTCTGCCGTTTACAAGAATCATAAACGATTTTGAGTTCTTTTCAAGAAGATAATCCTTTAAAGGTTGTACGGCACTTTCATTCCAACCCAAACTGGCAAGTGATTTTGTTTCCCAATCCGTGCCGGTATTGGAAGGAAAATACATGGATTCAACAGGGACAGGTTGAGGCTCTTCATCGTTGCTACACCCTGAAAATAAAAATGCTGGAATAAAAAGGAGTGTTAGATATTTCATCATAATTGTTTAGACTTCAAATTTCCTAAAAAGTTTAATCAATACAGTTTAATATTTTCCGAATGTACTCCCCATCAGAGTCACTCGAAGAGGACTTACTCCCCATCAGAGTCACTCGAAGAGGACTCTGATGATTCGAAGCCGCAAACTATTCGCTTCACAAATCCTTGTAATGAACAATCTCAAAGTTACCAACCTCACCCAATTCATTAATTTACTTTTTCAATGATTCTTGCAACCATTTTTTCTCAAGAGTCTCATTTAACTCTACTGGTAATTCAACCGATTTAATTAGCAGTTCATTCAATTGCACATTGTTCTCTTAATGTACTCCCCATCATAGCCACTCGAAGAGGACTTACTCCCCATCAGAGTCACTCGAAGAGGACTTACTCCCCATCAGAGTCACTCGAAGAGGACTCTGATGATTCGAAGCCGCAAACTACTCGCTTCACAAATCCTTGTAATGAACAATCTCAAAGTTACCAACCTCACCCAATTCATAAAAGCCTGCACTCGAATGTGGATACCTGGCAAAGTCATCTACTAGTGACCACTTACCGCGAACCGGATTATGATGTATGTAATCCAACTTCTGCTCAATCATTTTCTCGTTAAAACATTTTCGTGCATCAAATGATAAGTGAAACACCTGATGCTTCTTACCTCTCAACCTTTCTTTTGTCTCAACACCTTCTTGCAGTACTTTCAACAAGTCAAGCCTTCCATAACGCTCAAGATTCTTCACAATATCATACGCCATAAATCGCTTTCCTTCACCAACAAGTTTGTTGAGAGAAGTATCACTGTGGGTTGGATAAAGTAAGACATGAAAGTGATTCGGCATAATCACATACCCCGCTACCTTACATCCATCATTCTTCAAATGTTCAAACCAGCGATATACTGAGTAATACACCTGAGCCTCTTCAATTAAGGGTAACCATTGATAGCACGTGACCGTGCAGAAATATACTTCATGGTTCTCACTATGCTGAACATGTAGCGACACAACGTTGATTTAGTATTCGAAAATATCAATTTATCACAACTGCTTCATACCTCTTAAGCGAAAAGTTTTGTTGATCCCTTTGCATCAGAGTCCTCTTCGAGTGACTCTGATGGGGATTATTCTTCATCAACAAAGTCGTCTAAAAACAAAAAACCTCCACCGTTTTACGATGAAGGTTTTAAGGGAGGTCTCGAGCGAATAGAAAACCGTTTGCTCGAATGCACTCAAATTCATGAAATATCATTAGAAACCCGATTCTTCAGTCTTTACTCCGCCTTCGGGATGATCCATTCGTAAAAAAATAGGTCAGCCGATTACTAGTTCAAAACTATTAAACTTCTAATCCCTTAAGGCAATGGCAAAGGTAAACATTTTCATCAAAAAAGACTTCATCGACAAAATCGGTGAAGCCCCTCTCCTGGTTGAGTACACTCATGAAAAAGCAAAATGGAGATTCAACACCTACATCAAGGTTAACCCCACTCAATTAAATTGTGTCTTTGACTATGACACCGAACTCTTCAAGCTGAGTGCTATCACAATATTAACCCCAGAAAGAAAAAGGCGACAGCTAGCACACAATGCTACCTTAAAAATCCTGCAAGAAAAGTTGAGTCGGATCATCGAAGATTGCAGATTGTTTTCCATTACTCCCTTTCCGGAAGTAATTAAAAAAGAGTATCTGAAAGCAGAAAAAGTAACTGACCAGAAATCTAAGACCATCGGTCAGTGGTATAGTGAATTTATCAAATGCAAAGAATCCGAAATTGGTGCAGGTATCAATTCTTACCGAAGCACCTGGAGGCATTTTCAAAAATTCAATAGCAAGAATAAAATTGTGCTTCTGCAAGACATCAACAAAAACTTGTTGGACGAATTCAGGGAATATATCAAGCTTCAAGGAATCGAGGGTTCCGGGATACACAAGCAATTCAAAAACCTAAGAATATTTCTAAACTGGGTTGCTACAGAAAATGATGATATTCAAATTCCTTCCTGCTACAAAAAAATAAAGATAAAAGCCAGGTTTGGTAATCCCATAGGCCTGTCTGTTGAACAATTTCTGCAGCTATGCAACATAGATCTGTCTGAACATCCCGAACAACAGAGAACAAGGGATCTGTTTGTCTTTGGTGTATCGATTGGTGGACCACGGCACGGAGACCTACAAAGGATGTCAGAATCCTTTCGTAAACACGGTTATAATATTAACCAAGGTGTCATTACCTATTTTGAGAGAAAGACTGGAAACGCCCATCAGGAAATCCTCGTCAATAAGTTTGGACAGGAAATTCTCGATAAATATTCAGCCAGGTTTCCTTATGTACCTACGAACCAAAGAATGAATACGAACCTGAAAAACATTGCAAAAAAATTAAATTGGACGGATATCAAATTCATACCCAAATACAATGAATTCGGAAAATTGGTAGGGGTCGATGAAGTGCCTTTACTAGATATTCTTTCCACAAAGTTCATGAGAAAAACAGCCGCAACCATAGACAATTTTTTAGGCATCCCAATTAAAACTTCAATGAATCGAACCGGACATAAAACGTTCGCAGCATATAGCCGATATGTAGATGTAAATAAAGAGTCAATGGATATGGCCAATACCAAATGGGATGAAATGTTCGAGAAGAAAATCCGTCCGTCCAAACAAGAAGAAAATCTGGATCAGGTATCATAAGCAAAATGTCTAAAATTTAATATTAAACGGAAAATACCATTGCATACACTACAATTTGAATTGCAAAATATTTACAAAATTCAAATGAGAAGCTAGATTAACTCCCTCATCTGCAAATGAAAAATAACTTTCGCTGGTAAGAATTCAACGTTTGAATGAGAAAGCGATATGATATCCAAGCTCATCAGTGGATGCGATTTTTTGTTTTGTTGTCTATTGAGATCATTATATTCAGGATAAAAAAGGAAGACGTAGTCGCGAACGACTACGTCTGAATAATTAAACTGCAGGCACAACTTGATCCACTGCCTCGCGCATGCGCAATGCAGCGTTTACCATATTTCGAACAGCAATATCGGTTTCCGGCCACTTTCTAGTCTTCAATCCGCAATCAGGGTTCACCCAAATGTTTCGCGGAGGCAAAACACGAATGGCTTTCTCTAAGAGATAAATCATTTCTTCCGTTGTGGGTACCCTCGGACTGTGGATATCGTACACGCCCGGACCGATTTCATTGGGATATTTAAATTCCACAAACGCATCGAGTAATTCCATCTGTGATCGCGAAGTCTCAATGGTTATGACATCAGCATCCATATCGGCAATGTTCTGAATGATGTCGTTAAATTCAGAGTAACACATGTGTGTATGAATTTGTGTTTCATCCGCTACACCGCTTGCCGATACTCCGAAAGCGTTGACAGCCCAATTCAAATAGGCAGACCAATCCGCTTTACGCAAGGGCAAGCCTTCCCGTATGGCTGGTTCATCAATCTGAATAATTTTAATGCCGGCTTTTTCGAGATCACAAACCTCATCGCGAATAGCAAGTGCAATTTGTAAACACGTTTCTTTTCTGGGTTGATCATCTCGCACAAATGACCATTGCAAAATGGTGACGGGGCCAGTGAGCATTCCCTTCATGAATTTCTTGGTAAGGGATTGTGCAAAGGATGACCAGTATAGAGTCATGGGTTTTGGTCGCGAGATGTCTCCATATATAATGGGCGGTTTAACACACCGTGATCCATAACTTTGTACCCAGCCGTTTTTTGAGAATACATATCCTTGCAATTGTTCTCCAAAGTATTCCACCATATCGTTTCGCTCAAACTCGCCATGTACCAACACATCCATGCCTATTTCTTCCTGCCAGCGAATGGCCTTCTCTGTTTCTGATTTGATCAGATTTTCATACGCCTCTGTTGAGAGTTCACCTTTCTTAAGTTTTGTTCTCCAGCTTCTTACTTCATCGGTTTGAGGAAATGACCCGATAGAAGTGGTTGGAAACAAAGGAAGATTCAATGCTCGCTGTTGCTTTTGCTGACGCTCAATAAAGTTACTTTCACGGGATGCATCTTTGGTCGTAATTTTCCTGACGCGCTCCTTCACATCAGATTTGTGAATGAGTGAAGACGTTCTCTTACTTTCGATCGACTTCTTATTTTCGTCCAGGGCATTTTTAGAATGTGTGCTGATTTCCGTTGCTGATAATTCTTTAAGGGTTACCACCTCACTCAGCTTTTGTTTAGCAAAGGCCATCCAGTTTTTTATTTCCGGAAGAAGTACTTCATCATTTACCTCCTCGTCAAGATCGCAGGGGGTATGCATTAGCGAACAGGAAGGTGCAACCATCACTCGCTTTTCCCCTAGCTCGTGTATTGCTTTTTCAATAGAGACACGTGATTTTGTAAAATCATTCTTCCATACATTTCGTCCATCGACTAATCCTAACGAAAGACTCATTTTTTCCGGAAGTGCAAGCAATACTTCATCCAGTTGCTGAGGGCTTCTTACCAGATCAATATGCAGGGCACAAATTGGAAGAGATACGGCAAGCAATAGATTATCCCGAAGTCCATCGAAGTATGTAGCCAGAATAGTTTTGAGTGAAGGAAACTCTCTCCTGATTTCGGAGTACACAAATTCAAAAGCCTCCTGTTCTTTCGAGTTTAAGTCAAGTGCCAGGAAGGGCTCATCGAATTGTACCCATTGAACATCGAGCTTATCTAGTTTTCGTAGGATGTCAATATAAACCGGGAGTAGGTTTTTGATGAGGTCAATTCTATCGAAACCTTCTCCTTTTTCTTTTCCGAGCAGCAGATAAGACACCGGACCCAGCAGCACGGGTTTGGTAAGAATGTTGAGTTGCTTGGCTTCATAAAACTCATCAATGACTTTTGTAGAAAGTTGTTTGAATTTTTGATCCTTGTGAAATTCCGGAACGATGTAATGATAGTTGGTATCAAACCACTTGGTCATTTCCATTGCAGTAATGTCCAGGCCATCTTTTTGATATCCTCTTGCCATTGCAAAGTAGAGATCGAGCTCGAAGTTCTTCTTGTTCAGAATAATTTCGTGATAGCGTTCGGGGACTGCCCCTACCATGAGGGACATGTCTAACACCTGGTCATAAAATGAAAAGTCGTTGGATGGGATCAGATCAATACCGGCTTGCTTTTGTAGTAGCCAGTTTTGTTCGCGGATGTTTTTTCCGACCTGTACCAGGTTTTTGATTGTTGATTTGCCTGACCAATAATTTTCGCAGGCCTTCTTCAATTCACGATGACTACCAATGCGCGGGTAGCCAAGATTGTGCGTAAGCATTTTTGCTTTGTGTTAAGTGAAACATAGATTGAATTTTCGCAACCCTTGTTGTTAACCTGTTTTTACTTACGCGATTGATATTGGAGGGAAATAAAAAAGCATAGACACGCGGCATGGAAGCGCATCCAATTACAGTTCATTGCCTGACTCCTGCTTCATTTCGCGAAAGCAAAAACGTCAATGTGTTGTAGGCAAGTCTCCTGGCTTTCTCGACTTTGCTCACCTTCTCGTGGCGCGAATGCGTCACAATGGTTATATATTGAGCAAAGCTGATCCCGATTAGATCGGGACGAGATTACAGTTGCGCGACAGCCCGTGATTTGCACACGGTTCCTTATTAATTCCCCACTAAGGGAAACCTGCAACAGCTTTGATGGTTCATCAAACAAAGAACGATTCTTGTGCTAAAGGTATATGTTTTTAGTCAGAGTGCATTCATTGGTTCGAAATGTTTAACCAGTATCGCGGTCTTCGATCCAATAGCCGAACTGAAAAGCATAGTTCTAGTTCATTCTATTCTGCAACAACACTTTCCTTGCTTCAATAATTAACCTTGTTTCGTTGTACATCGTAACAATCTCATCCAATTCATTATCATGATAAACCAGAAAGAGGTTGCTATTCGGGCTGGAGAATACTTTACTGCGACCATGGTGCATGGGCATATAGTGATGAGGCGAGTTACGGTTTTCGATTATCCAATCGAAAAACCGTATCATTTCCTCTTCCTGAAACGTGAGCAAAATATTTTTGTATGCGAAGTTGAATTCATTGCAACACTCGCATACGCTGATGTAACCCCTGTTACATTCAGTCAGAATATTCAGGGGTGACTCCTTATGCATGATTGTGAAACAAAAAGGGCCTTCAAAACTTCAACTATCGTGTTGTCTCCAGGTTGGTCGTACCATCGGGTTGATAAGTAAAACGGAATGTATAGTACCGTGATGCAGGGCGTGTTGCTAAGTCAGCAAAGGTTGCTGTTGTGGTGTTAGGGTTGCCCAAGTAATAACTAATCATTTCTACCTTAACAAATTTTCCATCAGCCGTTTTCAATACTAATACCTTACCTGCGTTTGGAAGTATCGCATGCTTAGGACCAGTTGCGGCTTCACCTGTGTAGGTGTACCATCCACCACTTCCAACAACTGCTTTAGTAGTACCATCAACAGCATATCCATCGACCGGAGCTTCTACAATTTCTTCAAAAATTCCGGTTACAGTCTGACCAGCAGCATTTCCGGGACCACTCGTACCACTATTCAGAATGATGGTAGTTCCACGGAAACCAATATCCCATTTTGCGGAAGTGCTGTCTGAGTTTGATACTGTAGCTCCCGTGGCAAAACTGAAGAGTGTATAATTCTTGGTGCTTACCGAATTCAAATCAGTAACGGTTGTCGCTTCGAGTTGAACGATTGGAGCTTCATCATCGTCATCACAGGCAGAAAATATTACGGCTGAGAAAAGGAGAAGTGCGACATTAAGTTTGGATACGTATTTCATGTTGTCTATTTAGTTTAGATTATTTATGATTAATTCGTTTTTGATTTTTTTGAAAGCGTTAAAGCAACGCTCGCCCAGAGAAGTCTGCCAGGTAACGATGGAACATACTGAGCATCTGTATAGTTGAAGAGATTGTCACAACCCGCTTGTATTTTCAACCATTGCTGAAATGTTTTGCCTACAGACGCATTACAGGTTACATATCCATTCACATATTCACCATCATCGTCAAGAATGGTGTTGTTATTTAAATCGGCAAAACCATAACGACCACGGTAGATTGCACGAACGCTTCCACTCCATCCACTTTCTTGATTATCGTAAAACAATTTTGCATTTGCCATGTGGCGCGAACGATTGAACAATCCTCCATAATCAGTTGGGCTTACGCGTTTTGTAGCATTTGTCTCAGGATCGCGAGCGTAGACATTACCGGCTTCAAGTTCCTTTACTACCTCTTTGTCTTTCGCAATGAGCAATTGATAACCAACGGATAAAGTCACGTCATCCAAGACTGAATAGCTCCCGTCTACCTCTGCACCTTGCGTATACACAGAGGCAACATTGTAGTAACTAAAAACCTGTTGCCCATTGGTCTTACGTGCTACAGCTTTTGTATCGATAAGGTCTTTGATGTCGTTGTGGAAAAGATTTACGTTGATGGATGACTTCTGAGTAGGCTGAAGTTTTAATCCGAAATTATACGCAGTTGACGTTTCCGCATTGATCGCTCCGAATGTAGAAGGATCAACCAAAATAGCATCAATCTGTCCCTGAGCTTCCAACTGTTGGATACCGTCAAGCAATACATTCGAACCAAACACGGAATAGCCGACCGTAGAATTGGTAAAGTTCAAATAGAGTTGACGGAAATCCGGAGCCTTAAATCCAACACCAAAAGAACCCCGCACAGCGAGCCATGACAACATATCATATTGCACAGACAACTTCGGACTAAACTGTGAACCATAAGCACTATGATCATCGAAACGTCCACCCGCTAATACATTTAGTTTTGTGATTGGTTGCCATTCATATTGAGCATAAGCATAATTGGTCTGGTACTTTATTTTGTCATCGTAACGCGTGGCTTCAACACTTTCCCATATTCTTCCCACACCAAGCGTAAAGGAGTTTTTTGCATTGATAAAATATTCAACCTGAACCTCAGGACGATTGAAGGTCTGATCAAAGTAGGTTTCATCGTAGGTAGTTTCGTCTTGCTGATACTTTAGCAAAGAATTAGTCGCATACTTCGATCCATAAAACCGAAATGTGGTTTTGAGCTTATCTGAAAAATTATGAGTCAGCACTGGATTAACGTTCCAGTCTTTAACATCGCCTGTTCCATCAAGTAAAACCGGAGCATCTTGCGTTCCTATATTGGTGACACTCTCTTGCTCTTCACTAAAATATCGGCCTGACAAAGAAAACTTTGTTCGGCTTGTGAAGTCGTACGTAAAACGAGATTGAAAGGTATAGTTTGCAAACGGACTTACTGTATTTCCTTCTGTGTCCGTAGAAAGGTCATAACCATCTGTACTGTAGCGATTCGCGAAAGCATACAAGCCAAGTTTGTTCTTCTTGTAGTTTACAGTTGCACCAAGATCGAATGTGTTATTCGTTCCATAACGTGACGTAATTGTTCCGTTTACTCCGATTGGTCTTTCTGTGATAATGTTGACCACACCCGCCAATGCTTCCGATCCATAGAGGCTGGAACTTGGACCTTTCATAATTTCAATTTGCTTAATGTTGCCAACAGCAATGCGATTGAGTTCGAGTGTTCCGGAGGTTCTGCCAATCAAGGGTTCACCATCAACAAGAATAAGGGTATACTCCGGACTGAAACCCTGCATCTGAATTCCCGTTCCGTGATCGCTTACAATTGCTAAGCCGGTTTGCTCCCCTAGTACATCGTTCAACCTTAGTGAACCCATGTTTTTGATTTGTGCTTTTTGAATTACCGTAACAGGCACAGGTAATTCAGACAAAGCACGCTCGCTTCGTGTGGCCGTGACCACTACTTCATCAAGTTGCTTCTGCGTCAGCGAGTCTTGCGCTGCAATCTTTTTTGGAACAATTCCAAAAAGTAAATACATGCAAAGCATGGCAATAAGAAATCGTTTATGAAAAATCACTTTCATTATTTCAGTACCGGAATTTCGCTTACCAATTTTCTCCAGGCCTCCAATTCATGAATGCCCGGCTTGCGCAGGCCAAAAAATTGAGCGATCAGATTTTTGTCACGATCAAAAAGTTCGATTGATGTAACTTCACCATCAGTCGTAGGTTTCTTTACTACCCATGCCTTGTGAACATCGTTTTGTTTTAAGTGCATATTGAAATCCGGATCAAGAATATTCAACCATCGCTCTGGTCCGGTATGACCGCGATCTAAAACCCGAATAGTGCGCACCTTACCTTGATGAATCTGAAGGTTGCCACGGTTGCCCGCGAAAATCATAATGGGAAGTTTTGTAACCGAGGCAGAATCCAGAATATGATTTGGAGTAAGTTGTGGATCTACTTCGTAGGTAAATTTACCCTCTCCCAATTCCAATGCATGATACCGTTGCACGTTGTGCTTCCTCAACATTCCGTGGAAATCGTGCGTGTCTTCTAATTCAGACCAGTCAGCAAGAAAAGCTTCCTTGTTTACAGATGCAGAAAACTCCTCTGCAGGATAGGGTTGAACATCAAGGTCCGGGCTTTGATCAGGAGAACGAAAATCATTTATAATTTTCTCATACGCTTCTTCAATGCTTTTCTCCTGAAGATAAATTTTAGTAATCGCCTCCCCTGCCTTGTCAAAAATCTGGATGCTTTTTAAAACACGATCTGATTTCTCTTCCGTTACAGCAAATGCCACATGCCATGCGCTGAAGAATACACGTGTCTCGATCGGGCCAATCACTGTAGACATGGAATGCGCTCCGCTTCCCATGATATCAATTACCTGAAACGGACCTTTGTGCTCCAGTATACAAGCATCATTGCGTGTGAGCGACATTACCTTTCCCAATGTCTTGAAACTTTTTAATAACTCAGGCCAAGGCCCTTGAAGACGCACCACATCCTTCCCTACTTTTGTAGCGAGCAATTCGGCTTCACTCGCCCCCAGTTCCTTTGCCGCTTCACGTATTCGGATTCCCGGTTTAGCGCTTTGAATTCCTCTCCATGCTTCATGAAGTGTACTTGATTTTGATTCTATTACTGTGCTCATATTGATTTGTTATTCGATGTTTTATTGATTTGAAATTTTCTATTCGTAAATGCTAAGACGTACTTTGTTTTTTGTTTGTATCAGCTCTTCTCTTTCGGGAATGATGAACGGGCAATTATTACACGGATCGTGATACACATTCACCCGGCAACAAAATGTTTCTTCGATGTTGGCTTTGGTGAAAACAGATTGGGCTTCACCTGCCGCCATGATTTTTCCGTCACGCATAAAATAAAGCTGATCGGCAAACTGAACAGCCTGATTGAGGTCGTGAACAATGGCCATTACTCCGATGTTGCGTTCGCATACCTGTCGGGCGAGACTGAAGATCAATTGTTGTTGCGCGATATCAAGACTGGAGGTTGGTTCATCAAGCAAAATGTATCGCGGATAAAGGGTCTCTTCCCAAACCTGGGCTAATACGCGAGCAAGTTGCACGCGCTGCTTTTCTCCGCCTGATAAGGTATGATAGCTTCGTTCACAGAAAGAAGTGATGCCCGTTAAGGTCATTACTTCATCCACTACCTTTTCATTCTCAGCTTTTGTAGTCCGATGCGCATGACGACCTAGTTGAATAATTTGTTCAACGGAGAAAGCAAACTGCACCTGTGAGTTCTGAGGAAGTACAGCACGCACCATCGATAATTCTTTCGGACTATATTTTTGAACCGGCTTTCCGTTAATGATTACATCACCTTGAAAATGCTGATGTTCGTACGCCAGTGTCTTAAGTAACGTACTCTTGCCTGCACCATTCGGCCCTACAATGGCCGTGAACATGGCAGGCTGTAATGTGAGATTTACCTCATTAAGAATGACTTTGTCACGAATGCGGAATGAAATGTTAGTAGCCTGATACATTACAATTCATTTTTAAGTTTCGCCTTCATCAACAAACCAATAAAGAATGGTGCACCGATCAATGCCGTTACTACACCAATCGGAAGTTCTGCCGGACTCACCACAGTGCGCGCCACAATATCTGCTATGATGAGCAGCCATGCTCCTCCAAGAATAGAAGCCGGAAGGACAAGTTTGTTATCCGCATGAAATAATACTCGTACTAAATGTGGAATAACAAGACCAACAAAGCCAATCATTCCCGCGAGTGAAACACTGACACCAACACCGAGTGCGCTTAGAAAAATAATGATGCGTTTCGACCGCTCTACATCAACACCCATGTGATACGCTTCGGCCTCACCTAACGTAAGTGCATTTAAGGCTGGCGAAAAAAGAAGAAGTACAGAAGAAGAAAAAATAAGTAAAGGCGCTGCAATAATCAGTTTATCCCATGAAGCACCACCAAGGTCTCCAAGTGTCCAGAAGGTAAATGTGCGCAGCTGATTTTCATCCGCATAAAATATCGCCAGGCCAATGACCGCTCCGGCCAATGCATTGATAGCAACACCAACTAATACCAAGACCGCAATATTGGTTTTTCCCATTTGGTTGCTGAGTTTCAAAACCAGGAAAGTGGCAATCAATCCTCCACCGAAGGCAACGAGTGAAAGTAATGAGTTGTACAAAAAACCATCGGTGGCAAGTCCCCATGACGCTCCAAATACAATTACCATTACCACACCGGCAGCTGATCCACCGGAAACTCCGATCAAGCTAGGTTCAACTAATGGATTTCTGAATAATCCCTGCAATGCCGCACCACTGACTCCCGAAGACGCACCGATTAATAAAGTCATCATGATTCGCGGAACGCGAATGCTGCTCATTACGACTTCGTGCATGCTGTCCGATTCGATTGACGAGAACAATCCGAGTTTATGAAGGAGAACAACAGCTACATCTTTTACAGGAATAGACACGGCACCAATCGACAAGGAGAATAAAATCGTGGCGACCAGGCCTACACTCATGCCCAGGACGATCATGGCATTCTTGCTATCCCGAAAAGTTAGTAGAGCATTCATCAACTACTTTGCTTTTAGTTCAGGATGCAGTAGCATCACCAGTTCTTTCACTGTTTCGCCAAAGCGCGGCCCGAAATTGGTGAGGCGCAATGCATCAATGGCAATGATCTGTTTTTTCTTACCGGCAATAGTTTGCGCTACACCTGCAACTTTCAATACACCTTCCATTCCACCGATGCTTTCAAAGCCAGTTGAAGTCATCACAATATAATCCGGGTTGGAGGCAATCAGTGCTTCGGGGTTCAGGGGTTTGTAACCCTGTGCGTCAGCAAATACATTTACTCCGCCTACATAGTCTATAATATCACCAAACGTGTCTTTACCCGCCATGCTTACCGTAGTGGTGCCGCGATTGTAAACACACAGAACTTTAGGGGTTGATGTGGCTCGCTTCATCATAGCATTCGCTTCTGCTAATGCTGTTTCATTTTCCGCAATAATTTTCTTTCCTTCTGCTTCACGGCCCAATGCTGTAGCAATTTGTGCAATGAACTTTTTAGTATCGTTGAAGTTTAGCTTCCGTTCAACAATTACCAGTTTGATACCCGTGGATGAAAGTTGGGTAAGCACCGCATCATCTACATAGTCTTTTTCAGCGATGATCAATGTAGGTTTCAAACTGATGATACCTTCGGCATTGATGCTCGTGCGATAACCAATAGAAGGAAGTTGCTGAATTTGCGAAGGGAACAAACTTGTACGATCCGAAGCGATAATTTTATCACAATCACCCAGCGCACAAACTGTTTCGGTGATGGCGCTTCCTGCTGTTATGATACGTTTCTGTGCAGTAGTCTCACCGATGCACATTACCATGCATAATGTAATAAAGTAGATTGTTGCTGTCTTCACTCTTGTCTGTGTTAAGTTCGCAGCAAAAGTAGGGTTGAAGTGCAACCTGCGTCAATCGCTTGCAGGTGTCATTTTTTTATACCCTTATGGGGCGGATAGATGCCGGTAGTGAGTACCCTTAAGAGGGTAGGTGCTGATCTCTCCATTTTTTCCGGAAAGATTCTATATCTTATTGTTTATTGAAACATTAAATTAAAACGACTCCAATAGAATCTCTGATAAAAATTAAGAGTCAATTTTATTTCCATAGCTTCCTTGATATGGAGCCTTTGATTTCAGAGGTGAGCTTTAATTGTAATTCCAGCAATTTTTCAGTGCGCATCACTTTCTGAAGTAAAGAAACAGCTTCGTCAAATCTCTCCGGATTTACTTTCACTTTCTGAATCGCCCTTTCTATCGCAGTTGCTACATCATTTATATGTAAGAAAGGAATTACTGATCCACAGAGCAATGGAAAATAAGCACCTGATTTCCAGATGCTATAGCATATCCAGTAAAGTTGATCTTTGTGTTGTTCATTGTCTGCGGTTACGATGAAACAATTCGGACAAGGCTTTTCCATTGGCCTTCCGGCATGGTTACCTTTTGAAAGTATAAAGAACTGATGATTGGAGTCGTGTGTAGAATTCAATTTGTAGGTTTTGATTTTTAGTGTTTTCATGACGCAAGGCTTTTTGATTTGCCTTGTCTGGGATCATGAAACACAGTAGTACCATCGATGTATGAGATGCTGCCGGTGTCAAGGGTGTCGATTCAAAAAAAATAAAAAAAATAAAATCGACACGTGCCCCGCCCTTGACACCGGCTGCATCTCATACTACCTTCGCGCATGATGTTGAATGAATGTAAATCAAAAGGCCTTGGTCATGACCGAAAGAAACCATTGAAGAATTGACAATGGCTCTTAAACCCTGTCTTCAATGACATCGTATTTTTAAAATTCAATCGATCAGATATTTACTAAGCGCCTGGTATTTTCGGCAGTGGATCTCCGTTCATTCCTTTCGAAACAAGAGTTGCCAGAAAGTCTGTGAATGGTTCAATATTTTGATGAACACTGGCTTGTTCCAGTGCCTCCATGTATACCTTCCTTTCTTCTACCGGAACCACGGTCCACGGGTATCCTCCGGCAGCGAGCATTGTATTCATCAAAAAACGACCGATTCGACCATTGCCATCCATGTATGGATGAATGTATACAAAAACAAAATGCCCCAGCACAACGCGAACTGCCGGATTCTGTTCTTCCCGAAGTAAATCAAACAAGGCTGGCATGGCATCCCGTACAGCATCCCGATTAAGGGGAACATGCATGGATCGTCTAATGTAGACAGGACCATTCCGGTATCCGGCCAAATCGCTTGGCTTTAGCAACCCTATCGATACACTGGGAGCAAATAATTCACGATACCAGGTACCGTGATCTTCCTCTGCTGACTGACCCGGATTTTGTCCGTGCAAGATTTTATTCAGACTCTGAACTACCGCCTGATAAGCCTGCCAATATCCACGTGCAGCAAGCGCATTTCGTTCCTCCTTATCCTTCCCTTCTGCTTCCGGATTCCAGGTACCGCTCCGGACACGTTCAATCAACTCGGGAGTAACTTTGTATCCTTCAATCGATAAGGAATGATATGCGTCTGTTACATAGACTTCCTGAACATGCTTCAGGAAAGCAGCCTTATCTGATGGGATTCCGGGAGCTTTTGGAAACCGTTCGATGACCGTTGTCCTCATGGCATGCCACATTACAGTAAGTCGGTTTACATATGGCGATGCCTGGCGACCCGTACCAACGCTAATGGTACGGTTTGTGAAAGGATCTATTTCGCGAGAGTCATAACCAGCGCTTTGCATGGCCTTGATGACATCATTTGCCATACGGTCACGGCCAATATTTCGAAAAGCACCGGCCAGACGACCAGCAATTACGGTATGTCCTCCATCCAACAAAGTAGGAAGAACATCAGAAGCATCCCTTACCAGAGAAAGTGCAGTACGCATATCAGTTGGGTTGCTATTATAGAAACCAGGCGAAGAATTAATCAGTGCTGCGGAAAGAGAATATATCCTCATCCTTTCTTTTTCTTCCCGCTCTGTTGCTTCGGGGAGAGCAGCGTTAATATCAAAAAGTGACGTGTTGTACGGGAATTGAGTAGTGTTGTTTTGAGCCTTCGGTGACCGTATTAGCAGTTGTTGAGGTACGGTCCAGTTTCCACTATGAATCAAAAGGGATTGATCCGGTGAAAGACACCATTCTTTTTCAAAACGATCATTCAGATACGCGGCACAAAATTGCCAGAAGGAAGCGTACCAAGAAGTACTATCACCTTGCTTCTCGTCTGGTTTTGAAGGTATGTACCACCCCTTCATAACTTCCTGCAAAAATCCGTTTTCTATTAGGCGTTCCCGGTGTGTCCTGGATATATCCTTGGCACGGATGGCAGCAGCACCATTTTCATTTTGAAGGCCCCGAAGAACTTCAAGCGATTCAGCCAATTTCTCAGAAGGAGTTGCCATCGATAACTAGTTTGACGTGGTGTATAATAATTAGTTTATTACGTTGTACGTAAATTAGTTTATTATGTTGTACAAAAACAAGTTTATTACGTTAATATACTTTATTTCAGGTACCTAAATGGGCTCAAATGACCTCTAATATGGCTTTCTTCATATCCAACGGCAAAAAAAATATCGGAGGTCTGTTCAGAAAGAAACTCATACTTTAATACGAATAAACCAACTCTCCCATTACCAAGCCAGTTCAAAAGGCAAATAAGAGAACACAATTAAACTGACATTCTCCTACCCTTCGCTCCTTTCTCAGTGGCATTAGGCTCTTCTTTCACATCCTTCTTTTCGGATTTACCTTTCTCAAAAACACCCTATTATGTGAAACTTCAAGATTGGCAGCTTTTAATCACCACGGATTTCGTTGCACCGGATGCTTCCTGATATGTTCTTCCAATTCGAAAACGGATACAAACGTTTTGCGCTCCGTAGTTCTTAACGTTATGTATCCTTTTTTATGGTAGTTGTAAAGTGTTCGAAGCGAAATGTCAAATTGTTTACTGACCTGATGAATAGGAACAAATTCCTGGCGGTGTAAATTTGAATCCTGAATCGCAGTTCTTATGAGCGCTGGTAGTATTCGGGTGAATGAGCGAGTGAAATAACTCTCAAAAATCTCACGAACGAATTGCTCTCTTAAATCCATGCCTATTCAAACGAATTCATAAATGGTAAGTTGTGCCAACTAAAACAGATTAAAAATCAAACTTCACCAATTAGCATCATTAAATATTTTGATTCAAAAGAAACGTAAAATATCATTGCATATACTACAATTTGAATTGCAAAATATTTACAAAAATTTAAATGAGAGGTTAGATTAACCCCTCATCTGCAAATGAAAAATAGCTTTCGCTGGTAAGTATCAGGTGGTCGAGTAATTGAATTTCCAGTAATCGGCCACCTTCTTTTATTTTCTTTGTCAGTTCAATGTCAGCGTGACTTGGTGTAAGATTTCCGCTGGGATGATTGTGTGATAAAATAATCCCGGTCGCGCCAGCTTTCAATGCAGCAACAAATATCAATTTCGGATCAGCTACGGTTCCGGCTATACCACCAGTAGATACTTCAAATACACCAAGTACTTTGTTAGCTCTGTTTGTAAAGAGTACTTTAAATTGTTCACAAAGTTCAATCAACGAATCATTCCAAACTCGTTTCAAAACTTCGTGAGCGTCCCGTGAACTGGTAATCTTCGGTCTGAGCGAAGGCTTCACATTAGATTTGTACGAGAGCTGAATTTCTGCTACTTCCCATTGTTTCTTTTCATTTGTAGTTTCCATAATTGTAAGTATTAATTATGGTCGTCACACAGCTTGCGTGGCAAGCTCCTGCAAAAGGAAACGGAATAATTGGGGGTTCCTGGAAACGCAGTTGTAAGGGGGAACCGTTTATGCCGTAGTCTTTTGCACGGAGCGACAACACCAAGCTATCGTTACCATGATTAATACTTACTGCTTGGAAACACGAGTAAGAAATAATGAAGTGCAGAATCTTCCTTCGTACAACTACATCTTAAACCAGCGGAATTTAACCCATTGATATAGTTGGTTACACAGTATCCATACGATACCTCCGATAAATGCGCTGGATAATAAATACCATTCCTTTTCTGAAACACCCTCCTGCACAATGGAGATGATGATGTTCAAAAGTGCACCACACAGAAAGGCAACCTGGTTGCTCGATCTGTATACTTTTTCCGTTGTTGTATTCATCTCGCCAATATGATACCTCCGGAAAGACCATGTTAATGATTCTGAACGAATCTGTTTGATTCTATTCGATTGTGTATGAATTTGAATGATCACACCTAACCATTCTTACCGATAAGCCGCCAAATGCGCTTGTTGCAAGGACTTTGTCAAGGGTGCCGATTCAATAAAAAAATAAAACAATCATCGGCACTTGCCCCGCCCTTTACAAAGTCCTTGCAACAGGCCTACCTTTGGCTTGACGGTGAGTGGTCTGTTTCTACCAGACCCACCTATTTAATTCTGCTAACATTTAGTGATACAACTTGGAATCATTTTCTCAAACTCACAATTATCTGATAAGCATTTATCCAGTGAGCCGGTAAGTTTCGATCTGATTTCCTGAAGGAGTTTTATTTGTTCATCTACCCGATTGATCTTATCGGTTAAATGACTGGTGAGTTTACTGCAAGATGCAGACTCTTCTCCCCAGGCTTCAATAAACTCATCAATTTCATTGAGTGTAAAACCCAACGCTTTAGCCGTTTTGATTAGCATGAGTCGTTCATAAACATGCTCTGGATATTCTTTATAGTTATTATCCCTTCTCTCTTTCTTGTTAACATCTATAAGTCCTTTTTTCTCATAGAACCGAATGGTATCGTGTGAAAAGCCCGTGCGCTTTGAAAGTTCTCCGATCAACATATTTTAAACTTTTTGAAAATTTCCCTTGACCGTGGACTATAGTCCATGTCGTATAATTGAATGTTAAACGAAAAATACAAAGAAACGAATATGAAAACTACTGCAAAAGAGCCTGGAAAACTGGCTAAAAACATGGGTTTATTGGGTATTGGGCTGTGTGCCCTCTGTTGTGCTTTGCCAATAATTGGTATTGTTGGTGGAGCGGGAATTTTGTCTACCATAGCACTTTATGCCGAGAAGATCGCGATTGTACTTCTCGTTATTTCTGCCGCCTCGTTTGCCATCTGGCAATACCGTACAAAACAAGCTCCACCGGCTTGCGCTATTGACTGCGATTGTAAAGCAGAAAGTACGGAATTGAAAACCAGCGCTGACTTAAAGACAAAGTAAAATGAAGATGAAACTAATCATGTGGGTTGCAGCATTTGCACTACCTATCACGGTAATGGCTCAGGAACTAAGGATATGAAAACGTTAATGGATGAAGCAAAATTAAGCTGCAAGCTAACCACTCCGGAATTGCAGCAACGCAAGAAGACTGTTATCGCAGAACTTAAAAATCAGGTATTGGAGAAAACCGAAACTGAAAAGGGGTTCAAATACAAGTTCAACGGCTCAGATAAGATGCTTGATCTTCTTAATAGTTTTATAAAGACGGAACGTTTGTGTTGCAGCTTCTTTGTTTTTAACCTTACTGCTTCAAGCGATAATAGTTTTGCATGGCTCGAACTATCGGGACCGGAAGGGACAAAGGATTTTATAAAATACGAGATAGAATTTTAATTCATTGCTGACCACACCGAGAAATAAGAGCTTGTAGATTCAATTGTTTCTGAGCGTCCCATAAACCAATTGCATATTCAGTAAAGTAATGATGAGCTTTGAAGAAAGAAATATTCTCTTTAATCCAAGTTGTTTTACCAATGTGAGTTGCACTTTGCATTTGAATTTCCTTGTACAATCGGTCTGACCAATGAAAATAATCTTCGGATGCTAAATGATGCAGGTCAGCATCACATAACATTTTTTCTAATAGAGTACCTGGCTTTGCCGGAAGCTTTGTTGCATGGATTAGCGCAGCAACCTTGTCGATAAATTCAGAAGGTAAGTTGCGATCATTCAGAAATGCAGATGCAATCTTTGCACCATCTTCTTCATGGTTAATGTTTCCGCGAATATATCCGATATCGTGAAACCAGGCTGCTGTAAGTAAAATCTCTCTATCTTCTAACGATAGATTGTAGTGGGTTGCTAGTTCGTCACATTTCTGAACGACATGGAAGGTGTGATCGAAATTGTGAAACGGTCTTCCTTGAAGAATTTCTGCTGACAGTAAATTTTTAATGTGTTTTTCAACTTGTTCCAATAATTCAGAAGAAGGCATAAGAATGTCTTGTGTTTAACGGAACCTGTGAACGACATTTACCATTCCAGTTTGACCATCATAAGAAGGAACGATCAATGTTTGTCCTGAACTTTTCTTCTTCCCCCATTTATACTGATGTGTTAGATACACGAGGTTTGTAGATAATATTCCGATACCTGCACCGACCAGCACGTCCGAAACCCAATGCCTATTATTCATCACGCGCATGGTACCAATACCTGTCGCCACGGTATAGGCACCGATACTATACCAGACGCTCTCGTGGCCGTACTCTTTAGCCATAAAAGTTGCAGCGGCAAATGCCTGGGCTGTGTGGCCAGACGGAAAAGATGTTGGTTGACCTGTGTCTGGACGAGGTACTGCCGTAATTTTCTTCAGGGAGTAGGTAAGTATGCCTACTAATAGTTCTGACTTGATCAATAGTGCCGTGCGATTTCCAAAATTATTTTTCCCTTTTACACCCAGTGCATTCAGTCCATAAACAGCAGCGATTGGTGCATACTGAAGATAGTCATCGACATGGTTGTGATATTTCGGAATCCATTCATTACGTTCTTCCTGAACGTCATACTTGTTGATAATGTCATTATCTGTCAATGAATATAGACCGGCAGCAGTAAATAGAAGTGGAACAGCCATAGCTTTTTGAAATCCTTTTGATTTTGAAAGAGGAACTTTGATAAATAAGTCTTTGCTAACTGTTGGTAAACTTTTTTGTGGGGTACGAGTATTGAACTGCGCAAATGCCGGATTCCCAAATGATAAAAGGAATGCCGACAGGATACAAACTATACATTTCATAAAATGGAATTTCAATTGGAAGCCAGCAGAAAAACTATTCTCTGCTGGCTTTAATGGGATAATAATCTGTCTCCTGCCTTTCAATCTGATTCAAGATTACGAGTAGATTCTGGAGAGATTCTGTATAGCTTAGAGAAGCACACATACTTTATTTAATCTTTGTCTTCCTCAATAACTTCCTTCTTAATCAGTTTTCCATTCGTATCAAAAACGAGTTCCAGTGACATCTTTCCCTTTTCTACTTCTGCTTCATAGGTAATCACGCCTTTGGTTTCAATGCGTGCAGCTTCTTCGAGTTCAAAATCAGCATAATCCTTTTTCAGGGCTTCAAGAATAACAGAGGGGAGTTCACTTTTTTTGATTTCTTGTTCTGTCTCCAGAATAGATCCGTTACCATCGAGTACAATAGAAATCTCTGATCCTTTCTGTTCAAAACTGGCTTCATAGTTTACGCCTTCTTTATCCCAGTCTGCGTCCTTTACTACGTAGTTTTTTTCCAGGCTACTTTTGACATTTCCAGGAACATCCTTAGCATTCATTTTTTGAGCATCGGCCTGTATGATTACAAGCCCCATACCGATTACTACCAATAGCGTTTTCATAGTTGTTTAATTTGTTACAATCAAACTAACGAAAGCAATCTGGAGCAACTTTGGATTTTGGAGGTCTAAAGAAATTTATTTCCAGATTAGTACAATCATACCAATGAAAATCAGGCTGGCACCAACGATGATCTTAGGAGACATAGGTTCTTTCAATAAGAAAAATGAAAGTAGGAGCGTGATTAGAATACTTGCTTTGTCGATAGCAGCCACATAAGAAACCAATCCATCCTTCATGGCTCTATAGTAAAAAATCCAACTCAGAGTTGTAGTAATACCGGAAGCAACAAGAAGGGTTATTTGTAAAGTGGTGAGGTTAGCAAATTCTTTATACTTGGCACCAATCAAATTGATGGTTGTAATGATTACAAAAATTACGGTGGTTCTGATGCCAAGGCCAAAGTCTGCGCTGATATTTTGAAGACCGTATTTCGCCAGTACAGAAGTTAGTCCAGCAAAAATCATAGAGATAATAGCGTAGATAATCCAAGTCTGCATGGCCTGATTGGTTTAATGGTTTACATCACTAAAACTTGTAAGTATATCCGAGTCGAAAAACTTGTGTTTCGTAATAGTCCGTGCTGGTATAACTAAATCCAATGCCCTTTACTTCTCTCTTTATTCGCAATGTATTGGCGATGTCAGTAGCATTCAGGAACACTTCCCCTTTACCTTTCTGTAGTGATTTCTTGATTCCAAGATCAATATAGAAACGTGAATACGTTTTTCCTTGAGGTACAACATCGGGAGCCATATAAACACTGGTTAACTGTACATCATACTTTCCTGGCAAGTGAAACAAGCCATTGAATTTAATGCTGCCAGAAAAAATATCCTGCCTCTCAGCAGAGAAAGTATTTTCCTGTGGATACTTATTAACTACAGTGAAGGGCTCAATAATATTCTGATATCCATTGAGGTTAAGATTAAAGGTTGCCCACTTTCCTGCATTTTGAGAAAGTATGATTTCAATACCTGAAGTATAACTACGTCCGGCATTTTGAAAGATATTGTAGATAAGCATACTACCAGGTTCTATACTGCCTATGCGTGTAATCGTTGACTCCATTCGCTTATGGTACGCAGCAGAGTATAAATAGCCTTCACTCCAATTTGTCTTGTATCCAAGTTCGAACGAGTTGGTGAATTGTGGGCGAAGTCCGGGATTTCCAACTTTGATAATTTCAGCATCATCATACTTGGGGAAGATTCGTATGTCAACTTCATTTGGTCTATCAACTCTGCGATTATAAAAGACAGAAAATGTATTACTATCGTTAACCTTATAAGCCAGCCGAAGATTAGGAAACGGTTGGGTGTAGTTATAACCATCACTCTTGTATGTATTGTGATCAGGATTAACCTTGTAGTAAATTTCTACATACTCAACTCGAAGCCCCGCCTCTACTTCGAATTTTTTATTTTCAAAAAGATAGTTGCCATACACAGCCGGAATCACTTCGCTGTAGTTAGCCCAGCCACCTGCACCCACATCTAATGGTGAATTAAGACCAGGAATGAAAAGCATATTGGTTGGGATGTAACGGTTTCTGAATTTAATTCCGGTTTCAAATCTTCCATACTTAAGTGGTTGCACATAATCTATGTTAAAATCACCGACATGCTCATCTGAAATCAGCTTGAAAGAATCCAACCCGGTATAGGTCGGCATGATATTGGTGAAAAAGTATTTCTCGTCTTCCCTATGAAAAGTGTAATTAAAGCCAACGTTTAGCAATCTTCCAGGTTGCTTAAATTTATGTTGCCATGTAGCAATCTCTGTCACAGTTGTTTTTAACTCGTCTTCCAAAAACTGCCAGAGACGCAGTCTCTCTGAGAGGTCAGCATTAAAAAAAGGTTCATCACCTTCATCAAGAATCTTTTCGCTGCTGAATAGCCCCGACACGCTAATGGTATTGTTGTCGTTGATATACCAGTCGATTCCACCTTTCGCTGTTATGATATTAGTTGTCCGGTTCCTTTTCAGTTGTTGTCTGATTGTGTCACCATTATCATAGTATCGATCCGTAAACTCATTCTTGTTTAGCGTTTTTGTGTAAAGATCATCTACCTGAAGAAACAGATTGATTTTTTTCTTCCGGTAGTTAATGGATACAGAAGGATTTATTTTCGGGGTTGCCTGATATTGTGGGCGAATGGTTGGGTAGTTTTCTTTTTTTATCCACAATGCACCCAATCCAGCAGCCAAACCAATCTTGCCATTAAATCCTTCCTTTACTTCTTTCTTATAAATGATGTTGATGATTCCAGCATTTCCATTAGCATCATACTTTGCTGATGGATTGTTAATGACCTCAATTCGTTCAATGGCTGAGGCAGGAATATTATCCAGGGCACGTTGATTACCAAAGCCCGTCAAAGCGGTTTGTTTTCCATCAATAAGAACGACCACTTTGTCACTTCCCCTCAACCGTATGGTTCCTTCATCGCTTACTGTAACACCAGGTAGATTTTGCATGACCTGCATAAGTGAGCCACCGCTCTGGTTGACATTATCCGCCACGGCAAAGATTTTCTTGTCTAGCGTTTCGGCAACGGCATCCTGAGTACCCGTTACAACAACCTCATTGAGAGATGTAACATTCTCTTCAAGTTCCAATATCCCCAAGTCAAGAAACTCGCTCAGTTTAGCAACAAGAATAGGTTTTGCATCTGTGTGATACCCAACAAAGGATGTTTCAAGAATATAATTTCCAGGACTCACATTGCTCAAGGTATAGCGACCCTCATCATTTGTAACTGTTCCAGATACAAATGAACTGTCTTGTTCCAGCTTCAGTACAACATTTACGTAGGACAAATTATTTTTTGATACTTTATCCTTTAGAACCCCTGATAATGTAACGCTTTTGACCTGGGAGATAGAAAGAATTGAAAATGACATTAGTAGAACCAGAATACCTAATCTTCTCATAGCTTGATCGTATGTATCAAAATTCATTTATAATTCTGGATGAAAATTGGATTTGTAACTAAATGGAAATTAAAATATCACAGAAAACGTATGCACTCTATCTTGAAAATTATAGGTTATTTTATACAGACAGGTATTACAAATCTTTTTGACAATCGCAAGTCCAAGGCCAGAACTGTTTTCACTCTTGCCCTCTTTACTGAACCGCTCAAACATTTTTTCTGAATCCATTTTTACCGGATTTCCAGTGTTCGTAACAATTAACTTACGATCAGATAGTTCCACACTAACTTTACCATTGGAAGTGGTATGACGGATTGCATTATGAAAAAGATTCGTTAATAAAACTTCGATTAAAGTAGCGTTGGCTGTAATTGATAATGGACTAATAGAAGTTTGAATAGATATGCTATCCAAATCAGCCATTGGTTTCAAATTTGACAATAACAAATCTGTCAACTTAGATAAATCTATTTCTTCGACTTCATTGAATTGGTCATTATCAATCTTACTTAGCAAGAGTAGATTTTTATTGAGCCGTGCCATACGCTGTGCAGTTTCCTCCAGATCAAGTATGGTTGCCGCGCCTGCTTCTGTAAGTCCTGGAATCTGCATGAGGTTATCCAGTTTGGATTGAAAAATGGATAAAGGTGTTTGCAATTCATGCGAAGCATTTTCGATAAACTCTTTTTGCTCCAAGAAGACCTTTCTGTTTCTGTCCGTTAAGTGGCTTACGGTTCTATTGAGGTCATCAAATTCAATAATATTTGTTTTCTCCGTTCTGATGGCCTCGCTTTTGTCAAGGTTATAAGCCTTCAGTTGAGTAAGGGTATTGTAGAATGGTTTCCATAATTTCCTCGACAGCGAGCGATTGATCAAGAGCAGACCTGTCGTTAGAAGTACAATTAGAACAACCTGAACGATTCCAAGAGCCATCACAAGTTCATCATTATCCACCAACGACATTCTAGTTGTGAGCTGGTAAGACTTATCTTTAATAATCATGCTGGAGGATAGTGTTCGGAAAGGATGAGACTCTTGCTCAATACTATCATACATAGAAATTGTTTCATACTTTTTCCCGGTTGTTGTTCCATCGGAAGGTGTAAGCGCAATATCATAGGAAAGCTGATCCCATATTTTCAAATCCATTTCAAGATCGTCCAGATATTCATAACTTTTAATGTGCTTGATAAATTGATCTGTATGAAGAGCCAATGATTCATCTACCTCTTCATTTATTATTTGACGGATTGAAAAAATAGAGATTGGAACACTGATAACCACAAGTATCAGTGAATACAGCAGTAAACTTCGTAAACTAACTTGCAGTAATCTCATGTTGTAAATTTATAGCCTAGTCCATACACAGCCTTAATGTAATCTTCGCAGCCTGCTTCTGTCAATTTCTTTTTGAGGTTTTTTATGTGAGAATAGATGAAGTCAAATTTATCCATCAGTTCAGCATCATCACCTGACAAGTGCTCAGCAATCGCATTTTTGGAAACAACCCTATTCTTGTTTGATATGAGAAATATCAAGAGGTCATATTCCTTACGTGTTAGCTCAACCGATTTTTCGTTTACCGTGACGAACTTACCAAGTAGGTCGACTGATATTTCGTGAAAGTTAATTTTATTATTCCCATCAAAACGTTTTCTGCGGATAATAGCAGATACGCGTGCGCTGAGTTCTGGTAAATAAAATGGCTTTGAAAGATAATCATCCGCCCCAAGGTTGAGACCTTTTACCCGATCATCTAGCGAGTTTTTAGCCGTAATGATAATTACGCCATCTGATTTATTATTGGCCTTTAATTTCTCCAAAATTTTCAGACCATTCCCGTCAGGCAATGAGATGTCAAGCAGTATGCAGTCATAATCAAAAAGAAGTATTTTTTCATTTGCTTCGCTGGCGGTGTAGGCAACCTCACAAACGTAACTTTCCTGTCGCAGAAACTGCGCCATGCTTTTTACTAATTGTTTTTCGTCTTCGATGATTAGAATTTTCATTTTAGCGGGGAGAAGATACCCAAAACTATTTCATTAAACCATGCTTAAATGAGTAACTGGCCGATTGATACCATGCAACGGCTTCATTTACGATTTGCTGATCGTTCGCTACGTTAATCGGTTCCTGGTCTTCTATCAGTGTAAATGAATCAACCTTAAACTGTGGCGAGAGTATAACCAGTTTCCCATTTTTAAGATAGCCTAGATTCTGATAGGTACTGATAAAAGCGCGCTCGCGTCCTGGCTCTAGTTTAAACATATCATAACCAAAAAAATTACTGGTGTAAGAGAAATTTAACATTCCAAGTAATGTAGGGCCAATATCAATCTGGCTCATGAGCCTATTCATTACACCCGGCTGAACATTACCAGGCGAATAAATAAGCATTGGTATGTGGTATTTATCTACAGGAAGTTCTGTTTTGCCCGCACTTGATGCGCAATGATCGGCCACAATAACGAAGACAGTTTTGTTAAACCACAACTTTCGTGATGCTTGTTTTATGAACCGGCCTATTGCGTAATCTGTATATTTGACTGCACCACTTCTGCTGGTGTGAGAGGGAATATCTATTCTCCCTTCTGGATAGGTAAAAGGTCGATGATTGGATGTAGTCATAACATGTGCAAAAACAGGATGTTCTTTTGAACTTGCATCAATTTCTTTAATAGTTAAATCAAAAAGATTTTCATCAGCAACACCCCAGATATTCTCGTAGTCAATCTCATTGTCATTAAGAGCTGATCGGTCAACTACCTGATAACTGTTATGACCAAAGAAGTATCCCATATTATCGAAGTAACTATATCCACCATAGATGTATTTACTCGCATAACCTTTTTGACCAAAGACCTTTCCAAGTGAAAATAATTCTTCATTATTTGGTCGCCTGACAATTGACTGCCCGGGAGTTGGGGGAACACAAAGCGACAATGCCTCAAGGCCACGGACTGTTCGTGTACCAGTTGCATACAAGTTTGTGAAGACTAGACTATGATTGGACAACGAATCAAGAAATGGAGTTATGGCTTCTGTATTACCAAACAGTTCCATGAAGTCTGCACTAAAACTCTCTACGCTGATAAGTACAACATTCAACTTTGTCTCTGGGCCAGGATTGACGATTTTACGTACTATGCTGAATTTGTCAGAATCTAAGAACTCCGCTTCTGGTGTTTTGATGTATTGGCGTGTTAGCTCAAAAGCCTCTTCATTTCCAATTGCTTTATAAAATTGCTCGTAATCCAGTTCGTTGTTTCTGTATGCCGCGAATAATTCGTAGAGACCATTTCCAGCCAATTCGTTTACGTAGGCATTTTTACTAAAATGGTGATACTTGCTTGTAACAGTAAAGAGAATAACAAAAAACAGTATAGCATAGTACCCTACATACTTTGATCTCTGTTTAAAAGGCATATAAAGAATTGAAGAAGTTCTTATTCTGGAGCGGATGAGGAAGACGATAAATGCGGAAGCAACTGTTACTAGTAATAAGATCAACTCTATAGGATAGGATTGATGAATGTTTCCAATCACTTCAGTAGTGTAAACAAGATAGTCAACTGCAATAAAATTGAAACGTACGTTAAATTCATCCCAGAAAAGCCATTCCGCAACTCCATTAAAGATCAGTAGAAATGAAAAGATGAATAGGAGTATAAAGAGGACAACCTTATGCCATGACTTCTGATATATTTTATCCGGTACCAGCCATAGATAAAGTATGAGGGGTAAGCTAAAGTAAACGGCATTGATCAAGTCATAAGACAAACCCAATAAGAAAATTCCAATTTCATTGACTACTGTAAAATCTACTTCGGAGAATGACTTGATCGTGAGTAATATCCTTGTAAAGGTTGATATGGAGATTAAAAGAACAACCAGTAGCAACACAACTCCTGCTCTCTGCTCCCTTAGCCTTTTCAATAGTAGTATCATTCCGCAAACCAACGGACTGATTTTGGAGAGATTCTGGATTTAGGTGAATGTCAATACCTGGAAGAATCTTTGCTGTATTAACTAAGCTTTAAAGCAGTATTAAATCGTTCTGCCACATTATCCCAATTGATAACCGGAAACAGATTATCAACGAATTCGGCTCTGCGATTTCTGTATTTCAAATAGTATGAATGTTCCCATACATCAATAACAAGAACAGGAATGACACCCCATTGTGTTAACTTCTCATGGTTTTCGCACTGTAGCACTGTAAGCTTTTGCGTATAGGGTTGGTATCCCAATATTCCCCAACCATTTCCATCTACGCCTTTTGAAGTTTTAGCAATCAACACCTTTAGTTTATCATACGATCCAAAGTCCTTTTCAATTTGTTTTAGCAATGCCCCAGATGGCTCACTTTTTTTTTGGGTAAGATTTGTCCAGAAGATGGTATGAAGAATATGAGACGACAAATGAAAGGATAATTTCTTTGTCCAGTAGTCTACCGTATCAAGACTATTCTTATCAATCGCTTCTTTGATCATGGCGAGATCTTTATTTGCTGCTTTCACAGCATCTCCATGATGAAAGGTGTAGTGAAGGTGAAGTGTTTCCTGATCCATTGATGGTTCAAGAAAAGTTTCGGAGTAGGGCAATGGCTGCAAGGCAAAGTTCCCGTCTTTGTCGGTGAGTTTATCTAATCCACTTTGCTGAATGCTTTGAGAGAAAGTATTGTTTGTTGGCAACAGACTAGCACCACCGAGGATGGCAGAAGTCGTCATAAATTCTTTTCTATTCATATCGATTGATTTTATTGTTTTGACAAGGAATCTATAAGAGGAATAATTTTAGCTACAATATCGTTTTTTAATTTTACGAAGTCACGGTTTACAGCGTCAATTCCCATCCAGTATTGAACATTATCCTTGTCTTTTATGGTTTGAGGTAGCGTATAGAAGAGAAATACCTGCTGCGCCCCATCCACGTCTTGCTAAGATAGCCTTTGTGGCACAAAATTTTTGTCAAAGAGATTTTCCTGAATTAATAACTGCTTTGTCTTTGGGGAAATCACCGTGTCGGGATCAGTACCGCGAGCAACAGCTTCGTAAGGCAGATTTTTTTCCTTTACAAGCTTATTGAAGTAAGCCGCTGCAATAACACTTTTTGCGGACCCATGCTCACAAACGAATACAATTTTCTTCAACTGCGCATTACATGAAACACTAAAAATAATGCTAACAATTATCAATGCACTTGTTTTCATATTGTGTTTATGTTAATAGTGGGATCACCACGGCTGTAGAATTAATTTTATTTAATACCTATCAAAGCCGCAACCACGATAGTAAAATGTTTCCTGAAGTTTTAGCTGCCAATCTTCGGATGTTCACTGGGCAATTCACTTCATGAGACGATCACGGCAATATCCTTTTCAACACAGCTTTGGAATAAACCTCGAATGATTTTCCCGGTTCGGCCAGTTCAAATGTCTCTACAAATTCATTCTCACTCATAATCTGGTAAGACTCCTTTGCCCTGTATCCGGCTGGAATATTTTCAATACTTTCAGAAATAAACACAATGGTTTTTCCATCCGGTGAAATGGATTCGATTTTGAATTGATTAACAAACCCTTCAATATGAAATTGCCGGAGAACAAAAGTCCTTCTCCCCTTGTCATAACTAATAAATCCATGATCTTCATGCACTTCGCCTTTAGGGTTATCTTTTGATGGTGGATAGGTTGACTTATTCTTAACTTCAATGAATTTTTTATTCAGTACGATCTGGTAAGTCCTTTCATACTTCCCTTTTCCGGGTTGCCCTTCGGATGTGCCTGTCCAGGTTCCGATCATGTTTTTGAATGGAAACCAGACACTGTCTTGTTTGGACATCTGACCAAATGAAAGTATTGGTGTGAATACGATGAGGAAAATGATCTTCTTCATGTTTTTTAAGGTTCGCTACTTCTAAGTTACAAATTTTATTGTTCTATGATTTAACCCTTTTCCACAATTGCGACCGATAGAACGGCCCCAAGTATCCGCGCACTTTCAATGTGTCCGAATCAATTAACCAAAGAGATGATGAATAGGTACTGCCGTTTCCGGGATCAAGGATTTTTCCTTCATCCCATTTACCATCAGACTTTTTAAAATCCCAAATAATTTTCATTCCTACTACTTTGGAATTTTTTAATCCTCCATCGCATTCTGTACATACAGGATCGGTTCCTTCATTGGGTAACATATATATTTTACGGATGTATCCCCGAAGCTCACCCTTTACATTTTTGATTTCAACAATCGACTTAACCTTGTTCCAATGATCATCAATGGTTTGCCATGTACCAACGGGAGTTGCTTCTTCTGAATTTCCTTCTCGCTTCCAGATCTGTGTTCTATAAAAGAAACCGGAATATCCTCTGACCATTAATGTGTTTCCATCTTCCAACCACATCTTACCTGAATAAGTCTCACCACTTTGAGGATCAAGAATACTTCCTGTTAACCATGAATCACCAACTTGCTTAAAGCCCCATAGGAAATTCATATCGATTACTTTTTTATTCTTTCTTTCACCCGAACATTTCGTGCATATGGGGTCTTCACCCTGAAAGGGTTCAAGAAATATTTGAACCACCTTACCTTCAATACTTGTAGCGGTTTCTTTTATTTCAATTAATGATAAGGGTGAACCTGTCTCTTCATTATAGGTCATCCACTTACCGGATACAGATTGAGCGAGCGCAGAAGAAATAGAGATTAACAAAACAATAGATGTGGCTATTGCCTTTTTAGCTGGCGATCTTAATTCACACGATTTTGGTCTTGATTTCACTTCGTCAAATGCTTCATGGTATTTCGCGTTTTCAGTTTTCATTAACTTATCCCACCACGTAAAATACAAGCCGTAGTTACTGTGAAATTGTTCGTGATGCATGTTGTGATGGGTGACGGCCGTGTTCCAATTCAACCACTTGTTTTTGGTGAAACCCTTTGGCAAAATTTCAAAACCTAAATGACCAATCACATTGCGAATGATCATGTAGGCCAGAAATATGAATGCAGTGAGTGGATGCATCGGTAAAGTAAAAACCAGGATCGGCATTACCAGCGATTGAATGAGTGCTTCCCAGGGATGAAACGAATACGCTGCCCAAGGCGAAGGATTGGTGGATTCATGGTGAACACGATGTACATACTTGAATACTTTTTTATGATGCATTAAACGGTGTGTCCAATAGAAATAAAAATCATGAAACACAATGGCAATGAACAAGCTTACGATTAGGTACGCGACACTATAGTCGCTTATGTTGTGGTAGATTTTTGTTAGCCCGGCATGTTCAGCAGAATAAACTCCAAATCCTACCAGTGAGAAGATTACCACGGTGCTCATCGAATAAGCGAACTCCTTCCAAAGCTGCTTCGACTTTGGCATCGTCCTTTGAATGAAAAGGTGCATCAATCCATTTTTGGCAATCACCCAAAAGATTAAAAAGAACAGGCTGGTTGGTATCAGGTAGCGCAACAAGTCAAACAGATACATGTTAGGCCATACATCAACAAAGTTTTTTGCTTCCATAATTTTTAAATTTTATGAAGCGAACCTATGCTCGTGGCAAATGAAAGTCTCTCTGATTGTAGAAAATGCTTGCTGATTTCGAAATCAGCATGAAATTAAGGTTGATTTGTCTTCCGAAAGGCTGTAGGGGTAGTGTTTTTTAAATCTTTAAAAGCCTTATTGAACGGCCCGATGGATTGATAGCCCAGAGCATAGGCTATTTCAAGTATCGTTTTTTGATTCTGTGTGGGGTCGATCAAAATTTCGCAAGCCTCATTAACCCGATATTGGTTCAGGAAGTCATTGAAATTCTTGAAATCAAGCTGGCCGTTAATTAATCTACGAAGCCTGTGTTCCTGCACCTGCATAATCTCGGCCAGTTCTTTAATCGTGAGACCTTCTTTCCGATAAATTTTCTCTTTATTAAGTAAGGCCATCAACTGCTCCTCCAATACGGGATCATCCTGAGTAATGGTTTTTTGCTTTGCTATTTCACGAAAGAAAAAACCAGGTTGAAAACCAAAGTTACTTAACAGGAAGTATCCGGTGAGTAATAGTATCGATGATCGTTGCATTACCTGGAGCAAATCCTTTGATTCTTTAATAAGTGGGGTTGCCTCAACAATAAGGGTAATACCAATTAGAGCAGCCGTTATGATGATGAAAGTATTCCTGAAACGGAGCCGCTTTTCAACCAGATCAATCTGCTTTGTTTTTATGGCTACATAAATAGCGGCAAAGACAAAGCTTAATGATATAATCTGAGTTATAATGTCGAATAGAGTTGTGATCTGTTTAGTCAAATCAATCTGACAATTCAAATAGTGATGAAAGTGGGGAATGATCTGTAACAAAAATGAAAGCCCGAGAATGGGTGCGAATTTGAAGTGATCTTCAAAGATCGATTTCGAGAGTAACCAAAAGAAAACCGGAACACAGATCGATCCGGTAAGGACGATCACACGGAGAAATGACTCCTGTACAAATGGAGTTTCAATAATCATGTAACAGAAAATGGAAAGGGTAAACCCAATCCCCGCCCATAAATGCATCGCTTGCTTCCATTGCCGTATCAGCGCCAGGCTGGTGAATGCCAATAAAGTGGCCGATGCGATTTGAAGTATTACGTTTACCTGGTGCATTGAATGACTAAATACAGACTAAAAATAGGCAACAAGTATGAACTTGATTGTTATCATTTTTGAGATTTTTCTTTTTCTCTCAGATATAGATATAAGGGCAATGCAGAACTTAGTCCTACTGCAAATGTCAATACCATTAATAATATATTTCGTAATAAATCTTTGCCTTTGGATTCTGAAAACATGAACACCCAAAAAACCAAACAACTTATAAAAACTTGTGAGCTAAAATTTGCTGCTGGATTTGAAGCAAAAATTGCCTTGCTAAAAGCATTAGGATCTAAACTATTTTCGTTAAGAAATTGAATAAAAAAAAAGATTGGAACAATTGAACCTACCACGAACAGTATTAAGTAGATTATTCTTAAATATTTCATTTTTCTTGTCGTTAATTTGATAGGAAGGACTACTGTAATTCGTAATAAGAATTTACTTTAATCATTATAATGTTGTAACCAATTCTATTTCCTTCAGTGTAATCCTATGCGGCCTTAAACATTCCTCAGCCTCCGACCCTAAATATCATATACATTCCAAATATCTTGAAGATACACGGACTTGATTCTAAAGATAGACTAAAAATAGGCATTTTAATGACAAAATAAACTATTCAACAAATATATTGAATAGTTTGAACTATCCTGCTTCCTTTGTTGTCTTGATGCTTTACACGACAAGACCATGAACAAAAGAGAATTCAAGGATAGAGTATATAGTGAATTGGCCAGGATCACCAAGTCGTTAGCCAATCCGCATCGTCTGGAGATTATCGAATTGCTTGCGCAGGGCGATTACTCAGTAGAACAAATAGCGGAGCAAACCAACTTGCCCATTGCTAACACTTCTCAACATTTACAAGTATTGAAAAATGCTCAACTCGTTGACATCAATCGACATGGTAATTTTATCTACTACAGGTTAGCGAACAGTAATGTATTTAAAGCATGGAAGGCATTGCGCGAATTAGGTGTAGAACGTATAGCGACAATTGAAAAACTGGTAAAGGATTTCAGACAGTCCAAATTCAAATTTGAATCTGTCACCATCGAAGGGCTCTTACTTCGATTGGAGTCAGGCAAAGTCACCATTCTGGATGTCCGTCCCACAACGGAGTTTAACAAAGGTCATATCGCCAATGCGATCTCAATACCTATCGATGAATTGAAAGCGCGTATGGGAGAACTACCAAAGCGAACTGAAATTATAGCATACTGTCGCGGACCCTTCTGTGTTTATGCAGACGAGGCAGTGGCATTGTTAAACAAAGCTGGCTACAAAGCAACACGGCTTGAAGAAGGTTTTCCTGACTGGAAAATACAAGAACTGCCGGTAGAAGTTTCAATGAATTAAAATTACTACTATGATAACTGAAGATTTGAAAATCGATGTAGGCACGTTATCTAACTGGCTAAAGGAAAAAAGACCTGTTGTCATTCTGGATGTAAGACCAAAATCAGAACGTGAAGAGTGGGCAATACCCGGAAGTATTCATGCAGATGTCTATGATAAACTTAAAGCCAATGATCCGCACGCGCTCGATGATTTGAAACTGGAAGAACACGCACCGATTGTCACAGTATGTGCAGCAGGAAAGACAAGTCTGAAAGCGGCAGAGATGCTGAAGGAAAAAGGCTTCGATGTGTATTCTCTTGATGGGGGAATGAAGGCTTGGAATTTTGCGTGGAATACTGCCGAGATAACACTTGATAATGTAAAAATTATTCAGGTGAGACGCTCCGCCAAAGGTTGTCTATCTTATATGATCGGATCGGAAGGTGAAGCAGTTGTTATTGATGCTTCGCTTGATCCACAGGTATATTTAGACTTAGCCAAAACAAATGGCTGGACAATCAAATATGTAACCGATACACATATCCATGCTGACTATCTGTCGCGCACAAGAGAACTGGCAAAGGCAAGTATTGCCGCACATGTATTAATTGAGAACGCTAATGTTGACTATTCCAATACGCCAATTAAAAATGGTGAATTCATAAAATTCGGAAATACAACTCTTGAAGTGTTGCATACTCCAGGTCATACAATGGAAAGTACATCCTTCCGATTAGGAGATGATGCCGTATTTACTGGAGACACCTTATTTGTGGATGGCATAGGAAGGCCTGATCTGAAAGCTGACAACGATGAAGCAATGAAGCGATCAAAGTTGCTTTACAGATCTCTTCATCAGTTGATGAAACTGAATCCGAATACAATGGTATTACCAGCTCACCTTGCAACGGCAGTTCCATTTGACAACATCATCATCGCGGAAACAATCGAAAGTCTTGCGGGGAAACTCGGTATGCTACGATTAAATGAAAAAGAGTTTACTGATTACACTCTTTCGCGTATTCCGCCAACGCCTCCCAACTTTCTTACGATAGCCACTTTAAACAAACAAGGTTCTTACGAGGGTTATACTCCGTCAGAATTGGAAGCGGGTGCTAATCGCTGCGCTATTGCCTAACAACGAACTGTATAGAACATGAAAATAAAATATTTAGCTATGCCCGCATTATTTCTGACGATGGGAATAATCGCACTAGTCCTCGTCAGTTTTAAAGCACAGCAAAACGAACCCTGGACATCAGCACAGTTGCTTGAACCCCGTGATCTGGCTTTAACAATAAACACTCCTCAATCACATCAGCCTGTTGTGTTTAGTGTCGGCCCTGCTGCAATCATTAAGAACTCAATTGATATTGGAGCTAGCCGTGAGAAAGAGAACCTGGATAAATTGAAACAACAATTGGCTAACATTTCGAAAGATGAAACGATTGTGCTTTACTGTGGATGTTGCCCTTTTGATAAATGCCCGAACATAAGACCAGCCTTTGATCTTATGAATCAACTTGGTTTCAAGAATCATAAACTTCTGAATCTGCCTCATAATATAAAAATGGACTGGATTGATCATGGGTATCCGGTGGCGGAGTAATGGAGAGTCTTGAATCAAAATAAAGTTATGAAGCAATCTAAAATTCAACTTGGCTTGAAAGAAAACTGGAGGCAATTCACTTTGCTTGTAATAGTCAATTCTTTTGTTGGTGGTATGATTGGTTTGGAGCGAACGATTATCCCTCAGATTGCAGAAGTTGATTTTGGGATGGCCGCTAAAACAGCAATCCTTTCTTTCATTGTTGTCTTTGGTATAACGAAAGCAATCACGAACTACTACACGGGTACATTAGCTAATCGTTTTGGCAGAAAGAATTTGTTGGTTACTGGTTGGTTGTTCGCCCTCCCTGTACCCATACTTCTTATATACGCACCTAACTGGAACTGGATCATCGCTGCAAATATTCTTCTCGGTATTAGTCAGGGGTTAACCTGGTCGAGCACAGTTGTGATGAAAATTGATTTGGTCGGAGAAAAAGACCGTGGTTTTGCAATGGGATTAAATGAATTCGCGGGGTACGTGGCACTTGCCGTTGTTGCATTCTTAACCGGATGGATCGCCAACAATTATGGACTACGACCTTATCCATTTTATATAGGTATAGGCATGGCAGTAATTGGTTTGCTTATGAGTTGGCTATTTATCAAAGACACAAACAAACATGTGCAACTCGAAGCCACTTCAAGCAATATTCCGAAACTAAAAAATCTGTTTTGGGAAACCACCTGGCATCACAAAAACCTTGGCTCCATTACACAAGCCGGACTAATCAACAATCTGAACGATGGAATGATATGGGGACTTTTTCCTTTGCTTCTTATTTCAAAAGGATTTGATCTTCACGAAATAGGAATCATTGTAGCCACCTATCCGGCAGTCTGGGGATTAGGGCAATTGTACACGGGAAAATTGGCTGATAAGTATTGTAAGAAAACATTGCTATTCATTGGAATGTTTGTTCAGGGAATGGCTTTGCTCGGAATGGTTAGCGCTAATTCCTTTTCATGGTTCATCATCTTGTCGTCCTTGCTTGGTATTGGAACCGCTATCGTCTATCCAACCTTTCTTGCCGCCATTTCTGACTACACACATCCTGATCAACGTCCGAAGAGCATTGGCATTTTCAGATTGTGGAGAGACCTTGGGTATGCCATAGGTGCTATACTTACTGGATTGATAGCAGATCGTTTCGGACTTGTTGCTCCGATTCTTGCTATTGGACTACTAACTATTTTGTCTTCTCTGATCGTCAAATTCAGAATGAGTTGTGCTCAAAAGAAAACCACTATCCCCGATCTTAATTTTCAACTCTCACATTAATCCCAGCGTTTTATGAAAATACTTTTTCTGTTGAATGATGCTCCTTATGGAAGCGATAGAAATTACAATGCACTCCGCACGGCAATACAATTACAAAAGCAAGATCAAAGTATCCAGGTTTGGATATATCTAATGAGTGATTCAGTTACCGGAGCTTTGATTGGACAGAAGGAAAAAACGGGTCAGTATAACATTGGTGAAATGTTAGACAACATCATCAAACAAGGAGGTGAAGTCAAGCTATGTACATCTTGCGCAGAATCACGGGGAGTTACCTCAGTGATACAAGGTGCAGTTTTGGGCACATTGCCTGATCTAACAAAATGGATCGTAGAGTCGGATAAGACATTGACTTTCTGAAAATGAAAGACGCACCTATTCTCAGCCATAAGTATGCTGATAAACCTTCCATATTCCAACCGGAAAATCTTTTACGCGAAGCGCGCAGACAGAAAGGAATAACAGAGTTAGTCATTCCTGAAATATGTATTCTTGATCCAGATGGAGATATTGAAGAGTATGTCATTCAGAAATACAATGCACAAATGAACAAGGCTTGGGCTTGCTATCATACCAAGCTATTTGAATTTACACACGATGGTATTAAAGTAGGAATAATTGGAAGAGCGGTGGGCGGATCCTTTGCTGTGTTGCTTGCAGAACAACTCTTTGCTTCCGGTTGTACACTATTATTAAGTATGACCTCATCAGGGCAACTTGTGCAACGAATGGAGCCTCCCTATTTCATACTTATCGAAAAAGCGGTGAGAGATGAAGGAACGAGTTATCATTATCTTCCACCTACAGAGTTTAGCTTTATTAAGAATGAATTAAAAGAAAAGCTGAACGAAGCTTTTAAGAATCTTGATCTGAAAATATTTACAGGATCAACCTGGACTACCGATGCTCCCTATCGTGAAACGGAAGAAGCGATAAATAACTATAAAAGCAAAGGCATTCACGCCGTAGAAATGGAGGCTTCTGCATTATATGCTTTTGCTCAGGCGAGAAACAAAAACGTGATATGCTTCGCGCACGTGACAAATCAGATGGCCAGTGTGGAAGGAGATTTTGAGAAGGGTGAGCATAACGGTAGCAAAGACGCATTACAAGTTTTATTGACTGCTATAAATTCTATTACAACTAAGACCTCATGAAAATATGAAAATAAAAATTACAATCCTTCTTGCCTTTATTCTGGGTACTTCGGCCATCAGTTTTTTAGCAAACTATGAAACAGTTTATCATCCTGAGTTTAGTAATTCAAATGCATCAACGGGAGTAAGTGCAGCGTACGCTTATCCTCCGGCAGTGGGCATTTTAAGTAGCTCCAAAAACTGTGTGAGTTGTCACGTGAGCAATGGCCAGTGGAGTGAAGACAATAAACTTATTGTTGACATCCTCGATGCCGAAACCAAAATATCTCTAAAACAACCTGATGGTACATTTGTGATCGAGACCAAACGATGGGAGCAAAAGAAACTGCTTACTGTAATTGGATGGATAAAAGACAAAGCTGTTTCTGCTCCATATCGAAATGCTTGGCTTTATGTTGACCCTACAACAATAGGTACTCCATCACTTTCTAAATTCGCTCCCAATTGGGATGTTAATCTCCCGTTATCCTGTCGGGTAGTTGGTGACAAACTTCCTGGCTATGAAAATGCAGACATCACGAGCTTACCCATGATCATTCAGCCAATGAGTAATGCAAAGGATACTGAATTGCAATTACAAATTATGCTCACTAAAGGTGAGAGTGTAAAAGGTAATGCCCATGAAGGAATGCTTGGTAATTATTTTGAACGAAAGGTGTTTCTAAAAATTAAATGATAGGTAAAAAACTGAATCTCTATGCTATGCTGGAGACATTAAGTACATAGATTTTTATTAACTGCTTAAAAATAACTTGAGATACCAAACTGAATACCTCCTGTATTAGACGCAGGATTACTCAATATATCTCGTCTCCATTCTCTTCGATAGTTCAACCGCAAAACCGTTTGTGGCGTTGGTCTAAAGCTAATGGCTGGAGAGATTGCCCAAAAGTTATCACCTATCTTACTACCGGTTTCTTTAAAGCTTCCAACATTCCAGTCAGCATATTCTAGTCGACAAGCAACATTGAAGACAGAATTCTTAAAACCAAAAATGGTTTTTCTCAATACAGGCTGTACGATATCCACAAAACCACCATGCTGTTTTTCACCATACTGTTGACTATATGTATCGGCAATATCTAAATTCACCCACGCCCATTCACCTACAATATATGTTTTGAGTACAGGTATTACGGTGTTAAAATCAATGGCAAAAACATGAAGTCTGCGTCTGTCATCCAGCACCAATCCGTCTTCTTCAAACTTATTATAAATTCCGCCCATATACGAAACACCAATTTCACCGATGGTGTTTTTTCTTAGGGCAATCTTTCCGGTAAACAATGGCTGACCATTACTACTCTCTTCAAAACGATCGGCAGAAGCTTTCGTGGCTGGAAGAAATGTTTTGTTTTGAGTATTGTTTATAATACTTTCATCAAAACCATTGGTGAGGTACACTTCGTAACCAAAAGCCCAGTTATTTGAGTATTTTTTTCCATATAATCCAAAGCCAACATTACTCCACGTAGCGGGTAACATTTGTGTCATGGCAACGGGTCTTTCGACAAACTCCCATTTGGGGCCATCGTGATTTTGATTGAAAGCACCTATGGGATTCATCACTACTCCACCACGCAAATTGATTAAGGGATGAAAGGAGAAATCAAGCGAAGCAAACTCAATGTTTATTTCTCGTCCGCCTTCTTCCAGTTCGATTTCGGATAGGAATTTAATTTTTCGATGAATGGAGGAAGCGATAAAAACGGTCAGGCGGGGAATACGAAAACTATGTCCCTCGCTAACACCATCCGTTCCCATGTAGGTATAATCGGCTTCTACATAGCCACCAATAACAGCAGGCACTTTTCCAACAGAAAGGAAGGGACGATTATAGACAGCATCCATGTTCATCGCTTTCTGAAAAGTTGTATCGCGTGGAGTACGCTTGATAAGAGTGGAGTCTATCTGTGCAACGCCCGAATGTGTGAAGCCTAAAACAAATAAAAGTAAAGTAAAAAGTGTTTTCATCGCAGATTGATTTTCAACATGGTTTCAGAAATAGAGACAGGAAAAGTACGCAAAGGCTCTGCCGCAGGACCGTTTTGAACTTTACCTGTATTTGCAAACTCGCTGCCGTGTGCCGGGCATTGAAGCCTGTCACCAAACACATGTAGTTCTGTTCCCTGATGAGTACACTTCATCCAGAGTGCTTGGTATGTATCTTTATCCAGGCGGTAAACACAAATTGGAAATTGAAGCGTATCATTTTCGGCAACAATGTATCTGCGATATTGTGTTGTGCCGTCTTTTACTATCTCGAACGAAGACAATGGAATGATCATATCGTTACCTTCTATGCTGGCATCAAAGTATTTTGTTCCGGCACATCCCTGAAGAATTGCGGGCATCATGATTGTCCCCAGACAACTCACGCCACAGTTCCTTATAAAATCAATTCTGTTCATCTTACAGGGATTTTAAAAATTGAATGACAGCTTCCTTTTTATCAGCGCTTAGTTGATTAAAACTATCGCGGCTTGAAGTACCTTCCCCACCATGCAACAATATGGCTTCCTCAATGCTTTGGGCACGGCCATCGTGCATCAGAAAATATTTTCCTCCTTGCGAGTTAGGTGCAAGACCTAGTCCCCAGAGAGGAGGCGTTCTCCATTCATATGTTTTTGCGCTTCCCTCAGTGTAACCATCATCAAGTCCGCTGCCCATATCATGTAATAACAAATCAGTGTATGGATGAAACTCTTTGTTTGAAAGTGCTTCGATTGGAGAATATCCGGCCCGAAGTGTTTGACGGTGGCATTTTTCACAACCAAGCTGTATAAACAAATTCTTTCCTTTTACTATTTCGTCATTATCCTTTGATCGCTGTATAGGAGCTTTCAATGTTTTTAAATAGAACACAACATCATTTACCGTTTGAGAAGAAATCTCAGGATCAATTTCAAGATGAGAATAAACATCGTATGGCTCGAACGCAGACGTTATGCCAATGTCCTGATTATAGGCGTTCGCAGTTTGCTGCAATAAGTTGTAGACACTTCCTTTTTTTCCGAAACGACAGATGTATTTTCCATTCTGTGAAATTGCATTTTCAAATGGAGTGGAGTAAGAAGGTATCGTATTCCAATTGGGCACTCCGGAGATACCATCGACATCCGCATCATTTGGATCAGCCATGGCAAGGAGATCTTCATCTGAAACCATTTCGATGAAACCAAGTCCGGTGTTGATGGGCGGCATGAAACGTGAGGATGTTGCACCATCGGGTATAGTTTCTGGTATAAAGCCGGGTATTGCGCGATGCTGCAATTGAGGGCCTCCTTTGTGAAGAAATTTATTACCTGTTTCATCGGTCTGGCCAAAACGCGTTAGCGTTGTGAACGGATGACCTTTGCCATCACCGGCATGACAGCTTCCACAACTTGTAGCAACAAAGACAGACCCTAAACCAGTCCCTACAGTAAATACTTCATTGTTAAAGGCAGCGTCACCTAAAAGAAATTGACGATTTTGTTCGGATGAAAGCCCATCCACCGTACCATCTAACAATTGATCGTCTGCTGGTGCTGAAGGAATAAGTTCTTCACATGAAATAATAGTCAGCAAAGCCAAGAGTGTAGCGAAAATTCCCAGGAATGATTTCATAAGGCAAAGCTAATTCATTATTTAGAGTATAACAATATATTTTTTAGATTAGCCTAATTTTAGTAAATGGGCTTTTCTGAATACTTTTACAGTTATCCATGATAATATGCTGACACAAACTGAGGAAAATTACATTAAGGCGATCTTTCACCTTCAGGGTGACGATGGAGATGCGGTCTCAACAAAGTCCATATCGGAAACTCAGCAAGTCAATGCGGCCTCCGTTACCGATATGTTTAAACGACTTAGCGAGCATAAGATGGTGGTTTATGAAAAATCAAAAGGAGTAAGGTTGACAGAAAAGGGAAGAAAGAACGCCTTACGTATAATTCGAAAGCACCGGTTATGGGAAACGTTCCTTGTTGAAAAATTGAAATTTTCCTGGGATGAGGTACATGAAGTTGCCGAGCAATTAGAACACGTTCATTCAGACCTTCTTATTGAAAAACTGGATAGGTTATTAAACTATCCCAAGTTTGATCCTCATGGTGACCCAATTCCAGATGCAAACGGAAAGATGACTGATTCTAAATCAATTGTGCTAACGGAAGCAAAACTCGGGCAGACGTATAAAATCTTTACAGTAAATGATGATTCGCCTGCCTTTCTGAAATACCTCAATAAGATTGGCTTATCCTTAGGTGATTCAATAAAGGTAAAAGACGTTGAAGAATTTGATGGCTCGATGAAGATTCAACTTTCTGACAAAAGTGAAATCATTTTAAGCAATCAGGCCGCGTTGCAATTGTTTGTAAAATCTTAGAGTTTAATTCGCTGAATCCTCACCGCATTTAAAATCGCCAACAATGCAACACCAACATCAGCAATAACTGCTTCCCACAACGTAGCAATGCCTCCAGCACCGAGAACCAACACAGCTACTTTGACAACCATAGCAAGCGTAATGTTTTGCCAAACAATACTTCGCGTAATTTTACCTACCTTAATTGCCGATACGATCTTTGAAGGCTGATCATTCTGAATTACAATATCAGCGGTTTCAATTGTTGCATCACTTCCTAATCCACCCATTGCAATACCTGCATCGGCTAAGGCTACCACCGGTGCATCATTTACACCATCACCAACAAAGGCAATGATTCGTTTCTCGTTTTTAAGAGCTTGTACTTTTTCTACTTTTCCTTCCGGCAATAAGTCCCCAAATGCATTGTCGATCCCTAATACCTTTGATACTTTATCCACAACGCTTTGCTTATCGCCTGAAAGCATGACCGTTTTAATATCAAGTTTGTGTAAATCGTCAATGGCTTGTTTGGCATCTTCTTTTATCTCATCTGCTATCGTAATATATCCTGCGTATTTTTCATTGATTGCTACAACGACTATTGTGTCAACCAATGCTTCAATCTCGGAAGGATAAGAAACATTAAATTTCTTTAGTAGTTTGGCATTTCCGGCAAGTAAAGTTTTCCCTTCAATGGAACCCTTTAATCCGTGACCAGCAATTTCTTCAATGTTGTCTGCTTTTCCATTTGCATTATCACCTGCATACTCAACGACTGCTTTAGCCACAGGATGCGTTGAGTTTTTTTCTAGTGCAGAAGTTAATCTCACCAATTCCTTTTCATCAATTTCATTTGCAACCACCTGTTGCACTTTAAATACTCCTTTTGTAAGTGTTCCGGTTTTATCCATGACAACAGTATTTACCTTTGTCACAACATCAAGATAATTCGAACCTTTAAAAAGTATACCATTTCGTGAAGCTAATCCTATGCCTCCGAAGTACCCCAATGGAATTGATACTACCAAAGCACATGGACAACTGATCACCAAGAACACCAATGCTCTATAAAACCAATCACTAAAATCATAATCGGTAACAAAAAAGGAAGGAAGTAAACATACCCCCACTGCCAAAGCAAAAACGATTGGTGTGTATACTCTCGCAAACCTGCTTATAAATAGCTGCGTTTGTGATTTGCGTGCCGTAGCATCCTGAACCATTTCCAGAATCTTACTCAGCTTACTGTCTTTAAACAACGACTTTACCTGTACATCGGTTACTGTGTTAAGGTTAATCATTCCAGCAAACACTTTCTCGCCTTTCGATTTTGTATCGGGTCTGCTCTCGCCTGTGAGTGCAGACGTATTAAATGAAGCCGTTGCAGAAATCAATTCTCCATCCAGGGCAACTTTTTCACCTGGTTTTATCTGAATTATTTCATCAACCACTATTTCCTTTGGATTAACTACTTGGGCGTTCCCATTTCTTATTACAGTCACCTCGTCAGGACGAATATCCAGCAATGCCTTTATACTTCGTTTTGCTTTGTTCACCGCTGAGTCCTGGAACCACTCGCCAATAGAATAAAAAATCATAACTGCGACTCCTTCGCTGTACGAACCAATAGCGAAAGCGCCAATGGTAGCTACGCTCATCAAAAAGAACTCGTTAAAGAAATCAAATCGTCTTGCTTTCCGAAAAGCCATAAACAAAACATTATAGCCGCCCAGAAAATACGCTAATCCGTATATAATTAAATCAATCGGAAAGAGCGGTTTATACTTGAATCCGAATTCCAAAACCAACATGATCACCAAAATCAATAACGATAACAGTAATTGCCAATGACTTTTCCACCCCTGAACTGCTCCACCATTGCTATCTATTTGATCATGGTTATGACCATCATCATACGAGTGCTTAACTGGTGAAGGGGTTGCAGTAGTATTAACACTACAACAATTTTCCTCTTTATGCGATTTAGTGTTGTGTTGTTCGTTCATAATAATGTCAATTAATGAATGAAGAATGAAAGAATACCGGTAAGTAAAAGTGTGATCCCTGTAATAATACCAGCATTGTGTTCAAGGGCGTGCCAATTAAGTTTAACCAACCCTTTGTAGGTTAGCCTTACCCACAAAACCATTCCGCTCACGGTAACAATGGTGTACAGCGAAGCGAGGAGTAGAATCATCCACCAACCCTGTGTTCCTGCTAAGAGGAAGTATGCCTCAATCTCAAAACAAGGCGAGAAGAACATGGCAATGGCTAAGGTTACGATTACTTTTCCTTTTGCTTCTACAACAGGCTGTGCATGTAAATGAAAGTGCTTGTGTCTATGGTGCTGATAAATATAAAATAATCCAATACTAATGAGAATTCCTGGAGCTATGTAATGCGTGAAAGACACTACAATTGAGGAAAGCTCTACACCTACAACTCCAATCACTACTCCGATAAGAACAGTACTCAATGCATGAGCAAGGCCAGAGATAAAAGTGACTGAGGTAGTTTGACTGAGTGTCCAGTTTTCCTTTCTACTAATTGCCAAAACAGGAAGCCAATGATTCGGAATCAGGGCATGAAGCACACTCAGAATAAGACTCCCTGTTATTAGCGTTATCATATCAGATTGTTCTATATCGCTTCATTATTTCATTCAGGTCTTCAGGATTCTCCATCGGTTTTAGTGGTGGCACATTTGAACCTCCCGTATTTCCAACCGGAATATTTCCAACAAAAGACTTTACTCCGCCTATCAACAAACGAGGTATCTGTCCAAGAATCTCCTGACCATTTTTGATTTTAATACCAAACCCTAACATAATCCAATGCACGTATGTATGTTCCCGTGGCCAAGGCTGACCTAGAATATGTGCACGCTCAAGATGTCGCCAGGCAGCCTGAAGGTTACCTAGCGACAACTGAGCTTTATACTTCCCAAGCTCGTGTCGGTAATGAACTTTTAAACCAGCAGGCATGAACCAGAAAAGTCTCATATTAATCCCGATTTAATGTGCATGACCTTCTCCTTCGCTATTTTTCATTGCAGAAAGTAGATCGTAAGCACCTTTGGTTACAACCCGTAATTTTTGTGGTTCTATTGCTTCATGTAATATTAATTCAGTATATCCCATTTCACTATTTCCGATTTGTATTTCAAGCATAGTGAAGTGATGACTACCCTCTTCTTCATGTGAATCTTCTTTTTTCCCCTCTGCATGTTTATGCCCTGCTTCTTTGACTCCCTCCTCAACATGTTCTGTCTCTTCATCACTCGCGATGAAAATATACTTTTTGCCCTGAAAGTCAATCACTGATTTATCAGGAACAGCATTTACCATTGCACCGCCATCTTCTACAACTGCTTTTAAATACATGCCGGGTAAAAGATTACTGTCCTCCGTATCAATGTGGCAATGGATACGAATCGTACGGTCTGTGCTTATCTCACGTCCTATAAGATACACCTTTGCTGTTCTTTCTTTTGTTTCATTAGCAAGCGTAAAGCGCACGCGCTGTCCGATCTTTATTTTAGGAATATCTTTTTCAAATACAGTAAGTTCAGCATGTAGGTGTTCAGTGTCTACAATTTCAAACAACACATCATTCGGGTTAACGAACTTGCCAATATTCACATTCACTTCTGTAACATAGCCACTGATGGTGGCATAAAGATTAACAATACTGGTTATGTTACCTGCTTCAACTGATGCAAGATTAATATTGAGCATTTTTAATTTTTCCTTCAATCCATTTTGTCTTGCTTGAGAACTTGTGAAGTTTACTTTTGATTGTTGCAGCGTTTTTTGAGCATTTACATTCTCTTTTGCCAGTTCTTGTTGACGATCATAATCAGCCTTTGCAAATTCAAACTGTCCTTTTGCTTCCAGATAATCTTGTTGGAGTTGAATAAAATCGAGATTTTCGATGGTGGCGATTACCTGACCTCTCTTTACGCGGGAGCCTTGCAACAATTCTGTGTTTTTCAAAAAGCCGCCAAGCGGAGCGGACACACTTACCTGTTGTTGAGGTGGTACATCTAGCGTACCATTCACTTTAACCGTGCCACTTATTTGTTTTTGTTCAATTTTTCCCATTTCAATTGCTGCTGTTTTATACTGAGCATCCGAAACTTCAACGGTGTTTTCTTCTTCCTCGTGATGTTCCTCTTTTGCTTCCTCGACAGCTTTACTACCACATGACATGAGCATTGCACTTAGAAGGAGTACTGAAAAGAATGTGATTAATTTGTTACTGGTATTCATATAATTTCTTATTTATTGCCTGATAAAAATTCGATGTAAACAATACTTTGGTTATAATCATGCAGTGTTTGCAAGTAGCCTTCTTTAATGCCGATGGCATTGCGAACTCCTAAGAGGTACTCCGTGTATCCTATCTCTCCGCCACGAAAGGCCAGTTGAGATTGCTTCAAAATAAGATCTGCATTCGGAAGCGCGGATGTGCGATAGTAGGCTAGACTGTTTTTGTTTTTTATATATTGTTGTGCCGCCTGTTGTAGCTGGCCGCTTAGTGTAGTTTGATAATATTGATAGTTACTTTGAGCAGCCTGCTTATTATATTCTGCGGCCTTCACCCTGCCTTGATGAGGTGCGAACCAAATCGGAAGCGAAATACCAAATTGAATGCCAGTGAAACGATCGCTACTAGAAGCTACTGCACCACCTTCTGGATTTACTGAACCGATCAGTGTTTGTGAGAAAAATCCAACCAGTAAATCAGGTGCAAATTTGGCAGTCTCTACTTTTTTCCGACTCTGCGCAACGTCAATTTGCTGACGCATGTAGGCGAGTGAAGGATTGGCGGAAAGTGCAGTTGTGTCAGGTATTTCTTTAAACACTAATTCACTCAATGCATTGTCTTCAATCTCCGGTAAGACTTCACTACTTAACAGTACCTTGAGTTGCGTCCTCAACACCAAAGTGGATGCCTCATTATTTCGCAACTGGTTTTTAATTGCGTTGCGTTGCGTTTCGGCAGTAGTCTGTTCTAACAAGTTGCTCTCGCCAGATTTGTAGCGCAATGCTGCAGACTTGAAAAATCCTTCGAACAAACTGTCTTGCTGCAACAGCAAACTTTGTTGTGCCAATGCAAGCGCTAGATTATAATACACCTGTTTTACCTGATATATCAGCTCGTTTTCACTAGATGCCTTTTTTAATTCGCTTGCGGATATCAACGAACGATTAAGCGAACCTTGGCTACCCAGTGATGCAAAGGGTATGGACTGCGTAACCGTAATGTTGTTATCGTTTTTAGGGTATCCATTATATTGACCTCGCATAAACAGGACGTCAGTTTTAGGCAAGTCGAAAGAAGTTTTCTTTAGCTGCTTTTGAGATTCCACTTCGTAGCCAACTGCTTTTATACCAACATTATTTGTTAGTGCCTGTTGGATAGCCTGGGGAAGTGTGAGTTTCGCAGACTGACCAAATCCTATAAAAGACACGGCACTCAATAGGACAATGATGAATATTCTCATAATGATGAATCTTTTAATTTATTTATTGAGCCAATCTTTTCAGCAAACACATAAAGACACGGCAACACAATAAGTGTAAGAACTGTCGAGCTTAGTAAGCCTCCGATCACTACGGTAGCCAATGGCTTTTGAACTTCAGCTCCAGCACTGGTGGCTAGCGCCATCGGAAGAAAACCAAGTGAGGCAACTGCGGCCGTCATTAATACAGGGCGCAAGCGAATTTTTGTTCCTTCTAAGACAATGTCGTGTAAATCAGCAAGTCCGTCTTTCTTTAAGCGATTGAATTCAGCGATTAGCACAATACCATTTAATACCGCTACACCAAACAATGCAATGAATCCAATACCGGCAGAAATACTGAACGGCATACCGCGCACTAACAACGCAAATACACCACCTATAGCAGCCATTGGAATAGCCGTAAAAATGAGCGCAGATTGTTTGATCGATTGGAACGTAAAGAATAACAGAATGAAAATTAGTGCCAAAGCCACTGGAACAGCTACCGATAGTCTGGCCTGTGCTTCCTGCAAATTTTCAAATTGTCCACCATAGGTTGGATAGTAGCCAGGAGGAAACTTTACTTGTTGATCAATTTTTTGCTGAAGTTCTTTCACCACCGTAGCAATGTCACGACCGCGTACATTGAAGCCGATTATAATCCTTCGTTTAGCGTCTTCACGCTGTATCTGGTTCGGCCCCATTTTAAATTCAACATCGGCTAGTTGACTGAGGGGGATTTGATTTCCATTGGGTGAGGTAATAAAAAGATTTTGCACATCTTCGATACGCTGTCTACTCTCAGCACTTAATCGTATCACGAGATCATACCTTCTTTCACCTTCATACACTACTCCGGCAGCCTGACCGGCAAACGCAGCATTGATGGCCTGGTTAATGGTGGACACATTTAAGCCATACTTCGCCACTTCATCGCGGTTAATAGCGATCACAATTTGCGGAAGACCAGTTACTTCTTCTACATAAAGATCACGTGAGCCATCAACAGATCCTGCTATACCGCCAACTTGTTTCGCCAAGTCAGTAAGTATTTGCAAATCTTCTCCAAATATTTTCACCGCCACATCCTGACGTACACCTGTCATTAGTTCATTGAAACGCATTTGTATGGGTTGTTGAAAACCGAAGGTTACGCCCGGTACAACTTCCAATGCTTCGGTCATTTTTTCCGCGAGTTCATCACGGGTAGTGGCCTTCGTCCATGCGTCACGTGGTTTTAATATCACCATCATATCGCAAGCTTCAATGGGCATAGGATCCGTAGGAATTTCGGAGGAACCAATTTTACCAACTACTTCTTGTACTTCATCTGGAAACTCACGTAATAAAACATCCGCTCCTTTACTGGCAGCCTCTACAGTTTGTGATAAACTGCTACCTGTGAGTACACGTGTTTCAACGGCAAAATCTCCTTCATCCAAAGTGGGCAAAAACTCGCCACCCATATTTAAGAAAAACACCAGACTGACCGCGAACATGACCACAGCAGTAAGTATTACGATCAGCTTATGCTTTAATGCACCGTTGATAATGGGTGTGTAAACACGATAGAAAAAATCCATCATGCGATCAGAAAGATTTCTTTTGTGTTGCGGATTTTTGCTTAGGCAAAGCGCAGACATCATGGGTACATAGGTGAGTGAAAGAATGAATGCACCGAGGATAGCAAAAGCTACTGTTTTCGCCATGGGTCCGAACATCTTTCCTTCAACACCTACCAGAGCAAGTATTGGAAGATAAACGATGAGGATGATAATTTCGCCAAAGGCTGCGGACGTTCTGATCTTAGAAGCAGAGGTATAAACCTCGTCATCCATTTCTGGTTGAGTTAGCCGTTTTGTAATGGAGCGCATGCCCAAATGGTGCATCGTTGCCTCAACAATAATGACGGCACCATCTACAATTAAACCAAAGTCGATAGCCCCTAAACTCATTAAATTACCAGACACTCCGAATAGATGCATCAGTGAAACTGCGAAAAGCATAGCGAGTGGAATAACTGAAGCAACGACCAGACCCGCACGAAGATTACCGAGAAAGAGAACAAGGACAACAATGACAATCAATGCTCCTTCAATAAGATTTTTCTCGACAGTACCAATGGCTCTACCTACAAGCTTACTTCGATCAAGGAAAGTTTCAATGACGAGCCCTTCGGGCAAGGTCTTTTGAATTTGTACCATGCGTTCTTTTACACGGTTTACAACAGCGTTGGAATTTTCTCCTTTCAACATCATCACAATTGCTCCTACTACTTCACCCTCGTTGTTATAGGTCATCGCTCCATAGCGATTAGCTGTTCCAAACTGTACAAGCGCTACATCACGAATCAAAATTGGTATTCCTGACTCAGTGTTTTTAACTACTATTTTGCCAATGTCTTCTAATGATCCAATCAGCCCTTCACTACGAATGAAATATGCGTTGGGCTTTTTGTCGATATAGGAGCCTCCAGTATTTTGATTATTCTTCTCAAGTGCTTCGAATACTTCAGGTATACCGAGGTCGTAGCTTCGTAGTTTATCAGGATCAAGGGCTATCTCATACTGTTTTAAGTATCCCCCGAAACTAGCAACATCGGCAACGCCTTCTGTGCCTAACAATTGCCTACGTACAATCCAATCTTGAACACTGCGAAGTTCCATCGCAGAAAATTTTTCTTCAAAGCCTTTCTCTGGACGGACAATGTACTGATAGATTTCGCCCAGCCCAGTAGTAACAGGCGCCATTTCCGGATTTCCGACACCAGCAGGAATTTGTGACGAAGCCAATGAAAGCCTTTCGTTCACCTGTTGCCTTGCCCAGTATACATCGGTTTTGTCATCAAAAACAATTGTTACAACTGAAAGACCGAAGCGTGAAAAGCTCCTGATTTCTTCAATACCTGGAATGGTAGCCATTGTTTGTTCTACTGGAAACGTTACAAGCCTTTCGATGTCAAGAGCAGACTGTGACGGAGCAGATGTAATGATCTGAACCTGGTTGTTGGTAATATCAGGAACCGCATCAATTGGCAGCCTTGACAATGAATAACCACCCCATATAATGAGTGCGATGGTAAGTAAACCGATAATCAGTTTATTGTTTATGGAATAATGTATGACCTTGTCTAGCATATTTTTTTAAAAAATCAATAATGATAAAGTACCACATGCCGAATCATCGCTATTAATCCGAATGCTACAATGACAGCAAGGATATAACCGATAATATCCATCGTGACCCGAAATCGAGTACGATATTCTTTCTTTCGCATAGCGAGAGATGATTAAATAATAAATGTTTGATTAAATAGATGACGTAACTAAGTCATCACAAAGAGAAAGTAGGTCAGGCAATTCGGGGTGGTTGCCAGATGTTGTTATAGTCAGACAATGACTGCTTTTCAAAGTAGGGTATTGCTTGTTTGGTATTATGAATAACACCGGGAAAATCTAAATTAGAAATGGAAGAGACTCTAATGTGTGCTGCACAACATGAACAAATGCAAAATGGTGTACAGTTATCCACCTCCTGATCAGAATGTTCGTGATCCGAAATGCTAACTTGTTCGCCTTTTATTAGTTCATCCTTGCAAGTATATGAATCACTGCACGGATAAACCGTCAGGGCGATAATATAAACTGCAACTATGAACCGGATTATTCTCACGCCACGAAAGTAAAAAAAAAGTGGCGCAATAAGGTTGCAAAATGAGTAATTGGTTGAAGGAAGCTACACAGGGGCTGAAATAACGGGATTATCGGCTTCCAAAAGTTAGCTTCTGGACTTGGCAGGAAACCGATTGTAGCCAGAAAGTCTTTTTGAGATGGTTTTCTGATCATTCTTCTCTTATTATTATAGTGAGTCAGAAATCATTCGATTAACAACCTCGTGTTCAGATTTAATGCTGTCTATCCATTGAATAGCTGATTTAAGCCCAATACTAAATATTGTGCTGAACTATCCTACTAATAAGTATATAAGGATAGAAATATTAATCCTAATAAAAAGTACAATATAAACTTCTGAATTTTAAACAGCGGACTTTTATGATTGCACATACTAATTTGGTTTACACAACTACAAAGAATTCCAAAATTTCGTTCGGCCAATGACGGGATGGCAGGTATATCGCAAACGAATGATAGCGATCTGAAATCAATTTTTTATTGTAAGATAAGCTGCGTGTGAAACACTTCTCCAGTTAGAAAAATCGGCAATACCAATTCACATGACGGAAAAATTCATACCTAATCACACCGGCAAACCTGAAACTTTGAACTTGGATATAGGAAGAAGAAATTTTAAACTTCAGGTTCCTGCTGACTCAAACAATGGAACGAGCCTAATCCCCAGATAATGTCGGTTGAGTCTAAACCAATTACCTTCCGGGTGGTAAACTGTTGCTGAAGAATGTCCAGTGCCCGGACATCATTTTTATCACGGAAAGTAGGAACAATGACATATTTGTTTGCAATGTAAAAGTTAGCATAAGATGCTGGCAAGCGTATTCCATTATACTCTACCGCTGAGGGCATCGGTATTTCAACCACATTGAGTTGCTTGCCATTCTCTATCCTAAATGTTTTTAATGTATTTAAGTTCTCCTGCAATATGCTATAGTTCACATCACTTTTATTTTCCTCCACAATAGTAATAACGGTATCTTCATTTACAAATCGAGTAAGATCATCAATGTGTCCATCCGTGTCATCGCCTACTATACCATCACCAAGCCAAAGAATAGTTTCTACTCCGTAATAGTTATACAGATATTCTTCAATTTGTTTTTGATTAAGATGTGGATTGCGATTCGGATTTAGTAAGCATGAGGACGTAGTAAGCACTGTTCCTTTTCCATTAAAATCTACAGAGCCGCCTTCCATTACAATGCCCGGATATACGACAGGAAGATTATAATGCTGAGCTACCAATGTGGGAATATTATCATCTAAATCAAATGGTGGATACTTATCACCCCACGCGTTGTATCCCCAATCCACAATCATTTTCTTTCTGCTTTTTGGATTGATCAAAAAAGCCGGACCATGATCGCGGCACCAAGCGTCATTGGTATGATGAAGAAAAAAGTCAACATTATTCATGTCCGCTCCTGCATCACTAATGAAACGTAATGCTTTCTGTTTCATAGCCTCATCTGTAACATTAATGTTTACCATCTCACCTTCCGCTAAGTATTTTATAAACTGAGAATAGATTGGAAAAACCAACTCAATTTTTCCTGGCCATGAAGATTCCTTGTGCGGCCAGCTTAACCATGTTGCGGTGTGCTTTGCAAATTCTGCAGGAAAAAAAAAGCCTAGGTCTTTTGGAGTGTTCAACATTTGCGGGTTTAAATTGCTAGTTAAAGTTTAAGCATCTGAACTTCTATATGGTAGTTTGAGATCTTTATTCTAGCAAATTAAGGAATATCAACTTAATTATTTAACTCACAATCGTACACAACATTTCTCCCACCTATAAAGAGCTTAACTCAGTTTTTTATGCCGGAAAAAAAAAGCAAAGAGATGTCCATGCATGAAGCCACGCACCACCGCCTTCTTTCTGATTGTCAAGAATGATGATGTAAGACAATCCTGACCGCCTGAGATAATACCCCATCGCCAGACCGCTTTGTCCACCACTAATAACAATCACATCAAAACGGCTGTCCATTTTCTAAGCAGCTTTTGGATATAATCTCTTCTTGAACCAAAACGCAAGGTTCACCAATAAGATCAAAGCAGGTACTTCAATAAGAGGCCCGATAACTCCAGCAAACGCTTGACCAGAATTTATTCCAAAGACACCTACTGCCACGGCAATAGCTAATTCAAAATTATTACCTGTTGCAGTGAAAGAGATTGAAGTATTCTCTTCATAGTTTGCGCCAAGCTTCTTTGACAATAGAAAACTAAGAACAAAGATGATGATAAAATAGATCACCAGTGGAATTCCGATGCGCAAAATATCTAAAGGTAAATCCAAAATCATTTTCCCTTTGAAGCTGAACATAATGATAATTGTAAACAATAAAGCAATCAATGTCAGAGGACTAATTTTCGGAACTACGTTTAGAACATACCACTCTTCTCCTTTTGCTCTCTTAAAGAAATAGCGAGTTAAGAAACCAGCAAGGAACGGGACACCGAGATATAGGAAAACACTTTCTGCAACATCGCCCATACTAACATTTACAACAGTTCCTTCAATTCCGAAATATGGAGGAAGCACAGTAATAAATAGCCAGGCGAACACACTGTAAAATAGAACCTGAAAAATGCTGTTCAATGCTACGAGTCCGGCTGCATATTCCTTATCACCCTTTGCAAGATCATTCCACACCAAAACCATAGCAATGCAACGTGCTATCCCGATGAGAATTAATCCTATCATATACTCCGGCTTATCACGCAGAAAAATGATTGCTAACAGAAACATCAGGATTGGCCCGATAATCCAATTAAGCAGTAGTGAAAGACTAATGACTTTTACATTTTTAAACACCTTGCCAAGATGTTCATATCTCACTTTCGCTAAAGGTGGAAACATCATGATAATAAGACCAGTGGCAATTAACAGATTTGTTGTACCCACCTGAAAGTGATTCATGAATTGTTCGACTTCAAAGAAGTTGCCAAGTGCAACGCCAATGATCATGGCGAGAAAAATCCAAAGGGTGAGGTAGCGGTCTAAAAATCCAAGTTTTGATTGACTCATGTCTTCCGTTCTTTTAATTAGGTACAAATGCTGTTGAAAGTTGTAATTCATAGCCTTGATGTGAGTACCACAAAAAGTCTTTGATGCGCTGAGATTCAGGGTAAAGTATGGAGGCTTTCTTCAATGCCCGGAAAGCATCGTAGTAGTTTTTTTTATTCATTAGATCGACCGCTAAATTGTAGTAATGCAAACCGGTCAATTCTTTTAGCGTTACAATTTCCAGAATTTCATCATTGTTAAATGGAGCTGACAGTGTAAGTCGTCTGGCAAGGGTATCGCGCTCACCGGCAAGGTATCGTTCAATTCGTTTTCCAATTTCGCCTTCTCTTTCAACAAAGCCATCGAAAGGATCAGTGGCTTCAAACAAAATTCGATTGCCGTCATGCAAATCAACCAATAAAAAAATATGGTATCGGGTCTCGTAAATTTTGGATGAATATCCGAGTTGTGTTAACAGGCACGCATAAAGTGCCGTACCGGATACACAGTTGTAGGTTCCTCCATTAAAAAGTCCGTTGAAAGTTTCAGATTGCTCGTAGTTTTTGAGATACTGGCGATGAACCTTGTAGAAAACATAGTGAAGAAACCGTTCTTCACTATTGTACCTTTTCTGCTTTGCTTTCAGTTCTTTTGCGTAACCAGTCAATTCATTTTTTACCTGTTCATATTCTGTTGAGTCAATTTCAGGATCGTATGCAAGAAGAAAAATGACTGGATCACATTCATCACTATTGTTTTTCTGAAAGGCCTGTTTCTCCAGTTGTGAATCGAACAAGAGACAATAACTCAAGCCCGCAATATCCTGGCTTGCAAGCTGGTTGCTTTTGATGATTAACAGACCAATTAGAAGTAAACCGCCCTTCATTCTATTTTTTATTTTATTCAAGAAACATTCCCATCTCTTCCGTTTTCATATAATCATTGGTTTTGTAGATAAGTGCTCCTTCAGTGTCGGTGATCACGAAGAAGGGCAATCCAACTTTTAATTCTGGAAAACGGGTGTCGTTACTATAAGTCTTGAATTCCGGAGTGGTATCATAAATTTTCAACAGTATTGCGTTCTCAAGCGAGGCAATCAATGTCTCATCTTCAAGCGTCATTTTTTCGAATGCCTTACAGTTTGTACACCAGTTCGCATAAAAATCTATAAATATATTCTTACCTGTTTTCTTTGCTTCCGCGTAAGCGGCTTCTTTATCAAGATACCAAGTGAGTTTTCCTTTTGTCTCAACTTTCGGCTCGTTAGAACTTGCAACCATAGCTTGTATTGATTGGGTTGAATTCACAGGCAAGATCCCTCGTATCAATACCAACGCACCAACCATGCACGACAAAATAAGTAGTGATCGTTTCACCCTTTCTTCTGCCATCCAATCAGCGGATTGGAAATAGTAACTGGAGATAACAACAAGAAGAGAACCTATACCGATAAGTTGTATTGCTTCTGGAAAGAATAACCAAATCTGTAAAGCCTTCTCAATGTACTTCCAACCGAAGTAGATAATAACAATGCCCAGCACATACTGAACATACATCATCCACTTTCCTGATTTAGGAAGACTTACGCCAAATACTCCTATCAACAAAAATGGAATACCCAATCCCAATCCGAACGATAACATCTTGAAGGCAGCAGCAATGGCAAGTGAAACAGAGAAAGTATCGCCCATGCTACTTGCCAGTCCGATTAAAATACTTACTACCACTGGGCCAACACAGGAAGACGCCAGTAATCCGGCTCCCATTCCCAATAGGTATGTTCCGAATACACCTTTGTTCTTCGTATCAGTTTGTCCACCGAATAATGGGATATGAATGAGACCGGCTGCCGAAATACCCATGATGATAATGACAACACCAATAATGAGATTGGTGACAGGCAAACGCATAACTTGATTGAATGCACCCCCACTGAATGAAGCGATGATGCCAAACACAAGATACATGGTAGCCAGACCAACGAAATAACTTAGCGGATGTACGAAACGAGCTGATCCAGCGCCACGTCCTTTGATCACATTAGCTGTAATTGGATACAGCGGATAGACACAAGGAAGTAAACTGGCTAGAAATCCTCCTAAGAATAAAAAGAAGTATGAGGCAACCGAGGTATTGTCTCCGGCAAGTTTTCCTTCAATCCACGAATTCATTTCAGCAATACCAGCCTTGGCAAATACCCAAGCTGGAAGACTGACAAAAATGATTAACAATAAAAATGAAAAGATTTTCTTTGAAGTCATCACGAATTAAGCTTGATCAGAGAGAATGCGTACAAAATTTCGCGACCTATCTGGTGAACGCGTTCGGTGTATTTTGCAGCTTCCTGCGGTGTACCGTCAAATTCCTTGGGGTCGTCATACGGAGTGGCAATGCGAACAGTAGCTCCAACTACTACAGGGCAGTTCTGATCTGCCTGAGAGCATGTCATCACTGCACCAAATCCATTTTTAGGATTTCCTTCACCATCATATTTTTTAGAGAATGCTTTGATGGCAACACCATCATCAGCAAAACGAACTTCATAAACGGGGTTTGTACCTTCACTGGTTTTTTTGATTTTGAAACCAGCTTCTTCCATTGCCTTCACTGCACGGGGATTGAAAGCAGTTGCTTCTGTTCCGCCTGAGTACGTGATCACATTCGGTATGCCGTAATACGCTGCCGCTGCCTGCGCCCAAACCTGAGAGATGTGGCTTCTGCGTGAATTATGGGTGCAAATAAAAATGAGTTCTGCTTTTTCACCAGCCTTTACTTTACTTTCGACAAACAGCGCCAGCCTCTTCAGAGCTTTTTTACGCTCTTCAGGAATCTGATCAAATTCCTTTTTATAAGTCTCAATGTTTTTTTCAACAGGAGCGTAGAAGGTTGCTTTCTTTTCAGGAGTAAATGACATGAGTAATGCAGTTAAAGTGGTTAATAGAATAATCCGTTTCATATATGGGTTTTATTTTAAAGTTAGTCTTGGGTAGCTACCTCGTGTTCCTTCGCGGCCAGAAATCGTTCTGCTTCCAGCGCAGCCATACAGCCAGTACCAGCCGCAGTTACGGCTTGACGAAAGTGTTTGTCCTGTACATCGCCACAGGCGAATACACCTTCAATGTTCGTTCGTGTAAAACCGGGTTCGGTGACGATGTAACCTTGCTCATCCAATTCAAGATATTTTCTAAAGATGTCTGAATTTGGTTTATGACCAATAGCTACAAAAAATCCTTCAATTGGAATTTCTGTATTCTCACCCGTCACATTGTTTTTTAATCGTACACCATCAACAACGGTATCTCCTAATATCTCATCCGTTTCAGAATTCCAATGAATAATAATGTTGGAAGTTTTCTTCACGCGTTCCTGCATGATCTTGGATGCCCGCATCTGATCCTTGCGCACGATCATGTGAACTTTACTTGTAAGCTTTGAAAGATATAATGCTTCTTCGCAAGCTGTATCACCTGCGCCAACAATTGCTACATCTTTGCCTTTGTAAAAGAACCCATCACAAACTGCACAAGCTGAAACACCTCCACCGTTCAATCTCTTTTCAGAAGGGATACCCAGCCATTTCGCAGAAGCTCCGGTAGAAATGATAACACTCTCGGCTATAACTTCCTTGTCTTCATCAATAACAACTTTAAATGGGTAAGAGGAGAAATCAACAGAAGTAGCAATACCCATTCGGATGTCAGTTCCAAAACGTTCTGCTTGTTTCTTCAGGTCTTCCATCATTTGTGGTCCCATGATGCCGTCAGGATACCCAGGGAAGTTTTCAACATCATTGGTGGTCATGAGCTGACCTCCGGGTTCCATTCCTGTGTACATAACAGGTTTCAGATTAGCACGTGCAGCATAAACGGCAGCGGTGTATCCCGCAGGCCCAGAGCCAATGATTAGCGTTTTTATTGTTTCCATTTTCATTGATAAAATCTGATGAATGATAGTTGTGGGTAGATGTTAATCGCAACATCCAGGAGGGCAGCAGTTGGCTGGCTTTTCTGCATACACCGTGACACTAAAAATTCCGGTTTTACCGTTTGTGAAATCTTCTATTTGCTGTGGGGATAAATAGTCTTTCAGAATTTCTTCCGGAAGCGTGATACGTTTTTCTTTTTGAACCGTGATGTTGGTAAAACCAGCTTGCTGAATAATGGACAGGTATTCTTCCCTTTGAATAGCGCCTGCCACACAACCCGCATACATCTCTGCGCTTTTCTGCAAAGCTTCAGGAAGATCGCCTACCAGAACAACATCTGATACACTAAAATGTCCGCCCTTTTTCAATACACGAAACGTTTCAATAAAGGCTTGCTTCTTGTTTGGAACAAGGTTCAGTACGCAGTTGCTTACTACGACATCAGCTACATTCGAAGTTAGGGGCATGTTTTCAATATCACCTTGACGAAATTCAACATTATTATAGCCAAGTTTGTCTGCATTGATCCTTGCTTTTTCAATCATCTTGTCAGTAAAGTCGATCCCGATTACTTTTCCTTTTTCACCAGCTATTGACCTTGCCACAAAGCAATCATTGCCTGCACCCGATCCAAGATCAACCACCACATCACCTTCCTTTATATGTGCAAACTCGGTAGGTAGTCCGCAGCCAAGCCCAAGGTCTGCATCAACAGCATAACCTTTTAGATTCGAATAATCATCGGCCATTACTTTATAGTCTACTGTAGAGCAACCGCTCGTGGCACCGCAGCAACTGGCTGCGTTCATATCTTTATCTTGTTCAGCGATCAGGCTGTATTTATCTTTTACAATCTGCTTGAGTTGTTCGGGTGTCTCAATGGTTTTCATATATAAATTTCTTAAAGTGTATTATTGTAATATTACGTTATGATTAAGCAAAAAAAGACTAGCAACAATCGTTCTTCTTCACATACCTGGAAAACATATTTATGAAAATATCCCTCGCTTCTTCCCATACGTTCTGATCGATGCAATAATTCACTTTTGGGCCTTCCACTTCGCCCTTGATGATTCCAATTTGTTTTAATTCTTTCAAATGCTGCGTAATAGTAGACTGAGATAAGGGCAATACATCCACCAAGTCATTGCAGATGCATGTTTTGTTATCCAGAATGTATTCGAGAATTGCTACACGAGCGGGATGATCAAATGCCTTGGCAAGCGTAGCAACCTTATTCTGGCGCTTTTTAAACAGTTCTGACTTGGTTATTCCCATAGAATTTGATAACGCAATATTACGATAAAACATTCATATTTCCGAAAAATAGCTTGGTATCAATAGTATACTTTGCTTAATGGCCTTTTCCTTACTCAAGTGTCAACAAAAATCTTGAAGGCATGTGTTAGATAAAAATATACAGCATCTCAGCTAGGAAAAAATACACTCCGTATTCTGTCAGAATTGTGAACATCCCATTTCCTAATCATTCACATTAGACTCTTTAAACAGGTAGTCTATGATGATCGATCCCGATAAAGACATTTCCAATCTTGATTTTCCAATAGCCCATGTGGTCAGGCAGGCTTTGGCCGACTTGCCTGATAAGAGACGGGCTGAGCTTCTGAAATCAACTCCGGTAGATGAGATAATCTCTCACCGGGTTGATATATACCTCCAGTCATTGGAAGTCGCAATGCACGCTGGCTATGATGAGTCAGGTGCAAAAGAAATTGCATTGAACGATTGCCTTCACGATTTGAATCAGAACGATGGAGAAGTTCTCGAAACGTGAAGCCTATCGTAATGGATTGGCATTGCTCGAAAGCACGCTGAATGGCGAAAGTGATAACAATTCGAGTAACTCAAATGCAATCACTTTTCATGGCTTCGGTGCCTTGAAAGAATTGCTGTTGCCATTGGACAATCTCTCCGCGTGGAGTGCTGAAGACCTTCGTTATGAAAAGGAAGTTCGACAGTTTCATGAACTGCTTCAACTGCATTTCAATGGCACGTATAAGAATGCACTGGCCAGCCTGAAAAACAGTATCCTCTCTTCTTTCTATACTCCGGAGTTTATCGTGCAGCCTATTGTAGAGTCGCTCAGGCAATACAATGACATAAGGACTATACTGGAGCCGGCAGCAGGAACCGGAAATTTTCTACGTGAATTAAAGAAGCACTTCCCGGAAGCATCCATCACAGCAATTGAAAAAGACGACACAACATTCAAAACGTTGAAGTCATTGCATCCGGATGTAGAAGCTATTCATTCCGGCTATGAGAATTTCAAGAATAGAAATTTTGATTTAGTGATCAGCAACATTCCTTTCGGGAATATCAATGTATTTGATGATGCCATGTTTCGTGAAGCCGTTCCAGTCAAGATCAAAGCTACCACTCGAATTCATAACTACTACTTCGTTAAGTCGCTCGACAATCTGAAGGAAGGCGGCACACTGGCGTTCGTTGCACCTGCCGGTGTGATGGACAGTCCGGGGAATAAGGAAGTACGCGAATACCTGATGAAGAATGCTAATCTTCTTTCATCTGTTCGGCTTCCGAACACTGTATTCGAGCAAGCCGGCACCTATCCGGTAACAGACATCGTACTGCTGCAAAAGAATACGCGCAAGAAAACTTTATCGTCCGATGAACGACTGTTCACAATATCCGACAAAGTACAGGTGCTGAATGATAGAGGTGGATCTGTTCCCGTGGATATGAGTAGCTACTACCTGGAGAACCGTGGTAACGTTTTGGGTACGCTTACTGCCGGAGGACAATACGATGGACGGTCACTCGATGTACTTCCTTTCGATGGTGCATCTACAGAGACTATCAGGAAAGGCATTACGAATATCTTATCGAAGGCAGATGCGAAGCAACAGATTGATCAAATTGAATTGTCAAAGACCTCTACTGTTTCAGGTTCATCAATTGTTCTACCTCGCGAGATTCCTGAGTATGATTTATTAAAGCGAGGCAATCTCGTTGTTCACCAGGGAAAAGTTGGTACTGTAGACTTTGATGGTGTTGAAAAAGTTTTTAAGCCGCAGCTAATAGCAAAAGACCTTGACAGAACGTTCCTGTTTGCTGGCTTGCGCAATACGCTAAATAAACTTATACAGACTGAACTGGATGGGAATCATCTGGAGATGAAAAAACAGCGTGGCGAACTTAACGCCCGCTATGATCTTTTTGTATTCCGTTACGGCAATCTCAATCATCCTTCCAATAAAAAGTTATTTCTGCTGGATGCAGAAGGGTTCAAGGTTCTTTCATTAGAAAAACTTCGGGGTAAGGCTTACAGCAAAGCCGACATATTTGAAAAGCAAGTTAACAATGTCGAACGCGTTCATGAAAAACCCGAGTCACTCAAGGATGCCATCCTGCTTTCATTGAATGCCCGTAATGGTGTTGATCTTGATTTTATCAGTTCATTGCTGGAGAAGGATAAACACTTGGTTGTCCGGGAAGGCCTTGATGGGGAATTGCTCTTTCGCAAGGTAGAGGACAAGTTGAACGAATCCCACGTCACCAAAGATGAATTCCTCAGCGGGAATGTTATTCGTAAAATTGAGTTATTGGAAGAGTTGCAGAAGAACAACAACTTGGATGATACTATCCTGACGCAAAAAGATATTGATGTCCACCTCGAAAGACTCAATGAAGTACGCCCTACCTTTTTAAAGCGTGAACTTATTGACATCAATATCGGTGAACGGTGGATACCTATGGACATCTACGAAAGTTTTGCGGAGCACCTTTTCAAGCAAACCACGGAAATAAAATACGTGGGTTCTTCGGATATGTATTTGGTGAATGTAAAACGGTTCAGCAACGAAGAAGAAATTACCTATGCTGCCACTACGCATAATGGCAAGACAACCGGATGCAAGATCATGGAGTATGCTATGGCCGACACTCAACCTTATCTTCAGATACGTGTACCGGATACTGAACCGCCTCAATACATTCCTGATGCGGACGGCATGAAGAATGTGGAAATGAAAATTAAAGAGGTCAAGGAAGCCTTCGAGAATTTTTTGAATGACAGAAAGGATATATCCTCACGAATAGAAGAACTGTATAATCGAAATATCAATAACAGTGTCAGTCGCAACTATGACGGATCACACCTGCAGCTTGCAGGATTAAAACACTTCACTCCTCGTGCACATCAAAAGGATGCCTTGTGGATGGCGCTTCAGCAAGACGGTGGAATCATCGATCATAAAGTAGGTGCCGGAAAAACATTAGTAATGATTACCGGAGCGATGGAAATGCGCAGGTTGGGTATCGCTCAGAAACCGTTACTGCTTTGTATGAAGGCAAATGTCGCGGACATCGCTGCGGACTTTCTGAAAGCCTATCCTTCTGCAAGAGTATTAGCGCCTGATCCACAGAAAGATTTTACAAAACAAAAACGTCAAGGCATTTTTGCCAGCATTGCAGCCAATGATTGGGATGCCGTGATCATGACACATGATATGTTTCAGGCGATACCGCAATCACCCATGATCAAGAAACAAGTATTAAGCCGTGAACTTGATAACCTTGAAGAAGATCTGAAAGTACTGGGCGATAACAAAACATTATCCAAGCGTATTTTAAAGGGACTTGAAACAAGAAAGCAAAATCTTGTCGCACGAATCATGGAAGCGGATGCTTCAATCAAGCGTGATGAAAACATACTGGATTTCGGTAAGATGGGCTTCGATCACATCTTCGTAGATGAAAGCCAGGAATACAAGAACCTTCATTTTACAACGCGTCACCAAAAGGTAGCAGGTCTTGGCGACCCGGAAGGAAGTCAGCGTGCATTGAACCTGGAGTTTGCTATTCGCACGATACAGGAAAAGAAAGGCGCTGATAAAGGCGTAACGTTCCTGTCTGGAACAACCATCAGCAACAGCCTGGTGGAAATGTACCTGCTCTTTAAATATCAGCGTCCACAGAAGTTGGAAGAGCTTCGTATCAATTCATTTGATGCCTGGGCGAAGATGTATGCGCGAAAGAGTGCTACCTATGAGTTCTCCGTAACCAATGAACTCAAGATGAAAGAGCGCTACCGCGAATTCATCAAGGTTCCGGAACTCGCAAGATTCTATGCGGAGATCTCCCATGTAGTAACAGATGCGAATCTGAAAGTTGAAAAACCTAAAGTAGATAATGTGGTAGTCAATATAGAACCAACACTACAGCAACAGGAGTACACGCAAAAGCTGATCAACTTTACCAAGACGAAAAATCCTGCCTTTGTTGACTTACATCTCTCTCAAAGTGAAATAAGTGCGATGATGCTAATCGCCACCAACCTTGCCCGAAAGATGAGCATCGACATGCGACTGATTGACCCTGTCAAATATCCGTATGAACCTGACGGTAAACTGAACAAACTTTGTGAAACAGTAGCCAGGGAGTGTAAGTCCAGTGATACATACAAGGGAACGCAGTTAATCTTCAGCGATATTGGCACACCCGGAGGAAGCGGTTTCAACCTCTATGCGGAGATCAAACATTTATTAGTATCCAAACATGGACTGAAGCCAGATGAGATTCAGTTCATCCACGACCATGACTCAAGGAAGAAAAGAGAATTACTTTTCCGGAAAGTAAACGATGGTGAAGTCAGGGTGCTAATCGGAAGCACAAAGAAACTGGGTACAGGTGTAAATGTGCAGGAACGGATTGTTGCCATGCACCATCTGGATATTCCCTGGAGACCGAGCGACCTGGAACAACGGACAGGTCGCGGGGGACGGCAGGGAAATTTTGCGGCAAAAGAGTTTCGGGATAACGTTGTGATGAATTACATCTATGCCGTGAACCGGACACTGGATTCATACCAGTTCAATATCCTCTCCAATAAACAGAAGTTCATCAGTCAGATTAAAAACAATTCCATCGATCAACGTAAAATTGATGAGGGCGCTTTCGATCAGGAAGGTGGAATGAATTTCGGAGAGTATGTTGCTTTGCTGAGTGGTAACACCGATTTGCTGGAGAAGGTAAAGCTGGAAAAGAAACTTTATGACCTTGAGCGAAGCTATCAGGTATTTCTGAAACGAAAGTCGGAAGCAGAGTTTGAGATCAATCTTACCAAACGTGATATAACAGTAAAGGAAAATGCACTTGCGAGATTGCAGGCGGATTGGAACCCGGTTCAATCCGTAGACCTGGAAAAGTTTCCGATGATCATTGGTAATAACTCCATTGATGATAAAAAAGTAGCTGGAGAACTACTGATTAGTAAGGTTCAGGAATTAAATAAGGACGGAGGGAATGTGAGAGACGTTGTGCTTGGCAAACTCATGCATTTTGAACTCTTATACGATCCTAAACTACTGCGGGTCTACGTTGCCGGAAGCAGTGGTCAGGTGTATAACTATGCCGATGGTAAATTGAATGAAAGTCCCGCATTGGCAGGAAGATATGTTATTGATTCCGTGAAGCGGATTCCGAAGATCATGGAGAACACACTGTCAAGTATTGAAGAAAACAAGAAGCGAATCATAACCTATGGCAAGGAGATTTCGGCAGAGTTTAAAGACAAGAACGCCATCAAAGAAATCAAACATCAGATTGAAGAGCTTAATCTCGGGATTGAAAAGGCCACCACTCAAAGCACCGACAATACACAACATCAAGAGGTAAGAACGGGTATCGATGATACGCCAATAAGTAAGACACGAAGGCATGGCAAAGGAATTTAAAACTGTAATGGAGCAAGTCTCTATCAAATGCTTCACATGGAACAATCACAGACCCATCCAAATGGGATTAAATCGTACTGATTAGGTACGCCTCACGATAATCTTTATTCATTTTGATCCCATTTATAGTATTCACTATGGGCCACCTTCCCAGATGAATAAGGTTTTAGACCTGTGATAATTTATCTCGTATTTAAGTATTTGCTTAAATAAGCAATATGGACTATATTTGCCTAATGAGCAATAATTCTTGTATTCGGCTTCAAGCTGACAGTGAGCAAATAAACAGTTGCAAAGAAAAAGTCACGGAACTCCATGACACGTTTGAGTATTTGTCCAGCGGGCTGGAATTGGCCGGAAATAACGTGAGGCTTAAAATTCTTTATTTGTTATATGAGGAGGAGCGACTTTGTGTTTGTGATCTCAGTGACATACTTGGTATGACTATCTCATCGGTTTCACAACACTTGAGAAAATTAAAGGACAGAAAAATCATTCAAACTCAACGCGAAGCACAGACAATTTTCTACTCTTTGACAAAGCCTTTTGAAAGGCTATTCAAACCATTTTTTAAAATACTGAATGAAAGCAAAGCTTTAGAGACTGTATGAAATTAAATAGTGAAAATGGTGTCGCTGTCGGAATACTTGCCGCTGTTTCGGCTTCCTTATGTTGTATTACACCGGTTCTTGCTCTTATTGCTGGGACAAGTGGAATCGCTTCAACCTTCTCCTGGATTGAACCATTTAGACCCTATTTTATAGGAATTACCGTTTTGATTTTGGGCTTTATGTGGTATCAAAAATTATGGCCTAAAAAGCAAATAGCGTGTGAATGTGAAATTGATGAAAAACCAAAATTCGTTCATTCAAAGACGTTCCTTGGACTGGTGACAGTATTTGCAGCTCTGATGCTTTCATTTCCGTACTATGCACATATATTTTATTCTAAGACTGACAAGCAAATTGTAATTGTAGAAAAAGCAAACATAAAAACGGTGGAATTTAAGATCAGCGGAATGACCTGCACAAGTTGTGCCGAGCATGTAAACCATGAAGTAAACAAGTTGCCAGGGATCTTAATCTCAGAAGCATCCTATGAAAATGCGAATGCTATTGTTCAATTTGATAATTCAAAAACGACCCTTGTCCAGATCGAAACAGCCATCAACTCGACAGGGTATACAGTAACAGGAAAATTGACAAAATAAATGGAAGTCATAACCAAATCAGTCATTACATGCCCAAACTGCGGCCATAAGAAAGAGGAAAACATGCCTACGGACGCATGCCAATACTTCTATGAATGTGAGAACTGCAAAACTGTTATAAAACCTCAACATAAGGACTGTTGCGTGTTTTGTAGCTATGGAACAGTTAAATGCCCACCTATTCAACTTAGCCAGAACTGTTGTAACTAAATCGATAAAATCAACGGAAAGGTTCCGAGCTTTCTTGAAGTCTATATTTTCATTACACGAACATCATTGGCAAATTGTCCTCTCGTCAGTTTAGAGATGACCCAACCTTTTACTTGCCTAGTTAGCTTTAACACTATCTTGCACAATTTCCTAAAACTAAGCGTACACGCTGGAAAATAAATCGTTCCGTATTCTGGCAGAATTGTGAATACGGGATTTAAATCACTCACATCTTAGCCTTCGAAATAAAACACGAAGGCTTATGTTCAGTTCTATAACCTGGGAAATATTCCTGACAACTATAGTAGTAGTGATCGGTGGCTACTATGGCATCACTACACTTTTACTCTACCATCAGGAAATTATCCACTGGGTAAAGACACGGGGACAACAACCTGTTGTTTCAACGCAGTCAACTAAAGTCATTACCCCATCACACTCTGTGATGGGAAGTATTCAACAAGAATCTTTACAAGCAGTTCGTTCAACGGTCATCCCATCAGAAGAAATTAATGTAGCCTCTGATGATGAGGTTCCAGAAACAGTGACTTCACCCAAAGTTTTATCATCGACAAGCGATCATCTGCTCATCAGTAGTGTATCTGACCTGCTTCAGGAAGTCAAAACACTCTCACAACTCATGGCAGAGTGCAAGTCGGATAAGGCAGAGGGTGAATCACTTTTTCGAACGCTTCTGCTTCGCTATCCTCATTTAAGAACGACCACTTATCGGGATGCTATCAATCTGTTTATCATCGATGCAGCCCGCAATCAATTTGCATTCGACCTCTCGCTATCGGAGATAAATTCCTGGTGGGAAGAAGAACCGCCTTTAAAGAAATAGTCCATCCATTAAAACACAAAACCCTTATGAAGACAAAAATCTATTCAACAATTAAGAAAGCAAAGGCATTTGGTCTTGCCATGGCTGTCTATTGCCTTTCCTACCTCTATGCCTACGCACAAGATGGCAATGCCGGTATCAACGAAGCCAACATGCGCGTCCGAAGTTATTTTGATACGGGAACAAATCTCATGTATGCCATCGGTGCCGTACTCGGATTGATTGGTGCGGTGAAGGTTTACCAAAAATGGAATGGTGGTGATCCGGACACAGGTCGTGTAGCTGCTGCATGGTTTGGTAGTTGCATCTTCCTTGTGGTGGTGGCTACTGTGCTCAAGTCATTCTTCGGAGTATAACAAGATAACGCTATGAGTTCACACGACAAACCGAAAAGAAGCGAACACTCCACTGATGACGATCCGGCACTGGATAAACTCGAAGAGATGTGGGACCGGCAGATTATGAAGGGTGATGACGAGTTTTTTGAAAGCAGAATTCCTTCCGAATCCAATAGAAGCAAAAAGGACTTGAGTGAAAAGACGGAGCCAGTAAAAGAACGAAAAAGACGTGGACGCAAAATGTAGTGAGTAATAAATCGCTAAGGCTATGAATAGTGTGTATAAAATTAACAAGGGCATTAATAAGCCAATCGAGTTCAAAGGATTGAAAGCGCAGTATATCGGCTACCTCGGCATCGGTGTGATCGTGCTGCTGGTAATTTTCGCAGTACTCTACATTAGTGGAGTAAATATGTTCGTATGCCTGGGACTGATTCTCGTGCTCGGCGCTTTACTCTTCATGGGTATATATCGATTGAGTGATGCCTACGGTCAGCATGGACTGTTGAAGAAACTTGCCAGGCGTAACATTCCGGAATACCTCGCATGCCGGTCGAGAACAATCTTTCTAGGCCTTTCTGATGAACGCATTTCAAAAAAAGAATTTTAACCAACGACATCATGTCACAAGCTATTCCATTGTTCAAAACATTTCCAGTGTACAAAGTAGAGCACGATTGTATTCTCTCCAAGCAAGGCGATGTAAGCCTTGCCTTTGAAGCAACATTGCCGGAGTTATTTACGCTTTCCGATCAGGACTATGAAGCCTTTCATCAGATATTGATCAAGGCTATCCGTGTACTTCCGAAAAACTCGGTCTTTCATAAGCAGGATTGGTTCTTTGCGCAAAAGCACAAAGCTGATTTTGAAAATACGGACTTATCCTTTTTAACGAGGTCAAGTGAGCGCTTCTTTAATGAAAGGCCGTACCTGGATCATCGCTGCTACATCATCCTGACACAGAAACCAGCGGACAGGAAGCTCTCCAGTTCGATGTTCTCCAATCTAATCAGAAGTAGTGTTGTGCCTTCCGAAATGATCAACGCGCAACGAATGCAGGAGTTCCTCGACAGCGCGGGTCAGTTTGAACGCATACTTGGTGACAGTGGATTTGTAAAACTAAAACGCATCAGTAATGATGCTTTGGTTGGTTCTCCGGAGAAAGCCGGGTTACTGGAACGATACTGTTTTATTTTGTCTGAAACTGATACTCCGATGATCAAGGACATTCATTTCAAGGATGGACTTAAGATCGGAGATCAGTACTGCCAGGTCTATGCGCTTTCAGATGTGGAAGATTTACCTACGCTCTGCGGGTCACGCATCAACTACGATAAATACTCGACTGATAAAACCAAATTCAGTGTAGGCTTTGCTTCACCGATCGGGCAACTACTTTCTTGTAATCATATATACAATCAGTATGTCTTCATTGAAGATGTAAACAAGACCATCAAACAATTAGAGAGCAAAAGACTAAGGCTTCAATCGTTGTCAACCTATTCACGCGAGAATGCCATCAGCAGAGATGCTACCAATGATTTTCTCAACGAAGCCATTGGTCAGCAACGTCAGCCCGTGAAAGCGCATTTTAATGTGATGCTCTGGACAGAAAACAAATCGGAGTTGAAAGAATTGAAGACGCAGGTCTCATCAGCACTCGCGCAAATGGATGCAGTAGCTAAACAGGAGTCTGATGGTGCACCTCAAATATTTTGGGCAGGCATTCCCGGAAATGAAGCTGACTTTCCGCTTAATGACACCTTCGATACATTCGTTGAACAAGCCACATGCTTTCTTAATCTTGAGACTTCATATCGTTCCTCATTAAGTCCGGTCGGTATTCGTTTGGGTGACCGGCTCACTGGTAAACCGGTGCATGTTGATATATCAGATGAACCGGTGAAGCGGGGCATTTGTACCAACCGTAACAAATTTATTCTTGGACCTTCCGGGTCGGGAAAGTCATTCTTCACCAATCACATGGTCCGCTCATACTATGAACAAGGCACACATATCGTGCTCGTGGACGTAGGCCATTCCTACAAAGGACTATGTGATTTGGTGAATGGATATTACTTCACGTATGATGAGTCGAACCCGATCATGTTCAACCCTTTTTACATCAGTGCCGGTGATACGCTGGATACGGAGAAGAAAGAAAGCATTAAAACATTGCTACTGGCACTCTGGAAAAAAGATGACGAAACCTTCAATCGCTCCGAGTATGTGGCCTTGTCGATCTCGCTTCAGATGTATTATGAGAGGTTGGGAAAAGACAAAACACTTTTTCCATGCTTTAACACCTACTATGAATTCCTGCGAGATGAATTTGTCTCGATACTGAAAGCCGATAAGGTAAAAGAGAAAGACTTCGATGCAGAGAATTTTCTGTATGTACTCCGTCCGTATTACAAAGGTGGCGAGTTTGACTATCTACTCAATGCTAGTGAAAACCTTGACTTGCTGCGTGAACGCTTCATCGTATTTGAACTCGACAACATCAAGGATCATCCCATCCTGTTCCCGGTCGTGACCATCATCATTATGGAGGTGTTCATCTCCAAAATGCGCAAGCTCAAAGGCATACGCAAAATGATTCTCATTGAAGAAGCGTGGAAAGCCATTGCCAAAGAAGGCATGGCCGAGTACATCAAGTACCTGTTCAAGACGGTTCGCAAGTTTTATGGGGAAGCGATTGTGGTCACCCAAGAGGTTGAAGACATTATCAGCTCACCTATTGTGAAACAGGCGATCATCAACAACTCCGATTGTAAAATACTTCTCGATCAAAGTAAGTATCAGAACAAGTTCGATCAGATACAGGAACTGTTAGGTCTGACCGAAAAAGAAAAAGCGCTTGTGCTCTCCATCAACAAGAGCAATGATCCTTCACGAAAGTATAAGGAGGTTTTTATCAGTCTGGGCGGAGTGCTTTCGAAGGTCTATGCAACAGAAGTTTCGTTGGAAGAATACCTGGCCTATACCACAGAAGAATCGGAGAAGATTAAAGTTCAGGCTTACACGAAGAAGTGGGGCGGTGACATCCGCAAAGGAATTGCTGCCCTTGCCAATGACATACGTCTGGGGAATGTAGCATAACACAAAACAAGAATCACCTATGAAGAAAATAGCAATCATTATTTTTCTCGCTACGGTTTGCCTCACCGTAACACCGGCACCGGAAGCAAAGGCTGCCATACCGATTGCCAAGATCATCAAAGAGGCTGTGAAGAAAGTGATCAAGGCGGTTGACCTGATGATCCAGCGCCTGCAGAACAAAACCATCTGGCTACAAAACGCACAGAAAGTTTTGGAGAATAAACTCTCCGAACTAAAGCTCACAGAGATCGCGCAGTGGACAGAGAAGCACCGGAAGTTATACCAGCAGTATTACGATGAACTATGGAAAGTAAAGAATACGCTGGCTGCCTACCAGCGCATCCGGCAAATCATGGACAAACAAATCCGCATCGTGGATGAATACAAACGCGCCTGGAACCTGGTGCGACAAGACAAACACTTTACAGAGTCGGAGATTGACTATATGTACCGTGTGTACAAAGGTATCCTGAATGAAAGTGTGAGAAACCTTGATCAGATTCTCCTTGTCATTAACTCATTCAAGACACAAATGACCGATGCGCAGAGGCTTGCCATTATCACGCAAGCCGGAGACCGGATCGAACAGAACTTTATCGACCTGCTCGAATTCAACATGAACACCTACCAGATCAGTTTGAACCGGGCCAAGACGCAGTATGAAATTGATCGTGTGAAAAAACTCTATGGACTCTAAACTATTTGGACTATGAAAAAATACATCATGTTACTTTTTATACTCATCAGTATCGGTGCACAGGCACAAAGCCCAAACTGGAATGAATGGTTCCGGCAAAAGAAGACTCAACGAAAATATTTAGTTCAACAAATCGCTGCACTGAAAGTGTATCTCGAATACCTGAAGAAGGGATATAAGATTGTTGACAAAGGACTTACTACTATTGGCGAGATCAAGAACGGAACGTTCAACCTTGACAAAGATTATTTGAACTCTCTAAAACAGGTAAGTCCTGTTGTGAAGAATTCTTCCAAGGTAACAGAGGTACTGGTATATCAGCGCAGTATCACGTCAGACTTTCGGAAATTTTTGAACGACTGTCGTAAGGACGCAAATCTCACTTCCGATGAAGTTCATTATATCGAAGACGTCTATCAGAACATGCTCAAAGAGTGTGACGCCTCGATCGATGAGCTGACGGTTATTACTACGTCAGGTGAAGCTGATATGAAAGACGATGAACGTTTGCTTCGGCTTGATAAAGTGCATGATGACCTGCAGGATAAGTATGCCTTCACGCAGGACTTCATCGGCAGTACGCGATTACTTTCCCTTGAGCGGGCAAAAGAAAAGAACCAGATAAAGGGTTCGAAGAATTTATACGCAGAGATATAATATTCAGAGTTAAAGAACAGACATGAAAAAAGTAATAATACTTCTTAGCCTGCTGGTTGTCCTGAGTTTACGAACTCAGGCCCAATCACAGGAAGCTGTGCAACTCGTTCTCAATTACGAGAAATTGCAACAGCTTGAAGAAATCCTGGACAATATGTACAAAGGGTACACGATACTCACCAAGGGATACAACACGATCAAAGATATAGCAGAAGGAAACTTCAATCTACACCAGGTGTTTCTGGACGGACTTTTTGCAGTGAATCCATCGGTAAGAAATTATAAACGAATTCCCTATATCATCCAATACCAGCAGTATTTGGTGCAAGAGTACAAGCGGGCTTTTAATCGATTCAGGAATGACCCGAACCTGACGGTGCGAGAGATTAAATATTTGGAGAATGTCTATGGCTACTTGTTCAAACAAAGCCTGCGTAACCTGGATGAGCTGCTCATGATCGTGACGGCAACCAAGCTGCGCATGAGCGATGAAGAACGCTTGCAGGCCATTGACCGGATTTATCTCGATATGGAAAACAAACTCGTTTTCCTGAAGGTGTTCAACAGCAGCACACAGATGCTGGCGATGCAACGCGCCCGTGAGAATCATGATGTAGAGACGCTACAGAAACTTTATGAAGTAACTCCTTAAAACATTTTATGAAATCAAGAATAACAAGGGCCATCCTAGTGACGGTTGCAGGAATCGTTTTTCCAATATTTTCTCAAGCACAGACTTTCGCAGGAGAAATACACAGTCTGCAAAGTGTACTTGATGAGTTATACACCGACATGCTGCCTCTCTGCAATCAGCTCATCGGAGTTGGAAGAGGCATTGCGGGATTTGCTGCCCTATGGTATATCGCTTCGCGTGTCTGGCGCAGTATTGCCAACGCTGAACCGATTGACTTTTATCCCTTGCTGCGGCCTTTTGCATTGGGGCTTGCCATCCTTCTTTTTCCCAATGTCATCGCATTGATGAATGGTGTATTAAAGCCGACTGTCACCGGTACGGCTGCCATGATGAACAACTCCAACAATGCCATTGCCTATTTGCTTAAACAAAAGGAAGAAGCTATCAAGAAAACGATCACCTGGCAATTGTATGGTGACGAAGGAACGCATGGAAAATGGTACCGCTATATGTACCCGGACGGAGAAGAGGAATCAGGACTTGACTTACTCAGCAATGGTATAAAATTCCTGATGGCTAAAACGGCTTATGGGATCAAGAACGCCATCAAGCAATGGATGTCTGAAATACTACACATTCTCTACGAAGCGGCTGCACTCTGCATCAACACACTTCGAACATTCTATCTCATTGTCCTAGCTATTCTGGGGCCACTGGTATTTGGGCTGTCCGTTTTTGATGGATTACAAAATACGTTGACCGTTTGGATAGCGCGGTACATCAACGTATTCCTGTGGCTTCCAGTGGCCAACATTTTTGGAAGCATTATCGCCAAGATACAGGAGAACATGCTCCGCATCGACATCGAACAAATCGAGATGTATGGCGACACGTTCTTTAGCGCTTCCGACACCGGTTACATCATTTTCCTGATCATTGGTATCATCGGATACTTTACAGTACCCTCCGTTGCTAACTACATCGTTCATGCCGGAGGCGGAAACATACTCTTGCATAAAGCATCCAATGTGTTCACAGGCTCAGCACGTTCGGCAACATCCATGACGGTGGCAGGTGCTACGATGGCTGCCGGGCTATTCAAGTCATCACCTTCTTCAGAATCAAAAGGTGCTTCAGCGGGAAATACTAATGACAAGGATGCCTCTGGTGGCTACATGCACGATAAACTTTCTGGTAAAAAATAAGAAGCATGTTCCAGCAACTTAAAAATATTGATACAGCCTTTAAACACATTCGCTTGTTTTCGCTGGTGCTTATCGTGGCTTGCGCATTCATTTGTTGCTATACTGTTTATAAGAGTTTTCAGCTCATCACGCAGACGCAAGAAAGAATCTATATTCTCTCCAATGCGAAGGCACTGGAAGCCTATTCTGCTGAGCGGAAAGACAACATCCCCGTGGAAGCGCGGGATCATGTAAAGATGTTTCATCATTACTTCTTTACACTCGACCCGGACGATAAGATGATACAAGCCAATGTTACTAAGGCTTTGTATCTGGCAGATGTTTCAGCAAAACGTCAATACGATAATCTGAAAGAAAGTCGGTACTACTCCAACATCATCTCCGGGAATATCAGCCAGGGTATTGAAGTTGATAGTATCGCCCTGAATCTCGACAGCTACCCGTACTACTTCCGCTATTATTCTAAACAGCGGATCATCCGCGCAACATCCATTGTGATGCGGAGCCTGATCACAGAAGGATACTTACGCAACGTTGCACGGTCTGACCATAATTCGCATGGGTTTCTCATCGAACGCTGGAATACCCTTGAAAACAAAGACATCAAAACAATAAACCGCTAAAAACACAATCGCTATGAAATCAACTGCACATGATAATTCAAAAAAAACTGATAAGGAGTCAGAAAAACAAAAGTTGCCTGAGAAGATCGATCAGCTTAAACGTTACCTCGCTGCTTTTCTCGGCAGGCAAAGTGAGAAACTCTCATTACAACAAAAGAAACTTTCACTACTGTTTTTTGGAATCCTCATGGGGAGCATCAGCCTCGGGTTAATTGTCAGGCCATTTCTAAATTCTGAGTCGGGTTCGATCACTATCCCGGAAGGGATGAAGACAACAATCACCATTGTTCCTCCGGATACACGTGAGCCTGTTATCGCGCAGGAAGACTTGCAGATGTTAATGGAATTCAAATCAACACTGGATAGTCTCTACAAATTTGATCGGCCAACCTATGAGGAACTGCTTCGCGGTCGCAATGGGTTGCTGGACAGCATTGACTTCCTCATCGGTCTGTATAAGTAATGATCAGTCTATTAATCCTAATCCTATTCTAAATTCTAAATACTCAATACTACCTTCTAAATACTATTCACATGAAACCGCATTCACAGAAATTCTTGCAGCAAAGAAGATTCTACATGGTCTTGCCTTTGCTCGTGTTACCATTCCTCACCATGATCTTCTGGGCACTTGGCGGTGGCCAGGGTACACCGGTGCAGGCACAGGAAATTAAATCCGGCCTCAACATGGAGCTACCCGGAGCACACTTCGATAAAGAGGACGAGCTATGGAACAAATTTGAACTCTATGAACAAGCCAAGCGTGATTCTCTTAAGTACGAAGAAGCCCGGAGAAATGATCCGTACTATGTCGTCAGTACACTAACAGGAAGCGTCTCATCGGATACCATCCCCAAGCCCGAGGACAAACTCAATACATCGCTTGGAAGCAAAGACAAGTATGCACAGATGGATCAGCATGAAGCCCTGATTAATCAGAAACTGGAACAGTTAACACGACAGATCAATCAGCCCGATCAACCTGTAACTACGAAAGCATCTTTATCTGAAGGCAGTTTGATTCCTGCATCCGGTACGCCCATAACCGAGGATGTGGATCGGTTAGAGAAGATGATGCAGATCATGTCTGGCACGGACACCAATGATCCTGAGATGCAACAGATTGAGGGCATGCTGGATAAGATTCTCGATGTTCAACACCCGGAGCGTGTGCGTGAAAAGATTCGTGAGCAAAGTAGCCAGCACAAGCAGCAGGTATTCCCGGTGGAAGCGGTGGTGACGGATGACAACATCTCGACAATGGGAGAATATCAAAAATCGTCAAAGAAAAGTATCATACGAGATAGTGTACACAGCAGTCGCATATATCCAATCGAGCCCGTACAGAATGGATTTTTTGGACTGGCAGATGAAGAACTTATAAATGAAGAAAGTGCGAACGCCATCCAGGCCGTTATCCACGATACGCAAACCGTGGTGGCCGGATCAACTGTCAAGTTGAGGTTGCTATCCGATGTTTATATCAATGGTCAACTGATAGAGAAAGATCAGTTTGTATTTGGTACGTGTGCGATCAGCGGAGAAAGGTTAACCATATCAATTACCTCAATCCGAGATGCAAACTCGCTATTGCCTGTATCGCTTTCCGTTTTTGATATTGATGGCATGGAAGGTATTTACATACCCGGTGCGATCACACGTGATGCCGCCAAACAAGCTTCCAGTCAATCGATACAAGACGTGCAGTTGTATTCCATGGACAATTCCCTTGGTGTGCAGGCTGCTACAGCAGGCATTGAAGCAGCGAAAGGTTTATTCTCCAAGAAAGCTAAACTGGTAAAAGTTACGGTGAAGGCCGGATACCAGGTATTACTGAAAGACAAAAATCAATCGGTCCAATAAATCAAATTAGAAACAATTAAAACAACTCATGTTATGAGCTTGATCGCAAGAATCATTTTATGGGGGCTTCTTCTGTTAATGCTGAAAGATGCGAACAGCCAGCCCCGAATTGAAAAGGAAAGCGCTGCAACTGTCACTGCTTCTCCTGTGAATCGCTAGACAGAACGAGTTCCGGAACTCATTTACACTTGCAGGTAAAAGAAGTAGCTACTCGCTGCAAGTGTTAGTCCCAACACGGGAGGTCTTCAAATTTTTATTAACACCATTAAACATCACAACTATGTTGCTGCTATTTCTGGGAACTCTGTTCGCGCACGCATGGCCGGTATTACTCCTGCTGTTGCTGCTGTAATTGTAAAAGGCAACTTAATCGTCCTTACTAAAAACCTGTACAACAGGGAAAAACTTCGTAAAAAGTATTTGTAAAACGTAAACAACAAAAGTTATGAAACTCACAATAATGCTAGTATCCATCACCTCATTCTTCATTAAGATATATGTCAAATTATTGATGATGGGAGGATTGGGAGACCTCTTTTGGTAAATGAAACATTGACAGTTGTGGTAAGAAATTATCACAACTGTATTTCAAAACTTAAATTTTTAATTATGCTATACTTCTTAAAAAATCTTTACACCCGGATTCTGTTGGGTTGGTGTTTCGTTCTGGTCACCTTTACTACAAATGGCCAACCTCCCGCTGAATCACAGTATGTTGAAGTTACATTCAACAAAACATCAAGCATTGTCTTTCCTTCCAGCATCACTTCGGTGGATCGCGGAAGCCGGGACGTGCTTGCCCAAAAAGCAAAAGGCGTGAATAACGTGCTTCAACTCAAAGCCGGGAGAACAAACTTCAAAGAGACGAACCTTACTGTGATCACAGCGGATGGAAAACTGCATCACTTTATGGTGAGTTATGCAGAACATCCGAAGTTGTTTACCCTTCGCGTTAATGAAAGCTGTGAAACGGAAAGCAATAATGCTCCGCTCCTCTTTCAAACGGAACTTACCTCTGCAGAAATGCAGCACTATGCCGAAAATATTTTAGGGTCACCTCCAAAGGTTCTTCCAAAGCGAGCTTCACATAGCGGTATGAAGCTATCGCTTCAGGGAATATACATTCAGGGCAATGTTATGTTCTATCACTTGACGATAGCCAACAACTCAAACATTCCTTTTCATACGGATGTATTACGCTTCTATGTGAAGGACAAACAGAAAGTGAAGCGTACCGCTTCGCAGGAAGTTTCGGAAGTAGCACTTTACCAGTATGGAAATACAGATGAGGTGAAAGGCAAAAGCACGGAAGATGTAGTCATTGCCCTTGAAAAATTTACTATACCCGATGCCAAGGTGCTTACGATTGAGTGGATGGAGAAAAAAGGAGGACGGCACTTAAAACTATTTATCAAGAACAGGACGATTGTAAATGCCAGACCTGTGCCCTCCGAATAAAAGCGGTTAGAGGTACACTAGAATCTTTTGACGTAAGACATTAAAACTTTGTCAATCATGAATGAACAAAACGCAGAATTTTTGAAAGAGCGTCTTTTCTATCTCGGCTTTGGTGATAAGCTAAATGCTGAACTGGAAAAGAACATGAAAGCGGGAAAGGAACAATTTCAACTTCCTTTCCAGGGAGAATTTTCGAAGGGAGAAAAGAAAGATGTGGTGGATTACCAGGTTGATTTCTCCAAATCCAAACAGGGTGATATGTACTTTTTAAATAAATATCAGGCAACCTTGAAGAACGAAGATCCGGAAAAAGAAAAATTACAGACCTTCTACATCAACAAGGGCAATGGAGTAACAGCGAAAGAAGCCTATAACATGCTCGATGGTAGGGCGGTGAATAAAAAGCTGATGGATCGCGAGGACAATCCGTATCAAGCATGGCTTCAGATCAACTTCAAAGAGAAGGATGACAATGGCAATCATAAATTGAATCGCTATCACACCGCGTACGGTTTTGACCTGGAGAAAAGTTTAGGAAAGCACCCCATCAAGGAACTGGCTGATGTTGATCAAAAGGCAACTGTAATGAAGAGTCTTGAAAAAGGAAATCTTCATGCGGTCACTTTTCAGCGCGATGGTAAGGAAGAGAAAATGTTCCTTGAAGCAAATCCGAAAGACCGAAATGTGATTGTGTATGATTCCACTATGAAGAAGCAATTTCAGGGCGTGAAGGAACACAAGGGTGAAGCGTCCGAACAGAAACAAAAATCGGAGAAGAACGAAATGTCGGAAGAGCCTGAAGGGAAGAGAAAAGGAAAAAGGATGTCTGTCTAGCAAGTTCCACGTCTATTTTTTTCAATTTTATAAACAGACATCTACTGATAGTAGTGATAGTTTTTAAGGTGGCCGATTTTAAAAATGCTGAATTAATATCGGCCACCTCATTTAATTCCAACTTGATTTAGTGGTGTCCTGCTCTTTTTTGTTCTTTTTGTCGGATTTTGCAGTGATTTTTTCTCTTCCTTTGCTAAATCGAGTGGCATAAACATAGTTTTGAATCCCTCCTGACTATCCGTATGTGTTGCCATAACTCTTTCCTTTTTTGAGGTAGGCAACTTAATAGCTTTGTAAACTCCAGCTTTTTCAAATTTTACCTGCGTTATGCGCTGTTCTTTCAATTAATGTATTCATAGTGCAAAATGGCTCATCTTTTCTCATATTATCTTAATAATGGAGTGTTAAACCCGCACCCCATTTGTAATCACTATCATAATTGGTACTGATTGAAAAATATTTGCTTACCATATACCGAAAACTTACCGTGAATTCTTTATCGGTATTTACCCGTCCGTCAAAAAAGAAATTATTGCTCAACGGTAAATCATTTCTTTCCAACTGAAGGCGAAGCCTGCCTGTATTGTCAACTCTCCATTCTGACCGAATAAGTAAGGGAAGCATGTAATAAAAACCCGCATCAAATACGTGCCGGTTGTCTTTGCTGTTCGGCTTCTCAAATAGCGGCCGTGTTTTGTTTTTACGGTAATCATACCCAATATAAAAAGCCAGGAATTGTTTTTTATCAAGGTAGCGAAGCAGATGTGTTTCTGTTTCAAAGTCTCCTTTCCAACTAACCCTTCCTTCAAACTCCAATGCGTTTTTATTGTTTGAAATATTTCCGTCTAGCCATGCGCCCTGTGAGTGTGCGGATAAATCGAACCAGGGATACAGCATATTATCTTCATTCTTTACTTTTTTGTAACCTGTTTTTGCAAATTCATTTTGTTCACTGCCCTCATAGCTAACCACACGTGCCATGCCGGCCATCATGTGATATAAGATATGACAATGAAAAAACCAGTCTTGGTCTTCGTTTGCTTCAAACTCAATGGTAACGGTTTCCATTTGTTTGATGTCGAACGTATGTTTCATCGGTGAATATTCACCCTGTGCATTTACAAAACGGAAGAAATGCCCGTGCAGGTGCAAGGGGTGACGCATCATGGTATTATTTGTTAAAACAAAACGTACTCTTTCTCCTTTTCGGATGAGGATTTTATCGGCAGTTGATAAAGTTTTAAAATCAAAAGACCATACATATCGCAGCATATTGCCAGTAAGACTTAATTTGATTTCTCGTGGTTTTAATACATCATCCAAGGTGGTGGGGTGCAACGCCCGCAGCATATCATAGTTAAAATCACCGGGCACTGCCATATCCATTCCCTGCATATTGCCCCCGCCTGACGGACGGGCAGGCATGGCCATGCCCTTCATGTTGTCCATATCTCCATCGCTATTTTTAGGGATGGTATCATCCGGCATTTTCATGTCCTCCATGTCCATAGTTTTATGATCATTCATATTCGACTTTTCCTTATTTCCCATGTCCATGCCATCCATGTCCATACCTCCCATGTTCATACCATTCATGTCCATGCTCCCCATTTCCCGCATCATTTTAAAGTAATTGAGCCTTGGAATTTCAGGTGCGTTCAACACGTCACCATTGCCGAAATAGGCGGAGGAATACCCCATTACGTCCCAGGAGGTAGCCCTTAATTCTGCAGCCCCGCTTTGCGGAACGGTAATCAGTACATCGTAGGTTTCTGCGACAGCAATTTCTAATTTGTTTACCGAGATGGGCACAACATTAATCCCATCGGCAGCAATGACACGCATGTAACTATTGGCATATTGCAAAGTAAAGTATGTGGATGCCCCACCATTGATGATGCGTAACCGTATCACTTCTCCGGGCTTTGCATCCTTAAAATAATTTTGTTCCTGCCCGTTCATCAGGAACTTATTGTAGTAGACATCCGACACATCCATGGCGGGCATGCGCTGCCAATCCTGTTTTACTTTATCTTTAAAATAACCGGCAGCAATAGCTTCGCCATAACTTTGCAGGGCTCCCTTTTTTATTGCGTACCATTCACCTGCGCGTTTTAAGTAACGCAATACCTGATGGGGATTCTCATCCGTCCAGTCCGATAACATCAATACATATTCTTTTAGATGTGGCTCCGGTGTAGCAGGGTGTATTACAATAGATCCGTACAGTCCGCTTTGCTCCTGTAGCATGGTGTGTGAATGGTACCAATACGTGCCGCTCTGAATAAGCGGAAAAGTGAACGTGTACGTTTCTCCAGCTTCAACGGGTGAGGTGGTTAAATAAGGAACACCGTCTTCTTTGTTAGGTAACAATACACCGTGCCAGTGAATGGAAGTCTCCATCTTCATTTGGTTGTGTACACGGATGATAGCAGTATCGCCTTCTGTAAATTCAAGAATGGGTGCAGGAATTTGCCCATTGATGGCTATTGCATGGCGGTGTTTGCCAGTAAAGTTTACCATAGAATCCCTGACATATAAATCGTACTCGACTGTCTTTCCTACGTAGAGTTTTTCCGTGTTGAGTCCGATTGGTTGTAAAAATTTAGTGTAGCCCGCTGGTTTTCTTGCCCACGGTTCTTTCACCTCGTCTGTATTCATTGAATGATTGCCTTGTGCGAGGCTGCAAAAAGGAATCCATAAAAATAAAAGCAGGCGTATCATTGTAGAGTGATTTTATTGCTTAGCTGGCTTTTTTGTTTTTTTCAGGGCAGGATTATTGTCGGGGAAGCGCAGGGTATCCATGGCATTTTGTTTCGGCATCTTCATGTTCTTCATATCGTCCATGTTCATGGCAGAGGTATCCTTGCTATCGTGCATACCAGACATCTCTTTTGTGTCTTTCATGGTATCCATTCCTGTCATGTTGTGCTTCTCACGCTCGGTATTTTCCATGTTCATTCCTTTCATGTTTTTCATACTGTGCGCATTCTCCTTATTATCCATTTCTTTCATATTGGTATGCGCCTTAGCATCACTATCTTTCATGTCCTCCTTTCCCTTCATTGATCCGTCTATCATTGATTCTTCGGAATGACTGGATTTACCATTATGTTCATGGTTTGTTTTTGAGGAGTCGTTCATGTCCATTTTTTTCCCTGCATGATCGTGGCCCGATTGATTCTCATGCCCCATTTCCATCGGCATTGCTTTTACACCTGCTCCATGCGTGTAAACCATTTCACCACCTAAATAGCCTTGATAAAGTATTAAAGCATTTCCTATTAAAAGCCCGAACACCCACGCAATATATTCTTTATTGCCAAAGAGTTTTCTGCGAAGCCAGAACCATACAAGTAAAATTTGAAAAAGGAAGAGTATGACAAATCCATTATACTTATGAATCATTAAGATTTCATGTATAGCTTCATTGTGCTGAAGGTTTTGCTCCGCTATCACTCCAGTTAAAACCGCAAAGGGAGTGAATACAACGCCAACGATTAAACATTTCAGCGCTAAATCTTTCCAGAACTCGCGTTTGTAAAAAACAGATAGCGCACCTAACAAACCTGCAAGTAAAAGCAACGCAATGGGGAAATGAACAACTGCTGGATGCAGTGTAGGTAAATCTGAAAACATACACCCAAAATTTCTAGCTTCTCAATTATTTTTGCTCAGATTGCCACGCTTTAAATGCTGCAATTTCTTTATTGTGCTCTGCGATCATATTATTCGCCATTTTCTTCAACTCAGGTTGTTTGCCGTGTTCAATTTCATTTTCCGCCATGGTGATAGAGCTTTCGTGATGAGGGATCATCATCATCACAAAATCTTTATCTGTGCTACCAGTCATTTGCATAGCGTTCATTTTATCCATCATGGCTCGCATTGTGTCACCTAATTCATCGTGCATCATTTCATCTTTTTTGCTGGATGAATCCGGAACTTTATCACCCTTTTCAAATTGCTTTAATTTTTCAATCTCAGCTTTTTGTGCCGTGATAATAGTTTGCGCCATGGTTTTAATCTGTGAATCTGTTCCTTTTTCGACTTCCACTTCACTCATATCTATGGCAACCTGATGGTGCATGATCATCATGCTTGCAAAGTCAGCATCAAAATCGCCTGTCATTTTCATCTCTTTCATTTTATCCATGCTGCTGCTCATGGATTTCATCACATCGTTATCCATGGTCATCGAGTTGGAATTAACCGAATCAGTTTTAGCCATGTCAGGCATAGCATTATCCTTTTCATTGTTGGTAGCATCGCTACTCTTATTTCCGCATGAGTGTAAAAAACCTGCACTCATAATCACACCAATTGCGACTAAAATTTTACTTTTCATTTTATTAGCTTTAGAAAATCTAAGAATATAAAAGCAAGACCCTTGCACTATATAATGTGCAAGGGTCTTGAGTTTTAAGCATGTTCGAGTTCCATCTTTCTACACTCTTCGGCACAGGCGCGACATGCTTCTGCGCATTTTTTGCAATGCTCAGAATGAGAGTGCTTTTCACATTCTTCTGCACACGTATCACAGATTTCTGCGCATAGGTTACAAAACTTATTTACAAAAGCAACGGTATGTTCGTCTGACCGAGCCATAAATGCTGCTGCTGTTCGGCACATGTCAGCACAAAAGCGATCAAGCTCAATACATTTTGCATACATCTGTGCATCTTTCTCGTGCAAACATGAAGTTGCACAGTGTTCGCATTCAGCCGCGCAATCATTGCAGGCGTCAATGCAGTTCTTAAATTTTTCGTGACTCATAGTTTTGTGTTTTTTAAAGGTTTATATTTAATACGGTTTGTTTTTCAGAAGCCATTCCTGCAATTTTTGTATTTCCATATTTTGATCTTCTATCATTTTGTTAGCCATTGTTTTTAATTCATCATGGTGACCATGGTGTAAAAGCGATTGTGCCATGGCCGTGGCGCTGCGGTGATGCTGAATCATGAGGACAGCAAAATCATTGTCGGTATCTCCTGTAATAATTTGCAGGTCTGCATCCTTCGTCATTATTTCCATAGCAGCCATAGCTTCCATTCCCCACTCGATACCGGTTGCTGAACTTACAGGAGTATGTGTTGCTAAAAACGTTTCCAGTTCTTCAATCTCAGCTTGCTGCATATCAATCATGGTTTGGGCCATTGTTTTCAATTCAGCCACGTCTCCTTTTTCAAGTTCTTTGGTTCCCATGTTAATGGCGCCTTGATGGTGCATCATCATCATGGTTGCAAAGTCATCATCGGAATCTCCGGTCATTTGCATCGCATCCATTTCAGCAGACATGGTATGCATGATCGACATCATTTCATTATCATTATGAGCTTGAACCTTTAAACCATCGTTATCATCACTGCATGATAAGAGGGTTGTTAATACGAAAGGCAGTGCCACTATAAAGACTATTTTTTTCATAAAATTCATTTGAGTTTAGTACGTGTTAATAGATTTATTTAAGAGATTACTTAAACTTCTGTACCATTTTCATACCCTGTAAAAGCCCTTTTTAACAACAGCAGAATCATTCAAGAAGACAGTAGAATCCTTCAACTATCCATAGCAATACGGTGCCTATGTTTGTCTGAAGCACTCAAAACAGCTTATCAAATATGAATGAAGAGACAAAGGTCGATTGGTCTATATTGCATAGTGTAGAAGAAATGCAACAGTTGTCTAATTTAGGCCACTGGATCGAGGGCGGCCTATTTGTTCTGATAGGTATAATTGCACTGTTACAGGCTTTAGGGGTGATTAAGATACCCTTATTATGGCACAGTATAGTTCTCGTTGCCGGTCTGTTTCTTATTGGATTTCTACTATTCCATCACGGCATTAATAAGTTATCCTTAGTCTGGAGTTTGCTTATAAAAGATCCTCAACAACGTCAGCATTTGTTGATCGCAGCATTACTGAGTGTTGCCGGATTGGCACAAATTGTAGGTAGAATGAAAGATATTTCATTCCTGAGTTACAGTTGGCCATTGGCTTTATTAACGATCGGCATTCTTTTCCTGGTGCACGAACAACATGGCACCAGCGAAGCTGTGCAATGGGCTCAGAAAATCCATCGATATCTCGGAATTATCCTTATTGCCGTTGCTGTCTTCAATGTGGTCAGCATTCTATTCTCTCATCAGTACCATTGGCTGTTGTATGTTTGGCCGACTTTACTGATCATCACTGCGATTTTCCTATTGCTCTACCGCGAGCCTAGCGGAGCGTATGAGCAACACAATATGCAGGAAAACGAAATGAAGAAGTCACATCAGTAGTTATAACGTACATCTCAAGACGTGAGAAGGACTCATTCCGAAAAACGATACGAACGTTCTATTTAGATGTGCTACATCTGCAAATCCTGATACTTGGGCGGATTGCGTAAGGCTACTCCCCTCAATGACAAGTTTGATAGCCTGACGAACGCGGCACCATAATATATACTTCCTTATGGGTATTCCGATCTCGGTCTTGAACAGATGAAATAGCCTGCTCTCGGAAAGACAGGCAGTTTCAGTTAACTCCTTCATCACTGTTGTTTTGCTCAGGTTAGTTTGGATGTAGGAGATCACATTTTTAATCCGCTCATCAACGGAAGAATTAAAAGAGTATAGGGGATCATGATGAAAAAAAGTATCCAGCAGGTAATTCTTCATTGCAGTCTCCGAAAAACTTTCGCGCATTCCATTCCCAAGGAAAGTAATAAGCTTAAGTGCTATCTCGTCCTCCAGCGGGATAACATCATGTTCTTTCAGAAGAATATTAAACTGTCTGGCAAAGGGGCTCTCCGGATCAAAGTATAAAAATATGACGGATCCTTCTCCATATGTTTCATGCCGAATGTCCGCCTTAAGAATAATACCCTTAGCATTATAATGCCGATCTTTATGAATAACGGTTAGCGATAAATCTTTGGATAGAATTATTTCCAGCGCATGATGCGCATGGGGTTTTGTGCGAATATTAACTCCGCCAAAGACAACCATGTCGCTGTAGACCAGTAAAGATTGGGTAACAGTATTCTTTGCTAACATCGCCATGCCTTGTTAATCATCTGTGTTTTATTTAAATCAATGGCCTATGCGTCATTTGCTCAACTTCATAAGGCCAGTCAGTTTTACTTTCAGCTCTATGTCATCGTAAATCATTTCATCTCCCAGGTTGTCAAAGAAAGAAGCTGAACTGAATTTGATATTATACTTACTTCTATCAAAGGTTATATCAGCAGAAGCCGTAATAGTTTCATTGACAATAGCAACCGTTGCCGGGAATGATATGGCATGTGTTGATCCTTTGATCGTCAGACTTCCAATGATTGTATAATTAATACCTTCTTTATGTTGCACATGCGTAATCTCTAATCGCGCGCTGGGATATGTTCGCACTCCGAAGAAATCATCTGATTTTAAATGATCAACAAGCCGAGCATTGGATTTTTTGTCTGAAATATCTGTACAGGTAATGCTGTTCATATCGATCTCAAAGAATCCACCCGTAAGGAGACTTTTACTAAATAGAAGTTCACCGTTGCTTAATGAAATGCTGCCGTTGTGTTCACCCGTAATTTTCTTCCCAGTCCACTCCAATACACTTTGCTTTGGATTGATGTCAGCTTTCTGGGCATATAGCCCAGGTGACAAAACCATAAGGGCAATCAGGGCAGGTATTTTTAACCTGTTTAATTTTATTCTATTCATCGTAAAGTACATTATGAGGAACTCTTCTGTTGTGATGGATTATTTCTTTACTATTTTACTTTTCCATTCGGTGATCAATTTTTCATTGGCCGCCACGATCTGGTCCAACTTTTTTGCCTTTGCCAATTGTGATGATGCTTCAGCAGTTTTTATCGCGGTATTATAATTTCCCAAACCGGCTTCGATTTTAGCCTGAAGCTGGAGGTAGCCGACATCATCTCCTTTTTTGTTGGCGGTCTTTACCCAATCCAATGCTTGCGGGAGATCTTTATTATTATTGAAGTAGTAGAGGCTGGCTTGATAATAAAGACTAGGCTTATCCTGCTTTTTAATTATGATCTTGTCCTTAATCTCTGCCAATACTCTTTCATCTGCATTGGTTTTAAGGTTTAACTTTATCTGAGTATTCTCCCAAAGGAGATAGATACTGGCGGCATCCTTCACTATATCATTTACTTCTATAGTAAAGGTTTCATAGAAGCGCGATGTCTTTTCGGGTTTAATGGTAAATCTCAAGAGGTCCTGATCTTTGGAATAGTTTGAAGCACCGTGCATCGCAGTGTCTTTGTTAATAATGATCGTCCACTCCTCCGAGTTAGGAATCGTGAAAATAGAATAGGTACCGGAAGCAATGAGGTTTCCATTTACTTGAACCGTATCTGAAAAATGAATGGTCGTTGCATCACTGGCACCCGTTCTCCAGAGTTCACCATATGGAACAAGGGCACCAAATATTTTCCTTCCCTTTATTCCAGGCCTGGAATATTTAACTATAACAGTGGTAAAACCAACCTGTTGCTTGAGTTCGGCATCAGGACTGGCTGGGGGAAGATTTAATTGCGCAGAAACCTGATAGCTAATAAACGTGATGACGAATAGAATGATGCTTAATTTTTTCATTTGTGTATTACGTATTATTGTTAATTATTCTTCAGTTAAACTATTATGTTACTTTACTTTTAAAAGTCTGGCGTTAATGGCAACCACTACAGTGCTGACACTCATTAGTACAGCGCCAATAGCAGGACTTAAAACAATTCCTGCGTTATACAAGACACCTGCTGCCAGGGGTAGCGCTATCACATTATAGCCCGTAGCCCACGCAAGGTTTTGTATCATCTTCCGGTAGGTTGCTTTTCCAAAGAGAATAAGATTAACCACATCCTGGGGATTACTGTTGACCAGTACAATACCTGCCGTCTCTGCGGCTATATCAGAACCTGATCCAACAGCAATACCAATGTTAGCTTGCGCTAATGCAGGGGCATCATTTACTCCATCGCCTGTCATTGCCACAAATTCTCCTTTGCTCTGCAACTCTTTTATTTTTTCAAGCTTTTGATGTGGAAGCACCTCTGCCATAAAACCATCCATACCCAATGAATCACTCACCTGTTTAGCTACCTCTTTATTATCCCCGGTGAGTAATAAAGTTTTTATTCCATTTGCGTGAAGTGTTCTTATTGCTTCCGGAGATTCTTTTCTGATCTCATCAGCCAGTGCAATGAACCCTGCTACTTGTTCATCTAATAGAATATATACTACTGTTTCAGCTTGCGTTGACGTAGTAATCGATGCTTGTAGGTTGTTCTCTTTCAAGTAACCCGGACTCACGACTTTTACTGACTTGCCATCAATAATGGCTTGTATTCCTTTTCCCGTAATGGCTTTGAAGTCATTTATAGCGGGCAGAACCAGTTTAAGTTCTTTCGCTTTGTCGGTAATACCTGTGGCAATGGGGTGCTCCGAATTTTGCTCCAGTGCTGCAGCCCATATCAGCACCTGATTGCGATCAAACTTTTCTATGAACGATTCAAAACGCACGACTTTAAATTCTCCAAGTGTGAGCGTGCCAGTCTTATCAAAAACCAATGTGGTAATCTTGCGGGAGTTCTCAAATGCAGTACGGTTCTTAATCAACAACCCGCTCTGGGCAGAAATAGCAGTTGATCTGGCAACGACTAATGGAACAGCAAGTCCTAACGCATGAGGACAACAGATCACAATGACGGTAACCATTCGCTCCATGGCAAATGCAAGGTCTTTACCCACGACCAGCCATACAATAAATGTCAATGCACCGGAAGCCAGGGCAATGATGGTTAACCAACGTGCAGCCTGATCGGCCAGCAGTTGCGTTTTTGATTTACTGTCCTGAGCATCCTGTACCAGCTTGATCACCTGGGCCAGATACGAATCTTTACTTCCATGAGACACTTCTACTTTCAGTGAACCATTTCCATTAATGGAACCAGCAATTACTTTTTCACCGTTTATTTTCTCAACAGGCTTCGATTCGCCTGTCAGCATCGACTCATTGAGATAGCTGCTACCATCTGCGATGATACCATCGGCTGCTATTTTTTCTCCAGGTTTGACCAAGATGATGTCTCCTATTTTCAGGGTATCCGTTTTAACTTCTTTGACCTGATCACCTTGCACAAGATGTGCTTCGGAGGGCATAAGTTGCACGAGTAACTCCAGTTCGCGTGAAGCGCTCATGATCGACTTCATCTCTATCCAATGCCCCAGCAGCATAATTAAGATTAGCGTAGCCAGTTCCCAGAAGAAGTCCATCCCTTGAAGTCCCAACACAATGGCAACACTATACGCATAAGCAACGGTAATGGCCACAGCAACCAGCGTCATCATACCGAGAGACTTTGTTTTTAACTCGTCTTTTAATCCTACAAGGAATGGCCATCCACCGTAGAAGAAGACAACAGAAGACAACCCCATCAATAAATATGCTGATCCGGTAAAAGACCAGTCTATATTGAGCCATTGTTGTATCATTGGTGATAAAGTCATGATGGGTAGCGTCAAGGCAAGCACGATATAGAAACGCTTTTTAAAGTCATCAATCATCCCGGTATGATGAGCATGGCCGCCTTTACCATGATCACCAGAATGCTCCTGCTGCTTCATTGCATTTGGAGTATTCATCGAAGCATGGTCATGACCCTGCTCATGATTTGAAGAAGTGTCTGGCTGGTCCTTTTTCACGACAGGCACCAGTGTCATTCCGCAGATGGGACATTTCCCAGGTTCGTCCTTTATCACCTGCGGATGCATTGGGCAGGTGTACTTTTGATCATGAGAATGTTCCATCGTTTTTATTTTTTTGTTTTAAAATCGAAAATCCAATTGATTGACCGACAACCAGTTTGTCAGGATAATGATGATTTGCTTCACATATCAATTACTTTTTTATTACCTCTACTCAATTATGTCAAAGTGCCTGTAGCGAAAGGCTGGCTACCTTAACAACTTTATCCTTATCATCTGTCCATGCGAAAAACACTTCACTACCTGACTTCGTCATCTGCGGAAAACCACTCGACCTTGACTCTGATGAGGAGGCGATTATAATGGATGAATCCTTTGTCCCATCGGCATGTACTTTTGCCGCTTTGATGGTAGTGCCTTCCATCCAGCTGGCCATAACCGATTCATCGTCCAGCATGACTATATCCACCCTGCCAATGGCGCTGCCTTCATCCACCTGAACAGGATTACCAAAGGACTTTCCGCCATCATGCGAAAAAATAACATTCACTTTCGACTTACCATCCGGCACGGTATACCAGGCAATGGCTACGAAATTTCCATTGGCTACTACGCGTGGTCCGTTGACAGGGCAGCCCGCTATTTTCCAGTTATCATGATAGATTGCTTCGGGCTTGGTCCACTCATTGTTCACCCACCTCACAATCGACATATCGCGAATTTCGTCTTCGGAACGATCACGGTATACTACCACCGGGCCATCGTCTGTTATAGCTGCACTCGTCTGGCAACAATCACAGGTACGATTATCTAATTCCCATTCGTTTATTTTCTTTCCCTCCTTGTCAACAATCGCGGCTCTTAAACTCATTTGGCCGTGATGTCCTTCGTGATTTTCCACTCCTTCCATTACAGTGTTTCTTCCGTCCAGCCAGGCAATGAAAAAATTCTCTTTGTAAGGAAGCATGGATACAAAGCCGTGTTCAGCTTCTTTGCCGTCATCATGCAGCGTGCTGGATGTTTTCCATGTTTTACCCTGATCCAAAGAAGAATTCACTTTTACATCGTAGGCATAGGTGCCATCTCCGCTTTTCTCGAGGTGATGCGCTATGAAATCATTTCCATTGATGGCTATCATCGGATAGTCCGCCCAATTCACAAACCAATTTTTTCCGGAATCAATCAATAAAGGCTCCGACCATTTACCCGCTACCAGACTTGAATATTTAAACTCATTTTTATCCTCTGATTTTTCGATCCATGACAGGTAAACCGTTCCCTTTTCATCGGTAAATAAATACGGCTCACCACTGCCTGCTTTTGCGGGCGAATCCATGATTGTGATTGAACTTTCATCTGTTTTCTTACCATTACATCCGGCAACTAACAGTAGCGATAAGATGATAGCAGGGTATTTATTCATGACTATTTATGATTTTGTTTAGTAGTTCAATGTTGGCGGCCTGATCCCACTCCCTGTAGCCGGTCTCCGAAAAAACCAGCTCACCTGCAGGGTTTATGATATAAGTAGTAGGCAATGCGGGAATGGCAAGTTCTTCCAGGTTTTGTAACTGTACATAACGAAGATTGAGATTCCGTTTTGTTGCAAAATTTTGAATCTGCTCTACGGTTTCATTGGAAGCAAGGATAAATTCAATGTTACTGTCTTTCAAAATATTTTTTGCTCTTTCAATGGAAGGCATCTCTTTGATACAGGGCCCGCACCAAGTTGCCCAAAAATTAATGAAGATGGTTTTACCTTTATATTGACTCAAGTCAATGCGCTCATTGGTCAGGCTCCTGATCTTAATTTTAGTGATGATGCTTTCCTCCACTATCTGGGTTGATGATTGCTCCGAAGATTTTTTGCTTGTGCATCCCAGTGTTGCCAATAAAAGCACTACACACAACACAGATGGGTTAAGCCTGGCGCAATGGTTGAATTGTATGGAAGTGCGTTTTATTAATAAGCGTCTCATGTTATTAGTGCGTTTCAATTATCCCAAACAGTTGTATTCTTTAGTAAGAAGTTTGTGGATGGTGCCTGCTTTGGCAACACCCACTTAACTTCATGCAGGCAGTACATTAGATTCTTAATGTTCATGCACTTTTGTACTGTCTGCTTTCATAGCTTCCAGTTTCATTCCGCACTTTGAGCAGTTGTCACCTGCTTTACCTGTTACCTCAGGATGCATAGGGCAGGCATACGCCATCTGCGTAGAATCCATTTCCATTGCATCATGATGGGCAGTGGTATCGCCTTCTGCGTGATGATGGTCTTTATCCATGTTTTGATCTTTTTTAGTGCCGCAGCTGGTAACCATTATGGACGAAACAAATATCCCTGTGATAAGGATGGTCATTCTTAAGATTGATTTTTTCATAGTTTTCGGTTTTTAAGTTTTGATATGGGTAAAGATTAATGATGATGCTCCATTTCCAAGTATTTACCTTGTGGGCCAATGCCTTCAATGTGCACTAACTGCGCACCATAATGTCCTGCATGTGATACACTGTATCCAGAAACAACAAGGATGACAGCAACGATAGCCATCGCCCAACGTTTGGTTTTAAAGACAAACAAATTCACAACCTGCAAAATAAGAGCAATGATGCCAGTGTTGATGGTCCAGTCAGCCCACTTATCATGTTGTTCCAATACCATTTTAGCGTGGTCACTGATACCATGTGTATGTGGATGGAAATTCCTTCCAGCCATCCATGCAGCCAATACACCGATTAGAAGAATGACTGCTATTATCCATGCAATTTCCTTTTTGACTAAAATCAGGTTTAGCAGTTGAAGAGCAGCAGCTACAATAATCAATACAATTGCAAAATGTACGATGAGTGGATGAAGTGTAGGAAAATCATCAAGGTCTGCCGTGACTTTGGATTGATTGCTGGCCATGGCTTCATCGTGATGATGCACGGTGTCTCCCTGGATGTGTTCAGGTTGTGTTGCTGTGCTATCCTGCTTTTTCTTCTTATGTCCTTCGTGAGCGTCCACCTGGGTGAAAGCAAAAAGTATGAGTACTGTCAATAGCACAAGTCTTGTTTTCATGTTAGTTTCTTTTCCACCAAATAGCTTTCGAGACCACCATGGTCTTCAATTGCTTTGGAATAATTAATTTATCACTAAAAAGTCAATACGATTTTTACCAGGAAAGAGAATAGTATTCCATGAAGGAATTTCTTTCTGGATTTTTAAGAAAGGGAATAAGGAGGTGCTCGTAATGATTGGATGGAAAGAAAAAAAATCTGCGGCAAATCACGTGCATGGGGTACTGGTGAAGGAAGGTACGCCAGGATCGGTAACGCAATTGAAATGATTATTGGTTGTTCGAACACCAGTACCGGGCGTTGCTGTTTTTCCTGAATTGAATACTTGGCTGAACCAATAAAATCTCCGTTGGAAAAATGTGTGAAGACCGGCAAGGCAGGTTTTGATTTTTCCGAATGTGAATGTGCACGATGATCACCGTGATGATGGTGTGAGGAAGCCGTCTCTTTTGTCTTCTCCTTGGTATGAGCATGGGGCAGGATATTATGTACCAGTGCCACCGCAAAAGCGGTAAAGAATAAGTACGATATCCATTGGTGCCTTACCATTTTATAATTCCTTTTACCAAGGAGTTTTTTTAATTTATAAATCAAAAATACCTAAAAAATGTCGCAAAATGCTTAAAAATGAAACCTATTGAGACGTAAAGACAGCCGATTTTGCAATTTTTTCGAGGATTTTATGGCTATCCCCGAACTTGCAAAGGGCATCACAATGCTCCCGTAAGTCTGAGAAAAGTATATACCGGATTTGAACCTCGCTTTTCTTAATGGACGGTCTGCTCAATTGAAGGATAACATCCTTTTCTCTTTCGTTGGGAATAATGATGAATAGGGTGCTTTGGTGGTCTGTTAATGAAAAAGCCAAATCCGAAAGACGTAAAATCCCTGAGTAAATGGACGTACTCTTTTCAACCTCGAAGGCACACACCGCCCGGTTTGACTTTTTCTCAAACCAGATCACATCAATCAATTGAACCGTACTATTGGTGTCTTTGTCCAAAGGAAGATCAGGAAAAGCATCCAGGCTTATAAATGAAAAATTCACTTCACCATAACACTTGCCACGGTCGTTGCTGGCAGCAATCGGGTAATAGCCAAGTGCCTTGCCTATTTTCAACAAGTGATATTGCATCTCCGTATGCAAATCTTCCTCATGCTTTTCACTGAGTACCTCTTTATGCCTTCTGTCGTATTGCTTGAGCAACTTGGCTTTGTCCTCTTCGGAGATAACCTGCCCATCGATAATAACATTGCGCATTCCAATCTCAAACAATAACCCGCTGATAGCACCCAGGTCATTTGATAACTCATTCTTATGCTCCTTGTTTTTATCCAGGATCACTTCCCGCATTTTTAAATATTCCGTCCAGCTACCGAGCTTCTTTTTATCGTTGAACAGATAATTAAAACCTTTTACAATAGCCGTATTAAATGGTGGAATAATGGTAGGATGCAGAAAATAAAGTATGCTTGCTACAGCTGGGCCCAATCCTTTGATCTTTAATGAATCCAGCTTGATGATTTCGCGGATGAGTTGATCTTCTTTTGTAGCATTCAAACAGTTTTCAAGAAATTGTCCGAATGCCTTCTTGTTAAATTGGTTTTCGTAAATATCGGGGATACGCATTTTTGGCTTCCAGTAAAAAGGATGAGCCGCTCCCTCGAATACTTGCTTCTGTTCCGTAATAGCGGTAAGCACAACTTCAAGGGAGGACCCCTTAAAATCATTACCAAACTTTTCATTCCTGATTTCTTCCACAACCTGTAACACACCTCTTCGAATTGAGCGAAATGCTTTAAGTCTTTCCTCGCTTCCAATAAACCAAGAATTATAAACAGAGGCAGGATCGTGCTTATACTTGTCTATGATATTCGAAAAGGGTTGTAACATAAAGTCGTGGTAAAATTATTTTCAAAATTTGAAAATATAGTTTAGAGTCATCTTGATTCACTCACTTAGCGGTATCATTCAATACCTTTAGATATTTACTATAAGTATCCTTTGACTCAAAATAGATAACTGCTCCTGTATTATCGGGATGGAGAGTAACAATCGACATTGCTTTATCCACCGGGTGATGATTTACTGGATCAATAGCATAGCGAACGCTATCAATACCCAACTGATGCTCACAAAGCTCGCTGCAAGCGAAATACATTTTGCTGTTTTGTATAACCACCCTTTGTTTGTCTCCAAGGAAAATATCGGAAGCCATACAAATTGTGTTGTGCGAAATGCTGTCACCAAGCTGAGGTAATATTTTTTGATATTCCGTTTTCGTTGAGGTATCCACCTTCGAGCTTACGTAAGCATTATATATAATCCAGAATATGCCGCCACCCATAATGAGAATGGTTAAAGAGGTGATGAATATATTATACGCTTTCACCTTTAATTTCTTCGATATACCTTTATTAACGGCTTTCTTACCTATCCTTTTGCTCATTTTTTTTAAACCGATTATATATTTATTTAAAAAATTAATTGTCCCCAATAAACTTCTTCATCGGGGACAATATTATTTTAACGAATTCTTTCTTTTGCACATAGCATCAATTAAGGCTTGCGTGAAGAGTTATGCATATGAACTATTTTCCAAACTCCATTTTCTTTTTTTAAAAAAGACGATGCCACGCCTTTTCTTTTAATTTCAGAGCTATCTTTTTTAAGAATTATAGTATAATTATAAGTCTCCACCGCAAAGGCATAGTCGCCAGTTACCGTAACTTCTGCTTTGTAATTGTCGAACTTAAAAGAAGTAAAGTCATCAAGCTCAGGGCCAATATGATGTGCTAGGTAATCCTGATAAGTGCCTTCCACTTTTCCGGATTCTATAATTTGACTGTTCGATACAAACAGCACATTGGTTCCTTTTACGTCAAGTTTTTCCAGTGCATCTTTATATGCCGACAAAACTTTTTTTATATTGTCTTCTTCGGTCTGAGCGAAAAGGGTGCCTTCAAAAGCAAAGAATAGTGCGAGTAGTAAGAAAAGTGTTTTCATTGCCAATAATTTACTTTATGACTACACCATTCGGTTTCTTTCCAACCGTTAATGTCTTTGATACGGTGTGGGTAGAGACACTGACAACCGATACAGATTCTGCACCCTGGTTCGTGACGTAAGCTTTCATTTCATCTGAAGTAAACGCAATGGCATGGGCCCCTGCGGCAGTATTGAAGGCTCCTCCATGTACCCATCCCGTTTCCTCTTTCATCCAATAATGTACTTTGCCATTGTCAGGGTCTGTAACCCAAAGTTCGTTGTGCATAGTATTGTAAGCCGCGAAACCCGGCATAAAGCCCAGGTCAATCGTCTCCTCAACAACAAGAGTGGATACGTCAATTATCGAAATAGTTTCACCCTCTTCATTATCCACATACATCTTATTATCTGCTCCCGGCCAGGCTCCAACCGGATCAAGGCCAACTTCAATGGTTTTCAAAACTTCTTTGGTTGAGGCATTGATTGCTGTTACTGTATTTGAGCCACCATTGGCAACGAAGGCAACATTACCGTTGGTAGAAAATGTTACTTCTGCCGGATCGATGCCCACTTCAATTGTAGATTTTAGTGCATACGTTGTAGCGTTGTAAACAAGTACAGTTCCCATTTCAGCCATTTGAGATGTCCATATCTCAGTCCCATCAGGAGAAAAAACCGCATTGTGATTCATCATTTCAAGATCAATAATATGATCAACGGTGCCTTTAACGGCATCAACTATCGCTACCTTCCCGATCATGTCATCCATGCCACCAGTGTGGCCTGCACTTAAATCCATTCCAGGAACCCCAATAGCTACTTGTGTTTTTGATGAATTAATATATGCGTGGTGTGGCCACATAATTCCATCATTCATGCCACCATGTCCCGCCATTGATCCATCACCTAGCTGGATAGTTCCAACAACCTCATCTGTTTCTATTTTGATCACAGAAATTGAATTTGATTCACCGTTTACAACATAGGCCGCATCAAAGTTTACATTCAATTCTGGCATATTCATACTATCATCATTGCACGATAGCATGACGAGTATTGATATTGTAGCTGTTATTATTAAAAATTTCGTTTTCATTTTTTCAAGGTTAAATTTATAGTTGAATTAATGAATCATTTCCTTTACGCTTCCACATTTCAGCATTGCATCACCGAAATAAGGATTCTTGATTTCCTTTTCGTTCGAGACCCAATACGCACCTTCATTGTTATTGGCCATGGGACAATAATCGAGGTATAGCATTCCCATCGAGAGTTTTCCGCCTTTCAGAAGTGTAGCCATTTCATTGCTTAGAGTACTAAATATTTTACGTTGCTCTGTCAAATCAGATGATGCAGCAATATTCGAAGCAGCCTCACTGGCAGCCGCTGAACTACTTACCTCTTTCAATGCTTTCTGTAATTCCCCAGCGCCCTTCTTTGCTTCATCCGCTTGGGATGCAACGAGTGCGTCTTTCAAATGAACATAATGTTGATAAGCAGCGCCCAATTTGGCGTCTTTGAACATGGCCATACTCTGATCCGTCTTTTTGTCGTCTTTCATTGCAGCATGGTCATGTTGTGCAAAAGCTCCCCAGCTACCTAGAACCAGGCAAAGCATCATCATTTTAGTTTTCATAGTTATTGGATTTAAAGTGTTGTTATACAATTTTATAATTCAGCATCATGCCATCATCTTCGTGCTCTAGGTTGTGACAATGCAAGACAAACGTTCCGGTGTAATTAGAAAAAGTCATAATCAATCTTACTTTTTCTCCGGGCATCAGAAGCACAGTATCTTTCCAACCTTTCTCAGTTGCGATTACTTCATTGCGTCCGCCCATGCGTTCCAGCACCTGGAACTGAACACCATGAATATGCATCGGGTGGATCTCATCACCCATCATATTATCGAACTCCCATATCTCGGTTGTGCTGGCTTCTACCGTTTCATCAATTCGCTCCATGTCAAATATTTTTCCATTGATTGAGTGGCGTCCCATTCCTCCATGTCCACCTTCTCCGCCAATCATGGCGGCTATGTCAAATATGCGAGTCTTCACCGAGGCCGAGGTGGGAATGGATGTAATCATTGACAATGTTGTCGGTAATGTGAAACCAGCTGGCGCATTATCATTCACTTTGAATTTAATTATGCTGAAAGCCTGTCTTCCTTGCAGATCATACTTGCTGTACTTATTGCTGACAAGAAACAATTCCTGTCCAATGGTAAGAGAAGAAAAATCAACGAGTACATCCGCGCGCTCACCCGGTGCAAGCATAATAGTTGTGGCTGTCTCCGGTGTTGCCAGTAATCCGCCATCCGAGCCGATGACATGAAATGGTAAACCGTTGGACAACGCCAGGTTATATACACGCGCTGTAGAACCATTGAGTAGGCGAAGTCTAGCCCAGCCTTTGCTTACATTGACATAAGGGGAAAAAATTCCATTAACAAAAATTTGTTCGCCCAAGTAACCAGTCATGATCTCGTCATCAGTTGGAGAGTAATCCAGCGAGGCTCCCGCGAATCGTTTATCCTGAATGATCAATGGGATTTCAGCATCACCCGAAGGAAGATTGAGTAAAGCCTCCTCAGCATCCTTGACAATAAACATTCCAGCAAGTCCCATGAATACCTGTCTTGCAGTAGCTTCGTGCGGATGCGGGTGATACCAATAGGTACCAGCCCGTTGCTGAATAGGCAATACATAGTTGTATGAACTGCCAGACGCATAAACATCCTTGGGATGTCCATCCATGTTTTCGGGCAGAATCAACCCATGCCAGTGAATATTGGTTTCCTCTGAAAGATTATTTTGAAGTTGCACATTGAGCGTTTCGCCCGTAGTAACGTTAATGGTCGGTCCTAATAAACCATTCCGATAGGACAGCAGTGATGTCGTCTTGCCGTTGAGCATTTCACCGGAAACACTTTGCGCTGCAAGCTGAACGTTACTGCTCACTACCGGAGGAATTATCAAAGGCCGGTCAAAGCTACCTTCTACGATCCAGTTGGGCTCCCCAATCATATCTTCTTCGGTATGACACGCTTTTAATAAGAGTGACGACCCCGCCAATACGCTGATCGTTGAAAGGCTTGTTGACTTTATAAATTCTCTGCGTTTCATTCTAATTCGCTATTTGACTCCATACTATGAACATGACTATAATTGCCAGCAATAAATAGAAAGCACGCTTCATCCAAACCTTCCATGAAGGTGGTGGTTGAGGATCTTCTATTTGACAACATGGCTTACTCATTACAAAATTGATTTGGAATAGTCCATTTCTTTTAATTTTATTCCTTTCATCAACCTTACCGTGCCCACAAGCGTATTGAAAGCCTTCGCTTCCTCTACATTCAAAAACTGTGATTCTTTCATGGCGCGCGGCAACACATTGTTCAAGCTATCATTAGTGGTTTCAAATCCATCCAACAATTGCACGCTATAAAATCCAACTCGTTGCAATCCATTGGATGGTTGTCCAAAATCAGCAACGTGAAGTTGCCCACCGGGCTTAAGTACTCGGTAAATTTCCTCTAGTGCAAAATATTTCTGCCGAAGCGTAAGGTGATGGAACACCAGGCTAGACATTACTTTATCGAAAAAATTATCGGGATAAGGAAGTTTATCACCATTATACTGCTGAATTGAAATATGTTGATTCGCTGTCTTCATTTTTTGACTAGCGATGGATAGGATTTCATGATCGACATCTACCCCGTGATATTCTGCATCTGGATAATTTTGAGATGCCAAAATTGAAAGGGTAAGCGAGCCACAACCGAAATCAAGTATGCGATCGCCTGCTTCAATTTTCATTGCATGGATCAATGACTCTTTAAATTTTCGTTCCGGCATGACTAACCTCAATATGGGGTCATAAAACTTTGTGAGCCAGTCGAACTTCAACGCAGGTATATAATTATTTTGCTTGCTCATCATAATTTTATTTTAGATTCTCCTTTGTCTCTCCGCAGCGCAACATTTGTTCTCCGAAATAAGGATTACTGATCTCTTTGTCGAGGCTTAACCAATACGCCCCTTTGTTATCAAAAGCCATTGGACAGTATTGATAATAAGCGTGAAGGCCGTTGACGGAGTATATTTTAATTGAGGCATACAAAGCATTCGTCAAATCCGAGAATAGTCCACGTTGTTTTTCAAGATCGTCTTCAGTTTGAATCGCAGCGCTGGCTTTTTCCATCACATTGAGTTTCTCCATCCAGTTGATGTGCGCTTCTCCAGTGAGAAGATTCATATTTATTTTTTTCAAAGCTGCAGAGAAATCCTTACTCTCCTGATTGGTGGTTTTTGCATCTGATGCCACCAATGCATCTTTCATCTTTAAGTAAGGAGTGAGTACGGTTGCCAACTGTTGCGAGAACTTGGGGTCTATGCTTACGGATTGTTTTTCATCAGCAGCGGGGTCTCCCTGCTTAGGCAAAGCGAGTGGCACCATCTTATCATTCTTATCAACACTATTCAGATCACCATGCTGATGTCCGGCCATAGGACTAACGCCTTTCTTCAGCACCAATTCGCTATAAAGAAGGTAGGCACCGCTAACCACAACTATTTCATTCTCCATCAACCCTTCGGTGATTTCCACTCTTTCAAAATCTTCAAGACCTGTCTTTACCATTCGGGGCTGAAATGTATTTGTATCCGATTCGACATATACGTGCGTTCCTTTTCCATCACGTATCACAGCATCGGTTGGGATGGCCAGTGTCTTTCTTGCAGAATGGTTAAAAAGTACCTGTGCCTGCGTCCCTGGTTTGAACTTCATATCCGGATTATCAATGGCAGCTCGCATAATTGTGATTTGGGTATTGGCCCGATATTCTGGGCTTAGAAATGTAACCTTCGCTTCCACAGAGGAGGATTCATATCCACTTACGCGCACATTAATTTTGTCTCCCATCTTGACAAGTGAGGTTTCCTGCGGATACAATTCCGCTTCTAGCCACAGCCGATTAATGTTTTCTATTTTATATAATATACCACCCTCGGAAAGATATTGTCCTTCAGAAGCATTGATCTCCGTGATTATGCCGCTCGAAGGGGCAAGGAAAGTAACGCGTTGCTGTGCTGCTTTTGATTTCCCTAATTGCTCAACCTGATTCTTCGATAATCCATAGAGAAGCAATTTTCTTTCCGATGCTTTCAAAAAAGATTCATAACGGGCTTCCGTTTTCCCCAATGTTTCATACTGATCCTTCGCCAAGAGATATTCTTTCTGAAGCGTCAGCAATGATTCACTATACAGTTCATAGAGAGGCTCACCCTTCTCTACCATTCTTCCCGTTTCTTTGAAAAATAATCTTTCCACTCTTCCTGCTGTGCGGCTACTAATGACTTCCGAATAATCCTGGTCGACCACCAACCTCGCGTTGATTAAAACAGTTTGTCCAATTGATTGGAGACCTACCTTTTGTGTAGTAACGTTGGCTAGTCTGATCTGGCTCTCATTTAACATGAGATCATTGTTATCCCCGGAAGACTGACTTTTAGGCACGAGGTCCATTCCACATATCGGACATTTGCCGGGACCATCCTGTATGACACTGGGATGCATGGGACAGGTATATTTTGTTGCTGGCGCCTCTACACCATGGTCATGCTCCGCCTGTTCCTCGTTCTTATTACCGGAACAAGCCATAAGCAACGAGATTGAAATAAGTATATAGATAAATGCTTTCATGTTAATTCGTTTTAACAAAACTTTCAGAGTCTACCAGATATTGAGCATTGGCTGCAATCTCATCGGAAGTGGAAAGGCCTTGCTTGACTTCAATCCAGCCTTCTGCTTTCGTCCCCACCGTGATTTTTTTTGGTTTAAGTACACCGTGTTCTTTCACGAACACAATCTGATTAAGACCTAAATCAAGAACCGCCTCTTTAGGAAGCCATAGTGATTCCGCTGCATGTACGTCAAGACTTGCTTTCACCAAATGACCGATGTGCAGTTCTTGCGTTTTATTGGTATACACCCGGAGTTTAACAAACTCTTCACCTTCTGTGAAAAAAGGTTGTATGAAATCAACAATAGCTTCGATGTCTTTGCCATTGCCAAAATCCAATTGAATGTTATCTCCTTTCTTAACTGCCCCCGCTTGTGACGCAGGAAGATCAAGCTCTACTCGAAGTGAAGAGGGGTTTACAACTTTAAACAGGGTCTGACCTGTAGAGACATAGCTACCCTCACGCAGTAATGAATTAGACTGAGAAGATTGGCTTCCGCTTGTAGTGGATGACGAAGTGGAGCCAGATGAAGTACCCATTGCGCTCATGCCTCCACCAGATGTTGCAGCCGATGCCGACTGTACATTCGCGGAGGGTGCCTGCTCACCCTCTATAACCAGGTACCCAGTGTAAGGACTGTAAACTGCAAATGTATTCAGTACTTCCTTTCGTTGAATGAGCGCATTTACTTGCGCTTCTGAAGCGCCAAGTAATATAATCTTGTTTTTTGCAGACTGAATCAGTTCAATGTTCTGCGCATCACTTTCAAGCAGATAAAGCAATTCACGCTGAGCAGTGATTAGTTCAGGGCTATAAATCTCTACTACCTTTTGGCCTTTTGTCACCGCTTGAAAAGCGTATTTCAGAAATACTTTTTCGAGGCGGCCACCCACACGTGCAGGGATTGTGTAAATATTGCGCGTGTCGTAGGTAACGATGCCTTGTGCCTCTATGCTTACCGGTACACGCTTATATTCCGCTTTTATTGTTTTGATGGATGCCACTACGGTTTCATTGGGTGACGTTAATAGTTTAGCTAAGTCTTCCGTAATTTTCACCTCTTCCCCCTGACGCGCTTTACGTACTAAGTCCATTCCACATACAGGACATGAAGCCGGTTTATCCGAAACTACTGTGGGATGCATCGGACAAGTATAGGTATCATGTTCCGCATGTTCACTGCCCTTGTTGCACGAGGACAAGAAGGTCAACAGGATTACAGCGAGTATAGCAATACTATTTCTCCAATTGTTTTTCATAGCTCACGATCATGGTGTAAAATTCTTCCAGCTTATTCAAGTATTCCATTTGTGCCATATTAAGGGCTTCCCATCCGTCAATGACAATGGGCAATTGTTCACGATTCTCTTCATAGCCCAGCATCATGGTTTGATAATTCTTTCTTAGTGCAGGGATGATTTTAGTATTATAGTTTACCAGTTGCTGTTGCATCCGTGTTAATTTTACATCCATGCCCGTCAGCATTCCTCTGGTTTCAATGAGCAATGCCTCCCGCCCTTTCTTCATAGCTTCTATATCGTAGTACATTCCTTTTACTTCTGATTTGTACATTTTTGAGGACCATGGGGCAATCGGTATGGATACCATTGCCATCGCAGTAAACTGCGTGGGCATATTGCCGATGGGCTGCATGTGATCGAATCGAATTTTAAAATCAGGCTTGGCCTGGTTGCGCTGAAGCTGCTGATTCAATTGCATCACCTGGATGGTTTTGTCAATCCGTTTCACATCACTTCGCTGGCCACTGAGAACAGCTGTATCATACATAAGGCGATTGGATTCGTATCGCACACGCATAGTCGTGTCCACCATGATAGAAGCCTCTGCGGGTAGATTCATCAATGCTTTCAGACGGAAACTTTTCTCCTCAATGTCGCCTTGCGTCATCAGCATCATGTTCTGCACTTCGCTAAGGCGTCCTTCCACTTTATATATATTACCAAGCGGGCCTTGGTTATACGGATAGCGGAGTCGGGCAAGCTGAAGCATGAGTTTCACAATGCGTTCGTTTTCCTTCAACACTTTAATCTTCTCTTGAGCCACTAACCACTCGTAATACATCGTTTTCGCCTCTGCCCGCAGCACATTAAACTGAAAGGATCTGCCTTGTTCTTCAACCGAAGCCTTGGAAGCAAGATATTTTTTGTTGGCATTGAGCTTGGCAGGGTTAGGAATATCCTGCTCAAAAGAAAACATGACCGAGCCTTTATCCCTTTCATCCATTAGCATCTGAGTGGGATAAGGTGTCATGAAAGTTCCCGCTCCAACCATCGGTGCCATCCAGCTTTTTGCGCCTTCGGTATAAGCATTCAATGCCTTTACTTTATTGTCATACTCCTGTAACATCGGGTTTTGTTTGTCGATGATGGTGAGTACACTGTCCAGGCTGATCACCTGGGCATTACTCCAAAAGGTCAGTCCCAAACAGAAACCTGCACATAGTACTATTATCTTAATGTTTGACTTCATATACTTCCAGTTTTCCAAACTTTCTTAATTCATATTCTTTTGCCATCAAAAAGATGAGTGGAGTTACCAACAGGATATGCGTAGATGAAGTGAGTACACCACCGATCATCGGCAATACGATGGGCTGCATCACATCACTGCCCACGCCTGTTGACCACAATACCGGCACAAGTCCAAACAACGCCACGCATACTGTCATGATCTTTGGACGCAAGCGTTTGGCTGCACCAGCGATAACAAATTCTCTAAGGTCATCTCGTGAAATTGTCTCACTGGAATTGCCCTTTAACTTGATGAGTTGCTGCATCGCATCATTCAAATAGATCACCATTACAACACCTGTTTCCACCGCAATACCAAAGAGCGCAATGAAGCCCACTGCTACGGCTACAGATAAATTAACTCCGTAGAAGTATACCATGTAAGCGCCACCAATCAAAGCAAAGGGTATGGTAATCAGACTCAGGAATGCTTCACGAATGGATTTGAAAGCCAGGTAGAGTGATATGAAAATGATCAGCAATACAACGGGAAGAATAACAATCAATGTTTGTTTTCCACGAATCAAATTTTCGTACTGACCACTCCATTCTACATAGTAGCCATTTGGAAGTGTCCCCATTTGCTTGTTCAACGTTTCAATTGCCTCTTGTACGGTACTTCCCAAATCCCTATCTCGAACGTTGAACAATACAGCTCCGCGTAGTAATGCATTTTCAGACACGATCATGGGCGGTCCATCTTCATATTTTATGTCGGCTACTGCAGAAAGTGGAATCGTGCCTAGTGCCGGAGTTTTTAAAGGAATGCGTTTGAGTTGTTCAATACTGTTACGATAATCTTGTGCCAGGCGAACGCTTATTGTAAACCGCTGTCTTCCTTCAATGGTTTGTCCGATTGGTGTTCCGCCTATGGCAGACTCAACAATCATGTTTACATCATTCACTGTTATGCCATATCTGCCCAACGCGTCCCTGTTCACCTCAATCGTCAAATACTTTCCTCCGGTGATGGGATCAACATATAAATCTTTTACTCCAGGAATTCCTTCGAGAGCTGTTTTTACTTTTTCTGAAAGTGTATAAATGCTATCAAGATTCTGGCCATAAACTTTTACACCAACATCGGTACGAATACCCGTGGCTAACATGTTGATGCGGTTAATGATGGGTTGAGTCCATCCATTCACCACTCCTGGAATTTGCAGCTTAGCATCCAGTTCGTTGATGATGTCTTTTTTAGTAACACCGGCACGCCATTCGCTCTTTGGTTTTAGCATGATAATCGTTTCAATCATACTAATGGGTGAATTATCGGTAGCGGTACTGGCGCGTCCTGCTTTCCCTAAAACTTTATCTACTTCAGGTAGAGACTTTATGATTTTGTCCTGTACCTGTAAAATTCTTTTTGCTTCTTCATTGGAAACATCCGGAAGTGTGACAGGCATGAACAAAATAGACTGCTCATCAAGTGGTGGCATGAATTCACTTCCTAAACTCATCAGTAACGGAATACTTACTACGAGTGCCAGAATATTGACACCAATCGTGGTCTTGCGCCACTTCAAACAAGTACGAATTACGGGTTCATAAACTTTCTCAAGAAAACGATTGAGCGGATTCTTTCTTTCATCTGTAAACTTTCCTTTCATGAAGAATGAAATGATTACTGGAGCAAGGGTAATGACCAGAAATGCATCAACAATTAATATGAATGTTTTTGTGTAGGCCAAAGGATGAAAAAGTTTTCCTTCCTGTCCGGTTAGCATAAAGACAGGTAAGAATGAGGTAATGATGATTACGGTTGAATAGAATACACCACGCGAAACCTGCTTGGAGGATTTTTCAATGATCTCCAATCGCTCGGCATCATCGATTTTATTGTATTTCCGGTTTAATAATTTCTTTATCATAATGAATTATTTTCGGTTTCGGGATTTAACTCTTCGTACCGGTGTGATAAATTCTTATATGCATTCTCGGCCATAATGATTCCATTATCGACAATCACTCCGATAGCCAATGCAATACCTGTTAGCGACATAATGTTCGAACTGATACCGAAAGCATTCAACAGAATAAAGCTGGTAGCAATGGTAATGGGGATTTGAATAATGATGCTGACAGCACTTCTCCAATGAAACAGGAAAAGAATAACTACCAATGACACCACGATCATTTCTTCAATGAGCGTTTTCTTGATAGATGACACTGATTCTTCTATCAACTGACTGCGATCATAAATAATATTGAATTTTACGCCTTGAGGAAATCCTTTTGAAACCTCTTCCATCTTTTTCTTCACGGATTTAATCACCTCATCAGCGTTTTCTCCATAGCGCATCACGACAATTCCACCCACTACTTCGCCCTCGCCATTCTGGTCAAATATTCCCAAGCGTGTTTCTCCGGTCATTTGAACAGTTGCGACATCACGAACTTTAACAGGCACAGTGTTGACTGTTTTTAAAGGAATGTTTTCAATTTCTTCGACTGACTTGAGGTAGCCCGTAGTTTTTATAATATAACCGATGTCGTTTAGTTCAAACTTGCGACCACCAGCTTCATTGTTATTGGCTCGTACCGATTGAATGACTTCGGGTACAGAAAGTCCGTAATAGGTGAGCTTGTTTGGATTAACTGTTACCTGGTATTGTTTCTGAAAACCACCGAAGGATGCGATCTCACTTACACCGGAAACGTTTTGCAATCCGAACTTTATATACCAATCCTGTATGGCACGCTGCTCGCCTAAATCCATACCTGGGGCATCCAGTGTATACCATAGTATATGTCCAACACCAGTACCATCAGGGCCTAATGTAGGCGTGATCCCATCCGGCAATAAGCGAGTAGCATAATTGAGACGTTCGAGAACGCGTTCACGCGCCCAATAAATATCGGTGTCATCATTGAAGATGACATAGACAAAACTCATCCCGAACATGGATGCACCTCGAACATATTTTACCTGCGGCAGTCCCTGAAGATTTGTCACCAATGGATAAGTTACCTGGTCTTCAATAATTTGGGGACTACGTCCCATCCATTCGGTGAATACGATTACCTGATTTTCAGACAGATCCGGTATGGCATCAATCTTATTGATTCGCACAGAGTAAATTCCCCAAGCAAGCAGCCCTGCTGCAACGAGCAATACTAAGAACCTGTTCTGGAGTGACAGGGATATGACTTTTTCAATCATGGTTGAAAAAATTGTTGTAGAGAAAATAAGATAGAATGATGACTCGCCAGAAAATAGCAGTCATAAGAAAAGCAGAATGCTTTTCAGGAATAAATAAAAATCAGATTAAAAATACTTGAAGATCGACCGTTACATCAGTCGTTCGAATTGGAGGATCGTAGTTAGCGTAATGCTTAATGATACTAATCGAAGAAGGAATAACTTCAGCAATTAGAACCGCAGGCTGAACTATATCTAAAATGGGAGAAACTGCAATATTGATCTGGTTAATATTACCCTTGAAGTCCTGGGCATCATGAACAACAGTTTCATCCTGGCAGCAAGGTTTTGATTCATGCTTGTGACATGGAGGCATCTTTTTCTCCATTCCACATCCCTCAGCCTTTGTAAATAAGGCAATGTTCTGGATCTGGCCGCCACATAAGTGAATGCCGATCATAAAACTGCTACTTGAAAATAGCACCAGAATGGTGAAGGCATAGGACAGTATGGAACGGTATTGTTTCATCAATTAGTCAAATGTAACGGAATTAAATCTATTTGGATTTATACTTTAAGAAGTATTCTTTATATAATTCTTTAAAAAGGGTTGAATTTTATCTTAGAAGGCGGTTTTTTGACATAAGAGCGGCTGTAGGGAGATACTTTCCAGTGCAAGGGAGGTTATAAGTTCGACATCCATCCACTCGAAAAACCTGCGCGACTGAGTCCGGTAACCAGATAGGGACATTGCCTCATTAAGCTCCAGAGAAAACCTGATCGATAGTTCTCAATCATCAAAATAATTGGACCTTGATTAAGCCCATAATGCCAAGGAGAAACCCACCAACCATAAGGATTTCCAGGTTTTCCCGGATGAGTCGGGTTAAAAGATGCCTTGAAGCCATAAGAGTTATACTTCGTCATCTTGGCCTGATGAATGCAATGGTAAAGTGCGGGTAGCACGATTTCAGGTGCGAATGGCAGCGAAGCTACCAATGCCCAGGGCGCAAGGGTTCCATCATCTGGTCCATACGGTACACCACGCCCTACATAATCGAAAAACTGACGCTCAATACCGTCTATTTTTATTGTTTCAGGTCCAGGTCCCTCGCTGGCTGTTATTCCCCAGCAATGTGGGCCATAGTCCTTAAACTTGAGTGGGTTATTGATTGCATACTGTTGTTGCGCATAAGTTGCACGTCTGCTGTTCTCAAAGTAGTCAATGCCTTTATCCCGCATGAAGGAGTCTTGAATACCACGGAAGTCAATCCATACATGAGAAAGCTGATGTGTAAATAAAGGCCCGGCATATAGATAATCCTGTCCGTAATTATGTTCCCACTTGTAAGTGGAAGCCCATGCAGTATAGCTTTCCTTGGACAGCGGATAAGTTGGAGAGCCAAGCCCCAGCATATAGAGAAGCATTGCCTCATCATAGCCTTCCCATCGGTATTTGAGAAATCCGCTTTCTGGCCTCCAACCGTGTGTTAACGTTGTGCCCAGGTTTTGCGCCCATTGCCAATCAGCGCGTAGATACAATGATTTGGAGAGGTTACGAATCTCCCTCTCATCTGTGGTATCCGCATCAAAATAAATCCCAGCTGTCAATCCCCCTGCCAACAAAAATGCGGTATCCACTGTCGAAAGTTCGCATTGCCAGACCCTGCGCCCGCTCTTCATATCAAGAAAATGATAATAAAATCCCTTATAGCCCGTGGCATCTGGCTCAGGCCCTTGTGGGCTGTTCCAGAAAAAGCGCAACGTTGTAAGCGTTCGCTCCACTGCGGCCGCTCTCGACATGAATCCGCGTTCGACACTTACCGGGTAGCAGGCTAACGCAAGGCCAGTAGCAGCAATGCTTGCTGGCCAATCTTCTTCAGTCTTGTCAATCACGAGACCGTTTAGTGGGTTAGTCTCTTTCAGGAAATATTCAAATGTGTCTCGCTGGAGTTTATCCAGTGTGGGGTCCGATTGATTATTCTGAATCTTTAGATCCGATATCATTTTTATGCCTTATATTTTCATTAAACGAAATCTTTTATTTTTTTTTTGTGACCCCGAATTTCCATTTCCAGTTAATAATTTCGGGCATGTCTTCACCATGAATTTCTATATAAGCTTTATGTTCAGTCAATTTATTTCTTACATATTGCTTGGTATAAGCACCCTTGGAGCCTAAGTCAGGTAATCGATCTATCACGTCACTAACAAGATGAAAGCGGTCTATGTCATTCAATACAACCATATCAAATGGTGTTGTTGTAGTGCCTTCGCCTTTATAGCCACGCACATGCAGATTGTTATGATTTGTCCTGCGGTAGGTGAGGCGGTGAATTAATGAGGGATACCCGTGAAAAGCAAAGATGATGGGTTTGTCCTTTGTGAAAAGACTGTCAAAATCTTTATCATTCAACCCATGCGGATGTTCGCTCTCAGGTTGAAGCGTCATAAGATCCACGATGTTAATCACACGAATTTTCAGTTCAGGAAAATGCTCTCTAAGAATTTGAACAGCGGCAATTGTTTCCAGCGTTGGCACATCGCCTGCGCAAGCCATCACCACATCTGGCTCATTGCCAGCGTCATTACTTGCCCATTCCCAGATACCTAATCCTATCGTGCAATGCTTAATTGCAGCATCCATATCTAACCATTGCATTTCAGGTTGTTTACCGGCAACAATAACATTAATATAGTCGCGGCTTCTTAAGCAATGATCTGTTACAGACAGCAGCGTATTGGCATCAGGAGGAAGATAGATTCGAATTATATCAGCAGTTTTATTAGCGACAAGATCAAGAAATCCGGGATCTTGGTGACTATTTCCATTATGATCCTGCCGCCACACATGCGATGTAAGCAGATAATTTAATGAAGCAATTGGTTTCCGCCAAGGTATGTTACGTGAGACCTGTAGCCATTTGGCGTGTTGATTAAACATGGAATCAACAATATGAATGAATGCCTCGTAACATGAAAATAGACCATGCCTGCCTGTAAGTAGATATCCTTCGAGCCAACCCTGGCATAAATGTTCGCTCAATACTTCCATTACTCTTCCATCCGCTGAAATATGATCATCGCTTTTTAAAATCTCAGCAGTGGAGGTGCGTTCTGTTACATCAAATAATTTAGTGAGGCGGTTAGAAGCTGTTTCATCAGGCCCGAATATTCTAAAGTTTCTGCTCTCCCAATTCAGCTTCATTGCATCTCTTACAAATGCTCCCATGGTTACCGTTGCCTCTGCTTCAATTGTACCTGGCTGTAGAACTTCAATAGCATATTTTCTGAAATCAGGCATTTTCAAATCACGAAGGAGAAGTCCTCCATTCGCATTTGGATTAGCTCCCATCCGCTTTATGCCTTTTGGTGCAAGGTCAGCTAATTCAGAAAGTAATTTTCCGTTATCATCAAAAAGCTCTTCGGGTTTATAACTTTTCATCCATTGCTCAAGCTGCTGCACATGCTCTGGCTTTTTCGCCAATTCAGCCAATGGAACTTGGTGAGAACGCCATGTTCCTTCCACTTTCAGACCATCAACTATTGCAGGTCCAGTCCAACCTTTTGGTGTACGAAAAATGATCATCGGCCATTGCGGGCGTTTTGTAAATCCATTCGTGCGAGCCTCAATTTGAATTTGTTTAATTTCATCAACTACTGTATCCAATATTGTTGCCAGCAATTGATGTACTTTTTCAGGAATATCTCCTTCAACAAAATATGGCTTATAACCATACCCGCGAAAAAGCTGATCCAATTCTTCTTTTGGAATTCGTGCAAGCACAGTAGGGTTGGCAATTTTATAACCATTCAGATGGAGGATAGGAAGAACTGCGCCATCATGCACAGGATTTAAAAATTTATTGGAATGCCAACTGGCAGCAAGGGCAGCGGTTTCAGCCTCACCATCCCCTATAACGCACGCTGCTATCAAATCAGGATTGTCGAAAACAGCACCGTAAGCATGTACCAATGAATAACCCAGCTCTCCGCCTTCATTAATGGAACCGGGGGTTTCGGGGGCAACATGGCTGGGAATGCCACCGGGAAAGGAAAACTGTTTGAATAGTTTTTTTAAACCTGATTCGTCCACTGAAATGTTTGGGTAAATTTCGCTGTAAGTTCCTTCGAGGTAAGTGTTAGCTACCAATCCGGGTCCGCCATGTCCGGGACCAGTAATATAAATTACATTGAGATCATATTTTTTAATGATTCGGTTGAGATGCACATAGATAAAGTTCAATCCAGGTGTAGTGCCCCAATGCCCTAACAGTCGTGGCTTTATATGTTCCAAGGTCAATGGCTTTTTAAGAAGGGGATTATCATACAGATAAATTTGACCAACAGATAAATAATTAGCTGCACGCCAATACGCATTCATCTTTTGAACTAATTCAGGCGATAATGTTTCAACTTCTGTGTTGATAGTTTCTGATATCATAATTTCTAATATTTAATTTCGTAATTCATAACAGAGCATACCAATCTTGCTATCATTAATTGTTCATTGGTTTGAATGACCCGAACACATACTTTGCTTTTATCTGTCGAAATAACTTGTTCATTCTTCACATTTCTTTTTTTATCTATGTCAATTCCTAAGAATTGAAGTCCACTACATATCCGGTCACGAACTTCCGGAGCATGCTCACCGATTCCCCCTGAAAATATCAACGTGTCTACACCTCCAAGCACCGCAGCATAAGACCCAATCCATTTTTTGGCTTGATAACAAAATAGTTCAATGGCTTCTTCAGCACGGTTGTCACTATTCCTATTTTTAATTAGTTTTCGCATATCTGAACTTGTTTCTGATACACCCAACAAACCAGATTCGTGATTGATAAGATGACTAAACTGTTTTGGACTAAGTTTTTCAAACTTTATTAAATACCACGCTACTCCAGGATCAAGATCGCCCGTACGTGTACCCATTGTAATTCCCGATGCAGGGGTAAATCCCATACTTGTGTCCATGCTTTTACCGTCTTTTACAGCGACAAGACTTGCACCATTACCGAGGTGGGCTAATATTACTTTCCCTTGCGCTGCCTCCTTTCCTGCAACTCTAAAAAGCTCTTTCATAAGATAAGCGTAAGAAAGTCCGTGGAAACCGTATCGCTGAATTCCCATTGCACTAAACCTTCGTGGTATGGGCAGCAACTTTGCAACACGTGGCATGGAGGCGTGAAATGAGGTATCGAAGCAAGCTATTTGTGGTAAAGAAGGATAACGTTTTTGAAACATCTCTATTAGTTTGATTTCTCCTGGCAAATGTTCAGGCGCATAATTGCTTATCTGCTTCAGCTCAACAATTAATTCTCGAGTGATTAGTTCAGGCTTGTTATGTTTCATGCCGTGAACTATCCGGTGCCCTATCGCACTGACGGAATCAAAACCGTTCTGCTCATGGAGCCAATCCAAGAGAAAATTTGCAGCAATAATCTGATCAACAGCTTTAATGACGATACTATTTTTCTTATTCGTTAGTGCGTTTGTAGAATTAAGTTTTTTGCTTTTGGTATTAAAGTTTTCCATCTCACCATAAAACAACATCACCGTTGATTCGTCAACATCAAACAACGCGAACTTAATGCCGGAAGAACCTACGTTGATGGTTAGTATAGAGTTTCTAATTGATTTCATACTTCTTCATTGCCGAAATGTTCAATTTCTCATTCTATTTTGATCAATTTGCAAAAACATTAAACAACCCCGTCATTGTCGCACGATTTTCAATGCCTTTGAAATCTGTATGATAATGAGCGATGTAAAACTCATCCCAATAACGATTAGCCAGTCAGCAACAGACATCGGAAATATATCCAGGGTCTTTCGTACAATCGGTATCTGATAGGATATAAATACCAGAATTAAAGATGTAGCAATGGCATACCACACAAATTTATTTTTGAATACTTCACTCTTAAAAAAGTTTCCGCTACCTGTTGAACTCATATTAAATACATGAAGCAACTGCGAAATGATCAGGGTGAAGAATAAAATATTATTACACAACTGCGTGTTCCAAGTTTCTGTCTCATGAAGTACGTAATGACTTATAAAAACAGCACCCAGTGTAGTGATGGTAATGATTACTGCGTAGTAAATCAAAGCAATCCATCTCTTCTTGTCGATGATAGGCTCTCCAGTATTACGTGGTGGCTGTTTCATAATGGATGCGCTGCCAGCAGTAACCCCCAAAGCCAGTGCAGGAAGAAGATCTGTGATGAGATTGATAAATAAAATCTGTAAGGGGAAAAGTTGAAAATGAAAGTTCAATACAGCAGCCGTTGCAACCACAAGCAATTCGCTCATGTTACAGGAAAGAAGGAAGATGACAAATTTGCGGATGTTTTCGAATATGATGCGGCCTTGACGGATCGCGAGAACGATAGATGAGAAGGAGTCATCTTTGAGCACCATGTCAGCAACGTCTTGAGCCACTTGAGTTCCGCGTAAGCCCATCGCTATTCCTATATCTGATTTTTTTAGGGCAGGCGCATCGTTCACACCATCTCCGGTCATGCCTACAATGTGTTTTCGGTCTTGCAATACACTCACCAAGTCTAGTTTTTGTTGAGGGCTGACGCGAGCGAACACCGATGTGCTGACCCACAAGTCTTTTTCGCTTTCGCTAAGGCCTGCATACTCCTTCATTTCTTTGCCGATCATCACACGGGTATCTTTGTCATCAATAATACCGAGTTTGCGTCCTATATTTTGTGCGGTCGAAGGATGGTCGCCAGTAATCATGATAACCTTGATACCTGCTGCTTTACATTCTTGTACAGCAGCGAAAACCTCTTCGCGTAGCGGATCGATCATACAGATAAGGCCAAGGAACACTAAATTTTCCGATAGGATTTTTTCGTCCGCTAAAGAATTTTTAGTAGCGGCAGCAAGTACACGAAGGCCGGATGCAGACAAGGTTTCAGACTTTGCTAACCAGGTTGCTTTAAGTGCTGTGTCAAATTCGTGCTCTCCTGTTTGATCAATTATCCGTGTGCAATGATTAACGATTTCTTCCGTGGCACCTTTTGCATAGGCCCGATGCCCTTCGCTGGTGCGATGCATCGTAGCCATGATCTTTGTATCGGAAGAGAAAGGTTCTTCTTTTATCAATGGATTTTCCTTCCGAAGTGTTTCGATTATTGATCCCTGTTGCTGAGCAAATTTCAGTAATCCTATTTCCAGAGGATCGCCTGTCTCCTTATTATTGCTGTCAAGAGAAGCGGTGTTACACAGCACGGATAAGCTTACGATGTATTGAAAAGAAACATTTTTACCATCACCTTTTTTTGAATTGCTTGTGTCGAATTCTGCATCGGGTGTTACAATCAGGTTTACTTCAATTTTGTTTTGAGTTAATGTTCCTGTTTTATCCGTACAAATCACATCGGTTCCGCCCAATGTTTCAACGGCAGAAAGTCTTTTTACAATTACATTATGCTTAGCCATTTTAAGCATGCCCTTCGCCAATGCTAACGTGGCTACAATGGGCAACCCTTCAGGTACAGCAGCTACTGCCAAAGCGATAGCGGTTTCCATCATATCCAGAATTTTTTTTCCGTTTAAAAGGCCAACAAAGAATATGATGACGACCAAAACTACCGTTACTATGATCAGCTTTTTGCTAAACTGCTCCAGTTTTTTCTCTAGTGGTGTCGCTGCCTGTTCCGCTGATTGCACCAGGCTGGCAATTTTACCAAGCTCGGTCATCATACCAGTGCCAGTAATTATAGAGCGCGTATTTCCTTTTGAAATAAAAGTGCCCTTGTATAGCATGTTGGTTCGTTCGGCCAGCGTAGTACCCTCGTCTACTTGTCCTTCTTTCTTTTCTACTGGAAGAGATTCACCTGTCAACGCTGACTCATCCACCTGAAGTTGTGAAGACCTGAAAATCATACCGTCAGCGGGAACCATGTCACCGGCTTCGAGAAATATCAAATCACCGGGAACAAGTTCCTCTGCGTTTATCTCCGTTGTTGCACCATTGCGAATAACTTTAGCCGGGAGTATCGATAATTTTTTTAAGGCCTCCATGGAACGCTCGGCTTGGTACTCCATATAAAATCCGATAATAGCGTTGATTAAAATCACGGCTAGTATTGCACCGCCATCAAGCCATTCCTTGAAAAAAAACGATAACCCTGCTGCAACAATTAACAGATACACGAGTACATTCGTAAATTGGCTTAGAAAAATCAGCCACAGACTTTTTTTCTTTTCCTCACTGATGGCGTTTCGCCCGAGTGCTTCTAATCGTATCGCGGCCTCTTCAGGAGTCAATCCTTTTTCAGGATCGGATTGATAATCGCGGATCATGTCTTCCTGAGATTTGCTGTGGAAGGACTGTTTTAGTGTGTCAGTATTTATCATATAATCGCTTTAAATAGGAAGATCAATGAATGCTATAGTGTTGTTAGCTACAGCCGCATCTAAAGCTTCTTTGATACTTAGCGTTGATTGCAGTTCTACTTTACTTTTTAATCAATACGTTTACAAATCAATGTCGTAATATCAACTCCATTGGATGAATGAGGAATTGTGTTACATGTGATGATTCTGCTAATTCCCGCTTTGTTTAATTCTTCAAAGGCATTTCCTGAAAATACGGCATGAACACCAATACAAACCGGAGGTTTCATTCCTGCTTGCTTGAGATGTCCAACTGTTTCAATCATAGTGCGAGCAGTAGAAATAATATCATCTACTAGCACGGGTATGTTGTTTTTATATTTCTCCACTTCTGGAACAGACACTTCTACATCTCGATCTCCACGCCTTATTTTTTGTAACACAATGAATGGCACACCAGCGTTCTTGGCTACCTCTGATACCCATTGTTCGCTTTCGCTATCCGGCCCTATTAAAATAGCATCAGGAATATTATTTTTTATCCATTCAGAAATTAACTCGGCTGCATGTAAAACTTCACAGGGGGTTGAATAAATTTCTTTCATAGATACTCTTCGGTGCAAATGCGGATCTATGGTAATAAGACGATCTACCAGAGATGACAAAAGTTTCGCAAAGTATTGAGATGTTACTGCTTCACCAGAGTTGAATTGTTTGTCTTGCCTCATGTAAGCCAGATAGGGAGCAACAAGACAAATTGACTTTACCTTTAAGTCTCTTAATAAGTTGCAAAGAAATAAAAGGGGTAATAGTTTAGCATCTGGTTGATGAAGCGTACAAATGATAATAACTTTTTTATCATCGACATTACTCAAAACCCTTACATACGTTTCCCCATCAGGAAATTGACGTATTTCAAAATTTCCTTTTTCTCCTTTTATTCCGGAAGTAATACTTTCGCCAAGTAATTCGTTTCCTGGCATTGAAAAAATAATTGACTTCATTAACTTATTTCAATTAAGGTGTTTGAACTGATTAAATACTCTTTAGCATATTCCAACTCCCCATTCGATTCTGCGTAAATACTGAAAAGCAAATCTCCCTTATGTATTTGTTTTCCTAGTGCGGCATTATATAGAACACCTGCCGAAGTTACTTTGGGAGCTCCTGCAAGTTTAGCGATCCGCGCAAGCTTTCTATTATCAATCGATTTTACTGTCCCTTCGCTTTCAGCTAATACATCAAAGCGATGCTTTGCAAGTTTGGGTTTCTTAAAGCCACCCTGTGCTTCACATATGGCCATAAATGTTTTAAACGCTTTTCCATTTTCAAGAAGATTTCTTGCAAGAGTTGATTCTGTTCCTGATGCGTATTGTCCTGACAATTTGATCAGGGCTGCTGAAAGGGTGATGGCCCGTTCTTTTAAGTCATTTGGAGCATCTGCTTTATTCTCGAGAACAGCCAAAACATCTAAGGCTTCTAATGATGGTCCAATACCTTTTCCTACAGGCTGAGTACCATCGGTAATAATTACTTCAGTATGAATACCAATGGCTTCACTTACGACTTTAAAATAATGCTTAAGTTTCAAGGCCTCTTCATGGGAACGAACCTTAGCTGTTGGCCCAACAGGAATATCAATAACTACATGCGTTGATCCGGCAGCGGCTTTCTTGGAAAGTACGGAAGCAATCATCTGTCCTACACTATCAATTTCAAGTGCCTTTTCAACTGCAATCAATAAATCATCTGCTGGGCTTAAGTTAACCGCTCCTCCCCATGCAAGACATCCACCTTCTTTCTCAACCACTTCTTGCATTTTTTCAATTGTCAGATTCACGGTAGTCATAGCTTCCATAGTATCCGCTGTGCCTGCGGGGGAAGTAATTGCTCTTGAGGATGTTTTAGGAATAGTCAATCCTGCCGCTGCCACTATGCTGACTACAATAGGAGTAGTGCGATTTCCCGGAAGCCCACCAACACAATGTTTGTCGAGAATTATACTTTTCTTCCATTTCATTATTCTACCGCTGGCAATCATTGACTTGGTGAGACCAGTCATTTCATTTACACTTAGATTGTCTCCGGCACAGGCAGAAACAAATGCCGCTATCTCAATATTAGAATAATGACCTGCTACTACATCTGTAATTATTTCACTATAAGAAGCTTGATCGAGCTCTTTCCCATACATTTTTGCTCTTACTTTGCTTAATGATTCGATAGGGTGTAAGTGAGAGACAAAAATTATGTCTCCGTCCTTTACTCCTAAACGTTTAATCGATTCAATAGATAAACCAACTTCTCCATTCCCGATTATATCAGAGCGAACAACATTGAGTGTAGCGATAATCCTATTAATGTTTGAATGAACAATCACTCTTGTGAGTGCGGTAAAACCTTCTGATATACAGACATGGCAATCGGCTCTCATAAAAATGATGTTTTCACGATAGGTGTCAATGCCGAGATCTTTAACTCTTAAGGTATGGCTTTGAGGGTTGTTCATACTAATTCTTTAATCTTCAATTATCGAAATTTGATTTAGCTTAGGAATAGTTGAATTCCAGCCATACACTTCATTGATTTTATCTTTTAATCCAACTGAAGCATTGTGTTCTCCATGTACGATAAAAATATGCTTCGGAGTTTGTTTTAATCCGCTCATCCAATCAATTAATCCTTTCTGATCTGTGTGTGCAGAAAGCCCTTCTAAATTTTTAATTTCAGCTTTCACTGGAAAATATTTTCCAAAAAGTTTTACCTCCTTTGCTCCTTCCAACAATGCGCGTCCTCTTGTTCCTTCAGCTTGATATCCCACTAACAAAACAGTTGCGGAAGGTCGACCAAGATATTGAACAAAGTAGGTAAGTATCCGACCACCGGAAGCCATACCACTTGCAGCAATAATAATTTTAGGAAGACCAGATGCAGCCAGTTTATAGGTTTCCTGTATAGTTCGTATTTGCTTTATGTCTTCTAACATTTCTTTACAGTCATCTATCGGAAGTTTGTGCCAGGAGGGATTTCTCACAAAAACATCCAAGACACTTGTTCCCATTGGACTATCCATATAGATAGGCAGGTCCGGAATAGCTTCCTTTTTTCTTAGCTTCCATAACAAATACATTAACATTTGAATACGCTCAACAGCAAAACCTGGGATGATAATAGTGCCTTGCTTTTTAGCGGCTGTATTAATTACTTCTATCAGTTTTTCCTCTGAATGCTCCGGATGGAGACGATCTCCATAAGTGGATTCTATAAAAAGTACATCAGCCGCTTCAGGTTTTTGAGGAGGATGCATTAACAAATCATTTCCCCTTCCTACGTCTCCTGAGAAAACTAAAATCTTATTTTGGACTTTCAATTCTATAAATGTTGCTCCAATGATATGGCTATTGTATTTAAAGCGGCAGAATATTTCTTTGGCAATTTCAATCCATTTGTCAAGTGGTTGGGGACGAAAAAGTGGCAGCGTTTTTTTTACATCTTTAGTATCATACAGCGGTTTGGCTGGCCTGTGTTTGGAAAATCCTTCTGCATTGGCTCGCTCTGCATCTTCTTCCTGGATTTTTGCACTATCTTCTAAAATGAGTCTTGCTATTTCAAGCGATGGGTCTGTTCCCCATATCTCTCCTGAAAACCCTTCGCTAACTAACCTGGGTAGATAACCTACATGATCCAGATGACCATGGGTTAGCAATACCACATCAATCTTTGCCACATTAAAAGGGATGCTCTCCCAGTTTAATAAGCGCAATTCTTTAAGTCCCTGAAATAATCCGCAATCAACTAAAATATTTTTATCCTGCGTTTCAATAAGATATTTCGAACCAGTGACAGTACTAGAGGCTCCCAAAAAATGAATCTTTATTTTATTTTCCATCTGTCTTTATTTTATAAATGTTATATTCCTGGTGCAATGTTTTAATATCTCAATGTTGACTATGACGAATAAGTTTATGGCACAGTTGATTTCCTTCTTTCAAAATAGCCTCAATTCTTTTGGACGGAATATTCAATTCATCTAAGAGTTGAGGATGCTGACAGACCTCCATGCACAAAACAACTTTCTTTTCGAGTAGTATTTTTTTCTCTTGACCGGTAAGTGAAGTCAGGCATGTCAATGGATATAGCCCCGTTTCCTCTATCATCTCGCGTAAGCTTCCTTTTATTGGAAAGTCGAGGCTAATTAATTTTAATCCGGCACAGGATCCATACGTGATAGCATCAGTTGTGAACCGCGTATTCGTTACTACCCATCCTTGGTGAAATTTTGCTCCGTGACCGGGCATTATCATCCATTGCGATTCAATGTCTTTGAAACGGGAGTGGATATAGAGTGGGATTTTCACGTCACAATTTATTCCCGGGCTATTGTGATACTTGCACTCGATCATAAAATGTTCTTCGCCCTTTTCAGCAATAACATCCACTTCATGCGTCACACATTTGCCATCCACCATTTTTCCAACCTGTACGGTGTAGCCTTGGTGCGCAAGAATTTCAGATACGTATTTTTCAAATGGGAACCCAGACGGCCCCAATTCCATTATTCCATTTTTGAGATGGTAGCGTCCCGCAACAGGTCGTTCAGTTTTTCTCAAAATATTATACGCTTTTTTATAAATACTTTTTGTACTCATCCCCTCTGTTAAATCTATTTCTATTGTGTGCACAATTTGGTTAGCAAGTGTTACAGACGCACCTGCCCGCAACAAAGATTGATAAAGTTTACTCTTTTCAAATGGCTCTTTTTTGCCTGAAGCTTTAGTAATGATTATGTCCTCTCTCATGGTGCTTTAGTTGAACAAATAACCTGTCTGTAAGAGAAAGTACGTGCGTTTATTATTAGCGAAGTGACTAACAATAAAACCATGACTCCCTGTTTTATTTATGTCCGTAGTTAATTCATTACATCTTCATCCCACCCATAGAGGAGTTGGCTCCTTTTTTCAAAATGAATGCACTATTAAGAAGATAAGCGCCAGTGGTTACCACACGCTCGCCTTCTTTTAATCCTGAAATTATCTCAACAAAGTTTTTGTTTTCAATTCCCACTTCAACAGTTCGGCTTTCGAACATTCCAGGCATGACCTCAATCCAAACCATCGTCATGCGACCGATTAATAAAGCAGTTTTAGGGATGACAAGTGTCTGCTTCGGGTGATGATTGATGGTTACACGAGCCATCATACCCGTCTTTATCATATTGTCTTTATTATCTATGCGAAAGCGTACCAGATTTATTTTTGAATTTTCTTCCATGGCAGGGTTTTCAAAAACCACCTTTGCCTTGAATATTTTCTGTGGTAATGCTTCAATACTAATAGATGCTTCAGTTCTCTCGTTGAAATAATTTATCTCATTTGTATACACTTGCGTCTCTACCCAAACAGAGCTTAGGTCGGCAATCTGAAAAAGTGGTTTCCCTGTTTGTGTGTACTCCCCTTCGTTGATCAATAGCTTTGCAACAAAACCAGTATCTCCGCTATAGTATGTTAGTAAAGCCGATGCTTGCTGACTCGATTCAAGATTTTTGATTTGCTTTTCCGTCATTCCCCATAGCAGTAATTTTTTTCGCCCGCCCTGAATCAATGCCTCCACAGTTGATTGTTGTCCATGAAACTTGGTGCGCTGTTGAATCGCAGACAGATAATCATTCTGATCGGCCAGTAATTCTTCGCTGTAAATACTGTAAAGAGCTTGTCCGTTTACGATATGCTCACCCTCCTGGCGAACGAAGAGACGATCAATTCTTCCTTTTACCCGTGCCGTGATAGTGGTTAGTTTATTTTCATCTGCTGATATAGTTCCGGTCAAAGTGGTTTGGGCGCTAATGATTGTGAATCGCACCGTATCAAGCATTATATTGATGAGCATTTGCTTTTCATTATCAAGAGTCAACATTTCAGAATGATTTTCTGTGCTGTCACTTTTTACTCCCATACCTGGCATTGACTCATGGTCGTCTTTTTTGCACGAGGAACAAATCACCAAAATGAAAATGATCAATATGCTATAGTACTGTCTCATTGCTTCTCATTTAAAATACTTTCGCTATCCAGCATATAGCCCGCATCCAGCGCTATCTCTTCATCTCCTTTCAGACCATTGACAATCTCAATCATTTTATCTGAAGTCATTCCCGTAAACACTACACGCGCCTCGAATAGGCCAATCCCATCCGATGCCATTCCTGTTTTTACCCAAACAATTTTGCGTGAACCCAAGTCGTAAACTGAAGACAATGGAACAGTGAACGCTAGAGCGCGGATTGAAATTTTACCTTTTATAAACGAATTGATCTTTAAGATTCGCCCAGGATTATCCAGATAGATTCTCGCCTGTACGAAACGTTGTTTATCCTGATAGACAGGCTCCACGAGATCAATGTTTGCTTTGATAGAGTCTGCTTGAGCTTCAGAATACAATGTTACAGGCAAACCTTTTTTAAGTTGAACCTGAGATGAAATGTTGACCGAAAGAATCGCCCACACCTGACGGACATCGTTGACAACAAATAGTGTTTGGCCTTTGTTGACATACATGCCTTCCCGAATTTGTCCCGCTGAAGTTCCCTCAACCTCGGCATTTGAAGAAGAAGCATCTCCCATCGCGCCCATTCCCTCTGAAGACGATGGTTTCATCTCTCCAGAAGAAACCGGTTCTATTGAGAACCTGATAAATCCATCAATGGGTGAAGTAATGGTGATTGCATGTGTTACGGAATTTGATTTTTCAATCTGCTGAATTTGGCCTTCCGAAAGACCAAGAAGTTTTAACTTTTGTTTGGCTTTTACAGCAAGGCTGTCTTCTTCGGATTTTAATAGAAACAAATACTCCTCTTGATAGGTGTTGAGTTCGGGACTATATAGTTCTGCGATCCGTTCTCCTTTTTTTACAAACTGATAATTATACTTTATATAAAGCTTTTCAATTCTTCCTGACGTTCTAACCGCTACTTTGTTATTCCTGCGCTCATCGAAAGCAATGTATCCGCTGGCTTTTATTGTCTGCCTGGAAAGGTTTTGAGATAACTGTATGGTTTTCTGTGAAGAAAGCACAACCTGATTGGCAGGACGGGAAATCTTACGGATAGATTCATTGACTTTCGTGCTATCATGACCGGCATGATTTGTATGATCTTCCGATGCATGCTTGCCACAGGCTACCGCAAAAATTAAGAACCATACAATATGTATACGCTTTCTGATCATTACCTTCTCTCCGTTTCGTATTCATACTCGGCCTGTAGTCGTAGCAAAAGGTTAAGCTTTTCGAGTTGCTCCAACTGTTTCATAAACAACATATCCCATGCATCGAGCAACACAAAAAAGTTTCCCGTGTTTTGCTTGTATGCTAAAAGATTCGCCTCCATATTTTTTTTGTATAAAGGATTTATGTCTTTTTGATAATTGTCAAATTGTTGTCTTTCATATTTTAACATGGCCAGCTTCTCATTGATCATGCGCGTTGCCATCAGCTTCATATTCTCCCTTTCCAAATTCATAGCCTGAATTTCATGAGTCATGGATTTAACTTCCGATTTATACATCTTCGATGACCAGGGCACAATAGGGATTGTCACCATACCCATGATGGAGAATTGATTAGGCATTCCGAACATACTCATGTGACTGGCGCGCAAGCCGAAGTCTGGTTTTCTACCCGTTGCCATCCAACTCCGGTTTAATTCCATCGAGCGTATGCTGCTGGTCATACTGGTTATGTCATTGCGCTGAACAGAAGCCGTGTCCTGAACAAGCATTATTGAATCATAGTTTTTCAACACCACAACGGTGTCAATTGTAAAGGGAGTTTCGGTTGGTAGGTTCAATAAGGTGTTCAGACCAATGTTACTTTCGGTAACCCCGGCTTTGGCCATTGTCTCCATATTGTTAAGTTCCTTCAACTTCGCTTTGGCTTTAAAAATGGTACTGAGATCAGCCTGGTTGTACGTGTATCGGGATTCTGAAATATTGATAAACAGCTTCAACAACTCCCGGTTCTCTGCAATAAGACCCAGCTTATGCTCGGCAACAATTCGCTGATAGTATAGTATTCGAACCTGCGTACGTAAAATGTTTTTTGTCCACTCCGCATTATTTTGCTGCACCTGCTTCAACGATGAATAATATCCTCCTTTAGCACGCAGTTTGGCTGAGTTTGGGATCATCTGTTCGGCAGAAAACATGAGTGCAGCCCAGTTCATTGGATCGTCTTTTCGTTTGATCATCTCCAATTGATAGGGAAATGAATTCAACCCGAAGGAAAATGTTGGTGGCATCCAGCTTTTACTTCCTTCAACCTTAGATTGCAGAGATTTGATGCGTGAATCGTATTGCAACACGAGAGGGTATTCCGCTTCGACTTTAGTAATGATTTCTTCAAGACCTAACCGGACAGTATCCTGAGCATACAAGCTTAGTGTGCCAAGTATGGTCAGGAAACTGAGAGCAATATATTTTATAAGTCCACTCATGATCAAGCCTTCATTTCAAGATGTTGGATCGCGCGTTCCTCTTTCACTTCCGGGCTATACAATTTTTTTTTGCTATCATCCAACATATTTTTCAAACACCATCTGCAATACCAATCCGCAAGAAAAAATGATAAAAATCTGTTAATCCATCCTTTGGGCTTTTCATAGGTTATGGAAAGTTGAGCCTGTGTGTTATCTAATGAGGTTGATATTTCCAGGTTCATTCTAAACCAGGAATAGATGATCATTTTTGGATCTCCAATAGTTTCCCATATTTTTTCCTTGTCCTTAACCCACTTCGTGACCTCCACGGTAAAGTCCATTGTCATGCCGACAACCTTTCCTGTCCATCGGTATTTGGAACCAAGACCCGTGTGATTGGCGGTAAGAAAATTCAAACTCAGTTTGCCACCCATCATCGGCATGGAGGATTCAGTCATGTGCATACCAGTGACACCTAGATCGTCCAAGGTTTGAAATACTTTTTCGGGAGTGGCTTTGTATGATTCGATTCTCGTGATTGTTTTCATAACGACTCTTTGATTATCAATCTTTAATTTCCATGTATTGAAGTTTACCATTCTTCTTTAACTCACGTTCCTTAATAACTTCATAAACCACTGGCAATACGATGAGCACAAATAGTGTAGAAGTAATAAGACCGAAAACAAATGGGATGGTTATAGGCTTCATAACATCACTGCCTGTTCCTGTAGCCAATAATATGGGAAGCAGGCCAACCATATCCGCCATCACGGTCATCAGTTTTGGCCTTACTCGCAACACTGCTCCCTCAAATACTGCGTCTTTTATATCATCATTTTGAATTTTATCAGGGGCGTTGCCTTTGCTTTGCGTGAGTTTCTGTATGGATTCGTTCAGGTATACAATCATGAGTACGCCTGTCTCCACAGCAACACCAAACAAAGCAATGAAACCAACAGCCACTGCCACAGAAAAATTAACATCAAAGAAATACATAGAATATACTCCACCCACAAGCGCTACTGGCAAACTTGAAAGCACGATCAGCATTTCCTTTACTGACTTAAAAGTGAAATACAATACAAAGGAGATAATCAGCAGCGTGATGGGAATAATGATCTTCAATCGGTTTTGGGCACGTACCTGATTTTCATATTGCCCGCTCCATTCAATGAAGTACCCCTTGGGCAATTTTTTGAATTCATCCTCAATTCTTTTTTTCGCGTCTTTTACTACGCTGCCCATATCTCTACCCCGAATATTAAAAAGTACAGTACCCCTCAGCATAGCATTTTCAGAACTGATCATCGGTGGTCCTTCCGTGATGGTTAAATCAGTAACGGCCGAAAGAGGAATAGTGCCGTAACTAGGAGTTTGGATTGGAATGCGTTTAATTTCAGAAAGGTCATTCCGGTAATCCTGTCCCAGGCGCAGGCTTACTGTAAACCGTTGCCTTCCTTCAACCGTGTTGGTAAGATTCATACCGCCAATAGCGGTCTCGATGAGCATGCTTACTTCGTCAGTGCTTAGACCATACCGAGCAAGTTCTTCGCGATTGATTTTAATGTCGAGGTATTTTCCACCTGTTAGTTGTTCTACGTATAAATCAGCAAGACCTTCAGTTCCCTTGAGTGCCTTTTCAATACCCAAAGAAATGTTATAGATACTGTCGATGTTTTGTCCGTACACCTTAATACCAACATCCGTACGGATACCTGTGGAAAGCATATTGATTCGGTTGATGATAGGTTGAGTCCATCCACTAGTCACCCCCGGTATCTGTACTTTTTCATTTAGGGCTGCGATAAGTTTTTCCTTTGTCATCCCATCACGCCACTCGTCTTTTGGTTTTAAGATGACAATTGTTTCAATCATACTTAAAGGTGCGTTGTCAGTGGCGGTGTACGCTCTTCCTGCCTTGCCAAGTACATTCACTACTTCAGGAAACTCTTTGATAAGGCGGTCTTGTAGCTGAAGGATTCGTTTGATTTCTGAATTGGATGCATCAGGAAGGGTTACAGGCATAAAGAGAAGTGAGCCCTCGTCTAATGGTGGCATAAATTCAGAACCCATCCTCATCAATAAGGGAACACAACCGAGACTTATTATAACGGCAATGGCTATTACGGTCTTCTTCCAATTGAGGCAAAGTCGAAGTACTGGACCGTACAATCGGATAAAGAAACTGGAAATAACGTTACGACTTTCGGGCCTTAGCTTTCCTTTCATTAAAGTTCGCAGTAACATCGGCACTATTAACAGTGCTACGATCGCTGAGCCGATCATGGTAAACGTTTTTGTAAGAACAAGGGGAGAAAACAACTTTTGTTCCTGACCTGTAAGGAACAAAATCGGAAAAAAAGAAATCAGCGTAATGATTATAGAATAGAATACAGCTCTACCGATCATGCGTGACGACTTTTCGATGATGCTGATCCGTTGTTCTTCCGGTAGTTCGCTGGTATTGCCAATGCGTTCCTTTTCCATCACGATTTCGATTGAGGTTTGATAACTGCCTGCGTGAGTTGCCGGTAAGCATTTTCTGTCATCACTATACCCGCATCGACCAAGTCGCCAATGGCCAAGGCGACACCACCAAGTGACATGATGTTAAGGCTTATACCTGCAAATCGAATAATCATAAAAGCAATGAGGATGGAAAGAGGAATGGTTATGATTGCTACGAGCGCACTCCGGAAATGAAAAATAAAGATCATCACCACAATAGACACAATGAGTATCTCTTCCCATAATGCTTCAGAAAGGGTTGCAACAGCCGCTTCAATTAAATCACTTCTGTCATACGCAACCTTAAACTTTACTCCGGAAGGCAAACCCTTTTCAACATCTGTTATTCTCTCCTTAATGCGGTCAATAACTTCTTTAGCATTCTCCCCATAACGCATCACCACAATACCACCAACTACTTCCCCATCACCGTTCTGCTCGGTTATACCTAATCGCAAATCACTACTCATTTGCACCGTGGCAACATCTGAAATTTTTACAGGAATGGATTTGTATGTTCCTAATGAAATGTTTTTTATGTCGTCAATGCTTGTGATGTATCCCAGCCCCCGTATCATGTAACTGGTAGAATTCATTTCGAAAACACTTCCACCTACATCACGGTTGTTGCCTGCTATCGCTTTAGTTACATCCATCAGAGGAACATTAAAATATACCAGCTTATATGGATCGATGGTAACCTGATATTGTTTCTGAAAACCACCGAATGAAGCAACTTCACTGACTCCATCTACTTTTTGCAGCGCAAACTTGACATACCAATCCTGTAGTGCTCTCAGCTCTCCAAGATTATAACCAGGCGCATCAAGCGTATACCAGAAAACGTGACCTACTCCGGTGCCATCAGGACCAAGTGAGGGGGTCAATCCCGGAGGTAAAAACTTTTGCGCGTAGTTGAGACGTTCGAGTACGCGTGACCGAGCCCAATAGATGTCAACATCATCATTGAAAATGACAAAGACGAAACTCATCCCAAACATGGAAGCTGCGCGGATACTTTTGATTTCTGGCAAACCTTGCAGATTTGATACTAACGGATAGGTAATCTGATCTTCTATGATCTTTGGATTACGGCCCATCCACTCAGTATAAATTATCACCTGATTTTCAGAAAGATCAGGAATGGCATCCACTGGTGTGGTGACTACTGCAAACACTCCACCTATGATGATCAGGAGTATTCCCAACCAAACAAAGAAGCGGTTGTGTGTTGACCATGAGATGATGTTTTCAATCATTATTCCTTACTCTGTTAAGAGCTTTTTAATGCACTGAGCTGTCAGATTATCTTTATTAAAACGATAAAATGTTTTTCCTTCCTGGATCTCTCTTTTAAGTACTCCACTCTTTTTCATGATACCCAGGTGCCGTGAAGTGATGGATTGCTCCAGGTGGAGTGAACTATAAATATCTTTCACCATTATCTGATCGCAGCCACAATTGCACATCAAGTGGAGAATGGCAAGTCGTTTGGGATGCGCAGTTGATTTTATGGCCTCAGCAAGGTCGGCCCAATCGGTCTGTGATTTTATTTTAGTCTTCGCCATCGTTCTGCAAATGGGTATGTCAAATTGTAGATAGTTGTATACCTATAACATGACAAATGGCTAATCAAATGATGATTTTAGTCATACCTATGCTATAGTTTGCTGGTTTTTTTCATTCCTTAAAGTGAGCATTTCTCTATTTGCGAACTGCGTCATTACTTAAAATACTTAGAAAAAAAGCGTCTGGTTGTAGAAGAAGGATACTGTTAATGAATGTCCTTATCAATTTCATTTGCTTCCTCATTCTCTGAACTGAAGAAACAATGAAGTGCGCATCCATGTCCTTTATCCATGTAACCAGCCTCAACTTTGGCTACTTCCTTTCCAGCTACCTTCACGATGCCGTCAGGATCAGTCGTCACAACATGGCCCTTCATAGACTTCATGCTTCCGTCTTTCTGGATTTGGCCTACTTTTTTACCGCTAGCCGTTGCTACATCTCCATGGGCGGAAATGACACCAATAACCTTTCCGGATACATCACATACTTTACCATTCTTGATGGATCCAAGGACTTTACCTGCATCATCAACGACTGTACCGTCAGCCTGAAGACGTGGGTGCATGGCTCTATGCTTGGGTGGCATCTCTCTTTTCTGTACTTCTTGCGCTTTTACGAATGAAAACGCAAACAGCATCAGCATGATCATTAAAAGGGATTTGTTTTTCATAGTTTGTTTGTTTTTAGTTAATAAAAAAGCAACCGCTTAGTTGTTTGAATTTTATAATTCAAATTTGCATAGACGATGACATTGATTGACTGATATTCCTTATTTGAAAAACTGATTTTTATCAGTTTCCCCGAAATAGTTTTGATAAATAAACTCCAAAGTATAGTTCAGTGCTACGAAAGAAATGATCAAATTCCAAGGACATCACTTACTTATATTAGCTACTCTGAGGCTTGACCTTTGCTGCAAAGCGTGTGTTCTCAAGAGAGTAAATCAGGCTGTATCAAAAAGCACTAACACTGTTGAATTATCTTTAACTCCTTTTCCATGCCCCTAAGCCTTTATTCAGAAGAATAGCAGAATCGTTCAAGTTATTTTCCAAATTGTTGTTGTCTAATCTGAATTCATAAGGATCACAAATTGGAAGGGGTTTAGTTTTAACCTGATAAAGTAGTTAAGCTTATCTTCGCCAGTCTCGACTTTGATCTTACCTGTGTCGCCATGTATAAATCGAAACTCTCCGGTTCGCCTCCTTCCAATCGTAACAAATTCTTCCTTGACTTCGGTTAGAGAAATATTATAGGCGATCACCCATTCCTCATCGTGCAGCACACGGGAAAAAGCCAGCAGGCATTCCTTGCAATCCGGAAAATGAAAGTATATCCCATCTGTAGAAACTTTGCAGATGTACATTCGTCCAAACCTCAGAACAGCACTTTCCCTTCGGAGATGGGCCACTTTGGAAATGCCTTTATAAATAAATGAGGATTCATCAAGGACATTTGTTGTTTTATCCTCCAAACAAAACATGGCTTCGCGAACATGCCAGTCACCTTCGCCTGACCCTTGCAGGCCTTGCTCGGTACCGTAGTAGATACAGGGTGTACCTAAAGCACATAACAAGAAACTTATGCCGGCTACAACTTGCTCTGGCCGGGCACCTTTACCAAACCGGTGCTTGATGAATTGTCCGACCTGATCGTGATTATCCAGAAAGGTCACTAGAAACTCTCCATACTCACCTCTTCCCATGGCACTTTTCCGCAGCGACTCATAGCGATCAATTAATTTTTCAGGAGATGCATTTCCTGTGATAACATCGGCCAATACATGGTATAACGGAAAATCTAGCACGGAGCTAAGTCCATAGTAGATTGTATTGTGATCAATTGAAGTCGAAGTTTTAGGTCCAATGTATTTGTTGTATAAATCTTCAGGTCCAACCAGTTCGCCAAAGAGAAAGAAATTTTTCTTACCCAATTGATAGGCATACTCGCGAATGTGCGAACAAAATCGGCTGATGGCCAATTCACCCATGTGCTTGACGGCATCCAACCGGAAGCCATCAATGTCAACTTCACGCATCCAGTAGCAATGAATTTTAACCATTGCATCCTGGATATAACGCGCTTCAGCAGAATTATCACTCCGGAAGGCTTTTAATTCCATGAAATCACCATCGCGGGTTTCAGGATAGTCGTCATAATTCCTAATCCTTCCCTGACGGTTATAAAGACCCGGATCACGAAGTTCTATTGGCACTGGTCGATCATCATATCGCCAGCCGCCAAATGGAAAGGTGGCGCCCTCATAATAGTAATACGGAAGATCGTCCGGATAATACCAGTTGTCACCGGAATGGTGAAGAACAATATCCAGAAATACACGCATATCCAGTGCGTGAGCCTGCTCAACCAATTCCTCCAGGTCTTCTTTTGTGCCGAATCGTTTATCCACATCCAGATAGTTATCTATAGCATATCCGTGGTAAGATTCGGAATTGTTTCCAAAGACCGGACTTAACCATATCGCGGTGCAGCCCAGGTCATGTATATACTTCAAATGCGTAGTAATTCCCTTAAGTGTTCCACCACAGAGCCTTTGGAGTTCTTCAGCGTTACCATAACCCTGATGCCTGACCTGAGTTTCTATAGGATTTCGTTTCTGATCATCATGGAACCTATCGACCAACAGAAAATAAATGAATTCTTCACGCCATTCCCGATGACAGTTCTTCCAGTAATTTTTACCGGGCTTTGGCTTCAAATCAATTTCGTGAACTGACTGCATAACAATGGAGAAAAGAGTCTCATTTATTTCCTGCTAGATCGTAGAACCTTATCTTAAAAGTTCGAAGCGCCTGACTCACAAGAGTCTTGTGTTTCAAAACGCCTCATGAGTTTTATATGGTTACCTGAAATGACCTTACTTATGACTATTGGAGAAAAGCCGGTTGACTTTATATACCTTATGGAAAGAGTCATAGCTTGCAAGTTCATCATCTGCCTTAAACTCAGCATCCAGCGCATCATGAAATTTGTGATTGTCAGGAAATGCTTTCTTCAAATTAGTTAACGTTAGATTCTGAACAGCACCACTTCCTGAAATACTGAAATAATAATGAGTTTCGGCTTTCTGATTCTTGGAAGCTTCTATGGTGTGTTTGTATAAAAGAATTTCCTCTGCCGGATTTAAGATCACATAGTGACTATTGCCGACAAACCGGTAGGTCATATCATTGCAATCTTTATAACCGAAGATTTCTTTCTTGTTGAGATTATGAGGTTTCTTATCATGCACAACGGTGATAAAATCCTTGTTCAGAAATTCATTCAATTTGATTTTGTGTTTCTCTGTTGAGCAATTGATTTCGTAGGCAAGCTTGCCAGATGCGAAATCAGCCGCACTCAAATAGACACCACTGGACTGGGCTGAAGCAACGAGTGTTGCAAAGTAGAATATGCTAAAAAAGATTATGCGAGTTTTCATAACATTAGATTTTTTTTGTAAATATTTTTTCAATGACCACTACAGTCAACTAGATAGAATAGAAAATCCAAAAAGTCTAAATGAGAAAAACTCGGTTAGTAAGATAGATGGGCTGCTTAGCCGATTGAATTAATGGACCTGCATGATGCAGATACGGCTGTTCGGAAAAATGCGGGATCAGGTATAGCAATTGATCCTGCTGAATGAGGATATGGGAGATGAATTTAATTTCCGCAGCAAATGATGATATCGTATCGCTATCATAGTCATCATCAAGAGAAAGATCAAAAGAAGAATTGTGACAACAGGTGTTGTTTCCACCTTCACAACAATTGTCTGGCTCTGCAATGATTGATAAATGGTGAAATGTATTGCCACAAAAATGGAAATGGATCAACACTCCCATATTGAAGGTCATGTAAAACAACGTAAGCGATATGATTGAAATTACTCTCAAGATATTTTACTTCTGAAAATCATTGTTCGGTTGTATAAAATAAATAATGTCTGATAAAAAGTGGCGTCTGGTTATGAGCGAAGGCGTACTAATGAATGTCTTTATCAATTTCCTCTGCGTCTTCACTTTCGGCACTAAAGAAACAATGGAGAGCGCAACCATGCCCCTTATCTTTGTATCCTGCTGCAACCCTTGCGACCTCTTTTCCTGCCACTTTTACTACACCATCAGGATCAGTTGTTACAACATGGCCCTTCATAGACTTCATGCTTCCGTCTTTCTGAATTTGGCCAACTTTTTTACCGCTTGCCGTTGCTACATCTCCATGAGCGGAAATTACACCAATGACCTTTCCTGTTACGTCACATACTTTACCATCTTTGATTGAGCCAAGTGGTTTTCCATCGTCATCCACTACAGTTCCATCAACTTGCAGGCGAGGGTGCATGCCTCTGTGCTTAGGTGGCATCTCTCTTTTCTGTTGTGCGTCTTGCGCGTTCACGAATGAAAATGTGAATAACATCAGCATAATCATTAATAGGGATTTGTTTTTCATAGTTTTTATGGTTTTAATTAAGTGTTATTATGTAATCAAATTTAAGCAAGTCTATTTTATCGCTTCCTGATATTTGTTCCTACATTTCCTGATTTTCGTCATACTTTGATCAGGTAGCTTATGGATCAATAGCATAACTTGTATCACAATTTTGCTTTCAACTAAACCATTTCCATGCCCTGAATTCTGCACTTAACAAGGGCGCTGGAATTACCCGATTCTATCGCTCAAAATCATTTAGTTTACTTCTTCTAAAGATGATCAAGCCATGATTTGTCTAGTAACAGCGCATTTAAAAATTTGGTGAATTGACAGGGGCGAGAAGAAAAGTGCCATTAACGTAGAGAAAACTCGGCATTTATCCAGGGGGACTACCGCACTTAACTTTATTGCAAACGATTGGCACTGCAAAAAAAAAGCTGGTCTCAATTGACCAGCTTGGATACTATTGGGACTTCACTACATTTAAAGGAGCTCGGCCTTATACCCCGCTTTGCTTACAACCTCTCTAACCTTAGCTTCATTGGTCTCACCAACTACTGTTAGGATTTTAGAAGGATTGGTGGTATCCACCTCCCAATTATCTTCCCCAAAAGCTTCATTCAAGTGAGGAGTTGCTTTCGCCACACACCCTGAACACTTTATGTCGGTTTTAAATTTAATTGTTTCCATACATTTAATGTTTAATTGTATATACAAATAAACGTGATATACCCACTCAAGGCTTTATATATTAACAGGTATGATTTATATAATTCTAGTGCATGGGTCTGACGATAACATTGTCAGAAACTGGGTAACTCTGGCACAGCAGGATTTGAGATCGCTTTAACTCTTCTTTATTTAAGACATGATTTTTGCGCAACTTCACTTCACCTGAAATTAAAATGGAACGGCATGATCCACACTGTCCTTCTTTACAAGAATGAGGCAAATTTAAGTTCCTTTGAAACGCAGCCGAAAGAATAGATTGTCCACCCGAAACAGATACCAGGTAATCTTGATCTCTCCATTGCACCACAACTTCACGCGATAAGAGGTTTTTATAATCAAAAGCTAGATCTTGTTGTTTCAATGGAGTATAAAAATTCTCCTTGTTGATTTTAGCGTTCATGTTTAGGGGAGTAATCGATTCTTCTATCATCTGCATAAAATCATACGGCCCGCACAAAAAAAACTCAATCGGCAAGGAACCTTCATTTACCAATGACTTGATGTGCTTGCGAACAATTAACTTACTTAATCTTCCTTTAAAAAAAACAGGCAAACCATATGGTATTGCCTCTGACTGAGTAATCACATGGAAGATATTAAGTGCATTCGGAAATTTTTTTTGAAGTTCCCGTAGTTCTGATTTGAAAATAACTCTCTCGTCCGAGCGATTAGAATAAATGAGTGATATTTTCGATGACGGCTCTTTATGGAGTATAGACTTTATCATAGACATTATTGGAGTTATTCCACTTCCGGCTGCAAACATGATCAAGTGTCTTCTGTTTTCATGCCTGGGTTCAATCACAAAATTGCCGAATGGCCCTTCCAGTATTACTTGTTCACCCTCTATCACATGGTTAACAAGGTAGGAAGAAAGTCTTCCGCCAGGAATAAGACGAGCAGTAATAGATACATCACTGTCTGTAAAAGGCGATGAATTGAAGGAGTATGTTCTGGATACAATTTCGTTATCAATTAAAAATGATAGAGATAAATACTGTCCAGCCTTGTAGTGCGCTATATCTTCTATTTTATCAAAAAATAATGTTATAGAATCTGGAGTAGATCGCTCAATCCTTTTAATCGCAAGTTTCAATTTCATATTTCAAATTTATATCCGTCAGAAATGAACCTGCAATACCATCACCATGCAAAGAATGGCTACAGCAATTCCAATGGTAAGGATGAATACTTTTTGCACTGTCTTTAGTTTCATTTCCATGACAGTACAAAAATACTTTTCCAACACAAAATTCATTTGCATATAAGCTGGCAGTATTTATATAGTTTATTGCAAAAAAAATGTCCAGGATGTTTTCCCGAACATTCTACATGAAGAGTAATTCTTAAATCTTCGCAGCTTTTAACCGCAGACTATTACCCACCACACTAACAGAACTCAACGCCATCGCAGCCCCGGCAATCATTGGATCGAGTAAGAAACCGTTAACGGGATACAGTACTCCGGCAGCGAGTGGAATACCAATCACGTTGTAGATGAATGCCCAGAATAGATTTTGTTTTATTCCCATCACAGTCTTTGAAGAAAGGTTCAACGCTTTTGGAATGGACTGAAGGTCTGATGTTATCAATGTCATCTTGGCCACGTCCATGGCAATGTCAGAACCTTTACCCATTGCTATGCTGATATCAGCTTGAGCCAACGCATGTGAGTCGTTGATTCCATCACCAACCATGGCAACGACTTTGCCTTTGGCCTGAAGTTCTTTCACGAATTCAGCCTTATCCGAAGGCAATACTTCTGCCCTATAATGTTTGAGTCCCACTTGGCTTGCAACAGCTTTCGCAGTTTGCTCATTATCCCCGGTCAGCATGTACACATCGATGCCCTTCTTTTGAAGCGAACTGATCGCGGCTTTAGATGTGGATTTAATTTTGTCTGCAATAGCAATCACTGCAAGCGCATTCAGGTTGTCGGAAAAGTACACTACCGTTTTTGCTTCAGATTGAAGTCTCGATGCAAGGTCTGACAACTCAGTTGAAAGTGTAATATTGTTTTCGTGAAGCAATTGTCTATTTCCGATATAGTAGGTTTTCTGATCGAGAGCGCCCTTCACGCCTCGGGCCGTGATACTTTCAAACGAGTCAAGTTCTATTGACTTGGTCGATTCTGCTTTCAGCTTACTGACAACAGCTTCCGCCAATGGATGTTCTGATAGACTCTCGAGAGCGAGAAGTATTTGTTTCTCTTTGGGATCATTGCTTTTCCACACTAGGTCAGTAACTACTGGCTTACCTTCAGTGATTGTTCCTGTCTTGTCAAGGATGATCGCATTTACTTTATGTGCAAGTTCAAGGCTTTCCGCGTCTTTGATCAGAATGTTATTCTCAGCCCCCTTACCAACACCAACCATGATGGCAGTTGGCGTTGCCAGTCCAAGCGCACAAGGACAAGCAATCACAAGTACCGTTACGGAAGTGAGTAATGCGTGAGTAAATGCGTTATCACCACCGACCAACATCCAAGTAATAAATGTCACGATAGCGATCCCGATGACGATGGGTACAAAGATCCCCGCGATTTTATCAACAAGCTTTTGTACGGGTGCTTTACTTCCCTGCGCCTGCTGTACCATCTTGATGATCTGTGCAAGAATGGTATCGCCACCGACTTTTTGCGCTTCAAACTGAAAACTTCCTTTTTGGTTGATCGTTCCTGCGAACACTTTTTCATCAGCTTTCTTTTCCACAGGCACTGGCTCCCCCGAGATCATACTTTCATCCACATAGGAAGATCCAGTGATAACTACGCCATCAACCGGAATCTTTTCACCCGGTCGTACAAGAATTTTATACCCTACTTTAACAACTGCGATTGGAATTTCCTGTTCAACACCGTCAATGATTGCTCTAACCGTTTTAGGTTGAAGGCCCATCAATTTTTTGATCGCAGATGATGTATTGGATTTTGCTTTCTCTTCAAGAAGTTTCCCAAGAGAAATGAAAGCAATCACAACGGCAGCCGCTTCGTAATAGACGTGCGCATGTAGTCCTCTCGCGTGCCAGAATTCCGGAAAGAAAGTATTGAATACACTGAATGCGAAAGCTATTCCGGTTGACAACGCAACAAGTGTGTCCATGTTTGCTTTTCCATGTTTGGCCTGCTTCCAGGCATTAACAAAGAAATTGCGCCCGAAGTAGAATACAACGGGGGCCGTTAGCATCATTGAAATATAGTTTCCATACGGAAGATCCATAAAGAACATCCCAATAACGACTACAGGAACAGATAGAATAGAAGACCAGATTGTTCTCTTTTTAACAGCTTCATAATGCTTGCGCTGGGCCTCTTCCTGAACGGCTTGTGGATCTTCAACATTAACAACGAGATCGTAGCCGATTGATCGCACTGAATTTTGCAGGTCTACGGGTGTGATTTGCTTTGTATCATATTCAACTGATACCATTTGATTGGCATAATTCACGCTGGCATCTTTTACTCCGGCTGTAGATTTCAACATTGACTCAACGCTTATTGCGCACGCAGCACACGTCATTTCAAGAACCGGGAAAGTCTCTTTTTTATATTGGCCGTTGGTAATTTTTTTAACTTCTATTTCGCTTACTGACATTTTCGTTTGCCTTTATGTTCTACAATAGTACACCCTGAGACTACATTTCATTTACACTTTAGCCGCTTTCATTTATATGATTTCGCTTTTACCGACTTGTTTAGCCAGCATTTCAGGTAACATGCTTCTTTGTTTTCAGATAGATGCCAATAGTTTTCAAATCAATCGGAAAATTGAGAGAGTATGAGATAATAAGCATGACAGATACACCTGCTGCCACGACCATCGCTTTATAAATCTTAGTAATCACATTGCAATTAACGTCAATCACTAAGATCTTGATTTGCACTTTTGGCGGTAACGTTTATATCATTTAAAGATTCTAGCTGACTTGGCCAGCCAGTTTTTGTTTGGAAGATCTGACGTACTTGAAATGCGAAGGAGAAAAACCTGTTAGTTCCTTGAACTGCCTTGATAGATGATTAATGCTGCTAAAGCCCGTGATGTATGCAATCTCAGTGAGAGTGAACTCGGTGTAAACAAGAAGCTCTTTTACTTTTTCGAGACGCTTTGTAATAATATATTTTTCTAACGTAATACCTTCAAGTTCCGTGAACAATTCGCTGATGGAGTCATAGTTCATGTGCAACGTTTCAGAAAGTAGCGAGGAGAATTTTAACCGGGTATCATACTTCACGTTCTGTCCAAACACTTCGTTGATTAGTTCCTTGGCCTGACTAACGATCCTAACTTGCCGGTTTGATATCATCTCAAACCCGTTTTCATTGAGGAATTGTTCAATGCGATGGTATCCATCCTTGTCAATTTCCGATTTGAAAATTAGTTTACCAAGACTAATCTTTTCAACTTCATACCCCAGATTGATGACCCCATCGTGGATGACGGATATACATCTTTCACAAACCATTCCCTTAATTGAAATCTCGGATGTCATACGCTTTAAATTAATACATCAAAGAACGCGAGATACAGCTAATTTGATTTTATAAAATTGCCAGAAAGACTTACAGAGTTTTAAGAAACCGAATCGAGAGGCTTTCTGTTTTGATCAATATCGCGTGACTTCTTCATCTCTGAAGGTGTGAATCCGGTAATCTTTTTGAACTGTGCTGAAAGATGGGCTACACTGCTATAACCAAGTTTGTCAGCGATCTCACTTAAATTCAACTCATCATAGAAAAGCAGTTCTTTGACCTTCTCTATTTTTTGCTTGATGATATACTGTTCGAGCGTAACACCTTCAACGCTTGAAAAAAGGTTGCTTAAATAGTTGTATTCATAATGCATTTCGTCAGACAGAAGTGTTGACCAATTAACTTTAAGATCAACCCTTTCGGAATGATGAATTACGTGAATGATCTTATTCTTGATAGACTCAATAAGACGTGCTTTGCGATCATCGATTCGCTCGAAACCCAGATTGATCAACGCTGAATCCAGACGATCCTGCTGCTCATCGGAAAGGTTGTCCTCTTTAATAGTGACTTCCCCTAACGTAACTTTTTCCGGACGCAGGCCCTGGTTTTCCAGTTCCTGTTTTACAACCATTACACAGCGGTTGCAAACCATGTTCTTTATGTATAGAGTAGTCATAGGTATGCCAAAGATCGCCAATTTGAGCCGTCAACCCTTATATAATTTCCGATTACGTTTATAAAATTCAGTGATCATGGTATAAAGGAGAAGTTAAAGGAAATGGTTAAATCCTTACAATTCATTAATTTCCTTCGCGTTTTTCATGGATCAAAACCCAAAGTAAATCTAGTTGCCTTGTGCCAGAGTAACCACTAGTCTCTCCCTTAAATGATCAATAAAATTCGTAGGTGCCTTCTTCCTGATTCTGATTTCTGAAAACACCCTAGCATAATTTCCCAGGTCAATGGAAAACATCGTTTCGAAACAATTCACAATCTGCTTCACATCGGTCTTGCCGTAGTTGAACACCCCGGCTGCATGGAGTGCATAGATCAACTCTACCAATGCTACCTTCTGCGCTGTCCATTGAAGGGTATTGAACGATACATCGCTGGTATTGCTTTCTGCTTTGCGAATGGTATTCAGGATATGGTCCTTCATCAGTTCATGCGCCAGAATTTTAGCAAGTTTAACATCATATTGTGTGGAAAACTTTTCGTCTTTTTCCACGGACATATACTGAGCATTGTTTCTAAGAAAGTATTGTTGGTCGAGATAAGTTGCGCCCGACATGCAATACTCGTAGAATGATTGATTTTTATAAGCGAAGTGCTGAAGCTTGCGCAAGACTTTGTAATAGTTATCCATACGACTCTTCCGATCCCGAAACGAATCGAAGAGAATAATCTGGAATTTCTTCTTGTAATAAATGTACTGACATAACAGAACAGGCTTAATCTCTTTAAAGAACTTTACCTCTTCCTGCGCATCTGCGAATTTATAGTTCACCGTGAAGCGTTTCAACTCTGATAAGTTTTCACGCATAGCGGTTAATGCTCTACCCATTGTCACCAGATCGTCTGATCCGGTAGCTTCCATTTCTTTCATGCGCTTTTGCAGGGTCTCTGAAAATGTTAAAATGTCCATAGGTCTTGAGTTAAATTAAGCGGCATCAGGCAAGCGGTCTGCAATGATGTAGCGGATATCTTCTTTTATTCGCAAATAGTTTTGTTGCACCTCTTCAGTACTTACTTTCCTTACTGCTGGAATCGGCTGGTAGCTTTCTTCTTCTTTCTTCAAGGCAGCATGGTCGTTGAGTATCTCTGCGTGAAACACCTTGAGTGCAATCTTCTGATCAGGATCATCGGCTACCATGCCTACAAATTCACCGGAAGAGAGTGAGGCAATCTTTGATGGAGGTATGGCTGCATCAAGTTGTGTTGATCTGCTGATGGAGGTGTCTGTGCGATTGATCGAAACACTCTCACGCTCCTGTACAATCCGTCCAAAACGCTCGGACAAAAACTTAGAGGTCTCCCCTACTACCTGTCCACTAATCACATTGCCGACAATGTTCATAATCACCTCTGCCTGATCGCGGCCATAGTCTTTCTTCAACTGTGAATAGTCCTGTACCGCTAGTGTGGTGGCTACTTTATTTGAACGAGCCGTAGCGATGAGGCTGTCGATATTGTTAAAGTAAACGGTAGGGAATTCATCAAAGATGAGACTACTCTTCATCTTGCCTTTCTTGTTAACAAGCTTGATGACTCTGGAAATGTATAGCGACAATACCGCACCGAAGATCTGTTGCTTCTGCGGATTGTTACCCATACACACAATCTTGGGCTCATCCGGATTGTTTATATCGAGGGTAAAGTCATTACCCGATAGCACGTAGTATAACTGTGGAGACGACAACCGTGCCATGCCGATTTTAGCGGAGGCGATCTGACCTTCCAGTTGTTCCCATGCTTCATGACGATAGGCAGATTCAAATGGATTAATAAGGACATCAATTTCTGGCTCGGTTCGAAGCAAGGGGAACATCGTCTTATAGTCTAGTTGCATCAACTCTATCACATGTGGTAGTGTGCAATATTTTCCATTCTCATACTTCCGAAGAAACCAGATGATGGCCGTCACAAAGTTGATCGGTGATTCAACAAAGAAGTCGCCCTGTTTTTTAATCCAGTCCCGGTTGAGTCCCAGCATGATCGTTCTGGAAGATTCACTGGCATCGGTAATGTCTTCCATCGTTACAGGATCAAGGGGATTGCACCGGTGCATGATCTTATCGAACTCAATAACATAAAACCGGGGAGCTATTTTGTAATGGCTTGAAAACTTTAGCAGTGTGTTGTAAGCTATAATAGAAAGGTCATCGTACTTAAAATCATAGATGAACATGCAAAAGCCCTTACGAATATGTTGTGTGATGATGTGCCGAATAACGAAGTACGATTTACCCGCGCCTGGTGTACCAATGACCAGCAAAGCCCGGAAAGGATTAATGAAATTGATCCAGCTTCTTCGCGGTTTGTTTTTCAGAAGGTACTGTGCCGGTAGATTGATAGAGTATTCATTCGCCAGCAATCGTTCTTCTTGCGGAAAAGATTCATTGAGCTTATTGAAGATGTCATTCCGTAGTTGAAGTTTGATCAACCGAGAAAGCCAAGTGCCTCCCGTTAAGAAAAGTATATATCCTGCAATAACCAGAAATATATATACTCCGCTTTCAATAGAAACGTCAACGCTGAGTGCAAAAACAAAATGAGCCAACAGAAATAGTATGGTGCCAATACCCATGCACTGCAATGATGTGGAGAGGCTGATCTTCTCATCTTTCTTTCCTTTAGCACCAACAAGCGATACAATCAAAAGAGCCAGGGATAAGAGTTTTGAATTCCAGATCGAATTGAATAATCCTGTGGCGGATATATTCATCATTACGCGATCAATAAATTCCATCGTGTAACCCCACGTGAACATTGCATGATGACAGTAATAATAAAAGTGTAAAATCAATATGACCATGCTGCATATCCGCGTCAGGTCAATGATCTTTCGCAAGGCTTGTTCGTTTTCTCCGGTTTGCATATTCTGATACGTTTAGAGTCTGTGTCCTTTTCTTTTCCTTCTCCTCTTGAGTTTGAGTGCTGCTTCCGGAGAACTACGGTCAAAGTCTTCGGCAGTGACTACATCATGAAGGATGTTCGCTATTCCTGTACTGTCCGAATCAGTATGAAGTGTAAAGCCTGGGCGGTAGGGTTTAACGGTATCTTCTTTCACTGCGAGCTTGTCGAGTATGGCACTTGCAGTATATGGTTTGCCAAGGTCACTTCCATTAAACACCACACGTGCGCGGTTATCCACGAATGTCACACCATACGTGCGCCCCTCAGCATTGGTTCTAAACACCACATGAATGCCAATCTTGTTCAATGCCGTCTTGAATTGTTGCCTCGTATTAACTGACCGAGCTTGCAGTGCTCTGTCCACCATCTTTCTAAGTCGTTCCTTCTGCGGTGTTCTCAATACTTCGTTCAGCTTGAATTGTTTCTCCAGAAATGCAAGTGTTGGCTTGCCACTAATTGCGCTGGCCTTTACTGGTATCCCCACACGTTTTCCCTCCTCATCGGTCAGACTATAGAGCAATCCTTTTTTGCTGAACATTTTGGATTTCTCCGTCCCCCGGTCAGCGGTGACATTGTACTGCCTTAGAACAGCATTTAACTCAGGAAGCGAAGTGTATTTGTATGTTCGTGTCACCATGCTCACGATGTTCACAATACTCCGTCTCGTCTCTGACTTTCCGTAGATGGCTTTAGAAACATCTACCGGTTGAATTACTTCCTTCTGATTCTTCGTTTTGCTTTGCGCTTGTACTAGTCCGAACTCAACCTCAATTTCTTTCCGCGCTTTTTCGGATTGATTCTTTGCCAGGTAGTGGATGGGAATCCGCTTTCCGTTTTCCTGAATGAGCGTAGTGACGATGTGAACATGAGGATGTGCGGCATCAGTATGTTCATAAACCAAGTAGGGCTGATCACCAAAACCAATCTTATCCATGTACTGCGTTGCAATCATATTCAGTTTATTCTTGTCAAGTTTTTCGGTGATATCGAAATTCAGGGAGATGTGAAGTGTGTTGGTCTTCGTGCGTCCGTTGCGCTCATTGAGTTCTTTGAACCGTCTCAGTTTATCAAAGAAGTTCAACTCATCCGCATCCTTCTTAAAAAGGTTGGCCTGAATGCATGTGGCTTTACCTTCCATCACCTTGTGCTCGTTGTAGTTGATCGCACCCTGTATATCTTTTCCGCTGATCACTTTCGCTACCATTATTTTATTAGTCCATCCAGCACCGTTAACAGTTTGTCCATTTTGTCTGATACCTTTTTGTACTCATCGAGTATCTTCAGCGCTTCAAATATTTTTTGATTCGGAATAGTGGTTCCGTTGAAGTAGCGTGTTACCTGGTTGATGTTCGTACCGATGGACTTCAATTCCTTCCTAATCCCTGTCAGTTCGACAGTCACGGCATCTGTTGTCGCGTCCTTGTGATACCAGTTGATCTTTTCTTGTAGTAAGATCTGTCGTGCAAATTCACCTAGGGTCTGACAGTTACTATTCTTGCGCAGGCCTTCCAGCTTGTTATAGAATTGCTCTGTTACCCGTACACCAATGAGGTGATCCAGTGGCTCCGACTTGCTGTATTTTCGCTGTCCCATACTTATTGATTTTGGCAAACCACAGAAGCCGAGTTCCGAGGCTTCATTCCCCGAAGAGCCGACAGGCGATGAGGCAAGATGCCAAATGTGTTAACATTTGTACATCTTGCTCCCCGCAGGAAACCGCGGGGTGTGACCGTGAGCATTTCAAATTCCGGTAAGCATATCCTTTCCTCTTTCATGATCTTCGTAGTTGATTTTTTGTAAGCGTAGATTCTGTATTCTGTTTCCTTTCCTGAAGGATTCGTTCGATGTCTTCATAATCGTAAAAGATGACGCCTCCGATTTTGGAGAAGGGAAGCGTGCCGTTAATGCGCAGGTTCTGTAATGTTCCAGGCGAGAGGTTTAAAAGCTTCCTGACCTGTGGAGATTTGAGCCAGCGTTGCGTTGGACCAGACTGTCTTTGTGACAGCAACTTTTCAATGGCTTCGAGTAGTTCTATTTTGAAAGTCTGCAAGTCCTCCGGGGTGATAATACTGGTTGCCATGATTTGTTCTGCTTTGAAAATCTATGGTTCAAATCACGGTTGTAACCCGTTGTTAAAACAGTCACAACTGTCCCAGGACACCCTGTAACTAGCTCAAAATCAACGACAAATATTTTAAAAATTTTCTAAAAACAGGGATGATTACTTTTGCATTGGCACAGAAATCCCTGTCGGTTTTTCACTTTAAGCATTCCAAAATCTCTCAACTTATGACACAGGAAATCACTCATCCCATCCTTCAAAAAGCCATCAAAAATCTTGACGTCAGCAAGGAGTTCAAGGCAATGGCGAAGGCCAACGGATTCAAAACACTACAGAATATTTTAGATAAGCCGTTGCATGAACTTCCTTATAAACCACAGTCGGGATATCGGATGTTGAAGGAGTTTTTGGATATGTTGGAAACGTACTCGCTTTCAACCCTCGTAGAAGAGAATGAATAAGATTTAAAGGTTTGAAGCGTTTCACTATCCTTTAGCTTTTAAAGGAATAACTTCGTAATAAAAACACATGGCGATTCTTCACGGAATTATAATTGACGATCCCTTAGCAAGGGAAAAATTGGCGTTTCTTGCCGACTATTTTTCATATGCTGCTCGTCATCGCGGTTCCTTAGATTTGATACCCGTGGAGAATCAACTTTCCTTAGTCGAAAAAATAATCTATCAAATCGAAAATAATCCAGATCATTTCCATCACTATGTGTTTTTATACCTCGAACATCCTCTACTGCAAGAAGATAATAGATTGATTAAGGAGTTAGAATCATTTGGTAAAATTAGTCCCCTGATAAAGGAGTATCTGAAAGAAAAGAATAATCAAAAGAAATGGGTTTCAGATCATCCTGAATTTCTGGCTGGATTGAAATCATTAGCTGCCGAAATTGACAACAAGATGTTTGCATCTGTTGTAGACAATATCATCAAAATGATTAAATGCGGTTGCTCGCTGGATACGCACAAATCAGACTTTATCGAATTAGTAAATTGTCTTGTAAGCGAATATGCGTTTCGAGATATTTCCGTAAAAGAACAGGATCATCTGTTTGCAACCTTACTCAATGCGGATGAGAATAAGTTTCCTCTCCCTAGCGAATTGGTATTAGATCCTACAGAAAGAAAAACCTATCTGGACAAGTTATCTACAGAGGATAAGCTTCGAGGGCTTCTTAATCTACTAAAGCGAGCACCTCAAGAGAATCATTTTATCTTCAAACTATCAAACTTAAAAATCCCACGGGACTTCTTTTTCCAGTACCATAACGTAATATTTTATGGACCCGATCATCCTGCTCTGGCATTAATCAGAGAAGAAAAAGAAGCTAAAAATATCTTCTTTGACACCGAGGTTCAGTTGCTTGCCGTTGTTCACGCACGCTATCAAAGTTTGGAGAATCAAATTAAAATATCGCTGCAAGAAGTTCGAAGAGCAGTTCAGTTTATCAATACTTGGCTCAACATCAATTGCGTAGTGAATCCTTACACATATTTGCTTACAAAAGACTTAAGAGAAATCAGTGGGTTTAATAGCGATTGGAAGAATGATGGTTACGAATTTCACGATGGAGATTTAGAACGAATTATGGACAATCCGTATGAGTTCTTAAAAGATTACAAGGAGCAATCAAAAGGCAAATTGCTCTTCTACGAACCATTGTTCCTAGACGCTTTGGCTAATAAAAACCCGGCAATCTTTTGGCAATATCTTGAAGCGATAATCCCCCTAACATCATCCCGTGACAAACAAATCAAGGCCGTAGTACCAAGTTTGCTTTTACTCAATGCTGAACAATATTATAGGAATAGAGTGAAAGAATATATTCGGAGTGCGTTTCATCCATTCAATGGTAACAGCAAGCTTTTAGGAATTACATCTCATCAGCAACTTGATTTATGGAAGCAAAAGAGAGACGATCTGCCGTCACTCATGTCAGGTATTCAACATCCATTTTTGAATTATCTAATGAATGAGTGTGGACACAACACTACTTCAAACGAACTCATTCTACGAAGAGAACATTACCTCAGAGTGATAAGCGAGGCGTATGCGCAGCGTAATTTTGCGGTGCATTCAGGCCTCGAGCACATCAAATCACAGGTGCATTTGAGGGAAACTCTTATTCGGTTGATAGTAAGATTGAGGTGGGTGTTGTTTGATGGAATTAGTCAATATGACGGTCTTCCATTTGATGAAATTGTCATGAAACTCTACAGTGATTCAACAAGGCTGCTGGAGGTGAATCCAAATTCTTGATTTCGCTGGTAGGGTACATTCGCTGCCAACTGTTATAGAGGTAAAGAGAGTCATCCAGCACCTAAACTCTTTACCATGATCCGAAAACTTTCCGTTGAGCTGATCACTGCTCTGCTCGTCATTCTCTTTATCTATACGGCTCTCAGCAAGATTCTGGATGAGGATACATTCCGCAAACAGATGCTAAACCAACCTTTGCCAGACGCATTAAAGCAAAATCTCTTTTGGTTAGTTCCAGTATCCGAAATAACCACATCCATTTTCCTGATCATGAAGCCTGTGCGCCTTTATGGATTCGTGCTTGCATTCCTGCTGATGCTTGCATTCACCCTTTACGTGGGACTGATACTGACAAATACATTCGCCTACATTCCCTGTTCGTGTGGTGGCATACTTAATACCCTGTCGTGGGAAGCTCACCTCATCTTCAATATTGTCTTTACCCTTCTTGCATTTACCGGAATCATCATCGAGCGAAAGCGAAGACTGATGATGACCTAAAAAATATTTGCGCAGATGCCGGGCTGATCACCAGGCGCAGGGGAACGCTGAAAACCTGAAACAGAGTAGGCACTTTGAAAAACTAGATAGACGTTTTGATGCTTTTTGAGTTGTTAAAAAAGTATCCTGTATTATGAAAAAGTTCTTTGGAAAATTTCTGCCTGCAATGGCATTCCTCTTTGCGATTGGTGCTGCGTTTGTTACAAACGCTTTTGATGCTCCGCCCGTGGGTACATTGAAGGCCAAGATCGATGGCACCTGGCAGCCCATTAGCGAAACGCAGTCGTACATCTGCGTTAGTAGCGCTGACGAATGTGTGGCAAGGTTCAACCAACAAAACCAGATGATACCTGGCACGTTGGTTCCCGGAACCTATGATGCGGACTAAGTCAACATACAGTTCCGTAAAAAAGAGCATGGATGATTTACATTCATCCATGCCTCTTATCTAAGAAGTAAATTCTTTTTTGAAAACGGATTCTATTTTCTCCAGCAAAATCGGCTTGGAGAAAAAGTAATCAATACCAAGTGACTGCGCACGTTCAATGTCAGCCGGATCAAGCGTTGACGAAAACATGATCGTTACGAGCTTGCTGTCTTTGAGGCATTCCATTTCCTTCACCTCGCTGAAAAACTGGAACCCATTCATGATGGGCATATGCAAATCAAGCAATACCACCGCAGGAAGCTTCATGGCTCCTTCACATCCCTGATGAAGCATCTCCAACGCTTCCTTACCATTGTAGGCACTGTAAACATTATTCACACACGCATACGCAGAAAGTATTCGTTTGCTGATCAAGTGAACGAGGTCATCATCATCCACTACCATTACATTTCGTTTGAGGGTCATTGGCGAAGTATCAACGTGGGTTCTGCTCAATACCACTCGTCTGTATCTCCTGATCGGGAATTGGGAACGCGTAGCGCACATCATTGGGAGGTAAACTGTGTTCCGTTCCATTCAGTGTCCGATGTAACGTAATTGCAAAACGTTCATCCTGATTCAATCGTTTCAGATCGCTCCATCGCGTGGCGCGGAAGAGAAGTTCTTTTCGTCTTTCTTCCAGGATACGTGCAAGCAGAATCTCAGGGTCTGTTTCATCTACGAGAACGAAGGCCTCTGTCTTCCATCGCTTTTCAAGTAATGCATTAAAATCTTCCAATGCTCCGGCAATATCTCCAAGTCTGGCTCTGCATTCCGCTCGAATCAGATAAACTTCATCATTGGCAATACCACCGAACAGCGTAGATGTTCCGGTATAGTTGGCCTTAAAGGTATATCGGTTCGGACTTCTTAGTCTGAAGAAAACCTGTTTACGCAAGTCATCATCCTCGTATGACGCATACAATAGAGTATCCACATACGTGGTGGAGAATACGGTATACCCATAAGTGATCATTTGGCCATGAAATAAAATCTCATCGTTCATTCTTGCCACAGGCCGTGTTGCTGCAGCATTGAGTGTATTGTAATCCAACAGATAATTATTTTCGAGCATTGACGCACTCGCCCAACTCTCGGCATTTTCGTACTCGCCCATAATCAAATATACTCTGGCCAGTAATGCCTTAGCAGAAGCAGTAGTAGGGCGTGTCTTGTACGATGAATTCACCGGAAGCAATGGTAATGCTTCGGTAAGGTCATTGATAATTTGGTTTAATGTTTCCATCCGTGATGCACGAGTGACTTCCGCATTAACATCTGCTGTTAACCTGACAGGAATTCCTAAACCAGAACTTTCACCAACAGGCATTGAAAAAAGTTCAAGTAACTGATGGAATGCATGTGCGCGGAAGAACAATGCACTTCCCTTAATACTCTTCCATTGCACCTCATTGGCAGACGTAGGCTCTATCTTCTCAAGTCCTTCCAATACAACATTAGCATAGAACACTTGCTGATACGGTATATTCCAGTCACCACACGCTTCACCTTCATAAATGTTATCCTTCCAGATGTAGCTGTTTCGTTCTGTTGCCGTGAATAATCCCTGCCAGGCATTGTCTGTAGTGAAGGCGTCATCTGAAGCTACCATGCCGATAGCCGGAACGATGTTCATGACACGGTCAGCATTATCAAGCAGCGCTTGCAAGTCTTCCAGCGTAGTAGGAACAACAAGCGATTTATCCGGCTTCTTCTCCAGAAAATCTTCACTGCATCCCGCCACGATCAGGCAGGACAAAATCAATAGGGTATAAATATGTCTTTTCATGATAGTTAATGTTTAAATCAGAAATCAATTTTAACTCCCGCAGCAATACTTCGTAACGGCTTCATTGTCGGATAGTCGGGATCAAGGTCACTATCAGTTGCTTTCCAAAGTATGCCAAGGTTATTGGCATAGACATAAAGATGAACCTTGCCGAATGGAAAACGTGAAAACTGATTTCTATCCAGCGTATAAGTAAGGTTTACATCCTGCAACCGAATATGATCACCTTTCTCCACCAGTGCGGAAGAGTTCAGATAAAAATCATCGCGATTTTGATCAATGAACTCCGGCATCGAAGGAACAGATGTTGATAGCTCGTCACCGGGATTTTGCCACCGATGTGCATAATCACCATGATCAACTTGTCCTTTCAGAATATTGCTATATCTCAACGAACTTTGTTTGAAATAATAGCCAAACCTGTAACTCACATTCACCGATAAAGAAATATTCTTCCAGGAAAATGTATTTCGGATCGAACCAAATGAAGTAGGCCTGGCCGATCCGTGATAAATGATTGATTGAGTTGTTGCCTTGCTGATAATTGTTGCGTAGTCGTTGCTGACAGAACCATCAACATAACCTTGTGGTTTACCCGTTTCCGGATCAAGTCCTGCCCAATCGAAACTGTAGATTGCAAAGAGAGGTTTGCCTTCGAGCGGATATGAGATCAGTGAACTCCCACTTCCATCATATACATATTTGACTGCCGGAGCTGCTATCTTATACGAAGTCACTTTCTCCGTCAGATGACTATAGAGAAGATTCGCATTCCATTTAAACGCACGGTTGATGATCGCTGCATTCAGTACGAGATCAACACCATGTCCTCTTGTATCGGCATTGTTACCCCGGAATACGGTAACTCCAGTCGATGGTGGATAAGGCATCGAACCAATCAGATCGATTCCCCACTTGGTGTAATACTCAATGCTTCCGCTCAGTATTCGGTCTTTTGTTTCAAAGTCAACACCTGCATTCCAAATCTTCACACGCTCCCATTGCAGTTCAGGATTGGGCGGATTAATGATTGTGCTATATGGTAATCCTGTAAGTGCATTATATCCCAGGCTCACTGCTGTTGTGTAAGCCGTTACCGATTTATCAATATTACCATTATGCCCAAAGGTTGTACGCGCTTTCAGGTAAGGAAGCCACGACCATTTATAGAACGGTTCATCGCTTATCGTCCATGCCAGTCCGGTTGACCACAACGGTACTCCACGCTGATTTGCCTTCACACCAAAAAGATTGGATTGATCTTTTCTTGCACTGGCTGAAAGCGTATACCTGTTTTTAAACGTGTAAGCCGCATTCGCGAAATACGAAATGAAACGGTCGGTCATCGAACTAATTCCATCCCTGTTGTAAATGGAAATGTATTGACCCGGATTGTTGTATGCCGGAAAGAACGAAGTGTAATCTACTCGCTGTGTTGTGGCCAGGTCATCGTTGTACCCATAGTATCGATAGTAGTTTGCATCCGAGTTCAGCTCTTTTACCTCATATCCCGCCAATGCCGATACACCGTGGTTGTCCCACGCATGATTCAAATTGAGTTGGCCACGAAAATTGTAGCTCGATGAGCGTTGATCATACATATCCAGTATTCCACCCATCGGAACGGGATAAGTTAAATTCCCATCCACATCCGCTTGTGTGAACTTGTTGATCTGATCGCGCGTGGAGTATGATTCGATCGGTTGATTGTCTCGTGTCGCAGTGGTGCTGTTCCAATACTGATAAAGCACTTCAGCGTTCAGGCTTTTGTTGAACTTATACTGTAGCCGTGTGTTGATCCGGTAATCCTGTAGGCTTGAGGTATTGTCGCGGAACTCAATCTCATCGAGTGGAGAATATTTCCAGTTGAGCAATCCATCCGCCTGAGCCTGTTCTACAAAACCCAACCGATAGTCTTTAATCACTGTAGCGTTATTGCCTTCATCATCTTTTAATTTCGCATAAGGATACATGGGTGAAGTAGAATTAAACCGCAGGTTGGTGAGGCCATCATTATTTCTGGTTCGTTTCGATTGTGCGTAGTACAACCCTGCACTCACCTCCAGTTTATCGCTGAAGAACGACCACGTATTATTTGCATTCAATGTAAAGCGACTGAAATCATTGCCTGTCAAATTCTCCATATTTCTGTCCAAGCCAGTTGATACGTTGTAACGGTGCGAATCTGATCCTCCCTGAATGCTGATGGAGTATTGTTGATTAATGGCATTTCGATAGAGGTACTTGTCATAATCGCTGCGCACATCGTTTTGCTTCAGCAACGAAAGTTGTTGTTCCATTTCGTCTGTCTCTATCAGTCCGTCACGATGTGCAATCAAAAATTCCACAACCGGGGTAAGTGGTTCATGTCCATCTGATACTTCTGCACTTTCGTAGTAGCCTTTGTCAAAGAGCATTCGCTCCACATCAATGAAATCACCAGTTGTCATGCGTGGCGCGTAAAATACATCCGGCTTTTGCGCGATGGTGATGTTGGAGTTAATGGAAATATGTGGAGCCTGATTACGCTTTCCTTTTTTTGTCGTGATCACGATCACACCATTCCCGGCACGCGCTCCCCAGATGGACGCAGCGGCTGCGTCTTTAAGTACTGTCACCGATTCAACATCATTAGGATTGATGTTGTTGATATCTCCATCATAGGGAAAATTGTCGATCACGATCAGGGGACTGGCGTTACCAAAAATAGTACTCCTTCCGCGAACGCTGATATCATTCGTGTTGCCCTCCACGTTCCGGTTAAAGATCAAACCGCTGGTAACATCTTCGAGGCGGCTCAACACATCCGTGCTGATGCGCCTATTGACAAGTTCATTGTCCACCTGTGTGAAAGAACCAGTAGCGCGTTCTTTCGGAATCTCCTGGTAGCCGGTGGATACAATCATCACTTCATCCAGCGTGGCAATATCCTCCATCATGGCAATGTCGATCTGAGTCATAGTACCGACACTGACTTCTTGTGATGCGTATCCGATGAACGAAAATATCAGCCCATCTTTTTCACGCGCCTGAATACTGTACCGACCATCGGCATCTGTTGTGGTTCCGATAGTAGTACCTTTCACAATCACGTTTACACCGGGCAGTGGTTGGTTATCTGTAGCGGAAGTGATACGCCCTCCAATCTGCGACTGGCACAGGGCATCATGACTGAAATATAAAATCAGTAAAATGAGTAAATGATTTTTCATAGGGTATTGGTTTTAGGTTAATGCGTCAGAGTTTAATTCGCATCGCGGATAACGAGCACTTCGATGTCCTGCTTCTTCTCGATCAGATCGAGATCATACGCCTTCAATGCCTTGCGCAGATCGTCAACACTACTCAGCTTGGCATCAAGGTTTATATCCACGTTGCCTTTGTACCCGGTATCATCAACAACCGGTTTATTCAGGTGCTGGAGGTAATGGTTAAGCTGCGAGACAAGCAGTTGAATGCTGCTATTGTTAATAGAGAGACTATAGGCATCTGCATTATTAACAAAGGCGATCTGATTTGATTTCAGCTTATCACTGTCTGACGTCCGAACCAACACGAGGCAAGGCATAGCACGTTTCTCTACGGAAGCAATGTATTGTGGAAACAGACGCGTCATATCGTTGCGCATGATGTCAAACACTTTCGCAGATAACAGTTTAGGAACAATCACTTCATAGCACCATGCATGATCCCGAAGCCACGCTTTGAATGGTTCACCTTGCTGGTTGGAGATTAGAAGCGATGGATCTTTTACCTCCAGCACAATACGGTTACTACTGAAGTAACGAGTCGCATCACTCCACGCCAAAGCGAACATCAGTTGTATCCAGGCATTCGCCATCGTGATGCGTGTGACTGAACCCTGTTCATCGCGAATCACATCGAAGCGACTTTGTACACCCTCCACATAGCTGCTCAACAGGGATTGAAAAAGAATTTGTTTTCTCTGAATATCCAGCGGCTGAAAGAGCAACGGTGTCTCCGGATCATACGGCTTCATGGCGTCTTTCTTTTGCAAAAGTGCCTGACCGGACTCCAATAACATTTTCCTAATTGTAACTTCGGTCACTTCATGATGACCGGTGATCGCTACAACTGTTCCTGCTTTATCAATCCACACATAATGCGGAAGTTCTTTATGTGGAAAGAGTTTGGTTAGAATCGTATCACCTACCACAAACGGGAGTGCTACATTTTTCAGCTTAGTAGCTTTGCCAAGCAACCGCTGAACATCCTTTTTCGACTGATACGTGACGGGTAAAATCTGAATCTGATTTGAAAAAGCTTTCTGCAACGAATCAGACTTCGGCATCATGGTAATACACGGTGAACACCACGTTGCCCAAAAATCAATGATCAGTAATTTGCCTTTGTACTCCGACAACCTGATCTGATCCGAGGAATGATTGATCACTCCTGTGAGTACCACATCCGGCACACGGTCACCAATGACCAAGCCGGAGTTTTTGTTTTGTGCTACGGCACTACCAAAAAGACATAGCAGTGCCAGCAAGCATATTTTTCGTTTCATGCTCGATAGAGATTTAAAGTGAAAAAATAGATGATAAAAAACCGGAGATGCACCGGCACAGAAGAGAATAGGTGCCGGGCATACACCGGATGGGCTAACCTAAACTTTAGCTCGGAGGACGTTTACAGAGTAAGAAGATTTGTTCTGATCGGCTCATTTTGCTCTCTCTGTTAAGTTCTACAGAAACTATGAGCGTCTTAAGGAGAGTTTGAATGTGCCAAAAAAAGATGGCGTGGAACTCAACTTATATTGTCAGGAGGTACTGGTATACCCGGAAACAAATAAGTGAGCCCACGCCAAAGGCGTGAGCATTTCACCTATCACCTCGTTTCCGTTGAAAATTACCAGTTTTCCTGACGAGACGCTAAGCAAATGCCTCAATGCTAATGAAGGATTTGCAATCTATTAAATATAGATCAAATATACTTTTTGTAATTTAAATCTCCTAATTAAGAGTATCTTTTTTCGGAGTAATCTACCGACTCCTCAATGAGTTACTTTAATTCATGAAGGGAAGGAAAACCGATATTAACCTTGGAGAGAATTCGGAAGAGTTACAAAAGAGGATTGGGCTTAAACTAAAGAGAATTAGAAAAGAACTAGGCTATAACAATGGAGATGATTTTGCTTATGATAAAGGTATCAATCGATCCCAATATGGAAAGTACGAAGCCGGAAGTCAGGACATGAGACTTAGTTCATTGGTTAAGATAATAAATGCTATGGGGCTTACTTTTGAGCAGTTCTTTAAGGAGCCCCTCGATGAATTCAAGTAGGTAAATTGCCCTTAAAACTACTTAAAGTATTCTTCTGGAAATTAGTTAGGCTTGGTATCGTTGGCGAATAGCATAAAAAGAACAGGGGACATCTTAAGTTTTATTGCTTCGAACAAAACAATAACCAAATTACATTAGTAATGACTGAATGTTGTTGCTAAGGTATTATTAAGTAGCTATAACTTCCATTTCACAAAAAAAAGGTCGCGGTAGCAGGGTACGCTCCAGGCTCAGAGAAATGTTCAATCTCATTGCCTTTCCCAATTAGCTGTTAGAAAGACAAAATGAATGGTGATCATTTGGCCAAAAACGGCTTTGTTTTGCCTAAATTTGATCGAACTTTAACGAAATTGAAGCATTGGCATCAAGATCGATTATTCAAAGCATTTCACTGACACAAATTGCCAATGATTTCTAGTAATGTTGTAAATTGTTCAAAGTAATTTTTTAATCTCTTCATGTCTATTAAGTCAGAAACCACTGTTAATCAAAAGTTTACATTCTCAGGCCATGAGTCGTTCCAATGTCGCCATCTCTGGCTGAAGAAAGGGTATGACTTTGTAAAAAAGAGAAAAACCTTCAATGACGAGGACGCTGTTGTTACTCTTGGGGTTGGTAAAAATATGGTTAGCTCTATTCGTTTCTGGATGAAGGCTTTTAACTTGTTAACGCCAGATGATAAGTTAACTGAGTTTGCGCACAGTTTACTTGCCGATAGTGGTTATGATCCATATATAGAAGATGAAGGAACCCTTTGGCTACTTCACTATCAATTAATAAAAAAAGGGCTTGCTTCGACTTATTCTATTGTCTTCAATGAACTTCGTAGAGAAAAGATAGAATTCACTAAAGAGAATTTTATTGCCTATGTAAAACGGAAAGCTGAGACGGAGAAGACCTTTCCCATAAATGAAAAAACTCTAAACGAAGACTTCGCTGTACTAACAAAAATGTATCTACGCTCAGATATACAAAGTAAAGATAAGGAGGACAGTTTCACTGGGCTACTTACTGAATTGAATCTCCTAAAGTCTTATAGTAAAGGTAAAGAAGAATTTTTTGTCATTGAAAATTCAGAAAGAAGTGAAATTCCTGATGAGATACTTCTCTATACGATTTTGGATAATGAATCATTTGAGTCATCTATAAACCTTAATAGTATCGAAATGAATCCCAATAGTGCTGGCACCGTTTTCGCCATTAACCGTCCAGGACTACTTTCCAAAATTGAAAACCTTACTCAGAAATATAATTACATAGTGTTCAATGACCAGGCTGGAATAAAGGAATTGCAGTTCAAAAAGAAACCTAACGCAACCACAATCCTTGACAAGTACTATGCAAACTAAATTCACAACATCAACTAATATAATTCGTGATTCGTCAAGGAATTTAAACTATATACCTACACCCAATAGTGTAAGAGCGGTAAACCAAATATCAAATGATTTTAAAAAGGGCATCCGCTCTTTTAATTTAATTGGTTCGTACGGTACAGGTAAATCGTCCTTTCTGTGGGCTTTGCAGCAAAGCTTAGTTGGCAAGAAAAGATTCTTTAACATCAACTTGCTACAAAACCCAAAAACAGAAGTAATCAATTTTATTGGTGAGTATAAGTCTATCACGAATGCTTTTGCAGACTACTTTGAACTAAACCCAAAGAAAACTCAAAACGAAAATATCTTCTCAGAAATATTCAATCGCTATCATGGTCTAGGAAAGAAAAATCCTCTGCTGGTGTTGGTTATTGACGAATTTGGAAAATTCCTTGAATACGCTTCCCAAAATGAACCAGAAAGAGAGCTGTATTTTATTCAACAACTTTCAGAATTTGCTAATAATCCGGATCACAATATCATTTTGATTACTACTGTACATCAAAACTTTGATGCTTATGCTTTCGCTTTAAACAGTTCACAAAAGCAAGAGTGGACAAAGGTGAAGGGAAGATTTCGTGAGATCACTTTTAATGAACCAGTTGAGCAACTTTTATTTCTAGCTTCAGAACAGCTCAAGAGTGCCTCACTAGAGAAAAGTAAGGAATCAGAAATAAAATCTTCGTTAACAATTGCTAAGAAGTCAAGAGCATTTAATATCAATATTGATTATGCCTCAGAAATTAGCAGCAAACTTTTCCCTCTCGACCTGATTGCTGCTAATATTCTAACGCTCTCTTTACAAAAATATGGTCAAAATGAGCGCTCTTTATTCTCATTTCTTGAATCAACTGACCATACCGGCATAAGTAGTTTTGATAAAAAAACTAATCCCTTCTATAATGCCGCGAATGTATATGACTATTTAGTATTCAATTTTTACTCATTCATCAATTCTAGGTACAATCCGGATTTTACTACTTGGTCAGCCATTAAAAATTCATTGGAGGCTACTGAGAGGTTATTTGACTCAGACATAAATAACTACTCAAAAATTCTAAAGACAATAGGGTTACTAAACATTACCGCTTCGAATGGCTCTGATATCGGGAAAGAGTTTCTTGTAAAATACAGTGAAACTTGCTTAGGGATTGGAAATGCAAGCAAGCTTATTGACAATCTTGAAAATAGGAAGGTAATCCTATATCGGAATTATAGTAAACGCTTTATCCTATCCGAAGGTACTGATCTTGATATTTCGTCAGCTCTTATAGAAGCCGGTAATAAAGTAGGTGATATAGTTGACGTTGTCACTCTTCTGAAAAGAGAATATCAACTCCCTCCAATTTTTGCAAAATCCTATTCATACCTTAACGGAACCCCAAGACTGTTTGAGTTTAAGATTTCTGATTTTCCTTTTGATGAAATCCCGCGAGATGAAGTTGATGGATTCATCAATCTCATTTTTAACGAAAAGTTAAGTCTGGCTGAAGTTAAAAAGGAGTCATATACACAGAAGGAAGCAATCATTTATGGCTTTTATCAAAATTCAAAAACAATTAAAAATCAACTCTTCGAAATCGAAAAAACCAGAAGAGTTTTGCAGGAAAATACACACGATAAGATTGCTGCTAAAGAGCTAAACAATATTTTACTCCATCAGCAAAACCTTCTAAATCATTATATCCTAAATAACCTGTATACAAAAAAGTCTGATCTAAAATGGATTTTTAAAGGTGAAGAGGTAAAGATTGGAAGCAAAAAGGAATTCAATCAACTATTATCACAAATTTGTCAACAGGTTTATCCCAAGACTCCCGTCTTTAGAAATGAATTAGTCAATAAACACAAAATTTCTAGTTCAATTGGAACTGCCAAGAAGAACTATTTCCGTGCATTGGTTGATAGTTGGAATAAACCAGATCTAGGATTTGATGCGGATAAATTCCCTCCAGAAAAAACAATCTATTTAACGTTATTGAAGGATAATGGAATTGAGCTATACTCGGATCAAATAAACTTCACAACAGAAATTTCGAATCGATCTTCATTCAAACACCTTTGGCACTACTCATTAGAGTTTCTGAATGCTACCAAGCAACACAGAAGGCCGGTTTCTGACTTTGTTGATCCGTTGACAAGAAGACCATTTAAACTTAAACAAGGATTAGTTGACTTTTGGACAGCTTCATTTTTGTTTATTAAACGAGATGACTATGCACTATTTGGGGAGAGTGGATACATTCCTTATATCACTGATGAAATTCTTGAGCTTGTTATTAAATACCCAGCTGATTACGAAATAAAGGCTTTCGATATTGAAGGTGTTAAGCTAGATCTTTTCAATAGCTATCGAATATTTCTGAATAAGGATTTAAAGGACAAACTAAATAACCGAACATTCATTGAAACGATAAAACCATTCTTAACCTTTTACAGAGACCTATCTGAATATTCGAAATATACAAAACGGTTAAAAAAAGAGACACTTGCAATTCGTGATGCTATTTCGAATTCAAAGGATCCAGAAAAATCGTTCTTTGAAGACTTCCCAATTGCTCTTGGCTATACAACCGATTCTTTGCAAAAATCAAAAGAAAAACTTCAAGCCTACGTAACTAAGATGCAAGGCTCAATTCGTGAATTGCGGACGAGCTATGATAGTTTACTTCAGCGATTTGAGGACTTCCTTATTGAAGAATTTATTGGTGAAACAGTAGAGTTCGAGGAGTATAAGTTGAAGCTACAAAGTAGATTTAAGATGCTGAAAAAGCATTTGTGTCTACCTCATCAGAAAACGTTCATTCAACGTTTGGATTCTCAATTAGATGACAGGAAGGCATGGCTAAGTTCTATTGCGCAATCCGTGATTGGCAAGTCACTAGAGACAATAAAAGACGAGGAAGAAATTATACTCTACGATAAATTTAAAACGCTTGTTTTAGAACTAGATAGTTTAACCCACATATCACAAGCTGATCTAGATGAAGAGCACGAAGATGTTCTAGGCATAGAAATGAGTTCATTTGTTGATGGTATTCAAAAGAGAATGATCCGCATGCCAAAAACAAAGAAGAAAGAAATCACCAAGATTGAAGAGTCTATTAAAGCAAAACTTTCAAATGACAAATCACTTAATATTGTTGCAGTTGCAAGTATCTTACAAGACTTATTACAAAAATGAAAAGAACGAGACACCTTTTAGGCATTTCAGGTGGTAAGGACAGTGCAGCGCTGGCAATATACATGAAGGATAAGTATCCAGATCTGGATATTGAATACTACACATGCGATACTGGTAAAGAGCTGGAGGAGACATATCAGCTAATTACTAACCTTGAGATATATCTAGGCAAGAAAATCACATTGCTAAAGGCTGCGGACGGAAGTAACGAAGCTCCATTTGATCACTATCTTAAAATGTATGGTGGTTACTTACCTTCCTCTAATGCTAGATGGTGTACTAAAGTATTGAAGCTCGAACCTTTTGAAAAATTTGTGGGAGATGATAATGTAATCTCTTACGTTGGAATAAGAGGGGATGAAGAAAGAGAGGGTTATATTTCACGCAAGCCTAACATCCAAAGTATTTTTCCATTTCGTAAAAACATTTGGAGCGAAGATGTAATTGCAAAAGTTTTATCAAATAGCAATTCAAATCAAGTGTTGGAGTTGTATGGCAAGATTTCGACTTCTAAGAATTCTGATCGATTTGAAATGCTTTTAAAGCAGCCTCTGTCACAAAATTTTACGCAAGCTCAAAAATTAAATATGCTGCTTGACTGCAACATAAAAGAATTGAACGAGTTAGTGTTCGCCTTCATTAAGTCAACCAACTACCCTTTGGCACTTGAAACTGACTTTCCATTGATTGACAATGAGGATGTCCTTGTACGGGCTGATATTTTTAAATTACTTGAAGACAGTGGTGTTGGTGTTCCACAATACTACAATAAGGTCGATTTTGAAATCAATGGAAAAAAGGGCCAATATTCGCGCAGCCGCTCCGGTTGTTACTTTTGCTTCTTTCAGCAGAAAATTGAATGGATATGGCTCTATGAACAGCATCCAGAACGATTTGCATTAGCACAAAGCTATGAGAAAGACGGGTATACCTGGAATCAAGAGGGAACTCTGGCTGATTTGATTAAACCAGAAAAGATTGCAAAAATAAAGGAGGAATACATTAAACGAACTCAAAAGAACTCACAAGTTAAATCTCCTTACTTACTTGATATATTAAGCGATGCTGAAGGAGAAGGGTGTGCTTCTTGTTTCATTTAAACAGATAATAGGATGAATGGAATTAAAGGTTTCTTTGATTCATTTAAGGAATTCATTTGGGATATAATTGGATACCTTTTGCCCGGCAGTTATGTTATAATTTTATTATCGATATGTATTAATGAAAAGTATTTCGTTAATGCCGCCATTGGCAATAAAACTACTGACTTGTATCCTTATGTCTTTATTGTTGTCGCCTATCTAATAGGCCATGTTACGTATGGATTTGGATGGCTCAAAGAAAAAATGTTAGGTAAATTTTCTTATAGAGAGAAAATAGAAACAAAGGTCTCAAAAAGAAAAGCCTTTTCATTAGCCAAGAATCTCATTTCAAAAGCGCTAATGGCAAAAGGAATTTCTGATGATTTAAGTGATTCTTCCCTGCGAGATATAAGAAGCTTAGCAATGAGCTTTATTCCAGAGCAAGATCAGAAGATATATTCTTTTACATTTAGATCGGAATTGTCAAATCAATCCGGTAATATTTCAATCATAATCGGAATACTAGGGTTGATATTTTCTATTTTTCCGAGTATTCCTTGGAAAGTATTTAATACGGATACTAAATATGTGCTCCTTTATTTGTGTCTAATAATTTCTTATTTTTTTTTAAGACAAACGAGAAACAGGTTTTATGAGATTTCAATTAGTCTACCGTTCTCGATTTACACTTCAACCTCAATTAAATAATGGGCTATAAAGCAAAAGTTTTTCTATCAGGAGGCTTTAAGAGTAATTGGCAGTTGAAAGTAATGGAAGAGCTTGGAGATAAATTTATATTTTTCAACCCTCGGGAACATGGTCTAGAACATTCGGACTTCTATACTACTTGGGACATCCATTTTGTTAAAGAGTGCGATATACTTTTCGCATACATGGAGAGTTCCAATCCTTCCGGATATGGATTATCCTTCGAACTCGGAGTTGCATATGCTCTTAACAAAACAATAATTTTAATTGATGAAAAGTCAGGTAATGATAAACAGTTTGATAGATATTTTAGAATACTACACCGTCCATCCGGGGTTGTCCTCTCTAATCTGAGTGATGGAATTGAATATCTAAGAAAATTCGTAGTTTAGATTAAACATCCTAGGTAATACTGATGGAAAGAGTTGTGCAACTTGCTTTATATAGAACGCATGAAGTATATAATTAAGACAATACCGATAAAACTTTTAGTGCAATGGATCGACAATGATAATATAGATCTCAAACCATATTATCAGAGGAATGACGTCTGGACCAGAAAAGATCAAGAGGCATTAATTGATTCAATTTTAAAAGGATATCCGCTTCCAAATTTCTTTATCTACAAAAGAACAGAAAAGCAATCTGAAATGGTTGATGGCCAACAACGCGCTAGAACGATCCATCGATTTTGCAAAAATAAAATCACAAACTCACAAGGCAAATTTTTCGAAAATATTGACAGCGATTCCTTTCTGAATTATGAACTATGCATTGGCGAAATCGGTGATGTTAGTGATGATCGAGAAATTGAAGAGTTTTACGTTTTGGTAAACAAGAAAGGTAAACACCTCACAACACCAGAAATTCATAAAGCAGAGTTTGCATCAACCAACTACTTGAGCCTTGTCGAGGATCTTCTTCAATACCAAAACTTAATGAATCTAAATCTATTTACTGATGCCTCTTCTAAACGAATGGTAGATAGAAATTTTATTGAAGAGCTCGTTGCTTATTTACTACATGGAATTCAGGACAAAAAAGAAGTTATTGAACAAATCTATAAAGATGACATATCCAAAGAAAAAGCTGAAGAGCTTAGTAAACTCTTTAAGAGAATAATTGATAGAATTGGATTTATGAATGAAATTATCCCAATAGCAAAGACACGATACAAGCAAAGAAACGACTTCTACACACTTTTTAATTTTGCTAACGAAAATATTGGGGAATCAAACGATTTGCTGCGTCACCAGTATAATATTCTTGTAAGGATTGGTCCTTACATATCCCCATCTTTAGTTGGTTGTCTTCCCATGAGGGATTATGCACTCAATTGTGTTTCACAAACAAATTCAAAGAAGGCTCGTCAATCGAGATTAGACTTTTTTAATAGGCTCCTTTTAAATAAAGAAAAAGATGTTAGTAAGAATGAAGTTATAGCTGACATAGCAAATTTCTTCGATAGTCTAAATATATTTAAAGTTGACATGATTGATATTAGTGGTTTCTATTTGCTTGATATCAAATGAGCATTGACATAAATTTTCCTGACTCCATCAGCATGGATCGATGGTTAACAATGAACATTGAAAAACCATTTGAAAACATTATTCAAATAGATAATGTCGACTACATACCATATTATCTAAATAATGCCGACCCTGGGAATAAAGGTGGTAATAGTTGTATAATAAAGTTGATTGAAGCTCAGGAATATGATGAGTCAGAGGGTTATCCAGCAAAACCAGAACTTGTATTAAAAGTTTGTAAAACTTGGATAGATAGGTTCGCAGAGCAACCTAAAAGCCAGAGATTTGGGATTGAAATTAATGCTTTGCTGGAATGCAACACAAACAATCTTCCCAACCTTGTCAAGGTACACTATAATGGGAAAGCTAAAATTAGAAACAAAAATGGTTTTAGATTTTTCAGATATTATGTTATGGATTATGCAGAGAGTGATATGGCTTCTTATTTGGAATTTAACCAGCTGACTTTATTTGATAGGATATCTCTTTGCTTGGAAATATGTGAATCTTTAAAACAGCTTTGGTCATTGGGTTATTATCATCGCGATATTAAGCCTGACAACATCCTTTTTGTTAATAACCAATGGATGATTTCGGATCTGGGGCTTATTAATCACAGGAAAAATGATTTTGATCAACTTTTTAAAAGCGAAAGATGGATAGGTCCTAGGGGATGGATGTCTCCAGAATCAATGAATAAATTTCTGGCTGAATCTATGCCATGGGGTAAACATTTTGATTGTAACATAGATCATCAATCTGATATTTATCAACTTGGCAAGGTTCTTTGGTATATTTTGCAAGGTAATTCACCAGAGGGAGGTATTAGAAGAAAAGACTTTCTTATTAACAATGATGAATTATATCAAACCGTGCGGACAATGCTTAATAACTCTAAGACAAGTCGCTATCGAGATATTGAAAACGTAATTATTAATCTCAAACGCGTCTTTAACAGAATGATCAAAAGCGGAGACGAAATAATTTTAGCTCCCTAAAAAACTTCAAAGTCTAAATAAATATCTTTAATTATTTAACGGCTTTCCAAAATCATATTCAAGAATGAAGTCGGCTGCAAAAAGAAATTTGAATTTTCTTCTTGCTTCTCCTTAATCAAAGTAAGGCCTCCATTTGTGTATCCTTCCATTGTTTGAATTAATTGCCTTACAACTTCATCTTCTGTAATGTCTCCTTTCTCTAACGCAACAAAATCAACATCAGTTTTTGCTATCAAAGCGGTATATATATACTCTTGCAATACGGTGAAGTCCTTTCGCTCTAGTCTGCCACTCTTACTGCCCCAATGTTGAATTGCGTGACTAAAATCTGCTTTCTTAGAGCCCTCTGGAAAAGGCACAAACTCATTATTGTACAGTCCAAGAAAAAAGGCATACATGTAAAGCTCATAGTTATTACTAAAGTGTTTTCCCAAATCTACCTTTGTACGCTCAGAACCCCCACCCTTCTTAGTTAGGGAATCAAATAGAGGCTCTCTAAAGATCTCATCGTATCTTGGAATTTTAGTCTTCCATTTATCAAACAGATTATCCATACCTATAGCGTTATTACTTCTGTATTTATAGTCCTAAGAACTTTGTCATCAAATGGTCTCTGGAGTTTGAGCCAAAAAGCCTTATCCCTTTTTACCTGGCTAAATTCAGATTTTATTGAAAGGTTATCTGATTTTTTATCCTTCACAATGAAGTCCTTTGAAAGCAAAATAATTTGGTTGTCAGTTTCTGCAATGATATTCAAAAACTCACCGGTTTTTGTTTCACCAAACGAAGAAGTAGGAGCATCAAAAATTAATGGATAACCTTCTTCTCTTTTTTCCTTCGTCAATTGAGAAATGCCAAAAAGTATCGAGATATGCATCGAGGTTTGTAGTGATTGATTTGGCTTATATATTGGCCTTCCATCTTCCTGTAGTTCAATCGAAACAATTGTTTTGTTGCCTTTCTTTTGTTTGTTGAAAATAATTGAGCCCGTAAATGCTCCTCTATTCATTTGAGTAAAATAATCATTCGATTTATCCTGGAGTAGACCAATGAATTGATCAAATTTCTCCTCTTTAGTATCAAGAATTATAGTTTCAATATCTCGCAAAATCGCTCGGGTCTTAATCAAGAAAGTACTAGCTGATTTTAGATCAATGCTTTCTTTTTCATCTTTTTTAAGTTTTAAATCAGAGTCAAATCCTTTTAACTCACTTTCATAATTGATGATATCTCTATTATAATTTTTCAAATCCTTTTGCCATGCATTATAATTTTTAAGCACATCTGTTAACTTATCAGCCCCGGCCGTAGAACTGCCAATAATCTTTTCTCTCTCGCTAAGCTCCTTTTGAAGTGTACCTTCATACTCCTGAAGATCATTTTTTCTTTTATCATTAAATTCGAAGTGGCCTTTAATCTTTTCTTTGATACCTCTTAGTTTAGCCAAATTATCCTCGTGTGTAACACTTAGATTAAACAAACGTGTAGTATAATCACTTTTAAAAAGTACTTTTTCATCACTTTCTTTTTCTGGTGTTTGTGACTTCAGATATTCTGCGAGTCGTGATAACATAAACTGATGAGCTTCAGATCCTTTTGCCGCAGGGCGATTGCAAACTTTGCAAATTTCGTCCTTTAACATTTCTTCCATATGTGCTTTGGAAGGAACCCCCACAGGAAGTGGAATAGAATTGTTTAAAAGTTCAGCCTTAGCTCTTTTCTTGCCCTCTTTAATACCAATTTCTTTGTCAAATTGAGACTGCAATTCTCTTTTTTTGCTACTGAAATTTGAAACCTTAATCGCAAACTCTTGATGTATAGATTCAAAATTTGTAAGCATCCAGCTTTCATCAAAAAGAGATGTAGTGTAATTCTCATCAATTGCAGCCTGTGTTTCAGATATTTTCTTCTCGACTTCCTCAAGTCTTCTGTTTACAATATCCAGTGCCTCTGCATTTTTTATATGATTTTCTACTTCCTGAAGATTTGATTCAGTTTTTCTAACCTGGTCATTGGCATTGTCAAGATAGACTACAATCCTATTTTTCTTTTCTATTAGTTGTGCAATTTCACTTTCTAATTTCCTATACAGATTCTGATTTTTACTGTCACTCCGGGTAGCGTCATCAACAGCTCTTTCAGCTCTTTCCTTTAGGAATGCCCCTTTTTCAGAATACTTTTCGTAATGTTTAGCTTCAGAAAAAAGATTAATTAAATTAATTAACGCATCCTCATTTTCAAAAATATTCAACTCCGCCTCACCTTTGAACATCGAGTACTTTCTATATTGACTGGGAAATATTTGATCAAGAAGAACTCGACCATCTACTTGTGTACGCTCTCCAGATTTAGTTTCTTCAATACCTTCTAGCGAAAAATTACTCGTAGTACATTGACCACCACTAGTTTTCTTTGCCAAAAATGATCTCTCAAGGATCTTGGTCTCTCCATATTGCTCAACGACAATCCCAACTCGAACTCGAACATTTGAATTTAGCTCAGCTTCTGACAATGCCTTTGCAGATACCAGTAGATTTAAATTAGATGCATTTTCATTCAGGAGCCAATCAATAGCTTCAAAGAATTTTGTTTTCCCCTCCCCATTTTCTCCTAGAATAATATTTAAACCATCTGCCAATGGGAATTTCTTTACATCATAATAGCAAAGGTAATTCTCAATAATAATTTCTTTGATAATCATATTGCAGTTGTATTTAGGAGTTGTGTGATCGTGGTATGCAATACCTTATCCGTCACTGGTGTACTTGCCTCCAAACTATCAACAATCATTGCAATGGCTTTGATTATTGGTTTATCTGACTTCAAACCTTCTCGCACAGTTTGAGGAATGTCGGACGATGACAATTCATACTTTTCCGTTAGCATCTTGTGCTCAAGGAAACTTTTTAAAATATCGTCTTTTCTAGCCATATCAATACTAAATTATTGAGTCTTCGAAATCATATAGATTTAAATTGTAATAATCCAACGTGTCCTTAAGAGTATCGTATGTATCTGCCCGATTCATTGCAAGTGTTGAGAAATCAACAACTCGTTCAATTTCTTTTCGCACTAAGCTGCGTTCCATTGAGTAGGTTTCTTCCTCGCTTCCTACTCCTGGAACCACAATGAGATCATAAATAACTGCATGAACTTTGTTTTTATGTAAACGAAGCACACGTCCACGTCTTTGAATGAATTGCCTAGGATTACCAGTACTTGAACAGAAAATAGCTAACTCTGAACGAGGAACATCGACACCTTCGTCAAGACACTTCATTGAAGTCAAAGTATGAATTTTACCAGCCTCAAAATCATTTAAAATCTCACCACGATTCTTTGTCCCAGCAGTGTATTGTTTTACCATAATTGAGGTATCTGTTCTGCTAACTGCTTTTGTATATTCATCTATAAGGCTAATATCTTCCTCTGTCTCTACGAAATCATCATTGAGTTCGTAATCAGGTTCTTTACCTTCAGGTACATAAATAAGGGTATACTTAAGATTTTTTCGTTTTCTAAATTCATCAGACACTATTCCCTTGAAAACACTTAGTTTATTTTCTGCCTTATGAATGATTCGCTTTCTTTCCAATAGCAACATCTCAACTTCAACACTTTTTTTATATCCTCCCGTTTTACTGTCAAAGTATTTAAGAAGTTGGCGTGAGATGCGTAAGTACTCTTTTAACTCTACATCTTTTAGAGGGACTATGCGGGGATAATAAGTGTACTTGCAAAGCCAACCTACCTCCATTGCTTGCTTCATAGTATAACTATAAACGAAAGGAGATTTATCTTTAAAAAATTGTTCGATTGCTTCATTACCCAAGTCATCATATTTTCTATTTGGGGTCGCTGACAACCCAATTCGTTTCCCTAAATGAATTCGTGGTAGGAGTCTTAATAGAGAAGGTGAGCCCATATTGTGAGCCTCGTCTGCTATGAATAGTGTATCATCTGGAAGCTGATTAAAATGACTTTGAAATTTAGGTCTTATTAGAGAAGCATACGTGACGATAACAATAAATGATGTATTTATGAGCTTGGCCGCAGTATGAAGGAAAGAAAGATCATCATTCCAATTTTCACTTGTACTAATAGTAAGTACGTTTTTAAAATTAAACTTATCACACTCTTTTTTCCACTGTTGCAATAATGCGGTAGTAGGGACAACAATTACGGCTCTGTAAGATTTAGAAACTTTATACTCATTAAGAAGACAGTTCAAAGAAGTAATCGTTTTACCTGTGCCGGTGGCCATTGCAAAAACACCTTTAAAGCCATTAGCTCTCCAGTTATTATAAGCTTCATTTTGGTATTCTCTTGGTCCTTCAGGGTAAGGAAATCTTGGTTCTCGAATAATTTCTTCTATATGAGCTATTAATTTTTCTATAGTCTTTCTGAGTTCCTTATTTTCTAGTGCCTTGTCTTTTCTTTGAATTAATTCCTTTTCCTTAATGAGCAGTTCGTTTATTGATTTGTCACCAAATTCATTTTTTATTGCTATTTGAACTTGTTCAATATCTAAATATTCAACATTTGTATCTTCCTCGCGAAGTATGCTCTCAATGTCTTTTTTAATTCCACTAGTGAATTTTGTTGACCTACTATTCTCCCAACTTAAGAAGGTTTCAAGTCTTTCTAGATTCTCTATCAATCCATAAAATGTAAAGTTGCAGGATGCCGAAAAGCCTACGTAATCTTGTCCATCATAAAAAATGCCATTTTTATAATGTGCAATACCTTCACCTTTTTTTGGTTTAATAATTTTTATTTCAATCCTATTATTCGCGATCAGCCAAGCAATACATTCAAAAAAATGTATACCATAATCTCCAAGGCTTCGCTTTAGATCTTTAATGTTGCTCAGGTCAATTAAGTCGTTCTGAAAATTCGTTGTCTTGGCAGCGATGATGGCGTCTTTGTCTTCTGCTGATAGGATATTATTTATTATCATTCGCATTTTCCCTCCAGAGTAAAGAAAGGAAGCAAAGCTTAGAGATAATACATTTATAGCAGCGGAGCTGAAGTAACCTAACAGTAAGTCGAAGCTCTTACTATTTGACAATGCATCCATATAGAATTGAATAGGCTCATTCTCTTTTCCCTTCTTATAGGATCTGTCTTCAGGCCAACTTATATCTCTTAACATTTCACTTTTTTTAAATTCAACACATCATCAACTAAATAATAAAATGCTCGGCCCTCTCTTTTATGTCTGAGTGTATCATCCATTCGTAGATGCATTAAATGGCAAGAGCTAATTTTTAACATTTTTTCAACCTCTTTACTTTTCATCCACAACTGAGTCACAACCTTATCGTTAATTCTTTACTGCAATTTCTCTTTCAATCAATTTAATAGCAGCTTCTACATCAGCTTCCATTGTATACTTCCCCAAAGAAAATCTAATAGATCCAAACGCATCATCATCCGAGAGTCCCATTGCCAACAAAACGTGTGATGGTTCAAATACAGCAGAGCTGCATGCAGACCCGTTGGATACTGCTAACGTCTTATTCTTACCAATGAATGCGTTGGCGTCAAACTCCTCAAAGCAAATATTTGTAACGTTGTATAGTCTTTCAATAATGTTTCCGTTCACCCTGGAGCCATGGACTTGAAGTAGTTTTTTCTCTAACTCATCTCGCAGCATTCTTACTCTCGGTTCATAATCATGCATCTCGGCATGCGCAATTGCACATGCCTCACCAAATCCCACAATTCCTGCAACATTCAAGGTACCGCTTCTTAATCCGCCCTCATGGCCCCCGCCATGTATTAAAGGGGCGATTTTTTTGGTTTTAGATTTTTTTACATACAGGGCACCAATTCCTTTCGGCCCGTGCATCTTGTGTGACGAAAAAGTCAACAAATCAACGTCAAGATCAAGAACATCAATAGGAATTTTTCCAACAGCCTGTGTTGCATCACTCATAACAAACACTCCTCGTTCATGCGCCAATTCAGAAATGCCTCTAATATTCTGAATTACTCCAGTCTCATTATTGCCGAGCATTACTGCAATGAGAAACGTCTCATTTCGAATATTACTTTTTAGAATTTCTAAATCCAAAATACCATCAGCTTGTACTGGTAAATAGGTTACATCGAATCCGATAGTCTCCAAGTAAGTGCAAGTATCCAGAAGAGCCCTGTGTTCAGTCTGCACAGTGATAATATGCCTTTTCTGATTTGCTGTGTGAAGAGCTGTTCCTTTTATAGCCAAATTTATCGCTTCCGTTGCCCCTGATGTAAAAACGATTTCTTTCGCCTCAGCATTAATTAGGTCAGAAATTTTTTCTCTAGCTTCGTCAATTGCCCTATTAATTAGATGGCCAAAATGATGTGAACTTGCAGGATTTCCGTAAAATTCCTTAAAGTATGGAAGCATAGCATCCAACACCCTGGTGTCTAGCGCTGTAGTAGCGTTATTATCTAAATACACAAAATCACTCATTCATGAAAAGTAACGAAAATTAGGTTTGTCTGAAATTTTTTAAGGTCGTAAATAGCATCAAAAGCCAAAATAAATTCGTTCATGACCTGGAAAGATATAGTTTGGACTCAGTTAAACTAAAGGTTTCACCAAAACCTCCACCTCACAGGACGTTGTGCGAAAGCAATAGCCATTCTTTCCGAGACCAAATTTAGAAAAGAAGTATTCAAAAAGTTGCTCATATTTTCTAATACATCTTGCGTAGAAAATGAGAAAAGTCAGGTCATTAAATTGTCGATGCTAGGTGAACGACATTTTTTAAAATCAAAAGAAGCTTTGTAAGTTTATTAAAGTACCGTTGATTCAATTGTGTTAATAAAAAGGGCAACAACAATTAATTGACTTACTAAATCAGGGGTGAGCAATTAAGTTTGTTCACCCCTTACTAACTTGCACCGGTCGTATATTAATTTCATTTCGTCCGGCAATGCAGGAAATCATTTCCATTAAAATCACCCTAAACAATACTAACCCCGCCATTTGGCGCGAAGTGACAGTTCCTGCTTCTATAACCTTCTTCTTCCTTCATCACATCATTCAGATCAGCATGGGCTGGAGGAACTCACACCTGTTCGAGTTCAAGGTGGGTGATTACAAGATCGGATACATCGATCCGCAGGAAGCTTTTGAAGATGTAGCAGATGCCAATGAAGTGACTCTGGATTTACTCTTAAAGGAAGATATGGCACTCACCTACCTGTATGATTTCGGTGATGATTGGGAGCATATTGTTGAGGTGGAGAAGTTGCTGGAAAAGGAAGAAGGGAATATTTATCCATTATGTATAGAAGGTCAGCTGGCTTGTCCCCCTGAAGATAGCGGTGGCATTCACGGCTTCTACGATAAACTTGAAATCCTGAAGGATAAAAAACATCCTGAATACTCGTTGATAAAACAATGGGTAGGTCGTGGCTATTATCCGGAGAAATTCAATATCGAAAAAGTCAATAAGAAACTGCCGAAGTTCAGATCATACATGAACCATTGAAAGTAGAAAGCAAGGTCGAACCGAGAACAAATAAATTCAGTACACAAAACTCTTAATCGCCTTGTCGATATCCTGATAGAAAAGCGTGAGGTAGGTTTCCGGTATTGCTCCATTGTCTTTTCTCATTACTAATATCAGTTGACCGTAGTGCGCCAGATCGACTGGAGCAATTAGCAATGTTTGAAGTGAGCGTTTTATGAATTCCTGCCTTACTTTGGAAACATTTGAGAGACTATACCTCTCTAAAAGATACTTTACAAGACTTTCATCAACCAGTAAACTTTTGATCAGATCGTTTCTCAGCACGCGGATTCTGTCAATCGTATCGGGTGTTTGTTTTTTCTCATCTACGGATGTGTTCTCTTCTTCTCTCATGTTATGGCAAGATAATAAAACGCCATACGAGTCCCGGCTTCTATACAATAAATGAAGTAGCAGGAGATTGAAATAAACTCCTACTACTTCGATTATGAAATAACTCAGGTATGTTGCACGCAATACCCTTGTTTTTCCAGTTCTGATAAGGAAGATTCATCCCACTGCTCACAACCCTGTTCGATATTATCCATGTAAGCCACATGCCGTTGATCTTCGTCATCATAGTAAAACCGGATGTCGAGGTACGTGCCAAAATCGTGAGGACAACGGATGATCTTGAAGTGAGATCCTACCGGAGGAGCACCATACACACGCTGCAGTTGGCTAATGTAAGTGCGGGCTTCAAGCCGTGCCTGATTGATGTAGTCTTCCATTCCTACCTGTGCACAAGATTCATCTACAGGTGTTGTTGTTACTAATTCGATGTAGTCTGTCATAACGCATCATGTTTAAGTTGAACATTTTTTATGCGCGACTACACCGGCTGTTACGATGACAGCACAAGGGATGAAATCCTTGTGTGCTCCTTACCGGAGGAAACGGAATAAATGGAAGGGAGCGGGGGATGCGGGTTTATGCCGTAGTCTCTGGCAAGGAGTCAGCGTAAGAGCCGAACTTGGTGCAAAAAAAATAGGCAGGAAATCTTTCGATTATCCTGCCTTATCCATAGATGGGCTCTCTGAATTTTATTTTAATACGGCCATTAATTTACCTTCAAATAGATATTGCGTTTACTTTTCCCTTTTCGCAGCCGATTGTTCACCATGTCAAGTTTTAAAGATAAAAATAAACCGGATAATTCAGGGTTAAGCGTGCTGTCGGTAGGATCGAATGTTGCCCGGTAGGTTGGCATCGGATGGTTGTCCTCGAGTTGCAGGTTCTGCCACCCCAATGTGTCATAATCATTTTTCCTCCATTTGTTATTGACGATCTCGTACCCGTTCTGTTTGGGTAAGATAAAGATGGTATCGCGGATCTTGCCCATACCCAACTTGCTGCCTGTAATCGGATGAGGTACTTCGAAGTCTACCTCTTTGACATATCGTCCAACGATCTGTTCATGCGTCACCTCTTTTTTCGAACAGGCTTGGAAAAGAATGGTCAGTACAATTGATAATAAAATAAGTCGCATCATGTTAGTTCTTGTTTATGTAGTCAACCATCAGCAATAGCATATTTCGAACGCTCCGCTTTGTCCCATCTTCCGTATTGTAATAGCGTACTCGGAAACTCTCATACGAAATACTTTCCAGTCTTTTCGTTTGAAAGAACCGCGAAAAGAATCTGATCAGATCAGATACGTTCTTGTTGTTGATGAATTTCGTTTCGATAAACACCCTCAGCAAATACGCCAACTGCGAGACGGACATTTCGGTTTTCAGTTTGAAGTCGTCTGCCAGCACAGCGCCTGCCGCATTTTTCTCATTCAGCTTATGCATCTTTTCCAGATAGAATACTTCTTCTGCAATCCATTCGGCTAATTGTTCCTTCAAAGAATGTATCGTTCTGTTGTAACCTACACCAGGTTTGACCTGCGTCTGGTTGACCATCTTCAGGAAAAAAGACAGCCTTTCGATTCTGCCTGAGGATGAATCGACTGTTTCCAACTGAGCAACAACATAGTTGGTGTAGTAGCGAAAGTATTTAATGGTGTTATAGTTCAGATAAAGCAATTCAGACCGAAGGTCATCATCGATGCTGCTTTCATCCTTCTTGAAATTGACTATGCGCTGAATCTCTTTTTGAATCTCCTTGACGTAAATAATTTTCCGGTAGGTGATCTGTCCTGCAGGAATGTTCTCAATGAACTTCTTCATGGGATGCAGCACGAGCTCAATGAGTTGAGGTTCTGTTGATAGCCGGTTGAGGTGATCCTGAAGCTCGCCATAGGTTTTCACAATGTCGCTACCTGCTAATGTGATGTAGCTTTCAGGAGCCTTTGTATCCTGATCGAAATACTTTGTGAAGTGTCGTTCAATGAAAGTCAATAGTTCCTCAACTGCACCACAGGACAGTCGGTGGAGTTCGTAATAGTTATGATCCTCACTCCTATCATCTAAGACTTTAGCAAGCTGATCCATCAGGCGAATCAATTCCTGTTGATGTAACTGAATGTGCCGCTCCAGGTGGCGCTCGTCTTCGAAGACATAAATCTCATGGACAAACTTCTTTTTGATTCTCTCGGTCTCATCACGCAAAATATTCTTCGATGTCTCTAACTGATCTGACGTAACAGAAACTCCTTGCTCACGCGTAGCGAGTAGTTCGTTGGTAATGACATGCTCCAACTTCTCCAGTTCATATTTTAAGACTGCATTCATGCATGATCGATGACAGTAATGAGTTGTAACACTCGGAAGAATTCCGGGTGTTCTTGCACTTCCATTACACAAATAGAATCGATCACCCTACCGAAGAGGTGTAATCATTTCATCAATAAAGTACATTCAGTTGTCCGTTGTAAGCAGTGGACTGGGAACAGTTAACCAGTGTGAGTTGGTAGGTATAGACGCCTGTAGGAACGATACTACCTGTTCCGTTTAATCTGGCATTCCAGTTAATATCTCCACCGATGACACCCAAATGATTTGCAGTGACCGTGGCACTGGCCGCAAACACCTGGACATTGCTGGAATTTTTAATCGTAAGCGTATAACTGTAGGCATTGATTGGACTATAGTTTGTGCCTGAATCGGTAACGATCCAATTATCGTTATAGCCATCACCATTGGGTGTAATCAGGTTAGGAATGAACGTATTGAAACTTCCTGTCAGGACGCGATAGACCGTCACCGTGGCAGACGCAATCTGGTTTGAATTTAAATCCTGCACCGACACGTTCACGTCAGCAGTCTGACTCAATGCAAGACTGACACTGGCAACGCCATTCGTGGTGGGCCATGTGATCGCTGGCGCTACAATGGACCACGTGTAGGAGTAACTACCGGAGCCTCCGCTAACAACAGCAGTTAGAGAACGTGAACAAGAGTTTGCAGCAGTACCAGTTTGATTGATCGTAACCCCTAGCGCTAAACTTTGAATGAGCGAAATAAATTGCAGTATCAGTAAGAGTAGAAATGTTTTCATAGAAACGGGGTTATTTTTTTCTGTACAATGAAAATTGAATTCCGGTCTTTATCCTAAAAAGAGAGAAGTTGGCCTCCATCGCGTTTTTATTAACAGCTCCAATGAAGTACATGTATCCGGGCTCAATAAAGATTCCGCAATTAGTACCAATTGAATAATGTGCAATAAAGCCGAAGGTGCCACTGTATATAGTAGAACGGTTTGCGTTTACGAAATAGGTGGTTGACGGATTACCATTGTTGAGATAGGTGGTGCGTTCACTTTTTTCAACCAGGTAAGACGGATAGAAACCAGCCGAAATACACAGCGAGTATTTCCTTTTGGTGAGTATTCCGTAACCAATTGTCAGGGGTACTTCCAAATACCGAATTTCTACTCTTGTCTTATCGGGAATTGGAAAAGGATCATCCGGGTCGAGTACACGGTAATGGTAGTTCAAGGCAAAATCCTTTGTCGCATACCCAACACCAAGTGAAACATATAGCTTCGAGGAGACGATAACATATCCACCCGTGCTGAAGCTATGATTCCAGTCCACTTCGTATTGTTGAAACGTGATGTCCCGATCAATGAAATGAAAACGATTATAATCCACTGCATAACTGAAAAATACACCCGCTCCATAAAACCCAACGCGCGATCTTTTTTTAGCCGTTGAAAATAGTGAAGGAACCGGAGCAAGTTCGACCTGCTTGAAGTTGTTGATAACTTGATGTGTAGTGTCTTTCGCATCCTGAGAATTTGTTTGATGTGAAGATTGTAAAGAATGCTGTGACGAATCCTGGAGCTGTTCAGTCAACTGCTCACCAACAGTAACTTTCGTTGTGCTGTCTAGTGGTGGATGGATGGGTGCATTTATAGTTGTTTTAATCGATACCTTCGTGGTATCCGCAGTACGTTCGATTCTTGGCTGATTCAGTGGCCGTGCATATTTAAATACAATGGCCGTGTCAATGATCTGATAAACGAGCCCTGCTTGTGAGCAGATCATTTGTAATATTTCGTAAAGGGTTTTGTCTTTCGCTAAGAGACTAATTGTAAGATGTGATGGTATGTTATCAATACCGAAAGAGATGATCACTCCGTGATTGGTCTCCAGTATCTCGAAGAGTTTATCCAGACGAACATCCTTGACATCAATTGAAACGCGTCTTGTAAGATCAACTTGTGCGTACAACGTCAATGTTCCGAAAAGTGAGAGGGTTAGTAAAAATATCCGCATAGGTAAATAGTTTTCATGGCACACAACCAGAGCCGGAAACCTGATAGTAGTTTCCAAACTGTGAAGTGAATTCTATATCGAGACTGAACGCAAGTGTTTTCAATATGTCCTCCAGACGTGCGTTGTCGAATTTTCCCGTAAAGCGACAGCCCAGTATTTTCTTTTCGTTGACCCGGAAACTTATCTGATATAATTCCTCCACGAGCCTGAGCACTGTTTCCAGTTCGGTATTCTTAAACTCCAGTTTTCGTGTGTACCAACAATTGAAATTAGGGTCAACGTTTACGGATTTTGTTAAAGCCCCTGTATGTGTTGCAAAAGATTTCTCACCACTCACAAGCGTTGTCTCCTGGTTGTTGGAACGCACGTTGACCTTGCCCGAAATGACAGTAATCTGAACGGAAGAATCTGCGTAAGCCTTCACAACGAAAGAAGTGCCCAGAACCGTCACTAACGTTCTGCCTACTGATACCGTGAATACCCTCGGATCTTCTTTCACATCAAACATGGCCTCACCGTAAAGTACGGTCTCTCTGGCGTTCTCTGTGCTATTAAATGTGATAGACGAATTTCGGTTCAACAGAACCTTTGAACTATCGGGTAAGACAAGTATGTTATTCCCGGTGTTTGAAAAGCTGACGGAATTCACCGGAGTTTTTTTAAAGTAGAATGTAGCAGCAAAAGCACCTGTGACAATTAAGCTAACGACAATGGTGAGATTTCGAATCCGGTTTGTTCGTTTATATCTTTTTATCAGCTTATCGTTGTTGACTGAATCCTGAACAGCACTTTCAAGCTTTTTCATTTCTTCCTGAAAAGTCTCGTCTGTTATTTCTTCATCATCCTCATCTGCACTTTCCCATATTTGTTTGATTTCATCAAAAGTTTGCCTGTTCTCCGGGGACGCAACAAGCCATGCTTCGAGCAGTTTCTTGTCTTCCGGTGAAATTTCTCCGGTCAGGTATTTATGTATAAGAATATTGTAATCCATGTTGGACATAAGTGCTTATTTACCTCTATCACACATAGTGTTCGTGATACCCTACCATCAGGGCGAACTTTTTCTAAAATTTATTCGATCAACGCGATCACCAGCATTTTAATGTAGACACCCAAATACTGCCGCAGCAGGCTCAGTGCCTTGCTCATATTCTTCTCTACTGCTTTTTCAGTAACGTGGAAGTGATCTGCTATCTCCTTGTAGGTCATCCCTTGCTTGCGGCTCATCAGGAATGTTTTTCTGGCGTGCATGGGAAGTCGCGCCAACGCCTTTTTGATCTGCTCTTCCAACTCACGAGCTTCCAATTCTGAATCTGCAGCAGGAGCTATTCGTCCGTGTCCGGAACGATTTACGATTTCTCCCATAAGCCGGTGACGCGTCCTGTTATCGCGGTCGTAGTTAATTGCCTTGTTGTGTGCGGCCCGGAAGAGGTACTTCCGGAGGGGAGGCACCAAGTTTAAGGAGTGTCGCTTAATCCAGATTGCTGTGAATAGCTCCTGAACAATATCTTTGGCTGCATCATGATCAGGAATGAAGTCCTTCACGTACGCATAAACAGCTTTGCTGTGACACTTATAAAGCAGTGAACACGCAGCGGCATCGTCTGCTGCAAGCAGTTTTAGGATTAGGTCATCGGTATCGTTATGCTCATCAATCATTTATGTAGCCAACAGTGTTAAATGAATTGATATACCTATGCAAGAACGGCTTCTAAAATACGGATTCGTTCACTTATACAAGTTGACAAAAGTCATTTTTTAGTTCGGATATTCCTCCAAACTGCTTTGATGGTAAAGCAAACGATTGCTACAAGCCGTAACGTATTGCGTTAAATCAACAATATGACACGCTGAGCAAGCTAATACCCTACCTTCGGACTCCGAAAAGTTTAAGCCTGGAACCAGTAGTTGACAGGGGTACTGTGGTAGCATTTCCAATCCATCACAAAAACAAAAGGGGGCTTACGCCAACCGTTATCTCCACGTACTCTCCCGTAGGATCAACTATGATTTTCAATGGGCAGGACTTTCTATTCAATGATTTAGGTATCGGATTGCATTCAGATGCGCAAATTTTCTTAAATTCACATAGGCAGAAGAGAAGACTGACTACCTGGTTTACTAGTAGTTTACTAATGAAATAAAAAAGCCCCAATACGAAGAGTACTGGGGCAATTTAGAGGTCTCGAGCGGATTCGAACCGCTGTAGAAGCTTTTGCAGAGCTCTGCCTAGCCACTCGGCCACGAGACCATTTTTGATGATGGCAAAACTATAAAAAACAGCGTGTATTGCAACGCGATTAAAAAAAGAAAAGGTGATGCGCATATACCGGCATCACCTTTCTTTCAATTTTATAAAAGCTTATTCAGCCTTTGGTTCTCCACCTGTCATTCTATCTTTCAACGCACTAAGCGCTTCCAGATCGCCTAAGGTAGAGCGCTCGTTCTGTTGATTGTTACTTTGAATAGCATTTCCTTTTACAGGCGCTTTCTTCTTAGCTGCACCCGCTGCAGGAGCTGCTGATTTCTCTTCGTCAGCCGACCAGATTGCTTTGTGTGATAACACTACGCGTCTGTCTTCTTTCGAGAACTCAAGAACTTTGAAATCCAATGATTCACCAACTTCGATTTTAGCATTGTCTTCGCGTGCTAAGTTCTTCGCTGCGCAGAAGCCTTCAATACCGTATGGAAGTTCTAACACTGCGCCTTTATCATTCTTGTTGATAACGGTACACTTATGTACAGAACCAATCGTGAAGATGGTTTCAAATGTATCCCAAGGATTTTCTTCAGTGTGCTTATGGCTCAATGCCAATCTGCGGTTTGCAGCATCCAATTCAAGAACTTGTACGTCCATTGAATCACCTACCTTAACAAACTCAGATGGATGTTTGATTTTCTTCGTCCAGCTTAAGTCAGATACGTGAACTAAACCATCGATACCTTCTTCCAACTCGATGAATAAACCGAAGTTAGTGAGGTTACGAACGATGCCTTTATGTTTCGTACCAACAGCGTACTTCGAAAGAACATCTTGTCTTGTCCAAGGATCTTCAGTAAGTTGTTTAATACCCAATGACATCTTGCGCTCATCGCGATCCAATGTCAATACAACCGCTTGAACTTCATCTCCTACCTTCATGAAGTCTTGTGGATTGCGTAAATGTTGAGACCAGCTCATTTCACTTACGTGGATCAATCCTTCAACACCTGATTGAAGTTCCAAGAATGCTCCGTAGTCGGCTACGTTAACGATCTTACCTTTTACTTTCGAACCGATTGCCAGCTCAGAAGCAAGCGCATCCCAAGGATGAGCAGTAAGTTGCTTCATACCCAATGAAATTCTCTTCTTCTCACCATCGAAATCAAGAACAACAACCTTAACCGTTTGGTCAAGCTTGAGAACTTCTTCAGGATGGTTGATACGACCCCAGCTAATATCGGTGATATGCAATAATCCGTCTACACCACCCAAGTCGATGAATACACCGAAGTTGGTCATGTTCTTGATCACACCTTCCAATACCTGGCCTTTCTCAAGGTTCGATAGGATGGCGGTTTTCTGCTGCTCAAGATCTTTCTCGATCAACACCTTATGCGATACCACTACGTTGTCGTTGGTGTAGTTGATTTTCACCACTTTCACTTCAATCGACTTGTTAACATAAATATCGAAATCGCGGATAGGCTTCACATCAATTTGTGAACCTGGTAAGAATGCTTCGATACCGAATACATCCACGATAAGTCCACCTTTTGTTCTGCGTTTCACAAAACCTTCGATGATCGTATCTTTATCCAACGCGGTTTGTACATATTCCCAACCTTTCACCAACTTCGCTTTTCTGCGGCTTAATGAAAGCTGACCCATTGCGTCTTCACGCTCTTCAATGAACAAATCAACAACATCACCAATTTTAAGGTTGGTCATGTCTTTAAATTCAGCCAACGGCACAAGTCCGTCAGACTTAAATCCAATGTTCAAAATAACATCACGGTCGTTGATACCTACTACAGTTCCGGATACTACTTCGCCCGTGTTAACAGTCGCTACAGTGCCAGAATACAATTGATTCAATTCCGCTTTCTTTTCTTTTGAATACCCTTCGCCAAAGCCTTTGCTTGCGAATGCTTCAAAATCAAATTCGCCAGCAATTTGCTGAGCATACTTTGCTTTCTTCAATTCAGAAACCGGGATAGCTTCTGTATCAATAGATTCTTTTTGTGCTGATTTGATTTCGGCCAAGGGATCTTCCTCGTCAATATCAATCTCCACAGTTGTTTTTACCTTTTTTACGGGTGCTGAAGCATCTTCAGCATCGGCAGGACGTTTCGTCTTTTCTGCAGGTTTTTGTGCTTTTGCCATAAACTAAAATCGCCCTGAATACATGTAACAACCGGGCTTGCTGCTACAAACTTGTTTTATTGATCATTCTGTTACCAGAACCCACTCGACCGAATGGGGCGCAAAGGTAGGAAAAAAGACTAAAAATGCGATACTGGATCTACTAACCTTTTATAGCTCAGAAAGTCCCAATATGTACTGGAAACTGCTACTGAAAAGCACTCCTATTCAATATTCTCGAACTTCAAGGTGCCTAATGCATAGTCTAACAATACCTTTTGAAAGGTTAGTGTCACCTCTGCCTGCGCTTTAGAGGCTGCAGCCTGGACGTAGATTTGATTGGCCTGAGCTAATGCAACCTGGCTTGACACACCCAGTAAAAAGCTTTCCTGTTGCGTTCTTAAAGACAATTCACCCGCTTGAAACTGAATTTGGCTAGCATGATAGGCTTGAATTACGGATTTATAATTGTTGAAAGCTTGCTGAACACCAATCTTTATTGATTTCTCAAGATTGTCGTATTGAAGTTTTGAATTATCATAAATCACTTTATTGGTAACACGGGAACTTCTGGTCACCAATCTATCGAAAATTGGAATCGTTAGATTCACACCATATGTAGAGCTTGGAAATACTTTACCAAATTGGTTATTAAAATCCCCGTATACAGGATTATCCACCACTGTTGAAATATATTGAGATGTGTAAGAAGCAAAAAGAGAAACGCGTGGTAAGATTCCATTAATGGATGACTTATACGAATACTGGTTGGCTTTCATTTGATACTCGGCTTGCTGAAGATCTTTTCGATTAGCAAGGGCAACTGTGTAAAGACTATCAAGCACTACCCCATCAAGGGAACCAAAGCCCTCTTGAAAGGTTGGAAAAGTAACAACGAAAGGAATGGATGGATCTAATTGAAGTGTTTGAGCTAACGTTGCTTTATCATTATCTAAGGTAATCTTAGCTCTTAGAGCGAGTAGCTCCATATTTCCAACTTGTGATTGTTGACTGTACGATTCTGCTTCAGCACGTGCTCCCAGGTTTGCTTGCTCCTGCATTTGGTCAAGTACAACTTGTTGTGTCTTGTGATTTTCTTCAGCAATCTTCAGTAACTCCTGATCTAAAAGAACTTGAAGGTATTGATTCGTTACGTTAAAGATTACGTCCTGCTCTGCCCGTTCTACCAATGAGGCCTGAGCTTTGAATTGATTAATTCCTTGATTTAATGTGTGGATTTTATTGAAGCCAGAAAAAATATCCATGTTCGCATAAATTCCTGCACCTAAATTATCAACTGTCAAATTCTCTAATTCTCCACCATCCGGGTTAGGCTGTTGCCCGTCATTTCGCTGAGCATAGCCTTGAATACCAAGCGAAGGGAGAAACGAAGCCATACTCTGATTCTTCTGAACCTCACGAGAAAATAATGTATTCTTTTGTTGATTGAGTGTTACATTCTTTTCTAACGCAATCTTAACTGCTTCCTTAAAGGTTAGGTTTGCAGGTTGATCATCCTGAGCGAAAACCCACACATTAGAAAAAACAAATGCTAAAATTATTATCCTCTTCATATACTCCATTAATTTATTACTAATTCATCTGCTGCAATCGCTCCATCTGCTACACGCACAATACGTTTTCCATACTTTGCATTTTCTTCCGAGTGCGTTACCTGAATGATGGTGATACCTTCATCATTTAATTTTTTGAAAATCTCCATGATTTGTTTGCCCTGATCGGAATGTAAATTCCCGGTAGGTTCATCGGCTAATAATAATTTTGGTTCACCTACAATGGCACGGGCAATACCCACTAATTGCTGTTGTCCACCACTAAGTTGTTCCGGAAACAAATCTTTCTTAGCCACCATGTTAAAACGGTCTAACATTTCAGCTACCATGCTTTTGCGTTGTGCTCCACTTACACCTTTGTATAAAAGTGGCGTTTCAATGTTTTCATAAACTGTAAGCTCATCGATCAAATGATAGGCCTGGAAAATAAAGCCGATGTAATTCTTATGCATCTCCGACTTCTGCTTCTCACGCATCTTATGTACAGGCTCATCAAAGAAGTAATACTCTCCTGCTGATGGCTCATCGAGCATCCCAATAATGTTCATTAAAGACGATTTACCGGCTCCACTGGGCCCCATAATCGTGACAAACTCGCCTTGATTAATGGTGAGGTTTACCCCTTTTAAAATGAACGTGCGCTGAAAACGGGAGTCAACATACTTGTCTATGTCTGTTAGTTTAATCATGGTCTAAAGTCGTAAAATGTATATTAAGGGGATGTTCCGGCCATAGTTGCCAACAATAATGCCAAGGGAATTTTTGGGGTTTGGAGGCTGCAAAGGCGAATAGAAAGCATTTTGCTCGTCCGGTTATGCAAAATGGTGTCCGGAAACGGATGCTATGGTGTCCACGGTCAACGGTCGGCTGTCGACTGCGGTCGGTTGACTTTTGAAATTCAAAAAACAACTGGATAAAGAATTACATCTACCCTTCTGTTCATGCGCATGCCCTTATAGCTATCATTTCTATACACGGCATTTTCAAGGCCCCAGTCTTTGATGGATATTTTGTGTTCGGGAATTTCCTTTTGGATGAGTAGGTATTGAACTGCTTCGCTTCGCATTTTAGAAAGCCATTCATTAAAAGCCTTGCCACCGATTGGATCAGTATGGCTGATCAACTGAATATTATATTTCTCTAATAGATTCGGAACAGAATCAAGCCATTGATAGAGCTCAATTTGCTGGAGTGTATCAATCTCATAACTACCTCCACCAAAGAAAATGCTTTTCCGAATTTCATCCTGCTGCTGTGCATACAGCGTGTATGTATACATTGATACAAGCAAGATGATAACCATTCGAAACATGAAATAAATTTACATTAAAGTCGGATGATTCTGACCAAAAAAATAAATCATCTGGTGAGTCGTATTTCTATTCGTTTAGAAACAATACCAGAATCTCAATTTTTCACGCACAGGTGAAAAGGAAATAACGCGAAGAACGCAAAGAGGTTTAATAAAAAGCGAGCACCATGTTCATCGGATTATCTTTGCGATCTTGGTATTTAATTCTTTGCGCCTTTGAGTGAAATGCTTTCCTGACAAGGCCATTTTCATTTTATGGTCTGGGGATTGCTTCGTCAGCCTTTTTCATTTAAGGATGGCTACTTTTGAATTTCCAGCGAGAACAATAAGCGATCCCTTCCTGGCCTTTCGGACAACGTGAAAAGATTTCTCATCGGATAGAGGTTTCCAATTTATTCCGCCATCATGCGAAATGTCGGTACCACTTGGTCCCGTAGCGATCATTAATTTTTCAGTAATGTATTCTACGCATTCGCGATAACCACGCGTTGGTGTGATTGGTTTTAACCATTGCTTTCCTCCATCTGTTGAATAAAAATTATGATCGATGGATAACGAATCTTTCAAATAATCTCCGCCTACTATGTTAGCCTTTTTTTCATCCCAAAAGGAAACCGAAAACATTCCCGTGCTGCTTTCTCCATGAATCATGGGCGATGGAATAACATTCCAGTGTGAACCTTTATCATTTGATATCCACAAGCGTGATACTTTACCTCCAGTTGCAATCACGATCTTCTTTTTCCCCAAACAACGAATACCGGTTCCGCTTGCAGCGAATGACGCTTCACCTTCTTCCAGTGCAGGTCTTCCTGCTATTTCTTCCCAATGTAATCCGCCATCCTGTGTACGAAGCATCAACATCTTTCCCTGAATTGGATCGCCATAAATTATTCCTTCCTTGTCATTCCAAAAATCGATGCCATCAAAAAAAGCATCCTTGTTATCGTTGGTATAAACTGTTCGCCAATTCAATCCACCATCATTCGTAATTAAAATGTTCGCAGGCGAACCCGAGTTGGCCACGATAGCTGATGTTGCACTAAAGGCATAGAGCGAACGAAATTCTAATTTCTCAAAACCTGGAATTTGTTTCAGGGTCCAATCGAGACCACCATTAACCGTTCTTCCTATGTAACCACCACTTCCACTGATCCATGCCACGCTATCATTTACTACCGACATACCTCGAATAGAGGTTTTGACGTTTAAGGGAATAGTATTCCATTTCAGTTCCTGGCTAAAACCAAACTGAACGATGAGGGTAAAAAGTAATATGAGTTTCTTCATAAAATGAATGTATAACTTTTATCTGATGCTACGAATACTTTGTGGCTTCTTTGTGCCCTTGGGACTTAGTGGCAATGAGACGAGAATTTCAAGCCACAAGGACACAAAGGCACTAAGGTTCACAAATAAAATAAAATGATTTGTTAACGTCAGTTTTTAAAATAGCACTTCAAAATATTTCTCAACTTTACAATATGCAAAGGTATTTTCTATTTATTCTATTCGTGATTGCCGTCAGTGCTTGCCATAAAGGCATTTATTCAATAAAAAATGATTTCAGTAAGGCTGTTGTTCCTTTAGCACCTGACTACAATAATCCCAGTAACTGGGCTTCTCTTCCGACTAAGATAGATGCGGCCGATAGCATTCCTCAACGCTCCGATCTAAAGGAGATGCAATCCACAGCAAAGGCAGATGTGTTTTTTATTTACCCTACGATTTTTACCGAACAGCCGACTAATCAATACGAGTGGAATGCCGATGTAAAGGATGAAATTTTAAATCTCAAAATTCAACAAAGTACTATTTTGAATCAGGCTAGTATTTTTAATGGTTCCTGTAAAATTTATGCACCCTATTACAGACAAGCTCACCTCTATTCATTCTATACTCCTAACAGAAGTGATGGAACAAAAGCACTGGACCTTGCTTATCAGGATGTAAAAGCCGCGTTTGAATATTATCTATCCAATTTTAATAACGGTCGTCCTTTTGTTATTGCATCACACAGTCAGGGAAGTTATCATGCTGAACGATTGATGAAAGAATACATCGATGGAAAACTTTTACAAAATAAATTTGTTGCCGCTTACTTAATTGGCAGACCCATTCCACCGGATGCTTTTGAAAATATTTGCTCCACTGAGAAACCAGACGAAGTTGGTGTGTGGGCTTCATGGAATACATTCTCCAGAGATTTTATTCCTAGTAACTATGATACGTACTTTAAAGGAGCAATGTGCACCAATCCATTACTATGGAATTCAAGTGAGACTTTTGCTGCTAAAGAACTAAACAAAGGCGGTGTAGCACTTCATTTTACATATGCACCACAATTAGCAGATGCTCAAATTCATGAAGGTCTGTTATGGACAAACAAGCCTTACATAAAAGGGCGTTTTCTATTGCGCACCAAAAATTGGCATCGTGCCGATATGAATTTTTTCTACATGAACATTCGCGAAAATGTTGCACTTCGAATTGAAAAATATTTAGAAAGGAATGAATCTTCTGCTACCAGCGGAGAGTAATGGTGATGGTTAAATACATTACCGTACACCTTACTGTACAGAATCGGATAATCAATTCATCCTCAACTTACAATTCGGCTAAAATTCAGGGATTATAAACTTGGTTGATGGTTTGCAGAAAACTTTCAAACCACATTCATCATGAAGACACTGATTGCTATTTTACTTTGGTGCATACTCTTTGCGCTCTGCTGGCCACTCGCTCTTGTGATGATTATTCTCTTCCCAATTGTTTGGTTGCTACTACTACCTTTCAGTATAGTAGGTCTAACTATTGGTTTAGTCTTCAAATTTGTAGGTGAGGTATTAATGCTTCCTTTCCGGATTGTGCGAGCTCTTTAGTTGTCGGGATGCTTCAATCCAAAACATGAAGCGTCACCCAATATCGATACGCCACCAATGCTTTATCAAACTTTGAAAGTCGGGTGATATCACGCTTGCTGTATCGGGGAAGAATAATGGAATTAACCTTCGCCAGAATTATAAAGATGGATTTAGACATACAAAGAAAAATTTATAATCTAAAGTCGTGCCACCGCTCTGAGCAGTGGCACGATCTATTTACTATGCAGTTAATTTAACTGTTTTTCCTTTCAATTCAATTTCTAATGATTCACCCGATTCAAGTTTGGTTTGAACTCCATCCTGATTCACGGTTACTTTTATAACGCGTCCGCGGAATTCCAATCTAAAGGAATAGGATTTCCATTGATCCGGAATGAACGGATTGAAATGTAGTTTACCATCCTTCACTTTCATTCCTCCAAAACCTTTCACTACGCTCATCCATGTGCCGGCCATAGAGGTAATGTGGCAGCCTTCTTCGGTATCGTTGTTATAATCATCCAAATCCAAACGAGCGGTACGCAAATAGAATTCGTAGGCCTGTTCCTTATATCCAAGTTTAGAGGCAAGAATAACGTGAACACATGGAGATAATGATGATTCATGAACGGTCATCGGTTCATAGAAATCAAAATTTTTCCGAACGGTTTCAATATCAAAGTCTTCTTCAAATAAATAAATGCCTTGAAGTACATCTGCTTGTTTGATGAAACATGAACGTAGTATTCTATCCCATGACCATTTTTGATTGATTGGACGATCAGCAGGTTTAAGATCATCGACATGACGAAGTTCTTTATCCAAAAATCCGTCTTGCTGCAGAATTACACCGCGCTTTGGATCGTGTGGATAATACATCTTCTCTGAAATGTCCTTCCACTTTGCAGTCTCTTCGGTTTCTTTGAATTTAGTCTTGCTAACAATTTCAGCAAACCGTTTTGCATCCGCTTTCTTAACGTGGTCAATTGCCTCTTGTGCAAAACGAAGTGTCCATGCACCAAGGTAATTGGTATACCAGTTATTGTTTACGTTGTTCTCGTATTCGTTTGGCCCCGTTACACCGAGGATCACAAACTTATTTTTATCGGCAGACCAGTTAACGCGTTGCGCCCAGAAGCGTGCGATACCGATGAGTACTTCCAATCCGAATTCATTCCAATATGTTTTGTCGCCTGTGTAATCAATGTAGTCACGCATGGCATAGGCCATTGCACTGGTGCGGTGAATTTCTTCAAATGTAATTTCCCATTCGTTGTGACACTCTTCACCATTCATCGTTACGAATGGATAGAATGCTGCTCCATCAATGAAGCCTAACTTCTGTGCGTTCTCAATTGCTTTTTGCAAATGCTTGTAGCGATACACCAATAAATTACGCGCTACCTTCGGTTCAGATGTTCCTAAATAAAAAGGAAGACAATATGCTTCTGTATCCCAATACGTACTTCCACCATATTTCTCTCCTGTAAATCCTTTAGGGCCGATGTTCAATCGTTCATCCTCACCGGTGTAGGTTTGAGTGAGTTGGAAAATATTAAATCGAATACCTTGTTGGGCTGCAATATCTCCTTCTATTGTAATATCACATTCTTCCCATTTATGCGCCCATACTTTTATGTGATCTTTTAGTAAAGCGTCAAATCCTTTTACAACCGCTTCATCTAACACAGCTTTGCAAGCTGAAGTTAACTTCTCTTTCGGGTGATTTTCAGAAGACAATACCGCTGCATATTTATAAATCTCTAACGCTTTACCTTCATGCAAATCAAGTTGAATTACATTACCTGCAAATTTTTCACGAAGCTCTGTGTTGATTCGATCGAATGCAGCTTTCTTTCCATCTGACTCAATCACGTAACGCATTCCTGTGGTTACATGGAAATTGGTCTTCTTCGTTTGTGCTGTTACAATGGCGCTACCTTCGGATGCTTCTTTATAAACTTCTTCCCAAAACTTTTCATCGTAGTTTGAATCTTTGTTCACTACATCAGCGTCCACGTAAATAGACAACATTGCTTTCGCTGAAAAATTCAAAGGTGTAATGGCATACCGAATCGCACCAATTTCACCATGTGCCATACTGCAAAAACGTTTTGACTCCACGCTTACCTTCTTACCATCCGGAAACGTGGCTGTGAAACTGCGCGACAGAAGTCCGAGTTTCATATCGAGTACGCGTTTGAAATTTTCTACTTTACACTTCGCCAAATCAAGTTTTTGATTTTCAATGCTGATGTGAATGCCAATCCAATTTGGTGCGTTCAATACTTTTGCGAAATATTCAGGATATCCATTCTTCCACCATCCAACGCGGGTCTTGTCTGGATAATAAACACCGGCAACATAACTTCCACGAAGTGTTTCGCCAGAATACTCTTCTTCAAAATTCGCACGTTGCCCCATGCGACCATTACCGATACTGAAAACACTTTCTGAAATTTTATTATAATGAGGATCTAAACCTTCCTCTATGATTTGCCATTCGTGGTGCTTGAGATACGCTTTCATTTCGTTATCTATTAAAGTTGGGTTGTTTGTGATATTAAAAAGTTGCCAGCTCTTCGGGATGAAATGCTCCGGTAGTTGAGATTACTTTATTTGCTTTGCCAAGTTGATCAGGTGAACCAATGCCAATGCATTGCATGCCTGCTGCCAGTGCAGCCTCGACTCCTGCTTCCGCATCTTCAAAGACAAGACAATCTTTCGGATCAAGTCCAAGTTTTTGTGCGGCTAACAAAAATATTTCAGGATCGGGTTTTGAATTGACGGTCATCGTTCCGTCTACGATTACATCAAATTCGTTTTGAATATGAAGAAGTTGAATAACCGTTTTTGCGTTTTTGCTACTGGATGCAAGTGCAATTTTGATTCCTTTTCTTCTTAGTTCGTTGAGTAATGGTTTAACCCCAGGGAAAATTTCATCCGGTAACATGCGTTCCAGGTAATCAACAAACCAACCATTTTTTTTATTGGCTAAGACCTCTTTATCATGATCGCTTAGTGAAACTCCGCCAAGTGTTAAAATAATCTCAAGCGAATGCATGCGACTTACACCTTTTAGTTTTTCGTTGTCTGCTTCTGAAAGATCAAATCCTAATTCGTTTGCTAATCTTCTCCACGCTAGATAATGGTAGTGCGCGGTGTCTACAATCACTCCATCTAAATCAAATATGCAGGCTTTTATCAAGGCGGTTCAGGTTTAAGGTTTTTGTTTTAGCCGTGAGTGATGCGTATGAAAACTAATGAGAGAATATAATTACCATCTCAACACTTATTTAATTTCACACGCATGCCTTACGTCAAATAAAATGGCGTCAAAAATAAGTTTCCTTTATGATTTTATTAGTTTCATCAAGCGATTTAAATACCGCAAACGTTTTCCCTTGCGTTCTTAGCGCTCCTAATGCATTTCCATAGCGCGCTGCTCCTATGTAATCTCTTGGTTTTTGCAATAGTCCGAAACCAACGCCACCGGCAAACGAATCACCACATCCTGTTGTGTCTACTACATTATCAACTTTTACAGCCTCAACCATTTCTTCTCTTAATTTCCCGCGTTCCATATAATACACGAGGCAGCCGCGTGAATCAACCGTAATGTAAACACACTTCACTCCTTTTGAGAGACAGTGTACGGCAAATGTTCGAAGTAGATCACGATCAACATCTGGAGTTTCTGAAAAATCAACACTCTCGTATTCCTTCTTGAACCAGGACGCATGTGCTTCCTCTAAATTCATTTTCAATACATCAATGTATGGAAGCCATTGATCACGATCGATCCAAAACTTGCGTTGCCGCTCTCCATTTACCAAGCAAGAAGTAGTAGGACCATGTGCATCAAAGACAACGATACCTTTACTCTTCTTCTTGAGGAACTTCAATGTATCCAGTGAAATTTCATAATCACTAATTGGTATGAAGACAAACACTTTGCAATCGAGTATTTTCTTTACATCATCCGGCATGATGGGATCCATAAATCCGGTTTGACGTTCTACGCGATTATTCATATCCAAAAATCGCAGACTGATAATATCGCCCTGGTCGTTTTTTGTTGAGATGAATTTGGTGTTGATGCCTGAATAACCTTGAAATACTTCCATCACGTTATCCAAATCAACCTGACGTAAGTGCGACACCGGAATAATTTCCATTCTATCTCCCGCCATTGTCGACAAGGCAATAACGGGATGTGTAACGCATCCCCACTTTTGGATCAAGTCACCTTGATGTGTAACAATGTGATCGCGTGGAATGGGGCCGAGAATTGCGATTCGTTTCATACCTGTTGGGTTATGGGTTGAAGTTGTTCGTTGATTAACTAACAAGGTAGGCAGCACCGAATACTCCTGCACTGTCACCAAGAGAAGGTCTTACTACTGGTGTATCAAGTCGGTTATTGAATACATACTTTCGCAGAGAATCAAATCCACGATCGTATAGCAAGTCAATGTTTCCTACACCACCCCCTATTACGATCACATCCGGATCGATGATGTTGATGATCACACTTAGCGCTTTGCCATAGAATTCAACCAGGCGAATCATCGTCTTCTGTGCGGTAGGATCTACCTTCGAATCAGCAAGCGCTACAATATCTTTCAGTGGTTTTCGATTCCCTGTTTGTTTGAAATAATATTCTTCTAATGCCGGACCCGATATTACTTTTTCTACACAACCGGATTTACCGCAATAGCATGGACCGCCAGACTCATCTAAAAAATTATGTCCCCACTCTCCGGCAATTCCCTGCAAGCCAACAATGGCGCGTCCATCAATCACTAATCCACCACCAACGCCTGTTCCCATTATTACACCAAATACAACACGCGCGTCAGGATACTCCTCCTTCACTATGCCAAAGCGTGCTTCAGCTAAAGCAAAGCAATCAGCATCATTAGCCATCTCTAATTTTATACCCAGCATTTTTTCAAGATCGTTTTTCATGGGCTTGCCATTCATTACGACCGAATTGCAATTTTTCATGACTCCCATTTTTGGATCAAGGGCACCGGGTGTACCCATACCAAGTTTGGCAGGTTTGAAGCCCGCCTCCTTCTTCATCATGTCCACCACTTTCTTAACCTGATCCAAAATGTGTTCATAGCCCTGATCGGCTTCTGTTGGAACACGATCACGAAAAAGTATTTCCGGATCTTTTGCAGACTTAAGGATAACACCTTCAATCTTTGTGCCTCCCATGTCGATGCCCCAAAGACTATGCTCATCGATTAAACCCTTTACTTTTTTTGTCATAAAAGTTACTTATATAATGTGTAAACACTCGCTTCCCACGGCCGCAAGATTATCCATTCATGGGTTAGCGGTGGATAATTTCCGATTAACTTTTCCTGAATTTTTGAGGTGAAACGATTGTGTAAGTTAACAGTCTCATCAGAAAAATTAAGCGCTACCAGTATTTTTTCTTCTTCGTTTTCACGGACATAAACAAAGAGTTTTTCACTCTCTGTTTCAATAGGCTCATACGTGCCGTAGATAAGCACAGGATGCGTTTTTCGGATGCGAATCATGTTGCGGTAATAGTTCAAAACAGAATTCTGATCATCGTCCTGGACATCTTTGTTAATTTGTTTAAAGTTTGAATTCAGAGGCATCCACGGTTTGTCAGAGGTAAAGCCAGCTTCGTCTGAAGAATTCCACTGAAAGGGTGTTCGAGCATTGTCTCGACCTTGCTGATTGGCAATCTTCAAAAAATCAGCAGCCGATACACCTTTCTTTTTTGCCTCACTCCAACCATTTAGAGTTTCAATATCTTTTGAATCCTCTATAGTCGATAACTCAACATTGGTCATGCCTATTTCATCACCGGCATAAACAAAAGGTGTTCCTCGCATGCCCATTAACAATGTACAGAGTAACTTGGCTGATTCAGTCCAGTATTTTTTATCGTCTCCCCAACGGGAAACCATTCTCGGAAAATCGTGATTGCCAAGAAAAACACTTCCCCAACCTTGCTTCGAAAAAGTATCATCCCAGATTTTAAATATCTCTTTAAAATCATCCATGCTCCAGGCGATTGGATCAAACCTTCCGCCCGCACCCTGATCAATGAACATGTGGCCAAAATGGAAAATCATATTCAGACCTTTCTTGTCTTCAAGATAGGTTAGTGCATTTGCATTGGTGATTCCAGGACCTTCCCCTACCGTTACACAATCAAATTGAGAAAGTGCTTCTTCATTCATCTCTTGAAGAAATTCACGAAGCCTAGGGCCATTCGCATAGTACTTTCTAATGGTCTCATTAAAATCATCTGTGTCGGTGTCCGGAAAATCTACATTTTTTGAAATGCAGGAGATTACATCCATGCGTAATCCGTCAACACCTTTGTTGAGCCAGAACTTCATCATATCATAAACTGCTTTTCGAAGTTTAGGATTCTCCCAATTTAAATCAGGTTGCTTTTTTGAAAACAGATGTAAATAATATTCTCCGTTAGTTTTATCCAGACTCCAGGCATTACCTCCAAAAAACGAAGGCCAGTTTGTGGGTGGTCCGTTATTTTTTCCAGGCTTCCAGATATAATAATCCCGATACGGATTATCCTTCGACTTTCGCGATTCTGTAAACCAATAATGTTCATCGGAAGAATGATTGACTACAATATCCATGATGAGTTTTATTCCGCGCTGATGAAGACCTTTCAACAATTCATCAAAATCATGAAGCGAACCAAACTCAGGTTGAATATCATTGTAATCACTGATATCATAACCACCATCAGCATTGGGAGATTTATAAATGGGATTTAACCAAACCGCATCAACCCCAAGACTTTTTATGTAATCCAGTTTTTCAATAACTCCGCGAAGATCACCCACACCATCTCCATTACTATCCTTAAAACTTCTGGGATAGATTTGATACACGACAGCTTCCTTCCACCAGGTTGAGTTCAAATTTTCAAGTTTAAAGTTCAAAGTTCAAAAGCCAGTCGTGCCATCACTCGAAGTAGTGACCCGACTTTTTAATGTTTAAAGTTTTGCACGGAATGAATTATTTCATCCAGAGCTTTAAGTTCTGCAATCATTTTATCTTCATTCCAATTCAGAAGTGATTTGCATTCGTTCGCTATTTCTTGCTTCCATTGTATGACGCGATGAATGTCAAAATTGATAAGACCGGTTCTTCGACCAAAAAAATCCTGAAGGCCCGTCACCATTTCATATTGAATACAAAACCAGAGCTCTGCTTTTAGAAGGGATAACTCCGGATTCTCATGCGCTGACCGAATATCATATCGTTTTAAAATCAAATCCGTTTGTGCACCAAAATTCTCAACCAGGTAGCGTGCTGTTAATTCTGAAAAACCGGAAAGCTTTAACTTTTGAAATATAGTGGCTATGTATTGCTTCACCTCTTTAAAATTGGCGAACTGTGAAGCTTCAAATTTTATTTTATCTGTAAAGCACTCTTTCAACTCCCGGTCATCATAATATTTCTTTGACACAAGGTTTACTACACGCTCTGCCATTTTGCGATACCCTGTAAGCTTACCACCTGCCATAGAAATTAATCCTGTTGATGATTCAAAAATTTCATCTTTACGCGAAAGTTCAGAAGCGGATTTTCCTTCTTCGTGAATCAATGGTCTTAATCCTGCCCAACTGGATTCAACGTCTTCCATCTTCAGCTGAAGGGATGTGAACATCATATTAACAGCCTTCAATAAATATTGAGCATCATCATGACTCGTTACGACATTGTCTTTTGATCCATCATAATTTGTATCGGTAGTACCTACATAGGTTGTGCGTCCGCGAGGGATTGCGAAAATCATACGGCCATCCTCCACATCAAAATAAATCGCTTGCGCAACGGGAAGTTTCTCACGTGGCAAAACAATATGGACACCTTTTGTAAGATGTAGCCGCTTGCCTTGTTTGGATTTATTTACTTCGCGCAATTCATCTACCCAAGGTCCTGCAGCACTTACCACCGCTTTTCCATTTACTGAAAATGCTCTGCCCGATAGTTCCTCTTCTACCTTCACTCCCGAAATCGTATTATTTGAATACAGAAAATCTTTTACGTTCGTGTAGTTCAAAATCACTGCACCATGTTGCACAGCGGTTTTCATAATTTCGATCGTCAGTCGCGCATCATCCGTTCTATACTCTGCATAGATGGCGCCTCCTTTTACATCGTGTTGAAGAAGAGGTTCATATTTCAACGTCTGCACTTTTGTAAGCATTCTGCGTTGATCTTCTGGCTTAACACCTGCCAGTATATCATACACTTTCAAACCGATGGAGGTAAGCCAGTATCCCATTCCCTTCTTCTCATAGAGAGGCAGCAACATTTTCTCCGGCACGACAAGATGAGGCGCAAGCTTATGTAGAATAGCACGCTCACTACCTACTTCTTTTACTAAACCAAATTCAAACTGTTTGAGATAACGAAGTCCGCCATGAATCAATTTTGTTGAGCGACTGCTAGTACCAAATGCAAAATCATTTTTTTCAACGAGAGCAGTTTTCAAACCGCGTGAAGCAGCGTCAAGCGCAATACCTGCGCCTGTTATTCCGCCACCTATAATGATAAGGTCGAACTGAGTTGTCGAAAGCTCACTTATTATTTTTTCGCGGTTATGAAAAGAAAAGTCTTTCACGATACTTTATATATTATTTCTACTTGGTCCTATTCGTGCATTCGTGGCCCATGTTTTTGACACGAATGCACAAATTAATCCACCCATCCTTTTGTTCGCTCAACCGCTTTCATCCAGCCTTTATACAGTTTACTTCGGGTTGCTTCATCCATTTGGGGAGCAAATCGTTTTTGAATTTTTCTATTCTTTACAATGTCTTGTTTCTTCCACAGTCCGATTTGAATTCCGGCCAGGTAAGCTGCGCCTTGCGCGGTTGATTCTATTACCTCTGGTCGTTCCACCTCGGCTCCAAGAATATCGGCTTGAAATTGCATGAGGATGTTATTGGCACATGCACCACCATCTACTTTAAGGCTTAACAATTTTACACCAGCATCTTCCTGCATGGCATTCAAAATATCTTTTGTTTGATACGCTAAAGATTCGAGTGTGGCTTTTATTATGTGATCTTTTCCGGTATCGCGAGTCAATCCAAAAATTGCTCCGCGCGCATACATATCCCAATAGGGTGCACCCAATCCCGCGAACGCAGGGACAACATATACATCATTTGAACCCAATGCTTTTGCAGCAAAGTATTCTGAGTCTTTTGATTGATCAATCAAATGCAAACTATCGCGCAGCCATTGCACAGCCGCACCTGCTATAAATACACTACCTTCTAATGCATATTCTACTTTTCCATCCAAGCCCCAGGCAATAGTAGTAATCAATCCATTTTTTGAGTGTTGGATTTTTGATCCGGTGTTCATCAACATAAAGCATCCAGTGCCATAAGTATTCTTCGCCATCCCTGGGTCAAAACATGCCTGACCGAAGAGAGCAGCTTGTTGATCTCCCGCTACTCCTGCTATTGGTATTTCTGTATTATTCCATTTCCAATTTCCAAAATGATGTGCAGAAGGTTTTACTTCAGGCAACATCGATTCTGGAATTCCAAGTTCGTTCAAAAGTTTAGAATCCCATTTCAACTCCTTTATATCGAACAACATGGTGCGTGATGCATTGGTGTAATCTGTTACATGTACTTTACCTCCTGTCATGTTCCAGATCAACCAGCTATCAATTGTACCAAATGCTAATTCGCCTTTTGTTGCTCGCTGTTTTGCGTCCGGAACATTATCTAAAATCCACTTTACTTTGGTTGCTGAAAAGTAGGAGTCGATTACAAGTCCGGTGTGCTCACGAACATACGATTCAAGTCCTTTCTTTTTTAAATCTTCGCAGATGGAGGCTGTCCGTTTGTCTTGCCACACAATGGCATTATAAATTGGCTCACCTGTTTTTCTATCCCACACAACCGTTGTCTCGCGTTGATTGGTGATGCCGATGGCTTTAATTGATGAAGGCTCCAGTTTATTTTCCTGAATCAATCGATTCAACATCGACATCTGTGTATTCAGAATTTCTTTTGCATCATGTTCCACCCAGCCGGATTGTGGAAATATTTGTCCGAACTCCTGTTGCGTTATTCCTTTGATCTCTCCCTGTTCATTGAAGAGTACAGCACGTGAACTGGTAGTGCCTTGATCGAGCGCGATAATAAACTTCATTCTATATGTTGATGATTGTTGATTCGTTCAATAATTAAATGAATAATGTCTGATATAGAAACGCGCCAAGAAATGCGCCAAGCAGAGGACCAACTACAGGTATCCATGAGTATGACCAATCTGAATCGCGTTTTCCTGGGATAGGTAAAACAAAATGTGCTAAGCGCGGACCGAAGTCACGCGCAGGGTTAATTGCGAAACCTGTTGTTCCACCTAAACCCAACCCAATTGTGGTGATCAAAGCACCAACCACTAATGGATTTAATCCATCCACAAATTTATTTGCACCAATAAACAGCAACCCCATAATCAATACCGTTGTTGCAATCACTTCGCTGATAAGATTGATGAAGGGTGATCGCACTGCGGGAGCTGTTGCAAATACAGCAAGCTTGGCCGAAGCATCTTGTGTTCTTCCCCAGTGAGAATAATATTGAATCCAAACGAGCACAGCACCCAGAAACGCACCCGTTACTTGAGCTAGGCAGTATCCAGCAACCTGATTCCACGGAAAGTTTCCATTAAGTGCAAGCCCAACCGTTACAGCAGGGTTGAGATGTGCGCCACTGAATCGGCCGACAGCATAAATAGCAAGTGTTACAGCAAGTCCCCAGGTAATGCATATTGTTAGCCATCCGGCATTGTGTGACTTCGTATCTTTTAAAACAATTCCGGCTACAACACCTTCACCTAATAAGATGAGTAGCGCAGTGCCTATGAATTCCGCAAAATAAGGTGACATGAATTTAAGGTTTAATGGTTTGGTGTTCGAAGTTTCAAGTTAAAGTCTTGTGTCTGTTATCTACTTTTTTCTGTTTCAGGTTTGATGCGAAGTGTGGCAAGCGATGCCAGTATTAAAAGTACTCCGGCAAATGTTACAGCGTAACTTGCGTTGTTATTCAAAAAATTTCTCAATACATAACCAAAGGTTAGATTCTGAATGATCATTGGAATAACAATCATCATATTGATAATACCCATGTACACACCATATCTCTCTTTTGGGATACTACCCACTACTAACAAATAAGGAATACCCATCATGCTGGCCCAACCAATACCAAAACCTGTAATCGCGGGAAAGAGTAAGTATTTATTTTCAATGAATGGAAAAATCAAGAGACCTATTGCTGCTGCAACTAAACATAAAAAGTGAACTGTTTTAGCAGAGTACTTTTTCACAAAATAGACCAGCGCAAATGCACTTAAAAAAGTAACGATGTTATACCAGCCATTTACTAAGCCCGTCCAGCTCACTGCTTTTTCATACAAGTCTGGGTTATCAGAAGGAGAAGTTTTCCAAACGGAAAGCGCAATACTTTTTGATACATTCTGCCAATAACAAAATAGCGCATACCATTGAAACAAATAAACCAAACTCAATTGCCACATTACCTTGGGCATATCTTTAATGGCTTCTAATATCTCTTTGAAAGGTGAAAAAATATTAAGCGGTGTCGAGCGGATATGGTTTAGCTCTTCATCCGTTGGCGGAATTTCAGGAGTGGTTTTCATACTCCACCAAATTGAACCAATTGAACAAACTGACCCGAGAAAGAAAGAAGCAAATACCCAATTGGGTAATGCACCTGTTTTGCCAATAATCAGAATTGGAAAAATAAAAAGAGAAACATTTGCCAGCGTTTGCCCGAGCCCTGTGAAAAAACTTTGTGATTGAAATCCTGTGGCCTGTTGTTTATCATCAAGCTTATCGGCTATGAAAGCACGATAAGGTTCCATCGCTGTATTGTTTCCGACATCCAATATCCAGAGCAATCCTGCAGCCATCCACAGACTACTGCTGAAGGGATAAAAGAATAAACAAATGCTACAGATCAGTGCTCCGATAAAAAAGTAAGGCTTTCTCCTGCCAAATTTAGGATGCCATGTCTTATCACTTAATGCTCCAATAATAGGTTGAATGAGTAAACCCGTTACTGGACCCGCCAGATTCAATAATGGGATTTCATCGGGGCTTGCACCCAACATATCGTAGATTGGATTTACGGCACTTTGTTGGAGTCCAAAACTGTATTGAATACCGAAGAATCCAACATTCATATTGATGATCTGCCAGAACGAAAGTTGGGGTTTAATCATGGTCTACGTTTGAATCGGAAGATAACAAACGTTTTCTGAATAAAGGAAATATTATCGGCCGCAATCGAAACCGGAATTTTTGAAACCTGATTGCAAGTTCAAGGTTCAAAGCTCCAGAATGTGATTACGAATTTGACATTGACTGTCAACGAATCATCAGATTATTAAGGTTTTCTGGTCTTTATTTTATCGCGAATGAAACTGCCGACTTTCTTCCCTTGCTCTAATCCATTCACAAAGGCTGGGCGGTAATGAATGCCTCCATACATACGACTAATGGAAGCTTCTGAACTTGCCTCATCAAAAGATTTGAAGCTTCTGGAAGTCATTCCAAATTCAACTTCAGTTGAATCGGTAAAGGCAAAGTTATCTCCGAACAAATTAGTCAGTGCCACAGCAGCAGATCCTGAAATTACACTATGCCCGCTGGTGTATTCCGGAAAGGGTGGTGTCTGAAGCATCGGAACCCATTCTTCATCAATATATTGATTGATGTAGGATTCCGGTCGTATCAACCTGGTCCTGTATTTCTCATCCCAGCATGAAATAAAGCCATCCACTAATGACATGGCAACGCGAACATAGGCTTCTGCTGATTGAACAAAATCAGCATTCGCTTTTGAGCAGGCTACATGGGTAATATTCATCCAATGCCCGCCAGGAGAAATTTTCTTAGTGGCAAACATTACATGTCCTTTTACATTCATTACAAAAGGATTGCAATCCCAAAAGGCAGCAATTTCATTTTGCTCTTTTGTTAAGGCCACGCCAATGTCATGAACCTCTAACGCCTCTTTGTAAAACTGGCTTTTCTTGTCGGTTGAAAATGCTGTGGGCGGTTGGGGCTTAAATTGTTGTGCGGAGTCTAAGACAAACGGTCTGATTTTATTCCAATGTGGCTCTACTGCATCCATGTAGGCTGGTGGTGTAGGCTTCCATGTAGCAGGATCATTCTCAATGGAGTACTTCGGAAAAGAACGGCTTTGCTTATAGTTATCCTTACTTGACCATTTCAAAACAGAATCCGCTACTTGAATTCCGTACGCAACAGATCGCTCATAAACTTCTTCTGGCATGCCTGTCTCCCTGTACTCCTTCAGTATTTTTTCTATGAACTCATCCATCATATCATCAGAGAAAACCAAAGTCTTACCCACTTTTAAGGTTGCCCGAACAGAGGCAAGTGTGAAACAATATTCCACTGTAGAATCAGGTTTCGGAAGGGCTTTGAGTCCGTTCAATTGTCCGGCTAAGCTTATGTATTTTTTATCCTGTTGAATCGCGGCTTCATAAGCTGCAACACTCATATAGGTATATATGCGGGAAGCAACCGGTGGTGAAAATATATCATGTACAATAACATCGGTTACATGCTTCACTGAACGATGGAGAAATTCAGGATTCTCTGCTTTTGCTCTCCAGGCACCATCATCCTTTGTACATGAAACAAATATTGCACTGATTATGAAACACGAAACAATAAAATTTCTCATTTGACTATGCTTAAGGAATATTCAAAATTATCAAGTCTGGCAAATTAACAAATGATTTTAATCATTATCGGTTTACTTCACTACAAAGTCTTTCTTTTCTAACCCCACGCCTTTTATCTGAATGGATTTCAATTTCTTTGGTAATGGAGTCACATGTTGTTCGATCCCTTTGTCTGAAATCTGTAATCCTCCAAAACCAAAAATGACAGCTTGAAGCATGCCTCCTGCTCCGGTCGCAAAATAAGGATTTGTTCCACCAGCAGTCTCTGCCAGCACCCCGAAAGGGGGAACTTGATTGGGCTTGTAACTCCTCTGAAAAATTTCAAATGCTTTTTCAGGATTACCCAACTTGGAGTATAAAGTTGCTAAAACAGAGCTTCCCATCGCAGGTCCTTGTGGCGACATGCGCGGCTCATAATATTTTAGGTCTTTTTCTATTTGCGAACGATCGGTTATAAAATCCAACGGATAGGATAAAAGATTTGCATCTGCTTGTTTGATTTCTACACCATTGTATGTTGCGTTTTCTTTTGTTGTTCCATCCGGAAATTTAAGGATGGGTATATTCTGTGCAACATGGTCCCAATCTGCATTGGCTTCAATACCTAATTCTTTTGCTGCTTGCGTTGCATAACGAAGCGCTGTAATGGCCATCGCATTGGTAAAGGCATTGTTATCAATATTCTCCTGCCATTCATTTGCGCCAATCACATTATTGATTTCGTATTTACCGGGCCCTTTGCGCTCCACACGACTAGCCCAGAAATCAGCCACTTCTTTCAATACTGGATATCCTCTGTCGCGAAGCCAAATCTTATCTTTTGTTACCTGATAGTACTTCCAGAAAGCCCAACCCACACATCCGGTAATGTGATGTTGGAAAGGTCCTGTCAGTGCCCATACAGGAGTGTCCTCCGTTCCTTGATCGGATGACTCCCATGGAAACATTGCTCCTTTGTATCCGTGTGAGAATGCATTTTCTTTTGCTGCGCCCAGGCGCTGAAAACGATACTCCAAGAGGGACTTTGCAATCTCAGGATGTAAAACTAAAATGGGTGGGTACATCCACAACTCAGTATCCCAAAATGCATGACCATTATATCCTAATCCAGACAAGCCCATTGGAGATAGACTGTAGGCAGTGCCTTCGCGGGCAAAAGAATAAAGATGGTACAGCGCAAAGCGAACATCTTTTTGCATTTGTAAATCACCTTCAATTACAATATCACTTTTCCATAACTCTTGCCACGCTTCTTCGTGACGTTGAAGCAGTCGTGCTGTTCCTTCCAACTTAGCGAAGATAGTAAGACGTTCAGCTTCGTTTAAAGGATCCTGAGTTTGTTCTGTAGACGTTGCCGATGATACAACACTGAACTGATACTTCTCTCCTGCTTTTAATTCTTTGGTGAATTTTAAGAGATGCATATTGTAGTCCCAATCTTCATGAATTAATGCGGGTTCTTTTCCATGTCCTTCGGTAAAAATAAAACTATTGCTGACAGCAACGGTATGCTTGCCTGATGGGCTTTTACCTACAGAGGTAAGCAGCGGAATTGTAACATGAGGTCGATCAATTTGAGCATACAAATTATGAACATCCATCAAATGGTTGGGTGCTTCTATGACACTCATGGGAGTAATATGTGTGTTCTTTTTTGCTGTTACTTCTACAATGGTTAGCGCTGAATAGGGCAAATGGCGAAGAGACATCATGGTATGGCGCACGCTGATTTTATCGCCAACATCAAAAGTTGTTGTGAGTGATGCCTTCTTCATGTCCAACACTTGTTTGTAGTTGGATATTTCTTTTCGGCCAATTCGGATACCATCCACATCCAGATTCATATTCACATGATTGAATGTTTTTAAAATATTTGAAACTCGTCCACGCTGGTAATAGTCATAGACACCATTCAACACCACATCCTTCACTTTCATGGGTTCGGGTGATGAGACAATACCAATCATTCCATTGGCAATGGTTACCCCGTAATAATCCGAAGGGTTAATAGGTTGAGACTCAATTGACCAATCTGCAGTTTGAGCAGAGGCAGTCCAAACGAGCGGAAAAAAAATCAAAAAGAGGCACGCTCGCTTAGTTGATGGATGATGTATTACCATGCTATTTCAGTTTAATAAATGATCCACTAAAGGAAGGCAATTTCTAAGAAAAAAGAACTCCTTAAAGTATATTTGCTTTCACCTTAAAGCGAAGCAGTTTGAAAATATTAAAACTATGTAGTGTCCTGATCTTGCTTCACTTTGCCACTATCGGCCAATCTCAGATAAATCCATTGCTATTAGGTGATTCAACTAAGAATAAGCAGCAATTGGTTGCGCTTACGGGCATGATTGAGAGTACATCCACGCACAAGCCTCTTCCCGGAGCCTATGTTCATGTCGATGGATTATTGAAAGGTTCAACAGATGAATTCGGGAAATACTTCGTCTTGCTAAAACGGGGGAAAAATCGGGTTGTCTTTACACACGTATCCATGGCACCGGAGCGCTATCAGATCGAAATCTACGAAGCAAGCGTGTTGGATATAAAAATGTCTGAGAAAGTTTTTCAGCTTGACGAATTTGTGGTGAGTGGACAAGAAAGCGATTATCGTGTTAAACAACCCATTTCAGGGGTAGAATCTGTGCCCATTTCAACTATCCGAACCCTTCCAGCATTAATAGGAGAACCTGACATTATTAAATCTCTACAATTTCTCCCTGGAGTTACCTCTGTAGGTGAAGGGACTGCAGGTGTTAATGTAAGGGGCGGAAGAACAGATCAGAATTTAATGTTGATGAATGAAGCCATTGTGTTAAGTGCCAATCATGCCCTTGGGTTTCTGTCACCCTTCAACTCAGATGCATTGGGTAGTTTTGCTTTATATAAAGGCGTTGTTCCCAGTAATTATGGTGGACGATCTTCTTCCGCATTAGATATTAAGATGCGTCAGGGGGATTTTGGCCAATGGAATTTCCAGTTGAGCGCAGGCTCATCGGTGAGTAAAGCTCTGATTGAAGGCCCAATCGTAAAAGATAAGGTAAGCATTATCGTTGGAGGAAGAATTTCGAATACAAACTGGCTTTTGCGCAAAACAAAGAATGCCAATGTGAATGGCAGTAATGTATCGTTTAATGATACCTACACAGCCGTTTCAGCAAAAATCAATTCCAAAAATTTTCTCGATATAAATTTGCTTACAACAGGTGACTATTTTCGATTCTCTAATAAGTTTGGATACTCCTGGTCAACAATGATAACATCAGCAGCCCTGAAAAATGTGATCGCCAAGAATTTTTCTGTGAACACATTGTTTGCTTACGGAAAACTAAAGAATAGTTATTTTGATATTAGTACACAAGAATCACCTGAGCTCTCAAATTCTATAAACTACTCGCAGTTAAAGGCCGCTGGTATTTTAGTATTGGGTGAAAATTCTTTAACCTTTGGAGGAGAGACTGTTCTTTATAAAAGTTCGCCAGAAAAATTTGGACCTCATAGTGCTACATCAACCGTTGTTCCAAACGAAGTTCAAAAAGATAGCGGAAGGGAATTAGCTTTTTTTGTGTCTGATGACTGGGAACCATTATCCTGGTTAAGCTTTTCCGTAGGTGCCCGCTATTCAAGTTTTAGTCAACTTGGCCCTGACTCTGTGTTTCAATATGCTTCAGATAAAGCCCGGTTAGTTTCGAATATTGTTGACACGGTACTTTACACCAAAGGCGCTATACAACGATACCATGGATTCGAGCCCCGACTATCGATACGGATCAGCTTAAGCAAAACACAGTCTATTAAAGCCGGCTATTCGAAAATGTTTCAGTATGTGCATACCTTATCAAACACTACTGCTCCTACACCGATTGATTTATGGCAGGTTAGCACGACTCATATTGCTCCCCAACAATCTGAGAATTTTTCGTTGGGATATTTTCAAAATCTAAAGAGTGATAAATGGTCATTGTCATTGGAAGGCTTTTACAGGCTCTCGACTCATCAGCTCGAGTATAAAGACTTTGCAGACCTTACTCAAAATCCGCACATTGAAACCGAACTTCTTCAAGGTCTTGGAAGAGCTTACGGTGTAGAATTACAAATCAAAAAAAACAAAGGCAAGTGGACTGGCTGGCTGGCCTATACGTATTCACGCGCCTTTTCAAAAGTAAACGGAGATTTCAAAGAAGAAAAATTAAACAACGGAACCTGGTTTCCATCCAATCATGATAAACCGAATGTTACATCTCTCGTGCTAAACAGAAAATTATTTCCAAGAGGTTCTTTTAACTTGAGCGTAACCTACTCAACGGGGCGACCAATAACCATTATCGATTCTTATTATAATGTGAATGGTGCTGTCATTCCGAATTATTCCAATCGAAATCAGTATCGTATTCCTGACTATTTCAGAGTTGATATGTCATTTGAAATTGCCAGCATCTTTAAAAAGATCGATGACACTCTCATTCTAGGTGTTTATAATTTTTTGGGACGAAAGAATGCCTACTCTGTTTACTACGAACGTTATGCAAATCAAACCCGATTGGTTCCCTATAAACTTTCACTTTTAGGTGCAGCCCTTCCTTCCATTACCTACACTGTTAAGTTCAAAGAAAAAAAGAGATGAGGCTAAATAAATCAACACTTCTGTTTTTAGTAATCATCGTGACGGTCAGTAACAACTGCATTGAACCTATCACATTTCCTCTTGACACAACATCCGGAAACATTGTTATCTATGGTCAGTTAACCGATGCAGATGAACCGCAATATGTTTACATTCAAAAGAGTTCAGTAGACCAGAACCTGCCCACTCCTATTCGCGGAGCAGTCGTATTTCTTGTTGACAATCAAAATAATCGCTACCGATATACTGAAGATAAAGCCGGTCGGTATAAACTTAGCAATCTTAACCAAGGCTCACCTGGTGCTACTTATTTCATTGAAGTGACTATTAATAATTCCATATACAGATCTGAAAAAGAAATGATGCCAACCTCCATTGGCTCCGATTCAATCTCCTATAAAATCTCAAAAGAGACTTATGAAAGTGCAGACTTCACCAGACTTGTGCACCGTCTTGATATTTTTAGTAAAAGTGAACTACCCACCGAAACTGATTATTTTTTACGATGGGATACCAATGAAGTTTACTATTTTCAGATGACAAATTTTCCGGATATATTCAACGCACCTGCGCCCGATTGCTATGCCTCTGATCGGGTAGACCCACAGCGCATCACCCTCTTGAACGGATCTTCGGTAGCAGGAAAATCGGTTGAGCAACTCGTTGCTCAACGTGAAATTGATTTCACTTTTTTAGATAGACATTATATCATTGTTCGACAACTCAGCACAACCCGCAATAGTTACGAGTACTGGAGCAAGGTTAAAGCTCTATTGGCGAATACAGGATCTCCCTTTGATATTCCTCCTGCAATCGTTCAAGGAAATATAGAGAACACAGATAACCCCAACGAAACCGTATTGGGTTATTTTGAAACATGCCGTGTAACTACTGATCAATTCTTTCTGGTACCAGGGTATATACCCTATTACATCGAACCCTATTGTACTTATGATCCACAAAAGGCGTACGAAAAATATCCAGTACCATGTGTAGATTGTCTGGCATTGCCAAACGGAACCTATACTAGACCGACTGGGTTTTAAACTACCCTCAGTCGCTTTTCACAATAGATTTGACCACGACTGGATTTCAATGCTATGATGAAACAAAAAAAATATTCTTCTCTTTTTTTCATCATCATCCTGCTGGTCAGTAATAATTGCATTGAACCCATAGCATTTCCGCAAGACACTACTTCCGAAAATATTGTTATCTATGGTCAATTAACCGATGCAGACGAACCTCACTATGTTTATATTCAAAAGAGTTCGGTAAACCAAAGTCTTCCTGCACCAATTCAGGGAGCAACCGTTAAACTCGTTGATGATCAAAATAATCGTTATCCATACAAAGAAGATAAACCAGGTCGATATAAACTTACTAACCTAAATCGGGGGACACCTGGGGCCACTTACTTTATTGAAGCAACCATTAACAATTCCATTTACCGATCGGCAAAAGAAAGAATGCCGTTATCTATTGGTTCAGATTCAATCTTTTATGAAATCACAAAAGAATCGTATATGAGTGAAGACTTTCGCGGAATCTTTCATTATGTAAAAGTATTTTGTAAAACATCTCTTCCTGATGATGCATCTTTTTTAAGATGGGATGCTGAAGAAATTTATTATGTTGAGATCACCAATTTTCCAAGTCCTTTTAATCCACCCCCACCCGGATGTTTTGCAGCCGATCGTGTCGATCCTCAACGAATTACCGTATTGGATGGATCGAAAATGACAGGAGGTCACATAGAACAATTTATTGCCCAACGACAAATTGATTTCACTTTCAATAACAGGCATTATATTTTAGTTCGGCAGCTTAGCACGACACAGGAAAGTTTTACCTATTGGAGTAATGTGAAATTATTGCTGAGCAATAGAGGCACTTCGTTCGATATACCTCCTGCTATCGTTAGAGGAAATATTGAGAACACAACCAATCCAAGCGAAACTGTATTAGGCTATTTTGAAACGTGCCGCATAAGTGTAAGCCGATTCTTCCTTGTGCCAGGATATATACCTTATTATATAGAAACCTACTGCTTGTACGATCCAACAAAACCACTAGAAAGATATCCTCCCGAGTGTCTTGATTGTTCTCTCTTTCCAAACTGGCCATACCCACGGCCAGCATGGTTTTAGGTAGTCCATTAATAATATTTGTTTAACACTTCAGTTACCAATATTAAAAAAAAATGCTACTTCAGGTTAAAGCTAATTCAGACGTTTGGATAAATTTATGGAATCATTATTCACAGTTAACATCAGGCTGTTTTTTCCTTTGATACGGATGGGAATAATTTCCCGAAATGATTTTAAAAAATTACGTTTATTAGAGAAATTCTGATACTTAAACTTTCCATCAGCTGTGCCCCATAACATGATTTGCGATTGCGCATCGGATGCTCCAAGATTAACTGTGTTGCTAAAAGAATTGCCTACACAAAAAATATCCTGAACGTCATCATTATTAAAATCGTAAACCAGAACATCCTGAACAGAACTGAATTGCACTTCATACGGTAACTCAACAGATTGAAACTTACCGTTTCCCTTATTCAAAAACACCTGGGTGTACATATTATTTATCTTTAGTTTTTTACTCGCATTGATTTTCTCAGAAGGCAGGAGGTCACTGGGCTTTTCAATGGAAGCAAAAGCGTTGAAAGAAGGAAAGCGTTTGTTAATGAACGGCATCTGTTTCGCTAATTGCGCTTTTGTATTGAATGGTATTTGCTTACCTCCCAAATAGTAAAAAATAACCGGGTCAATTTTACCGTTATCATCAAAATCATTCAGATACATCTCAACAGGTTGGTCATGCGTTGGTTTCAATTTTAAATTTCCTCCTACATTACCTGCGATGATATCCATTAATCCATCATGATTCAGATCGGCTAACTTTACACAACGCCACCATCCGTACTCATTCTCCAAGCCAGTCTGTTGCTTTGTGGGCATAAAACCAGATCCATTGTTTTCATAAATTGTTAAGGGCATCCAATCACCCGAGACAATCAAATCACTCTTTCCATCTCCATTATAATCAAAAGAGGAAACGTCTGTAACCATGCCAATATCCATGATCTGATGAACTGCGAATTTTCCCTGTCCATTATTCCGAAGAATGTAACTCTTCGGGCTTACGCCATAATTGCCCGGAACAGAACGACTGCCAACAAAAAGGTCCAAATTCCCATCGCTGTCAACATCTAATGGCAATGCACATGATCCATTTAAGTTCATCGGTGGCAAACCATCTAACGAACGCCTGAATGATCCCTTACCATTATTCATGTACAGTCTATCCGCGAGCATGAAGCTGTCTTCATGGTACTCGTTGCCACCACTTACTACATAAAGATCCTGGTGCCCATCATTGTTCGCATCAAAAAAGATCGCATCAACATCTTCGTTCTGGAAGTCACGCTTTAAATCCAAAGAAGTGAAATCATCAAATCCTCCTTGTATATTCTGAACAAATAAACTTCCTGCATGACCTTGCGTACCTCCAACATATATATCGTCCAAACCATCTCTATTTACATCTGCTACTGCTACTGCTGGCCCCTCGCGAGATAGCATAAATGGAATGAGTGGCTCCACCGAATAATCTTTAAAATTATTTTCTACGTGCTTGTACGGAAAAGTTTGTTTTGCCTGTTCAAATACACTTAACGTTTTCCTGTTTTTTACAATGTCCCGATACTGAAGCGAATCACTTTCAACTATCGATAAACGTTGATTAAGTAAAACATTTTTTAAAACCTGGCATTGCTTATCATGCCAAAAAATTTCGATGCTATCAATAGCAGAAATCTTTCCTAAGCCGAAGGTAAGTATTGGTGAAACAGAAGATTGAAATCCGCGAGTCAATATCATCTCTTGAAGCCACATGCTATCACCAGCGTGGAGTTTCACCTTGGCACCAAGTCCAAATTTATTTTTGACACCTCGCAATTCGATTTGCAGGTAATTATTCTGAAGCTTTTCAGTTGACTTATTCCTATATATAAATGCCTGTTGATTAACATTGTTAATCGCTAGATCGAGGTCGCCATCATTATCAAGATCGGCATAGGTAGCACCATTGGAATAGGAAGGTTCACCTAAACCCCACTCAAGTGAACGATTAATAAAAGTTAAATCACCGTTACTCGTAAAAACACAATTTGGGATTTTAAGGGTGGGCATTTTTTCAATCATCTCTGATTCAACTCGCTCTGCATCTGACGTTCTTTTGTTGTTTGCTATATCAGCAGTATACTGAATGTAGTCTAAATCATTTGGTCGTTTATAAATACCATTCGTTATAAAGATTTCATTTTTTGTATCGTTGTCAAGATCACAAATAAGAGGTGCCCAACTCCAATCGGTTGCTTCAATACCTGCCCATTGACCAATCTCAGAAAAATGATCTCCTTGATTTAACTGCAAACAATTACGTACATACTGTGGTCCATACCCATAACCTTTCTTGATGTCAAAAACTTCTTGTGTATCCTCTGCTCCTGACTTCAAAAGAATTTTAGATTCGTAAGGAAGCATATCCATCGTTACAATGTCAGGCCATCCGTCTGCATTGATATCCGAAATATCACTTCCCATCGAATACCGGCTGGTATGACCAATACGTTGCTCTAAACTCTCCTTAAAAGAACCATTACCTTGATTTAGATAGAGATAATCATTTTCGTGAAAATCATTGGAAATATAAATATCCAAAAGCCCATCGAGATTAATATCGGATAAAGCAATACCTAAACCATAACCTATGTGACTGGAATAAATTCCTGCTTGCTGAGTTACATCCAAGAACTTGCGCTTACCCTTATCAATTTTGTTCTCGTACAAACGATCACCCGAAAGGCTGTCTTTCTCATTCCTCAGATTCGAAGGACCATAACTTCGTAAACTGTGAACCGAATGATTCAACAGATACATGTCCAGATCTCCATCATTATCAAAATCAAAAAAAGATGCTTGCGTGGAGAATCCAGAGAAGTCAAGGCCATATTCTTCTGATTGCTCTGTAAAGGTTAAATCGTGATTGTTAATGAAGAGCTGATTATGACCGACCAATCCTTTAAACTTACCAACCTGAGATACATATAGATCGAGAAAACCATCGCTATTAATATCAACCATGGTTACACCTGTAGACCACAGCGAATCACATGTCACCCCCGCTTTTTCGGTAATATCCTCAAACTTAAAATTTCCCTTGTTTAAATAAAGCTTATTCGATTTCTCGCTCGCAGTAAAGTAAAGATCAACCAGTCCATCATTGTTAATATCACCGGCAGCAACTCCCCCACCGTTGTAATAATACATATACTCAAGAATGTTTAACTTCTTATTTTCAAGACTGTTCACGAAATCAATATTTGTCTCCGATGGTGGAAGCAGATCGAACAAAAGAGCATCTGGTTGCTTTTCCGTGCAAGCAGTAGCAAGAAGAAAAATTAAAAAAATAAAACCAACAGTTTTCATTTTTTAGGATGGATAGACAGCACCCTAAGCGAATCGTTGTTGAGCGCCACTAATAACTTTTTCGGATTGGAAGAGATTATTGTCATATCTCTGACAGCACCTTTTATTATAAGTCCAGACTCCAACGCTGATAAGGCCTTAAAATTACCATCGCCAATACCCTGTAGTAACAATCCATAACTTGCATCATATCGTCCTGCCTGTGGTCGTATTTCAAAAAGATTGCCTCCTAATATGATATCGACTTTACTATCATTGTTCACATCCGTGATTACAATACTGGACACAGGAGCAAATTGTGCCTCTATTGAAAGGGGTCTAAAGGAAAACGTATTACCCTCGTTAATAAGAATAGCTGAACTCAAATAATTTGCCTTAAGTATAGTAGCAGATTTCAATTGCTTTTCAGAAAAAATATCAGTGATCGATTGATCATTGTAGTCTTTATACTTTAAATATTTCTTTTTGAGCTCGGGGATTTGAGCGACAAGATCATGCTTTAATGCATATGGATAAACGTGATCACCAATCTGTTTGCCATAAATGTGTTCAATCGTTCCGTTATTATCAAAATCATTTATGTATAATACAACTGGGCTTTCAACCGAAGTCTTAAAGCGTGAGTTAAGTCCATGATTACCAACTATAAAATCAAGGTCTCCATCCGAATCTACATCTGAAGAGGCAATAGTATTCCACCATCCGGTGTAAGGATCCAGACCAAGCTTGTCAGTTACATGCTTTAGTTTCCCTCCATCATTTTGGAAGACTTCAATCGTCATCCACTCGCCAACTACAAACAGGTCATCATCAAGATCATGATCGTAATCAGCCCAAATAGCATCGGTAATCATTCCAATGCCTTTTAGTGATGGTGCAATTTCCGCTGTTGCATCTTCATAGTTACCAAGCCCATCATTCCTGTAGATAAAACCGTTTGCCGATGCACCATAACTAAAAGGAATAGCTCGGGCACCTACAAAAAGATCGATGTCGCCATCCTTATCAAAATCCGAAGAGGATACAACTCCTTTTATCGTAAGGTTATTTCCAAAGGCAGGTTGTCTTGATCTCTCAAATCCCCCTTTTCCATCATTTAGATAAAGTCTATCCATGAGCTCAGGTGCTCCGATCGAAAATTCATTTCCACCACTTGCTACATAAAGATCAAGATCCTTGTCATTGTCCACATCAAAGAATAGAGCATCAACATCTTCATGACGTTTATCCTCTTCGAAAATTGGAGCTGCATGAGGTATGAATGATCCTGAAGATTGCTGAATAAACAGAGTGCCTGATTGGTCTTTCGCACCGCATACATATACATCTTCGAGGCCATCTCCATTAACATCTCCTTTTGCTATATGTGGGCCTTGTGTTGATAACATCTGGAAGGTGAGGCGATCTCTATCAAAATCAACAAATACATTTTCGTGATGCTTGAACTGCAATACACCATTGTTTGTAATGTCATTGAAAATAGGTTGCGTTGCTATTTTTGAATTATTCGAATCATCAACGTGTTTGGAGTTCTCTTGTGTTACGACCAACGTTTGGTCAACTTTAACATTAGTCAACACTGTTTCAGAAAGATCAGGCCATCTAATTTTTAACTGATCAATCACTTGATGGTTACCTATTCCAATAACATTTAATGGATCCATGGAGGATTGAAACCCGCGGGTTGGCATTTGTTCTATTGAGAATTTGTCCTTACCAGCAATTACTTCAATTCGGGATCCAATAGCCCGGGTGTTTAATCCTTTTCCTTTAAGATCGAGTTTAATGTAATGATTATCCGGAGCGATCTTCCGGCTATCGTTACGATATATTTTTGCAAAATCGTTAACATTATTTGTAATCAGATCGAGTGCGCCATCATTGTTAAGATCAGCATAAGCAGTGCCATTGGAGCGCATGGAATTACCTAGCCCCCACTCTAGTGTCATATTCTTGAATGTTAAATCTTTCTGATTTTGAAAAGCATAGTTGGGTATGGTATTGATCGGAATGGGATCAATCAACGCTTTATAATCTACACCTTGATTACTAATAATCTTCTTTACTGTGTTTTCATCTACTATGAAACTCAGGTAATCCAAATCAGTGATGTCCTGATAAATTCCGTTGGCTACGAAAATGTCCTTATAGCCATCATTGTCCATATCAAAAATTAATGCGCCCCAGCTCCAATCAGTAGCCTCAACTCCTGCTAGCCTTCCAATTTCGCTAAATGATCCATTACCATTATTAAGGTGAAGCATGTTGCGATTAAATTGATAATGGTACCCATTGCGAACATTGTATTGCAATTTGTCCCAGTTCTCAAAAGTGGTTACCTGTTTAAGCCTCTTATCATCTTCTGGCAGCATGTCGGTGACGAAAATATCAAGCCAACCATCATTATTAATATCCGCCATATCGGCACCCATTGAAGCCGCACTGATAGAGGGCATACTCTTTTCCAAAACTTCTTTAAAGGTTCCATCCTGATTATTCGTGTATAAATAATCCCGCTCAAAGAAATCATTGGATACATAAATATCAGGCCACCCGTCATTGTTCACATCACCTACCGTAACCCCTAGGCCAAAAGCAATAACACTTCCGTAAATACCAGCTTGCACACTGACATCCGTAAAAACATTCTGATCATTTCTGAAAAGTTTATGGCCACCGACTGAATCTCGTTTGTCGCGGATGTTTTGCATGAGGTTAAAAGTTCCAATGGCCTGAAACGAGTTATTCAGTAAATACATATCCAGGTCACCGTCAAGATCGTAATCAAAAAAAGCAGCATGCGTAGAGTACCCTCTGTCATCGAGGCCGTATTCTTTTGCACGTTCGGTAAATGTCTTATCTCCATTATTGATAAAGAGTTCATTTTCTTTATCATCATTTTTAATATTGCCGGAATTGCAAACATAAATGTCCAATAAATTATCACCGTTCACATCCGCCATGGCAACACCTGTGCTCCATGATCGTGTTCCAGCAACCCCCGCTGATTCTGTAATGTCCTCAAATTTGAAATCTCCCTTGTTCAAATATAATCTGTTTGTACCTTGATTACTTGTGAAATATAAATCCGGCAGGCCATCGTTGTTAATATCGCCTACACCTACTCCTCCTCCATTATAAAAATTACGGTATGTATAAATATTGAAATGTTGATCAAATACAAGATCATTTCTAAAGTTAACTCCTGTGAATTCAGATGGAAGGGATTTAAACAAGGTAACTTCTTCCTTATCCGAACAAGAAAGAAAAATGAAAATGGAAAGAAAAATGAAAATAGAATAGCGCATATCTACTTCTCAAGTTTATCTTCTGAATTCTTGATCTCAAGCAAGTTCACAAAATCAGCCCGAACGGTTGAAATATTCTTTTTGAATAATCTTATCCTGCGATTTCCATCCACCTTGACCCAAAGGGCTTGTGTTACATCTTCATTTTTTACTTCAATGAATTGACCTCCATACCATTTTTCAAATAACCGTTTCACTTCCAATAAAAGAGTATCGGAAGAAAGTTCCTGGTTCCACGGAGCCCAATTCTGATAAGAAAACTCCACAGGCATTTTGGATATCTTGTCTTCGTTAAATTCCGGATAAAACCACATGTACGTTTTATTCTTCATAGTAATAGAATCGAGTTCATATTGAACCGATAAATTTCCCGGGCCTTGCCGAATAACACCTGTCTTATTCAGTTCCCAACAATGCGTAAAAAAATCCTTGCGAGGCATACCGAAGTGTACTCCTAAAAAAAGACTATCGTAGCGAACATTCTTAGCCAATTCCTTTGATACCAATTTATCATATTCTGATTTAGTGCAACCCATTGATAACACGGCCACCATAACCACCAGCACTTTAATACTACTTCTTTTCATAATTTTTAATTTCCGATTTCTGTGTTTCTGTAAACTTTAATAGCACTACTGTTAATAAGAAATAAAAGATGATCTTTTCCATTCATTTCCATCCGCTGTATGTCCCGGATCTCGCCCGGAATATAGAGTCCTGATAGCGCGGGAGGAATGGATTCAAATACACCTGATCCCTCCCCAAGCATCAATAACCCTTTGGAAGCATCCTGGATACCGAATTCTGGTTTGGCGATATATTCATTGCCACCAATGACCAAGTCAGGACTTTTATCATGATTAAAGTCGGCTACAAGAATAGAATAAATTTTCGAAAACTGGGCTTCCTTTGGTAAGGGTATGCTCTTAAAATTCTTTCCATTTTGATTCAGAAAAACGCTGCTTCTAAAATGAGAGGCTTCCACCCTTCTTGATTTGCCAATCGACTCTGCACTAAAAATATCCTCCATTGATTTACTCTTGTACGAATCATAAGTAGGGAATTTTTTACGAAGAGAAGGAATTTGCTTCGTAATATCACCATACATTGAAATGGGGTAATCTTTTCCATCTACCCGCTCACATATAATTTGTTCCTCAACTCCATTACCATCGAAATCCCCTACAAACATTGAGGCCATAACCCTATCATTGAAACGATAATTCACACCTGAATTACCAATGACAATATCCAAATACGAATCACCATTGAAATCACCCAGCTCAATTGTATTCCATAATCCATAATAATCTTTCAGGCCATGAGTTAAAGATGTTTGATTAAAATGCCCTGATTCATTTAACAAAACCTCAATACCCATCCAATGACCACACGCTATTATGTCGAGATCGCCATCCTTTTCAATATCAAAGATGACTGCATCCGTTAGTAACCCCAAGTCAGCAAAGGCCGGTGCGTAGTCCTTTGTTACATCAGCCAAAAAACCTTCCCCTGTATTCATGAGCAATTGCAGACCAGCGGGCTGTCCATAACGAAATGGAATAAAGGAACTGCCAATAAGCAAATCCATATGGCCATCATTATTGAAGTCAATCGCTTTAACAAAAGCGTTACTTTTAGGAGGATTCTGTGACATTAAAAAATTATTCACCTTCTTAAAAACTGCTGAACCCTCATTCAAATACAATCGATTATTCAGTTGATAGGAGCCTTCGGAAAACTGATTACCTCCACTCGTTACAAAAAGATCAAGGAGATCATCATTATTAAAATCAAAAAAAACCGCGTCAGTATCTTCTGAAGCATTATCTATTGCAAACAATTCATTGTTTGCAATAGATAATTCAAAACGCTTTCCTTCTTTGTTAATCCACAATGTCCCCGGATATCCCGCTTTTCCTCCAATGAACAAATCCTCGTATGAGTCATTATTAACATCACCCCACACTATTTTAGAACCTCGGTTTGAAAATGACTCAAACAGTAAACGGTCTCTATTAAAATCAATATATGGATCACCCTTGCTACTGTATGCTGATAAGCCAACATCAACAGCTTTGAAATGTTTACGGGATTTGGATTTAGAAGCGCGAGTACCTGTATGCGATTGCGCATGTGTCACTTTAAGTAAAGTATTCGGAATTACATTTTTTAAAGAAGTATATGTTTGATCGGGCCACATAATAACAACTGAATCGATAGCCTTCACTTGGCCTAAGCCAAAATGAATTTTGGGATCTACTGATGATAAGTATCCTCTTCCGGGTGATTGTTCTGCATAAAATCTTTGTTGGCCTGTGAAGACGGTAATTTGTGCACCGATCGCACTGATATTCCTTGTGGTGTCGATGAGCTGAACTTGAAGGAATGAATTCTTCTTTACCGATGGCATTCGGTTTTTAAATATTGAGGCGGTTTTGTTAATGTTATTGACAACCAAATCCAGTGCTCCATCATTATTTAAGTCGCCATACGCTGCACCGTTTGAGAAGGTTGGCTCAGCAAGTCCGGCATCTTCAGCGACATTTTTGAATTGAAGACCTGATTCATTTCTAAATAAAAAATTACGAACCGGTTCAGATGGCATTCCATTAATAAGTTTAAGGAGAATGGCTGAATCGTAAACAAAGTCTTTCTTTTCAAGAATGGAGGGAGCAAAAAAATTAACGTAATCCTGATCCAATAGATCACGCCCAATACCATTGGCAACAAAAAGATCTTTGAACCCGTCATTATCATAATCAAAAATTAGAGCACCCCAACTCCAATCCGTAGCTTGAACACCAGCAAAGCGGCCAATCTCACTAAATGAAACATTAAGAGAGTCATCAGGAATAGGACCATTGTTTAATTGAAGAACATTTCTATTAAATTGGCGGTGGTAACCTTGATTGAAATTTTCAAGATACTTATCATAGCCCTCAAAGGTAATTTTCGTCTTGATTCTGCTGAGCGTAGGTGGCAACATGTCTGTAACAAAAATTTCAGGGTACGTATCGTTGTTCAAATCCGCAATATCGGCACCCATAGAGCCCAAACTTATTTCCCCTATATATTTTTCAAGTACTTCTTCAAATCTTCCATTCTTAAGATTGATGTACAAATAATCTCGTTCAAAAAAATCATTGGAAACAAAGAGATCAGGCCAGCCATCTTTATTAACATCTGCTACTGACACCCCTAAGCCATAACCGATCGCGCTGCTATATATCCCGGAAGACTGGCTAACATCTGTAAATCGATGTCCGTCATTTCGATATAATTTATTTCCACCAAAGGGATCAGGGATTTCGCGTTGTCCTTCACGCAAATCAAAAATACCTACCGAACGATTTGAGTTATTTAATAAATAAAAATCCAGATCACCATCTTTGTCATAATCAAAGAAAACAGAATGAATTGAAAGTCCTTCGTCTGCAACTCCCCATTCAATCGATTTTTCAGAAAAGGTTAAATCTCCGTTATTGATAAACAATTCGTTATGTCGAACACCGCCCATGGGTGGTCCGCTCTTGCAAACAAAAATATCCAGAAGACCATCGCCATTTACATCGGCAAAAGATACTCCGGTAGACCATGTGTCGGGACATGCTACACCTGCCTTCTCTGTAATATCCTGAAATGTAAAATTACCCTCGTTGAGGTAAAGCTTATTGTTTTGTTGGTTGCCACTAAAATAAATGTCCAATAAGCCATCGTTATTAATATCGCCCAAGGCTACACCTGCACCGTTGTAAAAATTACGAAAGGTGTACGGATTAAGTTTACTATCGTAAATAAGAGTATTAGCAAATGTAACATTGGTTTCTTTGGGGTTAAGAAGCTCAAATCCTACCTTTTCATTTTCCTTTTGCTTGCACCCAAACAAAATAACACTACTAAAAAACACGATCGTAAATAGACGAAACACAATTAAAGCCTTTTCTTAAAATTAGATACAGGTAAAATTAAAAAGGAAGACAGGTTATGTCTTCCTTTTTAATAAAATGATATACTTAAAAACTAGTATCCAGGATTCTGAATAAGATCAGGGTTTACCTGAATTTGTCCTTGAGGAATCGGGAAGATGTTTTTAGTAGGTGATGAAGCAGCTTTTTCCCACCATGCCTCATTGAATTTTCCAAAACGGATAAGATCTGATCTTCTCCAACCTTCAGCAAACATTTCACGACCACGCTCTGCCAATAGTGCATCAGCCGTTAGTGCGGCCAATGGATTACCACTCCATGATCTCGCTCTTACCTGATTAACCAAGGCTAAAGCTTCTGCACTTCCTGAATTTAATCTCCAGAGTGCTTCAGCGCGCATCAATAAAACATCCCCATAGCGGAAGATTGGGAAGTCATTGCTTAAGTCTGGGCCTGATGTTAATTGGTATTCAAATTTGGCAACACGAGCCCCCGCCTGTCTGAATGCGTTAGGGAATAGCATGTTGATGGCAGGAGTAAAGGTAAGATCAGCACCATCCGGATCGGTTGGTTCAGCACTTAAATCGGTTAACCTGGCACCAGTCGAAGAATATTGCGGACCTGCTAAGAAACTTCTGATCCGTGAATCGTTCGCATCAAATGAATTGTAAAATTCTTCCAGAGAAGAGTAACCATTCCAGGGTTGTTGTTGTAAATTAAAAGTAGCCTGGCTGGAATAGTGCAATGTCATTTGAGGTAGGTTGAATCCAGTACCGTTATTTTTATCATAGTTAATGACAAAAATGTTTTCTTTAGAAGCTGCATTATCGGCTTTGAAATTGTCAAAGAAATTAGCTTCTAATGAATACACACCACCATCAATAATTTCCTGACACGCATCTGCGGCCTTTTGCCATTCCGGTGCGCCCTTATAGATTTCAGCATTCAAATAAAGTTTGGCCAGAATAGCTTGTGCTACATAGTAGTTAACAGTAGCATAGGTTTTAGTTGCAGGCAAATTATCGATATTATTCAAAATACTACTTTCAATAAAAGCATATACTTCCGCTCTTGGTTTTGTTGCCGGTGTTGGATCAGTATCTGTCTCCAGCAAAATAGGAACATTTCCATAGGCATCAATTAACCATAGGTAACTCAATGCTCGCAAAACCTCCAATTCAGATCGTAAAATCTCATTTGATCCGAAACTCTTCAAAAGATTGTTGACCGTTGCGATAGAGCTGAAGCAATAGCCCCAACCGTTTCCAACAGATTGTTCAGCCGGTTGATAGTTTTGTTGATGAACCCGTATCCATTGTCCACCATCTTCCCAGTCTGCTCCTTTTTGTGTAATAACCAACTCATCTGATGACACTTCATGAAGTGACCAAAGCGAATTATGTCCTCCCCAGTTACCCACCAATGGTTTATAAGCACCAGCTGCAAAAGCTTGAAGCGCTGTTGCATCGTCCGTATTCAAAGCATCAGCTCTGGGAATTTCATCAAAAAGTTCCTGATCAGTCGCCTCACAACTTGCCAGAATCATAATTGTGGCAAGCGCAGCTAAAAATTTATTTCTTATCTTAAGCATATTCATTATTTATTTAATCTTGAAACTAACACCAAGCGTAAACGTCCTTGTTGTGGCGTAAATGTTTCTACGCTCAAGACCCGGAGCTAAATTTGAAGTAAAGGCATCTCCATTCTCAGAGTCACTGTATCGTACTTCTGGATCGATACCGGTGTACTTCGTAATGGTGAATAAGTTTTGACCAGAGGCGTAAACACGAACGTTTGAGAATGCTCCACCTTTTACAGGAATATTATAACCCAGTGAAACGTTATCCAATCTGATAAATGAAGCATCTTCAACATATAGAGAAGAGAAAGTAGGTGAAGATGTTACATAAGGAGTCTTATCGGTCACTACGCTATTCCAAGAATTTGACGAGGCATCCCGATTTTCGTAAAATCCGCGATACGAATTATATAAATCATGACCCCAGGCACCTCTCAGTAAGAAACTTAAATCGATGTTATTATAGCTGAATGAGTTAGTGAATCCGAATTCTCCGTCTGGTAATCCATTTCCAACCACTTCAAACTTACTTGGATCCAATTGACCTTGCGCATTGTAGAATCGTGCCGGGAAAACATATTTACCGTTTTCATCCACGCCTGAATAAATAGGTCCATACATGTTACCCAAGGTTTGACCTGGAATGTTTCTGATAATCTCATTATTGTTCTGTCCTGGCGAACCTGGAGTAGCAAGTCTTAATTCACTGGCACCTAGGTCACCAACCTTAAAGGACTCAATTTTAGCTTTCTGGTAGAAAGTGAAGTTTAAACTTGGCGTCCACTTTATTGGTCCAAGATTAATCTCATTATAAGAGGCAGTAAATTCAAAACCAGCAGATGTTATACTTCCAATATTTGCCCATGCTCTACCTGCAACGTTTGCCGGCTCATTAATTGGATCAAATGGGTTCGGGGCTCCAACCGGAATGTTTACTTGAAATAACAAGTCGCTGATATCACGGGTATAGTATTCCATCGAACCGGTTAACTTATTATCAAAGAATCCAAAATCAACGCCAACGTTTATTTCAGTCTTCTCCTCCCACTTTAAATTAGGGTTAGCATCTCGTGTTTGCGTTAAACTCACGAATTGGTCACCAGTAGTTAAAGGGTTACCATCAAAATCAAGAATACCACCTGGCGCAAATGAAGCAATTGCCAAATTTGAAGCTGGAGGTAAACTACCCGTTACTCCATAAGAAGCTCTAAGTTTCAAATTGCTAACGGGTCCTAAATCAACCAGATCAGTCAACTGAACACCCGCGCTTACAGCAGGGAAATATCCTGTCTTTTCGTTCTCACCAAACCCACTATACGATTCAGCTCTTACACTTGCCGATAGGAAGTAGGTACCTTTATAGTTTAAGTTAGCCCGGCCGAATACAGAGCGAAGATTATCCTGATTCGCATAACTGGAAGCTTCTGTGTTAGCACCATTCCGGATTGCTCCAAAATCGATTCCATCAAATCCTGTGTAATCATAAAGGAATTGTCTGGTTTGAATTGCAAAGCCCTCGCTATTGAATATTTGGTCAGCAAATCCCACTAAAAACTCAGTATTCAAATCACCAAAACCTTTCGCATATTTTGCTGTGGCTTCGAATAATCTTCTTTCATTATCGTACGTATCTCTTCTGGCTTGACCTACTGATCCAAAACCAGTCGCAAAATCCTTTTTGCTCCAATAAGAACCATTAAGACCCGTTTCTTTATCGGTAGAATAGTTTAACGCCAACGTCAGATTCTCAATTACGTCATACTCAATTCTATAACTTGATAGATTACTCTTACGCTCACCAATAAATTGCTGCTGCTTGCTCAACGCTACTGGATTAAAAAAATCAAACAAAGGGCGTTGGAAATATCCACCGAATGTTTCACCTGTTTCATAAACAGGCGCAGTAGGATTGTAGATCGTTGCATATCGGAAAGCCGACATGTTGATTGATTCCTGATCTCGATCGTTGTACGTCAACCCCAAGTTGAACCTTAATTTTCCATCAAGTGCCGCATGCGTTAACATTAAGCGGGTGTTAAGACGCTGATAGTCCACACCTTTCACTATTCCATTGTTATCTCTGTAGTTTACTGCGCCACGGAAAGTTGTACTTCCGCTTGCCCCTTCAACAGAAATGTTATTGGTTGAAGATACTCCTGTTTGCGTCAATTCATTAAACCAATTTGTTGATGAACCGAAATCGGTTCCGCCTTGTGCTACAAACTCAGAAGAACTTAAAACATCCATTTTATTAGCAACCTGATCTACACTTATGAAACCATTGTAATTCACATTAGCGTACGCACCTTTTCCACCCTTTCCAGATTTAGTGGTAATCAAAATAACACCACTGGAACCACGTGCACCATAAATAGCCGCTGCAGAACCATCCTTTAAAACGTCCATTGTTGCTACATCGCTTGGATCTACGTTATCCAATGATGCACCTACAATTCCATCAATAACAATAAGAGGGGAAGAGTTTCCACCAAATGTTGTAATACCACGAAGACGCAATGTTGGCGTTTGATTAGGATCTCCTCCTGGTCTTACTACCGATAATCCGGCAACTTTACCCGTTATCAAACCAGTAGGACTTGACTGATTTCCTGTATTAAAGTCCTTCGCTGAAACACTCACTACCGCACTGGTAATTTCCTTCTTTTCCTGTGTTCCGTAACCAATTACCACCACTTCTGATAATGAAGTTATATCCGAAACTAGGGAGACATTGATTGAACTCTGATTTCCTACAACTACCTCCTGCACAGCGTAGCCTACGAAAGAGAATACCAATGTAGCATTGCTGCCTACATTTATTTTGAAATTTCCGTCTGCGTCCGTAACAGCACCATTAGTAGTACCTTTCTCTAAAATGTTAACGCCTGGTATAGCAGACCCATCGTCAGACGCGGTCACTTTCCCGGATACACTCTGCTGCGCCCAGGCCACTGAACTGACCAAGACAAGAAGAGCCACGAGAACCCTGCTTGAGTACAGATATAATTTTGTCATACTTTATTTTATTTGGGTTATAATTTATTCTGACTATTGTTTTTCGAACTTGTAAGCACCCGTTGTGATATCAAGGGTCACTTTATAGTTACCTTCTGTTACTGGAATATTAGGTCCGTCCTGAGTGCCTGTTCCATTTGGAAAAGCAGCTCCGCCCCAGTTAATAGTCCATGCGTTGTTCGCTCTGAATTTTGCCTCTCCATCCACAAGATCAACAGTGATCGTATAAAGACCAGGGTTTGCAACTCCTTGAGTCATTGCGGTACTTGCTCCCCATCCACCCGGTGTGGCACTACCAATTATACCAACCGTTTCAAATGCTTGAATTACCTGGAAGTCCTTCTTCTGTAATGCATCGTTTCCTTTTGAATCGGTAGAGGTTACACTCAGTATATATTTTCCAGGAGCCAAACCATCAAGCGTTTCTGTAACATGAGTTAGGATACCGCTTACTGCAAAAGTTCCTGAAGCTACTTCAACTGTATCATCTGCTAGTTTTTCTAGAATCTGATACGAAGAAGATTCTAGAGGAGATAATGAAAGGTCTTCTGTTGCTCCATCTGTAAACGTAACATCAACATCCAAATCTCCTTCAAGAACAAAATCACCAGGTTTGGCGATGGTTATACTTGGAGCACTGTCAAAAACTTCAAAATCGGCATTACCATTGTCACAAGACAGGATAAGTAAAAGAACCGAAGCTGAAACAAGTAAAGATTTAATCATTCTTTTCATTTGGTTAAATTTTGGGTTAATAATTCTACAGGAGCAGCAAAATCCCTTGGAATGCCCTCTGGAAACAGATAAAGTTTTGTCATACGATTTTTGTTGGGTTAAAAATATTATCACTTAACCTGATTTTGAGAAGAGCTTTGCATGGGTTATGAATACTCTCTACTCAGTTCTCAAGTTTAGGTTCAATGTATTGATAAACTGGTAACAAAAGTTGAAAATGCTTGGGTTTTTTTGCGGGAAACGAATCCGCAAACGTTTGCGGATTTTTTAGTTTATAAATTCGGACATGCGCTATTTATTATGATTGGGGAGTCTGTTTGGCGCCTGTTAATTGCCTTAGTGATGAACAGCAGGCGCATTTTGCAGACCGCTTGTAGATTGAATTTTTTGAGTAATTCAACTGGCTTGGCAACGAAGGTAAATTGTATTGCTACCTGGCTTTATAGACAAGATGTAGTGCTTCAATCTAAATGAATACTAAATTTCTGACTTCAATTAAGCAGATACCAGCTTGAAACGGCTTATTTACTTTTAAAAACTAAAGCTTTAGAATCTTTTTTCTATACTGACCCTTATTCGTTTTTAAATCAAGGATGTAGAGTCCTGAATAGAGATTACTGATATCGATGCTCCCTTTCGTTACCTTACCTTCCCATACTTTAACTCCGGAAATAGAGTAAATACATGCTGATGAAACTTGCATCAATTCACTATTGATAATCAAAATGTCTTCAACTGGGTTTGGATAAACCTGAACCCAATCGATTAACTCATCATCAACTCCGGTAATAATGTCTTCTCTAATCCTGAAATCAGTGAATACCATGTATTGCCCTGGAGTCATTGTGATGGTAAACGGAGTGGTGGTTACATTTATCGATGTACCAAAATAATTATACCAGACACCTGTGTGCGGAAAACTGATTGGCACATTTCGACTCGCCACTTCAAAATTCACAACCACCTGAGCGTTCATCTCTTCTGTTGATTGAGGTGTTGATGTGTACGGACTATTTCTCAAGGTTAATTGTTTGACGAGATTCGATCCTCCTGAAAATGTAATATCATTTGTCTTAAAAATGTTGTGCGTTTTTTTCAGTGAAATGATCTCGGAAAAATGATTGTACAACGCTAACCGGTTGGTGGATGAATAATATTCCCACTTTACTGGTTTCATACTTGTTCTTCCTCCACTCTCAATGGAAACATCATATCCCAATTCACCAAATTGCCAGATCATTTTTGGCCCTGGTGTTGAAAAATAAAAAGTAGATGCTGCTTTAACACGCTCAAGAGCCGTGTTAACATTCTTTATGGAATACGATCCTGACGATTTTCCAAATTGAAGATTTCTATACATCATTCGCTCTTCATCATGACTTTCCATATAAGCAACTAAATTCGAATTATCCCATCCCCTCGTTTTGTGAGACGACCACGCCAAATCTGAACCATCACTGTTACCTGTTGAACTCTGAGCAAATGCGTAGCTCATATTACCCCATAAGAGGAATCCATTTTGAGCAAGAATCTTTTCCTCAACATTATCTGACAAATGCTCCAATATCAAAATAGCATCGGGAGAATGAACGCGAATTTGTGTCGCCATGCGATTGAGTAGTGCTATGCGAGAAGCATCATAAGCAGACCACGCTGCAACATCCGTAGGATTGTTCTTCTGCGTGAATCCTTTCGATAGATCAAATCGGTAGCCATCCACTTTAAATTCGTTGAGCCAATAGTAATTTATAGTATCTAAATAGGCTTGTGTATACAAGCTCTCATGATTCATATCATAGAATACACTAAATGGATGTGTAGCTTCAATATTGAACCACTTATTTGTCGGATTAGGTTTAAAGGTTGTATAGTTAAAATCCATCATCAAATAAGGATTAGGTATGTCCTGATGGTTCATGGCGATGTCCAGGATAACAGCGATACCTTCTTTATGGCATGCATCAATAAATTCCTTGAATTTATTCTTTGTACCATAGTACTTATCTGGTGCAAACATGAACGTTGGATTGTATCCCCAACTATCATTCCCGCTAAATTCCATTACGGGCATTAGCTCAATCGCATTGGCACCTAATTGCTTGATATAACTTATTGTATCAATTAGATTCTGATAGTTGCGTTGACCATCCGCAAAGAAGTCACGAACAAGTAATTCATAGACGACTAAATTTTCCTTCGAAGGTTTCTCAAAATCAGTTACCTCCCACACAAAGGGTGCCTGGTCAGTTTGCAAAACCGAAAGCTTATTCTCATACCATTTAGTTGAAAGCGCTGCTGATGGGAAGGTTTTCAGGTCGGCATATGTAGCTGAGGGAATAAATTGGTCATCAGGATCAAGGATCTTATCTGAGTACGGATCGGCAATGCGAATCGATTCATCTACCAAGTATTGGAAAGCGTACTCTTCACCCGGAAGGAGGTTAGACAATTCGATCCAGAAGTGCTCTCCATCTTTTTTCATTTGGTATTCCGGCAGAACTTGCCAATCAGTAAAATCACCAAACACATAAGCATTCGACTTAAGCGGAGCCCATAAACTCAAAATAACGTGTGATGGATCAGTTGTGTAGTTTATTCCATCGACTATCCCGGCCGGTCGAGCTTGGTTGATAACCGAAGTTCGAATGTTATAAACAAATGAGATCGACTTAGTCTCGGCTCCATTAAAGGCTTCAATCAAAACGACAGAGGATCCGGATGACTCCGTAACAGTGTGATTATAGTTTATGGAAGTTGAAGCAAGTTGAGTAGCCACGACAACGTTATTTACTTTGATTGTTATATCCGCTGCTTCGGAAGCATTGGCTATAATCGTTAATGGATCTCCTTGATTTAGGAAGATTAACGATTGTGTAGGTGAGGCAAGAGAGAGTGCAAAACCTTGAGCAAAGGTAATACTAAGGTCACTTGTTTTCTTATCAAACGATGCGCCCTCCTTTAACAGGAATCCGATTTTATCTAGATCGCCAGCAACTCCTGTAAAGTTGGGCTTGTAGAAATCAAGAGCTGTTGGCGAAAGTGTTATCTCATAGATATTAGGAGCTGTCTTTGTGCATTTTGCAGCACTTTGTGCAGCGGTTACTGGATTTACATTCGTTGGAGCATTGATATCAACGCTACCTCGTTCAACCCAGCTCCATATGTAAACATCACCAGCGAAATTGGCCAACGGTGTTCCGGTGACGTCAACCGTTATCTTTAAAGGTTGGTCAGCCTTTGGGAACGTTGGTTCTGTAGTAACCAACTGTGAATAAGTGGTGATTGGAAGAAAGAGGAAGAGAAGTAAAAAGTGCTTAATCATAAGCGGAAATTTACTCTAAATGGAAATCCTACCCGTTACATTGTCGATATATTTCAACGAAATCGGATTCGTAAACGTAATCGCAATCCTTTGCGATTATTTAATGTTCTTCTACACTGTTTGCTTTAAGTCTTAAAACATGAACCCGTATTGCAGTCATTTAGGCTTAAACCCAATAGTATAAGTGTAGCTGGCTGGTGGATTCAGTGTTCCTTTCATAAAACATGTTTTTTATGAAGTATCATCTAATGAGCCTCTTCATTCACATGATGATGACGAACAAACATCTAATGCTTAATGAATGAATCTATAAATAACCCTCTATTGCTAGAAGCCAGCGGCACTGAAGCTACAAACATGCCGGCTGAATGCGGCATCTTGCTAATTCGTGTCTTTTACTGACATTTGGTACAATCTTACCAGATGCTTTGGTCAATCTAGCAATCGTTTGCGATTCTTTTGTAAAAAATTGCGAAGCGTTTGCGGAGATTGTTGCGGGATTTTTCATCTTGCAGCATGAAATACAACCAGGTAACCATTAAAGACATTGCCCGCGAATTGGGCATCTCTCCTTCCACCGTATCGCGCGCGCTGAAAGATCATCCGGATATTAGCGTTGCCACCAAAAAAGCTGTAAACGAACTGGCTGAAAAGCTTAACTACCAACCCAATATAGTTGCGTTGAGTCTGCGACAAAGTAAAACCAACACCATTGGTGTCATCATCCCGGAATTGGTTCACTTCTTCTTCTCTACTGTTATCAGCGGAATTGAGGATGTTGCCTACAGTGCGGGTTACAATGTGATCATTACCCAGTCAAACGAATCACTTCAGCGAGAGAAAATTGACATTAAAGCACTTTTCAATAGCCGTGTTGATGGTATGTTGATTTCATTATCACGCGAAACCAATACTTTCGATCACATTGATGGCATAATCGCCAAAGGTGTTCCGATTGTATTCTTTGATCGTGTTTATGAAAACCAAAACTCCAGTATGGTTATCGTGGACGATTTAAGTGGAGCAAAGGAAGCAACACAACATCTTATCGATCAGGGGTGCAAACGCATCGCTCACTTGGAAGGACCTCCAAACTTAGGTATTACACAACAACGTTTAGAGGGATACCTCGAAGCATTAAAAGAAAATAATATTGCTGTAAACAAAGACTTGATTGTGTCGTGCCCACTCGGAACTATTGAAGAGGGTAAAATGGCGACTGAACAGCTTTTGAAAATGGCACAGCCTCCGGATGCTATCTTCTCTACTAACGACCCTGCTGCCATGGGTGCTATGCAAGCCATCAAAGAGGCGAAGCTGAACATTCCGAAAGACATCGCTGTGGTAGGATTTAGTAACTGGTTCTTCAGTGCGTTGCTTGAGCCACCATTGACTTCTGTCGATCAGCCTGGATTTGAAATGGGTCAGGAAGCCGCCAAGCTTTTGATTCGTCAAATCGAGTTTAAGTCAAAAGACAATGAAGATCCGGCACCGGAAACAAAAATTCTGAAGACGCGCTTAATCGTACGTGACTCTTCTCTCAAAAAAGGCAAGAAGAAATAGAAATAGTTTCCAGCCAGCCATTACCGGTTTCTGGTTTGAATTAAAAGTCTTGAGTTGTGAGGTTGACATCAAATGTCGGCATCATGATTCAAGACTTTCTTTTTCTAATCCTTTTAGCAGATTCTATCCTGTTACCGCAATCGATTTCTGATTTTTGTCTTTCATTCCCGTTGGAATCCGTTTGTTAATTAGCTTTACTTACAATGTTTATCTAACGTAAAGCAATGGCCTCATCAAACACATCGCTCAGTCAAAGCCTGGGAAATCTGAAGGAATGGAAGAAGGAATCGTTCGGCATCTCCGGAGAAACCACTCACGAAAAATTTAGGATACTGGTCTATACTGAATCCATCATTCGAATCAACCTCACAGCATCCGAGGCATTTGAAGATTTCTCCTATTCAGTTGTTGCTAAACCCGATGGAAATAATTTCACCATCACTGAGAAAGAATCATACATCGAGATTCAGACTTCAAAAACCATTCTCACGATTCAGAAAAATCCACTACGCTTTCGTTTCGCAACGTTAGATAACAAAACGATTAATGAAGATGATGCTGCGTTTGGAACAAGTTGGAATGGTGAACAAGTAACAACGTATAAGAAACTTCAGGAAGGCGAACGCTTTATTGGCCTAGGTGAAAAAACCGGAGGGTTGGATCGCAAAGGTAATGGTTATCAAAACTGGGCTACTGATAGCTTTGCCTATTCAACGGGGCAGGATCCACTTTACAGTTCGATGCCATTTTATATCGGCCTCCACAGCGAACTCGTCTACGGTATCTTCTTCGACAATACGCATAAATCATTTTTCAATTTCGGAGCATCGAACAATCGCTTTTCAAGTTTTGCAGCTGATCAGGGTGAAATGAATTATTATTTCTTTCATGATAGCTCAGTAGCGAAAATCATTCAACACTATACGCATCTAACCGGTAGGATGGAAATGCCCCCGCTGTGGAGCATCGGTTATCAACAATGCCGCTATAGTTATTATCCCGACAAGGAGGTATTGACGTTGGCACAGACCTTCCGCGATAAAGACATTCCATCAGATGTAATTGTGTTTGACATTCACTACATGGAGCAGTATAAAATCTTCACCTGGAGTAAAAAAGATTTTCCTGATCCGAAAGGATTGCTAGATAAACTGAAAGTTTTAGGCTTTCACGTTGTCGTGATGTGTGATCCTGGGATAAAAGAAGAGAAAGGATATAAGGCTTACGAAGAAGGTGTAGAAGAAAACGTCTTCATTAAATACCCGGACGGAACCAATTACTCCGGGCAAGTATGGCCAGGGTGGTGCCACTTTCCTGACTTTACCAATCCGAAAGCAAGAACGTGGTGGAAAGAACAATTTAAAGACTACGTTGCACTAGGTGTAGAAGGGTACTGGAATGATATGAACGAGATTGCTACCTGGGGACAAATGTTACCTGAAAACATTGAAATGGATTTTGAAGGCAACAAAGCCACTATGCGCAAAGGAAGAAACGTGTATGGATTTCAAATGGCCCGCAGCACGTATGAGGGAACAAAAGAACTCTTAAATGGTAAGCGCCCATTTAACTTAACGCGATCGGGCTTCTCGGGTGTACAACGTTATGCCGCAGTGTGGACAGGAGATAATGTGGCGTATGACGATCACATGATGTTAGGTGTACGTATGGTAAACAGTATGGGCTTAACCGGTATTGCTTTCGCGGGATACGATGTGGGTGGATTTGTTGGCAATGCTGACATCAATCTTTTTACGCGATGGATTTCAATCGGATCACTTTCTCCTTTTTTCCGTGGACACTCGATGATTAACAGTCGCGATTCAGAACCTTGGTCGTACGGTGAAGAAGCCGAGCAGATTTCCCGCAATTACATTAAGTTTCGCTATCAGCTTCTGCCTTATATATATTCTTTGTTCTATGAAGCAAGTTTGAACGGAATGCCTGTGCAACGTTCACTTGCTATTGACTACACCCACGATCCGAAAATTTATGATGGACAGTTTTTCAATCAATACTTATTGGGGCCATCCATTTTAGTTGCGCCTGTAGAAAGTAATAAAGAGTTTGTTAAAGTATATTTCCCGGAAGGCGATTGGTATTACCTCTATACCGGAAAGAAATATGCTGGTAATACAGAAGTGATTCTGGAGTGTCCTTTAAATAAGCTTCCTGTATTTGTAAAAGCCGGAGCGATTCTGCCGATGCAACCCTCCAAATCAAATACAAAAGAAATTACTACGACAACTATTCTTCATATATATGTTGGAGGTAATTGTTCCTTTACACACTATGAAGATGATGGTGCAACGTTCGATTATCAAAAGGGAAATTTTGCGAAGCGATTAATCGAAAACAAAAGCAGTGAGCGTAAAGTTGTTTTGTCGGCCGTAGAAGGAACGTACACTTCACCCGCTAAGAAATTAAAAATAGTGCTTCACGGTTTGGATCAAAATACAGAATATATCACCATCAATGGACATGGATTGAAGTTCTCAAGAGAGATGAATCAATTCTTTGCTGCGATGCAGAAATATGATCCATTCTCTGATCCTGATCGCGCATCGGAAGAACCTGTTCATGTTGTTGAGGTAGATTACTCAACAAATGAAGTAACATTAACCTGGTAAGGCATCATACGAGGGAGTAATAGATTTTCACAACGTCTTTTTTTTGCATTACTTTAGTAAAAGAAGGCACCGTACCAAAAGCGAGTATGGCATACTTGCTTGCCTTTACAACCAACGACTGACAATACACTATGAGTACACCTGCATTGGGCACAAGACCCAGAATGAGCTTCTGGCAAATCTGGAATATGAGTTTTGGGTTCTTCGGAATTCAATTTGGGTTTGCATTACAAAACGGTAATGCTTCTCGCATCTTAACATCTTTTGGTGCAGAAGTCGAACACCTCTCATGGTTTTGGTTAGCCGCTCCACTGACGGGAATGATAATCCAACCCATCATCGGCTACTATAGTGATCACACATGGACTTCTCTCGGAAGAAGAAGGCCTTATTTTCTTGCAGGTGCAATCTTAGCTTCAGGTGCATTACTCTTCATGCCCAACTCCGCAATACTAGCAAGTATCCTACCTCCTCTTTATGTCGGAGCAGGAATTCTAATGATTATGGATGCCTCCTTTAATGTGGCTATGGAACCTTTTCGCGCTTTGGTTGCCGATTTACTTCCCTCCGATCAACGAACCCTAGGTTTCTCCATTCAAACATTCCTCATCGGACTTGGAGCAGTTGTTGGATCATGGCTGCCTTATATTTTTGCTAATTTTTTTGGCATTCAAAAAGCAACTCTAGCTGAAGGGGAAGTTCCTGCGGAAGTCACACTTTCATTTTATGTTGGTGCTGCGGTATTTCTCATCGCCATTTTATGGACCGTTTTCACAACAAAAGAGTTTCCACCAGACGAGTACAACAAAGAAGATTACGGAAAGGAACCTTCTAAAAAAGGTATCGCTCAAATCATAAGTGATTTTGCCGGAATGCCCAAGACCATGAAACAACTTGGATTGGTTCAATTCTTTTCATGGTTTGCATTATTCTCAATGTGGGTATTTACAAGCAGGGCAGTCGCTACTCATGTATATGGTCTCTCTCCTGATGATATTACCTCAAAGACTTATCAAGATGCAGGTAACTGGGTGGGTATTATTTTTGGAATTTACAACGGAGTGTCTGCTATCTATGCCTTGTTCCTTCCGGCTATTGCCTTAAAGCTTGGAAGGAAATTAACCCATTCTATCTCATTGGTTGCTGGAGGTATCGGATTAATCTCAATTTACTTTATTCATGATCCCATGCTACTTATCTTTTCAATGGTAGGTGTTGGAATGGCGTGGGCGAGTATTCTTGCAATGCCATATGCCATACTAGCAGGAGCGATACCTTCTCATAAAATGGGTATCTACATGGGTGTATTCAACTTTTTTATTACACTGCCACAAATTTTTAACGGTATTGTTGGTGGTCCGATTGTAAAGTATTTCTATAACTCAAATGCCATTTACAGTTTAGTAATGGCAGGAGCATTTCTAATTATTGCTGCTTTTTGTGTTCGTTTTGTTGACGATAAAGATGATATCGTAAAAGCATGAGGAAGCTATTCTTTTTATTCAGTTTAATAACACTCACTGAAGTAAATGCCCAGATTTATTCTTCTTTCCAAAAGCAAGTATCACGACTTTACTCACCTTCTGAAGTCGAAAAGGCCTGGCAAGAACTTTTGAATCAAGATCAGGTTCCACTTATTGATAAAGACTCCGTTGCATTCCTCTACCGCGGTGAGGCCAAAACGGTTTTGTGGATGGGCGACTTCAACGGTTGGGGTTATGATAAGAAATTTAAGAATGTCGGAACAAAAATTCCCTACACCGATATCTGGATACTGAAAACATCTTTCCCTGAAGATGCTCGCCTTGATTATAAAATCGTGATTGATGAAACCAATTGGATTCTTGATCCATCCAATCCCCATCAACAATGGTCGGGTGTTGGTGGCGGAAGTTCTAATTCAGAATTGCGTATGCCGCGATGGAAGGAGGATCCGGTATGTCAGCCGATGGATGCTATCTTTCATGGTCGTGTTGAAAAAGATATTTTAATCAACAGCAAGGAACTCGGTTATCAAATCAGTTATAGTGTTTACTTGCCTGCCAGTTATAAAGCAAAATCATCAGAAGTCTATCCCATCATTTATGTAACCGATGGTTATGAATATATGCATGAACGCATGGGCAATATGATTACCATATTGGATAACCTTATCCATCTAAAAAAAACCAAACCCATCATTGCCGTTTTTATTGATCAACGAGAGCCTGTAAATCGCTCCAACAATAGAAGAATGATTGAGCTGGCAATGAATGAACACTACCTTAATTTTGTAGTGAGTGAATTAATTCCAAAAGTGGAGACACAATATCCAATCAGTACGAATCCGAAGGACCGGGCTATTCTTGGTACTTCTATGGGTGGTCTAACAGCAGCTTATTTTTCATTTTCAAAACCAGACATCTTTGGCCTGGCAGGTATTCAGTCACCCGCGTTTTGGTTCCGCCCGGAAATTTATTCTTATTGCGACAATCCCAATAAGCCGCCTGTAAAAACATTCATGACTTCAGGCCAAATTAATGATACGGAAGAAGGTGCCAGTAAGATGAAATCAATACTGGATAAGAATACCTGTACCTATGAATACAAGGAAGTAAACCAAGGGCATTCGTGGGGTAACTGGCGCGATTTAATTGATGATATGCTGATTTACTTTTTCCCTCCGAACTGATTAACTTTCGGGCATCAATTTTGATTTTACCTTTTCTATAAGCCAATACCTATGATACGTAAATGTCTACCTATTCTTCTCATCATTCTCGCTGCATGTAGTTCAGGCAAAAAAGCCTACGAACACGGTGATTATTATGGTGCTGTAATTCAAGCTGCAGCGCGATTACGACAAAAACCAGATCATGAAAAATCAGCGGAGGCGTTGCGAAATGCATACCCTTTAGCGGTTTCGGCTTTGGAAGATCAGGCAAAAAATGAAATTGCTTCCAACTCACCTTATAAATGGAAAAATGCGATTCAGTCTTACGATCAAATTAATCGCCTGTATGAGGAAATGAAAGCCTGCCCAGGCTGTATGCGTGTGATCAAAAATCCAGTGAACTATTATGCTGAGATTGGTCCCCTTAAAGAGAAAGCAGCAGAAGAAAGTTATAATGCTGGTATTGAAAACTTAATGAAAGGCAACCGGATAGAAGCCCGTAAAGCGTATTTCAATTTTGTTGATGCACAAAGTTTTTCTCCAGGATATAAGGACGTAGTGGAGTACTTAAGCAAATCAAAAGACGTAGCCACTTTAAAAGTTATAGTAGAGCAGATTCCTGTCCCTAATCGATATAATTTAAGTGGCGGATTCTTTCAGGATAAGGTTGAAGAATTTCTACACAGTCAATATACTGATCAGGGCTTCATCAAGTTTTTCACTCCTGAAGAAGCGAATGCTGTTAACTTACCTAACCCAGATCAAATCCTGCGCATGCAGTTTGATGATTTCTCGGTAGGTAACTCAGCGTTAAAAGAGAAAGAAGAAACCTTTACTCGAGACAGTGTGAAAATTGGCGAAACAAAAGTAAGCGGCAAAGTCACGCCTGTTTACGGTACGGTAAAAGCAAAACTCACTACCTATAGAAAAGAAATTATCTCAAGAGGTTTGTTGAGCATGGTTGCTGTAGATGCAAAGACCAATGGCATATTGGCAACGCGGAAATTTACAGGTGAATATGTTTGGGTAAGTCAATGGGGAAGATTTAATGGTGATGAGCGGGCACTCAATAGCCAACAGTTAGCAATCTGTAATTTACGTGAGATGCAACCTCCACAACAACAGGATTTGTTTCTGGAATTTACCAAACCGATTTACAATCAACTGATCCCGGCAATTAAAGGGTTTTACCAAAACTACTAGAGAGGCTAGTGGTTAATGTCTAAAGGTTAATCGTATTAGCCGTTTTAAAAGTATTTGAAGGTATTGCAGGTGAGTTAAAGGCTTTGCAATACCTTCTTTTGTTTGGTAGCTGACAAATTGATAGATCTGTTTAAACCATTTTGTGCGTAAGTAGGTTAAAGAGCTACAAAAAGTTTTGAATGAGAAACAGTCAAAAACAAAATTCAATTTCGGAACATCAGTAAATGCATCTAAACACTCATACAAATGAAAAACATAATTCCCTTTGTGGTTCTGCTTTTTGTTGTAGGTACATCCTGCGGCCAAAAAAGTGAGCCGGGCAAGACTGTAAAAGTAAATACTAAACAACTCAATATGGAAGGTCTTCAATTAGCAACATTCGGGTCTGGATGTTTTTGGTGTACAGAAGCAGTATTTCAACAAGTGGATGGCGTTGAAAAAGTTGAATCGGGTTACGCTGGCGGGCAAGTTAAAAACCCCACCTATAAAGAAGTATGCACAGGACAAACGGGACATGCTGAAGTGATTCAACTTACCTATGATCCTAAGAAAGTATCCTATGATGAGTTATTAGAAATTTTCTGGCAGACGCATGATCCTACCACATTAAATCGTCAGGGGGCTGATGAAGGAACTCAATATCGTTCTGTCGTCTTCTATCACACGGCTGAGCAAAAACAACTGGCGGAAGGGTACAAAAAGAAACTCGGAGCTGAAAAAATATACAGCCAACCGATAGTAACCGAAATTACTGCCGCACCAACGTTTTATAAAGCAGAAGATTATCATCAGAACTATTTTAATTTAAATGGCAATGCTCCTTACTGCTCGTATGTGATTCAGCCTAAGCTTGAAAAGTTTAAAAAAGTATTCAAGGACAAGCTGAAAAAATAACAATTAACTTTTTTTTAAATATCTGAAACCCGCAAAAGCGATGAACCGTTAATGCTACCAGAGTAGAGTAATTCTTCTCATAGGTTTAGGTTTAGGTAACAAAAAAGCCCAGGGACGCTGGGCTTTTTTGCTTTTATATACTTTAGGATATTATTTCAATTCGTACGTAATCTCCATAACCTTAATCACCTCTCCCGAGCGACTCTTGATCGGAGAGAAACTAGATCGGACATTAATCGTTTCGCCTTTGCGATTTATTCTTTTAAAAGTTCCCTTCTTAGGATATCCCATAGAAAGATCTTTCCAGAACTGACGATACTCTTCACCGCCCTTCTCGTCCTTGGCAACAAAAATACGATGATGTTCACCGATAACTTCATCTTGTGTATACCCAAACATATCGAGGAAGTTTGCATTTACCTTTGTTACGGATCCGTCAACACTATAATCAACGACAGAAAGCGAACCGTGAATTGCGGAAAGCGTGCTCTCTGTTTCAGACTGACTGCGGTTCATTTCTTCTTGTGTTGCCTGAAGCTCTTCCATGTTCTGGCGCATCTCTTCTTCCTGCGCACGCATTTGTTCTGTCATCTGTTGAGACTCTTCCAACAAGCGCTGGGTACGTGCATTGACTTTTACAGATGAAATAGTTGAGGCAATACTTTCGGCAATCTTTTGTACAAATTCTATTTCAAAATCCTTGAAGAGACTAAACGAAGCAATCTCCACTACGCCAAAAATTTCGTCATTCACTTTTAGCGGAACGATCAGCACAGAGGTTGGATTCGCATCCCCTAAACCAGACGTAATCTTAATGTAATTCTGAGGAACTTCAGTTAAATAGACAGTATCTCCTTCTTGCCATGCTTGTCCTGCCAAGCCTTCACCAACATGAAGTTTATGATTGAGGAATTTCTTCTTATCCCAGGCATAGCATGATTTCATTGACATCGTTGGTTCTTCACCTGATTCTGCCTCATCTACGATATACAACCCGCCTTGATTTGCCTTGAGGTATTTTACCAGGTTGGCAATAATTTCATCGGAGAGTTTTACAATGTCGTTTGTGTTGGTGCGCAATATTTCACCAAATGTTGCTAAGCCTTCTGTTGCCCAATTCCGTTTCTTATCATCCTCTGCAACCTTTGAGAGGTTATCACGCATGTTGATCAAGGCGTTACCCAATACATCATGTTCACTCAAGGGTTTGAAATTGGATTGATAATTTCCGCTTCCGATATTTTCTGCAAATGTAGTAGTCCCTCTTAAGCCCGTTACAAGGTTATCCATAGCATAGGCCATCTCTCCTATTTCGTCATTGCTAAACTTGGCTTGCTTTTCTTCCACCAATTCTCCTTTGCCAAGTTTTACAACAATGTTCTTTAAGAAGTTAACAGGTTGCGTTATTGAGCGCATCAGGAAGATCGCGCTACCCAATGCGATTAGAACAATTAAGATACCTAACGCAATGGTAAAATTCTTGAGGCTGGCGATTGAATCAATTACCTCCTTGTCCGATTTGGCTGTTACCTCGTTCTGCTCATTCGATATTTTATCGAGAAGGTCGATAAGTTCTGTCGTTCGAGGTATGATTTTACTACTAATGGCGTCTTCGGCCAATAACTTTACCATGCCATCCTCATAACTTTCAAAAGATTGAAGTGTACCTTGAATTTCATCCTTTTGAATTTTTATCAAAGAATCGAACTTCAGAAATACGGTATTCATCAACATGCGTTGGCTATCGCTTTCCCATGTGTTCATTAGTTTTTTGATCTCGTCCTCTAACTCAGGATACTTATTGTTCTGCAGACTGACCAGCGCCTTCTTATCTTCTTCGTTCGTAGATAAGTAAACCCAATTGGTTACTAACATTTTAGATCGGGTAACCAACAACACAAATTCACGGATGGCTTCTTGTGATGGTCTGTAATTATCGCGCGAGCTCTTCGCTACATTGTCGATTACATTTCCCTTCCAGAAAATCAAGGAAACAATTCCGACAAAGAGTAAAATAAGAATAAGAAAACTACCGAGTATTTTTGTTCCGATAGTTAAGCGAAGACTAGCCTTCTTTTTTTCCATAGGTTGGTTTTAGATCAAGATAGCCAGACGGCTTAGTTCCGAGCTGACTTTCAAGTTTTGTTTATTGATGGTGCCTTGGTTTAATTCAAAAACCAATTTACCATCTTTCACGATAAAATTAATATTACTACCCTTAGCGCCCAAACCAGCTTCCTCGGAAATCACCAAAATAGACTGTGTACTCACCTTCAATAAGATCTCATCTATCTTACCTGACTTAGAAGCGGGCACAAAAAGCATGTTGCATTTACGGATGTCAGCCGGGTTAGAAATTTTGGTAATCTTAATGGGTCTTTCGCCTACTTTTTTGGCTTGCGCCATCGCCTTAAGTTCCTCCAGAATAGGAGAATCACCCAATACCATTATTTCAAAATCGCCTTGATTGTACGCATCCGGCCAAAGAATATAGCGGGTAAAACTATACATATAGACAGAGTGCAGCTTATAATTCTGCGAGAAGCCCAGTTGGGTAATGAGCAAAAGGACGGACACCAAAAGGAACTTTTTCATGTTTAGGTAATTATACTGCTTCTTTAAAAAGCAAACAAAAATATCATTCGTCATGTCAAGAAATGTTTAAAATTAGAAGTTTTTCTAACATTAGAGGCTTATGGCAAGAACTTAGCCAGTTTTGTCCTGGCCACGACCGGGCAATCTAAACCATCTTAATCCAGTTCGGGTTAAAGCTTTGTATCTAAACTAAAATACATAGCAATGCGAAAGAAAACATGGATCATGATACTGTTGACAAGTCTGATTCTACCAGCTTGCTCCCAGCATAAACCTACCGAAAAGAGCGTTTCTCCCGCAAAGGATCGCTTAGTGAAAACTGAGGAGGAATGGAAAAAACAACTTACTCCCCAGCAGTTCTTTGTTTTGAGAGAGAAAGGAACAGAAAGGGCATTTTCGGGAGAGTATTGGAATAATCATGAGAAGGGTATTTATGTGTGCGCAGCATGTCAGCTTCCATTATTCAAATCAGAAACAAAGTTTGAATCCGGAACCGGATGGCCAAGCTTTTATCAACCGATAAGCGATACATCAGTAGCTGTTAATAGTGATGAGAGCTACGGAATGGTAAGAGACGAAGTAGTCTGTGCCCGTTGTGGGGGACATTTAGGTCATGTTTTTGATGATGGTCCAAAACCAACTGGCCTGCGATATTGTATGAATTCGGTCTCACTGAAATTCGAGAAGAAGAACTAGCTAAAACCCTGCCTTTGTGCAGGGTTTTTTATTTCTACATAAAGAGCTTAACTTTTAACTCAAACAACCATACTTATGTGTCGACTAATGGCGTATATGGGTTCACCCATCATCATTGATAAATTATTATATCAACCGAAAAATTCACTTATTAACCAAAGTGTCAATGCCAAAGAAATAGAAGAACCTTTAAATGGAGATGGCTTCGGCATTGGCTGGTATGTACCCGAAATAAATTACGAGCCTGTTACATTCGTATCGGTTAATCCGGCTTGGAGTAATCGAAACTTAAAAAATCTCGCACCTAAAATCAGTACGGAATGTTTTGTGGCACATGTCCGTGCAGCCAGTGTTGGTGATGTTTCTGAATCGAATTGCCATCCGTTTAGTTATAAGAATTTGTTGATGATGCACAACGGAGGCGTTGAGAACTTTGGATTAATCAAAAGAAAAATCCGCGAGCCCTTGAGCAATGAGCTTTACAATTGGATCAAAGGTCAAACTGATTCAGAACATATTTTTGCCTATCTCTTAAATGAATTGTTTACGCACCACAAAACAGTGAGTGAAGAAGCTGTTATTGATGCATTCGAACGAACCTTCACTGCTTTGAAAAAAATGATGGATGAATGCGGTGTGAAAGAAGAAGCCTACCTCAACATGATGGTGACAAACGGATTGTTTTTTGTTGGCACCCGGTACGTTACAAATCCAAAAGAAGAGCCACTTACGCTTTATCATTCTGAAGGCAGCCGGTTTGTTGTAGAAGATGGCGTTACACAGTTGGTTGCACCAGAAGATGACGACAATGCTGTATTAGTAGTTTCCGAAAAACTAACCGATGATAAAGACTGGACACTCATTCCCAAAAATCATTTTGTTATTGTTGACAAGGGGCTTAACGTTAAGGTAAGGCCAATCAAAGCATAATTTTTTACTTAACAGGACAGAGGCCTACGCCCAATATTGATTAAATCGCTAGTTTCACGCAAAAAATAATAGCGTGCAATACGATGTAATCATTGTTGGAGGTGGTATAGTAGGACTTGCCACAGCCCTTCAACTAACCAATCAAAATCCTTCCCTCAAGGTTGTTCTGCTTGAGAAAGAATCGGTTGTAGCCAACCATCAAACTGGGAATAACAGCAATGTAATTCACTCAGGTGTTTACTATAAACCTGGAAGTTTAAAGGCAACCAATTGTATTCGTGGTTATACATTATTAATCGACTTCTGTAAGAAGCACAATGTTCCATACAATCTCTGCGGAAAAGTAATTGTAGCAACGAGCGAAGGAGAATTACCTTTCTTAAATACAATTCTGGAACGCGGACTTCAAAACGGATTGCAAAATCTAAAGAAGCTTACACAAGCTGAGTTAAAAGAATACGAACCTCATGTAGCCGGAATAGCCGGTGTTCACGTTCCTCAAACGGGTATTGTTGACTATCGTGTTGTAGCAGAAAAATATGCTGAAGTATTTCAAAAGCAAGGTGGAGAAATCAAGTTAAACGAAAAGGTACTTGATGTTCAACTTGATAATGATAAGGTAGTAGTGGTTACACAAAAATCAAGTTACTCCGGCAAACTCATGGTGAACTGTGCCGGGCTGTATTCCGATAAAATCGCAGCACTTACAAGAAAGGATTTGAACGTGAAGATCATCCCTTTTCGTGGCGAGTATTACAAACTAAAAAAAGAAAAAGAATATTTAGTCAAAACCTTAATCTATCCTGTACCCGATCCAAATTTTCCATTTCTGGGAGTTCACTTTACCACAATGGTAGGCGGAGGTGTTGAGTGTGGTCCGAATGCAGTACTCGCCTTTAAACGTGAAGGCTATAAAAAATCAGATATTAATCTGGCTGAACTTGGCGAGTCTTTGGCTTGGCCAGGATTTAGAAAAGTGGCGTCTAAATACTGGAGAACCGGAATGGGTGAAATGTATCGCTCTTTTTCGAAAGCAGCCTTTACCAAGGCCCTTCAGAAGTTAATGCCTGAAATCCAGGAAGATGATCTGATCGAAGGCGGGGCCGGAGTCCGAGCTCAAGCCTGCGACCGTGAGGGAGGTTTGGTTGATGATTTCATGATTTTGGAGGATAAGCTGGTCATTAATGTATGCAATGCGCCTTCCCCAGCGGCTACCTCATCACTTTCCATTGGAGAAACAGTGGCAAATCTGGCCATGAAGCGGTTTTAAGTGGTTTAAAGCTGATTTTCAAGACTTCCTCAATAGGTTTTTGAAAGACTTCTGAATCGCATATTGCGCGTAAGGGCATTTTTTATACCTTTGCCCCCTCAAAAACTAAAAATAAACATGAACAATTACGAGACGGTATTCATTCTAAATCCCGTTTTGTCTGAAGAACAGGCAAAGGATACTGTCGAAAAATTCGTGAAGGTTTTGAAGAAAGCAAATGCTACTGTAGTAAATACAGAGCAGTGGGGCTTAAAAAAGATGGCGTATGCTATCCAGAAAAAATCCACAGGCTTCTTTAACCTGATTGAATTTACGGCAGATTCTACGGTTGTAGCAACACTCGAAACCGAGTACAGACGAGACGAATCCATCATGCGCTTTTTAACAACAGTGCTTGACAAACACGCGGTGATCTACAACGAACGTAGACGCAAGGGCGAGTTTAACAAAGGTCCTAAGAAACAAATTAGAAAAGCGGAGGAGCGCGCATAGTTATGACATTAATGAACGAACCTGTAAAGCGCGCTGAGGTTAAACCTAAGTATTGTCGCTTCAAGAAAAACGGTATCAAGTATATCGATTATAAGGATCCTGACTTCCTTTTGAAGTTTATCAACGAGCAAGGTAAAATTTTGCCTCGCAGATTAACCGGCACTAGCCTGAAGTTCCAGAAGAAGGTGGCACAAGCTGTAAAGCGTGCACGTCACATTGCTTTGCTTCCGTATGTTAGTGATGGATTAAAGTAATCGTTAAACTTTTAAAGAACTACGAACATGGAAGTAATATTAAAACAAGACGTTGATGGTCTTGGCTATAAGAACGACACCGTTAAGGTAAAAGCAGGATACGGTAACAACTACCTGATTCCACAAGGCTTTGCGCTTATTGCTAATGATTCAAACAAAAGATTGATTGCTGAAAACATCCGCCAGGCTGCCCACAAGGCTGCGAAATTAAAGCAGGATGCAGAAGCTCTCGCAGCAAAAATTGGCGAGCTTACGATTGAAATCGGAACGAAAGCCGGTGAAAGCGGAAAAATCTTCGGTGCTGTTACAGCGCTTCAGATTGCAGACGTATTGAAGGCGAAAGGCTTTGATATTGACCGCAAGAAAGTTCACTTGAAAGAAATCCCGAAGCAAGTAGGTACCTATTCTGCTACTCTTGATCTACACAAAGAAATCAAGCACGAGATTAAAGTATCCGTTGTGGCTGAATAACATTCTCCACTCCTAGCGAAAAGCCACCTGATTCACTTCAGGTGGCTTTTCTATTTCCTACCTTCTCAGTATCATTCGTTTGCGTAAATAAATGTTGGTTATTTTATTCATTATGAATGTATAGCATGGTATTTTGGATTTTTTCAAAATAAAATTATGACGTCCGACCTCTTTGCCAATTATCCGATAAGCCCATCCATCTGGGATGAGATGTATAATGAGGATCGCATTCGACCACAATACCAGGACGTTTACAATTTCCTGCTCAACATTCCAGGTGATGATCTCAGTAAGAAAGAAGAATTAGCAAAGCGGCTTTTCATGAGTCAGGGGATTACGTTCACAGTATATTCCAGCGGTGAAGGTGTAGAGAAGATTTTCCCATTTGATATTATACCCCGCATCATCACCGCGTCCGAATGGGATTTTATTGAGCGCGGAATAACCCAACGACTCAAAGCACTAAACCTTTTCTTAAAAGACGTTTACAATCAACAGTTCATTTTAAAAGATGGAATTGTCCCGAGCGATTTGATTTACTCCTGCCCTCACTTCTTAAGGGAGATGCAAGGTGTTCATGTTCCTCATGATATTTATGTTCACATTGCCGGTATTGATTTGATTCGTGATTCAGACGGAACCTTTTATGTATTGGAAGATAACTTAAGAACACCTTCGGGAGTTTCGTACATGATCGAGAATCGTGAAATCACAAAACGCATTTTCCCGGATCTCATTCCACAAAACAAAGTCCGCCCAGTTACACAGTATCCGAGTATCCTATATAAAAATCTCATGGCTTTGTCACCACGACAAACCAGCTCACCCAATATTGTCTTGCTTACTCCTGGCATCTACAACTCAGCTTACTTTGAACACACAACCCTTGCACGATTAATGGGTATTGAATTAGTAGAGAGTCGTGACTTGGTAGTAGAGAACCATCGCGTGTATATGAAAACAACGGGAGGTTTGGAACAAGTGGATGTAATCTACCGAAGGGTAGACGATGAATACTTAGATCCATTGGTTTTCAATCCTGAAAGTGTTTTAGGTGTTTCGGGGATTTTATCGGCTTACAGAAAAGGAAATGTAGCTATTGTAAATTCAATCGGTAATGGCGTGGCGGATGACAAAGCGGTATATGTATACGTACCCGAAATGATTCGATACTACCTGAATGAAGAGCCTATCTTAAAAAATGTTCCAACCTTTCAATTAGAAAAGCCAGACGAACGCGATTATGTTTTGCAAAACATCAACAAAATGGTGGTGAAGAAAACAAATGAATCGGGGGGATATGGAATGTTGATGGGACATGCTGCAACCGAAAAAGAAACGGAAGATTATAAAAAGGAAATATTAAAAGACCCGCGGAATTTCATTGCTCAACCTACTATTAGTTTATCTACAACACCTTGCTATATCAATGGAAAAGTTCAGCCGAGACGCATCGACCTTAGGCCTTTTGCATTGTGTGGACCTTCCGGAATTGAAATCGTGCCCGGTGGTTTAACGCGTGTGGCCTTAAAAGAAGGATCACTTGTAGTGAATTCATCGCAAGGTGGAGGAAGTAAAGACACATGGGTATTATCCGTTTAATCATCAACATAAAATGACTAAGACATGCTGAGCCGCGTTGCTGATTCGCTTTATTGGATGTCGCGCTACATGGAGCGAACCGATAGTATTTTAAGAATGCTGAAAACCAACTATGCCTCTTCGCAAGACAACCGGGATGATTTTACCTGGCGGCCTGTGTTGGAGATTTTTGGTGGCTTCGAAGATGAAGATAGTATAGTTGAGATTGAAAATAACGGTCGAAAAGTATTGCATTATATGGTATTGGATCGTGAGAATCCAAACTCTGTTTTCAATATGGTGACTCAATCACGTGAAAACGCGAGAGGCGTTCAGGATAATATCACAAAAGAATTGTGGCAAAGCTTAAATGAATTTTATCACATAGTGCGCGAGGATCGGCTTCAGTATTCATTACAATACGAAGATCCGATAACGGTATTGGATAATTTGATTAAGCAATGCATGTTGTATTATGGTGTTGCGGACATCACCATGTTTAGAGGCGAAGGTTTATCGTTCATGAATATTGGAAAATATCTTGAACGTGTGTCACAGTCTGCGGGAATATTGGATATTAAGTTCAGTGACCTTTCATACGACTTAGACAAAGCGACTGATACAACGTATTGGAAATATTTACTAATGTCTGTTTCGGGATACGCCTTGTATTTAAAACGCTATCGATCCGGTTTTGAAGCACGCAATGTTATTGATCAGGTTCTATTCAATACCGATTTTCCACGATCCATATTGTATTCACTAAATCATCTTCACAAATACACCGAGCGATTGCGAGCCGAAAAAAATACTGAAGGTTTTACTCAACTGGATTTTCAGATTGGTAAACTGAGAAGTAAAGTTTTGTATTCTGATGTACAAAGTGTTTCGCGCATTGGCCTGCATCATTACCTTACTGAAATCACAACCGATATTTCAGAAATCGGTGTTACGCTTAACAAATACTATTTCGCTTATAGTTAATCCTTTTAATGTATCTCCATGTCGAAATTTAAAATCAGGCACATTACCAAGTATACTTACGAAGATACTGTTCGCGATAGCGCTAACCAGATCATGCTCTACCCAATACGCGATAATTATCAGGATGTGTTAAAGCATAGTGTCACCCTTTCAGGAAATTCAGTCATTCATGTCCACCAGGATTATTTTGGCAACGAAGTAGGCACTTTTACACAAGCCCAACCGCATCACGAACTAATTATTGATTCACAGTTAATGGTGAACACATCTCCTCGTGAAATGCCAAAAGATGATCGCTCACATAGAGAACAATGGCAAGAACTTGAAAACATTAAGTACCAACTTCATATTATCGATTTTATAAAAGTGGAGCGATTTGCTGTACAAGCTGAAGTCGAACAATTGGTTGAAGCGGAGCGCTGTAAAGTTTGTACGCCACTTCAATCCGCTCGCGAATTTTGTAATTACATCTATCAGAATTTTAAATACAAGAAAGGAATTACCACAGTGGAGTCCACATTGGACGAAGTGTGGAAACTAAAATCAGGAGTGTGCCAGGATTTTGCCCATGTCTTGTTGGTTATGCTGCGCATGTTGAAAATACCTGCGCGATATGTAAGTGGGTACATCTGTCCGAATAAAGATGGAATGCGTGGTGCTGGTGCAACACATGCATGGGTTGAAGCCTATATACCTTTTTATGGTTGGGTAGGATTAGATCCTACCAATAATATTTTGGTAAATGATGCACACGTTCGTCTTGCTGTAGGAAAAAGTTTTTCAGATTGTTCACCTGTAAAGGGCACCTATCGAGGAACATCGAATCATACCTTAGAAGTAGCGGTTGCTGTTTCGTATGAAGACGGCTATCACACCGATGACAAAAATGAAGTGATCGAACCAATTGAAATTAGTTCGGTAACGAAGAACTCATTTCGAAGACATCAGGAAATGCAAATGCAACAGTAGGAAGACAAAAGTTCAAGGTTCAAGGTTCAAAGTTTAAGGTGGTTAGAGCTATTTGCTCCTTTTTGATTTAGCTTCTCGTATTAATGTAATCTCAGCGTTCGTTTTATTGATGTAAGTGTAATTACCCTTGCCTAAATCTGAGAGTTTCTTTAGGTTTTGAGAAGCATTGTTTTGTTTTCCAAAATTAAAGACGGTTAGAAAAATATCTTCACTCGAAAATTTCTCGATAGACTCTCTTATTTCTTGACTTACAGGAAACTCACCATCGGTTGCCAGAATAATTCTATTGTTTCCTCCACGAATGTAATTCTCATCTGCTACTTTATATGCTAATTTCAATCCTGCATTACCATCCGTTTTACCAGAAGAAGTTAATCCACTAATCACCTTTTTTATTTTTTCTTCGTCTTTAAATGAGGTCGGTGGAAGTAACACCTTCGCTTTTCCGGAATACACAATAATGGAAACTTTGTCTTCTTGTCGCATCATTGAAAGCATATTCAAAACGGATTGTTTTAATAGTGGAAGTTTCTCAGGTGTGTTCATGGAACCGGATACGTCAAGCAACAATACCATGTTGTTGATGGCATACCCTTCCATGCTGCGCAGATTTTCTCCCGGCTCACCTACATATATAGTGTCGCGCTTTTCAATGTACACGGTGTCATGAACAATGCTGGTTGTTGACGTTGCTTTGCTTGCTACCGGTGCTGTTGGCTGATTTTCCTGAACTACTGGTTTTGTTGTTACGGGTATTGGAACAACAACATTATTTGGTTTCGCCTCACCATCTTTCTTCTTTGGATACTGTATATCAAAAAATTCAGGTTGCTTCACTGTCATTAAAACAAAAACATCGTTCGATAACGAACTGAATTTGTTTAGATCGTCTACAATATCATTGTAGTGATAAAGCAATTCGTGATACGGATGACTGTAAACCGATTGGTTTAAAGTTGAACTAAGAGGTTTTAGCTTAACAAGTTTCCCGCTAAACGATTTAGAAGTTTCTGGAAGATCTTCATAGGGAGTGTATGGACAGAGACCGTTATTACGTCCGATCTTTTCGATGTCTTTCATATTTGAATATTCATTGGCGATAACCTCGCGCAGCAATTGGTCAATTGTTGCCGTGGAAATATTTCCTGGTCCATTGCCTTTATAAAATGCCTTTGCCTGGAAAAGCGCAGTGTGATCTGCATCAACAAGTTTCTGCAATGCTTTACTGGATATGTACCATGAACTTGTCGGGCTGTTTGGTGGATAAGCATCAAATACTTTTCTCACATCATCATAGAGTTGTTCCTTTCGTTCATCCCAGATATCAAACAAAAGTTTTTGACGCTCCATGATGTCATAAATACGTTTGAGATTGTCCTTCTCGTACGCCTTTGTAGTTGTTTCCTTTTCCAGTGAGGCACTCAACTGATCTAACTCTTTCAGAATATTCAGAATTACTTCTGTTTGTTCATTTAATGATTTTGATGCTGCCGTTGGCAAAGCTTCACTCGCTGAAATGGTTTGTTGAAAAGCTGATAATGGAACCTGGTAATCTTTGAAATCATAATGCAATCCTCCCCTGCCTGCAAACGAAGTCAGGTCTTTATAGTAGGATGCACTTGAATTGAAACTGCTTATGGTTGCCGCAAGATTGCGCGTTTGTCTCCAGGTCTCATTTACAAAATCGATGTATTGGTTAAGCGATTGAAATGCATTTTTACTAATTCCGGTTTTCTGATTTGCCATTACAATTGGAGTATGTGGAATATCCGTAAATGGTTTTACATCAACTTCTATTATCTTTTCCTGTGTGCGGATCTCATACCGGGAGATGTATTGAATGGATTTTAATCCGTAGTAATTATCGCCCAGCGCAAAATCAATGAAGGCATTATAGTCAGATACCAACACACCGTTAAAATAATTAATCAGCGAAAGGTAAACGTCATTGCTGTGCTTGTCTGATTTTTTTGCCTCCACGTTGTATCCATCCAGTCCGCTGCGTTTAATATCGAGTATAGAACCCAAGGCTTCTTTAAGAGAAGGATACATACTCGATGCCGGATATTTCAATGAAGGATTGTAAGTGCTTAATGTTTTTATCTGAGCATCTGAAGCTGAAATGCTTTTCTCCAGCTTATCTACAGGCCAACCAGTATGTACCTCTTCTTTCAAATTGAAGGTCCATGAATTTAGAAAATCGCGTTCGTCCAAAATGGCTTTGCGCATTACCTTATCAACTTTGTGATAAGGATTACTCTCTACATATACATTCAACTTTCGGTATGACGATTCAAGTTGTATTGAAAGGGCGGTTTGTTTTTGTTGATAGTCATTCAGCAAAAGCTGAAGCTCCGTGATGATCAATTCAGCTTTCGCGAAATTATCTTGTTTGTAATCTTCAAGCTTGTGATAGGTATCCAGCGCTCTGCACTTCTCTTCGATCTTCGATGCAGCATCACGCAAGGTTTTTAGTTTTTCATTCAGCGGTGATGAGTGGGTGACGACTAACGATTTACTTTCCTGAAGAGCATTGTTAAAATAATAATCCTCCATCTGAACCGGGCAAACATATCGTGGATTGCCATAATTCTTTCGATGAAGATTTGGATAGTAATCCATGATGCTCCGCACAACAGCATTTACCTCCAAAGTCGATTGATTGGCGTAGGCCACATAACCATTCAGCGCTTTCTGTTGGGCTGAAGTGATGGTTTGGGCAATGCCGCAGGTGGATATAAGGAAGAGGGTCAAAAAAACGTATCGCATGGACTAAACTTAGGGAAAATCATCCAGATGATGGTTATATGAACTGTGAAGCTTGCTCTCTACCAAAACGTAACTACCTCAAAAACAGGCGCTTTTGAAAAAAAATTGTAAGTATTTGAAAATACTTGTTGTAACATGAACTTTGAAGGTCTAATATTGTTGTTATAACAAGTATTATTAAAACAATTAAACTAAAAACACAATGGCAACTTGGAAAATCGACCCCGCACACTCTGAAGTGAAATTCAAAGTAAAACATCTTGTAATTTCTACGGTCTCAGGTCATTTCAATCAATTCGATGCAACAGCAGAGAGCAGCAAAGATGATTTCAGCGATGCTAAGATCTCTTTTGAAGCAGACGTCAACAGTCTTGACACGAAGAATGAACACCGCGATGGACATTTGAAATCACCTGATTTCTTTGATGCAGCAAATCATCCTAAACTGACTTTTGCTTCAACTGCTTTCACCAAGAAATCAGATGAGAAATATGCATTGACGGGTGACTTGACACTGCGTGGCGTTACTAAACCCGTTACGTTAGATGTTGTCTACAACGGAACCGTGAAAGGTTTTGGGGGAAGCTTTGATGTAGCGGCTTTTGAAATCAATGGAAAAGTTAATCGTCAGGATTTTGACTTGAAGTGGAATGCGCTTACTGAGACTGGTGGTGTGGTGGTGAGTGATGATGTGAAGTTTGAAATTATCGCTGAATTTAAGAAAGCGTAACTTTTAGTTAACAGTTAATTGTTAATGGTTAATTGGAAAAGTCAACACTTTGGTATTCCTGCTAACCGTTAACAATTAACTCATAACTTTATCTCAAAGTATTCTTCGCTATTAATTTTTAAGTAGAATGAATCGGGAGGAATTTATCAAGAACGCGTTAACAGGTTTGTTTGCTATGAATTCATTAAAAGATTTACGCTCATTCGGTAACTCACTAAAAGAGCAGGGAAAGAAATCACCTTTACTTTTTGTTGGACATGGTTCGCCCATGAATGGCATTGAAGATAATGAATTCAGTCAGCGATGGGCTTCTATGGGAAAAGAGATTCCTGTTCCTACAGCTGTTCTTTGTATTTCTGCTCATTGGTATACTTCAGGCACATTCATCACCGCGATGAATAATCCGAAAACCATTCATGACTTTGGTGGTTTTCCGAAAGCACTTTTTGATGTGCAATATCCAGCACCGGGAAATCCAGAGTTAGCAAAAGAGACAGCAGCTTTAATTCACTCTACTCCCGTTGGTTTAGATCACGATTGGGGATTAGATCATGGAACGTGGTCTGTTGTAAAAAACATGTATCCAAATGCTGATATACCTGTCCTGCAATTAAGCATTGACTACACCAAGCCACCTGAATTTCATTATGCATTAGCAAAAGAACTTCAGGCACTCAGAAAAAAAGGTGTGCTGATAATCGGTAGCGGCAACATGGTACATAACTTACGCATTATGAATTGGCACCAACCTGAATCTGGTTTTGATTGGGCCGATGAAATGAATAATACATTCAAGAAGCTGATTGAAACAGAAAATCATCAGCCCCTTATCAAGTATCAAAATTTGGGTGAAGCTGCAAAGCTTTCTATTCCAACACCAGAACATTACTTACCTCTACTCTATGTATTGGGTATGAAAGAGAAGAATGAATCCGTTTCTTTTTTCAATGACAAAACGGTGATGGGTTCGATTTCGATGACTTCCGTGAAGATAGTTTAGAGTTAATGGTTAAAGTTAATTGTTAATAGAGCATTACGATTAATGGATAACTATTAACTGATAACTTCCCTAAAGGAATTTATCCCCTATCTCCCTCCAATTATTCAACCGATCAAAATGATTGAGGTGCGTATTGTGTGGTGCAGTGTAAATAAACTTGTTGCCACCAAACGACTCAAGATTATAATGCATGTCATCAATCATGAAATCACCATGAACTACAGCTTTGCTTCCGCAGAACACCACTTGCTTCCAGGTAAGGAAGGGAAAATGTTCAGCCAGCCAATCCAGTTTTTCATTTAGTGACAACGGAAATGGAATCGCGGCCGAAACAATAAATACTTCATACTTCCGATTCAGCTCTCGCATTACCTCCTGACAATTTTCATTCACATCCAGTGTGCGAAAGAAGTTTGGGCGATAGGGATATTCCTGGATGATATCATGGTTTGCCGGGAAGCCATGCCCTTCATCTTTTCCATTCAGTGAATCACGCGTGACACGCAGTCCAAATTCCTTTTCATACATTTTAATAAACTGACCGGTAGCATCGGCCATCACATCATCCATGTCAATAATCAATCGTTTCATCTTTCCTTTTGCTTATCTTTATCAATTGACAAAGATGGGACTTTATGAAACTGAAATCAATTCTTCTTTTCATTACATTATTCTTTTCAATTAAATCTTTTTCGCAGAAGCCATTTCAGCTTGCTTCTCCTAATGGACACATCCTTGTGAACATCAATGTCGCGGATACGATTACCTATTCCATTAGCGTTAATAAAACTCCTTTGCTCTCCCCTTCTCCGATTGCCTTGTTGACTGCAAATCATAAATCCCTGGGGATAAAATCCACCTTCACTAAACAACAATCTAAAACCATAAGCGAAACCATCATCAACCCTGTTCCGCATAAGCGAAAAGAAATTCCGGATCGTTATCAGGAACTTACTCTTCAATTCCGAGAAAACTTTTCCATTATCTTCCGTGCTTACGATGATGGTGTTGCCTATCGCTTTCAGACTTCTTTCAGTGATTCAGTGCAGATCAATAAAGAAATTGCTTCGTTTCGATTTGTTAAAAATGCCACCGTATATTTCCCGGAGGTTCAGAAGCGCGACAATGTCGATATCTACCACACCAGTTTCGAAGAACCCTATCGCATCTTACCCCTCGACAAAATACAATCTTCACAACTCGGTTTTACGCCTCTACTTGTTGATACCGAGAATGTAAAAGCGGTAATCACTGAATCAGATTTAAATGATTACCCGGGAATGTTTCTCAAAGGAAAAAGTAAAAAAGAATTAGTTGGTGAATTTGCTTGTTATCCTGCAACTGAAAAAGTAGAAGGTGTTGAATTCAAACAATGGGTAGTAACAGCCCGAAAAAATTACATTGCCAAAACTTCAGGCAAGCGTTCTTTTCCATGGCGGGTAATTGCCATTGCTGAAAAAGACGCTGACTTGTTGATGAATGATTTAGTCTATCGCCTTGCAACACCTGCAGCTCCAATAGATTGGTCATGGATTCGTCCGGGCATTAGCACAGAAGAATGGATTGTAGGAAGTAATCTTTACAATGTTCCTTTCAAAGCGGGCTTCAATACCGAAACCTATAAATACTACATTGATTTTGCGAGTCGCTTCGGCCTGCAGTATGTAATGCTGGATGCAGGCTGGTCGGACAATGATGATTTGATGAAGATCACAACAAAATTAAATCTGGAAGAAATTGCAGCGTATGCAAAAACTAAAAACATCAATCTCATTCTCTGGACACTTGCCATGACGTTGGATCGTCAGCTGGAAGATGCCTTGAACATGTTCAATCGTTTAGGAGTAAAAGTCATCTTAACCGATTTTATGGATCGAGATGATCAGAAGACCATCAACTTTTATAAACGCATTGCTGAAGCAACAGCTAAACATAAAATCATGGTGATGTTTCACGGAGCATTTAAGAATGCAGGCTTCGAACGTACCTATCCAAATGCTATCACACGCGAAGCCATACTCGGATCAGAGTATAATATCTGGAGCGAAAAAGCCACTCCGGAACACGATCTTCTTATTCCCTTTATTCGAATGATTGCCGGACCAATGGACTATGAACCCGGCTTTTATCATAATGCCAATCAAAAAACATTTAAACCCTTGCCCGATGATGTGATGTCGATGGGAACACGCACGCATCAACTTGCCATGTTTGTTGCGTATGAAAGTCCGATACAAATGTTCTCCGGAAATCCATCGGATGCCTGGCCGGAAGTCGCGTATACAACTTACCTTGCTTCCTTACCAACGACTTGGGATGAAACCGTTGTATTGGATGCCAAGCTCGGTGATTACCTGTTGCTTGCCCGGAGAAAAGATAAAGACTGGTATCTTGTTGCTATGACCGATTGGTCGAGTCGCGATTTGAAAGCCAACCTTTCTTTTTTAGGAGATGGAAAGTTCAGAGCGTTTACCTGTGAAGATGGAATCAACGCTGAAAAAAATGCAAGAGATTACTCAATGGGATATCAACTGGTTGATCCAAAAACAACTTTGAACATTCATCTCGCTTCGGGTGGTGGCTATGTTGCTAAACTTATTAAACTCTACGATGGAAGACCTTGATCAAATTATTGTATTCGCTGAATATAACAGCGCGATTGAGGCCAACATCGTGAAAGGGAAACTCGATGCGTATGATGTAGCGTGTTTTCTGATTGATGAAAATACAAACAACCTCTATCCCGGTAATCCCATTCTATCATTCAATGTAAAACTTCATCTCTTTGCAAAAGATAAAGAACGAGCCCGACAAATTTTAGACGATCAAACGTACCTTTCTATTGACAACGAGGCTACGGTAAAATGTTTACGCTGCCATTCACCCAGAATTGAGCGTGATTTCCCCAGAGAATACGATCAGAAGTTTTCCTGGTCGTTGAGTGTGTTGTTCTTTGGGGTCTTCTTTCCGGAGAAAAAAATCTATCGTTGCAAGGATTGTGAATTTGAATTCAAAAAAACTTGATCGAACTGTAATTTATTTCAATCTTGAACTTTGATTTATTAACCTACAACTATGCCAGGCAAAACAATTATCGGTGTTATGGGTCCGGGAGAAGGAGCCACTCCGGACGAAAACGAAATGGCCTATGAATTAGGCCAGGCCATTGGCCGCGAAGGATGGATTACTCTAACAGGAGGTCGCAGCTTTGGCATTATGGATGCCGCATTGAAAGGTGCTATAGAGGTTGGTGGGTTGACGATCGGAATATTACCGGGTGATTCTGACAAGAACGCTTCTGAAAATGCGCAGATCAAAATCATTACGAGCATGGGCAGTGGTCGCAATTACATCAGCGTTTTATCGAGTCATGTGTTGGTGGTTTTGGGTATGGCGGCCGGTACGGCTTCTGAAGTTGCTCTCGCTATCAAATCAAATAAAAAAGTTATTCTCCTGAATCAAGATGAAGATACGATTCGGTTCTTTAAGAAAATTGGTTCATATAAAGTGATGGTGGCATCAACTGTGGGTGAAGCCATGAATCAGATAAAAGATTATTTAATGGTTCACGCTGTGAAGTAATTGATCATACTTTTTTGCCATTAGTGTTTCATAGGTTGGGGATTGCTTCGTCAGCAGTTTCCTTCGAGACGAAGAAAATCTTCCTCGCAATGAGGTAAACGCAATGATGCTCTCAAATTACTCACACACTTTCAACTCAGCTGCATCACCATCTTTCACTTCTCCAAACCAAACAATACCATATTCTTTATAAATGCCCAGGCCGATTGCCTGCCATTTAACTTTGCTCCATATGTCGAGGTTTATGAGTAATGGATTATGACCCGGACTGATCTTCCAACCATCCAATCCTTCCTTAGCATTGGCACCCCCTGAACTGTAATAGGCGATTTCATATCCATTACCCGCATAACCTGTAATCTCTTTCGGCTTAGACCACATACATGAGGCTTGCTTATGATCACTGGTGTAGCAGCAGGAAGTCCACTTACCTTTCTTTGACCAGCTATGCGGATTGCATTTACTATTCTCATCGAATACGTAATTATCCGCCAGATCGCGGGCATGGGTCTGGGCAACCTCCATTAGTTTTACAGAGATCGGAATCTGCTCCAATCCCTTGCTTTCGCGATATTCCATGATCATGTCATACAGCTTTTTCTCTTCAGAAGTAAGGCAAATGGCTGCCGGTTTGGGCTTTGGGATTGATGAAGAACTAATCAAAATCAGGAGAGGAACTACAAAGACGAATGACTTCATTGCTCAAGGGTTTGGAATCTCACGATAAATATCCATCAGATAACGGATTCAGGGACAAAAATATCTCGATTTCTGACTTGAATTTTCTAATTTTCGCCCTCGAAAAATCGGACTGCACCAAATCATGCAGTAAACGAGAGAACATAAAGACAAAAGCACTTAAACACTTCAAGCATGAGCGATCAGAAAATCACCATTAGCAATGGAAAACTAACCGTACCTGAGAACCCAACCATTCCTTTTATCGAAGGAGACGGAACTGGCGTTGACATTTGGCCAGCATCCAAATTGGTATTCGATAAAGCAGTTGAGAAAGCCTATAACGGCAAACGCAAAATAAATTGGAAAGAGGTATTGGCAGGCGAAAAGGCCTTCAATAAAACCGGCAACTGGATGCCTGAAGAAACCCTTGCAGCTTTCCGCGAATATTTGGTAGGTATCAAAGGTCCATTGACAACTCCTGTTGGAGGTGGTATCCGTTCATTAAACGTAGCGCTTCGTCAGGATCTTGATCTGTATGCTTGCGTTCGCCCGGTAAGATGGTTCAAAGGTGTTCCTTCACCTGTGAAAGAGCCACACAAGACTGACATGACAATCTTCCGCGAAAACACAGAAGATATTTATGCTGGTATCGAATTCCAGGAAGGAACTGCTGATAACAAAAAATTCCTTCAGTTATTAAAAGAGAACTTCCCAAAACCATTTTCTAAAATCCGTTTCCCTGAAACTTCAGGTATTGGTATCAAACCTGTATCGAAAGAAGGAACAGAACGTTTGGTTCGTGCGGCAATTAAATTTGCAATCGAGCAAAAGAAACCGAGTGTAACCTTAGTTCACAAAGGGAACATCATGAAATTCACTGAAGGTGGTTTCCGCGATTGGGGATATGCTTTGGCGAAATCAGAATTTGGTGCCGTTGAAATTGATGGCGGTCCATGGATGGAAATCAATAGCAACGGACATAAAATAGTTGTTAAGGATTCTATCGCTGATGCATTTCTTCAACAGATCTTATTGCGACCAGATGAATATTCAGTAGTAGCGACTCTTAACCTGAATGGTGATTATATCTCTGACGCATTAGCAGCCATCGTTGGTGGCATTGGTATCGCACCAGGAGGTAACATCAACTACATCACAGGTTATGCTATCTTCGAAGCAACACACGGAACAGCACCAAAGTATGCTGGTCAGGATAAAGTAAATCCAGGCTCAGTTATCCTTTCCGGTATAATGATGTTGGAATATATGGGCTGGCAAGAAGCTGCTGACTTAATCTACAAAGGATTAGAAGCAGCTATTGCATCGAAACGCGTTACCTACGATTTCCATCGCCAGATGGAAGGAGCTACACTTTTAAAGTGCTCTGAATTCGGACAAGAAATAGTAAAGAATATGTAATCAAATAAAGGGGCTTTCGCCCCTTTATTTTTTCACTCATCGTTTTATAACTTTCGTTCCATTTCAACTACATGAAAATTCTGAGAGGGCTTTACACAGCCTACGTCATTCTTGGCTTCATCGTCTTTTTTTTCATTGGGTTTATTTTTTTTCTAATTCCTATTTTCTTTCCGAAACAATTTCGTCTTACCGGTATCATAAATAGATGGTGGGCACGTTGTCTTTTAACCTGTGTAGCACTTCCATTCAAACTTGACTATCGCGCTAAGCTTGATCCCAAGAAGCAATACATCTTTTGCCCTAACCATTTTTCGTATGTCGATATTGCTACCATGGCGTTGAATCATCATAACACCATTTTTGTGGGCAAGAATGATATGGAGAAAGTTCCTCTGTTCGGCTATATGTATCGCAAGCTTCACATAACGGTGGATCGTTCAAAACTTAAGAGCCGATACTCTACCCTGCTTCGATCGCTAAAGGCTATTGATGAAGGCAAGAGCCTTGTTATTTTCCCGGAAGGTGGAATCATTACCCTGCATGATCCCATTATGTCACGGTTTAAAGATGGTCCATTCCGTATTTCTATTGAGAAACAAATCCCCATTGTGCCCGTCACCATTCCATATAATTGGATAATTTTACCCTCGCTTGGCAATCTGTTTCGGTGGCACAAAATGAAAGCTGTTTTTCATGAGCCTGTTGATCCTTCAGCCTATACTTTACAGGATGTTGATCAATACAAGCAAAAGGTATTTGATACAATTAACGAAGAGTTGAACCGACATTTGAAAAATGAAAATTGATCGCCCCTTACTGGATAAAATCGCTCACCTTGCTCGATTAGAGTTTGATGAGAAAGACGCTGCCAAAATGATGAGCGACATGACCGCCATTGTCGATTGGGTAGAGAAACTGAAAGAAGTAAACACCGATGGTGTTGAACCTTTAACCACCATGAGTCACGAAGTAAATGCATTACGCGAAGATGAAGTGGGTGAACATTTAAGTCACGAACGTGCCTTGAGAAATGCGCCAAAAAAAGATGCCGACTATTTCCGGGTGCCTAAAGTGTTGGAATAACTCCTGACATATTATTTCATCTAGCTCAAAGATGTTCCTCTCCTATTGTTCGAACGTCTTGAAGGTTGTGTTATTTCAATATTAAGAACATCAAACCTTGAACTTTTAACTTTGAACTTCTTACTTTAAAATATGCAATCCTTTTTCTTCTGGAAGAACTGGCACAAAGAATATCGCACCATCTGGTATGTTGTGGCTTCTGTATTTTTTCTTTCCCTCCTCTTTCTTTGGTTCTCCTATTTTCAAGGCGCTTCCGGTGTAATCCATTGGGAGAAATTGCAGGAACAAAAAATAGTGGAGACAACTGTCCATGAGTTTAACCTCGGCCCGTTTCAACTCAGTGTGCCAGGCGAGAGCTTTGTGATCTTCGAATATTTTAACGGAAGTGACCTTACCCCAAACACATCAGCATCTTATATTTTCTTAATTGTATTTACTGTCAGTGCAGTTGTTCTGCTCACTTTGATCACCGTTATAGAAGGACTATGGTATTACATTGCCATGGGTCTCTTCATTCTTTTTGTAGTGAATTTGCGCTTTGAAGTATTGGGTATTTTCGGATTGACCGATAAACTACCCGTTATCGGTATTTTATTTCTGTATGTTGCACCTAGTTTTTATTTCAATCGGTTCAGAAGTTCAGCTCCGTTTATCGTTCGGTTTCTTGTTTTTGCTTCTATCACCTTACTGGTTGGTATTAGCGTCTATTTCTTTTCCAGCGTGGGGTATCCAATGTATCATCTTACCTTAACGGGATACACACCTGCATTAATTCTCAGTGTAATTTTTATCATAACTATTGCGCACGAAGTTTTTGGTTCGTTCGTCTATGTTGTGAGTCAGGGATCATCAAAGAGTTTGCGCCACCTTTCAATTATCAGTGCTATCTATTTTGTAAACCTGGTGATTACCTGCTTCCATGAGTTGGGAGTATTTAAGTTTAATTTTATCTACATCAATTTATATCTGCTGCTTTCGCTTTCAGCCGTATTGGGCATCTGGGGCTTTCGAAATCGTGAAGCGATCTATGGAAACATAATTTCATTTAATCCTTTCGGAGGATATTTCTTTCTCGCCATGGGTGCAATTTGTTTTGCCACAACAGCACAACTATTAGGTAATGCTAATGACCCGGCACTGAAAATTATTCGTGATGCGATCATCTTTAGTCATACAGCCTACGGATTGATTTTCATGATTTACATCTTTTCCAACTTTGTGTCGATGTTGGCGCAGAACCTTAACATTTACAAAGTCCTCTACAATCCTACCCGCATGCCTTACTTCACCTATCGTTTTGCAGGATTGATTGCGATGCTGGCATTTATCTTTTACTCCAACTGGAGAGAATATATTTATCACGGTCTGGCTGGTTTTTACAACAACACAGGAGATCTGTATACTCTACTTCAAAATGAAGAGTATGCTGAATCATTTTATGATCAGGCGAAAAGTCAGGGATTTCAAAACAATCGCGCGAATTATGCATTGGCCAATTTAAAAGCAACACGATTTAATTTTGACGCTGCGCATCAACGCTACGAAGATGCAAACTCAAAGCGCCCAACAGAATATTCCCTGACCAATGCAGGTAATTTATACATATGGGAAGATCAGGTATTTGATGCTATTAAGGCATTCAAATACGCAGATCAAAAACTGCCAGGTTCAGGTCCTATCGAAAACAATTTAGCATTTAGCTATGCGAAAGTTCACAAGCTCGATTCTGCCGTATTGTATTTAAGCAAAGCCCAGGAACATACTATTTCAAAAGCCTCTGCTGAGATCAATTTTATGGCAATGTCTGCCTTGGAGCTTCTTCCTATTAAAACTGATTCCGTGCTCAATCTCTTTAACACAGATGATCCCGCAGTACTCAGCAATGCCATCGTGCTGTCAACGGTAAATCATCAAGAGCTTAAAACGAAAATTGATCCGCTAAAAACGAAGACGTTAAACTTATACACAGCAACGCTACTGAACAACTACATTCTAAAGAATGCAAAGTCACTCGATTCAACATTTACAAACGCGGCTTACATTATTGCATCTGATTCATTGAACAGTGACTTCAATGAGGCTGTTAAATATTCTTTGGCATTCGCCTACTATCATCAAGGTAATGTTGCAAAGGCATTGTCTATATTGGCTGAACTAACGTATATCAGTCAGTCGTACCAGGGAAAATACAATTATACCATGGGACTCTGGGCGCTGGAACAAGCTAATCCAGAACTGGCCGCTTCCTATTTTTCGTATGCCGATACACATGATTATAAACAGGCAAAGTTTTATCATGCCATTGCACTTTCGGAGCAAGGCAAGATCAACGAAGCATTAGCTGCCTGGGATACCGTTGCCCTCAGCAAAGATGAAAATGAAAAATACATAGCTGCACGAATGAAACAAATGCTTTCAATTCCGTTGACGGAAGTTGCTGCTCTGAGTGATGCCGATAAATATCAGTTTCTTCGCTATCGAATGGGTTTGCGTGATTCACTTGTTTTCAATCGAATCGTAGAGACATTCACCAACGTAAATTATAAAGCGCAAGCCATTCTTGATTTGAGTAAAAAATATTTCGAGGCTGATCAGCTTAAACCTGCCATACATTATTTCAACCGACTTGCAGGCTTACAATTAACGGATAAGAAATTGTACGATGATTTTCGTCATACCGAATTACGCATGCTGGCGTATCGTAAAGAAACTAAAACACTGGCCAATCAAATCAACAATGACATCACCTTTAACAATTCGCAAGCATTGGAGAAAATGTTGTACACAGCATTACTGGCCGAGTCTAACGGTGATATAGCACTCGCCAGAAAAAACTATTCAGTACTGGGTCGATACAACCCGTATTTCGAAGAAGGTATTATAGCGGCTGCCAATTTTGAACGCAGTCAAAATGAGAAAAGTCTTAATGCGTATAACGTGTTGGCCGAGGCCATGCAAATCAATACTAATTCAGTGCGATTGATAAAGGCCTACATTCTGGAAGCTGCTCGCCAAGGTTTTGATGAGTATGTTCAGGTTGCCATGATGCAGTTGGAAGAAGTTCAAGGTTACAAGTTCAACGTTCAACCTTGAACCCGGAACTTGTAACCTGGTATTATTTCTTCTTCTTCTTTGCTACTTTCTTTTTCTGTCCAACCTTCTCCTTCACTGCTTTCTTCTTTTTAGCAGCTGCCTTTTCCTTTTGTTCTTCTTTTTCTTCCTTCGCCCACAGTCTGATGTTCTCACGGATTACCTTCCAGTAATCTTTACCGTAATCAACAAAGATTTCAGATTTCGCAGGAATATCCTTTGTCGATTCGATGTAAGCCTTTATTCCCTCTGTGGTATACTCACAATTGTTCAGAATACCTTTGATTCGTCCAATGCCGCGGGCATCATTTGCATAACGAGCCAATGCCTTCGGAGTGGGCAGAGCGTTGATAACATGGTTTCGGTTTACGAAAAAGATGTACCCGTTACGGCCATCTTCATGTTTCACATCTTTCCAGATTGAAATCTTGCCTTTGTACTCAACGATCTTGGTTCCCTTCGGGATGAATACTTTGGTAAATAAACCTTTTCCTGAATTCGGGATAGTGGACGTCTTAACGACTAAGTGTTTTTCTAATAATGCCATAAAAAAATTGTGCGCGAATATAACGGTATAGGTGATATTATAAAAATGGATTGAATAACTCCCGATAGCCAAACTCTATCCGATGATAACTCCTATACAGGGTCAGCAATTCATGGCTCTTTACTGTAACTTCTTTGGACTATGACCGTCTTTGACTCAGAGGTATTTACTGACGCGAAATCGAGACTGATCCTGTGAGGAAAGCCATTTCAAGCTTATTAAAATACATTCTTTTATTTTCTTTACCCCACGCAACCTCTCCCCAGACAATTGCATCTTACCTTTGAAATCAATAAATGGAATTCAAAATTTACCGGGCAACAGAAGACGAGTTGATCAAGGGATGCGTTTCGCACGATAGAAGTGCGCAAAAGCGTCTCTATGATACCTATTCGTCTAAAATGTATGGCATTTGCTACCGGTATGTTCGCGATGCTGCAGAAGCCGAAGACATTCTGATTGTAGCCTTTACCCGCATCTTCGAGAAAATTAACCAGTTTAAAAGCGAAGGCAGTTTTGAAGGGTGGATCAGGCGCATTATTGTGAACGAAGCCCTTACCCATTTAAGAAGAAATAGATCGATGTACCTCGAAACCGACTTGGAGCAAGTTGATCGCAAACCCGACTACGATAAACTTCAGGACCACCTCGAAGAAGAGGATTTACTGAAGATGATTCAGGAGCTACCTACCGGGTACCGAATCGTTTTTAACCTCTATGCCATCGAAGGCTATTCACACAAAGAAATAGCAAATCAATTGGGCATCAGCGAAAATACCTCCAAGTCACAATTGAGCCGTGCGAGGACGTATTTGCAAAAGATGCTAGTAGAAAATGATTGGACAACAGATCAAAAAATCAGCAACGATGAATCAGCAACCTGATAAACTCTTTCGCGAGAAACTGGAAGGTTATCAAAAACCCACTCCAGCAAGCGCCTGGGATAAAATTGAAACCAACCTCGATACTAAAAGTCCGAAGGGATTGTGGTGGAAAATAGCGGCCTCGCTCCTATTGATTGCTGTGGCTACCTATACGCTTTGGCCAAAAACTCAAACAACAGAAACACCACTTGCTAAAAAAGAAGAGGTGACTAAACCTTTGCCAACTGTAAAAGAATACGAAGTAACTAAAGAGTTAACTCCGAACGATCAAACTCAAAGTGTAGTACCAGAGGTCGTTCAAAAAAATAATGTAGCGAAGGCAAACAAAGAGCATCATCAGCCAAAAGAAAAAATTCAGGAGCCATCAATTGCTATTGAGGAATCCGTTACTCCAGTTGAGAGTAATATAAATGAAGTTACTCCTGTAATCGAAAATATAATTGTTCCTGAAGTTGTTGTTGCCACTGCAGAACCAACAACAGAAAAATCAGATGAATACATAACACTCGTTGTTACGGCAGAAGAAGCAAATAAATATTTAACAAAAAATACAAACACAGAAGCAACCCCTGAAGGAAAGAAGACATCTACGTTGAGAAAGCTGTTGAAGAAAGCCAGTGATCTGACGAATGATCAACGTCCACTAGCAGACCTGAGGCAGAAGAAAGATGAAATTCTAGCATTGAATTTCGATTCTAAAAAACAACGTGGACAAAACAAATAAAGACATGAAGAAGACTATTTTATTCGCCATACTGGTTAGCATGGCTACCGTTACGATGGCACAAAAACAAGATACCGTTATCGTGCCGCTGGCCAATACCAGCAAAGTTATTTTTACAATGAAAGACCGCAGTGATCTGGCTACATTAAAGCACTACAATTTTCAAGCACTCTTTGACGATATACTCGCTAAGATTGAGAAATCAGATACTTCAAAATTGCCCGGTACGGATACTACTAAAATTGTCGCTAAAGAAGAAGATTGGAGTCACGATCATGACAATGACGATGATGATGATGACAATGATAATGATGATAAAAAACATCATCGCAGAACACGCCAATCGTTTAATATTGATCTGGGTACAAACAACCTTCTTTCCAATGGAAAATTCCCTGACAGCAACGATGAGCAATATGCTGTTCGTCCATGGGGATCATGGTATGTAGGACTTAATTCTATTCAACGTACCAAGTTGGCAAACAAATTCTTTTTAGAATGGGGCGGTGGAGTAAGCTGGTACAATTTTAAATTTCAGGATGATGCAACGTTAATCACAAAAGATGGAACAAGTACAAATTTTAGCGTTGATCCTCGTTCTGCTGATCCTGATTATGATTTTAAGAAAAGTAAACTGACGGTAGTGTATATCAATGCATCAGTAATACCTGTCGTTGATTTTGGTAATGAGTATTATGGGCACAATCGTAAAGGTAAACACATGTGGGATGGACAAAGTAACGGCTTCAGAATCGGAGCAGGTCCTTACATTGGCTATCGCATTGATAGTTATTCAAAACAAGTATTTGAATTGAACGGTGACAAAAAGAAAGAACGCGATCACGATAGCTTCTATCTTCAAAATATTCGGTATGGAATGCGATTACAACTAGGGTATCGTGGAACCGATTTATTTCTGAACTATGATTTGAACGAAATGTTTACAGCTAACAAAGGTCCGAAAGTAAATGCTTTTAGTTTTGGAATAATTCTGTAAGAAAAATTTAGTATTAACCCAAAGAAAAATCCCCCGCTACAAAAGTAGATCGGGGGATTTCTTTTTATGAATGATTGTAAATTTAAAGTACCACGTTTACAATTCTACCTTGCACCACGATTACCTTCTTCGGTGCTTTGCCTTCACTCCATTTTTGAACTACTTCAGAAGCCAGTACTAACTTCTCAACATCTTCCTTCGGCATGTCTAAAGCAAAGTTCATTTTTGCCCTTACCTTTCCATTAATGGAGATTGGATATTCAAATGAACTTTCTGTTAAATACTCCTCACTCCATTTCGGATAAGTAGAATTCAATATAGAATCCTTATGACCTAACAATTGCCAAAGCTCTTCGGTGATGTGCGGAGCAAAAGATGAAAGAGCAATGGTTAGCGGTTCGAGAATAGCGCGCTTACTGCACTTCATTGAACTCAACTCATTGCAGCAAATCATAAATTCGCTGACAGAAGTATTGAAAGAGAAGTGTTCAATATCGTATTCAATCTTCTTCAATGTTTTGTGCAATACCTTCAATTCTTCACGAGTAGGTTCAGCATCGGTTACGGCAACATTACCTTGCTGATCGTGAAATAGATTCCAGAATCTTCTTAAAAATTTAAATACGCCATCAATACCACTGGTATTCCAGGGCTTAGACATCTCCAACGGACCAAGGAACATTTCATAAACACGCAAAGTATCCGCACCATAGTTATCTACAATCTCGTCTGGGTTAACAACATTGTATTTTGACTTGGACATTTTTTCTACTTCAGAACCGCAGATGTACTCACCATTTTCTTCTGGCAAAAAATGAGCGTCCTTAAAATCAACTCGCCATTTTTTTAACCCTTCAATATCTAATCCTTTATTATCATCATACAGACTGATATCGATGTTAATTTGAGAATACGTTAACAAAACACCGTCCAGATTGCTGTCCTCTAAGACATTTTGATTTGTTATTAACTTTCCATCAAGATCGAGGTCAGGAAATTGATCTGCAATAACTTTTTTATCGTATGAAGATAGTTCCCCTTTACCCAGTCTCTTTGCAGTGTTGTATGATATGAATACATCTTTCTTCTCTTTAGAACTTGTTCTAAGACGGTAAACAAATCTTGACACTCCCTGAATATGCCCTTGATTAATCAACTTCTTAAACGGCTCTTCAGAATCTACATAACCAAGATCTTTCAAAGCCTTACACCAAAAACGCGAATACAACAAGTGACCTGTTGCATGTTCTGATCCACCAATGTATAAGTCAACATCTTTCCAGTAGCTTACTGCTTCCTTGCTGGCAAACTCCTTTTCATTTTTTGAGTCCATGTAGCGGAACCAATACCAGCTTGATCCTGCCCAACCTGGCATAGTGGTTTGCTCAAACTGGTTTCCTTTATAGTCCCATCCTTTTGCTCTTGCCAATGGTGGTTCGCCACTTTCTGTTGGTTTGTAAGCATCCACTTCAGGAAGTGTAACCGGCAGATCTTTTATATCAACCAACTTCGGAATTCCGTTCTCATAATACACCGGGAAAGGTTCACCCCAATAGCGTTGTCTTCCGAAGATGGCATCACGCATACGGAAATTTACTTTGCGTATCCCTATTCCAAGTGCTTCTACTTTTTGCAAGGCTACTTCAATTGCTTCTTTCCAATCCAACCCATTTAAAGAATCAGAGTTGATCATCTTCCCTGATTTCGGATCGAAGTTATCTTTTGTGATATCACTTGTTGGTCCTTCAAGAACATCAATGATCGGCAAGTTAAAATGTTTCGCAAAAGCATAGTCACGAGTATCGCTTGATGGTACTGCCATTACTGCACCTGTTCCATAACCTGCTAATACATAATCAGCAATCCATACCGGAATCTTTGCACCGTTAAATGGATTTGTTACGTATGCTCCAGTGAACGCACCTGAAATTCTTTTCACCTCGCTCATTCGCTCGCGCTCACTTCTGTTCTTGGCGATCGTTACATAGTTTTCTACTTCTGCTTTTTGTTCGGCAGTAGTAATTTTTGAAACGAGTTCATGCTCGGGCGCAAGTACCATGAAGGTAACACCGTAGATCGTATCAATCCGTGTAGTGAAAACGCGAATGGTTCCCTCCTGCTTATCTACTTTGAAATCCAACTCGCAACCAACACTCTTACCAATCCAGTTGCGCTGCATTTCTTTTACAGGCTCTGGCCAGTCGATGGTATCAAGACCTTTCAATAAACGTTCAGCGTAAGCGGTGATGCGCATGCTCCACTGCCACATTTTTTTTCTTTCTACAGGATATCCACCGCGCTCGCTTACTCCGTCCTTCACTTCATCATTTGAAAGTACAGTACCTAATGCAGGGCACCAGTTCACCATCGTATCCGAACGATATGCAATGCGATATTTTTGTAAGAATTCTTCTTTTGCTTTTTCGTCAAAACTTTTCCATTCTGCTGCGGTGATCGCTGGAGTATCATCTTCACAAACCGCATCAATATTTTTGTTGCCGTTCTTATCCAACTCAGAGATCAGTGTAGAAATAGGTTCGGTCTTTCCTTTTGTCAACAGACCACTGTCGACAGTCGACTGTTGACCGTTGACTGATTTTTTATTGTACCAAGCATCAAACAATTGCATGAAAATCCACTGCGTCCATTTGTAGTACGATGGATCACTGGTTTCTACTTTGCGATCCCAGTCATAAGAGAACCCGATTTTACCAAGCTGCTCAATGTAGGTAGCAATATTTTTCTCTGTAGTAACAGCAGGATGTTGGCCAGTTTGAATAGCATATTGTTCAGCCGGCAAGCCAAAGGCATCGAAGCCCATGGGATGCAAAACATGAAATCCTTTCAGGCGCTTGTAGCGCGAAACAATATCAGAAGCAATGTAGCCCAGCGGATGACCCACGTGTAATCCTGCTCCGGATGGATAGGGAAACATATCCAATACATAGTACTTTGGCTTGGTTGAATGGTTCTCAACCTTGTAAACACCGCGCGTTTTCCACTCCTTACGCCACTTGTCTTCAATACGCTTAATCTCGTCTTTGCTGTAATCGGCCATCTTTTGTAGTTCTAAATGAATAGAACCGCAAAAATAAGGCAATCAGGCTGAAAAAACTTATGGTTCGTAAAAACAGACCAAACTTTATCTCACAGTAGATTTATCAATTCGCGTAGGCGTGTCGACTCCCGAAATGATGGACCGTGCACTTAGTGCGATGGCCCGGATCGATGCTACTATATTTTTCACATCCAGGCTTTCAACTTCATCATTTACCGAATGGTAGAGTTGATCAATATCAATCTGATCGGTTGAAATGGTGTGAGCCGGAACTCCCAATCGAGCCAGCGTTGCATTGTCGGACCGGTAAAATAAATCCTGCTCTGGATAGGGATCGGGTTTAAATTCAAATGGAGTACTGGCTAGATTCTTTTTTAATATATCACCAAAGTCTGATCGCTCGTAGCCCGTGATGAAGGCAAAGTTTTGTCCCCACTTTGAAGGCTTGCCAATCATTTCAATGTTGAACATGGCCACCACTTTGTCAGCATTCAGTTGCTTCGAAAAATATTGAGAACCAAAACCTCCGATCTCCTCAGCAGTAAAGGCCGCAAAAACTAATGTGCGATTATTGTTCTTCATCTTTTTAAAATAACGTGCCAATTCAATAACAGCGGTAGTTCCCGAAGCGTCATCATCGGCACCATTGGCAATGGAGTCGCCATCGACTGGTTGGAGAATACCGATATGATCGTAATGTCCGGAAAATACAACCATTTCATCAGGCTTTGTCTTTCCTTCAAGCTGACCAACAACATTGATCATCTTGAGGGATTCAATTTTTTGCATTGCCTTAACGGAATATTGGGATATGCTAGTTTTTCCAAAAACAAAAACCTTCAACGCTTTTCGATCTCTTGTAAATCGCTTTCCGAAATAACCCTTGAGTTCCTTGAAGTTGGCCTTAAACTCAGGAGCGACTGTTATAATAGAAGAAGTTGTATCGTTAATTATTGTAAAGGCCTGATTAAAAAAATATTGATCTTTATTGGATACCGCTGGGTCAAACGGAATACTGCGGATGCTCAGTCCACCCGATCTATCAATTTGTGTTTTCTCTGTGATCAGGATAGCATCTTCATCGGATAGGAGTTGTCCATCAATCACGATTTCTGATTTTACAGGAACAATCTGGTCCTTTAAAAATTCCTGTCTGAAACTCGTGAGTCCTTTTAAGGGTTTGAGTCCTATTTTTTTAAACTCTTGTTCAATGAAGGCGGTTGCTTTTTCAATATGCTCAGGTCTTGCGGCTGATCTTCCCATCATCTCATCGGTCGTCAAGGCTTTGATGACGCGGTCAACGTTCTTTTCGGTAATGTATTTATCCGTCTTCTGGGCATGCAATTCTGTGAGAATTGCGAAAAGCGAGAGAAGCAAAATGAGTTTTTTCATGTCAATGTATTTGACCCCAAAGTATCGATTCAAGCTTGAATTCCAAAACCGCTTAGGACGAGCGGTTGGCTATCATCCCTTCCATACAGTTCATCAGTAAAGGCCGACAGTTGAGTAACTCCTCTTTTAATTCCCCATCCACAGGTTGAATCTTTACCGTGTAATCGCCAAAAAAGATCAATATGAAAACACTTTTTACTGTTGTCCTTTCAGGAATCATTTCACTTGGCATTGCTCAAACAAAAATCTCCGGAAAAATTACGGATGCTCAGGGTGAACCCATTCCAGGGGCTAATATTTCCTTGGAGCAAACATACGATGGTGCGAGTTCTGATGTTGAAGGGAAATTTCAATTCATCACTACAGAATCAGGAAGTAAGATTTTGGTTGTGACGTTTGTAGGTCATAAGGGATTTAAACAAAACGTTGAACTGAATGGCAACCCAATTTCCATCGAAGTAAAATTAGAAGAAGAAGTAAGTCAACTTGAAGCCGTTGAAATTACAGCAGGTTCGTTTACAGCAAGTGATGCTTCTAGAAGAACTGTTTTCAAAGCTATCGATATTGCCACCACTGCCGGAGCAACTGCTGACATTGCAGGCGCGCTCAATACTTTACCAGGTACACAAAAAAATGGCGAAAGCGGAAGACTCTTTGTACGTGGTGGTGATGGAAATGAAACACGTACTTTCATTGATGGCAATGTGGTGTTGGATGCTTACAATCCTTCAGCACCCAACACGCCTTCACGCGGACGTTTTCTTCCTTTCATGTTTAAAGGAACAAGTTTTAGTACAGGAGGGTATTCCGCAGAATATGGACAAGCACTTTCATCAGCACTAGTTTTAGATTCAAAAGATGACGGTGGAAGTTCTCGAACAGACATTGGAATTCTTTCAGTAGGTGGTGATGTAGCACATACTCAATCATGGGAGCGCGGTTCTGCCTCCGCGAAAGTTCAATACACCAATCTTCAGCCCTATATGGGTCTCATCTCTCAACAGGTTGATTGGAAATCAGCACCTGTATCCATTGAAGCGAGTGGTGCGCTACGTCAACGTGTTGGCAAAGATGGAATGTTCAAGGTGTATGGAAATTTCAACAACTCAAACTTCGCTTTATACGAACATAGCATCTCGGATTACAATCAGAAATTCTTATACGATCTGAAAAATGATTATCGCTATCTCAATAGCATTTATCAAACCTCATTGAATGAGAAATGGTCGATGCGTAGTGGCTTATCATATACCTATTTACAAAACGATGCCTTAGTTGATCAGACTAACATCATTGAAACACAACACGGTATTCATGCGAAAACTGTTTTTGATGGATCGATCACAGATAAATTTGAAATAAAATCAGGAGCTGAAATTATACAACGAAATTATTCTCAGGATTTTAATCTGAACGATGGCTCATCGCATTCGCTAACTTTCAGCGAATTAATCGCAGCAAGTTTTGTAGAAGCCGATTTATACACCAGCAATAGTTTCGTAATGCGCGGTGGTGCCCGGATGGAGTATAATAATCTGATCAATCAATTCAGTGTTGATCCACGCGCTTCACTTGCCTACAAAATGGGAAAGAAAGGTCAATTCTCATTTGCGTATGGAAAGTTTCGTCAAACAGCAAAGAATGAATTGGTGCGCGTGAATCATCAACTCAATCCTGAAAAAGCTGAACATTATATTTTGAGTTATCAGTTGGTGAACAGTAAAAGAACTTTTCGTGCTGAAACGTATTACAAAAAATATTCGAGCCTGGTGAAGTATGTTCAAGGCGATGCTAATGTATTGGATAATTCAGGTGATGGTTTTGCAAAAGGCTTTGAGCTATTCTGGCGTGACAATGGAACATTAAATAATATCGATTACTGGATTTCGTATTCATATTTAGATACAAAGCGTAATTACTTAAACTATCCATACGAAGCAATTCCAACATTTGCTTCTAAGCATAATTTGTCAGTCGTAGCAAAATATTTTATTCAACCGATTCGAAGTCAGTTGGGCGCAACGTATTCCATTACAAGTGGCAGACCGTACAACGATCCGAACAGCGATAAATTCAACGGAGGCAAAACTCCTACTTATGCCGATTTAAGTTTCAACTGGAGTTATTTACCCAAACCATACTTGATTGTTTATTTCTCCTGTACCAATGTATTGGGACGCGATAACATCTTCGGATACAACTATAGTACAACACCTGATGCCAATGGGATTTATGCAAGTCGCGCCATTACTCAAGCAGCACCGCGATTTATTTTTCTTGGAATTTTCATCACACTTTCAAAGGATAAATCAATGAATCAGTTACCAAACCTTTGAGAAAGTACGAATAACAAAGTACCAGGCATAAGGAATAGTTATCGAACCTAACTACACAAAATCAAAATCAATAATCATAAATCAACACTCTAATCAACAAATACCATGAAACAACTCACCATCATCCCAATCATCATCGCAGTATTTTTAATCGCGATTGTAAAATTTGCTTTCGCTAACGACAACAAGTATGCAGAAACGATGCAGAAAAACATCAACACAGTGTATACAGCACAAACCATAGAAGAGTTACAGGCTGTTACCAATACCTTCGAACGAATTGCTACTGCAGAAAAAACGAAATGGGAGCCATACTATTATGCATCCTTCGGATATGTAATGATGGCCACTCGCGAAAAAGACGGAGCAAAGAAAGATGCTTACTTAGATCTTGCCTTCACATCAATAAACAAAGCAAAAGAAATCGCTCCTAACGAGTCCGAAGTGATTGCATTGGAAGGTTTCAATTACATGATCCGGTTAACAGTTGATCCAGGTTCACGCGGTCCTCAATACTCTGGACTGGCAATGCAGACGTATGGAAAAGCATTAGCACTTAATCCTGAAAATCCACGTGCTCTTACCTTCATGGCACAGATGCAATATGGCACGGCACAATTTTTTGGATCATCAACTGCCGAAGCGTGCGCAACCCTTTCTAAATCTTTAGAAAAATTTTCAACCTTTAAGTCCGATAATCCACTTGCTCCAGTTTGGGGACAAGCAGTGGCGGAAGGAATGAAAGAACAATGTAAGTAAGTTTGAAAAGTAAAAAGTTAATGGTTGATTCTTCCAAGTAAGTAAGATCGGATAATCTTCTCTGATTTTCGTTACCAACCATTAACAATTACTTTTAATTAATCAGATGAGGGTATCCAGGTTGATGGAGTTAAAAAGGTAAGGTATTTATCCGAATACTATATTGCAGCATGAGAAAGGTTATAGTAGTAGGACTAGTACTGGTTAGTTTAACACTCGTTGCACTTTTGGTAGGATACCTGCTTTTTATTGGACAGATACGATTTAACTATCCTGACAAAAAAGAGTTTCCGATTTTAGGAATAGACATTTCACATCATCAGGGAAAAATAAGGTGGGCAGAATTGAGGAAGGAAAATATTTCCTTTGTTATTATTAAAGCTACAGAAGGTGGTGACTACAAAGATCCACTTTTTGCAGAAAACTGGGCGGATAGCAAGAAGGAAGGATATAAAACAGGAGCGTATCATTTCTACCGCCTTTGTAAAGATGGCAAAGAGCAGGCTGAGAATTTTATAGAAACGGTTCCAAATAGTCCTGACAATTTACCTCCAACAATCGACCTTGAATTTGGTGGAAATTGTAAAACAGATAAATCAAAAGAGCGAATACTCAAAGAAGTAAATGATTTTTTAGAAGCGATTGAAAGACACTATAGTAAAAAACCAATTCTATATGTAACGCACGAATTCTATGATGACTACTTGAAAAATACTTTTACGGATTACCCCCTTTGGATAAGAGATATATTCAGAAAACCAAAACTGGCTGACGAAAGAGATTGGCACATTTGGCAGTTTGCCAACAGAGGACACCTTGATGGTATCGATATGTATGTAGATTTGAATGTATTAAACGGTCAGTCAATAGAGGTATTGAAATAAACAAATGAAAAAATTCTTTCAGGAAAATTGGAAAGGTCTTGCCTTGATGATTGCAGCAGGATTCATCATGCCTACCTTCGTCTGCAATAACTGTTTATACTCCTTAGGGCTCTATTTAAAAGTTGGATTACTGAATGCTGTGATGTGGGTTGTGCTTTGGATGGGCAACGATCGCTTAGGCTGTTTTATTGATACAAAAATTTCCTGGATTGAACGGCCAGTGGCACGTTTTCTTATCGGTATTGTAAGCACTACTTTATACACTATCGGTATTAGTTACGTCATACTTTACATTTTCGATTGGGCATTTCAATTACACTTACTCGGCAAAAACCGAGGTCATACCTTTCAAATTGCAATCGTCATTACTTTCATCATCAGCTTCTTTATGCATAGCCGGACTTTCCTGTTGAACTGGAGACAAGCCATTATCAATTCTGAAATTCTAAAGAAAGAAAACATTGCAGCGAAATATGAGAGCCTGAAGAACCAGGTGAATCCACATTTTCTATTCAACAGTTTTAATGCGCTTTCTAATTTGGTATATGAGGACCAGGATAAAGCCGTGTCCTTTATCAAACAACTTTCAGAAGTATATCGATATGTACTGGACACGCGGGATAAAGAAGTTGTGACACTCGAAGAAGAGAAGAAGTTTTTAGATTCGTATCTCTACCTCCAACAAATTCGATTTGGTGATAAATTGAAATTGGAAGTTAAATTGGATGGAGTAAAAAGTATGGTGGCACCTCTGGTGTTGCAAATGTTAGTGGAGAACGCTATCAAACATAACATCATCTCGGAAGAGAATCCGTTAACCATTCGTGTGAATAGTCGTGATGGTTTTATCGTGATTGAGAATAATTTGCAAAAGAAAACAATTTTATCAGAAGACTCACCCGGCATTGGCCTCGACAACATCCAGAAGCGTTATGAGTTTTTAAGCGACAAAAAAGTAGAAATAATTCAAAATGATATGTTTACTGTGAAGCTTCCTATAATACCTGAATCCAAATGAAAGTTCTCATTATAGAAGACGAACCGCAGGCTGCCAAACGATTGGAATCGTTGATTGCTTCATTGGAACCTCAGGCTGTAATTCTAAATAAGATTGATACTGTAAAGAATGCAGTACTGTGGATAAAATCCAATCCAGCGCCCGATTTGATTTTCATGGACATTCAATTAGCGGATGGTATAAGCTTTCAAATCTTTGAACAATGTGAAGTGAAATCACCTGTCATCTTCACAACAGCATATGATGAATATGCTCTGAAAGCATTTAAGGTAAACAGTATCGATTACATACTAAAGCCGATTGACAAAGATGAAATGAATGCGGCACTGAAAAAATTTCACTCAACCCATCGAACAAACCAGGATTCAAAACATGTGTTAGACAACATTGGTCAGGCCATTCAAATGCTTACCAAGAAATACAAAACGCGTTTTGTGATAAAGGTAGGCGAACATTTAAAATCGGTTGAGGTGAGTGAGATTTTATTTTTCTTTAGTTTGGAGAAGGCGACATTCTGCCAAACGAAAGACGGAAGAAAAAACATTCTTGATTTCACATTGGATCAGCTGGAAGAAATTCTTGACCCGACACGCTTCTTTCGCATCAACAGAAAACACATTGTAGCGGCTGATTCTATTCAGGACATGATCAGCTATACGAATAGTCGGTTGAAACTGGTTCTGAAAACCTCTGATGATAATGATGTGATTGTTGCACGTGAGAGGGTACAGGAGTTCAAGGATTGGTTGGATCGATAAGATATTCCGATCTAAAATTAAATTCTTTTCCCGCAAAGACGCGAAGTTAATGCGCAAAGAACGCAAAGGTATTCTCTTAGAAATCGACATTCATTACCACTTCTCTTCGCGCACTTTGTAGTTAAATCTTTGCGCCTTTGTGTGAACTGCATTACTTTCGCAACAGAACAAACGATTTACATTATGAGCAACAAAACACGGTCAATCATTAAAGGCATTGCTGTAATTCTTGTATTGCTTGCGGTATTAATGCAGATGAACTGGATTATCATTCCAGCCATAAGTGTTTACAGATTCTGGATTGTAGTGGTTGCTTTTGGGATGCTGCTGATCGGCTCAAAGTAAGCCCTTCACTTTTTCAACCATCCTGTTAATGGATGAATTATTACCAGTTAGAGAAGATAATTCATCAAAATTAATCCAGGCTACATTAAAGGATTCATCCGACAGAATCAATTCATCAACTGTATTCGCCTGAACCAAATAGCGGATATCATAATGTAAATGCTCCGGAAAATCTTTTCGATTCGGTATTGGATGAATATCCAAATCAAAAATACCTTCGGAAAGAATTTTATATTCTTTCACTCCTGTTTCTTCTTCCGCTTCGCGCAGGGCAACACGCAAAACATTTTCATCACCATCTGCATGGCCACCCGGCTGAAGCCAACGGTTTAGTTTTGCATGATGAATAAGAAGTGCTTTACTTTTTGATGCATCAACAATCCACGCTGAACCGGTTATATGACCCGGCAAATGCGTTCGCTGAAAAGCATCGGGGTGTTGAAGAAGTTCAATGAATTGATTTTTGAAAATACTCTCTTCGCCATAAGTGGACGAGTAGCTTTCCAATTGCTGAAGTAAGGTCGATCGGTCCAATCTATTCCGGCTTATTGGATCACAATGGTAACCTTATTGATTCGGTTTGCTTCAAGCTTACCGGTCTGCTCACCTCCACCACTATTGTCCTTGTCATCCTTGCGAGCAATTACATAATATGAAGTAGCCTTTAGTTCTTTGAATTTCACTACACCCTTCTCATCAGTTTCGCCTTCCGCCACTACATTAGCTTCTTTCGTGTAGTCGTCTTCTGTTTCAAATAGCATTACCTTTACACCTGCCTCAGTATTTCCTACTTCATTGCGAATGGTGATGGCAATCTGCGTTTTAATAATTTGAAAAGCTGACAAAGCCAGGAACAAACAAATTGCAATGGATATTTTAATTGAATTTTTCATACGATTTTAATTTAGAGTTTGCCACTAACCTGCCTGCCGGTAGGAAGGGGCTCGATGGCACAAAGAAAACACAAAGTTAAATTGAATTAGCCTTCGGGAACATACTTTATTTCTTTTGCAAAACCCGAATCCCAACTATCTCCTTCATGTCGTTCAAGGGCACGAAATACCTTATCAGAAATTTCAACCACACGAATGTAGCGATTGTTGGAAGAGTCAAATTTATATGCCTTGCCACTAATAACAATCTCCTGTTCTTCAAGATAGATCTCATTGCTACTAGTCCATGACCACATTCCATTAATACGTGTGTCATGTGCCTGAAGTACGTACGTTCCGTCCTTAAAAAACTGATACGTCTCTTTCTTGTCTAATGCTTCCCTATTTGAAATAGATTGAGTCTCAACGGTCCAATGAATCGATGTCAATAATTCGTCCTGTTCTGAAACAGAGTTTATTGAGCATGAAATCATCATTGCAGTCAAAGTGAGAAGAAATACTGTCTTCATAATTTTAAATATTACAGTGTTACATCCATGAAATAAACAAATACTAGAATCTTGCTGCCAGCAATAACTCAATGTTCTTATGCTTCAACCCGAACTTACGAGCAACGTGTTCATTGGTTAGACCACCTTTGTATGTATACACTCCGCGCAAAAACCATTTGTGTGCAAAGATCATGGCTTCTACTCCGCCTTCTTCAGCTGCTCTTAAAATTGTTGGTGTGAAAATATTACTCAAGGCATTGGTAGCGGTGTGTGCTACACGTGAGGCAACATTCGGAACACAATAATGTATCACACCGTGCTTACGAAAAATAGGTTTGCTTAATGTTGTTATTTCTGAAGTCTCAATACATCCTCCCTGGTCAATACTCAAATCAATAATAAGGGAGTCGGGTTTCATTTGGCTTACCATCTCATCGGTAACAACATGTCTTGGTCTTCCCTTCTCGGCACGCAAAGCTCCGATTACTACATCGGCTGCTTTTAATGTTTCATTCAATGTGAAGGTGTCGATGGTTGATGTATAAATCTGCTGACCAAGCAAATGTTTGATCCGTCTGAGTTTGTATAAATGATTGTCGAATACCTGCACATTTGCGCCAAGTCCAAGGGCTGCTCGGCCTGCGTACTCTGCAACGGTGCCGGCACCAATAATTACTACATTGGTTGGAGGCACACCAGTGATACCACCGAGTATCACACCCTTTCCATTATTGGCGGTACTCAAGTATTCAGAAGCGATTAATAAAACAGAGCTGCCGGCAATTTCACTCATCGCCCGCACGATTGGCATGCCACCTACTTTGTCTTCAATAAACTCGTACGCCAGCGCAATGATTTTCTTTTTCATCAACGCTTGCAGCACATCAATTTTTAAATGTCCGATTTGCAAGGCAGAGATTAAGGTCTGTCCGGCATGCATCAATTCCGTCTCCTCTAATGTTGGCGGTTCAATCTTTAAAATAACATCAGCCTGATACACTTCTTGCGGGGAGTAAACAATCTTAGCTCCGGCATCGCTGTATTGTTTATCCGTGAACTTTGAACCGATTCCTGCCTTCGTTTCTACCCATACATCGTGGCCGTTGTTTACAAGCAACGCTACGGCATCAGGCGTCAGGCTAATTCGATTTTCTTGTAGGGAAACTTCGCGTGGTAGGCCGATAAAAAAAGCATGTCTGCGCTTCCGGACCTCCAATGATTGTTCCTGCGTTAATAGACTCGTCTTGGCTAAGGCTTCAAAGCCTGTTTTCTTTTTCTCCGTCATGGACTGAAAGGACTATGGTTCGATGTATATCGTCTTCAACTTGAATGGAAACTTCAGCATGGGTTAACGGAATAAGGGAAGGTATTTTTTCAGCCCACTCGATAAAACATGGGTAATGCGAATAGAAATATTCTTCCGTTCCGATATCCACTGCTTCTGCTTCATTTTTTATTCTATAAAAATCAAAATGAAAAACTTTTTTATGATCGCTCGTCTCGTATTCGTTAACAATCGAAAACGTAGGACTGCTCATACTATCCACAACACCAATCACTTCACAAACTTCTTTAATTAGTGTCGTTTTCCCTGCTCCCATTTCTCCGTGAAACAGCCATACCTTATACGGATTGATGTGTTCAGCAATTTCGCTGGCCACACGTTTTAGATCAGTAAGGACTACGCTGCGAAACGTTTTTATTTCCCGGATCATCAGGCATTCTTCGAAGTTAAGGAAATTAAAGGAATGATCATCTCTTCCAGGCTTACGCCACCGTGCTGAAAGGTGTCTTTGTAGAAATTAACGTAGTAATTGTAGTTGTTCGGATAGGCAAAAAACTGATCCTCCGTGGCAAAAACATACGATGTAGATACATTTAGCTTAGGCAAAAAGAACTTTTCAGGCTTGGTGGTTTGAAATACCTTCTCTCCTTCAAAGTTCAAATTCTTACCTTGCTTATAGCGCAGATTGGAGTTTACACTTTTATCTCCGATAATCTTAAATGGTCGCTTCACACGGATGGTACCATGGTCGGTAGTGATGATCACCTTCACATCTTTCTCTGAAATCTTTTTCAAAATCTCTATTAATGGAGAATGTAAAAACCACGATTTTGTTATCGAACGATATGCCGATTCGTCTGGTGCCAGTTCGCGTACCATGGCCATATCGGTGCGGGCGTGCGAAAGCATATCCACAAAATTGTAGACGATTACATTTAAATCATTTTGGAAAAGGTTGTTCACTGTATCCACAAGATCGCGACCAGCTTGCAGGTTTTTAATTTTATGGTAAGAGGATTTGATCGAAAGGTTATTGCGTCTTAACTGATTGGTGAGAAATTCATGTTCAAAATTATTTTTTCCTTCATCATCATCTTCACCAACCCAAATATCCGGATTGGTTTTCGCCATTTCGGATGGAAGCTGACCCGAGAAAATAGCGTTACGTGCGTACGCTGTTGTAGTAGGCAAAATGGAATAATACGTTTCTTCTCTTTCAATATTAAAATATTCCGAAAGCTCTGGTTCAATTACCTTCCACTGATCAAAGCGAAGATTATCAATCAATAACACAAACACCGATTTCTTCCCAAGTTCAGGAAAAACTTTTTTCTTCATAATCTGGTGTGACATCAATGGCTTATCTGACTTCGGGTCATTAAGCCACGACTCATAATTGCGGATGATAAACCGCGCAAAGTTGGAGTTCGCTTCTGTCTTTTGCATGTCAAGAACTTCAGACATATCTCCGTTATCAGTTTGATCGATCTGCAATTCCCAATGCACTAGTTTTTTATAGATGTCAGCCCACTCCTCATGGTTCATGTTGTCCTGAAAAGCCATGCTGATTTTGCGGAATTCCTGCTGATAATTCAGGTTGGTCTTTTCAATAATCAATCGCTTGTTGTCCAGGATCTTTTTGATCGACAATAAAATCTGGCTGGGGTTCAACGGCTTGATCAAATAATCGGCAATCTTCGAGCCTATAGCCTCCTCCATAATGTGTTCCTCCTCGTTTTTGGTAATCATCACCACAGGAAGATTGGGCTTGTTTGCCTTGATCTGGCTCAATGCCTCCAGTCCCGACATGCCCGGCATATTTTCATCTAAAAAGATAACATCATAGTTTTTGTCGGCACTCATCTCAACGGCATCCGATCCATTGTTTACCGGGGTGATATCACAACCCCGTGATTCTAAAAAAAGAATATGTGGCTTCAACAAATCGATCTCATCATCCGCCCACAAAATGCTATATCTTTGCATAGGTAATTTTTTACGAAGTTACTCCTTAATCTGTTAATGGTTAATTGTTAAAGGTTAATAGTTAATTAGATTAAGCCTTTAAATACGGTTAACCATACACAAACATTAGGCCCCGATTAAAGGATAACCACTAACTGATAACTGACTTTGAACAAGAAGAAGATCATCAATGACCCAGTATACGGATTCATAAAAATTCCAGGGGAACTCATCTTCGATATCATTTCCCATCCTTATTTTCAGCGGCTTAGACACATTAAGCAGCTTGGCCTTACGGATTACATTTATCCTGGAGCCCTCCATACTCGGTTTCAGCATGCTTTGGGTGCCATGCATCTCATGGGGCAGGTTCTGGACAACTTACGATTGAAGGGTGTAGAGATATCGGATCAGGAATACGAAGCGTCTCAGCTGGCGGTTCTGCTTCATGATATTGGTCACGGCCCGTTCTCTCATGCGTTAGAAGATTCTCTATTGCATGGTATTTCTCACGAAAGCATGTCGTACCGGTTCATGGAGCATCTTAACAAGACGTTCAATGGCGCGCTTGACCTTGCCATTAAAATTTTCAGAAACGTTTATAAGCGAAAGTTTTTTCATTCCCTTGTTTCAAGTCAGTTGGATATTGACCGCCTTGATTATCTAAAACGAGATTGTTTTTTCACTGGTGTTCAAGAAGGTACTGTAGGTGTTGATCGAATCATCGCGATGTTGAATGTTCATAAGGATGAATTGGTGGTAGAAGAAAAAGGAATTTACAGCATTGAAAATTTTCTACATGCCCGTAGATTAATGTATTGGCAAGTGTATCTCCACAAAACTACCGTGAGTGCAGAGCGCATGTTGGTGAATACTATCCGAAGAGCACAAGCTTTAGTTCGCGCTGGTGAATCATTACCTGCCACTGACTCACTGATGCTTTTTTTGAAAGAAGAAATTACGACAACTCACTTCACCGAAAACAAAGACCTCCTCAATGCCTTCGGCCATTTAGACGACAATGATGTTTGGGGAGCACTCAAGTATTGGCAACATCATAACGATCGCATTCTTTCTCTTCTTTCCGGAATGCTATTGGAGCGTAATCTTTTTAAAATCATGCTTAGTACTGAGCCCATCAAAAAAAGTGTTGCTGAAAAAATACATGGGGAGGTAATTAAAACCTATGGAACACTTCGCTCCGAAACACCATACCTCTTCTCGCACGGAACCGTAAGCAATGAAGCTTATGCCGAAGGTCATCAGATTAATATTCTAATGCGCAGTGGCGAGCTCTTAGATATAGCCCAGGCGTCCGATCTGCCATCGATAAAGGCCATCAGCAAAATCGTGAAAAAAAACTACCTCTGCTGGCCTAAAAATGTATCTTTGCTTTGAGTGGCGAATGGTTGACTTGGGCGTGTGTTTCGTTAATGGTTTGTCTAGCCCTATAACGCGACCTACAAATACCCCACAACTATTCATTACCAACCCTAACAATTAGAAAATGGAATTTACGGTCAGTCAGATTGCACTCATGTTGGGCGGGGATGTGAAGGGAAATGGGGAGGAGAAAATAAACATGCTGGCCAAAATCCAGGATGCAAAGAAGGGACATATAGCATTTCTATCCAATCCGAAATACGAGCAATACATTTACACCACTCAGGCAACAGCCGTTATCGTTAACAAAGACTTTGTCGGAAAAAAAGAAATAGAATCCTCCCTCATTTTAGTGGACGATGCCTATATCAGTTTCACACGATTGTTAGAAGAGTATCACAAGATGATCTCCTTTCAGAAGAGTGGTGTAGAGCAACCTTCTTTCATCGGGGAAAAATCAACTGAAGGAAAAAATATTTATCGCGGAGCCTTCTCCTATGTTGGTAGCAATGTAAAGATTGGTGATAATGTAAAAATCTATCCTCATGCCTACATAGGTGATGATGTGATTATTGGTAGTGATTCCATCATTCATCCAGGAGTAAAAATTTATGCCGGCACACGCATCGGAGAGAATTGTGTGATTCATTCCGGAACCGTAATCGGTAGTGACGGTTTTGGTTTTGCACCACAAGCGGATGGCTCCTATAAAACCATTCCTCAACTTGGACATGTTATCATTGAAGATAATGTAACGATTGGTGGTAATACCGTTATTGATTGCGCTACCATGTTTGGTGATGCCACCACCGTTCGTAAAGGCGTGAAGCTTGACAACCTGATACAAGTTGCCCATAATGTTGAGATTGGAAAGAACACCGTCATTGCTGCACAGACTGGTATTTCAGGATCTACAAAGATTGGTGAAAACTGTATAATCGGTGGACAAGTAGGACTTTCCGGACATTTAGTAATTGCCAACAAAACAAGCATTGGAGCACAAGCTGGTATTTTAAAATCAACAAAAGAAGGTGAGCGACTTCTCGGTGCTCCCGCTTTTGATGTGAAAGAATTCTTTAAGACTTATGGTGTATTCAAAATGTTGCCGGATATAAACAAGAGATTGCAGGAGTTGGAGAGGAAGATGAAGTGATCAACAGTGTTTATATAAATCGTTGGCGGTAATTCTAAATGACTAATGCGACAAAGAATATTTATCCCTATAACCTTTTTGGTACTTGGAATGGTTTTTCCGTTCGTTGACTATCTTGTGATAGTTGAAATCTTCTACCTAATAATACCACTGACGATGTTACTTTTTGCATCGGTAGCTTTACTAATTGGATACGTAATTTGGGACAGAGCTGCATTAAAAAAATCAATTCTGATGGTTCTTGTAGTACCGTTATTTATCGCTGGACAATTTTTCTCCACTTGGACAATTGACAATATTCAAAGAGTTAGAAGTGAGCTTGTGATAAAAGAAATAGAGGGAATTATATCTCTAACGAATCAAATTCCAAATAACTATCACACAACTTACGGAATTGAATTCTCGAATCTTCACGCTGACAATCAATTTAAGATAAAGTACGGCCGAGGCTTTATGACAACTGAGGTTTACTATAGCACAGAGAGGAAATGGAGAAGTCGCGGGTGGAACGATTAGAACTACCGCCAACTAAAGCTCTGCGAACCATTTTTTTAAGGATAAAGTCTGCACGCAGAGCAATTAATACCCCTATTCAACATATTTCCTGCAAAAAGCCCAATTTTGGATAATCCCGATTATTCGGGTTAAATTTGCCCACTTTCTTAAAACATGCTCAATATAAAACAGCAAACTATTCAGAAGTCCGTGACACTTTCGGGTGTAGGCCTTCACACGGGCGTTCAAACCAACATGACCTTTGTTCCGGCCAAACCGAACCACGGGATCAAATTCCAGCGTACTGACCTTCCGGGCTCTCCTATTATAGATGCCGATTGCGATAATGTAGTAGATGTATCACGCGGAACCACCATCGAACAAAGTGGTGCACGTGTCAGCACCATCGAACATACTTTGGCCGCCCTTACGGGATTGGAAATTGACAACGTTCTCATCCAACTCGATGGTCCTGAATGTGCCATTATGGATGGAAGTTCTATTCAGTTTGTCGAAATCCTGAAGCAGGCTGAATCAGAAGAGCAAAATGCTATTCGCGATTTCTTCGAAGTTCAAGAACCTTTATTCTACCGCGAGGCTGCTCGTAATGTAGAGATTGCTGCTTTGCCTTTGGATGATTACCGTGTTACGGTAATGGTGGATTATAACTCACCGGTATTAGGCAGTCAGCACGCTTCAATCACTGATATCCGTCAGTTTGAAAAAGAAATTGCTTCATGCCGTACATTCTGCTTCCTCCATGAGTTGGAGATGCTCTATAAAAACAACTTGATCCGCGGAGGCGATTTGAATAACGCCATCGTAATTGTGGATCGTGTGGTACAAGAAGATGAATTGGACAACATCGCCAAAATGCTGGGCAAGCCAAAAGTTGCCGTAAAGCAGGAAGGTATTTTGAATAATATTGAGCTGCGCTACAAGAATGAGCCAGCACGTCATAAACTATTAGATATTGTAGGTGATCTTACTTTGGCTGGTCGTCCGTTGAAAGCACAAATATTAGCGGCTCGTCCTGGTCACGCAGCCAATGTCGCTTTCGCGAAGAAGTTGAAGAAAGCTATGGCCGATTCCGACAGGAAGGGCAGACCGAAATACAATCCGAGTCTACCTCCGGTGATGGACATCAACAAAATCTCTCACATTCTCAAGCATCGTTATCCATTCCTGATGATTGACAAAGTAATCTATCTGGATAATGAAAGTGTTGCTGCTGTTAAGAACGTAACGGTTAATGAGCCATACTTCCAGGGACATTTTCCAGGCAACCCCATTATGCCAGGAGTACTTCAGGTTGAGGCCATGGTTCAGACAGGAGGAATTTTAGTATTGAACACTGTTCCTGATCCTGAAAATTACTGGACCTACTTTATCGGTATTGAAAATTTCAGGTTTAGAAAAATGGTTTTACCAGGTGATACATTAGTAATTCAATGCGATCTTCTGGCGCCTATTAAAAGAGGCATTGCAAAAATGAGTGGCCGTGCTTTCGTAGGGAATACACTCGTATGTGAAGGTACTATGATCGCGAGCATTGTTCGCAAAGACTTATGAGCAGATTCCCACTAGCCAACGTACACCCCGATGCAAAGATTGGTAACAATGTTACCATCGAACCCTTTGCTACCGTTCAGGCCGATGTTACCATTGATGACGGATGCTGGATCGGGCCAAATGCCATTCTTTGGGATGGTACTCGCTTAGGAAAAAATGTGAAGATTTATCCAGGAGCATCGGTATCGTCTATCCCGCAGGATTTAAAATTCTCCGGTGAGAAGACTGAAACATTTATTGGTGAAAATACTGTGGTGAGAGAGTATGTAACGATCAGCCGTGGCACAACCGATAAGTTCAAAACCGTTATCGGAAAAAATTGTTTGTTGATGGCCTACGTTCACGTAGCGCATGATTGCAACATTGGTAATCATTGTATATTGGTAAATACCGTTCAGGTTGCAGGTCACGTAACGATTGACGATTGGGCAATTATTGGCGGAGCCAGTGCGTTGCATCAGTTTGTGAAAATCGGGGCTCATGTAATGATCTCCGGAGGATCACTTGTTCGTAAAGATGTTCCGCCTTACACCAAAGCAGCACGCGAGCCGTTGGCGTATGCAGGTATCAATACGGTAGGCTTGAGAAGGCGAGGTTTCGCAGCAGAGAAGATCAGCGACATTCAGGAAATCTATCGATACATTTTCCTGAAGGGACTCAACAATTCAAAAGCAATTGATATTGTGGAAAGCGAAATCGCAAAAAGCGAAGAGAAAGATTACATTCTTAATTTCATAAAGACCTCCGATCGTGGCATCATGAAAGGGTATGGATCGAAAGACTAGAGGAAGTTAACAGTTAATTGTTAATCGTGGGTGAGGGATTTGGGTGTGATCTGGTCAACACTTAAAACTGACCTCCAGGCCTTAAGACCATTAACAATTAACGATTAACTTTTATCTCAACACAGAACAAAGCCTTGTCCTCTCTCCAAAAACAATCCGGCATAAGCATCACGACTCAAGAGCTCGGAAAGCGATTCAATCGTGAATGGATATTTCGAAACCTGACGTATAATTTTACTTCTGGAAATACCTACGCGATTACAGGTCCGAATGGATCAGGTAAGTCTACCTTATTGCACGTTCTTTGGGGACAAGTTCCGGCAAGTACCGGAACGATTTGCTACACTCAAGGTGATATAGAAATATCAGTGGAACAAATTCATCAGCACATCAGCATCGCTACTCCTTATATGGATTTGATTGATGAATTTACCTTGCTTGAACAATTGCAATTTCATTTCAAGCTGAAGAAAAGTCGTGGCAATATGAGTTTGGAAACCATGCTCGACCGAATGAACCTAGAACAAGCAAAAGATAAATACATATCCAACTTCTCGTCAGGCATGAGACAACGGCTAAAACTAGCGTTGGCATTTTTCACTGAAGCGAATATTATTTTTTTAGACGAGCCCGGCACCAACCTCGACAATCAGGCATTTGCGTGGTATCTGAAAGAATTGAATACACTGCCGAACGCATCATTAACTTTTATTGCCAGCAATCAACCAGCGGAGTATCCAGAGGATTCTATAGTGCTTAATGTAGCGGATTATAAAAAGTAAATCTGTTCGGTTGTCAGTCACCGGTAACTGACAACCTGCAACTCTGCGCATCTACTCGCTCTCCTTCTCAGTCCATGCAGAATAGCCACCATTAAGTGTGTATAAAGATGTGAAGCCCAATTCACTCATTCGATCTGCTGCTTTGCCACTTCGTATACCACTGAGACAATACACAAAATAGGTTTTGCTTTTATCCAGTCCAGTAATTTTTTGTTCAAAATCAGAAGCCTTAAAATCAATATTCACTGCACCTTCAATATTACCTGTCGCGAATTCTTCAGGCGTGCGGACATCCAGTAAAATAGCATCAGGAGATTCTTTCAATTTTGATTGAAAGGTTGCTACATCTAACTTTTCAAATCCAGCCTGTTCGTTTACCGAATTTTCCTTTTGACTTGATATCGAACATGCTGTTAAAGCAAATGCTAAAATGACGATGAGATTTTTCATAATGGTTAGGTTGATGATACGGTTTTAAGTCCGACAATAGAAGCAATAAGGGTTACAATAAAAAAGACTCTCCAAAAATCAGCTGGCTCTTTAAATATAAAGATGCCAACCAAGGCTGTGCCCACTGCACCTATACCCGTCCATACTGCATAGGCAGTGCCGATTGGTAAAGTTTGTGTTGCTCGATAAAGCAAATACATGCTGATTGAAAGACAAGCAAAGAATCCAACAAACCACAAGATTGATGTTGTCCCGGTAGATTCCTTTGCTTTTCCTAAGCAAGCAGCAAAGCCTACTTCAAATAATCCTGCAATGATAAGAATGATCCAGTTCATGTCTCGTAAAGTTAATCACGTTAGGATTCTGCAAGCGAAATAAATAACAATTAATAATTGAGGAACTGCGACAAATAGTTGCGGCTTGTCAAAATAGCGGCCTCCACATCTTTTTCATTTCCTTCAAATGCTTTGTCTTCAACTTCAATGCAAATCGGTCCTCGGTATCGGACGTCTGTTAAGGCTGTGAAGAAGTGATTCCAATTTACATCTCCAAGACCCGGAAGTTTAGGTGAATGATACTCCAATGGTGTTGCCAGTATTCCTACCTTATCTAATTTATTTTTGTAGACCTTGGCATCTTTCAAATGAATGTGATGAAGTCGCTCTTTAAAATCATAAATCGGTTGAATGGGATCCATCATTTGCCATATCATATGCGAAGGATCATAATTCAATCCGAAATTTTTCGAAGGGATAATATCAAACATACGATTCCATATTGCAGGACTCACCGCCATATTTTTCCCACCCGGCCATTCATCTTGCGTAAACAACATCGGGCAGTTTTCGATTCCAATCTTAACGTTTTGATCTTCTGCCAACTTCACAATGCCTGGCCAGATTTTCGAAAACATCTTAAAGTTGTCATCCAGGTTTTTAGTGTAATCACGACCAATGAAAGTATTCACTACAGGAATATTCAATAGTGCAGCAGCCTTAATTACCTTCTTAATATGTTCAACATAGACTTTTGATTTCTTTGGATCAGGGTCCATCGGGTTCGGATAATATCCCAAGCCTGAAATGTAAATTCCCTTTTGTTTTACATAATCCAAAATACTACTGGCATTTTTCTTTGAGATGGTATCAACATCAATGTGAGTAACGCCAGCATACCTTCTCTCTGCTTTACCTTTTGGCCAGCACATTAGTTCCACACATTTAAAACGATGTTGAGCAGCAAAGTCGATTACGTTTTCGAACGAACGCTCAGCGAGAATGGCACTTACAAATCCGAGATCAAGCATGAAAAGTGTTTTTGTGTTTAAGTGCCCAGATGTAGAAGCACAATGTTAGAAAGTTACTGAAATATCAAATTAAAAAATGGCACATCCGGAATGATGTGCCATTTTTAATTTTTTCCTGATTGAATAAACTTATCAAGAACCGTCTCCTGTTAGGATTTCATTTTTTAACACGATGCTCATCAATTGAATATCCAGCTTCTGCAATTTGTCCTGCACGGTTTATGTAAAAATCCCTTTCCTGAGGAGCCCATGTATCTAAGCCATCGACATAGCGATTGAACATACAGAACATGGAGGCAATCAACACAGTATCATGTATCTCAATATCGGTAATGCCTAACGATTTTGCTTTTTCAATTTGCTCAGTCGTTACATGCTTCCCTCCTTTTTGAACGTTGGCTGCAATCCACAAGAGTGATTTCATCTTATCCGAAAGTTGAGTTGATTGAAAGTCGCTTTTCACCTGATCGATAAAATCAATGTCACATTGCAGATAATGCTGAGCAACACCACCATGTGCATTCGTGCAGAAAAAACAATCGTTCAATGCCGATACGTATGTACCAATGAGTTCACGCTCACCACGTGTAAGCGAATTCTCACTTCGCATTAATACTTCTGCTAAACCACTAAGCGGCTTAGCGACATCAGGACGCAAAGCCAATGGTCCACGTATTCCGGGCAATCCTTCAGGTACTGCAATGTGAGGCATAATGCTTATGGTATTTTAATTTATAAATTCGTTGTGCCTAAATCAATAGGAAGGCATATCCGGTTTGGCAATATCCAATTTATTGTTTTTAAGTTTACTACTTCCGGTTGATTATTACCCTGTGTAATTTTCAGAAACTGATTTGGTTTTATGTTTTTGAATATTTGAATATCATTATTTCCGTGCCACCGTATTTCTATTTCTTCAATAATCAAAGCTTGTCCAATACCAATTTCTCTTCGCAGCGGTGATGCACCAAAACTTCCACCTGAGTTTACATCACGATAAACACTTCGTGAAACACCATTCTCTTTAAATGTAATTTTCACGCGTGAACCAATAGCATCCCGATTGGATTGCTTACCCTCCAATTGTAAACATATCCAGTTATTATTGTTTTGTCCGGGGTTTAGAAAAAATGAATTTTGATATGCATCGCCAATGTAGGCTCCACCCATTTCAGTATAGATATCCTGATCGCCATCGTTATCCATATCAGCAAATGAAACTCCATGGCCCTTTTGCAAATGACCAACCCTCGCAGAGGTTGTAACATCTGCAAATTTCTTGCCTTCAATGCTCTTGAACATTTTATTCGGCACAAGTGATTCATAAAGTGGATTGCCTGATCCTAAATACATATCTAAAAATCCATCGTTGTCGATATCTCCAAAGTTAGCACCCATGGCAAACACATTAGTAGTAAGCCCCATTTCGGTTGCAACATTAGTAAATGTTCCATCGTGGTTATTTCTATATAGCATCATTTTTTCAGGATTGCCTGCAGGTATTCCTAATTTTTCCGCTGCGGCATAATAGGCCAGTGATTTTTGAAAGGTATAATCACAAACAAAAATATCAAGCCAGCCATCGTTGTTATAATCCCAAAACCAAGTAGGAAAAGATCTTCCTTGTTCGTTAGCAAGTCCCGCTTCTATGGTTACATCTTGAAACCCTATTTCTCTTTCGTTCATACCTATGTTTCTTAACAGAATTCTTTTTCCGTCCATAGTCGAAATGAAAATATCTTTCCATCCATCATTATCATAATCACCAGACGTTACACCCTTCACATAGCTTGTTACAGTGCAATGTGCTTGTGCAGCTATTTCCCGAAACGTTCCATCCTGATTATTCATATAGAGTTCGCTCGGATGTGGGAAGGTATTCATGGAATTGGAATGCTCATTTCCAATAAAAAGATCGAGCCAGCCGTCATTGTTAAAATCATTCCATGTTGCTGTTTGGGTAGGGTGAAACGAAAGCAAACCACTTTCTACGGTAACATCGGTGAAAGTTCCATCACCATTATTCTTCAATAATGAATTGGGCTCATTTCCAAATTCCATTTTCCACGCACCGCGAAGCACAAGAATATCCTTAAAGCCATCGTTATTATAATCAGCCTGCATGATATTCAACCCACCAGTAATTCCTTCAAGTCCGACTTTGTTGGAAAGGTCAATAAAGGTTCCATCTGCATTATTTTTAAAGTAGTGCATTCTTTCTTCGATGCCCATACCCGAGGTAACAATATCAAGATATCCATCGTTGTCAAAATCCTCTACAATACTTCCACCCGCCATATTATTTACATCCAGTTTTAAGTCAGCGGCAACGTCTTCAAATGGCTTTACCTTATACGTTGTGTCACCTTCCATATTCGGAATAAGCAAAGTGGCAGGCACACTTTTCGGATACTCTCCCAATGTCATGTACGCGAGATTGAGCAGCCATCGTGATTCTAAATCATTTGGATTATTTGCCAAAACATTCTTATACACTTCTATGGCTTTTCTTGAGCCTTCCTGATCACCGTGAATACCCATACCCTTAATAGGAAAAATGCACGATTCCGATGCATGATTGACAACGCAATTTGCTTGTTCGCCTAAACGAAAATTGGCTATCGCCATGTCCTTCATCACAAGTCCGAGCTGCACTTCATTCAGCATTTTTGCAACATTATTATAAATGCCAATGGACTTTTCTTCCTCGCCCAACTCTAACAGTACATGAGCTTTTAAGTAATTACAGTAGGCAATTTCATTGGCATTACGCGCTACTCTCAGCAGGGAATCGGTGTATTTTAATTTTGCTTGCGGATGAAATTGATTATGTGGGTTATACGATTTTTTTCTAAACTCCTTTAGGATGGTTACCATCTGCTCATGAGATGACGACTTCCGAAAACAGGAGACCGAAACAAGAACGAATAAAATGATTATAAAAGAGATGATCTTTGATTGCATGATTAATTTTTCAAGGGGTATAACAACTTTCATTTTTTTAAATACCTCAACGTATTTTTTCACATCGCGCATTCTATTGTCCAGAAGTACCGGATAAGAAATAGCATTACGTCATGCAAATGGAATTCAGATCAAGACACACAGGATGCTTATCTCAATTACATTAATGATTAAAGAAATTAATACGTGAGTGAGAATCAGATTGTAGAATCTGGTGGAGGAGAGATTATGGGCAAATGGTTAGCCAGTAAATCAAAATGCTGAGGTGCAAAATTAAACGTTAGTTGCCAGCCTTGGTCTGCCTGAACTTTTATTGAAGACGTGGATAAATAATCTTTAATGAAACTGCTCAAAAGCTTTAATGCTTGTTGAGAAGAAACCGGTAGATCAGTCGAAATTTTTACAAAATCCACCATCACACTAAAAAGTTTTTTCTCTTTCACATCTTTTATACAGACAACAAATAACGTATCATGATCCAGCTTCTGCTTTACGAGCTTAAAAAATTCGCCCTTGTATTCAAAGTCACCATTGGTACGTTCATAGTCGTTGCCATCAATATGATAAGGAAGTGCAAGTGGTATTTTGATTGTTACGGTTTCCTCATTTGAATAATTTCCGGCATCCAATCGCTGATTCAATTCTATGCTGGAGGTGTAATGTAAGCCCCAATAAACAAAATAATACCCTACTACATTAAATAGGAATACGGTGAGTAGGGCTAAAGAGGCAAGTCGTTTCAGGAGCTATCTGGTAAAATGTATTACTATTTAGAGAATTAAGCTTAGAGTTCAAAGTCTCCTTTGATCCTCAAGGTAATTCCATACAATAAGTCATTGAACCGCTTCATTTTTTCCTAACGGCCATTCGGAACAATTCTTTAACTTAGCGCACTGTAAAATTCAATCGAATGCGCCATTCCAAAATTGTGGGCCTTGGGCACCACGTTCCTGAAACCGTCATCACTAACGAATATCTTTCTACCATTATGGATACCAACAACGACTGGATCGTTGAACGCACCGGGATTCATGAGCGAAGATGGATTGATCCCACTAAAGATACGGTAGCAAACATGGCTGCCAAAGCAAGCCGCATGGCACTTCAACGAGCGAAACTCACTGAAAAAGATGTTGACTTTATCGTCTTCGCCACGATTACTCCAGACTACTTTTTTCCAGGTTCAGGTGTTCTGCTTCAGCGTGAACTTGGGCTGGATGGACGCATCGGTGCACTTGACATACGCAACGCATGTTCCGGATTCATTTATGCGTTATCGGTTGCTGATCAATTCATTAAGACTGGTATGTATAAAACCATTCTTGTAGTGGGTGCCGAAATACAATCAACTGCTATTGATGCTACTACGAAGGGAAGAAACACAGCCGTTATTTTTGCCGATGGTGCTGGTGCTGCTATTCTTCAACCAACTGATAAGCCCGGTATTTTATCTACTCATCTTCATTCCGATGGAAACTTTGCGGAAGAGCTTTATGTAAAAGATCCCGGCAGTAGCCGCCCAAGAGAAGAACGACAGCCCGATCAAATTCTGGATACCACAACCTACAAAGTGGTAATGAATGGCAACCAGGTTTTTAAACACGCTGTGGTTCGGTTTATGGAGGTCATAAATGAAGCACTGGCCGCCAACAATTTGAAGAAAGAAGATATTAATTTGCTGGTACCGCATCAGGCTAACCTGAGGATCAGCCAGTATATCCAGGAAAAACTCGCCCTTACAGACGCTCAGGTGTATAACAACATCATGCGCTACGGAAATACAACTGCTGCCTCCATTCCAATTGCCCTTAGTGAGGCATGGGCCGAAGGTAAAATCAAAGAAAATGATTTAATTTGTTTAGCCGCTTTTGGCAGTGGGTTCACGTGGGCCTCAGCGCTGATTCGGTGGTGATGGAAGTTATTAGTTATCAGTTAATGGTGAATGGGAAATGACCAGTAACGAATAACTATTAACGATTAACTGATAACTGATAACGAAGAATGAAGACCTCAACCTACAATCCAAGTCCGCTCGAAGTTGACTTTGCAAACTCACTCTACATCTTGCAGAAAGAAATTGAAAAGCATTTGCAAGACAACCAGATCATACATGTAGAAAGCCAGATTAAAAAAGATAACCCAATGGTGAAGTTCAGTCTGCTGGACAAAGATGGCGATCCCCATGAAATCGTTGTGCGCATTATTCAGTTGCCGGATAAGTTTTGATTCGAAACTCTTCGCACTTTAAACTCATCACATGTCACTACTGATCATCTTTTCCTGCATCGTATTGCTCATCGTGCTCATCACGCGTTTTCAGATTAATGCATTCCTTGCTTTTTTGTTAATCTCTATTCTTGCTGGTTTATTGTTGGGCATTGATGCTTCACATATTACCGCTTCAATTCAAAAAGGTATTGGCGATATGCTTGGCTCGCTCGTCATTGTGGTAGCGTGTGGTGCAATGCTTGGTAAACTCGCTGCTGAAAGCGGAGCCGCACAACAAATTGCAGGAAGCCTGATGAACTTGTTCGGTCCTCGTTACATTCAATGGGCATTGATGCTCACGGGTTTTATCATCGGCATACCCTTATTTTATAATGTAGGTTTTGTCCTTGTAGTGCCCTTAATCTTTTCAGTTGCTTACAAGTACAATTTTCCTGTAGTGTACATCGGATTACCCATGCTGGCTGCGCTTTCGGTAACGCATGGTTTTCTTCCGCCTCATCCATCACCCACAGCTTTGGTCGCACAGTTCCATGCTGACATGGGCACAACACTTTTTTATGGTATTCTTATCGGGCTACCAACGGTAATCATAGCAGGTCCGCTTTTCTCTCAGACATTAAAGAAAATTCAAACCCCTCTCAATAAAATATTTCAATCAACCGCTCTTCCGGATAATGAATTACCTGGATTAGGTATCAGTATCTTTTCAGCTCTACTTCCTGTTATTTTATTGGCAGCAACCACCATCCTTGGAAATGTGATTCACGAAGCTGGATTATTAAAAACCATTATTACCTTTTTAGGTGATCCGGCTATTGTCATGATTATCTCATTGGTTGTGGCTACCTATACGCTTGGCATTCGCCAAAACAAAAAGATGAAGTTGATCATGGACATCTACACAGAAGCGGTGAAAGACATTGCCATGATCCTCTTAATTATGAGTGGAGCCGGAGCGTTGAAACAAGTATTAATCGATAGTGGTGTAAGCGCTGAGATCGCAACACTCCTCAGCGGACTTGATGTACATCCATTGGTATTAGGCTGGGCGATAACGTGCGTCATTCGTGTATGTGTAGGTTCAGCAACTGTGGCAGGACTAACTGCTGCATCGATCATGGCTCCGTTGCTTGCACAATCTCATGTTGATCCTAACCTCATGGTATTGGCAGTTGGTGCAGGCAGTCTCATGTTCTCACATGTAAACGATGCAGGTTTCTGGCTCTTCAAAGAATATTTTAATCTGAGCATTAAAGATACCATTCGATCCTGGTCATTGATGGAGACCGTTGTTGCTATATGTGGCTTAGCGGGTGTGATGATCATCCAATCACTTCTTTAATAATTCAATTATAGCATGGCTGAAAATAAGACGAAAAGAGTCTACTCTACCAGAGAAGAAGTAGCTAATGCAATAACGCATGGTATTGGTGCGCTTCTGGCAATTGCCGCTTTGGTGATACTCGTTGTCTTTGCAGCCATCAAAGGAAATGTATGGCATGTTGTTAGTTTCTCAGTTTATGGATCAACATTAGTATTACTTTACTTTGCTTCTACTTTATACCACAGCCTTACAAACTTAACAGCTAAGGGAGTCTTTCATAAGTTTGATCACATCTCTATCTATTTATTAATTGCAGGAACGTACACACCATTTTGTCTTACTGCTTTGCGCGGATGGATTGGTTGGACTGTACTTGGAATTGTTTGGAGTTGTGCAATACTTGGTGCTGTTCTCAAATCCATTTCAGTTGGTAAACGGGTAATGATGTCTACCATTTTATATGTGTTGATGGGCTGGGTAATCCTGATCGCGATTAAACCGCTTTATAATTCCATGCCCTATAATGGATTTCTACTTTTGATTGCAGGTGGTGTGTCATACACACTCGGCACCATATTCTTCATTCGAGATAAAGTAAAATACAATCACAGCGTTTGGCATCTGTTTGTGCTGGGCGGAAGTGTATTGCATTTCTTTTCGGTGCTGACATTACTCTCCGTGGGAAAAAATTAATGGTTATCCGTTAATGGTGAGACTTAATTCGAAGAAGTGTTTTAACTTTCTCAAACCAATCACGATTAACAACGAACTATTCACATGAATCTATCTCCCGATCAGCGCTTCGCACAACTTGGCTTAAAATTGCCGCCTGCTCCTAAACCATTAGGGGTGTATAAACCTTTTCTTATCGTTGGAAACATGGTGTATGTTTCTGGTCATGGAACCGTTAAGGAAGATGGCACGCTGATCATCGGCAAGGTAGGCGTTGATTTAAATGTTGATGAAGCTAAGCTTGCTGCACAACAAGTAGGACTTGCCATTCTTGCTACACTAACAAAGAATCTAGGAAGTCTGAATAAAATCAAACGCGTTGTTAAAGTGTTGGGCATGGTGAATGCTGTTCCTGAATTTGAACGTCATCCGTTTGTCATTAACGGATGCAGCGAACTGTTTGCAAAAGTTTGGGGAGAGGAAAATGGTGTTGGTGTGCGCAGTGCAGTGGGTATGGGTTCTTTACCGGATAATATACCGGTAGAAATTGAAGCACTTTTTGAGTTGATGTAATCGTTCATGATTAATCGAAGCAAGATTAAGTAACAAGGTAATTTAGATGACAACACATTCCTGGTTCACAATAGACAATGTCGATACGATCGATTCTCCTGCGCTTGCACTTTATGTAGATCGCATTCAACAGAACATCCAGACTTTAGTAAATAGTATTGATGATGTTAATCGATTAAGGCCTCACATCAAAACGCATAAGTCAGGCGAAGTTTCGAAGATGATGTTGGCAGCAGGAATAAAAAAATTCAAGTGTGCTACTATTGCTGAAGCTGAAATGCTTGCCAGTGTTGGTGCTCCGGATGTACTGCTCTCCTATCAACCTGTTGGACCAAAAGCAAATCGTCTTGCAGAGCTTGTTAAAGTATTTTCGAAAACAAAATTTGGTTGCCTGATTGATAATCTTGAAAGTGCAAAGCATCTTTCCACTGTATTTTCAAATCAATCCATTTTAATTGAAGTATACATTGATTTAAATGTAGGAATGAATCGAACAGGCATTGTTCCTGAGGCTACATTAAAACTTTATGAAGAATGTAAACCCCTAAATGGAATTTCAATTGTTGGATTGCATGCTTACGATGGCCACTTGCGTGATGTGGATTTTGCAGTTCGTACAAAGCGCTGTGATGAATCATACAACAAGGTTGTAGAATTACAGAAAGTCATCTTAGAGAAAGAAGGAAAGAGGTTAACTATTGTTGCCGGAGGCACTCCCACCTATTCTATTCATTCAAAACGAAAAGAAATTGAATGTAGTCCAGGCACCTACATCTATTGGGACAAAGGGTATGAGCAATTATTAACAGAACAGAAATATTTATTTGCAGCCTTGGTCATTACTCGCGTCATCTCTAAACCAACCGAAGATACAATCTGCGTTGATCTTGGTCACAAGGCTATTGCATCTGAAAATCCGATTGGAAACCGCGTATACTTTTTGAATGCAACAGACCTTGAACCAACAGGTCACAGCGAAGAACACATGACCTTTAAAACATCTATTGGAAATACATTCTCTGTTGGAGATGTTTTGTATGGAGTTCCTTATCACGTTTGTCCAACCATTGCTTTGCACGATGAGGCTTGTGTTGTGCAAAATCATAAGGTTATGGAGCGATGGAAAACACTATCACGCAACAGAAAGATTACAGTTTAAAAAGTATTGTACTAACGCGTTGAAATAGTATGAAAAAAATTACCGCTGCAATAGGATTGATCATCATTCTGGCATCGGCTTTTGTGTTGTACAACAAATTTGGTAAGGTTGAAAAGGAAAACACAAAAGAAAATATAAAGGTTGAAGCGTCCAATATATGGCACGGACCTGACACATCATTAGTGGCTCAGGATGCGAGTGCAAATTTAATCCGGTATGGAAGAAAATTAATTGCAGCCACTTCGTATTATCTCGGTCCAAAAGGGAAAGTCAGCGCAATCTCAAACGGAATGAATTGTCAAAATTGTCATCTGGATGCAGGCACAAAACCCTTTGGAAATAATTATGGATCGGTGGCCTCACTCTATCCGAAATTTCGTGCACGCTCTGGTGGATTGGAAAGTATTGAAAAGCGCGTGAACGATTGTATTCAGCGAAGCTTAAATGGAAATCCTTTAGATTCTCTTTCAAAAGAAATGAAAGCAATGGTGGCTTATATAAAATGGATTGGTAAAGACGTTCCTAAAGGAAAGAAGGCAGAAGGCTCCGGATTATTTCCAATCGAATTTTTAAATCGGGCAGCTGATCCCGTGAAAGGAAAATTACTATACGTAAAACAGTGCCGTCTGTGCCATCAACAAAATGGCCAAGGTCTGATTCTCATTGACAGCTCACGTTACATCTATCCACCACTTTGGGGAGAACATAGTTTTAATACTGGCGCAGGTCTTTTCCGAATTTCAAACTTTGCTAAATACATTCGCGCTAACATGCCTCAAGGTGCAACGTACTTAAAACCAATTCTGACGGAGGAGGAAGCGTGGGACATTGCCGCGTATGTAGTTTCTTTGCCACGTCCAACAAAAAAGTTTTTGGGTGATTGGCCAAAGTTAGAAACCAAACCTTTCGATCATCCCTTCGGTCCATATGCTGATTCGCTCACTGAGCTCCAGCACAAATATGGCCCCTTCAATCCGACTGAGTCTAAAAAATAAAATTCAGAATCATAAAATCAATTTCGTAACTCAATTTAAAAGTAACTCCATGAAAAAATTAATCTTCATTATGCTATTGGCCGGTATTGCCAATGTAGCACAGGCACAACAAAGTCCAGATGTAGTCGATATGAAAAAGCATCATATTGTTTTGCAGTTTACCGATGGAGAAGCTATGTCTCAAGAGGCCGTTGTCGGACAAGTGAAGAACATTCTTACAGCATGGCCTAACGCAGAGGTAGAAGTCGTTTGTCACAGCTCTGGACTTGATTTACTTACATCGGCAAAATCAGAGGTGAGCAAGACCCTTTCTGAATTGTCAGCCAAGGGTGTAATCTTTTCGGCTTGTAATAATTCCATGCGAAAAAGAAATGTAAAGAAAGAAGATTTGGTTTCTGCCGCCAGAGTAGTTCCATCCGCCATGATTCAATTAACACTTAGACAAGAAGAAGGATGGGCGTATGTTAAGGGAGGACATTAATGCGTTTTATAAACCTATTAATGATGTAAAGTAAAGAGCCTCCCATTATGGAGGCTCTTTTAATAAAGGCAAACTTGACGATACTATCAATCGAAAATTTTCTCACGCCTGGACGAAAAAAATTGGAGTTTTGAATTAGACCACCGATCAAACTTAGCTATATCGTTCCCTGAGGACCCTGTCGATCAGAAAAATTGAAGTATGGGGTATTAAAAAAATTCTGATTCGGCATAGGGGTAACTTGTTTTGGAGTTGTCATAGCTTCAAAAAAGAATACTATGAAAAAGAACATGATGTTAATGATGATGGTCCTGCTGACATCTATTATCTATTCGCAGGCGCAGGAAATTCAAACGGTTTTTAAACCCGGCAAATCTGGAGGCTATGGTGCCATTACTAATTCGTTTACTACCATCAATGGGAAGTACGCTAACATGGTAGGATTTTATGGAGGTTGGTATGTAAACAGCAAATTCTTAATTGGAGTTGGGGGTGCAGCCTTAACCAATGATGTGCCTGTTGCACCTCAGAACAGCACTGTACCTGGCGTGGACATGAGCTATGCTTACGGTCAGTTTGGCTTGGTTACAGAATACGTATTGCTGTCAGACAAAGTATTTCATGCTGGACTTCATCTCTTTACAGGAGGAGGATTTACAGGTCAATATGAGCGTTCATTTGAGGGTGATCACAATGTTGACGACTCGAATTTCGATGAAAACTTTTTTACCGTTGTTGAGCCCGGTGCTTTTGTTGAAATAAACTTATTGAAGTGGATGAGATTCAGTCCTGGAGTATCTTATCGTGCAACCTTTGGCAGTGATGCTGCAGGCTTAAGTGATAAAGATCTTTCGAACTTATCATACAATCTCACTCTTAAGTTCGGCAAGTTTTAAGAAATACTTTTCAAAAAAAATCAATTGCCCTGGTATACAGTTTTCAAGCTTTATACCAGGGCAATTGTATTAAAGTAATTGTCCATTACGAGGTTGGCCACCTTCTTGCGTATAGGCTTCTGACGAAACAAAGTATTTTGCTTTTACTTCTTCACGATCTTTAGCACACCAGTTTTACCGCTCACCGTTACACTCATTAGGTACAATCCACCTCGATAGTTCGCCATATTGAAAGTAACAAAGTCAGAACCAGGATGAATGGTTTCCAATAAGCATCCTTGAAGATCACGAAGCTGCATTCCTGTTATGATGCTGTTGGCCTTTATGCTCACCGTGTTTTCCACTGGGTTAGGATAAACTTGTATGTGCTGTGTAATGTTCTCTTCTATTCCTGTTACATTCGTGAATATAGGATCACTTGATGCAACCCAGCTCGTTCCAATATTATTATCAAGATCAACATCTGTCAATTGTATGTAGCTACCGTTTCCACTTGCATCTGGCCATGGCGAAAGATTTGAATACGACACTTCATCAATCACGTTACCGAACCCATCGGCTAGGGTTAGCTTTTGCCCTTCATTATTAAGACTGCGGGTAAATTCTCCAAACGGAGAGAATGAATATTTCTGAATAAATGTCTCTCGATCATTCGCTAATTGCAAAACACCTTGTGGCGGACAAACTGATCCGGTAGAAAACTGATATACAAAACCGGTTCCTCTAAAATACATTCCAGTTAAGTTGATGGGTTCATTTCCGTTGTTTGTAATTTCAATAAACTCCTGATCATTGCTGTCAGGAAATTCTCCTGATGTATTGGGATGATACATAATCCTCGTAATGACCAATGGAGGAGTTTGTACATTGTTACATGCGGAGAATGATCCAAGATTATCGGTCATCCAGGCAATTCGGGTCTCCAAAAAATTCTTAATGTTCGCTATCTCTAACTCGTAATTGTAGGGATGATTTGCAGGATGGTCTTCCGGGATGGGAGGCCATCGTGTTACATTCCTGGCATTCGCTTCGCTTATGGTCGCAACGGTTTCATCAATGAATGTTTTGAGGCTAACTAAGTTGAGCGGCTCTCCATTTTGAATTAACGCATTCCATCTTTTGGCCATGTAACATTTATATACACCATTATCAAAGAGATCTTTCCAGAACTTAGCTCCTACATTATCACCGTTAAAAAACTGCCATTGATATGTGTTACTTCTATTAAGTCCCCATCTTAACAGATCATTTCCATAGGTCAGGTTAAAATCCCACAATGGTCCAGCGCGTAGTTTGCCCTTCTTATCCTTATGGAAATAGGTGCTGAACTGATATCCATCAACATTAGCAGATAGTTCATTGATGATCATGAAATCAAGAAACGAAGGAATATCAATTACAGAGGGATAGCCTTGCGATAAAGAAGTGTTTCCTGAATTTGCTGTGGTGGTAAGTTTATCGAATTGAGATTTAATGTATTGTGATTGCTGGCTGGTGATGTCATTAGGCTTCGGAAATTCATGGATAAAATTCACATCATCAAAACCAGTGTAACTTGAAACCGTCCACGCGGGAACGTCTTCACCGGCAATTTTATCTGCCTTTGTAATGTAGCCACCAGAAAGATCGGGCAATTCGTTATCGGTTGGTTCGATTTTGTTTATATCAACACGGTCACCATCCACTTTTATTTTTTCCTGCAGTATATAAAGACCTCTATAATCTCCATTGATAACGACCTCACAATAAACTGTTCGAGGGGCATATTCTCCGATTCTCCTCGACAGGTTGTAACTGATATAATCGCGAATCATCGAATCATCAAAAGCCATTCCGTTTAAAACCCAATCGTTTTCTTCTGGCATACCCAACAGGCCTACATTGTTATTTGAAACATTGTCGGCTAATAATGTTGTCAGGCTGTATTGTTTTTTCTCCAGAGCCTGAGAACTCGAACCTCTGAGTTCAATTCCAATTCGTCCGTTATAATTCAGAAATGCAGGATCGCTTTGATCAGTTAAAAAGTTTCGTTGACCCGCACCCCGATAAATAATTTTCATGTTACCCAGAATCTTAGGATCATCGGGTATTTGTTGATTCCCATTTGTAGTAATGATCACAATTGGCAAATTGCTATCTGTAAAAGTTTGCGCCTCAATTTCTAACCCAACCAGCAACATCAGGCAAACGAGAATAAAGATTTTTTTCATTATGCTATTTAACAATTCCATTGCTTTCTTCCATCAATCTCAAATATCAATGATTCTACTTATCTCTATAAATCACCATGCCGTTTAAATTACCGGTTACTTTACCCTTTGCAAATACCTCCTCACCATTTACATAAACATGCTCAATACCGGTAGAGATTTTCTGTGGATTAGTAACAGTAGCTTCATCCTTCATAGTAAGTGGATCAAATAAGACTAAATCCGCGAAGTATCCTATCTGAATCCGTCCACGCTTTTTAATTCCAAGCTGATCGGCTGCCAAGGCTGTCATTTTAAAAATGGCCTGATCAAGCGATAGTGTTTTTTCTTCACGCACATAATGACCAAGCACACGCGTGAATGCTCCATATCCTCGTGGATGCCGGCCGGAACTTGTTCCATCAGAGCATATGTTGGTATGAGGCCATTGCATTAGTTTCTTCACATCTTCTTCATCCATACTGGTGGCAACTATACTTCCTCCACAGTCTTCGCTTTTCAATTCGCACTCATCTAATCTTCGTATCAGTTCGATTAACATTTTTTCAGGCGATTGATTCTCAAGCTTTGCAACTTCTGTGAGACTCTTTCCATTGTATTCGGGATTGGGCTCATAGTAGCTGAGAATAATTCCTTCAGCACTGGTTACTTCCTTCAAAATAAAAGCAGCTTCTTTTTCATCTTTAAAATTTCGATCAGGAAAGAGAACACGTATGGTGGAGGACCAATATGTGTATGGATAAAGATCAGCGGTGACATCAATTCCTTCTTTTCGAGCAGCTTCCAACAACTGCAAAGTACTATCGGCTTTTCCCCAAAGGCCGCGCATTGCTAATTTGAAATGACTGATCTGAACCGGTATTTTTGTTTCTCTTCCAATCGTTATAATTTCATGAAGTGCATCCCAAAAATACCGATCCTCACTTCGCAGGTGGCTAATGTAACGACCGTTGTATTGAGGTAATACTTTTGAAAGCTGAAGCACTTCATCTTGTGACGAATAAATCCCAGGATCATACTCCAAACCGGTTGACAATCCAAAAGCACCTGCTTTCATATCCGCATGCAAGAGAACAATCATACTATCAATCTCTGCTTGTGTTGATTTTCTTTTGAAATATTTTCCCACCACTTGATCACGCAACGTATTATGTCCACTATATGAACCGACATTAACAGCTACAGGACTATCCTTTAGTAGTTGAAAATATTTTTGAAGCGGCAATTCCGATCCTCCATCTTGTCCAACAATAATGGTGGTGATACCTTGACTTACTACTGCTTCCGCTGATGGATTTTTTTCCAGGCCACGATCATGATGACTATGTGTATCGATGAAACCAGGAGCCAATGCCAAATTAGTTGCATCTATTTCTTTTACTCCACTTCCCTTCAACTCACCCACAGGAAGAATAGCAGCAATTGTGTCGAAATGAATGGCCACATCATATTGCTTTCCACTCTCAACGCCATCACTGTAAACTGTAGCATTGCGAATGATGAGATCATACTTTTTCGTTTGACATGAAATCAGAAGAGTAAAGGAAAGAAGCAGTGAGACCAGAATCCTCATTTGATTTTGTTTAAGCTCCTGAAGTTGAGAAAAGTTTTTAGAATAGGAAAACGAAGCCATTCTGCAATAAACAGACTGGGAACAATTCCCTGCTCCCGGTGGTTTATCTGCGATATCATCCTGAAATTCAGAGATGTTTATAATTTATTTACCTTTGGCGCTCCATCATCCGGGCCATTATTTAACCCATCTAAAAACAAACAAAAACGAAGTATTATGAACATTTCAAAACACAAAGTCGCGTCTATTCACTACACCCTGACCGACAATAGCGGTACCATTCTTGACACAAGCAGTGGACGCGAACCTTTGGTGTATTTACATGGCGCAGGTAATCTCATTATCGGCATGGAAGAAGGATTAGAAGGGAAAGTAAAAGGCGATAAATTTCAACTGAAGATTGCTGCCGCAAAAGGCTATGGGGAGAAAGATCCTGCGATGACACAGAAGGTTCCGCGCTCGGCTTTTGGCGATCAGGAAGTTCGTGTTGGTTCACAGTTTCAAACCAACAGAGGTGAAGTCGTTACGGTAACCGAAGTGAATTTAGATTCAGTAACCGTTGACGCCAATCATCCATTAGCGGGTGTTGAATTAAACTTTGCTGTTGAGATATTAGATGTTCGTGAAGCTTCTTCAGAAGAAGTATCACACGGTCACGTGCATGGCGCAGGTGGGCATCATCATTAATGCAGAATTCAGTATAGAGAATTCTTTAAAAAGAGAAAGCCTCCCGATAAATCAGGAGGCTTTCTCTTTTTAGTTAATCTAAAAGACTATTTTTTCTTTTTAGCTGGTGCTTTCTTCACGGTCTTTTTAGCAACCACTTTCTTTGCTGCTTTTTTAACAGCTTTCTTCTTCACCACTTTCTTTGCTGCTTTTTTGGCCACTACTTTTTTCACCGCTTTCTTAGCTGCTGCTTTCTTTACCATCTTTTTAGGTGTGGCTTTCTTTACTATTTTTTTAGCAGCTACTTTCTTAATAGCTTTCTTCGTTGGCGCTGCTTTTTTATTTGCCGCTGCATTTATGCCCATCTGATTCAATGCTGAACCCGCCTTAAACCATTCAATCTGATTTTTATTGTAAGTATGGTTCACTGAAATAGTATCGCTTGATCCATCGCTATGGTGTAATACCAACGACAATGGTTTCTCTGGTGAGAATGTAGTTAAGCCTACTATATCAATTGCATCGTCTTCTTTAATCTTGTTATAGTCTTCTTTGTTAGCGAAAGTAAGGGCAAGCATACCTTGCTTCTTCAAGTTCGTTTCGTGAATACGTGCGAATGATTTTACAAGGATAGCGCGTACACCTAAATGACGAGGCTCCATAGCCGCGTGTTCACGTGATGACCCTTCTCCATAGTTCTCATCACCCACTACAATCGAACCAAAGCCTTGTGCTTTGTAATAACGCTGAACGTTTGGCACTTCATCAAATGATCCGGTGAGTCCGTTCTTCACACTATTGATTTTCTCGTTGAAGAAGTTGGTCGCTCCAATCAATAAGTTGTTTGAGATATTATCTAAATGTCCACGGTATTTTAACCATTTACCGGCCATTGAAATATGGTCCGTTGTACATTTTCCTTTTGCTTTGATCAACAAGCGAAGACCTTTCAAGTCAGTGCCTTCCCACGCTTTGAACGGAGCTAGCAATTGAAGACGGTCCGATGTTGGGCTTACTTTTACACTTACTTTGCTGCCATCTTTAGCCGGAGCCTGGAAGCCAGCATCTTTTACCGCAAAACCTTTCGTAGGTAATTCATCTCCTGTCGGAGGATCAAGTTTCACCTTCTCTCCTTTTTCGTTTGTGAGGTAATCTGTTAACGGATTAAAATTTAAATCACCTGCTATCGCGAATGCTGTTACCAATTCTGGTGAACCAACAAATGCATAGGTATTTGGATTGCCATCATTACGCGATTGAAAATTTCTATTGAAGGAATGAACAATTGTATTTTTCTCTTTCTTCTCTGCTCCTACCCGACTCCACATACCAATACAGGGACCGCAGGCATTCGCGAAAACTTTGGCGCCAATCTTATCGAATATCTTGATGAAGCCATCACGCTCGATTGTATAACGCACTTGTTCTGATCCCGGTGTAATGGTGAACTCTGCCTTTGTCTTCAATCCTTTATCGGATACTTGTTGTGCTAAACTTGCAGCACGCGAAATATCTTCATACGATGAGTTGGTGCATGAACCGATCAATCCTACTTCAATTTTTGTAGGCCAGCCATTCTTTGCCGCTTCTTCTTTTAGTTTTGAAATCGGTGTTGCCAAATCCGGAGTAAAAGGTCCGTTCAAGTGTGGCTCTAATTCTGATAGATTCAATTCAATTACTTCATCAAAATATTTTTCAGGATTAGCATATACTTCAGGGTCGCCTGTTAAATGTTCTTTCACTGAATCAGCAAGCTTTGCAATTTCGGTGCGTCCTGTTGACTTGAGGTAACGAGACATGGACTCATCATAACCAAAGGTTGATGTTGTAGCTCCTATCTCAGCACCCATGTTACAGATTGTTCCTTTACCTGTACAACTCATAGAGGTAGCACCTTCTCCAAAATATTCTACAATAGCACCCGTTCCTCCTTTTACTGTAAGTATACCTGCTACCTTTAGGATAACATCTTTCGCTGAAGTCCAGCCACTTAATTTTCCTGTTAATTTTATTCCAATGAGCTTAGGGAATTTTAATTCCCATGCCATGCCCGCCATTACATCAACAGCATCTGCACCACCAACACCAATGGCCACCATACCAAGACCACCTGCATTCACGGTGTGTGAATCCGTTCCGATCATCATCCCGCCTGGGAAGGCATAGTTTTCTAATACTACCTGGTGAATAATACCTGCACCCGGTTTCCAGAAACCAAGTCCATATTTGTTGGATACTGAAGAAAGGAAATCAAAAACTTCCTTGCTCTCTGTATTGGCAACTGTTAAATCACTTTTCGCATCATTTTTCGCTACAATCAAGTGATCGCAATGCACAGTAGAAGGCACAGCCACTTTGGGTTTGCCAGCAGACATGAATTGAAGCAATGCCATTTGAGCCGTTGCATCTTGCATGGCCACGCGATCCGGAGCAAAATCCACATACGATTTACCTCGGCCAAAATTCTCCAGCTTCTGATCAGAATGAAGGTGGGAATACAGGATTTTTTCGGATAATGTAAGAGGCTTGTTCACCACTTTTCGGGCGCTAGCAATACGCTTCGGCATTTCTTTGTACAATGCCTTGATCATGTCTAAATCGAATACCATAATGTTTGATTTTAAAGAGGTGCTAAAGTACTAATTTTTTCAACTGGTTTAAGTTTCTCATTCTGCTCATCAGAATTAGGAAGTGGAATTGAAAGTCCTACTCTTATTTTGTCCAGCAAAGTATTCAGTTGTTGAACTTCCTTCTCATTTAAGTTGCCTAACAAAGAATCCATGCGTTCCGTTTCGGGTTCCATTACTTTTAGCAATTCCAGACCTTGCTCCGTTATGGTGACCGCAGCCGCCCGCTTATCCTTCTCGGCACTCTTGCGAGTGATCAAGCCCTTGATGCGAAGTCGCTCTACAATCCTGGAAGCATCCGACATTTTATCCAGCATCCTGTCGCGAATGGTATAAACTGAAACATGATTGGGGTACTGTCCACGCAAAATGCGCAGAACATTATATTGCTGACGGGTAATGTCATACTTCTTAAAGCTCTCATTCACCTCGCTAACCAGAAATGAATAGGTATAAAAAATGTTAAGAAGTCCTTTTTGGTGTTCGCTACGAAAACCAGTTTGATGAATTTCTTTTTCTAAGGCCATAACTTTAAATGGCGGGTTGGGGTTTGGACCACCAAAATAGCCATTTAATTATGAAAAAAATATAGAATGGGTTGAATTTGACCCTATAAGGTTGGTTTTGATTCTTATTTGGCGTTGATATAATTCAAAAACTCACGCTTCACGTTTTCATCTTTGAATTTCCCGGAAAAATAGGCTGTTCCTGTCTTACTGTTGGTGTCGCCTACACCACGCGATGCTACGCACATATGGTTGGCATCAACAACAACGGCAATGTCATCCGTCTTCAAAACGCGCTGCATTTCCATGCCGATTTGAACGGTTAACCTTTCCTGAACCTGAGGGCGTTTTGAAAAATACTGAACGATCCTGTTGATCTTTGAAAGTCCGATTACCTTACCGCTTGAGAAATAAGCTACGTGGGCCTTACCATAAATGGGGACAAAGTGATGTTCGCAATGCGAATAAAAGGTAATGTCTTTCTCCACCAGCATTTGATCATAGTTGTATTTATTCTCAAACAAACGGGCAGTAGGGCGATTCTTTGGATTCAATCCGCTGAATACTTCCTTCACATACATTTTGGCCACGCGATGTGGGGTACCATTCAAACTGTCATCTGTGAGATCAAGACCCAAAATATTCATGATTTCACGAAAGTGTTTTTCGATCTTCTCAATCTTTTGATCATCATCCAGATCGAATGCATCAGACCGAAGTGGCGTCTCAGCAGATGAACCAACATGATCATCGAACTCATCATCCAATGGCTTAAGCGGCAGGATATTCAACGAAATTTCTTTCTGTCTCATACAAAGTAATTTTCAGTTCGAATTTTGAATCTATTTTTTGTCGGAGTATCCTCCAGATAACCACAGCAATATTTTCGGCAGTAGGATTTAAGCGATGAAAAAATTCAGTGTCCAGGTTCAAATTTTTATGATCAAATTTTATCAATACATTTTCTTTGATCAGATCACTTAACACTTTCATGTCAAATACATAACCCGTCTCCTCATCGGGTTCACCTATAACACTAACAACGAGCTCATAGTTATGACCATGATAATTAGGATTACTACATTTCCCGAAAACAAGGTTGTTCTTTTCGTCAGACCAGCCTGCGTTGAATAAGCGATGTGCTGCATTAAAATGTTCTTTCCGGGAAACTTTTACTTTCATCTGTCAAAGGTAAACATGAATGGCCGTAAAAGGTTCAGGATTGGTTCGGTAATGTCAATCTTCAACCTAATTAAATGCCTGATTTACTAGAAATTTGAAAGGAAAGTATCATGCGAACTAAAAAGCGATAGATTAATGCCCAAACATATTTCATGGGTATTAAACTGTATACCGACAGAATTGTTCAACGGTATTTCGTAGGCATAACCAAAACGGTAGCCTTGGGTGAATTTAAATTGGAGCAATGCACCGATACTGTTCAGGTTACGGGTGTATAAACCAGCAATGTATTTCTCATCTAAAATAATGTTTGCCTGGTAATCGATTGAAATCGGTGCACCTTTTACGGCCTTTACTAACACGGAAGGTTTAAGACGAACGCGTTCAGATAAGTAAAACACATACGCAACAGCCGCATAGAAATGCTGACTATATAAGCTTGCCTGAAATGTATTCGATGTGCTGTCTATAAATGTTCCGGAAGCTTTCAACATCCGTGGAACGGAGAGCCCGAAAAAAAAACGATCGCTCTTTAAAATAACACCTGCACCAAAACTGGGTTTGGTAATATTTTGGTTTTGCATAAAAACAGCATCGCCTTTATCATAGGGATTCAACAGTGAGTTATCGCTACGAAAATTTAAAACACCTGCTTGCAATCCAAACGAAAGATACTTTTCATCGAACCCAATTTTATACGCATACGTACCTTGAATTTCTGTATTGTTTGAATTACCAATCTTATCCTGTAAGATCATAATACCAACACCCATCTTATTATTGAGCAGCGATGTATGCGCGCTGACGTTGGCCGTGCTTGGGCTGCCATCAAAACCTGCCCATTGTTTGCGATAGCTAACAGAAGCATTGAAATTATTATCCAATCCTGTGTAGGCCGGATTAATAAGCAAAGGGTTGTTTAAGTATTGCGCATACAATGGGTCATTTTGCGCTTGCAGACTTCGTGCGGAAAAAATGATTATTGTAAAAAGTAAAATAAATCGCATAGGCATGAATACATTAAAAGAGTAATGGATAATAATTTCCTGAAAGAAAAAACAAAGCGTAGCACAGGGTCTTGATTGTTTTAGCAAAGAACCCATGCTGATTTTTAATTTGAATCATCATTTCAGGATTGCTTTAATGCTAAATAGCCGGTTAATGGCTTCACTCCATTTTGAAACTCAATGGTATAGAAATATGTACCGCTTGGAAGTCCTTTTCCCTCAGAACTGATTCCTTCAAATCGCTTACTCGGAACTTCGTTGTCGTATTCGTCAACTTTAAAGATCAAATCACCCCAACGATTAAATATGCTGACCTTGTTTCCACTTGGTAAATTGAAAATTCGCATAAATTTATTTTCACCATCACTATTCGGAGCCACAGCGTTGTGAACAATAACATCTTCAATATTTAATGTAATTACGTTTTCAGAACACGCCAGAAGCAAGTCGCATGCTTTTATGGTAAGTTGATCCGATCCGCGGAAAGACACATTTTGATATCGAATCAATAATTCTGAATTCTGTTCGATTTGAGCGGAGGCACCACTGGATGGCCGCTGAACAATTTCAAAGGAAGACGGATCAAGATTATTGTCTGGATCAGAAATAAAATCAAATAGATTAAGTCGCACTACTTCCTCAGGTTTTACAAGTACATCTTGTGCTACAATAATCGGTGCGGCATTACAAGAGGCAGTAACAGTAAAAGAGTATTGACCGGAATCCAATTGCGTTAGATGTTCGAGAGTAGAGGAAAAACCATTCGGGCCAGTCCATGAAACGGAATAATTTTCTCCCGTGACAGAAAGCTTAATCTCCCCGTTCGGTAATCCACAACTTGAATTCTGAATTACGCTTTCAATATTTACTGAAAGTGGTGAGGTTGAATGATCTTCTATTACAATGGGATCGCTTGTATAATCTCTTGAAGCAATGCATCCGCTCGTATTATCTCTCAAGGTAAATCCATACGCACCAGGCGCAAGATTATTAGGTGTTAGCGATGTGGATACAATCTCTCTTCCATCAACCCAGCTTGCTGAATAAGAACCTGCACTCCCGGAAGGAATAATAATAGCACTACCGTTAAAAGGCGCAGCGCAATTTTCGTTGTCGATTTTACTAACCGTGAATGTTGGACTTACAGTTTGATCAAGAATGGTAAATTGTTCGTAGAGACTGCACTTTGAAATATTATCGGTAACGTAAACACTATAATTTGCAGGTACGGCTGTCTTGAGATCTTCAGTAGCAGATGCAAATGAATACGTGGACTGATTATACCATGTGAAATTATAATCTCCTGAACCATTTGAAACGGTAATGTCTACTTCTCCATTCCCGGGACTGCATGTTGTACTCGGTGTTACTGAACTTGCTAAATCAAGTTTGGCACTGGCCGAATTTGAAATGTATACTGATTTATTGAGTACGCAGTTAAGTGTATTGTCCTTTACTTTAAGCGAATAATTTCCGCCCGCTGCACCCGTTAAATTTGCAGCAATCACTTTTGTGGTTGCATCGGGGTAAAGCCACTCGTAAGTATAATTACCAGAACCGCCAATCGCGACAGCGGAAGCTGTTCCTGTGAAAGGAAGAGAACATTTGGTATTGACAACTGAGGTGTAATTAACTTTAAAAGGAGAGTCAATAGTAAAGACAGAAAAACTAGAACAGGTTGGGTTATTTAGATCTGCCACCTCTATATAATAAGTTCCTCCGGATGCTGATACTAAGTCCTTGGTTGATGCAACGGCATTAAAGAGCTCATCATACCATGTGTACTTGTAGGATCCAGATCCACCCAACACGGTAAGAACCACTTTCCCGTTCGCCACATTACAAGCCGTGGCATTGGTTACAATACCCGCCACATTAATATTGCAAGGACTCGTGCAAACCGAGCCAACCGTAAAGTTTTTCAAAAGCGTGCAGCTTGCACCATCTTTTACTTCTAATGCATAGTCTCCACCTCCAAGGCCTGAAATATTTTGGCTTGTAGCGCTGAACCCTGCCGGGCCAGTCCATTTGAAACTATAATTTCCTGATCCGCCTGTTACGGATATATCAATAGACCCGGAACCAGCCGTGCAATCTTCTGGTTGTAGGTAATTCAGTTCAATACCTAATTTGGTATTGGTGATGGTAATGTCTTGATGCACTTCTTTAGTCTGGCCAAAAACAACCTGACTACAAATTGCAAACAGGGTGAGCAAGACTGCTAAAAGAAACCGATATTTAGGGCTCAATTTGGTTTAAGGATTAAGGTTTAAGGTAACCGAAGGTAGTGAACTCAAGTTGTAATTCAACCCAATGAATCAGTTAAACTGATTATTAGATAGTTAGAGTGCTTTACTTAACAGATGAGTTGCATGAAATTTGAAGAAATTAAGGCTAAAATTGAAGATTACCGGGCTTCTGGAAAGAAGATGTTCACCACTTCTTCCTTCCAATCGCATAGCTTGGTATTACTTCATATGTTGAGTCGGATCGATAAGTCGATACCCGTATATTTTATCAATACCGGTTATCATTTTCCGGAAACTGTTCAGTTCAGGGATTACATAACCGATCTCTTTGGATTGCCTATCGTTGATTTGAAATCAGATGTTCCAAAATTTATGCAACGCGATGGAGAAGGTAAACTTTTATTCACTTCTGACCCCGATCATTGCTGCTACCTGAACAAAACTCAGCCGATGGATGGCATCCTCCGATCGAATGATATTTGGATCAACGGTGTGCGTGCTGATCAAAGTGCTGTTCGGGCCGCTATGAAAGTAGAGCAACCCGCTCAGCATGGATCTATTCGTTTCCATCCCATGCTCGATTGGAATTCGAAAATGATCTGGCAATACCAAAAGGAATATAACCTTCCCAAGCATCCTCTGGAAGAAAAAGGATATGTAAGTATCGGTTGTGAACCATGTACCCGTAAATTAGACCCCGAAATGCAGGAACGTGAGGCCCGTTGGTTCGGTCTCAATAAAATAGAATGTGGACTGCACACTGATTTAATAAGCAAGTAGAAATGAAAGTATTCGTTACGGGTGGTGCCGGTTATATTGGCACTGAGTTAATCTCCCAATTAATTGCCAATCCAGAAGTTAAGGAGGTCGTTATTTATGATAACCTGAGCCGTCTCAACTTTAATATGTTTCTAGGCCTACGGCTTCAGCACTATCGAAAGATCTCTTTTGTGAAAGGAGAACTACTAGACTCAAGAAGTCTTCGAAAAAATTTGAAGGGTGTTGATACGGTTTATCACCTGGCAGCAAAAGTGACTACACCTTTTGCCAGTTCTGATGCTCATATGTATGAGCAGGTAAATCATTGGGGCACTGCCGAACTTGTTTATGCTGTAGAAGAAAGCAATGTGAAACGTTTTATTTACACCAGTAGTACAGGCGTATATGGTTCTTCAAAAGACGCTGTTGATGAACTTTCTGCATTAAATCCACAAACGCCATACGCAGTGTCGAAACTTAGAGGCGAAGAGCATGTGAGAAGATTGACCAATAAAATTGATACCTACATTGTTCGTTGTGGAAACGCTTATGGATACAGCAAAAGCATGCGCTTTGATGCTGTGATCAATAAATTTGTTTTCGAAGCTAACTTTGATAAAATCATTTCCATACAAGGTGATGGAAAACAATCGCGCACCTTCATCCACGTAGACTTACTTGCAAAGGCACTAAATAATTTGCTTACCGCTCAGTTGGCAAGTGGTACTTACAATCTGGTAGAGCGTAGTTTAAAAGTAATCGACATTGTTGATGTATTGAAAGAACTTATTCCTCCATTGGAATTTATTTTCATTAACCAACACTTGCGCTTGCACGAACTCAACGTGAAAGAGAATGAACTTATTAACTCCACATTAGGAATTAATAATCACCGCACATTGAAAGAAGAATTAGAAGAATTCTTAAGTAAATTCAGTTTCTAGTTTAGACTTTGCGTTCTTGGTATTCTAAATCGTTGCGACTTTGCGTGGCCTGTATTGGTTCACGCAAAGTCGCAAAGGAATTTCGCAAAGAACGTGAAGGCATTAATCACTGAGTGTTATCAGAACTATCGATCGGCTTTATCTAATGGATTGTATAAGTATTTACTCTCCGCAAAATCAAACAATGTAAGCCTGCGTAAATTGTAGTAGGCGATCCAAAATGATTTCAATGCTTGAAGGTAACTCCTCTTGGCATTATCCTTTTCGGTTAACGCGATGTTGAGGTTTGTGATGTCAATCTTTCCAATAAGATAACGGTTCTGCGCCACCTTATATCGTTCGAATGCCACCTGATCTGCTTTACGTGTAATCTCTATTTGCAACTGCAGCATCTCGAACTGCCGAACTTGTGTTAAAATCTCTTGCTCAAACAGTACTTCATCTTGCGCAATAAGGTAATCATTCAATCGCTTGTTGGCATAGGCGCTCTTCATCATCGCATTTCTCCTTCCCCAATCAATGAGCGGAATATTAAAATTTACATTAATAATCTGTTGTCTGGACGGATCTTGATATATGTCACTCAATTGTGAACCATCATTGTTTAATCCAAAAGCTCCCGTAACCCCCACTTCATAACGAGTTCCCTTAGCCTGTGCTACAGCGGCTTCAGCTTCGGTTTTTCTACGTTGAAAGGCGATAAATGCCGCTCGTGTTTCACGAGCATAAACCAAAGCTTGGTCTTCACTCACCGCAAAAAGTGGTATTTCTTCTGGCAGCACAAGGTCAAATAATTCACCATTTCGCAGGCCAATGAACGAACGAAGCATCAAGCGTGCATTCTGAAGATCAAGTTTTGCCTGCGCTACGTCTTGTCTTGAACGAAGCAATTGTAATTCAACTTGTAACAACTTATCCTGCGATGTTGTCCCAATATTAAACCTCCCTTGTTCGATTTTATAGATCGTGTCATTATTCGCGAGGTTATACTGTGCAATTTGCTGATTGACCTGCTGCTCCATCACATTAAAAAAATAGTTCACAGCATCACGAGAAATCTCCTCCATCGATTCAGCATACTCACGTTTCGATTCTTCGTATTTAATGGGTTCGATACGTCTATCCCATTTGTAGCGGTTAAACGAAAAGATGGGTTGATTAACTTCGATGTTATAGATTGAACCTATCCATTGTGTGCTCTTTGCGACATAGTCGTTAAGATAGTTGTACTTGGTACTCAATGATATTGTACCACCAGTCCATTGAACGGGTTGATCCAGCGAAAGTCTCGCACCCGGATTAAATTGATTAACCTGAAGATACTGAACGGAGCCATCTTCCTGCCGCACAGGAAAAACACTATTGTTGTACAGTACTCCTGTGTTAGCATAGTAGCTGCTCAGCCTTACTTGCGGATTATAATTGGTTCTGTAGTACCGATATTGCCAATAACGGTTTTCTCTTCTGGTTTCCGCTTGTTTGAATATGGGTGATTGGGTATGAGCCCGCTGTATTACGTCACTGATGGTAAACGTTTCCTGCGCATGCAGATTTACACTACTGAGACAAAAAAAAAGTAAGAAGAGTTGAGTTCTATTCATATCGTAATGATAAAATCGGATCTTGACTGGCTGCCCTGCGTGCCGGGGCAATACCAAAAATTAAACCTACTGTAGCGGCTACACCAAAAGACAAAATAATAGAAGAGAAACTGATAATGGTGGGAATACCAGCAAACTCAGAAACAACAAGTGCCATCGTAATACCCAATACTACACCAATCAATCCGCCACTCACACTAATCATTACGGCTTCAAATAAAAACTGCTGCACAACATCACTTTTCTTTGCCCCTATCGATAGACGCAATCCAATTTCTTTTATGCGCTCTAAAACAGAAGCAAGCATAATGTTCATAATACCTATGCCGCCTACCAGCAATGATATCCCTGCAATCGCTCCAAGAACATAATTAAAAATATCATTGGTTCGTTGCTGTTGCTTGAGTAGCAATTCAGGAATTTCAATTTCATAATCCACAACGTCATAATGTCTTCGCTCAAGCAATCTTGAAATAATTTCAGCAGTAGGTGTAAGCTGATTGGTTTCACTCACTTGAATAACCAATCGGTCAAGCTGATGATAATTCTTTTTCTCTAACTCACTCTGCTCATTGCTGTTTCCACTGTTGCCAAAGAACATTCCCCTACTTTGCATAGCTGCCAAACGTAATGCTTCAGCGGTAATCTTGTCGCGGTTCTTGTATCGAATTAAAATGGTTTGAAGCGGTGCGTAAATATCCATATTAAAATTCCGGATACCGAGTTTGCTGATGCTTGACTCAGACACTACTCGCTCAGCTAACACACCTACAATCTTTAGCCAATGTTGTCCTACTTTAATACTTTTTCCGATCGGGTTTTCTGTTGGGAAAAATTTTGCACTGATGGAATGACCTATAATACAAACAGGAGCACCAAGACGTTGTTGCTCGTTGTTAAAGATTTGCCCTTCTGATAACGTGAAATTATAGATATCAAAATAAACAGGCTCCACTCCAACAAGCTTTGCTGACCTTCTCAATCCATTTCGGATAACGTAACTATCTAAAATAATTTCCGGACTAATCGTAAGCTTACCCGGAATGGCCCGTTCCATACTTCTCACATCACGTATGGTTAAGCCGGGTGAAAATTTCTTTTTCTCTTTTTGGCCAGCTTGTTCCGTTACCTTTTCTTCTTCTTGTTCAATAATAGGCTTGATGACAATATTATTTACACCTACCAATTTGATTTGATTCAATATCTCTTGTTGTGCTCCGTTGCCAATTGCCAACATGGCAATAACGGCTGCCACACCAAAAATAATACCGAGGGCTGTAAGCAATGACCGGACTTTATTCGCTATCACTGCATCTATAGCAATGTAGAGATTGGCAAGTAAACGCTGCGAAACCATCTTGCTTAGCAATTAATTGGTGGTAATGCTTGCCGGAACAACAATCGCTGGCTTGTCTTCTTTCTTGATCTCTTCTTCTTTTAACTTTTTGCGCTTGCCATTCATTTGTTGCAATAAGTTGATTTCGTCTTCTTCTTTTCCGGCAGGAACGGAAAGGTATACCTTATCACTTTCTGAAAGACCACCTAGTATTACGGCATCGTTGGCGTTGGTTTCACCCACAATAATTTCTTGCTTCACGATTTTCGCTCCATCCTTTTTGAATACATACGTGATGGTGTCCGACTGACTATGAAGACATTCGAGTGGAATAAAGAGTGCGCTATCAATTACATGCGCTACAATTTTATTACTGGTGGTCATGGAAGGGCGAAGCGTAGGATCGGTGCCGCTAATCTCAACAGCAATTTCAAAAACCTTAGCATCGGAGTTTGGGCGCTGTTCACCAACATTGGCTACACGAATAACTTGCCCGTTTAATTTCTTGTCGGGATAGGCATCCAATCCTATCTCTACTTTCTGGCCAGGCTTTACTTTGCGAACATCAACTTCGTTTACATAAGTCTTCGACATCATCTTGGTTAAATCAGGCAAAGTAGCAACCGTTGGCTCCCAGATACTGATTTGTGAACCAGCCTTGATTGCCTTTCCATCCCAACCCTTTTCATATATAACCATTCCTTCTTCAGGAGCAATAACACTAAACGACTCCAACACACGGGTCATGTTTCCAAAGTCGTTCTGCACCTTTCGAAGTTCAGCCGATACTTCGCGCATCTTCTCGATATTCTGTTTCTTCTTTATTTTATAGTTTTCTAAAGCTTGCTCATAACCGCGCTTGGCTTTGTCTAAATCAATACCGGCTTGCTTAATGGTTGCAGGTGGTTCAAACTTTGATTGCTCAAGGATGATACCCTTTTCCTCAACAGCATACTTCAAGTTGATCAATTCGTCACGCGATTGACGCATGATAAGCGTTGTGTCCAACTGAGTTTGCACAAATTTTGAATTGGCTTTCTCAACCTCAATCTGTTTTGCCTGAAATTTATTTTGAAATTCAGAACGATCTAAGGTAGCTACCCAATCTCCTTTCTTCACAACCGTTCCTTCATCAATGATGCTTTGAATGTTAACCTGGAAGATTCCAAATTCACGAAGGGAAGATGGTCCCAGAATTTTTACGGAGTTCTTCGCTTCCAGCTCACCCGTAGTTTCGATCTCAACCTTGAAAGGTCCACGCTTTACATCGGCAATGATATCAGCCACTCCACCAACCGTGTTTGTTCGGAAAATAAAGTAAGCCGCCAGAAGTCCAATGGATATTCCTGCGCCAATGAGTAATTTTCTTTTCATGCTGATTTTGATTTAGGGAACCGTTATGATTTAATAACCGCCAATATTACTTTACTCCAAATAACAAATAAGGTTACACTTCCCTCAACCACTCATACACATCATCACCCTATCCTGTAATTAAGCGGAAGGATAACGGCTATCCTTCCGCTTTTATTGCTTTCAATTATTGCTTTGCTCCTTTTTTAACCGTTATCTTACTAAGGGCGGCATTCTTATCCAGTTTGCCAGCATTGAAATCTTTCAATACACTTCCTTTAACAGTACACTCCAGCGTTGTTGGTATGCCGCAGCCTGCGCATCGTGTTAACTTGATCTGAAAAACAAGTTGTTCATTGTCTTTCAGGCTCTTCAGCGTACGGCCATAATCCAGAATATTCTCCTTCATTTCCTTTTCAAAGGTTGGATACAGTTCAGCAACTTTCTTATTACGCGTTGCCAGATCGATGTCTTCCAATCCCAAGGTTGGCATGGCATAGCGCTGATAGTCAATCTCAATCCCGCTATACATTTGGAGATAATACACTACACCATAATCCTTCAACCGTTCGTAGTAGATGTTATCTTCCATGAAATATGTTTTAGAAAGATCGGCTCGATATAACCGATTGAAGATGCTGGACAATAATTCAAAATCCGGCTCAACGGCTTCCATCGATTCTGTGTTTACTACTTTCACTTTTGCCATTACCTGATCGTGATTTAGCTTACCTTGCTTATAAGCGATCAAATCAGATTTGATTAATTCAACTGAAAGATGCGTGCGTTGTGGTGAGTTGAAGTATTGATTTACCCAAACATGTGGTTGATCACCTTGATTTGCAACAATGATTTTTTCTTCAGGCTGAAGTTGGGTGATCATATCACCATAATCAACAAGAAACATTTTTGCTGCTTCGATCACCTTTAAGTTATAGGCATCACGCACACTATCCATGTCAACCTTCTTTCCTTTTCTTGATTTACTGGCTAGCTTAATTGTATTAGTACCTTGCTGTCTGTCACTTTCTTCTCGTGCACGATCGTAGTGGTCTCTATCTGCGCTGGAGTTAATATATACACTGGGTTCTGGAGGCTCAGGTGCATCTGCAGGTTCCTGACCACTCCAAATCATTACGTTGTTGCTACCAAAACCATCGCTTCCGATGGCAAAACTTATCGGTGTTGTAAAATCTGCCGGTAAATAAAATGTTACACCGTAACCAGGCTGATAGTTGGCCGTTACCTCCAGCGGAAAAAACATGCGTTGTTGATCGAATTGTTGTTTAATTAATGTGCTCAACACATTTTCGGCTACAGCGATATCGCGCTGCATGCGTTGCTCATCTACCTTTTGTGCAAAGAGAGGTTGCGATATCATCAACACCATCCATACTGCACTTTTCCAGAATCGAACTATGGTTTTCATATCTATTATTTTAAAGTCTTGTGTCTAATTAAAAAAAATTAAAGTCTAATGTCTTGTGTCTAAAATCTATTGTCTTATATCTCAATTCTTATTTCCCCGCGTTGAGTTGGGATTACCAACCGTTGTAATGATGCTGGACAAAATCTGCTCCGTTTCCTGTTTAAAGACGCTGGTGTTTTTCTCCATGCTGTTCAACCGGGTTTGAACGAGTTGAAGATCATTATTGCGTTGTTGTTCCAGGTACTTTGCGAAATCAACCAACAGGGCTTCTACATATTTCTTTTGATCGGTAGCGGTGAGTTGAAAATAATCTTTCACCATTTTCATGTTCTCGGTTTGTATGCCGGCTACGTATTCTCTGATCTGCGTTTGTGATGCAGTAGAAGCTTCACGAATCAACTGATCCATATTTCCCGAATTTGATGCTAAACTCTTTCGTATGGATGCATCCAGTTTTTGTTGTGACGCTTCAAAGCTTGTTTGCAAGGATTCATTATTGGTAGCCAAAGATGAATTGATCATCTCTTGAACTTGCGTGGCCGTTAATGATGCTTCCGTTGGCTTAGCTTCCGGCTTTATTACAGGAACTACTTCAGGTTGTTTTCCAAAACTGATTTTAAGTTCGTTGCCACTCATCTTAATTTGAGTTCTGGTAAAGTATGCCACCATCATAACCAGTAACAACGATGCGGCAATGCTCATGATGGTTCTAAAATAGGGAACATCCCAGAAGTAACGTTGTTTGGCATCACCAATAAAAATTGGTGGGGCAATCACTTCCTTATCTTTAACACGACCCAAAAGATTGCTTACGCTTTTTAAATTTTCAAGCGATCGTCTTTCGTCCTCATGCAATGCAAGGTATTGCTCTACTTTCATCCTGGCTTCACCTTCTAACTCTCCATAGAGGTAAGCCATCAACTCGCTTTCGTTTGGTTTATAGTTCATAACCCAAGGTATCTTTAGTGATATTTTTACGATCTAAAATTTTCTTCAATCCGTCAAGTCCATAATACATTCTCGATTTCACTGTGTTCTCCGAGATATTCAAGGCCTCAGCAATCTCTCTGAACTTCAACCCTTCATACTCCTTCATAATAACAACCTCACGCTGCTCATCGCTCAATTCCATTAAGGCCTCTTGCAAAATGTCGGCAAGTTCAAGTTGTTGAAGCTGGCGCTCCGGATTTTCATTTCGCTGGCGCGATGATTCCCATTGAGGTGATTCTTCTGCTTCGGGATTCCAAACTTTATCAAACGAAACCGCGCGGTTCCCTTTAATCTTTCGGGCTTCTTCACGACAATAGTTTACAGCAATGGTATAGAGCCAGGATTTAAACCGGCCATTGTCCTGAAGGCTGGGTAGGTTTCGACACATGGAAATAAATGTTTTCTGCGATACCTCCATGGCCAGGTCGTGATCGAGAAAAAATTTATAGGCGTAGTTGTAGATACGTTTGTACCAGAGCTGCACTAATTTGCCTTGCGCAGGTTGATCCCCTTGTTTGGCCCGGATTACGAGGGTATCAGCATGCATCATTGCGATGTCTAGTAAAGTATCAACCACGGATTAGGAATTTAAACTATCAATTGACATTCTGCCTTGCCAGCAATTCAGCCAATCTGGTATAAAGATGGGCAGGCCGGGCAAATAGTTTTACTTGAAATGGAATATTTTTAATGTGCACAGACCGCTGTCGACAGTCGACTGTGGTCTGTGGACCAAAAGCCGGAACTTTGAACTTTAAACTTTGAACTTCCTCCCTATCTTTGCCGGCCATGAAAAAACTGATTTCCCTGCTCATTCGCTTTGTTCCGCGCAAATATCTGCAACGCGTAAGCGGATTGGGCCTGAAAGTACTGGGCGTTTTTTACAGTGGCAATGATGTTACCTGCCCGGTTTGTGAAAAGAGCTTTCGGAAATTTCTACCGTACGGACGCCTGAATCCCAGACCCAATGCTCTTTGTCCCAATTGTCTTTCTTTGGAGCGCCACCGGCTAATCTGGTTCTATTTGAATCAACGCACCGATTTTTTCAAGCGTAAGATGCATGTGTTACATATTGCACCCGAAGCATGCTTTATAAAACGCTTCGAAAAAATTCATGGTGACCAATACATTACAGCCGATATCGAATCTCCCTTAGCAAAAGTGAAAATGGATATTCATGATATTCCGTTTCCTGAAAATACATTCGATGCGTTGTTATGTAATCACGTACTCGAACATGTGAGAGACGATATCCGCGCCATGAGCGAAATTCATCGCGTGCTTAAGCCGGGAGGTTTTGCAATTCTTCAAGTGCCATTCTTTAATCCAATACCAGAGGTAACGTTAGAAGACCCCTCTATAACCGATCCACGTGAACGCGAAAAAGCATACGGACAAGATGATCACGTCCGCAAGTATGGAAAAGATTATGCGAAGCGAATGGAGCACGCAGGATTAAGTGCCACAGAAGATCAGTTTGTAAATACATTATCGGAAGAGACCCGGAATACGTTTGGGTTGGTGAAGGGGGAAATAATGTATATTGGTAGGAAGTGAGTGATGAACCCAGCTCCTCCCCAAAATACAGATCCCTTTATGGATACGCCTGGACAAAAGGGGTTTTAAACATCGAATTGAATCTTTACTGACATAATCTTCTAGGATGCAGACCATCACCAAATCGGTCAATCCGTAAGAAATTAAAAATTATTAATCAAAGTTTAATAAGCTTAGCTGAATAAAAATTATTATCAGTTTTTATGATAAGAATATAATACCCTGCATGAAGTTCAGAAACGTCAATCTCTTGACGAAGCAAATGATCAGTTTTTTGAATCATTATCTCCTTAGTCAAAACACTTGAAGCCGAGTAAAACAGAAGATTAACATTCCCCAAATCATTATTATTTAATTCAATTGTAATTTCCTTATTTGTAGGGTTGGGGTAAATTAAAAAATTGCTTTCTTCATTTTCCACACCAGGTTCTTGAATAGCCGTAATTAAAAAATAAAATGGATCTGATTTACTTCCACATCCCTGTAAATTAAAAACCTCAACCACAAACTTACCTGCTACATAAGGTACAACACCTATATAGGGACCGCTAATAACAAGCTCATCGTTATGGTACCACTGATAATACTCAGTTGGCGAAGGAGACGATAAAATAATTGTATCTTGATATAACGTTAGCGTTGGTTTTGCTGGGTGCGAATTTATTGTAACCAACAATGAATCAACTGCAGTACAATAAGCCCGGGCAGACTCCTCACTAAGTATTACATAGCCCAGACCTGAAATGGGCCACTTAACTCTTATCAACTGCAAAGAATCTACGATCATCGAACCATTGATAACCTCCCACTGGTGCTTGGTTGATTCAGTCGAATATGTATCGATTTGATTGACACAAGTAGATTCTGGACCAAATGTTAAAGGGTTGGGTCGTTGATCTACCTGAACTTGAAGTGTATCAAAAGCAAAGCATCCTTTATGTTCTGGGTAGGCTTGCACTACCAGATCAAATTGACCGGGAACTAACCAATCGATGGTTCCATTGTGAGCTGACGCATTTGCAATCGAGTTCGTACCCGACACCATCCATGTTGCGTAATGACTCAAGGCGTCTGTATTGGTGTAGGTCTCTAAGCCAGTGCAAACAGTTAAATTTCCTTTAATTATAGGATTTGGTCTCTCATCAATGTTAATAGGTAGTGTATTTCGGTCACCTAGAGAATTAGACAATTTAATATAACCTTTACCTAAGGAATTCCAATTAACAACTATCGAATCGGTTCCTTGTCCAGAAACAATTGTTCCTCCACTTACCTCCCACTGATAACTACCTGACGGTTCAGCAACATATGAGTAATCCAACCCACGACATGTACCTCCGTTTCCATGGATACCAATGACCAATGCTTGACTCTCATTCGTGAAAATAGATCCCTCGAAAGAAGCATCTATTGATTGTACTCCAAAAAAATAATTTCCTCCAAAAAGATTTTCCACCTTTGCATAGTTGCCTTTCCATAGCCCTGATTCTATTACCTTTCTGAATCCATTATTTAAATGTGAATTAGAATTTACAACATTCTGTTTCCCTGATTCTTTACCAACATAAATTTGGTATGACAACCCAGCTGCTGGTGTTTCAGAATCTTGCCCTGAATTCCAATGAAAGTACATTGAGTTATTGTAAACAGAATCAACTTTAATAGCTGTTGGTGGTGTTGGAGGAGTGTTCTTCTTTTCAATATTGTTGACAAGCATTCGGGGATAAACAAACAAATCCAGATCATGGTCTTGGTCTATGTCTATCCAGTTTACTATATGTGACGCTACCTTCGGCAAGTCGATGGTAACTCGCTTCAGGTCGCCTGTACCAATATTTTTAAACAAATTCATCTCGGGGTCATAACTTGACCCTCCCCCGCTGGTACTGGCTATTACGTCCGATACTCCGTCATTATCATAATCGCCTGTAACAGTTGTTCCTTCGCTGTCGGCCTGGTAAATAAATTCAGTATTCTCTATGGCCTCAAAGCTATTGCCGGTATTATTGTAAACCGTGATAGAGGGTGGCCCATTTCCCCAATCATTTCTTGTTGTACCGGAAGCAACAAGGTCAAGATCACCATCATTATCCATATCAGACCAGGACACATTTCCTCCGAATCTTCCAACAAAATTTCCGGAGACAGTTGAAAATTCCCAGCCTCCATCATTGCGGAATACGCCTAATATTGCTCCACCCATATAACCTGAAACTGCTATGTCTAAATCTCCGTCTTTGTCAAAATCGCCCATGTCAAGATTTGCCCATGATGCAGAGAAGGGAAAGTCAACTTGTTTGAAAAAATTACCTTGTCCATCACCTTGATAAACTCCTGCGTAATATGCTCCGTTGAATGCAATGTCAAGCCACCCATCATTATTCAAATCGGCCCACCTTGCTTCACCAAACCAGATCTTTGGTAACTGCTCTGCACTTGTAGATAGTAGTGTAAACTCTCCGTTATTGTTGGTGTAAATAAAAGACTTAGGGTTTCTGTCATCGATGTCCATGCTGGATGCTCCGGTAAGTAAAATATCAAGATCTCCATCGTTGTCAAAGTCACCCCAATCGCAAGATCCAAACCATAGGTTAGCAAGGCTGAATGATTTTTCTATCATTTTTCCATTTTGGTTTTCATATACAAAGGATACTCCACTGCTCTCGTACCCGCCTGTTGTTACCAAATCAAGATCACCATCATTGTCGTAATCTCCCCAATCGGAATCACCGACAGTGAGGGATTTCATGTCACCCATATTTTTTTCTTCAAACGGGAAAAGAGTATTTTTATAAAGTTTAATCGTAGAACTGGGGGAAGCAAGGAAGTCTAAATCACCGTCTTGATCAAAATCAGCGTTTACAGAATTTGATGGATAGTAGACACCAGGCAATGGATGCGCAACAGCCTTCTTTGTGAACAACAATGATCCTTCATTTTCCAGCATAGAATAAGTATAATTTCCATCTATGATCATTATATCCTGATCACCATCACCATCATAGTCGCCAACAGTAGAGAGTTCATATATGTACGATAATTCAATTTTGTTGGAAGTAAACTGCACGGAGCCGTTATTTAACCAAACCTCAAGTGACTGTGTAGAATACTTGTATTTAAAAAAAACTATATCCTGATTACCATCCTTATTCATATCGGCAATCAAAACTCTTTGATATGCTGTATTGTCATCAGTAAAAACGGTATCGATAGTAAAGCTTCCACCATTGTTCAACGAGTAAAAAATACCAGTGTCATCGTAATGAACAATATCCCAATCATTGTCATTATCTAAATCGACAGAGAGGAACTGATGAAATGTGGTGGAGCTGATTTTTACTTTATTAAATACATATGACCCTTGATTGAACAAAACGTATGTCCCTGAGACGTAATTACCGGAGGTACCTTCAACACTACTATAGACAATATCAAACAGCCCGTTTGAGTCAAAGTCTGCAATTTCAAAACTAGTAATTGAATATCCTTGTATCGTTGCAGCCTCTTGAAAATTTCGATTTACGTCATTTTCAAAAATCATAATACCCTCATAAGCGCTGGCAATCAAATCCATGTCTCCATCCAGATCTATGTCGAAAGGTTTGATGAAGAATGGAAAACTAAGGCCTGCTTTAACTGTATGTTTTGAAAATGTTTCAGATCCATCATTTTCAAGCCAAACAACATCAGGTCCATAAAGGGCAGTTATGTCCAGATCACCATCGCGGTCCATATCCGCTGCTTCAATCATTGTTATTCTACCTGAAGAAGTTAATATATCTGTACCAAGCAAATTAGGTGGAGTGTGAGGCGATGGTTTTGATTCAATAAGAAATTCAAAGCTCGCTGCACTGGTTAAGGCAATAGATGAAGTCGATTTTAGGGTCGTAAAAATGGTAACAACTATTTTCTCACCAATGAGAAAGGGGGCTGAAGGAGTTATTGTTAATGCGTTACCTGATATACTAAAAGTGCATATTATCTTTCCCCTTAAATTGCTTGTGATCGAAAAATCGCTTGACGAGGTAAATGGATTAATGTTAGCACTGAACTGCAAAACAATTGGCTGATTTACGGAAACATCAGAGCTATTCTTTCCGGGGTCTGTTGAAACCAGGGAAAATTTACCAAATCCTTGTGTAAAGGTTAAAATAGCAGTTATGACTGCCAGGAAATACTGTCTCATTACCGTATTCAATAAAATCCAACTTCAAAATTAACCCTTTCTGTCAATAGACAGTAGCAACCTGACAAATATAATAACTGGTATTCTCCGTTAAGCTTCCCTATAAAAAAAAGAAAAGGGTCTATTCGCTAAACAACCAATAAGTGATCCCCATCTCGCACTGATGTTGTGTGTTAGCATGGGGGTTGCTTATCCATGCGCTCGAAGAAACCTACATAAGTGGAAGCCCCGTTCTCAAATGGTAGCTATGCCTTTCAGTTCTATCGCAATTGGCGTAGGCAGTGCATTCACACCGAGCTAGCCCAAGTGTTGGTGATGGTATGCGGGCTGCTCACTTGTGCCAACTATATTTGCAGTCTTCAGACTTCCGTGTGAACTTTAAATCCTTTATTTTTCTTTCGAAATATATGAGTAACTCACTTTCTCAGACTTGAACAACACTTAGTGAACAGCAACCTACTTGAAATGGAGAAGCTAAAATAACAGCGATTATGTGGAACACAAATACTCTATGGTTTGAAGTCTCGATCGTGACTTTTCTAATATTAGTCTGACATATCTTTTTAGGACACTTTGAAGAGCGAAGTCCGAAGTGGAGAAAACTACTTAAATACTTTGTGGCCCTTGCGATCATCATTGCGCTATCCCTATTCTTTGGACGAACAGTCGCATTCGTAGTATTAGGGTTAACGCTTATCCCTATCGTGTATGTTCACGGTGTGTTGTTACCAAAAAAAGGGATCAATGGCTGGACTGGAGAACCGAAATCAAAATACTATGACTTTAGAGGTTGGGATAAAAACATTTTTGACAACAACTAATCCAAAAAGCATTCCAACTCAAAACGACTTTCAAATCGTAGCAATACACTTCAATTCGATGGCAATAGGTGTGGGCAATGCATTCACCTCCACTGTTGTTCGACAAGGTTGATTGTCTTTAAAGTATTCCGCATAGATTTTATTGAAGGTTGGGAAGTCGTCCTTCATGTTGGTTAGAAAGACGGTAACATCTACAAGATTTTCCCATCGAGAACCCGAAGCCTCCAGAATGAATCTCACATTTTGAAAAACGGAATGACATTGAAGGGCAATATCATAGCTTACAATATTCCGATCTGCATCCAAGGTAACACCTGGAATTTCCTTCGAACCTTTTTTGCGCGGGCCAACACCTGAAAGGAAAAGTAAATTACCTACTCTTCGCGCGTGTGGGTAAGCGCCAACAGGATCCGGTGCCGAATCAGAAAAGACTGAACTCATAATACTATTGAAGTTTAAATTTGATCGGCAACACAAAACGCGATTTCACCTTTTTCCCGCGCATTAACCCTGGGTTCCATTTTTTTGAACCCTTCACTACACGCAGCGCCTCTTTGTCACATTCTTCTCCGACTCCCTTAATAATCTTTACGTTTGACAAACTACCATCCTTTTCTACTACAAAGGAAACAAAAACAGTTCCTTGAATTCCCATTCTCCGCGCTTTAGTCGGGTACCTCATTGTAGATCCAAGATATTGGGCCAATGCCCCAAATCCGCCTACAAATTCTGCCTGCTTACTCACTTCAGTATAATTATAAACCATACCCTCCGAATCTTTCATAGTTCCTCGAATGAGCCCTCCATTCTTATACTGCTCTTCAAACGTTTTTCCCTCCTTGCATTCACCTTTCCAATCACCCACTTTCATGCTGTTCTTTACTTCGCCACGTTCAATGTAAGGTTCTTCATCTTCAGGGTTGAGAACGCATTCGCAAGTTCCGTTTCCATCATTAACAATTTGGTGGCCTACGGAATCCCAGTAATTTAAAACCTGGACAAGTTGGGTCTTTTCATCTGTACTTAATTCGCCCTGCTTTTTACCACCCGGATAAAACATACGGGTATTTCTAATCGATCTATCCTTATTCAAAATAACTTCTGCTCTAACCTTTTCTGTAGTGTGGTAATATGTCTTTTTAGTACCTGATGAATCTGTAATGTCTTTCCATTGAATTTTACCAGTAGCCGTGTAATACGCTACGCTTTTAGAATTACTTCCTGAGAAGTCTGATTCAATAAACCGGTATGAATTAATACTATCCGTTTCAAATCCTGATTTATCGAAATAAGATCGGTGAACTGTTTGACCGGATGCGGAAAAGTGAATTAGTAAAGCAACAACGAATACTCTTACCATATTTATTATTTAGTTTTTATTTTTTTACTTCACACCAAACACCAAACTTCCCCAATAACTTTCCCAATCCGCACCTGCTTTTGTAGCGGGTATCATTGTCACAACGCTCACCATCCAGGCGCCTGGATTGCTGATGTGGGTCTCCATTGTTCCGTCCTGCTCAGTATATATGTTTTGGATTGTGGTGCGATTATCAAAACGATTCCATACTCTAACCTTCACACCAAAGAAGGGTTTGCCTTGCCATAGTATTTTAAAGCGAATCAAATCACCTTTTTTCAATGCATAAGGATTACGATCGGGAACAATCTCAATAGGCAATCCAACTACTTTTTTATACGTGTCATCCTTCTTGTCACCAACCTGTAAAAGCAATTTGGTATGGCGTGAATAAAACTCTTTTGATTGTTTAGTCAACGTGTTTGTTTTCTTTCGTTGATCATAAACATCGTCCAATCCGTCTTCCTTTAAATATTCATTGAACTTATCAGCTTCTAATTCGATGAATGCTTTGTTGCTTTGCATGACAATCAAATGCGTCCCATCATCTAATAATTCAACATCTAGATTATCGCCATCTCCTTCTCTTACACTATCTTTCAGATTGGTGACTTGGTTACCATGTATCAATTCCAGTCGCTCGATTCCATGGCGCTTTAAATCCCAGGGCTCGCCCATGAAATTCTCGCCCACTTTAAAACTGATAAGAGCCATCTCTCCGGCTGAATAGAAATATTTTATGGGTTGAAGCCAAAACTCGTGGGCCTGGGCGATGATGCTTATAACCGTTAAGAAAAGTATGGTATATAGTTTTTTATGCATTTTTAAGAAGTTTACTCTTGGTCAACGGCCACAGTCGACAGTCGACTGTGGCCCGTTGACTATTTTTTATTCATGATCTCTTCAATCTCATCGGCCTCAATGGGAATGTTCTTCATCAAATCCAGCACGCCATTTTTCTGAATCATTACATTGTTTTCAATTCGAACACCTAACCCTTCTTCTTTAATATAGATGCCGGGTTCTATTGTCCATACTTGTCCGACTTGCATTTTGTGATACATGCTTCCTACATCGTGCACATCTAAACCGAGTTGGTGGCTTGTGCCGTGCATGAAATATTTCATAAAGAGCGGTTTGTTCGGATCCTGATTTTTCACATCCTTTTTATCAATTAATTTCAAACCAATCAATTCGCTCTCCGTAATCTTCTGAACTTCCTTATGATATTCAAAATATTTTGTTCCCGGCCTCAACATCTTAGCAGCTTCCTGGTGTACACGAAGCACAGCATTGTAAACATCTTTTTGCCGTTTCGTATATTTTCCGTTTACCGGAATGGTGCGTGTCATGTCAGCATTGTAGTTGGCATACTCCGCTCCCACATCCAACAATAAAATATCGCCCGACTTACACGGTTTATTGTTTTCAATATAATGTAACACACAACTACTTGCACCCGATGCAATGATGGGTTCGTATGCAAATCCACGTGAACCATTTTTCAAAAATTCATGAGAGAGTTCCGCTTCAATTTCATATTCCATTACCCCCGGCTTCACAAACCTCAACAACCTATAAAATGCCTGTTCAGTAATATCGCAGGCAAGTTGTAATAGAGCGATCTCTTCTGCTGATTTAATAGAACGCAGTCGATGCATGATGGGAGCAAGACGTTCATATCGATGCAATGGAAATTTCTGCTGACACCACTTCACAAAACGATTCTCACGTGTCTCTACACTTACCTCTGCACGATAATGATCATTGGTATTCAAATACACATGTTCCGTATCACCCATTAGCATCATCGTGTTGAAGAGCTTGGGAAATTCAGAAAGCCATAAAACGGTCTGAATACCCGTTACCGCACGTGCTTCTTCTTTTGTAAGCTTATGCCCCTCCCAGGTTGCAATCAATTCGCTGGTCTCTTTCAGAAATAGAACTTCGCGATATTTCTCATCGGGAAAATCAGGGCACATCACAAAAACCGTTTCTTCCTGATCGACACCGGTTAAATAAAACAAGTCGCTGTTTTGACGAAAGCGCATCGTTCCGTCTGAATTGGTGGGCATAATGTCGTTGGCATTTACCACCAGTACTGAATTTGACTTCAATTCCTTCGACAACCTTTTGCGATTGGTGATGAAGAGTTTCGGATTGATGCTTTTGTATCTCATATTGAATCCCTAATTTTCAGGGATCGCAATTTAAATAAATCTACATGAAGAAGAATTTCTTTGCACTGATTGCACTCGCACTTATTACATTTTATTCGCAAGCGCAAAAATATCAGCCCACACCGGAGAATCTGAAGAACCGCGAGTGGTTTCAGGATGCCAAGTTCGGACTCTTTATTCATTGGGGAGTTTACAGTGTGTTGGGCAATGGAGAATGGGTAATGAATCAACAACAAATTCCCATTAAGGCCTACGAAAACATTCCGACTTTTTTCAATCCAACGGAGTTTGATCCAAAGGCCTGGGTACAAATGGCAAAGGCTGCCGGCATGAAATACATTACCATCACCAGCAAGCACCACGATGGTTTTGCCATGTTTGACAGTAAAGTTTCCGATTACAATATTGTAAAGCGCACACCGTATGGAAAAGATGTTTTGAAAATGCTGGCGGATGAATGTCGCAAAGAAGGTCTGAAACTTTTCTTTTATCATTCTCAACTTGACTGGCACCACCCCGATTATTTTCCAAGAGGCTTCACAGGAGGACCTTGGACAGGCAGACCTGACAGCGGGGACATGAACAAATACCTTGAGTACATGGATGCTCAACTGTCTGAACTCCTAACCAATTACGGTGATGTTGCAGGCATTTGGTTTGATGGCATGTGGGACAAAAAGAATGATGATTGGAAATTAGAAAGAACTTACAGTCTGATTCATAAACTTCAGCCAGGTGCACTGGTAGGTAGCAACCATCATAGAACACCGTATGAAGGCGAAGACTTTCAAATGTTTGAAAAAGATTTGCCAGGCCACAACACAACTGGGTTCGCTCCTGAACAAACCATAGGTCAATTACCAAAAGAAACCTGCGAAACCATTAATAACTCATGGGGTTTTAATGTTAAAGACGATCAACACAAAAGCAAAAAAGTTTTAGTTCAATACCTCGTTAAGGCTGCAGGCTATGGTGCTAACTTTTTATTAAACATCGGGCCCATGCCGAATGGAAAAATTCAGAACGAACACGTTGCACGATTAAAAGAAATGGGAGAATGGTTAACTGTATATGGAGAAACCATTTACGGAACGCGTGGCGGTCCGCTTAGCGCACGCGACTGGGGAGTAATGACACAAAAAGAAAATAAAGTATATATACATATTCTGAACTGGCAGGACGAATCCATCGTGATGCCCACCTGGGGGAAGAAAATAAAATCAGCAAAAGTGTTTACTGATAAATCGCCTGTTAAGTATTTGGAAAATGAATTCGGTATTACCTTAAAAGTGCCAAAAGAAAAGATGGATGCAATTGATACGGTGATAGAATTGGAGATGAAATGATATTGGATTGTTGAAGAATTAACGAGTAGGATATAAACAAAAAGCGGATTGAAATTCAATCCGCTTTTTGTTTATATCCTTGTTTAGAGTGTTCCTCTAACAAGCATTAAAGTTCTTTATCAACCGGATCAGCAACTTCATCTGTGCTGATATAATTGATGAGAATGAAGGTTACTAAAAATCCGGAGAAGAAACCTTCGAAGGCAACAATAAAGGCAGCGATATACGCATTGAGGTAACGACCCATTTCTGAGTTTTCAATGATATCCTGCATGAAGGAAGAATCCAATTTCATATAAATAAAAAGGAAGGCTGCAAAGACAAGCGAGCCTACCGCTCCTGTTGCAACACCCGTCACTAATGCTCTGAAATAGTTGAGATGGTCGCGATGCGTTTGTTTAAATTTCTTTAACGCTAAATAAATTCCGGCCACCAGAATGACGAGATTGAGTAAACGCAACTCTACGTGGTTGGAGTAGCCAATCACTTTCATGAAGAGGAAAAATACAATGAGTCCACCGGCAATGCGCAAGCCGTAATTTTCAGGAATTCGATCGGGATTAGTGAATACGCTCATACGGAAAGATTTTTGGTTTTTTCAATTTTCGACTTTTTTAAGACAATTACAACGTTTTCGAAGCTTATAATTTCAGTAACTTCGGCCTAAACCAAAATACCATTTGATATGAAAGTATTAAAAATCATAGGGATTATCCTGTTGGTAATCATCACGATCGGTCTGGTCGCTGTGTTAATGCAGCCTGGGCAAGCACATATTGAAAAGTCGATCGTAATCAATGCTCCTGCGTCTTCAGTTTTTGCTGAAGTAAGTGATTTTCAAAAGTTTAATGTGTGGTCCCCCTGGGCAAAGATGGATCCGGAAGCGAAGCAAACCATTGAAGGACCCTCTGCCAGTGTAGGTCATAAAATGGCGTGGGATGGGCCAAAGACTGGAACCGGAACTCAATGGACAGAAGAGATCAGGGAAAATGAATATGTTAAAAACGGAATGAAGTTCGGAGGTTCAGAAACTACATTTTATAATGAGTTCGTTCTAACACCAGAAGGCGAAGGCACGAAAATTACCTGGACCTATGATGGTGCCAATGAAGGTTTATCCGGAAAAGCAATGTGGTTAGTAATGGGGTCTATGTTAAGCGACCAATATGAGCAAGGTTTGAGTGATCTGAAGCAAATTGTTGAAAGCAAGCCAGCACCTGAACCTGTAACAACTCCTGCAGATTCTGCGGCTGTGATGAAATAACTCATTTGACAAAACACATTTCACATAACTGATATTTTGAAGCGCCCCATGGCGCTTTTTTTATTAAAACTTTTGCAGTCCTAATTGAATTACTCTGTGATTGCCGAGTTGAAGGCATCGTCAAAAATCTTTCTTATTTGGATATCAAATGAATTGATTAAAAAGCACCATAGAATGATGATTTTTTTTTCCTGTTAAGGGCCGATAATTATCTTTATCAAAAATTACCCTCATGACATTTCGTTTTATAGCCGTAATCGTATTCGCTTCTTTTATTCCAGCCCACGCTCAAGTAAATCCGCTGGTAGATAGTCTCCGAACTTCTCTCGAAAAAGCAACTACTCCAGAAAGAAAGGTAATGATACTCGGGCAATTGGCTTCATTCTATATGTCAATGGATAAAAACCAATCCGATAAATACTCCAACGAACAACAGCAAATTGCTGAATTAAGTCGCGATCGAAAATTGATGGTAAGTGCCCTCATTTGGAATGCACAGCGATATTATAACATGACAGGTTCACAAAGCAACATTACTACTGGCCTGTCGATTTCGAAAAAGGCACTTGAACTCGCTAAAGAAAGTAACTTAAAAAGCATGGAGGCATGGAGCGATATTTACATGGCAACAGGTTATCGAAATAATGGAAAGTATGAGGACGCCATGAACTATAACAATCTTGCATTAGGGTTAGCAGTTGACTCCAATGATGACTCTCTTCTGGTTTCAGCCTATAATTCAATGGGCCATACCTACTTGCGCAAGAAAGAAAAAATGCAGGCCTTAAGAAACTATTTGTTGGCACTCAACCTTGCAGAAGACACGGATAACTATACGCTGATGCGCAATTGTTATTCTAATATGTCCGCTTTTTATACTTCGATAAAGGAGTGGGAGAAGGCTAAAGATTACCTGTATAAAGTTATTCCGCTCACCATTCGTTTCAAGAATAAAAAAATGGATCGGCTGGAGATTTATAATGGGTTGGGAAGAATTTATTCTGGTAATAAACAATATGATTTGGCACTATCATTTTTTGAGAAAGCTATTGCCTTGGCCGATACGATGAAATTTGAATTGATAAAACTAAACTCGTACGGAGCCATGGCAGACATGTATTTGAATAGTAACCAAATGGAAAAGGCGATTCAGATATTCAATTCACGAAAAGAGTTAAAAAACTTTATGCATAACGCGGGCTTCGATTATATTATTTATCAGGCTTATGGCGCGGCTTATACAGAAATGGGTAAACTCGATTCGGGCTTTTATTTTTTAAAAAAGGCTGAAGAAGGATTTGAAACCCGATCGAATGCTACCAATCGCTTTTGGTTTTATACTACTATGGCATCCCATTTCAAAAAGAGAAAAGATTATAAAAATGCTTTAACCTATTCGCTTAAAGCTAAAAAAATTAGTGATGATTTAAGTGACCTGGAATTAAAACAAACTGTGGCGCAAAACCTGGATTCACTTTATCAAAAGGTTGGCGATTTTAAAAATGCCTATCACTACAATGCACAAAACCATCTATACACAGACAGTCTTGAAAAACTATCTGCTGAAAAAGAAGTGTTAATGATGGAAGTGGAAGATGAGAACAAACGAAAAGAACGCGAAATTCTCCAGGCAGAAGAAAACAAACGGACTCGTCACAATATTCAATACATGGGAATAACTGCGGCCATAGCGGGTGTTTTTATTATGCTGATAATGCTGGGGGTATTTAGTGTATCACACTCCACTATTAAGATACTAGGTTTTTTTGCCTTTATATTTCTATTTGAATTTATCATACTGTTAGCCGATAACCAGATACACCACTGGACGCATGGTGAACCCTGGAAAATACTTGCCATAAAAATTGGACTTATATCCATCCTTCTGCCACTCCACCATTTTCTTGAAGAAAAAGCAATTCATTATCTCACCTCCAGAAAAATGATGGAGATTAACAAGAATAAAATTTTTTCAGGATTTCAACACAATAAGAAAGAGGAAGTTTAACGCGTGGATAAAACCACGTGATGTACTTTTCGGAGTGTAGGCCTACCCTTATGTAGTTACAAATGACCGATATGTAAGGGCAATATCAACCAACTTTGAACGCATGGCAAATTGAAAGTTTAAGTTTAAGATGTAACTTCGTAATGGTTCTATCCAAACTTTAAAAAACTGAAGCTTTAATCTGAATTAGTTAACCATGAAAAAAATTACCATTCTCATTCCAATCCTTGTTGCTTTTATGAGCACATCTATTGCCCAGGGTGTTTACTTCCGTGCCGGAGTCGGTTACGGTTTGCCCATTGCCTCTCAGGTGATTGGTGAAAAGCAAGAGGCTCAACAAGACTATAGAAATAATGCCCAAATCAATAATAATTCAACAAAAAACGTTTCAGGCTCGTATGGATCTGGAATGAATTTTAATCTTGGCGGAGGTTTTATGTTTAATGAGTTTCTGGGTGCTGAGCTCAATGTTCAATACTCACAAGGAAAGAAATATGAGACAGGCAGCACCTCCACCTATCTATCAGACAGCTACACCTCTTCTCAAAAACAGCTCACCCAAAATTTTTCGAAGGGAATTTATTTTAATCCTTCATTCATTATTACAACGAACAGAGGATCCAGAATTCCCTATGGTCGATTTGGTGTAATCCTGGGAGCCCCGAAGGTAATGGGAGAAGAATTATCGTCTTCGGAAGTTAGTTACTACCCTGACGTAGTGAACACACGGACTCGAAAATGGGAATATACCAAGGGATTAACAGTAGGATTTCAAGGTTCTGTGGGAATGAACTGGATGCTGAGTAATAATATCGACCTGTTCACAGAAGTGAATTTTGTCAGCATGACCTACTATGCCGAAGAATATGAACTGACAGAAGATAACAGCAACGGGTATGACAATTTGCAAAACTATACAGTTGCCGAAAAGCAGATCAATTTTAAAAAGGAAATAGATCAAACGCAGACCCAGGATCCTACCAAACCCCGCGAAGAATTAAGAGAAGCAAAAGCCTTCAGTTCAATATCTCTTCAAGTTGGCGTACGGTATCTATTGAGTGGTCACGGAGGAGATTAGGTGCCTCACAATCAAACTCTATTCCCGCTGGTCTTGTCGTCAACAAAATCAACGGGAATTTTATTTTAGGAGCTTGAAACCCCTCATAGTTAATATTCAAAGGGTACACTTTCAAATAGAAGCCTATCGCCCCGAAGTTGGCAGCGAATGGCCAGAATAAAAACAGTCCTAATGTGAGAGAATTACATCCTTCTCTTTTAATTTTACCCATTAACATTTTCTCCATGACACTTGACCAATTCAATGCCTCTTTAGAGGAAGATACACCTCCGCAAAACGTTAGTCCGTTATTGCAAGCCCTTTGGTTTGAGGCAAACGGAGACTGGAATAAAGCTCATGATCTGGCCCAAGGTGTCGATTCAAGCGATTCATCGTGGATTCATGCATACCTACATCGAAAGGATGGTGACTTGGGAAATGCAGCCTATTGGTATAGCAAGGCTGGTAAACCAGTTAGCAAAAAATCACTTCATGATGAATGGGAAGAAATTGTGTCCTCTCTGCTTTCCTAAAAATCAGTTTCGTGCGGTCTTGATTTGATTTGTTCTTTCTTCCACGCTTCAACTTCGTCCCGCTTTCTTTTTAGTTCTTCTTCTGTTGGTTTGTAGTTGATCAGCTTTTTTAGATCAGGTTGCCCTGCATCCACCCAAGCCGTAAACCACAAATCCCCAATCATTTTAATTGCCCCGCGCATTTGTCGCTCTACCATGCCTTTTAATATTTTATGATAGGCTGCTGAGTATTCTTGTGAATACACTTTCACAGTTTGTCGCCCTTTGGTTTCAAATGAATATTTAGAAGAACTTAAATGATTAGATAATTCCTTCTCCAATAACAATACAGAATCAACAGCCCGGTGAGAATTTTCAATCGCTTTCCACGCAGCGATCTGAACATTATCAATGTGTGATGCCTTGCCAACAAAGAAATCATAATCATCCGAAAACAATTCAGGCAATCGTGATTCCCAAAACGCATGAATACCTTCCTGACCAGTGAGTTGACCATTATAATTTTCAGTGGTATGCAATGGCACATGAGCATCTGCAACGTAATGACCAAGCTCTGCTGAATTGCGAAGAATGGCTTCGGGATTGTTCATGAGGAATGCATCTCTTAAGCGATAATACATTACGTTAATATGCCAAGGCACAATACCATACGCCTTCAACGTATCTTCCGAATACTTCTCTACCGCCTCTTTCCAAAACCGGGGCATTTTTCTGAGGGCGCTGTCTCCATAATGATCAATGTCGACATAATGCCGAGGCGCTTCATCCGAGCTCGAAAATCTTCTTCGATCGGGGTTAACAGCAGCTTCTGTTATGTAATGAATATTGGCTTTGTAAAATCCAGTCATTTCCGGAGGAAGAGTAAAAACAGCCAATCGGTTGATGCGCTGATGGGCAAAGAATCCCCAGCTTGAAAACAACGGGACAATACCGATCAAAAAAATAAACTTGATGAGTCGATTCATGATTATAAATTGCGGTCCAACGTTATTGTGGATACTGATTCCACGAATGAAAGTTAAGCAAAATCAATCATCATGAAAAGGATTTACTTATTACTCTTGTCCATCATTCTTACTTCCTATTACACATGGGGTCAGGCCATCCCCTCTAATGATGGAATCGATATCAAACACTATACTTTTCAATTGGAGTTGAATGATAGTACTAATATTCTCTCCGGAACAGCAACCGTTCAAATCCTCTTCGAGAAAAATCTGACTTCATTCGAACTGGATCTGGCCAATCAAAATTCGAAAGGAGCTGGCATGATTGTAAAGCATGTTACGATGAATGGGACTTCACTTCAGTTTGCGCATCAACAAGACAAGCTCAAGATCACTTTAGTTGGAGCAAGTAAGGTTAATGACCTGCTTACTTTCGGCATTACCTATAGCGGAATTCCGCAGGATGGATTGATCATCTCCAAAAACATTTTTGGAGATCGGACTTTCTTTGGCGACAACTGGCCAAACCGTGCACACCAATGGTTGCCAACCATCGATCATCCATCCGACAAAGCCTCCGTTGATTTTATTGTTATAGCACCTTCTATCTATGAAGTCATCGGTAACGGAATTAAAATAGAAGAGAGTTTTCTCAACAGCAAACAAAAACTTACACACTGGAAGGAAGAAGTTGATCTGCCAACAAAAGTGATGGTAATGGGAGCTGCTCGGTTTGCAGTCCATCAGGAGGGTAATGTCAGCGGCATTCCAGTTGAGAGTTGGGTCTATCCTCAAAATCGTGCAGAAGGGTTTTATGATTATGCAATAGCAACCAACATACTGAAATATTTTAATGAGCACATCGGACCCTATCCATACAAGAAACTGGCCAATGTTCAATCCACAACGCGATACGGAGGCATGGAAAATGCAAGCAACATATTTTATTATGAGAAATCAGTAAACGGAAAGAACGAACAGGAAAATCTTATTGCACACGAAATTGCGCACCAATGGTTTGGTAACTCGGCTTCAGAAATTGACTGGCACCATGTATGGCTCAGTGAGGGATTTGCAACTTATTTTAACCACCTCTATACCGAGTTCCAGCACGGACGAAAGGCCATGGAGATCGACATGGAGAAAGATCGCAACAGCGCTATTGAATTCAATAAAACAAAATCATTGCCTATTGTATTCACGACCTTGCCGAAAGACTTAATGGAAATTTTAAGCGCCAACTCATATCAAAAAGGAGGTTGGGTGCTTCATATGTTGAGAAATGAAATAGGTGACGTAGCATTTTGGAATGGCATCCGCAAGTATTATCGAAACTTCAGTTACAGAAATGCGCAGACCATTGATTTTCAGAACATAATGGAAGAAGCCTGCGGTAAGGATCTAGACCTTTTCTTCAATCAATGGCTTTTCAGGGCCGGTCATCCCAATTTAGAAGGTGTCTGGTCGTACGATGCCAAAACCAAAATGTTGAGCCTTTCGATTGACCAGGTTCAGAAAAGTCAGCCATTTGATTTCCAGCTTGAGATTGGGATTTACACCGAAAATCAACCTTTGCCCTCGTTTGAAAAGATTAGGATTGATAAAGCAGCAAACAAATTCAGTATTCCAATCAGCGTAAAACCATTCAAAATCAGCCTTGATCCTAACACTAACCTTCTTTTTGAAGGAAAACTCAAGAATTGATTTTAAATTGGAATTGCAAATTTGCGAAATACGCTTACCTTTGCACTCCTTATTTTTAGATAGAAATGGCAAATCATAAGTCAGCAGAAAAAAGAATCCGTGCAAATGAAGCAAAGCGTGTTAAAAACCGCTATCAGCACAAAACCACCAGAACTTCCATCAAGAAGTTGGTTACTACAACCGATAAAAATGAAGCAGCCGCTCTTTTAAAAGAGGTTTCTTCAATGATCGATAAATTGGCGAAGAAGAACATTATCCACAAGAAAAAGGCTTCAAACCAAAAATCAAAGCTTGCTAAAGCGGTTAACAAACTAGCTTAAGCTTCTTTAAAACATTATCAAAGCCCCGCCCTCAAGCGGGGTTTTGTGTTTTACGCTGTTTGCTGAATTACTTATCTTGAGGTCAATAAACGTTGTGCATTATGACTGCTGAAGAAAAACCCCTCAACATTAAAAGTTGGTCTCCCGAAGACAGGCCTCGTGAAAAATTACTTCTAAAAGGCAGATCAGCTCTTTCTGATGCAGAACTGATTGCCATCCTAATTGGATCGGGTACAGCTACATTAAGTGCAGTAGAGGTGGCTAAAAAGGTATTACAACAATCCACCAACAACCTTCATGAATTGGCAAAGCTTTCGGTTAAAGAGCTTACCAAAACGAAAGGCATTGGAGAAGCAAAAGCAATTACCATTGTTGCGGCCCTTGAATTAGGTCGAAGACGAAAAGAATTAGAGCCTGATGAAAAGCCAAAGATCAGCGGCTCAAACGATGTTTTCGAATTATTGAAAGCTGATCTTCAGGATCTTCCGCACGAAGAATTTTGGATATTACTTCTCAATCGGGCAAATCGTGTAACAAAGAAATGTCAGATTAGTCAGGGTGGTGTTGCGGGAACAGTGGCCGATCCAAAAATAATTTTCAAACTCGCACTCGAAGAATTAGCGAGTGGAATTATTCTGGCACACAATCATCCCTCGGGAAATTTATCGGCCAGTCAGGCGGATATTGATCTCACTAAAAAGCTAAAAGAGGGAGGAAAACTCCTGGAAATGCAGGTTCTCGATCACATCATACTCGCTGGCCAAAAATATTTTAGCTTTGCAGATGAAGGTCTGATTTGATGAACAAAAGAAAGCACTACATCTTCCTCGCAATACTGCTAATCGCTTTGCCTTTGATACTGGCGCAAATGCTGGTTTCAAAAAAAGCAGAGGCTGACATTGCTCCAATCAAAACATCACCTGCACCCAATCCTGATCCGAATCCCTTTATTGTTGAGCTTTTGGCTGAGTATGAAAGAAAAATTGATTCACTATCAAACAAATCACACACTCCAGGCGCAGCAATTGCCATTGTTTATGATACCACAATTATTTTTCTGAAAGGTGTTGGCGTTCGAAAAGTAGGAACGCATGATCAGGTTGATGTCCATACTGTTTTTCGTCTCGCTTCTGTTTCAAAATGTTTTGCATCCTTCCTTACTGGAATTTTAGTGGAAGACAGTGTGCTTCACTGGCATGATCCTGTAACGCAATACCTTCCCGGCTTCTCGTTGCAGTCAACTGAAGAAACACAAAAACTTACCCTGGCACATGTTCTTTCGCACACAACCGGTTTGCCCTATCATACTTATACCAACATGGTTGAAGAAGGTGAAGGAATAACAACATTGCTCGATCGATTGAAAGATGTGAAACTATCTGCCGGTGTAGGCGAAGAATATAGTTATCAAAATGTGGGTTATAGTATCATTGGTGAGGTAATGAAATCAGCAACCGGTAAAGGATATGATACGCTTTTACAAGAAAAAGTTTTTGGGCCATTAAAAATGCAGGATGCTTCTGCTGACTATTTTTCGATTGCTCAAAATCCAAACCACGCAACACCTCATTTATATCGAAGAGGTAAACTCAGCCCCGCACTAATCACCAATACCTATTACAATGTAGCACCAGCGGGCGGTGTGAATGCCAGTATATCAGACATGGCCCATTGGATGGTTGCTCTTTTGGGAAATCACAGAGAAATTATTTCACCACAGACCCTTGATACATTATACTCACCTTTTATTCGTGCACACTCGAAGAACAGAAATTATGGAAGAGTACATCGCATCAGTAAAGCGTATTACGGTTTAGGCTGGCGCGTACTTCATTATCCAACCGATACGGTGATTTATCATGGAGGATATGTAAACGGTTATCGAAGTGAGGTAGCCGTAAATCCAAAATCACGAATAGCCATTTGTGTTTTAGCAAATGCTCCAGGTGAGTTGGCCGATAATGGCATTCCTGTTTTTTATAATCTGCTTTATGCAAAACGTGATTCCATTCAGGCATGGGAAGATCGTCAGCGTGAGAAGCTCAATCAAAAAGTAATACTCCCTTGAAAGTAAAAAGTATCATTATCCTTCTGGTCGTTATTATCGGCCTTGTTAGCGTGTTCTATTCTTTCTGGGGAAATGAGGATCAAACCACCTATGTTAATACGATAAAAAAAGAGCGTGAAGAGAAAGATCACTTCATGAAGACTTCAGCCGAATCACCTTTCGGTGAAGCACGCGAGAGCTTCACTACGTTAAAATACTATCCAGTCGATCCTCAATTTAAAATCGTGGCAGACCTCACGCCTGTTGAAAACAAAAATGTTGTTGTTCTTGCTACAAGTGATGGCAAAGAAGAACGCTACATTGAATACGCGTATGCTGAATTTGATTTCAACGGGCTCCACAATAAACTCCTGATCTTAGAGATGATGGAAATGGGACCTTTCAAGGGAAAACTTTTCCTTGCCTTCGGTGATGAAACGAGCAGTGACGAAACTTACGGGGCTGGACGCTACCTTGATGTGGTTAAAGTAAAAGGAAGTCAAACTATTACTCTGGATTTTAACAATGCCTACAATCCTTATTGTGCTTACGCAGATAAATTCTCTTGCCCCTTTCCTCCGGCAGAGAACCTGCTAAAAATTGCCGTGAAGGCAGGGGAAAAAACCTACCATTAAGCGCATTCAAAAGCTGGTTTATTTTTTTAAACCATAACATTAGCCCAATCCAGCTAAACACCTTATTTTTGAAGTCTTTACTCAATCATATTTTGTCGTTGGGGGCAACTTTTGGGTAATCGAAAATTTGAATCAATAGTCTATAGCGCATGACCATTTCGTACAATTGGCTTAAAGAATACATTGACATTCCTGAATCGGCTGAAGAGATTGGAAAAACACTTACTTCTACAGGACTTGAGGTAGAAAGTGTAGAATCTCATGAAACCGTAAAAGGCGGACTGAAAGGTTTGGTTATTGGTCATGTCTTGACCTGCATTAAGCATCCCAATGCTGATAAACTTTCCATCACAACTGTGAATGTTGGACAGGATAAGCCCTTGAACATTGTTTGCGGTGCATCCAATGTTGCAGCAGGACAAAAAGTAATAGTTGCTGTTCCCGGAACGACAATACATCCAACCAAAGGAGAGCCATTTACTATTAAATCTGCAAAGATTCGAGGTGAAGCTTCAGAAGGAATGATCTGTGCTGAAGACGAAATTGGTTTGGGTGAAAATCACGCTGGCATTATTGTGCTTCCGGAAAATGTACAGATTGGAAAGCTGGCTTCGGAATATTATAACATAAAATCCGATTACGTTTTTGAAATAGGCTTAACACCTAATCGTGCTGATGCAGCTTCACATATTGGTGTCGCCCGTGATATTAAAGCTTCCAAAGGAAGAGAACTAAAATGGCCATCCATTGATTCTTTCAAAGTTGACAATACAAACCTTACAATTCCGGTAAGTGTTGAGAATACCAAAGCGTGCCCAAGATATTCAGCCGTTACTATTTCAGGGATTAAAGTTGCTGAATCACCAGAGTGGTTGAAGAATCGATTATTGTCCATTGGTTTATCTCCGATTAATAACATCGTGGACATCACCAATTTCATTTGTCATGAAGTAGGACAACCACTTCATGCTTTTGATGCCGATCAAATCACTGGAGGAAAAGTAATTGTAAAAACACTTCCTGCCGGAACTCCTTTCGTTACACTCGATCAAAAAGAAAGAAAGTTACTGGCCAACGACTTGATGATTTGCAATGAGAAGGACGGTATGTGTATTGCCGGTGTATTCGGTGGATCAAAGTCGGGTGTTTCACAAAACACAACGAAGATATTTTTAGAGAGTGCTTACTTCTCTGCGGATTACGTTCGCAAGTCTTCATTGCATCATCAATTAAAAACAGATGCATCGTTTCGTTTTGAACGTGGCACAGATCCAAACATAACAGTGTATGCATTAAAACGTGCGGCATTACTGATTAAAGAAATTGCAGGAGGCACAATCTCATCTGAAGTGATTGACGTCTATGCGACAAAGATTGAAAGCATTACGATTGAAGTGAAAGACAAAAATGTCAACCGGTTGATCGGTAAGGTTATTCCAAGAAATGAAATTCATTCTATTCTGGAAAAGCTGGACATTAAAGTTGTGGATACAAAAGAAGATCGATACACAGTTGTTGTTCCTCCTTATCGTGTTGATGTAACACAAGAGGCCGATATCGTTGAAGAGATTTTACGCATCTATGGGTTCAACAATATTGAACTCACTGATCATGCCAGCACGGATTACCTTGCTGAATTTCCTGTAAAAGACCTCGATAAGTTTAAAAAATCCATTGGCGAACTCCTTACTGGAAATGGATTCTTCGAAATATGGACTAATTCACTTACTAATTATAATTATCAGCAGAAGCATAACCTGAAATTCAAAGGAGATGCGATCGAAATATTAAATAAGCTAAGTGAAGAGCAAGGTATTTTGCGTCAAACACTTTTGTTTACCGGTCTTGAGGTATGCGCGCACAACATTAATCGCAAACAAAAGGATTTAAAACTTTTTGAGTTCGGTAAAATCTATTTCAAGGAAGCGGGTAAGTATAAAGAAGAAGAAAGACTCGCGATTTATTTCACCGGAAATCAGGAAACGGAAAACTGGCAGCGCAAAACACAATCGGTAAGTTATTATGACATCGCGCAGCATGTTCAACACGTGTTAATTAAGGCGGGCATCACCAACATCAAACAAGAAAATCTAAACGATCAACTTTTAGAGTATGGTTCGGTGTTGACGTTGGGTAAAGAAGAAATCGGAAGCGTTGGAAAAATAAAAACTGCCTTATTGAAAGATTTTGGCATCAAGCAGGAATTATTTTATGCTGAACTCAGCACATCCTTGCTTTTCCAATCGGCAAACCCTAAGTTAGTAATTCAGGAGGTTACAAAATTCCCGGAAGTAAGGCGCGACTTGTCACTCGTACTCGACAAGCAGATTACCTTCGATGAAATTCGTAACCTGGTGGTGAATACCGAGAAGCGGTTAATCAAAAATATTATAGCGTTCGATGTCTATGAAGGCGAGAACATCCCGCAAGGAAAAAAAGCGTATGCACTAGGCTTTACTTTACAGGATGAAAATAAAACCCTGACAGACGAGGAGATTGATCGCACCATGGAGCATTTAATATCGGCCTTTGGACAGCAGTTGGGAGCGGTCATTCGGAAGTAAGCTGAACAAAGTAATTTGGAGCAAGAACAAAAAGAGTATTAATAAACAGAAAGCAAACAGGCAGCGACTGTCAGGCAAACTGTAAATCGTAAATAACATTGCATGGATCAGGAAGTCTTAAAAACCAACCTCAGTGGGCTGGAGCGAAAAATTCTGGTGCTCGTTAACGAGCATAAAAGTTTAAAAGAAGAGCTTAAAACCCTGAAAGCCGACAATCTCGAACTCAAGGCCGCTATAAAAGCCCGCGATGAACAACTCGCTGGGTTTCATAATCAATTGAAAATCACTAAACTTGTGGATAGTTTAAACCCGGAAGACGGAAGTTCTCTGGAGTTGAAGAAAAAAGTGGACGAATACATTCGTGAGATAGACAAGTGCATCGCCCATTTAAACAGTTAAGCAACCTGTAAGATTACTTGATGGAGGACCTTTCAATAAAAATAAAGATTGCCGACCGCGAATACCCGATGAAGGTGAAGCGAGAAGACGAGGAGCGGGTAAGAATGGCCGGCAGGCTCATTAATGAAAAAATCAAATCTTACGGAGAGCAATTTGGAATTAACGACAAACAAGATCTATTGGCTATGGTGTCCTTCGATTGCCTGATTGAAAAAATCGCATCCGATGAAACGCATCACGTCATTGATAAGGCCGTGTTTGAAAAAGTAAGCCAGCTCAACCACCTGGTTTCTCAATCCATACTCTGATCTCTTCACTCCTTCCTTTCTGAGCCAAGGTGGCACCCGGGGTTAATAACCCTAATCTATACTACCTATGTCAACGGAATATGTAATCATTATAGTAGCCAGTGTCGCGACTACTATTGTGCTGAGCTTACTGTTCGGTTCCCTGATCTCAAAACGTAAACTGAAGCAAAAAGAAGAAGACGCTGATTCAAAATCAAAGCTGATTTTAAAGGAAGCTCAACTTGCTGCTGAGAATTTGAAGAAGGACCGCATTATGGAGGCGAAAGAAAAAATCCTTCAAATGAAAACAGAATTTGAGGATGAAGCCAACAAGAAGAAAAACCTGATCATCACCAACGAACAGAAAATAAAGCAGCGCGAGCAAACTTTAAACAAGGAACTAGAAACCATTAAGCGCAAAGAAGGCGAGTTGGATGATATCCGTACTGACCTTGCCGCGCAATTGGAAAGTGTAAAGAAACGCAAAGAAGATCTCGACAAATTCAATCAGCAAAAAATCCAGGTTCTTGAGAGCATCTCGAAGCTTACTGCTGATGAGGCGCGTGAGCAATTGGTAGCTACATTAAAAGATGAAGCACAAACACATGCATCCAGTTATGTAAAAGACATCATGGAGCAAGCCAAGCTTTCAGCAACGAAAGAAGCGAAGAAGATTGTCATTGAAACCATACAGCGTACGGCTACTGAACATGCCATTGAAAACTGTGTGTCGATCTTTAACATCGAGAGCGATGACATCAAAGGAAAAATCATTGGTCGTGAAGGAAGAAACATTCGCGCATTAGAAGCTGCAACAGGAGTTGAGATTATTGTGGATGATACTCCAGAAGCGATTATCATTTCAGGTTTCGATCCGGTACGTAGAGAGATTGCTCGTCTTTCATTGCATAGACTCGTTCAAGATGGTCGTATTCACCCGGCACGTATTGAAGAAATTGTAGCGAAGACTACTAAGAATATTGAAGATGAAGTTGTAGAGATTGGTGAACGCACTGTGATCGACTTAGGTATTCACGGTCTTCATCCGGAATTAGTAAGAATGGTAGGCCGTATGCGCTTCCGTTCAAGCTATGGACAAAACCTATTACAACACTCGCGTGAGGTAGCAAACCTTTGCGCGATAATGGCTGCGGAGTTAGGCTTGAATGTTAAGCAAGCTAAACGTGCCGGATTACTTCATGATATTGGAAAGGTTTGGCCTGAAGAACTTGAAAAACCTCATGCTATTGTAGGTATGGAGCTTGCTCAAAAATACAAGGAGCATCCGATCATCTGTAACGCCATCGGTGCTCACCATGATGAGATCGAAATGACGAACATCCTCTCTCCTATTATCCAATCATGTGATGCGATTAGCGGAGCAAGACCGGGTGCAAGACGCGAGGTTATGGAACAATATATCAAACGCTTGAAAGACCTTGAGCAATTAGGACTAACCTTTGATGGTGTTGAGAAATGTTATGCTATTCAGGCTGGTCGCGAATTGCGTGTTATTGTTGATGCTGAACGTGCTTCTGATGAACGTGCAGGTCAGTTGAGTTTTGATATCTCTCAGAAGATTGAGCGCGATATGCAATACCCTGGACAGGTAAAAGTAACAGTGATCAGAGAAATGCGTAGTGTTGCTTATGCAAAGTAAGTGCGCGCTCAAGGCAGAAACTGTTCGACAACTAAAGTGATTCACCAGATGTGATCTGTTAAATCATCGACATATAAGAAAAAGGCTCCTAACTCAGGAGCCTTTTTTATTACTAACGGTCGATAGTAAGAAATTAAAATGTTGTTAATATTCTGCTAACGGTATAGAGAGTTACTGATTAAAGAATTATTTTTCGATTTAGCAAAATAAAATTTCCTATCCATACAGTAATGGCAAATCACTTTCTGAAAGTCTTTCTTAGAATACTAATCTTCGTTCCTGTATTTTCCTTTGCTCAATCGGTTCAACAAGACACCGCTTTTTTGGCCAGCTCAATTATTCAAACAAAGAAAATATATTCACATGCTGCACAAGGTCAGGCTCAATTATACAACGGCACTGATTATGCAGACTATAAATCCTATAAAGATGAGCACCCCTACTTTATATCAGACGATTGGGAGTTGTGTAAGGTTGAGTATTCGGGTGAGTCCTTTGAAAATGTACCCATTCTTTACAACATCAGTACGGATAAGGTAATCTCCGAACATTTCTATTCAAGTAATAAAATGCAATTGATAAGTGAATTGATTGGTTCATTTACTTTTCAAAACAGAAAGTTTGTGAGGTTAATCGAAGACCCCTCTAAAGCTTCTACCGTGAAAACTGGTTTTTATGAAGTTCTGTACAATGGCAAAACGAAAGCATATGCCAAACGCATAAAGGCCTTCCAGAAAACGGTTTCTTTTGAAGAGCTCATTGTATCCTTTGATGAGAAGAACCGCTACTACATTTATAAAAATGATGTGTATTTCGAAGTCAGCTCAAAGGGTTCTATTCTTCAAGTGTTGAGTGACAAAAAGCAAGAGCTAAAACATTTCTTAAAAGAGAACCACATTCGTTTTAAATCCGACAAGGAAAAAGCATTGGTCGCTATGACAACATATTATGATACGATAACCCGATAATTTTAAGATCAATGAAAAAACGGATTATCACACTTATTCTAATGGCACTTGGGCTTAACTCCTTTGCCCAGCAAAATTCACTTTCAATCTCTCTTTCAAATGCGAAGTTTGAAGAATTCGTAACCGCTGTTGAACGATCATCACCTTATCGGTTTTATTATCAACCCAACACAACGGATAGTCTGATTATTACAATGGATGTTCAGAATAAATCCATTGATGACGTTTTGAATATTGTGCTCGCCAATACAGAATTGCCTTTTGCTGTTGACGCTCAGAATAAAGTGTACGTCACAAAGAGGCGAACGATATTAACCGATCTTCCTATTAATTATTTCAAAGACGGAACCTCTCCTGATAATTCAAACGAATTTGACTATTCAGATTACGAAAAGAAAGAACAGAAAAAGAAATTGGCGGAAAACAGATTATACGTTATTGGAAAAAAGACAAGCAATCTACAAGGCAATGCCACGCTTAAAGGGCAGCTTCGTGATGCCGCTACAGGCGAACCTTTGATTGGTGCTTCAGTTTTCATTGACAAGCCTCTAATTGGTTCATCTACGGATCCTCTTGGGTATTATAGTTTAACCATTCCCAAAGGCCGACATGAATTAAAGATTAAAAGCATTGGAATGAAAGCCAGCACACGTCAGGTGATGCTGTATGCCGATGGTAAATTAGATATTGAATTGGAGGAAGATGTAAGTCCATTGAAGGAAGTTGTGGTTGAGTCAGATCGTGACAGGAATGTTTCAGGAATGCAAATGGGTGTTGAGAAGTTGGACATTAAAACCATGAAGCAAATGCCTTCCGTATTGGGAGAAGTGGATGTCTTTAAAGTAATGTTAACATTACCGGGAGTACAATCTGCAGGCGAAGGCTCATCGGGTATTAATGTTCGGGGCGGATCGACCAGTCAGAACTTAATCTTGTTTAACGATGCGATCGTTTTTAACCCGTCTCATCTTTTTGGTTTCTTCTCAACCTTCAATCCGGATGTTTTAAAAAACGTAGAGCTTTATAAAAGTGGTATTAATGCTGATTATGGAGGAAGGCTTTCATCCGTAGTAGATGTAACCACGCGCGAAGGAAACAAAAAGAAATTTGTGGCGTCTGGGGGAATTAGTCCGGTCACCGGAAGAGTGACGTTCGAAGGTCCTATTATCAAAGACAGAACTTCCTTTCTTATTGGAGTTCGATCAACCTATTCAAATTGGATTTTGAAACAACTTGATTCAAAGCAATTACAAAACAGTACGGCCTCATTTTACGACATCCATGCTAACATAAGTCATAAGATAGATGATCACAATGACATTTATATATCAGGGTATAAAAGCAAAGACAAGTTTAAACTTGGCCAGGATACTACCTATAGTTACAGTGATGAAAATGCTTCTATTAAATGGAAGCATAGTTTTAAGTCTAAATTATTTGGGACTTTCGCGGGCACCTATAGTAAATATAATTACTCTATCTCAAGCGAGAAAAATCCGGTTGAAGCCAGCACGTTTGATTTTCAGATCAAACAATTTAACGGTAAGGGTGACTTAACCTATATACTCAATGAAAAACACACGCTCCAAGCCGGAGCTGCTGTAACGCATTATACATTATCCCCCGGAAGCCAAAGACCGACTGGAAGTGAATCGACCTTTGTACCGAACCTAATGCCCGATGAAAAGGCGTTGGAGAGTGCGCTTTATTTGAGTGAGAATTTTGAGGTAACACCAAGGCTCTCAATTTATGCAGGTCTTCGATATTCTTTCTATAACTATACTGGCCCCAAGAATGTTTATGTCTATGCTGATGACTTGTCGAAAACAGAAAACACCATTCAAGACACTATACAATACAGCAAAGGCGAATCCATTAAAAAATATCATGGAGCAGAGCCACGTTTTTCAGTGCGTTACCTCTTGCCTGGCAATGCTTCTGTAAAATTTAGTTATAACCGTATGCGGCAATACATTCAAATGCTCTCCAACACGACCTCCATTTCACCAACGGATATCTGGAAACTAAGTGATACTTATATCAAACCACAAATTGGGGATCAGGTTTCCATTGGGTTTTATAAAAATATTCATCACAACTCTATTGAAACATCCGTTGAAGCCTATTACAAGACAACACAAAATGCGCTTGACTTTAAGAATGGTGCAGAGCTCTTGTTGAATCCGCACATTGAAACCGACATCCTTTATGCACACGGCAGATCATACGGATTTGAATTTCTGATCCGCAAACCAACTGGCAAACTAAACGGATGGATAAGCTATACTTATTCACGTTCAGAACTGCAAACAAGAAATAGTTTTAAATCCGAAACGATTAATAGCGGAACCTACTACCCAAGCAATTTCGATAAACCTCATGCCTTTAATTTTATAGGTAATTATAAGTTGAGCAGAAGGTTCAACTTCTCCCTTAACGTTACCTATAGTACTGGCAGACCTGTTACAATACCCGATGCTAAATATGACTTAGGGGGTGGTAATCGTCTTCACTACTCTAACCGAAATGAATATCGGGTACCCGATTATTTCCGCACGGATATATCCATCAACTTCGAAGGAAATCATAAGATTAAAAAATTGGCGCATAGCTCATGGACATTCGCTGTCTACAATTTAACTGGAAGAAAAAATGCTTACTCCGTTTACTTTGTTTCACAGAATGGACAGATTAAAGGATACAAACTTTCAATCTTCGGTGAAGCAATACCAACCCTTACATACAACTTTAAAATTTAGTCGCAAGTGAAAAAATATATCTCCTGGTTATATCCACTCCCGGTAATTGCACTTCTGGTCTTTGCATGTGTGGAGCCCTTTGCGCCACCCAATTTAGAAGTAGATCAAAACTTGTTGGTGGTTGATGCGCTGTTAAATGGTTCAAATGGTGAAGTCAATGTACACTTATCCCGTACCATCCCGCTTGCAGATAAGACTAGTCAACGTCCGGAATTAGGAGCGTCCGTTTCCATTGAGACACAATCTGGAAGTACTTATCTATTGACAGATGATGCAGGAGATGGTCACTATTTCAAATCCGGAATTTCATTTTTAGCTGACGATCAGTATAAACTATTAATAACAACCAGTGACGGAAAGAAGTACGGTTCAGATTATATCACACTAAGTGAAACACCCGCTATTGATAGTGTCAATTGGAAAACGAATAAGGATGGAATCGAGATCTATGTAAATACGCATGACGCTGCGAATAAAACGAAGTATTATCGATGGGAATATACCGACACCTGGGCCTATGCATCTGCCTTCGATTCTAATTTTGAGTTTACCGGAAGCCAACCCGTTTTAAGAACGGATAATATTAATATTTGCTATCATAATTTTAATTCAAGCAATATCCTGATAAAGACAACAAAAGTTTTATCGCAAGATGTGGTTAGCGAATTCCCACTTGTCTTTTTGCCCAAGCGGACTGAGCGATTAAATATTCGATACAGTATTCTGGTGAAACAATATGCCATCACAAAAGACGCTTACGAATTTTGGGATCTTTTAAAGAAAAACACCGAAAGCCTTGGAGGTTTGTTTGATCCTCTTCCGTCTCAATTGACGGGCAACATTCAAAGCCTTGATGATGAACAAGAAGCGGTATTGGGATACTTTAGTGCGAGCAAAATTGCTGAGAACCGAATTTTCATAGAATATATGGATTTACCACAAAGTCATCGATTCTCAAAAGCCTATCCTGAATGCGAGCTAGATACGGTTTACATGGCCGATCTATCGTCCTTTAAAAAGGGTTCGAATATTTTAGTCACAACTTTCGGCTCGCCTTTTCCTTTGGGTTATCTCTTCTCAAATAATAGTTGCGTTGACTGTCGAAATCAATCAGGGACGAACGTAAAACCAATCTTCTGGTAAAACAAAATGCACTCTTTCCATCTGCTATGAAATTTGTTCTCTCCATATTATTCTTCGTTACATTCTTAACAACATCTGGCCAAAAAGCCATCGATGCAGTAACGCAGAAGTTTAATGACCATCGAATCAATTCACTTCAGGAAAAACTTTACCTACACCTTGATCGGTCTCTTTACTTAACGGGTGAAATACTTTGGTTCAAGATCTATGATGTTGACGGCACATTTCATAAACCACTTGATATCAGCAGCGTTGCGTATGTTGAAATTCTGGATGCAACAAATGAAGTTGTTTTGCAAACCAAGGTTGAACTTAAAAAAGGATTTGGTGATGGGTCTCTCTTTCTTCCGGCAACTGTTGCTAACGGTCAATATCAAATAAGAGCGTATACAAATTGGATGCGTAATGCCTCGGCCGAATTCTATTTTCACAAGACCATTACCATTGTCAATACCTTTCGAAAAACAGAAAGTGAAAATAATGCCAGCAAAGTCCAACTCGATGCGCAATTCTTTCCTGAAGGAGGAAATCTGGTAGCAGGGCTAACGAGTAAAGTCGGGTTTCGTGTAGTGGACGCATTAGGGCATGGAATTGATTTTACCGGAACCCTCTACAATCAGAACAACGAAAGCATTGTTTCATTTCAACCTCTGCAATTTGGGCTGGGTAATTTTTCCTTCACGCCAAAAGAGAACGAACAATATCATGCCATCATTACTGACAAAAATGGAAAGACGGCAACTATTAAACTTCCATCAACATTCGATCATGGGTTCGTTATTCAAGTAAACGACAGCACGGAATCATTAATAAAAATAAAAGTCAGTGCAAAAATAGCAGATGCGCAAACTGATCCCATTGTCTATCTTTTTGGTCATGCACGTCAGCAAAAATGGTATTCAGAAATGCGTTACCTCAAACAAGGAGGTGCATTGTTTCTGATTAACAAGAAAGATTTACCTGATGGTATCTCTCATCTAACGCTCTTCGATGCTAATCTTCTTCCAGTTTGTGAACGTCTGTATTTTAAGCAACCGGAGAAAAAGTTAAACCTTTCTATTCAAGCCAATCAACCCGTCTATGATGTGAGAAGAAAAGTAACAATCAATCTTGATGTAAAAAATCAATTCGATAAAACTATACCCTCTACCCTTTCCCTGGCTGTTTACAAAAACGATTCGTTGTCGGTTGAAACGAACGAAACAATCATCAGCTATCTGTGGTTAACTTCGGATCTCACCGGAATCATTGAATCTCCAAATTACTATTTTAATACTACTGATGTAAAAGCTAAAGAAGCACTGGATAATGTAATGCTCACACACGGGTGGAGAAGATTCTCCTGGAATAATATTCTCACTAAAAATGTAGTGAATGAATTCATTCCGGAAAGTCACGGGCATATTATTAAAGGCATGGTGACTCAACCTGACGATTCTCCAGCGCAACATGTTTCAACTTACCTCTCTACACCCGGAAAGAATATTCAGTTCAATGGCGCACACAGCAACGAGAAAGGAGAAATCCGATTTGAAATGGCTGATTTTTATGGTCTTCAAAAAATTATTTTTCAAACCGACATTACAAAAGACAGCACCTCTAAAATTAAAATACTAAATCCATTTAGTACAGATTACAGCGCATATTCACTTTCCTCCTTTCGCCCGACAGAAGGATTAAAAAATCAATTATTGGAAAGAAGTATCGCTATGCAAGTGCAAGATGTATACTATGAAGATTACATTACTCGTTTTAAAAATCCAATCCCGGACAGCATTGCATTTTATGGAATGCCTGATGAGAAATATTTATTGGATGACTACACACGTTTTCCGGTTATGGAAGAAATTATGCGGGAGTATGTCCCAGGTGTTTACGTAAGAAAGAACAGAGATGGGTTTCATTTCAAAGTATTGGACAACGTAAATAAAGCAGTCTTCCAGGAAGATCCTCTGGTCATGCTTGATGGACTACCCATATTTGATATTGACAAGATAATGGAGTTCGATCCGTTGAAAGTAAAAAAGCTGGATGTACTCACACGCAAGTATTACATTGGTCAATTCACTTTTCCTGGTGTAGTAAGTTACACAACGTATCAGGGCGATCTTGGAGGGTTTCAAATCGATCCAAGAAGCATTTCAATCAATTATGAAGGGTTGCAGTTGCATCGTGAATTCTTTTCACCTCGCTATGAAACGCCACAGCATCGCAGTAGCAGATTACCCGACCAACGTAATCTTCTCTTCTGGGCGCCTACTCTGATTACAAATCAGGATGGAAAGCATCAGGTAGAATTTTATACTTCAGATCTTACCGGTGAATATTCTATTGTTGTGGAAGGATTGGCAGGCGATGGCTCAGCAGGGCATGCTGTGAGTAACTTCACCGTAAAAAATTACAACAACTAAACGATTTTCTGTAAACAGAAATTCTGCCTACCTTTCATTACTCTGAGCGAGGCTAAAATCTTCACACGTGCTGCTACACCGCATTGCTATTAAAATAGCATTCTTCATTAACGGTTTTATCTATGCCAATTGGGTTTCGCGTTTGCCACGGATTCAAGAATTATATCAAGCAGATAATGGTACCATTGGTTTTGTTCTTTTAGCATCTTCTATTGGGGCTGTCGGTGCGATGCCGTTTACAGGTTGGGTAATCATTAAAAATGGAAGTCGCAGAATTACACTCGTTGCTGTTGTATTGTACTGTATCATTGTTCCCATCATTCCCTTCATGCCGGGTATTGCAGCTCTCATTGCCCTGTATTTTATTATGGGAATTGTTACAGGCATGCTGGATGTTGCAATGAACTCTCAGGCAGTAATGGTAGAGAAACTATACAACAAACCCATAATGACTTCCTTCCATGCATTGTTTAGCATTGGTATGATGTTGGGCGCATGGAGTGGTGCAATATTTACCGATCTTAAAGTTGAATTACCTTATCATTTTATTATTGTCGTTAGCTTTGCATTAGTAGCTGTCGGTTGGGCAAGTCGCAACCTTGTTCGTGATAAACCTGATCCTGCGATTAAGCACGATGGTCCCCTATTCAGATTACCGAATGCTGCACTGATAAGCATCGGTATCATTACCTTTTGTTGCATGTTAGGCGAAGGTTCCATGTCAAACTGGAGTGTGAACTACATGGAAAATATTGCGCACGCTTCACAATCATTGGCACCAATAGGACTCTCTGCCTTTGCAACGGCAATGACGATTGGAAGAATTTTTGGAGATCGGATACGGTTAACCCTTGGTGATAAAAAAATGATTATTGGTGGTGGAATCTTCGCGGCCATCGGATTATCAACTGCACTTTTATTTCCACATCCTTACTCTTCCATCTTCGGATTTTTCATGGTGGGATTGGGATTATCTTCGATTGTTCCAATTGCATACAGTATTGCTGGGAATGCAAAGAGTCTGCCTCCCGGAGTGGGTTTGGCAATGGTGACTACCGTTGGCTATTCCGGATTTTTAGTTGGCCCCCCCATCATTGGCCTCATTGCCGATTGGCAGACTTTGCAGTTTGCTTTGGGCGTTGTGCTCCTCCTTTTTATTACAATGATTTTACTTGGTCTTCGATATAAATCACAAAGTTGATGGAAATTAAATTTGAACAAACTGGAAACAAAGGCGCATTCTTCATAGAGGAAAATGAAAAACGCCTGGCTGAGATGACATTTAGTAAAGCAGGAGATACCCGAATCATTATTGATCACACAGAGGTAAGTGATGTGCTGAAAGGAAAAGGTGCGGGTAAACAACTTGTATCTGCTGCAGTTGATTATGCCCGAAAAAATAATATCAAGATTATTCCACTCTGTCCTTTTGCCAAATCTGTTTTTGATAAAGTGAAGGAATTTCAAGATGTACTTGATACCTGATTACAGTTGACTTCGTTTGTTTGCTTCACTTCTAAAAAAATCACCATCCGTGCCGGGAAGCAACGTACCTAAGCGAGAATAAATATCAACCTCACCGCTGTCGTAGCTCAATGCTTCCCTGTACAAACTGATTGCCTTTTGTGTATTTCCTTTTTCTTGATACAGGTATCCGCTTACGTAACATATCCAATTGTTTCGCACGCCATTCGCATACGCCTGATCATAATACTTCAACGCTTCATCGTATTGCTTTTGATCATAATAGATATCGCCCAGTTTTTGCAGGGCATCAAAGTAAGTAGGATTTTTCTCAAAAAGACTAGTTAAAGTCTGAGCTGCCTGATCATACTTTTTCTGGTAATACAAAATCAATCCCTTTTTAAATTGAATCTCTGCATTATCCGAATTAATCTGCAGGGCTTGATCATACGAAACAAGAGCAGAGTCGAGTCTATTCAGCTCAAATGCAACGTTACCCATGCCTACAAAAGGTTTATCATCTGCTTCATCTACCTTTGATGCTTTTTCATAGTTTACATACGCTGAATCAAACTCTCGACTATTGTAGTACTGCTCGGCCACATCATAATAACTCACTTCCTCTGATCCAAAAAGTGAAACAATGAAAGAGATGAAAAAAAGAAAAAACATCGTCACTGCTATACATCCGACAAAAAATCCCTTGCCGAATTTAGAGGGTGGTGACGTGGGATCAGTTGATGCAAATTCAGCTTGCTTCTTTTTAAAGAAAGATTCGAATGCATCGCCAAAAGATGGAGAAGAAGTAGAAGTATCAGAATATCTCGGTCTTTCCTGAGTCCGATAGCGAGTATCACTTTTTTTTGAAGGAAGATTTCTAAAACCTAAATAGAAAAAGAAAACAACAGGTCCCGAAATTAAATAGAAAAAAGAACCATCAATAGACCACATCAACGCAAGTACAAATAATAACACGATGGCAATTATGAAATAGAGTTTTGCCTTTGCCTGATTATTTTGTTCGGGATTGTCTGGTATTTCCATAGGTTTTCATTCAATTTAAAACCCAATCATGTTTTTTGTCAGATCATGTGCGATGTGATTTCACGTTCATCAATCCGGATATCATCTTCACCAATTTCATCAAACGGATGTTCGAGGTGATCTTGAATATTATCTAAACTCACGAGAATGAAACTGTACAGAATAGGCATTACGTATTCCAGGTGTGCAGAGAAATCGTGAAAGGTACTGGCGAAATACGGGCCGTAAATAATTGGAAAAATATAGATGAACACTTTGCTGTATGCGCGCAAAGTTACCGGTGTTCGATATGCATGAATGATCCTCATATTATCAAAGGCGATAATCATTTTACTTACATACTGACTAATACGTGAAATCTCTCCGCTTTGAACACCATAATTTCTCAACTCCATCACGGTAAGGGAAAGTTTTGAGAAGTGTTCAAATATTTTTTCCTCATTAACGCCCCAATCCTTCCGATGATTTTCCATGAGCATAGACCTCATCAATAATGTCATCTCTGTCATCAATAGTTTAATTCGCAGGGGTAGGTCATGATCCTTATCAACTGTCCAATCGCGAGTGGCATAATAAATAGCAATGGCGTGTCCCTTAAAATCGGCAAAACGCTGTAAAGCCGTTTCCCTACGGGTGTAGGCAGAACCAATCGAAAATACCACTGGAAAAACAATGGCTACACCTACCAGCATATCCGGAAACTTAGCGGTTAAACCAAAGTGATAGCAGAGATAGGTAGAGATAACAGAAAGGGTAGTAACAATGATCGTTTTATAATTAATGATCAGGAAGAAGCTTTTTAGAATTCTTTTCATGTGTTGATTAGCTGTTTTCGATCTCCTTATGAATTCATCTTTCTGCCTTACACTGATGGTGCAATGAACTGATGTGCTTCATAGCCGGATTTCGGACAGCTAAAGTTCAACAAAAGCAGAAGATTAACCAACAGTTACGTAATTGTTATATTCAGTAACTGTTGGTAATTGCTTAAGGAACTTCTAGCCTTAACTTTGGAGTCCTAAAAGTTATAAGTAAGCGTTGTTGCTATTCTACTCCTGGCCTGAATGTCGGCTATGGCATCGGTGTTGAGTCTTTGGCGTATTGGTTTCTTAAAGTTAAAACCAACGGTAAATTTTCTGTAGTAAATTTCCATTCCAGCGGTAACCAATAATGTATTTCCTCCGGTATTGGTTTGAAGTGCAGTTCCATCTTTATTCTTTTGGCCTTGCTCAAACAACAATCCGGTGTTAGGAAGAAGTGAAATGGATTTTATTTTCTGCCAATAAAAAAATTGAGAAGACACATGCCACTGATTTCCCATTTTATAATGATTTGAGTTAGCCAAATTATACTTGTAACCTCCCTCTGTATTCAATCCCGTTTTTCCATAGCGAAGGGTGTAAATTGTAGAGAATAGAAAATCAGTGCTGCCTGTGCCTAGTTGAAAATTGGGGTTGATTAATAATCCATTTTCTTCTTGTTTATAATTGCCAGTAGGGAGTTTAATTCCACCACCCATCGTTAACGTATGCTTGAATTTTTGTCCCGTACTATCGCCTGTGTTAAGGATAATGTAATTTGTCAGAATTGTAATGTCACCAAACCCCCTCGCCCAAACATTATCTTCACTACCATCCATGTGATTGATTGAATAGGGGACAAACACAAAGACCTGCCATTTTTTACTGACATAAAACCGTCCCCAAAGTTCTATTTTATTATAGGTATCATTTGAATACTCTGGCTGAAGATATTGACTATTATGATCCATGTAAGCATAATACTTATTCTGCGACCATCGAAGTCCAACAAAATTTTTATTGAACTGAGGCAAAATGCCCATGTAGTATCCGCCCAACGAACAACCACATACATCGCAGGCTGATACTTGCATAACGAATGTTATCGAAATCAATACAATCAATATTACCTTTAGTTTCATATTGAGTTTTGTTAAAATGGATTTGAAAATCGTTTGTCTTTTAGAAATGATTCGTCCGTCAGTGTTTTCAAAAAAGAAATGATCTTACCCTTCTCTTCATCTGAAAGTGAAATCCCAATCACGTTGTCTTTTTTTAATTCAGCATCTAATGTTGGGGAGTCGTATACATTGTGCTGGTAATGGCTCAATACTTCGTCAAGCGTTTTAAAACGACCATCGTGCATGTAAGGTGGTGTTGCCGTTATGTTTCGTAACGATGGCACTTTAAATTTCCCACGATCCTCACTTGATTCTGTAATAAGTTCTCGTCCGGCATCCTTACCGAAATCATTATCCAATCCATTGTTATGGAAATATCCATCGGTAAACAACTCGCCACTGTGGCAATTTGCACACTTGGATTTAAACAATCCGAAACCTTCCTTTTCAGCAATTGAAAACTGTTCACCTTCATTGCGCATTATTTGATCGTATCTTGAATTACCAGATACGAGCATAACCATGAACTGCGATAAAGCATGTAAAACCTGTTGACTATCAACGCTGTCGATTTTAAATGCCTGCTGAAACAGATCAGGATAACGAGGATGACGATTCAATCTTCTCACCACTTCACTCATGGTGTTATCCATTTCAAAAGTTGCAGTGATAGCATTTACCGGCACGAAGTCAAGATGATTTACACCGCCATCATAAAAGTAAAAAGAAAGAAAACCCATGTTGGCCACACTTGGCGAATTGCGTTTGCCCAATCGGTTCTGCACACCGTGATTGACTTTGTGTGCAGGATCAGCAAATGCAGATTGCTGCTTGTGGCACGTTGCACACGACACAGTTGTGTCAACAGAAAGCATTTCATCATAGAATAACATCCTCCCCAGCTCAAAACCTTTTTCCGTTACCGGATTATTGCCGAATGAATACGTTGCCAATGGGAAATTCTCGGGCTGTTTAAATACATAGAAAAATTCGGATTCAACTTCAGCATCAGTTGAACAAGCTATTGTGATTGACGATAGAATCAAAAAGAAAATTCCGGAGTATAACACTCCGGAATTTTTTAGATTAGTTATGCACATGGTCGACCACGAAAGTATTGATATAGTTTTCAGCAATTACAACATTACCAGCGGGCGACATCTGCATGGGTGTTTCCGAAAATACTATTTGATTGGGAGAGTCGAAGAATTTGTTGATATCAACAATCATGTGTATTTCAGGAGTTTCGTTGGCTCTCACCATGGCGGGTTCGCTTCCTAGTGTGGTGGTCTTTATTTTAATGTTATTGACCTGGCTCGAAGCAGCGTCAGCCTTATAACCACCCACGTGATACATAATCATATTTCCCATTTCCGTAACAGCAGATGATTCACCTTCTATCTTTAAAAAAATGTAACCGGAATTCCAGGTCCAGAACATTCCGTTGGCTACATCTAACGCTCCGGTTTGTGCACCTTCGGTAACCTTTGCAGCATCCACACCAATTGTGAACGTAATATCAGTGTAATCACCTACCGGAACATTTTCCAATTCAATACGCTGAGAGGCAGCATCCGATTCATCGATGAGATAGTATCCTTTTGAACCATCTGTTGAAACTTCGTCTTTATAGATTGTTCCATCGCTGCGTTTTACTTCAATGTTGCTGATGTAATAGCGAAGGGTGCTTATGTTGTACGTTTCACCTGCAGCGTTCGTGTAGGGTTGATCCGTTGTATTCAGAACAAGGTCGCTTGATCCTACTACATTGTCGAATTCAATCTCAAGTTTACCAACGTGTTGGTTTTCGTCATCAGTACAAGAGAATGCAAAAAAAATAATATAGGAATAGCACAATAGTGCGAATAGCTTTTTCATAGTAATTAAGATTTGAAATAAAAGATAGATTGATCAGAATAGGTATTGCCTATTTGACTACCAGAAACAGAAAAACTAAGCTATCGATGGAGGATGAAAAAAGCCGGATAAAAATGGAGGAAGGTATTGATCTTTTGGAATTGCCTGATAATGTGGTGCAATCAGTGAAGTTGATTGCCTAAATGCGAAGCTTGCATCGTGTAAGAATAAAATAATTTCCTGAGCCTGAACAAACCTTACCGGAATTGAAGATTCGTCATTGTGATCAACAAGGATAATTGCTTTTGTTTGAGAATAATCACTACTACAGATAGCAATTGGAACTTCCTGAATAATACCAACCGAATAAGCAATGGCATGTCGTTTTTGATAAAGCTGATTTAGCAATCCCAATCGCCCGGCACAATGAAGTACCATGCTCATTAAGATAAGGTAGACGAGGAAGCGCTGAATCATAGTGTAAGGTAAACTCAAAAAGTCATTCAATCAAAAAGCGAAAGCGATTCGAATACTAAATGTGTCGATTTGTAATACCCGATCACCATGACAAAGCTTCAGAAAACAGGATGAATGAACAATGACTTTTGTCAGTTGCGGCTGATTTTTTTCAGAAGATCAGATTATTTGCTAATCAGTATTGCGTCAGTCAAAATAAAATTGACATGGTCCATATCATCGGTATTGAGTTTTAGCTTGCCTTTTACAGTAACAAGATCATCAATTTGAAGTTTTGGTAAATCACGCACAAAATTCACTTCTGCAATCGACTCTGGTCCTGCGCCACCACAAAAGAAGCATTGGCTCATTGGAAATTTTGAAAGAACAATGTAATTACCACCTTCAGGCGCAAATGGAACATAGAAACCTTGTAATGTTATCTCTTTTCCAACGAATGCTTTTAAGTCTGCAGAGAAGGTAGGATAGAAAAGATACTCTCCCAATTTCTCATAGTACTTTGGCTCGAACTTGGTCTTTGCAAATGCATCCCATGCATCGAATTTACCCTGAGCAAAACTTGCTACGGTCAACATGACTAACAAAGTTAAAACAATTACCTTCTTCATCTTCTTTATTCTAAATACAAAATTCTATCTCCTAAATTCTTTTACCTAATTCCCACTCAGAATTTTTGAAATGTCTGCACGATAAGCCTGTATTGCCGGAAGGATGGCACATATCAATCCTAACGCTAAGCTTCCACCTAAAATTACCCCCTCTTGTGGATAGAAAACAAATCCGCTGATGCCCGCTTTCTGAGTTTCCACCACCATCACCGATAAGAGTACCAACACACCATGCCCCATCAATAATCCAATAAGGCTACCCAATGCGGTAAGTGTTCCGCCTTCTAACAAAATGGAAACAAAAAGTTTTGACCGCGAAGCACCCATTGAACGCATAATGGCCATATCATATCTGCGTTCTTTCAATGAATTATATAATGCAATGAAGATACTCAGGCCTGAAATTACAATAAGCATATAGGCAAAGGCCATAAGAATTTCTACCCCTACTCCAAGGATTGAAAACAATCTTGCTGTTTCAAAGGCAGGTGATGCTGCCTGCAAGCTACTTTGTGAATTAACAAAACGTGGAAGTTGGATAGCTCCCATTGGAGAACGATACTGAATTAACATCGAGGTGATTTCTTTTGTTGAATCACTTGCAGCAACAGAAGGAACTAATCGTGAAGGCATGAAAGATGAATCTGGTTTGTGATGTTGCTCTTCAAGTTCTTCCTCAGCATGCATTTGCCAAACACTTTCCACATTGCATAGAATCAAATTATCAAGAACCGTATTACTCTTTTTAAGAATACCTTTTACTACATACTGATGATCATCATGTGAATGACCGCCCGATACAAGGCCATGGGCGCTTGCAAATTTATCGCCCATCTTCAGTCCTGAAAGTTCAGCAACGTTTGCTCCTATTGTAACATCGAATACATTGTTCCACCATTCGCCTTGTGACAATTCAACTTTGTAGAGATCAGCATACTCACGACTCGTTCCAACAATGCGATAGGTTTGATAACTATCCCCGAGAGCAAGTGGAATTGCTTTTTTCACCAATCTGTTTCTTGAAATTTTCTCTGCTTCAGCAAGCTTGATATTTCCGGTTGGAAAATCCATATGAAAAATATTACACAAAATAAGTTGCAACGGACTACCCTTCGCCCCTACTACTAAATCAATGCCTCGTGCATTTTCTGTAATCTTCTTTTCAAGCTGTGTATTGAATAGCAACAATATCGTAATCACAGCAATGCCAAGCGAAAGCAACACGATGTTAATCGCGGTGTTGAGCGGCCTAGCTCTGAGGTAATTCCAGACAAGAGAGAAAAGATTCATGATCCTGAATTAGTTGTTCGGTGGTTATTGGTGGTGGTTCGTTACTGTAGTTTTAGCTGGTTGGATATTTTATCTTTTAAACGTTGATCATGCGTGGCAACGATTAGAGTGGATTGATTTTGCAAAGCAACATTCAACAATAAATCAATTACCTTATTACAGTTCTTATCATCCAACGCTGAGGTAGGTTCATCCGCAAAAATAATAGACGGCTTGTTTAGTACTGCTCTGGCAATTGCCACGCGCTGGACTTGTCCCTGGCTCAACTCAGTCACTTTACTTTTTCTTTTTTCAGAAAGACCAAGACTTTCTAATACCTCGTCAATTCTTTGTTCATTGATTGGCAATCCGGCTAAGTAGGGTGCCATCGTCAGGTTTTTCTCAACCGACAATGCGCTGATTAAATGATTCTTCTGAAATATGAATCCAATTTTTTGTCCACGGAATTTATCTAATGATGACTCTGAAAGTGTATAGAGTTCTGTTTCATCAACTTTAACAGATCCTGAATATTGTCGAAGTAATCCCCCCATCAAATGAAGTAAGGTAGTCTTCCCACTTCCGGATTCTCCCAGCAATAAAATGTTCTCGCCCTTCTTTACCTCTACATCCGGAAAACGCAATGTGGATTGAGGGGCATAGGAAAATGAAAGGTTCGAAATCTGAATCATAACCTGCTATGAAGTGTGGCTACAAGGTAATGGTAGCTTCTAAAATAAAAAACCTTCCGATGATGAGCGGAAGGTTTTTAATGAAGTTATAATGATACAATTGATATTGACATAGACTCTTATATACCGTATTTCTCCATTCTTCGATACAGTGAGGCACGGGTAAGACCCAGTTCATCGGCAGCCTTCGAAATATTCCCATTATGCATTTGCAGGGCTTTAACAATCGCGGTCTTCTCTACCTCATCAAGGTTGAGTGTACTATTGGACGGACCTGTGGTAAGTGATCTGCTCAATAGAAAATCACTTTCCTGAAGACTCGGAGAATCCGTCATAATCACAGCGCGTTCAATAGCATGTTGCAATTCGCGAATATTTCCTGGCCACGCGTATCGCTTTAATTTGTCCATCGCTTCTGTAGCGATGCTTGTAACAGTCTTATGATATCTGCGTGCGTAATAGTTCAAGTAATGCTGAGCAAGCAAAGGTATATCCTCCACACGATCGCTCAAGGTTGGAACCTGAAGTTCAACGGTATTAATTCGATACAACAAATCCTGTCTGAAGGTACCTTCTTGCACCATCTTATGTAATGGCATGTTCGTTGCACAAATCAATCGAATATCAACTGGTGTGGCTTGATTTGATCCGACACGTGTTACTTGTCGGGCCTGAAGTGCGCTCAGTAATTTACTTTGCAAACTCATGCTTAAGTTTCCGATCTCATCTAAGAAAAGCGTTCCTCCATTCGCCAATTCAAATCGACCTGGACGATCTTCACGTGCATCGGTAAACGATCCTTTCTTGTGGCCAAAAAGTTCACTCTCAAAAAGTGTCTCCGTTATCGCTCCCATATCAACCGAAACAAAACTACTGTCTTTGCGCAAGGAGCGTTGATGAATAGCACGAGCAATTAATTCCTTACCTGTTCCGTTTTCCCCAAGTATCAAAACGTTAGCATCAGTCTTGGCAACTTTCTCAGTAAGATTAAATACCTCTCTGATGGCTGAACTCTGACCTATGATTTCTGCGAAAGGTTTACTGATTTGTTCTTCCAGCATCTCCTTCGCCTTCTTCAATTTATCAACCTGATTATATGATTTCTTTAATTTGATGGCAGTCGAAATAGTAGCTACTAGCTTTTCATTTTGCCACGGCTTTAAAATGAAATCAGTCGCCCCAGCCTTGAGTGCGCGAACCGCCATCTCTACATCTCCAAAAGCCGTGATCATGATAACAACAGAGGATGGGTCATGCCCGATAATTTGTTCCAGCCAATAAAAACCTTCTTTACCGCTCGTGATATCCTTGCTGAAATTCATATCCAACAAGATGACATCGTATGTATCGTTGTTTAACAGAAATGGAATTTTCTTGGGGTTCTTTTCGATGATAACATTGTGGCTTTGCTTCTTGAGCAACATCTTAGCCGCGAGGAGTACATCCTCATCGTCATCAATCATTAAAATCTTGCCTCCTTCGGTGCTCACGTATAGGTTAGGTTTAAGGTGAATCGCTTTATTATGGGAAAATAGTGCCAAGAATAAAATCGATGAATAAGAGCTATTTTAAGCCATGATTGGTTCGACTCTAGCCTTATTCGTACAAAGATGTTCAATTATGAACACAGGAGGAAGAAGAATTTTAGGAATTACGCTGATTTATAAGAATTCTGGCTTATTGTATCACAATGAACCCAGATCAGATAACAATAAAGTATCGCCAGTCTATCTGGCAATAGCCATTAATCCAAAAAGCAGTTAAGTCAGAGTGTACTCGTGCGCGGCATATCAATTTGTGCGATCAATTTCTATTGTAGTCCGCGCAAAAGAAACTCTTAAGGCCAATTCTGCCACTGGCAGGATTGGCCTTAAGAGTTTTATAAAAGCAAGCAGGGCTAACACGCCAGAAGCGTGTTAGCCCTGCTTGCTTTTATAATGTGCGCCTGCGAAATGTCTATGAAGTGTACTCGATCTTTCGCACATGTGAGATGAACGTAGATCAAAGTTGGGATGCTCGATTCAATATGCGCGCCTAAGGCTTAACGCTAAACACGTTAACTTGATTTTGATGGATCAGGTACAACCTCTCATCCGTAAGTAAAGCAATTTCACACGGTTCAGGTAATGCCATCGAGCGCGTTTCGGCTGTAAAGAGATCAATGAATTTTAGTTGGCCATCTTGCAAATAGTAAAGCTCTTCACCAATAAAATTAAAATAGGTAAGCCCCTTTACCTCGATGGTTTTAATAAGCTTGCCTATGCTGTTCAATACCAAAATACCTTTATTGTTATCCAATAAAAAGATGAAGTTTTGATATTCGCGTATGAAGCTAATTTTAGTCTTATCAGAAATAAAAGACTGAAGGCTTGCCTCCATGTTAACAATTGACGTTTTAAAATTAACACGCTTAACACTCCAATCCGCTGAGTCCAAAATCACCAAACCTTGATCTCCAAATGTGGCTGCGAGGTAAGGTGCAATTGCAAATGCCTGATTAATTTTTGTTGAGGAAACCTCCTCAAGCAACGGACTTAAAAACTGATAAGACTGTGATGTTCTTCTATAGGTAAATAAACGAGCACCATCACGAGGATCGAATATTGTTGGCAAAGATGTGTTTGCCAATGATGCAAGCAACACTCCATCAACAGAATATTTTTGAATTGTGTTTGATTGAAGAACTACATACAAATCACCAGGACGATCAACCGAAGCCGAAACAATATTCTCTTTTACTTCAAACGATTTTAATTTTTCGAATTGGGCATTCGCACAAAACGGAAGAAAAAAAATAAGAATGCTCCACTTCATTATGTTGCTTGTGTAAACGTTTTCAGTTCGGTTGTTTTACCATCATACACTGCATAGGTATCGAAGTGAACCCACTCCCCTAAATTAATGTAGCGACTGTTTACACCAACTTTCAAATCAAGAGGTAAGTGACGATGACCAAAGATGTAAAAATCGTGATGCTTTATTTTTTCCTGCTCGGTACAATACACCCACAAATACTCTTTCTCTTCTCCCTGAAACTTTTCATCGGTCTTCATATTACTGATGCGGCTCTTTCGCGACCAGAAATTACCCAATCCTATGCCAAAGTTTGGATGCAGTCGTGCAAAAGCCCACTGGCAAAAACCGCTGTTGAAAAATTTCTTTAACACTTTGTAGACATGATCACCCGGGCCAAGTCCATCGCCATGACCAATCATTAACTTTTGATTGCCTACATTTAATATTTGTGGTTCACGATAAATCGGTATACCTAGTTCTTTAGTGAAGTAATCAAACATCCACATGTCGTGATTGCCTGTAAAAAAGTAAATAGGAATACCAGCATCTCTCAGCTCCGCTAATTTTCCTTGTAAACGGATATACCCTTTTGGAATGGCGTGTTTGTATTCAAACCAGAAATCAAAAATATCACCTAACAAATAAATGGAATGTGCATCATGCCTCACCAGCTCAAGCCAGGCGACAACGCGTCTCTCTCGTTTCAAACTTTCATAATAGTTAGGTACACCCAAATGAAAATCAGAAGCGAAGTAGATTTTCTTTCCGTTCAAATTCTGTATCGTTTCAGCCATAAATAAAAAACTCAGGTGCATTGCGGCACCTGAGTTCAAAAATAATATTATTTATCAAGAGCTTAGTTTTCGTTTACTTCAGCCTTTGCCTCATTATCCACAAGAGGCCCAACCACTGGCGGATGTTTCACTTCGTCCTTCTTCTCCTTCTCTGCATACTGACCTTGACTGGTTGTGAAATCCTGATAGTTGGTTTGCTTTTCAAATGGACGCTTGCCAATCAATCTTTCCAAATCGCTTTGGAACAAGATTTCTTTTTCCAACAACTCTTTCGCGATGGTTTCAAGATGATGACGATGATGAGTCAACAACGTCATTGTACGGCCATACGCTTCGTCAATAATGGATTTTACTTCTTTATCGATGCGTTCGGCAGTTGCCTCCGAGTATGGCTTATTAAAAGCATAATCCGTCTGCTTGGAATCATAAAAAGACATGTTTCCAATTTCCTTATTCATACCATAGATGGTCACCATTCCGTAAGCCATTTTGGTAATACGTTCCAAGTCACTCAATGCACCAGTCGATATTTTTCCGAAGATTAATTCTTCTGCTGCACGACCTCCAAATGTCATGGACATCTCATCCATCATTTGTTCAGTCTGATACAAGAACTGTTCTTTAGGTAAATACTGGGCGTAACCCAGTGCTGCAGTACCACGCGGTACAATACTTACCTTAACCAATGGATCAGCATGTTCTAAGAACCAACCCGCCACGGCATGTCCTGCTTCATGATAGGCTACAATTTTCTTTTCTTCCGGAGAAATGATTTTTGTCTTTCTTTCCAATCCACCAATCACACGATCAATCGCATCCTGGAAATCCTGAATATCAACTGCCTTCTTATCACGTCTTGCCGCGATGAGTGCAGCCTCGTTACATACGTTGGCTATTTCTGCTCCGGCAAAACCTGGAGTTTGCGCTGCAAGTTTTTTAACATCTACTGTTGGATCGGTTTTGATTGGCTTCAAATGAACTTTGAAGATTGCCTCGCGGCCAACAATATCTGGTTTATCAATACTGATTTGTCTATCGAATCGACCTGGGCGCAAAAGTGCCGAGTCTAATACATCAGGGCGGTTGGTTGCTGCGAGGATAATTACACCTGAGTCTGTCGCAAAACCATCCATCTCAACAAGCAATGAGTTCAATGTATTCTCACGCTCATCATTCGCTCCTGGAACTTGTCCACGACCACGTGAACGACCAATAGCATCTACTTCATCGATGAATACAATACAAGGTGCTTTCTCTTTCGCTTGCTTAAATAAATCGCGAACACGTGCAGCTCCAACGCCTACAAACATCTCCACAAAATCAGAACCTGATAAAGAGAAGAATGGAACAGCTGCTTCACCCGCTACGGCTTTCGCCAATAATGTTTTACCCGTTCCTGGAGGGCCAACTAACAGGGCACCTTTCGGTATTTTTCCGCCTAACTTAGTAAACTTGGTTGGGTTTTTTAAGAACTCTACAATCTCTTGAATTTCTTCTTTTGCTTCATCTAATCCTGCAACATCCGCAAATGTAATTTTCACTTTGTTGTCAGCATCAAACAAGGCGGCCTTCGATTTTCCAATATTAAATATCTGTCCACCAGGACCACCGCCACCAGTCATTCTACGCATCAACATCCAGAACCCGAAGATCACAAGGAAAAGCAAGCCCCATGACATGAACATGTTCATGAAATTGAAGCGATCTTCAGTGCTATATTCTGGTCTCTTAGCGGCTGGAGTCTTGTCCAATAATTCACGGAACTCCTGATCGAAGTTCCCTGAATCAACAATCTTAATGCTATAGTGAGGTCCTGATTTACTTGCCAATGGACCTGTGCTTATATCTTGCTTATACTTTGCGTTTTCTAATGCCTCACTGCGAAGTGTTACCTCCGCCATTTTTGGATCCTGAATCAACACTACTTTCTTCACGTCACCATTCGCCACCATTTCTTTCAGGTCGTTGAAGTTTTTCTCCTTCAGGCTCGAACTGTTGTTAAATATCATTACCGCAAAGATTATCGCGATGGAGGCAAAGATTACCCACATCTGATAATTGCCTTTTGGTCCTTTGCCCGGCATTAAGGGCTTATTCTCTTTCTTCTTGTCAGCCATGTGTAAATTAAAGTCTGTTTAAAATATCAAATCAATAACGCTACTGCAGTTTTTTAGTTTTGGCTCTCTTTTATTTCCTTAATATCTGCATCTCCCCACAAGCGCTCTAATGAGTAGAATTCCCTGCGATCTTTTCGGAAAACGTGAGCCACAACATCTATGTAGTCGAGTAACATCCACTCTTTATTGTTCTTTCCTTCACTATGCCACACATTTTCTTTCAAGGTTTTAAAAACCTCCTCATCAATGGAGTCAGCAATGGCATCAATTTGCTTGTCTGAGTTCCCAGAGCAGATCACAAAAAAATCGGCTATTGAGTTTTTAACCTTTCGAAGATCCATTACCACAATGTCTGCGGCCTTTTTCTCCAACATTCCCTTCACAATCACATCGCTCAGTATTTCCGAACTTGCTCCCTTCCTTTTCTTGGCCATTAAACTATCTTCGTTTTTGGTTCAACTACAAAACTAATCAAAATACCTTGTATAAAATTCCGGCCAATACGGTTTTCATGGGCAAGAATCTGGTCTTTGTGCCGGAATGTCACTCTACTAACGACCTGGCGCTGCAACTCTGCCAACAACAAACAATATCAGAAGGCTCTGTTATTATCACGAACAACCAGACCGCAGGCCGGGGACAGCGCGGAAATACCTGGCATGTGGAGCCCGGGAAGAACCTTACGTTCTCCATTATCCTAAAACCTACCTTTCTGGCTATAAAAGATCAATTCCTCCTTAATATCGTTACCGCGCTGTCCATTCATGATTATTTGGTTGAAAAAACGGATGCTACTATTCGAATTAAATGGCCCAATGACATGATGGTGAACACTAAAAAAATAGCGGGCATATTAATCGAGAATCAGATACAGGGAAATTCTTTCTCCACTGCCGTGGTCGGGATTGGATTGAATATGAACCAGGAGACTTTCAGCATTAACACTGCCACTTCATTGTATCAGGTATCCAATCTAGTTTATGATTTGAATGTTGAATTAGAACACATCCTCCACAAACTTGAGGTGAGATATCTGCAATTGAAGAGCAGAAAAGAAAATACATTGTTAGCGGATTACTTAAACGTGATGTATTGGCGACACGAACTTCATACTTTTGTGGCCAATGATCAGTCGTTTGACGGAACCATTGTCGGGCTTGATGATTTGGGGAGATTAAAGGTCAATACACCGCAGGGCGAACGTGTTTTTGGAATGAAGGAAATACAATATCAGGCGACTGCACACTAAACGGAAGACATTACACTATGAATATTTTTAAAGAGTCCAGTCGCATTGTCATTACGTGCAATAAACGTCTTGCACCTTATCTGGAAAAAGAAGTAGAAGCGTTGGGCTTTGAACTTACAAGAGTGTTTGGAACAGGTGTAGAGTTGCAAGGCACGGTGAATGATTGTATCAAGCTTAACCTAAACCTTCGTTGCGCGAGTCAAATACATTATTCATTAATGGAATTTGAAGCGAAAGATCCGGATGAGTTGTATCGCGGTTTGAATGATTACGCGTGGGAAAATATTTTAGCATCCGATGGTTATTTTTCAGTGACCTGTAATGTCGATAACGAAACCATCAACAACACGATGTTTGTGAATGTGAAAGTGAAAGACGCCATCGTTGACCGCCTGCGCATGCTCACCAAACAACGTCCAGACTCAGGTCCTGATTTAGACAAAGCTGTTATCCATTTATATTGGAAGGATAACAACGCTGAAATTTTTGTTGATACCTCAGGGCATACATTAGCAAAACACGGTTACAGAAAAATTCCAGGCAAAGCACCAATGTTAGAGGCGCTCGCTGCTGCAACTATCATGGCAACTAAGTGGGATTATCAATCTCCCTTTGTAAATCCAATGTGTGGATCGTCTACTCTAGCAATTGAAGCCGCATTACTCGCAACTAACAGAAGACCAGGATTGTTTCGTGACAACTACTCCTTCATGCACATTGTGAATTATGATGCAACTGTATATCGAAAAGAAAAGGATAATCTACAAGCGCTAATCAAAGAAGTTCCGGGATTAAAAATAATTGCCACAGATATTAGTGATGATGCTATTTCTATCTCGAAAGTAAACGCTGAAATGGCGGGTGTTGAAAACTTGATCCAATTTGGTATCTGTGATTTTGAAGATACTGAAGTGCCTGAGGCTACAGGTGTTGTTTTCTTCAATCCAGAATATGGTGAACGATTAGGTGAAGTTTCCGAACTGGAGATTACCTATAAACGCGTTGGTGATTTCATGAAGAAGAAATGCAAAGGCTATAGTGGGTACATATTCACCGGCAATCTTGACCTCGCTAAGAAGATTGGATTGAAAGCCAGCAGAAGAATTGAATTCTACACCGCTAAACTGGATTGCAGACTGTTAGAGTATGAATTGTATTCAGGGAGTAAGGCTGTGAAGGAAGAGGTTAAAGGATAATGGTGGTTTGAATCGATGTCAACAGACCACAGTCGACTGTCAACTGTGGTCTGTTGACATTTCATAAACAATCTTGTGACTTTAAAGAGATTTCGCATTATAGCACTGTAATTGAGAACGCATGTCGGAAGCTGAACTACAGCAGGAGTATGAAATACTCGAACGATCAAAGAAAGACTCAAAGGCTTTTGGCGAACTCTATGAAAAATATTTCGATCGCATTTTCCGGTTTGTTTACCGCCAAACCGATGACGAAGACCTAACCGCTGACCTCTGCTCACAAACATTTCTAAGTGCGCTGAAAAATGTAGAGCGCTATCAATTTCGGGGTGTTCCGTTTTCTGCGTGGCTGTATAAGATTGCGAGCAACGAAGTGAACAAACATTATCGAAAGAAGAAAAAAGTAAAGGTATTTAGCATTGAAGAAATTCGTGTACGCGAATTGATGGAACAAGCCAATGAAGATTGGGATGAAGAACTAATCGATCGCATGTTGACGTTCTTAAAAGGACTACCAACCGAAATGCTTCAGGTATTGGAACTTCGATTCTTCGAAGACAAGGATTTTAAGGAAATTGCTTTCATTCTCGACATCACCGAAAGTGGAGCAAAGATGCGTACCTACAGAGCGATCGATCGCTTGCGCAAACATTTTAACTTGCATATTAAGTACGATGGGAAGGAATGAAATACGACTCAAAAGGCAAAACATAAGTTCCGGCAGAATTGCTAAACATCGGAACTATGAACAGCTCATGGAGCGACACGAACGCCAAAAAAGAATAAAGCGTACAACATCTTTCCTTATCTACTTTGCGATTTTCACAATTTTGATGGTGTTGATCATTACGTTTCTCATGATGCGTCAATGGGAACACAAAGGAACAAAAGACAAGAAAGCAGTGATTGAACATAGCGTGCCACACAATAAAATTTGAAAGCACTGCTCAAGAAACAGTCAATTCACAATTCTCTGCGACCCCTGCGTTCTCTGAGGTTAAACTTTAACCTCAGAGAATCAAGAGCTCAACACAAATTAAATCTTAATCGTTTTCCATCTCCCTCTTCGGAATAGCATAATGGCTGCAATAGCCATAGCGGATTCGGCTGTTACAATGGCGATGTACGTTCCGTTCGGGCCAAACTCTAAAGTTTTTGCCAGAAAATAGGCGAAGGGTATTTGAAATAACCAGAAGCCAACAAAACTTAATATCGTGGGCGTTCGCGTATCGCCTGCACCATTAAATGATTGATTGACTACCATGCCATACGCATAGAAAATATAACCGATGCTTACAATCTGTAAACATCGTGTTCCATTGATTAGCACTGCCTCATCTTCAGTAAATAGTCCAACAATTTGTTTTGCCAATGTCAGGAATATCACGGTAATGCCAGCAAGAAATAACATGTTGATGAAACCTGTTCGCCACACTGATTTCTCTGCGCGATCGGGTTTACCCGCTCCTAAATTTTGTCCGACTAATGTAGCCGCTGCATTCGCCATTCCCCATGCTGGCAATATGGCAAATACAATCACTCGTATTCCAATGGAATATCCTGCCAAAGCAACACTACCAAAAGATGACATGATGCGCACTAAAAAAATCCAACTCGCAGAGCCAATTAAAAATTGACCTGTACCCCCTGCTGATACTTTGAGCAAATTGACAATGATATTCCAATTCACCAGAAAATTATCAGCATGAATTTTAATCAAGCCTTTACCTTTCACTAAATGATAGACTTGATATAACACACCGGTGCCCCGTCCAATAGTTGTTGCAATGGCGGCACCTGTCACACCAAATGCAGGTACAGGACCAAAGCCGAAAATGAAAATCGGATCAAGAATGATGTTCATTCCATTGGCAATAATAAGCGCACGCATTGCCAGTGACGCATCACCTGCTCCGCGGAATACACCATTGATTAAAAACAACATCACGATGGTAATATTTCCGGTTAGCATCAATGAAGTATAACCCGAGCAATTGTCAATAATGTTTTGATTGGCGCCCATCACACGCAATAAGTCTTTCGAAAAGAAGAGTCCTACAATGGAGATTAATATAGATACCGCTAGCCCTATGTAAATCGCTTGCACGGCAGCAACCCCGGCAGCCTTTTGATCCTTCTCTCCTATTCTGCGTGCAACCATTGCTGTGGCACCCATACTAAGTCCCATGGCAAGAGAATAGACTAATGTGAGAACTGATTCAGTCAAGGTAACTGTAGCCAGCGCATCGTTATCGTGAAGACGGCTTACATAAAATACATCGACCACTGCAAAGAGTGCCTCCATGGCCATTTCAAGAACCATGGGTACGGATAATAAAAAAATGGCGCGGTCGATACTGCCTTCTGTAAAGTCTTGCTGATCGCCACGCAAAGCTTGTTTGAATAAAGAAAATATAGAAGATAACTTCGATTGAGATTTCATTGAAAAGACATTAAAAATGGAAAATAGTTACAAAACCCAAGAGTAGGGTTGAAGGAATAAATTGGTACGAAACCAATTGTTAGATGACGGAAATCATAGGCGTTAATGTGTAGGCCTGTAAACAAGCTATAACAAAGATGTAAAAAAGTAATGAATGAAAAAGAAGAGGCGTATTAATTTTCTACTAACAAGTCGCAAAGCAGACTCTCATACATTCGAATTTCTGCTCTGCGTCCCCACGTCTCTGCGGTTAAAATGGACTTACCTCAACAACACAACACCACCACGTTTCTCCATAATACCTTGTTCAGGATGATACTGGCTTTTGTATTTAACGACATACGAATATGTGCCCGCAGGAAGCTGTGTACTGAAATCATTGTTATAGCCGCCATTCCACCGGAAGTCGCGTTGATTGGTTTGATAAATCATCTCACCCCAGCGATTGAAAATAAAAACCTGGAAGTCATCATCTGAAATAAAGAAAGTAAAGAGTCGGAACGTCTGATTCACTAAATCACCACCCTGACCTTGTAATGTACTGGTTGGCCGGAATGCCGTTGGCCCCACAATTACCGGATCGCATTCTTCCTTAACGAGAGTCTGATCTGTACTTGTACATCCAAATTGATTAACAAGTTCAACGGAATAATGACCAACTTCAAATACATCCAAAGTATCTGATACATCTCCTGTTGTAATATTTTCTTTAAACCAATTGTAACTTAAGAAACCATAGCCAGGTCGAAGTACAACATGATTGACATCGTTTGTTCCTTCAGGACAAATCAAGTATTGATCACTCAAAAGACCTGGGGTTAAAGGTGAAACAACAATATCAAGATCAGCCGTATTCGTGCAACTTGATAATGTAGTTGAAGTGACTACTACAGAATAATTTCCAGAAGCTGTACCTGTTGCGTCTAGATCAGTATCGGGCAAGTTTGTTACAGGTTGGTTTAGTGCTTTAAACTTCCATTGTGAAGTTACATTTGCACGACTTGGTGTTGCTGTAATTGTAAATGGAGTGCCTTCACAAGGTGGCGTTGTGGTTAGGAATACATCCAGCAAACCATCAACCAGTATTGGTTTTGTTGCAGATGTGAATTCGCAACCTGTGGAGTTATTCCTAACTGTAACAGCATACGTTGCGGTGTTGTCTGCCAAAGTAACCGGAAATAAATTTGTCCATTGAACAGGTGCTGCTCCATTGCGTATCCAATCATAACGATAGGTACCAGGAACATTAGACGTTGGTGTAGCACTTAGAATATCCTGATCCTGACACTGATCTTGTTGTGTGAAGTCTGGAGTAAAAGTTTCATACGTAACCGTTATAGTGGCAGTACCGGGGCAGGCTGCCCCAGGATCATCAGCAGTAACAACCATATCCCATGTTCCAGGATTAAGTGGTACTGTTGCACCAATTGCTGTACCGGGGCTAGCCAAACTACCTGTTTCGGAAGCCGACCAGTTAAATGTAGTAGCTGCTGGAACTGTTAAAGCCGTAAGGTTCCCATTGCACATATCGGTTTGGTCAAAGGTTATTGCAACTACCGAAGCAGGTGCTAATGTTATAGGTGTTGAAGAAACTGTACATCCACCAGATCTAATCTCAACAATGTATGAACCTGCAGGTACCCCTGGTGTATTAATTGAACCTACAGCTCCTGCTGTCGTGGGTACAATTTCAACCCCACTAATGGCATCAATAACCCGATATGTAATTGGATTAATAACAGCAGTGTGCACTACATTAATGATAAAAGGAGCACATGTTGACGCTGATGTAGGAGCTGAAACTGTAAATCCGTTATCGTTGATAGTGACAGTGTTACTATTAGGGCAAAATGAAACCTGATCCTGAACAAATATGCCATAAGTACCTGGAGCAAGATTATTAGGTGGAGTAGAAGGAACATTTACAGTACCTAACCCTTGATTGAAGACTGTTGGTAAACCAGTAATATCATATCTGTACAATGTATTAGCAGGTCCGGTAATGTCAAATCTAAAACTTCCATCATTAGCACCACAGATCGAGGTGTTCGTAGGAATGATATTGGTAATGAGTGGTGCAGGTTTTATCGAGAAAATGGATGAGTCCTTTGCAGAACATCCGTTGGGGAAAGTTACCGTGACTTCATACTCAAATACACCAACCACAGTTTTATCAACTTGTTGTGTTTGAATTGTACTACCAGTGGGTGTGGTTACTCCACCAGTGGTAACTGTCCAAAGAAAAGTATTTCCCAATGCCGGGTTTTGAGCATTTAAGGTTTGAGGTGGATCGTTCTGACACGCATCTGAATTGGCGGGTAAATCTACTTGTGGTCTGTTATCTAAAATAAGCATATTACCGGTAGATGAACATCCCAGATTATCCGTTATTGTTACTCCGTAAAAGTTTGTCTGATTCACTGTGATTGTGCGTGTAGTGTCTCCCGTTGTCCATAAGAAATCAAGTCTTGAAAGGTCAGGATTTGTTGATGGCGTTGCTTCTAAAACCTTTGCCCCGGTGCATAGGAAAGGAGTATCAAAAGCTTGTAAAATGGTTGGAGCAGATGGTGGAGGCGAAATTGTTACATCTCTTGTGAAAACAGCTACAGGATCTTCACACTTGTTACGTACTGTAAGCGTTACGGGATATGTTCCTGCCAAAACATAGGTATGCGATACTTGTGGGCCACCATCCAGTACTGTGATGCCATCACCAAAACTCCAATCAAACTTATCGATATTGGAATCCTTTCCACTTCCTGTAAAATCTGTTGGGTTTCCTAAACAGACACCTGTAAAGGTAATGCCGGGTAGTTGTGATGGGTTAGCCAATGTCTGCACAAAGTTCGGCAAACCTAAATGACTGGTTGTTCCTCCTAACAACGGAAAACCTGCTAATAAAAAAGTTGTGTTTGAGGCTGATGTTGTATCACCATCGACTTGTATTGTTCCTAGTGCACTTGCTCCTTCTACTGCCACATACACTTGTCCATCGGGGCCGGTCTGTATGGCGCCAAGATGTACACCTGGCGGCACACTCACGGGTGGTGCTTTTGATATGAATACGCTATCACCTGCATTAAAAAAGAATTCTACAATCTGTGAATTTGTACCATCACTCCATGTCGTTAACAATTTCGATCCGCTAAACTCAAGTCCATACACTTGTCCTGCCGGAATTTTCAAATCAGCAACGCGATAGTTGGTGATCATCCCGGTGGAGTCAATGAAATCAAAAATCTCAACGGTATTTGAAGTTCCCGGTGTTGATAATGCCACGGCAAGATTTCCTGTTGAGCCTAACTCCATATATCCTTGTCCATTTTGAACAGGTGTAAATACATGATCAGAACCAATACTGGATATTACCGGATTGCCAATACCTTGTGCAGTGATGGGATATGCGCGGAAAGAATTATTTCCAAACTCGTGTGCTATTAACCAGTTACCATTGCTGGTAATGCGCTCTGTGCATTTCGTAAATAATAATGTACCTAAAAAAGTTGCAGGGTTCGCATCTGTATCCACAATGCCACCCAGTCCACCGTTGAGTTTTAAATCAAAAACTGAATATCGTAATTCGTATGAAGCAGGGAATCCATCAATAGCGGTAGTGGTGAAAATATAATACATCGTTTCATCACCCGGAAATGGAACGATTAAAGCAGATTGGGTTGACTGATTTGGTTCTGGGGTACCACCAATACCGGAAGCCACCTCGGTAAAAGGTGTAACAGGATCATCACCGAGCCACACTTTATCACCGTCAGTAAAGAAAACAACTTGCCCGTTTCGATCGCATATAATGGAAGTACCTTCGGTTGTATTCATCACTGAGTTCGATATTGCTACCGCAGGGTCGCTTGGCAATGGATTAAAATCAATTCCGGCACCATTCCCGAAGTACCAAATGTTCGCGCGTTGATCAAGTGAATCGTATGCTTTGATATTAACACCTGCATATGCTGAACAAAGACCAACAGTCGCAACAACGTAATAGTATCCCGAAGAATCAGGAGTAAGTGTGGCGGTATTTTGTGAAGCTAATAATCCACTCGGTCCAAACCACTGATACGTAGGTGAACCATTCTGTGCTGAAACTGTAACATTGAAAGGCCCTCCGTTGCAGGATGAACCATACGGTGGTTTAAATTCACAAGCACAAGCTGTTGTATCAGACACCAGTGAAAGTGTAAGATCAAACTGCGAGATCGTTGCAGGCTGTGGTATACTTGTAACCGATTGACCATTTAAGAATGCTGTTGCCGTTACTGGAAAAGAGCCTTGAGCAGTGTAGGTATGTACCGGACTCCACCCGCTTCCACCAAAACCATCACCAAAATCCCAAACAATACTATCCGCGCCAGGCGTAACCGTTGGATAAAATGTAACAGGTGTATTTGCACACGCTGTCACGGGTTGAATAGTTACGGTTATCCCTGTTGTATCAGAGGGTGCGAAAGAGGGAAATTGCAAGCCTGCAAAATTTATTGTACCCGCAAAAGCCTGAGGAGTGTAAATCACTTCTGTAGGAATAGTATCTGAGTTAGTCAGTTTTCCAACAAAGAAGGGTCCACCCGCTGTGCTCTGATATAGATGATAAATGGCACTGTCAGGCGCCACCTGTAAACCATAACTTCTGAAAATGGAAGTTGGCAAAACAGAGGTAAGAGTAGTACCGACTGTAAGCAAATCATATTGCAGAACATCGGCTTGAATAACTGGCGGGCCTGCATCTCCATGAACTGATAGATACAAGTATTGGCCACTATTACTCCATTCGGTATCATAGATGGCCTGCCCTAATGTGCTGTTCAATCCAGAGTTCACTACGTATTGGTTCAAACTCAGAATACCGGTTGCGTTGTCGAAGTTTAGAATTTCAACATCCCTGGTTTCTTCCTGAGGTGAAAGAGCTATGCGGCCAGTCCTTTCATGGTATGATAAATTAGCAGCAACTTCAGTTAGCCCAAGGCCTGGAAAATTAATGGTAAGATCAGGTGTCAATTGAGCAGCAGTGAATCGAAATACATCAAAGTCGTTCGATCCGTTGGCATGTGTGATCAACCAGAAATCTTCACCATTAGCATGAGGTACAGTAATCATTGCTTCCGATCTACCTCCGATAATAAAAGTATTTTTTGGATTGATTACATCGCCTGAAGGTGGTGCTGGTGCTATCGAATTTCCCGGAAGGGCCATATCAACAATCGAAAATGAAATGGTACCCCCTGTTGTAAAATTTGCTGAGTTGGTAAAGATGTAATACTGACTGACCTGACCTGGCACTTTTGCAATGGCAACAGGTTGATTCGCACTGGCATTGCCAGTTAAACCCAACCCATTGAGCATTCGGGTATTGGTGATATCAAATACATTTACGCCATCAGTATAAAATAAAAGGTCTCCATTTAATTTACTGGAGGCAACTGCACTTCCTCCCACACCGAGTGGTGGCGCTTGAACAAAATTGATGTGACTTGCGGAATTATCAGAACGACTAAATCGAATCGCGTTATTAGAACTTCCGAAATACCAGTTGTATCGCGAGAAGTTTTGTGCTTGCAAAACAGCAGGCAATAGCGTGAGCAACAGCAAAATGCATTTTAAAAAAAACCGGTCTTTCAGCATCTTCATCATCAAATCTTATTCAACTTACCTTTTGGCCATAATTGGAACAAACCTAAAACGCCTAAGTTCCTATAAAGTATACAATTTGCCTAAAATTTACGTTACTAGGGCTTAGTTAGTAGTTAATCGTTATAGGTTAATAGGTGTCGATTGAGATCATTTCAGATGTTCCTCATGGTTCGCTCTTTACCTTTTAACAAATAACATTTACCGATTAAACATTCCCAATTAACGATTAACAATTATCTTTCCTTTACTTTGCCTTATATGTGGAATTCAAATTCACTTACGTTGATGTATAAAATAGTCATTCTTTCGTGTGTATTAATGCTGGCGGTTGCAGGGGCGGTAACTGCACAAGATCCACAATTCTCTCAGTTTTATGCGGCACCACTGTATCTAAATCCTGCATTGACAGGAGCAACCGGGCAGGCGCGCGTGGGCATGAACTACCGTAATCAATGGCCTGCTATTGATGCAAACTTTACGTCAATGTCGGTTTATGCCGATGTTTTTATAGAAGATAAGAGAAGTGGTGTGGGTATGATTTTGACACGCGATTCTGAAGGATTAGCGGGTTTACGTTCACTCAGTCTTGGTTTGCAGTATTCTTATGAATTAGAGATCACCAAGAATATTGGATTTCGACCTGGAGTACAAGTGGCAATCTTTAATCGGGACATTAATTTTGATAAGCTCACATTTGGTGATCAGTTCGATCAAAACACTGGTCAGTTTATACTTCCTCAAACAGCAGAAACATTCAATACCTATTCCAGTAAAACGTTTGTTGATCTTTCATTTGGTGGTGTATTCTTTACCAAAAATGCTTGGCTTGGTGTTTCAGCATGGCATCTTACCCAACCAAATCAAAGTCTTATTGGTGAGAACAGTCCACTTCCAAGAAAATATTCTGTTCATGGCGGTTTCAAATTTAAGTTGAAGCCCGGTGTTGTTGGCAGCGGTGTTTATGCGCGGAAATCAGAACGTAGCATTTCTCCAGCGGTTCAATATCGCCATCAGGGTAAATTTGATCAGCTTGATGTTGGTGTGTATTTCACGTTCGAACCCATTGTGTTAGGCACATGGTATAGAGGTATTCCATTTAAGAATGTAAACGGCTTTGTAAATAATGAATCCATTGTGTTGATGCTCGGCTTTGTAAAGCTCGGTGCAAAAGACGCATTGAATATTGGTTACAGCTACGATTATACCGTTTCAAAACTTGGTATTGGAAGTGGGGGCGCACATGAAATCAGTTTAGTTTACACATGGCCCATTCGCGATCCGCGTAAACCACCCAGAGATAAGTTGATTATTCCTTGTCCTGATTTCTAAATAGTTTAATTGTTATTAACTGAAGATGTTGACAGTTAACCAGTTTTATAATTTAATAACAGCGTAACATTTTATAAGCATTACGAGTACTAGAAAAATAAGGAACCCTGTTTTGAACAGGGTTCCTTTTTTAATTTAATGCAGAGGTTTATCGAACAATTGACAGTTCGATATAACTGCTAATGATCAATTAATTTTTGAACTTGAATGATCTGGTGACACCAAATGTATAATGTAATCCAAGTTGGACACCTACTAATAAGTTAGCACGCTGACTTAAAATATCCTGAGGTTTGCCGCTGATTATCGTATCCCATGCATCACCATTCTTCATGTCCGTTAAACTGTAGTTAGCTCTGATTTGAGTTGTTAAATACAAATGCTTTGCAATGTCAATATCCAATCCGAAAGCGGCTGCAATTTGAAATTCTGTATTCTTAAAGTTGTCTCCAGCTTTTGAATAAATCTCTTCCGGATTCTCTGGGGTACCCATACCTTCCGGAATGTTATATGTGCCATCACCATTATCCGTTCCACCTTCTGGAATCTCAAAACTTGGATCATCAGGAATTGTGTAGTCACCAGCTTTAAATTGTAATGTCTCAGTTGCTTGAGTAAGAAATGACATTTGAGGCCCAATATTAAAATTGGCGCGTGCACCACCGTTTCCGCCACTCATAAACCTTACAAGCAGGGGCAAATTCAAATATGTCAAATCAATTTTACGTTCTCCAGAAATTTGTTTAGCAGCATTGATAACTTCATAAACCTGACCTTGATTAGATAAGATCGATTCAAGAGAAAGCCCAAATTTATTTGTAAAGTCAACACCAAAATTAAAACCAATCGGTGCTGTGTTGTAGGTCATTTTAGAATTGTAGCGGGGATCTTCCGATAAACCTTTATCCAATACAAAAGTGGCATTTACCGCAGTTGTGGCCCCAACATGTACCTGTATTTGCGCCTTTCCATTTACGACTGAAAGAAGCACAAATGCAGCAGAGAACGCATAAAAATAAATTCGCTTCATAAGAATTATTTAATTTAGGTTTAATACTACCTCATTTTAAAAGTAACCTTTTTAGAAAGGCTGAATCGTTACACTTCTATCCAAAAAGGTACATGCCCTTATTTTTTCTTGTTCGGAAGGGCGAATAAATATTGCATGACTTTCAATTGGAACTGGCGATAATAATTTTCCTTGCCCATTGTAGATAAAGGATAAATCCTGAACTAAATCAGTAAGAGTAACGTAGGTCCTTCCTGCACCAAAATCTGAATATGAAATTGCAACTCCATTATTTCCAATGAAATCACTTGTGATCTTTTCTTTCAAGTCATCGTCAAATAAAGTTAGTTGCTTTGTTTCCTGACGAGCAATCAAATATGACTTCCCATTGCGCTCTGACACAAGACTAAAATAAGCATCAGGATTATTTTTCAACAACGTTTCACGACTATGAATTTTACCATCAAGACTAAATTTTATTCGGAAACCATCGCGCGAAACAATAACAAAATAAGTGTCAGCCGAATTTTTTCCGGCCTCTAAGAAGTAATCACCAGAAGGTCTGGCGTTTAAATCCAACGGAAATTTTTTCAAGAGCTCGCCTCTTCGATTCACAACACTGACTTTACCATCGCGCTGTACCATCACAATATAATCCTTTCCTCGAATTCGATGATGTTGCGGGGCTGTACACAATTCCCCCTTTACTTTGCTGGGGTTCCAACCCTCCAGATTCTTGCCTTCTTTATCGTACATCCAAAATTTGCCTGCCTTACCACTAATAAGAAAGCGGTATTTTTTACTGTGATCATAATCAACAACACTAACGTATTCTATGTTGCGCTCTGAAATCTTAACCGGAAATGGATCAACATATTTTCCTAACCGGTCGATAACATGCAACTGCCCGGACGTAGCAAAGAAGTATTGAAGTTTCCCATTGTTAAAATAATCAACTTCGAACACATCACCTTGGATAAGATTATCCAAGGGTAATGTCCACTGCACATTCCCATCAGAGGAAATTAATCGTAATTCTTTTGCTTCATCCTGAACAAGCATTTCGGTTGCTTTGGTTTGATGATTTTTTACTGCAAAGAATCTAGAAATAGGTCGGTTTAAGTTGGTAACGATCTTTGAAGAAGATTCAATGATATTTTTCTTTCCGGGTTTTGCTATTCCAGAAGACCATGAGATGTTAGTATAATAACTATCGTTCAAATGACTGAATTGAATAGAGCCCATATTCAATGTGCTGAGGAGAGAATGGTTTTGTTGAATAAATTCTCTCCAACGAGGCTGAAGAGAACTGGAAAGAACATTCAGTGCAAGGCTTGTGTTGATATAAACGCTGATGTTTGATTCCAGTAAAGTTGTTTCAAGAAATTTATTTTGAGCTACTGACTTCCCCCAAGTGTCTTCTCTATCAATATCATCTAAGTACAATTTTAGTTCATCTAAATCCTCGGCTAAGAGAATCATATTTCCAATAGTTGTGTAGTATGTATTATCAAACCCGGAAACTAACGGAGAAAATATTTTTTCCGGGAATCGAAATAGAGGTAATTCTCTAATCTCATACTCAGCATACTTCTCGTAAAAAACAGTATCAATACTAAGCTTTTCGGATAATGTGTTTAATGTGGTAAGCCATTCGTCCATTCCATTCTTAGTATTTATAATAATGACTTTGGATGTTTTTTGCTTCTTTGATTCAACCCAACTCACACTTACTTCTCCCGTAAGATTTTTTCTGATTTTTTGCAGATCAACGCGGAGAGATTTCTCCACCTTTGTTAACGTGTCGTTTGCAAAATGATTTGCTTCATTAAATGATTTTAAATCAGCAAAAAAAAGTGAGCCATCGCTAATGCCATAATTAGCAAACAGAATTGTTCGGTTAGACACAAACCCCTTTATTGAAAAAGGAACAGGCTTCTGATTTTTAAACACCGATAATATTTGATTCGTATGAAGAGTACTGTCTTGAGTAAATCCATTAAGGATAAAATTTTGATACTCATCTTGTTTTACATCCAATAAGGCAGATTGACCAAACTTCTGAATGATTTGAGATGGTGCCTCATTCGTAAAAAGGGAGATAAATTGAGCAAACCCTTTTAGGTTCAAATACACATTACCACCATCATTTTTTATTCTTGTTAATTGTTGGGCACTCGATACACTTGCTCTAAAATTTTCTTCCGACCGATAGGTTCGAATAACATCCTCAATCAAAATAGGGGTAAAGCTTCCCACCCAAATATTCTCCAAAAATACCCATGAGAATAATTTCTTACCTCTAATCATTTCCTGAATTTTCACACCATCGTATTCTCTCTCTGAAAACGATATTCCTCCTTGTGCTTTGTTCTTCAATTCATCAGTCTTCGCAATTATTTCGCGTTCAATCTGCTTATTGAACGGAACATAGAACACAAAATCAAAGTCATCTCGTTTGGTTACGTGTAGTGAGATAAGCGCACCAGGCCGGGCTGAAAAAATGAAGTCTGAAAAATAAGGGAGTGAGTCATTTCCGGACGAAAAAGCTACAGCCTTTAAGATATTAGCTACAGATGAATTCTCGAACCGCTTTAGGCAATCCTGACATCCACTACTTTCATAAACCAATACTGTTTCTCTAGGAACAATGTTCCATGCTAAAATTGTAGGGCGATTAAAGAAATGATTGTAGGCGAAATATCCACCAACGGTTATGCAGAGAAATCCTAATGTCAGGATGAGTGGTTTCTGTTTCAATGATTAAAAGTATTCATTCCAACTTGAAAGATACTTCTCTGATGGCAAACGCCAAAATGCTTTACCATCATCGACTTAAGTGGATAAATTCCAGTCAATAAAAAAGCCCTGATGATTTGTGGTCATCAGGGCTTTGAAGTAAAAAAAGGCAACGACTTACTCTCCCGGGTTTTACCCTAGTACCATCAGCGCTGGTGGGCTTAACTGCTCTGTTCGGAATGGGAAGAGGTGATCCCCACCGCTATAGTCACCTTAAACTCTTTACCGTGATTCTTATGATGTATGTGATTGCTTTGATGCAACCCATAAACCCTCCGAACCACTTCACTGCTTTGTCTGTCATTCATCATAAAAAATCATATGAATCACATAAATCACAGTCTAATATCGTTGACATGCGATGATGAAAGAATAGTTAGTAATGTGAGCAAGCACATAGTAGTGCGTTGTTGCCCCGCGACAATTTGCAAAATCGCGGGGGCTTGAAGCGTTCGGGTAATTAGTACTGCTCAGCTTTGACATTTCTGCCTTTACACCTGCAGCCTATCAACGTCATAGTCTCTGACGTCCCTCAATGGAAGTCTCATCTTGAGGTGGGTTTCGCGCTTAGATGCTTTCAGCGCTTATCCCGTCCCAACTTAGCTACCCGGCCATGCAGCTGACGCCACAACCGGTACACCAGCGGTTGGTCCAACCCGGTCCTCTCGTACTAAGGTCAGATCCTCTCAAACTTCCTGCGCCCATCACAGATAGGGACCGAACTGTCTCACGACGTTCTGAACCCAGCTCGCGTGCCACTTTAATAGGCGAACAGCCTAACCCTTGGGACCTTCTCCAGCCCCAGGATGTGACGAGCCGACATCGAGGTGCCAAACCTCCCCGTCGATGTGAGCTCTTGGGGGAGATCAGCCTGTTATCCCCAGCGTACCTTTTATCCTTTGAGCGATGGCCCTTCCATACAGAACCACCGGATCACTATATCCAACTTTCGTTCCTGATCGACCCGTCAGTCTCACAGTCAAGCATGCTTATGCTATTGCACTCCACGTACGGTTACCAAGCGTACTGAGCATACCTTTGAAAGCCTCCGATACACTTTCGGAGGCGACCACCCCAGTCAAACTACCCACCACACACTGTCTCCCTTTTCAGGGATTAGACATCAAGAAAATAAAGGGCGGTATTTCACCGTTGACTCCCCGTAACCTAGCGGCCACGGATCAAAGCCTCCCGCCTATCCTACACATCAGTTACCCAATGTCAATGTGAAGCTATAGTAAAGGTGCATGGGGTCTTTCCGTCCCGTGACGGGTACACGGCATCTTCACCGTGACTACAATTTCACCGAGCTCATGGTTGAGACAGTGCCCAGATCGTTACACCATTCGTGCAGGTCGGAACTTACCCGACAAGGAATTTCGCTACCTTAGGACCGTTATAGTTACGGCCGCCGTTTACTGGGGCTTCAGTTCAACGCTTCGCCTTGCGACTAACGTCCCCCCTTAACCTTCCAGCACCGGGCAGGTGTCAGGCCATATACCTCATCTTTCGATTTCGCATAGCCATGTGTTTTTGTTAAACAGTCGCCTGGGCCATTTCTCTGCGACCTTCTTTATTGCTAAAGAGAGGCAACCCTTTTCCCGAAGTTACAGGTTTAATTTGCCTAGTTCCTTAACCATGATTCACTCGAGCACCTTAGGATTCTCTCCTTGACTACCTGTGTCGGTTTGCGGTACGGGTACCGTATCAATATGCTTAGGGGGTTTTCTCGGAAGTCTGCTTACGTTCACTCCATTTGGCCGAAGCCTCCTGGTACTTTCAGATTTCAGCAAACCCTGCGGATTTTCCTACAAGGCCTATACCTACATCCTTAAACGATCTATTTCGTCAGATCGCGGAACTGTCACTACTCCTTCACCCCATCGCTCAATACGCTAGTACCGGAATATTAACCGGTTGTCCATCAACTACCCCTTTCGGGCTCGCCTTAGGCCCCGACTTACCCGCGGATGATTAGCATTGCCGCGGAACCCTTAGTCTATCGGTGGGCAGGTTTCTCGCCTGCCTTATCGTTACTTATGCCTACATTTGCTTTTCTAACTGCTCCACCGTCCATTACCAGACGACTTCTCCGCTGTTAGAATGCTCCCCTACCACTTAGCATTGCTGCTAAATCCTGAGCTTCGGTACTACACTTGATGCCCGATTATTATCGATGCTCTGTCGCTCGACCAGTGAGCTGTTACGCACTCTTTAAATGAATTGCTGCTTCCAAGCAAACATCCTGGCTGTCTAAGCAACTGAACCGCCTTAGTTCAACTTAGTGTAGATTTTGGGACCTTAGCTGCAGGTCTGGGTTCTTTCCCTCTCGGACACGGACCTTAGCACCCATGCCCTCATTGCAGAGTATATTTAGTACCATTCGGAGTTCATCTGGATTTGGTAGGATGTGACTCCCCCTAGTCCAATTGGTAGCTCTACCTGTACAAAACTTAACCTCCACACTGCCCCTAAAGGCATTTCGGGGAGTACGAGCTATTTCTCAGTTTGATTAGCCTTTCACCCCTACCCTCAGTTCATCCAAAAACTTTTCAACGTTTACTAGTTCGGACCTCCATCCCGTGTTACCGGAACTTCATCCTGACCAAGGGTAGATCACAAAGTTTCGCGTCTACTCCCACTGACTGTACGCCCTATTCAGACTCGCTTTCGCTCCGGCTGCGTGTCTTCAGACACTTAACCTTGCCAGTGACAGTAACTCGTAGGCTCATTATGCAAAAGGCACGCCGTCACTGAATTTCTCAGCTCCGACCGCTTGTAAGCGTATGGTTTCAGGTTCTATTTCACCCTCCTATTCGGAGTACTTTTCACCTTTCCTTCACAGTACTGGTTCTCTATCGGTCTCTCAGGAGTAT